>NZ_CP011409.1 GCF_001267925.1 Herbaspirillum hiltneri N3 | reverse complement strand
TATAAAAAACGGGTGGGATGCGTGTTGACCGGCTTGGGCTGAAGGAATCCTGGAGCGCCCGATATCAACACCATAAGGGCGCCATTCTACTCTGACCGGCAAAAGTTATCCACAGGCTGGGGCGGTTTTTGACAGAGTAAAAATGTATATCGATAGCCGGCAAAAGCTTCGCCGGAAATATCGAAGGAGTGCGACATAAAGAGGCAGGCGGCAAGGAGGGAAAACTCTTGCCGCCTGGACAATCTATTCCACCACGGCGCCGTCGACGAAGACTTTCAGCTCGCCTTGGGCGAACTGGGTCCAGGTCTCGTTGGTGGTGAGCGGCTGGGTCACGATGACCGCGACGCGGTCGTTGGCGGTGGTGAGTTCGGAGAAGTCTACCGACACGTCCTGGTCGGACAGGTGGGCCGAGGCGAACGGATGCTGGCGGATGATGTAGTACAGATTGGTGGAGCAATGCGAGAACAGCGCCGAACCATCCGACAACAGCATGTTAAATGGCCCATGTCCGGCGATATATGCCGTAAGTTCGCGCAACACCGGCGTTAATTCGGCCAGGGACGGCAAGGTCTCGCCAAAGCGCTTGCGCAGCTCCTGCAACAGGTAGCAAAACGCCAGTTCGCTGTCGGTAGTGCCGACCGGGCGATAAGGGCCGTCGAGCGCGGGGGTGAAATTCTTCAGGTCGCCGTTGTGGGCGAATACCCAGTAGCGTCCCCACAATTCGCGCACGAAGGGATGGCAGTTGGCCAGCGAGACGCGGCCTTGCGTGGCTTTGCGGATGTGGGCGATGACGTGCTGCGATTTGATCGGACAGCTCTTGATCAGCTCGGCCACCGGCGAACTGACCGCCGACTGGTAGTCGACAAAGTGACGCACGCCGGAGCCTTCAAAGAATGCGATGCCCCAGCCGTCGCTGTGGTGATCCGTCAGGCCGCCGCGGGTTGCAAAACCGGTGAAGCTGAAAACGATGTCGGTGGGCGTGTTGCAATTCATCCCGAGTAACTGGCACATGATGTCGACGAGGTGTTGAGGCTGGAGTAGCGGAAATACGAAGGAGATCAGGCCCCTACGTTATCACGCGGGCATGGTGCAAGAAAGCCGTCAGGCCCCAAAACCCGGCTGATTTCCACAAATACCTTGGCGCACATAAAAAAAGCCCCACGAATTGGGGCTCGTGGGGCTAATCCTTCCTGAAGAGGGAGGAGGAGACGCGGTACTTACTGCTTGATCGGTACTAATAAACTCTGGCGCCTGATGGCGGCTATCGTCTGCTATCTGCGGCGATCAGTTGTCGCGCGCGGCCAGGTTGCGCAGCTCGGCTGCGAAATTCGGTTGGCTGCCGCTGTAATCATTGGCCATGCGGTTGAGCATGCGAACGCCGCTGAAACGGTGTGCGGCGACACGTTGCTCGAACGACTTGCGCGGCACGAAGAAGGCGACCACGGCGCGCATGATGCCGGCCAGCAAGGGCTTGAACACCATGAGCAGCGTCACGAGCGCGCCCAGGCCCAGCAAGGGGCGCGTCAGCGCGATGCCGGCTCCGATCAGCGATTGCGCGACCGGCACGGCGGCTTCAACTGGAAAGGCGATGGCGAGGACTGACATGATATTGATTTCCCTGATATGAAACTGCTTTTGAGCTCGATTGCTTTGTTGTTGCATTGCAGTATAGGTTTTCCGGCACGGGATAGCCAATTTAGACTGGGGATATCAGATATAGGTATTGTGAATAAAGCCGGGGATGCAGTATGCTCAAGGCTTGTGGAGGGGGCTCTCGAACAATCACCGGACTTCATAGACAAAAAAATCCCCGCGAAGCCGAAGCTTGCGGGGAAATCCTTCCTAAAGAGGGAGGAGGAGACGCCGGACAGATTCCCATGTCGCGCGATCGCTGCGGGCTTGTTTGCCTGCATACGCGCCAGGACGCGGGCCTGAGAAACTCAGGACTGAAACCGTTGTTGCCCTACAGAACTGCTGAAATGCGTCGTTACCGGTTGGTTCCGCGCACTACGCGCCGTGCTGTAGTGTTGCTGCAAATGCTTGTTGCTGCTCTATACCCAGATACTCAGATACCTGGATGCAGATCAGCCGCGCGATGCGATGAAACGCAGTTCGGCTGCCAGGTTAGGCTGGCTGGATTCGAACTTGTTGGCCAGGCGGTTCAGTTGCGAAGCGCCTTCGACCTTGCTGTTGTAGTCAGCGGTCATCAGAGCGGCTTGCGATTCGTGGGCTTGGACGAAGCGAACGAAGATGTTGCGCAGGGCGGCGCCGAACTTGCTGGAACCGGCTGCAGTAGTCTTCGAAGAGTAATTGGCGGTCAATGTAGTCATGATGGACTCCTTGCGAAATGTGTTATGTTGCATTGCAGTGTAATGACGACCGACTGCCTTTACCAATTTCGTTTTCAGATATCAGTTATACCTTTTGTGAATAGCGTTTTTTTGACCTTGAAGATTTTTCTCTCCTCCTCTCTGCCTTATGGGGCGCGGCTGACATGAGCTTCCTTACTCTTGACCTTAACCTGTTGCGCGTCTTTGACGCGGTGATGACGGAGCAGAACCTGACGCGCGCGGCCAATCTGCTGGCGATGACCCAGCCGGCCGTGTCAAACGCGTTGCGCCGGCTGCGCGACACGCTCAACGATGAACTCGTGATACGCACCGCGCACGGCGTCAAGCCGACGCCGCGCGCCGAAGAGTTGTGGCCGACCGTGCGCCGCGCGCTGTCGGAACTGGAAGCGGTGATCACGCCTGAGACCTTCGACGTGACGCGCGCACAAAACACCTTCCGCATGGCGATGGTCGATGCGACTGCGGCGCTGTGGCTGCCATCGCTGGTGCGCACCATCATGCGCGATGCGCCGCGCCTGAAAATCCGCATGATGCCGCTGACCACGCGCGATCCGCGCGCCATGCTGCTGCGCGGCGACGTCGATCTGGCAGTGGGATTTTTCCCGGGCGTGACGGCGCAGCTGGCCGACGGCCAGGGCACGGTCAAGACGCAGATCAGCCACGAACGTTTGTACACCGGCCAATATGTGTGCGTGATGCACAAGAACCATCCGCTGGCCGACAAGGAACTGACGCTCGACAATTATTGCGCCGCCGACCACTTGCTGGTCAGTCTGTCAGGCAAACCCCATGCCGTGATTGACGATGTCCTCGCCGGCATGGGACGCGAACGTAAGATTCTGCTGACGGTGAACCAGTTCTTCACTGCCGGTCGCATCGTCGCCAGTTCGGAGCTGATTACGGTGTTGCCGCGCCATCTGATTGCCGCCACCGGCATGACGGAAGTCCTTGTGGTGAAAGAGCTTCCGTTCAAGACGCCGGAAGAACATGTGGACATGCTGTGGCACGAACGGGACGCGAGAAATCCGGCTCACAAATGGCTGCGCGCGCATTTAGTTGCAACAACTCATGACGAATTCGGTCGTATCAACATGAAGCGCTGACGACCGCCTGAATTTTCCTTGATGCCGTCGGCGCAGTCACTCACCTTCAGGATGGTTTATGCCACGGACATCAAAAATAATCGGATTCAGTCTGGCCGGCGTCATTGCGCTGATCGTGTTGCTGGTCATTCTGATCATCACCTTCGACTGGAATCGCGCGCGGCCGTGGATCAACCAGCGCGTCAGCGACGCCACCGGACGCCACTTCGCTATCCAGGGCGATCTCGTCGTCAAATGGCGGGCACCTGATTCTCCGCAGACCAGCTGGGCCAGATGGATCCCGTGGCCGCATGTGAGCGCCAACGACATCGTGCTCGGCAATCCCGATTGGGCGCCGGCCAACTCCAACATGGCGACGGTCAAACAACTCAACGTCACGCTCAATCCGTGGCCGCTGCTGCAGCACAAGATCGTGCTGCCCGATCTCGAAGCGCAGGATCCTTACCTGCAATTGCTGCGCAGGAAAGACGCCGTCAACAACTGGACGTTCAAGTCCGACGACAGTCCGTCGACCTGGCAATTCCGTCCTGAAAAAATCGTCATCCGCAAAGGCGTGGTTGAGCTCGACGACGCGATTCAAAAAGCACGCGCGCGCGCTGAAATCGATACGCTCGATCCCGACAAGGAAAAAATCTACGGCATCGGCTGGAGTGTGAAGGGCTCGTTCAACAAGGCCGACATCAACGGCGAAGGCAAGGCCGGCGGCGTGTTGTCGCTGCAGGATGAAAGCAAACCGTATCCGCTCGAAGCCGATGTGCGCGTCGGCAAGACGCGCATCGCCGTCAAGGGCACGCTGACCAAGCCGCAGGAGTTGGCCGCGCTAGACCTGCAGCTGAACCTGTCGGGCGACAGCATGGCGCATCTGTTTCCGCTGACCGGCGTGCTGCTGCCGGAAACGCCGCCATTTTCCACCTCCGGCCATCTGATCGGCAAACTCAATACGGTGGGTCAGAAGAACGGCAGCACTTGGACCTATGAAAAATTCAAGGGCCAGGTCGGTTCCAGCGACATCGGCGGTACGCTCGAATATCAATCGAAAGAACCGCGTCCCCTGCTGCAGGGTGAAGTGGTATCGAACCTGCTGCGCTTTGAAGACCTGGGCCCGCTGATCGGCGCCGACTCCAACGCCAGCAAGGAAAAGCGCGGTGCGGAAGAGCGCCAGCCGGCCGACAAGGTGTTGCCGGTCAAGGAATTCCAGACCGAAGCCTGGGGTGCGATCGACGCCGACGTCAAGCTGACTGCACATCGCGTGGTCAAGGAAAAGGATCTGCCGGTCAACAACATTCAGGCCGATCTGCACCTGAAGGACAAAGTCTTGTCGCTGACGCCGCTGAACTTCGGCATCGCCGGCGGCAACCTGACGTCGAACATGCGGCTGGACGGCCGCGAGCCGAAGATGAAATCCGACGTCAAACTGTCGGCGCGACGCATCAAGATCCAGCAGTTGTTCCCTAATCTCAATGCGGCCCAGACCAGTTTCGGTGAGATCAACGGCGACGCGGCGTTGACGGCGACCGGCAATTCGGTGGCGGCAATGCTGGGTTCCTCCAACGGCGAACTGAAGACGCTGATCAATCACGGCGCCATCAGCAAGCTGCTGCTGGAAGAGATGGGTCTCAACATCGGCAACGTGGTGGTGTCCAAGCTGTTCGGCGACAAGCAGGTCAAGCTCAATTGCATGGCCGGTGATTTCACCGTGACCAACGGCCTGGCGCAGGCGCGCACGTTCACGCTGGATACCGAGGACGCAATCATCACCATCACCGGCGACGTCAACCTGGCGCAGGAACAGCTGAACCTGACCATCAATCCGCGCAGCAAGGGCTTGCGCATCATTTCGCTGCGCTCACCCCTGTATGTGACCGGTCCGTTCAAGGATCCGAACGTCGGCGTCGACAAGGGCGTGCTGGCGCTGAAGACCGGAGGCGCAATCGCTCTGGGTGTGCTGGCGCCGGTGGCGGCGATCCTCCCGCTGATCAATATCAGCGGTGAACAACAAACGGATTGCGCCAATCTTTTGCAAGAAGTGCAAAAAAAACCGACTGCGCCTCCACCCGGCAAAACCAGGCCAGAGGCGGCCAGGCGGTAGATTGTCGTTTGGCAATACGAATTCTTATCAGAACGTCATCCTGTGGATAACTTTGTGAATAAGGTTTGCGCGGATTGGGGATAGTTGACGAGTTTTACACAGGCGCGATTTCTGTCCCCGAACTGTTCTTTTGTCATACAAGACTTGCCAAGCGTTTATGAATTTCGCAAGTCGATGATTCAATGACGATTTACCGGGTTATCCACAGAAAAGGCGCTGCGTTAACTACTACTACTATTTATATATATATAAACTTTTATATAAAAACCAGAAACCCTGAAAACCCGCTTTCTTTCCAAACGGGTTAAAAAATTGAAAAACACTTCAAAAGCCGAAGATGCTCATTTCAGGGAAAGAGCATCCGGTGCATCAATGACCAAGTCCGATTCGGCAACCGCCACGCAGGGCAACAAATAGCCTTCGGCTTTTTCTTCCCTGGTCAGACCGGGCCAGTCGATCTGGTAACTGATTTCCCCGCTTTTCAACATGCACAGGCAAGTGCGGCATGTCCCATTTCGGCAAGAACTGGGCAAACGTATTTGCGCTCGCAAAGCCGCCTGAAGCAAAGAACTTTCCGCACCGGCTTCAAATTCCAATCCTGAAGGCAGCAAGGAGACCTTGTAGGCATGTTTGGGTATTGGTTCATCCATGGGCATTGGAAAAATCTGTTTGGCTCTGGAGCTTGATTGAAGGCCATCCATGCCGAAAAGGCGAATCTGGATGGATACAGGTCTATTGTTTTGGTTTGATTAACAAAATACCAATAAAAACAGCTATTTTCAGCTAATCTGTGGATAAGTCTTTGGATAACTCGGGTGTGAATTGGGGATAGCTCAAGAGTTTTGCACAGCGTGCATTTCTCTCCAACATCTGTTCTTTTGCCATACAAGACTTGCCAAGCACTTATGAATTTCGCAAGTCGATGATTCGATGAAGGTTTACCCGGTTATCCACAGAAAAGTGCCTGTGTTAACTACTACTACTATTTATATATATAAACTATTAATTTAAAAACCAAATCACCTCATTTTCGGGAAACCTGAAAAATTCCTTTCTGGAAACCTACATAAAAAACTCAGCTCCAGACGTTCTGCAACAAGGCAAACACCGCGCTGATGGCTGGTTCATTCCTGCGTTTCTCCAGCGCAATGAAAGACAGTTCGGTAGAAAGATCCACCGCATCCGCGATCACCAGCCCGTGTGCATGGGACTGGCTCAGCGCAATCGACTCGCGCGCCAGCGACAGGCCGACACCGGATTTCACCAGATCCAGCATGGAGGATTCCTGATCGACCAGCGCGACGGTATTGGGCGTCAGCTTGTATTGCGTGAAAACCCGGTTTAGCAGACGGTGATGCGCGGACTCCGGTGGGGTCCAGATCCAGGGAAGCTGTGCCAGCTCCTTCCAGCCCTTGCCAGCGACGCGGTTCTTCCAACCGGCGGGGGCGATGACGTTGTAGGTGAACGGCGTCAGGGTGAGGCTGTGGAAGCCCTTGCCGGGCGTTCCCAGGAAGAAGCCGACGTCGAGTTCGCCGTTTTTCACCAATTGCAGCACCGAACCGGACATATGATGTTGAAGACGTGTGGACAGTTGGGGATAACGTTCGACCAGCAGCTTGAGGAAGGCGCCAAGACGGATGAATTCGGGATCGAGGATGGTTCCCAGCGATAAGGTGCCGCTCAGGGTGCCGGCGCTGGTGTGGAGGGCATCGGCGTGCTGGTGGAATTCCTGCAGGGTGTTGAGTACGCGTTCCGCGACCGGCAACAGCTTGCTGCCTTCGTTGGTCAGCCGCATGCCGGCGCTGGTGCGCACGAACAATTGCAGCTTGAGCCGTTCTTGCAGGAGTTTGATCTGGAGGCTGACGGCCGGCTGGGTGACGTGGAGCCGGTCGGCGGCGCGCGTCAGGTTACCTTCCTCGGCGACGGCGATAAAAGCGCGTAACTGCGTGAAATCCATGGCTAAATGCGGAAAAAGAAGAATAAACAGCCAGGTGGAAACCTTCGCTGGCCGCATTATTATCAGCGATTCTTATATTGCTGTTGATAATAACTGATTGGATTCATCTGAATCTACGCGATATTCTCCCAAAACAAGATAAATACGCCATTTTTTCCAATCTGACATTACTTCATACCAAAGGGACGCTTATGACTGCCGCACCATCCACGATTCAGCATTACATCAATGGCCGCATCGCGCCGTCCGAAAGCGGACGCCGGCAGGACGTATTCAACCCGGCGACCGGCGAAGTCTCCGGCCAGGTCGTATTGGCCTCGACAGCGGAAGTCAATGCGGCGGTCGCTTCCGCCAGCGCCGCTGCGCCTGGCTGGGCCGAGACCGCGCCGTTGAAGCGCGCCCGCGTGCTGTTCAAGTTCAAGGAGCTGATCGAGCAGCATCACGACGATCTGGCTGCCGCGATCACGCGTGAACACGGCAAGGTGTTTTCCGATGCCAAGGGCGAAGTTACGCGCGGCCTGGAAATCGTCGAGTTCGCTTGCGGCGTGCCGCAATTGCTGAAGACCCAGTTCACCGACAACATTGGCGGCGGCATCGACAACTGGAATCTGCGCCAGCCGCTGGGCGTCACCGCCGGCATCACGCCGTTCAATTTCCCCGTCATGGTGCCGCTGTGGATGGCGCCGATGGCGATCGCTACCGGCAACAGCTTCATCCTCAAGCCGTCCGAGCGCGATCCGACGCCGTCGCTGATGCTGGCCGACCTGTTCAAGCGCGCCGGTTTGCCGGATGGCGTGTTCAATGTGGTCCAGGGCGACAAGGTGGCGGTCGATGCGCTGCTGCAGCATCCGGAGGTGCAGGCGATTTCCTTCGTCGGCTCGACGCCGATTGCGGAATACATTTACAGCGAGGCGACCAAGCGCGCCGGCACTTTCCCGTTGCGTGCGCAAGCGCTGGGCGGCGCCAAGAATCACCTGGTGGTGATGCCCGACGCCAACCTGGAGCAGGCGGTCGATGCGCTGATCGGTGCGGCCTACGGTTCGGCCGGCGAACGCTGCATGGCGATTTCGGTGGCGGTGGCAGTCGGCAGCGTGGCCGACAAGCTGGTAGAAGCGCTGATTCCGCGCGTGAAAGCCCTGAAGATCAAGAACGGCATGGAAGCCGACGCCGAAATGGGCCCGCTGGTCACTGCGGCGCACAAGGCTAAGGTGGAAGGCTACATCGACGACGGCGTCAACGCCGGCGCCAAGCTGCTGGTCGACGGCCGCGGCATCAAGGTGCCGGGTCATGAAAACGGCTTCTACGTCGGCGGCACCTTGTTCGACCACGTCACGCCGGACATGAAGATCTACAAGGAAGAAATTTTCGGACCGGTGCTGTGCGTGGTGCGCGTGCCCGATTTCGCCGAAGCGGTGCGGCTGATCAATGCACATGAGTACGGCAACGGCGTGTCGCTGTTCACCGCCGACGGCAACACGGCGCATGAGTTCTCGCGCCGCATCCAGGTCGGCATGGTCGGCATCAACGTGCCGATTCCGGTGCCGATGGCCTGGCATTCGTTCGGCGGCTGGAAGCGTTCGCTGTTCGGCGATACGCATGCTTATGGCGAAGAGGGCATCAAGTTCTATACGCGATATAAGTCCATTATGCAGCGCTGGTCGGCTACTATCGGCAAGGGCGCGGAATTTACGATGCCGGTGGCGAAATAATTGCGCAGCAAAACCAAGCGATAAAAATAACGGAGACAGGAATATGGAGTCAGCAGGTAAATACGATTACATCATCGTCGGTGGCGGCACGGCTGGTTGCGTGCTGGCCAACCGCCTGAGCAAGGATCGCGGCGTCAGGGTGCTGCTGATCGAGGCGGGCGCCAAGGATGATTACCTGTGGATCCATATTCCTGTCGGTTACCTGTATTGCATCAACAATCCGCGCACCGACTGGCTGTATCGCACCGAAGCCGATGTCGGCCTCAACGGCCGCAGCCTGATTTATCCGCGCGGTAAAGTGTTGGGCGGCTGCTCGTCGATCAACGGCATGATCTACATGCGCGGCCAGGAACGCGACTACAACGAGTGGGCGCAACTGACCGGCGACGACAGCTGGCGCTGGGATCAGGTGCTGCCGCTGTTCAAGAAGAGCGAAGACCATTACAAGGGCGCCGACCAGTTCCACGGCGCCGGCGGCGAATGGCGCGTCGAGAAGCAGCGGCTGTCGTGGGAAATCCTCGACGCCTTCCGCGATGCGGCGGCGCAAACCGGCATTCCCAAGATCGACGATTTCAATCGCGGCGACAACGAGGGCAGTTCCTATTTCGACGTCAATCAAAAACGCGGCATCCGCTGGAACGCATCGAAGGCATTTTTGAAACCGGCCATGAAAAGCGGCAACCTCGACATCATGACCGGCTCGCACGTGAAGCGCCTGCGCATTGAACAACGCGAAGTCAATGGAATAAGCGGTCCCGTGTGCGTCGGTGTGGAATTCACTGGCGGCGGCAGCGAGTGGTATGCCGAATCGACCTGCGAAACCATTCTCGCCGCCGGTGCGGTGGGTTCGCCGCATCTCCTGCAGTTGTCCGGAATCGGTCCGGTCGCCTTGCTGCAGCAACATCAGATTCCGGTGGTGAAGGAACTCGCCGGCGTCGGTGAAAATCTGCAGGATCATCTGCAGATCCGCATGGCATTCAAGGTGAAGGGCGTGAAGACGCTCAACATGATGGCCGGCAACTGGTACGGCAAGATGATGATCGGCGTGCAGTACGCGATGTTCCAGAGCGGCCCGATGTCGATGGCGCCGTCGCAGCTCGGCGTGTTCGCCAAGTCCGATCCGTCGCAAAGCAGCGCCAACCTCGAATATCACGTGCAGCCCTTGTCGCTGGAAAAATTCGGCGATCCGCTGCATCCGTTCCCGGCGTTCACCGCCAGCGTCTGCAACCTGCGTCCGACTTCGCGCGGGCATATCCGACTGGGTAGCAATGACGGTGCTTTAGCGCCAAAAATCACGCTCAATTATCTGAGCACGGAAGCCGATCGCAAGGTTGCCGCCGACTCGCTCAAACTGACCCGAAAAATCGTCTCCGCGCCGGCGTTGCGAAAGTACCAACCCGATGAATGCAAGCCCGGTGTGGAATACCAGTCTGAGGAAGAGTTATACAAGGCCGCCGGCGAAATCGGCACGACGATTTTCCATCCGGTCGGCACCTGCAAGATGGGTCGCGCCGACGACTTGCACGCCGTGACGGACAGTCAGCTGCGCGTGCGCGGCGTAGGCGGGCTGCGGGTTGTAGACGCGTCCGTGATGCCCACCATCACCTCCGGCAACACCAACTCTCCGACCCTGATGATTGCCGAAAAGGCAGCAGAATTGATCCGCGCAGCACGGCGCGGAACACCCTGAAAGTTGCGCCGAAAATAAAATTTCCGACCTTTCCCCAATACGGTACTTATACGTATTGTAGTAATGGTACGACTCGGCTACTATGCGCCAGATATTAAAAAAATAAGACTCTCGCACGAGAGCCTCACAGGCTCAGATTGCGGCGCCAGAAGCGTAGCGATTTACACAAGGCGGCCTTGCGGACACACGCAAGGTATTCATGGGAAGAATGAGAAGAGACACTATGACAGATGTCATTCTGGAGACAAAAAACCTGACGAAGGAATTCAAGGGTTTTACAGCAGTAAGCAAAGTCAACCTGCAAGTCGAGCGCGGCCATATCCATGCGCTGATCGGCCCGAACGGCGCCGGCAAGACGACGTGCTTCAACCTGCTGACCAAATTCCTGGTGCCGACCTCGGGCCAGATCCTGTTCAACGGCCGTGACATCACGATGGAAGCGCCGGCGCAGATTGCGCGCCAGGGCATCATCCGTTCGTTCCAGATTTCCGCGGTGTTTCCCCACCTGAGCGTGATGGAGAATGTGCGCATCGGTTTGCAGCGCACGCTCGGCACCTCCTTCCATTTCTGGAAGAGCAGCGACAGCCTGAAGCAACTCAACGACCGCGCCATGGCCTTGCTCGACGAAGTCGACCTGACCAGTTTCGCCGATACGCTGACCGTCGATTTGCCGTACGGCCGCAAGCGCGCACTGGAAATCGCCACGACGCTGGCGATGGAACCCGAACTGATGCTGCTCGATGAACCGACCCAGGGCATGGGCCACGAAGACGTCGATCGCGTGACGGCGCTGATCAAGAAGGTTTCCGCCGGCCGCACCATCCTGATGGTGGAACACAACATGAACGTCATCGCCGGCATCTGCGACCGCATCAGCGTGCTGCAACGCGGCGCCGTGCTGGCCGAAGGCACGTATGACCAGGTATCGAAGAATCCGCAGGTGATGGAAGCCTACATGGGCACCACTGCCGGCGCGCTGGAAGGAGCACACTGATGAGCACGGCGACAATGCAACAAGGCGGCGTGGCCTCCACCGGCAGCGGCACGGCCGCGCTGGAGATCTCCGACCTGCAATCCTGGTACGGCGAATCGCACATCCTGCACAACGTCAACCTGTCGGTGAACAAAGGTGAAGTGGTGACGCTGCTGGGCCGCAACGGCGCCGGCCGCACCACGACGCTGCGTTCCATCATGGGACTGGTCGGCGCGCGCAAGGGCTCGATCAAGATCAACGGCAATGAAACCATCGCCATGCCGACCTACAAGATCGCGCATCAGGGTGTCGGTTATTGTCCGGAAGAGCGCGGCATCTTCTCATCGCTGTCGGCGGAAGAGAACCTGATGCTGCCGCCGTTCGTATCGAAGACAGACAAGGGCATGTCGATCGAAGAGATCTACGACATGTTCCCCAACCTCAAGGAACGCCGCAACAGCCAGGGCACGCGTTTGTCCGGCGGTGAACAGCAGATGCTGGCGGTGGCGCGCATCCTGCGCACGGGCGCCCGCCTGTTGCTGCTCGACGAGATTTCCGAAGGCCTGGCGCCGGTGATCGTGCAGGCGCTGGCGCGCATGATCCTCATGCTCAAGGCCAAGGGTTACACGATTGTGATGGTGGAACAGAACTTCCGCTTTGCCGCGCCCCTGGCTGATCGTTTCTATGTGATGGAACACGGCCAGATCGTCGAGTCGTTCGCTTCTTCGGAACTCGAGTCGAAGACGCAGAAGCTCAATGAGCTGCTGGGCGTTTGAGTAAAGCAGAGGCGGATCATCGTTTCGCTAGTTTCGCTGGTTTCGCTATCCAAGCTGTCGCATCATTATTCTGAATTAACAAAGCAGTCATAAAAAGAATGCACCATGGTTCGTGGATCATGGTGCGACGAGCGGTCGCGTGATCATTCATGCGCCCGTTTGTAAAAATCGGCATTACGCACGTATTGAATAAATACTTATTGAGCGGGCATCACAAACGTTACCAGCATCACTGGCGTTATAACAAAAGGAGATGGAAATGAAGTTAAAGGCAATGTCACTCGCCGTGTCGACTGCAGCAGCAGCGTTCGCATTCGCGGCACCGGCTTCGGCGCAAATTTCCGGAGACGTGATCAAGATCGGTTTCATCACCGACATCTCCGGCGTCTATTCGGACATCGACGGCCAGGGCGGTGCGGAAGCGATCAAGTTCGCGATCGCCGACATGGGCGGTTCGATCAACGGCAAGAAAATCGAACTGGTTGTCGCCGATCACCAGAACAAGGCTGACGTCGCCGCCAGCAAGTCGCGCGAATGGTTCGACCAGCAGGGCGTTGACGTCCTGATCGGCGGCACCAATTCCGGCACGGCGCTGGCAATGGCCAAGGTCGCCAACGAAAAGAAAAAGGTCTTCATCGAAAACGGCGCCGGCTCGGCTCGCCTGACCAATGAAGAATGCTCGCCTTACACCGTCCACTACGCCTACGACACCGTCGCGCTGGCCAAAGGCACCGGTTCGGCAGTCGTGAAGCAGGGCGGCAAGAGCTGGTTCTTCCTGACCGCCGACTACGCGTTCGGCCACTCGCTGGAAAGCGACACCAGCAACGTCGTCAAGGCATCGGGCGGCACGGTCGTGGGTTCGGTCAAGCATCCACTGGGCGCATCCGACTTCTCGTCCTTCCTGCTGCAGGCGCAGACTTCCAAGGCCCAGATCATCGGCCTGGCCAACGCCGGCGGCGACTTCATCAACTCGGTGAAGGCAGCCAACGAGTTCGGCATCACCAAGACCGCCAAGCTGGCCGGCCTGCTGGTGTTCATCAACGACGTGCACTCGCTGACGCCGAAGCTGACCCAGGGCATGTACCTGACCGACAGCTGGTACTGGGACACCAACGACGAGACTCGCAAGTTCGCCAAGCGCTACTTCGAAAAGCAAAAGAAGATGCCGTCGAGCCTGCAAGCGGCCGACTACTCCGCCGCGCTGCAATACCTGCAAGCGGTGAAGGCTGCCGGTACGGATGATTCGGACAAGGTCATGGCACAACTGCGCAAGACCAAGTTCAACGACGTGTTCCAGAAGAACGGCTACCTGCGCGCCGACGGCCGCGTGGTCCATGACATGTACCTGTACCAGGTCAAGACACCGGCCGAGTCCAAGTATCCATGGGACTACTACAAGCTGGTCCAGACCATCCCTGGAGAACAAGCCTGGACCACCAAGGCTGAATCCAAGTGCTCGGCCTGGAAATAATCCGCCGGTAATCGACGGACAATCAACGCACCAAAAGGATCTGTCATTTCTGATTTCTGTTGAAGAATCGGGATGACAGATTTTTCTTGTTGTATTTGATAAGCCGGAAGCGAGCGGTCCGCCGCGCAACTTCCGGTCAATCGGAATGAATGAGTTTCTATGGAATTATTCGGCATACCCCTGCAAGCCTTGTTGAGCCAGCTGCTGTTGGGCCTCGTGAACGGTTCGTTCTACGCGATGCTGTCGCTGGGACTGGCGGTCATCTTCGGCCTGCTCAACGTGATCAACTTTGCACACGGCACCCTTTACATGCTCGGCGCGTTCGCGGCATGGATAGGCTTGAGCTATTTCAATATCAATTACTGGGTGATGCTGATTCTGGCGCCGCTCATCGTCGGCGCATTCGGCATCGTGATCGAAAAGACCATGCTGCGCTGGCTCTACAAGCTCGATCACCTTTACGGTCTGCTGCTGACCTTCGGCATCACGCTGATGGTGGAAGGCATCTTCCGTTCGATCTACGGCGTCTCCGGTCAACCTTACTCTGTGCCTGACGCACTGCAGGGCGCCACCAACCTCGGGTTCATGGTCTTGCCGAACTACCGTGCCTGGGTTGTGCTGGCGTCGGTGGTGGTGTGTTTCTCGACCTGGTTCGTGATCGAAAAGACCCGTCTGGGCGCCTACCTGCGCGCCGGCACTGAGAACCCGAAGCTGGTGGAAGCCTTCGGCATCAACGTGCCGCTGATGGTGACCCTGACCTACGGCTTCGGCGTGGCGCTGGCGGCATTTGCCGGCGTGCTGGCGGCGCCGGTGATTCAGGTGTCGCCGCTGATGGGCTCGAACCTGATCATCGTGGTGTTTGCGGTGGTGGTGATCGGCGGGATGGGATCCATCCTCGGCTCGATCGTCACCGGCCTGGGCCTGGGCGTGATCGAAGGCCTGACCCGCGTGTTTTATCCGGAACTGTCGGCAACCGTCGTGTTCATCATCATGGCCATCGTGCTGATGATTCGTCCGGCCGGTCTGTTCGGTAAAGAGAAATAAGGCGCACAAGATGAACAACCCATTGAACAAGAAACTTTTTTACGGCGTGCTGCTGATCCTCGCGTTGCTGGCGCCGTTCGGCCTGTATCCGGTGTTCCTGATGAAGATGCTGTGTTTCGCGCTGTTCGCGTGCGCCTTCAATCTGCTGATCGGCTACACCGGCCTGCTGTCGTTCGGCCATGCCGCTTTCTTCGGCGGCGCCGGTTACGTCGCCGGTCAGGCGATCAAGGCCTGGGGCGTGCCGACTGAAATCGGCCTGATTCTGGGTACGCTGACAGGCGCGCTGATCGGTCTGGTGATGGGCCTGCTGGCGATTCGCCGCCAGGGCATCTACTTCACCATGATCACCCTGGCGCTGGCGCAAATGCTGTTCTTCGTTGCGCTGCAGGCGCCGTTCACCGGCGGCGAAGATGGCCTGCAAGGCATCCCGCGCGGCAAGCTGCTTGGCTTCATCGATCTGTCCAGCGACATGACCTTGTACTACGTCGTGCTGGCGATCGCGATTGCCGGCTTTGCCCTGATCGTGCGGACCATTCACTCGCCGTTCGGCCAGGTGCTCAAGGCGATCAAGGAAAACGAGCCGCGCGCGATCTCGCTGGGCTACGACGTTGACCGCTACAAACTGCTGGCGTTTGTGCTGTCGGCGGCGCTGACCGGTCTGGCGGGTTCGACCAAGGCGCTGGTGCTGGGTTTCGAAACGCTGACCGATGTGCACTGGAGCATGTCGGGCCTGGTGGTGCTGATGACGCTGGTCGGCGGCCTGGGCACGATCGTCGGTCCTATCGTCGGCGCGGTGATCATCATCATGCTGGAGAACAAGCTGGGCGACATCGGCAACTGGCTGGCCGGCGTGACGCACATCGAGTGGTTCAATACGCTGGGCGACTCGGTCACCATCGTGACGGGCTTCATCTTCATCGTCTGCGTGCTGGCGTTCCGCCGCGGTATCGTGGGCGAGATCCTGCACCTGTTCGGCAAACGTTCGCCGACTGCATCACACTAGTTTGTCGCTCAGGCCGGCTTGCCGGCTAGAGCAATCGCAACAACCGCAGCAATCACTGCCGCCGCACAGTTCAGACTGTCCGGCGGCAGTTTCATTTGAACTCGCACGGACATGGCGTGCAGCAAGGGAGAGTGCGTGCTGTTTTCGTCACGATAACACTGCCGTCCATGCTCATCTGAACGCGGTTCTTTCAAGCATCGGTTGCATCAATCTAGTCAAAAAAGTATCTGAATCTTCAAGTATTTGTATTGGCGTAACTGTGCGCGACTCTCTATATTAGGAATCATAAAAAAGAGCGGCAAGCCAAAACAAGGAGACAGTACGATGAAAGGTTGTATCTCGGACAGTGGCGTCGGGCATGGGCGTGCAACAAACCTTGCTGCGCTGCCGGATCTGGAACTGGTGGATGTGCGTCGGAACGAGTCTTTCACGATCTGGTCGCATGGTTATCCGTATCGGACGGTGCGCTGGCACTTTCATCCCGAATACGAAATCCAGTTTATCACCGCGACCAGCGGTAAATATTTTGTTGGCGATTTCATCGGCCAATTCGAACCCGGTAATCTGGTGCTACTGGGACCGAACCTTCCGCACAACTGGGTCAGCGATGTCGCTCCCGGCGAACAGGTGCCCGAGCGTGGCCTCATCATCCAGTTCCCCAGCGAGTTCATCAACAACGGCATCCACGCATTCGCCGAATTACACGAACTGGAAGACCTGTTGCTTGATGCCCAGGCCGGGCTGGTGTTTACCGCTGCTACCGGCGCCGCAGCCGAATCCATCATGCGCCAGTTGCTGACGGCCCAAGGATGTAAGCGGATACAACTGTTCCTGGCCTTGTTTGATCTGATGATCGCCGATGCCGGCCGCATGCCGTTGGCTAGTCCCGGCTATGTGCCGGATGCGCTGGCGTACATGTCGTCGCGGCTGAATCATGTATTGCGTTTCATTGCTGAGAATCTTGATACCGACTTGCGCGAATCCGTGCTGGCGGAACTGGCGCAGCAAAGCACTAGCGCGTTTTCGCGATCATTCCGCAAACATACCGGCATGAGTTGCATCCAGTACATCAACCAGTTGCGCATCAACGGCGCGTGCGAATTGCTGATGCAGGGCGACCTGGGCATTACGGATATCTGTTTCCGCGTCGGCTTCAACAACGTTTCCAATTTCAATCGCCATTTCCTGATACAGAAGGGCGTTTCGCCGTCCGCCTTTCGTAAGTACCAGGAGATCAACATGGCGTCGCGCAATCTTGCGCAAGCCGCCTGAATGGCGGGTACACGCGAGTACGTAAGCGCGTGTTTCTACAGCGGCTGCGCATCGTTTCATTCACTGTCAGGCAATCAAAGGAGATCAAGCATGTTCCATCCCCGTCGGTCGCATTTTTGTAAATTCGTGTCATCGATCTGCATGGCATTTGGTTTCACCGGCCTGTCGTTTTCGGTTTCAGCGGCACCGCCATTGAAGATCGGTTTGTCTTTGCAGGAGATGAACAATCCCTACTTCGTCACCATGAAAAAGGCTGCTGAAGAAGCCGCTACCAGCATCGGTGCCACGCTGATCGTGACGGATGCGCGGCACGACATTGCCAAGCAGACCAGCGATGTGGAAGACCTGATTCAAAAGAAGATTGATATCCTGCTGCTCAATCCGACCGATTCCGTCGGCATACAGTCGGCGGTGAAGTCAGCCAAGAAGGCCGGTATCGTGGTCGTTACCGTGGATGCCAATGCGCAAGGCCCGGTCGATTCCTTCGTCGGCTCCAAGAACTTTGATGCCGGTCAGGCGGCCTGTACGTATCTGGCGAATACCCTGAAGGGCAAGGGAGATGTCGCCATTCTCGACGGCATTCCGGTCGTTCCTATTCTGGAGCGTGTGCGCGGCTGCAAGGCAGCGTTCACCAATTTCCCCGGCATCAAGTTGGTCGCTACGCAAAACGGTAAGCAGGAGCGCGACCAGGCTCTGAGCGTGACGGAAAACATCTTGCAATCGCATCCCCGGCTGCAAGGCATGTTCAGCGTCAACGATATCGGCGCGCTGGGAGCATTGTCAGCGATCGAATCGAGCGGCAAGGACGTCAAGCTGGTGAGTGTGGATGGCGCGCCGGATGCGATCAAGGCGATCCTGAAGAGCAATGCCAAATTCATCGCGACCGCCGCGCAATATCCGCGCGATCAGATCAGGCTGGCACTCGGCGTGGCGCTGGCGAAGAAGTGGGGGGCGACGCCGCCGGCGACCATTCCCGTGGACATCAAGCTGATCGACAGAGAACAGGCCGCCAGTTTCCGCTGGTAAGTATGCGCTACTGAGATAATCATGCACACCATTCTGGAATTGCAGGGCATCTGCAAACAGTTCGGCCGGATCAAGGCGCTTAACGGCGTTGATCTGGCAGTCGCCGGCGGCGAGATTCACGCGCTGCTCGGCGAGAACGGCGCGGGTAAATCGACGCTGATGAAGATACTGGGCGGTGTCCACCGTCCAGATCAGGGCCGCATCATCGTGGGCGGCGAGGAGCGGCATTTTACCAGTTACCATGACGCGATCAAGTCGGGCGTCGCGATCATCTTTCAGGAATTCAGCCTGATACCTTATCTCAACGCGGTGGACAACATGTTCCTCGGCCGCGAGATGCGCAACACCTTTGGCCTGTTGTCGAGAACGATGATGCGCAGACGCGCGGAAGCGATTTTCCGGCGTCTTGGCGTCACGATCGATTTGTCGATGGAGGTCAGGCGCTTGAGCCTGGCGCAGCAGCAGTTCGTGGAGATCGGCAAGGCCTTGTCGCTGGAGGCGCGCATCCTGATTCTCGATGAACCGACGGCGACGCTGACGCCAGCGGAAGCCGCGCATCTGTTCACGGTGATGCGTGAACTGAAACGGTTGGGCGTGGCGATGATCTTCATCTCGCACCATATGGAAGAGATTTTCGAAGTCTGTGATCGCGTTACGGTGTTGCGCGACGGTGCTTATGTTGGCAGTGCGGAGGTGGTGGCGACGACGGTAGACGATCTGGTGGAAATGATGGTCGGTCGGCGTTTGCAAAATACCTTTCCTCCCAAAACGGCGGCGCGCATGTCGACGTCAATGAGAACCGCGATGGATGTGCGCGCCATACAATTGCGTCGTGACGGTCCGGTTAATCGTTTTCAGTTGCGTGAGGGCGAGATACTCGGCTTCGCCGGTCTGGTCGGCTCCGGCCGCACCGAGCTGGCATTGGGGCTGATCGGTGCGGATCCGTGTCATCGCAAGGATGTATCGGTACACGGCGTGACGATGGCCTTGCACGATCCCGCCGAGGCGCTGGTCGCCGGCGTCGGTCTGCTGCCGGAGAATCGCAAGACCGAGGGACTGATTCTCGACTTCAGTATCAAGGACAACATTTCGCTTAACAACCTGCAGAAGTATTGCAGCGCTTTGCCGTTCATTCGGCGCGGCGCAGAGCGCGAGGATGCGCAATGCATGTCTCGCGATATCGATATCAAGGCGCCGGACGTGTTTGCTCGCGTGGGCAATCTGAGTGGCGGCAATCAGCAAAAGGTCGTCATTGCGCGCTGGCTCAATCACCATTGCAAGATTTTGATTTTCGATGAGCCGACACGTGGCATCGACGTCGGCGCCAAGGCGGAAATCTATCGCTTGATGCGACGGCTGACGGTACAAGGCTACGCGGTCATCATGATCTCTTCCGAACTGCCGGAGATCGTCGGCATGTGCGATCGCGTCGCTGTGTTCCGGCAAGGAGCGATCGTCACCATTCTGGAGGGAGACTCCATTCAATCTAACGAGGTAATGCGCCATGCAACCACAGGTTCGCGACTTGAATTCGTCTGAATCACACAAAGTAGATACCGGCATTGATGTCAGCGTCGGGATCAGAACGCGCATCTCACTGGCGCGTTTCGCCAAAGGACCGGTGTGTTATCCGCTGGTCGGACTGATGATGGTGTGCCTGGTGATGGTGACGATGACGGATGCATTTCTGACGCCAGACAATTTGATCAACGTCGGCCGGCAAGTATCTATCAACGCCATCATCGCGGTCGGCATGACCTGCGTCATCCTGAGCGGCGGCATCGATTTGTCGGTGGGGTCGGTGATGGCATTGTCGGGTACGCTGACTGCCGCACTGATGATTGCCGCCGTGCCGCCGGCGCTGGCGATACCGATCGGTTTTGCCGTTGGTATCGCCGTCGGCCTGGTGAACGGCTTTTGCATTGCCTATGCCGGAATGCCGCCGATCATCGTGACGCTGGCGACCATGGGTATCGCGCGCGGCATTGCGCTGGTGGCGACCGGCGGCTATCCAATCGACGGGTTGCCTGATTGGTTCGAGTTCTTCGGTCGCGGCGACGTATTCGGTTTGCAGACGCCAATCTTGATCATGCTGTTGGTGTTCGCCGTCATGTATGTGGTGCTCGACCACACGCCATTCGGGCGCTACGTCTACGCTCTCGGCGGCAATGAAGAAGCGGCGCGTCTGAGTGGCGTGCGGGTGGCGCGTTACAAGCTGCTTGTCTACGCCATCAGCGGGCTGTGCGCGTCAATCGCCGGACTGGTTCTGACGTCTCGCCTGATGAGCGGTCAGCCGAATGCGGGCGTGTCGTTCGAACTCGATGCGATCGCCGCTGTGGTGATAGGCGGCACGTCGATCAGCGGCGGGCGCGGCTCCATCATCGGCACGCTGATCGGGGCGATGCTGCTGGGCGTGCTGAACAATGGCCTGAACATGATCGGCGTCTCTCCGTATGTGC
The DNA here is from genome assembly GCF_001267925.1 of Herbaspirillum hiltneri N3. Taxonomy (NCBI): domain Bacteria; kingdom Pseudomonadati; phylum Pseudomonadota; class Betaproteobacteria; order Burkholderiales; family Oxalobacteraceae; genus Herbaspirillum; species Herbaspirillum hiltneri. The sequence continues at coordinate 4,944,551 of NZ_CP011409.1, read as the reverse complement.
AGAACATCATCAAGGGCGTGATCATTCTGCTTGCCATTTATATCAGCCGGGAGCGCAGCAAGCGGCTGAGCTGATTGTATTCGTCTCCGCCCATTCCTTTCTATCTCTCTTCATCATCCTTCAGGAGAAAAAATGCAGTATTCAGCAGTGGACATGAAAGCCGTCGTTTGCCACGGTCCCAAGGACTATCGTTTGCAAACGATTCGTTGTCCGCAGGCGGGGCGCAATGAGCTGGTGATCCGGATCGGCGCATGCGGTATTTGCGCCAGCGATTGCAAGTGCCATTCCGGGGCGGCGATGTTCTGGGGCGGCGACGGTCAGGACTCCTGGGTCAAGCCGCCGGTGGTGGCGGGCCATGAATTTTTCGGCTACGTCGCCGCGTTGGGCGAGGGTGCCGCCGAGCACTTTGGCGTGCAGCAGGGCGATCGCGTGATAGCTGAACAGATCGTGCCTTGCGAAGCATGCCTGTTCTGCAAGACGGGCAAGTACTGGATGTGTGAAGTCCACAACATCTTCGGCTTCCAGCGAGAAGTCGCCGATGGAGGCATGGCGGAATACATGCGCTTGCCGTCGAACGCGGTGGTGCACAAGATCCCGATGGACATGCCGTTGGAAGACGCGGCAATCATCGAACCGTTGTCCTGCGCCATTCATACCGTCAATCGCGGCGACATTCAGCTCGACGATGTGGTGGTGATCGCCGGAGCGGGTCCGCTGGGACTGATGATGACCCAAGTGGCGAAACTGAAGACGCCGAAGAAACTGGTGGTCGTCGATCTGGTGCCGGAACGACTGGCGCTGGCGCGCGAATTCGGCGCCGATGTGGTCATCGATCCGACCAAGGAAGACGCTTTGGCGGTGATCAAGGGATTGACCGGAGGTTATGGCTGCGATGTCTATATCGAGACCACCGGCGTGCCCGCAGGCGTAACCCAAGGGCTGCAACTGATCCGCCGCTTGGGGCGCTTCGTGGAGTTTAGCGTGTTCGGGAAGGAAACCAGCGCGGACTGGTCCATCATCGGCGACCGCAAGGAGCTCGATGTGCGTGGCGCGCATCTCGGTCCTTATTGCTATCCCGTAGCGATTGATCTGCTGGCACGCGGGCTGGTGACGTCAAAGGGGATCGTCACTCACAGCTTCCCGCTGGAAAAATGGGAAGAGGCTTTCGCCTTGGCGAATTCGGTGGCGTCCATCAAGGTGCTACTCAAGCCGGCCGTCAACGATTGCTAGGACGCCGGGCCATATGCATTATGTGATTGGCGTCGACATCGGGACGCAAAGTACCAAGGCTCTGTGCATAGACGCAACGGACGGCAGGATCGTCGCTCAACATACCCGGGCTTATGCCGTGGAAACGCCGCAACCGATGTGGGCCGAGCAATGGCCGGATGTCTGGTTTCAGGCAGTCAGCGATTGCATCCGGCATTGCGTGGCGCAAGCCGCCGCCGCCGGTATTTCGGCGACTGCCATTCGCGCGTTGTGCGTCAGCAGTCTGTATGGCGGTTCGGGCATTCCGGTGGATGCGGAGATGCGGCCTTTGCATCCCTGCCTGATCTGGATGGATCGGCGCGCCGACGACGAGGTCAAGTGGGTGCGACGGCATGTCGATCTGGAGCGGCTGGCGGTGTTGACAGGTAACGGCGTCGACAGCTACTACGGCTACACCAAGATGCTGTGGCTGAAGAACCGGCGCCCAGAAGTATGGGCGAAAACACGTTATTTTCTGCCGCCGAACAGTTATGTCAATTATTTGCTGACTGGCGAATTGGCGGTGGACCACAGCTCGGCGGGCAACATCGGCGGGGTGTACGACATTACGCAGCGTTGCTGGTCAACGGAGGCGATGGCAATGCTGGGCATTCCGCCGATGCTGATGCCTGAGCGGCTGATCGCCAGCAGCGATGTGGTTGGCCCGTTGTTGCCGTCGCAGGCGATGGCGTTGGGTCTTGCCGCAGGCACGCCAGTGATTGCGGGCGGCGTAGATGCTGCGATGGCGACGTTTGCTGCCGGCGTCACCAAGGCCGGCAATCATGTGGCGATGATCGGCACCAGCATGTGCTGGGGCTATATCAACCAGCAAGTCGACGCCGGTCACGGTCTGATCAGCATGCCGCACGTGTACAACGGTTTGCAGGATCTCTACATTTTTGGCGGCGCGATTACGGCGGGTGCAGCAGTGAGCTGGTTTTTGGAGCAATTCTGCCAGGCTGAAATGACGGAGGCGTTACGCAGCGATGTCGATCCGCATTTTCTGTTGGAGCGGGACGCCGCTGCGATTGCGCCGGGCGCTGAGGGTATCGTGTTCTTGCCCTATCTGATGGGCGAGCGCGGCCCGATCTGGGATGCCAAGGCCAGTGGCGCTTTTGTTGGACTGAGTCTATATCATCGGCGTGCGCATTTATATCGCGCCGTGCTGGAAGGTGTGGCATTCGCGCTCAAGCACAACATCGACGCTGGCGCCTGCGGTGCACAGTTCCTCGATGAACGGCTGGTGGTAGTCGGAGGCGCCAGCCATTCCAATTTGTGGATGCAGATCATTGCAGACGTCACAGGTTATCCGGTCTATACCATCGACGACAATGTCGAAGCGGCATTGGGAGCAGCGTTGCTGGCGGCTTTCGGCGTGGGTCTGATCGATACGTCTCAGGTCGAAAAGGGGTGGGCACGGCTGCGCTTGAGAACGACGCCGGATATCGCAGCCAGCCGGCGCTACCAGCATATTTTTGCGCAATATCGCGGGCTATATCCAAGTCTGAAATCAGCGATGCATCAATTGCATGCGTGCTGATCATTTGCCATTTCCTTAAGGAATAATCATGCTCTTTGATGTTGCAAAAAGAAAATATGTTGTCACGGGCGCCACCAGTGGCATTGGTGAAGTCACGGCAAGGCTGTTGCGGTCATGCGGCGCTGCCGTTGTTGCGGTAGGTCGGCAAAAAGACAAACTGGCGTTGCTGAAGGAGGAGATCGGCTGTGAAACGCTGGTGCTGGACATCGCCGATGACCGGGCAATGGAAGTGGCGTTGCAGGATGTCCGAGGTATCGACGGCCTGGTTAATTGCTCCGGCATATCGGTGCTGGAAAATTCGCTAGCATTGACCTCCGAAAATTTCGATCGGGTGATGCAGGTTAATGCTCGCGGTACAGCCATGATGTCGCGGCATGTCGCGGCGACCATGATCAGGGAAGGGCGCAGCGGCAGTATCGTCAATGTTTCCAGTCAGGCGGCCCTGGTTGCGTTGGACGATCATCTCGCCTATTGCGCATCGAAGGCGGCGATGGATGCCATCACGCGCGTCATGTGTGCAGAACTCGGTCCGCACAGAATCCGCGTCAACAGTGTCAATCCTACGGTAACGCTGACGCCGATGGCATTGCAGGCCTGGGCCGATCCTGAGAAAAACCGGCGGGTTCTGGAAGCCATTCCTTTACGCAAGTTCGCTGCACCCGAAGATGTGGCGGCGCCCATCCTGTTCCTGTTGAGCGATGCTGCGGCGATGATCAGTGGTGTGAGCTTGCCGATCGATGGGGGTTACACCTCGCAATGAGTCGGAGGCGTTCGTCGACGGCAAGAAGGCAATCACTGCCGCTGCACAGTTCAGACTGTCCGGCGGCAGTTTTCATTTCACGCCGGTCGGTTTGCTTGTAGCGTGTCACTCCGCGCAATAATGCAGCAATTGTATTCCGGAGAATTGAAGGGCAGTGCCCCAGACCGACGAGCAAATTGGGATTTTGAAGTGTCGCGGTGTTCCGCCCAGATCGTCATGATCGAGGCGGTTGCCGGCTCGGGTAAAACCACCACGTTGGCGATAGTTATCAAATAGTTAATTTTTCGCGCGGTGTGGATATTGTCTATTCCACCGCCGATCTTGAGATGGCGTTCCCGAATGCACACAGTACCTGCCGTCGGGGAAATCCTATCGTTTCGGGACTTCACTGTCCAAGCTGGCGCAGCGTCTTGATGGATCGTGTGCGCAAGTAACGTTCGCCGCGACATGCTGTCGGCTACCTCATGGGAGTGGAGAAGCACGGGTCACAGGAGTAAAATGCTTGTCGCTCTGACAGTGCCGTCGGCTCGCTTCGCGGCTCTGGATGTCAGGCTGAGCCGACAAGCACTTCCTTCCCCATTTACCGAAAGCCCTCGATGTCGTTGTTTTTCCCGCGCAGTATCTTCACGCAGACAGGTCGTTATGGCTGACCTTTTTCCTGCTCTCTTTTCCAATTATTTGATTCTCTGTCTCGGCGCCTTCGTCGCCGGCCTGGTTGATGCGGTGGTCGGCGGCGGCGGCCTGGTGCTGATTCCGACCTTGTTCTCGGTTTTTCCCAATGTCGCGCCGGCGACGCTGCTCGGCACCAACAAGGTGGCCGGCGTCATGGGCACCAGTGCCGCTGCGATCAATTTCGCCCGTAAGGTTCGCATCCATTGGGCGGCGGCGGCGCCTGCGGCGTTGGCCGCATTTGCCTTGTCCTTTTCCGGTGCCTACCTTGTTACGCATGTGCCGACCGATATGATGCGTAAGGCTTTGCCGTTTGTCTTGCTAGCGGTGGCGATCTATACCCTGAAGAAGAAAGACTTCGGTCAGCACCATGCGCCGTTATTGTCCGGGAGCAAGGAAAAACTCTACGCTGTTCTGGTTGGTGCCGGGGTAGGGTTCTACGACGGCTTGTTCGGACCGGGTACCGGCAGCTTCTTTGTATTCCTTTTCGTCCGGATCTTTGGCTATGATTTCCTGCGTGCCTCGGCGGTGTCCAAGGTGGTGAACATTGCGACCAATCTGGCGGCGCTGCTCTGGTTCTCGTATAGCGGCCACGTGATCTGGCAGTTGGGTCTGTTGATGGCGGTGTTCAATATCGGCGGTTCCTTGGTCGGTACGCGCTTGGCGATGAAGCACGGCAGCAGCTTCGTCCGCAAACTCTTCTTGTTCGTGGTGGGCGCGCTGATTTTGAAGACCGGCTACGACGCATTTCTAAAATGAGAGCCGCATAGATTCCGGCGATTGTTTCACGTGGAACAATCGCCGGAGGATATTGATGTAGTTAAAAAGGGAGGCCAAGGCTTCTCTTTTTATTTGTCCATCGCTTGTCGGTAGACGTTCATTTTTTTCAAACTGTTTCACGTGAAACAAAAAACGTGAATAAAAAGGGAATAACTGGGGTAGGGCCTGATACCTGTCCAAAAAGACTTTATAATCTCGCCTCTGTTCACCGTCTCCACGAGGCGCATTATGCTATTTCCCACACACTTTGATGTCATTGTCGTCGGCGGCGGTCACGCCGGTACCGAAGCTGCATTGGCATCCGCCCGCATGGGGCAAACGACTTTGCTGCTGACCCACAACATCGAGACCCTCGGTCAGATGTCGTGCAATCCTTCCATTGGCGGCATCGGCAAGGGCCACCTGGTCAAGGAAGTCGACGCCATGGGCGGGGCGATGGCGATTGCGACGGACGAGGCGGGTATCCAGTTCCGCATCCTGAATTCCTCCAAAGGTCCTGCCGTACGCGCCACGCGCGCCCAGGCCGACCGCATCCTGTACAAGCAGGCGATTCGTTCGCGCCTGGAAAACCAGCCCAATCTGTGGCTGTTCCAGCAGGCGGTGGACGACCTGATGGTCGAAGGCGACCGCGTAATCGGCGCCGTGACCCAGGCCGGGATCCGCTTTGCGGGCAGGGCGGTGGTGCTGACAGCGGGTACTTTCCTCGACGGGAAGATCCACGTCGGCCTCAATAATTACTCCGCCGGCCGCGCCGGCGACCCGCCGGCGATCTCGCTGTCGGCGCGCCTGAAAGAACTCAAGCTGCCGCAAGGCCGCCTGAAAACCGGTACACCACCGCGCATCGACGGCCGCAGCATCGACTTTTCAGTCCTGGAAGAGCAGCCCGGTGACCTCGATCCCATCCCGGTATTCTCGGTCATGGGCAATGTCGGCATGCATCCGCAACAAATGCCATGCTGGATTACCCATACCAACACCCAGACCCACGACATCATCCGTGCCGGTCTCGACCGCAGCCCGATGTACACCGGCGTGATCGAAGGAGTCGGTCCGCGTTATTGCCCGTCGATCGAAGACAAGATCCACCGCTTCGCCGGCAAGGATTCGCACCAGATTTACCTGGAGCCGGAAGGCCTGACAACCAACGAGTTCTACCCCAACGGGATCTCCACCAGCCTGCCGTTCGACGTACAGCTGGCGCTGGTGCGTTCGATGCGCGGCATGGAAAACGCCCACATCCTGCGCCCGGGCTACGCCATCGAGTACGACTACTTCGATCCGCGCGGCCTGAAATCTTCGCTGGAAACGCGGCAAATCCAGGGCTTGTTCTTCGCCGGCCAGATCAACGGCACCACCGGTTACGAAGAAGCGGCAGCCCAAGGCATGCTGGCCGGTCTCAACGCCGCGCTGCAAACACAGGGCCGCGAGTCCTGGACGCCGCGCCGTGACGAGGCTTACCTCGGCGTGCTGGTCGACGACCTGATTACCCAGGGCGTGCAGGAGCCGTATCGTATGTTCACCAGCCGCGCCGAATATCGCCTGAGCCTGCGCGAAGACAACGCCGACCTGCGCCTGACCGAAATCGGCCGCCAGCTCGGTTGCGTCGGCGACGCCCAATGGGAAATGTTCGACAAGAAGCGCGAAGCTGTTGCACGTGAAATGGAGCGCCTCAAATCCACCTGGGTCAACCCGCGCATCCTCGCCGACGCCGAAGCCGAGCGCGTGCTGGGCAAAGCCATCGAGCGCGAATACAACCTGGTCGATCTGCTGCGCCGTCCGAACGTAACCTACGACAGCCTGATGACGCTGACCGGCGCCGACGGCCAGGCGCTGGCGGGTCCGGGCGTCAGCGATGACCCGGTGCGCGAACAGATCGAGATCCAGATCAAGTACGCCGGCTACATCGATCGCCAGGCCAAGGAAATCGGACGCCAGGAACACAACGAAAGCCTCAAGCTGCCGGCCGACCTCGATTACATGGACGTCCAGGCGCTGTCGATCGAAGTGCGCCAGAAGCTCAACAAGCACAAGCCGGAAACCCTGGGCCAGGCTTCGCGCATTTCCGGCGTGACGCCGGCGGCCTTGTCCCTGCTGCTGGTCCACCTGAAAAAAGGCGGCCTGAAGAACGTCGCCGTGTCCGACAACCACAACGAAGCGGCCTGAGCATCTTGAACACCACGACTACCGACCTGCAATTGGGCGACACACTCACCGCCGGCGCCCAAGCGCTCGGCCTGACGCTGAGCGCCGGCCAGCACAAGAAGCTGTTGGCTTACCTGGCCCTGATGGCCAAGTGGAACCGCACCTACAACCTGACCGCGTTGCGCGATCCGGCGCAGATGATGACGCATCACCTGCTCGATTCCCTGGCTGCCGTGACGGCTTTCGCGCAAGCCGACAATGTGTTGGACGTCGGTGCAGGCGGCGGTTTGCCGGGCATCGTGCTGGCCATCTGGGCGGCCGAAGCGCGTCCGGCGATGAAGGTGTCGATGATCGATACCGTGCATAAAAAAACGGCATTCCTCACGCAGGCCAAGGCAGAGTTGCAATTAAGCAATGTTTCGGTCTACACCGCGCGCGTCGAGCAGTTGCAGGTCGAGCAACTGTTCGACGTCATCACTTCGCGCGCCTTTGCGGAACTCAACGATTTCATCAACTGGTCGAACCATCTGCTGCAACCGGGCGGCCGTTATATCGCCATGAAGGGCGTGATGCCGCAGGAAGAAATCGCGCGCCTGCCGGATGGATGGAAAGTGGAAAAGACCCAGGCCCTGCATGTGCCTGGACTGGATGCAGAACGTCATCTGATCTTTATCGAAAGGTCTTGAATGAATTGCCTACCCGTCACCCGCGCACTCTCGGGCTTCGCCATCGCCGCCGCACTCCTGTCGGCCATAGCGCCGGCGCCCGCGCAAGCGCAGGAAGTCGTCACCGTGCCTTCGGTCGACCTGAAGCGCTACGTCGGCAAATGGTACGAAATCGCCCGCTTCCCCAACAGCTTCCAGAAGAAGTGCATCGCCAACGTGACCGCCGAATATCGCGCGCGCAGCGACGGCGACATTGACGTCATCAACCGCTGCAAAGTCGAGGGCGGCGTGCTGGACCAGGCCGACGGCCAGGCGCGCGTCATCGAAGGCAGTCATAACGCCAGACTGCAGGTGCGTTTTGCGCCGGCCTGGCTGGCATGGTTCCCGCTGGTGTGGGGGGACTACTGGGTGATCGATCTGGATGCCGACTACTCGGTTGCGACCGTCGGCACGCCGTCGCGCGATTACCTGTGGATCCTGGCGCGCAAGCCGGTGCTGTCGACCGCGGAATATGAAGCCGCCGTCAACAACGCCACCAAGCAAGGCTTCGATACCTCCAAGCTGGTCAAGACGCCGCAAGAATAATTCCGACCGATATCCCAATCAAGGAGACGCCATGCAAGCACTGTTTCACACGATTGGCATTACCGATGTCTGGCAACTGATCGCCGCCACGGTCGTGTTCCTGATGTTGCCCGGTCCCGGTACTTTCTGCGTGCTGACCTGCTCGGCCAAGCACGGCTTGCGCGGCGGTTTTGCGGCGATCGCCGGCCTGATGCTGGGCGACATCGTGCTGATGTTTCTCGCGGCGATCGGCGTGGCGGCGCTGTTGCACGCGAATCCCTTGCTGTTCAAGGGCATGCAGTATGTGGGTGCGGCATATCTCGCCTACCTCGGTGGGCGCCTGCTGTTTGCAAAGGAAGAGGGCGGATCGTCGGTGGTGCCATTCTCGGACATGGAAGATTTCCGCCGCGGCTTCTTCGTGACGCTGATGAACCCGAAGGCCATCGTGTTCTACATGGCCTTCTTCCCGCTGTTCATCGACCCGGCCACGCAAAAGGGCGCCGTCACGTTCCTGATCATGGGCACGGTGATTTGCACCTGCACGCTGATTTATGGCAGTCTGCTGGTCCTGGCCGGCAACGCCGCGGCGAAACGTCTCGCGCGCAACCGCAAGATCGCTGCGCTGGCGTCGCGCGCGGCCGGTGTCTTCCTGATCGGCTTCGGCATCAAGCTGGGCACGCATTGACCCGGCACTGAAGATAACCCGGATAGAAACTGAAGATTCACTGTAATCCCAACGGAACACTAACTAGAAGAACCTATGGCTAAAATCTTTTGCGTTGCGAATCAAAAAGGCGGTGTCGGCAAAACCACCACAGCAGTCAATCTCGCCGCCGGCCTGGCGCAGCACAATCAGCGCGTGCTGCTCGCCGACCTCGATCCGCAGGGCAACGCCACCATGGGCTCCGGCATCAACAAGGCCGAGTTGCAAGGTTCGATCTACGAAGTGCTGCTCGGCATGTCCGACATCAAGAGCGTGCGCAAGCGTTCCGAAAGCGGCAACTTTGACGTGCTGCCGGCCAATCGCGAACTGGCCGGCGCCGAAGTCGAAATGGTCGAGCTCGAGAATCGCGAGAAGCGCCTAAAAGACGCCTTCGCCGCCGTCGCCGACGACTACGATTTCATCCTCATCGATTGTCCGCCGGCGCTGTCGCTGCTGACGCTCAACGGCCTGTGCTCGGCACATGGCGTGGTGATTCCGATGCAGTGCGAATACTATGCGCTGGAAGGTTTGTCCGACCTCGTCAACACCATCAAGAAAGTGCACGCCAAGCTCAATCCCGATCTCAAGATCATCGGCTTGCTGCGCGTGATGTTCGACCCGCGCATGACGTTGTCGCAGCAGGTGTCCGAACAGCTCGAGCAGCATTTTGGCGACAAGGTTTTCAAGACGGTCATTCCGCGCAATGTCCGTCTGGCCGAAGCGCCGTCGTACGGCATGCCGGGCGTGAACTTCGACGCCGCGTCGAAAGGCGCGCAGGCGTACATCGCCTTTGGCGCCGAAATGGTCGAGCGCATCAAGACGCTGTAAAAGTAGATCCGAAGTCTTGAAATGCACTAAACGATATAAACAATTTCAGTAATCAGCAATTCAGAAACAGGTAGGTAAAAGATGGCAACCAAAAAATCAAAAGGCCTCGGCCGCGGTCTCGACGCACTTCTCGGCGGGTCTTCCGATATCACCGAAGACGTGCCGGTGGTCGCAGGTTCGCCATCGGTGATGCCGGTCACGGATCTGCAGGCCGGCAAGTATCAGCCGCGCAGCCGCATGGACGAAGGCGCACTCAATGAGCTGGCCGCCTCGATCAAGGAGCAGGGCCTGCTGCAACCGATCCTGATCCGCGCCATCGGCCAGAAGAACGGCAAGGACATCTACGAGATCATCGCCGGCGAACGCCGCTTCCGCGCTGCCAAGATCGCCGGCCTGACCGAAGTGCCGGTGCTGGTGAAGAACGTCGACGACCAGACCACCGCCGCGATGGCGCTGATCGAAAACATGCAGCGCGAGGATCTCAATCCGCTGGAAGAAGCCCAGGGTATCCACCGCCTGATCACCGATTTCAACTTCACGCATGAACAGGCGGCAGTCGCGGTCGGCCGCTCGCGCAGCGCGGTGTCGAACCTGTTGCGCTTGCTGAACCTGGCCAAGCCGGTGCAGACCATGCTCATGGCCGGCGATATCGACATGGGCCACGCCCGCGCCTTGCTGGCGGTGGATTCCGCCACGCAGATCACGCTGGCGAACCAGATCGTCGCCAAGCGCATGTCGGTGCGTGAAGCCGAGAAGCTGGTGGTGCGCACCACTGCCGAGCAAGCCGCATCGAACAAGCCGCGCGACGGGGGCAAGGAAAAATCGCGCGACATCGCCCGCCTGGAAGAAGAATTGTCCGACATCCTGGCGACGCAGGTATCGATCAAGACCGGCGCCAAGAATCGCGGTCAGCTGATCATCAATTTCTCCGACCTCGATGCACTCGACGGCGTGATTGCCCGCCTGCGCGGCGAAGCGGTCGAACAGTAAACCGTGAGTTTCGGCGGCTGCAACCGCAGATGCAAATGCAGCCGCAATGAAAGGAATGCGCCATGCCTTACCTGCAACTCGACGTCAACGACAGCTATCCCGCGCAGCAGAAAAAGCAGCTCGCTGCGCGCATGGCGCAGACCTATGCCGACATGATGAGCGTCGATATCCGCCGCATCAGCATCGTGATCCGCGAGTGCGGCGCAGGCAGTGTCTGGCGCACGGTCGACGGCGGCGAAGTGGAGCCGGTATCGGTGCTGATGTGCGACATCCGCCGCGGCCGCACGCCCGAGTTGCGCATGGAAGTCGCCAAGGCATTGTGCCGCGATTGCATCGAGGTGCTGGGCCTGCGCGAAGACCGTCTCAACGTCGAATTCACCCAGCACAGCGGCGATGAAATGTACCACCCGACTCTGGGCGGCTACAGTCCGGAATGGTCCGCCGGTGAAGTCGCGCCGGATAGCTGATCCCGGCTTTGATCACGCCGCATCGGCGCCCGCAAAAAAATTATCCCGATACTGTTGCGCACTGATGCCGAGCCGGCGCAGGAACACCACGCGCATATGGCCGGCGTCGCGGAAGCCGCAACGATAAGCGACCGTCTTCAAGGGCGCCGCCGAACTTCCCGATCTCTCCAGCATTGCGCGCGCCGCATCGACGCGCGCACTTTCGATGAACTCCGCCGGCGTCATGCGTGCATCGCGTGCAAACACGCGCGCGAAATTGCGCGGACTGCTCGACACCAGCTTGGCCAACAGTGCGACGCTGAGCTTTTCCTGCAGATGCTCGCGCACGTAATGTTGCACCTGGCCGACCAGTGAGGTCTCTTCCGCATACGGAGTGAGGTAAGGACTGAACTGCGATTGTCCGCCGCTGCGCTGCATGAATACCACCAGCCGCTTGGCGACGTTGAGGGCGACTTCCTGGCCGGCGTCTTCGGCCAGCAACGCCAGCGACAAATCGATGCCGGCGGTGACTCCCGCCGACGTCACCAGTTTGCCGTCGCACAGATAGATGCGATCGGCGTCGACTTCAAGCTCGGGAAAATCGCGCGCCAATGCAGCGGCGTCATTCCAATGCGTGGTCACGCGTTTGCCCCTGAGCAGTCCTGCGCGCGCCAGCAAGAACGCGCCGTTGCAGATCGAGCCATGGCGGCCGGCGCGTTGCGCGGCATCGGCCAGCCAGTCGCTCAGCGCGGCGTCGCGTTCCTGCTGCGGCAAGCCGGGGCCGCCGGCCGCGAGCAGCAGGTCGTAGTCTTCGCGCGCTTCGCTGTAGTGCAGGTGCGGCACGATCTGCATGCCGTTGGAGCAGGCGACGGTGTCGCGTGTGCTTCCGATGACGCTGAGACGGTAATGCTGTTGCGGCAGCAGGAAACGGTTGGCCTCGGCGAACACGTCGAGCGGACCGGAGACGTCGAGCGCCTGGACTCCGGGGAATACCAGCAGGGCGACAGTAGGCATGGCGGCAATCGGCAGTGGAACGATAGACGCCATCATAGCGCCGTCCGGGCCGGGCAGCAGAACCCAGGCAAGGCCTTGGCAGGAAAACGCCGCAGCATGGCTGTCAACGCCGCCTTGCCGCGCTGTCATTAGATCGCAGCGCCGCCGATAATTTTCTCCGTAGCGGAAGCGCATGTCGCGCTTTCCGCGATCCTCATTCCGGAGAACATCATGAACACCACTACAATCACCGCCGCGATCACCGCCGCCACGGATGCCACCGATGCCACCGATGCCACGAACGCCGAGCGCGTCGGTCCCGCCTTTTCCGTGGAGGGCATGCTGGCCGCGCGCGGCAAGACGCGCCAGGCGATTCGCGACATCGCGTCGCGCGTGCAGCCCGGCATGGTGGAAGAAGACGCCGTCGCCATGGCCAAACAAGTCCTCCTCGACGCCGGCCTGACGCTGAGCTGGCATCCGACGCGCGTGCGCTTCGGCCGCAACACCATCAAGCCGATGCGCCAGGCATCCGAACCGGGCGTGGTGCTGCAGCAGGACGACATCTTCTTCATCGACATCGCGCCGCGCCACGGCGCCTGGGAAGGCGACGGCGGCGCCGCGTTCGTGATCGGAAATCATGAAAAATACGCGCGCTGCGCACGGGATGCGGAAGCCGTGTTTCACGCCGCGCGACGCGCGTGGAGCGAGCAGGGACTGAGCGGAGAAGCGTTGTACGCCTTCGCCGATAGCGAAGCGCGCAAGCGCGGCTGGGAGCTCAATTTCGACTTGCCCGGCCATCGCGTATCGGACTTCCCGCACGCGGCAATCCATACCGGATCGCTGGCGGAGTTCGACGGCGTGCCGTCGGCGATGCGCTGGATTCTGGAGATCCATTTGCGCCACCCGGAAGGACGCTACGGCGCCTTCTTCGAGGACATGCTGCTGGACGACAGCTACTACGTCTGACGGTCGCGCGTGAGCAACGGCGTCACGCTTCCTCGCCCAGGAATCCGCCGCTCTGATGCGACCACAGGCGCGCATACAAACCGTTGTGCGCCAGCAGTTCCTGGTGACTGCCTTGCTCGACGATGCGGCCCTGGTCGAGCACGATCAGGCGATCCATCGCGGCAATGGTCGACAGGCGATGGGCGATGGCGACCACGGTCTTGCCTTCCATGAGGCGATACAGGCTCTCCTGGATGGCCGCTTCCACTTCCGAGTCGAGCGCACTGGTGGCTTCGTCCAGCAACAGGATGGGCGCGTCCTTGAGCATCACGCGCGCAATCGCGATGCGCTGGCGCTGACCGCCGGACAGTTTCACGCCGCGTTCGCCGACGTGGGCATCGTAGCCGCGGCGGCCGTGCGCATCGGCCAGATTGCCGATGAATTCGTGTGCTTCGGCGCGGCGCGCGGCGGCGATCATGTCGTCGTCGCCAGCGTCGGGACGGCCGTACAGGATGTTGTCGCGCACCGAGCGATGCAGCAGCGAGGTGTCTTGAGTGACCATGCCGACTTGCGCGCGCAGGCTGTCCTGCGTGACGTGCGCGATGTCCTGGCCATCGATCAGCACGCGGCCTTGCTCGACATCGTAGAAGCGCAGCAGCAGGTTGACGATGGTCGACTTGCCGGCGCCGGAACGGCCCACCAGGCCGATCTTTTCACCGGGACGGATGTGCAGGTTGAGCTTGTCGATTACCTGGCGCGCATCGGGTCCGGTGGCGCCGTAGGCGAAGCTGACGTTGTCGAAGACCAGTTCGCCGCGGCTGACATCCAATGGCTGCGCATCCGGCAAATCCTTGACCTCATGCGCGCGCGACAGCGTGTTGATGCCGTCCTGCACGGTGCCGACGTGTTCGAACAGCGCAGCCATTTCCCACATCACCCAATGCGCGATGCCGTTCAGGCGCAGCGCCATCGCCGTGGCTGCGGCGACCGCGCCGATGCCGACCTGGCCTTGCGTCCAGAGCCACAGCGCCACGCCTGCGGTCGACAGGATCAGCACCATGTTGAGCGAGTGATTGACGATTTCAAAACCGCTGACCAGACGCATCTGGCGATTCACCGTGACCAAGAAATCCTGCATCGCGCTGCGTGCATAACCGGCCTCGCGACCGGCGTGCGAGAACAGCTTGACGGTGGCGATGTTGGTATAGGCATCGGTGATGCGTCCGGTCATCAGCGAGCGCGCGTCGGCCTGGTTGCGCGCCACTTTCGACAGGCGCGGCACGAAGTAGCGCAGCGCCGCCATGTACAGCACCAGCCAGCCGAAGAAGGGTGCCAGCATCCACAGGTCGAAGCCGCCGACCACGGCCGCCATGGTGACGAAATAGATCATCACGAACACCAGGATGTCGCCCATGATCATGCACACGTCGCGCACCGCGAGCGCGGTCTGCATCACCTTGGCGGCGACGCGGCCGGCGAACTCGTCCTGATAAAAGCTCATGCTCTGGTTGAGCATCAGGCGGTGGAATTTCCAGCGCAGCATCATCGGGAATGCGCCCGCCAGGGTCTGGTGCTTGAAGAAGGTCTGCAGCGCGATGAGCAGCGGACTGCCGGCCAGCACCACCGCCAGCCAGATCAGGCTGCCGCGCTCCTGCGTCCACAGTTGCGACGGCTCGATATGGCTGAGCCAGTCGACGATACGGCCCATCATCGCAAACAGCAGCGCTTCGAACGCGCCGATGATCGCGGTCAATGCGGTCATCGCCACGATATAGCGGCGCAGACCCTTGGTACAGGCCCAGATGAAGGCGGTGAAACCGCGCGGCGGCGGCTTGATGACGTTGTCGGGGTAGGGGTGAACCAGTTTTTCAAACCATGCAAGCATGCAATCTCCAGAGTGTCGCCGGAACGTGCTCACGATCTTACTGCGAGGCCGTGATCCGGCGTCGGGCGGTGCTCGGAATCCTCATGTACTCAAGTACATTCCGGTTCCTCCGCTCCGTCCGACACCGGCTGACGGCCTCTCGCTACAGATCGTGAGCACGTTCGGCACCGAGGTGTGCATGAAACAATTCATGCGATGGAATCGGTGCGGCGAAGAACAGAGATTCTAACCCGTTCACCAAAACAGGGCGGGTAGCTTGCTGAAGCCTGACGGGCGCCGCCGGCGGGCGCGTGGTTGCACTTGGTTGCATTTATTCCGCAGCCGAAAACGGCCGGATTGCTTATCATCGCAGATGATCTTGCACAGACTCCGGAAAATCCATGACAGCCAACAAGAAAAAATCCACCGACAACGCCTTTGACCGCCACGCCGTCTGGCGACTCATCAAACCATACTGGGTCTCGGAAGAACGAGGGAAGGCGTGGGGATTGCTGGCGGTGATCATCGCGCTGGTGCTGGTCATGGTCTACATCAACGTACTCATCACCGACTGGAATCGCACCATGTACGATTCCATGCAGAACAAGGATTACGTCGCCTTCAAAGGCCTGCTGTGGCAGTTCAGCTACCTGGCCTTTGCCTACATCGTGGTCGCCACCGCGCGCATCTACCTGACGCAGTCGCTGCAGATCCGCTGGCGCACCTGGATGACCGAAAAGTACATGGGCAAGTGGCTCGAGCATCACGCCTACTACCGCATGGAGCAGGGCCGCATCGCCGACAACCCGGACCAGCGTATCGCCGAGGACTTGCGTTCGCTGACCTCGAACACCATCAGCCTGGTGCTGGGTTTCATCTCCAGCCTGGTGACGCTGGTGTCCTTCGTTGGCATCCTGTGGGCCATCAGTGGTCCGATCTCGTTTGCGTTCATGCAGCGCGATTGGGTCATCCCCGGCTACATGGTGTGGTTCGCCATCGCCTATGCCGGCGTCGGTTCATGGATCATCTGGTGGATCGGCAAGCCGCTGGTGGTGCAGAGCTACAACCAGGAGCGCTTCGAGGCGAACTACCGTTTCGGCCTGATCCGGATTCGTGAACATGCCGAAGCCATCGCCCTGTATCGCGGCGAGCGGCGCGAACGCGGCGAACTCAACCTGCGCTTCGAAGACATCCGCCAAAACTGGTGGGCCATCATGCGCACCACCAAGAGCCTCAACATCGCGACCAATTTCTACGGCCAGTTTGCGATCATTTTTCCGTTGCTGGTGGCGGCGCCGCGCTATTTCTCCGGCGCCATGTCGCTGGGCGTGCTGATGCAGCTCAGCAGCGCCTTCGGCCAGGTGCAGGACGCCTTGTCGTGGTTCATCAACGCCTTCACCACGCTGGCCGACTGGAAGGCCAGCATCAACCGTCTGGCCGGCTTCAATCTCGCGGTGGAACTGGCGCAGAAGCAACCCGCCAGCATCTCGGTGGAACGCAACAATGTCGGCGCCATCCTGTTCGACAAACTGAACCTCGCGCTGCCTGACGGCCGCACGCTGATCGGCGGCGATCAGGGCATCAGCGGTGCGATCCATCCCGGCGAGCGCATCCTGGTCAGCGGTCCCTCCGGCTGCGGCAAGTCGACGCTGTTCCGCGCCATCGCCGGCATCTGGCCCTACGGCGGCGGCGACATTCAGATCCCGCACAAGGCCAGGCTGATGTTCGTGCCGCAAGCGAGTTACCTGCCGATCGGTACGCTGCGCTCGGTGCTGGCCTATCCGGCCGACGAGGACGCCTACACCGACCTCGCGATCCGTCACTATCTCGACCTGTGCCGCCTGCCGCATCTCAAGGATCAGCTCGACGTCTACAACAACTGGGGCAATCGCCTGTCGCCGGGCGAGCAGCAACGCCTGGCGTTTGCACGCGTGTTCCTCACGCGGCCGGAGATGGTCTTCCTCGATGAAGCCAGCAGCGCCATGGACGGCGAAACCGAAGAAGCCTTGTACGCGCTGTTGCAGGAAGAGCTGCCCGATGCCGCCGTGGTCAGCATCGCCCATCGCGAGACCGTGGCGCGCTATCACCGGCAGCGCTGGCATTTCTCCCGCAAGGACGCGGACAGCAACGTCAGCAGTCTGAGCATCCAGCCGCTGTGACCATTGAACGGTCCCGGGCGACGCCGGTGAGCGGCATCGCCCGATGCCGACTTTGCATAACGGCCTGCGCGGGTCTGTGCAAGAATGTCTCCATTCCGCTATCCATCTCCCTCTGAACCTCCCTAAGAAGACCTGCCATGAACGACCCCATCGTGTACCTCAACGGCGACATGACGCCGCTCTCCGAAGCCCGCATCCCCGTGCTGGATCGCGGCTTCATCTTTGGCGACGGCGTGTATGAAGTGATCCCGATGTACGGCCGCAAGCCGTTCCGCGGCACGCATCACATTGCGCGCCTGTTCCGCAGCCTCGGCACCATCGGTATTACCAATCCGCATAACGAAGCCGAATGGCTGGCGCTGATCGACCGCGTGGTGCAGGCCAACGATCTCAATGACCAGATCGTCTATATCCAGGTCACGCGCGGCGTCGCCAAGCGCGGCCACGCGTTCCCGAAGGATCCGGTGACGCCGACGGTGTTCATGATGACCAGCCCGCTGGCGGTGCCTTCGGCCGAAGTCCGCGCCAAAGGCGTGGCTTGCGTCACGCTCGAAGACAAGCGCTGGCTCAATTGCCAGATCAAGTCGACCTCGCTGCTGGGCAATGTACTGGCGGCCCAATATGCCGCCGAGCACGAAGTCACCGAAGCGATCCAGTTCCGCGACGGCTTCCTCAGCGAAGCCTCGTCGTCCAACGTCTGGATCGTCAAGGACGGCAAGCTGTCGGCGCCGCCCAAGGACAACCTGATCCTCGAAGGCATTCGTTACGGCCTGATCGAAGAGCTGTGCAAGTCGCAGGGTATCGTGTTCGAAGCGCGCCGCATCACGCGCGAAGAAGTTTTCGGCGCCGATGAAGTGCTGCTGTCGTCGGCGACCAAGGAAGTCTTGCCGGTGGTCGCCATCGACGACCAGCGCGTCGGCGACGGCAAGCCGGGTCCGGTGTTCGGCAAGCTGTACGCGGCCTACCAGGCGGCCAAGGCAGCGCTCTGATCATCGCTCTGACAATCGCTGCGTCCGGAACGAACGCATGTCTTGTCGCCCGGCAAGACATGCGCAGGAGCGCGGCGACTGGCGTAAAATAGGCGGATCCCATACAAGTTTTCAACATACCGCCATGTCATTGCCCAACGACCCTGCTGATCCCATTGAACCAGCCATTCCCGCCATGCCCGTGATTCCCGCGGAAGAATCGCTGATCGAATATCCCAGCGATTTTCCCATCAAAGTCGTCGGCGTCATGCACGATGAATTCACCGACATCATCATCAACATGGTGACCGAACACGACCCGACCTTCCATGCCGGCAAGGTCGAGATGCGGCCCTCGACGCAAGGCAAATACCTGTCGCTGACGGTTACCGTGCGCGCCACCAGCCGCGAGCAGCTCGACAATCTCTACCGCGCGCTGTCGTCGCATGAGATGGTCAAGTTCGTGCTGTAAACTCTAACGATTCCCGCCTCTCATCGGAGGCGTAAAAAAACCGGTTTATCCTCGCAAGAGGCGAACCGGTTTTTCGTTTGCGGCCGCAGATCCGGCGCAACGCCGTTGCGTGCTATCGATCCAGCTTGAACACGCTGACCACCTGCGCCAGGCGTCCGGCCTGATCCTGCAGCGATTGCGCGGCGGCGGCGGCTTGTTCCACCAGCGCGGCGTTCTGTTGGGTCGATTCATCCATCTGCGTGATGGCCTGGCCGACCTGGTTGATGCCGGCGCTTTGTTCCTGGCTGGCCGAGCTGATCTCGCCGACGATGTCGGTCACGCGCTTGACGCTGGCGACCACCTCGTTCATGGTTTCACCGGCTTGCTGCACCAGCTTGCTGCCGACGTCGACCTTGGATACCGAGTCGTCGATCAGCGTCTTGATTTCCTTCGCCGCTGCCGAGGAGCGTTGCGCCAGGCTGCGCACTTCACTCGCCACCACCGCGAAGCCGCGGCCTTGTTCGCCGGCGCGTGCGGCTTCCACCGCAGCGTTCAGCGCCAGGATGTTGGTCTGGAAGGCGATGCCGTCGATCACGCTGATGATGTCCACGATCTTGCGCGAGGATTCATTGATGGAACCCATCGTGTCGACCACTTCGCTCACCACGGCGCCGCCCTGTTGCGCGACTTCGGAGGCGGACACCGCAAGTTGATTCGCCTGGCGCGCGTTGTCGGCATTCTGCTTCACGGTCGAGGTCAGTTCTTCCATCGCGGAAGCGGTTTCTTCCAGCGAGCCGGCCTGCTGTTCGGTGCGGCCCGAGAGATCAAGATTGCCGCTGGCGATTTCGCTCGACGCCGTGCTGATGGTGTCGGTGCCGACGCGCACCTGGCTGACGATATTGAGCAGGTTGTCGTTCATGGTCTTGAGCGCAGTGAGCAACTGGCCGGTCTCGTCCTTGCCTCCGGCCACGATGTCCGAGCTCAGGTCGCCCGCCGCCACCGTTTCGGCTATGCCCACTGCCTGTGTGAGCGGGCGCGTGATGCTGATCGTCAGCAGCCACGCCAGCGCGCCGCCCAGCACCAGTTCGACGATGCCGAGGATGATCAGCAGGTTGCGGCTGGACGAATAGTAGTTGGCGACCGCGTCGGCCGAGGTGCTGATTTCCTGGCGCTGCATGTCGCGGAACTTGGCGACCACGTCGGTGTAGGAGGCATATAGCGGCATGAATTTCTCGGCCGTCATCTTCTTGGCCTCGTCGAGATTGCCGGCCTTCTTGAGCTTGAAGATATCGTTGCGCGTCGCCTGGTAGGCATCGCGCACCTTGTTGATCTCGGCCAGCTGTGCGACCTCGTGCGGCGAGGTGTTGATCTCTTCGATCTTTTTGCGCATTGGCGCAATGCGCGCCGACTCGGCAGCGATCTGCGCAGTGAAGTATTGCTGTGTATCGGGGTCTTCGGACTTGATCACGGCCATCGTGCGGATGCCACTCTCGCGGATCACCGCCAGCCATTCGACCGCGTTGCGCTCATTGGTGATCGAGTCGGTAGTGATCGACACCACGGCGGAATTGATCTGCTGCAAGCGCCAGACGCTGATGCCGAGCATCACGACCATGAGCATGAGGATGACGACAAAACCGATGCCGAGGCGTGTTCCGATTTTAAGATTTTTCATAAGAGACTCCTGGCGAAAACAAACAATATTCAAAAGCGATTGCAAGACAATTTCAACACCATGCCAACCGGAAAGCGCCGGCAGTTCTCAGGTGAGCAGTAGCGCACGGGCAAGATAAAACGTCGCCTGCGCGGGGCGATGTGCAACACGTCGCGGATGGCAAACCGGTGCAGCAAATTTGGGAGAGAGGTGTCATTGGCAGCCGCGATCGGCGGATACCTGTCGGCAATTGTTTTATATTGTTCGCCGCTCCATACCTGAACGATAGGGCATCCGGCGTTTTCCAAGCAGTCGAACAGAGAGGTTTTCGGGCGGTATTTGCGAGTTAGGGTCCGGGCCAGCGCTGGTTGGATTTGAACAGCGCGATTTCTTCCAGCAGCCAGTTGCGGAAATATCCGACCTGCGACTTGCCCAGCGTTTCCGCATGGCACACGAAATAGTAGGCGCGCTCGCTTTTCCAGGCGATGTCGAACAGGCGCACCAACTCGCCGGCGGCGATTTCCTGGGAGGCGATGGCATGCCGCGTCAACGCCACGCCGGCGCCGTCGGCAGCCGCGCGCAAGGTCAGCGACGAATCTTCCGTCACCAGTCCGCCGGCCGGGTCCGGCAGATCCAGACCGGCCAGCTTGAACCACGGCAACCAGGACTCCTGCAGGCCGTCCATGCGCAGCAACACGCAGTCGCGCAATTGCTGCGGCGACGAGGGCAGGCGACCCTGGCGATAGTGAGGGCTGGCCACCGGGTAATAGAAATCCTCCATGATCAACTCGGTTTTCAGTCCGGGATAATTGCCCAGCCCGAAGCGTACGCCGACGTCGATGCCGTCGCGCGCGAGGTCGTTGAGATGGCTGCTCGATTGCAGGATCACCTCGATGTCCGGATAGTGGTCGATGAACTTCCACAGCCGCGGCGCCAGCCAGCGCGAGGCAAAAGAGGGTGGCGACGACACTACCAGGCGCTGACGGCCGCCCTGTTCCTGCAGCGTTTCGGCGGCGGTGGCGATCTCGGTCAGGGCGTTGCGGATGGCGGCGGCGAAGC
Source organism: Herbaspirillum hiltneri N3 (assembly GCF_001267925.1). Taxonomy (NCBI): domain Bacteria; kingdom Pseudomonadati; phylum Pseudomonadota; class Betaproteobacteria; order Burkholderiales; family Oxalobacteraceae; genus Herbaspirillum; species Herbaspirillum hiltneri. The sequence goes on along the minus strand of NZ_CP011409.1, from coordinate 4,923,123 downwards.
GCCGGCCGGCGTCGGTGATGGCGATGCGCTTGCCGTTGCGGGTGAACAACGGCAGCCCCAGTTCTTCTTCCAGCGCGCGGATCTGGTGGCTGATGGCGCCCGGCGTGACATGGATTTCCTCGGCCGCGCGCGAAAAGCTGTCGTGCCGAGCCGCCGCCTCGAAGGCGCGCAAGGCGGCGAGATTCGGCAATTTACGGAAGTCGGCCATGGCATGTGAATAAAACTAGCAAGAGACGCCAATATATATCGTTTTGGTTTGCCTGGGGCGCTGACTAGAATGTCCTTACTGATCGTAAAAAAAGTATGTGCAAGCCGGGACCGCAGGGCATGTTGCCTGACCTTCCCGGCGCAACCGAGCGAGGGCATCATGCAAAATATATTCACTAAGAGAGCCATCCGGCTGCAAGCCGGCGACGTCATGTCGCTGCAGGTCACGCGTCCGGTCTGCCTGCACGTCGGCAGCGGCCGCGTCTGGATCACGATAGAAGGCGGCCGCACCGATTACTGGCTGGCCGGCGGCCAGAGCCTGGATATTCCCGGACACGGCCTGGTGGTGATCGAATCGGTCGATACCGCCAGCCGGCTGCAAGTCGGACTGTGCCGCCGCCATTGGCTGATGCGGCTGGCCCAGGGAATGCTGACGCTGGCCCGGCGTCTGCGCGGCCGTACCCGGACCTGGATGGTTGAGAGGTTCTGAGTTTCCTTGGGGTAATTCGGCCGGCGCCGAACCTGGCGCAATCCGGCGCAATCCGGCGATTTTCGTTACACTTGCGGGCATATGCATACCGCTCCACAAGCCCCCGCGGCACTCCTGGCGCCACCGGCGCCGCAGATCATCCGGCGCGGCGTTGAAGACTACCAGGCCAGCTTCGACGCCATGCGTGCGTACACCGACAGCCGCACCGCAGATTCCCCCGACCAGCTCTGGATCGTCGAACACCCGCCGGTGTTCACGCTCGGCCTGGGCGCCGACATCGCCCACGTGCTCAACCCCCATGCCATTCCCGTGGTCCAGACCGACCGCGGCGGCGAAGTCACTTACCACGGCCCCGGCCAGGTGGTGATTTACCTGCTCATGGACCTGCGCCGCAACCATCCCGGCGCGCGCCTGTTCGCGCGCGAATTCGTGCAAAAGATCGAACAGGCGGTGATCGACACGCTGGCGGCGTATAATCTCGCTGGTGAGCGCAAGCAGGGCGCGCCCGGCATCTACGTCAGCGCAGGGCCGTGGCAGGGCGCCAAGATTGCCGCGCTGGGCTTGAAAATCCGCGCCAGCGGTTGCACCTATCATGGCGTATCGCTCAATGTGGCGATGGACCTGACGCCGTTTTCCTGGATCAACCCCTGCGGTTACGAAGGCCTCGCCACCGTCGACATGCGGACGTTGGATGTCGACGCGCCGCTGAGCGACGTGCAGACGCTGCTTGCCGACAAACTTGTTGCGCATTTTGCTATGGCGCCATCGCCTTGATGGCCAAAGAAATCACTACTATGACTACCGAAATCACTCCAGCCGCGCCGACACTGCGCAATGCCACCGACAAGCAAAAGGGCGCCGGCAAGACGGCCTGGATCCCGATCAAGATCATGCCGGCGGAAAAGCTCAAGAAGCCCGACTGGATTCGCGTCAAGGCCGGCTCGCCGACCACCCGCTTCTACGAAATCAAGGACATCCTGCGCGCCAACAATCTGGTGACGGTGTGCGAAGAAGCATCCTGCCCCAATATCGGCGAATGCTTCGGCAAGGGCACCGCGACCTTCATGATCATGGGCGACAAGTGCACCCGCCGCTGCCCGTTCTGCGACGTCGGCCACGGCCGTCCCGATCCGCTCGACCCGAATGAACCGGAAAACCTGGCCCGCACCATCGCCCAGCTCAATCTCAGCTACGTCGTCATCACCAGCGTCGACCGCGACGACCTGCGCGACGGCGGCGCCGGTCACTTCGCCGCCTGCATCCAGCGCGTGCGCGAACTGTCGCCCGAGACCCGCATCGAGATCCTGACCCCGGACTTCCGCGGCCGCATGGACCGTGCGCTGGAAATCCTCAAGATGGCCCCGCCGGACGTCATGAACCATAACCTCGAAACCGCACCGCGCCTGTACAAGGAAGCGCGTCCCGGTTCCGACTACGAGTATTCGCTGAACCTGCTCAAGCGCTTCAAGGACTTGCACCCGAACACCCCGACCAAGTCCGGCATCATGGTCGGCCTCGGCGAGACCGACGAAGAAGTCCTGCAAGTCATGCGCGACATGCGCGCCCACAACGTCGACATGCTGACCATCGGCCAATACCTGATGCCCAGCGGCGACCACTTGCCGGTGCGCCGCTACGTGCATCCCGACACCTTCAAGATGTACGAAGAAGAAGCCTACAAGATGGGTTTCGTCCATGCGGCGGTCGGCGCCATGGTGCGTTCCAGCTACCACGCGGATCAACAGGCGCACGGCCTGGTTGGCTAAGCAATCTCGCCGGCTACGGCGGCGTAAAAAAACGGCCTGGTTCATTGAAGAACCAGGCCGTTTTTTATTGTCTCCGCATCCGGACACTCAGTGCGAATTGCCGTCCCACATCCACGCCCACAATCCCGGCAAATGCAGTGGTTTGGTGCGATCCGTAACCGTGCGCGCCATGACCGCGCGCTGCAAAGCCGCGCTATCGTCGTAGAACGGTTTGGCTGCCACTTTCAGGCCGGTTTCCTGCGCGCTGTCGAGCAGGATCTGCATGTACTCCAGCATATGGCGCGAGGTGTAGCGGTTCAGATCGTGGAAAGTGACTTCCACCGGGATCACCCCATCCACCGTCGGCAGTTCGCCGTCGGCGATGCGTTCGCGCACCTCCGACAACTGCCGCAGGATATTCGAGCGGCGGCGCAGGCTGAAGTTATAGCCCCAGATCTTGCCGTCGTTCAGGCTGACATCGGTCATCAGCACGTGAAAGCCGTGCTGCTGATAGGCGGCGAAGGTGCGCTGATCGAAGTTCCAGAACGGCGGACGCAAAAAGACCGGCTTGGCGCCGGTGATGGCGGCAATGTCCGCGCTGCCGTCGGTGAGCGATTGTTCCAGCGCCTGCGGGCTCAGATCCCGATGATTGGTGTGTCCCCGGGTGCTGGTATGGAAGCCCAGAATATGTCCTTCGGCATGCTCGCGCCGCATGATCTCGCGACCGAGTTCGCTACCGCCTGCGCCGCTGGCGCGCGTCTGGACAAAGAACACCGCCTTGACGCCGGGTTGATGGGGATTGTTGGCGAGGTCATCAAGAATCGACAGCGTCGGATTGGCAAAAGCGGAGGCGCTCGGACCGTCGTCAAAGGTCAGCAGGAAACGAATCGGCGCCTGCACTTTCAGGCGCTGCTCGGTCAGCGGCGTCAGCGCGATGGGCGGCGCAATGCAGCCGCTCAGGCCAAGCGCCATGATGATTGCCGATAAAGTGGAGGAGATGGTTTTCAAGCTGCAGACCTGTCAAGTATTTCAGTGTCGACAAATCCACGGAAGAGCCGCACAGAGGCGGCCTGATTATACCTGAGCGCCCGCCTTCAGATTAATGGTGCCCGGTCGCCGGAAAGCCTTTGTGTCTGGCCAGCCACGCCACCGCCAGCGTCGGCGCCAGCAGCGCCAGCAAGGCCCACGGAAACGATTCCACCCCGACGGTATCGAGCAGGACGCCGCCGACAATCCCGCCGCCGGCGATTGCCAGATTCCACACCGTCACGATCATCGCCTGCGCGACGTCGGCCGCTTCGCCTGCATTCTTGGCCGACGCCGTCTGGAACAAGGTCGGCACGCCGCCGTACGCCAGCCCCCACGCCGCCACGCCGGCATACACCATCGCCGGGACGCCGCCCCACACGCCCAGTGTCGCCGCTGCCAGGGAAAACAGCACGATGCTGAGCAGCACCAGCGTGCGCAGCCGGCGGTCAATCAGGGCGCCGGTGATCCAGATCGACGCCAGCGCGCTCACGCCGAAAATCAGCAGGATGGCGCCGACCCGGTCCGTCATGCCCGCCGGCGCGAGGAAGGGGGCGATGTAGGTGTACAGGATGTTGTGCGCCAGCACGAACGCCAGCGTCACAAACAAAACCGAACGTACTCCGGGCAGCATGAACACTCCGGCGATCGACAAGCGACTGTCGTCTTTCTGGCCGGGGAAATCCGGCACCCGGACGATGGTCCAGGCGATCAGTATCAGCGTCATCGCGCTCATGATGCCGAAGCTCAGGCGCCATCCCACGCTCGCGCCGAGAAAGGTCGCCGCGGGGATGCCCAGCGACAGCGCAACCGGGATGCCGGCCATCGTGACGGCGATGGCGCGGCCCTGCAGATGCGCAGGCGCCATACGCGCCGCATAACCCGCAATCAGCGCCCACACCACTCCCGCGAACACGCCGGCGAAGAAACGCGCCGCCAGGGTCAGCGGATAGCTGGTCGATATCGCGGTGACGGTGTTGACGACCACGAAGCCGACGATGGCGGTCATCAGCAGGGGCTTGCGCCCCCAGCTTTGTGTCGTCGCCGTGAGCGGAATCGCGGTGATCATCGAGCCGATTGCGTACAGGGTCACGAGCTGGCCGATCAGGGACTCCGACACGCGCAGGTCGGCGCCCATCTGCGGCAGCAAGCCGGCCGGCATGGCCTCGGTGAGGACGGTAATGAATGCCGCCATGGCCAGCGCCAGCAAACCGGACAGCGGAAGTTTGCCGGCGGCTTCGTTTGCCGGGTGAGGCCGTGCAGACGCCGGCGCGGTGGTATCGGAACTGGTGGAAGAAGTCATATCGATGGTCCGGTGTGAAGCAACGGGCAAACGCCATTGCATGAACGACCAAGATAAGGCTTTCAGCGACTGCGGACAATTGGGCTATAGTTTCAAACACCTCGGACCGATATGTCCGTAATAAAAATCGGCGCACTGCGCACGAAGGAGTGGCATGGACAGTCTCAACTCGCTCAACGCCTTTGTTCAGGCGGCCGAGGCGCGCAGCTTCACTGCCGCCGGCCAGCAGCTCGGCGTGTCGTCCTCGGCCGTCGGCAAGTCGATTGCCCGACTGGAGGAGCGACTCGGCGTGCGGCTGTTCCACCGGTCCACGCGTTCGGTGACGCTGACGCCGGAAGGCGCCGCCTTCCTCGAGCGTTGCCGCCGCATCTTCAGCGAGGTGGAAGCGGCCGAACAGGAATTCGCACATAGCCTGGGAGCACCGCGCGGCAAGCTGCGCGTGAGCATGCCTATCGTCGGCATGCTGATGATGCCGGCGTTGAGCGCCTTCATGCGCGCGCATCCCGAGATCGAACTGGAACTGGATTTCACCGACAGGCTGGTTGACGTTATCGCCGAAGGCTTCGACGCTGTGGTGCGTTCCGGCGACGTGGCCGATTCACGCCTGGTGGCGCGGCCGCTCGGCAAGTTCAGATTCAGGCTGGCGGCGTCGCCGGCTTATCTCAAGCGTGCCGGCATGCCGCAGACGCCCGACGATCTGCTGCAGCATGCCTGCCTGCATCACCGCTTTGCGACCAACGGCAAGCTGGAACGCTGGCCGCTGCGGCGGGGGCGCAAAGACCTCACGCTCGACTTGCCGACCACCGCAGTGGTCAACACCATCGAGCCGCTGATCCACATGGCCGAGGCGGGACTGGGCATCGCCTGCCTGCCGGATTTCTCGATCCGCGAACAGGAGCGCAAGGGCACGCTGGTGAGCGTACTCGACAGCTATATTCACCATTCCGGCACCTTCCGCATGCTGTGGCCGTCGAGTCCCTATCTCTCTCCCAAGCTGCGCGCGTTTGTGGATTTCATGGCGGCGCATCTGTTCACGTAATCTTCACATGCCTACGGACTTCATTCGTGCGCTCAGCGCCGATTTGCGTTGCAATAGAAAGAGCTGCAGCGCTGCCTCGTAGTCGGACGGCGCTGCGGCACGCACCGAAGGACGCGCCCGCAACGCCTCGCGCCATGCGTGTACTTTCGGCGTCGTCGCCATGAAGCCGAAATCGGCGATGGCGTCGAACACGTCGAAGTAGCGGAACACCGGCCCGAACACCGCGTCGACCATGCAAAATCCGTCGCCTGCAAAGTACGGACCATCGCCCAGCACGTCTTCCAGTTGCAGGAATCTGTCGCGGATATCTTCGGCGCGACGCTGCAAGCTGACGTCATCCGGGGCAGCGTAAAAGCCGCCGATGGCGTTCAGCAGCGACGACCCGAATTCCATCCATCCGCGATGGCGCGCGCGCGTCAGCACGTGGACCGGATGCAATGGCGGCGCCACGCTGTCGTCGAGGTATTCGCAGATCACGGCCGATTCGAAAATCGCCTCGCCATCCACCAGCAACACCGGCGTCTTGCCCAACGGAGACACGCGCAGAAACCAGCCGGGTTTGTCGGCCAGGTCGATGTCGATGCGCTCGAAGGGCAGGCCTTTTTCCTGCAGCACGATGGCGACGCGCTGCACGTAGGGGCACAGGTAATGACTGATCAGCGTAAGGGGAGTAGCCACGGCGCGCCTCACACCGTCGGCACGAAGCGCTGGCTGCGCGCCAGAGCATACGCGCCGTCGCCGGTCAGCCACAGCACCACCGACATGGCGATGAGGAAGGCCGGATATTCCCAGCCGCCGCCCTGGCTGGTGTGCACCTAGCCATTGTTCCAATGCACCGCGGTCGCGAGCGCCAGGATCGGCGTCAACGCCAGTGCAACCTGGCGCGCATACACGCCAAGGAGGATAGCGACGCCGCCGATGATTTCCGTCGCGAACACCGGGTATGCCAGGACGCCTGCAAAGCCGATGCTCTCGAAGTACTGCGCCGTGCCCGGCAGCGTGAACACCAGCAGCTTGAGCAACGCATGCGAAATCCACATCGCCGCCAGGCTCGCGCGCAACAGCAGGGTGCCCCAGGCATGGACGGGGATGGCGACGCCGCGCTCCGCGGCATGTGCGCGCGGGGAAGAAAGAGAAGACATGAAATACTCCCGATGAATGAAAAAGACAGGGGTAATATAGGTCTACAGAAATGCAATGAAAATAGGCAGGGGCGCAAACAATGAATGCAAAGTTGCAATACAAGCCGGGATACAGAATCAGCCAGCCGGATCTGGAAATCATCCTCGCATTGGTGCGCGCGCAGACGCTGGCGGTAGCCGGCGAACGGCTGGGCGTGGACGCGTCAACCGTGTTTCGCGCCGTGCAGCGCATGGAAAAGGGACTCGGCATTCGTCTGTTTGAACGCTCGCGCAGCGGCTACCAGCCCTCTGAACTGGCGCAGGAACTGGCGGTGCATGCAGAACAGATGGAAGCGCAACTCGAGGCGGCGCGCTCAGCCGTACAGTTGCAGCCGGACCAGGTGTCCGGCGTCGTGCGCATCAGCACCACAGACACCGTGCTGCACGGCCTGGTGGCGCCGGCGTTGAAATTGCTGCGCACCAGCCATCCGCTGCTGACCTATGACATTCATGCCGGCAATGAACTGGCCAGCCTGACGCGGCGCGACACCGACATCGCCGTGCGCGCCACGCGGCGGCCGCCGCAGCACCTGGTCGGCAAGCACGTCGGGCCGATCCGCGTGGCGCTGTATGCGGGCAAGAAAAGCGGGATAAAGGATATCGACGCCGGCATCGCTGCAGGCAGCTGGATCGCTCCGGACGACGCGCTGCCTGAGCACCCTTCGGTGATCTGGCGCAAGAAACATTTCCCCAGGGCGATGCCGGCTTATCGCGTCAACAGCATCCTCACGGTTGCCGAATTGACGGCGCAAGGTTTGGGCATCGGCCTGTTGCCGGTGTTCCTGGCAGAGCGGCGCAACGACCTGCTTCAGCTGACCGAAACGATCGATGAATGCCAGACCGAGCTATGGCTGCTCACGCACACGGAATCACGCCACCTGCGTCGCGTGTCGGCGGTGTTCAATCATCTGGCGGAGCAGGTCGCGCTGGTGTGAATTCGCAGGTTCTATTTGCGCGGGTCGTCCGTCGTCCCAAGCCTGCCTCATCAGCGAACCGAGCCGGCGACGAACCAGCGGTGCATCGGCGGCCCATGTGGCGGCTTTTTTTTGCCGGCGCTTGTTTTATACTCGTCGGACAGGATGGTTTCACTTCCTTTCACCGCATTAGAAAGTCTTTATGCCCGTCTCCTATCTGCGCAGTCTCGCCGGCAAGAATCGTACCCTGACCGCCAACCGGCATCTGGCGTTCGTGTTGTCGGGGGTTGCCGGTGCGATCAACGCCGGCGGCTTTCTGGTAGTGGGGCAATTCACGTCGCACATGTCCGGCATCCTGTCGATGATGGCCGAGGACCTGGCCGTCGGCGCGATCGGCCTGCTGTTGTCGGGCGCGGCCAGCATGCTGTTCTTCGTCGCCGGCGCAGCCTGTTCGGCGGTGATGATCAACTGGGCCCGCAAACGCCACCTTGAAGCCGAATACGCCACGCCGCTGATCGTCGAGGCGCTGCTGCTGCTGTGCTTCGCCCTGCTGGGCGGCAATATCGCCGGCATCGAATGGCTGTTCGTGCCGGTCACGGTGTTGCTGCTGTGCTTCATCATGGGATTGCAGAACGCCATGATCACCAAGCTTTCGCGGGCGGAAATCCGCACCACCCACGTTACCGGCATGGTCACCGACATCGGCATCGAACTGGGCAAGGCGCTTTACTGGAACAGCGGTCGCCATCCCGACATGCAGGTGCGCGCCGATGTCGCCAAGCTCAGGACGCTGAGCACGCTGGTGGCGCTGTTCTTCGCCGGCGGTGTGACCGGCGCACTGGGATTCAGGCACATCGGCTTCGTCTTCACTTTGCCGCTCGCCGCGTTGCTGGTCTTCGTCGCGCTGGTGCCGGTGCTGGATGACGTGCGCCGCGCATTGCATCGGCGCTGACAAGCGCAATAGAAAAAGCCCGTCGCCGCGCAATGCAGAGACGGGCTTTGCGCCGACGACAGCGCCTCCTCAAGTCAATTCAATTACAGGTACTGCACTTCGATCGTGGCCGAGCCGTCGAGGTCGATGTTTTGTGTCAGCGGCAGGTTGGCGCCCTTGTCCAGCACGGCGGTCACGCCAAGGTTGCCGGACATGGTCTTGTAGGAGCCGGGTGTGGTCGTGCCGGTGGCGGCGAAGGACTTGCGGCCGGCGCCGTCGGCGTGGAAGCGGCCATCCCCCGATTTGATCCAGGTGCCGTTGTTGGCTTCGTCGTAGATGACGTCAGGCGTGGCGCCGTCCGCGCTGAACGAATTGGGGATGACGCGAACGCTGTAGGCACCGATGTTCTTGCCGCCTGCTGCGCCCAGGCCGTAGGCATACTTGTCGGTCAGACGCGATTCGATTGCCGTCATCAGGCCGGTGACCACAGTCGAGGCCTTGTTGTCGATGGCGCGGACAGCGACTTTGGTTGCTGCATCGCAAGTGACGGTGAAGGCGATGGTCTTTTCCGCCAGTACGTTCGCTGCCGTGGTGCTCAGGCCCTTGGCGGAGATGGTGCCGTAGTCGACCACGTTGGTGCCGGTGAAGCTCGGGGTGCAGGCCGAAGGACGAATGACGCCTTTGACCTTCAGTTCGGCGGTATCGGCAGCCTGGGCGGCGAAAGACACCAGCAGGGAAGCAGCCAGGGCGGAGAAGAGAGTGATTTGCTTGGTCATGATCGTTTCCTCAAAGAGTCAGAATGGGTTGAATTCGGTCGAATTCGGTTCAAATCGTTTTGCTTCAGCGCCTTGTGTTTGCTTAAGCAGTGAAGCCATTCTGACGATTTAAGGATCGGATTTATATGAGAAAACTCTCAAAAACAGAGTTGTAAAAATTGCAATAACTACGATTCAACAGCGCGTCGCCGGCGTCGCACCAGCCCCGCTGCAAGCGCTGCGGCGGCAATCAGCACTGCCGCCGCAGTGACCAGCGCGGCACCGCGATGCGTCGCCACCCAATGACGCGTCTTCTTCCACGCCTGCACATACGGGAAACGTCCCGCCGCCTTGAAGTCCGGCTCCGCGCAGTTCTGGCCGAAGTCCGCCGAGAACGGCACGGCCGCGCCTTCCTTCACGTAGCGGCGATACGGCAGCGGTGCCAGCGCGGCATCGTAGTAGACGAAGCCGGTGCCCTTGCACAGCACGGCGGCGAAAGCCTGCGAGCGGGCAGGCAGTTCGTCGGCCGATTTCATGACGTAGTCGACGGCGATGTTGCGGTAGTGATAGCGCTGGTTGGGCTTGCTCTCGCTGGCGGCGTAGCGCTTGCGTTCGCCATCGGTGACGAAGGGGCCGGGCAGGTCGGCGGCGGCGCGCTGTTCGGGTGTTTTAACGAGGGGCGCCTTGCCGGTGTCGCCGCGCGGATATTCCAGGACTTCCGTGCGGCCAATGCCGAACGCCAGCATGCCGCCAAGGCCGGCGTAGTCGGGCGCTTCTTCGTATCCCATGATTTCCATGCCGCGCAGGCGCGCCAGCGTGGCGGCCTTGTACCAGGCTTCGGCGCGCGTCACGGCGCGCCATGCATGTTTGGCGTCATCGAGCGCGTCGCCATATTCTTTAGCTGTGGCGCGATAGCGCCAGGAGGCCAGCGTCCGCTTGCCGTCCGTGTAGTAGTTTTCGTCGATATCGACGTAGCGCCAATCCTGGTCGTCAGGGAAGTAGGGCAGCGCATCGTTGATGCGGCCCTCGCGCACCAGGCGGCGCGCCAGCAGCCTGCGCAGGTAGTCGGACTGTTGCGCCGGATGCGCGCTCAGCCAGTCGTAGTAGGGCTTGTCGGGTGTGCTCGGGAGGACTTGCGGCGGTGGCGGTACCGGCGTCGCGGGCACGTGCGCGTCGACATAGGTTTTGAGTTCATCGACGGTCAGCACGCGCTCGGCCAGGTACCAGGTGTCGCCACTGTAGTCGCTGTAGAGTGGATGGCTCAGGCTGTCATCCTTGCCGCGCGCCTGGCTGGCGCTGGTGACCTTGTAGAGCTGGTCGAAGGCTTCGACGTATTGTCCGCGCGACAGCGACAGCACGCTTTGCTCGGCCCTGATCAGGCCGAGCGAGGCAGGCTCGACGCTGGCGTCATTCTGCGGAAAGGCTTTGGAGGCTTCGGCATAGGCTTGCGCAGCTGCCGCCGCGTCGCCTTTGCGCAAGGCCAGCTTGGCGCGCACCCAGCTCGACAAAGCGCTGCGCTGCTTATCCGCCAGCGTCTGCGCCAGGTCATACATCCCGCTGCGATATGCGAGAGCCGCCACACGGTCGGCGTCGGCGAGATTGGCGATGCCGCGTTTCTGCAAGGCCGCCACCAGCGACGGCAGCACCGGATTGACCTTGGCGTCCTTGCCGCCTCTGGCGGCGTCGACGTAACCGTAGCCGCCCCACGAAACCTCATATTCCGCAGGCCGGGTGGCGTCGGCGCCGCTCATGTCGCCCACGCGCGCCAGGGCATAGCTGACCAGCAGGCGTTGCGCGACCGGATCGTCGATCAGCTTTTGCGCGCGTTCCGGATCGCTCAGCGCCCATTCCGCGATGATGCGCAGCGACTGCACGCCGCTGTTGGAATTGCGCGCGGCTTGTTCCGCATACAAGCGGACGGCTTGCTTCAGATCGGCGGCGGCGACATCATCGGCGCAAGGCATGGCGTTGACGAAGTCGAGATAGCCGCACATCGTCGCGCCGTTGACCAGGAACGTGCGTGCCTGCTCGCCGTAGCTCGCCACCGCCAGGCCGCTGGAATCAAGAGCACCCGCAACCGCGCGCGAGCGTGCCAGTGCATATGCGCGGATGGCTTGCGCACGTTCTTCGTTTGGCTTATTGCCGGCGCCGGACATCGCGCCCGCGTGGCTCTGTCCGAGCATGTAGGCGGCCCACACGGCGCGTTTGTCGCCATCGGCTTTGTCGGGCAGATCGAGCACGGCCTGGAAGCGTTTCTGCGCGCGCGTTCCTGAGTCCGTTGCTGCAAGATAATCCACCGCGCCGGCCGCATACAGCCGTACCGCCGGCGGGAGGTCGATACCTTGTGCGTAAGCGGCATCGCCGTCCTTGAGTGCACGCACTGCCTTGAGCTGGGCCAGCTGGACGGGGTTCATGAAAGCGGCATCGGCGGCGTCGGGCTTGCCGGATGGATCGGACGCGCCGCCGCCTTCATTGGCCTGCAAGGCGTCGGTGGGCTTCACCAGATGCGCGGCTTCATAGGCGAAGGAATTGGCCGGCGTCGCCTTGAGCGTGCCGGCGCGATCGTCGAGCACCTGCGGCGGGAAGTCGGGGCCGCAGGCGATCACGACGGCGGTGCTGAAGGGGATCGCGAGCGCGACTGCGATGCGGAGATGTTTGATATGCATGTCAGTGTTCCACATGGAGTTGGATGTGTTGTTGTCCGCAATGGGCCCAGCCGATATTACGTTGGTAGCCGGCGCGCAGCAGGCCTTCGCGCGTGCGCCGCAGATATTTTCCCTGGGCGTCGGCTTCCAGCGCGTAGCCGTTGATGCCATCGGCGGCGTCGCAGGCCGAGGCCGCATCGATGCGCACGATCAGTGGCAGCGCGCTGTCGGCGTTGCCGTTGTTGCGCAGCGTGAGGTCGTGCAGGCCGGCTTGTGCAGTAGCGAGTGCTTCCACCGTCACGGCGGGTTTGAGCGGCTGGCGCGCCAGCACCGCCTGCCAGGTCGGCTGGCTCCAGTTGCGCACATCGTCTTCGGTCGGCAGGCGGAACCAGACCACGCCGACCAGGCCCGGTGAGGGATCCTTGTCCAGTTGCGCGAGGAAGGCGCTTACCACCGTCGGCGACGCCGTCAGTTCCTGCGCGACGTTGCCGGACGCCAGCAGCGGGCGTTCGCTCTCGACCGTGCTGATGCGGCCGTTGTCGTCCCAGCTTACGCGCGTGCTGTATGAGGGGAGCGCCACGCGCCAGGGATGCGAGGTCTGTTTTGCATACGCCTTCAGCCACGCCTGCGCGCGCTCGGCGTCGAACAGCCCTTGGCGCGGATTCATCACTGCATGCACCTGCAACACCGACTCATCGGTGACGGCCAGCAGCTTGCTCAGCTCGGGGCTATTGAGCCAGGTCGGCAGCGCCGTGATCGACAGCGAGGTGTCGCGGTCCAGACTCTGGCGCAAGCCGGTCAGAAAATTCCGATATGCCGGCAATTGCGAGGTCGGGCAGTCGTAGTCGATTTCCACGCCGGCGACCGGTACGCCCTGTTGCTTCCAGCGTGCAAGCATTCCCGTGACGTGGTTTTGCGTGGCGGCGTCGAGCGAGTCGGTCTGGCCGTCCAGCCGCACCACCATCACGACGGCATGCTGCGTCGTTTTCAGCGCCTCCCAGTCGGGATTGGCGGTCTTCCATTGACGCTGTGACGTGAGTTCCGCCGCGAGCACGCGCCAGCCGCGGACCAGTTGGTCGCTGGCCTGCATGGCGGCGGCGACGGCGGGACTCCATTGCCGCTGCCAGATGTAGGCCTGCTGCGGCAAGGCTTGCGGTGCGCGCTGGCAGGCGGCAAGTACGCCGCACAGTGTCAAAAAAAACAGAAGCGAAATCGAGCGCAGACGCCGGGAATGAGATTGCAGGCCGAATGAGAGGCAGCGCGGCATGTGTGGTGTGGGGAATGCAGGTTGAGAAGCGCGCGCAGGATGCAGCGCTGGCAGCCATTCTAGTTTATCCGTCTGACGCTGCGCTGAGGCACGCAGGATTTATTCGCACGGGCGGCGAACAAAGAGGGGGAAGCCGCGCCGCTCCGCCCCGCCTTGACGGAGCAGCACGATCAGATACGACTAAGTTCGCAACGCCTTACACCGCGCCGCGCGTATCCACGAACAGCGCGTACAGAGAATGGCTGCTGGCCATGAACAGGCGGTTCTTCTTTGCCCCGCCGAACACCAGGTTCGGGCAGCGTTCCGGCAGGTGGATGTGGCCGATGGCTTTGCCTTGCGGGGTGAACACGCGCACGCCGTCGAGCTCGGCCGGTTTGGCGTCGAGCGCGCCGTTGCTGCCCCAGCCGCACCACAGGTTGCCGTCGACATCGACCTTGAAGCCGTCGATTGCGCCGGCGCCGGCGGCGTCGACCGCCAGCGTGCGCGAACCGAGTTTGGTGCCGTTGTCGGTCAGCTGATAGGCCCAGATCAGGCGGTTCGGCGTGGCGCGCGACTCGACGATGTAGATGACTTTTTCATCCGGCGAGAAGGCCAGTCCGTTGGGGCCGGCCAGCGCATCGGTGATCAGGCTCAGCTTGCCGCTCTGGCCGTCGATGCGATACACCGCGTGCGGCAGTTCCGAGGCTTGCTTGTCGCCTTCCCATTCGCCGGAAATGCCGAACGGCGGATCGGTGAACCAGATCGAGCCGTCCGATTTGCAGATGATGTCGTTGGGTGAGTTGAAGCGCTTGCCGTTGTAGTTGTCGGCCAGCACCGTGATGCGACCGTCGTATTCGGTGCGGGTGATGCGGCGGGTCAGGTGTTCGCAGGCGATCAGGCGGCCCTGGCGATCGCGCGCCAGACCGTTGGTGAAGTTGGCCGGGTTGCGGAACACCGAGGTGGCGCCGGTGACTTCATCCCAGCGCATGATGCGGTTGTTGGGGATGTCGCTGAACAACAGATAGCGGCCATCGCCGAACCAGACCGGACCTTCCACCCAGCGGAAACCGGTCGCCAGCTGCTCCACCGTCGAGCTGTACAGGCGGTACTTCAGGAAGCTGTTGTCCAGCACCTGCACGCTGGGATCGGGATAGCGCTGGCTGGCCTTGAAGTCGAAACTCTGGGCCTTGGCGGTTACGGCGGTGGCGGCCATGGCCAGGCCGCCGAGCAATGTTGTACGACGAGTTGCATCGAAACCGGCGTTTGTCTTCTTGTCTTCTTGATTCATCGTTGTCTCCGTGTGGGAAAAATACCGATCTCGCCGGTGCCGGACGGCATCCGAGGCAGGTGAGGAAATCGGCTCTGTTCCATATAGGCATGCGCTGCGACGGGGAATGCCGGTCGGCATGTCGCAAAGAGGGGTGAGGCTATCTCCTGAATGGCAGGTCGCGGCGGGTAGCCGGCCCGTTCATACTTATATGTTGTCGTACATCATATAAGTTGGGCCGGGGATTGGCAATGTCAATTTACGGACGTGCCGGCCTCAGGCTGCGTGTTCGCCCTGGCGCATCAGATCCGCCATCCAGTCCACCAGCACGCGCACCCGCCGCGACAGCTGGCGCTGATGCGGATACAGGACGGACACCGCCATCGGCGCCGGGCGGAACGCCGCCATCACCTCGACCAGCCGGCCCTCGGCCAGTTGCTGCTGCACGTGATAGCGCGGCAACTGCACCAGCCCGAGTCCGCCTTCGCAGCAGCTGACATAGGCCTCGGCATGGCTCACCGCGACCTGGCCGGGCAGGCTGACACTGTGTTCCGTACCGTCGACGAGGAAGTCGAAGGGCAGGATCTTGCCGCTCACCGAGGAAAAGAAATTGACCGCCCGATGCTGCGCGAAGCTCGCCAGTGAATCAGGCGTGCCGTGCTGCTCCAGATAAGCCGGACTGGCCACGGTCACCTGCTGCAAGCGCGCCACGCGCCGGATCACCAGGCTTGAATCGCGCGGCTCGCCGGCGCGCAGCACGCAGTCGTAACCCTCGCGCACCAGATCGACGGCGCGGTCGCCCATACCGATCTCCAGTTCGATCTGCGGATACCGCGCACAGAACTCGGGCAGCTGCGGCAGGATGAAATGCATCGCCAGCGAGCCCTGCAAATCGACCCGCACCTTGCCGCGCGGATTGGAGGCGGCGGCGCTGAAGGCCGATTCCGTCTCTTCCAGGTCGGCCATCAGCTGCACGCAGCGCGCGTAATAGGCGTTGCCGTCCAGCGTCGCGCTGACCTGGCGCGTGGTTCGCTGCAGCAGGCGTACGCCGAGCCGCGCTTCCATCTGCTTGATGGTGTGCGTGACAGTGGCGCGCGGGATGTGCAGGTCGTCGGCCGCTTTGGTAAAGCTGCCCAGTTCCACGATGCGGGTGAATACGCGCATGGCGTCGAAGCGATCCATCGGCTGCCTTCATTGTTGGTGATTTTTGAATAGTAATAGCAATTTAAGCATATTTATCCAATTCAAGCCAAGGTCCACAATCGCTTCACTGGCTCACGAATCAGGGCCCACACGGCAAACGAACTTGCTTTCTCATTTTCTTCATTCACCAGCTATCAGGAGCACACCATGAACCACGCCCACACCACCCCGGCGCCACAAGTCGCCATCGTCACCGGCGCCTCGCGCGGCATCGGCGCTGAAATCGCCAGACAACTCGGCAAGAAAGGCTACGCCGTCGTCGTCAACTACGCCGGCAACGCTACCGAAGCACAAAACGTGGTCGACGCCATCGTCGCCGGCCAGGGCAAAGCCATCGCCGTCCAGGCCGACGTCGCCGACTCCGGCGCCGTCAACGCGCTGTTCGAACAAACCATCGCCGCCTTCGGCCGCGTCGACGTACTGATCAACAATGCCGGCATCATGCCGCCCCATCTGCCGATGCTGGCCGATACCGACGACGCCACCTTCGACCGCCTGGTGGCGGTCAACCTGAAGGGCAGCTTCAACACCATGCGCGCCGCCGCCGTCCACCTGCAGCAGGGCGGTCGCATCGTCAACTTCTCGAGCAGCCTGACCGGCACCAGATTGCCCGGCTACTCGGTCTATGTCGCCGCCAAGGCGGCAATCGAAGCGATGACCAATATCTTCGCCAAGGAACTGCGCGGCAAGCGGATCGCCGTCAACGCCGTCGCGCCGGGACCCACCGCGACCGCCTTGTTCTTCGACGGCAAGACACCGGAAGCCATCGAACGCCTGGCCAGGATGGCGCCGCTGGAACGCCTCGGCACACCCGACGACATCGCCCGCGCAGTGACCTTCCTGGCGGCGCCGGACGGCTGGGTCAACGGCCAGACGCTGCGCGCCAACGGCGGCCTGGTGTGAACATCAACCGGATTCCAGGGAAAAATCATGAACAAATCAGTCATCCTCATCACCGGCGCGTCGGCCGGCATCGGTAACCTCACGGCGCGTGCGCTGGCGCAAGCGGGCCACGTGGTCTACGCCGGCATGCGCGACATCCGGGGCCGCAACGCGCCCAAGGTGCGTGAACTGCAGGACTGGAGTTTCGCGCATGGCCTGGATGTGCGCGCCGTCGAGCTCGACGTGCTGTCGCAAGTGTCCGCCGATGCCGCCACCGCTGAGATCATCGCCGGCCAAGGCCGCATCGACGTCGTCGTGCACAACGCCGGCCATCTCGTGGTGGGACCGACCGAAGCCTTCACGCCGGAAGAAATGATCAAGGTCTTCGACACCAACGTACTCGGCGCGCAGCGCGTCAATCGTGCCGCCTTGCCCTACATGCGCGAACGCCAGTCGGGTTTGCTGCTGTGGGTCAGCAGCACCACGGTGCGTGGCGGCTTCCCGCCGTTCATGGGGCCGTACGCCGCCGCCAAGGCGGCGATGGATTCGATCGCCGTGACCCAGTCGTACGAGTTGGCGCGCTTCGGCATTGAAACCTCGATCATGGTGCCGGGTGCGTTTACACGCGGCACCGATCATTTTCCCAATGCCGGCAAACCGGCCGACCAAAAAACCGCAGGCGCCTATGCACGCTACGAAGGATTGATGGACCAGGTCGGTGTGCGCCTGTCGGCGCTGTCGCCCGACAATGCCGATCCGCGGGCGGTAGCCGATGAAATGACGCGCATCGTCAACCTGCCCGCCGGACAGCGCCCGTTCCGCGCCGTGGTGGATTTCATCGACGATGGCGCCGGTGAAGTGAGCGAGGTGGCCGAGCGCGTGCGCGAAGAGTTCGCCCGCCGCATCGGCATCGACGATCTGCTGCATGCGGCGGTGATCGCCTAGGGCCGGCCAGGCAAGGCGCCAGCGTGGACGGCGGCGACGCTGCCGCGCCCAGCGTGAGTTTGACCGGCCGTCGCCGGCATCTTTGTCAGAACCTGACGTTCAGGCCGAGCGTGGCGGCGCGTTCGTCGCCGGGCGCGATCCAGACGCTGCTGTAGGAACTGGCGTAGTAGCGCTTGTTGAACAGGTTGCTGACATCCAGCGACAAGCGCATGGCCGGCGTGAGTTGCCAGTAAGCCAGCGCCTTCGCCGTCACGTAAGCCGGCAGCATGAAGGTAGCGCCGGCGTCGCCGGTGCGCGCGCCGACATAGTTGGCGCCGCCGCCCACGCCATACACGCCGCCGCGCGGGTCGACATCTTCATACACCGTCAGCAGGCTGCCCGAGGTGCGCGGCACGTTGATCAGGCGCGCCCCGGTCGCCAGCGTGTTGTCTTTGATCACGGCAGCATCGGTATAAGCCAGGTTGCCGGTGATGCGCCAATGCCGCGCGAACTTGCCGTTGAAATCCAATTCGATGCCGCGGCTGCGCACTTCGCCGGCGGCGATGCTGTAGGAGGTATTGGCCGGATCGACGGTCAGCACGTTGCGCTTGGTGATGTTGAACACCGCCAGCGTGGCGCCCGCCAGCTTGTCGCTGCTCTCGTACTTGAGACCGGCCTCGGCGGCGCGCGCGGTCTCCGGACTGAAGGCGTTGCCGCTTGCATCGCTGCCGCTGTTCGGACGGAACGACTTGCCTACGCTGGCGTACAGCGACAGCGAAGGCGTCGCCAGGTAGGTCAGGCCGAGGCGCGGCGAAGTCGCACTCTTGTCCTGGCGTGTGGCGGTGCCAACGCGTCGGTTGTCCGGCGTCGAACGGAAACTGTCGAAGCGTACTCCCGCCAGCAGGCGCCAGCGCTGCGCCAGGCTCAGCTGGTCTTGCAGGAACAGCGCCGTGCTTGTCTGGCGTTCCGCGGTGTCGGTGTTGGGCAGCGGCGTCGGCTGGGGCTGGCCGTAGACCGGATTGCCGACGTTGATCGCATACGGCGCGCCGGCGCCCGGATTGATGCGCAGCATGCGCTGGTCGAGCGTCATGCGGTCGGCTTCGACGCCGGTCAGGATGTCGTGGCCGATGCCGCCGGTCTCGAACTTGCCGCCGATTTCCGCCTGCAGCGAAGTATCGTGCCAGGCGTAGTCGCGATAGCGGCGCTGGCGCCACAGCGTGGCGTTGTCGGCGCGCAGCGACGAGGCCTCGGTCGAGTAGCCGTCCAGCGTGCCTTGCTTGTGGAACACGCCGGTGCGCAGATGCCATTGCTCGTTGAACTGGTGTTCCAGCGTGAACAGGTGGTTCTGGTTGTCCATCTTGATATTGCCGTCGTTCGGCTCGCCCAGGAAGCGTGACGCCGGCAGTGCATCGAGACGGCCGTTGACGGCGACGATGCCGCGATCCAGCGGTGCGGTCTGGCGCAGGAACTCGGCCTCGTAGCTAAGCGTGGTGTGATTGCCGAGCAGCCAGGTGAATGCCGGTGCGACGAATTCGCGTTTGCTGCGCACGTTGTCGCGGCTGCCGCCCTTGCTCTCGACGGCGGCGTCAAGACGGTAGGCCGCGTTGTCGCCGAGCGCACCGGTCGAGTCGATGGCGCTGCGATAAAAGTCATTGCTGCCGATCGACAGGTCGAGTGCGTTGGCAGCCTTGAACTGCGGTTTCCTGGTCACGACGTTGAGCGTGCCGCCGGGCTCGCTGCCGCCGTACAGCGCCGCGGCGGGGCCTTTCAGGAAATCGATGCGCTCCACGTTGGCGACATCGCGCGGCGGCGAATAACCGCGGTTGGAGGCGAAGCCGTTCCACAGGATATTCATGCCGCCGTTTTCATTGCCGGAAAAACCGCGCACCGAGTAGTTGTCCCACAGTCCGCCGAAATTGTTCTGGCGCGCCACGCCGCTGACGTACGGCAGCACGTCGTCCATGCGCGTGGCGTGCAGGTCATCCATCAGCTGGCGCGACACCACCTGCACCGACTGCGGCAATTCCTGCAAGGGGGTGTCGGTGCGCGTGGCGCTGGCGCTGCGCGACTGCCGATATTGTTCCTTGTCGCTGCTTTCGGTGACGGTGATGGCTTGCAGCACCGACGACGGAGGATTGACGGAGCCGGCCGATGCACCGGCAGCGGCGGTGGCGGTGGATTGCGCTTGCGCGTAACCGGTCTGCGCGCAGGCGACCAGGCTCAATACCGCAAAGCGGATGGCGTTGTTTTTCATGGAACGGTGACTTCCCCAGGAGTGATGTTGGTGATGTTTCCGGCGTCATGTTGGTGGCCCATGCGGCTGGCGGCAGCGGCTGGCGCGGCGATACAAGCCTGATCGACGTAACGGAGATGCTTGCTGACAATATGCCGGCCGCATTGTAATGCAACTTAGTTGCAAATAATGGCCGCGTGCGCACGTAGTGCGGAAAACTCTGATTTTTGAAACCGGACGAGCGAATAATGTTGAGAGCGGATCCAAGCGCATGCACCGGCGCCGCATCACGCTCCCGCAGCAGGATCGTGAACAGGTCGCGAGTCGCCGCGCGCATGGCGCATTTGGTCCGCGCCTTGGCCGGCGCAGGCCTTGACGGCGTCCGGCGCGATTTTATGATGGGCGATCCCTGTCGCGACTAAGCGATAAAATGTCCGGCTGTCTCCGGTCATCAAAGATCAACCCATAGGTCACTCATGCTCGCTCAACCCATGCGCCCCGGCCACGTGGCGCTCGTCCTGCTGGTCATCCTGGTCTGGGGCGTCAACTTCGCCATCATCAAGGTCGGCCTGGCCGGCGTGCCGCCGCTGCTGCTGGGCGCGCTGCGGTTCTTGCTGGCGGCGTTTCCGGCGCTGCTGTTCGTGCGCCCGCCAAAATTGCCGCTGCGCCTTTATCTGGCGTTCGGGCTGACCATGTCGGTCGGGCAGTTCGCCTTCCTGTTCAGCGCCATCCACGTCGGCATGCCGTCCGGACTGGCTTCGCTGGTGCTGCAGTCGCAGTCCTTCTTCACCTTGCTGCTGACGGTGCTCTGGCTGCGCGAAAAATGGCAGGCCAACCAGCTCGCGGGACTCGCGCTGGCCGCCGCCGGACTGGTGCTGATCGGCAGCGCGCACGGCGCGACCATGCCGCTCAACGGTTTCCTGCTGACGATTGCGGCTGCGGCCATGTGGGCATGCGGCAATATCGTCAGCCGCGCGGTCGGCCGCCACGGTCCGATCAACCAGGTGGCGTTCGTGGTGTGGGCCAGCCTGGTGCCGCCGCTGCCGCTCCTGCTGCTATCGTGGCTGATCGAAGGCCCAGCCGCCATCGCTTCGGCGCTACAGCATTTCAGCCTGCAGTCCTTCGCCGCGGTGGCCTACATCGCCTGGGCGTCGACGCTGTTCGGCTACGCGGTGTGGAATTTCCTGATGTCGCGCTACGCCGTCAACCGCATCGCGCCGTTCACGCTGCTGGTGCCGCTGGTCGGCCTGACGACCGGCCGGCTGGCCTTCGGCGAAGAGCTGCAGGCGGTGCACCTGATCGGCGGCGCCTTGCTGATGGTGGGACTGATCGTGAATTTATTCGGGGCGCCGTTGCTGGCCCGGCTCAGGCTGAAAACCTGAAGGCGGGCAGGCGATCGCCTAATCAGGATCGCGCTGAACGGCGCCTTCCTCCTGCGCCGCCTTCGCCACCACCTCCTGCGCACTGCGATTCTGCCGGTGAAAGGCAATGAACGCCGCCGCCGGCATCGGCATTGCATACAGCCAGCCTTGTGCGTAGTCGACCTTTTGCCGGCGCAGGTACTCGGCCTGTTCTTCGGTTTCCACGCCCTCGGCGACGATCTTGAGGAACAGCGTGCGCGCCATGCCGATGATGTGGGGCGTCACGCTGCTGATGGCGGAGTCGGTGCCGATGGTGTCGATGAAGGTCTTGTCGATTTTGAGCGCGTCCAGCGGCAGGCTTTGCAGGTGCGACAGGCTGGAGTAACCGGTGCCGAAGTCGTCGATCACCACCGCGTGGCCCAGCGCACGCGCGTTGCCCAGCGTAAGGCGCGCCGGCAGCACGTTGATGAAGCCGCGTTCGGTGGCTTCCAGCCAGATTTGCGCCGCCTCGACGCCGCTGCGTGCGAGGGCTTGCTGCAGTACGTCGATGATGCGGCCGGTGCGGATGTCATCGGCGCCGAGGTTGACGGCGACGTGGACGCTGCGGTCGTTGACCAGCAGCACGCCGAGGTCTTTGATGACCTCGTCGATGACCTGGTCGGTGATCGCCAGGATCAGGCCGCTGTCTTCCGCCAGCGGGACGAACAGATCGGGCAGCACCAGGCTGCCGTCCGGACGCATCCAGCGCACCAGCGCTTCGGCGCCGATGCAGTTGCCGCTGGCCAGTTCGATGATGGGCTGGTAATGGACGATGAATTCGCGTTTCCTGACGGCGATTTCCAGCTCCCCCAGCGGTGACAGGCGACGCCGCAGGCTCCACATCACCAGGCCCACCATGAGTACGCTGAGCAGCACGCCGATGGGAATCAGCCGCAGTTCTTCTGCACGCATGCGTTCAAAAAGGAAACTGCGCGGCTCCATCGTCACCGCAACCATGTTGTCGCCGCGCGCCACCGCAATGAGCCGCTCGTCGTCGATGCCGTTGACCGGGTTGGCGACGACCCGGCGCACCACCTCCGGATCGGGCGCATTGAGGTCGCCCAGGATCTGGCCGGCGGCGGTGGCGACCGCCAGGCGCATGCCGGGATCGAGGATCACGTCGGCGAAGCGCGACGGCACGGTCAGCACGTTGTGCGAACGGTATTGCAGCGCCATCATCGGGTTGCCGCTGCTGACCAGCGGCTGCATGCGCAGCGTGACCTCGATGCCGTCTTCGGTGACGAAGTCGGCCGGGGTCTGCTGGATGCGTTCGCTTACCAGCCCCCAGGAGGTGCATTTGAGCAGGCCGTTTTCGAAGTAGCCAATTTCATCGACCACGCGCGTGTTGACGGTCAGGCGGCGCATGCGCGCGATGTGGTCGGGCGAGCAGGGCAGCAGGTTGAGCGGCTCGACCGCGTAGAGCGCGGAGCGGATTTCGCGCAGCGAGATGTCGGCGCGCTGGATGGCGCGCCGGGCGAACAGTTCCAGGCGTCCCTGTTCTTCGTTGACGGCGCGGGTCCAGGCCAGGTACATCATGCTGCCCAACGGCGCAGCGATGGAAACGATGACCAGCACGGTGGCGATGATGATGGCGCGAGAGCGGTCCAAGATGGGCTCCTTCCCTGGGCAGGAAACGGCGGGGGCGGGGGCGGGGACAGGATGACCCGGCTATGTTCCAGTGTAGGCACAAATTCTGCCGTTGTCCGTTTGGCAATGTGCGTTGTGTTGCGAAACAACCGACAGACGGTCTGCCGGCGGCGTTGAATGCCGGATCAGGGCCGCGCCAGGCCGTCGTCCTCGTCTTCCGGCACTTGCGGCACGCGGGCGCGGTTGAGCCGGTAGTAGGCGATGAAGTCCGCCGCCGGCATCGCCTTGGCGTACAGCCATCCCTGCACGTATTCGACGCGGTGCTTGCGCAGGTAGTCGGCCTGTTCCTGGGTTTCGACCCCCTCGGCGACGATCCCCAGGCCCAGGGTCTTGGCCATGCTGATGATGTGCCGGGTGACGCTGCTGGTGGCGGAATCGGTGCCGATGGTGTCGACGAAGGATTTATCGATCTTGAGCGCATCCAGCGGCAGGGTTTGCAGATACGACAGGCTCGAATAGCCGGTGCCGAAGTCGTCGATGGCGACCGCATAACCGGTGCTGCGCGCATTGGTCAGCGTGACGCGCGCCGAGTTGACATCCATGAAGCCGCGTTCGGTGGCTTCCAGCCAGATCTGCTGCGGCTCGATGCCGGTGTGCAGGAGCGCGGCCGCGACCGAGTTCAGCGCACGCCCGCTCTTGATGTCGTCGGCGCTCAGGTTGATCGCGATGTGCAGGCCGCGATCGGACACCAGCAGCGCCTTGAGTTCGCTCACCACGCTCCGGATCACCTGGTCGGTGATGGGCAGGATGAGGCCGCTTTCCTCCGCCAGCGGGATGAACAGGTCGGGGCGCACCATGGTGCCGTCCGGGCGGCGCCAGCGCACCAGCGCTTCGGCGCCGATGCAGCGTCCACTGGCGAGTTCGATGATGGGTTGGTAATGCACCACAAACTCGGCGCGCTTGACTGCAAGGCTCAGTTCACCCAGCGGCGACAGGCGCCGGCGCACGCCCCAGATCAGCGCGCCGACCAGCAGCATCGCCACCACGATGCCGACCGGCAAGAGCAACAGTTGCTCCTGGCGTAGCCGCTTGGACAGGAAATTGCGCGGCTCGATCGCGATGGCGATCAGGCCGAACGACCGCGCGGTCGCGATCAGGTAACTGTCGTCGACGCCGTTGACCGGATTGGCGATGATGTCGCGCACCAGCATCGGATCGGGAGCGTTCTGCTCGCCGAGCACGAAGCCCTGGTCGGTCGCGGTGGCCAGCTGGATGCCCGGATCGACGATCACGTCGGCGAAGCGCGAGGGGACCGCCAGCACGTTGTGCGAACCATACTGCACCGATGTCATCGGATTGCTCTGGGTGATCACCGGCAACATGCGCAGCGTCACCTCCAAGCCGTCGGCGGTGACGAAGTCGGGCGGCGTTATCGCCACGCGCTGGCTGGTGCGGCCCCATGAGGTGCATTGCAGGAAGCCATTGCGGAAGTAGCCGATTTCTTCCACCGAGCGCGTGTTGACGGTCAGCTGGCGCATGCGCGCGATGTGGGCATCCGAGCAGGGCGGCAGTTTGAGCGGCTCGATCGCATGCAGCGCTGAGCGGATCTCGATGAAGGAAATATTGGCGCGCGCAATGGCGCGTTCGGCGTACTGGGTGAGGCGGGTTTGTTCTTCGCTGACCGCGCGCGTCCACGACAGGTACAGCATGCAGGCCAGCGGCAGCACGGCGCACAGGATGGCCAGTATTGTGGCGATAAGGATGACGCGCGATCGTTTCAAGGCCGCTCTCCCCGTTGTTGTTGTGCGGAGCTTGCTTTGGGATGAGTGTAGGGTAAATTCCGGCGCTCGTGGCAACGTGCGTGGCGACGTGTGTGGTGATTCATGCATCCATGTCATGGATGAAATGACATTGATGCTGTTTTAAAGAAGGCATTGAAGCGCCACAATCCACTCCGTCAATCGAACACCTCATCAACGGAGAAAACCATGTACGCAATTACCGGAATCACAGGCCAGGTCGGCGGCGTCGTTGCGCGCCAGCTGCTGGCGCGGCACAAGGGCGTGCGCGCGGTCGTGCGCGACGCCGCCAAGGGCGCGCAATGGGCGGCGCAGGGCTGCGGCCTGGCGCTCGCCGACATGAACGATGCGGCCGCGCTGGAGTGCGCTTTCCACGGTGCGCAGGGCGTATTCATTTTGCTGCCGCCGACCTTCGATCCGAGCCCGGGTTTCCCGGAAGCGCGCCAGTGCATTGTTGCCGTTCGCCAGGCCTTGCTGGCGGCGCAGCCGAAGAAGGTGGTCTGCCTCTCGACCGTCGGCGCCCAGGCCAGCCAGGAAAACCTGCTCAACCAGCTCGGTCTGCTGGAAGAGGCATTGAACGGCTTGCCGATGCCGGTGGCCTTCCTGCGCGCCGGCTGGTTCATCGAGAATGCGTTGTGGGATGTGGCGGCGGCGCGCGAAGGCGTCATGCCGAGCTACCTGCAGCCGCTCGACAAGCCGGTGCCGATGGTCGCCACCGCCGACGTCGGCCGCGTCGCGGCGGAGTTGCTGCTGGAGGAATGGACGGGCCCGCGCGTGATCGAACTGGAAGGACCGGCGCGCATTACGCCGCAGCAGCTCGCCGCCGGTTTCGGCAAGCTGCTGGGCCGCGAAGTCGAAGCGCAGATTGTGCCGCGCTTCACCTGGGCCGACCGGTTCCGTGCGCAAGGCATGGGCAATCCCTTGCCGCGCATGCAGATGCTGGATGGCTTCAACGAAGGCTGGATCGAGTTCGAAGGCGGTCGCGCCGGCTCGCGCAAGGGTGAGGTTGAACTGGAAACCGTGCTGCGCGAGCTGATTGCACGCGCAGGCTGATCGGCTTCAACTCAGCGCACGGTGCGCTGGCCCCAGATGACTCCCGCCAGCACCAGCGCACCGGCCAGCGCATGATAAGCGTGCAGCTGTTCGCCCAGCAGCGCCCACGCCGCCAGCGCCACCAGCAACGGCAACAGGTTGGCAAACAAGGCGCTGCGCGGCGCGCCCAGATGCCTGACGGCGTTCATCCACAGGAACGGCGCGCCGATCGACGCCAGCAGGCCGGCGTACAGCACCATCGGCAGGTTCTGCGCCGTCAGCGGCGAGGCCGGCGCGGCCAGCCAGAACGGCAGCAGGATCAGGCTGCCGAACATTGCCTGCACATACAGCTGGGTCCACGTCGTCAACGGCAGCGACCAGCGTTTGAGCAGGACGCCGTACAGCGCGTTGGACGCCACCGCGATCAGCATGAGCGCGTCGCCGATGTGCAGGCCGCCGCTCAACAGCTTGTGCGGCGCGCCGTGCGTGCTCAGCACGACCAGGCCCAGCAGCGACACCAGGCCGCCCGCGACGCGCGCCGTCGACAGCTGTTCACCGGACAGCATGCTGCTCAGGCATGCGGAAATCAGCGGCATCAGCGCCACCGTCACGCCCATGTTGACGGCCGAGGTGCTGTGCGCCGCCTCATACGCCAGTCCCTGGTACATCGCCATGCCCAGCGCACCGAGCAGCAACAGGCGCGCCCAGTTCCAGTCGGCGGCAATCGCCGCGCGCCGCCGCCACGCTTCGCGGCCGAGGAAGGGCGTCATCACCAGCACCGCCAGCAACCAGCGATAGAAGGCGATGGCGGCCGGCTCGATGGCGGTCGACGCGGCCTTGGTGACGATGGTATTGCCGGACCAGATGCAGACGGCCAGCAGGGGCAGCAGGTAAAACTTGCCGCCGGTTCTGGCGGTGGCAACGGCTGCCGCCGCGGAAGAGTTGTGCGCAGGCGCGGCCAGTGCGGAAGTACGATTTGACATGATGGCTCCTTGAAGTGTTGCACCATCGTGCGCGTTTTCCATGCATGCATAAAGTGATATTGTTGCAGTTCATCAGTGCAATCGATGCAGCATTCCACCCGGCGTCATCCACTTCTGCGGAGCAAGCTTCATGCGCGATCTCGACTTCAACATGGTGCTCGACCTGGAGGCCCTGCTGCGCGAAGGCAGCGTGGTCGGCGCCGCCCGTCGTCTGCATCTGTCCGCACCGGCCATGAGCCGCCGCCTGGCCAACCTGCGCCACGCGGTCGGCGATCCCTTGTTCGTCCCGGCAGGGCGCGGGCTGGTGCCGACCCAGCGCGCGCTGGAACTGCGCGACAAGGTGGACGCCCTGGCGCAGGAAATGCGCAAGGTCTTCATGACCGGCCAGGTCGATCTGTCGACGGTGGAGCGCACGATGGTGTTGCGCACCAATGACGGTTTCGCCGGCGCCTGGGCGGCGCGGCTGGCGCAACGGGTGGCGCAGGAAGCGCCGGGCATTTCACTGCGTTTTTCGCCGCGCACCGACAAGCACGTGGCCGGCCTGCGCGATGGCCTGATCGATCTGGAAGTCGGAGCCTTGCATGCGGGCGACGATACGTCGGATGAGCTGCACACGCAGCTGCTGTTCCGCACGCCTTTCGTCGGCGTGGTGCGCGCCGATCATCCGCTGGCGCGCAAGAAAATCAGTCTCGCCAATTTCACCGCCTGGCCGCACATCTCGGCCTCGCGCCACGGCCACGATAGCGGCCCGATCGACGACGCGCTCGAAGCGCAAGGCCTGCAACGCAAGGTCCGGCTCGTAGCGCCTGGGTTCCAGTCGGCGATGGTGATGGCGGCGTCGTCCGACATGATCGCCGCCGCCCCGGAACTGTTCGCTCGTTGGGCCATGCAGCATCTGCGCCTGTATATCTTCCGCCTGCCGCTGGCGACGCCGGAAGTGGAAGTCTCGCAAAGCTGGCATCCGCGCCGCCATGCCGACCCGGTGCATAAATGGCTGCGCGGGCTGGTGCGGGAGTTGTGCAGTGAGGGCGCGTGAGCAGGGTGCGACCGGTCAGGCCAGCGTGGTGGTGACTTCAGTCTTGACGCTGGTCATCAGCTTTTGCACCGGACATTTTTCGGCGACGGCCAGCAGTTCCTGGCGCTGTGCTTCCGTGAGATCGCCGCTGAGGCTGATCGACGCGGCCAGGCGATAGAGGCCCTGGCGTTCTTCGCTATTGTCGCGTTCGATGCTGACCTGGATATCTTCCACCGGAATGTTCTTGCGCTTGGCGTACCACACCAGCGTCAGCGCCTTGCAGGCGCCCAGCGCGGCGTCGTACAGGTCATGCGGATTGGGGCCGGCGTCGACGCCGCCTTCTTCCACCGAACCGTCGACCGAAATCACGTGGTTGCGCACGTGGACGATGTGGCGCATGGCGAGCGACTGGTCGCGCTTGATCTGGATGGACATGGACGTTCCTTGCAGTGAATGGAGAACGCACAATGTAGCGCAGTTTCCGCTGCTGCGGCGCCCGGCCTCTAGGCGCGATAGCGGAACGGCGCCTTCAGCAGATCCTCGATCTTCACCGGCAGATCGCGCACGCGCACGCCGGTGGCGTGATACACCGCCGCCGTCACGGCCGGCGCCAGGCCGGCGATGCCGATCTCGCCGATGCCGCGCGCGCCGAGTTCGTCCAGCGCCTTGTCCGGATAGTCGAGGAACACCACATCCATGTCCGGCGAATCGGCATTGGTCACCATCACGTAATCGGCCAGGTTGTTGTTGACCGGCTTGCCGTTGCGCTGGTCGTAATGGGTTTCTTCAAACAGCGCCATGCCCAGCCCCATCACCACTGCGCCTTCGATCTGATTGCGTCCGGTGCGCGGATTGATGATGCGGCCGGCGTCGATCACGGTCACTACGCGGCTCACGCGCAGGCGCGCGATGTCGGGTTGCCAGCGCACCTCGACGAAATGCGCGCCGTAGGAGTGGATGGAAATCTTGTCGGCGCCCGGATCGCTGCTGCTGGCGCCGGACTTGCCCTTGCCTTCGACCCCGCTCAGCTGCGCCGCGCGCAACACCTCGGCGAACGCCACGCCGCTTTGCGGCGATTGACCGCGGCGGTGGATGCGGCCGCCGGAAAAGGTCAAGTCTTCCGCACGCGTTCCGCGCAAGGGCGACGACGGATGTTCCGCCGCCAGCGCGACCGCCTGCTGCATGGCCGCACGCGCCGCCTGCGCCACCGCCGGCACCATCGACGCGGTGGCCATGGAGCCGCCCGACATCGGCCCCGGCGGCAGCCTGGTGTCGCCGATGGCGACGATGATGTCGGACATCGAAATGCCAGTGGTTTCGGCCACCATCTGCGACACCACGGTATAGGTACCGGTGCCGATATCCTGCACCCCCGACGAGACGCGCGCGTTGCCGTCGCTGCTCAGCGTCACCGACACTTCCGCGCCGACCCGTTTGGCCATCCACGAACACGCCGCCACGCCCCAGCCGAGGATCTCGCCATCCTGCTGCATGCTGCCCACGGCCGGAGTGCGGCGCTCCCAGCCGAAACGTTCGGCCCCGGTCTGCAAGGCCTCGCGCAGATGGCGCGATGAAAACGGCGCGTTGACGCTCTGGTCGATGGCCGGCTCGTTGAGCAGGCGCAGTTGCACCGGATCGATGTCGAGCGCAATCGCCAGCTCATCCATCGCCGACTCGGTGGCGAACAGGCCGGGCACCGCGCCGGGGCCGCGCATCGAAGTGTTGGGTGCGATGTGGCGCTTGACCGGCGCACCGGTGACACGCAGGTTCTCCGTGCCGTACAGATAGGCGGTGGCTTCGCCGCAGTGTTCCACGCTGGCTTCGACCTGCGCCACGTGGAACAGGTAATCCTGCTGCAGCGAGGTCAGCTTGCCGCCCGCCGTCGCCGACAAGCGTATGCGTTGCTGGGTGTTGGTGCGGTGGCCGACGTTGTGGAACATCATCTCGCGCGACACCACCAGCTTGACCGGCCGGCGCAGGTTGCGTGCCGCCTGCGCCGCCAGCAGGCTATGCCCCCACGGCCACAGCTTGCCGCCGAAACCGGAGCCGAGGTACTCGGTGACGATGCGCATGTTTTCCGGCGGCACGCCCAGCATCTGGCTCATCACGCCGCGATGGTTGACGATGGCCTGCGAGGTCTCGTACAGCGTGAACGATTGCGTCAGGCTGTCGTACAGCGCCACCGACGCATGCAGCTCGATCGGATTGTGCGTCTCCACCGGCGTGGTGTAGGTCTGGTCGATGCGCACCGCAGCCGCGGCATAGGCGGCGTCGGGACTGCCGCGCTCGCTGTCGACCTTGGGTTTGCCGTCGGCTGCCAGCTCCTTGCGCACGTCGTGGGCTTCCTTGCGGTAATCGACGCGCACCGCTGCGGCCGCCGCGGTGGCCTGCTCGAAGGTATCGGCCAGCACCAGCGCGACGTACTGGCCGTAGTAACGCACGGTCGCATCTTCCAGCGGCGGACGTTTTTCGTCGGTCTTGACGCCCGAGGACGGATTGATATGGAAGAAGCGGCCGATGTTTTCATGCGTGTAGATCATGCGCACGCCGGGCATCTTCGCTGCCGTCGCCGTATCGATGGCGCGGATGTCGCCGTGTGCGATGGTGGCGCACACCGGCACCGCGATGAGCATGTCGGAATAGCGATGATCGGAGGTGTAGCGGGCGCGGCCGGTGACCTTGAGCGGACCGTCGATGCGCGGTAGCGCAGCGCCGACGCCGGTCTGGATGGGCGGATTCTGTGGCTGGACGGGCGAGGGCATCATGCGCTCCTTTTACTGGTGTCTTGAGTAGCGGCAGTGCGGAGGGCTTGCACCAGGCAGCGCTGGATCAGGTCGACCTTGAAGAGGTTGTCGCGCAGCGGACGCGCATCGCGCACTGCGGCCGCGGCGGCGCGGGCGAATACCTCCACGGTGGCCGGCGCATCCTGCAGTACGGCTTCGGCTTCGGGAGAGCGCCACGGTTTGGCGCCGATGCCGCCGAGCGCCACCCGCGCCCGCGAAATGCGGCCGCCGTCCAGGCTCAGTTGCACCGCCGCAGAGGCCAGCGCAAATTCATACGAAGCGCGATCGCGCAGCTTGAGATAAGTCGATCCGGCGTTGGCCAGCGGCGGCCGCAGCGTCACATGCGTGACCAGTTCGCCCGGCGCCAGCACGGTCTCGCGCTGCGGCGTGCTGCCCGGCAGCAGATGGAAGTCGTTGACCGGAACGATGCGTGCGCCGTTCGCGCCCTGCACGTGAACGATCGCTTCCAGGGCCACCAGCGCGACGTTCATGTCAGACGGATTGGAAGCGATGCACTGCTCGCTGGTGCCGAGGATCGCCAGGTTGCGGTGGAAGCCTTCCTGGGCCGCGCAGCCGCTGCCGGGCCGGCGCTTGTTGCAGGCCGCGGCGGTGTCGCGGAAGTAAACGCAGCGGGTGCGCTGCAACAGGTTGCCGCCGGTAGTGGCCATGTTGCGCAGTTGCGCCGACGCGCCCGACAGCAGCGCCTGGCTCAGCATCGGATAACGCTGCACGATCAACGGATGGTTGGCGAGGTCGCTGTTGCGCACCAGCGCACCGATCCTGAGGCCGCCGTCGGCGGTTTGTTCGATCTGGTTCAGCGGCAGACGATTGATGTCGATGACTTGTTGCGGCTGCTCGACGTCGAGTTTCATGAGGTCGACCAGCGTCGTGCCGCCGGCAAGGAAGCGCACCGGCTGCGGTGCTGCTTCCGTCGCAGCGGCTGCAAGGCGCACGGCCTCGTCCGGACTTTGTGCGCGCAGCATCTCGAAGGTGTGCATGGCGGCTCCTGAATGAGGTGGTGGTGATCAGCCGGCGTCGCGCACCTGGCGGATGGCGGCGACGATGTTGGAGTACGCGCCGCAGCGGCAGATGTTGCCACTCATGGCTTCCTTGACGTCGGCATCGGTGCGTCCGCAGGGTTCGGTCAGCAGCGCCGCCGCCGACATGATCTGGCCGGACGTGCAATAGCCGCACTGCAGACCGTCGTGGGCGACGAAGGCGGCCTGCAGCGGATGCAGCCGATCCGGGGTCCCGAGTCCTTCGATGGTGGTGATGCTGTCGCCTTCGTGCATCGCCACCAGGCTCAGGCAGGAATTCACGCGACGGCCGTTGACGTGCACCGTGCAGGCGCCGCACTGGCCGTGGTCGCAGCCTTTCTTGGTGCCGGTGAGCCGAAGGTTCTCGCGCAGGTAGTCGAGCAGGCTGGTGCGCACGTCGACCCGGGCCTCCTGCGCAACGTCGTTGACGGTCAGGCGCACCGTGACCGGCACGTCGTCCGCCGCCCCGACCGGAACTGAGGCCGCCAGCGCCGCCGCCGGCAAGGCCCCGAGCGCGCCGCTGGAGCCGACCCACATCAGGAAGGAACGGCGCGTGAGTTGCGGTGCGCCGCCGTCATCGCCGGAGGAGGAAGGGTGACGGGGACTATCGGGCTCGCCGCAGGGTTCTTCTTGCTGGTTTTCATTCATGATGGACTCATCGAAAATTGGCTGGAAGCAGACCAGTTTGGCCGCATGCCTGCAACGAAAGTTCAACCGTATCCCTGCAAAAAATCGTGCCGTGCGATAAGGCATTGCACCGACGGCAAGATACGGTTTTGTCTGACTGTGCAGCGTGGCCGGGGAGCGTGTAATGGCAAGTTAAGTGCGTCGCCATATCGCCGGAAGCTGCGCGTCTTCCTTGATCGCCTGAGCCGACCTTGCCCATGTGAACCTCCATGCGCAAGTCAAATTGCCACGCCCAAAGTTCATGGGCATAATGGATCGATCAGGGCCGGATCAGAGTTGGCGGCGTCTTGGCGCAATAGCCGCAAAGCAACTCGCGCCGCTCTCCGCCATACCCTCAGCCACACCCCGCCACACGATTGCCGACAGGAGAATGCATGCGCAGGGCGAAGGGAAATCAGCATTACTTTCTGGCGCAGTTCCTGCCTCTGGCCTTGCTGGTGCTGGCCGCCGCCGGGTTTCTCTATTACAACCGCATCGAAGCCGAAACGCGCCGCCTGCAGCTGGAGCAGCGCGAACGCGTCTCGCTCGGCGTCGCCTCGCTGACCAACGACCTCGACTCGCCGCTGCGTCACCTCAGCATCCTTACCGGTGAAGTACCGATCGCGCGCGCCATCAACCATCCAACGCCGGAAAACCTGGTGCAGATGGCGGAGAGTTTTTCCACGCTGATGCTACGCAATCCTTACTATGACCAGGTGCGCTGGATCGACCAGGACGGCATGGAAAAAGTGCGCGTCAACATGACCAGCATGGGCCCCGCGCCGGTGCCGCCGGCCGCGCTGCAAAACCGCACGGACCGGCCGTACTTCGCCGACACTCTGGCGCTGCAACGCGGACAGATGCTGGTTTCGCCAATGGACCTGAACGTCGAGAACCAGCGCATCCAAGTGCCGCACAAACCGACCGTGCGGCTCGCGGTGCCGGTCATCGCGGCTGGCGGCGCACCCCGCGGCATCCTGATTATCAACGTGCTGATGGCGCCGCTGCTGGATCGCTTTTCCAACCAGGTGGAGCGCGGCGCCAATCGCGCCATGCTGCTCAACAGCGATGGCTACTGGCTCTACAGCACCAATTCGGCCGACGAATGGGCCTTCATGTTCAAGCGCGAAGAGACCCTCGCCAAACGTAATCCCAAGGTCTGGAAAGCCATCAGCGAGCAGGCCTCCGGCACCATGACCGATGACGGCATCTGGTCGTGGCAGCGCGTCGATCTCGACGCCAGCACCGGCCGTTACGGCCTGCGCCAGCAATCGCCCTGGACCGTGGTGCTGTACCTGCCAGAGAAGCGCGTGCAGATCGACAACTACAACATCCTGCTGCGCCTGTGCCTGTTCGTCGGCCTGATCCTGCTGGCGCTGGCCATGCTGAGCTGGCAGCTGGCGATCAACCGCCGCCGCCGCGAAGCCGCGGTGCATGAGCGCTTCAGGGCCGAGGCAGAACTGAGCGCCAGTGAAAAGCGCGTCGCCGAGTTATTGCAGCATCAGGAAACACGCTCCATCCTGGCCTCGATCGTGGCGTCGTCCGAAGACGCCATCATCGGCACCGGCCTGGATGACGTCATCAACAGCTGGAATCCGGCTGCCGAAAAGCTGTTCGGCTACCAGTCGCGTGAAGTGCTCAACCAGTCGGCCTACATTCTGGTGCCGCCGGAGCGCACCAGCGAGGCGCGCCACATCAACGCCCAGCTGATGGAAGGCAAGATCGTCAGCAACTTCGAGACCATGCGCTGGCACAAGGATGGCCGTTTGCTCGACATTTCGGTGACGGTGTCGCCGATCCTCGACGGCGACAAGAAGATCGTGGGCATCTCCTACATCGCGCGCGACATCACCAATCACAAGCGTCTGGAGAAAGAGCTCAGCCAGTACCGGCAGCATCTCGAAGGCCTGGTCGAGCAGCAGACCCGCACGCTGCGCGACACCAACAGCAATCTCGAACTGGCGCTGACCAGGTCGGAGTCGGCCACGCGTGCCAAGAGCAGCTTCCTGTCCAACATGAGCCATGAAATCCGCACGCCGATGAACGCCGTGCTCGGTCTTACCTACCTGCTCGAAAAGACCGCGCTGCAATCCGACCAGCGCGACCTGGTGCGCAAGATCATCGTCGCCGGCCATTCGCTGCTGGGTATCATCAACGACATCCTGGACGTCTCCAAGATCGAGGCCGGCCGGCTGGAGGTCGAGCACGTGCCGTTCCGTCTCAGCACCGTGCTGGAAAACGTCGTCAACGTCACCGCGCCCGCCATCGGCGACAAGGATGTCGAACTGGTGGTCGGCTTCAACGACGTCGGCGTCGAGCATCTCTATGGCGATGCGCTGCGGCTGGAGCAGATCCTCACCAACCTGACCAGCAACGCCATCAAGTTCACCGCGCGCGGCGAGATCAACATTCATGTCTCCGTGGTCAGCGAAATCGGCGACAAGGTGATGCTGCGCTTTGCCGTCACCGACAGCGGCATCGGCATTCCGCTCGAGCGCCAGCAAGATATCTTCCAGGCCTTCACGCAGGAAGATATCTCGACCACGCGCCGCTACGGCGGCACCGGTCTCGGCCTGACCATCTGCCGTCACCTGGTGCAACTGATGAACGGCGAGATCGGCCTCACCAGCGAGCCCGGCAAGGGGAGCCAGTTCTGGTTCATGCTGCCGTTCCAGGCGATGCAGCCCACCGCCGTCCAATTGCCGGCGGACGGTCCGCTGTGTGTGCTGGTGGCCGACGACAACGCCACTGCACGCGCTATGCTGTCGGACACCATCAAGTCGATGGGCTGGCAGGTCGACGTGGTGGACTCCGGCCAGGACGCAGTATCGAAGACCATGACGCGGCTGCGTCACAACCTGTACTACGACATCTACCTGCTCGACTGGAAGATGCCCGGCATGGACGGACTGGCAGCCGCCAGGGCGATCCGCGACGCCTCCTCGCCGCAAGGCCGGCCGCCCATCGTCATCATGGTCACGGCATATGCGCGCGATGAGGTGCTCAATGCGCCCGACGCCGAACTGGTGGACGCCGTGATCACCAAGCCGGTGACGCCGTCGACCTTGTATAACACCATCATCCACGTGCGCCAGCATCGCAGCGAAACCAGGGGTGGGAGCGACAGCGAAACAGCATCGCCGGCCTTCGCCGCGCGCGACGACCGCATCACCGGCGTGCGCGTGCTGGTGGTCGACGACAGCGAAATCAACCGCGAAGTCGCCAAGCGCATCCTCGAAGCCGACGGCGCCGAAGTGTTCACCGCCGCCGACGGCCAGGAAGCGGTCGACTGGCTGCGCGAACATGCGCAGGACGTCGACCTGGTGCTGATGGACATCCAGATGCCGGTCATGGACGGCTACACCGCTACGCATGAAATCCGTGACACGCTGCAACTGCGCGAGCTGCCGGTGATCGCGCTGTCCGCCGGCGCCTTCAAGGCGCAGCAGGAAGCGGCAATGGCGGCCGGCATGAACGGTTTTCTGTCCAAGCCCTACAACGTCGATCAGATCATCTCGATGGTGCGCCAGCACATCGCGCACCTGTCCGCTGATGAACTCGAACGGCGCCGCAATGCGCCGGCGACCGCATATCCGTCCGCGGCGGTCACGACCGTGTTCCCGAGCGCCACGGTCGGCGTGGAAGGCGCAGGGGCCACAGGATCGGCCGCGGCACCGGCGCAGGATCTGTCCGGCATCGATGTCGCCGTCGGCCTGGAAGCCTGGGGCAGCGAAGACCTCTATCGCAAGTTCCTCGGCAAGTTCGCCGAGCAATACGGCAAGACCGGCAGCGAGATCCTGGCGCACATCCACGCCGGAGAATTGCCGCAAGCCAAAACCCTGGCGCACAAGTTGCGCGGCAGCGCCGGCACCTTGGCGGTGATTGACGTGCAGCGGCTGGCCGGCGAACTGGAGGGCCTGCTCTCGGGCGCCGCGTCCGCCTCCGATTGCACCGTCAAGGCCGCCGAACTCGATGCCGCCCTGACGATCGCACGGCGCGCCATCGCCAGTTATGCCGGGACTGCCTGAGGTCCATTTTCTGCAGCAGGCAAGGCGTCGCACCACCACGGGTGGGGCGATTCGATTAAGCTTGTGCGCGTCTCCCTTGCCGGCCTCTTTTTAGCGATAAACCACCCGTGCCAATTCCCAAGAAAACTCCAGTCCGCACCGCCCGCACTACCCGGACTACCCGCACCACTCGTGCCATCGGCGCCGCCCTGGTCCTGATCGCCTTGTCCTACGCCGCCACTGGCGTGGCGCGTTTGCCGTCGCCGCCGGCGTTGATCGGGCTGGCGCTGGACTGGCAGCCGCCTTCGCGCAGCTGGGAATATTTCGACGGCGCGCCGGTGGCGGCAGCCGCCGTACCGGCCGTGTTTGAAGAGCGCAAGATCGGTCTGGCGCCCGAAGTGGCGTGGCGCGGCGGCGGTCGCATCGGCTTCGCCGATTTTCTCCGCGAGACCCATACCAACGCCTTGCTGGTGGTGCAGCATGGCCGCCTGGTCTACGAACATTATCCGCAGGGCGCGCAGCGCGCCACGGTGTTTCCGTCGTATTCGGTGGCCAAGTCGATGCTGTCGGACCTGGTCGGCGTGGCGCTGGCCGAAGGCAAGATTGCGGCGCTGTCGGATCCGGTGCGCAAGTATGTACCCGGCCTGCCGGAGAAATTCGCCACGCTGACCGTCGATGACCTGCTCAACATGCGATCCGGCATTCGCGTCGAAGAGAAGTACGACAGCGCGTTTTCGCAGATCGCCTACATGTACATCACCACCGATCTGAAGCGTTTCCTGCGCGGGCTGGACAAGACCGCGTTTACGCCGGGACAGGGATTCACCTACCGCAGCGTCGATTACCTGCTGCTGGGCATGGTGCTGTCGGCCGCTACCGGCGAGCCGGCCACGCGCTATCTGGAGCGCAAGTTGTGGCAGCCGATGGGCGCAGCCTACGGCGCCAGTTGGAGCGTCGACAGCAAAAAGCAGGGCGTGGAAAAAAGCTTTTGCTGCGTGAACGCGCGCGCCGTCGATTTCGCCCGTTACGGCCTGCTGCATTTGCACCAGGGCCGCGCGGGCGATGTCCAGGTGCTGCCGGCGGCGTGGATGCAGCGGCCGCCGGAAGCCGGCGCGGCCGATGCCGATTTCGCCTACGGCCGCGGCTGGTGGCTGCCGCGCCAACCCGCCGCCCGCGACGGCGGCAGCGCGCCACGCGATTACACCGCGATCGGCATCCACGGCCAGTATGTCTACATCGATCCGGTCAGCGACACCGTCATCGTCAAGCTCAGCGATCACGGCAACGAGCAGGATGAGGCGCTGACGGTGGCGGCCTTCCGCAGCATCGTTGCGGCGCTGCCGGCCGGCGAGCCCTGACGTTGCCGAAGGTGGCGCCGGGTTTGCCGCGGAGATTTTATCCCCGGCGCGAGGGCGGGAAATCGCGCTGGTTTGGCAGGATTTGACCGCCGTTGACGGCTTCGCCGCGCAATCCGGTGCTAAAGATGCAGTCCGGCAAGGCCGGCTTCGAAGCCATCAGGCCCGGTCTTCAACGGTTTTCGACGGTTTCGCGCTAAAATACGGGTTGTTTTTGTGTTGGCGCCAAGGCAGTGGCAGCAGAAAACGGCCTCTCGCTACAGATCGTGAACCGGTTCTTACAGGTTCATGAAAGGAAGCGCCACTACAATACGAAGTTGTTGCAACATCAATCCGACGCATTGCGCCGTCGGGCAGGCAAGCCAGGTACTACCAGTATCTTCCGCTTCGCCATGTCCGGCCCCCTTGATGGTGCGGCAGCCTCCGAGACGGCTCATCAAACACCAACCCCGCAAGGACATCACCGTGACTACTGATAATTCCACCATCATCTATACGCTGACTGATGAGGCGCCACTGCTGGCGACCTACTCTCTGCTGCCCATCATCAGGACGTTCACCGCGCCGGCCGGCGTCAACGTCGTTGAAAGCGATATCTCGGTGGCCACGCGGATTCTGGCCGAATTCCCGGACCGTCTGACACCTGAACAGCGTGTCCCGGACAATCTCGCCGCGCTGGGCCAGCTGACCCAGGACCCGAACGCCAACATCATCAAGCTGCCGAACATCAGCGCCTCGGTGCCGCAGCTGCAAGCCGCGATCCGCGAACTGCAATCGCGCGGCTATGCGATCCCCGACCTGCCGGAAGATCCGAAGACCGACGAAGAGAAAGAAATCCTGAAGAGCTACTCCAAGGTGCTGGGCAGCGCCGTCAACCCGGTCCTGCGCGAAGGCAATTCCGACCGCCGCGCACCGGCATCGATCAAGCGTTTCGCCCGCAAGCATCCGCACAGCATGGGCGAGTGGAGCATGGCCTCGCGCAGCCACGTGGCGCACATGAAGCATGGCGACTTCTACCACGGTGAAAAATCCATGACCATCGGCGCCGCGCGCGACGTCAAGATGGAGCTGGTCGGCAAGAGCGGCAAGACCACGGTCCTCAAGCCCAAGGTTGCCCTGAAGGCCGGCGAAATCATCGACAGCATGTTCATGAGCAAGAAGGCGCTGTGCGAGTTTTACGAAGAGCAATTTGAAGATGCGCGCAAGACCGGCGTGATGCTGTCGCTGCACGTCAAGGCGACCATGATGAAGGTGTCGCACCCGATCGTGTTCGGCCACGCCGTCAAGATCTTCTACAAGGAAGCCTTCGCCAAGCACGGCAAGTTGTTCGACGAACTGGGCGTGAACGTCAACAACGGCCTGGTCAACCTGTACGAAAAGATCGAGTCCCTGCCGTCGTCGAAGAAAGAAGAAATCATCCGCGACCTGCACGCCTGTCACGAACACCGTCCGTCGCTGGCGATGGTCGACTCGGCCAAGGGCATTTCCAACCTGCACGCACCGAACGACGTGATCGTCGATGCATCGATGCCGGCCATGATCCGTATCGGCGGCAAGATGTGGGACGCCAACGGCAAGCCGCAAGACACCAAGGCAGTGATCCCGGAAAGCACCTTCGCCCGTATCTACCAGGAAGTCATCAACTTCTGCAAAACCAACGGCAACTTCGATCCGACCACCATGGGCACCGTGCCTAACGTCGGCCTGATGGCGCAAAAGGCGGAAGAATACGGTTCGCACGACAAGACATTCGAAATCGCCGAAGACGGCGTGGCCAATATCGTCGACCTCGCCACCGGCGAAGTCCTGCTGACGCAAAATGTCGAGCAAGGCGACATCTGGCGCATGTGCCAGGTCAAGGACGAACCGATCCGCGACTGGGTCAAGCTGGCCGTCACGCGCGCACGCAACTCCGGCATGCCGGCCGTGTTCTGGCTGGACCCATACCGTCCGCACGAAGCCGAACTGATCAAGAAGGTCGAGACTTACCTGAAGGATCACGACACCAAGGGCCTGGACATCCAGATCATGTCGCAAGTGCGCGCCATGCGTTACACGCTGGAACGCGTCATCCGCGGCCTCGACACCATCTCGGTGACCGGCAACATCCTGCGCGACTACCTGACCGACCTGTTCCCGATCATGGAACTGGGCACCAGCGCCAAGATGCTGTCCATCGTTCCGCTGATGGCGGGCGGCGGCATGTACGAAACCGGCGCGGGCGGTTCGGCGCCGAAGCACGTCAAGCAACTGGTGGAAGAGAACCATCTGCGCTGGGATTCGCTGGGCGAGTTCCTGGCATTGGCGGTATCGCTGGAAGACATGGGCATCAAGACCGGCAACAAGAAGGCGCAAGTGCTGGGCAAGGCGCTCGACGATGCAACCGGCAAGCTGCTGGACAACAACAAGTCGCCATCGCCGAAGACCGGCGAGCTGGATAACCGCGGCAGCCATTTCTACCTGGCCATGTACTGGGCGCAGGAACTGGCCGCGCAAAAGGAAGACGCCGAACTGGCGGCGAAGTTTGCGCCGCTGGCCAAGACATTGACCGAGAACGAAGCCAAGATCACGGCTGAACTCAAGGCAGTGCAAGGCAATCCGGTCGACATCGGCGGCTACTTCCTGGCCGATCCGAAGAAGGTCAGCGCAGTCATGCGTCCGAGCGCCACGCTCAACGCAGCGCTGGCTTCGGTGAAGTAATCGCCGGGCAAGCACCAAAGAAGTACTAAAGCATCAAGTAGGCATCACGTAAAAAAGCGGATCTGCGTAATATGGCAGATCCGCTTTTTCGTATCGGCGGCCGGCGCGCATGGACGCATGTCCATGATGCGCGTCGCAGCCGCTTGCATCCTTCCTGCCGGCCTTGCACCATCAGCAGCGCAGCAGGCGATTTCCACTACGGATCAAACTTCAGGCATCAAGCATTCAGCATCAGGCGCCGGCGTACGTGGCGTCGTCATGCATGTTTTGTGCGTGCTGCAACTCCTGGCGCACATCCTGGCGGCTCAGGTGCGACGAGGCTTGCGAGAGGGCCGGATAGTTGTCGCCGTCCGCGATCTGGCCTTGCTGCTGGGCCTGGATCAGTTCCTGTTTGACTTCGGCGCGGCTGAGGCTGGAAACGAAGGGCTGTTCGACCGGATAGGGGGCTTCGGCGTAGGCGCCGGCAGCGGAAGTCAGGGCCAGGGCGGCGAAGGCGAGGGATAATTTACGCATGGTGTGTTCTCCAAAAAAGTCAGACGACAACCGCAGTCAGCCATGCAGACCGCATGGCTAGAGGGGAAACATGAAGGAGGGCTGCGGTCATCGTGGAACACATTCTGCGCCGCGCTGTCGGACAGAAGCATGACGAACATATGACAATCCGGTCATGCGCGTGTCAGGTTTTTCTCAGCTTGCGTTCAGCTTGAGGACGCCATTCGGAATCGCGCAATCCGTCGTGGCCGCCGATGCGGCGCACGGTATGCGCAACATGAACAATACGGCGGTGTACCATGGCAGCACCGTGTTGCAAGCCAAAGTGTCAGCCTCGGGGGCAGGTAGTCAAAAAAGGGGAGTCGGCGATGATGGAATTGTTTTATCGGATCAGGCAATCTCATAGTGCTCAGGGGGCATATCGAACCGCCCTGATGCTGGCGGCAGCCGTCGCCCTCTCATCCGCACCTCTCGCCGTGCGCGCAGCTGAAGCAAGCTGCGATTGCCAGCAGAGCGTGGGGACGTGTTCGGCCTCCATCGCGGTCAAGCCGGTGGAGGCGACCACCCTCGGTTCGTATGCATCGGAACTGCGCTTTACGTCTTCCGCGCCGGCGTGTTCCAAAGTCAATTACTACGTCGACGGCACGCCGTATTTCAACGTGCTGGTCAGCGGCAATACCGGCGCCGACACCATCTGGGGACCGAAGCAGATCAGCCGCGCCAACATCACCGAGATCAGTTGCCAAGTATGCAGGCAGGTCGCGATGACGCCGGTGCCGGTTGAAAAGAAACCCGAGAACGCGGAACTCAAACCGACCCTGTTTGACGGCCAGTGGGCCGGCGCCGGCAGCAACTCCTTCGGCTCGGCGCAACGCTGGACCTTGAACTTCGCCACCACCGCGGCAGGCAAGGCAGCCATCACCGGCACCATGGAAGGCAACTTCCCGACCGTTCCGATCAGCGCCAGCGGCACCGTCAGCGGCAGCACGCTGAGCTGGCTCGACCAGCAGACCACTTGCTCGGCCAAGCTGCTGACCGATGTCTCGCTGGCCTTCGAATGCCACGGCCAGGGCTCGGTGCAGATGGTGATGCGGCGGCAGTGAGCGGCATGAACCAGGGGCGACGCTTGCGCCGATTTTTCTTCATCGCGCTGTGCCTCGTGCTCAGTGTGCTGACCACGCTGGCCGGGGTATGGTCCGGTTTCGCCTTGTGGTATCAGTTGCAGGCGCCGGCGCAGATCCGGACGGTCGCTGTGGCTGTGCTCGCGTTGGCCGTGCTGGCGGCGCTGAACGGCCTGTGGCGACGACGCTGGCGTCCGCTGCTCGGGTTTGCCGTGCTGTTCGCCGGCATGCTGGGCTGGTGGAGCACGCTCAAGCCCTCGCATGATCGTATCTGGGCCGATGAGGTTGCGCGCCTTTTGCATATCGACATCGACGGCAATCACGCGCACCTGACCAACGTGCGCAACTTCGACTGGCGTAGCGAGACCGACTACACCGTGCGCTGGGAGGATCGCAACTATGATCTCGGCCGTTTGGTCAGCGCTGATCTGGTGCTGTCGTACTGGATGGGACCGGCGATTGCGCACACGCTGGTGTCTTTCGGTTTCGACGACGGCCGCTATCTGACGTTTTCGGTGGAGATCCGGAAGGAGAAGGGCGAGAGCTTTTCGGCGCTTGGCGGTTTCTTCCGCAAGTTCGAGGCCGTGCTGGTGGCCAGCGAGGAGCGCGACATTCTGCGCGTGCGCAGCAATGTGCGCGGGGAAGATGTGTATCTGTATCGCTTGCAGGTCGAGCCGGCCACCTTGCGCAAGCTGTTCGCCGGTTATGCCGGTGAAGCCGCCAAGCTCGAACGTGAACCGGCCTTCTACAACACCCTGACCAGCAATTGCACGACGATCGTGTTCGACCTGGCGCGCGCAATCAATCCGCAATTGCCGTTCGATTATCGTTTGCTGGCGTCGGGTTATCTTGCCGAATATGCCTACGACGTCGGCGGCCTGACGCCGGGATTCGATTACGCCACCCTGCATGCGCGCAGCCGCATTACAGAGCGGGCGCTCGCGGCAGGGAACGATGCGCGCTTTTCGGAATTGATCCGCGTCGGCATTCCCGGAACGCATCCCACGCCTGTTGGTGAAACGAGTGCCGGCACGCCGTCCATGAAAAAATGACTCAGCGCACCGTCCAGCGCGCGGCGCTGCCGACCGCCGCCGGCATCGCTTCGCGCATGGTGTCGACGAAGTAGCGCAACCGCGCCGGATAAAAGCGCGCATACGGATAAATGATCGACACCGGCAGCGGCGCGGCTTCCCACTCGGGCAAAAGCGGCACCAGCCGGCCTTGCTCGATGTGTTCCGCCAGCAGCCACGCCGAACCTAGGAGCAGGCCGACGCCTTCCACCGCCGCATTGGTCAGTGCATACAGGCTGTCGGAACTGAGGCGCGGCTGGAACGCCACTTCGGTGACTTCGCCGGTGACGGTGTTTTTCAGCGTGATGTCGCGCCGGTAAAACTGCGGGATCGCCAGCCACGGCATCGCCGCCAGGTCGCGCGGATGCGTCGGCGCCGGATGCTGCGCCAGCAACGCCGGCGCGATCGCCATCATGCGCGGCACTTCGGCCAGCCGGATCGCCACCACGGCGGGGTCGCTGACTTCGCCGACCTGGATCGCGCAGTCGATGCCGTGCGCGATGAAGTCGGCGACGCGGTCGTACAGCAGCCATTCCACCGTGATCGCCGGATGGCGCCGCATGAACTCGGCTAGCGGCGCGATCAGTTGCCGTTGCCCGAAGGCATTCGGCACCACCACGCGCAGCGAGCCCTCGGCCTCGACGCCGGCGCCGCGCACATCGAACTGGAAGGATTCCCAGCCGGCCAGCAGGTCGAGCGCGCGTTCGTAGCAACGCTCGCCGTCCTCGGTCAGCTTCATCGCATGCGTGGAACGTTGCAGCAGGCGCACGCCCAGCGAACGCTCCAGCAATTGCAGGCGGCGGCTGATGGTCGGCTGCGTGGTGTCGAGTTGGCTCGCGGCGGCCGACAGGCTGCCGGCCTGGACGATGCGCACGAACGTCTGGATCAGTTCGATGCGATCCGAGGGGCCGGAAGACGAAGGAAGGGCGGCGGGAGCCGAGATGGTCGCTTTGCTCATACGGGCAGCGTATAACAAT
Organism: Herbaspirillum hiltneri N3; assembly: GCF_001267925.1. Classification (NCBI taxonomy): domain Bacteria; kingdom Pseudomonadati; phylum Pseudomonadota; class Betaproteobacteria; order Burkholderiales; family Oxalobacteraceae; genus Herbaspirillum; species Herbaspirillum hiltneri. The sequence goes on along the minus strand of NZ_CP011409.1, from coordinate 4,879,108 downwards.
TCTGCGCGCCGTGCTACTACCGCAGCGCAGCAATGGCGCGCAAACTCCACCCCGTCAATCAATAAAAGGGGTAGCCATCATGTCTTCCATTCAGAATACGCATACAAGTCACGGCGCCACGGTCGCGTCCGCAGCGGTCCATCAGCTTCCGGCCTCGCTGCTGCTCCTGCTGTCGTCCGGCGCTGGTCTGGCGGTGGCCTCGCTGTATTACTCGCAGCCGATGCTGGGCATTCTCGGCGCCGACATCGGTGCCTCCGACCGCGCCATCGGCATGGTGCCGATGCTGACCCAGCTCGGTTACGCGCTCGGCATCCTGCTGCTGGCGCCGCTGGGCGACCGTTATGATCGCCGCCGCATCATCCTGATCAAGGCGGCCGTGCTGACCGGCGCTTTGCTGCTGGCCGGCGCGTCGTCGGGCATCGCGGTGCTGCTCGTCGCCAGCCTGGCGATCGGCTTGTCGGCGACGCTGGCGCAGGACATCGTCCCGGCCGCCGCCACCCTGGCCCCGGAACAGAGCCGCGGCAAGGTGGTCGGCACCGTCATGACCGGCTTGCTGCTCGGCATCCTGCTGTCGCGCGTGCTGAGCGGTTTCGTCGCCGAGCACTTCGGCTGGCGCAGCATGTTCGTGGCGGCTTCGGTCAGCATCGCCCTGATCGGCATCGCCGCGTGGCGCGGCCTGCCGCGCTTCAAGGCGACCACGCATCTGTCGTACGGCGCTTTGCTGGGTTCGCTGGGCAAGCTGGTGGAAAAACATCCTGCGCTGCGTCGCGCCGCAATGGCCCAGGGTTTGCTGTCGGTCGGCTTCAGCGCCTTCTGGTCGACGCTGGCGGTGATGCTGCATGCCGCGCCGTTCCATCTGGGCAGCGCCGCCGCCGGCGCCTTCGGCCTGGCAGGCGCTGCGGGAGCCCTGGCTGCGCCGCTGGCCGGCCGCATCTCGGACAAGAAAGGCCCTGAACTGGTAACCCGCCTGGGCATCGGCCTGGCCATCCTGTCCTTCGTGGCGATGGCGTTCGGTCCGGCCTTCTCGACCAGCGGCCAGCTGTGGTTGCTGGCGTTGGCGGCAATCGGTTTCGACCTGGGCGTGCAGGCCACGCTGGTGGCGCATCAGACTATCGTCTACAGCATCGAACCGGGCGCCCGCAGCCGTCTCAATGCCGTGTTGTTTGTCGGCATGTTCATCGGCATGGCGGCCGGCGCGGCGCTGGGCAGCCTGTTGCTGGCGCAATGGGGCTGGATCGGTGTGGTCGGTCTGGCAACGGTGACTTCGCTGGGCGCCTTGCTGGTGCGCCTGCTGCCGGGCAAGAATCGCGACCGTTGATCGCTCCTGCCGGTGCATGAAACCAGCGCGGCCTCCGGGCCGCGCTTGTGTTTACGACAAAAAACGCCCGCCCGGGCTTGAAGAACCGCAGGGCCAGCCTGAAATAATTGGAGCCGCGTTGTAAGATACGCGGCTGCGCCCAATGTACCCATTGCGGCGCCATTACAAAGGTTGTTCATCATGTCGTCACCAGAAAACATCGAAACAGACGTCGCCATTCCGGAAGAAAACCTGGAATTCGTCAGCTCCTGCGCATTGCCGATGCCGTGGGCCACTTTCCAACTGCACGCTTTCGTCGACCACGTTTCCGGCAAGGAACACCTGGCCCTGGCCTTGGGCGACGTCGGCAACGGCGAGCCGGTGCTGGCGCGCGTGCATTCCGAATGCCTGACCGGCGACGCGCTGTTCAGCCAGCGCTGCGATTGCGGCGCGCAACTTGAAGCCGCTCTGCGGCGCATTGCAAAGGAAAAGCGCGGCGTGGTGTTTTACCTGCGCCAGGAAGGCCGCGGCATCGGCCTGCTCAACAAGGTGCGCGCCTACCATCTGCAGGACGGCGGCGCCGACACGGTCGAGGCCAACCTGCAACTCGGTTTCCCGGCCGACATGCGGCGCTACACCATGGTGGTGCCGATGGCCGATCACCTCGGCATCAAGGGCCTGCGCCTGATGACGAACAACCCGCGCAAGGTCAACGCCTTGGTGGAAAACGGCATCGAGGTACTGGAGCGCGTGCCGCTGGTGGAAAATCGCAACCCCTTCAACCTCCGCTACCTTCGCACCAAAGCCACCAAGCTGGGCCATCTGCTGCCGTCGCACGACAACGATTAAGCGCGATTGAATCCGTGACGGAAGCCGTCCCATCCATGACCAAAATGACACCAGACACTCCCGCACTGATCCCGATCTCGCTATTGACCGGCTTCCTCGGCAGCGGCAAGACCACGCTGCTGAACTACCTTGTGGCCCAGCCCGAGCTCAAGGACACGCTGGTCATCATCAATGAGTTCGGCGAGATCGGCCTCGACCATTTGCTGGTGGCGCACAGCCAGGATGAAGTCGTGGTCGAGATGAGCAGCGGCTGCCTGTGCTGCACCATCCGCGGCGACCTCAAGAAGACCCTCAAGGACATCACCTGGCGTTTCGCCGAAGGCGGCAAGCGCAAGTTCAATCGCGTCATCATCGAGACCACCGGACTGGCCTCGCCGATCCCGATCCTGCACACGCTGATGACCGACAATTTCATCGCGTCCAAGTACCGGCTCGATGGCGTCATCACCACCGTCGATGCCGTCAACGGCAACCAGACGCTGGACAACCATATCGAAGCGGTACAGCAGGCCGCGGTGGCGGATCGCGTGCTGCTGACCAAGAGCGACCTGGCCGACGCGGCAGCGCTGCAGGATTTGCAGGCGCGCCTGCAACAGATCAATCCGGGCGCGCAACAAATCCTCTCGCAGCAAGGCCAGGTGGCGCCGCAGCAGCTGCTCGACGCCGGCCTGTTCAGGGCGGCCGACAAGACGCCCGACGTCGAGCGCTGGCTCAGCGAAGAAGCGTACGAACCGCCGCACACGCACGGCCACGATCATGCGCATGATGGCCATCACCATCACCATCACCATCACAAGCACGCACACGAAGACCACGGCCACGACATCAACCGCCACGACGATCACATCCGCGCCTTCTGCTTCAGCTTCGACAAGCCGATCGAGCCGCATCTGTTCGATGAATGGCTGAGCCTGCTGGTCGGGTTCAAGGGCCAGAACATCCTGCGCATCAAAGGTATCGTCAATCTCGCCGGCGAAGACAAGCCGACCGTGATCCACGGCGTGCAGCACATCTTCCATCCGACCGTGACGCTGCCGGCCTGGCCGTCGGAAGATCGCCGCACGCGCATCGTGTTCATCACCAAGGACATCGAGCGCGCCACCATCGAACGTTCCTTTACGGCATTCATGCAAGCCCAGGCGATCGAGCAGAGTCAGGAGCAAGAGCGGCGGCAGGCACCGGGCAAGGACACTGCGTGGTAAAAATGCCGCAGTTGCAGCATGGCGCTCCGCACTAACATTTCCTGCAGGACACAATAACGCGCCGCATTTCATGGCGTGTTTTGCATTGCTGCACGCCCCGTTCTGGTGAGGCGCTACGCGGGGCAACAGTTTTCTCTGTAGGACAGCCTTGCGCAATTTCGGGGAGGCCCGGCGACGGTCTGCGCAGCAAAACTTTCTCTCAATAAAGTTGGAAAAAAATTAATCAATAAGGCGTCTGTGCGCCGGGTGGCGCGTTTATGATGACCTCATACCGGTCACGAAAATGTCACCCCCGCATGTACAAAGCGATCAAACGCATAGGAGCCTCGATCTCGGTGTCGCTGACGCTGATCATCGGCTTTGGCGTGACGGCTTTGCTGTTCCTTGCGACCTGCAAGCTGGAAGATGACGCCTTCAATCTCGACTTCGAGCGGCGCGCGCTGGTGCGCGTGACCACGCTGCAGCGCGGACTCGAAGAAGCGGTGCAGGTGCTGACCGTCATCAATCGTTTGTTCGCCACCGTCGACAACCCCACCCGCGAGCAATTCCACACCTTCACCGCACCATTGGTGGAGAAGTACCCGCACGTACAGGCCTTCAGCTTCCAGCGCTTCATCACGCGCGGCGAACGCGCCGGTTTCGAGAGCGCCATGCAGGCGCGCTATCCGGGCTTCGGCATCAACGCGATGGTGGAGGGCAAGACCGTGCCGTCGCCGATCCGCGAGCGCTACCTGGTGGTCGATTATCTTGAACCGCTGCAAGGCAACCGTCCCGCGCTCGGCCTCGACATGTCGGCCAACGCCACCGTGATGCAGGCGCTGGAGCTGGCCATTGACAGCGGCAAGCCGGTCTCGACCGGCGCGTTCCGGCTCGCCCAGGCGTCCACCAATGAACGCGGCCTGCTGGTGCTGATGCCGGTGTATCGCGCCGGCATGCCGCTCGACACGCTGGCGCAGCGCCGGGCGGCGGTGATCGGCGACACCACTGCGGTGTTCCATGCGCGCGTGTTGCTGCAACGGATTTTCAACGCGGCCGGTCCGCTGCGGCGCGAAGACGTCGACATCAGCGTGTTTATCGGCGAGCACGCCGATCCGGTGGATCTGGTCTATCGCAGCGAGAGCAGCGCCAGCAAATCGCTGCTGCCCTCATGGCTCGGCTATCGCAAGCCGGTGCGCATTCGCCGCACCTTCAACATCGCCGGCCAGCCGTGGCACCTGGAAGCGAGATCGGCGCCCATCTCGCTGACCTCCAATCATTCCAACTCGCTGCTGATCCTCGGCGCCGGCACCTTGCTGACGTTGCTGGCGGCGGCCTACCTGTACACGCTGTCGATGCGCTCGCGCCGCATCCAGCGCACCGTCGACGAGCGCACCGCCGAGCTGCGCCTGACCAACGTGCTGCTCAAGGAAGACATCCACGCGCGCCAGCAGGCCGAGCAGGCACTGCAACTGCGCCAGCGCGCCATCGAAGCGAGCGCCAACGCCATCATCATCATGCAGGCGACTGCACCCGACTATCCGATCGAATACGTCAATCCGGCGTTCGAGCGCATCACCGGCTACAGCGCCGGGGAAGTGATCGGGCATAGCATCCGCATGCTGGAAAGCGACAGCGGCGCCGATGCCCATGCCCACGGCTTCGAGGAAATCTGGAGCGCCATGCGCGAGCAACGCGAAGGTAATGTCGTGCTGCGCAACCACAACAAGAGCGGCGCCGAAGTCTGGAACGACTTGTACATCGCGCCGGTGAAGAGCGAGCAGGGTACGGTCACGCATTTCGTCGCCGCGCTGTACGACATCACATCGATGAAGCGTTATGAGGCGGAACTGGAATTTCAGGCCAACCGCGACGTGCTGACCGGTCTGGTCAACCGCAATATGCTGCGCAAGGTGCTGGAAGAAGCGATGGCCTACGCCGAGCGTTACCAGCGTTCGCTGTGGGTGGTGTTCGTCGATCTCGACCGCTTCAAGTTCGTCAACGACACTCTCGGCCACAAGGCCGGCGACCTGCTGCTCAAAACCATCGCCGGCCGTTTGCGGGCGGCAGTGCGCGACACCGACACCATCGCGCGCCTGGGCAGCGACGAGTTCGTCATCGTCATGTCCGAGTACACCGGCATCGGTCTCGATACGCGTCACCTGCATCGCATCCAGGAAGCCGTGGCGGCGCCGATGACGATCGAGGGGCATACCTTCTTCCCGACCTGCAGCATCGGCGTGGCCGCCTATCCCGACGACGGTCGCGACGCCGAGGTGCTGGTCAAGCACGCCGACATCGCGATGTACCGCGCCAAGCAGAGCGGTCGCGACAACTATCAGTTCTACACGCCCGCGATGAACGCGCAGGCGCTGGAACGCCTGCGCATCGAAGGCGATTTGCGCATCGCGCTGGAGCGCAATGAATTCCTGTTGCATTACCAGCCCAAGATCAATCTGCGCAGCGGCCGGATCGTTGGTATGGAGGCGCTGATCCGCTGGAACCATCCGGAGCTGGGCATGGTGTCGCCGGCGCGCTTCATCAGCCTGGCCGAAGAGACGGGCCTGATTCTGCCCATCGGTTCATGGGTGATCCGCACCGCCTGCGAGCAGGTGCGCGCATGGCAGGAAGCCGGGCTGGGAAACATGCGCGTCTCGGTCAATTTGTCGGTGCGCCAGTTCGTACAGAAAGACCTGGTGTCGTCGATCGCCAAGGTGCTGCAGGAGACCGGACTCGACGCCGATTTCCTCGAACTGGAACTGACCGAAAGCCTGGTGATGACTGACGTCGAACACGCCATCGGCATCCTGCGCGAACTCAAGGACCTCGGCGTGCATCTGTCGATCGACGATTTCGGCACCGGCTATTCCAGCTTGTCTTACCTGAAGAAATTTCCGATCGACGTGCTCAAGATCGACAAGTCCTTCGTGCGCGACATCACGCTCGATGCCGACGACGCGGCCATCACGGTCTCCATCATCTCGCTGGCGCACAGCCTCAAGCTGCACGTGATCGCCGAAGGCGTGGAAACCGAGGAGCAGCTGTCCTATCTGCGCCAGCACGGCTGCGACGAAATGCAGGGATACCTGTTCAGCCCGCCGGTGCCGCCCGAGCGGTTCGTCGAGCTGCTGCAGGAAAAGAACGACACGCAGGTCACCACGCTGGAGTTCAGCGCGCGCTGACGCCTGGCTCTCTCAGATCGCGATCACCAGCTGCGGATCGAAGGCCGGATTCTCCCACTCGATGTCATCGAGCGTCGCCGCCTGTTTCAGGTTGAGCGCATAGCCGCGCGGATTGGTCACGACGCGGCAGTTCGCGACCGTGTAGTCGAAACTGTCATGCACATGGCCGTGCACCCACAGGTCTGCCTGCGCCAGCAACGGCGTGAGGTCGCTGATGAAGCCGGGGTTCAGCGGCGAGCCGGCGAAGCGCTCATGCACCGACTGCGGATGCGGACCATGATGCGTGATCACCACGGTTTTGCCATCGAAGGGGCGCGCCAGTTCCTGCTCCAGCCAGGCGCGCGAACGCCGGTGCAATTGCAGCGCATCCTGCGGCGTGAATAGCACGCCGCCCGGCATGGTGATCACGCGATGGTCGAACAGGATGTTGCCGGCCTGTTCCATCGCAGCGTCCAGCGTCAGCGCGGGCGTTCCCTCTTGTTGCAAGGCGTAGTCGGTCCACAGGCAACAACCGAGAAAGCGCACGCCGCCTTCGACCGCGACGGCATTCTCCAGATGACGCACCCGCTCGCCCGAGGCTTGCGCGCTGCGGCCGATGTCGCCGACCACTTGCGGATATTGCGCGTGATAGGCCTCGTGGTTGCCGTGCACATACAGCACCGGAACCGGCCAGTCGGCGAAGGCCGCGATCGCCGCGTCGCCGTGGTGGATGTCGCCGGCGATGATCAGCAGGTCGGCGTCGGCAGGCGCGATGGCGCGGTAGCCGGGAAACTTCGGCGTCATCCGTTCAAGATGCAGGTCGGAGGCGATCTGGATTTTCATGCGCGGGTTTCCTCAATGGGCGATCCACGCCAGGATCAGCGTGATCGTCAGCAGCGACGTCGTGGTGGAAATCAGGATGGCGCGCGACATCAATGCCGCTTCGCGCCGGTACAGTTCGGCCAGCATGAACGGACCGGTGCCGATCGGCATGGCCGACAACAGCAGCGCGGTGTCGGCCCACATCTTCGGCAGCGGCAGGATCCAGTAGGCGAACAGCGCCGTGACGGCCGGATGCAGCAACAGCTTGAAGCCGACCAGCAGGCTCACCGAGCCGGCCTGTTTGTTCTCGATCGGCTGCGCCAGGAACAGGCCCAGCGACACCAGCGCGCACGGACTGGCGGCCGCCCCCAGCAACTTGAACAACTGCTGTACGCCGGTCGGGAGCGCAAAGCCGCCGGCCGCCACCAGGCTGCCGAGGATCGGTGCGATCAGGATGGGATTGCGGATCAGCGAGTTGCCGGTCTTGAGGAGGCTGCGGCCGATGTGCTTCTCGGCGTGCAGGCAGATTTCCAGCAGCACAATAGCGATGGCGAACAGCAGGCAGGCGGTCATCACCATGGCGATCACGGCCGGCGGCATGCCGTCGCGGCCGAAGGCCAGCAGGCACAGCGGGATGCCGATAAAGCCGACGTTGGCGTACGAGGTGCCGAGGCTGTCGATGATGATGTCGCCGGCCGCCGCGCCCTGGCGATACTTGATCCAGGCCGTCAGCACGAACACCACCGCGATGCCGATGGCAAATACCGCGATGAAGCGCAGGTTGCTGAAGTCGGCGGGCGTGAGCCGCGCGATCGAATCGAACAGCAGCGCCGGCAGGCCCAGATAGATGACGAAGCGGTTCAGTTCGCTGGCGGCGTTGACGCTGAGGATATTGCGCTTGCGGCACAGGTAGCCGAGGAAGATCAGCGCGAAAACCGGAAAGACGACATTGAAGATGGCGAGCATGAAGTGAACGCAGGGCGGCTGGCTGCATGGATGATGGAGTGCGGACGATTTTAAAGGGTTTTGCCGCACCCGGTTTTCCACCGCCGCGCGAGTGCGGCACGCACTGCGTTCTACAAGCCGGTTTTTCAGCTGAGCGCCGCCGCCAGCATGCCGGGGCTGGCGTCAGCCGGCTTGTCGCCGATGGCGAAATGCAGCAGCGCCGCCAGCACGCCGGCCGCCACCGTCGCACCCCACACCAGCGAGTACGAGCCGGTCAGGTCGAACATATAGCCGCCCAGCCAGGCGCCGAGGAAGGAGCCGAGCTGGTGGCTCAGGAAGCACACCCCGAACAGCGTGCCGAGGTGCCGCGTGCCGAACACTTTCGCCACCAGTCCGCTGGTGAGCGGCACCGTGCCGAGCCAGGTCAGTCCCATCACGGCGGCGAACACCATGACCGAGGCGCCGGTCGTGGGCAGCGCCAGGAATACCGCGATGGCCCCGCTGCGGATCAGGTACAGCCAGCCCAGCACGTATTGCTGGCGGAAGCGGCCGCCCAGCCAGCCGCAGCCCCAGCTGCCGGCCATGTTGAACAGGCCGATCAGCGCCAGCGCGGTGGCGCCCAGGCCGAGCGGCATGTGGCACAGCATCAGGTAGCCGGGCAGGTGGGTGCCGATGAAAGCCAGCTGGAAACCGCAGGTGAAGAAGCCGATGGTCAGCAGGCGATAGCCGCGATGACGTCCGGCCAGGGCCAGCACTTCCTTGAGTGAAGACGTGTCCGGTTCGGCGGCGGCGTGCGTCACGGATGCAGGGGATTTCTTGCGGCCCCGGTCCAGGATCAGGCCGGCCGGTGCAATCGCCAGCGCAATGACCGCCAGCACGAACAGCGAGACCGGCACGCCGGCGCCCTCACGCACCATCTGCGCCAGCGGCACCAGCAACACCTGGCCGAGCGAACCGCCGGCGCTGGCGATGCCCATCGCCATGCTGCGCTGCTGCGGCGTGGCGACGCGGCCGACCGAGGCCAGCACCACGCCGAAGCTGGTGCAGCTGATGCCGATGCCGACCAGCAGTCCCAGTCCGATGACCAGCAGCAGGCCGGACGGCGCCACCGCCGCCAGCCCCAGTCCGGCGGCGAAGGTGACGGCGCCGAACGCCACCACCGGCGTGGCGCCGTAACGGTCCGCAGCGGCGCCGGCGAACGGCTGCGCGAAGCCCCAGACCAGATTGTGCAGGGCGATGGCGAAGGCGATCACCGTGACCGGCAAGCCGCGGTCGTAGGAAAACGGATTGATGTACAGGCCGAAGGTCTGGCGCGTGCCCATGACGACGCTGAGCACCAGTGCGGCGGCGACGACGACCCACAGCGCGGGATTGCCGGCGCTGAAAAGGGGAGGAGAGAGGTGAGCCGGAGCTGGCTGGGTGGTTGCGGACATGATGGATGTCTCCGTTGCGATCACAGAACCGCACATTAGCAGCGGCGCAATCCGGCGACAAAGGAAAGGTTTTTGACGATGAGTGAGTCTGGCTCACTCATGCACGGCGCGCTGGTTCAGCGAGATGAATCCGCCTGTGCCGACGCCTGCGCTTCCGCCAGCAGCCAGCTGCGGAAGCCGGCCACGTCGGCGCGCTCGCCGCCGTCTTCGGTGCTGACCAGCCAGTAGGCGGTTTCGGCGTCGACCAGTCCGGTGTGCAGCTCGTTGCCGAGTTCCACCAGCACGCCGCTGGCCAGATCGCGATCGACCAGCGGACGTCGCCCGAGCGCCACACCGAGGCCGCCGATGGCCGCTTCGAACGCCAGCTGGATGGTGTCGACGTGCAAGCCGCGACGGGCGTCGACGCCGCCGGTGCCGGCAGGTGTGCCGGTACGCGCGAGCCAGGTCTGCCAGTCTTCGCTGGCCTGGGTGACGTGGATCAGCGTGGCGCGGCGCAGATCGAGCTTGCCGTCATCTCCGCGCAGGCTGTCGCGACAGGCCGGACTGCAGACCGGCACCAGCTGCTCGCCAAACAGTTTGCGCCAGGCCGGATCGGCGACCGGCGCACGGCTCATGCGGATGGCGAAATCGAAACCGTCGGTCGGCAAATTGACTTGGCGCGGCGAGGTGTCGACGGTGACATTGGTATCCGGCCACAGCGTGCGGAAATCATGCAGGCGCGGTAACAGCCAGCGCGAGGCCAGCGTCGGCGCACAGCTCACAGAAATGCTGCTGCCGCGGCGATCGGGCAGGCGCTGCGTGCCGGTGGCGATCAGTTCGAAGGCCTTGGAGATGTAGTGCAGGTAGTCGGCGCCGGCCGCCGTCAGCGTCAGGCTGCGCGGCGCGCGGACGAACAGTTCCACGCCCAGGGTTTGTTCGAGGCTGACGATGCCGTGGCTGACGGCGCTGGGAGTGACGTTGAGTTCGGCGGCGGCGAGCTTGAAACTCTGATGGCGGCCGGCGGCTTCAAAGAAGCGCAGGGAAGAAAGCGGTGGCAGGCGAAGCGGCATGGCAGGTGTCCCCAACGGCGGTCTGGCGGAGGCGAAGGTGATAGACCCGGCCGGCGCCTGCCGCAACGTGATGGAGGGACAGCGTATCATATTGCTGCTGCGGCCGATGTCCGCTCCCGAACCGTGAATGCCCGCATGACTCCAGCCGCTTTTCCCTCCGCCAGTCTCACCGACGACGCCTTGCGCCGGCATTGGCGCGGGCGCGCGGTTTACACAATTTTGCAGACCGGCTACAGCGCTGCATTCCTGCAAGCCTGGGCGGCGTTGTGCGAGCAGGCCGACGCTGCCGATGCTGCCGACGATGCCGATGCGCCGCAACGCCTGCATTATCTGCTGATCGACGCTGCGCCGCCGACGGCGCAGCAATTGCGCGCGATGGCGCCGGCTCCAACGAGTGCGCTCGCCGACGAACTCGCCAACGCCTGGCCGCCGTTGACGCCCGGCTATCACCGGTTGCTGCTCGGACAGGGCCGCGTGGTGTTGACGCTGATCATCGGCGATGTGGCGGCCAGCCTGGCGCAGGCCGATGCGCGGGTTGATCTGTTCCTGTTGCATGACGACGCCGTGTGGAACGCGCAGCAGTTGAAACGACTGGCGGCGCCGCGCGCGCAATTGCGTACCGGCGGCACATGGCGTGTGACGCCGGCCGACTTGGCTGCAACAGGTTTCACTGCAGACGAAAACGATCCCTCGCTGGCACATTTCACGCCGCGCTGGAGAGTCGCCGAGCGCACGATTCCGCAAGACCGTCGCGCCCTCGTGATCGGCGCCGGCCTGGCCGGCAGCGCCGCCTGCGAAGCACTCGCCGCGCGCGGCTGGCAGGTGACGCTGGTCGAACGGCATGCGCACGCCGCGCAGGAGGCTTCCGGCAATCTGGCCGGAGTTTATATGCCGGCGATTTCAAGCGATGACAATCCGACTGCGCGTCTCACGCGGGTGGCTTTCCTGTTTGCACAGCAGGTGTGGCAGCGCGCCGGCGTGCTGGACGGCGCGCAGCAAAGCAAGGGCCAGGTCTGTGGCGTGCTGCAGGTGGCGCGCGACGCCCAACAGGCAGAGGTATTCGAGCGGGCGGCGCGGCACTGGAATTATCCGCACGACTACGCGCAGTGGCTGCCGGCGCAGGAAGCGAGCGCGCGGCTGGGCATGCCGACCGGCAGCGGCTGGTTTTTTCCGCGCGGCGGCTGGCTGCGTCCGGCGGCGGTGTGCGAAGCCATGCTGCATGCCTGCGGCGAGCGCCTGCATAAGCGCTTCGGAAAAGACGTGCATTCCTTGCACCGCGCCGAGGGACAATGGCAGGCGCTCGACGCCGACGGCGCCGTCATCGCCGCAGCGCCGGTCGTCATCCTCGCCAACGGCATGCAGTCGGGCGGACTGGCGCAGGCGGCCGCATTGCCTTTGCAGGCGATACGCGGGCAGGTCAGCCACTTGCCGGCGGCGTCGTTACCGGACTTGCCGTTCGTATTGTGCGGCGACGGCTACCTGACCGGAGCGGTGAACGGACTGATCAGCGTCGGCGCAAGTTACGATCGCGACGATCACGACACGGCAGTGCGCGCCGACAGCCACGCCGGCAATCTCGACAAGTTGCGGCAATTGCTGCCCGGCGTGTCGTCCGATATCGATCCGGACACCTTGCCGGGACGCGTGGGTTTTCGCTGCGTCTCGGCCGACCGGCTGCCGCTGGTCGGCGCCTTGCCCGATCAGGCGGCGCTGGCCGCGGGCGGCGAAGTCCAGCTGCGCGATGCGCCGCGCTGGCCGCAGCTGTACGGCCTGCTGGCCTACGCCTCGCGCGGATTGATCTGGGCGCCGCTGGCGGCCGAGATCGTGGCGTGCGCGCTGGAGGATGAACCGGCGCCGCTCGGCAAGGACTTGCTGGCCTTGCTCGATCCGGCGCGTTTCGCGCTCAGGGCGCACAGGAAGAATTAGGCGCAGCGAGAACCGCATCACATTGGCAGGCGGCCGCACCCGACAAAAAAAGGCCTGCCGCGGAAGCAGGCCTTTCTCTTTTTCATGAGCGCCGGTATCTATCGCCCCCAGCCACCACGATTGAAGCGCCAGCCTCCCGGTTCCTGATGCCAGCCCGGCGGCACGTAATGGCGGCCGCGGCGCATGCGCTCCCAATGGCCGCCGACCCAGACGTGGCGATAACCGTTCCAGGCCCAGTAGCCCGGCGCCCAGACATAGCCGCGCCGCGGTGGCGGCATGCGTTCATAGCGCACCGGCGGCGGCGGCGTGCCGATGCGGATATCGACCGAGGTGCGCGCCTGCGCTTGCGCGACCGGTGCCACCAGGACCGAGGAGGCCGCACCGGCGGCGAGAACGACGGCGAGGATGATGTTCTTGTAACGCATGATGTGCTCCCTGTGAATTGTTTCTTTGAAGCGACCGTGACAGCATGTCGCGATGGATTCAATGTAGATCAGGCAGCGCCCGGCAGCTGTAATTTTGTGTTTCGCCGCAGGCGTGAAACTGCGAAATGGAAACGCCTCGAAACAAATTCGTCGTGAGTTCTGTGTCAGATATAAGCAACTGTCGGGGCCGCATGAGGCCCCGGAGACGCCGTGCGGCTTGTCCATAGCGGAGTGCGTGTGCGACGATAGATGCATCTGATTCAGGGAGGAAACATGAACACGTCGTCGGCAAAAAAACCGCTCACCGGTCTGCTGCGCATTCGCGACGGGCATGAGGCGCGCGTCTCCTTCGTGGAGTTGTTCTTTGACCTGATCTACGTCTTTGCGGTGACCCAGCTATCGCACCGGCTGCTGGAAAATCTCACCGTGGCCGGCGCCGTCGAGACGCTGGTGCTGTGGTTCGCAGTCTGGCTGGCGTGGCAATACACCTCGTGGGTCATCAACTGGTTCGATCCCGAAACGCTGCAGATCCGCGTGTTGTTGTTCGCCATCATGCTGGCCGGCCTGCTGATGGCGGCGGCGATTCCGGACGCCTTCGGCGGGCGCGGCCTGGTGTTTGCCGTCGCCTATGCCGCGATCCAGGTCGGGCGCACATTGTTTGTGCTGTGCTGCCTGGGCAAGGACCATGCGCTGACGCCGAATTTCCGCCGCATGTTCGGCTGGCTGTTGATCTCGGCGGCGTTCTGGATCGCCGGGGGGCTGTCGCAGGAATACCGGCTCGCGCTGTGGATTGCCGCGGTCGCCTGTGAATACTTCTCGCCGATGATCGGCTTCGCGTTGCCCGGACTGGGCCGTTCGGACACGCGCGAATGGACCATTGAAGGCGGCCACCTGGCCGAGCGTTGCCAGCTGTTCGTCATCGTCGCGCTGGGCGAGGCGCTGCTGGTCACCGGCGCCACCGTGGCTCATGCCGGGCAGTGGGAAGCGCCGGTGATGGTGGCGTTCGTGGTGACCTTCGCCAGCGCGTTGGCGATGTGGTGGCTGTATTTCGACACCAGCAGCAAGGACGGCAGCGACGCCATCGTGCATTCCAGCGATCCGGGCCGCATCGGCGCCTACTTCCATTATGTCCACGTGATCATCGTGGCCGGCGTGATCGTCTCGGCGGTCGGCGCCGAACTGGTGATCGCGCATCCCGACCAGCGCATCGCCCCGACTTCGCTGCTGGTGCTGATCGCCGGCCCGGCACTCTACCTGCTGGGCAATGCGGTCTACAAGAAGGTGGTGTACCGCCGCCTGCCACTGTCGCATCTGGCCGGGCTGGTGCTGCTGGCCTTGCTGGCGGCCTTCGGCTACATGACCGACCTGCTGATGGTGGGCGGGCTGGCGGCGGCGATCCTGATCCTGACCGCCGCCTGGGAAAGCTGCTCACGCCGCAAGACGGCGCTGGCGTATCAGGACGAGCATGCTTCGCAGTGGTGACCCGGTGATTTGAATCAGACGCCGCTGAACCAGTTGTAGCCCTGATCTTCCCAGTAGCCACCGGGATTCTGATTGGTCACGTAGAGGGCGACCACGTGCTTCGGATTCTTGAAGCCGAGCTTGGTCGGCACCCGCACCTTGAGCGGAAATCCGTAAGACGTGGGCAAAGCTTCGTTGCCGAAGTCGAGCGCCAGAATCGTCTGCGGATGCAAGGCCGTCGGCATGTCCAGGCTGGAGTAATAGCGGTCTGCGCATTTGAAGCCGACGTACTTTGCGGTCATGTCGGCGCCGATGGCTTGCAGGAAGGTCCGCAGCGGAATGCCCGACCATTGTCCGATGGCGCTCCAGCCTTCGATGCAGATGTGCCGGGTGATCTGGGCGGCCTGCGGCAGTGTGCGCAGGCGTTCTATCGTCCACGGCTTCTTGTCGCTCACCATGCCCGAGACTTCGAGACGCCAGTCGGCGATATCAATGTCGGGAGCGTTGACTTCGTCATAGAAAGCATTGAAGGGGAACGGATTGGTGATTTGGCTTGCGGCATACGTCGGCGCCAGCTTGTCGCTGCGGAAGAGCGCAGCCTGCACCCGGTCGTTCCAGCGCGACATGGCCCACAAGACCTTGTCCACCTGATCGTTGTCTTGCAGATCGCAGCCGGACAGCATCGACAGCGCGCCCACCGACAACGTCGCCTTCAGGGACGAACGCAAAAACAGCCGCCGCTCCAACTTCACCAGCGCCGTGCGGTGGTCCGTGAGGCGAATACCCTCAGGCTTGCGCGGCGGTTTGTCGTCTTCCCGGCTCATGGCAGATTCTCCGCAGGCTCGTTGACACGTCCCCGTCCCGTGATCATGGGCAACAGGGTTTTGGGGACCAGCACCACCAGCAGCAGATGAATCACGACGAAGGCCGCGATGCCGGCCATGGCGGCAAAATGCACCTTGCGCGCGAAGTCGAAACCGCCCAGCAGATCGCACAAAAAATCCAGCTGCACCGGTTTCCAGATCGACAGTCCCGACAGCACGACCAGCAACCCGAGCGCGATCACGCCCCAATACAGCAGTTTCTGGACTGCGTTATACACGCCCGGCCGGTGAGGCAGTTTGAAACGCAAGGCTTGGCGCGCATCGTCGACCACGTCGCGTGCATGCAGCGGCAAAAAATGCCGGCGGAAGTGCCCGCTGACCACGCCATAGATCACGTAGAACACGCCGTTGGCTACCAGCAGCCACATCGCCGCGAAATGCCAGGCAATCGCGCCGCCCAGCCAGCCGCCCAGCGTGGCCCACAAGGGGAACTTGAAGCCGAAGATCGGCGAGGCGTTGTAGATGGCCCAGCCGCTCATCAGCATGCAGCCGATGGCGAATGCGTTGAGCCAGTGCGCGATGCGCACCGCCAGCGGATGAAGCAGCACTTTCTTGCGCATCGGAGCCCTTTTACATCGGCGGCGCGACGCCGTTCTTGCCGGCGCTGATCGATACGGCGGTCATGCTGCCGTCCGGATTCTTGCGGGCGCGCACGACAACTTTTGCACCCACCACCAGCAGCGAGCGGTCGCCGGCTTCGATGTTCACGATAGGCACGTCTTCAGGCACGACGATCTTCTTTTCGCCGCCCTTGTACTTGAGCGTGAGCGTGCGGCCGTTGCTGGCCACCACATCGCCGACGGTGCCGTTGGTCATGGTGCTGTTGGGGGCCAGGTCAAACGGGCGGTGGCCGTCGCCGGTGCCGGCCAGCGCAGGCGGGAACACGTGCACTTCCAGCGCTTTCTGCGAGCCGTCCGGCTGTGGAATGCCTGCCGCGCCGATGTAGCTGCCGGGCTTGATGTCATTGATGTTGGCCAGGGAAATTGCCGCGACGCGGGTGTCCTTGTCGAGCTTGATCGCTTGTTCAGCGCCGCGGTTGGTCTTGACGACCAGGTTGTCGCCGCTGGCCGAGACGATGGCGCCGCGGACACCGGTCGGCGCCGGTGCCGGCGTCTGTGCGAAGGCGGCGGGAGCGAGGAAACCTGCTGCAAGGATGGATACTGCCGCGCCGCGAAGGCGCTTCTGGAGGGAGGCGTTCATAGGGGAGTGGGACCGGTGGGTTGAGGTAAGCTCATGGTAGGCAAGCCAGCTGCCAATCTGATGACATTTACATGACAAAAATGTCATTTTGGAGTCGCGACATGGCGCCCGCAGGACACAAGGGGCGAGGGGCAAGGGAAGGAGGGTAAAATGCCGGCTGCTGCAAAAAAACACCCGAAACGGCCATGCAGCGTTTCTCAACTGAAAGACTGCACATGCTGCGACTGACTGAAATACAACTCCCCCTCGACCATCCCGAAGCCGACCTGCGCGCCGCCATCCTCGCGCGCCTCGGCGTTGCCGATGCGGATCTGTTGAGCGTGAGCCTGTTTCGCCGCAGCTACGATGCCCGCAAGAAATCGGCCGTCACGCTGACGTATGCCGTCGACGTCGAAGTGCGCGACGAAGCCGCCGTGCTGGCCAGGCACAAGGGCAAGCAAAACGTCGGACCGACGCCCGATACCAATTACCATTTTGTCGCCAGGGCGCCGGCCGGACTGAGCAAGCGTCCGATCGTCATCGGCACCGGACCGTGCGGGATTTTCGCCGGTTTGATCCTGGCCGAGATGGGCTTCAATCCGCTGATCCTGGAACGCGGCAAGACCGTGCGCGAGCGCACCAAGGACACCTGGGGCCTGTGGCGCCAGCGCGAACTGAAGCCGGAATCGAACGTGCAATACGGCGAAGGCGGCGCCGGCACCTTCTCCGACGGCAAGCTCTACAGCCAGGTCAAGGACCCCAAGCATTACGGCCGCAAGGTGCTGACCGAGTTCGTCGCCGCCGACGCGCCGCCGGAAATCATGTACGTCAGCAAGCCGCACATCGGCACCTTCCGCCTGGTGAAGATGGTGCAGCTGATGCGCGAAAAGATCGTCGCCCTGGGCGGCGAGTTTCGCTTTGAACAGCGGGTCGACGACATCGTCATCGAAGACGGCCAAGTGCGCGGCGTGACGCTGGCCGGCGGCGAGCACATCGAAGCCGATCACGTCGTGCTGGCGATCGGCCACAGCGCGCGCGACACCTTCCAGATGCTGTACGACCGCGGCGTCTACATGGAAGCCAAGCCGTTCTCGATCGGCTTCCGCGCCGAACACCCGCAGTCGCTGATCGACAAGTGCCGCTTCGGCCCCAGCGCGGGCCATCCCATCCTGGGCGCGGCCGACTACAAGCTGGTGCATCATGCCTCCAACGGCCGGTCGGTCTACAGCTTCTGCATGTGCCCGGGCGGCACCGTGGTGGCGGCGACCTCGGAACCGGAGCGCGTGGTCACCAACGGCATGAGCCAGTATTCGCGCAACGAGCGCAACGCCAACAGCGGCATCGTGGTCGGCATTTCACCGGCCGACTATCCCGGCCATCCGCTGGCCGGCATCGCATTTCAGCGCCAATGGGAATCGCGCGCCTACGAACTGGGCGGCCGCAACTATGACGCGCCGGGCCAGCTGGTGGGCGATTTCCTGGCGAAGAAGCCGTCCACCCAGCTCGGCAGCGTGACGCCGTCGTACAAGCCCGGCGTGCTGCTGGGCGAACTCGACCAGTCGCTGCCGGACTACGCCATCGACGCCATCCGTGAATCGCTGCCGTTCTTCGACAAGCAGATCCGCGGCTATGCGATGCACGACGCAGTGCTGACCGGCGTCGAGACGCGCACCTCGTCGCCGGTGCGCATCCGCCGCAACGACGACACGCTGCAAAGTCTCAATACCAAGGGGTTGTACCCGGCCGGCGAGGGCGCCGGTTATGCGGGCGGGATCATGTCGGCCTCCATTGACGGCATCAAGGTGGCCGAAGCGGTGGCGCTGGCGATCTTGGGAACGCAAGGCGCGTAATCTCACCAGGAGATGACGCCAGCGGGTTCATCGCCGAAGACGTGGCCTGGCCGCTGCGGTGAGTTTCATTTCTTGTCCTGATCCGCTGCAGATTTTCCGGCGGCTTCGCGCCGGCGCAAGTTCGTAACGCTTTCCATGCCGACGCCCCAGTTGTCGGTGTCGACTTCGTCGATAACGACGAAGGTGGAGGAGGGCTTTTTGTTGAGGACACGCTCGAGCAGTTCGGCGGTTCCCTGGATCAGTTCCAGTTTCTGTGCAGCGGTGATGACGCCTTCGCGGGTGACGCGGATGTTGACGTAGGGCATGGCAAAACTCCTTGGCTCGTGAGGTGACGGGGAACATCTGGTTCACGATGGACTATACCGCTGCCCTCCGCATCGATAAATACGGAGCAGTGCAATTGAATTGATACACGGTGTAATCAATATACGCCGCCGGGACCGGCAGCGGGATGAGGAGCCTAGCCCGGTTGCCGGTACAACTGCACCAGCATCAGTTCCGCTGCGTCGGAAATCAGCAGGCGTTCTTCGTTCGCATCGCGGAACAGCACGGCGTCGCCGGCATGAACCCTGGTGTCGTTGGCCAGGCGGCAATTGCCGTTGACGACGTACACCAGCGCGGTGTCGCCCGCCGCCGGCAGTACCGTGGGTCTGGTGATGGTCAGTTGTTCCAGCGTGTGGATACAGGCGGCGCGGCGCGTCATGACGTTGAAGTCGACGATGCCGCCGCCCATCAGCGTGCAGTGGATCGCGGTTTCGCCGTCGAAGCGATAGATCGGATCGCGCGGCGTCAGTTCTTGCCGGCCGGCCTTGCCGGCGACGTCGAGCAGGATGCCTTTGCCTTCCAGGATCGCCAGCGAGCGATCAATACCGGGAAACAGCGAAAACTCATTGGCTTGCTGCACCGTTGCGACGCTGACGCGCCAGTCGAAGGAGTCGAGCGAGCTGTCCTGCGGAAAGCGCTGGATCTCGCACGTCATGCCCCCGCCGTTTTTCCAGCGCATCAGGCGTTGTTGCGATTGCGGGATCAGGACGGACATGGATGCGGCCGGTTAGGAAAAGAGGGGGTGAACGATGGAAAGTGCTGCCGCCGCAAGGCGCACAGCACGCTCTATTCTATGCCGGTTGCAGGATCAGGTGCGCCAGACGTGCGGCGACCTTGGCGGTCATGCCGTCGCGGTCGTAGACCGGATTGCATTCGGCGATGTCGGCGGCGATCAGTTTGCCGCTGGTGCGGATGGAGGAAACCAGCTTTTCGACTTTCTCCAGCGCCATGCCGAAGGCGGCCGGGGCCGAGACGCCGGGCGCCTTTTCGCCGGGCAAGACATCAAGGTCGATGGTCAGGTAGACATCGGTAACGTCTTCCAGGCGCCGGCGCAGTTGCGCGTCGAGTTCCGCCAGGCCGCGGGTGGCGACGTCGGTGTCGCTGACATATTCCACGCCCAGTTGCTGCGCGCGCGTGAACAGCGCCGGCGTGTTGCCCAGCTGGCTGATGCCGAAGCACAGATAGTGGAAGCCGACGTCGGCCCATTCGCACCATTCGGCGATCTGCTTGAACGGCGTACCCGAGGTCGAACGTTCGGCTTCACGCAAATCGAAATGGGCGTCGAAATTGATGATCAGCAGTTTGCGCTGCGGCATCGAGCGGCCGAGGTGGCGCATGATGCCGAGGAAGCTGCCGTAAGCCACTTCATGGCCGCCGCCCAGCACCAGCGGGAACACGCCTTGCGCCATGACGTCGGCGATCTTGGCGGCCAGCCGTTGCTGCGCCTGTTCGAGGTCGCCGTCGTTGCAGTCGATGTTGCCGGCGTCGGCCAGTTGCGTGATGCGGTGGGCCGGCAGGTTCGCCAGCATGCGGCGAATCGCGTCGGGACCTTGCGCGGCGCCGACGCGGCCGTGGTTGCGGCGCACGCCTTCGTCGCTGGCGAAGCCGATCAGCGCGCCGCCGCCCTTGACGTCGTTGCCGAACGGTACCACCAGTTGATGCAAGCGGCGGGTGTCGCCGGCGCTGTCATGATCGACGCGGCCGTTCCAGAGAGAGTGATCCATCCTCAAATCGTCCTATGCTGCCTGTGAGTTGTTGTTGCGCGCCAGCACCGCCTGCAGGAAGCTGCGGGTGCGCTCCTGCACCGGGTTGACGAAAATCTGTTCGGGTTTGCCGGCCTCGACGATGCGGCCCTGGTCCATCACCACGACGACATCGGCGACTTCGCGCGCGAAGCCCATTTCATGCGTGACCACGATCATGGTCATGCCTTCGTTGGCCAGCGCCTTCATCACCTGCAGCACTTCGCCGACCAGTTCCGGATCGAGCGCCGAAGTCGGTTCGTCGAACAGCATGACCTTCGGTTGCATCGCCAGTGCGCGGGCAATCGCCACGCGTTGCTTCTGGCCGCCCGACAAGGTGGCGGGCATGGCGTCGGCCTTGGCGGCGAGGCCGACCTTGGCCAGCAGCGCGCGCGCCAGCGTGTCGGCCTGGTCCTTGGGCGTGCCGCGGATCTTGCGCGGACCGACCGTGACGTTCTCCAGCACCGACAGGTGAGGGAACAGGTTGAACGACTGGAACACCATGCCGACTTGCGTACGCAGATCGTTGAGCGCATGGTCGGCGATCATCTTGCCGTCGACCAGCAGGTCCTGGTTGCAGATCGAGATGCTGCCTTCTTCCGCCACTTCGAGGCCGTTGCAGCAGCGCAGCAGCGTGCTCTTGCCGGAGCCGCTGGGGCCGATGATGACGACCACTTGCGAGGCCGCGACTTCGAGGTCGATGCCGTGGAGGATGCGGTGGCCGGAGAAGGATTTGCCAAGTTTGGAAACATTGATCATGGGTGTGGACATCAGACGGCTCCTCCTGCACGCAGGTGTTTCTCGATCCGTTGCAAGGCCAGGCTGGTGAGGCTGGTGAGCACCAGATAAACCAGCGCGACGGCGATATAGACTTCCAGCGAACGGTAGGACACGCTGATGATCTTCTGGCCTTCGTGCATCAGGTCGGCGATGGTCAGCAGCGACACCAGCGCCGAGTTCTTGATCAGCGCGATGAACTCGTTGCCCAGCGGCGGAATCATGCGCACGATGGCTTGCGGCAGGATGATGGTGCGCATCGCCTTGCCGGACGACATCCCGAGGGAACGCGCCGCTTCCATCTGGCCCTTGTCGATCGACTGGATGGCGCCGCGCACGATCTCCGATACATAGGCGCCGGAGTAGATGCCCAGGCCCAGCACGCCGCAGAGGAATGCCGGCAGCAGGATGTCGAATTGCGGCAGGCCGAAGAACAGCAGGAACAGTTGCACCAGCAGCGGCGTGCCGCGGATGAAGGTGACGTAAGCAGTACAGATGCCGTAGCGCAGGCGCTTGCTGCGATCCAGTCGACCGAGGCCGACCAGCAGGCCGAGGATGCAACCGAGCACCAGCGAGATGGCGGTGATTTCCACCGTCACGATCGCCCCGTGCAGCAGGTCCGGCCAACCCTCAAATACGGGCAAAAAGTCGAGGCTCATCTGTTCTCCTTACGTCTGTTTTTATGAAGTTACTTGGCCGACGACGACAGCCACTTTTGCACCAGCTTGTCGTAGCTGCCGTCGAGCTTGACCTTCTTGAGCGCGGCGTTCATTTCTTCGGTCAGCTGCGGCAGGTCCTTGCGCACGGCGTAGCCGTACAGCTCGATGCTGACCTGTTTGTCGAGCACCTTCATGCCGGGGCGGGTCTTGGCGTATTCGATGGCGGCGGGCTTGCCGGTGACGGCGGCGTCGGCGCGGCCGATTTCAACCAGGTTGAACATCTCCTGGTTCTTCTCGACTTCGATGCGCTCGGCTTGCGGGTAGTACTCTTTCAGGTAGTTCGCCGACTTGGTGCCGACCTGTACCGAGACCTTCTTGCCGGCCAGGTCGGACGGTTGCTTGATCGCGGTGTTGCTGGCCTTGGTCAAGACCACCAGGCCGCCCGGATAGTACGGGTCGGTAAAGTTGACGACGCGGCGGCGCTCTTCCGTGATGTAGATGGCCGACGATGCGACGTCGAAGCGGCGCGATACCAGGCCCGGGATCAGGCCCTTGAAATCGATGTCGGTCCATTCGACCTTCTTGCCCATGGTCTTGGCCAGCAATTCGATCAGTTCGATGTCGAAGCCGGTGCGCTTGCCGTCCTTGAAGAATTCAAACGGCGGGAAGGTGGCGTCGGTGGCGACGCGGATGACGTCAACAGTTTGTGCAGCGGCCAATGCCGGGGCGACGGTAAAACCGGCGGCGAGACTGACGGCGGCGAGCATGCGGATGAGGCGGCGGCGGTGGTTCATGGTTTCTCCCTCAGGATTGGACGACTTATGATGGACGACTTGTAATGACGACTTTTGGTGAACTGATTAAAACAACGCAAGACGTTCGCTGATGGTTGCTGCCGCCTGGACCGTGGCGGCAATCAGCTCGCGCTGCCGCTCTTCGGCCCGGATTGCCGGCGCCATCAGGGTAATCGCTCCGGCGGCCTGGCCGGGCTTGTAAAACACCGGGGCGCTCACGCCCCACACGCCCCAGTCGACTTCGCCTTCGCTGACCGCATAACCCTGGCTGCGGATGGCGGCGAGTTCGGCGTGCAGGCGGGCGATGTCGTCATCCTTGCCGTGTAGCTGGCGTGCGACGATGTTCTCGGCCATGGCTTGCGGCAGATGCGCCAGCACCGCCTTGGCCGACGCGCCGCGCGACAGCGGATGCGAGCGGCCCTTGGAAAACGAACAGCGCAGCGATTGCTCGCTGTCGACCATGTCGAGGCAGGTGACCTGATCGTTGACCGCCACCATCAGGCCCACGCTCTCGCCGCACTTCTTGGCCAGTTGCAGCATTTCGGGCTGGGCGTTGCTGACCAGATAAGAGGTATGGTCGAAGCCCCAGGCCAGCTGCACGCTCAGCGGACCGGGCGCGTAGAAATTGTCCTGCTCCTGCACCAGGCCCCATTTCTTGAGCGGCAGCAGATGGCGATACAGCGTGCTCTGCGGCAAGCCGGTCAGCTCCTTCAGCTTGCGCACCGCAATCGGCTTGCCGTGACGCGCAATCACCGACAGCACCATGAGCGAACGTTCGCTGGTGGCAACCGCAGGCGGCTGCGTCAGATGAGAGGGGGCGGAAGAGTTCATGGCCGGATGATTCCTCATTTTTCTCATATTCAGAAATCAAATTCTCGTAAATCGGGAATTCAATTGTAAATCTGGGAAATGGAATCGGCGGGCCTGTTTTCTTTAAAAGGGGGAAATTTCCCTTGGGAACGAGAAAGCCATCGCAGCTTTACCGGAAAAACAGCCGTACAGGCGCCGGAATGAAAAAAGCCGGCAACAGGTGCCGGCTTGATTGATGCTCACCAGGTACAACGGCGCATCTTCGTCAGAAGGCGCTCTTGATCACGCCGCCGTCGACGCGCAGCGCCGCACCGGTGGTTGCGGAGGCGAGCGGGCTGGCTACGTAGGCCACCAGCGAGGCCACTTCCTGCGGGGTCCCGAAGCGCTTGATCAGCGACGTCGGACGCACGTGATCGAAGAATTCCGTCTCGACCTGCTCGACGGTCTTGTCGCCCGATCTTGCCAAATCTTCGACGAAGTCCCCGACGCCACGGGATTTCGTCGGGCCGGGCAATACGCTGTTGACGGTGATGCCGGTGCCGGCGACCGATTCCGCCAGGCCGCGCGACACCGCGAGTTGCGCAGTCTTGGTCATGCCGTAGTGGATCATTTCGGTGGGGATCTGCACCGCGCTTTCGCTGGAGATGAAGATGATGCGGCCCCAATTCGCCCGCTTCATTTCCGGCAGCACCAGGCGCGCGAGGCGCACGCCGCTCAAGACATTGACGTCGAAAAAGCGCAGCCAGTCTTCGTCGGGAATATCTTCAAAGGCCTTGGGCTCGAAGATGCCGAGATTGTTCACGAGGATGTTGATGCCCGGATGACGCCTGACAGCCTCGTTGGCCACCTCGGCCTGGCTGAGGTCGCCGGCAAAACCCTGGACCGTCCCCTTGGTATCCGAACGTATGCGCTCCACCGCCTCGTCGACGCCGGCCTGCGTCCTGCCGTTGACGATGATGTTCGCGCCTTCCCGGGCCAGCGTGTGCGCGATCGCGTAACCGATGCCGGCCGTACTGCCACTCACCAGCGCCGTCTTGCCTTTCAGTTGCAAGTCCATGTCGATTCTCCAGAGTTGATTGCGGAAAATAGTGCCACGTCACTATATCAAGAAGTCTTTCCCGGCATCGCGATGGAAAAAGCCGGCAACGCGTGCCGGCTTTGGGATTGACTGCTTTTGACGGGAACTGGGTGAATTGCAATCGCAATGCTTACCTGGCAGCCGCCGGTGCCATCGGCGCAACGGGGGTGACCGGCGCAATCGGTCTCCCGGTATAGCTCAGATCCTGCAACTCCTCCTCGGCGATAGACGCGTCCAGTAGGGAGAAACCGATACGGGCAAGCAGCAGACCGAAGGCCGCTTCCGTGCGCACGTACTTCACTTCACCCGGATACAGGGAGAAATCCAGAGCCATCACCGTCTCGGTCGAGGTCTTGGCCCGGTACGGTCCCGCCGGACGATCAACGAAGAAGAAGCCGCCCGGCTGCGACTTGCCTACGACGTGATTGTTGAGTTGAATTTCCGGCTGCAGGGCCCCGCCGAACACTGAGGTCGAGCGCATGAAATAAATGCGACCCTGGCCAGGCTTGATGGCAGGGATTGCATCGGCCACTTCAGCGTACTTCGGGCCCGAGGCGCAACCGGTCAGGACGGCTGCCAGCAGGGTGATGGCCAGCAACGGACGAATCGTTTTAGTCATTTTTTTCTCATAGTTGGCTTTGTTGAATGAGACAACGCGAGTCTTCAACATCGAGTACACGTGCCCCCTTGATTGACATGTGAAGCAAGCCCCCCAGCCCACTTGTCCATCTGGTTGCGGATTCATGTCGATTCTGCAAACAGACAAGGTCCAAATACTATCAAAAAATGTCATCCGCCCTGGCAGATTAATCCGGTGTTATCCGCGGCAATCGACCTTACATCATCTAGCGCTTCAGATGGCGGGTGTCAGCCTGGGCTGCATCGGACAACATGCGGGAGAATTCGCTTTCCCCGGCCGGTTGTTCCTGCGCCGCCTGTTGTCGTTGTTGCTGTTGTTTTGCGCGCCGTTCGACGGCATACGCCTCGGAGGCGAGCTGCCATTGGTCCAGATGGCGGAAATAGGTGGAGCCGCTGTCGACGCGTCTGATCGCGCCGACCGGGTCGACGGGCCGAACGGGGGTGACGGGATTGCGTGCCATCTGGTTCTCCTCGGGAAGCTGCCGACGCCGCATGGCGTCAGCTTGATTATGCGCGTATGCGTGCGGCCTTGCCCTGCTTGCGCAAATACACGATCTGAACGATCAGTCCGACGATCAGTATGGCGAACAGAGCTCCTTGGGATCCCAGCAGCAGCGGCGACTTCAGGTCGGTCACAAACGGGTGGCCGTCCGGCACCCGGCGCAGCGTTTCCGAGACGGTCGGCACCATCAGCAAAAAGGCGGTGATGGTCAGGAACACCGTCTCCACATAGGCGGCTGCGCGTCGCGCCGTCGGCAGTCTTCCCACGCCGTAGCCGGCAAGGAGAAAGACCAGCGTGGCCACGGCGATTCCGTAGCTGATCGCCTGATGCGCAACCAGGAAAACACTGACGGCGCCGATCAGCATCGACACGAAATAGATGCCGCCTGCGGTCGAACGCGGCACGATGCGGCCGTGGCGGGCGAACATATACACTGCTGCCGGGATGGCCGGCAGGCTACCCAGGGTGTGTACCCAGCCGAGATGAGAAATTCCAAACATGGAGTGATCCTTTATCAAAAAAGTTGAAGGAGGCATCGACCTTGTTCCGGAAGAGCAACTCCACAATAAACTACCTACTAATCGGTAGGTAAAATGGCCAAACGTTGAAACAATCCTTGGGCAGCTTAGAGCCTGTTCGCAGCCTCGCAGCGAGATCGCGACCAGGTTTTCTCAGGCTTCGCGTGCGACGCGCGCCAGCACCGGGTTGACGATGGCGCCGAACATCTTTACATCGCCGTAGGCGCGGGCCGACAGCATGGCGCCATGCACGGTCGCCATGAAAATGTCAGCTTCCGCTTCGGCCGACCCGTTCAGCACCAGTCTGTCTTGCTGCGCGCCGCGCGTGAAAACGCTGGTCAGCCAGGCTGCCAGCGCACGGAAATGGGCGCGCACTTCCAGCGCGATTTCCTCCGGAAGGATCGGCATCTCGCTCGCCAGCAGGGCGCAGACGCAGAACGAGGACGACGCATCGGCGATGCAGACCTCCCAGAATCCGGCATACGCGCGAAGCTGCTCAAGCGGATCGGAAACGTGTTGCTCCAGCCTGGCGACGCCCGCCTGCATCTCCTCGCGATAGCGCGCCACCAGCGTGCGAACCAGCACCGCCTTGCCGGGGAAATGGTGATGGATGCTGGCGTTGCGGATGCCGATGACTTTCGCGATGTCGGCATAGCTGAAGCCGTTGTAGCCGCCGGCGATAATCAGGGATTGCGCACAGCGCAGGATGCTGTCGGCGGTATTGGAGGAATCAGTCATTTGCGTAGCCTACCTTTTAGTAGGTAGATCGTCAAGCGATGATTTGTAGTTGCCGGAAGACCCGCTTTGACTCCGTCATGGTTTGGCGGGGAAGTCCGGTTGGGCAAGCCGGGCTGAGCGCCCGGCGTTAAAATAGCAGCGCCCATTTTCATCAGTCTCCTTGGGCAGGCTCAAGCACCTGTTCCGTTATCCATGGCCCTCGATCCCACCACCATCCTTATTCTCACCACCGCGCTGGCTGCGGCGGCCGCGCTTTACCTGGCCGTGGAGTGGAACAGCGTGCGCGAAAAGTCGCTGCTGTTCTAGGGCCTGTTACCAATCAATGTGCGAGATGCGTTGCTGCCAGAAAGCGTGCTGGCAAGGCGCGTGGCGTAGCAGGTGGTGGGCCACCTGCTACGCCATGCAACGCCGCCAGCGCGCTTTCTGGCAGCAACCCTCCGGGAACGGCTGCAGGCGTCGCCTGCCGTTGTTGCAGCTCCTTGCCGTAGCACCGCTACGTCGCGTCGCTGCGCCTAGGCAGTCAACGCCTGCCGCGCGTTCGCACTCGCACATTGATTGGTAACAGGCCCTAGAGCGCCGGCTTTGCCGTCATCACCGTAGGTTCGGTGCTGGCCTTGCTGCGCTCGCATGGGTTTTTGCTGATCGGCATCTGGTTTGCCAACGGCTTGCTGATCGTCGCGCACTGGTTGTTCCTGGCGGGTGTCGCACGCTTCACGAACACCCGGCTGTCGCGCGGCTGGCGGCTGATCGGCGTCGCTTGGCTGGCCGTGCTGTTGTTGCCGACGGAGCCGTGGTGGTCCAGGGTGATGCTGTGCATCCAGTCGCTGCTGATCGGTGGCGTTACGCTGCGCGCCAGTTTCCTGTTGCGCCCGCATGGCGTTTCGCTGAGCGTGGGCGCGGTGCAGTTGCGTTACGTGCTGCTGGCGCACGGCTTGTTCTATGTCGCCAAAGCCGGTTCAACCGTAGCGCTGGGAGCCTTGGTCGACCTGGCGGCCTTCCGCGGCGGCGTGATCCAGATCTCGCTGGTGGAAGGCGCCATGGCCATCATGCTGATCGCCTTGTCCATGACCGGCACCGAACGTCACCGGCGTGAAGAACGCATCGAACAGCTGGCCGCGCGCGACCCGCTGACCGCGCTGTACAACCGCCGTGCGCTCGACAAGCGTGCGCCCGCATTGCTCGCCCAGGCTTCGCCGGCCACTCCCGGCGCACTGTTGCTGATCGACATCGACAACTTCAAACAGGTCAACGATCTGCACGGCCACAGCGCCGGCGACAGGCTGCTGGTGGCGTTGAGCGAAATGATCCGCGATGCATTACCGCGCGGTTCCCTGGCGGCGCGACTGGGCGGGGACGAGTTCGTGATCCTGCTGCGCGAGGCTTCCGGCGACAGCGTCGTGGCGCTGGGCAATGGCTTGCGGGAGGTGTTCGGGCAGATGGCGCGGGAGACGTTTTCAACGCCGTCGGCGGTCACGCTGAGCATGGGGGCGACACTGTTCGACCAGCCGCCGCCGGACCTGGCCGCCTTGCTTGAACGAGGAGATGTGGCGCTGTACGAATCCAAGCGAGGCGGGCGGGACAGCGTGAGGGTGGCGCCTGCGGCGTAGGCAAACGGAAACCGGCCGGGCAATAAAAAACGGACCGCATGGCGGTCCGTGAATGCTTGCTGCAGGTACTGCTTTGCTACAGATTACTTCTTGCGGCCGGCGGTCTTTTCAGCGACTTGAGTGAACTGCTTGGCAGCGTTGCTCAGGTGGCCTTCCAGTGTTTCCACGGCTTGCTTGGTGTTCTTGGTCAGTTGCTCGTAGCTGGCGTTGGCGTTGCCGATGGCCGACTTCAACAGGGCGACTGCGTTTTCCGAACCGGCTGGTGCGTTCTTGGCGATTTCTTCGACCAGGGCGCTGACCTTGCGGCTGGTTTCAGCGACTTGCGCTTCAGTAGCCTTGGTCAGTTCAGCCTGGGTGGCCGACACGATGCTGGCCAGGTGACGACCGTAAGCGGCGGCCTTTTCAGCTGTCGGTTGGGCTTGTGCCTGGGCCAGGGCCAGCAGTTCTTGCGGATCCTTGATGGAGGCGAATTGCTGTGCTGTAGCGGCGGACTCTTCCAGCGATGCCTTGGCGGCGCTCAGGTTCAGTTCAACGATCTTCTCCAGACCTTCAAAAGTCTTGGTGGTGATGGTGTTGATCAGATCCAGTTGAGCTTGGAAGTGGGTCTTGGTTGCGGCGGAAAATTGATCTTGGTACGAAAACATGGACTTCTCCTTTGGTTTCAAAAACAGTGATGGACTTGGCGGCTTCGGTCTCGAATTACTATTTTTGTGCGCCGCAACAATTACTATTTTACGCACTTATTTGGTGAGGTCAAGAACTTTTTGTGCGGCGCACAAAATGTTCTGGAATTGCAATTTTAACAACATAATTTGTTATTGCACAGCACCAATTGTTTCCCTTCCGCAACGGCAGCATCAGCCCGTTGCGATCTCCACCACGGGCGGCAATTCATGTACCACCACGCCGGCGTCCGATACGTTGAACGGGCATCCTTGACTGACTTGGATGCCGCGCAATGCGTCCTGGTAACCCTGTTCCCAGCGCCATTCAATCGAGCCGCGCGAGAAGTTGACGTCCTTGGACGCCATGTTCCAGTCGCGACCCGCGTAGGGCAGGCGCACGATGTGGATGGTGGTGTCGGCGCCCAGTTCGGCCAGCTGCTTGCGGTCGGACGGCTTGCGCAGCTCCGCTGGCATCCGTTCATACAGTTCGCGCGCCATCTTGCGCAGCTGGTGCTGCTTCAGGTAGGCGTCGATGTGGCGTTGCGAACGCGAAGCGAAGGTGACGTCCTTCTGGCGCGTCTGCACTTCTTCGTAGGTGCGCGGTTCGGGGCCGTCGGCATGCCACAGGTCGACCATCATGCACAGCGTATCCTGCCGCGGTTCGTCGCTGAGCACCGCTTCCAGCGGCGTGTTCGAATACAGACCGCCGTCCCAGTACAGATCGCCGTCCACCCGCACCGGTGCGAAACCGGGCGGCAGCGCGCCGCTGGCCATCACGTGCTCGGCGCTCAGCATGTGTAGCGAGGAGTCGAACGCGACCAGCGAGCCGCAGGTAACCTTGACCGCGCTGACGGTCAGACGGATACCCTCGGTCTTGTCATTCAGATAATCGAAGTCGACGTATTTGTTGAGCGTGGTGCGCAGTTCTTCGGTGTTGTAGAAGCTGGCCTCTTCAGGCGGCACCGGCAGGCCGACGGCGAACGGATTGAACGGGCGCGGCGTGAAAAATCCCGGCACGCCGCGCGCGAAGGTATCCATGGTGGTGGCCCAGGTCATCAGCTGGCGGGTGGCGTCAGGCACCGCGTGCAGGTCGAGCGCGTCGGGGTGCGACACGCTTTCCCAGAATGCACGCAGGCGCGGAATGCGGTCCTCGCGGCGGTTGCCGGCGATGATGGCCGCGTTGATTGCGCCGATCGAGGTGCCGACCACCCAGTCAGGCGTCAGGTCGTGTTCATGCATGGCCTGGTAGACGCCGGCCTGGTAGGCGCCGAGCGCGCCACCGCCTTGCAGCACCAGCGCAATGCGCGCTTTCGGCGAGGCAGAGGAGGAACGCGGGGAAGAGGGACTGCTGGCGTCGGGTTTGCGTCGCATCGTGATCCTTGCGGTGAGAGTACGGAAAGACTGCGTGCCGGAAAGATCGTTCCGCAGCTCGTCTTGCAAAAATCATACGCCACAAATGCGACAGGCGCGCTACGCGTGCAGCGCCGGGGAGGGGGACGGAACCTCAGGCGCCCTGGCCGGCGCGGGCCTGCCGCCAAGCCTCGAACAACTGGCGCGACTCCTTGCCGATCAGGTCGACGGCAATGCTGTGCAGATGTTCAATGATCATCACGGCGTAGACGTCGGCCAGCGCATTGACTTCAGGCGACAGCGCGCATTCCTCGCCGGTGGCGGGACGCTGGATGCGCCAGTAGTTGATTGCCTCTTCCAGTTCCGTCAGGGAAATAGTGGTATCGCTCATGCCGGCCATTGTACCCCCGCCGCCGAAGGGCTCAAAAACACAGCACGATGCGGTTGGCGACGTCGAAGATGAAATCCGGCCGGAGATACGCCAGGAAAGTCGCACCCAGCACCACGCCAAGCGCAGCCAGAACGGCGAATCGCCTGAGGCGCGGATGCGAGCGGGAGCGCATGGTGCGGGGACCTTACGACGCCGCCAGCGGCGCGCGCCGGATGGCCTTCTCGTTGACCGGCAGGTTCATGACCGTGGCGAACAGGCCGAGTCCGATGGTGATCATCCAGACCGTGTTGTAGCTGCCTTCGCGGGTGAACAGATAGCCGCCCAGCCAGACCCCCAGGAAACTGCCGACCTGATGCGACAGGAACACGAAGCCCGACAGCATCGACAGATGCTTGAGCCCGAAAATGCCCGCGATGATGCCGTTGGTGAGCGGCACCGTCGACAGCCACAG
This sequence comes from Herbaspirillum hiltneri N3, assembly GCF_001267925.1. Lineage (NCBI taxonomy): Bacteria > Pseudomonadati > Pseudomonadota > Betaproteobacteria > Burkholderiales > Oxalobacteraceae > Herbaspirillum > Herbaspirillum hiltneri. Next base: position 4,847,604 of record NZ_CP011409.1, on the reverse strand, counting down.
CAAGCCCATCGCAGCCGAGAAGATATACACCGACCACGGCGACAGCGGCGCCAGCAGGAACAGGCTGATGGCGATGGTGCGCGACAGATAGATGGTCGACAGCAGGTAGCGCTTGGGCAGGAAGCCGCCAAGCTTGCCGGCGTAATACGAACCGAAGATGTTGAACAGGCCGATCAGCGCCAGCGCCGCGACCGCAATGTTGGGATCCATCAGGCCCTTGTCCTTGAGGTAGGACGGCAGATGTGCGCCGATGAACACCACCTGGAAGCCGCACACGAAATAACCCGCGATCAGGAACTGGAACGGCCGGTAGGCGAACGCCTCGCGCGTCGCATCCCAGATGCTCTGTTCGTGCTTGCCGTCGTGCGCCAGCTTCGGCTCGCGCAGGCGGAACGCCATCGGTACCATCACCGCCACCACCAGCGCCGCCAGCCAATAGAACGCCTGTTGCCAGCCGGTCACCGAAATCAGTTGCTGCTCAACCGGCATCATCACGAACTGGCCGAAGGAACCCGCCGCCGATGAAATCCCGAAAGCCAGCGAGCGTTTTTCCGGCGGCGCGCTGCGGCCGACGATGCCGCTGATCGCGCCGAAGGCGGTACACGACAAGGCCGCGCCGATCAGCACGCCCGAGCCCACCGCGAACAGCATCGGCTGATCCACCAGCGCCATCCACAGCAAGCCGCCCATGTATAACAGCGCGCCGAAGACAATCACGCGCGCGGTGCCGTAGCGATCCGCCGCCATCCCGGCGAACGGCCCGAACACACCCCACATCAGATTCTGCAAGGCGATTGCCAGTGAAAATGTCTCGCGCGTCCAGCCATGCGCCTGCGAAATCGGCTGCAGCCAGAAGCCCAGCCCGTGACGCACGCCCATGGCCAGCGTCAGCACCAGGCCGCTGGCGAGGAGGACGGTCTTGAAATCGGGCGCGCGCTCGGAATGGAACATGATGTTGTCTCGGTTATCTGTTATTAAAATAATTCGGACAGTTTAACGTAAGGATTCGGTCGTCGCCGGACGCCTCCATTTTGTAGCAAACGATAAAAATCCCGAGACTCATCGTGGTTGAAGCCGATGACTTTCGAGCGGTCGATTGGCATCCGTCAAGGAAACCGGAATATCTGCAGGATCCGGCCCGAAAGCATTGTCTCGCTCCGCGTCCGAAAACTATAGTCGCAGCGCCGATCGCCGCATCGCGATGTCCCGTTCGCAGCAACAGCCCGCCAGCATCCCCGCCAGTCAGTCCGCCAGTCAATCACTTTCCCGCGCACATCGTCCTTCCGATCGTGGTCGGTCCTGATCGTCACTCACTACTGGGATTTCCATGTCTATCTACATCAAGAGCAAGAAACACGGCGCCGCCGGCCGCCTGGTCAATCTGCACAATCTGGGTTCGTCGCTGGCACTGTCGACGCTGGCGCTGGCCGCACCGTTCCATGTCGCCGCCGACACGCTGCCCGAAGTCAATGCCAACGAGCGCAACGAATCCTACAAGGCCGAGCGCGTCAGCTCGCCCAAATTCACGCAGCCGCTGGTCAACACCACGCAGACCATCACCGTCATCAAGAAGGAGCTGCTGCAATCGCAGCTGGCAACCACGCTCACGGAAGCGCTGCAAAACAGCGCGGGCGTCGGGACCTTCAGCGCCGGCGAGAATGGTCGAACCGACACCGGCGATGCGATCTTCATGCGCGGCTTCAGCACCGCCAACAGCATCTTTGTCGACAACATCCGCGACCTCGGCGGCGTGTCGCGCGATCTGTTCAACATCGAGCAGATTGAAGTGGTCAAGGGTCCGGCCGGCGCCGACAACGGTCGCAGCGCACCGACCGGCTATATCAACATGGTGACCAAGCAGCCCATGCTGGAGAATGCCTATTCCGGAACAGCGACCTACGGCACGGGCGACCAGAAACGCATCACCGCCGATCTCAATCGCCATATCGACGGACTCAACGGCGCCGCCTTCCGGCTCAACCTGCTCAAGCAGGACAGCGGCGTGCCTGGCCGCGACCGAGTACGGAACAATCGCTGGGGCGTTGCGCCGTCGTTCGCCATCGGGCTCGGCACGCCGACCCGGGTCTTCCTGAATTATTTGCATCTGGACCGGGACAACGTGCCGGATGCGGGCATTCCTACCATCGGCACTCCGGGATTCTTCAATGCTTCGACGGCGGGCAAGTCGCTCCAGCCGGTAGCGCGCCGCAACTACTACGGCATGGCCGGCGACTACGACAAAAGCACTACCGACATGTTTACCGCCGTCTTTGAACACGATCTCAGCGCCGACGTGACGATTCGCAACATCGCGCGCTATGGCAAGACCAAGCAGAACTATCTGATCGGCAGTCCGTACACCATTGACGGCAGCAATGCCAACCCCGCCAACTGGACGGTAAACAGACTGCTGCAGACGAGGGATCAGGAAAATGAAATCTTCACCAACCAGACCAATACCCTGATCAAATTCAGCACCGGGCCTGTCAGGCATGCCATCACGACGGGGCTGGAGTTCATTCGGGAAAAACAGACCACGATTCTTTACACTGGTCCGACGCTCGCCGCCGCCAATCTGTATGCGCCGAATCCCTACGCACCTGCGGGTGTTCAGGTGCGTGCAAGCGGCGCTCGCAACGACGGTACGACCAACACCATCGGCACGTATCTGTTTGACACGCTCGAATTGACTCCTTCTTTTCAATTGAATGCCGGCGTGCGCTTGGATCGTTACACCACGGACTTCAGCGGCATCGGTTTGTCGACCGCCACCAGCAATCCGACCCTGCCCGTCGGGACCCTGGTGCCGACTACGCTGAGCAAATCCGACACCCTGCTCAACTGGAAGGTCGGCGCGCTGTACAAGCCCGCTCCCAACGGCAGTATCTACGCCGCCTATGCAACTTCACAACAGCCGCCGGGCGGGGCCGCATTTGTGTTGACCAGCAACGGTAGCAGTTTGGACAACCCCAACTTCACGCCGCAAAGAACCAAGACAGTGGAAATTGGTAGCAAATGGGAAGTGTTCGAGAAGAAGCTGCTGCTTTCCGCGGCACTGTTCCGCACCGAAGTCAGCAACGAGATCAAGCAGGACGCCGTCACCTCCAATGCGTTTACACAAACCGGCAAGAAGCGCGTTGACGGCATTGAGCTGGGCGCCTCCGGTGAGATCGTGCGAGGCTGGTCGCTCAATGCAAGTGCCGCACTGATGAACGCGAAGGTATCGGATGGCACCACCAATAGCTTGGCAACCAGCAATCAGAACAATGCAGCCATGAGCTTTTCTCCGAAAAAAACCATGACCTTGTGGAGTACCTATCAACTTCCCACTGGCTTCACTATCGGTGGCGGAGTTCGTTATGTCGACACGATGGCGCGCACTGCGAGCACCACCATAAATGGCGCCACCAACACACCGTACGCACAAAGCTATTGGATCGCCGACGCTATGGCGGCATACCAGATCGACAAGAACGCCAGCATCCAGCTGAACTTGTACAACTTGAACAACGCACGTTACACAGCGTCGCTCAACAATAGCGGTACGCGCTACATCCCAGGCGTAGAACGCTCGGCCAAACTTAGCCTGAACCTCGCGTACTGATTGCTTGATCTATTGATCTTTTCCGCGTCAAAAGCCCCGCCGTCAACGGCGGGGTTTGTCATTCAAACGCCTCTCTTCTTCAACCACGATAAAAAGGAGTACATCGTGTTGCTGCATATCCCGCAAATCCTCAACCCGGAACAGGTCGCCCTGATCCGCAAGCAACTCGACGCCGCCGACTGGACCGACGGTCGCGCCACGGTCGGTTCTCAAGGCGCGCGCATGAAACGCAACCGGCAGCTGTCGGAACATTCCGCGGCCGGCACGGAGCTGGCGCACACCGTGCTGGCTGCGCTGGCAATCCATCCGACCTTCTTCGCCGCCGCCTTGCCGGCGCGCACCATGCCGCCGCTGTTCAATCGCTATGAGGGCGGCGAGCAATACGGCGTGCATATCGACGGCGCCGTACGCAACGTGGCGGGCGCCACACCCGGCGCCGGCTATCAGTTGCGCACCGACGTGTCGTCCACGTTGTTCCTGAGCGAGCCCGGGGACTACGACGGCGGCGAGCTGGTGGTGCATGACACCTACGGTGCGCACGAGGTCAAGCTGCCGGCCGGCGACCTGATCCTGTACCCGTCCACCAGCCGCCACGAAGTCACCGCCGTCACGCGCGGTTGCCGCATCAGCGCCTTCTTCTGGACCCAGAGCATGATTCGCGACGACCAGCGGCGCGGCATGCTGTACGAGCTCGACCAGGCCATTCATGCGCTGCGCCGGCGTCATGGCGACAGCGACGAGACCGTGGTGCTGACCGGGCACTATCACAACCTGCTGCGGCTCTGGGCCGAGACCTGAGCGCCTATCGGGACGATGGCGATCTTCTCCAGGAAGTGTCGCAGCGCGAATGACATTGCGGCCGACGAAGTCTTTCAGACGACTTTGCCGGGGTTTGTCCCTAGCGAAGGATTGAACGAAGAGAGAAAAGACGAAATTACTTAAAAATGGCACGCCCGAACAAAACACCGCTCACCGCTGCATTCCCCACCGCTTGACAGTCAATCTCTCAATCGTATTGAACCCGAAATTCTCCACCACCAACCCAATCAGAATCACCATCGCCAACCCCGCAAACACCTTATCGGTATACAGCTCATTGCGATTCTGAAAGATATACCAGCCCAGCCCGCCCTTGCCGCTGGAAGCCCCAAACACCAGCTCCGCAGCAATCAAGGTGCGCCAGGCAAACGCCCAGCCAATCCGCAAGCCCGCAAGAATCGAGGGCAAAGCCGCCGGCACCAGCATGAACAGCACGAACCGCAAGCCGCGCAAACCATAATTACGCCCCGCCATCCGCAAGGTATCCGACACGCCCAAAAATCCCGCATAGGTATTCAAAGCCAAAGCCCACAGCACCGAATGCACCAGCACAAAAATCAGGCTGTTCTCACCGAGTCCGAACCACAGCAGCGCCAGCGGCAGCATGGCAATCGCCGGCAGCGGATTGAACATCGACGTCAGCGTGCTCAGCAGATCGCGGCCCAGCTGCGTCGACACCGCGAGCGTGGTCAGTCCGAACGCCAGCGCAATGCCGATCAGGTAACCCTTGACCAACACCTTCAGCGAAATCCATACCTTGCCGATCAGCTCGCCCGTGGCGACGCCGTCAACGAAGGCGTGCGCGGTCTGCACGAAGCCCGGCAAGAGTAGATCGTTATCCTGGACGCGAGCGACGATTTCCCAGATTAGCGCCAGCACCAGCAGGATCACCGTCTTGCGCACCCAGCTTTGCTGCCAGATGCGCTGCGGCAGCGACAGCGTGCGTTCCAACGGGACGTCGTCCAGCGGCGTCAGGGCGATTTCGTATTCGTCGCGGATGGGAGGGGATAGATGCATGGCGGCTCGACCTGTTGATTGGCGGATCTTGAAAATCCTCCAACATAACGGAAGCGAGATATGCCGGAAACGAATCGTTTCGCACAAACAAATGCGAATTGCGTATATGGCTGCGGGAGCGAGAACGGACGGGGAAAGGATCAATTCCCGCCGGCGCCGGGGCCGGCGGAAAGTACAACCCGGATCAGCTCGGGCGGCCGTGGAAGGCCTTGTTGGCGATCTTCCAGCCGTCCGCGGTTTTCAGCAGCACGAAGTAATCGGTGAAAGTAACCGGGCCGTGCACCAGCGTGATCTTGGCGCTGGCCGAGAGGCCGCCGACGTCGATCCACTCCACCGTGCGGCGGCGATTCGCCTCATCGGCGGCCGGCGTGCCTTTGAAGCGCTCGCAGTAGACGTCGAGCGGCCAGGAAGTGAACACGCCTTCGCGCATCGATTCGATGTGCGCGGTCGGCAGGAAGGCTTGCCGCATGTGGCTGGCGTCATCGCGCGCATGGCCGAGGAAGTATTGTTCGATGGGGACCAGCACCTCGGCTTGTTCGGCGTTGACGCTTGGCGGGGACGATGTTGGGGTTGCGGTCATGGGCGGACTCCTGATTGAAGTCGCCCATGATGCGCGAACGGCGGCGTCGTGTACAGCGCCGTCAATGATAAGCGGTATATGCAAACCCGCATAGCGCGATGGAAAAACCGCTGCCTGCTCAATACGAAAACCGCACGTCCTTGAAATTGACCTGCGCCGGTTCTCCATGGCCTTCATTGAACAGCAGGCGATGGATGCGCCGCGCGGTTTCCTGGAAACCGACGCCGCCCAGGCTTTGCAGGTCGTACTGGTGGCTGTTGATTTCAGCGCGCACGCGGCCAGGATGCGGCGACAGCAGCAGGATGCGGTTGCCGACCACCAGCGCTTCTTCGATCGAGTGGGTGACGAACAGCAGCGTGAAGCGTACTTCTTCCCACAGGATCAGCAGTTCTTCCTGCATCTTGCGGCGCGTCAGCGCGTCGAGCGCGGCGAAGGGTTCGTCCATCAGCAGGATCTTCGGCTGCATGGCCAGCGCGCGGGCGATCGCAACGCGCGCCTTCATGCCGCCCGACAGCGTGTGCGGATAGGCGTCGGCGAACTTGCCGAGGCCGACCTTGTCGAGGTAGTGCAGCGCGCGTTCGGCCGCTTCGCGCTTGCCCAGCGTGCGGGAGGCCAGCAGCGGGAACATGACGTTCTGCTTCACGGTTTTCCACGGCGGCAGCTGGTCGAATTCCTGGAACACCACGATGCGATCCGGACCTGGCTGATGGATGGCGGCGCCGTCAAGACGGATCTCGCCGGCAGCCGGCTTGAGGAAGCCGGCGACGGCTTTCAGCAGGCTCGATTTGCCGCAGCCGGACGGTCCCAGCAGTACGAAACGATCGGCCGGATAGACGTCGAAACTGACGTCGTGCGTGGCTTGCACCACGGCGGTGGGGCTGCGGTATTGCAGGCCGACGCGGTCGACCTGCAGTAGCGCTGCGTGTTCGCCGACGGCGCGCAGGATCGGCGCGTGCGGGTTGTGCCGATTCTGCGGATCAGCTGCCTGGCTGGGCATAGGCTTCTTCAAAAAAGTAATCCTTCCATGATGCGGCGCGGTTTTTCAGCACGCCGATGTCGTAGAGCTTGTCGGCGTAGACATAGCTGCGTTGCGGCGAGACGGTGAAGTCGATTTCCGGATCTTCGATAATCTTGCGCACGAACCCGGGCGCCAGTTTGGACTTCTGCACGCGGATGAAGGTGTCGGCGGCCTTGGCCTTGTTGGCGCGGATGAATTGCGCCGCTTCGACCAGGGCGTTGTAGAAGGCTTTGTAGGTCTTCGGATTGTCGTCGTGGAATTTCTGCGTGGTGTAAAGCACGTTGAAGGTCGCCGGTCCGCCGAGGATGTCGTAGGAGCTGAGGATCTTGTGGACGTTCTTGTTCTCCAGCGCCTGGTACTGGAACGGCGGGCTGGAAAAATGCGTATCGATCTCCGAGCCGCCGGAGATCAGCGCCACGGTGGCATCGGGATGCGACAGGCTTACCGAGATATTGTCGAAGCGCTTGTAATCGGCCTTGCCGAACACGCGCGCGGTTTCGATCTGCAGGGTGCGCGACTGGTAGCCGACACCGGCGGCCGGCACCGCGATGCGATCCTTGTCGCTGAGGTCTTGCAGCGTCCTGACCTTGGGATTATTGGTCAGCAGATAGTTGGGCATGGAGCCGAGCGAGGCGATCGCCTTGACGTTCTGGCGGCCGCGCGTGCGGTCCCACAGCGTCAGCATCGGCGGCACGCCGGCCGAGACCACGTCGAGCGCGCCGGCCAGCAGCGCTTCGTTCATGGCGGTGGCGCCGGAGATGCTGTTCCATTCCACCTTGATGTCGACGCCTTGCTGCTTGCCGTATTTTTCAATGAGTTTCTGGTCTTGTACGACGTCGAGGATCAGGTAGCCGACGCCGAATTGCTGGGCGATGCGGATCTGGCCTTCGGCATGGGCGCCGGCGCTAATGCCGAGGGTGAGGGCTGCAATCGCGGCCGCAATCAGGGTGTGGAACGTGGCGCGCATCTCAGCTGCCTCCGTTGACGTGAGCGTCGTCGAAGAAGTAATCCTTCACCGAGGCCGGCTTGTTCTTGATGGCGCCGACGCGATACATGAATTCGGCCAGCGGATAAGTATTCTGCGGTGCGATCTTGAACTGCACTTCGGGGTTCTTGATGATCTTCAGCAGCAGGTCGCGGTCGATCCTGGCGTTGCTGACGCGGATGTAGGTGTCGGCCGCCTTGTCGGGATTGGCGGCGATGAATCTGGCGGCTTCATCGAGCGCGCCGAGGAAGGCCTTGTAGGTCTTGGGATTGTCCTTGCGGAATTTTTCGGTGGCGTACAGCACCGTGGCCGACGACGGGCCGCCCAGCACCTGATAGGAGTTCAACACGATATGCGCCTTGGGATTGCCCGCCAGTTCCTGATCCTGGAACGGCGGATTGCCGAAGTGAGCGCTGATCTCGGTGCCGCCGTTGATGATGGCGGCGGCCGCATCCGGATGCGGTACGGCGACGCTGATCTTGTCGAGCTTGTTGTATTGGGCGTCGCTCCACTGCCTGGCCGAGGCCAGTTGCAGTACGCGCGATTGCACCGAGACGCCGACGGCCGGCAGCGCGATGCGGTCCTTGTCGGTGAAGTCGGCGATGGTCTTGACGTTGGGATTGTTGCTCACGAGGTAGTAAGGCAGGTTGCCCAGCGATGCCACGCCGCGCACGTTCTGCCGCCCGTGGGTGCGGTCCCAGATGGTCAGCAGCGGGCCGACGCCGGCGCCGGCGATGTCGATTGCGCCCGACAGCAGTGCGTCATTGACGGCCGATCCTCCCGACAGCTTGACCCAGTCGACCTTGATGTCGACGCCCTGGGCCTTGCCGTGCTTCTCGATCAGTTTCTGGTCCTGGGCGACGTTCAGCAACAAATAGACGACGCCGAATTGTTCGGCGATACGCAGCTGGCCTTCAGCGCGTGCGGGTGCGGTGGCGGCGAGGCCGACGCTCAGCAGGCCGAGGCTCAGCGCGGCGGAGAGAAGTCGTTTGGCAAACATGGATACTCCGGTAAAAGCGGGGACCTCGTTCTTGTGGGCGAGGGCTTAAGAACAACCTTGAATGACAACCGCTGTTCTTTATGAGCGAGGAGTATATAAAGCCGCAGGCAGAATGAAAAACGCGTTTATCGCATATCTTTATGCGGTTTTCGAAGCATTTTGGAAGCCATAGCCGTGACTTGCGGTTTTCGGCGAAATTCGCGGCGCGCCGCGATGCTCGTGGGCGCGCCATTGTCAAGGCCGCACCGTCGGGTAGATGCCTTTGCGCAACGCAGCATCCCGGCGAGGGGATAGTGCGATAAAGTACGCGCTATCCGGTTTCACCGGCGTAACGCGCATTCAAAGCTGCAGGTCGAAACGAACACGAAAACGACGAGCAAGACGCTGCAGACATGAGCATCAAATCAAATACGGGAAAACAATGAGTTCAACTCAGGTCAGACCAAATTATTCCTTCCGGTCGCAAAAACTCCACATCATCACTCTGGCAGCCCTCGGGGTTGTCTTCGGCGACATCGGCACCAGTCCGCTGTATGCGCTGAAAGAATGCTTCAGTCCGGAACACGGCATCGCGTTTTCTCCCGATGCGGTGCTGGGCATCATCTCCATGCTGTTCTGGTCGATCACGATCGTGGTCTCGCTCAAGTATGTGCTGTTCGTCATGCGCGCCGACAACAACGGCGAGGGCGGCGTGCTGGCGCTGATGGCGCTGTCGCTGCGCACGGCCGTGAGCGGTTCGCCGCGCGCCAAGTTGCTGATGATGCTGGGCGTGTTCGGGGCCTGCATGTTCTATGGCGACGTGGTGATCACGCCGGCCATCTCGGTGCTGTCGGCGGTGGAAGGCATGGACATCGCGGCGCCGGGGACTTCGCATTACGTGATCCCGCTGACGCTGGTGATCCTGATCGGCCTGTTCCTGATCCAGCGCCACGGCACCAACCTGGTGGGCAAGCTGTTCGGGCCGATCATGTTCCTGTGGTTCATTTCGCTGGGAGCGCTGGGCCTGTATCACATCCTCAAGGCGCCGGACATCCTGGTGGCGATCAATCCGTATTACGCCGTGCATTTCATGATCGAGCATTCGCTGCAGGCCTTCATCGTGCTGGGCTCGGTGGTGCTGGTGCTGACCGGCGCCGAAGCGCTGTACGCCGACATGGGCCACTTCGGCATCCGGCCGATCCGCTTCGCGTGGCTGTATACCGTGATGCCTTGCCTGGTGATCAATTACTTTGGCCAGGGGGCCAACCTGTTGTCGAATCCCGAAGCGATCAAGAACCCGTTTTACCTGATGGTGCCGGATATGCTGCTGGTGCCGATGGTGGTGCTGGCGACGTTCGCCACGGTGATCGCCTCGCAGGCGGTGATCTCGGGCGCGTTCTCGCTGACCAGCCAGGCCATCCTGCTGGGCTTCGTGCCGCGCATGCGCATCCTGCATACGTCGGAAGACGAGCGCGGCCAGATCTATATCCCGCTGATCAACTGGATGCTGCTGGTGCTGGTGGTGGCGGTGGTGCTGGCGTTCAAGAAATCCGACAACCTGGCGGCGGCTTACGGCGTTGCCGTGACGACCACGATGGTGATCACCACGATGTTGGCGGCGGTGGTCATGCGCGCCGAATGGAAATGGCATCCGGTGCTGGTGACGCTGGTGATCGGTGCTTTCATTACGGTCGATCTGGCATTCTTCACGGCCAACCTGCTGAAGATCGCCGATGGCGGCTGGTTCCCGCTGCTGCTCGGCGGCGCGGCGTTCTTCCTGCTGATGACCTGGTACTCGGGCCGCATGTTGCTGCGCACCCGCATCAAGGACGACGGCATTCCGCTGGAACCTTTCGTCGAAGGCTTGCTGGCGCATCCGCCGCATCGCGTTGGCGGCACGGCGGTCTTCATGACCGGCAACATCAATACCGTGCCGGTGGCGCTGCTGCACAACCTCAAGCACAACCGCATCCTGCACGAGCGGGTGTTTTTCCTGAAGATCAGTATCTGGGACGTGCCGTTCGTCGCCGATGAAGAGCGCCTGACGCTCAAGGATCTGGGCGGCAACGTCTATCTGCTGCGCGCTGCGTTCGGCTTCAAGGAAGCGCCGGAAATGCACAAGGTGCTGGATTTGACGGCGGCGCAGTTCGGCATGGAGTTCGACCTGATGGACACGTCCTTCTTCCTGGCGCGCGATACGGTGGTGCCGAGCAAGTTGCTGGGCATGTCGCTGTGGCGCGAGCAGCTGTTTGCGTGGATGTACCAGAACGGCGCCAAGCCGTCGGACTTCTTCCACATCCCGGCCAACCGCGTGGTTGAGCTGGGCACCAAGGTGGAAATTTAGAAACTTGCCTGGACTATCGGTGCCAACCCAGCACGACGGCGCCGAGGGTGATGACGATGCAGGCGAAGATGCGCCGCATCGTCAGTTTCTCTCCCAGGAAGAGCGTGCCGATCAGGGCCGCAAACAGCACCGAGGTTTCGCGCAACGCGGACACCGTTCCCATGGGCGCCAGCGTCACGGCCCAGATCACAATCCCGTAAGCCAGCAAGGACATCATGCCGCCCGCCAGGCTGAGCCAGTTCTGTTTGCGCTCGGCCGCCATCGGCAGGCGCCTGTGCATCCACATGAAGATCAGCGCTAGCGGGAAACTGTCGAGCACGAACAGCCAGCCTGAATACGCCAGCGCATTGCCGGCAGCGCGCGCGCCGATGCCGTCGGTGACGGTGTAGGCGGCGATGAAGGCGCCGGTGGTGAAGGCCGCAATCGGACCGGACAGGTTGTGGCGATCCTTGATGTTGGCCAGGCTGATGATGCCGATCGAGACCAGCGCCACGCCCAGCCAGGTGTAGATGCTCATCTGTTCGCCGACGAAGAGGGCCGCGCCGATCGACACCAGCATGGGCGACGAGCCGCGCGCAATCGGATAGGACTGGCTGAAATCGCCGATGCGGTAAGCGCGGATCAGGAACACGTTGTAGCCGGTGTGCAGGATCGCCGACAGGATGATGTAGGGCCAGGCGGCGGCATGCGGCAGGGGCGTGAACAGCACCAGCGGAATCGCGCCGATGCCCGCACCGATGGTCATGATGGTCAGCGAGGCCAGGCGGTCGCCGCTGCTTTTCAGCAAGGCATTCCAGGAAGCGTGCAACAGGGCGGCGCACAGCACCAGGGCGACGATGGCGAGGCTCATGCAGACAATCCGGTGGTGTGGGTCATGACGAAGAACGCGGGAATCGGGGCGGCAAAAAAGGCCCTATGATACTGCGCCCGGCGCAAACCCGCCTTCAGCCGGCGTCGTTTTTCTGCGGCGGCAGCTCGCTGCGGCAGCGCCATAATGCGTGTCCCGAGGCGAGGTATTTGCGCTCGAACGGCGTGATTGGCGTGTCGGTGGCGTAGGCTTCGCAGGCCGTCGGCCGTCCGCTCAGTTGCGTCAGCGCGGCGGCGAATTCTTCCACGTAAATCCGCCAGTTGCTGCGGCATTCGATGACGCCGCCCAGCGCGATGATGCTCGGGAACACCGCATGGCCATGCCAGCGCCGCGCCAGGTGGCCGATCTTGGGCCAGGGATTGGGATACAGCAGGTACTGGCGCGCCGGGAAGACTTTTGCTTCCAGCAGCAGCCGCCAGTAGTCGACCAGGTCGGCGCGGATGAAGCACAGGTTACCCGGCGGCGGCCCGTCCCATTGTGTGTTGCGCCCGAGGCGATCTTCCGACTGGTCGATGCCGATGACGAAATGATCGGGGAACTGGGTCGCCAGGTTCAGCGTCGACAGGCCGACGCCGCAGCCGGTGTCGAGGATCAGCGGCGCGGCGCCGGCCGCCCTCCAGGCGGCGATGCTGTGCTCGAAGGCGCGCCGGTTGTAGTCGGTTACCGGCTTGCGAAACGGCGCGCCGGCATCCGCATGGCGCGCAACCAGCGCCGACAAATGTTCGTGGACGCCGGTCTGGCTGCTGGTGATGGGCAAGGAATTCATTGAGGCGGATGTCAGGCGGAAGCAAACCGCGGCACGCGCCGCAAGCCTGAAATTATAAAGCGGGAAGGCCGGGAAGAAAAAGCAGAAGCAGAGGTGGAAGCAAAGGCGGAAGCAGAAACGCGGCCGCAAGCGGTGCGGGCCGGGAATAATCCGGCGAGGTGCAGCGCCGCCGTCGCCGGCGGGCCGCAGGCCGGATCAGTGCAGCGTCATTGGATGACGCATCATCAGATCGTACTTGCTGAGGAAGGTATCGATGTCTTCCATCGACGGTTCCGTCGCGATCAGGTCTTGTACGTCCTTGCGGAACAGTTCGGCGGCCGGGCCGTCGATGTAGATTTCACGCTGGCCGGATTTGTCCATGATTTCATAGCCGCCGAAACGCAGGGCTTCGTGGTCGCGGTCGGCACCGAATTCAACGACGCTGTATTGCTCACTGTTGTAGATCAGGTTCATAGTGGCTCCTTGTGCAAATGCTTAAGCTTTGAAAAGGAAGTGGCGTCATATCGGGGTATTTCAAGGGTGATGCGACGGTCGCTCCTGGCGGCGTCGCTGTTGCGTCTCCCTGAATATGGTTACGGCGCAATTGCCGATAACTTTTGCCCGAATGACAAAATGACATGAAGAACGGGCGAGCTTGCAGGGCCATAGCGGCCGGCCCTACAGGAATGGAGGGGGTGGAAACAAGAAGGTTCCTGAGAACCTGTTGACGATCTTGCCGCGGAGACCACATGAAGCGGCGCCACGCCGGGCTTGCCGGCAATCAAGCCGGAACGGAGGCGGCAGTAAAACTACGGTAGCGGGAACAGAAGGGGAAAACCGCGGCGAGGGGAAATGCCGGTAGTGCGGCAAACGGACGTCCGACGGCATTGCGCCGTCAGACGAGGGCCGTTCAAAGGTTTTTCTTGGACAGTTTGCCCGGCTCGACGCCAAGCTGCTTGAGTTTGCGGTACAAGTGCGTGCGCTCCAGGCCGGTGCGCTCGGCCACGCGCGTCATGCTGCCGTTTTCGCGCACCAGGTGGTATTCGAAATAGGCGCGTTCGAAGGCGTCGCGCGCCTCGCGCAACGGCAGGTCGAAGGAGATGTTGGAGGCGTTGTCGGCGATGGGCGCATAGGCCGGCGCCGCTGCCAGGCCGTGATGCAGCGTGTCGGTGGCGCTTGGCGGCGCATAGGACGACAGAGGGCTGGCGTGGTGATCGACGCTGTCGGCGCTGGCGGCGACGGTCGGACGGATGTACGACACCGGACGCGCCGGTTCGCGGCTGTGCGACAAACCTTGCTGGACCGCCTTGAGCAGTTTTTGCAGGGCGATCGGCTTTTCGAGGAAATTGAGTGCGCCGATGCGGGTCGCTTCGACGGCGGTGTCGATGGTGGCATGACCCGACATCATGATCACGGGCATGGTCAACAAGCCATCGCGCTGCCATTCCTTGAGCAGGGTGACGCCGTCGGTGTCCGGCATCCAGATATCCAGCAGCACCAGATCCGGAACGCTACTCAACCGCAACTCGCGCGCTTGCTGAGCGTTCTCGGCGGTTGCTACGACATGTCCTTCATCGCCCAAAATTTCCGAGAGCAACTCGCGGATACCCATTTCGTCGTCGACGACCAGGATGTTAGCCATGTGCCTGCTTTCCTCACTAGATATTTTTGAGATTTTCCGTGCAACCGCTGAACTCTTCACAGCACTGCTGCAAAAATCAATCTGGCTGGGTTATGACTGGAACGGTATCTGAATACGGCACACAGACACACAACAGCGCCGGGCTAATTTCGCAACCTTACTTGGTAAAGACCCATGTATCAACGGCAGCAATGAGAAAAATCTTAATCCTTATGCATCGGACGCTAACTTTAACAGCAAAATCAGTATTTTTGCGCCTCTTGTATCGCTACGATTTTGGATATCGATGCGACCTCCATGTTCGTCGACTATTTTCTTAACCATTGCCAAGCCCAAACCCGTCCCTTTAGGTTTGGATGTTACATAAGGTTCGAACGCACTGGCTAAAATTTTCTGATCGAAGCCGGGTCCATTGTCGGTGATGGAGAGCCGTACGGCGCTGCGCGCAACGCCGTTGGAACCCGGGTACTTGACCAGTTCGGTGACGACATCGATATGCGGTGTGACGTCGCCGTTCTCGGCAACCGCGTCCTGAGCATTCTGCAGCAGGTTGTGGATGACCTGGCGCAGCTGGGTGGCGTCGCCCATCACCTTCGGCAGATCGGGGGCCAGGCGCGCGTGGATGGTATCGCGGCCGTCGCCGGCCAGGTAGAGGTGCAGGATTTCCTCGGTCAATGCGTTGAGATCGAGCGCCGAGGGTTTGGCCGGCGGCGTCTTGGCGTATTCGCGGAAGTCGTCGACCATGCGCTTCATGGCGCTGACCTGGTTGACGATGGTGGTCGTGCTCTTGTCGAGGATGGCGGCATCCGCCGGCAGCAGCTTGTCGGCCAGGCGCATCTGCAGGCGTTCGGCCGACAGCTGGATGGGCGTGAGCGGATTCTTGATTTCATGCGCCAGGCGCCGCGCCACTTCGCCCCAGGCGATCGAACGCTGCGCCGAAATGACCTTGCTGATGTCATCGAACACCACCACGTAGCCGACGCCGCTTTGCACCGGGAGATGCGAACCGCGCGCCAGCAGGATGGTTTTGCTGCCGTCCTTGCTGGTTTCGGTGTTGTCGCCGGCGCCATTGCTGCTGCGGTGCGGCAGTTCGATCTGCTGTTGCCAGTGCAGGCCGTCTTCGGCGCTGTCGGCGAGGTGGGCGCGCTGCTCCGAGAAGGCCTTGATGATCGCTTCGGCAAACAATGCCTGGCCGTCGATGGTGTGCAGCGGCGTGCCGGTGCTGCCGTTGAAGTCGTAACCGAGGATGCGGCGCACCGAGTCGTTGACGCTGACGATGCAGAACTCGCTGTCGAGCACCATCACGCCGGCCGACATGTTGGCCAGCACGGATTCCAGGTAGGCCTTGGCGTTTTCCAGCTCGGCGCGGTTTCTTTCGACCGAGGTGCGGGCTTCCAGCAATTGCCGCGTCATGGTGTTGAACGACTGCGTCAGCGTGCCGAGTTCATCCGAGGTGCTGACGATGGGGCGCGGCGAGAGGTTGCCTTCGGCCACCGCCTTGGTGCCTTCGGCCAGCAGCAGCAACGGTTTGGCTAGATCGCTGGCGATCAGGAAGGCGCTGGCGATGGCGCCGAAGATGGCCAGCAGCAGCGTGAGCGTCAGCGTGACGATGTAAATCTTGCGCAGGCCCGAACGCGCCACCGAGCGCTGCTGGTATTCGCTGTAAGCCAATCGCAAGGTTTCGGCGTTGGTGGCGAGGTAGTCCGGCACAGGCTGCAGGATCTGCAGGAAGCGGCTGTCGTTCTGCAGGCCCATGGCCTTGGACGAGGCCGGTACGGCGATGACCACGTGCAGGCGCAGGTTGCCGTCGGCATCCGACTCGCCGTTGAGCGGGCGAGAGTCATCGCTTTCCACCACCGAGAAACCGCGCGAGAGACGGGCCTGGCGTATCATCGCTGCGGTCGGCAGGGTAGGCGTGAGCACGCCGATGCGTCCCCCCACGGTTGCCTGCACCTGGCCGTTGGCGTTGACCACGGTGATTTCCATGCTCTGGTCGCGCTGGCGCGACAGATAGGTGACCTGTTCGGACTCCGACATATCGGACAGTTCCTGCGCCATTGCACGCCCGCGCGAGGCCAGGTCGGTCAGGGAGGAATCGAGCGCATTGCGGCCGAGGTTGAGGCCGGATTCCAGCGCCGCTTCCATGCGCACGTCGAACCACGACTCGATCGAGCGCGACACGAACTGCACCGACACCAGGTAGATGACTGCACCGGGCAGGATGCCGATCAGCGCAAACAGCATCACCAGCCGCGCCAGCAATCTGGAGCCGAACTTGCCGCGCCGGTAGCGCTTGTACAGTCGCGTCAGCAGCAGCACGACCAGCAGCAGCAGCGCTATCGCGGCCAGGGCGTTGAGACCCAGCAGCCACGGATAGTGCTGATCGAACAAGGCGGAGTTTTCGGAGGCGGACGCCAGCAGGAACAGCAGGATGCTGATGACGCCGCCGCCCACCACCAGCAAATAGCGCAAGGTACGGGTCATTCTACTTTGAAGGTGAATTCTTTCCAGTCGGAGGAAAGCCGCCAGTCGCTATTGTTGAGCGCGTTGATCTGGAACGGTTTGGGCAATTGCGCCACGTCCAGGCGCATGCGCAGGCCGACGTTGTAGACGTCGCCGGACTTGAGGGTGTTCTTGTCGGCGATGTTCCAGCGCGGCGGCCGGCGGATCAGCGACATGGCGTCTTCCAGCGTGGAAAAACTCTGCTGCAGCTGGCCGCTGGTGGAAGCATGGTACTGCCGGGTCAGCACGTTATACGAAATGCGCATCGTGCGGGAAAGCGAGATGGAGACTTCGTCGAACCAGTACCAGCGCCGCCGCGTAAGCTGGACGTCGGTGGTGAAATACAGCGGCACGCCGCGCACCAGTGCATCTTCCAGGCTGCGGTTGAGTTCGAAGGAGTACGACGTCGACAGCCGGTAGCCGTCGTCGGTGGCTTCCAGCGAAGCCTGGACGACATCGATTTCCGCAGCCTGGATGCCGGCCTGGCAGAACAGCAATACCAGCGCCAGCAGTACGCGCCGCAGCCATCGGGAAGGATGCAATGAGGTTGCCGGGGCCGCCGACGGAAGTTGGCGGAATGACGGCATATGCGTGGAAATAAGAGCCGATTGCGTCAATTCATGGTCCAGTTTTTTGAAACAGGGCATAAAACAGGCCGTCATGGTCGGTTTCTGCACTGGCGGTCGGCAGCAATTGACCTGGAGCTGGCAGTCGGACGGCGTGATTGCCTTCTTGGTTATCTTGATGGCGTTTGGCAAACGCGGCGGCCTGTTCTTCCGATTCCTGCGGCCACAACGAGCATGTCACCAGCAGCAATTTACCACCCGGCTTTAGCATCTGCCAAAGATTGTCGAGTATTTGGGCGGAAAGTGTTGTGAGTTGCGCCGTGTCGTTTTTGCGGCGCAGCCAGCGGATATCGGGATGGCGGCGCACGATTCCCGAGGCCGTGCAGGGGACATCGGCGAGGATGCGGTCAAACTGTTCTCCGCCCCACCAATCCTGGCTGTTGCGGGCGTCTCCGGCCAGCAATTGCGCCTTGAGTTGCAGGCGTTGCAGGTTTTCCTCGATGCGGCGCAGGCGTTTGTGGTCATGGTCCAGCGCCACCAGATCGAGGTCGGCGCATTCCAGCAGATGACCGGTCTTACCGCCCGGCGCCGCACAGGCGTCCAGCACGCGCATGCCGTCCTGCACGTCGAGCAGCGGCGCCGCCATCTGCGCGGCGGCGTCCTGCACCGACACCAGGCCGTCGGCGAAGCCCGGAATCTGGCTCACCGGCAGCGGTTTGTCGAGCCGCACCGCGTCGGCGCCGACCTGGCGTGCGCCGATGCCGTTGAGGGCCAGCAGGTGCAGGTAATCGGGCGCGTTCGACTTGCGGCGGTTCACGCGCAGCGTCAGCGGCGGCGCGGCGTTGCCGGCCCGCAGAATGTCTTGCCATTGGGCCGGATAGGCGCCCTTGAGGCGGTCGATCCACCAGGTCGGATAATTCCAGGCGCCGGGAGGCGTCTTTTCCACTTGCGGCAGCAGCGTCGCGCGCTCGCGCAGGAAGCGCCGCAGGATGGCGTTGACCACGCCCTTGGCATGGCTCATTTCGGCGTCGGCGGCAGCCGCTTCGACGGCCTGGTTGACCACGGTGAAAGCGTCGTAGGCCGGATGGTCCTCGTCCAGCAGCAGGCTCAGCGCACAGGTCAGCAGGCCGTGCAGCACTTCCGGCTGCGGCGGTTTGTTGGCGAGCAGGGACAGCAAGCCGTCGGCCAGGCCAAGGCGGCGCATCGACAGGTAGGCCAGGTCCTGGATTGCTCCCCGTGCCTGGGGGGTCATGTCGGGCTGGGCGAACAGGCGCGCCAGGGCTTGCGGCAGCGCGGTGCCGGCGCGCACGTCGGCGATGGCGCGTGCAGCGCCGTGCAGGGCATGAGCCAGGGAAT
The DNA here is from genome assembly GCF_001267925.1 of Herbaspirillum hiltneri N3. Classification (NCBI taxonomy): domain Bacteria; kingdom Pseudomonadati; phylum Pseudomonadota; class Betaproteobacteria; order Burkholderiales; family Oxalobacteraceae; genus Herbaspirillum; species Herbaspirillum hiltneri. The sequence goes on along the minus strand of NZ_CP011409.1, from coordinate 4,828,579 downwards.
CGGTTTTCAGGGAAAGGTGGGTCACATTATTGCTTGCTAAGGGCCGGTTTGACGCCGAGGCCGATGAAGGCGCCGCCGATCACGCGTTCCAGCCATGTTTGAGACGCGAACTTGACGATGCCCGGGCGCCCATGCGGAGCGTCAGTGTACCAGCGACGAAGGCGGTGGCGCTATGCCGGAACGCCGGCATGACGATGAAAGTGGTCCCAGGCCGGCAAGAACCGGCCGATTCGGCTACAGTGTGCTCCTCATTTTTCGACCGAAGGCTCCGTCTCATGGGTACCGCTGCAGCATTGCAAGGCAAGCAACAGGATATCGCCGGCTGGATGATTACGCTGCTGGCGGCGGCCTGCGGCATCATCGTCGCCAATCTCTACTACGCCCAGCCGCTGATCGGCCCGATCGCGGTCGCCACCGGCATCTCGCCCGGGGCCGCAGGCCTGATCGTCACGCTGGCGCAGATCGGCTACGGTCTCGGCCTGCTGTTCATCGTGCCGGCCGGCGACCTGATCGAAAACCGCAAGATGGTGCTGGTGCTGCTCGCGATCACCTGCGTCGCGCTGGTCGGCGCCGCTTTTGCGCAGAGCGCTGCGCAGTTTTTCCTGGCGGCGTTCGTGATCGGGGTCAGTTCGGTGGGCGCCCAGGTACTGGTGCCGTATGCCGCGCACATGTCGCTGCCGGAGACCCGCGGGCGCGCGGTCGGCAACGTCATGAGCGGTTTGCTGATGGGGATACTGCTGGCGCGGCCGTTGTCGAGCCTGGTGGCGGACCTGTTCGGCTGGCACGCGATCTTCGGCATGTCGGCAGTGGCCATCGCCTTGCTGGCCCTGGTGCTGGCGCGCTACCTGCCGGCGCGCCGTCCGCCGGCCGGCATGCACTATGGGGCCTTGCTGGCGTCGATGTGGCATCTGGTGCGGACCACGCCCATCCTGCGCCGCCGTTCGGCGTACCACGCCATGATGTTCGCGGCGTTCAGCCTGTACTGGACCACTTCGCCGCTGTTCCTGGCCGGTCCGACCTTCAACATGTCGCAAAAGGGCATTGCGCTGTTCGCCTTCGCCGGCGTGATCGGTGTGATTGCAGCGCCGATTGCCGGTCGCGTGGCCGACCGCGGCTGGAGTCGTCCGGCCACCTGCGTCGCCATGCTGGCGGTCGCCGCCTCGTTCCTGATGACGCATTTCTGGGGCGGCGGACGCGAATCGTCGCTGATGGTGTTGCTGGCCTCGGCGATCCTGCTCGACTTCGGCGTCTCGGCCAACCTGGTGCTGAGCCAGCGCGCTATCTATGCGCTCGGCGGCGAAATTCGTAGCCGCCTCAACGGCCTGTTCATGGCCACTTTCTTCGGCGGCGGCGCGCTCGGTTCGGCGCTGGGGGGATGGATTTATGCGCAGGGCGGCTGGAGCGCCACCACCTGGCTGGGATTTGCGTTCCCGGCGCTGGCCTTGCTGTACTACTGCACCGAGCTGCGCACTCGCGCGAAGTAATTTTTTCAGCCTGTACAAACGACTGCAGGAGCCCAAGGCTCCTGCAGTCGTTTGGCATTACAGCAATGGGTCTGCCTGACTCAGACGCCCCACAGCACGTCGTAATTTCCCTTTTTCGCTTCACGGAGCATGTCCAGCAGCGGATAGGCGCGGGCCGAAAACGTCACCGGTTCGATTTTTTCATGGCCGTTGTCGTCGCCGTTGGCGTTGTGATGCGCATGCACATCGCGCTCCAGGGCTTCGGCAGCTTCGTGGGCCTTGCTGCTGTCGATCTGCTTCTCGATCAGTGCGACCGCGTCGGCGCTTTCGGCCGCGGTGATCACGCCGCGCTTGATGTCCTTGTGCAACATGTCGAGGATGGGCTTGGCATGGGATTCATACATGACAACATCTGCAGCCGCTTTTGATTTGAACGTTACCAGCATATTTCCTCAGGGTATTGGTGTTGATGAGAGCGTATCCGCCTGTTTCCTTCCGGATAACGCCTTGGTGCTTATTATTGCCTAATGGTTTTACGGCAGGCTGACAGAATACCCCGGACGCGCTGCCCTTGTCATCTGCGCCGGCCCCCGGGCGTGTCAGCTTGGAGCAAACGAGGTGAAAAAGGTTTCGGCGTGTTCGGCTTCGATGGATTTCTCCGGGCCGACGATCAGCACCTGGTAAATGCGCTTGTCGCGCGCCAGCAGCCGCGCCATGAGCCGTACCGGCCGGCCGCCTGCCGTGCCGGCGGCAACTACATCGACGGTGCGGTCGCCGGCGGGTTTGCCGGGAATCGTCGCCGGCACCGGGGCACCGCCGATGTTGTTGATCAGCGCGACGCGCATCGCTTCCAGCGCCTTCGGGGTTTGTGCGGCGTCGGCCAGCTCGGCGGCGCCGACGGCGAACGTGACGCCGTCAATTTCGGCGGCGGTCATGGTCATCGACACCGGCAGGCCGTCCAGGTCGATCTGGCGCGTGAAGGAAGCCGGCTTGGCCGGCAGCAGCACGGTGAACTGAATCTTTTCGCCATGGGCTTCGCGCCAGTTGTATTTCGGCGAACAGGCCGTCAATGCACAGGCAAAGAGAGCGAGCAGAGCGACGGAAAAGGCAGCGGATATCTGGCGCATGGTCGTGGAAAAATCAGGATGAATGGGAAACCGCAGCCCGGCGCGAAAACGTCCGCACGCCGTAGACCACGCCGATGCACAGCAGCACCACGCCGGCCAGCACGCGCAGATCGGGGGCCGTGCCGCGCAGCAGGAAAGCATACAGCAAGGCCGCCAGCGTTTCGAACACAATCAGCTGCGCCACCAGCGCCGTCGGCAGCAACTGGCTGGCCTTGTTCCACAGCAGCGTGCCCAGCCACGAGGCCGACAGTCCGATCACCAGCATCGTGACGACGAAGACGCCGGGGCGCGGTCCCAGCGGGAACGCATAATCGCTGCCGCTGGCGTAACCGCAGATCCCGAACAGCGTGAAGCCGATCAGCGCCATCGGCAATGTGGCCAGTCCCTGCGCGGTGGCCCAAGTGATTGAGTTGATGTGCGTGTGGGTGCGCAGGTAACGGGAATTGACGATCGGATACCAGGTCCAGGCGGCGATGGCGCAGACGGCGATGATGCAGCCCAGCGCATAGTCGGTGGTGGAACGCATGTTGCCGATGGTGCTGCGCAGACGTTCCAGTTCGCTGCTGTTGACCAGTGTCAGGCCCAGGCAAAGGATCACCAGCGACGGCGCCAGCCTGCTCCATGCAACCGATTCCGAGACATGGCCTGGACGCCAGTTGGCGCACACCGAAATCACGATCGGCAAGGTGCCGATCAGCATCGTCGGCAACGGTGCATCGGCCAGCTGGATCGCGGTGGCCAGCATGGCGTAGTAGAGCAGGTTGCCGACCAGCGCCAGCTTGAAGGCCACGGTCCAGTCCTGCCGGTTCAGCAGTCCGATGCGACGGCGATCGAACCAGGCCGGCACCAGCGCGATCAGGCCGAAGGCGACATAGCGTCCCAGCGACAGCACCACGCCGGGGTAATCGCCGAGCAGCAGCGGTGTGACAAACACCAGGCCCCACATCAGGCCGGCGCACAGCGCGCAAAGTATTCCAATGAGCATGGATGAATCGATCAGATAAGGATGAGAGTCTGGGTCGACAGGCGCGGCCCGAAGGCGACCTTCAAGCGACCGTCAAGTGTCGCCGTTTATTGGCATTCGCGCTGGAATTGGTCTTCCGCCCTGGCGCGCCGGCTGTATTCGATGTCGCCGGAAGGACGGCCCGGCAAGCTGTTGGACGATTGCACCTGCAGACCGGGCATCGGTGACGGCGGAGGCATCGGTGCTGCACGCCTGCCGTCGCGGCGCGGCCCTTCCGGATAGGTGTCGCGCGGCGGTTCAGGCGGCGCGTGGCGGGCGCGGTCGATGTCGGCGCGCAGCTGGCGGCAGCGTGGGCTCAGGGTTGCCGGCGGTGTTTTGTCGCCGGGATTCCTGCCGGCGTTACCGAGGTCGAGGTTGAGGCTCTTTTGCGCGCCGGGCGGCAAGGGATTCATTGCCTTGTCGATATCGCGTTCACTGGCGACACTTTCCGCAGGCGTTGAACTTGCGGCACCGAATGCGATGCCGGCGGTCAAAGCCAGCAGCAGGGAGGCGACGGCAAGGCGGATGAGCTGGTTCATGGCGGCGGAATTTTTTCGAAGAGCCTCATGATAGCAAACGGCGCAGCCGCAGAAGAAGAGGCAGACGGGGCAGATGGGACGAAATGACGGCAGATCATTCCAACCGGCCAACGGCAATTCAAGAAGGAGACATTTCCCATGCCTGATCCTCACTCCGGTGTCGCACAGCACAACGTGGCCGACGTGGCCGAACTGACGCTGCGCGGCGTCGTTCTCGGTGCGCTCATCACCGTCGTGTTTACGGCGTCCAACGTTTACCTGGGCCTGAAGGTCGGCCTGACCTTTTCGTCGGCCATCCCCGCGGCGGTGATTTCGATGGCGGTGCTGCGCCTGTTCGGCTCCTCCGGCATCCTTGAAAACAACATGGTGCAGACGCAGGCCTCGGCTGCGGGCACGCTGTCGTCGGTGATCTTCATCCTGCCCGGACTGGTGATGATCGGCCATTGGCAGGGTTTCCCGTATTGGCAGACGTTCGGTATCTGCGCTGCGGGCGGCATGCTCGGCGTGCTGTTCACGATTCCGCTGCGGCGGGTGATGGTGGTGCAAAGCGAACTGCCGTATCCGGAAGGGCTTGCGGCGGCGGAAATCCTGCGCGTCGGCAATGCCGATACCGCCGGCGGCGACGATGTGCGCAGAGGGCTCAACGACATCTGGGCCGGCAGCATCGTCTCGGCGGCGGTGGGGCTGGTCACCGGCGGTTTTCGGCTGCTGTCGGAGGGATTGAATGTCTGGGTCGGCGCCGGCAATGCGATCTTCCGCTTGCCGCTGGGATTTTCGCTGGCCCTGCTTGGCGCCGGTTACCTGATCGGCATCGTCGCCGGCGTGGCGGTATTGATCGGCGTGATCATCAGCTGGGTGTTTGCCGTACCGATCCTGAGCGTGCTGACGCCCGCGCCGCAGGGCGCCGCACTCGCCGCGTACGCCACCGGCCTGTGGAGCAGCCAGGTGCGCTTCATGGGCGCCGGCACCATCGGCGTGGCGGCGGTGTGGACACTGATCACGTTGTTCCTGCCGATGGTGGCGGGCGTGCGCGAGTCGCTGCGCAGCCGCAGCACGCTCGACGACGGCAGTGAGCGGCCGCTGACCGACCGTGATTTGCCGGTGCGCGCGATTGCCTTGATCGGCATCGCCGTGATGGCGTTGCTGACGCTGATCTTCGCGGTGTTCCTGATCGACGCCGGCCTGTCGCTACCGCTGTTGTGCGGACTGGTGCTCATGAGCCTGGTGTTTTCGTGCGTGTTCGGTTTCCTGGTGGCGGCGGCCTGCGGCTACATGGCCGGGCTGGTGGGATCGTCGAGCAGTCCGATTTCCGGCGTCGGCATCATCGCGATGATCCTGGTGTCGCTGTTGCTGCTGGCCTCGGGCAGCGTCGATCATCTGCTCGACGCGCCCGGTTCCGGCAAGTTGCCCATTGCGCTGGCGATCTTCGTCACCTCGGCTATCATCGCCATCGCGGCCATCGCCAACGACAACCTGCAAGACCTCAAGACCGGCTGGCTGGTGGGCGCGACGCCTTACCGCCAGCAAATCGCGCTGCTGATCGGTTGCGTGGTCGGCGCAGCGGTGATCTCGCCGATCCTTGAGTTGCTCTACAACGCCTATGGCTTCGTCGGCGCGCTGCCGCGTCCCGGCATGGATGCCTCGCATGCGCTGGCGGCGCCGCAGGCGACGCTGATGACGGCCATCGCCAATGGCATCTTCACGCGTCAACTGAACTGGACCATGATTCTGATCGGCGTGGCCATCGGCGCGCTGCTGATCATCATCGATGTCATCCTGGAAAAACGCGGCAGCAAGGCGCGCGTGCCGGCGCTGGCAGTCGGCCTGGGCATCTACCTGCCGCCATCGGTGGGCATGGCGCTGGTGGCGGGCGCGCTGATCGCGTGGGGCTTGCAGCTGCATCTGGCCAGACGCAAGGCGTCCGGCGACCGGGCCGGGGTGGAGCGCATCGAGCGGCGCGGCGTGCTCGTGACCTCCGGGCTGATCGTCGGCGAAAGCCTCATGGGCGTGATCCTGGCGGCGGTGATCGGCGCGACCGGACGCGACGATCCGCTGGCCCTGGTCGGCGCCGGTTTTGCGCCGGCCGCGCAGTGGTTGGGACTGGCGGTGTTCGCGCTGGTGATTGCGTGGTTTGTACGCCGGCTGCTCAAGGCCGCCTGACAGGCGAGCCGGTCGCAGGGGGATGACGTTGTTCCGATCCCGGATTATTGCTCGCGCAGCGCCCGTCGATATTGAATCGCCTCGGCGATATGGGCCTTGCCGATCACCGGTTCGGCCGCCAGGTCGGCCACCGTGCGCGCCACCTTCAGCACGCGATGATAGGCGCGCGCCGACCAGTTCAGACGCGTCATCGCAGTACGCAGCAAATCTTCGCCGGCGGCGTCGGGTTTGCAGTACAGGTCGATTTCAGTGGTCGACAGCAGATGGTTGCTTTTGCGCTGGCGCTGTTGTTGCGCCTCGAAGCTCTGCGTCACGCGCGCGGCGATGTGCGCGGATGATTCGCCGGCGGCTTGTTGCAGCAGATCGTCGTGGGCGATGGCGCCGACCTGGATTTGCATGTCGATGCGGTCCAGCAGGGGACCTGAAATCTTGCCCTGGTAACGCGCCACCTGATCCGGCGTGCAGCGGCATTCGCGATGAAGCGCGCCGAGGAAGCCGCACGGGCACGGATTCATGGCGGCAATCAATTGGAAGCGCGCCGGGAAATCGGCCTGGCGCGCCGCCCGTGAAATCGTGATCTGGCCCGATTCGAGCGGCTCGCGCAGTACTTCCAGCACCTTGCGGTCGAACTCGGGGATCTCGTCGAGGAACAACACGCCGCGGTGCGCCAACGAAATTTCTCCGGGACGCGGCGTGCCGCCGCCGCCCACCAGCGCTACGCCGGATGCGGTGTGGTGTGGCGCGCGATAGGGACGCACCTTCCAGCGTGCGGTGGAAAAGCCGCCGGTCAGCGATTGCACCGCCGCCGATTCCAGCGCTTCTTCGTCCGTCATGGGCGGCAAGATGCCCGGAAATCGCGCCGCCAGCATCGACTTGCCGGTGCCGGGAGGACCGACCAGCAGCACGCTGTGACCGCCGGCGGCCGCGACTTCGAGTGCGCGCTTGGCTTGCAACTGGCCTTTGACGTCGGAGAAATCGAGATAAGCAGGCGCAGAAGACCTGATCGCCGGCCGGTGCTGCGTCAGCCGGGCGTCGCTGTCGCTGCCGCGGGCGGCGAAATGGGCGCAGACCTGCAGCAGCGAGTCGGCGGGGAAAATGGTGGCGTCGGCGACCAGCGCGGCTTCGTCGGCGCTCTCGCGCGGCAGGATGAAGATGCGCCGGCGACCGTCGCTGTGATGCGAGGTGCGCATGGCGTATGTCATCGCCAGTGCGCCGCGGATCGCGCGCAGATCGCCCGACAGCGAGAGCTCGCCCGCGAATTCGTACTCGTCGAGGCCATCGCCGGGCATTTGTCCGGAGGCGGCCAGGATACCCAGCGCAATCGGCAGATCGAAACGGCCGGATTCCTTGGGCAGATCCGCCGGTGCGAGGTTGACGGTGATTCGCTTGGCGGGGAATGCAAAGCGCGCATTCTGCAATGCGGCGCGTACGCGGTCCCGGGATTCCTTGACCTCGGTTTCCGGCAGGCCGACGATGGTGAAGGACGGCAGGCCGTTGGCCAGGTGTACTTCCACCGTGACTTGTGGCGCATGCATGCCCGCCAGCGCACGGCTTTTCAATACAGCAAGGCTCATCGGGACCGGATCAGGAGGCTTTCTGGCGCGCTTCGAGCTCGGCCACGCGGGCTTCCAGCTCTTCCAGTTTGGCGCGGGTTTTGGCCAACACCTGCGCCTGGATGTCGAATTCTTCGCGGGTGACCAGGTCCAGCTTGGAGAAGCCCTGGCTCAGCATGGCCTTGACGTTCTTTTCGATATCCTTGGCCGGCGAGTTCTCGATGGCCTTATTGATCTTGGATTGAATATCTTCGAAGAATTGTGGTTTGTCCATGATGCTTCCTTTTATGAATAATGACGATCCGACAAGTGTAGCGCTTTCGTTGTCCTGCGGGAAAACAAAGCGGTACAAAAGGCCTCGGCGCCATTAAAGTGACGGTTACTCAGTCAGAACGGCGTTGCGCGCAAACGTTCAGCGCCGGTCGCGCAAGCAGTGATACTTGACCCATAAAAACCATGATGTAGTCGGGTCAAAAACAATCACTCATTAATTGCATTTTTACAACATTCCCCCTCGTGCCCAACCGGGTGGCAAAACCGCGCCCAGTCATGCACCATAAAAAACAAAAATTTCCCAGTGGAAAATGTTGTGTCGAAATTGTTGCGCACTATTGTTGTGCGACCAGGTTTGTGTTTCACTTTAATGCACTATTTTTGGGAATAAAATAAAAAATGCCTAATTGGAATGTTGGTTTGCCCTAAAAAAAGGAACGCAAACAGCTAAAAAAGGGTTGGCATGGCTCCTGCTATACAGATTGTGCAGAAATGAACAATTTGTTGTTTAACAGAAACTTAGAGGGACGCCATGAAAAAATTGATTCTTGCAACAGCAGTCGCAGCATCGTTTGTCACCAGCTTCGCACACGCGGAAGACGCACCCAAGCCAGATAATGAAGTGACGTTCAACGCTGCCGTCGTCAGCGACTACCGTTATCGCGGCCTGACACAAACTCGCTTCGATCCCGCTCTGCAAGTTGGTGCTGACTACACGCACAACCCGACAGGTCTGTATGCCGGCACATGGCTGACCAACATCAAGTGGATCAAGGACACCGTCGGCAACGGCGGCAAGGGCAATATCGAGTGGGATCTGTATGCCGGTAAGCGCGGCGACATCGGCGGTGGCTTCACTTATGACGTCGGCGGCCTGTATTACTACTATCCACGCAACAACTACGCGAACATCGCCAAGAACGCCAATACCTTTGAACTGTACGGCCAGGTCGGTTACGGCCCTGCTTACTTCAAATACTCGCAATCCCTTACCAATTTGTTCGGCGCGACCAACAGCAAATATAGCCAGTACTACGATCTGGGCGGCAATTTCGAAACCTACTATGGCGTGATGCTGGGTCTGCATCTGGGTCACCAGACCATCCACGGCTCTCCGGCGGCATCCAGCTACAACGACTGGAAAATCGGCCTGAGCAAGACGTTTGACGACCTGGCCGGCATCACTCTGGGCGTCGCCTATGTCGGCACCGATCTGAAAGACGGCGTTTCCACCACACCAGCATCGGACGGCTCCAAGAACGTAGGCAAGAACGGCGTCGTGTTTTCTCTCAGCAAAACTTTCTAATTGAGGTCGGTATGAAACTGATTACAGCGATCATCAAACCATTCAAGCTCGACGAGGTGCGTGAAGCCTTGTCGGCGATCGGCGTGCAAGGCATCACCGTGACGGAAGTCAAGGGCTTCGGGCGCCAAAAGGGCCACACCGAGCTGTATCGCGGTGCGGAATATGTTGTGGACTTCCTGCCGAAGACCAAGATCGAAGCCGCAGTCGACGATTCCATCGTCGAGCGCGCGCTGGAAGCCATCGAGGCTGCAGCACGCACAGGCAAAATCGGCGACGGCAAGATCTTTGTACAGGATCTGCTGGACGTTATCCGCATCCGTACCGGCGAAACCGGCAAAGACGCTCTTTAAGGGGGAACAGTAATGAGTATCAAAAAAATGTTTTCAAGTGCGCTCGCAATCGGCACGTTGTTGTTGGCGGTAGGTTTTGCCGCACCGGCCCAGGCGCAAGACGCGCCGAAGCCGGAAGCCGCCGTCGCGGCTGCTCCTGCGGCGGAAGCGCCAAAGGCTGATGCACCGAAGGCCGCGGCGCCTGCAGCGGCTCCGGCTGCTGCCGCCGCCGCTGCGCCGGCGCCTGTTCCGAACAAGGGCGACACGGCCTGGATGCTGGTATGTACTGCATTCGTGATCCTGATGACCTTGCCGGGCCTGGGCCTGTTCTACGGCGGCCTGGTCCGCAGCAAGAACATGCTGTCGGTGCTGATGCAATGTTTCGTGATCTTCTCGCTGATCTACATCCTGTGGTTCGTCTACGGCTATAGCATCGCATTCACCGAAGGCAGCGCGTTCTTCGGCGGCTTCGATCGTCTGTTCCTGCACGGCCTGAACGGCGATTCGACCACTGCGACTTTCAGCAAGGGCGTCGTGATTCCCGAGCTGTCGTTCGTGGCCTTCCAGGGCGCGTTCGCAGCCATCACCGTGGCGCTGATTATCGGTTCCTTCGCAGAGCGCGTGAAGTTCTCCGCCGTGATCGTGTTCTCGATCCTGTGGTTCACTTTCTCGTATCTGCCGATGGCGCACATGGTCTGGTTCTGGCCTGGTCCGGATGCATTCACCGACGCTGCTGCTGCAGAAAAGGCGACTGCGATTTCGGGTTGGCTGTTCCAGAAGGGCGCGCTGGATTATGCCGGCGGCACCGTGGTGCACATCAACGCTGCGATCGCCGGTCTGGTCGGTTCGTATGTGATCGGCAAGCGCGTCGGTTACGGCAAGGAAGCGTTCAAGCCGCATAGCCTGACTCTGACCATGGTCGGCGCCTCGCTGCTGTGGTTCGGCTGGTTCGGTTTCAATGCCGGCTCCGGTCTGGAAGCCAACGGCGGTGCTGCGTTGTCCTTCGTCAACACCATCCTCGCAACTGCTGCTGCAGTGCTGTCGTGGAGCTTCGGTGAATGGATCGGCAAGGGCAAGCCTTCGATGCTGGGTGCAGCGTCGGGTGCGGTCGCCGGTCTGGTGGCGATTACTCCTGCAGCCGGTTTCGTCGGTGTCTGCGGTGCGGTCGTGATGGGCCTGCTGGCCGGTCTGCTGTGCCTGTGGGGTGTCACCGGCCTGAAGAAGCTGCTGGGTTCGGACGATGCGCTGGACGTGTTCGGCGTGCACGGCGTGGGCGGTATCCTGGGTGCGATCCTGACTGGCGTGTTCGCTGCGCCTAGCCTGGGCGGCACAGGTATCTATGACTACGTCGCCAACGCAGTCGCTCCCGACTACTCGATCGGCGGTCAGGTCTGGATTCAGTTCCAGGGCGTGCTGACCACAGTGATCCTGTCGGGCGTGGTCTCCTTCATCGCCTACAAGCTGGTCGACATCGTGATCGGTCTGCGTGTGACGGAAGAAGAAGAACGCGAAGGTCTGGACATCTCCAGCCACGGCGAGTCGGCTTACCACTCCTGATCAGTTTCCCGGGGGCTTTCGAGCCCTCTTCAGAAGCGCCCGCGACTCCGGTCCGGGCGCTTTTTTTATGCCTCTTTAAAAAAACGACAACGCCGCCATGTAAAAAGCCTCTCCACCAGATATTGCCGTGTGGCGGGCGACGTAATAGCCAGAATCCCGCTAAAATGGCCGGTTCCTGACGGTTTTGTTATCGGTACTTGCCATCCGACGCCAGCCGCTACGTTGTCTAATTTCCGTCCAATCGCTACCGAGCACGCGCAGAAGGTCTTTTATGGTTCCGCATCTTGTCACCGCCCTCAACGGTCCGCTTCTCGACCTGGAAAAGAAAATCCTGGGCGCAACGCCTGCGATCGAGCGCTGGTTCCGCATGGAGTGGCAAGAGCACACGCCGCCGTTCTATTGTTCCGTCGACCTGCGCAACGCGGGCTTCAAGCTGGCGCCGGTGGATACCAACCTGTTCCCGGGCGGTTTCAACAATCTGTCGCCGGAAATGCTGCCGCTGGCCGTGCAAGCCGCGATGGCCGCGATCGAAAAATATTGCCCGGACGCAAAAAACCTGCTGCTGATTCCCGAGAATCACACGCGCAACAGCTTCTACCTGCAAAATATCGCGCGGCTGATGCAGATCTTCCGCCAGACCGGCCTGAATGTGCGCCTGGGTACGCTGGAAGACATCAAGAAGCCCAAGCAGATCGACCTGCCCGACGGCAGCACCATCACGCTGGAGCCGCTTGAGCGCTCCAAGAACGGCCGGCGCCTGGGTTTGAAGAACTTCGATCCGTGCACCGTGCTGCTCAACAACGACCTGTCGATCGGCATCCCGTCGGTGCTGGAAAACCTCGACGAACAAAACGTCTTGCCGCCGCTGCATGCCGGCTGGGCTGTGCGCCGCAAGAGCAACCACTTCTCGGCCTATGACGACGTGGTGAAGAAATTTGCCAAGCTGGTCGACGTCGACCCCTGGATGCTCAATCCGCTGTATGCGAAATGCGGCGAGCTCAATCTGCAGGAAGACGCCGGCTCGGATTGCCTGGCCGACAATGTCAGCAGCCTGCTGTCGAAGATCCGCAAGAAGTACAAGGAATACGGCATCAAGGAGCAGCCCTTCGTCATCGTCAAGGCCAATGCCGGCACTTACGGCATGGGCATCATGACCGTTCGGGACGCCAGCGAGGTCAAGGACCTCAACCGCAAGCAGCGCAGCAAGCTGGTGGTCGGCAAGGAAGGCCTGGAGGTCAACGAACTGGTGATCCAGGAAGGCGTGCATTCGTTCGAGCGCATCAACGAAGCCGTCGCCGAACCGGTGGTCTACATGATCGACCGCTACGTGGTGGGCGGCTTCTACCGCGTCCACGCCGAGCGCGGCATCAATGAAAACCTGAACGCCCCCGGCGCGCATTTCGTGCCGCTGGCGTTCCAGCAGCAACACGCCTTGCCGGATCTGCAAGCCAAGCCCGGCACTGCGGCGCCGAACCGTTTCTACATGTACGGCGTGGTCGCGCGCCTGGCGCTGCTGGCCGCTTCGCTGGAAATGGAAAAGACCGATCCAAATCCGGAAGTCTATTAATCTTTATCCGATGACGGACATTTCATGAAAATCGCTTTCCTCGCCGACCCGCTCGACACTTTCAAGACCTACAAGGACTCGACTTTCGCCATGATGCGCGAAGCCGCCCGGCGCGGCCACGCCATCTACGCGTTCGAGCAGAACGACGTCGTGCTGGAAAGCGGCCTGGTGACCGCCAACGTCGCGAAGATCACGCTCACCGGCGAGGCCGACGACTGGTATCGCGCCGACGCGCCGGCCTCGGCCTTCCTGTCGGAATTCGACGCCATCGTGATCCGCAAGGATCCGCCGTTCGACATGGAGTACATCTACACGACGTATCTGCTGGAACTGGCCGAGAAGCAGGGCGCACGCGTCTTCAACAAGCCCGAAGCGATCCGCAGCCACAACGAAAAACTGGCGATTGCGCAATTTCCGCAGTACACCGCGCCGACGCTGGTCACGCGCGACGCCAAACGCCTGCGCGCATTCCACGCCGAACACAAGGACGTGATCCTGAAGCCGCTCGACGGCATGGGCGGCATGGGTATTTTCCGCATCGGCCAGGATGGCATGAACCTCGGCTCGGTCATCGAAACCCTGACCGACAACGGCAACCGGACCATCATGGCGCAGCGTTTCATCCCGGAAATTTCCCAGGGCGACAAGCGCATTCTGCTGATTGGCGGTAAAGTGGTGCCGCACGTTTTGGCGCGCATCCCGCAAGGCGGGGAAGTGCGCGGCAATCTGGCGGCCGGCGGTCTCGGCGTGGCGCAACCGATTTCGCCGCGCGAGCTGGAGATCGCCGAAGCACTGGCGCCGGTATTGGCGCAGCGGGGGTTGTTGCTGGTAGGATTGGACGCTATTGGCAATTATTTAACAGAAATCAACGTCACCAGTCCGACCTGTTTCCAGGAAATCACGCAGCAAAGCGGCTTCGATGTTACCGCCATGTTCGTCGATGCGCTGGAAGCTGCAGTCGCCGGCAGCTGAAGCAATGCACCCAGCGTCGAGTCTGGCAACATACATAGCGTAGAAATTCATGGTCGGAATCCTTCTCCTCACGCATGCCCCGCTGGGCCAGGCTTTCATTGCAGCGGCCACGCATGTCTTCCGCGGCTTGCCGGAGCGCATCGAAGCAATCGACGTCATCGCCGACCAGAATCCGGCGGAGGTGCAGCGCATGGCCGCTGACGCCGTACATCGCCTCGACGACGGCAGCGGCGTGCTGGTCATCACCGACGTCATGGGCGGCACGCCGTCCAATTGCACGGGTTACCTGTGCGCCATCGACAATGTCGAAATCATCGCCGGCATCAGCCTGCCGATGCTGCTGCGCGCGCTGACCTACCGCAACGACACGCTCGACGTCGTCATGGAAATGGCGCTCGCCGGCGGCCAGAGCGGCGCCGTCCGGATCGACAACCGCATTCGCGTTTCATCCCAATAAAAGCACAAAGAAAGAATTGCCATGATTCAAAAAGAACTTGAGATCATCAACAAGCTCGGTCTGCATGCGCGCGCATCGGCCAAATTCACGCAGCTGGCGTCGAAGTACAAGTGTGAAGTCTGGATGACCTTCAACAAGCGCCGCGTCAACGCCAAGTCCATCATGGGCGTCATGATGCTGGCAGCCGGCAAGGGCACCAAAGTACTGCTGGAAACCGAAGGCGACGACGAGCAGGATTGCTTCAATGCATTGGAAGCGCTGATCCTGGACCGTTTCGGCGAAGGCCAGTAGGCCCGTCTTGCAGTAATACGGCAGGATCTCGAAATTTTCCTGTTTGTTCCTCTCTTGTTTTTCGCGCGATTGCCAAACCGGGCGTTGTCCGGTAAGGTTTTGAGAGCTACCGCGCATGAACACAGATGACGGCACAATAAAATAACGCAGGAGACAAACGCGATGGCATCTTTCACCTTACACGGCATTCCTGTTTCCAAAGGGATCGCCATCGGCCGCGCGCATCTGCTCGCGCCGGCCGCGCTGGACGTCAAACATTATCTGATTCCCGAAGAGCAGGTCGAAGCCGAAGTCTTGCGCCTCAAGAACGCAATCGCCGCCGTCCATCAGGAACTGCAAATCATCCGCGATGACTTGCCCAAGGACGCGCCGCCGGAACTGGGCGCCTTCATCGACGTGCATGCGCTGATCCTGTCGGACCCGATGCTGGCCGAAGTGCCGCTCAACATCATCCGTCATCGTTATTACAACGCCGAATGGGCGCTGGTGACGCAGATTGACGGCTTGTCGGCGCAGTTCGACGAGATCGAAGACCCCTACCTGCGCGAGCGCAAGGCCGACATCCAGCAAGTCGGCGACCGCGTGCTCAAGGTATTGACCGGCAGCGCCATCAATTTGCCGCCGGCTGCGGGAGAGGGCGCCACCGCCAGCATCATCGTCGTTGCGCATGACATTTCGCCGGCCGACATGCTGCAGTTCCGCGACGGCGCTTTCGCCGGTTTTGTCACCGACCTCGGCGGCCAGAATTCGCATACCGCCATCGTTGCGCGCAGCCTCGACATCCCCGCCTCGGTCGGGATGAACAATGCCTCGGTGCTGGTCAAGCAGGACGATGTGCTGATCATCGACGGCGACGCCGGCGTGGCCATCGTCAATCCGTCGCCGCTGGTGCTGGCGCAATACCGCGCGCGGCAGGAGCGCATGCTGCGCGACCGCAAGAAATTAGGCCGTCTCAAGAAAACCCCGGCGATCACCCAGGACGGCACCGAAATCACGCTGCTGGCCAACATCGAGTTGCCCTCCGACAGCGCTCCGGCGCTGGAAGCGGGCGCCAACGGCGTCGGCCTGTTCCGCTCCGAATTCCTGTTCATGGGCCGCGCCGGGCATCTGGAAAAATTCCCGTCCGAGGACGAACAATTCGATTCGTATTGCCAGACCGTGGTGTCCATGAAGGGCCGGCCGGTCACGATCCGCACGCTCGACGTCGGCGCCGACAAGCCGCTCGACGAAGACGAGCAGACCGCACTGAATCCGGCCCTGGGTTTGCGCGCGATCCGCTACTGCCTGAGCGAGCCGCAGATGTTCCTGACCCAGCTGCGGGCGATTTTGCGCGCCTCGGCCTTCGGCCCGATCAAGCTGCTGATCCCGATGATGGCGCACGCATTCGAAGTCGACCAGACGCTGGCCCTGATCGAGCAGGCCAAGGAGCAATTGCGCCAACGCAAGCAGAAGTTCGACGAGGACATCGAGATCGGCGCCATGATCGAAATCCCGGCGGCCGCGCTGGCCTTGCCGATTTTCATCAAGCGCCTCGACTTCCTGTCGATCGGCACCAACGATCTGATCCAGTACACGCTGGCCATCGATCGCGTCGACCACGAGGTGGCGCATCTGTACGATCCCTTGCATCCGGCCGTGCTGTTCCTGTTGTCGAGCGTGATTTCGATGGCGCGCAAGGCCGGCATCCCGGTCGCCGTGTGCGGAGAAATGGCGGGCGACGTGAAGTGGACCAGGCTGTTGCTCGGCATGGGCCTGCTGGAGTTTTCCATGCATCCTTCGCAACTGTTGTCGGTCAAGCAGGAAATCCTCAACAGCGACCTCACCCTGCTGGAGCCGCAGGTCAAAAAGGTGCTGAAGGCCACCGAGCCGTCCGCCATCGAGGCCGCCATGGCGCAATTGCGCGCCATCAGCAGCGAACCGGAAATCAAGGCGGCCGCCGCAAGGCGCCGCTGATTGCAAGTCCGGGGCATGCCGTCGATGTGGTTTGACGGCATGCCCCGACTTGGTTATTCTTACACCACTGCGCCGATTTGAATGGTTTATCCAAACCTCAGCTTGCGGGCGCCGGAACCCCGGGTTCCATCTAAATACGGCTAAAGCGAGCTTGGTGCAATACAAGACAAGCCCAGAATTTAGCCCGTGAGCGCAAGCTCCGGGCTTTTTTGTTTTCGGGCCCCTGAATCTGTGCACGGACATAACCGCAAGATAACGAAGAGAGCCCATGTCGATCGGAATCGTTTCGCCGCAACTCATGCATTTTCCCGAGCCGCTGCCGCTCAAGAACGGCACGGCGCTGGCCGACTACGTGCTGATGTATGAAACCTACGGCACCCTCAATGCCGACAAGTCCAACGCCGTGCTGGTGTGCCACGCGCTCAATGCCTCGCACCACGTGGCTGGTGTCTATCAGGACGATCCCGACAATGTCGGCTGGTGGGACAACATGGTCGGGCCCGGCAAGTCGCTCGACACCGACAAGTTCTTCGTCATCGGCGTCAATAACCTCGGTTCCTGTTTCGGCTCGACCGGCCCGATGCATACCAATCCGGCCACCGGCAAGCCCTACGGCGCGAGTTTCCCGGTCGTGACCGTGGAAGACTGGGTCAATGCCCAGGCGCGCCTGGCAGACCGGCTCGGCATCGCCCAGTTTGCTGCGGTAATGGGCGGCTCGCTGGGCGGCATGCAGGCGCTGGCGTGGAGCATCATGTATCCGGATTGCCTGCGTCACTGCGTGGTGATCGCCTCGACCCCGAAACTGTCGGCGCAGAACATCGCTTTCAACGACGTCGCGCGCCAGGCGATTCTGACCGATCCGGATTATCACGGCGGCGACTTCTATGCACACGGGGTGGTGCCGAAAAACGGCCTGCGCGTGGCGCGCATGGTGGGCCACATCACCTACCTGTCGGACGACGACATGGCGGAAAAATTCGGCCGCGACCTGCGTTCGGGCGAATACCAGTTCGGCTACGGCGTGGATTTCGAAATCGAATCCTACCTGCGCTATCAGGGCGACAAATTCTCGACCTACTTTGATGCCAATACCTATCTGCTGATCACCAAGGCGCTCGACTATTTCGATCCCGCGCGCGACTTCGGCGGCGATCTGAGCAAGGCGCTGGCAGGCACCAAGGCGCAATTCCTGCTCGCCTCGTTCACCACCGACTGGCGCTTCTCGCCGGAGCGCAGCCGCGAACTCGTGCAGGCGCTGGTCAGCAACAAGCGCCGCGTCAGCTACGCCGAAATCGACGCGCCGCACGGGCACGATGCCTTCCTGCTGGACGACGCGCGCTACATGACCTTGCTGCGCGAATACTATCAACGCGTCTGGGCGGAAATCGCCATGGAGGAGAGCGCATGAATTTCCCTGAACTGAGCGTACTGCGCCCCGACCTGGCCTTCATCGCGCATTGGATCCCGGCCGGCTCGCAGGTGCTGGACGTCGGCTGCGGCGACGGCGTCATGCTCGACTACCTGCAGACCGACAAGGCCTGCAACGGCTACGGCATCGAAATCGACGACGCCCGCATCCCGGAATGCGTGGCGCGCAACGTGTCGGTGATCCAGCAGGATCTGGAAGGCGGCCTGGCCATGTTCGAAGACAATGCCTTCGACAACGTCCTGTGCCTGTCGGCGCTGCAGATGGTCAAGGACGTCGAAGGCATCCTGCGTGAAATCGCCCGCGTCGGCCGCGAAGCCACCGTATCCTTCCCCAACTTCGCCTACTGGTCGCACCGCGTGGCGCTGCTGCGCGGCCGCATGCCGGTGTCGAAGTCGCTGCCTTACGAATGGTACGACACGCCTAACCTGCGTTGCGCCACGATCAAGGACTTCGAGGCGCTGGCCAATGACGTCGGCCTCGATGTGCTGGAATGCGTGGCGTTGCACGAGGGCAGGCCGGTGACCTTCCTGCCGAACTGGCGCGGCAGTCTGGCGGTGTTCCGTCTCAAGAAGAAGTAGGCCGTCGTCTTCATCGCCGCCGCCGTGGCAGCCGCAGCACGAAAAATCGTACCGGCGCCGGCAAATTCCTTATACTCCGCAGACGTCTCCGCCCGGCTTCCCATGGGCGGAGTCCTTCCCGCTTGCACTTACGTTTCGCCGATTCCTTTCTATGACCGATAACCGCATTTCGTGGCACAGCTATCTCAACCGTCGCATGCTGATTTGCGTGTTTCTGGGCTTTACCTCGGGGTTACCGCTGTTCATCCTGCTGAGCCTGCTGCAGGCCTGGCTGGCCAAGTCCGGGCTCAACGTCAAGGCGCTGGGTTTGTTCGCGCTGGTGATGTTCCCCTACACCTGGAAATTCCTGTGGTCGCCGCTGATGGATCGTTTCCATTTCGGCCGCATGGGACGCCGGCGCGGCTGGATGTTCTTCACCCAGATCGGCCTGTTCCTGGGCATCGGCGCCATGGGCATGCTGGATCCGCAGACCCAGATCGGCACGATCGCGTTCATGGCGTCGGCGGTGGCCTTCCTGTCCGCCAGCCAGGACATCGTGGTTGACGCCTATCGCCGTGAAATCCTGCCGGAAGAAGAACTCGGCCTGGGCAGCGCCATCCACGTCAATGCCTACAAGTTGTCGGGCATGGTGCCGGGCGCCTTGTCGCTGGTGCTGGCCGATCTGATGCCGTGGCAAACCGTGTTCTGGATCACGGCCGGCTTCATGCTGCCAGGTTTGCTGTGCACGCTGGCGGTAAAGGAGCCCGTGGTCTACGGCGTGCCGCCGAAGAACCTGCGCGAAGCGGTGGTGCTGCCGTTCCGCGAATTCGTCACGCGCGGCGGCTGGAACAAGGCGCTGTGGGTGTTGGCCTTCATCTTTCTGTACAAGCTCGGCGACAGCATGGCGACCGCGCTGGCGACCAAGTTCTACATCGACCTCGGCTTTTCCATGACCCAGATCGGCGTGGTGTCGAAAACCACCAGTCTGTGGGCCAGCGTGGTGGGCGGCATCGTCGGCGGCGTCTGGATGATTCGCCTGGGCATCAACAAGGCGCTGTGGGTGTTCGGCGTGATCCAGGCGGTGGCGATCCTCGGCTTTGCCTGGCTGGCCCACGTCGGCGCCAGCACCGTGGCGCTGGCGGTGGTGATTGGCATTGAAGCCTTCGGCGTCGGCCTTGGCACGGCGGCTTTCGTCGCTTACATCATGCGCGAGACCGATCCGCGCTATACGGCGACCCAATTTGCTCTGTTTACCAGTCTGGCGGCGGTGCCGCGCACCTTTGTCAATTCTTCGGTGGGCTACATCGTCGCCTACATGGGCTGGTTCAACTTCTTCATCCTGTGCTTCATCCTGGCCTTGCCAGGCATGCTCATGCTGCTGAAAATTGCCCCGTGGAATCATGTCGAACATCGTCCCAAGGCAACAGTCGGGATTCGCTGATCCGCCTGAAGCTAAAAATAATGCGTCTGCCCTCGTATTTTAGTTGACAAGGGAAAAGTGTTCACCTATAGTTTTGAGTTCCCTGCGCGGAGAGGTGGCCGAGTGGTTAATGGCAGCAGACTGTAAATCTGCCCTCTTACGAGTACGCTGGTTCGAATCCAGCCCTCTCCACCATTTTGGGAGCAGTCTTAAGTTGTTGCGGCTGTGAAGTGATAAGAGTTCGATGGCAGTTCCTCGCGGGTGTAGCTCAATGGTAGAGCTGAAGCCTTCCAAGCTTATGACGAGGGTTCGATTCCCTTCACCCGCTCCAGAGTTTTTGTCCGGTTGCATCGTTTGGCAGTTGGTGCAGTCGGCAGGTATGCCCTTGTAGCTCAGTGGTAGAGCACTCCCTTGGTAAGGGAGAGGCCACGTGTTCAATCCACGTCAAGGGCACCAGTTATGGCAGGTGTTTCACAGTAAGCGCTGCAGCAAGTCAGCAAGTCGATCGGGCGCGTTGCCTGAACATTCTCATAATCGTTAGGAGTCTAAGATGGCAAAAGGCAAATTCGAGCGGACCAAGCCGCACGTGAACGTTGGCACGATTGGTCACGTTGACCACGGCAAGACCACACTGACAGCCGCAATCGCGACCGTGTTGTCGAAGAAATTCGGCGGCGAAGCGAAGGCCTACGATCAAATTGACGCAGCGCCGGAAGAAAAAGCGCGCGGCATCACGATCAACACAGCGCACGTTGAATACGAAACAGCAAACCGTCACTACGCCCACGTTGACTGCCCAGGCCACGCCGATTATGTGAAGAACATGATCACCGGCGCCGCGCAGATGGACGGCGCGATCCTGGTTTGCTCCGCAGCAGACGGCCCGATGCCACAAACCCGCGAACACATCCTGCTGTCGCGTCAGGTCGGCGTTCCTTACATCATCGTGTTCCTGAACAAGGCCGACATGGTGGATGATGAAGAACTGCTGGAACTGGTCGAAATGGAAGTGCGCGAGCTGCTGACCAAGTACGAATTCCCAGGCGACGACCTGCCAATCATCAAGGGTTCGGCCAAGCTGGCCCTCGAAGGCGACACTGGCCCGCTGGGCGAGCAAGCGATCATGGCACTGGCAGAAGCGCTGGACACTTACATCCCGACACCGGAACGTGCTGTTGACGGCGCTTTCCTGCTGCCAGTGGAAGATGTGTTCTCGATCTCCGGCCGCGGCACTGTGGTGACCGGTCGCGTTGAGCGCGGTATCGTCAAGGTCGGCGAAGCACTGCAAATCGTCGGTATCCGCGACACGCAAGACACGGTTTGCACCGGCGTCGAAATGTTCCGCAAGCTGCTGGACCAAGGTCAGGCAGGCGACAACGTCGGCGTGCTGCTGCGCGGCACCAAGCGTGAAGACGTGGAGCGCGGCCAAGTGTTGGCCAAGCCAGGTTCGATCAAGCCGCACAAGCACTTCACCGGCGAGATCTATGTGCTGTCGAAAGACGAAGGCGGCCGCCATACGCCGTTCTTCAACAACTATCGTCCACAGTTCTACTTCCGTACCACGGACGTGACTGGTTCGATCGAGTTGCCGAAGGATAAGGAAATGGTCATGCCGGGCGACAACGTGTCGATCACCGTGATGCTGATCAACCCGATCGCGATGGAAGAAGGTCTGCGCTTCGCGATCCGCGAAGGCGGCCGTACCGTCGGCGCTGGTGTGGTTGCCAAGATCCTGCCTGACGCGTAATAAGAAGAGTAGCAATCGCCGCGATTCGGGAAATTCCCGCCTCGCGGCGTTGATGTCTGAGCGGCAAGCGTAAGTTGGCTGGCCAAGCCGCTCAGATCAGTGTTTTGATCGTAGGGGTGTAGCTCAATTGGCAGAGCGCCGGTCTCCAAAACCGGAGGTTGGGGGTTCGATGCCCTCCGCCCCTGCCACCGATTCAGGTGAGTAGGGTACTGAAAGTAAATAAATGTCTAACCAGCCTGTACAAACCGTCAATACATCAAGCGACAAGCTCAAGGTTGCCCTGGCAATCGTAGCGGTCATCGCGGGTGTGGTCGGTTTTTTTGTGTTGTCGGGTCAATCGACTCCGGTGCGCGCACTGGCCCTGGTGGCCGGCTTGCTGGTGGCGGTGGGTTTCGCCTGGACATCGTCGCAAGGTCGCGGTTTCGTCGGCTTTGCCAAAGAATCGGTACGTGAAACCAAAAAAGTTGTCTGGCCTACCCGCAAGGAAGCGACGCAGATCACGGCGATTGTGTTCGCCTTCGTGCTGATCATGGCGATCTTCCTCTGGGGTACGGACAAGTTGCTCGAATTCCTGTTGTATGACGTAATTTTGGGCTGGAAATAAAAATGAGCGATAGCACACAAGACAGCGCACCGATTGGTGCGCAAAGCGTTTCAAGCGCAGGTAAAAAGCGCTGGTACGTTGTGCATGCCTATTCCGGCATGGAAAAGAGTGTGCAGCGCGCACTGACCGAGCGCATCGTCCGCGCCGGCATGGAAGAACAGTTCGGCCAGATTCTGGTGCCGACCGAAGAAGTAGTGGATATGAAAAACGGTCACAAGTCGGTGACCGAGCGTCGTTTCTTCCCGGGCTACGTCCTGGTTGAGATGGAAATGACGGACGAAACCTGGCATCTGGTGAAAAACACCAGCAAGGTGACCGGTTTCATCGGCGGCAAGTCGAACCGCCCGACACCGATTCCGCCGCATGAAGTCGACAAGATCATGCAGCAAATGCAGGACGGCATCGAAAAGCCGCGTCCGAAGGTCTTGTACGAAGTGGGCGAGCTGGTTCGCATCAAGGATGGTCCTTTTACCGATTTCAACGGCAACGTGGAAGAAGTGAATTACGAAAAATCCCGCGTGCGCGTCTCCGTGACCATTTTCGGTCGTGCAACACCGGTCGAGCTCGAGTTCGGCCAGGTCGAAAAAGTCTAAGCAATACCCGTCAAGCGCCCGCAGGAGCGCGGCGAAATGCAAGTTTCCCGAATCCTGCAGCAGCAGAGGAGCCTTAGTAAAACGCCGCAAGGCAGATGAACAGGCGCTAACACTCAATCAACGTAGGAGCCATCATGGCAAAGAAAATCATCGGTTTTATCAAGCTGCAAGTGCCAGCTGGTAAAGCAAATCCATCCCCACCGATCGGCCCGGCGCTGGGTCAGCGCGGTCTGAACATCATGGAATTCTGTAAGGCATTCAATGCCCAGACTCAAGGCGTTGAGCCAGGTCTGCCGATTCCAGTCGTGATCACTGCATTTGCGGACAAGTCCTTCACCTTCGTGATGAAGACGCCTCCAGCAACCATCCTGATCAAGAAGGCTGCCGGTATTCAAAAGGGTTCTGCCAAGCCGCATACAGACAAGGTTGGCAAGATCACTCGTAAACAAGCGGAAGAAATCGCTACCCAGAAGAAGCCGGATCTTACCGCTGCTGATCTGGAAGCGGCTGTGCGCACCATCGCTGGTTCGGCACGTTCCATGGGCATCACGGTGGAGGGTCTGTAATGGCTAAGTTGACAAAACGCGCTAAGGCGCAAGAAGGCAAGATCGATAGCACCAAGGCTTATCCTTTCGATAACGCGCTGGCGCTGGTCAAGGAATTCGCAACAGCAAAGTTCAACGAATCGATCGACGTGTCCGTCCAACTGGGCGTTGACGCGAAGAAGTCGGACCAGGTCGTCCGCGGTTCCGTCGTTCTGCCGGCTGGTACAGGCAAGACCGTTCGCGTCGCCGTGTTCGCTTCGGGCGAAAAGGCCGAGCAAGCCAAGGCGGCCGGCGCAGACGTCGTCGGTATGGAAGATCTGGCTGAGCAAGTCAAGGCCGGCAACATGCCTTTCGACATCGTGATCGCTTCGCCGGACACCATGCGTATCGTCGGTACCCTGGGTCAGATCCTGGGCCCACGTGGCCTGATGCCTAACCCGAAGGTCGGCACCGTGACTCCTGACGTCGCCACCGCCGTCAAGAACGCCAAGGCTGGTCAAGTGCAATACCGTACCGACAAGGCCGGCATCATTCACGCCACCATCGGTCGCAAGTCGTTCAGCGACGCAGATCTGAAGTCGAATCTGGTTGCACTGATCGACGCGCTGAACAAGGCAAAGCCAGCCACCAGCAAGGGTGTTTACCTGCGCAAGGTGTCGCTGTCGTCCACTATGGGCGCTGGCGTCCGCGTGGACCAATCGACCCTGTCGGCTTAAGTAAAGAATCAAGTCCTCGTTTCCTTGCGGAGACGGGGCGCATCTTTGGGCTGGAGCATTTTGCAATTGTGAAGTGCTTCAGGCAATCAAAGACCGTTGGGCGGCGTGCAGCAGGCAGGCACAAAGTTAAAACGTCGGAAGCTCCCGTTTCCGATTACCCAGCGCAGATGGTGACCCCGAACAAGTTTTGCAGTCTCACACAGCGTTTCACGGTTCACGAAACGTTGCAATGAACTCCTAACGTCGGACGCCGTGTTCGAACCGATGTAAGGCAAGCAGGTTTTTCGCCTGTGTGGTCGCCAAGCATCATTTTTGGAGGTTGATCTTGAGTCTCAATCTGAATGACAAAAAGGCCGTTGTCGCCGAAGTCGCCGCAAAAGTAGCAGCTGCGCAGACTATCGTCGTGGCCGAATACCGTGGCATCCAGGTTGGTCACTTGACGCAACTGCGCGCCAAAGCGCGTGACCAAGGCGTGTACCTGCGCGTGTTGAAAAACACACTCGCGCGTCGTGCCGTTGAAGGTTCCGCGTTTGCTGACCTCGCTTCTGAAATGACCGGCCCGCTGATCTATTCGATCTCGGAAGATGCCGTTGCTGCAGCTAAAGTCATCTCCGACTTTGCTAAGACCAACGACAAGCTGGTTGTCAAGGCAGGTAACTATGCAGGCAAGCCGCTGGATAAGGCTGCTGTGACTGCATTGGCAAATATCCCGTCCCGCGAAGTTCTGCTGGCCCAATTGCTGGGCATGATGCAGGTTCCGGTCGCTGGTTTTGCGCGTGGTCTGGCTGCTCTGGCAGCCAAGAAAGAAGCCGAAGCAGCTTAAGAACGCCGGCCGCAGCAATGTGGCGGTTGTTCATGAGCGCTTTGACCTCTGCGTCAGTACCGATTAGATGTTATTACCGAAATAAATTAGGAGTTTCAAATGGCAATTAGCAAAGACGATATCTTGGAAGCCGTAGGCGCCTTGACCGTGTTGGAATTGAATGACCTGGTGAAGGCATTCGAAGAGAAGTTCGGCGTTTCCGCAGCAGCAATGGCTGTTGCCGGTCCTGCCGGTGGTGGCGCTGGCGCCGCTGCTGCTGAAGAGCAAACAGAGTTCACCGTTGTTCTGGCCGAAGTCGGCGCGAACAAGGTTGGCGTCATTAAGGCAGTTCGCGAAATCACCGGTCTGGGCTTGAAAGAAGCCAAGGATCTGGTTGACGGCGCACCGAAGCCAGTTAAAGAAGGCATCGCCAAGGCAGACGCCGAAGCAGCCAAGAAGAAGCTGGAAGAAGCTGGCGCGAAAGCTGAACTCAAGTAATTTTTACTTGAGCTGGAATATCGCCGGTTCGCCGGCGCATCGTTCCACCGGAGTCAAAGTGCAGAATCCTTTGAAAGAAGGATTCGGCTTTGGCTCCTTTGTCGTTTCGTAATTTTGTATGTGAATTTGAGTCCGATTCGAATTTGCGTCGAATTCAAGTTCGTTAATGGTCAGCAGTTTCTTGCCAGCTTCGCCGGCGAAGCAAGAGAAGGCGCCAACCAAGACTGAAGGGCTGAGACTTGAGGTTTCGCTGCTAACGGATTGCAGCAACAAGGCGACAAGCAATCCGGGCGAGTCCTGAACTCTCTATCCTTCCTGTCACTCACGGAGTGTCCATGCACTACTCATTTACTGAGAAGAAGCGTATTCGTAAATCCTTTGCGAAACGCGCTAACGTCCACAACGTTCCGTTCCTGCTAGCGACTCAGATCGAGTCATACCAGACATTCTTGCAGACGGACAAAACAACGTCCCAACGCAAGAACGAAGGTCTGCAATCGGCCTTTACATCGATTTTCCCTATCGTTTCGCACAATGGTTTTGCGCGTCTCGAGTTTCTGTCCTATGTGTTGGGCGCGCCGCCGTTCGACGTCAAGGAATGCCAACAACGTGGCCTGACCTTCGCGTCGCCGCTGCGTGCCAAAGTGCGTCTGGTGATCCTGGACAAGGAATCGCCGACCAAGCCGGTCATCAAGGAAATGAAGGAACAGGAAGTCTACATGGGCGAATTGCCGCTCATGACGACCACCGGTTCGTTCGTCATCAACGGCACCGAACGCGTCATCGTGTCGCAGCTGCACCGTTCGCCGGGCGTGTTCTTCGAACATGACCGCGGCAAGACGCATTCGTCCGGCAAGCTGTTGTTCTCCGCACGCATCATTCCTTACCGCGGTTCGTGGCTCGACTTCGAATTCGATCCGAAGGACATCCTGTTCTTCCGCGTCGACCGTCGTCGCAAGATGCCGGTAACGATCCTGCTCAAGGCCATCGGCATGACGTCCGAGCAGATCCTGGCGAACTTCTTCGTGTTCGACAATTTCACCCTGCGCGCTGAAGGCGCCGAGATGGAATTCGTGTCCGAGCGCCTGCGCGGCGAAGTAGCGCGTTTCGACATCCTCGACAAGGCCGGCAAGCCGCTGGTCGCGAAGGACAAGCGCATCAACGCCAAGCACGTGCGCGACATCGAAGCTGCAGGCATCAAGCAGATCTCCGTGCCGGAAGACTACCTGCTGGGTCGCGTCCTGGCGAAGAACATCGTCGACGGCGACACCGGCGAAGTCATCGCTTCGGCCAACGACGAACTGACTGAAGAATTGCTGGCCCGCCTGCGCGAAGCCAACATCGATGCAGTCCAGACGCTGTACACCAACGACCTGGATCAGGGCGGCTACATCTCGCAAACCCTGCGTACCGACGACACAGCGGATCAGACCGCTGCGCGCGTGGCGATCTATCGCATGATGCGTCCTGGCGAACCGCCGACCGAAGACTCGGTGGAAGCCCTGTTCAACGGCCTGTTCTACAGCGAAGACCGTTACGACCTGTCGGCCGTCGGCCGCATGAAGTTCAACCGCCGTATCGGCCGTGATGAACTGACCGGCGCGATGACCTTGTCGAACGAAGACATCCTGGCCGTGATCAAGATTCTGGTTGAACTGCGCAATGGCCGCGGCGAAGTCGATGACATCGATCACTTGGGTAACCGTCGCGTCCGTTGCGTCGGCGAACTGGCGGAGAATCAATTCCGCGCCGGTCTGGTCCGCGTTGAGCGCGCCGTCAAGGAACGTCTCGGCCAGGCCGAAGCGGACAACCTGATGCCGCATGACCTGATCAACTCGAAGCCGATCTCGGCAGCGATCCGCGAATTCTTCGGTTCGTCGCAGTTGTCGCAGTTTATGG
Organism: Herbaspirillum hiltneri N3; assembly: GCF_001267925.1. Taxonomy (NCBI): domain Bacteria; kingdom Pseudomonadati; phylum Pseudomonadota; class Betaproteobacteria; order Burkholderiales; family Oxalobacteraceae; genus Herbaspirillum; species Herbaspirillum hiltneri. Next base: position 4,801,219 of record NZ_CP011409.1, on the reverse strand, counting down.
ATCAAACCAACCCGCTGTCGGAAATCACGCACAAACGCCGTGTTTCCGCCCTGGGACCTGGCGGTCTGACCCGCGAACGTGCCGGCTTTGAAGTCCGCGACGTGCACCCGACCCACTACGGCCGCGTGTGCCCGATCGAAACGCCTGAAGGCCCGAACATCGGCCTGATCAACTCGCTGGCGCTGTATGCCCGCCTGAACGAATACGGCTTCCTGGAAACCCCATACCGCAAGGTTGAGGGCAGCAAGGTCACCAACCAGATCGACTATCTGTCGGCAATCGAAGAAGGCCGCTACATCATCGCCCAGGCGAATGCGACCATCGACGCTTCGCTGAAGCTGTCCGATGAACTGGTTTCGGCGCGTGAAGCCGGCGAAACCATTCTGGTCTCGCCGGAACGCGTGCAGTACATGGACGTGGCCCCAGGCCAGGTCGTGTCGGTGGCGGCGTCGCTGATTCCGTTCCTCGAACACGATGATGCGAACCGCGCATTGATGGGCGCCAACATGCAACGTCAGGCGGTTCCTTGCTTGCGTCCGGAAAAGCCGCTGGTCGGCACCGGCATCGAGCGCACCGTTGCAGTCGACTCCGGCACCACCGTGCAAGCGTTGCGTGGCGGTATCGTCGATTACGTCGATGCAGGCCGTGTGGTGATTCGTGTGAACGATGAAGAAGCGCAGGCTGGCGAAGTCGGCGTCGACATCTACAACCTGATCAAGTACACACGTTCGAACCAGAACACCAACATCAACCAGCGTCCGATCGTCAAGGTTGGCGACCGTGTCGCCAAGCATGACGTGATCGCCGACGGCGCATCGACCGACCTGGGCGAACTGGCTCTGGGTCAGAACATGCTGGTGGCGTTTATGCCATGGAACGGCTACAACTTCGAAGATTCGATTCTGATCTCCGAAAAAGTTGTGGCTGATGACCGCTACACCTCGATTCACATCGAAGAGCTGTCGGTTGTCGCTCGCGACACCAAGCTCGGCGCGGAAGAAATCACCCGCGATATTTCGAACCTGGCGGAAAACCAGCTGGCGCGTCTGGACGAATCCGGCATCACCTACATCGGTGCTGAAGTCGAAGCCGGCGATACGCTGGTCGGTAAAGTGACGCCAAAGGGCGAAACCCAGCTGACACCGGAAGAGAAGCTGCTGCGCGCGATCTTCGGCGAAAAGGCATCCGATGTGAAGGACACCTCGCTGCGCGTGCCTTCGGGCATGGTCGGCACCGTCATCGACGTGCAAGTGTTCACCCGCGAAGGCATCCAGCGCGACAAGCGCGCACAACAGATCATCGACGATGAACTGAAGCGCTATCGCCTGGACCTGAACGACCAGCTGCGTATCGTTGAAGGCGATGCCTTCCAGCGTCTGGAAAAGATGCTGATCGGCAAGGTCGCCAACGGCGGTCCGAAGAAACTGGTCAAGGGCACCAAGCTGGACAAGGCGTACCTGGACGATCTGGACAAGTACCACTGGTTCGACATCCGCCCGGCGGATGACGACATGGCGACAGCATTGGAAGCGATCAAGGAATCGATCGCCGAAAAGCGTCACCAGTTCGATCTGGCGTTTGAAGAAAAGCGCAAGAAGCTGACACAAGGTGACGAACTGCCGCCAGGCGTGCAGAAGATGGTCAAGGTTTACTTGGCCGTGAAGCGCCGCCTGCAACCAGGCGACAAGATGGCGGGTCGTCACGGCAACAAGGGTGTGGTTTCGCGCATCCTGCCGATCGAAGACATGCCGCACATGGCCGACGGTACACCAGCCGACATCGTGCTGAACCCGCTGGGCGTGCCATCGCGCATGAACGTCGGTCAGGTTCTCGAAGTCCATCTGGGCTGGGCAGCCAAGGGTCTGGGCCTGCGCATCGGCGAAATGCTGACTGCACAAGTGAAGATCGCTGAACTGCGCAAGTTCCTGACCACGATCTACAACGAATCGGGCAAGAAGGAAGCGCTCGACGAGTTCAGCGATCAGGAGATTCTGGAACTGGCAGCCAACCTGAAGAAGGGCGTTCCGTTCGCCACGCCGGTGTTTGACGGCGCGCACGAAGACGAAACCCGTCGCATGCTGGATCTGGCATACCCGGATCACATCGCCAAGCAACTGGGCATGACGCCGTCGAAGAATCAGGTCACCATGTATGACGGCCGTACCGGCGAAGCTTTCGAGCGCACCGTGACGGTTGGCTACATGCATTACCTGAAGCTGCATCATCTGGTTGACGACAAGATGCACGCACGTTCGACCGGTCCTTACTCGCTGGTGACTCAGCAGCCTCTGGGCGGTAAGGCGCAGTTCGGCGGCCAACGCTTCGGTGAAATGGAAGTCTGGGCACTGGAAGCCTACGGCGCATCGTATGTGCTGCAGGAAATGCTGACCGTGAAGTCCGATGACGTGAACGGCCGTACCAAGGTTTATGAAAACCTGGTCAAGGGCGACCACGTGATCGACGCCGGCATGCCGGAGTCCTTCAACGTGCTGGTCAAGGAAATCCGTTCGCTCGGTATCGACATCGATCTCGAACGCGACTGATGTTCCCGGGGGCAAGGCGGCGCGGCCGTCTTGCCCTGTTTTATCGTCTGATCCTGCCGCCGGCAGGAACGGCGGCGACGCAGTAAAGTAAAGCAACAAAGCAGTTCAGCAAGCAGCTACAAGCAATTGTAAGCAGTCAAGGACGACCAAGTCTGTCCCGGTACATGCGGAACCCGGCGCAAGCCACGGCTCTCCCGCAGGTGCGAACAGGGTGTGCGCAGATTGTGGTGCGGCCGTCTCGATATACATAGCATTACCTAGCGTTCTCACGCCAACCTGGAGTGATACATGAAAGCACTGCTCGATCTATTCAAGCAAGTTCAGCAAAACGAACAATTCGACGCGATCAAAATTGGTCTGGCGTCCCCCGAAAAAATCCGTTCGTGGTCCTACGGCGAAGTCAAAAAGCCGGAAACCATTAACTACCGTACTTTCAAGCCTGAGCGCGACGGTCTGTTCTGCGCCAAGATCTTTGGCCCGATCAAAGACTACGAATGCCTCTGCGGCAAGTACAAGCGCCTCAAGCACCGCGGCGTCATCTGCGAAAAATGCGGCGTCGAAGTCACGCTGGCCAAGGTGCGCCGTGAGCGCATGGGCCACATCGAACTGGCTTCGCCGACTGCGCACATCTGGTTCCTGAAATCGCTGCCGTCGCGTCTGGGCATGGTCCTCGACATGACCCTGCGCGATATCGAACGCGTGCTGTACTTCGAAGCCTACGTCGTGACCGATCCGGGCATGACGCCGCTGAAGAAGTGCCAGATCATGTCGGAAGACGACTACGCCGCCAAGTACGAAGAGTACGGCGACGACTTCACCGCATTCATGGGCGCCGAAGGCATCCGTGAACTGCTGCGCTCGATCGACATCGACCGCGATGCAGAAACCCTGCGCGTGGAACTGAAGGAATCGAAGTCCGAAGCCAAGATCAAGAAATACGCCAAGCGCCTGAAGGTGCTGGAAGCGTTCCAGCGTTCGGGCATCAAGCCCGACTGGATGATCATGGAAGTGCTGCCGGTGCTGCCGCCGGAACTGCGTCCGCTGGTGCCGCTGGACGGCGGCCGCTTTGCGACCTCCGATCTGAACGATCTGTATCGCCGCGTCATCAACCGTAACAACCGTCTGAAGCGCCTGATGGAATTGCGCGCTCCGGAAATCATCACGCGCAACGAAAAGCGCATGCTGCAAGAAGCGGTTGACTCGCTGCTGGATAACGGCCGTCGCGGCAAGGCGATGACCGGCGCCAACAAGCGTCCGTTGAAGTCGCTGGCCGAAATGATCAAGGGCAAGGGCGGTCGTTTCCGTCAGAACTTGCTGGGTAAGCGCGTCGACTACTCCGGCCGTTCCGTCATCGTGGTGGGTCCGCAGCTCAAGTTGCACCAATGCGGTCTGCCGAAGCTGATGGCCCTCGAGCTGTTTAAACCATTTATCTTCAACAAGCTCGAACTGATGGGGCTGGCAACGACCATCAAGGCAGCCAAGAAACTGGTCGAAATCCAGGAACCGGTGGTCTGGGACATCCTGGAAGACGTGATCCGCGAACATCCGGTCATGCTGAACCGCGCGCCGACATTGCACCGTCTGGGTATCCAGGCGTTCGAGCCGGTCCTGATCGAAGGCAAGGCGATCCAGCTGCATCCGCTGGTTTGCGCCGCGTTCAACGCCGACTTCGACGGCGACCAGATGGCGGTCCACGTTCCACTGTCGATCGAAGCGCAGATGGAAGCGCGCACGCTGATGCTGGCGTCGAACAACATCCTGTTCCCATCGAACGGTGAACCGTCGATCGTGCCGTCCCAGGATATCGTGCTGGGTCTGTACTACGCAACGCGTGAGGCGATCAACGCCAAGAACGAAGGCATGCTGTTCCAGGACGTCTCGGAAGTCATCCGTGCGTACGACAACAAGGAAGTCGAACTGGCTACCCGCGTCACCGTACGTATCGTTGAAAATCCAAAGGACCCGGTCACCGGCGAATTCGTGCGTACCGTCAAGCGTTACGAAACGACTGTCGGCCGCGCCATCCTGTCGGAAATTCTGCCGAAGGGTCTGCCATTCTCGGTGCTGAACCGTGCACTGAAGAAGAAGGAAATTTCGAAGCTGATCAACACGTCATTCCGCAAGTGCGGTCTGCGCGCGACGGTCGTGTTCGCCGATCAACTGATGCAGTCGGGCTTCCGTCTGGCGACACGCGCCGGTATCTCGATCTGCGTGGACGACATGCTGGTGCCGCCGCAAAAGGCGACCATCATTGCGACCGCCGAAAGCGAAGTCAAGCAGATCGAACAGCAATACTCGTCCGGTCTGGTTACCGCCGGCGAACGCTACAACAAGGTTGTGGACATCTGGGGCAAGGCCGGCGACGACGTCGGCAAGGCCATGATGGACCAGCTAAAGGTCGAAGATGTGGTCCGCCGCGACGGCACCAAGGGTACGCAAGAGTCGTTCAACGCGATTTACATGATGGCCGACTCCGGCGCCCGCGGTTCCGCAGCGCAGATTCGTCAGCTGGCAGGTATGCGCGGTCTGATGGCTAAACCGGACGGTTCGATTATCGAAACGCCGATTACCGCGAACTTCCGCGAAGGCCTGAACGTGTTGCAGTACTTCATCTCGACGCACGGCGCCCGTAAGGGTCTGGCCGATACCGCGCTGAAGACCGCGAACTCCGGTTACCTGACACGCCGTCTGGTCGACGTGACCCAGGATCTGGTCGTGATCGAAGATGATTGCGGCACTTCCAACGGCGCCTCGATGAAGGCAATGGTTGAAGGCGGTGAAGTCATTGAAGCGCTGCGCGACCGTATCCTCGGCCGCGTTGCCGCCACCGACATCATCAATCCGGAAACCCAGGCTACGCTGTATGAAGCCGGTACCCTGATGGACGAAGACACCGTTGAAGAAGTCGAACGCCTCGGCATCGACGAAGTCAAGGTTCGCACTCCGCTGACTTGCGACACGCGCTACGGTCTGTGCGCCAAGTGCTACGGCCGCGATCTGGGTCGCGGCGTGCTGGTCAACAGCGGCGAAGCAGTCGGCGTTATCGCTGCGCAGTCGATCGGCGAACCAGGTACTCAGCTGACCATGCGTACGTTCCACATCGGTGGTGCGGCGTCGCGTGCAGCAGTGGCCTCGTCGGTGGAAGCCAAGTCGAACGGCACCATCCGCTTCACGGCGACCATGCGTTACGTCACCAACGGCAAGGGCGAGCTGATCGTCATTTCCCGTTCGGGCGAAGTGCTGATCACCGACGACCTCGGTCGTGAGCGTGAGCGTCATAAAGTGCCGTACGGTGCGACCCTGATCGTCAAGGACGGCATGGTCATCAAGGCCGGTACTGCATTGGCGACATGGGATCCGCTGACACGTCCGATCATCACCGAGTACACCGGTACCGTGAAGTTCGAAAATGTCGAAGAAGGTTCGACCGTCGCCAAGCAGATTGACGAAGTGACCGGTCTGTCGACGCTGGTGGTTATCGATGCCAAGCGCCGCGGTTCGTCCGCTGCCAAGGTGTTGCGTCCACAGGTCAAGCTGTTGAACGAGCAAGGCGAAGAAGTCAAGATCGCCGGCACCGAACATGCAGTGACGATCGGCTTCCAGGTGGGCGCGCTGATTACAGTGAAGGACGGTCAGCAAGTTCACGTTGGTGAAGTGCTGGCGCGTATCCCGACCGAATCGCAAAAGACCCGTGACATTACCGGTGGTCTGCCGCGCGTTGCCGAACTGTTCGAAGCACGTTCGCCGAAGGATGCCGGCATGCTGGCGGAAGTCACCGGTACTGTGGCGTTCGGTAAGGAAACCAAGGGCAAGCAACGTCTGGAAATCACCGACATGGACGGCGCCAAGCACGAGTTCCTGATCACCAAGGACAAGCAAGTGCTGGTGCATGACGGCCAAGTGGTGAACAAGGGCGAAATGATTGTCGACGGTCCTGCCGATCCGCAAGACATCCTGCGCCTGCTGGGTATCGAAGCGCTGGCGCGTTACATCGTCGACGAAGTTCAGGACGTGTACCGCTTGCAAGGCGTGAAGATCAACGACAAGCACATCGAAGTCATCGTGCGTCAGATGCTGCGTCGCGTGCAGGTTGTGGATCCGGGCGATACCAACTACATCACCGGCGAACAGGTCGAACGTTCCGAACTGCTGGACGAAAACGATCGCGTCAATGCAGAGACCAAGATCCCTGCGACGTACGAAAACGTCTTGCTGGGTATCACCAAGGCATCGCTGTCGACCGACTCGTTCATCTCGGCTGCATCGTTCCAGGAGACTACCCGTGTCCTGACCGAAGCTGCGATCATGGGCAAGAAGGACGGCCTGCGCGGTCTGAAGGAAAACGTCATCGTTGGTCGTCTGATCCCGGCTGGTACCGGTCTGGCGTTCCACCGTGCACGCAAGGAAAAAGACGCATGGGAAGCCGACGAGCGCGCAGCGCTGTTGGAATCCGAGCGTCAGGCGCGTGTGACCGAAACCGAAGCGCACTCTGCCGAGACTTTCGGCGGTGCGGACGGCGAAGCGTAATGATGTAATCGCAGTACATCTGCCTTGAGGGGCCGATGTACTGCAAGGAAGAACGGCGTCGGAAGAAATTCCGGCGCCGTTTTTTCATGGGCGGACGCATTGCAGCAGGCTTCGTGTCGCCGCCGGATAGTGAAACGTAAATGTTGACGAATCATCTTGAGCGGATTGAAGTTTTGTCCTACAATTCCTGAATAAGAATTATTCTTATTAAAAATAATCAGCCTCGGGAACGCTCGGCGACAACGCCATCCGGTTTCATCGGAACAGACGCCGCGCAATAAAACAAAATGACTCCGCGCGACCAGCATGTCGCAGCGCAGCCGCGAGGCAGGCAAAACTCTCGTATTCACATCCAGGTAGCCAGCTAGCAGCATGCCAGTAACCGAACTCACTCAGGGGAATGGTTACCATGAAGCTATGCAAGAAAAAACTCGTCCTTGCGACGGCCGTCGTGCTGCAACAATGGGCAATGACACCTGCGACTGCGCAGCAAACTACGCAGCAACTGGCGGCGCTGAATCGCCCGCTCGATGAAATCACCGTCACCGCCACGCGCGGCGTCGACAGCGACCTGAACCGGGTTGCCGCCACCGTCTCGGTGATCACCGCCGAAGAACTCGAACAGCAAAACGCCAAGGACATCAAGGATGCCCTGCGCTATGAGCCAGGTGTGGAAGTGCGCCGCTCGGTCTATCGCGTCGGCGGCGTGACCGGCGCGTCAGCCACCATGGGGCGCGGCGGCAACGAAGGCATCAACATTCGCGGCTTGGAAGGCAATCGCGTCATGTTGCTGGAAGACGGCGTGGCCTTGCCGCGCGCGTTCAGCCAGGGCACGTTGAGCGCCGGCCGTGGCGCCTACACCGACACCGATCTGTACCAGCGCATCGAAATCCTGCGCGGTCCGGCGTCATCGATGTACGGAAGTGACGGCCTGACAGGCGTGGTCAACTTCGTCACCAAGGATCCGCAAGATCTGCTGAACGTATTTGGCAAGAGCAGCTACTTTGCGCTGCGTCCTTCCTACGATTCCAGCGACAGCAGCTATGGTGCGACCGGCACCATGGCCTTCGGCAATGATCACGTGCAAGGCATGCTGGTGCTGAATGCGCGCCATGGCAACGAGACCGAAACCAATGGCAGCGTCGGCGGCACCGGCGCGGCGCGCACCAAAGCCGATCCGCTGACCTACAACAATCGCTCGGCGCTGGGCAAGCTGGTGTTCAAGATCGATCCACGCAACGTCTTCAAGCTGAGTTTCGAAACGGTGGAAAACAAGTTGCGCGGCGACAGCCTCTCCGCCGTGGCGGCGCCGACGATCACGGGCTATCAAAGCGCCAGCGACGTCAAGAGCAACAAGCTGCAGCTGCAATACGAGCATGACGACACGGACAATCCGGTGTTCCAGAAGCTGCGCGCCAATCTCTACTACCGCGATTCGAAGACCAGCCAGTACTCCTTTGAAAACGGCGCTGCGCCGACCCGTCCGCGTTTCCGTGACATCAGCTATCAGGACGACATTTTCGGCGGCGGCGTGCTGGCCGAAAGCGGCTTCAACACCGGTATCATCAAGCACAAGCTGACCTACGGCGTCGACCTCAGCGTGGCGAAGTTGCAGATGGCGGCGTCGGGCACCGGCTGGACCACCTGCACCGGCACGCAATACTGCGAGTACTTCCCGAAAACCGAGTACAGCGTATTCGGCGCCTATCTGCAGGACGACATGCGCATCGGCGCGCTGAGTATCGTGCCGGGCCTGCGTTACGATTCCTACAAGATCAAGCCGGAGGCCAGCGCCAAGTACGATGCGCAAGCCATCGCAAACCGCCAGCCGGCGTCGACCAGCAAGGACAGCGCATTCTCGCCGCGCCTCGCTTTCATCTACGAAGTCGCACCGGCGTTTGCACCCTACATCCAGTACGCACGCGGCTTCCGTTCGCCGTCGCCGCACGAGGTCAATTCCTACTTCAACAATGCGTCGCAAGGGTACTCGCAAATCGCCAACCCGAATCTCAAGCCGGAGACCAGCAATTCCTATGAGATCGGCTTCCGCGGCAAGCTGCCGACATCGGCCGGCCTGTTCAGCTACAGCACGGCCGCTTATGCCGGCGAGTATCGCAACTTCATCGACTCGGTGTCCGTCGCCGGCGCCGGCACCGTGCTCAACCCGACCATCTTCCAGTACGTGAACGCGGCCAAGGCATCAATCCACGGCTTCGAAGGGCGTCTCGACTGGCGCATGGAACGCGGCCTGTCGCTGAAGACCGGTTTCGCCTATACCAAGGGCACGACAACCGACCGGACCGGCAAGAAAACCGGACTGGAATCGGTGGCGCCGCTGTCGGTGGTTGCCGGCGTGCGCTACGAGCCGACGCAGGTCTGGTTCGTGCAAAGCGATGTGATCTACAACGCGTCCAAGAAGAAGGAAGACATCGCGACGCCGACCAACTTCGTCTCGCCGTCGTTCTTCGTCATGGACCTGAGCTCAGGCTATCGCTTCAGCAAGAACGCCGTGCTCTACGCCGGCATTCGCAACCTGTTCGATCGCAAGTACTGGAACTGGACCGATATACGCGGCCTGTCGCTGGCCGACAGCGCCACCAACAAGGACGCGTACACCGAGCCGGGTCGCAGCTTCAACGTCAGCATGAAGTTCGAATACTGATCATCCGTCAACCGAAACCACTTAACCGAAAAGAGGCCTTCAATGAAATACACCAAACTGGGCGCGTTGCTGTTGGCTGCAGGCGTCATCAGCATCGCAGCGTGTTCGACCACGCCTGACAACAACCTGGCCGAACGCTGGTCGGCGTTGCGCGTGGAGCAGCCCAGGCTGCAGCCGCGCGATGCCGCGCAGAAGCTCAACGTCTCGGAAGCCGAACTGGTGGCGACCAACGTCGGCAAGGGCGCGACCCGCCTGCGCGACGGCAGCGCTTCCTACAAGGCGGTGTACGACCGCTTGCATGAGCTCGGTCAGATCAAGGCCATCACGCGCAACGACAGCGCCGTACTGGAACGTGTCGGTACGGTCACCCAGGCAAAGCTCAACCAAGACGGCCGCGTGATTCCGGGTACCGGATTCGCCGGCGGTCCGATCGACCTGCGCTTCGGCACCGACCAATGGCGTTCGGCGTTCGCCGTGGTGCAGCCCGGCCGCGAAGGCAAGATCAGCCGCAGCCTGCAATTTTTCGACGTGCATGGCAACGCGGTCAACAAGGTGTATCTCGACAACGAAGCCGGCGTGGCGGCGTTTGACAAGCTGGTCGCCGATTTCAAGGCGGCCGAGCAAGTGGCCCACCTGAGCGTCGACAAGGCGCCGGTCAAGGTCGTCAAAAAGCCGAACGGCGAAGTCGACCTCAAGGAATTACGCGACACCTGGAGCGAGCTCAGCGACGTGCATGAATTCCCGCGTCTGCTCAAGGACCTAGGCATCACGCGTGAACAGGCGCTGGACCTGATCGGCAAGGACGCCGCCTACCGCATCAGTGCGCAGTCGGTGCAGACCCTGCTCGACAGCGCCGCCAGGCAAGGACAGCCGATCATGGTGTTCGTGAGCAACCCGGGCATGACGCAGATCTTCAGCGGCACGATCAAGAAAGTGAAGCAGACCGATGAGTGGTACAACGTGCTGGATCCGGACTTCAACCTGCATCTGCGCCAGGCCGGCATCGATCGCGGCTGGGTGGTCAAGCGTCCGGCCAAGGACGGCGTGATCACTTCGGTGGAGTTCTATGACGCCAAGGGTGAGCAGGTTGTCAACTTCTTCTCGCGCCGCGATCGCAACAAGGAAGAGACGACGGCCTGGCGCCAGATTGTTGCCAGTCTGGCAAAGGCTTCGTGAGGTTTGGCACCGCTTGATTAAAAAAGTGGCAAAAACGTCGTAAAACAGTCACGGGGGTCAGGGCGCAGGGAGCTGCCCTTGACCCTTTTGCGTTTCAGGCATATACTCGCGAGTTCTCGAATTTGGGCTCTCCTGAGCTTAAGCGTTCTTTGGTCTGCTTCCGGCTTTCTTCGGCGCTTCTCTCGTTTTCTCTAAAATCGGTGTGCACAGGTTTCTTCCGTGCAAGTTTCTTGTTTAATTCCGGGCAACCGTTTCTGGAATTAATGTTATTAACGTCGTAAATTTTGTTGGATATAAAACGATGCCAACCATCAATCAATTGATTCGCAACCCACGTGTCTCCGCGACCGTGAAAAGCAAATCGCCGGCGCTGGAAAACAGCCCGCAAAAACGCGGCGTATGTACCCGTGTTTACACAACGACTCCTAAAAAGCCAAACTCCGCTTTGCGTAAGGTTGCAAAAGTGCGTTTGACCAACGGCTTCGAAGTGATTTCGTACATCGGTGGTGAAGGCCACAACCTGCAAGAACATAGCGTCGTGCTGTTGCGCGGCGGCCGTGTGAAGGATTTGCCGGGTGTGCGTTACCACATGGTTCGCGGTGCTCTGGATACCCAAGGCGTCAAGGATCGTAAGCAAGCTCGCTCGAAGTACGGTGCCAAGCGCGCCAAGGCAGCTAAAAAGTAACATCGAGTAATTTGTTTTTTGTCGGGCGCAAGCCTGGTGAAATGTGTCGGTCCGTAACGGGCCGAGTAAGTGGGTGGCTATGATGGCCGTCCGCGAGTGCGGCAAGAGTTTATCTGCGCGCTCAACTGAAGACTGAAAGGAATTGAAATGCCACGTCGTCGTGAAGTACCCAAGCGGGATATCCTGCCTGATCCAAAGTTCGGCAATGTTGAAGTTGCTAAGTTCGTCAACGTGTTGATGCTGTCCGGCAAGAAGTCGGTCGCTGAAAACATCATCTACGGTGCGTTCGACCATATCCAAACCAAAACCGGTAAAGACCCGCTGGAAGTGTTCTCCGCTGCGCTGAACAACTGCAAGCCGCTGGTCGAAGTGAAGTCCCGCCGCGTCGGCGGCGCCAACTACCAGGTTCCGGTGGAAGTGCGTCCAGTCCGTCGTATGGCGTTGTCGATGCGTTGGTTGCGCGAAGCCGCAAACAAGCGTAGCGAAAAGTCCATGCCGCAACGTCTGGGTGGCGAGTTGATCGAAGCGGCTGAAGGCCGTGGCGGTGCGATGAAGAAGCGTGACGAAGTTCACCGTATGGCTGAAGCGAACAAGGCGTTCTCGCACTTCCGCTTCTAACAAGACTGCGCGGGGCTTTCCGGCTTTTTTGGAAAGACTTCGCTTGTATCTAAATTTGTTCGAGCCGAGCGACTATTTTACAAAAATGGCGCTCGGTTTCGCGCATTAAAGACTTAGGAATAAATCATGGCTCGCAAGACCCCCATTGAGCGCTACCGCAACATCGGTATTTCCGCTCACATTGACGCCGGTAAGACAACGACGACTGAGCGCGTTCTGTTCTACACGGGCGTGAACCACAAGATCGGTGAAGTGCATGATGGCGCCGCCACCATGGACTGGATGGAACAAGAGCAAGAGCGCGGTATCACCATTACCTCGGCTGCGACGACCTGTTTCTGGAAGGGCATGGCGAACAACTTCCCGGCTCACCACATCAACATCATCGACACCCCGGGCCACGTTGACTTCACGATTGAAGTTGAGCGTTCGATGCGCGTGCTCGACGGCGCCTGCATGGTTTACTGCGCAGTCGGCGGCGTTCAGCCACAGTCGGAAACGGTCTGGCGTCAAGCGAACAAGTACAAGGTTCCACGTCTGGCGTTCGTCAACAAGATGGACCGTACCGGCGCGAACTTCTTCAAGGTGTACGACCAGATGCGTGCACGCCTGAAGGCCAACCCGATTCCTATGCAAGTGCCTATCGGCGCCGAAGACAACTTCGAAGGCGTGATCGATCTGGTCAAGATGCGCGCGATCTACTGGGATGACGCTTCCCAGGGCATGAAGTTCGACTACCGTGACATTCCTGAGCATCTGAAGGAAGAAGCTCAAAAATGGCGCGAGAACATGGTCGAAGCGGCTGCTGAAGCATCCGAAGAGCTGATGAACAAGTACCTGGAAGACGGCGACCTGAGCGAAGAAGAAATCAAGGCAGCGATTCGCCAGCGCACCATCGCCAGCGAAATCGTTCCGATGATGTGCGGCACCGCGTTCAAGAACAAGGGCGTGCAAGCCATGCTGGACGGCGTGATCGAATACCTGCCGTCGCCCGTCGACATTCCGCCTGTCCCAGGTCTGGATGAAGACGACGAGCCGGTCGTGCGCAAAGCAGAAGACACCGAGAAGTTCTCGGCTCTGGCATTCAAGATTGCAACTGACCCGTTCGTCGGTCAGCTGTGCTTCATCCGTTGCTACTCGGGCACCCTGAATTCGGGCGACACCGTGTTCAACTCGGTGAAGTCGAAGAAAGAGCGTATTGGTCGTATCGTTCAGATGCACGCCAATCAACGTGAAGAAATCAAGGAAATGCTGGCAGGCGACATCGCTGCCGTGGTCGGTCTGAAAGACACCACAACCGGCGACACCCTGTGCGACGACAAGGCTGTGGTCGTGCTGGAACGCATGGTCTTCCCTGAGCCTGTGATTTCGCAAGCTGTCGAGCCAAAGACCAAGGCTGACCAGGAAAAGATGGGCCTGGCGCTGAACCGTCTGGCTGCAGAAGATCCGTCGTTCCGCGTGCGTACCGACGAAGAATCGGGTCAAACGATCATCGCCGGTATGGGCGAATTGCATCTGGACATCATCGTCGACCGCATGAAGCGCGAATTCAACGTCGAAGCGACCGTCGGCAAGCCGCAAGTTGCTTACCGCGAAACCATCCGCAAGACTTGCGAAGAAATCGAAGGCAAGTTCGTCAAGCAATCCGGTGGTCGTGGTCAGTACGGTCACGTGGTTCTGAAGATCGAACCGCAAGAACCGGGCAAGGGCTTCGAGTTCGTTGACGCGATCAAGGGCGGTACCGTTCCTCGCGAATTCATCCCTGCAGTTGAAAAGGGTGTGCGTGAAACACTGAACACCGGCGTGTTGGCCGGCTATCCGGTGGTTGACGTCAAGGTTACCCTGTTCTTCGGTTCCTACCATGACGTTGACTCGAATGAAAATGCGTTCCGCATGGCCGGTTCGATGGCGTTCAAGGACGGCTGCCGCAAGGCCAGCCCGGTCATTCTGGAACCAATGATGGCCGTTGAAGTTGAAACACCGGAAGACTACGCCGGTACCGTGATGGGCGATCTGTCGTCCCGCCGCGGTATGGTGCAAGGCATGGATGAAATCGCTGGCGGTGGCGGCAAGATCATCAAGGCCGAAGTGCCGCTGTCGGAAATGTTCGGTTACTCGACTTCGTTGCGTTCGGCAACACAAGGTCGTGCGACATATTCGATGGAATTCAAGCACTACTCCGAAGCACCGAAGAACGTCATCGACGCGATCGTTACTTCCAAGGCCAAGTAATTTAAGTTTTGCTCATTCCTTGCGTTGGCAGGGGATGAGCTTTTAATTGTTGAGAAAATCGTTCTTTTTGAAGGAAATGCAAAATGGCAAAAGGCAAATTCGAGCGGACCAAGCCGCACGTGAACGTTGGCACGATTGGTCACGTTGACCACGGCAAGACCACACTGACAGCCGCAATCGCGACCGTGTTGTCGAAGAAATTCGGCGGCGAAGCGAAGGCCTACGATCAAATTGACGCAGCGCCGGAAGAAAAAGCGCGCGGCATCACGATCAACACAGCGCACGTTGAATACGAAACAGCAAACCGTCACTACGCCCACGTTGACTGCCCAGGCCACGCCGATTATGTGAAGAACATGATCACCGGCGCCGCGCAGATGGACGGCGCGATCCTGGTTTGCTCCGCAGCAGACGGCCCGATGCCACAAACCCGCGAACACATCCTGCTGTCGCGTCAGGTCGGCGTTCCTTACATCATCGTGTTCCTGAACAAGGCCGACATGGTGGATGATGAAGAACTGCTGGAACTGGTCGAAATGGAAGTGCGCGAGCTGCTGACCAAGTACGAATTCCCAGGCGACGACCTGCCAATCATCAAGGGTTCGGCCAAGCTGGCCCTCGAAGGCGACACTGGCCCGCTGGGCGAGCAAGCGATCATGGCACTGGCAGAAGCGCTGGACACTTACATCCCGACACCGGAACGTGCTGTTGACGGCGCTTTCCTGCTGCCAGTGGAAGATGTGTTCTCGATCTCCGGCCGCGGCACTGTGGTGACCGGTCGCGTTGAGCGCGGTATCGTCAAGGTCGGCGAAGCACTGCAAATCGTCGGTATCCGCGACACGCAAGACACGGTTTGCACCGGCGTCGAAATGTTCCGCAAGCTGCTGGACCAAGGTCAGGCAGGCGACAACGTCGGCGTGCTGCTGCGCGGCACCAAGCGTGAAGACGTGGAGCGCGGCCAAGTGTTGGCCAAGCCAGGTTCGATCAAGCCGCACAAGCACTTCACCGGCGAGATCTATGTGCTGTCGAAAGACGAAGGCGGCCGCCATACGCCGTTCTTCAACAACTATCGTCCACAGTTCTACTTCCGTACCACGGACGTGACTGGTTCGATCGAGTTGCCGAAGGATAAGGAAATGGTCATGCCGGGCGACAACGTGTCGATCACCGTGATGCTGATCAACCCGATCGCGATGGAAGAAGGTCTGCGCTTCGCGATCCGCGAAGGCGGCCGTACCGTCGGCGCTGGTGTGGTTGCCAAGATCCTGCCTGACGCGTAATAAGCAGTTATTTATCATTGCCGCGGATGGCTGTCATCCGCGGTTCGTTCTTTAAAGGAAAACCATGTCAGTTCCTAGCCAAAAAATCCGTATCCGCCTGAAGGCATTCGACTACCGTCTGATCGACCAATCCGCACAGGAAATCGTCGACACGGCAAAGCGCACCGGCGCCGTCGTCAAGGGTCCTGTTCCGCTGCCGACACGCATTCAGCGTTTCGACGTTCTGCGTTCGCCGCACGTCAACAAGACTTCGCGCGATCAATTCGAAATCCGCACGCACCAACGCCTGATGGACATCGTTGATCCGACCGACAAGACTGTCGATGCACTGATGAAGCTGGATCTGCCGGCTGGCGTTGATGTAGAAATCAAGCTGCAATAAGCTTTTGCGGCAGGTGTTGTAAAAAGTATGACCGGATAAGACTTTGACATACCACGACACTGTCGGGTATTGCAAATAAAAATTTACCCGGTTATACTGATCGGCTTCGGTGGAGTCGCGCAGACTTTTTGTCTCAGCGACTTCGCATATTTTAGTAGTACAAACATCAGCCCCGCCCAATCGCAGGCGGGAATGGAGAAAAACAATGAGCCTAGGCCTTGTTGGTCGCAAGGTTGGTATGATGCGTATCTTCACGGAAGACGGGGATTCTATTCCTGTGACCGTGTTGGATGTGTCGAACAACCGCGTGACCCAAATCAAAACGCCTGAAGTGGATGGTTATTCCGCTGTTCAGGTCGCATACGGTCAGCGTCGCGCCTCGCGTGTGACTAAAGCTGCTGCCGGTCACTACGCCAAAGCCGGCGTCGAAGCTGGTACCGTCCTGAAAGAATTCCGCATTGACGCAGCCAAGGCTGCCGAGTTGAAAGCTGGCGACGTCGTCGCTGCAAGCTTGTTCGAAGCTGGCCAGAAAGTGGACGTGCAAGGCGTGTCCATCGGTAAGGGCTACGCTGGTACGATC
Source organism: Herbaspirillum hiltneri N3 (assembly GCF_001267925.1). NCBI lineage: Bacteria > Pseudomonadati > Pseudomonadota > Betaproteobacteria > Burkholderiales > Oxalobacteraceae > Herbaspirillum > Herbaspirillum hiltneri. The sequence continues at coordinate 4,784,534 of NZ_CP011409.1, read as the reverse complement.
AAGCGCCACAACTTCGCATCCGGTCGCGCATCCCACGGTAACTCCCGTTCGCACAATGTTCCCGGCTCCATCGGTATGGCGCAGGATCCAGGTCGTGTTTTCCCTGGTAAGCGCATGACCGGTCACCTGGGTGACGTTACCTGCACAGTGCAAAACCTCGAGATCGCACGCATCGACGCTGAGCGTCAGTTGCTGCTGGTCAAGGGTGCCGTGCCAGGCGCGAAGAACGGCCAAGTGGTCGTGTCGCCGGCAGTCAAAGTTAAAGCCAAGAAGGGAGCCTAATTCATGGAACTCAAGCTCCTGAATGATCAAGGTCAAGCCGCATCGAACGTCGCTGCTCCTGACACGATCTTTGGTCGTGACTACAACGAAGCGCTGATTCACCAGGTCGTCGTGGCTTATCAAGCCAATGCTCGCAGCGGTAACCGCAAGCAAAAAGACCGTGAAGAAGTACACCACACAACCAAGAAGCCATGGCGCCAAAAGGGTACTGGCCGCGCTCGTGCCGGTATGTCGTCCTCGCCACTGTGGCGCGGCGGTGGTCGCATTTTCCCGAACTCGCCTGACGAAAATTTCTCGCACAAGGTCAACAAGAAGATGTATCGCGCAGGTGTCTGCTCGATTCTGTCCCAGTTGGCTCGCGAAGGTCGTCTGTCGATCGTCGAGAATTTCTCGGTCGAAGCACCGAAGACCAAGCTGCTGTCGGAAAAGCTGAAGGTCATGGGTCTGGACTCCGTGTTGGTCATTACCGACAACCTGGAAGAAAACCTGTTGCTGGCATCGCGCAATCTGCCGAACGTGCTGATTGTCGAGCCACGTCAAGCTGATCCAGTCTCCCTGGTGTTCTACAAGAAAGTGCTGATCACCAAGCAAGCACTGGCCAAGATTGAGGAGTTGCTGGCATGAACGCAATTAAACATAGCGAAGAGCGCTTGCTGAAAGTGCTGCTGGCGCCGGTGATCTCTGAAAAGGCAACCTTCGTCGCCGAGAAAAACGAGCAAGTCGTTTTTCTGGTGACGCAAGATGCGACCAAGCTGGAAGTCAAGGCTGCGGTCGAACTGCTGTTCAAGGTCCAGGTGGAGTCCGTTCAGGTCGCGAATCGTCAAGGTAAGCAAAAGCGTTCCGGCCGTTCGGTTGGTCGTCGCAACCACACACGTCGCGCATTTGTCAGCCTGAAGCCTGGTCAAGAGATCAACTTCACCGAGGAGGCTAAATAATGGCACTCGTAAAAGTTAAACCAACCTCGCCAGGTCGGCGCGGTATGGTCAAGGTCGTCAGCGACCTGTACAAGGGTCGTCCGTTTGCCGGCCTGATCGAAAAGAAGTCCAAGACCGCTGGTCGTAACAACAACGGTCACATCACCACCCGTCATATCGGTGGCGGCCACAAGCAACACTACCGTGTTATCGACTTCCGTCGTAACAAGGACGGTATCGTTGCGAAGGTCGAGCGTATTGAATACGACCCGAACCGCACTGCGCACATTGCTCTGCTGTGCTACGCAGACGGCGAACGCAAGTACATCATCGCTCCCAAGGGCGTCGCAGTCGGCGATCAGCTGATCAGTGGCTCCGAAGCACCGATCAAGGCAGGCAACTCGCTGCCGATCCGCAACATTCCTGTCGGTACAACAATCCACTGCGTGGAAATGTTGCCAGGCAAGGGTGCTCAGATCGCGCGTACCGCCGGCGCCGGCGTCGTGCTGATGGCACGCGAAGGTACCTACGCTCAGGTGCGTCTGCGCTCCGGTGAAGTGCGCCGCATTCACATCGAATGCCGTGCAACCATCGGTGAAGTCGGTAACGGCGAACACAATCTGCGCAAAATCGGTAAAGCTGGTGCCATGCGTTGGCGCGGCGTCCGTCCGACAGTGCGTGGTGTGGTCATGAACCCGGTCGATCACCCGCACGGTGGTGGTGAAGGTAAGACTGCAGCAGGTCGTCATCCAGTTTCGCCGTGGGGTCAACAGACCAAGGGCAAGAAGACACGCAGCAACAAGCGTACGACTTCAATGATTGTCTCGCGCCGCGGCAAGAAATAAGGATAAAACATGACACGTTCATTGAAAAAAGGTCCATTCTGCGACGCTCACCTGGTCAAAAAGGTTGAAGCCGCTCAAGCGACTAAAGACAAGAAGCCAATCAAGACATGGTCCCGTCGTTCGACAATCATGCCGGATTTCATCGGTTTGACGATCGCGGTGCACAACGGCAAGCAGCACGTGCCGGTTTATGTGTCCGAAAACATGGTTGGTCATAAGCTCGGCGAATTCGCGCTGACCCGTACGTTCAAGGGTCACGCCGCCGATAAGAAGGCTAAGAAATAAGGTCCTATGATGGAAACTAAAGCTACCCTGCGTGGTGTGCATCTGTCGGCCCAAAAGGGCCGTCTGGTTGCAGACCTGATCCGCGGCAAAAAAGTTGATCAAGCACTGAATATCTTGGCCTTCAGCCCTAAAAAGGGTGCGGTCATCATCAAGAAGGTTCTGGAGTCCGCGATTGCGAACGCCGAGCACAATGATGGCGCCGACATTGACGAGCTCAAAGTCACGACTATTTATGTGGAAAAAGGTACGGTCCTCAAGCGCTTCACAGCGCGTGCAAAAGGCCGTGGTGATCGTATTTCCAAGCAATCCTGTCACATTTACGTGACTGTCGGAAACTAAGGAGTCACGATGGGACAGAAGATTCATCCAACCGGTTTCCGTCTGGCGGTTACACGTAACTGGGGATCGCGCTGGTATGCAGGCAATAACAATTTTGCCGACATGCTCAACGAAGATCTGAAGGTTCGCGCTTACCTGAAGACAAAACTGAAGAACGCTTCGGTTGGTCGCGTCGTTATCGAGCGTCCGGCGAAGAATGCCCGCATCACCATTTACAGCTCCCGTCCAGGCGTTGTGATCGGTAAGAAGGGTGAAGACATCGAAGTGCTGAAGGCAGCGCTGGGTAAATTGATGGGCGTGCCCGTGCACGTCAACATCGAAGAAATCCGCAAGCCGGAAGCCGATGCGCAACTGATCGCCGATTCGATCGCTCAACAGCTCGAAAAGCGCATCATGTTCCGCCGCGCCATGAAGCGTGCGATGCAAAACGCAATGCGTCTGGGTGCTCAAGGCATCAAGATCATGTCGTCCGGTCGTCTGAACGGCATCGAAATCGCCCGCAAGGAATGGTATCGCGAAGGCCGCGTGCCTCTGCACACCCTGCGCGCTGATATCGACTACGGCTTCGGCGAAGCACAAACCACGTACGGCATCATCGGTATCAAGGTTTGGGTTTACAAGGGCGATCGTCTGGCTAACGGCGATGCACCAGTGTTGGTCGGTGAGCCAGAAGACGACAAGAAGCGTCGCGGTCCACGTCGTGATGATGGCAAGCCAGGTGCTCGTCCTCGTCCGAAGACCGCCGGTGCTCCAGCAGGTGCGGGCGCCAAGCGTGCTCCACGTCAAGCTGCCGATGCCGGTGTGTCGGCTGAGAAAGCAGGAGAATAATCATGCTGCAACCAGCACGTAGAAAATATCGTAAAGAACAAAAAGGTCGCAATACGGGTATCTCGCACTCGCGTGGTACAGCCGTATCGTTTGGCGAATTTGGTCTGAAGGCAGTTGGCCGTGGTCGTATCACGGCACGTCAGATCGAAGCCGCTCGTCGTGCTATGACCCGTCACATCAAGCGTGGCGGTCGTATCTGGATCCGTGTTTTCCCGGACAAGCCGATTTCCCAAAAGCCTGCTGAAGTGCGTATGGGTAACGGTAAGGGTAATCCAGAATACTACGTGGCTGAAATTCAGCCAGGTAAGATGCTGTACGAGATGGATGGTGTTGACGAAGCTCTGGCGCGTGAAGCGTTCCGCTTGGCAGCAGCCAAATTGCCACTGTCGACGACTTTTGTTGTTCGTCAAGTCGGTCAATAATAGGAGCGGAATATGAAAGCATCTGAACTCCGTGGTAAAGACGAAGCGGCTCTGGCCAAAGAACTGAATGAGCTGCTGAAGGCTCATTTCAGCTTGCGCATGCAAGTGGCTACGCAGCAACTGAACAATACTGCGCAACTGAAGAAAGTACGTCGCGATATCGCACGTGTGAAAACAGTCATCAATTCGAAGGGTCAACAATGAACGATCAAGTGAAACAAGCGCTCAAGCGCACGCTGATTGGCAAGGTTGTGTCCGACAAGATGGATAAGACTGTTACCGTTCTGATCGAGCGTCACGTCAAGCATCCTCTGTACGGCAAAATCATCGTGCGTACCAACAAGTACCACGCTCATGATGAGGCCAACCAGGCGAAGACTGGCGATACCGTCGAGATCCAGGAAGGTCGTCCAATCTCCAAGACCAAAGCTTGGAGCGTGACACGCGTTGTACAAGTGGCACAGATAGTTTAAGTAGTGCTTGCTTACTCAGCATTATGGCGTCATAATGCTGAGCTCTCCTTTGCTTCTTGGTGTTTGGCGAAGCTGAGAGGCAAGATGCAGTTACGTAGCTTAATCGTCCCCTAACTAGCAGGTTCGCTTGCTAACAGGACCAAGACTGACCGCGATTCACATTGTGTGATTTAAGCGGATTAAGTTGGGAAAGAAAATATCATGATTCAAACTGAAAGCCGGCTCGAAGTGGCCGACAACACCGGTGCGCGCGAAGTTTTGTGCATCAAAGTCTTGGGTGGTTCCAAGCGCCGTTACGCAGGCATCGGTGACGTGATTAAAGTTACCGTGAAGAGCGCAGCTCCACGCGGTCGCGTCAAAAAAGGTGAAATTTACAACGCTGTCGTCGTTCGTACCGCCAAGGGCGTACGTCGTCAGGATGGTTCCTTGGTCAAGTTCGACAGCAATGCTGCTGTTCTGCTGAACGCCAAGCTTGAGCCAATCGGTACCCGTATTTTCGGGCCAGTTACTCGTGAGCTGCGTACAGAGCGCTTCATGAAGATCGTCTCTCTGGCGCCTGAAGTTCTGTAAGGAGTGGTCATGGGAAAGATTCGTAAGAACGATGAAGTCATCGTGCTGACCGGCAAAGACAAAGGTAAGCGCGGTGTGGTAACTCAGCGTGTCAGCGCTGATTACGTTGTTGTTGACGGCATTAACGTCGCTAAAAAAGCGACCAAGCCTAATCCAATGACTGGTGCAACTGGCGGCATCGTCGATAAGCTGATGCCAATTCATGTGTCGAACCTCGCATTGTTCAATGCGACGGCCGGCAAGGCAGATCGCGTGGGTTACAAGAGCGTGGACGGTAAGAAAGTCCGTGCTTATAAATCCAGCGGCGAAGTTGTTAAGGTTTAATAGATCATGGCACGTCTCCAAGAGTTCTATAAAGAAAAAGTCGTTGCCGACTTGACTGCTAAGTACGCTTATAAGTCGGTAATGGAAGTTCCGCGCATTCTGAAGATCACATTGAACATGGGTCTGTCGGAAGCCGTTGCGGATAAGAAAATCATCGAGCACGCTGTCGGCGATTTGACCAAGATTGCTGGTCAGAAGCCGGTCGTGACCAAGGCGCGTAAAGCGATCGCGGGTTTCAAGATCCGTGAAGGCTATCCGATTGGTTGCATGGTGACCCTGCGTGGCGCCCAGATGTACGAGTTCCTGGATCGTTTCATCACCGTGGCTCTGCCGCGCGTGCGTGACTTCCGTGGTGTCTCCGGTCGTGCTTTCGATGGTCGTGGTAATTACAATATCGGTGTGAAAGAGCAAATCATTTTCCCCGAAATTGAATACGACAAAATCGATGCGCTGCGTGGCTTGAATATCAGCATCACGACAACCGCGAAGACCGACGACGAAGCGAAATCGCTCCTCGCCGCATTTAAATTCCCGTTCAGAAACTGAGGCTGCCATGGCAAAACTGGCACTGATTAACCGTGAACAAAAGCGTGCAGATCTGGTGAAGAAATACGCCGGCAAGCGCGCTGAGTTGAAGGCAATCATCGACGACCAATCCAAGTCGGAAGAAGAACGTTACGAAGCGCGCCTGAAATTGCAAGCGCTGCCACGTAACTCTGCTCCGACCCGCCAACGTAATCGTTGCGCACTGACAGGTCGTCCACGTGGCACATTCCGTAAATTCGGTTTGGGCCGTATTAAGGTCCGTGAAATCGCCATGCGTGGTGAAATCCCGGGTTTGACTAAAGCCAGCTGGTAATAGGAGAACAAGCAATGAGTATGAGCGATCCTATCGCCGATATGCTGACCCGTATCCGCAATGCGCAAGTTGTGCAAAAAACGACAGTAGCAATGCCGTCGTCGAAAGTCAAAATCGCAATTGCTAACGTCCTCAAGGACGAGGGCTATATCGAAGACTTCGCCGTGGCAGAAGCCGGCGGCAAAGCAGAACTGAAAATCGGCCTGAAGTACTATGCCGGTCGTCCAGTTATCGAGCGCCTCGAGCGCGTGTCGCGTCCTGGCCTGCGTATTTACAAAGGCAAAGACGAGATTCCTAACGTGATGAACGGCCTGGGTGTGGCAATCGTTTCCACTCCACGTGGCGTCATGACAGATCGCAAAGCGCGCGCTACCGGTGTCGGTGGCGAAGTGATTTGCTACGTGGCCTAAGGAGTGCAATATGTCTCGTGTTGGTAAAATGCCGATTGCACTGCCAGGTGGCGCGGAAGCGACCATTACTGCAGCGCAGATCACAGTAAAGGGCCCGTTGGGCTCGCTTTCCCAGCCATTAACTGGCCTGGTGAAAGTTGCAAACAACAATGGCACGCTGAACTTCGAAGTGGCAGATGACAGCCGCGAAGCGAATGCGATGTCCGGTACCCTGCGTGCGTTGGTCAATAACATGGTCAACGGTGTCACTAAGGGTTTCGAAAAGAAGCTGAACTTGGTTGGTGTGGGTTTCCGCGCTCAAGCACAAGGCGACAAGCTGAATCTGTCGCTGGGCTTTTCGCACCCGATCGTTCACCAGATGCCACAAGGCATCAAGTGTGAAACCCCGACTCAAACCGAGATCTTAATCAAGGGTATCGACCGCCAGGTAGTTGGCCAGGTCGCCGCTGAAATCCGTGCATATCGTCAGCCAGAGCCATACAAGGGCAAGGGCGTTCGTTATTCGGATGAAGTGGTTGTACTCAAAGAAACCAAGAAGAAGTAATAGGGGTTGACGATGGACAAGAAACAATCACGTCTGCGCCGCGCGACTCAAACCCGTGCCAAGATCGCAGAATTAAAGGTCAATCGCCTGGCCGTGCATCGTACCAACACGCACATCTACGCGAGCATCATCGGCCCCGACGCAAACGTCCTGGCTTCGGCATCGACGTTGGAAGCGGAAGTTCGCCAACAACTGGCTGGCCAATCGGGCAAGGGCGGCAACGCTGCTGCCGCGACACTGGTAGGCAAGCGCGTCGCCGAGAAGGCACTGAAAGCCGGAGTCACCGAAGTCGCGTTTGACCGCTCCGGTTTCCGTTATCACGGTCGCGTCAAGGCGCTGGCTGAAGCTGCGCGTGAAGCCGGCCTGAAGTTCTAAGGAAAATCATCATGGCAAAAATGCAATCGAAAATGCAAAGCGACAAGCCGGATGACGGCATGCGCGAAAAAATGATCGCGGTCAACCGTGTCACCAAAGTGGTGAAGGGTGGTCGTATCATGGGTTTCGCCGCGCTGGCAGTTGTTGGTGACGGCGATGGCCGTATCGGCATGGGCAAGGGCAAGTCGAAGGAAGTGCCAGTTGCAGTGCAGAAGGCAATGGAAGAAGCCCGTCGCAAGATGATCAAGGTCACCTTGAAGAACGGTACCCTGCAACACACAGTGACCGGCAAGCACGGCGCATCGTCAGTTCTGATGTCGCCAGCCAAAGACGGTACTGGCGTGATCGCCGGCGGCCCGATGCGCGCAATTTTCGAAGTGATGGGCGTAACCAACGTTGTTGCTAAGTCGAATGGTTCCACCAATCCTTACAACATGGTCCGTGCAACACTCGACGGTTTGGCCAAAATGAACACTCCAGCAGAGATTGCAGCCAAGCGCGGCAAGTCTGTTGAAGACATCCTGGGCTAAGGTGAAACAGATGGCAAACACAATCAAAGTACAACTGGTCAAAGGTTTGATCGGTACTCGCCAAGACCACCGTGCAACAGTGCGCGGTCTGGGACTGCGTCGCGTTAATTCGGTCTCCGAATTGCAAGACACTCCATCGGTTCGCGGCATGATCAACAAAGTGTCCTATCTTGTGAAAGTGGTTTCGTAAGCCGTCGGCTTGCGAACGGAGCAAATCATGGAATTAAACACAATCCAACCCGCAGATGGCGCCAAGCACTACAAGCGTCGCGTCGGTCGTGGTATCGGTTCTGGCTTGGGCAAGACTGCCGGCCGTGGTCACAAAGGTCAAAAATCGCGTTCGGGCGGCTTCCATAAAGTCGGTTTCGAAGGCGGTCAGATGCCTCTGCAACGTCGTCTGCCAAAGCGTGGTTTCAAGTCGCTGGCAACGCCGTACAAGGCTGAAGTCCGTTTGTCCGATCTGGAAGCCCTGCCGGTTACCGAAATCGATATCCTGGCGTTGAAGCAAGCCGGTGTTATCGGCGAACTGGCGAAGGTCGTCCGCATCATTCTGTCGGGTGAGCTGACCAAGAAAGTAACAGTCAAAGGTTTGATTGCTACCAAGGGCGCAAAAGCAGCTATTGAAGCTGCCGGCGGTTCGGTAGCTTAATCTGACGTTTGACGCGGAGCATTAATTGGCGACTACACCTCAACTTGCTAAAGGCGCTGCAAAAGGTTTCCCTTGGAACCGTTTGTGGTTTTTGCTGGCGGCATTAGTTGTATATCGCATCGGTGCTCACATTCCTGTTCCAGGAATTGACCCGACGCAGTTGGCGCAATTGTTCAAACAAAACCAGGGCGGCATCTTGGGCATGTTCAACATGTTCTCCGGCGGCGCCCTGTCGCGTTTCACAATTTTCGCTCTTGGGATCATGCCGTACATCTCGGCGTCGATCATCATGCAGTTGCTGTCGGTGGTATCGCCGCAGCTCGAAGCGTTGAAAAAAGAAGGTGAAGCCGGGCGTCGCAAGATTACCCAGTACACCCGCTACGGCACCCTGGTGCTGGCAACGTTTCAGGCGCTGGGTATTGCTGTTGCACTGGAGTCGCAAGCCGGTCTTGTGTTGGATCCGGGTCTGGCGTTTCGCCTGACGACGGTCGTGACGCTGGTGACCGGTACGATGTTCCTGATGTGGCTGGGCGAGCAAATTACAGAGCGCGGCTTGGGTAATGGCATTTCGATCATTATCTTCGCCGGTATCGCAGCTGGTTTGCCGAACGCATTGGGTGGCTTGTTTGAACTGGTTCGTACAGGTTCGATGAGCGCATTGTCGGCGATCCTGATCTGCGTGATTGTCGCGCTGGTGACGTTCCTGGTGGTGTTCATTGAACGCGGCCAACGCAAGATCCTGGTGAACTATGCGAAGCGCCAGGTCGGTAACAAGATCTACGGCGGGCAAAGCAGTCATTTGCCGCTGAAGCTGAATATGGCGGGTGTGATTCCTCCCATCTTCGCTTCGTCGATCATCCTGTTCCCGGCGACGATCACGAGCTGGTTCACTTCCGGCGATACATCGAATCCTTTCATTCGTTTCTTGAAGGATTTGGCTGCATCGATGGCGCCGGGCGAACCGATTCATGCGCTGCTGTATGCGATTGCAATTGTTTTCTTCTGTTTTTTCTACACTGCGTTGGTTTTCAACAGCAAAGAAACTGCAGATAACCTGAAAAAGAGCGGTGCGTTTGTTCCTGGTATTCGTCCTGGCGACCAGACGGCCCGTTACATCGACAAGATCTTGATGCGCTTGACGTTGGCCGGTGCGGTGTACATCACATTGGTTTGCTTGTTGCCTGAATTTTTGATCGCACGTTGGAAGGTGCCTTTCTACTTCGGTGGAACCTCTCTTCTGATTATTGTGGTCGTCACCATGGATTTCATGGCGCAGGTCCAGAATTATGTAATGTCTCAGCAGTATGAATCGTTGCTTCGCAAGGCAAATTTCAAGGGCGGTATGACTTCACGATAGGTGAAGGGTAGCGCCCAAAGGAACAGACGATCGAATGGCAAAAGACGACGTTATTCAGATGCAAGGCGAGATTCTGGAGAATCTGCCTAATGCGACATTCAGAGTTAAGTTGGAAAACGGACATGTTGTACTCGGCCATATTTCCGGGAAAATGCGGATGAACTATATTCGCATCCTCCCAGGAGATAAGGTCACGGTGGAACTGACTCCTTATGATTTGAGCCGGGCACGTATCGTGTTCCGTACCAAGTAGTGTGAAACGAACCTAGTATCGAAAGAAAGAGGGCCACAATGAAAGTGCTCGCATCAGTCAAGCGGATCTGCCGCAACTGCAAAATCATCAAGCGCAAAGGCGTAGTTCGTGTTATCTGCACAGAACCGCGTCATAAACAGCGCCAAGGTTAATTTAACGTTATTGATCGAGGAATAACGCATGGCACGTATTGCAGGGGTCAACATCCCCAACCATCAGCACACTGTAATCGGCTTGACAGCCATCTACGGTATTGGCCGTCCACGCGCGCAAGATATTTGCGTCGCCACCGGTGTCCCGACCAATAAAAAGGTCAAGGATCTGGACGATAACGAACTGGAAAAGCTCCGTGACGAAATTGCAAAATTCGTCGTCGAGGGTGACCTGCGTCGCGAACTGTCGATGAACATCAAGCGTTTGATGGACCTGGGCTGCTACCGTGGTATGCGTCACCGCAAGGGCTTGCCTTGCCGTGGCCAACGTACCCGCACCAATGCGCGTACTCGTAAGGGTCCACGTAAAGCCGCACAATCGTTGAAGAAATAATCCCGGCACCCGCTAGTCGATTACCGGATTCAAGGAAATAATTATGGCAAAAAGCCCAAATAACGCCGCAGCAGCACGCGTGCGCAAGAAAGTTAAGAAGAACGTTGCAGAAGGTATCGCTCACGTTCACGCTTCGTTCAACAATACCATCATCACGATCACCGATCGCCAAGGTAATGCTTTGTCTTGGGCGACTTCGGGTGGTGCCGGTTTCAAGGGTTCGCGTAAATCGACTCCGTTTGCTGCCCAGGTCGCTGCTGAAGCTGCCGGCAAGGTTGCAATCGAATGCGGCATCAAGAATCTGGAAGTGCGTATCAAGGGCCCAGGCCCAGGCCGTGAATCGGCTGTGCGCGCACTGAACAACCTGGGCATCAAGATCACCCAGATCCAGGACGTGACTCCGGTCCCGCACAACGGCTGCCGCCCACCAAAGCGTCGTCGTATCTAATCTGTAGTATAATCTTGCGCTTTCGCAGAACATGCGAAAGCGTTGGAAATCACCCGCCAATGACCTTGGCGGGTTTTGTTCTTAAGCCCACTGTTTGATAGCAGGCAGATCAAACTAGCGTTCAGGTCGGCGACGGCCTTGGGACGTCATTTAATTAAAGGAAATACCGTGGCACGTTATATCGGACCTAAAGCAAAACTTTCCCGCCGTGAAGGCACCGACCTGTTCCTGAAGAGCGCACGCCGCTCGCTGGATTCCAAGTGCAAACTGGATTCCAAGCCAGGTCAACACGGTCGCACTTCCGGTGCTCGCACTTCGGATTACGGCAACCAATTGCGCGAAAAGCAAAAGGTCAAGCGTATCTACGGCGTGCTCGAGCGCCAATTCCGCCGTTACTTCGCAGAAGCCGACCGCCGCAAGGGCAATACCGGCGAAACGCTGCTGAAGCTGCTGGAAGCCCGTCTGGACAACGTCGTTTATCGTATGGGTTTCGGTTCGACCCGTGCTGAAGCGCGTCAGCTGGTTTCGCACAAGGCGCTGACCGTCAACGGTATCGTCGTGAACATCGCTTCGTACCAAGTCAAGGCTGGTGACGTCGTCGCCGTCCGCGAAAAGGCCAAGAAGCAAGTGCGTATCGCCGAAGCCCTGTCGCTGGCTGAGCAATCCGGTTTCCCATCGTGGGTTTCCGTCGATGCCAAGAAGCTGGAAGGCACTTACAAGGCTTCCCCGGACCGTAACGAAATCGCCAACGACGTCAACGAATCGCTGATCGTCGAACTGTATTCGCGTTAATCCGTACCCTGAGTTTTCCCTGTGCCCACCTTTCGGTGGGCATTTTTCCGACATGCCATCAGCCTTATCGGTGTAACGAACCGAGGGTATTGAAGAGGACATTTCATGCAAAATAGTTTGTTGAAGCCACGTATCATCGAAGTTGAAGCACTGGGCGCCGGTCACGCGAAGGTCGTGATGGAGCCGTTCGAGCGTGGCTATGGCCACACCCTGGGCAACGCGCTGCGTCGCGTTCTGCTGTCGTCGATGATCGGTTACGCCCCGACCGAAGTCACCATCGCCGGCGTCGTACATGAGTATTCCTCCCTCGACGGCGTGCAGGAAGACGTCGTTGACATCCTGTTGAACCTGAAGGGCGTCGTGTTCAAGTTGCATAACCGCGACGAAGTCACACTGACCCTGAAGAAAGAAGGCGAAGGCGTGGTGCTGGCATCGGATATCGATCTGCCGCACGATGTCGAGCTGATCAATCCGGATCACGTGATTGCCAACCTGACCGCAGGCGGCAAGCTGGACATGCAGATCAAGGTCGAAAAGGGCCGTGGCTATGTGCCGGGTAACGTTCGCCGTTTGTCCGAAGATGCCAACAAGACCATCGGTCGCATCATCCTGGACGCGTCGTTCTCGCCAGTGCGCCGTGTTTCCTACGCTGTCGAATCGGCACGTGTGGAACAACGCACCGACCTGGACAAGCTGGTCATCAACATCGAAACCAACGGTGTGATCACACCGGAAGAAGCGATCCGTCAATCGGCTCGCGTCCTGGTTGATCAACTGAACGTGTTCGCAGCCCTGGAAGGCACCGAAGCGACTGCCGAAGCTCCATCGCGCGCACCGCAAGTCGATCCTATCCTGCTGCGTCCGGTCGACGATCTGGAACTGACTGTCCGTTCGGCAAACTGCCTGAAGGCCGAAAACATCTACTACATTGGCGATCTGATCCAGCGTAGCGAGAATGAACTGCTGAAGACGCCGAACCTGGGCCGCAAGTCCCTGAACGAAATCAAGGAAGTTCTGGCATCCCGCGGTCTGACCCTGGGCATGAAGCTGGAAAACTGGCCGCCGGCCGGCCTGGAAAAGTAATCTTGCAATGATGGCGGGCGGCTGGTTTCAGCCGTCCGCCATGCAAAGCGAAACAGTAGAAGCAGCACCAGCAGTACCGGCAGCACCAAGTCCTGGCGACAGGCAATAACCCAATCGATACCGGTCCGCGGCAACTAGACACTGCCGATAGAAGAACTGGATTAAAACTGTAATCTGAAAGGAAATATCATGCGTCACCGTCACGGTCTCCGTAAGCTGAATCGTACTTCCTCGCATCGCCTGGCGATGCTGCGCAACATGACAGTCTCCCTGCTGCGCCACGAAGCCATCAAGACAACCCTGCCAAAAGCCAAGGAACTGCGCCGCGTCGTCGAGCCTATCCTGACTCTGGGCAAGACCGACACACTGGCCAACAAGCGCCTGGCATTCTCCCGCCTGCGCGACCGCGAAATCGTCGGCAAGCTGTTCTCCGAACTGGGTCCACGTTACGCAGCACGTAACGGCGGCTACCTGCGCATCCTGAAAATGGGTTTCCGCGTCGGCGACAATGCTCCTATGGCTTTCGTTGAACTGGTCGATCGTCCGGAAGTCTCGGAAGAAGCGCCAAGCGTCGAGTAATCACGCTGCTGCATGCTGACATCGCGTCAAGCACGATGAAAGAGAAAAGCCAGGCTATGCCTGGCTTTTTGCATTTCCGACGGATGGAATGCGGAGCGGCTGCAACAAGCCTGTGCGAACATGGTCGAATCGCAATTCGATCCTCGCCTGCATCGGGCGAGCGATTGTGATTGCATGGGGCAAGCCCGACGCGACAAACCAGCAAGCCAACCATGGAGCGCCCGCGCGGCGCCGGGAATGATATGACGGAACCATCGATACTGTCGGTCAGCAAGCTGCACAAGGCATTCGGCGCCGGCGCGCAACGCGTGGCGATCATCAACGACCTGAGCTTCGCCCTGCGTCCCGGCGAGTGCTACGGCCTGCTTGGCCCCAACGGCGCCGGCAAGACCACGACGCTGCGCCTTTGCCTCGGACTGGCCACGGCCGACAGCGGCGAGATCCGGCTCGGCGGCAAGGCCATCCCCGATCACGCACGGGCCGCGCGCATGCGTGTCGGCGTGGTGCCGCAGGCCGACAACCTCGATCCCGATTTCACCGTGCAGGAAAACCTGCTGGTGTTCGCGCGCTACTTCGGCATCAGCGATGCGACCATGGCGCAGCGCATTCCCGAGCTGCTCGAGTTCGCCAACCTGACCGCCAAGAAGGATGCGCGCATCGCCGAACTCTCCGGCGGCATGAAGCGGCGGCTGACGCTGGCGCGTGCGCTGGTCAACGATCCCGACCTGATTTTCATGGATGAGCCGACCACCGGACTCGATCCGCAGGCGCGCCACATGATCTGGGAGCGCCTCAAGAACTTGCTGGCGCGCGGCAAGACCATCTTGCTCACCACTCACTTCATGGACGAAGCCGAACGGCTGTGCGATCGTCTCGCGGTGATCGATCACGGCAAGATGATCGCCGAAGGCTCGCCGCAGGATCTGATCGCGCAACATATCGAAGCAGAAGTGCTCGAGATCTACGGCGAGAACGCCAGATCGTGGGCAGAGCAGCACGGCCGCAGCCATGCCTCGCGCGTCGAATACAGCGGCGAGACCGTGTTCTGCTACACCAACGATGCGCAGGCACTGCTGGCCACGCTGCAGCACGTGCAGGGCGTGCGCTACATGCACCGTCCGGCCAACCTCGAAGACCTCTTCCTCAAACTCACCGGCCGCGAGATGCGCGACTAGGCGCCAGGAACCGATATGACGACAATCTACGCACCACCGGTATTCTCGCTGCGCTTCTATCCGATCTGGCGCCGCAATTTCCTGGTCTGGCGAAAGCTCATGGCCGCCAGCATCATCGGCAACATCGCCGAGCCGCTGATCACGCTGATCGCCTTCGGCTACGGTCTCGGCAGCATCCTCAAGGAAATCGACGGGATTCCCTACATCCACTATCTCGCCTCAGGCTCGATCTGCATGTCGGTGATGACGGCGGCGTCGTTCGAGGCGCTGTATTCGGCCTATTCGCGCATGAGCGTGCAGCGTACCTGGGACGCGCTGATGAACGCGCCGCTGGCGCTCGACGACATCGTGCTCGCCGAACTGCTGTGGAGCGCCACCAAATCGCTGTTCAGCGGCGTCGCCATCCTGTGCGTGATGTTCGCGCTCGGCATCGGCCTGCACCCCCAGGTGTTGCTGGTGCCGCCGGTGCTGTTCCTGGCCGGCATGACATTCGGTGCGCTCGGGCTGATCACGAATGCGCTCGCCAAGGGATACGATTTCTTCACGTATTACTTCACGCTGGTGCTCACGCCGATGACCTTCCTGTCGGGCGTGTATTATCCGGTTGCGCAGTTGCCGTCATGGCTGCAAACGGTGTCGCAATTCCTGCCGCTGAGCGCCGCCGTGAACCTGGTGCGTCCGCTCGTGCTGGGCGGCTGGCCGCAGGCGCCGCTGCTGGATCTGGCGGTGCTGGCGTTTTATTGCTGCGCGGGATTCTACGCCGCGGTGATCTTCACGCGCCGACGCTTCTGACGCAAACGGAGAAAATCATGGAACAAGCGCTGATCGTAGTGACCAACGTGCCTGACGCCGAGCTGGCGAAATCGCTGGCGCACACACTGGTGGAGCGCCGTCTGGCGGCCTGCGTGAATATCATGCCTGCGGTACAGTCGATATATCGGTGGCAAGGCGCCGTCGAGCACGCCAGCGAAGTAAGCTTGATGATCAAGAGCACGCAGGCGCGCTATGCGGAACTCGAAGCGGTGATCGTCGCTTTGCATCCCTACGATGTGCCGGAAGTCATCGCGCTGCCGATTGCCGCCGGCTTGCCTGCCTACCTGAATTGGATCGTTGCAGAAACCGGGAAAGAGATGAATGTTTAAGCGTTTGCTGGTCGCCGCATGGGGCGGCTCCTTGATGAAACAGTGGTTGGCGGCGTTGCTGCTGGCCGCTTCGCTGATGCCAGCGACGGCGTCGTCGGAAGAGTATCTTGCCCCGGAAGCGGCGTTCCGTTTTTCCGCCGTGATGGTCGATGCCGGCACGCTGCAGATCACGTATGCGATCGCCGACGGCTACTACATGTATCGCGATCGTTTCCATTTCAAGGCCGACGACGCCACGCTGGGCCAGCCCGATTTTCCGCACGGTAAAGTCAAGTACGACGAGAATTTCCAGAAGGAAGTCGAGACCTATCGCAACAGCGTCAGCATCCGGATTCCGGTCGAGGCGGGGGCATCTGCAGGTGCATTCAGGCTGACCTCGACCGCGCAGGGCTGCGCCGACAAGGGCCTGTGCTATCCGCCGATGGATACCGTGGCGGAAATGTCGGCGAGCACCGTCGGCAAGGTCGTCGGTCCGTCGGACGCATCCGGCAACGCCATCCCTTCCGGCGGCTCTGACATGGACAGGATCGCCGCCGCGCTCAGGAGCGGCAAGTTGCTGACCGTGCTGTCGCTGTTCTTCCTGCTGGGCGTCGGCCTCTCGTTCACGCCCTGCGTGCTGCCGATGGTGCCTATCCTGTCGTCCATCATCGTCGGGGAAGGCGCGCAAGCCAAACGCGGCCGCGGCCTGTTGCTCTCGGCCGATTACGTGCTCGGCATGGCGCTGGTCTACACCGCGCTCGGCATCGCGGCCGGCCTGATCGGCGAAGGCCTGTCGGCGGCGCTGCAGAACCCGTGGGTGCTGTCGGCATTCGCGCTGCTGATGGTCGGCCTGTCGCTGTCGATGTTCGACTACTATCAACTGCAGGTGCCGGCGGCATGGCAATCCAGACTGACCGAGGCATCCGGGCAGGGCGGGGGCAAGCTGGCCGGCGTATTTGCGATGGGCGCGATTTCGGCTCTGATCGTCGGCCCCTGCGTCGCCGCGCCGCTGGCCGGCGCACTGCTCTACATCAGCCAGACGCGCGACGTCGTGCTCGGCGGCAGCGCCTTGTTCGCGATGGCGCTCGGCATGGGCGTGCCGCTGCTGGCCATCGGCGCCTCCGCCGGCGCCTTGCTGCCGCGCGCCGGTGGCTGGATGGAGTCGGTCAAGCGCTTCTTCGGCGTACTGATGCTGGCCACCGCCTTGTGGATGGTGTCCCCGGTGATCCCGGACTGGGCCTTCGTCGCAGGCTGGGCGGTGCTGGGCATCGCCTACGGCGCTTACTTGCTATGGAGCAAGCCGGGGCATTGGGCCGCGCGCGCCTGCGGCCTGGCGTTCGCCGCGCTGGGTGTGCTGCAACTGGTTAGCGTCGCCACCGGCGGCCGCGATCCGTTGGCGCCGTTGTCGCATCTGCGCGGCGGCAAGCCGGCGGCGCACACCGATTTCGTGCGTGTGCGCTCGGTCGCCGAACTCGATGCCGCACTCGCGCAGACCGGCGGCAAACCGGCCCTGCTCGACTTCTATGCCGACTGGTGCGTGTCGTGCAAGGAGATGGAAAAATTCACCTTCACCGATCCGCGCGTGCGTGAGAAATTCGCTCGCATGGTCTTGCTGCAGATCGACGTCACCGCCAACAACGCCGACGACAAGGCCATGCTCAAGCGCTTCCAGCTGTTCGGGCCGCCCGGCATCATCCTGTTCGACAGCCAGGGCCGCGAACTGGCCGGCAAGCGCGTGATCGGCTATCAGAACGCCGACCAATTCTTGCAAAGCCTGCAAGCTTCTTTGCCTTGAGACCGGTCGCAGCGGGCGATTTTCATAGCGCCGCGTTATTTGGTTAATCGTTAATAATTGTTGGGCCGGGACGTCACTGACGTTATAGTGGACGTCCTGAATTTTGTTACCAAGGAGACTGACATGACACTACGTTTGGGCGATACCGCGCCGGATTTCGAGCAAGATTCCTCCATCGGCAAAATCAAGTTCCACGAATGGGCAGGCGACTCCTGGGTGGTCCTGTTTTCGCACCCGGCCGACTTCACGCCGGTCTGCACCACCGAACTCGGCCTGACCGCCAAGCTGAAACCTGAATTCGACAAGCGCAACGTCAAGGCCATCGCGCTGTCGGTCGACGGCGCCGAAGCGCATACCCAGTGGATCAAGGATATCGAAGACACGCAGAAGACCGTGGTCGGTTTCCCTATCGTCGCCGACGTCGACAAGAAAGTCGCCGGCCTGTACGACATGATCCATCCGAACCAATCCGAAACCGCCACCGTGCGTTCGCTGTTCATCATCGATCCGAAGAAGAAGGTGCGCCTGATCATCACTTACCCGATGAGCACCGGCCGCAACTTCGACGAAGTGCTGCGCGTGCTGGATGCGCTGCAACTGACCGACGGCTACACCGTGGCTACACCGGGCAACTGGAAAGACGGCGACGACGTCATTATCCCGTTGTCGGTCAAGGACGAAGAAGTCATCAAGCAAAAGTACCCGAAGGGTTACACCTCGCCGCGTCCTTACCTGCGTATCACGCCGCAGCCGAACAAGTAACCGGGCAACGGGTTCGGGCAAGGCCAGAGAAGCGCTCCTTCATGGAGCGCTTTTTTTATGCCTCTTCCTTCGGCGTCTCGGTGAACTCGTCGATGAACAACTGCGCCACCGATGAACGCATGCCGCCGTGGCGCGTCACCAGTTGGTAAGGCTCGCTGCGCGAATGCAGCGGCAGCGGCAGGATCGTGGTCATGCCGAAGCGCGTGCAGAATTGCGCCACATCGACCGACATCAGCGCGACGAAGGACGGGTTCCTTTGCAATAGCGATAAGGTGGTGAAGGCCGACGTGGTTTCCAGCAAGTGCAGCGGGAAGCGCAGGTTGGCTTCGTGGAATTCGCGCTCCAGCAGCAGGCGCATCGGCATGTTGGCCGAATACACCACCCAGCGTGAATCGGCCAGGTCGGTCAGCTGCAGCGTCTCGCGCCGCGCGAGCGGATGGTGAATGTTGGCCACCACCGCCAGTTTTTCATTGTGGATGTCGATGCTGTCGTACAAGTGCGGCTGCTGGCTGATGCTGGTGCGGCAAATCGCCATGTCCAGCCGGCCCTGGTCGAGCAGGCGCAGCAGCCGCGCGCTGGTGTCCTCGACGATTTCCACCGACAGCGCCGGACGCTTTTCCAGCAGCCGCGTCAGCGCATCGGTCAGCAGCGGCACTGCCCCCATGATGACCCCGAGCGCCAGCCGGCCGCCGTGGCCCTGCAGGATGCCGATCATGTCTTCGCGCAGATGCGCCAGGTCGGTCTGGATCAGGCGCGCGTAGCGGATCACGCAATGGCCGAGGTCGGTGGCTTCCAGGCCGCGGTTGGTGCGCACGAACAACTGCGCGCCCAGGGTGGTTTCGATCTCCTGCAAAGCCTTGCTGGCGCCCGGTTGTGTCAGCGCGACCTGTTCCGCAGCCTTGAGCAGCGAGCCGTGGTCGGCCAGCGCAATGAGCAGGCGCAGCTGCTTCAGGTGGAGGCGGGAAGTGATGGAGCTCAGCGAAGGGATTTCTTGCGTCATGGATATGAATAGTAGTTATAGCTGTATCAGCAGTTCTCATTAGGCAAAGCCTGCCGATTGGCATACAGTTTTGCCTCTAAAGCTTGAATCGCACAGGGAAACCGCCTGATGCGCCGTGTTTCGGAAGCTACCGGCTTCGCCACACGCTGCAAGTATATCTATAACTTTAAGGCTAAGCCCGATGGCATTGATCAATTACATCACCCAAGTCCAGTTCGACTTCGGCGCGCTCGCTCTGCTGCAGCAGGAATGCGACCGCATCGGCATCCGCAAGCCCCTGATCGTCACCGACATGGGCATCCGCAATGCCGGCATCCTCGACAAGGTGGTCGCCCAGCTGAAAGACGGCGCCCAGGTCGCCGTATTCGACCAGACTCCGCCGAATCCGAATGAAAACGCCGTGCGTGCCGCCGTCAAGATGTTCCGCGACGGCGCCTGCGACGGCATCATCGCCGTCGGCGGCGGTTCCTCGATCGACCTTGCCAAGGGCGTGGCCGTCTGCGGTACGCACGAAGGCCCGCTCAAGTCCTTCGCACTGATCGAAGGCGGCCTCGCCAACATCACCGCCAAGACCGCGCCCGTGATCGCCATCCCGACCACCGCCGGCACCGGTAGCGAAGTCGGCCGCGGCGCCATCCTGATCCTTGATGACGGCCGCAAGGTCGGCGTGCTGTCGCCGTATCTGGTGCCGCGCCTGGCGATCTGCGACCCCGAGCTGACATTGAATCTGCCGGCCATGATGACCGCCGCCACCGGCATGGACGCCATCGCCCACTGCCTGGAAACCTTCATGGCGCCGTCTTTCAATCCGCCGGCCGATGGCATCGCGCTGGATGGTCTGTGGCGCGCCTGGGCGCACATCGAACGCGCCACCAAGGAGCCGCACGACCGCGAAGCGCGCCTGAACATGATGAGCGCATCGATGCAAGGCGCCATGGCATTCCAGAAGGGGCTCGGCTGCGTGCACAGCCTCAGCCATTCCCTGGGCGGCATCAATCCGCGCCTGCACCACGGCACCCTGAACGCCATCTTCCTGCCGGCCATCATCGAGTTCAACAAGGATTCGGAATCGGTCATCAAGGAAAAGAAACTGGCGCGCATCGCGCACGCCATGGGACTGGCCGGCGAAGCCGACATCGGCCCTGCAATCAAGGACATGAGCAAGCGCCTCGGCCTGCCGACCGGCCTGGCCGAACTCGGCGTGACCGAAGACATGTATCCGAAGATCATCCAGGGCGCGCTGGCTGACCACAGCCACAAAACCAATCCGCGCGTGGCGTCGGAAGACGACTACGCTCGTATGCTCACCCAATCGATGTAAATCAGGAGAACGATAAAAATGACTCTGCTCGGACATAACTATATCGGCGGCGGACGCAGCGGCGAAGGCGACGTCAAGTTGCTCAGCATCGCAGCGGCGACTGGCGAAGCGCATGCCGTCCAATTCGTGACTGCAACGGAATCCGAAGTCAGTGCTGCGGTCGATGCCGCCAGCGCGGCTTATCCGGCTTACCGCGCTTTGCCGGCCGAAGCGCGCGCCAAATTCCTCGACGCCATCGCGGAAGAAATCGACGCCCTCGGCGACGACTTCATCGCTGAAGTGTCGCGTGAAACCGCCTTGCCTGCAGGTCGCCTGCAAGGCGAGCGCAGCCGCACCAGCAACCAGATGCGCCTGTTCGCCAAGGTCCTGCGCCGCGGCGATTTCTATGGCGCACGCATCGATACCGCTTTGCCGCAACGCCAGCCGCTGCCGCGTCCCGACCTGCGTCAATATCGCATCGGCGTCGGTCCGGTGGCTGTGTTCGGCGCCAGCAATTTCCCGTTGGCGTTTTCGGTAGCAGGCGGTGACACTGCCGCGGCACTCGCGGCCGGTTGCCCGGTCGTGTTCAAGGCGCACAGCGGCCATCTGATCACTTCCGAACTGGTGGCTGACGCCATCGAACGCGCCGTCAAGCGCAGCGGCGTGCCGGCCGGCACCTTCAACATGATCTACGGCGATCGCGTCGGTGCGCAACTGGTCAAGAGCGCCGGCATCCAGGCGGTCGGCTTCACCGGTTCGCTGCGCGGCGGCCGTGCGCTGTGCGACATGGCGGCAGCACGTCCGCAACCGATCCCGGTGTTCGCCGAAATGTCGAGCATCAACCCGATCATCGTGTTGCCGCAAGCATTGGCGACACGCGGTGAAGCGATTGCCCGCGACCTGATCGGCTCGGTCGTGGTCGGCGTCGGCCAGTTGTGCACCAGCCCAGGCCTGGTGCTCGGCGTTCGTTCGCCGGAACTGACGAAATTCATCGAGCATCTGCGCGAAGCGATGGCTGCGCAAACGCCTCAGACCATGCTCAACAGCGCCGGTCTCAAGACCTACGGCGGCGGCGTGGAACGCCTGAGCAAGGTCCCCGGCGTGGTCGCCGTTGCCGCCGGCGGCAGCAGCGATACCCAAGCCGTGCCGCACCTGTTCAAGGCGGAGGCTTCGGTGCTGTTCACCAAGGACGCGCCGCTGGAAGAAGAAGTCTTCGGCCCCGCGACCGTGATCGTCGAGCTGGAAAGCCGCGAACAGCTGATCGATTTCGCCCGCAACATGCACGGTCAGCTGACCGCGACCTTGCAGGCGCAACCGGAAGACCTGCGCGGCCACCAGGACCTGATCGCGCTGTTGGAACAAAAGGCCGGCCGCTTGCTGGTCAACGGCTTCCCCACCGGTGTCGAAGTCAGCGACGCGATGGTGCACGGCGGTCCGTATCCGGCCACATCCGACGCGCGCGGCACTTCGGTGGGCACGCTGGCGATCGATCGCTTCCTGCGCCCGATCTGCTACCAGAACTATCCGGACGAATTGCTGCCGGCAGCGCTGCAAAACGCCAATCCGCTCGGCCTGCTGCGTCTGGTCGACGGTGAACCGACCAAGGCGGCCGTGAACGATCCGCGTGCTGTGTAAGGTATTGAAGAAACAGTGAGCTGAACAGGGAGGCGGTGCGGAATCGCGGATTCCGCACCGTGGCAGGACCATAACAACAGAGGAGACGGGTTTGAAGAAATTTCTGAAACTGGCGGCAATGTCCGCTGCAATGTGCGCAGCATTCAGCGGTAACGCCAACGCAGCCGGCGACACCATCAAGATCGGTTTCATCACCGATCTGTCGGGCACCTATGCCGACATGGACGGCCAGGGCGGCATCGAAGCCATCAAGATGGCGATCGCCGATGCCGGCGGCACCATCAATGGCAAGAAGGTCGAGTTCGTTTTTGCCGATCACCAGAACAAGGCCGACATCGCTGCCAACAAGGCACGCGAATGGTTCGACCGCGACGGCGTCGACATGCTCGTCGGCGGCGTGAACTCAGCAGCCAGCCTGGCCATGGGCAAAGTCGCCGGCGAAAAGAAAAAGGTCTTCATGTCCATCGGCGCCGGCACCACGCGCCAGACCAACGAGGAATGCAACGCCTACACCATCCAGTACGCCTATGACACCACCGCGCTGGCGCGCGGCACGGGTGCGGCCATCACCAAGCAGGGCGGCAAGTCGTGGTACTTCGTGACGGCCGATTACGCGTTCGGCACATCGCTCGAGAAAGACACCAGCGAAGTGGTGAAGGCCGGCGGCGGCACCGTCGTGGGGCAGGTCCGCGCACCGCTGGCGACCTCGGACTTCTCGTCCTTCCTGCTGCAGGCGCAATCCTCCAAGGCACAGATCCTGGGCCTGGCGGTTGCCGGCGGCGACGTCATCAACGCCATCAAGGCGGCCAATGAATTTGGCGTGAACAAGACGATGAAGCTGGCGGGTCTGCTGATCTTCATCACCGATACGCACTCGCTGGGCCTGCAAGTCACCCAGGGCATGTACCTGACCGACGGCTGGTACTGGGACATGAACGACCAGGCGCGCGCATGGGGCAATCGCTACTTCAGCAAGATGAAGAAGATGCCGACCATGTTCCAGGCCGGCGATGCATCGGCAGTGGGCCAGTACCTGAAGGCGGTCAAGGCGGTCGGCAGCACCGACGCCGACAAGGTCATGGATTACCTGCGCAAGAACAAGATCAACGACTTCTTCACCTCCAACGGCGTGGTCCGTCCGGATGGCCGCATGGTGCATGACATGTACCTGATGGAAGTGAAAAAGCCGTCGGAATCCAAGCGTCCATGGGATTACTACAAACTGGTGCAGACGATTCCGGGCGACCAGGCGTACATGACCAAGGCCGAGTCGAAGTGCGCGCTGTGGAAGTGATCCGAAAAGAACAGCAAGGACAGATTTGAAGCAGTAACGTTTCTGAGCAGAAGTCGGCGCAAGCCGATGCATTTCAGCGCATCTCGACTCACGTCGGGGTGCGCTTTTTTTATGCGGCGCTCTGAGCGGCGTCGCGCTGAAGGCGACGCCGGCGGGATTGCTGTTTCAGGTTTATTTCTTCAGATAGCGTGCAATGTCGCGTGCGAAATACGTCAGCACGCCGTCGGCGCCGGCGCGCTTGAAGGCCATCATCGCTTCCATCATGGCCTTGTCGTGATCGAGCCAGCCGTTCTGCGCAGCTGCCTTGATCATCGCGTATTCGCCGCTGACCTGATAAGCGAAGGTCGGCACCTTGAATTCATCCTTCACGCGGCGCACGATGTCCAGATAAGGCATGCCGGGTTTGACCATGACCATGTCGGCGCCTTCCTGCAGGTCCAGCGCCACTTCGCGCAAGGCTTCATCGCTGTTGGCCGGATCCATCTGGTAGGTGTTCTTGCTGCCCTTGCCGAGATTGGCGGCCGAGCCGACCGCATCGCGGAACGGGCCGTAGAAGGCCGAGGCGTATTTGGCCGAGTAGGCCATGATGCGGGTGTAGATGAATTTCTCCGCTTCCAGCGCATCGCGCACCGCGCCGATACGGCCGTCCATCATGTCCGACGGCGCCACGATGTCGACGCCGGCCTGCGCCTGCGCCAAGGCCTGGCGCACCAGCAGTGCGGTGGTTTCATCGTTGAGCACGTAGCCGTTGTCATCCATCACGCCATCCTGGCCGTGGCTGGTGTACGGATCGAGCGCGACGTCGGTGAGGATGCCGAGTTCGGGGAAGCGCTGCTTGAGCGCCGCCACCGCGCGCGGCACCAGGCCGTCGGGATTGACGGCTTCGATGCCGTCGGGGGTTTTCAGCGCGACGTCGATGACCGGGAACAGCGCCAGCACCGGAATGCCGAGCGCGACCGTGTCTTCGGCCACGTGCAGCAACTGGTCGATCGACAGGCGTTCGACGCCGGGCAGCGAGCCGACGGGTGTGCGCAGGTTCTGGCCTTCCTGGATGAATACCGGATAGATCAGGTCGGCGGGCGTGATGATATTTTCCTGCATCATGGCGCGCGAAAATGCGTCCTTGCGCATGCGGCGCATGCGGATGGCGGGGAAGTGGGCGGACTTGGAGGTCGATGACATAGTAGTAGGTGCTCGCTAAACCGCAGGAAGGCTGCAATTCACTATGGCGAACAAGCGGGTTGGCGGCATCGGCCAAGCTTTTCGCCGCAATGTTGCCGGCCTTTTAACTGCGGACAAATTTAAACAATTTCAATTAAAAAATAGTTAAAAGACGATAATTAAAAAATCGATTCGTCCTCTGAAACTTTTCTCCGGAGGGGTGTTCTGACGCATAGGCAATGTATGTTGCCTCCCGCTTCCCCTTCCCTCCCTGAGCGGGGCTCATCGTGCAAACGATAGGCGTTCGCCCTGGAACGGTTTCCCCCCTTCCAGGGCATTTTTATTTGCGGTGCTGCTTTCGGCTCACTTTACTTCAGGGCCGGCGTCACCGGCGGCGCCATCCACTTCATCCTCGTCGGTATCTTCATCATCCGACAAACCCGCCAGTTCCAGAATCTTGTCGTTGGCTTCATCGAGGCCGGTGCGGTTGAGCGCCGAAAACAATTGCGCCGTGAACGGAAACGGTTCGCCCTTTTCATCGACGTAGCTGGCCAGGAAGGTGCGCGCCTGGCGCAACGCATTGGTCGCTTCGTTGCGGTTGAGCTTGTCGGCTTTGCTGAGGATGCAGTGCAGCGGCTTGCCGGTGGGTGCAAACCACTCCACCATCTGGATATCCAGGTCGGTAAACGGCCGGCGCGAGTCGACGATCATCACCAGCGCGGCGAGCTGGTCGCGGCGGCGCACGTAGTCGCCCAGCAGCTCCTGCCAGTGCAGCTTGGCCGAGCCGGACACCTGCGCGTAGCCGTAACCGGGCAAATCGACCAGCAGGGCGCGGATCTCATCCACTTTTGTCTCATCTTTGCGATGCTGCGCCACATGCGCGCCGCCGATGGAGAAATAGTTGATATGCTGTGTGCGTCCTGGCGTTTTTGACGCAAACGCCAACTTTTTTTGATTGCACAGTACGTTGATGGCCGTGGATTTGCCGGCATTGGAGCGGCCGGCGAAGGCGATCTCGGGTACCTGGGTGTTTGGCAAATCACGGAGATGATTCACCGTGGTGAAGAAGCGGGCTTGCCAAAGTTGGGACATAGTAGGAGGAAAATGCATTGAAAGTGGGCAAAAATGCCGAAAAGCTATTGTACAATAAGGGGTTATCTCTTGTTGTGTTGTACTGGGGGAAACACTTTTCAGATGTGCATTTTCCAGCGCACCTGAAAAGTTAGGGAAAGAGGAATCGCGTCGCCAACCTGGCAATTTATTATCACAATCAAGTCTCAGGGTGTTTGAATGAATCGTGCCTTTTCGCCGTTGTTGAAATCCTTGTTCATTGCAATGCTGGCGGTATCTTCCGCAGCATTTGCAGCCGAAGAAAAAAAGCCCGAGCCCGTCGCCAAGGTTGATCCGGCCAAAGGCGAAGCGCTATATACCAACGGCGACGCAGCGCGCAACATTACCGCCTGCGTTTCCTGTCATGGCGCCGCGGGCAATTCGACCATTACCGCCAATCCGCGCCTGGCGGGCCAGCATACCGCCTACATCGTCAAGCAATTGACCGATTTCCGCGCGGCCGGCCGCAGCAACCCCATCATGTCGCCGCTGGCCAAGGCCTTGTCGGATGAAGACGTGAAGAACATCGCCGCGTATCTCAACGCCCAGGCGCCGAAGCCGGGCGCCGCCAAGAGCAAGGACACCCTTGAACTCGGCAAGCAGATCTGGCGCGGCGGCATCGCCTCCAAGAACGTTCCGGCCTGCGCCGGCTGCCACAGCCCGAACGGCGCCGGCATCCCGGCACAGTATCCGCGCCTGGCCGGCCAGCATCAGGATTACACGGTGACCGAACTGACAGCCTTCCGCGGCGGCACACGCAGCAACAGCCCGCAGATGAGCACCATCGCGGACCGCTTGTCGGACAAGGAAATCAAGGCAGTGGCAGACTATATCGCCGGCCTGAAGTAAGAACCAGATGTAAACATCAGATGTAAAAAATCGGGTAGCAACAAATTGGAGGGGGTGGCTGCGAAGCCGCCCCTTTTGCATTTCCGCCATGCCGCCCCGGCCGGCGGGGCAGCCGCTGAAAACTGCATCGCAAGCAGCATCGGGCATCGATAAAGGTAGCACTTATGACAGGCAGTACCGCAGGCATCCAACTGAAGACCCGCCAACGCTGGGTGGCCGAAGTCGTCGAACTGTTTTCCTCGATGCGCTTTGCCATCAGCCTGCTGACGCTGATCGCCATCGCCTCCATCATTGGTACCGTGCTGCAGCAAAACCAGCCGATGCCGAACTACGTCAATCAGTTCGGGCCGTTCTGGTTCGAGGTGTTCGGCAAGCTCGGGCTGTACGCCGTTTATTCGGCCTGGTGGTTCTTGCTGATCATGGGGTTCCTGGTGCTGTCGACCTCGCTGTGCATCGCCCGCAACGGTCCCAAGATGCTCAAGGACATCAGCAGCTGGCGTGAAAACGTGCGCGAGCAATCGCTGCGCAATTTCCACCACAAGGTCGAATGGACCGCCGCCGTGCCGGCCGCCGGGCTGGCGCAGCAACTGGCGCAGCGCATCGGCGCCAACGGCTACAAGGTGAAACTGGTGGAAAAGGACGGCGCCACGCTGATCGCCGCCAAGAAGGGCGCCGCCAACAAGTGGGGCTACATCTTCGCCCACTCGGCCATCGTCATCATCTGCTTGGGCGGGCTGCTCGACTCCGACCTGCCGATCCGCTTCCAGCAATGGTTCTACGGCAAGACGCCGTTCGCCGGCAACGGCGTGATCTCGCAGATCCCGGCCGAGCACCGGCTGGGCCTGGGCAATCCGACCTTCCGCGGCAATACGCTGATTCCCGAAGGCGCCAGCAGCAGCACCGCGATCATCCCGCAGCAGAACGGCGTGATGATCCAGGACCTGCCGTTCACGATTCAGTTGAAGCGCTTCGTCATCGACTACTACTCGACCGGCATGCCGAAGCTGTTCGCGAGCGATGTGATCGTGCGCGACAACGCCACCGGCAAGGATTTCGCCGCCACCATCAAGGTCAATGAACCGCTGATCTACAACGGCATCGCGGTGTACCAGTCGAGCTTCGAGGACGGCGGCAGCAAGCTGCGCCTGACCGGCCATGCAATGACCGGCGCCGCCGACAAGCGTTTCGAGATCGCCGGCGAAGTCAACGGCAGCACGCCCTTGTCGGCTGCCAAGGACAATGAATACACGGTGGAGTGGAGCGGCTTCCGGCCGTTCAACGTGGAAAACATGAACAACAGCGGTAACAGCGGCAACGATGTCCGCAGCGTCAACAAGAGCATCAACAAGTCGTTCGCCGAAGGCCTCGACAAGCATCTCGGTTCGGGCGCCAAGAACGCCAACAGCAAAGACCTCAAGAACGTCGGTCCGAGCGTGCAATACAAACTGCGCGACAAGACCGGCCAGGCGCGCGAGTTCCTCAATTACATGCAGCCGGTGCTGGTCGACGGCGCCTATGTCTTCCTGGCGGGCGTGCGCGATATGCCGGATGAGCAATTCCGTTACCTGCGCATTCCGGCCGATGACGAAGACAGCGTCGACGAGTGGATGCGCCTGCGCGCCGCGCTGGCCAATCCGGGATTGCGCGCGGAAGCCGCAGCGCGGTATGCGCGCCAGGCCATGAAAGGCGAGGGCGCCAATGCTCAGCAGTTGCGCGCACAGGTGGAGCAATCGGCGTTGCGCGGCCTCACCATTTTCGCCGGCGACGGAAAGGAGTCGGGCTACATCGCGGTGTCGCGCTTCATCGAGAAGATCCCGGCCGCCGAGCAAGAAAAGGCCGCCGATATTTTCATGAAGATCCTCAACGGCAGCATGTGGGAACTGTGGCAGGCCGCGCGCGCGAAGGCCGGCCTCAACGCGATCGGCGCCGACGAAAAGCATGCGCGCTTCCTGCAACTGGCGATCAATGCGATGGCCGACGCCGGCTTCTACCATGCGCCGGTGTACCTCAAGCTGAGCGGTTTCGACGAAATCAAGGCTTCGGTGTTCCAGGTCACGCGCTCGCCGGGCAAGAAAGTGGTCTACCTGGGTTGCCTGTTCCTGGTGCTGGGGGTGTTTTCGATGCTGTACATCCGCGAGCGTCGCCTGTGGGTCTGGATCCGCCCCCAAGATGACGGCGGATCGCATTCGCTGATGGCCATGAGCACCCAGCGCAAGACGATGGATTTCGATAAGGAATTCGAATTACTCAAGACGAAGCTGACGCAAACGGCGTAAGCTAGCGTCGGACAACATATAGGCATCGGTGGTATCGCTTATGCCTGCAACGACATATCTCCCGCTTGCCGCACGGGTAGGATGTCGGAGGGCCTGATGCCGCGAGGATGCGCGGCGGGCCCGGGAATTGAACTGGAGATCGAAATGGAATTGAGCCAAACCCACGCTTACTCGCAGGATATCGGCTTTTTCAGGCGCCTGAGCGTGCTCGACTGGATTTACGCGGCTGCACTGGTGGTGGCGTCGCTGTTTGCGCTGAGCCGCTACGGCAGCCACATGGATTACTACGAAAAGGCGGTGCTGCTGCTGGCGGCGCCGACCTTCGCCTGGCTCGGCTGGCACTGGAAATCGGTGCGCTGGCTGATGGCCTTGCTGGCGGTGCTGGCGCTGTCGGCGATCGCCATGTACGGCGGCGCGCTGGACATGGCCGACAAGAAATTCTTCCTCAAATACCTGCTCTCCAGCCAATCCGCGATCCTGTGGATGAGCGCGCTGTTCGTGCTGTCTACGCTGTTCTACTGGGTCGGCCTGGTGGCGCGCTCCGGCACCGGCGCCGCGCTCGGTTCCAAGCTGTGCTGGGCGGCGGTGGTGCTGGGCTTCACCGGCATGCTGGTGCGCTGGTACGAGTCCTACCTGATCGGTCCGGACATCGGCCACATTCCGATTTCCAACCTGTATGAAGTGTTCATCCTGTTCTGCATGATTACGGCGCTGTTCTACCTCTACTACGAAGAACGTTACGCCACGCGCCAGTTGGGTGCCTTCGTGCTGCTGGTGATTTCGGCCGCGGTCGGTTTCTTGCTGTGGTATACGGTCTCGCGCGACGCCGCCGAGATCCAGCCGCTGGTGCCTGCGCTGCAGAGCTGGTGGATGAAAATCCACGTGCCCGCCAACTTCATCGGTTACGGCACCTTCGCGCTGGCGGCGATGGTGGCGGTGGCCTATCTGCTCAAGTCCAAGGGTTACCTGGAAGACCGCCTGCCGTCGCTGGAAGTGCTCGACGACGTCATGTACAAGGCCATTGCGGTCGGTTTCGCCTTCTTCACCATTGCCACCATCCTCGGCGCGCTGTGGGCTGCCGAAGCCTGGGGCGGCTACTGGTCCTGGGATCCGAAGGAAACCTGGGCGCTGATCGTCTGGCTCAACTACGCGGCGTGGCTGCACATGCGCCTGATGAAGGGACTGCGCGGCCAGGTCGCGGCCTGGTGGGCGCTGGTCGGCCTGCTGGTCACGACCTTCGCCTTCCTCGGCGTGAACATGTTCCTGTCCGGCCTGCATTCCTACGGCGAACTGTAGGCGAACCGCACCATGACGACAGCGTTGCCCGGCATTGACCTGATCCTGTTCGACTGCGACGGTACCCTGGTCGACAGCGAAATCGTCGCTGCCGACGCCTGGGTCGAGCACAGCGCGCGCTTCGGCGTCAGCATCACCGCCACCGAGGCGCTGGAAAAATTCAAAGGCGTCAACATGGCCGACTGCGTGGCCGAGATCGAACGCCTTGCCGGCAGCCCCTTGCCGACCAGCTTCGTGGCCGAGCTGCGCGACCTGATGGCGATCATGTTCCGCGCCCGCCTTCAGCCGATCGCCGGCGCGCTTGAGCTGGTGCAGTCGCTGGCCGTACCGTTTTGCCTGGCGTCGAATGCGCCGCGCGACAAGATCGAGCTGTGCTTGCGCGTGACGGGCATGCTGCCGTATTTTGAAGGCCGCATCTACAGCGCCTACGACGTGCAGAAATGGAAGCCGGATCCGGCCTTGTTCCTGCATGCCGCGAGCGCCATGGCTGTCGCGCCGGCACGCTGCGCCGTGGTCGAAGACAGCCTGCCCGGCGTCAAGGCCGGTCTGGCGGCGGGCATGACGGTGTTTGCGCTGCAGTCGGAAGATCATGTGCTGACGCTGCCCGACGGCGTGCACGTGATTCGCGAACTGGCGGAATTGCCGGGCCGCCTGGCGCCGGTCGCCAGTTTCTCCTGAACCTCAGGTTCCTCCGGCACGATCAAATCGGCGAACTTCTGTAAGATGGTGCGGATCAACGCGACCAATGGTCGTCCGCGATTGCCATTGTCCGCCACAGGAGATTCCATGTTCATCAAGCGCCAGATCCGCAACATCGAGGTTCCGCTGTCTTCCGAGATCACGCCGCGTGCGCTGTTCGAATCGCGCCGCGATTTCATGCGCCACGTCGCGGTCGGGTCGATCGCCGGCGGCGCCCTTCTGGAAACCCTGACGCAAACCGCCTTGGCGCAGACGCCGGGAGCGCAGAAGCTGGCCGCCAAGGCCAATGCCGCTTATGTCGTGATGGACAAGCAGACCAGCTTCAAGGACGCCAGCACCTACAACAACTTCTATGAATTCGGCACCGACAAGAGCGATCCTGCGCAAAACGCCGGTACGCTGAAGACCCGGCCGTGGACGATTGCCATCGAGGGCGAGGTGAAGAAGCCGCTGACGCTCGACATCGATGCACTGCTCAAGCTGGCGCCGCTGGAAGAGCGGATCTACCGGCTACGCTGCGTCGAGGGCTGGTCCATGGTGATTCCGTGGATCGGCTATTCGCTGTCCGAGCTGATCAAAAAGGCCGAGCCCACCGGCAGCGCCAAATACATTGAGTTCGTCACTCTCGACGACAAGAAGCAGATGCCCGGCGTCTACGAGCGCGTGCTGCAATGGCCCTATACCGAAGGCTTGCGCCTGGACGAGGCCAACCACCCGCTGACGTTGCTGACGGTGGGCATGTACGGCGAAGTGCTGCCGAACCAGAACGGCGCACCGGTGCGCGTGGTGGTGCCGTGGAAATATGGTTTCAAGTCGGCCAAGTCCATCGTCAGGATCCGTTTCCTCAAGGAACAGCCCAAGACCGCGTGGAACGTGTCTGCGCCGCACGAATACGGCTTCTATTCCAACGTCAACCCGGCCGTCGACCACCCGCGCTGGTCGCAGGCCTCGGAGCGCCGCATCGGCGAAGACGGCTTCCTGGCCCGCAAGCGCAAGACGCTGATGTTCAACGGCTATAGCGAAGTCGCGCCGCTGTACGCGGGCATGGACCTGAAAAAATTCTTTTGAGTGCGCCCATGAATGCGCTGCGCAACCTCAAGCCGCGCCAGGTCGGCATCCTCAAGGGCGTACTGTTCGTATTGGCGCTGTTGCCGTTCGTGCGC
Organism: Herbaspirillum hiltneri N3; assembly: GCF_001267925.1. Taxonomy (NCBI): domain Bacteria; kingdom Pseudomonadati; phylum Pseudomonadota; class Betaproteobacteria; order Burkholderiales; family Oxalobacteraceae; genus Herbaspirillum; species Herbaspirillum hiltneri. The sequence goes on along the minus strand of NZ_CP011409.1, from coordinate 4,752,191 downwards.
CTGATTGCCTTCGGCTTCCTCGACCGGCTCGGCGCCAACCCCATCGAGTTCATTACGCGCAACACCGGCGACTGGACGCTGTATTTCCTCTGCATCACGCTGGCGGTCACGCCGCTGCGGCGCCTGACCGGGTGGAACTGGCTGATCCGGCTGCGCCGCATGCTGGGGTTGTTCTCGTTCTTTTACGTGGTGCTGCACTTCATGACGTTCTTGTGGTTCGACCACTTTTTCGACGTCGGGGAAATGTGGCGCGACGTCCTCAAGCGGCCGTTCATCACGGTTGGCTTCATTGCCTTCGTGCTGCTGATCCCGCTGGCGGCCACCAGCACCAACGCGATGGTGCGCCGGCTGGGCGCGAAACGCTGGCTGTGGCTGCATCGGCTGATGTACCTGATCTTGCCGCTGGGCATCTTGCACTTCTGGTGGATGAAGGCGGGCAAGAACCTGCTGGCGCAGCCGATACTTTTTGCAACAATTGTTTCGACTCTGCTGCTACTGCGTATGTTTTTTAGATTTCAATCGAAGAAAGCATCATAAGTCATTGTAAATAAAATATTTTTCGTATTGCTGCTTTGCAGCAAAAACGGTGCTATTTTATTTTTTCTTGCTACTCCCTGACAAAAAATCGGATTTTGCGTATTCCAAATCGAATTTGGTGCGTTAGTTGACTTACAGCGCGCCAAAAACGCGCAACTGCGATGGCGCCGCAAGGTGTTGATCGTCGCAGAACGCCACGAACGGGAACGTCAGAAGACGTGTAAGGACAGGGTCATGCAAGCAATCGAACGCGATATCGCAGTCAAGAATGCAAAGGGCGGCGTCGCTCATCACCAGCAATATGCGCTCTCGGCCAAGGAAGGCCGTTTCAGCAAGACAGGAAAATCGTTCCGCGCGAAAGAGCGCGAAGACGATTGCTCGGTATACGACAAGTTGCCGAAGCAGATCGACGACATCGTCGAGGGCGAATCGCCCAAGCGTTTCAAGCGCCCTAAAATGGAGAGCGACATCGTCGCACGTTAAGTTTTTCGGGTTGCAGCAGCGGGACTGAGCGCCAGGCGCCAGTCCCGTTTTTCTTCAGCGGGCAGTTTTGCCCGGCGTCAATACCGGGTCGTTCAGTTTTCTTCGCGCGGATCGCGCGACAGCAGCTGCGCCACCATTTCCTGTACCGAAACGCCATCGAACAAGGCGCCGGCCACGGCATCGGTGATCGGCATGTCGATGCCCAGCTCCTGCGCCAGCGAGCGCACCGCCTGCGCGCAGCGCACGCCTTCGGCAACATGGCCGAGTTCGGTCACGATGGCGTCGAGTTTCTTTCCCTGCGCCAGGCCGAGACCGACACGGCGATTGCGCGACAGGTCGCCGGTGCAGGTCAGAATCAAATCGCCGACACCGGACAGGCCCATGAAGGTCTCGGCGCGGCCGCCCAGCGCAATGCCGAGCCGGCTGATTTCCGCCAGGCCGCGCGTGATTAGCGCGGCGCGCGCATTCAATCCCAGTTGCAGGCCGTCGGCTGCGCCGGTGGCGATGGCCAGGATGTTCTTTACGGCGCCGCCGATTTCCACCCCGATCAGATCGTCGCTCGAATAGACTCGCAGGTTGCCGCCGTGCACCGCGCCGACCACACGCTCGCACAGGGCTTTGTCGTGGCTGGCGATGGTCAGGGCGCAGGGCAGGCCGCGCGCTACTTCCTGAGCGAAGGACGGGCCCGAAAGAGCGCTGGCCGGAATCTTGTCGCCCAGCACTTCACGCACGATCTGGTGCGGCAGCAGGCGGGTTTGCTCTTCCAGCCCCTTGCACAGCCAGACGATGTTGGGGATCGGATGATCGCGCAGCATCTCGGCCAAGGCGCGCAGGCCGGATACCGACGAGGCGACGATCAGCAGGCTGTCCTGGCAGGACGTGACGTGATCGACCGTGCGCGCGAAGTCGGCCGTCACAACCAGCGACTCCGGCAGATGGAAGCCGCGCAGGTAGGCCATGTTTTCACGTTGCAGGGAGGCTGTCTGCATGGCCTGGCTGTCACGGCCCCACAGCACGACCTGATGCCGCTGCGCCAGCACGATGGCGAGCGCGGTGCCCCAGGCGCCGGCGCCGAGTATGGAAATATTCATGAAGATTCGCTTGTAGAGGCCGGAATGGGGGGAGTATGCACCAGCTCGCCCGGCTTAATCGCCCCAGACCTCGGAGGTCTTGACGAAGCCGCTCTGGCCGTCGCGGTGCTTGACTTTGACCCAGCCGCCGGACACCGGCGTCGCATCGGTCAGTTCCAGCAATACGTTCTTATCAGCGCTGAACACGGTGGGGCTGTTGTCGTCCGCCGCCGCATGGATCCTGGCGTTGGCGACATTGACCACGACGTTGCGCTTGGCAGTCAACGATTTGGACATGACCCACGACAGCGTACCCGCCGCATCGCGCACCTTGCTCCACTCGCCATAGGTCAGGACCACTTCGACCGGCATGCCGCGCGGCGCCACGAAGACGCGGCGGCCTTTTTCGGAAGGGGCGTCGTACAGCACGGCCGGCGCCGCGCCGACCGACTTGAAGTCGAGCGCCAAGGCGGGCGCTGCTACGGCCGAGCCGAGGATCAGGGCGGAAAGGATGAGAGGGGAAAATTTCATGGACTTGCTCCGCTGGAGAGGTTGAGGCCGTACATGGCGCGGTTGGTCGCCGTGTACGGCATCGGATAGCAGGGTGACAATAGCTGGTGAAGCGCCGGCCGCAGCGCGCTCCGCGCGGAGCGGAGCAGCGTGCGGCGGATGGAACGAGATCAGTTGACGGTGGTGGTGCCGTTGACCAGCGTGCCGTCGGTCTGTTGTTCGGCCAGCGCCTGCAGGCGTTGCTGGTAGAACACTTCGAAATTGATTTCGGCCAGGTGGATCGGCGGGAAACCGGCGCGGGTGATCACATCGGCAATGTTGGCGCGCAGGTAAGGATAGATGATGTTCGGGCAACCGATGCCCAGCAGCGGATCCAGTTGCTCGGCAGGAATGTTGCGCACTTCGAAGATGCCGGCTTGCTTGCCTTCAACCAGGAACGCGACCTTGTCCTTGACCTTGGCGGTCACGGTGATGGTGACGGTGGATTCGAAGATGCCGTCGGCCAGCGCTTCGGCGCCGACGTCGACTGCCACTTCGATCGCAGGCGCATCCTGTTCAAGGAAGATCGCCGGGGAGTTCGGTTGCTCCAGCGACAGGTCCTTCAGGTAGACGCGCTGGATCTGGAATACGGGTTGCTGTTCAGCTTGTTGGTTCTCTTCCGCCATGGAATGCTCTCGTTTCAGGTTGGATTGTTTGATCGTTGGATCGTTGGATTGATACGGATAAATCAGTTCGGAACGGCTCAGCCCTGCAGCAGCGGATCAAGACCGCCGGCGCGGTCCAATGCGCTGAGGTCGTCGAAACCGCCGACGTGGGTATCGCCGATGTAGATTTGCGGCACCGTGCGGCGGCCGGTCTTCTCCATCATGATGTCCTTCTGCTGCGGATCGAGGTCGACACGGATCTTTTCGATGTCATCGACGCCCTTGCTCTTGAGCAGACGCTCGGCCATCATGCAATAGGGGCACACGCCGGTGCTGTACATGAGGACGCGCGCTGTCATTTTGCCGCCTTCTGGCTGGCGGTCGGCAAGCCTTGCGCCTGCCAGGCCGCAATGCCGCCGGTCAGGCCGTGCACTTCGGTGAAGCCGGCCTTCTTGAGGATGCCTTCAGCCTTGGCGGTCTGGGTGCCGGACTGGCACACCACGATGACGTTCTTGCCTTTGAACTTGTCGAGTTCGGCGATGCGTTGCGACAGGTCCTTGAGCGGGATGTTGCGGGCGTCGCGCAGGTGGGCGGCATTGAATTGCTCCACGTCGCGCACGTCCAGGACCAGCGTCTTGCCGGTGTTGATCAGTTGGGTGGCTTGCAGCAATGTCAGCTTGCTGCCGCGCTGTTGCAGGAAGGGAATGAGCAGCGCGCCACCGGAAATGATGACCAGGCCGATCAGGAAAATATTGTCTACGATGAATTTCACGGGATCTCAATGGGTTTACTGAATCCCGGCATTATAAAATAGAAGCTGACACGCTATTTGATTCTTCCATTGCTATTTTCTGATCTCTTCCCGTTTCTTCCTATTTCTCACGAATCCACACTATGTACAAAATCGTTTTCATGCGCCACGGCGAGTCGACCTGGAACCTCGCCAACCGTTTCACCGGCTGGGTTGACGTCGATCTGACCGAAAAAGGCGTGGCCGAAGCCAGGCAGGCCGGCAAGCTGCTCAAGGAAGCCGGTTTCACTTTCGACCAGGCCTACACCTCGGTGTTGAAGCGCGCCATCCGCACGTTGTGGACCACGCTCGACGAAATGGACCTGATGTATCTGCCGGTGCAGCACGACTGGCGTCTTAACGAGCGCCACTACGGCGCGCTGCAAGGCCTGAACAAGGCGGAAACCGCCGCCCAGTACGGCGATGAGCAGGTGCTGGTATGGCGCCGCAGCTACGACACGCCGCCGCTGCCGCTGGAGCCTAGCGATCCGCGCGCGTCCTACAACGATCCGCGCTATGCCAACCTGAGGCGCGAAGACATCCCGCTGACCGAATGCCTCAAGGACACGGTGGCGCGCGTGCTGCCGGCCTGGAACGACACCATTGCACCGGCCATCCGCGCCGGCAAGAAGATCATCATTTCGGCCCACGGCAACAGCCTGCGCGCGCTGATCAAGTACCTGGACGGCATCAGCGACAACGACATCGTCGGTCTCAACATCCCCAACGGTCAGCCGCTGGTGTATGAACTCGACGCCGACCTCAAGCCGATCAAGAGTTACTATCTGGGCGACCAGTCGGCCATCGATGCGGCGCTCAAGGCCGTGGCAAATCAAGGGAAATCGAAATAACTAAGCTTTTTTGCATGACTAACGTACTGTGGCGCCGGCGCGCCGGCAGCCCGGCAGTTCTCGGCGCTGCGGCCTTGGCCGCGGCCTTGTGCCTGCCGCTGCCGGCCGCCGCCCAGATTACCGAACGCGCCAAACAAAAGCAGGTGGCCGAGAAGGAACGCGCCGACCTGCAGCAAAAGCTGGCCAACCTCAAGCGCGATATCGACAAGACCGAGACCGCCAAGGGCAATGCCGCCGATGCGCTGGCCGAGTCGGAGCAGGCGATTTCCAAGGCCAACCGCTCGCTGCGCGAACTCAGCCAGGAGCAGGCCGGCACCGAAGCCAAGCTCAATGTGCTGGTGAAGCAGCAGGCCGAACTGTCCGGCGTGGTTAACAGCCAGCAGGCGCAATTGTCGAAACTGCTGCGCGACCAGTACGTGGCCGGCAACGAGGATCGCATCAAGCTGCTGCTGTCGGGCGACAATCCCAACCGCATCAACCGCGAGCTGCAATACATGGGCTACGTGTCGCAGGCGCAGGCGAAACTGATCGAGACGCTGCGCGTGAACCTGCAGGCCATCAAGGACAACAAGGCCGCGACCCAGAACGCCAAGTTCGAACTGGAAGAAATCGCCCAGGAAGAGAACGAGCAAAAGAAACTGCTGGAGAAGGAAAAGGCCAAGCGCGGCACGCTGCTGGCGCAGCTGTCGACCAAGCTGAACTCGCAGCGCAAGGAAGTCGGCAACCTGCAGCGCGACGAGCAGCGCCTGTCCGGCCTGGTCGACAAACTGGCGCAATTGATCGAAGACCAGAAAAAGGCCGAAGCCGCGGCGCGCGAAAAACGACGTCAGGAACAATTGGCCAAAGCCAAGGCTGAACACGAACGGCGCGCAGCCGCGGCCCAGCAAGCCAAGGCCGCACCGGGAACCAAGGTCAAGCCGGCGCCGTCGGACACCATCGACGACGACGAAGCGCCGCAATCGCTGGGCCGCAACGAGGCCACGCCGTCGCCGGAAGAAAATTTCGGCAAACCGTTCGCCAGCCTGCGCGGCCAGTTGCGCCTGCCGGTGCGCGGCGACCTGATCGCCAAGTTCGGCGGCAAGCGCGGCGACGGACCGAGCTGGAAGGGCCTGTTCATCCGCACGCCGGAAGGCTCGGAAGTCAGGGCCGTGGCGGCTGGGCGGGTGGTGTATGCGGACTGGCTGCGCGGTTTCGGCAACCTGCTGATCATTGATCACGGCAACCAGTACATGACGATTTATGGCAATAATCAGTCCGTTCTGAAGCGGGCGGGGGATCTCGTCAAAACCGGAGATGTCATCGCCAGCGCAGGCAATAGCGGCGGCAATGAGCAATCGGGTTTATACTTTGAAATGCGGCATCAGGGCCGCGCTTTCGACCCACTGGGCTGGGTAACTACTAGGTGAAAAATGGGCAGCAAACTCAAGAACGTTGGACTTATCAGTTTGGGCATGATTGCAGGTGTGGCTGCTTCGATGCAATTCGACGCCATCGCGCAAAAGAATGCGACGGCGCCGTTGCCGTTGGAAGAATTGCGGCAACTGACCGACGTGTTCGGTCTGATCAAGTCCGATTACGTTGAGCCGGTCGAAGACAAGAAACTGCTCACCGAAGCGATTTCCGGCATGGTTGCTTCGCTCGATCCGCATTCCGCCTACCTCGACAAGAAGGCCTACAAGGAGCTGCGCGAAGGCACCATGGGCAAGTTCGTCGGCCTCGGCATCGAAGTCGGCATGGAAGACGGCTACGTCAAGGTAATCTCGCCGATCGAGGATTCGCCGGCCTACCGTGCCGGCATCAAGGCGGGCGACCTGATCACGCGTCTCGACGCCACGCCCGTCAAGGGACTGACGCTCGATGAAGCCGTCAAGAAGATGCGTGGCGAACCGAACACCAAGATCACGCTGACCATCGCCCGCAAGGACGAGGACAAGCCGATCATCCTGAGCATCACCCGTCAGGAAATCCGCGTGCAAAGCGTCAAGTCGAAAGTGGTCGAACCCGGCTACGCCTGGCTGCGCGTGACGCAATTCCAGGAACCGACGGTTGACGACATGGCCAAGAAGATCCTGGCGATCTACGCCCAGGAACCGAACCTCAAGGGCCTCGTGCTCGACCTGCGCAACGATCCGGGCGGCGTGTTGCCGGGCGCGATCGGCGTGTCGGCCACCTTCCTGCCCAAGGATGCAGTGGTGGTGACCACCAACGGCCAGCTGCCGAGCTCCAAGTCGAGCTTCCTGGCCAAGCGTGAGTTCTACGCCTCCAACCCGCTCAACGATCCGCTGTCCAGGCTGCCTGACGCGATCAAGAAGGTGCCGCTGGTGGTGCTGATCAACTCCGGTTCCGCTTCGGCTTCCGAAATCGTGGCCGGCGCGCTGCAGGATTACAAACGCGCCACCATCATGGGCACGCAGTCGTTTGGCAAAGGCTCGGTGCAGTCGGTGATCTCGCTGCCACCGGACAAGCTGACGGCGGTCAAGCTGACCACGGCGCGCTACTACACGCCGAACGGCCGCTCGATCCAGGCGCGCGGCATCGTGCCGGACATCATGGTGGATGAATACGCCGACGGCGACGGCCTTAACGGCCTGCGCCTGCGCGAAGCCGACCTGACCAAGCATCTGACCAACGACAAGGACAAGGACGCCAAGGAAGTGAAGGCATCCACGGTCGACGAGAAGGAAGAAGAACGCCTGATCGCCCAGGAAAAGAAGCGCAAGCCGCTCGAGTTCGGCAGCAAGGACGACTTCCAGCTGGCGCAGGCGCTCAACCACCTGAAGGGCCAGCCGGTCCAGGTGTCCAAGGTCAAGCCTGAAATCCGCGACGAGTCCAGCAAGGACGACAAACCGGTCAAGGACATCCGCAAGGACAACAAGGCGCCGCCGGAAAAGATCGAGAAAAAATAAGATCGTAAATTGCGTTACATTAAGAGGGCTGCAAACATGCAGCCCTCTTTCATTTCATCGCCACCATGAACGACCAGCAGCTGCTGCGCTACTCGCGCCACATTCTCCTCGACGAGATCGACATTGCCGGACAGGAAAAACTGCTGGCCGGCCATGCGCTCGTCATCGGCGCCGGCGGTCTGGGGTCGCCGGCGGCGATGTATCTGGCATCGGCCGGCATGGGCAGGATCACGCTGGTGGATGACGATACCGTCGACCTGACCAATCTGCAGCGGCAGATCATGCACACCACCGGTCGCGTCGGTCAGCTCAAGGTGCGGTCGGGACAACAGGCGCTCCAAGAAATCAATCCCGAGATCGACATCGTCGCCATTGCCGAGCGCGTCAGCGACGCCCGTCTCGGCGAGCTGGTGCGCAGCGCCACCGTGGTGCTCGACTGCAGCGATAATTTCGACACCCGCCACGCCGTCAACCGCGCCTGCGTCGCCCACAAGGTGCCGCTGGTATCGGGCGCGGCGATCCGCTTCGACGGCCAGATCAGCGTGTTCGATCCGCGTTCGGGAGCGGCGCCGTGCTACGCCTGCCTGTTTCCACCTGATCAGAAGTTCGATGAGGTGCAATGCTCGACCATGGGCGTATTTTCGCCGCTGGTGGGCATCATCGGCACCATGCAGGCGGCCGAAGCGCTCAAGCTGACGGCCGGGATCGGCGAATCGCTGGCCGGACGGCTGCAGATCCTCGACGCCCGCAACATGGAATGGACCACCATTCGGCTGGCGCGCAACCCGGCTTGCCCGGTGTGCGGCGCTGCACATCCGGCCTGACCGCGTCGGGCAGGCCCCAGGCGGGCACCGGCGGGTACGGCGCAGTGTGTGAAGTGCTATTTATGCGCCAAGTTCTGGTATACACTGTATTGGATTTGCGTGCCGGATGACACGCTTCCCATCTGCGTGTCATGGCGTGAGCCAGGCACGATCGTCGATTGACCAGATAACCGGAAGTTTCGGGGGAAGGACTCATGGGCGTCACCGCAAAGAAGGACAGTTCCAAAGCCACCGCGGCCAAAAGTGCAGCCAAGAAGGCTGGCGCCACTGCCGCAGCGGTCAAAACGCCAAAGGCGGCGGCCGAAAAGCTGAAGCCGAAACCGGCCAGCCGGGCGGCGGCGCCGGCTCGCAAAACCGCTGCAGTGAAAACTGCACCGGCCGCGCAGCCCAAGGCCGGCGCGGCGGCGCCGAAGAAGGCAACAACTTCATCGGCAGCCAATGTTGTTGTAGTAAAATCCCTGACCGTTAAAAAAACGGCATCAGCGACCGCCGGGTCCGGTACAGGGAAGGGCACCGGCAAGACAGCCGGAGCGGCGTCTCAAAAAGCGCCCAAAACAGCGGTAACACCGGCAGCAAGGGAAGTGGATTCAAAAGCGACCAAATCCGGTCAGGCTGGCGGCGGCAAAGCCGGCAGCAGCAAGGCAGAAAAGCAGGATGCAAGCACCGGATTAAAGGATAAAATTGAAAAACCCGTAGTATTGAAAGTAAGCGAAGTGGCAACTAAAACTCCCAAAACTACCCCTGATACGCAAACCTTGCTCACCGAGGAACAAATCCTCAAGATGGGCGAGAAGGACTACATGAACGAAGCGCAACTTGCTTTCTTCAAGGCCCGTTTGCAACAGCTGGAACGAGATCTGCTCAAGAACGCCGGCGAGACCACCGAGCATCTGCGCGAAACCGTGCTGGTGCCTGATCCTGCCGATCGCGCCACGATCGAAGAAGAACACGCGCTGGAATTGCGTACCCGCGACCGCGAACGCAAGCTGCTCAAGAAGGTGCAGCAATCCATCGTCTCCATCGATAGCGGCGAATACGGCTGGTGCGAAGAAACCGGAGAACCGATCGGCATCCCGCGCCTGTTGGCGCGTCCTACCGCGACGCTGTCGCTGGAAGCGCAACAACGCCGCGAACTCAAGCAAAAGCTGTACGGCGACTGAGTTTCTTCCGTGATTACAAGCAATGGCGCCGCGAGTCGGCGCCATTCGCTTTTGTTCTCCAGGTCTTTCATTTTTCATGCTTCCGCCACGCGGATGATGATGAGCTTGTAAATGCAACAGTGTTGCAATTAGGTGCTATAATTCGCGCTCTCCGGCTCATGCCGAACCACCGCTGAATCCACCTGACACCATGGCCGTTGCCACCGCCACATTGCTGCGTATCGTCCGTCCTGCCGGCATCCTTGCCCGGCGCAGGCGCAGCGGCCACATGGGTTTGGCGTTGGCATTGGCGGTGATGCTGCTGTTTTCGCAGTGGCTCGGCTTGCTGCACGGTATCGCTCACGCCGGCTGGCCGGAGCAGGCGTCTGCCTCCCCGGTTGCTTCCTTCAATGCCGCGCTGTTCAATTATGTCGACGATGATGCTGACGTTAATGCTGACGACGGCAAGCTCCCCGCCGCACATGGAAAGCCGCATCATTCCTGCGCCGAATATGACGCCGCCGCCGGGGCGGCCGGTATTCACGCCCGCTTCTTTTCCCCTCCGCTGATTCCCGGTACGCAAGTGCTGGCGCTGTGGCAGGCCTTCGCTTCCTGGGATGCGCCGGCCGTCTGCCATTTTTCCTCGCGCGCACCGCCGCGCTGACATCTGAACGCAACGATTTTCCGGCCGGACCGCCTCGCGCGGATCCGCGTCCGCACGCACGCCATCCTTTCATTTGTCAGTCAAGGAACACCATGCAAGCCCAGCCCAATCTGCTGGCCAGCGCCGTCCTGTCCGCGCTTGCCGTCATGTCCACCGCCGCCTCCGCACAGACCACGGTGCAAACCGCGCCGCCGCAACAATCACAGCAGTTGCAGGAAGTCGTCGTCACCGCCAGCCCCTTCGCCAACGAAGAAAACGCCCAGATCCTCACCCCCGCCAAAGTGCTGGCCGGCGACGAGCTGCGTAACAAGCTCGGCAATTCGCTCGGCGACACCTTGTCGCAGGAACTCGGCGTGTCGGCGTCCGCCTTCGGCGCCGGCGCCTCGCGTCCCATCATCCGCGGCATGGAAGGTCCGCGCGTCCTGATGCTGCAAAACGGCATGCCGACAGCCGACGTGTCGACCGTCTCCAACGACCACGCCGTCGCCACCGAAGCCGCCACCGCACGCCAGATCGAAATCCTGCGCGGTCCGGCGGCGCTGCTGTACGGCTCGGGCGCCATCGGCGGCCTGGTCAACGTGGTCAATGACCGTATCCCGACCGAACTGGTGGGCAAGCCGACCGGCCAGGTCGAGGCGCGCTACGGCACCGCCGACGGCCAGAAAAACACCTCGTTCTCGGTCGACGGTTCAGCCGGCCAGATCGGCCTGCATGTCGACGGCAACTACCGCGACACCGATAACTACAAAATCCCCGGCAACGCCCGGCAAGGCGACGCCACCAGCGCTTCCGGCCGCCTGCCGAATTCCTTCACGCACGAAAGCAGCGTCGGCGTCGGCGGCTCCTACATCGCGGACTGGGGCCACATCGGCGCGTCGGTGTCGTCGCTGGACGATCACTACGGCATCCCGACCGCGGAAAAATCCTTCATCGACCTGCACCAGACCCGTTACGACATCGACAGCCTGGTCAAGGAGCCGTTTGCCGGCATCGAGTCCTTCAAGTTCAAGCTCGGTTACACCGACTACACTCACACCGAAAAGAAGAAGGACGGCACCGCCGACACGGTTTTTTCCAACCGCTCGCTGCAGACGCGCTGGGAGCTGGCGCACAAACCGCTGGCCGGCTGGCGCGGCAACTTCGGCATCCAGACCGATCAAAATAATTACTCGGCCTTGTCGGCAGTCGACGGTTCGCCGCAACTGACGCCCAGGACCAAGTCGAGCACCTTCGCCGGCTTCCTCGTCGAGGAGCGCAAGTTCGGTTCGGTGCTGGCCAGCGCCGGCTTGCGCCTGGAGTCGGTCAAGCGCCGTCCGGAAGGTCTGCAGGACCGCGACTTCAACCTGTTCTCCTGGTCCACCGGCGCGCTTTGGAGCTTCGTTCCCGGCTACGGCCTGGGCGCGACCTATTCGGTGGCGCAGCGCGCGCCGACCGTCGAGGAGCTGTACTCCAACGGTCCGCATGAATCGACGTCGACCTTCGATATCGGCAACAGCAGCTTGCAAAAGGAAACCTCGCACAATATCGAACTGAGCCTGCAAAAGACCGAAGGCCTGGTGCGCTGGAAGGGCAATCTGTTCCAGAACAAGGTGAAGAACTACGTCTACGGCCGCACCAACGGCCAGGTCGACGACGCCGGCAATGCCGATCCGGCCGGCGAATTCCTGCAGCGCTTCTGGTCGCAGGGCGACGCCACCATCCATGGCGCTGAAGTCGAAGTCAGCTACAACCTGAACAACGAGGGCTTCTCGGTGCGCGGCTTTGCCGACACCTCGCGCGGGAAGCTGGACAACCAGGGCAACCTGCCGTTGCAGCCGGCCACCCGCTACGGCGTCGACCTCGGCTGGCGCCAAGGGCCGTGGGCCAGCGGCGTACGCGTGCTGCGCGCGCTCAAACAGGATCGCCTGGCGTCCTTCGAATCCAGCCAGACGCCGTCTTACACCCAGCTCGACGCCAACCTGTCGTACACGCAGAAGCTGCAGACGATGCGCGTGACCTGGTTTGCGCTGGTAAAGAACTTGCTCAACCAGGACATCCGCTATTCCACCGCCGTGCTCAAGGACACCGTGCCGCAGGCCGGCCGCAACCTGATCGTCGGGGTGCGCACGCAGTTTTGACGGGTTCTCGCGACGCTGGTCGTCTGAGCCAGCCAAAACCGGCAAAAGAGCATGCCTTTTGCCGGTGTTCCACCAATGAACGGCGGCATATTGGGCTATTCTGGAAAGACTCGCCGGCAATGCCGCCGGCGCAGCCTGTCCCGGCACCGAGGAGCGCATGTCACTCGTCCGCATCATTGCAACAGCCCTGTCCCTGCTGTCCGCCTGCGCTTTTGCGCAAGAGCGGCAGGTGGTCAAACTCGGGTTCAGCAGCCCGTTGTCGGGGCCGCAGGCCGCTGCCGGCAAGGATGCGCTGAACGGCGTGCAGATGGGCATCGAACGCCTCAACCAGCAAAACCTGCAATTGGACGGCAAGGCGATTCGTTTCGAGCTGCTGGTGCGGGACGACAAGGCGAGCGCGCAAGAGGGCGCAGCGGTCGCGCGTGAACTGGTAGCGGCGGGAGTCAGAGCGGTGCTGGGACCGTTCAATTCCGGGGTGGCGCTGAGCGCCGCGAAGATTTACAACGATGCGGGCGTGGTGGCGCTGACGGTGGCTTCCAACCCGAAGGTCACTCAAACTTCGCTACCGCAGGTGTTCCGTATTGCCGCCAGCGACACCGACATGGGTGGCAAGATGGCCTTCTATGCCGCACGCCATCTCAAACTCAAAAGAGTGGCGATTATCGAGGATGGCTCGCCCTACGCGCGCGGACTGACAGACGAGTTCGAGCGGGTCGCCAAAATGAACGGCGTCCAGCTGGTGTACAAGGAAGCGGTCGGCGACAAGCTGGAAGAATTCGGCGCCGCGCTGGGCGCCGTCGTTGCCGCCAAAGCCGACGCCATCTTCTTCGGCGGCTATGCACCGCAGGGCAGCGCGCTGTTGCGGCAGATGCAGCAGCACGGCATGCCGATCGCCTTGCTCGGCGGCGACGCCTTGTGTTCGTCGGCCATGCTGGCGCAAGCCGGCAGCGCGTTGGGCAATCGTACTTATTGCGTGCAAGGAGGCGTATGGCTGACCAGGGTCTCCGACGGCGCCGTCTTCGCCTCCGCCTATCAAGGCAAATACGGCAGCGCGCCGGATGTCTATGCGCCGACCTTCTACGACGGCGTGCTGCTGTTGTGGCAAGCGATGAAATCCGCCAATTCGCCCGACCCGCGCGTCTTTGCGCCGGTGCTGGCGCGCATGCGCTACAAGGGCGTGACCGCGACCTACGAGTTCAATCCGCGCCACGACATGACCGAATCGACCGTGACCATCCTGCGTTTCAAGGATGGCAAGCTGACGCCATTGTCCAGCTTTTGAGAGCTACTTGATCGGCAGCCGGATCGTATTCTTGACCTCTTCCATCACCGCATAAGTATGCGTTTCGCGTACGCCCTTGAGCTGCAGCAGCGACTTGCCGAGGAATTCACGGTAGGCGTTCATGTCCTTCACGCGCGACTTGACCAGGTAATCGAAGCCGCCCGCAACCATGTGGCATTCCATGATTTCAGGGATGCTCTGCACGCTTTTCTTGAAGGCTTCGAAGACGTCGGCCGTGGTGCGGTCCAGCACTACCTCGATGAACACCAGCAGCGATACGTCCAGCAATTCGGGATTGAGCTGAGCCGCGTAGCCGAGGATGTAGCCGGCGTCCTGCAGCTTGCGCACCCGCTCAAGGCAGGCCGCCGGCGACAGGTTCACGCGCGCGGCCAGATCGACATTGCTGATGCGGCCATCGTTTTGCAGTTCGGACAGAATTTTTTTGCTGATTTTATCAAGCGTAGCCATGGAATCTGAATTTTCTTCTGTCTAATTTAGTAATGCTGAATTAAATTCTGATTATAAGGGCAATTATCGGGACTAATATCATCAAAGAGTAAATAGAATCGAGCACCATAAAAAGTAGTTGCGCCGGACCACCGGACGCAACAGGCCGACCAAAGCACAGAAGAGAGACCCACCCGCCATGCCTATCTGCAGTTGCGCTTGCGACCGTCTTGCCTTTTTGCCGCCGCGGCTTGAATTCAGTGTTTTAACGCAAGCCTGACCTTCAACCAAGAGAGGAAACAACATGTATAACCGCATGCATATCATCGCCGCTTCACTTGCCATCATCCCGGCATTCGCATCTGCTCAGGAAGTGCAAACAGTGAAGATCGGTTTCAGCAGTCCGCTGACCGGGCCACAAGCTTCGGCCGGCAAGGATAACCAAGGCGGTTTGCAAATGGCGGTCGAGCGTCTGAATACGCAAGGTCTCGTCATCGGCGGCAAAAAGATCAAATTCGAAATCGTGGCGGAAGACGACCAGGCCGATCCGAAATCGGGCGTGGGTGTGGCCCAGAAGCTGGTTGACCAGGGCGTCAAGGCCATCGTCGGTCCGTACAACTCGGGCGTGACCATTCCTGCTTCGCGCGTCTACAACGACGCTGGCATCGTGACTGCAACCGTGGCTTCCAATCCGAAGATCACCCAGCAAGGTTTTGCCACGCTGTACCGCGTGGCGGCAAGCGACAGCCAGCTGGGCGGCAAGATGGCGCTGTACGCAGCCAAGGAACTGAAGATCAAGACCGTGTCCGTGATCGATGACCGCACCGCTTATGGCCAAGGCCTGGCGGAAGAGTTCATCAAGATCGCTCAAGCCAACGGCATCAAAATCGTCAGCAAGGACTTCACCAACGACAAGGCGACCGACTTCACCGCCATCCTGACCTCGATCAAGGGCAAGAAGCCGCAAGCCGTATTCATCGGTGGTTACGCGCCACAAGGCGGTCCGATCAAGCGCCAGATGAAGCAACTGGGCATCGACGCGCTGTTGATGGGCGGCGACGGCATCTGCTCGCCTGAGATGGGCCGTCTGGGTGGCGACGCCATCGGTGAAAGCGTCTACTGTACCCAAGGCGGCACGATCCTCGAGAAGGCAAAGGAAGGCAAGGCGTTCGCCGACGACTATCAAAAGAAGTTCGGTCGTCCTGCGGAAGTCTATGCAGTCTCGTTCTATGACGGCATGATGGTCATCGCCCAGGCAATGAAGGCAGCCAACTCCGTCGAACCAAAGGTCTATGGCCCTGCGCTGGCTAAAATCAAATACAAAGGCGTGGCAGGCCAGTACGAGTTCGACGACAAGCATGACCTGAAGCAATCGCCAGTGACGATCTTCCGCTTCAAGGACGGCGTGCCGGTTGCTCTGACCAGCTACTGATCGTCCATTCCCGCGTTTCATTTCTGCCAGGGAACAATCGCAGCCTTGTGATTGTTCCCTGAAATGATCCCCTGGCAGTTTCGGTAATTTATCTCCGGCCCTCTGCAGTGCAGCAGGGCCGGAGATGGTCATAGCCCCGTCTTGTCGACCGGGCAAGGCATTGATGCATCCGTATCACCAATACGGCGCACGCAACGGGAAATGCAATACACTGCCCCTTGCACTGGTTTCCTGTATTTCGCAGAAGGAAGTTTCATGCTCAGTTACACCCGCACCGTCCAGACCATTGACGCCCACACCGGCGGCGAACCCCTGCGCATCCTGGTGTCCGGCCTGCCGCAAGTGCCCGGCGCCACGATCCTTGAGAAGCGCACCTGGCTGAAAGAAAACCGCGACGACCTGCGCCAGTTCCTCATGAACGAGCCGCGCGGTCACGCCGACATGTACGGTGCCTACCTGTTTCCGCCACTGACGCCGAATGCCGATTTCGGCGTTATTTTTATCCACAACGAAGGCTACAGCGACATGTGCGGCCACGGCATCATCGCGCTCGGCAAAGTGCTGGTCGAAATGGGCTACGTTGAGCGCACTTCACCGGTGACGCGCATCTGCTTCGACGCGCCGGCCGGCTTCATCGACGCCAGTGTGGAATGGGACGGCCAGCGCGCCGGCAAGGTCACCTTCAAGAACGTGCCTTCCTTCATCTATCAACGCGACGTCGAAGTCGATACGCCGAGCTTCGGCAAGATCACCGGCGACATCGTCTTCGGCGGCGCCTTCTACTATTACATCAACGCCGACCAGGCCGGGCTGACCGTCAAGCCGGAACTGGTGCGTCAACTGATCCAGCTCGGTGCCGAAACCAAGGCCGCAGTCAAAGCCAAGGTGCAGATCCGGCATCCGCTCGAGCCGGGTTTGAATACGCTGTACGGCACCATCATCGACAGCGCGCCCAATTTCCCCGGCGCCGATCAGTCCAATGTCTGCATCTTCGCCGACCGCGAAGTCGACCGCTCGCCGACCGGCACCGGCACCTCCGGCCGCGCGGCGCAGCTGTTCCTGCGCGGCAAGCTGGACCTCAACCAGGACTACGTCAACGGCAGCATCGTCGGCAGCAACTTCAGCGTGCGCGTTACCGGCACGACCAAGGTCGGCGAGCTCGATGCGGCCTTTACCGAAGTCACCGGTTCGGCGCACATCATGAGCACCAACCAGTGGGTGCTGGAAGAGTCCGACCCGTTCCCGACCGGCTTCTTCCTGAGGTAAATCGATGCATATTCTCGACGCCCAACAAACCGCCGACGCGTTGCCGTACGACCGTCTGGTGCCGGCGCTGGCGCAAGCCGCGCAAGAGTTCGCCGATGGCCGCATCACTGCGCCTGAACGCCAGGTGGTGCCGATTGACGCCAACAGCGTGCTGCTCAGCATGCCTGCCGTCAGCGCCGACCTCAGCGTCACCAAGCTGATCACCGTCCATGGAAACAATGCCCAGCACGGCCTGCCGGCGATCCAGGGCGAAGTCATCGTCTTCGAGACCCAGACCGGTCGCCGCATCGCCTTGCTGCACGGCCCGACCGTTACCGCGCGTCGCACCGCCGCGATGACGCTGCTCGGCATCCAGACGCTGGCGCCGGCCAAGCCGAAATCGGCGCTGCTGATCGGCACCGGCGTGCAGGCCGCCGCGCATGCGGATGCACTGGTGGAGTTCTTCGGCGTCACGCAATTCTGGATCGTGGCGCGCGACGTTTCCCGCATGCAGGCGTTCTGCAGCGAGCTCAGCACGCGTCATGACGGTATCGTCGCCAGTCCGCTGGCGGCTGACGCCATGCAAAAAGACGTGCCCGCGACCGACGTGCTGATCGCACTGACCACCTCGCGCACCGCGGTGATTCCGGCCAGACTTGCACCACAGACATTGGCGATCGGCGTCGGCGCCTTCAAGCCTGACATGGTGGAATTCCCGGCAGCGCTGCTGGCTGAACGCACCATCGTCGTCGACGATCTCGGCGGCGCCAAGCATGAAGCCGGCGACCTGATCCAGGCTGGCGTCGACTGGAGCCGCGTACGCGCCATCGGCGACATCCTGGCTGGTCGCGGTGAAAAGCTTCAGCCTTCGCAGGGTTTGCCGGTCTTCAAGACCGTAGGCCAGGCTTCATGGGATCTGGCGGCGGCGCGCGTGGCGCGAGACACGCTTCAAGGCAGATCCTGAACAGGTTCTGAAGACCGATCAAGCAAAGATTCAATCCACAAATTTACACAGAACCGCTCCGCAACAAGCAGGGCGGAAAAAAGGGAGCTTAGGAGACATATGGACATATTCATCCAGCAAATCATCAACGGCCTGGTTCTGGGGAGCATGTACGCCCTGATCGCCCTGGGTTACACGATGGTGTACGGGGTCTTGAACCTGATCAATTTTGCGCACGGTGACGTGCTCATGATCGGCGCGATGGCCGGCTTGAGCATTTTGAAGCTGGTGCAGCACGTGGCGCCGGACCTGCCGGGCATCGTCAAGCTCATCATCGCCATCATTGGTGCGATCCCGGTGTGCGTGATCGTCAGCATGATCATCGAACGCGTGGCGTATCGTCCGCTGCGCAACGCCCCGCGCCTGGCGCCGCTGATCACCGCCATCGGCGTGTCGATCCTGCTGCAGACGCTGGCCATGATGATCTGGGGCCGCAGCCCGCTGCCGTTCCCGCAAATCATGCCCTCGGACCCGGTGCACATCGCCGGCGCGCTGATCTCGCCGACCCAGATCATGCTGTTGCTGCTGGCGTTGGCCGCCATGATCGGCCTGGTCCTCATCGTCGAGAAGACCAAGATGGGCCGCGCCATGCGCGCCACCGCCGAGAACCCGCGCATTGCCGGCTTGATGGGTGTGGATTCGAACCGCGTCATCGTCGTCACCTTCATCATCGGCGCCGCGCTGGCGGCCATCGCCGGCGTCATGTGGGCCGCGAATTACTCCACCGCGCAATTCGCCATGGGCTTCGTCCCCGGCCTGAAAGCCTTCTCGGCAGCGGTGCTGGGCGGCATCGGCAACATCTACGGCGCCATGCTCGGCGGCATCCTGCTGGGCCTGATCGAAAGCCTCGGCGCCGGCTACATCGGCGACCTCACGGGCGACTTCCTGGGCAGCAACTACCAGGACATCTTCGCCTTCATCGTGCTCATCATCGTGCTCACACTGCGTCCGTCCGGGATCATGGGTGAACGCGTGGCCGACCGCGCTTAAGTCAAACCGATACTAAAAAAGAGAGACCGACATGGCCTTCCTCAGCTTCGACAAGAAACGCAACCCGCGCCAGGCCAATATCAGCCTGGTGGCGCTGTTGATCCTCATGATCATCTTCCCCTTCATTGCCAGCCAGTTCGGCAATTCCTGGGTACGCATCATGGACATCGCCCTGCTGTACATCATGCTGGCCCTGGGCCTGAACGTGGTGGTGGGCTTTGCCGGCCTGCTCGACCTGGGCTACATCGCGTTCTACGCCATCGGCGCGTATACCGCCGGTTTGCTGGCCTCGCCGCAGTTCGCCGACGTGCTGCAATCCTTCGTCAACACCTACCCTGCGGTGGGCAACTTCCTCGTGATGGTGTGCGGCCCGCAGATCGTGCAGACCGGCATCCACCTGTCGCTGTGGATCATCGTACCGCTGTCGGCATTGATTGCCGCCTTGTTCGGCGCCTTGCTGGGCGCCCCGACCCTGAAGCTGCGCGGCGACTACCTCGCCATCGTGACCCTGGGCTTCGGTGAAATCATCCGCATCTTCATGAACAACCTCAATGCGCCGGTCAACATCACCAACGGCCCGCAAGGGATCAACCTGATCGACCCGATCCGCGTCTTCGGCGTCTCGCTGGCCGGCGAACCCGGCTCCGGCTCGATCGTCAAGTTTCTCGGCTTCTCAATGCCCTCGGTGAACGCCTACTACTTCCTCTTCCTGCTGCTGTGCATCGGCGTGATCTTCTTCTCGATCCGGCTGCAAGACTCGCGCCTGGGCCGCGCCTGGGTCGCCATCCGCGAAGACGAGATCGCCGCCAAGGCCATGGGCATCAACACCCGCAACGTGAAACTGCTGGCGTTTGCCATGGGCGCCTCCTTCGGCGGCGTGGCCGGCGCCATGTTCGCCTCCTTCCAGGGATTCGTCTCGCCGGAATCCTTCTCCCTGACCGAATCGATTGCGGTGCTGGCCATGGTCGTGCTGGGCGGCATCGGCCACATCCCCGGCGTGGTGCTCGGCGGCGTCATCCTGGCCGCCTTGCCGGAAGTCCTGCGCCACGTGGTGGAGCCGGTGCAGATGAGCCTGTTCGGTAAAGTCTGGATCGACGCCGAAGTGCTGCGCCAGCTGCTCTACGGACTGGCCATGGTGGTCATCATGCTCAACCGTCCTGCCGGCCTGTGGCCCTCGCCGCGCCACGAAGACCGGCCCGAAGCCGACCACCCGCATGGCAGTGATGCCGTCGGTGTCGTCAAAGCATAACCATCGACGCGCATAGAAAAGACAGCAGAGGACGAATCCATGAGCACCAGCACCCTGTTAAAAATCGCCGACGTCAGCAAACGCTTCGGCGGCCTGCAAGCCCTCTCGGGCGTAAGCCTGACCATTGAACAAGGCCAGATCTACGGCCTGATCGGCCCCAACGGCGCCGGCAAGACCACCTTCTTCAACGTCATCACCGGCCTGTACCAGCCCGACACCGGCAGTTTCGAGCTGGCCGGCAAGCCCTACAGCCCCAGCGCCCCGCACGAAGTGGCCAAGGCCGGCATTGCCCGCACCTTCCAGAACATCCGCCTCTTCGGCGACATGACCGTCCTGGAAAACGTCATGGTCGGCTGCCATGTCAGAACGAAACAGAACGTCTTCGGCGCCGTGTTCCGGCACAAGGCCGCCCGCGACGAAGAAGCGGCGATCAAGGACAAATCGCAGAAGCTGCTCGACTTCGTCGGCATCGGCAAATTCGCCTCCAGAACGGCACGGCACCTGTCGTACGGCGACCAGAGAAGACTGGAAATCGCCCGCGCGCTGGCCACCGAACCGCAACTGCTGGCACTGGACGAACCGGCTGCCGGCATGAACGCCACCGAGAAGATCGGCCTGCGCGAACTGCTGGTCAAGATCCAGGCCGAAGGCAAGACGATCCTGCTGATCGAACACGACGTCAAACTGATGATGGGCCTGTGCAACCGGTTGACGGTGCTGGACTACGGCAAGCCGATTGCCGAAGGGGTGCCGGCCGACGTGCAGAAGAACCCCGCCGTGATTGAAGCCTACCTCGGCGCCAGTCATTAAGAGACGGAAAACGGAAAGATCACAATGACAACGAACATCCTGAAAATCGAAGACCTGAGCGTGGCCTACGGCGGCATCAAGGCCGTCAAGGGCGCGAGCCTGGAAGTCAACGAAGGCGAACTGGTGACCCTGATCGGGGCCAATGGCGCAGGCAAGACCACCACCCTCAAGGCCGTCACCGGCACGCTGCCGGACTCGAAAGTGGGCGGCCACATCAGCTACCTCGGCCAGCCGCTGAAGGGGCAAAGCTCCTTCAACCTGGTGCAGCAAAAGCTGGCGATGGTGCCGGAAGGCCGGGGCGTCTTTACGCGCATGAGCATCCACGAGAACCTCCTCATGGGCGCCTACACCAGCGACGACAAGCAGCAGATCGCCCGCGACATCGAACACTGGTTCAGCGTCTTCCCGCGGTTGAAGGAGCGGGCGAGCCAGATGGCCGGCACGCTGTCGGGCGGTGAACAGCAGATGCTGGCGATGGCGCGCGCGCTGATGAGCCATCCGAAACTGCTGTTGCTGGACGAACCGTCGATGGGCTTGTCGCCGATCATGGTGGAGAAGATCTTCGAGGTGATCCGCAATGTGTCGGCGCAGGGCATCACGATCCTGCTGGTGGAGCAGAACGCCAAGCTGGCGCTGGAGGCGGCGCATCGCGGGTATGTGATGGAGTCGGGACTCATTACCATGAGTGGCAATGCCAGCGAGATGCTCAATGATCCGCGCGTGAAGGCGGCTTATTTGGGGGAAGGGTAGGACAAGGAACCCGGGCTCGTGGTGTAGCATAGTCCGGTGTTTCCGCGTTTACCTTCCTTCCTCCATTTCGTAAAAGGCACTGACATGAGCGATACCCCGATCACCATCCTCGGCATTTCCGGCAGCTTGCGCGCGGGCTCGTACAACACGGCGGCATTGCATGCCGCAGCAGAATTGCTGCCGCCCGGCGTGCGCCTGATCCAGGCCGACATTTCAGATATTCCGCTGTACAACGACGATGTGCGCGCCAAGGGATTGCCGGCTTCGGTCGAGCGTTTTCGCAAGCAGATCGCCGAAGCCGATGCGATCTTGTTCTCCACGCCGGAATATAACTATTCCATTCCCGGCTTGTTGAAAAACGCCATCGACTGGGCCTCGCGTCCGCCGGAGCAACCATTTGCCGGCAAGGCCGCGGCAATCATGGGCGCCAGTCCCGGCGCCGTCGGCACCGCGCGTGCGCAATATCACCTGCGCCAGATCGGCGTGTTCCTCGACCTCAAATTCCTGAACAAGCCGGAAGTCATGATCGGCGGCGCGGGTGATCGTTTCGCCGACGGCAAGCTCACGCACGAACCGACCCGCGAATTCATCCGGACGCTGTTGACCGCGCTGAACGACCTCGCGCTGCAGCTGAAGCAGCACAAGAAATAGACGTTCGGACGTTCGGCTCATGCAATAAAAAAGCGGCCCGCAGGCCGCTTTTTTATTGCATGCAGAACAAGAGGCTCAAGCCGCTTTCTTGGCGCGCACCTGATCGCGCAATGCCTTCACACGGTCATGGTTGGCCAGCACGCCTTGGTACTGGCGTTCGACGATCAGGCGGACATCGCTCGGCAGGTCCTCCGACAGCGCCTTGCGATAGGCATTGACGGCAGCATCTTCGCCGCGTTCGCACTCGTTCAGGATGGCTTCATCGTCCTTGCCCATGATGACGCTCTTGATGTTCACCCATTGGCGGTGCAGGGTGCCGCTCACGCTGCTGTGCGTGGCCGGATCGCCGCCCAGCGCGCGCACCAGGTTTTGCAATTCCAGCACGGTCTGGCCGCAGGCCTGCGAGCGTTCCAGGAACTGGGTCTTGTAATAGGCCTGACGTTCCGAGGCATCTTCGGCGCAGGTCCGGAAACCTTCTTCACCATCCTTGGAGATCTGGATCAGGTCGTTCAGGGTGTCAATCAGTCGGTCGTTTTTCATGATGTGTGCCTTTCAGTCGAAGCGTGGAAAAGAAATATTCTTTTTCTGGTGTTTCTGCTGGTATGTGCCGATGCATCAGTGCAATCAGTGCAGGAAAAAGTAAATCAGCACCAGTACGAAGGCAGGGACGCCGAGTATCCAGGCGAGGAAATACTTACCCATGGCTTGTTCCTTGTTCAAGAGTGAGGTCAGGTGACCGGGATGATGCGCACAGCCGTTGCATTCAACACAAACGCAACACAAGCGTCGTGCAAATCCGTCTATGCATCGTAGTCGCCACGATGCGCAGCCGCCATCAGACGCCTGCGCAATCTGTTGTAGGAGACAAGGGGAGAATGCCGGTAAATATTCCTGCCAGATCGGCTGAAACCCTTGTCCATAAAGGGTTCTCATCTTGTCCTACAAGACAATGGGCGGGCGTCCTATACCTCTTGCCAGGGGGCATTGCTACGATCTGTTCCACTGCTTCATCCATCCAATCACCGAGGAGCGCGTCATGAACAAGGATCAACTGCTTGGCAACATGAAAATCGTCGTGGCCCGCCTGGAAGAAAACCTGGCGACCCTGATGCACGATAAGGCGCACCTCCGCCACGCCGCGCAATTGCAGCAAGCCGGCAAGGTGCAGCGCACGATGGGTGAAGCGCGGCAGCTTATCAAGCGTTCGCTCAAACAGCACATGTCCGCCTGAGCCGCGCCACCGTATGACGAACAGGGAGCCGACATGCTGAATACACGAAATCTTTTGCTCACGCTGGGGCTGACCGGCGCCGCTGTCGTCGCGGTCCTGAATGTCTGCGCCAACCGCTTGTCGAGCCGCGATGCGCGGTTGCATCGCAAGGCATTGCAGCGCTGGGAAGGCGAAGGCGGCAACGTCGTTACGCCGGCCATGCCCGTCAAGGACGACCTGTCGCAGGACGCAACACCTTGACGACAGCCGATTGCGGCCTTGTCCTACAAGGTAATCAGCCGCAGTCCTATCGCCGCTGCACACCACCGTCAGTATCGTTGAGTTACCGACTTATCGGCATCGGCAGCAAGCAAGGAACGAGGTAGTAACCGCAGCAGTGAAGCAAAGGGAATTGCAAGGAAGAGACAAGCTGTTCGTTTCAATACACAAGAACGATCGAAACGGGTGCAACCATGGAAAAAGAAAAACTGGTGATTTGCTGGTTATTGGGCATGCCTCTGCTGATGCTGCTCATCCTTCAGTACTTCATGGATTGAGCGCCGGCATCAAGAAAATGCCGCTCGCTGCTGAAGCTGACAACCAACATGAAAGAGAGGCAAGAAATGCGCGAAGATAAATTGCGAACCGTCCGTAGCGACGTCCAGGTCCTGCTGCAGGAAGCGCAGGAGCTGTTCACCGAAGCTGCCGCAACCACAGGCAAGAAAGCCGAGGACCTGCGCGCCAAGGGTGAAGAAATCCTGGATCGCGCCTTCATCAAGGCGCAAGGCATTCAATCCTATGTGGTCCAGACCGGCAAGGAGATCGTCTCCACGACCGACGACTACGTGCAATCGAACCCGTGGCGCGCCATCGCGATCTCGACCGGCCTCGGCTTGCTGCTCGGCCTGTGCGTGTCGCGCACCGGTGAACGCTGAGCGTTCGCCTGTTCACGGTCCACAGCCGCGCACCATGCGCAATAGCAATAGCTGCTTGTAGCCAGCCAACCGGATAAGAGGACATCATCATGTCAAGCAAACCATCGACGGTCAGCCATATTTCAGGTGAGCCGTTTCACATCGATCGCGACAAAGTGCGCGAAGCCGCGAAGAAAATCGGCGACGGCGCGGTGACCCAGGGTTACAAGGGCAATCGCGAAGAAGTCGTGGCGATGCTCAACGATGCGCTGGCGACCGAACTGGTCTGTGTATTGCGCTACAAGCGCCACTATTTCACCGCCAGCGGCCTGGAGAACGAGCCGATCAAGGCCGAGTTCCTGGAGCACGCGGCGGAAGAAGAAGCGCATGCCAACCAGATCGCCGAGCGCATCGTGCAATTGAACGGCGAACCGGATTTCAATCCGAGCAAGCTGTCCGAGCGCAGCCATGCGGACTACGACGATTCCAGCGATATCAAGTCGATGATCCGCGCCAACCTGATCGCCGAGCGCATCGCCATCGAAACGTATCGCCAGATGATCGAACGCATCGGCGACGACGATCCAACCACCAAGCATTTGCTCATTTCCATCATGGCGAAGGAAGAAGAACACGCCGACGACATGAGCGACCTGCTCGATTGACTGCGCCTGTCCGGCCTGTGAGCCGGGCGTGCACCATCAACACGGCATTCGTGCCATCACCACAAAGGAGCGAAACATGAATTGGGACATCATCGAAGGCAACTGGAAACAGTTCAAAGGCAAGGCCAAGGAACAATGGGGCAAGCTGACCGACGACCAGCTCGACACCATCAACGGCAAGCGCGAACAACTGGCCGGCCGCATCCAGGAAGTCTACGGCATCAACAAGGACGAAACCGAGAAGCAGATCAAGGCTTTCGAAGAGAGCCACAAGGATTGGCGTCACTGATCCTTCCCGCAGTCTGAAGTCGCTTGCCTGCCGCACGACGGCGCAAAAAACCAACGTTCAATAAAACCAGAGGAGTTACTCATGAAAAAAATTATCGCCGCTTGTATCCTGACTTCCGCCGCATTGGGCGCCCATGGCCTGGCCAGCGCGGCAGATGCCGTCAAATCGCAATACAAGGCTGACGTTGCTGCCGCCGATGCGGACTACAAGACCGCCAAGGCCAAGTGCAAACCGCTCAAGGGCAATGAACAGGATGTCTGCCAGAAGGAAGCCAAGGCTGCCCATGAAACGGCCGTAGCCGACGCCAAGGCCAAGCGCAAGTCGACCGACGCCAAGAAGGACGCAAAAGAAACCAGCAATGACGCCAACTACAGCGCCGCCAAGGAAAAATGCGACGCCATGAGCGGTGCTGCCAAGGACAAGTGCCAGGCCGACGCCAAGGTCAAGTACGCCAAGTAATCTGTATCCCCCGGATGCATTTGAGCAACCCAGTATCACAGTAAGGTCATGGAGAGGTAGCGATGCTTCTCCATAAAACAATCGCAGGCAACACGAATTGAATTTACCAACAAGGAGATCCATCATGACTTTATCTTTGACCAAACGCATTACAGGCTTTTTCCTCGCACTGATGATGGTGTCGCTGGTCGGTTGCGCCTCCGGACCGAACAAGGAAGGCACCGGCGAATACGTCGATGACGCTGTCATCACAACCAAGGTGAAGACTGCCATCCTGCAGGAACCGAACCTGAAGGCGACTGAAATCAACGTCGAAACTTATAAGGGCGTGGTCCAGCTGAGCGGTTTTGTCAGTTCGGCAACAGCGGCGAGCCGCGCAACTGAACTGGCTCGCGGCGTCAAGGGCGTGACCTCGGTCAAGAATGATCTGCGCCTGAAATAAGTAGTCCGTCCGCAGGGAGGCTGCCGCGAACGCGGTCGCCTCCCTGAGGTGCATTCAAATGGTACGAAATTTGCAATCGTTGAGGTATAGTTAGCCGCGGAAGATGTCCGGATTCCCGGATCACTCTGAACAAATGGCGGGCGGGCTGCAGAATCATCAGGTGTGCATGCACCGCAGGCAGTTTGACCACATTTGCCTGATCAATGAGAGATATGCAGCATTGCCTTGATGCTGGTAAAAACTATGACAAAAATATTGGTAGTCGATGATCACGCAGTAGTGCGCGCCGGTGTTCAGCATTTCATTGCCGACATCCCGAACATGGAAGTCGGCGGCGAAGCCAGCACGGCCGAAGAAGCGATTCGCCTGGTGCGCACCCAGGAGTGGGACATCGTCCTGCTCGATATCGCCATGCCCGACAAGAGCGGTGTTGAAGTGTTGAAACAGATCAAGCGCGAAAAGCCTAACCTGCCGGTCCTGATGCTCAGCATGCATCCCGAAAGCCGCTATGCGGTCCAGGTATTGCGCAGCGGCGCCAGCGGTTACGTACAGAAAGAAGCGCTCGCGACCGATCTGGTCAGCGCCATCAACACGATTTTGCGCGGCCATAAATACATCAGCTACGGCGTGGCCGAGCTGCTGACCACCGATCCGGTTGATTCGGAAAAACCGCTGCATGAGACTTTGTCGCAGCGTGAATACGAAATTTTCTACAAGCTGGGGCAGGGGCAGGGCGTGACGCAAATCGCCGATGAACTCTGCCTGAGCGTCAAGACCGTGAGCACCTATCGCTCACGTGTGCTGCAAAAGATGAACATGGCGAACAACGCCGACATTATTTATTACGCAATCAAGAACAACCTGATTGACTGATGGCGGACTTGCCGGCCGGAAGGGGCATGACGAGGCATTGCGAGGCGGGAGACGAGCGGCAGTGTGCCGCATTGATGGTGGATTGTTAGACGTTTTTGGATAGTTATCATGGAAGATGCACTGCAAGAACTGGCGACAAGGAAGGGGCATGCACCGGATACGCCGCTCAAGATCTTCCTGGTTGAAGATTCGGCGGACGTGCGCGACCTCATCATCGAGAGTCTCGCCGAAATCCCCGGCGTGATGCTGGCCGGCTATTCCGAGACGGAACAGGATGCGATGACGCGTCTGGAAAACGAGAACTATGACGTGCTCATCCTCGACATCCAGCTCAAGCAGGGCAACGGCATGCACTTGCTGCAATCGCTGGCGCGCACGGGCCAGCGCCGCCATGATGAACTCAAGATCATCTTCAGCAACCATGTCAGCTCGACCTATCGCCGCGTTGGCGTTCAATACGGCGTACAGTTCTTCTTTGACAAATCGTCGGAGTTCACCAAACTGCGCAATCTGATCGAGCGCATCAGCGGACGTGGCGCGTCGGGGAAAAACAATCCATCGCGCGGATTCGCGCCAGCTTAGTTTCTCTCTCCGGGATATCGTCCCCGCCGTTCAGGTCGCGTTCACATCGCCAAGACGTGATGCCGCGATGCCACGATGCCGCAACCCAATATAATGTCACTGCATGCCGCCGCGCCTCGCTGCGCGGCCCACGAAAAAATCAGGGGCTTCAGCACATGACGTCAGTCAGAAACGATATCGGCGAGAGTTCTTCGCTCGAGCACTACGTCGCCACCCAGGCCAATTTCGCCAGCATCATCAGCGCCGCCATGAGTCTGGCGATGATCATCGCGCTGTTCGGCGTGGTGGTTCTCAGCAGTTGCTACGCGGAAGACGGCTATCGCAAGATCTTGGCCGACCTGATCGCCGTCCAGGGCAGTTCGGCGGCCGGCTTCATTCTCTCCGGCGTAGCTCTTTACCTGCAATGCCTCAATGTCGACAAGACCAGCCGCAAGCTGGCGCTGGCTGCCCGTGTACTTGCCACGTTGCTGTTGCTGTTGAGCGCGGGCTTCCTGTTGCAAAATCTGTTCGGCGTGAAATTGCTGCATGCCGCGCTGCCGGTACTGTCCATGGCGGGCAGCGCGTTCGGCGCGGAGATTCATCCGCTGGCGGCCGGCTGTTTCCTGCTCACGGCGCTGATCCTGTTGCTGCAAGAGCTGCGCATTCGCGGCGGCCACTATCCGGCTGAATATCTGGCGTTCATCCTGATCGGTCTGAGCGCCATTCCGCTGGTCGGTTATCTGTACGGCATCAGCAAACTGACCTTCCTGCGCTATTCGACCGGCATTCCCTTGCTGACGGCACTGGGCTTCCTGGTGCTCGGTGCAGCCTTGCTGATGGCGCGGCCTTCGCACCGCCTGATGTCCATCATCATCGGCCATGCGCCGGGAGGCAATATGCTTCGGCGCCTGCTGCCGTCGATGCTGTTCCTGATCTTGCTGCTCAACCTGCTGGTCGCCAAGGGGGCGGAGCGCGGGCTGTATTCCGATCAGCTGATGCTGCCTTTCCTGACCCTGATCGACGGCGCGCTGGTGGTGTTCGTATTCTGGCGTTTCGCCGGCAAGCTGGACCGCGAATACGGCGCGCGCATGCAGAGCGCGGCCAAGCTGGCCGAGGCCAACTCCTTGCTGACCGCGGTCAGTGACAGCACTCGCGAACCGATCTTCGTGAAGAATCGCCAGGGATTGCTGGTGTTTGCGAATCCGGCGCTATTGCAGCAGGTTGGCAAGAGCTGGGAAGAAGCCATGTACCGCTCCAGCCGCGAGCTGTTTGCCGAACGCGACGAAGCCGACCGCATTGATGAAGATGACAGGCGCGTCATGGCGCACGGTTTGCCGGAGACGATCGAGCAGACGCTGCATCTGCAGCACGGCGTCTTCACGTATCAGTCCACGCGCGTGCCGTGGTTCGACAAGGCCGGCAATGTCCTCGGCGTGATTGGCATCAGCACCGACATTTCCGAACGCAAGCGCGCCGAGGATTCCTTGCGCGAACGCGAAGCGCAGCTGGAGAAGACCGTGGTCGAGCGAACCGCCTTGTTGCGCGAGCTGACCAACCACCTGGAAACCGTGCGCGAAGAAGAGAAGCGCGCCATCGCCCGCGAGCTGCACGACAACATGGGCGCGTCGCTGACGGCGCTGAGCATGCACCTGGAGAGCGTCTACAAGATCCTGCCCGAAGACGAGAAGTGGCAGGAGCGCAAGCCGCGCATGCAGGGACTGATGAGTTCGCTGGTGAGCACCACGCGGCGCATCCAGACCGAGCTGCGGCCGAACATGCTGGATCTGTTCGGCCTCAAGGCGGCCATCACCGAACAGCTCGACGACCTTGCCGAGCGCACCGGCATGACATGCAAGGCCAGCCTGCCCGATGAAGATGTGACCATCGGCCATGAGATGGAAATCGCGATCTATCGCATGCTGCAGGAGATGCTCAACAATGTCACCAAGCACGCCAAGGCGAACCAGGTCGACGTCATCCTCGACGTCGATGAGGAGCAGGTCTCGCTGACGGTGCGCGACAACGGCGTCGGCATTCCGCAGGAACGCCAGGACAACAACAAGACTTACGGTTTGCGCGGCTTGCGCGAGCGCGCCACTTTCTTCGGGGGCAACGTCGTCATCCGTTCGACTCCCGGCAATGGCTCCATCATCTCGATACGTCTCCCGCTGGCGCCCGTTGCTGACGTCTGAACCCCGGCCTGCACGCTTGCTGCAGGCCGGTTTGCGTCAATTCCTCTTCCTGAATCTTTCTTTGCGCATTGTCCTACGCTGCAAAGCGGGGCTGTCTTATGGTCGCGAAAAGCGCGGCTGATTAAGATGAATCATCGCGTTTCCACCAAGGAGATGTGTGCAGTTGACTGTGCTGGATGACAGTAACTGGTCCCTTCACTTTCAGGAGCCATCATGAATAAAGATCAAGTTCAAGGCAAGGCAAAAGAAGTAGCAGGCAAGGTCCAGCAAAAGGCAGGCGAAATGGTCGATAGCAAGGAGCAGCAAGTCAAGGGCGCCGCCAAGCAAATTGACGGTACTGCTCAGAAGAGCTACGGCGACGCCAAGGAAGCGCTGAAGGACCGTTAAGCCGGCCTGCCGAAATGGGAGCTTCCAGCTCCCATTTTCATGTCAGGTCATGCCGGTCCGACGATTTGTAGGAATCGTCTTACGGCAGAATCGGAGAAGCACGGCTGTTGAGCGCAATCCTATTTTGTCATGATGGCCCGGTATCGCTGGTGCATCCATTAAACATTCCCGCGTCGCGACGTAGGCGATTTGTCGAGGGAGGGATTATGAAAAAAATAACTGCAATGGCTTTGCTCGTATTGACCGGCGCAATGGTCTGTTCTCCCACCTTCGCTGGCAATGGAACAACGGGCTGCGGCGATGCGTCGCGTTCAGTGACGCTCGCCAAGGCAAGCGCTGCAAAGTCCAAAGCCGCCCTCGGCGCGGGCAAGAAGAAATTCCTCTACCTCGACATGGTCCAGCGCAAGCATCCTCAATCGATCCGCAATGCGGTCATCGTTTATGAGCATCCCGGTCTGAAAAAACAGGCCTGCGATGTCAACGACGCGAAAAGTGTAAGCGAATGTTTGCGTAGTCCGTCGACATGAAACTCGGACGTTGAACGCGGTCTAAAAAATACCGGCTCTTCATTTGAGTCAACAAGAAGCCACGAGAATCGACTGCTGCATCCCGCAGCAACAACCATTTTTTGAAGAGGTGTGATCATGAAAATAGCACATAAAATCGCCGTAACTTCGATCACCGTCTGTGCCCTGACAGTTCTGAGCGGTTGCAGCGGCATGTCGCAGCGAGACAAGAATACTGCCGTTGGCGCCGGTGTCGGCGCAGTCGGCGGCGCCGTGCTGACGGGCGGTAGCGCAGTGGGCACTGTGGGTGGTGCTGCGGTTGGCGGTGTGATCGGCAACCAGGTCGGCAAGTAGGCAACTAATATGGGATACCAGTAGCGGACAGGCCGCCGCTGCAATGAAAAAGGGGACCGGCAGGTCCCCTTTTTCATGTCGCGCGCTGCGGCTTATTCGGCAGCACTGCGTGCCTTCAGAATGCGTTTGGCGCGCGCCAGATCGCTGTTCTGGTTGGCGCGGGCTTCCTTGCGGCAGCCCTTGGCTTCGGCCCCTTTGAGCGACTTGCATTCCTGCAGTGCTTGGGCGCCGGCTGCGCGGGCTTCTTTCACCAGCGTCTTGTAATGCAGTTGGGCGGTGTCGTCGCCCTGATACCAGCGTGCAGGATCTTCCTGCGAAACGTCCTCTTCGGCGGCAAACACGGGTGCAGACAGGGTGACGGCGGCCAGCAGCACCGGCAGCAGAAGCAGATATGGTCGGCGATTTTTTCTCATCGTTGCGGACTCCTCCGGTAGAAATGATGAACGGCGCTGCATCCTCGAGATGCAACGCCGTCCATCATATCCTGTTTGCCCAGGGCTACAGGGAAACCCCGCCGACTATAGTCGTCCGAGCAACACCAGGATCAGCAGGATGATAACGATCGTGCCGGCGATCCCGCTGGGGCCGTAACCCCATGAGCGGCTATGCGGCCAGGTCGGCAGGGCGCCGATCAGGATCAGGATGAGGACGATCAGAAGTATGGTGCCGAGTGTCATGTTGTTCTCCTTGTTGTACTGCAGGGTTGCAGCGTTCATCGTGGCCGTGTGGGGGACCGCACGGCATCCATGTTCAGAAACGCACCTTCACGTAAGCCGAGGGGCCTTTCAGGCGGATGTCCAGATTGGCGTCGTCGATGGCGCCGCCGCCGTCGCGGTTGATCTTGATGCGGGTAATTCCATAGTCAGCGCCGATCCCGAGATTGGCCAGCGGATACCACTCTGCGCCGATGGCCGCGCCGTAGATGTGGCCGGTGACCTTGCCCCAGTTCTTTTTGACGCCCGAGGCTTCGGCATAGAGACGGAAGTCCTTGCTGAAAGCGTGTTTCCAGCCGAGTTCAAGCAAGGGCGCCCAGGTTTTTTCTGAATAGCTGTCGCTGAACGTGCCGGAAGCGCCGTTCAGCGTGGCGGCGGCATTGACGTCGAGCTTGGCGCGATAGTAGCCGGCGCCGAGGCCGATGCCGAAGACGTCATTGCCTTGTCCGATCCACCATTTGTAGGCCAGCGACGCCATGTCGACCTGGATGTCGGCATTGCCGTTGCCGTTGAGGGTGGAGCCGCTGCCGAGGGGAATGGTGCGGTTGATGGCGCCGGCGTAATTCTTCTTGTACGTGAAATAGTCGAACGACAAGCCCTGGCTGTCGAACAGCAGCAGTTCTGCGCGTACGCGTGGCAACGCAGTGCGGTCGCGGTCGATGTCGCCGGACTGGTAAGAGCCGTACTGCGAGTTGGCGTTGACGCGGAAAGTCGGATCGACATAGTAGGCGCCGGCCGACAGGCTGAAGCGATCCAGCGCCGGCGAGGGGTCGGCCAGCGCGCTGGCCGACGTCAGCGCAAGCGCACTGCCGGCGGCAAAATAGGTGGCGAGCTGTACGGACTTGCCGACAACCGGCAGGCAACGAATGCGACGTGACATGGGTAATCTCCTCCAGGCGGGTGGTGCGAATCCAAGGTGGCGTTCAATGTGCCAAACAACATGCCAAAGACAGTTGATGCGATGGATGTTAACAACCGCTTTGCTTGCGGTAGATAGGCGTCTTCCTCAATTTCCTGTAGGAAAAGGCGAGTGGCGGAGTAGGGGATGCGGCATGGGCGAGGCGACCGCGTTGCGGTTTTCTGGTTTGATTTTTGCTTGATTGTTGCCTGCAAGTGCAGCCGCGGCATGTAGCCAATGTACATCACAAGATGATGGAAAGTGTGCCGCATTTTCCAAATGGGTTACTATTCGCCCGCTGCAGCCAGGGATATTCGGGAGGGCATGCAGCGTGGAGGTATGGCAACATGAAGCCGGCATTAGTCCGGTACCGGATGTGCCACAGCCACCCAGACCCGTAACGAGTTCGGAAGCGATTTACGATGTCCAGGCGAACATTGGAACCTCACATGCGCAATCTACGCATTGTCGTTGTCAATACCATCATCGACCATGCCGATGAGACCGACACCGACCTGCAGGAGCAGGCCGAGCGCGGCAAAGCTCTGCGCATTGGATTGCTGGAGGCGGGTTACAACATCATCGCCTCGCTGCCGGCCGACCAGTACCTGCCCGAACGCATTGCCCAGCTCCAGCCCGACATGATCATCATCGATGCCGAATCGGATGCGCGCGACGTACTCGAGCATATCGTCATCGCCACGCGCGACGAACGCCGTCCCATCGTCATGTTCACTGAAGACGACAACACCAGTACCATGGAAGCCGCCATGGAAGCCGGCGTCACCGCCTATATCGTGGCCGGGCTGCAAGCCGAACGGATCAAGCCGGTGCTCGACGTGGCGCTGGCGCGTTTCCGCCAGGAGCAGAAGCTGCTGACCGAGCTGTCGGACACCAAGCACAAGCTGGCCGAGCGCAAGGTGATCGAGCGCGCCAAGGGCCTGCTGATGTCCCGGCACAAACTGTCGGAAGACGAGGCCTATCAAAAGCTGCGCAGCATGGCCATGAACAAGAACCTCAAACTTTCCGAAATCGCCCAGCGCTTGCTGGATGTCGAGGACTTGCTCGGCTGACATTTTTTTCCTGGGGCGGCGGTGTGCATGCACCGCCAAATTGGTGCGCAGCACAAAGCCGGTGCGCCGCCGCCTTCGCAAATTCCCCTCGCTTTCGCTTCCATCGGGCCACGCAGGATTGGCGCTTTGCCTATGGGCGGCGCGGCTTTCACGCGATTTTCCATCTGCTTGGCACGCTCTTTGCTGAATCGTCTCCGTTAGCGCAAGGTTTGCGCAATGAACGATCCGGCCAATGGCGGTCGGATCCATCCAAGACAAAGGCGTCTTTCGACATGACTCAGTGCATGCCGGAGGGACGCCTTTTTTTTTGCCGCCGAAAAAATGGGGAATGCGATGGAATTCAAAGAGCAAGCGAGCAAGGCCGTGGAGGCTGTGAACGAAGTGGATTTCAAGCGTCGTCAATTGATTCAGACTGCAGGACTGGCAACGGGAGCGAGCATGTTGGGACTAGCAACAGGAGGAGCCTGGGCGGCCGGCTCGGACAAACCTGAGAAGGAAGAAGTGAAGATCGGTTTCATTCCGCTGACCGATTGCGCTTCCGTCGTGATGGCCTCGGTGCTCGGCTTCGACAAGAAATACGGCATCAAGATCGTGCTCAGCAAGGAAGCCTCCTGGGCCGGCGTGCGCGACAAGCTGACCAACGGCGAGCTGGATGCGGCGCACGTTCTGTACGGCCTCATCTATGGCGTGCAAATGGGCATCGGCGGCCAGAAGAAAGACATGGCCGTGCTCATGAGCCTGAACAATAACGGCCAGGCCATCACGCTGTCGAAAAAGATCGCCGACAAGGGGGGCGTCGACGGCCAGTCGCTGGCCAAGCTGATGCAAACCGACAAGCGCGAATACACCTTTGCGCAGACTTTCCCGACCGGTACCCACGCGATGTGGCTGTACTACTGGCTGGCCGCCAACGGCATCAATCCGATGAAGGACGCCAAGGTCATCACCGTGCCGCCGCCGCAGATGGTGGCCAACATGCGGGTCGGCAACATGGACGGCTTCTGCGTCGGCGAGCCCTGGGGCCACCGCGCGATCGTCGACGGCGTGGGCATTACCGCGACCACGACGCAAGATATCTGGAAAGATCATCCGGAAAAAGTCCTCGGCACCACGCTCGATTTCGCCAAGAAATATCCGAACACCTGCCGCGCCATGATGGCGGCGGTCCTTGAGGCCAGCAAATGGATCGATGCGTCGCTGGCCAACAAGAACAAGATGGCCGAAGTGATCGCCGACAAGTCCTACGTCAACACCAGCAAGGATGTCATCGACCAGCGCATCATGGGCCGCTACCAGAACGGCCTGGGCAAGACCTGGGACGATCCGAACTACATGAAGTTCTACAACGACGGCGCGGTCAACTTCCCGTACCTGTCGGACGGCATGTGGTTCATGACGCAGCATCGCCGCTGGGGCCTGCTCAAGGACGATCCGGATTACCTGGCCGTGGCCAAGGCGGTCAACCAGATCGACTTGTTCAAGGACGCCGCGACCATGACCAAGACCAGCATTCCGAAGGACGTGATGCGCACATCGAAGCTGATGGACGGCACCGTATGGGACGGCAAGAATCCGAAAGCCTACGCGGCTTCGTTCAAGGTCAGGGCGTAGTCAAGGCGCCAGTCAAGCCGGACCGCAGGACATTTTGCAGCAGCCTCCAGTGAAGGAATCGATATGAGCGCAGTCATGGAAACGATGATGAACGACAAACCGGCGCCGGCCGCACCGGCCGCCGGAGCAGGCGTGGCACCGGCGCCGGCTGCCGCTGCCACGCCTGCTCCGGCGGCGAAGAAGATGAAAGCGGCGAAGAAAAATCTGCCGTTTTCAGGCTGGTTCATGACGGTGCTGCCACCGGTGACCGGCCTGGCTTTCCTGGTGCTGGTGTGGCAGATCATCGCCGCCAGGACCGGCAATTTCCCGACGCCGCTGGTGACCTTGCAGGAGGCGATCAAGCTGTTTTCCGATCCGTTCTACCGCACCGGTCCCAATGACCAGGGCATCGGCTGGAACGTGCTGGCATCGCTGCAGCGCGTGGCGATCGGCTTCGGCCTGGCCGCGCTGGTAGGGATTCCGCTGGGTTTCATGATTGGCCGCGTGCGCTTTTTGTCGGGCATGTTCGGCCCCATCATCAGCTTGCTGAAACCGGTGTCACCGCTGGCCTGGCTGCCGATCGGCCTGCTCGTGTTCAAGTCGGCCAATCCGGCTGCAATCTGGTCGATCTTCATCTGCTCGATCTGGCCGATGATCATCAACACCGCCGTCGGCGTTCAGCGCGTGCCGCAGGATTACATGAACGTGGCGCGCGTGCTCAACCTGTCGGAGTGGAAGATCCTCACCAAGATCCTGTTCCCGTCGGTGCTGCCGTACATGCTCACCGGCGTGCGCCTGGCCATCGGCACCGCCTGGCTGGTGATCGTGGCGGCGGAAATGCTGACCGGCGGCGTCGGCATCGGCTTCTGGGTCTGGGATGAATGGAACAACCTGAACGTGCCGCACATCATCATCGCCATCGTCGTGATCGGTGTGGTGGGGCTGATCCTCGAACAATTGCTGGTGGCGCTGGCAAAGGCCTTCACGTATGAAGAAGTCAGCAGCTGAGACTGAGCTGCGCCCGATATCGATGCAACGACTTAACGCTTAACGAAGCAACAGGGGGTTCTGATGGACATGCATAACAAGTTTATCGACATCAACGAAGTCGAGATGATGTTCCACACCAAGAAGGGCAGCTTCCACGCGCTGCGCGACATCAACCTGACCGTGCAGAAGGGTGAGTTCATTACGCTGATCGGCCATTCCGGCTGCGGCAAGTCGACGCTGCTGAACCTGATCGCCGGCCTGCTCAAGCCCAGCGATGGCTTGCTCTTGTGCGCCAACCGTGAGATCGCCGGCCCGTCGCCGGAGCGCTCGGTGGTGTTCCAGAACCACTCGCTGTTGCCGTGGCTGACATGCTACGAAAATATCTTCCTGGGCGTCGAGCGCGTCTTCGGTGCCACCGAAAATCGCACCCAACTGCGCGACCGCACGCGCGCGGCGCTGGCGCTGGTGGGGTTGACGGCGGCGGAGAGCAAGCGTCCCAATGAAATCTCCGGCGGCATGAAGCAGCGCGTCGGCATCGCCCGCGCGCTGGCGATGGAGCCCAAAGTCCTGCTGATGGACGAGCCGTTTGGCGCGCTGGATGCACTGACCCGTGCACACCTGCAGGACGAGTTGCTGAAGATTGTCGCCAAGACCGAATCGACCGTCGTCATGGTCACGCACGATGTCGATGAAGCGGTGCTGCTGTCGGACCGCATCGTCATGATGACCAATGGCCCAGCCGCCACCATCGGCGAAATCCTCGAAGTCAAGCTGGCGCGTCCGCGCGAACGCGTGGCGCTGGCGCAGGATGCACGGTATTCCGAATATCGCACGGCGGTGCTGGAATTCCTGTATCGCAAGCAAGCGCATCCGGCCAGAGAAGCTGCATAAACCATCTCCAGGACTCATACGAAAGGAGCGCCATGACGGCGTCCGTACAAATCAGGCCGGTGCCATACAACGAAACCGGCGAGGAGGGCGGCGATAAAAGCGGCAGCGGCATCAAGCCATTGTCGGGTGAAGTGTTCGGCGCATTGATCAATCTGTCGGGACGCCGGCGTTTCACCTCGCAGCGCCTGGTGCTGTATGCGGTGCTGGCGTCGCAGGGACACGATGGCGCGGTGAAGACGGCGCGCGACGCGCTGGCCTTGTTCCGTGGGGCGCATACGGCGCTGGTCAAGGGTTCCGACACGGTGCCGGGAATTTTTTGCGAAGAAGTGCGGGAAGCCTATTTCGGCAAGCTCGACGGCGACGCGCAAATTGTTTACTTCATGAACCTGGCTGAGCGCACGCTCAATGCCATCGAGGACCGCCTGCGCGATGCGCCGGCGCTGCTGGAAGAACTGGTGCGCATTACCACGCCGCTGCTGAGCGTGCTGAACCAGATCACCACCGTCTACGAAGAACAATCGAAGCGCCACGCCGTGCTGATGAAGAAGCAGCTGCGCGGCATCATGACCGACATCGAAACCATCGCCAAACAGGCCAAGATGGTGTCCTTCAATGCGCGCATCGTGGCGGCGCGCGCGGGACAGGCCGGCAAGGAATTTTCGGTCGTTGCCGGTGTGCTGTCGAACATCACCACCGAGATCGACGACCTCGTCAGGGCAGCTCTCGCCGGTGCGACGGCTTAGGTGTTTTTCTCGGCCTATTGAGATCGTTTCCCTGATTCTGTTCTAATTGAGGCAACTCAAGACGGAACAGGCAGGGACGGGAAATGAAAAAACTCAGCGAGCAGAGGCTCGTCTATTTCTTTGAAGCGGTGCAGTGCGGCAGCGTGCGCGCGGCGGCCGACAAGCTCGATATCGCGCCATCGGCGGTGAGTCGCCAGATCTCGCTGCTCGAACAGGAAATCGCCATCCCCGTGATGGAACGGCACCGCCGCGGCGTGGTGCCGACCGAAGCGGGCCAACTGCTGATCGATTACTACCGTGAGCAAGGCGCTCACCAGGCCGACCTGTTGTCCAAGCTGCAAGGCCTGCGCGGACTCAAGCGCGGACACGTCAGCATCGTCATCGGCGAAGGTTTCGTGAGCGATTTCATGAGCCGGCCGATGGCCTATTTCTGCGAACGCCATCCACAGATTTCAGTCTCGCTCGACCTCGCCGGCACCAACGACGTGCTGCGCATGGTGGCCGAAGACATCGCCGAAATCGGCCTGGTCTACAACCCGCCCACGGATCCCAAGATCGTCTCTCGTTCGGTGCAGCGGCAACCGATGATG
The DNA here is from genome assembly GCF_001267925.1 of Herbaspirillum hiltneri N3. Lineage (NCBI taxonomy): Bacteria > Pseudomonadati > Pseudomonadota > Betaproteobacteria > Burkholderiales > Oxalobacteraceae > Herbaspirillum > Herbaspirillum hiltneri. The sequence continues at coordinate 4,713,457 of NZ_CP011409.1, read as the reverse complement.
GCGGTGGTCAGCGCCAATTCGCCGCTGCGCAACAGCAAATCCTGCACCTTGCAGGAGCTCAGCGAATATCCGGTCGGGCTGATGCATACGTCCTACGGCACGCGACAGCTGCTGGCGCTGGCCGAATACGCGGCCAAGATCAAGCTCAATCCTACGCTCACCACCAACTCCATCAATGTGCTCAAGCATTTCGTCAGGTCCGACCTTGGGGTGACGCTGTTGCCGCGCTTCGCCGTGTCGACCGAACTGGCGGCGGGCGAATTGTTTGCGATTCCGCTGGAAGACGACGTGCTGGCGGTGGCCGAGGTGCACCTGGTCACGCGCGTAGGGCGCAAGCTGTCGGTAGCAGCCAATCGTTTCGTGTCGTATTCGAGTTCGCTGATGCAGGCGTTCCAGGTCACCAGCTGACGCCTGTTGCGTGCTGTTTTATGTGTTCTCATAAGTAGAACAATATTGGCTTTTCGATGTAATTGACGCTTATTCCCCCTGCTTGCACACTGGACCCGTCTGATTTGACGTACGACTTATCCAGTGAGGAGCGGCATGAAACACATCGGTGTGGCAGGGTTGGGCAATATGGGGCGCGGCATGGCGCTGTCGTTGCAACGCGGCGGCTTTACGGTGTCCGGTTACGATCCGGCGACCGCGGCGGCCGAAAGCATCGCGCGCGAAGGCGTGCGGACATTTGCGTCGGTGGCGGCGCTGGCGGCGGAAGTCGATGTATTGATCCTGTCGCTGCCGACCTCGGACGTGGTGGAGGCGGTGGTGTTCGGCGCCGACGGCGTGCTGGCCGGCGCCAAAGCCGGCCTGCTGGTGGTCGACACCACCACGGCCGATCCCAACAGTACGCGCAGGGTCGCCGCCGCACTGGCGGAAAAGGGCGTGCGCTTCATCGACGCGCCGGTCAGCGGCGGCCCCAAGGGCGCGGCCACCGGCACCATGACCATGGTGCTGGGTGGCGCGGCGGAAGACGTCGCGGCGGTCACGCCGGTGCTGGAAGCGATGAGCGCCAAGCGCGTGCACGTCGGTCCGGTCGGCGCCGGCCATGTCACCAAATTGCTCAACAACCTGATGTGTGGTGCGCACCTGATCGTCGCAGGCGAGGCCGCGCGCATTGCTGCCGCCGCCGGCCTCGATGCGCAACAGATCTTTGAAGGCATCAACGCCGGCTCGGGGCGCAGCGGCGTCACGCAAGTCAACTATCCCACCTGGATTTTCAACGACGCCTTCGACTCCGGATTCACGATGAAGCTCATGCGCAAGGACCTGCGCCTGGCGATGGGTCTGCTGGGCGAGCTCGGCACCTCGGCACCGCTGTCGGGCGAAGTCGGCCGCCTGTGGGCCGCCAGCGCAGAAGCAGCGGGTACCGCCGACGGCGAAGATTTCAATCGCATCGTGCAGTTCATCGAGAAATAAATCACGTACATCATCAGGAGTCTTGAATGCAATCGAATGAAGCAGAACAGTTGTTGGCGGCGTTCACGCCGTTCTTCCCGGGCGCCGGATTTGTCGGTTCGTATGTCGGCGGCAAGCTGGTGCAGGGCGACGGCGCGGCCGTGGTGCTGCAGAATCCCGCCACCGGTGCCGACAGCCTGAGCTATCGCGACGGCGGCGCGGCGGTGGTGCAGCAGGCCGCCGAAGCGGCGCTGGCGGCGCAGGCCGAATGGTGGAAGCTGACGCATGCCGCGCGCGGCCGCATCGTCTTCGCCGTCGGCCAGAAAATCCGCGACAACACCGAAGCGCTGGCGCAACTGGAGTCGCTCAGCGCCGGCAAGCCGATCCGCGATTGCCGCGGCGAAGTCGGCAAGGTCGCCGAGATGTTCGAATACTACGCAGGCTGGACCGACAAATTTTATGGCGACGTGATTCCGGTGCCGAGTTCGCATCTGAACTACACGCGCCGCGAGCCGGTCGGCGCGGTGTTGCAGATCACGCCGTGGAATGCACCGATCTTCACCTGCGGCTGGCAAGTCGCGCCGGCGATTGCAATGGGCAATGCGGTGTTGCTCAAGCCGTCCGAACTGACGCCGTTCACCTCGCTGGCGGTGGCGGCGCTGGCCGAACAGGCCGGCGTTCCCAAGGGCCTGATCAACGTGCTGGCCGGCCAGGGCCATACTGTCGGCCAGGCTGCCATCGATCACCGCGTCGTCAAGAAAGTGGTGTTCGTCGGCTCGCCGCAAACCGGCAAGAAGATTGCCGAAGCCGCTGCGCGCCGCTTGCTGCCTTGCGTGCTGGAGCTGGGCGGCAAGTCGGCCAACATCGTGTTTGCAGACGCGGACCTGAAGCGCGCCTGTCTCGGTGCGCAGGCGGCGATCTTTTCGTCGGCCGGACAAAGCTGCGTGGCCGGGTCGCGGTTGCTGGTGCAGCGTGCGGTGTATGAAGAATTCGTCGCCATGCTGGCCAACGGCGCGAGCAAGATCAAGGTCGGGCAGCCGGGCGATGCACAGACTGAAGTCGGACCGATTTCCAACCGCAAGCAATACGAACACGTGCGCGGCATGATCGCCGAAGGCGTGCGCAACGGCGCGCGGCTCGCGACGGCGGAGCAGGATTTTTCAGCGCCGGGATTCTTTGTGCGGCCGACCATACTGGCCGACGTCAGCAACGACATGGACGTGGCGCAGCAGGAGATTTTCGGGCCGGTGGTGGTGGCAATTCCGTTCGACACCGAGGAAGACGCGGTGCGCATCGCCAACGACAGCGACTTCGGCCTGGCCGGCGCGGTATGGACCAACGATGTGGCGCGCGCGCATCGCGTGGCCGCCAACATCAACGCCGGTACCTTCTGGATCAACGGCTACAAGACGATCAACATCACTTCGCCGTTCGGCGGTTACGGGCAGAGCGGCTATGGCCGTTCCAGCGGCGTCGAGGCCTTGTATGAATACACGCAGACCAAGAGCGTGTGGGTCGAGACGGCGAAGGAACCGGCAGCGACCTTCGGTTACGTATGACGCGAGCCGGATGACGGACCTGTTCCCGTCCGATGAGAACGTTTTCATTTTCATTGCAGCGTGGGGCAGGGCAAGGCATGATTGACGCCGGACAACGAAGGCGCTCAAAAAAGCCGTGATTAATCGTTGCAAAAAGAATAGCTGTATCAGGGAGGGCCGTGCACAATGCGGCTTTTGAACACAGGACTCAAGATCCGGAGGGAATAATATGCAAGCATCCGCAACAGCAACACCCGTCATTCAGCCAGGACTGCAAACATGGAAGCTCTATGTGTATGCGGTGCTGATCCTTGTCGTGGCTGAACTGATCGGTTCGGTGGCGTTCAAGATGGGACCGGGCAAAGTCGTGCTCCTGCCGATGGTCTGGGCGCTCATCATGGGCGCCGTGATCGGCAGTGTGCAATCGAAAATGGGACCGTTGGCGCTGACCCGGCCCTTGCAATTCCGGGCTGCCGCAATCCTGCAACCGGCGTTGCTGCTGTTCGTCGCCAAGCTCGGCCTGATGGTCGGCAGTTCGCTGCCAAAGATCATCGGCGCCGGCTGGGCATTGGTGTTCCAGGAGTTCGGCCACTTCGTCGGCACCATCGTGATCGGCCTGCCGCTGGCGCTGCTGCTGGGTATCAAGCGTGAAGCCATCGGTGCGACGTTCTCGGTCGGCCGCGAACCGAGCCTGGCGATCATCGGCGAACGCTACGGCATGAATTCTCCGGAAGGACGCGGCGTCCTGGCCGAGTACATTACCGGCACGCTGTTCGGCGCGGTCTTCATCGCGATCTTCGCCGGCTTCATCACCAGCCTCAACATCTTCCATCCGGTCGCGCTGGCGATGGGCGCAGGCGTCGGTTCGGGCAGCATGATGGCGGCCGCAGCCGGCGCCATCGCGGCGCAACAGACGCCCGAGATGGCCAAGGACGTGGCGACCTTCGCCGCCGCCAGCAACCTGATCACGACCACCATCGGCACGTACTTCACGCTGTTCATCTCGCTGCCGCTGGCGGTGTGGGGCTACCGCGTTCTGGAACCGATCATCGGCCGCACCACGTCGTCCTCGAGCACGGCCGCCGACGACAAGCTGCATGAACAGACCCATACCGAAGTGGCCGACCTGAACCTGGCCGGCCGCGTCGGCGCCTGGGTGTTCGCCGGTGTGCTGACCATCATCGCCAACTGGATCGCCTACAAGGTCGCGCCGCTGGAATCGGTGGGTTGCATCGTCATCATGATCGGTGCGGTGCTGGTGGGCGATCTGCTGTGCAACCTGACCGGCAGGAAGATTCCGGCGGTGTGCTGGGTGACGCTGGCGGCGATGTTCCTGACCTCGCCGGCCTGTCCATGGGCTGACGCGATCGTGGCAATTACCGGAAAGATCAACTTCCTCGCCGTCATCACGCCAATGCTGACTTTCGCCGGCCTGTCGATCGCCAAGGATATCCCGGCGTTCCGCAAGCTCGGCTGGCGCATTGTGCTGGTGTCGTTTGCCGCCAACGCAGGCACCTTCATCGGCGCGACGCTGATCGCGGAGTTCTTCCACTGATCGGCATGCCTGCATGCTGTAAGGCGGTTGGTAAAAATGAAAAGGCCGGTAATGTGAATTACCGGCCTTTTTTGTTTTTGCATGTATGCAGCGAAGTTTATTGCGCCTTGTAAGCCGCCCACGCCACCAGCAGCCAGCCGGCCAGGAAAGCCAATCCGCCGATCGGCGTGATCGCGCCAAGGAAGCGCACGCCGCTCAGTGCCAGTACATACAGGCTGCCGCTGAAAATCACGATGCCGATGAACATCGCACTGCCGGCCCAGCCGAGGATGGCGGGACCGAACCTGGGAATCAGCAGCGCTACCGCGAACATGCCCAGTGCATGCACCATTTGGTAGATCACGGCGGTTTGCCAGATCGCCAGCATGTCGGCATCGAGGATCTGCTTGAGGCCGTGCGCACCGAACGCGCCGGCGCCGACCGCGATGAACATGTTGAGACCTGCCAGGATGACGAGAAGACGTTCGCTCATGAGTGATTTCCCAAAAATATAAGACGATTATTTTAATTCTTGTGCGCCATTGCCACATTGCCACCGCTGGCAATGGCGAGATCGCTTCAGACGCCGAAGATCGGCATCAGCCGCATGATGGCTTCGCGCCATTCACGCGGTTCGGGCTGGCCGTTGGATTTCTTGCTCAGGAAGCTGGCGATGTGCGTGCCCTGGCGGTTGAACAATTCCAGCGAGGTGATGATGCCGTCGGTAGTGGGCTTCTTGGCGACCCACACCGAATCGATGTGATCTTCGCGCAGCTGCATGCGGAAACCTGCATTCATGATCTTCAGGCGCGAATCCTTAACGCGGATGTTCTTGATCTTGCCGTAGTAAGCCTGGACGATGCCGGCATTGCCGACCTGGGCCATGATGGAAGTGCCGAATTCGGTCATGCGCTGCAGGATCACGCGCGCCGAGTCGTTGGCGACCTGATAGGCGAACGCTTTGCCGGCCAGGCGCAGCTTGCGCAGCCGTTGCCGGTCGAAGGCTTCCTGGCGCTGGATGAAATCCTCGTGGTTGTGGGTGTGGGCCCACTCTGCGCGCAAGGCGTCGACGTCGATTCGGCCCAGGCTGTCGTCGCCGGTTCCAGTAGCGCTGTCGAGTGGATGGACCAGGTGCGGCGCCAGCTGTTCGGCGGCGGCATGGTCACTGACCAATTGCCGGAACGACGCGATGTCGCCATCTTCGCCGAGCATGATCTTGTGCATCATGTTGCCGTAGCGGTCGAAAAATTGCAGGCTGTGCCGCTTGCCGCCACTGCAGGCGTCATGCTCTTCGAGCGCGTAGCCGTGCTCCCACTGCGGATAGAAAATGCGCAGGTGCATGGCTTCGGCCGGCGCGAGTTCGATTTCATTGTCGACGTACAACGCGCCGCTGACGTTGTCTTTTTCAAGCAGGGCGGAGGAGTTGCGCGTCACTTCAGTGAGGTTGCCGAGCGCGGCGAGACGCTGCATCAGGGGCGCGAATTCACTGTCCAGGCGTGTCGCATGCGGCTGCAGCGCAACGCGTTGTACATCGGTCAGGTTGGGCAGTTGCTGATCGTCGAGGGGGCGCAGACGCATCATGATCTTTCCTTCTCGGTATTCTTTACGGCTTCATTTCTGGCGGCCGGTGCGAATGGAGCGGCAGCTTCGCGGCGTGCTCCGCATTCTTGATTCCGACCCATGTGGGGGCGGGTTGCCGATATCCAAGAGATGCCGGTGCCGCCGAAGCATCGCATCCGAAGAAAAGTCCGTTGATCATGGTGTTTCCGATCTTGAAATCCTTCAAATGAGAATAATTCTCATCCATTGTCGTGCATGGATCATCAAATAGCAAGCACGGATAAACACTTTTACAGAAAGTTGATGACGCGGCGCTGTTAGGGAAGTGTTGAAAGTGTGTCCGTGTGTAAGTCCTGTGGCAACCGATGCTGCGCCGCGATAACCTGAATCCGTCTCCTCCAATTCCTCCCTCTTGAATTGGATTCAGCCCCCGGCCTGCGAAGTCCGGGGGCTTTTTTTCGTATCGTTCCGGCCTCGCCCCGGCAGGTCTGCATCACGCCGTGATGCCGCTCCCCCTGCTGCTGTGCGCCATCGAAGTTCCCGGGTTTATCGGGATTTCAGGTTGACACGGGATTTTCGCAGTCCTAATATGTTCGCGCGAACATCAGTTTTTGCTTTCATCCGAAAAACTGCAAATTAGCTGCAAATTGGCGGCAGATTTGCTTGCCGCAGCCATTCCAACATCAAGGAGAGTCTTCATGCTGACCCCTGCGCAGATCGAACAGTATCGAACCGACGGCTTGCTGGTCGTGCCCGGTTTATTGGATGTTTTCACGCTGCAGCGGATGAAGGAAGCGCTGGCGCAATGGCTGGAGCAATCGCGCGCAGTCGACGCCCACACTCAGGTTTTCGATCTGGAGAACGGCCATAGCGCCGAGGAGCCGCGCCTGCGCCGCATCAAGCAGCCGCACAAGCATCATCCGGTGTTCGAAGAGTTCATCCGATCGCAGCCGATGGTGGCGGTGCTGCGCGACTTGCTGGGGCAGGGACTGCGCTTGCAGAGCTCCAAGCTCAACCTCAAATCGCCGCGCTTCGGTTCGCCGGTGGAATGGCATCAGGACTGGGCTTTTTATCCGCACACCAACGACGATATCCTGGCGGTAGGCGTGATGCTCGACGACACCTCGCTGGAAAACGGCGCGATGCTGGTGGTGCCCGGTTCGCATACCGGCCCGACCTACGATCACCATGCCGACGGCCGCTTCTGCGGTGCCATCGATCCGGCCACGCCCGGGCTTAATCTCGACCGGGCGGTGCCGGTGACGGGCAAGGCGGGGGCGGTGTCTTTCCACCACGTGCGGGCAGTGCATGGCTCGGCGCAGAACCGCTCGACCATGTCGCGTAATTTCCTGCTGTATGAAGTGTGCGCGGCGGATGCCTTTCCTTTACTGGGCGTGGCGGATTTTGACGAATTCAACTCGCGCCTGCTCAGCGGCGAGCCTACCGTCGTGCCGCGCTTTCGCGATGTGCCGGTGCGCATGCCGCTGCCGCCGGCTTTGAACCAGGGCTCGATCTACGAGAACCAGGCTTCCAGCGGAAAACGATTTTTCGATATTGCCGACGATGCGGCGTTGCAAGCCGCCTCCACCTGACCCCGCCGCACACCATGCAGCAGTTACTCATCTATCAATCCTTGTGGGCCATGGAACGCCGTCGTCCCGACGGCCATGAGTGGACCCTGGAGCAGAAGCTCGCCATGATCCGCGATGCCGGTTTCGACGGCGCCGGCGTGCGCTTCTTCGATCGCGATTATGCGCGGGAAGTCACCGCCTTCCTGCGTGAACACGGCATGAGCTGGCAGGCGCAGTGTTATCCGCGCAGCGTCGACGAGCTCAAGCCCATCATCGAGCACGTGCAGGAATTCGGCGCCGACCACATCAACCTGCAGGCCGACGTCCGACCGTACACGCTGGATGAGTGCATTCCCTACATCGAAGGATGGCGGCGGCTGGCCGACGACGCCGGCATCGCGCTGCACATCGAGACGCATCGCGATCGCATGACCACCGATCTCTTCTTCACGCTGCAGTTGCTGGATCGGTTTCCGGATCTGCGGCTTACGGCGGACTTGTCGCATTACGTAGTGGCGCGCGAATTCGCATGGCCGATTTCGGACGAGAACCATGCGCTGATGCACCGGATCATCGACAACGCCTGGGGCTTCCACGGTCGCGTCGCCAGCCGCGAACAGATCCAGTTGCAACTGGCGTTTCCGCAGCACCAGAAGTGGCTGCAGCTGTTCATGCAATGGTGGGAATACGGATTCCGGAGCTGGTGCCGCCGTGCGCCGTCCGACGGCGTGCTGACTTTCCTGTGTGAACTGGGCCCGCCGGAATATGCGATGACCGGCGCCGACGGCCATGAATTGTCGGATCGCTGGCAGGAGGCCGGCAGTATGAAGGACAGCGTGCGTGCGTTGTGGCAGGCCTGCGCAGATGCAGGAACGAGGAAAGCCGCGGCGCAGGAAAAGGCGCAAAAAGCGGCAGCAGCATGATTTCAATGTTTCACGTTTTCATATCAACCAGCAAGGCCAAGGAGAAGTATCGCTTCCATCAATGAGCACACGGCGCCCGGCCGGTCGTAGATCGAGACAACACGACACGTCCCCATGATTTACCATGGGACCGGCAAGGGCGCCGGCATCCACCAGGAGACAGACAGCATGAATACAATCGCCAGCAGCCCGCGCGCGGACCACGCCCTCGGGGCCGCTTCAGAGCACCAGACCGAACGCGACGCCAGCAATGCCGCAGACCGCGCCAGCGCCGGACTGGAGCGCCAGCGCGTCATCGCCTTGCGTTCCTCGGTGGTGGGCACTGCGCTCGAATGGTATGACTTCTTCCTCTACGGCACCGCGGCGGCGATTGTCTTCAACGTGCTGTTCTTCACCAGGCTCGATCCCATGATCGGCACGCTCGCGGCCTTCGGTTCGTATGCGCTGGGCTTTGTCGTGCGCCCGCTGGGCGGTTTCGTGTTCGGCCATATCGGCGACCGCATCGGGCGCAAGAACGTGCTGGTGATTACCTTGCTGATGATGGGGCTGAGCACGACGCTGATCGGCTTCCTGCCGACCTACGCCAGCATCGGCATCGCCGCGCCCATCCTGCTGACGCTGTTGCGGCTGATCCAGGGTTTCGCCGCCGGTGCGGAATTCGGCGGCGCCGTTACCATGTCGGCTGAATATGCGCCGGTCCACAAGCGCGGCTATTACGCCAGTTGGCCAGGCGTCGGCGTGGCGTTGGGCGTGGTGCTGTCGGCAGGCGTATTCACGCTGGTACGGCAGATGCCGGAAGCCGATTTCATGGACTACGGCTGGCGCATTCCCTTCATCCTGAGCAGCATCGGCCTGGCGGTCGGGATGTATATCCGCCTGTACGTGCTGGAGTCTCCCGCGTTTGAAAAGATCAAGTCGAAGAAGGCCGTGCAGAAGTCGCCGATTTCCGCAGTATGGAAGCACCATCGCCGTCACCTGCTCATCGCCATCGGTGCGCGTTTTTCAGAAAATACCGCGGGCTATATCTTCCAGGTGTGGGCGTTGTCCTACCTGACCGCCCAACTGAAAGTCGACGCCAGCATCGGCCTGATAGCGGTGCTGATCGGCGCCGGCCTCGGCGCGCTGCTCAATCCATTGTGGGGCATGCTGTCCGACCGCATCGGCCGCAAGCCGGTGTACATCCTCGGAATCGTGGTCATGATCCTAGGCTCGTGGCCGTTCTTCATGATGCTGGAGACGCGCGAGACGCCGATGATCATCGGCGGCTTCGTGATGATGATCGTGTTCGGCTTGTATCCGATGTTCTCGGTGCAGGCGGCGTTCTTCGCCGAGCTGTTCCCGCCCAGCGTGCGCATGAGCGGCATCTGCATGGCGCGTGAACTGTCGTCGGTGATCACGGGCGGCATGGCGCCGGTGATAGCAACGGGTTTGCTGGCGTATTACGGCGGCAGCTATTATCCGATCATCGGCTATCTGGTGTTCATGGGCGGCGTTGCGCTGATCGCGCTGCTGATGGCGCCGGAAACGCGCGGCGTGATCTACGAGGAAGACGCCTGAAAGCGAAGTGCGTAGTCTGCGCTCAGGCGCTGCCGCGGCGCACGATGGAGAAGCCGAGATCGCTGACCGTGTCGGCCTCGGCGTCTTTGCCGCCCAGGCGCGCCAGCAGCATCCTGGCTGCGGTCTCACCAATGCGATGGCTGCTGACGTGCACGGTGGTGAGCGGCGGATTGATTTCCGAGGCGATGTCGAGATTGGCGAAGCCCGCGATGGCGATATCCTGCGGAATGCGGACCTTGCGGCGATCGCATTCCAGCACCGCGCCGGCGGCGATGACGTCGTTGCTGAAGAAGGCGGCGTCAATGTCGCGATGCTGCTCCAGCAGCGTCACCATGGCTTCGCGGCCGCCTTGCAGGAACGATCCCGGCGACGCCGTGATGCGCACCGGCGCCCGCAGGCGATGCCGCTTGAGCGCGGCGCTGAGGCCGGCCAGTCGCGCCACGCCGCGCGGATCATCGCCGCCTACGAAGGCGATGCGCCGATATCCTTGTTCGACCAGATAATCGCCCATAGCCGCGCCGGCGTCGTAGTTGGAGAAGCCGGCCAGCATGTCGATCGGCTCGGGCGTCAGGTCCCAGGTTTCCACCACCGGAATGCCGGCGGTCCTGAGCCGTTGCCGCGTCGCCGGCGTATGCTGCACGCCGGTCAGCACCAGGCCATCCACGCGGCGGCCGATGAAGGCTTCGACCAGCCTGGTTTCGATGTCTTCGGAATAATCGCTTTGGCCCAGCAGCAACTGGTAGCCGTGCGCCATCAGGTATTCCGACATGCCGCGCACGGTTTCCGCAAAAATCGAGTGGCCGATGGTCGGCACCACGGCCGCGACAATGCGCGTGCGCCGCGACGCCAGCCCGCCCGCCAGCAGATTGGGGATATAACCCATGCGCGCAATCTCGGCCAGCACTTTCTCGCGCGTGGCCGGCGCCACCTTGTCGGGCGAATTGATCACGCGCGACACGGTGATGTGCGACACGCCGGCGACGCGCGCGACATCTTCCTTGGTGACGGCCCGCGCCGGACCGCTGTCTTCTTGCGATGTGATTCTTTTTGCCATGCGGGATCGGAGTAACAGGTTGTCGCCGGAGAAACCTTCCCGGCGGTGCCTATTCTGACATCAAATACGCGGTTTGCGATGGCGATGAAGGCGAGTTGTCGCGGCGGCACGCGTAAAACGGCACGGCAGTGGTAACGACGGGCAGCAGGGGGGTATGGCTGCGGAAGAAGGGCGGTGATAGAGCCATTGCACGGACCAAAGCCAGGTTGACCAAGTTGAGTCTTGCAGAAAAATGCACGCTAGCACATGGGACGCACAAAACAAAAAGGGCTCCAATTGCTTGGAACCCTTTTTATCTACTGCTGAATTTCTGGTAGGCCGTGCGGGACTCGAACCTGCGACCAACGGATTAAAAGTCCGCTGCTCTACCAACTGAGCTAACGACCCGAAAGACCGCTATTATAAGCAAAATCGATCAATCGTGTCAAACGCGTAGGGAAACTATTTCAACGTCGCCAGTTTTTCCTTGCCGGTCTGCGCAGCCGGGCTTTCCGGGTACTTCGCAATCAGCGCGTCCCAGGTCTTCTTCGCCGCCGCCTTGTCCTTGAGCTCCACGTAGGAACTGCCGATGTTGAGCATCGCGTCCGCTACCTTGGGGCTGTCCGGATAATTCTTTGTCACCACTTGCTGAGCAGCGATCGCTCCCTTGTAGTCGCGTTGTGCATACAGGGAATTGCCCACCCAGTATTGCGCCGACGGCGCGTAACCGGATTGCGGATAGCGTTTCAGGAAGTCGCTGAAGGCTGCGCCGGCGCCCTTGTAGTCGCCGCCCTTGAACATGTTCAGGGCCGCGTCATAGGCTTTCTGCTCATTCAGGTCGACGCTGGATTCCTTGCCGTCGATCGTGACTTTTTGCGGTTCGAGCTTGCGCAGGCGGGCGTCCAGATCGACGTAGAAGTCTTTCTGGCGTTGCTGCGTGTTGGCGAGTTCATTGCTGAGGACTTCGACCTGGCCGCGCAAGCGTGCGATCTCCTGCAGCAATCGGTCGTTCTGGTCGGACAGGCTCAGCGCGCTGTTCTTGTCCGCCTTGTTGGCGACGTCTTTTTGCAGGGCATCGATCTTGCTGCGGATATCGAGGATGGCCTTGCGCGCTTCCTCATCGTCAAACAAGCCTGCGTGCGCCGTTGCCGGCAACACGGACAGGCTTGCGACAGCGGCCATCATGGCCGCTGCGGAAAACGACTTGAGCGCGGTCTTCAGGGAAGTGCGCATAAGTCTTATTGGTAAGCGATGTCGGAACGACGGTTTTCAGCCCATGCTGCTTCGTCGCTGCCCAGGGCCTTCGGTTTTTCCTTGCCGAACGACACTGCTTCAACTTGGGCATCGGACACGCCCAGCAGGACCAGCGCCTTGCGGACTGCTTCGGCGCGCTTCTGACCCAGGGCCAGGTTGTACTCGGTGCCGCCGCGATCATCGGTGTTGCCCTGGATGATGACCTTGCGATCCTTGTGCGAATTCAGGTACTTGGCATGCGCTTCGACGACCGGACGGAACTCGTCCTTGACGGTGTAGCTGTCATAGTCGAAATAGATGCTGCGCTTGGAGAGGATGCCTTGCGGGTCGTTCAGCGGGTCGGAACCGGTGTTGACGGTGTTGACTGCGCGCGGATCTGCACCGGTGGTGGCGCCTGTGCCTGCGCGGTTTTCAACCGGGGCGTTCTTGTCGTCCAGTTTGGTGGACGAGCATGCCGCCAGCAGCACGGCTGCCGAAAGAACGATTGCAAAAGAACTGAATGTACGCATGTGAAACTCCTTGTGTCGTGAATGAATGTGAATAATTGTTTATTTCATGAACGGCCCCCAGGTGGGCTCCCTGACATCGCCAATCTGGGTTGTTAAGCGCTGTTTGATCCGGCCATCAGTGGAAACGATGGCCAACGACCCGCGACGACCTGATTCCGTCGCGTACATGATGTATTTGCCGTTTGGCGAGAAGCTTGGCGACTCATCTTTGACGGTGTCGGACAGGCGTTGTTCCTGACCGTTGGTCAAATCCAGCGCGTAAAGCTGGAATTTGCCGTCGCGGCGCGAAATATACGCCAAAGTCTTGCCGTCCGGGGAAATCCGCGGGCTGATGTTGTAGCTGCCGCTGAAGGTGACGCGCTGGGCGTCGCCGCCGTTCGGGCTGACCTTGTAAATCTGCGGGCCGCCGCTGCGGTCGCTGGTGAAGTAGACATAATTGCCGTCCGGCGAGAAGCGCGGTTCGGTGTCGATGCCGGCGGTGTTGGTCAGGCGGCGCAGGCCGCTGCCGTCGGCGTTGATCACGTAGACCTGGGTCAGGCCGTCGCGGGTGAGCGCCACGGCGAGGCGCTGGCCGTCAGGGGCCCAGGCCGGCGCCGAGTTGCTGCCCTTGAAGTTGGCCACCAACGTACGCTGGCGCGTCACCAGGTTCTGGATGTAGATGACCGGCTTCTTGGCTTCGAAGGAAACGTAGGCGACCTTGCCGCCGTCCGGCGACCACGACGGCGAAATGATCGGTTCGTTGGAGCGCAGCGCCACTTGCACGCCTTCGCCGTCGGCGTCGGCCACTTCCAGGCGATATTCCTTGCCGGAACGTGTCACATAGGCAATGCGGGTCGAGAAAATGCCGGGGATGCCGGTCAGCTTTTCATAGATATCGTCGGCGATCTTGTGCGCGGTGAGGCGCATCAGTTGCGGCTGGCTGCCGAACGACAGCGCCGACAATTGCGCCGCCTTGATGGTGTCGAAGAGGCGATAGCGCACATCGAAACGGCCGTCGGCCAAGCGCTGCACGCTGCCTACCGCGAGGGCGTTGGCGCCGCGGTTCTTCCAGTCGCCGTAGTTGATGGCGGAGGCATCGGACAGGGAGTCGCTGTTGTCGATGAGCTTGAAGACGCCGCTGCGCGCGAGGTCGGCCTTGACGATGGAAGTGATCTGTTGCGGCGCGCCTTCTTCGCCCGGGAAAGCGGCGATGGCGACCGGGATCTGGCTGGCGCCGACGCCGGAAATTTCAAAGCGCAATTCTGCGTGTGCAGCGGACGCCGCGGCAATACCCATGACAGTCAGAGCAATGCTGCTCAGGCGGCGGAAACCATGCTGTGCGTTCAGTGCGGTGCGCGAGTTGTTGATCATCCTCATTTTCATCAGTTCTGATCCTTCGGGTAGTGTTTAAAGGTAAAGCTGTTCGGCACCCTGCCATCCTTGTCGGGAGGGAAAGGTTGCGATTTGTTGATCGCTTGCTGGACTGCTTCGTCAAAGCCCGGAATGCCGGATGACTTGTTCTTGCGGATGCCGCGCACCGTGCCGTCAGGCAGCAGTTCGACAGTGTATTCTACCGCCGGGTTTGCACTCAATTCACCGGGCATGTCGAAGATGGTATTGGAGCGGATCTTCGCGCCCAGCTTGGCGCCATAGTCGGCGGAGCCGCGCGGACCCTGCGACTGGGCGGCGCTACCGGTGCCGCCGGCGGCGCTGGTGGCCTGGCCCATCATGCGCTTCAAGTCATCCTGGCGGCGTTGTTCGGCGGCCTTGCTGTCGGCGGCTTGCTGCTTCTGTTTCTTCTCGGCGGCAAGCTTGTCGGCTTCGGCTTTTTTCTTGGCCTCGGCGTCGTCTTTTTCCTTGGCAAGCTTCTTGTCGGCGTCGATCTTGTCCTGCTTTTCCTTCTTCAGGCGATCGGCTTTTTCACGCTCGAGCTTGGCTTCTTTTTCCTTCTCGTCGCGTTCCTTCTTTTCCGCTTCCTTGCGCTTCTTTTCCTTCTCTTTTTCGAGCGCGATGTCGGGCTTGGCCACGGGCGGTTCTTCCACCTTCGGTGGCGGCGGCTTGACGGGTTCTGGTACGGGCGTCGGGGTTGGCTTCGGCGGTTCCGGCTCGGGGGCGGGTTGCGGCAACGGCGCCGCTTCCTTGATGTTCGGATCCCAGATTTCCGCTTCGACGGTCAGCGGCGTTTCGCTCTGCCAGCTGATGCCGAACCAGAGGAAAGCCAGCAAGGCCATGTGGACCACCACCGCCAGGGCGATGGCGCGCCAGCGGCCCGGTTGTCTCGGTACTTGGTAAGGAGTGCTCATATTACTTCGTTGCCAGTCCCACGCGTGCGATGCCCAGTTTCTTGGCTGCGGCGATGACCTGGACGACTTCGTCGTACTTGATTTCCTTGTCGGCGGAAATCATCACCGGCATATCCGGGCTGTCCGCGTGCAGCGCCTGCAGCTTTTGCGTCAGGTCGGGACGGCCGGAGGCGGTCTGCGTTTCACCGCGCTTGGGGCCGTTGACCTTGATGGTGGCCTTGGCGTCGGGTTTCAGCGCGATCTCGATGTATTCGCTCGGCGGCACGGTCGACTTGCCGGCGGTCGGCAGGTTGATGACGCTCGGGTCGTTCACCGGCGCGGCCACCATGAAGATGATCAGCAGCACCAGCATCACGTCGATGTACGGCACGACGTTGATCTCGGACTTGAACTTGCGGGGACGTCCCCCGCGCATGGATGAGCCTGCCATCAGCGTGCCTGACGTTGCAAGATGTTGGAGAATTCTTCGATGAAGCTTTCGAAGCGGATCGCCAGTCGATCGATGTCATGCGAGAAACGGTTGTAGGCGATCACCGCAGGGATCGCGGCGAACAGGCCGATGGCAGTGGCGATCAGCGCCTCGGCAATACCTGGAGCAACCGCTGCCAGTGTGGCCTGTTGCACGTTGGCAAGGCCGCGGAAGGCGTTCATGATGCCCCACACCGTGCCGAACAGACCGACGTAAGGCGACACCGAACCGACCGTCGCCAGGAAGGCCAGGTGTGATTCCAGTGCATCCATTTCGCGTTGGTAAGCGGCGCGCATGGCGCGGCGGGCACCGTCGAGCACGCCGGTCGAATCGATCGCGGCGCCTTTGCCGACTTGCGCCTTGGCCTTGTTGAATTCACCCATGCCGGCCTGGAAGATGCGTTCCAGCGCGCCGCCGTGGCCGCCGCCCTTGCGGCGGTTGGACAGCGTGTCCTGGTACAGCGCGATCAGGTTGCCGCCGGACCAGAACGAACGCTCGAATTCTTCGGTCTGCGAGCGCGCGCTGCGGATCGTGAACATCTTGCGGAAGATGTAAGTCCAGCTGAAAACGGAGGCCAGCAACAGCAGCAGCATGACAAACTGCACGATGACGGAGGCGTTGGTGATCAGGGCAAAGAAGGATAGATCTTGAGTGACGTTCATGGAGGCGTGTGGGGGTCGAGGTTCAGTACGGGGTTCAATTCCGGGTTCAGTCGGAGAGGCTCAATTGTACGTGCAAATTTTTTCAGTCTCGTCGCGGCAGGTGTAAAGAGGCCGCTGCGTTCGTGCATGGCAATGATGAATTATAAGTTTCCCTTGAGACGTGCCAGCATTTCTTCCGGAATGGCCTGGAGCCGGAAGTTGGCGGCATTGACGCAGGCAATCTTGATTTGGCCGCGCGCCAGCAATGTCTGTTCTGTTCCCTGGAGGCGCCAGGCCTCCTGTACGAAGGCCATGGACGCGTTGCGGAACTGTTCGACCACGACGGTCAGTTTCAGTTCATCGTCAAGCCGCGCGGGCGCAAAGTAGTCCACCGTGGTGCTCTTGACCACGAAGATCAGACCGCTCGATTCGACCAGTGCTTGCTGGGAAAAGCCCAGCGCGCGCAGCCATTCGGTGCGCGCGCGCTCAAAGAACTTGAGGTAGTTGGCATAGAACACGACGCCGCCGGTGTCGGTGTCTTCATAGTAGACCCGGACCGGCCACGAGAAAGCGTCGTTGTTCCTGCTGCTGCCGACGCTGTTGCTGCTATTGTTTTTATTGGTTGAATCGGACATTGAGGCGCGTTTTTTTATTGGGTGCGTTTGATGTTCAACGGACCGAAACCTTGGCAAGTTGGCATCATTTCGATGTAGTTGATATTGACGTGCGCCGGCAGCGTGGCGACCCAGAATGCGGCTTCGGCGATATCGACCGCGGTCAGCGGGGTGGTGCCTTCGTAGACCTTGGCGGCGGCGCTGTCATTGCCCTTGAAGCGCACGTTGGAGAACTCGGTGCCGCCGCACAGGCCGGGCGCCAGGTTGGTGGCGCGGACGCCGGTGCCGACAAGATCGGCGCGCAGGTTCAGCGTGAACTGATCGACGAATGCCTTGGTGGCGCCGTAAACATTGCCGCCCGGATACGGATAGGCGCCGGCGATCGAGCCGAGGTTGATGATGGTGCCGGTGCCGCGCTTGACCATGTTCGGCAGAATGTGATGGGTGACCGTGACCAGCCCCTTGACGTTGGTGTCGATCATGGTTTCCCAGTCTTCCAGCGCGACCTGGTGGGCGGGCTCCAGGCCCAGCGCCAGACCGGCGTTGTTGATCAGGACGTCAATGTCCTGCCAGCCTTGCGGCAGCGAGGCGAGGGCGCTCTTGATCGAATTCTTGTCGGTGACGTCGAGCACCAGCGGCAGCACCTTGTCGGCGCCGAATTCG
Organism: Herbaspirillum hiltneri N3; assembly: GCF_001267925.1. Lineage (NCBI taxonomy): Bacteria > Pseudomonadati > Pseudomonadota > Betaproteobacteria > Burkholderiales > Oxalobacteraceae > Herbaspirillum > Herbaspirillum hiltneri. The sequence goes on along the minus strand of NZ_CP011409.1, from coordinate 4,695,914 downwards.
CCGGCCAGCGCATCCAGGCGGTCCTTGCGGCGACCGGTGGCGATGATCTTGTGGCCATTTTGAACGAACTTGCGCGCCATTTCGGCGCCGAAACCGGCTGTTGCACCTGTAATCAAAACGATCATCTGTAATTCTCCCTGTTGGCGTCGGACGAATGCATGCTTGCATCAATAACCCGAAATTGTAGCCCAAAGCGCCGCTGCGCGAGATGCAACGCTTTCATGCGGCCGGCCGGAGGCAATTCTTGCCGAATCCGAAGGCATCCCTTACAATGCGCAGACCATTTCGTCTCACGTGACTGGCGAAAAACCGGAGCCTTGTTCCGGCACAAGATGGGTATCCATCGGGAAGCGTGAGATTTCATTAGCCGTGCGCCTGGGCAGCCCTGAATGGAAAGAACGATTGAGGCTGCCTGCAATTCCCTTATTCATCCTGGCCCTCATTCGATTTGGAAGTCTTCAAGTCGGCATCGCCTATTGTGTTTCTGGCGCTACCAGGCGTTACCGGCTGATGTGCTTCAGGCGCACCCTCATCCATTGGAGAAATCATGTTTGCAAAGAATCACACCATCGCGAATGTCGACCCGGAACTGTGGTCCGTCATCCAGAAGGAAAACGTCCGTCAGCAGGAACATATCGAGCTGATCGCTTCCGAAAACTACACCTCGCCTGCAGTCATGGAAGCGCAAGGCACGCAACTGACCAACAAGTACGCCGAAGGTTATCCGGGCAAGCGTTACTACGGCGGCTGCGAGTTCGTCGACATGGCCGAGCAACTGGCCATCGATCGCCTCAAGAAACTGTTCGGCGCGGAAGCCGCCAACGTGCAGCCGAACTCCGGTTCGCAAGCCAACCAGGGCGTGTTCTTCGCCATGCTCAAGCCGGGCGACACCATCATGGGCATGTCGCTGGCTGAAGGCGGCCACCTCACGCACGGCATGGCATTGAACATGTCCGGCAAGTGGTTCAACGTGATTTCCTATGGCCTGAACGACAAGGAAGAAATCGACTACGAAGCCATGGAAGCAATGGCGCGCGAAAAGAAGCCGAAGCTGATCATCGCCGGCGCATCCGCCTACGCGCTGCGCATCGACTTTGAACGTTTCGCCAAGATAGCCAAGGAAGTCGGCGCTTACTTCATGGTCGACATGGCGCATTACGCCGGTCTGATCGCTGCGGGTGTTTACCCGAACCCTGTGCCGCACGCCGACTTCGTCACGTCGACTACGCACAAGTCGCTGCGCGGTCCGCGCGGCGGCGTGATCCTGATGAAGGCCGAGCACGAGAAGGCCATCAACTCCGCGATCTTCCCGGGCATCCAGGGCGGTCCGCTGATGCACGTCATCGCGGGCAAGGCAGTGGCATTCAAGGAAGCGCTGTCGCCGGAATTCAAGGCATATCAACAGCAAGTCGTGAAGAACGCCGATGTGCTGGCCAAGACGCTGATCAAGCGTGGTCTGCGCATCGTCTCCGGTCGTACCGAGTCGCACGTGATGCTGGTGGATCTGCGTCCGAAGAATCTGACCGGCAAGGAAGCCGAAGCGATTCTGGGTTCGGCCCACATGACCTGCAACAAGAACGGCATTCCTAACGATCCTGAGAAGCCATTTGTGACTTCCGGTATTCGTCTGGGCAGCCCGGCGATGACTACACGCGGTTTCAAGGAAGCGGAAGCGGAACAGGTTGCCAACCTGATCGCCGACGTGCTGGACAATCCGCATGACGCCGCCACCATCGAACGCGTGAAGGCAGAAGTCAAGAAGCTGACTGACGCCTTCCCGGTCTATGCAGCGTAATTGCTTGAGGTGACAAAGTAGTTGCTTGCAGTTGCTTGATCCCGCGGCCTTCGCTGATGCGAAGGCCGCGGCGCAGTAAGAACCTCTTCACGGTTTTCGCAACAAGATCGTGAACAGGGGCTAAGATGGTTCCCGGTCTCCAACCTGTAGTCTGCCTTGACTTGCCTCTATGAAATGTCCGTTCTGCAATCATGACGACACGCCCGTGCTGGACACGCGCCTCTCCGAAGAGGGCGACGCGATCCGCCGCCGCCGCCGTTGCGCCAATTGCGACAAGCGTTTCACGACTTACGAGCGCATCGAACTGACGATGCCCGTCATCGTCAAGAAGAACGGCAGCCGCAGCGAATTCGATCCTTCCAAATTGCGCGCCAGCCTGATGCTGGCCTTGCGCAAGCGTCCGGTGTCGGCCGAAGCGGTCGATGCGGCGATCCAGAGCATCCAGGAAAAACTGTTGTCCAGCGGCGCCCGCGAAGTGGTGTCGGGGCAGGTCGGTGAACTGGTGATGCGCGAATTGAAGCGTCTGGACAAGATCGCGTATATCCGTTTCGCGTCGGTCTACAAGAGCTTTGAAGACGTCACCGAATTTCAGGACGCCATCGCCGAAGTCGGCCAGGAGCGCAAGGCCGCAGCGAAGAAACGCAACGACTGACGCCGGCAATCCCCGTCGTGGCATGCACATCGCCGTGCATTCCGCACCCCTTCCGATTTACATTTTCCATTCCGTGCAGGCATAAAAAAAGCGACTGTATTTCTACAGTCGCTTCAGTAATTCAGTCCCGCCTGTGCCGCTATGCTGGCATCCTGAACCAAGCGGTTCAAGTTGGCTGCAGTTAGTTTAATTTCGGGTTCATCGGACTAGCGACGCTCACGCCCACCAAACAAAATCCCACAGCCTGTGCACATAAATGGTTCAAGGAATATAAGCATTCGCGAACACGGCAGGAGACTTAAGTCTACTCTATTCGGGATTCTTGTCAAAGCCTTTGCGTAAAAATCCCGAGGTATTTTTACTCTGTGACAGTGTGAATTCTTCATGCGCGCGCGGCAACATCCGTGCACACCAAATGCCGCGCCAATGACGTTTCTCGCAGGTCAATCATTGGACAGGACAGAGGGGAAATTGCGGCGCGTGCATGAGCACGCGCGCAGCGGAGAGAATATTCGAAGAGAAATCAGGAAACTATCAGAACAATTTTTCCTGCGGCGCCAGTGCCTCGTCGAGCACGCTATGCATGGAGGCGATGCTTTGCTTCCACTCCGCCACCGTCAGGCCGGCGAAGGAGCCGTCGCCGCCCGGTTGGGTCGACAGGAGTTCGGCGGCGATGCCGAGCGCGGCCATCACGGCGATGCGATCGTTGCCCTTGATCTTGCCGGTGTCGCGGATGGCGCACATCTTTTCATCGAGGTAAGCCACCGCCTGGCGCAGGGTGGCTTCTTCGTCTTCCTTGCACACCAGCGTGTAGGCATGGCCCATGATCGAAACATTGAGCTGCATCACGCGGTCTCCTCTTCATTGTCGGCCGGCGTCGGCGCCGTAACCGGAAGTTTTTCGATCAGCGCAGCGACGCGCTGATGAGCCTCATCCATACGTCGCGACAATTCCGCGTTCTCCGTGGTCAGGGCGGATACGTTAAGACGCAGGTCGGCGTTTTCCCGGCGCAGCGATTGCGTCATTGCGGCAAGTTGCGCGACTTTCTCTGAGAGTAGGTGGAATTCGGAGCTCATGGCCTCAGCTGTAGTGCAAAAGATGTGCGCCATTATATTCTGTTGGCGGCGTCCGGCACGACAAATAGCGCGACGGTTGCAGAACGTTACAGAATTCCCGGCGTGATTTTGCAACGTCGCCGGCCACCCGCGCAAAAATGAAACGGTTTGTTGTCAGAGAATTAATCGCTCACGGCCTGCACGCCTGTTCCACTGGTGCGGCCGTCATCAGTCTGCGCTGATTTCAGCCGCCGCGCGCTTGGCCCATGCGGTCGGCAATTTCATTCCATAGATGCATGGCGACGTAGGCGCGCCACGGCCGCCAGATCTCAGCACGGCTTTTTTGATGCGCCAGTTTCAGCAGGGCGGGATCGCGTTCGACGATCGCTTGCATCAGCACGAGATCGGAAGCGGGCCAGGCATCGGCATCGCGCCACGCACGCATGGCGACGTATTCGACGGTCCACGGGCCGATGCCGGGCAAGCCGAGCAAGGCCTTGCGCAGGTCGGCAATGTCGGCGCCGGGATCGTCTACCGGCACGTCGCCTTGCGCCACGGCGCGAGCGAAATTCTGCAGCGCGGCGATGCGTTTTCCGGGCATGCCGATCGCAGCAAGATCGACAGCGGCCAGCGCATGCGGCGTCGGGAAGCGCCATGCGGTTGCCGCGTGCGCATGGCCTTCGATGCGTTCGCCGGCGCGTTCTACCAGACGGCCGACGATGGTGGTCGCAGCTTTCACACCCACTTGCTGGCCGACGACGGTGCGCACCACCAGTTCGAACGCTGACCACGCACCGGGCACACGCAAGCCCGGCGCCGCCTTGAATAGCGGCGCCAGCCACGGATCGCGCGCCAGGTGTTTGCGGATGCGCCTGGTGTCCGTCTGCAGATCGAACATGCGGCTCAGCGGCGCCACCAGTGCATCGGCATGGCGACTGGCCTTGCCGTCGATCCGCGCGACCAGGCAATCCTTGTCGGGATGGCGCGACACGGCCAGTGTTCCCTGGTCGCCATTCCATTCGATGGCGCGCAGATAGACGCCGTTTTCAACTGCTTCCACACCAGCCGTGGCACGCCCGCCGAAGAAGCGCAGCAAGCGTTGCCAGTCGAGCGGCGGCTGGAACGGCAATTCGCGGACGGCGAAGGAGGCTTGCTTATGGGCGGGCATGTTGGTGTTGCGAGAAAGTTTCGCCGGAGTGCGGAAGCACGATCATATATCGCTTCACCTGCGCCTACACGAGGAGAAGGAATTTGCTGATCGCGCCGCACGTCTCTCCGCTTAATAATGAAGCGGCGCATATGTGTGCGCTTATCACCATCGGAGACACAAGTGAACGCTACTAGCCAAGACGCCATCGCGTTACTGAAATCGGATCACCAGGAAGCCAGGGAACTGTTCGAGGAATATGAAAAGAAAAAAGACCACGCCAGCGACGAACAGAAGATGGATATTGCAAGAGCGGTCTGCGGCGCATTGCTGATCCATATGGAGATCGAGGAAAAGATCTTTTATCCGCGCGTTCGCCAGGAAATTGACGACAATGATTTGATGAACGAAGCAGAGGTCGAGCATGAAGGTGCCAAGGAACTCATCCGCCAGCTCGGCGAGTTGCAGCCCGGCGATCCGATGTTCGATGCAAAGATCAAAGTCCTCGGCGAGCAGATCGATCATCACGTCGAAGAAGAGGAGGGCGACATGTTTCCCAAGGCGCGCAAAGCCGGTATCGATCTCGACGCGCTAGGCGCCGAGTTGCTGGCGGCGAAGAACAAGATGCGCATGGAGCACGGCTTGCCTGCCGTACCCGCGTGAAGTGGCGACCCGGAGGCTCGCCGAGGCCGCGCGGCGCCTCTTTCACTAGTCGTGCGCTTTCAAAATCCGCCCTGGTGGCGGATTTTTATTTATTTGACAATAAAGGAGGAGGCTACAAAACGCCTCAAGTTAATAGAAAAGTTCTAATGCGCACAAAACATTCTGATGGGTATAATGTTTCCAAAACGAAGCCTTACTATTGTGCCGCGCAAGCGGATGTGTCCGGGGGGACAATCAATGAACTCATTTGCAACTGCGCCATTCCTGGGTGCAAGCCTGGCCGCTCTTTTCCTGGTGGTTGCCGGCTTGGTGTTCATTTTCCAGCAAGTCATTGCAGAGCGGCGTTACGTGCGTCTGCGCGCCGAATACGAGGCGCGCAGGGCGGCTTATTTTGCGGCGGAGTCGTCTGTGGCGCTGGAATTCGGCGACGATTTTCGCGTCGTGGATGAGGGCATTGCGCGCCGCTGACGTCTTTTCTTCAGTTCACCGATGTTCCCTGGCGGATGCCAATAAAAAAGGCCACCTTTTCAGGTGGCCTTTTTGCAATGGTGGTGGAGCCGGCGGGAATCGAACCCGCGTCCGCAAGCACTCTACAGACAGTTCTACATACTTAGCGCTGCCATTTGATTTAACCCGAACGACGCGGACGCGCACGCTGCGTTAAGGCGAGTCACCTTAGATTTAACTTCGAACCAAGTGACCCGGTTCAAAGCGATTCCTTGTAAATGACTCTACTGCTGTTTTACCAGCCTACCCCAAGGAAGAAGTAGTGTAGAGCAAGCGGGTATTAAGCCGCTTGTGCGTACGAGTTATCGTTTGCAGTTATATCTTGTCTGATTGTATTTACGAGGTAGTCAGTCCTCGGTATGCCCTGCGCTGCTTTGCAACCCACGTCGAAACCAAGTCGGCCCCATGCAGACTTGTATTATAACCCAGTGTGGGGGCGGCTCGCCGGATTATCAAGAGTCCGGGGCGCCGCCGTTGCCGTTACTGTTGCTTCTATTGCTGCAGACTCAGGTCAACCCGGCTGCCCTGGCCCTTGTCCTTGATGCCTTCGGCCGTGAGCTTGGGGGCAATCAGGAAGATGCGGTCGGCGGAGATGATGCTCTGGTCCTGCAGATAATTGCGCACCACGTCCGCACGACGCTGAGCGAGGTTGCGGAGGTCATCTTCCGTGACAGGCGTGTTGTCGACGATCAACTGCTGCATCTCCTCCGGCGGCAGGGATTTGGCGAGACCGACCATGTTGCGCGGTTTCTTGAACTTCTCTTCCTTGTAAACCTTTTCCATGTACTTGGCGCGGTCGGCTTCGCTGAGCTCGTTGTCCTTGCCGGTCGGCTGCCCTTCCTTCTCGATGACATCCTTGCGTTTCAGGGCGCGCATCTTGCGATTGAGGACTTCCTTGCGCAGGCCGGCATCGTCGACCGTGGGGTCGGCACGGCCCATGACGTCGATCTTGAGCGCCGGACGCTGGTGCAGGGCGTAGCCGAGGGTGTCGAGCTTCTTGCGGATGTCGGCGGTGATCTCGGACGAGCCCGGCTCGAATTCGATATAGCTGAGTTCGGCGTCGCCGCCGCCGCTGCCGAACATCGAACTGATGAGCGCGAACGGCGAGGTGACGGCTTTGACGATCAGGTTGACGAAGACGCGCATGATGATGCCGCCGATCGAGAACTGCGGATCGGACAGCGAGCCGGAAATCGGCAGGTTGAGATTGATGGTGCCGTCGCGGTCCTTGAGCAGCGACACCGCCAGCATCACCGGCAGCTTGGTGACATTGGGGCCGTCGACGTGGTCGCCGAAGGTCAGTTGCTCAATGCGCACGTCGTTCTGGGCCACCAGCTTGTCGTTCTCGATCTTGTATTGCACGTCCATCGACAGCTTGCCCTTGGTGATCGGGTAGCCCGCATATTTGGCCGAGTAGGGAGTCAGGCGCGGCAGTTGCACGCCATTGGCGCTGGCCTTGACGTCGAGGAACATCGGTTTGAACAGGGGATTGAGCGCGCCCGAGATCTGCAGCGGCGCGTCGTTGTCGACCTTGCCGCGCAAATCGATGGTGGCCGGTTGCGGCTTGTCGGAAGCGATGCTGCCGATGGTGCCGCCCATGCCGGTCATGTTGACCGTGTAGTTCGGTTTGACGAAGTTGTCGGTGAAGTTGATGTTGCCGCTTTGCAGGACAGTCTGGCCGATGCGGATCACCGGTGCATTGGGATCGGGGGCGGCGGGCGTGACCGGCGCGGTCGACGTGGTGGTCTTGGCGACCGTGGTCGATGGCTTGTCGGCGCTGGCTTCGGGCGCAGTGACCGAGCTGCGCGGCGCTTCCTTGGAAACCACGATGTCTTGCAGATTGAGCTTGCCCTGGTCGGACAGGATGGCGCGTGCGTAGAAATCGGACAGTGCGATTTTTTCCAGCGTGACCAGCGGTTTGCCGCCGATCCTGGCGTTGATGCCTTGCAGGTTCAGCGTGCGCCAGCGCAGGAAATCGCTCGAGGTGAGCTTGTCGAGCACGCGGAAATTATTGAGGCTGGCCGAACCGTTGTATTGCAGCGCCAGCGTCTGTTTGTTGATGGGCGGCGTCAGCGCCAGCTTGCCCTTGGTGCTGAGCGTGCCGCTGGTTAGCGTGACGTTGAGGTAGTCGGTGAAATAGGTTTGGAACGGAGCGATCGGCAGGTTCAGCGCATCCAGCGCAAGGTCTACGCTCTTGAGTTGCGGCGTCGCCTGGCCGGTCACGGACAACTTGCCGTTCTTGTTCAGCGTGGCGTGCAGCGACAGCTTGCTGCTCTGGTCGAGTTGGCTGGAGAGATTGTCCACCTTGAGATCCAGACCTTCGACGCGCAGCTTCTGCGTCGGCGTCACGCCGCTGTCTTCGTAGGAAATATTGCTGTTGCTGATCGACAGGTTGCGCAGGCGCGCTTGCCAGGCGGCGGTGGCGGCAGTGTTGGTGCTTTGCTTCTTTGCAGGTTCGCTGACTGCCGCAGGTTTGCTTCCTGGTGCCGCCAGGAGGTCTTGCAGGTTCAATGCGCCCTTGGCATCGCGGCGCAGATCGCCGTTGAGGCCGACGATGCGGAAGGCATCCGCTTCGGCTTTGCGACCCTGCAGGTCGATGGTAGCGTTGTCGAGAGCGATGGTTTTGGCGCCGATGACGCCGGCGGCGGATTTGGTCTTGGGAGACAGTTTGAGGTCGGCGATTTCCACGCCGAGCTTGCCGAGCTTGATCTGGCCATTGGCAATCTGCACCTCGGTACTGCCGGAAACCTGGCCGCTGAGCGCGCCGTTCAGCGAGCGGTTGAGGTAGTTCTGGTAGCCGCTCAGCTGGATCGCTTTCAAGCTCGCGGTGCCGTTGATTTCACCTTTGAGCGGCGCCAGTGCGCCGGTGAAGCCGATTTCACCTTTGTCGTTTTCGGTGAGCGACAGCGCGAGTCTGGCCGGTTTGGCATCTGCCGTCGTGGAGACTTCTTCGGCGTCGACGGTGATCTTGCCGAGGTGAACGGTCTGGCGCAGCGATGCGTTGGCGTCATCGGTCCACTGCACGCTGCCGTCGCGCACCAGCAGTTTGCGAATGGTAATGGCCGGGGCGGCGGCGTCCTTCGCTTCGGCCTTGGTTTCGGTTGCCGGCGTCGTCGTGGCCGGTTTCCTGGCAGATGCTGCAGGTGCCGCAGATGCCGGGGATTTGGCCCGGACGTCCTTCTTGCCGATGCGGGTCCAGTTGATTTCGCCGCGGGCGTTCATGTCGGCCCACACTTGCGGTTTGTCGATGGCGATCTCGTCAATCACGCCGCTCAGCTTGAGCAGGTCGAGCTTGTTGATTTTGGCCGAAACCGAGCCGATCTTGATCAGCGGCGCGGCATTATTTTCCTGGACCGAAATGTCGGTCAGCGTGAAGTCGCCGTCGAGTCCGATTTGCGGCTTGTCCTTGTCGCGGCTGAAGGTCAGGTCCAGTTGCGTGGAGAGTTTCGCGCTTTCCAGTTTGACCGGCAACGGGACGGGTGAAAAGGGCAGGTAGCTGGCGACGTCCAGCTTGTCGATGTCGATCGCCAGCGTGGTGTCGAGCGAACTGGCGAAGGGTTTGCTGCGGCCCTTGAGCGAGAACGGCGTGCCGTTGACCGTCATCGACAGCACCGGTTGCACGAAGGTGTCGACGTTGCGCGGCAGGTTGGAGACGAAGGGCACGCCGATGTTCAGCGCGCGGATGTCGATGGTCTTGCCGCTGACCTTGTCGTCGAACAGGATGGCGCCGTTTTGCAATTGCACGTTGGCCAGCGAGAACAGCGTCTGGCCTTCGCTCTTGGGCATCGCCAGCACGCGGTCGATGATGTCGGAGAAGTTGTAGCGGCCGATGCCTTCATCGCTCAGGCGCACGACGTGGACTTTTGGCTCGACCAGCTTGATTTCGTCGAGGATCGCGGCCAGGCGCAGTGCAGAAGTGGACGATGCGTTGACCACCAGTTCCCTGGCGCTGAAGGCGGCAGTCTTCTGGTCCGGCTCGTACAGCGTGACGTCATGCACGCGCAATGCGAGCAGGAACGGATTGAAGCTGAGTTCGCCAATGTCGAGTTTGCGTCCGATTTTTTCCTGGGTCTGTTCGATCGCGATTTTCTTGACAAGCGACGGCAGTGCAAGCCAGCTGACCAGCGCCAGCAGAAGCAGGAAAGCAATGGTGTATGCGGACCAGCGCAACGTGCGCAGTTGCCAGGCGGGACGGGGATGATTGGTCATGATCGGTTCCTCGTGAGGAGAGGCGCTTGCGCCAGCGGCATGCGCCTTCGTTTAGTTGTATGGCCGGCGCGGCAAAACGTCGGCGGATGATGCAAATACTGCAATTACGGCTTGATCAGGTCGAGCAGCTGCAAGGGATCATGCAACAAAGCGTCGGCTTCCCAGGATGCCGGTGCGACGTGGCCGCAATAGCCCCACGCTGCGGCGATGGTCTGCATGCCGGCAGCGCGGCCGGCCTGGATGTCGCGCAGGTCGTCGCCGACATACCAGCATTCGTGCGCAGCCAGTTGCAGCCGGCTCGCAGCTTCATACAGCGGCGCCGGGTGGGGTTTGGTATGCGGCGTGGTATCGCCGGAGACCACGCAGCCGGCATGGCCCAGGCCGATTTGCGGCACCAGCGGGTCGGTGAAGCGCGATGCCTTGTTGGTGACGATGCCCCAAGCTAGCCCGCGTGCTTCCAGCTGCTTGAGCAGGTCGGGAATGCCGTCGAAGAGTTTGCTTTTGACGACCAGCTTGGCTTCGTAATTGTTGAGGAAGCGCACGCGCAGGTCTTCATAGCCGGCGTCGTCCGGCTTCACGCCGAAGGCTGCGCCGATCAGGCCGCGCGCGCCTGCGGACGCTACCGGGCGCAGGTGCTCATAGGGTGTCGGTTCCAGGCCGCGTTCGGCGCGCAGCTGGTTGACGGCTTCGGCCAGGTCGGGCGCCGTGTCGGCGAGCGTGCCGTCGAGGTCGAACAGGATGGCGCGGGGTGTTTTCAATGGCATGGTCGGCACGGTGAAGGCGGTTGGCGTAACAGCGGAAGCTGCTGCGGTTTGCCGGCGATGTCCGCAGGGGGACGTCGCCGGCCATCGGGTATTGCGGTCAGGACAGCGGCTTGCGGCAAGCCACCATGTAATTGACGCTGGTATCCTGGTTGATCGAATACAGCTTGGTCAGCGGATTGTAGGTGAGTCCCTTGAGTCCATCGAGTTCCAGTCCGGCTTCGCGGATGAAGCGGGCCAATTCGGCCGGCGTGATGAACTTGGCATAATCATGCGTGCCCCTAGGCAGCATGCGCAACAGGTACTCGGCGCCGATGATGGCGAACAGGTAAGCCTTGGGATTGCGATTTAGCGTGGAAAAGAACACATGGCCGCCGGGTTTCACCATCGCCGTGCAGGCGCGCACGATGGAAGCGGGATCGGGAACGTGTTCCAGCATTTCCATGCAGGTGACGACGTCGAATTGGCCGGGTTCACGCGCGGCCAGGTCTTCTGCGGCTATCTTTTCGTAGCGAACCTGAACCCCGGATTCCATGCCGTGCAGATCGGCGACCTTGAGCGCTTTGTCGGACAGATCGATGCCGGTCACCCGGGCGCCTTTGCGCGCCATGGATTCGGCCAGGATGCCGCCGCCGCAGCCGACATCGACCACGCTCTTGCCGGATAGCGCCGCACGGGCGTTGATCCATTCCAGCCGGAGCGGATTGATTTCGTGCAAGGGACGAAATTCGGAAGTGGGGTCCCACCAACGATGGGCGAGATCGCTAAATTTTTGAAGTTCTTGAGGATCGGCATTCATAGGCTGAATGATAGCTGAAGCCGCCTGATGCTGTTCGTCACAAAACAAATTTCCATAAAAAAACCCCGCCGAAGCGGGGTTTTTCTCGATTGAGAATCGTGTGTCGGTATTACTTGTTACGTGTACCGACGACTTCGATTTCAACGCGGCGGTTCTTGGCGCGGCCAGCTGCTGTCTTGTTGTCAGCGACTGGTTGCGATTTGCCCTTGCCTTCAGTGTAGACGCGGTTGGCTTCGACACCCTTGGAAACCAGGTATGCCTTGACCGATTCAGCGCGGCGGACGGACAGTTTTTGGTTGTAGGCAACGGAACCGACGGAGTCAGTGTGGCCGACAGCGATGATGACTTCCAGGTTCAGGCCCTTCAGGTTTGCAACCAGTTCGTCCAGTTTGGACTTGCCGGCTGGCTTCAGAACTGCCTTGTCGAAGTCAAAGAATGCGTCAGCAGCGTAAGTGACTTTTTCCGATGTCGGAGCGGCTGCAGCAGCGGCAGCTGGAGCGGCTGGAGCAGCAGCAGGAGCAGCGGCTTGAGCAGGAGCTTCTTCGCATGGGCCGTTGACAAACGCTGTTTGCCAGCACAGGCCGAAACCGCTACGAGTAACGACATCACGGCCATCTTGCAGGTACAGGCTGTTTGGACGGACTTTGATGTCCTTGATTTCCTGTGCGGTCGCAGACAGAGCGATGGCTGCGGACGCAGCAGCGAAGACGAGTTTTGCTAATTTGTTCATGTTTCTCCTCTCGGGTGAGATATCCGCAGATAAACTGCGCTACAAAATTACGACATCAAAAAAACGAATAATATCATGTGTTCAGGTCGTCACACGTCCCACTTTACAAGGGGGGCGTGCAATGAACTTAGCCGCCATTCTGCCACAGGCTGGTGCAATCAGCGAACGTTGCCAAATAGTCCAATCAACGTTTTTAACACTCTGTTGTTTTTTGGTAACAAGACGTTTACCTTCACAAAGTGCCGCACTCTGTTGCCAAAAAAGCCAAATTTTGGCTAAAAAACCTTATTTTTCATGCCCTTGCACGCGAATAACCACACGGCGATCGGGTGATAGGCAGCCTGCCAATTTCCGTGGGGGAATATTTCCCCCGCATTGCGCAACCGGTTCGCTGCTGCCGGCACCGACGACCTGGATCGGCGCGGCAACATTTTTGCTCTTCAGAAATGCAGCGACCGTTTCTGCTCGTTTGACGGCAATTTCCTCATTATGTTTCCGGGTGCCAAGCCGATCGGCGTGGCCGGTGACAATAATTGCGTCAATTTCACCGCAAGCCGCCAGTCGCTCGACAACCTGTTTCTGGATGCGCTGCTGCGCGGCCTTGTTCAGCGCCGTCTCGCCGGAGCCGAACGTCTGGCCCGCGCCGAGCGTGACCTGGAAGTTGCAGTCCGCGCTTGCCGTCGGCGTGGCAGCGCCGACCACAATGGCAGCCGGATTGCTCACCAGCGCGGGAGCGATCGGGTTCGTGACGGGAGGCGCCAGCTCGCCGTCGCAGCCGCTCAGGGAGTCCGATGGCGTCCAGTAACCGGTCCGCCAGCACAGGCCATACTGGCTGCGGGCGACGCTGCCCTGGTTGTCCTGTCCGTATGCCGCGCCCGGGGTGGCGGCAATGGCTGTGTTGTTCTGTGCGTGAGCGGGAAGTGCGGCGCCCAGCAAGAGGCCGAGCAGGCAGAGGAATTTATAAGGCATATTAATTAGAGGGTTGCGACAGCATGGGCAGGGCGGCCTGTCATGGCGCGGCTTGTCCGGCGGAAATGCAGCGGATGCCGTGATTTCCATGATGCGTCTTTTTCTGTTGAAGGCTCGCATTTTAATCACAATTGCCGCTTTTGCCCGTATTTGTTTGTACCGGCCGCTGCATATTGCCTGGGAGCTAAAACCGGCGCTGCAAAGGCTCGGCGTGCTAGAATGCTTCGTTTGTAGTCGCTGCCCGCAATGAACAGGTTTCGGGCCTGATTCAACCCCCAAAATCAATACCTCTCGACTCGCCAATGGATCAATTCGCCAAAGAAACCATCCCCATTTCCCTTGAAGAAGAGATGCGCAAGAGCTACCTCGATTACGCCATGAGCGTGATCGTCGGACGTGCTCTTCCGGACGTGCGTGACGGCCTCAAGCCGGTACACCGCCGCGTGCTGTTTGCGATGCATGAAATGAACAACGTCTGGAATCGCCCGTTCGTGAAATGCGCGCGCGTGGTCGGTGAAGTCATGGGTAAATACCACCCGCACGGCGACGCGTCCATTTACGACACGCTGGTGCGTATGGCGCAGGATTTTTCGCTGCGTTACATGCTGGTGGACGGACAAGGCAATTTCGGCTCGATCGACGGCGACGGCGCCGCGGCGATGCGTTATACCGAGTGCCGGCTGGACAAGATCGCCAACGAATTGCTGGCCGATATCGAGAAGGAAACCGTCGATTTCGATCCCAACTACGACGGCAAGGAAAAAGAACCGTCGGTGCTGCCGACTCGCATCCCCAACCTGCTGATCAACGGTTCGTCCGGCATCGCGGTGGGCATGGCTACCAACATTCCTCCGCATAACATCACCGAAGTCATCAACGGCGCGCTGCATGTGCTGGCCAACGCGGATTGCACCATCGACGAGCTGATCGAGCTGATTCCGGCGCCGGACTTCCCGACGGGCGGCATCATTTACGGCGTGTCCGGCGTACGCGATGGTTATCGCACCGGCCGCGGCCGCGTCGTGATGCGCGCCAAGACCCACTTCGAGGAATTCGGTCGCGAAGGCCGTACGGCGATCATCGTCGACGAGCTGCCGTACCAGGTCAACAAGAAGGCCTTGCTCGAGCGTATCGCCGAGCTGGTGCGCGACAAGAAACTGGAAGGCATCTCCGACCTGCGCGACGAATCCGACAAGTCGGGCATGCGCGTGGTGATCGAACTCAAGCGCGGCGAAGTGCCTGAAGTGGTGCTCAACAATCTGTACAAGCAGACCCAGCTGCAGGACACCTTCGGCATGAACATGGTGGCGCTGGTCGACCGCCAGCCGAAGCTGCTGAACCTGAAGCAGATGCTGGAATGCTTCCTGTCGCATCGCCGCGAGGTGGTCACACGCCGCACGATCTTCGAACTGCGCAAGGCGCGCGAACGCGGCCACGTGCTGGAAGGCCTGGCGGTTGCGCTGGCCAACATCGACGACTTCATCGCCATCATCCGCGCGGCGCCGACGCCGCCGATCGCGAAATCGGAACTGATGGCACGCGCCTGGGATTCGTCCATGGTGCGCGAAATGCTGGCCCGCACCGGTGCGGAAAACAGCAGCGGCATCGAGGCCTTCCGTCCGGAAAACCTGCCGGCGCATTACGGCATTCAGACCGACGGTCTGTATAAGCTGTCCGACGACCAGGCGCAGGAAATCCTGCAAATGCGTCTGCAACGCCTGACCGGTCTGGAACAAGACAAGATCGTCAATGAGTACAAGGAAGTGATGGAACAAATCGCCGACCTGCTGGACATTCTGTCCAAGCCGGCGCGCGTGACCGCCATCATCACCGACGAACTGACGGCCGCGAAGAACGACTTCGGCATCGGCGTCAAGGACGAGCGCCGCTCGACCATCGAACACAATGCCACCGATCTCGGCACTGAAGACCTGATCACGCCGCAAGACCTGGTCGTGACGCTGTCGCACTCGGGCTACATGAAGTCGCAGCCGGTGTCCGAATACCGTGCACAAAAACGCGGCGGCCGCGGCAAGCAAGCCATGGCGACCAAGGACGACGACTGGATCGACCAGCTGTTCATCGCCAACACGCACGATTACATCCTGTGCTTCTCCAACCGCGGCCGTCTGTACTGGCTCAAGGTGTGGGAAGTGCCGCAGGGTTCGCGCAATTCGCGCGGCAAGCCTATCGTCAACATGTTCCCGCTGCAGGATGGCGAAAAGATTACCGTGGTCCTGCCGCTGTCGGGCGAGAACCGCGTCTTCCCCGAAGACCGTTACGTCTTCATGTCGACCAGCCTCGGCACCGTCAAGAAGACGCCGTTGTCCGACTTCAGCAATCCGCGCAAGGCCGGCATCATCGCGGTCGATCTCGATGAGGGCGACTTCCTGATCGGCGCTGCGTTGACTGACGGCCAGCACGACGTCATGCTGTTCTCCGATTCCGGCAAGGCAGTGCGCTTCGACGAGAACGACGTGCGTCCGATGGGCCGCACGGCACGTGGCGTGCGCGGCATGAACCTGGAAGAAGGTCAGCAAGTCATCGCGCTGCTGGTTGCCGAAAACGAACAGCAGTCGGTCCTGACGGCGACCGAGAACGGCTTCGGCAAACGTACGCCGATCACCGAGTACACCCGCCACGGCCGCGGCACCAAGGGCATGATCGCGATCCAGACCAGCGAACGCAACGGCAAGGTGGTTGCGGCAACCCTGGTCGAAGCCAGCGATGAAATCATGCTGATCACCACCGGCGGCGTGCTGATCCGCACCCGTGTCGCGGAAATTCGCGAAATGGGCCGGGCAACGCAAGGCGTAACGCTGATCGCCGTGGAAGACGGCACCAAGCTGAGCGGCCTGCAGCGAGTGGTTGAGTCCGATGCCGAAGAAGACAAGGCCGAAGACGATGTCGAAGGTACGGCTGCTCCCGAAGGCGACGCGCCTGCTGAATAAGCCGGGTTAAGCAGAAAATGACCGGCTGATGGCCGGTCATTTTCATCCTGCAGCGTTTGTTTCGCCAACTGGTCTGCCGGTTGTTCTGCCTGTTTGTCCGGTCTTCTGTTCCTGTCTTTCCTGTTCGTGCTCTTGTATTGTTGCTTCATCGTTGCTTTGTTTTTCTTTATTTTTACCCTAGATCATGGTCTACAATTTTTCCGCCGGTCCGGCCGTATTGCCGAAAGAAGTGTTGCAGCAAGCAGCTGACGAAATGCTGGACTGGCACGGCAGCGGCATGTCCGTGATGGAAATGAGTCATCGCGGCAAGGAATACATGTCGATCATCGAGGCGGCCTTGCGCGACATGCGCGAGCTGTTTGCGGTGCCGACCAACTACAAGATCCTGTTCCTGCAAGGCGGCGCCATCGCCGAAAACGCCATCATCCCGATGAATCTCGCGGGCCTGCGCGGCAAAGGCGCGGGCGTGGCGGACTACATCAACACCGGTTCATGGTCGACCAAGTCGATCAAGGAAGCGCGGCGCTATTGCGAAGTCAACGTCGCCGCCTCGTCGGAAGCCGAAAAATTTGCCCGCATCCCGGCACGCGACACATGGAAGCTGTCGCGCGACGCAGCTTATGTCCATCTGTGCACCAATGAAACCATCGACGGCGTTGAATACCAGTTCACGCCCGACGTCGCCGCCGACACCGACAACGCCCCCATCGTGGCCGACATGTCGTCGCATATTCTGTCGCGCGCGGTCGATGTCTCCAAATATGGCGTCATCTATGGCGGCGCGCAAAAGAACATCGGCCCGGCCGGCCTGACCATCGTCATCGTGCGCGAAGACCTGCTCGGCCACGCCTTGCCGATCTGTCCGTCGGCCTTCGACTGGAAGACCGTCGCCGACAACGATTCCATGTACAACACGCCGCCGACTTACGCGATCTATATCGCCGGCCTGGTGTTCCAGTGGCTCAAGCGCCAGGGTGGCGTAGCTGAAATGGAACGCCGCAATATCGCCAAGGCAAAGCTGCTGTACGACTATCTCGACAGCACCGAATTTTATACAACGCGGATTGCGAAGGACTGCCGTTCACGCATGAACGCGCCGTTTTTCCTGCATGACGAAACATTGAACGAGACATTCCTGGCCGGCGCCAAAGAGCGCGGCCTGCTGCAGCTGAAAGGCCACAAGTCGGTCGGCGGCATGCGCGCATCGATCTATAACGCGATGCCGATAGAAGGCGTCGAAGCACTGGTGGAGTACCTCCGCCACTTCGAACGCACACACTGAACGGCTGCTGCAAAACAAATCTGGCGTTGTCGCAACGTCTTGCCGTGCTAACGCACTGTCTGCGACGCTGCGCCTGGCCAGCTTTTGCTTTGCAGCACCCGTTCAATCGAGCTTGGGCTGGCCGCGTTCACTTGCCAATTACTTGCCAGTTACTTGCTATGTATTTGCAGCCAGCCGAAACAGATTGAACAAGAAAGACCACAATGAGTGACGATAAACTCTTGCCCTTGCGTCAGAAGATCGACGCCATCGACGCGCAAATCCTTGATTTGCTGAACCAGCGCGCACGCGTCGCGCAGGAAGTCGGGCACGTCAAGGCCGAGACCAACGCGCCGGTGTTCCGTCCCGAGCGTGAAGCGCAAGTGCTGCGCAAGGCCGCCGAGCGCAACCCGGGGCCGCTGCTGGGCAGCGACATCCAGACGATTTTCCGTGAAGTCATGTCGGCCTGCCGCGCGCTGGAAAAACGCGTCGTGGTGGCCTATCTCGGTCCCGAAGGCACCTTCAGCGAACAAGCCGTGTACCAGCAGTTCGGCCATGCCGTCGAAGGCTTGCCGTGCGTTTCGATCGACGAGGTCTTCCGCGATGCAGAAGCCGGCACCGCCGATTTCGGCGTGGTGCCGATCGAGAATTCTTCCGAAGGCGTGATCAACCGTACGCTTGATCTGCTGCTGCAGACCACGTTGCGCATCAGCGGCGAGATTTCGATTCCCGTGCATCACAGCCTGATGACCAAGGTCGGCGGCATGCAAGGCGTGACGCGCATTTGCGCGCATTCGCAGGCGCTGGCGCAATGCAATGCGTGGCTGAACCAGAACTATCCGGGTATCGAACGCCAGGCCGTGGCGTCCAACGCCGAAGCTGCACGCATCGCCGGCGAAGATACTACGGTGGCCGCCATCGCCGGTGAAATCGCCGGGCAGAAATACGGTCTGCAAACCGTCAATGCGCACATCCAGGACGATCCGCACAACCGCACGCGCTTTGCCGTCATCGGCCGTCTGCAAACCGCGCCGTCCGGTCGCGATCAGACCTCCATCGTGCTATCCGTGCCGAACAAGGCCGGCGCTGTCTACAACCTGCTGGCGCCGCTGGCCAGGCATGGCGTGTCGATGACGCGCTTCGAGTCGCGTCCGGCGCGCATGGGGGCGTGGGAATACTATTTCTACGTCGACCTGGAAGGTCACGAGCAAGACGACAAAGTCGCCAAGGCGCTGGCCGAGCTCAAGGAGAACGCGGCGTTCTTCAAGCTGCTCGGCTCTTACCCTTTTACCGTATAAATCATTAGAAGGTTCATCATGTCCACATCATTAGGTCCGGAATACGTGCGCGCGCTGGCGCCTTACCAGGCGGGCAAGCCCATTGCCGAGGTCGCCCGCGAATTCGGGCTTGATGAAAGCAAGATCATCAAGCTCGCATCCAACGAAAATCCGCTCGGCATGCCGGAATCGGCACGGCTGGCGATGCAGCAGGCGGTGGCCGACATCGGCCGTTATCCCGACGCCAACGGTTTCGACCTGAAGGCCGCGATCAGCGCCAAGTACGGCGTGCCGCAGGACTGGATCACGCTGGGCAACGGCAGCAACGACATTCTCGAACTGGCGGCGCACGCCTTCGTGCAGCCGAAGCAATCGGTGGTGTATGCGCAATACGGTTTCCTGGTCTACGCCCTGGCTACGCAAGCGGTCGGCGCGCGCGCCATCGAAGTCAAGGCCAAGGATTTCGGCCACGACCTGCAGGCCATGGCGGCGGCGATTGCCGACGACACGCGCCTGGTGTTCATCGCCAATCCGAACAATCCGACCGGGACTTTCCTGCCGGCGGCCGAGCTGGAGGCATTCCTCAAGGCGGTGCCGCAGCACGTGGTGGTGGTCATCGACGAGGCTTACAACGAATACCTGTCGGCCGATCTGCAATACGAATCGACCGACTGGGTGCGCACTTTCCCGAATCTGATCGTCTCGCGCACCATGTCCAAGGCCTACGGCCTGGCCGGTCTGCGTGTCGGTTTCGCGATCGGACAACCGGGTGTGACCGATCTGCTCAATCGCATTCGCCAGCCATTCAACGTCAATTCTCTGGCCCAGGCTGCAGCAGTTGCCGCACTTACCGACAAGGCTT
Source organism: Herbaspirillum hiltneri N3 (assembly GCF_001267925.1). Classification (NCBI taxonomy): domain Bacteria; kingdom Pseudomonadati; phylum Pseudomonadota; class Betaproteobacteria; order Burkholderiales; family Oxalobacteraceae; genus Herbaspirillum; species Herbaspirillum hiltneri. The sequence goes on along the minus strand of NZ_CP011409.1, from coordinate 4,676,276 downwards.
TCCTGCAAAAGAGCGCCGAGGTCAATGCTCAGGGCTACAAGCAATTGATCCAGGCGTTCGACTCGCTCGGCCTTACCTACGTGCCGTCCTACGGCAACTTCGTGCTGGTCAAGGTCGGCGACGATGACGGCGCTGGCGCGCGCGTCAATCTCGCGCTGCTCAGGAAGGGCATCATCGTACGTCCGGTCGGCAACTACGGCTTGCCGCAATGGTTGCGTGTCACGGTCGGTTTGCCGGAAGAAAACGCTGCGTTCATCGCCGCGCTGAAAACCATCCTGGGCTGAAGGCGGCACATAGTGAAGAAAATTGTTGTCTTCGGCGTCGGCCTGATCGGCGGTTCGTTTGCGCTGGCGCTGAAAAAAGCCGGTGCGGCTGCTCATGTGGTCGGCGTCGGCCGCAGCGAAACATCGCTATTGCGTGCGAAAGAACTGGGTATCATTGACGAAGCAAGCACGTCGGTCTCCGATGCGGTGCAGGGTGCGGATCTGATCTTGCTGGCGGCGCCGGTGGCGCAGACAGGCGTCATCCTGTCGAGCATTGCGCCGCATCTGCAAGCCGGCACCGTGGTGACCGATGCCGGCAGCACCAAGGCCGACGTGGTGGCGGCTGCGCGCGCGGCGCTGGGCGACAAGATCGGGCAATTCGTGCCCGGCCATCCGATTGCAGGACGCGAGCAGAACGGTCCCGATGCGGCGCTGGCCGATTTGTACGTCGGCAAGAAGACCGTCATCACGGCGCTCGATGAGAATTCCGAACAAGACGTCGAACGCGTGGCGCAAGCCTGGCAGGCCTGCGGTGCAGTCATCCATCGCCTCAGCCCGCAAGAACACGACGCGGTATTTGCCTCCGTCAGCCATTTGCCGCACCTGCTGGCGTATGCGCTGGTCGACGATATCGCCTCCAAGCCGCATGCGCCGATTCTGTTTCAGTACGCTGCGAGCGGCTTCCGAGATTTCACGCGCATTGCCGGTTCGTCGCCTGAAATGTGGCGCGATATTTCGCTGGCCAATCGCGCCGCGTTGCTGCATGAGCTGGACGCGTATCTGGTGCAGCTGATACGCATGCGCAAGATGCTGGTCGAGCGCGACAGCGACGGTCTGGAAAAAATTTACGCGAATGCCCAGCAGGCGCGGCACAATTGGACTGCCGCGATCGAAACTGCCGAACGGCAGAGCAAAGAGGGCGGCGACTGAGCGCGGATTGCCGTTTTGCACGCCTGTTTCCCCGATTTTCAGAACGATTCCAGAACCACCACAGACAACTATTTCCGATGAAGCCAGCTTCCTATCCACGTCATATCGACCTCAATCCGGTGGCGCATGTCCAGGGCACGGTCAAACTGCCCGGCTCCAAAAGCATCTCCAACCGCATCCTGCTGCTGGCGGCCTTGTCGCGCGGCACCACCAAGATCATGGACTTGCTGGCCTCCGACGATACGCTGGTGATGCTGATGGCCTTGCAGCAACTCGGCGTCAAATGGGAGCAGGTCGACGGCACCCAGGATTACATCGTGCACGGCGTCGATGGCGTGCTGCCGGTGCACCAGGCCGATCTCTTCATGGGCAACGCCGGTACTGCCATCCGTCCGCTGACGGCGGCGCTGGCCGTGATCGGCGGCGATTACACGCTGCATGGCGTGCCGCGCATGCATGAGCGGCCGATCGGCGATCTGGTCGACGCGCTCAATGACGTCGGCATGCGCATCGAGTACACCGGCAATCCCGGCTATCCGCCACTGCATATCCGTCGCGGCATGCTCAATGCGCACCGCATGAAAGTGCGCGGCAATGTCTCCAGCCAGTTCCTGACGGCCTTGCTGATGGCGGCGCCGCTGATGGCCAGGGACGAGCCGATGACCATCGAGGTGATCGGCGAGTTGATCTCCAAGCCGTACATCGAGATCACACTGAACCTGATGCGCCGCTTCGGCGTGGATGTCCAGCGTGACGGCTGGCAGTCCTTCACGGTGGCAGCCGGCCAGCACTATCAAAGTCCCGGCGCCATTCATGTCGAAGGCGATGCCTCCTCCGCCTCGTATTTCCTGGCGGCAGGCGCCATTGCCGGCGGTCCGATCCGCGTGGAAGGCGTCGGCCGCGACAGCATCCAGGGCGATGTGCGCTTCGTCGAAGCCCTGCGCCAGATGGGTGTGACCATTACCATGGGCGATAACTGGATCGAAGCGTCGTCGAACGGCGTGCTGAAGGCCATCGACACCGATTTCAACCATATTCCCGACGCCGCCATGACGATCGCGGTTGCCGCGTTGTACGCCGAAGGCACCAGCGTGCTGCGCAACATCGCCAGCTGGCGCGTCAAGGAGACCGACCGCCTGGCGGCGATGGCGACCGAACTGCGTAAGCTCGGCGCGACCGTGGAAGAGGGGGCGGATTACCTGAGCGTGACGCCGCCGCAACAACTGACGCCGGCCACCATCGACACCTATGACGACCACCGCATGGCGATGTGTTTCTCGCTGGCATCGCTGGACGGCACTGCGCGCCGCGGTACGCAGGTGCGCATCAATGATCCGAAGTGCGTGGCGAAGACTTTCCCCGACTATTTCCGGGTGTTTCAGCATATTGCCGAACAGACACTGATTTGACTTATCAAGAATTGACCAACAAGCGGGGATTCCCATGAACGCGGCAAATATTCCCGTCATCGCCATTGACGGCCCGACCGCATCGGGCAAGGGTACAGTGGCACAAAAGGTCGCCCGGCAACTGGGCTTCCATTATCTCGATTCGGGTGCCTTGTACCGCCTGACGGCGTTGTCGGCGATCCGCCGCGGCATCGCAATGAATGACGAGCACGGTCTTGCCAAGAGCGCCGAGCACCTCAACTGCCATTTCGACGGCGGCCATATCTTCCTGGCCAATGAAGACGTTTCCCAGGCCATCCGGGCCGAAGAAGTGGGCAATACGGCATCGAAAATTGCCGTTCTGGCAACAGTGCGGCATGCGCTGTACGGCCTGCAATTGAGTTTTCGCAAGGCGCCCGGCCTGGTCGCGGATGGTCGCGACATGGGCACGGTAATCTTTCCGCATGCTCCCCTGAAGGTGTTTTTGACCGCCAGCGTCGAGGCGAGGGCGCAAAGACGCTATAAGCAATTGATTGACAAGGGTTTTCCTGCTAATATGGAAGACCTCTCCAAGGACCTGCGGGAACGCGATGCGCGCGATATGAATCGCGCCTCGGCCCCGCTCAAGCCGGCGGAGGGTGCTTATCTACTGGATACTTCCGAGATGACGGCCGATGAGGCTGTCAGGCAGGTACTCAGCTGGTACGCGGCTTTATAAGTTTTGTTGCAGTGTAGTCTGTTGTTTCTGTAACGCCATTGGTGCCCGCCTGATGCAAAGTCCGGCGGGTGTTGATAAACCTAAACCCATTATTCATCGCCTTTTGCATGCATCTCCAGCAGTCTGATTTATGCAAGTTGCGACCGGATACTGGCCAACACCTTTCTTAAATTCTATGTCTACCACTACTGTCCTGGCTCCTGGAGCCGCTGGCGCTGATGCATTTGCAGCGCTGTTTGAAGAATCGCTGTCACGTCAAGACATGCGTTCTGGTGAAGTCATTTCGGCTGAAGTCGTCCGCCTCGACCATAACTTCGTTATCGTCAACGCCGGCCTGAAGTCCGAAGCCTTCATTCCTATCGAAGAATTCAAAAATGACAACGGCGAACTCGAAGTCAACGTCGGCGATTTCATCTCCGTCGCGATCGAATCGCTGGAAAACGGTTTCGGCGACACTATCCTGTCGCGTGACAAGGCCAAGCGTCTGGCATCGTGGCTCTCGCTCGAAAAGGCGATGGAGTCCGGCGAGATCGTCGTTGGTACTGTCAATGGCAAGGTCAAGGGCGGCCTGACCGTTCTGACCAACGGCATCCGTGCCTTCCTGCCAGGCTCGCTGGTGGATACACGTCCGGTCAAGGACACAACGCCTTTCGAAGGCAAGACCCTGGAATTCAAGGTCATCAAGCTGGATCGCAAGCGCAACAACGTCGTGTTGTCGCGTCGCGCCGTCATCGAAGCGTCGATGGGCGAAGAGCGTCAAAAGCTGATGGAAACCCTGAAAGAAGGCACCGTGGTTACCGGCGTCGTCAAGAACATCACCGACTACGGCGCGTTCGTGGATCTGGGTGGCATCGACGGCCTGCTGCACATCACCGATCTGGCATGGCGTCGTGTGCGTCACCCGTCGGAAGTGCTTACAGTCGGTCAAGAGATCACTGCCAAGGTCCTCAAGTACGATCAAGAGAAGAACCGCGTTTCGCTGGGCGTCAAGCAACTGGGCGACGATCCATGGACCGGTCTGTCCCGTCGCTACCCGCAAGGCACACGCCTGTTCGGTAAGGTCACCAACCTGACAGACTACGGCGCATTCGTCGAAGTCGAGCAAGGTATCGAAGGCCTGGTGCACGTTTCCGAAATGGACTGGACCAACAAGAACGTCGCGCCTAACAAGGTTGTTCAGCTGGGCGACGAAGTTGAAGTCATGGTTCTGGAAATCGACGAAGAGCGTCGCCGTATCAGCCTGGGCATGAAGCAATGCAAGGCCAATCCATGGGACGATTTCGCGGTCACCCACAAGAAGGGCGACAAGGTCAAGGGCGCCATCAAGTCGATCACTGACTTCGGCGTGTTCATCGGCCTGACCGGCAACATCGACGGTCTGGTTCACCTGTCCGACCTGTCCTGGACTGAAACCGGCGAAGAAGCCGTGCGCAAGTTCAAGAAGGGCGACGAACTGGAAGCAGTTGTTCTGGCGATTGACGTCGAGCGTGAGCGCGTTTCCCTGGGCGTCAAGCAACTGGAAGGCGATCCGTTCAACAACTTCGCTGCAATGAACGACAAGGGCGCACTGGTCAATGGTACGGTCAAGTCGGTCGAGCCTAAGGGCGCAGTGATCCAGTTGTCGGAAGAAGTCGAAGGCTACCTGCGTGCATCCGAAATCTCGCGCGATCGCGTTGAAGATGCCGGTACCCACCTGAAGGTCGGCGACAGCGTTGAAGCGCTGGTCATCAACATCGACCGCAAGGCACGCAGCATCCAATTGTCCATCAAGGCTAAGGACAACGCTGAGACTCAGGAAGCAATGCAAAAGATGTCTTCGGACTCCAGCGCCGCTTCCGGTACTACCAGCCTGGGTGCACTGCTGAAGGCAAAGCTCGACAACAAGAACTGATCAGTCGAGCATAATGACCAAGTCTGAGCTGATCGCTCGCCTGGCTGAGCGTTATCCGCAACTTGTCGCCAAGGATGCGGATTACGCGGTCAAAACCATTCTCGATGCCATGGTTGATGCATTAGCAACCGGCCAGCGCATCGAGATCCGCGGTTTTGGCAGCTTTGCGTTAAATCGCAGGCCGCCTCGCATCGGTCGCAATCCCAAGTCGGGCGATAAAGTGATGGTGCCGGAAAAGCGCGTACCCCACTTCAAGCCCGGCAAGGAATTGCGGGAGCGTGTCGACGCCATGGTGGGGCAACCCATCAAGGAAGACTAAGTTGAGGCTTCGCCGCTGTATCGGCGAAGCAGTTGGGCGCTACGAGTGTAAATAGCGCTTAACAAAATGAACGGCATCTTTGGATGCCGTTTTTTTTCACGTACAATTTCACATCTGCCGCGCCTCTTGCGCGAGCGGTTGAGCAGTACCCTGTCGCCATGCCTGCGGGCCGGCCCCTACATCGAAAAAAGGATTTGCGCCATGAAGATAATTTCAAGACTGATTGCGGCCATCCTGTTCATCCTTTTCTTTTTCTTCGCGCTGAAGAACACGCAGGAAATCACGCTGCATTTCTTCCTCGGCTATGAGCGCACCGATCCGCTGGTGCTGGTGCTGCTGGTGTGCTTCGTCGGGGGCGCCATTCTCGGCGTGCTGGCGATGACGCCGCTGGTGTTCCGCCATCGCCGCGAAGCCTCGAAGCAAAGGAAGAATCTTTCCGTGCTGCAGAAGGAGCGCGAAGCCCAGTTGCTGGCCCAGACTCAGCCGCCGCAGCCGGACAGCGTGGTTCCACCGCAGCACCTCATCTGATCGCGGTTTTATATGGAATTTGAATTCTGGTGGTTGCTGGGCATCCCGGTCTTTTTCGGATTGGGATGGATCGCGGCCCGCGTCGACATCAATCAGTTGCTGTCCGAATCGCGCACGCTGCCGCGCGGCTATTTCAAGGGCTTGAATTTCCTGCTCAACGAGCAACCGGACAAGGCGATCGACGCTTTCATCGAAATCGTCAAACTTGATCCTGAAACGGTAGATCTGCATTTTGCCCTCGGCAACCTGTTCCGCCGGCGCGGCGAAACCGAACGCGCCATCCGGGTTCACCAGAACCTGCTGGCGCGCCCCGATTTGCCGGCCGAGCACAAGGCGCACGCCCAGTACGAACTCGGTCAGGATTATCTCAAGGCCGGTCTGCTGGATCGTTCCGAGGAAACCTTCCATCTGCTCAACGACACCCAATACGGCGCCCAGGCCGGGCGCGCGCTGCTGGAAATCTACCAGCGCGAAAAGGAATGGGCGCGCGCCATCAAGGCGGCGGAAACTTTGCAGGCAGCCGGCGTCGGCGGTCGGCAAAAGGAAATCGCGCAGTTCTATTGCGAACTGGCCGAAGATGAGCTGGTGCACACCCATCCTGACGCCGCCATGGCTTTGCTGGAAAAAGCGCTGGCAACCGATCGCAAGAGCGTGCGCGCGACCATGCTGCTGGGCGATGTCTATCTGGCCAAGGGCGACGTCGAAGCCGCTTTGCTGGCCTGGCGCCGCGTCGAGCATCAAAGCGTTCCGCATGCGGCGCTGGTAGCGCAGCGCCTGCTTGACGGCTATCAGGCGGTGGGACGCATGAAAGAAGGCCTGAATCTGCTGCGCTCCTATCTGGCTGAAGCGTCGTCGATCGACTTGCTGGAAGTGGTGTTCAAGGCGGTGCTGGAACTGGAAGGCGTGGAAGCCGCCAATCAGCTGGTCAGCGACGAGTTGCGCCGCACGCCGACCTTGCTGGGACTTGATAAATTCCTCGAGGCGCGCATGCTGAACGCGCCTGCGGAAATACGCCCGGAACTCTCGGTAGTGAAGACGCTGGTGCATAGCTATACACAAAAACTGGCACGTTACCAGTGCAGCCATTGCGGTTTCAAGGCGCGCCAATTCTATTGGCACTGCCCGGGCTGCAACCATTGGGAAACCTACCCGCCGCGTCGTACTGAAGAATTGAACGTGATGAACTAGAGTGCCAATGCACTCATCTCTGTAGGAATATTATGAAAATTACCATCATCGGCACCGGCTATGTCGGACTTGTCACCGGCGCTTGCCTGGCGGAACTGGGCAACGACGTATTCTGTCTTGATGTCGACCAGAGCAAGGTCGATATCCTCAATAACGGCGGCATTCCTATTCATGAGCCTGGCCTGGAAGACGTGGTGGCGCGCAATCGCGCCGCCGGACGCCTGAAGTTTTCCACCGACCTCGCCGCCAGCGTGGCGCATGGCGACGTGCAGTTCATCGCCGTCGGCACGCCGCCTGATGAAGACGGCTCGGCCGACTTGCAGTACGTGCTGGCCGCCGCACGCAACATCGGCAAGCACATGACCGGTTTCAAGGTGATCGTCGACAAGTCGACCGTGCCGGTCGGCACCGCCGGCAAGGTCAGCGCAGCGATTGCGCAGGAATTGCAGCAACGCGGCAACACCGGGGCGACGTTCTCGGTGGTGTCGAATCCTGAATTCCTCAAGGAGGGCGCTGCCGTCGAAGACTTCATGCGTCCCGACCGCATCGTCATTGGTCATGACAGCACGGCCGAAGGCCTGCAGGCATATGCCGCCATGAAGAAGTTGTACGCGCCGTTCAATCGCAATCACGAGCGCACTTACTGGATGGACGTACGTTCCGCCGAATTTACCAAGTATGCCGCCAACGCCATGTTGGCGACTCGCATCTCGTTCATGAACGAACTGGCCAATCTGGCGGATCAGGTCGGCGCCGACATCGAGGCGGTGCGTCACGGCATCGGTTCCGATCCGCGCATCGGTCACAGCTTCCTGTACGCAGGCTGCGGCTATGGCGGCTCCTGTTTCCCGAAAGACGTGCAGGCGCTGGAGCGCACCGCGCGCGCCTATGGCCAGGAATTGCATATCCTGCGCGCCGTCGAGCAGGTCAACAACAACCAGAAGCATGTGCTCGGCAAGAAAGTCGTGGCGCGCTTCGGCGAGAATCTGCAAGGCCGCCATTTTGCTATCTGGGGCCTGGCGTTCAAGCCCAATACCGACGACATGCGCGAAGCATCGTCGCGTGTGCTGCTGGGCGAGCTGATCGCGCGCGGCGCCACGGTGGCCGTGTTCGACCCGGTCGCCATGAAGGAAGCGAAGCGCGTATTGGCGCTGGACTTCAATAGCGACGAAAGTATTCTGAGCCGCATCCGCTTCAGCGAAAGCCCGATGGATGCGTTGCAAGACGCCGACGCGCTGGCCATCGTGACTGAGTGGAAGGCATTCCGCAGCCCGGATTTTGAGCAGCTCAAGAGCAAGCTCAAGGCGCCGGTGATTTTCGACGGCCGCAATCTGTTCGAGCCGCAAGTGATGGCGGATGCAAGTATCGAGTACCACGGCATCGGCCGTTCCATCCTGACCAAGAGTTGAATCGATGACAACCATGAATTCTGCACGCATCCTGATCGTCGGCGACGTCATGCTGGATCGCTACTGGTTCGGTGAAGTCAATCGCATTTCGCCGGAAGCGCCGGTGCCCGTGGTGCGCGTCGAACGCCGCGAAGAACGTCTGGGCGGCGCCGCCAACGTGGCGCGCAACGCAGCCACGCTGGGTGCGCAGACCGGCTTGCTGGGCGTGATCGGGCAGGATGAGGCGGGCGCCGTGGTCGAAGGCTTGTTGACCGACCTCGGCATCAGCAGCTACCTCAATCGCGACCCGGCTATTTCGACCATCATCAAGTTGCGCGTGATCGGCCGCCAGCAGCAATTGGTGCGCGTGGATTTTGAAGATGCGCCGACCGATACCGTGCTGCGCGACAAGCTCACGCAATTCAATGCGCTGATCGACAATTACGACGTCATCGTCTTGTCCGACTATGCCAAGGGCAGCCTGGTCAACGTCGCCGACATGATCAGCGTCGGCAAGAAGCTTGGCAAACGCCTCTTGGTGGATCCCAAGGGCGACGATTTTGCGCGTTACAAGGGGGCATCCATCCTGACGCCGAACCGTTCCGAACTGATCCGCATCACCGGCAACTGGAAATCCGAAGAAGAACTCACTACCAAGGCGCAGAACCTGCGCCGGTCGCTTGATCTGGAAGCGCTGTTGCTGACGCGTTCGGAAGAGGGCATGACGCTGTATCAGGAGAACGAAGTCGTCAATTTCCCGGCAGTGGCGCGGGAAGTGTATGACGTCTCCGGCGCCGGCGACACCGTGATCGCCACGCTGGCAGTCATGCTTGGCAACGGCGTGGCGCTGGCGGAAGCGGTTCGCATCGCCAATCTGGCCGGCGGCATCGTGGTCGGCAAGCTCGGCACGGCGACCGTCACGCGCGAGGAACTGGCGCTCTGAGCCGCTTTTCCTCGATCGCTCGCCATTGAGTTCCGAAAATCGGGTGCCTGCAGGCAGAATTAATACTGTTGCAATTTCGTTTTCATTTCGTCAACTGTTGTTCCAGGGAATCGTTAAATCTCTCAGCTTGCCGAGATTCGCCAGCTGAGATTTTCCTTCCGATGATTTAACGATGACCTTTAAAAGGAACAATACCCATGTTGAAGAAATTCACTGCCGCCATTTTCGCTTTCATCCTCAGTACTGGCCTGGCGTTCGCCCAGGCAGACGTCAACAAGGCCGACCAGGCTGCGCTGGACGGCATCAAAGGGATCGGCCCGGCGATGTCCAAACGCATCCTCGATGAGCGCAAGAAGGGCGAATTCAAGGACTGGTCCGACTTCGAAACACGCGTCAAGGGCGTCGGTGAGAAGAGCGCCGTCAAGCTTTCCGATGCAGGCCTGACCGTGAACGGGCAGGCACGCGGCAAATCGGCGGTGGCACCCGTTAAGCCGACGGGCAAGCCATTCGGCAAGAAAAACAAGGATGGCAAGGAAGACGCTGCGATGGACAAACCGGGCGCCGCCAAAGGCTGACGTTGCAAAGTACGTTCGTGCCGCCGGAGAACCCCGCTTTTGCGGGGTTTTTTGTTTGTTCCCACATACGGACAAGTCGGATGCTTGCGAAGACGGGGGATCGGCATTACAGTCACAGATAGAAAAATAACCAACAAAACACCAATAATCGTCTGTCCAAAACAGTCAGCCTGTTTACGAGGCAGAAGGGCAATTGAGGTTGTGGGGTTGCGGCGATTTGCTCGTACACGATGTTTGACGGGCAAGGATTCGCTTGCATCGCATGTATCTGCGGATTGGATTTCTAATCAACAACTGGCACAGAGACCGATGAAAATCGCTGATATTCCCGTCAATGAACAGGCGCGCGTCGCCGACCTGCATGGGTTGCAGATTCTCGATACGCCGCCGGAAGAACGCTTCGACCGGCTGACCAGGCTGGCGCGCCGGCTTTTTTCGGTGCCGATGGCCGTGGTCAGCCTGGTCGACACCAAACGCCAGTGGTTCAAGGCGCATGCCGGGGTGGATACCTGCGAAACCGGCCGGGACGTTTCCTTTTGCGCGCATGCCATTTTGCGCGATGACGTGATGGTGGTGCCCAATGCCCTGGAAGACGATCGCTTCAAGGACAATCCGCTGGTCACCGGCGATCCGTTCATCCGCTTCTATGCCGGTTGCCCGATTCGCAGCCCGCATGGACACAAGCTGGGCACGCTGTGCGTGCTCGATACCATTCCCCGCCAGTTCGATGCCGACGACCAGGCCTTGCTGAGCGATCTCGCGCGCATGGTGGAGCAGGAAATGGCAGCGGTGCATCTGGCCACCATGGACGAGCTGACCAAGCTGTCCAACCGGCGCGGTTTTGAATCGCTCTCGCAGCATGCGTTGAACATGTGCAAACGCCTCGCCAGGCCCGCCTCGCTGCTGTATTTTGACCTCGACCTGTTCAAACAGATCAACGACCGCTTCGGGCATGCTGAAGGCGATCACGCGCTGGTGACGTTCAGCACCATTTTGGCGGCCAATTTCCGCGAGTCGGATGTCATCGGACGTCTGGGCGGCGACGAATTTGCGGTGTTCCTTACCAATACCGGCGGACAGGAAACCGCCACCGTACTGGGGCATTTCGAACAGGCGATAGAACGGCACAACCAGACCGGCAAGCGTGGTTACGATCTTCTGTACAGCGTCGGCGCGATTGAATATGATCCCGCCTCGCATGATACGATTGGCGACCTGATGAACAGCGCCGATGCCCTGATGTATCAGCAGAAAAAACGTCGCCGCGAAGCGTCGTAGTCCGTATTTCATAACCCAAAGACAGATTTGATGATCCATTTACAGCCGGTAATCCTATCGGGCGGCTCAGGCACGCGTTTGTGGCCGCTTTCCCGTGAACAGTATCCCAAGCAGCTGCTGCCGCTGGTCGGCGCAGAAACCATGTTGCAGGCAACGGCGTTGCGGGTGCAGGCCACCGGCGCTGCGTACAGCCTGGTCGATGCACCTGTCGTCGTATGCAATGAAGAGTATCGCTTCATCACCGCCGAGCAACTGCGTGCAATAGGCAAGGAGAGCAAGCATATCGTGCTTGAACCGGTCGGTCGCAATACCGCGCCCGCGTTAACGCTCGCCGCCTTGCTGGCAGCCAAGAACGGCGATGATCCGGTTTTGCTGGTCATGCCGGCAGATCATGTCATCCGCGACGTGGATGCGTTCCGTTCGGCAATTGCCCAGGGGGTGCCGCATGCGGCTGCCGGCGCCATGGTGACTTTCGGTATCGTCGCCGATCGCCCCGAAACCGGTTACGGCTACATCCAGCGCGGTGCGCAAACCGATGATGCTTACGCGATCACCCGTTTCGTCGAGAAGCCTGACGCCGCTACGGCGCAGGCGTATGTCGATTCCGGCGATTATCTGTGGAACAGCGGCTTGTTCATGATGCGCGCCAGTGTCTGGCTGCGCGCCATCGAGCGTTTCCAGCCGGCCATGGGCAAGGCCTGCCGCGCCGCTTTCGACGGCGGCAAGCAGGACAACGATTTTTATCGCATCGACAAGGCGGCGTTCGAGGCGTGCCCGCCTGACTCCATCGACTACGCCGTGATGGAAAAGCTGGCCGACACGCCCGATCTGGGCATCGAAGGCCGGATCATTCCTTTGTCGGCCGGCTGGTCCGACGTCGGCGCTTGGGACGCGCTGTGGCAAGTTTCGGAAAAAGACGAGGCCGGCAACGTCACGCGCGGCGACGTCATGCTGGAGCAGGCTACGGACAACCTGGTGTTCGCCCAGGGACGGCTGGTGGCCTGCGTCGGCATCGACAACATGATCATTGTCGAAACTCCCGATGCGGTGCTGGTCGCCGACAAGGACAAGATGCAGGAGGTCAAGAGCATCGTCGCCCGCCTCAAGGGGCAGCAGCGCGACGAGGCGCTCACGCACCGCAAGATCCACCGCCCCTGGGGCTGGTACGACTCCATTGACGGCGGCGAGCGTTTCCAGGTCAAGCGCATTGTCGTCAATCCGGGGTGTGCGCTGAGCCTGCAGATGCACCATCATCGCGCCGAGCACTGGATTATCGTCAAGGGCACGGCGCGCATTACGCGCGGCGATGAGGTGTTCCTGCTGTCCGAGAACCAGTCCACCTACATCCCGCTGGGCGTTACTCACCGGCTCGAGAATCCCGGGAAATTCCCGCTGGAAATGATAGAAGTGCAATCCGGCAGCTATCTCGGCGAAGACGACATCGTGCGCTTCGAGGATACTTACGGGCGCAAGTGAGTCTGCCTCTTTCCTGGTGCGCCGGGGGAATCGAAGCAATTCCGCGATAGTCGGCAAAGACGGGCTCGAAATAGAATAAAATGCCCGTCTGAACCAACGCAGGTAACCTCACGTTTATGTCCTACCAAGTCCTCGCCCGTAAATACCGCCCCCGCAGCTTCGAAACGCTGGTCGGGCAGGAGCACGTCGTGCGGGCGCTGACGCATGCGCTGGAACAGCAACGGCTGCACCACGCCTACCTGTTCACCGGCACCCGCGGCGTCGGCAAGACCACGCTGTCGCGCATCCTGGCCAAATCGCTGAATTGCCAGGGTCCGGACGGCAATGGCGGCATCACGGCGCAACCGTGCGGCGTTTGCGACGCCTGCGTGGCGATCGACGCCGGCCGTTTTGTCGATTACATCGAAATGGATGCCGCCTCCAATCGCGGTGTCGACGAGATGGCACAATTGCTGGAGCAGGCGGTCTATGCGCCGTCCAATGCGCGCTTCAAGGTCTACATGATCGACGAAGTCCACATGCTCACCAACCACGCCTTCAACTCCATGCTGAAGACGCTGGAGGAGCCGCCGGAACACGTCAAGTTCATCCTGGCGACCACCGACCCGCAAAAGATTCCCGTGACCGTGCTGTCGCGCTGCCTGCAGTTCAATCTGAAGCAGATGCCGCCGGGTCATATCATCAGCCACCTGGACAATATCCTCGGGCAGGAAAACATTGAATTCGAAGCACCGGCGCTGCGCCTGCTGGCGCAAGGCGCGCACGGCTCGATGCGCGATGCACTGTCGCTGACCGACCAGGCGATCGCCTACGCCGCCGGCAAGGTCACGCTGGAAGCGGTGCAGGGCATGCTCGGCGCGCTCGACCAGTCCTATCTGATCCGCGTGCTCGATGCACTGGCCGTACAAGACGGCGCCGGCCTGCTCGCCGTGGCCGATGAAATGGCCACGCGCAGCCTGTCGTACAACGCCGCGTTGCAAGACCTAGCGACGCTGCTGCATCAGATCGCCCTGGCGCAGACCGTTCCCGCCGCCTTGGCCGAAGATTTGCCGCAGCGCGAAGACATCGTGCGTCTGGCCTCGCAGTTCAGCGCCGAAGAAGCGCAATTGTTCTATCAGATCGTCGTGCACGGCCGCAACGAACTCGGCCTGGCGCCGGATGAATATGCCGGCTTCAGCATGACCCTGCTGCGCATGCTGGCGTTCCGTCCGGTGGCTGCTAATGCGGCAGCTGCGGGTAGCACGCCGGCGCCGGCGGTGCGTCCTCAGGCCGCTGCACCGTCGCGTCCGAATCCCGCAGTCGCGCCTTTGAGCGCCGCACCGCAAGTTGCCACGGCAAGTACGCCGGTTGCGCGTCCTGCCGCAGCGGCACCGGCCGCGTCTGCCGGGCCAGCCAATTCCGCACGCGCCGCTGCGCTGGAAGCTGCCCGTGCCGCCTCCGGCAAGAGTTCGCCGCGTCCCGCGGTACAGGCTCCGGCCCCTGCGCCTGCTCCTGCAGTCGCCGCATCGGCTCCTGCTCCGTCTGCGGTTCCGGCGGCACTGGACGAACGGGCGCCGCCACCGTGGGATGAAGAGCCGGCAGCAGCCGCTGCTCAAAAAAAAACTGAACAATATTCAGCAGGCAACGCCGTAGCCAATGCCGCCCCGTCTGCGCCGATCGTGATCGCCGCAGACGAAGCCATCGTCGTTGCCGCGCCGGCCAGCACCGTTACGCCGGCGATGGCCGCGCAGACCGCCAAGGTCGCCGCCGAACTCGGCTGGGACGGCAACTGGCCGCAACTGGCCGCCGATCTGTCGCTGCGCGGCATGGTGGCGCAGATGGCGCAGCAAAGTGAACTGGTGCGCTGCGAACAAAGCGGCAACAGCGTGATTTTCCATTTGCGGATCCCGGTGGAAACCCTGCGCGCCTCGGGCAACATCGAAAAGCTGACCGCCGTTCTCGGCGAGCGATTCAACCGGAGCGTGCGCGTCGAGACCGAGATCGGCGCCGTGGCGCTCACGGCCAATGCCCGGGCGCAAGCCGACCGCGCCGAGCGGCAACGCGAAGCCGAGCAGACCATGCACAATGATCCGTTCGTGCAGGTCATGATGCGGGAATTCGACGCATCCATCGTGCCGGGATCGATCCGGCCGTTGTGAGCACCCGATAAGAACCCGATTGCCGGGCAGTGGGGATGTGCCGAATGTGCCGAATGTTCCATTTCCACCACGGCTGATACAAGATGAATCAACTTAGTTACGAAGGAGTATGACCATGATGAAAGGCCAACTGGCAGGCTTGATGAAGCAGGCTCAAGCGATGCAGGACAACATGAAGAAGATGCAGGACCAGCTTGCATTGATCGAAGTCGAAGGACAGTCCGGCGCAGGGCTGGTCAAAGTCGTGATGACCTGTAAGAATGACGTCAAGCGCGTCACCATTGACCCATCGCTGTTGACCGACGACAAGGACATGCTGGAAGACCTCGTCGCCGCAGCCTTCAATGACGCCGTGCGCAAGGCTGAAGCAACCTCGCAGGAAAAGATGGCGGGCATGACCTCGGGCATGCCTTTGCCGCCAGGCTTCAAGATGCCGTTCTGACGCGACAAGGCAAGGCGCCGACGTAGACAGTACGAACGTGCGGCAAGGTGAGAGGCCGCCGGCGGTGTTTTAGCGGCTCTTATGCTGTCGCGATGATTTTGCAGGCTGCTTTCATGAGGAGGCATCATGTTCGTAATCTCGATTACCTATACCAAGCCGGCAAGCGACATCGATTCGCTGCTGACTGCGCATAAGCAATTCCTGAACGAGCAGTATGCCGACGGCGTGTTCCTGATGTCCGGCCGCAAGGTCCCGCGCAGCGGCGGCATCATCATCGCCGATGCCGCCGATCGCGCCGAAGTTGAAGCGATCATCGAGACCGATCCGTTTTACATCGGCGGCGTAGCCGAATATGAAATCACCGAATTTGTTCCATCCATGACGGCCGAAGCGCTGTCCGTTTTCCGGCATACCACAGACCGAAATTGAAAACCCCGTCCAGTCTCACCCAGCTCACCGAATCCCTGCGCACGCTTCCCGGCGTCGGTCCCAAATCGGCGCAGCGCATGGCATATCACTTGCTGCAGCATGACCGCGACGGCGCCCTGCAACTGAGCCGCGCGCTGGCGCAGGCGGCTGAGACGATCCGTCACTGCGCTCTGTGCAATACCTTCACCGAACAAGTCATCTGCGACACCTGCCAGGATGGCGGGCGCGACACCACGATTCTGTGCGTGGTCGAGACGCCGAGCGATCAGTTGATGATTGAACAGACGCTGACCTTCAAGGGTTTGTACTTCGTGCTGATGGGGCGCCTGTCGCCGCTGGACGGCGTCGGGCCCAAGGACATCCACATCGAGAAGCTGATCACGCGCGCCACCGACGGCGTGGTTGCCGAGATCGTGCTGGCCACCAATTTCACCAACGAAGGCGAAGCCACCGCGCATTACATCAGCGAGACGCTCAAGGCGCGCGGCCTCAAGGTGAGTCGCCTGGCGCGCGGCGTGCCGGTCGGCGGCGAACTGGAATACGTGGACGCAGGAACCATCGCGCGCGCCATGCTGGACCGACGCGCCACCTGATCATCCGACCATCGGACCATCCGACGCCGCGAAGATCAGCGCATCATGACGGACGATCTGCCACAGAGCAGACGTCAGGGATGATTAAATCCATGCTGGAGACAAACATGCAATTTCTTTCCCGTTGTTCCGGTCGTTCGAGCTTGCTGGCGTTGGCGTTGACATTGGCCGGTTGCGCAGTCTCGCCCACGGATTCGCCCGCGGATCGCAGTTATGAAGTCGCGGAAGTCGGCAGTTTCCATGTCGGCGGCAGGCAGGTGACGCTGGCGGGATTGCCGTCGCGCGAAATCGTCTTCACCGAAGGCGCCGCGCCGCGCAAGGTCGATCCCAACGGCGATTTTGAAACCGGCCAGATGTACGCCCAGTTCGTCAGGCTCAAAAATCCCCGCGCGCGCTATCCGCTGCTCATGTGGCACGGCGGCGGCCTCGCCGGCACGACCTGGGAAACCAAACCTGACGGCGCCCCCGGCTGGCAACAATTTTTCCTGACGCAAGGTCATACCGTCTACGTGACCGATGCGGTGGAGCGAGGACGCGCATCCTGGTCGCGCTATCCCGAAGTCTATAAAACCGAGCCGTTCTTCCGCACCAAACAGGAAGGCTGGGAATTGTTCCGCATCGGCGGCGCAGGGTCCTACGACAGCGATCCGGCCAAACGCATCGCCTATCCCGGCACGCAGTTTCCGGTCGCCGCCTACGACCAGTTTTCCAAGCAGGGCATCCCGCGCTGGGCCACCAACGACGCCGCCACGCAGACCGCCTACGACGCGCTGGTGCAGAAGGTCTGCCCCTGCGTGATCGTGGTGCACAGCCAGGGCGGCAACTTCGCCATCAATGCCGCGCTGCATGCGCCGGACAAGATCAAGGCCATCATCGCCGTCGAAGGATCAGGTGCGCCCGATCCCGACAAGGTCGATATCTCGGCGCTGAAAAATATTCCTTTCCTGTTTGTGTGGGGCGATTTCATCGATCAGAATACGTCCTGGAAGCAATACATCGTGGCGCCGAATAAATTCCAGAAGGCGCTGCGCGCGCAAGGCGGCGTGGCCGACCGGCTCGACCTGCCGCAGCACGGCATCAAGGGCAACTCCCACATGCTGATGATGGACCGCAACTCCGATCAGGTCGCTGCGCTGGTGCAGGCCTGGATGGACAAGAACGGATTGATGAAATAACCTGCCACTGCCTCATTCATGACAACGACGACACCATCGTCCGGCCCGCTGGCCGGCATCAAAGTACTCGAACTCGGCACGCTGATCGCCGGCCCGTTCTGCTCGCGCATGCTGGCTGAATTCGGCGCCGACGTCATCAAGGTGGAAGCGCCCGGCGTAGGCGATCCCCTGCGCCAGTGGCGCGTGCTCAAGGACGGCACCTCGCTGTGGTGGTCGGTGCAGGCGCGCAACAAGAAAAGCCTGACGCTCAACATGAAGGATCCGCAGGCCCAGGACATCGCACGCAAGCTGGCGCTGGAAGCCGACATCATCATCGAGAACTACCGCCCCGGCGTGCTTGAGAAGTGGAACCTCGGTTACGAAGACCTGAAGAAACTCAATCCCGCCACCATCATGGTGCGCCTGTCCGGCTACGGCCAGACCGGGCCGCTGAAGGACTTGCCCGGCTTCGGCGCGATTGGCGAATCGATGGGTGGCATCCGTTACGTATCGGGCCATCAGGACCGTCCGCCGGTGCGTATCGGCATTTCCATCGGCGACTCGGTCGCCGCCTTGCATGGCGTCATCGGCGCCATGATGGCGCTGCGCCACCGTGACGTCACGGGCGGCCGCTGGAACGGCAAGGATGGCGAACTGCGCGTGGCGGGGCAGGGCCAGATGGTCGACGTCGCGCTGTACGAGTCGGTCTTCAACCTGATGGAATCGCTGGTGCCGGAGTTCGACCAGGCCGGCGTGGTGCGCGAACGCACCGGCGGCGCCTTGCCGGGCATCGTACCGTCCAACACCTACACCACCGCCGATGGCAAGAACATCGTGATCGCCGGCAACGGCGACGCCATCTTCAAACGCCTGATGCTGGCCATTGACCGCGCGGACATGGCCAACGATCCGCAACTGGAGCGCAACGACGGCCGCGTGCCGCGTACGGAAGAAATCGACCGCGCGATCCAGGCCTGGTGCAGCGGCAAGACCATCGACGATGCGCTGGCGATTTTGCAGGCGGCCGACGTGCCGGTGGGTAAAATTTACTCGGTGCGGGACATGATGACCGATCCGCAATTCCTGGCCCGCAACATGTTCGAACAGCATGCGTTTGCCGACGGTACGCCGATCAAGTTGCCGGCGGTGACGCCGAAATTGTCGGAGACGCCGGGCGGCACCAAATGGATCGGTCCTGAGCTTGGGCAGCATAACGCTGAAATCTTGCGTTCGCTGGGGTATGATGACGCACAAATTGCACAGTTGCGCGAAGACAAGGTCATTTGACGGTAGTGGAAACTGCCGCGCAACATAAGCAGATATCGCAAAGCTCATAGGAGGAGACCACATGAAATTCAACCTGAAGCAATTCGCCATCGCCCTGGCGCTGTTCCTGGCCGGCTACCTGACGTTCAACACCAACCTGTTCGCCCAGGCGCTGGAAAAACCGAAGGTCTCCATCGCCGTCGGCGGCAAGAACCTGTTCTACTACCTGCCGCTGACGGTCGCCGAGCAGCTGGGTTACTTCAAGGATGAAGGCCTGCAAGTCGAGATCTCCGACTTCGCCGGCGGCGCCAAGGCGCTGCAAGCCATGGTGGGCGGCAGCGCGGACGTGGTGTCCGGCGCTTACGAGCACACCATCAACATGCAGGCAAAGAACCAGCCCATCGTCGCCTTCGTGCTGCAAGGCCGCGCACCGCAGATCGTGCTGGCCGTCAGCAACAAGACCATGCCGAACTACAAGAGCGTGGCCGACCTGAAGGGCAAGAAGATCGGCGTCACCGCGCCGGGTTCCTCGACCAGCATCATGGCCAGCTTCGTGCTGGCCAAGGCCGGCCTCAAGCCGACCGACGTCTCCTTCATCGGTGTCGGCGCCGCGGCAGGCGCCTTGTCGGCGCTGCGCTCCGGCCAGATCGATGCGATCGCCAACCTGGATCCGGTCATCTCCATGCTGGAACAAAAGAACGAAATCAAGACCATCGCCGACACCCGTACGCTGAAGGACACCAACGCCGTGTTCGGCGGCCCGATGCCGGCAGCCACGCTGTATGCGCCGGAAGCCTTCATCAAGAAGTATCCGAACACCACCCAGGCGCTGACCAACGCCATGGTGCGTGCGCTCAAATGGATCCAGCAGGCCGGTCCTTCCGACATCATCAAGGCGGTGCCGGAGAGCTATCTGCTGGGCGACCGTGCGCTGTACATTTCGGCTTTCCTGAAAGTGCGCGAAGCGATGTCGCCGGACGGCATCTTCCCGGACGCCGGCCCCGCCACTGCGCTGCGCACGCTGCAAGCGTTTGAGCCTGACCTGGCCACCAAGAAGATCGACCTGTCCAGGACTTACACCAACGAATTTGCCAAGAAGGCCAATGCCAAGCACAAGTAGGCATTGAACAAAGGCAAAATACACGGGCGCCTTCGGGTGCCCGTCTGCAATTTGCCGCACCGTATTTTTTGCGATGACGATGCAGCATGCGCCATCCTTACCGATGTTTTTTTCAACGTACAAGAATTCGGCCTGGCCGGAGACTCCTCGCTATGACGCCAGCACTTTTCCTCGACGACATTACCTGCACCTTCGTTTCCAAGGATGATCGCACCCAGCGCTACACTGCGGTTGCCAACACCACGCTGGCGATCGCGCCGGGCGAGTTCGTCTCGGTGGTCGGTCCGACCGGTTGCGGCAAATCGACCCTGCTCAACGTCGGCGCCGGCCTGCTGCAACCCTCCTCGGGTAGCATCAAGGTGTTCGGCGAAGAACTGGTCGGCATCAACAAGCGCGCCGGCTACATGTTCCAGGCGGAAGCGCTGATGCCGTGGCGCAGCGCGCTGGAAAACGTCATCGCCGGCCTGCAATACCGTGGCCTCGATGCCGGCGAAGCCAAGGCGCTCGGCGAACAATGGCTGGCGCGCGTCGGACTCAAGGGTTTCGGCGACCGCTACCCGCACCAGCTGTCCGGCGGCATGCGCAAGCGCGTGGCGCTGGCGCAGACGCTGATCATGGATCCGGACATCATCCTGATGGATGAACCGTTTTCGGCACTCGACATCCAGACCCGCCAGTTGATGGAAAACGAAGTGCTCGACCTGTGGAACGCCAAGAAAAAAGCCGTGCTGTTCATCACCCATGACCTCGACGAAGCGATCGCCATGTCGGACCGCGTGGTGGTGCTGTCGGCCGGTCCGGCCACGCACCCCATCGGCGAATTCACCATCGATCTGCCGCGTCCGCGCGACGTCGCCGAAATTCGCACGCATCCGCGTTTCATCGAACTGCACCAGCAAATCTGGTCGGTCCTGCGCGATGAAGTGCTCAAGGGATATCAACAACAGAAGACCGCGGCTTAAGCCAACGGCGGCCGGCACCTATAAAAAATCGGGCAAAGAATCATCATGTGGAAACTCCTCAAACCTAGTCATAAAAACCTGCGCTTCTGGCAATTGATGGTGCTGGTCGTGGTCCTGCTGGTCTGGCACTTCGCCACCCGCAATGAACAGACCGCGTTCTTCTTCGGCGAACCGCTCAAGGTCGCCGTGCGCATCTGGCAGTGGTTCACCGTCGGCAGCGGTTCGCTGGAAGTCGGCTTCGGCGACACCACATTCTTCACGCTTAACTTCCCGGCGGAAATTTATTCGCACTTGCTGATCACGCTGACTGAAACCGTCCTGGCGTTCGGCATCGGCACCGTGCTGGGCCTGGGCATCGGCCTGTGGCTGGCGTTGTCGCCGGTGGCGTCGGCGATCCTCGATCCTTACGTCAAGGCCGCCAACTCGATGCCGCGCGTGATCCTGGCGCCGATCTTCGCGATGTGGTTCGGCCTGGGCATCTGGTCCAAGGTGGCGCTGGCGGTGACGCTGGTGTTCTTCATCGTGTTCTTCAACGTCTATCAGGGCGTCAAGGAAGTCAGCCCGGTCGTGTTGGCCAACGCCCGCATGCTCGGCGCCAACGCGCGTCAATTGCTGCGCACGGTCTATCTGCCGTCGGCGACCTCGTGGGTGTTTTCAAGCTTGCATACTTCCATCGGCCTGGCCTTCGTCGGCGCCGTGGTGGGTGAATACCTGGGTTCGGCGCGCGGCGTCGGCTATCTGATTCTGCAGGCGGAAGGCAGCTTCGACATCAACACGGTGTTCGCCGGCATCGTCGTGCTGACCGCGTTTGCGCTGGTGCTGGACGTCGCCGTGGGTGTGATCGAGAAGCGCCTGATGAAGTGGCAGCCGAAATCGGGCGAAACCGAGAAGATGTAAGCGGAAGGATTTTCTCCATAAAAAAGAGGCGACCATGTCGCCTCTTTTTTTTGCCTCGCCTGTCCGCTGCAGAGGAGGCGGAGGATCAGTGAAAATCAGCGCAAACCGTCGACGATCTTGTCCAGCTTGACGGCGTCGGCGCAGAACAGGCGGATGCCTTCCGACAGTTTTTCCGATGCCATGGCGTCGTCGTTGAGCGCCAGGCGGAAGCTCTTTTCGTCCAGCGAGATTTTCTTGAGATCGGCCGATTGCGCAGTTTCCTTGCTCAGTTTGCGTTGTACCGGTGCATCGCTTTCGGCCAGCTGCTTCAGCAGGTCCGGGCTGATGGTCAGCAAGTCGCAGCCGGCCAGTTCGACGATCTGCGAGGTGTTGCGGAAGCTCGCGCCCATGACTTCGGTGGCGTAGCCGAACTTGCGGTAGTAGGTGTAGATGCTGCGCACCGATTGCACGCCCGGGTCGTCGGCACCGGTGTAATCCTGGCCGGAGGATTTCTTGAACCAGTCATAAATGCGGCCGACGAACGGCGAGATCAGCTGGACCTTGGCGTCGGCGCAGGCGATCGCTTGCGGCAACGAGAACAGCAGGGTCAGGTTGCAGCGGATGCCTTCCTGTTCCAATACTTCCGCTGCGCGGATGCCTTCCCAGGTCGACGCAATCTTGATCAGGATGCGTTCGCGCCGGATGCCGGCGGCTTCGTACAACTTGATCAGCGCACGACCCTTGGCGATGGTGCCTTCGGTGTCGAATGACAGGCGCGCGTCCGTTTCGGTCGAGACGCGGCCGGGGATGAGTTTCAGGATTTCCAGCCCGAACGCCACCAGCAACTGGTCGATGATGCCGTCCGTGCTCAGCGCGGCGTGTTCGCGCACGATCTTTTCCAGCAAGGGCTTGTATTCGTCCTTCTGCACCGCCTTCAGGATCAGCGACGGATTGGTGGTCGCGTCTTGCGGCGCGAACGCCTTCATGGCCTGGAAGTCGCCGGTGTCGGCCACGATGGTGGTGAATTGCTTGAGTTGGTCTAGCTGGGTCATGGCAGTCAATCTCGAGGTAATGAACTAAACGACATTCTAACGCGGCCGATCGCGCTTATCGCTTTTTCGGCAGCGGCGCGCCGATGGCGGTCAGCGATTCCAGATAGGCGCCGAGCGGATGGTAGAAGTCGGTCTTGCCGTGCGGCGGTTTTTCAGGACCGTAGCGCTGGTTGTCGCGCCGGAGGATGCGATACCAGCCGCCGCGATCCTGATCGATCAGGTGCTGCATGCTGTACTGCCACAGCTGGTCGTAGACTTCCCAGTAGATATCTTCGCCGGTGCGTTGCGCCAGCAGGGAGGCGGTCGCCAGCGACTCGGCCTGCACCCAGAAATACTTGTCGCCGTCGCAGACGCTGTTGTCGGGCGCGATGCCGTAGAACAGGCCGCCGTGCTCCTCGTCCCATGCCACCGGAATGGTGGCGTCGAACAGCGCCCGCGCCCGTGGCGCCAGCCAGCTCGCATCGTCCTGCAGATGCTCGGCATGGCGCTCGAGGATCAGCAGCAGCTTGGCCCATTCGGTCATGTGGCCGGGCTGGTAGCCCCAGGGACGGAACATGTTGGTGTTGTCGTGCCGGTTGTATTCCCAGTCGATCTTCCAGTCGGCGTTGTAGTGTTCCCAGATCCAGCCGTTCGCCAGTGCGGCCTGGCGCACCGTGATGTTGCGGGCGAGGCGTTCGGCGCGATGCAGGAAGCGCGGTTCGCCGGTCGCCTCGAAGGCGGCCAGCAAGGCTTCGCAGCTGTGCATGTTGGCGTTCTGGCCGCGGTAGTCCGAGACCACGCCTTCAGGCGTCGCTTCGTCGGCGTAGAGACCGTGCTGTTCGGACCAGAACAGCTTTTCCATGTGGTCGAAGGTGGCGTCGATATGCGCGCGCGCTTCCCCGATGCCGATCTCCAGCGCATGGGCGTACGCCAGCAGCACAAACGCCAGGCCGTAGCAATGCTGGGTGCGGTCGACCGGGACGCCGTCATTGAGCACCCAGGCATAGCCGCCGTAGCTCGGTTGCCAGTGCTGTTCCTGCAAAAACCGGAGGCCGTGGCGCACCGCGTCGCGATGTTCTTCCTTGCCGTTGAAACGGTAGGCCAGCGCGTGGCAAAACACCATGCGCGTGCTGTTGACCAGATGGCGGCTGTTGTCGTACACGCTGCCGTCATCGTTGAGGTAATGGAAGAAGCCGCCGGCCGGGTCGAAAGCATGCTGCGTGAAGAACCCGATGTCGCGTTGCAGGCGTTCGTGCAGGAAGGCGGGGGTACGGAAAGCGGTGGTTTGTTTCATAGTCGAATTCATGAACAGGGCTCGGCGTAAGGGATCAGCCAATGAGTCAGCGGAAGAACGAATCGAATTGCATGTCGAATTTTTGCAGCGACTTCTGAGCATTTTGCATCTTCTTGCGGAATTCCGGGCCGCGCCGCAGCGCCAGTCCCACCGCAAGAATATCGATCACTACCAGATGCGCCAGGCGCGCCGAAATCGGCGTGTACGGGTCAATGTTGAAACTGAGATCGATCGGCACCAGGACAGTCGCCAGTTCGGCCAGCGGCGTGCCGCTGGGGCCCAGCACGATGATGTCGGCGCCGCCCTTGCGCGCCAGCTGCACGCTGCGCAGCAGCGCCGCATTGCCGCCGCGCTGCGAGATCGCCACCACGGCGTCGCCGGGTTGGAGCAGGGAGGCGGCGATGCTGTGGATGTGTGGATCGGAGTAGGCCACGGTGGGCACACCGGAGCGGAAGAATTTGTGTTGCGCATCGTTGGCCACGATGCCCGAGGTGCCCTGGCCGTAGAACTCGATCTTGCTGGCGCGCGCCAGCACGTCGAGCGCCAGCTGGATGGCGTCGGGATTGAGGTGATTGCGCAGGTCCAGCAACGTGTTGATCGAGCGGCTGCAGATCTTGTTGACCAGGTCCACTGCGAGGTCGTCCTGCGCCAGCGATTCGTCCGCACCGGGCAAGGCCAGCGCCAGGCTTTGCGCCAGCTTCAGCTTGAAGTCGTGCCAGCCTTCATAGCCGATGGCGCGGCAGAAACGGATCACGGTCGGCTCCGACACTTCGGCATTCTTCGCCAGCGCCGTCAGGTTTTCCTGCAGCGCCAGTTGCGGATTGGCGAGGATGGCGGCCGCCACCTTCTTTTCCGATTTGGAAAGCGAGTTGATGTGCGTACGGATCGAGTCGAGTAGCATGGACTTTGCTGAGTCTCCGATGTGGAATGCCGCGAGACGATGTTGTCATCCTGCGGCATGGTTAAAACTTAAACTTCCGGCAGCGCTTCTTCACGCCACTGGAGACCGTCGCGACCGATCAGCGCGCTGGCGGCGGCCGGGCCCCAGGTGCCTGCGCTGTAGGGGATCGGATCGCTTTCTTCCTGGTCCCAGTGTTCCAGGATCGGTTCCACCCATTCCCAGGCCGCTTCCAGTTCGTCGCTGCGCATGAACAGCGTGAGCTGGCCGCGCAGCACGTCGAGCAGCAGGCGCTCGTAGGCTTCCATGCGCGGCGTCTTGAATTTTTCGCGGAAATCCAGTTCCAGTTCCACCGGTTTCAGGCGCATGCCGTCGCCCGGGGTCTTGGCCATCAGGTTCATGTGCAGGCCTTCATCCGGCTGCAGGCGGATCACCAGGCAATTCGGCGTGCTGCGGCTATTGTGCGCGAAGATCGAATGCGGCACGCTCTTGAAACGAACCACGATTTCAGCCAGGCTGTCGGCCATGCGCTTGCCGGTGCGCAGGTAGAACGGCACGCCGGCCCAGCGCCAGGTGTCGATCTCGGCCTTGACCGCAACGAAGGTCTCGGTGCGCGAATCGGGATTGGCGTCTTCCTCCTTGCGATAGCCGGGCACGGCGACGCCGTTGACATGGCCGGCGCGATACTGGCCGCGCACCACGTTCATGGCCAGGGTGCTCGGCGTGAAGCGTTTGAGCGAACGCAGCACCTTCAGTTTTTCATCGCGCACGGAATCGGCCGAATTCGATACCGGCGGTTCCATCGCGACGATGCACAGCAATTGCAGCAAATGGTTTTGCAGCATGTCGCGCAGCGCACCCGAGGTGTCGTAGTAGTCGAAGCGGCCACCTACGCCAAGCTCTTCGGCGATGGTGATCTGCACGTCGGAAATCCATTCGCGGCGCCACAGCGGTTCGAACAGCACGTTGCCGAAGCGCAGGGCCAGCAGGTTTTGCACCGCCTCTTTGCCGAGGTAGTGATCGATGCGGAAGATCTGCGATTCGTTGAAATAGCGGCCGACCTGCTTGTTGATGTCCTTGGCGCTTTCGAGGTCGTGGCCGAGCGGTTTTTCCAGCACCACGCGCGCATTGGCGGTCGCCAGTCCGGCTTGCGACAGGTTGTCGCAGATCATGGAAAACAGCGTCGGCGGGGTGGCCAGGTAGAACACCCGCGAGATGGCGGGATCGTCGCGCATGGCCGCGACCAGGTTCTGGTAGGTCGCCGGTTCCTTGGCGTTCAGCGAGACGTACTGGATGCGGCCGCAGAAGCGCTGCCAGACGTCGGCGTCCAGAGTGGCGCTGCTGACGTGCGGCTTGGAATTCTTTTCCACGATCTGCAGGAAATCTTCATTGCTCTTGTTGTCGCGGCCGATACAGATGATGCGCGCGCTCGGCATCAGATCACGGGCGCGGTCGCGGGCGTACAGCGCCGGCAGCAGCTTGCGCATCGCCAGGTCGCCGGTGCCGCCGAATAAAACCAGGTCAAAATCGGAAATAGCCATAGCAGTCTTCTTAACGGGTTGTTGTTCAGGTCAACGCAAGTTCGCGTATGAGGCAGGCAATATTGTTGCGTATCAATCCTGCGTATCGGACAAGGCCTTCTTTGCCAACGCAATCAGTGCATTGGTGGAGCAGTCGTGCCGTGCCGGCACCGCTTCGCCGGCGAGTTCGGACTGGATGGTCTTGGCCAGCACTTTGCCCAGTTCCACGCCCCACTGGTCGAAACTGTTGATGCCCCAGATCGTGCCTTGCACAAAGGTCTTGTGCTCGTACAGCGCGATCAGGGCGCCCAGCGTGGCCGGCGTCAATGCGTCGAGCAGCAGCGTGTTGCTCGGACGGTTGCCGTTGAAAGTCTTGTGCGGCAGCAGGAAATTGATTTCATCGTCGTCCACGCCCAGCTTCTTCAGGTCGTCGCGCACCTCTTCCGCTTGCTTGCCGCGCATGAAGGCTTCCGACTGCGCGAAGCAGTTGGCCAGCAGCACCGCATGATGGCCGGGCAGGTCGTGCGTCGCGTGCAGCACGGCGATGAAGTCGATCGGTGTAATGTCGGTGCCCTGGTGCAGCAGCTGGAAAAACGCATGCTGGCCGTTGGTGCCGACATCGCCCCAGATGAACGGGCAGGTCGCCACGCCGACGGCGCTGCCGTCGCGCGTGATGCGCTTGCCGTTGCTCTCCATTTCCAGCTGTTGCAGGTAAGCCGGGAAGTGGCGCAGGTCGTGATGGTAAGGAGCGATCGACAGCGATTCGCTGTTGAAGCAGTTGCGGTTCCAGATGCCGATCAGGGCCTGGATGATGGGCATGTTGCGTTCCAGCGGCGCTTCGCAGAAATGCTTGTCCATCGCATGGGCGCCCGCCAGCAGCTCGCTGAAATTCTTGAAGCCGATCGCCAGCGCAATCGACAGTCCGATCGACGACCACATCGAGTAGCGTCCGCCAACCCAATCCCAGAACGGGAACATGTTGTCGGTGTCGATGCCGAAGGCGCGTACCGCTTCCGTATTGGTCGAGACCGCGACGAAGTGTTTCGCCAGATCGGCCGCAGCGGCGCGCTGCAGGAACCAGTCGCGCGCCGAGCCGGCGTTCATCATGGTTTCCTGGGTGGTGAAGGTCTTGGAGGCGACGATGAATAATGTTGTCTCAACGTCAACGCGTTGCAGCACATCGTGCAGATCGTGGCCATCGACGTTGGAGACGAAGTGCATCGTCAGGCGCGGATGGGCGAAGGTGCGCAGCGCCGTGCACGCCATTTGCGGGCCCAGATGCGAGCCGCCGATGCCGATGTTGACGATGTCGGTGATCGGCTTGCCGCTCAGGCCCAGCCACTGGCTCTCGCGCACGCGTTCGGTGAAGCTGTGAATGCGATCCAATACGGCATGAACGTCCTCGCCTACGTGCTGTCCATCAACAATCAGGGCCTGGCCGCGCGGTGCGCGCAGGGCGGTGTGCAGGACGGCGCGGTGTTCGGTGAAATTGATCTTCTCGCCGCTGAACATGGCGGCGCGCTGCCGCTCCACGCCACGTTCGCGCGCCAGCTCGAACAGCAACTTGAGCGTAGTATGGTCGACACGGTTTTTGGAGTAATCCAACAGGATGCCGGCGGCCTTGACGGTCATGTTGTCGAAGCGCTGGGGATCGGCGGCAAACAGGTCGCGCATGTGGCGGTCGCGGACCTCGGCATGGTGAGACAAAAGTGCTTGGAAGGCTGCGGTCGCGGGGAGTGCTGTATGCGGCATGTTCTGCAATCTTGACTGAGGTGATGGGTCTGGAAGAATCTTTACTATACAGGATTTACTACTTTTATGGTAATTTCACTACAATATTAATTGTCGTGCAAGATCGGTAGTATCCCGTACAGCGCCTGTTTACAGTCGTTAGTGGTTGGAAATGAAAAATGGTTTCAATTAAATGTAGCCAGATAAAACAAGCGAAAGAGGAAGTTTTATTTAAAATTTTGTAGTAAAATTACATTTGTTAACGCTATCAGGAACCCAACATGTCTCTCAACGCTACCTTAGCCAGCGTCACGCGACGCATCGCCGAACGTAGTCGGCCTTATCGCACCGCCTATCTCGCCCGCCTCGACGCCGCGCGCCATGAAGGCGTGCAACGCGGGGCGCTGTCGTGTACCAACCTGGCGCACGGCTTCGCGGCTTTTCCCGCCAACGACAAGCTCAAGCTGAAGCAGGACCGCGCGCCTTCCGTCGCCATCGTTTCGTCGTACAACGACATGTTGTCGGCGCATCAACCTTTTGAGCGTTACCCGCAAATCATCCGCGATGCGGTCCGTGAAGACGGCGGCGTGGCGCAGTTCGCCGGCGGTGTGCCCGCCATGTGCGACGGCATCACGCAAGGCCAGACCGGCATGGAACTGTCGCTGTTCTCGCGCGACGCCATCGCCATGGGCACTGCGGTCGCGCTGTCGCACAACATGTTCGACGCCGCGCTGTATCTGGGCGTGTGCGACAAGATCGTGCCGGGTCTTCTGATCGGCGCATTGCATTTCGGCCACATCCCGGCGGTATTTGTTCCCGCCGGTCCGATGACCAGCGGCATGACCAACAGCGAAAAGGTCAAGATCCGCCAGTTGTACACCGAAGGCAAGATCGGCCGCGCCGAATTGCTCGAAGCCGAATCCAAGTCCTACCACGACGCCGGCACCTGCACGTTCTACGGCACCGCCAACAGTAACCAGATGCTGATGGAAGCGATGGGCCTGCATTTGCCGGGTTCCGCCTTCATCACGCCGAATACGCCGATGCGCGACGCGCTGACCGCCGCCGCCGCCAAACAGGCGCTGAAGATTACCGCCCAAGGCCAGCAGTACACGCCGGTAGGCCGTCTGGTCGACGAGAAGTCCATCGTCAACGCCATCGTCGCGCTGCTGGCGACGGGCGGCTCCACCAATCACACGCTGCATCTGGTCGCCATCGCCAAGGCGGCCGGCCTGGTGATCGACTGGGACGACTTCTCCAAGCTGTCGTCGGTCGTGCCGCTGGTCACGCGCATCTATCCGAACGGCACCGCCGACGTCAATCATTTTCACGCCGCCGGCGGCACCGGCTTCGTGCTGCGCGAACTGATCGATGCCGGCCTGATGCATGACGACGTCATGACCATCCTCGGCCAGGGTTTGCGCGCGCATGCCACCGAGCCGCTGTTCGACGAGGCCGGCAAGGTCACGTGGAAGGCGACGCCGAAGGACAGTGGCGACGATACCGTCTTGCGTCCCGCGGCCAACCCGTTCTCGGCAGATGGCGGCCTCAAGCTGTTGCAAGGCAATCTGGGCCGCTCGGTCATCAAGGTCTCGGCCGTCAAGCATGAGCATCGCGCCGTGCAGGCGCCGGCCATCGTGTTCCACTCGCAGGAAGCCTTCATGAAGGCCTTCAAGGCCGGCGAGCTGGACAAGGATTTTGTCGCCGTCCTGACGTTCCAGGGGCCGCGCGCCAACGGCATGCCGGAACTGCATGCGCTGACGCCGGCGCTGGGCATCCTGCAGGACAAGGGCCGCCACGTGGCGCTGGTCACCGACGGCCGCATGTCGGGCGCATCGGGCAAAGTGCCGGCGGCGATTCACGTGACGCCGGAAGTGCTGGCCGGCGGTCCTTTGGGTTTTGTGCGGACTGGCGATATGATTCGTCTGGACGCGGAAGCCGGCATTCTGGAAGCGCTGGTTTCGGAAGCCGAGTGGGCTTCGCGCACCTCGGAAACCGCCGACCTGTCGGGAAACCAGACCGGCATGGGTCGCGAATTGTTCAGCGTATTCCGCGCTTCGGTAAGCGCGGCGGAAGAGGGCGGCACCAGCTTCGGTTTGCCGCCGGTTTTGGAAAATGAGAAAGCGACAGTATGAATATCCTAGACATCATGCGTACCTCGGCGGTCATTCCGGTGATCGCCATCGACAAACTGGAACACGCGGTGCCGCTGGCCAAGGCGCTGGTGGCAGGCGGTATTCGCGTGCTTGAAGTGACCCTGCGCACCGAAC
The DNA here is from genome assembly GCF_001267925.1 of Herbaspirillum hiltneri N3. Classification (NCBI taxonomy): domain Bacteria; kingdom Pseudomonadati; phylum Pseudomonadota; class Betaproteobacteria; order Burkholderiales; family Oxalobacteraceae; genus Herbaspirillum; species Herbaspirillum hiltneri. Next base: position 4,645,667 of record NZ_CP011409.1, on the reverse strand, counting down.
ACGGCTTGCCGGCGATCCGCGCCATCGCGGAGCAGGTGCCTGAGGCGATTGTCGGCGTCGGCACCCTGACCAGCCCGGAAGAATTCGCCGCCTCGCGCGATGCAGGCGCCGTATTCGGCGTCTCGCCCGGCCTGACGGCTGCGCTGATCGCTGCGGCCAAGTCCAGCGGCCTGCCTTTGCTGCCGGGCGTGATGACGCCATCGGAAGTGATGGCCGCGCGCGAAGCGGGCTTCCGCCAGTTGAAGCTGTTCCCGGCGGTGCCGGCGGGCGGCATCGGCATGCTCAACGCGATCGCCGGTCCGCTGGGCGATGTCACGTTCTGCCCGACCGGCGGCATCTCGCAAGAGACCGCGTCGCAGTTCCTGGCCTTGAAGAACGTGGCCTGCGTCGGCGGTTCCTGGCTGACGCCGAAGAACGCCATCGAGATCGGCGACTGGCACAAGATCACCGCACTGGCCAAGGCGGCCAGCTCACTGCGTATTTAACGATCTGTTTTCCTATTGATTGAGTGATCGCACATGAATTTTTTCGAAAATTCATGGCTTTCGTAATGCTCGATAGTTTCGAGTCCAGTCAGGACGAAACTCGGATGATCTCTTCTCATCAAACCGGACTTGATACCCGGAATGGAACCTATTCCTAGGTATCAAGTTTGTCCGATTTGAAGAATCATCCATATAGGAAACTCATGAAATTAACTACAAAAGCACTGATTGCCGCCGCGTTGCTCGCGGGTGTCGCCGGAACTTCCAATGCTGCGGAAGCCGGCTGGTATATCGGTGCGGGGGTTGGAGCGGCGCAAACCACGATTGATATCCAGAGAGATACCAACTACAAGGAAGATAAGAACACGACGAACTACAAGGTTTTTGGCGGATACCAGTTCAACAAGAATTGGGCACTGGAATTGCAATACGCCGATCTGGGTACGTACAAGCGGACGAATGGCAACTCATCTTTTGAACTCAAAACAAACGTGGTTTCTTTGAGCGGTGTGGGGATGTTGCCGTTGGCCGATCATTTTTCTCTTCTCGGGAAAATCGGCGTGGCGGCTCAGAATGGGAAAACCACCTCAAGAGGGATTTACACCGGTACGGACGGCACCAATACCGCCTTGTTGCTGGGAGCTGGAGCTGAATACAACTTCACGAAAAGCGTCGCGGTCCGCGCCGAGTACGAACGTATCGGTTCCAGCAATCTCAAGAACAATCTGCTGACGGTCGGTCTGCGCTATTCGTTCTAAAAATACCGCATCATAAATACGCAAGGCCCTTGTTTTGCAACAGGGGCCTTGTCGTATTCGCCTGTCGTCAGAATTTCACAACCTGGATCTCGGGATTATGGAAGGCAATGGCGCTTTTGTTTCCAGAGGCGACAATCAACGACACGATCATCGGCAACGACAATATCTGATCTGAAGCCGTGTCGGCGGCGTCAATATGGAGGCACATACATCGACTATCCGATGCATGTGCTTTTTTGTTTTTGCAACGTTAAAACACGATGGGCAAACAAACTGTAAGATTTCCCGGAATCGAACGACCAAAAGGCAGGCAACGTAGTGGTCCGCAATCAAACCATGTTCTTCCAGGCAACCAAAGGAAACATCATGAAAATCCTCAAAACGCTCGTCGTTTTCATCCTCCTGCAAGTCGGTGTCGCCGCTTCGGTCTCAGCTGCCGGCCAGCATTACACGCAGGCGCAGTTCGACGCGCTCAACAAGAGCGGCAAGCCGGTCGTCATCCATGTTCACGCCGACTGGTGCCCTACCTGCCGGGCACAGGACCCCATCGTCTCCGCGCTGATCAAGGATCCGGCGTTCAAGAATGTCAGCTTCCTTGAAGTCGACTTCGATGCGCAGAAGGATGTTGTCAAGGCATTCAATGTCTCGCAACAAAGCACGCTGATCGTCTTCAAGGGCGGCAAGGAGCAGGGACGTTCCACCGGCGACACGCGCAAGGCATCCATCGACAGCCTGATCAACAAGGCGCTGTGATCGAGGCCTGAAAGCAAGCACCATGGAATTCGGCGTCGCCTCCTATTTCATCGCATTGGCGGCAGGCGTGCTCTCGACCTTGTCGCCTTGCGTGTTGCCGCTGCTGCCGGTGATCATCGGCTCGGCCATCCACGAGCATCGCTACGGCCCATTCGCAGTTGCGGCCGGCATGTCAGCCTCGTTCGCCGTGATCGGCACCGCACTGGCAAGCGCCGGCGCGCGTCTGGGAGTCGGGCAGGGCGACTTTCAGCTGGTGGCTGCGATCGTTCTGGTCCTGATCGGTGTCGTGCTGTTGTCGAAGAAATTACAGGAGCGCTTTGCCGTTGCCACCTCAGGCGCCAGCGGCGCCGGCAGCCAGATATTGTCGGCGCTGAATCCCGGCGGATTGCGCGGGCAGTTTCTGGTGGGTTTGCTGCTCGGCCTGATCTGGAGTCCTTGCGTCGGTCCGACGCTGGGCGCGGCGATTACCCTGGCCAGCCAGGGGCGTGACTTGCCGCAAATTGTGGCGATGATGGCGGTGTTCGGATTGGGGGCGGGTTTGCCGATTGCCTTGCTGGGCATGCTGTCGCGTCAGGCGATGCAGAAGATGCGCGGGAAACTGCAAGGCGCCGGTTCGTGGGGGAAGAATGTGCTGGGCGTGTTGTTCATCGCCATCGGCATGCTCACCCTCACGGGATGGGACAAACCGGTGGAAGTCTTCCTGCTCGACCATTCACCGGCATGGCTCACCGAACTGACTACTTCGCTGTAGCGGGTGTCCGAAATTCAGGGACGAATTTTCTCCATCTTCAATGCCGCAACAGCGTCATCACCGCTCAGCCTGAATACGTCCCTCACAATAGGTCTTGAGAGGGAGATCGTCGACGGCTTCGATTGTCAACCCGAGACGGTGATCTTCAGGCAGGAGAGGTAACCGTATTTCGCTTGTACGCGACAATCAACAGCGCGATCCCCAGTACGATCATCGGCACCGACAGCATCTGGCCCGCCGAAATCGTGATGCCGCCGAAGCTGACGTTGTAGTCCGGCGTACGGAAGTACTCGGTGAAGAAGCGCGCGCAGCCATACAGCAGCGAGAACATCCCGGCCACCGCCATGCGCGGGCGCGGCTTGCGCGCGAAGAACCACAGCACGATGAACAGCAGGATGCCGTCGACCAGCATCTGGTAGATCGGCGAAGGATGGCGCGGCAGGTTGTCGACGTTGGGCCAGATCATGGCCCACGGCAGCGACGCATCGGCGACGCGGCCGGGCAATTCGGCGTTGATGAAGTTTCCCAGGCGACCGGCGGCATAGCCCAGCGGCACCATCGGTGCGATGAAATCCATGATGTCCATCAGATGGCGGCCGCGCTTGCGTCCCCAGATATACATGGCGATCAGCACGCCGAGGAAGCCGCCGTGGAAGGACATGCCGCCTTTCCACACGGCGATCATGTCGGCCGGATTGGCGAAATAGTAGCTCGGGTTGTAGAACAGGATTTCGCCGAGACGCCCGCCGATGACCACGCCCAGTACGCCATAGAACAGCATGTCGTCGAGGTCTTCTTTCTTCCAGCCGACTGCGGCAATGTGCGGTTGCCTGATGCGCAGGCGGCCGAGCGCGATGAACTGGGCGAATGCCAGCAGGTACATCAGGCCGTACCAGTGCACCTGTAGCGGGCCGATGGAAAAGGCGATCGGGTCGGGCATCGGGTGGATCAGCATGGAAACTCTTTCAAACGATAGTGGGTAATGAAGGCGGCAGACCGGCTCGGAACAGGTTCTCAGGCCGGCGGCGTCGCCACCATGTCAAGAAACGCTCGCAGCACCGGCGACGCACTGTCGCGCCGCCAGGCCAGCCCGGTTTCGATCAGCGGTGTCTTGCCGCTGAGCGGGCGGTAATCGACGCCGGGACGCTGCAGGTTAGACACGGATTGTGGCACAAGTGCCATGCCCATGCCAGCCGACACCAGGCCGACGATGGTTTGCATCTGGATCGCCTCCTGGCCGATGTGCGGCGTCACGCCGGCGTCACGGAAACAGCTCAGGATGGTGTCATGGAAGGCCGGTGAAATGCGGCGCGGGAAAATGATCAGCGGCAGCTCGCGCAGGCTCTTGAGCGCTACGGCGTTCTTGCCGCGCACTACGCCGCTCGGGACCGCCGCAACCAGCGGCTCCGACAGCAGCGGCAGGTAGTCGAGCGCGGCCTGGGATTTGTCCGGCAGCGGCGGCAAGAGCAAGCCGGCGTCGATCTTGCCCTGCATCAGGTCTTCCAGCTGGATATCGGTGGTGGCTTCGCGCAGGTCGATCTGCACCTGCGGATAGCGCGCGCGGAAGCGTTGCAGCAGCGGCGGCAGGATGCTGTAGTCGGCAGTCGAGATGAACGACAGCGACAGCAGTCCGGAAGCGCCGCTGGCAGCCCGCCGCGCCAGGTCGGGCAGGGCGCCGGCCTGTTGCAGGATGCGCTGCGCTTCGGGCAGCAGCGCCAGTCCGGCCGGCGTCAATGCGACGCTGCGCTTGGTGCGCGCGAACAGCGGCGTACCCAGCATTTCCTCCAGCGCCTGGATGGTTTGCGACAACGGCGGTTGCGTCATGTGCAGCCGCACGGCGGCGCGGCCGAAGTGTTTTTCTTCGGCAACGGCGACGAAATAGCGTAGTTGGCGCAATTCCAGACGGGACTCGGTGTTCATTTTAGTAATATGCAATCCATATTTATCGGTAATGAATCATATATTTGACAGCAGGCATCGCGCAAGGCAATCTAACCGGCAGCCAGAACCGCGTCCGCGCCTTGACGGACAGGTTCGCGCCAGTTTCGCTTCTGGTGTGGACCACAAGGGTTCCGTTCGAGATACCCCCGATCAATTCGACGCCGTTTCAATTCGACGTCGTTCAATTCCCCAGGAGACCAGCATGCCATTCAACCGCCGTTCAAAGAACATTACGCAAGGCGTTTCGCGTAGCCCCAACCGCTCGATGTATTACGCCCTGGGCTACGAAAAGGAAGATTTCGACAAGCCGATGATCGGCGTCGCCAACGGCCATTCCACCATCACGCCATGCAACTCCGGCCTGCAGAAGCTGGCCGACGTGGCGATTTCCGCGATCAAACAGGCCGGCGCCAATCCGCAGGTGTTCGGCACGCCGACCATTTCCGACGGCATGTCGATGGGCACGGAAGGCATGAAGTATTCGCTGATTTCGCGCGAAGTCATTGCCGACTGTATCGAGACTGCCGTCAACGGCCAGTGGATGGACGGCGTCGTCGTCATCGGCGGCTGCGACAAGAACATGCCAGGCGGCATGATCGCGCTGGCGCGCACCAACGTGCCGGGCATCTATGTCTACGGCGGCACCATCAAGCCGGGCAACTGGAAGGGCAAGGACCTGACCATCGTCTCGGCCTTCGAAGCCGTCGGTGAGTTCTCCGCCGGCCGCATGTCGCAGGAAGACTTCGACGGCATCGAGCGCAACGCCTGTCCTTCGTCCGGTTCCTGCGGCGGCATGTACACCGCCAACACCATGTCGTCGGCGTTCGAAGCCCTGGGCATGGGCTTGTTCTACTCGTCGACCATGGCCAACCCCGACGACGAAAAGACCGGCTCCGCAGCCGAGTCGGCTCGCGTGCTGGTCGAAGCCGTCAAGAAGGACATCAAGCCGCGCGACATCATCACGCGCAAGTCGATCGAGAACGCCGTCAGCCTGATCATGGCCACCGGCGGCTCCACCAACGCGGTGCTGCATTTCCTGGCCATCGCCCACGCCGCGGAAGTCGAATGGACCATCGACGATTTCGAGCGCGTGCGCCAGAAAGTCCCGGTCATCTGCGATCTCAAGCCGTCCGGCAAATACGTCGCCACCGACCTGCACAAGGCCGGCGGCATTCCGGCCGTGCTGAAGGTGCTGCACGAAGCCGGCATGCTGCACGGCGATTGCCTGACCATCACCGGCAAGACGCTCGCCGAGGAATTGGAAAACGTCCCCGCGTTGCGCGCCGACCAGGATGTCATCCGCCCCATCGACAAAGCGCTCTACCAGCAAGGCCATCTGGCCATCCTCAAGGGCAACCTGGCGCCGGAAGGCTGCGTGGCCAAAATCACCGGCCTGAAGAACCCCGTCATCACCGGCCCGGCGCGCGTGTTCGATGACGAATACAGCGCCATGGACGCCATCCTGGCCGACAAGATCAAGCCGGGCGATGTGCTCGTGATGCGCTACCTGGGACCGAAGGGCGGCCCCGGCATGCCCGAAATGCTGGCGCCGACCTCCGCCTTGATCGGCAAGGGCCTGGGAGAGTCGGTCGGCCTGATCACCGACGGCCGTTTCTCCGGCGGCACCTGGGGCATGGTAGTCGGCCACGTGGCGCCGGAAGCGTTCGTCGGCGGTGTCATCGGCCTGGTGGAAGAGGGCGACTCGGTCACCATCGACGCGCGCCGGCTGCTGATCCAGCTCAATGTCGACGACGCAGAAATCGAGCGCCGCCGCAGCCACTGGAAACAACCGGCGCCGCGCTACACACGCGGCGTGCTGGCCAAGTACGCGACGTTGGCGTCGACGGCCAGCAAGGGAGCGGTGACGGGCTGAGAGCGAAGAACTAAAAAAGCCGGAGCGATCCGGCTTTTTTCATGGACTCTTCGCAAGTAAATGCATCTCGTTTTTATTTGTTCGATGCGCATTGAAAAACATGATGTTTATATGCGCTGGCGCATACAGCTGCCCTTCCAATCAGTTGTAGAATACGCAGAACTTCCTGGAGGGTAATAATGAAAAAGCTTTTGTTCATCGCATCCGCTGTACTGGCATTTGGTGTCTCCGCCCAGGCTTCTGCCAATGCAGACCTGGCCAAGGCAAAGAACTGCATGGCCTGCCACTCGGTCCAGACCAAGATCGTCGGTCCGGCGTTCAAGGACGTGGCGGCAAAGTACAAAGGCCAGAAAGACGCCGAAGACAAGCTGACGCAAAAAGTGTTGAAGGGCGGTTCCGGCGTGTGGGGCGCGATCCCGATGCCGGCCAACGCGCAAGTGTCGGAAGCTGAGGCGCGCACGCTGGTGAAATGGGTGCTGTCGCTGAAGTAAGCAATCTAAGCAAAGCAAGCCGGCGCAGGTTCAGCCGGTCTGTTATTGGAAGCGTCCGCAAGGGCGCTTTTTTATTGCCTGCAGCATTTCCATAAAATTGTATCGGCAATAAAAAACGCGCCTGACTTTCATCAGGCGCGTTCTTCATGCAGAAGCTGCAGAAGCGGAAGCTTACTTGACCACAGCCAGCAGGGTGCGTTCACCCTTCTTGTATGTGTACAGAGTCAGCGAACCGTTCTTGATGTCGCCCTTGGCGTCGAAGGCGATGGTGCCTGTCACGCCCTTGTGGCTGATCTTTGCCAGTTCCGGCAGGTACTTGGCTGGCTCAGCCGAGTTTGCCTTCTTCATCGCGTCGGCGACAGTCATCGTTGCATCGTAAGCGTAGGCAGCGTTGTAGACCACGTCGATGCCGAACTTCTTCTTGTACGCAGCGCGGAAGTCGTCCATGCCCTTCTTGCCGGACTCGTCCACACCGCCTGCTTCAGCGCAGACGACCTGGTCGTCGATCAGGCCGTCGCCGGCCAGACCTGGCAGGGAGCCGGTGCAGATACCGTCACCACCCATGAACTTGGCATTGATGCCCAGTTGCTTCATCTGACGCAGCATCGGGCCGCCGACAGCGTCCATGCCGCCGAAGAACACGACTTCAGGCTTCTTGGCCTTGATCGAAGTCAGGATCGCGTTGAAGTCGGTTGCCTTGTCGTTGGTAAATTGCTTGCCGACGATGGTTGCGCCCGCGCCTTGTGCACCCTTGGCGAATTCTTCAGCAACGCCCTGGCCGTATGCAGTGCGGTCGTCGATGACGGCGACGTTCTTGGTCTTCAGTGCGGTGACAGCGTATTTACCCAGCACGGCGCCCAGTTGCGCATCGTTTGCAACCACGCGGAAGGCGGTCTTGAAGCCTTGTTGCGTGTACTTTGGATTGGTTGCCGATGGCGACACTTGCGGGATGCCTGCGTCGTTATAGATCTTTGATGCCGGGATGGTGGTGCCCGAATTCAAGTGGCCGATAACTGCAGCGACCTTCTGGTCGACCAGCTTGGTGGCGACGGCAGTGGCTTGTTTCGGATCCGATGCGTCGTCTTCGCCGACCAGTTCGAATTTGACTTTCTTGCCGCCGATGGTGAAACCCTTGGCGTTCAATTCGTCGATCGCCATGCGGGCGCCGTTTTCATTGTCCTTGCCCATGTGGGCATTCGGGCCGGAGAGTGGGCCGACGTGAGCGATCTTGACGACTTCCTGCGAATAAGCTGCACCAGCGAAAGCCAGTGCGATAGCGCCGGTCAATGGAATAATTGTGCTCTTGAGTTTCATAAATTCCCTCTGTAGATTGAAATAAACTACGCTTGCTTAGGACTGCTGAAAATCTATTCCGACTCGCGTCTTTCGTGGTCTTCCTCCGAAGCGGCCGATGTTCCTGATTTTGCAACAGCCTCTTTTTTGCTTATTCAGAGACGTTTCGCAGATACAAAACACCCTGTACTATTCAACGTCGGTTTCCGAATAATGCAGACGGTACAACATAAGAAACGGCTTGCAAAGGTTTTTTGAGTGCCGAATTAAAAAAAATTGAACTTTCGTTTTTATGCCCAAATACCACACGCTTGACAAGGTCGATCGCAAGCTCCTGAACCTGCTGCAAAAGGACAATCAGATTCCGACTCGTATCTTGGCGGAGAAATTGCATATATCGCAACCGACCTGCCTGCGGCGCATCCGGGAGCTGCGCGAGGCCGGCATCATCAATGCCGAGGTGGCGATGGTGGACCCGTTTGCGCTGGGCTACGGCATGCTGGCATTCCTCGAGATTTCGCTCAATAACCAGTCCGACGAGCATATGCAGGAGTTCGAGCAGCGCATGGCCAAGGAGGCCGAAGTGATGCAGTGCTACTTCGTGTCGGGCGAATATGACTATTTTCTGGCGGTGCATGTGATCGATATGGACGCGTACTATCAGTTCGTGCGCCGCGTCATTTCCGGCTCCGGAAATGTCCGTCACTTCCAGTCGCGTTTCCCGATGAAGCGAGCCAAGTTCGCCACACGGATCGCGTTTGACGAAAAAGCTGCCGAAATTCAGGTGCGTCTGCCGGAGTAGGGCGCAGCAGCAAAGCAAACCTCTTAGCACTTTCTGTGCCTGCATCCGCCCCGATCCGGGATTTTGCCGGCAGAAATTCCGCCATCCCGCACCGGCATTGCGTGTCCGCACCTCGATAAAATTTGCAGAGGCCTTGCCGTCTGTGCTAACTTTGCGCCTGCCAGCGACGATACGGTGCAGCAACTTTGTTCCGTGCACCAAATCCAATCGTCGTACCCATATCGGCTGCAGGTAGTCTGACTAAGCCGAAATCCGCTGTCACCAGCGAACCATACCAGGACCCGAGCGAGATTCAGCCTGCGCTGGCTCGGTCAAGGCGCCTATCCATTCCACGCACCGATGCATTGCCGCACAGGCGGCGAGCATGGCGCGTCCAATCCGAAAACCGGCCCGGCGAATGTGCAATTCCCGCAAGCCGGTCACACATCATTAACCATGCCGCCTGGCGGCAGACCTGAAGGGGAATCGTACGCATGCATGCTGTTGAACTGTTTATCCAGGACCTTGCCGTGATCATGCTGATCGCCGGCGTCGTCACCGTCGTGTTCAACCGTTTCAAGCAGCCGGTGGTGCTCGGCTATATCGTGGCCGGCGTCATCATCGGCCCGCACACGCCGCCGTTCAACCTGATCCAGGACGACAAGACCGTCCACATTCTGTCCGAGCTGGGCGTGATCTTCCTGCTGTTCTCGCTGGGCCTCGAATTCAGCCTCAAGAAGCTGGCCAAGGTCGGCGCCACCGCTGTGGTCGCCGCCGTCGCCGAGATCATGCTGATGATCTGGATCGGCTACGAGATCGGCATCTACTTCGGCTGGAAAACCATGGATGCGGTCTTCCTCGGCGCCATGCTGGCGGTATCGTCGACCACCATCATCGTCAAGGCGCTCAACGAGCTCGGCATGAAGAACGAGAAATTCGCGCAGATCATCTTCGGCATCCTGATCGTCGAAGACATCCTCGCCATCGGCATGATCGCGCTGCTGTCGGGCATCGCCACCAGCGGCTCCGTGGATTCCGGCGAAGTGGTCAATACGGTCGGCAAGCTGCTGCTGTTCATGGTGGTGTCGCTGGTGGTCGGCATCCTGATCGTGCCGCGGCTGCTCAACTACGTGGCGCGCTTCAAGAGCAACGAAATGCTGCTCGTGACGGTGCTGGGCATCCTGTTCGGCTTCTGCCTGCTGGTCATGAAGCTTGAGTACAGCGTCGCGCTGGGCGCCTTCCTGGTCGGCGCGGTGATGGCCGAATCGCGCCAGATCCATCGCATCGAACGCATCATCGAATCAATCCGCGACATGTTCAGCGCCATTTTCTTCGTCGCCATCGGCCTGCTGTTCGACCCCAACGTGCTGGCCAAATACTGGCTGCCGATCACGGTCATCACCTTTGCGGTGGTGTTCGGCAAACTGTTCAGCTGCGGCATCGGCACCTTCCTGGCGGGCCACGGCGGCCGCACGCCGATGCGTGTGGGCATGGGCCTGGCGCAGATCGGCGAGTTTTCCTTCATCATCGCCGCGCTCGGCGTCAGCCTCAAGGTCACCAGCGATTTCCTGTACCCGATCGTGGTGGCGGTGTCGGCCGTGACCGCGCTGCTCACGCCTTACCTGATCAAGGCCGCCGATCCGTTGTCGGCCAAAGCGGTGGAGCTGGTGCCGAAAAAGATTTCCGGCATCTTCGGCATGTACGCGAGCTGGCTGGAGAGCCTGCAGCCTCAGGGCGAGAAGGCCGAGATCAGCAAGATCATCCGGCGCATCCTGCTGCAGGTGCTGGTCAACATCGCGCTGGTGGTGGCGATTTTCCTCTGCGGCGCCTTCTTCGTTGACGGCATCGGCGGCTGGCTCTCGGCCTGGATCGGCGATGAGCAAGTGCGCAAGGCCGTGATCTGGGGCGGCGCTCTGGTATTATCGCTGCCGTTCCTGATCGCCACCTACCGCAAGCTGCAGGCGCTATCCATGCTGCTGGCCGAAGTCGGGGTCAAGCCGGAATTCGCCGGCGCCTACACCTCCGGCGTGCGGCGCGTGATTTCCGAAGTGATACCGGTGATGTCGATTCTCGGTATCATGTTGCTGATCTTTGTCCTGAGTGCCAGCATCTTGCCGCCGCTCAACCTGCTGGCCTTCGTGCTGCTGGGCGCGGCCGGGCTGCTGTGGCTGTTGTGGAGCAAGCTGGTCAAGCTGCATTCGCGCCTGCAGATTGCGTTGTTCGAGACGCTGGACGAAAAGCCGGAAGATTCCCACTAATTTGTTTTAACCTCAGTTTTAATCATTCATTGCCATGACTCAAGACGAACTCAAACAAGCGGTAGCCCGCGCCGCCATCGACTATGTGGTCGACGGCGAAATCATCGGTGTCGGCACCGGCTCGACCGCCAACTTCTTCATCGATGAGCTGGCCAAGATCAAGGACCGTATCAAGGGCGCGGTGGCGTCGTCGGAAACCACGGCAGAACGCCTGCGCGGCCACGGCATCAAGGTGTTCGACCTCAACGACGTGGAAACCATGCCGGTCTACATCGACGGCGCCGACGAGATCAACGGCCAGGGTGACATGATCAAGGGCGGCGGTGCGGCATTGACGCGCGAGAAGATCGTGGCCTCGGTGGCGCAGAAATTCGTCTGCATCGCCGACGGTTCCAAGCTGGTCGACGTGCTGGGCAAGTTCCCGCTGCCGGTGGAAGTGATTCCGATGGCCGCCAGCGTCGCGGCGCGCAAGTTGTCGGCGCTGGGTTGCGAAGCAAGGCTGCGCCTGAAGGACGGCAAGCCGCTGGTGACCGACAACGGCTGCTACATCCTCGATGCGGTCGGCCTGAGCATCACCGAGCCGGCTGAAATCGAAGCCGCGATCAACAACATCGTCGGCGTCGTGACGGTCGGCTTGTTCGCGCGCCAGGGCGCAGATGTCTGTTTGCTGGGTACGCCGGATGGGGTGAAAAAACTGGAGTTCTGATCATCGTCAAGGTGACAGCACCGACAAAAAAACCGCCTTCATCGGGCGGCTTTTTCATTGGGCATCGTCACTCGTTCACGGCTGCTTCGCCTTGCCCTCATCCCGAGCAATCGCCACGCTCATCTTCGCCGGCACGATCCGGCGGCGCAGCGCGTCGTTGAGCTGGTCCAGCGTCAGCGCGGCGATGCGTTCGTCCAGTTGCGCCGCCCAGGCATACGTGCGATCGAGGTCTAGTAGGTTGACCCAGCCGTTGCTGATGGTGTCGTCCTGCGCGCGGGATTGTTCGCGTTGCTGGCGGATGCCGGATTTGGCGCGTTCCAGTTCTTCCGAGGTGAAGCCTTCCGTGATCAGGCGCTGCAATTCTTCTCGGATGGCGGTGTCGACCTTGTCGAGGTTTTGCGGTGCGGCGATCGCGCCGATGCCGAACTGGCCGGCGTTGCTGAGTGCGCCGACCGCCAACGAGGTGCCGATGCTGTACGACAGGCCTTCACGCTGGCGCACGCGGTCGGCCAGGCGCGATTTCATGCTGGCGCCTCCGATCAGGTAATTCGCGACCACCAGCGCCGGATAGTCGGCATCCTCGTCGCGGATATCCAGACCGAGTTTGGCCAGGTAGGTGCCGTTCTCCTTGTCGGGCGTGTTGATGAACTGGCGCGTCGGGGCGACCTCGGAATACTCTTGCAGCACGCGCTGATAAGGCGCGGCGCTCTTCCAGCCGGCCAGGGTTTGCTGGATCACGCGTGCCGCCGCATCGGGATCGAAATCGCCGACGATGGCGACTTCGCCGGAAGAGGCGCCGTAGAAATCGCGATGGAAGGCTTTCACCTCGTCCAGCGTCAAGGCCTGGACTGCCGCGATGCGCTGGTCCAATGTACGCGCCGCACGCCAGTCGCCGGGCGGGTAGTGGTCGAATCGCAGCGACAAGGCTTCGGCGGCGCGCTCGGTCGGATCATTGCGCGACGACTCCAGGCTGACGAGGATCTGCTTGCGCAATTGCTCGAACTCGGCCGGGTCGAAACGCGGATGCTGCAGGATGTCCGCCATCAACTTCAACGCCGCATCGAGGTTGCCGCGCGTGGTCTGGAAATTGTTCGCACCGCCGCTGATCTTCAGGCGCGCAAATTCATCCGCCAGCTGGTCGCGCGTCATGGATGTGCTGCCGCGCAAAAGCATCTCGCTGGTCATCGCGGCGACGGTCTTCTTGCCGAACAAGGTTTTTTCATCGCCCCAGTCCAGCTTGATGCGTACCGATACGGTCTGTCCGCGCGTCTTCTTCGGCAACAGTGCCAGTTTGAGTCCGCCCACGCGCAATTGCGTGGTGCGCCGGTCCAGGTTGGCGGGCGAGGTGTCGAATGCTTCGCCGGTCGCGATCGCGGCGCGCGGGCGGTACGACTGCAACGCGCTTTCCACCGTCGGCGCGACCGGGATCTCGCTGCGTTGTGGCTGGTCTTCGGGAATGAATAGTCCCACCGTGCGGTTGTCGCGGCGGAAGTATTTCGCCGCAGCACCGGCGACTTGTTGCGCGTTCATCGCATCCACCTGATCGCGGCCGGCGAACAGCAGGCGCCAGTCGCCCAGCGCCAGCACGTTCGACAAGGAGACGCCGATGCGCTGGTGGTCGCTCAGCAGGCGTTCGTAGCCGTTGGCGTTGGATACCCGCACGCGCGCCATCTCGGCGTCGGTGGGCGGAGTGGTCGCGAACGATTCGATGGCGTCGGTCAGCGCTTTGCGCACGGGCTCCAGCGGCTCGCCTTTCTTGACGATCGCACCGATGATCTGTAGTCCCGGGGCATAGCCGCTGAGCTGGAACTGCACGATCGCGCTGGCCTTGCCGGTTTCCACCAGCAGTTTGTGCAGGCGGCCGTTGGGCGTGTCGGCGAGAATGTCGGCGGCCACGCCGGCGGCGTCGGAATCGATGTGGATGCCGGACGGGATCTTGTAGCCGACATACACCAGTTGCACGTCGCCGCTGCGGCGGATGGTGAACTGGCGCTCGCCGTCCTGGGTTGGTTCCACCGTCCAGAACGACGGCAACGCACGCGCCGGTTTCGGCATTCTCCCGAAGCTGTGGTCGACCCAGGCCAGCACTTTGGCGGGATCGAATTTTCCGGCCACCAGCAGTACTGCGTTGTCGGGCTGGTAGTAAGTGCGGTAGAAGGCTTGCAGATTCTCGATCTTCACGTGTTCGATATCGCTGCGGTTGCCGATGGTCGCGTTGCCGTAGTTGTGCCAGTCGAAGGCGACGCTTTGCATGCGCTTGACCATCACCGACGTCGGCGAATTCTCGCCGCTCTCGAATTCGTTGCGCACCACCGTCATTTCGCTGTCGAGATCCTTTTGCGCGATGAAGGAGTTGAGCATGCGATCGGCCTCCATCGCGATGGCCCATTGCAGGTTTTCATCGCCGGCCGGGAAGAATTCGTAATAGTTGGTGCGGTCCAGCGAGGTGGTGCCGTTGAAGCTCATGCCGCGCTTGCTGAACTCTTGCGGGATCGCGCCGTGCTGCGGCGTGCCCTTGAACATCAGGTGTTCCAGCAAATGCGCCATCCCGGTTTCGCCGTAGTTCTCCTGGCGCGAGCCGACCAGGTAAGTCATGTTGACGGTCACGGTCGGTTTGCTGGCGTCGGGCATCAGCAGCAGCTTGAAGCCATTGCCGAATCGGTATTCGGTGATGCCTTCGGCCGATGGCCCCTGGCTGACGCCGGCGGGCAAGGACAGCACCGGTGGCGTCTGGGCTTGTGCGTGCGCACCGCCTATGGTCAGGAACAAGGGGAGCAGGCAGCGGGCCAGTGAAGCGGGGCGGAGCAGGGACATGTTTTCCTGATGAGTGATCGAAGGGGAAGCGTGACGGCTATTCTACGGAATGCAGGACAAGGGCGTCGCGACCGGGACGGACCGGACAGGCGCGGGAAATATCCACGGTGGGGAGAAAACAGAAGGCGGGGAAAGACAGGAAGGACGCGGTTCAGGCAGCGCAATGCACCTGAACCGCGCAAGTGCGGTTCAGCGGACGGCTCAGTCGCTTGGCGGCACGAAGCCCTGGGCAGCGTCGGCGCCTTCGCCGAAGAAATGCTTTTCCATCTGCACGGCCAGGTATTTGCGCGCGCGCGCATCGGCCAGCATCAGGCGGTTTTCGTTGACCAGCATGGTCTGGTGCTTGAGCCAGCCGGCCCATGCTTCCTTCGAGACGCTTTCGTAAATGCGCTTGCCCAGTTCGCCCGGGTACGGCGGGAAGTCGAGACCTTCGGCTTCCTTGTTCAGTTTGATGCAGTGGATCATGCGTGCCATGTTGATTCCTTGGTTAAAACAGTGATGACGTGTTCAGGGAAGACATGAGACCGCCGCCTTTTACGATCAGCGGTTGAGTACGTCGGTGGTGCCGTCTCACGTCCTGATTCCTGCATTATAGATTCTTGATCAGCACCAGCGACTTGCGTTGCCAGTTGTACATGTGCTGGCGGTCTTTCGGCAGGTCGTCCACCGTGGCCGGCACGAAGCCGCGCCGCATGAACCAGTGCGAAGTGCGCGTGGTCAGCACGAACAGCTTGGTCAGGCCCGACTCGCGCGCGCGCGTTTCGATGTGCTTGAGGATACGCTCGCCGTCGCCCTGCGCCTGGACTTCCGGATTGACGGTCAGGCAGGCCATTTCACCCATTCTTTCCTTCGGGAAAGGATAGAGCGCGGCACAGCCGAAGATCACGTTGTCATGCTCGATCACCGAGAAGTAATGGATCTCGCGCTCGATCAGCTCGCGACCGCGCTTGACCAGGGTACCGTCGGCTTCCAGCGGCTCGATCAGCTTGAGGATGCCGCCGACGTCTTCGATGGTGGCTTCGCGCAGGCTTTCCAGGTTCTCGTAGGTGATCATGGTGCCGATGCCGTCATGCGTGAACAGCTCCAGCAGCACCGAACCGTCGGTGGCGAACGGCACGATGTGGGCGCGCGAGACGCCCGCGTTACAGGCCTTGACCGCGCTTTGCAGGTAGAAGGCCGCATCCGGCGGCAGGAAGTTGGCCTGCAGCACCGCCTCGGCCTGGTGCGATGACAGCTCGCGGATGTCGGTGCCGCCGGCGTCGTGCATCAGCGGGGTTTCGCTCAGGAAAATCAGCTTCTCGGCGCGCAGCGCGATGGCGGCGGTCACGGCCACGTCTTCCATCGCCAGGTTGAAGGCTTCGCCGGTCGGCGAAAAGCCCAGCGGCGACAGCAGCACGATGCCGCCGGCATTGAGAATGGGATGGATGGTGTCGGCCGCAACTTTACGCACGATGCCGGTCAGCTGCAGGTCGGCGCCGTCGATCACGCCCATCGGACGCGCCGTGACGAAATTGCCGGAAATGACGCGGATCGCGGCATGCGCCATCGGCGTGTTGGGCAAGCCCTGGCTGAATGCCGCTTCGATGTCCAGGCGCAACTCGCCGGCGGCTTCCTTGGCGCATTCCAGCGCAGCCGGGTCGGTGATGCGCAAGCCGTTGTGGAAACGGGCCTCGACATTACGCAGCGCCAGTTGCTCTTCGACCTGCGGCCGCGAGCCGTGCACCACGACAATACGGATGCCGAGCGCATGCAACAGCGACAGATCCTGGGCCAGCACCGCCAGCCCGCCGGCCGTGACCAGTTCGCCCGGGAAGGCGATCACGAAGGTCTTGCCGCGGAAGGCGTGGACGTAAGGCGCTACGGAGCGCAGCCAGGCTACGAAGCTGGCGAAATCGGTGTCATTTTCCATGTTGCGCATTATAACCAGTCGCATCGCCGGTCGCATCGCGGATGTGTGGCAAGGGGCCGATTTTTGCACCGCAATGCTGCAGCGCCGTTCCGCACGCGCGACAAAACGCGTTTTCGCCCGGCCGGGCAGGCCAAGCGCGGGGAGTAGGTATAATGCCAGCCGTTATGTCCGCCTCCAATTCCCCTCCAGCTTCCCAGCCCAAAAACAAGTCCGCGTCCGCCCAGCAGCCGCAGCGTGTTCAGATACGCAATCCGCTGCCCGCGATCACGTTTCCCGAAGAGTTGCCGGTCTCCGGCCGCCGCCAGGAAATCGCCGAGGCGCTGCAAGCCAACCAGGTCATCATCGTCAGCGGCGAGACCGGTTCCGGCAAGACCACCCAGCTGCCCAAGATCTGCCTGCAGCTGGGGCGCGGCGAAACCGGCCTGATCGGCCACACCCAGCCGCGCCGCATCGCCGCCTCGTCGACCGCCAAGCGCATCGCGCAGGAACTCGGCACGCCGCCGGGCGAGCACGTCGGCTTCAAGGTGCGCTTCAACGACACGCTGAGCAAAGGCGCCTGGGTCAAGCTGATGACCGACGGCATTCTGCTGGCGGAGACGCAGACCGATCCGCTGCTGAAGCAATACGACACCATCATCATCGATGAGGCGCACGAACGCAGCCTCAACATCGACTTCCTGCTCGGCTACCTGAAGCAGCTGCTGCCGCGGCGTCCCGACCTGAAGATCATCATCACCTCGGCGACCATCGACGCCGATCGCTTCGCGCGCCACTTCGGCGCCGAGGTCAACGGCGAGCTCAAGCCGGCGCCGGTGATCGAAGTGTCCGGCCGGCTGTATCCGGTCGAAATCCGCTATCGCCCGGTCGACAATGCCGACCGCAGCAAGCTCGCGCCGGAAGTGGCCACTGCGCGCGCCCGCGCCGAAGGCCGCGCAGGCCAGGCGCAGAAAGACCGCGAGCAGCGCGACCTGATGGACGCCGTGGTCGATGCCGTGGATGAGCTGGCGCGCATCGGTTCCGGCGATATCCTGGTGTTCCTGCCCGGTGAACGGGAAATCCGCGACGCCGCCGAGGCGCTGCGCAAGCATCATCCGCCGCACGTCGAAATCCTGCCGCTGTTCGCACGCTTGTCGGCGCAAGAACAGGAGCGTGTCTTCAAATCGAGCAATGCGCGCCGCATCGTGCTGGCCACCAACGTTGCCGAAACCTCCCTGACCGTGCCCGGCATCCGCTACGTGGTCGATGCCGGCCTGGCGCGCGTGAAGCGTTACAGTTACCGCAACAAGGTCGAGCAGCTGCAGATCGAGCCGGTCGCGCAATCGGCCGCCAACCAGCGTGCCGGCCGTTGCGGCCGCGTCGCTGCGGGCGTGTGCATCCGCTTGTACGAAGAGCAGGATTACCTGCAGCGGCCGAAATTCACCGAGCCGGAAATCCTGCGCTCGTCGCTGGCCTCGGTCATCCTGCGCATGAAATCGCTGCATCTGGCCGACGTCGAAACCTTCCCGTTCATCGAGCCGCCGCTGGGCCGTGCGATCGCCGACGGCTACCAGTTGCTGCAGGAGCTCGGCGCGGTCGATGAATTCAACCAGCTGACGCCGCTGGGCAAACAGTTGGCCAAGCTGCCGCTGGATCCGCGCGTGGGCCGGATGATCCTGGCCGGGCGCGAGAACGCCTGCCTGTCCGAACTGCTGATCATCGCCTCGGCCCTGTCGGTGCAGGATCCGCGTGACCGGCCGATGGAAGCGCAGGCCGCCGCCGACCAGGCGCACAAGAAATTCGCCGACGAGAAGTCCGAATTCCAGAGTTACCTGAAGATCTGGAAGTGGTTCGAAGAAGCTATCGAGCACAAGAAATCCAACCGCCAGCTGCAAGACCATTGCCGCGCCAACTTCCTGTCGCAGCTGCGCCTGCGCGAATGGCGCGATGTCCATTCGCAATTGCTGACCATCGTGCGCGAGCAGGGCTGGCGCATGAACGAAGCGGCAGCGACTTACGAACAATTGCATGCGGCCTTGCTGACTGGCTTGCTCGGCAACGTCGGCTTCAAGTCCGACGAGGATCCCCATTACCTGGGTGCGCGCGGCATCAAGTTCCACATCTGGCCAGGCTCGTCGCTGCAAAAAAAAGCAGGGAAGTGGATCGTCGCCGCCGAGCTGGTCGACACCTCACGCCTGTATGCGCGCTGCATCGCGCAGATCCAGCCGGAATGGCTGGAGCGCATCGGCGGGCATCTGCTCAAGAAATCCTGGGGCGAGCCGCGCTGGGAGAAGCGCAGCGCGCAGGTCACTGCGTCCGAGCGCGCCACCTTGTACGGGCTGGTGGTCTACAGCCAGCGCCGCATCAATTTCGGCCTGATCAATCCGCAGGAAGCGCGCGAAATATTCATCCGCGACGCCCTGGTCGGCGGCGACTTCGACACGCGCGCGCCTTTCTTCGCGCATAACCAGAAGCTGGTGCGCGAGATCGAGAACCTCGAACACAAATCGCGCCGCCTCGACGTGCTGGTCGACGACGAACTGATTGCCGCGTTCTACGACAAGCTGATTCCCGCCGATATCTGCAACGGCATCGGTTTCGAGAAATGGCACAAGGACGCCACCGCTGCCAACGCTGATCCCAAGCTGCTGTTCCTGAACCGCGACGACCTCATGCGCCATGAGGCGGCCGGCGTGACCACCGAGCTGTTCCCCAAGACCATGACGGTGGCGGGTTTGTCGATGGCGCTCTCCTACCACTTCGAACCCGGCACGCCGCGCGACGGCGTCACGCTGACGGTGCCGCTGTATGCGCTCAACCAGGTATCCGCCGCGCGCTGCGAATGGCTGGTGCCCGGCATGCTCAAGGAGAAGGTGCATCTGCTGCTCAAGTCGCTGCCGCAAAAGCTGCGCCGCCATTGCGTGCCGCTGCCCGACTACGCGGCCGGCTTCTGCGCGCGCATGGACGAGCGTCATCTGTTCGGCAAGGGCGACCTGATCGACGCGCTGATCGCCGACATTCGCGAGCAGATCACGATCATGCTCAAGAGCACGGACTTCAAGCAGGAGACCCTGCCGGCGCATCACGCGATGAATTTCAAGATCGTCGACGAGCACGGTCGCCAGCTGGAGATGGGGCGCAACCTCGGTAGCCTGCAAGCCGAATTCGGCGGCCAGGCGCGCGAGCAGTTCCAGAAGCTGGCCGAGCAGACGGCGATTACCGGGGTTGCCACGCCGACGGCGGCGCCCGCAGGCAAGCCCGTCGCCGGAAAAACCGCGTCGGCTGCACCTGCGGGAGCGAGCGCCGTCGCGGTCTCCGAATACGGCAACCTCACCGGCTGGACCTTCGGTGAACTGCCCGAGCTGCTGGAAATCCAGCGGGGCGCAGCTGGCCCCAATGCGGGCAAGTCGCAAACGCTGATCGGCTTCCCCGCGCTGGTCGACAAGAAGACCCATTGCGATCTTGAAGTCTTCGACGATCCTGCCGACGCCGCGCGCCAGCATTTTGCCGGTCTGCGCCGCCTGTTCGCGCTGCAACTGAAAGAGCAGCTCAAGTATCAGGAGAAGAACATCCCCGGCTTGCAGCAGATGGGGATGCAATTCATGGCGCTCGGTTCGCAGGAAGAATTGCGCGACCAGATCTTGTCCGCAGGTCTGGAGCGCGCCTTCATGCAGGAGCCGCTGCCGAAGAACGCCGACGAGTTCAATCGCCGCAGGGAAGAGGGCAAGGCGCGCTTCGGCCTGCTGGTCAACGAAATCGCACGTCTGGCCGGACTGGTGCTGGCCGAGTACTACACGCTGCCGAAAAAGCTGCAAACCATCAAGGCGCATGCGCAGGCCTCGGCGGACATCCAGTCGCAGTTGCAGAACCTGGTCGGCAAGCGCTTCATCGCCGACAGCGACTACAGCAACCTGATGCATTTCCCGCGCTACCTCAAGGCGATCAATGTGCGGCTGGAAAAGCTGCGCGCCGATCCGACCCGCGACGCGCGCCTGTTGTCCGAATGGACGCAGGTTGCTGCACCGTGGCAGCGTGCGCAGAAGGATCGCGGCGCCAGTGATCCGAAGATGCAGGAATTCCGCTGGCTGCTGGAAGAGCTGCGCGTGTCGCTCTATGCGCAGGAGCTGAAGACCCCGATGCCGGTGTCGGTCAAGCGGCTGCAGAAGGTGTGGGAGACCATGCAGCGTTGATGGCTCTGCATGGAGTATTTGAAGAACGATGCTGCGATTAGCGTAGAATTGCAGCACTTTTACCGCAATCTATTTCCAAAAAGACAATGGCAATCAAATCCGACAAATGGATCCGCCGCATGGCGGAAAACGAAGGCATGATCGAGCCCTTCGAGCCCGGCCAGGTCCGCGAAGCCAACGGCCAGAAAATCGTGTCCTACGGCACGTCGTCGTACGGCTACGACATCCGCTGCGCCAACGAATTCAAGATTTTCACCAACATCAACTCGACCATCGTCGATCCCAAGAACTTCGATGAAAAATCCTTCGTCGATTTCAAGGGCGATGTCTGCATCATCCCGCCGAATTCATTCGCGCTGGCGCGTACGGTCGAATACTTCCGCATCCCGCGCAGCGTGCTGACGATCTGCCTCGGCAAGTCGACTTACGCGCGCTGCGGCATCATCGTCAACGTCACGCCGTTCGAGCCGGAGTGGGAGGGCTACGTCACGCTGGAGTTCTCCAATACCACGCCGCTGCCGGCCAAGATCTACGCCGGCGAAGGCTGCGCGCAGGTGCTGTTCTTCGAAAGCGACGAGATCTGCGAAACCTCCTACAAGGATCGCGGCGGCAAATACCAGGGCCAGCACGGCGTGACATTGCCGAAGACCTGAATCCGGTCCTGCTCCTTATCGAAAAGCCACCACCGCTGATGCGCTGGTGGCTTTTTTTTGCGCCCGAGCCGTACAAAACTGTCCTGCGCCGTTGAATTTATATGGCCTGATTTTCCCCGTGCAGCGATAGGAATGAACGGCCGGCATCACTATCATCGCTTCACCCCATGGCAGCGGCATTCCAATCGTGTTCGGTTGGCGCGCTGCCCAGGCAGGCCGCAGCAAGCATGCAGGTCGACAGGATGACTGCGGCGCCTTGCTGCAGTTTTTACTTCTTGCGGGACAACGTCGGAACGACGGTTTATCTCCCGCTAAAAACTACAGGATCACTTCATGTTTTCACGTACTCTGAAATTATCGGCGCTCGCGTGCGCGCTGACCGCAGGCGTTTGCGCTTCGTCCGTCGCTGCAGAAGCGCAGGGATGGTATGCAGGCGCCAGTGCGGGCTATGCGCAGAACAAGGTAAGCGGGATCAATTTCATTCCCGGCACCACGCAAAAGAGCAGCGATACCGGCTTCAAGATTTTCGGCGGCTATCAGTTCAGCCCGATCTGGGCGGTGGAACTGGAAGCCGTCAATTTCGGCAAATTCCAGGCGAATTCCGCGTCGCTGAATTCGCGGGTGAAAGCTTCCGCCCTCGGCGCCAGTGTCATCGGCAGCTACCCCTTCTCGAACGAATTCTCCGTGTTCGGCAAGCTCGGCGCCGCCGCGAAATTCACTGACGTGGACGAGCGCGGCACAACTACCGGCGCGGGCGCGTCCACCTATTCCCAAAAGACGACATCCGGCAACGTCCTGGCCGGCGTGGGAGCGGAATATCAGCTGAGCAAGCAGTTTAGCCTGCGTGCGGAGTACGAGTACTTCGGCAAGACCTCGGTCGGCAACAACGGCGCAAAGTTGACCAACAGCCTGGCTTCGGTGGGATTGCGCTTCCATTTCTGATTCTCCCGGCTCTTCCGGCAGGAATCGAGATGAAAATCCGTCGCAGTGCGCTCCGCCTGCGACGGATTTTTCACGTTTATTTGCCAGGCGGGCGACCAGCGCCTCGCGACGCCTTCGCGCACTTCCTCGCTTCCACGATAAACCGCTTGACCGCTCCCGACTGTCCGCTGTCGCGATACGCCAGGTGCAGCGGCGCGGCGAGGCCGGGAGCGTCGTCGATGCTGAGGTAGTTCACCGACTCCAGTTCGACGTGGCGCATCGACGCCGGGATGATGGAGATGCCCAGGCCTGCGGCAACCAGGCTCAGCGTGGACAGGTTTTTGCGCGCCTCCTGTTCGACGTGCGGGCTGAAACCGGCGGCGCGGCAGGCTGCGATGATGGTGTCGTACAGCCCGGGGCCGCTGGGGCGCCGGTTGAGCACGAACACTTCTTCCGCCAATGCCGCCAGAGGCACGCTCTTGCGGCGCTTGTTGCGCACCAGCGGATGGCCGGCGGGCAGGGCGACGATCATTTCTTCCACCATCATGGTTTCGATCGTGATGTCGCTGACGTCGCCTACCGGCGAGCGGATGAAGGCGACGTCAATGCGATTGCGGCTCATCAGCTGGACCAGATCGGTGGTGCTGCTTTCCTCTACGGTCAAGGCGACGTCCGGCGCGGCGTCGCGGAATGCGCGGATCACGGTCGGCACGAACGGATGCAGCGACGCCGACTCGGTGAAACCCACCGCAATGCGGCCCAGCTCGCCGCGCGCGATGCGCCGCACGCCGGCCACGGTGGAGTCGACCTGGGCCAGGATCGTGCGCGCGTCGGCCAGCAGCGCCTGGCCGCTTTCGGTCAGCTCCATGCCGCGCGGCAGGCGCTTGAACAGCGTGACGCCGAGCTCGGTCTCGAGCGCACGGATCTGCTGGCTCAGCGGCGGCTGCTGGATGCCGATGCGTTGCGCGGCCTTGGTGAGGTGGCCTTCTTCGGCCACAGCGATGAAGTAGCGCAACAGGCGCAGGTCGATAGCTGACATATTAATTATGTATGGTTGATGTGATTGCCATATATTAGACAAAATAACGGCGCAAGAGTAGCCTTCTGTTTGTGGTCGCAACGGCCCGCAGAACAGAAGGCGAAACAGCATGCTCAACGACAATAATCCACTTTCATCAGCAGCACCGGCGACACCGGAACCCCGCGTGGTGCCAACCTCGCGCGAGCTGTTCCTCGGCTTCCTCGGCCTCGGCATGACGGCCTTCGGCGGCGCGCTGCCGCTGGCGCACCGCATGGTGGTCGAACGCCATCGCTGGCTCACCGAAGCCGAGTTCGTCGAGCTGCTCGGCCTGTGCCAGTTCCTGCCGGGCGGCAACATCATCAACCTGTCGGTGGCGCTGGGCATGCGCTTTCGCGGCGTCAAAGGCGCGCTGGCGGCGATCTTCGGGCTGATTGCGGTGCCCTCGATGGTGGTGGTGATGCTGGGCATCCTCTACCAGCATTACCAGCACGATCCGCTGATCAAGCATTTGTTCGCGGGACTGGCTGCCGCCGCGTCCGGCTTGCTGATCCAGATGGCAGTCAAGATTGCGCTGCCGCTGCGCAAGAACCTGGTGCTGGCCGGACTGGCGACGATCTGCTTCATCGCTATCGCCTGGCTGCGCCTTCCCCTGCTGTGGACCATGCTGGTGATGACGCCGGTGAGCGTGCTGATCACGGCGAAGTTCGCGGGGAAGGCAAGCGCGAAAGCCGCAAAGGATGACGTCAAGAAGGGAGCGGCATCATGATCCAGACCCTGATTGCACTCGGACTGATCTTCTCGGAATTGTCGGTGCTGGCGTTCGGCGGCGGCAACACGATCCTGCCGGAGATGCAGCGCCAGGTGGTGGAGGTGCACCACTGGATGACGGCGGAAGACTTCAGCGCGCTGTTTGCGCTGGGCCAGGCCGCGCCCGGACCGAACCTGATGATCGTGACGCTGGTCGGCTGGCACGTGGCCGGCTTCTACGGCATGCTGGTCACGACCATCGCCAAGTTCGGCCCGTCTTCGCTGGTGACCATCCTGATGCTGCACGTGTGGGAGCGCTTCAAGGACCGGCCGTGGCGGCGTCACGTGCAGTCCGGCCTGCTGCCGGTGACTGCCGGGCTGGTGGCTGCCAGCGCCGCACTGATTGCGCATGCCTCGGTCAGCAACGGCATCCTCGCGGCGATCACGGCGGCGACGGCGATCGTCGCGCTCAAGACCAAGCTGCATCCCTTGTGGCTGCTGTTCGGCGGCGCCATGGCAGGAATGATCTTCCTGCGGTAGATCGCGCCTGTTCCGGACTTGCCGCGGCAATAAAAAAGCCGATCCGGGTTGGCCGGATCGGCTTTTTATTTATGCCTGACGCTGTCGTTTACTGGCGCACGCAATCCACAAAGTAATCACGGCGGCCGTCCACTTCACGCTTGACCAGGCCATGCACGTCGGTTTCGAAGCCCGGGAATTTCTCGTTGAAATCACGCGCGAACTTGAGGTAGTCGACGATGGTCTTGTTGAAGATTTCACCAGGAATCAGCAGCGGGATGCCCGGTGGATACGGCGTCAGCAGGATCGAGGTGACGCGGCCTTCGAGTTCGTCCAGCGGCACACGGTCGATTTCGCGGTGCGCCATCTTGGAGAACGCATCGGACGGCTTCATTGCCGGCTGCATGTCGGACAGGTACATCTCCGTGGTCAGGCGCGCGACGTCATAGGCGCGATAGGTTTCATGGATTTGCTGGCACAGGTCGCGCAGACCCAGGCGCTCGTAGCGCGCGTTGCGGCCCTGGTTGGCGGCGGCGAACTCGGGCAGGATGCGCCAGATCGGCTGGTTCTTGTCGTAGTCGTCCTTGAACTGCTGCAGCGCCGTCACCAGCGTGTTCCAGCGGCCCTTGGTGATGCCGATGGTGAACATGATGAAGAAGGAGTACAGGCCGCATTTCTCGACGATAACGCCATGCTCCGCCAGGTACTTGGTGACGATCGAGGCCGGGATGCCGTTCTCGCCGAACTTGCCGTCCAGCGACAAGCCGGGCGTAACGATGGTCGCCTTGATCGGATCGAGCATGTTGAAGCCCGGGGCCAGGTTGCCGAAACCGTGCCAGTCGTCTTCCGCCTTGATGACCCAGTCTTCGCGCTCGCCGATGCCGTCGGCGGAGAAGCTGTTCGGCCCCCATACCTGGAACCACCAGTCCTGGCCAAATTCCTGGTCGATTTTCTTCATGGCGCGGCGGAAGTCCAGCGCTTCGAGGATGCTTTCTTCCACCAGCGCGGTGCCGCCCGGCGCTTCCATCATCGCTGCGGCGACATCGCACGAGGCGATGATCGAGTATTGCGGCGAGGTCGAGGTGTGCATCAGGAAGGCTTCATTGAAGGCGTCCTGGTCGAGCTGCACGGTTTCCGATTCGCGCACCAGGATTTGCGACGCCTGCGACAGGCCGGCCAGCAGCTTGTGGGTCGACTGGGTCGAGAAGATCATCGACTTCTTGGCGCGCGGACGGTCCTTGCCGATGGCGTGCATGTCCTTGTAGAAGTCATGGAAAGTCGCGTGCGGCAGCCAGGCTTCGTCGAAGTGCAGCGTGTCGATTTCACCGTCCAGCATTTCCTTCAGCGTCTCGACGTTGTACACCACGCCGTCGTAGGTCGATTGCGTGATGGTCAGGATGCGCGGCTTCTTGTTCACGGCTTCGCGGGCGAACGGATTGGCTTCGATCTTGCGGCGGATGCTCTCCATCGTGAACTCTTCCAGCGGGATCGGTCCGATGATGCCGAGGTGGTTGCGCGTCGGCATCAGGAACACCGGAATCGCGCCGGTCATGATGATGGAGTGCAGGATCGATTTGTGGCAGTTGCGGTCGACCACGACGATGTCGCCCGGCGCTACCGTCGAGTGCCAGACCATCTTGTTGGAGGTCGAGGTGCCGTTGGTGACGAAGTAGCAGTGGTCGGCATTGAAGATGCGCGCGGCATTGCGTTCCGAATCGGCGACCGGACCGGTATGGTCGAGCAGCTGGCCGAGTTCTTCGACGGCGTTGCAGACGTCGGCGCGCAGCATGTTTTCACCGAAGAATTGGTGGAACATTTGGCCGATCGGCGACTTCAGGAACGCCACGCCGCCCGAGTGGCCGGGGCAGTGCCACGAATAGGAACCGTCCTGCGCGTAGTGCACCAGCGCGCGGAAGAACGGCGGCGCCAGGCCGTCGAGGTAGGACTTGGCTTCGCGGATGATGTGGCGCGCCACGAACTCCGGCGTGTCTTCGAACATGTGGATGAAGCCGTGCAGTTCGCGCAGGATGTCGTTGGGGATATCGCGCGAGGTGCGGGTTTCACCGTACAGGTAAATCGGGATGTCGGCGTTCTTGTGGCGGATCTCGCCGACGAAGGCGCGCAGCGACTTCAGCGCGAAGTCGGTTTCTTCGGAGGAGCCGGCGCCGAATTCTTCGTCGTCGATCGACAGGATGAAGGCGGAGGCGCGCGATTGCTGCTGGGCAAACTGCGACAGGTCGCCGTAGCTGGTCACGCCGAGCACTTCCATGCCTTCTTCCTTGATGGCGTCGGCGAGGGCGCGGATGCCCAGGCCGGAAGTATTTTCAGAGCGGAAATCTTCGTCGATGATGACGATGGGGAAACGGAATTTCATAGGTTCTCCAGGAGAACGCATGTGGGATCAGGGTCATGCGTTCAGTTCAGTTAACACTTCGACTGCGCCTGGGCGAAAAGCTTACGCGCTCGGACGGTTGCTTGTTGATAGGGCAAACCGGTCAAAACAATATCGCTGCGAGTTGAAAGGCAGAATCGGAATGATCCGGATCCGGTGCGCTTCCAGCCTGGCAGAACCTTCGTGGACCTGGCGTTCATGCTGGCGTTCCGGATCGCGGCGACGGTGCAGCAGAGGCAGGTTTTAAAAAGAAGCCGAATTTTCGCAGATATCGCCAAACGATGGGGCGAAAAATCCGCGCGTTTTTGTTGAAAATCAGGGAAAAACAACAAAAAAGCCCGCAGGCCTTTCAGCGTCTTTCGTATGTCACAAATGCGTAGTCAAATCCCTGCGCGACTCCCTGAGATTCAGCGTGCCGGGTTTCACGCGCCGTCTCGCGCCATACCTTGCTGTCGATGGCCGGAAAGAAGGCGTCGCAGTCGAAGGCCTGGGCTATTTCGGTGACGATCAGGCGCGTCGCCAGCGGCAGCGACTCGGCGTAGATCTGGGCGCCGCCGATGATGAAGGCGTCGGCACCGGCCACCAGCACCGCCGCCTCTTGCAAGGATGACACTGTTTCGACGCCGGCGTGCGACCAGTCGCGGTTGCGCGTGATGACGATGTTACGGCGGTTCGGCAAAGGCCGTCCGATCGAGTCGAAGGTCTTGCGGCCCATGATGATCGGGTGGCCCGAGGTGGTGCGCTTGAAGTGGGCGAGGTCTTCCGGCAGATGCCAGGGCAGGGTGTTGTTGATGCCGATGCCGTTCTGGCTGTCGGTGGCGACGATGACGCACAGTGCGCCGGAGGCGGAAGGTGTAGGTGACATGCCGATACTTGTGTAGGATTGCCGGAAGTCCGGCGCGCCTGATGGTCTTGCGTCGCCGGTGAGCGCGTCATCTTACAGGACAGCTGCCTGCGATGGAACTTTATGGGACGGAGTTGTCTTTATAGAGGTATTCCCGGTAATGTCCTCAATCAACCCGGCCAGCCTGCATCTGTAATGTCAGCGATGGGTCAGCGATGGTTCTTTGCGGCAACTTCGATTCCGGCGTAGTCTGCAGCGCCGTTGCGGGAAGCCCGCTGGCGCGGCCAACTCGGCAATCATTCACGGTCTTCCCTGTTTCCCGACGAAGTGTTGGGTCAACTCGGGCAACATTGGGTAAACTACGCCAACTTTCGAAACGCGGAAGCGCGTTATCGGATAAGAAAAACTGCATGTCAGACGGAAATCCAATGGTCTTATCTTTGTATCGGCGGGGCGCCTTGAAAGCTGCCGCCACATCCTCCCGTCTTTTGGGCCAGGTGCTTGTACCGGCTGCGCTGATCGCGCTGCTGGCGTTTGTAAACAATGCCGCCGCGTTCGATTTCAACGACGTCGCGGTGCGCGCCAGGGCGCTGGCCGGCAAGTCGTACAAGAAGCCGGCCGACAGACTGCCCAAGGAGATCAAGGATCTCAGCTATGAGCAGGCCAATCAGTTGCATTTCAAGCAAGACCGCGCCTATTGGCGTCCGGAAAAACTGCCCTTCGAGTTGTCATTCGTGCATCAGGGCGGGGGTTACGTCGAGCCGGTGCGCATCAATGAAATCGTCGGCGGCGGAGTGCGCGAGATCGCCTTCAATTCGGCATTGTTCGATTACAGCCATACCCGCATCGATCCGCGCCGCGTGCGCAACATCGGGTTCGCCGGTTTCCGCATTCGCTATCCCGTCAATTCCGCCAAGGAAAAAGACGACGTCCTGACTTTCCTCGGCGCGAGCTATTTCCGCGCCATGGGCAAGGGCCAGGGCTACGGCATTTCGGCGCGCGGCCTGGCGCTCGACACGGCGCTGTATTCGGGCGAGGAGTTTCCGCGCTTCACCGAGTTCTGGCTGGCCCGGCCGAACCCGGGCGACAAGGAACTGACCATCTATGCGCTGCTGGATTCTCCGCGCGCCACCGGCGCCTATCGCTTCGTGCTCCGGCCCGGCGTGGACACCACCATTGACGTCAAGGCGCAGCTGTACCTGCGCGCCAACGTCACCAAGCTGGGCGTGGCGCCGCTGACCAGCATGTTCTTCTTCGGTGAAAACCAGAACGGACCGAGCGACGATTTCCGTCCCGAGGTGCATGACTCCGACGGCCTGTCGATCCAGTCCGGCACCGGCGAATGGATCTGGCGTCCGCTGGTCAATCCGAAGCGCCTGCTGGTGACTGCGTTCAGCCTCGACAATCCGCTCGGCTTCGGCCTGATGCAGCGCGACCGCCAGTTCTCCAGCTATGAAGACCTGGATTACCATTACGAAGCGCGTCCGAGCACCTGGATCGAACCCAAGGGCAAGTGGGGCGCTGGCCGCGTCGAGCTGGTGCAGATCCCGACGCCGGACGAGACCAACGACAATATCGTCGCGTACTGGATGCCGAACGCCATGCCCAAGCCGGGCCAGCCGTTCAATGTCGAGTACAAGATGTACTGGCAAAAGGAAAACGAGAAAAAGCCGCCGCTGGCCTGGGTGGCGCAAACACGTTTCGGACATGGCTATCGCGCCAAGTCCGATGACACCATCGGCATGTCGATTGATTTCGACGGCGGCACGCTCAAGAAGCTGCCTGCCAATGCCAGGGTGGAGGGGACAGTGGAAAGTGACGGCAACGGCAAGATCGTGAGCGTGACAACACGGCGCAACGACGTCACTGGCGGCTGGCGCATGGAGTTGAAATTGCGCCGCAATGAAGATAACAAGCCGGTCGAACTGCGCGGATTCCTGAGGAATGCCGCCCAGAGCGGCGCCGGCGCAACCCTGTCTGAAACGTGGAGCTACATATTACCCCCCAACTGAGGCACGCCTCCGACGCATCCCGCGCGTCGCAACAACTGGAGCGTTATCTCGACCGCCTGCCGCTGACGCCTGAACAGCGCCAGGCGCTGACCGCCCGCGTGGGCGAGCAGGATTCCGGCGATGCCATGCGCGACTTGCACGGCCTGCTGGCAGGGGAGCAGCAACATCGGCATGACAATTCCGCGCAGGACTCCATCGCAGGGCGTCTCGAACTGGCTTATCCGCGCGCTGCGGCCGACGCCATGGCGCCTGCCGCACGCGCCCGGCCGGCCGAGTCGCCGCCTCCTGTCCCGGGGCCCGGCGACGACATCAAGCTGGCGCCGCCGCTCAACCGCCGCTCAATGGTGCCGCGTCCCTGGGGGACCCTCAATCCGCTGTCGCGCTGGGTTGAGGAAGCCACCCGCGCCTTCGAGCAGCGCGCAGCACGCCGCAAGGGCCTGCCGCCGAAAGAACCGGTTTTCGTCGAAGACACGCTCGATCTGCCCGATTCGCCGGATCCGCGCGGCTACTGGACGCACAGCGGCAACGTGCGCCGCGTGGTGCTGCTGATCCTGATGGTGATGCAAAGCGCGCTGGCCACGTATTTCATGAGCGACGTGTTGCCGTACCACGGCGAGAAGCCGCTCGAAATGGTCATCCTCGGTTTGTTCGGCTTGCTGTTCTGCTGGGTTTCGGCCGGCTTCTGGACCGCCATGACCGGCTTCCTGGTGCTCATGCGCGGCGACGATCCGTATCTGATTTCGCACGAGCAGGCCGGTCCGAAATGGATTGCGCCCGATGCGCGCACCGCCATCGTCATGCCGATCTGCAACGAAGACGTGGCGCGCGTGTTTGCCGGCCTGCGCGCAACCTACGAATCGGTGCAGCGCAACGGCGATCTCGACCGTTTCGATTTCTTCGTCCTCAGCGACAGCGGCGAGTCCGACATCTGCGTCGCCGAGCTGCAGGCCTGGGCCGCGCTGTGCAAGGAAGTCGACGGCTTCGGCCGCATCTTCTACCGCCATCGCCGCCGCCGGGTCAAACGCAAGAGCGGCAACCTCGACGATTTTTGCCGCCGCTGGGGCGCCGACTACCGCTACATGCTGGTGCTCGACGCCGACAGCGTCATGAGCGGCCAATGCTTGTCGACGCTGGTTCGCCTGATGGAAGCGCACCCCGGCGCCGGCATCATCCAGACCGCGCCGCGCGCTGCCGGACGCGATACGCTGTACGCGCGCATCCAGCAATTTTCGACGCGCGTGTACGGGCCCCTGTTCACCGCCGGACTGCATTACTGGCAGCTTGGCGAATCGCATTACTGGGGCCACAACGCCATCATCCGGATGGCGCCGTTCATGAAGCATTGCGCGCTGGCGCCGTTGCCGGGCGACGGCAATCTGTCCGGCCCGATTCTCTCGCACGACTTCGTCGAAGCTTCGCTGATGCGTCGCGCCGGCTGGTCGGTGTGGATCGCCTACGACCTTGACGGCAGCTACGAAGAAATGCCGCCGGCGCTGCTCGATGAACTTGGCCGCGACCGCCGCTGGTGCCAGGGTAACCTGATGAACTTCCGGCTGTTCCTGGCGCGCGGCATGCATGTGGTGCATCGTGCGGTATTCGTCACCGGCGTCATGGCCTATCTGTCAGCGCCGTTGTGGGCGCTGTTCCTGGCCTTGTCGACGGTGCTGCTGGCGACGCATACGCTGATCGACCCGCAATATTTCGTCGAGCCGCGCCAGTTGTTCCCGATCTGGCCCGAATGGCATCCCGAAAAGGCCCTGGCGCTGGTCTCGGCCACCGCTACCATCCTGTTCCTGCCGAAGATCCTCAGCGTGCTGCTGATCATCGTCAAGGGGGCGAAAGGCTACGGCGGCGCGTTGCGCGTCACGCTGAGCATGTTGCTCGAACTGCTGTTCTCGATGATGCTGGCGCCGGTGCGCATGTTGTTTCACACGCGCTTCGTGCTGGGCGCTTTCCTCGGCTGGGCGCTGAGCTGGAAGTCGCCGCCGCGCGCCGATAATGAAACCGGCTGGGGCCAGGCGGTGCGCCGCCACGGCGTGCATTCCGTGCTGGGTGTGGCCTGGGGCGCGCTGGTGTACTGGCTCAACCCGTCCTTCATCTGGTGGCTCATGCCGATCGCCGGTTCGCTGATGTTCTCGGTGCCGTTGTCGGTGTTGTCGAGCCGCGTTTCCTTCGGCCGGCTGTTTCGCCGTTTCCAACTGTTTTCGATTCCCGAAGAAGTCGACGCGCCGCGCGAACTGCGCGACACCGTGGCGCATTTGAACGCCACTGCGCCGCTGCCTGGATTTATCGACGCCGTCGTCGATCCGGCCGTCAACGCCTTGGTCTGCGCCGGTGCGCACGGTCATCCGCGCATGCCCGACGCCGGTCGCAGCGCCGGCGATTCGCTGGTGCTGCAGGCGCTGCGTCGCGGCCCTGGGGTATTGACCGAAAAGCAGAAGCACACCTTGCTTGACGATCCGCGCCTGCTGTCGGCGCTGCATTACGCGGTATGGAGTCAGCCGACGCGGCATTCTTCCTGGATGACGCCGACATGAAGAGGGAACCCGTGGACAATCTCGACGACATGACCGCTGAAAATCGCCACCTGGCGGATCAGATCGCGCCGTCCGGCGACGATCGCCGCCGCACGCTGGCGCGACGTGGCTGGAGTGCGTTGGCGCTGGTGCTGGTGATCGCCGCCGGCGTCGCCGGCTGGTACGGCTATCGCCAGCGCCATCCGCAGGCGGTGCCGGTCCGGCTGGAAAGCGTGATCGCCGAGCGCAGCGACATCGAACAGGTGGTCAACGCCACCGGCAACGTCGCCATGCAGAATTACGTCGACGTCGGCACCAAGGTGTCGGGACAGATTTCCGACGTCTATGTCGGCATCGGTGAAACGGTCAAGGAAGGCAAACTGCTGGTGGCGGTCTCGCCGGTGGTGCAAGCCGGCCGCGTCGAAAACAATCGCGCCCAGATGGCGCGCCTGAAGGCGGAACTGGCCGGGCAAAACGCCCAGCTTGATTTCGCCCAACTGCAATTCCAGCGCCAGACCCAGCTCAAGGCCGAGAATGCCACGCGCGAAGAAACCTACGAGTCGAGCCGCATGGGCATGTATTCGGCCGCCGCCAAAGTGGACGCCATCAACGCCCAGATCCAGCAGCTCGACGCCGCCATGAAGGAAGACGAGGCGATCCAGAAGCAGACCCGCATCGTGGCTCCCATCAGCGGCACCGTGGTGGCCTTGTCGGCGCGCGTCGGCCAGACCCTCTCGGCCAACCAGGACGTGCTGATGCGCATCGCCGACCTGAGCAAGATGAGCGTGCAGGCGCGCGTCGCGGAAGAAGACGTGACGCGGCTCCACAAGGGCATGACGGCCTACTTCACCACCCCCGGCTATCCAGGCAAGCGCTGGGCCGGCAAGCTGCGCCAGATCATGCTGCTGCCGGCGGATGACAGCGGCCGCCAGGGCAAGAGGGCGTTCTACACGGTGCTCTTCGACGTCGCCAATCCCAGCCGCGAGCTGATGGCCGGCATGACCGCGGACGTCTTCTTCGTGCTGGACAAAGCCGAACGCGCCATCACCATTCCGGCGGCTCTGGTGGTCAAGCCGGACAACAAGGGCATGCAGAAGCTCAAGGTCCTGCACGCCGGCGGCAAGCTGGAAACACGCGACGTGCGCATCGGCTTGCGCAACGCCGACAAGGCCCAGGTGCTGACCGGCCTGGCCGAGGGCGAGCAGGTGTTGCTGCCGGCGTCGGTGGCGTCATCGCAGCAGCCACAGCAGCAGCGCGACAGTCCCCGCTGATCGCAGTTTGATTTCAGGTATTCGTTCATGATCTTGCGCCCCACATTCCCGTCGCTGAAGCCCCTGTCCCTGGCGGTACTGGCCTTGCTGCTGGCCGGCTGTGCAGCGACCCAGGTCGATGTCGAGCCGGTGCAGAAGGTCGATGTGCCCAGACAATGGGGTGACGCCGCCGGCGCCAATAGTACGGACAGTACTGCGCAGCCGGTGATCGACGCCGACTGGTGGAAGCAGTTTGGCAGCGCCGAACTGAGCAGCCTGGTCAAGGAGGGCCGGAGCAACAATTTTGAAATCGCCGCCGCCATGTCGCGCGTACGCCAGGCGGAGGCCAATGCGCGCATCGCCGGCGCGCCGCTGTTGCCCGATGCGGATATCGCCTTGAGCGCCAACCGCGCCTTGCCGCTGAGCGGCGGTAGTCCGACCACCAGTGCCAGCGGTATGCTGGAGATTAATTACGAAGTCGATTTCTGGGGCAGGAACCGGGCCGGGCTGGCCGCCGCGGAAGCCTCGCTGCGCGCCAACCTGTACGACCGCGAGACCGTCGCATTGACCGTCACCAGCGGTATCGTCTCGACGTTCCTGCAAGTGCTGTCGCTGCGCGACCGCCTTGAAATCGCCAGGCAGAACGTCGGCAACGCCCAGCGCGTGCTCAAGCTGGTCGAAGCGCAAAGCCGCGCCGGCGCCGCCTCGCCGCTGGACCTTGCGCGCCAGCGTTCGGCGCTGGCCAACCAGCAGGCGGCGTTGCCCGACCTGATGCAGCAGGAGCGCGATGCGCAGACTGCGCTGGCGATCCTGCTGGGACGTCCGCCGCAAAATTTCAGCGTCGGTGAAAAAGGCCTGGCAGCGATTCAGATGCCGAAGATTGCCGCCGGTCTGCCGTCCGAATTGCTCACGCGCCGTCCCGACATCCGCCGCGCCGAAGCGCGCCTGGCCGAAGCCAACGCCAATGTCGCGGTGGCGCGTGCGGCGCTGTTCCCGAGTATCCGCCTGACCGGTTCCACCGGCGCGCAAAGCAACGCGCTGCTGTCGCTGTTCGACGGCCCCAATCTGCTGGCCAATCTGGGTGCTTCGCTGACGGCGCCGATCTTCGATGCGGGCCGCCTGAGCAGCCGCCGCGATCTCGCAGTGGCGCAGAAGCAGGAGTTGGTGCAGGTGTATCGCTCGGCGGTGGTGAGCGCCTTGTCGGAGGTGGAAAAATCGCTGGGTGCGATTCGCAGCCTGGAGGAACGCTATCGCCTCAAGAACCAGGAAGTGGACCAGGCGCGCTTCGCGTTTGAATTATCGGAAATCCGCTATCGCAGCGGCGCCGAGGATCTGATGGTGGTGCTTGATACGCAGCGCATCCTGTCGGAAGCGCAGAACCAGCTCGGCCAGATCAAGCTGCAACGGCTGCAGGCCACGGTGTCGCTGTACAAGGCGCTGGGCGGCGGCTGGCGCGACGATGTCCGCTACGGAAATCCGGGCACCGACTCGGGCGGCACCCCGCAAAAAACCAACGGCGCTTCCTGAGCGCCGTTCGGTTCATCTCTTCATTTCACGACTTCGTATTTCAGCGTTTCTTCAGAACAGGATCGCGCTCGTCGCCGGCCCCACTTCAACGTCCTGTATGTGCTGAGGCGGATTCGCCTGTCCGGAAACGATCAGGGGATAGAGCACGCCGATACCGGCGATCATGAGCATGACTGCGGCACACAGCGCGTCCCACGCCGACACGCCTGGCAACGCCAGCACCAGCAGGGTGCAAATGAATGTCAGCAGAACAATGTTTCTTCCTGAGCGCAGCATGGGGAATCCCTTCGGGCCGGTGAGTGCAGTCACTATAGGATGCCGCGCCGCCGAAGGGAAATAACAAATACGACTTAGCTTAGATGCAGATGAAAACGCCTGCGATTGCAGGCGTTTTCACGTACGGACGGAAGGAGGAGGGACGCCGGCTTCAGACCGCCACGGGCGCCTTGATGTGGGCCTGTGCTTCGTAGCCGGTGATTTCGAAATCATCGAACTGGTAGTCGAAGATGGTCTCCGGCTTGCGCTTGATGACCAGCTTGGGCAACGGGCCGGGCGTGCGTGCCAGTTGCTCCCGTACCTGTTCCATGTGATTGGAATACAGATGACAGTCGCCGCCGGTCCAGACGAAGTCGCCGACTTCGAGGCCGGTCTGTTGCGCCACCATGTGGGTCAGCAGCGCGTAGGACGCGATGTTGAACGGCACGCCGAGGAAGATATCGGCGCTGCGCTGGTACAACTGGCAGGACAGCTTGCCGTCGGCTACGTAGAACTGGAAGAAGGCATGGCAGGGAGGCAACTTCATCTGCGGGATGTCGGCCACGTTCCATGCGGACACGATCAGGCGGCGTGAGTCGGGGTTGTTCCTGATCTGGCTGACGACCTGGGCGATCTGGTCGATGTGTTCGCCGTTGGGGGCGGGCCAGGAGCGCCATTGGTAGCCGTAGATCGGTCCCAGGTTGCCTTCCGCGTCGGCCCATTCGTCCCAGATCTTGACGCCGTTGTCTTTCAAATAAGCAATATTGGTCGAGCCGGCCAGGAACCAGATCAGTTCATGCACGATGGACTTGATGTGCAGCTTCTTGGTGGTCAGCAGGGGAAAGCCTTCCTGCAGGTTGAAGCGCATCTGGTGGCCGAAGACGGAGCGGGTGCCGGTGCCGGTGCGGTCGGTTTTTTCGGTGCCATGTTCGTAGACGTGGCGCATGAAATCGAGGTATTGGCGCATGGGGTTTGGTGCTGATGGAATGAGGGGATTGTAGCTTATTTGGGGAAGTGGGCAGGGTTTGGGGGCGGTCGTGCAGTTGGTTTTGTTCCGACTTGCCTTTGTCTGTAGCTGATTCTGTTTTTTCTTCGATCAACCGTGGTTGCCGGGGGCGGCCCGGCAGCCGCTCACTTTCTTTGCTTCGCCAAAGAAAGTAAGCAAAGAAAGGCGACCGCGACTCGCCGCCCCTTCGGGGTTCCCGTTGGCGCCGTACTCAAATCGGGAAGGGAAACAAACTCGCTGCGCTCAGACAAGTTTCCCTTCTTTATCCGATTTGAGCACGTCACCAACGGCGACTCATAAGCGGAACTTCTTTTTCGCCTCGCTTCGCATTGCCTTGGGTGGCTCGCCTTCGGCATCGTGATTGAGGCTTCTGGCGTTGTCGCTTGCGACGTTACTGCTTAAACCTTCGCCTTGAAATTCCGCAGGAAATCCAACAGGATCTGCGCCGACACTTCCGCGTCATCGGCCGTCATCGTCTCCAGCGGGTTATGACTGATGCCGCCGTTGCCGCAGCGCGTGAAGAGCATGGCGACGTCGGTGATTCTGGCGATCGTCATGGCGTCGTGGCCGGCGCCGGAGGCCAGTTCGAACGGTTTGACGCCGGCGCGTTCGGTGGCCGCGGCGAGTTGTTGCATCAGCCAGCCGGCGCAAGGGGCGGCGGGGGCGGAGACCGTTTTTTCGATGT
The DNA here is from genome assembly GCF_001267925.1 of Herbaspirillum hiltneri N3. Classification (NCBI taxonomy): domain Bacteria; kingdom Pseudomonadati; phylum Pseudomonadota; class Betaproteobacteria; order Burkholderiales; family Oxalobacteraceae; genus Herbaspirillum; species Herbaspirillum hiltneri. The sequence continues at coordinate 4,608,340 of NZ_CP011409.1, read as the reverse complement.
TGGCGTCGACGCTGCGGCGCTGGCAGATTTCTTCGATTTTTCCGAGCACGTCTTCCACCGCGGCGTCGCGCACGTCGTCGCGGGCGGCGCGGATGTCCAGCGACAGGGTGCACGCGCCGGGAATGACGTTGGTGGAGCCGTTCGGCACTTGCAGCTGGCCGACGGTGCCGACCAGCGAGGCGTGCTGGTCTTGGCTGCAGCGCTGCTCGACGTAGAGGATGATTTCGGCGGCGGCGGCGGCGGCGTCCTTGCGCATGCTCATCGGCGTGGTGCCGGCGTGGCTGGCGACGCCTTTGAGGTTGACCAGGTAGCGCGAGCTGCCGGCGATCGAGGTGACGATGCCAACCGGGAGGTCGCGGTTGAGCAGGACCGGGCCTTGTTCGATGTGGACTTCGACGTAGCCGAGCAAGTCGGACGGATCGCGCGCGATCTGCGGAATCGTGGTGACGTCATGGCCGGCTTGCGTGAGGACGTCGCGCATGCTGACGCCATCGCGATCGGTGAGGTTGAGCAGGTTGAGGTCGAACTGGCCGATGATGGCGTTGCTGCCCAGGAAGGTGCTCTTGAAGCGCACGCCTTCTTCTTCCGAGAAAGCGATGATCTCGAAATGGAAGGGCAGGGTTTCGCCTTTTTCGTGCAGGTGCCTGACGATGGCGATCGGCAGCAGGATGCCTTCGCGGCCGTCGTACTTGCCGCCGTTGCGCACCGTGTCGTAGTGCGAGCCGGTCATCAATGTCTTGGCTTGCGGATCGGTCGAGAGGTAGCGGCCGACCACGTTACCGACCGCGTCGATATGCGCATGCATGCCGGCTTCGCGCATCCAGTGGGCGATCTGGTCGGCAGTGCGGCGATGGGCGTCGGTCATGTAGGTGCAGGTCAGCGCGCCTTCGTCTTCGCTCCAGGCGCCGATCTCTTCAGCCCATTCCATGATGGTGGCGCCGATGGCCGGCGTGTAGCCGAGCAGGTCGTTGATGCGCATTTCGGCAATGCGGCCGATCTGGCGCAGCGCTTCGCGCAGTTCGTCTTCCGGCTGGTTGCGCAGGCGGCGCGTGAAGGTGGCGATGATCTGCTGGCGCGTCAGGCCCTTGCCGGTGGCACCCTTGACCGCGAGGATGAAGGGGAAGCCGAATTTTGCGTTGTAATCGGCATTGAGCTTTTGCAGCGTGGCGAATTCTTCCGGCGTGCACAGGTTGAGGCCGGCCTTGGCTTGTTCGCCGGTGGACTCGGCAGTCAGTTCGCCGGCGATGGCGGCCTTGCCTGCCAGTTCGGGGTGGGCGCGGATCAGGCCCAGCTGTTCCGTCCGGTCGGCGGCGGTCACCACGCCTTGCAGCGACTGCTTGAGCGCCGTGATAGTGGCGAAGGGGCCGAGTGCGGCTGCCCGCTCCGGAATCCATGGCGAGTGCTCGTAGATCCCGTGCAGGGTCTTGACGAAAGCCGGTACGTCGCGCGCGGCGCTGCCGTTCAATTGTTCTAGTGTGGTCATCGTGATACCTGTTGCCGATAAATGCTGCTGGTTGCCTGCTGGTTGTTTTGACAGGACGGCGCCCCGTCCTGTCGTGTTTCAAGTTTCAAATGTCAAGTTTCAATGATCCGAACTTTGTGCCGCCGCCAACGCATAGTCGGCGACTTCTTCATCGCTGCCGCGGCCGTTGAAGAACACGTTCAGTACGACCGCCATGGTGGATGCAAGCAATATGCCACTATGGAAGACCGTGGACAAGAAGCCCGGCATTTTGTCGAAGAAGGTCGGCGCCACAATCGGGATCATGCCCACGCCGATGCTGATGGCGACGATGAACAGGTTGTTGCGGTTGGTGTTGAAATCGACCTTGGCAAGGATCTTGATGCCGGTTGCCGCCACCATGCCGAACATCACGATGCCGGCGCCGCCCAGCACGAATTGCGGGATCGAGGCGGCCACGTGCGCCATTTTGGGGAACAGGCCGAATGCCGCCAGGATCACGCCGGCGGCCACGCAGACATAGCGGCTGCGGATGCCGGTAACGCCGACCAGGCCGACGTTCTGCGAGAACGAGGTGTACGGGAAGGTATTGAAGATGCCGCCGATGACCGTGCCCAGGCCGTCCACGCGCAGGCCGCGCGCCAACGTGCGGTCGTCGACCTTCTTCTCGACGATGTCGCCCAGCGCCATGAACATGCCGGTCGATTCGATCATGGTGACGATCATGACCAGGCACATGCTGATGATGGAGCCGGCGTCGAACTGCGGCCAGCCGTAGTGGAAGGGCTTGATCATCGCGAACCAGTCGGTTGCGCCGAGGCCGTCAAAGTTGATCTTGCCCAGCGACAGGGCGATGACGAAGCCGACGATCATGCCCATCAGCACCGAGATGTTGGCGATGAAGCCCTTGACGTATTTGGTGATGAGCAGGATGGAGACGAGGACCACGGCGGCAATCGCCAGGCTCAGCGGCGAACCGTAGTCAGGGTTGGGGATCTTGACGAAGACGCCGTCGACAAGCCTGCCGATGATGGGTTGGCCGCCGGCCGCCCAGTTGATGCCGACGCCCATCAGCGATACGCCGATGACCGTGATGACGGTGCCGGTGACCACCGGCGGGAAGTAGCGCATGAGCTTGCTCATGTAGGGCGAGGCCAGGATGCAGAATATCCCGGCCGCGATCACCGCCCCGTAGATATGCAGGATGCTCAGCGAAGGATTGTTGGCCATGGCGACCATCGGTCCGACGGCGGCAAAGGTGACGCCCATCATGACCGGCATGCGGATGCCGAACTTCCAGATGCCGAGGCTTTGAATAATGGTGACCAGGCCGCAGCAGAACAGGTCGGCGCTGATGAGGTAGGCGATTTCGGATTTAGGCAGGTTTAGGGCACCGCCGACGATAAGCGGTACTGCGATGGCGCCGGCATACATCACGAGTACGTGCTGCATGCCCAGCGCGGCAAGTTTGAGTATCGGCAGTCTTTCGTCTACCGGGTGACCCTGAGGGCTTTGCGTTGTCATGGCTGTCTCCAAGTTTTTATATGAAGGCCGTTGCAAGCCGGATGCTGCTTGCTGCGGCCTTTCTTCAAGTCCTTGCAGAAGGGTGCAGATTCTGAGCAGGATCCTCCGTACAGGCTTGTGGGCCGATACTAAAGTAAATCACCCGGCCCGATATATAGGTCAGCCAATACTCGTTTTCTGAATGTGGATATAAGCAGCGTGACGTGAATGTTGCCGACAATCCTTATCCGGCAAGCATTTTCGCCGCCGCGCTGACTTGCGCGCGCAGCCATTTGTGTTCGGTCGCCTGATGCACGCGCTCGTGCCATAACTGGTAAAAGCGCAGCGGCGGAAATTTCACCGGGACGCTGTAACTCTTTAGCGACAAGGTTTTTTCATAGAAGCTGGCAAACTGCTGGCCGGCGCTCAGCACCAGGTCGGTTTGTGCCACCATGTAGGGCAGCATGCGGAAATGCGCCGACTCCACCACGACGTTGCGGCGAAGATTCTGCTTCTCCAGGAAGGTGTCGATGGTGCCGTGGTAGCCGGGCAAAATCTGCGACGGTGCGGCATGCGGCAGGGTCAGGTAGTCCTCGATGGTCATGGCGTCCCTGGCCGTGCGTTTGGCGTAGGCGCAATCGGAGCGCATCAGGCAGACGATGGGATCGTCGAACAGTTTGGACAAATGCAAATGCGGCGGCGGCTCATCCCAGTTGGCGATGACGAGGTCGAGTTCTCCATCCGACAGCAGGCGCACGTAATCGGTCTCGGGGCCGAGCGCGTGGATCACGATGTGGCTCTTGGGCGACTCGCGGCGCAGGCGTGCGATGACCTCGGTGAAAAAGGGCGTGTTCATGTAGTCCGGCGCGGCAATGTGAAAGGTGCGCGCTTCTTCTTGCGGCACGAAGGCGGTCTTGGGCACGAACAGACGCTCGGTTTCGTCGAGGATGCGCTTGGCCGGCTTGAGCAGGCTCTCGCCGTGCTGGGTCGGCACCATGCCGCGCGCGCCGCGCACCAGCAACGGATCGCCCGTGAGTTCGCGCAGCTTGCGCAGAGAGGCCGAGATCGATGGTTGCGGCTGGTTGAGCTTGAGGGCGACGCGCGAGACGTTCTTTTCGCACAGCAACAGATAGAGAATGCGGATCAGGTGGATATCGAGATGGTCTGGCAGCCTGGACATGATTGTCTCCGGATAACTGGTAAAGCGAGGCGGGCGTCTGCGCAGGGCGCGCTGGACTGCCTTCTTACCCGTGGAGGGTGGCCGCACGTTGTTGATGTTATGAAAGGTCTCTTGTTATATTTTTCAGTGTATAGAGCTTCCCACATAACCTGATCATTGTTGTATATGGATATGCGTATGTCAAATATAAGATGTTGGCGATGTTTTAAAGAACCAACACGTTTATCGTTCCAGCATCCCAGTCGCACCCTCTGTGCGCAGGCTGCGACTGAGAAATAACAGATGGCAATCGCCATCAAGGTCGTCGCGGCAGCAGGTAACGAAGATTTACGCAGGAGCAGGAGACGTTCTGCGCAAGTCCTCTTTATTTATCCGGAGCGCATGTTTTGCATTCGCTGCGGATCGACCGTTTTGTGATCTGAGGCCCGGCCTCGCTCACCTGAAGTGCCCGCAGTGGCAGGTGAGGAACAAACGTGGGGAAGACATGGAAGCATTGTTCGTATCGTATGGCGTCGAGTGGCTCAATCTGCTGGTGCGCTGGCTGCATCTGATCACCGGGATCGCGTGGATCGGCGCCTCGTTCTATTTCGTCTGGCTGGATAACTCCATCCGTCCGCCGAAGCCAGGCAGCGACCTGGCCAACAAGGGCGTGTCCGGCGAGTTGTGGGCCGTGCACGGCGGCGGGTTCTACAACCCGCAAAAGTATCTGGTCGCGCCTGCCGAGCTGCCTGCCGAGCTGCACTGGTTCAAGTGGGAAGCCTACGCCACCTGGCTCAGCGGCTTTGCGATGCTGTTCATCGTCTATTACTTCAACGCCTCGGCCATGATGGTCGACAAATCGGTCGCCGATCTGTCCGGCCTGCAATCGGTCGGCGTCGGCCTCGGCACGCTGGTGCTCGGCTGGATCGTCTACGACCTGCTGTGCAAATCGCCGCTGGGCAAACGCGAAGGCCTGCTCGGCGGCGTGATGTTCGTCTTCATCGTCGCCGTGGCCTACGTGCTGACGCATTTGCTGAGCGGTCGCGCCGCCTACATCCACGTCGGCGCGATGATCGGCACCATCATGGTCGGCAACGTGCTGATGGTGATCATCCCCGGCCAGCGCAAGCTGGTGGAGGCCATGAAGGAAGGCAAGTCGCCCGATCCGATCTACGGCAAGAAGGGCAAGCAGCGCAGCGTGCACAACAACTACTTCACGCTGCCGATCCTGTTCATCATGATCAGCAACCACTACGCGATGACCTATACCCACGCGTACAGCTGGCTGGTGCTGGCCGCGATCATGGCCGCCGGCGTGCTGATCCGTCACTTCTTCAACCTGCGCCATGCCGGCAAGGTCTCGATCGGCTTTCCGATTGCCGGCTGTGTGCTGCTGCTGGCGGTGGCGATCGCGATTGCGCCTAAGCCGCTGCCGAAGGTTGCCGCTGTACCGGCAGTTTCACCGGCCGCCGTTGCCGGCGCAAGCACGGATAGCACAGCAACTGTACCTGTCGCCGCCGCGGCGAGCGGCGTAGACTTTGCCCGCGTGCAGGAAGTCATCACCCAGCGTTGCGCCAGCTGCCACTCCGCGCAGCCGACGCAGGCCGGTTTCGCCACCGCGCCGGCAGGCATGATGCTGCAGACGCCGGAGCTGATTCGCCAGCACGCCGCCAAGGTGTACCAGCGTGCGGTCCAGACCAAGGACATGCCGCTGGCCAACATGACGCACATGACCGACGAAGAGCGCGCGCTGATCGGCGCCTGGTTCGAAGCGGGCGCGAAGTAATCCGACCGCCAGAGAAATCGATAGAGACATCGACAGAGAAATTCAAGGAATATTCATTCATGACCACCATCACCATCGACGGTTTCAACCTCAACGCCGCGCAAGTCGTCAGCGTCTCGCGCGGAGCCAATGGCACGTACGCCAAAGTCGCGCTGGCCGACTCCTCGCGTGCGGCCCTGAAGCAAAGCCGCGACTTCATCGAATCGACCTGGATGCACGACGAAGCGCCCATGATGTACAGCTTCAACACCGGCGTCGGCTTGCTGAAGGACACCCGCATCAAGGTCGAGCACATCGAACTGTTCCAGACCCAGCTCATCAAGGCGCACAGCGCCGGCATCGGCGAACCGTTCTCCGAAGAAGTCAGCCGCGCCACCATGCTGCTGCGCGCCAACGCCTTCGCCAGCAACTACTCCGCCCCGCGCGTGGAAGTGGTCGATCGGCTGCTGGCCTTCCTCAATGCCGGCATCCATCCGATCATGCCGCAAAAGGGTTCCGTCGGCGCCTCCGGAGATTTGGCGCCGCTGGCCTACCTGGCCGCCGCCATCGTCGGTTTCGACGAAGCCGAAGTGATGTACCAGGGCAAGCGCATGAGCGCTCCCGACGCCATCACCCAGGCCGGCATCGGCCCGGTCAAGTTCGACCTCAAGGCCAAGGACGCCTCGGCGCTGATCAACGGCTGCACCGCCTCGCTGGCCGTGGCCGTGCTGGCCGCGCACGATTCGCGCAACCTGCTCACCGACGCCTGCGTCTCGCTGGGCCTCACGCTCGAAGCCATGCGGGCCGAGATGTCCGCCTTCGACCCCCGCATCCAGCAGGCGCGCCCGCACGCCGGCCAGATCAAGACCGCAGAAGTCATTCGCACTTTGCTGAAGGGATCGACCCGCACCACCCACGAAGCCCGTGCGGTGCAACTGCCGGACGAATCGCGCCGCACCGACATTCCGTACTCCTCGCGCATCCAGGACGTCTACTCGCTGCGCTGCGCGCCGCAGGTCTATGGCCCGGTGTTCGATGCGCTGGACTACATCGACACCATCGTCGACAAGGAAATCAACTCCGCCACCGACAATCCGCTGATCTTTGACAAAGAAGGCGGCGGCTTCGAGATCATCTCCGGCGGCAACTTCCACGGCCAGTACCTGGCGCAGGCGATGGACTTGCTGGCGATGACCATCACCGACCTGGGCAGCATCTGCGAACGCCGCATTGCGCGGCTGATCGACCCGACCCTGTCGTGGGGCCTGCCGCGCAACCTGATGAGCGGCGTGCGCGGGGTCAACACCGGCTATCCGGTGGTGCAGTGCTCGATGAGTTCGCTGGTCATGGAAAACCGCACGCTGTCCATGCCGGGCAGCGTCGACAGCATCCCGTCCAAGGGCAACAGCGAAGACCACGTCTCCAACTCGACCTGGTGCGCGCGAAGGCCGCCACGGTGGTGGCCAATACGCAGTACATCGTCGGCGTGGAGATGCTGCTGGCGGCGCAGGGGCTGACCATGACGGAAGAGTTGTTGAAGGACTTCGTGCTGGGCGAGGGAACGCAGGCGGCGTATGAAGAGATCCGCAAGCAAATCCCGGCGTGCCTGGATGGCGACCGCTGGTTCCACAACGATATCCAGGCAGCGCATTCGTTCATTACCAGCGGGTCGGTGCGTGAGGCGGTGGTGGCGCGGATCGGCAAGTTCGTCTGAACCGGTTCGCCGGATAGTCAATTAAAAAAACAAACAGGGAAGGGCCGTCATGTTTACCTCAATCAGAACGCGTATTTTATTTTTCAGCATTGCCTTGCTTGTTGCGAGCCTGGGCGTAGTCGGCGCCGTCTCTTACGTCATCGTCAAGGCGGACAACGACCGCGCCATCGACGAGAGCGCGCGTTCCATTGCCGACGGCTATGCCTCGGCGATCAACGAATGGGTCGCGGCCAAGGCCAGCATGGCCGCGGCAGCGGCAGACGGTGTGTTGCAAGCCGATCCGGTATTCGTCATCAAGCAGTTGCAGAAGAGCGGCGGCTTCTATGTCACGACCTTCGGCAAGGAAGACAAGACTGCCTACACGTCCGCCGAGGGATTGCCGGCCGGCTACGATCCGACCGGTCGGTCCTGGTACCAGCAATCGGTCAAGGCCGGAAAGGCCGTGGTGACCAAACCCTACACCGATGTCGTGACGAAGAAACCGATGGTGTCCTTCACCGCGCAGGTGAGAAAAGACGGCGTCTTGCAGGGCGTGGTGGCGGCTGCGGTGTTCCTCGACGGCGTCAGCAATGTGGTGAAAGCGGTGCATCCGACCCCGGCCAGTTTTGCCTTCCTGGTCGACCGCGACGGCATGATGCTGGCCCACCCGGATGCGCAATGGATCAACAAGCCGGTCAAGGACTGGAACCCCGAACTGACGGCGGAACGTCTCAATAGCCTGGCCGGCAATGACGCCAGCAAGGAAATCGTGCTCAACGGCGCCGCCAAGCTGGTTCAGGCAATCGCGGTCAAAGACACCGAATGGACCTTGCTGGTGGCGATCGACAAGGCCGACGTCAACGCCGGCATGCGCCACGCCACGCAATCGTCGCTGATCGCCATCGTGCTGGTGGCGGCGTTGGCGGCACTGATCCTGCGACTGATCACTGCGGCGGTGTTCCGGCGCCTGTCGCAGGTGCGCAATGCGATGGACAGCATCGGTTCCGGCAACGGCGACCTGACCATGCGCCTGCCGGAAGACGGCAAGGATGAAGTCACCCAGATCGCCAGGTCCTTCAACGTCTTCGTGCAAAAGATCACCACCATCTTGCAAGAGATCCGGCATACCAGCGACGCCGTCAAGGTATCGTCGTCCGAAATCGCCAGCGGCAACCTCGACTTGTCCGGCCGCACCGAGCAGCAAGCCGGAGCCCTGGAAGAAACCGCTTCCGCGATGGAAGAACTGACCTCCACCGTCAAGCAGAACTCGGACAATGCACGGCAGGCCAATCAACTGGCGCTGGCGGCATCGGCGATTGCCAAAGAAGGCGGCGAAGTGGTCGGCAACGTCGTCGCCACGCCGTTTGCCACGGTGCCGCTCAAGCGCGCCAGGATCGACGTGCAGCATGTCAATCCGCAAGCCTTCAGCAGCGGCGCGCCGAAAGCCGACCTGCAACTGCGCGCCGATCTGGCGCCGGTGGCCGGCGCGACGGCAGAGAACCTCCGTGTGGCCGGCCCGGTCGCGATCTCCAACGCCATCCCCGGCAGTCTCGACCGGCAACGCCTGCCGCTGACCTCGGTCAAGGCCAGGGTCGACCTCGGCGTCGACAGCCAGCAGCTGAGCGACTTGCGCGTGGCGCTGCTCAAGGATGCGATGCTGACGGGCAAAGGTGAATTTCATCCGGCGGACAAGACAGGCCGCTTCGACTTCGACGTCGCCGGACTGGACCTGCAAGCGATCCACAACGAACTCAAACCGACCCGCCTGGCCGGACCGCTCAACGTCGTCCTCCATCCGGGCGGCCAGGATGTGGTTCTGAAACTGCAGGATGCGCAGTACGGCATCCACGCCGACGCCGCCATCACGCCTGAACAGGTCACGCTAAGGCAGGTATCGCTGACGGCCCGGAAGGCGCGACTGGAGCTGGCCGGCACGCTGGCTACGGTGGGCGCCATGGAATATGCCTTCAAGGGCAAGCTGGCCGACTTCGATCCTTCGCTGTGGGTGAAGACCGGCAAGGCGCCGGCCAGGTCCGGCAGCGGCGCTGACGCCGGCATTGCAGCGCACCCGGTCACCGCGCGCATCAACATGGACTTCGACACCACCGGCTCGCTCTCGCCGGCATTGCAGGCGAAGCTGAATTTCACCATCTACGACAGCAGCTATGACCAGTTGCCGATGAGCGGCGCCGGCAAGTTGCAACTGGCCGGCAAGCGCCTGCTGCCGAGCAGCCTGGAGCTGCTGGTGGCGGGCAACCAGTTGCAGCTCAAGGGTGCGTTCGGCGCCCCTGCCGACAAGCTCGACATCCACCTCGATGCGCCGCAGCTGGCGCGACTGGGCTTCGGGATTTCCGGCCTCCTCAAGCTGGACGGCCAGCTGACCGGCAGCATGCAGCGTCCCAACCTGCGTGCGACCTATAGCGGCCGGCAACTGGCCTTCGGCCCGCACCAGCTGAATCGCTTCGATGGCCAGGCCGACCTGCAGACCGATCTCAATGCGAGCGCCGCGTCGGCCAGCAACAAGCTGCAACTGAGCATCGACGGGGATGGCTATAGCGGCCCCGACGCTGCACTCAAGCAACTGAAACTGAGCCTGTCCGGCACCTACGGCGACCACAAGCTGGCCGTGCAAGCCGACGGTCGCGTGCGCAACCAGACGCTGGCCCTGCAGCTCAACGCCCACGGCAAAGTCACCGAAGACAAGAACGGCTACGGCTGGAACGGCGTCATCGACAAACTCGAGAACCAGGGCCTGCCGCGCATCGCGCTGGCGTCGCCACTCAGTCTCACGCTGGCCGCCGACACGCTGGTGGCCGGCGCCACCCGGCTCAATGTCGACCGCATGGCGATCGACCTGCGCAGCCTGAGCTACCAGCAAGGCCGTATCCGTTCCGAAGGCAGCGCCAAGGCCCTCGATGTCGGCCGCATCCTGGAACTGGTGCGGGAGATGACCGGTACTGCTCCGCCAGCGAAGACCGACCTGGTGCTTGACGCCGACTGGAATTTCTCGCTGGCCGACACTGCGTCCGGCTTCTTGCAGGTGCTGCGCAAGAGCGGCGACGTCGCCGTCAACACCGGCGTTTCGCAAGTGGCGCTGGGCCTGTCGGCGCTGCAGCTGCGCGTTGACCTCGCCGGCCGCGATGCGAAATTCAACGGCCGCGTCGTCGCCGATCGCATCGGCGCCATCGAAGCGCAGGGCCAGGCCGGCTTGCTGCATCAGGACGGCGTGCTGACACTGCTGCCGGACTCGCCGCTGACCGCCCACGCACGCCTGAACGTACCCGAGGTCAAGACCGTCGGCGCCCTGCTCGGTCCGCAATACAGTCTCGACGGCAAGCTCGCGATGGACCTCAACGCCGCCGGCACGCTGGCCAAGCCGCGCCTGACCGGCGCCATCAACGGCGACGGCCTGGCCGTGACGCTGTTCGACCAGGGCATCCAGCTCAAGGAAGGCACCGTACGCATCGCCATGGACGACAATGTGATCGACCTGCGCCAGATCGAATTCCACGGCGGCGAAGGCACGCTGCGCGCTACCGGCAAGGTGAAACTGGGCGACGCCGATCCCGACCTCAACGCCACCATCGTGGCCGACCGCCTGCAGCTGTTCGCCAGCCCCGACCGCCAGCTGATGCTGTCGGGTCAGGCCAAGCTGGCCAACGTCAACGAGCAGCTGCGCATCGACGGCAAGTTCACGGTCGACAAGGCCTTGTTCGACCTGCCCAAGAGCAGCGCGCCCAAGCTTGGCGACGATGTCGTGATCGTGCGCAAGGACAAGGATGGCAAGTCGCGGGCCAAGGCCGGCGCGGCCGCGACGTCGAAGGAAAAACTCACGGCCGCGACCGAGAAGCCGGCCGGACGTTTTGCGCCGGTCATGAATATCGTGGTGGACCTTGGCAACAACTTCCGCTTCAACGGCAGCGGCGCCGACCTCAAGCTGCGCGGCGAGATGAACGTGCGCAGCGAGCCGCTGCTGCCGCTGCGCGCCACCGGCACCGTACGCGTCGCCGAAGGCACCTATGAAGCCTTTGGCACCAAGCTCAACATCGAGCGCGGCATCATCAACTTCCAGGGACCGATCAGCAATCCGAACCTGAACATCCTCGCCATGCGCCGCAATCAGGACGTCGAGGCCGGCGTCGAGGTCACGGGCAACGCCAACCTGCCGCGCGTGCGCCTGGTGTCGGAACCGAACGTGCCCGATGACGAGAAGCTCTCGTGGATGATGTTCGGCCACGGCAGCGACAGTTCCGGCCTGGGTCAACGCAGCGCCAGCAGCCAGGCGCTGGCCTTCGTCGGCAACTTCGGCGGCAAGAAGATCGCCAAGGACATCGGTCTCGACCAGTTCTCGATCGGCGCCAGCGAATCGGGCCTGTCCGACGAGCAGGTGGTCAATCTGGGCAAGTCGATCTCGGAAAAACTCTCTGTCGGCTACGAGCAAAGCCTGACCGGCGCGGCCAGCATCGCCAAGGCCACCTGGCAGCTATCGCGACGCTGGTCGCTGGTGGCGCGCACCGGCACCATCAACGGCCTTAACGTGCTGTACAACCTGCGCTTCGACTGACGGCGCCGCTACCGCAATAAAAAGGGCGGCGAGGATATCTCCACGCCGCCCTTTGTTTTTCGTCATGCCGGCTGCCCGGCTTACAACCATCCCGCCCTGCGCAAGCGCCGCCACAGCAGCGAACAGCCGGTGACGATGCCGCCCAGCACCAGGGGGAAACTCCAGCGCCAATCCAGCCCCGGCATGTGGGCGAAGTTCATCCCGTACAAGCTGAAGATCATGGTCGGGATCGCCAGGATCGCCCCCCAGCCGGCCAGTGTCTGCACCACCTCGTTCTGGCGAATGGTCACCTGCGCGAGGTCAATCTGCATCGCCGCTGCCACCATTTCACGGAGGCGGTCGCCGGTCTCTATCAGGCGCACCACGTGGTCGTAGATGTCGCGGAAATAGATCTTGCCTTCCTTGGTGATGATGTTTTCATGGAAACGCAGCAGCTGCGTGCAGACATCGAGCAGCGGCATCGCCGCCGAACGGATCTTGATCAGCTGGCGCTTGAGCTGGTACAGGTCCTGCAAGTGCGCCCGCTCGGAATCGCGCTCGAAGAGCTCCGATTCGTACTTGTCGAAACGCTCTTCCAGATCGTTCATGATGGGACCGTAGTTGTCCACCACGAAGTCCATGATCGAATACAGCACATAGCTCGGGCCGCGCACCAGCCGCTCGGGCAGCATTTCGCAGTGTTCGCGCACCTTGGCGTAGCTCTTCGACGCGCCATGCCGCACCGACACCACGAAACGCGCGCCGACGAAGATGTGGGTCTCGCCGAATTGCACCTCGGCATCGACCACTTGCGCGGTCTGCAGCACCACGAACAGGGTGTCGCCGTATTCCTCGATCTTGGGGCGCTGATGCGCGGCGTAGGCATCCTCCACGGCCAGTTCATGGAGGTTGAATTCTTCCTTGATCTGGCGCATCAGTTCGACGCTCGGTTCGAGCAGGCCGACCCAGACGAAGGTGTTCTCCTCCTGCAGCACGTCGCTGATTTCCTCGATCGTGATGTCGCGCAGCTTTTTGCCGCTCTTGTAGGCCGTACAGTTGACGACCATGTTTGCGTTGTTCATGTCTACGCCTGCTTTCTTGTTTATTCTCAGAACCTGTTTACGATCTGTAGCGAGAGGCCGTCAGCCGGTGCCGGACGGCGCGGAGGAACCGGAATGTACTTGAGTACATGAGGATTCCGAGCACCGACCGGTGCCGGATCACGGCCTCGCAGTAAGATCGTGAACAGGTTCTCAGACGGCCGGCCGCACGATCCTGCGCCTGATCACCTGCGCCAGCACCACGCCGATGAGCGTGATGCCGCCGCCGACGGCGTGATACGAATGCAGTTCCTCGCCCAGCACGGCCATGGCAATTATGACGGTAAAAATGGGCGACAAGTTCATGAACATGGTGGAATGCGTCGCCCCAAGATGGGCGACGCCGTTCATCCACAGTATCTGCGAAATGATGGAGGCGGCGATGCCTGCATACAGCAGCAGCGGCAGATTGGCCGCGGTGACCGGCGAATACGGCGCCGCCAGACAGAGCGGAAACAGCAGGATCACCGCCACCCAGATTTGCATGTACAGCAGATGCCAGGCCGCGATCGGCAGCGCCCAGCGCTTGAGCAGCACGCTGTAGAAGGCATAGGCGACGGTCGCCACCAGCATCAGCAGGTCGCCGAACACCACGCCGTTGGTGAACAGCTGCGCCGGGTGGCCTTTGCCGATCAGGATCATCAGGCCGAACAGCGACAAGATGCCGCCGATCAGCGTGCCCCAGGTCGGCGGCTCGCGCAGCAGGATGCTGCTGAGCAGCAAGGTCAGCAGCGGCATCAGCGACGCAATCATGCCCATACTGGTAGCCGAGGACGTGGCCGCCGCAAAATACGCCAGGCTCTGGTACAGCACCATGCCGAACAAGGCCAGCAGCACCACTTTCGGCAGGTGTGGACGAATTTGCCGGCGCTGCCGCCAGACCCCGCGCAGGCAAAACGGCGTGAGCAGGATGCCTGCCATCAGCCAGCGGTAAAACGACATCGCCGCCGGCTCGATCACGCCCGCCGCCATCTTGCTGACGATGGTGTTGCCGGACCAGATCAGGATCGCGCTGATCGGGAAGACGCTGTATTTGAGCTGCATGTGGGCCATGGCGCTGTCGTGGTCGTGATCGTAGAAGGATTAGGTTGCGCTTGCCTTGGCCGGACCGCGGCCGGCCAGTTCGGCGCCGGCATCGGGAGGCAGGCGCATCAGCATCGGGATGGAGAACGACGCCGCCACCGCCACCGTCAGGAAAGCGGGCCAGAAATCCTGGCTCACCAGGGTGGCGTGTCCTTGCAAGTGGTTGGACATCTGCAAGGCGAAACCGCCCAGCACCACGCCCATGCCGACCGACAACTGCTGCGCCACGCTGGCGATGCTGGTGGCCTGGCTGAGGCGATTGCTATCGACGTCGGCGTAGGAAATCGCATTGAGACTGGTGAATTGCAGCGAGCGGAAGCAACCGCCGATCAGCAGCACGATCAGGATCACCGCATAAGGCGTAGCCGGCGTGAACAAGCCTATCGCCGCCAGCGATAGCACGCCGCAGATGCCGTTGACGATCATCACCCGGCGAAAACCGTAGCGCTTGAGGAATTTGGCGGCGATGGTCTTCATGAACATCGCGCCGGCCGCCGACGCGCAGGTCAGCAGACCGGAATGGAAGGCGCTGAAGCCGAAACCCAGCTGCAGCATCAGCGGCAACAGGAAGGGAATCGCGCCGATGCCGAGGCGGAACAGGGAGCCGCCGCCGACGCCGGCCTGCAAGGTCTCGATCTTGAGCAGCTTGAGGTCGATCAGCGGATGCTCGGTACGGCGCGCATGCCAGACGTAGGCGACCAGCGACAGGCTGCCGAGCACCACGCAGACCAGCGAAATGTCGCCCGACACCAGATGTCGTCCGGCGGTCGCCAGCCCCATCATCACCAGCGAACAACCCAGCGCCGACAGCAGGAAACCGACCCAGTCGAGCGGCGCGACGCTTTCCGCCCTGGCGTTGGCGATGAAGCGCGTGGCCAGGTAGAGGCCGAGGATGCTGATCGGGATATTGATGAAGAAGATCCAGCGCCAGTGGAAATACGTCGTGATGAAACCGCCCAGCGGCGGCCCCAGCACCGGTCCGAACATCGCCGGAATGGTGAGGTAGCTGAGCGCCTTGACCAGGTTGGCCTTGTCGACGCTGCGCAGGATCACCAGCCGCCCCACCGGCACCATCATGGCCCCGCCGATGCCCTGGAAGAATCGCGCCGCGACGAACTCCGGCAGGCTCTGCGAGACGCCGCACAGGATAGAACCCAGCATGAACACGCAGATCGCCGAGCGGAAAATCGTCAGCGCGCCGAAGCGGTCGGCCATCCAGCCGCTGATCGGAATGAACACGGCCAGGCTGACCAGGTAAGACGTCAGCGCCAGCTTGAGCGAAATCGGATCGACCGCTATGTCGATCGCCAGCACCGGCAGTGAGGTCGAAATCACGGTTGAGTCCATCTGTTCCATGAACAGGGCGCAAGCGACGATCAGGGGAATGGTGAATGTGCGCTGTAAAGCCATGGGATGGAGAATTGGTTGAGTCGGGGTTGAGTCGGGGTAGATTCGAGGAGAGCCGGCCCGGTGCGAAGCCGGCCCGTTGCATCACGGAAATATGCTCCAGTATACCGTTTAAGCTATGATGCTGCCGGGCCCCGGGCCGATGTCCGGCAGCTTCGCCCATCTTGTTTCCTATTCGCAAAACCGCGCACGATTATGTCCCTCCCCTGCTTCGCCCTGCTCGACGACAGCTACCGCCACGATGATGCCAACGCGTCCGCGGGCGAACCGCGTTCGCGCCTGTACACCGGCCATCATGCGACGCTGCGCTGCGACGATGCAGACGGCATGGGAAAGATGCTCGCCGACATGCACGATGCGCAGCGGCAAGGCCTGCATGCGGTGGCGCTGTTCAGCTACGAACTGGGCGGCCGCCTGCACGGCATTGCTGCCCATGCGAGGCAACCCGGTCCGCTCGCAGAAATCCTGCTCTTCAGCGAGTGCCGCCACCTCAGCGCTGCGCAGACCGATGAATGGCTGCAGCAACAGCAAGATGCCATTCCTACTGCTGCTGCTGCCGCTGCTGCCGGCGTCGCCAACGTCCGCGCCAGCGTCGACGAACAGCGTTTCAGCGCCGACATCGCGCGCATCCGCGACTACATCGCGGCCGGCGACACTTACCAGGTCAACTACACCTACCGTCTGCATTTCGACGCCTGGGGCGAACCGGTCAGCCTGTACAACAAGCTGCGCGCGCGCCAGCCGGTGCCGTACGGTGCACTGATCCGCCTGCCGGATGAGCGCTGGGTGCTGTCGTTTTCGCCGGAATTGTTCGTCCGCCACACGCAAGGAAAATTGCTCGCCCAGCCGATGAAAGGCACCGCACCGGCGCATGACGATGCTGCGAAAAATAGCCGCCGTGCCGATCAGCTGGCCAACGACGAAAAGAACCGCGCCGAGAACCTGATGATCGTCGATCTGCTGCGCAACGACCTCGGCCGCGTCGCCGTCGCCGGCTCGGTGCAGGTGCCGCATCTGTTCGCAGTCGGCCGCTTCGGCCAGGTGCTGCAGATGACCTCGACCGTCACGGCGCAGCTGCGCGATGACGCGCACATCGCCGACGTGGTCGCCGCGCTCTACCCTTGCGGTTCAATTACCGGCGCCCCCAAACGCCGCACCATGCAAATCATCCGCGAACTGGAGTCGACGCCGCGCGGCATCTACACCGGTGCGATCGGCTGGTTCGACGCCGCGCCGCCGGAACGGACGCTGGGCGACTTCTGCCTGTCGGTGCCGATCCGCACGCTGGTGCTGCAAGCCCCTCAAAACGGCGTACGCAGCGGTGAAATGGGCGTGGGCGCCGGCATCGTCTATGACAGCAAGGCAGCCGGGGAATTTGCGGAATGCCGGTTGAAGTCGGCGTTCCTGACCGGACTCGATAGCGACTTCAGCCTGTTTGAAACCATCCATGCCGATCGTGACAACGGCTGCCGCCACCTGGACCTGCATGTGCAGCGGCTGCAAGGCTCTGCGGCGTATTTCAATTTCGCATTTGACGAGACCGCCGTCCGCAATGCACTGACGCAAGTCTGCGCGCAACTGCCGTCGGCAACGCCGTATCGCTTGCGGCTGGACCTGTTCCGCGACGGCGCGATCCGGTTGCAGCAAGGCGTGCTATCCCCCTTGGGCGCGACGGTAAAGGTGTTCATCTCGCCGACGCCGAGCGCGAGCAACGCACTGTTCCTGCGCCACAAGACATCGGTGCGCACCGCTTACGATGAAGCCTGGAAAGAAGCGGAACGGCGCGGCGGTTTCGACACGCTGTTCTTCAACGAGCGCGACGAACTGACTGAAGGCGGCCGCAGCAATGTCTTCGTCCGACTGGATGGACGCTGGTACACGCCGCCGCTGGCGGCCGGAGCGCTGCCCGGCGTGATGCGTTCGGTGCTGCTCGCCGACGCTGCGTACGCAGCGAGCGAACGCAGCATCACGCGCGATGAATTGCGCCGCGCCGAGGCCGTGATGATCTGCAACGCCCTGCGCGGTGCGGTGCATGCAGACGTGGTCTGGGACATGGCCGCATAAAAAAAGCGCAGCACCGACGCTGCGCTTTTTGCCGAAGACGGCGCTTCTATTTCTTTTTGCTGTTCTCCGACTGGCTCGCCAACGCGCCCAGGTCGGCGATGTTCTGCTCGCTCCAGCCGCCGCCCAGTGCCTTGGTCAGCAGCACGCTGGCGGCCATGCGGCGATAGAGGATATCCAGCGCGGTGCGTTCGCTGGTCAGTGCGGTGGCTTGCGCCGTGATCACGCTGGTGTAGTTGACGGTGCCGGCCTTGTACTGGTTGGTGACCAGCGTCACGGCCTGGCGCGCCGATTGCAGCGCTTCGTTCTGCACCACGGCTTCCTGCTCGAGGATGCGCAACGCGGCGAGGTTGTCTTCCACTTCCTGGAAAGCGGTCAGCACGGTCTGCTTGTACGCCGCCGCCACGCCGTCATAGCTGGCGATCGCCTGGTCGGTGACCGAGCGGCGCGCGCCGCCGTCGAAAATCAACTGGCTCAGTTGCGGCCCCAGCGACCACACCCGGCTGGGCATCGTGAACCAGTTGGCCAGGCCGTTGGAAGTCTGGAATCCGCCCGATGCCGACAGCGACAGGCTCGGATAATACGCCGCCTGCGCCACGCCGATCTGGGCATTGGCGGCGGCGACGCGGCGTTCGGCGCCGGCAACGTCGGGACGGCGTTCCAGCAGCATCGACGGCAAGGCGACGGGAATCGGCGGCGCCGCAGCGGTCAATGGCGACGGCGTGATCGAGAAGGTCGAGGCCGGCTGGCCGACCAGCAAGGCAATCGCATGCTCCAGTTGCGCGCGCTGTACGCCATTGTCGAGCGCCTGCGCCTGGGCCGATTTCAATTGCGTCTGCGCCTGGATGACATCGGACTTCGCTACCACGCCGGCGTTGTATTGATTCAGCGTCAGCTGATACGAACGCTGGTATGCAGCGACGGTGTCGTCCAGCAGCTGCTGTTGCGCATCGAGCACGCGCAGTTGCAGATAGTTCTGCGCCAGTTGCGCCTGCGCGCTCAGCCGGGTCGCCGCGAGGTCGGCGGCGCTGGCCTGGGCGCTGGCTTCGTTCGATTCGACGTTGCGGCGCACACGGCCCCAGACGTCGATTTCCCAGTCGGCGTTGAGCGAGAAGGAATAGTTGTCGCGCACCGATGAACCGGAACTGCTGCCGCTGCTGCCGCTACCCGTTGCAGAGCGCGAACGCGTGCGCGACGCATCCGCCGACAGCGTCGGCGAATAGTCGGCGCGTGCGGCCTGCACCAGCGCCATGGCTTTGCGGAAATTGGCTTCCGACTGCGCCAGGTTCTGGTTGGAAATATCGATCTGCTCCACCAGCGCATTGAGCTGCGGATCGCCGAACATTTCCCACCACTTGCCGTTCATGGCCAATTCGCTGGGCTGGGCCGGTTTCCAGTCTTTCATTTCCTTGAAGGCGGCCGGGACCGCCGCGGCCTGCGGACGGACGTAGTCGGGGCCGACCGAGCAAGCCGCCAGGGCCAGAGTCAGCGGCGTCAGCATCAGGATGCGCGTCAAGTTGTGTTTTGCGTAGGTCATCATTTTTTCTCCGTGGACGCCGCGTGTCATGCCGCGCCCGTGTTCTGTTGCGGACTGGCTTTGCGTCCCGTCTTGCGCTCGAACAAACCCTTGCTCCACAGGCGGAACCGCTCCATGTAGAGATAGACCACCGGCGTGGTGTACAGCGTCAGCATCTGGCTGACGATGAGGCCGCCGACGATGGAAATGCCGAGCGGCTGGCGCAATTCGGCGCCGTCGCCGGTACCCAGCGCCAGCGGCACGGCGCCCAGCAGCGCCGCCATGGTGGTCATCATGATAGGCCGGAAGCGCAGGCTGCACGCTTCGAAGATCGCGTCGCGCGGCGACAGGCCGCGCGCACGCTCGGCCTGCAGGGCGAAGTCGATCATCATGATGGCGTTCTTCTTGACGATGCCAATCAGCAGGATCACGCCGATCAGCGCGATCAGGCTGAAGTCGGTGCCGGTCGCCAGCAAGGCCAGCAGCGCACCGACGCCGGCCGACGGCAGCGTCGAGATGATGGTGATCGGGTGCACCAGGCTTTCATACAAGACGCCGAGCACGATATACACCGCCAGCAAGGCAGTCAGGATCAGCACCGGCTGGCTGTTCAGCGACGACTGGAAGGCGTTGGCGGTGCCGGCAAAGGCGCCGTGCACCGCCGTCGGCACGCCCAGGCGCGCGAGCGTGTCGTTGATCACCTGGGTGGCTTGCGACAGCGAGACGCCTTCGGCCAGGTTGAAGGAGATCGTCGAGGCGATGAACTGTCCTTCGTGGCTCACGCTCAGCGAGGTAGTGGTCGGCGCGAAGCTGGAGAACGAGGTCAGCGGCACCTGCTTCGATGCCGCCGTCGACAGGGTCAGCGCCAGCGACGAGTTGGAGTTGAGCTTGCCGCCCGCCGTCAGCGCCGGCGGCGTACCCAGCGCCGAAGTGGTCGGCGACAGGTTGGCCGTACTGTTGGCGAGGCTGACGTAGGTGCTGTTGAGGATTTCCGGGCTTTGCCAGTATTGCGGCGCGGCTTCCATCACCACGTGGTACTGGTTCATCCCGCTGTAGATCGTCGAAATCTGGCGCTGGCCGAACAGGTCGCTCAGGCTGGTGTCGATCAGCTGCGGTGTGACGCCGCTGCGGATGGCGGTCTCGCGGTCGATCGTCAGCGTGGTCTGCAAACCCTTGTCCTGCTGGTCGGTGCTGACGTCTTCCAGCTGCGGCAGGTTGGAGAACGCCAGGCGGATCTTGGGCTCCCAGGTGCGCAGCAGTTCGAGATCGTCGGATTGCAGCGTGTATTCATATTGCGAATCGCTCTGCCGCGCGCCGACGCGGATATCCTGCACCGCCTGCAGGAACAGGCTGGCGCCGGCCACGTGGCCGAGCTTGATGCGTAGCCGTGCGATCACCTTGTCGGCGGAAATCTTGCGCTCCGCCAGCGGCTTGAGCGCGATATACATGCTGCCGCCATTGCGCCGGCCGCCGCCGGTGAAGGCGGTGACGTTGGCTACCGCAGGATCCTGGCGGACGATTTCAATGAACTCGTTGAGCTTGGTGCGCATGGCCTGGAACGAGATTGACTGGTCGCCGCGGATGCCGCCGACCAGCCGGCCGGTATCCTGCTGCGGGAAGAAACCCTTGGGCACGATCACGTACAGATAAACATTGAGCGCGATCGTGGCAAGCAGGATCACGATCATCAGCGGCGAAAACCGCAAGGCCCACGCCAGCGAGCGCTCATAACCGCGCAGCATGCTGTCGAACAGACGCTCAACCGCGGAGAAGAACCGCCCCGGCTTGCGCTCTTCTTCGCTCTGGTGTTTCAGCAACTTGGCGCACATCATCGGCGTGGTCGTCAGCGACACCACCAGGGACACCAGGATCGCCACCGACAGTGTCACGGCGAACTCGCGGAACAGGCGGCCGACGATGCCGCCCATCATCAGGATGGGGATGAACACCGCGATCAGCGAAATGCTCATCGACAGCACCGTGAAGCCCACTTCGCGCGCGCCGATCAGCGCCGCCCTGAACGGCTTCATGCCCTGCTCGATGTGGCGCGAAATGTTTTCCAGCACCACAATGGCGTCATCGACCACGAAGCCGGTGGCGATCGTGAGCGCCATCAGCGACAGGTTGTCGAGCGTGTAGCCGAGCAGATACATGACGCCGAAGGTGCCGATCAGCGAGACCGGCACCGCCACGCTCGGGATCAGCGTGGCGCGGCCGTTGCGCAGGAACAGGAACACCACCATGATCACCAGCGCGATCGACATCAGCAGGGTCTTCTCGGTGTCCTTGAGCGAGGCGCGGATGGTCGGCGTGCGGTCCATCATCACCTCGAGATTGATGGCGTTCGGGATCGATGCCTTCAGGTTGGGCAGCAAGGCATCCACGGCGTCGACGGTCTCGATGATGTTGGCGCCGGGCTGGCGGTTCAGGATCACCAGCACCGACGGCTTGCCGTTGGCGGAGCCGGAATTGCGCAGGTCGGCCACCGAATCCCTGACCTCGGCGATGTCGCGCACGCGCACCGGCGCACCGTTGCGGTAGGAAACGATCAGCGGCGCGTATTCGGCCGCAGTCTTGACCTGGTCATTGGCGTAGATCTGCCAGTTGCGGTCGCCGTCTTCGACGATGCCCTTGGGACGGTTGGCGTTGGTGGCGGCCACCGCGGTGCGTACGTCAGCGGTGCCGATGCCGTACTTGTTGAGCGCGGTCGGATTGAGCTCGATCCGCACCGCCGGCTGCGAACTGCCGCCCACGCTGACCTGGCCGATGCCGCGCACCTGCGACAGCTTTTGCGCCAGGATGCTGTCGGCGGCGTCGTACATCTGGCCCTGCGTCATGGTGTCCGAGGTCAGCGCCAGGATCATGATCGGCGCGTCGGCCGGATTCACCTTGCGGTAGGTCGGACTGCTCGGCATGCCGGACGGCAGCAAGCTTCGCGCGGCGTTGAGCGCCGCCTGCACGTCGCGCGCGGCGCCGTCGATGTCGCGGTTGAGGTCGAACTGCAAGGTGATGCGGGTCGAGTTGAGCGAGCTCGACGAAGTCATTTCGGTGACGCCGGCGATGGTGCCAAGGGCGCGCTCGAGCGGCGTGGCGATGGTCGCCGCCATGGTTTCCGGACTGGCGCCGGGCATCGAGGCCGATACCGAAATGGTCGGGTAGTCGACCTGCGGCAGCGGCGACACCGGCAACAGCTTGAACGCCAGCATGCCCGCCAGCGCGATGCCGATGGTCAGCAACGTGGTGGCGATGGGCCGTTCGATGAAGGGACGCGAAATATTCATGCTGTCCCTGCGTCAGGCGTGTGGTGGTGAAGGCTGCGGCGGCGAGGGCTGCGCCGGCGGCAGCAGCGGCGCGTTGGCCGAAGGTGCATCGTCGTCGTCCGAATGCTCTTCCTTGCCGAAACGCTTGCGCAGGCGTCGGGCCAGGCTGTCGAAACCGAGGTAGATTACCGGCGTGGTGAACAGCGTCAGCACCTGCGACACCAGCAGGCCGCCGACCATGGTAATGCCGAGCGGCTGGCGCAGCTCGGAGCCCACGCCCGTACCCAGCATCAACGGCAAGGCGCCCAGCAAGGCCGCCATGGTGGTCATCAGGATGGGACGGAAGCGCAGCAGGCAGGCCTGGTAGATCGCCTCGCGCGGCGACTTGCCTTCGTGCCGCTCAGCCTCGAGCGCGAAGTCGATCATCATGATGGCGTTCTTCTTGACGATGCCGATCAGCAGGATGATGCCGATGATGCCGATGATGCCGAGGTCGTTGCGCGAAATCATCAGCGACAGCAAGGCGCCCACACCGGCCGACGGCAAGGTCGACAGGATGGTGATCGGATGGATGTAGCTTTCGTACAGCACGCCGAGCACGATGTACATCGTCACGATCGCCGCCAAGATCAGCCACAGCGTATTCGACAGCGACGCCTGGAACGCCAGCGCTGCGCCCTGGAAGTTGGTCGAGATGCTGGCCGGCATGGCGATCTCTTTCTCGGCCGCCATGATGGCCTTGACCGCTTCACCCAGCGAGGCGCCCTGCGCGAGGTTGAACGAGACGGTGGCCGCCGGGAACTGGCCGAGATGGTTGACCACCAGCGGCGCGGTGCGCTCGGTCACCTTGGCAATGCTGGCCAGCGGGATCTGGTTGCCGTTGGAGGCCACCAGGAAAATGCTGTTGAGCGCGTCCGGTCCCTTCTGGAATTCCGGCTTGACCTCCATCACCACCCGGTATTGATTCGATTGCGTATAGATGGTCGAGATCAGGCGCTGGCCGAAGGCGTTGTACAGCGCATTGTCGATGGCGGCCGTGGTGATGCCCATGCGCGAGGCGGCATCGCGGTCGATCTCGACGTAGGCCTGCAAACCCTGGTCCTGGACGTTGCTGGCAACGTCGGCCAGTTCCGGCAATTGGCGCAGGCGTTCGACGATCTTCGGCACCCAGGTGCTGAGTTCGGCGGGATCGGCGTCTTCCAGCGTGAACTGGTATTGCGTGCGGCTGACGCTGTCTTCGATGGTCAGGTCTTGCACCGGTTGCATGTAGAGCGTGATGCCGGGGACTTTTTCGGCGAGCCTCGGTTGCAGGCGGCGGATGATGTCGCTGGCGCTGATTCTCTCTCCCCCATCACGCGATTCGTGCGGCTTCAGGTTGATCAGCATGCGGCCGCTGTTCAGGGTGGCGTTGATGCCGTCGACGCCGATGAAGGACGACAGGCTTTCCACCGCCGGGTCTTCCAGCACCACCTTGGCCAGCGCTTGCTGACGCTCGGCCATGGCGCCGAAGGAGACCGATTGCGTGGCTTCCGAAATGCCCTGGATCACGCCGGTATCCTGCACCGGGAAGAAACCCTTGGGGATGAAGATGTACAGCACCACGGTCAGCGCCAGCGTGCCCAGCGCCACCGCCAGCGTGGCGCGCTGGCGATCGAGCACCCATTCCAGCGCGACGCCGTAGCGTGCGACGACGTGGTCGAAGAACGCGCCGCTCTTGTGATAGAACCAGCCCTGCTTCTCTTCCGGCACGTGGTGCAGCAGGCGGGCGCATCGCCGAAGCGGTCTCCTTTCCCGTACTGGTTGACGCCGACACCGGCTACGGCGGCGCCGCCAACATCGCAGAAACCGTGCGCGCCTTCGAAAAGGCCGGCATCGCCGGCCTGCATCTGGAAGACCAGATCATGCCCAAGAAATGCGGCGCCATGGCCGGCAAGAAACTTGTGCCGGCTGAAGAAATGGCCTTGCGCCTGAAAGCTGCGCGGGCAGGTCGCAAGAGCAGCGAATTCGTCATCATCGGCCGCACCGACGCCATGACCATCTACGGCCTTGACGAAGTCATCGTGCGCGCGCAGGCGATGGAGCGCGCCGGCGCCGATGCCGTCATGGCGCCTTCGCTCAGTACGACCGCCGAGCTGGAAGCGGTGGCGTCGAGCGTCCGGATCCCGGTGATCTACGTCGCCGCCGAAACCGTCCGTCCCAATTACACGCGCCAACAGCTTGCGGCAGCCGGCTTCGCCATGTCGCTGTATCCGCTGTCGCTGATCCAGACCACCTTCAAGGCGCAGCAAGACATGTTGCGCAGCATGTTCGCCAGCGGCGACACCGTACAACTGGTGGACGGCATGGCGCAGTTTGCCGACGTCGGCCGACTGGTCGGCGTGGAACGCGCCGCCGCCTTCGACGCAGAGCTGGCGACACAAGTGAACGAGGGGAGTTAGCGGCAATGGGCGCAACCATGACGCAGAAAATCCTTGCGCGCACCAGCGGCCGCGAAAGCGTGCAGCACGGCGAGATCATCTGGGCAAGTCCGGACCTGGTGACGGCGCCGGAGGTGTCGTTTTCCGCATACATCAAACGCATCCGCGAAATCGGCGTGACCAGGCTGGCGCATCCCGAACGCGTCGCCGTCATCATCGACCACGAAGTGCCGGTGCACAGCATCGCCGGCGCCGAGCGCAACAAGCTCACGCGCCAGTTGGCGCAGGAATGGTCGGTCGGGCATTTCTTCGACGGCGTCGGCATCACGCATCCGCTCATGGTGGAGCAGGGCCTGGTGGCGCCGGGCATGTTCGCCGCCGGCGCCGACAGCCACGCGCCGGGACTGGGCGCAGTCGGCGCCTTGTCGGTGCCGTTCGGTTTTGAAGTGTCCATGGTGCTGGCCACCGGCCAGATCTGGATGAAGGTGCCCGAGACCATTCGCGTGCGGCTGCACGGCGCCTGCCGCCCCGGCGTGGCGGCGCGCGACATCGTGCTGGCGACCATGCAGCAGCTTGACGACGAAGCGACCAGCTATCGCGTCATCGAATACCAGGGCGCGGGCCTGTCGACGCTGTCGGTGCCGGAGCGCATGACGATCTGCGGCCTGTGCGTCGACGCCGGCGCCAAGTCAGGCATCGCCGCCGTCGATCAGCGCTGCATCGATTACCTGCGCGCGCATGGCGTTGCCGATCTGCAGGCGCCGCAGTCGATCAACAGCGACGCCGACGCCGGGTACGCAATGACCATCGACCTCGACCTGTCGACGCTGACGCCGCGCGTGTCGATCCCGCCGTCGCCCAACCACGTGCGCGAAGCGCAGGCGATGTCCGATGTCGTCATCCAGCATGCGTACATCGGATCGTGCGTGTCCGGTTCGATCGAAGACATCCGTTCCGCCGCCGCCATCCTGCGCGGCCGCAAGGTGCATGCGGAAGTGAATCTGCTGGTGATCCCGGCCACGCAGCAGGTTTTCCAGCAGGCCTTGCAAGAGGGATTGCTGACCGAGCTCACCGCCGCCGGCGCGACCATTTCGCCGTCGACCTGCGGCCCTTGTTTCGGCGGCATCGCGCAATTGACGGCCGGCGAACGCCGCATCAGCACCAGCACCCGCAACGACCCGGGCCGCATGGGCAGCAACGAGGCGGAAATTTTCCTTGCCAGCGCCATGACGGTGGCGGCGTCCGCGATCACCGGCCACATCACCGATCCGCGTGCTTATGCCGAAGGAGGGGCGGCATGAGCGCCGCCGGCAAAACCAGCAGCGGGCGCGCCTGGAAATTTTCCGGCGACATCTCCAGCGATCAGTTGATTTCGGCGCGTCACGTGTTCGAGTTCGATCCGCGCATGTTGCGCCATCATTTGCTGGCCGAAGTGCGGCCCGAGTTCGCGCAACAGGCGCAGCCCGGCGACGTCATCGTGGCCGGCCGCAATTTCGCCCACGGTAGCAACCACAGCCATCCCTTCCTGGCGATGAAGGCGCTGGGCGTCGGCCTGCTGGCGCGTTCGCTGTCGCGCGGGCCGTTCCGGCTGGCGATCTTCATGGGCGTGCCGGTGCTGATGGCGGGCAGCGACGTGCTCGACGCCATCGACGACGGCGATCAGCTCGACATCGATTTCAGCCGCGGCGCGATCTTCAACGCGACCAGCGGCAAGCAGATGCAGGTGGAGCCGCTGGCGCCGTTCCTGCAAGATATCGTCAACGCCGGCGGCGGTCTCGAATTCGTGAAGTCGCAATTGACTTCTTAGGGCGGGATTTATCCGAGGCCGTTCTTATTTGCTCTATGATGCTTGCCATTCAGGAGTCAACCGGATGTCAGTTATGTCGATCGTGCGAGACACGTCATTCAGCCAGGAAACGGAAAACGCCGCCGGCGCCACCGCCGCGAGCCGGCCCGCGGCCATCGTCGTCGATGCCCTGGAAAAAACCTACGCCACCCACGACGGCGGCAAGGTGCAGGCGCTCGGCCCGATTTCGGTGACGGTGCCGCAAGGCGGCTTCATGACCATCGTCGGCCCGTCGGGCTGCGGCAAGTCGACCCTGCTCAAGTTGCTGTCGGGCCTGATCCCGCGCTCGGCCGGGTCGATCAGGGTCAACGGCGAAGAAGTGCGTGAACCGCATCGCGATATCGGCATGGTGTTCCAGAGTCCGGTGTTGCTGCCATGGAAAACCGCCATCGAAAATGTCCTGCTGCCGGCGCGGGTGCTCGGCCTTGACATGGCCACCAGCCGCGTGCGCGCGCAGGAGCTGCTGGACATGGTCGGCCTGGCCGATTTCGCCAATCGCTATCCGAATGAATTGTCGGGCGGCATGCAGCAACGCGTCGCCATCGCACGTTCCCTGATCCACGATCCGTCGATCCTGATGATGGATGAGCCGTTCGGCGCACTCGACGCCATGACGCGCGAGGTGATGAACCTCGAGTTGCTGCGTATCTGGCGCAAGGCCGGCAAGACGGTCATCTTCGTGACGCACTCGATTCCTGAAGCGATTTTCCTCGGCACCCACGTGATGGTGCTGTCCAATCGTCCCGGCCGCATCGCCGACCTGGTGACGGTAGACCTGCCGGCCGAACGCAGCCTCGACATCATGTCGACCGACGCTTTCGGCGTGTACAGCAAACGCATCCGCAGCCAGTTCAATACACAGGGATTCATCTGATGGAAAGCGTCCACAACAATCCGGCCGCGCCGAACGTCACCCCGGCGTCCACCTCTTTCAGCCTGCGCCGCACGCTCAGGGCGCGGCCCGAACTGCTGCTGATCCCGACCGTGTTCGTCGCCGTCGTGGCGGTGTGGGAGGCGATCATCCGCTTCTTCGAGATTCCGATCTACATCATGCCGGCGCCGTCCAACATCGCGCTGGCGCTGGTCAAGGAATTCGCAACAGCAAAGTTCAACGAATCGATCGACGTGTCCGTCCAACTGGGCGTTGACGCGAAGAAGTCGGACCAGGTCGTCCGCGGTTCCGTCGTTCTGCCGGCTGGTACAGGCAAGACCGTTCGCGTCGCCGTGTTCGCTTCGGGCGAAAAGGCCGAGCAAGCCAAGGCGGCCGGCGCAGACGTCGTCGGTATGGAAGATCTGGCTGAGCAAGTCAAGGCCGGCAACATGCCTTTCGACATCGTGATCGCTTCGCCGGACACCATGCGTATCGTCGGTACCCTGGGTCAGATCCTGGGCCCACGTGGCCTGATGCCTAACCCGAAGGTCGGCACCGTGACTCCTGACGTCGCCACCGCCGTCAAGAACGCCAAGGCTGGTCAAGTGCAATACCGTACCGACAAGGCCGGCATCATTCACGCCACCATCGGTCGCAAGTCGTTCAGCGACGCAGATCTGAAGTCGAATCTGGTTGCACTGATCGACGCGCTGAACAAGGCAAAGCCAGCCACCAGCAAGGGTGTTTACCTGCGCAAGGTGTCGCTGTCGTCCACTATGGGCGCTGGCGTCCGCGTGGACCAATCGACCCTGTCGGCTTAAGTAAAGAATCAAGTCCTCGTTTCCTTGCGGAGACGGGGCGCATCTTTGGGCTGGAGCATTTTGCAATTGTGAAGTGCTTCAGGCAATCAAAGACCGTTGGGCGGCGTGCAGCAGGCAGGCACAAAGTTAAAACGTCGGAAGCTCCCGTTTCCGATTACCCAGCGCAGATGGTGACCCCGAACAAGTTTTGCAGTCTCACACAGCGTTTCACGGTTCACGAAACGTTGCAATGAACTCCTAACGTCGGACGCCGTGTTCGAACCGATGTAAGGCAAGCAGGTTTTTCGCCTGTGTGGTCGCCAAGCATCATTTTTGGAGGTTGATCTTGAGTCTCAATCTGAATGACAAAAAGGCCGTTGTCGCCGAAGTCGCCGCAAAAGTAGCAGCTGCGCAGACTATCGTCGTGGCCGAATACCGTGGCATCCAGGTTGGTCACTTGACGCAACTGCGCGCCAAAGCGCGTGACCAAGGCGTGTACCTGCGCGTGTTGAAAAACACACTCGCGCGTCGTGCCGTTGAAGGTTCCGCGTTTGCTGACCTCGCTTCTGAAATGACCGGCCCGCTGATCTATTCGATCTCGGAAGATGCCGTTGCTGCAGCTAAAGTCATCTCCGACTTTGCTAAGACCAACGACAAGCTGGTTGTCAAGGCAGGTAACTATGCAGGCAAGCCGCTGGATAAGGCTGCTGTGACTGCATTGGCAAATATCCCGTCCCGCGAAGTTCTGCTGGCCCAATTGCTGGGCATGATGCAGGTTCCGGTCGCTGGTTTTGCGCGTGGTCTGGCTGCTCTGGCAGCCAAGAAAGAAGCCGAAGCAGCTTAAGAACGCCGGCCGCAGCAATGTGGCGGTTGTTCATGAGCGCTTTGACCTCTGCGTCAGTACCGATTAGATGTTATTACCGAAATAAATTAGGAGTTTCAAATGGCAATTAGCAAAGACGATATCTTGGAAGCCGTAGGCGCCTTGACCGTGTTGGAATTGAATGACCTGGTGAAGGCATTCGAAGAGAAGTTCGGCGTTTCCGCAGCAGCAATGGCTGTTGCCGGTCCTGCCGGTGGTGGCGCTGGCGCCGCTGCTGCTGAAGAGCAAACAGAGTTCACCGTTGTTCTGGCCGAAGTCGGCGCGAACAAGGTTGGCGTCATTAAGGCAGTTCGCGAAATCACCGGTCTGGGCTTGAAAGAAGCCAAGGATCTGGTTGACGGCGCACCGAAGCCAGTTAAAGAAGGCATCGCCAAGGCAGACGCCGAAGCAGCCAAGAAGAAGCTGGAAGAAGCTGGCGCGAAAGCTGAACTCAAGTAATTTTTACTTGAGCTGGAATATCGCCGGTTCGCCGGCGCATCGTTCCACCGGAGTCAAAGTGCAGAATCCTTTGAAAGAAGGATTCGGCTTTGGCTCCTTTGTCGTTTCGTAATTTTGTATGTGAATTTGAGTCCGATTCGAATTTGCGTCGAATTCAAGTTCGTTAATGGTCAGCAGTTTCTTGCCAGCTTCGCCGGCGAAGCAAGAGAAGGCGCCAACCAAGACTGAAGGGCTGAGACTTGAGGTTTCGCTGCTAACGGATTGCAGCAACAAGGCGACAAGCAATCCGGGCGAGTCCTGAACTCTCTATCCTTCCTGTCACTCACGGAGTGTCCATGCACTACTCATTTACTGAGAAGAAGCGTATTCGTAAATCCTTTGCGAAACGCGCTAACGTCCACAACGTTCCGTTCCTGCTAGCGACTCAGATCGAGTCATACCAGACATTCTTGCAGACGGACAAAACAACGTCCCAACGCAAGAACGAAGGTCTGCAATCGGCCTTTACATCGATTTTCCCTATCGTTTCGCACAATGGTTTTGCGCGTCTCGAGTTTCTGTCCTATGTGTTGGGCGCGCCGCCGTTCGACGTCAAGGAATGCCAACAACGTGGCCTGACCTTCGCGTCGCCGCTGCGTGCCAAAGTGCGTCTGGTGATCCTGGACAAGGAATCGCCGACCAAGCCGGTCATCAAGGAAATGAAGGAACAGGAAGTCTACATGGGCGAATTGCCGCTCATGACGACCACCGGTTCGTTCGTCATCAACGGCACCGAACGCGTCATCGTGTCGCAGCTGCACCGTTCGCCGGGCGTGTTCTTCGAACATGACCGCGGCAAGACGCATTCGTCCGGCAAGCTGTTGTTCTCCGCACGCATCATTCCTTACCGCGGTTCGTGGCTCGACTTCGAATTCGATCCGAAGGACATCCTGTTCTTCCGCGTCGACCGTCGTCGCAAGATGCCGGTAACGATCCTGCTCAAGGCCATCGGCATGACGTCCGAGCAGATCCTGGCGAACTTCTTCGTGTTCGACAATTTCACCCTGCGCGCTGAAGGCGCCGAGATGGAATTCGTGTCCGAGCGCCTGCGCGGCGAAGTAGCGCGTTTCGACATCCTCGACAAGGCCGGCAAGCCGCTGGTCGCGAAGGACAAGCGCATCAACGCCAAGCACGTGCGCGACATCGAAGCTGCAGGCATCAAGCAGATCTCCGTGCCGGAAGACTACCTGCTGGGTCGCGTCCTGGCGAAGAACATCGTCGACGGCGACACCGGCGAAGTCATCGCTTCGGCCAACGACGAACTGACTGAAGAATTGCTGGCCCGCCTGCGCGAAGCCAACATCGATGCAGTCCAGACGCTGTACACCAACGACCTGGATCAGGGCGGCTACATCTCGCAAACCCTGCGTACCGACGACACAGCGGATCAGACCGCTGCGCGCGTGGCGATCTATCGCATGATGCGTCCTGGCGAACCGCCGACCGAAGACTCGGTGGAAGCCCTGTTCAACGGCCTGTTCTACAGCGAAGACCGTTACGACCTGTCGGCCGTCGGCCGCATGAAGTTCAACCGCCGTATCGGCCGTGATGAACTGACCGGCGCGATGACCTTGTCGAACGAAGACATCCTGGCCGTGATCAAGATTCTGGTTGAACTGCGCAATGGCCGCGGCGAAGTCGATGACATCGATCACTTGGGTAACCGTCGCGTCCGTTGCGTCGGCGAACTGGCGGAGAATCAATTCCGCGCCGGTCTGGTCCGCGTTGAGCGCGCCGTCAAGGAACGTCTCGGCCAGGCCGAAGCGGACAACCTGATGCCGCATGACCTGATCAACTCGAAGCCGATCTCGGCAGCGATCCGCGAATTCTTCGGTTCGTCGCAGTTGTCGCAGTTTATGGATCAAACCAACCCGCTGTCGGAAATCACGCACAAACGCCGTGTTTCCGCCCTGGGACCTGGCGGTCTGACCCGCGAACGTGCCGGCTTTGAAGTCCGCGACGTGCACCCGACCCACTACGGCCGCGTGTGCCCGATCGAAACGCCTGAAGGCCCGAACATCGGCCTGATCAACTCGCTGGCGCTGTATGCCCGCCTGAACGAATACGGCTTCCTGGAAACCCCATACCGCAAGGTTGAGGGCAGCAAGGTCACCAACCAGATCGACTATCTGTCGGCAATCGAAGAAGGCCGCTACATCATCGCCCAGGCGAATGCGACCATCGACGCTTCGCTGAAGCTGTCCGATGAACTGGTTTCGGCGCGTGAAGCCGGCGAAACCATTCTGGTCTCGCCGGAACGCGTGCAGTACATGGACGTGGCCCCAGGCCAGGTCGTGTCGGTGGCGGCGTCGCTGATTCCGTTCCTCGAACACGATGATGCGAACCGCGCATTGATGGGCGCCAACATGCAACGTCAGGCGGTTCCTTGCTTGCGTCCGGAAAAGCCGCTGGTCGGCACCGGCATCGAGCGCACCGTTGCAGTCGACTCCGGCACCACCGTGCAAGCGTTGCGTGGCGGTATCGTCGATTACGTCGATGCAGGCCGTGTGGTGATTCGTGTGAACGATGAAGAAGCGCAGGCTGGCGAAGTCGGCGTCGACATCTACAACCTGATCAAGTACACACGTTCGAACCAGAACACCAACATCAACCAGCGTCCGATCGTCAAGGTTGGCGACCGTGTCGCCAAGCATGACGTGATCGCCGACGGCGCATCGACCGACCTGGGCGAACTGGCTCTGGGTCAGAACATGCTGGTGGCGTTTATGCCATGGAACGGCTACAACTTCGAAGATTCGATTCTGATCTCCGAAAAAGTTGTGGCTGATGACCGCTACACCTCGATTCACATCGAAGAGCTGTCGGTTGTCGCTCGCGACACCAAGCTCGGCGCGGAAGAAATCACCCGCGATATTTCGAACCTGGCGGAAAACCAGCTGGCGCGTCTGGACGAATCCGGCATCACCTACATCGGTGCTGAAGTCGAAGCCGGCGATACGCTGGTCGGTAAAGTGACGCCAAAGGGCGAAACCCAGCTGACACCGGAAGAGAAGCTGCTGCGCGCGATCTTCGGCGAAAAGGCATCCGATGTGAAGGACACCTCGCTGCGCGTGCCTTCGGGCATGGTCGGCACCGTCATCGACGTGCAAGTGTTCACCCGCGAAGGCATCCAGCGCGACAAGCGCGCACAACAGATCATCGACGATGAACTGAAGCGCTATCGCCTGGACCTGAACGACCAGCTGCGTATCGTTGAAGGCGATGCCTTCCAGCGTCTGGAAAAGATGCTGATCGGCAAGGTCGCCAACGGCGGTCCGAAGAAACTGGTCAAGGGCACCAAGCTGGACAAGGCGTACCTGGACGATCTGGACAAGTACCACTGGTTCGACATCCGCCCGGCGGATGACGACATGGCGACAGCATTGGAAGCGATCAAGGAATCGATCGCCGAAAAGCGTCACCAGTTCGATCTGGCGTTTGAAGAAAAGCGCAAGAAGCTGACACAAGGTGACGAACTGCCGCCAGGCGTGCAGAAGATGGTCAAGGTTTACTTGGCCGTGAAGCGCCGCCTGCAACCAGGCGACAAGATGGCGGGTCGTCACGGCAACAAGGGTGTGGTTTCGCGCATCCTGCCGATCGAAGACATGCCGCACATGGCCGACGGTACACCAGCCGACATCGTGCTGAACCCGCTGGGCGTGCCATCGCGCATGAACGTCGGTCAGGTTCTCGAAGTCCATCTGGGCTGGGCAGCCAAGGGTCTGGGCCTGCGCATCGGCGAAATGCTGACTGCACAAGTGAAGATCGCTGAACTGCGCAAGTTCCTGACCACGATCTACAACGAATCGGGCAAGAAGGAAGCGCTCGACGAGTTCAGCGATCAGGAGATTCTGGAACTGGCAGCCAACCTGAAGAAGGGCGTTCCGTTCGCCACGCCGGTGTTTGACGGCGCGCACGAAGACGAAACCCGTCGCATGCTGGATCTGGCATACCCGGATCACATCGCCAAGCAACTGGGCATGACGCCGTCGAAGAATCAGGTCACCATGTATGACGGCCGTACCGGCGAAGCTTTCGAGCGCACCGTGACGGTTGGCTACATGCATTACCTGAAGCTGCATCATCTGGTTGACGACAAGATGCACGCACGTTCGACCGGTCCTTACTCGCTGGTGACTCAGCAGCCTCTGGGCGGTAAGGCGCAGTTCGGCGGCCAACGCTTCGGTGAAATGGAAGTCTGGGCACTGGAAGCCTACGGCGCATCGTATGTGCTGCAGGAAATGCTGACCGTGAAGTCCGATGACGTGAACGGCCGTACCAAGGTTTATGAAAACCTGGTCAAGGGCGACCACGTGATCGACGCCGGCATGCCGGAGTCCTTCAACGTGCTGGTCAAGGAAATCCGTTCGCTCGGTATCGACATCGATCTCGAACGCGACTGATGTTCCCGGGGGCAAGGCGGCGCGGCCGTCTTGCCCTGTTTTATCGTCTGATCCTGCCGCCGGCAGGAACGGCGGCGACGCAGTAAAGTAAAGCAACAAAGCAGTTCAGCAAGCAGCTACAAGCAATTGTAAGCAGTCAAGGACGACCAAGTCTGTCCCGGTACATGCGGAACCCGGCGCAAGCCACGGCTCTCCCGCAGGTGCGAACAGGGTGTGCGCAGATTGTGGTGCGGCCGTCTCGATATACATAGCATTACCTAGCGTTCTCACGCCAACCTGGAGTGATACATGAAAGCACTGCTCGATCTATTCAAGCAAGTTCAGCAAAACGAACAATTCGACGCGATCAAAATTGGTCTGGCGTCCCCCGAAAAAATCCGTTCGTGGTCCTACGGCGAAGTCAAAAAGCCGGAAACCATTAACTACCGTACTTTCAAGCCTGAGCGCGACGGTCTGTTCTGCGCCAAGATCTTTGGCCCGATCAAAGACTACGAATGCCTCTGCGGCAAGTACAAGCGCCTCAAGCACCGCGGCGTCATCTGCGAAAAATGCGGCGTCGAAGTCACGCTGGCCAAGGTGCGCCGTGAGCGCATGGGCCACATCGAACTGGCTTCGCCGACTGCGCACATCTGGTTCCTGAAATCGCTGCCGTCGCGTCTGGGCATGGTCCTCGACATGACCCTGCGCGATATCGAACGCGTGCTGTACTTCGAAGCCTACGTCGTGACCGATCCGGGCATGACGCCGCTGAAGAAGTGCCAGATCATGTCGGAAGACGACTACGCCGCCAAGTACGAAGAGTACGGCGACGACTTCACCGCATTCATGGGCGCCGAAGGCATCCGTGAACTGCTGCGCTCGATCGACATCGACCGCGATGCAGAAACCCTGCGCGTGGAACTGAAGGAATCGAAGTCCGAAGCCAAGATCAAGAAATACGCCAAGCGCCTGAAGGTGCTGGAAGCGTTCCAGCGTTCGGGCATCAAGCCCGACTGGATGATCATGGAAGTGCTGCCGGTGCTGCCGCCGGAACTGCGTCCGCTGGTGCCGCTGGACGGCGGCCGCTTTGCGACCTCCGATCTGAACGATCTGTATCGCCGCGTCATCAACCGTAACAACCGTCTGAAGCGCCTGATGGAATTGCGCGCTCCGGAAATCATCACGCGCAACGAAAAGCGCATGCTGCAAGAAGCGGTTGACTCGCTGCTGGATAACGGCCGTCGCGGCAAGGCGATGACCGGCGCCAACAAGCGTCCGTTGAAGTCGCTGGCCGAAATGATCAAGGGCAAGGGCGGTCGTTTCCGTCAGAACTTGCTGGGTAAGCGCGTCGACTACTCCGGCCGTTCCGTCATCGTGGTGGGTCCGCAGCTCAAGTTGCACCAATGCGGTCTGCCGAAGCTGATGGCCCTCGAGCTGTTTAAACCATTTATCTTCAACAAGCTCGAACTGATGGGGCTGGCAACGACCATCAAGGCAGCCAAGAAACTGGTCGAAATCCAGGAACCGGTGGTCTGGGACATCCTGGAAGACGTGATCCGCGAACATCCGGTCATGCTGAACCGCGCGCCGACATTGCACCGTCTGGGTATCCAGGCGTTCGAGCCGGTCCTGATCGAAGGCAAGGCGATCCAGCTGCATCCGCTGGTTTGCGCCGCGTTCAACGCCGACTTCGACGGCGACCAGATGGCGGTCCACGTTCCACTGTCGATCGAAGCGCAGATGGAAGCGCGCACGCTGATGCTGGCGTCGAACAACATCCTGTTCCCATCGAACGGTGAACCGTCGATCGTGCCGTCCCAGGATATCGTGCTGGGTCTGTACTACGCAACGCGTGAGGCGATCAACGCCAAGAACGAAGGCATGCTGTTCCAGGACGTCTCGGAAGTCATCCGTGCGTACGACAACAAGGAAGTCGAACTGGCTACCCGCGTCACCGTACGTATCGTTGAAAATCCAAAGGACCCGGTCACCGGCGAATTCGTGCGTACCGTCAAGCGTTACGAAACGACTGTCGGCCGCGCCATCCTGTCGGAAATTCTGCCGAAGGGTCTGCCATTCTCGGTGCTGAACCGTGCACTGAAGAAGAAGGAAATTTCGAAGCTGATCAACACGTCATTCCGCAAGTGCGGTCTGCGCGCGACGGTCGTGTTCGCCGATCAACTGATGCAGTCGGGCTTCCGTCTGGCGACACGCGCCGGTATCTCGATCTGCGTGGACGACATGCTGGTGCCGCCGCAAAAGGCGACCATCATTGCGACCGCCGAAAGCGAAGTCAAGCAGATCGAACAGCAATACTCGTCCGGTCTGGTTACCGCCGGCGAACGCTACAACAAGGTTGTGGACATCTGGGGCAAGGCCGGCGACGACGTCGGCAAGGCCATGATGGACCAGCTAAAGGTCGAAGATGTGGTCCGCCGCGACGGCACCAAGGGTACGCAAGAGTCGTTCAACGCGATTTACATGATGGCCGACTCCGGCGCCCGCGGTTCCGCAGCGCAGATTCGTCAGCTGGCAGGTATGCGCGGTCTGATGGCTAAACCGGACGGTTCGATTATCGAAACGCCGATTACCGCGAACTTCCGCGAAGGCCTGAACGTGTTGCAGTACTTCATCTCGACGCACGGCGCCCGTAAGGGTCTGGCCGATACCGCGCTGAAGACCGCGAACTCCGGTTACCTGACACGCCGTCTGGTCGACGTGACCCAGGATCTGGTCGTGATCGAAGATGATTGCGGCACTTCCAACGGCGCCTCGATGAAGGCAATGGTTGAAGGCGGTGAAGTCATTGAAGCGCTGCGCGACCGTATCCTCGGCCGCGTTGCCGCCACCGACATCATCAATCCGGAAACCCAGGCTACGCTGTATGAAGCCGGTACCCTGATGGACGAAGACACCGTTGAAGAAGTCGAACGCCTCGGCATCGACGAAGTCAAGGTTCGCACTCCGCTGACTTGCGACACGCGCTACGGTCTGTGCGCCAAGTGCTACGGCCGCGATCTGGGTCGCGGCGTGCTGGTCAACAGCGGCGAAGCAGTCGGCGTTATCGCTGCGCAGTCGATCGGCGAACCAGGTACTCAGCTGACCATGCGTACGTTCCACATCGGTGGTGCGGCGTCGCGTGCAGCAGTGGCCTCGTCGGTGGAAGCCAAGTCGAACGGCACCATCCGCTTCACGGCGACCATGCGTTACGTCACCAACGGCAAGGGCGAGCTGATCGTCATTTCCCGTTCGGGCGAAGTGCTGATCACCGACGACCTCGGTCGTGAGCGTGAGCGTCATAAAGTGCCGTACGGTGCGACCCTGATCGTCAAGGACGGCATGGTCATCAAGGCCGGTACTGCATTGGCGACATGGGATCCGCTGACACGTCCGATCATCACCGAGT
Source organism: Herbaspirillum hiltneri N3 (assembly GCF_001267925.1). Classification (NCBI taxonomy): domain Bacteria; kingdom Pseudomonadati; phylum Pseudomonadota; class Betaproteobacteria; order Burkholderiales; family Oxalobacteraceae; genus Herbaspirillum; species Herbaspirillum hiltneri. The sequence goes on along the minus strand of NZ_CP011409.1, from coordinate 4,570,706 downwards.
ACACCGGTACCGTGAAGTTCGAAAATGTCGAAGAAGGTTCGACCGTCGCCAAGCAGATTGACGAAGTGACCGGTCTGTCGACGCTGGTGGTTATCGATGCCAAGCGCCGCGGTTCGTCCGCTGCCAAGGTGTTGCGTCCACAGGTCAAGCTGTTGAACGAGCAAGGCGAAGAAGTCAAGATCGCCGGCACCGAACATGCAGTGACGATCGGCTTCCAGGTGGGCGCGCTGATTACAGTGAAGGACGGTCAGCAAGTTCACGTTGGTGAAGTGCTGGCGCGTATCCCGACCGAATCGCAAAAGACCCGTGACATTACCGGTGGTCTGCCGCGCGTTGCCGAACTGTTCGAAGCACGTTCGCCGAAGGATGCCGGCATGCTGGCGGAAGTCACCGGTACTGTGGCGTTCGGTAAGGAAACCAAGGGCAAGCAACGTCTGGAAATCACCGACATGGACGGCGCCAAGCACGAGTTCCTGATCACCAAGGACAAGCAAGTGCTGGTGCATGACGGCCAAGTGGTGAACAAGGGCGAAATGATTGTCGACGGTCCTGCCGATCCGCAAGACATCCTGCGCCTGCTGGGTATCGAAGCGCTGGCGCGTTACATCGTCGACGAAGTTCAGGACGTGTACCGCTTGCAAGGCGTGAAGATCAACGACAAGCACATCGAAGTCATCGTGCGTCAGATGCTGCGTCGCGTGCAGGTTGTGGATCCGGGCGATACCAACTACATCACCGGCGAACAGGTCGAACGTTCCGAACTGCTGGACGAAAACGATCGCGTCAATGCAGAGACCAAGATCCCTGCGACGTACGAAAACGTCTTGCTGGGTATCACCAAGGCATCGCTGTCGACCGACTCGTTCATCTCGGCTGCATCGTTCCAGGAGACTACCCGTGTCCTGACCGAAGCTGCGATCATGGGCAAGAAGGACGGCCTGCGCGGTCTGAAGGAAAACGTCATCGTTGGTCGTCTGATCCCGGCTGGTACCGGTCTGGCGTTCCACCGTGCACGCAAGGAAAAAGACGCATGGGAAGCCGACGAGCGCGCAGCGCTGTTGGAATCCGAGCGTCAGGCGCGTGTGACCGAAACCGAAGCGCACTCTGCCGAGACTTTCGGCGGTGCGGACGGCGAAGCGTAATGATGTAATCGCAGTACATCTGCCTTGAGGGGCCGATGTACTGCAAGGAAGAACGGCGTCGGAAGAAATTCCGGCGCCGTTTTTTCATGGGCGGACGCATTGCAGCAGGCTTCGTGTCGCCGCCGGATAGTGAAACGTAAATGTTGACGAATCATCTTGAGCGGATTGAAGTTTTGTCCTACAATTCCTGAATAAGAATTATTCTTATTAAAAATAATCAGCCTCGGGAACGCTCGGCGACAACGCCATCCGGTTTCATCGGAACAGACGCCGCGCAATAAAACAAAATGACTCCGCGCGACCAGCATGTCGCAGCGCAGCCGCGAGGCAGGCAAAACTCTCGTATTCACATCCAGGTAGCCAGCTAGCAGCATGCCAGTAACCGAACTCACTCAGGGGAATGGTTACCATGAAGCTATGCAAGAAAAAACTCGTCCTTGCGACGGCCGTCGTGCTGCAACAATGGGCAATGACACCTGCGACTGCGCAGCAAACTACGCAGCAACTGGCGGCGCTGAATCGCCCGCTCGATGAAATCACCGTCACCGCCACGCGCGGCGTCGACAGCGACCTGAACCGGGTTGCCGCCACCGTCTCGGTGATCACCGCCGAAGAACTCGAACAGCAAAACGCCAAGGACATCAAGGATGCCCTGCGCTATGAGCCAGGTGTGGAAGTGCGCCGCTCGGTCTATCGCGTCGGCGGCGTGACCGGCGCGTCAGCCACCATGGGGCGCGGCGGCAACGAAGGCATCAACATTCGCGGCTTGGAAGGCAATCGCGTCATGTTGCTGGAAGACGGCGTGGCCTTGCCGCGCGCGTTCAGCCAGGGCACGTTGAGCGCCGGCCGTGGCGCCTACACCGACACCGATCTGTACCAGCGCATCGAAATCCTGCGCGGTCCGGCGTCATCGATGTACGGAAGTGACGGCCTGACAGGCGTGGTCAACTTCGTCACCAAGGATCCGCAAGATCTGCTGAACGTATTTGGCAAGAGCAGCTACTTTGCGCTGCGTCCTTCCTACGATTCCAGCGACAGCAGCTATGGTGCGACCGGCACCATGGCCTTCGGCAATGATCACGTGCAAGGCATGCTGGTGCTGAATGCGCGCCATGGCAACGAGACCGAAACCAATGGCAGCGTCGGCGGCACCGGCGCGGCGCGCACCAAAGCCGATCCGCTGACCTACAACAATCGCTCGGCGCTGGGCAAGCTGGTGTTCAAGATCGATCCACGCAACGTCTTCAAGCTGAGTTTCGAAACGGTGGAAAACAAGTTGCGCGGCGACAGCCTCTCCGCCGTGGCGGCGCCGACGATCACGGGCTATCAAAGCGCCAGCGACGTCAAGAGCAACAAGCTGCAGCTGCAATACGAGCATGACGACACGGACAATCCGGTGTTCCAGAAGCTGCGCGCCAATCTCTACTACCGCGATTCGAAGACCAGCCAGTACTCCTTTGAAAACGGCGCTGCGCCGACCCGTCCGCGTTTCCGTGACATCAGCTATCAGGACGACATTTTCGGCGGCGGCGTGCTGGCCGAAAGCGGCTTCAACACCGGTATCATCAAGCACAAGCTGACCTACGGCGTCGACCTCAGCGTGGCGAAGTTGCAGATGGCGGCGTCGGGCACCGGCTGGACCACCTGCACCGGCACGCAATACTGCGAGTACTTCCCGAAAACCGAGTACAGCGTATTCGGCGCCTATCTGCAGGACGACATGCGCATCGGCGCGCTGAGTATCGTGCCGGGCCTGCGTTACGATTCCTACAAGATCAAGCCGGAGGCCAGCGCCAAGTACGATGCGCAAGCCATCGCAAACCGCCAGCCGGCGTCGACCAGCAAGGACAGCGCATTCTCGCCGCGCCTCGCTTTCATCTACGAAGTCGCACCGGCGTTTGCACCCTACATCCAGTACGCACGCGGCTTCCGTTCGCCGTCGCCGCACGAGGTCAATTCCTACTTCAACAATGCGTCGCAAGGGTACTCGCAAATCGCCAACCCGAATCTCAAGCCGGAGACCAGCAATTCCTATGAGATCGGCTTCCGCGGCAAGCTGCCGACATCGGCCGGCCTGTTCAGCTACAGCACGGCCGCTTATGCCGGCGAGTATCGCAACTTCATCGACTCGGTGTCCGTCGCCGGCGCCGGCACCGTGCTCAACCCGACCATCTTCCAGTACGTGAACGCGGCCAAGGCATCAATCCACGGCTTCGAAGGGCGTCTCGACTGGCGCATGGAACGCGGCCTGTCGCTGAAGACCGGTTTCGCCTATACCAAGGGCACGACAACCGACCGGACCGGCAAGAAAACCGGACTGGAATCGGTGGCGCCGCTGTCGGTGGTTGCCGGCGTGCGCTACGAGCCGACGCAGGTCTGGTTCGTGCAAAGCGATGTGATCTACAACGCGTCCAAGAAGAAGGAAGACATCGCGACGCCGACCAACTTCGTCTCGCCGTCGTTCTTCGTCATGGACCTGAGCTCAGGCTATCGCTTCAGCAAGAACGCCGTGCTCTACGCCGGCATTCGCAACCTGTTCGATCGCAAGTACTGGAACTGGACCGATATACGCGGCCTGTCGCTGGCCGACAGCGCCACCAACAAGGACGCGTACACCGAGCCGGGTCGCAGCTTCAACGTCAGCATGAAGTTCGAATACTGATCATCCGTCAACCGAAACCACTTAACCGAAAAGAGGCCTTCAATGAAATACACCAAACTGGGCGCGTTGCTGTTGGCTGCAGGCGTCATCAGCATCGCAGCGTGTTCGACCACGCCTGACAACAACCTGGCCGAACGCTGGTCGGCGTTGCGCGTGGAGCAGCCCAGGCTGCAGCCGCGCGATGCCGCGCAGAAGCTCAACGTCTCGGAAGCCGAACTGGTGGCGACCAACGTCGGCAAGGGCGCGACCCGCCTGCGCGACGGCAGCGCTTCCTACAAGGCGGTGTACGACCGCTTGCATGAGCTCGGTCAGATCAAGGCCATCACGCGCAACGACAGCGCCGTACTGGAACGTGTCGGTACGGTCACCCAGGCAAAGCTCAACCAAGACGGCCGCGTGATTCCGGGTACCGGATTCGCCGGCGGTCCGATCGACCTGCGCTTCGGCACCGACCAATGGCGTTCGGCGTTCGCCGTGGTGCAGCCCGGCCGCGAAGGCAAGATCAGCCGCAGCCTGCAATTTTTCGACGTGCATGGCAACGCGGTCAACAAGGTGTATCTCGACAACGAAGCCGGCGTGGCGGCGTTTGACAAGCTGGTCGCCGATTTCAAGGCGGCCGAGCAAGTGGCCCACCTGAGCGTCGACAAGGCGCCGGTCAAGGTCGTCAAAAAGCCGAACGGCGAAGTCGACCTCAAGGAATTACGCGACACCTGGAGCGAGCTCAGCGACGTGCATGAATTCCCGCGTCTGCTCAAGGACCTAGGCATCACGCGTGAACAGGCGCTGGACCTGATCGGCAAGGACGCCGCCTACCGCATCAGTGCGCAGTCGGTGCAGACCCTGCTCGACAGCGCCGCCAGGCAAGGACAGCCGATCATGGTGTTCGTGAGCAACCCGGGCATGACGCAGATCTTCAGCGGCACGATCAAGAAAGTGAAGCAGACCGATGAGTGGTACAACGTGCTGGATCCGGACTTCAACCTGCATCTGCGCCAGGCCGGCATCGATCGCGGCTGGGTGGTCAAGCGTCCGGCCAAGGACGGCGTGATCACTTCGGTGGAGTTCTATGACGCCAAGGGTGAGCAGGTTGTCAACTTCTTCTCGCGCCGCGATCGCAACAAGGAAGAGACGACGGCCTGGCGCCAGATTGTTGCCAGTCTGGCAAAGGCTTCGTGAGGTTTGGCACCGCTTGATTAAAAAAGTGGCAAAAACGTCGTAAAACAGTCACGGGGGTCAGGGCGCAGGGAGCTGCCCTTGACCCTTTTGCGTTTCAGGCATATACTCGCGAGTTCTCGAATTTGGGCTCTCCTGAGCTTAAGCGTTCTTTGGTCTGCTTCCGGCTTTCTTCGGCGCTTCTCTCGTTTTCTCTAAAATCGGTGTGCACAGGTTTCTTCCGTGCAAGTTTCTTGTTTAATTCCGGGCAACCGTTTCTGGAATTAATGTTATTAACGTCGTAAATTTTGTTGGATATAAAACGATGCCAACCATCAATCAATTGATTCGCAACCCACGTGTCTCCGCGACCGTGAAAAGCAAATCGCCGGCGCTGGAAAACAGCCCGCAAAAACGCGGCGTATGTACCCGTGTTTACACAACGACTCCTAAAAAGCCAAACTCCGCTTTGCGTAAGGTTGCAAAAGTGCGTTTGACCAACGGCTTCGAAGTGATTTCGTACATCGGTGGTGAAGGCCACAACCTGCAAGAACATAGCGTCGTGCTGTTGCGCGGCGGCCGTGTGAAGGATTTGCCGGGTGTGCGTTACCACATGGTTCGCGGTGCTCTGGATACCCAAGGCGTCAAGGATCGTAAGCAAGCTCGCTCGAAGTACGGTGCCAAGCGCGCCAAGGCAGCTAAAAAGTAACATCGAGTAATTTGTTTTTTGTCGGGCGCAAGCCTGGTGAAATGTGTCGGTCCGTAACGGGCCGAGTAAGTGGGTGGCTATGATGGCCGTCCGCGAGTGCGGCAAGAGTTTATCTGCGCGCTCAACTGAAGACTGAAAGGAATTGAAATGCCACGTCGTCGTGAAGTACCCAAGCGGGATATCCTGCCTGATCCAAAGTTCGGCAATGTTGAAGTTGCTAAGTTCGTCAACGTGTTGATGCTGTCCGGCAAGAAGTCGGTCGCTGAAAACATCATCTACGGTGCGTTCGACCATATCCAAACCAAAACCGGTAAAGACCCGCTGGAAGTGTTCTCCGCTGCGCTGAACAACTGCAAGCCGCTGGTCGAAGTGAAGTCCCGCCGCGTCGGCGGCGCCAACTACCAGGTTCCGGTGGAAGTGCGTCCAGTCCGTCGTATGGCGTTGTCGATGCGTTGGTTGCGCGAAGCCGCAAACAAGCGTAGCGAAAAGTCCATGCCGCAACGTCTGGGTGGCGAGTTGATCGAAGCGGCTGAAGGCCGTGGCGGTGCGATGAAGAAGCGTGACGAAGTTCACCGTATGGCTGAAGCGAACAAGGCGTTCTCGCACTTCCGCTTCTAACAAGACTGCGCGGGGCTTTCCGGCTTTTTTGGAAAGACTTCGCTTGTATCTAAATTTGTTCGAGCCGAGCGACTATTTTACAAAAATGGCGCTCGGTTTCGCGCATTAAAGACTTAGGAATAAATCATGGCTCGCAAGACCCCCATTGAGCGCTACCGCAACATCGGTATTTCCGCTCACATTGACGCCGGTAAGACAACGACGACTGAGCGCGTTCTGTTCTACACGGGCGTGAACCACAAGATCGGTGAAGTGCATGATGGCGCCGCCACCATGGACTGGATGGAACAAGAGCAAGAGCGCGGTATCACCATTACCTCGGCTGCGACGACCTGTTTCTGGAAGGGCATGGCGAACAACTTCCCGGCTCACCACATCAACATCATCGACACCCCGGGCCACGTTGACTTCACGATTGAAGTTGAGCGTTCGATGCGCGTGCTCGACGGCGCCTGCATGGTTTACTGCGCAGTCGGCGGCGTTCAGCCACAGTCGGAAACGGTCTGGCGTCAAGCGAACAAGTACAAGGTTCCACGTCTGGCGTTCGTCAACAAGATGGACCGTACCGGCGCGAACTTCTTCAAGGTGTACGACCAGATGCGTGCACGCCTGAAGGCCAACCCGATTCCTATGCAAGTGCCTATCGGCGCCGAAGACAACTTCGAAGGCGTGATCGATCTGGTCAAGATGCGCGCGATCTACTGGGATGACGCTTCCCAGGGCATGAAGTTCGACTACCGTGACATTCCTGAGCATCTGAAGGAAGAAGCTCAAAAATGGCGCGAGAACATGGTCGAAGCGGCTGCTGAAGCATCCGAAGAGCTGATGAACAAGTACCTGGAAGACGGCGACCTGAGCGAAGAAGAAATCAAGGCAGCGATTCGCCAGCGCACCATCGCCAGCGAAATCGTTCCGATGATGTGCGGCACCGCGTTCAAGAACAAGGGCGTGCAAGCCATGCTGGACGCCTATCACGCGGTGCGGCCATTCGGTGCGGCCGAGCAGCAGGCCTGGAGCGCCATGCTGCGCGCCGCCGCGCTGCGCTTCTGGCTGTCGCGCCTGTATGATTTCTACCTGCCGCGCGCCGCCGAAATGCTGACGCCGCACGATCCGACACACTTCGAACGCATCCTGCGGTTGCGCGTGAACGGCGCCGTACCGCCGCTGCCGGGACCGAACTGATATGGAAAAACTGCCTGCAAAAACCGGCTGGCTCTGGGTCAAGGAAGGCCTGGCGCTGTTCCGCAAGCAACCCGCGGAAGTGTCGACGCTGTTCCTGAGCTACATGTTCCTGATGCTGGCACTGGGCATTTTGCCCATCATCGGCCAGCTGCTGCCACTGATCCTGGTGCCGGTGTTCGCCATGTCGTTCATGCAAGCCTGCCGCCAGATCGAGGAAGGCAAACGCGTCTATCCAAGCCTGCTGCTGGTGAGCTTCCGTTCGCCGGCGCTGCGCACGCTGCTGGCGCTGGGCGTACTGTATCTGCTGGCGGCCTTCGCGGCGGTCGCCGTCTCGACGCTGGTCGACGGCGGCGCCTTCTGGAAAGCCATGACCGGCCCCGGCCTGGACCCCAGGGACATCGAAGGCAGCAATCTGCGTCTGGCCATGATCGTGGCCGCGCTGGTATACATCCCGGCGGCCATGGCGTTCTGGTTCGCCGCGCCGCTGATCGCCTGGCACAAGATGCCGCTGGGCAAGGCGCTGTTCTACAGCTTCTTCGCGGTGCGCCGCGCCGCCAAGGCATTCACGGTCTACGGCCTGGCGTGGCTGGTGATCGGCGTGCTGCTGCCGGCCACCATCAGCACCATTGTTGCATTGCTGTTCAACAACATGACGGTGATCGTGTTTATTTTGCTGCCATTGTCGATAATATTGACCGTGGTCATGTATTGCTCTTTTTACCCAACTTACACTGCAGTCTTTGGCAAGCCCCCGCGCGACGAAGCACCTGTTCCAGAGAGCAACGACGGCGCAAGGTAAAGTGCTTGCCGAAAAGCAAGAATAACCACCACAACGCAGCTGTCACGGGGAAATAAGATGCGCATGAACCTGCCGGTCACCAATGCCGAGTATGAATTACAAGACGGCAAATCGATCGTCTCCAAAACTGATCTGAAGGGCAACATTACCTACGTCAATCCCTACTTCATCGAAGTCAGCGGATTCCACGAAGAAGAGCTGATGGGCGCACCGCAAAACATCGTGCGCCACCCCGACATGCCGGCTGAAGCCTTCGCCGACATGTGGAAAACCGTCAAGAAGGGCATCCCCTGGACCGGCCTGGTCAAGAATCGCCGCAAGAGCGGCGATCATTACTGGGTGCTGGCCAACATCACGCCGGTACGCGAAAAAGGCCAGGTCATCGGCTACATGTCGGTGCGTACCAAGCCGTCGCGCCAGGACGTCGCCGGCGCGGAAAAACTGTACGCCGACATGCGCAAGGGCAAGGCCAAGGGCATCGCCATCGAGCAGGGCAACGTCGTCAGAACCGGCTTCAAGGGCTGGATCGCCAAGCTCGGCAAGATCCAGCTGAACACCCGCATCAACCTGTCCATGATCACGCTGCTGGGGCTGCAGCTGGTGGCCGCGAGCGTCAGCTTCCTGACCGATCACAGCATGCTCAACACCGCCATCTGCATCGCCACCATGCTGATCACGCTGACCATCTGGTACGCGCTGCACAGTGCGCTGGTGCGCCCGATCCAGGCGGCGCTGCTGGCTACTTACGCCATCACCGGCGGCGACTTGTCGAACCGCGCCGAATCCGACCGCCACGACGAGATCGGCCGGCTGTTGCGCGCATTGCGCCAGATGAACATCAACCTGACCGCGATCATCGGCGACGTGCGCTCCAACGTCGAGTCGATCAACGGCGCTACGCGCGAGATCGCCACCGGCAACATGGACTTGTCGCACCGCACCGAGTCGCAGGCATCCAATCTGGAAGAGACTGCGTCCAGCATGGAACAGCTGGCCGCCACCGTGCGCCAGAATGCCGACAGCGCATTGCAGGCCAACCAGCTGGCGGCCTCGGCCTCGTCGATTGCGGTCAAAGGCGGCGACGTGGTCGCCAAGACCGGCACCACGATGAGCGAAATCAGCGCATCGTCGAAGAAGATCGTCGACATCATCAGCCTGATCGACAGCATCGCCTTCCAGACCAATATCCTGGCGCTGAACGCCGCCGTCGAAGCAGCGCGCGCCGGTGAACAGGGCCGAGGCTTTGCGGTCGTGGCTTCCGAAGTGCGCAGCCTGGCGCAGCGTTCGGCCGGCGCCGCCAAGGAAATCAAGACGCTGATCGAAGACTCGGTGGAAAAGGTCGATATCGGCAATCGCCTGGTCGACGACGCGCGCAGCACCATGACCGAGATCGTCGAATCGGTCAAACGCGTGACCGGCATCATGAACGAAATCACCGTCGCCACCCAGCAGCAAAGCGCCGGCATCACGCAAGTGCATCAGGCCGTCACCGACATGGATGAAAGCACGCAGCAGAATGCCGCTCTGGTGGAACAAGCCGCCGCTGCCGCAGGCAGTCTGGAAGAACAAACCGGCCGCCTGTTGCAGGCGATTTCGGTATTCAAATTCCAGCATAAATAAGTCTTCCTGCACTGCAGGATCGCAGCAAAAAATGGCAGCCGGAGTTTTCTCCGGCTGCCATTTTTCTTTCCCCCGCAAGCGCTTCAGTATTTGATGTAGCGCCCCTGCTGCATCAGACGCGTCGTGATGGTCTGCGCGGACTTCAACGCGTTTTCCACACTGCTCCTGCCCACCAGCGCGCGCGCGATGGCCTGGCCGGTGACCGTGCCGATGCTGGTAAATTCCGGAATCGTCACAAGCTGGATGCCCACGTAAGGAACCGGCTTGAGGGTGGGACTGTCGGGGTCCGCGCTCTGGATAGCGTCGAGGACGAAATCTGCATACGGCGAGGCCTTCTGGTAGCCAGCCGACGCATAGGTCGACTTGCGCGTGCCGGGCGGCGCGGAAATGCCGCGTTCGGAAATCGACGCCTACACTCAGTTCGTCGCCATCTACGGCGCCAAGGGCCTGGCGTACATCAAGGTCAATGAAAAGGCCAAGGGCCGCGACGGCCTGCAATCGCCGATCGTCAAGAACCTGCATGATGCAGCCCTGGCGGCGATCATCGAGAAGACCGGCGCGCAAGACGGCGACCTGATTTTCTTCGGCGCCGACAAGACCAAGGTGGTCAACGACGCCATCGGCGCGCTGCGCGTGAAGATCGGCCACAGCGATTTCGGCAAGAAGAACGGCCTGTTCGACGACGTCTGGCGCCCGCTGTGGGTGGTCGACTTCCCGATGTTCGAATACGACGAAGACAACCAGCGCTGGGTCGCCCTGCATCACCCGTTCACCTCGCCGAAGGATGGTCACGAAGATTTCATCTCGACCAACCCGGCAGCCGCCATCGCCAAGGCCTACGACCTGGTGCTGAACGGTTGGGAAATGGGCGGTGGTTCGGTCCGTATCCACCGCGCCGAAGTGCAGAGCAAGGTGTTCCGCGCGCTCAAGATCAACGACGAAGAAGCGCGCCTGAAGTTCGGCTTCCTGCTGGATGCGCTGCAATACGGCGCACCGCCGCACGGCGGCATCGCCTTCGGCCTGGATCGTCTGGTCACCATGATGGCCGGTGCCGAGTCGATCCGCGACGTCATCGCTTTCCCGAAGACCCAGCGCGCGCAAGATCTGTTGACGCAAGCGCCGTCGGCGGTCGACGAGAAGCAACTGCGCGAACTGCATATCCGTTTGCGCAATGCGGAGCCGGCGATCAAGGCGTAAGCAGAGCAGAAATATGACGATACCGTCCACGCCTGATCGGCGTGGACGGGCAAGTCGAAAGAAGGCGCATGCAGCAATGCATTGCGCCTTTTTTCATGCCCATTCAATTCATGCCCATGCCTCGCTGCGGCGGCGGATTTGTTATAAATTTTTTCCGCATGCATGCGCTGCAAGCATGGCGACATGCGCAGATATCATTTCCGGCTTGCTTCTTGCTCGTCCTATCATCGGACGAACATATCAAGGGGAGAAACCATGCAAGCCAACACCGCCTACGCCGCGCCGCCGGTTGTCGTCAGCACCGACCAGCGCCGACGCGCCATCATCGCCACCGTCATCGGCAACGGCCTTGAATGGTTCGACTTCACCGTCTACAGTTTTTTCGCAGTCATCATCGCCAAATTGTTTTTCCCCACCGGTAACGAACTGACCTCGTTGCTGTTGGCAGTGGCGACCTTCGGTGTCGGCTTCTTCATGCGTCCGGTCGGCGGCATCCTGCTAGGCATCTATGCCGACCGCGTCGGCCGCAAGGCGGCGCTGTCGCTCACCATCCTGCTGATGGCGGCCGGTACGACGCTGATCGGCATCGCGCCGACGTATGAACAGATCGGCCTGTTCGCGCCGTTGATCATCGTGGTGGCGCGCCTGCTGCAAGGCTTTTCGGCCGGCGGAGAAATGGGCAGCGCCACAGCCTTCCTGACCGAATATGCGCCGGTCAAGGAACGCGCCTTTTATTCCAGCTGGATCCAGGCCAGCATCGGCGTGGCCGTGTTGCTGGGCGCCGCAGTCGGCACCTTCGTGACCAGCAGCCTCAGTCCCGAAGCGCTGGCGAGCTGGGGCTGGCGTCTGCCGTTCCTGTTGGGCATCATCATCGGCCCGGTCGGCTATTACATTCGCCATCACCTCGATGAAACGCCTGCCTTCCTTGAAGCCAAGGACAAGACCGACTCGCCGCTCAAGGAAATCATCCGCAACTATCCGCGCGAAACCACGGCGAGTTTTTCGATGGTGATCCTGTGGACGGTCTGTACTTACGTACTCCTGTTCTACATGCCGACTTATTCCATCAAAGTGCTCAAGCTGCCGCAGTCGACCGGCTTCATCGCCGGCATGGTGGGCGGTTTGTGCATCATGGTGTTCGCACCAGTGGTGGGCCGCCTCGCCGATCGCTACGGCCGTCGCGGCCTGTTGTCGGGTGCCGCACTGCTGATCCTGGTGCTGGCGTATCCGATGTTCGCTTACATCAACCACGCGCCGGGTCTCGGTTCGCTGCTGGTGTTCCAGCTGGTGTTCGGCATCCTGATCGCCACTTACACCGGCCCGATTCTGGCTGCCTTCTCAGAACTGTTCCCGGCCAAGGTGTTGTCGACCGGCCTGTCGGTGGCCTACAACCTGGCGGTGACGATTTTCGGCGGTTTCGCCTCCTTCATCATCACCGGCCTGATCGCCGCCACCGGCAGCACCATGGCGCCGGCATTCTACGTGATGATCGCCGCCGCCATCAGTCTGGCGGGTACACGCTTCGTGCGCGAACCGTCGTATTTGCAACGCGCTTAGCTTCAGATTTCATTTTTCAGATTTGATTTTTCATGACCAAGATTCTCCTGCAGGGCGGTAACGTCCTCGATCCGGCGTATGGCAGCCTGCTGCTTCGCCACGATGTCCTGATTGAAAACGACCGCATCATCGAGGTCTCTTCGACACCCATCGAGGCGCCGGATGCCTCCGATGTGCAACGCATTGATGTGACCGGCAAGACGGTGATGCCGGGACTGATCGACTGCCACGTGCACGTGCTGGCATCGCTGGCGAACCTGGGCGCGAACGCCTTGCAACCGGGTTCGCTGACGTCGATCCGCGCCTTGCCGATTGTCGAAGCGATGCTCAACCGAGGCTTCACTACCGTGCGCGACGCCGGCGGCGCCGACTGGGGACTGGCGCAGGCCATTGCCATCGGGCTGGTACCGGGGCCGAGGATTTTCCCGTCCGGCAAGGCCTTGTCGCAGACTGGTGGGCATGGCGATTTCCGTCCACGTTCGGATGTGCTGGAGCCTTGCTCTTGCGCCTTCCGCGCCGGTGCGATTGCGCGCGTGGCGGACGGCGTCGACGCCGTGCGGCTGGCTGCGCGTGAAGAGATCCAGAAGGGCGCGACGCAGATCAAGATCATGGCCTCCGGCGGCGTCGCATCGCCGACCGACCCGATCGGCAACACGCAATACAGCGAAGACGAAATCCGCGCCATCGTGGCCGAAGCGGAGGCCGCACAGACTTACGTCATGGCGCATGCCTACACCGGCCGCGCGATTTCGCGCGCGGTGCGTTGCGGCGTGCGCACCATCGAGCACGGCAACCTGGTGGATGCCGATGCTGCGCGCGTGATGCGCGAGCATGGCGCATTCGTGGTGCCGACGCTGGTTACCTATGACTCGCTGGCGCGCGACGGTGCCCGCCTGGGCTTGCCGGCCGAGTCGGTGGCCAAGATCGAATCGGTGCGCCAGGCCGGCCGCGATTCATTGAAGATTTATGCCGAGCACGGCGTGCAAATGGGCTTCGGTTCCGATCTGCTGGGCGAAATGCACCAGGACCAGTCGCAGGAATTCGTCATCCGTGCCGAGATCCTCGGCAATCTGGAAGCGATCCGGTCGGCGACTTCAATTGCCGCCGCCATCCTGCAGCGCGAGGGCGAACTCGGCACGGTGCGTGCCGGCGCGCGCGCCGACCTGATCGTGGTCGACGGTAATCCACTGGACGACATCCATCTGCTGGGGGGGCAGGGCGAACACTTCTCGCTGGTGATGCAGGGCGGTTGCGTGCATCGCAATACTTGCAACACGTACAGCACACGCTGAATCCGGGCGGGCATGTTTTTCGCTCTATGATGGAGCTCTGAGTTGTTCAACACGGGCCGCCATCATGCGTATTTCTCCACTGCCTCCTCTGCCGTCGCTGATTGCGTTTGAAGCTGCCATGCGGCACAGCAGCTTCACGCGCGCCGCGGCGGAGCTGCATCTGACGCAAAGCGCCATCAGCCGCCAGATCGCACAGCTGGAGCGTTTCCTCGGCAAGAAGTTGTTCATCCGCGAACCGCGCGCGCTGCGCCTGACCGTCAGCGGGCAACGTTACGCCGAAGAGGTGCAGCGCCTGCTGGTCGGCTGCGCCGAAGTCACCGAAGACATCATGAAGCGCAAGGGCCACAGCGAACTGACGGTAGCCTGTTCTTCCGGCGTCGCGGTGCTGTGGCTGACGCCGCGGCTGGCGCGGTTCCGCGCGCTGCAACCGGAGTGCCATCTGCGTCTGATCGTCAACGACAGCCTCGCCGCCTTGTCGGAAACCGATTTCGACATGGGCATCTATTTCCTGCGCGATGGCCCGCCGTCCGGACTGGCGGCGCGCCGCCTGTATGACGAAGAAGTGTTCCCGGTGTGTTCGCCTGCCTATCTCGCGGGGCGCACGCTGGAACCACGCGATCTGCTGCAGGAAACCTTGTTGATGCAGGAGGACGGCCAGCGCCAGTGGATGTCGTGGCAGAACTGGATGGCGCAGAACGATCTTGGCGATGCGCGCATCGAGCATCAGATCCTGTCCAACCAATATCCGATCCTGTTGCAGCTGGCAATGGAGGGGCATGGCATCGTGCTGGCATGGCGCCACATGATCGACGCCTGCATGCGCGAGGGCTTGCTGGTGCGCGCCTGCGAGGCCAGCGCCAGCCTCGGCGGCGGCTATTATGCGGTGTGGCCGCGCGACCGCATCGAGCACGCGGCGGCGCGCGGTTTCCGCAACTGGCTGGTCGAGGAGAGCGCCGGCGCCGTTGCAGACTGATCGCGCGAGGAACGATACGGATACAATGGACGTTGGCAACTTGTCACATGCTCAAGAGAAATGAACCGTCCCTTTAAAATCCCCGAGTCCGTCCTGGTCGTCATCTACACTGCAGCGCTGGACGTATTGCTGATCGAACGCACCGACAAGGCCGGCTACTGGCAATCGGTCACCGGCTCCAAAGACACGCCCGACGAGCCCCTGATGCTGACCGCGCAACGTGAAGTCGGCGAGGAAACCGGGATTGTGATTAGCGATGAAATCAGTGTTTCGCCGACAGCCGCCAATCGGGTTCCGTGCGATCATCTCAGCGACTGGAAGTTGTCAAACGACTATGAGATCTATCCGGTCTGGCGCCATCGCTATGCGCCCGGCGTGACGCGCAATCTCGAACACGTGTTCGGTTTGCTGGTGCCGGAAGGAATTCCCGTAACGCTGGCGCCGCGCGAGCATACGCGCTACCAGTGGTTGCCGTACCGCGCTGCGGCCGACCTGTGTTTTTCGCCGTCGAACGCCGAAGCGATCCTGCAGCTGCCGCAGTACATTTAAGTTGTCCGCGCGCCTTCGCAACGACGACGGCCGCAGTTCCATTTGCGCAGTTCCATTTGAATTCACCAAGAGGTTTTGCCGATCGTATGAAGTTACGCATAGCCACTTACAACATCCACAAGGGCGTCACCTCGTTCAGTGGACGCCCGCGCATCCACGCGCTCAAGCAGGCGCTGGCGCAGCTCGACGCCGACCTGGTGTTCCTGCAGGAAGTGCAGGGGCGTCACGACCGCATCGCGCTGCGGCATGCCGCGCTGTGGCCGCAGCAGGCCCAGCATGAATACCTGGCCGGTGAATCGCATCACGCCGCTTATGGCGTGAACGCGGTGTACGACCACGGCCATCACGGCAATGCGCTGCTGTCGCGCTTTTCGATCGCCTCGGCGCGCAACCAGGACGTCTCCGATCACGCTTATGAATCGCGCGGCATCCTTCATTGCGTGGTCGATATCGAGGGCGTGTCGGTGCATTGCTACGTGATCCATCTCGGCTTGTTCGCGGGCGGCCGCCGCCGTCAGACCGCGGCGCTGATCGAAGCGGTGCGCGCTTCCTCGCCGCCGGATGCGCCGGTCATCATCGCCGGCGACTTCAATGACTGGGGCAACAAGCTCAGCGAATTCCTGCGCATCCGCCTCGGCGTCAGCGAAGTGTTCGAACAGCACGGTTCCGCGCACGGCCTGATGGGTTACCTGCGCAAGCTCGGCGGCATGCAGCCGGTGATCCAGCCGGCGCGTACCTTCCCGGCTTCGCTGCCGATGCTGCGGCTGGACCGCATCTACCTGCGTGGTTTCGAAGTCGAATCGGCGGAAGTCATGCGCGGAGGCCTGTGGGCGAACTTGTCGGACCATGCGCCCATTGTCAGCACCTTGCGCTTAAAATGACGGCAGTCCAACTTCCGTCAGACGCCACTTGCCCGCTTTCCTTTTCGCTTTCTCTCCCGACTTTCGCTACGGCGCGGATCTGCCATGCGCGTGATCAGCTATAGCGGCGACAACCACGTCGAGTTGCTGCGTTGCGGACTGGAATTCTTCCCGGCGCTGATTGCCGCCATCGACGAGGCACGCGCCGAGATCTATCTCGAAACCTACATCTTCAGCCTCGACGACACCGGCATCCTGGTGCGGGACGCGCTGGTCCGCGCCGCCGGCCGCGGCGTCGTGGTCAGCGTCATCACCGACTGGGTCGGCACCGGCCGCGTGGAGAGCAAGCAGCTCAAGGCCACGCTCACCGCCGCCGGCGTCCAGCATCGCTCGTTCAATCCCTGGTTCAAGCGGGGCGTCGCGCGCAGCCACCGCAAGCTGTGCGTGGCGGATCGCAAGGTGGCGTTCGCGGGCGGACTCAACATCAACGACGATTTCTTTTCGGACGATTCGCGCCGGGCGCCCTTGCCGGCGCCGCGCTGGGATTTCGCGGTGCGCATCAGCGGCCCGCTGGTGGAAGCGATTCATCGCGAGATGCAAGACCAGTGGATACGCATCGGCAAGATGAAGCTGCGCGCACGCTGGGACCGCTTCAAGATGGGGCGCTACACCCAGCACGGCACCGAACCGGGCCAGGCGCTGGCCGGGCTGGTGGTGCGGGACAACCTGCGCAACCGCCGCACCATCCAGCGCGCTTACCTGCAGGCGCTCGGCCGCGCGCGCGAGACGGCATTCCTGACCAATCCGTATTTCGCGCCCGGACGCAAGCTGCGCCGCGCGCTGGAAGAAGCCGCGCTGCGCGGCGTGCGCGTGACGCTGTTGCTCGGCGTCGGCCAGTTCTACCTGCAGGATGCGGTGGCGCATTCCTTCTATCCTAAACTCCTCAAGGCAGGCGTGCGGATCATCGAATACACCAAGACCCAGCTGCACGCCAAGGTCGCGGTGATCGACGACGAATGGGCCACGGTCGGATCGAGCAACTACGACGGCCTCAGCCTGTTCGTGAACCAGGAAGCCAACGTCGTCGTCAGCGACGCCGATTTCGCCGCCACCCTGCGCACCGAGATCGAAATCGGCCTGAGCGAAGGCCGGCTGGTGCAGCTGCAGGATTTCCTGCATTCGCCGTGGTACAAGCGCCTCTGGTACGGCACCGCCTTCCTGATGTACCGCGGCATCATCCGCGTGATCACCCTGGGGCAGGACGCCTGACAGGGGTGTTCGCGGATGTCATTGCCTTTACACAAGGCTGGGTGATAATGCACTTTCCCTTTTACCGGTGCAGGCGGCCAGACGCCACATTGCCGGCATGAACGGAATTCCTATCCCATCAATAAAGACAATCAATTTCTAATTTTTAATAAATTTAATTAAAGTTCATGCAGCACCGCCATCATGCAGGCACAGATGCGGGTCTTCTAACCTAGATTTTTAAAGGGATGTGACATGAGCAATAAGTTAACCACCTCCGCCGGCGCCCCCGTCGCCGACAACAACAACATCCAAACGGCAGGTCCGCGCGGTCCGGCCCTGCTGCAAGACGTCTGGTTCCTCGAAAAGCTGGCCCACTTTGATCGTGAAGTCATTCCGGAACGCCGCATGCACGCCAAGGGTTCCGCCGCCTACGGCACCTTCACCGTCACGCACGACATCACCAAATACACCAAGGCAAAGATATTCTCCGAAGTCGGCAAGAAAACAGACCTGTTCCTGCGTTTCTCGACCGTGGCCGGCGAGCGCGGCGCGGCCGACGCCGAGCGCGACATCCGTGGCTTCGCCATCAAGTTCTACACCGAGCAAGGCAACTGGGACCTGGTCGGCAACAACACGCCGGTGTTCTTCCTGCGCGATCCGCACAAATTCCCCGACCTGAACCGCGCCGTCAAGCGCGATCCGAAGACCAACCTGCGCAGCGCCAACAACAATTGGGATTACTGGACGCTGCTGCCCGAAGCTCTGCATCAGGTCACCATCGTCATGAGCGACCGCGGCCTACCGCGCTCGTATCGCCACATGCACGGCTTCGGCAGCCACACGTTCAGCTTCATCAACGCCGCCAACGAGCGCTTCTGGGTCAAGTTTGCCTTCAAGACGCAGCAAGGCATTAAGAACCTGACCGACGCCGAAGCCGCCGATCTGGTCGGTCGCGACCGCGAAAGCGCGCAGCGCGACTTGTTCGACAGCATCGAAAACAAGGACTTCCCGCGCTGGAAACTGTTCGTGCAAATCATGCCGGAGAAGGAAGCCGGCTCCTACCATCTCAACCCGTTCGACCTGACCAAGGTGTGGCCGCACAAGGACTATCCGGAAATCGAAGTCGGCGTGCTGGAGCTGAACCGCAATCCGGAAAACTACTTCGCCGAAGTCGAGCAAGCTGCCTTCTCGCCAGCCAACGTGGTGCCGGGCGTGGGCTTCTCGCCGGACAAGATGCTGCAAGGGCGCCTGTTCTCGTACGGCGATGCGCACCGCTATCGTCTGGGCGTGAACCACTACCAGATCCCGGTCAACGCGGCGCGCTGCCCGGTCCACACCTCGCACCGCGATGGCGCCATGCGCGTCGACGGCAACCACGGCGCGACCCTGGGCTACGAGCCGAACAGCTACGGCCAATGGCAGGAGCAACCCGACTTCCGCGAGCCGCCGCTGGCCATCGAAGGCGCGGCCGATCACTGGAATCACCGCGTGGACGACGATTACTACTCGCAGCCGCGCGCTTTGTTCCAGCTGATGACGCCGGCCCAGCAGCAGGTCTTGTTCGACAACACCGCACGCGCCATCAACGGCGCCTCGGAACCGGTCGTGCAACGCCATATCGACAACTGCACCAAGGCCGATCCGGCCTACGGCGCAGGCGTTGCGAAGGCAATCGCGGCACTCAAGGTAGGCAGCAAATAAGCTTGGACATACTCGCCGGAAGGTAGTCTTGGCATCGAAAAACGCCGCTGTCCCACAAGGACCGCGGCGTTTTTTATAGACAGAAAAATTTGAATATCTGCGGCATTCATATCGAAAATCCACCGTATCGCCATTGCCCCTGAAATGGACTAAGATGGACGTCCCGGATTTCAACAAGCAAGTCAGTCCACCCCCGGAAAGACTTCGGTAATTCAACAAAAGGAGTGAAACATGGATGACGTCGTTATTGTTGCAGCACAGAGAACAGCGGTCGGTAAATTCGGCGGTTCCTTGTCGAAAATCGCCGCCTCGGATCTCGGCGCGCAAGTCATCAAGGCCTTGCTGGCAAAGACCGGCATCAAGCCGGAAAGCATCAGCGAAGTCATCCTCGGCCAGGTGCTGACAGCTGGCGTCGGCCAGAATCCGGCGCGCCAGGCGGTGATCCGCTCGGGCCTGCCGGACATGGTCCCGGCCTTCGTGGTCGGCAAGGTCTGCGGCAGCGGCCTCAAGGCAGTGCAACTGGCGGCGCAGGCGATCAAGTGCGGCGACGCGCAGATCGTGATTGCCGGCGGCCAGGAAAACATGAGCGCCTCGCCGCACGTGCTGAACAACTCGCGCGACGGTTTCCGCATGGGCGACGCCAAGCTGACCGACACCATGATCGTCGACGGCCTGTGGGACGTCTACAACCAGTACCACATGGGCATCACCGCTGAAAACGTCGCCAAGAAATACGACATCTCCCGCAAGGAGCAGGACGAGTTTGCAGCCGCGTCGCAAAACAAGGCCGAAGCTGCGCAAAAGGCCGGCAAGTTCAAGGATGAAATCGTCCCGATCGAAATCAAGAACAAGAAGGAAACAGTCGTTTTCGACACCGACGAATTCGTCAAGCCGGGTGTCACCGCCGAAGCGCTGGGTGCGCTGCGACCAGCTTTCGACAAGGAAGGCACCGTCACCGCCGGCAACGCCTCCGGCATTAATGACGGCGCCGCCGCCGTGGTCCTGATGTCGGCCAAACTGGCTGCCGAACTCGGCCTGCCGGTGCTGGCCAAGATCAAGTCGTATTCTTCGGCCGGCCTCGATCCAAGCATCATGGGCATGGGCCCGGTGCCGGCCTCGCAGCTGACGCTGAAGAAGGCCGGCTGGACCCCGCAAGACCTCGATCTGATGGAAATCAACGAAGCCTTCGCGGCGCAGGCGATTGCCGTCAACAAGCAAATGGGTTGGGACACCAGCAAGATCAACGTCAACGGCGGCGCGATTGCAATCGGTCACCCGATCGGTGCTTCCGGCTGCCGCGTGCTGGTCACGCTGCTGCACGAAATGGTTCGCCGCGACGCCAAGCGCGGCCTCGCCAGCCTGTGTATCGGCGGCGGCATGGGCGTGGCGCTGGCGGTCGAACGCTGATGCCGCGCGGGGCCGTGCCCCGGCGTGCTGAGTAATATCGCAGCAAAAAGATGCCGGCCTTGCGGAAGCTCCCAAGGCCGGCATTTTCATTTGATCCAAATTGAATTTGAATCCGACATGGATACCACCCGCATCGACAAATGGCTCTGGGCGGCACGCTTCTTCAAGACGCGTTCGCTGGCGGCCGACGCCGTCGAGCGCGGCAAGGTGAAGCTGCGCGGCGAGCGCACCAAGCCTTCGCACAGCCTCAAAACCGGCGATATGCTGCAAATCGACAATGGCGCCACCGAATGGGAAGTCCAGGTCTGCGGCATTTCGGACAAGCGCGGTTCGGCCGCCGTGGCGCAAGGCCTCTACGGTGAAACCGCCGCCAGCGTGGAAAAGCGCCGCCTGCTTGCCGAGCAACACCATTTCTTCAAGGAACCGACGGCCGCGCTCAAGGGCCGTCCGACCAAGCGCGATCGCCGTTTGCTTGATCAATCCTCCTCCTGAATTCCCCCTGTCCGGCCGGAGAATCGCGATCTTTCCCGCGCGCAAGTGCGATCGACGGTGTGGCTACGGTGCATCCCTCGATGCAATTTGATGACGCCGTCACTTTTCGTTTGACATTTGGCAGGCAATGAATAATAGTACGACCGTTCGCATAAAAAATTCCGTGCTGCCCAGGTAGGCCGAAGACAACAATAAACACCGGCGCAGCAGACCCAATTTGGCGTTTTCGAGATACAGCAATGATTGAGACATCATCATCCGTGACACGGCCGAAGTTCATGCGCAAGGGCGAGCTCACGCGCGCCGCCATTCTTGACATGGCGCTGGAACTGTCCAGTCGCGACGGCCTGGAAGGCCTCACCATCGGTTTGCTCGCCGAAAAAATGAAGATGAGCAAATCCGGCGTGTTTGCCCATTTCGGTTCGCGCGAAGACCTGCAGATCGAAGTGGTGCGCCTGTACCACCATCGTTTCGAGCAGGAAGTTTTCTATCCCAGCATCAAGGAGCCGCGCGGCCTGCAGCGCCTGCAAGGCATGTTCGCGCGCTGGGTCAAGCTGGTCAGCGTGGAAATCGCGCTCGGCTGCATCTACATCAGCGGCGCGGTCGAGTACGACGACCGTCCCGGCGCCATCCGCGACCACTTGGTGGCGATGGTGCAGGCGTGGCGCGACGCACTGCACCGCTGCATCAACCAGTCGATGGAAATGGGCCACCTGCGCAGCGACATCAACGTCGAGCAGATGGTCTACGAAATCTACGGCCTGATTCTGGCGCTGCACCACGATGCGCGCTTCCTCAAGATCCCGGGCAGCGTGGAGCGTGCGCAGGCCGGCTTCGACCGCCTCATCGACAGTTACCGCAACCCGCAAGTGCCGCAGATTTCAGCGTCTGCCAAGACCGCCAGCAGCAAAACCACAAAACCGGCTGCCAACAAGGCAGCTTGAATTTAATCAGAATTATTCCAATCAGTTCCGCCGGAGACCACCATGCCCCAATACAACGCCCCCCTTCGCGACATGCAATTCGTTCTGCACGAACTGCTCAAGGTCGAGGACGTCCTCAAGACCTTGCCGGCGCATGCCGACACCAACCGTGAACTGATCGACCAGGTGCTGGAAGAGGGCGGCAAGTTCACGTCGCAGGTGCTGTTTCCGCTGAACCATTCCGGCGACCGCGAAGGCTGCACCTATAACAAGGACACCAAAACCGTCACCCCGCCGAAGGGCTACAAGGAAGCCTACAAGCAATACGTCGAAGCCGGCTGGGCGGCATTGTCCTGTGATCCGGAGTTCGGCGGCCAGGGTCTGCCGCTGGTGATGAACAACTCGTTCTACGAAATGCTGAACTCGTCGAATCAGGCCTGGACGATGTACCCGGGCCTGTCGCACGGCGCCTACGAGTGCATCCACGCGCATGGTTCCGACGAACAAAAAGCGCTGTACCTGCCCAAGCTGATCTCCGGCGAATGGACCGGCACCATGTGCCTGACCGAAGCGCACTGCGGCACCGACCTGGGTTTGCTGCGCTCCAAGGCAGAGCCGCAAGCCGACGGTTCCTACAAGATCACCGGCAGCAAGATTTTCATCTCTGCCGGCGAGCACGACATGTCGGACAACATCGTCCACCTGGTGCTGGCGCGCCTGCCGGATGCTCCGCAGGGCTCCAAGGGCATTTCGCTGTTCATCGTGCCGAAGTTCATGCCGAACGCAGACGGTTCGCTCGGTTCGCGCAACCCGATCACCTGCGGCGCCATCGAAGAAAAGATGGGCATTCACGGCAACGCGACCTGCCAGATGAATCTGGACGGCGCAGTCGGCTGGCTGATCGGCGGACCGCACAAGGGCTTGAACGCGATGTTCGTGTTCATGAACGCCGCGCGCCTGGGCGTCGGCATGCAAGGTCTTGGCCTGACCGAAGTCGCGTATCAAAATGCGCTGGTCTACGCCAAGGACCGCATCCAGATGCGCAGCCTGTCGGGCGTGAAGGCGCCGGACAAGGCCGCCGATCCGATCATCGTCCACCCCGACGTGCGTCGCATGCTGCTGACTGCCAAGGCCTATGCCGAAGGCGGCCGCGCATTCTGCTCCTATGTCGCGCTGCAGCTGGACAAGGAACTGAATCACCCAGACGAAGAAGTGCGCAAGGAAGCCGCCGACCAGGTCGCGTTGCTGACGCCGGTGGTCAAGGCCTTCATCACCGACAACGCCTGGATTGCCACGTCCGAGTGCCTGCAGGTCTACGGCGGTCACGGCTACATCTCCGAATGGGGTATGGAGCAATATGTGCGCGACGCTCGCATCAACATGATCTATGAAGGCACCAACACCATCCAGTCGCTGGATTTGCTGGGCCGCAAGATCCTGATGGACAACGGCGCCAAGTTGAAGAAGTTCGGCGCGCAAGTGCAGGCTTTCATCGAAGACAACGGCACCGACGAAGCGATGTCCGAGTTCATCTCGCCGCTGGCCGACATTGGCGACAAGGTGTCCAAGCTGACCATGGAAATCGGCATGAAGGCCTTCCAGAATCCGGACGAAGTCGGCGCCGCCGCAGTGCCTTACCTGCGCGTCGTGGGTCACCTGGTCTACGCGTACTTTTTCGCGCAAATGGCAAAGATCGCGCTGGAAAAGCAGGATTCCGGCGACAATTTCTACAAGTCGAAACTGGCCACGGCGCGCTTCTACTTCGCGCGCCTGCTGCCTGAAACCGCCACGCTGATCCGCCAGGCGCGTTCGGGCTCGGCCAATCTGATGGCGCTGGACGCGGACCTGTTCTAAGTCGTCGTCGACCGGCAGGCGTGGCGGTCGGGAAAATTTCCCGAACCTCGCCGTCACGCCAGTGTCATCACAGCACAGCATGCTGTAAAAAATGGCAGGAAGGCGTAGAGTGTCGCAAGCCAGTCGGTTTTTTTGCCGGGTTTTGCGAACTGCTTCCTGACTAGTCAGACCTCATTTCTGCATCACTACAAGGAGACACGCGTGTCCAACTTCATCGTCAAAAAAGTAGCCGTTCTCGGCGCGGGTGTGATGGGCGCCCAGATCGCAGCACACTGCATCAACGCCAAAGTGCCGGTCGTGCTGTTCGACCTGCCGGCCAAGGAAGGCCCGAAAAACGGCATCGTCCTGCGCGCCATCGAGAACCTGAAGAAGCTCAGCCCGGCGCCGCTCGGCAACAAGGAAGACGCCGCCCTGATCCAGGTCGCCAACTACGAAGACGACATCGAACTGCTCAAGGGCTGCGACCTGATCATCGAAGCCATCGCCGAGCGCATGGACTGGAAGCACGACCTGTACAAGAAGGTCGCGCCGCACATCGCGCCGAACGCGATCTTTGCCTCCAACACTTCCGGCCTGTCGATCACCGCGCTGTCCGATGGTTTCGACGCCGAACTGAAAGCGCGCTTCTGCGGCGTGCACTTCTTCAACCCGCCGCGCTACATGCACTTGGTCGAACTAATCCCGACCGCGACCACCAATCCGGAAATCCTCAACCAGCTCGAAGCCTTCCTGACCACCACGCTGGGCAAGGGCGTGGTGCGCGCCTTCGATACGCCGAACTTCGTCGCCAACCGCGTCGGCGTGTTCGGCATCCTGGCCACCGCCATCGAAGCCGAGAAATACGGCTTGTCGGTCGATGTCGTCGACGACCTGACCGGCGCCAAGCTGGGTCGCGCCAAGTCGGGCACCTTCCGCACCGCCGATGTGGTCGGCCTCGACACCATGGGCCACGTCATCAAGACCATGCAGGACAACCTGAAGGACGATCCGTTCTTCAGCAGCTACGCCACGCCGCCGCTGCTGGCCAAGCTGGTCGAGCAAGGCGCGCTGGGGCAGAAGAGCGGCGCCGGTTTCTACAAGAAGGTCGGCAAGGACATCCTGCGCATCGATCCGGCCAAGGGTGACTACGTCCCAGGCGGCGGCAAGGCCGACGACATCATCGCGCGCATCCTGAAAGAAAAGGATCCGGTCAAGCGCATGAAGGCGCTGCACGATTCGACCAATCCGCAAGGCCAGTTCCTGTGGGCGATCTTCCGCGACGCCTTCCATTACATCGCCGTGCATCTGGAAACCGTCGCCGACAACGCGCGCGACCTCGACTTCGCCATGCGCTGGGGCTTCGGCTGGACTGTCGGTCCGTTCGAAACATGGCAAGCCTCCGGCTGGCAGCAAGTCGCCACCTGGATCAAGGAAGATATCGAAGCCGGCAAGGCATTGTCGACAGCGCCGCTGCCGGCCTGGGTGTTCGACGGTCGTGACGGCGTGCACAGCGCGCAGGGATCGTATTCGCCATCCAAGAAAGCCAACGTCGCCCGTTCCGAATTGCCGGTGTACCAGCGCCAGGCATTCCGTGCGCCGCTGGTTGGCGAAGGCGCTGCCGATGGCAAGACCGCCGGCACCACTTTCTTCGAAGACGACTCGGTGCGCATCTGGCACCAGAACGACGACGTCCTGATCCTCTCCTTCAAGACCAAGATGCACGTCATCGGCCAGGGCGTCATCGACGGCATGAACAAGGCCATCGACGAAGCCGAGAAGAATTTCAAGGGCCTGGTGATCTGGCACGCGGATGCCGCCGAAGGCGGCGCGTTCTCGGCCGGCGCCGACCTGCAGTCGATGCTGCCGCTGTTCATGTCGGGCGGCGTCAAGGCCATCGAGCCGGTCGTGCATCACCTGCAACAGGCGCATCAACGCCTCAAGTACGCCAACGTCCCGGTCGTCGCCGCAGTCGCTGGCCTGGCGCTGGGCGGCGGTTGCGAACTACTGTTGCATACCGCCAAGCGCGTTGCCTCGATCGAATCCTACATCGGCCTGGTGGAAGTCGGCGTCGGCCTGATCCCGGCCGGCGGCGGCCTGAAGGAAGCAGCCGTGCGCGCCGCCAAGGAAGCCAAGGGCAACGACATCCTGCAATTCCTCAAGGACTACATGCTCGCTGCGGCTACCGCCAACGTCTCCAAGTCGGCGCTGGAAGCACGCGAGCTCGGCTACCTGAAGGCGGATGACGTGATCGTCTTCAATCCATACGAATTGCTGCACGTCGCCAAGGTCGAAGCGCGCGCGATGTTCGACTCCGGCTATCGCCCGGCGCTGGCGCCGCAAGTGCCGGTGGTCGGCCGCTACGGCGTCGGCACCATCATGGCGCAACTGGTCAACATGCGCGATGGCGGCTTCATCTCCGCACATGACTTCAAGCTGGGCCAGATGATCGCCGAGATCGTCAGCGGCGGCGAAGTCGAAGAAGGCAGCGTGGTCAACGAGCAATGGTTGCTGGACCTGGAACGCAAGGCGTTCATGGAACTGCTGAACCATCCGAAGACGCAAGAGCGAATCATGGGAATGATGCAAACAGGCAAACCAGTCCGCAATTAATGAACACTCCCTCCCCTTCAAGGGGAGGGGCGGGGTGGGGATGGGTTACCAATGCAAGGTCAAACCAAGGCTTTTACACAACTCGCAGCAAAGGAGTTGAGAAAGACGATGACCGATGCAGAACGCAGACTCTGGCATCGACTGCGTGGAGAGCAACTTGAAGTCAAGTTCCGCCGCCAACACCCTTTTGAAAATTACGTGCTGGATTTTGTTTGTCTGGAGCAGCGCCTGGTAATTGAAGTAGACGGTTCGCAGCATGTCGGGAATCACCATGACGAAAAGCGGACCGAGAAATTGAACCTGGCGGGCTTCACCGTTCTGCGATTTTGGAATAACGAAGTATTGAATGAGACGGATGCGGTTGTTCAGGCGATCTGGAATGCCCTGAACCCATCCCCACCCCAGCCCTCCCCTTGAAGGGGAGGGAGTACAAGGAGAATTTGACATGACCAAACAACTTCAAGACGCCTACATCGTTGCAGCGACGCGCACCCCGATCGGCAAAGCGCCGCGCGGCATGTTCAAGAACGTGCGTCCGGACGACCTGCTGGTGCGCGCGATTCAATCCGCGATCGCGCAAGTCCCGGGCCTCGACCCGAAACTGATCGAAGACGCCATCATCGGCTGCTCTTTCCCTGAAGGTGCGCAAGGCCTCAACATGGCGCGCAACGCCGTGCTGCTGGCTGGCCTGCCGAACACCATCGGCGGCGTCACCATCAACCGCTACTGCGCATCCGGCGTGACCGCGATTGCGATGGCGGCCGACCGCATCCGCGTCGGCCAGGCCGACGTCATGATCGCCGGCGGCGCCGAGTCGATGTCCATGGTGCCGATGATGGGTTTCCACCCATCGGTCAACATGGGCGCGTTCAAGGACGAGAACATCGGCATGGCCTACGGCATGGGTCTGACCGCAGAAAACGTCGCCAAGCAATGGAAGGTCTCGCGCGAAGCGCAGGATGCTTTCGCGCTGGCCTCGCACCAGAAAGCCATCGCCGCGCAACTGGCTGGCGAGTTCAACGATGAGACCACCTCCGTCGATATCATCGAGCGCTTCCCCAACCTGGCGACCGGCCAGATCGACATCAAGACCCGCACCGTCAACAAAGACGAAGGCGCGCGTGCCGACAGCACCATCGAAGCACTGACCAAGCTCAAGCCGGTGTTTGCCGCCAAGGGCAGCGTCACGGCCGGCAACAGCTCGCAGACATCGGACGGCGCCGGCGCCCTGATTCTGGTCAGCGAAAAGATCCTCAAGCAATTCAACCTGACTCCGCTTGCGCGCTTCGCCTCGTTCGCCGTGCGCGGCGTGCCGCCGGAAATCATGGGCATCGGTCCGAAGGAAGCCATCCCCGTCGCCCTGCGCGCGGCCGGCATCACCCAGGATCAGCTGGACTGGATCGAGCTCAACGAAGCCTTCGCTGCGCAAGCGCTGGCGGTGATCCAGGACCTCGGTCTCGATCCCGCCAAGGTCAACCCGATGGGCGGCGCGATTGCACTCGGCCACCCGCTCGGCGCAACCGGCGCGATCCGTGCTGCGACCACCATCCACGCACTGCGCCGCAAGAACCTGAAGTACGGCATGGTGACGATGTGCGTCGGCACCGGCATGGGCGCAGCTGGCATCTTCGAACGCATGTAAAAATCTGCTCATGATCCTACTTCGAGGCCGTGATCCGGCGTCGGGTGGTGCTCCGAATCCTCATGTACTAAAGTACATTCCGGTTCGTGCGCTCCGGCCGCCACCGGCTGACGGCCTCTCGCTACGGATCATGAACAGGTTTTGAGTGCGGCTCTACCATTAAAAAAACAAGCCGCACGTCGCTCAGGTGATGCGGCTTTTTTTATCGGAGACATATGGAAATCGAACTCACAAAAAGCGGCGGCGTCCTGACTATCGCCTTCAACCGCGAAGAAAAGAAGAACGCCATCACCGCCGCCATGTACCAGCAGCTGGCCGACGCCCTCAAGGACGCCGAAGCCGACAGCGCGGTGCGCGCCATCCTGTTCACGGGCAAGCCGCAAATCTTTACTGCCGGCAACGACCTTGAAGACTTCCTCAAGAATCCACCCAACAGCAAGGACGCGCCGGTGTTCCGGTTCCTGTGGGAGATCAGCCACGCCGGCAAGCCCATCGTCGCTGCCGTGTCGGGCGCAGCGGTCGGCATCGGCACCACCTTGCTGCTGCATTGCGACCTGGTCTACGCGGCCGACAATGCCAAATTCTCGATGCCATTCACGCAACTGGGTTTATGCCCGGAAGCGGCCTCGTCGCTATTGCTGCCGCATATCGCCGGCTACCAGCGTGCGGCCGAAAAGCTGCTGCTGGGCGAAGCCTTCGACGTCGCCGAAGCGCGCGACATGGGCATCGTCAATCGTGTGCTGACGGCGGAAGAATTGCTGCCGTTCGCACAAAAGCAGGCCGCCAAACTGGCCGCGCTGCCCGCCAGCTCGGTACGCGTCACCAAGCAATTGATGAAGAAGAATCGCGTCGCCGCCACCGAAGCGCAGATGGCGGCGGAGATCGAACACTTCGCAAAAATGCTGACGGCGCCGGAAGCCAAGGAAGCCTTTACCGCCTTCTTTGAAAAGCGCAAGCCGGACTTCACCAGGTTCAGCTGACGGCACTGTTGTCGCG
The DNA here is from genome assembly GCF_001267925.1 of Herbaspirillum hiltneri N3. Lineage (NCBI taxonomy): Bacteria > Pseudomonadati > Pseudomonadota > Betaproteobacteria > Burkholderiales > Oxalobacteraceae > Herbaspirillum > Herbaspirillum hiltneri. Next base: position 4,541,539 of record NZ_CP011409.1, on the reverse strand, counting down.
CAACCCACCGCTCAGGCAAGCTCCAGCCGGGACGGTGTGATATCGATGCTGTTCTGCAGGATCGGCAAGGTTCCCAGTTTGAAGATGCCGACCAGCGCCGACAATTTGGTCGCCTGTTCCTGCAGGGACTGCGCGGCGGCGGCGGCTTGCTCGACCAGCGCGGCATTTTGCTGGGTGACGTTGTCCATCTGCGCGACGGCGTCGTTGATCTGTTCGATGCCCTCGCTTTGCTGACGGCTGGACTGTGAAATTTCCGCCACCATTCCGTTGACCTTACTGACGCTGCCGACCACCTCGCTCATCGTCGTGCCCGCCTGCTCGACCAGAGAACGTCCGATATCGACCTGGTTCACGGAATCGGTGATCAGCACCTTGATCTCTTTTGCGGCGGTCGCGCTGCGTTGCGCCAGGTTGCGCACTTCCGATGCCACGACCGCGAAACCGCGGCCTTCTTCTCCGGCGCGCGCCGCTTCCACTGCAGCATTCAGGGCGAGAATATTGGTTTGGAACGCAATGCCGTCAATAACCGAAATGATCTCCACGATCTTGTGCGATGAATTGTTGATCATCCCCATCGTATTGATGACTTGCTGAACGACTTCGCCGGCCTTGGTTGCCACATCGGATGCCGACAGCGCAAGCTCGTGCGCCTGGAGGGCGCTGCCGGAGTTCTGTTTCACCGTCGACGCCAGCTCTTCCATCGATGACGCCGTTTCCTCCAGAGAACTTGCCTGCTGCTCCGTCCTCGACGACAAATCCAGGTTGCCTTTGGCAATCTGGCTGGAGGCGGTGGCAATCGTATCGGTGCCGGCGCGCACCTGGCCGACGATTTGCGCCAGGGCATCGCGCATGCTCTTTATCGAGAACAGCAGGCTGTTCTGATCGCTTGGCCTGGTTTCGATATTGACGGTCAGGTCGCCGTGTGCGATCTGATTGGCAATCTGATTCGCATAGGCGGGCTCTCCACCGAGCTGGCTCAGCACGCTGCGCGTGATCAGATAAGCCGCGATGATGCTGGCGACCACCGCCAGCCCGCCGAACAGCAGCATCATGAAACGCGCATTGGCGTAGGCAAGGTCCGCGTTGTCGGAGGCTTGCTCATTCTGTTTGTTCTCCAGCACGATGAAGCTGTTGAGTTGTTCCCACCATTTGCGCTGGACCGGGCGGAACTCATTTCGCATCAGCGAATAGGCCTCGTCTCGCTTGCCGGCCAGGATCAGCGTCGTTACCCGCTTGATATAGCCGTCGGCGACCTTGGCGGTTGCGCTGATGGCGTCAAACAGCTGGCGTTCTTCCGGGTTGGCCGAACCTTCGCTGCTCAGCATCTCTCCCAGTTTTTTCTCGGCGGCGGCATATTTTTGCGCCTGTACATCAACGCGTTTCATTTCGACGCTGATTTCCTGCTGGTTATCTTCAAGCAGGATCATGTTGCGCAAAGCGAGCGCACGTTCGGTAATGGACAGATACATGGAGGAGGCTTCGCTGGCTTCCACGTTGTTGATCTTCGTGATCTCATCCATGCGCTGTTTCTGCTGGGCCATCTGAATGATGCCGAGCAGCGTGATGATGATGAGCAGCGCGCAGACCATCGTGAAGCCGATTGCCAGACGTGTGGAGATTTTCAATTGTGAGAGTTTCATGTTTCCCCCAAACGGTGATGTAAGTGTTGATGACTCGGCAGCCTTTGCTGGAGCCGGGTCGTCTTGGACTGAAACGCCGTCCGTTGCGGCCGGTTTCATGAGGCGACGTGATTGAATTGTTGTACGTCGGGACGTAATTTGCAGTTACGAGATTAGCATTTTTATTTAGCATCAGATGCGTGTTTCGGAGAAAAATAAAGACGTTGATGATTTAACAAGGGAGCGAGAAGAGGGAAGCCCCGGCAACCTGCTGCGTCGACTGCCGGTCGATAAAACCTCTCCGCAGAAAACTCTCCCGCGAGCGGAAGCAGAGGCAGGATCACCGTTTCCTGCGAAGAGGCCATCTTGCCGCCAACGCCATATATGGCGAGGAATAACGGAAAATCTCCCTGCAGATTCCTCCGGATAAGCCTATGATCTGCAAACGCAATCGAGACGGCCTCGCAGCAAGATCGTGAATAGCTTCTCCGCTCCATTCTCCCCGGCATTCCCGGTTGCGCCAGGCACGGACATCCGGACGGATTGACGTCTTCCCCGATGTTCCACCCAACAGGACGTCGGAGGAGTTAAAAGATGACAACCAGCTTCAACCTCAACGGCAAGCAAGTCACAGTCAAAGCGGAACCGGATACGCCGTTGTTGTGGGTGATCCGTGATGAAATCGGTCTGACCGGCACCAAGTTCGGTTGCGGCATGGCGCTCTGCGGCGCCTGTACCGTGCAGCTCGATGGCGCGCCGATCCGCTCCTGCCAGACCCCGGTCTCGGCGGCGGCCGGCAAAAAGGTTGCCACCATCGAATCCTTGTCCAAGGACAATTCCCACCCGCTGCAAAAAGCCTGGATCGCGCACGACGTGCCGCAATGCGGCTATTGCCAGTCGGGTCAGCTCATGAGCGCCGCGGCGCTGCTGCGCACCAACAAGAATCCCAGCGACGCCGACATCGAGAACGCCATGAGCGGCAACATTTGCCGCTGCGGCACCTACAATCGCATCCGCGCCGCCATCAAGAGCGCTGCGGCCGAAATGCGCAAGGCCTGAGGAGATCGCCATGACAACCACACGACGCGATTTCCTCAAGGTAACGGCACTGGCCGGCGGCGGCTTCACGCTCGGCGTCAGCCTGCCGGGCGCGGTCAGCGAATCGCAGGCGGCCGGTACATTGCATACGCCCAACGCCTGGGTGCACATTGCCGACGACAACACCATCACACTGATTTCCGCACGCTCCGAAATGGGCCAGGGCGTCTACACCTCGATGCCGATGCTGATCGCCGAAGAACTCGGCGTCGACATCCGCAAGGTCAAGGTCGAGATCGCGCCGGTCGGCGAGGTCTACACCAACGCCTTGCTTGGCGGCCAGCTCACCGGCGGCTCGACCTCGGTGCGCGACGGCTGGGAAAAGCTGCGCGTGGCCGGCGCCCAGGTGCGCACCATGCTGATCACGGCGGCAGCGCAAAAATGGAACATCGACGCCGCTACGCTCAAGGCCGGCGACGGCAAGGTCACTGGTCCGGGCGGACGCAAGGCGACCTACGGCGAACTGGCCGACGCCGCATCGAAACTGCCGGTGCCGAAGGACGTGGTCTTGAAGGACCCCAAGGACTTCAAGATCATCGGCAAACCGACCAAGCGCCTCGACACGCCGCGCAAGGTCAACGGCACGGCCGTGTTCGGCATCGACGTCAAGTTGCCGGGCATGGTCTACGCCTCGCTGGAGCAGTGTCCGGTCATCGGCGGCAAGGTGGTCAGTTTTGACGCGAGCAAGGCCAAGGCAATGCCTGGCGTGATCGACGTGGTGCAGATCCGCGACGGCGTAGCGGTGGTGGCCGACAGTTACTGGCATGCCAAGAAAGCGCGCGAAGCCGTGACCGTCACCTGGGACGAAGGTGCAGGCGCCGCCATCGACAACGCGTCGATGATGGAGGGCATCCGCAACGCCAAGGACGCGCCGACGCCGATCAAGAAAACCGGCGATGCCGGCGCCGCCATGAAGAGCGCGGCCAAGACCATGCAGGCCGAATACTGGTCGCCGTTGCTGGCGCATGCAACGATGGAGCCGCAGAATTTCACTGCCGACTACAAGGACGGCAAATGCCTGGTGATCGGTCCGGCGCAATTCCAGCAGGGCACGCAAGGCAATGTCGCGGCGGCGGTCGGCCTCAAGCCGGAAGACGTCACGGTGAAGACTACTTTCCTCGGCGGCGGTTTCGGCCGTCGTCTGGAATACGACTTTGCGGTGCAGGCGGCGCAGATTTCCAAAGCGGTCGGCAAACCGGTCAAGCTGCTGTGGAGCCGCGAGGACGACACCACGCATGACTTCTACCGGCCGATGGCGTTCCATCGCATGGCTGCCGGACTCGATGCCTCCGGCAAGCCGGTGGCGCTGACCTTCCAGTTGACTTCGCAGTCGGTGACCCAGCGCGCCTTCGGCCTGCCCAAGGGCGCACTCGACCCCTTCATGGCGGAAGCGGCGGTGGTCGGCTATGACATCCCCAACATGACGCAGGAACTCATCGAACACGACAGCGGCCTGCGCGTCGGCTACTGGCGTTCGGTCAGCCATGCGCTCAACGCTTTCGCCAACGAGAGCTTCATCGACGAGTTGGCCGCCGCCGCAGGGAAGGACCCCTATCAGTACCGGCTGGCGCTGCTGGACAAGCAGCCGCGTTTTGCCAATGTGCTGAAGATCGCGGCGACCAAGGCCGGCTGGGGCAAGCCGCTGGCGAAAGGCCGCAGCCACGGCATCGCCCTGATGGAAGGTTACGACACCTACATGGCGCAGGTGGCGGAGATTTCGGTGAAGGACAACGAGATCACCGTGCACAAGATGTGGGTAGCCGCCGACCTCGGCCGCATGATCAATCCCGACACGGTGGAAGCGCAGATCGAGTCGAGCATCGCCTTCGGCCTGTCGTCGGTGCTGGGTTCGGAGATCACGCTCGACAAGGGCCGCGTGCAGCAGACCAACTTCCATGACTATCCGGTGATCCGCATGTCGCAGATGCCGCGCATCGACGTCACGCTGGTCAAGAGCACCGAGAAGCCGGGCGGCATCGGCGAACCGGCCACGGCGCTGGTGGGGCCGGCGGTGGCGAACGCCCTGTTCGCAGCAACGGGAAAACGCGTGCGCAAGATTCCGCTGTCGCCGGACAATATCAAATCGGCTTGAGCGGCATGTGAAGCACCCGTAGCAACACGGCGCCTCCGCTGAAAAACGGAGGCGCTTTTTTTACGTCTACAGCGCGTCGTGGAAAATCACGCCCATCGTGTAGCGCTCGCCCGAACGCAAGCGGCTTACCCCATGGCGCATCTTGACGCGATAGTAGCCGCGCGTGCCAGACACCGGTCGCTCATTGACCGCGAACAGCAGTGCATCGCCCTGACGCAGCGGCACCACTTCGGCGCGCGACTGCATGCGCGGGCGCTGTTCCGTGATGACAAATTCGCCGCCGCTGAAATCGCGTCCCGGCTCCGACAGCAGGATCGCCATCTGGATCGGGAATACGTGTTCGCCGTACAAGTCCTGGTGCAGGCAGTTGTAGTCGCCGCTCCCATATTTGAGGATCAGCGGCGTCGGCCGCAATTGTCCGGCGGCGTGGCAGCGCGCGATGAAGTCTGCGTGTGCGGCGGGATAGCGGATATCGATGCCCATCGCTTCATTCCAGCGGTTGGCTTGCGGTGCGAGATGAGGATAGAAGGCATCACGCAACGCGCCGATCAGATCCGGCAGCGGGTAACGGTAATACTTGTATTCGCCGCGGCCGAAACCATGACGCGCCATCACCACGCGGCTGCGATAGAGGTCGTCGCGCGCATAGTCTGCAATCAGCGCTTCGCATTCCTGCGCTTGCAGCAAGCCGGGCAGATGCGCACAGCCGTGTTCGTTGAGTTCGGTGCAGATGTCCTGCCAGTCCAGCGCAGCGGCGCGCCGGGCGATGGAATTATTGTGGTCTGCTGCGGTATGCATTGCCTCATCCTCTTGGGTTGCACGATTGCAGACGCAGTGTAAGAGGGCAAGGCGACGACAACACTCCGGCGCTTGCTTTTGAATTCGCCTACAGCATTTCCAGCGGACGGCGCTTCTTCGGCGGTGCAAATGCCTTGTCGAGTCCGGCAAGATCGGCCGCATCAAGCCTGAGGTCAAGACAGGCGCGATTGTCCTGCACGTGCTGCACCGTCGATGCCTTGGGAATCGAGATCACACCCGGATGACGCAGCGTCCACGCCAGCGCGACCTGGGCCGGCGTGACGCCGTGGCGTTTGGCGACGGCGACCAGCGCGGCTTCCTTGAGGATGCGGCCCTGCTCGATAGGCGAGTAGGCCATGATCGCCACGCCCTGTTGCGCACAGTAGGGCTGCAGGTCGAACTCGATGCCACGCCGCGACAGGTTGTACAGCACCTGGTTGACTTGCACATTGGCGCCGTTGTCCAGCGCCAGCAGTTCGTGCATGTCGTCGTTGTCGAGATTGCTGACGCCCCAGGCGCCGATCTTGCCCTGGTCGATCAGGGTTTCCATCGCTTCGATGGTGGCGGAAAACGGATGCGTGCCGCGCCAGTGCAGCAGGTAGAGATCGATGCGTTCGACATGCAGGCGTTTGAGGCTGGCTTCGCAGGCCTTGACCGTGCCGGCGCGCGAAGCGTTGAAAGGCAGCACCTTGCTGACCAGGTAGACGTCGTCGCGGCGGCCGGCGATGGCCTTGCCGACGACCTTTTCGGCGCCGCCGTCGCCGTACATCTCGGCGGTGTCGATCAGTGTCATGCCGAGATCGATGCCATGCTGCAGCGCGCGCACTTCATCGGCGGCGCGCGCGGCCGACTCGCCCATGTTCCAGGTGCCCTGGCCGAGGGCAGGAACGCGGTCGCCGTTCTTGAGGGTAATCGTCGGGATGGCTTGCATGGCGGCTCCGTAGGGCGGGTGGCAAAGCTCCAATGTAGCGCAGGCGGCGCTGTCTTGCAGCAGCGGTTATGATCTTGCATCGCCGGGCGTCGTCGCGAATCGCCCCGGTGTAACGGCGGCGACATATTCACCGCGTAAGCTTAACCGGACCAACCGACATCGATCATGCGCATCTTTCTCCCGCTACTCGCCCTGCTGTTCGCAACGGCCGCACCGGCATGCGCCGCCAATCCCGACGCGCTGTGGCAGATCGCGAGCGCGCAGTGCCTGCCAAATAGCATCAATGCCGGCGATCCGAAGCCATGCGCATTGGTCGATCGCGAACGGGGTTTCGTGATCCTCAAGGACATCGTCGGCGCGGCGCAGTACCTGCTGATCCCGACCATCCGCCTGGCCGGCATCGAAAGCCGCGAGTTGCTGAAAGACGATGCGCCCAATTACTGGCGTTATGCCTGGGAGCAGCGCGGTCGCGTCGGCGCTGCGCTGGGGCGGCCGCTGGAGCCATCGCAACTGGGCCTTGAAGTCAATTCGGCCGCCGCGCGCAGCCAGCTGCAACTGCATATCCACATCGACTGCATGCGGCGCGACGTGCCGGATCTGTTGCGCGCGCATCGGCGCGATCCCTTGGGGAAATGGATGCCGTTCATGATCGAAGGCCATCGTTACTGGGTCATGCGGCTGGAGGCGGACGCCTTGCAGAGCAAGGATCCGTTCAAGCTGGCGGCCCTGCGCAGCGCGCATGCCGCCAACGCGATGGGCGCGCAGTCATTGTTGCTGACGGGCGCGCGTTTCGACGATGGCGCCGAGGGTTTTTACCTGATCAACATGCCGGTCAATTTCGACCGCGCCGAGTTCGGCAGCGCCGAAGTCTTGCTCGATCACGGCTGCGCCATCGCCAGATGAGTTGCGTCAGGCCCGGCGCAGATCAAGCCCGAGTGCGCGAAAATCCAGCGGCGTCATGCCGTAGGCGCGGCGGAACGCACGCGTGAAGTCGGAGGCGCTGCTGAAGCCCAGGCCGTAGGCGATCTCCATGACCGCGGTCTGGCGCATGCCGACCAGTTCTTCGGCGGCTTCGCGCAGGCGGCAATTGCGAATGTAGGTGCCGAGGCCGCCTTCGCTTTCAAACATGCGATACAAGGTCGGGCGCGACAGATCGAAGGCGCGCAGCACGCTTTCCGGTGACAGATCCTTGTGATACAGCCGTGCCTGGACGTAGCGCTGGATCTGGCTGCGCATCGCCGACTGTGCGGCGGCGCGGGCGCTGCTGTCGAGGCGCTGCCGCTTGCCGAACGCAGCCAGCAGCAGATCGACGCAGGCGCGGATGGCTTCTTCCGCCGCCGGCGCCGGCATGCCGCGCAAGTCCCTGCTTAGCGCCATCAGGCGCGCCAGCAAAAGGCGCGTCAGCGGCGACGTGTAGGCCAGCACCTTGCCATGCAGCGAATCGGCGTCGGCGATTTTCGCTTCCACCGTGGCGCGCGGCAGGAAGAAGGCCAGGACGTGCGCATAAGTCGGACGCAGCATGCGCATCGGCTGGCCCATGTCCAGCACCAGGATGCCCGGCACGAATTGCATTGACTTGCGTTCGCGACGGGCCTCGGTCAGGGTTTCCATAACGCCTTCCACCGCCACGTGGAAGACGAAATCGCGCACGTTGTCGCGCGAGATCTTGGCCAGCGTGCGCGACTGCGCCAGCGGGTCGGTGCGGCAGTCCAGATAAATCATGTCCTTGAAGACATACGAATCCATTTCGCCGGCGAAGCTTTGCTGGCGCTGGGTGCGCGACACCGGCGTGTCGAGCAGGCCGCTGACGCGTTCGCTCCAGGCTTGCGCCTGCAGGGCAAGCGGTTGCTGTGCCACGCTGAAATAGTGATGGCTGAAGCCCGTGATGCCCGCAGTTTCAGCCGGCAGAAGCAATGGCATCTTGCCGCGAGCGGCAATCACCCGACTGGCCAGGCCTTGGTGTTCGTGCATCATGGATGTCGTCCGTCATGGGCGCAAGCGGGCGCGGCCTTCACCTTCAAGGAGGCGCGGTGGGCGTGAGCTGCTGCTGCGGGGGACGCTGGAATCATGGCCGGACGGTGAAGAGATCAGATCGGTGGCTGTAATGGAAGGCGATTGGTGCAATGCAGCTACTCTAAACAATCCTGTACATGCTGCAAAGAAAAATGATTGCCGTATCGTAGTTTATTGATCTTTTGCACTACCAGCGGCTTTATTTTTACCTGGAATTTCTCCATCAACGTCGCACTGCCGTGGCTTGTCGGTCTGCAGTATGCGACTATCTTGTCATCCCGCATTGTTTAAAAAATGTAAAAGCGACTGGTCCATGAAAACTGCTCCCGCCTCCTTGGAACTCAGCGTCGATCGCACGCTGCAACTGCCGATCTACCTGCAGATATGTCAACGCTTCAAGACTGCCATCGCCCAGGGCCATCTGCGCGCCGGCCAGCGGGTGCCGGCGGTGCGCGCACTGGCGACAGAGCTCAGCCTCGCACGCGGCACCGTCGAGACCGCGTACCGCATCCTGACCGACGAGGGCTATCTGCAAATGCGCGGTGCAGCCGGCACGGTGGTGTCGCCGGCCTTGCCGGCGCCCGCCGCCACGACCGACTCGCCGGGCCGCTTTGCGGTTGCCGCTGCCGGTGCGCTGGCGCCGACGCCGGGCGAGCACCATGGCCGCGAGCCGGAGCCGCTCAAGCTCGGCCTGCCTGCGCTCGACGCCTTCCCGCGCAAGGTCTGGAACCGCATCGCCGGCCATCGCCTGCGCACCGGCGAGCCGCTCACCATGGCCTACCCGGATCCGGCAGGCTATGGCCCGCTGCGCGAGCGCATCGCCACTTACCTCGGACTATCGCGCGGCGTGACCTGTCTGTCCGAGCAGGTGTTCGTCACGGCCGGCTATCGCGCCACGCTGGAACTGGTGCTGCGCAGCCTGGCCGCACTCGACGATGTGTTCTGGTTCGAGGATCCCGGTTATTTGCAGGCTCAGCTGTTCTTGCGCAATGCCGGCGCACGGCTGGCGCCGGTGCCGGTGGACCGGCATGGTCTGATGGTGGAAGAGGGCGTGCGGCGCGCGCCGGATGCGCGTTTTGCGCTGGTGACGCCGTCCCACCAGAGTCCGCTCGGCGTGACGCTGTCGCTGGAGCGCCGGCTGGCCCTGCTGGAGTGGGCCAGCAAGGCCGGCAGCTGGATCATCGAAGACGATTACGATAGCGAATACCGCTATCAGGGCCGCCCGCTGCCGGCGCTCAAGAGTCTCGACCAGGTGGATCGCGTGATTTACTGCGGTACCTTCAGCAAGGTCATGTTCCCCGGTTTGCGCCTGGCGTATGCGGTCGTCCCGCTCGGGGCGGTGCCACGCTTCCAGGCCGTCTGCGCCAGCCTCAACGCGGGCTGTCCTTACCTGTTCCAGGCCGGCCTCGCCGACTTCATTGTGCAGGGACATTTTTCGCGCCATCTCAAACGCATGCGCCTGCTGTACGCCGAACGCCGCGCCGTCTTCGTGCGCGCGCTGGAGCAGGTCTTCGGCAGCCGCCTGCAGATCGAACTGCAGCCCGGCGGGTTGTCCGTCGTCGCCAAACTGGCCGCGCACGAAGATGATGCCTTGCTGGCCGACCGCGCCCGCGCCGCAGGCTTCGGCATTCAGGCCCTGTCGCGCTGGTATCTCGACGCGCCGCAGCAGCGCGGCCTGTTGCTTGGCTTCGCCAACGTGGCGGATGCGGCCATGGCGAAGCGGCTGGCGTTGCGGCTGAAGAAGGCGATGGAAGGCTGAGGGAGGGTGACCGGTTGCTTGATTGCCTGGTAAGTCAGGTAACCGTGTGGAAGCGGTGATCAAGCGATTTTTCCGCACCACACTCCTTCACATCATTTCCGCAAGGAAAATATCATGGGCATCCCTTTTCAGGACTGGCTTTCCTTGCCGTCGGCGCGTTCCGCCAGCGCGGTTTTTCGCAATCCGGACAGGGTCGCGCGCGGCGTCAGCATTTCCTTGTCCAGGCGGATTTCGATCAGATAAGGCATCGACGTCGAGCTGGTTATGCCGAGTGCTTTCTCCAGCGCCGGCGCAAACTCCGCCGTCTTGTCGATGGCGCAGGCATCAAGCCCGAACGACTTTGCGTACGCTACGAAATCCGGATTATTGAGATCGGTCGCCATCACGCGACCGGGATAATTCTTTTCCTGATGCATGCGGATGGTGGCGTACATGCCATTGTTGAACACCAGGAAGACAATACCCAACCGGTGCGCCACAGCGGTCGTCAGTTCCTGTGAAGTCATCAGGAAGCAGCCGTCGCCGGCCAGGCAAATCACCTGGCGGGCGGGGAAGCACAGCTTGGCCGCGATCGCCGCAGGTACGCCGTAACCCATTGCGCCGCTGGTCGGTGCCAGTTGGCATTTCGGCTGAGAGAATTGATAGTAGCGATGCGCCCAGGCGGTGTAGTTGCCGGCGCCGTTGGTGAGGATGGCATCCTGGTTCAGGATGTCCTGCATCTGGCGGAACGCCAGCGCGGGGTCGAAGTCGGTGACGCGCAACGGCGGTTCGATGTACTCCAGGTAAGCGTCGCGCGCCTGCTTCTGCCAGCTGCGCCAGGCTTGTGCGTCGACCGCAGGCAATTGCGCCGTCATGCGCGCGAACGCATTCAGCGTCGACAGGATCTTGACGTCGGTCTGGTAGACGCGGCCAAGTTCTTCCGCCGCAGGCATCACATGCACCAGCTTCTGCTTGGGACGTGGCACATCGAGCAGCGTATAGCCACTGGTCACCATTTCACCCAGGCGCGAACCGACTGCGATGATCAGGTCCGATTCGGTGATTATTTTCGCCAACGCCGGATTGACACCGATGCCGACTTCACCGACGTAGTTTGGATGGCGATTGTCGAACAGATCCTGGCGGCGGAACGAGGCCGCCACCGGCAGGTTGTTCTGGGAGGCAAAACGTTCCATGTTCCGCACGCCATCCTGGTTCCAGTTGGAGCCGCCCAGGATCAGCATCGGCCGCCTGGCCTGCTGCAGCAGTTTCTGCATTTCTTGCAGCGCGTCAGGATCGGGATAGGCCTGCACCGGCTCCACCTTGCCGATCTCGCGCGGAAAGGTAGATTCGGTCAGCATGTCTTCCGGCAGCGCGATCACCACCGGACCGGGCCGGCCTGATATCGCCACGGAAAATGCCCGCGCCACGTACTCCCCGACGCGTGAAACGTCGTCGAGCTGGGTCACCCATTTGGTGAAGGGGCCGAACATGCGGCGGTAATCGATTTCCTGAAAAGCCTCGCGCTCGCACATGTCGAGTCCGACTTGGCCGACGAACAGGATCATTGGCGTCGAATCCTGGAACGCCGTATGCACGCCAATGCTGGCGTTGGTGGCGCCGGGACCGCGCGTGACGAAGCAGATGCCGGGTTTGCCGGTCAGCTTGCCGTAGGCTTCTGCCATGAATGAGGCCGATCCCTCATGGCGGCACGAGATCACCCGGATTTCTTGCTGATGGTCGTACAGTGCATTGAGGACATCCAGGTAGCTTTCGCCAGGAACGCAGAAAGTGGTATCGACATCTTGTGCCAGCAGCGCATCTACCAGCAACTGGCCGCCGGTTTTCAGTTTTGACATGCTCGTCTCTTGTATGCCGGTGCACCGGCTGTTGTGGTTGACAGGGGAAAGCAAGCGGTCGTGCAAGACCGCTTTTCAGCAGGACGAGAATACAAGCCGGCGATTGGCGGGTGATAGGACTAATCCGTGGATTTGCTGCACTTCTCGGAGAAAGTACCGGGTGCGGCAGGCGGAAAGATCAGGGCAGTGGCGCGGAGAATTTTTTCTTGAACTCACCTGGGGTCATCTGCACATTCTTCTTGAAGAAGCGGCAGAAGTAGGCGAAGTCGTCGAAGTTGAGGCGATATGAAATCTCCGCGATGCTGAGTTCGGATTGCGCCAGCAGCCGTTTTGCTTCCATCAGGATGCGATCGTGGATCAACTGCGTGGCGGTGCGTCCGGTGGTGGTTTTGACCGCTTCATTGAGCTTGCGGTCGGTGACGAACAGGCGCGCCGCATAGTCCTGCACCGAGCCGAACTCGAGGTAGTGCTGTTCGATCAGCAGCTTGAAGCGCTTGGTCAGGCTGTAGCTGCGCGGCAGCACCGATTCGGCGTCGTGCGGCTGGTGCAGGCGACGCAGCTTGGTCAACAGGATCTGCAGGAAGGAGCGCACGATGTCGTAACGCCAGCGCTGGTCGCCGGCATTCTCCTTTTCTATTTCCTTAAGCAGCGGGAACAGTTCGTCATGTTGCTGGGGCGTCAGGTATAGCACCGGATCGGCGTTGGCGATGTGGAAGAAGGGAAACTCCGCCAGTTCTTCGATGCGTGGAAAAATCTGCAGAAAGAATTCAGGACTGAAATTGATCGCATAGCCGCTGGCATCGATCTCCGACGTCCAACCATGAATCTGCCCCGGCGAGATGAAGAACACGGAATGCGGAACGATGCCGTAGTTGTCGAAGTCGAGCACGTGGTTACCCTGTGCGTTGCTCATCCACAGGATGTGATAGTAGCTGTGGCGATGTAGGAAAGGGCGCGGGATTTCGTTGCGGCCTTCCAGCTTGACTAGGTCGAACACGAATTCCGTATGGCCGCCGCTGAAATCGGAGACCTCGAAATTTGGCGTGTCGTCGGGAAAGCGGATGTCTTTCATGGGGTCGCTTCAGTGTTCGTCTTGCAATGTCTCCGCCGTGTTGTTGTGATTGATTTCGGTCGGCTTCCTGCACATCGTGTCGCCGTGATTTCCTCTCCGGAAATCTTCTCGCGCTCGTAGATGCACCGGCACAGGATATACAAGCGCACGTAAAAAGAAAAGCCGCGCAACTGCAGCTGCATCGCGTGCAAGCCTGCACGTTGCGGCGCGTTCCGGCTTTCGGTGGAAAAATCCAATAGAAAAGAAATTAAGTCCTACCGTGCGTTCGGACGGCTTGGTTAGCATCTGACCCACGCTGGTCAATGCCGATTCAATACGCGCATCGGAAACGTCTTCCGGATGTGCTTCATTGATTCCGCCCGGCGGTTCCATCTCCATACGAAGCTTTTTCCGACGCGACCTGAAAAACGGTCGCGGGGGCGCATTCGTCCCTGAAATCTTTACATCTTGTCTGCATCACTCGAAAGGAAGTTTATGTTGCTTGACGTCCGCACCTACACCGCGCGTCCCGGTACCTTGAAAAAACATCTAGCGCTGTACGAAGAACACGGCTTCGACATCCAGCGCAAGCATCTTGGCGAACCGCTGGCCTATCTGGTCGCCGAATCAGGGCGTCTGAATTGCTACACGCACATCTGGGTTTACCAGGACGCCGCCGACCGCAATGCACGTCGCGATCGTCTGCAAGCTGATCCGGCCTGGGCCGCTTATCTCGAGAAGAGCGCCAACGCCGCGTATCTGGTATCGCAGGAAAACCAGCTCATGACGCCGGCCAAATTTGCGCCGCTGCAATGGCCGCTCACGCAGAAATAAATTCAAGCGCATATCCATTTTTCGATCAGGCGAGGACCAGTACAACCATCAGTCAGCAATCCGCCAGCGCTTTGACGCTTACAAAAAAATAATCATCCATATTGGAGGAGAACCATGTTTCAACAAATTTACGATCCCGTCAACGGATCGCTGTTCGCGTCTGCGCTATGCGCGATGCTGCCGTTGCTGTCGATGTTCGTGATGCTCGGCTGGCTGAAGATTTCGCCGCATGTATCGGCTGCGATTTCGTTGTTGATCTGCGCCGTGGTGGCGGGCTTCATCTATGGCATGCCATGGGCGACAGTCGCCAATGTCGGTGTCTACGGCGCGGTGTTCAGCGTGCTGACCGTGTTGTGGATCATCGTCAACGCGATCTGGTTGTACAACCTGACGGTGCGCTCGGGCCACTTTGCGGTGTTGCGCGACAGCTTTGCGCTGATCAGCGACGATCCGCGCATCCAGGCGATCCTGATTGCATTTAGTTTCGGTGCGCTGATTGAAGCGCTGGCCGGCGCCGGCACGCCGGTGGCAATCGCCGGCGCGATGCTCGTGGCGATCGGCCTGCATCCTTTGAAGGCCGCCGTGATTGCACTGGTGGCCGATACTGCGCCCGTGGCGTTCGGCGCGCTGGCGGTACCGATCACAACGCTGGCGCAAGTGACCGGCCTGTCGTTCGAAGAGCTGGGGCATCACGTCGGACGCCAGACGCCGGTGGTCGCGGCTTTTGTGCCGCTGGCGCTGGTGTGGATCATGGACGGCAAGCGCGGTCTGCGCCAGACCTGGCCGGCGGCAGTGGTGGCGGGAGTTGCTTTCGGCGCGGCGCAATGGATCAGCGCAAGCCATTTCTCGGTGGTGCTGGCCGACGTGGTGGGCGCGCTGGCTTCGGCTGCCGGCGTGATGGTGCTGCTGAAATTCTGGAAGCCGACGAAGTTGCCCGCCGACGCGTTCCAGAACGACGTCACCAAGCAGGCCGAGCATATAGCTATCGGTCACTCGCGCAAGCAACTGATGCTGGCCTATGCGCCGTACCTGCTGATCATTGCGATCTTTACCGTGGTGCAGTTCGGCCTGGTGCAGAAGTGGCTGGGGGTAGGCACCTTCAAGTTCGCCTGGCCGGGTCTGGCTATCAGTACGCAGGAAGGCAAGTCCATCGGCACCATGTTCACGCTCAACAGCTTGTCGGCAGCCGGCTCGTTGCTGCTGCTGGCCGGCGTGATCAGTGCGATGATGCTGAAAGTATCGGCGCGTGCTGCGGTGGAAACCTACGGCAAGACGCTGGTGCAGATGCGCTGGGCGGTGCCGACGGTGCTGTGCGTGATGGCGCTGGCCTTCATCATGAATTATTCAGGCCAGACCGCGACCTTGGGGCGCTGGCTGGCGGGGACGGGATCGGCGTTTGCCTTCCTGTCGCCGGTGATCGGTTGGATCGGCGTGGCGGTGACCGGCTCGGACAATTCTGCCAACGCCCTGTTCGGCGCTTTGCAGGTGGCGGCGGCGCATGAGACCGGCTTGTCGCCGGCGCTGCTGGCGGCGGCCAATGCCTCCGGCGGCGTGCTCGGCAAGATGATTTCTCCGCAGAGCCTGGCGGTGGGTGCAGCGGCGGTCGGCATCATCGGGCAGGAAGGCCTGATCTTCCGCAAAGTGATCGGCTGGAGTCTATTCTTCCTGCTGATGATGGCGACGCTGGTGTATCTGCAATCGACGCCGGTGCTGTCGTGGATGCTGTAAGCGCGGGGAATGTCTTCCTGCAGCAATGATGATTTTTATAACGAAGCTGCCGCGCGTAAGTGCGCTGCGGCTTCATCGAAGGAGCAAGCAATGCAGGACTACAAGAAACTGTTCGACCTGAGCGGCAAGACCGCCGTGGTGATCGGCGCCGCCTCAGGTATCGGCAAGGCATCCGCCGAGGCCATCGGCAGCCTCGGCGCGCAGGTGATCTGCGCCGATGCCGACCTGGCCGGCGCAGAGGCCACGGCGCAGGAAATCTCGGCCCTCGGGTTGGCGTCGGCAACCGCGATGAAAATCGACGCCGCCGACGGCAAGGACATTGAGGTGCTGGCGCAGCATGCACTACAACTGCTCGGCAAGATCGACATCGCCGTCAGCACGCCGGCGCTCAACATTCGCAAGCTGATCATTGACTACACCGAAGAAGAATACGACCGCGTGATGAATCTGAACATGAAGGGCGCCTTCAATTTCTTCCGCAGCTTTGGGCGGCCGATGATGAAGCAGGGTTTTGGCAGCATCATTGCATGCTCGTCAATGCGCGCCGTAACGATCGAGCCGGGACTGGGCGTGTATGCCGCGTCCAAGGCCGGCATCGCACAACTGGTGAAAGCCTTTGCTGCCGAGATGGGACCCTACGGCGTGCGCGTCAACGCCATCACGCCGAGCATCATCGAGACCAAGTTGACCGCGCCGCTCAAGGAGCGCGCGGACATCTTCAAGACCTACGCCGGCCACACCGTGCTCAATCGCTGGGGGCAACCGTCGGAAGTCGGTTCGGCTGCCGCCTTCCTGGCGTCGGACGCGGCCAGCTATATTTCTGGAAGTTCGCTGCTGGTGGATGGCGGCTGGACCGCGATCGATGGTCCGCCGACCGGGCTGACGTCCACGCGGCCATCGGAATAGGAACGCTGCCGATCAGGAAAAACGCCACGATCCACGTGGCTTTTTTATGGGGAATGGGTGGCGTTGCAAGCCCATCCCACGATGTCAGAACCAGTGATTGGCCTGTTTCAGGTCATTGCGCAATTCTCGGAAGCAGTGATCGGTCCATTCGCTGCGGCTGACTTCATTGCGCCGCATCAGCACGATCTTGCGCTTGAGCGTGGGGAAGCGCAGCGGGGCGACATGCAAGGTGTCGTCGCGCAGGTAGCTGGTGTACAGACTCGGCATGATGCCAACGGCGATGCCGGAGCGCACCACACCGTACAGCGATTCGCTGTGCACCATCTGATAGCGGCGCGATGCCGCCAGGCCATGCTGCAGCAGCGCGGCAGAAGCGAATTCCCACACGCTGCCCTGCGCGAACATCACGATTTCCTCGCCGGCCATCTGGCGCCAATGGACTTCTTTCGAGTCCGACAGTGGGTGGTTTTTCGACACGATCAGCACCAGTTCATCCTCAAACAGCGTCACCGTATCGAGAGACATGGAATCGGGCGGCTTGATGCCGACGCAGAAATCCAGCTTGCCCGTATGCAAGGATGACAACAGTGCATCGTTGGGCATATCCGACAACAGGATCTCGACGTGCTCGTCGTGCGCTTCGTTGTAGCGCGCGATGACCGCGGCGGTCAGCGTCACCGCCGACGGAATAGCGCCGATGCGCACGCGGTGGCGGCCGGTGCCGATGGCGTGGCGGATGTCGTCGAAGGTATTGGTGGCGGTATTGAGCAGGTGCTTGGCGTATTCCAGCACCACCGCGCCTTGCGCCGTCAGCGCAATCTGATGCGTGGTGCGGTCGAACAGCTTGGTGCCGAGCTGGTTTTCCAGCTGTTTGATCGAGGCGCTCAGCGCCGGCTGGGTCACCGAGAGCTGCTCCGCCGCCTTGCTGAAACTGTTGGTGCCGGCGAGCGTGGCGAAGGCCTGCAGGTGGCGCAGCGTGACCTTGTTGGTGAGCTTGATCATGGCGATGGGGCGCGGTTGCGGCGTGGTCGGTTGGCGGTCGGCATATCGTTTACGGATTAATTCGGTACCGATTCCGCATGGTTATAAGTTTAATTTATTAAATTATAAATATAAACAAATTATATTATTGTTTGACATCGCCTATTCTCCACTTCGGCAAACAGAATTCAAACGAAATCGATATCCGGTGTTCACGGGATCGATGTCCGACTTTACTTTGGCCTGAGGGCCTTTTTCCCGGGGGATGGTGATGAAACAATGGATGATCGGCGCAGTCGCAGTGCCAGCAATGCTGGCCGGGGCTCAGGTGCATGCACAAAGCAAACTGGAAATTTACGGACTGATTTCGGGCGGCGTCGGCTATCTCACCAACCAGGGCGGTCCGCATAATCTGGAAGCGCTGAGCGGCACCAACCAGAATCCGCGCATCGGTTTCCGCGGCCAGGAAGATCTGGGCGGCGGCTCCAAGGCCATCTTCAATTTGGAGAACGGCTTCAACGTGATGACCGGCGCAGCGGCGCAAAACGGCCGCCTGTTCGGCCGCCTGTCGTATGTCGGCCTGAGCAATACCGACTTCGGCACGCTGACGCTGGGACGCCAGTATGAAGCCGTCAAGGACTACCTCGGCCCGGTCGTGATCGCCAGCAACGGCGTGCACATCGGCGACAATGACAACGGCTACAACAACCTGCGCGCGCAGAATTCGGTCAAGTACATCAGCCCGACATTCAGCAACTTCAACGTCACCGCACTCTACGGTTTCGGCGAAGCGGCGGGCGACGCCAGCATCAACCGCGTCATGAGCATCGGCTCGGGTTACAAGAGCGAGCGCTTCAAGTGGGCCGTCGCCTACACCCAGATGGACACGCCGAACAGCAGCAAGAGCCCGGACGGTGCGATGAGCAACGACTACGCCAGCTCGCTGCTCATCTTCAACAAGAGCGCGGTCAACAGCACCATCGGCGTGCGCAAGCAGCGCATCGCGGGCACCGGCGGTTTCTACACGGTTGGCAACACCGATTTTGGCGTGATGTACAGCAACGTCAAGTACGACTACCTGGACAACACCAAGCTGACGCTGCAAAACCTGGACCTGAATCTGGTGAATCACTTCACGCAGGCTTTGAACCTGGGAGCATCCTATTTCTACACCGTCGGCAAGTACGACACCATCAACACCAATCCGAAGTGGCATCAGTTCAACTTCCAGGCCGACTACTTCCTGTCCAAGCGCACCGACGTCGCGATCACCTACAGCTACCAGATCGCTGCGGGCGACGCCAAGAACGCAACGATCTTCGGCTTCCCCTCGTCCAGCGACAAGCACCAGGGTGTCCTGATGATCGGCATGCGCCACGTGTTTTAAGATCGCGGGAAGCGCTTCGGCCTAAAATGGGCATCGCATCCATGTTGAAAGGAATCTCATTTTGAAAAAAGCATCACTGGCGGGTCTGGGTCTGAGCCTCGTTACGGGTTTGCTCAGCCTGACCGCCGCGTCTGCCCATGCCGAGAAGCGTACCCTGGTCCTGTCGGCCTATCCGATTGCCCAGCCGCTGTTTGCCAAATACGTCTATACGCCGTTCAAGGAAAAATGCGGCTGTGAAATCGTGGTTGAAACCGGCAACAACGCCGACCGCATCGCCAAGCTCGATGCGCGTCGCGACAATCCCGTGGTCGACCTGGTGCTGCTGTCGGACTTCGGCATGCTGGAAGCCGCGCGCAAGGGCCTGATCCAGCCGCTGGACTATGGCCGGCTGAAGAACTACGGGCAGATCTACAATTTCGCCAGGAATCCGATCGGCGGCAACTTCGCCGTTGGCTACACCATCTATTCGGTCGGCCTGGTGTATCGCACCGACAAGATCAAATCGCTGGCGTCGTGGAAAGACCTCTGGCGTGCTGACATGAAAGGCCATCTCTCCCTGCCTGATGTCAGCACGACCCAGGGGCCCCTGGCGCTGCAGATGGCGGATATCGCCTGGAACGGCAAGGGTGACGATTTCGCTACCGGCATGCAAAAGATTCTCGACATCAGGAACAACGTCGTGACCTTCTCCAAGAACAGCGCGCAGTTGTCGTCGCTGTTCGCCCAGGACGAAATCTGGGCGGCGCCGGTGGCGCGCTTCACCTGGGCGCAGCTGGCCAAGACCGGCTTGCCGCTGAAGTGGAGCATCCCCACCGAAGGCCAGGCCGCCGGGATGAACGTGATGGGCATCGTCAACAAGTCCAGGAATGCAGACCTGGCTTATCAGCTCATCGACTTCTGGCTCTCGAAGGAAGTACAGACCGCGCTGGCGATGGACCTGGTGGATTCGCCGGTCAACACGCAAGTCGTCCTGCCGAAGGACAAGGCCGAGTTCAACACTTACGGCGCCGATCACATCGCTTCGCTGAAATTCGTCAAACCGGAAACCCTGCTCAAGCATCGCTCGTCGTGGATGGAGCAGTGGAACAAGGGCATCAGCAAGTAGCAGGCCGCGGGCGGGGCCAAACATCCTGCCGATGCAGGAGCCGCCCGGTGCTCGCGCAGCGCCGGGCTTGTGCATTTGCAACGACGGATACAACAGAAGCAACAGAAACAACAGAAACAGCAGCAGAGGGAAGAGGGAGTCCAGGCCGATGTCGGTGCATCATAAAAAATGGAACGGCGTCATGCTCGTCATGCCGGCGTTGATCTTCACGGTGGTGTGTTTCCTGCTGCCGGTGCTGGCCCTGCTGCTGGAAGCCTTCCGCGTCGACGCGCCGGCGGCGCATTGGGGTCTGGGACGCTTTGCCGATTTCTTCGCCGAGCCGCTCAATCGCCAGGTGTTCCTGCGTACGCTGCGCATCGCCGCGCTGGTGACGCTGGTGTCGGCGCTGCTGTCCTATCCGGCCGCCCAGGCCATCGTGCGTGTCGCGCCTCGCTATCGCGGCATGGTGCTGGGCATGATGATCCTGCCGCTGATGGTGTCGCCGATTGCGCGCACCTACGCCTGGATCGTGCTGTTCGGCCGCAACGGCGCCATCAACTCCGTCCTGCTCTCGCTGGGCCTGGCCGATGAGCCGCAACGCCTGCTGTTCAGCGAGATGGCGGTGTTCGTCGGCCTGCTGCAATTGCTGCTGCCGCTGATGCTCATGTCGCTGGTGAGTTCGATGGAAAACCTCTCGCGCGACATCACGCTGGCAGCCTCCACGCTCGGCGCCAACGCCTGGCAGGTCTTCACGCGCGTGACCCTGCCGCTGACGCAGGAAGGACTGATCGTCGGCGGCACGCTGGTGTTCACCGGCTGCGTCACCGCCTACGTCACGCCGGCCTTGCTGGGCGGACCCAAGGTGCTGATGCTGGAAACGCTGCTGTACCAGAAGGTCAGCGTGGAAAGCGACTTCGGCACCGCCAATGTCATCGCGGTGATCCTGGTGCTCATGACGCTGGCCGTCAACGCCGGATTGAAACGCATCTCTTCCAGCCGGAGCACAGTATGAAAGAAGGTTTGTTTTCGCGCGCCATGCTGTGGCTGGTGTTCCTGTTCTTGCTGGGGCCGTTCGTCATCGTGTTCCTGGCCGGCTTCAGCGCCGGCGACACGCTGGCGTTCCCACCGGCTTCGTATTCGCTGCGCTGGATCGGCGAAGTGCTGGTCGCAGACGAGTTCCAGCGCGCCTTCTGCACAAGCCTGGAAATCGGCCTGCTCGCCACCGTCATCGCGCTGCTGCTCGGCGTGCCGGTGGCCTACGCCATGTCGCGCATGCCGCCGCCCGGCATGGGGGCGATCAAGCAGGTCCTGACCTCGCCGCTGATCATTCCCGCCATGCTGGTGGGACTGGGCCTGTTGCGCCACTTCGTGCTGGTGGCCGATGCGCCGGTGTTCCTCGGCCTGCTGGTCGGCCACATCGGTCTGCTTACGCCGTATGCCGTGCGCGTGGTCTATGCCAGCCTGGTCAACCTGCGCGTTGACATCGAGGAAGCCGCCGTCACCTTGGGCGCATCGCGCCTGCAGACCTTCTTCCTGATCGTGCTGCCGAACATCCGCAGCGCCGTGATCGCCGCATTCTTCCTGGCGTTCGTGACCTCGTTCAACCAGGTGCCGGTCTCGCTGTTCCTGACCGGTCCGGGCATCAGCACCTTGCCGATCGAAATGCTGGGCCATATGGAAAACAGTTTCGATCCTTCCATCGCGGCGTTGTCGACGCTGCTGGTTCTGTTCACCATGGCCTTCGTGCTGGTGACGGAAAAGGTGCTGGGCATTTCAAAATACATGTGAGACACGATGAGCTATCTTGAACTACATCAACTGGCGCTCGGCTACGGCAAGAACAAGACCGCCGTCGAACACCTGGACCTGGCGGTGGAGCAGGGTGAACTGATCTCGCTGCTCGGTCCCAGTGGCTGCGGCAAGACCACCACCATGCGCGCCATCGCCGGCCTGATCGACCTGCGTGCCGGCAGCATCATGCTGGACGGCCGCGACATCGGCCGCCTGCCGCCCAACAAGCGCAACATCGGCATGGTGTTCCAGTCGTACGCGCTGTTCCCGCATCTGAACGTATTCGATAACGTCGCCTTCGGCCTGCGTCTGCGCAAGGTCGACGCGGTCACGCTGCGCAGCAAGGTCGAACGCGTCATCGCCGCAGTCGGCCTGAGCGGCTTCGAAACACGGCTGCCGGCGCAGATGTCGGGCGGACAGCAACAGCGCGTGGCGCTGGCGCGGGCCATCGTGATCGAGCCGAAGTTGCTGCTGCTGGATGAACCTCTCTCCAACCTCGACGCCAAACTGCGCGTGCAGATGCGCGCCGAGTTGTGCCGCATCCAGCGCGAACTGGGCATCACTATGCTGTACGTGACGCACGACCAGGAAGAAGCGCTGGCCTTGTCGGATCGCATCGTCGTCATGAACGGCGGCAAGATCGAGCAACTGGACATTCCTGAAAATCTCTTCAACGCGCCGCGCACGCGTTTCGTCGCCAACTTCATGGGTTTTGAAAACCTGTTCGACTATCGCGAAGGCTTCCTCCACGGGGAAGGCGGCAAGCTGCCGTTCGCCGTGGCGCCGCCGGCCGGCACCGTGTGCGCCGGCTGGCGGCCGGAGCGCGTGACGGTCGGGACCGGTCCATACAATGGCACGGTGCTGTCGCGCGGCTTCCTCGGAGATGCGGTGGAATATCTGCTGCAGACACCCGTCGGTCCGGTCAAGGGCATGGCCGCCGCGGCCACGGCGCGCTGGCGCGAAGGCGACAGCGTCGACTTCGCGTTGCCTGCCGGCCAGGCTCTGTTGTTGCAGGCCTGAGGGCATTTCATAAAAATAACAGGCAGGAAAAAACATCATGCAAAAAATATGGCTCGATACCGATCCCGGATTTGACGACTGGCTCGCCATGCTGCTGCTGTCGGCCAACCTCGACGTCGAATGGCTGGGCGTCTCGGTGGTGGCCGGCAATGCACCGCTGTCGGTGACCTACGACAACGCCCTGCGCATCCGCAAGCACTATCACCTGGAAGTGCCGGTCTATGCCGGCTGCGAAGCGCCGCTCAGCGGCGCCGTCGAGACCGCCCAGTGCATCCTCGGCGACGACGGCATGGCCACCACTGGAGAACCTTTGCCGACAGTGGATATCGGCCAGGTCGAACGCGAACTGGAACAGCAGCAAAAGCGCAGCCCGCTGCCGCACGCCGTGGATGCACTGATCGAAGCGGTGCGCCGGCATCCCGGCCAGCTCACGCTGATGTGCATTGCGCCGCTGACCAATATCGCCACCGCTTTGCAGCGCGCCCCCGACATCGCTCCGCAGATCAGGGAGATCATCCTCATGGGCGGTTCGGCCGACCAGGGTAATCACACCGCTGCGGCGGAGTTCAACATCTACGCCGATCCCGAAGCCGCCGATATCGTCTTCAACGCCGGCGTGCCGTTGCGCATGTTCGGGCTCAACCTGTGCCGCCAGTTGCTGGTGACCGCGACCGAAGTGCAGCAAGTACGCGCACTCGGCACCCTGCGGGCCAAATGGCTGGCAGGCTATTTCGAAGCTTACCTGCGCATCCGCAGTCCCGACGGCTCGGTGCCGATGCCGATGTACGACCCGGCAGTCGCGATCTATCTGCGCCGTCCGGAGCTGTTCAGCTTCAAGCCTGCCCGCGTGGACATCGAACTGCAGGGCAAGCTGACGCGCGGCATGACGGTGTGCGAATTCCGTGTTCCGCGCCGCGCCGCAGCCAATGTCGAGGTCGCCATGACGGTCGACGGCGAGCGCGCCATGGCCTGCATGATGCAGGAGTTGCTTGGCGCCCTGTAGTCGTCGGTCGCTTTGTTGATCGCCTTGCCGATCACTTTTTCCGCAGTGCCGCCACGGAGATGGCGACAACCGCTTTTGCATATGGATATGGATGTGCGCTTTATGAGAACAATGGATGCTTCCGCCGTCGTTGCCGCCGCTACGGAGCATGGCCATGCTTGACGCGGAAATCGACACGGCCGGTCCCCTGAACCTGGAGCAGTTCGTGCGCGCCCTGCCCAAGATGGAGCTGCATTGCCATCTGTTTGGCACGGTGCGTCGCCAGACGTTCATCGACCTGTCCGTCAAGGCCGGCAACCGCATCTCGCACGACGAGATCGAGACCTTCTATACGCGCGGCGAAAAGCCGGTCGGCGTGCTGCGCGTGTTGCGCGCACTCGACGCCCACCTGATCCAGGGACCGTCCGACCTGCATCGCATCACCTACGAATATCTGGAAGATGTGCATCGCCACGGTGTGCGCTACACCGAGTTCTTCTGGAACCCGACCGGCACCGTGCGCGTTTCCGGCATCAGCTACGCCTCGGCGCAGGCCGCCATCGTGCTGGCGATTCGCGACGCGCAGCGCGACTTCGGCGTGATCGGCCGGCTGATTCCCAGCATCGACCGGGAAGCCAGCCCCGACGAAGCGGTGGCGATGGTCGAATGGATGTGCGCGCATCGCCAGCCGGAAGTGATCGGCATCGGCATGGATTATCGCGAGAACGACCGGCCGCCGGAACTGTTCTGGAAAGCCTATCGCGACGCGCGCGCCGCCGGCTTCCGCACTACCGCGCATGCCGGCGAGTTCGGCATGCCGTGGATGAACGTGGAAAGCGCGATCGATCTGCTCAAGGTCGATCGCATCGATCACGGCTATACGGTGGTCGACAATCCGGCCTTCCTGCAGAAATGCAAAGAGCGCGGCATGATCTTCACGGTGGTGCCGACCAATTCCTACTATCTGCGTACGCTGGAACCGGCGCGCTGGGCGCTGGACCACCCGATCCGCGCGATGGTGCGCGCCGGCCTGCGCGTGCATCCGAATACCGACGACCCGACGCTGCATCTGGTGACCCCGACGCGCGCCTGGCTGATGATGATGGAATTCGGTTTCGGCATCGACGACATGCACGGCTTCATGCTCAACGGCCTGGACGCCGCCTGGATCGACGACGACCAGCGTCGCCAATGGCGGCAGGAATGGAGCGCTGCGTTCGAATCCCTGCGCGGCCGGCTCGCGATGTAATTGCCCCACAAAAAAGCCGCGCCCTGTGAGGGGCGCGGCTGGTTTTCAAGCCTCGGCGGCAGCTGAATCAATGCATCAGCAGCACGATGAGGATGATGATGGGAATCGGGACCCCCAACAACCAAAGCAGTATGGCTCCCATGCTGATCTCCTAGCTCAAAGTAACGGATTCGTGAGTGGTGCGGGCGATGTCGCGATTGCCGTCGACGGTGGGTTCCACCGCCGTGTACACCACGCGATCCTTGCGGTCGCGCAGACGGCCGCCGAAGGTTGCCGCCAGGCTGGCGATGAATGCACCGCACAGCAACGCCACGAACATCCACAGCGAACCGTAAGCCGCTGCCTTGCGCGCCGTGTCGGCAGCTTCCTTGGCCTTGGTGGCGGCGTCATCGACGGCCTTCTTGTAGGCGGCGTAGCTGTCGTCGACGCGTTTTTCCGCCTCGGCCTGGCTGATGCCGCTACGTTTTGCGATCACTTGCGCCACGTAGGTCTTGTCGCCGGCAGGCAAGGCGCCGGTGCGCAGGGCATTGGCGAAGATGCGCATCACCTCGTTGCGCTGTGCAGGCGCCAGCGGCGGGCTATCGGCGGCGACGGCCAGGGGTGCGGCAGGAGCAGGTGCAGGAGCAGCATCGGCGGAAGCCGGTGCGCCGGTCTGCGTGCCGGTTGCCGGAGCACGGAACAGCGAGTCGATGAAGTAGCCGGAGACGTTATCGGCGCCTGCAACGGCATTGCCGTCCGGGGCCGCAGCAGCGCCGCCGGCAGCCGCCGTGGCGCCCGTGGCAACTACTGCCGCTCCGGCCGAGCCGGCCACCTTGGCGCCGCTCGATATCACGCTGCCGATGGCCGTGCTGAGCAGCGCCGCCGTCGCCAGCGATGCCACCGCCCACGCCAGGAAGCCGTGCGCGGTGTCGCGGAAATACACTTCATCGGTATGCACGCTGGCCCACTTCACGCGCAGGCGCCCGGCCATGTAGCCACCGATGGCCGATGCGGCGATCTGGGTGAAAGTGATCCACGCGATGGTGGTCCAGCCTATGGTCTGCGCGCTGAGACCGCTGCCGGACCAGGGCGAAACCGATGAAAATCCCAGGCCGAAGCCGAGGATCACCAGGATGAAGGACAACGCCGCCGCGGCAAACGCGCCCGCGAGGATGGCTCCCCACGAGACGCCGGACGCGGCGCTGTCGTCCCCATTGACTGCATGTGCATGCAGGTTGCTATTGATCATGTCGATCTCCTCTAGAGTGTTCTTGTCACGACAGCAAATGTACCCATAGCGCTTACCGCCAACCATAGGACGATCACGTCACCTTTCGTAGGATTTGCGGCAGGCAGGAAGGTGGCCGACGCGACAAGCGGGCATCCGCTGACAGCGCCCGTGCCGCGTCCCGATTACAGTGGAAGCTTTCCATCATCCTTTTTGCAGGAGCGGCATGAGCGACCTGGTCGTGGTGCGCAAGGAAGGCCTGTATTGCGTTCCCGGTGATTTCTATATCGACCCCTGGCGTCCGGTGGACCGCGCCGTGATCACGCACGCCCACGCCGACCATGCCCGTACCGGGCACGGCCACTATCTGGCGACCGCCGACGGCGCCGGCATCCTGCGCGCACGTCTCGGCGAGATCCGTCTGGATGCTTTGCGCTACGGCGAATCGGTTACCCATAACGGCGTCGCATTGTCGCTGCATCCGGCCGGCCACGTGCTCGGTTCGGCGCAATTGCGCATGGAATACCGCGGTGAGGTCTGGGTCGCCTCCGGCGATTACAAGCTGGAACAGGACGGCACCTGCGCGCCGTTCGAGAGCGTGCGCTGCGATACCTTCATTACCGAATCGACCTTCGGCATGCCGATTTACCGCTGGCAGCCGCAGGCCGAGATATTCGGCGACATCAACGCCTGGTGGCGTCGCAATGCCGGGGAGGGTCGCACCAGCGTGCTGTTCTGCTACGCCTTCGGCAAGGCCCAGCGCATCTTGCACGGACTTGATCCGACTATCGGCAGCATCGTTTGCCACGGCGCCGTGACGCCGCTCAACGCGCTCTACCGCGAAGCCGGCGTAGCTTTGCCGCCAACCCTGGCGGTCAGCGACGTCGAGGACAAATCGGTGTTGCGGCAAGCGCTGGTGCTGGCGCCGCCATCGGCTGCCGGGTCACCGTGGATGCGCCGTTTCGGCGACTACAGCGACGCCTTCGCCAGCGGCTGGATGCGCCTGCGCGGATCGCGCCGGCGACGCGGCGTCGATCGCGGGTTCATCCTGTCCGATCACGCCGACTGGCCCGGCCTGCTCAGCGCCATCGCTGCCACCAGCGCATCGCGCATCATCGTCACGCATGGACAAATTCCGATCATGGTGCGCTGGCTGCGACAGAACGGCCTCGATGCCGGCTCCTTCGATACCGAATACGGCGGCGAAGAAGAGGTGGAGACCGATAAAGAGCATGAGGAAGAGAAAGGGGCAGGCGGCCATGCGTGACTTCGCCCACCTGTATGCGGAACTCGATGCCACCACCGCGACCAGCCGCAAGCTCGAGGCGCTGCAGGCTTACTTTCGCCATGCCGACGCCGCCGATGCGGCATGGGCGGTGTATTTCCTGGCCGGCGGCAAGCCGCGCCAGGCGGTGCCGACAAAGTTGCTGCGCCACTGCGCGATGCAATATGCGCAGCTCGACGAATGGCTGTTCGATGAGTGTTACCAGGCCGTCGGCGACCTGGCCGAAACCATCGCCCACGTCCTGCCGCCCGCCACGCGCGACGACGATCTCGGACTGAGCCTGTGGATGGAGCAGCGCGTGGCACCCTTGCGCGGCGCCGATGCCGAAACCGTCCGCGCGGCGCTGTTCTCGTATTGGGACGTGCTCGACTGGCAGGGCCGTTTCCTGCTCAGCAAGCTGATCGGCGGCGGCTTCCGGGTCGGCGTCTCGAAACTGCTGGTCACGCGCGCGCTGGCCGTGGTTGCCGGCGTCGACGCCAAGACCGTCGCGCAGCGCCTGGTCGGCTGGACCGACCGCGGCACGCGGCCCACCGCAGCCGGCTTCGCCGAGTTGATTGCACCGCCGTCCGAAGCCGATCGCCAGCGTCGCGGCGGCCAGCCTTATCCCTTCTTCCTGGCGCATCCCTTGCTGGCCGATCCCGCCACGCTGGGCGATCCCGGCGAATGGCAGATCGAATGGAAATATGACGGCATCCGCGCACAGCTGGTGCATCGTGAAGGACGCAGCTGGCTGTGGTCGCGCGGCGAGGAACTGATCACCGACCGCTTTCCGGAACTGGCGCAGTTGCCGCTGCCCGAGGGCGTGGTCATCGACGGGGAGATCGTGATCCGGCGCGGAGGCGGCAGCGATGGCAATGAAGGTGTCATTGCGCCCTTCGCCGACCTGCAAAAGCGCATCGGCCGCAAGACGCTGTCGGCCAGATTGTTGGCCGATCTGCCGGCGGCGCTAATCGCCTACGATCTGCTCGAACTGGACGGGCAGGACCTGCGCGGCAGGCCGCAGCAGGAGCGACGTGCACTGCTGGAAAAACTCGCTGCAGACGTCCCCGGCCTGACCCTCGCCCCCGTGATCGGCCCCGCCGAAGCCGCCGACTGGAGCGCGCTGGCGACCCTGCGCGAAAGCGCTCGCGCACGCGGCGTCGAGGGCATGATGCTGAAGGCGAAATCGTCGCACTACGGCATCGGCCGCACCAAGAACGTCGGCACCTGGTGGAAGTGGAAGATCGATCCCTACTCGGTCGACGCCGTCCTGATCTATGCGCAAAGCGGCCACGGCCGGCGCGCTTCGCTGTACACCGACTACACCTTTGCCGTGTGGGATGCCGAAGATGCGGCCGGAGAGCGCCGGCTGGTGCCCTTCGCGAAGGCCTATTCCGGATTGACCGATGCCGAGATCGCACGCGTCGACCGCATCATCCGCAGCAGCACCGTGGAAAAGTTCGGACCGGTGCGCAGCGTCAAGCCGAGCATGGTGTTCGAAATCGGCTTTGAAGGCATCGCCGCCTCGCCGCGCCACAAGGCCGGCATCGCGGTGCGCTTCCCGCGCATCCTGCGTATCCGCGACGACAAACCGATCGCGGAGGCGGACAGCCTGTCGACCTTGCAAGCCTTGCTCAGCGAAGCGGAAGGACATCATGCTGCGCGCACGGCCTGACGACACCGGCGACGAGGTTCCACCCGTTGCGGCAAGATCGCGCAGCACGCCGGTGGAGCGCTGGTTCGCCGCGCAAGGCTGGAAAATCTTCGCCTTCCAGCGCGACACCTGGCAAGCCGCCCTGCGCGGCGAGTCGGGCCTGCTGCATGCCAGCACGGGCTCCGGCAAAACCTATGCGGTCTGGTTCGCCGCCCTGCAGCATGCCGTACCGGCGTTGGCCAAAGCCGGTCCCTTGCCCTTGACGGATATGCCTGCCGCCGGCGCCAGGCGTACCAGGGCAATCAATCAGACCGGCCTGCGCATCCTGTGGATCACGCCGATGCGCGCGCTTGCGTCCGACACCGCGCGCGCATTGGAAGCGCCGCTGAACGCCTTGTTGCCCGCCTGGACCATCGGCAGCCGTACCGGCGATACCTCCGGCAGCGAACGCGCGCGCCAGCTGCGCAGCTTGCCGAGCGCATTGAT
This sequence comes from Herbaspirillum hiltneri N3, assembly GCF_001267925.1. Classification (NCBI taxonomy): domain Bacteria; kingdom Pseudomonadati; phylum Pseudomonadota; class Betaproteobacteria; order Burkholderiales; family Oxalobacteraceae; genus Herbaspirillum; species Herbaspirillum hiltneri. The sequence goes on along the minus strand of NZ_CP011409.1, from coordinate 4,511,767 downwards.
CACCACCCCCGAAAGCCTGTCGCTGCTGCTGAGCCAGGATGACGCCGCCGCGCGGTTCGGCAAGCTTGACGCCGTCATCGTCGACGAATGGCATGAGCTCATGGGCAGCAAGCGCGGCGTGCAGACGCAACTGGCGCTGGCGCGTCTGCGCCGCTGGCGGCCGCAGCTGATGGTGTGGGGCTTGTCAGCCACACTGGGCAACCTGCAGCAGTCGAAGGACGCCCTGCTCGGAGAAGGGCGCGGCGTGCTGGTGCAAGGCAAGACGCGCAAGAAGATCGTGGTCGATACGCTGATTCCGGCGCATCCCTCGCGTTTCGCCTGGGCCGGCCATCTCGGCCTGCAGATGCTGCCGGCGGTCGCGGCGGAGATCGACGGCCACGCCAGCACGCTGGTCTTCACCAACACGCGCTCGCAGGCCGAGTTGTGGTACCAGAATCTGCTGGCGGCGCGGCCCGACTGGGCCGGGCTGATCGCGCTGCATCACGGCTCGCTGGACCGCGAGGTGCGCGACTGGGTCGAGCTGGCGATCAAGAACGGCCAGCTCAAAGCGGTGGTCTGCACTTCCAGCCTCGACCTCGGCGTCGACTTCGCGCCGGTCGAGCGCGTGCTGCAGATTGGCAGTGCACGCGGCGTCGCGCGCCTGCTGCAACGCGCCGGCCGCAGTGGTCACTCGCCCGGACGCGTGTCGCGCGTAACGCTGGTGCCGACCAACACGCTGGAATTGCTGGAAGCCGCCGGCGCGCGTCACGCCGTCGCCGCCGGCCAGGTCGAGCAACGTCCGGTGCCGGATACGCCGCTCGATGTGCTGGTCCAGCATCTGGTGACGATTGCGCTGGGCGGCGGCTTTCGTTCGCAGGAATTGTTCGACGAAGTGCGGACCGCCTATTCCTACCGCGCGCTGCGTCCCGACCAGTGGCAATGGGCGCTGGATTTCGTCGCGCGCGGCGGCCAGAGCCTGACCGCCTATCCGGAATATCAGCGGGTGGCGCCCGATGCCGACGGCGTCTATCGCGTGCCGGATGCGGCTATTGCACGCCGCCATCGCATGAGCATCGGCACCATCGTGTCCGACGCCAGCATGCAAGTGCAATACTTGCGGGGCGCGCGTATCGGCACCATCGAAGAAGGCTTCATCGCGCGTCTGCGTGCGGGTGACCGTTTCCTGTTCGGCGGTCGCATGCTGGAGTTCGTGCGGGTGCATGAAATGACCGCCTATGTGCGTCGCGCCACCAGCGGTTCCGGCGCCGTCCCGCGTTGGCAGGGCGGGCGCCTGCCGCTGTCGTCGACGCTGGCCCATGCCGTGCTCGATTGCCTGGAAGAAGCCGCGCACGACGCGTACCGCGGTCCCGAAATGCAGGCGATGCAGCCTTTGCTGGCCTTGCAGCAGCAATGGTCGGCGCTGCCCACTGCGCGCAAACTGGTGGTCGAACATCTGCACAGCCGGGAAGGCCATCATCTGTTTTTCTATCCGTTCGCCGGGAGACTGGTGCATGTCGGGTTGGCGGCATTGATTTCCTATCGGCTGGCGCAGCGGCGGGCTGCAACGTTTTCTATCGCGGTCAACGACTACGGTTTCGAATTGCTGAGCGCGACGCCGATCGACGTCACCGATCTCTTTCCGGCGGCGGACATGGACGGCGCCTTGTTCTCTTCGGCGCATTTGCTGGAAGACGTCATCGCCAGTCTCAACGCCACCGAACTGACCCAACGCCGCTTCCGTGAAATCGCGCGTATTTCCGGGCTGGTGTTCCAAGGGTTTCCCGGACAGCCGAAGAGCACGCGCCAGCTGCAGGCGTCGGCCAGCCTGTTCTTTGAGGTGTTCCGCAAACACGACGCCGGCAACCTGCTGCTGACGCAGGCGCAGACCGAAGTGCTGGAGCAGGAACTGGAATTGCAGCGCCTGCGCGAGACGCTGGAGGAACTGCGCGGCCGCAGCCTGCAGGTATGCAACATCGCGCGCGCGACGCCGTTCGGCTTTCCGCTGATGGTGGAGCGCTTCCGTGAAAAGCTGTCGACTGAAAAACTCAGCGATCGCGTGGCGCGTATGCTGCAGGAACTGGAAAAGGCGGCGGCGCGATGACGGCTGCTCATTCAGCCGAAGGCGGTGCGCTGGACGTCACTGTGTTCGGCGAGCAACTGAGCTTGCTATCGCAACGCGCCTTGCTGTGGCGCGCGCGCAAGATGCTGATCGTGGCCGACATCCATTTTGGCAAGGCGGCGGCGTTCCGCGCCGGCGGCATCCCGGTGCCGCACGGCACCACGCGCGCCAACCTGGACGCGCTGGATGCCCTGGTCGCGGCACATGAGGTCGCGCACATCGTATTCCTCGGCGATTTCCTGCACGCCAGGACCGCACGCGCACCGGCCACCATGCTGGCCTTGCAGCGCTGGCGCGAGCGTCATCCTGATTTGCAGCTGACACTGGTGCGCGGCAATCATGATCGCCATGCCGGCGACCCGCCGCCGCAGCTGGACGTGGACGTCGTCGATGAGCCGTGGCGGGTCGGGCCGCTGGCCTTGTGCCATCACCCGCAGGAAGCGGTGGATGCCTACGTGCTGGCGGGACATATCCATCCCGTCGTGCGGCTGGCGGTGGGGCGTGATTCGCTGCGGCTGCCGTGTTTCGTCTTTGGCGCGAAGCAGGCAACGCTGCCGGCCTTCGGTGCGTTCACCGGCGGGTATGACGTCCGCGGGGAGCAGGGCGAACAATTATTCGTCTGCACCGACGACCGCGTGTTTGCCTATCCGCGCTCACCCTGAGGACGATCAGCCGCGCAGCACGGCGCTGAACTTGCGCGTCGCTTGCAGTCCTTGCACCGAATGATGCGAGCCGGGCGACAGGGCATCGATCAGCGTTGCGGGATTGGTGCTTGCTGCAGTGGCGGTGTCGGCGCCCACCAGATGCATGCCGGCGCGGCCGCGGGTGACGGGTTCGCGTGCCGCCCGCACCCGGGCAGCGGCGCGGAACGTCATGCCGCGCCCATGGCCGTCGGCGCGTGTGATCCAGTCGTACAAGAGCTGCTGTTCGCGCGGGCTGAAGACGCCGAACATCTCCGCACCGGCGCCGCTGATCAGTCGCCAGAAGCGGCTCTCCTGCGGATCGCTGCCGCGCTTGATCCATCCCGCACGCTCCAGCTCGTGTAGGAAACGGCCTGCGTCTTCCGGGTTGTCCAGCCATTCGTTGACGGTCTTGCCGGCGAAGCGGCAGTAATCCGAATGCATATTGCGGCCGACCGCGGCCTTCTCTTGCAAGACCGCGATCAGCGCACGTTCGGGATCGAAGCCGGCGATCACCGAGGCGGTGTCCATGCCGAGATCGTTGAGACGATAGCCGTCGCGCACGCGGCGATAGAAGCCGGCCGGATCGTCCTGCTGCGCAGCGATGTCGGCCACCGCGTGCGCCGCCTTGCGGGCGTGGCCGGTGGCGGCGTTGTCGATGGTCACGTGCAGCGTGAAGTAGTACGGATCGATACCGAGCTCATTGAGTTCATAAGCGCTGATCAGCAAATGCAGCGGCAGTTGCTCATAGCCCAGGTTATAGCCGATCACTTCCGGCAGGAAGCGCTCGGTCTGATAACCGAGCGCCAGCTGAATCGCGCCTTGCACGAAATGCTCGTCGGAAAGATCCTGCCAGTCGTCGCAGTCGTGCGCGGCCAGCAGCTTCTGGTAGAGCGTGACGTGATTCATGGCGGGGTCGCCGTCGCCGAGTTCTTCCAGATAGGTCAGGATCAGCGGGCGGAACGCCGGACGTTCCCAGTACGCCAGCGTGCCATACAGCCACGAGCCGTCGACCAGCTTGGTCGGCGCCACCGCTCGGATGAAATTGAGCGCATGCGAACGCGTCGCGAAGTAACGGCGCGGCGCGCCATCCTTGCGCTCCGCGAGGTAGGCGGCGTAGCGCTCGCCGACGTCCGCAACGCGTGTGGTCACCCACGCCTGCAGGTCATCGGGGCAGGCCGGCATGTCGCACGGCAAATCCTGCGCGCGCATCAGCTGCGCCTGCAGATAGCGGGCGCCGTCTTCGCGCGCCATGCGGGAAGGCTTCGGCACCGACAAGGCGCGGTAGAGGGCCGCGCTGGAGACGGGTGTCGCCTCGTTGGGCGGGGCGATAAAAGATGTTGCGATGGAAACCATGATGCCTCAACACGAAAAGGGGACAGCCTTTATCTTCAGGCAGCACGCGTTCCGAGGTAATAGGCCGATCACGCAGTTTGAAGTCGGACGAGACCTGATAGCGACGTCATCCGGGCCGGCGCATTGCATGCGGGTCTTACTGCAACAACAGCAATGCGCCGACTGACGCCGGCTGCTGCACGGTCTATTCTGAAAACATGCACCGTTCAGCAGTGCAGCAACCCAGGAGACCGTACCCAGGAGACCGCCATGGATAGCCGACATCACCCGAAAACGCCCGTCGTCATCGCCGCCGGCCTGGTCGCCATGATCGGCATCGGCGCCGTGTGCCTGCTGCGCCTGTTCTGGTTCGGCGTGTAGATCTCTTCGTACTTGCCGCCGGCCATAAAAAAGCCGCCCGCAGGCGGCCGAAAACCCCAAAGACTATTCCTGCCTCAGTACATCAGCTTTGCCTGGAGCCGGAGCCGCCTTGATTGCTCTGATTGCCTTGTTGCTTGTTCTGATCGTTGGCCCCGGATTGCTGCCCTTGACGCGAGCCTTGCTGATCCTGTTGCTTGTTCTGCGACTGGTTGGCTTGCTGGTGCGAACGTCCGCCGCCCTGCGTGATGCTGGAGTTATCGGCGTCGGCGCCGCCTTGCTGACGACCCGAGCTGGCGTTGTTCTGGTCTTGCTGATTGCGCGAACCCTTGTCGTTGCCGGCTTGTTGCTGGCCTGCATTCTGGCCCTGGCCGGATTGCTGGCCGCGTTGCTGGTTTTGCTGATCCTGCTGCGCTTGGCCGGGTTGTTGTTGCTTGCCGTCGTTTTGTTGATTGGACATGTCATTCTCCTCGTGATCCGGTCGGTGGAAGACGCCGGCGGAATTGACCGAAGATCCGTTGGCGAGGAATCATCTTGCCTGCAAGCCGGCGCCGTTCCTATCGGCGCAAGGCGCATCCGGTTGTGGGCCGACATGACCGCCGCTGTCAGTGGATTGCTCACACGAAACGCTGTTGCCGATGCGTTGCTTTCCCGCCGGAAACCGGGAATTCACCTATAGAGAGGGCATGTCTCAATCGCTAGGATGAGATCTTCGGCGCCCTGAACATGATTTCCGCACGCCTGCATGAACACTCCCGCGCCGCCGTCTGCTTGGAGAAACGCACTTGATTCATGAAGTCACAGATTATTTCCCATGGCTGGGAGCCTGCCTCACGGTATTCGTGCTGATCGTGGCGGCCGCCATCTTCGTGCTGCGCCTGTATCTGGTGGAAAGCCGGGTCGACCGGCAATGGCGCGATTGCGAGGATTTCCCGTTGCTGTGCAGGAGCGCCTGCGACGACACCATCACGCCCGACGAAGCATGGTGGTGCGCCGAACCGGGAGAAACCGATTCCGGCGCCGACCGCCTGAAACGCCGCCGCTACGCCTTGCACAAGGCCGTCAAGATCCTCACCATTGTGGCGCTTGCCGCTTGCACCCTGCTGATTGCCGGCGTTTTGTTCGCGGCTTTTATTGAATGAGCCGCCTGGTTTCGCGCAGTCATGCAGCGGATGTGGTGAGACGGCGCAGTTCCTGCTCGTTGACGGAATCCTGGATTGCCGCCAGCGTCTGTTCCAGATGCTGCCTGACAATCTTCTCGACGCGCTTGCCGTTTTTCTTTTCGTAGCCTTCGAGGATCATGGCATGCTCGTCGTTGTCGGCCTGCAGGATTTGCGGATGGATGAAAATCGAAAGCGACACGTACGGCTCCGCTACCACCAGCAGATTTTTGACGATGTCGTAAAGCCTGGTGTCTTCTTCGCTCATCATCAGTTTCAGATGGAATTCGCGATTCAGCGCCGACCACCGGTGCGGATCGGTGGAGGTGCACATGTCGGCGTGGATCTCGTGCGCGGCACGCAGTGATTCGGGCGAGATGGAGTCGACCGCCTTCTTCGCCAACAGCGGCTCGAGCGCGATGCGTAATTCATAGATCTCGGCGACGTCCTTGACGGTGAGTCCCTTCACGACGACGCCCTTGTTGGCGTCGATCAAGACCAGGCCTTCCGAGCGCAGGCCACGGAAAGCTTCCCTCACGGGTGTCGTGCTGACCTCGAAACGTCTGGCCACCTCGTCTTGCCGCAGTTTGTCTCCGGGCTGATATTTTCCGGACAATATGTCGGTCCTCAGCAGGCTGAGCACGTATTGTTCGATTGTTTTAAAGGCTTTCGGCATCCGTGAATTATATAGAACTCATTTCATGAACAGGCATGCGCGCGAGTCTCGTCCGGGATGCCGTGCAAGATGCGAATCGGGGCGGGCCGGCTGTCCCGGCCCCGCCCCGTGGCTGTTCCGGCGTCAGGCGAGAGGAACCGCCACGGCGGGTCCTTTCAATGACGGCAGAATGGTGCTTAGCCATTGACCGGTTCGCAGCAGCGCCAGGTCGTCGTCGGCGCGGCCTATCAATTGGACGCCGAACGGCAGGAAATCCATCGATACGCCGGAAGGCGTCGTCACCGCCGGCAAGCCGAGCAGGGTTGCCGGTGCGCAAAACGATGCGTCGCCGGTTTTCTCGAGTCCCTTGAGCGCGGTGGTCGGCGAGGTAATCGCCATGATGGCGTCCAGTCCGTCCAGCAAGCCGTCGCGGCCTGCGCGCAACTGCTGTACACGTGCGATCAGCGCAGCATAGTCGGCGTCGCTGATGCCGGCGCCGCGCGCGACCAGTTCGCGCGTGTAAGGTCCGGCCAGTTCGCCGGCATCCTTGATGTCGTCATGGATGGCCTTGCGCGCCTCGTAAGCCAGCACACCATTGGTCAGCGCCAGCATGTCACGGATATCGGTCCCAAGGCCGACTTCCACGCATTCCACGCCGTGTGCTTCAAGGCGGCGCACTACGGCGTCGAAGTTCTGTTGCACTTCGGCTTCTACCTGAGCCCAGTTCGAGGAGCGGTAGACGCCTATCCTGCGCGGTTTGACGCCGGCGGCAAAGTCCGTGGATACTGCCGCGCCGAACGCGCGTCCGCGCACCACGATCTCGTGGCAGATCGCGGCCCAGCGGAAGTCGGAGGTGATGAAGCCAAGATGATCCAGCGTCGGCGCCAGCGCATGCACGCCGGTGGTGGGGATCAGGCCGTAGGTCGGTTTGTAGCCGACCGCGCCGCAGTAGGAAGCGGGACGAATGATGGAGCCGACGGTTTGCGTGCCGAGCGCGATGTCGACGATGCCGGCGCCGACCGCGGCGGCCGAGCCGCTCGATGAGCCGCCCGGGCTGTGCGCGGCGTTCCATGGATTGACGGTGGCGCCGGGGTCGCGCCAGGCGAATTCGGTGGTGACGGTCTTGCCGAAGATCACTGCACCGGCTTCGCGCAGGCGGTTGACGATCCAGGCATCTTTGTCAGGCCGGTTGCCGAGGAAGATCTTCGATCCGTAAGTGGTCGGCATGTCAGCCGTGTCGATCAGGTCTTTGATCGCCACCGGTACGCCGGCCAGCGCGCTGCCGGGGTTGCTGTCATTGCTGTCATTGCGGACGGCCGGATAGTCCGGCGGGCGATGATTGAATGCCCGCAGTTTGCCGTCGATCGCGTCTGCGGCGGCGATGGCCCGTTGCAGGCTGCTGCCGTGGATATTGTCTTTGGTCATGATTGCTCTTCAAAAATGAACGGTCGTCGCCACTGTACTCCAGGATGGCGGCAGGGCGGCCGTGGTCAGTTGCTTGCACAATTTCGATCGGGGCAAGACCGGCAACGCATGTTGATCTGGTCTTGCGGACGGTAAAAAAATCCCGCTGCCGACTGCTTACTTTGCACCGGCCTTTTCGGCGAAGCTGTTGTCGACCGCGCTGTCGTAGGTTACTTCACCCTTCTTGATGTTGCCGATCGAAACCTGCAAGTCGAGCCCGGCCTGGAAGGCTGCCTTGGAAATCGACGGTGTGGCCGGATAGATCTTCTGGTCCAGCATGCGTTTCACTGCTGCTTCCACCACGCTCTTTTCCAGCGTCGGGAATTCCGCCACCGCGACGCGGTAAGCGACTTGCGGCGAGGTCTGCATCAGCTTCTCGGCGTCGGCGATGGCGCTGACGAAGCCTTGCACCATTTGCGGCCGTTTCTGTATCGTCGACTTGAGCGTGTCGATGGTCGAGAACGCATACACGCCGTCATATTGCTTGGCGAAGTCATGCACGATCTTGTAGCCGTTGGCCAGGGCCTGCTCCACTTGCGGCTGATACAGCGTCGCTGCAGCGGCGCGGCCGGCGGTGACGGGGGAGATTTCCGTGCCGATCGACACCGTGTTGAGCTTGACGCCGGACAGGCCCTTTTCCTTCAGCAGGTTTTGCAGCAGGTAAGTGCTGGTCGACGGCGGCAGTGCGGCCGAGATGGTCTGGTCCTTGAGGTCCGCGACTGACTTGATCGGCGAGTTCGGCGGCGCCACCATCCATACCGGCACGCCTGCAACCACCATTGCCACGTTGACCAGTGAGGCGCCCTTGAGATTGGCCAGTACCGCCGTCATCGGATCCTGCAGCGAGAAATCGGCATGGCCGCCGATGACCGCTGCCACACCCTGGGCGCCGCCGCCGGCGGTCACCTTCTGCACCTCGAGGCCGTATTTGGTGAACAGACCTTCATTCATCGCCACATACAGCGGCAGGTACTGAATCGACTGAAAGGCCTGATAGATCACGGCCTTCTCCGCGCCAAAGGCGGTGGGTGCTGCAGCGCAGGAGGCGGCGATCAGCGTGGAACCGAGCAGCGTGCGGAAGTACTTCATTGTGCGACTTTCCATGAAACGACCCTTTCTTCGATTAATTGGACAACCCAGGTAAGAACTGCCGCCATCAGAGTCAGGATGATGACTCCGAGCCAGACACTGTTGAGATCGAACAGCGAGCCGGCGACGAACACCGCGTGGCCCAGGCCGCTTTCGGATGCGATGAATTCGCCGACTACCGCGCCGATCAGCGCGAAGCCGATGTTGATGCGGAAGATCGAGAAGATCCACGGGACCGATGCCGGTACGATCAGCTTTTTGAAAACCATGGCCCGCGGGGCCTTGAATGATTTGAAGAGGTTGAGCAAATCCTTGTCGACTTCCTGCGCCGCAGCGCAAGCCGAAATCATCGCCACTGCAAACGTCGAGATGCCCGCCAGCCAGATCTTCGAGGTCATGCCGGAACCGAACCAGATGATGATCAGCGGACCGAGTGCGATCTTGGGAATGCTGTTGAGCAAGATGGAAAATTGCTCGACGATGTCCGAGGTGCGCGGATAAAACCACAGCATCAGTCCCAGCCCGATGCCCAGACCGCTTCCGAGCACCAGGCCGAGCAGCGTCTCAGCCAGCGTCACCCAGGTGTCGTAGAGCAGTTGCCCCCTGGTGAACCCGATCAGGGCGGAACGATAGATGCCGAGCGGCGAGCCGAGCAGTTGACCGTTGATGACGTTGGTTTGCGCGGCCATTTGCCACAGGATGATCAGGGTCACCAGGATGGTGGCGACGATCATGGTTGCGCCGTTGTTCTTTTTCATGGGTTCCTTTCGATCAGACGCCGGCATGCGCGACGTCGCTGGCGCGCAGGGCGTTCCAGATTTCCTTGTGATACACCGGGAATTCCCGCGCTCCGCGTGCTGTGACGGCGTCACGGTCGCCTTCCACCGACAGCACGATGTGTTCTTCGCGCGTGATCTTGGCGGGCCGCCCGCCGAGCACCACGATGCGGTTGCTCATGGCGATGGCTTCGTCGATGTCGTGGGTGACCAGAATGATGCTGGTGCGATCGGTGCGCGTCAGGCTGATGACGTCGTTCTCCAGCATCAGGCGGGTTTCGTAGTCGAGCGCGGAGAAAGGTTCGTCCAGCAGCACCACGGTAGGATCCGACAGCAGCGTGCGTGTCAGCGCCACGCGCTGCTTCATGCCGCCCGAGAGCGAATGCGGATAGGCGTTGGCGACGGATTCGAGGCCGTAACGGGCCAGCATCGCCAGTGCGCGCGTGCGGTCGGCGTCGGTGACGGGGCGTTGCAGTTCGATGCCCAGCACGGCGTTCTCGAGGATGGTGCGCCAGGGCAGCAGCAGATCTTTCTGCAGCATGTAGGCGATGCTGCCAGGCCGGCCGTCGGGGCGCGCACCTAGGGAAATCTTGCCGGCGCTCGGCGTGAGCAGACCGGAAATCAGGTTGAACAAAGTGCTTTTGCCGGCGCCGCTGCGGCCGACAATGGCCACGATTTCGGCCTGCCCGACGTGGAAATTCAGGTTCCGGAAGATCCTGATTTCTTCGCCGTTGGCTTTGATGAAGGCATGGCTGAGGTTGTTGACTTCAAGCAGGTTCTCCAACATGTGCTCCATAAAAGATGAGGACGCCGCCGTCCACGGATCGGTTGAGAATGTTGCCTATTGATAATTATGCATAATGCATAATCTATTTCCTAAGCAGAAGGCGTGCCAATGGTATGGGCCGGGCGCCGGTCGGAAGCCGCGCAAGGTATGCGAACGGCAGCCGACGGCTTATTGCGGCGTACGCCGGTAGGGAAGGGGACGGGGGAAAGGAGGGGCAGTGTAGCCGGGCCGATGCATTGCCGGGCTGCGGATGGCGCACGGAATGCGTGCGCATGTTGCACCGCTCCCAAAGTTGGCGCGCGCATGCACTGCACGCCAACCAGGGACGTCACATCAATTCTTGCTGCGCAGGATCCTGGCCAGGTCGGCCAATTGATAGGGCTTGTTGAGGAACGCGAATTCCTTGCTCAGCTGCTGGTTGGACGTCAGCGCCGGGAACGGATGGCCTGACGCAAGGATGATCTTGGTCGTGGGATGGCGCTGCCGCGTAATCTGCGCCAGCTCGATGCCGCTGATGCTGTTGGGCATGATCACATCAGTAAACAGGATGTCGATCTGCGGCGCGCGCTCCAGCACTTCCAATGCTTCGGCGCCGTTGGTGGCGGTGTAGGCTTCATAGCCCATGGTGCGGAACAATTCGGCGGTGATGTCGAGCAGGTCGAGCTGGTCGTCGACGATCAGTACGGTTTCCGTGCGTTGCTTGTCGGCGTTCTGCGCATTTTCGGCGTCGGCATCGGTGTCGACGGGGATGTAAATCGTAAAACAGGTGCCGACGCCGACTTCGCTCGAGAGCGTGACCTCGCCGCCCGATTGCGTGATGAAGCCGTACACCTGGCTCAATCCCAGGCCGGTGCCCTGGCCGGCTTCCTTAGTGGTAAAGAACGGCTCGAACACGCGCGCCTGTACTTCCGGGGTCATGCCGCTGCCGTTGTCGGTCACGCTGATCTTGGCGTAGACGCCGCTCGGCAGCGTGCCCACCGCCTTGTCCCGCAGCGTCAGCTTGTCGGTGGCGATGGTGACCTTGCCGCCGCCCGGCATCGCCTGCGTCGCGTTGACCACCAGGTTCAGCAGGGAAGTCTCGAAGCGTGTGGCGTCCAGTCTCACCATGACCGGCGTGGGGTGCTTGCGGATGTCGAACTGGATCGACGAGTTGCCCGCGCGCCGCAGCACCGATTCGAAATCGGCAATCAGTGTATTGACCTCATGCGTTTCCGGTTGCAGCGGTTGTTGCCGCGCGAACGACAATAGCTGCTGGGTCAGGATCGCGCCGCGCGACAATGCCCGGCGGATGCTTTCCATCGAGCGCGAATTTTCCAGTTCGGGAAACTGCACGGTCAGCAATTGCAGACCGCTCGAGGCCACCGCCAGAAGATTGTTGAAGTCGTGCGCCACGCCGCCCGTGAGCTGACCCAGTGCTTCCATCTTCTGCGACTGGAATAGCGCCGCGTTGGCGCGCGCCAGGGCCAGCGCGGTCTCGCGCCGTTCCGTGACGTCGCGCGTGACCTTGGCGAAGCCGATCAGATCGCCCAGCTCGCTGCGGATCGCGTCGACGATCACGTGCGCCCAGAAGGTGGAGCCGTCCTTGCGTACGCGCAGTCCTTCCTGTTCATAGCGACCCTGTTCGGCGGCTGTCATCAGGGCGCGCTCGGGAAGGCCGTCGTTGCGGTCCGTCTCGGTGTAGAAGTTGGAGAAATGCGTGCCGATCACTTCTTCCGCCGTATAACCCTTGATGCGCTGCGCGCCGGCGTTCCAGTTGGTGACCTTGCCTTCCGGCGACAGCATGTAGATTGCATAGTCGGTCACGCCTTGCACCAGCATCCTGAATTGCTGCTCGCTGGCCTGCAGCGTCTGCGCCGCGAGCTTATGCTCGGTGATGTCGCGCGTGATCTTGGCGAAGCCGAGCAGTTCGCCGTCGTCGGCGATGATCGGATCGATGATGGAACTGGCCCAGTACGTGGTGCCGTCCTTGCGCAGGCGCCAGCCTTCGTCCTCGAACTTGCCGTCGCGCAGCGCTACGTCGAGCGCGCGCTGGGGCAGGCCGGCTTCGCGCTCCGGCAGGGGGTAGAACACGGAGAAATGCGAACCAAGGATGTCTTCGCTGGAATAGCCGGTGAACTGCTGCGCGCCCTTGTTCCAACTGGTGACCTTGCCCTGCGGGTCGAGCATGTAGATGGCATAGTCGCGGATGGCGGAAATGATCAGCTGGAAGCGCTGTGCATCGGTGAGCGCCAGGTGGGCGGGTTGACTGCTGTGCATCGGTGTTCCTTATCGAGGGCCTCCGCGCATGACCGGACGCAACAGCGCTGCATGCTCACCAGCATGGGCCAGCAGAGGGTATGGTGCAGTATGCCGGGAGCGGCACAGTCTTTCAACCTCGACGCTGTGTAGGACTCCCGGCAACGGCGGCGCCCGGGAGAAGGTCAGCTTGTAGCCACCAGCTTGAGCCCGATCACACCTGCCAGGATCAGCGCAATGCACAGCAGGCGTAGCGGCGCTATCGAGTCGCCCAGCAGGACCATGCCCAACAGCGCCGTGCCGGCCGCACCGATGCCGGTCCATACCGCATATCCGGTGCCTACCGGCAGCGTGCGCAAGGACAGCGACAGCAGGATCACGCTGGACAGGCCGGTTGCGACCGTCAGCAGCGAAGGAATCAGGCGCGTGAAGCCGGCCGAGGCCTTCATGCCAAAGGCGAAGCCGATTTCAAGTACGCCTGCAATGCTCAAGAGTAGCCATGCCATGGGAGATATCCGTGGTTAATGCGCCGGGCCGTGCGGCCGGGCGCGATGAGAAAATGCCTTAAGCGGAAGCTGCAGCAGCAGCAGGGGCGGGACGGAAAGCAACACCGAAACGATTGAAGGCGTTCATCAGGCCAATCGCGTAGGTGAGATCGGCCAGTTCCTTGGCGTTGAACTCGGCTGCGGCCGCGGCGTAGTCGGCGTCGGGCACGCCGGTCTCGGCAACGCGGGTCACGCTTTCGGCCCAGGCTAGTGCGGCGCGTTCGCGATTGCTGAACAGGGCGCCGCCTTCATGCCAGACCGGCACCAGCACCAGCTTGTCGATGGCCAGGCCGGACTTGAGCAGGTCGCGGGTATGCATGTCGATGCAAAAGGCGCAGCCGTTGATCTGCGACACGCGCAGGTAGACCAGGTCGATCAGCGCCTTTGGCAGGCTGCCTTTGAGTAGGGAGGAGTAGACGCCGCCGAAGGCCTTGTAAGTTTCAGGTGACGCGTTGGCGTAGTCGATGCGCTTGTTCATGATGAGTCCTTGTGTTTGTCATTGAAGAGACTCCATGGTGCGCCGGCTTGGCCTAGTCTGGAAGGTCCATAAATAGACTTGGATTATGGACCATGACGGCGGATGCGACATGGCGTCCATCACTTACAGAAGCGCCAGGATGCGCCGTCCAAGCGCTTCGGCGGCAGCTTCGGAGGCCACGTTGGTGAAGTTGACCAGCAGCGCCGGCACGCGCGCGCCGTCGGTGGTCCAGTCGGTCAGCGCTTCGGCGTACAGGCCATCCTCGCGCATGCGCGCCACCAGCTTGCGGTCCGACATGCGGCCGCGCAGGCGCAGGATCAGGTGCATGCCGCCGGGCGGCGATTCGATGCGGATGTACTTGCCGAGCACGCGCTCCAGTCCGTTGCGGACGGCGTCGCGGCGTTCGACATAGAGCTTGCGCATGCGCTGGATGTGGCGTGCGAAATGCCCCTCCGCAATGAAGGCGGTGACGATCTCCTGCGTGAGCGCCGGAATGCCTGCGGCAAACACCTGGCTGACCGCCGCAAAGCATTCCACCTGCGACTCCGGCACCACTAGGTAGGCCAGCCTGATACTTGGGAACAGCACCTTGCTGAAGGTGCCTGCATACAGCACGCGACCGTCGCGGTCGAGGCTCTTGAGCGCCGGCAGCGGGCGGCTGACGTAGCGGTATTCGCCGTCGTAATCGTCCTCGACGATCCAGGCGCCGCTGCGCGCCGCCCATTCCAGCAAGGCCAGCCGACGCGGCAGAGATAGCGACACGCACAGCGGACTCTGATGCGCCGGCGTGACTACGGCCGCGCGTGCGCGCGGCGTTGTGGCGATGCCATATGCGACCTGCATGCCGTCTTCGTCGACAGGCACCGGCACTGCGTTCATACCCATGTGTGCCAGCAACTCGCGCGTGGGAGGATAGCCGGGATCCTCGACCCAGATGCGGTCGCCGCTTTTCAGCAAGGAGTGGCAGATCAATTCCATGGTATGGCGGTAGCCGGCAGTGACGAACACCTGAGCCGGAGAACATCGGATGCCGCGCGACAGTTGCAGGTAAGAAGCGATCTCGGTGCGCAGCGCCGGCAAACCGTAGACCGAGGGGTGCGCCATGTCGGCTGCTTGCATGGCGCGCACACAACGCGCTCCCAGGCGCGCCCAGATCTTGCGCGGGAAGGTATCGAGCGCGGGCAGGCCCATTTGGAACGGCAGGATGGAATCGGGCCGGAAACTGCTGGCCGGCGCCTGGTCAGGTGGCGGCAATCCGGCCCCGGCCAGACGTGGCCTGAGGTCGGGCGTGACGATGGTGCCGGCCTGGCCGCGCGCCTGGATATAGCCCTCCGCCGCCAGCAGTGAATACGCTGCCTCGATGGTGCCGCGCGCCAGTCCCAGTTCCTGGGTCAGCGCGCGGGCCGACGGAATACGGTCGCCAGGCTTGAGCACGCCGGCGGCGATGGCGCTGCGGAAACGGTCGTAGATTTGGCGATAGTACGGCGCCGTTGCCTGCGGATCCAGAGGCGCAAGGGGACTGGCGGGGCTGGTCTTGGGGGGAAGCATGGTCTGGTAAAAGTTGTCTCGGAATTTGAAATTGACCATGCCATGATGCTACTGGTGCCGATGTACAGGCAAGGCGAATTTATTCCATCATGGATCAATCAAAATGCCAATTCATGGATCTTGGGGATGAAGCATGGGGCTTCTTAAAATGAACGCCAATGTCTCAATCCTGAAACCTGAACTTCGAATGAATCAACAATGAACATTTTGCATCTCAGCTGCAGCCCGCGGGGGCAAGAATCCGAGAGCTACCGGCTCTCCCAGAAAATCATCAGCTTCCTGCAGAGCCGTACGCCTGCACTGGCGGTAGTCCGGCGCAACGCCGCCGAGGGCGACGTGGCGCATGTCGACGCCAACTATGCCGACGTGCTAGGCGCGGCCCGGGAGCCGGCGGGATTTTCTGTGGAGGGTTCCATCTCCCGTTCGGAACAACTGATCTGCGAGCTGGAGCAGGCCGATGCAGTTCTCATCAGCACACCCATGCATAACCTGACGGTGCCGTCAGCATTGAAGGCGTGGATCGACCATGTGGTGCGTATTCGGCGCACCTTCGATGTAACCCCGCAGGGAAAGATCGGCACGCTGCGCGACCGGCCGGTATACATCGCGGTGTCGTCCGGCGGCGTGTACTCCGGCGAGCGAGCGCGTCAGCCGGATTTCCTGACGACCTATCTGAAAACCATTCTGGCATCGATCGGCTTGCACGACCTGCATTTTTTCTCGGTGCAGGGGACGGCATTCGGCCCGCATGCGCTGGCTCAGGCCCGTGCCGACGCGGATCAGGCGCTGCGCAAGCACTTCACTTGATACAGCTCGGAAAACTATTTCATTTTTAACAATAGGTAAAAAAAAGAGTCGCGCTTTGCACGTTTGCAATACTATTTGGGCCGGAGAGATAATCAACGCTAAAACAGCGCGCCATTCGTCCTAGCCTGAGCAGATTGCAGAAACATGAGCCTTTTGAAAAAGATCAAAGTCGACGAACTCGAACTGGGAATGTACTTCTGCGGCTTCGAAGCTGCATGGCTGGACCACCCGTTCTGGAAAAATCGCTTCCTGCTGAAAGACGTCGCCCATCTGAAGCAGGCGCGCGGCAGCGGGATTATGTATTGCTGGATCGACGTCGAGCAGGGCAAGGACGTCGCGGTGGAAGAGCCGGAACAGCAGGAAGCAGAACCAGAGGCCGGTCCGGAGTCCGGCGCTGAACCCGTAAGCGCCGAAGCCGCACCGGGTTTGCGCGATGAATTGCCGGTCGCCATCGGCGCCGATCCTTTCTTCGAAGAGCTGGAGCAGGCGCAACGGTTGTGCGAAAACGCCAAGGACACCACCAAGGCGATGTTCGCCGACATCCGCATGGGCCGCGTCATCGACATGGACCGCTGCGTCGACCTGGTCGATCAGGTGACGGCGTCGATCATGCGCAACAGCGCCGCCATGACCAGCATCGTCCGGCTCAAGCTTGCCGACGACTACACCTACATGCATTCGGTCGCCGTCTGCACGCTGATGGTGGCCCTGGGCCGCACCATCGGCATGGATGAACCCGCCTGCAAGGAAGCCGGTCTCGCGGGTCTGCTGCACGACGTCGGCAAGGCCTTCATCCCGGTGCCGATCCTGCACAAGGCGGGCGGCCTGACGCCGGCCGAATTGGACATCGTGCGCCGCCATCCGGTGCTCGGCTACAACCACCTGATCAAGAATCCCAACATCCCGCAATACGCCATCGAGGTGTGCCTGCATCATCACGAAAAAATCGACGGCACGGGCTATCCCGACAACCTCAGCGGCGCCGGCATTTCATTGCTGTCGCGCATGGCGTCGATCTGCGACGTCTACGACGCGGTGACTTCCGACCGTCCCTACAAAAAAGGCTGGGATCCGGCCGAGTCGCTCACCGCCATGGCGTCCTGGAGCGGCCATTTCGACAAGACCCTGCTGTCGGCCTTCGTCAAGACGCTCGGCATCTATCCAATTGGGTCGCTGCTGAAAATGGAATCCGGCCGCCTCGGGCTAGTGATCCGCCAGAGCGCGGGCGGGCTGACCAAGCCGGTGGTGAAGGCGTTCCGCTACGACAACAACGGCGACATCATCGATTCGGAAATCATCGACCTGTCCGATCCGGCGGCAAGCGACAGCATCCTCCAGCGCGGCGGCGAGGAATGGCTCAAGTACAACGGACTCAACAAACTGTGGATGCAGCCGATGACGTTGCAACCGCGCTGATCAGGTACGGTTTCCATCTCCGGGATCGCCCGGTTGCGCGGAGCGCATCTCACACCTTCGATGTGGCAATCGCGGCATTCCTCCGCCTTCAGTGCCGCCTTTAGTCCCACCTTCAGTCCCGCTCACTGCTCCGATGCCGCGGCTCCAGCAGCAGCTGCGAGATGGCTGCGCGCAGTTGCTGCGGGTCCAGCGGCTTGTGCAGCACCTGATAGCCGCTGGCGCTGGCCAGTGCGATGCCTTGCGGCGAGGTGTCGCCGGTGACGATGATGGCCGGGACCTCGTCGCCGGTGGCCTGAAAGACGGCGCGGATCACATCGATGCCGGTGACGTTATCGGCCAGGCGGAAGTCGCTGATCACCAGGTCCGGCCGGTGCGCGTCGTCGTGCAGTGCCGCCAGCGCCTGTTCCAGCGAACGCGCGAAGAGCACGGTGTAACCCCAGCTGTGCAACAGGATCTGCATGCTGTCGAGCACCTGCTTGTCATCGTCGACCACCAGCACGGTGGCGTTCGGTGTGGCGGAAGCGCTGGCGACGGGAGCCGGGGTGGCAAAAGCGGGCTGAACGTCCGGCGGCGCGGCGTCAAGAGGCCCGTGCAGGCGCAGCGAGAAGCACGAGCCTCTGCCCGGGACGGAGCGCAGGCCGATGCGCGCATCGATCAGCTGGGCGGTGCGCTGCACGATCGCCAGTCCCAGTCCGAGGCCTTGCTCGCGGTCGCGGGCGATGTTGTGGACCTGGTAGAACTCGCGGAAAATATGCGCGAACTGATCGACCGCGATACCCACGCCGGTATCGATGACGCAGATCTCCAGCGCCTCGCCGTCGATGCCGCCGCGGCGCCGGCAGGCGAGCAGGATCTTGCCGTTTTCCGTATAGCGCACGGCGTTCGAGAGCAGGTTGGCCAGGATGTTGTGCAACAACACCGGATCGGTGTCGAGCCAGGCCGTGGTGGGCCTGACCTTGAGCTGCAAGCCCTTGGCGGCTGCGGCCTGGGCGAACTGGTTGGCCAGCAGAGTGAAGGTTTCCTGCACGCTGAAGCGGTGTTTTTCGATCCGCACCACGCCGGCATCGAGGCGCGAAATATCCAGCAGCACGTTCAGCAACTGCGACATGCCGGTGAGCGCCGACTGCAACCGGCCGGCCAGCATGTCGACCGTGCCGGGCTCGATATGCGGCGCCTGGGCCACCGTGCGCAGGGTGGCGATATACAGGCCGAGCGCATGCACCGGCTGGCGCAAGTCGTGGCTGGCCGCGGCGAGGAACTGCGACTTGCTGCGATTGGCTTGTTCGGCGCGTTCCTTCTCTTCGGTAAGCTGGCGGATCAGGGCATTGTTCTCGAAGCGCAGCGCAATGGCGTCGCGCACGGTGCGCTGGATCACCCGGCTATACGCCAGGTTGACGCCCAGCAGGAACAGCGACAGCACGCCAAGCACCGAAAACAGATGGGTGCCGTGCGCAAACGAGCGCATGGCGAACGGCAGCACCGTCGGCAGGGCATAGACGTAATAGGCCGGCCAGAACGACGACAGCGACGCCACCGAGCCGCCGGTCATGCCGGCCAGCACGATGCAGATGTAGACGGTCACGATGGTATTCTCGGGAGAGAAAAACAGCAGCCCCATTGCGCCCCACAGGCAGCCGGATACGCCCGCCCACGCGACGTAGCGCCAGCAACGGCGCGATGTCGTGGCCTCTGCAGCGGTGCCCAGGCTGCGGCGATCGCGCCACACCAGCACGATGCGCAGCGCGGTGACCAGATAGATCGCCGCCGCCCAGCCGAGCAACGCGGCATGAGCCACTTCGTTCCACAGCAGGAACATCGTCAGGCCCGCCACCGCAGCATTGCCGAGGAAGATCGGCGGCGACTGGCGATACAGCGTATTGACCAGTTCCAGATACACTGAGCGGTCCTGGGTGGGGAGCAGGCGTGTCATTGTGGTGGGATACCGTTGGCTACGGGCGGCAGGCTTGCCGGGTTGCAAGGCAGTTTACTGTAGAACTCATTTGATCAACAGGCGCGAGCGCGGGCTTGCCTTGCTGGGGAGAAGGCGGGAATGAAAAACATAGTGCTGGCGGAAGATCACGCGATCATTCGCGACGGTCTCAAATTGCTTGTTTCGACGCGGCCGAATCTGTGCGTGGTGGCCGACACCGGCGACGGCGGCGAGGTCGAGCGGCTGCTGCGCGAACACCAGCCGGACCTGCTGCTGCTCGATCTCGACCTGCCCGGCCTGCACGGCATCGAGCTGACCCGGCGCATCAAGGCCTCCTTGCCGAACGTGCGCGTGCTGATCCTCACCGGCAGCCCCGGCGCTGCATCGGTGCGAGCGGCTTTCGAGGCCGGCGCCGACGGCTATGTGCTCAAGCATGAAAATGCCGATGAACTGCTGCACGCGATTTCCCTGGTGCTGTCGGGCATCGTCTATCTCAGCAAGGGGCTCGGCAGCATGACGGACTTGCCGTCACCGCCGGTGCCGGCAGCCCTCACCGCGCGCGAACAGCAAGTCCTCGCGCTCATCGCCCAAGGCGCTTCCAGCAACGACATCGCCGCCCGGCTCCATCTGTCGGTGCTGACGGTGCGCAAGCATCGCCAGAACCTGATGGTCAAACTGTCGCTGCACAACGTCGCCGAAGTCACCGCCTACGCCCTGCGCAGCAACCTGTTCGCCCCTTCGCCTTAGAGCCCGTTCGCGACCGGCGACGGGATCGTGAACAGGTTCTTAATCACCGCAGCCGCGGCAAATACTACAAATGCAGTATTTACCCCCGTCCCGCCCGGTTTTAGCATGATGCCCACAGAAAACAATCGCCGCTATCGGCAATTCAAGGGGAGAGCATGCCAACCACTCGTCAGCCGCACGTCCGGGGGCTTCGTCACAGCGGATCCGCACTGCGTATTCCTGCAATGATCCGCCTGTCGCTGGGTTTGCCGTTGATGGCGCTGGCGACCGCAGCGCCGGCGCAGGTTCCGGCAGGAGCATCGCCGGTGAACATGGAAGGGATGGAGCTGACGTCGATTTTTTCGCTGATCCAGCAGCAGCGCGCAGAACTCCAGAATGCCGATCCCGGTCAGCAAACGAAGCAAGGGCAACAGCAACGGGAGAAGGAAGCTCTGCAGTTCAAGGAAACCCTGGAACGGCTGCAGCAAAAGATAAAACAGCAAGAACGAACGAAGCAGGAACAGCAAACGGCGCAGGAGCAGGCCGGGCAGCAACTGGCGAAACGAGAGCAGCAGGAGCAGCAGGGGCAGCCCGGGCAGCAAAAGACAACGAAGGAATCGCAGCAGACGGTGCAACAGGAGCAGGAGCTCAAGGAAACACTGAAACAACCGCAACAACAGGTGAAGGCGCAGGAGCAGACGAAACAAGAGCAGACAAAGCAGGCGCAACAGACATCCCAAACATCCCAAACGCCGCAAACGCCGCAAACGCCGCAAACGCAACAGGCTCAACAGACAAAACAAGACCTGCAGCAAGAAGCGAAACAAGAAATAAGACAAGAGCTGCGGACCGCATCGCAATCGTCGCTCACGCCTGAAATCGCACCCCCGGCGCCACGCCGGCAGCAGCTGCTTGCCTTGCTCGGCGATGGCGAAACATCCCACGCCGCACCGGCGACGCCCGGCGAGGTCGCGGCGCATCTGGCTTTGGGCCAAGGCAGCGCCGCTGCTGCCGTGGGGATCAGCGCGGGAGGCATTGCCACCGCACCGGCGGGAGTAGCGGCGGCATTGCAGGCGGCCATGCTCGCCGGCGCCGTAGCGAGCAGCAGCGACACCAATACCGCATTGCTGCAACAGCGGCAGGAGCAGGCCGCCGCGAACGCAGCCCAACAACAGTCGTTCGCTTATGTCACGGCCAACATGGTCACGCCGCTGGCGAGCTTTCCGACGTCCATGCAAGCCACCTATACCGGTCCGGTCGGCGGTACGCTCAACTCGGGCGCGAGCGTGAGCGGCACCTTCCAGGCCACGGTCGATTTCGCGACGATCAAGAGCGGCGCTCCGGTTGTCCCGGGGAGCATTACTTTCGCCAACGGCCAGGGCAGCACGACCTTTACGCTATCGCTGCTGGGCGGCTACCTCGGCGGCTCGATGTCGGGCACGTATGGGGGGCAAGCGGTGACCGGATTCGTGATGAACGGCCGCTTTTACGGCCCGACGGGCGAACGACTGGCCGGCAGCTGGTCCATGCAGAACGGCGGCGGCTCATTGACCGGAACAGGTTCGTACAAGGCGCAGCGCTGACATGAGCGCATCTCTTTCCCGGTCGTCCCTACATCGCGCCGTGCCGCGCGCGTTGTGTCTGACTCTGTGCTTTGCAGCGGTCATCCATCCCGCCCGTGCCCAGAGCGATGCCGATGCCGGCGGGCGGCAAGCGGCGCTGCGCGAACAGAATGCGCTGGAGCTGGCGTTCGCGCGTCGCGCCCTCGCCGAAAAACGTCCCGACCTGGCCTGCGCGCTGCTGCGCGACACGCTGCCGCAGGACGATACCGAAGCCGAACGCATGCTGCTGCTGGGACGCTGTTCCAGCGCCACGCATGCGCGCGCGCAGGCCGAGCAATACTATCGCCGCGCCGTTGCGCTGGCTCCCGGCGCTGCGGCGCCCAGGATCGAGCTGGCCGGGCTGTATCTGGCCATGGGACGCCAGGCGGATGCTGCGACCTTGCTGACCGAGGCCGCCGGCGCCAGCGAAGGCCAGGCGCGCGCGATGCTGGATCAGCTGTCGGCGCAATTGCGCCCCAACGATCCGGTCTCGGCCAGCCTGGGTTCCAGGGACAAGCCATGGGCGTTGCAGTTGTACATGGGCATGACCTGGGACGACAACACCAATGCCGGTCCGGTCTCGCGCAGCGTGCCGGCCGTCATTGGCGGGATTCCGGTCACTTTCGACCTGGTGGAAGAGGCCATGCCGCGCAAATCGGCAGGCGCCGCCCTGGGACTCAACGGCAGCTACGCGGTACGGTTGGATGAGCGTTTCTCGCTGCTGTTCCAGGCGGCATGGTTCGGCACCGGTTACTTCGATCGGCAGGACTACAACAACGACAGCACCACGCTGGCGAGCGCGCTGGTCTATAGCGACAAGGCCTGGTCCGCCAGTCTGCAGCCCAACGTGCGCTACTCGCGTCTCGACGGGCGCTTGCAGGAAACGTCGCCGGGCCTGGTGAGCCGTGTTGCGCACGCACTCAACGACACGGTCTCGCTGACCGCCATCGGCGGCTATGCCAAACGCGTCGTCCACACCGACAGCAGCCGCGATGCCGATACCTGGCAGGGCGGCATGGGCGCGATCGCGCAACTGACGCCCAATCTGCAAGTCGGCGGCGAATATCTGTGGCAGCGCGAGCAGGCCCGCGCCGCGGTGTATTCACGCCGCCTGTCCGGTCCCAGCGTCTACCTGCAATATCGCGTTCATCCCGATGTGCTGCTCGGCGCCAATCTGAGCTACACCGATGTGCGCTACGACCAGGCGATGGCCTTGTTCGACCAGCCGCGCATTGATCGCCAGGTGATCGGTTCGCTTTCGGCGCTGTGGGACGTCAGCCGCTACGCCGGACGCAACATGGTGATCCGTGCGCAGTACACGCACATCGACAATCCTTCCAACATCGGCTACGGCTACTTCCGCCGCAACATGGCCAATCTGGGCGTGCAGATGCAGTTCTGAAGGGCGTTCACGCCGGGGCGGCGCCGCTCAACACCAGCGGCTGCGCCCTGGCCCAGCGATTGGCCGACAGCGAAAACGTCAGCGCGCGCACCTGGTGGTACCAGCCCGCCGGCACATACAGCAATTCGCCCGCTTGCACGATGCATTCGGTCAGCGCCGCCTGGCGCGCCAGTGGGAACCTGTCGAAATCCGGCGCTTCGGGATCGAAGGGCGAGCCGAACAGGATAGCGTTGGCCTCGCGCGGATAGAGGAATTCATCGTGATGCGGTGGCGCCAGAAAGATGCGCTTGGCGCCGCGGATCTGCGCAAAGATGTTGTCGTCGTAGTCGCAATGCAACGGGGTCACCGTGCGTGCAGGACCGAGCCAGAAACGCGGCGGCCCCATCTTCCTGAAATAGGCCGGCCAGTGACACAGCCTGTTCAGCGCCCGCATTTCCAGATTGCCCACGTACGGCGGCAAGCCGGGATCCGCATCGGCGTCGGCCACCAGATCGAGATATTCCCGCAGCGGCATGTCCTGCATCGCGCGGTCGGTGGCGAACGCGGTGTTGACGTAATCGCCGACCCGCGCGCGCACCTGCAGCTCGCCGAAATCTTCGCGCAGGTCTTGCGGCGTCAGTGCGCACAGCGGCCATTTTTCGACCAGATCGGTAATGATGAACGGCAGGCCTTTCGCTGCCTGCGCATTGAATGCAACGGCGTCGAGGACGCCGACGCGCGGTACTTCGGAGAGGGGAGGCAGGCCGCGGCTCGCGTGCCGGATGGCCTCGCGCATGTCCGCGATCGAGGCGACCCCGCGCACCTGGGCGTCTTTCTGTTCGCGGGCCTGTTTTCTGGCGAGCGCAGCTTCCGGCGACAGAGGTGTGTCCGGCCGTGGCGGCAGCAGTCGGGCTGATCGGGAGGGGGCCGGCGACCCTTGCCTGTCGGTCGGTATCTTGTTCATCGTCCGCGATTTTACTATGCCCGTCGCGATGGCTTTCGCCACGTCCCGACTTGCTCCGGGGCAGGTGCAGACAATGTCTGCGCCTATTTTTCCTGTTTCGTCACGGGGGCGCGTTGCGTCTTTATCTGCTTGCGGGTAGCCGGGTCGAAACCTGCGCTATTCCTGAAGATGTTGGGTTTGCGATAGATCGCCAGGATGATGCAGCCCTCGGCGCTGTGGGTCTCGTGCAGCGAATCCTTTTTGCGCCAGACGTATTCGCCGGCGTGGGCGATGCCGTCGTGGTCGGAAAACGATCCCGCCAGCACATAGCTTTGCTCCAGGTCGGCATGCCTGTGCATCGGCAAGGTGGTGCCCGGCTGCCAGCGCAGCAGGCAGGTCATTTCACCGGCTTCCTTGTCTTCGTAGAGCACCTTGATTTCAACGCCCTCGAATTGCGACGGCTTCCAGTCCATTTCCTGCGGACGGACATAGGTCGAACCGCCCACGGTGGGCGACAGCCGTCCGCTCAGGCGTTCGTCAAAGGACTTGTCGGCTTTCTGGTTCATTGCACGTCTCCTCGGTTTTTGCGGGTTTGCCTCCTCATCGCAGCGTACTGCAATGGGAGGCCGGATGGAACAGTCAGTCGTTCGCCTTCATCAGTGACACGCTGGCAACGGCAATGACGCCGAGGCAGGTCAGCCAGGTCGCCAGCAGCAGCGGATTGCCGTGGTTGATCTTGAGCAGCCAGGTCGCGACCAGCGGCGCCAGCCCGCCGCCGATGGCGCCGGAGACCTGCACCGCCAGCGAGATGCCGCTGTAGCGCACGTGCGGCGGGAACTGCACCGAGAACAGATTGCCCTCCGGACCGTAGAGCAGCGAGTAGATCACGCCGATCGCAATCACCATCGCCAGATAGATGTAGGCCTCGGTGCCGGATGCCAGCAGCCTGAAGAACACGAAGCCGAACAGGCAGATGCCGATGGCGCCGAGCGCAAATATCTTGCGGTGCCCGAACCGGTCGCCCAGTATTCCGGTCATCGGCATGAAGAACAGTGCAACCAGTGCGCCGACGATGATGGCGTTGAGCATCAGGCCCTTGGTCAGTCCCAGCTGCAGGGTGCCGTAGGACAGCGCAAAGGTGGCGACGGTGTAGAACCAGGTGACTTCCGCCAGGCGCGCGCCGCAGACCGTGAGCAGGCTTTTCCAGTGATGCTTCAGGACGTAGACGACCGGCAGCTTCACTTCCTGGCCGTGCTTCTTCATGTTCTCGAAGTCGGGCGATTCGGCCACCTTGATGCGGATGAACCAGCCGACGATCAGCAAGGCCACGCTGGCGACGAACGGAATGCGCCACGCCCAGCCCAGCATGTCCGCCTCGGGCAGGCGCGCCACGGCGGCCATCGCCAGCGATGACAGGATCAGGCCCGGCGCCACGCCGGTTTGCGGCAGGCTGCCGAAGAATCCCTTCTTGCCTTTCGGTGCATGCTCGACCGCCATCAGCACCGCGCCGCCCCATTCGCCGCCGACCGCCAGGCCCTGGATGATGCGCATGATCACCAGGATCACCGCCGCCCAGTAGCCGATCTGCTCGTAGGTCGGAATCAGGCCGATGATGATGGTCGGGATCCCCATCATCAGCAACGTGATCAGCAGCATCGACTTGCGTCCGATCTTGTCGCCGAAGTGGCCGAACACGATGCCGCCCAGCGGCCGCGCCAGGAAACCGACGGTGTACGTGGCGAAGGACGCCAGCGTGCCCGTCAGCGGGTCGAAGGCCGGGAAGAACAGCTTGTTGAAAATCAATGCGGCGGCGGTGCCGTAGATGAAGAAGTCATACCATTCGATGGTGGTGCCCAGCATGCTGGCGATGCCGGCGATCACGTGCTGGCGGCTTTTCTTTTCCTCGTGCGGGACGCTGCGCGCGTCCAGTTCTGCATTTCCTTGCATTTCGTCTCTCCTCTTTTTTCTTGTGTATCCCGGTCAGCGGGAAGCGTCGTCCTGGCGGCACCAGTAATCGAAGGTGCCTTTGACAATCGACGGCTTCAGCAGGTAGTCGTGCGCCTCGGCGGCGAGATGATCCGGCAGCGGCGTGGTCGGGCCGAACACGCGCGCGCGGACCTGCATCCGTGCCGCGCGTTCCAGATAGACCGCCAGATAGGTGGCTTCCTCCACGCAGTCGCCGGTGGTCAGCTGGCCGTGACTGGCCAGGATGATCGAGCGGTTGCGGCCCATCGCTTCGGAGATGATCACGCCTTCCTGATCGGCGATCGGCACGCCCGGCCAGTCCGGCAGGAAGGCGCAGTCGTTGTGGAACGGCGTCATGTCCATCTGCGATACCACCAGCGGCTGCCTGGCCGCCGCCAGCGCCGAGACGTAGGGAGAGTGAGTGTGGATGATGCTGTTGCAGTGCGGCCGCGCCTTGTACACCCAGAGATGGAAGCGCGTCGCGGGATTGGCCATGCCCGTGCCGGACAGGGTGTTGAGGTCGCCGTCGACCTCGATGAAATCTTCCGGCGTGGCTTCGTCGAAACCGAGGCCGAAACGCAGTGTCCAGTAAGCGCCGGCGCGTTCGGAGCGGGCGCTGATCTGGCCCGCCAGACCGGCTTCCTGTCCCGTCATCGCCAGGATGCGGGCCGCATAAGCGAGCGTCTCGCGCAGCGAGCGATTGCTCTTGCCGAGATGCTGCTGCATTTCCTGCGTGGCTCGCTGGTCGAAATACTCCTTGCTTCGCAGTTCCATCACTTCTCCTCATCTGGTTTGGAATGGGAGGAAGTATTGGTGACGGACTTTATTTAATCCATGACGCCGGATGCATAGCTGCTATGCATTTTTTTATTTGCTGTGCTCCAGCGCAATATCGAGGATGAAGTCGACCAGCGCCGTCTTCGCGCGCCCCTTCCTGGTGATGGCGACGATGCGCCGCTTCAGCGCGGGACCGGCCAGCGGCACGCGCACCAGGCCGTAGTCGTGCAGCAATTCCGCGGAGATGCGGTCGGGCAGAACGCAGCATGCCGAGGTCAGCGAGACCAGCTTGAGCATGGCGTCGACGGTTTCGACTTCCGCCGAGATCTTCGGCGTAAAGCCGTGGCGGTCGAGCATGCGCCGCAACGCGTAATGCGGCGGGAAAGCCACCAGCGGAATCTCTTGCGCCGCCAGATCGACCGACGCCTTGTTCACCAGTGGCGAGCTGGCCTGCACCACCAGCACCATCGTCTCTTCAAACAGCGGCGTGATGTCCACCGCATCGGTGGCGACCGCCGTGTCGTAGACAAAGCCGATCTCGGCCTTGCCCGCCTCGACCAGATCGACCACCTCCGGCGAGCTCCTGCCGACCACCGAAATATTCACCGCCGGCCGCTGGCTCATGAAGCTGGCGACCACGTTGCCCATGAAGTAGTAGCTCAGCGTGTGGATGGTGGCGACCTTGATGCTGCCCGTGGTCCGGCCTTGCTCGTTGCGCAACTGCCTGACGACATCGTCGATGGCATCGTAGGCGGGGCGCGCGGCGTCGCGCAAGCGGATGCCGGCCTCGGTCAGCTTGATGCCGCGACCGTTGCGGTCGAACAGCTGATTGCCGACCTCGACCTCCAGGCCGGCCAGCGTGCGGCTCAGGCTGGACTGGCTCATGCCGAGCAGATTGGCGGCTTCCGAGAGGGTGGGGCAGCGGCAGATCTCGAGGAAGAGGCGGACTTGATGATCGGCGTGTTTCATGGCTTGGCTGAGGTGGCTGAGGTGGTGAGGCGGCTGATTTCGGGTGACGGTGCCTGAGTTGTGATTTTGCGATAAGTCGGACGTCTTCGATAGCCAATTCTGACATTTCTCAGCCAGGCCTGGGTCTGCAAGGGCGTGATGCATCCGGGGGAAGACCGGCGAGCAGGAATCGCAGTACGCCGACGCACCTCATTTTCCCCTCAGGCCCGACAACGCGCGCTATCCCTGATAGCAAACAAAATCTAAAAAGTGAGACACCCGGTCAAGTCCCGAAAAAAAGTGAACTACACTCGCGTGCGGAAACCGGGCTGTCCATCAACAAAGACAAGGCCGCCACGCAAAACCGGAAAGGGTTTACGGAGAGTGACGTCACGCGTTCGTCACTTTCTCCGCGTCGTCGGAAACGCCTGCGCAGCACAGAAGCAGATTAAAAAAACAAGAGTGCGCCTTTGTCTCTGCGGCGTATTCACGGATGCCGTTTTCATCTAAAAAATCCCGGCCACAGCGACATCAGATTGCGAACACCGGCTTCAGAACATTCGCACGGCCATCCAGGGGGATGCATGCTTCAACCTAGTTCCATCGGCGTCGCAAGCCGCATTCTTTCATCGTCACCAATGTCGCCGTGGCGACGTGCATGTATTGCCACAAGCGGGATATGGGCAAGCGCGATTGCACTGGCGACGGCGCCGCTGCTGACAGTGGCGCTGACGTTGCTGCTGCTGCTGGGAAGCTGGGTCAATCCGGCCTATGCTGCCGTTTCTCCTTGCGGGGACAATCACAGGCGCAGTCGCCTCCGGCCAGCAAATTCAGCTTCACTTTGACACTTGTTCGTCCAGCCGATGGAACGGCATTCTGACGAATCCCGCAAATGGCAGCATCGTCGCAGCAACTCCTGCGACGGGCGACACCAATACCTACATTACCTACTCCAACAACGGCAACGGCCAACTTTCGGATACGTTCACCGCCAAGGACGAAAACGACAACACCATTACCTTCAATATCACCGTGGGTGCAGCGACTTCGCCGCCGGTGGCAGGCCCGGCCAGTCTGGCGGTGACATACAACAGCACGCTCAACCCGGTGACGCTGTCGCTCAGCGGCGGCGCGACGGCATCCGTGGCGGTCTCCAGCCCACCGTCGCACGGCGCGACCCTCATCAGCGGCACCACCATCAGGTACACCCCGGCCATCGGCTACAACGGCCCGGATTCGTTCGCCTACACCGCCACCAATGCAGGCGGAACCTCGGCACCGGCAACCGTGAGCGTGACGATGACGGCGCCGACGATTACTGTGTCGCCAAGCGGCGCCGCACTCAGTGCGACGACGGTATCGGCATTCAACCAGTCGTTCAGCGCCGGCGGCGGCAGCGGTCCTTATATCTACAGCCAGACCGGCACCTTGCCCGCCGGCCTGAGCTTCAATGCCGGTACGGCAACGCTGTCGGGAACGCCGACCGAGGCCGGAACCTTTTCCTTTACGGTCACCGCTGCTGACAGCTCCACCGGTACCGCTGCCACCGGTTCGCGCACTTACACGCTGACCGTGACGGGGCCGACGATCAGTGTGTCGATCGGCGCGGCCACGCTCCAGCGCGGCGTACCTGCCACTCTGCAGGCGAGCGCCAGCGGTGGCAGCCCCGCGTACACCTATACCGTCATCGGCGGTGCGTTGCCGACCGGCCTGAATCTGACAGCAGCCACCGGCGCCATCACCGGCACGCCTTCTGCGGCCGGCGCGTATTCCTTTACGCTCAGAGCAACTGACGTCAATGGCTTCAGCGGAACACAAGGCTTCGCCGGCAACGTCGGTGCGGGCGCGCCGATTGCCACTGCGTCCAGCGTCACGGTCGCTTATAACAGCGGCGCCGGCAGCTACACGATTGCCGCATCGCTGAGCGGCGGGGCCGCCACTTCGCTGACTGTCACCACCGGTGCGACGCATGGCTCGGTCGCGGTGCTCAGCACCTCATCGTTCAGCTATACACCGACCATCGGCTATGCCGGAGCGGATTCGTTCTCTTACACGGCGACCAACGCGGTCGGCACATCGTCACCGGCGACCATCTCTGTCACGGTCGGTGTACCGACTGTCAGCATCACGCCATCCGCGACATGGAACGCCACGGTAGGTACCGCCTATAGTCAGACGCTGATCTGGAGCGGCGGCAGTGCGCCGTACAGCGCGGTCAGCGTGACGGGCCTGCCGACCGGTCTTGCCTACACCACAAGCGCCACCGGCGCGTCCATCACCGGTGCGCCGACGCAGAGCGGCAGCTTCTCGGTCACGGCATCCGCCAACGACAGCACCACGCCGACGCCGGTGACCAAATCGCAGGTGTTCACGCTGACGGTCGGCGAGGCCGTTCCCGTGGCCGCAGCCGACAACGCCACCACGAATGCCAATCAGGCGGTGACGATTCCGGTCACCCTCAATGACACTGGCTCCATCACCAGCGTTGTCGTGGCAGGCAACCCCGCACACGGTACCGCCGTCGTCAACGGCTTGAGCATTGTCTATACGCCCGCCACCAATTATTTCGGCAGCGACAGCTTCACCTATCTGGCGACCGGACCAGGCGGCACTTCGCCGGCGGCCACGGTCACCGTCACGGTAGCTGCGCTGGCGGCGCCTGCCTCGCCGCCGCAAAGCGCCAGCGTGCGGCCCGGCCAGTCGGTGACGCTGCATGCCGGCGCTGCTGCCGCCAACGGTCCGATTACGGCGGTGACGATTGTCGGCGCACCAACTTCCGGCAACGCCGTGGTCGGTGGCACCGACATCGTCTATACCGCTGCCGCCGGCTTCAGCGGCAACGTGCAATTCACTTACACGCTGTCGAACGTCTTCGGCGCCTCGGCCCCGGTGACGGCCACGATCAGCGTCGGCGCGGTGCCGGTAGCCGTCAACCAGAGCATCTCCGGCGCGGCCGGCGCCACGGTGTCGGTCGATCTGACCACGGGTGCCACCGGTGGTCCCTTCACTGCGGCGACGCTCGGTGCAATCAATCCTGCGGCAGCCGGCACCGCTGCCATCGCCAGTGCCGGGGGTGCACCCCTCCGCTTGAGCTTCACACCCGCAGCGGCGTTTACCGGCATCGCCACGGTGAGCTATACGCTGACCAATGCGTCCGGTACGTCGGCTGCCGCGACCGTGAACATCACCGTCGCCGCGCGCACCAATGCTGCCAACGATGTTCAGGTCAAAGGTCTGGTCGCCGCGCACAGCCAGAGCGCGAGTCGCTTCGCGACGGCGCAGCTGGGCAACTTCAGTCGCCGCCTGGAAAGCCTGCACGGCACCGGCTGGGCGCAGTCCAGTTTTGGCCTCGGGTTTGCCCAGCCGGCCGCGCCGGTCAAGCCGCTGCTGGCGCAATGGAATGAGGATGAAATCGATCGCGTGGTCGGTTCGCCACTGCAGGCCGGCATGCGCAAAGTCGGCTGGCCGTTGCTGAGCCAGGCCGGCAAGCCTGCGGCCAAATCAGCTGCGGCTGCGGCAGATGGCAATGGCCTGGCTGCATTGCCGGAACTGCCGGCCAAGCCTGAGCAGACCAGACAAGAACTGTCGCTATGGATCGCCGGCACGGTCGACTTCGGTCAGCGCAACGCCAACGGCCAGCAGGAAGGTTTCCGCTTCACCACCAACGGTGTCAGCATGGGCGCCGACTATCGCCTCAGCGATCAGATCACCATCGGTGCTGGTACCGGTTACAGCCGCGACCGCAGCGATATCGGTGAAAACGGCAGCAAAAGCATCGGCCAGAGCGTAGTCGCCACCGTCTATGGCAGCTTGCGACCAACGCCGAACATTTTCATCGACGGCATGTTCGGTTACGGCGCACTCAACTTCGACTCGACCCGCTATGTGACCGATGACGGCAGCTTCGCCACCGGTCAACGCGGCGGCAAGCAACTGTTCGTGGCGCTGTCGAGCGGCTATGAGTTCCGCGGCGACAGCTGGATGTGGTCACCGTACGGCAAGGTCGATCTGACGTCCACCACGCTGGCGCAATATACCGAAGCCGCCGCCGGCAACAATGCACTGACCTATTTCAAACAACGCGTGCGCACCAGCAGCGGTACTTTCGGCCTGCGTACCGAAGGCCGGTACTTGAGCCGTTTCGGTATGTGGACGCCGCGCGCCAGGCTTGAATACCGCCGCCAGTTCTCCGGCGCCGGCGAAGCAGGAATTTCGTATGCAGACCTGGCCTCGTCAGGCCCGGCCTACGTGATCCGCTCGGACGACAGTTTCACCGGCAACTGGACAGCCGGCTTAGGCATGCGATTGCTGATGGCCAGCGGCGCGTCGCTGATCGTCGACTACAGCAGCAATCTCAATGTCGGGCAGGGGCGGTATTCGTCGATCCTGCTCGGGGTTAATGTGCCGTTGCGCTAAATAGCGATGTGAAAAAGGTGTGTGAATGCCGCGTTAACATGCGGTCAAATGACCACAATGAATAAAGTTGGTCGACAAAGTACGTGCTAAGTGTTTGATTTAAAAGAAATAGAATTTGCAGTTAAAGTTGGCCGAGCCATAGCCCTATAGGTAGTTAGGGGCAGAGCATAATTAAAAAAGTTGGTCGTATAGTTGAAAAGCGAAGCCATGGCAGCCTAGTTACGGTTTGGAGATGGCGTAGCCGATCATCTTGCGACTGCAGGCGTCCAGAACGACTGCCAGATAGATAAAGCCAGAAGCGATGCGGATGTAGGTGATATCAGCAACCCAGACACGATCCGGCTCCTTTGGGATGATGTTGCGATAACGGTTAGGGAACACTGCGAGATTGCTCTCAGCGTCTGCAATGGGCTTGAACCTGCGCCGGTGATGCGCATGCAGCTCGTTCTCCCGCATGACTCTGGCAACACGCTTGTGGTTGATGACATGGCCTCGTGCCTTGAGCTCCAGGGTGATACGCCGATAGCACCAAGTCAGAAAAGTTAACAGACCCAAAATCTAATTCCGCAATACTCTCTAAGTGGTGTTCGCCGCTGATTCCGGTGCATGCGCTGTACCCGGCGCGCAAATTTCTGCCGGCCAAGTTGCGCGTTTTTCTTGAAACCTTGCAGGCCTGGGACGGTCCGTTCTGGAGCAGGTAGGTAGTCGGAGGAGGGTCAGTTCTTGCGGTAGGCGAATCTGGATAGATTGAGGTCTGCGCGCATTCTGATCAGATCTTCAATGTCTTTATTGTTTCTCTGTTCTTCTCTCGGCGCGAACAATGCGCGTTCCCGCCGGTCGGCGCTTTCTGCCGGCTTGCAGAGGTAGTAGATCGCCAGGCTTTTTCTGTAGATGCCTTCCGGCTGGACTAGGGGGCGATTCATGCCATGCCAGGAATTTTGCGTCGTATCGAACAGTACGGCCCGATTGAATTTCGGCGCTATTTCCTTGATCAGCTTGTCGGGCTGCCGGGCGACTTCATCGTTCGACCAGAACCCCAGATGTCCGCCATGCTTTTCCTCG
This sequence comes from Herbaspirillum hiltneri N3, assembly GCF_001267925.1. Classification (NCBI taxonomy): domain Bacteria; kingdom Pseudomonadati; phylum Pseudomonadota; class Betaproteobacteria; order Burkholderiales; family Oxalobacteraceae; genus Herbaspirillum; species Herbaspirillum hiltneri. The sequence goes on along the minus strand of NZ_CP011409.1, from coordinate 4,478,567 downwards.
AGTTGTTCAGACACGTAGATGATCAGGTTCAGTTTTCTTTGCAGACCCAGTTTGGGATGAATGGAATAATCCAGATGCGGATTCAGGTTTCCTCCGACGCCATGGATATGCCAGCCGCCGCCATGCAGGCCCAGATCTGAATGCAACGTCACTCCAGTCAGACGCGATAACGCAGCGACAAACCGTTCCGAATTCAGATGCTGGAACAGCTGGTAAGTATCTTTTGGGAAAATATTCCAGTCGTTCAGTGCTTTCTTGTCCTCAATCTGGTTTTTGTAGCTGAACCATTGCGGCGCGTCGTAACCAATGAACTCATCTTTTATTTTTTCCAAGCATTCTTCCGCAAGAAAATCATCGACGACAACGTGATCGAAGGGCACGGCGTTCTTGAAGCCAGCCATCGCCTTTTCCAGATTGTGAAGATTGACAAATTTTTCCATCATTCCTCTGTTCCCTTCTCATTTCGTCTTTTTTTACCTACCCCTCGCAGTGAGGAGATACTTCTTAAAGTTGGACGATGTGCTGTTCGTCTGTGAACTCCGGATCGCAGCGGATCAGCACGCTTTGGCGCAAGGCAAGGTAGTCGTCCAGGTAGTGTTGTCTCTGCGATTTCATGTAGGCCAGTTTCAGTGCATTGAGCATTCTAAGTTCATCGCGGCACGGAAAGTACAGCAGTGGAACGAACGGCATTTGATAGTTGGCAATCTTCAGTTGGGGCGTCAGGGCCAGGAGGGCGGAGGCGATGCGTTCGATGACGAATACCTTGGTCTGCACCTGGCTTTTTCCATAGCTTGCGGCTGTGTTGAGCCGTGCGCTCAAATCGTTTTTTTTGTACTCTGCGATGTCAAAAATACGTTCGGTAAGGGCAAACCACCTGCGCCAGAAAACGGGCTTCGCGATGATGTAATTGCAGAAGACGCTGGTGCGAAAATCGTTGATCAACGACTTGAAATCAATGTGCACATCGATATGACGGAAGAAATCCTCCGTGACCGAGAGCATCCCCGGGTGGCATTTTTCGCCGTGCTCGAAAACGTTCAGATAGCATGCGGAGTCCGCCAAGGACGGCGAAAACGTATAGACATCGGCGTCTGGATTGTCCTTCATGAACGACGCAAGCATCTTTGCCGTCAAATGCGTTTTGGTTCTGAATAGCGGCGACAGGAAGCCGTAGTAACTGGTTTCCTCGAGCACGTTCTCAAGAAAGTAATGACGTATTCCCCAGTATTCACGCCAGTCAGAACGCGGGTTTCCTACGATTTCCAAAGGCATGAACCCTGGATCCAACATCGCTTTGCTGGCCTGGTCATAATGAAATTGGAAGATGTTGATAGTCATCAGACGAGCGGATTTAACCGTAGAAAAGGGGTTCCTGTGATCATGGGGATTGGCGAAGGGCGGGATTGTTTTTCCCCAAGCGCGCAGGATCCATGCCGGCCCCTATCTCGAAAAAATTGACATAGGGTTCGTGATCGAAGGTCGTGTCGCAATGCATCAGAACCTTGTTGCGCAGGGAAAAATAAATTTCCAGGTATTCCGCATCCCACGAATCCAGATAAGCGACTTTGAGCGCATTGAGAAGCGCCATTTCTTTGCGATAGGCGAAGTAGTTGGTATTTTCTTGCCAGGGCATTGATTTGATGTCGAAATCGTATACCTGCAAATCTGGAAGCAGCCCCAGGAGCAGCGACGCGATGCGTTCGACAATGAATACCTTCATCGCCAATGGCGCCTTGTGATACTCCGTGATGCCATTGAGCTTCTGCGCCAGCGGGCCGCCCTTTTTCTCAGCGATGTCGAAGAGTCGTTCGGTGATGACAAACCACTTTTTCCAGAAGACCGGTTTGGCGATGACGTAATTGCAAAAAACGGCACTGCGGAAGTCGTTGATGAAGGTCGTGAAATCGACGTTGATACCGAGCACGTCGAGGAATTCCTTCATCACCGGGATCATGCCCGGATGGCATCTGTTGCCGTGCTCGAAGACATTCAGATAGCAAGCGGCATCCTGGATCGTCGGCGAAAACGTATACACGTCGCCTCCCGGATTTTCTTTCATGAAGGAGAAGACGCGTCCCGAGTCAAGACATGTCTTGCTCTTGAAGAGCGGAGACAGGAAGCCGTAGTAGTCATGCTCTTCCAGCGTGGTATCGAGGAAGTATTGCCGGATCGCCCAATATTCACGCCAGTCAGGACGTGGATTGCCGGCAATCTCCAACGGGATAAAACCCGGGTCGAGCATGTTCTTGCTGGCCTGGTCATAGTGCAACTGAAAAATATTAATTTTCATTCGACAGTGTTTCAACGGTCTTGCATTTTTTATTGTTGTTTCATCCCGCAGTTTCGCAGGCGGAAATTCCCCCCGATGCGCTCGCACCGGAAAAAGCATCATCGTTGTTCAGTGCGTCATTCTAGGTGCGGCGGTCGCCGCCGTATGTCGCACGTTTGTGCTACACGCCTCCTTCGCAGGAGGTATTTCGAACGCGCGCAATGGCTCGTCGCCATTGCCGTAAACTATTATCATCGACCGGAAGAAGAGGGCTTGACCGCCTGTCTCACTTTTTGAAAATATTTTTCCCCAGCCGGGTTATCTGCTTTTCCCGGACACAAGTAAAATGGAGAGCAGGAGGGCGGAACGTCCGCAGCTCATATCCGACGTCGATGATGTGAAAGGTTCAAAGCGCAGAGCGTGCATCGCAGGCTGGTCTTCGGCAGCACCTGGCAGGTCAACTGTAGTTTTGCATCGAAAACTGACCCACTTAGTGGAGTGAACCCCCTCGGGCTGGACCAAGGCCAGTCGATGAAGTGATACGCTTGTCGAGCCTTCTCCAGAGGAGCGACACCATGGCAGCACGATGTCCATATCGGCGGCACAGTCTGCAGTTCAAGATTCAGATCTGCAGTGAAGTTCGCAGCGGCAAACTCGGGCGGCGAGAGGTGCTCAAGACTCATAACTTGTCGGCCAATCTCATGCAGATGTGGCTAGGACAGTTTGATCGCGGTGAGCTGGATCGGGAAGATGCTGCTGCATCAACGGTTGCAGAGTATGAAGCGCACATTGCTGCTTTAGAGCGGAAGGTCGGCCAGCTCACGATGGAACTCGATCTCCTTACAAAAACACCACGACTGCAACTCGTCAGCAACAACGAGAACTCATCGATCATCAGCGGCCCCAGGCCTGCTCCATCCGACGAGGCTGCCAAATGATCGTATCGGGACGCATTGGAAGAGTTTGGCTTACTTGGTTCGATGAGCGCGCCGGCCAATCCTTACCAGAATGCACAAGCCGAAAGCTTCATGAAGACGCTTAAAGTCGAAGAGGTCTATCTGGCGGGTTATGAGAAATTCGGCGATGTGGCCACGAGGCTGCCATACTTTATTGAAGAGATATACAACGAACGGCGCATGCATTCGGCGCTGGGATATCAATCACCGAACCAATTCGAAGCGCAACAAGTTCGGCAAGCGGCTTAGTTTCTCGATCACCCTTGGTCCAGCCCGAGGGGTTCACTCCATATCCATTGACTTGGAAGTCGGTGGTTTATCAGTATTGGATGGATGAAGTGTTTGAAAAAAAATTCAAGCAATAGTCCGACTAAGACCATTGCTTGAAGAAGTTACCTGACTGTGGCCAATAGTCAAAATTGAACCATAGGGGCCGTACGGGGATTTGCGATCCAACTGTAATTCGTACGATCCAACTATATTCCATACGGTCCAACTTTATTCCCTATTGACACACTGCGGTAGACAATTGATACCGTCGGTTTCACGAGGCTTCCAATTTTTAACACATTGATTTCGTTAGAAATCAACTCCGAAACCGAGGTATCTTCGGGGCCAATATACCTGTAGCTTCTATAGAAATTGCGGCGGAATAAATTGTTCCATCGGTTCGTCCGACCAGCCTAGCTTTGCGGCCCTCAATGGGGGTTTTTGATATGCCCTGTTGCGAGTCTCCGTTGCCGCTCAACCATTCTCTTCACGAGAAATTTTTATGGCATCGTTGAATTGAACCGTTTGTTCCAATCGGAGCAAGATTGGTGTTACGTTCCAGCTTGAACCATCTAATCCAGGCATTGCCACAATGAATCCGGTTCTGGTGAGTCCGCTGGCAATGGCGGTCAATTCGTCAGGGCTAAAATGGATTAGAGAGGATTGGATTTGAGGCCAGTAGTTTGAGTTCAAATCAATGGCTTTGAGGAGCTCTCTGCGTTGACGTTCTTTTATAAAGGCCGCCAAGACATCCAGTTCCTCTCCCCTTAATGACTCAATAACACCAGCAAATGAGAGAAAGTCATCGGCACTGAATCCCGGATGCGATTTGTGTCCGACAACTAGGCGAGCCAAGATACGCAAATTCTTGTGTGCGGCGCCAATCATCGCAGCTTGGTAATACCGAGCAGATTTTGCGACGAATCCGTCTGGGTCAGCAGCAAGTCGCTCGTGATTTGCAACGTGCCGCAGCTCTTCCCACAGAATTTTCTTCGATTCCTTCTGCCTCTTTTCATTTAGATTCAGCAAAATTTTCAGTACAGGAGCTGCGACGGAGTTCGCGGCGGTTAATGAAGGGCATGCAATCGTTACTGCTGCAAAAAACAGGTCAGTGTAGTTATCTCTGTTGTCGTTTGGCATATGTGGTTTCTAATCGGTTATTTTTCTACTGCAATTAAATAAGCTATTTGAGCTCAATTTTCTTTGTCTATTTTCGGATTTCCTTCATCCGTATTTTCGCGCGTTCCACGGTCGCTTTCTGCTCCTTGTACTTCATCTTCTTCCACTTTTTGATTTCTGAGGTGGAGCGGCCGCAGCCGGTGCATACGTCATGCTTCAGGTGACACAATGAAATGCAGGGGCTCTTGATTTCTTTCGACATGTTGTGAACGGTAATCGGACTATCGGCCGAGTCTATATCTAGTTGGAGAGCAGGACGTCGTGCTGAACATCCCAAGTATGAAAGAGATAATTGAGTCCATACAGGTGAGGGTACCAGCCTTGTGAAGGGGCGAGTTATTCATCACGGCAGTCATTGGCTCCTGCCGGAGCAGCCAGATGTTGTATCCGAGTGAGTGTCATTATGACAATAAACTTGCAGCGCGGCCGTGGTGAGTTGTGTAGCAAGACCCATTAGGTGAGATTTTCCGCTACGCCCAGTAAGGCTTTGCGGGAAGTGAGAATCATCGACTGAGATAAAGGGAACCATAACTTGAGATTCTCCTCGGCACGGTAGCGTAGCGCACATCAGACTTTGGATGCCTCTGACGCTATCGCAAAAGAACGCATTCAAGCGACTGAGTCTGAACCATCGGACGCAGAATTGAACACAGGTGCGATTTCTAGCGATGCCGAAGACGATGATTAGTTCTTGTGTCTTCGGCCCAGGATAAGCTGCAGGTGCGTGCCAAGGAATTCTCAGACCATGCTCGCTGCAGCCGCAGTGAGCGTCTCCATCTCTACACGCCGCACGCCGACTATACATCGTGCATACCCAACAAACTTATCGGTTTTACGCATTGCCTAAGCGCACGTTGTCGTGCAAAGTAGCTACGCGCGAAAAGTAAAGTGCAACGCTCCGGCATCGTCGTCACGAGTGATAGAAAAACTAGAAAAAGGGAAAAAGCATGGCCTTTATAAACCATTTGTCCGTTCGGGTTCCCTGGCATGATGACCAGTGGCGTGGGACAGTGTGCAAGAAGCCGCGCGAAAACGTAGCGTGCGTCGCTCTTCCTGAAATTGCTGCAAAGAAGATGGACGATGCTGAAGAATGTGTGGCCGGACACCGTTTCGATGAATTGTCCGAGTCAGAACTGCCACCATGCGTACGTGAGCGTGTATCGTTCATGGCGCCATTCGCGCTGCGTAGAGATTTCATCCATCCCTACAAGAGAAGCGCGACACCGGAACATCGTGACCTTAAGGCAATGACGCAACAACAGCCTGCGTTCTCAGCTACATGTATCCCGTTTAAATGGATGCGCCGGGAGCACGCAGATACATTATCCGCTTCGTGGCATCTTGATTTTGACCCCGCACGCGAACCGACCGAGCCTGATTGGCTGGTCAACAGCGGGTGGATTCAGAATGGCCGCAATCAACGTGCGATGCTTGATGGGTTTTTCTCGGCAATCAAACCTGACGATTCGTTGTGCTTCTTTTACGCTAAACAAACGCCTTTTTCGGACAATGCGCGCCGGGTTATCGTTGGTATCGGCCGCGTCAAGCGGGTCGGCAAACCTCTGCAATACGAGCGTGAGGGCCGTGCGGCTGATGCCGATACCTCGTATGTTTGGGACGTGACCATTGAACATTCGATTCGGCCAAGTGATGGAGATGGCTTCCTGCTGCCATATGCGGAGCTGGTAGCAGCGCAGGAGCTCGGTGCTGTTATTGACTGGGACCGGTGCCTTGCATTTTCGCCCGAAGGACTAACTGCAGAATTTTCATACGCTGCGGAGCATGTCAGCCACGACGGGGCAATCTCCGCACTTCTCGAGTGCAAACATGCTCTTGAAGCAGCGCGGGCCGTTCTTGTGGATGGCGATGCCATCCCGAAGGCGCTTCGATGGATTGATTCCCGAATATCAGAACTGTGGAATTTGCGGGGCGCTTACCCCGGGCTTGGTGCCGCGTTGACTGCCCTAGGTGCCCAACACGGAAACTTCCTGGCGCTGCACTTGGCTGAACAGTTGGGCGACAATGAAGACCCTTGGCCCCTTGTAGACAAGGTCATGCGAAATCCGATTTCCCTGCCTCCGACACTTCGAACGATAGTGACAAGTGACTTAACAGCAGTGTGGAAGAACTTGAAGCCAAAGCGGCTTGAGCTTCTCAAGCTCTTGGCGCGGTTTGCAGTGACCAACGAACAAGCGGACCGGTTCTTCGTTTCCGCGGTCCGAAGTGCGTCCGGCCTCGACTATGTCGATGAGCAGTTGCTCGATAACCCGTACGTCATCTACGAAGGCGACAGGTTTTCATCCCCGGCATCGGATGAGCACACGCTCGAGCGTGTGACGCTAGAGACCATTGACCGCGGGGCGTATCCTGCAGAAGCGGTGGCCTTGAAGCATCCGCTACCAGAACCTTCTCGTATGTCCGGCGCGTTGGACAAACGTCGAATCCGAGCGCTGGTCATTGGACAGCTCGAGCATGCGGCAGAAGCCGGGGGGCATACGATGCTCCCTGAAGAGATGGTAATCCTGGGTATTCGAAGTGCGAAACTTGAGCCGCCTTGTCCTGCTTCAGAGGATGTGATTGAGGCAGTTGCTGAGTTCTTCCCTTACGAAGTATTTCGCGTCGCCCTCAAGGGTGGGAAGCCCGCGCTACAGCTTCAGCGCTACGTCGCGTCCAAGAAAATGCTTTCGAAGGAGATTCACAATCGAGCGCTTATCGGCAGGCGCTTTGAAATCCAGAATGACTGGAGAGCTCGGCTGGATAACCTTCTGCCGCCACTCGATGAAGCTGACAAGGACGAAGAGCGTGCACGAGATGAAAAAGCTGCAGCGCTGGCCGAGCTGGCGGCATCTCGCTTCTCCATTCTGATTGGTCCAGCCGGCGCCGGCAAGACCACGGTGCTCAAAGCGCTATGTGAGCATGAGGACATTGCCAAAAAAGGGGTGCTTCTATTGGCGCCGACAGGCAAAGCCCGCGTTCAGCTGAGTCAAAAATCTGGACAGGATGCGTCGACCCTCGCTCAATTCCTGTTGGGATGCGGAGCGCGGTTCGATAGCAGAACAGGCGTCTACAAGACCGTCGTTGGGGCTCCCTATGATGGCTGCAAGACCGTAATCGTTGATGAAGCTTCAATGCTCACTGAAGACATGTTGTCCGCACTTTTCGACGCTATCAAAGGGACCGTTGAAAGAATTATCCTGGTGGGTGACCCAAGACAGTTGCCTCCAATTGGTGCCGGCAAGCCGTTCTTCGACGCGGTGACTCACCTCACTCCAGAGACCGATGGTCAATTTCCACGGGTGGGGAAAGGGTACGCGGAGTTGACCATCCAGCGTCGCCATAAGGCCTCTGGCGAAACGGACAGTTTTCCGCTCGACCTGCAATTGGCGAACTGGTTCAGTGGGCGCCCATTGGCACCAGGCGAGGATGAGGTCTGGTCCATACTTGGTGGCCCGGGAGATACGACCGGCCGCGTGACGACGCATCGCTGGGACTCGGTTGAAGAACTACGCAAGACGATGTTGGAATGCTTGTGCAAGGAACTGGACCTGAAGGGGGTAGACGACCAGCAAGGGTTTGCCCTTAGCTATGGGGGTGTCGCGAAGAACGACTATGTACGGTTCGAAACTGGTGCTGCCTCGCGAGTCGATGACTGGCAGGTGTTGACGCCATTGCGCAATGACGTCTTTGGAGCCAAAGACATCAATCGCCTGCTGCACCGTACCTTTCGCAAGGATGCAATTTCTTGGGCTAACAACGGCCGCCGTAGCGGCGCCAGGACTACTCCGCCCAGAGGGATGGAGGAAATTGTCTACGGTGATAAAGTTATCAACGTTCGAAATCACAAGCGCAAGCATGTGAATCCCACCGAAGGGGCGCTTCAGTACATCGCCAATGGCGAAATCGGCGTCGTTGAGGGCGAGATAGCTGCAAGTGGTTCTAACCACGAGCCATGGAGGACGAAAGTTGAATTTTCTTCACAGCAAGGATTTGTTTATAACTACGGGAAGTCAGATTTCGACGCGGATAGAGGCCCGTCGCTCGAGTTGGCTTTTGCTGTCACTGTTCACAAAGCACAGGGGAGCGAGTTCGAGACCACTATTCTTGTGCTTCCTAAGAAGAGCCGGCTCATAAGCCGCGAGATGCTGTACACGGCCTTGACGCGCCAGAAGCGACGGGTGGTCATTCTGCACCAAGGCGAATTGGCTGACTTACAGCAATTGGCAACTGACGACAACGCTGTCATTCCAGCCCGTTTCACGAACTTGTTTGAGAAAGAGGCGCCGGAACTTCTTCCCGCGCCAGTGCAGGTGGCTGGCAAGTGGCTTGACGAGAAGTTGATTCACAGGTCGAGGCGGGGGACGTTACTACGGTCGAAGTCAGAGGTCATCATCGACGATGCGCTCGCCGCACACGACATTGATGCCGCCTACGAAGTCCGTTTCTATGGAATTGACGGAAAGGGGTACCGCCTTCCTGATTTTACAATCGAGGACCAATCACTTGGCAGGACCATTCTCTGGGAACATTGCGGCATGCTTGCCGATACAGGTTACGCGGAGCGATGGGAAAAGAAGTTGGAATGGTATCGACAAAATGGTGTCAAGTTGCTTTCCGAGGGTGGCGGTGAAAGAGCCTCCTTAGTGGTGACGATGGATGACGCACGCGGGGGTATCGACGGAAAAGCAATCGACGAGCTCATCGAGGAAATATTTGATTGATTGTTCGGACGGCAGAAATCGTTCTCTGCCGTCCTCCTAACGAGAAAGCAAGATGCATCGCGACCAATTGACCGCCGAAATCGAACATTTGGCATTTGAATTTTTCATCTGTTTCTCACGTGTTGCTGCCGATGCCAAATTGACCCAGGATGCCGGAAAGCGTTGACCTACCCCGATAGCAAACGCTGGCCCAGTCAGAGGTTGCGCAAATTTCTGCAGGGTCAGTCAAAATCAGCATCCTGGGTCAATTCGACATCGACGCCAACAGACAGGGCTCAGTAAGTACGAAAAAACTCGTAAATCAAAGAGAAGCTTTTTCATGAGAGTCCGCTTGGGGTCGAAAGCGGCCACTGGCGACAATCTAATACAAAAAGGCCACCTATTACGGTGGCCTTTTTATTTACTAAGCCATGTTCAGAACAATATTGCAGAGCTATCAAAATTCATCTATCGATAAATATCTCAACGGATGCGTCCCTAAATCTCAGCTTATGGGTCCTGCTACAAGTTGCGCTAGTGCGCCTCGACCTTTAATCAGTCTCCCTTATCTTTATAAGGGGGCTGCTGTGTATTCATTGGCAATTCTCGTGCCATAATAAAAATCCAATCTCACAAAAAATGTAGGGGGGCTGCATGGCAGATGGGGCGCCAATGGATTTGAAGCGCGCTGAAAATCAGCAAAAGCTTCTCTTGGAAATTCTCAAGCGATACGACGTCTATGTCGGTGCCACGAACGCCAAAATAGCGGTCATACTTTCTTACTGCATGGCCTACGTGGGAGGCGTGGCTTTCAAGGTTATCGACCTCTCGGCCAAACGTACCGCGGATTGGTCTTGGTGGCTGTCCCTTCTCTTTGCCGGCGTATCAGTGGCCGCCACTCTCTATGCCGCCTACCAGGCATACGAAGCGCTAAGCCCCAAGACACCACTTGGGCGGGCCCAACATGAACAGCCGTCTATCGTTTTCTTCGGGGATGTGGCGAACCTCGCTGGCGGTCGCGACGGATATGTCAAACGCATCAACGAAATAACCGATTCAGAGATAGTCGAAGATTTGGCACGTCAGGTACATGTAATGGCCGGCGTCGTGTCAGCGAAGATGGGGACTCTTAATGGCTCCATCCGGGTTCTTGCTAAGGTGCAGCTTCCCTTAAGCTTACTGGCAATCTTCTGTCTGTGTTTGACGACCTAAAGAGCCCGGGCCATGAACAAAAAAAATCAAGAACTGTTCCGTTCCAGTTTCGAGTCAATGTTGAAGTCAGATGGCTTCGCCACTCTCGAAAAATCCAACAAGGTTCTCGCCGAGGCAGTTAGGCGCGCAGATTCAGTTCACGTTTTTGATGGTGCTGACGGTAGCGGTTTCGGACTTGCGCAAGCAGACGCAGACGAATATACGATTCAGCGTCCTATCCGTGAATGGTTTGGGAAAACCGGTATCAATACTGGAAACATCGGCGCGCATCCCGATTTTGAGTATTTGGACGGAACGGATGCTGTTCGAAAGCACCACATCACAACAGTCTTCATCGACATCAAGAATTCCACACGTCTCTCACTCCGTTATGACCTAATGGTTGTTAGAAAGATTAAGAATTCGATTCTGCGGGCCGCTTCGGAGACAGTGCGAGCATTGGACGGCCATGTCCATCGGTTCATGGGTGACGCGCTAATGGCCTACTTTGGGGGGATTAGCCAGGACAGAGAAAGCGCATGCATGGCTGCCATCAACTGCTCAGCGATGCTACGCCTGCTGATGGACGAGTCCATCGGGCCGGGACTGCTAAAGCAAGGTATTGAGCCGGGAGACATCGGCTTCCGTGTTGGTATTGACTATGGCGGAGACGACGACGTTCTCTGGTCGTCCTATGGATACACCGATGTGTCGGAAGTGACTGCCACCTCATTTTTTGTTGATGCGGCAGCCAAGCTTCAGTCAATGGCGTCGAAAGACCGTGCGATGCTCGGCAACAACCTAGTGCGGCACCTGGATTTTCCGGAAATGTACATCGGAAGAAAGACCGAAATGCAGAATGGAAAACCTGTTGAAGTGCAGTATCTGCGTCCGAACTACACATTGCCAGATGGTAATAGCCACAATTACGAGATTCACGAACTCAAGTTCAAGGATTTCGCGAAGTTGCTGCCAATTCCCTTGGACATGCGCGAGGGCTTGGTGAACGGTACGAAGGCCCACGCTGGGATTAGCTTTAAAGCCTACTCACAAGACACACACCTTTCAAATGAATACAAATCTCTTTCCAGATGCGTCAACAAAGGCACTAGGATTTTCTTTCAAGTCCACATAGAAGCTCACGCACTCGACGGCCTTCGTTTGCCTCTACGAGGTGAATGGACTAGAAAGAATCATGGTCAGGAAGCTGTGGATGATGGAATGGGACATGATGAACATGGCACCTTCGACGTCCGGCCTAACGCAGCGAATCGTGGGCGAGAGGCCAAGGTATATAACTGGGACCGAGAGGCCAAATATCGAGGTATTCACACTATGGAGGTCAGAATCTTCGACACTCGGAACGAGCTCATGTTTGCCGACATCATTGGCATCCATATCCGCTAAAGAAGTGAACCTGTTTTTACGGCAGGATTTCTTGCTTTTCGATTCGCCCTCTTTATTGGCAGCGGGTTTGCTCGTTTGCCACGCTGGCATCATCATTTTTATTGCGAAGCTTGATATATCAAGCATTACATATCGCAACGCTCGGTATATCGCACGCGCGAGCCAACTGTCTTGCCTCCTAGCTTTCCCCCACCTAGACTGATTGCATTGATGCCACCGCGGAAATGCCATGAGCAATGTGGATATCGCTCCTTCAATAGATTTAGATGTGGCGCTTAAGAAGCTTCACCAGCTGCAGCTGGTGGACGGCGACTTGGGTGCGCAATATTGGTATCAAATTTCGTTGTTGCTAAAGGAGGCTGCGCAATACCGACAACGTGCCTTATCGGCCGAGCAGAGACTCGACAAGATTCAGACCTTGTTGAATGAATAGGAGAGGAACGGAAAATGACCATCGATACCAAATTTACGCACTTGACACCTGAAGGAGGGAACGTGTTTGCGGATTTGGGGTTTGAGCCAGAGGACGCGGCGACCCTGCAGCTCGGTTCGCAAAAAATTATTCGAGAGAAGTTGGTCGTTAAAAACTCCTTGATGTAAGGGCGCTCGACTGATGAAAAACCTATCTGACATCTCCGATTTTCTCAGAAACGAGTTGAGTCAATACGCGTTCAACTACGACGACCTGGATGCTAGCCTGGGATTTTCCGCCGGCACCATTGTCAAAATTCTGGACGAGCAGGGAGACTTCAGTGTGATGGAGTTGATGTCTTTGCTGGACCGGCTTGGCTACGAAATTGCTATTTTTGACAAAAAGGTGCTGCAGCAGTTTATAGATGGGCCCAACGGACCGGCTCCACCGTTGACAGTCAAGACCGGAGTCCAACTGGCGCTCGATAAGCTTCATGAAGCCACCGTAAGCGGTTCCCCGTCACCGCTGTAAAAAAATGAAATACTCAATATTCGTAGTAATTGCCGAATACATCTTAAACACTGTATGAACGAATTTACTGTGCAAGGCCCTGACACTCTTAGCGTGCTGCTGCAGGCCTATCGCAAAGAAGCACGGATGACGAAGAGAGAAGCCGCTCGGCGCCTCGGCATCAAGAAACAGGCGTTCTCCGCTCTGGAACGCAATCCTGGGGCGGTCAGCACGGAGAGGGTACTGAAGTTGTTGAATGTGCTTGGCGTAGAAGTCGTCATGCGCGCCAAAACGGAGGGGCCAAAAGGCGTGTCGACGTTTCGCGGTGGTCCCGCCTGGTAGCGCTATGACCAAATTAGTCACATTGACATCCAAGGGGCGGGTCACGCTACCTAAAGAGCTGCGTGCCAGTCTCGGCCTTGAGCCTGGTGCCAAGCTGACGTTCTCACAGCTGGCTGATGGGACCGTGATAATGCGCGTCAAGCATCAGAAGTTGTCTGACCTCGCGGGCATCCTGACCGGACAGAATCAACCATCTGTCACTATCGCGGATATGAAACGTTGACTGATTTTTGCGTGGAGAGGTATTGACGCCGGCAACTAGCCTATCGCTTCCCTTCTTTCTTGCGGATTTCCTTCAGCCTTACCGCCGCGCGCCCCACGGTCGCCTTCTGTTCCTTGTGTTTCATGCCCTTCCAATCCTTGATTTCAGATTTGGAGCGGCCACAACCAGTGCAGACATCGTGCTTCAAATAACAAAGTGAGACACAAGGGCTTTTAACTTCTTTACTCACCGTCGGTTCCTGGATGTGTTGATTTAGACATTCTCAGACATGCTAGCGGAAGATGGTTTTTCAATAGTAAGCCAGAGTTTGCATAAAAACTAAGCGATTGCGGCTTGAGTCGCAGGGAGTCTTGGGGCAGAGGATGCCGTCTAGTTACCCAAAGGTTAGAGGGTACGGCGAGGAATCGAGTATGACCCGGAGCGAGGCTGTTCGGCGCCTCGGCATCACTCAATTAGGCGTGCTCTGTTCTGGAGCGCAATCCGGGGTCGGTCTTAAGCTATTGAACGTGTTCGGTGTAGAAGTCGTCGTATGTGCCAAAAGGAAGGGCCCCAGAGCTGTGTCTGCATATCTTGTCGGCCCTGCTTGGTGGGCATATGACCAGATTGGTCAATTGACATCACAAGGGGCGGGTCACGCTGTTTAAGTAGCTGCGGTCCGTCTCGGCCTGAGGCTTCATTGGATAAGCATTTCAGGCTCGGATGATTGTCACTGTGAACAGACAGACGGCTTCCGTGTAGGTATAGGAAAAGCAATCCAATCACTTTTCTCTGATTATCGGCATGTTCTGGGGGGGGGAATGCAGGTTCTAATCGAGAAATTCTCTATTTCGTCAAAAGTGCATCCTGGGGAAGAAGTCCATGTAACCATTCAGCGCGACACTGCTTATGAGTCTATCCGCCGGCTTAAGGGCACCTTCCAAGTGGACCTTTACGTCGGTGCTCATCGCTTGGAACAGAATTACTATGGCTTAACGGAGAGTCAAGCCAAAGAAACAGTCCTTCGGTATCTGCTCGAGCAGGTTGACGGCATAGCGCCGCCATTGCATTAGGTTGAGGTCTCTTTCTCCGGCCCCCACAATTTCCACAAAACAGGCTAGGCGGAGTCCAGTTGGCGCGTGACAAGCGTAAGGAATAGCCGAAACAGCTCTTTGAATATGTGTCGGAACGGCGCCCGCGATATCCGCTTGGAATTTTCGTCCCAGGAGTTTCGCGCTCGGTTGACCAAGCACCCCGTTCAGATGGAGGACAGCGTCCTATGGCCCCATCTCTGCTTACCTACACCTCGCCTTCTTGCCACTACAGCGGGCTTTTCGTCGAATTCAGCGACCAAGAAAATATAGCGCATTCCGTGAAGCTCCCGCAAGGGAAGCGGTTCTTAGAAATTACATTCCTCTAGTTTTGAGACAATCGTTAGAGACAAACGGCTAGTTTTAGGACATTTCGCGTCGACTTCATCTCACCATTTGCTGGTAGGGGCCGCTTATTCGCTGCTTTTAAAAGTGACGACAAACTTCGGTCCAGCGGAGGTCTGGGATAAAACAAGATGACGCATCTCAGATATGTGAATTCATAAAGATGGTCAGATGATTGTCAGTTCTGGATGCAATCATCAGTTGCAGACGAATATATGGCCTGCTAAGGCAGAAATCAGCCAGTAGCAGACTTGCAAAGACCTAGAATCACAGTAGCGTTCTTGAATAGTCGAATACAGACCAGTTCTTCAAGCCAGGTTCGCACAAGTTTTCAACTTTTTCGCTGATACGAAATACACAGCCCAATGAATTTTTTCAATAGTAGCCAACTACGGCGTCATTTTAAATGGCCGCTGGTAGCAATCTGGACTGGGTTCGCTCTGTACGCTGCATCTGTTTTCGTTCTGAGTCCGTACAGCACATTTCATGACGTAGACACTAGCTATTTGAATTATCCATTATTGTCTATGGCATCGGCCTCGCTGCTAGCTCTGCTTGTCTTGATAGCTCCTATGAGGAAATTCCTGAAAAATCATCCGGTAGTGGAGGCCGGGTTCTGGATTCTGGTCGTATTAATTTTTCTGTCTTATCAGATTGCATTGGCGACTAATATTATTTTTGATAAAAGCCCATCCAAAAAAATCGATGTCTGGGTTAAGCAAAAAGTGGCATATACCGGAAAGGGTGCCCATCTGACATTGCTTCTAAATGGGCCCCGAATCGACTACCAGCGGCAAATCTTGAATGTAAGACCCGAAGTCTTTGACCACGTCAAATTGGGAGACCAAATTTCATTGTCGGTACATACCGGAGCGCTCGGTCTACTTTGGTTTGATGGCTCTTGGAGTAAGGTGCCATTCGACGAGAAGCGGCCATAGATATCCGTAGACGCCTAGCAATGCGCTCTTCGTTACCACATAAAATTCAATAAAAGAACGTGAAATGTCTAATCAACTATCGGCTATTTTTCTTCTTCTGTTTCTTGTAGCGACAACGATTTTTCTCTATAGAGAAAAAATGAAGTTTGAACGACCTATTGGGGCCTGTTTAGTTGGGTGGCGATTGATTTGTATTGGTGCTGTAATTTTCTGGTTGGCTGGAGTAGGTACTCTTTGCAAGCACCTTGGAGATGCAGACGCAACTGGCGGAGTGACAATACGGTTCGCAGACATGGATATAGGCGACCATGTATTTTTTTATCTGCTGTTTGTCGGTGCATTTGTAATGTTTTTAGGCTTTGCAGTAGTTTTTGTATATCCGTGCACAAAAAGGAAATAGATGTTTGGCCATGTCAGATATCAGCTTTCGCCATTCGCCAATTGACTTTCTCAACATGCGAGGGCGTCAACTTAAAATCGTGATAGCCGTAATTAAAAAAGCAAAAAATGAGGTAAAAAATGGCAGCTCCAAATGGTCCAGATGACGAAACGTGGCAGCGTATGAGTCCTCGTGAGCGAAGAACTTACTGGATAGTTATTTCATTGGTTTTTGGAATAATTGGAGGCGCGTTCTTGTTTAAACTATTGAAAAAGTCAAGGCGCCAACTCAACAATCGAAGACGTCCACAACCGGCCAGAAGCTGGCAATCTCTATAACGCACAAAAAATTGGGAAATCTATGAGCTGGCTATTCGCAGACCCACCTAATATGGCCGTTATCTCGCATCGACGAATCGTTGAAGGAGCAAGTCCAATCTCATTTGTTTCACATGATGAAGATGATGGCGGTTGGCAGTTTTTTCCAAATTCTGATGGAGCATTGGACGCCTCCGAAGCGGTGGTCGCTAGCTTCAAAAGCATCGTTAATATTGACTCTTCAATCGTTGAGCTTGCTGACCTTCCATTAGGATGGTGCGCTCGGCGCACGTCACCAACGGGGCAATGGACTCGAGAGAAAATATAGAGGCACTACGGCTGCAATCGGCCAGAAGCGGACCTTCTCGCTGGCACGGCAACCCTATAGAACCGCTCACGACCACATAAAAAAAGCGACAATGAAATGAAACGCCAGTTACTTATCCTTCCTATCCTCTTGATGTGTCAGGCCGCACATGCGCACGATGAGAACCCGTTCACGCCGGAGTTCCAGCGTTGCGAAGCCAAAACTGAGGGGGTGACGCCTGATGCCATGGACTGCATCGATAAAGAATTCACCCGCCAAGACAAGCGTCTGAATCAGGCGTATCAAGCACTTCTCTCAGCATTGCCAAAGCGTAAGCAAGATGAATTGCGTAAAGCGCAACGGGCGTGGCTTGAGTACACAGAAAAGGATTGCTCGTTCCTTTACGATGGGCAAGAGTTCAATGGTCAAGATGACCGACTGAATGCGGCCTATTGTTCCGCTAGAGAACGCGCAGAGCGAGCAACGGCATTGCAGCAGTTGCTCAATCGAATTCAGTAAGGTACGACTTATCGGTCAAGAGCCGGCATTCGAACTGGTATGCAGCTTCCACATTTGCTATGGAAATCTATTAATAAGTTGTATTACCACGTTCGTTTTCCCGATATGTATCACGGCGAAATCTATATTTTCACCTTTAATTTCAGGAGCACATAATGGAACCGAAAGCCTTACGAACGAAGCCTCAGGCCGTCCGCAAAGCTATTAATCTTCTTTGGGCATCAACATTTGGCATAGGTTTGATAAAAACAATATTGGACTATTCGCATTGGAGCACCTTAGGTACCCCGATATTCCGTTTTTCTGTTCTGCTAATCACATCGGCGGTTCTGGTCTTATTAATTTTTAAAATGTCAGAAGGGAAAAATTGGGCAAGAATCACTTGGCTTGTTTTTTTCGTTCTTGGCCTGTTGCCGTCTTTTCTGACAATCAAAGGCGAACTGTCTCGTTCCCTTCTCTTGGGGGCGATTTCCATTATCCAAATTCTTGTTCAGATTTATGCAGGATATTTGCTTTTTTCAAAGGGGGGCGGCGTTTGGTTCCGCAAGCTGAACCAGTCTGATGAGCAAACAATAGGGCAAGCCCGCCTAGATAATTCCGTGTGAGGAAAAATCGCTGTCGAATGCTTCGCGAGTTCGAATTCCTCACGATAACTCAAGAAACGGAAATGTCCGCAGTCCGCCAATAGCTGACCTAAAAAAAGAAATAGCGGCATGACAAACATGACCATGAAGAAAGACCTTCAATTATTGTGCGCAGTTGGATTCGTTTTCTCTGTAGTCACCTTTCTTATCTCATTAGGCAAAGGGACTCCAATGTATAGCCGCGACGTCAATGTCCTATCCGCACTGGATATCTCAGTTGCTGTTGGATTGGCTGTCATCATCGTTTTTTCGCTGGGAGCACTACTTGTAAATAACTTTATTTATGCTGGTCAAAAGAAAGATTGGCGAGATTTTTGGTCGAAAGACATGCTTGAATATCTTTATCATCCGACTGTTACAGAGACATGGAGAATCGCACGCGGAAGGATGATATTGTTTCTCGCCACTTTTTTCATCACGTGGATAATCGGCATATTTTGTGTATTTTTGCGAACCCATTAGCGGAAGTCCGCAATCGGCCAGAAGCGAGCGTTCGCAGGAAAGTAAAAACTCGGTATTTGGTCTCTGCATAAGTCTACGTAGGTGTGATATCCACTGGTAAACTGCTCGCGCATTACAAACTAAGAACCATTACAAGGGAAGAGGGCCTGTACATAATTTTGTGTAAACGGACTATTGGCAGGAAACTGTCGCCTTGTCCGGAGCCACAATGAGTAAGAAGAAACACGACGTACCAGAAGAACTACTGGCTGGATTGCTAGCCAATTACAAGAATCCCGAAGATTTGATAGGTGAAGAAGGCCTGTTGAAACATCTCACCAAGCTGGTGGTGGAACGGGCGCTGGAAGCCGAGCTGAGCGAGCACCTTGGTCATGACAAGCATGGGAGCGTTGCCAATGACACGGGCAACACCCGGAACGGCAAGAGTCGCAAGACGCTCAAGGGTGAATTTGGCGAGCTGCCGATTGAAGTTCCCCGCGACCGTCATGGCAGCTTTGAACCGAAGCTGGTGACCAAGCATCAGACGCGTTGGGCCGGGTTCGACGACAAGATTATGTCGCTGTATGCCCGTGGCATGACGGTACGAGAGATTCAGGCACACCTTGAAGAGATGTACGGCACCGAGGTGTCACCCAGCCTGATTTCGTCGGTCACTGACGCCGTCGTCGATGAGGTCAAGGCATGGCAAGCCAGGCCATTGAATCCGATTTACCCCATCGTTTATCTGGACTGCATCCATGTCAAAGTGCGTGAGGGAACGGTGCGGGTAAAGGCCGTCTATCTGGCCATCGGTATCACCATGGACGGCGAGAAGGAAGTGTTGGGGCTGTGGCTGGCGCAAACGGAAGGTGCCAAATTCTGGCTGCAGGTCGTCACCGAGCTGCGCAATCGTGGTGTGCAAGATATCTTCATCGCCTGCGTGGACGGCCTGAAGGGCTTCCCAGATGCCATCGAGGCCGTCTTCCCGGAGACCACGGTTCAGCTGTGCATCGTCCATATGGTTCGATACAGTCTGAATTACGTTTCGTGGAAACGACGCCCGGAAGTGGCGGCAGACCTTCGACTGATTTACCAGTCGGCCACCGCCGAAGAGGCAGAACTTCGACTCCGTGAATTTGAAGAGAAATGGGATGCAGAGTATCTACCTATCGGCCAATCCTGGCGGCGCAATTGGCCCCGCCTGATTCCGTTCTTCGACTATCCGCCGGAAATTCGTAAGGTCATCTACACGACCAATGCTATCGAGTCAGTCAACATGAGTCTGCGCAAGCTGACGAAGAATCGGGGGGCGTTCCCTACCGATGAGGCGCTCGTCAAACTCTTTTACCTGGCATTGCGCAACATCAGTAAAAAGTGGACACTGCCAATCCGGGATTGGAAAGCTGCGCTAACCAGGTTCACCATCCAGTTCGGTGAACGTATTTCTATGAATTAAACGAAACCCCGTTTACACAAAAATTCGCACACGCCCACGTCTCAAGGGGAAAATTATTATGACGTTGCGACATGGCCCAGTTCCCGATGGGAGGCAAATGTTTGACGTATCCGCCCAGGAAACTGTCGAGCTTGCAGGACAATCGGGTCTGCAAGTAAGACATGTCAGCGAACGTCAGGACATGTTCAGTCGGAACGATGTGAGTTGGAGCATAGTTGTTTTGGAAAAGATATAGCGCTGGCTATTGGTCTTCGGAGCTTTACTGTCGAAGGTCCGTAATCGGCCAGCAGGAGACATTCTCCTAAGAATAAATTTCTAGGCCACAAAATTACAAGTCAATATCCGTTCCCATACGAAAGCTGTTTACAGGAGATAGCATGAAAACTGATTGGAATCAGATTCGGAAAATGATGAATGCAGCAATTGATACTTGCGAGAAAATTGAGAAGCTTGGTTACACGGAACAGCATCGAAATCTCAATGCTGTTGTGAACGGACAGAAAGTTAACCTTCACGATTTCATGGTTAGCGCGTGGACGTACCCCGAAATTGTTCGTTATCAAATAATCCGGCAACGGCACGAGAAAGGAGTAAATCTTCCTTATATTCCTGAGTCAGCTCGAATTTTGACTGCAATGGCTTCTGCTTGCGCGGAGCTAATCGGAGCTTCTGAAGAAGCTCCAGCGCAAGATGCGATTAAGAATTTAACCGACTGGTATGCCAATCATCTTGTTTCGAGCCTGCAACAGGCAATAGGTCCTACTGACTGATACGTTTCAGTAGGCCCGCTATCGGCCAGAAGTAAAAAAATTTTGTGTCGTTTTTTTTGCTTAGCACAGCGAAGGAATAATAATTTGGTTGAGTTCATCGGAAGCCTTATAAGGTATCTCGTGTGCGATACCTTTCTATCAGGTGTGGGGTACTTTATAGTCAAATTCCTCACTCTGGGCCGCTATCCTCGCACCTTGGATTTGCGTAAGCCAACCTCGCCAGATTTTGAAATCTTAGCCATGGTCGGTTTGCTCGGAATTGTTGTATCGGTCATTTTTCTCACATGGGTAATTCGTTAGTGACTATGACCGCAACCGGCCAATAACGGACTAACAACAAACAAAAAGAAGGGGTTTCTGAAGATGGAATATTTTGCTTATTCTTTATGGCGAATTGCGGGTTGGATTATTCCAGTGTTGTGGCTAGGAGCAGCTTGGCTGTCGTGGTCAAATAGTTTGAAGAGTATTGCTGTTCTGTTTTTCTGCGCGTTCCTTTTTTCAACAATTTGGAATTTTCTATTCCTCCCAAATGGCGCATTGCCCGGCCAACCATTATCTATCAATCCAGTTACCGTTTTTTATGACGATGCACCATTAGGATTTCTTCTCTCTTGCTACTTACCTGTGCTCGCGAATGCATCCCTTGTTAGTGCGATTGCTCTACTCATAATTCGCAAATCTAACTGACGTCCGCAATCGGCCAGTAACGGTCATTCACATTTTAAGAATGAATATAGACGACATCCTTAACCAAATCGATAAAAATGCTCAGCCAGATGATGACGCATTTGATTTGCTATTGGTTTCGCACAGCGGTTCGCGCAACGCATTCTGCGAAAGCTTCACCAAAGAAGTTGCGCAGCGCTACCTAGATAATTTGTTGGAATTCGATAAAGCCGACTGTGCAATAAACTCTTTGTCTGCTTGGGCACCTCTTGAAACATTTTCTGAATTTTCTTGGACCATATATAGAGCCTTCGACGAAGGTGAATATTTGCAC
Organism: Herbaspirillum hiltneri N3; assembly: GCF_001267925.1. Classification (NCBI taxonomy): domain Bacteria; kingdom Pseudomonadati; phylum Pseudomonadota; class Betaproteobacteria; order Burkholderiales; family Oxalobacteraceae; genus Herbaspirillum; species Herbaspirillum hiltneri. The sequence continues at coordinate 4,456,928 of NZ_CP011409.1, read as the reverse complement.
CCTGGACAGCTAGCAGGCACGAATGAAGAGTTGTACACCAAGCCTATGCTCCGCAAGGTTCTGAATACGGTCCCTTTGAAATCCGATAGTTAACCTCCGCAACCGGCCAGGAGCGGGCATGCGCGGATACCATCTATTTGATGTTGCTCTACTAATTACTGCATGGCAGTATGCCGCATCCGAATTTCAACAATGACAAGGTTCATCCATGCGCCACCTCATTACACTCGTACTCCTTACATTGTCTTCTCTTGCGTTCGCGAATGCGTCCAACCTGCAGGAGGGCCAAGTGTGGGCATACAAGACGCGGCCCGGTGAAAGTGAGTCAACGGTTACGGTGCTGAAAATTGAACAGTACAAAGACCTTGGACAAGTGATTCACGTCAGAATAGATGGGATTCGAATGCGTAATCCAATAAAGGGAAATATCGTCACGGACATACCCCATTTACCGTTTCGGAGTGCGGCTGTACAGCGAAGCGTCACGAAGCTAATACGCAAGTCATCGACGGTGCCGGATTTTAAGGAAGGCTATGACACGTGGAGACAAGCCTACGACGTGGGAAAGGCAGGTGCGTTTGAAACCGACGTCGCCGCGACACTCAATTCCTTGCTCGGAGCTTCTTGGGAGTTGAAAAAATGAACTCGGTGATAGTCGCAAACCGGCCAAGAGCAGACTGCGAGATAGTTTGACAACAAAATGGACACTCAGAAATTGCTAAGCCTAGATGACGCCAAGTGGAAAGAATTTGAAGGAGGTTATCGCTCTCCGTACGATGCGTCGTTTGCGCTACGTTCTTTGCGCGACGGCGTGGATGTTTGGGATGAACTCTGGAATGAGCTTCATCACCAGGGCGACGTTGGTATTGCTTCTTACGCAGCGGTACCACAGTTGGTGGCCATTGCTGCGACATTAGTACGTAGAGATTGGAATTTCTACGGTCTTATTGCCACTATCGAAACTGAGCGTCACCGCAAGGGGAATCCCTCAGTTCCGGACTGGCTGATGGAGAGTTATCAGGATGCCTGGCACCAAGTGATGGAGATTGCCGCCGCAGATTTGGCACGGAATTGTGAGGCACTTACCGTGCAGACTATTCTTGGGGTTCTCGCGCTGGCAAAGGGAGAGATTAAGTTGGGGGCACTACTTTCGACTGTAGATTCATCTGAAGTGGATGAGTGGGTCGAACAACGTCTTGGTTGGTCGGAACAATATCGCTGATAACGTCTGCAATCGGCGGCAGCAGCAGTCGTTGATAAACCAGTCCATAAGCTACGGAAGATACATATTATGTCTCTGGACATGAATCTTGAGATTGAAGGTGACTCGCCAGATTGGGCAGCCTTGGAAAAGGCGGCAAAGGCTGCTGTAGTCGGGGAATTGACCAATTCATTTTCGCGTCCCCCAAAAAAAGGATTTTTGTCTAATTTTTATAAAACGGAAGAGCAATTTGATGGTTGGTTTTTGAAGTCGAGAACGTCTTTCCATCTTCACAAACAAGCAAGTATTGGGAATATCACTGCTGAAGGGCGGCATGGCTGTGATTTCAAAGTACGATATGTAATGGTCTTTCGCCCTCTGAATAGCGGATTTGACGAATTCGTAGAGGAAATCCGGATTTTCTTAAGTACCTTAGCGGACCTGTCTCCAATGCAATTCGTACTCTCATTTCAGTACGAAGGTGTCTATGCAATTCGCAATGCGACTGGCTTCAGCTTCAATTGGGATAAACCAAAATAGAGATAACGCGCCAGATGCCCGCAACTGGCCAGAAGCAGCCACTGTCTTAGAGCAAATATTGAGAAAAAGAAAAATATGAATATCAAGAGTCGTATTTCAGCAAGCGGCGCTTTGCTTGCTCGCCTCAAAATTCTCCTGCTAGAGAATCGCGGACATGTATATCTTCCAGGGATAGACAACATGTTGACGCAACTGACCGTAATCGAAACAGATGAGGTTCAGCGCATTGAGCGGGCCAGAGCTACTTTTTAAGGAATGCTTGGAGGCGCTGGGACGTTGGCGGATTTCATGATTTAGACAACAAATCAAACTACGACAGATACGCTTAACGCGGAGTTGAATCAAATCATATCGAATCTCAGGGACTTACTTGAGTGCGAATTAGAAGATAAGAGAATGCCTAACAGCCAAGATACAGCTCTGAAGTGGCTTCGCCTATTACAAGACCAAGCGTTGCCACTTCGTAGTGTTTTTTTCGAGCAGGTCGCAGCCGGAGCTGTGACGTCGCTTTGTGACTGTGGGTGTAACGGTTTTGACTTTCTTGTTCCTGATGGAGCAATCGTTGCGCCTCTACAATCAGGTTCTGGCCTATTTTGCGAGCTTGCGTTTGAATCCAATCTATCGGAAGAAATAGACATTCTTCTGTTCGCGGATGTGCGTGGCAATCTATGTCGAGTCGACGTAACTTACGGAGCTGGCAATCACGATGCTATGCCTGACAACATTACTGCGACGAGGTTGATAGGTATTTGGCCCTCGCAGAGCTAGGATGTCTCCAATCGGCCAGACGCAGACATCTCGAGCAACCACGGTTTAACAATAGGATAGGTATGCTTCATCCGATTTTTTATGTCGATTTTAATGAGATGGTAGATGCCACTACTGTACTTCTGTCTCAGCGTGACACGAAGGTGGACTCTTCTGGTCGGGCAGTCGAGCTATCCGAGGGTATGGTCATCACTGTTTACATGGACGATGTCGATGACAATGGACATGCTGATAAGTTGATTGCTCACGGCGAGGTAACCAGAAACGTAGCTGATGGCTGGAGTAGCCACGTCAAATGGTGTTGTCGAATTGATGACGATGGTATAAGACCTCAATCTAAAATCGGTTGAGTTATTAGCAAGTGCAATTTACTTCGGCTACCGTCAAGAAGAAGACTCTTCATCAAACTACTTAAATCCAAATTTTCGCAGACTAATATGGCCTCTAACGACGGATATGATTGCTTTCGCAAACTCGCAGAAGAGCTCTCACGACTTGGGCGAGAGGACGAAGCCCACCAAGTTCATGACGCAATGACAGCTGCTGCCACAGGGATGGAATGTCTTGGCGAGCTTGGAGTGGTCCTGGCGAGGCTACGCAAAAATCCCATGAATTTTCCAGCGAGCTCCGCAACACTCATCACATCCTGTATTTGTGCCGTACAGCTTGCTTGGCCAAATTACAATTAGATTGTCGCGATTGCTTCCGCAATCGGCCACAACGGACATATAAATTTTATTGCTACCTATGACCCCTGAACAGCGAGCTGCACGAGTGCGAAAATTGGTCAGTGCGGCCAAGGCGCTCTTGACATTACAGGTCGGACTTTTTGTTGGGGCTAGCCGCATTGAGAACGTGCTCCGAACCCTTGGTAGTGAGTTCGATACTAAGCACAAGATATTTTCGGAATTTACGAAAGCTGTACCAAAAGATATTCCCGTAGGAAGTGCACGCCTTTGGTGGGACGCAGAAGCAATGCTTAAAACAGATTTGAAATTAGCGTCAGTGGAAGAGCGCTTTCGCGTAAAACTCTTGGCTGAATGCGTTGTCATCATTCGACAGTACGATTAACTTAAGATGGATATCCGCAACCGGCCAGAAACAGACGTTTATCGCGTTGCCTAATTTCATCCGTCTACCTGATTGACGAAATGCTCAAACGAATTCGAACCCTATTGCAACCTAGAGCGCCGTTACCGAACTCCCGAGTTGATTCAGATGGCTTTGTCTATGTGACCGAAATAGATGCAGAAGCTTTGCGTAGCGTCAGCGTGGGTGCCACAGTACGCAACAGTAATGCCGCGCCGCCCTGGATAGTTGTAAATCATTCGTTGGCTGCCGTCTTGGTTTCTCGCTGGCCGGGCAGATTACTCCGAGTTAAGATTCTCGAAAAAGCAAAAGAACAACCAATGGCCTACGCCAACTATACGAGGGCCACTGCAGTCGTAGTGGTTGAGGAATTGACGGCGTCCTCCCTTCTGGGAAAACATGGTGTGCTCTTGGCGGAAGTTCTTGGCAGGATTAGCACTTTGACGCGTGATGAAGCATTTGCTCTATCTGTGGCCCTCCAACCGCAATCGCGAGAAGTCTATTCCAACGCTTGGAAAAAATGGCTCACCAAAGTAGATGGGAATTCGGTTTATCTAGGTGCCAGTCAAGAAGATACTTTGCAAATTCGGGTCGGGCATGAAGTATCGCCAGTGGGCTACGCTCTTTCGCTGGTGTCATCCATGATACTGAACCGAGGGCAAGTAGTGAATGGCCCTGCCGCAATTACTGTTGATGAGGAGGGTGAGATAGAACTGCAATCACCTTGGAGCGGGGCTGCCACTGCGTTGATGCATGCAACTATGGCCTATGGTGCCCCTGATTTGCTAACTTTGGAAGATGCTGTAGTTTTGAAATTTCCTTGGGACACTGTAATGAAAGAACCAACTGGTAGTTGATGCATTCAATTTTGAGACAGCCGCAATCGACCAGAAGATGACATCAAATCTAAGAAATGCTTACCGAATACTATGCCCATCAAGCTAGTTATATTTGATTTGGACGAGACGCTAGTTCATGCGCGCCTGGAGCCCTTGGCACAGCCTGCTGATTTGAGATTTTCTGACTATTTCATCTATATTCGACCATATGCGGCGGACCTGATTAAATTTGCATCCGTGAAATTCTCAGTCGCAGTGTGGTCTTCCGCAAGCCCTGAATACGTTGAGTTTATAAGTAATGCACTTTTTGGAGACCAACATGGTCTTCTCTTTCGCTGGGATGTGCAGAAATGTGTGCAAAAGGTAGACTCCCGCACCAATGGCTATGTGTACATCAAAGACCTTCGGAAGGTAATGAAGCATGGCTATCAAGTAGAGGAAATTGTTATCGTCGATGACAGTCCTGAGAAAATTCAACGGCAGCCTCGCTCTCACCTCGTTGTTAAGCCATTTCACGGTGACAAGCAAGATAAAGAATTGCACTTGGTAATAGCAAAGCTAGGGGAAATGGCGGCCTAGATGGCCGCAATCGGCTAACAGCAGACTCTCACTTAGAAGAGGCTTGAATATGAAAATCGTTGTGCTTTTCCTTGTCGGTGCGCTCTTGTCCGCATGCGCGACGTCTAAACAAATTATTGGCCCAAGTGGCTCACCAGCCTATGCAATTAGATGCGGTGCGGCGGTACTAAGCGCGTGCTATGAGAAAGCTGGAGAAGTCTGTCCGAACGGATACAACATCTTGACTAGCGACGGTGCTCGATATCTCGGCCAGCTTGGCAATGCCAATATTTCAGGAGGGTATGGGTCCGCGACATCCGTGCCGATGATTACGCCGAACAACCTACTCGTCGAATGCAAAGCGGCGAAGTAGCTAAGACGGCTACTGCGACTATCGGCCGGGAGCTGCCATCCATCTGTTTGATGCCCTAGGCATCATTTATCGAGCTACAATTTAACCGGGCTGTTGCAAGAGCATTTTGGTGAGGGCGTAGTCGGTGGTAGAGTCTTCACCTTGTTGGGCAACGGATTCAACCGATGAATTCGGGATAGAGGCATCGGGAAACCGATGGTGCTCGGAACCGGTCGAAAGACTAGCTAACGAGAGGTTGCGGCTAACCCGGCCCCATATTGTTGCCAGCCGTTTATGTATGAAGACTGGGCCTGCTACGATGCGGAAACATATTGCTCAGTCTATATCAAGCATCAGCTTCGATGAAATCATCGCGAAGTGCCTCTAGCCAAGCTTGAACTTCCTGAATATATCCGGGCCAATGTGGAGAACGGCTAGCGACCCTGACAATTAATGCCAAACTTACGACCCTGTCGTAGTTGAGAGCTTCAATAATTTTTCCGATAAAGCTATGCGTGTCGTCCACCACTTGAATTTGGTTTGCAATCTGCACAACCTCTTGCGCCTCATCGTCCAACGGGGCAGGTAATGTGCGAATCATCATGTGAAGTTGTGGCTCTGGGGCTTGAGCAATGCCTGCCATTGGACAAAATTGTCTAACTGCACCAACAATTTGTTGACGTCTGTCTGCCGCATCTGCCTCGGTACCCGACAGCGCGCTATTGGCTCGTTCCAACTTCGCCTCTGGACTTGTGTAGACGTCACCGTCTAAGACGAATAGTTGGTGAGCAAAGTTGTAGTTGCCACTCAACATCAATCCAGCGGCAAGCGTGAAGCAGTTCGTTGCAGCACCGAAAGGTGTAATCGTTGTGAATCGTTTCATTTGCATTGAGATAAGCACTTGCCCAACGATGGCACGAGCCATTTCGTCTTCTACAAATATCTCTAATGCACGATGAGGTGCTCCGGTTAGTCGCTGCATAGCATCTGGTTTTGTATTGGAAAAGCAATATGTCTTTCCCCCCACAGTATGAAGATGCTTGATGCTCACATACTCAGGCAGTTCAAGTACCGCTTCTCTATGCGTAGTGAAGACGACCTGAAGCGACATCTCATCAGCTCTTTCGTGGATTATTTTTAATAATTCTTTCAAAGCGGCTGTATGGAGAAGCAAGTCAATTTCGTCAATCAAAATCAAGGCGTACTTTGGAGCGCCATAGACAATTAATAGCATATACAAAGCACGCTGTTCGCCGGCACCCATTGCCAATGACGAATAGCGGGCCCCACCCTCTAAAACCAATCCGTTGTACTGACGTCCGGAAGCCGCTTTGTGCACATTGACCTCTACGTAGCGTCTGTTGAACACTAAGCTCATCTTATCCATGATGGGCTGCGCGTCTTCATGAGGCGAAGTCACGTACCTAATGATGTTCGAGTATGTCTCTTGTTCAATAGTCGGGACGCAGGTTCGAATCCCAATGAATGCTAAAGGCCTGTGAGGTCTACGCTCATATCGAGGCACCCATCGGTCTAGGTCTTTCTTATAAGGCGTCCGAACGTCTCCAAATACCTGTACTCCATCGCGATAGGAATGTACTAAGGTCAGAGAACTTCCCGCCCACGTCGCATCGGTCGTTGGTGTGAAAAAATCCTTGAACCGCCAATTGGGTTGGATTCCTTCTTCTGGCGGTTGGTAACAGCAGGCTAGAGCATGCAATATTGTCGATTTACCGCATCCGTTTGGCCCCAAGATAGCGGTGAGGGGTTTTTCGTCAAAACGAATCTCCTGCAACCCAGATATACCCTTCAATTTTTCTATTACAAGCGAACGTGTTACCTGCTGACTTGTTGGCATATTTTTCTTAATTATAGGTTTGTACTTCCCTCCCGAACCACTACGTGGAGCAGTGTCCGGCCTGCATTTTTACATCATTGCTATCTCAGTTTGCGACCAAGTCTACTGCTCTGTTAATACCTGGAGGCGGCTGCTTAGCGACAGCGTAAGCTGAGCGTCGGCAGTATTTTGCACAAATGCAAATTTTATTCGTCAATATCTATATTCACATTCTATTTTTTGTCTCTTTTTATCTCCGGCGTCGTCTCTTTCAAACATCCTCTGTATTTCCTCGTTATTGCCGTCAATATCATTCGGTACGTTAAATTTTCCCTTTGCTCGTCCTAACCGTACTGCTGACGATGCTGTCGGAGCCACTAATCCGGCCATCGTTTGGCCATCCCGCACAACAACAATCTCTTGCTCGTAGCTACGCTCGATGGCTTCAATCAACTGACGAGCTTCGGGTCCCAAGCAAGTTATGTCTAAGATTTTCATCATGTTCCTCCAGCTTGAGAGCGCGGATAGCTAATTAAGATGCTGGGTCTATGTCTTCCCTTTTACGCCTTAGTTATCCGCTCAAAATCCGCTCATTTTTCTCGAATCCGCTCAAAATCCGCTCATTTTCAGAAAATCCGCTCAATTTTTCGAAGGTCTTACGTTGCTCGAATTGCAAAAGGTTGCGTTGCACGCTCCGCGACCTAAACTGAAATCACCGTGACCAATCTTGGAAATGCCATGAGCAACGCAGACGTCGAGTCATCGATAGACCTGGAGGTAGCGCTGAAGAAGCTTCACAGGCTGCAACATGAAGACGGTGACTTGGGGGCGTAATACTGGTATCAGATTTCATTGCTGCTGAAGGAAGCCGCGCAGTATCGGCAACGGGCCTTAACAGCCGAGCAGAAGCTGGACAAGATTCAGAATTTGTTGAGTAGAGTTGATTTGGCAAAGGCGAGAAATCACCCTTCGGTGAAGGAGTAAATGGAAAAAGAATATCGAGACCGAATTGACACATGTGACGCCTGTCGGAGGCAACGTATTTGTGGACTTGGGATTTGAGCCGGAGGAGACCGCAGCCTTGCAAGCAGAGTCACAAAGACTTATTCGAGAGAAGTTGGTCGTCAAAAATTCCTTGATATCAGAGCGCTCGATTGATGAAAAACCTATCTGACATCTCTGGCTTCCTCAGGAACGAGCTGAGCCAATACGCGTTCAACTACGACGACTTGGATGCGAGCCTGGGGTTCGCTGCCGGCACCATCGTCAGGATGCTGGACGAACAGGGTGACTATAGCGTGATGGAGCTGATGACGTTGCTGGACCGGCTTGGCTACGAAATCGATATTTTTGATAAAAAGATATTGCAGCAATTTATAGCTGGCCCTAACGGACCAGCTCCACCGCTAACGGTCAAGACCGGAGTCCAACTGGCGCTCGATAAGCTCAGGGAATAGCCGGAACAGCTTTTTGACTTTATGTCGGAACGGCGCCCACGTTATCTACATGGATTTTTTCATTCTTGTGTCTTGTGCTCAATTTCGCAACGTTGAGTGACATTTCTCTATACTTCTGCGTACATTCAAATTCCGCTCTTGGGGCCTCCTCTCCCTGGCGCATCTTGGGAGTCGTTATCAAGAGAATCATCCGCGACGTTTCCAGCGTTAGGGGCGAGGCCAGAATTCTGAGTCTGGGGCGTTGATGGAGTATTGCTCGAATTTTGTGAGGGATATTTTTGCATCCACGCATGGACTTGCTCAATAGAAAACAGCGGAATCTGAACACATTCCTGCGACGTTGGGTCGCTCACTAAAAATCGCAGAGTTTCTTCCTGGGAGCCGCTTGTTTCCTTCATTACCCATTTCACATATGCTTTGAATTCCTCGCGCGAGAGTGAAAATTCACTGTTGCCCTTGAAAAAGCCCTCGGCAAATTGGCTGCCCAGCATGCGTGTTGTAGCTAGAGGTTCAAGGGCTAGCAGTCTGCTCGACTGGCCGAACACTGACTGATTGCAAGCTTCGTGACGATAAATGTTGACCTTGGCAATCCCTGTTTCCAAGTCTACCCAAGATATGAAATGGCACTTATCGTGTGGGACGCGCATAGGAATAGTAGTGTCTAACTTTTCGCAAAGTTGTCTCCTTCGCCATTTCCGATTCTCAGCAACGCAGGTTGCGTGCGAAGCCTTGAATTCGATAATCGAGTATCTTGTCGAGTCTGAAATGACGAAATCTGCACCTAGCTCCACATCTTGATGGCCGACCGGAAACGCATGAAATTCCCAGTTATAGATTTTTGCCTTCTTAGCCATAAATGCGCTGAAGTTAAATGAGAAAGCTGCTTCGTTATCCATTAATACTCTCCATTAATATCATGACATCGCTATTCGTCAAATTGAGGATAGCCTCTTCATGACATTGACGGCCTTGTGCCGCCATGGCATTGCATAGCGGCTATATTCCAACGAAGGACACTAACCTAAAGACGGTGTTGTTGTTTGCATCGGGGTTCTCACTTCAGCTTAATTTTCATTTCAGGGCGTTGGTCCAGAGAGCCAATCTTCCATGAGTAGGTGCCGAAAAGGCCGAAGAATTTTGGCTCGCTCGTGGCGTTGTGAGAAATCACAGTCGCGTTTTTCGGAAGAATTACTTCCAATGTGCCATCTATCTTGATTCCCAGTTTGGACAATTCTTGTACATCCTTTGCGGCCAGCTTCGGAGACGTAATGGTGATGACTCCGTCCTTTGCATGGGTAACTGAGAAGATATCCATCATCTTCAGATTTTCACCAGCCTTTTTCTTTGCCAGCAGTTTTAGCTGATAACGACCATGGCCAAGGTACTCGGCCGACTGGACCAGCGGGTCATTCTTCATTTTGGTGGCTTCAGCTTTCAGACCCTCCTCGTCCTTCGCTCGCAGTGACCCAGTTTTCTTTTCCTCAGCGGCAGCCATGGCATGCACTGCGGTGCCATCGTAGCTGAAGGTATAGTCGCCATTCGCAGCGAAATCGACCTTTGCCTTAAACGACTCTGGAATAAGGCAGCCAGTGAGCAGAGCGGCGCAAGTGGCTGCGGTAGCCAACAATTTTTTGGACAAATCATTCCCCTTCTTTTGAGTTTCTTAGTAGTAAGAATAATAAGGTCGCTTAAAGATTGCCTAATGTCAACTCTGTCAACATCTTCCAGACGCAATAGTTGTGCGCGGCGCTAATAAGGTTCGGTTTTCTGTGTTCGCCGTTTCTTATGATTTTTCCCTCTATAAGTGAATAAACGCACTGAAATAATTCAAGGTTTGCACAATGATTTTTTTCTGATACACTTTTTTATGTGTTTTTGAAATGGATTCAATCATGACGCGTAGCGCTCCACCTCTGGTCTATTCAGATTTTGGCGAATTGCTTATTACCCTCCGTACCGCGGCGGGCTTCGCAAAGCAACAAGAGTTAGCAACGGCTTTGGGGGTAACTCAACAGACTGTAAGTCGTTGGGAAAAGGGCATTGCGCGGCCGCGCCTGAAAGATATGCCTGAGCTCGAGAAAGTGGTGCGTGCTCAAGATGGCGAGCTCGTGAGGGCTGCCAAGTATCGAGAGGGGCCAAAAGAGGTGCCATCTGAAACCGCAACTTCATATGACCGCCCCCTCCCACTTTCAGCCTTACCGCCCGATACATTTGAAAGCTTTTGCGCTGCCTTTTTGGGCCGGAGGTATCGAGAACGTAAAGGAGAAGTGCAGCGCTATGGAGCTACCGGACACAAGCAACACGGAATTGATATTGCTGTAAAAGGAGAATTCGGTACTCATACCTTCCAATGCAAACGGGTTACCGAATTCGGGGCACAGAAAGTCCACACCGCGGTAGCAGAGCAGACATATTCCGCGGACCTAAAGGTACTCTTGCTGTCTAGTGTGGCAAGCCCGAAGGCTCGTGATGCAATGGCGGCGCATAAGAACTGGGAGTTATGGGACAAAGAGGACATCACTCGAAAGTTTCATGAACTCCCGATGACAGACCGATTGGATTTGGTTGACCGATATTTCAGCGGGCAGCGCTTAGACTTGTTGGGAATCCTTGATGCGGGACCTATTCAGACCCCGGACGTATTCTTCAAGCCTTTCTTAGTCCCGGACCGCTTTTTTAATCATGCGTGGGAGCTGATTGGTAGAGATGCGGAGGTTTCACAAGTTGTGGACTACGTAATAGACGGGGGTGTAGTGCTGACTTGCCTTCTCGGAGCTCCGGGCGCCGGCAAGAGCCGCATACTCCGAGAGATTTCTCGACGCTTGGTAGACACCTCTAACTTTCATGTCCGATTCGTGTCGCCAACGGAGGAGGTGAAAGCTCATCATTTAGAAGGGCTGCGTGACAGTAACGGTGGCACAACAATACTTGTCGTTGATGATGCGCATGAACGAGAGGACTTGAGTGTCCTTTTGCGATATGCAGCCGTCCCAGAAAACAAAACCCGCCTACTTTTGGCGCTCCGGCCATATGGGAAAGAAGCGCTACGGCTTCAAGCTGCCGACGTAAGTCTTTCAGGAAGTCTTGTTGGATTCGTAGAAATGCATCCTCCAACTCGGGCGCAAGCCAAAACACTGGCCGAGTCGATTCTCTCTGAGTGCAAAGGCCCCTTGGAAGCTGCTGAAGAAATCGCCAAGGCGACGTTTACCACTCCGTTGGTTACAGTCTTGGCGGCACAGCTGGTTGCACGCGATGCCGTGTCGCTGGAGCTCTTGGGAAAGGCAGAGGAGTTTCGAACTTATGTATTGAAGAGCCTCCAGGATGTCATTGCAGTCAAGCTGGTCACCGGTCAGGACGTCGAAAGAATGAGAGCCGTTCTACGCGTTATCGCGCTCCTGCAGCCAATCATTCCGGATGACCCTAGCTTGCTTAATATGTTATCGAAGGTCGAAGGAGTTGAGCAACCGGAAGCGAGTCGTTTGATGCGCCTTCTTAGTGAAGCCGGTGTTCTTTTCAAACGAGGTGTCCGCTCAAGGCTTGCTCCAGACTTGCTTGCAGATGAAATCATCCGCTCAAACTATCTACACCCTGACGGCACCGCTAACGACCGAGTAACGCAAGTCTTCGAGTTCGCGGTAGCTGACCAGTTGAAGAGCTTGTTCGTCAATCTTGGGAGGCTTGATTGGCGACTACGTGAAGGAAAGACCGACGACAGCCCGCTGTTAAATACTCTGGGTCCTAAACTCCGTTGGCAAGGGCGTCACCACAATCCACATGTCGACGCTGTGGCGGCTGTTGCTTACTATCAGCCGAGATTCGCATTGAACTTCGCAAAACGCCTCATTTCCGATGGCCATGGGGATAGTGCATCGGTATGTAATATGGTGCGCTATGCAGGATATACATACGACCATGTCCAAGAGGCGTGTCAACTTCTATGGCAAGCGGGACGCAACGATGCTCGCGAGCTAGGCCAGCATCCTGGTCACGGCATTCGTGTTCTCAAGGAACTGGCTACATTTCAGCTGAATAAGCCAGTTGAATATGTACAGGAAGTTGTGAGGTTCGCCTTAGCGCTTCTCGAACGCCCCCCTTCTCTAACCTCTGTGTATACGCCTTTTAGTATTCTTGAAGGGGCTCTGGTTACTGAAATCGAAGCAACAAGCTACTCTCGCATGACGATGACTTTCAGTCGCTATCAACTGTCTTTGGATGCGGTGCGGAGTGTTCGAGATGAGGTGACGGAGGCTTTGCTTAAGTACCTGCGAGAAGGGCCTGACCGCAAGGCATTTATTGCGGCACAAACGCTTTCTCAGGCTCTACGGGGGCCAATGCATGGCGACACAGCGGAGAATTCCTGGAAGCGTGAGCATCTTAAGCTCTTGCAAGATATCAAGCGGGTTCTTCATGACGTCTACGTAGCGCCTCCGGTTTTAGTTCGAATTGGACAGGCGGTCGCATGGCATGCATTCTATGGACACTCAGAGACCGCGGCAGATGCAAGCGAAATCTTGGCATTAATAAATAGAGACTTAAGAACTCGGCTCGTGCGGGCGCTTATTGATGGTTGGGGAACAGAGACTTGGCGTCTCCGAGAGTCAGAGCAAAGAGAGGAGCATGAAGGCGAGCGAGAACTCCTAACAGCTGGGTTGATAGAAAAATTCTCTGACCCTGGTAGTCTTCTCATCGAGTTAAATCACTGTTTGGAGAGTATCGAAAACATAGCCGGGAAGGGGTATGGTGCGTCCTACATTCTTGTAAATCACCTGCTCGATTTCGCGCCAGGACTTGCTACCGAACTGCTGCTTAAGAACAAGGAAGAAAAGGCCGGTCAACTTGCTCTCTATGTTGGTAAGGCACTGAGCATAGTTATTGAGAATGGAGATTCGCAGCTGCTGAATGAATATCTCAACCGTTCAGAAGGCTCAGATGAGGTCATGGCTCAGCTTGCGGAAGCGTATGCACGATTCAGTTCCTCCCGCGCTTATACAGAGAGCGAGATTGAGCTCTTTCGACGAATCTTTAGGTCCTCTAGTTCTCGTGTGTTGTTCTCGGTCGCAGGACTCGCGCGTCAAATTGCCGTGAGAAATCCAACCTTAGCAGTAGAACTTATTTGTCTGACGGATTTTTCGGTCAATCTAAGAGCAACTCACGAAATATTCATGTGGCTAGCTGGCGGAGACGTGATTCCGAAGAGTATCGTCGCTCAACGGCGAAGTGAGCTTCTTGAGAAACTTATTGTGCTCGATGAGTTGGAAGACTACTGGGTCCGTGGTTTCCTAACTGCTGCAATTAAAGAAGACCCCGCAGCGGTAATTGCTCTTGTTAAAGCACGTCTGTTAGAAGCGGCACGTCGTGAGGGCTGGTCATATACGCCACTGAGCAAAGAACATGGGGGGAAAGGGCTTGGACTCATGGAAATAGAGACAGGCCCAAGCCTCTTGGCGGAGTTGCTTGATTGGGCTCTTCGGGAGTCAGAAATTGAGAAAATAGTAAGGCGACTTGGGGAGGTCGTGGCGGGCCTTTGCGGAAACTATGACCGGCTAGTGCTTGATGTGCTGCTGGCATGGTTGTCTTCTGGCACGAAAGAACATGCTGCGCTCGTTGCCAGAATATTACGTGAGAGTCAGTCAACTCTCCTATATCAACATTCTCAGTTTATCAAAGACATCCTCAATGCCGCGGAACTCATTGGCGACGAAGCGCTGGATGATATTAGGTCGTCCCTTGTAGCGGCAACACGCTCCGGGGTTCGAAGTGGAACACCAGGTCAACCTTTTCCACAAGACGTGCAACTAGAGCAGCACTGTATAGAAAAACTGGCTGCTATTAGTCGCGTCGAGCCGACATTTGAGTTCTACGATGAGCTGCTTAAAGATGCTCGCTATTCAATTGCACAAGAACGTAGGTCGAGATTCGCAGTTGAGGACGACGATGATTAATAATAGAAAAATAGTCTGAGGCAGAGGAACATGAGCAGCCATATTATTAAAAACTTTGGTTCTACAGAGGCACCTTGGCAGCTGAGCGAAGAGGAAGCTAAAAGACAGGCTGTTCCTTCATTGCGAGGTTATATCTATCAAATTCATGCGTCCGTAGCTGCATGGATGAAACTCCCTATAAACGGTGAGCTGCACCTAGAAGTAGCGGAAGACTATGCTGAGCTACTTTCAACACCAAAAAACGTTGACGAAATTCTTCGAGTAGTTCAGGTAAAAGAGACGCGCGAATCAGGTTCCGTTACATTGAATTCAGTGGATGTACAGAAAGCGGTTCTTACACTATTTTCACTTCAGGAAAATAACCCGGGGCGAGAAGTATTCATGACGTTTTTGACCACCTCGCCGATTGGATATGAATATAAAAATCCTCTCCCCAGTGGCGTACCAGCATTGAAACAATGGGAGGCTGCAGCAACAAGTGGTGACGTCACTGAACTTCATGATGCCCTTAAGTTGCGGTTCTTAGACGGTCCATTCTCGAATTTTCTTCGAAATTGTACGAGTGCTCAGTTGCACAATCGGATTCTTAGGTGTTTGAGCTTTGCTTGCGACGCATCGCCATGGGAGCAATTAGAGAGGGATGGACGGGAATATCTCCGTAGCATCCGGAGCGAAGTTGACGCAGAAATTAGCACTGCTGGCGACGCCTATGATGCAATTTTGGCAGCCGTAGTCCGCAAGGTCTTGCAAAAAGAGAGTCGCATGTTAGACCGGAAGCAATTTCTCGATACCTTTGCTGAGGCCACTGCATATTCCTTGCCATCTCAAGTTGCAGCAGACCTCATCTCTCAAGCTACTCGTACACGAGAATCTTCAGGTACTCAAGGCTCAGCTTCTTCAAACATTAGTGAAGAGTCGCTTAAACAACTCGCAAGAAAACTGTGTGATTTCGGTAGGCCCCCATCATTGCTATTGTTGTTTCCTGATGTAGCGTCAGCTACTCAAACGGCTCTGGATTGCCTATCAACGGTAGACCGCTGGGTGATAGATGAAGAGACTGCCAATAGCAAGGACGCTCTGAGACTGCGTTTTGAGGACCTTCTTCAATACGGAGACGTGCATCACCTTATCTACGCCGCTCCAGGCTCGGGGAAAAGCCATTCGTTGCATCATCTCGCAGAGACTATTTTGCGTAAATGGGAGACCCCGAGCAAAGCCTCTGAGGTGCCCGATGGTGGTTTTGGTATCGTTGACGAGTTTAGTAAATTTCCTATTTTGCTTCCCATAGGCGGATTGAAAACTGCAGATTCAGTCATGTCAATTATTCGGACCATGCAACCCGAAATCGACCCGATTGCATTATTGCAGCATGAAAATGTCTGCGTGTTGCTAGATGGCTGGTCTGAATTCGCAACGAACGACTCCAATGAGCGAACAATTCTTCTCCAGGCACTTGATGGCGTCCGTACCATCGCAACCGCTCGGCGGCTGGACAATAGTGACGCAACTTTTAAATGCTGGTCTTTGGCGCGCTTGTCCCCCAACGAAATTCAAGATGTTCTTCGCCAAGATTCTTCCTGCCTAGATGCTCTCGATGAACAGGTCGTCGACCTTCTTCGGTTGCCACTTATGTTATCTCTGTATCTTCTGTTAGGAGGTGAAACGTCAACTCAAGGGGAACTTATTGCAAATTTTCATCAGCACGTTTCAAAAAAATTACCAGAAAAGTTTGACGATGTCCTTGCAGATGCCGTCTCCACGCTTTCCCTAAAGGACGAACGCTCTTATGTTCATTTTCTTGCCGCGCTCCGTAAGGCGGCAACTAATTGTCAAATAGTAGAACCCCAGGAGGTACTGCATAAACTGGGAACGCTGATGCAGCGTGGCAAAGTTGTCGTTGCGATTCACGATTTATATTGGAGTTGGTTATCTGGTGTAGGTATATTGCGTGGTTCCAAAATTAACCAAGCGTTAACTGAATTGGCGACTCGAGAGAGTTTAAATCTCGCGTTGCAGTCAGGCGAAATTGTCGAGCCAACACTTATTGCCGAAATTGCGAATACAGATGTGGTTCTGGCAGCTACATTCGACGCGAGTCTCCACAATGTATCTACAAATTCGTGCTTGGCCTTGACACTTAAGAAGATGTTCGAACATCCTCATTTTTCTGTTAGATGCCGCGCCGCTATCGCCGGGGTGCGGACAGGGCGCTCCCATTTTTTTGGTAAAGCACTGTTGGTCATCGACGAAATGGCAAAGGAAAAACTATATGTGCCGGAGTTAGTGGATGCACTCGATATCGCCGTCCTTTTTGCCAATCGCTCTGCATTAGGGGCATGGCTCGGCGGCCCAGGCACCGATATCGTGGCGGACGCAATTGCGGCTAACGGGAGCGGCCAATGGGTACCATGGTTAGAGCAAATGTTCGTGAGCGGTCAGCTTGGCGCACATCAGGCGTTGTACATCACTCTTGCGTGTAGCGCAGAGATTCCGAAGTGGGGATTTGAACATCTTCCATCCTTGGTAGCCTCAGAGCCATGGAAACTTCAATTCACAGCGAATCGCAGGGTAAACAGGCAACTTGCTGTTTGGCTAAGCCGTAACTATCCGGTGTTAAGCGGAGGGAATTTTTCGTCTGGATGGGATAGCAACCGGGTGCTTGTCTCTTGTGGTGATGATGCTGTCTTTGAAGAGTTACTAGCGAATTTCCCGTCTATGGCGCCAAGCAGTCAAGAAGTCTTGTCTATGGCAATACCTGAACTGGGGGACGAGTGGGTCGCAAAATTTCAAAAAATAGCATTCTCTAAGCCCGGACGCCAGAATTGCCGTCGTTTAGCAGAAACTGTTAGCTCAAAAATTGACGACTCAACAGCTCGCGAGTGGATAGCTTGTGGTTACTACCTTGAGGGGTGGGGAGTTCTTGTTGCTCGCCATGGAATAGACATGCTGCCGGAACTGATGAGGGAGCTACCGTATTCGTTCGCGGGCCATCCAAATATCCAAGCTCTTGAGGTTATATCTACCATCAAAGGCCTGCCTGCTTCATTGCTTGATGAATTCCATCAGAGACTGTTTTTCAATACAACAGACGGTGCTGCTCTTCAACCTAGAGTCATCGAATACGTGATTAAGACAGCAGCAGCGATACGGCCACTAGGGATGGCGTGGCTCATCAAGATGAGCTTTAACACTTCCATTTTTTTGAATAGTTACTACGGAAGGCGGCTCCTTGAGCATTACAGAGAGTGGTCTCGTGACACAGGCATGGTCGTGAACGTTGGTCCTAAAAACTCTTCTATGTTGTTCGATGAGATGTTTGCGACCACACATTTCATTACTAAATGGGATGAAATTTGGGGGGCAGAGGCATTGCGCTCCGTTCCAAAAGTGGCAATCAAAGCTGTGATTGGCTCATTTTCTCTTGATGACGATATGTCAAAAAAAATTCTCTTGGGATTTAAAGGTTTGACGACGTTCAATCCTGAGCTGTTTGAGAGAATGATTAATAGCACCATGCTGGCACCTTTAATACCAGATGTATTTTCTGAAGTTCTTAACCAGGTACCCCCAAATCAGCTTCTACAACTCGTTCAATCAGACGACCTCGAGGACGTACCCATATTCTATGCGCTTCGTTCGGCTACTGAACCGTCGTTCCGCGACGCGCATATGATATTAGTGAAGCGCTTGATATCCGAGCCGCTTAATTTGCACTATGTCCGCAACGTAGCAAATATGTTGAAGAATTATGACCGTGAGCAGCTTATTGAGTTTTTCAGTTCTATGCTCACGTCTGAGGGAACGCCCGGGAACGATTGTCTACATTGGTTGTTACGCGAAGTATGCACTTTGCGTCGTGAGCTGTTCATTGATGAACAGGGGCGACTACTATGTTAGTCGCAAACATTTACACGCGTCCCAAGGAGTCAACTTAGAGTTGGCTTAGCGCGAATCGACGGGCATCTAGTTGCGATACGGTTAAGGGGGTGGTAGTCGCAACCTGTTGTTAGCTAGTCTTTGACCGGTTCCAAGCACCAGCGACGTGCGTCGCTGCCTCTACTCCTGGTTCATCGGCTGAACCCGCTGCCCATTAAATGAAGGCTCTTGCCACCGACTACGCCCTCATTAGAGGCTCTTGCAGCCCTCGTTAATTTTAGCAAGAAATATCCTATTGCCCGCGCGGAAAATGTCGCAGGAGAGCCGCATTTCTATGTTCGATAAATCAAACCGTAATCCGGCTATGCTCGATATATCAAGCACCGCGTCCCTTCGACTAAATATGCGCTGGATAAGCCATTGCGAACATCTTAAAATCGCTTAAGAGCTTCCCTCGAGCAATGGCCATTCATGTCGGAGGCCGTCCATGACCTACAAACTTCTTGCAATCAGCGATAGCCAAAGAATTGGTGAGTTATTCTGTGAGAGCCTGGATGACCTGCATAAATTCCACTATTCGCGCAATTGGCGTGAGTCACCTCAAGCGTTCCCACTCTCGTCGCACATGTCGCTCAGCCGGGAGCGAATACCGTCATATACCATCCGCCGTTACCTGAATAACTTGCTCCCGGAGGGAGAGGCGCTTCATGTGGCCGCTGCTCGAAACAAAGTGTCAATAGCTAACACCTTAATCTTGGCGTTACGACTTGGCCAAGAGCCCGCAGGAGCTGCGAGTTTCGTGTGGGACGCAGATAATGTTGTTCTTCCCAATGTTCAGAAACCATTTCGCCGATATATCAGCGACGAAGAGCTGGCGCAGCGTATTCGAACTCGAGACAAGAATCCATTCTCAGTGTGGGGCGGCCGGTTATATCAGCAGCTCGCAGGCGTCCAAGATAAGTTGCAGATTCTGGTCGAGAACGGCGAGTTCTTTCTTGTGGGCGGCTCTCTTTCATCGACGCATATCATCAAGCCAGAAACGCGTAATCCGAAAACCCCTTTCATGGTTGCGAATGAGCATTTCTGCATGTCGCTCGCAGCGGCCCTTGGCCTGCAGGTAGCTTCAGTAGGTATTCGGAGGACCCCGGAACCGGTTCTTCTAATTGAGCGATTTGACCGCAGCGTGGAATACAACGTCCATGATGGACAGTGCGGAGCAATCGTACGCCGTCGTCATATCATCGATGGCTGCCAGGCTCTCAACATGCCAGCTGAATGGAAGTATGAATGTCCTAAGGGACATACGCCCTCTAGGAATGTACCAAGTATCGGCGTAAGTTTCGAAAAATTATTCTCACTTCGACCTTACTTTAGTGTGCCGGCGCAAGTCGTGAAGGGTATTCTTCAATGGGCGCTCCTCCAATTGCTTATCGGGAATAGCGACGCTCATGGCAAGAATATTTCGTTTTTCCAGACTCATGATGGACTCGCTCTAGCTCCGATGTACGACTTGGTGTGCACACAGGCATATGGGGATGCAGTGGCGCAAGAGATGGCAATGGCTTATGGCGGCACATTTCAATTGGTTAAGGTGGACGCTCAACAACTCCTAAAATTTGCAGGTATTGCCGGCGTTACTGCTAGATTGCTTGGAGAGGAACTGGCGCGACTAGCTTCCGCTGCTTTTGTCCACGCCAAACGCTTGGCGATTGATAGCATCTACACCGATGACGAACGTGCCTTCCTGTTATCAGTCACCGACTTCGTGTCATCTCAAGCCAAGAAAATGTTGAGATTTGCTGGAGACATCTATGTACATGGAAATCCGTCGGGGGTCCATCTGGGGCTGGCAAAAGATAAATTTGAGGCGCCGGCCGATATCGATGCAACGAATTCAGAAATTGGGCGCATGTTTAACGGCGACGATTGAACTTGTGTTCAGTCGCTCCTGGTTGCGTTTGGTCCTATTCTGATTTTTCAATTCTAATTGCTTTCTTTAGGACGACTCGAGTACGTCTTCTGGCTTCACGCAGGCGAAGTGTCACAAGAGTGGCGGAACCTTCATCGAAAA
Source organism: Herbaspirillum hiltneri N3 (assembly GCF_001267925.1). Lineage (NCBI taxonomy): Bacteria > Pseudomonadati > Pseudomonadota > Betaproteobacteria > Burkholderiales > Oxalobacteraceae > Herbaspirillum > Herbaspirillum hiltneri. Next base: position 4,436,398 of record NZ_CP011409.1, on the reverse strand, counting down.
GGTCTCCAATAGTGGCACCAGGAGAAAGAACCTCGAGGTAGCGGAGGATGTTACCAATCGCCACACTGGAATCACCGTTCTCAATCCTGTACGCAGTATTTCGAGAAATCCCTGTGAGTGCCGCAGCATCTTCTTGTCGCATTGGGTGGGCATATCTCAGCCGTACGAGCAGAGCTCCAATCTTGGTCATCTGGCTGGCCAAATATTGGGGAACGGGAGCTGCGTGCTCACCTGTATTAAACTTTTGCACCTAAGCTCCGAGGTTTTATGACCTCCGGACTGGCGTAGTCTCGAAGGAACTTAATCTTGGTAAGAAACTTTACGGCACAGGAGTCCGTATCATCGTCATAGATTGCGATGGTTTCTTGCGTTGAATTGTTATGTTCCATATGTCTCCTTAAATCCGAGTAGATTTGCTAGTGCGCCTTTCGCGCTGCGGGTTAGAAATCGGTGAAAAGTTCCTGCTCATCATCAATCGAACTTTGATAGGTCGGCGGATGTGCGACGTGTGTTTCCGGACTAGTAGGCGTCGCGGGCATTTGAGGGAAATCCTCAACCATTGTTTCTACTTCATCTCGGTCGTGAACAGCACGTGCTTTAGTCCGTGGTTTGGCATCGCGGACGTATTCAGGAATCTCATCGTCAGCGTGTTCTTCGACGTCATCGATTCGGTCTTGTGTCATCTTTGAAACCCCATTCCTGGATGACTCAATCAATCTCTTCATGAGGATTTCTGCTTCAACGACCGCTTCTTTGCCGATAAAATGAGCCTCGGCGCCGAGGAATTTACGCACAATCTTTTGGTATTCGATGGAGTAATCCGTTCCGTCTTCGTTGAATTTTTTAGTTTTTCCCGTTGGCTCGAGTATGCCCAATCCAAAACCATCCAATTCCCACAGCAATAAAAATGGAGCATCTGGAATTACGTAGTATTTGATGGATACCGACGCACCACCGTGTAGACGTGCGTAACTGCGTGCGAATAGCTTAAGTTCATTCGAACTGAAATCATGAGTCCCGTGGCGCAGAAGCCCATCGCGATTGACCTTTCGAGTTTTTTCCTCGCAAAGACGCCTGAAGACATCATCGGGAGCGAAGTCCCAAGAAGCATCGCCTGTCCTGGCGAGCTTGTTCGCCTTGTAGATTTCAGCTGGACTGCCCATTACCGGTTTGCTAATTTCACCCTTCATATGGTCTGGAGTCAGAAGGTGGCTAGCGTTCGTCAGGAGATTGCGGCGACTGATGGCGGTCAACAGCGCTTGCATAAACCTTTCCATTGAGATAGCTCCGTCGGGGGCGGTCAATCTCCGAGTTCGGTCCTTGGCTTGGTCTCCGGTTTTCTTGGTAGAGCCAGGTTGTTCCGCCAAGGCAGTTTGGAAATACCCCATGACTTCTTCGGCAGGGCCTTTCGCTGGCGGTGTGCCAGGTGCAGCCATGCTCGCATGCATCCGAAAGCGTCCGACGAGAGAGGTGGTCGTGGCCATCGAAATGCCGGGGCCACGGTCTGTAAAAACCTCGCTGGCGCAGCCGTAGACGAAGCCTTTGAGGTGAGAGACTTTCCAACGCATAAGTATGCGAGTCTTGGGGATGGCTGCATTAAAGACGCAACGGCGATAACCATCACCGTTTTCGGCCCCGAAGGTCACGTGCCAGCCGACGATTGCTGAACTGTGCGGGCATACACCTAAAAGAACTGTGGGCTTCCCGCGACCTTCAATTTTGATTCTGTGATTTCCATATAGGAGAAAATTATCTGCGGTCGTTCCATCAATCTGCAGCACTGGCAGTTGGTCATGGAGGATGTCGTGCACGCTACCGCCCTTCGACCCGGTGGGAACGGGCTTCTTAGCCTCACGTTCATCGCGGAACTCCTTCAAGAGCTTACGCCCTCTTATTTTCATGTTTTGGTCGGAAGGGAGAATTCTCGGATTGATAGGAACATAAATCCGGTGACCCTCTTTATCTCGAGTCGTTGCGACCCTACTCAAAGTCCAGCGTAAGAAAATAATCGGAAAGCTGTCATCGGTGTCATAGGCTTGTTCTTTTATGAAGTTGGTATACTCAGCGAGCAAATGTCCGGTCAGTCGTAGAACTTGGTGCCCTTTCTTCTTGAACGTTCCCTGTGTTTTTGGAGGGCGGCCGCATCGAATAGGCCGGCCATCCGCATCCTTCAAGTTGAGACGAGAGACTTCTGGTGCACCTTTGAGCCAGTTGTGGTCAACGAGCGCATTTTCGTGTTTCCCATAAAAAAGATGCCGTTGAATCCACTTGCGAACTGAATCCTCGTCTACCGAAAATCTATCAGCCGCAACTTTTACGGACTCAGCCTGGGCACGTCTGTCCGAAAGTATGCGGTCTCCCCAAGTGACATCGATAAATGCAACAACTTGGCGCCGAAGGTCGAGCTGGCTATTGGTGCCGAGAGGAAATGCAAGTTCATTCATCTGTTCCGGGTGGCCATGTTCTGCGACTCGCAACAGTTTTCCTCGACTCATGGCATCTTCGACGAATTCACGGGTCCATACAATGCGGTCTCTAATATGTTCAGAAGGAGGGGCGGCTGTAAACGTACGTTTCTTTCCACCAGCTTTTAACGACGTCAGTATGGCTGTGCCAAGTCGCAGTGCAAAGACGTGCGAATCGTTGTGACCAATTATGCGAAAAATGGCCTCGCATCCACGGCTCGTGACTAGAGACACGTTGCTGTTTCGAACGAGCACAGGTTTGTCTTTATTCATGATTACTAAATCGATTTCAAGATGCGTGTTCCTCTATTCCAATGTCTATGCATCAATGCGTTAGGATGCCGACCGTAAAAGAGATGAATTTCATACCAACCGCGTACGTCACACTGAGCTGCATTAAAGCGAAATGAGGCGTGTTTGATTGCACACCTATAACTGAACTGGTCAGCGAGAATAGTCATTCCGAAGCTGCGGTCGAGAAACTGAACCGCAGCGCGACGCAAATCAAGCTCTGAGTCTTCTCCAGAAGGAATGGATGTCTCTGTCATGTGGAGCGGTATAAATTTGTCTGGAGTCGGCCGAAGCAAGCAGTGATTAAACCTAGGCATGTAAAAATCCTCAGCCCAGATTTCCCAACTCCTAGCATTCCTCGGTGGCCCGTTTGGGGAGAACACCGGCGCGCCAGAATAAGGAAAATTTACTTTTCCAATTTCTATTGCGCAGACCTCCTTGGGAGTTGTATCCAGAATGCGATAGATGGCGAGTTTGCCGCTTTCTTTGCATAGGCTAACTGTGGAGTTGCGCTCAAAGTGAGGTAGTGGAATCAAAGGATTACTCATGGCATGCTCCTTGACTTGCTCTTAATCCCGACACCAAGATAGGGGTGAGAGGAGCAATACGAGAAGCCCCTCATGCTTTCAAATATCGCTTCTCGTATGAAAGATATGCAATAGATTTTCATTTGACCGGTAACCACGGGTTACTCCAAAAATTGATGACAGGCTGGTTGGGCATTTGTAAATGAAGTGGCTTATGAGGAAGAAGGTCATGCACGTGGTCGACTCTCAAATAGCCTAGAAAATTTGCTATTCCGAAAACACGGTAAGTCTCGTGACGAGACCAGCCAAAATGTTGAGCGGCATCTCGAATTTCCCAATCGCAGATGTCCAATACGGTTTTGTTTGACATGTATTCGCCTAAAGCTGCAGCGCGAACTTGATATACTTCGACATCCTCGACGTAGCGCATGTTTTCAAAAAGACGTCGACAGTTAATTTCTAACTGGCTAGGCATTGAGTGCTCGGTAATAAATTGATGCGTAAAATTCCAGCTATCGACCAGACCGAATTCTTTTTTGTGGCGCTTGATTTCTGACGTCTCGCTTGTGAATTCATAAGGTTTGACTGAAACAGCGTGGTAGTGAAACTTGTCTCCTGCTCTGAGGGTCGTCATAAAGTCGAGCGTAATCTTGAGGTGCTTGGGTAATCGCAAACCGGCATGCTTGCAGGCCAGATAATCAGCCCGGCCCCACAAGGCATATTGCGCACGGATTTCAACGATGTTTGGGTCAAACTCGGCGCAAACAAGGAAGCGACGTTCAAGCGCCGATTGGCAAGGTACAACTCCTCCCGCTTTAAAGCTGTAATAGTTGCCGGCGATGCCGATTCGTCCTTCGCTCGCCTTCTTCCAATGGCGGTACTGCGGCGCCGAGAGTTGTCCGCGCGGGTCTCGCTCCGGCAACTGAGGTGGCCAGGTGAGGATGGTCGATGTTTGCAAGCGAGTCAGGTCGAAGCCGGAATAATTCACGGGTGCTTTGAGTCCTGGGGCGATTGAGAGCCGTCCCGTTTGGACGATACGTTCCTCGTCGGCTGGCGTGAACGGAATCGTTATTGCGTTGGAAGGATATCTAGGCATAAGCTACCTCCACGTCGAGCTCAGCCTTATTCTTGCCCTGTTTCTTTGTCATAGGCGGCTGCATTTCTTCGATACGTTTGCGAAAGTCCGCGATAGTTTCTGCATATTTCGCAATCAACGCCTGAGCCTCATTCGATGACAGACTCAAGCTTGGGCTCGATTCGCACGGAAAATTCGACAACAGATAGGTCTTGGTAATGCGCTGCATTGGCGACGTTTCGATAGAAAGGCTGTACTTTCTGGTCAAGTGTTCGGTCAAACGAGTCAATAAAGCGTCGATGCCACATTTTCTCGAATGTCTTTTTGAGGCTGGGCCGTGCTTCTCAAAGAAAGTTGTGTCGACAAGGGAGAAATGCCGCATCGCTCCGTGCTGCTCCTTTTTATTCCTTAATTCGGAGCGAGTGATATTCGGATTTTGGCGAAGCTGGTCACTTAACCATATCCGGTGTGCGTTCTCAAGTCGTTGCTGTTCAGGCTGACAAAGGCTATTGAAGTGGTCGATGTATTTCTGCCCTGAGCGGTGTCGGCTCTTTCGGCGTACCTTCAGCTTTTCCGGCTCAGCTTCAGCACTAGAGAATTTGATGCGCTCATGCTCTTTAGCTGCCACATACATAGATTGAAAACCATCAAGTCCTTTATTGATTGTGTACAGAGCTGCCAAGTGATGAATTGGATTGCGAACATATCCGTCATGCAAGTCTGCCCCGACCAGTCTGCGTGCAGTCAATTTACGGATTCCAAGGTATTCAATAGCGTCACGACCACAGGATTCTTGCATCGCTTCAAACAATCTCGAATCTGATTCGTGCCTAGTTCTCTGACGGAAATCAAATATATGGCTGAGTATCTTGGTGACCGACTTAGCAGAAAGGTCCGTAGGTTTTTCCCCAACCATGATTTGGTCTGCCATAGTGGCCAATCCGATTCCCATCTCCATCCCAAGGTTGTCCGTTATCTTGATAGGTTTCATGCTGCGGCGTTTGCATATGCATCTAGTTGATATTTTCCAGTTCGTCCGCTTGCGTCGATGACCAGCCTCGCAAACGTCGCAAAACGTCATGAGTGGTTCTTTGTGGGACGCACACATAAAAATTGCCGGCGCGAGATGTTGCCGTCTCCACGTCGCGTATCCTTGTTTCTTCAGGTCGGACTCCACGCATTTATGGCAGAGCGCCATACGACTTCTCGGTGACTGAGACAGACCTAGTAGCCCTACAATACCTGGTACGGACGCTCCATCGTGATGGGCGTGTAGAAGGGTGACTTCGTCGGGAGAAAGAAATGGGGAAAATAGAGGAACGCGGGTATGTCCCTCTCTCAACGCACTGGCGCTAGGAAGTCCATGGACATTATTGCTGTACCACTCCAGCCCAGTTGGATACGCCAATCCAGGGCGTCCTGATTTTCTGTCTTTAATATTCGGCCCACTCAGCGTTCTGGAGAAGCTAAGGTCTAACGAATGTCGACGAATATAGAGACCGACATCCTCTGAATCCACGAGTGCCATAGTCACGGAGAGTTTGGGAAATGAAAATGTTTCCGATTGATGCCCCGAAATATATTGAGAGCCTTTCACTTGAGAACCTTTCGAATAGACGACGAACGCAAGCCTAACTTTTTAGCGTAAGACTCCGGGCTCCGATTGAAGCGTTCTCGAGCGAGAGCAAGACGTTTCGCTGTTAGCTCTTCGGATGGACCTTCCGCGGCAGCTTGTTCAAGGGCAGTGGGGGAGGGGGGATTTAGCTCCAGCTCCTGCAGAATTCGACTAAGAACGAACTGCACTTGAGTCTGTGTCAGCGAGGAAACGAGTCCATCTTTCTCGCACTTATTCAAGGCGTACGCTGGCACGCCGATTCGTTTGAGCAAGTAATATTTTGAGTGACGTTTCGCAGTCTCGGTCGGTGTTTCGTTGCTGTTTTTTGTGGCCAGAAGTGCTGTCTTCAATGGCTTGAGCACTTCTTGTGGCGGAATACGGGCATCGGCGACTGACACGCAAGTTACGTCTGGTTTGATTTTGTCGAATCGATTCTTGTCGTTTCTTTGTAAGCGTGTGTATTCATTCGGTAGCAGGCGTCTTAATTGCTGAGTGGAGAAGGTGGGGTTCATATTTTTTGCGCGTTCCCAACTCACCAAATCAGCATTGACCTGGTCGGCAAGTGCAGTCTTGCTAGGAAGAGGTTGGTTGGTGGTGGCCTTGCGCCAACGATATGCTTGAGAAAGTGACACATCATATTTGTCAGCTATTTCTTTAGGAGTCATTTTTTCTAAATAATCCTTGGCGACGTCCGTTAGATTCTCTTTGAGTTTCCTATTGGTCGCGGCAACGACGATTTCATGAAAATCGCAGAACGCGCTAAGGACCGCTTGCTGAATATTTAGGGCTGCAGCGGTAGCTTTGAGAGTGCGATGCTCTGCCAGCGCGGCGACGACGGCATCTGTTAAGGGAGTCGGTCTATCCGGCCGCCGCTGAACGTCGTTTGATGCCATCGTGCGAGGAGCTGCTATATAGGAGACGTTCTCGGCGAACCAGCGGAGCAGGATGCAGATTTCCGGATGCACATCTTTATTGAGGCTGGTCAGGGCGGTGAGATTAGTGCGAATGAGATGCTCATCGCCGACAATAAAGTTCAAGCGTGTTTCAGGAAAAGCACCTTTGAAATACTTAGCGAAGGTAGCCTGTAGTTCAGTGATTCTTGTGCGGCCATTTTCATCTATCCAATTGGCTTCACGCAACGCTTGGACAACATCTTCCTTGTGATACTTTGATTTTTCCATTGAGATTGTCATGCAATGCTCAATACGTTTTCCAAGTTCCATAGTCATTTCAATTTGATATCTATTAGGAGTTAGTTGGCACTCTTGATGAAAGAGACTCATTTGACCGTAAGCTGCCTGCATTGGGATTCCATGCTTTGGGCAGATGGATATATGTAAAGCACCTGAAAGGCGGTCGACATAAGAGAATCCTTCCTTTTTTTTTGAGCCTCAGTACATTCCGGGCACTCAAGGTATGTGCCGTCGCAGGTGCCTAGCAATAGCGGCAATCGGCATAGTCGGACAGGACCTCGATGCATTGAAATCAATCGAACCCGTTGAGATGTGATTTTTTCTTTCCGCAAGCCGCAGCAGTAGAAGTTGAATTCTGTGTGGTTCTCAATGAAAGTATCGATATCACCGTAGGTATCGCCGAAAACCCGTTGGAATTCGCCAAGATGACTGGGCATACCGTCTAGTCCTGGTTGCCTCTCAAGCAGTTGGCGACAAATCTTCAGCAAAGACCCCGAGTCCAAGTAGCTCATGATGCGTCTCAACAGGCTATTGAGAATTTCCCCGTCAGGCGAGTGCGGAAGGACCAATAGGTTGGGCTTCATCTGTCTACGTTTCTGGTGTCAAAAATTGGGGAAAGCCATCCGTTTACAGTGGGGTCGTTAAACATTGGCGTAGGCATGTAGTCCAGATTTTGGAGAATCCGAATTTGGTCGTCTTTCTTAGGTTTGAACGTCATGCTCGTGATAGCTCGCATAGTCGATTGATGAAGCATCAATCGCGTACCGAAAATGTTAAGAACTTCCTCTCTAGTTAACTTTCCTGGATGAAGAAGTTCAGACCTGGAAATTAGAGACAGATGCAATGCCTCGAAGCCTTGTTTGAGCCATCGGTAGTTTCCAAGAGTGGCCTCGTAAATCCACATGGGAAGCGCTGCAGGCATTGCGCAGTCTTCTGGAATGAAGCCTTGCTTCCAAAGCCAAGCCACGATTTTTTGCCACAAACCCTTGGGCTGTTCTTTGCCATCCTCAGAAGCGATGTGCTTCGGAAGGGCAAATCTGTCCATGTGCAGACCCGGTCCGTTGAATAGATTTCCGTTCAACTTGTTCATATAAGTTGCCGAATAGAGGAATGCGCTAGTCCCAGAAACTAGGATGGGGATGCCTGAGAATTCTCTCAGCTTGAGTAGGAAGCTGAAGATGCTAGAAGTCTTGCTATTGACGTTGGCCCAACCTCCGCCATCGAGAATAAATATGCCAACATTCAGCATTGTGCAAAGGGCAATCGCAACGTTCTCTGGCGTGCCTCTGTTCTTTCCCCTACCACCAAGCAACTGAGATAGAGCATTGATTTCGACGGTGTGATTGCTGATGCCGGCCAAGACCTGATAGCGCAGGTCTCGAAATAATCCTTCGAGTGTCCCGCATGTCGGATACCGTAAAAATATGCATGGAAATATATACATGAGCTGAGGTACAGGATGCGTTCCTTCTACTCTGAACGGCTTACCCAGCATTTGCACAAAGCGTTCCAGTGCGGCGGTACGTCCCATGCCGGAGGGCCCCGTCATCCAGAAGCTGGTGTCAGTGAAACTGGATAAACATGGAGGGATGGGACGCAGGTTCCCACCATTTTTAATCTCTGTGCAGGCATGGAAATACAGACGAAACGCTTCATCGCCAAATAGTTTGGACTGATAAAACCTCCGGACTCGCGCGTTGACTTGTGCAAAAAACGTGCTCGTCTCTTTGACAACCATATGCGCGCCAGGGAAGTCGTTTGTTATTGCATCAAGCTTCGTATTGATGTCGGCGTTCTGAAGCTCTTTTGCCCTGGGGTTGCCCGACTTCCGCATTCTCACCGTGATTTCATCCATGCTTTTTGGACGCATTAGTTCAGTCATCTCATTTCCACTAAGGTCGCTTACCGCTAGTGACCAGGGCAAAGGTTCGATGGCTTTCGTGGCAAGGATGGGGAGAGGGTCGTCGCCGACTACAATTTGGTTCTGCATCGCGGCACCTCATTGACGAGAGCTTCGAGGCGAGGTCGCCGAATTCGCGGAACTGCAGGCAAGCCACGGCCTGCCAATTGAGCCTCATTCGAGACGTGACCTGAGTCTCGCGCAGCAAATGTGCGGACGGCAAAGGGCCGTGCAGAATTTTGGGGAAGGTTTTTCGGCGGCGGCCCAGGAAGAGGGCGGCCGCCGTCGAGGATGCGGTTATCCATTGAGTGGTCTCATATCAAGTCGCGCAATTTTTAGGCGCGATTGTTGACAGCGTACGCCGTTCATGAGACCATCCGCGCGTGAAGGGTTTGCGGGCGTCCAAAACGGCGTACCGATTAACAAATCCAGTGGGAGGTACCGGTTGCAGCCGGTACCTCCCATTTTTATTTGGGAGGTACCTCCACTGGATAAGCGGCGTAAGTTGTAGGTGAAGCGAGCGTAGTCCCGTGATTTCTGGCTGGCAGTCGGGCTACTTACATCCTCCGGGTTTTGAAATGCGAAAACGTGCAACGTCCCTTGACAAAAATGGCATTCTTGTTATACCATTGTTTAATGGGGTATATGTTTTTAAAAAATATAGTGGCCGGGCAGTATATAACGGTAAACAATTTTTCTGCAATGCCATTTTTGGCTCCTGAATATTCTCTTTTTCCTTGGTAGCTTCCCCATCTCTGGATGTTGTGGGCCAAGCTTCCGCAGAATTAATAAATTCCTCTGTAGTGCGCAATGTGTAATAAAACTGCTGGCGGAACTGTGCCAGTGAAATACAATTGCCTGGAAGCGTAATTGCTATCCACGCGGCAAAATAAGCTGCCGCAGACTACCTTTAAAAACTTAAGCGTAGATAGCGTTTACGTTAGTCCGAAAAATCCAAAATTCAAGGAAATTCATGAGCGATATAAATGCTCAGTGGGTTAGCTTGGCCGCGCGTGTTGTCAGAGTTGCTTTGGCGAGAAAGGATGTTGGATATGCGGAGCTCGCGAAGCGCTTAGCCGAATTTGGCGTGACGGAGGACGATAAGACTCTTGCCGCTCGAGTGGCTGCGGGAAGAGTTCGCTTGGTTCTCTTTCTCCAAATACTTAGTGCAATTGACGCGGAGTTACCTCAAATATGGTGGCCTCCAATTTTCGCAAATGACACTTGGGATGGCCGTTCCAGGGCAGTCTTGGAGGCCGAACGTACTCAATTGGCACCGATGGAAATTGAGGAACTCGCCCAGCGTCTCGGCGAGCTGAATGCCGGATTTACTCAGAAGACCCTGGTTGAGCACGTTACTAGCGGAAATCTTTTTTTGCCTGAATTTTTGCGTTGCTTGGTTGTTTTGCGCAGTAGAAGTCTTGACCCATATATTGAATATCGAGACCTCCTCGCCGCCGCTCGTTCTTGATATTTGCGGTCTCTATCGATTTCTTTCCAGCGCAACATTGCGATTCTATGGTGGCTCCCCTAGAGTATAAAAACACATGTATTCACATGTTTTTTTAAAAGCATATGCCACTCTCTTCACGTACATTATTTAGTCGTCTCTATGCCCCACCGGTTGACGGCACCAGGCAGGCAATTGCGCTATCGCGTAGTGAGGCGGAGAAGATTCCATTTTTGGATACTGTTGCAATTATCTCAATAACGGCTCCCGAGAAGTCCCCGGCAGAACTGGCAGCCTTTTCGCACATCTTGCGACTCAGTTTCGCTGATGTTGATTTTCTGGCGACGGCCAATCTCTCAAAGCGCGCCGAGGCGAGGCTTAAAAAAGCGTTCACTCAAGAGCAGGCGCGTCAGGTGAAGGTCTTTGTAGAGAGCCTACCTTCAGGTATTCGAACAATCTTGGTTCATTGTGAGGGAGGCTTTTCTCGCTCTTGTGCAATTGTTCTCGCGCTGAATGAGCTATACGGTTGCGTCGTCGACCATGGTCAGCTTTCGGAGGCGAATCCATCCGTTCTAAAGCTGATGACGGGGCGCTAAGGTAAGGAACTTGCGTTCAGGCAAAACGGGTGAGGGTGGCCTCAATCTGTGCTGTGCGACGGGTAGTTGTTGCGGCCATTTGTACGCACGAAATGTAGCGATAAATGAAAGCCTCGGTTTGGCTCGTGAGCGACAGTTTTGAGTCCGTCGTGGGGTAACAACCGACTCTATTAGAAGGAGCGAAACCGAGGCTTTTAATAATCTACCGCACACACTAGTCACAAAAGTCCCCCCTCACTCCACCGTCACCGACTTCGCCAGATTCCGCGGCTTGTCCACATCCGTCCCGCGCGCCAGCGCGGTGTGATACGCCAGCAATTGCAGCGGCACCACGTGCAGGATCGGCGACAGCAGGCCGTAGTGTTCCGGCAGGCGGATGACATGGACGCCTTCGCTGGAGGCGATGCTGGAGCCGGCGTCGGCGAAGACGTACAGCTGACCGCCGCGTGCGCGCACTTCCTGCATGTTGGACTTCAGCTTCTCGATCAGCGCGTCGTTCGGCGCGACCGTGACCACCGGCATTTCTTCCGTCACCAGCGCCAGCGGACCATGCTTGAGTTCGCCGGCGGCGTAGGCTTCGGCGTGGATGTAGGTGATTTCCTTGAGCTTCAGGGCGCCTTCGAGGGCGATCGGGTAGTGCAGGCCGCGGCCGAGGAACAGGGCATTTTCTTTGCGTGCGAAGGCTTCGGCCCAGGCGGCGATGCTCGGCTCCAGCGCCAATACGCTTTGCAGCGCGGCGGGAAGGTGGCGCATGGCCTTGAGGTGTTCGGCTTCCTGCTCGTCGCTGAGCAGGCCGCGGGTTTGCGCCAGCGCCAGCGTGAGCAGGAACAGCGCCGCCAGTTGCGTGGTGAAGGCCTTGGTCGAGGCGACGCCGACTTCGACGCCGGCGCGCGTGATGTAGGCCAGTTGCGATTCGCGCACCATGGCGCTGGTGGCGACGTTGCAGATGGTCAGCGTGTGCTGCATGCCTTGCGCGCGAGCGTGCTTGAGCGCGGCGAGGGTGTCGGCGGTTTCGCCGCTTTGTGAAATCGTCACTACCAGCGAGTTCGGATTCGGCACGCTGTCGCGATAGCGGTATTCGCTGGCGATTTCGACGTTGACCGGAATCCTGGCGATCGACTCGAGCCAGTATTTGGCGGTCAGGCCGGAGTAGTAGCTGGTGCCGCAGGCGAGGATCAGGACCGAATCGACGCCCTTGAACACCTTGTGGGCACCGTCGCCGAACAGCTCCGGCATGATGCCGCTGACGCCTTCGAGGGTGTCGGCGATGGCGCGCGGCTGTTCGAAGATCTCCTTCTGCATGTAGTGCTGGTAGGGGCCGAGTTCGACGGCGCTGGTGAAGGCCTGCACGGTCTTGACTTCGCGCGTGACGCTCTTGCCGGCGGCGTCGACGATCCAGTAGCGTTGCAATTGCAGGTCGACCACGTCGCCTTCTTCGAGGTAGATAATCTGGTCGGTGGTGCCGGCCAGCGCCATGGCGTCGGAGGCGACGAAGTTCTGTCCTTCGCCCACGCCGACGATCAGCGGCGAGCCTTGGCGCGCGGCGACCACGCGGTGCGGTTCATCGACGCAGAACACGGCGATGGCGTAAGCGCCGGCGAGGCGGCGCACGGCTTGCTGCACAGTCTCGAACAGGTCGCCGGTATACATATGGTCGACCAGGTGGGCGATGACTTCGGTGTCGGTCTGGCTTTCAAAGACGTAGCCGACGCCTTGCAGTTCCTTGCGCAGTTCTTCGTAGTTCTCGATGATGCCGTTGTGGACCAGCGCGATGCGGTCGCGCGAGAAATGCGGGTGGGCATTGTGCGTTGCCGGAGCGCCGTGCGTGGCCCAGCGTGTGTGGGCGATGCCGGTGAAGCCGGCCAGGTGGGTTTCGGCGACCTGTTTTTGCAGCTCCGCGACACGCGCGGTGCTGCGCGAGCGCTGCAGCTTGCCGTCCATGTGCACCGCCACGCCGCAGGAATCATAGCCGCGGTATTCGAGGCGCTTGAGGCCTTCGAGCAAGATTGGAGTGACGTCTTTTTGCGCAACCGCGCCGACAATGCCGCACATATGCTGCCTTTCGAAATTGGGTGAATGGCGTCATCTTAGGTCAGGGGTGTTGAAATAAGATTTCTAAATTGGCTTATATTTGATTTATTATTGCTAGAGTTATTCTTGGTGAAATAATATTTCAAATTAATGAAATAAGTTTATCTTATGACGATCAATCTAGATGAGTTGGACCGCCGCATCCTGAATGCCTTGCAGGAAAACGCGGCGCAAACCAATTTCCAACTGGCCGAGCATGTGCACGCGTCGCCGCCGACTTGCCTGCGCCGCGTCAAGCGGCTGGTGGAAGCGGGCGTGATCACGCGCCAGGTGGCGATTCTCGCGCCCGAAAAGCTGGGGCCGGCCCTGACCGCGATCGTCGAGATCACGCTGGACCGGCAGGGCGATGAGGAGCAGGTGGAGTTTGAGGCGCTGATGGCGGCGGAGCCGGCGGTGCTGCAATGCTACCGGGTGTCGCCGGGGCCGGATTTCGTGCTGATGGTGCAGGTGGCGGACATGCCTGCGTATCACGGGCTGGCGCATCGCCTGTTCGCCACGCATCAGAACGTGCGCAACGTGCGCAGTTATTTTTCGATTCACCGCAGCAAGTTTGAAACCCGCATCGCGGTTTGAACGGCTTCGGAGCGATCCGGGCGGCGTGCTTTTCTGATTACTTCTTGATCTTGACCGGACGCGTCCAGCCCGGCAGGGAGAGTTGTTTGGCGCGCGACAGCGTCAGCTGGCCTGCCGGCGCATCCTTGGTCAGTGTGGTGCCGGCGCCGATGGTGGCGCCTTTGCCCACGCGCACCGGGGCGACCAGCTGGCTGTCGCTGCCGATGAAGGCGTCGTCTTCGATGACGGTTTCAAACTTGTTGACGCCGTCGTAGTTGCAGGTGATCACGCCCGCGCCGACATTGACGCCCGAGCCGATCACGGCGTCGCCGATATAGGCCAGGTGATTGGCCTTGCTGCGTGCGGCGATGCGGCTCTTCTTCACTTCCACGAAATTGCCGATGTGCACTTCTTCGCCGAGTTCGGCGCCCGGACGCAGGCGCGCGTACGGGCCGACCTGGGCCGACGCGCCGACCACGGCGCCGTCGATGTGCGAGAACGGTTTGATCTGGGCGCCCTTGCCGATGCGCGCGTCCTTGACGATGCAGTTGGCGCCGATGACGGCGCCGTCATCGATGTCGACCTTGCCTTCAAAGATGCAGTTCACGTCGATGCTGACATCGCGACCGCAGGACAGCGTGCCGCGTACGTCCAGCCGGGCCGGGTCGAGCAGCGTGACGCCCTGTTCCAGCAGCGCGTTGGCGACGCGGCGCTGGTAGGCGCGCTCAAGCTCGGCCAGTTGCACCTTGCTGTTGACGCCAAGCGTCTCCGTCACATCGGCCGGGTTGGCCGAGACGACGTCGACGCCGTCGGCCACCGCCGCAGCGATGACATCAGTGAGGTAGTACTCGCCCTGGGCGTTGTCGTTGGACAGTGCGGCCAGCCAGGTACGCAGCCTGGCGGTCGGGGCGGCGATGATGCCGGTATTGATTTCGCAGATGGTGCGCTCGGCTTCGCTGGCATCCTTTTGTTCGACGATGCGCGTGATCTTGCCGTGCTCCCGGACAATGCGGCCGTAGCCGGTCGGATCCGGCACGGTGATCGTCAGCACCGCCAGCTTGTCGTTGCCGGCGGCGGCCATCAGGCGTTGCAGCGTGGCCGGGGTAGTCAGCGGCACATCGCCGTACAGCACCAGCGTGGGTGCGTCGTCATCCAGAAAAGGCAGCGCCTGCGCCACTGCATGGCCGGTGCCGAGTTGCGGTTCCTGGCGGGCAAAGGAGAGTCCGGCGTCGGCGAAGCTCGATGGAACCGCGTCACCGCCGTGGCCGTAGACCACGCACAGTTGCGTCGGCGACAGTGTCTTGGCGGTGTCGACGACATGGCCCAGCAAGGATTTGCCGGCGAGCGGGTGCAGGACTTTCGGCAGCGCGGATTGCATGCGCTTTCCCATGCCGGCGGCGAGGATGACGATGTTCATGAGTGGTGTGGAAAAATAAGGCGAAAGTGTAGCATGGGGCTGGCGTACAGGATGGTCGGGAATCTTGTTCATATGCAAAGTTGAGGGCTAATTGTGCGCTTTCTCGGCGTTTTGACTGCTCAAGTCGGCATTAAGATGGCAACTGGTTAAAGCTGCCCCTTGCTGGGGTGGGCGCCGTTCGCTCATGAAAACGCAAAAAGACAAAAACGGCGGCATCAGATCGACACAGAGACAGTTTTTGAAGGCAGTGCATGAAGATTCTCCTTTTGAATGACGAGTTTTACACCACCGGCGCGAGCATCGCCATGCTGCGTCTGGCGGAACGACTGGTGCAAAACCATGAAGTCTCGGTCATGTCGCGTATTGAAGGCGATGGCGAGATCAAAAAATATTTCGAAGCCCTCGGCATTCCCATCGTCAAGGATATTCAGGCCGACGCCATCGACCTGTTGATTTCGAATACGATCCTGTCCGGCGCCCATGTGGCGGCAGCCGCTCCGAAAGTCCCGGTGATCTGGTGGGTGCACGAGGCTGAAATCGGGCGCGACATGCTATTGCGTTTTCCGCAACTGGCCGATGGCTTCAAGCATGCGTCGCACATTGTGATGCAGACCGAATTTCAGCGGCTGGTATACGGCAGCTTCCTGTTCGACAGCCCGGCCAAGGTGCACGTGCTGCCGTTCTGGAACGATGCCATTTACCGCCTGCAGGATTTCGAGCCGGCGCCGAAGCCCGCGCAAAAAAAACGCGTTCTTTGCATCGGCACCGTTGAGCCGCGCAAGCGCATGGCCGATACCATCAACGCGATCGACAGTCTTGAAGCCGATCTGCGCAATCAGATCGAATGCATCTTTATCGGGAAATATCTGCAGTTGCCTCCCGGCGCTCAGAAACTGGTGGATGCCTTCCCCGATCGCTATCGCATGCTGGGCGAATTGCCCAACGAAGTGGCGTTGTCGTACATGGCGTCGGCCGACGTATTCGTGCTCGCCAGCGACAGTGAGTCGCAGCCGCTGACGATCTGGGAAGCCTTTGAGCTGGAAGTGCCGGTCTGCCTGTCCGACCTGGAAACCTATCGTCACATCGGCCTGCGTCACGGGCGCAATGCAATGATGCATCCGGTCGGCAATGTCGAAATTCTGGCTTCCAACCTGCGGTTGATGCTCGCCAGCGACACCTTGCGCAAGTCCGTCACCAAAGCCGGCAAAAGCTTGCTGCTGAAAAATCTGGCAAGCGACTGGACCGAAGAATTCGAACGTCTGGTGTATCGCACGCAGACCGAATCCGAAATCAAGAAACTCGGTTACTGAACCATTTCACCCAAATTGGACTTGAAGATGAACTTCAATGCACGTCTGACAACTTTGCTGCAGATGCCGATATCGCCGCTCACCTGGGACAGCGTTCTGAAAGAATGCGATCGGCTTGAATCGGAATTTTTACATATCCCATCGAACTACAAATGGACGCTGGACTACTTGCGGTTTCAGGTAGAGCGCGAGCGCGGAAATCAGAGTGCGGCCTTGTGGCATCTGAAGGCGGCGATCGCGACGACGCCTTACAACAACGACATCCTTGGCGACTACAAGGAGATGGTCAAAAAGACGTCAGGCATCAAGAATCTGGTGATGATCATTACCAGCAAGCGCAACGAGGCGAAGGCCTTAAGTCTGGCGGCGCAGTTTGATCGCAGCAATATTGAATACATGATCATCAGCGGCGCCGATACACCGTCAATCGGACATGTGCGCGCGTTGCAGGTCGACGTATCCGACAGTTATGAGTCAACTCCGCAAAAAGTGGTGGCTGCGCTGGCATGGGTTTATGAGAACATCGGCAATAACGTCGGTGTCATGAAGGTCGACGATGAAATGAGTTTGCACGATGCCGCCAAACTGCGGCAGAGTCTGACGCAACTGATGCGCGAAAATGCCTATGCCGGGGTGCCGGTATCCAGTCTGGATCATGACCGGTGTTATCACTGGGGATTGTGTAACGACCACGACCTCAATCGTCGTGTGTATGGACGTCCTGTCTTGCGCGCCTGGGCCGCCGGCGGTGCCTATTATCTGGGCCCAGGTCCATTGGAAAAGGTAGTCATCTCCCTGCTGCGTTTCCCCGGGCTATTCGAGGGAGAATATTATGATGACAAGCTCATTGGTGATGTCCTGGTGTTCGAGAATGTGAATCTCACGCCGCGACACGGCTATGACGAGTTTGGTTTCGGTATTGCCGGTGCCGTGGCCCCGGCGGTGAATGCCAGCCCCGGTGCGGCTTTGTCCCTCGCGGCTGCACCTGCGGCACCGGTTGCAGCACCAGTTGCTCCTGCACCCGCGACGGGCGGCGGCTTCCTTAAAACTACTCCCCTCTCCAAATGACGACCATGGACCCCATTTACCTTCATCTTGGTTGCGGAGACAAGAAATTCCAAGGCTTCGTCAACATCGACCTGGATTCTCCTGGCGCAGACATGCACCTGGATCTGACCAAGCCTCTGCCATGGGAGCAAGGGACGGTAACAGGTATCTACAGCGAGCATTTTTTTGAGCACGTAGCGCAGAATCAAGGGATTCGTCTGTTGCATGAATGCCGTCGGGTTCTCAAACCGGGCGGACTGGTGCGCATTGCCATGCCGGATCTGGAATACATGATCGGCGATTACGTCAACAACCGCGTACATCCTGATTGGGCTCGCTTCGGCATGCCATGGACGGCGAGCCGCTGTGAGCGCTTGAATATCGCGATGCGCTGGTGGGGACATCAGTGGATTTATGACGAAGAAGAATTGATTCGCATCGGAAAAATGATAGGCCTTGAACTGGTTGGTCGCTGCCAGTACGGCATTAGCAGCGATCCGATGATGAACAACCGAGAATATCGCGAGTCGTCTCAGCTGATCGTTGAATTCCGCAAGCCGTTGCGGCAATTGAGCAGCGACGCCAATCCGTTGGTCAGTATTGTCATGCCGGCTTATAAGGCGACCTATTTCAAGCTGGCCCTGGAAAGTGCGCTGGCCCAGACGTATCAGAACATCGAGATCGTGGTCAGCGATGACTGCCCTAACGATGCGATTGAAGTCATCACACGTGAATACGGTGAAAAAGACACGCGTATTCGCTACTTGCGCAATCCCAAAGCCGGTCAGGACATTGGTAGATCCAATCATTGTCTTTGCCTGAGTGAGGCCAAAGGGGAGTTCGTCAAATTCCTCAATGACGACGACTTGCTTGCGCCCAATTGCGTGCAGCGTATGGTCACGGCATTTGCCGAGCACCCTGATATCACCTTGTTGACATCTAAGCGGCAACGGATCGACAAGCTTGGGAATTTCCTTGGCGACATCACTGCGACACAGTTGCCGGTTTCAGTCGATTCCATTATCGACGGCCTCTCTCTGGGAACGGCCCTGTTGTCGACCAAAATCAATTTTGTCGGTGAGCCGAGCACGGTGATGTTCAGGAAGTCCGAACTCGACGAGGTCAAGCCTGATTTCATGTCCGTTGATGGACAGGAAATCTCATGGGCTTCCGACGTTGCGATTTACGTCAATCTTGCTTTGCGCGGCAATACGATTTATCTCACGGAAGCGTTGAGCTATTTCCGTATTCACGAAGAGCAAGGGCAGGTTGTCTCCGCCAACATTGCGCAGGCAGAGTCGGATCGATGCTGGGAAATCATGCGTGGATTCTGGACGCGACATGAGTTCAACAAGACGCCGTAACGCCGGCACCCGCCGACGTCCAGTCGTCTGGCAATAAATTTAATGAACGGAGTCGGTGATGCAAGAAAAATTTGACGCTTGGGAAAATTACTACAGCGAACTGAGTTCGTTGCTTTTTCCCAATGAATATGTTTTGAGATCGTTTGTCGGTGGTTATCCAAATCTGAGGATTGACAAGAACTATCGCGGCAAGAAGATCTGTGATGTTTCCTGTGGCGATGGCCGTAACTCGGTGTTACTGCATAAACTGGGTTTTCAGTTATTTGGTACCGAAGTCACTGAAAAAACAGCGCAGATAACACAGCAAAAATTGCAGGATCATCCGTTCCAGATTCGCAGTGAGATTAAGTCAGGGACCAACGTTAACATCCCGTTTGAATCTGATTTCTTTGACTATCTTCTTTCCTGGAACGCAATCTATTACCTGGATAACAGAGCCTCGGATATCGAAGATCATATTGCCGAATACGCCCGCACGCTGAAATCCGGTGGCTATATGGTATGTTCAGTGCCAACCAGTAACTGCTATTCCCTCATCGGTTGTGAAGATTTGGGCGGCAACCGGATTGAGGTCAATCCTCCGGAAAACAAATGGGGAAACGGGCTGCTGAAAGGTACTTTGATGTATCGTTTCAATTCGTTTGAGCATATTGAAGAATTGTTCGGTGCGCATTTCACCAATTTCTCAAGGGCCAAGATATCCGATGATTGTTTCGGCTTGCCGCTTGAATATTTCGTGTTCGTTTGTCAGAAAAAATAAAACCTCGGCATGGTGATGTCGCAGGATGAGGCCAGGTTGGTCGTAAGGCATATGAAGCATATGAGCGATAAGGAACCGATATTTGTAACCCGCCCGGTGTTGCCACCGTTGGAGGAATTCATTCCCTATTTGCAGGAAATTTGGGATGCCCGGATCCTCACCAACGGTGGGCCTTACCATCAACGTCTGGAAGCAGCGCTGTGTGACTTTCTGGGGGTCGCGCATATTTCCTTGTTTGGCAACGGCACGCAGGCGTTACTCACAGCGTTGCAGGCGGCGGACATCGACGGTGAAGTGATTACCACGCCGTATTCCTTTATCGCGACAACACATTCGTTGTTATGGAACCAGCTGAAGCCGGTATTTGTCGATATCGATCCGCAGACGCTCAATCTCGATCCTGCGCGTATTGAAGCTGCAATTACGCCTGCGACCAAGGCGATCATGCCGGTCCACTGCTACGGGCACCCTTGCGATGTCCACGCAATTCGAACAATCGCCGACAAACATGGCCTGAAGGTAATTTACGATGCCGCTCATGCCTTTGGCGTACAAGATGCACAGGGCAGCATCCTCAAGTACGGCGACTTGTCGGTCCTGAGCTTTCATGCCACGAAAGTCTTCAACACCTTCGAAGGAGGGGCGATTGTCAGTCACGACAAAGAAACCAAGCAACGCATTGATCAATTGAAGAATTTCGGTTTCGAACGAGATGGCAGTACGGTCGCCTTATTGGGAACAAACGGCAAGCTGAGTGAAATCCATGCAGCCTTTGGCCTGCTGCAACTGAAGGACATCGGGTCGGCGCTACAACAGCGGCAGGTGATAGATCAACGATACCGGCAAAAGCTGGCTGCTATTCCTGGCGTGACTTGTATCGAGGGCCTCAACGAAAGTACCGCCAACTATGCGTATTTCCCGATTCTTATCGACGAGGCTTATCCATTGTCGCGAGATGCCTTGTTTCAGCACTTGCAAGACAAGGGCATTTATACGCGCCGCTATTTCTATCCATTGATCTCGAATTCTCCCGTGTATTGTGAGCTCCCATCTGCCGATGCTGCGAACTTGCCGGTAGCGACCCGAGTTGCGAATCAGGTGATCTGTCTCCCCATTTATCCGGGTTTGTCGGAAGAGCAGGTGGATACGGTTATCGCGGCGATCTCGGAGGCCGGGCGCGCATGACACGGCTGGCGATCATGCAGCCTTATTTTTTCCCTTATATCGGTTACTGGCAGTTAATCCAGGCTGCCGATCGTTTTGTCATCTATGACGATGTGAATTACATCAACCGTGGATGGATCAATCGCAATCGCTTGCTCATCAACGGTGAGCCGACATTGATCACTTTACCGTTGCGCCAGGCTTCGCAGAACAAGAAGATCTGCGATATCGACATTGCACCGACCGCTGAGTGGCTTAAGAAAATGCTGCGCATGGTCGAAGTGACTTATAAAAAAGCACCTTACTTCAATGACGTCTTTCCGGTCATCGAAGGTGTCCTGACTTATGAGCGCAGCAATCTGGCCGACTACCTCGCGCATCATCTGCAGACGATGGCGAGCTTCATGGAGATCGAGACGGAGTTTGTCGTGACCAGTCGCGACTATGCCAACAGTCAACTGGCCGCGCAGGAGCGAATCATCGACATCGCCCGGCGAGAACAGGCCGACGTCTACATCAATGCACAAGGTGGAAAAGAATTGTATGATGCCGCTTCATTCTCCCAGGTCGGCATCGACTTGCGTTTCATCGCGATGCGACCTTTGCCCTATCCTCAGCGAGGTTCCGGATTCACACCCTATCTTTCGATCATCGATGCGTTGATGGAAGTGGGGCCGAAACAAATCAGGTCGCATCTGGACGCTTACGACTACGTCTGAGACGACCTGTCGCAGAATCTGGAGTGGCGGCGGCTGTGGCTCAGCCGGTGCAGACCACAAAAACACTTGCCGTCAGATCCGGATACTTCATTCCCAGCTTATAGCATCCGTCGAAAAAGGCATCATTGATAATGCCTGCGCGATAGGCGGAATCAAACTGGAAATTGGCCAGTGGTTTGAACAGGATGCCACCGCGTTGTTCCACCTGAAAGCCGGCTTGCAGTGCTTCATGCTCCAGTGTGTCAAGGCTGTAAGTTACCCGATGGCCATGATTTTTCTCGCCCTCTGTGACCGCCGCATTGAAATCGATGAGTCCCATGTTGACGGCAATTTGACGTGATGCTGCATTGGCGTTCGGCACGACGATAAACAACCGGCCTGACGGGGTCAGCCATTCACGAATTTTCTTCAGCACCAACTGGGGATCGCTCAAATGTTCGAGCGTGTGCACCAAAAAAATATTATCAAATCGTTTGGCCGGGGCAGCTTCTTCAAAACGGCTGAGGATGAAGTCGACGTTGCCACCGACATTTTTCCGTGCAATATCGATCAGGTCGGAAGAACCCTCGATAACCGTAATGTCCTGAAAGAATGGTTGCAGCTTCTTGGTGAATTCGCCGTGATAGCAACCCATTTCCAGGACATTGCCTGGCCGGAAATAACAGGACAAAGCCTTGATCATGTAGTTACGGTGGATGTAGTCGAAATCGTAGGCGTACAGACGATTTTCGGTATCCTGATACTCAGTGTTCAGATCGCGAGCCATGTTCATCCTTGATTGGGGCGATACATCCGCTTTGCCGGCGGTTGATACCATTCGTCCAGCGTTGCGGGAACACGTGAGTTGTAGCCAAGAATCTGGCGCAAGTTCTCGTCGTAGCTGTCGCCTTTGTCATAGCCGAGGGCGCGCGGATAATCGAACTGCTGTTTCATGAACGGCTTCGAAAACATCGGTGTCACCGAGCGGCGCAGCTGATCTGTTTCATTATTGCCGCCGGCATGCCAGACGTTGGAGTTGAACATCAGGATGCTACCGGCCGAACCGAGCGCCTGTTCCGCATGCTCTTTGAAGTACTCGTCGCTGGGTTTGGCTTCGCTCTTGTGAGAGCCGGAGAGCATCCATGTGGATCCATTGTGCGGAGTGAAGTCGTCAAGCATCACCAGCGTATTGAGCAATAGCGGGATCGCTCCGGAATACGAGCGGATATCGCGATGCACACGCTGCGCGTACGACACTGAAGCACGCGTGTTGATAGCGCCGCCGTAGGAATTAAGAATGAACTTGCCGCCGAAGTAGCGCTCGATGAAGTCGTAAATGGGATACGCCTTCAGGCAATCGAGATAGCTTTCAAATTGTCCGATCAGGTGATGCACCGTAAAGCTGGTGTCCTGATCGATCCCATTCTTGATCTGGTATTCGCGGCAGATTTCATACGCGGGATGAATGTCCTCGCGCATGCGGGAAATGATATCGGCGGGGATGGCGTTTTCGAAAACGATCCATCCTTTTTCTTCCATCAGTACATCGTAATCCTGAGTCGAAATCATATTGATTACTTGATGGTCACGATGCACTTGGACGGATACAACTCGCACTTCTCAAGAGAGTATTCACTGGTCTTGAAGACTTCCTTGAATGCCAGTGCCTCGCCTGGGGATTCGGGCCAGGTCAGTTCGTCCATGAGCAAAATGCTGCCGGAAACCAGATGCGGCTTGATTGCCTTGAGCGCCGCTAAAGTCGGCTCGTACAGGCCCATGTCGAAGTAGGCGAAGGCGATGATGCTCGATGCATTATTGGCAAAAAAGTCCGGAGCAGTCCTGGTGACGTCGCCGGCAACCAACGAGTGGACACCGCGCTTGTGACCAATGACGTTGTTGCCTTCATGAACTTGCAGCAACTCATTCAGGTAATCCTTGTAGCTGGCCTGAGTCGAATAGGAATTCTCAACCCAGACGCCGCTTTCCTGCCGATCCTTGTCGCTCGGTTTGGAATAGCCTTCAAAAGTATCGAAGCCGACGATCTGGCGCTGCTTGTTGAAGGGCTCGTAAATGGCGCGCAGGTTTTCCAGCAGGACCAGATTGTGGCCGTACCAGGTGCCAAATTCCACGAGCATCCCGGGAATATGCTTGAAACGCTTGTACAGGTCGTTGAGCACGATGAACTTCACCAGTACTGAGCTGCGGGTGTACAGGCCGACATTGAAGAGCAGATCTTCTTGCGACAACGGACTTTTTTGATACATCTCCAACAACTTTTCACGGAAGGCGAATTGCGCATCCGAGGCTGTTGATTCGAGTTTGTAAACGTCGTCCTGAATATTGTTTTGATTACTCATCATTGCTCCAAAGGGCTAAGCCGAATCCTGTCGTGCCAAACCGGTTTCCGTTGTACAACATGTATTTCTTGTCTGCTGCCTTGAAAATGAAAGGATAGCAGGTCATGAGAGAGTCCCAACCTTCGGGTGATGGCGGGATGCCGTCGTCATCGTAGCGTGTCCAGGTCTTGCCGTCGACGGATTCGGCATAGCGGATCCGGTAGGAGCCGGCGCCGTTGCGGTAGTCCTGCGATGCGCGGGAGCAGAACCACATTTTGAAGATGCCGTCTTCCTTGATGACGCAAGGACGTGAGAAGGCTTCCGTCTCGAAGCGGGACGTCAGGCAGTGCTCCGGATAGCGCGTGAAATTGTAACCGTCTTGCGATTCGGCATATTTGATGACATACAGCGGTTCATATTTTCCATCCACTTGCAGCCAGCTGACGCCGGAGACGTACCACATCTTCCACAGGCCATCATCGAACAGAATGGTCGGCGTGACGGCAACATAGGGCTCCGTTGCTGTTCTGTCCATGATCGGGCCTTCGAACAACTTCTTGAAATGCAAGCCGTTGTCGTCTGATACCGCCACGCCCATGGAATTGTGATACGGCACCGTCAGGCGCTGGTTCCAGCCGCTGTAGTACAGATAAGTCTTGCCGTCTTTTTGGAGCGCATAGCTGGGCATGACGCCGTCGTCGTCAAAGGTCCCCGGTTTGCCGAAGCCGAGGCAGGGTTCCGAATGACGGGCAATGATTTTGCCGGGATCGTTCTTGTCGAGATCCACGGCATAGCACAGGCTCTTGCCGGCCGCGTTCCGGGTGGAGATGAAGACGCGGACTAGATCGTCAAGCACGAGTGTTGTCGGTACCTGGGCATGTGATCCGACCCATTCCTTGTCGGGGTCAAAAATTCTGCCGAGCTTCTTCCAAGCCATGTTTTTCCTAAAAATTTAAAAGTCCAGTTCCTGGCTGCTCTTCGCCGCCCGTGCTGGAGACCCGATGTACAGCTGCCACTCTTGCGTGTTCTTGGAGATCAGAGCGCCCATCGCCACGCATGTGCCTTCCGCAATCGTGCAGTTATTGGTGATCGTGGCGTTGACGCCGAACCATGAATAGGAGTGCACGGTGCAGTGACCCGACAAGACGACATGCGAAGTGAAAAATACGTGGTCTTTGATCTCGCCGTGATGGCCGATGTGATTGCCGCTCCACATGACGACGTTGTTGCCGATTTTTGTAAATGGCTGTAGCGTATTGTCTTCGAGAATGAAGCAGTTTTCGCCGATTTGGTTGTCGTTGACGGTGGCGTGCGGACTGACGTACGAATAGAAACTGTAGCCTTTTTCCTTGCCTTCCAGATAAATCGATTCCCGCAGGCGATTCATTTTTCGTCCGGTCATCGGAACGAACAACTTATATTCGGAAGGAGGAAAATAGCTGGTGACGGATTCATACGGAACAACCGGCAAGCCTTCGAAAAATTTGCTCTCCGGGACATACTGCTCATGCACGGTAAAGCCGACGACTTCAATGGTCGGATCTTTTTTCAGATAATAGTGCGCCAGCTGAGCCGTATCCAAAATGCCGAAAAGGATAACTTTTTGCATTGTAGTCTCCAGAGTTTCTCAATATGAATTAGACCAGAATCACAAATAGGGCATAAGGTATATATTGCACGAAAAACAGGCTCTCATTCGGGTATTGGCAAAGGAAATTTAGCTTATGGGCAAGATTCTTGATCGGGATCAAATCCGTTTTTATAAAGAAAACGGTTATTTGGAAGCAGAAGATATTTTCGACGTGGCGCTCCTTGACGAGACGCTGCGTCACTTCAATCTGTCTTTCGTTCAGCAGCTGGAGCGTCGTAATCTGGCGGTAGAGCCGGGCGCCACGCTCGATGCCCTGCACAAGAACATGGCGACGCTATTGGGCGCGGATGTCCAGCTATATCTGGCGACTTTGCGCATGTGCTCCAAGCTGTACGGGGTCTATCGTCTGATGACGGAAGAGCGCTTGCGCAGCGCGGTCGAAGATCTGGGTGTCACGACGCCGTTGTTCCAGACCACGCCGGTACTGCACCTGATGTCCAGGCAACTTGTGATCCCCGGCGGCTATCAGGGCTTTGATGTGCATCAGGATTGGACTTCGGTACAGGGTAGCCTCGATACCGTCACCACCTGGATTCCCTTCATGGATATCGACGCCAATCTTTTTACCATGGAGGTTGTGCCGGGAAGTCATCTGAAGGGGCTGGCGAGCGGGGTTCAGGAAGAAAACATTTTTCGGGTCGACGAAAAGCATTTTTCCGAAGGTGATTTCGAACCGGTGCGCGTCCGTAAAGGCGGGGTCTGCCTGATGTCCAACTTTACCGTCCATCGCAGTTCACGCAAGGGAGATGATCGCATGCGTATTTCCGTCAGCGGCCGCTACGAAAATGCCAGCGAGGCGTCCTTTGTTGAGCGTGAATACCCGTTTACGCAATCTAAGTCGCTGCATCGCGGGTTCATCACCGAGAATTTTCCATCGCAGCAGCGCGTTCAGGATGTGTTTCAGGTGAAATGATGGGGCGGCATTCGGTATTTGCCGGATGCTGCATTCAACGCGCTAGTGGTTAGTGGTGGTGACAAGCCTCAAGAACACAGCAGGTCGTAGACCTGATCATACAAGGCTGATTTTTCGCGTAAGTCATAGTCCGCTTTTACCGCAGCTTGCCCGGCCTGCGCCAACGCATGGCGCTTTTCCGGCGATTCAATCAGCAAGGTGATGGCCTCCAGCCAAGCCTGATCCGAATTCGGCATCAGCAGGCCGGTATGATCGTGCGTCACCACCTGGTTGTAGACCGAAACGTCGCTGAAGATGGACGCGATACCCGCTGCGGAATAGTCCAGCCACTTGATATAGCTCTTGCACTGGTTGTATTCGTCGGAGGCCAGCGGAATCAGTGCAATATCCCAGTTCCACTCCTTGAGCTGGGCGGCATAGTTGACGTACTCGTGGACGAAGGACAGGAAGGTCGTTTGCGGGTGATTTTCCCAGCCTTTGGGGCACTCCCAGCCGACGAAGTAGATGTGCAAGCGCGCGCCGTACTGTTCCACCAGCGTGCGCAGCGCCTTGTCCACCAATGCAAAGTTGGACGGTTGTATCGACGAACCCAGCAGGCCGATGGTGATGTTGCCGTCACGCCGCTGCGGCACCGGCCGGTAAAACATGTCGTAGTCGATGAAGTTCGGCAGGATATGCACGTTCGGATTAAGCGGTCTGTATTTCTCGGCCAGGAACTGTGTCGACACCACCACCGCTTTAGCGTGCTTTACCGTGTATTCGATGCCGGCTTTCCAACTGGCGCCGGCAGCGGCTTCGGGGTGGTCATGCGGAATGTCGTTAAGCAAATCATCGGATTCGTAAATGACCGGTTTGCCCAACGCAAAAATGGCTTGCAGCGATTCAATCGGCAATAGCCCCGGTGTAAAGCGATGCAGGAGTATCAGGTCGGCTTCTGCAATGGCGTCGGTCTGCAGCTTGCCGTCGCGGATGCCCCAGACCAGTTCCCAATCGTCTTGCAAATGCGCAAAGGGTCGAATCAGGCGAATCTGTGGACAAGGGCTCCAGGTCGATTCGACCGAGTAGACAAGCAGGCGCTTCTTGCGGCGCGCCGGCAGTGCTTTACGTGCAGGAGCAGGCGCAGGTACTGTCGCCGCCGTTACCGGATTGAAGTGCTTTTGCGTCGCGTCGACAAACGCATCCAGTTGCGTCCAGAAATTTTCGGTCAGTCGCTGATAAATGGCCGGCGCCTGTCCGACGGTCGCTTTGGCATGGGCGATCTGTTCGGTGGAGTTGCCCCAGGCCGAGCCTGCGCCGTTCAGGTACCCAAGCCCGAACATCGGTTTGCTCAGTGAGGTGGGATTGGGCAGGTAGACCACCGGACAGCCGCACAAGATGGCTTCGTAACAAGCGGTCGAAGGCTCGTAGGTGTACATCAGTTCAGCCTGGCGAAACAGCGACGCCAGCTGTTCGGGCGAGCGTTGCGGCACTCGTAGCGAGACCTCGGTGGCATGTTGTGTGACCGGATCAACCGCGCCGCCTTTGCTGAGGTGGCGATTGAACCATACCAGCGCGCCATGGCGCGGCTTGTCGCTTGGTTCGTCGTGAAATACGGCGTCATTGACCAAAGGCGTCGATAACACGCCGGCGCTCATGGCGTCCGGGATCAGTTCTTCCCGGTGCGCATAGATCAGGTCGCCGGTACCCCAGTTCAGTGCTTCTTTGCTCAGGGCGCCCGGCGTATTGAGCAGATAACGAACGACATTGGGGGCGCTCAGCGGATTGCCGCTGATGACTTCCGGATAGATCACGATCGGATTGCGACCGTTTTTGATGTGTTCGTTAATGATGTCCTGTGTCAACCGTGGGGCATGCAGGCTGTTCAGGCTGGCATCGGTAACATAAGCCTCTTCGCCGGCGAGATTGAGCGCGTGGCAAAGGTAATGCAACGCTTTGCCGCCGCCGGAGTTTGCCGGAAACGCCGGGCTATAGATGTAATAGGGGGAATGCAGCCGGGCAAACAAGTCGTGTCTCATGTGGCAATCGTATTCTCGGTAGGTGCTCGCGAAGCGTGGCTGGCGGTTCCGATCGAGTATATCAGCGTATTTTTTGCCTTAAATTCAAAGATCACAGCAAAAAAAGGCCTAAATCGGCTTATTGATGGCTCAGGTGAATTCCTAAAAAGCCAAATTGGCGTCGATAAACCGCGCAGTCCTTGGGATGTCGCCATGGCAAAACAGGTAACATAGCCACCAGAAAATGCATATTCAAAGGTAATTTCGGCGTCAAATTGCGCGAGCGGCGTACCGTCGCCGATAGTGCCGATTCAGTTGAGGGAGCGGAAATTGAAAGTCGTCATTCTTGCGGGTGGCCTGGGCACACGTCTCGGCGAAGAAACCGATGTGCGTCCGAAGCCGATGGTGGAAATCGGCGGCAAGCCCATCCTGTGGCACATCATGAAGAGCTATTCGCACTTCGGTTTCAACGAATTCGTGATCCTGCTCGGCTACAAGGGCTTCCTGATCAAGGAATACTTCGCCAACTATTTCCTGCATCAGGGCGACGTCACGATCGACCTGGTCGACAACAAGGTCGAGGTGCATCGCAACAAGTCCGAGCCGTGGAAGATCACGCTGCTCGAGACCGGCCTGCACACCCAAACCGGCGGCCGCTTGCTGGCGGCGCGCGATTACCTGGGTGATGAAGATTTCATGCTGACCTACGGCGACGGCGTGGCCGACGTCGACATCAAGGCGCTGGTCGCTCATCACGACAGCCACAAGGCGCTGGTCACGATGACCACTGTGCAGCCGGAAGCGCGTTTCGGCATGGTCAACACCGATGAAAAAGGCTACATCAACGACTTTCGCGAAAAACCGCCCGGCGACCTGGGCTGGATCAATGGCGGCTTCATGGTGTGCCGCGCCGGCGTGTTCGACTACCTGCAAGACGGCGAAGCCACCATCTTCGAGCGCGCACCGCTGGAAAACATTGCCCGCGACGGCATGCTGCTGAACTGGCAGCATCACGGATTCTGGAAGTGCATGGACACCTTGCGCGACAAGATCCAGCTCAATCAGCTGTGGGACAGCGACGCGGCGCAATGGAAAAAGTGGGCGTGAGTCCGTTCGCATGAAGACGATTGCCTCTGATATCGCCGGCGTGCTGGTGGTCGAAACCGATCGCCGCCGCGACGAGCGTGGCGGTTTTGCCCGCTGGTTCTGCGATGCCGATCTGGCCGACGCGCTGCAAGGCGCCGTCATCCGCCAGATCAACCATTCCCATACGGTACAGCGCGGCAGCGTGCGCGGCATGCATTTCCAGCACGCGCCGCATGCCGAGAAGAAAATCATCCGCTGTCTGACCGGCAAGATATTCGACGTGGTCGTTGACCTGCGCCGCGGCTCGCCGACTTTCCTGGCCTGGCGAGGGTTTGAACTCGAAGCGGGAGACGACCGCGCCCTGCTGATTCCGGAGGGCTGCGCCCACGGTTTCCAGGCGCTGACCGATGAGGTGCAGATGCTTTACCTGCATACCGCTCCCTATACGCCTGCCGCCGAAGGCGCGCTGCGCTTCGATGATCCGCGCATCGCCATCGCCTGGCCGTTGCCGCCGCAAAACCTGTCCGAACGCGATCTGCAGCATCCATTGCTGAGCGCCGATTTTTCCGGGATAACTTTATGAAATGCCGTCACTGCCAGACCGAACTGCACGATACCTTCATCGACCTCGGTTTTTCGCCGCCGTCCAACGCCTACCTGCGCCAGGAAGACTTGCTGCGCCCGGAGACGCATTATCCGCTGCGCGTGATGGTGTGCCGCTCGTGCTGGCTGGTGCAGACGCAGGACTACGCGCATTACGACCAGCTGTTTGAATCCGACTATGCGTATTTTTCGTCGACTTCGACGACCTGGCTCCGGCATGCCGCCGACTACGTCGACATGATCGTGGGCCGTCTCGGACTCGGCAAGGATTCCAAGGTGGTGGAACTGGCCGCCAACGACGGTTATCTGTTGCAGTATGTGCAGCAGCGCGGCATTCCCTGCCTAGGTGTCGAGCCCACCACCAGCACCGCCGATGCGGCGCGCGCCAAGGGGATTCCGATCGTGGAGGAATTCTTCGGCGTCAAGCTGGCGCAGGACATCGTCGCGCGCGAGGGCAAGGCCGATCTGATCGCCGCCAACAACGTGCTGGCGCATGTCCCGGACATCAACGATTTCCTCGGCGGCATGGCGGTATTGCTGAAGGACGAAGGCACCATCACGATCGAGTTTCCGCATCTGCTGAACCTCATTGAGCAGAGCCAGTTCGACACGATTTATCACGAGCATTTTTCCTACCTGGCGCTGGGCAGCGTCGACCGCATGATGCGCACGCTGGGTCTGCGCGTGTATGACGTGGACCAGATCCCGACGCACGGCGGCAGCCTGCGCGTGTATGCCTGCCACCTGAACGCGGCGCATCAACCCGGCGCGGCGCTGGAACGCGTGCAGCGCCAGGAGAAGGAATTCGGACTGGAAGCCATCGGAACCTATCATGGATTCCAGGCCCGGGCCGAAGCCATCAAGCTGGCACTGCTGCAATTCCTGCTGGAACAGAAACGCGCCGGCAAGAAGGTGCTGGCCTACGGCGCCGCCGCCAAGGGCAATACCTTGCTGAACTATTCCGGCGTGCATGCCGACCTGTTGCCGCTGGTGGCCGACGCCGCCGGTTCCAAGCAGGACAAGTACATGCCGGGAAGCCACGTGCCCATCGTAACGCCGGCTGCGCTGCTGGCGGCGCGTCCGGATTACGTGCTGATCCTGCCGTGGAACCTCAGATCCGAAGTCGAGGCGCAGCTGGCCGAGATTCGCAGCTGGGGCGGACAGTTCGTGATCGCCGTGCCGGAACTGCAAGTCTGGTAAGCACCTGAAAACACAATACGGCACGCGTCATGAACATCCATCTCTATCAGATATCCCGTAGTCCCGAAGCCGGCTTCCTGCCCTTGCAGGAAGGCGACCGAAAGGACTGGGGCGACTATGCGGCGATCCGCGCTTACTTCATGAATGAGGCGGTCGATGAAGAGGCGCTGTACGGATTCTTTCCAGCCGGGTTTGCCCAGCAGAGCGGCATCGGCGCCGCCGACGTGGTGCAGTTCGTCGAGCGCCATCCCGGCAACGACGCCTATCTGTTCGTGCCGAATCAGCGCGATGCGACATGCTTCCTGAACGTGTTCGAAGAAGCCGAGTTCCGTCATCCCGGCTTCCGCCAGCTGGCGCAGGATTACCTGTACGCCGTTGGTCTGTCGCTCGATCTGCGCGAGTTCGTCACCGACTCCCACGCCACCGCGCATACCGGCAATGTGCTGGCCAAACCGGTGTTCTGGAAAACCTGGTTCGACCTGTGCGAACAAGTCTTTGCACTGGCCGAGTCCGGCGACGGTCCGCTCGGCGTCGGGCTCAATGCCATGACGGACGATACGCCGCCTGTCGCGATGAAAGTCCGGCTGACCGAACGCGTGGCCTCGCTGGTGCTGGCGCTGGACCGGCAGTTGCGCGTCGCGGTGTTCGACCACGCGGCGCGGCCGCTGTCCGATCTTGCTTCGCTGGCTTACCGCGACAAGCTGCCGCGGCTCGACGCGATGAAACGCGACTATCTCGCCACCGGCGACATCGCGTTGATCGACAGCTTCCTGGAACTCCGGAACAGCATCCTGCAATACGCTGGAACAATGCCGACGCCGGCGCAAACGCCGGCTCCGGCCCCGTCCCATGCCGCCGTCCCGGCACGGGACGCCGAACTGGTCTACGGCTGCATCACCCACGTCGAACTGCCGATCCGTTTCCCTGATTTCGTCACGCCGATCTACCTCGGCGAATCGCAGGCGCCGGGCCGCATGAACCTGCGCGAGCTGGCGCCGAAATGGGTGCCTTACCATCCTATCGTCGGCGGCATGGTCGGCAACTTCGCGCTGCGCAACTACATCCTCGAGCATCACCCCAATGTCAAGCGCATCGGGGTGTGCATGTACCGCAAATTCATTTCGCGCGAGCGTATCAGCGGTGTGCCGGCGGAAGACAACTGGATGATGGATGTGGTGTCGGACAAGGAGCTGGAACGACAGACCTTCGACAGCATGCTCGACCCTGGCGCCGGCGATCTGCTGGTGGGCAAGACCTGCGGATTCCTCGCTGATGGCCAAAGCGCCGGCTACCTAAAGCATTACGCGCGTGCGCATCACGTCGAAGACCTGCTGCGCTTTGCCGCGGCGGCAGTGGAACTGGGTGTTTTGCACAGCAACGAAGTGGAATTGTTTTTCGACGAGCAGGTGTTCTTCATGGGCGGCGTCGAGCTGGGCGTGTTCCCGGCCGGCTTCTGGCTCAAGAGCATCGCCGACATCGAGGCGGTGGCGTGGACTTGCGTACAACGCTATGACGTCAAACGCGAAGGTTATCAGTCGCGCGCCTGGGCATTCTGTGCCGAGCGGCTCGGCAGCTACCTGCTGCTGCGCTACTTGCGCTCGATTTGCGGCGGTGACAATTTCGAACAATACATGGGCCAGTTGAACCTGATCACCCGCGGCGACCAGACGCTGTACGTGCCGAGCAACTGAGGCACTTCTTTTCTTCCGGTGCGATCGCACCAGAAGAAAATTCCTGCATTCTCACGCCAGCTTGCGTCCCTCGGCCAGGCCGTATTCACGCACGATATCCTTCAGGCACGCGGCGACGTCAGTCTGCCATGATGGCATCGTCACGCCGAAAGCAGACGTCAGCTTTGCACCAGACAGACGCGAGCTCTTGGGACGATGCGGCGGCACCGGATAAGTGCTGGACGGCACCGGTGTAATGACGGCGCTGCCGCCGACCTTGACCGGTACGTTCAACGCCTGCAACTGATCGACGATGAACGAGGCGTAGCCGTGCCATGAGGTTTCGCCGGCGGCGGTCAGATGATAGATGCCGCTGGTGTCGCGCACGCGATCGCGAGAAATCTCTGCGCCGCCATTGAGCACCAGGCGGACGGTCACGTCGCTGATGGTCTTGGACCAGGTCGGCGCACCGAACTGATCGCCGACGATGGTGAATTTCTCCTGTTCCTGCGCAAGACGGATCACGGTTTTGAGGAAGTTGCCGCCGCCGACGCTGTAGACCCAGCTGGTGCGCAAGATCCAGTAGGCCTCGCAATTGCGCGCGATGGCTTCTTCGCCGGCGCATTTGCTCTGGCCGTAGACGTTGATCGGATGGGTCTTGTCATCCTCGTCGTAGGGTGTATCTTTCGTGCCATCGAAGACGTAGTCGGTCGAGTAATGCACTAGCGGGGCGCCGAGCCGTTGCGCCTCTTCGGCGATGATGCCGGGCGCTTCGCCGTTGATGCGCGTGGCCAGCTCGGGCTCGCTTTCAGCCTTGACCACGGCGGTATAGGCGGCCGGGTTGATGATCAGGTCGGGGCGGGCGGCGCGGATCGCATCGCGCACCTGATCCAGGTCGGCCAGGTTCATCCGGGCGCGCGAGAGCGAAATGATTTCCGCCTTGCCTCGCAGGCTCAGCGCCAGCTCGTTGCCGATCTGGCCGCTTTCGCCGGTCAACAAGATCTTCATGCGAACACCTCGGCGTCGGCCAACAGCTTGCCTTGCACATCCTTGGCCGACAGCACGGGCTCACCTGCGATTTGCCAGTCGATGCCGATGGCGGGGTCATTCCAGAGGATGCTGCGCTCATGCTCCGGCATCCAATAGTCAGTGGTCTTGTAAAGGAACTCAGCGTAGTCGCTGCGCACCACGAAGCCGTGGGCAAAGCCGGGCGGGACCCAAAGCTGGCGTTTATTCTCGGCCGATAGCACCGTGGCGACCCAGCGGCCGAATGTGGGTGACGCCCTGCGGATGTCGACGGCGACGTCCAGCACTTCGCCAGCCGTTACGCGCACGAGTTTGCCTTGTGCATGGCGGATCTGGTAGTGCAGGCCGCGCAACACGTTACGGGCGGAGCGGGAATGGTTGTCCTGTACGAACTCGGCGGCAATGCCTGTCAGCTCTTGAAACCGTCGCGCGTTGAAGCTCTCGTAGAAGAAGCCGCGATCGTCGCCAAATACCTTTGGTTCAATGATCAGGATGTCAGGAATGGCGGCGGGAATGATTTGCATGATAAGCAATTCTCAATAGCTCAGGTCGGTCAGCAGGCGCAAGAGGTATTGGCCGTACGCGTTTTTCTTTAGTGGTGCGGCCAGCTGCTCAAGTTGCGCAGCATCGATGTACCCGCGCCGATAGGCGATTTCTTCGGGACAGGCGACTTTCAGGCCCTGGCGTTTCTCGATGGTGGCAATGAACTGTCCCGCTTCCAGCAGCGACTCATGGGTGCCGGTATCGAGCCAGGCGATGCCGCGTCCCATCAGTTCCACCTGCAACTGGTTGCGGCTCAGGTAGGTGCTGTTGACGTCGGTGATTTCGAGTTCGCCGCGCGCCGACGGCTTGATGCTGTCGGCGATATCGCAGACCTGGTTGTCATAGAAGTACAGACCGGTGACGGCGTAGTTCGATTTCGGCTGCTGCGGTTTTTCGACGATGCTGACCGCGCGGCGGCTCTGGTCGAATTCAACTACGCCGTAGCGTTCCGGATCGTTGACATGATAGGCGAAAATCGTGGCCCCATCGGGCGCCGCAGAAGCCGCGCGCAATTGCGTTTCGAACTCGCGGCCGTAGAAAATATTGTCGCCGAGGATCAGCGCCGACGGTGCGCCATCGATGAAGCGGCGGCCGATGATGAACGCCTGTGCGAGACCGTCCGGTGAGGGTTGCACCGCGTAGCTCAGGTTCAGGCCCCATTGGTGGCCGTCGCCCAGCAGTTCGGTAAAGCGGGGCGTGTCCTGCGGTGTGGAAATGATCAGGATATCGCGGATGCCCGCCAGCATCAGGCTGGTCAGCGGGTAGTACACCATCGGCTTGTCGTAGATCGGCATCAGCTGCTTGGAGATCACCGTGGTCGCCGGATACAGGCGCGTACCCGAGCCGCCGGCAAGGATGATGCCTTTGCGTTCGGGCAGGATGCGTGCTGCTGTCGTCATGATTTTTCCTTGCCGCCGTATTGGAGTTCCAGCCATTTCAGATAGCCGCCCGAGCGCACGTTGGCGACCCATTGCGGATTGTCGAGATACCAGCGCACGGTTTTGGCGATGCCGGTTTCAAAGGTCTCGCCGGGTTTCCAGCTCAGTTCGCGCTCCAGCTTGCGGGCGTCGATGGCGTAGCGGCGGTCGTGGCCGGGGCGGTCTTGCACGAAAGTGATCTGGTCGCGGTAGCTGCCGGCGGCCTTGGGTTGGAGTTCGTCGAGGATGTCGCACAGCGTCTGCACCACGTCGAGATTCGTTTTTTCGTTCCAGCCGCCGACGTTGTAGGTTTCGCCTGGGATGCCGCGCGCCAGCACTTCGCGGATCGCGGTGCAATGGTCGCTGACGAACAGCCAGTCGCGGACCTGCTGGCCGTCGCCATAGATCGGCAGCAGCTTGCCGTCGAGCGCGTTGAGGATCACCAGCGGAATCAGCTTCTCGGGGAAATGATAGGGACCGTAATTGTTGGAGCAATTGGTGGTCAGCGTCGGCAGGCCATAGGTGTGATGGTAGGCCCGCACCAGATGGTCGGAGGCGGCCTTGGACGCCGAGTAGGGGCTGTTGGGCGCATACGGCGTAGTCTCGCTGAAGGGCGCGTCGCCGGGTCCCAGCGTGCCGTACACTTCATCGGTCGAAACGTGCAGGAAGCGGAATTCTTCCTTGGCGCCGGCAGGGAGTCCGGACCAGTAAACCCGCGTCGCTTCCAGCAAGGTGAACGTGCCGTTGACGTTGGTCTGGATGAACTCGCCGGGGCTGTGAATGGAGCGGTCGACGTGGCTTTCCGCGGCAAAATGCAGGATCGCGCGCGGCTGGTGCTGTTCGAACAAGGCGTCGATCGTCGCGCGGTCGGCGATGTCGGCCTGCACGAAGTGATAGCGTGCGTCGCCGTCGAGGCTGCTCAGGTTGTACGGATTGCCGGCATAGGTCAGTTTGTCGATGTTGAGCACGTGCTCATCGCTGCGCGCGAGATAGTCGAGGATGAAATTGCTGCCGATGAAGCCGGCGCCGCCGGTCACGAAAATCATGATCTGTTCCAGTTTCCAGTTGTGCTGCAGTTAGATGCGAAAGCCGTTCGGGTTTCCCTGTTGCCAGCGCCAGCTGTCGGCGCACATGGTTTCCAGCGAGCGGGTTGCTTCCCAGCCGAGAGTGGATTTGGCCAGCGCCGTGTCGGCATAACACGCCGCAATATCACCGGGCCTGCGGGCTGCGATTTCAAACGGGAGCGTTTTGCCGCAGGCCTTTTCGAAAGCCTTGACGACGTCCAGGACGCTGTAACCGATGCCCGTGCCGAGATTGACGGCAAAGCATTGCGGCTTCTTAAGGTACTCCAGCGCGTTGAGATGGCCGACGGCCAGATCGACGACATGGATGAAGTCGCGTACCCCGGTGCCGTCCGGCGTGTCATAGTCGCCGCCCCAGATATTCAGTTTGTCGCGTTTCCCAATGGCGACCTGGGCGACGAACGGCATCAGGTTGTTGGGAATGCCTTGGGGGTCCTCGCCGATCAGACCGCTTTCGTGTGCGCCGACCGGATTGAAGTAGCGTAACAAGGCAATGCACCAGTCGGGATGCGCGATATGAAAATCGCGAAGCATGTCCTCGATCACGATCTTGCTGCGACCATAGGGATTGCTGGCTGAAAGCGGATGCGATTCGGTCAGCGGAAGGTATTGCGGATTGCCGTAGACCGTGGCCGAAGAGCTGAACACCAGGGTTTTGACATTTGCCGCCTGCATCGCTTCCAGCAGACGGACAGTGCCGACGACATTGTTGTCGTAGTACTCCAGCGGCTTGACGACCGATTCGCCGACGGCTTTCAAACCTGCAAAGTGAATGACGGCGTCGCATGCGTGTTCGCGCAATGCCTGCTCGATCGCTGCGCGGTCGCGAATGTCGCCCTTCACCAGTGTCAGCGTTTTACCGGTAATTTTTTCGACACGGCGTGGCGCTTCGGGAAAGCTGTTGCAGAAGTTGTCGAAAACAACGACCTGATGCCCGGCCTTGAGCAGTTCCACGCACGTGTGAGAACCGATATAACCTGCACCGCCTGTAACGAGAATGTTCATCTGAATTCCGACCTCGATTGATATAGCCGGGAATTATGTCAGATTCTGGTAGAACTCAATCTGGCTTTCGCTCAGCGCGCGCAAGTCTTCATTGTTGATATAGCCTCCATACCACTGCGCGGTCAATTCCAGCGCGGTATACAGTTCCATCTTCGGGATCCAGTCCAGCCGCTGGCGCGCCTTGGAAATGTCGAGGCGCAGGAACGCGGCTTCGTGCGGCGCACCGGCCTGGCTCTCCAGGCGAACTTCTACCGGCTGCACTTCGTTCTTTTGCAGCGAATGGTTGAAGGTCGCGCATAGCTGGCTGACCGTTTGCAGGTCGGTGTCGGCCGGACCGAAGTTCCAGCCTTCGGCGAATTGCTGGCCTGATTCATACAGTTTTTGCGCCACTTGCAGGTAGCCCGACAAGGGCTCCAGCACGAATTGCCAGGGGCGGATCGCGTGCGGGTTACGGATGCTGACGGCTTCTTCTTTTTCCAGTGCGCGGATGAAATCCGGAATCAGTCGGTCGTTGGCGAAGTCGCCGCCGCCGATGACGTTGCCGGCGCGTACGGTGGCGATCGCAGCCTTGGTATCGCCGCCTTGCTGGAAGTACGAACGGCGATACGCCGAGGTCACCAGTTCTGCAGCACCCTTGCTGCTGCTGTACGGATCGTGGCCGCCCATCGGGTCGTCTTCGCGGTAGCCCCACAGCCATTCGCGGTTTTCATAGCATTTGTCGCTGGTCACCACGATCACCGAGCGCACGTTCGGCGTATGGCGAACGGCTTCCAGCACGTGCGCGGTGCCCATCACGTTGATGGCGAAGGTATCGATCGGCGTGTTGTAGGAGTCCCGCACCAGCGGCTGCGCCGCCAGGTGGAACACCACATCCGGCTGTACCGCCGCCATGGTGTCGCTCAGGTGTTTGAGGTCGCGCACGTCGCCGGTGGTGGTCTGGACGCAATTCTGGAGACGCGCCAGATGGAACAGGCTCGGATTGGTCGGCGCCGGCAACGAATAGCCGTAGACCTCGGCGCCCCAACGGTGCAACCACAAGGTCAGCCAGCTACCCTTGAAGCCGGTATGGCCGGTGATGAATACGCGCTTGTCGCGCCAGAATTGTGCTGCCATCAAACTTCCTCATGCACGAAATAAGCAGTGGTCGGCATGGGCAGAGGTGCGGATGGTGGTTCCATCACGGTGGCGGAAGGGTTGATCACCAACTTCCTTTCTGAGGCCCCCTGCGGCTGTCGCGACTTTCTTGATTTGATTGATATTGTGGTTCTTCTGCGTATTGCCCGGGAGTACCGGAAATTACGCAGATGACGGTCAAATTAAATCATGGGGCGCAACGGCTTCAAGCGATGATCAGGAGGGTATTTGGCATCCAATCCGTGCAAATATGGCCTTTGTAAATAATTTTTTACACATAACGTCCTCCAAACTGCGCCGTTATGCGTAACCGATATTCACTTTGCAGGTTAATCGCCGAGGTGTAGCGAAATCACATTCTGTCCGGCAGGTGCACCGGTCGCGCAGGGATCTTCGTCGAAAGCGATGTCGCCGTTGGCGTCAGCCTCGCCGGTGGCCTTGAGGTTGGCGAAGTCGAACAGATTGCGGTCCATCAGATGCGAGGGCGCGACAGTCGAGAAGGACGCGAAGATATTGTCGACGCGGCCCGGGAATTTCTTTTCCCATTCGCGCATGAGGCCCTTGATCTGCTTGCGTTGCAGGTTTTCCTGGCTGCCGCACAGATCGCACGGAATGATCGGGAATTCCTTGACCTCGGCGTAGCGGGTGAGGTCGGCTTCCTTCACATACGCGAGCGGACGGATCACGATCTGCTTGCCGTCGTCGGACTGCAGCTTGGGCGGCATGCCCTTGAGTTTGCCGCCGAAGAACATGTTCAGGAAAAAAGTCTCGAGGATATCGTCGCGATGATGCCCTAGGGCAATTTTTGTTGCGCCGAGTTCTGTTGCAACGCGGTAAAGAATACCGCGCCGCAAACGCGAACAGAGCGCACAGGTGGTTTTGCCCTCCGGGACGACGCGTTTGACGATGCTGTAGGTGTCCTGGTTTTCGATGTGATAGGCCACTCCCAGTTTTTCCAGATAGGCGGGCAGGATATCGGCCGGGAAATTCGGCTGTTTCTGGTCCAGGTTCACCGCGACGATGTCGAAATGGATCGGCGCGCGTTCGCGCAGCGTCAGCAGGATATCGAGCAGCGCGTAGCTGTCCTTGCCGCCGGACAGGCAAACCATCACCTTGTCGCCGTCCTCGATCATGTTGTAGTCGCCGATGGCCTGGCCGGTCAGGCGGCACAGGCGCTTGTGCAGCTTGTTGTTTTCGTAGGCGAGTTTTTCCGCTTGCTTGACCGAAGTCGTGGCATCGGCGCTGTTGGCGAGTGTGGCGTGTTCGAGCAGATCGTTCATCTTGGGTCCTGCAAATAGAGGTATTAGAGCGCTTCTTTGACGCGGAAGACTTCCACGCCGACCGAATCGCAATCGGGATAGACGTCCGGCTTCTCGGTGGAAACGCGGACGGCGCGCACCTTCGGATGCGCCAGCATGGCCTTGACGACGTCGTCGCACAAGGTTTCCTGCAAATGAATGTGGCCCTGCGCCATGCGCTTGGCGATGGTGCTGCGGATGAAGTCGTAATCGACCACTTCCTGCAACTGGTCGTGTTCCGGCGTCGACATGGCCAGCGGGATGAACAGGTCGACATTGATCAGGATACGCTGCTCGCCCTTCTTCTCGAATTCGTGCACGCCGATGTTGATCAGCACTTCATAGTTGCGCAGGAACAGGCGGCGGCAATCGTTCAGTTCGGGATGGGAAAGAGAAAACATGGAATCCAGACAAAAGAGATAAAAGATAAAAAACCAGGAGCGCCTACCTGGCCAGGAACATCACGTCGCGTTGCAGCGGCACCAGGTGCTGGCCGCCGTCGACCAGGATGGTGGTGCCGGTGATCGCCTGCGCGGTGGCGACGAAGCAGACCGCGGCGGCGACGTCGTCGGGCGTACTGCTCTTGCCCAGCGGCGTCACGCGATGGGCTTTCCGGAACGCCGCCTCGCTCTGGTCGCCCGAGACCATGGTGATGCCGGGCGCCACGCCGACCACCCGCACGCGCGGCGCCAGCGCCTGCGCCAGCAAGGTGGTGGCGCTTTGCAGCGCGGCCTTGGACAGCGTGTAAGACAGGAAATCGGGATTCGGATTGTACAGCTTCTGGTCGAGCAGGTTGATCACCACGGCCTGGCGGCCTTCCGGCGTGGCGTCGTACAGGGCCTGCGCCAGCAGCACGGGCGCGCCGACATTGGCGCGCATGTGGGCGTCCAGCGCAGCCATCGAGAAGCTCTCGGCCCGGTCTTCGCGGAACAGCGAGGCGTTGTTCACCACGCACGCCACCGGCCCGAGCCGGCCTGCCTGGCGCACCAGCGC
Organism: Herbaspirillum hiltneri N3; assembly: GCF_001267925.1. Classification (NCBI taxonomy): domain Bacteria; kingdom Pseudomonadati; phylum Pseudomonadota; class Betaproteobacteria; order Burkholderiales; family Oxalobacteraceae; genus Herbaspirillum; species Herbaspirillum hiltneri. The sequence goes on along the minus strand of NZ_CP011409.1, from coordinate 4,395,432 downwards.
GCGTACCCCGGCTTCGTCGGCCAGCTCGCAGGGCAGCGCGATGGCGCGCCGGCCCAGCGCAGCGATCTCGGCGACCAGCGTTTGCGCTTCGGCCGCCGATTTGCCGTAATGCACGGCGATGTCCCAGCCGTCGCGCGCCAGTGCGAGCGCGATCGTGCGGCCGATGCGTTTGGCGGCGCCGGTGACGAGGGCAACTTGTTGTCGAGACGGAATCATGATGTTCATTTCGTGGTGGATGCCGGGGCGGAGCGCCGAATGACGGCATGGGTCAATCGCGAAGGCCGTGACGGATTCAAATACAATACGCCCCATCATGCAATTGCAACTACCCGAACCCTCCGCCGACGCGCTTGCCGCTTCCCGCTCTCTCCAGCTTCTGATCGCCGGCGATATCCGGCGCAACGGCGGCTGGATTTCGTTTGCCCGCTACATGGAGCTGGTGCTGTACGCGCCCGCACTGGGCTATTACAGCGGCGGCGCGGCCAAATTGGGCAAAGACGGTGATTTTACAACCGCACCGGAAATTTCGCCTCTTTTCGGCGCCACTTTGGCCCATTTGGCGACAGAATTGTTTCCCCAGACCGGCGCAGCCATCATGGAGTTCGGCGCCGGCACCGGCAAACTGGCCTTCGATATCCTGAGCGAGCTGCGCGCAGCCGGTCAATTGCCGCAACACTATTACATCGTCGAGATCTCGGCGCAGTTGCGCGCGCGGCAACAGGAAAAGCTGCGCGACTTCCCGCAGGTGCAATGGCTCGACAGCCTGCCGGCGACGTTTTCCGGCGTGGTGATCGGCAATGAAGTGCTCGACGCGATGCCGGTGCAATTGGTGGTGCGCGGCCAACAGGGCTGGCTGGAGCGCGGCGTGGCGCTCGATGCCGCGGGCGCCTTGACGTTCGCCGACCGCGTCGGCGATGCCGCTCTCGCCGCGCAGATCCCCGACGGCGACGCGCTGCCGGTTGGTTACCTGACTGAAGTCCACCCCATCGGCGCCGCGTTCATGCAATCGCTGGCGACGATGTTGCAACAGGGAAATTCTGCGGTGCTGCTGATCGACTACGGATTCCCTGCGGCGGAATATTATTTCCCGGGACGCGTGCAGGGCACGCTGATGTGCCACTACCGCCACCACGCGCACGCCGATCCGTTCTACCTCCCGGGTTTGCAGGACGTCACCGCGCACGTTGATTTCACCGCCATGGCGCGTGCAGCGGTCGAGGGCGGCCTGGACGTGCTGGGCTATTCCAGCCAGGCGGGATTCCTGCTCAGCGCGGGCATCGGCGAGCTGCTGTTGCGCACATCGCCGGAACAAAGCGCACAATACCTGCCGCAATCCAACGCCGTGCAAAAGCTGATTTCGCCCGCTGAAATGGGCGAGCTGTTCAAAGTGCTCGCCGTGGGCAAGAACGTCGACTGGCCAGAGCGCCTGTTGGCGCATGACCGTACCTACCGCCTGTAACCAGAGAGTTCATATGATTCGTTGGGTCGTCGTCATTTTCATCGCCGTGATCGTGTTTTCCAGCCTGCTGCCGTGGCTGGAAAAGCTCGGCATCGGCCGCCTGCCGGGCGACTTGCGCTTCAAGCTGTTCGGTCGCGTGTTTTCGCTGCCGTTTGCGTCGACCATCCTGATTTCGGCGGTGGTGTTCTTGCTGGCGCGCTTCCTGTAGGAGACTGCCATGCGCATTCTGCTGGTCGAAGACGATCTGATGGTGGGTGAAGCGGTGCGCAAGGGGCTGCGCCAGGACGGTTTCGCCGTCGACTGGGTGCAGGACGGCGTTGCGGCGCAACTTGCGCTGCGCCAGGAGGATTACGCGCTGGTCCTGCTCGACCTCGGCTTGCCGCAAAAGAACGGCCTGGACGTGTTGCAGGAGTTGCGCGCGTCCGGCAGCAAGGTGCCGGTGCTGATCGCCACCGCGCGCGACGCCGTCGCCGACCGTGTCGCGGGGCTCGACGCCGGCGCTGACGATTACCTGATCAAGCCTTACGACCTAGAAGAGCTCTCGGCACGCATGCGCGCCTTGCTGCGCCGCCAGTCGGGCCGTGCCGACAGCCTCATCGAAGTGCGCGGCGTCAGCCTGAATCCGGCCACGCGTGAAGTCTTGCTGCAAGGGCTGCCGGTAACGCTGTCGGCGCGCGAATTCACCTTGCTGCAGGCCTTCCTGGATCGTCCGGGCGTGGTGCTGTCGCGCGCCCAGCTGGAAGAAAAGCTTTACGGCTGGGATGATAGCGTCGACAGCAATGCGGTCGAAGTCCATATTCACGCCCTGCGCAAGAAGCTCGGCAGCGACTTCATCAAGAACGTGCGCGGGATCGGCTATCTGGTGCCCAAATGAATTCCATCCGACGACAATTGCTGCTGTGGCTGGCGCTCGGCCTGAGCGCCGGCATCCTGCTGGCCGGCGTCGCGCTGTATTTCCAGGCGCGCGGCGAGGCTAACGAAATCTTCGATTACCAGATGCGCCAGATCGCGGCGTCGCTGCCGCGCCAGGCGTTTGCGCCGATCGCGCCGGGTCAGGACATCCCCGGCCTCGACGACGAAATCATGATGCAGATCTGGGACAGCACCGGCACCGTGATCTACCACTCGCACTCGCGCAGCGTGATGCCGCAGCAGGCCGAGCTGGGTTTCGCCGATGTCCCCGGACCGGGCGGCATGTGGCGCGTCTACAGCGCACAGATCGGCAATACCGTGGCGCAGGTCTCGCAACCGCAGAGCGCGCGCAAGCAGGTGGCGGCGCAGGCGGCGGTGAAGACGGTGATGCCGCTGTTGCTGCTGTTTCCCTTCCTCGGTGCGCTGATATGGATCGCGGTCGGCCACGCGCTGGCGCCGGTGCGGCGCGCCGCCGCCGACGTGCAGTCGCGCGACATGCACACGCTGGCGCCGGTGGCCGATCATGGCTTGCCGCAAGAGATCCGGCCGCTGACGCATGCTTTCAACGACTTGCTTGAGCGCCTGCGCCAGGCCATGCAGACGCAACGTGCCTTCGTGGCCGACGCCGCGCATGAGTTGCGCACGCCGCTGACGGCGTTGCGCCTGCAGGCGCAACTGGCCGAGCGTGCCACCGGCGACGAGGAGCGCCGTGCTGCTTTCGCCGATCTGCGTCACGGCCTTGAGCGCGCCACGCATCTGGTGCATCAGCTGCTGACGCTGGCGCGCCAGGAACCCGGCGTGCAGGAACTGGCACCGCTGGAACTGGCGCCGCTGTTGCGCAGCGTGGTGCAGGATTACGCGCCCCTGGCGGAACACAAGGGCATCGACCTCGGCATGACGGCGCAAGTGGCGGGCTTCGTCAACGCCAATGCCGACGCTTTGCGCATCCTGTTCGGCAACCTGTTGTCGAACGCGCTGCAGTACAGTCCGGCCGGTACTGCCGTTGATGTCGCGATGCGCGCGCAGGGCGATACATTGATCGTCACCGTGCAAGATCACGGCCCCGGCATTCCCGAGCAGGATCTGGAGCGCGTGTTCGACCGCTTCCACCGCGCCGCCAACGTGCTGCCGTCGCAGCCGGGCAGCGGCCTCGGCCTGGCCATCGTGCGCCAGATCGCCGATCTGCACGGCGCGCGCGTGCGGCTGGAAAACACCGGCGCCGGCTTGCGGGCGGAGGTCGTCTTTTCCCCAGCCAAGGTGTAACAGTTTGTTTCCTTAAGTCTGTCTTAATTTTCGCGATTTACGCTGCATTCCATCGGGTGGAGAGGCCATCCGTTTCGCAAGGAGTGCACCATGAATCGCCGTACCGTTTTCGTTCGCAATACGCTCGCCATCGCGCTGGCCGCCGTTGTCGGCGGCAGCTACGTGTATTTCCGCGGCGCCGAACTGCCGGCAGTGCAGGCCGCGATCCTGCCGGCGCCGGTGACTGTCGCAGCAACTGCCACTGCTGGCGGCGCTCCGGGATCCGCATTGGCGGCGCCGACCGATTTCTCCGGCATCGTCGAGCGCGCCGGCCCCGCAGTGGTCAACATCAGCGTGACCGGCAAGGCGAAGCGCGTGTCCGACGAGGCTTCCGATGATGTCGATCCCAACGATCCGTTTTCCGAATTCTTCAAACGCTTCGGTCCGCAATTCCAGCAACAGCCGCGCACGCCGCAGATCATGCGCGGCCTCGGCTCGGGCTTCATCATCAGCCCGGACGGCCTGATCCTGACCAATGCCCATGTGGTCGACGGCGCGCAGGAAGTCACCGTCAAGCTGACCGACCGCCGCGAATTCAAGGCCAAGGTGCTGGGTGCCGACAAGCAAAGCGACATCGCCGTGATCCGCATTCCGGCCAAGGATTTGCCGACGGTGCAGATCGGCAACCCGGCGCTGGTCAAAGTCGGCGAACCGGTGCTGGCGATCGGCTCGCCCTACGGCTTCGACAACACCGCGACGGCCGGCATCGTCAGCGCCAAGTCGCGCAGCCTGCCGGACGACAACTACGTGCCGTTCATCCAGACCGACGTCGCCGTCAATCCCGGCAATTCGGGCGGCCCGCTGTTCAACCTGAAGGGCCAGGTGGTCGGCATCAATTCGCAGATCTACAGCCAGACCGGCGGCTATCAGGGCTTGTCGTTCTCGATTCCGATCGACGTCGCCATGAAGGTCGAGCAGCAGCTGGTTCAGCACGGCAAGGTGACGCGCGGCCGCCTCGGCGTGTCGGTGCAGGAAATCAACCAGGCGCTGGCGGAATCCTTCGGGCTGAAGAAATCGGAAGGCGCACTGGTCAGTTCGGTGGAGAAGGGCAGTCCGGCCGAAAAGGCGGGCGTGCAGCCGGGTGACGTGATCCTGCGTTTCAACGGCCAGGCCATCGATCACTCGGTGGATCTGCCGACGCTGGTGGCGGACGCCGTGCCGGGCACCACGCAAAAGATCGACGTGATGCGCAACGGCACGCTCAAGTCGCTCAACATCACCATCGGCGAGCTGAAGCCGGCCAAGGAGGCGGCGGCCAGCCGTAACGAGCCGCAGGGACGGCTGGGGCTGGCGGTGCGCCCGCTGGACAAGAGTGAACAGCAGCAGATCGGCGTGCACGGCGGCTTGCTGGTGGAAGACGTCAACGGTCCTGCAGCGGTGGCGGGCATTCAGAGCGGCGACGTGATTCTGTCGCTCAACGGCAATGCGGTGACCAGCGTGGAGCAGCTGCGCAGTCTGGTGGGCAAGGCCGGCAAGAGCGTGGCGCTGCTGGTGGAGCGCGGCGACGACAAGATCTTCGTGCCGGTGTATCTGAACTGAGTCGGTTGATCTGAAGCGTGCAACAAGAAAAGGCCGGACCGCGACAGCGTCCGGCCTTTTTCATGCTGCGCGGGACGATCAATCCCAGCGATGCTTGTCGCCGTCGCTGATGGCGTCGTTGTCGCTGGCGAACATCGCCTCCAGTTCTTCACGCGCCTGCACCGCCATCGACACCATTTGCTGCTGATCCTTGTAATGCGGATACAGCTTGTGCAGCGTTTCGATGTTGTGGGCGCGGAATTTCATTGCCGCGCGGTGCGCGCGATACGCACCGAAATCCAGCTGGCGCAATACCTGGCGGCCCATCTGCAGCGCGCTCTCGAAGGTCTCGCGTTCAAGCACGGTGACGCCGCGGTCCATCAGGTCGTACAGGTGCGTGACGTTGCGCGCGCGGGCCGCGATCTTCAGGTGCGGGAAGGCGCGCTGCACGGCTTCCACCAGCTTCAGGCTGGCCGGCGCATCGTCGATGGCGATCACGATCAGGCGTGCCTTGGCCGCGCCCGCGGTGCGCAGCAGGTCGATGCGCGTGGCGTCGCCGTAGAACACCTTGAAGCCGAACTTGCGCAATGATTCGACCTGGTCCGGATCGTGGTCGAGGATGGTCAGACCGATGCCGTTGGCATGCAGCAGGCGACCGACGATCTGGCCGAAGCGGCCGAAGCCGGCGATGATCACCGGATTCTCCTGCGGCTCGATGTCATCCTCGGGTTGCCTGCCGCGCGCCTGCAGGCGCGGCAACAGCACGCGATCGTGCAGCAGCAGAAGCAGCGGCGTGATCACCATCGACAGCGCCACCACCACCACCAGGATCGACGAGATGCGCGGCGTCAGCACCTGCGCGGTCGCGGCCGCGCCGAACACCACGAAGGCGAATTCGCCGCCCTGCGACAGCAGGAACGCAAAGAATATCTGCTGGTCGCGCGGAATGCGGAAGCATTTCGCCAGCCCGTACAGCACTACGGTCTTGATCACCAGGAAGCCCAGCACCATGCCGAGGATCAGCCACGGCTGCTCCAGGAAAATGCCGAAGTCGACCGACATGCCGACGGCGATGAAAAACAGGCCGAGCAACAATCCCTTGAACGGCTCGAGGTCGCTCTCGAGCGCGTGGCGGTATTCCGAATCGGCCAGCAGCACGCCGGCGAGGAAGGTGCCAAGCGCCATCGACATGCCCACCGATTGCATCAGCAGGCAGGTCGCAATCACCAGCAGCAGCGAGAACGCGGTGAAGATTTCGCGCATGTCGGTCTTGGCGATGATGCGCAGAATCGGGCGGATCAGGTAGCGGCCGCCGAAGATCAGCAGCGCGATCACGGCGACCACCTGCAGCGTGTGCAGCCAGCCCTGGCCGCTGCCTTGCGCCACCGCCACGCCTAGCAGCGGGACCGCCGCCATCATCGGGATCGCGGCGATGTCCTGGAACAGCAGGATGGCGAAGCCGGCGGAACCGGCCGGCGTGGCTGTCAGTTTGCGTTCGCCCAGCGTCGCCAGTGCGATCGCGGTGGACGAGAGCGACATGCCGAGCGCGCCGATCAGCGCCACGCGCCAGTCGATGCCGACCGCCAGCGCCGCTCCGAACAGGCCGAGGCTGACCAATCCGACCTGCGCGCTGCCCCAGCCGAAGATGTGCCGGCGCAGCGACCACAGCCGTTTCGGATCGAGCTCGAGACCGATCAGGAACAGCAGCAGCACGACGCCGAATTCGGAGAAGTGCAGGATGTCCTCGACTTCGCTGATCAGTCCCAGGCCCCAGGGACCGATGGCGATGCCGGCCAGCAGATAGCCGAGTACGGCGCCCAGGCCGAGCTTCTTGGCGATGGGCACGGCGACGACGGCGGCCAGCAGGTAAATCAGCGGATGCAGCAGAGTTTGTTCCATGGTGTTCTTGTCGTCCCGGCGTTAAGGTGAAGAAGCGGCGGCATCCGGCCAGGCCGGATAGCTGTCGAGCAGGGCGCGGTAATTGGCCGCGTGCATGGTCATGGCATCGTTGCCGATCTGGTGGGCGCCGTGCAGCAGGTAGGGCGTCTTCCAGTGCATGCCGCACAGTCGCGCGGTCTGCTGGTAAGGCGGCAGGAAGTCGTCGAAGGAATGGCCGTGGCGCCCGCCCGGCTGATACGAGGTCTCATCGCCGCCGGTGGTCGCGACCAGCCAGAAATCCTTGCCGCGCAGGGCGTCGCCGCCCGGGCCAAAGGCCCAGCCGCGTTCCAGCACCAGGTCGGTCCATTCCTTTTGCAGCGCCGGCATGCTGTACCAGTGGATGGGGTGGTGAAACACGATCAGGTCGGCTTCGTGCAACTGGGTCTGTTCGTAGTCGACGTCGATGTGGAAATCGGGATAGCACTCGTACAGGTCATGGATGCGCACGTTGGGCAGCGTGCGGGCAGCATCGATCATGGCGCGGTTGGCGCGCGAGCGTTCGTGGGCCGGATGCGCGTAGAGGATAAGAATGCGTGAAGTGGTCATGTAGGAGCATGCCTGAGCAAGAAATAAGCCGGAAAGAAGTCAGAAAGGATTGGAACATATATCGCTGGTCTGTTGTCTGGATTATTGAATAAGGATGGGAAAGCGCCAGTCATCACTGAATAAATTTCTACGGATGCCGCGATTCATTCATCGTCATTCTGCGACTGCCCGGTCCGCAAGCAACTGCCCAAAGCAATTCAATGCGCTTATACTTTGGCAATCCTGTTCGCGGACGCAGCACCTGGTCACAGCCATTGATAACAACCCAACATAGCCGCCATGTCCGATATTAGCGATTCCGAAGCCAATCAACCGAGTTCTCCCCGACCGCCCCGCCCTGATGCGCCTGCCGCCGATGCAACGGCGCCGACGCAGGGACAACAGCCGCAGCAAGCTGCTCCGCAACAGGCGCCCCAGCAGGGCCAGCCGCCGCATGCTCCGCATCCGGCCTACTCGCCGCCGCCTCCCGACACGCCTTGGGCGCAGACCTGGCGGCTGCTGGGCGCGCGCTTCAAGGCCATGTCCGACAAGGCCGGCCGCCGCATCATGCAGCGCACCCTCAAGATCGGCATCTCCGCACGCATCTTCCATCCCGAAAGCGGCGCCAAGGGGCTGCGCGGCAAGACGCTGCAATATCTCGAAGAATCCATCGCCCAATGGGTCATGTCGCGCGACGTGCTGGTGTTCATGATCCCCACCGTCAACACCAACGGGCTGGTCCATCCCAGCAATATCCGCCTGCGCGACTACGCCAAGCATCTCGACGGCCTGGTGCTGCAGGGCGGCGCCGACGTCTCGCCGCAGAGCTACGCGGAGGCCGCTACGCGTCCCGAATGGAACGGCGACCGCGTGCGCGACATGTACGAGCTGGAGCTGCTGCACGAATTCATCGAAGCAGGCAAGCCGGTGCTGGGCATCTGCCGAGGTTGCCAACTGATCAATGTCGCATTCGGCGGCTCGCTCTACCAGGATATCGCCACCGACGTGCCGACGGCGATCGCTCACGTCAACGATCTGTACGACAGCAATTATCACGAACTCAAGTTCCCGCCGGGATCGACCCTGGCCTCGCTGGTCAACACCGGCAGCGCGGTGGTGAATTCCATCCACCACCAGGCCGTGAAGGATCTGGGGCGCGACCTGTCGATTGAGGCGGTGTCGGGCACCGACAACATCGTCGAAGCGATCCGTTATCGCAAGGCGCCGTTTGTGATGGGCTTGCAGTGGCATCCGGAGTTCCACCGCGCCGGCGGTCCCGAGTTGCTTGATTGCATGCCTATCTTGGACAGTTTCCTGCGAACGGCGCGTGAAACGCGTTTTTGAACGTTTTCGCCGTTGCTGAAACTTATATAGAGGAAAGCTATCAAAATGAGCCTGCATTGCAGGTCTTTTCGGACGTTGCGGAGATTGGCAATAGCCCGGAACGACAGGCAGGCAGATACTGCAGAAACTGCAGGTATGCAGCGGCGCGCTGACACCGGCGCCAATGCTCAGGCTCCCGCCCATTCAATCGATTTCGTTCGCTTGAGCATTTAATCAATAGGAGAATCTCCATGACACAGTCCGCCCTTAAAACAGTGAGAAACGATATGAAAACCCTCGTCAAAGATGCGCAAGAATTGTTCCGTGAAGCAGCTGCAGCGACCGGCGACAAAGCCGACGAACTGCGCAGCAAGGGCCTGACAATGCTGGAAGCGGCGGTCGAGGCGGCGCAAAACGCGCAAGCCGTGGCCATCGAAAAAGGCAAGGAAGTCGCTGCCGCCACCGACGACTACGTACATGAAAACCCATGGCGCGCCGTGGCGATTTCGGCCGGCGTCGGCTTGCTGGTCGGCCTGGTCATCGGTCGCAGCAAGTAATCGGACGCGCCGACACAATGGAGCATAAAAACGCGCAGGCGGAGCCGGCCAATCCCGGTCTTACCGCCGGATTGCTGGGCATCGCCAGGAACCTGCTCGGGCTGATCATCAACCGCATCGAGCTGGCTTCGCTGGAGCTGTCGGAAATCGGCGGCAACCTGGTGAAGTTCCTGGTGCTGTTCACGCTGGCGGCGATTGCGATCTGGTTTGCAATTGCGTTCTGGACCGTGTTGCTGGTGTTCCTGGCCTGGGATTCCTGGGGCTGGAAGATCCTGATCGTGCTCGGTGCGTTCTTCACCGCCGCTGCGGCGGCGATCGGTTGGTATGCCTTCGCGCTGCTGCGCAACGGCAAGCTGGCCTTGCCCGCCACGATGGCGGAGCTTCGCAAAGACCGCGACGCGCTGCTCTGACCTCAGGGAAACGGGAAAATCATGCCTCAAACTGACTGGAAACCGGACGTCCCGCTGGAGGAACGCAAGCGCAAGCTGCTGGCCGAAGGCGCCTTGTTCCGCATCGGCATCATGCAGGCGCGCGGCACCGTGCGCGCCAATCTGAATGCCGAATCGCTGGCCAAGGGGGCCCTCAACCGCATCGTCGGCGCGGTCTCCGCCACCTTCAGCGGCGCCTTGTCGGGCAAGGGCGGCAACCTGCAGTCGCTATCGCCGCTGCTGATCGGCGGCATCTCGCTGTTGTCCAAACGCTATCTGCGCAAGCCGTTGCTGTATGGCGCGGTGATCAGCGCCGGCGGCGCTTTCGCGTATTACCTGACGCGCCGCAAGGATCGCCAGCAGGGCGTCGCCGCCGAGGAAGCTTCCACGCCTGATGGCGAATAAATCAAATTGATATCGATGCCCGCCGTTCGGCGGCGCATGGGAACCACACGAACAAAGGAAATCATCATGCGTAAATTAACCCTCGGCGCGCTGGCGCTGACTCTGGCTGCAACCGGTTGTGCGGACATGACTGCGACCCAGCGCGGTACGGCTACGGGCGCCGGTATCGGCGCCGGCGTGGGCGGCATTCTCGGCGCTGCAACGGGCGGCGGCGGTGGAGGCCGTACGGCAGCGGGCGCCGCCATCGGTGCAGGCCTGGGCGCCGTGATCGGCAACGTCTGGTCGAACCGCATGGAGAACCAGAAGCGCGCCATGGAGCAGGCTACCCAGGGCACCGGCGTGCAGGTGACGCAGACTCCGGACAATCGCCTGAAGCTGGAAATCCCGAGCGACATTTCCTTCAATACCGGTCGCGCCGACATTCAGCCGAACTTCCGCGCAGTGCTGGATAAATTCGCCGCCACGCTGAACGAAAATCAGGCCACCACGGTGAACATCATCGGCCACACTGACAGCACCGGCAGCGACGCCGTCAACAATCCCCTGTCGATGGAGCGCGCCGCCCGTACGCGTGATTACCTGACCGCGCGCGGCGTCTCGCCGGGACGTTTCCACATCGACGGCCGTGGTTCGCATGAGCCGCTGGTGGCCAACGATACGGAAGCCAATCGGGCAAAGAATCGCCGCGTTGAAATCTTCGTGGCGGAGCCCCAGCAGCGCTGATCTTGGTTTGTTCAGGCAATAAAAAAGCCCCGCAGTGCGGGGCTTTTTTACAACGCGTTGCGGAATAGTCGAGATACCGGCAATGCCTGTTCAGTCAATATTGATTATTTCTTTTCTGCGGGTGCGGCAGCCGGAGCAGCAGCAGCGTCGGCTGGTGCCGCTGCCGCGGCGGCAGGAGCCTTCACTTCCGGGTCCTTGAACTTGGCGCCGGACTGGTTGGCCATGTAGACCACGGTGCGGGCGATTTCCACGTCGTCCAGATCAGGATTGCCACCTTTCGGTGGCATTGCGTTCAAGCCGTTGATGGCATGCGCCAGCAGCTTGTCGTAGCCTTCGCCGATGCGCGCTTTCCAGGCGGCCGGATCGCCGACCTTCGGCGCGCCTGCGATACCGGCACCGTGGCAGGCTGCGCAGGTCGACTTGAAGACTTCTTCGCCGCTCAGCAATTGCTTCGGCGCGCTGGAATCACGGAAGGTGAAGCCTTCGGAGGCCACGGGCTTGATGCGCGCGGCGATCATTTCAGGGGTTTGGCCGGCGGAACCGGCGCCGGTCGTCTGGCCGTTGGTGACGTACTCAACCAACAGGACGATACAGACGATGGGGATCAGAAAACCTGCCGATACGGCAGCGATCAACTGCTTTGGCGTTTTGATTGCGGATTCGTGCTCGTTATGTGCGTCGCTCATAGTTCCCTCAGTGCAATATTCTTCGAAAGCGTTGACCCGAATTTATGGAAAATCGGTGTTTATTACTGTTTAGAGAAGCGCTGTCTCGCCCAACCTTAGATTATAGACACAATGTAATTCCTTGGGAACGGAAAATAGTTGCCCGCCGTGGACGAGCGGATGGAAAAACTGTATCCTTCATCCCTCTTCGACGTTCGTCCCAAAGCGGCTGTAGCTCAGTGGATAGAGTATTGGCCTCCGAAGCCAAGGGTCGTGGGTTCGATCCCCGCCAGCCGCACCAGATTTGCAGTCCCCCGTTTCCCCCTCTGTGGTTTGGGAATCATAATTATGCCGTTTGGCATGCATATGCATCCCAATCAATTGGATGTGTCTCTCATCTACGGTAACGCTCCGGTCAGAGCTGTTTGCATTTTACCAATGCTTTCTCCGAAGCTGTCCGTGCTGACCTGTGCAGCAACATGCCGGACAACATGGTGTGACCGAATATGTTGTCCAATTTCAAATTGCGGTACGCCATGTAATACTCCGTCCGCGACAAAAGCTTTTCGCAATTTTGATATCGAAGTTTGCATATATCGAACACCCTCGAGCATTTCCGGAGCATCACTTTTTAGAATGTGAGCAATTGTCCACGGGTCTAAGGCGCGTTCCGTATTTTTTCGAGCAAAGAGCGGGACATCTGTTTCGTGATCCCCAGGTATTTCAGGTAATCCGCGTGAGATGCGATAGCGTTGTATAGCCTTCATTGCTGAAGTTGGAATCAATACCTTCGTCCGTTTCGATTTCTGAGTGTTTTCTACCCAAATAAACCATTGATTCCCCCCATCTGACCTTATGTCAACCATCTTTGCTTTCGCGAGCTCAGATCGTTGTAGCGAAGTCCAATAGACGAATACCGCTAAAGCGTTGCTGCGCTCACTGTTCGCTCGCATTCCAAATTCAGGTGCCGGTGAGTTTAGCCAAGTGTTGTAAGACTGGTGCCAATTTGCCCGTTCTTGGGCCGAGGCGATGGCCGTGGAAGGAGTTCCCTCGTCGACTAGAACATCCGGTACTGCATCCATGGGGTTGTCAGCCCTGATGCCTTCCCTGCGGAGATTTTCAAAGAGACGGCATAATACATTTCTTGCCTGAGTGACAGTGCTTCGTTTTTTTTGTTGCTGCCTGTTTAGATCAAGATCCAATTTGCCCAGGGCGAAGTCGGTCAAATAACGAGAAAGATCATCGCTGTCGATCTCTGTAAAACTCGTTTTTACAGCCCAAAGCCAGGACGACAGACGCTTGAATTCGCGATGGTATGTGTTACGCGTATTCTCAGAACGATAGGCGGTAAGCCATTCATTAATGGCCGTGATTGCCTTTCCATCAGTGGCTGAGATTTGCATGATGCATTCGTATAAATATCTACCATATTAATAATATCGTAGATTTTTAAATGCACGAAGGTAATTTTTTTGTGAGCGTCCGATGGATTGAAGTTCCTTTGGTTGCCACGGTCGCATTCAACAGATTGAGGCAGCTATTGGTGATCCCTTCCAGAAGTAAGAAATTCAATTGTTCGTCGCCACTATCCCACTCCACCAAGATCATCTCCTTGGTCTTCAAATCTAACTCGCACCAGAACTTCATCTTGGCGTAATCCGTGAAAGTTATTTTGATTGTGGCGTTGCTACTCCGCTTTATTTCGCATATCTCTTTCAATCGAGTCCGCAGGCATGTTCTTGTTACTTTCAATGATGTTGCGGTGGAGATATCGAAGGCTTCCACATCGATTAATTTGATGGCCGCAAGCTGGTTAGAGTTGATTGATGTCATGTCACTCTCCTTGGTAGATAAGGACAGTTTTACATGTGAACTTTGGAAATCAAGAGGTCTGCGTGCAGTCCGCTTCACAATATGTCGGGCGGCCAATATCCAACTTTTGGATTGAGCACGTCTACCTCCTCTTGTTTGGTCAAGAAGTCGGCACAAATCGCTACAAAATTCGGCGCGTAGATCTGTTGAAGAAAACGAAGCACATCAAAATCCTTGGAGCTGGTGCTCGTTTCTTGCTGTTGCCTAGCAAGATTTTTTGAAATATCAAGAGGTGCCAAAACATCCGGCCATTCAACGGAATGAAATTCAGTTAGGGGGGCATTGAAGACGGTCAAGGGCAACAGATGTAAAAACGGATGCTTGTGCCGTTCTCTCTCGGCTTGGGCCCATGCAGCCGATAGGCAGAAGTAAGCGACTACATCTCCTCGCAGCTTGCTTTCATAAAGCATCATCAGTATGGCTGACAGAGCGCCAATGCCGATCCGCCGGTCTTGGATCATAGCAAACGACTTTGTCAACAGGTTGCCAGCAAAGAAATTTGAATACCAGATGTCATTGACTGATGTTGGACCTGGCTTTTTTTTGAGCCTGATACGGTCGGCCTCGCGCAACTCATCTTCTAAATCAAATGCCTGTTGGAATATAGGCGGTAGATCGTATCTGCTCCGTAGCAAGTTCGCCCAAGACCATTGGTCTCGTGTCCACAGGCTCCAAAGGGGGGCTGAATAATAGCTCTTCGTACCAGGCAATGCCTTGTCAATACGCATAAGGCGGGCTTTGGATGGTGCCACTAGGCCACGGTGATATCGCGACCAAATGTTGTTCCACTTCCCATCGGTACCTAACACCTCGTCTATCCCTAGCCCTCTTTCTGCAATCTCTTTATAGACGACCGCAGTCCAAAATTTTGTTCTTGTTTTTTCAAATCGATTACGCAAAGGTCTCCCTGTTGTCATAAAAACCTTTCAAAACAGGTATTTGCGCATAAAACTAAGATTCTGGGTCTTGCTAAGACATGCTCTTGAAATCTGAAAGCTCTCGGGTAACGTGTACTCAAGAGTTGCAGTAACAGCAGACGCAAATGAGCTGCTCGCAATTTGAAGGCAAGCCGGCACCCAGGTGCTCGACCTTGTAAAGCGGAATGACAGTGAAAGATTTGAGAGGGATTAGCGCGTAACACTTAAATGAACGCCCAATAAGGAAGTAACTCCCGACGTCCCCGTCGTGAGTCAATGTGAAGCAATTCAAATCGACGAATGGTTTCATCATTGCTTACCTGCTCTTGTCAGTCAAGAGCAGCCGGGGAGATGTTTGTTCGAGAAATCTACCATTCCGAAATGGGGCATTCAAAGAAAGTATTTCGGCTGCTATCTCGCTGGAGAATACATATGCTCACCAACGAACAACTAGAAAAATTGATGAATGACCTGGGGCTTACACCAGAAGCCAGGGCAGTGGTGGCGAACATACGCGGCAGTGACCCATCGCGGCGAACTCAGAGT
Source organism: Herbaspirillum hiltneri N3 (assembly GCF_001267925.1). Taxonomy (NCBI): domain Bacteria; kingdom Pseudomonadati; phylum Pseudomonadota; class Betaproteobacteria; order Burkholderiales; family Oxalobacteraceae; genus Herbaspirillum; species Herbaspirillum hiltneri. The sequence goes on along the minus strand of NZ_CP011409.1, from coordinate 4,380,342 downwards.
TCGCCAAAGAGCGTCAATAGTCGCTATGCCAGCAGAAAAATGGGACAAGTCATCCAAGCTGAGAGTCGCTCGTTGGAGCTAACTGCGGTGACTTTATGGGAGCACGATGACGATGTCTACGAATACTATGATCAACCACCTCAATTGAGATTGAATACTAAAACGACGCTTGGACAGGTGACTGGTTACGGCTACACCCCGGACTTCTTTGTATTGGCAAAGGATTTTATTGGTTGGGTTGAATGCAAAAAGACCGAATTCCTAGAGGGAGAGGTGGCGAACGGAAAGACCACATTTATCTTTGAGAAAAATCAATGGCTGCACGTACCCGGCTCGCAATATGCAAAGAGCCTTGGACTCCAATTTGAAGTATTTACAGAATGCTCTTTTTCATCGGCTCAACTTAACAATACCGTGTTTCTTGAAGACTATTGGAGGGTGGGTTGCGCCGCTATCGGACTGGTCGAACAAAAAGAGATCCGGAAGTTATTTGAAGGCGCGCCTTTCCTTACCCTGGGAAATCTAATTGGTCGGGGTGGAGATGGCACCGCCGACATCATCTACAAAATGCTGGCGGATGAACAGCTGCATTTCTTGGCGGAGGAGGAGCATTTATCAGAGCACAGTAGTACGAAAATATTCCTGGAAATTGCGGAAGCTAAGGCATATTCCTTTCGGAAAAAGATAGCGCTTACACAAGATGCGGAAATATATCAGTCGCCAGTGATCACCCTCGCAGTGGGGAGCCGACTGAAATGGAAAAACAAAATCTATGAAATAGTCGAGGCAGGCGATGATAATCGCTGCCTCAAAGGACCAGACGACAGAGCTATCTTCTTGCCCATCGATGATCTTGAAAGACTCATCGCAATAGGTGATATCAAATCCGGTGAGCCGGAAGAGACGGCACGAGCTGAGGCGGCTACAATTTGCAATGGCGCACATCCGAAAGAAATCGAAGATGCCTTGGAGCGCCTTCAGTGCCTGAAGGAGCCTGAAAGAATTTTTTCCGTCACTGGAAAAAAACCTTGTCCCCGTATTCGACGTACTTGGGAAGCTCGTGCACGCAAATCGAAAGAGTTATATGGCTGCGAATATATCTTACTCATCGACCGCGCAAAGTCACGAGGGAATCGTACGCGCAGGCTAGTGCCGGCGGTATTGGACGAAATTGGGAAGATGGCCGAGGTCTGGAAGACAGAAGATATATCTGTTAATGCTATTCACGCAATGCTCGCCGCTGTTTGCACGGAAAAGGGACTATTGATACCTAGCGTGAAGGCATTGCGGCGAGAACTAAAAAATCGCGTTAAGGCGTATGACCAGACGCTTGGAAGTCAAGGTGAGAAAGCGGCATACATACAGAAAGAGTTTGTGTGGTTCCTTGATAGAACCTCTCCGCCACATGGAGAGCGTTTTCTTGAAGTTGCACATATAGATCACACGAAGATGGACGTGCATCTAATTGACAGTCTCCATGGCGGCAATCTTGGCCGACCATGGTTGTCGCTCCTCATTGATGCCTATACGAGAGTTATCTTAGCGTTTGTGCTGACCTACGATGCGCCCAGCTATCGGACATTGATGCTGTTGATGAGAGAGTGTGTTCGGCGTCATCACCGGGTCCCTCGGACCATCGTATCGGATGCGGGTAGCGAATTCTTAAGCGCTTACTGGGAGCAGCTTCTCGCCCGACTCGAAATCACTAAGCGCGAGCGCCCGGCGGGCCAAAGCCGTAATGGATCTGTCATTGAAGCAGCTTTCGGTGTCGTGGATAAGGACTTTACGCACCAACTTACTGGAACAAGCAAGCGCCTCAAGAAGCCTCGTGGCGTGTCTCGTTCTCATGACCCTCGAAAACACGCGATATGGAACCTCCCCGTACTGACGGAAGAGCTCGATAAATACATCTACGAGGTTTATCCAACTTTGAACCATTCCGCTCTGGGCACCACTCCCCAACAGGCAATGGAGCATAGTAAGAAAATGGGAGGCTCCCGTGCATGGAAGTATGTTTCGTATGAAGAATCTCGCGTGCTGTTTCTCCCTAGCTATGGCAATTCGCAGATCACTCTGATACCCGGACGCGGACTGAAGGTCGGCCCGTTTCATTACTTTTCCAACGAGCTTCAGGCGCCGGAATTAGAAGGAAAACGTTTCTTAGTGCGGTACGACCCGTTTGATCTTTCCTATGTCTATGCCTATGTAAACCGGCGTTGGCGCCGATGCGAGACTCCGATGGCCGGTCATTTGAAGGGTCGCACGGAGAAGGAAATTGCCCTCATCACCGATGAGTACAACGCAAAGTATCGCCAGAAAGGGAAGAAGCTCAAAGAAACGTTACCTGACTATGGCCGCTATTTGCAGCAGACGTTTGAGAAGGAAAACATTCTCAAACAGCAAAAACGCGACGCGGAGCTGAATAAGTCTATCGACCTCGAAGAGCATAACGATACTGAACCTGTCGCTGGTGAGCCGGAGAATCAAATCCCGTCACAACAGGTGCAGATAATTCCAGCGCTCCTTGGAGGTACAACCGTTTCGCCTAAAAAACTGAGTAAATTTCAATTTCGGGAATACAAATGATCAATAAAAAATATCAAGAGATCTATACGGCCTACTACCATTACCGTACTGATCATCCATTTTTGTATCGTGCTCACAGCGATGTCCTTGCCGCGCTAGAGTGTGAGAGCGGCTCCGGCATTGTCATCGTCACTGGGCCATCTGGGGCAGGAAAGTCAACAATGGCGCAGAAGCTGTATTCGGAATTCATTCTTCAGAATATGTCGGACCTCGAAGGCCGCCGTGACATCATTCCTGCTGTGCTTGTAGAGGCGGTGGCCAACCCTAAAAAGGTATTTGACTGGCATGATTTCCTAGTCAGACTCATGATAGCGACCGGCGAGCCTTTGGTTGACGAGAAAATTGCTGCTTTTACGCAGGGTGAATTATTCAGCAAGCTTCCCAAGCAAGAATATCGTGGCAGTCAAAATGTCAGCGTTTTGCGCAAATCTCTGGAAAATTGCTTGAAGCATAGAAACGCCAGAGTTGTATTCATTGATGAGGCGCATCACATGCTCAAGGATGAATTGCAACGTACACACATGTTCGACACCATCAAATCTTTTGCTACGTTGACTAACACTACTGTCGTCCTTGTTGGTACATACGAACTGCTTCATATTCGGGACATGAGCGGTCAGTTGGTCCGTCGAAGCAATATCATTCACTTCCCCCGTTACGACGCGCGAAATGCTGAGCAACTGGGCTGGTTTCAAGACACCTTACGACAACTTTTGACGAAACTCCCAGTTCCCTGCACCATTTGTGTCGATGACCTGACCACATTGTTAGATATCTACAACCGCTCGCTCGGCTGCGTGGGAATTCTTAAGCCCTGGCTGGATAAGGCCTTAAAAGCATATTTTCAAGATTTGAGCGAGTACGAAGAACTCAGTGAGGTCGACCGATCTCGAAGTGAGGCGCCCATCTTCGATTTGGATCGTTTGAAGGCTTGGGCGCTGCCCAATAAGGCTCTGAGACGGTTGATTATCGAAGCAACGAATGGAGAAGCCGCGTTGTCGGACATTCCCATTGAAGATATCGCTGAATTGCTCGGCACCGCTGAAAAGATGCCTGCGTCGCAGTCTCCCAAAGCTGTTTCACCTAAGAAAACGAAAGGAAGAATCGGGATTCGTAAGCCGCACCGCGATCCAGTAGGAGCGCAGAACCATGTATGAGGAACTACCATGGGATGATGATATACGATCATTTCGGGAGAGTCGGAGCAGGCTCTTTAGGCTCGAATTCATGAGAACTGAGGATGGCGTTCCCGAGGGGCTCCGATCCTATTTTCTACGGCTCTCTCGTGAGCACATGGTGAGTCCTCGTCGGCTGATGAAAAAAGTCCTTGCCGATGAAGTACCCGAATTGGCGTCGATCTTATCTAATCGTTTTTTTGTGAAAGATGCCGGGCCGATCGATGGTCTCGGAAAATATGCCAGGATATTTTCCGAGACCATCAATCAGCTGACTTCAAGAGACGACCTGCAGGATTTGACACTCTTGAAGTGGATGCCAGTTTTGCCTAAAAATGGTGAAGGCATCTTGGCTCGTTATCCTCGATGGTGCCCTATTTGTTATTTGGAACAGAGGATAAAGGGTGTCTCGACATTTGCACCTCTGTCTTGGTCACTCCGGCTGTATCAAACTTGCACCAAACACTTCGTTCAGTTGTTAGAGCGCTGCCCAGGTTGCAGTAGGCACCAACCGTTTATCTCCTCTTTTCCAAATATTGGTCGTTGTGGCTATTGTGGACGCTCACTATCTGACGTCGTCTGTGCAGACACTCTTCCTGTCAATGTCGACGTAGAGTTGGCCCTAGAATCCATGGCGCGAAACTCTCAGTCTCCGGCCAAGGTCTCACTTGAGTATTTTTGCAGCAATGTTCGTACTGCCATCGCGGTACATGCGCAAGATAACAAAGCGTTATTTTGCCGCCAGATGGGATGGGACAATTGGACGGCTAATGCATGGCTTTCAAAAGGACATAAGCCGTCGCTCCCCAGTTTGCTTGCGTTAGCGATCGCATGCGGGGTCGATGTCTTCGATTTATGTTCTCAGAATCTCGATTTTTTCTACCGGCCGGCGACGCAGTGTGGAGCGCGGATGCGTTCGCGTGTTTGCCGGGCGCCTAGGCCTTTTTTGAGGCATACAAACTGGGATGAGGTATTTGACCTTCTCACGACAGAGCTGCATCACAATTCCGCGAAAACGGTTAACGAACTAGGTCGGCGCGTACGATTGCGGCGCAGCGCGTTGAAATATTGGTTTCCAGAAGTGTGCGGACAAATAAGCGAACGCTATCGGAAGCAGAAGAAGATGACGGCTTCTATCGCCATCGATTATCGGCGCGGCGTCCTGGAGTCTGTTCTCGGTAGCTTAGCGGTGCATCGTGTGCCTCCATTTCGTCGCGTCGTGGACAAATTTCTGAAGCAACATGGCTTGGCACTAGCACGCCCTGAGCTAGCCAAGGTGTACTACCAATATCTGGTGGTGCATGGATTTGTGGAGCCTACTTGAACGTTTTCTCGCGAATGCGTAGGCAGATGTATAGCGGCGCTAGAATAAAGGTCAGAATCCTTCGTATGTGTCGCCAAGGATAATTGGGTGGTGTCGATCTATGTTCTTATTGGCCGAGTGGGGCCCTGATCGGCTGTTTGTAGCGCTTGAAAAGGGGCTCCCTCCTCGCGATTCCAAGTTAGGACAATGCCGTGAGGAAGTCCAACGAGCGCCGGCAAATTTAAATGAATTAGCAGGCAGGACGACACCGGAATGTCTGCAGTGGGGTCAATGAGAACAATCCCGACCAGGCTTTCTGGCGTATTCGCTTTCGTTTGAGCACCGTATTGCGCAACCTGATGTATCTCTAGCATCCAGACGCGTTTAGGCATTTCCATCAAGCGAATCTTGTCGCGCAGTTCTGGAACCATGTGTTCCGTGGCTGCCCACCGACGCAATTTCCTTTTTTCCACCAATAGCAGTCGTACCGCGAGACTTGCCGTCAATGCAGTAAGTCCAGCATCATCGAGTAAATTCTCGCTCTTAAATCCTTGTAGAATCTCGCCAAAAAAACTGGTGGCGATTGTAATAGCCTCTTCGCCTGTCATAAAGACATCAACAGGCAGAAGTGGAATCGCGTACGCAGCGTACTTGAAAGAATATTCTGCGACGGCACCGGCGGAAGCTTCAAAGTCGCGGTACGGGCCGGTATTGTCATTGTGGATCAGCAACGCAGGCACCCAACTCGCGGCATGAGCGCAGGACAAAGCTAGTCCGCTCGGAAGGGTGATGGTCGTTCTAACGTTAGCTGCCCTCGCCTCATCCCATTTGTGGCCGATTGCGACAACAGCGTGCCCTCCTGAAGGAGGAAACAAAATTAGCACAACCGGTATTTCAGATTCGATATAGGCATGGACGATTTTTGACGCGGTATCGATGGCCAACTGGTCCATTGGTTCTTGATCGTTGGCACCGTGCGACAGCTGGATCGTATGAGGTGAATAGCCTGCAGCGCGAATCGCTTCGATCATTTGCAGTTGAGTCAGACCGTTGCGATTTGGTCTAATTCGCCCGTGAACGAAGTACTTCGTCGCAGCATCCGTAATTTGAGCTGGGTCGTACGCGCGATCGCCTTCTCTCTTGCGCAGTGTTCGCAATGCCATCCAAATAGACGCTTGTGCGCATGCGCCCACAGCGTTGTCTTGTTGCATGAATGGTGTACCACTGACGGAGAACTCCACGCCGGCGATATGCACTGGAAAGGCGTCTAAACAACGAATGAATCCGTTCGCTGTATTCGCAGCCAAAATAGAAGCACCAATCGGACTTTTAATGATTGGCCGTAACGTCAGGAATCCCAAATAGCTAGCTTTGGATACGCGGTCCAGATAGACGAGCACTTCTTCGTCAGCAGCTGCATTTTGCGCAAAAAAATGGAGTCGCGTGCAAAAACGAGGGACGTCGGCAAACTGACGACTGTAATACGCGCCGAACTCCGCTAGAAAATCAGGATCGGGAACACGCATCTGAACAAGCATCGTGGTCGCTTTGGCTTCGACCAAGGTTTGGATGCAGTTCAACATTGGAAGATGATTCATCCCGCTCCTAAAAGCGCCAAGTTTCGTTAGCTCTTTCAGTTGTTCTCGGATGAGTTGTTCCAGGTCCCCAGCGTTGGCGAATGTTTTTAGTTGTAATCTATCAGCCATAAAAAAGCCGCCTGATGAGGCGGCTTCCATATTAAAACGATTTTAGAATATCGTCACAGTCGCGCTCTCTTCGAGCGCGCGACGCTGTTTCGAGCGAATTTCTTCTACTTTTTTATTCATCGTTTCGGACAGTTGTTCGCGTACTGTTTGTGCTTGGTCAGCGGTGAATACATGTTTCTTTTCATTACCACGCGCTGCTTCCAACACGAATAAGCCGAGTGCGGTATCTGATCTCATGACTCTTTCTCCTGACATACCATTTTAGTCGTCGTCGATAGCGTATCGACAGTAATTTCGACTGACCCTTATTGGATCGAGTTCAAAAATTAAGCTGAAAATTATATACGATAACGTCAGCTACAACGGCTATCCCCTTGTTACACAACGCTTTTTACGTTGCGTAAATTCAATATAGCTTAATAGTTCTCGAGATGACAAATAAATTTATGCTCTTTTTTGTACTCTGTTTCTACGTTGTCTGCGCATAAGTGGCTTTTAAACAGCGACGAGTTCGAGCGCAAATTGAGCGCGGAAGAATTTAATAGATATTATCTATCGAGGACTTTTTGGCTATAGGTGGCGAGGAATTCTTGTCAGAGGTCGGCGCTCTGACTCAGCTGTGCCAATGTGGTGTTCAGTGCATGCGCAATGCGAAGGACATTCAATACGCTGACATTGCGCTCACCTCGTTCAATTTTACCCATGTGACTTCGATCAATCTTTGCGAGATCTGCGAGTGCTTCCTGGGAGAGGCCAATATTCTTCCGATGAAGTCGTACCGCCGCTCCGAGGGCGACGAGATCTCCATTGATATCGACTTTAGAAGAGGCTCTTGGCATGCCGTATATCGTCGTTCTATAATGCAATAACGACCACGGTATTTACGACCCATTTTGCTTTGAAATTGCCAGCATGCGCAGGGGCGCATTGTCTGTCGACCCATCTCAGGGCGCCATCACAAGGGAATTTCCATTGGATAAGATTGAATGCCCCCATTGCCGTCGGCAATGCACGCCAAAACTATGGCACTATCGTCCGGTCTTGGCGCTTTGCGGTACATGGCGACGCAACATCTATGTCCCTTCTGTGGTGGGGTGATGTATCAAACGGGAGGCCAACTGAGCTTCTTTGGCTGGTTGGTGACGTTGATCGTCGGCAGTATCTTTGCGGTAGGGCTCGTCGCGCAGCTATTTAAAAGCAAAGATATAACGGAGGTTCTTACGGGAATCGGCTCCGTTGTATTTTGGGGTTTCATCGCCTATAAACTGTATAAGCGCTTCTGGAAATAGAATGCCAGCTTCGGTTTCTGGCTTGAGGCGATGGCCCTTCCTGCAGCGTCGGCTTTTGGGCTAGTTTGCATTCAGAATGCCTTCAGCGGGTAATCGGGGCCGCACCTGAAATAGGCGTTTACTAGCGTGGTCTTCCTATGAGCATTCCATACGTAGCGCCAGAGGTGCGCACTACACTTCCTGTTTCAAGATGGGCTGTTAGTGAGTTAATTTTGCGTATGCAGAATCAGGGAAGCAATGCTGACGTCCTAGGCGCGCTCGAAGCTCATTGCTTATATGGGATACAAAAACACGGCGCGGATGTCATCTCCGACTTCCCTGTTTGGCAATTTATTTGGCCAGTGCCTTACTTGATCAGAAAAATCTTGCCCTATTTTTCTGAAAAGCCGGGAGCCGAGATACATGTATTTTGGACCGTTGCATGCGATGAACTCAACGAATTGTCGCCGGCGGAGGTTCTCGCCGGCATGCCGTATGAAACACGGGAGTTTGTCGATGAATGCCAAAGAAGGTACATGGTGCAAACGAGCCAAGAGCGCATAAAACGCCTACTTTCCGTGGTTGAGAGCTTAGACGTCTATTTATAGAAAAGAGGCCGCATGAGGTACTTCCAGCTCGAAGATAGCTGCCATCAAGCTAATCGGGGTCACTATGGATATTGACTTGAATATCGCTTTTGAGAAGTTACGTCAGATGGAATTAGAAGACGGTGACCTTGGAGCCGTCTACTGGCATAAGGTAGCAATGTTGTTGCGCGATGCCCATCAGCATCGCGAGCGAGCGCTTGCAGCGGAAGAGCAAGTCAGGCGGATGCGTAGTCGCAAAACTAAACCTGTACTAAGTTCACGCTTTGATCCACCCGTCGGTTCCGAACGCTATCTGCTTAAGCGCTTTTCACCCTGAATGAACACCCGCGCTTTATTTGGGCACGTTTCCATCTAGGTCGAAATCATAAGCTCCTGACTTAATCTTCTTCTGAGCTTTCTTGAAATATCCATCTGGAACAGGAGGACTGGAAGTGCGCGCGTCATCCATTCGATCCATGAGGGCATGAAACTCCTCTTCCAGAGTATCGAACGAATCGTTAGCTTTAATCTTTGCGGCCTGCCGAAACCTATCTTGAAGTACTTTAAAACGGTGGGCACTATCGGCAATCGTTTTCAAACTAATGTCGAGTTCCAATGCCTTAAATATCGCAGGAAACAGTCCGGCCACCATGGCGCTAATTGCGATTAACCAGTCGTATGCGGGGTCCCGGACCAAGATACGAGCGCTGGCGAATGTCCCGGCAATGATCGGCACAACGATAAAAATAACCCGCCAAACACGAACTCTCTTGAGCCATTCGTAAAGAGCCGTTGAGGTGTAAAGGCATGAGTCTGCATATTTCAGCGGCTCGTGGACACTCAGTTCAGTTTGAGTAGGACACTCAAACCGGAACGAGCTGGGCAGCGCGACGGCTAACTGGACAGAACGAAGCGTCAGAAGTCCGTTATTGTGAATATGTGCAGCTGCCGCGCCAGTCAATTGCGTTATAACCGCGCCACTAAGTAGCACTTCAATCGCACCATCTTTTTACATGCCAAATGCTTCATCCAATTGCATTTCTAATGCGCCACTGATTTGCAGCTAACATCGCCAGCGAATTGCAAATCAGACGCGCCCCCTCAGCCTCGCCTATTTTGCTATCCAACTGCATTCAATAATATGACCTTAAACTCGATACAATTCACCAGTAACAACTCAACAAATAAAGGAAGAGATGCTTTACCGTGGAGTGGACAAAAAGACTGACGCTGCGAACGACGGGAAGTTACTTCCGAAGGGTACACTCGTCGAAGTTATGGCGCAGTACGACGGGCGGTGGAAGATGGATGGAACCATAGTTGCTGGGCCGGCGCAGTCCAATACTGCTCGCGCGCACCAGTTGAATACAGGTCTTTACGGGGGATGTGGAGTTTCCACGTCGCGCTCTGAGAAAGTTGCTATCCGGTTCGCAACGGGCGATGGCGTCGAAGATGGATTTGTGTACGTAATTGACGAAGAAAAACTCGCTGACGCTAATATAGCTGCGTGGGAATTCAAAGACGCCGCCGAGCCACAGGAACAAGAGGTAACTCTGATCCCGCTTGATGGTCAAGCGCTTCCGGATTCAGTCTTGGTGGACAAGTACGAGGTTACAAGTGACGGGAGCGTTGTCGCAAAGAGGCTCTTGCAGCATCCTTGAATGACGTTGGGTAGATGAGGGGGAATTCCGTGAAACTATTGGCGGGTGCCATCGTATTTGCAACTGTTATCATTGCGGTCCTGTTTCGGTACGAGTTCTCCGGGAATGGGGCAATTCGAAGCGACAGGTGGACAGGGAAAACCGAGTTAGAGTGCGAAGTTGCTGACCGGACGGGCTGGCACACTGAAGCAGAATGCAATGGTAAAGCCAATTGAATACGGAGGAGGAACTCTCTGTGCTGAAGATACTGATTTGGTTGTCGGCAATTCCAATATGGTTTTTCGCCGGCCTGTTTTTTTATATTGTTTTAAGCGAAAAATTGAATGTCGGCGAGTTCGCGGCGCGCGTGATTGGATGGTTAGTCCCGCCAGTAATATTTGCAGCGTGGGTTGTCTCGGGACGATAGCTAAGATTGTCGCAAAAAATCCTAGAAAGACAATAGCAGCAAGACTTTGCCACGATGCAGTGGAGATTGCCGATAGTATAGAGGCATAGCCATACGCATTTCCCTCAACGAGGCCGAATGCCCATATCTTCAGAGACCTGAAACAAAGATTTCCAAACTCTCTGACCTGCATTTGTCGCAGTAGCAAGGCTTGAGATTAAATCCTTGCTACTGCCCAGGATGAATTGGTGAGCTGAAGAAGCAATCAGTAGGTTTATGGCACGGACTTGTTCCTCAGGAGCCATGTGCTTTTCCACTCCGGACATTCTGGGGGTAGAAATAAGACACACGTCGGAGCTAAGAGGCATGGCTCGAGTGGATAGTTTGAAGCCAGTTTGGCCACGTTTATGTGTCGGAAAAAGTACCACTGGGCTGTCACCTGTTACGAATGGCTCACCTTCCGGCGCCAGCAGAATGGTGATACGGGACTGCCATAAAAAATGACAAATCATCGGCATCAGCCTTAAAACAGCTGGCAGTACAGAGTGTGATCCGTACTCAATTTCGTATTCGTCGGAATGCACGTATGTAAATAGCTCTTCCGCTGTAAGCCCATCGTCATTAGGACCATCCTCGAGCAGACGCTTTGCCGCTTCGAGCGATGAAACCTGGCTTCGAAGTTCCTGTTTATGGAGATCCGCAAAAAGAGCCTGATAAGAGCGGATCATGTCATAAGAGCGACAGAATGCCGCGCCCCAAAAGAAGCACAGCCAGAACCGATCCTCCTCAGTTATCTCATCTCCATTCAGTACCCGTTTTATCGCAGGTGTAGACATTTCCTCCACAACAGTGAAGAAGTGCTCCACCTGATAGTCAGGGGCGCCTTGTTCATTCGGCAAAGTGTAAAGGTCCGAAATCCATCCCATTTTGCGAGGCTGGGCATCATTAACAATACGGCCGAGCTTAAAGATATAAGCCCACAGAGCGCCATCTTTTCCGCGAAATCGCTCTTGATAAGTTACTGGCACGAAGTGCTGGTTAACTGGCTTTTGTGGATTTCTGTTCTTTTTAGCTACAAGTTCCTTGATCGTATTTTCGACTCTGTAAAAGAAAACGTATCTATCGTCCATCGATCCCCTCCGAAGCGTGGATCTCCATTGCAATGCGCTGCTGATGTGATGCATGTTCCAAGAGAAAAGACATCATTGCGTCTGAAATTGGATGCTCAACCCAAAAATCGCCGTAAGTCGCCAAAAATCTGGGCCAATGAGACTCCACGATCCCTTGACGCCGTTTTTCTGGCCGAATCCATACCCAGTCAAGTGACCAGCAGATGGTATTTTCTTTCGCTTCCGAGCGAAAAGAGCAGGCACCTTCAATGGTACCTTCGGGAGAAATGAATAGATATCCGTCTGCATTGGCATCGCGATCACGCAGATTCTTCGTCAGTGTCCACTGTACAAAATCAAAACCCATTTCCCTTTTGAATGCTCGGGCACGATCATAAATGGCTTGGTGCATCCATAGCGGAGAGTTGGCCGTAATGCGAATGATCGAAGGTCCAGCATTATCGGCAAGTAGCCGGCGCTCAGGTTTTGGCTGCAACACCGATAATATTTGTTTGTGATAACGGCGATGACCTCCTTCTTCGTCCGGATCACCTGAAAAATAACTCGTGCCACATATATCGCAGTTAACTTCCACTTTGGGCTTCGGCAGCTTCCATTTAGGCCCGGAGATTTCAATTTTTTGCGTCCTAGAATCATTGGTCGTTATTTGGACGCAGTAGCCATTTGGAGTGTGCAATCGTTTTTCTTCATCCGGATGACTTGGCGGAGTACTCTGCTGGGCACTTCGTAGAAGAAACCTCGTTCTTTGACGATCAGATGCATATTGGTATATACAAAGTTCGGCAACCGTTAATTGCTGCAATCTCCGAATAGCTGGGAGTAGATCATTCACTAGAGGCTGAACCAACATGTTGAAGCCGAAGTGCTCCAAATAGATTGCTAAGCCAGCGACATTGACGGCACTCATATGTATCGTGCCGCTGGGTTCTGAACGTTTGTAACGCGGCCGGTAGAACACATATTCTAGAGGCAACTCCAGTGCCTTTGCCAACTCGATCAAATTCATTTTGTAGAGTCGATCATCGAATGCCTCGAAGAGCGCTTCCATCATTGGAATGTCAGCCCATCCCTTTGCTTTGATTGATTGCCAAATATCGCGCCAACCAGTCCGTTGTAGAGGAACAGGTTTTATCAACTGTTGTGCGACGAACTCAAGGACAATGGCTGGTAGACGCAAACCTGACATATATGTTTTCCAATACTGATGATCTAATGCGATAACACTATCGTCATGGTGTCACGGTGTCCGATTGTGCGCGCGTGAACGCACCACACTCGTCCGCAAAGGGGCATCTTCGCCCCCCGACAGAATTTTCGTATTCAACGGTTCCACACACACCACTGTGAAAATCTAAATTTGGTTCCGGCGCTACCTGTCGGTGGTAGATCCTCCCTCCAAAAATTCCACATACTTGCATTACAGGATTTTGCTTAAGCTGCGAATAAAGATAGTGAAATATTTCTTCTAAGAAGTTATTTACTTTTTCGTCAAAAAAATCCATTCGCTCGAAAATGTCTGCAACCTGAAATTCTTCTCCTTGTTGCAAAATTCCACTATGTGAATAGCTGATCAAACCAGAATCAGATGATGCTCTGCACATACCTACATTACTATGTGTCAAGGCGTCGCGGAGATACAGTAATTCCCAGTACCAATCGGCCCGCTTAAACGTTTCCTCAATTGTTTCAGGAAGCCCAACCAGCTTTCCCTCCTTGATATTTTGAAACGTTTTACGAGTTGAATCGGGAAGTCCTTGGCAATTGGATTTGTAAATTGCAGGCGACAGTAAATCTTGGACACGGAATCCGGTCTGAGCTAGACACTTAAACCGGTTCAAGTTGGTCACCTAATCCAGCAAGAAACTAACGTCGGCATCGCAAACAGTGTTACGACGCCTGATGCAGAGATTTGGCAGTATGGGCGCCGTTACTCTTCCGCGAGTGAATTTTTACCTCGAGTTTTTCGCATCGACTCACCTTTCAGTTGGATCTTGTATGCCTGATGAACAACTCGGTTCAGCACTGCATCAGCAATGGTGGGATCACCGCATGCAAAAAAGACTGGAAACCATACGACGATACGGCAAAGCTGACTTTGGATCAGTACTACGCAAAACGTGGCGATCTTTGTCTCTATGTCGGCAAGTTCCCAGTAGATATCAGTCCTCGGGACCTTAATCCTTCCATAAGCGTCTCGGCAATACCCTGTCAAAACAAATTCCCTCCACGCCGTCTTCCAAATCAGCACCGCAGAAATCCATTACGCAGCGGAGCCATGCGGGGGCAGCTCGACGGCCCAAGGTGAGCTGCATCGCACGCCGCTTTCCCCTTTGCAGATAGGCATTCTTATCACCCGTGAACGTCCGCGAGCTTTCACGCAACCCGTAGTACAGTACCCGCATATCCTTTGAACGAAATACACAACTGGCGTGATTTTCTGTTACGCTTCGCTGTATTTTTGCCAATGTGAATTTTGGTGACAATTGACGCGCGGAATCAGAGCAGAATTCATTTCCACCGCTGCGGATCAGTTCAAGTCCAACGGTTGGCTCGCCCGTATTGATCTGCTGCAAAGTACCCCTCGAAATTCGACCAATTAAAATGGATGGGTCTTTACCATGAGCGACGCACAGGACACACAGCGGCAGCACTTCCTCCAATTCTGCAAGACGAAGCAGTTCCCGCTGTACTTCTCAGCATTCACCAACGCTGCCCTTAGGGTCAGCGGTGGCACTGCGCTGGTGTCGAGCCCGGACGGCCCGCCCCCGTTCTGCAGGCTTGTGCCAGTCGATGCAGACGGCCGCGCGGCAGGCGATCGAACAGGCGCAAGCGGATCGTGCCTTCCAGCGCGCCGATGCGACGCGACACGGTCGAGTGTTCCACCGCAAGCTCGCGCGCCGCCGCCGACAGGCTGCCGCCGCGCGCAAGACTGAGGAAGTAGCGCACGTCGTCCCAAGAGAGCTGTTCCAGAGAAATCGCGGGTTTGGATGATTTTTGCACAGGACTTGCGCCTAAATAGAGAATTCCGTTTGATTTTGCACGAAGTTATTCTGAGCGTCCACTTTCCTCATTTGTTACCGGAGCACAGACATGACCGCAACCACTTCCCAGCCCCAGCTTATCGAGTTGTCCGCCTACGGCGACACCGCCAACTTCGAGCTCGTCACACGCACCTTGCCACCATTGGCGCCGGGTGCGGTACGGGTGCGCCAGCACATCGCGGGCGTCAATTATGTCGACGTGTACCAGCGCGTCGGCCGCTATCCCTTGCCCTTGCCGGCGGTGCTCGGCGTGGAAGGCAGCGGCGTGATCACGGCAGTCGGCGCCGGCGTGGACGGCGCACGCGTGGGGCAGCGTGTGGCGTGGTCGGCGAGCAGCGGCGGGTATGCCAGGCTGGTCGACATCGCCGCCGAACGCGCCATTGCCTTGCCCGACAATGTCTCGTTCGAGCAAGGCGGCGCCGGCCTGTTGCGCAGCATGACCGCTTACCTGCTGCTGAATCACTACGGCCGCCTGCAGCCGGGCCAGACTGTCCTGGTGCACGCCGCCGCCGGCGGACTCGGGCTGGTGCTCACACAATGGGCCAAGGCGATGGGCGCGCGCGTGATCGGCACCGTCAGCAGCGACGAGAAGGCGGCGCTGGCGCAGTCGCGCGGACTGGACCATGCGATCAATTATCGTGAACAGGATTTTGTCGCCGCAGTGCGCGAACATACCGGCGGTCTCGGCGCCGACATCGTGGTGGACGGCATAGGCGGCGCACACTTCCTGCGCAGCATCGAGGCATCGCGCAGCGGCGGCATGGCCGTCACGATCGGTTCGATTTCAGGCGAAGGTGCGCCGGCCGAAGCGCTGGCGGCTGCGCAGTTGCGCGGCGTGTTGATGGAGCGTCCGAGCATCCTGTCCTTCAGCAAGGACCTGGCGCAATATCGTCTCGCCACCGCAGCCGCCATGACGCGGCTGCAAGCAGGGCTGGTCATCGACGTTGCCGGGCGTCTGCCGCTCGCGCACGCCGCCGAGGCGCACCGCTTGCTGGAAGCCGGCGCGGCGCAGGGCGCTTTGTTGCTTGAGATGGACCGGCAGTAGAAGATACGACCGCGCAGCTGTGGCTCGTGCGCCACGCCCTAGCTGCGGAACAGGAGGAGCAATGCCGCGCTTCTTGTCGAAAAGACAATTTACTGGCGCGCGCACAATGAATCGACCACCCACTACCAATCACGCCGCAGCCGTCAAGGCGCGGAAGCGGGAGATTCGATGAAACTGTGCATCTTGTTGCCGGCGCTCTTCCTGTCCGTTGCGGCGCACGCCCAATCCGTCGACGCGACCGAGCAGCTGGTGCTGGTCGGCGTCGCCGCACCGCTGACCTCACCGCGCACGGAGAGCGGCATCGCCGCGGTCCGGCTGGCCTTCGATGAGGCCAACCGTCGCGCCATCCGCATCGGCGGCAAGCAGCTGGTGTTCCGCCTGCTGGTGGAAGACGACAAGGGCGACGCCCTGTTCGCTACGCCCATTGCGCAATATTTCATCCGCTCCAAAGTGGTCGGCGTGATCGGTCACTGGAACAGCGGCCCCAGCATTGCCGTGGCAGGGCTCTACAGCGCCGCCGGCATTCCGCAGATTCCGATCGCGACCACCAGTAGCCGATTCCCTCGAGAGGGTTTGCGCACCATCTTCCAGGTGCAGGGACACGACGGCGTCGGCGCCGTGCGCCTGGCGGAATTCGTCGTCCGCAATTTGCAGGCTGCGCGCATAGCCGTGATTGAGGACGGGACTGCGTATGGCACCGACTTCGCCGATTCCTTTGTTTCCGGGGTGCGGCGCGCCGGCGGCCTCATCGTCAGCCGCGAGGCCATCAGCAGCAAGACCTCGGATTTCAATCCTGCGCTGAACAACGCGCAGAAGATCAACGCCGATGTCATCGTGTTCGGCGGCGTCGTGACGCAAAGCGCCTTGCTTGCGCGCAGCATGATGCGACGGGACATGAACGTCAGGCTGGTAGCCACCGGAGGCACTGCGACCGGCCTGTTCGTGCAGCTCGCGGAAGGAGTGCAGGGCAACGTGTGGGCGCTGGAAACCGGCGTGCCGCGCGATCGCCTGCCGGGCTGGCGCGAGTTCAACGACAAGATGCGCGTCCGCTTCAAGGGCGAGATCACGCACTATGCCCTGTTCGCCTACGATGCCGCGAACGTCCTCGTCGCCGCCATCCAGAAGGCCGGCTCGGTCGACCCGAAAGCCGTCACCACCGCCTTGCACGAGATCCGCTACCCCGGCTTGACCGGCATCGTTTCCTTCGATGCGAACGGTGCGGTGATCAACCCGGCTTACACGATCTATCACCTGGAACAGAGCAAATGGTCGGTGGAAAAAGTGCTGCTTGAAAAACAATGAAGCAATGAAGTTCAGACCGCCCGTCCAAGACGCTGCAAACCGCGCCAGGTCGCTTGCGGCGACAAGCGCACCGGATGTCCGATCTGCGCCGCCTCGATGCACAGCATGCGGGTCCAGTCCTGCGCCGGCATGTCGCCGAGTTGCGCGGCCTTGATCGGGCCCGGATTCCAGATCACGCTGTCGGCGAAACCTTGCTGCTCGATTTGCAGGAACTGCTTGCCGTCTTGCTGCAGAACCAGAGCGGCCGGCGGCTCCCAATAGATGTTGTCGGTTTCATCGGCGATACGCAGCACGCTGCCGTCGTGGATCGCCTCGTCGTTGCCGACGGTGGTGTCGGTGAAGCGCACCTTGCCGAGTTGTGCGACGCCGGCGTTGCGCACGTCAGGCGTGGCCAGGTAGGTGTGCAGCGCAGTGGTGAAATCGAACGCGCTGTCGCCGGTGTTGGTGACGTTGAGCGCGACGCTGACCCAGCCGGCGCCGAGCTCGACCTGCAGCTGCAAGGCGAAGCTGTGCGGCCACAGCGCGCGCGTGGCGTCCGAGTCCGACAACGACAGGCGCGCATACGCGACGTCCTGGCCGGCGCCGCTCAATACGTCGCCGTCGATCTGCCAGACCAGGTTGCGCACCAGGCCGTGCTTGGGCAGGGCGCCGCGTCCGGAAAATTGCGGAAAGCACACCGGCACGCCGCCGCGGATGGAGGCGCCAGGCTTGAGCGAAGGCTCCGGTGTGCAATACAGGTGTTCGCGGCCGTCGGCGGTTTGCCACGACAGCAATTGGGCGCCGTACAGGCTGATGACGGCGCTGTCGCCGTGGGCGTTGTGCAGTTGCAAGAGACCGGCGACGTCGGGCAGTTTGGCAGTAGGCAAGGGAAGTCTCCGTAATGAATGCAAGCCCGTATTTTTACACAGGGTGGTTGTGACGCGCCGAGGCTTGTCGTAAAGTGGCTGCTCCGCATGCAGGGCACTGCACAATCAAACGATCCGGAGACGACTTCATGATCCTTGTTCGCCGCGTGTTTTTCTCATTGACGTTTTTTGGTGCGCTGTCAGCCTTGTCCGGCGCCGCCTTCTCCGCGCAGCCGCAATTGCAGGCGCGGCAGTTGCAGCCGCAGGCGCAGCTACAGTCGCAGCCACAAATGCAAGCGGCGCAGCACAGCACGGCGCCATTGCCGCTGGTGACCAAGCAGGTTTTCACGCTGCCGTCCTATACCACCGTCGGCGGCCAGGAAATCCGCAACGTACGCGTCGGCTATGAGACCTACGGCAAGCTCAACGACGTCGGCGACAACGCCATTTTCGTCGCGCACTTCTATTCCGGCACCTCGCACGCCGCCGGAAAATACAAGGACAGCGACGCCGCACCCGGTTACTGGGACAGCATCATCGGCCCGGGCAAGGCGATCGACACCGACAAGTATTTCGTCATCAGCGCCGATACGCTGGTCAACATCAATACCAAGGATCCGATGGTGACCACCACCGGTCCGGCCTCGATCAACGCCGCCACCGGCAAGCCTTACGGCATGAGCTTCCCGGTGGTGGCGATGCGCGATTCGGTGCGCGTGCACAAGCAATTGCTCGACAAGCTCGGCGTGCGCCAGCTGGTGGCGGCGGTAGGCGCATCGGGCGGTTCGATCCAGGCGATGGAGTGGGCCGCGCTGTATCCCGATTTCGTCAAGCGCGTGGTGCACGTCATCGGTCCCGGATTCGACATCAGTCCTTACGTGATCAGCCTGCTCGACGTCTGGTCGCTGCCGGTCCGGCTCGATCCGAAATGGCGGCAGGGCGATTACTACGGCAGCGGCGAGCCGGATGACGGGGTGGCCGCCGCGCTCAAGGTCGTGACCGTGCAGACGCGCCACTGGGACTGGGCGCAAGCCGCCTTCGGCTATGCACCTGCGGATCCTGCCAAGCCGCCCGGCGCAGCCATGGGCAACCAGTTCAAGATCGAGGCGGCGCTGGAAGCCGGCGCCCGCGCACGCGCCAAGGTGGCCGATGGCAACAGCATCATCTACATGTCCAAAGCCAACCAGCTGTACCACCTCAGCGACGACGAGGTCAAAGGCATCAAGGCCAAGATCCTGTTCATCCCGAGTTCGACCGACCTGGTGTTCCCGCTCAAGCTGTCGTCGGAGGCATTGCAACGGTTCAAGAAACTGGGTGGCCGCGGCACGCTGTATCTGCTGCAGGGACCGGGCGGCCATCTGGAAGGCGTGCTCAATATCGACAAGGCGGCCGGCATGATCGAACGCTTCATCAATACGCCCTGATGGCGCCGGGTTTACAAATCTTTAAATCGTTTTACCTGGAATGACGCCTGCGCGGGTTTCGGTCCGCGCGGCGAATGGCTATGCTGAGAGCAGGAGAATTACCTACAACCTGCAGGGAGCCAGCCATGAGCATTTCATCCGTCACCTCGTCCTACAGCAACGCGATCTACGACAACGTGGTCGCGCCCGTCAAAAACGCCGCCGCCAAAGTCGGTAATGAAATCAGCGACACCGTCGACACCGCTGTCGATGCCGTCAAGTCCGCGGCCCACACCGTGGCCGACGAAGTGTCGGACGGTTTCAAGGCGATCGGCAGCATCATCGATACCTCGGCTTGAAGATATTGCCTGGACCATGCGCGTGCACCGGCGCGCATCCGTGAATTATTTTCAAGGCGGCGGGAGCAGTGATTTCTGTATCATGTGGCATCCATTGCCAACAGGAAATCACATGAAGAATCTCTCCCGCCGCTCGCTGTCCTTCTCGCTGACTGCAGCCTGTGCCGCCGCCGTGATGCTGTGCTCCGCATCGCTGCAGGCCGCTGAAGTCAGCGTCGCGCAAACGTCCGCGGCCGCCAAAGGCACTTTCCGGGAATGGACCGAAGTGCTCGCCATCCCCAACGACTCCATCGTCGCCGCCGACATCCAGCGCAATACCGCCTGGTTCGAGCAGGCCTTCCAGCGCCGCGGTTTCCGCACGCGCCAACTGGCCAACGATGGCAAGCCGATGCTGTTCGCCGAACTGCCGGGCAACAAGGCCGGCGCCACCACCGTATTGTTCTATGCCCATCTCGACGGACAAGCAGTGACGCCGTCCGAATGGCAGCAGGAAAGCCCGTGGAAGCCGACGCTCAAGCAGCGCAACGCCGCCGGCCAATGGGAAGCGCTGCCGATCGAGCAGCTCTATGGCGCCAATCCGAATCCCGAATGGCGCTTGTTCGGCCGTGCAGCAGCGGATGACAAGGCGCCGATCATGATGATGCTGGCCGCGTTCGACGCCTTGAAAGCCAGCGGCGCGACGCCGTCGGTCAACGTCAAGATCATCCTCGACGCGGAAGAAGAAAAAGGCTCGCCGTCGCTGGGCAAGGTGATCGACCAGAACCAGGCGCTGCTCAAGGCCGATCTGCTGGTCGTGCTGGACGGCCCGATGCACGCCAGCAATCTGCCGACTCTGGTGTTCGGCAATCGCGGCGTGGCCCAGGCTACGCTGAAAGTGTTCGGCCCGCGTCAGGACAGCCACAGCGGCCACTACGGCAACTACGCCGCCAATCCGGCGCAGACCATGGCGCGCCTGCTGGCGTCGATGAAGGATGACGACGGCCGCGTGACGGTCGCCGGTTACTACGACGCAGTGAAGCTCGACGACGAATCGCGCCGCGTCATGCGCGCGGTGCCCGACGATGAAGCCGCGCTGCGCAAGCGCCTCGGCATCGCTCAGGCCGAGAAGGTCGGCCAGAACTATCAGGAAGCGATGCAATATCCGTCGCTGAACGTGCGCGGCATGCAGGCCGCAGACGTCGGCCCCAAAGCGCGCACCATCGTGCCGGGCGAAGCCATCGCCGAGCTCGACCTGCGCACCGTGCCCGAGACCGATCCGCAAGTGCTGCTCGGTTTGCTCAAGGCGCACATCGAGAAGCAGGGCTTCCACCTTGTCAACGGCAAGCCCACCGACGAAGAGCGCGCGCGTTATCCGAAACTGGCGGCGCTCGACTACGCCCGCGTATCGGCCTCCAGCATGGCGGTGCGCACCGACCTCGCGTCGCCGATCGGCAAATGGCTGCGCAGCGCCTTCGTCAAGACTTACGGCAAGGAGCCGGTGCAGATCCGTATGATGGGCGGCACCGTACCGACCGGCGCCATGGTGGGCGCGCTGAAGATTCCGTTCGTGATCGTGCCGCTGGTGAACGCCGACAACAACCAGCACAGCGCCAACGAAAACATGCGTCTTGGCAACTACATCGACGGCGTGCAAAGCCTGACCGGCATCCTCACCGAACCGTTCCCGGCAAAATAACCCGGCGTAAAACTTGCGCTTTACCCACACATCGCGAAACAAAGTGACGGTCTCCGTGCAGTATTGTGTGGTTGCGCTAGAATCCCCTGAAGCTCAAATACTTCGGGGGATTCATTTTGCAGGTCGACGCACAGATCGTTAACGCCTTCATTGACGGCACGGCCGGCGGCAATCCTGCCGGCGTTGTCCTCGACGCCGATGCACTGACCACCGAACAGAAACTCCACATCGCCCGCCAGCTCGGCTTGTCCGAGACCGCTTTCGTGTCTTCCTCGCAAAGCGCTACGGTCAAGCTCGAATTCTTCACACCGACGCGGCAGATCCCGCATTGCGGTCACGCCACCATCGCCACGTTCTCCTTGCTGCACAAGCTCGGCATCATCGGCGAAGGCAATTTTTCCAAAGAGTCCATCGACGGCAACCTCGATATCCTGATTGCCGGCGAGATGGTGTTCATGGAGCAGCGCGCGCCACAGTACCGTGCGCTCGATGCCGCCGGCTCCGGCTTGGCCGCGCGCATTGCCGCCTCGCTCGGCCTGGCGCCAGGGCAGTTGCACGCCGGTCTTGCACCGACCGTGGTGAACACCGGCAACGCCTTCCTGATCGTGCCCTTGCCGGATGAGCAGACGGTCTCGGTTGCGCGACCGGATGCAGCGCTGATTGAAGAGATCAGCAATGAACTCGACGTGATCGGTTACTACGTGTACTCGGACATGACCACGGTGAGCGGCCGCCATGCCGGCGTGCGCATGTTTTCGCCGCGCTTCGGCATCCCGGAGGAATCGGCTACCGGTACCGCAGCCGGACCGTTGGCATGCTACCTGCACGACCACGGCGGGGTGAAGGACCACGAAATCATCATCGAGCAAGGCTACCTGATGCAACCGCCTTCGCCGAGCGTGATCAAGGTCAAGCTGACCGTGGACGACGGCCGCATCACGCAGCTGATGGCAGGCGGCACTGCAAAAGCGACACGCCTGATCAAGCTGGACGTATAGGAGCCTTATTGGCTCTGTTCCACCTGGAACATCAATCCCTGCTGGATGATCTCCGCCGACAACAAGCGCTCGCCGATGGCGATCGTCATGCGCTGGCCGGGATTGTTGATGGCGTTGTTGACCAGGCGCTTGATCTGATCCGGCAGCTTGGCCTTGTCGCCGTCGGTGACGATGCGCGCAACCGTTTCCGCGCACAGGAAAAATTCATCGCGGGCGCCCTCGGTGCGGCTGGCCAGCAAGACGCCGATGGTCTTGAGGTCGCCATCCTTGGCCAGGCTGCCCATCAGCGAGGTTTGCGCCGGCCCCACCTGGGTCTGGAAGGTGTGCTTCTCGCCGCCCTTGTGCAGTTGCGTGACGTCGATCGCATACAGCGGCGCCATGCGTGCGGCGTTGTCGTCCTTGCGGTCTTCCAGTACGTCACGCACGCTGCGGTTGAATTTGGTGGCGAACAGCGTCGGCGAAATCGCCAGCGATTTTTCGGTACTGGCCTGCGCGTGCAGCTTCTCGTCGACCGAGCGGTCACAGGCACCCAGCAAGGCCAGCGGCAGCAGCGCTGTCAGCAATGCCGCCGCACTGCGGCGGATGATGTTGTTCTTCATGATTTCCCCTTCTCGATTTTCTTCATTTTCCTGTGGCCACAGCCTGAATCCAGGCGAAATGCAGGCTCCCACTCAAGCATACTCAACATTCGGGATTTTTATTGCTGGAAATAAACACGTTTTTCCGTGCGGCCGTTTTCAGAAGCGATGGCTCCTCTTATATGCAATACGAATTACAGGCCACCAAATCATATATTGGACAACTTGCTGCGCACACGGCACTCTTGCGCACTTGAATCGTAAATCCGCCTTCTGAGGAGACACCCACCATGCCAGTCTATCGTTCCCGCACCACCACCCAAGGCCGCAACATGGCCGGCGCCCGCGCATTGTGGCGCGCCACCGGCATGAAGGACGGCGACTTCGACAAGCCTATCGTCGCGGTGGTTAATTCGTTCACGCAATTCGTGCCGGGCCACGTGCATCTGAAGGACCTGGGTCAGCTGGTGGCGCGCGAAATCGAAGCATCCGGCGGCGTCGCCAAGGAATTCAATACCATCGCCGTCGATGACGGCATCGCCATGGGCCACGGCGGCATGCTGTACTCGCTGCCGTCGCGGGACCTGATCGCCGACTCGGTCGAATACATGGTCAACGCCCACTGCGCCGACGCCATGGTGTGCATCTCCAACTGCGACAAGATCACCCCCGGCATGCTGATGGCGGCAATGCGTCTGAACATCCCGGTGGTGTTCGTCTCCGGCGGTCCGATGGAAGCCGGCAAGGTGGTCAAGGTCGTCAACAACGATCGCAAGGTCATCAAGCTGGACCTGATTGACGCCATGATCAAGGCCGGCGACAACACCGTATCCGACGCCGATGTCGCTGAAATCGAGCGTTCCGCCTGTCCTACCTGCGGTTCGTGCTCGGGCATGTTTACCGCCAACTCGATGAACTGCCTGGCCGAAGCGCTGGGTCTGGCGCTGCCGGGCAACGGCACCATCGTCGCCACCCACGCCGACCGCAAGGAATTGTTCCTGGGCGCCGGCCGCCTGATCGTCGAACTGGCCAAGCGCCATTACGAGCAGGACGACTACTCGGTCCTGCCGCGCAGCATCGCCAGCAAGGCCGCGTTCGAAAACGCCATGGCGCTGGACGTCTCGATGGGCGGCTCCACCAACACCGTGCTGCACTTGCTGGCCGCCGCGCATGAGGCGCAGGTCGAATTCACCATGGCCGACATCGACCGCATCTCGCGCAAGGTGCCGTGCCTGTGCAAGGTCGCGCCGATGACCGACAAGTACCACATCGAAGACGTACATCGCGCCGGCGGCATCGTCGCGATCCTGGGCGAACTGGCGCGCGCCGGCCTGCTCGATACCTCGCTGCCGACCGTGCACAGCAAGACCATGGGCGAAGCGATCGAAAAATACGACATCCGCGTCAGCAGCGATGCAGCCGTTCACAAGCTGTTCCGCGCGGCACCGGGCGGCGTGCCGTCGCAGACCGCGTTCTCGCAAGCCGAGCGCTACGAGCACGGCGACCTCGACCGCAGCGCCGGTTGCATCCGCGATATCGAGCACGCATATTCGAAGGACGGCGGCCTGGCGGTCCTGTACGGCAACATCGCCGAAAAGGGTTGTATCGTGAAGACCGCCGGCGTGGATGAAAGCATCCTCAAGTTCTCCGGCAAGGCGCGCGTGTTCGAGAGCCAGGACGCCGCAGTCGAAGGCATCCTCGGCGACACCGTGCATGCCGGCGACGTCGTCATCATCCGCTACGAAGGTCCCAAGGGCGGCCCAGGCATGCAGGAGATGCTGTACCCGACCTCGTACATCAAGTCCAAGGGTCTCGGCAAGGCATGCGCACTGTTCACCGACGGTCGCTTCTCGGGCGGTTCGTCCGGCCTGGTGATTGGTCACGCTTCGCCGGAAGCGGCCGAAGGCGGCGCCATCGGCCTGGTGGAAGAGGGCGACATGATCGACATCGACATCCCGGCACGCACCATCAACCTGCGTGTTGCGGACGATCAGCTGGCGCAACGCCGTGCAGCGATGGAAGCACGCGGCCGCGACGCCTGGCAGCCGGTCAACCGCGAGCGCGTCGTCTCGCAGGCGCTGCAAGCCTATGCCGCGCTGACCACCTCCGCCGATCGCGGCGCGGTGCGCGACTTGTCGCAGCTCAAGCGCTGATCCGGTAGTTTCTTCATCAACTGACCCGCATCCAGCCCTGGTTCACGGCGCGGATGCGGGCAGTGCAAGTCAATCCCACTTCTTGTTTTTCTTGTTTTTCTTGTTTTCAGGCTGGCTCGGTCGCAGCGCAGACGCGGTTGCGGCCCTGGTTCTTGGCCTGGTACAAGGCCAGGTCGGCTTGCCGGATCAGCGTTTCCGGCATATCGCCGGCGCGCACCGGCGTGAGCGCATCGATGCCGGCGCTGACGGTGACGTTGCCGATCGGATTGCCGGCGTGCGGGATGTTGAGCGCTGCGATCTTGCCGCGCAGTTCTTCGGCGATCTGCAATGCCGTCGCGACATCGGTGCCGGGCAGCAGCACCGCCAGTTCTTCACCACCGTAGCGCGCAGCCAGGTCGCCGCTGCGGCGCGGCACCGCTTTCACCGCCCGGCCGATCTGGCGCAGGCATTCATCGCCGGCCGCGTGGCCGTACAGATCGTTGTACTGCTTGAAGCGATCGACGTCGATCAGGATCAGCGCCAGCGAACTGGCGTTGCGCGTGGCGCGGCTTAATTCTTCCTGCAAGGCCAGATCGAAATGACGGCGATTGGCCAGGCCGGTGAGGCCGTCTTCCAGCGCCAGCCGTTGCAAGGTGGCGTTGAGTTCGTTGAGCGAATCGCGCGTTTCGCGCAGAGAGATTTCAGTCTGTGCGCGCAGCTTGATCTGGCGCACCAGGCGCCAGCCGATAAAGGCCAGCGTCAGCACCAGGATGCCGATGCCGCAGGCGTGCATGATGGTGTCGCTGACCCAGCCGGCCAGCACTTCATCATGCGACAGCGCCACGAAAATGAACAGTGGGTAATATTGCAGGTGTTCGTAGGCGGTCAGGCGCACTTCGCCGTCCACCACCGATTTCATGGTCATCAGGCCGGCGGCGTTTTGGGCGATATGGTCGCGATACATCGGCAGGTCGGCCATGCTGCGGCCGACGTATTTTTCGTACAGCGGTCGCCGTACCAGCGTCGTACCCGCATTGGTGCCGAGGAAGATGACGCCCTTCTTGCCGACGTCGAAGGTGTCGTAGAACTTGCGGAAATATTCCAGGTCCAGCGCCGCCAGGACGACGCCTGCGAAGCTGCCGTCCTCGTGATTGACGCGGCGCGAGACGGTGATGACCCAGGTGTTGGTGGTGTTGCTCTTGATGAGCGGTCCGACATACGCGTCTCGGGTGGCGTGGTCGCGATGGAATTGGAAATATTCACGTCCGGAAACGTCCAGTTGTGCATACAGCGGCGTCGAATCGATTACCGAACGGCCGTACTCGTCAAACGCGAAATAGGCGTGGACCTGACCGAGTGCAGTGGCGCTCTGGCCCATCAGCGAGGCCAGCTGTTCGCGGCCGGACGGAGTGTAGCCCTCGTTCTCCACCAGTTTCACCATGCCGATCAGCGATACGTCAGCCGATTTGATGGTGTCGTCGGCATGACGCTGCACGGCGCGCGCCACATTGGTCAGCGCAACAGTGCTGTCGGACAGCTGCTCGCGGCGCGCGACGCCGAGCTGGACCAGGTCGACGATGATGAAAAGCGCACACACCAGCAGAACGAAAGCGATCGCGAGGTTGGCGACGGCGGCGGGTTTGCGCGAGCCGGGTTCCGGCGGCGGCTCAGTGACGCCCAAATTCATGCTGCTCTCCCCGGTAGTGAAGACGGCCCATGATACAAGAACGGGTGCAGCCGCATTGGAAAAACGGAGCGGGGTGCTGCTCGGACCCCGGGCACGATCTGTGGCGAGAAGCCGTCATGGTTGCCGGGCCGCGCGCAGCGCAACCGCAACCGGGTCCACGGGGAATTCCAGGGACTCCGGGGACTTTCTCAGTGGCGGTATTTGCGCGGCAGAAGCAGGTCGAGCAGCGCGGCGAAGGCGCCATCGTCATGGTGGCCATGCTGTTTCTTGTCTTCGTACATGCGTGCATCGGCGCATCGCATCAACTCCGCGATCGATGTCGCGGCGTCGCTGTTGACGTGGCCGACGCTGTAGCACAGTTTGTAGGCGCGTTTGACGGTGCGGTTGTGCAGCTTTACCGCTTTTTCCAGGAAACGCAGGGCGACCTCAGCCTGCGGCTTGCCGGTGTTCGGCAACAGCACCGCGAATTCATCGCCGCCGAGGCGTCCGACGATGTCGGACTGGCGGAAGCTGCGCGACAGGATCGCGCTGAAATCCTGCAGCGCACGGTCGCCTTCGGCGTGACCGAAACGGTCGTTGATCTGTTTAAACAGGTCAAGATCGAAATAGAACAGCGAGACCGGCTTGCCGAGCCGTTTGCAGAGACTCAGTGCCTGTTCCGACATGGCTTCGAAGCCGCGCCGGTTGGGAATGCGGGTCAGTTCATCGATGGTCGCCAGTTCCAGGGCGAACAATTCCTGCTCGGCCATTTTTGCGAGATCGCGCAACAAGGCCTGGTCGTCATCGTCGAACGCGCGCGGCTGGTCGTCGATCAGGCACAGCGTGCCGAGCTGGTCGCCGTTGCCGACGCGGATCGGACAACCGGCATAAAAGCGCACGCGGGATTCGCCCATGCGCAGCGGATTACCCTCGAAGCGCTGGTCCAGCACGGTGTCCTGCACCACCAGCAGATCGGCGGCGGCGAAGGCATGGCGGCCGTCGTCGTGTTTTTGCAGGGGCCACGGACGATGCGCCTCCACCAGGCTGACGAACGCCACCGGCACATTGAACAGCCGTTTGGCCAGACGCGTCAGGCGTTCGAAGCGCATCTCCGCCGACGAAGCGAGCAAGCCGAATGCATGCGATGCGTTCACTTGATAGAAATCATGCGGCGACATGTCAGGCATCTTCATGGGCTGTACTCGATTCAGGGCAAACGGGCTAATCAAACTGGTCTTTTGCACAGCATGTTTGGCAACATTCTCGGCAGAAGGTATTCCCGGTAACGACAGGCCTGCCGTTTTCTGAAGCGAGGCCGATGAAATTTACACTTGTAGCATCGGCATGTTTTTGTGGAAATATTTTTAAAAGGAAATTATTTGCCGCAACAGGATCAGGATTTAGCCTCGTAGTAGGCACCGCCCATGCCGTCGACGGTAAATTGCATGCGCAAGACGCGTTCGGCGCCACAGAAGTAGACATGCCAGCTTTCAGTCCACGCGCCCTGGATAGGATAGGTGCCGGCCACCAGCGGTTGCTTCAGCGGCAGCCAGACGGCGTTGTTGACGGCGCTCACGTCCTTGATCGACATCAGGCGGAAATCCTTGCATAGCGTCGAGTTGGGCGTGCCGCTGCGTTCCGATGCCAGGGCTGCGGCCGTCATGACGGTCGGGATGGCGTCGGCGATCAGTTTGGGCGCGGCGCGCGAAGGCCCCAGCGTGTCCACCTGCTGCGCCAGCGCCAGGTATTTTTGATAATTCGGCGACAGGTCGGGGATGCCGTCGAGCAGCGTGCGGATCTGTTTGGTGGTGCCTGCGCCGCTTTGCTCCAGCAGCAAGGTCGCCAGCATCAGCCGGGCCGGCAGATAGCCGGCGGCAGCGGCGCCGGCCAAACCGTCGATGGCTTCGATCTGGTCGCCGCGCTCGGCGATGCTGCGGCGCGCGATGGCGGCGTACTGGTGGTCGTCGGCCTTGCCGTTGACCATGAACTGGTTGGCCGGATCAAGTGTATAGGCTTGCCACAAGCCATAGCCGGCACGCTGGTCGCCGCCGGCGATGGCCTTGCGCGTCCAGGCGCGCGCTTCGGGGAAGTTGACGGGCAAGCCCTTGCCCGGCAGGTTGAGATCGCCGTAGATTGCGGCACAGGTCGGCTCGCCGCCTTCCGCGCATTCGCGCGCGAGCTTGGCGCCTTGTTTGATGTCGCGCGCGGTGCCGAGGCCGCGCAAGGTCATCAATGCGAGGAAGGACTTGGCGCGGTTGTCGCCCTGCGCGGCGAGTTGCGAAAACTCGCGGTAGGCGGCGTCGTATTTTTGCTCGCCGTAGGCGTTGAGCGCGCTGTTGATGTCGGCATGCGCCGGCAAGGCAATAGCGGACAACAAGCCGGGGAACAAGCAAAGCAAGGCGGTGCGGATGAGGGACTGCTTCATGGTGATTTCCGAAGTGCGAAGCCGTCTATTCTAATCCGCCTGACTCGTCGG
The DNA here is from genome assembly GCF_001267925.1 of Herbaspirillum hiltneri N3. NCBI lineage: Bacteria > Pseudomonadati > Pseudomonadota > Betaproteobacteria > Burkholderiales > Oxalobacteraceae > Herbaspirillum > Herbaspirillum hiltneri. The sequence continues at coordinate 4,351,021 of NZ_CP011409.1, read as the reverse complement.
GTTTCAATACTGATCGTACTTGCGCGATTGTCCCCTGACCTTGTCGGCCGGGTATTTCTCGCGGTTGAGTTGCATCTTCTCGATCACGGCGTCGTAGAGATCGACATCGAGGCGGTCGGCCAGGCGGATCAGATAGACCAGCGAGTCGGCCAGCTCGTGGCGCACGCCGGTGCGGCGCACATCGTCGAGTTCCTCTTGTTCGCCAGTCTTGAGCCACTGGAAGTGTTCGACCAGTTCGGCCACTTCGACCGACAAGGCCATGGCAAGGTTCTTGGGGGTGTGGAATTGCTGCCAGTCGCGTTCTTCGGCGAACTGGCGCACGATGTCGCGCAGGGCGATGAGGTCGGAGGAGGGCATGGTCATGGTCGGTCCGGTGTGGAGGAAGAACAAGGACCAGACTATAGCGCCGATTGCCGCGAGCGGTGCCGCAGGCGTCCGCCGAACCAGTCGCCGGACGCCTCTGCCGAGGATGCTTGCGCGTCAGAAGGTATAGTTGACGGCAGCCATGGTGCCGTAGTTGGTGCGCGCTTTCACGATCGGGCTGTCGCCGGCTTTCTTCATGTAGCGGGTCGCTTCGGTAGCGGCCAGCAGCGACCAGTTGTCGTCGAAACGATGGGTCCAGGTGATCGCGGCCTTGACGGCGTACAGCCCGGAACCCGGCGTATATTTTGTGTAGCCGCTGGTCGCGCTCTGGTTGGCGGTGACGCCGAAATAGCTCTGGTTGTAATCGTTGCTGCCGAAGTGTGCACTGCCGGCCACGGCCAGCTTGTCCCTGGGCATGGTCATCACCGTGGCGTCGGCCTTGGCGTAGTAGGTGCGGCCGCGGTCGCGGTTGCTGAGCGGCTGTGAGGCGCCGACGCTGAGCGTGAGGCTTTGCGTGAGGCGATAGCCCAGGCTCAGGTTGAGCAGCGCCGCGCCCTTGACTTCGCCCATGCCCCTCAGCTTGTCGGAGCCGGGTTTGAAGCTCTGGTTGGAATCCTTGCGGCCGGGGTCGTAGCCGAGCGCCGCCGAGGCGATGAACTGGTCGCCGAAGCTGTGGCGATAACCGATGCCTTCGCCGGCGTCGATGAAGCCGCCCCAGGGGGTGACCACGCTGATGACGGGCAGCGCGACGGCCTTGTATTCGTCGCTGCCGGCGTAGCGCGGCATGTAGGCGGCGCCCAGGCCCAGCGTGATCTTGGTTTCGCTGTCGGCGGCGGCCTGCTGCGCCGACGCCGGAAGCGGAATGGCAGCGATCGCGGTGAGGGTGGCAGCTACGGCTGCATTGGCAACGATGCCAATGCGGCGGTGAGGATGCGTCATGGTTTCTCCTGTGATGAATGAGCGCCATTGTCGGCATCTGCTGCGGTGAGGTCTGTTGGAGTTTGGTAAGGAAACTGTGCGTCCATGTGTCAACATGTGTTTGTTTGTAATGCGCCGGTCCACGGCCTTGGGACGCGGCTATCATGCGCACGGGAAGCTCATTGGAAAAGCCGTCAGGGATGAAAAAAATACTGTTGATCGAAGACGACGTACGTCTTGCCGAATTGATATCGGAATATCTGTGCCGCTACGATTTCGAAGTAGCGGTGGTGCTGCGCGGCGATCAGGCATTGGCTGCGGTTGCGCGCGAAAAACCCGACGTGGTGATCCTCGACCTGATGCTGCCCGGCATGGACGGCATGGACATTTGCCGCCAGCTGCGCAAGGACTCTTCCCTGCCGGTGATGATGCTGACGGCGCGCGCCGACATCTTCGACCAGGTCACCGGCCTTGAAATCGGCGCGGACGATTACATGCTCAAGCCGGTGCAGCCACGCCTGCTGCTGGCGCATCTGCGCGCCATCCTGCGCCGCCACGAAGGTCAGCCCGAAGCGGCCGAGGTGCGCCAGCTGCAATTCGGCGAATTGCAGATCGACCTCGCCGCGCGCCAGGTATGCTGGAAGGGCGAAGAAATCGATCTCAAGACGTCCGACTACAACCTGTTCGTGATCCTGGTGCAGGCCGCCGGCAAGGTGCTCAGCCGCGACGAGTTGCTGCGGCGCTGGCGCGGCATCGACTTCGACGGCATGGACCGCACCGTCGACGTCAGCATTTCGCGCCTGCGCAAACGCTTCAACGACGACGCGCAGGAGCCGCGCAAGATCAAGACGGTATGGGGCCGCGGCTATCTGTTCAGCCCGATCGCCTGGGAGGACTAGAACTCATTTCACTAATAATCGTGAGATGCGTTTGACTCAGAAAGGGCGCTGGCAAGGCGTGCGACGCGTCGCGTGGCGGTGCCACGCGCAAGGAGCGCAACGCAGCCAACGCCCTTTCTGAGTCAAACCCTTCGGGAACGTCCTGTTTGGGTGTATTGCTGCGTTGCGCCGCTTGCCAAGGGCCCACCCTTGGCTGCGCGACGCGCCTTGCACTACCTCCCAAACAGGATCGTTCGCACTCACGATTATTAGTGAAATGAGTTCTATATGCTCCGTAATCTGGTGCGCCTGTATCTGGTGATTGCGGCGCTGGTGGTGGCCTCCATCCTCGTCGTCAACTACGGTTTCCCGCACCTGTTCGCCGGCCAGTTCACCAAGGCCGTGCGCGCCGGCTTCAACGGCGAGAGCTTCATGCTCAATCGCCTGTTGTCCGGCCGCAGTCCGGCCGAGCAGGAAGCGTTGCTGGCGCAATTGCGCGCGGCGGCGCCGGAACGCTACAGCCGGCCCGTGCAGACGACGGAGCAACTGCCGCAAGCCGTGCGCGAACAACTGGCGCAGTATCGTGTCGGCTGGGAAATCACCGGCAGCAAATGCTGCGTGGTCTACGTCAGGCTCGACGACGGCGGGCTGGTGCGGGTGCAGTCGCTGGAGGAATTGCCGATGGTGGAGGTGGTGGCCTACGCGCTGGTCTTCGCCACCATTCTGGCGGCGGTGTGCATCTGGCTGATTCCGCATTGGCGCGACCTGGAAAAGTTGCGCCTGGCGGCCGCGCGTTTCGGCGGCGGCAGGCTGGACGCCCGCGTCGGTTTGTCGGGGCGCTCGTCGATCCGCCAGTTGAGCAGTCACTTCGACCGCATGGCCGATCGTATCGGCAAGCTGATCCATGCGCAGCGCGACATGGTCAACGCGGTCTCGCACGAATTGCGCACGCCGTTGTCGCGGCTCGAATTCGGGCTCGATATCCTGCAACACCATGCGCAGGATTCCGCTACCGAAAATCGCATCCTCGGCCTGCGCAAGGACGTCGAGGAACTTGAGGCGCTGGTCGCCGAATTGCTCACGCTGGGCATGCTGGAACATGACCGTCAAGGCGTCTTCACCGAGACCGTGGCTTTGCCGGAATTCCTGCGCGATACCTGCGGGCTTACGGCCGAAGCCCTGGCTGTGGGCAAGCTGGAGTTGCGCTGCAGCGTCGACGCGCAACTTGCGACCGTGGTCACCGAGGCGCGCACCCTGGCGCGCGCCTATTCCAACCTGGTGCGCAACGCCGCGCAGCATGCGAATTCTGTCATCCGCGTGCGTGCCGAGCCGGCGGCGCCGGATGCGTGGACGCTGGTGGTGGAAGATGACGGCGCCGGCATTCCGGAAGCCGAGCGCGAGCGCGTATTCGAATCCTTTTACCGGCTCGACCAGAGCCGCGATCGCGCTACCGGCGGCTACGGCCTCGGTTTGTCGATCGTGAAAAAAATCGTCGCGCGCCACGGCGGCAGCATCCGCGTCGGCAGCAGCGAACTGGGCGGGGCCATGTTCGTCATGCGTTTCCCGTTGCGGCAATTGCCGCCCTGAAAACAGAACTGCACGGAATCAGAAACCGAATTCCGGACGGAGGTAGGCGGCCAGCCAGATCAGCATGGCGATCGTGGCGGCAAACAGAATCTTGTTGCTCGGCATCGCGAGGGTTTTCTTGTTGTGGTGCCCGGCATTCTAGGCCGGCAAAGGCGGCGCAGGTATATCTATCTGTGGGCTAACTGTTTAAATTTGTGCCGGTCCGGCATTCCCCAGTCCCCTCTCATTCGGATTGGTAAGACCTTTCTACCTTCCAATCGTTATCTCGCTATAATCTGGCTTCCCCGCGGGCAAGAACAAGCACAGCGCCGGGGGCAGGCGGCATCTCGACATGCCGTTCTGATAACAGACCTCATCCAAAGGAGACAACATGGCTCACGCCAACGTAGCATCGGCCGGCGCGCTGGACGCCGGCACCGAGATCGGCAAGCGCGTCATCGGCAAGCTGCATCGCAAGATCGTCTGGTACTGCTTCTTCCTGTTCATGATCAACTACCTCGATCGCGTCAACGTCGGTTTCGCCGCGCTGACAATGAACGCCGACCTCGGACTGAGCGCCAAGGTCTACGGTCTCGGGGCGGGAATTTTCTTCCTCGGCTACATCGCCTTTGAAATCCCCAGCAACATGATCCTGCACAAGGTCGGTCCGCGCATCTGGATTGCCCGCATCATGGTCACCTGGGGCATCGTCGGCTGCGCCATGGCGTCGATCCAGGGCGAATGGAGCTTCTATGCGCTGCGCTTCCTGCTGGGTCTGGCCGAAGCCGGTTTCGCGCCGGGCGTGCTGCTGTACCTGACCTACTGGTTCCCGAAGAAGGAACGCGGCAAAGCCGTCGCCGGTTTCATGCTGGCGACCGTGCTGTCGTCGGTGGTCGGCGCACCGCTGTCGGGCTACCTGCTCAGTTCCACGCACGGCTGGTTCGGGCTGGCAGGCTGGCAATGGATGTTCATTCTGGAAGGCGTGCCGGCCGTCATCATGGGCGTGGTCACCTTCTTCTATCTGGTCGACCGTCCTGAACAAGGCAACTGGCTCAACCAGGAAGAGCGTCACTGGCTGACCACCACGCTGGCCGCCGAGCAGGAAAAAAATGCCGTGCATGCGCAGCATGAATTCCGCGAGATCTTCCGCGACAAGCGCATGTGGATCCTGACGCTGATCTACATGTTCAACGCCGTGGCGATTTATGGCGTGGTGCTGTGGCTGCCGCAGATCGTCAAGAGCCTGGGCGGCCTGAACAATTTCCAGACCGGCATCGTGTCGGCGATTCCGTTCATCTGCGCCGCCGTCGGCCTGGTGCTGGTGGCGCGCAGTTCCGATCGTACCGGCGAGCGCAAGATGCACACCGCCTGCGCCGGCCTGTTCGGCGGCGTCTTCCTGGCGGCCAGCGCACTGGTGCCGTCGCCGGTGCTGGGCCTGGTGCTGATCTGCATCGCCGCGATGGGTTTGTGGGCGACGCTGGGCGTGTTCTGGACATTGCCGACGCAATTCCTGACCGGCGCTGCGGCTGCCGGCGGCATCGCCATGATCAACGGCTTTGCACAGATCGGCGGCTTCATCGGTCCGTATCTGGTGGGCTGGATCCGCGAAACCACGCATAGTTTTTCCACTGCCCTGCTGGTGCTGGCGGTCAGTCCGATGATCGGTTTCGTGCTGTGTGCGACGCTCAAGATCAGGAACGATCGCGCGCTTGAATAACGCGGCACAGGTCCGGACACACTGCGCCGCCGTCACCGGCGGCGCAACTTTTTTGCAGGAAGCGACATGACACAGAACGCGATACAGAACGCGATACAGGTGGCGACACCAGCGGAGAAACAAGATGCGGCACAAGACGCAGCGCCGGCGCTCACGCTGGCCCAGCGCCTGCGCCGGCCGGGCATCGTGGTGGCGCCCGGTTGCCACGACGCGCTCGGCGCGCGCATCTATGAGCAGGCCGGTTTCGAAGCCGTCTACATGACCGGCAACGGTCTCTCCGCCAGCCTGCTGGGCGCGCCCGACATCGGCCTGCTCGGCATGAACGAGATGGTCGGCCGCGGCCGCGCCTTCGCCAACGCCGTAAAGGTGCCGGTGATCGCCGATGCCGACACCGGCTACGGCAACCTCAACAACGTCGTGCGCACCGTGCAGGACTACGAAGCCGCCGGCGTCCAGGCGATCCACCTGGAAGACCAGGTCACGCCCAAGAAATGCGGCGCCATGAAAGGCCTGGCGCTGATTTCCAAAGAAGAGCATGCCGACAAGATCCGCATCGCCGTGGCGACGCGCAAGAGCCGCGACTTCCTGATCATCGGCCGCTCCGATGCACGCATCCCGCTCGGCCTGGACGAAGCGATCGCGCGCGGCCAGGCATATGCCGCCGCCGGCGCCGACCTGGTGTTGCTGGAAATGCTGCAGTCCGAAGACGAGATGCGCAAGGCCATCGCCGCCATCGATGCACCGCTGATGTTCAACGCCGTCGACGGCAAGACGCCGCCGCTGACGGCGAGCCGGTTCGAAGCGCTCGGTTTTCGCGTGTTGAGTTTTCCGATCTCGGCGACGCTGGCGTATACGCACATGATGCGCAGCTTTGCGCAACACATCCGCGCCACCGGCAGCGCGTTCGGCGCACCGGCGGGAGCGGTGACGATCGCCGAGTATGAAGCAGTGCTGGGCATCGACGGTTACCTGTAAGAACCGGTAAGAACCGGCAAGAATCTGTGAGGAGAGACGCCGTGCCGCGATTCTGCGACACTGCGGATTCCTCACATCAGAAAACCGACCTCATGAACGGCAACTGGACCGACGGCTACGTCACCGACATCGGCTATACCCACGGCTACTATCCGCAACTCAATCCGGCGCGGCTGCAACTGGCGTTAGCCGCCGCCGGACTCGACAGTCCGCTGGTGCGCACCGCCTGCGAACTCGGCTTCGGCCAGGGCCTGAGCATCAACATCCACGCCGCCGCATCGCCGGTGAGCTGGTACGGCAACGACTTCAATCCGGTCCAGGCCGGCCATGCGCAAACGCTGGCGCAGGCGTCCCGCAACGGCGCGCAACTGGAGCCGGCCAGCTTTGCCGAATTCTGCACGCGCGAGGATTTGCCGCAGTTCGATTTCATCGCCATGCATGGCATCTGGAGCTGGGTATCGGCCGAGAACCGTGCGCTCATCCGCGACTTCGTCGAACGTCGCCTCAAGCTCGGCGGCGTGCTTTACGTCAGCTACAACACCCAGCCCGGCTGGGCCGCGTTCATGCCTTTGCGCGACTTGTTGCTGCGCCACTTCGATATGCCCTCCAACGCCGGCAAGGGCAGCGCCGAACGCATCGATGCGGCGCTCGATTTCGCCGAGCGGATGTTCGCCGCCGATCCGGTCTACGCGCGCGCCAACCCGTTCATGCAGGAGCGCATCGGGATCCTCCGGAAGCAGAGCCGGCATTACCTCGCGCATGAATATTTCAACCGCGACTGGCACGCCGAGTCGTTCGCAGACATGGCGGCGATCTGGTCCGGCGCCGGGCTGGAGTTCGCCTGCTCGGCGGACTTCCGCGACCATCTCGACATGGCCAACCTGACGCCGGCGCAGCGCGAATTCTGCGACGCCGTCGACGATCGCCACCTGCGCCAGAGCGTGCGCGACTTCATGGTGAACCAGCAATTCCGCCGCGACTACTGGGTGCGCGGCGCGCAGCCGCTCGATGCCGCCAGCCACCAGGCGCTGCTGGCGCAACAGCGTGTGGTGCTGCTGACCGCACCCGGCCAGATCCCGATGACGCTCAAGACGGTGTCTTCCGAGATCACGCTGAACCAGCATATCTACGGCCCGGTCATCGCCGTGCTGGCCGACGGCCTGCCTCACTCGCTGGGCGAGATCGCCGGCATCGTCGGCAGCCGCAACCTCGGCTTGCAGCAAGTGCTCGACACGCTGATGATGCTGATCGGTAACGGCCACGCCGCGCCGGTGCAGGCCGATTCCGACATCCTGCATGGCCGCGACGGCAGCGCCGCCCTGAACCGTCATCTGATTGCGCAGGCCGTGCACGGCAATGCCGACGGCGATATCGAACATCTGTCCAGCCCGGTCACCGGCGGCGGCGTGCCGGCCGACCGCATCCAGCAATTATTCATGCTGGCGGTGCTGGAAGGGCAGGAGACGCCGGACGCCATCGTCGGTTTTGCGTGGCGGCACATCTCCGCCGGCGGCAAGAAGATCGTGCGCGACGGCGTGCGGCTGGAGGACGAGCAAGACAACCTCGATGAGCTGAGCCTGCAGGCGCAGCGTTTCTTCGTCGAGCGGCTGCCTTTGCTGCAGGCCTTGCAGGTGATCTGATGCAGCGGAATTTCCCGATGGAAATGCGGGAAATCTCGAATCTTTGCAAGGTCTTGCGGCAATTGCGCCAGCCAAACTCGGGTACCATTGAACCGGTTTCCGGACTGGATCGAACGGCATTTCCGAGAAGAAAAATATTTTGAACAATCTGTGGCGAGTCAAATGGACGCTCAAGGCCAAGGTCATCATGGTCGTGGTCGCTGCCGTCCTCGTGACGACGGCGGTGATTGTCGCCGTTTCGCTGACCGTCATGAAGCGCGACATCAAGGCGCTGATCGGCGCGCAGCAATACACGACGATCAAGATGATCGCCACCGCCCTCGACGAGAGCTTCCAGACGCGCCGCATCACCCTGCGTTCGCTATCGCAGGGTTTGCCCCCGGCAGCGCGGCATGACCCGCACCTGCTGCAGGTCTACCTCGCCAGCCACACCAGCCTGACCGAGCTGTTCTTCAATTTCTCGGTGTTCGGCGCCGACGGCCAGCTGCTCGCCAATTTCATCGACACCAACGCCATCGGCCGTTTCAACGTCGCCGACCGCGAATACATGCAGCGCACCCTGGAACAAAAGCGCGGCGTGATTTCCGAACCGCTGCGCAGCCAGATATCGAAGCGCGCCATCGTGCTGATGACCGAGCCGGTGTTCGACGACAGCGGCAACATCGTGATGGTGTTCGTCGCCAGCATCGATTTGCAACAAGCCAATTTCCTCGGCCAGTTCACCAACATCAAGGTCGGCAAGACCGGCTTCATCTACATCATCACCTCCAAGGGCGTGATCGTCGACCACGCCGACAAGGCGCGCATCCTGCAGCATGTCGACAGCGCCGGCGGCAAGAGCGGCGGCACCCAGCAGGCGCTGGCCGGTTTCGAAGGCAGCATGGAAGGCCTCAGCCGGAGCGGCCAGCCCGCGCTGTTTTCGTTCAAGCGCATGCAGACGGTGGATTGGATCATCGGGTCGATCTATCTGCAGAACGACGCTTTCCAGCCGATCCGCGACATGCAGGACAAGGCCTTGCTGCTGTCGCTGGTGATGGCCGTTCTGGCCGGCTGGCTGGCCTGGCTGATCATGTCGCGCCTGATCGATCCGCTGCACCGGCTGCACGGCCACATCCAGAAAATCCGCAGCGCCAAGACCTATGACGAAGTGCCGCTATCGTATCGGGAAGACGAGATCGGCGACCTCGGCAGCGCGTTCAATTCCCTCATGCGCGAGCGCAAGGATGCCGAGATGGAGCTAGACCAGGCGCGCGTCAATCTGGAAAGCATGAACAAGGCGCTCGAACGGCTGGCGCTGGAGGATGATCTCACGGGCCTCGCCAATCGCCGCCAGTTCGATCTCAGCCTGCAGGAAGAATTCAGCCGCGCCATGCGCAACGGCAATTCGCTGGCGCTGGTGATGATCGACGTCGATCACTTCAAGCAATACAACGACATTTACGGCCACCTCGCCGGCGACCAGTGCCTGCGCAAGGTCGGACGCGTGATCAAGGCGCAGCAGACGCGTCCCGGCGACCTGATGGCGCGCTACGGCGGGGAGGAAGTGGGCATCCTGCTGCCCGGCGCCGACGAGGCCGGCGCGATGGCGGTGGCCGAACGCATCCGCATGGCGGTGCGCCAGCTCGGCCTGCTGCATGAAGGCAACGAAGCAGGCATCGTCACCATCAGCGCGGGCGTGAGCGCGTTCGTACCGATCCGCGACGTCGACGCGCCCGACAAACTCATGCGCGCCGCCGACAAGGCGCTGTATCTCGCCAAGGCGCAGGGCCGCGATCGCATCTGCAGCAGCAGCGATTTGCCGGCCTCGTCCTGATTTCAGTTTTTCTTGTATTGGCGGGTGATCTTCTTCGCCAGGTCGAGGAAATTCTTTTCCGCCGGCGAGATGCTGGCGGTACGGCTCACCAGCGTGATCGGCGCCACCAGCGTCGGCCTGGCGTCACGGATGCGGCAATACACCACGCTGTCGCGATGGAAATCCTTCATCGATGCCGGCACCACCGAGATGCCGCCGCCGGCCGCGACCAGGCTGATGTTGGTCAGCATGCGTTCGACTTCGGAGGCAATGTGCGGCGTGAATCCGGCGTTTTCGCACGCTTCGATCAGGCGTGAATACATGCCCGGTGCGCCGTGTCTCCGGACCAGAATGAACTGTTCGTCTGCCAGCGCGCGCAGCGATACGGTCGGCATGTCGCCTGTCTGTTGCTTGCCGAGCAGCGCATGTCCCATCGGCAGAATCAACAGCATTTCTTCATCCAGCAATTGCAGGAAGCCGATGCCGCGCGGCTGGCTGACCGGCGCGCGCAGGAAGCCGAGGTTGACCTTGCCGTCTTCAATCTCTTCGGTGAGTTCGGCGGCGTTGCCTTCGCGCAGGTCGAGATGCACGCCGGGGTAGGCATCGCGATAGGCGCGGATGATGCCGGGGATCAGCGGATGCGCTGCGGCCGAGCTGGTGAAGCCGATCACGATGGTGCCTTCGAAGCCTTGCGCCGCGCGCGCCGCCTTGGCTGACGCCAGTTCGACGCTGCGCAGGATGGCTTTGGCTTCCTGCAGGAAAGCGGCGCCGCCGGCGGTCAGTTCGGCGCCTTTCGGGTGGCGGCGGAACAGGTCGAAGCCGAGTTCCTTTTCCAGCATCCTGATCTGGTGGCTTAGCGGGGGTTGCTGCATCTCCAGCCGTTCGGCGGCGCGCGTGAAGTGTTGTTCTTCGGCGACTACGAGGAAGTAGCGGAGGTGGCGGAGTTCCATTGTTGTTATCTCTTTTGGGTTTGGAAGTCTGGATGTGAATACATTTTACATCTGCTGTTCTGCTCCGACTTCGCTGTTCTGGGTAGCTTATTTGTTTCTCTCTTCGGACGGCCGGGGTTGCCGGGGGCGGCCCGGCAGCCGCTCACTTTCTTTGCTTCGCCAAAGAAAGTAAGCAAAGAAAGGCGACCGCGATTCGTCGCCTCGCTGCGCGGGGTTCCCGTTGGTGACGTGCTCAAATCGGGAAGGGAAACAAACTCGCTTCGCTCAAACAAGTTTCCCTTCTTTTTCCGATTTGAGCACGTCACCAACGGCGACTCATAAGCGGAACTTCTTTTTCGGCTCGCTTCGCCTTGCCTTGGGTGGCTCGCCTTCGGCATCGTGATTCTCATTCTTTCTTGGACTGACTGCGGAGAACTGTGACTTTCACTCCACCTCCGTCTCCTGGCGATGCGCAGCGAGCCAGTCTGGCAGTCCGCTTGCGAGTAGCCGGTGGCGGCAGGTGCAAATCGGATAAAGAGGGGAAACTTGTCTGAGCGCAGCGAGTTTGTTTCCCCTCCCGATTTGTACCTGACGACGCCGGGAACCCCCGGCAGGGGGCTACGAACCAGCGGTCGCTTCTTTTGCTTACTTTTCTTGGCGAGACAAGAAAAGTGAGTAGCCGCCGGGCTACCCCCGGCAGGGTCGTCCGAAGAAAGAAAAGAATAAGCTACAGAACAACGGCAAGTCGGAACAAACAGCGCCGTTCCCAAAGAACAGCGCCAAGCCCTCCCCATCACCAGAACGTCAAAACACTCCTGAAAAACTGCTGCATCCACCCCTGCGAATTGGCATCCGCCACAGTCCCCCCGCCAACCTGCTCCAGGCGAGCATCCGCCACATTGCTGGAAGAAACCACGTTCCCGCCGCGAATATCGCGCGCCCTCACCACCCCCGAAAACCGCAAGGTATTGATCGACCCGTTCAAGCCGATGCGCTTCTCGCCCGCCACCACCAGGTTGCCGTTGGGGAGCACCTCGATGATCGACACCATCAGGCTGCCGGTCATGCTGTTGCTGTTGTCGGTCTGGCCGTTGCCCTTGAAGGAGTCGCTGCCGGTTGCCGTCGCATTGATGTTGAAGACCGACGCCAGCAGGCCGCTCATGGACGAGCCGGCGCCGGGGCCGACTTGTTTCAGGCTGGTGTCGCGGCTGTTGGAGGTGGTCGACTTGTTGCTGCCGGTGAGCGACTCGGCAATCTCGATCTTGAGGATGTCGCCGACGTAGTGCGTGGTCGACTCTTCAAACAACTGCGCGCTGCTGACGCGGAAGATCGCACCGTTGTTCTCGATGTTGGCCACCGGATAAGCCGGCCGCACGCTGGTCGGTCCCTGCACCATCGGCGGCGGGCTGCTGCACGCGCTTAATACACATAACAGTCCTGCACTTGCGGCAATGCGTCCCTGAATCATGATCTTCCCCCTTGGCAAACCGATAACCGGCAACGGGTCCTGCAAAGGACAGGCCCTCGCGGCAATCATCGGGGCAAAGGCTGTAAGCGGAAGTTAATGCGCTGTAAATCAGCGAAAACGCCTCTCAAGAGGCGTGAAGATACTTCAAGGAATGTGAAGACGATGCGTATCGCCATCAGTACCGGCACCGCATCCGTTGTCAGTTCAGCAATTTTCGGTGAGAGACGCTGTTCCAAAAGCCGGCTGGAATTGGTGCAAACCGCACCGGTGCGGCGCGCCGGCGCGTTTCTTTGGTGAGCGACTGTGTGAAATATGAGACAAAACCACTATTTTTCGTGTGGCACAAACCTTGCGATAAGAGGAAAACAGTTCTTATATAAATCATCAAACCATATATGAAACAAAAAGCACTATCTTTTTACGGAATATCTGCTATATTCCAATCGTATATCTTTCATATTTGGTTCGTAGTTTTATATATGAGACAAACCGCGTTTGTGCCGCTGTGCCGCGCCGGATCCCTCCCGGCAAATGGCTCCAGCAAACGACGGCTTAATGAGGCGTGAGGGCGCCAATGCCAATCAACCAGCCAGAGGCAACATGATCGAGATCGAATTTCGCAACGTCGGCAAGAGTTTCGTCGACCGCCAGACTTCCCAGGCGCGCGCCGCCGTCACCAACGTCAACCTGTCGATCCGCAGCGGCGAAGTGGTTTCCATCATCGGCCCGTCGGGCTGCGGCAAGAGCACCTTGCTGAACATGGGCGCCGGCCTGTACCTGCCCACTTCGGGCGAAGTCATCGTCGGCGGCCAGCGCGTCACCAAGCCGGTCCGCAACGTCGCTTTCATGCTGCAAAAAGATCTGCTCATGCCATGGCGCAATATTCGCGCCAACGTTTCGCTGGGCCTGGAGATCGACGGCGTCAGCGCCGCCGAGCGCAAGCGCGTAGCCGACGAGCTGCTGGCCAAGTGCCACCTCAAGGGCTTTGAAGAACACTATCCCTACCAGTTGTCCGGCGGCATGCGCCAGCGCGCCGCATTGGCCCGCACGCTGGCGGTGGATCCGCAAGTGCTGCTGATGGACGAGCCGTTCTCGGCGCTGGACGCGCAGACCAAGATGGTCTTGCAGCAGGACCTGGCGAAGATGCTGTTCGAGAAGAAAAAGACCGCGCTCTTCATTACCCACGACCTGGTCGAAGCAATCGCCTTGTCGGACCGCCTGCTGGTCATGAGCGAACGTCCGGGCACCATCATCGAAGAGATCGAAGTCAACCTGCCTTTCCGCGACAACCCGCTGGAGCGCCGCAAGCTGCCTGAAATCGGCCCGCTGCAAGGCCGCCTGATGGAGTTGCTCAAGGTAGGCAAAGAAACCGCCGAATTGCACTAGCGCGACTAACAAGACGTCGCTGGCGGCGTTGCGATCCCTTGCCGTGCTATCGCACTGTCTGCGGAAACGCGCCTTGCCACCAACGTCTTGCTAGCCGCGCTGAAGAAACAAAAACAGAAGTCCCGAACATCCAACCTGATCACCACCGAACAATAGGAGTGAAGCAAGCATGAAAAAATTTCTCGCCTCTTTCTGCAGCAAGCTGGTCCTGAGTGCCGCCGTTGCCGCGACATTCGCCGCTACCGCAGTGGTGCCGGGCATCGCCCAGGCCGCCCCGGAAGAAGTCACCTACCTGCTGCCGGCGCCGCCGAATTCGCCCGCCTTCGCACCGTGGGTGCTGGCGCAGCACAAGGGCTACTACGCCGATGAAAACCTCAAGATCAACTTCATCGTCGCCAAGGGCGGCGTCGACGTCGCCAAGCAGATCGGCGCCGGCAACGCGGTCATCGGCGGCGCCATCGGCGACACGCCTATCGTGGTGCGCGCCAACGGTATTCCGGTCAAGGCCATCGCCGTTCTGGGCGCCGGCTCCATCACCATGGTAGCCGCCAACGCCGGTGAAAACATCAAGTCGCTCAAGGACCTCAAAGGCAAGACCGTCACGGTGATGTCGTACACCGACACGACGTACTACGCTTTCCTCGGCAGCCTGAAGACTGCCGGCCTGTCCAAGACCGACCTGCAGATTCAGGCCGCCGGTCCAGCCGGCGTGTGGCAGGTGTTCACTGCAGGCAAGGCTTCGGCATTCGCCGGCGTGCCGGACTGGGTCGTCAACTCAACCGACGCCGGCGCCAAGGTCGAGCTGCTCGACAACGGCGGTTTCAAGAGCATGGCGCAAGCGATCCTGGCCTCCGACGACACCATCAAGAACAAGCCCGAATTGCTCAAGCGCCTGGTACGCGCGACCCTGCGCGGCATGCAGGACATCATGAAGGACCCGAAAGCCGCCGCCAATGATTATGTCGCCGCGCTGCCCGCCTACAAAAGTAAGGAAGCCAGCATCGAAGCCACCTTCGAGATGTATCGCAAGTACGTCTATGCCAATCAGAAGACCCTCGGCCAGATCGACGCCGCCCGCATGGACAGCGTGCAGAAGTTCTATGTCAGCGAAGGCATCGTGACCAAGGCTACACCGGTCAACGAACTCTTCACCAATCAATTCGTCGGAACAGCAAGATAAATGGATACCTCTACTACAGCCAATCCCATGACCAAGCCAGAGACCACCATCACCGCCAAGGCTGCCCGCCCGCTGCTCAACGAGCGTGCGCGCACGGTCTGCGGCAGCCTGGTCGTACTGGTGCTGTTCCTGGCCGCATGGCAATGGGGTCCGGGCTGGCTCGGCATGCCCGAATACATCCTGCCGAATCTGTCGCACGTGCTCAAGGAATCGGTGGTCATGTGGAACAACAATGACCTGCTGACGCACTTCGGCATCACCGCCATGGAAGTGGTGTTCGGCTTCCTGTTCGGCGCGCTGCTGGGTCTGGCGGTCGGCGTCGCGCTGGGTTTGTCGCCGCGCGCCGAGGCGATGCTGTCGCCCTACATCCTGGCCTTGCAGATCGCGCCGAAAGTCGCCTTCGCACCGCTGTTCGTGATGTGGCTCGGCTACACCATCTACCCGAAGATCATCGTCGCCGTGCTGATCGTGTTCTTCCCGATCATGATCAACGTGCTGTCGGCCATCCGCACGGTGGACCCCGACATGGTCAACCTGGTGCGCACGCTCAACGCCGGCCGCTGGCAGATCTTCCATCTGGTGGAATTCCGTTCGGCCTTGCCGGCGCTGTTCTCGGGCCTGCGCATTGCATCGACGCTGTCGGTCATCGGCGTGACCGTCGGTGAACTGGTCGGCGGCAACCAGGGTCTGGGCTACCTGCTGGTCGACGGCGAAGGCCAGGGCAATACCGCCGCCGTGTTCGTCGCCATCTGCGCACTGACGCTGATCGGTATCGTTACCTACGGCGCCGTCGTGTGGGCCGAACGCCGCGTGCTGCATTACCTGCCCAAAGTGCACACCAGCACGGTCTGACGGAGCCGCCGAAAATGACTACTTCACACCAACTGCTGGCCGGCCGCCGCATCCTGATCACCGGTGCGGCGCGCGGACTCGGCCTGGCCTTCGCCACCGCCGCGGCCGAAGCCGGCGCCAGCGTGGCGATGGCCGACATCCTGCAAGACACGCTGCAGACTGCGGTTGCCGACCTGCAAAAACGTGGGCTGACCGTCGCCGGCTTCACCGTTGACCTTGCGGATCCGCAATCCATTGACTCCTGCGCCAAGGCATCGGTGCAATGGCTGGGCGGTCTCGACGGCCTCGTCAACAACGCCGCGATCACCAACTCGGGCGGCAAGGCCACGGAGCAACTCGCCATCGAGATGTGGGACAAGGTCATGGACGTCAATGTGCGCGGCACCTGGCTCATGACCAACGCCTGCCTGCCGGCTTTGCGCGAGTGCGGCCGCGGCAGCGTCGTCAACCTGTCGTCGGACACGCCGCTGTGGGGCGCCACCAACCTGTTGGCCTACGTCGCCAGCAAGAGCGCGGTGATCGGCATGACGCGTTCGCTGGCGCGCGAACTGGGCGGCGACAACATCACCGTCAATGCAGTCGCACCTGGCCTGACGCTGGTCGAAGCCACCGAATACGTACCGAAAGAACGCCACCAGACCTACCACGACCGCCGCGCCATCCAGCGCGACCAGTTGCCGGAAGACGTCTGCGGCGCCGTGATTTTTGCCTTGTCCGATCTGTCCCGCTTCTATACGGGACAAGTCATGGCCGTCAACGGCGGCTTCGTGATGAATTGATTGATGAAATTTCCCTGACCTACCAAGGAGAGAAAAGATGACCGACATGTCCGAACAAAACAACGTCAAGCGCAGCTGGGACCAGCCTGAAGGCAGCAGCTTCAGCGCCTGGATGGAATCGCGCGTGGCGCGCCTGTCCACCCGCAAGTACGACTGGGACGCGTTGAAGTTCCAGGCTGACTACGATCCGAAATTCCGCCGCGCGCAAATGCGCTACATCGGCACCGGCGGCACCGGCGTGGCGGCCGACGCCAACGTGATTCCGTCGGAACACTTCACCTTCTCGACCATGATCATCCCGGCCGGCCACGAAGGTCCGCCGCACCTGCACATCGATGTGGAAGAAGTGTTCTTCGTCCTGCGCGGCAAGCTCAAGCTGGTGCTGGAAAAAGACGGCGAGCGTTTCGAGACCATCCTGACCGACCGCGACGTGGTGTCGGTGCCGCCCGGCGTGTACCGCGAAGAAATCAACATCGGCGACGAAGACGCGCTGATGTGCGTGATGCTGGGCGCGAAGAAGCCGATCACGCCGACCTATCCGCCGGAACATCCGCTGGCTGCCATCAAGCGCGGCTGATCTCAGTCCACCGGAACCTGCCATGACCGCGCTCGCCTCCACCTCCGTCACCTGCGCCGAAACGCTGAAGGACTCCCTGAGCCTGCTCGAGGGACGTTTCGCGGAAAGCACCGTCGACATCGGCAACGGCGGCATCGTGTCCTATCGCTCGTGCGGACGCGGTCCGGCGATAGTGCTGCTGCACGGCATCAGCTCGGGTGCGGCCTCGTGGTTGCAATGCGCGCTGCGTCTGGAAAAAGACGCCCAGGTCATCGCCTGGAACGCGCCCGGCTACGGCCGCTCGACCGCACTGCCGCAGATGCAGCCGAGCGCCGCCGATTACGCCGCGCGTCTGGAACTGTTCCTGGAAGCATTGGGCATCGGCAGCTGTCTGCTGGTCGGCCATTCGCTCGGCGCCATGATGGCGGCGGCCTACGTCGGCCGCAGCTACAAGCGCGCCTCGCGCCTGCTGCTGGTCAGTCCGGCGCAAGGCTACGGCAGTGAAGCCAGGCGCGAACGCGGCCGGCAGATTGCACAAGAACGTCTGGACGTCCTGCGCACCATCGGCGTCGAAGGCATGGCCGAGCGCAGCCCGGCGCGCATGCTGTCGGCGCAGGCCGGCGAAACCGAGCGCGCGTGGGTGCGTTGGAATATCCAGTGGCTCAATCCGGCCGGCTACACCCAGGCGGTGCATATGCTGTGCGGCGACGCACTGCAGGCGTATGCGCCCAACGGCATGCTGGGCCACGTGCCGGCGGAGATATATTGCGGCGTCGGCGACGTGGTGACCACCGCCGACGACAGCCGTGAGCTGGCCTGGAATCTGAACTTGCCGTTCCATCTGATCGACAATGCGGGCCACGCCTGCTACATCGAGCAGCCCGGAGCGGTTGCAGCAGCGATATGTCGCCAACTCAGCGGTCACCTTTATAAACTTTCCTAGAAAAACAATCATGAACAAACCAGTGCTGCCAGAAGATGAATCGCAAGAGAAATACCTCGTTCCAGGCCTGGAACGCGGCTTGCGCCTGCTGTGTGAATTCAGCCGCCAGGACAAGACCCTGTCGGCGCCGGAACTCGCGCGCCGCCTCGACGTGCCGCGTTCCACCGTGTTCCGCCTGCTGACCACGCTCGAGCGCATGGGCTTCGTCGAGCGCAACGACGGCGGCCGCGACTACCGCCTCGGCATGGCCGTGCTGCGTCTCGGCTTCGAATACCTGGCCTCGCTGGAACTGACCGAAATCGGCCGTCCGCTGCTCGATCGCCTGCGCGACGAAATCGGCTACTCATGCAACCTGGTGGTGCGCGACGGCCGTTCGATCGTGTACGTCGCCAAGTCGGTCACGCAAACCGCCTTCGCCAGCCACGTCAACGTCGGCACCCGCCTCCCTGCACACGCCACCGTGCTCGGCCGCGTGCTGCTGGAAGACCTGACCCTGGCCGAACTGCGCGAGCTGTATCCGGAAGAACACCTGGAAGTCTTCTCCAGCAACACGCCCAAGACCGTGGTCGAGTTGTTTGACATGGTGCAGAACGACAAGCAACGCGGTTACGTGCTGCAGGAAGGCTTCTTCGAAACCAGCATCTCCACCATTGCCGCACCGGTGCGCGACCACTCCGGCAAGGTGGTGGCCGCGATGGGCGCGACGATCCCGTCGCCGCACATCGACACCGACCAGCTCGACCTGATCGTGGTCAAGGTGCGCGATACCGCCGGCGAACTGTCGCGCCTGCTTGACCATGCGCCGGCGAAGTCGGGCAAGGTCGTCAACATGTGGCGGGAGTAAGGGCAATGAGCATGATTGAACTCGAAGGCAAAGTCGCCGTCGTCACCGGCGGCTCTTCGGGCATCGGCCTGGCGACGGTCGAGCTGTTGCTCGAAGCCGGCGCGGCGGTGGCTTTCTGCGGCCGCAACCAGGAACGTTTGCAACAGGTGGAAGCGCAGCTGCGTGCGCGCTTTCCACAAGCAAGACTGTTTTCGTCGGTCTGCGACGTGCTGTCGCAGGAACAGGTGCAAGCCTTCGCCGCCGCCGTGGAAGAAAAACTCGGCGCGGTGTCGATGCTGGTCAACAACGCCGGCCAGGGCCGCGTGTCGACCTTCGCCGACACCGAGGATGCGGCCTGGACCGAAGAGCTGCGCCTGAAATTTTTCTCGGTAATTTATCCGACCCGCGCCTTCCAGCCGCAACTGCAGCGCATGAGTGCTGCGCACGGCGAAGCGGCGGTGGTCTGCGTCAATTCGCTGCTGGCGATCCAGCCCGAGCCGCACATGGTGGCGACCTCGGCCGCGCGCGCCGGCATCCATAACCTGGTGCGCTCGCTGGCGACGGAATTCGCTGCACAAAAAATTCGCGTCAACGGCATCCTCATCGGCCTGGTGGAATCCGGCCAGTGGCGTCGCCGCTATGAGGCGCGCACCGGCGCCGACCTCGACCTGTCCTGGGAACAATGGACCCGGGCGCTGGCGCAAAAAAAGAATATTCAACTCGGCCGTCTCGGTCATCCACAGGAAGCCGCCCGCGCGATCGTTTTTCTCGCGACGCCGCTTTCTTCGTACACAACAGGCAGCCACATCGATGTTTCAGGAGGACTTTCCCGCCATGCCTAAGCAAACTCAGCAAGTAACCGTCGGCTGCGCCATCGCCGCCTTCCTCGAACAATGCAACGTCAAGGCGGCATTCGGTGTGATCTCGATCCACAACATGCCCATCCTCGACGCCTTCGGCGAGCGCGGCAAGATCCGCTTCATCCCGGCGCGCGGCGAAGCCGGCGGGGCCAACATGGCCGACTCGTATGCACGCACCACCGGCGGCCTCGGCGTCTGCCTGACCTCCACCGGCACCGCTGCCGGCAACGCCGCCGGCGCCATGGTCGAAGCACTGACCGCCGGTACGCCGCTGCTGCACCTGACCGGCCAGATCGAAACGCCTTACCTCGATCAGAGCCTGGCCTACATCCACGAAGCGCCGGATCAGCTGTCGATGCTCAAGGCGATCTCCAAGGCCGCCTTCCGCATCCGCAGCACCGAGACTGCCATCAGCACCATCAAGCTGGCCGTGCAAACCGCACTGACGCCGCCGATGGGCCCGGTCAGCGTCGAGATTCCGATCGATATCCAGGCGGCGCTGATTCCGATGCCGTCCGATCTGTGTCCATTGCCGATCGCCGTGCAAGCGCCGTCCGAACACGCGCTCGATGAACTCGCCGCGCGCCTGTTGAAGGCCGCGCGTCCGCTGCTGTGGCTGGGCGGCGGCGCGCGCCAGGCCGGCAAGCAGGTGCAGCGCCTGCTCGATCTCGGCTTCGGCGTGGTCACCAGCACCCAAGGCCGCGGCATCGTGGCGGAAGATGATCCCCGCTCGCTCGGTTCGTTCAACCTGCACAAGCCGGTCGAGAATTTCTACCAGACCTGCGACGCCATCGTCGTGATCGGCTCGCGCCTGCGCGGCAATGAAACGCTGAAGTACGAGCTGAAACTGCCGCGCCCGCTGTACCGCATCGACGCCGATCCGTCGGCCGAGGGGCGCTGCTACAACAGCGACTATTTCGTTTGCGGCGATGCTGCGCTGGCGCTGGAAGGTTTGGCGGATCGTCTTGAGAAACAGAAAAACGCGATGAAGGTCGACCCGGCCTTCATCGGCGACTTGCAAAAGGCGCGCGACGCTGCCGTCGCCGGCCTGGTCGACGGTCTTGGCCCTTACAGCGCGCTGGTCGAGCAAGTGCAGAAAGCTGCCGGCCGCAAGTTCAACTGGGTGCGCGACGTGACCGTCTCCAACAGCACCTGGGGCAATCGTTACCTGCGCATTTTTGATCCGCTGGCCGGCGTGCACGCCCTCGGCGGCGGCATCGGCCAGGGCCTGGCAATGGGCATCGGCGCCGCCATCGGCGCGGCGGTGACCGCCTCGGGCAAGAAGACCTTCACGCTGGCCGGCGACGGCGGCTTCATCCTCAATCTGGGTGAACTCGCGACCGCCGTGCAGGAGAAGGCCGACATGGTCATCGTGCTGATGAACGACAAGGGTTACGGCGTCATCAAGAATATCCAGGACGTGCAGTACGGCGGCCGCCGCCATTACGTCGACCTGCACACGCCGGACTATGCGCAACTGTCGCAGGCGCTGAGCCTGCGTCACGCCCGTGTGAGCAACCTGGCCGATGTCGACAGCGCATTGAAGACCGCGTTGTCCGAATCCGGTCCGTTCCTGCTGGAAATCGACATGCTGGCCATCGGCAGCTTCAAGACCGCGTTTGCCGGTCCGCCGGTGACCGAAAAGGCCGCGACCGCCGCTGCTTCCGTCGCCACCGGCAAAGCCGCTGCAGTGCCAGCCACAACCGTCTGAAGAAACTGAGGAGAAACCCATGCTGCATGTTTCGATGATCGGTTGCGGCGCCATCGGCGTCGGCGTGATGGAGCTGCTGAAAAGCGATCCGGAAGTCGCCTTCGATGTCGTCATCGTCCCGGAAGCCAACATGGCGAACGCCCGTTCCGTGGTGTCGTCGCTGGCGCCGAAGGCGCGCGTCGAGACCCGCCTGGGTGAAGACCGCCCGGACCTGCTGATCGAATGCGCCGGCCACCATGCGATCGAAGAGCACATCATCCCGGCGCTGCTGCGCGGCATTCCGTGCATGGTGGTCTCCATCGGCGCGCTGTCGGAACCCGGCCTGGTCGAGAAGCTGGAAGCCGCCGCACGCGAAGGCAAGACCCAGGTGCAATTGCTGTCGGGCGCCATCGGCGCCATCGACGCGCTGTCGGCGGCGCGCGTCGGCGGCCTGGAGTCGGTGGTCTACACCGGGCGCAAGCCGCCCAACGCGTGGAAGGACACGCCCGCTGACGGTCCTTTCGATCTGGCCAACCTGTCGGTTGCGACGGTGATATTCGAAGGCAGCGCGCGCGAAGCGGCGCGGCTGTATCCGAAGAACGCCAACGTCGCCGCGACGCTGTCGCTGGCCGGCCTCGGACTCGATCACACGCAAGTGCGCCTGTATGCCGATCCCGGCGTGACGGAAAACGTCCATCACGTCGAAGCCAAGGGCGAGTTCGGCGGTTTTGAACTGACCATGCGCGGCAAGCCGCTCGCGGCCAATCCCAAGACATCGGCGCTGACCGTATTCAGCGTGGTGCGCGCGCTAGGCAATCGTGCGCATGCGCTGTCCATTTAAGTGATGTGAACAACTAATCATGACCGAACTGAACCTCAACGAAACACTGCCGATCTGCGTCGCAGGCGAGTGGCGTCCGGGCGGCGGCGATCGTTACGCCACGTTGTATCCGGCCACCGGCGAAGCCGTCGCCTATCTGAATGCCGCCAGCGTGGCCGATGTCGAAGAAGCCATCGTCGGCGCCGACCGCGCCTTCCGCACCAGCGGCTGGGCGCAAAAAAAGCCACATGAACGCGCGATCATCCTGTATCGCGTCGCCCAGCTGATCCGCGAACGCGGCGAGGCATTGGCGCAGCGCCAGCGTCTCGACAACGGCAAGCCGATCACCGAAACGCGCAACCTGGTCGGCAGCGCCGCCGCGACCTTCCAGTTCTTCGCCGCGGCGTGCGAGACGCTGGAAGAGACCATCACGCCGATGCGTGGCGACAACCTGACCATGAGCGTCTACGAAGCCATGGGCGTGGTCGCCGCGATCACGCCGTGGAATTCGCCGATCGCCAGCGAAGCGCAAAAGATGGCGCCGGCGCTGGCCGCCGGCAACGCCGTGGTGGTCAAGCCCGCCGAAGTCACGCCCCTGATGGCGCTGGAACTGGCGAAGATTTGCGAAGAGGCCGGCGTGCCGAAAGGCCTCATCAGCGTGTTGCCCGGCAAGGGCTCCGTGATCGGCGACGCCATCACGCTGCATCCGCTGGTCAAGCGCGTGTCCTTCACCGGCGGCACCACCACCGGCAAGCACATCGCCCACATCGCCGCCGACAAGATGATGCCGGTCTCGCTGGAACTGGGCGGCAAGTCGCCGACCATGGTGTTCGACGACGCCGATCTCGACCATGCCGTGGCCGGTGTGCTGTACGGCATTTTCAGCAGCTCGGGCGAATCCTGTATCGCCGGTTCGCGCCTGTTCGTGGCGCGCGGCATCTACGACAGCTTCATGGAGCGCCTGGCGGCGGGCGCTGCGGCATTGCGCGTCGGCGACCCGGCCGACGAGCGCACGCAAATGGGCCCGCTGATCACCGCGCGCCATCGCGAAGGCATCGAGTCCTATGTCTCCATCGGCGTCGCCGACGGCGGCCGCATCCGCACCGGTGGTACGCGTCTTGCAGGCGACCAGTTTGCGCGCGGCTACTACTACGCGCCGACCATCATCGAAGGCGTCACCAACGACCAGCGCATCTGCCAGGAAGAAATCTTCGGCCCGGTGCTGGTGGCGATGCCGTTCGACGACGAAGAGGATCTGATCGCGCAAGCCAACGACAGCGTGTACGCGCTGGCGGCCGGCATCTGGACGCGCGACTACAAGAAGGCCTGGCGTTTCGGCCGCGCGGTGCAAGCCGGCAATGTGTGGATCAATACGTATAAACAGTTTTCGATTTCGACGCCGTTCGGCGGCTGGCGCGACAGCGGCCTCGGACGCGAAAAGGGCCGCCTCGGCATCCTGCAATACATGGAGCAGAAGAGCATGTATTGGGGACTGAATGAAAACCCGCTGCCGTGGGCCGGTTAAGTCAAATGCGTTAATCGCCGCCGCGGCCGTGAAGCACGCGCCGGGCGGCAACAAGGAGCAACAAATGGATGTATTGGGTATCGACGAAATTACGTACGGCGCGGACGATCTGCCGACCTGCCGCCAGTTCTTCCTCGACTGGGGCATGACGTTGGCGCAGGAGAGCGCCGACGCGCTGGTGTTCGAATCGCAGAACGGTTGCCGCGTGGTCGTACGCAGCAGCGCCGATCCGGCCTTGCCGCCGGCCATCGAAGCCGGTCCGACGCTGCGTGAAGTGGTGTGGGGCGTATCGTCCGCCGAGGTGCTGCCGAAGTTTGCGGAACGCATCAAGGACTTGCCGGGCTACCTCAACGACGGCAAGCGCGTCGGCTGCACCGATCCGAACGGCCTCGCCGTGCGCTTCCAGGTTTCGCAAAAGCGCGAGGTCAAGGTCGAGTGCGCCACCATGAACACCTGGAACGAAAAGAACCGCATCAACCAGCGCAGCCCGGTCTATGACCACGCCTCGCCGATCGAAGTCGGCCACGTGGTGTTCTTCGTCAAGGACGTCAGGGCCTGCGAAAAATTCTACTGCGAGAACTTCGGCTTCGTGCCGTCCGACCGCTATCCGGAACGCGGTGCTTTCCTGCGCTGCGCCGACGTCGGCGGCCACCACGACATCTTCCTGCTACAACCGCCGGAAGCGCGTTCGGGGCTGAACCATGTCGCCTTCACCGTGCGCGATATCCACGAAGTCTTCGGCGGCGGCATGCACATGTCGCGCAAGGGTTGGGACACGCAACTGGGCCCGGGCCGTCATCCGATCTCGTCGGCGTATTTCTGGTACTTCAAGAACCCCGCCGGCGGCCTGATCGAGTACTACGCCGATGAAGACCAGCTCGACGCCGACTGGGAGCCGCGCGATTTCGAACCGGGTCCGACCGTGTTCGCCGAATGGGCCATCGACGGCGGTATCGACGGCAATACGCGCCGTCAAAAGAATGCGCAGGGGCCGACAGGAAAATTCCTGACCGACCGTCAACCGACCCACAAGTAATCGGAGCAAGTGATATGTCTTCTTTCAAAATCGGCATCCTCGGCGCGGGCATCGGCGGCCTGACCGCCGCTATCGCGCTGCATCGCGCCGGCCACGACGTGGTGGTGTACGAGCAGTCGAAACAGTTCCTGCGCGTCGGCGCCGACATCAACCTGACGCCGAATGCGGTGCGGGCGCTCGACGGTCTCGGCATCGGCGCAGCAGTGCGCCGCACCGCCGCGCGTCCGACGCATCGCATCAGCCGCACCTGGAACACCGGCGAAGAAACCTCGCGCCTGGAAATGGGCGATACCGCCGAGAAGAAGTACGGCGCGCCGCAACTGACCATTCATCGCGCCGATTTGCTGGCCGCACTGGCCGAAGTATTCCCGGCCGAGCGCGTGCAGTTCGCCAAACGCGCCGAAGCCATCACGCAGGATACGCAGGGCGTCACGCTGAACTTCACCGACGGCAGCACCGACAAGGTCGACCTGCTGATCGGCGGCGACGGCATCCACTCCGCCGTGCGCAGCGCCATGTTCGGCAAGGAAAGCCCGCGCTTCACCGGCGTGGTCGCCTTCCGCGCCGTGATCCCGGCCGACAGCGTGGCGCAGGTGCCGAACCTGCAAGCCTTCACCAAATGGTGGGGACCGAATCCGGAGAGCCAGATCGTCACCTTCCCGCTCAACTGCGGCAAGGACATCTTCATCTTCGCCACCACCGCGCAAGAAACCTGGCATCTCGAATCGTGGACCACGCCGGGCAGCGTGCAGGAACTGCGCGACAGCTATGCCGGTTTCCACCCCGACGCCACCGCGCTGCTGGACGCCTGCGACGAAGTATTGAAGACCGCTTTATACGAACGCGATCCACTGCCGCAGTGGTCCAAGGGCCGCCTGACGCTGCTGGGCGACGCCAGCCATCCGATGATGCCGTTCATGGCGCAAGGCGCCGGCATGGCGATTGAAGACGCCGTGGTGCTGGCGCGCTGCCTGGAAAAGGTGGCGACCGTCGATGGCATCGCCGACGCGCTACACACCTACGAAGAACTGCGCCTGGAGCGCACCAGCAAGATCCAGATCGGTTCGCGCGGCAACAACTGGTTGCGCGAAGGCGGCAACGCGGATTGGGTCTATGGCTACGACGCCTGGTCGGTGCCGCTTGAAGCAGAAACGGTCTGAGGGGCTGAGTAATGAACGACGCCAAATCAGATCTGATGCTGCTGACCGTGCTGCTCAGGCACGACCAGTCCAAGAACCTGGAAGACATCCAGGCGCACATGAAGAAGGTCGGCTGGTGGGATCGCTTTCCCGTCGAAGGCACGCGCGTGGTGTCGTGGACCGTGGCCATGGGCCTGGGCCAGATCGTCACGCTGGAACTGCCGCCGGCTTTGCTGCCGCTGGTGAACGTGGAGCTGGAACGCTCCGCCTGGGGCGTGTTCCGCACGGAATGCTACCCGACTTACGATTTTGTACCCGTGCGTGAGCGTATCCGCGAGCGCGTCAAGAATGGAGGCCAATAATGGTTGCAACCGTCACAGAGGTTTATCTCAATCCCCATCAGGCGCGCCGTCGTGCGCCGACCCAGTACGAAGATCTGCTGGGCGATTCCATCGAGCGTGCCTACGGCGCCGGCATTACCGAGCTGGCGGCGCTGGTCGCGCATCTCAATCGCACCGGTCCCGGCTGTCCGTACAACAACGGCGTCTGGACCGAAGAAAATTATCAAGAAGAGATTGCACGCCTGGCGGCTTAAGCCGGCGGCCCCTACCCTCAGGAGAATAGTCAATGAGAACGACAGCCAATGATCCGGTCGACGCGGTCCTCGCCGTTGGATTGAAAGACTTGTGGTACCCCATCTGCCCTTCCGAATTCGTCGCCGAGCGTCCGGTGTCGCTGCGCCGCCTGGGCAAGAAGTTCGTGCTCTGGCGTGAAGCCAACGGCGCCCTGCACGCGCTGGAAGATCACTGTCCGCACCGCGGCGCCCCGCTGTCCATGGGCATCGCCATGGGCGACCGCATCGCCTGCGGCTACCACGGCGTACAGGTGCGTTTCGACGGCGTCGTGATGAGCGTGCCGGGCAGCCCGGGCTGCAAACTGGAAGGCGCAAAGGCCACCCGTTCGTATCACGTCACCGAAGCCTGCGGCGCGATCTTCCTGTTCAACGCCAGTAGCGACATCGCCGAACCGCCGCCGTTGCGCTTGCCGGAAGAACTGACCAGCCCGGAGTACTCCAACTTCCTGTGCTACACCGAATGGAAGGGCGACTATCGCTACGTGCTGGACAACGTCATGGATCCGATGCACGGCACCTTCCTGCACAAGCAATCGCACTCGATGGCCGAAGGCGACAACACCGCCTCGTTCGGCATCCGTGAAACCGACATCGGTTTCGTGTTTGAAAAAGAAGGCCAGCGCGACGTCAACTTCGACTGGACCGAATGGGCCGACACGGATTTGCACTGGATGCGCCTGGCGATCCCGTATCCGAAGACCGGTGGTCCCGGCGGCAGCTTCGTCATCGTCGGCAGCTACACGCCGATCGTCGACAACATCGCGGCGGTCTTCCACTGGCGTTGCCGCAAGCTGACCGGCTGGCAAAAGGACACCTGGCGTTTCCTCTATCGCAACCGCCTGGAAGCGCGCCACTGGAACGTGCTGGAACAGGACCGCGCGGTGCTCGAAGTGATGGAACCGGACGCCAACCAGCGCGAAATGCTGTACCAGCACGACATGGGCATCGTCCGCCTGCGCCGCCACATGCGCAAGCTCGCCAAGGAACAGCTGGAGAAGGAAGCGGCGGCGCAGGAAAACAAACCGGCGAAGGCAGCGTGAGCAGATGAGTAAGCAGATGACCGCGGTTCGTCACATCAAGACCGGCAAGGTGGCCGAGCTGGCCACCGCGACCTGGTCCAACTGCCTGGTGATCGGCAATGAGATCGCCATGTCGGGCATGACCGCGCATCCGGCTTCGCGCAATAGTGTTTTGTCGACCTACGAGCAGACCCTGGTGGTGCTGGGCAAGGTGCGTGATCTGGTGGAGGTTGCCGGCGGTACGCTCGGCAGCATCTACAAGCTGGTGATTTACGTGAAGGATATCGCCGACAAGGATGAAGTCGGTCGTGCGCGCCGCGATTTCTTCGCGGTGCCGCAGCCATGTCCCTTCCCGTGTTCGACGCTGGTGGAAGTCAGCGGCCTGGTGTTTCCGGAATTGACGGTCGAGATCGACGCATTTGCACGGCTCGATATCGATTTGCAGCAAGCAGTTTCCTGATTTGGATTTCTTATGAGCAGCTCTCTTCTTTCCGTCCGTGTCCAGGCCATGCGCTTTGAAGCGCAGGGCATCGTCAGCGTCGAGCTGATGTCGCCCGAAGGTGCGGAACTGCCGGCCTTCGAAGCCGGTTCGCACGTCGACCTGCACCTGGGCAACGGCGTCGTGCGCAGCTATTCGCTGTTGAATTCGCCGGCCGAGCGTCATCGCTATGTGGTCGGCGTGCTCAACGATCGCAACAGCCGCGGCGGCTCGCGCTACGTGCATGAGCAGTTGCGCGTCGGCGCGACGCTGACGATCTCGGCGCCGCGCAACAACTTCCCGGTCGACGAGAGCGCCACGCATTCGGTGCTGGTCGCCGGCGGCATCGGCATCACGCCGATCTCTTGCATGCTCAATTACCTGCGCGGCAAGGGCAAGTCGGCCGAGCTGCTGTACTGCGCGCGTTCGCGTGCGGAAGCGGCCTTCGCCGGCGAGCTGTTGCAGCAGCCGGGCGTGAGCAGCCATTTCGATGCCGAGAAAGGCGCGCCGCCGGACCTGCGCGCTTTCCTGGCGAGCAAGCCGAAGGACGCACATTTCTACTGCTGCGGCCCGACGCCGATGCTGAACGCCTTTGAAGCAATCTGCGCCGAACTGGATTTGCCCAACGTGCACATCGAACGTTTCGCCGCGGCGGAAAATGTCGCGGCCGTGCAGGGCGACGAATACGTCGCCGAGCTGGCGCGCAGCAAGAAATCGGTCACGGTGCCGGCCGGAAAATCCCTGCTCGATGCGCTGCTTGATGCCGGTCTCGACGTCGAGCACAGCTGCCGCGAAGGCGTCTGCGGCGCTTGCGAAACCAAGGTCCTCGAAGGCGAACCGGAACATCGCGACGGCGTGCTGAGCAAGGCGGAGAAGGCCTCGAACAAGATGATGATGGTGTGTGTGTCCGGCTGCAAGGGACGCCGCCTGGTGCTGGATTTATAAGGAGCTTCCGATAAAGCATCGCTAGCCGCGTTGCGCCAACTTGCCGTGCATTCGCACTGTCTGCGTTGACGCGCCTTGCTATCGATACTTTCTCGAAACCTCTGTGTAGTGCTGAGAAATGCCCGCGCAAGCGCCGGGCATTTTTTTGAGCCTGAACATTTTTGTGGAACGTTGATTCATGGGTGAAACAAATCGTCCGACGTTGAGCCCGACGGTCCAGGTAAAAGATTCACCTCTTATGTGCGCGGGGCAGATGAGAGCAGTGAACGCGGCGTCAGCCGTGCTTAATTGAAGGGGAGTTTTTCATGAAGAAGGTACTCTTTGCCGTCGCCGCCACCGGCTTCGCGGCAAGCGCATTCGCCCAGAGCAACGTGACGATCTACGGTAGTCTGGACGCCGGCGTGGCATATATCAGCAATCTTGGCGGCGGATCGGTCGCGCGTCTGGATCAGGGCACCATGCAACCGGACCGTATCGGGTTTCGCGGCACCGAAGATCTGGGCGGCAACCTGAAGGCCAATTTCCAGTTGGAAAGCGGTTTCTATACCGACAGCGGCGCCCAGCCGACGGCCGGCAAACTGTTCAACCGCTACAGCACGATCGGCCTGTCCGGCGACTTCGGGGCGGTGACCATGGGCCACATGCCCGACATCGTGTTCGACTACGTGGGCAAGCTGTCCAACGGCTATCAGCTGACCAACTGGTACCTGTTCCACCCGGGTAACCTGGACAGCCTGGCCAACACCTACCAATTCGACAATGCCGTGCGCTACACCTCGCCGACCTTCTCGGGCTTGCAGTTGAGCGGCATGTACGGTTTCGGCGAAGTTGCCGGCGACAGCAACAACGGCCGCAACGTCAGCACCGGCGCCACTTACACCAACGGCCCGTTGCGCGCCGCACTGGCGTATTCGAAGCTCAACAACCGTGCAGCCGGCTACGGCGGCGCGTTCCTGCAGAGCCTGGGCCTGGGCACCGCCGCGACGGTGTTCAGCAGCCTGAGCACCACCGCTGCAGGCGTCGGCTACACCATTGGTCCGGTGCGCCTGAACGCCGACTACACCCAGGTCAAGATCTCGCTGCCAACCGGCGTCACGCCGAAGCAGAAGAACTTCGACCTCGGCGCAGCCTGGCGCTATGCAACGGCTGACACGCTCAACTTCGGCTACGGCTTGTCCAAGCTGGAAAGCGCACGCTGGAATACCTTCAGCCTGAGCCACGTGCATGCGTTCTCCAAGCGCACCGAGTTCTACGTGCAGGCGGCCTATCAACGCGCCGGCGGCAGCGCGCGCTTTGCGGTCATGAACGGCACCGGCGCCGGCGGCGCTACCGGCGTGTCCGGCAGCGACACCCAGCTGGTCACGACAGTGGGCATGCATCACTCGTTCTAAGCCGCACATATCGTTGTAGTACGAACCGGCGCCGACCGACATCCCGGCGCCGGTTTGTTCAGGACGCATTTCATCAACGGGCACGCGCGCCGGTTGACGAAATGCGTTCCAGGGGAGCATGAAAAAATGAAGAAACTGAAACTCGGAACGCGGCTCGGCCTTGCGTTCGGCCTCGTGGTATTGCTGCTGATCGGCATCACAGGCCTCGGCATCCAGAGCCTGGGCGCCTTGCATGACGGCACGCAATTGATCGTCAAGAATCGCTATCCGCAAGTGGTGGTGGCCAATGACATCGTGCTGCAGATCAGCGACAACGCCATCGCGATGCGCAACATCCTGCTGATCGACGATCATGAAGCCTTGCTCAAGGAAATCCAGCGCATCGAAGACGGCGAAAAAGGCATCAACGCCAGTCTCGCGACGCTCCAGCAGATGCTGTCGAGCGACATGGGACGCAAGTCCTACGGCGAAATCTCGGCCCTGCGCGCAACCTATGAAAAAGGCCAGAGGGAATTCCTCAAGCTGGCCGCCACCGGCGCCACCATGGATGCGTCGCAGCTGCTGCTGACGTCCTTGCGCAACGACCAGCAGAACTACATCAACCGCGTCAAAGGCTTTATCAAGGGCGGTTCCATCGTCATGGCCAAGAGCAGCGCCGAGGCCAGCGATCTCTATCACGGCAAGACCGTCATCATGCTGGTCATGGCGACGGCGGCCGTACTGCTGGCCTGCGGTTTTGCATTCTGGATCACGCGCTCGATCACGCGCCCCGTCAATCATGCGGTGCAAGTGGCGCGGAGCGTCGCCGCCGGCGACCTGAGCAGCCATGTCGAGGTGAACTCGCAGGATGAAATCGGCCAGTTGCTGATGGCGCTCCGCGACATGAACGGCAGCCTCACCACCATCGTGTCGGAAGTGCGCACCGGCGCCGACACCATCGCCACCGCCTCGTCCGAAATCGCCACCGGCAATCTCGACCTGTCGTCGCGCACCGAGCAGCAGGCCGGTTCGCTCGAAGAAACCGCGGCGACGATGGAGCAGCTCACCGCCACCGTCAAACAAAACGCCGAGAATGCGCGCCAGGCCAACCAGCTCGCCGCCACGGCGTCCGACGTCGCCACGCATAGCGGTTCGGTGGTAGCGCAGGTGGTGACGACGATGGGATCGATCAGCGACTCGTCGAAGAAGATCGTCGATATCATCAGCGTCATCGACGGCATCGCGTTCCAGACCAATATCCTTGCCCTGAACGCAGCGGTGGAAGCGGCGCGCGCCGGCGAACAAGGGCGCGGTTTTGCGGTAGTCGCCTCCGAGGTGCGCAGTCTGGCGCAGCGCTCGGCCACCGCCGCCAAGGAAATCAAGGCGCTCATCGACGACTCCGTCGAGAAGGTCGACATCGGCAGCAAACTGGTCGCCCAGGCCGGCGGCACCATGGACGAGGTGGTCGCCAGCGTCAGGCGCGTGAGCGACATCGTCGGCGAGATCAGCTTCGCCAGCCAGGAACAAAGCTCGGGTATCGGGCAAGTCAACCAGGCCATTACGCAAATGGACGAGGTCACGCAACAGAACGCCGCGCTGGTCGAGCAGGCCGCCGCCGCCGCGCAATCGCTGCAGGATCAGTCGGCCAACCTGGCGCGGGTGGTGGGGGTGTTCCGCCTCAACGCGCACGATGCGCCACGGCTAGGGACGCCGGCCGCGCCGGCAGCACGTGTTGCGGCACGGGCGGTGCCAGCTCCTGCGCCTGCAGGGAAGCCGGCGCTGGCCTATGGTTCCGGCAGGGCAGCGCCGCCATTACCGTCCGGCGACGGCGATTGGGAGACGTTCTGAGGTTGCGCCGAGGATTCAGGTAAGACGATGATTCAGGTAAAACGATTCTTCGGCCGCGCCGGCCCAATACCGGATGACCGCGCCACGGCTCGCATATGAAAGCGTCGTTTCGGGGCATAATGTCGACAATTTCATTCGCACTGCGCCTTCCCGCGCAATTCCACAATGGCAACAGACCAACCACGACCAAGCCTGCACGACGAACTGGTGTCGACGCGCATCCGTGCGCGCATCAAGGCTGCCGGCGTCCGTTTTCACGCCAACGACAATATCTCCGCCTTCATTGAAGAGGGCGAGCTCGATGCCTTGCAGGCTGAAGTGCAGGCCAAGCTGGCGGGCGTGCTCGAGAGCCTGGTGATCGATGTCGAGAGCGACCACAATACCCAGGACACCGCCAAGCGCGTGGCCAAGATGTATCTGCAGGAAGTGTTCCACGGACGCTACCGGCCGGCGCCGCCGGTGACGGAATTCCCCAATATCGAACGCCTCAACGAACTGATGATCGTCGGGCCGATCACGGTGCGCAGCGCCTGCTCGCATCACCTGTGTCCGATCATGGGCAAGGTCTGGGTCGGCGTGATGCCGAATGAACATTCCAACCTGATCGGCCTGTCCAAATATGCGCGCCTGATCGAGTGGATCATGAGCCGTCCGCAGATCCAGGAAGAAGCCGTGTCGCAAGTGGCCGGCCTGCTGATGGAAAAGCTGCAGCCGGACGGCCTGGCGATCGTGATGGAAGCCGATCACTTCTGCATGCACTGGCGCGGCGTCAAGGACACCGAGTCGAAGATGATCAACAGCGTCATGCGCGGCTCGTTCCTGCGCGACGCCAACCTGCGCCGCGAATTCCTCGCACTCATCCGGAAGGGGTAACCATCATGCTGGTTCGTCTGATCTATGCAAGCCGCGCCTGTACGCCGATTTCCCAGGAACAGGTCGACGCCATCCTGGCGACGGCGCGCGGCCACAATCCCGCCAAAGGCATCACCGGCGTGCTGTGCCACAGCGAAGACGTGTTCGTGCAGGCCCTGGAAGGCGGCCGCGAGCAGGTCAACCAGCTGTACGCGCGCCTGTTGCAGGACCCGCGCCACAAGGACGTGATTCTGCTGTGCTACGAGGAAATCGGCGTGCGCCGCTATTCGTCGTGGACCATGGGCAAGGTGCGGCTGGACAAGGTCAACCGTTCGCTGTTGCTGAAATATTCCAGCACCGGCGTGCTCAATCCTTATGACGTGTCGGGTTGCGCCACGGTGGCGCTGCTGGAAGAGTTGGCCGAGACCGGCGCCTTCGCCGTCCGTGACTGAGAACGGCTGATAACGCGCCGGCGGCGGCGTGTCATCAGTGCCGCTTGCTCAAGTTTAAGTGCCCAAGTTCAAGTAATTACCGTCGACGCCCAGATCGTTTCCAGATTGGGCAGGTGCAGTTTGGCCGGATCCGCATGCGAGGCGATCTTGTCGCCGCTGCGGGTGGTAGCCAGGTCGATGATCTCGATCGGCAGCGGCGCCATCGTCAGCGCCGAGAAAAACACTTTCACCTTCGGCGTGAGTAGCGATCCCGGATGTTGGTCGATCACAATGCCGACCTTGCCCGAGTGCATCACCACGCAGGAGCCGGTCGGAAAAATCCCCACGCTCTTGATGAATGCCTCGAGGATGGTCTCGTCGAAATGGCCCTGGTTGCTGGCCATGCGCTTGACCGAATGGCCCGGCTCCCAGCCCGGCTTGTAGGGGCGGTTGGACGTGATGGCGTCGTAGACGTCGCACACCGCGCCCATTTTCGCCACCATGGAAATCTGATTGCCCTTGAGGTTGAACGGGTAGCCGCTGCCGTCGATCTTCTCGTGATGATGCAGCGAGACATCGAGTGCGGCGTCGCCGATGCCGTCGACGCCGCGCAGGATGGCATGGCCGGCTTGCGCGTGTTTCTTGACGGAGGTGAATTCGTCGTCGGTGAGCTTGCCGGGTTTGTTGAGGATGTCCGCAGGCACTGCCATCTTGCCGATGTCGTGCAGCAGCCCGGCGATGCCGGCCTGGCGTGTTTCTTCCGGTGACAGCCCGAGCTGGTGGCCGAGCGCGATCATCAGCGCACACACCGCCACCGAATGCATGTAGGTGTAGTCGTCGGCGGTCTTCAGGCGCGCCAGGCTGATCAGCGCGCCGGAGTTGCGCGCTACCGAAGCGGTGATTTCCTGCACCACCGGCATCGCCTGGCGTACGTCCAGCGCCTTGCCCATGCGGGTCTCGTTGAACATCGTCATGATGGCCTTCCTGGACGCGGTCAGGACGCGCGCGGCTTGCACGCGTTCCTGTTCGGCGCCGACCTGAACGACGATTTTGGCTGGCCTTGAGCGGGTGGGTTCGGCGGGTATGTCGATTGCTGCAGCATCGGCAGCAGCTTCCGGAGTTGATTCGGCGGCGACGGGCGCGGCCGCTTTGGGCTCGTCTTCCATGACGATGTCACGGCCCTTGCTGGTATCGATCAGGATTTGTTCGATCTTGGCGGAACGCAGCGTCTTGAGGTCTTCGTACTTCTCCAGCTTGAAGGAACCCCGCCAGAATGGATGATTCATCCACGGGCCTGGAATCTCCTGGACATACATGCCAAGACGCAACTGATCGGGTGCAATACGCTTCAACACTGCCGGTCCTCCGTGGACGCTTATTGTTAGGGCATCTCATCTCTGCGGATGGGGTACGCTCTCCATGTTGCTGCTCTGAAACTTGCGTGGGTGCTGGACTTGCGAGGATCCACGCTTAGCGATTGCATGTCCCATCGTAGCAGAACCTGCTCGGAATGTGGCTGTTGTATTTGTACTGCGCGAGGCTTGAAAAAAGAAAAAAAACGGGTCGTTGCAGACGATCCGCACCGATGCGGTACGGATCGTTTTGCAAGAAGAATGCGGACTTGAAGCGGACTTGAAGTGGACTTGAAGTGGACTTATTTCGGCGCCGGCGGCGCGTAAGGATTGGTGGTCAGCAGACGCAGGAAGCTGGCGAGGCAGGCGGCGCCTGCAAAGCCGGCGCCGAGTCCGAGCGCGATGCGTGAGCCGTGCAGTTCCGACAGGCTGAAACATAGCGCCACCAGCGCCGCGCCGATGCTCTGGCCGAACAGCCGCGCGGTGGCGACGATGCCGCTGGCGCCGCCGCTGCGATTGGGCGGCGCGCTGGTCATCAGGGCTTTCAGATTGGGCGACTGGAAGAAGCCGAAGCCCATGCCGCAGACGAACATGCGCCAGGAAATCTCGAACACGCTCGGCGCCGCCGGCATCAGCGTCATCAGCATCAGGCCGACACACAGCAGCGCCAGGCCGAAGCCGCCGAGGATGCCGGCCGGATAGTGATCCGACATGCGTCCGGCGATCGGCGCCATGATGGCAACGGCGACCGGCCATGGCGTCATCAGCAATCCGATTTCAACTTGCGAGCGGCCGAGGTCGTGATGGAAGAAGAACGGCAGCGACACGAACGCCAGCCCTTGCGCAGCGAACGAACACACCGCCGTAATGGCCGACAGCGAGAACATCGGCCGGCGGAACAAGTCGACCGGCAGCATCGGCGCCGGGTGCGAGGCTTCGCGGCGCATCAGCAGATAGCCGCACACCAGCGCGGCTACGAACTCCAGCGCGACCACGGCGGGCGCCGCCTGATGCGCGCCTTCGCCGATGGCCATGATCAGCAGGCCGAAGGCGGCGGCGTTGAGCAGCGCGCTCTTGATGTCGAAATGGTGAGAGGACTTCGGCGTGTACGGCAGCGACGGTATCGCCATCAGCAGGCCGACGATGCCGAGCGGGACGTTCACCGCGAACAGCCATGGCCACGGCGCGATCGCCAGGATGCCGGAGGCGACGCTGGGGCCGACGGTAAACGAGATGGCGACGATGAGCGTGTTGATGCCGACGCCGCGGCCGAGCGAGCGGGTCGGGTAGATGTAGCGGATCAGCGCGGTATTGACGCTCATGATGCCGGCGCCGCCCAGGCCCTGCAGGAAGCGCGCGACGGTGAGCGCGGGTAGCGACCAGGCCACGGCGCACAGCAGCGAGGCAGCCGTGAACAGCGCCAGACCGGCGATATAGATGCGGCGATAGCCGACGATTTCGCCCAGTGCTGCCAGCGGCAGCAGCGACACCATCATGGCCAGCTGGTAGGCGGTGACGATCCAGACCGAGGCGGCGGGGGTGGCGTTGAGATCGCGCGCCATGACCGGCAGCGCGGTGTTGGCGATGGCGGTGTCGAGCGTGGCCAGGCCGACCGCGATGAGCAGCGTGATGACGGCGATGGCGCGTTTGTCGGCGGGCAAGCCTTCACCGGCGATGACGACGGGGTGGGCAGCAGGGGTCTTGGACTTCGGAGGTTCCATTGCGATGCGGAGTAGTGGCAGGGACGATGTGGCGGCCGGCCGGTGCGCATGGCTGCTGTTGAATCGCAGGAAACAGGGGTGCAGCGCGGCGGGCCGGAGCTGCGGTCATGATATACGGGAACCGCCGGAGCTGCTGGCGGGAGGCATTTCGCGGGGATTGTGCATAGGTGGCGGTTTAAAGTATTTTCTAGAAGTTATAAGATACTTTTCTACTCCCGCCTCGGCGTTGTTTACAATGATGCTCCACCCTAGCGAGAAAGATTCATGCTCAAGCAAGCTGCCTTACAACAGCCGGTATCTCGTTCCTCAGCCGCCCGGCCAGTGATGTTGCCGGGATTGTCATTTCGTCAGCTGCTGCTGGCGGCGTTCCTGTTGATCGCCGCGCTGCTCAGCGGTACCTCGGTGCATGCCTTGTTCACGCTGGAGCGCATGTCCGTCCACAGCCGCGAGACCGCCGGCCAGGCTGTGCGCCTGACCGAGCAGGCGCAGCGGCTGGCCGAACGTACCGTTGCGATGGAGCGCAGCGCGCGCCAGTACCTGGTGCTGGACGATCCGGCTTTCCGCGATCGTTACGCCGAGGCATGGCAACAAGCCAAGGCCGCGCTGGCCGAATTGCAGGAAGCGCTGCCGCAGGCGCCGGCCGAAACATTCAATTCCTGGAATAGCTACGGCGAAGCGGCGTGGACGGTATTGCAGGCGGACCAGGCGCCTGCGACGGCCGTCGATCCTGCACCGGCAGCGGCTGGGAAGCGCAAGCAGGCGGCGCGCAAGGTCGAGGCGCGCAAGCCTGACCAGCGTGCGCTGTTCCAGGCCTTTGCCCATCTGCCGGCGCTCAACGAACAACTGGCGCTGGAAAGCAAACGCGAAGTCGAGCGTCGCAACAATACCTTGTCCAACGACCTCGAGCAGCAGCGCAAGATGCTGAGCTTCCAGGTGATCGGCGCCATCGTGCTGGCGGTACTGCTGGCGTTCTGGTTCGGGCTGTGGCTGTCGCGGCCGCTGGCGCGCATCGAGCTGGCGATCAGCCGCCTCGGCGAAAACCGTTTCGACCAGCCGATCGTGGTCAAGGGGCCGGCCGACTTGCGCCGCCTGGGCCAGCAGCTGGACTGGCTGCGGCAACGGCTGGCCGACCTGGAGGCGGAGAAGTCGCGCTTCCTGCGCCATGTTTCGCATGAATTGAAGACGCCGCTGGCGGCCTTGTGCGAAGGCGCGGCGCTGCTCGATGATGAAGTGGCCGGCAAGCTGACCGACAGCCAGCGCGAGATTTCGCGCATCCTGCGGCAGAACACGCAGGCGCTGCAGACCCAGATCGAGGATCTGCTGCGCTATAACGAAGTGGCCTTCGATGCCCAGCACATCAACCGCCTGCCGGTGGATTTGCGCGCGCTTCTATATAAGGTGATCGATGACCAGCGCTTGCAATGGGTGGCGCGCGACCTCAAGGTTGAAGTCGAGGGCGGTGCGCGTACGGCGGTGCTGGATCCGGACAAGTTCGCCATCGTGCTGGCCAACCTGCTGTCGAACGCGGTGCGCTTCAGTCCGCGCGGCGGCACCATCCGTTTCGTGCTGTCGGGACATGCCGGCCGCGTGCGGCTCGATTGCATCGACCAGGGACCGGGCGTGGCGGCGACCGATGCGGCGCGGATTTTCGATCCCTTCTACCAGGGCCTGAACCAGCCGCAAGGTGCGCGCCACGGCAATGGCATCGGCCTGTCGATCGTGCGCGAGTACGTGCTGGCGCACAATGGCGAGGTGCAATTGGTGGCGGGCCCGGGCGGCGCACATTTCCGCATCGAATTGCCGGATGAAAGCTGAACACTGATCAATCATGAAATCCAGACTACTTCCCCTGCTGCTGACTCTATTATTGGCCGCCTGCGCCACGCCCGCGCCGGAGGCGCCGACCGCCACCGTCAAGCTGGTCACGACCGTGGGCGGCATGGACGATCTGCTGGCGTATCACCAATCCTTGCGCCGCTTGTCGCCGCAGGAGCTGGGGCGCGAGCTGCAGGCGCTCAATGCGCGTCACGGCGGCGCCATGCTGGCCATGCAAAAAGCCATGGTGCTGGGACTGACGCACGACGCCGGCGACCTGACGAAGGCGCAGGCGCAACTCGGATCGGTGCTCAGCGCGACGGACTCCGATGCGGTCGCGCTGAAGCCGCTGGCGCAACTGCTGGTGAGCAATTACGCCGAGATGCGCCGCCTGAGCGACAACGCCGAGAAGGCCGGCCAGCAGGCGCGCGATAATCAGCGCCGCCTCGACCAGCTGAGCGAAAAGCTGGAGGCGCTCAAGAACATCGAGCGCACCCTGCCCGGCCAGCCCAAATAGCGTCCCCTTATATAGATGAGCACACCGCGCCACCTGCTGCTGGTCGATGACGACGCTGATTTGCTGCAATTGCTGTCGCTGCGCCTGACCGCGAACGGTTACCGCGTGACCGCCGTGGCGAGCGCGGAAGCGGCCCAGGCGCAACTGGCGATCGACCTGCCGGCGCTGGTGATCAGCGATATCCGCCTGCCGGGCAAGGACGGGCTGGCGCTGTTCGACGAGATCCGCGCGCAATATCCGGCGCTGCCGGTGATCTTGCTGACCGCGCACGGCACCATTCCGGACGCCGTCGAGGCCACCACCCGCGGCGCCTTCGCCTACCTGACCAAGCCCTACGACGCCAAGATCCTGCTGGCCAAGATCGAGCAGGCGCTCAGCCTGACCGCGTCGGCTGACGGCAATGCCGACGATGCCTGGCGCGAAGAATTGATCAGCCGCAGCCCGCGCATGGCGGAAGTGCTGTCGGAAGCGCGCCTGGTGGCGGTGTCCGATGCCAGCATCCTGATCCGCGGCGAAAGCGGCACCGGCAAGGAATTGTTGGCGCGCGCGATCCACCGCGCCAGCCGCCGCCCCAAGGCGCCGTTCATCGCGGTCAACTGCGCCGCGATCCCCGAACAGTTGCTGGAGTCGGAGCTGTTCGGCCACGTCAAGGGCGCCTTCACCGGCGCGGTCGAGCATCGCAAGGGTTTGTTCCAGGCGGCCGACGGCGGCACGCTGTTCCTCGACGAGATCGGCGACATGCCGTTGCCGCTGCAGGTGAAGCTGCTGCGCGTGCTGCAGGAGCGCACGGTGCGGCCGGTCGGCTCCAATGACAGCACTACGGTGGACGTGCGCATCCTGTCGGCGACCCATCGCAACCTGGATGCGGCAATGGCCGACGGCTCCTTCCGCGAAGATCTCTATTACCGGCTCAACGTGGTCACCTTGGCGCTGCCCCTGCTGGTCGAGCGGCGTGAGGATATTGCGCTGCTGGCCAATCATTTCCTGCAGGCAATCGCCGCCAGGTACCAGAAGAAGCTCAACGGCTTCGCTCCCGATGCGCTGGAAATACTGATGATGGCGTCCTGGCCCGGCAACGTGCGCCAGCTATATAACGTGGTCGAGCAGGTGTGCGCCTTGTCGACCGCGCCGCTGATCCCGGCTGCGCTGGTGCAGCGCGCCTTGCGGGTGCCGGCGCTGGAGGTCCTGCGCTATGCGGATGCCAAGCAGCGGTTCGAGCGCGACTACCTAATTCAGCTGCTGAAATTGACCGACGGCAACGTCACCGATGCGGCACGGCTGGCCGACCGCAATCGGACCGAGTTCTATCGTCTATTACAGAAGAATGGGCTGGATCCACGGCTTTTCCGCGGAGATGAGGACGACGTCGCCGTCGAGCGACAAGAGTAAATCCTTTGAAATCAATGGTTTAGGATTTGAGTTTGGCAGGGCGTCGCTCTCAGGCGACGAAAAACGGCGGTTTTGGGCGAGAAATCGCCGGCGGATTCGGCCAGAATACGCCAAGTCGTTGAAATCATTGAATTAATTCATCCTGGCATGGCCTTTGCGAAAGAGAGGGCAGGTAGCGCGAATGCGTTGTCTTTCTTTTTCACACTATAAGGACCTCATCATGCAAAAGACCAAAGCCATCTCGACACTGGTTGCCGCCGCCTTCCTGACCGCCGCCACTGCGGCCCCTGCCGTCTACGCAGCGGATACTTCCACCGGTTCGTCCTCCGCCAGCACTACGCAGAAAGCCGGCGCTTATGTAGACGACTCCGTCATCACCGCCAAGGTCAAGGCCGCTTTCGTTGAAGACAGCCAGGTGTCGGCCCTGAAGATCAAGGTCACCACCAAGAAGGGTATCGTCACCCTGGCCGGCGCAGTGCCTAATGCCGACGCCGGCCAGCACGTATTGCAGCTGGCGGCAGCGATCGACGGCGTGAAGGACGTGAAGAGCGAACTGACCATCAAGAGCAGCTAATTTGCTGCACTGCTAATCACCGGTAGTTAAGCAAGAAAACCGAGGCCATCCCGTCAGGGATGGCCTCGGCGTTTTTGTTTTAAAAATTATTTACCGGCGCAAATCCAGAGCGGTAGCGGGTTTGCGGGGAGTGAGGATAAA
Organism: Herbaspirillum hiltneri N3; assembly: GCF_001267925.1. Taxonomy (NCBI): domain Bacteria; kingdom Pseudomonadati; phylum Pseudomonadota; class Betaproteobacteria; order Burkholderiales; family Oxalobacteraceae; genus Herbaspirillum; species Herbaspirillum hiltneri. The sequence continues at coordinate 4,310,100 of NZ_CP011409.1, read as the reverse complement.
AAGTTTAAATAATTTTTCAAAAACAGTTGCACGGATTGGAAAAGCTTTGCTATAGTTCGCCTCCCCGCTGACAGAGCGACGCAGCAAACAGCAAGACGCAGCGCGCCGGAGGTGGGGAAAGGAAGTAAAAAAGGTTTTAGGAAGTGAGAAGTTGGTAGTAAAAATTTTTAGTGAAGCGTTAAAAAAGTAGTTGACGCAAATTAAAAAACACTACATAATCTCGTTTCTCTGCTGCTGACAAACAAAACGATTTGACAGCGACGCAAGCGGCACTTCGGTGCGGCGCGAAGCAGGCAAGGTTCTTTAAAAATTAACAGTCGATAAGTGTGGGCGTTTAATGAAGTGCGACAGACCTTCGGGTCTGGAAACTTTAAATATTTTTAAACGCTCACGAAGAAATATAGGTAAGAAATTATCTGTCAGTATTTTGAGTGAGTGACCGATTCGAAAGAATCAGCCAGCAATGGCAAAACAGAGATTGAACTGAAGAGTTTGATCCTGGCTCAGATTGAACGCTGGCGGCATGCCTTACACATGCAAGTCGAACGGCAGCACGGAGCTTGCTCCTGGTGGCGAGTGGCGAACGGGTGAGTAATATATCGGAACGTGCCCTAGAGTGGGGGATAACTAGTCGAAAGATTAGCTAATACCGCATACGATCTACGGATGAAAGTGGGGGATCGCAAGACCTCATGCTCATGGAGCGGCCGATATCTGATTAGCTAGTTGGTGGGGTAAAAGCTCACCAAGGCGACGATCAGTAGCTGGTCTGAGAGGACGACCAGCCACACTGGAACTGAGACACGGTCCAGACTCCTACGGGAGGCAGCAGTGGGGAATTTTGGACAATGGGCGCAAGCCTGATCCAGCAATGCCGCGTGAGTGAAGAAGGCCTTCGGGTTGTAAAGCTCTTTTGTCAGGGAAGAAACGGTCTTGGTTAATACCTGGGGCTAATGACGGTACCTGAAGAATAAGCACCGGCTAACTACGTGCCAGCAGCCGCGGTAATACGTAGGGTGCAAGCGTTAATCGGAATTACTGGGCGTAAAGCGTGCGCAGGCGGTTATACAAGACAGATGTGAAATCCCCGGGCTCAACCTGGGAATTGCATTTGTGACTGTATGGCTAGAGTGTGTCAGAGGGGGGTAGAATTCCACGTGTAGCAGTGAAATGCGTAGATATGTGGAGGAATACCGATGGCGAAGGCAGCCCCCTGGGATAACACTGACGCTCATGCACGAAAGCGTGGGGAGCAAACAGGATTAGATACCCTGGTAGTCCACGCCCTAAACGATGTCTACTAGTTGTCGGGTCTTAATTGACTTGGTAACGCAGCTAACGCGTGAAGTAGACCGCCTGGGGAGTACGGTCGCAAGATTAAAACTCAAAGGAATTGACGGGGACCCGCACAAGCGGTGGATGATGTGGATTAATTCGATGCAACGCGAAAAACCTTACCTACCCTTGACATGTACGGAATCCTGAAGAGATTTAGGAGTGCTCGAAAGAGAACCGTAACACAGGTGCTGCATGGCTGTCGTCAGCTCGTGTCGTGAGATGTTGGGTTAAGTCCCGCAACGAGCGCAACCCTTGTCATTAGTTGCTACGAAAGGGCACTCTAATGAGACTGCCGGTGACAAACCGGAGGAAGGTGGGGATGACGTCAAGTCCTCATGGCCCTTATGGGTAGGGCTTCACACGTCATACAATGGTACATACAGAGGGCCGCCAACCCGCGAGGGGGAGCTAATCCCAGAAAGTGTATCGTAGTCCGGATTGGAGTCTGCAACTCGACTCCATGAAGTTGGAATCGCTAGTAATCGCGGATCAGCATGTCGCGGTGAATACGTTCCCGGGTCTTGTACACACCGCCCGTCACACCATGGGAGCGGGTTCTGCCAGAAGTAGTTAGCCTAACCGCAAGGAGGGCGATTACCACGGCAGGGTTCGTGACTGGGGTGAAGTCGTAACAAGGTAGCCGTATCGGAAGGTGCGGCTGGATCACCTCCTTTCTAGAGTGCGCATGATTTAAGCGCTCACACTTATCGTCTGTTAGTAAAGAAGAACAGTTATATCGGTTGCGGCGGCGGCATAGTCTGCTGGCTGACTGCTGATTACTGATCCAAGCGGGTCTGTAGCTCAGCTGGTTAGAGCACCGTGTTGATAACGCGGGGGTCGTTGGTTCGAGCCCAACCAGACCCACCAAAGAGTTTCGGGGGTTTAGCTCAGCTGGGAGAGCACCTGCTTTGCAAGCAGGGGGTCGTCGGTTCGATCCCGTCAACCTCCACCAGAAACATCAAACCTAAGTCGCATGCAAAAGCGTGTGGATTTAGGTTTGGTCTTTTAGTGATCAATAGCTGTTTTTGTTCTTTAACAATCTGGAAGAAGTAAAGTATTCGTCAACGACGAGCGCCAGGATTTCTGTCCTTGTGTGAGAAGTTGATGGGTGTGATTGTATCAATCAAAGTATTACGAAGTGATCTTAGCAATTAGAAGACTTACTTTGGCAATACGGCAAACGCTAAACTCAAAAAACTCTATAACGCTCTCTGGGAACAGAGGCTAACGTTATAGGGACAAGTGAATAAGTGCACATGGTGGATGCCTTGGCGATTACAGGCGATGAAGGACGTAGTAGCTTGCGATAAGCTGCGGGGAGCTAGCAAACAAGCTTTGATCCGCAGATTTCCGAATGGGGAAACCCACCCGCAAGGGTATCACTGACTGAATACATAGGTCTGTGAAGCGAACGCGGCGAACTGAAACATCTAAGTAGCTGCAGGAAAAGAAATCAACCGAGATTCCCAAAGTAGTGGCGAGCGAAATGGGACCAGCCTGCAAGATTTAGCACCATTGATAGTAGAACGGAATGGAAAGTCCGGCCATAGAGGGTGATAGCCCCTTATACGAAATCAGTAGTGTGGAACTAGGCTTGCGACAAGTAGGGCGGGACACGTGAAATCCTGTCTGAACATGGGGGGACCATCCTCCAAGGCTAAATACTCGTAATCGACCGATAGTGAACCAGTACCGTGAGGGAAAGGCGAAAAGAACCCCGGAAGGGGAGTGAAATAGATCCTGAAACCGTGTGCATACAAACAGTAGGAGCCTCGTAAGGGGTGACTGCGTACCTTTTGTATAATGGGTCAGCGACTTACATTCAGTGGCAAGGTTAACCGAATAGGGAAGCCGTAGAGAAATCGAGTCCGAATAGGGCGTTCAGTCGCTGGGTGTAGACCCGAAACCAAGTGATCTACTCATGGCCAGGTTGAAGGTGCGGTAACACGCACTGGAGGACCGAACCCACTAATGTTGAAAAATTAGGGGATGAGCTGTGGGTAGGGGTGAAAGGCTAAACAAACTTGGAAATAGCTGGTTCTCTCCGAAAACTATTTAGGTAGTGCCTCAAGTATCACCATCGGGGGTAGAGCACTGTTATGGCTAGGGGGTCATCGCGACTTACCAACCCATTGCAAACTCCGAATACCGATGAGTGCGAGCTTGGGAGACAGACGTCGGGTGCTAACGTCCGGCGTCAAGAGGGAAACAACCCAGACCGCCAGCTAAGGTCCCAAAGATTGGCTAAGTGGAAAACGAAGTGGGAAGGCTAAAACAGTCAGGAGGTTGGCTTAGAAGCAGCCATCCTTTAAAGAAAGCGTAATAGCTCACTGATCGAGTCGTCCTGCGCGGAAGATGTAACGGGGCTAAGCCAGTCACCGAAGCTGCGGATATCAATTTATTGATATGGTAGGAGAGCGTTCTGTAAGCCTGCGAAGGTGTCTTGTAAAGGATGCTGGAGGTATCAGAAGTGCGAATGCTGACATGAGTAGCGATAATGGGGGTGAAAAGCCCCCACGCCGTAAGCCCAAGGTTTCCTGTTCAACGTTCATCGGAGCAGGGTGAGTCGGCCCCTAAGGCGAGGCAGAGATGCGTAGCTGATGGGAAGCAGGTTAATATTCCTGCACCGTCGTTAGATGCGATGGGGGGACGGATCGCGGAAGGTTGTCCGGGTGTTGGATGTCCCGGTTCCTGTATCAGAGAAGGCTGTTAGGCAAATCCGGCAGCGTAATTCAAGGGTATGGGACGAGCGAACTTGTTCGCGAAGCAATCGGAAGTGGTTCCAAGAAAAGCCTCTAAGCTTCAGTCTAACGAGACCGTACCGCAAACCGACACAGGTGGGCGAGATGAGTATTCTAAGGCGCTTGAGAGAACTCGGGAGAAGGAACTCGGCAAATTTGTACCGTAACTTCGGGATAAGGTACGCCCTAGTAGTTTGACTGGCCTGCGCCAGAAGGACAAACGGGTTGCAATAAAAAGGTGGCTGCGACTGTTTAATAAAAACACAGCACTCTGCAAACACGAAAGTGGACGTATAGGGTGTGACGCCTGCCCGGTGCTGGAAGATTAAATGATGGGGTGCAAGCTCTTGATTGAAGTCCCAGTAAACGGCGGCCGTAACTATAACGGTCCTAAGGTAGCGAAATTCCTTGTCGGGTAAGTTCCGACCTGCACGAATGGCGTAACGATGGCCACACTGTCTCCTCCCGAGACTCAGCGAAGTTGAAATGTTTGTGATGATGCAATCTACCCGCGGCTAGACGGAAAGACCCCATGAACCTTTACTGTAGCTTTGCATTGGACTTTGAACCAATCTGTGTAGGATAGGTGGGAGGCTTTGAAGTAGGGACGCCAGTCTCTATGGAGCCATCCTTGAAATACCACCCTGGTTTGTTTGAGGTTCTAACCTTGGTCCGTTATCCGGATCGGGGACAGTGCATGGTAGGCAGTTTGACTGGGGCGGTCTCCTCCCAAAGTGTAACGGAGGAGTTCGAAGGTACGCTAGGTACGGTCGGACATCGTGCTAATAGTGCAATGGCATAAGCGTGCTTAACTGCGAGACTGACAAGTCGAGCAGGTACGAAAGTAGGACATAGTGATCCGGTGGTTCTGTATGGAAGGGCCATCGCTCAACGGATAAAAGGTACTCTGGGGATAACAGGCTGATTCCTCCCAAGAGTTCATATCGACGGGGGAGTTTGGCACCTCGATGTCGGCTCATCACATCCTGGGGCTGTAGCCGGTCCCAAGGGTATGGCTGTTCGCCATTTAAAGTGGTACGTGAGCTGGGTTTAAAACGTCGTGAGACAGTTTGGTCCCTATCTGCCGTGGGCGTTGGAAGTTTGAAGGGGGCTGCTCCTAGTACGAGAGGACCGGAGTGGACGAACCTCTGGTGTATCGGTTGTCACGCCAGTGGCATTGCCGAGTAGCTAAGTTCGGAAGAGATAACCGCTGAAAGCATCTAAGCGGGAAACTCGCCTTGAGATGAGACTTCCCGGGGGTTTAACCCCCCTAAAGGGTCGTTCGAGACCAGGACGTTGATAGGTCAGGTGTGGAAGCGCAGTAATGCGTTAAGCTAACTGATACTAATTGCCCGTGCGGCTTGTCCCTATAACATTAGCTGTTATAGCTTTAGAGTTTTATGTGTTTGCCTTGTGCATCACACCCAATATATTTACTTCTTCCCAGATTGCGTTGTTTGGCAACCCAGCTTCAACGGGACCCAAGCAACACTACAAGTTATGCCTGATGACTATAGCAAGTTGGTACCACCCCTTCCCATCCCGAACAGGACCGTGAAACGACTTCGCGCCGATGATAGTGCTGCAACCAGTGTGAAAGTAGGTCATCGTCAGGCTATTAATTAAGCTCAAGCCCCATACCGAAAGGTGTGGGGCTTTTTGCTGTCCGCGTTATTTGTAATGCTCTCCTTCCTGCCTCACTTCCACTTCGCCTGCTCCCCAGTCTCCGCGTTTGACCCGCCGGCATCCGCTATACCTCTCCGCTTTAACCCGCCATCTCCACCTCACGCAGGAAAATCCTGGCTTCCGGACGGCCTCATTCTCTTGTTCTTCCCTCTCCATGCCGGTACCTGCTTCTTCTAATTACTGATCAATGGGCTTGGTCGAGATCTCTCCCAACTGCGCGATATTCAAAAAATATCGGCTCTCTCAGGCGGAGCGATACCTGATCGTTCCAGCCTCGGCAGGAATACCCACTGACAGTTGCAGTCAATTAAGCGAAGAACGAATAGTTTTGCGTGCAGAAATATCATATATGGACGGCTGGACATCTGCTGCACGCAGATGGGAGATATAAATCATGGCGCCCCAAGTCGGCCGCGCTCGCCCCCTGGGAAGTACGTGGAAAAGCACGCCAGGCATCCGGCTACCATTTCGTGTTCCGGTACTTAGCGAAGCTGGATCGGTTCGCGCCTTGGATGAGGAATGAGGAAGAGAGATGAAGAACAAAGAGAACAAAAAATCACACCTACGGCCTCCGACGGCAAATATACTTAAACACCGGGTGTAGACCCATCTGCGATATCCATCAAGATCCGAGGGTACAAACAAAAAGGGCCGCGTCCTTCGACGCAGCCCTCCCTTCATCCTGCCCGGCGCAGCGAGCACCCCGCAGGATGCCGCTTCACCTCAATCAGGCTTCAATTCAATTAAGCAGCGGCCAGCAAATAGACGCCGACTGCGGCAATACCGACGCCGCCGATACGCACAAGCTTGTCCGCCATCTGCTTGCCCGCAAACAGGCCGATCCCGAGCCCGGCCGCATGCAGCAATGCCGTAGCCAGCACGAAGCCGGCGCCATATAGCGCGGCCGAGGAACCGTGCGGCAATTCACTGCCGTGCGCATAGCCATGGAACACCGCAAACAAGGACACGACCACAGTGCTTGCCCACAAAGGCATGCGCACAGCGAAGGCGATCAGCAAGCCAAGCACCGCCACAGAAGCGGCGATGCCTGTTTCAGCAGCAGGAATGCTCAAGCCGGCAAACGCCAGCAGCGCGCCAACCACCATCATCAGCGGAAACGCTAGCGGCAACACCCACATCGCCGAACGCTTGTTTTGCGCGGCCCAAAGACCGACCGCCAGCATCGCCAGCAAGTGATCCACGCCAGAAAAAGGATGGCTGAAGCCGGCGCCGAAACTCATCGACGCGGACATCAGCGAATCCGGGTGGCCGGGATGCGCCAGCACGCTGGTGCTGGTCAGCGCCGCGATGGTCAGCGCGCTCGCGCGTGCGAGGTTTTTGCTGGAAATACGGAACATGTTTTTCTCCTTCAAATAAATCTTGTGAATGCGCTCATGCGCCAAACGAACCAAGGTGGCAACCAGTCTTCCACTTCACTTCTTCTCATCCAGCAAGCCTTGCTTGCGGATGTACTCAATCACCGTCTCGACACCGTCGCCGCTGCGCAAATTGGTGAACACAAACGGCCGGTCGCCGCGCATGCGCTTGGCGTCCTGGGCCATGATGTCCAGATTGGCGCCGACATAAGGCGCCAGATCGGTCTTGTTGATGATCAGCAGATCCGAACGCGTGATGCCGGGGCCGCCTTTGCGCGGAATCTTCTCGCCGCCGGCGACGTCGATCACGTAAATGGTCAGGTCCGACAATTCGGGACTGAACGTTGCCGCCAGATTGTCGCCGCCGGATTCTACCAGTATCAGGTCCAGATCCGGGAAATCCGCACTCATGCGCGCGATCGCTTCGAGGTTGATCGAGGCATCCTCGCGGATCGCCGTATGCGGACAGCCACCGGTCTCGACACCCATCAGGCGCTCCGCCGGCAGCGCATCGGCGCGCAGCAGGATCTCCATATCTTCCTTGGTGTAGATGTCATTGGTGATGACGGCCATGTCGTAACGGTCGCGCATGCGCTTGCACAACATTTCACACAGCGCCGTCTTGCCGGAACCGACCGGGCCGCCGATGCCGACGCGCAATGGATTGGGAGAGGAAGGATTGCTCATGATTGTCTCGATTAAAAACGGATTCTATAAAAATTCAAATGAATCTGGGTATCTGGCCAACTGCCAGGCCCACACACTAGGAACGGTACAAACGGCTGTATTGCACTTCGTGCTGCATCGACAGCAGCGACAGGCCGGGCGACCAGTTCGACAACTCGTCGTCAGCCAGTTCCTGCGCGGTCCTTGCGGCCGCGTCCAGCTCCGGCTGCAGCGACAGCAGCAAGCGCTGCCCGGCAACCTGGCCGAGCGGCACCGACTTGACGCAAACCAGCACCTGATTTTCAGCCCAAGCGAACAGCATGCCGAGCAGTGCCGCGTCATGCGGTACGTTCAGCGCCACGGCGGAATAAGCCAGCGCCGTCGGCAACGGCACTTCGCCTTGCGTCACCATCAGATCGAGCAAGGACTCGTCGCCGATCTTCAGATCGATGGCCAGTTTGCTCAGCGAATATCCCATCTGTATCGTCTCCGCGCGAAACTCGGCAGTGTCGCGCGCTGCGATGAAACGCTCATTCCACATCGCAACCGCGCTTGCATCGCGCGCAGAAAATGCCTGCAGCAGGCGCCACAAAATCGGCGCTTCAAAACGCGCAACGACCTCATGCAGCGAATCGACGATCCACGCGCGCGCACCGGCTTCGTTCTTCACCGTGCCGTTTTCAATGGCCGCTTCCAGTCCTTGCGAATAGCTGTACGCGCCGATCGGCAGCGACGGACTGGTCAGCTGGAGCAAATGGAGCAGGGCCTGTGCTTGCATGGATGATCCGGGAATCAGGACTTGTCGCCCGGCCGATGAATCTTCTGGCGCACCGGAATCGGCGCCAGCGGATGATGATGGTCGTCGCCGTGGTGATGATGGCCGCCGCCGTAGGCGCCTGACTCCGGCTCGAACGCGGCCTCTTCTTCAATCACCAGAGCGCCCAGGCCTTCCAGCATTTCCTTGAGCACCGGATCCTTGCGGATGCGCAGGAAACCTTCGCCGACCTGTGCCTGCGTGTGGCGATTGCCGAGATGGAAGGCGCAGCGCAGCAGCTGATGCGGCGAAGCGGCCTCGACGCGATAAGTCGCCTCTTTGGCGGCATTGATCTTCACCACGCGGCCGTCATCGCCGCGCAGCAGATCGCCGTTGCGCAGCACCGTACCGCGTACGGTGAAGACGGCAACGTCCTCGCCCGACAGCAGGGTGGCGCGCAGCCGGCTCTTCTCGCGCTGGTCGTAAGGTAACAGCAATTCGCCGTCGATCTTCTCGGCGTGTTCGATCTTGGTGTTCAGGGTCAGCATGATTTTCTTCAGAACAGGAAATAGCGTTGCGCCAGCGGTAGCACCTTGGCCGGCTCGCACACCAGCAACTCGCCGTCGGCGCGCACTTCGTAGGTTTCGGAATCGACTTCCATCTTCGGTGTCAAGCCATTGTGGATCATGTCGCGCTTGCGCAGGTTGCGCATGCCTTTCACGGGTACGACCGGCTTGCTGAGCTTGAGCATGTCGCCGATGCCGGCGTCGAAAGCGGATTGCGAGACGAACGTCATCGAGGTCTTCAAGCCGCCGCCGTACGCACCGAACATCATGCGGTAATGCACCGGCTGCGGCGTCGGGATCGACGCATTCGGATCGCCCATCTGCGCTGCGGCGATCATGCCGCTCTTGAGGATCATCGACGGCTTGACGCCGAAGAAGGCCGGTTTCCACAAGACGATATCGGCGACCTTGCCCACTTCCAGCGATCCGACCACATGCGAGATGCCATGGGTGATCGCGGGGTTGATGGTGTACTTCGCGATGTAGCGCTTGACGCGGAAATTGTCGTGGCGCGAAGGATCTTGGGCCAGCGAGCCGCGCTGCGTTTTCATCTTGTGCGCCGTTTGCCAGGTCCGCATGATCACTTCGCCGACGCGGCCCATGGCCTGCGAGTCGGACGACATCATCGAGATCGCGCCGATGTCGTGCAGGATATCTTCTGCAGCGATCGTCTCGCGGCGGATGCGCGACTCCGCGAAGGCGATGTCCTCGGCAATCGCAGGATCGAGATGATGGCAGACCATCAGCATGTCCAGGTGCTCGTCGAGCGTATTGACGGTGTAAGGCCGCGTGGGATTGGTCGACGAGGGCAGCACGTTGCCTTCGCCGACGGCCGCGATGATGTCCGGTGCATGACCGCCGCCCGCACCTTCGGTGTGGAAGGTGTGGATGGTGCGGTCCTTGAAAGCGGCAAGCGTATGTTCGAGGAAGCCGCCCTCGTTGAGCGTGTCGCTGTGAATCGCCACCTGCACGTCGAGGCGATCCGCCACCGACAGGCAGTTGTCGATCGCCGCGGGAGTCGAGCCCCAGTCTTCATGCAGCTTGAGGCCGATGGCGCCGGCGTGGATCTGTTCTTCCAGCGGCGTCGGCAAGCTGACGTTGCCCTTGCCGAGGAAGCCGAGATTCATCGGAAACGCATCCGCCGCCGACAACATCGAATGGATGTGCCACGGACCAGGCGTGCAAGTCGTCGCTGCAGTGCCGACCGCCGGTCCGGTGCCGCCGCCGATCATCGTGGTGACGCCGCTCATCAGCGCTTCTTCGATCTGCTGCGGGCAGATGAAGTGGATGTGCGTGTCGACGCCGCCGGCCGTGACGATCATGCCTTCGCCGGCGATGATTTCGGTGGCGCCGCCAATGGCCATGGTGACGTCGGGCTGGATGTCAGGGTTGCCGGCTTTGCCGATGCCGGCGATCTTGCCGCCCTTGATACCGATGTCGGCCTTGACGATACCCCAGTGGTCGACGATCACGGCGTTGGTGATGACGGTGTCCATCACGTCTTTGTAGTTGCGCTGCGACTGGCCCATGCCATCGCGAATCACCTTGCCGCCGCCGAACTTGACCTCTTCGCCATAGGTCGTGAAATCCTTCTCGACCTCGATGAACAGCTCGGTATCGGCCAGGCGCAAACGGTCGCCGACGGTGGGGCCGAACATCTCGGCATAAGCCTGACGTGAAATCTTGGCCATTATTTATTTCCCTTCTTGTCGAGTGCGCCCATCACCTTGGCATTGAAACCATAGACCTTGCGCTCACCAGCCAGCGCCACGAGTTCCACCGTGCGTTCCTGGCCCGGCTCGAAGCGGACAGCGGTGCCGGCGGCGATGTTCAGGCGCATGCCGTAACCGGTCTGGCGATCAAACCTGAGCGCCGGATTGGTCTCGAAAAAATGAAAATGCGATCCGACCTGGATCGGGCGATCGCCGCTGTTGGCGACGGTCACGCTTACCGTGCGGCGCCCGACATTGAGCTCAATGTCGCCGGGTTCGACCAGCATTTCTCCTGGAATCATGATGGCGCCTCTCAAGGAATAGGGTGGTGAACCGTGACCAGCTTGCTGCCGTCCGGGAAGGTCGCTTCAACCTGGATATCCGGAATCATCTCCGCCACGCCATCCATGACATCGGCGCGCGACAGGATCTTCGTCCCCTCCGACATCAGTTCGGCGACGGTGCGTCCGTCGCGTGCGCCTTCCATGATGGCGGCGGTGATCAGTGCCACTGCCTCCGGATAGTTCAGCTTCAGGCCGCGCGCCTTGCGCCGTTCGGCCACCAGCGCTGCCGTGAAAATCAGCAGCTTGTCTTTTTCCCGTGGGGTGAGTTCCATGCGTTCTCCTCGATTGTGTCCAGGTACTGCTTATTTATGTATTCCAGATGCGCGGGACAATAGCCTCGCGCTGCATCAATTCAGGACGGATGCGCTGCCATGCATGCGTCAGCCATTGCCGCGCCGCCTGGCTGGAGTTGCCCAGATAGCGCAGCACCAATACCTGTTTCATCTGCGTCGCGCCAGTGCGGTCATTGCTATCCCGCGTCAACGCGCCGGTCTGTTCGCGCAGTTCGCTGAGGAAGGCGGCGTTGATCGGCAGGCCCACTGCAATCAGCGTGGCGCTTACCGTAAAACCGGCCAGCGCCAAAGGACTCGTCATCGACGAAGTGCCTGCACGCAAGGTACCCTGTTCAAACCAGACCAGCTTGCCGCCGCGACGAATGCTGGTGCACTGGCTCACGCGACCGCTATTGAAAGACTCTCCCGACGCGGTGCGGCCGAAGCACAGGATCTCGCCGCCGATATAACAGGCATCCGCGGCCAGGTCGACCGAGTGTTCCATGCGCACGTCGGCATCGTTGAAGAAGATGGTCTCCTGCGGCAGCCATTCCAGCGCCGCGCCGGCGGTTGCCGTCAGCGACACCTGCTGCTGCGAGACGAAACCGTTGGCGCGATACCATTTGCCGGCGCCCGGCGTGGTCAGCAACGCGTGGGCGTTGTCGCCGACACGGGCGGAAATGTTCAGTACGTCGCCGCCGAGGATGCCGCCCGGCGGATGCACGATGACGGCGTGGCAGACGGCGGGGTGTTCTGGGTACAGCGGCTTCTGCACGCGCAGCGGGCCGAAGTGGCTGCGCTCGATCATGCGCGTGGTGCCGGCATCGTCGGCGAAGCCCAGCGTCAGCCGCGCCTTTTCATGGCGGTTGGCGGCAGGGACGTTGAGGTCCGATTCCGTGACGGCAGCGGCAGGATCGATGATACGTTTCATGCAATATTCTGATTGTGCGACATGAGGATGGAGAGCAGCGCAGGCCTTCGTTTATAGCAGACCTGCAGGCAAAACGCACGCCGGCCTGACTTGATCATCCGGCAACATGGCGCATACCGCGCGCCGAATGCACTACACCGCCAGATGTTTCTTCACGTCCTCGTTATCCATCTCCGCCTGCACGCCCGAGGCCACCACTTCGCCGCGCGACATCACGACAAAGGTGTCGGCCAGTTCGCGTGCAAAATCGAAATACTGCTCGCACAGCAAAATACCGATGTCGCCGCGCTGGCGCAGCAAGCTGATGACGCGGCCGATGTCCTTGATGATGGACGGCTGGATGCCTTCGGTCGGTTCGTCGAGGATGATCAGTTTCGGTTCGGCCAGCAGCGCGCGGGCGATCGCCAGTTGCTGCTGCTGACCGCCCGACAGATCGCCGCCGCGACGGTGCAGCATTTCCTTGAGCACCGGGAACAGTTCGTAGACTTCACCCTTGATGGTCGACGCCTTGCGGCCGGATTGGGTGGCCATGCCCATGAGCAGGTTCTCTTCGACGGTCAGGCGTGCAAAAATCTCGCGGCCCTGCGGCACGTAGGCGATGCCGAGCGCAGCGCGTTGATGTGGTTTGAGGCGCGTGATGTCCTTGCCTTCCAGCGTGACGTTGCCGGCGGCGACAGGCAATACGCCCATCAGGCATTTCAGCAGGGTGGTCTTGCCGACGCCGTTGCGGCCGAGCAGGGACAGGCATTTGCCTTTTTCGACATTGATCGACACGCCGCGCAGCGTATGCGCGGCGCCGTAGTATTGGTTCAGTTGATTGACTTGCAGCATATTCTTCTCGTCTCCGGATCCAGCGGCCTAAGTTCAGCGGCCCAAGTACACTTCAATCACGCGATCATCCGATTGCACTTGCTGCATCGTGCCTTCGGCCAGCACCGAGCCTTCGTGCAGCACGGTGACCTTGCCGCCTTGCGAAATCTCTTCGACGAAGCCCATGTCATGCTCCACCACCATGATCGAATGCTTGCCGCGCAGCTCGTTGAGCAGCTCCGCCGTGCGCACGGTTTCGGCATCGGACATGCCGGCCACCGGTTCGTCGAGCAGCAGCAATTGCGGCTCCTGCATCAGCAGCATGCCGATTTCCAGCCACTGCTTCTGGCCGTGCGAGAGCAGGCCGGCGACGCGGTTTTCCTGACCGTTCAGACGGATCAGTTTGAGGATCTCCTCGATCTTGCCGACTTGCTCCGAATTCAGGCGCGCGAACAAGGTCGTCTTCACGCGCTTGTCCATCTTCATCGCCATCTCAAGATTCTCGAATACCGAATGCTGCTCGAACACCGTCGGCCGCTGGAACTTGCGGCCGATGCCGGCGTGGGCGATTTCGTACTCGGTCATCCTGGTCAGGTCGATGGTCTGGCCGAAGAATGCGGTGCCGGCAGTCGGCCGCGTCTTGCCCGTGATGACGTCCATCATGGTGGTCTTGCCGGCGCCGTTGGGACCGATGATGCAGCGCAGTTCACCGACCGAGATGTCGAGGTTGAGGTTGTTGATCGCCTTGAAACCGTCGAACGAGACCGTGATGTTTTCCAGATACAGGATGGCGCCGTGGGAGGTGTCGAGGCCGTCCTGCTTGATGCGTGCATACGAGGTGCCGTGGTCAGCGTGCTGGCCGTTGTCGACGGTCTCTTGCGGCGCCGCCCGGTTATACATTTCGCTCATGCGGCCTCCTTGGCGGGATCTTGTTTCTTCAGTTTCTTGATCAGACCCAGAATGCCTTGCGGCAGGAACAGCGTCACCAGGATGAAGATCAGTCCCAGCGCATACAGCCACAGGTCCGGGAAGGCGGCGGTGAACCAGCTCTTGAGTCCATTGACGGTGAACGCGCCGATGATCGGGCCGAGCAGCGAGCCGCGGCCGCCGACAGCCGCCCAGATCACCATTTCAATCGAGTTGGCCGGCGACATTTCGGACGGATTGATGATGCCGACCTGCGGCACGTACAGCGCACCCGCGATGCCGCACAGCACCGCCGATAACGTCCACACGAACAGCTTGAACCACAGCGGGTTGTAGCCGATGAACATCAGCCGCGATTCGGAATCGCGCACGCCCTGCAGCACACGGCCCAGCTTCGACGTCACGATGGCGCGGCACAGCAGCAGGGAACCGAGCAGGAACGCCAGCGTCACCAGGTACAGCACCGCCTTGGTCGACGGCGCCGTGATCGTGAAGCCGAGGATGCGCTTGAAGTCGGTGAAGCCGTTGTTGCCGCCGAAGCCCGTATCGTTGCGGAAGAACAGCAGCATGAAGGCGAAGGTCATTGCCTGCGTGATGATCGAGAAGTACACGCCCTTGATGCGCGAACGGAAGGCGAAGTAACCGAACACGAAGGCCAGCAGCCCCGGCACCAGCACCACCAGCAGCATGGCGAACCAGAAGTGCTCGGTCATCCACCAGTACCACGGATAGGCTTTCCAGTTGAGGAACACCATGAAGTCCGGCAGATTGCTCTGATACACGCCGTCGCGGCCGATGGCGCGCATCAGGTACATGCCGTGCGCATAGCCGCCCAGCGCAAAGAACACGCCGTGGCCGAGCGACAGGATGCCGGTATAACCCCACACCAGATCCAGCGCCAGCGCCGCCATCGCGTAGCACATGAACTTGCCGATCAGTGCGATGGTGTAGCTGGAAATCGACAGCGGATGACTGGCCGGGAAGATCAGGTTGAGGATGGGCAGCAGACCCAGGATCACGGTAAAGACCACGATCCCGATCCACGCCGGACGTGAAAACAGCGAAGGTTTAAGGGGAAGATTCAGAGTACTCATTCCACGCTCCTGCCTTTCAGTGCAAACAGGCCTTGCGGGCGCTTTTGGATAAACACGATGATGAACACGAGGATGGCGATCTTGGCCAGCACGGCGCCGGCGACCGGCTCCAGGAACTTGTTCACCTCGCCCAGGCCGAACGCGGCGATCACGGTGCCGGCCAGTTGGCCGACGCCACCCAGCACCACCACCATGAAGGAGTCGACGATGTAGCCTTGGCCGAGGTCGGGGCCGACATTGCCAAGCTGCGACAAGGCCACGCCGCCCAGACCGGCGATACCGCAACCGAGACCGAAGGTCATCATGTCAATCTTGCCGGTCGAGACACCCACGCAATCGGCCATGCGGCGGTTCTGCGTGACGGCGCGCACGAACAGGCCGAGCCGTGTCTTGTTCAGGATCAGCCACACCGCGAACACCACGAACAGCGCGAAGAAGATGATCACGATACGGTTGTACGACAGCACCAGCGAACCCAGCACGGTGATGCCGCCCGACATCCAGCTCGGGTTGGCGACCTCGACGTTTTGCGCTCCGAAGATCGAGCGCACGCCTTGCATCAGCATCAGGCTGATGCCCCAGGTGCACAGCAGGGTTTCGAGAGGACGACCGTAGAGCCAGCGGATCACCAGGCGCTCCAGCGCGATGCCGACGGCCGCCGCAACGATGAAGGCAGCCGGCAGCGCGACGACGATGTAGGCGTCGATTGCGCCCGGGAAGAATTTGCGGAACACCAGTTGGCACACATACGTTGTGTACGCGCCGATCATCAGCAGTTCGCCGTGCGCCATGTTGATGATGCCCATCAGGCCGAAGGTGATCGCCAGGCCCAGCGCGGCCAGCAGCAGCACGCTGCCCAGCGAGACGCCGTAGAACAGCTTGCCGACGAACTCGGTGATGGATAGATGGCGGTCCAGCGCCGACAGCGTGCGGACTGCTTCGATGCGCACGCCTTCATCGGTTTCGACATAGCTGCCGTCAGGATTTTTGGCCAGCATTTGTTCCAGCACCGGCTTCAGGTTGGCGTTGGTAGTCTCGGCCAGCGCTTTGACGGCGGCCTTGCGTGCTGCCGCGTCAGGTGCATGCAGGTTGGCGGTGGCGACAACCTGTTTGAGCACTTCCTGGATTTGCGGATCCTTTTCCGCCGCCAGCGCCTTGCTGATCAGCGGGGTTTGCGCAGCGTCGGCGGTCTTCAGCAATTCCGTCGCAGCCGTCAGCCGTGTGGCGCGATCCGGCGAGAACAGCTTGAGTCCCGACAGCGCACCTTCGACGACACCGCGCAGGCGATTGTTGATGGTGATGCCCTCGGCGTCGTCAGGCGCTGGGCCGGTCTTGTCGGTGGCGGGATTGAAGGCATCGCTGTCTTCGATGATCAGCACGTCGCCGGCAGGCGTGGCGTACAGCGCATCGCTGTTGATGGCATTGAGGATTTTCTGGGCGTCGGCATTGGCCAGCGCAGCGATCTGCGTGACGGCGGCGATACGCGCATCAGGGTCGTCGCCGGCCAGCGGCTTGAGCAGCGCCGGATCGATCGCGGCATGCGCGCTGATCGCCTGGGTGCACAGCCAGCCTGTCAGCAAGGTGGACGCAATTATCTTGGGAAGAAGTCTCATGGTTCTTTTCGGTGGCAAGGCAAGACGGAAAGAAAGTCGGTCTCGCGGCGCTTATCTGAGATTCATGTCCGCATTCCAGCAAAGAACTTTGGTGCGGAGCGGAGCATGGATTGCACCGGACGGGATGTCGAACGCCCGGTGCAAGGTCTTGCAAACCGCCGCATGGAACATGCAGCGGGGACTGCTCAAAACATGGCAAGCGACTGCCTTACATCTTTTGCTTGCTTTCGTTGCCCGGGATGTACGGGCTCCATGGCTGCGCACGGATGGTGGTCTTGGTCTTGTTGACCACGTTGAACTGACCGTCGGCCTTGATTTCGCCGATCATCACAGGTTTGTGCAGGTGATGGTTGGTCTTGTCCATTTCCAGCGTGTAGCCGGACGGCGCCTTGAAGGTCTGGCCGCCCATCGCTGCGATCACCTTGTCGGTGTCGGTGGTCTTGGCCTTCTCGACTGCCTGCTTCCACATGTAGATGCCGACGTAAGTCGCTTCCATCGGATCATTGGTCACGACGGTGTCGGCGTTCGGCAGGCCCTTGGCCTTGGCGTAGGCTTTCCACTTCTTGATGAAGGCGGTGTTGACCGGGTTCTTCACGGACTCGAAGTAGTTCCAGGCAGCCAGGTGGCCGACCAGCGGCTTGGTGTCGACGCCGCGCAGTTCTTCTTCACCCACCGAGAACGCCACGACAGGCACGTCGGTCGCCTTCAGGCCGGCGTTGCCCAGTTCCTTGTAGAACGGCACGTTGGAGTCGCCGTTGATGGTCGAGATCACGGCAGTCTTGCCGCCTGCTGCAAACTTCTTGATGTTGGCGACGATGGTCTGGTAATCGGAGTGGCCGAACGGTGTGTAGACTTCATCGATGTCGGAATCCTTCACGCCCTTGCTGTGCAGGAAGGCGCGCAGAATCTTGTTGGTGGTGCGTGGGTACACATAGTCGGTGCCCAGCAGGACGAAGCGCTTGGCGCCGCCGCCTTCTTTCGACATCAGGTATTCGGTGGCGGGAATGGCTTGCTGGTTAGGCGCTGCGCCGGTGTAGAAGACGTTCTTTTCCAGCTCTTCGCCTTCGTACTGGACCGGGTAGAACAACAGGCTGTTCAATTCCTTGAAGACCGGCAGCACCGATTTGCGCGAGACCGAAGTCCAGCAGCCGAAGACGACGGAAACCTTGTCTTGCGAAATCAGCTGGCGCGCTTTTTCAGCGAACAGTGGCCAGTTGGATGCGGGGTCAACGATCACGGGTTCGAGCTTCTTGCCCATGACGCCGCCGTTGGCGTTGATTTCATCGATTGTCATCAGCGCCACATCTTTGAGCGATGTTTCGGAGATGGCCATTGTGCCCGACAGCGAGTGCAGGATGCCGACCTTGATGGTATCCGCGGCGAACGCGGCTGGGAGCCAGGAGGATGCTGCAAGTGCGAACGCGCCGAGTGCTGTTGCTTTTAGGATAGTACGACGTGACATGAAGTGCTCCTACAGTTAGAAGAATCAATGAGAGTTTGTTGACTGCCTTCCTGCTTTAGCAGATTGCGTGCCAATGACAGTTCGTCAATCTCTCTTGATTTTTCCGGCTTTGCGGAAGCGGGCGCAGACTATTGCACCATTTTAGTGACGGCAAAAATGGTGGCGGTACGTTGTCGTGCGGTTTACGGTGATTTGCCCCAGAACAGAGCAAATCGGCGGGTACATGTTTGTTTTTAGCGCAAAAACACGTATTGCATCAGTTGGCGGATAGGATATTGCACCCAGCTTTGCACCTTGGGCGGCAGCTCCAGCGGGCGCATGATCATCTTCAAGGTCATGTCCGGCGTCAAATTGGTGCGCACGATGGCGTTCATGCGTGCGCTCAGCTGTCTTAAGTAAGCGGGATCACCGGCGCGCAACGGCTCGCGGAATTTCAGCGCATGACGGATGGCGCAATCGGCGTCTTCGTTGCGCATTTCCAGTGTCCGGCGACCCAAGGTGCCGAGTACGCGCGAGCGGCTGATGCCTTCGCTCCGGCTATATTGGCGGAAGTATTTGTAGAAATGCTTGTAGTGGTTGACCTCGTCGTGCGAGATGCGCGCCGCCAGTTCCTGCAACACCGGTTCCTGCACGCTGCGCGACAGCGCGCGGTAGTAGGTCGCGGTGCCGGTTTCGACCACGCAGCGCGCCGCCATCTCCAGCGCCTTGGTCGGTTCCAGCAGTTCGACCTTGCAGTAGCCGGCATATTCGGCGAGGAAGCCGTCGTAGGCCTGTTGCCAGTCGAATTCGGGCCAGACATGCTCGACGTAGGCACGCAATGCCGCGCCGTGCTGCAACTCCTCCACTTCCCATTGTTCGCGCAGCCACGCGGCCACTTCTGCATTGTCGCGGAAGAAGTCGACCAGGTTGTGGGTATACAGATCGGAGCCGCTTTCGACGAACGAGGCGCAGGTCACCAGGTAGAAAGTGTTTTCATCGTCGCGTACGCGTTGCAGATCGATGCGCGAGAAATCCAGATCGGCGATGCGCCAGCGTGGTTGGTATTGTTGCTGCGTTTCCTGGCTTGCCACGTTACCTCCTCGACAGATTGAGATAACGGTATGACGAAACCTGCACGCCTTGGTTCGCCGCCTCCTGTTGGCGATTTGTAACAGCGCGCCAGGTTCAGCGGCGATGTTGTCCGTATGCCAAGCAGGCGATCGTGGCGGAGAACAGCAATTGCAACAGGCACACCGCCGTCCAGCCGCCCAGCTTCCACGCAAATCCCGACAGCGCCGCACCGATCGCGCCGCCGATGAACAGGAGGCCGACGAACAGGCCGTTGAGACGACCGCGCAATTGCGGCGGCAGCAGGTTGATCTTGCGGCGTTCCAGCGTCTGGTCGGCGGCCACACCGCCGTCGAGCAGGATGGCGGCAACCCCCAGAAACACCAGCGCCATGCCGGCGTGCGCATGGACATCAAAGCCGCCCCAGCCGCTGCCGGCGACGCCCGCGATCAAGCCCGCTGCGAGCATCCCAAGATGGCTCAGATGGGAGGCCAGGCGCCCCCGTCCGCGATCGCCGGCGCGGCCCGCGAAGGGCGTCGCGCACACTGCGCTGGCGCCGACCAGCGCGAACACGGCGATGCCGCCTGCGCCGAGCGAAAAGGGTTCCTGCACCAGCAGCAAGGCAATCGTGGTCCAGTACGACATATACGCCGCCATGCCGAGCGCTCCGGTCAGCGCGCCGTATTGCAGGACAGGCTCGCTGCGCAGCAATTGCCACAGCGAGGCCAGGATGTCCCGGTAACGCGGGGTTTGTTGCGGATGACGCTCCGGCAATACGCGGCCCAGCACCAGCGCCAGCATCGCCACGATCAGCGCCAGCAAGCCGTACACCGCACGCCACCCCGCCACGCTCGCCAGCCATCCGGCCATCGGACGCGACAGCATGATGCCCAGCATCAGGCCGCTCATCACATTGCCGATGACACGGCCGCGATGCGTTTCTTCGCTCATGAAGGCGGCCATCGGCACCAGCATCTGGATCGCACTCGACAAGACGCCGGCCAGGAAAATCGCCGTCAGGAACAGCCAGGTGTGCGTGCTGAACATCGCCACGCCGAGACAGGCGGCGCAACCCGCCAGCAGCCGCACGATCAGGCGGCGATTCTCATGCAAGTCGCTGAGCGGCACGATCAGGAACTGGCCGCAGGTGTAACCCAGCAGCGGCAGCATCGCAATCAGGCCGATGGCGCCGCCGGGAATCTGCATCGCCGCGCCGATCGCCGCCAGCATCGGCTGCACGGCGTAGAGATTGGTGACGATGACGCCGACCGCTGCAGCGAACAGGAGCGTCATCGCTGCGCTCATTCGCGTGGAGGCTGCGGGGATATCGGCACGGTCTTGGGAAAGCTTGCTGCATTGTTCCATCGGGGCTCCTGGCATCACGGGTATTGCGGGAGGCCAGTATAGGCAGCGCATTATTATGCGACAATTGAATTATTGTCATAGATATTATGCGAGATTGTTTTGAACACGCGAGACCTGCAAGCCTACGTCGCCGTCATTGAAACCGGCTCCATCGTCGCGGCCGCCGCGCGATTGCATCTGACCCAGCCGGGCATCACGCGGCGCGTGCAAAGCCTGGAAAGCATGCTCGGGGTCGCGCTGCTGGATCGCCAGTCCAAGCCGCTCAAGCCGACTTCGGCCGGGCGCGACATCTACGATATGGGGCGCCGCGTGCTGGCTTCGGTCGACGACATGATGGATCGCGTGTCGCCGCAAGCCGGCGCGACCGGTGAACTTCGCCTGGGCGTGCCGCCGTTTTTGTCGGAAGCGGCCTTGACGACGCCACTCGATTGCCTGCGCACCGAATTCCCGAAACTGAGCGTGCGCGTGACCGCCGCCTGGTCGCCCGGATTGATGGAGATGCTGGAGAAAAACATCATCGACGCCGCCGCCATCATCGTGCCCGATGGGGTATCGCCGCCGGAGCGGTTCCAGGTCCACAAGCTGGGCCGCGAGCCTGCCCTGGTGGTGGCGGCGAAGTCGCTCAAGCTGCCGCGCGGCGAAGTTGCGCTGGCCGAATTGGCGCAGCATTCATGGGTGCTCAATCAGGATGGTTGCGGTTTGCGCAGCGCGATCCGGCTGGCCGTGGAAGCGCGGCGCCAGCCGTTTACGGTGGCCGTGGAAGCCTTCGGCGCCGAGTTGCAGTTGTCACTGGTGGCGCGCGGCGTGGGCATCGGCATCACCACGCCGAGCGCGCTCAAACGCAGCGCCTTCCGCAAACAGATACGCGTGCTGACGGTGCCGGAATTCGACAACGGCATGGGCGTCTGGCTGGTGCATGCACCGGGTTTGGCCAGCGGCAGGCTGGCCGCGCCGTTGCTGCGCTTTCGCCGCAGCCTGGCAGACATCCTGCGCGAGCAGGGCATCGCCAGCGGCGCTGCCGTTACCGGCTTGCCTTAACCCGGTCGGTTACAGGCAGCCGAGCCGCGACAGCTCACGGCGCAAGCGCTCGTGCAAAGCCGGCGAGCTGGCTTGCATCGGTGCGCGCAACTCGTCGCGCAGCATGCCCATCATCGACAGCGCGGTCTTGATCACGGCCGGATTCGGTTCGGCGAACAGCAGGCGGATCAGCGGCAGCAAATCGTAGAATTGTTCGCGTGCTTCGACCAGACGCTGCGCTCGCACCAGTTGCGCCACGCGCACGAACAGGTCGGGACGGATGTGCGCCGCCGCAGTAATCGCACCGCTGCCGCCGAGGCACAGCGTCGTAAAAATCTGTTCGTCTTCTCCCGCCATAATTTGCAAGCCGCCATGCGCGATCAGGTCCATGGTGGCCGCCGCATTGCCGCCGCAGTCCTTGACGGCGACGATGCGTTCGTGGCCGGCGAGCGCGAGGATGGTGGCGGCATCGATGTTGATGCCGCTGCGGTAGGGGATGTTGTAGATGATCACCGGTGCCTCGGCGGCATCGGCCATGGTCAGAAAGAACGCGCGCAGGCCTTCCTGCGAAGGGCGGATGTAATACGGCGCTGGAATTAGCAGGCCGGCGACCGGGCGTTGCTGGATTTTCTGCATCTTTTCCAGCATCGCGGCCTGGCGATTGCCGGCCAGGCCCATCGCCACCGGACAGCCGGGAACGGCGTCGAGAATGGCGTCAAGCACCGCGAGCTGTTCGCCGTCGTCGAGCGCGGCGGCTTCGGCAGTCGAGCCGCAGGCGACCAGGCCGGACACGCCGGCGTCGAACATGCTGCGCGCGAGCGCCTGCAAAGCGGGGAAATCGATCTTGCCGTCGTGGAAGGGCGTGACCAGGGGAATCCAGATACCGTCGAAAGAACGCATTGCTACTCTCCATGAAGATTACAGACCGTGAATGTCTGTCGGCAGGTGCAAGGAGAACTAGCGAGGGGAACGTGTCCGGTCTGCGTTGGCCATCCTGTCAGCCCACCTGACAGGACAGCGCGCCCCGGTCAGATGAGCGACTGTTTCTTTTGTTTACCGGCCGCAGCTGTGCGTGCGCGTACTCGTGCAGCCAGGGCGTACAGGCTGAGCGACAACAGGCAGGACAGGGCGGCGATGAACATGAAGGATGAATGCAAAGTAAAACGATGAATCGATTCTAGCAGCATTCCGCAAAATGGTTTCAGCTGCCTTCCCATTCCGACAAAAATCTTGAGCGGAAGTCGCGCAGCCATTGCATGCGCTGTTCAGCGAGGCGGCGCCCGGCACCGGTCTGCATGGTCGCAGGCAAGGTTTCCAGTTTGCAGGCGATATGGTCGAGCGCGTAGCGGCGGTCATCCAGTGCGCGATGTTCTGCGCGCGCGTCGCCGGCATGCGCCAGCTGGCTGCCCATGCGGCCGGCGGTATAGAACATGCGCGCCAGCCCGACTGCGCCGAGCGCGTCGAGACGATCAGCATCCTGCACGATCTGCGCTTCGATGGTGGTTGCTACAATGCCGGCGGAAAAACTGTGCGCCTCGATGGCGTGCGCGACGGCATCGAGTTTCTCCGACGGGAAGTCGAGTTGCTGCAAATGCCGGCGTGCAAGCTGCGCCGCTTGGCGTGAGGCAAGATGACGCTGCGGATCGTTCTTGGGCAGGTTAACGAGGTCGTGCAGATAGCAGGCGGCCTGCACCACCAGCGCATCGGCGTCGGGATAATCATCGAGCAGGATGCGGGCGGACTGCCAGACGCGATGCAGGTGGTTGATGTCGTGCGCGCCGTCGCTGTCGGCGTCGCTGGTCGCGCCGGCCAGTACCGCCAGTCGCGCGGACCAGTCTTGCTGAGGAAGATGCATGGATGTCGCCGGAGAAAATCACGGAATCGCGATGATAGCCGAAGCAGGCCGGCCCGGAATGCAACAAAGCCCGCCGTAGCGAGCTTTGTCATTCCGCAGAAACTGCGGCGCCGGGATTTTTCCATCGGCGGCCCATGCTATCTGCGTGGTGCCGCCGGTTTGTCGATCCCGGACTTGGATGCCGTGAAGACCAAGGTCCTCACGTCACATCACGCGATCAGATCGCTTTGATATTGGTGGCTTTTTCGCCCTTGGGACCAGTGCCGCGATCGAACGAGACGCGCTGGTTTTCGGCCAGGCTCTTGAAGCCGTTCGATTGGATGTCCTGGAAATGCGCGAACAGATCATCGCCGCCTTGATCAGGGGTGATGAAGCCGAAGCCCTTGGCATCGTTGAACCACTTGACCGTACCTGTTTGACTTGTAGACATGTTTTTACTTCCTTGAAAAAAATGAGGGACAACGCCCGAAGCGCACCCGAGACCAAGAAAGATGTAACCGAAGAGAGTCCGACAGAGGAGGCTCGCAAGCGAGCTCAAGAGGAGAGACCAACAATAACGACGACTTGATGTAAGTGCAAATTTGAATATACAGGTAAACCTGGGGATTACCTAAACATATCGAGATTTAATTCGCGACATGTCCGCATGCGGCAGCAGCGTTCAGCGATACCCGTATGTCGGCGCCGGTGTGCGTTGCTGCAGCTGAACGATCGCGCGCTGCAGGCGTTCCTCGGTGCGTTTGGTGCGGGAAGCATTGCCGGACGTGGTCAATTCCAGATCCGGAAAATACACGCGCACGGATTTCGCTGCGGTGATCAGATCGAGCCGGTGCGCATGTTCATGCGTGAGGTCGGCGCCGATATCCCAGACGCACTCGACCAGCTCGACTTCCAGCGCAGCCGCCAACGCCATCGCCTTGGCGGAAATCGCTGCAGCGCCGTTACTGCGCTCTATGGGTGTCGCGTTCGACATCGCAATCTCGTTGCGTACCGGGATATCAGTAGCGACGGCGTTGCTGTCCGCCACCGACCGGTCCGCGCTTTTCCAGATGACGGAAAGTGATGCGGCCCTTGCTCAGGTCGTAAGGAGACAGTTCGAGTGTGACTTTGTCGCCGGCCAGGATGCGGATATGGTTCTGGCGCATCTTGCCGGAGGTGTAGGCGATCAGTCGATGACCGTTTTCCAGGTTCACGCGGAAGCGCGAATCGGGCAGGACTTCTTCGACGAGGCCGTTCATTTCAAGTAATTCTTCTTTAGCCATGGTGGTTTCCAAATAAGGCGACCGGCAGGCGGCAGCTTGCAAAAGGCTGCAACAACATCCGCCGAAGATCGCAGAAAAAAGAGGCCGGTTACCGCTTGAGCGGACCAGTGCGGTTTTGTTTTTCGCCCGGAAGCAGCACCGCGTGCACGTGCAGACATGCGGAGAGACTTGGCGCCGGATGCACAATGTCGCCGGCGGCAGGACTGCTACAGAACGGGCCGCGTGCCGGAAAACTAGTGCAACGAGAGGCTGGCGCGGCCGGAAAGAGTGGAGACTGGCGATACGGCAGGCCGGTCTGGGAACAGGGCGAGACCGCCCAACGAGCCTCTATTATACATTGTCTGCAGTGAACCCGCCCAATCCTTCCGGAAGCCGCGCCGGCCCGGCGTGATCGCCGATTTTGATTGCTATTCGCCGGACTTACGCGCACTATGGGTGGATTATCCGATTAAAGGAAAAGCCATGTCGCAGTCTGTTACCGAAGTGAAATTGACCAACGCCGGCGTGATTTTTTCTGTATGCGTGGAGTTCGTCAACCGGGAGTGCTTCATCTCCAACGAAGCGCTGATCAAGCTGGCCTCGCAGATGTTTACGGCGATCGGGCCGATGCGCACTTTCCGCGAACTGGAAGCCAACATCACCGGCGTCGCGCGTCGCCTGGTGCACGCCGGAGTGCAAGGCTCGCCGCTGCAGCTGACACCGAACACTTTCCAGTAAATTCCCTCCGGGCGGGTGGTTTTTCCATCCGATTTTCGTCTGCCGCCCTGATTCTTGTTGCCGGGCATTGTTTGTCTCCCCGGCAACATCTCCACCTGCCATCGGTCAAGAAAGCGCCCGTTTCCACCGCCGGTGCGCGTTCTGCTGCAACTTAACATCGCTGAGCGCGTCACAAGCGGGTAAACTGCATCCCCATGCGGCCGCGCCCTGCGGTCCCAAAAAAGAACCAGTGAGTCCTCATGTCCGAAGCCCCCCTTCCCTTGTTTTCCGACCTCAATCTCAGCGAACCGCTGTTGCGCGTGCTGAAAGAGCTCGGTTACGAATCGCCGTCGCCGATCCAGGCCGCGACCATCCCCATCCTGCTGAGCAACCGCGACGTGCTGGGCCAGGCCCAGACCGGCACCGGCAAGACCGCCGCATTTGCACTGCCGATCCTGTCGCGCATCGATATCCGCCAGACTGCGCCGCAGGCGCTGGTGCTGGCGCCGACGCGCGAACTGGCGATCCAGGTGGCCGAAGCCTTCCAGCGCTACGCCACGCACATCCCCGGTTTTCAAGTGTTGCCGATTTACGGCGGCCAGAGCTACGGTCCGCAGCTGAGCGCCTTGCGCCGCGGCGTGCACGTCGTTGTCGGCACCCCCGGCCGCGTGATCGACCATCTGGACAAGGGTTCGCTCGACCTGTCGCAACTCAAGACCATGGTGCTTGACGAAGCCGATGAAATGCTGCGCATGGGTTTCATCGACGACGTCGAATCGATCCTGAAAAAGACCCCGGCAACACGGCAGACCACGCTGTTCTCGGCCACCATGCCGGCCGTCATCAAGCGCATTGCCAAGACTTACCTGCGCGATCCGGCCGAAGTCACCATCGCCGCCAAAACCGGCACCGCCGAAAACATCCGCCAGCGCTACTGGCTGGTCAGCGGCATGCACAAGCTCGACGCGCTGACGCGCATCCTCGAAGTCGAACCGTTCGACGGCCTGATCATTTTCTCGCGCACCAAGCTCGGTACGGAAGAGCTTGCCGGCAAACTGAAGGCGAGAGGGTTTGCCGCCGCCGCCATCAACGGCGACGTCCAGCAGCAGCAGCGCGAACGCACCATCCAGCAATTGAAGGACGGCCAGATCGACATTCTGATCGCCACCGACGTCGCTGCACGCGGCCTCGATGTGGAGCGCATCAGCCACGTCATCAACTACGACGTGCCTTACGATCCGGAAAGCTATACCCACCGCATCGGCCGCACCGGTCGCGCCGGCCGCAGCGGCGAAGCCATCCTGTTCATCACACCGCGCGAAAAGAACCTGCTCAAGAGCATCGAACGTTCGACCCGCCAGCCGATCACGCAAATGAACCTGCCGAGCGTGCAGGCCGTCAACGATGTGCGCGTGGCGCGCTTCAAGGAGCTGATCGGCGAGACGCTGGCAGCCGGCGAACTCGACGTCTTCCGTTCGCTGATCGAAGATTACGAGCGCGAAGAAAATGTCACCGCAGTCGACATCGCCGCCGCACTGGCCAAGATGGCGCGCGGCGACGTGCCGCTGCT
This sequence comes from Herbaspirillum hiltneri N3, assembly GCF_001267925.1. Classification (NCBI taxonomy): domain Bacteria; kingdom Pseudomonadati; phylum Pseudomonadota; class Betaproteobacteria; order Burkholderiales; family Oxalobacteraceae; genus Herbaspirillum; species Herbaspirillum hiltneri. The sequence goes on along the minus strand of NZ_CP011409.1, from coordinate 4,282,996 downwards.
GCTCGACAAGAACCAGCGCGAACCGGAGTTCGTGCGCAGCGATGACCGCGCGCCGCGCGAACGTCCCGATCGCTCGCCGCGTGCAGAACGTGGCGATCGTTCGGAACGTGCGGAGCGTCCAGGCTACGCACCCAAGGAGCGCATCGTGCGCGCCGCCGATCCCGGCATGCAGACCTTCCGCATCGAAGTCGGCCATCAGCACGGCGTCAAGCCGGGCAACATCGTCGGCGCCATCGCCAACGAAGCCGGCATGGATTCCAAGCACATCGGCCGCATCGAAATCTATGACGACTACAGCGTCCTCGACCTGCCGGACGACATGCCGCCAGACCTGATCGATCACCTGAAATCGGTACGCGTGGCCGGCCAGCAATTGCAGATCAGCCGTGACGGCGGCGTCAGCGACGCACCGCGCGCGGAAAGAAGCGAGCGCAAGGAACGTCCTGAACGCGCCGAGCGCACTGAACGTCCTGAGCGCACCGAGCGCGCGCGTCCGACCAAGGCCGATTTCGCTGCCCACACGACGCAGACTTACCGCATCGAAGTCGGTCATGAGCATGGCGTCAAACCGGGCAACATCGTCGGCGCCATCGCCAACGAAGCCGGCATGGACGCCAAGCACATCGGCCGCATTGAAATCTTCGACGACCACAGCGTGCTTGATCTGCCCGGCAACATGCCGGACGATCTGCTGCAACACCTGAAGAAGGTCTGGGTCGCCGGCCAGCAACTCAAGATCAGCGTCACTGACGAACGTCCGCCGATGCTGCGCGCCGAACGCGGCCCGCGCGGCGATCGTCCCGAGCGCGCCGAACCGGCTCCTGCCGCTGCGCCGGTTGAAGAGCCGCGCAAGACCAAAGGCAAGGAAAAAGGCAAGCCGGAATTCCAGATGCAGACTTTCCGCATCGAGATCGGCCGCGCCCATGCAGCGACCGCAGCCAGCATCGTCAACGCCATCGCCACCGAAGCCGGACTCGAAGCCAAGCACATCGGCCGCATCGACATCCATGACGACCACAGCACCCTGGATCTGCCGGCCGGCATGCCCAAGCCGTTGCTGCATCAGTTGAAAGTGGTCGAGATAGCCGGCCGCAAGATGAACATCAGCATCATCGGCACCGGCACCGAGCATCACGACAAGACGCCGGCGAAGAACTCCACGCCGCCCAAGGTCAACAGCAGCGCACGCGCCGGCCGTCCCGGCGACAAGCGTTCCGACAAACGCGATGGTCGCCCGGACACACGCCTGTCCGGTCATGCCAAGCCGCATCGCAAGGGCGGCAAGCCGGAGTAGCTCGCGGCAATTGGCACGATGAAATGAAAAACGGCGCGAAGCGATTCGCGCCGTTTTTCATTCATGCAGCGGCGGTCGTCGTCAGCGCAAATAACTGCGCAGGGTATCGCCCTCGTAATCCAGCCGGAATTGTCCGCGGCGTTGCAACTCCGGCACCACCAGATCGACGAAGTCGTCGAAGCCTTCCGGCAAATGCGCCGGCGTGATCACGAAGCCGTCCGCGCCTTGCTGCGCCACGATGTTCTCCATCCAGTCAGCCACCTCCGCAGCCGTGCCGGCCACCTGCGGCACCAGCACGCCGCCCGCGTACAGCCTGCCGATGTCGGCCAGCGTGAGACGGCCTTCGCTCGACAATTCCTTCACCAGTCCGAACAGGCCCTGCATGCCGGCCACCTGGATGTCGTCGATCGGCGCATCCGGCGCATGCGCCGAAAAATCCACGTTCATATGGCTCGACAAGGTCGACAGGCCGACGATGGGATCGACCATCGCATTGTGCTGCGCGCGCTTGTCTTCCGCCTCGGCCTTGCTCTTGCCGACGAAGGGCATGAGCGCGGTCAGCACCTTGATGTCGGCAGGCTGGCGGCCGAACTTGCCGGTGCGGCCCTTGAGGTCCTGATAAAAACGCTGCATGCGCGCCAGATCGGGCTGGATGCCGAACACCACCTCGGCCCAGCGCGCCGCAAAGTCCTGGCCGCGATGCGACGAACCGGCCTGGATGATCACCGGTCCACCTTGCGGCGACGCCGGAATATTGAGCGGGCCGCGCACGTTGAAATGCGTGCCGCGATGATCGATCGCATGGACACCGTCGGGATCGGCGTAGCGTCCGCTGCCGCTTTCCAGCAGCAGCGCTTGCGCATCCCAGCTGTTCCATAACTTGTGCGTGACCTCGAGGAATTCATCGGCGCGGTCGTAACGTTCGTCATGTCCCAGGGTTTCACGCAGGCCGAAGTTGTCGGCCTCGCCCTGGTTCACCGAGGTCACCACGTTCCACGCCGCGCGTCCCGCGGACAGATGGTCGAGCGTGGAGAACTCGCGCGCCAGGCTGTACGGTTGCGAGTAGGTCGTCGAGCGTGTGGCGCCGAGTCCGATGTGCGTCGTCACCGCGGCAATTGCACCGAGCACCGGCAGCGGATCCATGCGCGTCGCATCCTGGTCGCCGTGCGCCACGCCATAGCGATGGCTTCCGCCGAAGCGCGTCGACACCGCCAGCCGGTCGGCGAAAAACAGCAGGTCGAACTTGCCGCGTTCCAGCGTCTGCGCAATGCGCTTGTAGTAATCCAGCGTCAGGAATCCGCCTGGCGCGCTGCGCGGATGGCGCCACAGCACCTGGCTGTGGGCCGCATTGCCGGCGATCAGGAAGGCCGCGAGATGTATCGTCATCTGAGGCGCTTACAACAGTGCTTCGCCGTAAACCTTGTCCTTGACCTGCACCGGATTCTTGATCAGGTTGAGCTTGTAGAAGGCTTCGGCGATTTGCTGCTGTTCCTGGATGATGCCGGCGTCGATCGGCACCGTGGTGTAGTTGCGGCGTTCGGTCGCCAGGCGCAGCACCTTGGGATCGACGCCCAGCTGCGGCGCCAGCAGGTCGGCGGTTTCCTGCGGATGGGCCTGGGTCCAGTTGTTGGTCTTCTTCAGTTCGGCAAACAGGACGCGGATGATGTTCTTGTTCTGGTCGACGAACTTCGGCGCTGCCAGATGGAAGGTGCGGTTGTTCGACAGACCGGTGCCGTCGCGCAGGATGCGCGGGCGTGTCGAGATTTCCTGGCCGGCCAGGAAGGGATCCCACAATCCGGCCGCGTCGACGTTGCCGGACTGGAAAGCCGCGCGCACGTCGGCAGCGTTGGAGACATATACCGGTACGATGTCGTTGTAGCTGAGGCCGGCTTCCTCGAGTGCGCGCACCAGCAGATATTGCACGTTCCAGCCGCGGCCTAGCGCCACCTTCTTGCCCTTGAGCTCCTTGATCGAGCGGATGGCCGAGTCCTGCGCGACGAAGATGCCGATGCCTTTCGGATACGGTTGTTCGGCGGCGAGATAGACCGCGTTCACGCCCGAGGCGTTGGCGAACACCGATGGCGTATCGGCCGCGTGGCCGAAGTCGATGGCGTCGGCGTTGAGAGCTTCGGTCAGCTGCGGCCCGGCCGCGAACTCGAACCACTTCACCTTCCAGCCCAGCGGCGCCAGCACCTTTTCCAGGTTGCCGGTGCCCTTGAGGATATTGAGCGTGTTGAACTTCTGGTAGCCGATGCGCAGCGTGCGCTCTTCGGCGGCGTTGCTCCAGCCGGCGGCGCCGGCCAGTGCGGCCGCCGCGGCGCTCTGCAATACCAGGCGGCGTCTGTTCGATGTAGTGGATGCTGTTGTCATGTCTTGCCCCCGAAAAGTGTCAAGACGTCAAGACTAAACAAAGCGACGTTTCAGCAGAACGAATGCTTTCGATGATGCTTACGCGATTTCTGAATATATCGGCGTGGCAGAAGAACCGGACTCAGGCGCCGCCCAGCAGATCGTGGGCGTTGAGAATGGCGAAGGCGATGTCCGGATTGTTTTCCAGGCATTTGCGGATTGCCGCCGGTACTGCCTGGCGGGTTTTCTTGCACAGGCCGGGACGCTCTTCCAGCAGGATCAGGAAGCCGCGCACGGTGCGCACTTCGCGCGGACTGGGAGCAATGCGCAAGACCACGCCGAGTTGCTGGTAAAGCAGTCCGGCGACGTACTGCAAATCGTCGTAGCTGGAAATGCGCTCGATGCGTTCGAGCAGCCTGCGCTCCTGCTCCTGGGTCAGCATCAGCACGCGCACGTCGGTGTCGGGGTTGGTCGCGGCGCTGTCGAGCAGGCTCTCGCGATCGCACACGCAAGCGCCCGGCGGGCACTCCTTGCGCAAGCGATGAACGGGAATATGGGAAAGCGACTGCAGCATGCCAACTCCTGCCTGAAAACATTCAACGACGATGGGCGGAACGCATCTCACGCTTATCGGTTTATCCGGTGAAATTCGTTCCAGTATAGCGGGCTAGTGCGGGAGAAGCATGGCCGGGCGGTATACTGTGCGCTTGGCGGCACGCATCCGGCGCGCCACCGCATCGTCACGAAAGTCATCATGAGCACCTTGCCCCCCTGTCCGCAATGCCAGTCCGAATTCACCTACGAAGACGGCGCCCTGTATGTTTGCCCCGAATGCGCCCATGAGTGGCCCATCAAGCCCGCCGAAGCGGAGGAGGACAGCGGCAAGGTCTGGCGCGACGCCGCCGGCAACATCCTGCAGGACGGCGATACCGTCACCGTGATCAAGGACCTCAAGCTCAAGGGCGGCGGCGGTGTGGTCAAGATCGGCACCAAGGTCAAGAACATCCGTCTTGTCGACGGCGACCACGACATCGATTGCAAGATCGATGGTTTCGGCCAGATGGGCCTGAAGACCGAGTTCGTCAAAAAAGTCTGAGAACCTGTCCACGATCTTAGAACCGGGAGCGCATCCATGTCCGAGAAATTGAAGCTGGGTTTGATGGGCTACGGCTTTGCCGGCAGCACTTTCCACGCGCCGGTGATCGCCGGCAGCGGGCGTACCGCGCTTGGGGTGATCGCCACCTCGCAGGCCGGACGCGCTCGCGCCGATTATCCCGAGGCCGACATCGTGCCGGACTTCGATGCATTGATTGCACGCGACGACATCGCTTGCATCGTCGTCGCCACGCCCAACGACACCCATTTCGATCTGGCGCGCCGCGCCCTGGAAGCGGGCAAGCATGTCGTGGTCGACAAGCCGGTCACCTTGTCCGGTGCCGACGCGCAAACACTGGCGCGACTGGCGGCACAGCGCGGGCTGCTGTTCGCGCCCTTCCACAATCGCCGCTGGGATGGCGACTTCATGACGCTGCGCACGCTCATCGCGGACGGTGCGCTCGGCCGCGTGACGCATTTCGAATCGCACTTCGACCGCTTCCGCCCGGTCATCCCGAAACGCTGGCGCGAAGAAGCGGCGCACGGCGGCGGGCTGCTGTTCGACCTCGGCCCGCATCTGATCGACCAGGCGCTGGCCTTGTTCGGGGCGCCGCAGTCGCTGTCGGCCACCGTGCGACAGCAGCGCGACAACGCGCAGGTGCCGGACTACGTCCATTTGCAATTGCACTACGCCGACAAGGAAGTGGTGCTGCATGCCAGCGCGCTGAGCGCGTTGCCGCCGCCACGTTTCACCGTGCACGGCACGCGCGGCAGTTATCTGATCAACGGACTCGACGTTCAGGAAGATCAGCTGAAGGCAGGCTTGCGTCCGGGCGATGCCGGTTTCGGCAAGAATCCGCCGGGATGGCTGCGGCAAGCTGACGGTGATCAGGACCGGCAGGGCGAACATGCCACCCTGGACGGCGACTACGCCGGCTTCTATCGTGCGCTGGCCGACACGCTGCTGGACGGCAAGCCGTTCCCGGTACCGGCGCAGGATGCGATCGATGTCATGACCATCATCGACCTGGCGCTGCGCAGCGACGCCGAAGGCATACGTGTGCCGTTCACGCGCGGGGAACGCTGAACAGATCGTCTCGAATGCTGCTGCGCAACAGTGTTGCTTTCGCCCAAACTTGTGTTTGCCATACCGGAAAAACGCGGTAATCTGCATCAGGGTCCGGACCAGAACCGGCACCAGGGAAACATAAACACAACGACAGTGCGCGGGGATGACAGCCATCATGAAACAACTTTCCAACATGCGGATTTCCGGTCGCCTGATTACCGGTTTTGCCATCGTCCTGCTGCTGGCGATTATTTCCACCACAACAGGGCTGGTCAACGCCAAGCGCAACTCCGACGCCACCCGCTCCATGATGGAACTGCCGCTGGCCAAGGAGCGCCTGGTGGCCGACTGGTTCGTCCTGACGTATTCGGCGATCGCGCGCACCTCGATGATCGCGCGCAGTTCCGACGCCAAGCTGTCGGAGACCTTCAAGGACGTCATCGCCGCCAGCGTGGTATCGGGCAGCGGCATCATCAAGAAGCTTGAACCGCTGCTGAGCTCGGATGACGAGAAGGCCTTGTTCAAGGAGATTATCGCCGCTCGCAACAAATACCAGGCCGCCAAGGAACTGGTCATGAATTCGCGCAAGGCTGGCGACGCCGATGCCGCCGAAAAAGCCTACAAGGACGCCTTCGATCCCGCCGCCAGATTTTATTCGGACAAGGTGCACGCCCTACTCGACATGCAGCGCAATGCCATCGATCGCATGGCGTCCGACATCGACAAGACCAATGCGCGCGGGATGCAGCTGATGCTGTTGCTGGGCGTACTGCTGGTCGGCATCAGCGTGGTTGCGGTGCTGATCATTTCGCGCAGCATCACCAGGCCACTCAAGCGCGCGCTCGACGTCGCGCGCATGGTCGCCGCCGGCGACCTGACCGCCCACATCGAGAAACAGGGCAAGGACGAGATCGCCGAACTGATGCAGGCGCTCGACGAGATGAACACCGGCCTGCGCAAGATCGTCTCTGAGGTCCAGATCGGCACCGATTCGATTTCCACCGCCGCCAACGAAATCGCCTCCGGCAATTTCGACCTGTCGTCGCGCACCGAACAGCAGGCCGGCTCGCTGGAAGAAACCGCCGCCTCGATCGAGCAGCTCACCTCCACCGTCAAGCAGAATGCCGAAAACGCGCGCCAGGCCAACCAGTTGGCGCAGAACGCTTCCGACGTTGCAGTCAAGGGCAGCGGCGTGGTGTCGCAAGTGGTCGATACGATGGGCGCGATCAACGAGTCCTCCAACAAGATCGTCGACATCATCAGCGTCATCGACGGCATCGCCTTCCAGACCAACATCCTCGCCTTGAATGCGGCGGTGGAAGCAGCGCGCGCCGGCGAACAAGGCCGCGGCTTCGCGGTGGTGGCGTCGGAAGTGCGCAGCCTGGCGCAGCGCTCGGCTGCGGCCGCCAAGGAAATCAAGGCGCTCATCGGCGACTCGGTGGAAAAAGTGGGCTCCGGCAGCAAGCTGGTGGAGCAGGCCGGCGCGACCATGAGCGAGATGGTGGAGAGCGTCAAGCGCGTGACGGCGATCATGAGCGAAATCGCCACCGCCAGCCAAGAACAAAGCCAGGGCATCGAACAGATCAACCAGGCCGTCACCGAAATGGACAACACCACGCAGCAGAACGCCGCGCTGGTGGAACAGGCTTCGGCGACGTCGGAACTGTTGCAGACGCAAGCCGGCAAGTTGGCTGAAGCAGGGCGGCACTTCAAACTGTAAGCGGCTGCAAGAAATAAAAAGGGCGCCCGATGCAAGTCGGGCGCCCCTTTTTTCAGCGTGCGATCAAGATTTCATGATCGCATCTGCTCGCTGCGGGTCAGAATGTTTCCCAGTCATCGGGGTTCTCCTTGATCGCCGCCGGGCGCGGTTGAGGCGCTACGATGGCGCGGGCTTTCGGCTTATCGTCGCGCGTCGATGATTGCGTGGCAGCGATGACCGGACGCTGCGGCGTAATGTTCCGCGGCGGTGCTGCCGTTTTCGGAGCGGCCGCCACCGCGTTGGCGTCGAGTTTGAACACGCTCACCACCTGTGCCAGTCTGGCCGCCTGCTCCTGCAGCGAACCGGCCGCCGCCGCCGCCTGTTCCACCAGCGCCGCATTCTGTTGCGTGACCTGATCCATCTGCGTAATGGCGTGGTTGACTTCGCCGATGCCGGTGCTTTGTTCCTGCGTGGCCGAGCTGATTTCGGCGACGATGTCGCTCACGCGTTTGACGCTGCTGACCACCTCGGTCATGGTCTTGCCGGCTTGCTCCACCAGGCGTGTGCCCGAACCGACCTTGTCGACCGAGTCGTCGATGAGGGATTTGATTTCCTTGGCCGCCGAGGCCGAGCGTTGCGCCAGGCTGCGTACTTCCGACGCCACCACCGCGAAGCCGCGGCCTTGTTCGCCGGCGCGCGCCGCTTCCACTGCGGCATTCAAGGCAAGGATATTGGTCTGGAAGGCGATGCCGTCAATGACGCTGATGATGTCGACGATGCGACGCGACGATTCGTTGATCGCACCCATGGTGTCGACCACCTGGCCGACCACGGCACCGCCTTCGACCGCGACACTGGATGCGGTCAGCGCCAATTGATTTGCTTCGCGCGCATTGTCGGCGTTTTGTTTCACGGTCGAGGCCAGTTGCTCGATCGCCGAGGCGGTTTCTTCCAGCGAGCCGGCCTGCTGTTCGGTGCGCGAAGACAGGTCGAGATTGCCGGTGGCGATTTCGCTGGAGGCGGTGGCGATGGTGTCGGCGCCGCTGCGCACTTCGCGTATGGTCTTGAGCAGGTTTTGCGACATGTCGTGCAGGCCTTGCAGCAACTGGCCGATTTCATCCTTGCGATCCACCACGACATGCATGCTGAGGTCGCCGGCTGCGACTGCGGAAGTGGCCTGCACGGCGCGGCGCAGTGGCCGTGTGATGCCATCCGACAGGCGCCACGATGCGATGATGCCCACCAGCAGCGCCAGCACGCCCACCGCAATCAGGATTGTGCGGCCCGAGCGGTACTGTTCATCGACAATCGCCGCGTTGCGATTGATGACATCGCGCTGATGCGTCGCGACGGCATTCACGCGTGCGGAATATTCCTTCATGGCAGGAATCAGTTCGTTGTCCAACCCCGCCAGCGCAGCCGCCTCGTCGCCGCCTTCCTTGAGTTTGATGAGCTTGTTGCGCAAGTCGTTGTAGACCTTGCGTTGCACCAGCAGGGAGTTGAACAGCTTGCGCCCTTCATCCGACTTGATCAGCTCGTCGAGCTGCTTCTGGACTGCACTGGTGCGATCGACCGTGCCGGCCATCTGGTCCTTGAAGAACTTTTGATGATCGGCGTTGTTGCTCTTGATGACCGCGAGCGTGCGCACGCCGTTGGCGTCGATGTTGGCGGCCCATTCGGACGCCAGCCGTTCTTTCTGCAAGTCCAGCGCGATCATGGTGGCGGTGCGGCCGCCGATATCCTGCAGTCGCCAGACGCCGACGATCGTCATCAACGCCAGCAAGGACAATACCAATGCAAAACCCAGACCCAGGCGCGAGCCGATGCGCATATTTTTCATTTGATTTTCTTTCGTCTCAATATTGTTTTTTGTGCAACCTGCATGGGAACGCACTCGGGGGGATCAAATGTTCCCAACATTGCATCCTAGTCCGTCGGCATGGCCGGCAATCCGTGGAAAAGGCCGGGAAATAAGTTCCAGTTAAGGACCTTTATGTATGGCTGCCGGCATCGCATTGCAGCAAAGTTGTCGGCTTGTTCACATCGCGGCAGATCGCTGCCGGAGATTGGAGATCATCCCGTCGCGCCGGCAGGATCGCTCAGCGCCACGCGGTTGCGGCCAAGTGCTTTGGCCTGATACAGCGCGACGTCGGCCAGCCGCAGCAGCGTGTCGGTGCTCATGTCTTCATCGACCTGAACGGCGGTGACGCCGATGCTGCAGGTGACGCAGCCGAACGGTGAATCCTCATGCGCGATCTGCAGGGCGGCAACGGCATTGCGGATATTCTCGGCGAGCTGCATGGCATTGGCGCTGTCGCTTTCGGCCACGATCACGGCGAACTCTTCGCCGCCGTAACGCGCCGCCAGGTCGGTAGCGCGGCGCGAGCTGGTGCGGAGCACGCGGGCGATGGCGCGCAGGCAATCGTCACCGGCCAGGTGGCCGTAGCGGTCGTTGTAATTCTTGAAATAATCGACGTCGAGCATCATCAGCGCCAGCGGTTTCTGAGAGCGCACCGCGCGCCGCAATTCCCCGCCCAGTGCCTCGTCGAAACGGCGCCGGTTGGCGATGCCGGTCAGGCTGTCGGTGGCGCTCAGCGCTTCCAGCTGATGGTTGGCCTGTTCCAGTTCACGCGTGCGTTCGGCCACCAGTTCTTCCAGACGCTCGTTGTGCTGATGGACCTTGCTGGCCATCTCGTTGAAGCGCTGCGACAGCACCGCGATTTCATCCCGGCCTTCGTAGTCCATTCGGATCAGGTAATTGCCGGTGCGGGTCGCTTTCATCACGCCGACCAACTGCTTGAGAGGCAGCGAGATGCTGCGCGCGATGATGAACGACAGCACCAGCGCCAGGATGAAGCACAGCACGCCGATGGCGATGATCTTGTTGCGGATCGAACGCACTTCGGTGTTGAGCGCATTGAGCGGCGTGATGTTGACCACCATCCAGTTGGTGTGCGGCACCGGCGCGAAAGCGGCGAGCTGCTGCTTGTTGTCGCCGTCACGGTAAGACACGAAATTGTCGCGGCCCTCTGCCACGTTGCGGGCAACGGCGACGACCAGGCCTGACTCCGGCGCATTGCCGTCGGCAGCATTGGCGCTCACGATGACATGGCCGTCGCGGGCATCGATCACCAGCATGCGCGAACCGTATCCGAGGTTGACCGATTCGAAGATGCGCGAGAAGTGCAGCGGGCGCAAGCCGACGAACAGCGTGCCGGCGACGCGGTTGTTGCTTTTGAACAGGATGTCGCGCAGCATCACCACGCTGTTCTGCCCGGCGGCAGTGCTGTAGACGTCCCAGTAGGGACGGCCCTTCATGTCGGGAGCATCTTCGGCGAAGCGCGCGACGCCGTCGCCGAGCTGGGCGAACACCTGCGGATCCATGATGCGGTGGCGGCGGTCGAGCACGTATTTCTGATTGACGTATTCGAAGGAGCCGTAATTTTCCAGCAGCAGGCGGATGATCTCGCCATGCCCGGCGGCGCGCTCGGCAGGGTTCTTGCTGTAGTAGCCGGCGAGCGCATTCTGCATGCGCTCCGACATCGCCAGTTCTTCGCTCGAGGATTCGATCTTCTCGATTTGCTGGAGCATGTTCTGCGCTACTTGCTTGACCAGTTCGGCGGCGAAGATGCGCACCTTTTCCTGCGAGGCGCTGCTCGATTCGCGATACGCCACGATGCCGGCGATCACCAGCGGCAGCATTGACACCAGCAGGAAGGAATTGATCAGCCGATAGCGGATCTCGATCCGGCGCAGCAGCTTGAGCGACAGCAGGTCGAGCATCTTTCTCATGCGGCGGCGTCCTTCCGGCGAAGTGCGGGTGCGCGGCTCATGGCTTACTTGTTCTCCGTGCGCGCTTCATGGCGGATCGACCTGTCGAGCGTCAGCGCCGCCTGCCGTGGCGAGGTCTTGCCGAACAGGACCGATTGCAGCAGCGGATGCAGCAACTCGATGGTATTGGTCGGCAGGTAAGAGTAATAAAGCGGCGCCGTCAGCGGCGCCTGCGTCACCTGACGGACGTAGTCGACGATCAGCGGGTCGCTCACCACCTTGCCGCTGACCTGCTTGAGCGGCGGGATGTTCTGGCGCTTGTTCTGCTGGATCGCAAATCCCTTGCCGTAGATGAACTCGAGGAACTGCAACGCCGCCTTCTTGCGCGGCGTGTCGCACACGGCGAAACCGGTCTCGCTGCCGACCACCGGCACCACTGTCTTGCCGCGCGCGTTCCAGGGCGGCACGAACACGCCGGTGTCGAAATCCTTGCCGTGCATCAGCGCGCCCGACGACCACGTCCCCTGGAACGCCATCGCCGCCTTGCCGTCGGCGAACAGCCGTATGCCTTCGTCATAGCTGGTGTTCATGAAGCCGCGCTGCAGGTACCCCTTGTCGGCGATCAGCTTGATCCGGGCGAAGATGTCGACGGCGTCGCCGTTGGCGAGGTCGAGGCTGCCGTCGGCGATACGCTGTTTCCAATCGCGCGGATGGTGCGCCGCCACGCCGTTGGCGAAGCCGAAACTGAACGGCCCGTTGGCCAGCGTGTTGGGAAAGGCGCCGGTCCAGACCATCGGCGTGAAGCCGGCTTTCCTGAGTGCGGCGCAGGCCGCCAGGAATTCTTCGAAGCTGGTCGGCGGTGCGGCGATGCCGGCGCGTCGGAACATTGCCTTGTTGTAGTAGATCAGCGTCGCCGCAACGCCGCCGGAAATGCCGAAGCGCTTGCCGTGCCGGCTGGTCCAGTCGGGTTTGAGCGATTCCAGCATGTTGTTCCAGGCCGCAGTCTCGCCGAGATCGGTCAATATGCCCTGTTCCGCCAGCTCGGCGCTGTAGGCGTTGGGATTGACCGAGACCAGGTCGGGCAAATTGCGGGTGGCGATCTTGGGCTTGAGGTTTTCTTCGACTGAATTGCCGATCATGAATTGCACATCGACGCTGATGTTCGGATGGGCGCGATGGAATTCGTTGGCGATGCGATGCATCTCGTCGGGCCAGTCGGGCGCCCACACCAGTGCCGTGATCTGCGTTTGCCCCAGCGGGGTTGGTCCGGAAGAGACCGTGTCGGCATCCTGTCCGCACGCCCCCAGCAAGCACAGCAGGAAAGCAGGAAGCAACCGGGTGACAGGGAACATGGCCCGCGCGGCGATTCTTGTTATTCTTCCCTCACTCATGAATCTTCCTGAAGCTTCCCCAAAGATACGGCTCAAAACATTCTGAGTAGTACGAGAGTGTCGGTCAAACAAGCAATTCTGACGGCATCTCATGTGAATTATTGTCGATGATCAGTGTGCCATCTTTTTGGTTAATTGCTGAATGAATGTTGAGTGATCATCAAAAAAAAGATTGCGAGAGCCGTAACTGCCGGTCGTGCCAGGATCGCGCGGTACCAATCCGGAATGTATCGCGTGTCTGGTGTTGCCGCATTGCCGTACCGCAATCGTCGCCTGAAGGAATACCCGTCAGCCGGTATAATGCGGCATGCGCGTTTTCCTGCGCGCCACGCTTCTCCTCTCATGTTCCGATCGTTCCCAGCCTTGTCTTCTTATGCCGGCCATCAACAAGGCCATCAATAAGCCATCGGCCGGATTCGGACTTTTGTACTTTCCTCATGCAAACAGATTCTTCGCCTTTTCAGGGCAAACGTCTTCCCGGCTGGTTGATCCTGATGGCCGCGCTGACGGCGATGGGCGCCTTGTCGATCGACATGTACCTGCCCAGTTTTTCCTTCATCGCCAAAGACCTCGGCGTGGCCAGCAGCACCATCCAGCTGACGCTGTCGACTTTCCTGAGCGGGCTGGCGCTGGGACAGATGTTCTACGGCCCGATCAGCGATCGCTTCGGCCGCAAGCCGCCTTTGTATTTCGGTATCTGCCTGTATGTGCTGTCCTCGATCGGCTGTACGTTTGCCCCCAACATTGAAACGCTGCTGGTGCTGCGTTTCTTCCAGGGCCTGGGCGGCAGTTCCGGCATGGTGATCCCGCGCGCCGTGGTGCGCGACAAGATGGGCGCCGACGGCGCGGCGCGCGCGTTCTCGATGCTGATGCTGGTGTTCGGCCTGGCGCCGATCCTGGCGCCCTTCATCGGCGGCCTGTTGCTGACGTTTTCGACCTGGCGCGCGATCTTCGCGACGCTGACCGTATTCGGCGGGATCTGCCTGATCTGCACCCATCGCGTGATGGAAGAAACACGCGACCAGGCGCACGTGGTGCCGCTGCATCTTGGACGCGTGCTGCGGCAGTATCTCGGCCTGTTGCGCCATCGCCAGTTCATGGCCTACGTGTTGTGCGGCGGCCTGATTCAGGCCGGTCTGTTCGCCTATATTTCAGGCGGCCCGTTCGTGCTGATCGAATTGCACGGCATCAAGCCGCAGAACTTCGGTTTCGTGTTCGGCGCCAACGCCATCGGCCTGATTGCCTGTTCGCAGATCAATGCGCGCCTCGTGCTCAAGCGCAGCGCCGACCGCGTGCTCGGCAAGATCATCTGGATTCCCGCGATCCTGACCACCATCGTGGCGGTGCTGGTGGCCTGCGGTTATGAAAGCCTGCCGCTGCTGCTGATCGGCTTCTTCGGTTTCCTGTCGTGCCACGGTTTCGTCGGTCCCAACGCCTCGGCCATCGCACTCGCGCAGCAGGGCAAGCAAGCCGGCACGGCGGCGGCGCTGATGGGCACGCTGCAGTTCGGCATCGGCATGCTGTCGGGCGTGATCATGGGCGTGTGGCACGACGGCACCGCCTTGCCGCTGACGACGCTGATGGCGGTGTGCGGCATCAGCGCGCTGCTGTTGTACCGCTACGTTGCGCGCCACACGATGCAGGTCCCGCGTCCGGCCTGACGTTCTTCTTCTTCTCCGGTGACGATGCCAGTTGGCTGATCGTCACTGGGCGCAAGAATCTGCGCCCGGTCGTGCAGGACGCATTCTCCATTTTCCATTCGGAAGGCGTGCACGCTTAGCGATCCATCGCTGCATGAAATTTGTGCAGCGGTGTATTTCGGCGCATCTTCGCTACCGCTGCCGGCGTCCGAAAACACTCCCTCGCATTCTCCCGCAACCGCCGTCACCGCTGCGCAACCGACGTTTCAGCGGACAGGTGGCATGTCAATTGCTATATCGCCTCTAGCGGTCTGACCAGTCAGACCAAAAAGGGGAAACCGATGAGCATGCCCAATATTGCCGCACAAACCTTGCAGCGCCAGATCCTGTCCGGGACGTACAAGACCGGACAGATGCTGCCGGGCCAGCGTGATCTTGCCGAGTCGCTCGGCATCAGTCGCGCATCGTTGCGCGAAGCACTGTCGATGCTGGAAGCGCTCGGCTTCATCCGCGCCATGCCCGGCAAAGGCACGCTGGTGACGTCGGGGCGCAGCAGCGCAGCCAACGCGTCTGCGCGCAGCGGCGCGGCGCTGCCGTCATCGGCCGAGCTGCAATCGACCTTCCAGCTGCGCTACGTCTTCGAACCGGCCGCCGCCGCGCTGGCTGCGCGAGTCATCAACACCCACACCACGCCGCGCTTGTGGGGTGTGCAGGCGCGCTTTGAAGACGCGCTGAAAAACGTCGACCTGGTCGGCGCCTCGCAAGCTGATCTCGAATTCCACCAACTGATCGCGGAGCTGTCCGGCAACGGCGGGCTGCTGCAAGTGGTGCGCGATTTCGAAACGCGCATCAGCCACAGCCAGCGCCTGCCGTTTGCTGATCACTCGCGCATCTGGGAAACCGCCGAAGAACATCGCGCCATCGCCGCCGCCATTTCCGCCGGTGACGCCGAGGGCGCCCGTGCCGCCATGCAACGCCATTTGCTGCAGACCGCCGCGCGCGCCGGCATCGAGTTCCTCCAGCCCTGATCACCCGAATTCGCCTGATTTTCTTTGTACCGACCTCAAGCCCGTAAGCATCATCCTTCGCCGTTCTCAACAACAAAAGGAAGCATCGACATGAAACTGACCAAACCAAGCGCAATCACTCTGGCCTGTACGCTGGCTTTCGGCTTGCTCACCTCGGTCGGCGCGCACGCTGAAAAAGTGCTGCGCATCGCCATGACCGCCGGCGACATTCCGCGCACCCTGGGCCAGCCCGACCAGGGCTTCGAGGGCAACCGGTTCACCGGCATCCCGATGTACGACAGCCTGACGCAATGGGATTTGTCCAAGGCCGACAAGGCCAGCGAAGTGATTCCCGACCTGGCCGTGTCCTGGGCGGTCGACGCCAAGGACAAGACCAAGTGGATCTTCAAGCTGCGCCCGGGCGTCAAGTTCCATGACGGCTCCGCTTTCAACGCTGACGCCGTGGTGTGGAACGTCGCCAAGGTGCTCGACAAGGACGCGCCCAACTTCGATCCCAGCCAGGTCGGCGTGACCGCATCGCGCATGCCGACGCTGCGCACCGCCAGGAAGATCGACGACCTCACTGTCGAGCTGACCACCTCCGAGCCGGACTCCTTCCTGCCGATCAACCTGACCAACCTGTTCATGGCCTCGCCGCTGCAGTGGGCCAAGAAACTGGCCGCGGTGCCGGGTTCGGTGAGCGACAAGGCTGAGCGCGCCAAGCAGGCCTGGGCCGCTTTCGCTGCGGACGCCTCCGGCACGGGGCCGTTCAAGATGACCAAGTTCGTGCCGCGCGAGCGTCTCGAGCTGGCCAAGAATCCCGGATACTGGGATCCAAAACGCCGTCCGCAAATCGACAAGGTCGTGATGCTGCCGCTGCCGGAAGCCAATTCGCGCACCGCCGCCTTGCTGTCCGGCCAGGTCGACTGGATCGAGGCGCCCGCACCTGATGCGCTCGACACCATCAAGGCGCGCGGCTTCAAGATCTACTCCAATCCGCAACCGCATGTGTGGCCGTGGCAGTTGTCCTTCGTGCCCGGCTCGCCGTGGCTGGACAAGCGCGTGCGCTACGCCGCCAACCTGTGCGTGAATCGTCCGGCGATGAAGCAATTGCTGGGCGGGCTCATGGGCGAAGCCACCGGCACCGTCGAGCCGGGCCATCCATGGCGCGGCAACCCGAGCTTCCATATCAAGTACGACCCGGACGGCGCGCGCAAGCTGATGACCGAAGCCGGCTACTCGGCCGCCAAGCCGCTCAAGGTGAAGGTGCAGATCTCGGCGTCCGGTTCCGGCCAGATGCAGCCGTTGCCGATGAATGAATTCATGCAGCAGAACCTGAAGGCCTGCTTCATCGATGTGCAGTTCGACGTGATCGAATGGAACACGCTGTACACCAACTGGCGTATCGGCGCCAAGGATCCAAGCGCGCACGGGTCGGACGCGGTCAACATCAGCTTCGCGGCGATGGATCCGTTCTTCGCGATGGTGCGCTTCGTCAGCAGCAAGGCGGCGCCGCCGGTATCGAACAACTGGGGCTTCTACAGCAACCCTGAAGTCGACGCCATCATCGCCAAGGCGCGCACCACCTTCGACGCCAAACAGCGCGACGCCTTGCTGGCCCAGCTGCACGCCAAGATCGTCGACGAAGCGCCATTCGTCTGGGTCGCGCATGACACCGGTCCGCGCGCCATCTCGGCCAAGGTCAAGGGCGTGGTGCAGCCGCAAAGCTGGTTCATCGACATCGCCACGATGACGATGGACTGAGCCGCCTGAACCGATGTTGTGAACATTGCGCGTGGCACCGCGAGGGCGGCGCCGCGCGCAAGCAAGACAGCAATACTTACCAAAGACGCCCATGATTTCCTATCTGATCCGCCGCGTACTGTATGCCATGCCCATCATGCTGGGCGTCGCGTTCCTGTGCTTCATGCTGGTCCATATCGCACCGGGCGATCCGCTGGTGGCCATCCTGCCGCCGGATGCATCCGGCGATCTGCAGAAGCAGCTGATGGAACTTTACGGTTTCAATCGCAGCTATCCCGAACAGTTTTTCAGCTGGGTCTGGCGTGCCGTGCACGGAGATCTCGGCAGTTCCATCGCCACCGGACGGCCGGTCGCGCAGGAGGTTTTCAAGGCGGTCGGCAATACCTTCATGCTGGCGGCGCTGGCGACGCTGATCGGTTTCTTCTTCGGCTCGCTGTTCGGTTTTGTCGCCGGCTATTTCCGCAACTCCTGGGTCGACAAGATCGCCTCCTTCATTTCCGTGGTCGGCGTCAGCGTGCCGCATTACTGGCTCGGCATGGTTCTGGTCATCATCTTCTCGTCGCAACTGATGTGGCTACCCGCCACCGGCGCCGGACCGGACGGATCGGCCGCGTGGATCTGGGATGTCGAGCACGTCAAATACCTGATCATGCCGGCCGTGACGATGTCCTTCATCCCGATGGGCATCATCGCGCGCACCGTGCGTGCGCTGGTGGCCGACATCCTGGCGCAGGAATTCGTGATCGGCCTGAAGGCGCGCGGCCTCGGCGAATTCGGCGTGTTCCGCCACGTGGTCAAGAACTGCGCACCGACCGCAATGGCGGTGATGGGCTTGCAGCTCGGCTACCTGCTGGGCGGCTCGATCCTGATTGAAACCGTGTTCTCCTGGCCCGGCACCGGCTTCCTGCTGAACCAGGCGATCTTCCAGCGCGACCTGCCGCTGCTGCAAGGCACGATCCTGGTGCTGGCGCTGTTCTTCGTGTCGCTGAACCTGCTGGTCGACATCCTGCAAACCGTGTTCGATCCACGCATAGAAAGGGCATGATCATGTCTACCCTGCAAGCGACTGCTGCAACTCCCGCAACTTCCGCAACTTCTGCCATCCATCCGCCGGCCTACAAACGTTCACGCGGCCATTGGGCCAACGTCGCCGCGCGCATCGTGCGCAATCCGCTGGCGATGATCGCCGCCGTCATCCTGCTCACGCTGATCGGCATCGCCGTGTTCGCGCCGTGGATCATGCCGGCCGATCCTTTCGCCACATCGATGTTTGCGCGCCTCAAACCGATCGGCACGCCTGACCATCTGCTCGGCACCGACGAACTCGGACGCGACCTGTTATCGCGCCTGATGCTGGGCGGACGCCTGTCGCTGTTCATGGGCATCACGCCGGTACTGACGGCGTTTGTCATCGGCAGCGGCATCGGAATTCTCGCCGGCTATGCCGGTGGCTTCATCAACACCGTCATCATGCGCACCATCGATGTGCTGTATGCATTTCCTTCGGTGCTGCTGGCAATCGCCCTGTCGGGCGCGCTCGGCGCCGGCATCGTCAATGCGCTGACGTCGCTGACCATCGTGTTCATTCCGCAGATTGCGCGCATCGCCGAAAGCGTAACCACGCAGGTGCGCCGCAGCGACTACGTGGATGCGGCGCGGGCCTCGGGCGCCGGCGCCTTCACCATCGTGCGCGCCCACGTACTGGGCAACGTGCTCGGGCCGATCTTCGTGTACTCCACCAGCCTGATTTCGGTGTCGATGATCCTGGCCTCGGGTTTGTCCTTCCTCGGTCTCGGCGTCAAGCCGCCCGAACCGGAGTGGGGCCTGATGCTCAATACCCTGCGCACGGCGATCTACACGCAACCCTGGGTGGCGGCGTTGCCGGGGGCATTCATTTTCATCACATCGATTTCGTTCAACATGTTGTCCGACGGTTTGCGTTCGGCGATGGAGGTCAAGCAATGACAGACGAACGCGATATCGGCGGACCGCGCCAGCCTCTGCTGCAGGTACGCGACCTGCT
Source organism: Herbaspirillum hiltneri N3 (assembly GCF_001267925.1). Classification (NCBI taxonomy): domain Bacteria; kingdom Pseudomonadati; phylum Pseudomonadota; class Betaproteobacteria; order Burkholderiales; family Oxalobacteraceae; genus Herbaspirillum; species Herbaspirillum hiltneri. The sequence continues at coordinate 4,263,894 of NZ_CP011409.1, read as the reverse complement.
CAAGCATTTTCCACTCAAGGGCAAGGGCTTGCCGTTCATGCCCTTTGCCTCGCCGCGCAGTGCAGTGCGCGCAGTCGACGGCGTCAACTTCGACATCCTCAAGGGCGAGACGCTCGGCGTGGTCGGTGAATCAGGCTGCGGCAAGTCGACCACGGCGCGCGTGCTGATGCAGCTGATCAGCCAGGACAGCGGCGAGCTGGTGTTCGACGGTGAAACGGTCGGTTCGCGCGCCCTGCCGCTGCGGCAGTTCCGCCGGCAGACGCAGATGGTGTTCCAGGACAGTTACTCTTCGCTCAACCCGCGCATGACGATCGAGGATTCGATTGCTTTTGCTCCCACGGTGCACGGCCTGCCGTCGCGCGAAGCGATCACGCGCGCGCGCGACCTGCTGGCGCGTGTCGGTTTGCAACCGGAGCGTTTCGCCGGCCGCTATCCGCACGAGTTGTCCGGCGGCCAGCGCCAGCGCGTCAACATTGCGCGCGCGCTGGCGCTGGAGCCGCGCCTGGTGATCCTCGACGAAGCCGTCTCGGCGCTCGACAAGTCGGTCGAGGCGCAGGTGCTCAATCTGCTGCTCGACCTCAAGCAAGAGTTCGGCCTCACCTATCTGTTCATCAGCCACGACCTCAACGTGGTGCGCTTCATCTCCGACCGCGTGCTGGTGATGTATCTCGGCCAGGTGGTGGAAATCGGCTCGTCCGACCAGGTGTTCGATCATCCCAGACATCCTTACACGCGCGCCTTGCTGAAATCGATGCCCAGCATGGATCCCTTGCAACGCACGATGGAAGCGCCGCTGGCCGGCGATCCACCCAATCCTATCGACCCACCCGGCGGTTGCCGCTTCCATACGCGTTGTGCATTTGCGGCACCGGTATGCAGCCAGCGCGCGCCGACGTTCTCCAGCGACGACAGCGGCCACGGTGTCGCCTGCCTGCGCTACGAAGCCGACACCGCGTCCCAGTTCGATTCCGTTTTCAGCGAGGCCGGCCATGCATGACATGATTACCCTGCGCGATCTGCAAGTGCAGTTCTTCGCGCCGAAGAAACTGATCCGCGCCGTCAACGGCGTCAACCTCACCGTCGGCCAAGGTGAAGTGGTGGCCCTGATCGGCGAGTCCGGCTCGGGCAAGAGCGTCACCTTGCGTTCCATCATGCGCCTGCATTCCGAACGTTCGACGCGCATCAGCGGGGGCCTCGAAGTCGACGGCAAGGACGTGCTGAAGATGTCGCAGCGTGAGCTGGCGGCGCTGCGCGGCGACACGGTGGCGATGATTTTCCAGGAGCCGCTGCTGGCGCTCGATCCGGTCTACACCGTCGGCGCGCAGATCATCGAAGCCATCCGCCGCCACAAGAAAGTATCGAAGGCCGAGGCGCACAGGCAGGCACTGAGCCTGTTCCAGAAAGTCCGCATTCCCAGTCCCGAACGCCGCCTCGATGCTTACCCGCACGAGATGTCCGGCGGCATGCGCCAGCGCGCCATGATCGCGCTGGCCTTGTCGTGCTCGCCCAAAGTCCTGCTGGCCGACGAGCCGACCACGGCGCTCGACGCCACCGTGCAGATCCAGATCCTGCTGTTGCTGCGCGATCTGCAAAAGGAACTCGGCCTGTCCATCGTCTTCGTCACGCATGACATCGGCGCAGCGGCGGAAGTGGCCGATCGCATCGCCGTCATGTACGCCGGCAAGATCATCGAGCAGGGTCCGGCAGCCGAGTTGCTGACGCGGCCGCGCCATCCCTACACCTTGTCGCTGCTCAAGAGCCGCAGCCACGGCGCCCTGCAAAAAGGCCAGCGCCTGGAAACCATCGGCGGTGCGCCGCCGGACCTGAGCAACTTGCCGGCCGGCTGTGCGTTCGCCGAACGCTGCCGATATGCCGCCGCCGAATGCGCCGGCGTGCAGCCGCGTGAGGAGACATTGTCGCCGGGCCATGTGGTGAGCTGTTTGCGTGTACACCAGATTCATCAGATCAACCCGGTCGCCGCAGCGACGCATTGAACCGTCCCGTACCATGAGCAATCAGATCAATACCTTCTCTTCCCGTCCGAAAGAATCATCCATGCCCGTCGACGCGTCAGCAAGCTCAGCAGCACATTGTTTCGTTCCCTATCCCGCCCCGGCGGTGACGGCAATTTCATCGGGCCCGCTGTCGGGGCTGCGCTTTGCGGTGAAAGACATCTTCGACGTCGCCGGCTATCCGACCGGTTGCGGCAATCCGCACATGCTGGCGCTGTCGGGCATCAAGACGGCATCGGCGCCGTCGGTGACGGCACTGGCGCAAGCGGGCGCCACTTTCGTCGGCAAGACCTATACCGATGAACTGGCGTTTTCGATGAACGGCAAGAACGCCCACTTCGGCACGCCGCGCAACGGCGGCGCGCCCGGCCGGATTCCAGGCGGCTCCAGTTCGGGGTCGGCCTCTGCGGTGTCCAACGGGCTGGCGGATGTTGCACTCGGTACCGATACCGGCGGTTCCGTACGTGCTCCCGCCAGCCACTGCGGGCTGATCGGCCTGCGTCCCACGCATGCACGCGTGAGCCTCAAGGGCTGCATGGACCTGGCGCAGTCGTTCGATACCTGCGGCTGGTTCGCACGCGACATCGACAGCTTTGCACGCGTCGGCGAGGTGCTGCTGCGGGACGATACCTGCCTGCTGCCCGACGGCGCACCGGCGATGCCGCAGGTGCTGGTGGCAGCCGACGTGCTGGCCTTGCTCGAGCCGCGCGTGCAGGACGTTTTCATGCAGACGCTGGAGCGCCTGTCCGGCCTGATCGGCACGCCGCTGCCGGTCAAGACCGCGACGCCGTCGTTCGACTCCCTGTACTGGGCGTTCCGCCACATCCAGGGATACGAGGCCTGGCAGAATCACGGCGACACCATCACCCGCCATGGCCTGCAACTCGGCCCCGGCGTCGCCGAGCGCTTTGCCTGGTCGAGCAAGATCACGCCACAGCAGATGGAAGAACACAGCAATGTGCGCCAGCGCTTCAAGGAAGATTTCCTGCGCCTGCTCGGCGACGACCGCGTGATCGTATTGCCGAGCATGCCGGATATTGCGCCGCTGCTGAGCGAGTCGGAAGAGGTGCTGGAGAACTATCGCAACCAGGCGGTGCGGATGTTGTGCCTGGCCGGCTTGTCCGGTTGCCCGCAGATTTCGCTGCCGCTGATGACGCTGGACGGCGCGCCGTTCGGCTTCTCCCTCATCGGACCGCAAGGCAGCGACCAGGCGCTGATCCGCCTGTCGAGAAAGTTCATCGATGAGCTCGCCTGAGTTGTCCTCGCCCGTCCGTGTCATCGCTGCACAAGCCTTGACGCCTGCCGCGTTCGCGCCGTTCGGCGACGTCATCGCGCCGAACGGCGATGGCCGCGGCAACAGTTCGCCGATCAACGACGGCACGGCGCAACGCTTCGATGACCTGACCCGGCTCGACGTCAGCGAGCAGGGCGGTGAAGCCTGCGCAGCAATCTTTCGCACGCAGGACGGTACGCATGTGGCACCCTATGCGCTGACCATGTTCGAGCGGCATCTGCTGGGCAGCCAGAGTTTCGTACCGATGGCGCAGGGGCGGATGCTGGTGGTGGTGACGCAGGGCGGCGACGGCCCCGATGAAGACGCCATCCAGGCCTTCATCGTCGAGCCGGGCCAGGGCGTCACGCTGCGCCGCGGCGTCTGGCACCACCCGATGATCACCGTCGGCGGCGCCGACGTGTTCGTGATCGAGCGGCGCGCGGCGCAGGTCGATTGCGAGATTACACGTATCGAAGGCCGTTTCGTCGTGACGCTGTAGTCCCCCTGCGCCACGCAAACTCCGGCGTCTCCAGCCGGAATGGAAAAATCCTGTGATAATGGCCTTGCTGCCGCGAAACTTTCCCAAGTTTTCGCGGCGCTTCCATTTTTGCGCTGCCGCTTTTCATCCTTTGCCCATCTATTAGGTCGCCATGTTTTACGCGATAAGCTGTTTCCTCCTGTGGGGATTGTTCCCGCTTTACTTCAAGCTGCTGCAGGACGTCTCGTCGTTCGACATCGTGTTGCAGCGCATTTTCTGGTCGCTGCTGTTTCTGATCGCGGTGCTCTCCTGGAAACGCCAGTGGGCCTGGCTCGGCGCGGTGGTGCGCAAGCCGCGCGTGCTGCTCGGCTTCCTGGTCAGCGCGCTGCTGTTGTCGGGCAACTGGGTGCTGTACGTGTGGGCGGTCAACAGCGGCCGCATCGTCGACGCCAGTCTCGGCTATTTCATGAGTCCGCTGGTCAGCGTCTTGCTGGGCTACGTGATCCTCAAGGAAAAGTTGCGCCCCTTTCAATGGCTGGCGGTTTTCATGGCGCTGGGTGCGGTGTTGTGGCTGACCTGGAGCAACGGGGCGTTGCCGTGGATCGGGCTGGTCATCGCCGCCACCTTCGGCGTCTACGGCCTGCTGCGCAAGATCGCCTATCTCGGCGCACTGGAAGGCCTGGCGCTGGAAACCATCCTGCTGGCGCCGCTGGTGCTGGCGATCCTGGCGGTCACCGCGGCCAATGGCGGCAACGGTTTCCTGCAAGCCTCGCCGATGTCGCAGGTCCTGCTGGTGCTGTCTGGCCCGGTGACGGCGATTCCGCTGCTGTTGTTCGCCCGCGCGGCGCGCCGGATTCCCTTGTCTTTGTTGGGATTGCTGCAATACATCTCGCCCACGATGCAACTGCTGACCGGGGTTTTCATCTATGACGAACCGTTCGACGGGCCGCGCCTGACAGGTTTCGTGGTGATTTGGGTCGCGCTGGCTGTATACTCCGTGGAAGGATTGTGGCGCCTGTGGTCCGCCAAGGGCCGCGCACTGAGCGCCTGAACCTGAGGCCTCAGGCTGCATCACGGTACCCAGCAAATTTTTCTACCTTCATTATTGGCATCCAAACATGGCTCAATACGTATTCACTATGAACCGCGTCGGCAAGATCGTGCCGCCGAAGCGTCAGATCCTGAAGGACATTTCGCTGTCCTTCTTCCCCGGCGCCAAGATCGGCGTGCTCGGCCTGAACGGTTCCGGCAAATCGACGCTGCTCAAAATCATGGCAGGCATCGACAAGGAAATCGAAGGCGACGCGACTCCGGCGCCCAACCTGAACATCGGCTACCTGCCGCAGGAGCCGCAGCTCGATCCGGAAAAGAACGTGCGTCAGGAAGTCGAAAGCGCGCTCGGTGAAGTGTTCGAAGCGCAAGCCAAGCTCGACGTCGTCTATGCCGCGTATGCGGAAGAAGACGCCGACTTCGACGCGCTCGCCACCGAGCAGGCGCGCCTGGAAGCGATCATCTCCGCCTCCGACGGCAACAGCCTGAACCAGCAGCTGGAAATGGCCGCCGACGCATTGCGCCTGCCGCCTTGGGACGCCAAGATCGCCGTGCTGTCCGGCGGTGAAAAGCGCCGCGTAGCGCTGTGCAAATTATTGCTGTCCAAGCCTGACATGCTGTTGCTCGACGAACCGACCAATCACCTGGACGCCGAATCGGTGGACTGGCTGGAGCAATTCCTGCTGCGCTTCCCCGGCACCGTCGTGGCGATCACCCATGATCGCTATTTCCTCGACAACGCCGCCGAATGGATCCTCGAACTGGACCGCGGCCACGGCATTCCATGGAAGGGCAATTACTCTTCCTGGCTGGAGCAGAAGGAAGCCCGCCTGAAGCAGGAAGAAGCCACCGAATCGGCGCGCCAGAAAACCATCGCCAAGGAACTCGAATGGGTGCGCCAGAACCCGAAGGGCCGCCAGGCCAAGAGCAAGGCGCGTCTGTCGCGCTTCAACGAGCTCTCCGAACACGAATACCAGAAGCGCAACGAGACCTCGGAAATCTTCATCCCCGTGGCCGAACGCCTGGGCAATGAAGTCATCGAGTTCAAGGGCGTCAGCAAGGGCTACGGCGATCGCCTGCTGATCGATAATCTGAACTTCAAGATTCCAGCCGGCGCCATCGTCGGCATCATCGGCCCGAACGGCGCCGGCAAGTCGACCTTGTTCCGCATGCTGGCGGGCCGCGAACAGCCGGACAGCGGCGAACTGGTGCTCGGCCCTACCGTGCGCATCTCGCTGGTCGATCAGTCGCGCGAAGACCTGGAAAACAAGAAGACCGTGTTTGAAGACGTCGCCGCCGGCGCCGACATCCTCACGGTCGGCCGTTTCGAAATGCCGTCGCGCGCGTATCTGGGCCGCTTCAACTTCAAGGGCGGCGACCAGCAGAAGATCGTCGGCAATTTGTCCGGCGGTGAACGCGGCCGTCTGCATCTGGCCAAGACGCTGCTGCAAGGTGGCAACGTCCTGCTGCTCGATGAACCGTCCAACGACCTCGACGTGGAAACCCTGCGCGCGCTGGAAGACGCGCTGCTGGAATTCGCCGGCACCGTGCTGGTGATCAGCCATGATCGCTGGTTCCTTGACCGTATCGCCACGCATATCATCTCGTTCGAAGGCGATTCGCAGGTCAGCTTCTTTGACGGCAACTACCAGGAGTACGAAGCCGACAAGAAGAAGCGCCTCGGTGAAGAAGGCGCCAAGCCGAAGCGTATTCGCTACAAGCCGGTCACCCGTTGATACCGTAATTGCCATCGCGCAACCATGCCCCGCTCTGCGGGGCATTTTGTTTATAGCGCCACAATGTAATGGTGGCGTCTTTTCGTATTTTTTTGATCGAGTCGTAACTCCGCGTGAGGTATAAGAACAAGCGTTTGCTAAGACAAGTTCACACGGAGGTGACATGCTTTTCCCGAGATATCGACGCATGCTGATGCTATGCGTATTGTCGCTGGCGCTGTACGCTTCCGGAGCGATCGCCGGCGAGGAAGTCCAGACCGTGACGATAGGCTTTGTGGGCGCACTCAGCGGCGTATCGGAAAGTTTCGGCAAGGGCCTGGCCAACGCAGCCGAACTGGCGATCTTCGAAGCCAACCGCAATCCTTTCAAGATCAATGGCAAACGGGTGCAATTCCGCCTGGTGCGCATGGACGACCGCAATGACGCCGAACGCGCGCGGCGTGTGGCGACGGCGCTGGTGCAGGCCGAGGTGGTTGGCGTCATCGGCGGCACCAACAGCAACACCAGCATCGCCGTGTCGAAGATTTTTGCCGATGCCGGCATACCGCAAATCTCGCCCACGTCCAGTTTCCGGAGGTACACCGACCAGGGATTCCGGACGACCTTCCGCATGCTGGGCATTGATGACGATGCCTGTATTTACCTGGGTGAGTACGTCGTCAAGGAATTGCATGCGCAGCGCATTGCGGTCATCGACAACGGCACCACCTTCGGCGTCAACGTCAGCTCGCGCTTCAGCGAGGTGGCGCGTGAACACGGCGGGGTCATCGTCAGCCGAGATTCGGTCAGCGATGTGTTGATGAATTTCGGCGAGATCCTGCGTCGCGTCAAGGCGCAGGACATCGATGCCGTTTTCTTCGGCGGCTATTCCGAGCAGACCAGCATGCTGGCGAAAAGCATGCTGCGCGAGGAGGTCAAGGCGCGTCTGGTGACGTCGATGAACGGCATCGTAGGGTCGTCATTCCTGATCTCCAGCGGCATCGCCGCCAACGGCACGGTGGCCCAGGAAACCGGCATGCCGTTCAACAAGATGCCGGGCTGGAAGAAGTTCGAAGCCGATTTCAGTCAGCGTTTCGATTTCCAGATTTCCATCATGACGCCGTACGCCTACGACGCAGCGCATGTGCTGATGGCCGCTGTACGCCAGGCCAATTCGCTCAATCCGCACAAGATTACCAACGCCTTGCACGAGATCAGTTTCAAGGGCCTCACCGGCGTCATCGCCTTCGACGCCGTCGGCAATCCGCGTTCGCCGTCCTATACGATCTACGAAGTGCAGAACCAGAAATGGAAACCGATGAAGACCAATACGATGCGCTGAGACGGCGTAGTCCAGCGTCCGCAAGGCGCCTGCCGGCAAGGATTGGCGCGCGCAGGTAAAATGACGCCCTCGTGTTTCCACAAGACGCACGGCCGAGGCCGGCGCGACCGCATATCAGCTTTTATTCAGTGCATTCGTTACCGCCTCCGTTTCACTCGCGCGCCATCCGCGGAGCTACTCTTCATTCTCTTTTTTCCTTACTCCGCCGAATCGATCTCAATCATGCTTGCCAGTCTTACCCGCCTGTTTCCTGTCTGGGCGCTGCTGCTGTCCGCCGCCGCGTATTTTTCTCCCGCCACCTTCACGCCGATCGGTCCGCACGTCACGCTGCTGCTGACGCTGATCATGCTGACCATGGGCGTCACGCTGACGCTGGACGATTTCAAACGCATCGTCAAACGCCCGGCGCCGGTTGCCGCCGGCATCATCCTGCACTACCTGGTGATGCCGCTGGCCGCCTGGGCGATCGCCAAGCTGTTGCGCATGCCGCCTGACCTGACCGCCGGCATGGTGCTGGTCGGCAGCGTCGCCAGCGGCACGGCGTCGAACGTGATGATCTATCTGTCGCGCGGCGATGTTGCGCTGTCGGTGACGATCTCGACGCTGTCGGCGCTGGTGAGCGTATTCGCTACGCCGTTGCTGACCGAGTTGTATGTCGATGCTTCGATCCACTTCGACGCGCATGCGATGCTGATGAGCATCGTGCAGATCGTGGTGGTGCCGATCGTGGCGGGCCTGGTGCTGAACCTGTTCGCGAGCAAGCTGATCCGCCGCATCGAACCTTACCTGTCGCTGGTGTCGATGGTCGCGATCCTGCTGATCATTGCAGCGGTGGTCGGCGGCAGCCAGGCCAGCATCGCCTCGGTCGGTCTGGTGGTGCTGGTGGGCGTGATCCTGCACAACGCCATCGGTTTGCTGGGCGGTTACTGGGGCGGCCGTCTGCTCGGCTTCGACGAATCAATCTGCCGCACGCTGGCGATTGAAGTCGGCATGCAGCACTCCGGCCTCGCGGCTGCGCTGGGCAAGCTGTATTTCACGCCGCTGGCGGCACTGCCAGGCGCGCTGTTCTCGGTCTGGCACAATCTGTCGGGGTCGATGCTGGCCGGTTTCTGGCGCGGTCGTCCACCGCAAGACCGGGCCTGACGCCTTTACCGATACAAATGAAAAAAAGCGGACTCCGGTCCGCTTTTTTGTCGCCGTCGCCGGCATTTATCGGGCATCATGCTGCGCATCGCCTGTGCTGAACAAGGAGACCATCATGAAGAAACGACAATTCCTCGCCGCCGGCCTGCTCGGCATGAGCGCCACCGCCATGGCCGCCAACAAGAAGTCGATTGCCTGCAGCGCTGCACAAGATGCCGGGCCGGTGCTGCTGACGCTGACCGGCGCCATCGGCGCAGGCAATCGCGGCGCGCTCGATCCGGCGCTGGATCAGATGATGGCCAAGCAGAAGCTGCAATTCAACCGGGCGCACACCTTCGACTTCGCCTCCCTGAGTGCTTTGCCGCAGACCACCATCAAGCCCACGCTGGAATACGACAACAGGCAGCATGTGCTGAGCGGCCCCTTGCTGGCGGATGTCGCCCACGCTGCCGGCGCAAGCGCGGCGCGCGACGTGCTGCTGCGCGCCGTCGACGGCTATGCGGTGCAGGTGGCGCTGGCCGACATCCGCAAGTATCGCTTCATCGTCGCCACGCATCTGGACGGCAAACCGATTCCGCTTGGCGGCCTCGGTCCCCTGTGGGCGGTGTACGATGCCGACAGTTTTCCGGACATCATGGAAAAACCGATCAGCGCACGGTTTGCGCTATGCCCATGGGGCATGTATCACATTGAAGCAAAAACCTGAGCACCTCTGCCTGCTCTCGCTGCGCAGGGAGAGCAGGTTTCAGCGACTCAGATATGCATCGCCGCCAGCGAGCCCAGAATCACGCTCGCGCCGGCCGCCGTGTAGGAAATCTTCTTGAGCCAGTCCTTGCGCGTGAGCAGCGTGATCGCCGCCAGCGAGATGGCGATCTGGATCGCCGTCATGGCCTGCGCCCAGCGGTGGTGCTGGTGCAGTTTGACTTCGGACAATTCGTCCCATGCCTTGGATTCTTCTTCCAGCTTTTCAGCGGCCTTGCGGATGTCTTCCTTCTCCGACTTGTAGCGTTCCGCGGCGGCATTGTATTTCGCTGAATCGACACCGGGAATCGTTGCAGCCAGTTCAGCCAGGTTCTGGCGGCTGGACTTGGCCTGGTAATAATTCCACTGGTTGGCGGCCTCGGTCTTCTTGATGGCGGCGTTGTTCTTGTTCATCGCGGCTGCGTTCTCGGTGGAACCGGCCTGGAAGCTGAACAGCGCGCCGACGGTCGCCATGATGGCGGTCATGACGGCGATCTTGCCGGCGAAGTTGTCGCCGCTGCCATGGGCGTGTTCGGCGACGTGTTCCAGATGATGTTCGTGCGGGCTTGGGACTTCGTATTCTGTGGCCATGCGGATGCTTCCTTCGCTATCGTTATCTGTTGTTATCGAATTGTTATGTCGCGCCCGGGACCGCTCCTGATTGCTCGCAGTTGCTTCCAGGCACGTCGCGCAACCCTCCTTGCGCATGCCCTTAATGCGCCAGCCGCCTCCCCAGTTGACGCGCGCCGGGCCCGGGTTTGTTACCATTGCTGTTTTATTGCAGAAGCAGCGCGAAAACCATTCCCATGAGCAAATTCTGGAGCCCCATCGTCAGCCGCCTGACGCCTTATACCCCCGGCGAGCAGCCCAAGATCAGCAAGCTGGTCAAGCTCAACACCAACGAAAATCCCTACGGTCCGTCGCCCAAGGCGATCGCCGCCATGGCGCAGGAAATCGGCGACAACCTGCGCCTGTATCCGAACCCGGACGCCGAACCGCTCAAGCTGGCGATTGCAAAACGCCACGGCTTGTCGCCGTCGCAGGTATTCGTCGGCAACGGTTCCGACGAAGTGCTGGCGCATGCTTTCCAGGCGCTGCTCAAGCATGGCGCGCCGATCCTGTTCCCGGACATCACCTACAGTTTTTATCCGACCTACGCCAGTCTGTATGAAGTGGAATATCGTGCGGTGCCGCTGGCCGAGGATTTCACGATCCGCGTCGACGACTATCTCGGCCAGGGCGAGGCCATCGGCGGCATCATCTTCCCGAATCCGAACGCACCGACCGGTTGCCTGCTAGCGCTGGATGAAGTAGAGCGCCTGCTGGCCGGCAATCCGGATCGCGTGGTGATTGTCGACGAGGCGTATATCGATTTCGGCGGCGACAGCGCCATCGATCTGGTGACGCGCCATCCGAATCTGCTGGTGGTGCAGACGCTGTCCAAGTCGCGTTCGCTGGCCGGGCTGCGGGTCGGCTTTGCTGTCGGCCATGCCGATCTGATCAGTGCGCTGGAACGGGTCAAGAACAGCTTCAATTCCTATCCGCTGGACCGTATCGCGATCGCCGGCGCGACTGCGGCGATGGAAGACGATGCGCATTTCGACCGTACCCGCAACGCCGTCATCGCCAGCCGCAGCAAGCTGGCGGACGAACTCGCATCGCTCGGTTTCGAGGTGTTGCCGTCGGCCGCCAATTTCGTCTTCGCGCGCCATCCGCAGCATGACGCCGCCGGCCTGGCCGCCAGCTTGCGTGGCGACGGCATCATCGTGCGCCATTTCACCAGCGCGCGCATCAATCAGTTCCTGCGCATCACGGTCGGCACCGATGAAGCCTGCGGCGCACTGACCGATTCGCTGCGCAAGCATCTGGCCTGAGGTCCGGACGGCGCACCTTGATGCTGCCCGGGGACTACAGTTCCAGGTGCAGCGTCGCGCAACCCTCGGCCGGCATCGCGCAGCAGGTCAAGGCTTCATCTTCCGCCACGGCGAAATCGGGCGTCTTCGCATAAGTCACTTCCCCTTGCAGCACGCGGGTCCGGCAGGTGCCGCAACGGCCGTCGCGGCAGCTTGATTCCGGATCAAGGCCGCGCTGTTCCGCCAGTTCCAGCAGGGATCCGCTCTCCGGCGTCCAGCGTGCTTCCTTGGCCGAGCGCATGAATACCACAGGTACCGCATGGGCCGCAGGCGGCGCCAACGGAACCCGCGCCGCCTGCTCGTCGACCTGGCGTTGCAGGCCGGACGGGCCGAATGCTTCCGCATGGATGCGCGCGTCGGTCACGTTCATGGCGCGCAAGCCGTCATACATTTGCTGCATGAATGCAGCCGGACCGCACAGATAAAAATCGTAATCGTCAAAGGGCAAGCTCTGCTTCAGCAAGGCGATGTCGATGCGTCCTGATACTTCGACATCCTGCTCATTCTGATCGGCCTGGCTCACTACTCGCACGTGGCGCACACCGCCCTTGCCGGCGCTGACCAGGGCGGCGATCTCTTCGCCGAAGGCCAGCCCGGTCTTGCTGTGCGCCGACTGGAACAGCCACACCGGCCGCTGGTAGCGCTTGCGCATGCCTTCATGGACCAGGTGACGCAGCATCGCCAGCATCGGCGTGACGCCGACGCCTGCGGCCAGCAGCACGGCGGGACGGCGCACCGAGGCATCGATGGTGAAGTTGCCGGCCGGCGCGCGCATTTCGATGATGTCGCCGACCTTGATCTTCGTGTGCAGATGGTCGGAGAACAATCCCTGGCGCTTGACGCTGATGCGCAGGAACGCGTCGGAGGGGGCGCTTGACAAGGTGTACTGGCGGATCTGCATGCCGCCCCCGGCAACCGGCAGCCTTACCGAGACATGCTGTCCCGCCATGACGGCCGGCATGCCGGCGCCGTCGTCCGGCAGCAGATGGAACGAGCGGATGGCCGCGCTTTCAGCAACGATCCTGCTGACGCGGAAGGGCCGCCATTGCGTGGCGAGTTCAGCCGCCTTCAGGCGGGCGGCGGCATCTTCCCAGCTGCCGGTGATCAGCGCGTTGGGCGAGGCGCCGGCAGGGACGTCGACCCATCGCAACGGCAAGGCGGCGGGCCGACGCACGATTTGTTGCGGCGTGAAGCGCCACATGCGTTCCGCACCCATGAAGGCAGCTACTTCGGGCGCATTGATGATGACTTCGGCGCGTCCGCTCAGTTGCAAGAGATCGCCGTTGCGGAAATCGACAAACACCAGGCCGGCGCGCGGATTCAGTAAAAAATTTCCCAGCGTGTTGAAGAACAGGTTGCCGGAGAAATCCGGAATCGTCAGCACGCCGTCGTCGTCGATGCGCACGAAACCGGGTTTGCCGCCGCGATGCGAGGCGTCGACCTGTTTCTTGCCATCGCGCACCACGTACGAAGCGACGTAGAACGAATCGGCCGCACGGATCATGGCGGCCGCGTCGGCGTCGAGCGCCGGCAGCTTGCTGACCGCACCGGCAGGCGCATCGGTGAATTCATATTGACGCAACTGGATATATTGCGGGCAGTTGCCGTAAGCCTGGGTCACGTCGATGTTGAAGCGCTCGTCCGATTGCCTGCTGACCAGGCCGTTCATGCGATTGCGGCGGCGGGTGTGCAGCTCGATGCCGAGCATGCCGACGCCGTCGCCGTCTTCCATGCCGGCGTCGGCGGGGTCGAGCGGATCGCGCGGGAGCTCGAGCGTGAGTTTCTCGGCGGTGTCGGCGTGCATGAAGCCGGGCCGGGCGGCACGCAAGGTGGCCCACACTTCGCCTGCCGTATCGACGGCGCCCAGGATCACGAACGGTAACTGCGCATAAAACTCGCGATGCTGGTCAGGCATCCAGGCCCGCGACATCTGGTTGCGGCCGGGGCCCACCATGCGTTCGACGGCGCCGACACTGCGCTGCATGGTCAGCTCGCCTTCATGCCAGGGGGAGGCGGAGGGCGCGATTGATGTAGCTTGGGTCGGCTGTGTCGAAGTCATGACGGTGCTCCTCTGCTATACGTTATGCGGCCAGGCCGACGGCGGTTTTCTGGAATGCGACGAAGCCCGGCAGCGCTTCGATCCGCGTCAGCCATTGGCGGGTGTGCGGATAGGCGCTCAGGTCGACGTTGCCTTCGGGGGCGCTGGAGATATACGAGTACAGCGCAATGTCGGCGATGGTGGCTTGCTCCGCCGCCAGCCATGTGCGTGTCGACAGTTCCTGCTCGACCAGCGTCAGGATGGCGTGGGCGCGGCGGATCGCATCCTCGGCATCGATCGGCGCGCCGAACACGGTGACCAGGCGCGCGGCAGCCGGGCCGCGGGCGATCTCACCGGCGGCTACCGACAACCAGCGTTGCACGGCAGCGGCGATGGTCGGATTTTCCGGCAGCCAGTCGGTGCGTCCGAGCGACTTGGCCAGGTAAACCAGGATGGCGTTGGAATCGCTGACGACGGTGTCGCCGTCTTGCAGCACGGGAACCTGGCCGAAGCGGTTGAGCTTGAGCAGTTCAGGGGATTTTTGCTCGCCCTTTTTCAGGTCGACCAGCACCAGTTCATGTTGCGCGCCCAGCAACGAGAGGAACAGGCGGGCACGATGCGAATGGCCTGACAGGGGATGGTAGTAGAGTTTCATGGCAGCTCCAGGTGGTGTGTTGAGGAGTTGCCAGTGTTGCTGATAACGCAGATGAAGAGAATCGCCGCCAGGGACAATGGACTATTCCCGGTTTGAGAATAATGCGGGGCTTAATCCATTCCTGACCGCTTCCTGCGCAGTTCCCCGACGGCAAGATCGAGGAAGGCGCGCACCTTGCGCGCGGCATGGCGGCCTTCATGCTGCACCACATGCACCGGCAGCGTCGGTGTTTCATGCTCGCGCAACACCTCCACCAGCCGGCCGTCCGACAGCTGCGCCGCCACCATGTAGGACAGCACCCGCGTGATGCCGAAGCCGTCGAGCGCAGCGATGATCGCTTCATCGTTCGACATGACCGTCATGCGCGGCTGCACGCGCACGATGGTGCTCGTATCGCCTTTGGTGAAGCGCCAGTCCGGCGAGGTCGCGACGCCGTTGGAGGACACGATCACGTGCTGCCTGAGATCGTCCGGTGTTTGCGGCGTGCCGTGCTCGCGCAGATAAGAGGGCGAAGCGCACACTACGCGCCGCACCGTGCCGACGGGGATCGCCTGATAGCTGGAGTCGGCCAGCTGGCCGATGCGGATTGCCACGTCGATGCCCTCGTCCATCAGGTTGATGATACGGTCGGAAAAACGGCATTCGACTTCGGCTTCGGGATAGCGCCGCAGGTACTCCACCACGATCGGCGTGACGTACATGCGGCCGAACATGGCTGACGCCGTGACCACCAGGCGACCGCGCACCGCGCCGTGGGCGCCGGCTGCCAGGTCCTCCATTTCGGTGATGTCGGCCAGCACGCGGCGGCAGTCATCGGCGTAGCGCGCACCGACGTCGGTGACGCGCACGATGCGCGTGGTGCGCGTCAGCAGCCGCACGCCGATGGCTGCTTCCAGATCACCCACGGCGCGCGTGACCACGGGCGGCGAGATCTTCATCTTGCGTGCGGCCGCGGCGAATCCGCCTTCATCGACCACCGCGAGGAAAATCGCCATCGACTCAAGTCGGTCCATATCGTTCCTGTTTTTCGTAAAGGCTGATCGTGGTGTCAGGGTATCCGGATTATGCCCGACATCAGCGGTGCTTAATTCTTCCGCAGATGCAGTGGCCGCTGACGCCACGCCAGCAGCGCCCCGATCAGCAATGCCAGCGCTGAAAACAGCAGGCCTTGCTGCAGGCCGCCGCTGCGGTCGGCGATCCAGCCGACGATGCTGGGGCCGACGATCTGGCCCGCCGCGAACACGATCGTGAAGGCGCTGATGCCGAGCGACCAGCTGGCCGGTGGCAGGTTGTGGCGCACCAGCGCGGTGGTCGACGCCACCGCCGACAGGAATACGCCGCCGAACAGCAAGCCAGAGATGAACACCGCCGCCGGCGCCGCCGTCACGGCCGGCAACAGCGTCGCCACGCTCAGCAACGCATTGAGGATGGCAAGTGATTCACCGCCTTTGAACTTGTCCAGCATGCCGGCCCACAATCGCGAGGACGCCATCACGGCGAGTCCGAGCAGCGTGTAGAACAGCGTGATCATCGACGCCGACATGCCCTGCTCCTTGAGCAGCGCAATCACGAAAGTCATGTAGCCGATGTAGCCCAGCCCGAACATGAAGTAACTGGTCAGCCCGAAGCTCAGCGTGCGCATCCGGAAGCGTCCCGCACCATGGGTCTGCGGCGGCAGCGCCGGAATGCGCAGCGCCGGCGGCGCCATGAAAGCAGTCGCGACCAGGCTCAGCAGTCCCATCGCCAGCCACGCCCACTGCCAGCTATGGGCGACGCCATGCGCGGTAGCGGCGGCCATGGTGGCCGGCACCAGCCAGGCCGACGCGACGATGCCGATGCCGCTGCCACCGTAGAACAGGCCCAGCAGAAATCCCGCGCGTCGAGGGTGCAGCGCCGCCAGGCGGCTGATCAGGATGCCGCCGGAAATGAAGATGAAGGCGCTCACCGCGCCGGTCACGATGCGCAGCGCCAGCAGCGTCGCGGTATCGATGAACAGCCCCGACAGAATGATGAAGAAGGCTGTCGCCAGTGCGCCACCGATCAGCATCTTGTGCGTGCCGAAGCGGCGCATCAGCGGCGGTGTGATGAGTGCGCCGAGCAGGTAGCCGAGGGCATTGCCGGTGTTCATGCCGCCTGCGATCAGGTAGGGCCAGCCGAGGTCGGTGCGCATCGGCGACAGCAGCAGCGCATAGGAAAAGCGCGCCACGCCGAGCGCGATGGCGGTGCCCAGCGACAGGGCGAGGGCGGTCAGCAACGGATGGCGCACGATGAAATCCCGCTCGGCGGCGGCGATCGGTTCTGGCATGAGATTGTCTCTTGGATATCGCGGCTGCCCTGCTGGAGCGCCGCTGTAAGTATTGTTGTAGTGCCGCGCGTCCGTGCTGCCGCGGCGATGCCAAGAGTGTAGCGGAACTTGTCAGTGTTCGTTGGCGCAGAGTTGCAGGCAGGCGTCGACTGCCGCCGGGTCCAGCCTGATGCCGCGCAGGCGGCTGATTTCTTGCAGCGCGGCGGGCATGCCGAGGCTCTTGCGGTAGGGGCGGTCTTCGGACATCGACTCGACGATATCGGCGACGGTGAGGATGCGCGACTCCAGCAGAATATCGTCGCCGCGCAGGCCGCGCGGATAGCCGGAGCCGTCTATATATTCATGGTGCGCATGGACGATGTCGGCGACCGGCAGCGAGAAGTCGATGCGGTTGAGCACCTCGTAGCTGGTCTGCGCGTGGGTCTTGATCAAGTCGAATTCGGCCTCGCTGAGCTTGCCCGGCTTGTTGAGGATATCCAGCGGGATATTGATTTTGCCGATGTCGTGCACGCGTGCGGCCATATGCAATGCCTGCAGGCGCGGCGCATCGAGTTCCAGGCGGCGGCCGATCTGCAGCGCCAGCGCGGCGACGCGGTCTTCGTGCAGCGGGGTGTAATTGTCGATCAGGTGTTGCAGGGCGAGCAGCGCGTCGAGGGCCTGGGTCTGGAGGGTATGGATTGTTTGTATCGGGTCGGCGAGGTCGGGCATGCAAAAAAATGAAACGGCTGCGAGGGTGAATGGAATGAACATCATCGGCACATGCGGGATGCGAGATAATGGCAGCCGACGCAGTTTATTCCTCTCTGGATTGCATGACAACCGACCTGACCCTGGATTCGACTCCTGATTCGACCGCCGATGCGAATGCCGGCACGTCCACATGGCGTGCTCGCTGGCGGCGCAGCGCCATTCCGTTTTTCTTTTTCATGCTGGGATTGTTGTACGCCAGCTGGGCGGCGCGTATTCCGTCGATCCGCGACAACCTGCAGCTCGATGCGGCCACGCTGAGCATCGTGCTGCTGTGCGGCGGTCTCGGCGCGGTCGGCTCGTTTCCGCTGGCGGCCTGGCTCAACGCGCACTACGGTCCGCGCCGTACCACGTGGTATGCAGGGCTGGTGCTGCTGCTGACCTTGCCGGCGCTGGGCATTGCGCCCAACCTGGCGCTGCTGATGCTGTTCAGCGCGATCTACGGCGCCGCCTCGAGCTGCTTCGACGTCGCCATCAATGCGCTCGGCGCCGTGGCGGAGAAACAGGCCGGGCGTTCCATCATGTCGCTGCTGCATGCATGGTTCTGCGTCGGCACTTTCAGCGGCGCCTTGCTGGGCAGCGCCGTGGCCGCACTTGAGGTGACGCCGGTCTGGCATTTCCTCGCGCTGGGAGTATTGTTCCTGCTGCCGCTGCGGCTGGGTTACAAGGCCATGCCCAACGACCGGCCGGAGCCGAGCGCGGACAAGAAGATCTTTGCGATCCCGCACGGCCATCTGGTGGCGCTCGGCCTGATCGGATTCTGCGGCGCGATCGTCGAGGGATCGATTGCAGACTGGAGCGGTCTGTACATGAAGGACCACATGCGCGCCGGCGACGGCGGTGCGCCGCTGGCGTATGCCGGGTTCGCCGGCATGATGCTGCTGGCGCGGCTGGTGGGCGACCGCCTCAAGGAGCGCTGGGGCGCGCGCAAGGTGGTCGGTTTCGGTGCGCTGCTGGCGGCGGTGGGCGTGTTCATCGCGGTGGCGGCGCTCAATATTCCGATGGCCATCGGCGGTTTCGCGATTGCCGGCACCGGCGTGGCGATGGTGTTCCCGTTCGTGTTCAGCGCGGCCGGACGGCATGGCGCCATTGCGCTGGCCGGCGTCGCCACGCTCAGTTACAGCGGCGGCCTGATCGGACCGCCGGTGGTCGGTTTCCTGGCGCACGGCTTCGGCCTGCAAGCGGGCCTGGCGTTCATCGGCACGCTGTGCATCGCGGTGGCGCTGGCGGCCAGCCGGGCCAAATGGCTGGAATGATTTTCTACCTTGAAGAGGGCATCGATCATGAAACGATATCTTGCAATGATGGCGGCGCTGTTCGGACTGGCAGGCTGCGCTTCGCAACCGAGCGGCAATGACGGCGCCGCACTGACCAGCGTACGCTGGGAACTGACCAGCTGGCCGGGCCATGAGATTCCGCGCGGCGGCGAGGGCAGTGCGCCGGTGATCCTGAGCTTCCAGGATGACGGCGCCCGCGCCAGCGTCAGCGGGCGGGCCTGGTGCAATCCGTTTACCGCGCCGTACGTACTGCGCGACGGCGGTCGCCTGACCATCGGGCATGCCGCCGCAACCCGCATGGCCTGTCCCGGCAAGGCGATGGAGTTCGAGGCGGTCTTCCTCGACTGGTTGCAGGCGCTGGAACGCTACAAGATCACCGGCCGCACGCTCGAGCTGTTTGCCGCAGACGGCGACGTCATGACCCTGCAGGCGCGCGAAAAAACGGCAACACAAAAATAATCTGATTGGGAAGAGAACAACAATATGCGCGATCTGGTTTTTCTACCGGGCTTCATGCTCAACGCGTCCTTGTGGGATGACATGTGCGGCGACCTGGCCACGCTCGGCACACTGCATTTCGGCGACCTCGGCCAGGACAGTTCCCTGGACGCGATGGCCGAACGCGTGCTGGCCAACGCGCCGGAAAAATTCGTGCTGTTCGGATTTTCGATGGGCGGCTTCGTGGCCCAGGCAATCACGCTGAAAGCACCCGGGCGGGTGCTCGGCCTGGGTTTGCTGAACACCTCTTCGCGTCCGCAAAGCGCGCAGGAATCGGCCTCGACGCTGGCGCAGATCGCGCTGGCGGAAAAGGCGCCGTTCAAAGGCCTGACCTCGCGTGCGCTGGCGTCATCGATGCATCCCGACCGCGCCGGCGACACCGCGTTGCTGCAGCGCCTGCAAGCGATGGCGCTGCAAAACGGCAAGGAAGTTTTCCTGCGCCAGCTGTCGACGCTGCGCGACGGCAGCTATGCCGACCTGCATCGCATCTCCTGTCCGGCGCTGATCGTGGCAAGCGATGCCGATCGCTTGCGCACGGTGGAGGAATCGGAAGAAATGGCGCGGCGCATTCCGGCTGCGCATATTGAGATCGTGCGCGATTGCGGCCACATGACTCCGATGGAAAAGCCGCAGGAATTGTTCGCCATCATTCGCGAGTGGATGACGGCGTCGAGGCTCTGACGAAGTCCACGGCCGTCGCTGATGCCGCGATGGCGGCAGAACTGCGCCGCCCAAATGCAATACGCCGCTGATGGGCGGCGTATTGTATGACTGGTGTACGGCTGGTCCGGCAACGCCGCTTGCGGCCGTGTGCTCAGGCGCCTGTCGGCCTTTGAATCGTCTCTTGATTTTCTGTCAATGCGCGCTGTCCCGCGCCGCTGAGTACGTTCGTCTGCGATGATCAATGCGACTTGTCGAACGGGTCGTCCTTGCGCGGTGCTTCGCTGGCGCGTTTGCCGGCGCCCTTGTTGATCTCGTCGAGACCGCCGCTGCCGCGCAGATCGGTGTCCACCTGGCCTTCGCGGATGTCCTGATAGGCGCGCCGCATCTCCTTCTGCTCGACGTCGCTGCGCTGGCTGTCGCCGGACTGGTCTTGCTCATGGGGCAGACGCGCCTTGTTTTCCGGCTTCGGGTGGCGATCTTTTCTGGTGCGGAGAAAGCTGGTCATAAAATCCTCACGTTGTAGGGTGTTTGAGACCGTACGACATACAAGCGCGTGAGAAGTGCCGCGAGTTACAAACTCATTTGCAAATAGCGGCGTTGTCCGACAGAAGCCGTCTGTCGGAGCTGCTTCGGACCACCTCCGGATGACCGGTTTACAGCGCCAGGCGTCGGCGCGCAGCCACGTATTCGGCTTCCAGGCGATCCACCATTTCAGCCACGGTCGGCACATCGTCCATCAGGCCGACCGCCTGGCCGGCGCCCCAGATGTCGCGCCAGGCCTTGGCCTTGGTGTCGCCGCCCGAGCCGAAGTTCATCTTGGTTTTGTCCGCTTCGGGCAGGTTTTCCGGATCGAGGCCGGCGTTGACGATGGACTTCTTCAGGTAGTTGCCGTGCACGCCGGTGAACAGGTTGGTGTAGACCACGTCGGCCGCGGTCGAGTCGACGATCGCCTGGCGATATTCGTCGCTGACGTTGGCTTCCCGGGTCGCCAGCCAGCGCGAACCGATGTAGGCGATGTCGGCGCCCATGGCCTGCGCCGACACGATGGCGTCGCCGGTGGCGATGGCGCCCGACAGGATCAGCGGCCCCTTGAAGAACTTGCGCACCTCGCCCACCAGTGCGAACGGCGACAGCGCGCCGGCATGGCCGCCGGCGCCGGCGGCCACCAGGATCAGGCCGTCGACGCCGGCTTCCAGCGCCTTCTGCGCGTGGCGGATCGAGATGACGTCATGCAACACGATGCCGCCGTAGCTGTGGATGGCGTCGAGCATTTCCTTCGGCGGCGCGCGCAGGCTGGAAATGATGATCGGCACGCGATGTTTCACGCAGACTTCCACATCGTGGGCAAGGCGGTCGTTGGACTGGTGCACGATCTGGTTGACCGCGATCGGGCCGATGACGGCGTCGGGATGCGCCGCCTGGTGGGCCGCCAATTCCGTCTGCAATTGGGTCAGCCAGACATCGAGCTGCTCGGCGGGACGCGCATTCAGGGCGGGGAAGGAGCCGACGATGCCCGCCTTGCACTGCGCCGCCACCAGCGCCGGACTGCTGGCGATGAACATCGGTGAAGCAATGACGGGCAGGCGCAGGTTCTGCAGCACGGCTGGGAGGGCGGAAGTGGGCATGGCGGCGTCTCATCGTTGTAGGTAATCGGCAGATTATAAAATATAAAATCTTACGACCGTGCTTTTTATGTTGTTGCATAGAATATTTTTTACTTCCGCCTGGACATATTGTTTTGTAAACATGTTATGTTTTCCACAAGCCAGTCGAAGACAGTTCTACGCATCCGTACGCCACACCTACTTGCAGGTGCGTAGCAGTGCCGTTCTGGCCTACAAAAAGGTAATCTTTTTCCGAGGGGGATATATGGATACCTTCCTGATCGTGGCCGCCATTGCCGGCGGACTCGTCGTCGCGGCGACCGTTCACAGTCGCTACCTGCATGCACGTCTCCGGCACGTGCGCACTCGCAGTCGCTACAAGCACTGACGCTTTTCATCTGATCGCCATCTGACACGTGGCGCCGTCTTGCACGGCGCCACGCTGCCTTCACACGTCCCTATCCTTTGATGCGGGCGGAATCTCTTACGGAAATAGGGGAA
The DNA here is from genome assembly GCF_001267925.1 of Herbaspirillum hiltneri N3. Classification (NCBI taxonomy): domain Bacteria; kingdom Pseudomonadati; phylum Pseudomonadota; class Betaproteobacteria; order Burkholderiales; family Oxalobacteraceae; genus Herbaspirillum; species Herbaspirillum hiltneri. The sequence continues at coordinate 4,241,939 of NZ_CP011409.1, read as the reverse complement.
CGGCAATGCGTAAACTGTTCACGCTCAAGCGGAGTTTTTTCTTTTTCTTCATCATCCTGGCGGTGCTATCGCTGCTGATGTTCGGCGCATTGCAGATGATCTTGCGAGCGCAGCACGAAATCGAAAGAGCCGGCGACTCGCGTTATGAGTCCTACAAACTGGCCAATGAAGTGCGCAGCAACTCCGAACACCTGACTCAGTCCGTGCGCAGCTACGTCGTCACCGGAGATCCGCGCTACGAGAGCATCTATTGGGATATCGTCGCCGTCAGCAGCGGCAAGAAAGCACGCCCCGACGGCCGCACCGTATCGATGACCGATCTCATGAAACAAGCCGGTTTCACCGACCAGGAATTCGCCAAGCTCAACGAAGCGCAGTCGCTCTCGACTGCGCTGATCAAGACCGAAGAAATCGCCATGCACGCCGTCAAGGGCGAGTATGACGACGGCTCCGGGAAGTTCGCGAAGAAGGATGCTCCGGACCTGGAAAAGGCGCGCAAGCTGGTGCACGACGACGTCTATGAAAAGAACGCCGCCTCCATCATGCGCCCGATCAATGAATTTCAAAAGCTGATGGACCAACGCACCGGCAACGAACTCGACAAGGCGCGCCGCGACGGCAGCATCGCCTACGCCGTCGGATTGGCCATGCTGGCCCTGATGGTGGTGGTCTCGGTGGCCGTGCTGTATGCGCTGTACGTACTGATCAAGAAGCAGCTCGACCAGAGTCTCGCGGTTGCCGAACGGCTCGCCACCGGCGACCTCACCGCCGAACTCAAGGTGGAGCGCGACGACGAAATCGGCCGCCTGATGGGCGCCATCAACGGCATCGGACAGGGACTGGCGGGCGTGGTCGGCAATGTACGCACCGGCACCGAAACCATCAATGTCGCGTCGAAAGAAATCGCCACCGGCAATGCCGACCTGTCCAATCGCACCGAATCGCAGGCCTCCAGCCTGGAAGAAACCGCCAGCTCGATGGAAGAACTCACCTCGACCGTGCGCCAGAACGCCGACAACGCGCGCCAGGCCAACTCGCTGGTGACCTCGGCGTCGGAACTCGCCGTCAAGGGCGGCAAAGTGGTCGGCGACGTCGTACACACCATGGGATCGATCAAGGAGAGTTCCAGCAAGATCGTCGACATCATCAGCGTGATCGACGGCATAGCGTTCCAGACCAATATCCTGGCATTGAATGCGGCAGTGGAAGCCGCGCGCGCCGGCGAGCAGGGCCGCGGTTTTGCCGTGGTGGCCTCCGAAGTGCGCAGCCTGGCGCAGCGCTCGGCGTCCGCCGCGAAAGAGATCAAGCAACTGATCAGCGACTCGGTCGGCAAGGTCGACGCCGGCGGCAAGCTGGTCGACGAAGCCGGTTCGACCATGAACGAGATCGTGACCTCGGTCAAGCATGTGGCCGACATCATGGGCGAGATCACCGCCGCCAGTCAGGAACAAAGCACCGGCATCGAGGAAGTCAATCGCGCCATCACCCAGATGGACGAGATTACGCAGCAGAACGCCGCGCTGGTTGAACAAGCTGCGGCCGCCGCCGAAAGCCTGCAGGAGCAGGCCGACTTGCTGGCGCAGGCGGTCAGCGTCTTCAAGTTGTCCGGCAGCGAGCATGGCCGCCCCGCACAGCCGGCCAGGCATGCCGCGCCTGCAGCGACGTCTCCTGCAGCGCGCAAAGTCACGCCGGCGCCCGTGGCCAAACCTGCGAAAGCGCCGGCAGCAGCGCCGAAGCTGGCGCAAAGCAAAGCCGCATCGGCACCAGCATCGGCAGGCGCTCTCAAGCCTGCCGCCGCCGGCGCCGATGACGGCAATTCATGGGAAGAGTTCTGAAGCAACGGCATGAAAAAACGGCATGGTCGCTACACGACCATGCCGTTTTTTCACGACCAAAAACCAAGGCGCGCGTGACTATCCCAGGCGCTTCGCCGCAATAGCATTGCCGGCGCGGCTGACAGCCTTGCGCCCGAGGTGCTGCGAAATGAACTGGCCGGCATCGACCACGATGTCGAGGTCGATGCCGGTCTCGATGCCGAGGCCCTGCATCATGTACAGCACGTCTTCCGACGCGACGTTGCCGGTCGCGCCCTTGGCGTAAGGGCAGCCGCCCAGTCCGGCCACGGATGAATGGTAAATCGTGATGCCGACTTCCAGGCTGGCGTAGATATTCGCCAGCGCCTGGCCGTAGGTATCATGGAAATGTCCCGACAAGCCGTCGATGTTGAACTCCCGGATGGCGGCCTGCATCACCGGCGCCACCTTGTTTGGCGTGGCAACGCCGATGGTGTCGGCAATGTCGATTTCATCGCAGCCGAGATCGCGGAAGCGGCCCACCACGTCCGATACCGACGACAGCGGGACTTCGCCCTGATACGGACAGCCGAAGGCGCAGCTGACTGCAGCGCGCAAGCGGATATTGTTCTGCTTGGCCGCCAGCGCGACTTCGCGGAACCGCTCGATCGATTCGGCGATGGAGCAATTGATGTTCTTTTGCGAGAACGCCTCCGAGGCCGCACCGAAAATCACGACCTCGTCCGCACCGGCTTCCAGCGCAGCCTCGAAGCCTTTCATGTTGGGCGTCAGCGCCGAATAGATCACCCCCGGCTTGCGCGCGATCCCGCGCATCACTTCGCCCGAGGTCGCCATTTGCGGCACCCATTTCGGCGACACGAACGAGGCGGCTTCGACGTTGACGAAGCCGGCCGAGGTCAGGCGATTGACCAGCTCGATCTTCAGTTCGGCGGAGATGGTTTCCTTCTCGTTCTGCAAGCCGTCGCGCGGACCGACTTCAACGATTTTGACTTTCTTGGGCAAGCTCATGGGTGTCTCCTTTACCTATGCTCTGGGTAGTTTTTGATGATATCAGGTTGAGTTTTCTGCGTCGGCCGCCGCCGCTCAATACCCCTTGCTGCGATCGACCAGTCCGACCACCGCCTCACCGCGTTGCAAGGCGACGATCTTCTCGGCGATCTGGCGGGCCGCCTCGCTGCGAACGGTCAATGCGGAAATATGCGGCGTGACGGCAATGCGCGGATCGGTCCAGAACGGATGCTGCGGTGGCAAAGGCTCTTCCTGGAATACGTCCAGCGTGGCGCCGGCGATCTGGCCGCTTTCCAGCAAGGGCGGGAGATCGGCTTCGACCAGATGGCCGCCGCGCGCCAGGTTGATCAGGTAGGCGCCACGCGGCAACTGCGACAGGGTCTCGCGATTGAGGATGCCGGCGGTGTCGGGCGTGAGCGGCAGCATGCAGATCAGTACGCGCGCGCCGCGCCGTCGGCGCCCATCTTGTCGCGCACCACGGCGCGCGGGATCACCATGCCGGAACTGCCGCCCAGGCCCTGGAAGAAACGCAGCACCAGCAGCGTTTCAATGTTGGGGGCAAACGTACAGCCGATCGAGGACAGCACATACAGGCAGATACCGAAATACAAAGGCGGCTTGCGGCCGAAGCGATCGCTGATCGGGCCGTAGAACATCTGTCCCAGCGCCAGCCCGCTCAGGAAAGTCGACAGCGTCAGCTGGATGGTGCTGCTGGCCACGCCGAGGTCTTTGGCGATGAAGGAAAAACTGGGCAGGTACATGTCGATCGACAAGGCGCCCATCGCCGTCAGCGCGGCCATCAGGATCAACCAGCCGGGAAGACGTTTGCCCTGAAAAGGCGAAGAATCTGTTTGCATGAGGAAAGTACAAAAGTCCGAATCCGGCCGATGGCTTATTGATGGCCTTGTTGATGGCCGGCATAAGAAGACAAGGCTGGGAACGATCGGAACATGAGAGGAGAAGCGTGGCGCGCAGGAAAACGCGCATGCCGCATTATACCGGCTGACGGGTATTCCTTCAGGCGACGATTGCGGTACGGCAATGCGGCAACACCAGACACGCGATACATTCCGGATTGGTACCGCGCGATCCTGGCACGACCGGCAGTTACGGCTCTCGCAATCTTTTTTTTGATGATCACTCAACATTCATTCAGCAATTAACCAAAAAGATGGCACACTGATCATCGACAATAATTCACATGAGATGCCGTCAGAATTGCTTGTTTGACCGACACTCTCGTACTACTCAGAATGTTTTGAGCCGTATCTTTGGGGAAGCTTCAGGAAGATTCATGAGTGAGGGAAGAATAACAAGAATCGCCGCGCGGGCCATGTTCCCTGTCACCCGGTTGCTTCCTGCTTTCCTGCTGTGCTTGCTGGGGGCGTGCGGACAGGATGCCGACACGGTCTCTTCCGGACCAACCCCGCTGGGGCAAACGCAGATCACGGCACTGGTGTGGGCGCCCGACTGGCCCGACGAGATGCATCGCATCGCCAACGAATTCCATCGCGCCCATCCGAACATCAGCGTCGATGTGCAATTCATGATCGGCAATTCAGTCGAAGAAAACCTCAAGCCCAAGATCGCCACCCGCAATTTGCCCGACCTGGTCTCGGTCAATCCCAACGCCTACAGCGCCGAGCTGGCGGAACAGGGCATATTGACCGATCTCGGCGAGACTGCGGCCTGGAACAACATGCTGGAATCGCTCAAACCCGACTGGACCAGCCGGCACGGCAAGCGCTTCGGCATTTCCGGCGGCGTTGCGGCGACGCTGATCTACTACAACAAGGCAATGTTCCGACGCGCCGGCATCGCCGCACCGCCGACCAGCTTCGAAGAATTCCTGGCGGCCTGCGCCGCACTCAGGAAAGCCGGCTTCACGCCGATGGTCTGGACCGGCGCCTTTCCCAACACGCTGGCCAACGGGCCGTTCAGTTTCGGCTTCGCCAACGGCGTGGCGGCGCACCATCCGCGCGATTGGAAACAGCGTATCGCCGACGGCAGCCTCGACCTCGCCAACGGCGACGCCGTCGACATCTTCGCCCGGATCAAGCTGATCGCCGACAAGGGGTACCTGCAGCGCGGCTTCATGAACACCAGCTATGACGAAGGCATACGGCTGTTCGCCGACGGCAAGGCGGCGATGGCGTTCCAGGGGACGTGGTCGTCGGGCGCGCTGATGCACGGCAAGGATTTCGACACCGGCGTGTTCGTGCCGCCCTGGAACGCGCGCGGCAAGACAGTGGTGCCGGTGGTCGGCAGCGAGACCGGTTTCGCCGTGTGCGACACGCCGCGCAAGAAGGCGGCGTTGCAGTTCCTCGAGTTCATCTACGGCAAGGGATTTGCGATCCAGCAGAACAAGCGCCAGAACATCCCGCCGCTCAAGCAGGTCAGCGGCAAGGTGGTGAGCGACCCGCTGATCGTCGACTACGTCCGTCAGGTGACGCAGGCGCCGCTGACGGCGCCGCTTTATTACTCTTACCTGCCGACCAATACCATCGAGTTGCTGCATCCGCTGCTGCAATCGGTCCTGTTCGGCAAGACCTCGCCACGGCAGGCGGCGCTGACGCTCGACAGGTCGATCCGCCATGAAGCGCGCACGGAGAACAAGTAAGCCATGAGCCGCGCACCCGCACTTCGCCGGAAGGACGCCGCCGCATGAGAAAGATGCTCGACCTGCTGTCGCTCAAGCTGCTGCGCCGGATCGAGATCCGCTATCGGCTGATCAATTCCTTCCTGCTGGTGTCAATGCTGCCGCTGGTGATCGCCGGCATCGTGGCGTATCGCGAATCGAGCAGCGCCTCGCAGGAAAAGGTGCGCATCTTCGCCGCCGAACTGGTCAAGCAAGTAGCGCAGAACATGCTCCAGCAAATCGAGAAGATCGAATCCTCGAGCGAAGAACTGGCGATGTCGGAGCGCATGCAGAATGCGCTCGCCGGCTACTACAGCAAGAACCCTGCCGAGCGCGCCGCCGGGCATGGCGAGATCATCCGCCTGCTGCTGGAAAATTACGGCTCCTTCGAATACGTCAATCAGAAATACGTGCTCGACCGCCGCCACCGCATCATGGATCCGCAGGTGTTCGCCCAGCTCGGCGACGGCGTCGCGCGCTTCGCCGAAGATGCTCCCGACATGAAGGGCCGTCCCTACTGGGACGTCTACAGCACTGCCGCCGGGCAGAACAGCGTGGTGATGCTGCGCGACATCCTGTTCAAAAGCAACAACCGCGTCGCCGGCACGCTGTTCGTCGGCTTGCGCCCGCTGCACTTCTCGCGCATCTTCGAATCGGTCAACCTCGGATACGGTTCGCGCATGCTGGTGATCGATGCCCGCGACGGCCATGTCATCGTGAGCGCCAATGCTGCCGACGGCAATGCGCCGGAGTCAGGCCTGGTCGTCGCCGTTGCCCGCAACGTGGCAGAGGGCCGCGACAATTTCGTGTCTTACCGTGACGGCGACAACAAGCAGCAGCTCGCCGCTTTCGCGCCGGTGCCGCACACCAACTGGATGGTGGTCAACATCACGCCGCTCAATGCGCTCAACACCGAAGTGCGTTCGATCCGCAACAAGATCATCGCCATCGGCGTGCTGTGCTTCATCCTGGCGCTGGTGCTGTCGTTCATCATCGCGCGCAGCATCTCGCTGCCTCTCAAGCAGTTGGTCGGCGTGATGAAAGCGACCCGCACCGGCAATTACCTGATCCGAATGGACTACGAAGGCCGGGATGAAATCGCGGTGCTGTCGCAGCGCTTCAACGAGATGGCCAGCAAGGTCCATCAGCACAACGAGCGTCTGGAAGAACTGGTGGCCGAACGCACGCGTGAACTGGAACAGGCCAACCATCAGCTGGAAGCGCTGAGCGCCACCGACAGCCTGACCGGCATCGCCAGCGAATGGTCGGTGCAGTTCCCCGGTTACCTTGCCGGCGCCGTCGAGGCGGCACGGACCGGCGTGCAAGCCTTGCCGCAAGAGATTTTCTGACGTCTTTCCACTGATCGGAGCAAAACAGCATGAGCACCACCTATCGCGCCATGAGCGTCATCCGTCCCGGCGTCCTCGAAATAACCGAGAAGAACGTGCCCGTCCCCGGCGCCAACGAAGTCCTCATCGCCGTGGAAGCCTGCGGCATATGCGGTGCTGACATCGGCGACATCGAAGGAACCGGCGTGCAGCCCGGGCGGGTTCCCGGACACGAAGTAGTGGGACGCATCGCGGCCCTCGGTCACGGCGTATCGCCGCGTTGGAAACTCGGGCAGCGCGTCGGCGCGGGCAGGTTGGGCGGCCATTGCAACGAATGCGACCAATGCCGTCAGGGCCGTTTCCAGTTATGCCGCAATCAGGACTTTATGGGGGCCACGCGCGATGGCGGCTATGCCGAGATGATGCTGGTCAAGGACACCGGCCTGGTTTCCGTTCCTGACGACTTGCAGGCAGAGGAAGCCGCTCCCATTCTTTGCGCGGGCATCGCCACTTTCAATGCGCTAAAAAAATCCGGGGCGCAGGCCGGAGATACGATGGCAGTCCTGGGTATCGGCGGGCTCGGCCATATGGCGCTTCAATATGCACGGCACATGGGTTTCAGGGTTGTCGCCGTCGGTCGCGGCGCTGATATCGCCGAAGAAGCCCTGGCGCTCGGTGCGCACATCTACATCGATACCGATGCCGAAGATGCCGCATCAAGGCTCATCGGCCTGGGCGGCGCCCAAGCCATTATCAGTACACTCAGCGGCACAGAGGCTCTCGCCAAGTTGCTTCAAGGTCTTGCCCCTCAGGGACGGGTCATCCTGCTCGGCGCCGGCCGTGATCCCCTTCCTGTCTCTACCGGCCACCTGGTGGGTGGCCAGCGCAGCATTCTCGGCTCCCTCACCGGCACTCCGTACGAAAGCGAGAAAACCCTGGACTTCAGCGTGATGGCCGGCATAAGGCCGCGCATTCAAACCTTGCCCTTGGCGCAAGCTAACGAGGCGTACGGAAAAATGAAATCCGGGGACGTCAAATTTCGCATGGTCTTGACCATGCGACATGCGTGATTCGCCGGGGCGCCATCTGAAAATATATCGATGCGCTTATCAGGCGGTTCTTGCGATTTGCACAAGGAAACTCCACGGCCGATAGGTGGACTTGCTGCCGAAGCGACAATTTCCGGAAGACCGCTTGAGCTGCTTCAGGATGCAGTCCGGAACAGGTCGCAGATTTATTCCGGAATTATGAGAGATCGTCTGACGGCAGCATCCGTCATCGGCTGCTTTATTCTTGCCGTCGTTTGTTCCAGCATGGACACCTTGACTGTCAACAGGAGACTCGCCATGCCGACATCCGATAACCAGACCAGCATGCCGCCACAGCATCAGAATCACCAGCCCGGCGATGAATATTTAATGCAGCCTCATCCCCAAAGCTCCCCGAAGCTGCTGGCCCCTGGAACCCGGCTGAGCCAAAAGGTGGCGCTCATCACCGGCGGGGACAGCGGCATCGGCCGAGCAGTGGCAATCGCTTTCGCAAAAGAGGGAGCGACGGTAGTTGTTGTTTATCTTGACGAGCATGAGGATGCGGTCGAGACCCAGCGCTTGGTGCGCGAGGCAGGGAGCGAGTGCTGGCTCGTCTCCGGCGACGTGGGGTCTGAAAAATTCTGCAAGGAAGCCGTGCAGGCGGCTATCGACAAATGCGGCAGGCTGGATATTCTTGTCAATAACGCCGCCCAACAATTCCCTTCCAGCGACATCGAAAAGATCACGGAAGAACAGCTCGAAAAAACCTTTCGCACCAACATCTTCTCGATGTTCCATATGGTCAAGGCTGCGCTGCCTTATCTGGTTTCAGGAGCACGCATCATCAACACGGCCTCCGTGACGGCTTACCGTGGCAGCGGACATCTGCTCGACTATTCGGCTACCAAGGGGGCGATCGTGGCTTTCACACGTTCGTTGGCGCAACAACTCGTCAAGCATGAGATCCACGTCAACGCGGTGGCGCCGGGCCCCGTCTGGACGCCGTTGATTCCCGCAAGTTTCTCCGCAGAGGAAGTTGCGAAGTTCGGTACCAATGTTCCGATGGGGCGTCCCGGCCAACCTTACGAAATTGCGCCTTCATACGTGTTTCTCGCAACCGATGGTGCAGACTACATGACAGGGCAGGTTCTGCATCCCAACGGCGGTGAAATCATCAATGGATGAGTGTCTTTCTTGCGCTCGACGGTATCCGTTGCTGTAGTGAACGGGCCTGCGGAAGGAGGCCTTGCTGCGTACGATAATCCGAATATCTGCAATCATCTCAAGGCCGCGTCTCCGAAGAGACGCGGTTTCCCTTTACGCACGAAGAACGCTATTTGGTGTTCTTGTGACTTTGTTGGCCGGCCTTCACATGCTGATCATGGCTGCCGCCACGTGCGCCCGCGGATTGCGATTGATTCGACGAACCGGAGTTCGCATTCTTGTGACTCTGCTCACCGGCCTTGACATGCTGCTCATGGCTACCGCCACGGGTATTTTGAGTTGACATGGTAAGTTCTCCAGAAAAATTGCCGCACCTGAATTGACGCAGCAGTGAAGAAGTGTAGAGAGCTCCTTGCGTCTTGCTTAGCAGAAGATATCCATTTCAAGGGTAAGGAAGAACTGTCAGTCCTGTCGGCGGCCTTTACGCCGTCGTTCGTTGGCGAGGTTACAAGCGAGCGATGTATTTGTCCTACATGAAGGGATGAGATTGACTGCTAGTCGAGAGGGATTTTGCCACCCACAATATCCGCTTACCGATGGTTTTCATGCACGTGGAGGATAGGATGAACATCGACTGGTCAGCACTCTTTCAATTCAGTGTTCCCATCGAAGAAATCGTGGTGCGCGGAACATTGATGTATGCATTCCTGTTCATCCTCTTTCGCCTGCTGTTGAGACGAGATGTCGGAAACGTGGGCATCAGCGATTTTCTGTTGGTAGTCATCATCGCGGATGCATCGCAAAATGGCATGAGCGGAGATGCCAATAGCGTCCCGGATGCGATGCTGTTGGTGCTCACTTTGACGTTCTGGAATTACGCCATCGACTTCGCCAGCTATTATTCCAAACCACTGCAGCGCCTCCTTGAACCCCGGCCACTGACGTTGATCAGAAACGGAAAAGTCTTGCGCCGGAACATGCGCAAGGAGTTTGTAACGATGGCGGAGATCGAGTCGAAACTGCGAGAAAACGGCGTAACGGATATTTCCCACGTGCGGGAAATGATCATGGAAAGCGACGGGGAAATCAGTGTCATCCGAAAGGATCAGAAATGACGGGTTTCACGAATATCGCCATTACTATTGCCAATACCGGGGTAGCCGGACCCGACGACACCCCCGCCGGCACCAGGGCCGGGACGGCATATTTCACCGGGGGTCACCGTCGGGTGGAGCCACTCCGCTTCAGTTCTGTTTCACGCCGCTAAAGGGATAGGGGACGAATTGATATCCGGTGCGTGTACGCAGAAGATGGCCGAGCCCTGGGAACGGCTGGTGAGCAGCGGCGACAATGGCCCGATCCGCGGCGGCTTCGGCAAAGATCTTCGCTCTGGCCTTGGCGGCCATTGGAGAATCGGTGTCGAAGACAATCGTGACCTGCGGCTGTGCGAACTGGATCGCGCCGACGTGCATGACGTCTCCCCACACCAGCATGCGCTGCCCCTCCGACTCCACTTTGTAGACCGTGTGGCCGAGGGTGTGTCCGGCTGCTGAAATGGCATGGATGCCGGGTGTCAGCTCAACGTTGCCGTCGAAGGGCTTGAGGCGTCCCGCCTCTTTGTAGGGCTTGAGCGCGGCCTCGGCGAACGGGAAGAACGAACGATGTCCTTCCGGCGCCTTTTTGGCCTGTTCGCTGTCCGTCCAATAGGAAAGTTCGCGCCGGTCAAGGCGAATGACGGCATTGGGAAATGCCTCGCCGGATGGCGTGAGCAGCCCGCCGACATGGTCCGGGTGGAGATGGGTGAGGTATATCTCGTCGACTTGTTCGGGGCGGTAACCGGAGGCCGTCAGGTTCTTCAACAGCTGCCCGAGGCTTGGCCCAAAGACGCCGCTGGGGCCGGTGCCGCTATCGATCAGGATAAGCTTGTCGCCGGTGTTGATCAGAAAGCCGTTCACCGAAGCGGGGACCACAGGTCCCTGGAACGTCGCATCCAGCGCCTTTCTTATTTTCTGGGGAGTCGTGTTGGTCAGCAGCTTGCCCGGTTCCAGATCAATGGTCCCGTCATGCAGGGCGGTGATCTCGAACTGGCCCAGCATCAGCCGATAGAAGCCGGGTGCCTGAAATTTCTGCATGGGCGCTGCGGCCCAGCATGCTCCCGCGAGCATGGCGGCGGCCATGAACGAAGCGCCGCGTAACGCAATTTTTGTTGTCAGATTCATTTTTATCTCTTGAGTAAAGGGAAGGCCGGTCAGGCGCGCCGGGGTTTGAATGACACCGTGGGCGGTGACCGTGGGATGAGTTTAAACGGAATAGTTTTCTCCATTGGCGAATATCAAGAAGCATATTGGATAGTTATTTGATCCAATTGTTGACTGGCCGTACAATCGCCGACAGAGCGCGGGTCGCCCGGGCGCAAGTCCAGATCATATCCGAACGCCTGGCCACAATTCACATGCCTTCGTCGCAGAGAAACCATGTCTGAAGACAAGCTCAACGGAATTTCCACTTTTTTGACGGTAGTCGAGGCCGGCAGTTTTGCTGCTGCGGCAATCCGGATCAATGTCACCCGCTCGGCGGTGGCCAAATCGATCGCAAAGCTGGAAGCGCGCCTCGGTGTTCGGTTATTCCACCGAACTACCCGGCAACAGACGCTGACCGACGAGGGTGGGCGCTACTATGAACATTGCAGCCGGTTGATGGCGAATCTGCGGGATATGGAATCGGCGCTGCACGACGGCCGGCAAGGATTGGAAGGCCGTATTCGCGTCAGCGCGCCCCTCCTTTTCGGGCGCCGCTGCGTGGCGCCGGTACTGCGGTCGCTGATGCGCGCGCATCCCCGGCTTGAGCTCGAGGCAGAATTTTCAGACATGATTGTCGACGTGCTGGCCGACGGCTTCGACCTGGCGATCCGAATCGGATCCATCGCGGATTCAACCAGCCTGGTTGCGCGCAAGATCGGAAGACAACAAATGGCAATCTTCGCCTCGCCCGCTTATCTGGCGGCAAATGGCCGGCCATCGAGTGTGGCCGACTTGAGGCAACACACGGGCATTCTCTACGGACGCACGCCCCAGGCGCGCATCTGGCGTGTTCGCGATGTGGACGGCTCCAGCCAGGAAGTGCTTCTGCATGGCCGCGAGCGCTACGACGATCTCCAGGTCGTCGCCGATTCCGCCGTCCAGGGCGGTGGATTGGCCTGGTTGCCGCGCTGGCTGGGTGCGCCCCACGTGGCTGCCGGAGAACTGGAACTCGTCATGGACATGGACCGGGTGCTGTCGGTCGACATCCACGCGGTGTGGCCGCAGAATAAATATCTGCCGCTGAGGACGCGGACGTTGATTGACGCCCTGACGGCTGAGGTTCCCATCCTCATGGGGGAATAGCCTGATGCCGTCGGGATTTCTTTGCGGTGCCGACGACCGATCATTTGCCTCCATAAAATCCGGCTGAACGAAACACCCTCGCCGGGCTACGCTCAGCTTTCTTCGTCTCCGCCCATCGGCGGTTGATTCTGCCCTTCCTTCATCCCGCCGCCCAGATGACGCGCTTCGATGTCCTGCGCACCGATTCTTCCGGCGCGTGCGTGGCTCCTTTTGCCGCGCCCAAACGTCTTGGCTACACATGCATGGCAGACGTGCTTCATCAAGTCTCTCGTGTATTGCCGGCAAACGCCGGCTCTCGCCATGTCAGGCCCCTGCGGCAACGACGTTTCCATCGTATGAAGAAAGGAAGTAATTGTGCAGCTTAAAGACAAGTATGTAATCGTTTATGGTGCAGCGGGAGCGGTGGGAAGCGCCGTCGCCCGCGCCTTCTCCCGGGCAGGGGCCACAGTGTTCCTGACGGGCCGGAATCTTGCCGGCGTCCAGGCCGTCGCAACGGGCATCGGCGGCAAGGCGGAGGCGGCCGTGGTCGATGCGCTCGACGAGCAATCCATCGAAGCGCATTTGAAATCGGTGATCGACAGGGTCGGAAGAGTCGACGTCTCCTTCAACGCTGTCGGCATCCGCAATACAACGCTGCAGGGTGTCGCCTTGAGCAATCTCGATATCGAGCAGTTCTCGCTGCCGATCGCCACCTACACCAGGTCCTATTTCTTGACGTCGCGGGTCGCCGCCAGGCAGATGATCCGGCAAAAATCAGGCGTCATCATGACCGTGACATCGACTCCGTCACGGATAGGCATCCCGTTGATGGGCGGCGTGGGGCCGGCGATGAGCGCGGTGGAGTCCCTGACCCGTGGCCTGTCCGCGGAGCTCGCGCCTCACGGCATTCGCGTAATCGGTCTTCGCCCTCATGGCATGCCGGAATCGGACACGATCAAGGAAGTGTTTGGGCTGCATGCCAACGCGTGGGGAATATCGAGGGAACAATTCGAGGAACTGATTGCGGGGCGTACCCACACGCGCCGGCTTTCCTCGCTCACGGAAATGGCCGACATGGCGGTCTTTGCCGCCTCCGACCAGGCAAGCGGGCTGACCGGGACGATCTTCAATCTGAGCCTGGGAAGCCTGGACGACTGAGTTCGGCGCATGCGTCTGCGGCTGCCTGAACAAGCTGCGTGCGGGCGTTGCGCACCTTATGTCGGTTGCGCAACGCCCGGCAAGCCATGGCGCCGGTCATCGCCGCATCACGTCAACCGGTCCATATCCTGAAAAGAACACATCATGAACAAACGCAAGCTCTCGCTGAAGAAAACGACGGAACATCGCAGCTACACCACCGGCTTCGTGGTGAGCCGATTCAGAAGGGGGCGCGGGCAACCCGATGCGAGCGACGCTTGACGGTCATGTTCCAAGTACACTTTGGAAAATTCGCCTCGAATGCCGGGATCCCGGATAACCGGTTCGGTATGTCAGACGGTGGAGTGGAGCAGGGTGTCGGGTCAGGTCTTGCAGATTGGCTCTTTTTTCAAGGCTCATTCGTCTTAGCGATACCTGGACAACGGAGTGCAAATCATGAATCTCAACAGCAAGAATGTCGTCGTCACCGGAGGAAGCCGCGGCCTTGGGCTCGGGCTGGTCGAAGCTCTGGTGGCGCAGGGCGCCAAGGTGACGGTCGTCGCGCGCGGCGCCGATGCACTTGAATCCGTGCGAACCCGCCTGGGTGTCGCCACGATCCCGGCCGACGTAACGGACGAAACGGCTGCCCATCGCATCCTTGGGGAGGTCCGGCCGGATATTCTCGTTCTCAATGCCGGCGCGCAACCCCGGATGGCGCGCTTGGATCAGGTGAGCTGGGCCGACTTCACGGTGGCCTGGGATACCGACGTCAAGGCCGGGCTCTATTGGCTGCAAGCGGCGCTCAACCTGCCACTCAAGCCCGGAAGCCGTGTCCTCACGGTGTCGAGCGGCGCGGCTGTGAACGGTTCGCCGCTATCAGGAGGCTATGCCGGTGCCAAGCGCATGCTCTGGACCATGGCCAGGTACGCCAACGGCGTCTCTGAAAAAAAGAACCTGGGAATCGGCTTCCAGGCGATCGTGCCGCAGCAGATGGTTCTCGGCACGGGAGTCGGAGATGCGGGAGCCAATGCTTATGCGCATGTCGCAGGCATTACGCCGGAAGAATTCGTCGTTCGCTTCGGCGCTCCGATGCCACCCCGCCAGTTTGGCGACATGGTCGTTTCCCTGCTGGAAGATCCGCAATTCGCCGATGCCGTCGCGTTCGGAATCAAAGGTGCGGGGATCTCGGTACTGGAAGGAGCCGCAGCGTGAGCGCCGGGCCGCCCGCCGGCAACGACGAGCGCAGAGCGGAGATCCTTGCCGTGGCCGGCGCGTTGCGGCCGGAGTTGCACCGCTATTGCGCGCGCCTCATGGGATCGGTCTTTGATGGAGAAGATGTAGTGCAGGACACGCTGATCCGGGCCTTGGAAGCATTGCCGGAATTGGATGAGGCGACGCCGCTGCGGCCGTGGCTGTTTCGGATTGCCCATAACCGCGCTCTCGACCTGTTGCGCAGCCGGGCAGTGCGCAAGGCCGAGCCAATCGCAGCGGCTTCGGACGTCGTCGATGCGGCCAACCCTGACCCCGTGGAGATGCTGATGCGCCAGGAAGCTGTTAACACCGCAGTATCTCGCTTTGCGGAACTGCCTCTTGTTCAGCGCAGCGTAGTCATCCTGAAGGATGTGCTCGACGAATCGCTGGTGGAGATCGCCGTTCTTCTCAATCTCACGGTCGACGCCGTGAAAGGCCACCTGGCGCGGGGACGTGCGCGCCTCCGGGAAATCAATGCACTAGCCGGCCAGCTTCCGGCCCTGGCTCCTGGCCCGGCGTCCGATGCGGTCGCGCGCTATGTGACACTCTTCAACCAGCGCAACTGGGACGGCCTGCGGACCCTCCTGGCCGACGACGTCAAGCTCAACCAGTCGACGTATCCGCTTCGAGTCGGCGCAGCCGACGTCGGTTTGTTCTTCACCATTTATGCCAAGATTGACGGCGTTTGGCTCGTCCCTGCGTGGCTGGAGGGGCGGGAGGTGATCGCGGTGTTCGAAGACCGTAACAATCCACGGCCCAGCTATGTCATGTGGCTCGAATGGCAGAATGGAAGAATCAGTTTCATTCGTGACTATCGCTATTCCCGCTATGTCGCTGCCGATGCGGAGCTGACGCTGGCGCCGCAGGCTGCATCGTCAGGCCAAGAGTAAATACAGCGCTTTGTCCTCAAGCGCTCCAGGCGCGTTCAATCATCCGGGCGGCATCTTGTCGAAGGCAGGCAGGGCCGGATCGAGGTAATCCCATGCCTGAGCGCGCATGCGATAGGTCACGGCCTGCGGCTTGTACCGGCCCGGATCGTCGAGGCTTGCCGCATGCACGGTAAAGATCTGCGGCATGGCCGAAAACCGCAGGTAGACCGGTGAACCGCAGCGCGGGCAGAATGCCCGCGTCTTCACATTGCCGCTATCGGCGACCATGTCCCATTGCGTTGCGTCGCCGCTGAGTTTCACGCCGTCGGCAGCGAATGTCAGATAGGAACCATGTCCGGTGCCGCTCTTGCGCTGGCAGTCACGGCACTGGCAATGGTTCATGAAAAACGGTTCGCCCGGGATTTCGTATCGAATCGCGCCGCAAGCGCAGCCGCCGGTGTAGGTCTCGCTCATCTGTCTCTCCTGTGTTGAAGTGCCGTTCGCCGGTGTTTTTCAGTGCGGCACGTCGGTAAAGTTGCCCAGGCTGGGTACGACCTTGCGCCAGCCTTCGCGCATGTTTTGGAATGCGGTGTCGTTGGTGGGAGTGACAAAGCCTGAGTGCACCAGCCGCAATCGGGTACCCTCCGGAACTTCGGTCAGTGTGAACGTGACGATCGTATCCAGTCGCGAACCATATCCCTTGTTGCTCTCATGGCCACCCTTCCAGGCATAGACGAAGCGCTCGTTGGGTACGACCTCCAGCACTTCGCAATGGATGGTGCCGTCCCACTCGCCGGCCGGCTTGGTTTGATAGGTGAAGCGCGTTCCCTTCACGGGAGCGAAGCCCTGCGGTTCCATGAGCCAGCGGGCCATCAATGCTTCCGAGGTAAGGGTCTTCCAGATCGTCTCGGGTGCATGAGGAAAGACTTCATCCACCACGATTTCCTGTGTGGGCAATTTCAAGGCGCTGTCATTCATGGATCAATTTCCTTCAAGAGGGTTCTGAGATCGGCAAAGCGCTTGCTCCAGAACACGCCGTAGTGGCTCATCCAATCGGCAAGCGGCGCCAGGCCTTTGGGTTCGGCGCGATAGAACACGTTGCGTCCCTGTGCGCGATCGGCGACCAGGCCTGCGCGCTTGAGGGAGCCCAGATGCTGTGAGATGGCGGACTGGGTGACGCCGCTGCCCTCGGTCAGCTCAGCCACGCTGATTTCGTGCGCATGCACGATCCGTTCAAAAACGGCGCGCCGCGTGGGATCGGCGAGGGTGCGCATGACGGTGTCGAGAGAAGTGGTTTGCATGATGGTGTTTATATTAGTAATTGCTAATGTATAAGTCAATGCTAATTTGTTGAGTCTCGCCAAATCTCTTCGGTCGCGTGCTTCATTTGAAATAGCTCGTGTTTAGTTTCCGGGCGGTACGACATTCTGCTTGCCGGCTTAGGGTTAACCCTGATATCGGCAAACATGTTTCTTCGCCAGAATGACCCTAATAGCAAGCGACTTCGCTTAGAATTATTAAAAAGATAATGTTTAGTGGAGATGATCGAACGTTCTGAATAAAGTATTTCTTTGAAAAAATAACTCGCATTTCCTTGGGGGAACTATGTCGTCATTTCGAAACATGAAAATCGGTACCAAATTGTCGTTGGGCTTCGCAGCACTGCTCGTGCTGACCATTATCCTGGCGGGGATTTCGCTCTACAGCATCATGTCTTTAACCCGCTCCATCAAGTCGGCAGACATTGTGCAAGAGCAAAAATTGTCGCCGCTGTATGTCGCCCGGGAGGCGTTGGACCAGACCGGTCTTGCCGCCCGCAATGCCTATGTCTTCCGCAATGACGCCGACGCACAAAAAGAGCTCAAAATCGTTGATGAGCAAAAACGTATATACATGGACACATTGAAGACCCTGGAGCCCGTGTTTCCCGACAACAAGGACTTTGAAAAGGCGAGGGCGGGATTGCTGCAAATGGCGGAAGAGCTCAAGCGCCCGCGTAACTACCGGGAAGCAGGGAAGATGGAGGAGTTTCGGGATTTCCTTGTCAACGAATGCAGCCCTTTACGGAGGCAGATCGTTCTGGACATCAACAAAGTCATTGCCCAAGTCGAGGCAGAAAATGTGCAAGCTCATGACTTGACCGAGCAAATGGCGAAGCAAGCGGTCACCCTGGTGGCGGTATTGACGCTCGTCGTCGCAGTTGTTTCAGGAATAGTCGGCGTCCTCATAACCCGAGGTTTGCTGAAGCAATTGGGCGGCGAGCCTGCCTATGCAGCCGATATCGCCCGCAAGATTGCCGCAGGTGATTTGTCATGCGATGTGCAAACCAAGCCTGGCGATGATGCGAGTCTCCTGTTCGCCATCAAGAGCATGCGGGATAGCCTTTCTTCCATCGTGTCGCAAGTGAGGGAAGGCACGCAGACGATAGAACAAGCCTCTTCTGAAATTGCTTCGGGAAATCTCGATCTTTCTGCAAGAACCGAGCAGCAAGCCGGCTCATTGGAAGAAACCGCCTCGGCAATGGAGCAGATCACGTCTACCGTCAAGCAGAACGCCGATAACGCAAGGCAAGCGAATCAACTGGCGGTGTCGGCGTCCGATGTGGCTATCCAGGGTGGTGAAGTGGTAGGCCAGGTCGTCACAACGATGGCAGGGATTAATGACTCGTCGCGCAAGATCGTCGACATCATCAGTGTCATCGACGGCATCGCGTTTCAGACCAATATCCTCGCGTTGAATGCCGCAGTCGAAGCTGCGCGGGCCGGTGAACAGGGACGCGGCTTCGCCGTGGTTGCCTCCGAAGTGCGCAGCCTGGCTCAGCGCAGTGCCGCCGCAGCGAAAGAGATCACCGTCCTGATCAACGATTCGGTGTCCAAGGTCGAACGCGGCAGCCAATTGGTCGAGCAGGCCGGCCAGACGATGGTGGAGGTTGTCACAAGCGTCAAACGGGTGACAGACGTTGTTGCTGAAATTTCCAACGCAAGCCAGGAGCAGAGCAACGGCATCGTCCAGGTAAATCTTGCAATCACCCAGATGGACGAAGCCACTCAGCAAAACTCCGCGCTGGTGGAAGAGGCGGCAGCGGCTGCAAACGCGATGATGGAACAGGCCGCATCGCTGGCCGGGATCGTCTCCACCTTCAAGTTGCGTGACGGCTCCGCGGTACTGACATCCGGAGACGCAGGCAGAAGGATGCCGCAGGCAGTGGCGCGGCTGCAGATGGTTTAGAGACCGAAAGCCCGCTTGCGGGCTTTCGTCTTTGCAGACGTTTTCTCCTGTCCGGTCCGGACACTTCGATCCCTGCAGGGATCGCACCTGCGAGCAACCGTCCTGGAGAAAACCAATCTTCCCAACAGTTTGCGGCTTCAGCCTCCACAATCAGTCCTATTCGGTTTATCGTATAGAAACAGTACGCAAAATATTAAAAAAATTCGCTGGGAGACCGATCATGTCCATTTTGATCCGATGTGTCTTGCTTATTGCGCTCACCCCTTTGGCAGCCTTGTCGCAAGATAAGGAATGTAAAAAAGTCGTCATTTCGGCTGACTCCGACTACGCACCGCTGCAATGGTACGACGGAAAAAATCTGACCGGCGCCAGCATCGAAATCGCGACGAGTGCGCTGACCGCCATGGGCGTCCCCTATGAGGTGCGTTACGTCGGTCCTTTCCACCGCGTGCTGAAGAGCGCACAGGAAGGCGAGATCGACATGATCTCTTCCCTCAAGGACACGCCTGAAAGACGCGAGTATCTGACCTACACCAACGTCGCGCTGTTCCCCAATCCCATTGCCGTATTCGTTGCAAGGGGGCGCAGCTTCAGCTATACGGGATGGAACGATCTGATCGGAAAAAAGGGCGGCATCACGCTTGGCAATCAGTTCGGGAATGGCTTCGATGAATTTCTGAGAGCACATTTACAGGTGGAAGCGGAGCAAAAAGCCTATATGAATTTCAAGAAACTTGAACTGCATCGTATCGATTATTTGATTACCGGGTACTACAGCGGATTGGCCTTCTTAGCTGCGTCCGGACAAAACGACATGTTCGTTGCCCTCAAACCGTATGTCTCGGAGTCTGATAATTTCATCGCCATGGCCAGGGCAAGTCCATGCATCAAACACCTGAAGGCCCTGAATCTCCAACTGGATACCATGCGCCGCGAAGGCAAACTCAAGTTGATCCTGGACAAGCATATGGCACTGCTACCCAAGCGAGCGAACTGACAATAAATACCTGCGGCCGTGGAAACGCGTGCGTTCACATGACTATCCCGATCTCGACTGCCGGCCAGGAATGGGGATACCTGCTATCGATCCCGGCGCAGCCGCTGGCAAAAAAGTCAACACGTAACAAAATATCGATGGCGATTTCTTGAGTGCTATTGAATACGTATACACAACACTATCCCTTTGTATTCAGCATTTATATCTGGCGTTTAGCGGGAGAGAATTTTTACCGGCGGGATAGGGAAAAGAGCTAGCGTGGCGATGTCCGGCCGCTCCCGCGTAGAGCGGGGCTGCGGCCGGATAGCGCCATCGGCGCTAAAAGGCTCTGGAAAGTCGCTCTTTGATGAGAGCGTACTTTTCACCGGACGTGTCTGACAGTGCCAATTCACGCGACGAGGGCGTGTCATCGTAGGGGATGGGTTCAGAAAATTGGCTTGCGGTCAGGTCCCACTTCACGTTCTCAATCGAGTTGTAAAAGTGCGTTCCACCTGACGTTTTCGTGCTGAGAATTTCACCACCGAAAAAATCCTGCACAACCAGGGACGTGATGCTGCAATGATTCTGCGCCGGGTTGGATGGTGACCATGCGCCCGTCGGGCTTGACGTATCCGCAGACCATACGGAAGCGATGGCCCTGTATAACTCCAGTGGCGTTGTGAACGGATTGACCGGCGATTGCATATTGTTTTCCTCGGTTATGGGGCTTGATTCCAGTCATTCTACTATTGTGGGTACCAAGGACTGTTCTGGATGACTGCGCCAGACTGTCGAGAGTCGAACTCAATAGCTCATGTTGCTAGAGTAGCTTGCTCCAAACTTTGGCGTGCCGTCCTGTTCCGTAGTAGTCAACCAACATGCCGTGATCTGCATCGAAGATCCGATCGTAGAATCCCCAACTCGAAAGGTAGCGTGGGCCGCTGTTGACCAGTAACCCAATGGCTCTGGCAGCTTTGGCTTCTTCAACTACCGCCGCTAACAACGATCGCCCGATTCCTTTGGTTCGCATGAAATCGCGATGTACGAACACATTGAGCAATTCCAAATAATCCGGCGCATTCAACAAAACATGGGCACTCATGCGCGAGTCCGGCCGTGAAAGCCCCATGCAAGCAATGGGGATGTTCGTTGAATCGCAAGCGACCAGATAACTACGGTAGCGTCCCTCATCGTCCGCAGCACCTGCCATATAAGTTTTGATCGCGGCGATCTCGGATTCGACAACCTGGCCCGAGTGCAAATCGCGCACGTGCTGCCGTAACACAACATCCAGATGCTGAATATCTGCCCGGCACAGCCATCGGATGTTCCCAAGCTTACTATTGAGCAATGCTGGCGTTATGCTTTTGGGACGGCAGGTATAGAAAATGTCCCAATCCTCTTCACTGGTTTGCTCAAAGCCATGGTCTCGATAAAAACGATTAGCATCGCTCTCGCGCAGGGCGGCGAGATTGACGGGACATCCCCGGCGGCTGGCATCGGCAAGAATTCGCTTGAGGACCTGCGCGCCGATTCCTCGCCCCTGCCACAGGGGATGGATATAAAGATGTCGGAGAGTGTGGACGCCTGGATGACGATCCAACGAGAAAAAGCCGATAGTTCGGCCATCGGCCACGATGCGGTAGCAGGTTTCCGGGTTGAACGTCGATGTGAATCGTTCACGTGCGCGCCGGGCATCAAATCTGCCGACTCGCTCCAGACTTTCGCGCATGGCAACAATACGCATCCCGACAAGTTGTTCAAGATCGGATTCTTGGGACTGCATGAAGGCGACGAGCATTGAGTGTTATGGCTATTCAAAGTGGGCCGGTGGCCAAAAACCGTGGATTCAATGTGAATCGCAGGACAGGTACGCTCCTGGAGGAAAACGCTCTCTCAGGCCAATGTATTTTGCTGCACAAAAATACGTTGAGCCGTCGGCCGCTCGCGGTAGTGTCTAAACCAGCCTGACAAAGCCTCATATTGATCAAGGACATTTATCCCGTGAACTCTGGCGAATTCTAAAATAGCTGCCAGTGTGCAATCCGCCATCGTCACATTTTCGCCCATCAGGAATGGTCCCCCTGCTTTGATCATTTCATTTAAATAACTCAAACCGACGGGAAACTGAGTCTTGAAGTGCGCGGCAATTGCCGGGTCCGGAAAGCGGTCTCGTTGGGTAACTGTCGCCTGCACATAACGGGCGAGTGGATAAAACACTCGAATTTCCGCGACTCGCTCGGCGGCGCGAGCTTTAGCCCGTTCCACCGGCGTTGGACCAAACATTGTTGGTTCAGGAAACAGTTCTTCAAGGTATTCGACGATTGCGAGTGATTCATGGATGAACGAGTTTTCAGCCACTTCCAGAACAGGCACTTTAGCGAGTCTGTTGCGCGCAAGATGAGCAGGTTCCTTTTGTTTTCCTCCCGCCAAGCTAATTTCGTCAACTCGAATAACATTTTCCATCGAATTCTTCTCGGAAATATAAAGTCTTACCCGATCAGGCGAGGGCGCTCCTGGAAGGAAATAGAGCTTCATGCTTGTCCTTTACGATGTCCCGTTTCTGGCCGGC
Source organism: Herbaspirillum hiltneri N3 (assembly GCF_001267925.1). NCBI lineage: Bacteria > Pseudomonadati > Pseudomonadota > Betaproteobacteria > Burkholderiales > Oxalobacteraceae > Herbaspirillum > Herbaspirillum hiltneri. The sequence continues at coordinate 4,219,564 of NZ_CP011409.1, read as the reverse complement.
AGCGATTCGGCGTAACACCAAGTGCCGATTTTCACGACACTAACGTCCCTTGATGAAAAACGATTTTCCATTTTCCATCGCTTTTTCTCCACAATGTCGTTCTTCGTGTAAGCCGGCCAGGCTGCTGCAACAGGTAACTGATTTGGTAGAGATCGTCTGCCAGCTGCCGGATGCGAAATTCGCTACAAGAAAAAGTATCTTCCTCTTGCGCCCGGTAGCGCTCCAGCAAGGTTTCGACTACCGAGCTGCGACTGTAGATCTGGCCGCTTGCGCCGATCTCCCAAAAATCGTCGGCAGTCATGTCCAGGAGCGCCTCGCGACTGGTCCCATATTCCCGGCAATGAAAAATGGGCTCGCGAGCGCTGAGTTCGGCTAGCACGGCGTCCAGTTCGGATACTGGCATTCGATTTCTTTCCAAGGATGTGTCGAAGAGCCCGGCCCCTGCGTTACGCAGCGATTCTGTTTACCGGGGACGTTGGGGGAAGCGTGATGGTTTTTATCGCCGCAGGGTGCGCCATCGCGGAAACGCCTGATGCCTCCACCTTGAAAATAGCCACAGAGGCGAGAAGGCGGGCTGCCTGATCGGCCATTGCCTGAGCAGCAGCGGTTGCCTGCTCGACCAGCGCGGCATTCTGCTGAGTGACTTCGTCCATCTGAGTTATGGCGATATTGATCTGGGCAATACCGGTATGCTGTTCGCTCGAGGCCGCCGCGATCTCACTCATGATATCCGTGACGCTTTGTACGGACTGGACGACTTCTGCCATCGTCTTGCCGGCGTCCGACACCAATTGCGATCCCGTGTTGACGTGTTGAACCGAGGTGCCGATGAGATCTTTAATCTCCTTCGCCGCTAATGCACTGCGTTGCGCCAGCGTACGCACTTCGCTGGCAACAACCGCGAAGCCCCTGCCTTCTTCCCCCGCGCGCGCTGCTTCTACGGCTGCATTGAGCGCAAGAATATTGGTTTGAAAAGCAATTGCCTCCACCGACGCAATAATCTCTGTGACTTTGCTGGAGCTTTCTGAAATATCAGACATCGTCTTCACGACGCCCTCCACAACTTGCCCGCCCTTTAAAGCGGTAGCCGAGGCGGAGTTCGCCAGTGTGCTGCCTTGCCGTGCATTGTTTGTATTTTGCTCAACAGTGGAAGTGATTTCCTCCATGCTGGAAGCGGTTTCCTCTAGCGACGCCGCCTGTTCTTCTGTGCGCCGAGACAAGTCGTGGTTGCCTTGTGCAATCTCGCCAGCGGCTGTCGCAATTGACTCCGCAGAGTGCTGGATACCGATCACCACATCGTTTAGTTGGCTACGCATCTTCTCCAGTGAGACCATCAGAATATTGGGACTGGCTGAATTCAAATCCAACGCCACGGTCAAGTTTCCCTGCGAAATTTCACTTGCGACGTATTGCGCTTGACTCGGTTCTCCTCCCAGCTGTTTCAATATACTTCTGACGATTAAAAGCGCAGTGAGAATTCCCAGAAGAAGTGCGACGGTTGCAGCAGTGAGAGTGGTCGCGCGCAATTTTTGATATGTCGCCTCGGCCTCGCCAGCGGCTTCTTCATTGAGCTGGTCTTCAAGATTGACGAGTTCTGCAAGACGATTTAGCCAGATCGTTTGTTTGGGGCGAATTTCTTGAACAAGAAGGGGGGTGATCGAGGCGACATCGTTACTCGCTCCCAGCGCAGCGGCTTTCTCCAGAAGAGGGGTTACTGCTGCTTCGTCGGATTTTAGCGCCGCGTATAGTTCACGCTCCTTCTGGGTAGTTCCTGGCGCCTGCGTAAATAGCTTGCCTAGTTCTTGATAAGCATCGGCGTATTTCTTCTCTAGCGGTTTGAGGCGAGCCAACTCGCTGTTAATAAGCTGCTGATCCGTAAACAAGGCCAGATTTCTTACGACAAGAGCGCGAGTTTGCACGCTCGTTGCCATTTGGTTCGCCAACTTTGCCTCGGCATTGTTGACATAGGTAATTTCGTTCAGCTTCTCCCTGAGACTCGACATTCCGGAGATGCCAAAGATTGCCACTGCAATCAGTGCTGCCAATACGACTGTAAAACCAATAGTGAGCCTTGTGGATACCTTCAGATTGGTCATTTCCTACTCCCTTAGAGAAGCGTTGTTCAACAATTGTGGATTGCGCGTCGCCAGAGTCAGAGCATCGACTCGGCATCCAGCCTCGTTCTCATTTTTGTTGTAAGACGCATCCTTTCCCCGGGGTGAATGCTCATCATATCTGGACGTTGGGTCTTCGTGCTACGCCATCGCCAACCTGCGCAGCAGTAGGCCGATGCCGGAAAGCGCAGGGATGCGGGGGCTTTCGCTGGGAGGCTTCATGCCTCACGCCCATTCAGGAAATCCCCTATATGCGGACAACATTCTATTGAGTATGCTTTTATCGTGGAATAGGCAGTCGACCTTCGTTTCTTCAAAGGCGCAACTTGGAATTCACCGATTTCTGGCAAGGAAAAATCCATGTATTCGGCCTATTGGCGCTTCTTTGTATCGGCGTGGCGATGGCATGGCGGCTTCTTCGTTCTCTAAACAATGCGGCAATTGAGCGCGAAGCAAAAGAGGCCGAAGACTTCGCCCAGCATCTGGCCCACATGGTGTACATGGAACAGTATGCGGTGTGTCCCGAAAGAGAACGAAGAAGAGCCCTGGACGAAGCTGCGTCGATATGCAAACAGCTCGAGAGGCAAAGCTGAGCAAGAGGTGCTGAATGTTTAACCGATCAAGAATATCTGCGTCAGGCGTAGCGAGAATTTTCGTTGTGTCGGTATGTCTCGTCATCGTGGTGCTCGAATTCTGGTCGGGGCTGCGAGAGCATGATGTCGAACTCACAGAGTCCACTAGAGCGACGTCGAATGTCGCTATGGCGCTGGCCCAACACGCCGATCAGACGTTCAACGAGGTCGACATCGTCCTGCTGGGTCTCCTTGAACGACTGGAAAAAGATGGCAATTCCAAATCGGGACTCGCGCGTACTCATGATCTGATGGTGAGCCGCGTCGGTGGCCTGCCTCAGCTTGCGGGCCTGTTCGTCTATGATGACCAAGGGAATTGGGTTGTAAATTCTCAGCCGACCTTGGAGAAAAGATTCAATAATTCAGACCGCGATTACTTCATTTATCACCGTCTCCATCGTGTAGAGAAGCCATTCATTGGAAAGCCGATCAAAAGTAAATCAACCGGACAGTGGATACTCACGATTAGCCGACGCATCAACAAGATTGACGGTTCATTCGGCGGGGTAGTGCTTGGTACTATCGATTTATCTTTTTTTCAGCGTTTTTACGCACAATTCGACATCGGTAAAAATGGGGCGATCATGTTGGGAAGCCTCGACGGTACCGTATTGCATAGACGCCCACTTCTTCCTGACTCCGTCGGCAAAAATTTGGAGAATTCACCTCTGTTTCAGGAACATGTGAGGCGTTCAGGATCCGGTTCCGTGGAAATACGTTCGACTCAGGATGGCGTCGTCCGGATTAACAGTTTCAGATATCTGGCTGACCATCCGCTGTTTATCATCGTAGCGATGTCAAAAGATGAAGTGCTCGCCGAATGGATGTTCCATGTCTGGGTTCGCGTGATTGGCGTGGCGGCGGTGCTGATCATCTTGTACTACGGCGGTACGAAAATGGTTGCGCAAGTCAAGCGTAGAGAGGTTGCAGAGCTGGACGCAATCAAGTCGAAGCGTAAGCTTGAAAGTCTTTATAAGACGCTGGAAGCTCAATCTCAGAAAGATGGACTCACTGCTGTTTTCAACCGGCGTTACTTTGACGATTCGCTTTCGTCACAACTAGCTCTGCTCAACCGTTCGGGAGGGATACTATCCCTCATCATGGTCGACGTCGATCACTTCAAACGATTCAACGATACCTATGGACATGCAGCCGGGGACGTCTGCCTGCAGCGAGTAGCTGCAGCCATCCAGACAGCTGTTCAGCGGGAGGGCGATGTGGTCGCTCGCTACGGAGGAGAAGAATTTGCGGTCATATTGCCGGAGTGCGATAAGGCTGGTGCGTTGATCGTAGCGCGCTCGCTGATCAATAGCCTTCACGAAGAAAAAATCGAGCACGCTTCCAGCGGTACCGGATTTATCACTGTGAGCGTCGGAGTTACGTCGATTGCCGTTGAGCCCGGCCATGCAATAACACCGCGCAAAATGATCGAGGCGGCAGACGAGGGCCTATATCTTGCAAAGGACCAAGGACGAGATCAGGTGATATTTCGCGAGTTTTCCCCTCAAGCACGGAACCGAATACTTTGCTTTGATGAGGAGGCCGCTTGAGAGGTTTTCGTAGTTGATTTTCTTTTTCTGAAGGTTCGCTTCTGGCCGGAGCTGACTAAGTGATTCGCAAGAACATTCCGGCCTTTTGAGGCGGCATTGAGACCTCAAAGCCGTATCGTTTATAAAATTCAGGCGTTCCGTGATCGGCCATCAGGCTGACGTAGGCTGTTGCTGGTGCGGTTTCATGGATGAATGCCATTAGACGTTCCATAATCATGCGACCGAGTCCCTTTTTTTGATGATCCGGCAGGACGGCAATATCCACTACCTCAAAGAAACATCCACCATCACCAACTATCCGGCCAATTCCAACCGGCGTGTCTTCGGCGTACACAACGACGCTGAATAGGCCATTCTGCAGGCCAATGGTGGCAGCTTCAATGGATTTTCTACTCAGCCCTGCGGCTAATCTTATTTCAACGTAGGTGGTTGCACTAGGTACTTCTTCGCGAAGGTAATAATCCATGTTCGCAATCTTGGTATGTTGAGAGGTCTGTTTTCTGTCCGTTACGGACATGTCGCATCTTAACGGATCGCGTCCTGACCCCGTCAACTGCCGGCTCGCGCTGTTATCCGATAAGTCTTCGGTGATGTTCCTGTGATGCGCTTGAACGCATTGCTGAAAGCACTCTCTGACGTATAGCCCAGCGACTGCGCCATTGTGGCGACCGGCAAATTTCCTTCGCGCAAAGCGCGTTGCGCGAGGCGCATGCGCCACTCGGTAAGGTAGGTGAGTGGCGCCACGCCGGCGGCAGTCTTGAAACGCGAAGCAAAGGTCGTGCGGGACATGGCGCAGGCTTCGGCGAGTTCTTCCAGATGCCATGCGCGACCGGGGTCCCCGTGCATCAGGCGTAATGCGGGGGCAAGTCGGGGTTCACCCAGCGCGCGCAGCCAACCGGTCGGCGCAGGCCCTGAATTATTCAGATGTGCTCGCAAGATCTGAATGAACAGCAACTGCGCCAGCTGGGCCGACGCCAGCTGGCTGCCCGGCAAGCTGGCTGCTCGCTCGTCCATCAGCTGTCCCAGCAGCCATCGAAAACTGGCTGCTTGCGGCGTCGTGGCGGGAACATGTATCCATGCCGGCAAGACATCCCGTAGCAGTCTGCCGCTGGTCGGGTCGAGCAGGACGTGTCCGCCGATATGCTCGAAGTCTTGCCCGTCCCCGACCATTGCCGTTGCATTGCCCGATCCTGAGAACAATGCCATGGCGTCGACTGCCGGCACGCCAGGTGCGCTGGCCAGCGTAAATGCGCGTGGCGCCGTCAGCAGACCGACGTCGCCGGTGTCGAAGCGAATCGGTTCCGGTTCTCCGTCGAGCTCGATCCAGCAGCTTCCCTTCACCACCGCGAAGAACTTGATTTTTTCCGGTGCCGGGAAGCGGATGGCCCACCTGCCTCCCGCCGTGAAACCGCCGGTGGCGAGCGATTCGGCACGCGTGAATTTAAGGATGTCGGAGAATGGATCTGTCTGCATTTCCGTACTATTGCGCAAGTAATGAGGATTTACAAGTATTCATAATACGAGCTCAAAGCCTTATCTTCTCTCTACTTTGGCGCTGGCTACTTCAGCTGGCGCGTAATCAGGGAAATGACATGAGCGATACCTTAGTACTGGTAACTGGCGGGACCGGATTCATTGCGCAGTACTGCATGATTGCGCTGCTGCAAGCAGGCTATCGGGTGCGCACCACGGTGCGCGATCTGGAGCGGGAAGGGGAGGTCCGCAGCTACCTCAAGGTTGGCGGCGTTGATGCGGGCGATCGCTTGTCCTTTGTCGCGACCGACCTCGGTACAGACTTGGGATGGGGCGAAGCTGCTGCCGGATGCAGCTACGTTATGCACGGTGCTTCGCCTACGCCATCGGGCGACCAAGTGCTGGAAGAGGATTGGATCAGGCCCGCAGTAGACGGCAATTTGCGTGTGCTTCGCGCCGCGCGAGATGCCGGCGTCAAGCGCGTGGTGCTGACTTCCGCCTTCGGCGCGATTGGCGTCGGTCATCCTCCCATGAAGCGGCCTTTCGATGAAACCGACTGGAGCGACCTCAATAGTGGATCAGTCGCGCCGTATCAGAAGTCCAAGACCCTCGCCGAACGCGCGGCTTGGGAGTTTATCGCTGAAGAGGGACGTGGTATGGAGTTGGCGGCGATCAATCCGGTGGCAGTCCTCGGCCCGGTGCTGGGCGAGGATTTCTCGCACTCGATTCGCCTGATCAAGTTCATGCTGGATGGCCAGCCGGCATGCCTGAAGATTAATTCCGGCTTCGTCGACGTGCGCGACGTCGCCGATCTGCACCTGCGGGCGATGACCGATCCTGCCGCTGCCGGTGAACGCTTCCTGGCAATTTCCGGTGAGAGCATATGGATGATCGAACTCGCTGACGTCTTGCGCCGCCGCCTTGGCGACAGGGCCGGTAAGGTACCCACGCGCGTGATGCCCAACTGGATGGCGCGCCTGGCCGCCAATCAAAATCCGACAATGCGCGCTGCCGTACCGCTCTTGGGGATCAATCTGAACGCCACCAGTGAAAAAGCGCAACGCCTGCTCGGATGGACTCCGCGCTCGCGAGAAGACGCGATCGTGGCAACGGCAGAGAGCCTCATTCGGCTGGGGCTGGTGGGAAGCTGAGTGTGTGTGGCGGGCCGATTTTCATTAAGCATTTTACTATTCAACGTACGGCAGCTACTGGCCGATTGCTGACTATGCTGCTTCGACCTGTGAATACAGAATGCACTAGAAAACGACTAGTTTTCCTAGACTAAATGCATCCTCAAAATCCTCTGCCACATCACCGACCCAGCTGCAAGGAAAATGACCGTTTAAATACCAATACGCCAATTCGCTGTAATACCTCGATTGATAGAAATCCGAATATTCAAAGGCAATACAAATGCGCAACATATCGCTACTAGAGAACTTATAGATCAAGTCGTCAGGCATGCCATTTTCATTGCCTGCTTCATTTCTTTTTTTGTTGCTGAGAAGATATGCAATATGGGGCTTCATTTCAGCAATTTTGGTATTCCATAGTTGATACGCATCTCTATGGTTTTGATGCAAATACATAGAAATTTGATTCAATGATTCTACAGATGCGTCATCGGACGCCGATGACGTACAGTGAGCCACTGCCTGATCCCAGTTCGAAACAAAGATCGTTTCAATGTGATCGTTAGGCTTCATAACTTTTCCGACCTGAGAAAACCATTGGACCTCTGCGAGGTCATCGAGAAACGCTACAGTTCTTGAGTGCATAGTATTTTTTGCCGATTCTGTTTTCAATGGCCTTCTTACTCGTCATTTCGTAATGCCCGCTGCTGGTCGATTGCGGACCTCCTCTGACTGCGCCGATAGTTAGAGTTGCTGTCGACAATTATCAAATGTACATGCGCTTGTCATAGATATTACTTCTGGCCGTTTGATTTCTTAGGATGTAGCGCCACCTGGATTTGCAGCACCACATTAAAGCGGGGCTCTTCGCCTGGTTCATGACCCGTGATTGTTTTGGCTAACAATACCCATGCTTCGTTGCCGTAGTCGTCGTACCATATTTTTTGTACTCCTTGTGCACCGCCGGGTAAATTAATATATTTTTTTCTCAACTGATCAGCAGACTTGGACACCGGATTGTGCTTGTTCATCTCGTCGTCCAGTATCCATCCAGCCTGCTCCATCTGGCGGGCTATATCTTGCAGCCGCCGCCAGGTCTCGTCCGTCTCCGCTGATTGTCGGTATACGCCAATGCCGAATGAGCGAATTGTGGTGTGCCCGTAACCGACGTTTACATTCATGTATCCGACATTATCGAGTTGCATCCGATGATGCGGGTCTCGATAGATAAAGGTATGCGGCTGGTCGGTGACGAAGCCAACAGGCGTAGGCAGCGGTCCTAGCTTGAAGGTCGAATGCTGGATCGCCTCGTCCCAAGTATCACCGATCTTCGCCTCAATTGTCGGCAGCACCTTCTTTTCCTTGTCGTTCGTGTTCACGGTTTCTCCGCAGCCGTTCAACGCGACGGTCATCCCCAGAAATGCTAGTAGCTGAAGCCAGCGAAGCAAGCTTATTTTCATATCCACTCTTTGGATGGCCACGCCTTGAGCGCTACTGGTTGGCCGAGGCCGGATGCAAGGCGCATTAATTGATAGATGTTGCATAGAATAGGTTTGTGTCTGTTACTGGCCGATAGCGGACTCAACCCCAAAACCAAATCATCCCGAGTTTTTCTTCGCACGCATGCTGGAGGAATCGATGCAAAGAACTAACATCCGAAATAGCATCTTGTATTGCATCTTCCTCATCTTGTTCAGTTTTCTGGGCATAGGCGCGAGCTCGTTCCTGTACTGTTGCAGTATCGAGCGCGAGCAGTAGCTCACGAAGCTCAGTGACTTGCACAGATTGAAAGGCATGAGCAAATCCAAGTCCAACCTTGCCGAGCTCAAATGCAGAGCCGAGCATTTCACCACGATACTGTCCTCCAACATTGGGGAAATTTCCCAATCCTTCAACGGCCGAGTGCGTTCCGTTGAGAGCGAAGTACAAACCGCCTTGGAAATACAACGTCGTATATTCAGCCTCTATTTCCGGCCAAGGACATCCGACGTCCGCGTCAATCTGTTTAATTACTTCGCGCTTGGAGAGCCATGAACCGATGGTTTCAGTCTTGGTAATTTGGGGGCGCTGCCCTGCCAGGAACCTTTTCGTGTACCCAGGGCTTCTCTTTAGATAGTTAATTTGCTCGTCGCTGGCGGTGCATAGATTTAGCTGGTAGCCCATTTTCCCTCTCTGTTTTTTTATGTCTGTTACTGGCCGTTTTCGGACATTGGGCCGGGAAAATCAACCGGTCGTATTGTCTTACGCCCCAATTTGATTTTCAGAGATGCTTCTTCAGAAATCTGGCCCTCTCATCCACCGTCTGATAATGAAAATCGCGGCAGCCAGTAGAGTCACTAGGCCAACTACGAGAAAGGAGAGTTTGATGAACTCGCCCTTGCTCCAAAACTCATAAGCCAACACGAGCAGATATAGCAGGCCAGCGAAAGCACCCAGTATCCAAGAAATTCCTTCGAGGTTGTTCGCGACTCCTTGTAGGCGCTCTCGCCAACGACGAGAATGAAATGGTCCTTCGATCATGTATCGCTTTCAAAAATCTGATGGAGATATCAATAGCCGCCAAAGTTTAAAATCGCCGTGCAAGCTTTTCTGTGTATCGAGATGTCCGGTTCTGGCCGATTGCAGACTTTGCTATCAATATGCTTCACCGCATGTAATGGCGTCGTGAAGGGCTTGCTCCGCAGCGCCGCTCTGTAGAGCTGACAGTAGTTGACTCAGAATTAGTTCCTCTTTTATCGAGGTCGACTTCCGAAGTAGCTGGTGAGCATTGTAGATGCCGTAATAGGCGAACTCCACCTGCTCGGGCAGCTCCAAATCACCATCTTGGAGTGCAGCGATAGGCTCTCTATAATGACTAGTCACAGATACGTCAAATGTGATGGATTCGATTTCTTTGATAGCGTTAAGAGGCAAATCTATCTCAAGAATTTGGGTGCTGCCAGTAACCGCCTCTCGATACTCAAAATGGCTATCTTTGGGGAAGTGTATTTGCCAAGAATCAAGAGCACGTTTGGCCAAAAAGAGAAAAGCCACGCGCCTTCTTTCTGCGCTTAATGAGAAGAACTGATTTGCTAGTTGCTTCATGAATCTGCTCGAATTTATAGATGATTTTCAAGTGCCCGAAGGGCCGCTCCTGTCCGATTACGGACATTATCAAGAACGGGTTTTTCATCGTTGGAGAATTGATGTCGATTCAAATTGCCTCACAAACCAATACTGACTCTATGGCCACCAGTAAGGTGGCGGGCGACAAGAAAGTTTCGAGCAACCTTCCATCGGGTCAAAGCACATCCGAGACCGTAGCGGCACAAGCGGCTACGGTGACACTCTCCAGTCAAGGGCTTGAGCTGGCTAAGTCTGCCACCAGTGAGGGAGTTGAACTTTCAAAATCAGTTGAAGTTACAACTGCCAAACAAAAGGCGGTCGGAGTTTTGCCTCCACCTAACGTTGCGGCATTTGAGGCCGATGCATCATTGCCACGCAGTGAGCTCATGGCCAAGTTCGAGAAAGCGTTACGTAGCTTGCCTAGGACGAACATTGCAGAAGTCCCGAGAAGCAAGGACCCAGACCGTTTGGCCCAAGCTCTGAGGGCAACCCACTATGCTTGGGGAAATGGAACCAGCCCATTCGCTTCGCTGACAAGGAATGAAGTAGTGGCTATCTATTACGACGATTCTGGCAGCTACACTAAGAATGAACGGATGGCTGCAGTCAAACAGCTGAATGAAATCGACAGCAATCTCTGGAACGGACCTACAACTAAAGCCGCCAATACTGGTGATTGGCGCGAGGTGACGGAGATGGGTCTCAAAATGTACGATGAAGCGCTACCCATCGAGAAAATGAGATACCCAGCCAATTACAAGATGGAGCTGCAGCAGCTTCTGGCGTACGACAATGCCAAAGCGGGAGGTCCTATAACGAACGAGCGCAGAGAAACGCTGCTGGAAATGATGGAGGCACTGAACCGCCTCCAGCCGGAGGCTACAGGTGGAAACGCAGGCCAAGAAGATATTGCAAGGCCCTGGAATGACTCCTGGTCCGAAAAACTCTCAAGCCTGCTGAAGAGCCTGGCTGAAAATGGAGAAAAAGACAGTGCCAAAACGGATGCCCGCATGGTAGGAGACGCCAGCGAAGTGACGCCCGACTCTTCGCAAACTAACGCCGCTGACTCAACCTCTTCGCTTGCGCAGTAGAGGGTTTCGGTGCCTCCGCAAGGGCGCTACGGCATTCACAAACCGTTGCCTGATGATTCATTCTTAGGGAAGGTCTGCTTCTGGCCGTTTGCGGACAAGGTATTTTTTGCTTGCAGAGAGAAAAAATCTTAAGGTTGATAAGACTGTAATTTAGGATTCTCGGTGCTGAACACAGACACGCATTCATTAATTCCAGCGATTAAGTACTCTTTTGTATCCGGGAACATATCTAGCATGCAGCTTCCAAGGCGTGGTCGCTCTTGGTCTAGCCAACCACCTTCCTGGATATTAAACAACCATCCCATCGGCGTTGAACAAATGGGCCAATATTCCATGAGGTCGCGTTCGTCAAGAACCCTAAAACCCATCGTGAAATCGAATGTCACAATGCATCCTGATTCGCCATATACATCGGCGACATAAATTTTCAACCCATCTAAGGGAAGGTACTCTATCCGCGTGATTTCCGTTCCACGTACGAATGCGAACTCAGGCTCCAAGGAATGTGCAGCAACTTTTTTCATGGCATTCTTATAGCAATTTTTCTGTTCGGTCGGCTCTTGGCCGATTTCAGAATTTGATGCTCGACCAATTTAGTCAATAAAATCGCTCGCGCTTTTCGCCCATAGGCGTGCTCGTCGATATATAGCCCCGTACATCATCGTACAAAGTGAGAAATAAAACACTCTTGCTTTTGACTGAATCTTTAATGCGACTACGTACAGGTACTCTCCTGTGATGCTGTTTGCCATCTGGTGTATCCCAGCTCACTTCGAAGTCATCAGGAATCGTCATATCAAGGCGCATAAAAATAATAGAATCGCCATTTGATTTGGAGCTAGGCTTGAAATGCTCACCCAACTCCCCGTAACGATAGTGGATATTCATAGCTTGACTAAGGCTATCGTCAACCATTAATCGAAATGCATAATAGACACGGTCGTTCGGCCCTGCGGCACAACCGCATAGAGTCATCGCTAATATCGTTCCAATCAAAAGCGTAATCCACCGTCTATTTTTTATTTTAAACATCATTTATTCATTCCCATTCGGCTGATTTTCCGGATTCCGAGACGTCCAAAATAACTCAGATATGTCCCATCCAATGTCTGCGTCTGGCTGATTGCGGAAATTTTTCGCTACGTCGCAGAAATGCTATTGGGACCTGTGCGATTTTTCCTCTTCTGATAAATCTTAAACCCGACAGAAACGACGCATAGAGGTATGGAGATAAATATACATACCAAGATTCCTAAGTAGAATCCGCCGAGGCCGGCTATTAGTAGAAATGAGGCCCAGTTAATCGTCCCGACGGTACATTGTCCAAGTGAGTATGGATTTGGATTGCAGCCTGGAATACACCAAATAATCAAATGCGCCAAGAGGCTGATTGCAAATGGGATGCTTCCGCTCACGAATGCTATTTTCTGCAATGTTCTAGGCGTAATTCGCATGTTGTTGTGTTGCCTCGAAATGGGGATGAATAAGAACTAGCAAGTTTAGCTCTTTGCATGTCGGCTTCTGGCCGATTGCGGACTTCGTAATCTAGTTACAGGGCCCGATAGGCTCAAAGCGTCCGTGTCAGTCTGTCGACTTGAAACACGCAGTGAAAAAGCCCTTTCGATCTTCGTCTTCCATGTAATCTTTTTGGTCTTTAACTGAGAATGGCTTTCCGGTAAAAACTTCTCCATTTACGTAAAGTCGACCATTTCTCGTAAGTGCGATATTTTTTTCTGAGGGCTTAAAAGGAAAAGTCGGTGCAATGGTGTCGTACTCCCAGTCGCCTGTTTGCATCACCAATTTTGTTCCTACTATCTTTCCACGAACGCCGGCTACTATGGCCTTATCTGACAAAGTATTCTGGTCTCGTACTCCGCAGACGATTGTTCCTTTTTAACTAGAACAATCGATATCCGAATCTCAAAATCAGGCTCTGGATCTTCTTTGGTACAAGCGAACTTGCACACGGTGTCGATTCTGCTCCACCTACCCGCGAAGGATTGTGCTGCGCATGCGGAAGAAGCAGGGTACGCGACAAGAGCCAGAGTGAAAATTAGGCTAGCGCTATTCATAAACTGATCAAAACGCTTCATACATCTCCCCAATAATTGTCCGGTTTCATGAATTGTAACTAAGCCATAGTCATAGTTTTAGACGAAATTCTGGTGACGACAGAAGTCCGCTCTTGGCCGGAAGCGGTCACCCCATTAGCTTGCTAAACACTGTGATATCGCTGCTAGTGGCGAAGACAAATGAGTTTCCGCTAAACGAAAATCCAAATGCACGGAAGTCGTCAGATGCGATATGTACACAGCCTGTCTGATGGCCTTCGACCAAAGCAGACTTATAGGGACCACAGAAGAATAAATCGAATTAGGCCAGTTCGGCGCCGCACTTTCTAACGACTCGCCGCTTTTGTTGGAAAGTGGTAAGCCACCACCTGCTAATCCGGCCAGTTGTACCCGCTCGTCTTTTAAGGGGCCGATGCCTTCACAAATCAAGGAGCATGCGGAATACCAGTCGCCATCGACCTGGTCGTCACGTGCAATTTTTCTCCCCTGCGTGCAATCGATCACACCTCTGCCGGCGCTGGAAACAACCAAAAGCAACTCGGATCGTTGCGAGAAGCCTATTTCGGTTAGTCCCCCAACGGCGAATGTACCGGTCTTTCGCCAGCCAGGCGGACACGGTTGAGATGGAATCTTCGATAATAATTGGATGAGTCTTGCACGATTATTTTTTTCGTATTCGTTCATGATGCGCCAATACATTCTTCGTTACAGGAGAGTCTGTTTCTGGCCGTAAGCGGAAGTACGCGGTGCCGCGGAAGTACGACCTATCCCTCCCGGTCAATCGCCTCCTTCGCCTCCATGGTTGCATATTGAAGGGCATCCTGACGATGCTTTATCGGCGCACGTCGGGGCGACTCTAAGCGACTACCCGCGATATCCGTCTGCCAGAGCCAGCCATTACCCGCCAGTGGTTGCATCATTTGGATAGTGACTCGCTTCCCCTTGTATTCGAATTGCTCGTCAGCCATGGTGCTTCCCCAAAGTTAATCTTTCTTGGCAACCAGGATGAAATCTTGAATTACTGCGATAGTCCGCTCCATGAATTCGCGCGCATCGGCCGAAGGGGAAAGATTTTCCTCAATGGAGTCAAGCTGTCGCTGAAGGAGTATTTGCAAAAGACGCGCCTGCTCAGGGGGCTGGACGGCGCAAAGCGAATAGAGCACGGCTTTCATACCTGTAATTTCCGCTCGCGCTTTGTCCCATTCAGTATTTGTCATCCTCTTCTCCCTTTAGATTTACTTTGAGGACAGTATAGCGGTTGCGTCAGATGGCGGCTCTTGGCCGAAAGCGGACGTCAAGTATGGGCATTTTGCGAGCTGAATTACCCCATCAAAGCAGGCCCCTTGATGTGGCAATTTTAAATTTGATCAGCCAGGTTTTCTTCGAAAAATTCTGTGACTGCCCTGAGTCGTGCAGAGATGTATTTCCGTCGAGGCCAGACCAAGCTGATGTCCCGCGCCTCATCGATGAAAGTACCGAGGATTGTCATAATGTCCGGATGCTGCAGTTCGCCACCAGCGATGCACGATTGAACATGCCGATGCCTACACCGGCACTTACGGCCGACAGGATCGTCTCCAGCGTATTTGAGGAAAGATTGCCACTTACCGGTACGCTGAACGGCCCTTGTGGGCCAGTGAACGGCCATTCATTCATCTCGTTGTAGATTAGACAGTTGTGATGGGCCAGATCGGCAGGACTGGTGGGAGTGCCATGCTGCTCGAAGTAGCTGCGGGCGCCAACACACACCAACGAGGTAGTCGCCACCCGCTTGACGACCGCATCGGGATGCCGGGCCGGGCTTATCCGGATAGCCAGATCGACGCCGTCTGCCAGCAAATCTCTCACGCCGTCAGACAGATGGAGATCAAGCCGGATCTGCGGATAGAGCGACAGCAATTTAGGAACTAGCGGAAGCACATGCAACCTTCCGAAGGTCGACGAGGTGGCGATTTTGACCAAACCGGAAGTTTCAAGCGTGCTGTTCATCAGTTCGCCGTCAACCTGCTCCATCTCTTCGAGCAATGGCTTGGTGCGCTCATAGTATTTGCGCCCATGGTCAGTTAAGGTCACCCTACGCGTGCTCCTGTTGAATAAGCGAACGCCAAGGCGCCTCTCTAATGAGCCCACAGCCTTGCTGACCGACGATTGCGAATCGTCGATGCGGCGAGCAGCGGCAGAAAAGCCGCCTGCCTCGACGACCGCTACGAACGCAGTCAGCTCCTGATATTTGTTCATTACTGCTCCGTTGATGCCGTTTTTATCCATATGCATCAGGCGCGCTGATGCTGTTACGGGCGCCTATTTATTCTAATTTAGAATTATTGAAATTCAATTTCTGCTGATTATCGATTAATTTTTCTTAAATTACCATTCACTCGCTGGCAAACAGAGAATCCGCCCCTGCCTGCCGAACGGCTGCGTGGCAGATTCCCTGACGACAGTTCGGCCCCTGTTTCCAGGTGTTCAGCGGTAACGTGACCTCGACGTTTGCTTGCGCTGTAACGGCCTGGGATACCTGGGGTGACCCAATATCGAGCAAAAGGACTTGAACCATGAATGCAGCAAACCGTAATGCAGAAGCAATGTCGGCTCCATCCTTGAACCTGGCTGGAAAGAAGGTAGTGATAGTTGGCGGGAAAAGCGGTATTGGCCAGGGAATAGCGCGAGGTGCGCAGGCTGCCGGGGCGACCGTGATCGTGGCCAGCCGCCGCGTTGCCTCCGCACAGAGTCGTCCGGACCTGATCGGATTCGAGCAGGTGAGCCTCGATATGGGCGACGAATCAAGCGTTCGAAGCGCTTTCGAGGCGATTGGACCGTTCGATCACCTCGTCGTCACGGCAGCGCCGGATATTGGAAGCTGGGGCGTGTTCATGGATGCGGATATGAGCGGGGTCCGCAGCTATATGGAAGGTAAGTTCCTGGGAACATGGGCCTGTGCACGATATGCAGCGCCCAATCTGCGCGCTCATGGCTCGATCACCTTCCTCAGTGGCGGCATGGCCGTGCGGCCTAAACTCGGCTTCACTGCAGTCACTTCCGCCTTTGCGGCCGTGGAGGCATTGTCCGGCTCCCTTGCTGTCGAATTGGCCCCGACACGCGTCAACACGATTCGTCCGGGATTCATCGACACGGACATGTGGGGTTTTCTGCCTGTGGAGGCACGTGCAGGCTTGAAGAAGAAAGTGGAAGAATCTTTTCCTGCGCGACGAGCAGGCCAGGCGGAGGATATTGCTCACGCTGCCCTGTTTCTGATGACCAACCCTTACGTCACCGGCACTGTCCTCGAGGTATCGGGCGGTGAAAATCTGGTGGCAAGCGTATCTTGATCTACTCTTCACCGGCTTTGCGGAGCAAACAAGGCTTCGCAAAGCTACGACCGCCGTTCGCTGCTAGTCTACGCTGAGCCGATCTCCAATCCTCGTGCTTCAGCGTACATTAGTGTCCACTTTATGCAAAGCATTCAACGGCACGATAAGTCGGTTTCTGGCCGCTTGCGGACGGAATACGGCGAGTGCTCCAAAGTCAAAAGCCACCCATACAGGTGGCTTTTGACTTTTGAAACGGCATAGCGGAATCAATTTTCGACGAATGTTAATCAGGTGGCCGTAACGTGACAATGAATACGGGTACTTATTGAATTGACGAACTTCGGGACACTAACATCATCGTATCGTGGAAACAGGCCGGAGGATCAGGTGCTAAAGATCGTAAATCCTGAGACCCCCGATAGATATGTACTAGGACTACACCAGATCAATCCCGGCTAGGCTCTAGTCATCGTCGAAGAAAAAATTAGTGCCGCTCCTGAGAAGACTTGGCACGACATTTAAGGAGCGACTGTCCGGTCCAAAAAATATCGTGAGTGCTAGTCACTTGCATCGCTTTACTCGTAGGTAGTTGCCAGTTTTTCCGGCAGCGGCGCATTCAACCACTTCTTGACGAGAGCATTAAGCTCACCCGACTTCTTGGATTTTGTCAGAATCTCGTTGACCTTAGCCTGCAATGGCGCTTCGCCCTTGTTAAGGCCGATCACACATCGCGATTCCTGAATCGTGTATTTAAAGACAGGTTTGTGGTCGGGATCCTTTTCGCCGAGCGTGATCGCCACAAAGTCGCCGGTGCCTATCAATTTGACCTGGCCCGAGACATAGGCGGAGATCAACGTATTATTGTCTTCATAACGCTTGATCACCGTGCTCGCCGGCACAGTCTTGGTCAACTGAATATCTTCAAAAGTGCCGCGCGCCACGCCGACGGTCTGATTCGCCATGTCCGACGGACCACTAACCTTGATCTCCGATGCACCGAACAGGCTATTGTTGAACGGCGCGTATGGCTGAGTAAAGTCCAACACTTTGTCGCGTTCGGCGTTACGGCCTAATGTCGAAATTACCAAGTCGACCTTGTGCGTTTGCAAGTAAGGAATACGGTTAGCACTCGCAACCGGAACCAACACCACTTTGACGCCGAGACCTTTGGCGACGAGTCGGGCAACGTCGATATCAAGTCCTTGCAACTGCAAATCAGAATTGACCGAGCCGTACGGTTGAAAATCTTGAGGGACCGCGATACGGATGGTGCCGGATTTAGTGATGTCGGATAGCGCATCGGCACGCACACCGAACGCGGCCAAAGCCAAGGTAATGGCAGAGAAAAGCACTAGAAGTTTCGCGAATTTCATTTCTTCCCCAAATTAAACATGTAGTAAAACGCACTTCAGATAATGAGGTGCACGGTAAGCGACCGCAAGAAAGACACAGCAATGCCAGAACAAGAACAGCGATAAAAAATTAAGCCTGAAGCCATCAAGTGACGTGATGAACACCTAGTTCGGTTTTCCGTTATTGCGACGGCAAGTTTAGGAGTGCGATCACGCTATGTAAACTACCGTTTAGGCATAGATTTCATGTTTTTAAAGTATAAGCAAAACTTCCTTGAAACCCTTATAAGTATTGGGAACCGGCTTAAATCGTCAGTGCCCCAATTTTAGTGATTGGCGATAGCAAATCTATGCCAAGTCGATGCAGCTGAAATGATCGGGGAAACTATTTCCAACTTTCTCACATACCGTAAAAGGATCGGGGAAGTGTGATGCAGATCGCTACGCAACGTTGAGCCGGAGGTCACTCAACGCAGCAATTGCGTCAAATATCAAGGAGGAAGAATGAAACGCTTGAGCAACATGAAAATCGGAGATCGTCTGGCCATCGGCTTTGCCATCATTCTGGCACTATCCATCGTCAGTACCGGCATCGGCATCTGGCGCATGCAGGTAGTGTCAAAGGTGACGCGCGCCATGGTTGACGAATCGGTACGCAAGGAACGATTGATCTCGGCCCTCAACACGAATCTGCGTGGGGGAATTTTGCGTACGATCGCGATTTTGCGCAGCACGGACCAAATGCTCAATGCGTTTTTTCTTAATGAAGATTTAATCGCAAAAAAAGATGCCGTTGCCTTGCAAAAGCAGATCGGATCCTTGCTGGTCAGCGACGAAGAAAAGGAGCTCTACAGGCAGGTGCTGGAACAGCAGGTCAACTACGCCAAAATCAATTTTCATTTGATGGAGCTCAAATCCAATGGCGACGCCGAGGAAGGAAATCAGATTCTGGTGCAAGAATTCGTGCCTGCTTCTAAGCGCTATCAGGCAACATTGCAAAAACTGCTCGAATGGGAGCAAGCCGAAATCGACAAGACTTCTCTGCAGATTGATGTCATCGCCGCCCAAAGCCGTATTCTTTTGCTGATTGTAGAAATCGCTGCGCTGCTTTTTGGCGTGTCGTGTGCGTGGCTGCTTACACTGAGTATAGTTCGGCCTCTCAGGCAGGCAGTGGAAATTTCGAGAAAGGTAGCTGATGGAGATTTGACTACGGAGATCCAGATCAAGAGGACGGATGAGGTCGGGCAATTGCTGATGTCATTGCAGGCCATGAATACCAATCTCCGGAATATCGTCAATAACGTGCGTACCGGCACCGTCACCATCGCGACAGCGTCGCGTGAGATTGCCGCAGGAAACATGGATTTGTCCTCTCGCACCGAATCGCAAGCCAGCGCACTTGAGGAGACAGCATCTGCGATGGAGGGACTGATCTCGACCGTACGCAGCAACGCGGACAACGCGCGCGAAGCCAGTGAGCTTGCCAGTTCCGCTTCAAGCATCGCGATCGAAGGAGGTAATGCCGTCGATGACATGGTGCAGACCATGGGGGAAATCAATGCATCCTCGAAGAAGATCGTTGATATCATCAGCGTGATTGACGGTATCGCTTTCCAGACCAATATCCTTGCTTTGAACGCGGCCGTTGAAGCCGCGCGTGCAGGTGAACAGGGTAGAGGTTTTGCGGTAGTTGCATCTGAAGTGCGTAGCTTGGCACAGCGTTCGGCAGCCGCCGCCAAAGAAATCAAAGCGCTGATCGATGATTCGGTCAAGCGGGTAAGCAACGGCAGCATGCAAGTGGAACGCGCCGGCGCCACAATGGCCAATGTTGTCACCAGCGTCAAGCGCGTAACCTCCATCGTGCATGAAATCAGCGAGGCCAGCCAGGAACAAGCCGAAGGTATAGAGCAAGTCAATGATACCGTCACGCAGCTTGATCATGTGACGCAGAAAAATGCTGCGCTGGTGGAGGAAGCCGCATCGGCTGCCGACGCAATGCAACAGCAAGCGGCCAATCTTGCCAAGCTGGTTAGCGTGTTCATCACAGATTCATCAGCGCTGGTTGCCGACAGCAATGTCGCGGCATCGCATGTGGCGACAACAGCATCTCCAGCCTCGCCCGCATTGTCTGCACCGAAGAATGGAGCAAGTCTCAGAAAACTATTGCGCGCTTGATACCTGTCGCCAATCCGATCCAACCTGGCTTCATCTAAAAAAACGCCGGCATCCTCATGAATGCCGGCGTTGAAAAATGGCCTTTGTTCTGTGTCCATTCAGGAGATCAGACACTGACCATACCGAGGAATTGTTGGAGCTCAGGGGTCTTTGGTTTGCTGAAAAATTCTTCCGGTGGCCCAATTTCATGCACTCTTCCTTGGTGCATGAATACCACGCGGTCGCACACTTCACGTGCAAAGCGCATTTCATGCGTAACCATGACCAGCGTCATGCCTTCGGTAGCAAGCTTGCGCACTACACCCAATACTTCGTTGACCAGCTCCGGGTCAAGCGCCGAGGTAATTTCGTCGCATAACAAGGCTTTCGGTTGCATGCTCAGTGCTCGCGCAATCGCGACACGCTGCTGCTGGCCGCCAGAGAGCTGATCGGGATAACTGTCGAATTTTTCCGCGAGGCCGACACGTGTCAGATTTTGTTGTGCGATTTCTCGCGCCTGCTGCTCTTTCGCGCCCTTGACGATAATCGGAGAGATCATGACGTTGCGGCCTACGCTCAGATGGGGGAACAAATTGAACTGCTGGAAGATCATGCCCACGCGCAGACGCAATTCGCGCAACTCGCGTTCACTACGGCCAAGCAGAACATCACCGACGCTGATCAAACCTTCATCGATGGTTTCCAACCCGTTGATACAGCGTAGCAGTGTGCTTTTTCCGGAGCCGCTTTTGCCGATGATGGCAATGACTTCGCCGGCATTGATTTCAAGGTCGATGCCTCTGAGGACAGCATTGTTCCCGTAACTCTTTTTGACGTTCTCAATGACGATGAGCGACATTGAACTTCCTTTCCAAGAATTGACTATATTTTGACAGCGGCCAGCACAGCACGAAGTACATAAGACCGACCAGCCCGAAGACGATGAACGGTTGAAACGTGGCGTTGGTGATGATGGTGCCGGCCTTAGATAACTCGACAAATCCGATGATCGAGGTGACCGCCGTTCCCTTGATGATTTGAACGCCAAAACCCACAGTGGGAGGAATGGCGACACGCAGTGCTTGTGGCAAAACGATATAGCGCATTTGCTGAAAGCGATTCATCGCCAGACAGGCTGAAGCTTCCCATTGGCCACGTGGAATTGCATCGACGCAACCACGCCAGATTTCTGCGAGAAAGGAGGCGCTCCATAACGTTAGTGCTACGCCGGCAGCGAGCCAAGCAGACACCTCGGTACCGAACAGTGCAATACCGAAGAACACCAGAAACAATTGCATTAGCAGCGGTGTGCCCTGGAACACTTCGATATAGACGCGGATGATGTCGCGCAGGATGCGATATCTGGAATTGCGCATGAACAGAAGCACGAGACCTAGCGTGCCGCCTAACAAGAACGACAGTAGGGACAATGCCACTGTCCAACGGAGCGCCAGTAATAAATTGCGGACAATGTCCCAGATCGTGAAGCTGCTCATGCCTGGCCTCCCTTGAGAATGGCGATGGGTTTCGGTGCTTCGACACTGGGTCGATGAAATACGAAACGTCTTCCTATGTAATGCAAGATCTGCCTCAACAGAATCGCCATGATCAGGTAGATAAGAGTGGTGACCAAATAGGCTTCGAAGGCTCTGAAGTTGCGGCTCTGGATGAAGTTAGCGGCAAACGACAATTCTTCTACTGAAATCTGTGAACATATCGACGAGCCGAGCATGACAATCACGATCTGGCTCGACAGTGCTGGCCAGACTTTTTGTAAAGCGGGGCGCAGGATGATATAGCGGAAAACCTGTAGTCGCGTCATCGACAGACTCAGCGCTGCTTCAATTTGACCGCGCGCAATTGCGGATACGCCGGCACGGATTATTTCGGTGCTGTACGCGCCGAGATTGATCACCATGGCGATAATCGCCGCCTGTAATTCGGTGATCGTCACGCCGATACTAGGCAGACCGAAAAAGATAAAAAATAGTTGGACCAGAAAAGGAGTATTACGGATCAACTCTACATAAGCGCTGATAATCAGCTTGAGCCAGCGTGGCCCTTGAGTGCGCGCCCAAGCGCCGAAGATACCAAGTGTGACGCCTGCAACACCGCCGACGACGATTAATCGTATCGTCATCAACACGCCTTGTTCAAGCACCTTTGTATACTCGAGGACAGAAGAAAAATCGAACTGGTAGATCATCAAACTTCTCGCTAGGTAAATGTTAGCCGTTATATTTAATCTTTAGACGTGTCGACTCCCGAGCGCTCAAGCCTCCCTGCCGACGATTGGCTGAGACTTTTAGTCGCGTGACAGATATGCCGTAACGGCCCAGCAGTTCTGAGCTGGGTGCCCCATTCAAATGAGTGAAGCAAAAACGTAATGGAAAATGGACGAAATCATGTTTGACGGAAAAATCGGTCAGAACATGTTCTATATTTTCTGGTTTGTCGGTCTCCTATGCTGACCGGAAACGATTGAAAAAAGATAATCGCCAGGTAAAGACTCAGGTCCCTTTTCAAGCTTCCGATATTGCAATATTTTTCATTATTATCAGAGCATATGCAGAAGTCGGCGGTTTGAAAATTACTGTTTTGCTATTGTTTCTATGCTTGTTAAGTATAGATGCTTGGATTAGCTATAGCCGGTGGGATTGTCATGTTGTTGGTCTCATGCGACGAGTCGGATCAAGCCAGTGAAGGACATTGCTGACGATGCACCGGACCATAAACTTGGTGCGATGCGAGTCGCTCTCGTGGTCTTTTACGACTTGCTATGGGATCCACCATCATTCATGACTTCCGCGAAGGCTCGCAGAATAGGCGAATCATTTTCGCTGAGGAAAATGAATTCGACATCATGGACATCAGGTATGTCGGCGTGCTGATGCAGCACGACGCCGCTAGGGCTATTGTATTTCGATGCTTCCGATACGATGGAGTAGCCCATGCCGGCCGCAACCATACCCAGAGTAGAGCCAACGTCCGTTCCGACAAGAATTTGTTTGGGCGTCAGACCTGCGGCCATGCACTGCTGTATCAGATAATCGTGATACTCGGGAGCGCGATCACGCGGGAACCAGACACAAGGCTCATCCTTCATTTCACTGAGCCGATCAGGTGGTTGTCCCGCGTACTTATGATCGCTCGAAACCGCAAGCATCAACCCCGAGCGCAATACCTTTATACCGGATAACTGTTTGTCAGCAAGATCGCGAAACGCGATAAAGCCCCCGTCCATACGTTCTTCTTTGACGTCCAGCAACTGCCGTGGCGACAACGCCGGTTCCAGCATCAATGCAACATCAGGGAATATTTCGCGGAATCGACGCAGTCGTCTCAATAATTCAGGATGGGCGGTGTGATTGGGAGAGATACCAATGCGCAGCGAGCCGAGCTTGCCGGAAGCGGCGCGCAGGGCGCGCTTCTTGGCGTCCTCAAGATCGATCAACAATTT
The DNA here is from genome assembly GCF_001267925.1 of Herbaspirillum hiltneri N3. NCBI lineage: Bacteria > Pseudomonadati > Pseudomonadota > Betaproteobacteria > Burkholderiales > Oxalobacteraceae > Herbaspirillum > Herbaspirillum hiltneri. Next base: position 4,196,117 of record NZ_CP011409.1, on the reverse strand, counting down.
GCTGCAATCTTTCATAAATTGCGCACCGGCTACCGTGAGCTGGGTGCCTCTGATGCTGCGTTGGAACAATTGGGTTCCCAATTGTTCTTCCAGATCGTGAATTTGGCGACTGAGCGCCGGCTGGACGATATTCAGTTTGCGCGCCGCTTCGGCCACACTACCGTGCTCGGCGACGGCTAAGAAGTAGCGAAGATGTCGGATTTCCATGATGAGCGATATACCTTGAAGGTATTTTATCTATACAAAAACAGTAATTTTCAAGTCTGGGGAACGTACCTACAATCGGCCTCCAATACTTTCCAATCCCGGCCTCTTCCCCGTTCTTATTTTCGGGGGTTCATTCTTGTCCAGATACTACCGCCCTTATTTGCTGCCGCTCTGATGTTCAGGTCAATCTGAAATGCGTCGACAGGTTTACATGCGTGAAATGTGATTGCCGGAACGACCTTGACAACATGTCAACCATTCAAATTATACGATGCAAAATATGAATTTAATAAAAGAAATTGAAACTTCACGTGCCGAATTTTCACACATCCGACGCGATTTACATGCTCATCCCGAGTTGGCTTTTGAGGAGGTAAGAACCGCCGATGCTATTGCCGCCAGCTTGAAAAACTGGGGGATTCCGGTACACCGCGGCTTAGGCGGTACGGGCTTGGTCGGCATCATTCGGAACGGCAACAGCACGCGCGCCATCGGTTTGCGCGCTGACATGGATGCGCTGCCGATTCAGGAGTTAAACAGGTTCGAACATGCCTCTCAATATGCAGGAAAAATGCATGCTTGCGGTCATGACGGACATACCGCGATGTTACTGGCCGCAGCTTGGCATCTCAATGCGACACGCAATTTTGACGGCACCGTCTATCTTATATTTCAACCTGCGGAAGAGGGAAAAGGTGGTGCTGCGAGTATGATCACGGACGGTTTGTTCGAGCAATTTGAAATGGAATCGGTCTACGCCATTCACAACTGGCCGGGCATGCCACTTGGTTCTTTCGGCGTTAACTCGGGTGCCATCATGGCATCTAGCAATGAGTTTAAGATCACTTTGCGTGGCAAAGGATCGCATGCCGCGTTGCCACAGCATTCCATTGATCCGGTGGCGGCGATGGCGGCGTTGTCGCAGGCATTGCAAACTATCTTGACGCGCAACAAGCGTCCCAATGATGCCGCCGTATTATCAATTACTCAAATGCAGGCAGGTGAAGCCAGCAACGTCATTCCCGATTTCGGCTGGATCGGGGGCACGGTGCGCACGTTCTCGATTGACGTGCTCGATCTGATTGAGTCACGCATGCGCGAAATGTCAGAACATTTGGCACATGGTTTCGGCTGTGACGCAGAAGTCGTATTCAATCGCAACTATCCGCCCACTATCAACCATCGCGCAGAAACTGCCATTTGTGTCGAAGTCATGCGCGATGTTGTTGGTGCAGAAAACGTTGATGCTGATATCGAAGCACCTCTCAGTTCCGAGGATTTTTCTTTCATGCTACTCGCCAAGCCCGGCTGCTACGCCCTGATCGGCAACGGCGACGGCGGCCACCGCGATCACGGCCACGGATTGGGGCCATGCATGCTGCACAATACCAGCTACGATTTCAACGATAACCTGTTGCCAATTGGCGCCACCTACTGGGTCAGGCTGACCGAACGTTTATTGGCATTGACGAGCCAAGGATAACATCCGGTAACGCCGATGTATGACCCATTGATGGCAATAGATTTATGTTTAAGACAGTGAGAGGTTGGATTCAGAATTCCGCGAAGCGACCGCAGGAGTCTCCTCATCCAACAACTGGAAAGTAAAACCTGTTACCAAATGCATGATATTCAAGACTGTATTAACCGGGTCGCTATCCAAGCGCGGCCGCTCGCCACGCAAGGTCAGCTAGCCGGCTATATACCTCCACTGATGCGTGTAGACCCATCCAAATTCGGTTTTGCTGTGGCCACCCTAGATGGAAATGTCTATACGGCGGGTGATGCAGATGAACCGTTCTCCATTCAAAGTATTTCAAAGCTCTTCGCTCTCGTGTTAGCGTCGAGTCGTGAGGGAGATTCGTTGTGGATGCGTGTCGGCAGGTTACCTAGCTCAAACCAGTTCAACTCATTGTTGGAGCTGGAACTGGAGTCTGGTAAGCCGCGTAATCCATTTCTGAATCCTGGTGCGCTAGTTGTATCGGATTTGCTTTATAGCCGAAATACGCAAATGGAACGAGCGGTCGTTACACTTATGCGTGAGCTCTCTGGCAATCCAAGTATTAACTATGACACGGAAGTGGCGGCAGGCGAATTCGCTTTTGCTCACCGCAACAAGGCCGCTGCCTATCTGATGAAAAGCTTTAACAACTTCAACAACGCAGTTGATGAGGTGGTAAGTGCGTATTGTGCCCAGTGCGCGATCGCAGCCAGCTGTCGAGACTTGGCAGTTTCTGCACTTTTCCTGGCGAACGCCGGCGTCGATCGCGATGGTCGACAGATTCTTCAATCTCGCCAAGTACAACAAGTCTGTGCCCTAATGATGAGCAGCGGCACCTATGAAGCGTCTGGCGAAACCGCCTTCAGCATTGGTTTGCCAATTAAGAGCGGCGTTGGTGGAGGTGTGCTGGCAGTGATTCCACGATTTGGTGCGGTATGCGCCTGGTCGCCACCATTAGATAAGACAGGGACTTCGATTGCGGCTATCAAAGCAGTCGAACTGTTCGCCATCGAAATGCATAAAACGGTATTCGCATAAAGGTTGGGCAGTGTTCGTGGCTAGCTCATGTAACTTTGTGCTGCTGAGGCAAGATGGAAATCAAGTTCGTAGAAATCTAACCCACTTTCTATTTCTTGAGAGAATTAAAGAGCAATTCTTATAACTCGCCAAGACTTTATTCAATTTTGAAATTGTCTGACAAGTCCGCTCCTGGCCGATTGCGGATGTTCGTTAGAACCAACGGCTCAGGGTTTTCGGCCTTCTATCCAGCAATTCACAATATGGGGAACGACCGTAGTTGCACTACCTCTTAAAAACCTATGCCCATACGGCGGATGCATTGCATCAACAGAGACTATGTATTTCTCTGATGAGAATTTTGCTTTCTTCAGTAAGCCGGCGGCCGGATGGACGGTTAGAGAGGTCCCAACAGTAATTATCTTTTCCGCATTTGCGAAGTGTTTTTCCGCCTCCCTCATAAATCTTACTTCCTCTCCGAACCACACAACATCAGGCCTCAACTGGCTTCCCTTTTCACATATATCGCCGATTTCTAAGGTTGGCGCATCCAGCTGATAGGTCAAGTTTGGGTCGAGGGAGCTGCGCGCCCTCAATATTTCGCCATGAAGGTGAATTACGATGGATGAGCCAGCCCGTTCGTGTAAATCATCAATGTTTTGAGTAACTACAACAACATCGAAGAAATCCTCCAAACGAGCGATTGCACTATGCGCCTCGTTGGGTTTAGCGGATAAAACAGCTCGTCGACGCTCATTGTAAAAACTCAAAACGAGTTCAGGATTTTTGGTCCATCCTTCAGGGGAAGCAACCTCTTCGACGGCATATTCGTTCCACAATCCCCCCATGTCGCGAAAGGTCCTAAGGCCGCTTTCGGCACTTACACCTGAACCACTGAAGATGAGGACTTTCTCTTTCATATTTTTCTATGGCAATAAACCACTTAATAAGTATGACTGGCTGGTTCTGGCCGGAAGCGGTCACCCCATTAGCTTGCTAAACACTGTGATATCGCTGCTAGTGGCGAAGACAAATGAGTTTCCGCTAAACGAAAATCCAAATGCACGGAAGTCGTCAGATGCGATATGTACACAGCCTGTCTGATGGCCTTCGACCAAAGCAGACTTATAGGGACCACAGAAGAATAAATCGAATTAGGCCAGTTCGGCGCCGCACTTTCTAACGACTCGCCGCTTTTGTTGGAAAGTGGTAAGCCACCACCTGCTAATCCGGCCAGTTGTACCCGCTCGTCTTTTAAGGGGCCGATGCCTTCACAAATCAAGGAGCATGCGGAATACCAGTCGCCATCGACCTGGTCGTCACGTGCAATTTTTCTCCCCTGCGTGCAATCGATCACACCTCTGCCGGCGCTGGAAACAACCAAAAGCAACTCGGATCGTTGCGAGAAGCCTATTTCGGTTAGTCCCCCAACGGCGAATGTACCGGTCTTTCGCCAGCCAGGCGGACACGGTTGAGATGGAATCTTCGATAATAATTGGATGAGTCTTGCACGATTATTTTTTTCGTATTCGTTCATGATGCGCCAATACATTCTTCGTTACAGGAGAGTCTGTTTCTGGCCGATTGCAGTCCTCTTCTGGCGAATACTTACGATGGATTTGAGAATAATTTTTTGTCTATATGTAGCCAATCTCATCCCAATCAACATCTGGTCGAAACGGCAGCGTATTGTTTCTTCTCCATTGAGATATAGCTGTTTTAAAGCCGGAAGGGGGACGCAATTCCACGTTCTGCTGTCGTGAGTAATCTGGAAGATGATCAATTCTTTCTTCCAATACTTCGGCGTATCTTCCGCCCATCGGTATGAGCCATTCGCCGTGATCCGCAATGATCTTCCAGACTAAGGGAGGAAACTCACTTCTTTGCAGCACTTGAATTTCAAGTATGTTTGTCCAAGTAAATTGGCAACTTAGTTCGTGGTTGTCGTACAAGGAAAATGTATTTAAATCGGTATCAAAGACAAGAACAAAGCGATCATCGATTTTTCTCTGCCAATGCTTTTCCACTTCAGGAAACCGCAGTGCCTTGATCCACTTATCGAGCATATTTTTCTTCTCCTCGCGTAGCATTGTAACGACAACTCAATGGCTGCTAGTGGCTGGAAGCGGACGAGCTAATTCACTTTCGTTCCACGCATACCTGTTGATACCACAGCTCGAGCGTTGACCATCGTTCGCTTGTTGCGCCGTCGTGAGACCAATACACAATATCTCCGTCAGACGTAATGCAAAAATAGTCGCCGTTATCTTCGATAAACGGTAAATAGTGACGAGGAACTCCCATCACTTTCCATGCGGTTTCTGCAATCTCCACCAAGTCACAGTATCCCGACCCTGGCAAAACGACTGCTGGAGTGAACACTGCATTCGCTACGTCTCCTCCACTAAGAAGAAACTTTCGATAGTCCGGATGAAATTTCATCCCTAAACTATTTTCAGCAGCATCAATCTCCAAGTCTGTCGGGAGGCGAAAGGGGCTATTTTTTGCATCAACTTCGTTCATATTTTTATGCTCTTGGCTTTAGGAGAGAAGTCTGCAACTGGCCGATTGCGGACACATCACCCTAGCCGCAAAGCTCTCCCATGAACATGATATCGGCAAGATGGCGAGGCACTACTTTTCGACGCCGATCGTAGGGGCCGATCTTCTATCTGATTTGCACCAGGCGATCGTCGGGAACGCTAATCGTGAAGGGAGTAGCCGTGCTAGGGTCTTACTTGCGCTTCAACTGCCATCTTATCAATGACCGAGAAAACTTCTATGATCTTCCCTGCTCGCAACGTGTAAAAAGCATGCTCGTGGAACACGATATGCCGTCCATTGACCGGAACGCCGAGGATCTCTCGGACAGGCGTGCAGGAAAAACGTAGCCGTGAGGCGATATGACTCTCGTTAGCGACGACGAGATCGGCGTTGAAATAAAGGTCCGGGATGTCTCGAACGTTCTCTTCAAGCATGGCCCTGTAGCCACCTAACCCGAGCGGGCGCCCATTGTGGATCACATCGGCGGCCACGAATTCGCCAAGCTCGTTCCAGGCACGGGCATTCAGGCAGGCAATGTATTGCTTGTACATGCCGGCAGTCGCTGGTTCTTGTGATGTCTCATGCATCGTAGGAGTCTCCATTCGTTACCGTTTTGGCATTTTCCATATTGAATCCTTCCTTTGCTTACCTCTGCCGGACTACATACGTCTGTTGTGTCTTCTGTCTTAAAGAATGTCATGAGCCTTTGAATGCTGGGGCATGGCAAGCAACGCATGGCTTGTTCCCTTCTGGGTCTCGAAAATACGCGCCGTAGTAATTGGCATGGTATTGATGGCGCAATCCTGGCGGCTCCTCGCATGCACCATCATTTTCCAGGGCGATCTCATACGCCGCCCGAACAGCGGCCCTGGAAGCCGCTGCGAAGGCGACCCTCTGTCCGTTCCCTGCTTGATCTGCACTATGCCATCCTGCCCATGGTTTGCCTAGGTCGCAGAATCGCAGCTCAACACCGGTAGGCCTTTTCTTTTTGTCGCGCAAAAACTTCAGGAACTCCCGCAACGCGCCAGTTCCTTCCCGGCCCGGCGAGCGGCCAGGTCGGCATGTTGGTCTGCATGTCGATCGGCATTTCCCGCTCCGGCAAGACACTGATCACCGATCCGATCTGCGCCGTCGCATCGTTCCACGCCGGCGCCGTGTCATATCACAACACCCCTGATCGTTTTCGGGACAACCGGGAACGCTTTTGGGACAAGCGCCGGCAGCGATGAATCACGCCTGCAGCGCTGGTGCAGAATCCAGACATCCGGTGACACACCGCATCCCACATGGAGTCTGTATGGAAACTGCCTCAACCAGTCGCGCCGCCACTCCGGCAGCGCGAACGCAATCCGTTCGTCATCTTCCGGTCAGCCTGTTCGGCTCCGTCATGAGCATCGCCGGCCTGGCGCTGGCCTGGCGTCTTGCCGGCAAGGCCTATGGCGTCACTCCTGCCGTGTCCGACACCATCGGCGTCGTTGCGCTGGCCTTGTTCGCCGTGCTGGCGCTGTCCTATCTTGGCAAACTGCTCCTGCATCCGGAATTGGTGAAGGCGGAATTTTCGCATCCCGTCATCGGCAGTTTCTTCGGCACCGTCGGCATCAGCATCATGCTGCTCTCCAGTGTGATCGGCAGCTACAGCAGCGCCGCCCAGCTGGTGGTCTGGTGCATCGGCACCCTTATCACGCTGGTCCTGAGCGCGCTGATGATCTCGCGCCTGCTCAACGGCAACGCCGCACCGACGAGTGCAGTGCCCGCCTGGCTGATTGGCGGCGTCGGCAGCCTCGACATCGTTGTGACGGGCGGCAGCTTCACGGCGGGCTGGACGCATGAGGTGAACTTGTTGGGAGCCGCCATCGGCAGTGTCAGCGCGATTGTCTTCTTCATCCTCATTTTCTCGCGGCTGGTTCATCACGATCCGCTCGGCGCCGCCATGCGTCCTTCGAAGATGATCCTGATGGCGCCGTTCGCCGTCGGTTTCATCGCCTACGTCAACCTCGCGCAAAAAGTGGACATGTTCGCCGCGCTGCTGTTCTACTTCGGCCTGTTCCTGTTTGCGATCATCCTGTATCGCCTGCTGGTGAAGCCGGCGCCGTTCTCGGCGACGTGGTGGGGCATCGGCTTTCCGATGGCGGCCATGACCAATGCGGCGTTTGTCTACGCCGGTGCGGTGGGCGGGAAGGGGCTGGGCTTCATCGCCGCGCTGCTGCTGTTCGTGCTGACCACGTCGGTTACCGTACTGTCGTTCCGCACGCTGCACGCTTTGTTGACCGGGCGCTTGCTGAGCGCCTAGTCCCGGCCTGCGCGAAAGCCGTCCCTGTACGCCTTTGGCGTGGTGTTCAGCTGACGCGAAAAGATCATGCGCATCTGCGTCGCGTTGCTGAAGCCGCAGCGGAAGGCGACGGTCTTCAGCGGCACGTCGGTCTCTTCCAGCAGCTTGCGCGCGAAGTCGATACGCACCTGCTCGACGAATACCGACGGCGTCACGTTTGCATGCTTGGCGAAGGCGCGCGAAAAGGTGCGGCGGCTGACGCCGACCGCGTCGGCGATTTCTTCGATGGTGAGAGCGTCGCTGATGTGATCGGTCACGTACTTCAGCACCTTGGCCACCAGCGAATCCTCACCCGGTCCGACGGCGAGATAAGGACTGTATTGCGATTGTCCGCCTTCGCGGCGGATGTAGACGATCAGGCGCTTGGCCACCTTGACGGCGAGCTCATGGCCCCAGTCTTCGGCCACCAGCGCCAGGCACAAATCGATGCCGGCGGTGACGCCGCCGCAGGTGAACAGATTGCCGTCGCGTACGAATATCTTGTCGGGCCGGACGTTCAGTTCGGGAAATTGCCTGGAGAGGCGCTCGGCATGGTCCCAATGCGTCGTCACTTCCCGGCCGGCCAGCAATCCGGCGTGTCCCAGCAGGAAGACGCCGTTGCAGACCGCACCGAATTTCGCGGCGCCGCGCACGCGTTCGTTCAGCCAGTTCATGAAGGCGGCGTCCGGCCGGTATTCCGGTACGCGCGGGCCGCCGGCCACCAGCAGCAAGTCGCTGTCGGCATGAAAATTCGGATAGTCGACATGCACCCGGAACTCCATCCCGCTGGAACACATGACACTGTCGGGACGTTCGCCCACCAGCGTGATCTGATAATGATCCCTGGCCGGCAGCAGCAGGTTGGCCTCGGAGAACACGTCCAGGGGGCCGGCCACGTCCAGCGCTTGTACTCCGTCAAAGACCACCAGGGTCAGCTTCTTCATTGTTTCACGCTTTCTTCCATGCTTTCTCTTATTTCGCCCAGCCGCGCGGACGCGACAATTCAAAGTTGGCATCGCTGCGGGTGCGGCCGTACCAGTCGCCGCCCATGCGCGCCAGCAAATTGAGTTTGACCGGATCGGGCAGTTGCTTGTCGTTGAGGATGCTCTCGTCAAAATGCGCGGCCAGCACGCGGCCCAGCACGATGTGGCAGGATGGCGCATCGGCGGGATAGGGCGTGCAGCTGGCCAGTTCGCATTCGAGGCTGACCGGCGCGTTGGCGACGCGCGCCGGCAGCACCAGCGTCGAGGGCGCGGAGGCGATGCCGCAGCGTTCGAATTCGCTGACGTCGGCGTCATACGAAAACGAGGTCTCGTTCATGGCGTCAGCCATGTCGAAGCTGACCAGGTTGACCACCAGCTGGCCGGTTTCCTGCACATTGCGCACGGTGTCCTTGATGCTGCCGTCGCGCTGCACCAGCGGTGAAATCATCACCGTCGGCGGCTTGCCGGTGATCATCTGAAAGAAGCTGAAGGGAGCGAGATTGCTCACGCCCGCGGCCGACACGGTGGACACCCAGGCCACCGGCCGCGGGATGACGGCCGAGGCCAGCCAGCTATACGCCTGGCGCGGATCAACCTGGGAAAAATCGAGAAACATGCAGACTCCATTGTTGTTGGGACGGGCGCACGGCACGTTTGGCGGCGCGGCATCGTATACTCTAGCCCAATATTCCCCGATGGCGTACGCACAGGCCGCACCGCCGTCCTCCGGCAAATGCATGCAATGACTTTTTCCAGCCTCGCAGTACAACTGATCAACGGCCTCGCCGACGCCTCCGCCATGTTCCTGGTGGCGGCCGGCTTGTCGCTGATCTTCGGTGTCACGCGCATCGTCAACTTCGCCCACGGCTCCTTCTACATGCTCGGCGTGTTCATTGCCTACACGCTGGTCAGCCTGATCGGCGCCAGCGGCGTCGGCTTCTGGAGCGCGGTGCTGCTGTCGGCCTGCGCCGTGGCGCTGCTCGGCGCGCTGGTCGAGATCACCGTCCTGCGCCGCATTTATCGCGCACCCGAACTGTTCCAGTTGCTGGCCACCTTTGCGCTGGTGCTGGTGCTGAAAGACGCCGCCCTCTACCTGTGGGGACCGGAAGACCTGTTCGGTCCGCGCGCTCCCGGCCTGGCCGGTTCGGTGGAATTGCTCGGACGCCGCCTGCCGCAATACGACCTGGTGCTGATCGTCATCGGCCCGGCCGTGCTCGGCCTGCTATGGCTGCTGCTCAACCGCACACGCTGGGGCACGCTGATCCGCGCGGCGACGCAGGACCGCGAAATGGCCGGCGCCCTCGGCATCCACCAGTCGTGGCTGTTCACCGGCGTGTTTGCGCTGGGTTGCTTCCTTGCCGGCCTGGGCGGCGCGCTGCAGGGGCCGCGCATGCCGGCCACGCTGGCGCTCGACCTGGAAACCATCGGCAACGCCTTCGTCGTGGTCGTGGTGGGCGGCATGGGTTCGATCGGCGGCGCTTTCCTGGCGGCGTTGTTGATCGCCGAGATCAAGGCGCTGTGCGTCGCCTTCGGCCAGGTCTCGATTGCCGGCGTCGTCGTCTCGCTGTCGAAGCTGACGCTGGTGGCGGAATTCCTCGTCATGGCGCTGATCCTGGTGCTGCGTCCCTGGGGCCTGCTGGGCAAGCCGCAGGTCGCCAGCCGCGTCGCCGGTCCGCCGGAAGCGCCGCTGCGCCCGGCAAACAAGCTGCAACGCGGCCTCGGCCTGGCCGGTCTGGCCTTGTTGCTGGCGGCGCCGCTGCTGGCCGGCAGCTTCCCCTACCTGAGCGTGCTGCTGGTGGAAATATTGATCGCCGTGCTGTTCGCCGCCAGTCTGCATTTCATCATGGGGCCGGGCGGCATGCATTCCTTCGGCCATGCCGCCTATTTCGGACTGGGCGCGTATGCGGCGGCGCTGGTGTTGACCGGCCTGCGTTTGCCGATGGAGATGGCGCTGATCGCCGGCCCGCTGGCGGGCGCCATTGGTGCGCTGCTGTTCGGCTGGTTTTGCGTGCGGCTGTCGGGCGTCTATCTGGCGATGCTGACGCTGGCGTTCGCGCAGATCGTCTGGGCCATCGTGTTCCAGTGGGATGAGGTCACCGGCGGCAGCAACGGCCTGGTCGGCATCTGGCCGGCGGCGTGGGCATCGTCGCCGACCGCCTTCTACTACCTGGCGCTGGCGTTCAGCGTGGCCGGCGTATTGTTGCTGCGGCGCGTGCTGTTCTCGCCGTTCGGCCATGCCATGCGCGCCGGACGGGATTCGCCATTGCGCGCCGAGGCCATCGGCATCGACGTCAAGCGCGTGCAATGGATGGCCTTCATCGTCGCCGGACTGTTCTGCGGCATGGCCGGTGCGTTGTTTGCGTTTTCCAAGGGCAGTATCTCGCCGGAAGCGATCAGCGTGAACCGATCGGTCGACGGTCTCGTGATGGTCATGCTGGGCGGCATCCAGACGCTGTCCGGACCGGTGGCCGGCGCCGCGGTGTTCACCTGGCTGCAGGACGTCATCGCGCGCGAGACGGATTACTGGCGCGCCTTGCTCGGCCTGGTGATCCTCGCGCTGGTGTTGTTGTTTCCGGGCGGGATCGCCAGTGTCTCGAACAGATGGCGCAAGAATGACGAGGAGGTCGCATGAGCCTGCTGCAAGTACGCGATCTAGGCAAGAATTTCGGCGGCGTCAGGGCGCTCGACGGCGTGTCGTTCGATCTGCCCGAAGGCCAGTTGCTGGCCTTGCTGGGGCCGAACGGCGCCGGCAAGTCGACCTGCTTCAACATCCTCAACGGTCAGTACAGGCCCGACGCCGGCTCGGTGCATTTCGACGGGCGCGAGATCAGCAATGCACGCCGCAGCATGAAGCCGCGCGACGTCTGGCGTCTCGGCGTCGGCCGCACCTTCCAGGTCTCCGCCACCTTCAGTTCCATGACGGTGATCGAAAACGTGCAGATGGCGCTAGTCTCGCGCAAGCGCAAGCTGTTCAGCCTGTGGCGTCCTGCGGCAGGCATGTATCGCGACGAGGCGATGGAATTGCTGGCCCAGGTCGGCATGGCCGCACAGGCGCAACGTCCCTGCGGCGTGCTGGCCTATGGCGACGTCAAGCGCGTCGAATTGGCGATCGCGCTCGCCAACCGTCCGCGCCTGCTGCTGATGGATGAACCCACCGCCGGCATGGCGCCCGGCGAGCGCAACGAACTGATGGCCTTGACCAGGGAGCTGGTGGTCGCACGCAAGCTCGCGGTGCTGTTTACCGAACACAGCATGGACGTGGTGTTCGCCTTCGCCGATCGCATGATCGTGCTGGCGCGCGGCCGCATCATCGCGCAAGGCGATGGCGAGACCATCCGCAATCATCCGCAGGTGCAGGAGGTGTATCTGGGCTCCGGAACAACCTTCGGGCAGGAGGCGCAATGACCGGCGTGAAGGCAGACACATTGCTGCGGGTGGAAAACCTCAACGCCTGGTATGGCCAGGCGCACATCCTGTTCGACGTCGGCTTCGAAGTCGGGCGCGGTGAAGTGGTGGCGCTGATGGGACGCAACGGCGCCGGCAAGTCGACCACGATGAAGGCGGTCATGGGATTGCTCGACCGCGCCGACGGCAAGGTCGTGTTCCGCGGCCGGGACATCAGCCGCGCCCGGCCGCACACGATTGCGCGCATGGGCATGGGTTATGTACCGGAAGACCGTCGCATCTTTTCCGAACTGAGCGTGCTAGAGAATCTTGAAGTCGGCCGCCAGCCGCCGCGGCCCGATGCCTTCGCGTGGACGCCGCAGCAGCTGTTCGAACTGTTCCCCAATCTCGGCGAAATGCCGCAGCGCGCCGGCGGCCGCATGAGCGGCGGCGAGCAGCAAATGCTGACGGTGGCGCGCACGCTGATGGGCAATCCCTATCTGGTGCTGCTGGATGAACCGTCCGAAGGCGTGGCGCCGGTGATCGTCGAACAGATGGCCAACATGATCTTGCGGCTGAAGCAGGCCGGCATGGCGATCCTGCTGTCCGAGCAAAACCTGCATTTCGCCGGACTGGTCAGCGACCGTGCCTACATCCTGGAAAACGGTCATATCCGCTACCAGGGCACGATGGCGGAGCTGGCGCGCGACGACGCCGTGCGGCGCGCTTACCTGGCGGTGTAGTTTGGCAAACTGGGTATACTCGCGCTCATGACCATGCCCGCTTCCTCCGCTTCCTCTGCTTCCTCTTCAGAAACTCCCGCTGCGCCGTCCACGCGCCACGTCGTCGTCATCGGCGCCGGCGCAGTCGGCCTGATGAGCGCGCTGCATGCCCTCGACCAGGGCTTGCAGGTGACCATCGCCGATCCGGGCCGGCCCGGCGGCGAGCATGCCTCCAGCTACGGCAACGCCGGCTGGCTGTCTTCGCATTCAGTGTTGCCACCGTCCGAGCCGGGCGTGTGGAAGAAGCTGCCCGGCTTCCTCGCCGATCCGTTGGGGCCGCTGTCGGTGCGCTGGCGCTACCTGCCGCGCACCTTGCCGTGGCTGCTGCGCTACCTGGTAGCCGGTTCCACGACCGCGCGCATCAGCGCTACTGCGGCGGCATTGCGGCCGCTGCTGCAGGGCGCGGCGTCGCTGCACAAGGCAATCGCGGACCAGGCCGGCGTCGGCGACATGATCGATCTCGGCGGCCTGCTGCACATCTATCGTTCGCGCGAGCACTTCGAAGCCGACGCAAGGGGCTGGGGCATTCGCCGCAAGCTCGGCATCGGCTGGCAGGAGTTGTCGGCGCAGGAGCTGCATGCGCGCGAACCGGACCTCGACCCGGCCTACGGTTTCGGCGTGCTGATTCCGGAAGCCGGGCATTGCCGCAATCCCGGCGCGTATATCGCGGCGCTGGCCGCGCACGCCTGCGCACGCGGGGCACGCCTGACGGCGGCGACTGCAACAGGTTTTCGTTTTGAAGGAGAGAAGCTGGCGGCGGTGCTGACGGATGCCGGTGAAATCGCCTGCGACGCCGCCGTCATCGCCGCCGGCGCACAGTCGAAGGCACTGGCCGCGAAGGCCGGCGACAAGATCCCGCTGGAAACCGAACGCGGCTACCACGCCATGGTGCTCGCGCCGGAGGGCCGGCCACGCACGCCGATGATGATCATGGACCGCAAGGTCATTGCCACGCAGACCGCAGAAGGCTTGCGCGTCGCGGGACAGGTCGAGATCGCGTCCTTCGACGCCGCACCCGACTGGCGCCGCGCCGAGATCATGCGCGACCTCGCGTTGAAGCTGTTCCCGGCATTGCCGCGCGATTTGCCGGCGAACCGCGTGCGCTATTGGCTGGGACGTCGCCCCAGCATGCCGGACGGCTTGCCCTGTATCGGACCGTCGTCGCGCAGCATAGACATCATCCACGCTTTCGGCCACGGCCACATCGGACTCGGCTCGTCGGCGCGGACCGGTCGCCTGGTCGGCCAGTTGCTGGCGGGGCAGGCGCCCGAGATCGACCTGGCGCCGTTCAGTGCGCGGCGTTTCTGATGCCGTGTTGCGTCGGTTTCAAGTGAGATAAGTCAGGAATTCATCCGCCGCCACCGGCCGCGCGAAGAAATATCCCTGCACTTCGTTGCAACCCCATTCCTTGACCAGGCCCATGATCTCTTCCGTCTCGACGCCTTCGGCGACGATGCGGTAGTCGAGGTCTTTGGCCAGCGCGATGATGGAACGCACGATGCGCTGATCGCGCTGGCTGGCGTGGACATTGCGGATCAGCGATTGATCGAGCTTGACCGTGGTGGCCGGCACGTATTGCAGATAAGAGAAATTGCTGTAGCCGGTGCCGAAGTCGTCGAGCGCAATGCTCATGCCCAGGCTGCGGATGTCGTGCAGGGTCTGCAACACCTTTTCGCTGTTCATCCACAATCCTTCGGTGCATTCGATCTCGATCTGCGACGGCGAAATATCGTAGCGATTGCACAGTCCGGCCAGGCGGGCGCAGATGTTCGGCTCTTCCAGATTGCGCGCCGATACGTTGAGTGCAATCTTCGGATGCTTGCCGATTGCGGCCCATGCGCGCATCTGGCGGAACGCGTTTTCCAGGACCCAGTCGGTCACGGGTTTGACCAGCGCAGTCTTCTCCACCAGCGGAATGAACTCGGCCGGCGAAATCGGGCCGAGCTCGGCATGGGTCCAGCGCAGCAGCGCTTCGGCGCTATGGCAAGTATTGCCGGCGAGCGCCAGCTTGGGCTGGAACACCAGGCGGAATTCATCGGCGTGCAGCACTTGCGGAATATCGTTCAGCAAGCGGAATGCACGCCGGTGGGTATCGTCTTCCTGCTCATTGTAGATCGACCAGCGGCGCTGTTCGCTCTGGGCTTGCTTGATCGCCGCCAGCGCCTTGCGCGGCGCATCGAGCACGCCGTCGCGGTCGGTATTGAAACTCACCATGCCGGCGTTGAGCGCCAGGTTCAGCGGGATGTTCTGGATATGCAGCGGCGCATCGAAGGCTTCATCCATGCCGTCCAGCACCGCATGGAAACTCTCCACGTCATGCGCATGCGACAGCAGCGCGAAACGCGTGCCGACGATATGGAACACCGTGGCATGTTCATGCATCAGCGTCTGCAGGCGCCGGCCGGTATTGCGGATGAGTTCGTCGTAGGCTGCGGCGCCGAGCGCACTGGCGATGTCATGCGCTGCCGCGGCATCGGGCATGTCGAGATAGACCAGTGCGCGTTTTTCCACGGCGCCCATCGAGACCAGCAGATCGAGCTCGTCGGCCAGCTGATGCGAATTGGCCATGCCGGAAATCGGATCGAGCCGGTCCACTGCGCGGCGCAGCGACAAGTGCGACATCACCAGCGAGGCCATGCGCTGCAACTGGGCGCGGTCGTCTTCGCTCAACGTGCGCGGCGTCTTGTCGGCGATGCAGAAGCTGCCGATGGCGTGGCCGTCGGCGGTCAGCAGCGGCGCACCGGCATAGAAGCGCACCGCGCTCGGACCGGTCACCAGCGGGAAATCGCGGAAGCGCGGATCGAGCAGCGTGTCTTCGATCACCATCGGTTCGGCGGTGCGGATGGTGTAGTCGCAGAACGATTCCTTGCGCGGCGTCTCGCGCAGTGCCAGACCGACGCTGCGCTTGATCCACTGGCGTTCGCCGTCGATCAGCGAGATGAAGGCCATCGGCACCTTGAAATGCCGTGCCGCCAGCTGGGTGATGTGTTCCAGTCCGTCCGCGACCTTGCTGTCGAGCACGGCCAGCGCATCGATTTGCTGCAAGGCCAGAATGCGCTCTGTCTCTCGGGTATCCATTACTGCTGCCTGTAGGTAATTTTCATGATGGGTGCATTGCTGCCCGCGCCAGGCTGCAACCCCCTTTGCAACCCGCGTCGACTGCACATGATAGCGGTTGCCGAAAAAACAAGCCCGATGCCGCCCGGTTTCCACAAGGAAAGCATGTGCTTTCATCCATTCAGGAAAAGCCCGATATTCACCCGCCCCGATCTGTCTGAAAATCCGTCCACCCACTAGCAATACCCGGCAGTCCCAGAAGACCCTCATACAACCCCAAGGAAGAACAACATGAAGAACTGGAAAATCGGCGTCCGCCTCACTATTGGTTTCGGCGTCGTCCTGGCACTGCTGGTCGCCGGAGCGACGTTCGGCCTGCGCCAGGTCTCGAAGCTGAACGACCATGTCGAGTTCATTACATCGGTCGACGAAGGCAAATTGCTGGCGCTGAGCAAAGTCCAGTTCGCCATCGGCCTGCGCGCCGTCGCCGCTCGCAACCTGGTGCTGGTGACCGACCCGGTGCAACAAAAAGGGGACATCGAACTGGTCACCAAAGCGCAGAAAGACATCGACAGCGGCATGGCGGAGTTGACCGCCCTGATGAAGAATCCGGCCGACGCCACTGCCCAGGAACGCAACATGCTCGAACAGCTGCGCGCGCTGGAAGCCAAATACCTGCCGATCGCCACCAAAATCGGCGCACTGGCGACTACCCAACAGACCGAAGCAGCCAAGGCCTCGCTGATCGCCGAGTGCATGCCGCTGCTCAAGCAGGTGATCGCCCATATCTCGGAATTCAATGTCGTGATGCGTGCCCGCACCCATGAAAGCGTCACCACCGCGCAAGAAGCCTACGAAGTATCGAAGTGGACCATGTTTGCCCTGAGCGCCGTCTCGCTGCTGCTCGGTTCGCTGATCGCCTGGTGGCTGACCCGTTCGATTTCGCGTCCGCTGCAAGAGGCCGTGACGATTGCACAAAATGTCAGCACCGGCGACCTGACCAGCACCATCACCGTCGACAGCAAGGATGAACTGGGTCAACTGAAACTGGCGCTCAAGGAAATGAACGACAACCTGTTGCGCATCGTCGGCGACGTCCGCCACGGCACCGACACCATCGCTACCGCCTCGGGCGAAATCGCCAGCGGCAACCTGGACCTGTCGTCGCGCACTGAACAACAAGCCGGTTCCCTCCAGGAAACCGCGTCGGCGATGGAAGAACTGACCGCCACCGTCAAGCAAAACGCCGAGAACGCACAGCAAGCCAACAAGCTGGCGACAACCGCCTCCGACATCGCCGTCAAGGGTGGCGCTGTAGTGGCCCGCGTCGTCGAAACCATGACATCGATCAATGAATCGTCGAAGAAGGTCGTCGACATCATCGGCGTCATCGACGGTATCGCATTCCAGACCAACATCCTGGCGCTGAACGCTGCGGTCGAAGCCGCACGTGCCGGTGAACAAGGCCGCGGTTTCGCGGTGGTGGCTTCGGAAGTGCGCAGCCTGGCCCAGCGTTCGGCTTCGGCAGCAAAAGAAATCAAGCAACTGATCGGCACCTCGGTGGCCGAGGTCGACGCCGGCGCAGCGCTGGTCGATGAAGCCGGCGCCACCATGGGCGAGATCCTCGACAGCATCCAGCGCGTCACCAGCATCATGGGCGACATCAGCTCGGCCAGCGACGAACAGACGCGCGGTATCGAACAGATCAACAACGCCATCACACAGATGGATCAGGTCACGCAGCAAAACGCCGCGCTGGTGGAAGAGGCCGCAGCCGCAGCAGCCTCGATGCAAAGCCAGACCAGCAGCCTGGCCGAACTGGTCAGCGTGTTCAAGCTCGACGATCAGCATATGCACTACGAGACAGAACGGACAACACAGGCAACACAGGTAGCTCAGGCTGTCGTCCCGAAGACAAGCCGCAACGCCGTCCCGGCCAAAGCCGCCCAGGTGCATCATCTGCCGAAGCCGGCCGGCGCACCGACATTGTCGCTGGATAACCTGAGCTACGCCGCGTAATCCGGCAGGCGCTCAAGGCAGGCAATCTGCAGCTCAATGAATTTGTAGTGGGGGTAGTAGGAAGTGTGTGGGGGGTAGTAGGAAGTGAGTAGCAAGGTAGTGGGGTGAGGGAATGAGGTGCAGCACGGCCTCATTAACCGATGTGAGAACATCGGTGTGCAGGCGGTTCGCAGCAATGCGATCCGCCTTTTTTTTGGACCAACGGATCGGGTCAGCGCGGCAGGTTGCCCAGCGGCAGCGCGGTCTTGTACTTGACCTGCTTGAGCGCGAAGCTGGAGCGGATGTTCTTGATGCCGGGAATCTTGGTCAGGTGGTCCAGCACGAAATGTTCGAGCGCCTGCAGGTCCGGCACCACGAGGCGCAACAGATAGTCTTCGTCGCCGGTCATCAGGTAGACCTCCATGACTTCGTCGAAGGCGCTCACCGCCTCTTCAAACTGCGCCAGCGTCCCCGACTCCTGTTTCTCCAGGCTGATCTTGATGAACACGTTGACCTTGAGTCCGAGCAGGTGCGGGTTGCCCAGTGCGACGTAGCGCGAGATGATGCCTTCATTTTCCAGCCGCTTGACCCGCGCCAGCGTCGGCGACGGCGACAGGTTGATCCTGGCGGATAGTTCGAGATTGCTGAGCGCGCTGTTTTGCTGCAGCATGCTCAAAATACGTAAATCGATGGCGTCGAGTTCCATATGCAGAATTTATCTCCGTGAATGATGTGATGGCGGCATATCTTGCTGTTTATTGTATGTCAAAGCGGTGATTTCAGTGACTCATGCGGCCTGCTCAGGCGTACAGTGATCAACTTACCCGGAGGAGACAAGAAAGTGGATCTGTCATCAGCAAGCGGCATCGCCAAAGACATCGATATCGACGCCCAGGAAACCCAGGAATGGCTGCAGGCGCTGCAAGGCGTATTGCAGGAAGTCGGACCCGACCGCGCGCGCTTCCTGCTGTCGCGCATGTCGGCCGCCGCCCAGCAATGGGGCATCAACTGGCGCGACGCCCGCAACACCCCCTATATCAATACCATTCGTCCCGAGCAGGAGCCGCCGTTTCCGGGCGGCTCCGACGCCCAAGCGATAGAAGAACACTTGGCCTCGGTCATGCGCTGGAATGCGCTGGCGATGGTGGTGCGCGCCAACCGCGCCTACGGTGAACTGGGCGGCCACATCGCCAGCTACGCCTCCGCCGCCGACTTGTTCGAAGTCGGCTTCAACCATTTCTTCCGCGCGCGCCATGAGGACGATGCGCAATTCGCCGGCGACCTGGTCTACTTCCAGCCGCATTCGGCGCCGGGCATTTATGCCCGCGCTTTCCTGGAAGGCGCACTGACCGAAGACGACCTCGGCTTTTACCGCCGCGAGATCGAAGCCAAGAAGCACGGCAAGCAAGGCCTGTCGTCGTATCCGCATCCATGGCTGATGCCCAACTTCTGGCAGTTCCCGACCGGCTCGATGGGCATAGGTCCGATCAATGCGATCTACCAGGCGCGTTTCCTGCGCTACCTGGAACATCGCGGCCTGCTGCAAGATCAGGGCCGCAAGGTGTGGGGTGTGTTCGGCGACGGCGAAATGGACGAGCCGGAATCGTTGGCGGCGCTCTCGCTGGCCTCGCGCGAAAAACTCGATAACCTGATCTTCGTGGTCAACTGCAATCTGCAGCGCCTGGACGGACCGGTGCGCGGCAACGGCCATATCGTCGACGAACTGGAGACGATCTTTGCCGGCGCCGGCTGGAATGTCGTCAAGCTGCTGTGGGGTTCGGACTGGGACAGCCTGTTCGCGCGCGACAAGGACGGCGAACTGATCGATGCGCTCAACCGCACCGTCGACGGCCAATTACAAACTTTTGCCGCCAACGACGGCGCCTTCAACCGCGAGCACTTCTTCGGCCAGTCCGCCGGCACGCGCCGCATCGCCGAGACGCTCACCGACGAAGAAATCAACCGCCTGCGCCGCGGCGGCCACGACATGAAGAAGATCCATGCCGCTTACGCCGCCGCCGCCAACCATCGCGGCCAGCCGACCGTGATCCTGGCGCAGACCAAGAAGGGCTACGGCATGGGCGCGGCCGGCGAAGGCAAGATGACCACGCACCAGCAAAAGAAGCTCGACGAGGAAGTGCTGATTGCTTTCCGCAACCGCTTCAAGCTGCCGATCAGCGACGAGCAATGCAAGAACCTGGCGTTCTACAAGCCGGCCGGCGACAGCGCCGAGATGAAGCATCTGCTGGCGCGCCGCGCCGCGCTGGGCGGACGCATGCCGCGCCGGGTCGCCAACGCCGACGGCAAGGCCCAGTTGCGCGTGCCGGCCATCGAGACCCACGCCAGGTTTGCGCTCGACGCAGAAGGCAAGGAAATGTCGAGCACCATGGCGCTGGTGCGCATGCTCGGCAGCATGCTCAAGGACGCCGACCTCGGCCGCTACGTGGTGCCGATCGTCGCTGACGAAGCGCGCACCTTCGGCATGGCCAACCTGTTCCGCCAGGTCGGGATTTATTCCTCGCAAGGCCAGTTGTACGAGCCGGAAGACATCGGCTCCATCCTGTCCTACCGCGAAGCCAGGGATGGCCAGATCCTCGAAGAAGGCATCACCGAAGCCGGTGCGATTTCGTCGTGGACGGCGGCGGCGACCAGCTATTCGGTGCACGGCCTGCCGATGCTGCCGTTCTACATCTACTACTCCATGTTCGGCTTCCAGCGCATCGGCGACCTGATCTGGGCGGCGGCCGACCAGCGTGCGCGCGGCTTCCTGATCGGCGCCACGTCCGGCCGCACCACGCTCGGCGGCGAGGGCCTGCAACACCAGGACGGCAGCAGCCACGTGACCGCCGCCGGCATCCCCAACTGCGTCTCCTACGATCCGGCCTACGCCTACGAAATGGCGGTCATCGTCGACGACGGCATGCGTCGCATGCTGGAGCGCAACGAAGACGTGTTCTATTACGTCACCGTCACCAACGAAAACGAAGTGCAACCGAGCTTGCCGCAGGATCGCGACGTCAAGGACGGCATCTTGCGCGGCATGTACTGCCTCGAAGAAAAAGCCGGCGCGCAGGTGCGCCTGCTGGCAGCCGGCCCGATGCTCAAGGAAGCCTTGTCAGCCGCGCGCACGCTGCAGGAGCAGTTCGGCGTCACGGCCGAAGTCTGGAGCGTCACCAGCTTCACCGAGCTGGCGCGCGACGGCATCGCAGCGGAACGCCGGGCACGCCTGCAGCCGGGCGCGAAGAACGACCTGCCCTATGTCACGCAGCAACTGCAAGCCGGCAAGGCGCCCGTCATCGCCGTCAGCGACTACGTACGCACCTTGTCCGAAAGCATCCGCGCCTACGTGCCGGCGCGTTACGTCACGCTCGGCACTGACGGCTTCGGCCGCAGCGACACGCGCGCCAATCTGCGCGACTTCTTCGAAGTCGATGCACGCTGGATCGCCTACACCGCGCTGACCGAAGTGTTCGGCGCCGATGCCGCCAGGCTCAAGGATGCCGCAGCCCGGCTGGGCGTCGACCTGGACAAGCCCCTGTCGACTTCGGTCTGATCGTTTGGTAGTAAAAACCTCGCCGCTTATCCGTGCGGCGATGTGAACGCCACCCGTCGCCACAAGCGCGGGTGGCGTTTTTTATTGGCGGCATTTCTCATTGCTGACGCAGCCCTGACATTATTCGAGAAAATTCCGCCAAGGAAGCGGACTTTGGCGCAAAACCACCACCTTCCGCGCCAAGCCAGTAAAATGCTGACTTCGCCCGGCGTTGCCGCCGGCAAACACTGATTCAGCTCACCCACTTTCCCTCATTTCCCTCAGCATGGACACTATCCTCGCGCTCAAAGCGCTCATCATGGGCATCGTAGAAGGCCTGACCGAATTTCTTCCGATTTCTTCCACCGGACATCTGATCCTTGCCGGCAGTCTGCTCAATTTCGCCGGTCCGGGTTTTTCCAAGGAAAAAGTCGACGTCTTCGAGATCGTCATCCAGGCCGGCGCCATCCTGGCGGTATGCTGGGAATATCGCGTACGCATCGCTTCGGTGCTGGGCGGCTTGTTTACCGACCGCAAGGCGCAGCGCCTGGTGATCAACCTGATCATCGCCTTCCTGCCGGCGGCGATCCTCGGTTTCCTGTTCAGCAAGAAGATCAAGGCGGTGCTGTTCGCACCGGTGCCGGTGGCGATCGCCTTCATCGTCGGCGGCCTGGTCATCCTGTGGGTCGAGCGCCGCAACAAAGGCCGTATGGGCTACTCGTCCTCGCGCATTGATTCGGTCGACGACATGACGCCGCTGGACGCCTTCAAGGTGGGCTGCGCGCAAGCCTTCGCGCTGATTCCCGGCACCAGCCGTTCCGGTGCCACCATCATCGGCGGCATGCTGTTCGGCCTGTCGCGCAAGGCGGCCACGGAGTTCTCGTTCTTCCTGGCGATCCCGACGCTGTTCGCCGCCACCATCTATTCGCTGTACAAGGAACGCGCGCTGCTGAGCGCCGCCGACGTGCCGCTGTTCACGGTCGGCACCGTGGCCGCTTTCGTCTCGGCCTTCCTGTGCGTGCGCTGGCTGCTGCGTTACATCAGCTCGCATGATTTCACCGTGTTCGCGTGGTACCGCATCCTGTTCGGCCTGGTGATCCTCGGCACCGCCTACACCGGCGTCGTGGCCTGGGTCGAGTAAGACAAAAAAGGAAATATCGTGGCAAATGCGTGCAGCGCCGGTCTGGATATCGGTTTCGCCTCTCTCGACTATCTGCAGATCGGTTTCCTCGGCGTGGTGCAAGGCATCACCGAACTGCTGCCGATCTCGTCCACGGCGCATATGCGCATCGTGCCGGCGGTATTGGGCTGGCACGATCCGGGGGCGGCGTTTTCGGCGGCGATGCAACTGGCGGCGCTGGCTGCGGTGGTCAGCTATTTCTGGCGCGATGTCTCGGCGGTCACCACCGGCAGCATCGCCGCGTGGAAACAGCGCGATTTCAACAGCCCGATGTTTCGCCTGGCCGTCGCCATCGTCCTGGCGACCATCCCCATCGGCATCGCCGGACTGGCCTTGTCGCACGTGCTGAACGCCTGCGGCTCGCCGCTGCGCAGCCTGTCGGTGATCGGCTGGTCGTGCATCGCCATGGCGATCTTGCTGGCGATTGCCGAGCTGGCTTGCCGCCACCGTCGCAGCGTCGACGAGATGCGTTTGCGTGACGCGCTGATCGTCGGCATTGCGCAGGTCGGTGCGCTGATTCCAGGCGTGTCGCGTTCGGGTTCGACGCTGACTGCCGCGCTGTTCCTCAATTTCAAGCGGGAAGAAGCGGCGCGCTTTTCCTTCCTGCTCGGCCTGCCGGCGATTGCGCTGGCCGGTCTCAAGGAACTGGCCGTGCTGCTGCACGCGCAGATTCCGCTGCAGGCATGGTCGCTGCTGCTGTTCGGCATCGTGGTGGCGAGCCTGTCGGCGTTTTGCGCGATCTGGGGATTGATGAAATTCCTGGAGCGCTTCTCGACCTGGCCTTTCATTGTTTATCGCGCAGCACTCGGCGCGTTTTTGCTGGTTGCGGTCAGCAAAGGGTACTTGCACTAAATGTCAAAAATCGTGTCAGAGCGCGTTGAGGAGCAGCAGGGTAAGGCGCTGCACATACTCGAAACCGTATTCGGCTACCCGTCGTTCCGCGGCCAGCAGGCCGACATCGTCCAGCATGTCGTACAAGGCGGCGACGCCCTGGTGCTGATGCCGACCGGCGGCGGCAAGTCGCTGTGCTATCAGGTGCCGGCCCTGGTGCGCGACGGCGTGGGCGTGGTGGTGTCGCCGCTGATCGCGCTGATGCAGGACCAGGTCGATGCGCTCGCTGAAGTCGGCGTGCGTGCGGCCTTCCTCAACTCCACCCAGACCTTCGACGAAGCGATGCAGATCGAGCGGCGCGTGCGCAGCGGCGATATCGACTTGCTCTATGTCGCTCCCGAACGCCTGATGACGCCGCGCTGCCTGGACCTGCTGGAAGCGGCGCACATCGCATTGTTCGCCATCGACGAGGCGCATTGCGTATCGCAATGGGGTCATGACTTCCGCCCCGAGTACATCAAGCTGTCGGTGCTGCATGAGCGCTTCCCCAACGTCCCGCGCATCGCGCTGACCGCGACCGCCGACCAGCAGACCCGCGAAGAAATCATCCATCGCCTGCAGCTCGAAGACGCGCGCCAGTTCGTGTCTTCCTTCGACCGCCCGAACATCCGCTATCAGATCGTCGAGAAGGCCAACGGCCGCAAGCAGCTGCTCGACTTCATCGAGAGCGAGCATCCCGACGACGCCGGCGTGGTGTATTGCCTGTCGCGCAAGAAGGTCGAAGAAACCGCCGAATTCCTCAAGCAGAGCGGCATCAACGCGCTGCCGTATCACGCCGGCATGGACTACGCCAAGCGCACTGCCAACCAGGCGCGGTTCCTGCGCGAAGACAAGATCGTCATGGTCGCCACCATCGCTTTCGGCATGGGCATCGACAAGCCCGACGTGCGCTTCGTCGCCCATCTGGACCTACCCAAGAGCATCGAAGGCTATTACCAGGAAACCGGCCGCGCCGGCCGCGACGGCTTGCCTGCCAACGCCTGGATGGCCTACGGCCTGCAGGACGTGGTGCAGCAGCGCCGCATGATCTCCGAGTCGGAAGCCGACGAAACCTTCAAGCGCGTGCTCGGCATCAAGCTCGACGCCATGCTGGGACTGTGCGAGACCTTGCATTGCCGCCGCGTGCGCCTGCTCGACTATTTCGGCCAGCATGGCCAGCAAGCCTGCGGCAACTGCGACATCTGCCTGACGCCGCCGGTATCCTTCGACGGCACCCTGATGGCGCAAAAGCTGCTGTCGACCGTCTATCGCGTCGAGCAGCGCTTCGCCGCTGGCCACGTGCTGGATGTCTTGCGCGGCATCGATGGCGACAGGGTCAAGCAATGGCGTCACGACCAGTTGTCGGTGTTCGGCATCGGCAGCGAGTATGGCGAAGCCGAATGGCGCGCCGTGCTGCGCCAGGTCATCGCGCTCGGTTTGCTGACCGTCGACCACGAAAACTACAGCTCTCTCAAGCTGACCGAAGAGGCGAAGCCGGTCCTGCGCGGCGAACAGAAAATCCAGTTGCGCCAGTACCAGAAACCGGTCAAGCCGAAACGCACGTCCTCCAAATCCAACTACGCCGAAACCGATCTCTCGACCGAAGAGCAGGGGATCTTCGACAAGCTGCGCTGGTGGCGCGTCGAGACCGCGCGCAAGCACAACGTGCCGGCCTACGTCATCTTCCACGACGCCACCATGCGCGAAATCGCCAAGGCCAGGCCGTCATCGCTCGACGACCTGCGCGGCGTCACCGGTGTGGGGGACCGGCTATCAGGAAATTCTGACCGACCCCAGCTACAGCCGCCAGATCGTCACACTGACTTACCCGCATATCGGCAACACCGGCGTCAATGCCGAAGACGTCGAAGCCTCGCAGATCCACGCTGCCGGCCTGATCATCAAGGATCTGCCGCGCCTGACCTCCAATTTCCGCACCAAGCAAACACTGACCGAATACCTGCAGGCCAGCAACATCGTGGCCATTGCCGATATCGACACGCGCAAGCTGACCCGCATCCTGCGCGAAAAGGGCGCCCAGAGCGGCGCCATCGTCGCGGGTGAGACCGACATCGCAGCGGCAACCGCCAAGGCGCTGGAACTGGCGCGCGGTTTCCCGGGGCTGGCCGGCATGGACCTGGCCAAGGTGGTGTCGACCAAACAAGCCTACAACTGGACCGAAACCGAGTGGAAACTGGGTCGCGGCTACGGTCAGCAAATCACGCCGAAATTCCACGTGGTCGCCTTCGACTACGGCGTCAAGTACAACATCCTGCGCATGCTCGCCGAGCGCGGCTGCAAGGTCACCGTGCTGCCGGCGCAGGCGACTGCCGCCGAAGCGCTGGCCCTGAATCCGGACGGCATCTTCCTGTCCAACGGTCCCGGCGATCCGGAGCCATGCGACTACGCGATTGCCGCATCCAAGGAACTGATCGAGCGCGGCATCCCGACCTTCGGCATCTGCCTCGGCCATCAAATCATGGCGCTGGCTTCCGGCGCCAAGACGCTGAAGATGAAGTTCGGCCACCACGGCGCCAATCACCCGGTCCAGGATCTGGACTCCAAGCAAGTGCTGATCACGTCGCAAAACCACGGTTTTGCAGTGGATGCCGCGACCTTGCCTGCCAACTGCCGTGTCACGCACGTGTCGCTATTCGATGGCTCGCTGCAAGGTTTTGCCCGTACCGATAAGCCCGCGTTCTGCTTCCAGGGCCACCCCGAAGCATCGCCCGGGCCGCATGACATCGCCCCCCTGTTCGATAAATTTGTGGCGATGATGGAGAAAAAGAAACATGCCTAAGCGTAACGACATTAAAAGCATCCTGATCATCGGCGCCGGTCCGATCATCATCGGTCAGGCCTGCGAATTTGACTATTCCGGTGCGCAAGCCTGCAAGGCGCTGCGTGAAGAGGGCTACAAAGTCATTCTGGTCAACAGCAATCCCGCGACCATCATGACCGACCCTGAAATGGCCGACGTCACCTACATCGAGCCGATTACCTGGCAAGTGGTGGAACGCATCATCGCCAAGGAAAAGCCGGACGCGATCCTGCCGACCATGGGCGGCCAGACCGCGCTGAACTGTGCACTCGATCTGCACCGCAACGGCGTGCTCGAAAAATACGGTTGCGAACTGATCGGCGCCTCGCCGGAAGCCATCGACAAGGCCGAAGACCGCTCCAAGTTCAAGGACGCCATGACCAAGATCGGTCTGGGTTCCGCACGTTCGGGCGTATCGCATTCCCTGGAAGAATCATGGGCCGTGCAGAAGGAACTGGGCTTCCCGGTCATCATTCGCCCATCGTTCACCATGGGCGGCACCGGCGGCGGCATCGCCTATAACGCCGAAGAATTCGAAACCATCTGCAAGCGCGGCCTGGAAGCATCGCCGACCACCGAACTGCTGATTGAAGAATCGCTGATCGGCTGGAAAGAGTACGAGATGGAAGTCGTGCGCGACAAGGCCGACAACTGCATCATCGTCTGCTCGATCGAAAACCTGGATCCGATGGGCGTGCATACCGGCGACTCCATCACGGTCGCCCCAGCGCAAACGCTGACCGACAAGGAATACCAGATCATGCGTAACGCCTCGCTGGCGGTGCTGCGTGAAATCGGCGTCGACACCGGTGGCTCCAACGTGCAGTTCTCGGTCAATCCGGCCGACGGCCGCATGATCGTCATCGAAATGAATCCGCGCGTGTCGCGTTCGTCGGCGCTGGCTTCGAAAGCGACCGGTTTCCCGATCGCCAAGATCGCTGCCAAGTTGGCGGTCGGTTTCACGCTGGACGAGCTGCGCAACGAAATCACCGGCGGCGCGACCCCGGCTTCGTTCGAACCGTCGATTGACTACGTCGTTACCAAGATTCCGCGCTTTGCGTTCGAGAAGTTCCCGCAAGCCGACAACCATCTGACCACGCAAATGAAGTCGGTCGGTGAAGTCATGGCGATCGGGCGCACCTTCCAGGAGTCGTTCCAGAAAGCGCTGCGCGGCCTGGAAGTCGGCGTTGACGGCATGAACGAAAAGACCACCGACCACGAAACCATCAAGGAAGAACTGGGCGAGCCCGGTCCCGACCGTATCTGGTACGTGGGCGATGCATTCGCGCAAGGTTTCACGCTGGAAGAAGTGCATGGCCTGACGCACATCGATCCGTGGTTCCTGTCGCAGATCAAGGAAATCGTCGACATCGAATTGTGGCTGGAAAATGGCCAGACACTGGAAGGCCTGGACAAGGCGACGCTGTACAAGCTCAAGCAAAAGGGCTTCGCCGACCGTCGCCTGGCCAAGCTGCTGAAGGTCACCGACACCGCCGTGCGCGAGAAGCGCCATGCGCTGAACATCCGTCCGGTCTACAAGCGCGTCGATACCTGCGCGGGCGAATTCTCGACCAACACAGCGTACATGTACTCGACCTATGAGGAAGAGTGCGAATCGAAGCCGACCGACAAGAAGAAGATCATGGTGCTGGGCGGCGGTCCGAACCGCATCGGCCAGGGCATCGAATTCGACTATTGCTGCGTCCACGCTGCGCTGGCAATGCGCGAAGACGGTTACGAGACCATCATGGTCAACTGCAATCCGGAAACCGTCTCGACCGACTACGACACGTCCGACCGTCTGTACTTCGAATCGCTGACATTGGAAGACGTGCTGGAAATTGTCGCGCTGGAAAAACCGGTCGGCGTGATCGTTCAGTACGGCGGCCAGACCCCGCTGAAGCTGGCGCTGGATCTGGAAGCCAACGGCGTGCCTATCGTCGGCACCTCGCCTGACATGATCGACGCCGCCGAAGACCGCGAGCGTTTCCAGAAAATGCTGCAGGACCTCGGTCTGCGCCAGCCGCCGAACCGCACCGCACGCACGGAAGCCGACGCACTGCGCCTGGCGCAGGAAATCGGTTATCCGCTGGTGGTGCGCCCTTCGTACGTGCTGGGTGGCCGCGCGATGGAAATCGTCCACGAGCAACGCGACCTCGAGCGCTACATGCGCGAAGCGGTCAAGGTCTCGCATGACTCGCCGGTGCTGCTGGACCGCTTCCTGAACGACGCGATCGAAGTTGACGTCGACTGTCTGTCGGACGGCGAGCGCACCTTCATCGGCGGCGTGATGGAACATATCGAACAAGCCGGCGTGCACTCGGGCGACTCGGCTTGCTCGCTGCCGCCATACTCGCTGGCGAAAGACACCATTGACGAACTGAAGCGCCAGACAGCACTGATGGCCAAGGGCCTGAACGTGGTCGGCCTGATGAACGTGCAGTTCGCCATCCAGCAAACCGAAGTCGACGGCAAATTGCAAGACGTCGTCTTCGTGCTGGAAGTGAACCCGCGCGCATCGCGCACCGTGCCGTTCGTCTCGAAGGCAACCGGCCTGCAACTGGCGAAGATCGCCGCGCGCTGCATGGTCGGCCAGTCGCTGGACAGCCAGGGCATCAAGAACGAAGTGATCCCGCCTTACTTCAGCGTCAAGGAAGCCGTGTTCCCGTTCGTGAAATTCCCGGGCGTCGACACGATCCTCGGACCTGAAATGAAGTCGACCGGTGAAGTCATGGGCGTGGGCAAGACCTTCGGCGAAGCCTTCGTCAAGTCGCAGCTGGGCGCCGGCGTCAAGCTGCCGACATCGGGCAAGGTATTCCTGAGCGTCAAGGGCAGCGACAAGCCGCGCGCGGTCCAAGTGGCGAAGGACCTGGTCGGTCTCGGTTTCCTGATCGTTGCGACCAAGGGGACAGCCAGCGCCATCAGCGCCGCCGGCATTCCCGTGACCACCGTGAACAAGGTGGTCGAAGGTCGTCCGCATATCGTCGACATGATCAAG
Source organism: Herbaspirillum hiltneri N3 (assembly GCF_001267925.1). NCBI lineage: Bacteria > Pseudomonadati > Pseudomonadota > Betaproteobacteria > Burkholderiales > Oxalobacteraceae > Herbaspirillum > Herbaspirillum hiltneri. The sequence continues at coordinate 4,166,935 of NZ_CP011409.1, read as the reverse complement.
AACAACGAGATCACGCTGGTGGTCAACACGGTCGAAGAAAAGCGTACGGCGATTGCCGACTCCGGCGCCATCCGTACTTCGGCGCTGGCGGCGCGCGTGACGACGTTCACGACCATCGCCGGCGCAGAGGCTGCGGTGGAAGGCATGCGCCATCTGGATGCGCTGGATGTGTATGATTTACAAGGGCTGCATAAAGCTATACACTAAACCCACATACACGTTTTATTGCTAGCCACAGAGGGCATCTGAGTATTCGATGCCCTCTGTGTCTTTTTTAACGGCAAACTCTGTATTTGCCCGCGAGGGCTGTTGGGACATTGCGTTGGACGGGCGACCGTCTCAGGGCAATGTCCCAACAGCCTTATGGGGCAAGTCATACAAAAGTGCCTCATTTTTTTGTTGAGAGTTTTATGAGTACAGTTCCCATCACCAAGTATGGTGCAGAGCTTCTGAAGGAAGAGTTGCAGCGTCTGAAAACCAAAGAACGTCCGGCGGTCATCAACGCGATTGCCGAAGCGCGTGCGCAAGGCGATCTGTCGGAAAATGCCGAATACGATGCCGCCAAGGAGCGCCAGGCTTTCATCGAAGGCCGCATTGCCGACCTCGAAGGCAAGCTGGGTTCGTCGCTGGTCGTCGATCCGGCGACATTGAGTTCGGGCGCCGATGGCCGCGTGGTGTTTGCCGCGACGGTTGATCTGGAAAACCTGGACAGCGGTGAAAAGGTGACCTACCAGATCGTCGGTATCGACGAAGCCGACATCAAGGTGTCGAAGGTGTCGGTGACGTCGCCGATCGCACGTGCATTGATCGGCAAGAGCGCCGGCGACGTGGTTGCCGTCGAAGCGCCGTCCGGCGTGCGCGAGTATGAAATCCTGGAAGTGCGTTACGTTTAAGCCGTAGCGCAAAGGCCGGCGCAGGCGCTGTTGATGAATGCTGTTTGAAATCGACGGCGCTGCGGCGGTAAAAAAATGCCCGCTGTCGCGGGCATTTTTTCTTGTGCTGACCGGATGAAAAACGGCCCGTCAGCCCATGGATTTCTTGGCGCTTTTCTGACGCGGTTTGGCGCGCTTGATCGAGCCGCCTGCGGTAACGCGTTCGTTGCCCTTGATCATGACCTTGGTCACCGATGGACGCTTGGTGCCGCTGGCGCTGGGTTTGACGATGGTGACTTCGCGCATGCCCTTGCCGCGTGTTTCGCTGCGTTCCTTGATGGCGTCCTTTTTCGGACGGAAGATCACCAGCAGCTTGCCGATGTGTTGCACGGGAGCTGCTTTCAGCTCTGCGCAGATGGTGTCGTAAATCGCGATGCGCGCTTCGCGATCATCGCCGAACACGCGTACTTTGATGAGGCCATGGGCGTTCAGGCTGGCGTCGATTTCTTTGGTAACGGCCGGCGTCAGGCCGCCTTCGCCGACGATCACGACAGGGCTCAGGCCATGCGCTTCGGCACGCAATTCACTGCGCTCTGCAGGAGTAAGTTTCAACATAGTTTGTTTCCGGTGGGAGAGCGGCTTGTAGCCTGAGGCCGGCAAGAACCGGACCGAACTCTGTCCCTCAATATTTAAAACCAGTATTCTACGCGAATGGCAAAGAAGAAATTAAACAAAAACTGGCTGCACGATCACATTAACGACCCGTATGTGAAGCTTGCGCAGAAGGAAGGCTATCGCGCGCGCGCGGCCTACAAGCTCAAGGAAATCGACGAGGAAGAGAAGCTGATCAAGCCCGGCCAGGTCATCGTCGACCTCGGTTCGACGCCCGGCAGCTGGTCGCAATACGCCCGCAACAAGCTGGCCGGTCTCGAAGGCGGAGGCATCCGCGGCACCATCATCGGGCTGGACATGCTGCCGATGGATCCGATCGCCGACGTCCACTTCATCCAGGGCGACTTCCGCGAGGAAGACTCTCTGCGCCAGCTGGAAGCGATCCTGGATGGTCGCCAGGTCGACCTGGTGCTGTCCGATATGGCGCCGAACCTTTCCGGCGTGGCGATTTCCGACGCGGCGCGGGTCGAGCATCTTATCGATCTGGCAATTGAATTCGCTCAGGCGCACATGAAGCCGACCGGCTCCGTCCTGGTGAAATGCTTCAACGGCACCGGTTACAACGAGCTGGTGCACAAATTCCGCGCCGAATTCAAGACGGTGACGTCGAAGAAGCCCAAGGCCAGCCGGGACAAGTCGTCGGAAATTTTCCTTTTGGGCAAGATCCTGAAAAATCCGAAGTAAGTCCTGCGGTGTCCGGTGTTTTATCGTAAAACTTGCGTGATAAACCGGCGTTTAGCCCATTTTTCTCCTTGATTTCACGCTATCCGGCCACACATCGACTGCAGGGAGCCTTCCTTTTTGCATGTCCGAAAGGCATCGTTTGCGCCGGTTTTGAAGGCGTTTCCGACGTGATGTTGCCGTCTTTCCGCATTCAAGTTTGTCCGCCTGTTTGCCGTAGTTCAGAGCAGGACTGCCGGTATGGACGGTTTCCTAGTAAGCGCAGATGAATCCGAGTAAAATCGGATATATATAAGGTAATGAGGCGCGCTCGCGTCGGAGGAGTTCTAGTGAACAACATGTTTTCCAAAGCCGCCATCTGGGTGGTCATCGCGCTTGTGCTGTTTATGGTCTTTAAACAGTTCGACAGCCGCAGCCTGGCGTCGGGCGCTACACCGATCGCTTACTCCGACTTCATCAGCGAAGTAAAAGCCGGTCACATCAAGGACGCCACCATCGAAGATCGCAGCATCGTCGCGACAACCCAAGATGGCAAAAAGGTCAAAACCGCCGCGACCTATCTGGACCGCGGCCTGGTCGGCGATCTGCTGAACAACGGCGTGAAATTCGACGTCAAGCAGCCTGAAGAACAATCCTTCCTGTCGCAAGTATTCATCTCCTGGTTCCCGATGCTGTTGCTGATCGGCGTGTGGGTGTTCTTCATGCGCCAGATGCAGGGCGGCGGCAAGGGCGGCGCGTTCTCCTTCGGCAAATCGAAGGCGCGCATGCTCGATGAAAACAGCAATTCGGTCACCTTTGCCGACGTCGCCGGTTGCGATGAAGCAAAGGAAGAAGTGCAGGAGCTGGTCGAATTCCTGCGCGATCCAACCAAATTCCAGAAACTCGGCGGCCGCATTCCTCACGGCGTGCTGATGGTTGGTCCTCCGGGTACCGGTAAGACATTGCTGGCTCGCGCAATTGCCGGCGAAGCCAAGGTGCCGTTCTTCACCATCTCCGGTTCCGATTTCGTTGAAATGTTCGTCGGCGTGGGCGCATCGCGCGTTCGCGATATGTTCGAGAATGCCAAGAAGCACGCACCGTGCATCATCTTCATCGACGAAATCGATGCAGTCGGCCGCCATCGCGGCGCCGGCATGGGCGGCGGCAATGACGAACGTGAACAGACACTGAACCAGATGCTGGTCGAGATGGATGGCTTCGAAGCCAACTCCGGCGTCATCGTGATCGCTGCAACCAACCGCGCCGATGTACTGGACAAGGCGTTGCTGCGTCCGGGCCGTTTCGACCGCCAGGTGATGGTCGGTCTGCCGGATATCCGCGGCCGCGAACAAATCCTCTACGTCCACATGCGCAAGGTGCCTATCGCGCCTGACGTCAAGGCCGATATCCTGGCGCGCGGCACGCCCGGCTTCTCGGGTGCCGACCTGGCCAACCTGGTTAACGAAGCCGCATTGTTCGCCGCGCGCCGCAGCAAGCGCCTGGTGGAAATGCAGGACTTCGAAGACGCCAAGGACAAGATCGTCATGGGTCCGGAACGCAAGTCCGCCGTGATGCGCGAGGAAGAGCGCCGCAATACCGCCTTCCATGAATCCGGCCATGCCGTCGTCGCCAAGCTCTTGCCGAAAGCCGATCCGGTCCACAAGGTCACGATCATGCCGCGCGGCTACGCACTCGGCCTGACCTGGCAGTTGCCTGAGCATGACCGCGTCAACATGTACAAGGACAAGATGCTCGAAGAGATCGCCATCCTGTTCGGCGGCCGTATCGCAGAAGAGATCTTCATGCATCAGATGTCGACCGGCGCTTCCAACGACTTTGAGCGCGCAACCAAGCTGGCGCGCGCCATGGTGACCCGTTACGGCATGTCCGAAGCGCTGGGCACGATGGTCTACGAGGACACCGAGCAAGACGCCTACTTCGGCCGCATGGCATCGAAGACCGTTTCGGAAGCGACGCAGCAAAAGGTCGATGCGGAAATCCGCAGCATCCTTGACACGCAATACGCGCTGTCGCGCCGCCTGCTGGAAGAGAATCGCGACAAGGTCGAAGTGATGGCGCAAAAGCTGCTCGAGTGGGAAACCATCGACGCCGACCAGATCAGCGACATCATGGCAGGCAACGAACCGCGTCCGCCGAAGTCCGGTCTTCCGGCCAAGAAGTCTTCCGACAATACGCCAGGCGATATTTCGCCGACCGCTACCGCTCCCGCCTGATCACGGGGCAGGGCACGAAGCTGGTCTCGGGGTGAGGAGCAATCCTCGCCCTTTTTCTTTGTTTCGTCTCCAGGCGGTTAGCTGACAGCGGCATGCAGTCCGGAGGCGGGCGAATCAATAACGACAATATCGCCTTGGGCGCCTCAGGCGCCAGTTTGAAAAGATGCAGCTTCAATGAATCAACACTATCTACAATGCGGGCGCTATCGCCTTCCCATCGCGCCGGGGCGCAGGCCTCTGGTCATGGGCATCCTCAACGTCACTCCCGATTCCTTTTCCGACGGCGGCAGCTACTCTGCGCTTGAGTTCGCGTTGTCGCATGCCGAGCAGATGATCGCCGATGGCGTCGACATCATCGACATCGGCGGCGAATCGACCCGCCCCGGGATTCCGCCGGTGCCGCTTGACGAAGAGCTGCGGCGGGTGATGCCGGTGATTTACGCCCTGCGCGATTGCGGCAAGCCGCTGTCGATCGACACGTACAAGCCGGAAGTCATGCGCGAGGCCTTGATCGCCGAGGTGGACATGATCAATGACATCAACGGCTTCCGCGCTCCCGGCGCCATTGACGCGGTCAAGGACAGTGCTGCCGGTCTGTGCATCATGCACATGCAAGGCGATCCGCAAACCATGCAGCAGCAGCCGAGCTATGGCGACGTGGTGGAGGAAGTCACCACCTTCCTGCAGGAGCGGGTCGTCGCTCTGAAAGCGGCGGGAGTGGAACATGATCGCATCTGCATCGATCCCGGTTTCGGCTTCGGCAAGAGCGTTGAGCACAATTACGATTTGCTGCGAAATACGCGCCGGCTGATCGATACGCTCGGTCTCCCGCTGCTGGCCGGCATGTCGCGCAAATCCATGATCGGCGCGATCACCGGCAAGCCGCTCGACCGGCGTCTGGCCGGCAGTCTTGGCGCGGCCTTGGCAGCGGCGGCACAAGGTGCGATGATCATTCGTGTGCATGACGTTGCGGAGACCGTGGACGCACTCAATGTGTGGCAGGCCGGCATGGCCGCTACGGTGTGAAAACAATTTATAAAAATACCTGACAAGAGAGAGCTCAGAATCATGGCAGCAAAGTATTTTGGTACCGACGGCGTGCGCGGACGCGTGGGAACTGCGCCGATCACGCCCGATTTCGTCATGCGCCTCGGCTACGCCGCCGGCAAGGTATTGACCAAGTCGTGGTCTTCTTCGGCCAAGCCGACGGTGCTGATCGGCAAGGACACGCGGATTTCCGGCTACATGCTGGAAGCCGCGCTGGAGGCCGGTTTCGCCGCTGCCGGGGTGGATGTGATGCTGGCCGGTCCGGTGCCGACGCCGGCGGTAGCCTACCTTACGCGCGCGTTGCGGCTGTCGGCCGGCGTGGTGATTTCCGCGTCGCACAATCCGTACCATGACAATGGCATCAAGTTTTTCTCAGCGTCGGGCAACAAGTTGCCGGACGCAGTGGAAGCCGAGATCGAAGCGGAACTCGAGCAGCCTATGGATTGCGTGTCTTCCGAAAAGCTGGGCAAGGCCAGGCGCCTGGACGACGCCCAGGGACGTTACATCGAATTCTGCAAAAGCACTTTCCCGAGCGACCTCGATCTGCGCGGCATGCGCATCGTGGTCGATTGCGCGCACGGCGCCGCCTACCATATCGCGCCGCACGTGTTCCACGAACTCGGCGCCGAAGTCATCACGATCGGCAACAAGCCGGACGGCCTCAATATCAATGAAGGTTTTGGCGCGACGGCGCCGGAGGCCTTGTCCCGCTCCGTGCTGGCCAACAAGGCGCAAATCGGCATTGCGCTTGACGGCGACGCCGATCGCCTGGTGATGGTCGACGCCGCCGGCCGTATCTACAACGGCGACGAGCTGCTGTACGTGATGGTCAAGGATCGTCTCGCCGCCGGGGCGGTGCCGGGAGCAGTGGGCACGCTGATGACCAACATGGCGCTGGAAGTGGCCTTCAAGAAAATGGGCATCGGCTTCGCGCGCGCCAAGGTGGGCGACCGCTATGTACTCGAAACCCTGCAGGAGCGCGGCTGGCTGCTGGGCGGCGAAGGTTCGGGCCATCTGCTGTGCCTCGACAAGCACACCACCGGCGACGGCATCGTCTCGGCGCTGCAGGTATTGTCCGCGCTCAAGCGCGCCGGCTTGAGCCTGGCCGACATGACGGCCGACATTCGGCTCTATCCGCAAGTACTCATCAATGTGAAGATCCCTGCCGGCTTCGACTGGAAAACCAATCCCGGCATGCAAGCCGAAAAGGCCGCCGTAGAAAAGGCGCTGGGCGACAGCGGCCGCGTACTGATCCGTCCTTCCGGCACCGAGCCGTTGATTCGCGTGATGGTCGAGGCGCAGCAGGCTGACGTTGCGCAGACGATGGCCAGGCGGATTGCTGATAAAGTAACGGCCTGAAGCGTGCGTTGACGCCGGTCGGTCCGACCGGCTGCAGGCGCACGGGGCAAGGGGCAGGCCGGGAAGGGCTGCCGCCCGCTGATGCCGCTCCATGGCGTCGCCCATTACAAGTCAAAACATATCCGCGAATGTCAAAAGACCAGTTACACATCTTGTTAGTCGAGGACGAGCCCAGCATCGCCGAACTGCTGCGGTTCACCATGCAGGGCGCCGGATTCATTACGTCCATCGCCAGCGACGCGGCGCAGGCACGCAAGCTGATCGCCGACGCTTTGCCGCATCTGGTGTTGCTGGACTGGATGTTGCCCGATACATCGGGCCTGGGATTGTTGAGCGAATGGCGCCGCGACGCACGCACGGCTGCTTTGCCGGTGATCATGCTGACCGCCAAGGGCATGGAAGAAGACAAGGTCAAGGGGCTCAACGAAGGCGCCGACGACTACGTCACCAAACCGTTTTCGCCGAAAGAGCTGGTGGCGCGTGTGCAGGCGCTGCTGCGCCGCAAGGCGCCGGAAGTCGGACAGCAGAGCCTGGCCTATGGACTGGTCGGCATCGACACCGAACGTCATCGCGTGACGGTCGATCGGCAGGAGATCACGCTCGATCAGGCCGAATTCAAACTATTGCGCTACCTGGTGGCGCATCCAGAGCGTATTTTCTCGCGCGCACAATTGCTGGACAAGGTCTGGGGCGACCACACCTTCATCGAAGAGCGCACCGTCGACGTCCACATCATGCGCCTGCGCAAATCGCTGGGCGCCGCCGCCGACTACGTCAAGACCGTGCGCGGCATGGGCTACAAGCTCAGCATGGAAGAAAAATAGTCCGGACACCTTGCGACGGCGTTCACTGCCGTCGCTGCAACTGCATGGCGCTTCGCTGCACCGCGCACCGTCAATCCAGCGGAATCGAACGGTGGCGATTCACCTCCTGCGGCGACACAAAGCCCGCGCGATTATCCCAGCTGTTCCGGATGTACGACACCACGGCAGCCACTTCCTGATCGTTGAGCATTTGTCCGAACGGCGGCATGCCGTAAGGACGCGGATTGCCCTCCGTGGACGGCGGGAAGCCGCCGTTCAACACCATCCTGATCGGATTCACGGCCGAACCCATCGTCAAGGCACGGTTGCCGCTCATCGGCGGATAAGCCGCCGTGTTGCCCTTGCCGTCGGCCTTGTGGCATTCGGCGCAATGCTGCTCATAAATCTTCGCACCCGCCTGCATCATGCGATCCGCCGCGGCCTTGTCCGGTTGCGGCGTATCGAGCGCGGGCGGCGGATCGTTTTGCGGCAATGATTTCAGATATACCGCCATGGCCTGGATGTCATTGTCGTCGAGATGCTGCAGGCTGCGGCTGACGACTTCCGCCATCGGGCCGAACACGGTGCTGCGCGGCGACACGCCGGTTTTCAGCAAGGCGGTGATGTGTTGCAGCTCCCAGTTGCCCAGGCCGGCTTCGGCGTCCGACGTCAGCGACGGCGCGTACCAGTTCATGATCGGGATCAAGCCACCGCCGAGGTCGGATTTGGCGACCGTCGCGCCGAAGGCGTTGCGCGTGGTGTGGCAGGCGCTGCAATGGCCCAACCCCTGCACCAGATAGGCGCCGCGGTTCCACTCCACGGATTGTGCGCTGTCGGCGCGATAAGCCCCGGGTGTGAAGTACAGCGCGCGCCAGCCGGCCAGCAGGATGCGGTTGTTGTATGGGAAGCGCAGCGCATGTTCCTGGCTGGGTTGGCGCACCGGCGTCACGGTCTGCATGTAGGCGAACAGTGCGTCGGAATCTTCGCGGGTGATCTTGGTGTAGTTCGTGTACGGGAAGGCCGGGTAGAGAAAGCTGCCGTCCTTCGATTTGCCATGATGCAGTGCGCGCCAGAAATCGTTCGCGCTCCAGGAGCCGAGGCCGGTTTCCTTATCGGCCGTGATGTTGGGCGCATACATGGTGCCGAATGGCGTCGAGATGGCGCGTCCGCCCGCATAAGGCTGGCCGCCCCGTGCGGTGTGGCAGGCCATGCAGTCGCCGGCGCGGGCGAGATAAGCGCCGCGTGCAACCTGCCGTTCGGTGGCGGGAGCCGGCGGAGCCGATGCGGTCGCTGCACTTTCCGCGTCGTAGTGATCGATGAACTCGGCGCCGATGATGACGGCCGGCACGACGATGATCAGCAACAGCAGCGCCAGCAGGATACGTTTGATGGATGTCATGGCGTGCTCCCTATTCCGCCACGCTACCGCAAGGCAGTGGCAACTTGATTGCCGCTGCGGCGGCGGGGCGTGCGCCTTCCGGGACGGTTTGCGCGGCCAGCCAGCTGCTGGCGGCGTTGATGTCTTCCAGCGACAGCCGTTGCGTGATCTGCGCCATGCAATCCGGCGCCTTGGCTTTGCGTACGCCGTTTTTCCACGCGCCGAACTGCGAGTTGATGTAGTCGCGCGGCAAGCCGATCAGGCCGGGCACGGCCGGGGCCACGCCGGTCAGCGCCTGGCCGTGGCAGGCGATGCAGGCCGGGACTTTTTTGCTGCTGTCGCCGTTCATGACCAGCGTGCGCCCGCGTTCCAGTACGGCCGGCGTCGCTTCCACCGGCTGCGGCGCCGGATAGGGCGGATGCTGGGCGGAGAAATACGCGGCGATTTCGTGCAGGTAAGCGTCCGACAAATGATCCAGCAGGTAAGTCATCAGCGGATACTGGCGATGGCCATCGCGGAAATTGGTCAGTTGATTGTAGAGATAGCCTTCCGGCTTGCCAGCGATGCGCGGATAGTAGCCGTCGCTGGAAGCGCGGCCTTCCTTGCCGTGGCAGGCGGTACAGGCGGCCACGCGTTGGGCGATGGTATCGGGCAATTGCTGGGCGTGGGCAGGGGCAGCGGCGACAATCCAGAGCGCCGACAGCGCCAGTAGCGCAACGTGCGCAATGCGAGAAAATCGTGCGGCAACAGGTGAAAGCATGAGGCTGGCCATATAGTCTCGTTGTAAGTTATATGAGGCGAGCTGATCGGCGACGGAGTCGAATGATCGCGTGGTGTTCGCATTGTAACGGAGCGCTCCTTTATTATGCCTGCACACCCGTTATGCAAAAATCGAAGTACAGTACGGGCTGTTGCAGTACAGATCAATGATAAAAGGCAAAATCCAATCATGAGCGACAAGTCCTTCGAGCAGGCCGTCGTTGCCGAGCGCAGCATGCTGGTGCGGTTCGCGCGCCTGCATTTGCAGGAAGACGCCGCCGAAGATGCCGCCCAGGAAACCTTGCTGGCGGCCTTGCAGAACCCGGCCGGTTATTCCGGCAAATCCGCGTTGCGCACCTGGCTGGTCGGTATCCTCAAGCACAAGATCATCGACGTGTTGCGCAAGGAAAAGAAATACGTCCAGGCCGGCCCGGCGGAAATCGGCGATCCGGGCGACTTCGACGTTTTGTTCGACGATACCGGCCATTGGGCCGAGGCGCCCGCCGACTGGGGCAATCCGGCCGAAACGCTGCAGCAGGCGCAGTTCTTTGACATCATGGATTTTTGCCTGAACAAGCTGACGCCGGTGATGGCGCGGGTGTTTTCCATGCGTGAGCTGTTCGAGTTCGAGATTGCGGAAATCTGTAAAGAGCTGAAGATCACCGCCGGCAATTGCAGCGTCCTGCTGTATCGGGCGCGCATGCAGCTGCGCTTGTGCCTGGACCAGAACTGGTTTGAAGGGCGCAAGGCCTGAGGCCGGATCTGACCCGCCGAACTTTCCTTCCGTCTCCGCAGCCGTTACAATAGCGCCCACGCCCCCGTAGCTCAGTGGATAGAGCGATCCCCTCCTAAATACAATTGGGCACCGGCATCCGAAAGGCGCCGCGTGAATGGAGTCAAATTCGGTGAACCCTGACAGCGCCTGTTTCGTACAAGCGGCTGCTGGCAATACCGAGCCAAGCCGCATCGGATCTCATGGTGCGGAAGGTGTAGAGACTAGACGGCTCCGGCCTGCGGACTGCAAGTCCATGGCCAAGGTATAGTCCAGACCACAAACAAGTTTCTTGGTGGCGAAAGCCATGGTGGTACGAAGGGATAGGTCACACGTTCGATCCGTGTCGGGGGCGCCAGACAAAAAAAGCGCAGAAGATTTTCTTCTGCGCTTTTTTCTTTTTGCGGCCGGATCAGTGGCGGATCAGTGACGGATCAATGGCCCTGATACAGATTCTCCTTGCCCGGCGCCTGCGAAGAGGAGGCCGGGCCGGACGATGGCGCCGCCTGCGTTTCCGAGTTCGGATTCTTCGACCAGCCGAAGAAGTTCGACAGCGCATCGACTACGCCGCCGCCTTCAACTCCCAGCGAGGCGACGAAACCGTTGCCCGGCGTGAAGTTCTCATAATACGGTTCGCCGTCGATGAACCGGATCCCGGCCGGCGCCGGCGTATCGGATTGCGGCGTTCCGCGCAGCGCCACGCCCATGTAATCGACCCAGATCGGCAATGCCAGTTGCGCGCCGAATTCCTTGCTGCCCAGGCTCTTGGGCTGGTCGTAACCCATCCACACCACGGTCGTCAACGTGCGCTGATACCCGGCGAACCAGCCGTCGAACGCATCGTTGGTGGTACCGGTCTTGCCGGCCAGATCGGTGCGTTTGAGCGAATTGCTGCGGGCCCCCGTGCCACGCTGCGCCACCGATTGCAGCAGGCTGGTCATGATGTAGCTGTTGCGCTCGTCGATTGCGCGCGGAGCGTTGTTGCCGACGATCAGCGGATCCGCCTTGGACAGCACCTTGCCGCGGGCGTCGGTGATCTGTGTGATCAGGTAAGGATTGATCTTGTAGCCGCCGTTGGCGAAGATGGCATAGGCCGACGCCAGCTGCAGCGGCGTGGTTTGACCTGCTCCCAGCGCCATCGGCAGGTAAGGCGGCACCTTGTCGGTATCGAAGCCGAAATGCTGGGTGATGAAGTCCTGCGCATACTTCACGCCGATCGCGTCCAGCGTGCGGATGGCGACCAGGTTGACCGATTTTTGCAGCGCGGTGCGCATCGCCATCGGACCGGCCGGCGGATCGTCGTCCTTCGGTTCCCAGTTCGGCTGGCCGTTGCCGGCCGGATAGGATACCGGTGCATCGTTGATGATGGAGGCGGGGGCAAAGCCTTTTTCCAGCGCCGCCGAGTAGATGAAGGGCTTGAAGGTCGAACCGGGCTGGCGCCAGGCTTGCGTGACGTGGTTGAAGTTGTTCTGCGTGAAATCGAAGCCGCCCACCAATGCCCGGATGGCGCCGTTCTGCGGCGTCACCGATACCAGCGTGGCTTCCACTTCAGGCAACTGCACGATCTGCCAGTTCTTTTTGCCGTCCTGCATGACGCGGATCACCGCGCCCGGGGCGATGCGGATTTCCTTCTTGGCCTTGGGGCCCAGTGCGGCTGCGACGAACTTCAGCGTGTCGCCCGACAGCGTGATCTTGTCGCCGCTGCGAATCACCGCCTGGATTTGTTTCGGGTCGGCTGACACCACGACGGCGGCAAGAATGTCGTCATTGTCGGGATAGTCGTCCATGGCGTCGTCGATGGCCTGGGCGCGATCTTCCTCCTTCGACGGCAGCTCGATGGTTTCTTCCGGGCCGCGATAGCCGTGACGGCGGTCGTAATCCATTACGCCCTTGCGCACCGCATCGTAGGCGGCCTTCTGGTCAGCGGCGTTGATGGTGGTGGTGACGGTGATGCCATGGGTATAGGTGTCTTCCTTGTACTGGGCGTACACCATCTGGCGCACCATTTCATTCACGTATTCGGCGTGCACGTTGTACTGGTTGCCTGGCGCACGCACTTGGATGTCTTCCTTCACAGCTGCGTCGTATTCCTTTTGCGTGATGTATTCGAGGTCGAGCATGCGCTGCAGGATGTATTGCTGGCGGATATGCGCCCGCTTCGGATTGACGATCGGGTTGTAGGCCGAAGGCGCTTTCGGCAGGCCTGCCAGCATCGCGGCCTGGGCCAGCGTGATGTCCTTGATGTCCTTGCCGAAATAGGTGCGCGCGGCGGCGGCGAAACCGAAGGCGCGTTGACCCAGGTAAATCTGGTTCATGTACACCTCAAGGATCTGGTCCTTGCTCAGCGCCGCTTCGATCTTGTTGGCCAGCAGCACTTCATACAGTTTGCGCGAGACGGTTTTTTCCTTGGTCAGGAACACGTTGCGGGCGACCTGCATGGTGATCGTGCTGGCACCCTGGCTGGCGTGACCGCGCACCACGTCGGTCGCGATGGCGCGCGCGATGCCGATGTAGTCGATGCCGCCGTGCTGGTAAAAACGGTTGTCTTCGATGGCCAGCACCGCATTCTTCATATTGGCCGGAATGTCGTCGAGCTTGACCAGGCTGCGCTTTTCTTCGCCGAATTCGCCGAGCAGCACGTTGTCCGCGGAGTAGATGCGCAGCGGAATCTTCGGCCGGTAATCGGTGATCACATCCAGCGAAGGCAGGCGTGGATTGATGAAGATCAGCGCATAGGCGATGATCAGCGCGCCGATGATGACGAGGCCGAGCACCGAGAAGGCAAGGAACTTGGCGATGTTGGGATTGAGGAAGCCGCGTTGAAGCGAAAGACGGTGCAAGCGAGAGTTAAAGCGCATGGTTATTGTTGGAAACCGTGGCAAAGTCAGGGTGGCGCGCGCCAGCCTGATCTTGAAGCGGCTTCATAGTGAAGGGCGTGCCGTATCTTACAACATGGGCCGCGCGCAACAGCCGATCCAAGGCCGATCAGGACCACGATTGTGTTTCCAAATGTATGCGGGAGCCCGTTTCGGCGCGGGGTCGTAATAAAAGAACATCAAACGGACGCCGTTTGTTGTTCATTGGCAATGGATTGCGCAGGTCGCAAGGGCTGAAGGTGCCCGGACTCCTCTTGGACGCAGCATAGATACACCATCACCGCGCGCAATCGGTACAATGCGGTCTTTCTTCTTTAATTGAGTCGCGGCCAAGGCATTCCCGCCCCGACCTTCGATCTCATCCCTCGGCATACTTATGGCAGTCATTTCCCTCTCCAATGCGCAACTCGCATTCGGACACGTCCCGCTTCTCGATCACGCGGAATTTTCGCTGGAAACCGGCGAACGCGTCGGCCTGATCGGCCGCAACGGCACCGGCAAGTCGTCCTTGCTGAAAATCATCGCCGGCGTTTCCCGGCTGGACGACGGTTTGCTGGTGATGCAGCAGGGCCTGAAAATCGCCTACGTCGACCAGGAGCCGCATTTCCCCGCCGAGATGACGATCTTCAACGCGGTCGCTTCCGGCCTGGGCGAATTGCCGGCGCTGCTGGCCGAATACGAATCGCTGACCGGCCAGTTCGGCGGCGACAACGACGAAGCGCTCATGGAGCGCATGCACGATATCCAGCTGATCCTCGACGCGGCCGACGCATGGAGCCTGAACAACAAGGTCGAGACCACGCTCGACAAGCTCAACCTTAAGGGCGAGGCCCTCATCGGCGAACTGTCAGGCGGCATGCAGAAGCGCGTGGCGCTGGCGTGCGGTCTGGTTGGCGCGCCCGATGTGCTGCTGCTGGACGAACCGACCAACCATCTGGATTTCGGCTCCATCATGTGGCTCGAGGGCCTGCTGCGCGACTACAAGGGCAGTGTGCTGTTCATCACGCATGATCGCAGCTTCCTCGACAACGTCGCCACGCGCATCATCGAACTCGATCGCGGCAAGTTGTTGTCCTTCCCGGGCAATTTCAGCACCTATCAGACCCGCAAGGAAGAGTTGCTGGACAACGAAGAAGTCGAGAACGCCAAGTTCGACAAATTCCTGGCGCAGGAAGAAGTCTGGATCCGCAAGGGCGTCAAGGCGCGCCGCACGCGCGACGAAGGCCGTGTGCGCCGGCTGGAATCCTTGCGCCTGGAGCGCAGCGCGCGCCGTGACCGCCAGGGCCAGGTCAAGCTGGAGGTGTCGTCCGGTGAACGTTCCGGCAAGATCGTGGCGGAACTCGAAAACGTCAGCAAGTCCTATGGCGCCAAGACCATCGTGCGCGATTTCAGCGGCATCCTCATGCGCGGCGACAAGGTCGGCCTGATCGGCCAGAACGGCGCCGGCAAGACCACGCTGCTGAAGCTGATCCTGGGTGAAGAAACCGCCGATGCCGGCACCGTCCGCCAGGGCACCAAATTGCAGGTCGCGTACTTCGACCAGATGCGCACCCAGCTCAATGAAGAAGCCACCCTGGCCGACACCATCGCGCCGGGCAGCGACTGGGTGGAAGTCAACGGCCAGCGCAGGCACGTGATGACGTATCTGGGCGACTTCCTGTTCGCGCCGGAACGCGCGCGTTCGCCGGTGCGCACCTTGTCCGGCGGCGAGCGTAACCGCTTGTTGCTGGCGCGTCTGTTCGCCAAGCCGGCCAACGTGCTGGTGCTCGATGAACCGACCAACGATCTCGACATCGACACGCTCGAACTGCTGGAAGAATTGCTGGAGGATTATGAAGGCACCGTGTTCCTGGTGAGCCATGACCGCACCTTCCTCGACAACGTCGTCACGCAGGTGATCGCCTCTGAGGGCGACGGCGTCTGGAAGGAATATGTGGGCGGCTACAGCGACTGGGAGCGCGTGCGCGCCAGCACGCCGGCAAGTGTGAAGAAATCGGACGGCAAGAGCGAATCCAAACCGGCGGAACTGCCGGTGGCGGCGCCTGCGGTCGCCAAGCCGAAGAAGCTCAGCTACAAGGAACAGCGAGAACTCGAAGAGTTGCCGAAGCTGATTGCACAACTGGAAGAAGAGCAGGCGGCAATTTCCGCCAAGCTGGCCGATCCGGATCTGTACAAGGCGGGCGGCGAAGAAGCGGGGCGCCTGAATGCGCGTTTCGCCGAAATCGACGGCTTGTTGCTGGAAAATCTGGAGCGCTGGGAAGTGATCGAAGCGCGTTCGAAGGGCTGATCAGTAGTCAGTAATCAGCAGCGCCGGGTCGGCGTCTCCAACATCGGTTGTCAGTTGGGGCGCCGGCTGGCGTGACGCAGTTCCGGCAGCTTCTCACGCATGCTATCGGCGTCTTCCGCATCGGGACGCAAGGCCAGGTAGGCTTCCAGATCGTCCAGCGCCGCCTGCGGTTCGGCCAGGTTGGCGTACGCCAGGCCGCGATCGCGGCGTTCGGTAATTTCATCGGGCAATAAAATCACCAGGCGCTCCTGCACCTCGAGTACGCCTTGCCAACGCTGGGAGTCGGTGAAGATGGCTTTCAGGTTGCGCAGCATGCGCGTCAGGATTTCGCGCGGATGGGCGGCGCGCAGATACGCCGCCAGCGGCAACTCGTCGCCGTATTCCTGCTGTTCGAGGTACGGTTCCAGGCGCTCTTCCAATTCTTCGCGCGACAGGCTGGCGCCATTCATCGGGTCGAGCACGATGTCGCCCGATTGCACCGACAGTTTCATCAGGAAATGGCCGGGGAAGGAAATGCCCTTCATGTTCAGGCCGATCTGCTGTCCCAATTCCATGTACACCACCGCCAGCGAAATCGGAATGCCGCGGCGCGACGTCAGCACACGATGGATGTAGCTGTTATCGGGATCGTAATAATTATTGATGTTGCCGGCGAACGCCAGCTCCTGGAAAAAAAAGTGGTTGAGCATCCGCAATTTTTGAATGTGCGATGCATCAGGGGGCAGACGCTGCTTCAACTTGAGCGCCAGGGTGTCCATCTCGATCTGGCACGCGGACAAATCCAGATCGGGCTGCGCATCTTGCCCCAGCGCCAGAGCCGATTCAAAAAGCGGAATCGAATCGTCTTGACGAACCAGCGAAGAAAAATATTCGAGCGGTGTAAGCGTCATATGTTGATCATGCTATCAAAATATGCGCGCTTGTGAAATGTTTGGCTGGCAATGGCGCGTCAACGCAACATTGCCCCGGGCAGGTAAGTTCTCAACGGCCAACGCGCTTGAAGTCGCGGAATCGGAATCCCATCGCCATCAAGGCGCCGAAATACACCACGCCGCACGCCGCAAACACCAGCAGCAACGCGCCGATGCGCTCGGCGGGGTGGGCGCGCATGGCGATCCAGTCGAAATGCCGCGCCACCGCCAGGGCCACGCCGCCGAGCAGGAACAGCGCGCCGGTCAGCTTGATCAGGAACATGCGCCAGCCCGGTTGCGGGGTATAGATCTTGCGGCGGCGCAGGCCCCAGAACAGGAATCCCGCGTTCAGGCAAGCGCCCAGGCCGATCGACAAGGCCAGTCCGGCATGGGCGATCCAAGGCACGAAAATGTAGTTCATCAGCTGCGTGGCGATCAGGACGCCGATGGCGATCTTGACCGGGGTGCGGATGTCTTGCTTGGCGTAGAAGCCGGGCGCCAGGATTTTCACCAGGATCAGGCCGATCAGGCCGACGCCGTAGGCGATCAGCGCGCGGCCGGTCATGTCGACCGAGACCGTGTCGAATTTGCCGTAATGGAACAGCGTGGCGGTCAGCGGTTCCGACAGCGTGGCCAGACCCACCGCGCACGGCAGCGCCAGCAGGAAGGTCAGGCGCAGGCCCCAGTCCAGCAGTGCGGAATATTCGGCCATGTCGTTCTCGGCATGCGCATTCGACAGGCTGGGCAACAGGATCGTCCCGAGCGCCACGCCGAGCAAGGCGGTCGGGAATTCCATCAGGCGGTCGGCGTACGACAGCCATGACACGCTGCCGTGCGCCAGGCGCGAGGCGATGTTGGTGTTGATCATCAGGCTGATCTGTGCGGCCGAGACGGCGAATACCGCCGGTCCCATTTTCTTGAGCACGCGTCTGACGCCTTCATCGGACAAGCCGATCATTGGATTGAGGTAGAGGCGCGGCAGCATGCCGATCCTGATCAGTGCAGGGATCTGCAAGGCAACCTGCAACACGCCGCCGACGAACACCGCAAACGCCATTGCATAGATCGGCTGGTCGAGATAAGGGGCGACGAACAGGGAGGCGAGGATAAAGGAGACGTTCAGCAGCACCGACGTGAATGCGGGAATCTTGAATTCACGCCAGGTATTGAGGATGCCGCCCGCCAGCGCCACGAAAGACATGAAGCCGATGTACGGAAACATGATGCGCGTCATGACCACCGAGGCATCGAAGGCGTCCTGGTTGTATTTGAGGCCGGTGGCGATGAAGTACACGATCAGCGGCGTGGCCAGGATGCCGGCAATGCTGGTGGCGACCATCACCCAGATCAGCACCGTTGCCACGTGGTCAACCAGGTCTTTGGTGGCGACGTCGCCTTTCTGGTTCTTGTATTCGGCCAGGATCGGCACGAAGGCCTGCGAAAAGGCGCCTTCGGCGAACAGCCGGCGCAACAGGTTGGGAATGCGGAAGGCGACGTTGAAGGCGTCGGTATAGGCCGAGGCGCCGAATGCGCGTGCGAACAGGATTTCTCTTGCGAGACCGGTAATGCGGGAAAGCATCGTCATGCCAGAAACGGTGGCAAGCGTTTTATGCAAGTTCATGGGACGGCATTATAGCTTTCCGTTTTCGGGGGCGCTCCAGGTTTGCGGGAGCGAAGAGGATGGCTTTGGCGCCGAGGCGGTTGGATGAGCGCTTGCCGGGAACGTTCGCCGATCATCTTGCAATTTGGCAATTAAGCCGCTTTTGCAACAGGGCGGCGGCGATAGTCAGGCTGCATTTGCCAGTTTGAGGAAAAATGGTTATAATCCGTGGCTTTACAGAATTCCGCCTCGCAAGTTATCAAGATTGCGATGCTCTCGATCTCGATTTAGGATAATTATTCATGGCAAATACCGCACAAGCACGCAAACGTGCTCGTCAAGCTGTTAAGCAAAACGCGCACAACTCCAGCCAGCGTTCGACGCTGCGTACAGCAATCAAGGCTGTTCGCAAGGCGATCGAAGCAGGCGACAAGGCTGCTGCGACTTCCGTGTTCCAGGCTTCGGTGTCGACTATCGACAGCATCGCCGACAAGAAAATCATTCACAAGAACAAGGCCGCTCGCCACAAGAGCCGTCTGGCTGCTGCCCTGAAGGCACTGGCTGCTTAATCAGCTATTCTTGTAGCTGTCGGCATTTGCCCGGGAAGCATGCAATGCGTGTTTCCTGATCCGGCAAGAGCGCCGATGTAGGAATGCAGAGATGAACCCGCCCAAGCGATTTGGCGGGTTTTTGCATTTCTTGTCGTTTGATTAATGCTGTTTTGATTAGTGCTATTGTGATCCGGTGGTCGCCCAATCGCCGCCGTCTGCAATGCATCGCAATCGGCCTGCCTGAGGCTTGTACCCAGCCTCAGGCGGCAACTGTTCAGCGTGGCAGGCCTTCGATCACCGTGCCGGGTTTGATATTCTTCTGCTTGAACCAGCCCTTGTTCATTTCCAGGGCGTAGGTGGCGGGCTTGGATGCGCAATGCGAATCCAGCGTCTGCTCCTTCATTTCCTCGATATTGATGATCTTGCCGGTTTCGTCCATGAAGGCGACCGACAGCGGGATCAGCGTATTCTTCATCCACATGCACACGCCGGCCGGCGCGCCGAATGCGAACACCATGCCTTCGTTGGCGCCCATCTTGTCGCGGAACATCAGTCCTTGCTCGCGCTGCGCTTCGGTGGAGGCAACTTCGGCCTTGATCAGGTACAAGCCCGCATTGAGGGTGGTGGTCGGGAATTTCTGGAGTTGCTGGGCCTGGCCGGGCAGAGCGACTGCAACCGCGGCGAGGGTGGTGAGCACAGTGAGGAAACGACGCATGATGGGGCGGGGATGGACGTGGCTGTATGAGAAATCGACTGCAGATCCGAAATCTGCCGGAATCCGGCGATTATAAAGGAAGCCGACAAATGCAGCGGACATGAAAAAAGGCAGGACTAGCCTGCCTTTTTAGTAATGCGAAAGCAAGATTACTTTGCAGCGTCAGCAGCAGCAGCCTTCTTTGCCTTCTTGGCCTTGTGGCCCTTCTTGGCCTTCTTAGCCTTCGGTGCAGCAGCTTCAGCCTTAGGAGCGTCAGCAGGTGCAGCAGCAGGAGCTGCAGCTTGTGCGAACACGGAAGTTGCGAACAGACCAGCGATCAGAGCGGCGATCAATTTTTTCATTTTGCAGTCCTTCAATTTAACATGTTAAGAAGACGGTGATTCTCATGAATCATTGCCAATAACGACGCGCCGAAGGCTTGGTTGACAAAAAATTCCAAAAAACAAAATTTCTTTACGGACTGTCCTTGAAAAGCCGATTTTGTCAGTTTTTTGTCAGGTTTGGCGGCGAAATTCCTGAGGATCGACGGTTTTCCACTCTCCCGGAAGCAGCGGATCGGTGGCCAGCGCAAACGGGCCGATGGCAATCCGGACCAGTCTCAGGGTGGGCAGTCCGACGGCGGCCGTCATGCGCCGCACCTGGCGATTTTTTCCTTCCGATATCTGTATCGTCAGCCAACTGGTCGGGTGATTCTTGCGCTCGCGAATGGGCGGATTGCGCGGCCACAGCCAGCCCGGCTCCTGCACGTGGCGGACTTCGCTTTTTTGCGTCACGAAATCACCGAGATCGAGCGGATTGCGCAGGCGCTCCAAGCTGCCTGCATCGGGCGTGCCTTCCACTTGCACCAGGTAGACCTTGGGTTGCTTGCGCGTGGGGTGGCTGATGGCATGCTGGAGTTCGCCGTCGTCGGTCAGCAGCATCAATCCTTCGCTGTCGGCATCGAGGCGGCCGGCGGGGTAGATGTCGGGAATGTCGAGGTAATCGGCGAGCGTTTCGCGATCATCTTGCGCCGAAAACTGGCACATTACCTGATAGGGTTTGTTGAATAAAATGAGGGGCATGCGTCAGTGTCGCAAAAACATCACGTCCAGTAAAATACTCGTGCATAATATAAATCAATGTCTTATGTCTTATATGAGACTTGATCCTGAATTCAATTGCCCCGGCTGTGATGGTGCGCGCACTCGGGGCGCGTCCGCAGCGAGGTCGAATTTCCTCTCTTTTCCGCACTATTTTCGGAGACCGTAATGTATCAGCACATTCAGGTGCCGGCCGAAGGTAAGAAGATTACCGTCAACGCCGACTTTTCCCTCAACGTCCCGGATCATCCGATCATTCCGTTCATCCAGGGCGACGGCACCGGTCGCGATGTGACGCCTGTCATGCTCAAGGTAGTGGACGCTGTGGTCGCCAAGGCATACGGCGGCCAGCGCAAGATCAACTGGATGGAAATCTACGCCGGCGAAAAATCGACGCAGCTGTACGGCGCTGACGTCTGGCTGCCGGAAGAGACCGTCGCCGCAGTCAAGGAATTCGTGGTATCCATCAAGGGGCCGCTGACAACGCCGGTCGGCGGCGGCATTCGTTCGCTCAACGTATCGCTGCGCCAGCAACTGGACCTGTATGTCTGCCTGCGTCCGGTGCGCTATTTCAAAGGCGTCCCGTCGCCGCTGCGCGAGCCTGAGAAAACCAATATGGTCATCTTCCGCGAAAACTCGGAAGACATTTACGCCGGCATCGAATGGCAAGCCGGTTCGGACGGCGCCAAGAAGCTGATCGACTTCCTGGTCAAGGAAATGGGTGTCAAGAAGCTGCGCTTTCCCGAGACTTCCAGCCTCGGCATCAAGCCGGTATCGCAGGAGGGCACTGAGCGCCTGGTGCGCAAGGCGATCCAGTACGCCATCGACCATGACAAACCGTCGGTGACGATCGTCCACAAGGGCAACATCATGAAGTTCACCGAAGGCAGCTTCCGCGACTGGGCCTATGCCCTGGCGCAGAAGGAGTTCGGCGGGGTGGTGATCGACGACGGTCCATGGGTCAGGATCAAAAATCCGAAGACCGGCCGCGACATCATCGTCAAGGACGTGATTGCCGATGCATTCATGCAGCAGATCCTGCTGCGTCCCGCCGAGTACAGCGTGATTGCGACGCTGAACCTGAACGGCGACTATATCTCGGACGCGCTGGCGGCGCAGGTGGGCGGTATCGGGATCGCTCCCGGCGCCAACATGTCCGATTCCGTGGCGATGTTCGAAGCCACGCACGGCACCTCGCCGCGCTATGCGGGCAAGGACTACGTCAATCCGGGTTCCCTGATCCTGTCGGCGGAAATGATGCTGCGCCACATCGGCTGGACCGAGGCGGCGGCCTTGATCATCGAAGCGATGCAGAACACGATTTCATCGAAGAAGGTGACTTACGACTTTGCGCGCCTCATGGAAGGCGCGACGCAGGTGTCGTGTTCGGGCTTCGGCGATGCGATGATCGAGAATCTGTAGTTCGGCGGGCGATTCTCGCTGAAGGAGGGCCGGCCGGGTTGCCGGCCTTTTTTATTGTCGGTTGCAACTGTTGTTCGCGAAGGGGGCAGGCGTAAAAAAAGCTCCTGTCGAAACAGGAGCTTTTTACAAAAGCGACTTAATACGAATTAAGGAGCCTGGATGTTGGAAGCTTGCTTGCCTTTGGGGCCTTGCGTGACTTCGAACTGTACTTTTTGACCTTCTTTGAGGGTCTTGAAGCCGTTCATTTGAATTGCCGAGAAGTGTGCGAACAAATCTTCACCGCCGTCATCCGGAGTGATAAAGCCGAAGCCTTTAGAATCGTTGAACCACTTGACTGTACCTGTTGCCATAAAAGCATCTTTCAATTAAAAAAAATCACACGAGCCGTAAAAGCAAGAAGCCTCGCGAGATTGAATCTTCCGCAGCCCCCCTTAAACTTGCCCCCTTCGTATTAACAAGCAGTAACTACTTATCAATGAATTCCATTGTTCTCGTTAAAAATGCAAAAGTCAAGTCGTTTTCAACGGAATTATTAAGCTTTTGTTCCGTGAATTGAATGAGACGCTCTTGATTTAGGATAAATAAGCGTTATCTGCGCACTATCAGGAAAACGCGTAATATCTAATTTAATTAGGTATTTTCTTCATGTTGTGCGGTGCACAGTGGATTGATGGTTTTAGAATAAATGCATGGCAACCAAGCACGATAATGATAACGGTACGGTCCTGGCGCGGCAGGAGCAGAAGCTCAAGCCGCCCCCTATGTACCAGGTATTGTTGTTGAATGATGACTATACGCCGATGGAGTTCGTCGTCGCAGTCATTCAGGAGTACTTCAACAAAGACCGTGAAACTGCGACGCAGATTATGCTCAACGTTCACCGCGATGGGAAAGGTATGTGTGGTGTGTATCCCAAAGATATCGCATCCACAAAAGTTGAACTCGTTTTAACCCACGCTCGAAAAGCAGGGCACCCCCTGCAATGCGTGATGGAGGAAGCATGATTGCGCAGGAATTGGAAGTCAGTTTGCACATGGCCTTTGTCGAAGCCCGGCAATCCCGTCATGAATTTATCACCGTGGAACATTTGCTCCTCGCGCTGCTGGATAATCCATCGGCCGCGGAAGTGCTGCGCGCGTGCTCGGTCAATATCGACGATCTGCGCAAGACGCTGACCAATTTCATTACGGACAATACTCCGACCGTGCCCGGCACGAACGAGGTCGACACGCAGCCCACGCTGGGATTCCAGCGCGTGATTCAGCGCGCGATCATGCACGTGCAGTCGGCGTCCAACGGCAAGAAGGAAGTGACCGGCGCCAACGTGCTGGTGGCGATCTTCGGCGAGAAGGATTCGCACGCTGTCTACTATCTGCATCAACAGGGCGTGACCCGCCTGGACGTAGTCAATTTCATTTCTCATGGTGTGCGCAAGGATCAGCAGATCGATTCGCAAAAAGCGCCTGAAGGAGCGGAAGACGTGCAGACCGAAGGCCAGCAAAAGGAAAGCCCTCTCGATCAGTTCACCCAGAATCTGAACAAGGCCGCCGCAGAAGGCAAGATCGATCCGCTTATCGGCCGCGACGCCGAAGTCGAGCGCGTGATCCAGACCTTGTGCCGCCGCCGCAAGAACAACCCGCTGCTGGTCGGCGAGGCCGGCGTGGGCAAGACGGCGATCGCCGAAGGCCTGGCATGGCGCATCACGCAAAACGACGTACCGGAAATCCTCAAGAACGCCGTGGTGTATTCGCTCGACATGGGCGCGCTGCTGGCCGGCACCAAGTATCGCGGCGACTTTGAGCAGCGTCTGAAGGCCGTCCTCAAGCAATTGAAGGATGCGCCCAACGGCATTTTGTTCATTGACGAAATCCACACCATCATCGGTGCAGGCTCGGCCTCGGGCGGCACGTTGGATGCGTCGAATCTGCTCAAGCCTGCGCTGTCGAGCGGTCAGCTGAAATGCATCGGCGCGACTACCTACACCGAATTCCGCGGCGTCTTCGAAAAAGATCACGCGCTGTCGCGTCGCTTCCAGAAGATCGACGTCAATGAACCAACCGTCGAACAGACCATTCAGATTTTGCGTGGCCTGAAGTCGAAGTTCGAAGAACATCACGGCGTCAAGTATTCCGCTTCGGCGCTGACCTCGGCAGCCGAACTGGCCGCACGCTTCATCAATGACCGTCATCTGCCCGACAAGGCAATCGACGTGATCGACGAAGCCGGCGCAGCGCAGCGCATCCTGCCGAAGTCGAAGCAGAAGAAGACCATCGGCAAATCCGAGATCGAGGAAATCATTTCCAAGATCGCGCGCATTCCGCCGCAGTCGGTCAATCAGGACGACCGCACCAAGCTGCAAACGATCGATCGCGACCTCAAGAACGTCGTGTTCGGCCAGGATCCGGCGATTGAAGCGCTGGCATCGGCCATCAAGATGGCGCGCGCCGGCCTGGGCAAGACCGACAAGCCGATCGGCTCCTTCCTGTTCTCCGGTCCGACCGGCGTGGGCAAGACCGAAGTGGCGAAGCAACTGGCCTTCATCCTCGGCATCGAGCTGATTCGTTTCGATATGTCCGAATACATGGAACGCCATGCTGTGAGCCGTCTGATCGGCGCGCCTCCGGGCTATGTCGGTTTCGATCAGGGCGGTTTGCTGACCGAAGCGATCACCAAGAAGCCGCACGCCGTGCTGCTGCTGGACGAAATCGAAAAAGCGCATCCGGATATCTTCAATATCCTGCTGCAGGTGATGGATCACGGCACGCTGACCGACAACAACGGCCGCAAGACCGACTTCCGCAATGTCATCATCGTGATGACCACGAATGCCGGCGCAGAAAGCCTGCAAAAGCGTTCGATCGGTTTCACCGACAAGAAGGAAGCCGGCGACGAGATGGCGGATATCAAGCGTATGTTCACGCCGGAGTTCCGCAATCGTCTGGATTCGATCATCAGCTTCCGTGCGCTGGACGAAGACATCATCCTGCGCGTGGTCGACAAGTTCCTGATGCAACTGGAAGAGCAACTGCACGAGAAGAAGGTGGAAGCCGTATTCTCGGACGCATTGCGCAAGTTCCTGAGCAAGAAGGGCTTTGATCCGCTGATGGGTGCACGTCCGATGTCGCGCCTGATCCAGGACATGATCCGCAAGGCGCTGGCCGACGAATTGTTGTTTGGTCGCCTGGTGGCGGGAGGTCGCGTCACCGTGGAGCTGGACGACAAGGATCAGGTCAAGCTGGAATTCCCCGAAGGCGACGATCCGACGCCACCGCCGGAAGAGCCGCAAGAGAAGCTGGAAGTCGAGTAAGCCGTACCCCATCCCGGCGCTTCGCAAGAGGTGTCGGGAGTGGGCAAGCAAAAAGGCCGGAACGTTTGATCGTTCCGGCCTTTTTGTTTTTGCGGCGTGTTAGTGAGTGAGGCTGTTCATGAAGACGTCCTGCGGCAAGCACAGGACATCCGGCGCTTGGAATTACGGCGTCAGCGGCTTGCCTGCTGCCTGCTTGGCCCTGAGCGCCTGCACGGACTTGTCGATTGCCGTCATGCGATACGCCGTACCCGGATGCAGCGCGGTATAGCCGCTTGGCACGCTAGCCGGATACTGTGTTGCCAGCCGTTGCCAGAACGCGGCATAGCCATCGATGCCGTAACCGGCGCGTACCAGCATGTACAGCGCCAGATTGTCGGCCGCCGCGTCGAGATCCTGCGGATACGGGCGAATGCCGCCGGTGCCCGCGGCCGCAGTTGGATCGGGGCGTGCGCGCATCAGATTGTCGATGACGCTGCCGGTAGTCGCCACCATGCGCTGGCGAATCGCGTGGCCCAGCGAGTTGTGGGCCATGTCCTTGGCGATCAGGTAGGCCAGCTCTTCATCGGTCTTGGCGAAATTCATCATGCCGCGCGTGATCAGCACGCGACGGCCGTCGGCGTAAGTGTTGACGTTGTCGGCGTTGCCCAGCTCGATGCTGAAGGCGCAGGCCAGCGTCAGCGGCACGATGGCGGTTTGTTGCGCCTTGTTGCGCAACAGGGTCAGCTTGACCGGCGTGCGGCCGCTGACGAGCGGGCCCAGCAGGTTGGCGGCCTGGCGCTCGGCATCAGGGCCTTGCTGCAGCGGCTTGTCGGCCACTGCGACCAGCACGTCGCCGCGTTGCACGCCGCTCTTGGCGGCGCCGCTGCCGGGCAGCACGCCGGTCACTTGCAGGCGATCGTCGAAGCCCAGCGACTGCGCCGCATCGGTGAACTCACTCGGATAGGAATACTTGTTCTTGGCGGTGAAGCCGAGCAGGTTGCGCGCGTTGCCGCGGCAGAGCTGGGCATTAGTGGTCAACAGCGGCGCGGCCACGTTGTACAGCCGGTCCTGCTGCGCCGTCAGCGTGCGCAATGCAGCCTGGTCAGGCGTCAGCACTGGCGCCTTGACGGTAGCCGGTCCTGCCGCGGACTGCGCCGGCTTATTGAGCGTGTTGTTGTCTTGCGGCGTGACACATGCTGCGAGCAATGCCGCCGGCATGATTGCCAGCGCGATTTTTATTTTTCCCCAATAAGCCAGGTGTCGAGCGTGCATCCAGTGATCTCCTTAATGTTTGCCAGTGCTGCCGAAGCCGCCCGCGCCGCGCTCGCTGCTGTCGAATTCCTCGACAACGTTGAAACCGACTTGCAAGACCGGCACGATGACCAGTTGCGCCAGACGCTCCATCGGGTTTAGGACAAATTCGGTCTGGCCGCGGTTCCATGTCGAGACCATCAATTGCCCTTGGTAGTCGGAGTCGATCAGGCCGACCAGGTTGCCCAGCACGATGCCGTGCTTGTGGCCCAGACCGCTGCGCGGCAGGATGATCGCGGCATAACCCGGATCGGCCACATGGATCGCCAGGCCGGTCGGGATCAGATGCGTGGTTCCCGGTGCGATCGTCAGCGGCGCGTCCAGGCAGGCGCGCAGATCCAGACCGGCGCTACCGGCGGTGGCGTAGGCGGGCAGTTGATCTTTCATGCGCGGGTCGAGGATTTTGACGTCGATAGTTTTCATGGGAACAAAAGTAATGAAGTTGAAAGTCTGTGATGGATCAGCGAGCGACGGTCTGCGTCAGCCGATGCGCAATCTCGCGCACCAGTTGCCGCGCCAGCGTCTGTTTGTCGGCGCGCGGCAGGCTGGTATGGCCCTTGTCGTCGAACAGCGTCAGCGCGTTCTCATTCTTACCGAAGGTCTGATGGCCGATGTTGCCGACCAGCAGAGGGATGTTTTTCTTCACGCGTTTGGCGGCGCCGTACTGTTCGAGGTTTTCGGACTCGGCTGCAAAACCCACGCAATACGGACGCTTCGGTAACGCCGCCACGTCGGCCAGGATGTCGGCATTTTGCTCGAAGGACAGTTGCAGGCTGTCGTCGTCCGCGGTTTTCTTGAGCTTCTGATCGCTGACGTTGGCAACGCGCCAGTCGGCCACTGCCGCCACCGCGATGAAGATATCCTGTCCCGACACGTTGGCAAACACCGCGTCATGCATTTGTTGCGCGGTCCGTACATCGATGCGACGCACGCCATACGGTGCGTCCAAAGCCGTCGGACCGGATACCAACACTACCTCGGCCCCGGCTTCGCGTGCAGCGCGGGCGAGGGCATAACCCATCTTGCCCGATGACAGATTGGTGATGCCACGCACCGGGTCGATCGGTTCAAACGTCGGTCCTGCCGTCAGTAACACGCGGCGGCCTGCCAGCAACTTGGGCTGAAAGGCCGCGATGATTTCT
This sequence comes from Herbaspirillum hiltneri N3, assembly GCF_001267925.1. Classification (NCBI taxonomy): domain Bacteria; kingdom Pseudomonadati; phylum Pseudomonadota; class Betaproteobacteria; order Burkholderiales; family Oxalobacteraceae; genus Herbaspirillum; species Herbaspirillum hiltneri. The sequence goes on along the minus strand of NZ_CP011409.1, from coordinate 4,139,199 downwards.
TCCAGCAGTTGCGCTGGTTCCAGCATGCGGCCGTAACCGACTTCGCCGCAGGCCTGGTCTCCTGAGTCGGGGCCAAGCAGCACGATGCCGTCTTGCTTCACCTGCGCGATGTTGCGCTGGGTCGCCGGGTTTTGCCACATCTCGACGTTCATGGCCGGGGCGATCAGCAGCGGCACGCCGTGCGGACGCGCCACGCATAGCGTCGAGAGCAGGTCGTCGCATGCGCCATGCGCCAGTTTGAAAATGAAGTCGGTAGAGCAGGGTACGATCACGATCGCGTCGATGCCGCGCGTGAGATCGATATGCGGCATGTTGTTCCCGATGCGCGCATCCCACTGGTCGGTGTAGACCGTGTTGCCGGTCAGCGCCTGCATCGTGATGGTCGTGATGAACTGCGTCGCCGCCTGCGTCATGACGACTTGCACCGACGCACCTGCCTTGCCGAGGCCGCGCGCCAGTTCGGCGGCCTTGTAGCAGGCCACGCCGCCGGTCAGGCCGAGAAGGATTTTTTTGCCAGCGAGATCCATTGCCTTACTCCTTATAGAACTCAATCGTGACGACCGCAGCAATTAAGCAACTGAGTAACTGAGAAACCATGCAAACAAGTTGCCGCGGCCTTGCCGTTCGACACTATTTGCCGACGCGGCGCAACTCATCCAGCACAAACAATACCGCACCCACGCAGATCGCACTATCGGCGATATTGAACGCCGGCCAGTGCCAGTTGCCGACGAACACGTCGAGGAAGTCGATCACGTGGCCGTACACGATGCGGTCGATCACGTTGCCTATCGCGCCGCCGAGGATCAGCGCAAGCGCCCAGCAAAACATGCGTTGGCCGGCATGCTTGCGCAGCAGGTAGATGATGTAGATCGCGGCGGCAATGCCGATCGCGGTAAACAGATGGCGCTGCCAGCCCGATTCCGCTGCCAGGAAGCTAAATGCGGCGCCCTTGTTATAGACCAGCACCAGGTTGAAGAAGCCGGTGACCGGACGCGATTCGCCGTAGTGGAACAGTTTGACGATCGTGATCTTGGACAACTGGTCCAGCAGCAGCACGATCAGCGAGATGCCCAGCCATGGCAGCAGGCTGTTGTTGTTGCTGGAGCTGGGCATGAGGCGTTTTTTATTGGAAGCCATGGGAGATGGATACGGACGTGGATGAGATAGGAGGAGAAAGCCGGCGCATGTTCTTTGTCATGCGCCGGCTTGCCTGATGCTTACGCGAAGTGGCGGTCTTCGCCGCGGCCGAACAGATTGGCGACGCAGCGGCCGCACAGGCCTTCGTGCTCGGGGTGTGACCCTACATCGGCGCGATAGTGCCAGCAGCGCTCGCATTTCTGATTGGCCGACGGCGTAACGACAATAGCTTCGTCCGCTTCCGCCGCCACTGCAGTGACCTTGGCCGCCGAAGTGATCAGCACGAACTTCAGATCGTCGCCCAGGCTTTGCAGCAGCGCCACCTTGTCGCCGCTGACCTTGAGTTCGACTTCCGCCTGCAGCGACGAGCCGATGTTGCCGGCGATGCGGACTTCTTCCAGTTGCTTGGTAACGGCGGCGCGCACTTCATGCAGCACGTTGAACTTGGCCACCAGCGCGTCGGCTTGCGCCACTTCCGGCAGCGTGTAATACGTCTGCGTGAAAATGGTTTCGCTGCTGTCGGCAAATGCTTCCTTGCTGGCAAAGAAGCTCCATGCCTCTTCCGCCGTGAACGACAGCGTCGGCGCCATCAGGCGCAGCAGCGCCTGGGTGATGTGCCAGATCGCGGTCTGCGCGGAACGGCGTGCGTGCGAATCGACGCCGCTGGTATACAGCCGGTCCTTGAGGATGTCGAGGTAGAAGCCGCCCAGGTCTTCCGAGCAATACATCTGCAGCTTGGAGACAACCGGATGGAATTCATAGGTCTCGTAATGCGCGAGGATTTCCTTCTGCAGGTTGGCCATGTTGGCGATCGCATAGCGATCGATCTCCAGCATTTCGGCAACCGGCACGGCGTTCTTTGCCATGTCGAAATCGGCCGTGTTGGCCAGCAGGAAGCGCAGCGTATTGCGGATGCGGCGATACGCTTCGGTGACCCGTTTCAGGATTTCGTCGGAGATCGAGATCTCGCCGGAGTAATCGCTCGAGGCCACCCACAGGCGCAGGATTTCCGCGCCCAGCGAGTCGGCGACCTTTTGCGGCTCGACCCCGTTTTTTAACGACTTCGACATCTTGCGGCCTTCGCCGTCGACCACGAAACCGTGCGTCAGCAGCGCCTTGTACGGCGCGCGACCGTTCAGCATCGAGGACGTCAGCAGCGAGGAGTGGAACCAGCCGCGATGCTGGTCCGAACCTTCCAGATACAGATCGGCCGGGAATTGCAACTCCTGCTTGTGCGAACCGCGCAGCACGGTCTGATGAGTCGAGCCGGAATCGAACCAGACATCCAGCGTGTCCTTGTTCTTCAGGTATTGGTCGGCTTCATCGCCCAGCAATTCCTTCGGATCCAAAGCCTGCCATGCCTCGATGCCGCCTTGCTCGATACGCTGGGCGATCTGTTCCAGCAGTTCGGGCGTGCGCGGATGCAGCAGGCCGGTTTCCTTGTGCACGAAGAAGGCCATCGGCACGCCCCATTGGCGTTGGCGCGACAGCGTCCAGTCGGGACGGTTGGCGATCATGCCGTGCAGGCGCGCCTTGCCCCATGCCGGGAAGAAAGCGGTGTCCTCGATGCCTTGCAGCGCGGTTTCGCGCAGGCTCTTGCCGCCATCTTTCGGCGTGTTGTCCATGCTCGCAAACCATTGCGACGTCGCACGATAGATGATCGGCGTCTTGTGGCGCCAGCAATGCATGTAGCTATGGTCGAACATCACCAGCTTGAACAGCGAGCCGACTTCTTCCAGCTTGGCGCAGATCGGCTTGGAGGCTTCCCAGATCGTCAGGCCGGCGAACAGCGGCAGCGACGAGGCGTAGCGGCCGTCGCCCATGACCGGGCTGATGATGTCGTCATCCTTCATGCCGTGCGCCTTGCACGAGACGAAGTCTTCGATACCGTAGGCCGGCGCCGAGTGGACGATGCCGGTGCCGCTGTCGGCGGTCACGTAGTCGCCGAGGTAGATCGGCGACAAGCGGTCGTAACCGGGATCGGCCTTCGCCAGCGGATGATGGAAGGCGATCAGCGACAGCGCTTCACCCTTGGTGGTGGCGATGACCTTGCCTTCCAGTCCGTAGCGTTGCAGGCTGGCTTCGACCAGGTCGTTGGCCAAGATCAGCAAGGTCGGTTCGCCGTTGCGCTCGGTCTGCACCAGCGCATAGTCGAATTCCGGGTGTACGTTCAGCGCCTGGTTGGACGGGATGGTCCACGGCGTGGTGGTCCAGATGACGATGTAGCCCTTGTCCGTCGGCAGCTTGGAGAGGCCGAAGGCCTTGGCGATCTTGTCGTGTTCCGCAAACGGGAAGCCGACGTCGATGGCCGGGTCGCGCTTGTCCTGGTATTCCACTTCCGCTTCCGCCAGCGCCGAGCCGCAATCGAAACACCAGTTGACCGGCTTCAGGCCGCGATAGACGTAACCTTTTTCCAGGATCGTGCCGAGCGCGCGCAGCTCGTCGGCCTCGTTGGAGAAATTCATGGTCTTGTACGGATTGTCCCATTCGCCCAGCACGCCCAGGCGGATGAAATCCTTCTTTTGCAGCTCGATCTGTTCGTTGGCATAAGCGCGCGCTTTGGCTTGCACTTCGGCCACCGGCAGGTTCTTGCCGTACTTCTTTTCGATCTGGATTTCGATCGGCATGCCGTGGCAATCCCAGCCCGGCACGTATTGCGCGTCGAATCCGGCCATGTTGCGGGCCTTGACGATCATGTCTTTCAAGATCTTGTTGACGGCGTGCCCCAGATGGATCTCACCGTTGGCGTACGGCGGGCCGTCATGCAGGATGAACTTCGGACGATCCGCCGACGCCTTGCGGATGCGCTGATACAGCTTCTTGCTTTGCCATTCCTTGACCCATTGCGGCTCGCGCTTGGCCAGGTCGCCGCGCATCGGGAACGCGGTCTCGGTCATGTTGACCGGATATTTGCTGACCGGCTTGCCTTCAGGTTTGCCCGGCTTGTTTGGCTTGGAGGATTCGTTGTTCGACATAAGTTGTTTTCAGTTAAATTCTGGAAATCGGTGAAGGCTGCTGCGCCTGTTGATACGGTAAGAAGCGTCGCCGGGAATCAATGCCGGCGAGCGGGGCGGGCCAGCGTCAAATTCGATCGGTGGCGGACACGGCGAAACTCGCCTGTTCCTTGAACCAGGCACGCGCCTGTTGCGCATCGCGCTCAATGGCTGCCGTCAATGTCGGCAGGTCGACGTATTTCTCTTCGTCGCGCAATTTCTTCAGGAATTCCACGCGCAGCAGCTTGCCGTAGCAGTCGCCGCTGTAATCGAAGATATGCGTTTCCAGCAGCACGCGACCGCTGTCATCCACGGTCGGACGCACGCCCAGGCTGGCGACGGCCGGCAACGGCTTGTCGCCCAGTCCGTGCACCTGCACGATGAAGATGCCCGACAGCGCCGGATGCTTGTGGCTCACGCGCATGTTCAGCGTCGGGAAACCGATGGTGCGGCCGAGTTTCTTGCCGTGCACCACGTGGCCGGAGATCGCATACGCATGGCCCAGCAACTGGCGCGCGTGCGGGAAGTCCGCCTTCGCCAGCGCCGCGCGGATCGCCGACGACGAAATCCGCACGCCGTCGTTGTTCACGTTCGGCATGGTGTGCACTTCAAAACCGTATTGCTTGCCGGCCTCGATCAGCGTCTGGATATTGCCGGCGCGGCGCGAGCCGAAGCAGAAATCTTCGCCCACCAGCAGCCAGCGCACATGCAGGCCCTGAATCAGGATCTTTTCGATGAAGTCTTGCGGCGACAGGGCCGCGAAGTTGGCGTTGAAATGCTCGACGATGACGCGATCGACACCGGCGTTGGACAGCGATTGCAGCTTGTCGCGCAGGTTGGCGATGCGTGGCGGGGCTTTTTCAGGGGTGCTGGCCAACTGCGCGAAGAACTCGCGCGGATGCGGTTCGAACGTCATCACGGCGGCATCCAGGTTCAGGCGGGTGGCCGCTTCGCGCACCTGCGCCAGCAGCGCCTGGTGGCCACGGTGCACGCCGTCGAAGTTGCCGATCGTCAGCGCGCAGGGCGCACGCGATTCGGCATTGGGAAGTCCGCGAAATACCTTCATGGAAGAGGTTAAAAGTGATGCCGTTGCAAAAGCCTTCCATTATAAATGTTTTCGAAGGCCTACCCCTGATTTGGCGGCGAAACGGCGGGAAACAAGCGGCGGAGGAAGCCGGTTCCGGCCGGCGAGATCGGTTTTTTTTAGGAAAAATGACAAAACGGCAATTGTTTTGCGTGGGAAATATTGTCAGCCATTAATCCCGTTCTGCCCGTCCATTGGCATAATGGTCGACGCCGGCAGAATTTCGCTTCACAAAATACACCCATGAGGAAGCAGCGATGCACATAGAAATCGACGATCTTTCACGCCCGGAAATTCACGCCTTGCTCGAAGAGCATTTGCGCAATATGCGCGAGATATCGCCTCCCGAGAGCGTGCATGCACTCGATCTGGACAAGCTGCGCAGTCCGGACATCACGTTCTGGACGGCGTGGGAGGGACCGGCCCTGATTGGTTGCGGCGCGCTCAAGGAGCTCGATAGCCTGCATGGCGAGATCAAGTCCATGCGCACCCCCGAGGCGCTGCGTCGCAAAGGCGCAGGCCGGGCGATGCTGACGCATATTCTCGAGCAGGCCAGAGCGCGCGGTTATGAGCGTGTCAGTCTGGAGACCGGATCATTCGATGCATTCAAGCCGGCGCGGCAACTCTATGAGAGCGTGGGGTTCGTTTACTGCGGCCCGTTCGGGACTTACTGCGAGGATCCGAGCAGCATGTTCATGAGTTTGCGTCTGTAGGATCCGGCGGGACCGCGGACGAACCGTCTGCCGGCTAAGGCAGCGTTTTCAGTTGTTCCTGACGCGCCTCGGCCAGCATCCAGATCGTGATCTTGCGCACTTCCAGCTTGCTTTGCGTGATGTGGGCGCGCAGCAGGATTTGCGCTTCGGTGGCCTTGCGCTTGGCGATCAGCTTGAGGATCTTGCCGTGTTCTTCATAGGTCGCCAGCACGCGGTTCTTCTTGAGGAAGTCGAGGCGACGCACGATACGGATCTTTTCCGTCACTTCCGTGTGGATGCGCGTCATTTCCTCATTGCCGGCGGCGGCGACCAGGTTGGTGTGGAAGCTCTCGTCGAGCTCGGCCACCTTGACGGCTTCGCTTTCGCGTTCTTCTTCGGGTACCAGCCAGACGGCATTGAGCGCCAGCAGGCCGGGCGCCGGATCGGGGTTCTGGCACAGTCGCTCCAGCGCGGCCATTTCCAGCACGATGCGCAGGTCGTAAAGATTGTCGAGCCGGTCGAAATCGATCGGCCGCACCTTCCAGCCGCGGCGGAAACCGACGTCCAGATAGCCCTCGCGCTGCATCCGGAACAAGGCGTCGCGCAGCGGTGTACGCGAGACGCCGTAGGACAGCGCCATTTCGGTTTCGGTGAAATTGTCCCCCGGCAGCAGGCGGAAATTGAAGATGTCTTCCTTGAGCCGGTTGTAAACCTGTTCAGCGAGCGGATTTGCAGCAGTTACGGTCATGGCGGAACGTCGTCAATACAAAAGGGAAATCGGAAAGAGTTTTACGGCATCAGGCTGACATGGGCGGCGACGATACGCCAGCCCGCGTCCATGCGCACCCAGGTTTGCATCTGGCGGCCGATTTTATCGGAGTCCGCGCCGGTAAACTCGGTGCTGACAGTAGCATAGTCGCTGCCAAAGGTCGTGACCACCGTGCGCTGCAGCGTGCGAGAAGGATGTACCGGCGCGCAGCTCCGGCGGTACTGGCGGATCGCTTCGCCGCCGAGCAGGATTTCGCCGACGCCGTAGCGCACCGTCTGCGGGTCGTACCAGAACCAGCGGTCTAGTGCGGGTACGTCGTGGATCAGCAGGGCGTGTTCGTAGTCGGCGAAGGCCTGCGCCACCTCTTCCACGATATGCGGCAGATTGACTTGCGGACTCATGATGTGGTTTCTCCGGAGGTTTCCTTGAATGCGGTTTGCAGGGTCGACAGCGGCGCTTGCCAGCCGACGATGCCGCCCTGGGCGGTCAGCATGGCCAGCGTGGCCTGGTGGAAGACGGGAAAGTAACTGGCGCAGGCATCTTCGACGATCAGGCATTCGTAGCCGCGATCGTTGGCTTCGCGCATCGAAGTCTGCACGCAGACTTCCGTCGTGACGCCGGCAAACAGCAGATGCGTGACGCCGCGCGCTTGCAGTTCCGTATGCAGGCCGGTGGCGTAGAAGGCGCCCTTGCCGGGTTTGTCGATCACCAGTTCGCCGTCTTGCGGCGCCAGCAGCGGCAGGATCTGGTTGCCCGGTTCGCCGCGCACCAGGATGCGTCCCATCGGACCTTCGTCGCCAATGCCCAGCGCGGGATTGCCGCGTTTGAGCTTGGCCGGCGGGCAATCGGACAGATCCGGCAAATGCGATTCGCGGGTGTGGACGACCAGCAGGCCGTTTTCCCGCGCCAGCGCCAGCAGTTTCGCCACCGTCGGCACGATGGTGGTCAGCGGCCGCACATCGTTGCCGAGCACGCTGCCGAAGCCGCCTTCCTCGACGAAATCGCGCTGCATGTCGATCACCACCAGCGCCGTGTGGCGGCTGTCGAACTGGTAGGGGTAAGGGATGGCATCGACGGTAATCATGCGGTCTCCAGGTGAACGTTGTGCGCCGATGCTTCCGCATGTCCGCCATGCCCCGCCATCCAGCGTCCCAGTTCGGCGCGGTCGGCGCCGGCGGCCTCAGTGGCCTCAGTGGCGTACACGATGGCGCCGCCGGTCATGACCAGGATGCGGTCCGACAGCTCCAGCAACTCATCCAGATCCTCGCTGACGAGCAAGACTGCAGCGCCCAGCGCACGCGCCTGCAGCAGGCGCGCATGGATGTCGGCGACCGATGCGAAGTCCAGGCCGAACACCGGATTGGCGACGATCAGGACATTGACGGCATCTTCCTGCCGCGTCGAGTCGCCCAGTTCCCGCGCCAGCACGGCGCGTTGCACGTTGCCGCCCGAGAGCGTGCCGATGGCGCGTTCCGGCAGCGGCGGTTTGACGTTGAAAGCGGCGATCAGGGCCTGCGCCTGCTTGCGCATGGCCGCCCGATTGACGCTCCAGCGCAGCCAGCCGCTACGGCGAAACGGGGCTACGTCGAAATTGCGCAATGCCATGTTTTCCGCGACATTCATGCCGGAGATGCACGCATTGCGCAACGGCTCTTCCGGCAGCGCGAAGACCTTGCGTTCGCGCATTTCGGCGCGGCTGGCCCGGTAATCGGCGCCGTTGATTTGCACCTCGCCGGACAAGCGGCGGCGCTGGCCGAGCAGGGCTTCCACCAGTTCCTTCTGGCCGTTGCCGGAGATGCCTGCCAGGCCGACGATCTCGCCGCGCCTGACCTTCAGCGAGAGCGCATTGACGGCGGTGACGCCGCGGTCGTTGAGCACCAGCAAGGAATCCACATTCAGTCCGACCGGCGCATCGGCGGGTACGGGCGGCCGCGCCACGGCTTCTTTTTCCACGCGCGCCTGTCCCATCATCCAATGGGCGAGTTCGGCCGGACTGGTGTCGGCTACCGCCGCGCTGCCGACCAGCCGCCCCTTGCGCAGCACCGTGACATCGTCGGCGTAGGCGGTGACTTCGTGGAATTTGTGCGTGATCATCAGCACGGTCAGTTCTTCGCGGCGCGTGAGGTCGCGCATGAGGCCGAGCACTTCGTCGGCTTCCTGCGGCGTGAGCACCGAGGTCGGTTCGTCGAGGATCAGCAGACGACGGCGCAGGTAGAGCTGCTTGAGGATTTCGAGCTTCTGCTTTTCGCCGGCGGACAGGCTGCTGACAAGACGATCGAGGTCGAGCCGGAACGGCATCGCCTCCATGAATTCTTCCAGCACCTGGCGCTCCAGATTCCAGTGGATGCGCCAACGCACCAAGCCGCGCGCCAGCAACAGATTCTCGGCCACGGACAGACTCGGCGCCAGCGTGAAGTGCTGGTACACCATGCCGATGCCCAGCGTGTTCGGCACGCGCGGGCCGCGGATGTCCACCTCGCGGCGGTCGGCCTGGATGATGCCCTGGTTAAGCGGGCTGTAACCGACCAGGCCCTTGACGAGCGTACTCTTGCCCGCACCATTTTCGCCCAGCAGCGCATGGATGGTGCCGGCCTTGATCCTGATCGACACCTCGTCCAGCGCACGGAATTCGCCGAAGGATTTGCCGGCGCCGATGACTTCCAGCTCGAGCGCGTGCATGATTATTTTCCTATCGCTTGCAGCAGGGAAGAAGAGTCCGATACCGCGCCGAACACGCCGCCCTGCATCTTGATCATCGACAGCGCAGCCAGGTGGTTGTTGTGGTCGGTGGCCCCGCAGCAGTCGGCCAGCATGACGCATTCGAAGCCGCGGTCGTTAGCTTCGCGCATGGTGGTGTGGACGCAGACGTCGGTGGTGATACCGGTCAGGATCAGGTTGCGGATACCGCGCGTGTGCAGCACCAACTCCAGATCGGTGGCGCAGAACGAGCCCTTGCCGGGTTTGTCGATGATGATCTCGCCGGGCAACGGCGCCAGTTCCGGAATGATCTCCCAGCCCGGTTCACCACGTACGAGGATCTTGCCGCAGGGACCCTCGTCGCCGATGCCGGCGCCGTTGGCGCCGATCCGGCGCGAGCGCCAGCGCTTGTTGGCGGGCAGGTCGGACAAATCGGGACGATGGCCTTCGCGGGTATGGATGATGGTGTAGCCGCCGGCGCGCATGGCGCTCAGCACATTCCTGATCGGCGCGATCGGTGCGCGCGTGAGCGACAGGTCGTAGCCCATCTTGTCGACGTAGCCGCCGATGCCGCAGAAATCAGTCTGCATGTCGATCACGACCAGCGCCGTGTTGCCCGGCTTGAGCGCACCGTCGTAGGGCCACGGGTAGGGTTCGGACTGGATGAACAATTCGGACATGTCGGTTTCTCCGGTAGCAATGAATTATCGTGTGAGGCTGAGTTCGCCCGGCGCGCTCGACAACGTGCGGTCGGGGCGGCAGGTCAGGATCATGATCAGCAAGGTCAGCGCATAAGGCGCGGCGTTGAACAGGTAGTAGCCCGAGGTCACGCCGACTGCCTGCAAGGCCGGGCCGAGTGCGCCGGCGGCGCCGAACAGCAGCGCGGCCAACAGGCAGCGCAGCGGCTGCCAGCGCGCGAAAATCACCAGCGCCACCGCCATCAGGCCTTGCCCGCTGGACAGGCCTTCGTTCCAGCTGCCGGGGTAGTAGAGCGAAAGATAAGCACCGCCCACCGCCGCCAGAAAGCCGCCGCAAGCCGTGGCGACGACGCGTGTCAGATTGATGCGATAGCCGAGCGCGCGTGCGGTCTCGGCGTGGTCGCCGACCAGGCGCAGCGCCAGTCCCCAGCTGGTGCTCGACAGGCCCCATTGCAGCGCCGCCGCCAGCAGGACGCCGATCACGAACAAGGCGTTGATTTGCAGCGCGTGATGGATGGACGGATTGCTGCTCCAGCCGCCGAGATCGATGGACGGCAGCATCGCGGCTTGCGGCTGGATGAACGGCTTGCCGAGGAAGAACGCGAGGCCGGTGCCGAGCAGCATCAGCGCAATGCCGAAGGCGATGTCATTGACCCGTGGCAGCGAACACACGAGCCCGTGCAAGGTCCCTAGCAACATGCCGGACACGCCTGCCGCCAGCACGCCCAGCCAGGCCGAGCCCGAGAAGAACGACACCGCATAGCCGGTCATCGCGCCGCAGACCAGGATGCCTTCCAGGCCGAGATTCACGCGGCCGCCTTTTTCTGTCAGACATTCGCCGAGACTGACGAAGAGGAAGGGCGTGCCGACCCGGATGGCGCCGGCGAACAAGGCCAGCAGTAAGGTGGTGAAATCGAAATCAGACATGGCTGGTCTCCGCGACGGTGGCCGGCGAGGGTTGCGCCTGCTGCTGCCAGCGCATCTTCAGGGCGCCGAGGCGGCCGGTGACGGCCTCCCACGCCAGCAGGTTGCAGAACAGCAGTCCCTGCAACACCAGCGTGGTGGCGTCGGGCAGATCGAGGCGGCGTTGCAGCAGGCTGCCGCTGGCCTCGACGCCGCCGATGACAACCGCGCAGACGATGATGGCGAGCGGATTCTGGCGCGCCGCGAAGGCCACCAGGATGCCGCTGAATCCGTAGCCTGCCAGCAGCGCGCTATTGGCGCTGCCGTGCACGGCGGCGACTTCGAACATGCCGGCCAGGCCCGCCGCTGCGCCTCCCATGGCGCAGGCGATCAGCACGAGCCGATTGACCGGCAATCCGACCAGGCGCGCCGTGCGGCCGTTGCCGCCGGCAATCGCCATGGCGAAACCGATGACGCTATGGCGCAGGAAAATCCACGCCGCCACGCAGGCCAGCGCTCCCCAGACCAATCCCCAATGCACGTCGAGGCCGGGTAGCGGATTGATCAGATAGGCTTCGGGCAACGGTAGCGTGGACGGTTTGTTGAGACTGGCAGGATCCCGCAGCGGGCCTTCCACCAGATGCTTGAACAACGCGACCGCGATGTAGGAAAGCAGCAGGCTGGAGATGGTCTCGTTGACGCCGCGCCATTGGCGCAAGGCGCCGCACAGCGCGATCCAGAGTCCGCCCGCAATCATGGCAACGATGGCCATGGCCGGCAGCATGATCCACGGCGACAGCGCCGGCAGGAATGACGGGAACACCGCGGCAAACAAACCGCCCATCGCCAGCGCGCCTTCGCCGCCAATGACGATCAGGCCGACGCGGGCAGGCAACGCCACGCACAGCGCGGTCAGCAGCAAAGGCGCGGCGCGCTGCAAGGTATTTTGCCAGGCGAACATCGAGCCGAATGCGCCTTGAAAAATCAGCAGGCAGGCTTCGGTAGCGGGTTTGCCCTGCACCAGAAGGAACAGCACGAACAGCAACAGTGCACCGGCCAGCGCGCACAGCGTAGGCAGTACCGGCGCCAGCACGATGCCGGCACGGGCCCGGAGCCGTAGGGTGAAAGCACTGTTTTTCGCGCGGTCGTGTGTGGTCATGGCGATCAATGAACAAGGAATGGCGAAAAAAGTCAGATGGCGGTGGCGGCGTTGCAGCGACATGACTGCGTCGCTGCAGCGCGCCATGCCTCACATGGCATTAAGCAGTTTTCATACCTGGCCGACGACGCCCGCCACCAGATAATTCATCTTCTCCAGTGCGACGTCGGTCTGCACTTGCGTGGTGCCGGCCGGGATCACGACCGCGCCCTTGTTGTCCTTGATCGGACCCTTGAAGATCTGGAATTTTCCGGCCAGCATCTGTGCCTTGACGTCGTCGGCCTTCTTCCTGGCGGCGGCGCTGACGTTCGTACCGTAAGGCGACATCTTGACGAAGTTGTCCTTGAGGCCGCCGCGCAGGAAGTTGATCATCGGCTTGCCTTCGAGCGTGGCCTTGACGATTTCCGTATAAGGCGTAGCCCAGTTCCACTCGGCGCCGGTGAGGTAGCCCTTGGGCGCGAGCGCGGCCTGGCTGGCGTGATAGCCGCAGGTCATGATGCCGCGCTTTTCGGCGGTTTCGACGATGACCTTGGGGCCGTCGACGTGGCAGGTGATGACGTCGCAACCCTGGTCGATCAGGCTGTTGGCGGCTTCGGCTTCCTTGACCGGCAGCGACCAGTCGCCGGTGAAGATCACGTGCGTGGTGATGGACGGATCGACCGATTGCGCCCCCAGCGTGAAGGCGTTGATGTTGCGCAGCACCTGCGGGATCGGCTTGGCGGCGATGAAGGCCAGCTTTTTGGATTTGCTCATGTGGCCGGCGACCACGCCGGACAGGTATTCGCATTCCTCGATGTAGCCGAAGAAGCTGCCGACGTTCAGCGGGTGTTTGCCCTGCGTCCACAGGCCGCCGCAGTGAGCGATGCGGACCTTGGGATATTTCTCGGCGACTTTCAGCACATGCGGATCGAAGTAGCCGAACGAGGTCGGGAAGATCAGCGAGGCGCCGTCCTGCTGGATCATCGCTTCCATGGTCTTTTGCACGGCAACGGTCTCGGGTACTTTCTCTTCTTCGATGACCTTGATGCCCGGCATTTTCTTGATGATCGCAGCAGCCTGCGCATGCGACTGGTTGTAGCCGAAATCGTCGCGCGCACCGACATAGATGAAGCCGACCGTCAGCGGTGCGGCGGCCAGCAGGTCCAGCGGAAATGCTGCGCCCAGTGCAGCGGCGCCGGTCAGTTTGAGAAAGTCACGACGGTTGTTCATCTTTGGCTCCAGTCAAGGGAAACGTTGGTGGTGTTGTTGGCAAAGCGGTGTTCAAGAAAATCATGCGCACATCATCGGGGCGGTTGCGCCGTGGCTTCTCGCCGGACTTCAGTCTGGAAAATGTCCAGGCTCATCTTCTTGGCGTCGATGAAACGCGGCTGCATCAGGGTCTCCACCGTGCGCGGACGGGCATCGTCGTAATGCAGGATGTGTGCCACCTTGGTGGGACGTTTGGTCAGCAGCAGGATTTCGTCGGCGAGATAGACGGCCTCTTCCAGATCGTGCGAGACCAGCATCATGGTGGTGCCGGTCTGCATGAACACCTCCTGCAGTTTTTCGCGGATGAACAGCGTCATCTCGAAGTCGAGCGCGGAGAACGGTTCATCGAGGAACAGCACCTCCGGCCCCGGCGCCAGTGCACGCATGATGGAGGCGGTCTGCTGCTGGCCGCCCGACATTTCATACGGGTAGCGGTTGAGGTCGAACTTGACGTCGAAGGACGCGACCAGCTCTTCTACCCGGCGGTTGATCTCGGCCTTGGATTTGCCTTCCAGCTTGAGCGGATAGGCGATGTTGTCGATGGTGCGCAGCCACGGGAACATCGCTTCGCGATAGTTCTGGAAGACGTAGCCGATCTTGGTGTCGGCCAGCGATTTTCCGTCGAACAGAATCTGGCCCGAGTCGATCGGGATCAGGCCGGCGATCATGTTGATCAGCGTCGATTTGCCGCAGCCGTTGGGGCCGAACACCGAGACGATCTTTCCCTTGGGGATATCGAGGTCGAAGTCCTCGTACAAGGGCCAGCCGGCGAAGTATTTGGTCAGCCCGCGGATCGTGATGTGCGTGCCGGGCGGACCGGGGCGAAAAGGAACTTCCGGCTCTTCGTGCTTCAGTTTCGGGGAAATGACGACGCTCATCTTCCGCTCCAGTGGACGATACGTTTTTCGATCACGATGAACACCACGTTCAACGCATAGCCGAGCGCGCCGGCGGCCAGGATGGCGGCATACATCTCGCGCACGTTCAGCACTTGCTGGGCGTCGATGATCTTGTGGCCGAGACCGTTTTCGGAACCGATGAACATCTCGGCCACGATCACGATCACCAGGGCCATGGACACCGCGCTGCGCAGGCCGACGAAGGTCGGCTGCAGGCTTTCCCACAGCAGCACATCTTTGAATATTTGCCAGCGCGATGCGCCCATGACCTTGGCCGCCATGACGCGCTGCTTGCGCGCATTGAGCACGCCGTAGGCGCTGTTGAACAACACGATCAGCAGTGCACCGAAAGCGGCGATGGCGACCTTGTTGATGTCCGACACACCGAAGATCAGCAGGAACAAGGGGATCAGGGCCGATGACGGCGTCGAGCGGAAAAAGTCGATCAGGAACTCCACGCTGCGATAGGCGCGCTCATTGCTGCCCAGCAGCACGCCGAGCGGTACGCCGACTACCGCCGCGATGATGAAGGCTTCCAGCGTGCGCATCACCGTCACCAGAAAATCCGTCAGCAGGGCGCCGCCGGCCAGCCCGTTGACCAGCGTGATCAGCGTCGCTGCCGGGGTCGGCAGCAGGATCGCCTTGATCCATCCCGCGCGCACCACCAGGTCCCAGATGATGAACAGGGCGACCGGACCGACGATCGGCAGGAGCTTGCCCAAGGACGGCGGCGTGCGGCGTTTCCTGATGGAGGGAGCAGGTTTGGTCGCGGTGGCCGGAGCGGTTGCGAGGTCCGGTTTCGAAGCGCCGTCGGCAGTGAGGGAGTCGGCCATGATCAACCCTTGTAGAGAAGTGAATCGACGATCACGCGCGAGGCGAAAATGCCCTTGTCGACAAACAGGTCGTAGAACTTCTGGAAGTAAGCGACGTCGCTGGCCTTGAACTCGTTGTAGAGCATGTAGGACGCCAGCGGTACTTCGTTGGTGAGCGAGCCTTCGATGGCGGTATAGCCCTTGAGATACGGGCGCGCCTTGTCCGGCGTCTTGCGGATCAGTTCGATGCCGCGGGTGTAGGCGGCGATGTATTTTTTGGTTTCGGCCGGATGCTTCCTGATGAAGTCGGTGGTCAGCGCCGCTGCGCCGCCATGCCATGGCGCGGTCGGATTACCAAGGATGTACTTGGCGATGACGCCGGCCTCCAGCACGCGGGTAGTGTTGTTCATGCGGCCGACGGTGCCGGTCGGTTCCAGCGTATAAACGGCATCGACCTGACCGGCGGCGAGTGCGGCGACATGCTGGCCGATCGGCAGTTCGGTGACGAACGCGCCGGTCGCGCCGGCGCGTTCGAGCACGGTCTTGGCCAGCGTGACGTTCTGGATGCCGGGGCCGGAGGCGACTTTCTTGCCCTTGAGTTCGGCGATCGATTTGATGGCGCTGTCTTTCGGCACCAGGAATTCGTCGAGCACATATTGGGCGTTGCTCGGATTGGTGGCGAAGATCTTGAACAGACCCGGTTGCGCGATTTCACCAATGGCCAGGTTGCCGGCGCCGGTGCCGTTGGCTGAACCGTCGGCGCGGCCTGACAGCATCGCCTCCATCACCTGTTGTGCTCCCGCGAACTTGATCGGCTGCACGTCCAGGCCGGCTTCCTTGAAGTAGCCGGCTTCCACTGCTGCGTAAAAAGGCAGGCCGGCGGCGACCGGCCAGTAACCGATCCGGATCGGTACGCTCTGCGCGCGCAGGATGGCGGGTGCGCCGCCCAGCGCCAGCGTGGCGGCGACGGTGCCGGCAGTGCCGAGAAAGCGGCGCCGTTGGAGCGCCCCGGCCTGCGCTGGGGCGCAGGATTGGTTCGCCGTCGCAGTGGTGACTGTTTTTTTCATGCTGGCTCCGTAAGGTGAGGTCGGAAGGTCGATCAGATCTTTGCAGCGAGGTAGGCAGTCCAGCCACCGTAGCCGGTGATGTCGCGCGCGTTGTCCAGCGCCGCCGGTTCGCAGATAAAGCCTTTGACGCTGCTGCCGTCGGCCAGCTCCATCGTGCCGATGCCGAGAGGCGCCGGAATCGCGGCGACGAAGCTGCCGAAATTGCGCAGCGGCATTTCCCAGACTTCGGTGAGAATGGCGGCGCCGCTATCGTCGCTATCGCCGTGATCGTTGCTGGTGTCATTGACGCGCACCAGGCCCGGTTTGGCCGGCGTGGTGTTGGCCAGCGCGTACAGGCGGTAATGCTTGCTGGTCGAGGTGCTGGCATGCAGGCGTGCGCCCGCTTCCAGCAGTTGCCAGTTCAGCGGCTGGCCGCTCAGGTGGGCGCCGACGACGCCGACCTTGACGGTCGGTTCATTGAAGGGCAGCGGCGCAGCCGCCACGGCGTCGGCCTGCGCCGCACCGCCGAGCAGTTGCTGAAATCGCGCGCCGGCTTCAGCCAGCAGGTGGTCGGAGCCGGCCGGGCCGATCAGCGTGATCCCGGCGGGCAAGCCATCCTTGCGCCACACCGCCGGGATCGCCAGCGCCGCCATGTCCATCAGGTTGACGAAGTTGGTGTAATAGCCGAGCTGCGAATTGCGCACGACCGGATCGGCTTCCACCGCGGCGATGGTCGGCATCGTGGTGGTGGTCGGCACCAGCAGCAGGTCGATGTCTTGCAGCAAGGTCTCGGCTTCTCGGCGCAGTTCGGCCAGACGGTATTGGCTGTTGAAGGCGTCGACGGCGCTGAACTTGTCGGCTTGTACGGTGATCTCCCGCACCACCGGATGGATCGCTGCGTTGCCGGTGTCGAAGAAATCGCCGAGCGCGGCGCGTCGTTCGGCTACCCATGGCCCCTGATAGAGCAACTGCGCGGCATCGGTGAACGCGTCGAAAGGAATGCGCGTGATGCTCACGCCGGGCATGGCCGCAATTTTTTCCAGCGTCTGTTCGAACGCCAGCCTGGCCTGGTCGTCGCCATAGAACTCGGGTCTGGCCGGTACGGCGATGCGATAACCGCGGCGTTTGACGCCGAGCATGGCCGGCGTGCGCGAATAGGCGTCGGCGGCATCGAAACCGGCCGCGCTTTGCAGCACGCGCCAGGCGTCGGCGACGTCGTGTGCAAAGATGGAGATGCAATCGAGCGTGCGGCACGCCGGCACCATGCCGCTGCCGCTGAGCAGGCCGCGCGTCGGCTTGAGCCCGACCAGATTGTTGAAGGCCGCGGGCACGCGTCCCGATCCGGCGGTGTCGGTTCCCAGCGAGAACAGCACTTGCCCCAGCGCGACGGCAACGGCGGAACCGGAGCTGGAACCGCCCGACACATAGTCCGGCTGCAACGCATTGCGCACCGCGCCGTAGGGCGAGCGCACGCCCACCAGGCCGGTGGCGAACTGATCCAGGTTGGTCTTGCCGATCAGCACTGCGCCGGCTTGCCGCAGGCGTGCAACCACGGTGGCCGTGACTTGCGGCACGTAGCTGAATTCAGGGCAGGCGGCGGTGGTCGGCAACTCGGCGACGTCGATATTGTCTTTCACCGCGAACGGGATGCCGAACAGCGGCATGGTGTCGAATACCGCTTCGCCCTTGATCTGCAGCATCAGGTCGAGTGCGGCCGCCTGCTGCCTGAGCATCTTGGCGGGCACGCGATGGATCCAGACCTCGGTGCGATCGGACTGCTCGATCTGCGTCAGCAGGTCGCCGATCAGCTTGCTCGGCTTGAGGCTGCCGGTGCGATAGGACGCCAGCACATCGGCGATGGTTCGCTGCGGGGCGACCGGGTTCGGGGAGGCGTAATGGGGCAGAGTATTTGCTGACATGGATATATTCATTCTTGAATACAAGATGAAAAATATTAAGCAGATAGCATGCCAGCGGGTTTTTGAGAGGCTTGCGGGGACGGCGGAAAGTGGTGAAACGGCTTGCCGCAGCTTGTTTGGCGGCATTGCAGCCAACGCTGCAAGGAGCGAAGACCGTTGGCGGAAAGGAGCCGTGCTTGATCGGAAGCGGGGAGAAATGCGTTCGATTGGCGCATCCGGCAATGCCAATCTGGTGCCTGCACCAGATTTTGGTGCAGGCGGTGATGCGTGCGGCTAGGGTGCAGTCAGGGATGACAGGGCAACGGCGCGGCGATTGCGCCGTCGCCCTTCTCCGGAATCAGGCGGACTTGCCGCCGAGAAAGCCGCCGAGCAGGTTGCCGATTTCCGAACCGAGATCGCCTCCGGATTCCGGCACCTGGCCGTTTGGCGTCAGATGATCGACCAGGCCGGGAAGAATCTGGGCCAGATGGCCGGCGATATCGCCTTGCGGAATCCCGGACGCTTGCGCCAGATTGCCCAGCTGATCGTCGCCCAGCGCTTGCGTCAGCTGATCTCCCGAGACCGGCTGGTTTTGGCCGGTGCCGATCCAGGAGTCGACGATCTGGCCGAGGCCGGCGTTTTGCAGGTTGCCCAGCAAGCCGCCCAACCCGCCTAAACCGCCACCGGACTGATTATTGGCAAGCATGCCGAGTACTGCCTGAATCAGCGCTGCTTTCGGATCGCTGCCGCCGATGGTGCCGCTGTTTGCGTTGCCGGTATTGTTGGCGAGTGCGCCGAGTACGCTGTCGAGTAAGCCCATGACAATTCTCCTGAATCAATAGTAAGGATGGCTCCGGCAAGACTGCATGACCGGAGACGGATCGCAAAAAAGATGCAACGTGAGGTAGTGCAACGGCCTGGCGCTCTCCGGCGTTGTCGAAAAAAGGGGAGATATCCGGCATTCCCCTGTTTTTGCTTTCGTTCGCTTCTCCCTCCTTACATCTCGCCCCAGATTGCATTGATCGCCGCCAACGCACTCAGGCCGGCGGTTTCCGTGCGGAGCACGCGCGGTCCCATCGACAGCATCAGCGCGCCCTGATTGCAGGCGAGGTTTTCTTCGGTTTCGGTAAATCCGCCTTCCGGTCCGATCACCAGGCTCAGCGCCTGCGCCGGATGATGACGCGCCCAGTCGGACAGCGATTGCTCGCCGCGCGGGGACAGCAGGATGCGCTTGTGCAGGTCGCTCTGGCCGATCCAGCTATTGAATTCGGTCAGCGGCGCCAGATGCGCCAGGCGGTTGCGGCCGCTTTGTTCGGCGGCGGCCTGGACGATGCCTTGCCAGTGGCTCTGCTTTTTTTCGGCGCGCTCGCTATTGAGCCGCACCACGCAGCGTTGCGCCGACAGCGGCTGGATCGCGGCCACGCCCAGTTCCATGGCCTTTTCGATGATCCAGTCCATCTTCGACGCTTCCGGCAGCGCCTGCGCCAGTGTGACGGCGTAGGACAGTTCGGCTTCGCGCGGCGAAAAGGTCTTGACCTCGGCGTGCACGCGCTTCTTTTCCATCTGTGTGATGACCGCCGTATATTCGCCGCCCTGGCCGTTGAACAGCGTGATCGGATTGCCCAGCTGCATCCGGATCACCTGGACATGGTGCGCAACCTGATCGGGCAGGGCCAGCGTCATGCCGATGGCCAGGGAGTCGGGACAGTAAAAACGGGGCATGTGGTGGGCGATCCGATAGAAAAATGGCAATTGGCGATGACTTGAGGCAACGACTTGACGGCGGCGTCGGCAAAAACGGGTAAAAAATTGTTTTTTGACATGCCCCGGCGGGCCGTGGGCATGGGCCGATTTTAATTCTTTGGGCTGGTCTCTGGTAAAATAGTTGGCTCAGTCTGGCTCGTTCCGGGAGTTCATCCGGGCCGGCCGGCAAGGCATCCGACACGCGCGCGTTAATTAACGTCAGGTCTGGTCAGGCCTGAATTGTTCGTAACGACGTAGTTCGACCGCAATCCGCAACTCTTTGACATCGACATGACTTCCACACTCCCTACCGACAAGATGGCCAACGCGATCCGCGCGCTGGCGATGGACGCAGTACAAAAAGCAAACTCAGGACACCCAGGCGCGCCGATGGGGATGGCGGAAATCGCAGTCGCATTGTGGGCCAAGCACTATCGCCACAATCCAACCAATCCGCAATGGGCCAACCGCGACCGTTTCGTGCTCTCGAACGGCCACGGCTCGATGCTGCAATACGCGCTGCTGCACCTGACCGGCTACGACCTGTCGATGGAAGAGATCAAGAACTTCCGCCAACTGCATTCCAAGACCGCCGGCCATCCGGAAGTCCATATCACCCCGGGCGTGGAAACCACCACCGGTCCGCTCGGCCAAGGCATCACCAATGCCGTCGGCATGGCGCTGGCTGAAAAGCTGCTCGCCGCCGAATTCAACAAGCCCGACCTGGCTGTCGTTGATCATTACACCTACGCCTTCGTCGGCGACGGCTGCCTGATGGAAGGCATCTCGCACGAAGCCTGTTCGCTGGCCGGCACATTGCGCCTGTCCAAGCTGATCGTGCTGTATGACGACAACGGCATCTCCATCGACGGCAAGGTCGAAGGCTGGTTCAAGGACGATACCCCGAAGCGTTTCGAAGCCTACGGCTGGAACGTGATCCCGGCGGTCGACGGCCACAATGTCGAAGCGGTCAACTCCGCCATCCATCAGGCCAAGCTGGCCGACAAGCCGACCCTGATCTGCTGCAAGACAGTCATCGGCAAGGGTTCGCCCAACCTGGCCGGCACCGACAAGGTCCACGGTGCAGCGCTGGGCGACAAGGAAGTCGCCGCCGTACGCGAAGCGCTGGGCTGGACTTCGGCGCCGTTTGAAATCCCGGCCGACATTTATTCCGCATGGGACGGCAAGGCGCAAGGCCAGCAACTGGAAGCCGACTGGAACAAGCTGTACCAGGCATACCAGGCCAAGTACCCGACTGAAGCCGCCGAACTGGTGCGCCGCCTGAAGGGCGAACTGCCGGCCGGTTTCGACGCGGCAGTGCAGGCTTACATCGCCAGCACCATCGACAAGAAAGAAACCATCGCCACCCGCAAGGCCAGCCAGAATGCGATCCAGGCCTACGCGCAAGTGCTGCCTGAATTCCTCGGCGGTTCGGCCGACCTGACCGGCTCCAACCTGACCAACTGGAAAGAATCGGTAGCCGTGCGCGCCGACGTCGCCGGCAACCACATCAACTACGGCGTGCGCGAATTCGGCATGAGCGCGATCATGAACGGCATCGCCCTGCATGGCGGCTACATCCCGTTCGGCGCGACTTTCCTGACCTTCTCCGACTACAGCCGCAACGCATTGCGCATGGCGGCGCTGATGAAGCTGCGCGCGCTGTTCGTGTTCACGCATGACTCCATCGGCCTGGGCGAAGACGGTCCGACGCATCAATCGGTCGAACACGTTTCCAGCTTGCGCCTGATCCCGAACCTGGACAACTGGCGTCCATGCGATACGGTCGAGTCGGCCGTGGCATGGGAACAAGCGGTCAAGCGCAACGACGGTCCGAGCACATTGATCTTCTCGCGCCAGAATTTGCCGTATCAGGAGCGTACCTCCCAGCAGGTCGCGGACATCAAGCGCGGCGGCTACATCCTGAAGGAAGCCAAGGACGCCAAGGTCATCCTCATCGCCACCGGTTCGGAAATCGAACTGGCGGTCAAGGCTGCCGACGAACTGGCGGCGCAAGGCATCCCGGCACGCGTCGTGTCGATGCCGTGCACCGATGTGTTCGATCGCCAGGACTCCGCCTACAAGGCCAGCGTTCTGCAACGCGGGGTACCGCGCGTGGCGATCGAGGCCGGCGTGACTTCCACGTGGTACAAGTATGTCGGCCTGGAAGGCGCCGTGGTCGGTATCGACACCTTCGGCGAATCGGCTCCGGCCGGCGTGCTATTCAAGCATTTCGGCTTCACGGTCGAGAATGTCGTCGCCAAGGCAAAGCTGATCCTGGCATGAGTCTGACCAAGGTCCCAGGGCAGGGTATCACCAACATCGTCGGTCCGGTAACGGTCCGGCGTGCAACAGTCGGCGATGCCGCCCTGATCGCTCAGGTGCGTATCGACAGCTGGCGCGCCGCTTACCGCGGCCTGATTCCAGATGCCTATCTGGACGGCATGAAGGTGGAAGACAGCACGCGCATGTGGACGCGCGTGCTGAGCGCGGCGTCCGATGCCGCCTGCACTTTTGTTGCCGAACTGGACGGCGAACTGGTCGGTTTCGCCGCCGGCATCACGCTGGCGGAACGCAAGCTGGATTTCGATGCCGAACTGACGGCCTTGTACGTCTTGCCTTCGGCCCAGCGCGCCGGCATCGGCCGCCGCCTGCTGACCGAGGTGGCTGCAACACTGGGCGCGGCAGGTGCGCCCAACATGCTGGTCTGGGTGCTGGCGCAAAACAAAAAGGCGCGCGATTTCTACGCGCACCTTGATGCGCAGCTGCTGGCAGAACAGACTTTCAAGTGGGACGAACTGGATTTGATCGAAGTCGCCTACGGCTGGCGCGATATCCGATCCATCGGCAGAATTACTACTGTTTCTTAAGGAGAAAACATGACTATCCGCGTCGCAATCAATGGCTATGGCCGCATCGGCCGCAACATCCTCCGCGCTCACTACGAAGGCGGTAAGAAGCACGACATCCAGATCGTGGCGATCAATGATCTCGGCGATCCGAAGACCAACGCCCACCTGACCCAATACGACACTACCCACGGCAAGTTCCCCGGCACCGTGACAGTCGACGGCGACTCCATCGTCGTCAACGGCGACCGCATCAAGGTGCTCGCGCAACGCAACCCGGCTGAACTGCCATGGGGCGAGCTGGGCGTCGACGTCGTGCTGGAATGCACCGGCTTCTTCACCACCAAGGAAAAGGCCAGCGCCCACCTGAAGGGCGGCGCCAAGAAGGTCATCATCTCCGCACCGGGTGGTAAGGACGTCGACGCAACCGTCGTGTTCGGCGTCAATGACGGCGTGCTGAAGGCGACCGATACCGTGATCTCCAATGCATCGTGCACCACCAACTGCCTGGCGCCGCTGGTCCAGCCGCTGCACGACAAGATCGGTCTGATCAACGGCCTGATGACCACCGTCCACGCTTACACCAACGACCAGGTCCTGACCGACGTCTATCACGAAGACCTGCGCCGTGCTCGCTCGGCCACCCAATCCATGATCCCGGCCAAGACCGGCGCCGCTTCCGCAGTCGGCCTGGTGCTGCCTGAACTGAACGGCAAGCTGGACGGCTACGCGATTCGCGTGCCGACCATCAACGTCTCGATCGTCGACCTGTCGTTCATCGCCGCGCGCGACACGACCGTGGACGAAGTCAACGCCATCATGAAGGCCGCTTCCGAAGCCGGTCCGCTGAAGGGCATCCTGACCTACAACACCGAACCGCTGGTGTCGGTCGACTTCAACCACAACCCGGCATCGTCGAACTTCGACTCCACGCTGACCAAGGTCTCCGGCCGTCTGGTCAAGGTTTCCTCGTGGTATGACAACGAATGGGGCTTCTCGAACCGCATGCTGGACACGACAGTAGCGCTGGTTTCGGCAAAATAATCGTCATTTTTGATTGATCCGGCCTAATTTGGCTTCTTTTCTTCGCATGCTTGTCAGGCGATGTCTAAGAAAATATCTTGGGCGGATCAATAACCAGGCGATGTGTTCTGGAAAGGCTGTTGCAAATCCGTTTTGCGATAGCCTTTTTTATTGACGATTCAACAATAATTAATCGAGGGCTGTAATGTCGTCATCTTCTTCAACACCGATTTTGCGTAGCCGCGGCGTCAAGCTGATCGCCATGCTGGCCCTGAGCTTCACCCTCGGCGCCTGCGACTATGTCGCCAGCTTCACCAAACCCAAGCAGACGCCCGAAGAAGCCAAGGCCGAAGGTATCGCGCTGGGCGCGGGTTGCCGCCAGGCCGGGCAGAGTCTGGAAGATTGCTACCAGCGCAACCCCGACAAGCTGAAGGCGGGTATTTTCGCCGGCTGGAAGGACATGCACGAATACATGGCGGCCAAGAATATCCCGACCGTGGTGCCGCCGCCGGTGCCTGAAAAGACCGAAGCCGATACCGCCAAGGAAAAGGAAGCGCCGAAGGACGACCGCGCGGCACGCCGTGAGCGCCGTGAGCGCGAGAAGGCTGAAAAAGCCGACAAGGACAGCAAGAGCAAGGACGGCGGCGACAGCAGCTCAAGCAAAAAGTGAGTAGACTGGGGGCGGGAGCGAATCGCCTGTATCGGTTCGCTGCGCACCGACCGGGACCGGGCAGTCAACAGTTTACAGCTCACTGTCTGAGGTTCAAGGTCTGAAATTCAAGGTCTGAAGTGCAGATCTGTTACGCGCCCCGCCAGTCGGGGCGTTTTTCATGGAATGAACAAGATGCAAGCCATCAAGAAACTGATTTCCGCCAACAAGGGCTTCCTGTGCTTTTTGCTCGGCATGCTGCTGATCCGCAGCGCCGTGGCGGACTGGTACGGCGTGCCGTCGGCATCGATGTATCCGACGCTGCTGATCGGCGACCGCATCATTTCGAACCGGCTTGCCTACGACGTCAAGCTGCCGTTCACCGACATCGTGGTCGGCCGCATTGCCGATCCCCAACGCGGCGACATCGTCACCTTCAGCTCGCCGGAAGACGGCACGCGCCTGGTCAAGCGCCTGATCGGCTTGCCCGGCGACATCGTCGAGATGCGCGACGAGCAACTCGTCATCAACGGCAAGCCGATGACCTACGACGCCGCAGCAGCCGCGCCGGCGTCGCACCGCATGCCCGATTACGACGGCAGCCAGATGATCGTCAGGGAAAGCCTGCCCGCCATGGCGCACGGCGTAATGCTGCTGCCCCAGCGCATGGCCTTGCGCAGCTTCGGGCCGCTGACCGTGCCGGCCGGGCAATACCTGGTGCTGGGAGACAATCGCGACGACAGCAAGGATTCACGCTATATCGGTTTCGTGCCGCGTGCTTTGCTGACCGGCCGTGTCAGCCGTGTGATGTTTTCGCTCGATCCGCAACGTCATTATTTGCCGCGCGTAAAGCGTTTCGGCGCGGCGTTGCAGGACGCCGGTTAAGCGGGCGTTGCGCGCTGAAGGGGGGCAGGTTTTGCATTTCTTGACAATGCAGGGCATCATGCTCGCTCGCCATGCAAGACAACTACAATATGAACGCTCCCCTGATCGTCAAGTCGCCGCACATCCATCCCCACGTCCCCGAGACCGCCTTCGGCATCTGGTTCCTGCAAACCAACACCTGGACCTTGCACGTGCTGGAACGCGCTTTCAAGGATATCGAGCCGCTGATCCCGGAGCGGCGTGCATCGTATCCGGTGGTGGCCGACGTCGGTTGCGGCTGGGGCCGTTCGCTCAAGAAGCTGCATGATCGCTTTGCGCCCCAACGCCTGATCGGGATGGACATCGATCCGGCCATGCTGGACGCTTCCGCGAAGGAGGCCGCCGGCGCCGGCATCCGTGCGGAATTCATCCAATGCTCAAGCTCGCACATGACGCTGGAAGACAATAGCGTCGACCTACTGTTTTGCCACCAGACTTTCCATCACCTGGTCGAGCAGGACGAGGCGATCCAGGAATTTTTCCGCGTACTCAAGCCGGGCGGCATCCTGCTGTTTGCCGAGTCGACCAAGCGCTACATCCATTCATGGATGATCCGGCTGCTGTTTCGCCATCCGATGGAAGTGCAGAAGACTGCTGGCGAATATCTGGCGCTGGTGCGTAGCGCCGGCTTCCAGGTTGCGCCGCAGTCGATTTCCTATCCCTATCTGTGGTGGAGCCGCGAAGACCTGGGTCTGCTGGAGCGCGTGCTGCGCATCAAGCCGAATGCGGTGCGCGAAGAAACCCTGATCAACCTGGTCGCGGTCAAGCCGTCCGTCTGAATCCGACATCCGATGCTGCGGCAGCCGGTCCGTTCAGTCCCGGCCGCAGCATCTGCAAACTAGCGTCATCCCCCGAACACTTCTGCCCACAGCCGCTTGACGCTGTCGCTTTCTTTTTGCACGCGTTCGACGGGGGTGCGTGCGCGCTCTTCGCCTTGCAGCCGGATCTGATGCTGCAGCTTGCGGAACAGGCGATAGGCGCCGGCGACTTCATCGGCCAGCGCGGCGTCGATCAGTCCCAGCGAGCCGCATAATTTGAGCAGCGCGATGTTGCCGATGTCGCCGGTCAGCTGCTGGTATTGCGAGGCGTATCGCAGCACCAGGAATTGCACCAGGAACTCGATATCGATCATGCCGCCGTCGTCATGCTTGAGATCGAACAGCGTACTGGGATTGGGATGCGCCTGGTGCATCTTCATGCGCATGCCGAGCACTTCCTGGGTCAGTTTCTGCGGGTCGCGCTCCTGCCGCAGCAGGTCTTCGCGCAGGGCTTCGAAACGGTTGCCGATGCCGGTGTCGCCGGCGCAATAGCGCGCTCGCGTGAGAGCCTGGTGTTCCCACACCCAGGCCGAGGTGCGCTGGTATTTTTCGAAGGTCGCAAACGACGATACCAGCAGGCCGCTGGCGCCGTCCGGCCGTAGCGCGATATCGATGTCGAACAGCGTGCCGGCGGGCGTGTGGGACGTCATCCAGGTGATGAAGCGCTGCGCCAGCTTGGCGTACAGGCCGGGCGCTTCCTGATCGTCGTCGTCATAGAGAAACACCACGTCGAGGTCGGACACGTAGCCGAGCTCCTTGCCGCCCAGCTTGCCGTAGGCGATCACGGTGAATTGCGGCGCTTCGCGATGGCGGTTGGCGATGGTTTGCCAGACCGCCTGGATGGTGGCGGCGACCAGGATGTCGGCCAGCGCGGACAGGTGGTCGGCCAGATGCTCGACGCTGAGGTCGCCTTCCAGATCCTGCGCCAGCAAGCGGAACAGCTGGGCGTGATGGACTTCGCGCAGGATGTCCATTTGCCGCTCGGTGTCGCCCGGCGCGGTATCGAGCTGGCGCTGGCAATCCTGGGCGAACGCCGGCCAGTCGGGTTGGGCCTTGAGGTTGCGGTCGTCCAGCAATTCGTCGAGCAGGATGGGATGCTGGGTCAGGTATTGTGCGGCCCAGTCGCTGGCCGCCATCATGCGGATGACCCGCGTCAGCGCATGCGGGTATTCGGTCAGCAGCGCCAGATAGGCGGCGCGGCGCGCAATCGCCTCGAAGAAATCAAGCAGCCGGCGCAAGGTCGGCAGGCGTTTGTCGGGCATCGCGCCGATGATCGGCAGCGCCGAGTTGATCAGCGTCATCAGCCGCGTGCGGCTGGCTTCCGGCAGCGATTGCAAGCGTGGCGACTGCAGTGTCGCCAGCACGCGCTGGGTAGCGCCGTCGACGTCGTCGTAGCCGAGCAGGGTGAGCGTATCGGCGATCGACTCGGCGCTCTCGCCGTCGTTGAGTTCGCAGGCGGCGCCGTCGCCTTCCGAATCCGCCCGATCGTCGGTATTGCTGCCGCCTTGCTTGTCGCTGAAGATGGTGTCGAATTGTCCGGCCACGATGCGGCGATGGCGTTCCAGTTCCGCCAGCAATGTGGCGACGTCGCCGTAACCCATCATCTGCGCGACGATCAGCTGGTCGCTGTCGTTGACCGGCAGCGTGTGGGTTTGCGCGTCTTCCAGATATTGCAGGCGATGTTCAAGGTTGCGCAGGAAGGTGTAGGCTTCCAGCAATTGTTCGACCACGGCCGGCTCCAGCAAGTTCTTGTCGGCCAGCGTGCGCAGGGTGACGCGGGTGGAGCGGTCGCGCAGTTCGGGGTCGCGGCCGCCGCGGATCAGCTGAAACACCTGGCTGGTGAATTCGATTTCCCGGATACCGCCACGGCCGAGCTTGACGTTGTTGCTGCGTTCCGGATGCAGCGACTCCTGACGTTTGACCTCGGCGCGGATCTGCGCATGCATCGAGCGCAGCGCGTCAATCGAGCCGAAATCCAGGTAGCGGCGATAGATGAACGGCCGGCTGATCGCTTCCAGCGCGGCGATGTCACTTTCCGTGCCAGTCAGTGCGCGGGCCTTGGTCCAGGCGTAGCGCTCCCATTCGCGGCCCTGGCGGATCAGGTATTCCTCGACCATGTTGTGGCTGGCCACCAGCGGGCCGGAGGCGCCATTGGGGCGCAGCGCCATGTCGACACGGAAGGTGAAGCCGTCACCGGTGATCTCGGACAGCGCCGCGATCAGCTTCTTGCCCAGCCGGATGAAGAATTCATGGTTCGACAGCGAGCGCTGGCCGGGCTGGTCGGCCAGCGTGTCGCCGTCTTCGGGATAGACGAAGATCAGGTCGATATCGGAGGACACGTTGAGCTCGCCGCCGCCCAGCTTGCCCATGCCCAGGACGATCATTTCCTGTGCGTTGCCCGATTCCTCGCCGATCGGCATGCCGTAGAGGGCGGTCAGCTCCTGCATCAAGGCCTGCAGATGGGTCTGGACGGCGAAATCGGCGAATTCGCTCATGGTCCGGACGACTTCGGCCAGATCGGCCTTGCCGCTGAGATCGCGCTCGATCAGCGTGCAGACGATCAGGTTGCGCAGCCGCCGCATCGGGCCGTTGAGCGCGGCCGCGCCGGTTTCCGAAGCGCCGGCGGCATTGATATCATTTTGTAAAACGCGCTCGAAAACCGCGCGGTCCAGGGATAATTGCGAGAATTCCGCCAGTTGGGCGGGGCGCGCTGCATCGGCATTGGCCCAACGGGCCAGGAACCGGGAGGCCGTCATGCTGTCGAGGAGGGAGTTAGTCACAAATTGTCGGGATATCGGGTTGAATACGAGGTTAAAGATGGTAAAGCCAGGGGTTTCCTCCTTGAAAACGGGCATCCGTCCTCTAGGTCAAACCACGCTTCCATGCGATGATGCAGGGCTAAGAACTTGTTCACGATCTGTAGCGAGAGGTCGTCAGCCGGTGTCGGACGGAGCGGAGCTCAGTTGCGTAACCCTTGGAATGTACTTGAGTACATGAGGATTCCGAGCACCGCCCGGCGCCGGATCACGGCCTCGCAGTAAGATCGTGAACAGGTTCTAAGACGTTTGTTTCATTCTACCGTGAGTTTTTCCTCTTGCCCCTGATGTCCGAAGACCAACACGACGCTATTTCGCCGACCAGCCGTCGCGCTGCCGCCTGGGGCGCGGCCAAGAGCTGTTATTACCATCTGAGCAGCGCCACGCGCCGCGTCATCGGGGTCGTCTTCAAGCTGCTGGTGCTGGCGTACTTCGTGTTTTGTGCGCTGTTCCTGACGCTGCGCTACGGCATCCTGCCGGAAATCGACAGCTACAAGGGCGACATCGAAAAGATCGCCACGCGCGCCGTCGGCCGTCCGGTCACCATCACGGATATCGACGCTGCATGGAGCGGGTTGCGGCCGCAGCTGGAACTGACCGGCGTCGTCATCTACGACGCCGCGGGGCAGGCGGCGCTGACCTTGCCCAAAGTCTCCGCCACGTTGTCCTGGACCACGGTGCTGGTGGGCGAGCTGCGTTTCGACAATCTGACTATCCTGCGGCCCGATTTATCGGTGCTGCGCGACGTTGACGGCAAGTTCTTCGTCGCCGGCCTGCCGGCCTCCAGCGGCAAGGACAACAGCGCCGGCGCCGACTGGCTGCTGTCGCAACGCGAAGTGGTGATTCGCGACGGCAAGATTCGCTGGCGCGACGACAAGCGCGGCGCACCCGAGCTGGCACTCGACAAGGTCGACCTGGTGCTGCACAACCAATGGCGCCTGCACCAGATGGCGCTGAAGGCAACGCCGCCGGCGGACTATGCCGCGCCGCTCGATGTGCGCGCCAATTTTTACCATCCCAGCTTCGCCAACAAGATCTCCGACGTGACGCGCTGGAAGGGCACCCTGTACGCCGATGTGCGCAACACCGACCTCGCCGTCTGGAAGGCCTACGTCGACTATCCGCTGGAACTGAACCAGGGGCGCGGTTCCGTGCGCGCCTGGCTGGACCTGGATCACACCAAGGTCGCCAACTTTACCGCCGACCTCAGCCTCACCAATCTGTCGGCGCGGCTGGACAAGAAACTCGAGCCGCTGCAACTCGCGCGTGTCAGTGGACGCATATCCGGCAGCGAGATCTACGCTCCCGACCTGCAGGACGGCATTCCGACTTTCGGCGCCAACGGCCACAAGCTGACGCTGAGCAATTTTTCACTGGAGACCGACGACGGCTTCGCGCTGCCGCCGACCACGATTTCCGAAGTGTTTGAACCGGCCACGCGCTTCCGCCCGGAAAAAATGATGGTGGAAGCAAAACTGCTCGACCTCGCCATTCTTTCCGACCTCGCCGGCCGTCTGCCGCTGACCCCGTCGCAGCACAAGCTGCTGGCCGATCTGGCGCCACGCGGCCAGCTCAAGGATTTCTCGGTGCAATGGGAAGGCAGTTATCCCGAGGTGCGCGCCTATCGCATCCGCGGCGCCTTCAGCGGCTTGGGCATGCAGCCGCAGGCAGCGCGCCTGGCCCAGCCCAAGACCGCGACGCAAGCCGCGCGCGCCGGCGCGCCGGCAATTCCCGGCTTTGCCAACCTGGACGGACAGATTGACGCGACCGAACGCGGCGGCAAACTGAGCGTGGCGTCGCAGGACGCGGCGCTGCAACTGCCGGCATTGTTCGCCGATGCCGCCATGCCGTTCGACAAGCTCAACCTGCAAAGCCATTGGGAAATCCAGAAGAACGAAATCCTGCAATTTCATATCGACAGCCTCGACTTCGCGCAGGAGGGCGCGGCCGGCACGCTCAGCGGCAACCATACGCTGCCGCTGCAAGGCAAGTCGCCCGGCGTCATTGATCTGAAAGCCAGGCTGTCGCGTTTCGACCTGCAGAAATTGTCGCGGTATCTGCCGCTGCACACCTCCAAGCCGGCCGTGGATTGGATCAGCGGGGCGTTGCTTGACGGCGAGGCTACCGATGTCGACATCGTCGCGCGCGGGGACCTTGCCGACTTCCCGTTCCGCAACGTCAAGCCGGGGAGCAAGAATCCTGGCGAATTCAAGGTTTCCGGCAAGTTCGACAAACTCAAGATCAACTATGCGCCGTCGCATACCGGCAAGGATGGCAAGTCGCCGGAATGGCCGCTGCTGGAGGATGTCCGGGGCACCATCTCGATCGACCGCACGCGGCTGGAGATTCTGGCCGATTCGGGCAAGACCCACGGCGTCGCGGTGTCGGACGTGAAGGCTGTCATTCCCGATTTGCTGAATGCCGAATCGTCGCTGGAAATCGACGGCAGCGCGGCCGGCGCGATGCCGGATTTCCTGCGCTATGTGAAGGACAGTCCGGTGGCGCACTGGATCGGCAATTTCACCGAAGACAGCCAGTCCACCGGCAACGCCAGGCTGCAATTGAAGTTCCAGTTGCCGCTGCATCACATGATCGAGGCCAAGGTCGACGGCGCGCTGCAATTCCTCAACAACGACGTGGCGCTGCTGGCTGGATTGCCGACCGTCTACCGCACCAACGGCAAGCTCGAGTTCAATGAAAAAGGCTTCAACCTGAACGGCATCAAAGGCATGTTCCTCAACGAGCCGGTCACGGTGGCGGGCGGCACCCAGCGCGATGGTACGACGCTGGTCAAGGTCGACGGCGCGATCACCGCCGACGGCTTGCGCAAGGCCTACGGCGAACCTGTCCTCCAGCGTTTGCTGGGCCGTCTGAGCGGCGCTTCGCGCTATACCGCCACGATCGCGGTGCGCCAGCATCTGCCGGAAATCACCATCGAGTCCAGCCTGCAGGGACTGGCGGTGGATTTGCCGGCGCCGATGCAGAAGACCGCCGGCGAAAGCTGGCCGTTGAAGTTCGAAATCATCGGCATGCCTTCCGCCGACCCCTTGCTCCAGCGCGATGAACTCAGACTGTCGCTCGGTTCGGTCCTGGCGGCGCGCTATCAGCGCCAGAAGGTGCCCGGCAAAGCCGACTGGCAGGTGCTGAGCGGCGGCATCGGCTTCGGCCAGGCGGCGCCGCAACCGGACAGCGGCCTGGCGATATACGCCAGCGCCAAATCGATGAACATCGATCAGTGGATGAGTTTCCGCTCGGCCATGCTGCAGCAGGCCGACGGCAGCGAGGGCGCTCCCGATCCGGGCCTGAGCGCCTATCTGGAACCTGACGTGATCGCCGGACGCACCAGCGAATTGCTGCTGATGGGCAAGAA
Source organism: Herbaspirillum hiltneri N3 (assembly GCF_001267925.1). Classification (NCBI taxonomy): domain Bacteria; kingdom Pseudomonadati; phylum Pseudomonadota; class Betaproteobacteria; order Burkholderiales; family Oxalobacteraceae; genus Herbaspirillum; species Herbaspirillum hiltneri. Next base: position 4,106,969 of record NZ_CP011409.1, on the reverse strand, counting down.
ACTCGACAATGTCGTGCTGGGCGCTTCGCATCAGAACAAGGCCTGGCAGGTGAACATTTCTTCCGACCAGGCCACCGGTTACGCCACCTGGAGCGAATCGGGCAGCGGCCGCGGACTGGGACGCGTCACGGCCCGGCTGGCCACGCTGAATATCCAGAAGGGCGCCGGCGCCGATCCTGCCGACCTGCTGGAAAACAACGCCGCGGCCGCCGACAGCACCAATAGCGCCAGCCGCATCCCGGCGCTGGACATCGTGGCGGAAGATTTTCGCCTGTTCGGCAAGAAGCTCGGCCGCCTCGAACTCAACGCCAACAACGTGCGCGTCAGCGTCGGCAGCGAATGGCGCATCAACAAGCTCACGCTGATCAATCCTGACGCCGAGCTGCGCGCCGCCGGCAACTGGATGGCGTTCGGTCGCAACAACACCTCCAACCTGACCTATGCGCTGGACATCAACGATGCCGGCAAGCTGCTGGAACGCTTCGGTTTCGTCGGCGTGGTGCGCGGCGGCAAGGGGAAACTCGACGGCGACGTCAGCTGGAAGGGGTTGCCGTATTCGCTGGACATTCCGACCCTCAGCGGCCAGGTCCATATGGACATGCATTCGGGCCAGTTCCTCAAGGTCGACCCGGGTGCGGCCAAGCTGCTCGGCGTGCTCAATTTGCAGGCGTTGCCGCGTCGCCTTGTGCTGGATTTCCGCGATGTGTTTTCGGAAGGCTTTGCATTCGACAACATCGTCGGCACTGCTTCCATTGCGCAAGGCGTCGCCACCACCGACAATCTCAAGATGACCGGCGTGGCGGCGTCGGTGCTGATGAACGGTTCGGCCGACATCGCCAGGGAAACCCAGAACCTGCACCTGGTGGTGATCCCCGAGGTCAACCTCGGCACGGCGTCGCTGGTGGCGCTGGCGATCAATCCGGTGGTCGGCGTCGGCACTTACCTGGCGCAGCTGTTCCTGCGCAACCCGCTGATGAAGACGCTGACCTTTGAATATAATGTAACCGGGTCCTGGAGCGATCCGCTGGTCGTCAAGCAGGAGCGCACCCCCGACGCCAACAGCAAACCTGCCGCCAAATAATATTCATACGGCATTCCGATGACGCCGCTTTCCGGCGCAACCGATTTCCAGCGAGGCTGACATGAATGAAACGTACAAAGTCGCGGCGATACAGATGGTGTCGACGCCCGAGGTCGAAGAGAATTTCGCGGCCGCGCGCCGGCTGGTCGGACAAGCCGCAGAGCAGGGCGCGCAACTGGTGTTGCTGCCGGAATACTGGCCCATCATGGGCATGCACGAAAAAGCCAAGCTTGCGCACGCCGAACAAACCGACATCGGCAAGATCCAGGATTTCATGGTCGCGCTGGCGAGCGAGTTCAAGGTCTGGCTGATCGGCGGCACCTTGCCGATGGCCTCCGAAGAAGCCGACAAGGTGCTCAACACCACCATGGTCTATGACCCGGCCGGCCGCCGCGTGGCGCGCTACGACAAGATCCATCTGTTCAGTTTCGTGCGCGGCGAAGAGGCTTACGACGAAGCGCGCACGATCGTCTTCGGCAACGAAGTCGGAGGCTTTACCGCGCCGTTCGGCAAGGTCGGCCTGTCGATTTGCTACGACCTGCGTTTCCCCGAGTTGTACCGTGCCATGGGAGACTGCGCGCTGATCGTGGTGCCGGCGGCATTCACCCACACCACCGGCCAGGCGCACTGGGAAACCCTGCTGCGCGCCCGCGCCATCGAGAACCAGTGCTATATCCTGGCGTCGGCGCAAGGCGGCAAGCATGTCAACGGCCGCCGCACCTGGGGGCATAGCATGCTGATCGATCCGTGGGGCGAAGTTGTCAGCGTACTGGCCGAGGGCGAAGGCCTTGTTATCGGCGACATCGACCCCCATCGTCTACAATACGTACGTGAAAGCCTGCCTGCGCTCAAGCATCGCAAGCTCTAGGTGCATGCAAGGCACCCAACAGTTGCTGTAATTAAATAAATAATTTATGAAAACATTCGAACCCAATCTCAGCGCGCTCGGCGTTGCACGCGATGTCCTGCTCACGCCGTTCGGCCTCGACGAAGCCAAATTGCTGAAAACACTGGGCACCATGTTTACGCACAAGGTCGATTACGCCGACCTGTATTTCCAGTTCACCAAGAGCGAAGGCTGGAGCCTGGAAGAGGGCATCGTCAAGACCGGCAGCTTTTCCATCGACCAGGGCGTCGGCGTGCGCGCCGTGTCGGGCGACAAGACGGCGTTCTCGTATTCGGATGAAATCTCGGAATCGATCCTGCTCGACGCCGCTGCGGCAACCCGCACCATCGGCCGCCAGGGCGCCGGCCGCGTCAAGATCGCCGGCAGCATGCAAGCCAACGGCGGTCGTTCCCTCTATTTGCCGCACGATCCGCTGACCTCGCTGGATGCGACCGCCAAGGTCAATCTGCTGGAACGCATCGAACGCATCGCCCGCGCCAAGGATCCGCGCGTCGTGCAAGTCATGGCCAGCCTGGCCGGTGAATACGACGTGGTGCTGGTGGCGCGTAGCGACGGCATCATCGCCGCCGACATTCGTCCGCTGGTGCGCGTGTCCATCACCGTCATTGCCGAACAGAACGGTCGCCGCGAAATGGGCAGCAGCGGCGGTGGCGGTCGCTACAGCTATGCTTACTTCAGCGACGAATTGCTGGAAAAATACGCCTCCGAAGCAGTCTCCACCGCCTTGGTCAATCTCGACGCACGTCCGGCGCCGGCCGGCCCGATGACCGTCGTGCTCGGACCGGGCTGGCCCGGCATTCTGCTGCACGAAGCGATCGGCCACGGCCTCGAAGGCGACTTCAACCGCAAGGGTTCGAGCACCTTCTCCGGCCGCATCGGCGAGCGCGTCGCCGCCAAGGGCGTCACCGTGGTGGATGACGGCACTATCGCCGATCGCCGCGGTTCACTCAATATCGACGACGAAGGCAATCCGACCCAGTGCACCACGCTGATCGAGGACGGCATTCTTAAGGGTTACATCCAGGACACCATGAATGCGCGCCTGATGAAGATGCCGGTGACCGGCAATGCGCGCCGCGAATCGTTTGCACATCTGCCGATGCCGCGCATGACCAACACCTACATGCTGGCCGGCGACAAGGATCCTGCCGAAATTCTGGCGTCGGTGAAGAACGGTTTGTATGCCGTCAACTTCGGCGGCGGCCAGGTCGACATTACCAACGGCAAGTTCGTCTTCTCGGCGAGCGAAGCCTACATGATCGAGAACGGCAAGATTACCTATCCGGTCAAGGGCGCCACGCTGATCGGCAACGGTCCTGATGTGCTGAACCGCGTTTCGCTGATCGGCAACGACATGAAACTCGATTCCGGCGTCGGCGTGTGCGGCAAGGAAGGCCAGAGCGTCCCGGTCGGCGTGGGTCAGCCGACCTTGCGCATCGATGGCGTCACGGTGGGCGGTACGGCATAAATTGTGCGTGGAGGGCATTGGGTGACGGTTTAAATGCAAAAAAACGTCATTCAATGCGGTTTTTGTGAAAAATTAATGACCGGTGTTGCCAAAGCCGGGAAATTGTTGCATTATCGTTTTCTGTTGTAATTAACCATAGATCGAACAATGTCTTTCGTCCGCGCTTACTTCTTTTATTTTTACTTTAGCTATTCCAGCCCCACGGCGGTGAAAAGCGGTAAGCGTTCGTAAGTAGAGACCAAACCGAATTTCTAAAAAACCGCCAGTGATGGCGGTTTTTTTTTACCCATTCGAATTCCCAAATTCAGATTGCAATCAGGAGAAAAAATGCCGCGCACCGACGATCTACGTATCCGAGAAATGAAAGAACTTACACCTCCCTCGCACCTGATCCGCGAATTCGGCGGCAGCGAAAAAGTCGAGAACACCACCGCGGAATGCCGTACCGCCTTGCATCGCATCCTGCACGGCCAGGACGACCGCGTCATGGTCGTGATCGGACCCTGCTCGATCCACGACACCAAGGCCGCGATGGAATACGCACGCCGCCTGGTGGTCGAGCGCGAACGCTTCAAGGGCGAGCTGGAAATCGTCATGCGCGTCTACTTCGAAAAGCCGCGCACCACGGTCGGCTGGAAGGGCCTGATCAACGATCCGTACATGGACAACAGCTTCCGCATCAACGACGGCCTGCGCACTGCGCGCGAGCTGCTGCTGAACATCAACGAGCTCGGCCTGCCTGCCGGCACCGAGTTCCTCGACGTGATCAGCCCGCAATACATCGCCGACCTGATCAGCTGGGGCGCCATCGGTGCGCGCACCACCGAATCGCAGGTGCACCGCGAACTGGCTTCCGGCCTGTCGTGCCCGGTCGGTTTCAAGAATGGCACCGACGGCAACATCAAGATCGCCGTCGACGCCATCAAGGCGGCGTCGCAGCCGCACCATTTCCTGTCGGTCACCAAGGGCGGCCACTCGGCCATCGTCTCGACCGCCGGCAACGAGGATTGCCACATCATCCTGCGGGGCGGCAAGGCGCCGAACTATGACGCCGCCAGCGTGGAAGCTGCCTGCCAGGACATCGCCAAGAGCGGCCTGGCGGCGCGCCTGATGATCGACGCTTCGCACGCCAACAGCTCGAAGAAGCCCGAGAATCAAATCCCTGTCTGCGCAGACATTGCCGGCCAGATCGCCGGTGGCGACACCCGCATCGTCGGCGTGATGGTCGAGTCGAATCTGGTTGCCGGTCGCCAGGACCTGGTGCCGGGCAAGGAACTGACCTACGGCCAGTCGATCACCGACGGTTGCATCAACTGGGAAGAAAGCCTGGGCGTGCTGCAAGGTCTGGCGGACGCGGTCAAGCAACGCCGTCTGATCGGCGACAAGGAATAAGAACCCTTGGAATGTAGTTGCAGGCAGAACAAGAAGCTCCGCATGTCGGGGCTTCTTTTCATTCCGGCACTGTATGTTGGCTTGGCATTCCGTCAACTTGATTTTTGAGGCACAGGGCGCACAATGAGCGTCCTGATTTCATCAAAAGGAGACAAGCATGGCCAATCCTTCCCAAGTCAAGGCGATCCCCGACGGCATGCACACGCTGACGCCGCATCTGGTCTGCGCGGGCGCTGCGCAGGCGATTGAATTCTACAAACAGGCTTTCGGCGCCATCGAACTGGCTCGCCTGCCGGGCCCCGACGGCAAGCTCATGCATGCCATGGTGCGCATCGGCGATTCGTCATTGATGCTGGTCGATGAAATGCCCGAGTGGGGCTCGCGCGGTCCGCACCTTCTGGGTGGTTCGCCGGTCACCATCCATCTTTACGTGGAAGACGCCGATGCCGTGTTTGCTCAGGCGCAGTCGGCTGGCGCCACGGTCAAGCTGCCGCTGTCCGACATGTTCTGGGGCGACCGCTACGGCCAGCTCGAAGACCCGTTCGGTCATCGCTGGTCGATTGCCACGCACCAGCGAGATCTGTCGCCTGCCGAGATCAAGGAGGGGATGGACAACATGAGCAAGGAACAGAAGCTGCAATGCGGCCCGTAACGTGCGGCAACGTGCGCTGCAATGAAAAAACGCCGGCATGCACCGGCGTTTTTCTATTGCTGCTTCATGAACTCACGTCATAAGTTCACGTCACAAGCTCACTCCCCCAACTTCAGAAGATCAATCGCGGAAGTTATTGAATTCCAGCGGCAGATCCTTGATCTCCTTGCGCAGCATCGCCATGGCGGCCTGCAGGTCGTCGCGCTTGGCGCCGGTCACGCGCACGGCGTCGCCCTGGATGCTGGCCTGCACCTTCATCTTGCTGTCCTTGATGACGCGCACGATCTTCTTCGCATCTTCGGTCTCGATGCCGTTCTTGATCTTGATCACTTGCTTGACCTTGTCGCCGCCGATCTTTTCAATCTTGCCGTAGTCGAGGAAGCGCACGTCGACGTTGCGCTTGGTCATCTTGTTGGTCAGCACGTCGGTCACCTGGCTGAGCTGGAATTCCGAGTCGGCGTAGGCGGTCAGCTCGCGCTCTTTCAGTTCGACGCGGGCGTCGCTGCCCTTGAAGTCGAAGCGGGTGGTGATTTCCTTGTTGGCCTGGTCGTTGGCATTCTTGACTTCAACCAGATTGGCTTCGGAGACGGTATCAAACGATGGCATGGCGATTTCCTTTATATCCTGTGGGCGCGCGCAAGGTGGGAAAAACTGAGACAGGGCGCTTGCACCCGAAAGATGTGATTTTAACGGACAACCGGCTTTGCGGCTATGCCCGCGCCGTGTCTGCACGTGGAACAAGCCGTCGGGCAGGCTATAATCCTGCGCTTATGTTTCCCATTCCAGTTCAGCGCGATTTCTCCCTGCGCCATCTCAATACCTTCGGCATTGACGCCAAGGCGGCCGCCTATTTGACGGTCGATGACGCCGATACTTTGCTCGCGGTAAAAAACGACAAGGAATTGTCGGTGCTGCCGCGCCTGGTCCTCGGCGGCGGCAGCAATCTGCTGCTGACGCAGGATTTCGCAGGCCTGGTGCTCCACATGCGCAGCGCCGGCATGCGTATTGTCGGCGAGGACGAAACCTTTGTGTACGTGACCGCCGCCGCCGGCGAAAACTGGCATCGTTTCGTGCAGTGGACCCTCGATCTCGGCCTTGGCGGATTGGAGAACCTGTCCCTGATCCCCGGCAGCGTCGGGGCGGCGCCGATTCAGAACATCGGCGCTTACGGGATTGAAGTGAAAGATCGCTTTCACAGCCTGACGGCTTTCGATTTCATCGACGGCAAGACATTTACGCTCGACAATGCCGCGTGCCGGTTCGCTTACCGGGACAGTGTTTTCAAACAGGAACTGCGCGACCGCGCCGTGGTGCTCGACGTGACGTTTGGCTTGCCCAAGCAATGGCAAGCCAATATGAATTATGCCGACGTCATGCAGGAATTGTCGCTGCGGCAAATCACCGTGCCGTCGCCGCGCGACATTGCCGACGCGGTGATTGCGATCCGCACGCGCAAGCTGCCCGATCCGGCGCAGATCGGCAACGCCGGCAGCTTCTTCAAGAACCCCATCGTGCCGGCGCAGCAGCGCGAAGCCTTGCTGGCGCAACATCCGCAACTAGTGAGTTATCCGCAGCCCGATGGCGGCTACAAGCTGGCTGCCGGCTGGCTGATCGATCAGTGCGGCTGGAAGGGCAGGTCGCTGGGTGCGGCCGGCGTGTATGAAAAGCAGGCGCTGGTGCTGGTCAACAAAGGCGGCGCCAGCGGCAAGGAAATCGCGGCATTGGCACAGGCCATCCAGGCGGATGTGCAGGCCAGATTCGGCGTGAAGCTGGAACCGGAGCCGGTGTTTATCTGATCCGGTTCACGGAGAAAAGCGACACGCAAACAAAAACGCGGCCAGGAAAACCTGGCCGCGTTTTTGTTTGCTGCGTTCCGGCGATTAACCGAAGTGGCAGACGTAATCCACCGTCTCGGTCACTTCGATCTCGAAGCTGGAGTCGCCCGGAACGTTGAAGCTGGTGCCGGCCGCATAGGTCTTCCAGGCGTCTTCGCCCTTCAGGCGGACGTTGCAACTGCCGCCATTGATTTCCATGATTTCCGGTGCGCCGGTGTTGAACGTCAGCGACGAGGGCAGGATTACGCCCAGCGTCTTCTTGGTGCCGTCGGCGAAAATCACGGTATGCGAAACGCACTTGCCGTCAAAGTAAACATTGCCCTTTTTGAGGACGGTAACGTTGTCGAATTGAGTCGTCATGTTGTCTTGGTTCCGTTGAGAGGTTGCGTAATTACTTCGCGTTCTTGTCTTTTTCCAGCAGCGGCAGCGACACGGCGTTGCTGGTTGCCAGCAGGCCGGTGCTTTGGTAGATCGCCAGCTTCTGACGGGTGTCGACGATGTCGAGGTTGCGCATGGTCAGCTGGCCGATACGGTCCTGCGGCGTGAAGGCGCCTTCGCCCTTTTCCATGGTCAGGCGTTCCGGTTGATAGGTCAGGTTGGCCGACTCGGTGTTGAGGATCGAGTAGTCGTTGCCGCGGCGCAGTTCGACGGTGACTTCGCCGGTGATGGCGCGTGCGACCCAGCGTTGTGCGGTTTCACGCAGCATGATCGCCTGCGAATCGAACCAGCGGCCTTGATACAGCAGGCGGCCGAGCTTGCGGCCGTTGTCGCGGTATTGCTCGATGGTGTCTTCGTTATGGATGCCGGTGATCAGGCGCTCGTAGGCAATGAACAGCAGGGCCAGGCCCGGCGCTTCATAGATGCCGCGGCTCTTGGCTTCAATGATGCGGTTTTCGATCTGATCGCTCATGCCGAGGCCGTGACGGCCGCCGATGCGATTGGCTTCCAGGATCAGGTCGGTCATGCTGTCGAAGGTTTTGCCGTTCAACGCGACCGGACGGCCTTCTTCAAAACGGACGGTGACGGTCTCGGCCTTGACTTCGACGTCGTCGCGCCAGAACGCTACGCCCATGATCGGTTGCACGATCTTGATGCCGCTGTTAAGGAATTCCAGGTCTTTCGCTTCGTGGGTCGCGCCGAGCATGTTGGAATCGGTCGAGTAGGCCTTTTCCACCGACATCTTGTAGTCGAAACCGGACTTGATCATGAACTCGGACATTTCCTTGCGGCCGCCCAGTTCGTCGATGAAGGTATTGTCCAGCCATGGCTTGTAGATGCGCAGGTTGGGGTTGACCAGCAGGCCGTAGCGGTAGAAACGCTCGATGTCGTTGCCCTTGAAGGTGCTGCCGTCGCCCCAGATGTCGACGTTGTCTTCGCGCATCGCGGCCACCAGCATGGTGCCGGTTACGGCACGGCCCAGCGGTGTGGTGTTGAAGTAAGTCACGCCGGCAGTAGAGATGTGGAAAGCGCCGCTTTGCAGCGCTGCGATGCCTTCGTTGGCCAATTGTTCGCGGCAATCGATCAATCGCGCCAGTTCCGCGCCGTATTGCATGGCCTTCTTCGGAATCGCGTCGTAGTCAGGCTCGTCCGGCTGACCCAGGTTGGCGGTGTAGGCGTAAGGAATGGCGCCTTTCTGGCGCATCCAGGTCAGCGCGGCGCTGGTATCGAGGCCGCCGGAGAAGGCGATGCCGACTTTTTCGTTGACCGGAACGGATTGCAGGATATTGGACATGATGTTCGTAGTGGCTAGTGATGGCGGATTGTTGAACTTGCTGGTTTGCCGATGCTACGCGGGCGCGTGGCAGACAACTTCGATGTTGTGCCCGTCCGGATCGCGGACGAAGGCGCTGTAGTAATCGGGGTGGTAATGCGCACGAATGCCGGGAGCGCCGTTGTCCTTGCCGCCGGCTTGCAGGGCGGCCTGGTAAAAGGCGTCGACCGGGCCTCGCGAATTCACGCGAAAGGCGAAATGCAGCGTCGGGCTGTGCGCCGGCTTGCCGGCGGTGGCACGCGCCAGCCAGAAATCAGGCTTGGGTGCTTCGCCGAAACCGGCAACGTCGGTGTCGCCAGTGACCGACGCGGGCAACTCCATCAGCAATGTGTAGCCGATGGGCGCCAATGCCTGGGTATAAAACGCCTTGGTGCGATCGTAATCGGAAGGAGTAAAGCCGGCATGGTCGATCATGCTACTTTCCCCAGGACGAGATATTCGAGCAATGCCTTTTGCACATGCAGGCGGTTTTCGGCTTCTTCCCAAACCACCGATTGCGGACCGTCGATGACTTCGGCGGAAACTTCCTCGCCGCGATGCGCCGGCAGGCAGTGCATGAACAAGGCGTCCTTGCGTGCACGCGCCATCTTGGCCTGATCGACGATCCAGCCGTCAAAGGCTTTCAGGCGCGCAGCGTTTTCATCTTCGTAACCCATGCTGGTCCAGACGTCGGTCGTCACCAGATCGGCGTCCTGGCAGGCATCGGCCGGATTGGCGAAGAAGGTGTAGCGTCGGTTGCCAGGGCTGACCTGCTTCATATCGATATCGTAGCCTTTCGGCGTCGAGACGTTGACGTGGAAGCCGAACACTTCGGCGGCTTGCAGCCACGAATACAGCATGTTGTTGGCGTCGCCGATCCAGGCCACGACCTTGTCCTTGATCGAACCGCGTTGCTCGATGTAGGTGAACACATCGGCCAGTACCTGGCAGGGATGCTGCTCGTTGGTCAGGCCGTTGATGACCGGCACGCGCGAATAGGCGGCGAAGCGGTCGATGATTTCCTGGCCGAAGGTGCGGATCATGATGACGTCGCACATGCGCGACATCACCTGTGCAGCGTCTTCGATCGGCTCGCCGCGGCCGAGCTGGCTGTCGCGGGTGTTGAGGTAGATCGCCGCGCCGCCGAGCTGGTGCATGCCGGCTTCGAAGGACAGGCGGGTGCGTGTGGAATTCTTCTCGAAGACCATGACCAGCGTGCGATCGGCCAGCGAGTGATGCGGCTCGTAGTTTTTGAATTTGCGTTTAATCACACGCGACCGCTCGATCACGTACTCATACTCATCAAGCGTAAAGTCGGAAAACTGCAGGTAGTGTTTGATTGCCATAAATAAAAACGGCGGCCAGTGGGCGCCTGCCGCCGATTGTTGTAACTGCTTCAATTATAAGGGATTCGGGGCAAAAAGATACCCAAAAGCAGGCATGAGAGGGCCAACTTGCAAGAGGCGTGGGTATGCAGGCTTGCGGCGCAAGGAGAGAACTCGCGAATGTCTGAAAACTTGCCTTTCTTGCAATTCAATCCGGACTTTTTTTGTTTTTGAATTGAGCTTCCTCGGTATGTATCTGGAAGTTTTGTGATTTATCGCCAGATTCAGCATTATCATCGTTTAAAATGAGAATTATTCTCATGTAATTCACTAGAATGCGCTTCCTTTCAAGCCCCCATCAAGTGAATCTACATGTCCATTTCCTCCTCTCGTTTGCGCCTTCGGCCACTTGCAATTGCAGTCTGTTCCCTTGCGTCGGGGTTTGACCATGCCTGTGCAGCCGATAGCGTCGGAAGCGACGTAGCCAATCTCCCCGCCATTGAAATCCGCAGCAAGCGCAGTCACTACGATCCGCGCCCGGCGTCCGTCCATACCGCCACCAGAACCGATGCCGACGTGCGCGACATTCCGCAGACCGTCAACAGCATCAGGGTGGACGACGTCGCTTCCTACGGCGGGCAGACCCTGGCCGATGCACTCAGCGGCGTGCCCGGCATCTCCAACACTTCCGACACGCGCTTCGATTCATTCCGCATCCGCGGCTTTGCCGGCGCGGGTGACGTGTTCCTCGACGGTGTGCGCGACGATGCGCAATACGTGCGCAGCCTCGGCAACATCGAGCGGGTGGAAGTGCTCAAGGGACCGGCCGCCGTGCTGTACGGACGCGGCAGCGGCGGCGGCGTGATCAATCGCATCAGCAAGCAGCCCGGTCATGACGTGCAAAGCAGCGTCAGGGCGGTTGCAGGCAGCTATGGCCGCATTGGCGCGGCGGCAGATGTGAATCAGGTGTTGTCCGCAGAATGGGCCATGCGCATCAACGCCGGGCGCGACCATGCCGGCAGTTTCCGGAACGGCGTCGACAGCACGCGGCAATACCTGGCGCCGTCGATCAAGTGGGACAACCAGCGCACCAGCTGGCTGCTGCAGCTCGAGCAAGGCGAATTCGAGCGCGTGCCGGATCGCGGCATGCCTGCCGGCCGGCGCGCCAACGGCGCTTATTTCCTGCCGCCGGCCCCTCGGTCCACGACCTATGGCGCGCTCGGCCGCGACTTCATCAAGGACACCAGCACCTACGTCCGTTCGACGTTCGAACACAAGCTCGATGCGCAATGGAAGATCCGCAACGTACTCAGCCAGCTCAATCTCGACAGCCGCTTCGACAACACCTTCGCCGGCAACCTGACCGGCATCGGCAACAGCGGTGTCACGCGTTCGCGCTGGCAACAGGATCTGCAACACCGCAACTGGCAGGGCAATCTGGAACTGGAAGGCAGGCTCGATGCCGGCGGCGTGCAGCACCAACTCCTGTTCGGCGCCGAATATAGCAACGAAAATCGCTATCCGCGGCTATGGCGCGCCAACGCTTCCACGGTGTCGATGATGGCGCCCGACAACCGCCCGGACAACGGCGCCGCGCCCGCTCTCAATACAGACAGCATCCATCGCGCGCGCGGCCATGCGCTGTATGCGCAGGATCAGATCAGCCTGTCGCCGCAGTGGCAATTGCTGGCGGGGCTGCGCTGGGATCATTTCGAAGCGGACTCGCTGAGCCTGCTCAACAACGGCCGCGCGCGGCGTACCACGACGGCGCTCAATCCGCGTCTGGGCGTGGTATGGTCGCCGCTGGCGGCGCACAGTTTCTACGCGTCCTATAGCAAGAACTTCATCCCGCCGGGCGGCGCCGACACCATCAGTCTGAGTACGGCAAGCGCCGGCAGCAACGTCAATGCGCTCGATCCCCAGTTCAGCCGACAGCTCGAAGCCGGCGTCAAGAGCGAATGGTTCGACAAGAAGATCAGCACCACGCTGGCAGTCTTTCAACTCGATCTGTATAACCGCCGCACCCAGGTTTCTTCAAGTCCCGATTTGTTCGTGCTGACCGGGCTGGAACGCAACCGCGGCGTCGAGCTGGGCATCAATGGCCAACTGGCGACGGACTGGTTCATCCGCAGCGGCTTCAGCGTGCAGAAAGCGCGTATTGTTGAAGCGAAGTCGTGCGCAGCCTGCGGCGTCAACGTGCAGGGCAAGCGCTCGGCCGGCGTCTCCAGCGCCAACGGCAGTCTGTTCATCAGCTATGCGCCGGCGCAGGGGTTCTTCGCGGAAACGGGCGTGATCCATGAAGGTTCGCGCTATGTCGACATCGCCAACCAGCTCGACCTGCCGGCCTACACCCGCTGGGACGCCAAGGCCGGCTACCGTTTCCCCCAGGTCGAACTCACGCTGGCCGTCACCAACCTGACCAACCGCAGTTATTACGCGACCTCAACCGGCTTGTCGCAGATTATGCCGGGCACACCGCGCAGCGCTTTGTTGAGTGCGGCCTACAGGTTCTGAACATTGTCGCGCGCAATAAAAAAGCCGCTCCATTCCGGGCGGCTTTTTACGTCGGGATGGCGACGGTCAGTACAGTTTCTGCGATGACTCATGCAGCAATTGCGCGTACAGCTGATGCCGCATCGGCGCGATTTCTCCGCTTTCGACGGCTGCCAGCACGGCGCAACCCGGCTCGGTCAGGTGATGGCAGTTATAGAATTTGCATTTGCCCAGATGTGGCGCGAATTCGCGGAAGGCGCGTTCCAGCATGCCTTCGCTCAACTGGTACAAACCGAATTCCTGAAAACCCGGGGAATCGATCACCGCCGTATCGTCGCTCATCGTATACAGGCGCGTGAAGGTCGTGGTGTGCTTGCCGGTGTCGAGCGCGGCGGAGATTTCGCGCACGGCGATGTCGGCGTCCGGCACGATCAGGTTGATTAGCGACGACTTGCCCATCCCCGACTGGCCGATCAGGATGGTCGACTTGCCCTGCAGGAGCACGAGGAACGCGTCGCGTGTAGCGTCCGGCTCCGCCTGGGCCGAGACTTCGTGGATCGGATAGCCGAGCTTGCGATAGACCTGCAGCCGTTCGCGTGTCTTCGGCAGGGCGGCGACGATGTCGGTTTTATTGAGGACGATATGCGCGTCGACGCCGGCCGACTCCGCCGCGACCAGCGCCCGCGAAATCAGGTCGTCCGTGAACCCTGGTTCCGTCGCCACCACGATGAACAGCTGCGTGACGTTGGCGGCCAGCAGTTTCGATTTGTATTGATCGGAGCGATACAGCAGCGTCTTGCGTTCGCCGATGGATTCGATGACGGCCTGATTCGCCGACGTGCGTTTGAGGTTGACTTTGTCGCCCACCGCGACGTCGCTTTTCTTGCCGCGGGTGACGCATTGCAGTTTCTCTTCGCCGACTTGCGCGAGGTAATGACGGCCATGCGCAGCGATGACGGTGCCGATTTCGACTGTATTTTTACTTGCAGCCATGCTCAGGAAAACGTCTGGTGGAAAATCGCATCCACCTTGGCGGCGCAGATGAAATCGTTGATCGACAAACCGCCGCGTCCTTCGTTGACGCTATGCGTATCGAACTTCGCGACACAGCGGTTGTAGGTCACGACCAGTTCCGGATGATGGTCTTCGGCGTGGATGACGTAGGCGATCGCATTCACGAACGCCAGCGTCTCGTGGTAATCCTGGAAGGAAAACGACTTGACCAGCTTGCCTTGGTCCAGTGCCCATCCCGGCACCAGCGGCAGATACTGCTGGATGCCGGCATCGTCGAGGGCCGCGACCTGATGCTGGCTTTTCTGCGCCAGCAGGGTTTGGGTTGTCAGTGTCATGGCGTGCTCCTTAATGTGCCGCGTTCAGTGTGTCGTGCAGTTTTCCTATCCGCAGCGAGGCGGGCGGATGCGAATCGTAGAAGGCGGAATGCAGCGGATCCGGCGTCAGCGTCGAGGCATTGTCCTCATACAGCTTGACCAGCGCCGACACCAGGTCTTGCGCGTTGGTGTGCCGGGCGGCGAAAGCATCGGCTTCGAACTCGTGCTTGCGCGACGACAGCGACGACAGCGGCGACAGCAGGAAAGTGAAAATCGGCAGCGCCAGCATGAACAGGATCAGCGCCATCGCATCGTTGTTGCCGAACAGCAGCGGATTCACGCCCAGGCCGGTGTAGAACCACGCCTGGCCCTTCAGATAGCCCAGCAGCGCCAGGAAAGCCAGCGAGATGGCGAACATCACGCCGATGCGTTTGACGATGTGCTTGAGTTTGAAATGGCCCAGCTCATGCGCCAGCACTGCTTCGATTTCGTGCGGCGCCAGGCGCGCCAGCAGCGTGTCGAAAAACACGATGCGCTTACCCGCGCCAAAGCCCGAGAAGTAAGCGTTGCCGTGCGCGCTGCGCTTGGAGCCGTCCATGACGAACAAGCCCTTGGAGGCGAAGCCGACGCGCTGCATCAGGCTCTCGATGCGCGCACGCAGGCTGTCGTCGTCGAGCGGCGTGAACTTGTTGAACAGCGGCGCGATCACGGTCGGATACAGCACCAGCATCAGCAGTTGGAAGCCGCTCCACACCAGCCATGCATAGAACCACCATAACGCGCCGGCGCGGTCCATCAGCATCAGGATCACCCACAGCAGCGGCAGCCCGATGGCGGCGCCGATCAGGCCGGTCTTGACGGCGTCGACGAAGAACAGCGTGCGGGTCATCTTGTTGAAACCGAAGCGCGCTTCCAGCACGAACTGGCGGTAATAGTCGAACGGCAAATCAATCAGGCCGGAGATCACCGCGAAGGACGCGATCAGGCACAGCTGGTAAATCATGCCGGGGCCGCCTAGCGATTGCAACAGCAGGTTTGACAGCAGCTGCAGTCCGCCCAGCAGCGTAAAGCCGACCAGCACGGCGGCATTCACCAGCAGGGCAAGGATGCCGAACTTGGTGCGCGCGACGGTGTAGTCGGCTGCTTTTTGATGCGCCGCGAGCGGGATTTTTTCGGCGAATTCAGCCGGCACTGCGCTGCGATGCGCCAGCACGTGGCGGATGTGGCGCGAGCTGAGCCAGAACCGGACAAGCAGGGTCAACAGCAGAAAACCGACAAACAAAACCGAAAACGTGAGTGAATACATTCTTTCCCTGTGCGAAAATGGCGGTCGTCAAGACCGCTCAAAAAAATTCGATGAAGATGGCGAACCGGATGTGCTGAGCGGCCGAATTCAGCAGCACATCAGCTGCACATCAAGCAGAACCTGTAGAAAGAACAATTATGTCACAAGCCACCGACACCAACGCCGCTCCTTATGCTATTCCGGCCCGTCCGAACGAGTTCAACCTGATCTGGGTCGATATGGAAATGACCGGCCTTGATCCGGACAACGACCGCATCATCGAAGTTGCCGTGGTGGTAACAGATCCCGAACTCAACGTGTTGGCCGAAGGCCCGGTGTTCGCGATCCACCAGCCGGACGAAATCCTCGACGGCATGGACGCCTGGAACAAGGGCACGCACGGCCGTTCCGGCCTGATCGAGCGCGTCAAGGCCTCGACCGTGACCGAAGAAGAAGCGTCGGCGGCCCTGATTGCCTTCCTCAAGCCTTTCGTGCCGGCCGGCAAGTCGCCGATGTGCGGCAATTCGATTTGCCAGGACCGCCGCTTCATGGCGCGCGGCATGCCCAAGCTGGAAACCTTCTTCCACTACCGCAACCTCGACGTGTCCACGCTCAAGGAACTGTGCCGCCGCTGGAAGCCTGAACTGGCAAGCGGTTTCAAGAAGCACCAGAAGCACACCGCGCTGGCCGACATCATCGAGTCCATCGAAGAACTGAAGTACTACCGCGAGCATTTCATCAAGGAGTAATCCGCTGATGACCATGCCGACGATGCAAGCGCGAGTGCGGCCGGAGACGGCAGCTTGATCCAGGATCCGCTGTTCTACGCGGCGGCGATCCCTGCGGTGCTGATCGTCGGCATTTCCAAGTCCGGGCTGGGCGGCGGCTCGCTCGGCATCCTCTCCATTCCCATCCTGTCGCTGGTTGCCTCGCCCTCGGTCGGCGCCGCGATCATGCTGCCTTTGCTGATCGCCATGGACATCATGGGGCTGATCACTTTCCGCGGCAAAGGCGACCTGCGCAACCTGCGCATCCTGATTCCCGCAGCGCTGGTCGGCATCGCCATCGGTGCGCTGACCTTCCGTTTCACCTCCGACGCCATGCTGCGCGGCCTCATCGGCATGCTGTCGATCGGCTTCGTGGCGCAGCGCCTGCTCGGTCGCAGCCGCGTGTTGCCGCCGACCCTGCCCAGCGTTGCGCGGGGTTCGGTGTGGGGTGCGATGTCCGGTTTCACCAGCTTCATCGCCAACGCGGGAGGACCGCCGTTCGTGATTTATCTTGCGCCCCAGCAACTCGACAAACTGGTTTTCGTCGGCACCTCGGTAATTTTCTTTTCGGTCATCAATGCGGTGAAAGTCGTGCCGTTCATACTGCTCGGCCTGTTCGACGCACGCAACCTGACAACCTCGCTGGCCTTGCTGCCGCTGGCGCCGGTCGGATATTGGCTGGGCTTGAAACTGCTGATGAAGGTCGACCAGGTGCGCTTCTACCAGATCACGATTGCAGCGCTGTTCGTGGCCGGCTGCAAGCTGCTGTGGGATGCCGCCGGCGCTTATCTCGGATAAGCGCCGGCTTTCAAAAGCTGCCTAGGCCTTGTCGGCGCCGCAGCACTTCTTGTACTTCTTGCCGCTGCCGCATGGGCAGTCGTCATTGCGGCCGGCCTTGGGGCCGTCGCGGCGCACGGTTTCCACCGCCGACTTGCGGTGCGGCAGCCAGTATTTGTAGATGTGCGGAATTGCCGATTCGACCTCCACCGCCAACTTGTGCGTCTTGACCGGATCTTCGACCAGCGCGATTTCTTCCTCTTCCAGTTCGTCCGAGCCGAGCAGGTAAATCGGACGTATCAGCGGGGCCAGGTTGGAATGGAAAATCGGATCCCATTCCTTGGCGCGCATCTGGATGCCTTCCCAGAAACCCCACGACCAGGCTTCGCCGTCGAGCAGGCTCTTGCCCTCGTGTTCGCGTTCGCAGAACAGCGGCTCGTACTCCTTGGGCGCGACTTCCAGCGTGATGGCGATTTCGTTCATGCTGCGTGCGATCAGCCCGGTGATGCGTTCGGCTTCCTTGGGATTCTTGAATTTGGGCGTGTCTTCCGGCTTGCTGCCCCAGACGCGCGGCAGCCATTCGGCCATCAGGATTTCCTGCGGGCCGATCACCAGCGCGGTGAGGAAGCCGTGCAGCGTATCCATGGTCATGGCGTCTTCGGCGCAGCGGTCGGACAGCAGGAAGTCGTCGAGTTCGTCGAACTCTTCGTCGGAGAGAGGTTGGTCGAGTTGCATAGTGGACATCCGTGTTGCGAATAAAACCGCAGTTTAATTGCTATTGGCTTGCGAGGCGAGGATTACCGCAGCTCTTCACGGGCACGTACAATACGGCCATGACCGATTCCACCACCGTATTCAACTTCGCCGGGCTGTCGCCGGATACCGTGCTCGATGCACTCGACAGCGTCGGCCTGTACGGCGACGGTCGCCTGCTGGCGCTCAACAGCTATGAGAACCGGGTCTATCAGGTCGGCATGGAAGAGGGACCGCCGCTGGTGGCGAAGTTCTACCGGCCGCAGCGCTGGAGCGATGAGGCGATTCTGGAAGAACATGCCTTCGTCAACGAGCTGGTCGGTCAGGAAATCCCGGTCGTTCCTGCGATGCAACTCAGCAATGGCCGCAGCCTGCAGGAATTCCAGGGCTTCCGCTTTGCGGCCTTCACGCGTCACGGCGGCCGCGCGCCTGAGCTGGACAACCCCGATACGCTGGAATGGCTGGGCCGCTTCATCGGCCGCATCCATGCGGTCGGCATGCAGCGTCCGTTTGCGTACCGGCCCGCGCTGAACATCGCCACCTTCGGCGAAGAGCCGCGCGATTATCTGCTGGCCAATGATTTCATCCCGATGGATGTGCTGAGTTCGTACAAGAGCACGGTCGATCTGGCGCTCGACGGCGTGCGCCGCTGCTTCGACCGCGCCGGCGACATCCGGCAATTGCGCCTGCACGGCGATTGCCACGTCGGCAATGTCTTGTGGACCGATGCCGGTCCGCATTTCGTCGACTTCGACGACAGCCGCAGCGGTCCGGCGATCCAGGATTTGTGGATGCTGCTGTCGGGCGAGCGCGGCGAGATGGTGCGCCAGCTGTCCGACCTGCTGGCCGGCTACGAGAGCTTCTGCGAATTCGAGCAACGCGAGTTGTACCTGATCGAAGCCTTGCGCACGCTGCGCCTGATCCATTACTCGGCATGGCTGGCGCGACGCTGGGAAGACCCGGCGTTTCCGCAAGCCTTCCCGTGGTTCAATACGCAGCGTTACTGGCAGGACCGGATTCTGGAATTGCGCGAGCAAATCGCGCTGATGGATGAACCGCCCTTGTGGCCTTTATGAAATGAGTGAGAAAGCAATGAGCGTACAACGCTGCGCCTGGGTCAATCTCGACAATCCGCGCTACGTGACTTATCACGATGAAGAATGGGGCGTGCCTTGCCACGACGAGACGCGCCTGTTCGAAATGCTCAACTTGGAAGGCGCACAAGCCGGCCTCAGCTGGGAGACCGTGCTGAACAAGCGCGAGACCTATCGCGCCGCATTCGATCAGTGGAATCCGGAAAAGATCGCGCGCTATACCGACGCCAAGGTCGCCAAACTGCTGGCCGATCCGGGCATCATCCGCAATCGTCTCAAGGTCGCGGCGACCATCACCAATGCGCAAAGCTATCTGCGCCTGCGCGACGACGTCGGCGGCCTCGCTCCTTTCCTGTGGGCGTATGTGGACGGCAAGCCGATCCGCAACAAATGGAAGAATCTGAGCGATGCGCCGGCCAAGACGGCGCTGTCGGACCAGGTGTCCAAAGACCTGCTCAAGCGCGGCTTCAAGTTCGTCGGTTCGACGATCATTTACGCTTACCTGCAAGGCATCGGTATCATTGACGACCACGTCGTCGGCTGCCACTGCCACGGCCGCAAACACAAGCTGCCCAAGTAACACCGCCATATCGGCACGCAATGAAAAAAGCCCGCGCTCAATCAAGAGCGCGGGCTTTTTTTACGATGCAGAACGCTTATACCTCAGTTATACGTCCAGCTGCGAAACGAACTTGGTGTTGACGTACGCTTCGATCGCTTCGGTGCCGCCTTCGGAACCGTAGCCGCTGTCCTTGATGCCGCCGAACGGGACTTCCGGCAAAGCCAAGCCCAGATGGTTGATGGTGATCATGCCGCTTTCGACGCGCGAAGACAGCGCGTGCTTGGTTTGCGCCGACTTGGCGTAGGCGTAGGCAGCCAGGCCGAACGGCAGGCGGTTGGCTTCGGCGATCACTTCGTCGAGCGTGTCGAAGGAATTGATCAGCGCCAGCGGGCCGAACGGTTCTTCATTCATCGCGCGCGCCGACAGCGGCACGTTGGTCAGCACGGTTGGCTCGAAGAAATAACCCTTGTCGCCCACGCGCTTGCCGCCGAAACGCAGTTGCGCACCTTGTTCAACAGCGTCGCTGATCAACGCTTCCAGTGCCGCGATGCGGCGCTTGTTGGCGACCGGACCCATGGTGGTGCCGGCGACCGTGCCGTCGCCCACCTTGAGCTGGCTGGCGGCGGTGATGAACTTGTCGACGAAGGCATCGAACACATTCTTTTGCACCAGGAAGCGGGTCGGCGACACGCACACCTGGCCGGCATTGCGGAACTTGGCCATCGCCAGTTGCTTGGCGGCGGCGTCGATGTCCGCGTCGTCGAACACGATGGCCGGCGCGTGGCCGCCCAGCTCCATCGTGGCGCGCTTCATGTGGGTGCCCGCCAGTGCGGCCAGCTGCTTGCCGACCGGGGTGGAACCGGTGAAGGAAATCTTCTTGATGATCGGATGCGGGATCAGGTATTCGGAGATTTCCGACGGCACTCCATAGACCAGGTTGACCACGCCGTCAGGGATGCCGGCGTCGGCAAACGCGCGGATCAGTTCGGCCGGTGAGGCCGGGGTTTCTTCCGGCGCCTTGACGATGATGGAGCAGCCTGCAGCCAGCGCCGCGGACAGCTTGCGCACGACCTGGTTGAGGGGGAAGTTCCAGGGCGTAAACGCCGCCACCGGACCGACCGGCTCCTTGATCACCATCTGATAGGCGTTCGGCACGCGCGCCGGCACCAGGCGGCCGTAGGTGCGGCGGGCTTCTTCGGCGAACCAGTCGATGGTGTCGGCAGCGCCCAGGGTTTCCGCCTTGGCTTCCGCCAGCGGCTTGCCCTGTTCCAGCGTCATCAGCAGCGCCACTTCATCGGCGCGTTCGCGCAGGATGTTGGCGGCCTTGCGCATGATCTTGGAGCGCTCGAAAGCGGATGTCTTGCGCCAGGTGTCAAAACCTTTTTGAGCGGCATCCAGCGCAGCGTCGAGGTCTTGCTTGTTGGCGTGGGCGATGTGGCCGATGACTTCTTCGGTGGCAGGATTGACGACCGGAATGGTGCGGTCCGAGACACTGGCAGTCCAGCGACCGTTGATGAAGAGTTGAACGTCTTTGTACATGGATATCTCTTTGCAGATCGGGTGGGTGAAAAGCGTGGACGTAAGGCCGGGTGTTGAATTCATCCGGCGCTGTCTCAATGCGGAAATCGGGAAACGAAATGGCAGGTCTCAGTTATACCACGCCATGCAAAACCGCGCCGGCCGTGCCAGCCGGCGCGTGCAATACATCAGTCCAGGTCGCTGTAGTCAACGTTTTCGCGCAGCGGCGTCTTGCTCGATGCGGCGCGCACGTATTGCGGCGGCCAGGCGATGTTTTCCTTGAGTTCATCGGCGGCGTGCAATGGCCAGTACGGATCGCGCAGCAGCTCGCGCGCCAGCAGTACGAGGTCGGCCTGTTCGGTGCGCAGCACGTGTTCGGCCTGGGTGGCGTCGGTAATCATGCCGACGGTGCCGGTGGCAATTTTGGCTTCGTTGCGCACGCGCGCGGAGAAGGCGGTCTGGTAGCCGGGACCGGTCGGGATGACGGCAGTGGCGACATTGCCGCCGCTGGAGACGTCCACCAGGTCGACGCCGGCTTCGCGCAGCAGGCGCGAGACGGCGACGATGTCGTCCGGTGTCAGGCCGCCGTCGGTCCAGTCGGTGGCCGAGACGCGTACGAACAGCGGCAGGTCGGCCGGCCACACCTTGCGCACGGCGGCAACCACTTCCAGCAGGAAGCGTGCGCGATTCTCCAGCGCACCGCCGTATTGGTCGGTGCGGTGATTGCTTAGCGGCGACAGGAATTCGTGCAGCAGGTAACCGTGTGCGGCATGCACTTCGACCACCTTGAAGCCGGCCTTGAGCGCACGCTGCGCCGCATCCGCAAATGCCTGCACGCGTTCGGCGATGGCGGCGACGCTCAGCTCGACCGGCGCCTTGAACGTGGCGTCGAACGGCAGCGCCGACGGACCGACGGTTTCCCAACCGCCTTCCGCTGCCGGCACGGTGCCGGCTTTGCCTGCCCAAGGACGCCATGCGCTGGCCTTGCGGCCCGCGTGCGCCAGCTGGATGCCGGCGAACGAACCCTGGGTTTCGATGAAGCGCGTGAGGCGCTGCAACGGTTCGATGTGTTCATCTTTCCAGATGCCGACATCTTCCGGCGTGATGCGGCCTTCAGCCAGCACGCCGGCGGCCTCCACGATCACCAGCCCGGCGCCGCCGACGGCGCGGCTGCCCAGATGCACCAGGTGCCAGTCGTTGACGAAGCCGTCCTGTGCGGAGTATTGGCACATCGGCGAGACGACAATGCGGTTGGGCAGGGTCAGTCCGCGCAATGTGAACGGAGAAAACAGTTTGCTGCTCATCGGAAACTCCTGGTTGTACGCGTGGCGCGCCGAGGACATGCGTCGCGCGGATTGAGGAAATGACGGAAAGTGGTTGTTGCCTGAAACCGAAAGTCTATTTTATTTTTTGAAAGCGCGTATGACGTTGCCTGTGCCGGCATCCTGCCGGCGACCAGGCAGCGGGCAAGCTCAATCGGTATTGAACTGCAGCGCCGCCAGGCTGGCGTAGAGACCATTTTGCGCGATCAGTTCGGTATGCGTGCCGGTCTCGACGATGCGGCCGTGTTCCACCACGATGATGCGGTCGGCGCGCTGCACCGTCGCCAGCCGGTGTGCGATGACCAGCGTGGTGCGGCCGACCATGGCTGCTTCCAGTGCGGTCTGGACCAGCCGCTCCGATTCGGCGTCGAGCGCGCTGGTGGCTTCGTCGAGCAGCAGCAACGGCGGATTTTTCAGCAGCGCACGCGCAATCGCGATGCGCTGGCGCTGGCCGCCGGACAGGCGCACGCCGCGTTCGCCGAGGAAGGATTGGTAACCTTGTGGCAGGCGCTCGATGAACTCGTGCGCGGCGGCCATTTTTGCTGCGGCAATGACTTCGTCGTCGCTGGCGTCGGCACGACCGAAGCGGATGTTCTCCAGCGCGTTTTCGGAAAAGATCACGGTGTCCTGCGGCACGATGCCGATGGCGCTGCGCAGTGCCGACAGGGTCAGGAAACGGATATCGACGCCGTCCAGCGTGATCCTGCCCTGTTGCGGATCGTAGAAGCGCAGCAGCAGCTGGAACAGCGTGGTCTTGCCGGCGCCGGACGGACCGACCACGGCAATCGTCTCGCCGGGTTTGATGTCCAGCGACAGATGCATCAGCGCGTTGCTGTCGGGACGCGACGGGTAGTGGAACACCACGTCCTCCAGTTGCAGGGCGGCGCCGTTGGCGGTGCAGGAGGATAAAGATGCGGGCAGTGTCTCCGGCAGCAGCACCGACTGCACCGGCGACTGCGCCGCCAGCAGGTCGAGCAGGCGTTCGGTGGCGCCGGCCGCGCGCTGGGTGTCGCCGAGCACTTCCGACAAGGCACCGATGGAACCGGCCACGAGCGACGCGTACAGGATGAACTGGCCGAGCTGGCCGCCGCTCATGCTGCCTTGCACGACCGCATGCGCGCCCAGCCACAGCACGAACACGATCGCGCCGAAGACCAGCAGGATCGCCATCATGGTCAGTACCGAACGCGCGCGAATGCGCTGCATGGCGGTGTGGAAAGCACGCTCCACCGAGGTGCCGAAACGCCTGGCCTCGATCTCTTCATGCGTGAAGGCCTGCACGGTCGGCATGGCGTTGAGGATTTCGCCGGCCAGCGCCGAGGCGTCGGCCACGCGATCCTGCGATTCGCGCGACAGCTTGCGCACGCGGCGGCCGTAAAACACGATCGGCAGGACCACCGCCGCCAGCATCACGATGATGATGGACGACAGTTTGACGCTGGTGATGAACAGCATGACCATGCCGCCGATGAACAGCAGTCCGTTGCGCAGCGCCATCGAAATGCTGGTTCCCACCAGCGTCTGGATCAGCGTGGTGTCGGTGGTCAGTCGCGACAGCACTTCGCCGGTCTTGGTGGTTTCAAAGAACTGCGGGCTTTGCGTGACGACGTGGGCGTAGACGGCGCTGCGCAGATCTGCAGTGACACGTTCGCCCAGCCACGACACCATGTAGAAGCGCGCTGCGGTCGCCACGCCGAGGATGCAGGCGACGCCGAACAGGGCGAGGAAATACAGATCGATATGCAGCGTGCTGGCCGCGGCGTCGGCGCCTCCGATGCCGCGACTGCCGAAGCCCAGATCGATCATTTGCCGGAACGCATAGGGAATCGCCAATGTCGCCGCGGCAGCCACGATCAGCGCCAGGCCGGCCAGCAGGAATTGGCGCTTGTAGGGTTGCAGGAAGGGGAGCAGGCCGATCAGGGTTTTGATGCTGCCTTTGGCTGGTTCTGGTTTGATGCTTGATGACATGTTGGCAAGATTCTTGATGTTGATGAAGCAACTTTGGCGGCTGGATGTCGGATTTTTTATCGGGTGGTGAACCACGCGATTGATTGCAAGTCGATAGAATGCGTAAGTATATGCACTCGGCAGATAGGCAAGCGGGTGTTTATTTGTATCTGAACGAGCTTGAAATGCGCCGTCTGCGCGCCATATCTGGTTCTTCAATCGCGGTCTAGTGTATTGCATGTGTCGATACCGTGCCGGTCGCGCCTTGGTCGCGCCTCGGTCGCCCCTATATAGTGCCGTTTCAACAAGGAGAGCAAATTGGCTCAAGGATTGTTGCAGGACATGCAGGACGACTGGTCGGAAAACTGTCCCGTCCGGAACGAGTTGCAAGACGGCCTGACGGCTGCCGCCGCAAGCATTTCTCCCAAATATTTTTACGACGCGCTCGGCTCCACCCTGTTCGAGGCGATCTGCGCGCTGCCGGAATACTATCCGACCCGCACCGAAGCGCAGATCTTCGATCAGCATGCCGATGACATCGCCGCGACGGTCGGCAAGGGCGTGACCATGATCGATCTCGGCGCAGGCAATTGCGCCAAGGCGGCGCGCCTGTTCCCGTCGCTGCAGCCGCGCCAGTATGTACCCATCGATATCTCGACGGAATTCCTGCGCGATGCCGTGAGCGGTCTGCGGCAGAAATTCCCGGCGATTCCGATGCAGGAAATCGCCATGGATTTTTCCGCGTCGCTGCAATTGCCGTCGACGGTCGGACGCGAAAATCGTCTCTTCTTCTATCCCGGTTCTTCGCTCGGCAATTTCGCGCCGGACGAGGCGCTGCAATTCCTGCGCCGCATGCGTCACGGCTTGCAATTGGGGGAGGGCGGCGGCGTTTTGCTCGGTATCGACCTGGTCAAGGAAAAAGCCGTACTCGATGCCGCCTACGACGACGCGCTCGGCGTGACCGCGGCGTTCAACCGCAATGCACTGCTGCACGTCAATCGTCTGCTCGGCAGCGATTTTGCGGTCGACGACTGGCAGCATCGCGGTTTCTTCAATCCGGAATTGTCGCGTATCGAGATGCATCTGGAGGCGCGCCGCGACCTGACGGTGACATGGTGCGGCGGCGAGCGGACGTTCCGCCGGGGTGAACGCATCCATACCGAAAACAGCTACAAATTTACGCCGGACGGTTTCAGCGATCTGCTGCGCCAGGCCGGTTTCGGCCAGGCCAGGATGTGGTTCGACCCGCAAAAATGGTTCATGCTGTGTTACGCGCGGCCGGTGTAAGAACGTGTTTACGATCTGTTTAGCGGCAAATCAGGGTCGCGCAGTAAGATCGCAAACACGTTCTAAGAGGAGAGGAGCAGCATGCATAACGAGACGGCCGCATTGACGGCAACGAACGCGGCCATTGCCGATGACTTCCTGCGCACGCGCGAGTATTCGATGATCCTCGCAACGCCCCTGTCCGATGAGGATTGCGGCGCGCAATCGATGCCCGACGCCAGCCCGGTCAAGTGGCACCTGGCGCACACCAGCTGGTTCTTCGAAACCTTCATCCTTGAAGTCTACGAGCCCGATTTCGCGCCGTTTCATCCGGCTTTCCGGGTGCTGTTCAATTCGTACTATGAAGGCGTCGGCGACAAGCATCCGCGCCCGCAGCGTGGCATGCTGACGCGCCCGTCGCTGGCCGAGATCCGCGCGTATCGCGCCAACGTCGACCTGCGCATGCAGGCTTTGCTGCTGTCGGATATCTGCGATGACAATTGCCTGCGCCTGCTGGAACTGGGCATGCAGCACGAGCAGCAGCATCAGGAACTGATCCTCACCGATGTCAAGCACCTGCTGTCGCTCAATCCGCTGAAGCCGGCCTACCTGCCGCGCGCCTTGCAGGCCATGCCGGTGCAGACCGAGCTGGAGTGGAATACCTTCGACGCCGGCGTGGTGGAAATCGGCTACCGGAACGGCGGATTCTGTTTCGACAACGAGCTGCCGTCGCATCGCCAGTTCGTCGAATCGTTCGCGATCGGGTCGCGCCTGATCAGCAATATCGAATACCTGATGTTCGTTGAGCAGGGCGGCTACGAGAATCCCGCTTACTGGCTGTCGGCCGGCTGGGACTGGCGCAGCAGTAATCAGATCGCGCATCCGCTGTATTGGCAGCGTCAGGATGATGGCGCCTGGCGCGAGTTCACGCTGCATGGCATGCTGCCACTGGACCCGCATGCGGCGGTGCTGCATTTGTCCTATTACGAGGCCGATGCGTTCGCGCGTTGGGCCGGTGCGCGTTTACCGACCGAAGCGGAGTGGGAATATGCCGTCGGCGAGTTGGGCAACGAGGGCCGGCAGTTCTTCGGTACGGCCTGGCAGTGGACCTCGAGCAGCTATGCGCCGTATCCGGGATATGCGATTCCCGACGGCGCGGTGGGCGAGTACAACGGCAAGTTCATGGTCAATCAGTATGTCCTGCGCGGCTCGTCGGGTGCAACACCGCTCGGACATTCGCGCGCGAGCTACCGCAACTTTTTCCCGGCTACGGCGTGCTGGCAGTACAGCGGCATTCGGCTGGCGCGATCGCTGTGAAAAATCCTCTGCGACACAAAGCAAAAAAGAAAGCAAAAAAGCCGCCGGTTGGATAAACCGGCGGCTTTTTTTTGCGTGACCCGAATCAGGCTGCTTTCGCTTTTGGCGAAGAAGACTGATTTGCGCTCTGGTCGATCGCGATCTGGCGATTGACGGCGCTGAGGACGGCCTTGAACGAGGCGGTGACGATGTTGGCGTCGATGCCTACGCCGAAGCCGGTCGGCGCTTCGTTCAGGCGCAGTTCGATGTAGCTGGCGGCTTGCGCGTTGGCGCCGGCGCCGATGGCGTGTTCGTGGAAATCCATCAGTTTGATGTCCAGCCCCAGCGCATTGACGAAGGCGTCGATCGGACCGTTGCCGGTGCCGCGCACGGTGGTTTTCTCGCCGTTGCGCTCGATGTCGACTTCGATCCTGATCGATTCTTCATGCGAGGTGTCTTCCGACATGCGGTGCGCGCGATAGACGTAGGGCGCGCTGCGGTCCAGGTACTCGCTCTTGAAGATCGTGTAGATATCGGTGGCGACGATTTCCTTGCCGCTGGCGTCCGCTTCGCGCTGGATGGCGCGGCTGAACTCGATCTGCAGGCGGCGCGGCAGGGCCAGGCCGTATTCCTGTTCCAGCAGGTAGGCCATGCCGCCCTTGCCGGACTGGCTGTTGACACGGATCACGGCGTCGTAGCTGCGGCCCAGGTCGGCCGGGTCGATCGGCAGGTAAGGCACTTCCCAGATGGCGTCCGCTTGCTGCTTGGCGAAACCCTTCTTGATCGCGTCCTGGTGCGAGCCGGAGAAGGCGGTGAACACCAGGTCGCCGACGTAAGGATGGCGCGGGTGGACCGGGATCTGGTTGCACTCTTCCACGCATTGACGCACGGTGTCGATGTCGGAGAAGTCCAGGCCGGGGTGGACGCCTTGCGTGTACAGGTTCAGCGCCAGCGTGACCAGGTCGACGTTGCCGGTGCGTTCACCGTTGCCGAACAGGCAGCCTTCGACGCGGTCGGCGCCGGCCATGACGGCCAGTTCGGCGGAGGCGACGGCGGTGCCGCGGTCGTTATGCGGGTGCACCGAGATGATGGTCGACGAGCGGTATTTCAGGTTGCGGCACATCCATTCGATCTGGTCGGCATAGACGTTCGGTGTGCTGCATTCGACGGTCGACGGCAGGTTCAGGATGACCTTGCGTTCCGGCGTGGCGCCCCAGGTTTCGCAGACGGCGTCGCAGATTTCCTTGGAGAAGTCGAGCTCGGTGGTGCTGAAGGACTCAGGCGAATACTCGTAGCGCCATTGGGTTTCCGGACGGGCGTCGGTGAGTTCCTTGACCAGCTGGGTGCCGGTGACGGCGATGTTCTTGATTTCGTCGCGCGACATGTTGAAGACGATCTTGCGGAACGCCGGTGCGACCGAGTTGTACAAGTGCACGATGGCTTGCTTGGCGCCGGCCAGCGAATCGATGGTGCGGCGGATCAGTTCTTCGCGCGACTGGGTCAGCACGATGATGGTGACGTCGTCGGGGATGCGGTTCTCTTCGATCAGCTTGCGCACGAAGTCGAAGTCGGTTTGCGAAGCGGACGGGAAGCCGACTTCGATTTCCTTCAGGCCGATTTGCAGGAGCATTTCAAAGAAGCGCAGCTTGCGTTCCGGGCTCATTGGTTCGATCAGCGCCTGGTTGCCGTCGCGCAGGTCGGTGCTCATCCAGATCGGCGGCTTGGAAATGAACTGATTGGGCCAGGTGCGATCAGACAACGGGATCGTCGGGAATGCGCGGTATTTTGCTGCCGGGTTGCTTAACATCATGGTGGAACCTCTTTAATTTGTCACTGCTGTGGAACAGGGAAATTCATTCGATGTGGCTGGAGAAAAGGGCCGCCTGACTGCCACTAACGCAAGGCCAGGCGACCGATCGGTAGCTTTAGCGGTAGCAGCGCCGACGCACATGCAGCGATTTTCGCGGCGATCAAATCGCCGGAAATCAGGAATGCAGTGATGGACGTGAAATGCATGGCCGGCTTTTCAGGAAAAATTTACAACTTTTTAATTGTGCCGCCATGTGCGCCTGAATACCCATTTCGGATGATTGTCAGACCATGACCAGCGAGGAAACTGCAAAACTACAGGGAGAAACCGGGGAGAAGCTCAGATCAGCGCGAAGCTGGTAGTAGCGTCACTAGTAGCAACGCTAGCAGGGCGCCAGCGAAGTGCGATAGTGTCAGGGAGAATTGTGTTGCGGAGTTCATTCGGCCACTTTAGAAGATTGCCGTTTGAATTGTCAAGCTTTATCTTCCCGATGACGGCCAATTCCACCCAATTCCGCCGAATGTGCCCGGAAAGCGAGCCGATCTAGTCATTTTTTGTTGTTAGAATCCAAGTTTTCCTAATTAACCGATAAGTCATCAATTTGAGCCTTTCACCTTCTCCATGCAAGAGCGCCCCGACCTGATCGTTTGCGAAGAGTGCGACGCGGTGCATCGCCGGCCGGTGCTTGCGCATGCCGAAGTCGCCCGCTGCCTGCGCTGCGACGCCGAGCTCGAGCGCGACACCGGCAGCCGCTTTGAGCGCTTGCTGCCGCTGACTGTGGCCAGCCTGATCATGTTCGTGATCGCCAACAGCTTTCCCATCGTGCAGATCGAACTCCAGGGGCTGACCAGCAAAACCACGCTGTTCGGCGCGGTGATGGTGCTCAACACCGAAGGCATGTCGCTGGTGGCGATGCTGGTGCTGTCCACCACGATCCTGTTCCCGCTGGTGCAGATGCTGGTGCTGGTTTATCTGTTGCTGCCGGCCGCGCATGATGTACGCCGCCCGGGCGTGAAGATACTCTTGCGCCTGATGCAGGTCGTGCGCCCCTGGGGCATGGTCGAGGTATTCCTGCTCGGCGTGCTGGTGGCGCTGGTGAAGCTGTCCAACATGGCGGCCGTGCTGCCTGGCGTGGCATTGTGGGCGTTCGGTGCGCTGACTGTCCTGCTGACGGTCGTGGTGTCGTTCAATCCGCGCTACCTGTGGCGGATTCTGGTCAGCGAACGCAGCAGCAGCGGGGAGCCGGTACGATGAGCGCGGCTACGCACGAGGCCGGTGTCAACGGCGTCAATGACGCGCCGGCGCGGGATGTTGCCGCTCCCCGCCTCGACAGCGCCATCGCCACCGATATTTTCCCTTGCCATCATTGCGGCACGGTCTGGCAGGGCGCGCAGCAGGACGAGCAATGCGAAGTCTGCCACGCGCCGCTGCACCGGCGCCGCATCGACAGTCTCAATCGCACCTGGGCGTTCCTGATCGCCGCCTGCATCATGTACATCCCGGCCAACATGATGCCGGTGATGATCACCTCGACGCTGCTCGACGAGCAGCGCGACACCATCATGAGCGGCATCATCTATTTCTGGGTGTCGGGATCATGGGAGCTGGCCATCGTGGTGTTCGTCGCCAGTTTCATGGTGCCGCTGTTCAAGCTGGTGGCGCTGATCATCCTCACCGTCAGCGCGCGCCGCCGAAGCAGTTGGCAGCGTTTGCAGCGCGCCAAGCTGTACCGCGTCGTTGAAACCATCGGCCGCTGGTCGATGCTGGATGTCTTCGTGGTGTCGCTGCTGACGGGACTGGTGCAGATAGAAGGATTCGCCCGGATCACCGCAGGTATCGGCGTGGCGGCGTTCGGCTCGGTAGTGGTGCTTACCATGCTGGCGTCGCTGAGCTTCGATCCGCGGCTGATCTGGGATGAGGCCGAGTCGGAAGCAGATTCGGAAGCCGATTCGGAGGCCGGGCCGGCCGCAGAGAGAGAGCAACAAGAAAAGGATAGCAATGACTGAACCAACGACGCCCACATCGCCACCGAACCGGCCGGAACCAAGGCGCGAACGCCGGCGCAACTGGCTGCCTTCGCTGGTCTGGCTGATTCCCATCGTCGCCGCCGTGGTCGGCCTGACGCTGGTGGCCAAGATCCTGGTCGAACGCGGCCCGGTCATCACCATCAGTTTCATCTCGGCCGAGGGCCTCGAGGCAGGCAAGACCAAGGTCAAGTACAAGGATGTCGACATCGGCCAGGTGCAGTCGATCACGCTCAGCAAGGATCGCTCGCACGTGGTCACCACGGTGCAGCTGACCAAGGAGGCGGAAAGCTTCACCGCCGACGACACGCGTTTCTGGGTAGTGCGTCCGCGCGTGGCGGCATCGGGCATTTCGGGATTGAATACACTGCTGTCGGGCGCGTACATCGGCGCCGACGCCGGCAAGTCGGAAGAAACCAAGAAGGAATTCGCCGGCCTCGAGCAACCGCCCATCATCACGCGCGACACCTCGGGCAAGCAGTTCGTGCTGCATGCCTCCGATCTCGGCTCGGTCGACATCGGCTCGCCGGTGTTCTACCGCCGCATCAAGGTCGGCCAGGTCGCGGCCTATGACCTCGACCAGGATGGCCGCGGCGTGACGCTGCGCATTTTCATCAATGCACCCTACGACAAGTTCGTCGGCATCAGTTCGCGCTTCTGGCACGCCAGCGGTTTCGACATGCAGATCAACGCCAGCGGCTTCAAGCTGCATACCCAATCGCTGGCGACGGTGGTGCTCGGCGGCATTGCGTTCAAGAGCATCGACGATCTCGATTCGCCGGCGCCCGCCAGGGAAAATACCAGCTTCCGGCTGGCCGAAGACGAAGCCGCCGCAATGAAGGAGCCGGACGGCCGCTCGCAAACCGTGCTGCTGTATTTCAACCAGTCCCTGCGCGGCCTCGAGCCGGGTGCGGCGGTGGACTTCCGCGGCGTGGTGCTGGGCGAGGTCAAATCGATCGGCATCGAATACAACGACAAGACCCGCGAGTTCGTGATGCCGGTGGTGGTGGAGCTGTATCCCGACCGCCTTGGCCGCAAGTTCAACGAGCAACAGGAATCGCGCTATACGCCACGTCAACGCCTGAAGTATCTGGTCTCGCGCGGCCTGCGCGCGCAATTGCGCAGCGGCAGCCTGTTGACCGGGCAGGTGTACGTGGCGCTCGACTTCTTCCCGAATGCGGCGCCGGCGCAGATCGATATCGACAGGACGCCGCTGGTGTTCCCGACCATACCGAACAGCCTCGACGAGATCCAGAACCAGATCGGCGACATCACGCGCAAGCTCAGCAAGGTGCCGTTCGACAAGATCGGCGACGACCTGCGCAAGACGCTGGCGACGCTCAACCGCACCCTCACCGGCGCCGAGCAGACCATGAACAAGATCAACAACGACGTCGCACCGGAAATCACCGCCGCCATGCGCGATGCGCGCAAGACGCTCAGCGCCGCCGAACGGACCTTGTCCGAAGATGCGCCGTTGCAGCAGGACGTGCGCCAGACCATGCAGGAGTTGTCGCGCGCGGCGGCGTCGATTCGCGTGTTGACCGATTATTTGCAGCAGCATCCGGAATCGCTGATTCGCGGCAAGCAGGAGGATAAATAATGCAGCGCAGTGTCACTTTCATTTCGTTGGCGGCGGCAGCGCTGCTGCTGAGCGCCTGCGCTTCGGCGCCGACGCGTTTCTATACGCTGGCGGATACGGCCGCACCTGCCACGGCCGCAGCCAGAGCGATCCCGACCGGACAGACCTACATCGAAGTCGCCCCGGTCGCCGTGCCGGAACGCCTGGCGCGACCGCAGATCGTGGTGCGCACCGACGCCACGCGCGTGGATATTCTGGAACAGGACCGGTGGTCCGCGCCGTTCAACAACGAGTTGCGCGACGCGTTGGCAAGCGGCGTGGCAAACCGGCTCGGTGCGGTCGACGTGACGCGTGGCGGCCGTCCCGTCAACCAGCCGGTCTATCGCATCGTGGTCGAATTGCGCCAGCTCGACGCGGTCAAGGGCGGCAAGGTCGATGCCGCTTTCGGCTGGACCATCACGCGCAGCGACAATAGCAGCAGCGCGGTGTGCCGCCTGACGGTGGTGGAGCCGGCAGCAGGACTGGGCGTTGACGGCGTGGTGCAAGGCATGCAGCGCGCAGTGGCGAATGCGGCCGACGCGATTGCAGCCGATGTGACGGCATTGCGGGCAGGGAAGACCGGCGTCTGCAGCAGCTGATTGCCTGATTTGTCCGTTCGAAAATGACAAAGGCCGCTTCAATGAAGCGGCCTTTTATTTTGGCGTGCCCGGCATATTCACCGGCACGCTCAGTTCTTACTGCGGATCAGCGATCGCCGTACGAGCGACGTGCGCCGCCGTCGGAGCGTGCGCCGGCGCCCTTGTAGCCGCCGCCGTCCTTGCGCGGACCGCCGCTGCCGGCAGGTTTGCCGCCGAAGCTGCGACCGCCGCCATTGCCATTGCCGCTACCGGCCGGACGCGCCGGACCGCTGCGGTTGTCGCCTGGACGCCAGCCGCCCGGCTTGCGCGCGCTGCGTGCAGGCGCTGCCGTCTTCTTCGGCTCGTAGCCTTCAACGATGTCGACGGGAATCGGTTGCTTGGTGAAGCGTTCGATACGTTTGACGTGCATGCCTTCAGCATGGTTGACCAGCGAGACGGCCACGCCATTACGGCCGGCACGACCGGTGCGGCCGATACGGTGAACGTAATCTTCCGGGAACTTCGGCAGATCGTAATTGAACACGTGGGTGATGCCTGGCACATCGATGCCGCGAGCAGCAACGTCGGTTGCCACCAGCACGCGCACCTGGCCGCGGCGCATGCCGTCCAGTGTGCGGTTGCGTGCGCCCTGGTGCATGTCGCCATGCAGTGCGGCGGCGGCGAAACCGGCGATGTTCAGACGGTCGGCGATGGTGTCGGCGTCACGCTTGGTGGCGGTGAAGACAACAGCCTGGTCCATGGTGACGTCGCGCAGCAGGAAGTCGAGCAGGCGATTCTTGTGCGACAGGTCGTCGACGAAGTGAACGCGCTGGGCGATGTTTTCATGCTTGGTGGCGGAACCGGCGATCTGGATGATCTGCGGTGCATTGGTGATGCGCTTGGCCATGTTGCCGACGACGCCATCCAGCGTTGCCGAGAACAGCATGGTTTGACGCGTTGCCGGTGTTGCAGCGACGATCTTTTCGATGTCTTCGATGAAACCCATGTCGAGCATGCGGTCGGCTTCGTCCAGGACCAGGATTTCCAGTTCGGAGAAATCGATCTTGCCCGAATCCATATGGTCGATCAGGCGGCCAGGTGTCGCCACCAGGATTTCAGGATTGCGCGACAGCAATTGCATCTGTTTCGGGTAAGGCATGCCGCCCAGGATCGACACGGCCTTCAGGCGGCGCATGTGGGCGCAGTACTTGTCGGTGGCGGTGGTCACTTGCAGGGCCAGTTCGCGGGTCGGGGTCAGCACCAGCATCTTCGGCTGTGCAGCACGGAAACGCGGACGTTCGCCGCGCGCCTTGGCGGCTTGCGCTTCCTGGTTGGGAGTCTTGGCGCCGGCAGCGGCAGGCGCCATCGAGGCGAATTTATGCAGCGACGGCAGCATGAACGCTGCGGTCTTGCCGGAGCCGGTCTGCGACGACACCAGCAGATCCTTGCCGGCGATGGCCGCAGGGATAGCCTGTTCCTGGACCGGAGTCGGCGCGGTGTAGCCGGAGTCGGTCAAGGCTTTGATGATCGATGGGTGCAGGCCTAGTGTTTCAAAAGTCATGTTTTCTTTCGTTTAGTATGAGCGCCAGACAAATGCAATGCAGCGCAACGATGGCGTCGGATTGACCGAGCACAGCGAGCGCACAGCAAATGCGGTGAACGCAAAAAAGCAACGCCAACCAACGAAATGACTATGAAAAACAAAGAAATTTCGGCACAAAAGCTTTGCGCCGGGACGGTGTCACTTAGAAAGTAAGGACACTCAAGGCGGGAGGGCTTTTACTACGTACTGTCGACTGTCTAGCGCGACAATTAGGGCTTGCGAAGCTACTGAGTAATCCAGCCAGTGGACCGGAGTACGGTTTGTACGTCGTATTGCAACGCACAAACCGAATCATACAGGAAAATATCGAAGTTGGCACTAGGGCTTATTCGGAGATTTTCCTCGAACAAGCCCTGAATTCCAATTCCTCTTATTCAGAGATACCGCCGACGACACGCGAAAAGCCGCCGTCCACATAAGTGATTTCACCGGTAATGCCGCCGGCCAGGTCGGACAGCAGGAAGGCCGATGCATTGCCAACGTCCTCGATAGTTACGTTGCGGCGCAACGGAGCGTGATCGGAGACGAAGCCCAGGATCTTGCCGAAGCCCTTGATGCCGCTGGCGGCCAGCGTCTTGATCGGACCTGCGGAGACGCCGTTGACGCGCACGCCCTTGGGGCCGAGCGATTCCGCTAGGTAGCGCACGCTGGCTTCCAGCGAAGCCTTGGCCAGGCCCATGGTGTTGTAGTTCGGCACGACGCGCTCGGAACCGAGGTAAGTCAGCGTCAGCAGCGCCGAGTTCTGGCGCAGCAGCGGCAGCGCGGCCTTGGCCATTGCCGGGAAGCTGTAGGCCGAGATGTCGTGGGCGATCTTGAAGCCTTCGCGAGAGAGGCCATCCAGGAAATCGCCGGCGATTGCTTCAGCCGGCGCAAAGCCGATCGCGTGCACCAGGCCGTCGAGCTGATCCCAGGACTTGCCCAGATCGGCGAACAGGGCATTGATCTGCTCATCGCTGCCGACGTCGCAATCGAAAATCAGCTTGGTGTCGAATTCTTCCGCGAACTTGGTGATGCGGTCCTTGAAACGCTCGCCGACATAGGTGAACGCCAGTTCCGCGCCTTCGCGCTTGCACGCCTGGGCGATGCCGTAGGCGATGGAACGATTCGATAACAAACCTGTGATCAGGATTTTTTTGCCTTGCAGAAATGCCATGTTGACTCCGAGTGATTCGCCTTTGAAGCGGCAGCAGGCTGAAAGCCGCGCCGGATCAGGCGAAATAAGGGGGATTCCGGTTCTATGCAGTATATTTGCGCGGAACTGGGCAAGATTGTAGGGGCTAGCGACGGCGGGGGCAACTTTTGAGGTTCTTGCCGCCACGACTTATTGCTATTGTGTAAAAATTTATTCTGTAAAATAGCCGAATTGATTTTAAGTAGCTTGCAACTTTCAGCAACGGGCAATTCGACATGACAAGCACGCATGCGTAAATTCACTCTCTCCACATTGCTTCTGAGCTTCGCGGCAACAGTCGGATTCAGCGGCCCGGTTTTCGCCGATCACGCCTTCTCCCTGTACGACACGCCCAAATATCCCGCCGGTTTCACCCATTTCGATTACGTCAATCCCGATGCCCCCAAGCGCGGCACGCTGTACCTCGCGAATCCGGACCGTCGCACCAGCTTCGATAAATTCAACCCGTTCTCGCTCAAGGGAGTCGCGGCGGCGGGCGTATCGACGCTGATGTTCGAGACGCTGGCGATCGGTTCCTCCGACGAAGTCGCCACCATGTACGGCCTGCTGGCCGACGACATGACGCTGGCGCCGGACCGCATGGCGATGACCTTCCACCTCAATCCCAAGGCGCGCTTCAACAATGGCGACCCGGTCACCGCAGCCGATGTCAAATATTCCTACGACACGCTGCTGGCCAAAGGCGCGCCGCAGTTCAAGTCGATGTTCGCCGACGTCAGGCAATGCGTGGTGGTCGATGCGCAGACCGTACGCTTCGAATTCAAGACCCGCAACCACGAGCTGCCGCTGATCGTCGGCGGGGTGCCGGTGTTCTCCAGGAAGTGGGCTGCCGGTACCGCGTTCGACAACATCCAGCTGACGCCGCCGATCACCAGCGGTCCCTATCTGATCGACGCCTACGACGTCGGCCGCAACATCACCTACAAGCGCAATCCGGCCTATTGGGGTACGGATATCCCGGTGCGCAAGGGCAGCTTCAATTTCGAGCGTATCGCCTATCGCTTTTACAAGGATGACGTGGCGCGGCTGGAAGCTTTCAAGGCCGGCGAGTTTGACGTCGTGGTGGAATACAGCGCCAAGAACTGGGTGCGCAACTACAACGGCCCCAAATTCGCCAGCGGTGAAATCGTCAAGCGCGAACTCAAGCATTCCAACGGCGCCGGCATGCAGGGCTTCGTCATGAACCTGCGTCGCAACCAGTTCAAGGATGCGCGCGTGCGCCAGGCGCTGGGACTCGCGCTTGACTACGAATGGATGAATCGCCAGTTGTTCTACGGCCAGTACACGCGCATCTATTCCTTCTTCAACAACAGCGAGTTGGCCGCTACCGGCGCGCCGGAAGGCGACGAACTGAAATTGCTGGAATCGATCCGGGCTTCCGGCACAAAGATCGATCCGACCGTGTTCGGTCCGGCGCCCATACCACCCAACACCAATCCACCCGGCTCGCTGCGCGGCAACCTGCTGCAGGCACGCGAATTGTTGCGCCAGGCCGGTTGGGAATACCGCGACGGCGCCTTGCGCAACGCCAAGGGCGACGTCTTCGCCTTCGAGATCCTCGACGATCAGTCGGCGTTGTCGCGCGTGATCAGCATCTACGTACGAAACCTGCAAAAGCTCGGCATCCAAGTCACGCAGCGTACCGCCGATTTTGCGTTGGTGGCCAAGCGCATGGACGAGTTCGATTACGACATGACCAGCATTCGCTTCCCTGACGTCAGCAGTCCGGGCAATGAAATGTTCGACATGTTCGGCTCCAAAGCGGCCGACGAAAAAGGTTCCAACAACGTCTGGGGACTGAAGGACAAGGCCGTCGACAAACTGGTCGAAGCGCTGGTCGCGGCGAACACGCGCAAGGATCTGGTCGCCGCCGCACGCGGACTGGATCGCGTCCTGCTGCACAAATACATCGTGGTGCCGCAGTGGTACTCGTCAACGCACCGCGTGGCCTATCGCAACCGTTTCGGCATTCCCGCCGTGGCGCCGCTGTACTACCAGGCCGACCCTTACGTGATCTCTAGCTGGTGGGAAGTGTCGCCGAAATGAACCCTGTGATCATCACCTTCATCCTCACTAATTTGCCGGTGCAGCCATGAATCTCTGGTCCTATGTCCTCAAGCGCATCCTGCTGATGCTGCCGACGCTGCTGGGCGTCGTCGTGATTACCTTCGGTGTGATCCAGTTCGTGCCGGGCGGCCCGGTTGAACAGGCGCTGATCGAAATGAAGGGCCTCGGCGGCGGCGGTGAAGCCTCCGGCGGCGGCGCCTCGCAATACCGCGGCCGCCAGGGCGTCGACGCCGAGCGCGTCAACGAGATCAAGGCGCTGTACGGTTTCGACAAGCCGCCGGCCGAGCGCTTCTGGCAAATGCTCAAGGGCTTCGCCACCTTCGATCTGGGCAAGAGCTTCTACCACCATGGCGACGTCTGGCAACTGGTGAAATCCAAAATGCCGGTGTCGATCACGATCGGCTTGTGGACCTTCTTCCTGACTTACCTGATCTCGTTGCCGCTCGGCATCGCCAAGGCGGTGCGCGAGGGTAGCGCTTTCGATTCCGCCACCAGCGCGCTGGTGCTGGTCGGTTACTCGATTCCCGGCTTCGTGCTTGGCGTGTTCCTGCTGGTGGTGTTCGGCGGAGGGAGTTTCGTGCAGTGGTTCCCGCTGCGCGGACTGACCTCGGACGATTGGGCCACGCTGTCGCTGTTGGGCAAGGTCAAGGATTACCTGTGGCACATCACCTTGCCGGTGATCGCCTCCGTCGCCGGCTCGTTCGCGGTCATGACCATGCTGACCAAGAACACCTTCCTCGAGGAAATCCGCAAGCAATATGTGCTCACCGCACGCGCCAAGGGCCTCTCCGAAAACACGGTGCTGTACAAGCACGTGTTCCGCAATGCGCTGATCCCGCTGGTGACCGGTTTCCCGGCGGCCTTCATCGGCGCTTTCTTCACCGGCAGCCTGCTCATCGAGACGCTGTTCTCGCTCGACGGCCTCGGTCTGCTGTCGTATGAGTCGGTGATCCGGCGCGATTATCCGGTGGTCATGGGTACGCTGTATCTGTTCACGCTGATCGGCCTGGTGGTAAAGCTGCTCGGCGATCTTTGCTATGTCTGGGCCGACCCGCGCGTCCAGTTTGAAAGTCTGGCCAAATGAGCGCGACCGCCTTGATTCCAACTCCTTCGGTTTCCCCGGGCCGCCGCATCTGGCTGCGCTTCCGCCAGAACCGCAACGGCTATGTGAGCCTGATCCTTTTCCTGATCCTGTTCGTGATCAGCCTCGGCGCGGAACTGGTCTCCAACGACAAGCCGCTGGTGGCGAGCTACCACGGCAAGATTCTGTTCCCGATGCTGCACGACTATTCGGAAAAGGCCTTCGGCGGCGACTTCGAATCGCCGGCCGACTACCTCGACCCCTTTATTCAGGACCAGTTCAGGAAGGACGACAACTGGGCGATCTACCCGCCCAATCACTATCGCTTCGACACGCTCAACTATTTCGCCAAGCAACCGAACCCGGCGCCGCCGTCTTCGGAGAATTGGCTCGGCACCGACGACCGCGGCCGCGACGTGTTTGCACGTCTGCTGTACGGCTTCCGCATTTCCATTCTGTTCGGCCTGGCGCTGACGGCCACCGGCGTGGTGCTGGGCTTGCTGGCAGGCGCGTTGCAGGGTTATTTTGCCGGTCGCACCGACTTGTTCATGCAGCGCATCCTGGAAATCTGGGGCTCGATGCCCGAGCTTTACCTGCTGATCATTTTTTCTTCGATCTTCGAACCCAGCATCGGCTTGTTGCTGGTGCTGTTGTCGCTGTTCGGCTGGATGGGTTTGTCGGATTACGTGCGCGCCGATTTCCTGCGCAACCGCAATCTTGAATACGTGCAGGCGGCGCGTGCGCTCGGGCTGTCGAACATGCAGATCATCTGGCGCCACGTGCTGCCCAACAGCCTGACGCCGGTGGTCACCTTCCTGCCGTTCCGCATGAGCGCATCGATCCTGGCGCTGACCAGCCTCGACTTCCTCGGCCTCGGCGTGCCGCCTTCCACGCCCAGCCTCGGTGAACTGCTGGCGCAAGGCAAGAACAATCTCGACGCCTGGTGGATCGCCTTGTCGACCTTCATCGTGCTGACCGTGACCTTGCTGCTGCTGACCAATATCGGTGACGCCTTGCGCAATGCCCTCGATGTGCGGAGGAAAGCATGAGCCTGCTCGATATCCGCAATTTGTCGGTGCGCTTCGGCAACGCTACGGTAGTCGACGACGTCAGTTTCAGCATCCAGCCCGGCGAGAAGTTCGGGCTGGTCGGCGAATCCGGTTCCGGCAAGACAGTCAGCGCCTTGTCGGTGCTGCGCCTGAATCAGGATGCGCATTACGATGGTCAGATCCTGTTCAACGGCGAAGACATCCTGCAAAAGAGCGAGGCCGCCATGCGCGGTGTACGCGGTATGGACGCGGCGATGATTTTCCAGGAGCCGATGACGGCCTTGAATCCCTTGTTCACCATCGGCAACCAGATCGCCGAGGTGCTCATGCTGCATGAAGGTCTGAATGCCAGGGCCGCGGCACAGCGCACCGTGGCCTTGCTGGAAAAGACCGGCATTCCTGAGCCCGCCCGGCGCGCACTGGCCTATCCGCATCAACTGTCCGGCGGCCAGCGCCAGCGTGCGATGATCGCGATGGCGCTGGCTTGCCATCCGAAGCTGCTGATCGCCGACGAGCCGACCACCGCGCTGGACGTAACAATCCAGGTGCAGATCCTGGAGTTGCTCAATCAATTGCAGCGCGACGAGAACATGGCCGTGCTGCTGATTTCGCACGATCTCAACCTGGTGCGCCACTTCGCCGATCGCGTCGGCGTGATGGAAAAAGGCAAGCTGGTCGAGACCGCCGCCACCGGCGACTTGTTCGCCACGCCGCAGCAAGCCTACACACGTAAACTGCTGGCCAGCCGGCCGCAGCGCAATGTCGAGGAGGTAGTGCCGGATGCGCCGGTGCTGCTGAACGCCGACAGGCTGCGCTGCACCTTTTCGATCAGGCAAGGCTGGCTGAGCAAGAAGAAATTCGCCGCCGTCGACGACGTCAGCCTGACGTTGCGCAAGGGCGAAACGGTCGGCATCGTGGGCGAGTCGGGTTCCGGCAAGTCGACCCTGGGCATGGCCTTGCTGCGCCTGTCGACCGCCACGGTCGAAGGCGACATCCGCTTCGACGGTCAGCAGGTCAGCGCCATGAGCTCGGCCGCCGTGCGGCCCTTGCGTGCGCGCATGCAGGTGGTGTTCCAGGACCCGTTCGCCTCGCTGTCGCCTCGTCGCACCGTCGCGCAGATCGTCGGCGAAGGACTGGCCTTGCATCAGCCGCAATTGAGCGCCGCGCAGCAGCGCGCCGAAGTGATCGAGGCACTACACGAAGTCGGCCTGTCGGAAGACATGCTGCAACGTTATCCGCATGAGTTCTCCGGCGGCCAGCGCCAGCGCATCGCTATTGCGCGTGCCGTGGTGCTCAAGCCTGACCTGCTGTTGCTCGATGAGCCGACCTCGGCGCTCGACGTCACCGTGCAGCAGCAGGTGCTGCAACTGCTGGCGCAACTGCAGCGCAAGCATGGACTGGCTTACCTGTTCATCAGCCACGACCTGGCAGTCATCCGCGCCATGGCGCATCAGGTGCTGGTGATGAAGGACGGCAAAGTGGTGGAAAGCGGGGCGGTCTCCGAGGTCCTGCAGCAGCCCTCGCATGCTTATACCCAGCGGCTGCTGGCGGCGGCGACTTATGCCGCAGATGAGCTCCCGGATCATACGAACTCTGCAATTTCCTAATAGACTGTTGAAATTTTTCCCAATGTAAGCAGAGTTTACGATGCGGCCGTTATTGATATCGTGTTTTTATTCTGGGAAGAATACGATGCGGGGAAGTGATGAAATGCAGGAAATCCTGTTCACAGGTGCCAAGTTGGAAGACTTTGTGTCGAAGGAGCATCGGTTGCGGCCAATGCGTGACTTGGTTCAACGACGCACTTAAGAGGCTCAACTCTCGCTAGCTTGCAGTTCCAGAACGCTCTCCCGAACTTCTATCTTTACCGGATCGGTTTTCTTCCACTGCTTTTTCGGCAGGATCAGTTTCCATTGCGAGGTTTTATCCATATCACGGAAGAAGGCAACGACACCCACGTATTCCGCTTCGCTGTTCATTGCTTCACTGATGCTGGCATTGGCGTCCGGACGCAACACAATATCTTTGGTCGCCAACAAATCCGGCTTCAAAGCGTCAATGTCATCGCGCTGCAATTGCATATAGTCCAGCTTCTCAAAATTCTTTGCGGTCTTCAATTGATAAATCCGCACCACCGTCGACAATGAACGCCCGCCGCTGTCCGGGTTCAACGACGAACGCGCAAGCAGATCGATATTCATCGTCTTGATTTGCGTCGTGAAGGCCCATTTCGCTGCATCCACGGCGCTGTCTTTGGTCGCTTGAAAAGCACCACAACCGGCAAGCCCAACGAGCACGCATGTCGTCGCGCCGATTTTAAATTGATTTCTCATGATTTGATTCCTTTTATCTTTGTTGAACACTTCAATGTGCCGTTCCCGATCCGTCATAAATACCGAGCTGAACGCGCACGGCACGGTCATTTTTATTTACCAATGCGGGATCGGGCAATCTGCTTGAATACCCTAGCCGCACGTCGCTCGAATTCAAGGCCGGCGCGGGCATCAGTTCCGGTCTGACCTCCATGTGCAGGTGCGCCTGCGCCTCATAGCCAAGATAGAACTGCAACAAGGCCATCACCTCCTTGTGTTGCGCTTTCCCCGGCATCAAGCCAAGTACCGACTCCCGCGACTGCGGACGCAGCACCACCCGGATCGCGTTGGCACGATCGTAAAAGCCACGACCCAGGACGCAGTTTTGTCCCAACGGCATGCGCTCAAAGTCAGTCAAGTGAATCCATACCGGATGAAACTCTTCCACCTCAATCTGCGCATCCGGGACCGCATGCTGCAAGACCCCGATTAATCCTTCCGCAGTGCGTGTCTTTTGCCCCGCCAGGCCCAGCATCGAAAGTAATTTACGCGTACCGACATGTTGTTGCGTCTTGGCGGCGTTGCCGATCCCCAACCCAGCAAAACTCAACAAATAGCGCGAGATGTCGTCTTGCCCATTGGACCTGAATCCGGCCGGATACCGATACTTGCGCCATACCCGGTAAAACTGCGTGACGATACGATGGTGAAACATGTCCAAAAATGCCGCCAGCGGTTCGGCGCCTTCGCGGTTCTGGGCGATTTCATCGATGAAATACGCGGGCATGCGCGCATCGACGCCATACAAGCCCAAAAACGTCGTGCGTACCGACGGCGGCGCTGTCGGATCATCGTCATCGCGCTCGATCGTATCGATTTCCCGGTTGGAAAATCCCAGACGCTTGCGCGACCGAAAACGCACCGGCTCCAGAGTCGGCGAATCGCTGCTGCCCAAGGCAGGAAGGTGCGGTGCGGCCAGCTCCAGTAATTCGCAGAACCGAAAAAAATTCATCTGCGGCGCCTGCTCCAGCAAGGCGGGCAGCAAAGGCCGGTCAGACTCACCGCGGACGACCGGTGTCGGCGTCAGATAAGGCGCATTCAAAACGGTGCTCCTTCGCCTTTGGTATCGCCCCAGATGAGTCGTCGGCCGCTCGGTTGCGCCACGACCACCAGCCGGGTGTACAGATTTAAGGTGGCATACAGCGACAGGAAACGGTTCAGCATCTCGCCGAATAATTCAATATCCCCCTCGCCGGCAAACTGGTTGCCGTTCAGGGTGACTTCAATTTCCACGCCGCGCAGCAACCCGCCCTTGTCCAGCTTTTGCAGAGGACGATGACGCACATCGATAATGGCGTCGATGCGGCGTTTGTTCATCTCGCCTTCCGTCCAGTCATACAACGCCAGACTGCCGCGCAATATCTCGGCATCGAGCAAGGACAGATAATTGGGCGCCAGATGCGACAGCACACGCCAATGAAAACGGTCGCCGGTCGGTGGATACACCGGCAAGGTGGGTGCAGTCAGATTGCGCACCGCGCTCACATTGGCAAAGCCACCGCGCATGCGGCGGATTCCTGCTTCTCGCCATCCTTTACGTGGCAGCATGCCATTGGTTCCTGTGACCGACAGCGACAGAATT
Organism: Herbaspirillum hiltneri N3; assembly: GCF_001267925.1. Taxonomy (NCBI): domain Bacteria; kingdom Pseudomonadati; phylum Pseudomonadota; class Betaproteobacteria; order Burkholderiales; family Oxalobacteraceae; genus Herbaspirillum; species Herbaspirillum hiltneri. The sequence continues at coordinate 4,063,172 of NZ_CP011409.1, read as the reverse complement.
TCCTGCGGCAAACGATCCTGCTGTTCCCAGAGATGTCCGCCCAGCACCAGCCAGGCGTCGACATTGCCCGACGGGCCGCGCCGCATACGCGTATGGAAATACCGCTCCGGCATATCGTGGCGTAGCATGCCGCCGCGATGACGGAACGCGGCAAACGGCGCGTATTCAAAACGCTCGCCCGATGCAACCTCAAAGCCGCGTACCGACTCGACCGCATACACCTCAACGTGCTCGCCGTGATGCGCCATGGCATGTACCCGATACTCAGTCTCCAGATGGGTGGCGCTGATCGGATCGGCTTCCAGCTCAAAAAGATTCACCATCGGTGTACAGTACAAACGCACGTTGTCGGTGCCAAAGCGCATGTCGTCCGGATAGGATTTTTCCAATACCACTTCCACATCGAAATACGGCGCATCCAGAGGAATGGTCTGCATGTCCAGTCCGAGTAGATCGACGAACATGAATTTTTCCGGAAAGGTGAAATATTCCAGCAACAGCTGATAGCCGCCGAAGGCATTGTCAGCCTTCGGCCATAGCCGCTGGTCAGCGGCAAAGCCGGCAGGCTCCAGCCGCAAGTCCGGCATGAGCTGCGGTGCGCCGGGAGCATGGGCAGGATGCCCCGGCACACGTACTTGCACGGCCAGCGGCGCTGCCGTCAAGGCCTTATATAACGCCAGAGCCACCGGACGGTCGGCGTTCAGATACAGCCGCAGGCGCGGCACAGTCAGCAACTCGCGCTGTGCTTGTCCCTGTACAGCCAGGCGCAGGCGGATGACAGAACGGCCGTCGTCCCGCGTCAGCGGCGCCGCCTCGATCAATTTCAGGGGGTACAAATCGACGTCTTGCGTCGTCCGATAGATGCACTCGACGCTCTCCTCGCCAATGGGGTCGGAGACCGCCTCCAGGCCGGCTTCCAGTACCTCATGCCGTTGCAGAACGCCATATTCCGGCGTGAGCTCCAGAATCGACAGGGAGGGAATCATGCGCAGATAATGCGGCCACAGCATGCTGACCAGTCCTTCGGTCAGCTCCGGCAACTCATCGTCGAGTTTGTGGCGCAGGCGTCCCATCAAAAAGGCAAAGCCCTCAAACAAACGTTCGACATGCGGGTCGCGCTCGCCAACTCGGTCGATATTGAGCATGCGCGCACGGTCGGGGTGAGCCTGTGCAAATTCCTTGCCGGCTTCGCGCAGGTAGCGCATTTCTGCTTCGTAGTAGCGCAGGATGTCGTGGTCTTTGGTGGGTGTGGTCATCGTGTGAGGAGGGTTAGGGTCAAGCCAAGCCAACAGCACGCGCCGGGTCCAGCGCTGTCAACTCGCCAGCTAGTACATCCATGCGCGGGACGATGACGGCTTTGTCTGCGTCCTTGCGGCTGACGCGCAGCTTGAGTAAGCGCAGCAGGTGCAACTTGGCATCAAAGGCCAATGCTGGTTCCCAGGCATACAACATGTAACGCTGGGCTGTGGCATCGGCAGTCGTCAGTAGATGCACCGCCGTGTCTTGCCGCTCGGCGCGTTCGGCCACGCGCGCCATCACCAGTTGCCGGAGAAAGTAGTCGCGTTCGCCTTTCTGGGAAGGCAAGCCTTGCAACCACGCGAAGGCCGTCTCCAGTCCTCGCTGCGCCAACATGTCGTTGGCTTGCGCCTCCATTTCAGCCCAGTCGACGTGACCGGATGTCACGGCGACAGGCGCAACCGGTTCGCCGCGTTCGATGTCGCGTACTGTGGCATGGCGCGCGATCCATTCCAGTGTCACGTCTTCAGCGAATGGCGTACCGTCGTCAAAGGACAGCCTCTCAATACCTGGCAAGCGTCCCAGCATCAAGGCGCAATCGGTGGCGGCCAGATCGCGGGCCTGCGCATAATCTCCGCCGCCATGTTCTTGCGCCGTATGCGCGTAGTACTGCAAATCCAGCCAGAAATGATTGGCGCCTTCGGCGAATGCCTGTTCCACGCGGTCGAGCAGTTCCGGCCATTGCTTTTGCAGCAGCAGGCGTTTTAATTGCGCGCGCAGTTCGGTGCGCGGCGCGACCAGGCGGGTCTTGCCGCTGATGTCATGCGGCGGCACGTCAATTAACGTGTCCCAACGCACACAGCGCAACAGGCGATACGCAGCCAGATAGCCGTGCGGCTGCTCGCGCAAGAACAAGGCCATCTGCCGGGCGCGTTCCAGCAGGTCGCGGCTGGAAGCAATCTCACCGGCAGCGGGTAAGGCGGTATTGACGCCCGGAGCACTCGGTGCCGACACGGCAGACAAGGGGGATTCGTGTGCGTTTTCCATGCAGGATTCAAAGCGGCGGTACAGTCCATCAAGTTCCGGCCGCGCCGCTTCGGGCCATGTTGCCGTGCGCTCGGTGAGCAAGGCCAGCGCCGACAAACTGCGTTCCAGCAGCACGCCTTCCAGACCTTGCACGCGCTCCAGGCGATTGGCGAAGGTGGCGCCGGTTAGCCATTCCAAGGCGACCTTGCGGCTTTCGGCGCGTCGCGGCAGCAGTTGATCGCCGAAGCGATCCACCAGCGCCGAGAGCAGCTCCAGGCCCGAGGCCAGCCCTTCCGCACCCTCTTGACGCAGACGCCCGTAGACGTAATACACGGCCGGACGCACATCCTTGGCGCTGTGTTTTAACAGGCGTTCGGCGCTGTCGACGATCAGGGTGTCGTCGATATCGGAGAATTTAGCGACTTCTTCCTTGATGGCTAAAAAGTCGTCGTCATAAGTCAGGTCGCCGCCTATAGGCGAGTCCGGACTGATCGGCTGCAACCAGTCATCCCAGCGCGCTTGTGTGGAACGTGCCAGATCGGTAGGGGGGCGACTGCCGAACAAAGCATGCAAGAGTTTGTTCATCATGATGTTCACTTTCTGGTGGCGGCACCACGCGACGCCGCCACAAAAATCCGCGACGGCAACGCAAAATCACGCAAAGCCAGCATTTCCAGTGGCCCGCGTCCGGCTTCGGTACGCATCACATACGACAAGGGATACACCAGCTCGGCAGAGGCTGGCGCCATCGGTGCGCGCGGCATCAGGTTGTCTGGATCAAGCTTGGAGGCGGAGCTGATCACTGGTGCACTGATTACTGGTACGTCGGGTGTCGCCTGCCAGGTCAGTTGATAGGTGGCGCTGTCGATCGGTTCGATGCGGGCGCGCTCCAAGAGACGCACCAAGGCCCAGCGACCGGAGAACTCATAGTGCTTGTTGGTACCGGCTTGGTCGGTCTGCCATTGCAGGAGCGTGCCGGCATCCTGCGTCTGGTTGACCGGCCACACCAGGTTTTGCCATGTCTGGGGTCCGTTGCGGTAGCGCAGCTTCTGGGCATCGATGATCAGCGTGCTGTCCTCAATGCCTGGCGTGGGCATCGGTTTGAGTTCAAAGCGGTATTGCGGCTCTCCTTGCACCAGCAGGCGTGCACCAAGGCGTTGCAGCGTATTGATTGCTGCCAGAAAGCCTGGATCGAAATTGAGTTTGCTGCCGGCGTGGGGTACCCATTGGTCTGCTTGCAACTCCAGCACGCCCGCCAGTTGCGACTGCAGGAAGCTCGCAATCAAACCGCTTTGCGGTCTCAGGAATCGGGCCAGTTCCGGCAAGGAGGCATCGTTGTCGGTTTGAGCAAATGGGTAGCGGCCGCTGAATGCCTTGTACCAGGCTGCCGCGACGGTGTTGTTCCAGGCTTCGTTCAAGCCGGCCTGCGCCGGTTGCAATACCGTCTGCGTGGCTTGCACGACGGGCCGCACGAACAGTGCATCCCCCATGCTGGCCCATTGTTCGCCCAGACTGGCGGCGACCAGTTGCGCATAGGCTTGCGTGTCGGCCAGTTCGGAACCTTTTCCCTGAAATAGCGATAAGGCCAGTTGTTTGGCTTGTGCTTCGGCGTCGGGACTGCTGTTGATCTGTTGCAGTCGCAGGCGCAAGGCGCTGATGCGGTCCAGATACCGTTGCAGGCTCAGGTCGCTGTTGGCTGGCACATGGGTGTTCGTGCTGTCGGCGCCGCCATTACCATTGCCATTACCATTGCCATTGCCGTCGGCGTTGCCGATCAGGCGCAATACCGGGCTGAAGGTGCTGCCCAGCGGTCCGGCCGGGTCATTTTGCAGGGCTGGCGGCGTCGTGGCTTTGGTGGCGGTGAGAAGGTCTTGTGCCTTGGCCACCAGCGTGTCGGACAAGGATGCCTGCCGCACACCGGCAGTCCCCTGGTACTGCAAGGATTTCATCAGGGCGATGACCGGCGACTGGCGCGCATCAGTCATCAACTTCAATTGTTCAATGGCCGCCGGCATGGTCGGGGCTGCCTCCCATTGCACGTTGTTCATGAACATCTGCCATTGCTCGGCGTACTCGGCAAAGTATTGTGCGGTCAAGGCGGCCTGCAAGGCTTGCGGCGATTGGTCCGGGGTCTGCGTTGCTGGCTGCGCCTGTCCGGTCAACACCCAGTCGCGGGCGACCGTATTGCGTTTGGCGGCTTCGACAATGGCCGGGGCGATGGCGCCTTCATAAGCCTGGCGGGTGAAGACGCCGGACACGATGGCGTGGTTGCGGATCAGTCCGCGCGGGTCGGTCCCCACGGTCAGGGACGCCAGCGTCTGGTCAGGATACTTGTCAGTCGCGGCGGTGACGATATGGCGATACAGCGTGGTGTCGGCATGCTGTACGCCGATGGCGGCCAGCAAGGTCTGGCGGGCCGCTTGCACCAGGCCGGCGCTGGGGGTGATTTTCCAGTCAGGATGGGCGGCCAGATGGTTGCTGTAGAAGGTCAGCAGGCGTTCGCCCAGATCGCGCTGCTCGCCTGCCAGGAGATGAGCATCGAGCTGCCAGCGACGAATCAGCTGCGGCGTCAGGAATGCGGTGTCGCTGCGTGGCGGCTCGGCCAGCATCAGGTAACTTTTAAGTGCCTGATGACCGTCCAGCGCAAAGCTGCCGGCCTGCTTGTCGAGTTGATCGCTGCGCAGCTGCGCTAAGTCGATCAACTCGGTTTCCAGCATTTGTTGCACGGGTGCGACCAGCAGGTGCTGGCTGGCCTCACGGTACGGCGCCCACAGTGCTTGCAGGATTTCCTTGTCGCGATTCAACCCAAAACGCGTCAGCAACGGCGCATGATGCGCGGTGCGGTATTCGAAACGGCTGATTTCCTGTTGCACGTTGAGGAGCGCGCGCAAGCGGCTGGCGACCTGCGGCGGCTTTTTAAGGCGCTGTGCGACTTGCTGCAGAGCCGTGATGTCGGTTTGATTGATGACGGCGGAGGCCAGCATGCCGGTCATCCAGATGCCCAGGCCGGTCAGCGTAATGACGCTCAATACTGTTTCGGGGTGAGCGCCGACGCGACGGCCGCGTTGCGTGCGTACGACATTGCTCAAGTGACGCCACAAAGGCAGATCGGCACTGCTCATGGGATCTTTGCCTGCAGTGGCCACGCCGTGTGGATTGGGAAAGGGAGCAAAGAATGCACCTGTCACGACCTGATTCAGCCCGGCAATCCATGGCGCCAGAACCTTACTGCGGCCCTCAAGGCGTTGCGACAGTTCTCCGGCGTAGCGGTCATCTCGCTTGTCACCCAATTGCTGCACCGTGATCGATGCCAGGCGGCGACATAGCGAGAGCAAGCTTACTTCAATTTCCCTGGCATCGGCATGCGGAGCAAACTCACTACCCACCACGGCGCCATGATCCTGCTTATCGTTTCTATGCAGATCCAGCACCAACACCGGCGCACGCCAATGTAGCTCTTCTGCAATACGCGCCAAGAGCAAGCTATAGGTGCTGCTGGCACGGCGAGTCGAAGCCAGTGCACTCGCCTGACCCACGGTCAGTACTACCGCATCAATCGGACGACGGCGACGTAGTTTATAGAGTTGCTTTAACCAGGCCACGTCAGGCTGACCTTCGCTATCGGTGCGCGCAAAAAACAGGACAGCGTCTTCCGTGATCGCATAACTCTGTTCTTCCAGCTCCGGCAACAATTTCGTCACCGCCGCATTATCGCCAGTCAACAGCAGAAAACGCTGGCGATAATGCCAACGCCAACCATGACGCGCACGCATCTGACCGGGCAAATTCTCAAAAGGAGAAGCATTCGGCGTCTTTTGCGGGACGGCGGACGTATCAATATCGGCCGCTCGGTTATAAAAACCAGCCGGCATGGCATGACGCACGACGGGAACCTTCAACTTCAAGGATTTCATCACATTGCGCCATGCGTCGGAAAGCCGCCCCCATCCATCAAACAACATCACCAGCGCACACAACAAGGCGCTACCAGCGATCACTGAAGACCATAGTCTGATGGACTCGGGGGTAGTAATACCAAAAAACTTCCCCCAGATCCGGATCCCCGCCTCTAGTACGACAGCGAAAATCAAAATACATAGAAGGTCTAAGCGTAATTTTTGCATGATGAAATACTTGTTATTGTCAAAATAAAAAAGCCAACGACCTATATCTCGGTATAGGAGGTGTTTTGTGAAGCAAGCAAACGCGGCCTGGGGTCGCAACGGCATACGCATAAGTCGTCGCTCAACGCCGCCTCACGGCCATCGGAGCCGGTCGAGGGAATGCGCGGACCGACGCAGATAATCTTGCCCATGGTCTTACAGGCAGGACACCAGACCGGATCGTGCTCGTAGGCTTGTTCGCGATCGCCAAGATCGCCAAGACGGTCGCTGCTGTTTCCCGCTTTCACGGTACCGTCGGCGGTAGTTTTATCGCCCTTGCAATATCGTAACGTCGCATCGAAATTCTCCTGTGTCATGTCGCTGTCGCTGACGCGGCAGCGTTACTCTGTGGTGGCCCGCGCAACACTGCGCAATCGACCGTGTGTTCTTGCGCACAGAGCAGTAGTCGGGCGCCGCCATCCACCGCTGCTGCATGCGCGCATGCCAGCGCCAGCCAGGGGGCGGCGATGCCGGTGTCCCCTACGCTTGCATCGAGAAGGACATCGTTTGCATCGACACCCAGTTGACTTGCCGGAACGCTCCATTGATGGTATTGGCCTGGATCCAGACCGGCACACCAAATCTGCCGCAAACTTTTTCCTTCCAGCCTGGCCCATTGCAGTGCGTGCGCCAGGCTCTCTCTTACCTCCTGATGACGTGCGCGCTCCGGGCGATGCAGGTAGCGATTGGCCGCGATACGATACTGATAAGCCAGGGCCTCCGGCATCAACAGCACGGCAGCGCCGGCTTCGGCAGCACCTTCTGAGGGCGGCGTATCCAGCAAGGCGCGCAGCTGCACAGTCACCATTAGCCGGGCTTCCTGATACTCCGCTTGCAGTGCGTGATCGAGCCAATCATCCAACGTCATCAAGTCCGCTGCTGCCGCCACATGATCGACGTCGGCCGCACGCAAAGCCCGTGCATCCCAGGCGGTTTGCCACAGTGCGGTGACTGTTTCGGCGGGCAACGCGCAAGCTACGTTCAACTGCACGGACAAAGGCACGCGCGCTGGCAAGGCCTGCAGGCGGGTATTGAGGCCTTGCAGCAACCGCGCAAACAGCCAGCCCAAGGTGGCGTGTTGGCGCTGACGGTCATTGGCGGCGTAGCCAGTATGCAGGTGAACATCGGGCATCTCCAGCCAGCGCGCTTTCACGGCCTGCGCACCAGGAATCAGCGGGGTATTCAGCTTCAGTTCAAGCGAGCCGTTAGCCATCGCCGCAATGGCCTCCCGATTTTGTTGCTCGTCGCCGGATAGACAGTAGGCGGTATCGATCAACGCCAACGGCTGGCTGGCATAGTCAAACACTTGCGCACGATATTGCTGACACACTTCGTTATGCGCCAGCGCGTCGAGTACCGCCCCCTCATGCATGGCATAACGGCGCAGCACCACCAGCGCCGCCAGCCCCGTCGGAAATCCGATCAACGTGATCCAGAACTGCGGTGTTTGAGTCGGCATATCCGCCGACCACATCAGCAACACGGTGGCGACACCGCCCAAGGTAAGCACTGCAAACACCGACATCCAGAGCCAGAAGCGTGGTTTGTCGGCGGGAACGGCAACTTCGTTGGGCAGTTGTGCAAAATCGACAGCCATGGCGTCCCCCTACGGCAAGAACACATGACGCGGCACCAGATAGCCGCCGCCTTCGCGCAGCGTCCCGGTTTGCGTGGTGATGACGCCGCTGCGCAATTCTTTGGCGTCGCTGTCCTTTTGCACCGGGAAGATCGGATTGCCTTTGGCGTCCTGCGTCAGCAGGGTGGCTTCGTCGTCGGTGAAGGCAATTCGGCGCTGTATGGCTTCCATCTCACCAATGCGGCCGTTAAACCGGGCATTCTCTGCCTGCCTAGCCAGCTCAGCCTTCTCGTCCAGCACGTCTTGCAGCTTGGGATTGGCTTCTTTGGCCTGTTGGAAGTTCTGCCAGGCCTGATAGTGGTAGCGGTCATTCTTCGACGGCGGCTTGGTTTGCCACTCGCGTATCTTTTCTGCCTTCTCGTTTGTGCTGATGTAACCGGCCAGATAGAACCCGGCCAGAGAATCGTGCACCTGCTCTTCCAGCAAGGCAATGCCGTTGCTACTCGACTGCCCCTTTTGTTCTTCGAAGACCTGGAGCGCCAGCGCTTCCCAGGTGTCGGGATGGGCGCGCGCATCCGCCCGTTGCAACTGCGTCTGATTGGCGATCTGTTCATTGCCTGGCCCATACAGCTTGATGTCGTCGCCGTAGACATCGCGCTGTCTTGGCCGTCCGCCCTTGGCGCGCTCGGCCAGGAGTTGCATGTCGCCCTTGAACAAGTCGTCGTAACTGACCATGTCTTGCTGTTCTTGCGGGGTGGCGCGCTGACAGGCGGGCAGGTGTGCCATGCGGCCCAGCCAGCGGGAGCGAAAACGGTAGTACAGCGACATGTGTTTCTGGATGTGTTGATCGTACGTGCCGCCGAAGTTGTTGGTGGCAGGATCTTCCCCGGACTTGTCATTGGCAGATGGCTCGACAGACTTCTGACCGTCGGTAGCGGCTTCCTCTGGCGTACCAGCACGCAGCCATGCGGCCATATAGGCATTCCAGTTCGCGGCCAACTCGGGACTCAAGGCGAAGTCGGCTTGCAGATCGGAAGGCATCTGGCGATAAGTCACCAAGGGCACACCCGCCAGGCGGGCGATTTTATGCATATGCAGCAGCGGCACCTGAGACACCATCTGGCCCACGGTTATGCCGCGTCCCTGCTCCTTGGGGCAATAGCCGCCACCGACATCAGAGTGCACGCCGGGGTATAGCACTTCGTGCACATTACCGCCTTTGACGCGCGTGATGGGGAAGTTCATGCGCTGCTCGTGCGCGGCAATATAGTGCACGGTTTTTTTGACCAGCGAAGGCAACGCCGTCAAAGTCTCCGCCGCCCAGCTGAAGTGGCCATCGGCAAACTTCAAGAGCGTGGTCTTGGAAGCGGAGTCGGCAATACCAATCGACGCCACACTGTCGAACAGGCCAAGAAAATTGATCTGTATCGGCATACCCGCCAGGGTGTTCTTCTCCTCCAGTGCAGCGTGAAGCCAGTAGCAGAAGCTGCGCGCCTCAATGGCGCCGCGAGAAAAACCGAACACGGCCACGCGAATCATGGGAATGCGCGGCTGGATGATGATGTCACGCTGGGCTTGCAGCTTGTCGTTCAGTTCATCTCGCAACTGTGTGAACCATTTTTGGCGGCGCACGTGCTCGGGATATTCTTTGTCGTAATTCTGTTCGACGTCGCGAGTGTAGCTTTTTAGTTTGGCGGTGATTTGGTCGTCCGAATATAGAGCACGATTTTCATTAAAGGCCCGGTGTACAGCGTTATAGACTTGCAATATGCCAAATAGAATTCGTGCCTGTCCTCCCTTACCCATGGATTTGCCATCCTTTGTTTCGCTCCATTCTTGATTCTCTGGGAAGCGAGTGCCAACACCGGGGATATAAAAGCGGAAGCAGCTGGAATCCTTCAAATAATCTTGTCCTTCAATATGCTTATGAACCTCAAATAATCTAACAATATTAGTGTGTCCATTTTGGGGTTGATCACGATCCATGTTGTTATTGGTACCGTCAAAAAACAGACCAATTCTGACCATTTTTTGGCAGGGCGGAAGAGGGTTTCCGCTTGGTGTGCGTACCACCGGCGCTCTGAGTAAATCCTTCAGAGCAATTTCTTCTTCCTCCGTTGCCATCAGTTCTTTTTCAGCATCAGCAACGATCTTTATGGGAGCTGAGTAGATTGGTGCGCTCATGACTATTGATCCTCCGGCGGGGGATTTGTCAATGCCATGGAAATGGGATGCCCCGGATTTCCCGGCCCATCAAATGCAGCAGCAACTACCCGTACCTGATCATTTTTAAAAAAATGAACATAGATCGTTCCTGCTTCGTCATACCGCATGATATTGGTTGTTTTCTCTATGAAATCGCGACCATTCGGCTTCCAGCGAACTTTGACCGTCATGCCCGGAGTCCATTTTTCTGGCAAAAGGTAACCTGCTGCAATTGTTCCTCCACAACTGCCACCTGCCATGCGCCTCCTAGTCAGCTCCCCTACATAAAACTGAGATATGTAAGGAGAACCTTCATGCGCTACACATTCAATTGATACCGCAATTTCAGGCACATACACATAAGGTTTCGTTTCTTTTTTCGTCTCCGCTACGACGGGTGCAGTTGCGTTACAAGCGCTTAATGCAGCGATACTGAATATCAGCAATGCTTTTCTAATCATCATTTTTATTTCCTCGTTGGACAGAAAGCCGTCAGGCGCAAATTTCATGTGTTTGTAATTTTTGGCGAGGCGGAAGAGGGTTTCCGCTTGGTGTGCGTACCACCGGCGCTCTGAGTAAATCCTTCAGCGCGATTTCTTCTTCCTCCGTTGCCATCAGTTCTCTTTCAGCATCAGCAACGATTTTCACGGGAGCTGAGTAGATTGGTGCGCTCGTGATTATTGCTCCTCCGCTGGGGGAACGATGACATTCTCTGGTATGGGATGTTTTGGACTCTGTGCCGCATATCTTGCAGATGAAACCACCCGTACCTGATCATTTTTTAAAAAATGAACATAGATCGTTCCTGCTTCGTCATACCGTATGATATTGGTTGTTTTCTCTATGAAATCGCGACCATTCGGCTTCCAGCGAACTTTGACCTTCATACCGGGAGTCCATTTTTCTGGCAAAAGATAGCCCGCCGCAATTAACCCACCGCAAGTACCACCTGCCATGCGTCTTCTCGTAGGTTCTTCCACATAGAACTGAGAGATGTAGGGAGCTTCATCATGTGAGACACATGAAACAGACACAGATATCCTAGGTATATACACATACGGTTTCGTTTCTTTTTTTGTCTCCGCTACGACGGGTGCGGTTGCGTTGCAGGCAGTTAAGACAGCCACACTAATCAGTAAAAATATTTTCTTCACCACCATTTTTATTTCCTTTTGTGGATTATCTAAATCACGCCATAGAGGCCGTTATTCCTTGCGTTTGATACACGTCGAGCATGGCTGTGATTTCATTACTATTTCGCGCATTCAAACTGCGTCTGGTAAGAACTCTACGGTCTTCCGCATCTTTAATATGACGTTGATCCATTTCTCCCAGCGCGGCTTTTATTTTTTCAAATAAGGTAGATATTTTTTCGTCGTGACACATCTCCGTCGTGCTATCGACCACTTCCGCTAAAATTTCATCCGCCTCAGCACTATCGACCAACGCCACAAACTGCGCCTCGCTGAAGGGAATGCAGTCAATGTCGCCATAGTCTGGTGTCGCGTACAGCCCAGCGTCGTGGCAGGTACCAGTGATCGTGGCCATACCCCCTCGACGGTCAATGGTGTGCCATGCGGTAATGCCACTCAATAACGCTGCACGCTGGTCCTCATCGAATACCTCCAGGATGTCCGGTAAACCAACGCTATCGGCAAAGCGAAGAGGCAATACCAGCGTGTCCGGCGTCTCGATCTGGCTAAAACGCACTAGGTGTTTTTGCAGGGCGAACAAATCCAGCGGACTTTGAATGAAGGTAAGCATCGGCTTGCCGCCGGTTCTGGCAAGAAGATTGGTGAGCATGCGCGTACGGTTATCATGGTCAACGATCACCAAGAACGGCGCGCATTCTTCCAGCGCTTCAAGCCGAGACGCGGTATAAAGCGAACGCACATAATGCGTCTTGACGGCCTGACTTTGTTGCCACAACAACGCACTGCCCCAGGCATCGTCAAACGCGCAGTCAATCAGGGCGTAGGTATGCAGCGGCGACTCGGCCTGCTCCCTGCGCGCTTGTTCGATTGCGTTCAGTGCCGCATCCAGCAGCTCTGGCAGATTGTCTTGGTGAGGGTCAACGCCGAAGAACATGGTGATTCCTTTGGATGAAATGAATCGAGTCTCAAATATTCGGTACCGAGGTCTTCGCACGGGCTCGCAAGGCTTCTTTCAAGCACTCCTTACACACACTCTTAGGCAATTGCGGCAAGGCCGGAGGCAAGGAAGCAGGGCCTGGTCGTCCATGACTACCCGCTTTCACAACGCTTGCGCCGGGCGTGCCGTCTTCGATGCCGGAGGCGTTGATGCGGATATAGGAACCGCCGCATTTGAGCAACAGTTCGTCTTTGGCCTCGACGGTGACACGCCCGTTGGCGCTGGTGATGAACATGTTGCGGTCGGAGATGATGTTGATGTCGTCGCTTTGCGCCTGGATCTCGACTTTGCCCTTGGCGGCAAACAACTTCATACCGAGTTTTTGCGCAAACAGCGAGACTGCTTCACCAGCTGCCGCCGTAAATCGCTTCATGACGCTGATGTCGGCATTGCCGCCGGCAGTCGCAATGAAATGCTCTTGCGCCGCCAATTGCAAATGGGAACCGGAAGTCAGCGCAATACCGGCTGGTGCGCTGGCCAGGATGCCTGCTCTTTTGAGAGAGAGGAGCGTGTCGTTGAGCAACGCACGTTGCTGTTCACAGTCGGCCGCGAGGGCCTGCGCCGCGTTTGCTGATTCTGCCAGGGATTGCGTTTGCTGCAAGGCCTGTTCGAGCAAGGTTTGTGCGGCCTGCATGTCCAACTGTTTACCTTGCGCTCCTGGCTGTGCATCTGCATTGATGAACACGCCTTTACCGCCCCGGATCGCCGCGTGCGCATCGGTGCGCAATTCAACACCTTGTCCACGCTCCTTGCGCTGGCTGTCCACCAGATGCCCCAGATTGAGCTGGCTTTTACCGGAATGCTCGGTGCTGAGCTTGATGTGTTCCTGCCCCTTCCAGTCTTCCATGCGCAGCTTGTTGTTGCTCTGCGTGCGGATGACGTTGCGGCTCAGCCAGCGGTTCTCGGTGGTGATGTGATCCGGGTGACGGCTGTTGTGGTGCAGGTGGGCGATGTAGGGTTTGTTCGGATTACCGTCCATGAAGGCAATCGCCGCTTCCGTGCCGTCGATGATCGGGAAGTGGAAACCCGTTTCGTTGGCGCCGGCAAATGGTTTCGCCAGACGCAACGGGGCGCTCACCTCCGCGCCATCCTGACCAACCAAGGTGTAGAACGCCGTCAGCAAGCAAAAGTCATTGCCGATCTTTTGGGGCTGGAGCAGGTCTCCATTCAGCAGAAGTTCTCTGGTTTGCGTGGTTGGACATCTGCCCAACGCGCTCTGCTGGATCAAAAATTTGGCAAGCCTGATTCACCGCCGCCCGAAGACATCACAACTTTCCACATTCCCGACGAAAAAAAGCCAACCCAGTACAAAACTATTTACAAATCTGAGCCGTGGAACGCCATTCTGAAGCTCAGTAATATCCCGCAGCGTTGCATCTTGGACCGCGGACACATGCTGGAAAGTTCGGCAGAGGAAACCTTGATCGCTATCAAGGAAAACGAGGGGTGGGTAGTGATTCCTGGTGCGAAGGCACCTGAAGGAAGACCTGCTTTTAAGGTTCTCCGGATGACCCCTTTACCGGCCCCGCGTATTGCAGCATTGGATGATTGTGCAGATATTCCAGACGGGATTACCGCGTTGTTCGCCAGGCAAGGGATACAAGTTTCTGCCTTCAATGATGTTGACTCGCTGTTGGAAGTCGTACGTGTGCAGCCATTTGAAGCTTATATTCTGGATTGGAGCATCGATACGGATGTGACGTCCGAACCGGCAATTGAATATATTCGGGAGGCTCAACAGTCAAATGTGCCCATCACCATTCTGACCGGCGAGTTGCGAACTCAGCAAACCGTCGGCTCTGATATCGCTCGCATGGTAGAACGCTACAAAGTCTCTGTTGTCGAAAAACCCGCCATCCTGGACATTCTCGTCAAGACCTTTTACAACATTCTCTTTCATATTCCTGGGCGAAACTAGCGTCAATTTATCAACCTCCAGGCCAGACATTCTTTTTATTCGATGCCTAGCTTCAACAATGCGATTGTGCGATTTCGATCCGGCGCCGGGGAGTAATATCCTTTAAAACGTCACGCCCGAAATCAGGATGATGTTGGCGTAAGGAGTGAACTCGCCGGTGCGTATCACTGCACGCGCCTGCTGCGTGCGGCGTTTGAATTCCTCATGCGGCAAGGTCTGCTTGCCGGCCAGGCCGAGCAGCCCGACTTGCTGCGCCAGTTGCGGGCTGCGCTGAGCCAGTTCGTCGGCCAGCACATGATGTTCGACGTGCATTTCGGCCAGCACGGTTTGCAGCGTATCCATGAAGCCGGGGACGCCGCGCGTCAGCGCCAGGTCGATCAGTGGCACGCCGGGAGGAACCGGCAGGCCGGCATCGCCGATGACGATGCTGTCGCCGTGGCCGAGCGAGGCGATCAGTTGCGACAGCGCGATGTTGAGCAGCGGTGTTTTCTTCATGTCGGTTCTCCTTGCTCAGTCTGCCACTTCCCGGCGGGAAGGAATGGATGTTTGCGCGCCCACGCGTGCCACGCTGATGGCTGCCGCACGCTGGCCCAGTGCGATGGCCTCGGCTTCGCTGCGGCCTTCCGCCAGCGCGGCGACAAAACCGCCGATGAAGGTGTCGCCGGCGGCGGTGGTGTCGACCGCCTTGACCGCTTGCGCGTCGACATGTTCGGAGCCGGATTCCAGCGCCGCATAGACACCTTTGTCTCCCAGCGTGACCAGCACGTTGGTCGAGCCGGCCGCACGCAACTTGCTGATCACTGCGGCGATCTGTTCGTCATTGTCAATTCCGCTGGCGGGCATGCCGGCCAGCATCGCAGCTTCGATTTCATTGGGCACCAGGTAATCGATTTGTCCCAGTAATTCGGTCGGCAAGGCTTGTGCTGGAGCCGGATTGAGCACCACGGTCTTGCCCAGCGCATGCGCCAGCCGGATGGCGTGGATCACGGTCGGCAGCGGCGACTCCAGTTGCAGCACGACGATGCGCGCCTGTTCGATCAGGCCGCGTGCGGCGTCGATGTGGGCCGGGCTGAGTTCGGCGTTGGCACCGGAAGCCAGCACGATGCTGTTCTGGCCGTTGTCGTCGACCAGGATGGAGGCGATGCCGGACGCCGTGCCTGCAATCGTCGTGACATGGCTGTCGTCGATGCCGTCTTTGCGCAGCGCGGCGCGCAACTCGGCGCCGAAGGCGTCGTCGCCCAGGCAGGCCACCATCGCGACCTTGACGTCGTCTGCGCTCAGGCGTGCACAGGCCACCGCCTGGTTGGCACCCTTGCCGCCGGGGATGGTGCGGAACTGGCCGCCGGTGATGGTTTCTCCCGGGAGCGGCATGCGCGGCACGCGCAAGACCAGATCCATGTTGATGCTGCCGATGATGACTATCATGTGTTTCCGACCGGTTGATGAATGGTGTTGTTGAATGGATGCCGTTGTGCCGCCATGCGCTTACGTTGCCGAACGTACGGTCGAACCGCGCACATGCAATTGCGGCGTGATGGTCTGGCGCTGCACCGGGCGCGTCGGATCGGCAATGCGTTCGAGCAGGCATTGCGCAGTCAGCTGGCCTAGCGTGCGCGTGTTCTGCGACACGCTGGTCAGCGGCGGGTGGACGAAGCTGGCCAGGTCGATGTCATCGAAGCCGATTACCGACAAGGCGTCCGGCACGTCGATGCCGCGCTCGGCGGCGGCACGCAGCGCGCCGATCGCCATCAGGTCATTGCAGCAGAAAATGGCGTCTGGCGCTTGCGCGCCGGAGAGCAGCGCACGCGCTGCGGCATAACCGCCGGCGCTGGTGAAGTCTGCGTAAGCCAGCTGATCCGGCGCGATGGCGATGCCGGCGGTTTGCAGTTTGCGGCGCAAACCGGCGATGCGTTCCGAGGAAATGTCCAGGCTTTCGGGACCGCCGATGCAGGCGATGCGACGGCGTCCCAGCGCCAGCAAATGCTCCGCTGCCAGCGCGCCGCCGGCGGCGTTGTCGACCGCCACCAGGTCGATCGCCATGTCTTTCGGCGCGCGGTCGAGCAACACGGTCGGCACTTTCATCTTGCGCAGCAGTTCGCCGTCGGTCTGCGCCAGCGTCGCCACGATCAGGCCGTCGCAGCGCTTGGTCAGCAGCACGTTGAGATAGTCGCGCTGCTTGTCGGGATCGTCGTCGGAGTTGCACAGGATCACGCTGTAGCCGGCCTGGTAGCAGCTGTCTTCAATCCCGCGCGCCACTTCCGAAAAATACGGATTGGTGTTGTTCGGGATGATCAGGCCGATACTGCCGGTGGCGTTGCTGCGCAGCGAGCGCGCCAATGCGCTGGGTACGTAGGCCAGCGCCTCGACTGCCACCAGCACGCGGTCGCGCGCCTCGGCGCTGACCGGGCGGGTCTTGTTCAGCACGTGCGACACGGTGGTGTACGAAACACCTGCGTGGCGCGCTACGTCCTTGATGGTTGCCATGTTTTTCTTGTCGCTGAATGTATGTTGTCCGGTACGGCCTGGCGGGTATCAATGCATGTCAATGCGTGTCAATGCGTGTCAATGCGTGTCAATGCGTGTTGCGTTCGCCGCGGCGGCGATAGGTGTCGAGCACGACGGCAGCGACGATCACCAGGCCGGTGATGATGCGCTTCATCGGTTCGGACACGCCGATCTGCGCCAGCCCGGCTTCCAGTACCGAGATGATCAGCACGCCGATGAAGGTGCTGATGACCGAGCCGCGTCCGCCCATCAGGCTGGTGCCGCCGATCACGACCGCCGCGATCACCTGCAGCTCCATGCCGACGCCGCCGTTGGGATCGGCCGCTTCCAGGCGCGACACCTGGAACAGTGCACCGACGCCGGCCAGCAAGCCCATCAGTGCGAACACCAGGATCTTGCTCGGACGCGGATCGATACCGGCCAGGCGCACCGCTTCTTCGTTGGTGCCGATGCCGATCCAGTGGCGTCCGAGCACCGTGCGCGTCAGCACCAGGTGGCCGATGACGACGACTGCAATCGACGCGATGAAGGCCGGCGACAGGCCGAGGAAAATCGGCGAGCTGATGCCGTCGACCGCGCTGCCGATGTATTCGGTGCGGGAATTGGTGACCTGGTAGGCCATGCCGCGCGCCATTTCCAGCACGCCCAGCGAAACGATGAAGGAGGGAATGCGCCAGCCGACCGAGATCAGGCCGGTCAGCATGCCGCACAAACTGGCGACGAGGATGCCGAGCAGGCCGGCGGCAAACAGCGGCCAGCCCCAGCGCACCATCGCCATCGACAGGATCGATGCGGCCAGCGCCATCACCGATCCGACCGACAGATCGATGCCGCCGACGATCAGGACGAAGGTCATGCCGACCGCCATCACGACCAGCGTCGGGATGTCGTTGGAGAGCGTGCTGAACGTGCCCAGCGTGAGGAAGTTCTCGCTCAGGAAGGAGAACAGCACGCACATGGCGAGCAGGGCGCCGATCAGGCCGAGGTAGTTCTTGACAGCGGACAGGCCGTAGACGGAAAAGGTGCGGTTGGGATGGGTCATGATCTCGGCTTATTGTGCGTGTGTGTTGGTGTCGTCATGGTCAGGCGGTTTGTTCCGCGGTAGCGGACGGCGAATTCATGTAGCCGCTGAACGCCGCGGCGAGAATCGCTTCCTGGCTCCATTGGCCGCGTTCGAAGGTATCGACCAGTTTGCCTGCGCTCATCACTGCAATGCGGTCGCAGATCAGCATCAGTTCGCGCAGGTCGCTGGAGACGATCAGCAGGCCCTTGCCCTGGCGCGACAGATCGGCCATCAGTTTGTAGATGTCGAATTTGGCGCCGATGTCGATGCCGCGCGTCGGTTCGTCGAACAGCATGATCGGGCAATCGCGGTAGAGCCAGCGTGCGATGACGACTTTCTGCTGGTTGCCGCCGGACAGTTCACCGGCTGCTTGCGAGCCGTCGCGCGAGCGGATGCGCAGGCGCTTGATGTAGTCGCCGGCGACGGTCGCTTCGGCGTCGCCGTCAAGAAGTCCCATCTTGCTGACATCGCCGAGTTTTGCCAGCGTGGTGTTGACGGCGATCGACTGCGGCAGCAGCAGGCCCTGGCTCTTGCGGTCTTCGGTGATCATGGCGATGCCGGCGGCGATCGCCTGTTTCGGCGAGCGGATATCGGCCGCTTCAGCCTGGTCGCCGATGAAGACTTCGCCCTGATCGGCGCGGTCGGCGCCGAAGACCAGGCGCAGCAGTTCGGTGCGCCCCGAGCCGATCAGGCCGGCGATGCCGAGGATTTCTCCGGCGCGCAAGTCGAACGAAGCCGGCGCCACGGCGTTGCCGCGGCCCAGATTGCGCACGCGCAGCAGCGGTGCGCCGATCTCGCGATGGCCGAGATCAAGTTCGGCTTCGGCGGCGCGGCCGACCATCAGTTGCACCAGTGCGTCGCTGCTGTAGCCGTCGATCATGTCGTCGCAGACCAGTTTGCCGTCGCGCAGCACGGCGATGCGGTCGGCGACCTGTTTCAATTCTTCCAGGCGGTGCGAGATGTAGATGATCGCCACGCCTTCCGATTGCAGCCGCGCGATCTGCGCGAACAGCAATTCCACTTCGCGGCTGGTCAGCATCGCGGTGGGTTCGTCCAGCACCAGCAGGCGGCAGCTGCCGATCAGGTTGCGCGCGATCTCCACCATTTGCTGATGGCCGACGCCGAGTTCGCCGACCGGCGTCCACGGATCGATGTCGGTCAGGCCGACCGCTGCCATTTGCGCTTGCGCCAGTGCGGCCAGTTTCGGCTTGTCGATCCAGCCGAAGCGTTGCGGCAACTGGTTCAGGAACAGGTTTTCGGCGATGCTCAGCGTTGGGATCAGATTCAGTTCCTGCATCACCATGCGGATGCCGAGCTGTTCGGCCTCGGTGCGCGAGCGTGGCTGGTACGGCTGGCCGTCGAGCCGCATGGCGCCGGTGGTGGATTGCACCAGGCCGCAGACGATTTTCGACAGCGTGCTTTTGCCGGCGCCGTTTTCGCCGGTCAGCGCGAGGATCTGGCCCGGACGGATTTCCAGCGAGACCTCGGCGAGCACCGGTTCGATGTAGGTCTTGCCGATGCCGCTGAGCGACAGCAAAGCCGGGGATGATGGATTGGACATGCAGTCTCCACCGTAAAGGTGTGGTTCAGGAATTCGGTGTTGCTTGATTGCGGTGTGGGCCGGTGTGGGCAGAACGCACACGCTGCACGCGCGTCCCGCCCGGTATTTCTCTATGGCTTACTTGCTGTCCTTGGTCACCAGCTGGACCTTGGTTTCAACCGCGCCGCTCAGGCTGCTTTGCGGCTTTTTCTCGGCCAGTGCTTTCAGGACCGTTTCGATGCCGAACACGGCTTGCTGCGAAGCGAACTGATCGGCGGTCGCCAGTACGCGGCCGTCCTTGAGCATCGGCTTGATGGCGTTGATGTTGTCGTAGCCGACCACCAGCACCTTGCCGGTCTTGCCGGCAGCCTTGACTGCGGCCACCGCACCCAGCGCCATGTTGTCGTTGCCGGCCAGGATCGCCTTGATGTCAGGATTGGCGTTCAGCATCGAAGCGGCGACCTTGTTGCCCGGATCGATTTCCCATTGGCCCGATTGTACCGACACCACCTTGGCGCCGGCTGCACCCATGGCGTCCTGGAAGCCCAGCGTGCGTTGCTGTGCATTGAAGGTGGTCGAGACGCCTTCGATGATCGCGACCTTGTCGCCGCTCTTGATCTGCTTGGCCAGGAAGTCGCCGACCAGCTTGGCGCCCTTGCGGTTGTCCGGGCCGACGAACGGCACCGTGATGCCCTTTTCCTTCAGCGCGGCGTCGTCGAACTTGTTGTCGATGTTGACCACGATGATGCCGGCGTCGATGGCCTTCTTGATCACCGGCACCAGCGCCTTGGAATCAGCCGGTGCGATCACCAGGCCGCTGACCTTGGAGACGATCATCTGTTCGACGATCTTGATCTGGTTGGCGGTGTCCTGCTCGTCCTTGATGCCGTTGGCGATCAGGTCGTATTGCGCGGCATGCGCCTTCTGGTGCTCCTTGGCGCCGTTTTCCATGGTCAGGAAGAATTCATTGGCCAGCGACTTCATCACCAGCGCGACCTTGGGCTTGGCGGCAGTTTGGGCCTGCGCCAGCACGGGCAGGGCCGGCAGGGCGCAAACGAGGACGGCGGCGGCAATCAGCTTGAGGCGGATACGTTTATTCATGATGTCTCCAGATTCCAGATATTCGATGTGAGCAGCAATTCGTGTGGATCGGCATGCTGTTATTGGGGTGTTCTGCATTTGCGCGCAAACGTTTGCGCGACTGAATCATAGCACCGGATTTCCGGAAAATGAAGGCGCGCGGAGCGATGACTTATGCGGCGGCGCGGCAGGCGATGCACCGTATTGTCGACATATTCCGAGAAGAAAATAGCGAATTGATGGGGATGCGCCCGGCAAAAGCGCTATGAAGCCTGTCGTTTTGCAGTGCGGGAAAAATCCGCCGAAATAAAAAAGGCCGGGAACGCGTCCCGGCCTTTCCGTCGTCGCTGAACCTGCTCTGCCGATATCAGCGGCGGCGGTTGCCGCTTTCCGACGCCAGCGTGATCTGCGCGGCGCCTTTGCGCGCCGGCGCCGGCGCGGCGCGGGTGTTCTTGGCCACCACGGCGGGCGCCTTGCGGATAGGCTTGGCCGGGGCATGGATGACCTGGCGTACGCGTATCGGCGCGGCGGCAGGCGTCTGGTAAGGCACTTGCAGCTGCAGGCTTTGGCCGTTGGCCAGCGTGTCGCGGTGCAGGCTGTTCCATTGCTTGATCTGGACCACGCTGACGCGGTAGCGGCTGGCGATCGAGGCCAGCGTATCGCGCTTCCCGGCCTTCACGTAGATACGCTTGAAGTCGGGCACGTCCGGCGCCACGGCGAGGCGGGCGCTGTCGGCCATTTCAGGCGTGATGTCGGCTTCCATCGAGGTTTCGGTCTTCGGCACCAGAATCATGGAGCCGGCTTTCAGGACCATCTTCGGCGGGATCTGGTTGACGCTGCGAATCACGTCCGGCGTGGTGCCGAAGCGGCTGGCGATGGTTTCGATGCGCTCACGCGCACTCGACACGGTATGGGCGGTCCACGAGCTCAGCGCCTGCGTGAACTTGGACATGTTGGTCTTGAACTTCTCGGCGTTGCTTTCCGGCAGCAGGATCTTGGTGTCGTCGCCGCCGATGATGACCGGGCGGTTGAACTGCGGGTTGAGCGCCTTGAACTCGTCGAGCGACAATTCGGCCAGTTGCGCAGCCACCTTCACGTCGATGTTGCGGGTCTTGCCGATGGTGACGAAGTAGGGCTGGTTGTCGACCTTGGGCAGGTCGATGCCGAAGTCGCCCGGCATGGCGATGATGTTCTTGACGGCTTGCAGCTTCGGCACGTAGTTGCGCGTCTCGTTGGGCATTTGCGCCGACAGCGTGTTGAAATCGATCGGCAGGCCGGCGGCCAGGTTGCGGTTGACGGCGCGCTGCACCGAGCCTTCACCCCAGTTGTACGCGGCCAGCGCCAGTTGCCAGTCGCCGAACATGCCATAGAGTTTCTGGAGGTAGGTCAGCGCTGCATCGGTCGAGGCCAGCACGTCGCGGCGCTCGTCGGTGAACAGGTTTTGCTTCAGGTTGTAGTCGCGCCCGGTCGAGGGAATGAACTGCCACATGCCGGCCGCTTTGGCGGTCGACAGCGCTTGCGGGTTGAAGGCGGATTCGATGAACGGCAGCAGCGCCAGTTCGGTCGGCATGCCGCGCTTTTCGAGTTCCTGCACGACGTGGAACAGATAGCGCGATGCACGCACGGTGGTACGCTGGATATAGTCAGGGCGCGAGCTATACCACTGGGTCTGGTTGTCGACCAGCGGGTTTTCCAGATTGGGAATGCCGAAGCCCTTGCGGATGCGCGCCCAGATATCGATGTCTTCCATGCCCGGCAGCGCGGACGAAGGATCGTTCGGATTGATGGCGTTGAAAGCTGCGGGGTAGATCGAGATGTCGTTGGCGTGGGCCAGGAGGGGGGTACCGAGAGAGAAAAGCGTTGCGATCGCCAGTTTCCGGAATGTTAGCTGCATGGGTACGTGATCCTGTGCCTGAGGCTGAAGAAGCGTTTAACTTCGCATTGTAAATTCACCGGTCGTCTCGGATGCACGCCACCTCCTTCCAGGAAGTATGTGTCCGAACGAAAGCAATGATGCGTCCGGCGGTTCTGTCATTAAAAAACAACAAAATCGCCCGTTTATCTAAAAACGGCTTGCAAGCCGGTGGATTTGGAGACTAGACGGAGTGTACGTAAGCCCCTTTTCACTCGTCAAGTAAAAATTCACTTATGTTACAAAGCTTAAGCCCTTGATTCGTTTGGTATTTGTCCGAAAAAGGACCTATTCACGGTCTATTTGTAGGTATTCTTCCATTCGCGCAGCGCGCCGAATGTTTCTGCCGGATCAACTTGTTTCCCTGAGGCAGGCAAACGGCCGGCTTCTTGCAAGCGGGCGATGACGGCGGTTTCCTTGTAGCGCAGGAAAGGGTTGGTGGCGATTTCGAGCGCGATGGTGGTGGGTACGGTCGGCTCGTTGCGGGCGCGTTTGGCCTGTTCCACATCGATGCGCGCGGCCAGCGCGGCGTTGCCCGGTTCGATTTCGCGCGCGAAGCGCAGGTTGGACAGGGTATATTCGTGGGCGCAGTAGACTTTGGTGGCGGCGGGCAGGGCGGTCAGTTTGTTGAGCGAGGCCACCATCTGCTGCGGCGTGCCTTCGAACAGGCGGCCGCAGCCGCCCGCAAACAGCGTGTCGCCGCAGAACAGCCAGCCCTGTCGTGCGGCGTAGTAAGCAATGTGACCTTTAGTGTGACCCGGTACGTCGATGACATTGAGGTCGAGGCCGAGGGCGGCCAGATGCACCAGGTCGTCTTCCCACAAGGGGTGGGTAATCGTCGGAATCGCTTCGCCGGCGGGGCCGTAGACCGGAACTTGTCCATGTTGCAACAAGGCCGGAACGCCGCCGACATGGTCAGCATGATGATGAGTCAGTAGAATAGCGGCCAGCGTCAGGCCGTGTGCCTCGAGCGCTGCCAGGACCGGAGCGGCATCGCCCGGATCGACGATCGCCGCATTGACGCCGTCATGAATCAACCACAGGTAATTATCGTCAAATGCAGGAACTGTCAGAACACTCAAGGATGTGGATGAATCAGAAGATGCGGACGATGCTGCTGGCTGGATGGCTGACATGGTTGGGCGGGCGCGCGTGATGGCGGAAGTCGATACGGATTCGGGAAAGGCCATTATAGCCCTCGACGACTGGCTGCATACGCCGATGGGCAACTACGTCCGCGCCTGGGAGCAGAAGCACCTGGACGCGCTCACAGCCGATATTTTCGGATTCAACGCGGTGCAGATCGGCATGCCGCAGATCAACGCGCTGCAAGCCAACCGCATGCCTTATCGCTGGCTCACCGACAATTGCCTGCCGACCGAAGCCTCGGCCGGCTTGCAGGAAGGACGCGAGATCCCGCTGGTGGTGGCGCATGATTTTTCCGAGCTGCCGTTCGCCACGCAAAGCCTCGACCTGGTGGTGCTGCCGCACGTGCTGGAGTTCAGCGCCGAACCGCATCAGGTGCTGCGCGAAGTCGAGCGCGTGCTGATCCCGGAAGGCCAGGTCATCATCTGCGGCTTCAATCCGACCAGCCTGTGGGGCGCACGCCAGGTAGCAGGCCGGCTGACCGGCGCCCACTTCCTGCCGCAGGACGGCGAATTCATCCGCCTGCCGCGCCTGAAGGACTGGCTCAAGCTGCTCAACATGGAAGTCAACCGCGGCCACTTCGGCTGTTATGCGCCGCCTTGCGCCACCGATAAATGGCTGGACCGTTTCCACTTCATGGAAAAAGCCGGCGACCGCTGGTGGCCGTATTTCGGCGCGGTCTACATCGTGCAGGCGATCAAGCGCGTCAAGGGCATGCGCCTGATCGGCCCGGCCTGGAGCAAGCAAAAGGTCAAGGTGCCCAAAGGCATGCCCGCGACCAATCGCATCCATAAGGAATAGAATGCCGCCTTCCCGCCAAAAAGCGGGAGGGCATCATCAACGATCTACATCAACGACCAAAGTAATCAGGCAATGACAGAAGCAAGCATGAACAAAGAAGTGCTGGACCGCGTGGAAATCTACGCCGACGGCGCCTGCAAGGGCAATCCCGGCACCGGCGGCTGGGGTGCGCTGCTGATAGCGGGCGGCCGCGAGAAGGAGCTGTGCGGCGGCGAACGCAACACCACCAACAACCGCATGGAACTCAAGGCCGTGATCGAAGCGCTCGGTGCCTTGACCCGTCGCTGCGACGTCACCGTCTACACCGACAGCCAGTACGTGCAAAAAGGCATCAGCGAATGGATCCACGGCTGGAAGGCGCGCGGCTGGAAAACCGCAGCGCGTGAACCGGTCAAGAACGTCGACCTGTGGCAGGCGCTTGACGCCGCGCAGGCGCAGCACAAGATCGAATGGCGCTGGGTCAAGGGCCACGCCGGCCATCCCGGCAACGAGCGCGCCGACCAGCTCGCCAACCGCGGCGTTGAAACCGTCCTCTGAGCGCAGGCTCAGCACCAGCTAACGGAATCCTCATGCGACAAATCGTCCTCGACACCGAAACCACCGGCCTGAACGCCCGCACCGGCGATCGCGTCATTGAAATCGGCTGCGTTGAATTGCTCAACCGCCAGCTGACCGGCAACAACCTGCACTTCTACATCAATCCCGAGCGCGACTCCGAAGAAGGCGCGCTGGCGGTGCACGGACTGACCACCGAGTTCCTCAGCGACAAGCCCAAGTTCGCCGAAATCGCCGACGAGTTCCGCGACTACGTGCGCGGCGCCGAAATCATCATCCACAACGCCTCCTTCGACGTCGGCTTCCTCGACGCCGAATTCAAGCTGCTCGGACTGCCGCCGTTCAAGGAACACGTCGACAACGTCATCGACTCGCTGCAAATGGCCAAGGAACAGCATCCCGGCCGCCGCAACTCGCTCGACGCGCTGTGCGACCGCTACGGCATCTCCAACGCCCACCGCACCCTGCACGGCGGCTTGCTCGACGCCGCGCTGCTGGCCGAGGTCTACCTGGCCATGACGCGCGGCCAGAACAGCCTGACCATGGACCTGGCTGCCGGCGGCGGCGATGAAGACGGCGCCGTCAAACTCGAACTGGCGCCACTGGCCGATGTCATCGTGGTTGCCGCCACCGAAGCGGAACTGGGCCTGCACGAAACCGTCCTCAACACGCTCGACAAGGAAGTGCGCGGTACTTGCGTATGGCGCAAAGAACCCGAGCCGGAAGCGCCGCCGGCGTAAATTGTTTGGAAAAAATAAGCAGAAACGACAAGCAGCTTGCCCGCAGCGGCAATTCTGTGTCATAATTCGGGCCGCTTCACACCAACCCTCGCGGTGGGTGGCGACAGCAAGGGAAGGTTAGCTCAGGGGTAGAGCACTGCATTCACACTGCAGGGGTCGCAAGTTCGAAACTTGCACTTTCCACCAGGATTCAAAAAAGCCAGCGTTCGCGCTGGCTTTTTTCATTTCAGCGGCGAATATTCAAGGCCGCGTGCAAATCGGCAACTTCACCGTCACCGTCAATCCTTTTCCATCCCGGTCCGTCCCCAAGATGATCGTCCCGTGCGAAGCCTGCACGATTTCCTTCACGATCGCCATGCCGAGGCCGGCCCCGTGCTGGTCCGGTGCTGCGTTCCGATAGAAGCGTTCGAACACGCGTTCGCGTACTTCGGCGGGAATGCCGGGGCCGTTGTCGGCGACGGTGATGATGACTTCCTTGTTGTCTTCCAGCGCCACGCCGACGGTGACCTTGCCGTGTTCCGGGGTGTAGCGCAGCGCATTGTCGATCAGGTTCATCAGCATGCCGGAGAACAGCGCCTGGCTGCCCATGACCCAGGCTTCGTCGACGGCTGTCTCCATGCCGAGGTCGATGTGCTTGCGCTGCGCCAGGCTGACCAGTTCTTCCAGCACCGTCGCCGCCAGTCCCACCAGCTCGATCGGCTGGCGCGGGAAGGCGGTGCTGTTGGACGCCTCCGCCTGCGACAGTTGCAACAGCTTGTTGGTCAGGTCGGTCATGTTGCGGCTGCTGTCCTGCAGCGCTTGCAAGACTTGCGGCAGGCGCTGCGGATCGTTGAGCTGGCGCGCAAACTGGATCTGCGAATCGATCAGCGTCAGCGGCGTGCGCAACTGGTGCGCGGCGTCGGCGATGAAGCGCTTCTGCACCGCGACTTGGGTGTTCAGGCGCTGGATGTACTGGTTGATGGCGACCACGATGGGGCGCAGTTCCACCTGCAGCTCGCCGGCGCGCAAGGGCGTGAGCGAATTGGGTTCGCGCGTGGCGAGTTCATCCTTCACGCGCAGGATCGGGCGCAGCTCCATCGTCAGGCCGACCACCACTAGCGCAATTGCCAGCAGCAGCATGACGATCTGGCGATGCAGCGCGGGGCGCCACAATTCATCGAGCAGCTGTGCGTGGCCGCGCATGGTCTGGCCCACCGACACCGCCACCATGCGCAGCGTGCCGTTGTCGTACAGCGCGCGCACGTAGCTGACCACGCGCAGCGGCTGGTTGTTGAAATACGTGGTGGCGTAGGCGGGTGCGATCAGCGAGAAGTCGATGTCGACCGGGAAGTCCGGACGCCCGGCCAGCAGCGTGTTGTCATCCATCAGCACCTGGTAATAGACCTCGTCGTGGTCGGGTGAGGCGAACATTTCCAGCGCGGCCGGCGGGATGTTGACGACCGGGGCGCCGTCTTCCCACGTCACCTGGCCGGCGATCATGCGCGCCGACGCCAGCAGCGCGCGGTCCTGCACCAGGTCGGCGCTGGCGACCGCGCTGTCATGCGTGAAGCTGGTGCTGACGCCGACGTAGACGGTCAACGGAATCAGCAGCCACAGCAGCAGCCGCAGACGCAGGCTAACTATCATCTTTTTGTTTCAGCAGGTAGCCCAGGCCGCGCAGCGTCATGATGGCCGCCTGCGAGGGTTCCAGTTTCTTGCGCAGGCGCGAGATGTAGATTTCGATGGCGTCGGCGCTCGGTTCTTCGGACAAATTGAAGATGCCGTTCACCAGTGCATTCTTGGATACCGTCTTGCCCTGCTTGAGCATGAGGATTTCAAGCACGTCGTGTTCGCGGGCGGGCAGCGCCAGTGTCTTGCCGGCGATGGCGAACTGGCGCGTGTTGCTGTCGTAGCTGAGGTCGCCGCAATGGATTTCGGCGGCCTTGTCGGGCGTCTGGCGGCGGATCAGCACCTTGATGCGGGCCACCAGCTCGCGTACTTCAAAGGGTTTGACCAGGTAGTCGTCGGCGCCGGCGCCGAGGCATTCGACCTTCTCGTCGATGGAGCCGCTGGCGGTCAGGATCATCACCGGCACCGCGTTATGACGCTCGCGCAGGCGGCGCAGCACGTTCTTGCCGTGCATCTTGGGCAGCATCAGATCGAGCAGCACGACGTCGTAGTTTTCCGTGTGCAGCACGTGATCGGCCATCTCGCCGTCGCTGGCGACGTCGACGCTGAACTTGTTTTCCCTCAGGATCTGCGTGAGCCAATGCGCCAGCGGCGGGTTGTCTTCGATCAGCAGCAGTTTCATGCAAAAGCCTATATTTTTTGTTGCGGTGCACAGAAGAAACACCGGATTTGGAAAGCTGGATGAAGGTTTCCGGTTCTTAGAATAGCGCCAACTATATTAATAAGAACTTGAGTGAACTGCTTGCACCCTGCCGGCAGTCTTCCATCTCATTCAGGAGGCATCATAATGCGTCAACGCTTCAATGTGTGTGCTTATGTCATCGGCACCTTGTTTTCCACTGCGCTGCTGAGCGTGGCTGTCCCATCGGCGGCCCAAGCCGCCGACAGCAAGATCACCATCATGGTCGGCGGCATCAACAAGCTGATCTACCTGCCGCCCAAGCTGGCGGAAAACCTCGGTTATTTCAAGGATGAAGGCCTCGACGTCGAGCTGCAGTCGCAGCAGGCCGGGGTGGACGCCGAGAATGAATTGCTGGCCGGCGCCGTCCAGGCGGTGGTCGGTTACTACGATCATTCCATCGACCTGCAAAGCAAGGGCAAGGAAGTCCAGTCCATCACCCAGCTGCTGGTGGTGCCGGGCGGCATGGAGATGGTGCGCAGCGACCTCGCAACGCAAGTGCGCAGCATGACCGACCTCAAGGGCCGCACGCTGGGCGTGACCGGTCTCGGCTCGTCATCCAGTTTCCTGGCGCAATACCTGGCCAGCCGCAGCGGCCTCAAGACCAGCGACTACTCGATGCTGCCGGTCGGCGCCGGCAATACGCTGATCGCCGCACTCAAGCAAAAACGCGTCGACGTGGTCTGGACCACCGAGCCGACCACTTCGATGCTGCTGGCCAGCGGCGAAGCCAAGGTGCTGGTCGACATGAACAGCGCCGCCGGCACGCGCGCCGCGCTGGGCGGCCTGTATCCAGCCTCGGCCGTGTACGTGCAGGGCGCCTGGCTGAAGACGCACAAGCCCGAAGCCGCCAAGCTGGCGCGCGCATTTGTCCGTACACTGCAATACATCCAGACCCATAGCGCGGAAGAAATCGCCGCCAAAATGCCGGCCGACTATTACGGCGGCAACAAGGCGCTGTACGTGCAGGCCTTGAAGGCCTCGCTGCCGATATATTCGCCGGACGGCAAGATGCCGGCCGAAGGTCCCGAAGTGGTGCTCAAGGTGATGGCGGCGTTCAATCCCAACATCAAGGGTAAGAAAATCGATTTGTCCAAGACCTACACCAACGAATTCGTGAACCAGGTGAAGTAAAGACTTGCTCCACCATAACAATTTGAATCATTCCTTCCAGGAGACTCCATGAACAAGAACATCCGTCGCACGCTGATTTCGCTGGCCGTAGCCGGCGCCACCATGATGGCCTTGCCGGGTACGGCGTCGGCCGCAGGCAAGATCACCATCATGGTCGGCGGCATCACCAAGATGGTTTACCTGCCGGCCAAGCTGGCCGAACAACTGGGCTATTTCAAGGAAGAAGGCCTGGACGTCGAGCTGCAATCGCAGCCGGCCGGCGTCGATGCCGAGAATGAATTGCTGGCCGGCGCGGTGCAGGCGGTGGTCGGCTTCTACGACCACTCCATCGACCTGCAAAGCAAGGGCAAGGAAATCACCGCCATCGTGATCTTCGGCCAGGTCCCGGGCGAGGTGGAACTGGTCTCGACCAAGGCCTCCGCCTCGATCAAGAACATGGGCGACGTCAAGGGCAAGACACTGGGCGTGACCGGCCTCGGCTCGTCGACCAACTTCCTGACGCAATACCTGGCGTCGCGCTACAACATCACTTCCAAGGAATACTCGGTGCTGCCGGTCGGCGCCGACAATACCTTCATTGCCGCCATGAAGCAGGGCCGTATCGACGCCGGCATGACCACCGAGCCGACCGTGTCGCAGATGCTCAAGACCGGCGAAGCCAAGGTGCTGGTCGACATGCGTTCGGTGGAGGGCACCGTGAAGGCGCTGGGCGGCCTGTATCCGGCATCCAGCCTGTACGTGCAGCGCAATTGGCTGAACGGCCACAAGGACGACGCCACCAAGCTGGCGCGCGCTTTCGTGAAGACGCTCAGGTTCATCAAGACCCACAGCGCCACCGAGATCGCCGACAAGATGCCGAAGGACTACTACGGCAACAACAAGCCGCTGTACATCCAGGCGTTGGAAAACTCGCTGCCGATGTATTCGCCTGACGGCAAGATGCCGGTCGGTGGTCCCGAAACCGTGCTGTCGGTGCTGGCCGGTTTCAACCCCAACGTCAAGGGCAAGCACATCGACCTGTCCAAGACCTACACCAATGAATTCGTGAACCAGGTCAAGTAATCCGGGTTCTGCGGCACGCCCGTTTCCATTTCTATTTGCCGGGCAGGCCTGTTTCAACCAAGCGCGAGCAGCAGACACCTGACGCGGGCGTTCTCCGGAATGTCCGCGGAGGGACGTTTCGCGGCCAGCAATCCAAAAAACAGACGAGAGAGTCTTCATGAATCAAACCGCCACCGCTTCCGTAAAACCAGTCAACAAGCTGGATACGCCGGCCATTGAGCTGGACAACGTGTCGTGCCGCTTCATCACCGCCGACGGCAACGTCACCGTCGCCTTGCGCGATTTTTCCATGAGCGTCGCGCGTGGCGAGTTCGTTGCCGTAGTCGGCCCTACCGGCTGCGGCAAGTCGACCACGCTGAGCCTGATCACCGGTCTGCTCAAGCCGACCATCGGCCAGGTGCGCGTGATGGGCGAGCCGGTCAACGGCATCGATCCGCGCATCGGCTTCGTGTTCCAGAACGACGCCGTGTTCCCGTGGCGCAGCGTGCGCGACAACGTCGCCGCCGGTCCGCTGTTCCGCGGCAAGCCGAAAGAGCAGGCTTACGAACTGGCCAACGAATGGATCCGTCGCGTCGGTCTCGACAAGTTCGGAGACCACTATCCGCATCAATTGTCGGGCGGCATGCGCAAGCGCGTGGCGCTGGCCCAGACCTTCATCAACAGCCCTGAAATCCTGCTGATGGACGAGCCGTTCAGCGCGCTCGACATGCAGACCCGCACGCTGATGCAGGACGAACTGCTGCAGCTGTGGTCGGCGCATTCCGGTTCGGTGGTGTTCGTCACCCACGACCTGGAAGAAGCTATCGCGCTGGCCGACAAGGTCTATGTGCTGACAGCGCGACCGGCCACTCTGAAGAGCACCTACCAGATCGACCTGCCGCGGCCGCGCGTGATGGATGAGGTGCGCTACGAGCAGCGCTTCATCGACATCTCGCGCAAGATCTGGTCCGATCTGCGTGAAGAAGTGCAGATCAAGTAGGCGTTCTCCACAGAGATATTTTCTGCTCCTTACACCACCAACGACAATACACGACAAGACAGGTGAGCAACATGACACAAGTAAATACAAGCCGCGCCATGAGCCCGGAAGCGATCGCCGAAGTCGAACGCGAAGCGCAACGCAAGATCAAGCAACGCTACTGGCTGGTGATTTCACTGCGCCTGGCGATCCTGGTCATCATCCTCGGCGGCTGGGAATTGTCCGCCACGATGCAATGGATCGATCCTTTCTTCTTCTCGCAGCCGTCGCTGATCGTGATCCAGATTTATGACTGGATCATGGAAGGTACCTCGCAAGGCCCGTTGTGGGTGCAGGTCATGGTGACGCTGGAAGAGACCGTGCTGGGCTTCCTGATCGGTTCGGTCGCAGGCATCATTGCCGGCATCGCGCTGGGCCGCAACAAGCTGATGTCGGACGTGTTCAGCCTGTACATCCAGATCGCCAACTCGATTCCACGTGTGGTGCTGGGCTCCATCTTCGTCATCGCGCTGGGCCTGGGCATGGCGTCCAAGGTGGCGCTGGCGGTGGTGATGGTGTTCTTCGTGGTGTTCGGCAACGCCTTCCAGGGCGTGCGTGAAGCCGACCGCTACATGATCGCCAACGCGCAGATCCTCGGCGCCTCGCGTCGCCAGGTGACGACGGCGGTGGTGATTCCGTCGGCATTGAGCTGGATCCTGGCGAGCTTGCACGTGAGCTTCGGTTTCGCGCTGGTCGGCGCCGTCGTGGGCGAGTTCCTCGGCTCCAAGCAAGGCATCGGCCTGCTGATCTCGACGGCGCAAGGTGCGTTCAACGCCAGCGGCGTGTTTGCGGCAATGATCGTGCTGGCGGTGGTGGCGCTGTTGGCGGACTACCTGCTGACGTCGCTGGAGAAGCGTTTGCTGAAGTGGCGTCCGGCGGCTTTCTGATCTTGTTGCCGGATCGCGAGGGACGATAGAATCTTGTTTTATGTCCCTTAATTCTTCCCGTTCTCAAAAAGCCCTGTTGTGGATCGTCGCATCGGGCTTTTTCATGCAGACGCTGGACACCACCATCGTCAACACCGCCTTGCCTTCCATGGCCGCCAGTCTTGGCGAGCCGGTGCTGGCGATGCACCCGGTGGTGGTGTCTTATACGTTGACGATGGCGTCGCTGACGCCGGCCTCCGGCTGGCTGGCGGACCGTTTCGGCACCCGCCGCGTCTACTTCCTTGCCATTCTTCTCTTCGTGCTCGGTTCGCTGCTGTGCGCCAATGCACACTCGCTGCCGCAGCTGCTGCTGGCGCGGGTGGTGCAAGGCGTGGGCGGTTCCATGCTGCTGCCGATAGGACGCCTGGCCGTGCTGCGCAGCGTGCCGGGGGCGCAGTACATTTCGGCGCTGGCTTTCATTTCGATTGCCGGGCAGCTCGGTCCCGTGGTCGGTCCGGTGACGGGCGGCTGGTTGTCGCAGACCATCGGCTGGCACTGGATTTTTCTCATCAACGTGCCGGTCGGCGTGATCGGCATGTTCGCCGTGCATCGCTTCCTGCCGGGCGAAGAGATCACGTCGCCGCCGCGTTTCGACATGTTCGGCTGCGCGTTGCTGTCGACCTGCATGGTGACCTTCTCGCTGGCGCTGGATGTGCCGATGGACGAGCATCGCACATGGTGGAGTGCCGGCTTGTTCGGGATTTCAGTGCTGACGGTGTGGCGGTATGTCATCCACGCGCGGCGCGACGAGCAGCCGCTATTCCGGCTCGGGCTGTTCAATGAACCCAATTTCAGCGTCGGCCTGATCGGCAACCTGGTTTGCCGCATCGGCTCGTCGGCGGTGCCGTTCCTGTTGCCGTTGCTGTTGCAGGTCAAGCTTGGTTTTTCGCCTTTGCATGCAGGCCTGGTCCTGTTGCCCGCGGCGGTGGCCGGCACCATCGCCAAGCCGTGGATCGCACCGCTGGTGCGCCGCTACGGCTACGAAAATTTCCTGCTGGTGAACACGATCATGGTCGGCGCCGCCATCGTTTCGTTTGCGTTGATTACGCCGGCCTGGCCGATCTGGATCGGCATCGTGCAACTGGCGGTCTTTGGCGTGTGCAACTCGATGCAGTTCGCGGCGATGAACAGTGTCACGCTCAAGGGACTCGACAGCAAGGACGCCGGCAGCGGCAACAGCCTGTTCTCGATGGTGCAGATGCTGGCGCTGGGCCTGGGCGTGACCATCGCCGGTTCCATGCTGAACGGGCTCGATGGCGTGGCGTGGGCGAGGGAGTGGAGCTTTACGCTGACCTTCGTCTGCGTCGGCATCGTGACCTTGTTGTCGGCGCTGGTGTTTCGCCGGATGGATGCGCGTTACTTCAATTGACTTTCACCTGCTGTCACTTGCCTATGTATCGCTCCACTGCCGCAGCAGGTTGTGATAACAGCCGACCAGCGTGCGTCGCGCCGTCTCGTCGGCGCCGGTCCGATTGAGCGTCTGGATGGCATTGTCCATGTCGAACAGCATGCTGCGCCGGCCGTCGTCGCGCACCAGGCTTTGCACCCAGAAGAAGGACGCGGTGCGCACGCCGCGCGTCACCGGCGTCACCTGGTGCAGGCTGGTGGCGGGGTAGACCAGCATGTCGCCGGCTTCCAGCCTGGCCGAATGCATGCCGTAGGTATCATGGATCTGCAGTTCGCCGCCGTCGTAAGTCGCCGGATCGGACAGGAACAGCGTTGCGGAAATATCGGTGCGCAATTTGCGGCCGGTATGCGGATCGATCCGCACGCTGCCGTCCACATGCGCGCCGAAGGTCATGCCCTCGCCGTAGCGGTTGAACATCGGCGGATAGACGGTATTGGGCAAGGCCGCGCTGATGAAGAGCGGGTTGCGTTCCAATGCCGACAGGATGATGCGCTGGCACTGTGCGGCGACCTCCGAACGCTCGTCGATCTGCTGGTTGAACTTGACCGGCGCGCCTTGATAGCCGGCCGTCGCACGGCCATCCACCCATGCCGGACCGGCCTGTTCCAGGAGCTGGCGTACGGCATGGAGTTGTTGCGCGTCGAGCAGCTTGGGAATGGCGATCAGCATGGGTGGATTTCTTTCACTTGCTTCAGACTACATACGATAGTTGACCGAGATCATGCCGGTGCGGCCGGTGCCGGGCACCGAGCGTCCGCCGTCGGACTGGATCAGCGCATCGTAATACATTTTGTTCGTCAGGTTGAAGAGGTTGAAACGAACGTCGTATTGTTTCTGCGTGTAGGCAACCGTAGCGTCCCAGCGGGTGTAGCCGCCAACCTGCACTGTATTGGTTGCGTTGGCGTAGCGTTGCGACATGTAGGTGGCGCCTCCGCCCACTTGCCAATGCGGCATGACGTCGTAGGTGGTCCAGGTGGTCAGCGTATGCTTGGGCGTGTTGGTCGGGATCTTGCCGACTGCCGTGTCGCTTGCCGCGCCGCTGAGGACTTGCGCATCGAGGTAGGTATAGCCGGCTGCGACTTGCCATTGCTTGTTGATGCGGCCGGTGGCGCCGGCACGTGCGCCCTTGACGCGCACGTTGCCGCTCAGCTCGTACACGCCGGTGGACACCAGCGAGCGGGCGTTCTGCTTGGTGATCTGGAACGCCGCGGCATTCAGGGAGAGGTTTTCCGCCACGTCCCATTTGCCGCCCAGTTCATAGGAGCGGTTCTTCTCCGGATCGAGGTTGTTCTGGCCGGCAGTCCCGGTCAACTGTTCCAGCGAGGGGTTGAACGAGGTGCCATAAGACAGGTAGTAGGACTGCGCTTCTGACGGCTGCCAGATGCCGCCGGCGCGTACGCTCAGGAAATTGACGGTCTGGTTGGCGCTGGCCAGATTGGTATTGTTCGCGACTTTGGGCGTGTTGCCCGAGTTGATGGAATTGGTGATGCTGGCGATGTAGCGGTCATAGCGCAAGCCGCCGACCAGCTTGAATTGCTTGCTCAGTTCAAGCGTGTCGCCGAAGTAAGTGGCGATGGTGTTGGCGCTGCCGCCTTGACGGTTGCCGGCCTGGCTGACGACGCCGGCGCCGGCTGCGCTGTAGGCCGCGCTGACCACGGGAATACAGTCGGCATAACCCGAGGTCGGGGTGGCGGCGCCGGTCAATGCCACGCCGTTGCAGCTGCCGTTGCGATAGTAAGCCTGGTTGTCATAGCCGTCATGACCGACTTCGAGTCCAACCACCAGGTCGTGCTTGAAGCCGAGCGCGGTGATTTTTCCGGTGAGTTCGGTCTGGTTGAAGATCGAGTAATCGTGGATGTCGCGATCATGGCTTTGCGCACGGACATACAGGCTCGACAGCGGCAAGCTGCTGGCTGCTCCGGTCAGCGCAGTGAACCCTGCGCCGGAGACGGTGCCGATGGTGTTCGGCGCCGTTTCCACTGCATTGGTGTGGACGTAGTTGAACTGGGTCTGATTGCGGATGGTGAAGTCGGGCGTGAGCTTGTGCTTGATGCCGGCGT
The DNA here is from genome assembly GCF_001267925.1 of Herbaspirillum hiltneri N3. NCBI lineage: Bacteria > Pseudomonadati > Pseudomonadota > Betaproteobacteria > Burkholderiales > Oxalobacteraceae > Herbaspirillum > Herbaspirillum hiltneri. Next base: position 4,027,600 of record NZ_CP011409.1, on the reverse strand, counting down.
TCAGCGAAACCACGTCCTGGTCGGTGCGGTCGCTGTTGAGGCCATATGCGGTATCACGGTCGACGCCGACCGGATGGCCGTTCAGCGGCGGCAGGCCGTAATCGGGCTGGTCGTGGTTATGCTGGATCAGCGCCGAGAGGGTGATTTCCGTCGAGGTGCCGAGGCCGGTGACATACGAAGCCGCCAGTCCGAAATCCTGAACATTGATCTGGTTGCGGGTCGAAGCAGCGCCGTCCTGCGCCATGGCGGAGATACGGAACGCCGATGTGTCCGACAACGGCTGGTTATGGTCGACGGTGGTGCGCACAAGACCGTTGGTGGTTACCGATGCGGAGACTTCGGTGGATTCCTTCAGGTTGGCCTTCTTGGTGACCTGGTTGATGATGCCGCCGGTTGAACCGCGGCCGAACAGCATCGACGACGGGCCCATCAGCACTTCGATTTCGTCCATCGCGAAGGTGTCGCGATAATACTGGGCGCGGTCGCGGAAGCCGTCCAGGTAGATATCGGTACGCGCCGAGAAGCCGTTCAGGTTGATGTTGTTGCCGATCTGGCCACCTTCCGCGCCGCCCAGCGTGATGCCGGCGACATTGCGCAACGCGTCCGACAGCGACGTCGCGCCTTGCGATTGCAGCAATGCCTTGTTGACCACCACCACCGATTGCGGCACGTCGTGCAGGTCGGCCGGGAGTTTGGTCAGCGCGGTCGTCGCGGTGTTGAAATCATCGCGCTTGCCTTCGACGACGACTTCCTTGAGCGAGGAAGACGGCGCTGCAGCATTGGCAGGGGCAGGGGCAGCGGCAGGGGAGGAAGTTTGTTGCGCATGCACGGCAACTGGCGCGGCAAACACGGCGACAAGTGCTGCGGCGATCGGCGTAAGACGGTTCATTTTGGCGTTTTCTGTCTGGTTGGGTCACATGAAGGCTGGCTGGCGAGGAGGGCGCGGGACCGTCTGGCTGGCTGAATGCAGTACGGAATAATTGATTTCGATTCTCATTCCGATTGCTTGTGCGCTAGATTAAAGCGGCGTGCTGTCGACGTGCTGACATTGAACTGACAAAATACTGACTTTGACTAAAATAAACCGTTGATCGCGCTCAACTCGCTTTCCGGAGGAATTGCCGGCGCTACAATACGTTCCTTGCAGCGCTGAATTGCTTCGTGCTGTCCGATGTGCTTGTGAATTGCCCTGGCGCAACCTGAATTTCTCATCTGGTCCCAAATATGAACGTTCTGCTGGTGGAAGACGATCTGGTGCTGGCCGACGGCCTGTCGCGCATGCTCAAGTCGCATGGTCTGAGTGTCAACACGGTCAACAACGGCACCGACGCCGACGCGTTGCTGCAGCGTTACACGGCGACCGTACTGGTGCTCGACATCGGCTTGCCAGGCCTGGACGGTTTTGAAGTGGTGCGTCGCCTGCGCGCACGCGGCAGCAACATGCCGGTGCTGCTGCTGACGGCGCGCGACACGATTCCCGATCGCGTGCACGGCCTTGAGCTGGGCGCCGACGATTACCTGGTCAAGCCGTTTGCAACGCCGGAACTGGTGGCGCGCATCAAGGCGCTGATCCGCCGCAGCAGCCCGCAACCGACACAGCTCACCATTGGCGGCCTGTCGCTCGATACGTCTTCCAAGCGCGCCACCATCGACGGCAAGAAGGTGGATTTTTCGGTGCGCGAATGGACCGTGCTGGAATACCTCATGCAGCAAGCTTCGCGTGTGGTGTCCAAGCAGCAGATCATCGATGCCGTGCTGCCGTGGGGGGAAGACGTCACGCTCAACGCGGTCGAAGTCTACGTCTCGCGCATCCGCACCAAGACGGCAGGCTCGGGCGTCGCCATTCGCACCATTCGCGGCTTCGGCTACATGCTCGAGAAGAGCGAAGCCTGAGGCATGCTGCGACAAACCGGCATGTCCTTTTTCCGCCGTGCCGGCTAGGCGCCTGAAACCGCCATGCGCGCCAGCATCAAGATAAATCTCCTCAAATGGCTGATCGCGCCGCTGCTGGCGGTGAATCTGATCGGCGCCGGCCTGACTTACTGGCTGGCGTGGCTGCCGGCGCAGGACGCCTTCGACCAGAGCATCACCGACGCCGCCTGGGCGCTGACCTCGCAGATCAAGCGCGTGCGCGGCAAGACTTCGCTGGAGTTGACCAAGCAGGCTGAGCAGATGCTGCGCTCGGATCATTTCGACACCATGTATTTCGTGGTGCGGGACGCCAACGGCGAGACCCTGGCGGGCGATCACAATTTCCCTCAGGTCAATCAGGTTTCCGAGCCGAACGAGCCGGTTACCTACGACGGCGTGATGAACGGCGAACAGGTGCGTATCGCCGCGCTGTACGTCAGCATCGAGCGCACGCCGATCTACATCGGTATTGCCGAGACTTTCCGCAAGCGCAACCAGACCCACTATGTGATCCTGATTTCTCTGCTGCTGCTGGATGGCGCGCTGACCTTCTTCTCGATTGCGATCGTGATGATCGCGGTCAACAAGGGCCTGAGTCCGCTGCGTGAATTGCGCCAGAATCTCGACCAGCGCAATCACGACAACCTCACGCCGATCGAATTCAAGGACACCGCCGAAGAGCTGTCGCCGGTGATCGGGGCGATCAACAGTCTGTTGGAAAACATCCGCAAGGCCGCCAGCGCGCAGCAGAATTTCCTGGCCAATGTCGCGCACCAGATCCGTACGCCCTTGACCGGCCTGCGCCTGCAATTGGAGTGGTTGCATCAGCGCCATGCCGACGAGCCGGAGACAGCGCATTCCACCGAGCTGATGACCTCCTCGGTCGAACGCATGGTGCGCCAGAGCAACCAGCTGCTGGCGCTGGCGCGCGCCGAACCGAGCCGCTTCAAGCCGACCCATCTGGAAGATCTGCTGCTCGACAAGCTGGTGGAAGAGTCGGTGCAGCATTTCATCGAACAGGCCGACAAGAAACAGATCGACCTCGGCTTCGATCTGCAGCCGGCGCGCATGAAGGGCGACCGCTTCATGCTGCGCGACCTGATCGACAATCTGGTCGACAACGCCGTGCGTTATTCGCCGCCGCAGAGCACCGTCACGGTGAGTTGCCGCGAGCAGGAAGACGCCACCTTGCTGACGGTGGAAGATTCCGGCCCCGGTATCGCACCGGAACATCGTGAACTGATTTTCGACCGTTTCTACCGGGTCAACGACAAGATCGCGGGCAGCGGACTGGGCCTGGCCATCGTGCGCGACATCGCCAAGGACCACGGCGGCGAGATCACGCTGACCTCGGGCGAGGCCGATTGCGGGACGGTATTTACGGTGCGTTTCCCGCGTCAGGCCTGAGTTTTCACTGAGCGTGAAAATTGCTCCGAACCTGTTCGGCATGCCTCTGTCCAATCCTCTATCGCCATTGATGGAGGTATTCATGACAGAGCAAGTCCTACAAAGCGGCACCCACATCGCCCGTTTCGACGCGGTCAAGAAAGACGAAGATGTGTTCGAGGCGCAAGTCTTCGTGCGGCTCACGCGCGAACCGGAAGTCGCCGAGACCTACATCCCGGCAGGCCTGTTCGGCTCCATGCAGGAAGCATTGGACAACGCCAGGCAGCGTGCCGAACGTGCACTCAAGGAGCACGAATTCTGATGCAGGTCGCAGCCACTTTCACTTCGCTCACTTCGCTAACTTCGTTCAAACGCACTCTTGCCGTACTGATTCTGAGCACCGGCCTGGGTGCCTGCGCCACCGGTCATTCACAATCCGGAACACGCTTCGAGATTCACGCTGCCAGCCTGGCAGAAAGTCCGGATTGGCAAAAAGCCAACTTGCTCGATGATCCCGGCACCACGGTCTACGTTGCGCCGGAAGTCTTGCTGGACAATTCCGATGTCGCCCTGGCCAACGCCAGGAAGGACCTTGGCGGGCAGGTGCTGATCGTGATCCAGATGACGCCGGCCGGCGCGATCCGCATGGGCATGGCGTCGCGCGTGCTGCTGCGTCAGCGCATGGCGGTGATGATCAACGGCGAGGTGATGACGGCGCCGGTGGTGTCGGCGCCGCTGTCGGGAAATCGCTTCGCCATCACCGGCTTCAGGTCGCTGGAGGAAGCACAGGAAATCGCCCTGGGCATCGCGCCGAAGAAGTAATCAAAAAAGTGATGCAGCAAGATGCGTCCGACCGGCGACCCACGCAGCCGGCCGTGCGCATGATAAGGTTGCGGCAATTCAATTGCCGCCGGGTCGCGCGACCCGTCCACACCATGTCCATCGCCCGTCATATCGTCCAGGTTCATCCGCGTTTGCTCATCGCTGTCGCCGTCGGCGCAGCGGGGTATTTATTGTGCGCCGAGGGGGAGCTCATCACGCGCTTGTTGACAGGCTGGAACGCCGGCGTTGCCTGCTATTTGCTGACGATCTGGGTGATGATGTTCCGCTCCCGGGCAGCCGACACCAAACGCCTCGCCGAAAAGGAAGACGAAAGCGCGCAGCTGGTGCTGGTGACCGTCTGCGTAGCCGCCATCGCCAGCCTGGCCGCCATCGTCATTGAACTGGCCGGCGCTTCCCATCTGGAGAACGGCAAAAAGCTGTTGCACTATGCGTTCACCGGCGGCACCGTCTTGGGCTCATGGTTCCTGATCGGCACCGTTTTCACCTTGCACTATGCGCGGCTGTTTTACGCCGAGGACGGCAACGACGAGCCGCCGCTGCGCTTTGCCGACGGTGAAAAAAATCCGGACTACTGGGACTTCCTCTATTTTGCGTTCACCATCAGCGTCGCAGTACAGACCTCGGACGTCTCCGTCGGCACGCGCGCTTTGCGCAAGACCGTGCTGGCGCATTCGGTGATCGGCTTCCTGTTCAATGCGGCGATCCTGGGCTTGTCGATCAATATCGCAGCGAGCCTGGTGAGCTGACCCATCGCGGTGTCGGCACGCGGCACGCAATAAAAAACGGGATGCGTTTGCGCGCATCCCGTTTTTTTACGTCGCTAAGCCGGCGTTATTGCCAGCCATAGCGGCGGGTGTACCACTTCTTCATCAGCTGGATCAGCGCGGCGTAAGCGATCAGGATCGCCAGCAGCCACGGGAAGTAGCTCAGCGGCAGCGCCTGCAGCTTGAAGTAGCTGGCCAGCGGCGACATCGGCAGGATGATGCCGATGGCCATGATGACCAGCGTCATGCCCATCAGCGGCCACGAAGCGCGGCTCTGGAAGAACGGAATGCGCTTGGTGCGGATCATGTGCACGATCAGCGTCTGCGACAGCAGGCCTTCGATGAACCAGCCCGATTGGAACAGGGTCTGGTGATCCGGCGAGTTGGCGCCGAACACGAACCACATCAAGGCAAACGTGCTGATGTCGAAGATCGAGCTGATCGGACCGAAGAACACCATGAAGCGGCCGATTTCGCCCGGGTTCCAGCGTTGCGGTTTTTCCAGGAATTCCTTGTCGACGTTGTCGAACGGGATGGAAATCTGCGACACGTCATACAGCAGGTTTTGCACCAGCAGATGCAAGGGCAGCATCGGCAGGAAGGGCAGGAAGGCGCTTGCCACCAGCACCGAGAAGACGTTGCCGAAGTTGGAGCTGGCCGTCATCTTGATGTACTTGAGCATGTTGGCGAAGGTCTTGCGGCCTTCCAGCACGCCTTCTTCCAGCACCATCAGGCTCTTTTCCAGCAGGATCAGGTCGGCCGCTTCCTTGGCGATGTCGACGGCGGTATCGACCGAGATGCCGATGTCGGCTGCGCGCAAGGCCGGCGCATCGTTGATGCCGTCGCCCATGAAACCGACCACGTGGCCCTTGTCGTGCAGCACGCGCACGATGCGTTCCTTATGGGTCGGGCTGAGCTTGGCGAAGACGGTGGTCTTGTCCACGGCGACGGAGAGTTCCACGTCGCTCATTTTCTCCACGTGCGAACCGAGCAGCATGCCGTCGACTTCGAGGCCGACTTCGCGGCAGATCTTGGCGGTCACCAGCTCGTTGTCGCCGGTCAGGATCTTGACGGTCACGCCATGTGCGCGCAATGCGGCCAGCGCCGGTTCGGTCGATTCCTTCGGCGGATCGAGGAAGGCGATGTAGCCGATCAGCACCAGATCCGACTCGTCGGCGACGCTGTAGGTCTCCTTGGTCGGCGGCAGGTCCTTGGCGGCCACGGCCACCACGCGCAGGCCTTCGGAGTTCAGGCTGGCGGTGGTTTCGCGGATTTCAGCCAGCAGTTCGGGCGTGAACGGCACGATCTCACCGTTGTTGCGTGCGTGGGTGCAGATCGAGACGATTTCTTCGACCGCGCCTTTGCAGATCAGCTCATGGTGATCTTCGCGTTCGCTGACGACCACCGACATGCGGCGGCGCTGGAAGTCGAACGGGATTTCATCGACTTTGCGATAGGCCGAGGCGAGCGCCATTTCACGTTGCAGTTCAGCGTGTTCCAGCACGGCGACGTCGAGCAGGTTCTTCAGGCCGGTCTGGTAGTAGCTGTTGAGGTAAGCGTATTGCAGTACTTCATCGTTCGGCTCGCCCAGGATGCCGGTGTGGCGCTCGAGGAAAATCTTGTCCTGCGTCAGCGTGCCGGTCTTGTCCGTGCACAGCACGTCCATGGCGCCGAAGTTCTGGATCGCATCCAGGCGCTTGACGATGACCTTCTTGCGCGACAGGGCGACAGCGCCTTTGGCGAGCGTCGAGGTGACGATCATCGGCAGCATTTCAGGCGTCAGGCCGACCGCGATCGACAGGCCGAACAGGAAGGCCTCGACCCAGTCGCCCTTGGTGAAGCCGTTGATGAAGAAGACCACCGGGGTCATCACCAGCATGAAGCGGATCAGCAGCCAGCTGACCTTGTTGACGCCGGACTGGAATGCGGTCGGCGTGCGGTCGGTGGCGGTGACGCGTTCAGCCAGCGCGCCGAAATAGGTGCGCTTGCCGGTGGTCAGCACCACGGCCGTGGCCGAGCCGCTGACGACGTTGGTGCCCATGAAGCACAGGTTGTCGAGCTCCAATGGATTGCCTGCGTCGAGGCCGCGATGCTCGGTGAATTTTTCGACCGGCAGCGATTCACCGGTCATGGCCGCCTGGCTGACGAACAAGTCCTTGGCCGCCAGCAGGCGCAGGTCGGCGGGGATCATGTCGCCGGCCGACAATTGCACGATGTCGCCGGGCACCAGCTTCTTGATCGGCACTTCGACGCGGCGCGCGCCCTTCGGATGCAGCGTGACGTCAAAGTAGCGCTGGGCCTCTTCGGCGATGTCCTGCACGATGTCGTGACGGACTACGGTCGCAGTGTTGCTGACCATTTCCTTGAGCTTGTCGGCGGCGGTGTTGGAACGCGATTCCTGGATGAAGCGCATCAGCGTCGACACCACCACCATGGTGCCGATCACGATCGCAGCCTTCATGTCCTCGGTGTAGTAGGACACGGCGGCCAGCACGGTCAGCAACAGGTTGAACGGGTTCTTGTAGCAGTGCCACAGATGCACCCACCAGGTCAGCGGCTTTTCATGTTCGACTTCGTTGGGACCGACTTCAAGACGGATGGCATCGGCTTCCTGTTCGGTCAGGCCGTCGGTGCGTGAACCGAGCTGGCGCAAGAGTGCGCCGAGATCGGTTTGCGACGACGATACCAGGCTCTGGGCGATGGTTTGCGGGACTTCCTTGGTGGTCGGCGAGCTGCGGAACATGTCCACGCCGAGGCGATGGAAGTGGCGATCCATGCCGCGTGCACGGATGAAGTTCGCGAAGGTTTCTTTCAACAGATCCAGATTCATGATGAGGCTCTTTTTCTTTTTGCAGCGGTTTGCAGTGTGGACGGCGCATACGTCAGGAACGTGAGGCGGTCCGGTTCGTGCAGTTATCGGAAAGAAAGATGAGGAAAGCGTCAGACTGTAACGAATCCTCCTGACATCTCGATGACAGCAGGCAATCAGGTGTGGGATAAATCGGGCATAAGGCCTCCGCAGGTCAGGTTTGCGAAGACCCTTTCATCGGTAATTGTTCCATCGACGGCATGCGCACGGCGCCGGCAGCCGGGCCGGGCAATGGCAGGTCCGGCCGACGCGCAGTCTGAACTGTGGCGCTGGCCGCGAGCGGCATCGGCGATCAATGCATAGGTGCCGGATGTGTATGGCCGCGAGCCATGCAGCATCCGGACATGCGCCGGTGCGGGTCGGTCTGTAGCGTGCTGTGTTGTGCGGTGGAAAAGGCCTGCACGCGGGATATTACAAGCGGTGCATGCCTGCTGCCGTCATTTGCTCCTGCAAGATGACGGCAGGGGAAGTCCTGCGTTATCTTGCCGAGGCGAACCGGGAGGTTTCCCGGCAACAACTGTCACTCGAACAAGTGCCCATGAGAGGGACTCCATAAAATAAGAACGGGCGGAGTCTACTCCCGCGACCGGGCATGGTCAAGCTTATTCAGCAACACTCGGAAAATAAGGGGCATCGCTGCAAGCGGCGCGGGATGTGCGCTGCAGGGCGGCGGCATCGAAAACATTCCTTGTTTTATGCGAACGGCGTCCTATACTCAAATCATAAAGAAGACAGTAGGAGACAAAAATCATGCCTAATATCGTCACGAACAATCTCATGTTCTTTTTGCCGATGGCATTTGCCGGACTGGTGCTGTTCGGCGAGGTGCCGGTAGCGTCGAAATTTGTGAGGACGGTATTGCGAACGATTGGCGCTGTAGGTGGGGCGCTGATTGCGCTTTTAGTGCTGGAGGTACTGCCAGTGCTAATTTAAACGAGCTTTCTTGCTCGTTCGCCGCGCAAGCGGCGGTGGCTGGAACGCCGGGGGGAGTCGGCATCATTGGTATGCGTGTACTCCGGAAACTCGTCGGGCGTTCCACCTTTTTCCCGAAGCCGTTGCGTCATTCCCTAAGATGACGCAGCGGTTTTTTTCTTGTTTCCCGTGCTGCTTCTCTTCCTTCCTTCTTCCTTCCTTCTTCCTTCCCTTTCCCTTCCTCATTCTCCTTCGGCTACCAGGCAATCGCGTCCGCGATCCTTGGCGCGATACATCGCGTTGTCGGCGCGTTGCAGCCAGGAGTAATGCGCCTCCATGTCGCCATGGAAGGACACCAGGCCGGCGCTGATGGTGCAGCCCCATAGCGAATTATGTTCATGGCGATGCCGGCGCACCTGCTCGATCAGGCGTGCCGCCAGCGTCTCGGCTTCGCTGAAACTGATGTCGCGCAGGATCACCACAAATTCCTCGCCGCCGTAACGGCCGATCAGGTCGTCCGCACGCAGGTTGTCGCGTAGCAGCTGGGCGAAATTCTTGAGCACTTCGTCACCCACCAGATGGCCATGGGTATCGTTGATGTTCTTGAAGTGATCGAGATCGAGCAGCAGCAAGGAGGAGCGTTGCTTGCGTTCGCGGCAGATGTTGAATTCCTCGATCAGCAGGGTTTCCCAATAACGCCGATTCAGCAGGCCGGTAAGACCGTCGCGCTGGCTTACGGTCTCGAATTCGCGCGAGCGCTCGGCTAGCTTCTTGGACATGTCGTAAGTCGACTTGCCCAGCGCCAGGGGATACAGCGCGAGCATCGGCAGGCAGGCGACGACGGTGTAGATATCGGATTGCGGCAGGAAGCGGAAGTCGAGCAGCAGCAGGCCCAGCAAGGCGCCCACGACGCTGCCGACGAGGCCGCGCAGGAACAGCCGCGTACCGCCTGCGGCGATGTTGTCCATCGACAGCATCGCCAGGATCACGGCGCCCGGCACCAGGTTGCCTTGCATGGCGATGAGCCAGAAGCCGCCGAAGGCGGTGTCGATCACCAGATTGAGGCGCTCGGCGCGATATGGGATCTTGCTGCGCAGTGCCAGGCGATAAGCGAGATGCGGCCACAGGTAGCCGTGAAATGCCAGCAAGGCCCACAGGGGCCATCCGACCGGATTTTGCAGGAAGCCCGCCGCCACGCAGAAAAAACCGATCGACAGGCCGATCACGCGCAGCTGGTAGATGCGCTTGACGAAGCGCACGCCTTTGCCGATCAGTTCTTCGGGCGACGGCGAGTCGCCGAACGCGCGTCGCGCGCGCCGGAACGAGAAGTAGGAAGCCGATCGCCCGTGGGAACTGTCGGCGCTGTGGCTGCTGTGGCTGCTGTGGCTGCCCTGGTCAGCGTGGGTGCGGGAGGGGGCGTTGCGATGCGACATGTCAGGAGTGCTTTCCGATGTTGGCATGCCGGCCACCGCGGCGTTCTTGTCTTGTTGTCGGGCATGATTTGCACCCAGCCAATATGTCTAGGTTACAACAACTGTCCCGCTGTCGCCAGAAGAGCGCACGGAAATAGAGGCGAAAAGCCGACATATAATGCCGGGTCCCTTCCTATTGGTCCTGTTGGCCCTCATGCAGATACTCAAAGAATTCCGAATCCTGGCGCTGTGCGCTTTCGCCGCTTGCGGCATCGCTTCCGCGCAACATCTGGCGGCGCAAGAATTGCCGCCGGCCGTGAGCGGTGCGCTCAGGCAGGCGAAGATACCGGTGCGTACTGTCGGGGTGTTCGTCCAAGCCGTCGACGCAACGCGTCCGATGCTGGCCTTCAATGCGGCGGCGCCGTTCAATCCGGCTTCGGTGATGAAGCTGGTGACCACCGATGCTGCACTCGAATTGCTCGGCCCCGCCTTCAGCTGGAAAACCCAGGCCTACATCGACGGCGTGCTCAACGACGGCGTGCTGCTGGGCGACCTGAGCATCAAGGGCAGCGGCGACCCCAAGCTGGTGATGGAGAGCTTCTGGATGTTCCTGCGCCAGATCCGCGCCAAAGGCGTACGCGACATCCGCGGCAACGTCGTGCTGGATCGCAGTGTGTTTGAAGAGAACGTGTACGATCCGGCGCAATTCGACGGCGATCCGCAGAAGCCCTACAACGTCGGTCCCGACGCCTTGCTGCTGAACTACAAGACGGTGGCGATCCGCTTCATGCCGGACGAGGTTGCCGGTCAGGTCAATGTGGCCATGGAGCCACCGCTGTCCGGCTACGTCATCACTGCGCCGCGCTTGTCGAAAGAAGCAGTCTGCGGCGACTGGCAGGGCAAGTTGCAGGCCGACGTCGGCGTCGGCGCGGCGGTCTTCAATGGCGCTTTCCCGGCTGCCTGCGGAGAAAAGGTCTGGTACGTCCACCCCTACCGCATGAGCGCCACGCAGTATTTTGGCGCGGTGCTGCGCCAGATGTGGAGCGAACTGGGCGGCACCATCTCGGGCAAGGTCATGCCCGGCAATGTCGCGCCGGTGGCGCGGCTGCTGGCGGAGTGGCAATCCCCCGCCGTGCCCGAAGTGATCCGCGACATCAACAAGTACAGCAACAACGTGATGGCGCGCCAGCTGTTGCTGACGATCGGTGCGCAGGCATCGCAGGCGCCCGGCAGTACTGCGCGCGGCGCCCAGGCGATTCGCGGCTGGTTGTCGGCCAAAGGCATAGGCGCCGATGAACTGGTGATTGAAAACGGCGCGGGTTTGTCGCGCAACGAGCGCATCGCTCCGGCTACGCTCGGCCAGGTGCTGGTGGACGCGTTTCATTCGCCGGTGATGCCGGAGTTCATCGCCTCGATGCCGCTGGTCGGCTACGACGGCACCATGCGCAAGCGTCTGAATGACAAAAGCGTGGCAGGGCAGGCGCACATCAAGACCGGTTCGCTGAACGACGTGCGCTCCATCGCCGGCTACGTGCAGGCGGCGTCAGGCAAGATGTACGTGGCGGTGTTCCTGATCAATCATCCGAACGCGCCGCTGGGACAGGCGGCGCAGGATGCCTTGCTGCAATGGGTATTTGAAAAAGGCTGACGACCGGCGTCGCGGAGCGCTGCTCGCTTCGTTGCTCATTCTGCTGTTCACTCTGCTGCGCTAACGCGGTTGCGGCCGCTTTGCTTGGCGCTGTAGAGACAGTCGTCGACACGCTTGATGAGGCCGACGATGTCGCCGCCCTGCACCGGATACGCGGTGGCGGCGCCGACGCTGATCGTGACGTGATAGGCCGCCTTCGAGGTGGTGTGCGCAATGCCGAGACCGGCGACCGCCCGGCAGATTTTTTCGGCAAGTTCCTTTGCGCCGGCGGCGTCCGTGGCGGGCAGGATGACCGCGAACTCTTCGCCGCCGTAACGCGCCGCCAGATCGGCCGGACGCGCACCGCCGGCGGCAATGGCTGCGCCGACGCGGCGCAGCACGTCGTCGCCGGCAACGTGGCCGTAGGTGTCGTTGTACAGCTTGAAGCAATCCACATCCATCAACAGCAGCGACAGCGGTGTCTTGTCGCGTTGCGCGCGCAGCCATTCCTGCTTCATGTAGTCGTCGAAATAGCGCCGGTTGGCGATGCCGGTGAGACCGTCGGTATGCGTCAGGCGCTTGAGTTCGGCGTTGCTGGCTTCCAGCTGCTTCTGGCTTTCATGCAGGGCGGCGTAGGCGGCGTCGCGTTGCAGCAGGTTGATGTAGGAGCGCGAATGGTAGCGGATGCGCGCGACCAGTTCGATGGTGTCGTAGGACTTGACCACATAGTCGTTGGCGCCGGCCAGGAAGGCGTCTTTCTTGATCAGCGGTTCGTCGGTGCTGGACAGCACGATGACCGGCACGTTCGCGAGCAGCGCGCTGCTGCGGTATTGCCGCACAAGGTCGAGCCCGTCGGTGTCGGGCATGACCAGGTCTTGCAGGATGACGGTGGGTTGGCAGGCTTCGGCCTTGGCCAGCGCATCGGCGGCCTTGCTGCAAAAGTGGAAATCGATGTCGGTTTCAGATCGCACGGCGCGCCGGACTTTTTCCTGGACCACCAGCTGGTCGTCGATGAGCAGCACGCTAAAGCGGTATTCCTGGGCTGCGATGTCTGATCGTTGAGAAGGTGTGGCGGGCTGGTGCGAGTGCTCGGGACCGGATGTGCTCATCATTCCCCCATTTTTGTTTTGAGTCGAAGCTTGAACAGAACCTTGGCGGCAGGGCGCCGGTCGGACGGCGATGTCAGAGCATCAGCGGCCGGTTGGAAATCTCGTTTTTGTGCTGCGATGTCTGGGGGAAATGCAGGGCCAGCAATCGGTTCAGTTGCGCCAGTGCTTCCAGCGTGCCGTCATGATAAATCCCGTCGGCGAAGCTTCGGGTCATTGTACTGCAAACCGATTCCCAGTCAACGCGCTTGAGGGCACGTCCGACGGTGCGATCGGTAACGATTTCGACGCGGTGATCGGCCAGGTTGAGGTAGATCAGCACGCCGCTGTTTTCTTCGGTGTCCCAGATGCGGTAATGCGAGAACAGCTCATGGGCGCGGGCGCGCGAGGATTCATTGCGCAGCACTGCGCCCAAAGGCAGCGCGGCTTCAATCACCAGACGTACTTCAGCACGATGCTGCGTTTCACCGGCGCCGATGCAGGCCTGGATCGCCAGCAGCGTTGCCGGCGGGAAGGCGGCGCGCGCCGCGGCGCGAGTGTGGCGCAGGTGCCTGAAGAAGCGCATGAATGTGTTCATCACCAGTCCCCCGAGGCGCCGCCGCCGTCAAAACTGCCGCCGCCGCCCGAAAATCCGCCGCCGCCACTACTGCCGCTGCCGAAGCCACCGCCTCCAAAGCCGCCGCGTCCGCTCCTGCTTGCGCTATGCGCGGCCTCGTTGAGGATGCTGCCGATGATCACGCCGGCGGCGTTGCCCCATTCATTGCTATTGAGTTTGTTGCGGCCGGTGGTGCGGCGTCGCGCCAGCAGCAGCGCCGTGAAAAACACCGCCAGCATGATGACCAGGACCGCGACTTCAAGCCAGGCGGCGTCGTACTGGCCTGCGGCCTCTTTCTTTTCCGCCGGCGGAAGATTCTCTCGATCGAGCAGGCTGGTCAGCGCCGAGATGCCTGCAGCAAGGCCCCCGTAGTAATCATTCTGGCGGAAATGGGGCGCGATGACGTCTTCCAGGATGCGTTTCGACTGGGCGTCGGTCAGGCTGCCCTGGACACCGCGGCCGGCTTCGATGCGCAGGCGCCGCAAGGCTTTGGTGTTGTCTTTGGCGACTATCAGGATGACGCCGTCGTCAACGCCTTTGCGGCCCAGTTTCCAGGCGTCGGCGACGCGGATGCCGTATTGCTCGATGGCTTCCGGTGCGGTGCTGGAGATCAGCAGAATGGCGATCTGGCTGCCGGTGCGGGTTTCGTAGTCGGTCAGGACCTGGTCCAGCGTGCGCCGCTGCTGCTCGTCCAGCATGCCGGCCTGGTCCGTCACGTGTGAAGTCAGCGCCGGAACGGCGACGAAGTTCTGCGCGCCGGCACCTTGAAAGGCACCGGTCAGCAGGACCAGCAGAGAGAACGCCAGCAGGCGAGGGAAGTGCAGCATGGAGGAATCAGATCAGGCTTATTTGCCGAAATTGACGGCAGGCGCGGTGGAAATCGCTTTCTCGTTTTCGACCGTGAAAGACGGCTTGACCGGATAGCTGAACATCTTGGCGGTGATGTTGGTCGGGAAGCTCCGCGCCAGTACGTTGTATTCCTGCACGGCGACGATGTAGCGTTGACGCGCCACGGTGATGCGGTTTTCGGTGCCTTCCAGTTGCGACTGCAGGTCACGGAAGCTGGTGTCGGCCTTCAGCTGCGGATAATTTTCCGACACGGCCATCAAGCGCGACAGCGCCGACGACAGCTCGCCCTGCACCTGCTGGAACTTGTTGAAGGCTTCCGGATTGTTCAGCACTTCCGGCGTGATCTGGAAGCTGGTTGCCGCAGCGCGCGCCTTGGTGACGGCTTCCAGCGTTTCTCTTTCGTGCGAGGCGTAGCCCTTGACGGTGTTGACCAGGTTCGGAATCAGGTCGGCGCGGCGCTGGTACTGGTTCACGACCTCGCCCCAGGCGGCCTTGGTGGCTTCATCCTTGGCCTGGAAATCGTTATAACCGCAGCTGCTCAGTGTCAGGACGGAGGCGGCGATCGCCAGCCATGCAAACCATTTTTTCATTGTATGCCTCGAGAAGATAAGGAGATTCGTTACTTTGCTGAGTACTGCCGGCGCCGTCAAGCCGATCAAGCGGGTGAAGCGAGTGAAGCGGGCTGCGGGCGCGTTACAATATCGCATCTTTGCATATTAAGGCTTACCGTGACATTTATCGAACAATTATCCGCTGCGTGGAAGACCAATAATTCGCTGCTGTGCGTCGGACTCGACCCGGATATCGCCAAATTTCCCGCGCAGTGGAAGGACCAGCCCGACGCCATTTTTGCTTTCTGCAAAGGCATCATCGACGCCACCGCCGATGTGGCCTGCTCGTTCAAGCCGCAGATCGCCTACTTCGCTGCCCTGCGCGCGGAAGACCAGCTGGAAGAAATCTGCACCTACATCCGCACCACCTATCCGCACATCCCCATCGTGCTCGACGCCAAGCGCGGCGACATCGGCGCCACCGCTGAACAGTATGCACGCGAAGCGTTCGAGCGCTACGGCGCGCAGGCGGTGACGGTCAGCCCGTACATGGGGTTTGACTCGGTTGCGCCGTATCTGGAGTGGAAGGACCGCGGCGCCATCGTGCTGTGCCGCACCTCGAACGCGGGCGGTTCCGATCTGCAATTCCTGACGGTCGACGGTGTGCCGCTGTATCAGCATGTGGCGCGGCTGGTGGCGGACAAGTGGAACACCAACGGCCAGTGCGGCCTGGTGGTCGGCGCGACTTTCCCGGAAGAACTGGCGCAGGTGCGCGGCATCATCGGCGACATGCCGTTGCTGGTGCCCGGCGTCGGCGCGCAGGGCGGGGACGTGGCCGCGACCGTCAAGTCGGGCAAGACCGCAGACGGCGGCGGCATGATGATCAATTCGTCGCGTGCGATCCTGTATGCCAAGCCGCAGGCAGGCGAAGATTACGCCGCAGCGGCGCGGCGCGTGGCGCTTGAGACGCGCGACGCGATCAATCAGTATCGTTAAGGGAAGTACCGGCGTGCGGCATGGCCGCCGCCAAAGTAAAAAGAGCCGTCGCGATCATCTCGCCGCGGCTCTTTTTCATGCGGGTTCGCCTGCCATTCAGGTCAGCAGGCGCAGCAAGCCCTGCAGCGAATGAATCACGGCTTGTTCACGCACTGCGCGGCGGTCGCCGGTGAACACCAGGCGTTCGGTGAAAGTCTGGTCGCCGACTTTCCAGCCGAAGCAAACGGTGCCGACGGGTTTGCCCGGTACGGCGCCGCCCGGGCCGGCGATGCCCGTGGTGGACACGGCGACGTCGGAGCTGCTGTTGGCGATCGCGCCTTCGGCCATGGCGGCCGCGATTTCTTCGCTGACGGCGCCATGCTGGGCGATCAGCGCTTCGGAAATCTCGAGCAATTCGTTCTTGGAGGCGTTGGAATAGGTGACGAAGCCGCAGTCGAACCATTCCGAAGAGCCGGCGATTTCGGTGATGGCCTGGGCGACGCCGCCGCCGGTGCAGGATTCGGCGGTGGAGAGCAGCAGGTTCCTGGCTTTGAGCGCGAGTCCGACGCGCGCGGCGAGGTCAGTCGAGGTATCCATGTTGATGTCATCCTTCAGGGTTGGCGGGTGGTCAACGTGATGGGCGCGATGAACGCCTTGATGAACATCGGCATGAAATATTTCATGGAATAGTTCGTCGCATTCCCATGTGCTCAGCATACTCTTGTTGATGCGATTTTACATAGAGCGCCAGAACGCAAATACCAACAGCGTGTAAAACGCCGCCACGATGTCATCCCACATGACACCGAAGCCGCCCTTGAAGCGGCGATCGAAATAGGCGATCGGCGGCGGCTTGACCATGTCGAATACGCGGAACCAGAAAAAGGCCCAGCATTGCGTCTTGAAGTCGGCCGGCGTCAGTACTACCAGCACCAGCCAGAACGCGATGATTTCATCCCACACCATGCTGCCGTGATCGGGGGCGCCGAGGTCGCGTCCGGTGCGATGGCAAGCCCACACGCCGATGAAGAAGCCGATGAAGATGATCAGCAGCCAAGCCGATGGCGTGAATACGGCAGGCCAGCGCAGGTTCAGCACCGCATAGGCCAGCCACGCGAATAGCGTGCCGGAGGTGCCCGGCATGATCGGCGAGAGGCCGCTGCCGAAGCCCTGTGCCAGCAGGTGCGCCGGATGCCCCAGCATGAAGCGCGCGGTCGGGCGCACCGGTTTGGTCGAATACGCCTTGCGGCCGGAGTCTATTGTTGTTGTCATGAACTGAAATGGTCGAAGGAAGAAGGTGCCAGGTCGAGCGGTTCGCCGCCGGCGTCTACCAGGCGCAGGCCCGGCATGGATTCGATGACGCCGGCGCGGGTGACATCGACGCCGGCTTGTTCCGCCGCGGCGAGCACCTGTTCGCGGCGGCTTTGCGGTGCGGTGAAGCAGAGTTCGTAGTCGTCGCCGCCCGAGAGCGTGAAGGTGCGGCGCAGGGTTTGCGCCTGCGTGCGCAGCACCGGGCCGGCCGGCAGCGCATCAACGTCGAGGCGGGCGCCGACGCGCGAACGCGCGAGGATATGGCCGAGGTCGCCCGCCAGGCCGTCGGAGACGTCGATGGCGGCATGCGCAATGCCGCGCAAGGCGATGCCGAGCGCCACGCGTGGCGTCGGCTGGTGCATGCGCGCAGCAGCGGCGTGGAGTGTGGCGGCATCGAGGGGGAGCTCTTTCCGGTAGCCGGCCAAGGCCAGCCGCGCATCGCCCAGTGTGCCGGAAATCCAGATGTCGTCGCCGTCGCGCGCGGCGTCGCGGCGCAGCGCCTGGGTGAACGGCACTTCGCCGAATACCGTGATGCTGATCGTCAGCGGCCCCTTGGTGGTGTCGCCGCCGATTAGTTCGCAACCGTGTTCATCGGCCAGTTTGAGCAAGCCCTGCGAGAATGGCGCGAGCCAGTCTTCGCGCGCCTCGGGCAGGGCGAAGGCCAGCGTGAAGGCGATCGGTTGCGCACCCATGGCGGCCAGGTCGGACAGATTGACGGCCAGGCATTTGTGGCCGAGCGCGTGCGGATCGGCATGAGGGAAGAAATGACGGCCTTCCACCAGCATGTCGGTCGACACCGCCAATTGCATCCCCGGGGCCGGCGTCAGCAGCGCGCAGTCATCGCCGACGCCGAGTGCGGCGCGACTGTCCGGCGCCATCGGACGCGTGAAATAACGGGAGATAAGTTCGAATTCGCTAAGCATGGGCGTGATTGTAACCAATACATCAGGGATATTACGCGCTCGGCTTCGATGAATTTCGGTACATTCTGGTGCGTTTTTTGGCCCTCATTGGTAGGACCACCGGGGAATCGGTTTTTTTGCGGAACCCGCACCGGTAAAGGCTCGCCGAATGCCGCGGTGCACCATAAGAGGCCCGCATCCGCGCTATGAGAGCGAGCCGACCTCTGCTAAAATCTCAGGTCTTCGACAAGTCTAGAAAAGAGAACGCAGAGTATGGATTCGATGATCAGCAAGAAAGAAGAATTGCGTCAGCAACTTCGCCAGGCAGCGCTGGAGTACCATGAATTTCCAACGCCGGGCAAGATCAGCGTCACGCCCACCAAGCTATTAACCAATCAACGAGACCTGTCTCTGGCGTACTCGCCGGGCGTCGCTGCGGCCTGCGAAGAAATCGTCGCCGATCCCGCCAACGCATTCAAATACACCGCGCGCGGCAACCTGGTTGCCGTCATCAGCAACGGCACCGCCGTGCTGGGCCTGGGCAACATTGGTCCGCTGGCGTCCAAGCCGGTGATGGAAGGCAAGGGCGTGCTGTTCAAGAAGTTCGCCGGCATCGACGTCTTCGATATCGAGATCAACGAAACCGACCCGGACAAGCTGTGCGACATCATCGCCTCGCTGGAGCCCACTTTCGGCGGCATCAACCTGGAAGACATCAAGGCGCCCGAGTGCTTCTACATCGAGCGCAAGCTGCGCGACCGCATGAAGATCCCGGTCTTCCATGACGACCAGCACGGCACCGCGATCATCGTCGGCGCAGCGATTCTGAACGGCCTCAAGGTCGTCGGCAAGAGCATGAAGGAAGTCAAACTGGTGGTCTCCGGAGCGGGCGCTGCAGCGCTGGCCTGTCTGGATCTGATCGTCGATCTCGGCTTCCCGATCGAGAATATTTACGTCACCGACCTGGCCGGCGTGGTCTACAAGGGCCGCACCGAACTGATGGATCCGGACAAGGAACGCTTCGCGCGCGAAACCGATGCACGCACCCTGGCCGACGTGATCCCTGACGCCGACATTTTCCTCGGCGTGTCCGCCGGCGGCGTACTCAAGCAAGACATGGTCAAGAAGATGGCGCCGCGTCCGCTGGTGCTGGCCCTGGCCAACCCGACCCCGGAAATTCTGCCGGAAGACGTCATGGCCGTGCGCGACGACGCCGTCATCGCCACCGGCCGTTCCGACTATCCGAACCAGGTCAACAACGTCCTGTGCTTCCCGTATATTTTCCGCGGCGCGCTGGATTCGGGCGCGACCACCATCACGCGTGAAATGGAAATCGCCGCGGTGCACGCGATTGCCGAACTGGCGCAAGCCGAGCAATCCGACATCGTCGCCGCCACTTACGGCGTGACCAATTTGTCGTTCGGTCCGGAATACATCATTCCGAAGCCGTTCGATCCGCGTCTGATGATCAAGATCGCGACAGCGGTCGCACGCGCTGCCGAGACTTCCGGCGTCGCCGCCCGTCCGATCCAGGACATGAACGCCTACGCCGAAAAGCTGGAACAGTTCGTCTATCACAGCGGCACCTTCATGCGCCCGATCTTCCAGGCCGCCAAGAAAGCGCCGGAAGCGAAGAAACGCATCGTCTTTGCCGAAGGCGAAGAGGAACGCATCCTGCGCGCCGTGCAAGTCATCGTCGACGAATGCCTGGCCAAGCCGATCCTGGTCGGCCGTCCCGAAGTGCTGGAACAGCGCATCAAGAAATTCGGCCTGCGCCTGCGCCCGAACGTCGACTTCGAAGTCATCAATCCGAACTTCGACGCCCGCTATCGCGACTATTGGCAGACTTTCCTGGAAATGACCAAGCGCCGTGGCGTCACCGAGCAATACGCCAAGCTGGAAATGCGCCGTCGCCACACCCTGATCGGTTCCATGGCGATCCACAAGGGCGACGCCGACGGCATGATCTGCGGCACCTACGGCACCACGCAACTGCACCTGCACTACATCGATCAGGTGCTGGGCAAGCGCGAAGGCGTCAATGTCTACGCCGCCATGAACGGCGTCATCCTGCCGAGCCGCCAGCTGGTGCTGGTCGATACGCACGTCAACGAAAACCCGACTGCGGAAGAACTGGCTGAAATCACCATCATGGCTGCGGAAGAAATGCGCCGCTTCGGCCTGCACCCACGCGCCGCGCTGCTGTCGCATTCCAACTTCGGCTCCAGCAATAGCGATTCGGCCGTCAAGATGCGCAAAGCGCTGAAGCTGATCCAGGAACAGGCGCCGGAACTGGAAGCCGATGGCGAAATGCACGGCGACACCGCACTCGATCCGAAGCTGCTGGCGCAAATCATGCCGGATTCGCCGTTGAAGGGCGACGCCAACCTGCTGGTGATGCCGAACATCGACGCCGCCAACATCGCCTACAACCTGCTGAAGACTGCATCCGGCAACGGCGTGGCCATCGGTCCTATCCTGCTGGGTTGCGCCAAGCCGGTGCATATCCTGACCGCATCGGCGACGGTGCGCCGCATCGTCAACATGACCGCCTTGTGCGTCATGGACGCGATGTCGGAGCGCTGATCCGAACTGATCGGCAAGTCTGAACAAAGCGGCGCATTTCGAAAGAAATGCGCCGCTTTTGTTTGTGCCGCGTTCAGCGGGATGCAACCGGCTTCAATCTGCTTCAACCTGCTTCAATCTGCTTCAATCCATGCGCACGACGAGTTTGCCGAACGGACCGCGATCAAGATGATCGAGCGCGGCAGGCAGGTCGGCTAACCCGTAGGTCTGGTCCAGAACGGGGCGGAGACTGAGATGATCGACTGCGCGGATCATGTCTTCCAGCGCGCGGCGATGTCCCACGCCGATACCCTGGATAGTCGGCCGGCCGAGGAACAGCGGCACGCTCGGGCTGTGGATTGCCGCCTCGCCCAGTGTGCCGATCACCGACACGCGACCGGCCTGTTTCAAGGCCTGCAGCGACAGCAGCAGGTTGTCGCCGCCGACCATTTCAAGCACGTGGTCGGCGCCGCGTCCGTCGGTGATGTCGCGCACGGCGACGTCCCAGCTCGGCGTCTTGCGGCGGTTGATCGCATGCGTGGCGCCCAGTGTTTTTGCGCGCGCCAGCTTGTCGTCGTCGCCGGAGATCAGGATCACCCTCGCGCCATGCGCCGCCGCGAATTGCAGGGCGAACAGCGACACTCCTCCGGTGCCCTGGATCACCACGGTCTGGCCCGCATGCAGATGACCTTGCTCGACCAGTGCGAACCAGGCCGACAGTGCCGCGCAGGGCAGGGTGCTGGCGTGGGCGTCGTCCAGCGTCGTCGGCGCATGTACTGCCCATTCCTGTTTCAGCACGACGTATTCCGCCAGCGCACCCGTCAGCGGTCCGCCCAGGGTCAGCGCGTGCGCCGGCCAGGGACCGTCAATCCAGTCGACCCAGAACGTCCCCAGCACGCGGTCGCCCGTGCGGAAGCGGTTGACGCGCTTCCCCACGGCCACCACGGCGCCGCTCAGGTCTGATGCCGGCACCAGCGGCGGAGTGATTTGCAGGCCGCCGCTGCCGTCTTCGATATTCAGCTTGTCGCGATAATTCAGCGCCGCCGCAGCGACCTTGATCAGGATTTCATCTTCTCCCGGCGTCGGAATCGCGACCTGCTCCAGTTTCAGGTGCTGCCGGCCGAATTGGGGGAGACGCCATTGCCGCATGGTGTTGCTCATCACTTGCTCCTTTGATCGATGGGATGGGCATGAGTCTATCGGCGACTTGTTTAGTCATGTGGTGGCATGTTTTCCTTTGAATGTAGAATTTAATTCTTCAATTGAAAGGAGCATGATCATGAGCGACCGGCTCAGCGGCATTGCCGTTTTTGTCCAGGCGGTGGAGGCGGGCAGCTTTGCCCGTACGGCTGAACGCATGCACCTGTCGCGTTCAGCCGTGGCCAAAAGTATCGCCCGACTGGAGGAGCGGCTGGGCGTGCGGCTGTTTCACCGCACCACGCGCAGCCAGAGCCTGACCGATGAAGGGCAGGCGTATTACGACCGCTGCCTGCGCGCACTGGATGAACTCGAAAGCGGCGAGGCAGCGGTCAATACCGGCCGCAGCGTGCCGAGCGGGCGCGTGCGGCTGAGCATGCCGGTGCTGTTCGGACGGCGTTGCGTGGCGCCGGTTCTGGTGCGGCTGGCGCAACGCTATCCGGCGCTGGAATTGACGGCCTCGTTCACCGACCGCGTCGTCGATCTGGTGGACGAGGGTGTGGATCTGGTGATCCGCAGCGGCCCCCTGCTCGACAGCAGCGGCATCGTTGCGCGCCGCCTCGGTGAGCAGGAAACCTGCCTGTGCGCAGCGCCGGCCTATCTCGCCCGCCACGGCATGCCGCAGACCATTGCCGATCTGGCGCAGCACAGCGCCATCTTGTATGGCCGCAACAGTCGTGATGCACAAATGAAGATGCGCGACGAAGAGGGGAGGTTGCGCGACGTTGTCATTCCTCATCAACTGCGGTTCGACGACCTGGAGGCCATCGCCGAGGTTGCGCTGGACGGCGCCGGGCTGGCGCGCCTGCCCTACTGGAGCATTGCCGGATCTCTGGCGCAAGGGCTGCTGGTGCCGGTACTGGAGGAGGCGTCCCAAGTGTCTTTCGAGATGCATCTGATGTGGCTGGCGAGCCGGCATGTGCCGCAGCGCTTGCGCGTCGTCATTGACGAGCTGATGGCGACCTTGCCGCCATTGCTGACGAAAACCTGACGTATAACTGCAACATACTCCCCACAATTCACCGTTTTACGGGGTGCCTCCCTCCAAATTGATGCAAGAATTTACACAGGGTTACAATTGAAAGATAATATTAATGAGAACGATTAACATTAATAATGAGGTAGGGAACAATGGAGTTTCGCATCAAGCCAGGTTACCTGGCAGTCCTGGCGACGCTGTCGCTGACATCGATCACCGCTAACACCGCATTGGCGCAAAGCGCCGGCAGCTTGCCGGAAGTCCAGGTCACCGGATCCCGCACCGACGGCTACGTCGCCCCGACAGCCATCAGCGCCACCAAGAGTGAAGCGCCGCTGCGCGATATTCCGCAAACCATCAACGTCATTTCCGCCGAAGTCATCCGCGACCAGCATGCGACTTCGCTGCAAGACATCCTCAGGAACGTGCCGGGAGTGGGCCTGTCGACCGGCGACGGCCAGCGCGACCAGGTGTTCATCCGCGGCTTTACCGCCATCGGCGATCAGTTTGTCGACGGTTTCCGCGACGACGCGCTGTACTTCCGCGACCTGTCCAACGTCGAACGCCTCGAAGTCATCAAGGGCCCGGCTGCCGTGCTGTACGGTCGGGGTTCATCGGGTGGCCTGATCAATCGCGTCAGCAAGAAGCCGGGTGTCGACATCAGCGACGTCAGCGTCAGCCTCACCAGCACGGCGGGCCGTCGCGGCGAGATCGACCTCGGTCGCAGCGGCGAAACCGTTTCATGGCGCCTGACCGGCGCGCGCGAGCAATCGGACAGCTACCGCGCCCAGCAGTTTCTCGATCGTACTGCCATCGCACCGTCGGTCGAGTTCAAGATTTCGTCTGACACCAAGCTGTTGCTGCAAGCAGATTACATCGAAGATCGCCGTCTGACTGACTTCGGCATTCCGTCGTATCAGGGCCGTCCGGTCAGCGTCGATCCGGGTAAATACTATGGCGCCGCCAACGCACGCGATGCGGATTTCAGCCAATCGCGCGTAGCGTCGACCGCGGCGACGCTGACGCATCGCTTCAATGACAGCCTGTCGCTGCGCAACGCGTTCCGCTACTACGACTATCACCTGAATCGCAACAACACCAATATCAGCGGCAACGTCAACGAAGTTGCACGTACGATGTCGTTTGGTCACGCTGCGTTGAGCCGTGATGAAAACGGCTGGTTCAATCAGACCGAGCTGACGCAGAAACTGATGATTGCCGGCACCAGGCATGAAATCCTGTACGGCGTGGAAGTCGGCCAGCAAAGCAAGGATTCGGTAAGTTCCAGCGGTCCGACGTCGGGGCCGACCTCGATCTTCAATCCGGTTTTGCCGGTTATTAACCCAAGCGCAGTGACCGCGACCAACCGCACCTTCGGGACCTATGACACGCTGGCCAGCTACGTGCAGGATACGATCGCTTTCAGCGACCAATGGAAGGCGTTGCTGGGTGTCCGCTACGACAGTTTCAAGCAGCAGTCGCGTGTTGTTACGACCAGTACCGCAAACTTGTCGCGTACCGACAATGCCTTCAGCCCGCGCGCCGGCTTGGTCTGGCAACCGAGCGAGACGCAGTCGTACTACCTGTCGTGGAGCCGTTCGTTCCAGCCGTCCGGCGAAACATTGCCACTGGCGACCAATAACGCGGACCTTGCGCCCGAAAATACGCGCAATACTGAAGTGGGTGCGAAGTACGATTTTCTTGACGGTCGAGCCAGCGCTACCGTTTCGGTATTTCGTCTTGAGCGCGACAACATCAAAGCTGCCGATCCCATCACCAGGGTGATTATCCCTGTCGGAAAACAGCGCACGGATGGCGTGGAACTGACCTTGAGTGCAGATTTAAAGCAAGGTTGGAAGGTGCTGACCGGATATGCCTACCTGGATGCCAAGGTGACCGACTCGATTGCCGTTGACGGCAGTACCAACGTCGCCGGCAGCCCGACGGTTGCCAATAACGTCCCGATCAAAGGAAAACGCGCCACGTTGACTGCCATGCATTCTGCCAACGTGTGGCTGACGAAAGAAATCGGCAATGGCTTTACGCTGGGCGGCGGCGCCAACGCCGTCGGCAGCCGTTTCGCCAATCCGGGCAACACCGTGAGTCTGCCGGGTTACTTCACGGCCGATGCAATGGCGGCATACAAGGCCGCCAACTACTCGGTGCAGCTGAACATCAACAACATCTTCAACACCGGCTATATCGTCTCCGGCCACGGCACCAGCCCGAACCTGAGCTTGCCGGGCGCACCGCGCAATGTCGCACTGACGCTGCGTTACTCGATGTAAGCGACGCCGTTCCGGTACGCCGGAGCACAATGAAAAAAGCCTGCGATGTCGTTCACATCGCAGGCTTTTTCTTTGGCGGCAAATTCTTTACTTCGGCAAGACCCGCGCCAGCCATTGGCCGATGTCGTCCACTTCTTCCTGGCAGACCGAATGCTGCATCTGGTATTCATGCCACTCGATGTCATGGCCGAGCGCCTTGAGCGCATCGCGCGACTGTTCGGCGCGAGCGATGACGACCACCGGATCCTGGCGGCCATGGGCCATGAAAATCGGCGTGGCGTGGTTGGCTGCGTGGCGTTCCGCCGCGATCGTGGCGGCCAGCGGCAGGTAGCCGGACAGGCACATCAGACCGGCCAGTTTTTCCGGGTGGCGCAGGCCGGTTTGCAGGGTCATGGCGCAGCCTTGCGAAAAGCCGGCCAGCACGATGCGTTCGGCCGGAATGCCGCGCGCTTTTTCCTTCGCGATCAGTGCTTCGACCAATGCCTGCGATGCGCGCAAGCCGGGTTCGTCTTCGCGGCGCACCAGGTCCGGAGCAAAAATGTCGTACCAGGCGCGCATCACGTATCCGCCGTTGATGGTCACCGGCATGGTCGGCGCGGTCGGGAAAATGAAGCGAATCGCCTGGCTGCCGGACAAGTCGAGTTCGCGCACGATCGGCACGAAGTCGTTGCCGTCGGCGCCGAGGCCGTGCAGCCAGATCACGGCGGCGGCGGGATTGGGAGCGGATTCGATTTCGATGGTCTGGAGCAGGGCGGGTGCGGACATGTATTTTCTTCGGGTCAGGTTTGCGCAGCTTGGTGCACAATAACGATTTGCGGCGGAGATGCCGGAAGCGCCATGATACGACGATCCCGGCGGAAAATCTCCGGCCTGCCCCGGATGGAGACCCCATGATGAAAAAAATCGCTGCGCTGGTGCTCCGCGCACTGACCCTGACTTTGACTTTGACGATCACGGCCATGCCGGCGGCGCACGCTGCGCTGCTGGAAGGCAACGTGTTCCAGCCCAACGGCGAGAACCTGATCATCCAGCCGCCTTCCGGCTGGCGCCTGGCTTACATGAACGGCGACCCCAACGGCGACTATGTGGTCGAGTTCCTGCCGCAGAATGAAAGCCATGATTCCTGGCGCGAAGGCTACATGTCGGTGCAGCGCGGTGCGGCATCCGTCAGCCCGGGCGTGCACATGTCGACGCAGATCGTGCAGCGTGTGCTGCAGGGCGCGCAAAACGGCTGCGCCGGCCACTTTACGGCAATGAAGCAGAAGGATTCCATGACCAACGGTGCGTACACCTCGATCAGCGGCGGATTTTGCGACCGCTACGGCGCAGCGGCGCCGTTTGGCGAAGGCAGCCTGGTGGCGGTCATCGAAGGAACCAGGAATCTGTTCCTGGTGCAGTTCGGCTGGCGGCCGTCGACTCCGAACGAATTGAATGGATATCCCCTGCGCATCACGCCGCAGCGTTTGCAGGTGCTTCTGGACCAGATCAATCGTGCGATGTTGTGCGGCGGGGCAGATCAACTGAGCTGCCCGCGCTGAGGACGGACTATTTGGCCGGGCGGATCGCCGATTTGGGACGGAAGGCCTTGCAGACCGTTTCGTTGGTCTCGATGTAGGGGCCGCCGATGAGATCGATGCAGTAAGGCACGGCGGCGAAAATGCCGGCGACCTGTTGTTTGCCGTCGGCGTCCTTGACGCCTTCCAGCGTTTCGCGGATGGACTTGGGCTGGCCGGGCAGGTTCATGATCAGGGCGGCGCGATCGGCGCCATCGTTGATTTCGCGAATCACCGCGACCTGGCGCGAGAGGATCGCGGTCGGCACGAATTGCAGGCTGATCTGGCGCATCTGCTCTCCGAAGCCCGGCATTTCCTTGGTGCCTACCGCCAGCGTGGCTTCCGGCGTGACGTCGCGGCGCGAAGGGCCGGTGCCGCCTGTAGTCAGCACCAGATCGCAACCGACTACATCCACCAGTTCGATGAGCGTCTGTTCGATTTGTGCGCGGTCGTCGGGGATCAGGCGGGTTTCCATGCGCCAGGGACTGGCCAGCGCGGCGCCGAACCATTCTTGCAAGGCCGGAATGCCCTTGTCTTCATAGACGCCACCGGAAGCACGATCAGAGATCGACACCAAGCCGATCAGCAGTTCATCCGGATCAGTCTTCTTGCTCATCGTTCAATTCGTCCGCGTCATCTCCCGCAGCATTGCCGCCACGCGACGCAGCCTGCAGTTGCTTGAGGATCTGGAAAATTTCGCGATACGCCTTGGGCGGCTTGTTCTCGGCCTGCTCCTTGCGCGCATTGCGAATCAGCGTGCGCACGTGCTGCACGTCGAGATCGGGATGCTGGGCAAGTAATTCGGTGAGGGCGTTGTCGTCTTTCAGCAACTTCTCGCGACGGCGTTCGAGCGCGTGCATGGCGGCGGTATCCGCTTTGGACAGGCCGCGCCAGCTGTCGAGCGTCCTCTGGATGGCGGCGATCTCGTCTTCCTCCAGGGTGCGCATCTTCTTGCCGACGTATTGCATCTGGCGGCGGCGACCTTCGTGATCCTTGATCTGCTGGCATTCGAGGATGGCGTCACGCACATCTTCGGGCATGGGGACGCGCTTGACGCGGTCGCGCGGCTCGGCAACCAGTTCTTCGCCCAGTTTCTGCAACGCGGTCATATCGCGTTTCAGCTGGGATTTGGAGGGACGGTCGTATTCCTGCTCGAATTCGTTGGATTGGAAGCCGCAGGACCCGCGATTGGGATTTGGCATGATTCAGAAAAATAAGCTAAACGACTGCTATCATACCCGTTTTATACGCATTCCGAAGAAAACAGCCCAATGAGCGATACCGTATTTACCCACAGTCAAGACCAATTGAAGCAGCTTGCACAGGATGTGTTGCGTTATGCCAAGGAAAAAGGCGCGTCGGATGCGGCGGTTGACATCAGCGAGGGCAGCGGACTGTCGGTAGCGGTACGCAAGGGCAAGGTCGAGACCATCGAGCAGAACAAGGACAAGGGTATCGGCGTCACCGTTTATCTGGGCGAAGGCCGCAATGTGCGTCGCGGCAACGCCAGCACTTCGGACTTTTCGCAGCAGGCGCTCAAGGAAACCGTGGAAGCCGCCTACAACATCGCGCGCTTCACCGCGATCGACGACTGCGCCGGCCTGCCTGACGAAGAAAACCTCGAATTCCATCCGCGCGATCTCAAGCTGTGCACGCCGTGGCTGATTAGCGCCGAAGAAGCCGTCGAGCTGGCGCAGCGCTGCGAGGCCGCAGCGCTGTCGGTCGACAAGCGCATCACCAACAGCGAAGGCGCGAGCGTCTACGCGCAGCAATCGCATTTCGTCGCCGCCAATTCGCGCGGCTTCATCGGCGGCTATCCGTTCTCGCGCCACACCATTTCAGTGGCGCCGATCGCAGGCAAGGGTTCCAACATGCAGCGCGACGACTGGTATTCGTCGATGCGCGATCCGAAGAAGCTGGCCAAGCCGGAAGCCATCGGCCGCTATGCCGCCGAACGTGCATTGGCGCGCCTGAATGCCTGCAAGCTGTCCACGCGCAAGTGTCCGGTGCTGTTCGAGGCGCCGCTGGCGGCAGGTTTGCTGGGCGCTTTCGTGCAAGCGGTGTCGGGCGGTGCGCTGTATCGAAAATCGACGTTCCTGCTCGATTCGCTGGGCAAGCAAGTGTTGCCCGACCATATCCAGATCCTCGAAGATCCGCACGTCATCGGCGGCGTCGGTTCGGCTCCCTTCGATGATGAAGGCGTCAAGACGCATCGCCGAGAGGTGGTCAGGGACGGCGTTGTGCAAGGCTATTTCCTGTCGACCTATTCCGCGCGCAAGCTGGGTATGGAAACCACCGGCAACTCCGGCGGTTCGCACAACCTGTCGATCACTTCATCGCTGACTACTGCGTCCGACAATTTCAAGGGCATGCTGAAGAAACTCGGCACCGGCCTGCTGGTGACGGAGCTGATGGGGCAGGGCGTGAATTACGTGACCGGTGACTATTCGCGCGGCGCATCGGGCTACTGGGTCGAGAAGGGCGTGATCCAGTATCCGGTGGAAGAAATTACCATCGCCGGCAACATGAAAGACATGCTGCGCCAGATCGTCGCCATCGGCAACGACACCCTGATCCGCGGCACCAAGGAAACCGGCTCCATCCTGCTGGAAAGCATGACCATCGCCGGCGACTGAGGCTCGTTTCGCAAGGACGCCGGACATGCCTGCCATGTCTGTTTCCGCCGTCACCGGCGTTTGCGCCATTGGCTCAAACGCCGAGTCATATGTGCGCACACGGGCGCGGATCATTTCCCTTGCACAGCTCGTCGCGCCCCAGCGTTTCCACGTGCGCAACAGCCGGGATTTGCAACCGTCGGACGACACGGAGGTGTTGTCTCACATCCGGGCATCGACGTTTTCGATCGGCTTTCAGCGCGTCTGCGGCAGAGATCGCCGGCAATTGTTAAAATAGCCGTTCAGTCACTTCAGGCTGGAGCCTGAGACGCCTGTGGTCGCGCAAGACAAGTCGCTCTGGTTGCTTGTCGAATCGCCAACATGCGTCGATCGGCACCGGCCATCGATTCTCCCGCCATGTCTCCACATAAAGAAGCCGCTCATTCAAGCGGTCAAGTCTTGCCTTTCCGCGAATCCCTGATGGCCACGCTCGGCATCTGCTTCGTCATCATGCTGGTGGCGCTGGACCAGACCATCGTCGGCACCGCTTTGCCGACCATCGTCGCCGAGCTCAAGGGTTTCGATTTGTACGCCTGGGTGGCGACTTCCTATCTTCTGACGTCGGTGATCACCGTGCCGATCTTCGGCCGGCTTGGCGATTATTTCGGCCGCAAGCCTTTCCTGATCGCCTCCATCATCATCTTCGTGATTGCCTCCATGCTGTGCGGCATGGCCGACAGCATGCTATTCCTGGTGCTGGCGCGCGGCCTGCAAGGCATCGGCGGCGGCATGCTGGTTGGCACCGCGTTCGCCTCGGCGGCGGATCTGTTCCCCGATCCGCACATTCGCCTGCGCTGGCAAATCATCCTCAGCGCGGCTTACGGCATCGCGACCTCGGTGGGACCGTCGCTGGGCGGTTTCCTGACGCAATCGCTGGGCTGGCGCTGGACCTTCTACGTCAATTTGCCGGTGGGCCTGGTGTCGCTGTTTTTTGCGATGCGCTACATCCCGCACATCCGTCACCACAAGAATGCCGGCAAGATCCGCCTCGACTGGATCGGCGCCGTATTGATTTCAGTCTCGCTGGGCAGCCTGCAACTGCTGGTGGAATTGTTCCCGAAGCGCGGCCTGACCGGCGGCATGCTGGCTTTGCTGGTGGTCGCCATCGGTGCGTTTTACGCCTTGTGGAAATGGGAGCGCCGCGTCGAGCAACCTATCGTCCCGTTTGAAATGTTCAAGGACCCGGCGCTCTCCAGCCTGTTCCTGTTGTCGGTGCTGGCCGGCTTTTCGATGTTCTCGATGCTGATGTATGCACCGCTGCTGTTCCAAGGCGGCTTCGGGATGTCGCCGCGCGAAGCGGGTCTGCTGATCACGCCGCTGGTGGCCTGTATCACCGTGGCGAGCATCGTCAACGGCCGCATCGTCACCCGCATTCCCAATCCCAACATGATGATGTACGTGGGCTTCGTTCTGATTGCGCTGTCCTGCCTGGGTATCGTGCTGTCGCAACGCGATACGCCGACCGGTTTCATGCTGGCGACGATGCTGGCCGGCGGCTTTGGTCTTGGGCTGGTGTTGCCCAACCTGACCGTCTTCGCCCAGCAGGCTGCAAGCCGCGAACATCTCGGCATCGCTACCGCCTTGCTGCAATCGCTGCGCATGATCGGCGGCATGCTCGGTACCGCCGTGACCGGCACATTGGTCACGCAGATGTACGGCAGCGGCGTGGAACGTGCGCTGGAAAGCGATCACGCCGCCCAATGGCTGGCTGAATTCAAGGACCCGGAAATCCTCGTCAACCACGACATCCAGTCGACGCTGCTGGCGCAAATGCTGCAAGCGGGACACAACGGCTCGGCCTTGCTGGAGGCTGCGCGCGAGGCGCTGGTCGGCGCTATCCACATGGGCATCGCGCTGGCCGTCGTGTCGGCGCTGATCGGATTGTGGATGGTGCGGCGGGTGCCGCTGATCCGGTTCACGCCGAATGAAAAGGTGGAGACGGTGTTGTCCGAATAGAACAATCGGTCATCGGTAATCTCGGCGAGGAACAAAAAAGGGGACGCAAGCGCGTCCCCTCTGCATTTTACGTCCAGGTTCTAGAAGTGATATTCGGCGCGCAGCATCGGCGTCTTGGCGAACGAGCCCGGCACCGTCGAGCGGTTGCCGAACTTGTTGCGCCAGTATTGATATTCCAGGCCGACGCGGAAGGTGTTCTTGCCCATGCCTAGCGGAGTGCCGACGTCGTACATGATCTGGCCGTCGAAGTTCAGTTCCGGGCTGGTGCTGTTGCCGAACTCATCCTTGCCCTTGGCGGCGATGTAGTTCATGTAGCCTTCGAACGCGAAGCCGCTGGTGCCGAACGGAATCCCCCAGGCCGCGTTGAACATCGGATGCGTGTCGTAGGAGTAGCGGTTGGCGATGCCGACCGGCTTGTTGCTTTCCCAGAGCGCAAAGATGCTGAGGTTGAGGAAGCCAGGTACGTCCATCATCAGCGTCGGACCTGCGACCCACATGCGCTTCTTGGAGCCGTAACCCGGATCGTTCTTGGTGTTGAGGTCGACGCCCAGCGTGAAGCCGACGCCGCGCGCCGGACCGAACGCCAGGTCCTTGCCGCTGATCTTGCCGATGTCGAGCGTGTGGCGGTAAGTGAGGTAGGCTTCCTGCGCGTTGCTGTCCTTGTTGTCGGACATGAGGAAGTCGACGTTGAGGAAATTGGTGCCGTACTTGTAGCCGCTGGCATGCGTGAAATTGATGATGTTCTTGCTGATGTCCTGCGTGTTGAACGGCTCCGCGAACTTGGTGCCGTAGCGGTAGCCGATGGAATTGTCGCTCCAGTCGGCGCCGTGCGCGTGCTGCACGGCGGCCAGTGCCGACACTCCGATCAGGCCGGCTGCGAGATGTCTGCCCAGTGGCGTGCGCACGATTGCGTTTGCTTGCTGCATGGTGTCTCCTCCATTGAATGGTATATGTGTATTGCTTTTTTATGGTTTTCCGTGGAGCCGCCACGGCGGTAGATCAAACTTTGAACGGATGTGTCGCGCGCCAGTGGTCGGCGATGTCGATGCGGCGCGTGATCCAGACCTTGTCGTGCCGTTGCACATAGTCGAGGAATCGCGCCAGCGCCGCCGCGCGTGCGGGCCTGCCGACGATGCGGCAGTGCAGGCCGACCGACAGCATCTTGGGGCGGTCGAGCCCGGCCGGATCGCCTTCGGCGTACAGCACGTCGAAGGCGTCTTTCAGGTAGTCGAAAAATTGCGTGCCGGTGTTGAAACCTTGCGGCGCGGCGAAGCGCATGTCGTTGCTGTCGAGCGTGTAGGGCACGATCAGTTGCGGCTGCAGGCGTGGTTGCAGCTGTGACGAGGCGCCGTTGCCGATCCGGACGTTTTCCCAATAGGGCAGGTCGTCGGCGTAGCTGTCGGCGTCATAGGCGATGCCGCCGTGTTCGGCCACCAGACGGCGGGTGTTGGGTGAGTCGCGGCCGGTGTACCAGCCCAGCGGCGCGTTGTTGGTGATGTCCTTGATGATGGCGATGGCTTCGGCGATATGACGTCGTTCGGTGGCTTCGTCGATGTTCTGGTAACTGATCCAGCGCAGGCCGTGGCAGGCGATTTCGTGGCCCAGTTCAAGGAAGGCGGCGGTGGCTTCCGGATTGCGCTGCAGCGCGCGCGCCACGCCGAACACGGTCAACGGCAGCCTGCGCTCCTCGAACAGGCGCAGCAAACGCCACAGGCCGGCGCGCGATCCGTATTCGTAGAGCGACTCCATGCTCATGTGACGCGCAGGGAAACTCTGGGCGCCGATGATTTCAGACAGGAAGGTTTCCGAGCCGGCGTCGCCGTCGAGCACGCTGTTCTCCGCGCCTTCTTCGTAGTTGAGCACGAACTGCAACGCGATGCGCGCGCCGCCGGGCCAGCGTGCATGCGGGGGCGTGCGGCCGTAACCGGCCAGGTCGCGCGGGTAAGTGGGATCTGTCATGTCTCCTGCCTTGGAATCGTTTTTTTGCATCTTCGCCGAATTATGTCTTCAGAATTGATTGCCGATATAACGGTGAACGTATATGGACCTGATCACAGCGGTATATCATTTGCGACTGAAATGATCTACAAAATTTGTCAACGAGAGGAAACACAATGGGAAAACTGAGTACCCACGTTCTGGACGTCACCCAGGGCAAGCCGGGCGTCGGCGTCAAGGTGGCCTTGTTTGCGGTCCGCGGCAACGAGAAGGTCTTGCTGAAAAACGCCGTCACCAACAGCGATGGCCGCTGCGATGCGCCGTTGCTGCAAGGCGACGAATTGCAGGAGGGACGCTATGAACTCGTGTTCGGCGCGGGCGACTATTTTGCCGCGCAAGGCGTGCAGTTGCCGGCGCCGCGTTTCGTCGATGAAGTGGTGCTGGCGTTCGGCATCGCCGACCCGGCACAGAATTACCACGTGCCGCTGGTGGTGTCGCCTTGGTCGTATTCGACGTATCGCGGCAGCTGAACACAGCGCTCGACGGACGTAAAAAAATCCGGCCCCTCTATCAAGGAGCGGCCGGATTTTTCATGGGCGATCGGAAAAATCCGATCAGAACTCGTTCTGCAGTTTCTTGTAGCCCTGCACCAGTTCATTGTTGGTCCGGGCCACGTCTTCCGAAAATTCGGAAGCCTGCGCCGACACGCGCGGCAAGGCGTCGAGATCGGTCTGCGGGCCGATGCGCAAGGTAGACGGCACGTAGAAGCCCGGCGGCAGGTTGCAGCCGTCTACCACCGCGTTGTAGCGCACTACGCAACCATCGCCGATCACGCAATTGAACAGCACGCTGTTGAAACCGATGAAGGCGTCATGGCCGACGGTGCAGGGACCATGCACGATGGCGCGGTGGGCGATCGACGTGCGTTCGCCGATGGTGACGGCGCCGCCGGACTTGGAGTGGATCACCACGCCGTCCTGGATGTTCGAATGGGCGCCGATGACGATGGCGTCCATCTCGCCTTTTTCGTTGACTTCATCGGCACGGATGACGGCATAGGGGCCGATGAAAACATTTTCGTGGACGATGACCTTGCCGCACAGGATGGCGGTCTGGTCGACGTAAGCGGATTCGTGGACTTGCGGCATATCGCCGGAGGGATTGC
This sequence comes from Herbaspirillum hiltneri N3, assembly GCF_001267925.1. NCBI lineage: Bacteria > Pseudomonadati > Pseudomonadota > Betaproteobacteria > Burkholderiales > Oxalobacteraceae > Herbaspirillum > Herbaspirillum hiltneri. The sequence goes on along the minus strand of NZ_CP011409.1, from coordinate 3,993,271 downwards.
GACGAAGCATGGGGACTTTCTCCTTGAGCTGGCCGGGTGACCTGGCCTGAAATTGGACTGCGGCTGCCTGCGCCGGGGAAGGCGCGAGGTTTTGCCGGTGAAGAGCGGCGCCCATTGTAGGGGGCTTTTCGGATTCAGGGTTTTGTCAGTCTCTGATATAATGATAATCATTCTCGATAATAAACATGCCAAGCCGCAAGCCAGGTTGAAGAGAGTTTGTCGTTTTTCATCATAAAAAAACACCTAGCCCCTGAAAGGAAGCATTACATGAAACGTCTCGTCATTCCCGCCTTGCTGTCCACATTGCTGTTGGCCGCGTCCGCGCAGGCTCATCACGTCTGGTTGCAGCAGGACGCCAAGTCCGCCAACCTGTACTTCGGCGAGTTCGGCGAAAACCTGCGCGAAACTTCGCCGGGCCTGCTGGACCGCTTCGTGCAGCCGAGCGCCGTGCTCCTGGGCGCCAACGGCGACAAGACGCTGGACGTGAACAAGGGCAAGAACGCCTATGCGTTATCCGCTCGCGCCGGCAAGGGCGAATCGATCGTTGCAGAAGAAGCGCACTATCCGATCCTCGAACGCAAGACCGGCGACACCATGGCGCGCACCCTGTGGACTCCGGCCGCGCGCCTGGTCACCAGCTTCGCAGAACAGGCGCCGCGCCTGACGCTGGATATCGTGACCACCGGCAAGCCGGGCGAATTCAAGCTGGTCTACAAGGGCCAGCCGCTGGCCAAGACCAAGATCTCCATCATTACCTCGGCAGGCTGGGGCAAGGAAGGCCGCACCAATGAACAAGGCCTGGTGAACTTCGATCTGCCATGGGAAGGCACCTATGTCGTGGAAGCGCACCACATCGACAAGACCGCCGGCGAGCGCGACGGCAAGCCTTACGACGTCGCCAGCTTCGTCACCAGCCTGACCGTGGCGCAGACCAAGGGCATCAAGGCGCTGCCAACGCCGCCAGCCGCAACGCCGAACAAGTAAGCCGGACAAGTAAGCCGGACAAGTAAGCCGGACAGTTCACCCCTGCAGGCATCTCTCCATGCAGGGGTGCGACAATTTGCCGCACCCGCTTTCATCCGCTCTCGCCGTGGCGGCCTGCATCGTTTGCAGACCGCCACCGGCCAGCCTTTCCAGCCGTTACCTCCCCGCTGCATGCACCTTGCCGCCGGCCTGAACTCCGCTGCCGGCGCTGTATTGCCGCGCATGTGCGTGCTACATTCGCAAGATGGGGAAGCAGACATCGGGCCGTTCGAGCCCATCCATCCGCAACACAATCACCGCGTGGACCGCCATTCTGGCGGTGCTGCTGATGGTGCTCGCTCCGACGTTTTCCGTGGCGTCCCAAGCGTGGTCGCAGGAGCGTGGCGGCTCCTTCTGGATGGAAATCTGCAGCGCCTTGGGCGACAAGGCCGCCAACGACGGTGACCGCGACAGCGGCAAAAACACCTCTTCTTCATCGCATTGCCCGTATTGCCTGATGCATGCCGATGCCGTTGCTCCACCGCGGCAACAGAGGCTGGCGGAGGCCGTATTCACCATCTCGCATTTCCTGCCGCGCCTGTTTTACAGCGCGCCGCAGCCGCTGTTCGCCTGGACCGTAGCATCGTCGCGGGCGCCGCCGGCTGTTGCCTGAATGCCGTGGCGACCGTTGATGGTTGCCTTCCCAGTTCAGTCAACCTGTGCAGGCGCGGCCTTTGTCCGCACCTGCACCGCCGGTCCGGATAAACATGAAAAATACCAATCCATTCCCATTCCCTTTGCGGCCCCTGCTGCTGGCGATGATCGCCGCTTGGAGCCCGCTCAGCCAGGCCCAGGCCCAGCTCCAGGCGCAGTCTGAAGACAGCGCCGCCTTGCCCGAAGTCGTCGTCAAGGAGTCGCGCTCGGTCAGCGAAAAGAACCGGCTGCCGACCACCACCGAAAGCATCACCGCGGCCAAGGCGGCCGATACCGTCAATGCGACCAGCGTCGAGGACACGCTCAAGTATCTGCCCAACGTGCTGGTGCGCAAGCGCTACATCGGCGACACGCAGGCGCCGATGTCCACACGCACCACCGGCATCAATGCCGGCGCACGCAGCCTGATCTACGCCGACGGCATGCTGCTGTCGGCGCTCATCAACAACAATAACGGCAACGGTTCGCCGCGCTGGTTCATGGTCGCGCCGGAAGAAGTCGAGCGCGTGGACGTACTGTACGGTCCGTTCGCCGCGCAGTACCCCGGCAATTCCTATGGCGCAGTGACCGAGATCGCCACGCGTATGCCGGATCACTTCGAAGCCAGCGTCAAGGCCAATACCGCGTTCCAGGATTTCAGCCAGTACGGCACCAGCAACACCTACCGCGCCCAGGAATTCAGCGCCACGCTGGGCAACCGCAGCGGCGACCTGTCGTGGTGGTTCAGTGCCAATCACCTGGATAGCTACAGCCAGCCGGTGACGTACGTGACCGCGGCCACCGCGCCGGCCGGCAGCATCGGCGGCTATGCCGCGCAAGACCGCACCGGCAAGAACATCGTCGTGCTCGGTGCGAACGGCCTGACGCACACCGTGCAGGACAACGCCAAGATCAAGCTGGCCTATGATTTTTCGCCGACGCTGACTGCCGCCTACATCCTGGGCTATTGGCAGAACCAGGCCGATTCACATGGCCAGTCCTACCTTCGCAACGCCGCCGGCGCCACGGTCTATCCCAGCGGGATGGCGAGCAACAACACCGGCCAGGAACAATGGATGCAAAGCCTGTCGGTCCGCCGCAAGACGCAGGGCGCGTTCGACTGGGAAGCCATCGCCAGCAATTTCTACACTGCCAAAGACATCGTCCGGACGTCGACCGGCGCCTATCCCGCCGCGCAAAACAGCGGCAACGGCACCATCGCCGACGCCGGCGGCACCGGCTGGAATACGCTGGACCTCAAGGGCGTCTGGCGTCCGGACGGTCTCAAGGGCGCGCACATCGTCAGTTTCGGCGGCCACTACGATCAATACAAACTGGTCAGCCCGACTTACCTGACAGGCAACTGGGTTTCCGGCGGCAACGGCGCCTTGTCGACCGATTCGCGCGGCAAGACCGAGACGTCCGCCGTATGGGCGCAGGACGCCTGGCGCCTGGCGCAGGACTGGAAGGCAACCGTGGGCGGGCGCTATGAATGGTGGCGTGCGTTCGGCGGCTACAATTATGCGACGGCCAGCGGCGGCATCAACCAGCCGGAAGTGCGCAACTCCGGTTTCTCGCCCAAGCTGTCGGTGGCATGGACCCCCGGCGAGCAGTGGCAGGTCACCGGCTCGTTCGGCAAAGCCTTGCGTTTCCCGACCGTGGGCGAGCTATATCAGAACGTGCAGGGCAGCGATGGCATCTTCCGCCAGCCGAATCCCAACCTGAAACCGGAGCGTGTGCTGTCGAGCGAACTGGCGATCGAACGGGCGCTCGACAAGGGCAAGGTACGCATGTCGCTGTTCCAGGAAGACGTCTCGAACGCCCTGATCTCGCAGACTGCCACGCTGGGTACGGTGGTATCGTCCTATACGCAAAACATCGACAAGACGCGCCAGCGCGGCGTCGAACTGGTGCTGCAAAAAGACGACGCGCTGATCCGCGGACTAGAGATCAACGGCAGCCTGACTTACGTGGATGCGCGCATTCTGGGCAACAGCAGTTTCGTCTCGGCCACCACCACTTCGGTCGGCAAGCGCACGCCTTACGTGCCGGAATGGCGCGCCACGCTGGTCGGCACTTACCGTCCCGACGACAAATGGGCTTACACGCTGGCCGGACGCTACAGCGGCCGCTTGTACGCCACGGTCGACAACAGCGACATCAACACGCACACCTACCAGGGTTTCGACAGCTACGTCGTGTTTGACGCGCGGGCGCGCTACAAGGTCGACAAGCACTGGAGCACCGCCGTCGGCATCGACAACATCACCAACAAGGATTACTTCCTGTTCCATCCGTTCCCGCAGCGGACCTTGTTTGCGGAGTTGAAGTACGACTTCTGATTTGTCTTCACCCCAAAAAAGCCGCCGCCCGGTATCACTCCGGACGGCGGCTTTTCCCATGTCCGTTCGGATCAGGCGGCGATGCTGCTGCGCGGCGCCGCCAATCCCATTTCCTTGCGGAACAGCGCTTCCATTTCACGCCGCACCTGGATCGCCTGCACACTGCTGTCGATGGCGACGTCGCTCCAGCGCACCGCCTGGCCGGCCGCAATCGGACGCTGCAGCACGATGTGATGCGCCAGACCGATCGGCAACGCTTCGGCGTTGAGCGAATCGGCCGCCGGCATCAGTTTGCCGTAGACCATGTGACCGCCTTCGCCGTCGAGTTTCTCGCCCGGTTTGAGATCACGCTTGGCGGTGGCGACGGTGTCGCCGCTGAATGCCAGCGTGCTGCCGGTGGCCTGGCCACGCACGGCGATGTTGGCCACCGAGATGCCGAGTTCGAGACCGATCAGGTGATACGGTTTGTACATGGTGGCGTAGCGGCCGCTGGCGTCGGTCTTGAGTCCGTACTGGGCGAAGCAGTCGCGCACGTAATCGCTGGGCGCTTCGAAGGTCACGTACACGCCCCAGCGCAAGTCGCGGAATACCGGACGGCCGTCGCGCTCCAGCGATGACACGACTTCCACCGTGCCGGAGTGCGACAGGATGCCGCCCGCCGACGATGGCTTGAGCAGGTTAGGCAGATCGTCCACGCCGCAGGGCGGGAAGGCCAGTCCGTCAGCGCCCGGCGTCAGGCCGCAGGCGTTGGCGACTGCGCCCATTTCCAGCGCCGACTTGGTGCCGTCCAGGAAGGAGTTGAACATCTGCGCATTGAAGTCGCCCGAAGCGACCTGCGCCTCGCTGAAACCATAATGGCCCCACACCGTGTCAGGCGTCGACTGGTGATACACCGGCAAATACTTGGTGCCCTTGCCGGCGCACACCACGTCGAAGCCCGAGGTGCGCGCCCAGTCCACCATCTCGGCGATCAGCGCAGGCTGGTCGCCGTAGGCCATCGAGTAAATGATGCCGGCTTCGGCCGCACGGCGCGCCAGCAGCGGTCCCGCCAGCGCATCGGCTTCGACGTTGACCATGATGATGTGCTTGCGGTGCCGGCAACACAACAGGGCGTGACGGATACCGGTGGCGGGGCTGCCGGTGGCGTCGATGACGATATCGAGTTGCGGATGCGCGATCATCGCTTCGGCATCGTCCTGCACGAAAGTGCTGCCGTCGCGCAGCGCTTCTTCCCACGAACGCGCGGCGTGCATGTCGTCTTTCCAGCCGACGCGCGCGAGCGCCTGTTTGGCGCGCGCCGGCGAAAGGTCGGCGATGCCGAGCAGATGCACGCCGGGTGTGCGCGGCACTTGCGACAGGAACATCGAGCCGAACTTGCCGGCGCCGATCAGGCCGACCCGCACCGGTTTGCCGGCCTGGGCCAGGGCCTTGAGCTGATGGAACATGTTGGACATGCTGTCTCCTTTTTTAGGTTTGTCGCCCGCGTGGACATGGAGTGAGCGCAATTGCGCACCCGAGGGCGTAAAAGCAGAAAAAGAGTAGCATTGGGATTTTTCCCGGTAAATGCCGAATATCACACACTTCATGTGCAAAAAATCGCATACGGAAACACCATGAACAAGTTCGACTGGAACGACCTGCAAGCCTTCCTCGCCGTGGTGCGCGCCGGGCGCCTGACCGTGGCCGCGCGCCGGATCGGCATCGATCATTCGACGTTGAGCCGGCGCATCGCCGGACTGGAGGAGTCGCTCGGCGTGGCCTTGTTCGACCGCCGCTCGGCCGGTTATGCGCTGACCGTCGAAGGCGAGCGTCTGATCCCCGAAGCCGAAGCAATGGAGAGCCTGGCGGTGCGCATCCATGCGCGCCAGGATGATCCCGCGCAGGGCCTGACCGGCTCGATCCGCATCGGCACGCCGGAAGCCTGGGGCACGTATTTCCTGGCGCCGCAACTGAGCCTGCTGGCGCAGCGCCATCCGGAACTCGAGGTGGAGCTGATCGCTAATCCGCGCATGTTCAGCTTGTCCAAACGCGAGGCCGACATCGCGGTAAGCATGACGCGACCCGAGCAGGGGCGCTTGTATGCGCGCCGGCTCAACGACTACGAACTCGGCATTTACGCCGCGCGCGATTACCTTCGCCGGAAGCCGGCCATCAACGAAAAGTCGCAACTGGAGGCGCATCCCTGGGTCGGCTACGTGGAAGACTTGATGTGGTCGCGCGAACTGGATTACCTGTCCGAGATTTCACCGGCGCTGCGGCCGCGCATGCGCATTTCCAACATCATCAGCCAGATGGCGGCCGTGGTCGGTGGGGCAGGTCTGGGCGTGTTGCCCTGTTTCATGGCGCGGCGCGAGAAAAAACTGGTGCGCTTGTTGCCGCAAGTGAAATTGCATCGGTCCTATTGGCTGATCACGCATGCCGACGCGCGCGATATTTTGCGCGTCAATGTCGTGGCGGATTTCATTGCGGAGCGGGTGGCGGCGGAAGGGGTGTCGTTCTGGCTGGATGATGAAAACGCGCTGGCGACCGATGAAACAGGCGGCGCGATGATGTCAAAAAGAAAACGCGGATAATCGGTTCGAAATGCAGGCAGAAGGGGAGACGGAGAGAAGGAATTTCCACCGGGAGCTTAGTTGCTCCTGGCTTTTTCGATCGTGGAGCGCGCTGCTTCCATCAATGCAGCCGGCTCTTCGGCATCGGAGTCGAGGTAGTGGTTTTCCAGGTTGATTGCCAGATTGCTCATTTTTTCAGCAAGGTCGGCAAGTGCGACGCTGAGCTCGCACATCAGGCTGGACATTGTTTTGGGAGAGTTTTCCATGTCTCTTTCCTTAAACGGCTTCGACAGGACGGACCTGTCAGAGCTGCTGGATTTTCACAGACGGTCGACAATTAACTGGCCAAATTTACCGGTCTATTTTATGCCGATTCCCAGTTTGACTGTGGGCTGAGCAAAAAGTGCACGCAAGAAGTGTGCTTGCCGGGGCCAATCTGTCGCATCGGAGATACTTGATGTCGGTGGTGACCTGGCCATCCGCCAGTTCATCTTGATCCCATGGCAAGTTTTCCCTCGGGATAATGGCGTAGCCGTCGACGTTCTTGCCGGCAACGTTACCAGGCCGAGATTATGTTTGGTGTCAGAATGGTTGTTGCCGCGTAAAAAAAAGACATAAAAAAGGGCTTGCAGTTGCATGCAAGCCCTTCGTTTTACTGCTGTTTCTCCTGCCATTCACTCCCATTCACTCTGGCACAGGAATGTCCGTCAGAAGGTCTCCCAATCCGAATCGGAATCAGGCATCGTCGGTTTCGGTCCCGCCGATTTGGCCGGCGCCGAGGCGATGCGTGGAGCAGTCGCAGCGGCAGTCGCTTTGGGTTTGGCGGCGATGGGAGCCGGCCGGGCCGGCGCCTTCGCTACGGCAGCGCGCACCGGTGCTGGTGCCGTTGCTGGCGCTGCAGTCCTGACAATCGGTGCAGCTTGCGCCTGCGTGGCGTCGAGCTTGAAGCGACCGACCAGCTGGGCCAGCGTGGCGGCCTGGTCCTGCAGCGATTGTGCGGCGGCGGCGGCTTGTTCCACCAGCGCGGCGTTTTGCTGCGTGCCTTCGTCCATCTGCGTGATGGCCTGGCCGACTTCGCCGATGCCGGCGCTTTGTTCCTGGCTGGCCGAGCTGATCTCTCCGACGATGTCGGTCACGCGCTTGACGCTGGCGACCACCTCGTTCATGGTTTCGCCGGCTTGCTGCACCAGCTTGCTGCCGACGTCGACCTTGGACACCGAATCGTCGATCAGCGTCTTGATTTCCTTCGCTGCAGCCGAGGAGCGTTGCGCCAGGCTGCGCACTTCCGACGCCACCACCGCGAAGCCGCGGCCTTGTTCGCCGGCGCGTGCGGCTTCCACCGCTGCGTTCAGCGCCAGGATGTTGGTCTGGAAGGCGATGCCGTCGATCACGCTGATGATGTCCACGATCTTGCGCGAGGATTCGTTGATCGATCCCATCGTGTCGACCACCTGGCTGACGACCGCGCCGCCCTGGATCGCAACCTCGGATGCGGATACCGCCAGCTGGTTGGCCTGGCGCGCGTTGTCGGCGTTCTGCTTCACGGTCGAGGTCAGTTCTTCCATCGCGGAAGCGGTTTCTTCCAGCGAGCCGGCCTGCTGTTCGGTGCGTCCCGACAGGTCCAGGTTACCGCTGGCGATTTCGCTCGATGCGGTGGCGATGGTGTCCGCCGACGACTTGATGTTCGAGATCGTGTGCGTCAGCGAATCGCGCATGCGCTTGAATGCATACACCAGGCTGGAAGTGTCGCCCGGTGCGGTGTGGATGGCCAGCGTCAGGTCGCCGTCGGAAATGCGGTTGGCGATTTCCGCCGCGTCGCCGGGGTCGCCGCCGATGGTGCGCAGGATGCTGCGATTGTTGACGACCACCAGGGCGATCAGCACGATCGCGAAGCCGGCCACGATGGCGATCAGTTGATAGACCGATTGCGTGAACGCCGCATTCACGTCGTCCATGTACACGCCGGTGGTGACGATCCAGTCCCATGGCTCATAGCGGAAGGCATAGGAAGTTTTCGGCACCGGATCGGGCGAACCGACTTTCGGCCAGATGTAATTGATGAATCCGCCCTGAGGCGATGCAGCGGCCTTGGAGATATCGACGAACACCTGATTGCCGGCCGGGTCCTTGAAATTGGTCAGGTCTTTTCCGTTCAGCTCGGGCTTGATCGGATGCATGACGGTCACGGCGGACGAATTGGAGACCGAGAAATAGCCATCGGTGCCGTAGCGCATCATCTTCACGCGCGCCAGCGCGGTCTTCTGCGCTTCTTCCTTGCTCATCGTGCCGTTCTTGGCCAGCTCGCCGTATTCCTTGATGGTGCTCATCGCGACTTGCGCCACGTTGATCAGATCTTTCTTGCGCTCTTCAAGGCGGATGTTGTGCGCCTGGTAAGCGTTGAAAATTGAAATGGCGAGCAGTGCGATCAGGCTGATGACGAGCGGCGCCCACAGACGTTGTTTGAATGAAAGTTTCATCCCATGGTCTCCAGAGTTTTCTTTGATTAAAGTTGAAATGAGCGGCGTGTCTGCGCATGCCTTGAAAACTTGGATACAAATACCCGAGTTGTCGTCCGGAATGCTGCCCGGACTGTGTCGTTAACGGCCCGACAACAGGATAACTTTAAACGTGGTAGAAAAAAAGAAAGCCCCGATTAGTGAGGCTTTCCTTGGCCTTATCGGCTTTTGTTTGCGATGGGTCGCAACGCGTACCAGAGTGAGCCTAACCATTCGTGCAACGCGTAGTTGCTGCGTCGCAATCCTTCGCCTCCCGGCAGCCAGTCGTTGAGCGTAAGGCGTTCATCGCTGAAAAAAATCGTCGGTGCCGGGATGACGTCGATGCCTTGCTTATGAAAGCTCCGTACCGCGCGCGGCATGTGCATGGCGTCGGTCACAAGCAGCACCTGTTGCACGCCGGCATTGCGCAGGATCGGCGCCGTCAGCCGCGCGTTGTCTGCGGTGGTGTCGGACGCCTGCTCCTGCCAGCGCGTAACGACGCCGAAGTCGTCGTGCAGGCTGCGCGCCATCACTGCCGCTTCGCTTTCGGCCGAGCCGTCGGGTTTGCCGCCGGTCACGAGAATCGGCAAGCCGCCATCGCGGTGCAGGCGCGCGGCGTATTGCAACCGCGCCAGCGTGATGAACCCCGGCTTGTCCTGATGGCCGTATTCCGGTGCATTCGATAGGCGCGCACCGCTGAGCACGACGATGGCCTGTGCCGCCGGAGGAATCGATGCCAGCGGCGGCGTCCGCATTTCCAGCGGCGCGACCAGCAGCAGGGCGCCGGCCCGCGTGCTGAACACCAGCAACAATGCCAGCGCTGTCCAGCTCAGCCATATCGCCCTTGGCCGGCGTTGTCGCAACAGCAGCCCGAGGGCGCCGAGCAGCACCATGTTCAGAGGAAACATCAGTACCGCGCCGACAAGTGTGGAAAAGAGGAGCATGGATGGTCTAAAGAGAGAGGGCTGCCCATTGTCGTCGATTCTTTCCGTTGGGAACAAGCATCGCGACGACGGTAAAATGGACGCAGGGAAATAGATCGGACCGCGCAGGGCGGTCATCTGAAGGGGGGATCGAACGTGATACGTCTGGTGTTGCTGTTGTTGGGAGCGGATTTTATCCGGCGTTATTGGCATGTGCTGGCATTGATCGGGCTGGCTTGGGCAGTCATCGGCATCGGCCTCTGCGTGGATGCGCTCGACGGCGTGCTGGTGTTTCCACTCACGTTGTTCGGCTGGCTGTTGCTGCTGGAAAGTCTCGCCACCTTGTTCCTGGCGTCGAGCGGCGTGGGCGCGCAAAAGACGCTGCGCCATGTCAAGGGCGGTCTGTTCCTGCTGACTGCGCTGCTGATCATTTCGTCGTATCCCACCAGCGATATGCTGCTGGCCATGTTATTCGGCACGGCCTTCACGATCGGTGGCGGCTTGCAAATCATCTCGGCCGCCATCGTGCGTTTTCCGCGTTGGCGCATGGCGGTGGCAGGCGGTGTCGGCCAGATCCTGATTGCGATTTTTTTCTTCCAGCCTTACCCAACACACTACAAAGGCACCGTGCCGTATTGCCTGGGCATGGGGTTGATCTTCAGCGGCTGGAGCATGATCTGGCTGGCAAGCCGTTCGCGCCGTTTGCCGCGCGAGAGTTCCATGTCGCAACTGGACTATCGCAACGCCGGCTCCGGCCGGCCGCTCGATGCGGGCAGCTACGATGGGCAGCCGCCGGCGATGGCGCCGGCAGTCGCCACTTCGGCGACGCCGCTGACGGTGCATGTCTGGACGCCGGCAGGTTCGGCCCGCGAAGAAACGCTGCATCGTCCCATCGTCGATCGCTACATCGCGGCGGTTGATGCCAGCGGCCGCATCTCGACCGGCCACGCGGCGCTGGAGATCGCACCGAGCCTGTATATCAGCCTGTATCCGGCGGTTGAGATCGATCGTTCGCCGGGCGAGTTTTCGCGCCTGCTGCGTGCGACGCCGGACAACAATGTGCGCGGACGCTATTTGACCGACTATCCGTCCGAATCGGCGGCGTGGTGCGAATCGACTGAAAAGATTTCTTTCCGCGATTACGATGCGCATCGCCTCCAGCAGTTCTGGCAAGACTATCGCCGCGAGGAGATTTACAACCTGACGCATCGCAATTGTTCCAGCACCGTCGCGCATGCGCTGGAGGCTGCATTGGAAGGTGTGATCGGCAAGCGCGCCGATCGTTGGCCGAGCTTCGTCAAGATCCTGTTCTCGCCGGAAGTCTGGGTCGCCAGCCACATCCGCAAGCGAGCGATGACGATGGCATGGACGCCGGGGCTGATACTCGACTATGCACGTGCATTGCGCGCGGTCGTACATCCGCGTCCGCTATCCTGGCTGGCCAGCGTGCAACTGGCGCTGCGACGTGTGCGTCGTACACGCCGTCGCGAGCGCATCGAAATCGCGAGCCGGAATTCGTCGGTCTGAGGGGCAGTAGCCGCAGGCACTGGCGCCGGGCGATAGGGGGAGCTTGTCCTACAAGGCAATCCGGCATCGTCCGATTGGTGGAGCGCGGAAGCGAATTTATTATCTGGTCTCGATACCGGAGTTGGCGGTTAGAAAATATACCAACACCAATTCCTCAGGAGCGCCCGGCGCGGCGTTCCACAGCCACCGGACGATCTGCATCGCGATTTTTTTGAGCAGATTGTCCGGCGCGTTTGTTTTCCGGTTGTCTGCCGCTTATCTGTCGTGTTTCCGATTTTCCTTGCTGCGCATATTCCGCTTTTACTCAGTGGGGGGCGATGCTGTGCATTGCCGGTTTTTAGGGCAATATGCAGACGTCCGTGATCTCCCCTTCAAGGAAACGCAGCGCCATGTCCGACAATAATCAAAATACGGGATTCCTCCAGGCCGCCGACGGCGTGCGGCTTTTCTATCGTGACTACCTGCATCCGCAGCCGCGCGGCGCCATTGTGCTGGTGCACGGGCTGGGTGAGCATGGCGGTCGCTACATCGAGCTGGCGGGAATTTTACATGCAGCCGGTTGCTCGGTGCGGATTCACGATCATCGCGGTCATGGCCGTTCGGAAGGTGCGCGCGGCAGCGTGCAGGCGAACGATGATTTCCTTGATGACCTCAAAATCGTGTTCGACGATTTCGCTGCTCTCGCGCAGGCCACGCCGTTTTTGTTCGGCCACAGCATGGGCGGCCTGGTGGCGGCGCGCTTCGCCACCGGGGGCTGGTCCAAGGTGCGCGGCCTGATACTGTCGTCGCCGGCGCTGGCAATCCGCATGTCGGGCTTCCAGAAATTCCTGCTCGCGCTGACCACGAAACTCGCGCCCGGGTTCGCCGTTCCGACCAGCCTGCCCGCGCAGCGTTTGTCCCATGATGAGGCAGTGGTGCGCGACTTCCGCGGCGATCCACTCAATCACGGCAAGGTGGCGGCGCGGGTGGTCAATTTCATGCTGGATGCGATGGCGTGCGTGCAGCGCGATGCCGGCACGTTTACTTCACCGTTGCTGTTGCAGTTCGCCGACGACGATGCCTTTGTCGATCCTGCCGGCAGCCGGGCATTCTTCGCGCATGTGCCGCAGGTCGACAAAACCATGCATTGCTACGACGACGCCTTCCATGAGATTTTCAACGAATCGCCGGAGCGTCGTTTGCGCGCGCAAAACGACCTGGCAGCATGGCTGGAATTGCACCTGCATTGATAAGTTGTCGGCTGCGTTTTTGTTGCGTTGCACTGCAGACCCTGCGGGGTAAAAACTTAACCCCGATTTGCAAGTGTAAATTGTCCTCAGGGCTGGCCGCTGGGCAGATTGGTGAAGCCGCAGCGACTGTCAAAACCCACGAAACCGGGCACGCAGGCACAGCCGGAGATGGCCAGCGCCAGTGCGGTCGCGAGGAGGAGAGTCATGATGCGCGGCATGAGAGGTCTTTCGAAATGAAGGGAAGCGAAATGGAGCGTGGAGTGTAATGCCAAGCGAGCACGGCCACCCAGCTCCATAACGACGGCAGGGACGGTTACTTGAACGGCGCGAAAGGATTGTAAAGACGCGGAAAGAGGAGCGTTGCGCTGGAGGAAAAGTAAAAATAAAGCGAAAAACAAAAACAAAAGGGCGGAAAAATCCGCCCTTTTTTCATTTCAGACCTGGCTGCGGTGGCCCGCAGCAGGCTTGCCGCCATGGATCAGCGTGTCGACGCGAAATAACGTGCGACCATTGCAGCGATCAGCAGGGTGTATGGCAGGACGTCGATCAGGATACGCATGGTAGGCTCCGCAAGAAAGTGAGTTATGTTGCGTTGCAGTATGCGTGTTTCAGATGACCTTTTCCAATTTTGATTACCAATACCAGTTATCGGTTTGTTGAATATCTGGCTCCCAACCCGCTCAGCTCATGAGGAAAGCCGGTGGTGCCGGCGTGACTAGTTCACGCGGGGCGGTGCAGACCTTGTTGCGGCCGCTTTCCTTGGCCTCGTACAAGGCCTTGTCGGCTGCCAGCGCCAGTGCGCTCGTGCTGGCGCCCGGACCAGGCACCGTGGCCGATACGCCGATGCTGAGCGTGACCTGGCCCAGCGGCTGATTGTCGGCGTGCGGGATCGACGCCGCAGACAGATTGAGCAGCAGGCGTTCGGCGACCAGGCGGGCGCCGGCGGCGTCCGTGTTGGGCAGAATGACCACGAATTCCTCGCCGCCGTAACGGGCCGCAACGTCGCCGGGACGGTTGATCACGCGCAAGAGCTGCTGCGCGATCTGGCGCAGGCAGTCGTCGCCGGCCAGGTGGCCATAGCAATCGTTGTATTTTTTGAAATGGTCGACGTCGATCATCAGCAGTGCCAGCGAACGTTTGTCGCGGCGGGCGCGATTCCATTCGATTTCCAGCACCTGGTCAAAGCAGCGCCGGTTCGACAGCGCAGTCAGGCCGTCCTGGTTGGCCTGCGTCATGAGGATCTTGTTGGCGCCGGCGATGCCGTGATACAGCCGCGTAATGCCGTACAACTGCGAAATCAGGACCACCAGCGAAGTGAACAGGCTGGTTATCTTGGCAAAATACCAACCCAGGGAAAAGCGCGCGCCGCCATACAGCGTCAGCCAGACGTCGATACAGGCGGCGACCATGCCGACCATGACCCACAGCCGTTCCGGTTTTTCTTCGCGCATGCGCATCACGCAAAGCAAGCCGATGGCATTGACGCCGAACACCAGCGCCGGAACCAGGATGGTTGAATCATCGAAGAAGTTGCGGCCGTTGCGGAACACTTCCGGCAAATAAGGCAGGCCCAGCGTTGCCCCCAGCGTCAGCAGCGCCACCACGGCAATCGTGGCGAGGATGGATTTGCGCACGCTGGTTGCAGTGCCGGCGGTGTCGTCCGAACTCGTCGCGTAGCGGATGATCAGGAGGCCGAAACCGGTATGCCAGCTACACCAGAGCCATACCGCGCTGCTGTTGCTGCCGATGATGGGCGCTTCCATCAGGCCGCCGGGAAAGGCTGCGATCAGCGGCACAAAAATCACCGTCACGAAAAAATAGGCAGCGCCCAGCCGGATCGAGGACTCCTTGCTTTCGATCAGTCCTTTGGCAAACAGCAGCGAGGCCAGGATGATGTTAACCACGATCATGGCGATGCCGAAGGCGCTCATGTACCCGGGAATCGGCAGCAGGGGCGTCGTCGCCAGCGGCGTGGCGATGACCGCCGACAGCACCAGCAGCCCGACGATGACGCGAGCCAGGCGAACCTGGCGCGGGCTCACGCCGGCATCCTTGATGAGATAGAGTTCTTCGTCCATGAGAGGTTCTTATTGTCGATTTTCCCCACATCTTAGTGCCGGGGAAGTTCATCCGCTCGTGAAGAATGATGGTTAATTGATAATTTTCCGGAGAGTGTTGTTATTTCGGCGAGAGTGTTTTCCTGAGGAAATCTTTGCCGCAGGATCATCATGAAAGCCGTATGCCATGGGCGTTGCAGGGATGCATCAATTTTCCGGAAGGCATTAAAAAAGCGCGGACCAGCCGCGCTTTTTTGAATAGTCCGGAAATCGCTCCGGACACCTTCATGTTTTACTTTTGCTGTTCCAGGGTAGCGCCGCCCTGGTCGCTACCGATGAATATCTTGTAGACGCCGGCATTTTTCAGATCCACGGTGATCTTTCTGGTTAAGGGATAGGTCTGGCTATTCAGCGAATGCACCGGCTTGACGCTGAAATCGTAGCTGGTCCCCGGCTTGAGCCAGATGCTCAACTGTTCGCCGGACTCGATCTGCGCCAGCACCACATCATTGATCGCCAGCTCCAGCGGTGCATTCCCGGACAGGAAAGACTTGCTGCGCGAGAACTGCACTTCGGCCGTTCCCGACGATTGCGATAGCATGCTCTTGATATAAACGCGCGCTTGCGGCACTTGTCCGGTCGGCGTTGTCCGCTCGCCGGCAGGCTGGATTGCGCAGGCGCTCAAAGCCATCGTCAGCGCCAGCAGGCAGGTGGTCATCGGTGTCTTCATTGCAGCTTCCTTATATGGGGATTTTTTCATGTTGTGTGAACAGGTTCCGGGAGCGATTCTGACATGAAGCCGACGGCATTGCCTATACAACTTTGCGTCTACGGCATCAGGTATTGCTGACGCGGTAGACGCAGCGCCGCGCACCGGCCAGCAAATGCTCTTCGCGCGTGACCGAGGCGTCGCCGCCGATGACTTCGCGGAACAGCTGCAGCTCCGAGCGGCAGAAGCCCTGGCAGCTGGTCGCCGCCGCGCAGATCGGGCAATGGTCTTCGATCAGCAGCCAGTCCTTGCCGTCCTTTTCGACGCGCGCCATGTAGCCTTCGGCGGCGCGCAGGGCGGCCAGCTTGTCGAGCTTTCTGGGAATGCTCGCAAGGCCGCTGCAGGCCTTCAGGTAATCCTTGCGCATCTCGCCTTCGCGTTGGGAAATCAGGCGGTCCAGTCCCTCCTCGCCGAACAGCTGTCTGATCGAGCCGATCAACTGGATGGTCAGGTAGGCATGCGTATCGGGGAAGCGCGCATGGCCGGCTGCGCTCAGTTCCCAGTTCTGGCGCGGACGTCCGGCGCCGGCGGCGGCTTCCTGCGCGCCGCTGATCAACTCTTCCGCCAGCAGCTTCTGCACCTGCAGGCGCGCGGCTTCCGCCGTCATTGCGAGCTCCTGCGCCAGTGTCGCCGTGGAGGCCGGGCCGCGCGTCTTTAGCCGGAGCAGGATGCGCTCAGCCGTGGACATGTCTGCGTTATTTTCCAAGTTTTTACTTGTGTAATTCATTGTGCAGGTTTAGCATGCGTTCAAATAATATCCAAACAAACGCTTGTATATTAGGCGTTATCCACCAGAATGTCGAGGTTATCCATGCATGCAGAAACCGTTGTTTCCACCTCCTGGAGCGAACTGCTGACCGGCCGCAACCTGTTGCGCTCGGTCGCATTGACCGGCGGCGTTGCGCTGCACGCGATCAATGTCCACATCGTCACCACCATCCTGCCGTCGGTGGTGCGCGACATCGGCGGCCTGGCGTATTACGCCTGGAACATCACACTGTTCGTGGTCGCCTCCATCGTCGGCTCGGCGCTGACCAGCAAGCTTCTCGACAAGCTCGGACCGCGCCGCGCCTATTTGCTGGGACTGGCGGTGTTCACGCTCGGCTCGGTCCTGTGCGCCACGGCATTGTCGATGCCATGGATGCTGGCCGGCCGAAGCGTGCAAGGCCTCGGCGGCGGTTTGCTGGCGGCGCTCGGCTATGCGCTGATCCCCATGTTGTTCGAGCAGCGCCTGTGGTCGCGTGCGGTGGCGCTGGAGTCGGGTATGTGGGGCGTGGCGACTTTGCTGGGACCGGCGGTGGGCGGACTGTTCGCCGCCGACGGCGCCTGGCGGCTGGCCTTCTGGTGCCTGTTGCCGGTGGCGCTGCTGCAGGCACTGATCGTGGCCGGGCAGCTGGGCGGCAAGCCGGTGCGGGGCGATGCCGCAGCTTCGGAGCCGGTGCGCATTCCGCTGCTCAAGATTGCCTTGCTGGCGCTGTCGGTGCTGCTGGTGGCATTCGCCGGGCAGGTTGACGATACCGGCGGCAAGTTGCTCGGCGTCGCGGCCGGACTGGCTGCCGGGGTACTGGTCGCCTGGCTTGACCGGCGTCCCGGCGTGGCCTTGCTGCCGACCGGCGCCTATCAGTTGAGTACCGCGATGGGTAAGGTCTTTGCCTGCGTCTGCCTGCTCATGATCGGCAGCATGACCGAAATCTTCGTGCCGTATTTCCTCCAGATATTGCATGGCTACGCGCCATTGCAGGCTGGTTACATGACGGCCGCCATGGCCGGCGGGTGGAGCCTGGCCTCGCTGCTGAGTTCGGCGCGCAGCGGCAAGGATGCGGATCGGATGGTGCGCCTCGGGCCGCTGGTGATGACGCTGTCGCTGCTGGCGCTGGTGGTGCTGTTGCCCGGCGACGTCGATGTCGCGGCTGAAGGCTTGTGGCTGGCGTTGGCGCTCGGTGGTGTCGGTCTCGGCATAGGACTGGGATGGCCGCACCTGCTGACCCGCGTGCTGAAATCGGCGCGCCGCGGTGAAGAAAATCTCGCCTCGGCCGGCATCACCACCGTGCAGCTCTACGCCATGGCGATCGGCGCTGCGCTGGCGGGACTCACGGTCAACGCCGCCGGCCTGACCGAGCCGGATGGCGCTGACGGCGCTCGGCAAGCAGCCTATGCCTTGTTCGCCTGCTTTGCGGTGACGCCGGCGCTGGCGATCGTGTTGGCGCGCCGCGTGGCGCGAGACCGGTGAGCGAAGCCTTTTCCATGATAACGACGACCGTGACCGAGCAGGCCGACGCTGATCAAGTGAGCGAAATTGAATACCACCTGGTGGTGGCCGAATTCGATGCCTTGTGGGGACACCCGCGCAGCGACGCCAACCGGCGCCGCATGGATTACATGATCGGCGTGATCACGGCGTTTGAAGAAAGCCGCGGCAAGCTGTCCGCAAGCTGAGCCAGTCCGGCAGCGGGAAGCCGGATATGCAGGCGCGCCAACGTATCGTGGCGGCTGCCGAGCAGGGCGTATTGTTTCTGTTGCAGCCAGTAGCGCAGCTGCGATTCGTCGGCATAGGCGATGGCGATTTCCACTTCCGCCCAGGCGATGCGTTCGATGCGTTGCGCCTGTTTCAGCGCGGTGGCGACGGCGTCGGTGTAGGCGCGCACCAGGCCGCCGGCGCCGAGCTTGATGCCGCCGTAATAGCGTACAACCGCGGCCAGCACGCCATCAAGCTCGTGATGGCGCAATACTTCCAGCATCGGCCGTCCGGCCGTGCCCGAAGGCTCGCCGTCGTCCGACATGCCGGACTGGCCGCCAGCCATCAGCGCCCAGCACACATGGGTAGCGGAGCGATGTTGGCTGCGCAGATGGTCCAGCTGACGCAGCGCAGCGTCACGGTTGTCCACCGGCATGACGATGCCGATGAAGCGGCTCTTGCGGATATCGAGTTCGATCTCGACCGCGGCGGTGAGCGTGTAGACCGGCAAGGTCGGCTATCGCGGGGATCAGGCGGTCACGCCGCGCAGCGCGTCGATCTGCGCCTGCAGGGCCTGGTTTTCCGCAGTCAGCGCCGCGATGCGCGCATTAAGGGTGGCGATCTCGGCGCGCAATGCGGGGGCATCGTCGCCGGCTTCGGACCACGGCGGCGCGGCGCCATCGCTCGCACTGGTTGCCCCGCTTGCAGCGACGACTTCGGGAGCGGCGCGCGGCGTACGGTTGGCGGCTTGTTTTTCGCGCACCATCTTGGCGGCCTGGCGCAATTCCTTCTTGCCGCCGGCGACCGCCGTGATTTGTTCTTCGCTCGGCAGCGACGCTACCGCGGCGGCGGCGTTGATCGAGATGGTGCCGGTGCGTACCGCTTCGACCAGCTCCGGCGCGGCGGTCTTGCGGATCTTCTCGATCTGGCCGATGGTATTGGAACTGATGCCGGCGACGCGCGCGATGTCTTCGCGGGTCTTGATGGCGGCGCTCGGGATCGCAGCTTCTTCGGCCGGTTTGTCGGCGCTTTCTTCCGGCGTCGCGCCTTCGCCCCTGGCTGCGATGCTGGCATCCATTTCGGCGCGCACGCGGGCGGAGATGATGTCGCGCTTGCGCAGCGCCAGGACGCCGCGCTGGAAGTCGGTCACGCTGCGGCGGCCGAGCTGGTTGTCGATCATCCACAGCATGACGTCGTCGATTGAATTGAAGCTGGTGTTTTGCACGGTCTTGAATTCGATGCCGTACTTGCGGCAGATTTCGTAGCGGTTGTGTCCGTCGACCAATACGTCGCCCCACAGCACCAGCGCATCGCGGCAACCTTCGGCCAGCAGGCTGCGTTCAAGGGCGGCGTATTCGTTGGCGGTAAGCGGGTCGATGTATTGGAGGAGTTCGTTATTGATCGTGATAGTCATGGCATTCCTGGACCGCCCCGGCGAATCGGAGGCGGACCGGAATTTTACACTACCGTCCGGGCTACGTTCCCTTGTCAGGCGCATCCCCACCGGCATGCAGCGGCGCGGAAATCCTGCGGCTGATAGAATCGCAGTTCCCCTCACATTAACGAAACGGAAGCAACATGGATGCCTTGTTCTTCATCCCCGTCGCCATCATGCTGGCGCTGGTGCCAGGTCCGAATAATTTTTGCGCGCTCAACAACGGCAT
Source organism: Herbaspirillum hiltneri N3 (assembly GCF_001267925.1). Classification (NCBI taxonomy): domain Bacteria; kingdom Pseudomonadati; phylum Pseudomonadota; class Betaproteobacteria; order Burkholderiales; family Oxalobacteraceae; genus Herbaspirillum; species Herbaspirillum hiltneri. Next base: position 3,973,602 of record NZ_CP011409.1, on the reverse strand, counting down.
CCGCCGCGGCGTCGGCGTGGCGCTGCTGGCCACGTTCGGGCGCGTGACGGCGTTCGCGATTTTCCTGACGGTGTCGGCGGTGGGTTTGGGCGCAATGCTGCTGGCTTCGGAAGCGGCCTTCACGGCGGTGAAGTGGGTCGGTGCGCTGTATCTGTTCTATCTCGGCTGGCGCGCATGGCGCAGCCGTGAATTCCACGGGTTGGAACTGGCCGACGGCGTCGAGCCGGGCGCAGTATCTCCGGCGGCGGCGCAGAAAGGCGCGTTCGCGCTGGTCATGCAGGAGTTCCTGCTCGGCATCACCAATCCGAAGGCGATCATGCTGTTCGCCGCGATCTTCCCGCAATTCATCGATCCCGCACGGCCGGCCGCGCATCAGTTCCTGGTGCTGGGCTCGATCTACCTGTGCGCAGAATTCGTGTCCAGCGCAGTGTATTCAGCCTGCGGCAAGCAGATCCGCCGCTACATCCGCACCTCGCGCGGCGTGGCGCGCCTGAACAAGGCCACTGGCGGTTTCTTCATCGGCGCCGGCGCCTTGCTGCTGGCGGCGCGCCAGTAAGTCAGCAGTCAGTAGCTCAGCAGGTTCTCAGGGATGCGGCGTTCACGTCGCATCCTTGTCCTTTTCCGCATTCATCTCTCCCAGCAATTGCAGGTGGCGCTCGATCTCGAACACGTGAGGATCGTCCTTGCCGAGTTCGCGCAAGGCCACGGCGAGTCCCAGCAGGTAATCGGCGTTGCGTCCGCTCGGACCTTCGGCGCCGGCGATCTGGCGCGCAATGTCGCACTCCGGCGCCGGACCCAGGAAGGCGGCGTTTTCTTCGGTGGCGATGTAGATCAGTCCTTCGGTGCAACTGCCGTCTTCAAACAGGATGTCGGTGGCCAGGCGCAGATAGCCGTTCTTTTCGCGATAGTCGAGATGGTCGAACACTTCCGGTGTAATCAGGTAAGCCATGCCGGCGCAGGTCGCGCCTTCATCCCGGATCAGCGTCACGACCCGGCCGGGCGCCTGCACGGTGCCGCGATGATCGTGCGAGCCTTGCCAGAAACGCCGGCTCCAGCCGACGATGTGCGCCGGCCGGCGCTCGATGAAGGGAAAGTCGGCCTTGAAGATCAGCGATCCGTACCCGAACAGCCACACGCTGTCATGTTGGTCGAAACGGGTCATGGACTTGTTGCGGGCGATGGTGTTGTCGGACATTGCAGACAGTGCGCGCCGGAAGGGCGTAACGGATGTTGATCTGCTGAAATTATAAGGGCAAGCGCCGAAGGGAGGGGCCGGGCTGAAGGGCGGAGAAAATGCGGCCTGGGCGGACAGCGGGCCGCCCAGGCAAGTCGGAAGTCAGTTCGTGTCAGTTCTTGCGCTGACCCTGTTCCATGTTGGACAGGCCGGAGTACATGCCGCAGCAATGCGGCTCGCCGCGGTGCGAACCGGTCGTCAGGGCGCTGGAGTCGTTGAGATAATCAACCAGTTTCCGATACAGCGCAGCGAAGTATTTTTTCATGATGTCCCCCGTTTCCTTGTTGGGTTGAGACACGTTGCAAGCCGCCTGACCTTGTCGGGATACGACCTGCAATCCGCATTTGTAAACGATTACATTGGCCTCGAGAAGCTTGATGCGATACGGATGTAAATAGTTTATATCATTTATTTTACGGCGTGTTCTCTTTCACAACTATCAGGCATTTCCTGATACGCGATGTGGCCTTTTGTCTACGCCGCAGGGATCGCATGCGCCAGCAGCCAGTTGCGGAAGACTTGCATCGCCGGCGTTTCCTGCCGCGATTTCAGGCGGGTGAGCCAGTAGGCGCCGTCGCTGATGGAGATGTCGAAAGGGCAGGCCAGCCGGCCCTGCCGGAGTTCGCGTTCGAACATGTTGACCGGCAGCAGCGCCACGCCGGCCTGTTGCGCCACCGCTTCAGCCATGGTCAGCGAGGAGTCGAACACGAAGCCGCGGATCGGCGGGCAGGGCGCACCGGCGGCGGCGAACCAGTGGTTCCATTCGTCGGTGCGGTACGAACGCAGCAGTGTTTCGCCGGCCAGATCCTGCGGGCGGCGCAGCCGTGCCGCCAGCGCCGGCGCGCACATCGGCGACAACGGAGCGGCGAACAGGCGCTCGGCGTCGGTGCCGTGCCAGGCGCCGTCGCCGAAACGGATCGCGTAGTCCAGCCCTTCGCCGGCCAGGTCGACGCGGTTGTTGTTGGTCAGGAGGCGCAGATCGACAAACGGATAGGTCTGCTGGAATTCGCGCAGCCGCGGCATCAGCCAGCCGACCGCAAACGTGCCGACCGCGCCCAGCGTCAGCACTTCGCGCATCTGGCCGTTCTCGAACTGGCCCAGCACGGTGGTGATGCGCTCGAAGGACTCGGCCAGTACCGGCAGCAGCGCCAGCCCTTCATCGGTCAGCGCAAGGCCGCGCGGCAGGCGACGGAACAGCGTCACGCCGAGGCGCTCTTCAAGATTCTTGACCTGCATGCTGACGGCAGTCTGCGTCACGTTCAGCTCGTCGGCGGCCGAGGTGAAGCTGAGGTGGCGCGCCGCCACTTCGAAAGCGCGCAAGGCATTGAGGGGCAGATGCATGGATCGTCCGGATATCAGTTTTTCTAGGGTCTGGGGCAAATTATCGTGAATTGCGATGGCGTCCCTTGCTGCCTATCATTTCGCTTCGTCTCCAATTTTGCAAGGAAAAATGATGATCGACAGAAGATATTTTCTCGCCATGGCCGGTTCGGTATTGGCGGGCTGTGCCGGCAGCGCATGGGCGGCTGGCGCAGCTGAGGCAAAAAAATCTAAGGACTCACCTTCCGTTGTGTCACGCCTGGCCAAGCTGGAAGCAAGCGTCGCCGGGCGTCTCGGCGTGGAAATCCTCGACAGCGGCACAGGCCGTCGCTGGGGCTATCGCGCCGACGAACGCTTCCCGATGTGCAGCACCTTCAAGTTCCTGGCGGCTTCGGCCGTGCTTCGGCGTGTCGACACCGGCGCTGAACAGCTCGACCGCCGCATCGTCTACGGTGAAGACGTGCTGGTGAATTACTCGCCCACCACCAGCAAGCATGTCGGCGGCGACGGCCTGTCGCTGGCGCAACTGTGCGAGGCTGCCATCACGCTGAGCGACAACACTGCGGCCAACCTCATCTTGCATAGTCTCGGCGGCCTCGGGCCTTTCAACAAATTCGTGCGTTCGCTGGGCGACGACACGACTCGCCTTGATCGTTTCGAGACCGAGCTCAATACCTCCATCCCCGGCGATCCGCGCGACACCACGACGCCCACGGCGATGACCGGCAACCTGCAAAAAGTCCTGCTCGGCGATGCCTTGTCGGCAGCGTCGCGACGCCAGATCACGGCCTGGATGCTGGCCAACAAGACCGGTGACCGCCGCGTGCGCGCCGGCATGCAGCCAGGCTGGAAAGTGGGCGACAAAACCGGTTCGGGCGACTACGGCACCACCAACACCGTCGCCATCATCTGGCCGCCGCAGGGGGCGCCGTTGCTGGCATCGATTTACCTCACCGAAACCAGGGCGCCGGAAGAGCAGCGCAATGCGGTCCTGGCGGAAGTCGGCAAACTGATCGTCAGCGGTCTCAACCGGTAAGCATTTGTTCAATCGGCAAGATCGTGGTATTTCCGGCAACACTTGAAGGTCGATCTTGCCTAAGCGCTAATACTATTTTCGTTTTTCTGATGCCTTTTGTGCAACATCAACCTCAAAGCCCCGATCTGCGGGGCTTTTCGGCGTATGTTGCAGCTAATCAAACATCCCGTTTTGATTTGTAATGGCGACCTGCCCGGCGGTGCCGGGCGGATCGGGGTCGCCCCGAGAATTTAAAAAACACGTCGTAGCAGCGGCGGTAAAACGGGATGGAAAAAAGTAATGAACATTATCGGAAACATGCGAATCGGCAAGCGCCTGGCTTTGGGCTTCGCCGTCATTCTGGCCTTCTCCATCGTGATCACGGCCATCGGCATCTGGCGCTTGCAGACGGTGTCGTCGGCCACGCGCGAGATGATGAGCCAGCCCCTCCTGAAGGAGCGCCTGATCGGCGACTGGTACGCCAACCTCGCCAGCGGCATCCGCCGCACCATCGCCATCGCCAAGAGCAGCGATCCGGCGCTCGGCCCGTATTTTGCGGCGGAAGCGGCCGCTTCGTCCAAGGGCTCCGGCGAGTACCAGAAAAAGGTTGAAGCACTGCTGGAAAGCGATGAAGAAAAGAAGCTGTTCCAGAAGATCGGCGAGCAGCGCAAGCTGTATCTCAGCTCGCGCGACGCGATCAACAAGGCCAAGGCCGCCGGCAACATCGAGGAAGCCGAGCGCGTGCTGGAAAAGGATTTCGTACCCGCATCCAACGCCTACCAGGACACCATGCGGCAACTGGTCGAACTGCAGCGCAAGGACATCGACGAGACCGCCAAACACATCGATGTCATCGCCGAAGACAGCCGCATTTTGCTGCTCGCGCTGGAAGGTCTGATCCTCGCGCTGGGCGTGCTCTGCGCCTGGTACCTGACGGTCGGCATCACGCGTCCGATCAATTCCGCCGTGACGATTTCGCGCCGCGTCGCCGAGGGTGACCTGACCAGCGACGTCCAGGTCAGCAGCAAGGATGAAACCGGCCAGTTGCTGCAAGCGCTGCAAGACATGAACATCAGCCTGCGCGGCATCGTGAGCAACGTGCGCACCGGCACCGACACCATCGCCACGGCCTCGAGCGAAATCGCCGCCGGCAACCTCGACCTGTCCTCGCGCACCGAGCAGCAGGCCAGCGCGCTGGAAGAAACGGCGTCGTCGATGGAAGAACTGATCTCCACGGTCAAGCAGAATGCCGACAACGCGCGCCAGGCCAACCAACTGGCCGTGTCTGCATCCGAAATCGCGACCCAGGGCGGCGGTGTGGTCGGCCAGGTGGTCGACACCATGGGCGCGATCAACGACTCGTCGAAAAAGATCGTGGACATCATCAGCGTCATCGACGGCATCGCCTTCCAGACCAATATCCTTGCCTTGAACGCCGCTGTGGAAGCCGCGCGTGCCGGCGAACAGGGGCGCGGCTTCGCCGTGGTCGCCTCCGAAGTGCGCAGCCTGGCGCAACGCTCCGCAGCCGCCGCCAAGGAAATCAAGGTACTGATCAACGACTCGGTGGAAAAGGTCGGCAACGGCAGCAAACTGGTCGAGCAGGCCGGCGCGACGATGGCTGAAGTGGTCAACAGCGTCAAGCGGGTCACCGACATCGTCGCCGAGATCAGCTCCGCCAGCGAAGAGCAGACCACCGGCATCGAGCAGATCAACCACGCCATCACCCAAATGGACCAAGTCACCCAGCAGAACGCCGCGCTGGTGGAAGAAGCAGCCGCCGCTGCCGCCTCGATGCAGAGCCAGGCCGACAGTCTGGCGCAGCTGGTCAGCGTGTTTACGCTGAGCGGTACGCCCGCCTTGCCGGCCGTGCGCCGCACCATCGACATCACGCCGACGGAACCGCGCCTGCGCTGATCCGCCGGACACGCTGCAACAGGAAGCCCGGCCCGGCAACGGTCCGGGCTTTTTTATCGGCCTGCATTCTGGCTGGATATCCGCAATCTGCGTGTCCGGGATTCCGGATGTTCGCAAGGAAAGCGCTTTCCTTGCCGCAACAGATTTCGAAAACCCGTTTGAAATCAGACGCTTGAGCAAGCTCCGCTTACTGGCACGATGCCTGCATACAGGTCTCCAAAACAAGAAAGCAGGAGACAGATGTGAGGCCGCTTCCTCCGCCGCAACCCGGCAAACCAATGTCCTTTTTCGCTCCTGTCGCACCGCCTTGGCGGCAGCGATTGCAGGCACGCGCCTGACACCAACATCAAACAGCCGGTTTGCCCCGTGATTTTTCGCGGAGCGCCGCCGGCCGCTTACAAACCTGGAGATAGCAATGACCCAAACAGTTTCCACCACGCCACCGACGCCGGCTCCGGCCGCATCCGTCGCTACCGGACCATCCACCACCAGGCAGCGCATCTTCGCGATCCTGGGCGCCTCGTCGGGTAACCTGGTCGAGTGGTTCGACTTCTATGTCTATTCGTTCTGTGCGATCTATTTCGCACCGGCCTTCTTTCCCAAGGGGGACACCACGACGCAACTGCTCAATACCGCCGGCGTGTTCGCCGCCGGTTTCCTGATGCGTCCGATCGGCGGCTGGCTGTTCGGCCGCATCGCCGACAAGCACGGCCGCAAGACCTCGATGATGATCTCGGTGCTGATGATGTGCGGCGGCTCGCTGATGATCGCCTTCCTGCCTACCTATGCCGTGATCGGCACAGCGGCGCCGTTCCTGCTGCTGGTGGCGCGCCTTTTCCAGGGCCTGTCGGTGGGCGGCGAGTACGGCACCAGCGCGACTTACATGAGCGAAGTCGCACCCAAGAACAATCGCGGCTTCTTCGCCTCGTTCCAGTACGTCACGCTGATCGGCGGCCAGTTGCTGGCGGTGCTGGTGCTGGTGGTCATGCAGCAGACGCTGAGCAATGAGGAGTTGCGTTCCTGGGGCTGGCGTGTGCCGTTCGTGCTGGGCGCATGCGGCGCGCTGATCGCGCTGTACCTGCGCAAGTCGCTGACCGAGACCGCTACCGACGAGACCCGGAAGAAGAAGGAAGCCGGTACCTTCGCCGGCCTGTGGAAGCACAAGCGCGCTTTCTTCACCGTGGTCGGCTTCACCGCCGGCGGCTCGCTGATGTTCTACACCTTCACCACCTACATGCAGAAATACCTGGTCAACACCGCCGGCATGGATGCCAAGACCGCCAGCGCGGTCATGACCGGCGCGTTGTTCGTCTACATGATCCTGCAGCCGCTGTTCGGTGCGCTGTCCGACAAGATCGGCCGCCGCAACATGATGCTGCTGTTCGGTGCGCTGGGTACCCTCTGCACCGTACCCATCCTGCATATGCTCAAGGACGTCACCGACCCGTACGCGGCCTTCGGCCTGGCGATCCTGGCGTTGTGCATCGTCAGCTTCTACACCTCGATCAGCGGCCTGATCAAGGCCGAGATGTTCCCGCCGGAAGTGCGCGCGCTGTGCGTCGGGTTGTCGTACGCGGTGGGCAACGCCATCTTCGGCGGCTCGGCCGAGTTCGTCGCGCTGTCGTTCAAGGCGGCCGGTATGGAGTCCAATTTCTACTGGTACGTGTCCGTCATATGCGCGATCGCCTTGCTGATCACTTTCTGCATGCGTGATCCGAGCAAGGTCGGCTACCTCAAGGACGAAGACTGATGGAGTTGCGGCAAGCAAGGCAGGAGAGGGTAAGGCAGGGTGCTCCAGCGGGTATCATGGCGGCATCCATGTTCAGCGCACCTCTCCAGCCATGACTTCCCGCAAATTTCCAATATTGATCGCCGTCGGCGCGCTGTGCGCGGCGGCGGTTTTTTTTGCGTCGTACTTCGTCGCGGCGGAAAAGGCCCGTAGCGACCTGCATGCTGCCGGCGAACGCCAGCTGCAAATCGTCGCGCTCGACCTGCAATCCATCCTCGACAAGTTTGAGATCATGCCGTACGCGCTGGGTGCATTGGCCGATGTCGACCAGGTGTTGCATCATCCCGGCGATGCAGCTGCGGTGCAGCGGCTCAACCTGAGCTTGCAGGCGATCCAGATGCAGTCGAAGGTGTTGGCAATTTACATGATGGATGCGCGCGGCATGACGCTGGCGGCCAGTAACTGGAACGAGGAAACTAGCTTCGTCGGCCGCGATTTCGGCTTCCGGCCCTATTTTGCAGAGGCGCTGGCGGGCGGCTCCGGACGTTTTTATGGCATCGGCAATATCTCCAGCGAACCGGGCTATTTCATGGCCCAGCCGATTTATCCGGCCGGTACGCCGCGCGGGGAAGGCAAGCCGATCGGCGTGATGACGGTCAAGGTCGACCTGTCCGAGTTCGAACACACCTGGCGCAGCAATGAAGATCCGATCACATTGGCCGATCACAGTGGCGTGGTGTTCCTCAGCAACCGCCCGGAATGGAAATATCACAGCCTGCGCCCGCTCGACGGCAAGCTGCAGCAGGAGCTTGCCGGCACCCACCAGTACGCCGATCAGCCGATCACGCCGGTGGCCGAGATGCCCAAGCCGTTGCGGCGCGGTTTCGGCGATCACGTCTCGCGTTCCATCGACAAGCAGGACTGGCAACTGATGCTGTTTCCATCGCAGTCGCGCATCAATCGCATTGCCATGCTATGGGCCATGTGGGTGGCGCTGATCATGGCGATCGCGGCGATTTCGCTGTGGGCGATCTACCAGCGCAGGCGGCGCTTGCAGGAACGGCTTGAATCGCGCGACGCATTGCGCCGTGCAGCGCAGGAGCTGGACGCCACCATCGCCGTGCGCACCCAGGAGCTGCGCGTGGCAAACCAGGCGCTGGAAGGAAAATACGTCACCCTGCAGCAGACCGAAAGCCTGCTGCGCTCGACGCAGAATGAGCTTGTCCAGGCCGGCAAGCTGGCCATGCTGGGGCAGATGGCGGCAGGCGTCACGCATGAGCTGAACCAGCCGCTGGCGGCGATTCGCGCCTTCGCCGACAACGCCGTGCAATTCATGCGTCGCGGCCAGTTGCCGCAAGTGGAAGAGAATCTCGAACACATCAGCGGCGCCAGCGCCCACATGGGCAAGATCATCGCCCAGCTGAAGGGCTTCGCGCGCAAGAGCGGCGACGCGATCGCCGTGGTCGATGTGGCCCAGACGGTGGAGGCGGCGGTGCTGCTGCTGCGCAACGAGTTCCGTCAGCAGGCAGTGGCCATCGAGATCGATGTGCGCAGTCCGGTGCAGGTGATGGGCGACGTGGTGCGCACCGAGCAGGTGCTGATCAACCTGCTGCGCAATGCCATCGACGCGGTCGAGACGGTCGAATACGTCGCCGACAAGCGCGTGACGGTGATCGTCGGGCACGAAGCCGGCGAAGCTGTCATCCGCATCCGCGACAGCGGCCCGGGCATTCCTGACGAAGTCGCGCCGCACCTGTTCGAACCCTTCTTCACCACCAAGCCGAGCGGCAAGGGCCTCGGGCTGGGACTGGCGATATCGTCGTCGATCGTGCAGGCGATGAATGGCCGCCTGTCGGCGCATAATCTGCCCGAGGGCGGCGCCGAATTCATCGTGCGCTTGCCGGCACCGGCACCGGACCCTGCATCAGCAATTCATGGAGACATCATTGACCGCACTCGCCATCCTGATTGAAGACGAACAAAGCGTGCGCAAAGCCACCACGCAAACGCTGGAGCTGGGCGGGTTCAGCGTGCAGGCCTGCGCCGACGCCGAGCAGGCCTTGCCGTTGCTGCACGCCGGTTTCGCCGGCATCGTGGTGACCGACGTACGACTGCCGGGACGTTCCGGCCTGGAAGTGCTGGCGCATGCGGTCGCCGCCGACGCCGACCTGCCGGTGATCGTGGTGACCGGGCATGGCGACGTCGCCATGGCGGTGGAAGCGATGCGGGCCGGCGCCTATGATTTCATCGAAAAGCCCTTCGCCGCCGACCGCCTGCTGGAGACCGCACGGCGCGCGCAGGAGAAGCGCAACCTGGTGCTCGACAACCGCCGCCTGCGCGAAGCCTGGCTGACCGATCCCGCCACACCGGCGCTGGTGGGCCAGTCGGCGGCGATGGAGCGGATCCGTACGCTGATCCGCAGCGTCGGTCCGACCTCGGTCGACATCCTGATCAACGGCCAGACCGGCGCCGGCAAGGAAGTGGTGGCGCGCCAGCTGCACGCCGCCAGCGAACGCAAGGGGCCATTCGTGGCGATCAATTGCGGCGCATTGCCGGAGAGCGTATTCGAAAGCGAGATATTCGGCCACGAAGCGGGCGCGTTTACCGGCGCGCAAAAACGCCGCATCGGCAAACTGGAATACGCCAACGGCGGCACGCTGTTCCTCGATGAAATCGAAAGCATGCCGATGGCCTTGCAGGTCAAGCTGTTGCGCGTGCTGCAGGAGCGCAGGCTGGAGCGCCTGGGCGGCAACGAGTCCATCGCCGTCGATTGCCGCGTCATCGCCGCCAGCAAGGCCGACCTGCTGCAGCTGAGCGCGCAGGGCGCATTCCGTGAAGACTTGTATTACCGCATCGGTGTGGTCAGCATCGATTTGCCGCGCCTGCGTGACCGGCGCGAAGACATTCCGCTGCTGCTGGCGCATTTCATCCACGCTGCGGCAATCCGGTATGGCCGGGCGGCGCCGCCCTGGACGGCGGCGCTCATGGCGCAGTGGCAGCAACGCGACTGGCCCGGCAACGTACGCGAGCTGCGCAACTTCGCCGATCGCTGGGTGCTCGGCGTGGCCGACAGTAGCATGGCCGATGCCGCCGCCGCGACTGCGGCAGCCAGCCTGCCGCAGCAACTGGATGCCTATGAGCGCACGCTGATCGAGGATGCGCTGGCGGGGGCCGACGGCAACGTCGCGCTGGCGGCGGAGCACCTCGGCATTCCGCGCAAGACGTTATACGACAAGATCAGGAAATACGACCTGGCGAATGCGCGCGGCGGCTGAGCACGCTGCCAGGCAGACGCGTTATCCTTTGTTTTCGGGACGGCCTGGGTTAGACTCCTGCCCAAGGGAAACAAGAGGACGATTCCACGCTGCAGCAACGACTTGCAGCAGCGACTTGCGGCGTCGACCTATCACTATCGGGGAATATCATGAAGCGTTTTATCGCCATCTCGCTGGCTGCCTGCATCGCCTTTATCCTGTGCGCATGCGAACGCACTGAATTCGAAAAGAAATCCGAACGCGACGCCGACGCCCGCCGCGCCATCAACACCAAACCGAAGTCGCAATGACGTCAGTGAAGCCGACTGGCGGCGGGGGCGCCGTTCAATAGCCTTGCTGCCAGTTTTTCGGGGTCTTGTAGGCGTGGCTGACGACAATGCGCGTCGCCGCAATCAATCCGCTCAGTCCCAGCACCAGCTGCGTCAGCCTGTCGCCGGGCACGGCCCATACCGATGACGACGGCGCCGCGATGCCGGTTGCGGCGCTGATCACCGGCGCCACCCATTCCGCTTCTTCCGTCACGTCCAGCAGGATGTCGCCTTCCGGCGTCGTGTGCAGGTACACCTCGCCGCCCAGTTCCATGCAGAAACAGATGCCGTAACCCTTGGTGTTGTCCTTCTTCACGGCCTGCTGCAAATCCCGGTTGTAACTATCGATCCACGCTTCCACGTCGTAGGTGGTGGTGAGCACGATCCATGGGCGGGTCGGCTGGATGTCGGGAGAGTCTTGATCTGGGTCTTGCATTGGCTGGACGTCGTCGCTGGCTGAGGGAAAACAGCATTATCGCTTTATTTCGAGGGGAGTAGCCGTCAAGGCGTTCGCAATCTCCGGCTTCTGACGCACTTGTCAGCCAAGATGCCGTGCTTGCTGGCATGATGGAGTGCATTTTTGGGAAAGAAGACATGAACTCGAAAAAAATATTCCGCCATCTCCGCCATCTTCGTCACCATGCGCAGGTACTGATGCCGCTCCTGGCGCTGTGCTCCATGCTGTCCTGGTCCGGTACCGCCTCCGCCCAGCAAAAGTTGAGCTTCCCTTCGGCTGAATACGCCAACAAGTTCGAGATGGCCAAGAAGGCCGGCAAGCCGATCGAGATTTTCGGTTACCTGACGCTGCCGCCGAATCCGCCGGCCGGCAAGATTCCCGTGGTCGTGATCGCGCACGGCAGTGCCGGCGTGGAAGCCAAGGACACGGATTTCTGGGCGCCGTATTTCAACAAGCTCGGCTTTGCTGCCTTCGTGGTCGATTCGTTCACGCCGCGCGGCGTCGAGAGGACGGTGGAAGATCAGACTCTGGTGAGCAACGCCGCCGACACCGCCGACGCATTCTTTGCGCTTAAATTCCTCGCCGCCGATCCGCGCTTCGACGCTGACCGCATCGGCATCATCGGTTTCAGCCGAGGTGGCGTTGCGGCCAATGAAACAGCGGTCAAGTCCTTTCGCGACAACGTGCTGCGCGAAAACAAGAATCTGCAATTCGCCTTCCATATTCCCGCTTTCCCCGGCTGCCAGAATTCACGCTTCCGCAAGAACGGCAGCTACGACAAGACCGGTGCGCCGATGCTATTCCTGATGGGAAGCAAGGACGACTACACGCCTGCCGCGTTCTGCCTCGATCAGATCAAGGGCATGCAGGAGGAATATCCGGGCGTCATTGATTACCGCGTCTACGACGGCGCGCATCACAGCTTCGACGGCAATCAGGGCGTGCACTACCTCCGACTCGCCACCTCCACCCGCAACTGCCCGATGACCGAAACCGACATCGCCAGCTGGAGCCGCCACCTGGTCGGCAGCAGTGACAAGCTGTCGGCGGCGGAGGAGCGCAAGATCTACAAGGATTGCACCAGTGTCGGCGTCACCGTCGGTTCGTATGACAATCGTTACCGCGAACTGGCGAGCAAGGACGTGGAGGATTTCCTGCGCAGGATCGGGCAGCTCAGGTGAGGTGCGATGAGGGCAATCAGCGTTTGCGCTGCAGCTGATAGACCACCGTATCGAGCCTGCTGACGCCGCGCTCGCTGAATTTCGGCTCCTTGTCGAGGATGTCGCGACGGTCGATCACCAGCGCGGCGGAATGCGCTGCGAAGATCTCCTGCACCTCCGCATCGCCGACTGAGAAGGGCGGCCCGTCCATCTGCTCCTGCGGATAATCGAGGGTGATCAGGATGCCGCGATAGTGCGCGGACAACTGGCCGTAGACGTGCTGCGCATAGCGTGCGCGCATGTCGGCCGGCAGCGCCACCAGGGCGGCGCGGTCGTAGACGCCGACGCATTCCGACAGCAGCCCCGCATCCAGCTTGAAAATATCTCCGCAAATGATCTCGACATCGCCGGCCGCATAGTGGCGGCCATAAGCGGATTCATGGATTTCCGGCTGCAAGCGGTTCTCGTCGAAGAACTGTTCGACCGCCAGCTGCGACAATTCCACGCCCAGCACGCGATGTCCCTGCGAGGCCAGCCACACCATATCGAGCGACTTGCCGGCCAGCGGCACCAGCACCCGGCAACCTTGCGGCAGCGCCAGCGTCGGCCAGTATTTTTGCAGCAGCGGCGTCACGCGGTTTTGATGAAAATGCGTGCGTCCGTCGCGCCAGCGCTCCAGCCAGAATTCTGCATCCATGAACTTGTCCTGTAAATTTGTTTGACGCATATTGTAGCCGCCTGCAGGAAGGACGAGGCAAGGGCGAGGCATTGCCTCCATGCAAGAGGGGCATATGCTACGATGCTCGCAGATTATCTATTGAGGCAGAAACAATGGCGCAGTACGGTTCCACCCATCGCGGCAAACACTTCATCGTGGTCGACAGCACGAAGCCCGGCCAGAAGGGCGTGTTTTGCAGCATCAAGGTCGACGGTGAAGACGAATACCCGGACATCAAGGGCTCGCCCTTCGAGACGGTCCACGCCGCGCAGATGGCCGGCGCGGCATTCGCGCGCGCGCTGATCGACTCCGAACTTGACCTCGACTCTTACGAACACAAGGGCTACTTCATCCGCGCCAGCGGCAGCGAACAACGCGACGGAACCTGGATCGGCGCTTACCAGCTGCATCGCAACGACAATCCGGTGCCGTTCCGCCGCGCCAACGTCACCCCTTTCCGCGGCAACACGCGCAAGGAAGCGGAAGACCACGCGGTGGCGGTGGCGCGCGAGGTGATTGATGAAGAGGTGGCTGCGGGGAAGTTGTAAGCTTTAGCGGAAGCCGTAATCCGCGCAAGAGAAGCGATTTGCAAAACATCCCGCCCGCCGGCGGGATGTTTGTTTGAGGCACAAGATGCAAGAGATGCAAGAGATGCAAGAGATCATAAAGCCTCTTGCACAGATCAAAAGTCCATCTTCAAACGACCGACCACACTTCGCTCCGTCCCCGGAATGACATACAGATTGCCCCACGAGCCGGCGTAGTAGTTGCGATTGAACAGGTTGTGCACGTCAACGGACAGTCGCACGGTTTTATTGATTTGCCAGTAGCTCAGCAGCTTCACCGTTGCATAGGCCGGCAAGGTGTAGGTATCTGCGGTGTTGCCGGAGCGATTGCCTACATAGTTGACGCCGCCGCCCAGGCCAAAGCGACTCCCGTTTGCCAGGGCATCTTCACGCATGGCCAGCAGGCCGGCGCTAAAAGCAGGGATGTTCGTCAGGCGGGTTCCGGCTGCCAGTGTCTTGTCCTTCGTTACGCGGGCATCATCCCAGGAAAAATTCCCGGAGACACGCCAGTTGGTGTTGATCTGACCGAAGACATCCGCCTCGAAACCGGTGCTTTTCACCTCGCCCGCAGCCACCGAGAAACCAGCTACATCGCTGGATGTCAGTACGTTGGTCTTGGTGATGTCATAGACCGCGAAGGTGGCGCCCAGACGTTCATCCGGGGTCTGCAATTTCACGCCCGCCTCATAGGCGGTGGAGTGCTGCGGATCAAAAGCCTTGCCGTTGATGTCGGTGCCGCTATTGCCGCGAAAGGATTTTCCGGCGGAGATGTAATACGAACTCCAGTCGTTGGGCAGATAGGTGATGCCTGTACGCGGTGAAACCGCACTTTGCTGCCGCGAGCTGGAGGAGACGGTCGGCACGCGGTTGCGAACCGTCTGGTTGTACTGGTCCCAACGCAAACCGCCCAGTAATTTCCATTGCGGAGACAGGCTGATCTGATCCTGGACAAACACGGCCTTCACACGCTGATATTCATCCGAACTGGACGTCCGTGTAATCAGCGCCGGTAACGCCGTGCTATAGACCGGGTTGTAGATGTCAATGGGGGTGTTGGCGGAACGCAAAATCTCCGTGTTCATCCACAGCCTGGAAGCTTCCGTGCCGAACAGGACGGTGTGGCCGATGCTGCCGGTGTTGAATTTTCCTTCCAATTCAGCCTGGAAGGACACGTCCCGTGACGGCAATTGACGCCAGGTCCGACGCCTGTTCAATGTGCGATTGTCCGCGGCGAGCGAGTCCGCCTCGGTGTAGTAGCCATCGAAAGTGCTCTCCTTGTAACTCGCGCCGAAACGTGCGCGCCAGTTTTCCGACAGCGTGCGATCAAGTGTCAGCTGATGCGTATTACTGGTCATGTTCATGTTGCCGTCCGATGGCTCGTTCAGAACCCGGTCACGGGGAAGCGTTCCCAGTACTCCACGCACATTAATCAGGCCGCGGTCGAGCGGCGTACTTGACTGCAAAAATTCGCCTTCGTAGTTCAGCATGGTGTCTTTGTCGATCACCCACGCAATGGCCGGCGCGATCAGGGAGCGGCGATTGCTGAGCAGGTTTGAGCGCGTGTCTCCTTCTTCACTCATCACGTTGAGGCGATAGGCGACGCTCTTGCCGAGCGGGCCGGTAGTGTCCAGGGTTGCGCGCTTCAGCCCGCTGCTTCCAACGCTGAACTCGGCGACGTTCTTCTGTGTAAATTGCGGTTTCTTCGTGACGATGTTGATGGTGCCGCCTGGCTCGCTACTACCGTAAATCGCCGATGCCGGACCTTTCAAGAACTCGAACCGTTCCACTGTGGCGGTGTCCCGACGCGGATTGTAGCCACGAGAGCCGGGAAATCCATTGACCAGAAATCCCATGTCGGTGCTGCTGAAACCACGGATGCCAAAGTTGTCCCACGTGCCGCCGAAGTCATTGAGTCGCGTAATTCCGCTGACGAAATCGACGGTGTCGGCCAAACGCAATGCACCAAGGTCTTCAATCTGCTGCGCGGTCATGATGCGGACGGCCTGGGGCACTTCGCGCAAAGGAGTGTCGGTACGGGTTGCGCCGCTGCTGCTCGTCGCGTGGTACGACTGAGGCGCTTTGTCGGCGACCACATTGATTGAGGGGAGTGCGGATTCGGTGAGCGTATTGCCTGCGGTCTGGGCTAATGCCAGGTTGTTGGCAGCCAATAGACTGACCGCTAAAAACCGGCGTGAACGGGGCGTCCCTTTGAGCAAATTCATATATTCCGACTAAAAATAAGAAAAGCCGGAATATAAATGAGAATCGTTATTCTTTGTAAAAAAGTTCGCGATCGGAGGCAAGCAGTTGGTGATTTTCTGAAACTTCTTGTAGTTTATTTTCTTGTATTATATATTTATAAAACATTAAAAATAGAACGCTTTCCTCTTCTCATTCATCTTTGTTCGATTTTTATCCTTGCATTTATCGCTTGGAGTTTCGGCTCCTTGAATTTGTATCTTAAATATAATAATCATTTAAATATCTCTGAAAGCGCTGGAAACAATGAAATGTATCGTGTGTGATACCCCGGGCGTCCTGCGTATGGAGCAGAGGCCAGTGCCAACCCCAGGTCCTGACGAAGTGCTGATTCGCGTAAGGCGTATTGGCATTTGCGGCACCGATATGCATATTTTCAACGGCAAGCAACCGTTCCTGGAGTACCCCCGCGTCATGGGGCACGAATTGTCGGGAGAAGTCGTGCAGGCGCCAGCCGGGTCCGGCCTGGCTGTCGGTAGTCAAGTGGCGGTCATGCCTTATATGGCTTGCGGTGAGTGCGTCGCCTGCCGCAAAGGGAAAACCAACTGTTGTACCAAAATCCAGGTGCTCGGCGTCCATTGCGATGGCGGCATGACCGAATTTCTGTCGGTCCCCGAAAAGTTTGTCGTGGAAGCCGACGGTATTTCGCTCGATGACGCCGCAATGATCGAGTTCCTGGCGATCGGGGCGCATGCGGTGAAACGTGGCGCGGTCGGTCCGGGAGCAAACGTGCTGGTGGTGGGAGCAGGTCCGATCGGGATGGCGGTAATGCTCTTTGCCAAGCTCAAAGGAGCGGTTGTCACCGCGCTTGATACGCGCCAGGACCGGTTGCAATTTTGCCGGGATGCCTTGCAGGTGGCGCAGACCGTCGAAGTCGGTCCAGGCGACAAGGAGCAGCTTTCCAAAATGAGTAACGACGAATTCTTTGATGTCGTGTTCGACGCCACCGGAAATATCAAGGCGATGGAAAGAGGCCTGGAGTTCGTGGCCCACGGCGGGACCTATGTACTGGTCTCGATTGTCCGGGACACGCTGTCGTTCTCGGACCCGGAGTTTCACAAACGCGAAACCAGTCTGCTTGGCAGCCGCAATGCCACAATAGAAGATTTCCAGGATGTCATTGCTGCAATGAGGGCGGGTTTGGTGCCGACGAAATTGTTGAATACGCACCGTGCCGGCCTGGACGAATTCACCGAGATTTTGCCGCACTGGATGGCGCCGTCCACCGGTGTCATCAAGGCCATTCTCGAGGTATGAGTCGACAATGAATCCCATTTTGCAATTTGGCACCAGTCGATTTTTGCAAGCCCACGCCGACCTGTTCATCAGCGAAGCGCTGGAGAACGGCGATGCCCTCGGTCCGATCACGATAGTGCAAACCACCGACAGCGCACAAAGTGCGCGCCGGGTTGCCGCATTCAATCAGCCGGGCGGGTTCCCGGTTCGCATACGGGGCCGGCGCAACGGTGTTGCGCTCGACCGCGAGCAACGGGTTACTTCCGTTACGCGTGCGCTGCAGGCCAGCCACGATTGGCCGCAAATCCGCGAAGAGATGTGCACCAGCGTCAAGGTGATCATTTCGAATGCGGGCGACACCGGCTATGTGCTGTCGGACGCGGATCATCCAGGCTTGCTCGAAAGCGATATCGCGCCCGCAGGTTTTCCGGCGAAGCTGCTGGTGCTGCTCCATGCGCGATTCAAACGCAATGCTGCGCCTGTCACGCTGTTGCCCTGCGAATTGCTTGTCAATAACGGCACGGTGCTGAGCGAATTGGTCGTCAAGCTGGCGCGCGACTGGTCGCTTTCCGAGGAGTTCGTCACCTACTTGAAGACGGACTGCATCTGGGTCAATTCATTGGTCGACAGGATTGTGTCGGAGCCGCTTGAGCCTGTCGGCGCCGTAGCCGAGCCCTATGCACTTTGGGCCATTGAACGGCAGCCGAACATGTTGCTGCCTTGCCGCCATCCGGATATGGTCGTGACCGACAAGCTAGAGCCCTACGAGAGGCGCAAGCTGTTTTTCCTGAACCTCGGCCATACGTTTTTAGCCGAGCAGTGGCAAATTGCAGGAGGCCCTGCAGAGATGACCGTACTGGACGCGATGACGGATCACTCGTTGTCGTCGCAACTCGTGGCGCTGTGGGAAGAGGAGGTCATGCCGATTTTCCGCGCCCTGGGCGAAGAAGACGAAAGCCGTGCCTATCTGGAACAGGTGATAGACCGCTTCAGCAATCCATTTCTGGTTCATCGCCTCTCTGACATTGCGCAGAATCACGCAGAAAAAAAACGCCGGCGTTTCGGACCTGTGCTGGCCCTGGCGGCCGGGCAGGGACTGGCGATTCCGCAGAATCGTCTGCGGGCGGCGCTGGCGAGGACCGCTGCCTGAGCGGTTCATCCGGCAGTGTCGCGCCGCTCCGGCTTTCGATTGGCGGGCTCATTTAGTGAAAACGACTATTAACGAATTTGACTATAATGCTATCCAATTCAAATACCCGGGCGGCTGACACCGCGCCTGCAGAATTTCATGGCAAAGCCTCCAACCGTATTCAAAAGGTGCACGAACCTGCTTTTGCAATTCATCGCCGAAAATGTGGCGGTGGGAGAAATGCTGCCGACCGAGCACCATTTGACAACAATTTGCCAGGGGAGCCGAACCGCAGTACGCAGTGCGATTTCCTACCTGAATACCCGGCGCCTGATCAACAGTCTAAAAGACCGGCAGTTGATCAGAAAGCCCATTGCCGGCGATTATTTCGACGTCGCGGAATTGCAGTCGGGAGCGGACCGCATCCAGCAGGTGTTGATGGAGCGCGTCTACCTGAGAGACATGCCGCCGGGTACCGAGTTCTCGGAAGCGGAACTGGCGCGCGAAGCCGACGCAAGCACCGTGAGCGTGCGCGAGTTCCTGATTGGTTTTTCCCGCTTTGGCTTGATCGAGAAGAAGCCTCGGGGCGGATGGCGTCTCTGCGCGTTCGATCTTTCATTCGCCGAGGAACTGGCAGATATGCGGCAGATGTTCGAATTCGCCGCGGTCGAACATTTTGCAACGTTGCCTCCATCCGATCCCGCCTACAAGGAACTCGCGCGGCTGATTTCCCGCCACGAACGCCTGGCGGCGAAGATCGAAACGCGGGGCAGCGAATTTCCTCCGCTCGACCGCGAGTTCCACACCTTCCTGATCGGCCTGTTGAACAATCGCTTTGCTCAGGGATTCTACGATATCGTTTCCTTCGTCTTTCACTATCACTATCAGTGGGACAAAAGCGACGAGATGGATCGCAACAAGCATGCGTTGCAGGAGCATCTTTCCATTCTGCGCGCGCTCGCGGATTGCGATGCGCCGCGGGCGCTGAGCTGCATGAAAACGCATTTGAATTCCTCTCGCCGCACCATGCTGCAAGCCATCCGCAACCGCGAACGCAACTTCTCGCATACCTGACCCTGCGAGCCCGACGGCTTCGCAACAGGATCAGGCTCACAGCCTCTTTCATCTACCGTCTTGCCGATGCTTTCCTGAGGGGAGGGCTTGCATGATGGGCACTCCTGCGCGAATGGTCCCGTCGAGCCTGTTGCCCACGTCGACGGAAGACGATTTCCCGATTGCGCGAACCTTGACGAGGGCCGGCGATGTCGCGGCGTTCGCGTCGGCCTGTCAACATTTTGAATCTACCGGCCCAGCTTGTTCCCGTCACGGGCAATCTGACGCCGGTGTAACTTGAGAAGACCCGTATGCTCGCTAAGGATTTGTCACTGTTGCCGCGCAGCCGTTTGCCGCTAACCAAGCTAGGCTTGGGATGCGCCCCCATTGGCGGACTGTATCAAGCGACTTCCGAAACGGACGCGCGCACCGCCGTGGATGGCGCCTGGGATCTTGGACTGCGTTATTTCGATACCGCACCCTATTACGGCTCCACCTTGTCGGAGCATCGTCTTGGTGCGGCGCTCAGAGAACGCTCGCGCGACGAATATGTCATCAGCACCAAGGTGGGCCGGCTGATGAAGCCCGACGCCGGCGTTCGTCCGGGGGACAATGATTGGGCTGCGCCACTGCCTTTCCGCGCGCATTACGACTACAGCTACGGCGGCATTCTTCGTTCGCATGAGGACAGCCTGCAGCGCCTGGGGACCTCGCGTATCGACATCCTGTTCGTCCACGATATCGGTCGCGCGACGCACGGAGAAAAACACGATCACTACTGGCAGCAGCTGACCGCCGGCGGAGGCTTCAAGGCCTTGGACGAACTGCGCAGCAGCGGGCAGGTGGCTGCAGTCGGCTTGGGTGTCAATGAGTGGCAAATCGTTCATGACTGCATGCAGATCTTCGACCTCGACTGCACCTTGCTCGCCGGCCGCTATACCCTGCTTGAGCAAGAATCCTTGTCGCCTTTGCTTGAGGCCTGCGAGCGTCAGGGTAACGCCATCGTGATTGGCGGTCCGTTCAACTCCGGTATCCTGGCCGGAAGCCGCAAGTTCAACTATGCCGACGCCCCGGCCCGGATTGTTGCGCGCGTCGAGGCGCTGGAGGCGGTATGCCGGGAGTTTTCGGTGCCGCTGGCGGCCGCCGCTCTGCAATTTCCGATGGCGCACCCGGCAGTTGTTTCCTGCATACCTGGCGGTCGGGATCTGGCGCAGTTACAGCAAAACGCCGAGTGGTTCGATTCGCCCATCCCCGCAGAATTATGGCAAACACTCAAGCAGCGCGGGTTGCTGGACGATGCGGCTCCGGTCCCGGCGGGAGGCTAATCATGCGCATTGCGGCGGGAAAAAGAATAATAAGAAGGCAGAGGTCTCGATGAAAAGCGGACTCAGGCCGTCGCCAAGGCTCCGCGAGATGCCCATGAAATACGGGCCGCCGATGAAAATGGTTGATTCATTTTTTTGTGTATTATATATTTATAAAACATTAAAATTAAAGATGGCATTTCAAAACGGCTACGCTGGACTAAGCCGACTCTTCATCATTTGATGGATTCACTCGTTTTCTTTGTTTAAAGGGTATCTGCTGTCGCCAATAAATCGCTTTTCCCTGAATGATTTTTAAATACAATAAACAAACATGTCGGACGGCAGCGGAACGATCTGCTCCCTTCGATCGGAGACACCGAAAAGCGTCCACGACGTTGCCAAAACAATCGGCCTTGATTTCGGTTTAATAAGACAGACTGCATAGTGCGCCCACGCACTATGGGAGCAAAAATATGCAACACCCATGCGTTCCAGCGATGTCCGGAGGCAGTCCGGAGTCGGCATTGGAATATATTCTTGCATTGCAAAATGTGACGAAGCGTTTTCCCGGCGTACTCGCTCTCGACCGCGTCAGCTTCAATTTGAAAAGAGGCGAGGCGCACGCATTGTGCGGCGAAAACGGTGCCGGAAAATCGACGCTGATGAAAGTCATCAGCGGGGTCTACCAGGCGGACGACGGGGTGCTTCTGTACAAAGGTCAGGAGTGCCGTTTCGGATCCAGCGTGCAAGCTGAGGCCGCCGGCATTGCGATCATCCATCAAGAACTGAACCTGATCCCCCACTTGTCCGTAGCCGAGAATATTTTTCTGGCCCGCGAGCCGAAAAAGGGACCCTTCGTCGACCGGGTGAAAATGCTTGTCGACGCCCGGTCTCTGTTGGATAGATTGAACGTACGGATTGACCCGACGGCGTTGGTCAAATCGCTTTCCGTTGCACAGCAACAGATGGTGGAGATCGCCAAAGCCCTGTCCCTCAATGCGGAAGTCCTGATCATGGACGAGCCGACTTCTTCGCTCACAGAGAGTGAAACTCAACAGTTGTTCCACATCATCAACGAGCTCAAGCGTCAAGGCGTGAGCATTGTTTATATATCGCACCGTTTGGACGAACTGAAGCACATCATCGATCGGGTGACCGTCATGCGGGATGGAAAATTCGTCGGCACCGATGAGTTTTCAGAAACAAGCCTCGATGACATCGTATCGAAAATGGTCGGACGAGCCCTCGATGAAACCTTCCCCGAAAGATTGTCCTGTCCTACGCAGGAAAACCTGATGACGGTAAGAAATCTGTCTCGAAAAGGAGATTTCGGTCCGATTGATTTTGACTTGCGACGCGGTGAAATTCTCGGCTTTGCCGGCTTGATGGGCGCAGGACGCACCGAAGTCGCGCGGGCGATTTTCGGCGCGGACCCCATCACAAGCGGCACTGTTCAGATTGGCGATGCGGTCGTCACGATCAAATCTCCCAAAGATGCGATCGGGCACGGCCTGGCTTATCTTTCGGAAGACAGAAAGGATCTCGGTTTGGCCGTCCGCATGTCGGTGGCCGCCAACATCACCCTGACCAATATGGCGGCAGTATCAAACGCCGCGGGCTTCATCGACTTCGCCCAGGAGGACGCGGTCGCCAAGAAGAATATTCAGGCGCTCGGGATCAAAACGCCGTCCCCCGCCCAGATCGTGAAAAATCTCTCGGGTGGAAATCAGCAAAAAATCGCCATCGGCAAATGGCTTTTCCGTCATTCCAAAATCATTCTTTTTGACGAACCCACCCGCGGCATTGACGTGGGCGCGAAGTTCGCCATTTATCAGTTGCTTGACAAGCTCGCATCGGAAGGTATCGGGGTCGTTCTGATCACATCGGAACTCCCCGAAATCATGGGGATGACCGACCGCGTTGCTGTTTTTCACCAAGGGAAAATAAGCGGGATAGTCAACACGAAGGAAACATCCCAGGAAGAGATCATGCACCTCGCTTCTGGTCGTACAACGAAGCAAGCAAAAAATAACGATGAACCAGGAGGCAGGCATGAATGAAAAACACAAAGATCTGATACAAAAATTTGCGGCGTTGGGCAGCTTGTCCCTGCTGGTGCTGGTTTTCTCGCTCACCAGCGACGCTTTTTTCTCTGTCAGCAACGGCATGAGCGTTGCGCTGCAAGTTACCTCGATCGCTTATCTCGGCATCGCTGCGACCTGCGTCATCATCACCGGGGGTATCGACCTGAGCGCAGGTTCGGTGTTGGCGCTGTCCGGGGTTGTCGCCGCATTGCTGGTGAAATCCGGCGTCCCGGTCGTCATCGGCATGTTCGGCGGCATCGCCGTCGGCGCGATATGCGGGGGCATCAATGGATTGTGTATCACCCATCTTAAATTACCGCCTTTTATCGCCACGCTGGGCATGATGCTGATCGCGCGCGGTCTGGCGCTGCAGATTACCGGCGCGCGCGCGATATCAGGGCTTGGCGAGTCCTTCGGCGAACTTGGAAACGGCGTGTTGTTTCGGATTGAACATGACAACGGCGGGACTTTTCCGGATGTGCTCTTCCCGGGCATTCCTTATCCGGTGGTGTTGATGTTCGTGATCGCCATCGCGATTTCCGTCATGTTGAGCCGCACCACTTTCGGACGGCATATCTATGCAGTCGGCTCCAACTCGGAGGCTGCGCGCTTGTCGGGCGTCAAAGTAAGCAGTGTGACGCTGTGGACCTATGTCATTGCCGGGGCATTGGCGGGTCTGACCGGATGCGTTCTGATGTCCCGTCTCGTCACCGCCCAGCCAAACGAAGGCGTCATGTATGAACTCGACGCCATCGCCAGTGCCGTGATCGGCGGCACCTCGCTGATTGGCGGCATCGGCAGCATTTCAGGCACGTTAATCGGTTCCTTTGTCATCGGCATTCTGCGCAACGGACTGAACATGAACGGCGTATCAAGTTTTATTCAGCAAATAATTATCGGATTGGTCATCCTCCTCACGGTCTGGATCGATCAAAAACGCAATCGCCGGTAAGGACAGCGAACCGCCGGTTGATTGGCGCAATCGTTGTGAACAAGCGGTACCACATTTCTATAACACTACTGGAGACAGCAATGAACTATACAAAGAAGATTGCACTGAGTTTGACAGCGGCGGCATTCGCGATGGTCGTGAGTCCGGCATTTGCCGCAGGCGGAGAAATCGCCGTGATCGTCAAAACGACGAATTCCAATTACTGGCAAAACGTCCAAAAAGGAGCGGCGGCGAGCGCCAAGGACGCCAAAGCCTACACGATGACATTCCAGGGCCCCGCATCGGAATCGGCCATTGCG
The DNA here is from genome assembly GCF_001267925.1 of Herbaspirillum hiltneri N3. Classification (NCBI taxonomy): domain Bacteria; kingdom Pseudomonadati; phylum Pseudomonadota; class Betaproteobacteria; order Burkholderiales; family Oxalobacteraceae; genus Herbaspirillum; species Herbaspirillum hiltneri. The sequence goes on along the minus strand of NZ_CP011409.1, from coordinate 3,949,587 downwards.
GATCAGGTCAACATGGTTGAGAACGCCGTCACCCGCAAGGTTGCCGGCATCGTGCTGGCCGCTTCCGATCCGGATGCGCTGATTCCTGCATTGAAAAAGGCATGGGAAGCGAAGATTCCGGTGGTGCTGATCGATTCCATGGTCTCGGACGCCGGAAAGAAATATTACCAATCGTTCCTGTCAACAGACAATGAGGCAGCAGGAGAGCAAAGTGCCAAGGCGCTCATTTCCCAAGTCGGTAAAACCGGAAAAATCGCCATCATGTCTTACGTGGCCGGCGCCGGGTCTGAAGTGGGCCGGGTAGGCGGTTTCAAGAAATACATCGAGGCAAATTCCAAGCTGCAAATTGTCGGCCCTTACTATTCCCAATCCCAGATGGCGACCGCGCTGAATCAGACCACCGACGTATTGGCGGCGAATCCTGATCTGAAAGGAATCTTCGGCGCCAATGAGCCGACGGCCGTGGGAATGGGCCGTGCCATCGTGCAAGCCGGCAAAGCGGGCAAGATCGTCGCGGTTGGTTTCGACGGCAATGAAGACCTGAAGAACTTCGTCAAGGACGGAACGCTGTACGCAACTGCGGTCCAGGGCTCTTATTCGATGGGTTCCCTGGGCGTCAAAACAGTGATCAGCCTGATCGAGGGAAAGAAAGTCCCGGCCTTCGTCAACACCGGCGTGGTCATTGTCACGAAGGCAAACGTCGACCTTCCTGAAGCCAAGAACGTGCTGTATTGAGCGTTCAATATCGGGGCTGTCGTTCAGGAGATGGCCAGAAGTGAAATGCATGGGACATCTCTGTTCGTTCCCATTCCGGAATGAACAGGGGTGTCACAGTCACACGCTTTATTTACGCGTTTCAGTTCAACGACCAGCCGTCGAATCTCGACCAGCTGGTCGTTGCTGTTTTCGAGACCAGGATGCCGAGGGCATAGACGAAAAAAAAGCACCGCGATGACTCGCAAGTGCCTGATTTCCTTACTGCAAATTCTTTGGTGGGGCGTGAGTGACTCGAACACTCGACCTACGGATTAAGAGTCCGAAGGTATTTAAATTTATTGGCGTTGATTAAAATTCATTTATTTTCTAATTCCCTTTAATTTAAAGGGTTGTAAGGGATTTTTCTAAATATTATTGTTGACTTGAATAGATTGTTTTCCGTACGATTTGCCTACACGGTGCCTACACGGAAAATGCATGACCAAACAAAATTTTACAGCAGCACGGGTGGAGAGCCTTCAATGTGAGGCAGGTAAACAACAAACAATCTACTGGGATGCCAAGACACCGGGGTTTGGTCTAAGGGTCACTGCCGCTGGTTCTCGGGCCTATATTTTTGAATCAAGGCTATTTGGCAAATCCATTCGGGTAACTATAGGAGACGTCCGTGTCTGGGATCTAGGACGAGCCCGTACGGAAAGCAGCAGACTCAAGACTTTGATCGATGATGGCAAAGATCCGCGTGAAGTCCGTGCTGAGCAGCAAGCTGCACATGAGGCAAGAAAAGTAGAGGCACGTCGACGTGACGTTACTTTTAGTGAAGCTTGGGGTGAATACTTAGATAGCCGCAAGATATATTGGAGCGAGCGGCACTATCAAGACCACCTGCAGCATGCCGACCAGGTGGTCAACCTAAGAAGCGTGGTAAGGGCGTGACCCGCTCAGGCCCTTTGGCGGAGCTGCGTTCACTGAAACTATCTGAGTTGACTGGCGTGAAGATCGCGGAATGGCTGGCAAGCCAGTCGACGGAGCGTCCGACTATGTCCGCGCTGTCGTTCCGGCTATTGCGGGGATTTATTCGTTGGGCCGCTGAGACTCCTACGTATCAAGGGGCCATTGCTATAGACAGTTATAAAGCGCGAGATGTCAGAGATGCGCTGCCACGTGTAAAAGCGAAAAGTGGGGACTCTCTCCAGCGGGAGCAGTTGAAGGCGTGGTTTCTTCATGTGCGTGACATTGGAAATCCAGTCATTAGCGCTTATTTACAAGGGCTGTTGATCACAGGAGCACGCCGAGAAGAATGGGCAAGTTTGCGATGGGAAGATGTCGATTTTCGTTGGAGAAGCTTAGTGCTGGATGACAAAGTAGAAGGGACGGGGGGGCGAACCATCCCGCTTACTCCCTATTTGGCTAGCGTCCTGTTGTATCTGAAGAGCCTGAACGAGATGCCTCCCAATGCACGTCAGCTCAGAGCCCTGGCTGATAAGGGAGAACAATGGCGTCCATCGCCGTGGGTCTTTGTCAGCAAAACGTCGGCCGATGGCAAGATTGCAGAGCCACGCATTGCACATAACGGCGCTTTGGCCGCTGCTGAGCTGCCACACCTTACTTTGCACGGGCTACGTCGCTCGTTTGGTACGCTGGCTGAATGGGTGGAATGCCCGTCTGGAGTCGTTGCGCAAATTATGGGGCATAAGCCGTCGGCTATCGCTGAAAAACACTATCGCCGTCGCCCGTTAGATTTGCTGCGTATGTGGCATGACAGAATCGAAGTCTGGATGCTTGAGCAAGCTGGCATCGAGTTTCAATCTGAGAAGGTCGCTTGATTTCTCTGTTCAAATACTTTGACTTCAGTAGCGAATGTGCCTAAGAGGGGGCGGTTGGGTCTTCCTTTTTAGCAATGATTGGTGACTTTGCTTAATTATTCTTTTAAGTTAACTTATAGCGGTTGTGTGTTTGATAGTGAAGTGACAAAATCGTTAAGCCGGGTCGAGGGGCCATAAAGTACGGCAACAGATAACAGGTTCATTTTGATGGGATACTGTTCTGGAAAAGAGTGCTTCAGTCACGCTGAGTAACCGACCACAACAAATAAACAAAGGGCTTTTATGAGTGGAAATAAAAATGGCGGAAACAAGCCAAGTATACCGGTTCCAAGTGGATCACGCCCCTCAAGCACCACACTGATTCATCGGAATCCAGGGAAGGTAACTGGAGGAGTGCCCTCGACAGGCATGATAAAAATTCCGAATCCGAACAAGACGGGCGGAGGCAGCGGTAACAAATGAGTGTTAACGACGGGAAGGGGGATTCCGAAACGGTCAAGTTAGCTGGGGAACTGGCAGCTAAAGACACTGCTGTTGAAGAGAAGGCCCTAGCTGAAAAGGCAGCTGAAGATGAGCAAAAGTTGCGGCAAAAAATTTATGAAGATTTGTGCAACGAGGCTCGGAAGCGGCAGCTTTCCAGCTCGGAGAACTTTGACAAATCCATCTTGACCTATTCTGCGAGCGGCCTAGCGTTATCGCTGGCCTTCTTGAAGGATTTTATTCCGATTACGAAGGCAGAACTTCCTTGGGTTCTATATGGTTCTTGGGTGTGTTTTGTGGTGTCAATTACACTTACCACACTCTCATTTGCAATCAGCTACAGAGCTCAGGAAAAGGCGATTGAGTATTGCGAGAAATATTACATTGATAGGATTGAGTCATATTTCAATAAGCAGTCGTGCTGGGACGTAGCACTGAAGTGGGCTAATCGAGTCTCGAGCGTTACATTCATTGCGGCAATTGTGGCTACGTCGTGCTTTATTGGTTTCAATCTAAAAACTGCCAGCGAAATTTTGGAGAAGAAGATGTCTACTTCTGCAATGGCACCAGCACTCGTTCACCCATCGGGACCCGTAGCGGCGACACCTAACGTCGCTGGTGATGCGAAAGTATCATCACGAAGTACCAAGACAGAACGTGTAGTTACAACGACGGTAACGAGCATCGTTACCATAACCGGCACACCCTAAGGATAGCCATGGCAGATAAAGATATTGGCCGCACAATCATTCAAGAAGGCGTAGGAACGGCCTCGATGACCAAGATTTCAAGCAACGGCGCGATTTTGCAGAAAGGTATTCCCAGCGCTGGCATGACGAAGATAACCCCGCCTGCGCCGGTGGGCACCGGTGGCACAGCACCAGCTCCTACGGTCCCTAGGAACCAAAATTCGAGCAAGTAAGTCCGACTGCCTTGGCGTGGAGAAAATGCTTCGGAGCCTCTCCTGCCAATGCCACATTTAGAGGGAAGGAATCGTTTATGAGTGAAAAGAAAACCGTAAGAGGCTATGCGGAAGATGGCATGCCTAAAGCGCAGATGACGAAAATTCAAAGTTCGACTGGGACTTCGCAGAGAGGCGTTCCTTCCGCAGGGATGACTAAAATACCCGCATCGTCGACAAGTTCGACAGGAAACGGTACATCGGGAACATCTGGTTCTGGAAGCGGCTCGAGCGGCGGTAGTAAATAATTTCAAAGAACTTGTTTTTCCACGTCAGAGAATTCCGGCTTAGCCTAGAATCCTTTTTTCTGGAAAGAGAGACTGGCGCGATGCTGTGGCCGTTGTATTAGGGGACCGATCTGAAAATCCAATTTTCCGATGAACTAGAATTTTCTACGTTAAGAACGGATGATCTGCCGCGCATTTCTTTGACTATCAGGATTTTTTTTATGTTTTGTTCTTGACCTTTTTGAAGTATAACTTGACGGAAACTCGCCGATCCGCTGCGTAGCATTCTGATAGCATTTTCATATCAGTGATTCCCGGGCAACGGCCAGCCGACACAGTGCGAGACCCTTGAGGTTCGAGTTCAAGAACGACATCCGGCTTGATATTCAGCTTCGAGTCATTTTTAAACGCATCATAAATTTTTTTAGCTCTTTGCGATGAGAGTCGCTGGTTTCCGCTTTCTAATACCATCGGATCAGCAAATCCAAAAAATGTAATTCGCGCTAGCTCCCAATTGCTGGACTTCTTACTGATCGTCGCCCTGAACTCATTTTTGAGGTCAACAAGCTGCTGTACATCTTCTGGTTCGAATTTCCCGGATGGAAAATTGATTCTTTTAGACAGTTCATGGCAAGTCAGTGTTAGATTTCTGAGCACAGCGATCTCTTTCGAATCTACTTCTACCTCAGGTTTTCCTTTCAGACCCAAACGGAGAAGTGAGCGAGTTCCCATGCCGTGCCAAAGCACGTCTACACCGGAAATCGTAGCGCTCCCATCTGACGATCTACAAATGTCTAATATACGGTCTGAGTCATAATCGGTTTCCTCTATTGTCTTTAATGAGTCACCTCTAGCTCGGACGGAGGCTTCAGGTTGGCTTAGGCCTAGCCAACCAAACACACTTCTTGTAAGTTTGAACTCACCCTGAGTTCCATCCCAAAAAATAGGGAGCAACGTGGCGACTCCAAAGACAGTGAGAGTGAGTAGCATCTGCGGGCCCATGACTGTGGATTTTCCCGAAGATGTGTTTTTATCGAATTCTCCGAATGCGATCGACAGTAAGACCGCAACACACATTGCGCTGAGAACAAAAATAAGACCTGATGATTCTCCAAGGCCGATTGCTAAAATCGAAAAAATGAGTCCCAAAAAATATACAAATGATTTTCCTAGGACGTCGAATGCAACTTCTCCCGTTGTCTCAAAAATGGGTGGCCCATGGATGCTCTTGGTGAAGGAGTCAATTCCTTTTCTCTTGGCATGGAATCTTGCCCCTGCGATAAGAAGCGTGATAGCAATGAAAACGCCACCAAATAGCAAGAAAAAGTTGAGGTCCTGATCCTTAACTAATAACGCGATGCCGCCAGTCGCTAGCACGCAAACGACCCCTCCAATGACGTACCACAGGAGAATAATGGGAAGTCTTTCTGATTTGGCTGGCGCAAACTTGTAAAAGCTTTCTTTCACTACCCAGAGTGGTGTTAGCAGGAGCATTCCGCTCGCAGCAATCATCCAGAAGAACACAACGTATCCAATGGTGATGAAGACCAAAAATAAGGTGTCGCCAATGTTTAATCCGGAGGGAAAGAAATGTAATGCTCCGCCAAAATAAAGAAACGATAAAAGGATTCCATATGAAATAAACAGAGAGGGGATTAGTTTTCGAGCTGTTTCTATATGTGTTGCTAGCGTTTTGGCTTTGGATTCTTCGGTTAGCGCAATTTCTTTTGCTTGTTTTACGTCGTCAGAAACAGAAGGGGCGTTAGTCATATCGCGGAAGATTTGTTTTTTATGGCAGTTATGAAAAGAAGTTGATAACTCCAAGTCCTGTGGAAGAGAAATGGTAATGATTCTATATCGCAGGCATTTATTTAAAAGTCCGATTCAATCAGCAATGAATATCAGCCTCCCAATCTACCTGATTACGTTAGCTTTTCTGGATGACGCTAAGCGGCTAAAAGCGTCAATTGAAGAGCAGTCGTATCCCAGTTGCCCTAGAAGAAATGCAATTTCTTCGTGACATGACCGAGACAGTTCAGAACTGTGCATTAGCGCTAACATGCTCATCCTTGAGCAAATACAGGAGGGCATCTGATTAAGCACGATGCTCAAGACGCGTAATGGTATCGTTGATTATTTCTTCGGCGGCTTTGCAGTTCTTTCGAATAGCGCGCTCCATTACCGGTATTGCCTCTTTCGGATAAATATCCAGAGTGTCTTTAATAGCGCGAGCCGCTGGGAATTTGTGGCCTTGTAGTTGATAGAGCATCCATCTATCCCAGCAATGCAGGCCTGCTAAGCCACTCATGAGCGCGTCATGACGTGTAATTTGCACTTCGTCATCCTCTTCGGCGTCGAGTAAATCGGTGCTGAAAAAATCATTCAACAGGCGTTCTGCAGTGAGATCTTTTGCAAATGCCGGACGCAAGGATTTACGGCGGGCGGCGTATTGGTAGATAAATTCGCGAATCTGTCGCTTCAAATCCGGTAAAGAAAATTCCATTTTGGTATCTAAGAGAATGCCGAATTGTTCAACGGAGCGTCCGTTTTCTTCGCGCTCGTCCGCTGCATACCTCAGGCCAGGGTGAAGATGGATAGGTTGGCGGATTTCTTTTGCGAAGAATTTCAGATCGACATCGTCTTCGGGCTTGTAATGCCTGGCTTCTTTTAAGGCCAGCGCTGCCGCACGCAACATATATTGCATATCGTTGCCATGTAGCAAATCGCTCAAGCGAAAGTAATTCGCTGCAGGTACATCCCACTGTAGTGCCTCATCCCTAAATATCCCACCTACTTCGGCAAGTCCTCGATTAATCAAGTCCAGCATCGTTGGCGGGTATAGCCTGCCGTGCCGGTGGGCAAGAGGAAAGCCTATCTGAACTGTGTCCCAAGCCAGATCCATGAAACCTTCCGTATCGATTTCAGCCTCTGTTGCCCCAAGCCTCATCCAATATTTTCTGATTTGTAGATCAATTTCTAACAGTTTCTGAAATTCAACACTACGTGATTGTCGTGTAGCGCGAATCGCGTATTCGAGCGGAAGCGCCTTGCTGACAGCGTTTTTTAGGTGGTGGTACAGCGCGTTATCTATCTTTTTCTTTGTCATGGTCACACTCGGGAGCGCCCTCGGGTACATAGATCAATTGGCCTCAATTCCCTATGATGGATGTGCATCTTTCGCAACTACAGGAGTCGATCAATGGATTTTAACAAGCAGCAAGCACATCACGCGTTCTCGCCGTTCAGTCACCACGGCATGAATCACGTCAGTGAATTTCAGCAAGGCCATCATACCTTCGCCAAAACGGAACTTGGCATCTCAACGTCATATGCGAGTAGTCGATCTCTGACGACGGAAGAATTTGCCTACGCATTGGGTTTGCAACCTCAGTCGATCCGAAAGCGTTACTCGGAGACAGGTAGCTATTTCGACGTCAAACCAGCGAAGCTTCCAAATGGACGGTTGCGTTGGTGGAGTGACGACGTTAGGAAATTGTTGCGTATGGACGCCTAGTGTTGGTTGGCAGAGCGTCATATGCCAGTGGTAAATAACGTGCTTTAAGGCAAGATTTTTAGTGCGTAAACTCTGTCATTTCAGCGACTGCATTATTGCCAATTTAAGCATGTTGTTCAGACGATTCTGTGGCAATGAGCCAGCAATAAAGCCATGAAATCTTAGTTTTTAAATCAAAAAACTTAGTTCCTTTTCATATTTTACGCGGACTTTCGTTGAGTCTTTGATCTAAATGTGCAGTCAGGGGCTGCATGTTCCTGCAACCATCGCAGCGTAATTTCCTGCAATGGGCAGAGGCAATATAGCGCATTTTTTCGTTATTTCTTGCCCTTTAATTCGGCATAACTTTGCAATTTGGAACAGAGAAAAACCTTGTGATCTCCGGCATTGAGGCATTCCAAATCTCTGCAATTTCAGCGATTTGGGATTCTCGTGACTTCTGGTTATTAATGGGATCAATGACAGATATTGCTAATTAGATAACAATGTCGATTGCTAAGCTGCTATCTCAACTTGCAATGCTGCAAGTAAGACTGCAACAAAAGGTAATGTATTCAGGTTTGGCATCAAGGGCAAACCTAGTTTTCATAAAAACGAGCTTTTAACAAAGAGGTGATGCACCAGCATCGACTACCTGATAACCAACTGCCTACTCCTTCGTTTGCAAACGAAGGAGTGGATGCGTTCTCGCTGGAACGAAACAACAGCAGGATCAATGAGGACCACACCCTAAAGCGCTCAAGGCTTCATCGTGCGGAAACGCTGTCCTCGTATCGCTTAACAGTCATGTTAAACATGAACCAGCAAGCCGTTACGTTGGCGGACTTTACTGCAAACACTCAGCGCCCGATGCGCCGAGTGAATTACGATAGGAATAACGATGGACCAAGAAAATGAATCTCGCCAGTTGGGCATGCAGCAGGTTTGTGCTGCGGCATTGGAACAGGAATTCAATGCTGTCACTTCAGTAGATGGTAAGACTTACATGGTCGGTGATCGGACGGCGCGTCTGGCTCGGCTGATCCAGTTTGTTGATTTGGTGTTGAAATCCAAGAGCGTGGCCTTCATTGTGACGGGTCAAGGCATGTATGAGCGGCGAGCGAAGGAGGCGTCTAAGCTCGCCGCCTTTTACAAGGGCTTCCATGTGTTCTACACCCTGTACTCCGTGGATGTCGAATATAGCCCAGACATCGCCTTGTTCTTCGAATGCGTACGTAATCACCCTGTGCGCACTTGCACGTTCGAAAAGTACAATGCTTCGATCACGAGTGAATTGATTGAAGCTGACGTGTTCAATCAGTTCATTGAGGACATGCGTACCCAAGCCAAAGCGCAGGGAACAAACAAGAAGGTCAATGATTGGGCGCGCAATGCTCGCAAAAATCAGGCTCGCTTAGTCGAATATTTAGACGCTAAATTCGACCAGCATTCTCGGTTGGAGGTCGTGCGTGTTGACTTGCTATATCGGGAAGCGAGCTTGGACAAGGCGAGTTATCCTGCTGCCAATGGGCGCTTGCATAATGCGGCTCACCAAGAGCAGCGGCATTTCTTGTATGGTCATGAGTTACCTAAAGAACGCGAGACCTTTGCCCGTATTGATGTTAATGCAGCAAAGGCCGACATCACGCGTTTCCTCAAGGAAAAGCACCGCGAATTGGCTTTTGAATACTTGGTGGGCTATGTCATTAAAATGGAATGGTCACGATGGAGTGGCTACCACTTTCATTGCGCATTTCTTTTCGATGGTGCGCATGTACAAAACGGTTATTGGCTTGCAAAGCAACTGGGCGATTATTGGGCGCAAGTCACGGACAATCGTGGCTTTGCGCATAATTGCAATCAGGATCAGCGCAGCTATCGGAACTGGGGCATTGGTCGTGTGGAGGCTCACGATGTCGAGAAACGTGCGTCGCTCTATCTCGCTTTATCCTATCTGACCAAACGTGATCAATACGTACGCGTCAAGCCAGGCGAAAAGCATCGTGTCTTCCAGACCGGCGGATTGAAGCCTTATAACAAGAACATCGGTCGCCCACGTAGCAAGGGTGTTTCGGCATCTGAACCTTGGCCTGCGAAAGTGCAGTCGACCAGACCGAGGAAGGCGTCGAATGTCGAAGTACTTAATATTCCGTTGATGGACGTGACTAACCTGGCAGGGACGAGTGCCGAAGCGTCAGGTACTGCAAGCCAGTAAAAAATCACAGGCTGTCGATATAGTTTGGATGAAGCGCTTGTATCGAGGCGGATGTCGGTTGCAGCCAGACGAAAAGTTCTGGCTGCGTCTGGATTGAAGCATGCATCCGTCGATGTGAGTTTTGGTTAGGTATCTGCACCGTAAAAATTAACTCAGTGGGTAAAATTGAAATTCGAAACCTCGCGGAGAAGTTGAATGTGCTTTCGAGCTAAATTGATATACCCACGTCGCTGACGCTGCAATCGCCATTTCGGCTGCAAATGTCAAGATGTGTTGATTATCGTTATCAGCCGATAACCACCTCCATCCACAATCCGATTCTTCATGTCGAGGAAACGAATAAGGTATAGATCGGACTTCCCCTGAGGCATCTTCTTGCGTGAAGTAGTACGATAAGAAACCGTCTTCAATACTCAAAATAAAATTATGCCGAATTGGAAAATCCTTGAGCCTCGGTTCATAAAGATCATTTAATGTTTCACCAAACCGGCGTGAAGTGGGGCCACAGTTAGCAGGCCAATTTATTTTTTCGCACACCAGAAAGGAAACCAAATTGTGCTGCTCGTAGTAATCCGGATTGAAATTGTTTTCGACCAAATTTTCAATAAAGATTCGCTCGTTAAACATCTCACCTAAAATTTCATCTTTCTCCCCGTTCGATGCCATCAACGCAACGGCAGCAACTGCGTCAATTGGAGCAACCGGCAATCCAAACGGCGTCATCTGGTGGCGTATTTTTTTCACGTCCATCAATTTTGATAAACATAATTTAAGATCTGAAAAATCTAGAACTGATTTTACTTCCCCGATACCAACACAGGTTTCAACAGGATATAAAGCCCGACCGCCAGCAATCTCGAGTAACGGGGTAGCGTCACGCTCGAAAAGAACTATGTCACATTGACTACTCGTGCTTCCGTCAGTTGAGACAACGAAGCCATCACCAATACCCAAGCGGGCGGGTAGAAAAGACGCCAATAACTTGCGAATTAAATTTTCTCTGTAACGTCCAAATTCGCCGGGATGATGCAAGCCATTGCGAGCTTGATCAGACGCGAAGAGCATTCGACTAAGGTCAACATAGTCCTTACGGAATTTTTCTGCGGTACTTAATGCTAATGTTTCAAGAGGGGATTTGTTTCGTAGCATTGCTTTGTTTATATTTGGATTTATAAATACCGATCGCAAACGCCATGCATGCTGACGAGATCCATTCGCTGGCGGTTCAGCGACCGGATGAAGTGACCTTGAGCACAAGGTTAGAAACTGTAGCGTTTAACATTTTTCGATCAGTTCGGAATACTGAGCAATTGAATCCGATCTCCCCACCTGCCCATGTGTCTAACCCGGTCAGATGGGATGCTTAGCATTTCATTCTTCGACCAAACGAGCGAGCCACGCAGGCAAGCGACTTCTGGAATAAATGGAGTCCCCCTGAAAATGAGCAAGCTCATTGGGCTGCAACATTGTTTTGTTGATAGAGACTGCGTTGTCAACGAGTGACCAAGAAATTGACTGCAGGACAATGTTGAAAAGAAAGCCAACGCACTTAGGACACTCTCCAAAATTACCACCCATTTCGGGACCACCCTTGAATAAAGCCTGTTCAAGCGTGCCACATTTGGGGCAAGAAACGCCGACTATGGCATGCAACCCCGTAGTGGTTTCAACAATACCAACAGCCGAATGAACGGCGTTTCCCTGGATCATTGCAATTGCCAACACGAGATTTTGTTTATCACATCTTTGCTGGAGGAACGCATCCGTCAGACCTCTGATCATTTTCCAATCGACGGTATATATAAACTTCGTATCCTCAGTCATGAGTGTCCTTGTTCTTGGTTAGCTGAGTGCAAACGTTAACGAATTTTATCGATGACATCGAACAATCTGTCCAGGTGTCCATGCCGTGGAGATTTTACCGAAAACTGACCATTTGAGACACACCAGGCCCCATGGCGAGAGATATCTAGGCGTTTAAACATCTCACGCAACACCTTGTGAGGGATCGTACGATCCGTGTCGCAGCCTTTGCCGGACGTTAGAAGTGAATCAATTGGACGGGGCAATTCTGCGAGCAAATCAACAGATAGTTAACAACACGTCAGAAAAAACGGCCAAACTTTGACATGGCAGTAGGAACTGCCAGCACACATTCGAGAGTGTCGAGCTGTGTTATTGGGAAGTGTTGATGATCTTCTGCGCGCGCTCTGCATGATGCAATAGCGCGGCACGTCGATAAAAGATAACGGGCTCTCGGCATGTTGTCGCCCTTTTGCCCTTGTGACACTTGATGGAAGGAATGCTTTGCGATGTACTTGATACGTGAATACACGCATTCCCGAGGCGACTTCCTTGAGTATGGACTTCTCTAACGACAGATCTGCCACGATCTTCTTCATCCTTGCATTCTCTCGCTCAAGCTCCCTCAACTTCTTAGCCTGGTCGACCTTAAGGCCGCCGTATTCCTTCTTCCAGCGGTAGTAGCTTTGCTCTGAAATACCTGCATCTTTGCCCGCCATGGAGCGATTGTGACCTGCTCCAGGAGGCAGACGCAGCGCTTTTCCATGGTCACAGAGCCGATGCTCTGCTAGACTTAAAACGATTTAAGACGACTATGAAGGTCAACCCCTGAACGCCAATGCCATGAACACTGAACCGTGGGTCACTACCGAACAAGTTGCTCAGCACTTGGGCGTGGTAAAAGAAACCGTCTACCGCTGGCGTGAGCGCAAGGGGCTGCCCGCGCATAAGATTGGCCGCCTGTGGAAATTCCAATTGTCCGAGGTCGATGAGTGGGTGCGCGTGGGTGGGGCGGATGAAGATTTGGAACGCAGAAACGTAAATCACACAGCTGTGCCAGAGGCAGGTAAAGCATGAGCAAATCCGAGGCACAAACCCGTTTTGACCTCATTGACCAGCAGCTTGCGCAGTCTGGTTGGAACGTCAAAGACCCTACGCAGGTGATAGAAGAATTCGACATTCTAACGGCTTTGCCGCGAGGTGCTGCAGAGTCTGCCCCCCCCTACGATGGTCACCAGTTCAGCGATTACGTCTTGCTGGGTAAAGACCGCAAGCCTGTAGCCGTGATTGAGGCCAAAAAATCCAGCCGGGATGCCGCCATAGGCCGCGAGCAGGCCAAGCAATACTGCTACAACATCCAGAAGCAGGGAGGTGAACTGCCGTTCTGCTTCTACACCAATGGCCACGACATCTATTTCTGGGATCTTGAAAACGCCCCGCCACGCAAGGTCATGGGCTTTCCGACGCGGGACGATCTGGAGCGTTTCGCCTATATCCGCCGCAACCGCAAACCACTGACGCAAGAGGTCATCAACACTTCGATTGCGGGACGCGACTACCAGATCCGTGCGATTCGTTCGGTGCTCGAAGGCATAGAGCAGAAAAAACGCGATTTCCTGCTGGTGATGGCCACAGGTACCGGCAAAACCCGTACCTGCATAGCCATGGTCGATACGCTGATGCGCGCTGGCCACGCCGAGAAAATCCTGTTCCTCGTGGACCGTATTGCACTGCGCGAGCAGGCGCTGGCCGCTTTCAAGGAATATCTGCCCAACGAACCGCGCTGGCCCAATGTTGGTGAGAAACTGATTGCCAAAGATCGTCGCATCTATGTTGCTACGTACCCGACGATGCTCAACATTATTCGTGACGAGGCGCAGCATTTGTCGCCACACTTCTTCGACTTCATCGTTGTAGATGAGAGCCACCGCTCAATCTACAACAGCTACGGCGAAGTGCTCGCCTATTTCAAAACCATCACGCTTGGTTTGACTGCAACACCTACCGACATCATTGATCACAATACCTTTAAACTTTTCCATTGCGAAGATGGCTTACCGACCTTTGCCTACACTTATGAAGAGGCCGTGAACAACGTGCCGCCTTACCTATCTAACTTTCAGGTCATGAAAATTCAGACTAAGTTCCAGATTGAAGGTATAAGCAAGCGCACCATTTCATTGGACGACCAGAAAAAACTAATTCTACAAGGTAAAGAAGTTGAAGAAATCAACTTCGAAGGCTCGCAGTTAGAAAAGCAGGTGATCAACAAAGGCACCAACACCTTAATCGTCAGGGAGTTCATGGAGGAATCCATCAAGGATTCCAACGGAGTACTACCCGGCAAGACCATCTTTTTCTGCACTACCAAGGCGCACGCCCGGCGCATGGAAGAAATCTTCGACAAGCTCTACCCGCAGCACAAAGGTGAGTTGGCCAAGGTACTCGTATCCGATGATCCGCGCGTTTATGGCAAGGGCGGTTTGCTGGATCAATTTACCAACAGCGATATGCCGCGCGTTGCTATCAGTGTGGACATGCTCGACACCGGTATCGACGTGCGCGAGATCGTTAACCTTGTGTTCGCCAAGCCAGTGTATTCCTACACTAAGTTTTGGCAGATGGTGGGGCGCGGTACGCGTTTGCTGGAAACCAGTAAACCCAAGCCCTGGTGTACGGACAAGGACGTGTTCCTGATTCTTGATTGTTGGGACAATTTTGAATACTTCAAGCTGAACCCCAAAGGTAAGAAACTCAAACCACAGCTACCTTTGCCTGTCCGTCTTGTTGGCTTGCGGCTGGACAAGATCGAAAAAGCCATAGATGGCGGCCATCACGAAATTGCCGAACGCGAAACCAAAAAACTGCACTTGCAGCTCAACACCTTGCCGCAAACCTCCGTAGTCATCAAGGAGGCAGCAGCAGCGCTGAACCGTCTCCGAGAAGAAAATTTCTGGAACATACTCAACCACCAGAAGCTGGAGTTCCTGCGCGCCGAAATCAAACCGCTGTTTCGCACCGTTTCGGAAGCCGACTTCAAAGCCATGCGCTTTGAACGCGACCTTCTAGAATATTCCCTCGCCCTGCTCAACGAAGAAAAGGAACAAGCCGAAACCATCAAGGAAGGCATCATCGAACAGATTAGCGAACTGCCGCTCTCGGTCGGTTTCGTGAAGCAGGAAGAAGCTCTGATCCGCGCCGCCCAAACCAACTATTATTGGGCAAAAGCGGATGAAGAGGCCTTCGACGACATGGTCGTCAAGCTCGGCCCTCTGATGAAGTTTCGCGAACAAAGCTCCACTCAAGAGCAAACGCATCTTGATCTGAAGGATGAACTTCACAAGAAGGAATGGGTGGAATTCGGGCCACAGCACGAGGCCGTTAGCGTCAGTCGTTACCGCGAAATGGTCGCGGCTTTGATCGTCGAACTCACAGAGCACAACCCGGTGCTGCAGAAGATCAAAACCGGTGAAGTTGTGAGCACCCAGGAAGCCAACGAACTGGCCGAGCTACTGCATGAGGAGCATCCGCACATCACCGAAGCCCTGCTGCGCCTAGTCTACAAAAACCGCAAAGCGCACTTGATTCAATTCATTCGCCACATTCTCGGCATCGAGGTGCTACAAAGTTTTCCCGATACGGTCAGCGCAGCTTTTGATCGATTCATCCGCACGCACGCCACCCTTAACGGTCGCCAGTTGGAGTTTCTGGGATTGCTGAAGAGCTTTATCGTTGAGCGCGAAAAGGTGGAAAAACGGGACCTCATCAACACGCCTTTTACGGTCATTCATCCGCAGGGCATCCGCGGCGTGTTCAGTCCGGCCGAAATCGATGAAATCCTGCAGCTCACTGAGCGACTGGCCGCATAACGCCCCCATATAAACCCAAGGAATTGAGCGCATGCTACAAAATAACTCCGAACTCAAAAGCAAGATCGACCAGCTCTGGAACAAATTCTGGAGTGGAGGCATTAGCAACCCGCTCACCGCCATCGAGCAGATTACTTATCTACTATTCATGAAGCGGCTCGACGAGCTGGATCAAAAAAAACAGGCCGATGCTGAATTCACTGGCGAAAAGTACATCTCAAAATTCGAAGGAAAATGGATTCCTCCCGAATATCGCTCCAAAGCAAGAGATGATGACACTCCGAAAGAAGCCGACAAACGTCACGCCGATGCCAAGATGTATGAAATCGAAAAGCGCACGTTGCGCTGGAGCGAATTCACGCATATGCAAGCCGAAGAAATGCTGCAGCATGTGCAAGGCAAGGTGTTTCCGTTCCTAAAAGATCTGAACGGTGCCGACTCCAACTTCACCCATCATATGAAGAACGCCGTGTTCATCATTCCCAAGCCGGCCCTGCTGGTGGAAGCGGTAAAGACCATCGACGAAATTTTTGAAGTGATGGAACGCGACTCACGGGAGAACGGCCAAGCCTTCCAAGACATCCAGGGCGATGTCTATGAGATGCTCCTATCGGAGATCGCAACTGCTGGCAAGAACGGTCAGTTCCGCACCCCGCGCCACATCATCAAGATGATGGCAGATCTGGTGCAGCCTCAATTGGGCCACAAGATCGCCGATCCGGCCTGCGGCTCCGGCGGCTTTTTGCTAGGGGCTTATCAGTACATCGTCACCCAACTCGCCGTCAAGGCGGGCACCACGGGCCTCACACCCGATGAAGACGGCTTTGTGCGGACCTCGGTCGCGGCTGCCCTCACCGAAAAGGCCCAGGCCATTCTGTCCAGCTCGCTGTGGGGTTACGATATTGACGCCACGATGGTGCGCCTGGGGCTGATGAATCTGATGATGCACGGCATTGATGAGCCGCACGTCGACTACAAGGACACGCTGAGCAAGAGTTTTATCGAAGAGTCCGAGTACGACATCGTGATGGCCAATCCGCCCTTTACCGGCAGCATCGACAAAGGCGACATCAACGAAAGTCTTCAATTGGGTACTACTAAGACCGAGCTGCTGTTCGTCGAGAATATCTATCGGCTGCTAAAGAAAGGCGGCACCGCTTGCGTAATCGTGCCGCAAGGTGTGCTGTTTGGTTCTGGCGGCGCCTTCAAGACCTTGCGCCAGATGCTGGTCGAGCGTTGCGACCTTAAAGCTGTTATCACGTTGCCTAGCGGCGTGTTCAAACCCTATGCCGGGGTCAGCACCGCTATCCTCTTATTCACTAAGGTGTGGGGGCCGAAAGACAAAGTCACCCAGCCCGCTACTGAATACGTCTGGTTTTACGAGATGACCGCTGACGGTTATACCTTGAACGACAAACGTGACAAGGAAGAGGGATTTGGTGATCTGCAGGACATCATTGCCAAGTACCACGCTCGCAAGATCGATACAGGCATCGACCGTAC
Organism: Herbaspirillum hiltneri N3; assembly: GCF_001267925.1. NCBI lineage: Bacteria > Pseudomonadati > Pseudomonadota > Betaproteobacteria > Burkholderiales > Oxalobacteraceae > Herbaspirillum > Herbaspirillum hiltneri. The sequence continues at coordinate 3,932,493 of NZ_CP011409.1, read as the reverse complement.
TGCAAAGTGCTTCATGGTGCCGCGTACTGAGATCGAAGCTGAGGATGGCTATGACCTTGGACTCTCCCGCTATAAGCAAGATGTGTTCGAAGAAGTTCACTACGACGCCCCGACGCTGATTTTAGATCGACTGCTCGAGGCCGAGGTGGGTGATGCTAGCGAAGAAGATCTTGCTAAGGTGCAGAGAGGCATCGTGCGCGAGCTGCTGGAGTTGCGGGGGATGGTAGGATGAAGAAGCAGCAACTCCATACCGTCGCAAAGATCATCGCTGGACAATCGCCGCCCTCGTCAACGTACAACTCAAAGGGCGATGGTTTGCCTTTCTTTCAAGGGAAGACAGATTTTCAGGAAAAGTACCCACGAGTTCGTCTCTGGTGTAACAGTCTAAAAGCAAAAGAAGCCAAACCAGGCGACATCCTTATGTCTGTTCGAGCACCAGTTGGCTCAGTGAATATTTGTGATCAGAAATCAATCATCGGCCGTGGGTTGGCGGCGATTAGAGCGAGCTCAATTCTAGACCCTGATTTTCTTTACTTTTTTTTGAAGTCAAACGAGCAGACGATTGCAAAATTAGGTACAGGCTCGACGTTCAAAGCTATTACGCAAGACACTTTAAAGAAAGTAGAAATACCCCTCCCTCCGCTCGACGACCAAATTCGTATTGCCAACCTGCTTGGCAAAGTGGAAAAACTGATCGCCCAGCGCAAACGCCACCTGCAACAGCTCCACGACCTGCTCGAGAGCGTATTTCTGGAGATGTTTGGAGATCCAGTGAGAAATGAGAAAGGGTGGGATAAGACCGAACTGAAGGCCTTCGGAAAAATTTCCACGGGCAATACGCCACCAAGAAATGACTCCACAAATTACGGCGACGATTTCATCGAGTGGATCAAAACCGACAACATTACGGCTGATGCCGTTTTCGTCACGCCGTCTGCCGAGCATCTCTCAGAGACAGGGGCTCGGCGTGGTCGAACCATCTCAAGTGGGGCATTGCTGGTTGCTTGCATCGCAGGCAGCGTGGAGTCAATTGGCCGTGCAGCGTTGACTGACAGAACAGTGGCTTTTAATCAGCAGATTAATGCCATCCAACCTGGCAAGGACGTCAATCCGTTATATCTGTATAGCTTGTTTAGATTCTCCCGGCCTTATATACAGAGTCAAGCCACGAAAGGAATGAAGAAGATTTTGACCAAAGGGGATTTCGAGCTGATCAAGATGATCAAGCCCCCAATTGATCTTCAAAATCAATTTGCAATTGTCGTCGAAAAAATTGAAGGCATCAAGACTCACTATCAGCAAAGCCTAACCAATTTGGAAGTCCTCTATGGCGCGCTGAGCCAGCAGGCATTCAAGGGTGAACTGAATTTGTCGCACGTGCCCTTGCCGGACATAAGACTAGAGAAAGAGAAAACCGTGGATGCAGAACCCTTGCCGGCTCGCGCTGACGAAAGCCTTGCCATCTATCTGCCCGATACCGATAACTTACTCAATGCCATTGAGAATGTCGATGCAAGAAACGCACTGATCACACAATGGCTGGAAGCCTATCATAGCCAATTGGGCAGCATGCCGTTTTCGGTACAGCGCTTCATGGCGGCTGCGCAAACCCGCTTGGCGGAACTGCATCCGGAAACCGACTTCGAGCTGGGCGCTAACGACTACGAGTACGTAAAAACCTGGGTGTTCGAAACTCTGACCGATGGTCGCCTCCAGCAATCGCGCAACATTACAGGGCGTGACGAAAGTGGGGAACCGATTTTTGGCAATCTCATAGAAATTAAGCGCGGAGCTCGGCCTTGAAACTGCTAAGTCTCAAAATTACGGATCCAGCGGGCTTTCGCAGCCTGCATTGCGGTTTTGTACATTACTTTCGCAGTGAACTTGACCTGCAGGCCGAACTGGACAACTCCGAAGGCTTCGCGCCTTTTGTTTGCGCCGGCCCTAACGGAAGCGGCAAATCCAATCTGCTCGAAGCGCTTGCGGCGATCTTCTTCCAACTGGAGGTGCAGCGCGTGCGCCGTAATTTTTTACCAGACGCTTTTGCCTCGGATGACAATCCAAATGGAATTAAAGACAGTGACGGCACCCCGAATGCGTTTGAACTGGAATACCTGATAATGCTGCCTCATGGCGCTTTACCCGAGCGCGAACGCTATGCCCACGTTCGAGTGATCAAGGTAAGTGAGACGTCACCTCAGATGTATTGGTTGAATCCAGAAAATTTTGTCACTCGTAGTGACGGTCTTGCTTCCGATGGTTTGTGCAGTGAGCGCGAGCGGGAATTTCTTTTGCCGGAGTATGTTTTGGGCTATTCCTCGGGCGAAAACGAGATCCTCAGTTTACCCTTCTTCAAAATGCGTTTCGTGCAATTTGATGAATATTGGAATTGCCTAAAGGAGCAACTGCCCTATCTTGGCCGACCAGAATCTCGCTTAGCCTACCTTGATAGCGAATTCAGCCAAGCTATTCTGCTGTGCAATCTGTTGCTACAGGATGATGACGCCTTACAGCCTTTCCGCGAGGATGTGGGTATCGAAGCTTTGCTTGAGTTTCGCATAGTCATTCGACGCAGCATTACGGCCTCATCCGATGTGGCCACAATATTCGGCAGCGATCATCCTGCATTGATGACGGACAATGAGACCGGTGAATTCAGAATCAACCTGATGCACTTATTAGAGGCTGATTCAAAATCGGCTGATAATTTTGACCCAATTGTTACGCGGTTGAAGCGTTGCGCTACATGCTGGTACGAAGATGAAACTACAGATACTCTGGTTCTAGACTACTGGGTAAATCAGGAAGCACGTGAGGCATTTCGCGAAAACTTCGATTATGCATTTTACAAATCACCTCTCGCATTGTTCCAAGCATTTCAGGTCTTGCTGACGCTAAATCTTTATGCAGTGGCTGAAGGGCTCAAGGAGGATGTCTATCGTTCAGGTAGTCACTACGTCAGCGAGACTGTGCCTAGATTGGCATCAGATCAGCGCATCATGCGTTTCAAGTTTGTCCGCTTTATCAAGCAGGATGTGACTGAACCGATGATGCTGAAAGGATTGTCGGATGGGGAGCATCAGCTATTGCATAGTCTTGGGATGAGTCTACTGTTTCGTAATACAAATAGTCTTTTCCTTCTAGACGAACCGGAGACCCATTTCAATCCTGATTGGCGAGCTAATTTCATCAGTCGCTTGCGCCGGTGTTTGCCAGACAAGGCTAATGACAATGTTGGCCAAGAAATATTGATTACGACGCATTCGCCATTCTTAATCTCAGACAGTAAACCTGACAAGGTACTGGTCTTCGAGAAAGACAAGTCTACCGGTGAAGTCAGAATTAACCCACCACACTACAACACGCTGGGCGCCTCGATCAACAAGATCACCATGAGTACCTTTGGCAAGCGCGAAACTATCGGCGGGCGAGCGCAGGAAGTTCTCGATGGCTTGCGTGGGCGGTTTGAGAACGGTGGTGAGGACAAGGACGCGCTCATCAACGAAATCCACCAAAAACTCGGCGATTCTGTAGAAAAGGTGCTACTGATCACGGCCATTCTCGATAGTTACGATCCTGGTAATGGGGGGAGGAAAGACTGATGCTGTTTCCTTATACCTACGTGCCACACCAGATGGAGAAGATGCAGACCTTTATCGACTTCATTTTTCACGAAGTGTGGTGCAAGGCAACTCCCGAGATCAACTTCTCATTCAACTCGTGTAGCGGCAATCCTGAGTTATTTGAAGTCATGAAGAAATTTTTTTACTCTGACAAGAAGAATGCTGATTTTTTCTATGGCAACGTTGAACGAATCTACGGCCATTTCACTCACCTGAATTTAAAACAGATTCGTAGGTTGAAATGGTGGTACTTCAGCAACAATGATATTGAGCGGCTCTGTGCCAACGATCAGTCACTCCATCCAGCGCATTACAAGGACATCGAGCGCAAATATCCCACGTTACTCAAAGACCTTCGCATATTTTTTTCAGACCTTTATGACTTCGATGCTTCCGATATTAAAGCCAAGGTCGGCACCATTAATGATCACTACAAAGCCTTTGTGACCGTCAACAAAACGAGCAAATGCCCATTCTGCGGCATCAATGATCTGCTGGGGGAGTATCACAGTAAGCGCGAAGCGTACGACCATTATCTCCCCAAGGTGCTGTACCCATTCAATTCCATCAACTTTAAGAACCTCGTCCCTGCCTGCCACCACTGCAACAGCAGCTACAAGGGCCGCAAAGATCCGAGATACACACCAAAAGACCCTGCCGGCGCGTTTGTTCGCCGTAAGGCTTTTTACCCTTTCTCAACATTACCTTACGTCGTCGATATAAAGATAACTTTGCGACACGCGGACATTGAAAATCTGACAGCAACGGATATCAATTTGGCGTTTGGCCCACCAAACATCGCCGAACAAATTGATACATGGAAGGATGTATACGGAATTGTGGAAAGGTATCGAGGAAAACTGCTTGGTGGTGACGGCAAAGCGTGGCTCGTCGAAGTGCTTGATGAGTGGCGCTGGAGCGACGACACCGCCGGCGCAGAGGGTAAGAAACCTGATGAATATTTGCGAGATGTGGCCCGTCACACCCTAAAATCCCCCTATGCTAATGCCAATTTCCTAAAAAATGGCTTCCTTCACGGCTGCAAAACGGTGGGGCTGTTTGAGCCAATCGTAAAAGCAGGAACTGCGCCATGACGGATAGCTTCAGCTTTTCTATTGGCGATTATAAAAAAATCACGCGGCCGTTTTCCAATGATTTCCGAAATGAAATCCTGGTCTGGCAAAAGTCCCGTCATCACAAAAATAGGACCTATCATGCACCCTGTCTGTGACAGTCGGGTATTCCATGTGCTGGCACAGATTGATATTTTTGCATCATCGCAGGCGAACGCGAAACCGCCACTATCATTGCTAAAAGCCAAGTTAACCCACCAATATCAAAAAAAATTCTACGAGTTTCTACGAGGCTGACGCTCAGACGTAAAAGGGACTAACGATTCTTTTACGCAAAGTGCTTTTTAACCGTTGTTTGTAGTTTTGCATCGAAAACTGACCCACTTTGCTGGGAATTTTGCATCGAAAATTGACCCACGTTTGAGACACAATCCTACCTAAGCAATCAGGTAGGAGATTGGAGTGATCGACGAGGCATTACTAGGAATTATTCGGCGCTGGCACTTACGTGACCAGATATCGCTAAGGGAGATCGCCAAGCGACTTGGCATCTCCAGGAACACCGTTAGACGTTACCTGCGCTCTGAAACTGTAGAGCCAGCCAACGCTGACCGGCGTTCAGCCAGTGCTCTGGATGTGTACACATTCAAACTATCCGCATGGCTTAAAACCGAATCCACCAAATCTAGGAAGCAAAAGCGCAGTCTCAAGCAGATGCACGCAGACTTGTGTGTGTTGGGATTTGAAGGCTCTTATGATCGCGTTGCCGCGTTCGCTCGGCAATGGAAAGTGGATCAGTTATATAGGGTCAATGCTGCGAGCAAAGGAACAGCATGTTGTAAGAAAGGCCAAACGCTTTATTAGATTTGATTAAAGCATCATTGCCCCGTGAGGCGCTGTCTCGGCTTAGCGTCCCGTAGAACGCCTGCATTCATCGTTCTTTTTTACGCAAAATTATCTTCACAATCGAGTTAACAAGCTATCGAAAAAGACGGGCGATTTGCGCAAAATGACGTTCTCCCATCTCTCTCCCAAGACAAAAAAAGGACCAAAGTAAAGTCAGTTCATGTAGTCAACATCATATTACTAGTATGTTGTTGTTTGTTGTCGCATGGACATTTCTATGTGGAAAACGTTTCTGTATAAACACAGGCTTACACCGGTAAAGCTGTGTAAAACAAAACGAGAACAGCAGTGACCGCAACCTCCTTACAAGAATGTCCGGTCAGATTGTGCCGGTCTCCAGAACTAAGTTGTGAAACAAAAAATCTGGAAAGTAGGGGATGGGGTCTTCATTTCGCTCCCGCGTGGGGCGTGTCGTCGTGGGTGCGACACTTTTACAAACATCCATTGCACATGCAGCGGGCATTGTCGTCGATGGTGGCACCGCAACGAGCGTGTCGACGAGCGGCGCGCGTCAGACTGTCAACATTGCGCCAGCGGCGTTTGGTGTTTCGCACAATACTTACACGGAGTTCAATGTCGGTCCCGGTGGCGCGATATTGAACAACGTCGGCGTCAATGCGCGCAACATCGTCAATCAGGTCACCAGCACTAACCCGAGTCTGATTCAGGGCGATATCACGGTGCTCGGCTCACGGGCCAATGTGATCATTGCGAATCCCAACGGCATCACGGTCAACGGCGGCAGCTTCGTCAATACCGGCAACGTCGCCCTGACCACCGGACAAGTCAGTTTTAACGACATCACGCTGTCGCCGGGCAACGTACAACGCAACATCATCCTGAACACCTCCCAGGGCCAGATCGTGATCGGTCCCAATGGCCTGAGCGGCGCCATGTTGGACCTGGAGTTGATTGCCAAGCAAATCACCGTCAACGGGGCAGTCCTCAATACTGTCGGCAATAGCGCTGCGCGCATTCGTACGGTGGCCGGCGCCAGTCATTCGGAAATTGACGGCAGCGTCTCGCCGACCGACTTGATCAGTACCTGGATTGGGCATACGGCGACTGGCACCAGCAACCCAGGAGCGACTGCGCTCGACATCACCGCCCTCGGTAGTTTGACTGCTGGCCGGGTGGAGCTCGTGGTCACGGAGCAGGGCGCAGGTGTCCGGCATGCCGGGGCCATCTATGCCAATGTGGGCGACTTCACGATTGCCGGCAATGGCGACCTGCATGTCGACGGTGGCCGCATCCAGGCAGTGAACGATATTGTCGTGGCCAACGCGTCGGTGGATAGCCAGAGCAATAACGGTGTCGCAGCATCACTCCAGGCCGGACGCACGATCGATATCAGCGCTGCACAGGTGGCACTGACGGACGCCAATCTGAGTGCCGGTCAACGCGCAGTTGACGCCGGTGGCAATGTGATCGTTACACAGCGCGGCAATATCCTAATCGGCACCGACGGTGTGGCGGGTTTGCATGATCTGACGTTCAGTCGCACGACCTTTGATGCTACTGGTGGCATCGGTTTGTATAACGATGGCCAGCAAGTGTTGATCAATTCCAGTCAGTTGTCCGCCGAGCAGGACGTGATCGTCAAAAGCCGTAATATCGCGCTTTCGGCAGGCACACCGTCATCGCTTGGCAGCAGCGCCAGTCTGACATCCAAAACAGGTTCGGTGACCGCAACCGCGACCAATTCCGTGACGTTGTCGGGCTCGTCGGTCAACGGCGCGACAGGGGTGGTCGTCAACGCCAACAGTTTCACTGCCAATGCGATACGTAGCAGCGACGGCAAGCAAAGTGTCAAGAGTGCGACGCTATCACTGACGGGAGACGTTCTGATTACCAGCGCGGGAACGACCACATTGACTGCAACCGATGTCTTCGCCGCGCAGAATGTGATCTTGCAGAACACCGGATTCTCTGCATCCAACGATGGCGAACTGAATAGTTCTGTGGTTGCTTCCAACGGTGGCCTGTTGGTCAACAGCAGTGGTGATATTCGCAACATCGGCAGCCTGCTTCAGGGGCAGGTTCGTATTGCAGGAAATGCCGCGTCGACCGGCGCCGTGACCTTGGCCGCGCTCGGTTCCGTGTTCAATCAGTCGCCGTCGGAAAGCGTATTGGGTGCGATTTTTGGCGTCAATGACGACGTTGTTGTGCGGGCCGCTGGGAATATCACCAATCGCAATGCGCGCATGATCAGCAACAATCGCTTGTCGCTGACGGCGGGTGGAAACGTGGTGAACGTCATCGACAAGACGCCGGGCGCCAACGGCGAGCAAGGAGCCGCCTATGCCAACAGTAGTAGTCAGTGGTTGTTTTTTACGCGGCGCAATACCGGCTTTGACGTCGATTATGGCGTCGTCACCATGCCGAGTCAGTTGGCTTATCTGGTCGGAGAGACCGGTATCGACGTACAAGCGGCCAATTTCACCAATCAGGGCGGCATCGGTCTGGTCAACAACGGCAACATGAACATCGCCGTGACCGGCGCTTTTCACAATGAAGCCTTGTTCGACGGCAGCGCACACTATCAGCGCAGCTGCATGATCTTTTGCAGCGCCAGCGCTTCCAGCACGATTACCAGTCATGGCGGTACGCTCACCGCCAGCGGCAACATCAGCATCACTGCGGGAACGGAAGCGGCCAACATTGGTGGCGATGTACTTGCCCTGGGCAACCTGACCGTGACTGCTCCGCGCATCTACGCGCAAGGCGTGGTGGGTTATCGCGCCTATTCGCAAAGCGGCATGAAGACCTGGTTCGGCAGTAGTTGGGCGCGTTTGTATGCGACCGACACCGGCGGCTCGTGGCTGGCGGGGAGCAAGCTGACCTTGAACGGACAAGGCGTCATCGATGGCGGCAGTTTTGCCGGCATGACGGAGATCGTCGCTACCAACGGCATCTTGACCTTGCGTGCGCCGCGGCGCGATCCAGTGTCGATAGAGAATCATCTTGGTGTGGGAAGCGGCTTATGGTGACGCTGGCGCATCCGATGATGAGGTCACGTAACAACTCCATGCCCGGGTTCATCCGCAACTTGGCGGTTGTTGCTGCAATTGAATTCGTCACGATGACCAGTGCGCATGCGCAGGTTCCACGTCCCGAGCAAGATCCCGCGCAGCGCCTGCTGCAAGAACAACGCGACCGCGAGCGGCAGCGTGAAGCGACGCAGCCGGCGCCACAAATCGAGATTGCCAAGCCGGAGCCGAAGGCGCCCGACGTGGTCACCGACGTCGAGCAAGTACCGGAGAAAGGGCCGACGTTCCAGATCCATCACATCGATGTTGTCGGCAACACCGTGTTGCCGGACGATGAAGTGCAGCAGATCACACAAGCCTTTGTCGATAAAGCCCTGGGCGGCGCCAGAATCAATTTGCTGCTGCGACGATTTACCGAGGCGTTCGTCAAGCATGGCTTGATTACTACACGCGCTTATCTTGGCGAACAGAATCTGCGTTCGGGGGTACTGGTGATCACCTTCGTGCCCGGCAAGGTGGAGTCTATTGAGCTCAATGGTCAGGCGCTGTCGCCGAGCAAGCTGGATGCATCGCCGGATAGCGGTGGTTGGCTGACTGACGTTGGGGTGAAGATGGCGCTTCCTACTGCGCCTGGAGAATTGCTCAACCTGACCGATCTGGAGCAGGGCGTGGAGCAGATCAACCGCATGCGGCGCAATAAGGCGGAGTTGCAGATCTTGCCGGGCAGCTCGCCGGGAGGTTCCGTCATCGGTCTCAACAACAAGGTTGGGGATCGGCTGTGGTTTAGTGCCGGCATCGACAACTACGGCAGTCAGCAGACCGGACTCAACCGCACGCGTCTTGGCGTGGAGGCCGACAATCTGTTGGGATTCCAGGAAATTCTGTCGTTCAACTATAGCGGCAGCCGCGAGACCAATGCTCTGGTCGGATCGGCTTCGGTTCCCTTTGGGTACAACACCTTCAGCTACACCGCCTCCGTTTCCGAATACCAGTCACTGATCGGCGACACCGCGCTCTTATATGGCAATACCGTGAGCAACGCCTGGGGCTGGAACCGCGTCATCTCGCGCAGCCAGACGTCGAAGACAGCCATCGACACGACCTTGTCGCTACGCCGGGCCGACCGTGACATCAACAACCTGACGCTTGATCCGCAAAAACTCACCGTACTACGTGTTGCCATCAACACGCTGTTGCGCTTTCTGGTGCGGCAGCAACCGGCGACGCTGACCCTGGAAGCGGGTGTGTCGAAAGGCTTGCGTGCCTTCGGTGCCAACAAGGACAGTCCACAGATTCAGGACAGCGAAGCGCACGGACAATTCACCAAGCTCGATGTCAATGGGGCGATTACGGCAGCATTGCCCTCTATTGCTGCAGCGGCGTTCACCTGGCGAACTCAGGTGAGTGGTCAGTGGACGCAGCAAGCGTTGTTCGGTTCAGAGCAGATTTTTGTGGGCGGCATGTCGTCGGTACGTGGCTTTCGTGAAAGTGGCATCAGCGGTGACCGCGGCATGTACGCCAGAAATGAAGTGATCTGGGCTAATGCGCCAACGTTGAGCGACATCCATTTTGAGCCGTATGCATTTTTTGATGCGGGTATGACTGAACTGATTTCCGAACAACACACCAGAAAACTGTCCGGCATCGGAGTCGGAGTTCGCATGCAGCTGCAACTAGCAAAGCACGCCTGGTCGAGTGAAATCACCTTGGGGCGGCCCGTGCAGCAACCGGACTACCTGGAAAAGAGAAGCGCCTTGTTGCTGGCTACCCTGAATTGGTCTTACTAGCACCTAACAGGATTATTTTGAATTTTTATTTAGAGAAAACATGAACTCCACACTCTCCCAAAAAATCGCCATTGGCATCGTCTATGGCATGTTGTGCACACCGTTGTTGTCGTTTGCCCAGACGGCAGAAAAGACGGCGTTGCCGGCGGGTGTTGCCGCCATCGTCAACGGCAAGAAGATTCCGGAATCGCAAATCCAGGAAGCGGCCAGGCTGACCGGCTTGCCGGATTCTCCGCAATTGCGTGGTGCAGTTAAGGCACAGCTGATCGCGCGTGAATTGTTCCGTCAGCAAGCTGAAAAAAACAAATCGCTCGAGAACCGCCCTGAAGTAAAAAAAGCAATGCAGGACGCCAAGGAAGCCGCTGTCATCCAAACCTATTTGCGTGACGCCATCAAGCCGACTCCGGTGACCGAGGTGATGGTGCGCGAGCAATTCAATGCCATCGTTGCCAGTCTTGGCCCGAATGAATACAAGGCGCGCCTGATCCAGGTAGCTGACGATACCGCCGCACAAAAGGTGTTGGAACAACTGAAGTCCGGTGCTGATTTCGCCCAGCTGGCGGCGCAAGTGAGCAGCGCCAACAATAAAACCAAAGGCGGCGAACTGGAATGGGTCAGCTTCAAGTTACCGGCGCAGGAAGGCAAGACCCAAAACTTGCCGCTACCGGTAGCACAAGCAATCTCTCAACTGGTACCAGGCGGCCTGACACAGACACCGGTGGTCTGGAACAACGAACGTTATGTGATCAAGCTGGATCAGCTTCGTCCGACACAGATTCCCCAGTATGACGACGTCAAGGGCGCATTGCGTCAAACCATGGAGCGCCAGGCACTGGAGCGCGCCACGATGACGCTGGTCGGCGATCTGACCAAGTCGGCCAAGATCGAACAATAAAAAGAGCGGCAAGCAACAAAAAATAGGCAGTAACAGCCAGTGTGCAGTAGCGGTATAGAAAAGAAAAAAACGGGAATCATCATGCAGCGCGCCACCCAACCAGCAAGCTCCTTCGGAAACAAGGGCGTCTCGGCAGAGACCGCTCTGACAGAGTCGTTCCAATTGTCGATTGGCACCGGCCCCAAGCCGCGGCCCTTTTGGCAACGGAGTATCTCTGCACTATTGGTGGTCACGTTATGGATGGGGCCGCTGCAATTTGTCTGGCAGGATGCAAAAAATTCCGCATCGCAGCTGGGCGACAGCATTGAGAGTCAGGTGGCGCGCCATGGCTATAGCGAATGGCAGGTGTTTGCCGTTGAGGTCAAGAAGAGCGTTGCTGCTGCCGAGCATGACGGCAACTGGATGCCGACCTTGTCATTGTTCGAGAGCAGGCTGCCGGGCTATCTGGCGGCAATGGGAGTACGGATTACCCGTGGTTTGCCTAGCTTGCAGTTTGGTACTCCCGCATTTGCAGCGCCGATTGCCGATCCGGCGGCACCAATCCGGTTTCAGCCGCAGGTCACGCAGAGCACCGGCGTTGGCGGCGGTGTTCCTGTTGTTAACATTACAGCCCCCAACGCTGCGGGTATTTCGTTGAATCAATACAGCCAGTTCAATGTCGATGCCATCGGCCTGATTCTCAACAACAGTCTGATCAGCGGTGGCAGTACCTTGGGCGGCACTGTGACGGCCAACGGCAATCTGAGGGGTCGTACGGCGTCGCAGATCATCAATCAGGTGACGACACAAGGCAGCGCCAGCCGCATTGCCGGAACGATCGAAGTGTTCGGTACCCAAGCCGATGTGATCATCGCCAATCCGAACGGTATCAATTGCACCGCCTGTGGCTTCATCAATACGCCGCGCGTCGTCATGACGACCGGCACACCACAATTCTTGTCGGCGCGTGGTGGCGTGAGTAGTAGTTTCGACAATGCCAAGGCGTTGTCTTATGACGTGCGCGGCGGTCATATCCAGATCGAAGGATTGGCCGGTGTGACCGGCACGCCGGGCGCCGGTATTGAGGGCAGCGCCGGTGTCATTGATTTGATCGGCGGCAGTATTGGCGTCAATGCATCGATCAATGCTGGCCAGCAGATCAATCTGATCAGCGGTCAGCAGTTGGTGTCCGAAGCGGTGGCAGGGCAAGGCAAGGTGGATAGTGACTATAGTGTTGCGACCAACGGCTCTTCGCCTAACTTCAGCGGACCGGATCCGACGCTGCAAATTGATGCTACCGCCTTTGGGGCGATGAACGCTGGTCAGATCAAAGTGGTCGCCACGACCGCCGGTCTCGGCGTCAAGGCTGGCGTTCTCAATGCCAACAATGGCAATGTCACCATTGATGCCAATGGCAACGTCAACGCAACGAACGTTTATGGCAGCCAGGGCGCGACGATCAGAGCCGATGGTAGCGTCAGCGCTGGCACGGTGACCAGTTATGGTGCCGCATCCTTCAATGCCGGTACGGATGTCACCGTCGGCCAGATAACCGCCGCCAATAACGCGCAGATTACCGGGCGCAACATCGCGATCGGCAATGCCGTTGTGGGCGGTGCGCTGACGGTCAACGGTAGCGGCAACGTCACGACCAGCCAAAGTGGCGCGATTGTGGGTGATGCTCAGTTTACGGCGGGAGGTGGTTTTACCAACACCGGTAACTGGACTGCCGGGGGCAATTTAAACATCAGTGCCAATACCGTCGGCAACGCCTTGTCCTCGCAACTGTCCGGATTGGGCAGTACCACCGTCACCGCAGGTAGCATGGTCAACTACGGCACCTTGTACGGCGACAACCTGCGAGTCACCTTGTCCGGTGGATTAGACAATACCTTCGGTAGCATGTTGGCAAAGACTGCGATGGTTGCCAACGTTGGTAGTCTGGTCAGCAATCTGGGCGGCACGATGTATGTCGGGGACCCTAACGCTGCGGCAAACGCTGCACCTGCCGGCGATCTGGCGTTAACGGTCTCCAGTTCTGGTAGCAGCTTCAACAATCTTGGTGGTTTGATTGCGGCCAGCAACGGCCTCACTGTCAATGCGGTCAATGCGGCGCTTGATATGTCAGGCACGGCGACCGGGCGGCTGAACGCGGGTGGTGCACTCGCCGTCAACGCTGGCCTATTGGTCAACAGCGGCTCCTGGCTGGCAAGTGGCAGCAGCGTCTCGTTGTCTGGCGTGAACGGTATTGTGAATGCCGGCGTGGTTCAGAGTGCTGGCAATCTCACGCTGTCCTCTTCGGCCGGTGTGATCACCAATGGTGGAGCCTTGGTGGCAGGGCAAGATCTGACTCTCAACGGCACGACCAATAACATCGCTGGTGCGATCTTGCATGCCGAGCGTGATCTGACGATCAATGGCGCGGGCACGAATGCCGGCACCATGGAAGCACTCAGGAATGTTTCGCTGCAAGGCAGTGACTTTAATAACAGCAAAGGCATCATTCAAGCCAATAATAATTTCTCGGCAAATTTGACGGGGACGTTGACTAACGTTGCGGGGACGATTGCGGCGCAGAAGGATGTATCGATTCAGGCGGCGACTGTTAATAATGATAGGGCTGCGCCGGTGACAGCGGTGTCTACCATGCAGCAGATAGTTGACGTTGATTTTGTCGGAAATACCTATCTCGGGGTGTACACCTTAAGCTCAGTTAACGCATCGAACGCCGGGGGGGCACCTGTTCCAAGTTCCATCAAGACAGACGTCTATATTTCTACACTTTTTGGTCAAACCACGTCGGTTGATCGCACTGCGGGGACATTGACTATCTCTGAAAGTTGTGACAACGCCTTTTGTTCGCAAACTAGTACTCGAACCTACGAGCTACCAAAAGTTGACCAAGTGATGGTAAAGCAGACTGAGGGAGCTGCAGGTCAGATTTTAGCCGGAAATAACTTGGTTGTGACGGCTACGACCTTATCGAATCGCGGTAGTACCATTTCCGCTGGAAACAACCTTGTCGCCAATTTATCCACATTGAGTAACGGCGCATCTGATTCTTTCATCACCTACCGCGCCGGCGAAACCGTCAATCAAGCGTCGTTAAACGCGTTCTTACAGGCCGCTCAAATTGATTTGACCAATTTGACAAGATTTGCGAATGTAAGATCTGTGGTCGAAGCACCATCACAGTTAACGGGCAGCGTTTTTTCGCAAGCCCAATCCGTTGTTGCGCTAACTAACGTTGTTGAGACTTCGGTTCTTGGTACACGTGGCATGCTTCGCGCAGGTGCAAATGTTTCACTGAATGGCTCCGGCAATCTCGTCAATGCAGGCGATCTGGTAGCCGGCAACAACATCAACATCACGCTACCCGGAAACTTCGTCAACCAAGGGACTTATCAGTCTTCATTCACGACCAGACCAGGTTGCTTGCCGAGCGCCACCTGCCGTGAAGACAACGCGCACGTCGATACCTTTGCTTATCAACAGACTTCTAACAGTGTGGTTGCCGGTGGTACGTTGACCGTCACAGCAGGCACCATTACGAATAACTTCGGCACATTGTCTGCCCGCAATAATGTCAACTTAAGCGCCAACAGTCTGGATAACCTGGCCGGGACCATCCTGTCGACCTCCGGCGACGTCAACATCGCTGCGGCAAGCATCACCAACCGCGTCGTCAGCCCGGTGACGACCCACGTTAGTTACGGCGATGTCAATCCTGAATTTGCATTGGGCTGCAATGCCGGCGGAACGTATAAAGGCAGCGAGTGCAATATCGATCGCGAGAACCAGGCCAGTGCTGCGGCGATTATCAGCGGCGCGCGCAATGTCAATGTCAATGGTGATTCCCTAGTGAATACAGGCGGTTTGATTACCGCCGGCGCTGACGCCAATATCAATATTTCTGGTTCAGTCAGCAATACCGCGGTTGCCTTGAACACCTACTGGCAAGGACACTGGACCGAAGAAACCTGCTGGTTCTGCAGCGACAAAGAGCACTACACCAATGGCGTCATCGCTGACGGTACGCAGATTGCCGGCATCCAGGCGGGCAATGCCTTGACCGTGATTTCCGGCGGCAACGTACTCAATACGGGGAACTTGTTTGGCAGCGACGTGGCGTTGAGTGGTTTGAGTCTGACCAATGGCATCACTGATACACGCCAACCGACAGCGGCGTCGACAGTGGCGCCGCAATGGATTCCTATCGGACCAAGCGGTGACGCAGTGAGCGCTGACGGTACGCCGAGTACATTGGCGCCGGTGTATGCGGTGAACGTGTCGGGCGGCGATTTGTTGTCGTCGTTCGGACCGAGTTTGCTGGTGGCGAATCTGCCGCCCGCGTTGCGTCCCGAGACCAATCAGTTCTACTACGATGCCTCTACTGAGAGCAATCTGATCCGTCAGGAAGCGATCAAACAGACCGGTTCCGGCACCTTCGTCAACGGCGTGGCATGGAGCTCTACCAACAATCTCAGTATTGACGACCAGCAGAAGGCGGTCCTCTACAACAACGCGATTACCTACGCAACAGAAAACAATCTGCAACTGGGCAAGCCGCTAAGCTCTGCGCAGATCAGCGCGCTCGACAAGCCGATGCTGTGGTACACGGAACAGACGGTTCCTGATCCGTCCTGTTCTTTCACGAGCACTGTCTGCGGCACAGTCAGTGCCTTGATGCCGCAAATCTACCTGCCGCAAAACTATGCCGGCTCCACCTCTGGTGGTGTCATCAGCGGCAACGACGTCAAGCTGACGTTCAAAGACAGCATCACCAATACCGGGATTATTCAGGCGACCAATCTCGACGTTAAGACGGCCACGCTCACCAACGAGCAGCGCAGTGTCGACATCGGCACCTCGGCCTACAAGGTGCAAGGCGGCTGGATGGAGTACACCGGCACGCAATTGCAGCCGGGCGGTTTCATGTCCGCCGTCAATCTCAATGTGCAGGCAGATCGTATTACCTCCATCGGCGACGCGTTCCGGGTAGTCAATACGGACGGCACGCCGAATACCGCAGGCACTGCGGCGTTGCTGAGTTCATTGCGGCAGCAGCTGGGAAGTGATTTCACAGAGATCACACCGCACGACAATATTCAGACGAATTTCATCAAGGATACGAGTGGGCCGGGGGCGTTTGGGCAGGTGCTTATTATCGCGATGGCGATTGCTTTGGCGGTGGTCACTGGCGGGGCGGCCGCAGCGGCACTTGGCGGAATGCAACAGGCTGCATCGGTGGCCATGCTTGATGCCATTGCAGCTGGGGCAACATTTACAGAAGCCGCAGCTGTCGGCGGCATTATGGCGAGTGCCGCAGGCGGGATTATTGTCGGGGCAGTTTCTGCTGCGGCCGGAGCAATGGCCTCGAATGCATTTACCCAACTAGCGACGACAGGTTCACTGAACATTGGAAGTGTATTCAAGGCAGGGGCGGTATCCGGGCTGACGGCTGGATTGACACAAGGCACACTCGGCGACACAGGAATGAACACGCTCAGTAACGGTGTTGTGCAAGGGAATCCGCAAATAACGTTAGCGAATGTGTCCTCAACGGCGCTGAAGATTGGCGAGCAGGGGTTGATTTCCGCTGGCGTCAATACGGCAATTAATGGAGGAAGTTTCGGGACAGCGTTTCTGAATAATGTCGTCAATAGCACAGCGGCGGTGGGGGCCAATGCCATCGGAGATTTCACGCCTACATTGACTAGCGATTTGGGAACTGTCGGAAAAGAGATCGCCTATCTGGCAGCTCACGGTTTGTTGGGTTGTGCCGCGAGTGCAGCGGGGGGGAGCGGATGCGCGAGCGGGGCTATTGGTGGAACAACCAGTGCCGCTCTGACTCCTTACATTGGTGCTGCGGTGCTAGGTGATCAAACGGAATTAAGTAACGAGCAGCTTGCGACTGTCACGGCTTTAGCAATGCTGTCCGGTGGTGCAGTTGCCTCCTTGTTGGGTAAGGATGCGGTCGCCGCGGCAACCGCCGCTCAGAATGAAGCAATGAATAACTGGGCAATGCATATCCGCTTGTTGCCCGGACAGAAATCTGAGGCAGAAAAACTAGCTCAAGCTCAGCAGGACTGTTCGCCGACCAATCCAGGGGCCTGCTCGGATGCGCAGGCCTTGAGTAGCGTTTCAGCACAACGAGATGCAGCGTTAGCTAAAGCGTGCTCCTCTCCGTCTTCGGCCTCGTGCGCATTCCAGAAGTTACTGGCAACGGCGACAGGTAATGATGTCCAGTTTGTGAACGGCGTGGCAACTGCAACGCCTGCACCGCAACCATCTAGTTCGCAGCCAAATGTGGGCGCGGCAACGCTCGATAACATGCTTGGCAATCCACTAGCGGGGATATTTGGTGGACTTGCCTATTACTTTGGGGGTTCCAATTTGGATGCGTTTTACGCATCTCAATTGGGAACGGCTACAGATGGTTTGTTGGCGAGTATATCGGGCTTCAATTTACCTAAGGCTCCAAGAATTGTCGGGGCAAGTAATGCAGTGATTCCGAGTGGATTTGCAAGCAACGAGGCATTTACCCAATTTGGCGTCAATATGCGAAATGGATTGAGCGCTGCTGGTTACACTGATGCCGAACCGATTCTTCAGGGGAGCGCAGTTACCGGCAAAAGCTTTGCAACTGGACGACCGTTTGATGTGGGACGCGCGAGTGATTTTGACGTTGCGATTGCAAGCCCAAAGTTATTGCAAGCTGCTGAAGATGCAGGTATCGGATTGCGTTCAGGTGGCACTCGTACGGGGCCACTGAGCGCAGCCGATTTGAAGTCTCTAGGTTTACAGGACTTGGCAAATCAGATGAGTCAGCAGGCAGGTAGAGATGTAAATTTCATGATTTACAATTCTACGGCGAGTGCAACTCAAAGAGCACCGAGTATTGTCCTACCGAATTTATCAAGGTGAAGTATGAAAATGTATGACCTTTACGGCATTTTATCTGTTGACCTCGAGGAGGCTAAAGCGTCCTTAGAAGCTGCTTTCGATATTGATTTTCAGGCAAGAGAGAGTGCTTATCAAGGAGGAGAGTATTTCATTTTCGGTAAGCGGACTGAGGAAAATTTCGTGCTAAAAAGAAATGTGGACCCTATTGATAAAGAACCTGTGGAAATGAAATTCCCAGAATATCCGATCTTGTTGTACGTCAATGACACGCCACGTTCGCTGGATTTGCAGAAAAGAATTAATCAAAAAGCAAGTAAATTTATTTTATTGAGAAGTCAGAATTTGTAAGAGGATAGGGCGCTGTAGGCCTGCTATCGTTTTTCGAGTGTCAGTGAAAATCATCAACCGATAGTGTGGCTTAAATGCATTGGTATTTTTTCATGCGAGGAATACCGCTTTCGTTGCGTAGGGTGCATTAACGAATTGGTACCAAAGGTTAATTTAAACGGAAATTTATGACAAAGAAAATACGCGTTTTATCCAAGTTGAGGTTTCATGGCGCTGGGCTTGCATTCGTCTCATTAGTTATGCTCGTGGGTTGCCAGAGTGCACCGATATATACAGCACCACCAGAGCAATCAAGTATCTGCTGTGCTTCGTACAGTCAAATGCACTTCAGCACACTCAAAGAACATGCGGTAACGACAATCGCTTTTGACCCGAAGTCTTTTTCTACGTTTAAATCGCCAGAGGGAGTGGCATTATTTTCTGCGTATAAACTTCCCGACAGCGCCGGCGTCTCGCAGGTGAGGGTTAGCCTTTCTCAATCATCTGGATACCTTCCACAAGCGACCGTTGCGAGACCTTTTCTGATCTTTCTCGATGAAAATAAGAATGTTATAAGATTCGACAAAATTGATAATCTTCTAGTCAGAAAAAAGAGAGCCATCTTTGCATCGACGTTTCAAGGATCTGCGGAAATTCCTCCACGTGCGATCTATCTCATTGTCTATACGGCACCATCTACTGCGCCGCGTCTGATTATGTTCTCCGAGAATGGCACGGCCTATGCGATACCAAATACCTATACAGGGAAGGTTGACGTCTCAATTGATTAAATTTCCCATATCAAAAAAATCCCGCATAAAAAGTTTGATTTTTACGCTGCTTTTGGCCGGCTGCGCCGCGCCTGACTATAAGAGCGCCACCACGGACTCCGCCCGAGTCAGATTCACCCTTGAGGGCATCGGGGTGGCCAACGTAAAGCAATACCCTGATGCACAATGTTTGCTGACTTCTGATGGTGCTATTGCATTTGTCGGGAGACTATTCGGTCCTGATATGACGCTGACAGAGCATGTATCTCAGCGGATCAGCCCTCCAGCCAAACTAAAAATGCCGTTGAGCGATACTTATCGGTCGGAGCAATATGTCGAAATCTCTGTGCCGCCTGGGCGACCATTCGTTTATGGGATCACTTGGTGGAAATCAAAGGCGACATCCAATTTCATTTTATATACAAAGTTCTTCAGATTTACGCCGAATGAATACACGGACTATGAGATCGTTGTAGATGGGGACAACGGATTTCGTAGTCGGGAATTTGAAATCGAAAAGAGCGGAAATGAGTATGTTCGAATTTCGGCTAATCTGGCACAGACAATTTTTCCTTGCCATTGAGTTGTTCACCAACGATCGGTTTGCACTCTTAGCTGAGACGAAATCTCTGCTCTGACTATGCATTTCGGCGGTAACTAGGATGATTGTGAGGAGGATGCTTGTCCTCCTCACTAGGAACACCTTTTGACCTCATTCGCTTCATTCATCGAACAAAGCTATTGACGACATGGACTGTTAATCCCGTATCGGCTCAATTGCAATTGCGTAATGCCAAGAATCGAAAATCGGTTCTCTTCGCCCAACCCAGTACTTTGCCTGCGTTGGGATTGGCATCACTCCATCCCTCGACTTCGGTGAGTTGAATAAAGCCTTTTACCTCTTTGTTAACAGTAAAGGAGGCATTTGCTTTTTTAAATTCCACTTTGCTACTTGCCTCGTCTGGTGCACTGAAAATGAAGACGGGCTTCTTCAATTCCAGATAACCATTCTTGGCTACCGTCGTTTCTGGGCCGACGCATTGACCGATAGCGCTTTTTGCATGAGCTGTTGACATGGTCGAGAGAGCGATTGCGAATAGGGTAACGAGTTTTTTCATGATT
Organism: Herbaspirillum hiltneri N3; assembly: GCF_001267925.1. Classification (NCBI taxonomy): domain Bacteria; kingdom Pseudomonadati; phylum Pseudomonadota; class Betaproteobacteria; order Burkholderiales; family Oxalobacteraceae; genus Herbaspirillum; species Herbaspirillum hiltneri. The sequence goes on along the minus strand of NZ_CP011409.1, from coordinate 3,912,115 downwards.
CTATTCTTTGGTAGTTAGGAAAGGAAAAAGGGCGTTGATAATAGGGCTTAACCATTCATGCGGATTAGAACCATGACGATAAAAATACCCAGAACGATGAACTTCGCATTGGGAGGAATCGTCTTGAGTTCATCGTCCTTCTGAAAATAAACATTGCCGGTAAAGGCAATCAGAAGGAATAAAGGCATGAAGACAAAGACGCAGACAAAAGCAAACCATCGCTTGCGGTACCAAGGGACTTGGTCATACGAGGCGTAAGACACGGCAGCCGTCGTGTTCACCATGCGTGCGGCGCCGCACTGTGGGCATGTCGGAGCGCTTTCATGGACTTGATGAGCGCAGTGAGGGCATGAGACGAGGGCATTCATAGTGGTTCCTAAAGAGAAATTAATGAAGGTTGCCAAGGCAAATGAGCAGGCCAAGGGAAGACAAGGTGACAGCAATGATGGACAAGGTACGTCCCTGCTTTTTCTGATAAAGGGCCGTGCCCGCTAGCAGCAGCCCCAGCGTGGTGAGAAAGACGATTCCTGTGACTTGATCCTTATCCCTAGGATTGAAATCGAAGCTGCAGAGGAAGCCCAGGGCTCCGAGAATGATGGCGACAATGGGCATCCAACTGATTTTTGTGGAGGTAGTACTACTTGCTTGTGGCGCCCCGCAATGCGGGCAATGTGGAGCGCTCTCATGAATCTGTTTGCCGCATCCACGGCAGAAGATCATGCTCATAGACATGCCTTTCCTATTTTTAGTACCCGAATGGTTTGGGTGTTTTTGATGTCGAAATTAATGGCTCAAGAGCCAAAATGCTGACTATAAAATCAAACCTAAAGTGTGTATTTAGTGTTGAATTTTATCAACAAACCCAAAGTGTGTGGAGTTTTAAGTTCTGACGCGAGATGCTCCGAGTTGTGCAAAGACAACAACTCAAAGAGTGTGGAGCCCAGCTACTTTTTGCCTCAAACATCCGGCGAATTCGCTTGGAGCGACAATTGACGCAGGAGCAAGTGGCTGAAGCTGCAGACCTTCACACTAATTACATTAGCTCTGTCGAACGAGGCGAGCGAAATATCTCGATTTGCAATATTGAGCGGATTGCACGCGCCTTGAATGTGCCGATGTATGTACTTCTAAAAAGTCCCGAATAGCTTTTGCGCAAAACGGAAATGTTTTAAATGAAAATGCCCGGTGAGTGGAACTCAACCGGGCTTTATGACGGCTACGGATCACTGCACTAGCAACATTGCTTGTCCCAATGATTTCTGTTTCAAGACCGCGCCGGCTCCGAACCAGGCAGAATCGAGACGATGGTCTTGACTACGTGCACGGCGTTCGTGGTCAACGTACTCCGTCACCGCATTCAGTAGGCCAAATACGGTCCCCTTAGCTGAACTCAATTCAGCCCCACGACCTCCACCGTCATACAGCTCCCTTACCTTCTTCATGGCGCGCCCATTGACTGTATTGGGCGTGCTGGCAATCTCGTTGAACAATCGCCGTATGAAGTTCTCAGCTTCCTGATTTGTCACCTTGCGCTCAGAGAGCGTTTTCATGCGATAGATGAAACGATCCCAACTGGAGACTGAGATGTCTAATTGTTTCTTCACGGTTTCAGCGTTAAATGCGGTGGAATGAGGGACTTTGATGGCGCCAGTACCGTTGGTGAGAGCGACGGCAAGCGTGTTGTTGCAGACGACGCGTACGCTGGTAAATTGCGCTGTAGTGGCTAACGTACCATCGCATGCTGTTGCCAACAGTAGGTAGCCATTGACGATATCATTACGCTTGATGGCTGCGGACTGGTTGGTCTTGGCTAAGGCCCACACCTTGCGGCCACCTTTTAATACGCCAGCCGTCTCCAGCTCGAAGCCGCCTGCCTCTGTCAAATCCCGATAGAACTCCAAGATTTCTCGTGGTTGGACGACTTGATAACGGCTAGAGACGACCGACAAGGCTTGCTCTGTGTCGGAGCGGAACAAGACTTGATGATCCGGATAAAGTACGCTGGTACGCTCCTGGCTATGAAAGTATACCGGCGACTGACGAATCTTCCAGTTCATCCCAGCTTGTTCTGCCCAGACTTCAATCGGTTGTTTCTCGGTAAGACGATTGCCGAGGCCGTGCCAAGGTGTTGTGTTGGTATAAGCCATTGAATTGATGAGATGTGCCATTTTTAAATTCCTTAAAAATAGAAAAAGCCACGTTCTGCACACTGACAAAGCAGTGGCAGAGCGCGACCAATTGAAATGAGTAGAAATGAGAAGAGAAAGCGCCTGCGGTAAGGCTATTCGGGTGAGGCACTAAAAACTTGATGACAGTCGCGGCACTCGAAGTTGTCTAGCACGTTGGTGTCGACCATGTCGCCTAAGGCGACGCCGGCAAGACCACCAGCGCTACCACCGACAATGCCGCCAATGATGGCACCAGCCAAGCCGCCTAAAAGAAGGCCAGCAGGTCCAGCGAAAGCACCGACTGATGCGCCGGCTTCAGCGCCGCCAAGAACCCCCGAAAACCCCGCAGCAGCGCCAGCGAGTGTCCCTAATGAACCGGCAACTTTCTTGCCATAGTCTTTAGACTGAATCCGAAAAGATTGGCAATGAGGGCAAGCGATCGTCATACTCGCCCTCCACGAAAGGGCCGTCGCAGGCTATGGGTAACAAACCGCTGATACATGCCGGCGGTAAGAGTCAGTAAGGATTGCATTCTTGTTCCTTAATTGAGAGAGGGATCAACCGAACGGAATAGGCAAACCTATCCGATCGCAAGTAAGGAATATGTGGCTGAGATTTTATTGAATGAGAATGGCAGTGGCAGGCTGTCTTTAAAGTAAGGACGCACTGCGAGATAGGGCGTTCTTTCACGTGTACTTTCCAGTCCGTGATATCGTGAGTCTTAACTTGCAATTGGGGATGCGAAATGCGAGACTTCTTCGACTATCGAGGCTACACAATCGGAATTAAGATGATTGCGACTAAAGATGGGAAATGGACCAATAGCACGACGTTCGAGGCCCCAGAAAAATCCTTTCAGTTTCCAGCTACCACGTTCGTTCCCGCTGCAAACGACGCCGTCACCGGCAGAGCAGAAGTGCTCGCGCGTGCGAAGGCACTCCTCGACCAGACACCTGGCGCAGAGAGACGAATAGCTTACAAGCTCAGCGGGTCGGCCATTAGAGAGGGTATACGTTGATCGTGCTAGGATTCGTCCAAAAAAACGGTGGGGATATGCTACAAAGTGATGAGTACAAGGCGTTGCTCAAGGAATACGAAGATTGCGATCAACGACGGATTGCTTTTCAGATGAAGGCCTCTAAGCTGTTGGACGCTGGAGATATCGATGGCGCAGTGGCGGAGTTTCGCTTGGCCACCACGGAAAGCGATACATCTGTCGTGATCTTCGGAAAAATGGTCATGGCCAGCGAAAAGAAAAAGGAATGAGCAATGAGAAGCGTCGACACGGGTTACAAGCAGCCAAAGGGAAACCCCGCGCAAGTTGGGAAATACTTGGTGTATGGATCGAGCCGGCCTGCTGTGAGAACGGAAAAATTCGAGGCGTGGTATTGGATTGATATACCCGGCATTCCTCCTACCCGCGTGGAGGGGGAAAAGCAGTTCGGCACTGGCACCTATGAGACTATCGGCTTGGCTGAAATCGCTGGTGTTCATTGGGGCATAGAACGAGCAAAGACTTTCCCGCAGGAGTAAAGGTTGGGGCTCCGTCTTCGTGATTGACTGGCGCCGGCAGGCGCACGGCGACCATGTCGACTTCCTCGAGGTTTTGTACGGACTTGCAGTGCGTGACCGGCACGTCGGCGGCGTGAGGGTCTTGTTGGCACGTTCGCGCATGCTGAGGTAGCTCAACCGACAGACACTGGCAATGGTTGGGTGGCGTTCATCATCAAGTTCAACGGAACAGTGCTCCCGGGATTCATCGATCAAGCCACGTTGATCGGCATTGGGGGCCTAACCACAAACAATCAGGTTACGCTGTTCACGCAGAACGTGGCGAAGATCGCGGCCGCGGTGCGTAAGAAGCTTCCAGCGCCGCTGGCCCCGTACATCTCCGTGACGGCCGATGACCTGAAGTAGCTGTGCTACGATCTCCTCAAAAATAAAGGGGATCGAATGAATCGATTTAATGCCGGATACAGCGTCTTTACGTTGGCGTGGATGACTGTGGTTGTTGTTCAGACTTTCTTTTGTTTGTCTGCGTCGGATTGGGCGACATGGGTTGGCTCTATTGGGACCGTTGGTACATTGATTGGCGCTGTGTGGATCGCCAACACAGAAGCACGTCGGCGCAATAATGAAGATTTGATGAGGGCTACCGTGGTGGCCGCAGGGCTCACCCCGAGTGTTTGGGCACTAATTCAGCACCTGTCTCGCTTCAGTGCCTATCTGTCGTTTGGTTCCGACCAAACCTACGTGCAGACTGCAAACCAAATTTTCCGCGGGCACGCAGAATTTCCTGCGTTGATGCCTTCCGAATCCCAACTCCTTGCGCTGACCTCGTTGGGAAACAAATGTGCGATGCGTTTGGCACACGCAGTTTCGTTGGTCAGCGTGGCAAAGCAACAGATCGCTGCTGATGCGGCTGCCACAATTGCAAGCGACAAACCGCTTAGCCGGCATATGAGTGCTAGTTGGGTCAAAAAAATTGACGTAGTTCACGATTACCTCTTGGTCGTGCATCACGATCTCGAGGCGGCGGCACAGGCATATGTGACCCAACCGACTGGACAAGAACTTTGGGGTGAAGAAAATTTCTAGCGACTGTTGTGCTACGCTTCTTTCAAAATAATTGGGGAATCGATGCAACATGCATTCTTGAAAGCCGCGGGATTCTTCATGACTGCGACGGTCATATGGCTGTGCGGCTACCTTTTCGGGCTCTTTGGCGCCCATCCTCCCACCAAGGAATCTGATGCCGCAACTTGGGCCGGAGCGTTCGGCACTTTTCTTGCCTTCGGTGGTACCGTTTGGCTTGCGACCAATGAAACGCGACGCCGCGAGCGTTCTGAACTGGTGGCTGCACAGTTGCTTGCCGCCAGTATGGTTTTGCGACTTGCACATGCAGCTTCTGCTCTTACAAAGGCAAGCAGGAAAATCGATGAAGCCGGCAAGGTCGATGTAGGGCTTGGTCAGTTTAGCGATGCGGCTTTGGAGATGGAGTCGATAGATTTGTGGACTCCCGTCGATCTGACGCAACTTGCGGCTATACCGACGCTTGCGGTTCGTCTAGCTGAGAGCGGCGACCAGATCAAGACCGCCATTATCATTTTGCGACAGTTTCCTGCTAAACCAGCTGCGAACGACGGCCCGCGTAGAATGGAGTTCGCTCGCAAACTGTATCCGAATCTCGCTGCTACCCAGAAAGTAGTTAACGCATGTTCGGACGAATGTCGGCATGCTGCCAATGCGCTTCAAATCCACAGCTTTCGATAACGTTCTCGCTCGGGGAGACGTTTCTAGGAGCAGACGTGCGTCGACTTCAGTGTGCGTCACGCCGCCTCCGCAGCATTCAACGGGCCCCCTAGGTATGTAACCAGATCGCGCAGCAGCTTGTCGTATTCGTCGGTCATCAACATGAAATTGCCGTCGAAGCGCTCCGGGTCGCCAAGTAAGCAGGATCTTATTCCACTCGAGGTCCGACTGTTTCTGCGAATCGCTGAAAAATTGGACAAGCGGGAGTACTCTGAAATTTACGGAGTTAAGTATCTTCGCTCGCTGTATAACCTGCAACGGGAAACGTTGATTCGGGCCACGAGCGACTCGAAGCAGGCTGGCGACTAGCTTTCTCCCGGCCGTAGTTTCAACAGTCGTTATGATAGTCATCAACGCCGATGTAGCGACAACGAATAGGCGATTCATCGGATCGAAGGTTATAAGGGGCGACGGATAAAGCGAGGACGTGAACATCTGGGTCCCCGAAATCAAACCAGCATAGTAGCGGGTAGTCTTTAACGTAAGGGCGCCCCGCGAAGATAAGGTCGATTGGAATGACGCGTTTAAAAGGGGCGGGTCTGCCTCGAAATGCTCGGTAGCAAACGAACTGCATAGACTCGTGTTGACCGTAAATGCCTACATGGCGCCTACACGGAAATGAAAAAGAAAAAGGGTTACAACGATATACGCTGTAACCCTTTGTATTCTTTGGTGGGGCGTGAGTGACTCGAACACTCGACCTACGGATTAAGAGTCCGCTGCTCTACCAACTGAGCTAACGCCCCTCTCTGTTTGAGAGAGGACGCATTATAGGATGCCTTTTCTATATCCGCAAGCTCTTTTCGTTTATCTTCTTCTACTGCCAGGGTTGCCAGCATTTCCCCATAGCTGATTCCCGCAGCGTCAGCGATTTTCATCGCAGTTCGATAGTCAGGCAAGCGTTCGGCCTTCGCATATCTATCAAGCGTTTTCTGTGGCAATCCCCATGCTTTCGCAGTCGCATTTACCGACTGTCCATTCAGCGCTTTCGCTATTAATTCTTGATAGCTCATAGGTATTCCCAACTAGAAAATTAAGTCCACTCGGACTAGTATCTCATTTAGACCGAACGGACTTAGACCGTTCAGGCTGATGGGTAAACCATATCACAAAAAAACAAAGGGGCAATGCTATGGGCTGTTATAGCGACGTGAAGGTGTTTGGCGGTTGCAGCTGGTATTTGTCTTGGGCGACGATGCCGAAGTCTTTACGGACCTGCTCTACATTCGGCACGTTGTTGTACCTAATCACTCGATACCCAGCATCCGTTAGTAATGCTTGGCGTTCCCTGTCTAGTCTTTCTCGGTTTTTATGGCTCGCATCGTCTAGTTCTATTACGGCTAGAACTTCAAACGCTTTGCTGAGAATCACGAAGTCGGCGATTTTTCTGTCAAATCTATTCCTCGTTGCTCGCGACTTTGTTTTAAGCATGGCGGAGAAAGCGACTTGCCCAAGCACTACGTGCTGGTTCAGCGCTTCTACGTCGTCATAGGTTCCGCTGTTGAGGAAAGTTGAGTATTGCAAAGTGGCTATTTCTTCCTCTCAGCGGTTAACATTTTGTCTTCTCATTGGGGGATAAGCATAAATGCTGCCGGGGAAAACATGGGACCATGCCGTTGAGCGATGGCTGCACGAGCAGTCACATAAGGCGTCTATACGTTCCGATCAGTCAATTATTGGTTGGCTTAATACCCATCTATCTGGTGTCCCGTTGAGCGATATTGATCGTTCGGTGGTTGCTGCTATCCATCATAAGAAACTCGCCACCGGCGTTGCTAACGCTACTGTTAACCGTACGTTAGCGCTTCTGCGCGCCATTCTTCTCCGTGCAGTACATGATTGGGAGTGGTTAGATTCGACTCCTAAAGTTAGGTTGCTTCGCGAGCCAATACGGCGAATACGCTATTTAACTCACGCCCAGGCCATACGACTGCTGAGTGAATTACCGGAACATTTGTCTGATATGGCAACGTTTTCGCTAGCAACGGGATTGAGAAAGTCGAATGTGACAGGTTTAGAATGGTCTCAGGTAGATATCAGACATAATCAGGCATGGATTCATGCGGACCAAGCAAAGGCGAAGAAAGCTATCGCTGTACCTTTAAATTTAGATGCCGTCCGCGTTCTTACCAAACGTATTGGCCTGCATCAGCGATATGTTTTTAGCTATAAAGGGCGGCGTATCGAGAAAGTCAGTACTGCGGCGTGGTACAAAGCTCTTAAAAGAGCTGGAATTAGCGATTTTCGATGGCACGATTTGCGCCATACTTGGGCGAGTTGGCATGTACAAAATGGCACGCCTCTATACGTCGTTCAGGAACTAGGGGGGTGGGAAAGTTACGAGATGGTTCGGCGGTATGCTCATCTTTCTGCCGCTCATCTTAAAATATTTGCGGACAATCTGAGTCCGCTTATAAAGCCGAGTGCACTGATAGCTACTTCATCAGCTGGATTGGAAAATTCGTTGTCAATTTCTTGAATAGTCCATAATGTTGTTTTGTTCTCCAATATTAATTAAGCGGTGATCTATCGCCCCCCTTCATGTGGGGAGGGGCTGGACATCATCGAAAGCTAAAACACGCATCGGAAATGTCATGATTGACGTAATAAGAGGTTCATCAAAAGACAAACCAGAAGCTTCGCGGATTTTGGCGGAGACACTACAGCGTCTTGAGGGACTATCGGGTTACCTTTATATCGGTTATCCCATTATGGGATCTCCGACAGGCCCGGTTAAATTCGACGCCTTGCTTATGTCTAGGCAATATGGTCTGGTAGCTTTCGATCTTGTTGAAGGCATGGATGTCGCTGATTTTCGAGTCAGGCAAGATGAAATTGCATCGATGCTGGACGTTAAATTAAAGCCCTACTCGAAATTGAAGACAGGACGTAGTCTGCAATTCGATATCAATGTGGTGACATTTGCTCCCGCAAAGAAAACTGAGAATTTCGTTAGTGAGCCCCCTTATTTTGTTGCAAACGAACATTCACTTTTAACGACTTTAAGTAATTTTCGTTGGCCGTTTGCGGGAAGCGCGAACGATCCGCTTTTTGGCGAACTGGTGGCGGCCATACAGGTTGTTAGTTCTATTCGATCTGGTCGTCAGAAACGTGAGCCAGTTAATTCGAATTCTAAGGGGGCTCGGTTAAAGAGGGTTGAAGATTCGATTGCAAATTTGGATCAACATCAGTCGCAAGCTGTTATTGAAACTGTTGAAGGCGTACAGCGTATCCGTGGACTTGCTGGTTCAGGCAAGACAATCATTTTAGCTCTTAAAGTTGCTTATCTACATTCGCAGAATGAGGATTGGCGTATAGCAGTTACCTTTAATACGCGCTCGTTAAAAGAGCAATTTAAGCGTTTAATCAATCTATTCACAATTGAGCAGACTGGGCGAGAGCCCGATTGGGATTGCATTGATATATTAAATGCATGGGGTGGCCCGGGTGATAAGGAACGCGACGGTATTTATCATAAGTTTTGTCGGGCGCATAGCCTGGAATTTTTAGATTTTTCGTCTGCCAAAAATCGTTTTGGCGATAGAAAGCATTTTGCTGGAGCTTGCACTGAAGCATTGGCGAAAGTTGTAGAAGAGCACCCACTATATGACGTGATCTTGGTCGATGAAGCGCAAGATTTTCCTCCAGAGTTCCTTCGACTTTGTTATCGTTTTTTATGCTCGCCGAAGCGCTTGGTCTACGCATACGACGAATTGCAGACTTTGACCGGCGATTTTGTCTTGCCGCCCGAGGAGTTGTTTGGCAAAGATTCTAACGGGGAACCATTAGTTCGATTGAATACTGACGAGACATCAGGACCGCGTCAGGACATTATTCTTGAAAAATGCTATCGAAATTCTCGGCCGGTTCTTGCCACGGCACACGCCTTGGGATTTGGCGTATATCGGCAGAAAGGACTGGTTCAGTTCTTTGAGCAAGATAGCTTGTGGTCTGACGTTGGATATGTAGTGGAGGATGGTGATCTTGAAGGAGGAAAGGTGGTGACGTTGGGACGTACTTCTGACACATCGCCAATCTTTCTTGAGGACCATTCCCCAATAGATGAACTGATTCAATTTCAGACTTTTGAATCTAGCGCAGATCAAACTGCATGGTTAGCGCAAGCTATTAAAGACGATATTCGCGTCCAAGAGCTCAGGCCTGAGGACATTGTGGTTATCAATCCAAATCCTCTTACTACTCAGAAAGAGGTTGGTCCCGTTCGAAATGCATTATTTGCGCATGGTATTAATAGTGAACTCGCCGGAGTTAGCACTTCTACTGACGTCTTTAGTAAAGCAGGGGCTGTAACCTTCACTGGTATTTTTCGTGCCAAGGGTAATGAAGCGGGTATGGTCTACATTATTAATGCACAGGATTGTTTTACCTCTTGGAGCCCAGCTGAGGTTGCACTCGTACGCAACAGGCTTTTTACTGCGATTACTCGCTCTAAGGCCTGGGTTCAAATTCTTGGCGTTGGTCCGAATATGGAGGCGTTGAAAGCCGAGTGGGAGCAACTAAAAGCTCAGGCGTATCGCCTTCGTTTTCTTTATCCCACAGATGATCAGAAACGTCAGTTGCACTTGATTAACAAGGAGCTTGTGGGGCGGCCCAGGAAGGGGCGTAATCGCTTTGATTTACGTACCCATGAGCTATATAACGCCGTAAAGCGAGGCGAGTTTGATCCAGATGAAGTGATTCGGACCTTGGAGATGATGAAGGCTGCACGGGATAAGTCATGACGCCAGCTGCGCTACTTCGACAAATCAATGCCCTATACTCTCGCGCAATTTTGAGTAATCTTTCTGTCAAGCAGTTTATGCCTACTCAGAAAAATTCGTCGTACGTCGGGGGCGACGGTGTGGTAACTCCTGCACTTTTAATCGGCGACCTACCCTCGACGTCTGCTTTGAAAAATATCGCTTATGCGGATATTTACGATGACATCAATTTAAAGGACGCCTACCATATCAAGCTCCCGGATGGTGGTCTCATTTCCTTTCAATATATATTCGAATTGGGGGGAGAGGAAAAGCTAATTAAACATCGTTTAGCTTACTTTCCTTGTAGTGTTTTGCCTACTATTGAAGAAGCCCCTGAATTGTATGAGCGTGATGAATTGTTTGGCGATATTCTGATGAACCGAATTGTGCGATTTCCAATTCGTATCGACTACGATCCCAAGAATCATAAGGAAGTTTTTCATCCTAAATGTCATCTGACTTTAGGGCAGTTTCAAGAATGTCGTATTCCTATTGCAGCCCCCGTTATGCCATACGTATTCCTATTGTTTGTGGTGCGCAATTTTTATTCGCGCTTGTACAAACACAATATGAACATTTTTGAAAAACGAATGCCGTATGTGCCTCTTGATTTTACAATTACTGAATCGGAGCGCCGCATTTCTCATTTCGTGATGGGGCGTAATCGACGTAGTGAATACGTATCAGCGTAGAAGGACGACTTCGGCGCTCAACATGAACGGATTGGATCGTTCTTAGTGCGCGCCCATACGGCGGCAAGGTCGTGATTTATTTCTTAAGTAGTGAGATTTTTCAAGACAAAATGCTGATGATTTTTTGTCTTTGAGGAAGATGCTTTTAAGAGTCCGCTGCTCTACCAACTGAGCTAACGCCCCCCGATGAAGAGGCGTGATTATAACCCGATTATTTTCAAACTTGGAAGCCCCTTTTTGAAAAAATCTAAAAAATATCCATCTCCCCCTGAAAACCCGCGCCGGGGCAGCAATCCAGCTGCATAGGGGGATGATCGAGGGACTTGCCGGACCTGTTAAGCGGACGCGTCGCTCAGAAATTGCTCTTGATCCCGTTCACCCAGGATTTCGCCGGCAGTTTGGTGGCGGCCTTGATTTCTTCCGCGCGCTCGTACAGGGCGGGGAAATCGAAGTCGACCGCTTTCCGGAAAGCGATCGCGACGACGTTGCCGTCATGGACTTCGGGCAGCGAGACGACCTGGTCGAAGGCGTAGCGCATGGCCTTGAGGTTCTTGGCGTAGCTGGGATGGTCGCCGAACAGGTTGACCGTCATGACGCCGTCTTCGCTGAGGCTGTCGCGGCAGGCTTTGTAGAATTCCGGCGTGTCGAGCATCGGGCCGCGTGCGGTGGCGTCGTACAGGTCCACCTGCAGCGCATCGATGGTGCCGTGGCGCTGCTCGTCGTGGATGAAGTCGTCGGCGTCCATTTCCAGCAGCGACAGGCGAGCGTCTTCGGGCGGCAGCTTGAACATGCTGTGGCAGATCGCAATCACCGACGGATTCAGTTCGACCGCGGTAACGTTCGCTGCGGGAAACTGGCGGTAGCTGAACTTGGTCAGCGCCGCCGTGCCAAGGCCGAGTTGCACGATGTGCTGCGGCGCCCGATTGAACAGCATCCAGCTCATCATCTGTTGGGCGTATTCGAGCTCAATCCAGTCGGGCTTGCGGATGCGCATGGCGCCTTGCACCCATTCGGTGCCGAAATGCAGGTAGCGTACGCCTTCCTGCTCCGACAGCGTGACCGGTGCGAAGCGCGGCTTGCGCGGCGCGGCGGCTTTTGGCTTGGATTTGGCCTTGTCCGGGGCAGGACCGGCCTTGGTGTTGGCTTGCGCCTCGATGGATTTGCGTTTGATCAGCATGATGTTGCCCGAATTCGAATTGCCGAATGATACCTTGCCGGGAGGGGCGGCACGCAGAACGGGGTGGCTCGCGGGGCAGGGAGTCGTTTTGCCGCCTTCGCTTGACGCCCGGCGCGCATGTTCAGCTACACTGGCGTCCATGCTCAAGAAAATACTCTTCATCCTCCGGCTTGCCATCGTCTTTGCGGGCATCGTGCTGTTCGGGCGGGCGGTGCAATATCTGATCCTGAACGGCGGCTTCAACGGCTCCTTCTACGATATTATTTTCTTCCGGTCATAGTCCTATCCGGTCCGTTCCTGGCACGCTCATTGCCTGCTGTTGACGTTCTCGTCTCTGCTCAACATTTACTCGTTTAAAAGGATCCACAGCAATGAGTCACATTCACTTCATCGGCGGTGAAAAAGGCGGCGTCGGAAAATCGCTGGTCTCCCGGGTGCTGGCGCAATATTTCATCGACTGGAACATTCCTTTCCGCGGTTTCGACACCGACAAGTCGCATGGCGCGCTGCTGCGGTTCTACGGCGATTTTTCTGCGCCGATCGTGCTCGATCAGCACGATGCGCTCGACCCCCTCATTGAACGCGCACTTGAGGATCCGCAACGGCGCATCCTGGTCGATCTCGCCGCCCAGACGCAGCAGTCGCTGGCGGCATGGATCGAAGATTCGGGCGTGCTCGATTTTGCCGCCGAGCACAACATGACGCTGACCTGGTGGCACGTCATGGACACCGGGCGCGATTCGGTCGACCTGCTGCGCAAGTGGCTCGATCAGTTCGGCGGGCGACTCAAGCTGGTGCTGGTGCTCAATGAAGTCCGCGGTGATCGCTTCGACATCCTGGATGCTTCGGGCGAGCGTGAGCGCGCAGAACAATTGGGGGCGAGCGTGATCCACCTGCGCCGCTTGCCGGACACCACGATGCAAAAGATAGATCAGCAAAGCGCCAGTTTCTGGGCTGCACTGAACCATCCCGATCGCGCCACTACCGGCCTGGGACTGCTGGAACGGCAGCGCGTGAAGGTCTGGCTCAATCGCGCTTACGGCGACATCGGCAAGCTCGCGCTGTAGAGCAAGGCTTGTTTGCGGGAGGCGGTACGCCGGTAGCGTTCCCGCAGATCAATCGTTCGCATCCCGAAGGCTGAGCCATTGCTCCAGCTTCTTTGCATAAGCCATCGTATGCGCCGGACTGCTCGACGGCAGCAGCACGATGCGGTAGTGCGCCGCACGCTCCTTCAGCATCTTCAGCCCCAGCTTTGCGGCAGTGCCGCCGTTGAAGCCTATTGTCCTCAGTTGGGGCAGCTCGTCCAAGAGGCCGATCAGGTCATTGCCGGCGTGGTCGGCGATGCTGCTGTCGAGACTGCCTTCGCGGCGCGCCTCGGCGATCACATCCCATAATCCCACGCCATGCCTGAGCAGGGCCTGCAGGCGCTGCTCGTATTCCATTGCGCGCAAATCTTCACCGACCACTTCCGATATCAGCGCCCAAAATTTGTTTTGCGGATGCGCATAATACTGGCTGTGCGCCAGCGAAGCGTCGCCGGGCAGGCTGCCGAGGATCAGCACGCGGGTGTTGGCGTCGGTGACGTGGGGGAAGCTGCGTTTGCGTGTCATGGATGCGCGAGGGGCGAGGGCGAGTTGAAATATTTTCAGGCCGTCACGCGGCCGGGGGAATAAGGCTACACTAGTTTTCTCCTCGCCTTCACGGCGCCTCACGACAACATACAAGGATAAAATTCATGGGACAACCAGTCATTATCGTCACCGGCGGCAGTCGCGGCATCGGTGCTGCAGTTGCACAATCGGCAGCCGCGCGCGGCTACGCAGTCGCCATCAGTTACGTATCGAACCGCGCCGCGGCCGACGCCGTGGTGGATGGCATCGTTAAGTCCGGCGGCCGGGCCATCGCCGTGAAATCGGACGTGGCGGTGGAGGCCGACATCCTGCATCTGTTCCAGACCGTCGACAAGGAACTCGGGACGCTGACCGCGCTGGTCAACAATGCCGGCATCCTGGAACACCAGTCCCGCTTTGACGAACTGACTGCCGACCGCATCAATCGCGTGCTGCTGACCAACGTCACCGGCAGCCTGCTGTGCGCGCGCGAAGCGGTGCGCCGGATGTCGACGAAGCACGGCGGCAAGGGCGGCGCCATCGTCAACCTGTCGTCGATGGCGGCCAAGCTCGGCGGTCCCGGCGAATACGTCGATTACGCCGCCTCCAAGGGCGCGATCGACGCCTTCACCATCGGCCTGGCCAAGGAGGTCGCCGCCGAAGGTATCCGCGTCAATGCCATCCGTCCCGGCCTGATCTACACCGACATCCACGCCAGCGGCGGCGAAGCCGGGCGCGTCGATCGTCTCAAGGACGCCGTGCCGATGAAGCGCGGCGGCAGCGCCGAAGAAGTCGCCAATGCAATCCTGTGGCTGCTGTCGGAGGAGGCATCCTATGCGACCGGCACCTTCATCGACATCTCGGGCGGCCGCTGATTCTTGTCGTTAAGTCGGGAGGCAGGCATGAATGCTCTTACCCATCGTCGCATCGACGTGCTGCTCACGCGCTACGCCGAAAGCCATCAGCATCGCGTCAACGAGCTGATCCATTGCGTGTGCGTGCCGGCCATCGTGCTGGCCTTGCTGGGCCTGTGCTGGGCGCTGTCGCCGCTGCTGGCGGCCGGTCTGGTGCTGGCGTCGCTGGCCTACTATGTCACGCTGTCGCCGCCGTTCGCGTTGGGCATGCTGCTCATGGCCGGCGCGATGCTGCTGGTTCTGGCGGGCATGCCGCCGCAAGCGGTGTTGCCGGCATCGGCGGCGATCTTCGTGGTGGCGTGGATAGGGCAGTTCATCGGCCACAAGATCGAAGGCAGGAAGCCGTCGTTTTTCGAAGACGTCCGCTTCTTGCTGATCGGTCCGCTGTTCGTGCTCAGCCTGCTTTACCGGCGTTTCCGCATCCGCTACTAGAGGCCGGGGAACAAAGGCGCAAAAAGCCGGTCAAGAAGCGGTCTGTATTAAAATGGCAAGAGTTGTTTGCCATGCCTGACATGCCAGAAGATGGTATTCAGCACGAACGCCGCCCACTGTTCCCCATGACCGGGCAAATTTTCCGTTGGAGTCTTGTATGAAGAAATTGTTTTTAATCGCCGCTCTCAGCACGCTCGCCGCAGGCTGCGCCGTCACCCCGAATTCCGCCAGCGTGTACAACACGCGCCAGGCGCAAGGTGAACAGACGGTGCGCATGGGCGTGGTCGAGTCCGTTCGCAACGTCACCATCGACAAGGGCTCCAGCGGCGTCGGCACCATTGCCGGCGGCGCGCTGGGCGGTATCGCAGCTGGTTCCAATATCGGTGGCGGCAACGGCGCGCTGGCTGCGGGTATCGTCGGCGCCCTGATCGGCGGCGTCGCCGGCAACCGCGCTGAAGCCAGCCTGGCCAACAAACCGGGCCTGGAAATTACCGTGCGCCTGGATAACGGCGAACTGCGCGCCATTACTCAGGATGCGGATGAACTGTTCCGTGTCGGCGAACGCGTGCGTTTGTTGTCGTCGGGCCGCACTACGCGCGTTACACACTGAATATGCACTGAGCAGGATCGTTCGCGATACGAACCGCCGTGTTCCGGTCACCAGGCCGGATCCGGCGGTTTTTTCATGGGCCTCATGGGCTTCAGGGACGCAAGGGAAGCGGCTGTTCGAAGCCGTCGTAGGCTGCCTGCAGCAGCCACTGCTCGCGCCGGAGCCGGTACAGCACGTGCACGCAGAGCGGATGGCCGGCTGGCAGACGCGGATGTTCGAAATTCTCTTCCGCGCGCGTGTACATGCCGAGGCGCTGCATGACGGCCTGCGAGCGTTTGTTGCCGGCCGTGGTGAAGGAGACGACCTCCTTCATGCCGAGCACATTGAAGGCATGGCGCAGCACCGCTTGTGCAGCCTCGGTGGCGTAGCCTTTGCCCCATGCAGGCCGAACCAGGCGCCAGCCGATTTCCACCGCCGGCGTGAAGTGCGCCTCGAACGCCACCCGCAGCAAACCGACGAAGCCGGCGAACTCCAGCTCGCCGGGGATTTCCAGCACCCACAAGCCGTAGCCGTGTTCATTGAAGTGTTCGTCAATGCGCCTGACCAGCAGCGCGTTGTCGGCGGGGCTCAGCACAGAGGGGAAGTAGCGCATCACTTCAGGATCGGCCGTCATCGCTGCACAGGCTGCGGCGTCGCCCGTGCGCCAGGGACGCAACAGGATGCGTGAATGGCGCAGTTCAGTCGCCATGGCGCAGGCGATTGACGAAGCCGATGTAGACCACGGTTTGCAGCAGCGCGACGGTGCTGCCGGCGATCACTTCGGATACGCGCAGCAGCGCCAGATGCAGTTCCTCATGCAGGCCGCCGCCGGCAAACGCCGCCGACATCAGAATCACCACCGTGGCCGGTCCCAGCCGCCAGTTGCTGGGATAGTTCTGCCACAGCATGGCCACCAGCACCGCGCTGGTCAGTGCGATCAGCATCGACAGGAACGTGGCGCCGAAAATCACCAGGCACAGGCAGGCGATGATCGCGCCAGAGATGGTGTTGATCAGGCGCGCACGGAAATTCGCCTTGGCGATGGTCATGTCCGGCTCGGTCACGATGATCAGCGAAATCATCGCCCAGTACGGTTCCGGCAAGCCGAACGCCCGCAATCCGTACCACAGGATCAGCGAGCCGGAGAGGATCTTGATGAGGTAGACCAGCGCATTCTTGCGCGGGTTGATGAAGTGGAGTTCCATGATCTTTTTGGGCAATGCCGGCAGGGATGAATGACTGTATAGGATCATGGCCCGCCGTGGCAACCAGAAATCGCCGGCCGTAAACGACGGCGGCGGCCCGAAGGCCGCCGCACCGCTTACCGCTTGCTTTCCCTATCGGCAAGAACTCATTTCGACGCCATGCCCAGCAACATGTCGTTGAGGCGCTTGACGAAGCCGGACGGATCCGTCAATGCGCCGCCTTCAGCCAGCAAGGCCTGGTCGAACAGGATGTGCGACCAGTCGTCGAACTTGGCGTCTTCGTACTTCAGGCGCTGCACCAGCGGATGATCCGGATTGATTTCCAGAATCGGCTTGGCTTCCGGCGCATCCTGCCCGGCCGCCTTGAGCATGCGCAGCAGGTTGCCCGACAATTCGTTCTCGTCCGCCACCAGGCAGGCCGGCGAATCGGTCAGGCGGAACGTCACGCGCACGTCCTTGGCCTTGTCGCCCAGCGAGGTCTTCATCTTCTCGACGAGGTCCTTGAACTGGGTTTCGGTTTCTTCGTGCTGTTTCTTCTCGGCTTCGTTTTCCAGCTTGCCGAGATCGAGGCCGCCCTTGGCCACCGAGGCCAGTTCCTTGCCGTCGAAGTCCTGCAGGAACGACAGCATCCATTCGTCGACGCGATCGGTCAGCAACAAGACTTCCACGCCTTTCTTGCGGAAGATTTCCAGATGCGGGCTGTTCTTCGCCGCGTGGAAGTTCTCGCCGGTGACGTAATAGATCTTGTCCTGGCCTTCCTTCATGCGGCCGATGTAGTCGGCGAATGACGTGGTCTGCGCGTCGGAATCGCCGTGCGTCGAAGCGAAGCGCAACAGCTTGGCGATGCGTTCCTTGTTGGCGGCGTCTTCGCCGATGCCTTCTTTCAGCACCTGGCCGAACTCGTTCCAGAAGCCCGCGTACTTGTCTTTCTGTGCCTGGTCATCGCTGTTGGCCAACTCTTCCAGCAGGCTCAGCACGCGCTTGGTCGAGCCTTCGCGGATGGCCTTGACGTCGCGCGACTCTTGCAGGATTTCACGCGACACGTTCAGCGGCAGATCGGCCGAATCGATCACGCCCTTGACGAAGCGCAGATACACCGGCATCAGCTGCTCGGCGTCGTCCATGATGAACACGCGCTTGACGTACAGCTTGATGCCGCCGCGCTTGTTGCGATCCCACATGTCGAATGGTGCGCGGGTCGGGATGTAGAGCAATTGCGTATATTCGCTGCGGCCTTCGACACGGTTGTGCGTGTAGGCGAGCGGCGCGCCGAAATCGTGCGAGATGTGCTTGTAGAACTCTTCGTACTGTTCCGGCGTGATGTCGGACTTGCTGCGCGTCCACAGGGCACTGGCCTGGTTGACGGTTTCCAGTTCGTCCTTGAGAACAGTTTCCTTTTTCTCTTCGTCCCATTCTTCCTTCTGCATCAGGATCGGCAGGGAAATGTGGTCGGAGTATTTGCGGATGATGTTCTTCAGCTGCCACGACGACAGGAATTCGTCTTCGCCTTCGCGCAGGTGCAGGATGATGTCGCTGCCGCGGCCCGGCTTGTCGATGGCTTCGATCGAGAACTCGCCGGCGCCTTCGGATTCCCAGCGCACGCCTTCATTGGCCGGCGTGCCGGCGCGACGGGTTTCGACCGTGATGCGGTCGGCGATGATGAAGCCGGAGTAGAAGCCGACGCCGAACTGACCGATCAGCGCGGCATCCTTTTGCTGGTCGCCCGACAGCTTCGAGAAGAATTCCTTGGTGCCGGACTTGGCGATCGTGCCCAGATGCGAGATCGCTTCCTCGCGATTCATGCCGATGCCGTTGTCGGAGATGGTGATCGTGCGCGCAGCCTTGTCGAATGCAACCGTGATCTTCAGTTCCGGGTCGTTCTCGAACAGCGCGCTATTGTTGATTGCCTCGAAGCGCAGCTTGTCGGCCGCGTCGGACGCGTTGGAGATCAGCTCGCGCAGGAAGATTTCCTTGTTCGAATACAAGGAGTGGATCATCAATTGCAACAGTTGTTTGACTTCTGCCTGGAATCCCAGGGTCTGCTTCTCGGGTGCAGCCATGTTTACTTACCTCGTGAATAAAAAAGGAGTGACGGATTCAAAAAAATTGCGATTGCGGCTCAGAGAGCAGGGAACCCCCCTGAGCGTGGCGACCGCGTATTTTAAGGAGAATGCGGCTGCTTGGGCGAATTTCAATGACCAGGGAAGAAAAATTTCCGGGCGGGAATGTTGGTGGCACGCCAATTGCTGACGGTGTCATACGCACACAATAATTGGTCCGCAAAATGCCGACTGCGCGGTGACATCATCAAACTGGTGCATGCGTTTGTCGACAATCAAGCGAATCAAAGCGTCAATTGACGGTAACTCGTTGATTAAATATGTGTTCTTTGAATGCGAGCAGATTCTTGGTGTTGTCTAACGTATAATGCGGCAGCAACAATAAAGGCCCCATCAAAATCAAAATAAAAAGATATGGCATTTCCGGGGACGATTGAAGTTGGTCAGGTTGCGGGCTCATTTAATTTCATTCGTATGATGGGAGGGGTGATCAGTCTCCGGATTGATCAGTTGTATCTAACAATGACATATAGAAACAAGACGTTAGTCTTTGGTGCGCTGTTCTTATCGATCGTCTCGGACGTAGTTGCAGCATCGGACGCCATTACATTGCCCGCGCTTTCCAGTGGAAAATTTCTCTCCGGAAATTTAAATTCCGGAAGGGCTTTGCTCGCGCAGGCAAAAACCGATGCGCCCGCCTTGGATGTGCCGCCGCAAATGCGAGTAAATCCAGAGCGCGATGAAAATGCCGCGTCACGGCAGGCCAGTGTTAATGGAGCAAGCGATGCCGCCGCCAGGGCCGATGCCGCCGCCGCATCCAACGATGAAATCCTGGCCCTGCTACGCCAGTCCGACTCCGGTTTCACCGGCAACGCCATCGACCTGCCTTACGTCAATTCGGAAACCGTCGGCGACGAACAGGTGCCTTTCCTGACCCTGGATCAGGTCATCGAACTGGCGCTCAATAACAGCTACAGCTACGCCGCCACTTCGGCCCTGGCCGACCAGGCCGGCTACGCCGCCAAGGCCGCGCTGGGACAACTCGGGCCTACGCTGGACGTGCGCACGCAAAAGGGGCGTGAGTATTCTTCCCCGGCCTCGTTCCGGGATGACAACGGCAATATCGTCCAGGCCGACCAGCACAAGCGCTGGGATGCCACGCTGATCGGTCGCCAGCCGATTTTCGCGCCGGGTTCCTATTTCGACTTCCAGAAGCAGCGCGCCATGTCGCGCGCCGCCGACCAGCGCCGCGACGATGCGCGCGAGTCGCTGTACTACGCCGCCATCAAAGCCTATTACGACGTGCTGCGCGCCTATGCCTCGCTGTCGTTTGCGCGCAGCTATGCACAACGCATGAAAGACTTGCTCGACTACATGGGCAAGCGCGTCGAAGGCGGCGGCGCCAGCAAGATTGACTATGACCGCGTGCGCGGCCGCTCGCTGCAGGCCGATTCCGCCATTCTCGAAAGTGAAGGCACCCTGGAAAGCGCCATGGTGACGCTGACCCAGCTGATCGGCCGGCGCGTGCAGCAGGTGCAGGTGCCTGAACGCATGATGCCGAAAGTGCCGCCGACATCGCGCCTGGCGTTGCAGGACGTCTACGACAACAACCCCGGCATCCGCGCCGCGCGCAGCGACACCGAGGCGGTGCGGGAAGAACTGAAGTCGGCGCGTTCCAAATTCTCGCCGTCCTTCGCGGTGGAGTGGACGCAGGCCAAGACCCGGGGCGCCGGCGGCGACCAGACGCTGGTGACGGATCGCCGCCTGATGCTGGTGCTGACCATGAACCTGCTCAATGGCGGTTCGGATGCGTACTACCAGAGCCAGATCGGCGCCAAGCTGGTGGAAAAAAGCAATACCGCGGCCGACCTCGAGCGCAAGCTCAAGGAGCAGGTCGAGATCAATTACCGCACGCTTGAGGCAGTCAAGAAGCGCATGAATATCTCGCGCGACATCTATGAGAACAATGCCAACGTCGCCGACGTCTTCCTCGAACAGTTGTCGACCGGCAGCAAGCAACTGCTCGACGTGCTCGACGCCTATCAGCAGGCTTACCAGACGCGCATGGATTTTGCATTGCTGCTGTTTCAACAGGCCGATATCAGCTACCAGATATTGCGCAATACCGGGCGGGCGTGGACGCCTCCCGACAACAAATCGTCCGACCGGTTGAATGACCAGTCGCGCAACGGCAAATAGGAAAGGCTGGGGACACGATGGATGGGGGAGGCAAGGAACAGAATTTCTGGCCGGGGTTCGTGGATGCGTTGTCCAACGTCGTCCTGGTCATGATTTTCGTGGTCGTGGTGTTCGTCGTGACGCTCTTCTACTATTCACAGAAGCTGGCGGAGATTCGCGTCAGCAAGATGGTCACCAAGGGCGAAGTCCAGGTCCAGAGCGGGTCCACCAAGGTCAAGCCGGACGCGATCGACGCGCCGCAAGGCGCGGATGCCGATACCGCACGGCTCAAGAGCGAGAACCGCGACAAGAGCAACGAAATCGACAAGCTCAAGCGCGAGATCGCCGATCTCAAATCGCGCCAGGCCGCGCCGCCGCTGCAGGCCGACGCCGGCAGCTTGCGCAGCGACGCCGCAGCGGGTGGCAACAACAACATCCAGGTGCGCGTCGAGAAAGCCAAGGAAATCGCGCCCGGCACCAACAAGGTCGACGGCGACAGCAAGGCGGTGGTGTTGCATTTCGAAAAAGAAACCACCGAGCTAAACGCCGAAGGGGCCAAGACGCTCGACGGCAGCATCGGCGACTGGGTGCGCCGCGTGAAATCGCAGCAGGGCAAGATCGTCATCACCGGCGTGATCGGCTCGGCCGAGTTCACCGAAGCCCGCCGCCGCGCCTATTACCGCACCGTGGCGGTGCGCAATCACCTGATTGACGCCGGCGTCGACAAGGAGCGCGTGGTCAGCCGCGTCTCCACGTCCGAGAACAGCGCCGAAAGCAATGCCCGCGTGATCATCCAATACCTGGCGGGTCAAAAATGACGAAGCTGCCCAACGACAATTTGCGTTGGGACCTGCGCCTGCGGCTACTGCTGCAGGCGCGCAGCCGTCGTTTGATGCGCCTCGTCGCGCCTCGCGTGGATCGCGAGCTGGGCGATCACCAGGAGCTCGCGCGCCCGCGCCAGTTCATCCTCGTTACCGTATTCCTGCTGCTGTGCCTGCTGGTGTGGTCGTGGTTTGCCCAGATTGACATGGTGGTGCGCGGCGCCGGCCGCATCGTCGCTTCCGAGCACAACCAGATCATCCAGCATCTGGAAGGCGGCATCGTTTCCGCCATCCTGGTGCGCGAAGGCGCCACGGTGAAGAAGGGGCAGACGCTGATTTCGATTGCCGACGTGCGCGCCAACGCGGACCTCGGCGAAGGCAACGTCAAGATCCTCGGCCTGCGCGCCCGCATCGCGCGTCTCAAGGCGGAAGCCGCCGGCGCGCCGGCGGTGGCGATGTCGCCCGAGTTGCGCAGCGACGATCCGGCGGTGCAGAGCGAGCTGGCTTCGTTTGCCGCGCGCCAGTCCAAGTTGACGCAGGAACTCAGCGTGCTGCGCGAACAATCGGCGCAGCGCCAGGCCGAAGTGGGCGAAGCCGTCAGCCGCCAGAAGAGCCTGGTATCCGAATTCGATCTGGCGCAACGCCAGTACAAACTGGTGCACGGCATGTTCGAGCGCAATGCCGCCTCGCAGCTGGAAGACATCCAGGCCCAGTCCAAGGCGCAGGATGCGCAGAGCCGTCTTTCCGCCACCAACGCCATGATCCCGCGCCTGACCGCCGCCATCGCCGAAGCCCAGGCCAAGATGGGCGAAGCCGCCTCGCGCTTCCGCGCCGATGCGCGCAGCGACCTCACCGTCAGCGAAAACGAACTGGCGCGCCTGCAGGAAGAAATCAAGTCGCGCAACGACCGCGTATCGCGCTCGGAAGTGCGGGCGCCGATGGACGGCATCGTCAACCGTGTGCTGATCAATACCGTCGGCGGCGTGGTCAAGCCGGGCGACGCAATCATCGAAATGACGCCGACCGACGACAAGCTGGTGATCGAAGCGAAGGTGGCGCCGACCGATCGCGCCCAGTTGATGACCGGTGCGCCGGCGCGTGTGAAGGTTTCGGCCTACGACTACGGCGTCTACGGCGCCATGAAGGGTGTGGTTACCGAGGTCAGCGCCGACACCGTGCCGGAAGAGCGCGGCGAGCGCTTCTACCGCGTCAAGATCGAGGTCACGCGCGATCCCAAGCTCGATACCGGCCTCCCGCTGATGCCGGGCATGACCGCCACGGCCGACATGATCGTCGGTCGCCGCACCGTCTGGCAATACCTGATGTCGCCCCTGAGCCGCTTCGGCCAGACGGCGCTCAGGGAGCCGCGTTAGTCGTTAGTCCTGGAGCCGCGATGAACACTGAATTTTTCCTATCCTGTCCTTACTTTCGGAACCTGAACGTATGAAAAACCTGCGCAAATTCTATGCACTCGCTGCGATACCGTCGCTGTTCCTGCTGCTCGGCGGTTTCCTGTTCAGGGATTTCGTCCTGCACGCGATCCGGATCAATCCGTTCCTCAACCTGTTCATCATCAGCGTGGCGGTGTTCGGCGTTTCGCTGATCGTCTACAACATGTGGCGCGTGAACTGGGAATACAACAAGCTCGCCTTGTTCTATGCGCGCGTCAACGGCGGCGAGTCGATGGAAGACCTGGTCAAGGCGCCTGAGTTTCAGGACAGCGAAATTGCCAAGGTGCTGGTCAGCGTCGCCAACACCAAAGGCCGCCTGACCTCGCGTATCGAACAGGAAACCATCGAACGCTCGCTGTCGGACCTGCAGGCCCACTTGGAAGCGAAGACCGAATTCCCGCAATTTCTGACCGGCTTCATGATCGCGCTCGGCCTGTTGGGTACCTTCATCGGCCTGCTCGAAACGCTGGTCGGCACCGCGGCGCTGATCGACGGCTTCGGCAAGGCGACGCAGGGCGGTGACATGGATGCGTCGTTCATGCATCTGGTTTCCGACCTGCAAAAGCCGCTGGCCAGCATGGGCACTGCGTTCTCGGCCTCGATGTTCGGCCTGATCGGTTCGCTGGCGCTGGGCTTGACGCTGACGCCGCTGCGCGCCGCCAACAAGAAACTGGTGTCGCGTGCGCGCGAGTGCATCAGCGACATGGTCCAGCACGTGATCCACGACATGAGCGGTCCCGGAGCCAACGCCAGCGGCCGCCAAGGCGTGTCGGAGCAATTCCTCGCCGAGTTCCTGCAAGATCTGATGGTGCTGCAGCGCGAATCCATCATGGCCGCGCGCGCCAGCTCGGAAGCCTCGATGCAGGCCGGCATCAAGCTCGAAGGCATGAACGACCGCCTGCAGAATATCGTCGAGCTGTTCCACGCCAGCATGGATGAATCGAAGAACCTGCGCCAGCTGGTGTCCTTCGGTCCGCGCATGCATGAAGTCGGCCAGCAGACGCTGGAAGAAATCCGCAACGTCGGCCAGATCATCAATCAGAAGATGACCTCCGCGCGCGACCTGACACAAAGCCTGTCGTTGCTGGAAGAGCGCCTGTCGGTCAACGGCGATATCGCCCTGCGCAGTTTCGACATGTTGCCGAAGATCGTTTCCACGATGGAAAGCGGCCAGATGTCGCTGTCGTCGGCGCTGACCTCCTTGCAGGCGCAGCAGTCGGAAGCGGCCAACATGACCGAAAAGACGGCGCAGCATATCGCGCAGATGCCGACCTTGCTCAACCAGATTTCCATCCGCATTGCCGACGAACTCGGCGCGATCCAGCATCAGGGCGAAATCCACTCGGCCGTGTCCGAGCGCCTGGGCGAACTGGGCAAGGCCATCGGCGAGAATTCCAGCAACATGACGCGCGACGCCTTGTCGTCGCGCCAGCTGCAGATCGACCTGGCCAAGCACATGGCGATGATGAACGACCGCGTCAAGAACCTCGGCGCCATTCCGACTTCGCTGACCTCGATCACCGAAGCGCTGATGCGCCAGAACATCAATACCCAGACCGTCATCGACGAAATGCGCAGCGGCCGTCAGACCATGGTCAAGGATTTGCGCCTCGAAATGCGCGAAGCGATTCGCGAACTGTCGATGATCAACAAGGAAGCCAGCTGAGGCCGGCGGCCTTGGCAGCCATGTGAAGTGTGAACGGACCCATGAACGAGAGCGATCAGATCTACGTCGACCAGCCGCAAGCCGATTTGCGCTCATTGCGCAAGGACCCGGTGTACCTGACGCTGATGCGCGCCTACGGCGGGCGCTTCGTCGAGATCGTCGTGGCCGGCGTGCTGATCAACGTGTTCGGCCTGTTCATGCCGCTGTATTCGCGGCTGGTGTACGACAAGGTGATCGGCAACCACATCACGGAAACGCTGTGGGCGCTGACGCTGGGCATGGTCTTGTTCATCGTGCTGGAGCTGGTGCTGCGGGTGATCCGCATGTACTACATTGAGCAACTGGCGGGACGCTTCGACATCGAGTTCGACGGCAAGTCGGTGCGCCGCCTGCTGGAGTCACGGGTCACCGCGCCGGTCGGGGTGGTGCTGGCCAAGTACCGCGACCTCAGCAGCGCACGCGACCTGCTCTCATCGAATTACATGCTGATGCTGATCGACTTGCCGTTCCTGGCGATGTATCTGGTGGCGGTAGGCGTGCTCGGCGGCCATCTGGTATGGGTGATTCTGGTGGGCGGCGCGTTGCTGGTGGCGTCGCAGCTGCTGTGCAAGATTCCCGCGACCGACTACGGCAATGCCGCGATGACGTCCGGCATCGGCAAGATCGACAAGCTCGCCAGCCTGGTGTTCGGCATGGAGACATTGAAGACCTCGCCCTTGCAGGACCGGCTGGTCAAGGCTTTCCTCTCGGATGCCGCCGACAACGCGGTGAGCCAGGCCAAGAGCCGGTTCTGGATGAACGCCGGCTACGCCTTGTCGACCGTGGGCTACACATTGATCTCGGTGGGTACGCTGGTGGTGGGCGTGTACCTGGTGGAAGACAACGCGCTCACTGTCGGTGCGCTGATCGCCACGTCGCTGCTGATCAGTCGCGCGACGTCGATGCTGTCGTCGGTGACGATGGTGCTGGGACGCATGGAAATGTTCCGGCGCGCGCGCGCCGCGTTCGAGGAGATGTTCGACGATACCGGACCGGAGCAGGTGATCGCCGACGTGCTGCGCCAGGACATGCGCGGTCTGATCCAGGTAGTCAACCTGACGCTGCATCTCGACAAGCATGAAAAGCCGGCGCTCGACAACGTCTCGCTGACGATCCAGCCAGGTGAAAAGGTCGGCATCGTCGGCCGTTCCGGTTCCGGCAAGACCACGCTGATGCGCGCGCTGGCCGGTTTGCACAAGATCGACGCCGGCAAGGGCCAGGTGCTGATCGACGGCGTGGCGGTGGCGGCTTACGCGGCGCCGGTGCGCATGCGCTGTATCGGCTACAAGCCGCAGGAGCCGTTCCTGTTCGACGGCAGCCTGGCGGCCAACATCTTCGTGGGCGACCGCATCGGCAGCGACGAATATGAAGCGGCGCTAGCGGTATCCGGCGTGGACGACCTGATTGCGCGCGGTGAGCTGCGTCTGGACCAGATGCTCAAGGCGCCCGGCAACCTGTCCGGCGGTCAGCGCCAGATGGTAGCGCTGGCGCGTGCGGTAGCGGGCATGCCGACCGTGATGCTGCTGGATGAACCGACTACCGGCATCGACCTGTCGACGGAAACCAGGATCATCCAGAAACTCATGGCGTATTCGGCGCAACGCACTCTGGTGGTGGCGACACATAGCACCGCTCTGCTCAGGTGCATGGATCGCATCATCGTGCTCAACGACGGCAAGATCGTCGCCGACGGACCGAGCGCGGCGATCTTGCAGCAGTAGTAACGGTAACAGCAACAATAGCAGCAACAGCGGCAACAGCAGCAACAGCGGCAACAGCAGCAACAGCAGCAACAGCGGCAACAGCAGCAACAGCAGCAACAGCAGCAACAGCAGCAACAGCAGCAACAGCAGCAACAGCAGCAACAGCAGCAACAGCAGCAACAGCAGCAACAGCAGCAACAGCGGCATCGAACGGAAAAAGGGCAGTGCGGCGAAGCCATCGTGCGCTGCCATGATTATGTGATTGACTTCCTCAGCGAGGTTTGACATGGCGACAGCAGCTTCATCGAAAGCAAGTTCGGCAAATCCGGCCAATTCGGCAAACGCAGCCAATGCCGCGCAGGCCGTCACCGGCTCCGCGCGCGTGACCATGCCCGATCAGAACGGCAGCTTCCATCTCAACGTGCCGCGCGGTGCGGTCAAGCACGTGCAGGTGGTGGACGTCGACATGGTCCTGCAGCTTGAAGACGGCAGCAAGGTCGTCCTGGCCGGCGGCGCGATGGGCGCCATGGACGAGAAGTCGAAGATTGTTTTCGCCGATGCCTCGCAGGACACCGGCCGCTTGCTCGACCTGGTCGGCAAGATCCCGCTGCGCAACAATGACCAGTCGCTGATACTCAATTCCGATCCGGTGAATACTCAGGACCGTGCCAATAATTCCGATAGCCACGGTGTGCCGGAAAACCACTTCACCTCCAACAACAATTCGGCCCAGGTCAATCCAGCCGCCACCAGCCAGTTGGCCAAGATCATCCAGGACAACGCCGGTTCGCTGACCAGCAACGGCCTGCAAAATCTGGTGCTGCCGTCGATCCCGGTGCCGCCTGCGCCGCCGGTGACGACCGGCGCCGATTCGCTGATCAAACAAGTATCCCCGGAGATATCGGAGCGTCCGGGTTCGGTGCTGACACCGATCGTGGTGGGCCCGCAAACGCCGGCGATGACGCTCAACCTGCTCAACCTGACAACCCAGACCCAGGTCGGCAGCGTGCTGCACGGCAGCGGCGGCTCGGTCGCCTCGGCCATCGACGGTTCCAACTCGGTGCAGTTTGCGCCGCAGGTGATCAACGCCGGCAACGATGTCCATACCATCTACGCCACCAGCAGCAACACGCAGAGCGATTTCATCAAGATATTCAAGGTCAACGTCACCGGCGACGGTACCGTGAAATCCGTGCTGATCAGCGGCGTGCCGTCAACCATGACGATTTTGAACGCGGTCAATCTGGGTGGCGGCAACTATCAGATCACGCCGGCTGCCGGTGAAAAGACCTTCGACCTGCAAGTGCAATACACCACCACGGCGGCCGATCCGACCCGGCCGACGGCGCCGACGGCGACCATCAATTTCGACGTGTCGGTGCTGACCAGCGATGGTCTTACGCACCTGCTAGATTCGCGCGTCGTGGTGATCAAGGATGCCAGTTCCTACACCGACCTGACCTATCTCGATCCGGCCACCGGCAAGAGCGTATGGGTGTTGCCGGCGCAGGGCGTGCCGCATGAAATCCATGCCGGCGACGGCGGTGTCACGATCTACGGCAGCAACGCCAACGACCTGCTCTATGGCGGCGTGGGCGTGGACACCATTATCGGCGGCAGCGGCAACACCTATTTCGAAGGCGGCGCCGGCGCCGACGTGCTGACTGGCGGTACGCAGGGCATCAATACGGCCGGTTACAAGAATTCCGCTGCGGGCGTGACGATCGATCTCGTCACCGGCGTGGGCACCGGCGGCGACGCCCAGGGCGACGTGCTGAGCAACATCCAGAACCTGATCGGCAGTGCTTCCAGCGACACCTTCGTTGCCAACGGCAAGGTCAATCGTCTCGATGGCGGCACGGGAGGCTCCGATACGGTGTCCTACGCGCATTCGACGGCCGGCGTGACGGTCAACCTGATCACCGGTCTGGGCAGCAACGGCGACGCCGAAGGCGATACCTACGTTCATATCCAGAATGTGATCGGCAGCGCGTCCGGCGACATGTTCATCGCCAACACTCAGGCCAATAGCTTCAACGGCGGCAGCGGCGGTTCCGACACGGTTTCGTACGCCAGCTCGGCGGCCGGCGTGACGGTCAACCTGAGCACCGGCGTCGGCACCGGCGGTTCGGCGCAGGGCGACACCTATGTCCATATCCAGAATGTCATCGGCAGCGCCTTCGCCGACACCTTCGTCGGCAATATCGACGTCAACAATTTCGACGGCGGCAGCGGCGGCCAGGACACGGTCAGCTACGCCAACTCGGCAGCCGGTGTGTCGGTCAATTTCGTCAGCGGACGCGGTGTCGGCGGCGATGCCGAAGGCGACACCTACAGCCACATTCAGAACGTGATCGGCAGCGCCTTCGATGACGTCTTCATCGCCGGCATCGACAGCGTCAATTTCAATGGCGGCAGCGGTGGTTCCGATACCGTCAACTACGGTGCGTCGACCGGCGGCATCATCGCCAACATGGTCACCATGACCGGCAGCGGCGGTTACGCGCAGAACAACACGTATACCAACATCCAGAACATCGTCGGCAGCTCGTCGGGCGACATCTTCGTTTCGGGCGCGGGCGCCAACCATTTCGACGGCGGCTCGGGCGGTTCGGACACGGTCAGCTACGCCTCGTCGAATGCGGGCGTCGTCGTCAGTCTGTTCGACGGCAGCGCCAGCGGCGGCTATGCTCAGGGCGACACGCTGCTGCATATCCAGAACGTCATCGGCAGCAATTTCAACGATCTGTTCATCGCCAGCGCCGACAACAACCGTTTCGACGGCGGTGGCGGCGTCAATACCGTGAGTTATGAAAAGTCGGTGGGCGGCGTGACGGTCGACCTGACCAACACCATCGGCACCGGCACCGGCAGCACCTACGCCAACGGCGACTCGTACGTCAACATCCAGAATCTGATCGGCAGCATTTACGACGACATATTCATCGCCAGTGCGGATGCCAACAGGCTCGATGGCGGTCTTCAATCCGTTCACAACCGCGTCAGCTACGAGAATTCCAATGCCGGCGTGACGGTGGATCTGAACTACACCGACGGCACCGGCACGTTCGGCGGCTATGCCGCCGGCGACCAGCTGATCAACGTCCAGGACCTGACCGGCAGTTCCGGCAACGATACCTTTGTGGCCAGCAATGTCGCGAACAATTTCGACGGCGGCGCCGGCTCCAATACCGTCAGCTATGCCGCCTCCAATGCGGGCGTGACGATTGACCTGGTGCTGGGCGGCGGTAACGGCGGCTATGCGAATGGCGACACATATCTGAACATCCAGAACATCATCGGCAGCACAGCCGATGACATGTTCATCGCCAACGGTGCGGCCAACCGCTTCGACGGCCTGGGCGGCACCAACACGGTCAGCTATGCCAAGGCCAGCGACAGCATCGGCGTGGTGGTCGACCTCGTGAACAATGCGGGCAGCAACGGCTTCGCAGCAGGCGACACCTACGCCAATATCCAGAACGTCATCGGCTCGACCAATGACGATACCTTTATCGCCTCGTCGGTGGCCAACGTGTTCGACGGCTTGCAGGGTTCGGATACGGTGAGCTATGTGTATTCCAATGCCGGCGTCACGGTCAACCTGGTCACCGGGCTGGGCGCCAACGGCTATGCGACAGGCGATACCTACGCGAACCTCGAGAATGTCATCGGTTCCTCGTTTGACGACTTGTTTGTTGCCAGCAGCGATGTCAATAGCTTCGACGGCGGTACGGGAACCGTGCACAACCGCGTGAGTTATACGTCGTCAACGGCGGCGGTGACGATCGATCTGACTAAAACCGACGGTACCGGAACCAGCGGTGGTTTCGCGCAGGGTGACAAGTTCGTCAACATCCAGGATCTGACGGGCAGCCAATACGACGACACCTTCGTGGCGAGCAACGCCGCCAACAATTTTGACGGCGGTACCGGATGTGCCCACAATCGCGTCAGCTATGCGGCATCGGCGGCGGGAGTGACGGTCGATCTGACTCAGACAGACGGCAGCGGCACCAGCGGTGGTTTTGCGCAGGGAGATACACTGGTCAACATCCAGGATCTGACCGGCAGCCAGTACGACGATCTGTTCATCGCCAGCAATGTCGCCAATTACTTTGACGGCGGCGTGAGTGCGGCGGGTTCGCACAACCGCGTCAGTTATAAATACTCCGACGCCGGCGTGACGGTGGACCTGACCAAGACCGACGGCACCGGTACCAGCGGCGGTTTCGCCCAAGGCGATAAATTTGTCAACATCCAGGATCTGACCGGCAGCCAGTATGACGACACCTTCGTGGCGAGCAGTGACGCCAACAACTTCGACGGCGGCATCAGCGCGACGGGATCGCATAACCGCGTCAGCTATGCGGCATCGACGTCGGCAGTGACGGTGGACCTGACCAAGACCGACGGCACCGGCACCAGCGGCGGTTTCGCCCAGGGCGACACGTTGATCAACATTCAGGACCTGACCGGTAGCCAGTACGACGACACCTTCGTGGCGAGCAGTGACGCCAACAACTTCGATGGCGGCGCCAGCGTCACCGGATCGCACAATCGCGTCAGCTATGCCGCATCGACGGCAGCGGTAACCATCGATCTGACCAAGACCGACGGCACCGGCACCAGCGGCGGCTTCGCCCAGGGCGACAAGTTCATCAACATCCAGGATGTGACCGGTAGCCAGTACGACGACACCTTCGTGGCCAGCAGCGACGCCAACAACATCGATGGCGGCGCCAGTGTTACCGGATCGCACAATCGCGTCAGCTATGCCGCATCGACGGCAGCGGTAACCATCGATCTGACCAAGACCGACGGCACCGGCACCAGCGGCGGCTTCGCCCAGGGCGACAAGTTCATCAACATCCAGGACCTGACCGGCAGCCAGTACGACGACACCTTCGTGGCCAGCAGCGACGCCAATAATTTTGACGGAGGCAGCGGATCGGTTCATAACCGCGTGAGCTATGCAGCATCGGCGACGGCAGTGACGGTGGATCTGACCAAGACGGATGGCACAGGCACCAGCGGCGGTTTTGCACAGGGTGACAAGCTGGTTAACATTCAGGATCTGACCGGAAGTTCGGGCGATGACACCTTCATCGCCAGCAGCGACGGCAACTATTTCGACGGCGGTGTCAGCAGCAGCACTTCGCACAATCGTGTGAGCTATGCGGCATCGACGGCGGCAGTGACGGTGGACCTGACCAAGACCGACGGTACCGGCACCAGCGGCGGCTTTGCCCAGGGCGACAGGTTCGTCCGCATTCAGGATCTGACCGGCAGCCAGTACGACGACACCTTCGTGGCCAGCAGCGACGCCAATTATCTGGACGGCGGCGCCAGCGTGGCTGGATCGCATAATCGCGTCAGCTATGCAGCATCGACGGCGGCGGTAACGGTCGATCTGACGAAGACCGACGGCACCGGCACCAGCGGTGGTTTCGCGCAGAACGACAAACTGATCAATATCCAGGACCTGACCGGCAGCCAGTACGACGATACCTTCGTGGCCAGCAGCGACGCCAACAACTTCGATGGCGGCGTCAGCGTGGCGGGATCGCACAACCTTGTCAGCTATGCAGCATCGACGTCTGCGGTGACGGTAGACCTGACCAAGACCGACGGCACAGGCACCAGCGGCGGTTTCGCCCAGGGCGACAAGTTCATCAATATCCAGGATGTGACCGGCAGCCAGTACGACGACACTTTTGTGGCCAGCAGCAGCGCCAACAACTTCGATGGCGGTACCAGCGTGACGGGATCGCACAACCGCGTCAGTTATGCAGCATCTACGGCGGCGGTGACGGTGGACCTGACCAAGACCGACGGCACCGGGACCAGCGGCGGTTTCGCACAAGGCGACAAGTTCGTCAATATCCAGGATGTGACCGGCAGCCAATACAACGACACCTTCGTCGCGAGCAGCGCCGCCAATAATTTCGACGGTGGCGTCAGCGCCGCGGGATCGCACAATGCCGTGAGCTACGCAGCGTCTACATCGGCGGTGACGGTGGACCTGACCAAGACCGACGGTACCGGCACCAGCGGCGGCTTTGCCCAGGGCGACACGCTGATCAACATCCAGGACCTGACCGGCAGCCAGTACGACGATACCTTCGTGGCGAGTGCCGACGCTAACTATTTCGACGGTGGCGTCAGCGTGACCGGCTCGCATAACCGCGTCAGCTATGCAGCATCCAATGCGGCTGTCACGGTGGATCTGAACTCTACCAACGGCAGCGGGACGTCCGGCGGCTACGCGGCCGGCGATCGCTTCGTCAACATTCAGGACATCACCGGCAGTTCCGGTAACGACACGTTCATCGCCAACGGCGTGGCCAACAATTTTGATGGCGGTCTTGGTTCCGACACGGTCAGTTATTCGGCCTCGACGGTTTCCGTCACGGTCGATCTGAGTTCCGGCGGGGCCGGCGTCGGCGGTTTTGCGGACGGCGATACCTACACCAGCATTGAAAACGTGATCGGCGGCAGTGCGGCCGACTTCCTGACGGGCGCTGCGACCGGGGCGACGGTGCTTACCGGCGGCGGCGGTGGCGATACGCTGACCGGGGTGGCGTCCAATCGCGCCAATACCTATGCCAGCTATGCCGGATCCGCAGCGGTGACCGTCAATCTGAATGCCACCGACGGCAGCGGCACCAGCGGCGGCGATGCCGCCGGCGATAAACTCAGCTTCATCGACAACCTGATCGGCAGCAGCAACGACGATATCTTCGTCGCCAACAACCAGGCCAACAACCTGAACGGCGGGGGCGGATTCGATACGGTGAGCTACACCAGTTCCGATGGCGGCGTAACGGTTAATTTGAACACCGGCATCGGCGCGAATTTTCATGCACAGGGCGATGTGTATACCAGCATCGAAAACGTCATCGGCAGCGGCTTCGCCGACACGCTGACCGGCGCCGGCGCCAACAAGACCATCCTGACGGGCGGAGGTGGCGGCGATACCCTGACCGGGGTGACGGCCAATCGCGCCAATACCTTCGCCAGCTACGCTGGTTCGGCGAGCGGGGTGACCGTCGACCTGAACGCGACGGACGGCACCGGCACCAGCGGCGGTGATGCTGCAGGCGACAAGCTCAGTTTCATCGACAACCTGATCGGCAGCAGCTTCAACGATACCTTCGTCGCCAACGGTCAGGCCAACAGCTTCGACGGCGGCGCCGGCGGCGTCGACACCGTGAGCTATCTGGCGTCAACCGCTCTCGTTACCGTAGACCTGTCGAACACGACGGGCGCGGGCACTAGCGGTGGGTTCGCCCAAGGCGACAAGTTCACCGGCATCAGCAACCTGATCGGCAGTAATTTCGACGACGTCTTCTTCGCCAGCTCCGCGGCCAACGCCTTCGAGGGCAGCGGCCATGGCGCCAACGGTGATACGGTCAACTATGCGCGTTCCGGCAATGCCGTGGTGGTCGATCTGTTCCATCACACGGGTTCGGCGGGCGTGGATGCCGCAGCCGGCGGCGGTGTGTCGTTCTCTACCGGCGATACCTACAGCAATATCCAGAACGTGGTCGGAAGCAGCTACAACGACACGTTCTACGGCGACAGCATCGCCAACAAGTTCGACGGCGCCGGCGGCACCAGCGATACCGTCAGCTATGAATACTCCAACGCCAACGGCGCCATCATCGCCAATCTCGGTACGCATGCGGGCACCGGCGGCGACGCCAATGGCGACACCTACACCAATATCGAAAACCTGACCGGCAGCGCCTTCCTCGACAGCACGCTGACCGGCGACGCCAACGCCAATATCCTGACGGCCAAAGGGACGGCTACCACCAATGCGTTCAGCGGCGGCGGGGCGGCGAGCGGCACCGATGTCTTCAATGTGGTGGATGGCGGGACCAACAGCGTGGCGGTCGGCACCGGCCTCAATACGATCAACGTCAGTGCCGGTTCGCATAGCTCGCTCGGTGCGCAGAGCGACATGGTCAACCAGACCACGGGGCTGTCAAACATCTCCACCATCAACGGCGCCGCCGGCACGACGACCTTGCACTTCGCCGATCTTGGCAGTTCCATCACCCTGGCCAATTTCGCCAACAAGGTCACCGGCATCACCACCCTGGATATGACCAGCGGCGTCGGCACCAATATCGTGATTACGGCCGCCGATGTCATCAGCATGGGCATGCCCAGCGGCGCCTCATCGCACATTCTGACGGTCAAGATGAGCGGTAGCGAGAGCTTGCAGATCGCGGCCAACGGCTCGGACCACTATGTCTACTTCCCCGGCACCACGGACTATGCGTTTTACAACGCGTCCAATGTGGAAGTTGCGCGGATTCACCTGGCCTGATCCATTTCTCCGCCTTTCCGCTACCTGAATTGATCAGGTAGCGGAAGTTTCAGCGTCCAAGTTCTTCATCCAGAAAACGCCAGATCGCCGGATCCGTCATGCTGGCGACGTTGATGCGCATCTTGGTGGACGGCAGCTGATTCGGCGAGAACAGGCTGCCCGGCGCCAGCAGGAAGCCCTGTGCCATGGCCTTCTCGGTCAGCACGCTGGTGTCGCGTCCGGCATCGGCCCACACGAACATCCCGTTGGACGTCGCGGTGCCGGTGCTCAGGCCGACTCTTTCCAATTGCCGCACCACCTTGTCGCGTACGCCGTTGAGCCGGTTGCGCAGCCGTTCGGTGTGCTTGCGATAGTGGCCTTCGGACAGAATCTTGTAGACCACGCGCTCGCCGATTTCGGTGGTGGTCAGCGTTGACAGCATCTTGCGGTCGGCCAGATGGCGCGCCAGATCCGGCGAGGTGGCGATGAAGCCCACGCGCAGATTGGCCGACAAGGTCTTGGAAAATCCCCCCAGATAGATCACCCGGTGCAGCTGGTCCAGCGCCGCGATGCGCGTGGCCGCCTGGCCGCCGGCGCCTGCTCCCGCATTGCCGGCATGCATGTCGCAATAGATGTCGTCCTCGACGATGGTGAAGTCATGTTCTTCGGCGATGCGCAGGATCTGGAACGCCTTGGCCGCCGACAGCGAGGTCGAGGTGGGGTTGTGCAGCACCGAGTTGATGACGTACAGGCGCGGCTTGTGCAGCGCCGCCAGCTCGGCCAGTTTGGCGATGTCGGGGCCGTCGGCCAGGCGCGGGATGCCGACTACCTTGGCGCCCATTGCGGCAAACGAGCCGAACATCAGGAACCAGGCCGGATCGTCGACGAAGATCACATCGCCGGGACGCAAGAAATGGCGCGCCACGATATCCAGCCCCTGGGTTACGCCGGAGGTCATCAGGATCTGTTCGGGTGCGGCGGAAATCTCCAGCTCGGCCAGCTTCAGCTGCAACTGCTGGCGCAGCGGCAGGAAGCCTTGCGGCGTGCCGTAGCTGAGCAGCAGCGACTGGTTCTGCCGGCCCACCGCGCGCAGGCCGTTGGCGATCAGGTCGCCGTCCAGCCAGTCGGGCGGCAGCAGGCCGCCGCCGGGCATTTTCTGCGCCGGCATCTGGCGGAACATGTTGCGCACCAGCCAGACCACGTCGAGCTGCTGCGGTTGGGGAGTCCCGTCACCGCTCGGATTGTGGCCGGCGGCCGATAAAACTGTACCGGTCATTGACGGATTGGCAACAGGCGAGCGTTCGCGCACGAAGAAACCGGAGCCGCGCCGCGATTCAAGGAAACCCTGCGCCACCAGGCGGTCGTAGGCTTCCACCACGGTAAAGCGCGAGACGCCGTGCAGATCGGCGAACTGGCGTATCGACGGCATCCGTGCGCCGGTGCGCAACAGTTTATCGTCGATGCGCGACTGCACCGTGCGCACGATCTGATCCACCAGCGAATCGCCACTCTCGCGCGACAGCAGCGGCAAAGTCGTCGGTACCGCAGCGGGCGGCAGGCTTTTAATACGGGCTGTATTGGTCATTTTACCGTGACAATGTAAGCAGTTATTTGGTTAAGTGTACTGGTACTGTACTGGCGATGTCGATTAGGATAGACCCATGTCAAGAGCGGCGTCAATCAGGAAGATCGCCAGGCCCCGACTCTTGTTCAATTGACCAGAAGCAGATTCATACACAGGAGACTTTCATGACCCATTTGTTGCCAACGCATGCCGAGATCGAGCAAGCCGCCAAGGCTGTGTATGCCGCCATGCCGGCGACGCCGCAATATGCGTGGCCGCTGCTGAGCGAAGCGCTCGGCGCCGAGGCCTGGGTCAAGCATGAGAACCATACGCCGACTGGCGCCTTCAAGATCCGCGGCGGTCTGGTCTACCTGCAGAACCTGGCGCAGCGTCCGCGCCAGCAGCAGGTGCGCGGCGTGATTTCCGCTACGCGCGGCAATCACGGCCAGTCGGTCGGCTTCGCCGCACGCCGTTACGGTATCCCGGCCACCATCGTGGTCCCGCAGGGCAATAGCCGTGAAAAGAACGCCGCCATGCGCGCCCTGGGCGTCGAGCTGGTGGAGTTCGGTCAAGAGTTCCAGGAAAGCCGCGAGCACGCCGCCCTGCTGGCGCAGCAGCAGCAACTGCACATGATTCCTTCGTTCCACCGTGACCTCGTCAGCGGCGTGGCGACGTACTGGATGGAGTTGCTGCGCGCGCAACCCGACCTCGACGTGTTGTTCGTGCCGATCGGGCAGGGCTCCGGCGTGTGTGCCGCCGCTGCGGCGCGGCGTGCGCTCAATGTGCGCACCCGCATCATCGGCGTGGTGTCGGCGCATGCACTGGCTTACAAGCTGTCGTTCGACGGCCGCAGCAAGATCGAATCGCCGGTAACGACCGTGATCGCCGACGGCATGGCTTGCCGCGTGCCGGATGAGGCGTCGCTGGAAGTGATCCTGAGTGAAGTTGACGAAGTGATTGCGGTCAGCGACGACGAAGTCGCCGCAGCGATGAAGCTGTATTTCACCGCCACCCACAACGTTGCCGAGGGTGCAGGCGCTGCGGCGCTGGCCGCAGCGATGCAGATCCGCCATCGCCTGCAGGGACAACGCATCGGCCTGACGCTGTCGGGCGGCAACGTCGATCACGACATGTTCGCGCAGATTCTCTCGCGCCCCGGTCAGGAAGCGCAGCTGGCGGACGTCAATCAGCAAAGGAGGGTGGCATGACTGCACTGACGCGCGAACATCATCATCTGCACCTGGGCGCCGGCGCGCTGGCCTCGGGCAAGTTCGAACGCAGCCGCCTGCTGCTGGTGCGGCGCGGCTATGTCTGGGTCACCCAGGAGGGCCGTCCCGAAGATTTCTGGCTGCATGCCGGCGATGCGCTGATCGTGCAGCCGGGCCGCACCGTCGTGGTCGAGGCCGTCATCGCCAGCGAGATCTTCATGGAAAATCGCAGCAAGCCCGGTGCGGGATTGTGGCTCAAGGCGCGCTGCCTTGCCGCGCGCAGCTTGTGGCAGCGCGGCTTCGCGCGGCCGGCGCAGCTTTCGCAGTCGGCCATCCGTCAGGGAGGCCATTGATGGAAGCCTTGTTGCCGCTGGCCTCGTTTGCCTTCGTCACGTCGATCACGCCGGGGCCGAACAACATCATGCTGACCTCGTCGGGCGTGTGGTTCGGTTTCCTGCGGTCGATTCCGCACATGCTCGGCATCACCTTCGGTTTCGTGGTGCTGCTGGCGATCTGCGCCGCCGGCATCGGTAGTCTGGTGATTGCCGTGCCGGCCATTCACGTGCTGCTGAAGATCGCCGGTTCCGGCTATTTGCTGTACCTTGCGTGGAAATTGCGCAGCATGCGCTTCAGCCAGGATGACGGCGCGCACGTGCGGCCGATGTCGTTCATGGGAGCGGCGCTGTTTCAGTTCGCCAATCCCAAGGCCTGGGTGATGGCCGTTACGGGCGCGTCCGCGTTCCTGCCGCTGGTGCAGCCGGTGTGGCTGGCCATCACCATTTATTGCCTGGTGTTCGGCGTCATCAATCTGCCGTGCGTCGGCGTGTGGGCCGGCGCCGGCGCAATGTTGCGGCGCTACCTGACACAGCCGTTGTGGCGCGCCGTGTTCAGTACGGTGATGGTGTTGCTGACCATTTATTCGGCGCTGGCGATCTGGTTGTAGTTCTAAAAATAAACACACAGGGACATTGATGAACAACGAATCAAAAGGGATGTGGCTGGGTTTTATCGGGGTGGCGATATTCAGCCTGACGCTGCCGTTCACCCGCGTTGCCGTGGCCGAACTGAATCCGGCCTTCGTCGCATTCGGCCGTGCGGTGGTGGCCGCAGTATGCGCGATCGGCATGCTGTGGCATCTGAAGGCGCGGCTTCCGAGTCGATTGCAATTGCGCGGCCTGCTGGTGACTGCGCTGGGCGTGGTGGTCGGGTTTCCCTTGTTCTCATCGATCGCCATGCACTACGTGCCGGCTTCGCACGGCGCGGTGGTGGTGGGCTTGCTGCCGCTGGCGACAGCCTTGTTCGGCGCACTGCGCTTTGGCGAGCGTCCTTCGGCCGGATTCTGGATTTCGGCGCTGATCGGCAGCATCATCGTGATCGCTTTTGCCTTGCGCCAGGGCGGCGGCAGTTTCCATACCGCCGACTTCGCGCTGTTCGCGGCGGTGGTGGCGGCGGCGATGGGCTATGCCGAAGGCGGTCGCTTGTCGCAAAGCATGGGCGGCCAGCAGGTGATTTGCTGGGCGCTGGTGCTGTCGATGCCGGTGGTGTTGCCGGTAACGATCTGGCTTGGCATGCATTATGGCGTCCAAGCTTCGCCGCAGGCGTGGATGTCGTTTGCCTATGTGTCGTTTTTCTCGATGTTCATCGGATTTTTCTTCTGGTACAAGGGGCTGGCGCTGGGCGGTATTGCGCGAGTCGGCCAGGTGCAGTTGCTGCAGCCGTTCATGACGCTGGTAGGAGCGGCGGTGATTGTCGGCGAAACCCTGGATGCGAGCCATTTGCTGTTTGCGACGGCAGTTATTGCCGTTGTGGCAATTGGACGGCGCATGGCGATCCGTCGGGCCCCGGTCGTCGGGGCCGGCTTGACCGGGCGCTAATTCAATCCGGGCAACGCTTTTCACGATGTTCTCCATCACAAAGTCGCGATATTTGCGATAATGGCGGACTAATTGTTTTCATTTCGAAACGTGCTGCCTTGCCGGACGTCAATACGCTGACGACGGCGATCAGCCACAGCAAACAGGAGCACCGCATGTCCGTCTACGAAAAACTCAAAGCCCTGAATATCGAATTGCCAGCCGTGGCCGCACCGGCCGCCGCCTATGTCATGTATGCGCAAACCGGCAACACCGTATTCCTGTCCGGCCACCTGGCCAAGAAGGACGGCAAGGTATGGGTTGGCCAGCTCGGCAAGGACACCACGACGGAACAGGGCAAGCTGGCGGCCCGCGCGGTGGCGATTGATTTGCTGGCGACATTGCAGGCGGCTTGCGGCGGCGACCTCACACGGGTCAAGCGCATCGTCAAGCTGATGAGCCTGGTCAACTCGACCGGCGATTTTACGGAACAGCATCTGGTGACCAACGGCGCCTCCGAACTGATCGGCGAATTGTTCGGCGAGCAGGGCAAGCACGCACGTTCGGCTTTCGGCGTGGCGCAGATTCCGATGGGCGCATGCGTCGAGATCGAACTGATCGCCGAGATCGCATAAAGCTCCAATTTGATTGCAGGACTGGCAAATGACCGGTTCGCGCTTTGTACTACGACCCTATTTTTGGCAGGCATCATGAAAATCGAAAACCCCAATCCACTGCAGTGGAATTTCTCCAAACGTTCGCAGCAACTGCAAAGCTCGGCCATCCGCGAAATCCTGAAGATCACCATGCGTCCGGAAATCACGTCGTTCGCAGGCGGCTTGCCTTCGCCGGCGACCTTCCCGGTCGAGCGCATGAAGGCGGCGTTTGACACCGTGCTGACGCAGCAAGGCAAGATTGCGCTGCAATACGGCCCGACCGACGGCTACGGTCCATTGCGTGAATGGGTAGCCAATTCGCTGTCCACCGACGGCGCCAGGATCTTGCCGGAACAAGTGCTGATGGTGTCCGGCTCGCAACAAGGCCTGGACCTGCTGGGCAAAGTGCTGATCGACGAAGGCAGCAACGTGATGGTGGAAACACCGAGCTATCTGGGTGCGCTGCAGGCGTTTTCGATCTACGGTCCGAACTTCATTTCGGTGCCGAGCGATGAGCAGGGCCTGATTCCTTCCGCCGTCGAAGAACTGGGCAAGGGTGCGCGTCTGCTGTACTCGCTGCCGAACTTCCAAAACCCGACCGGCCGCACGCTGCCGCTGGAGCGCCGCTTCGCGCTGGTGGAAGCCTGTGCACGCCTGGGCCTGCCGCTGATCGAAGATGATCCGTACGGCGCGCTGAGCTACCGCAACGATCCGCTGCCGAAGATGCTCAACATGAATCCGGCCGGGGTGATCTACATGGGTTCGTTCTCGAAAGTGCTGACTCCGGGCATCCGGCTCGGCTACGTGGTGGCGCCGACGCCGCTGATCCTGAAGATGGAACAGGCCAAGCAGGCGGCCGATCTCCACACGGCGCAGCTGACCCAGATGGTGGTGTACGAAGCGGTCAAGGACGGCTTCCTGCAAACGCATATCCCGACCATCCGCAAGCTGTACGCCGACCAGTGCCAGGCCATGCTCGACGCGCTGCAAACCTACTTCCCGGCCGGCACCAGCTGGACCAAACCGGAAGGCGGCATGTTCATCTGGGTGACGCTGCCGAAGCACATCGACAGCGGCGCCTTGCTCAAGGAAGCGGTCGAACAGCACGTCGCCTTCGTGCCGGGCGCACCGTTCTACGCCAACGAGCCGCAACACAATACGCTGCGCCTGAGCTTCGTCACCGTGCCTCCGGAAAAAATCCGCGCCGGTGTCGAGCGCCTCGGCAAACTCATCGCCGCCAAGCTGTAATGGAGATCGGCAACCTGCCGTTCGGCACGACCGACTGGAGCACCGTCGAGCGTACCGAACACAAGGGCGACAGCGGCATGGCCACCTGGCGCACGCGCCAGTTCGGTCCGATTCGCGTCCGCATGGTCGAGTACACGCCGGGCTATCTGGCCGACCACTGGTGCAAGAAGGGCCATGTGCTGCTATGTCTGGAAGGGGAGTTGCATACCGAGCTGGACGACGGCCGCACTTTCCTGCTCAAGGCCGGCATGAGCTATCAGGTGGCCGACAATGCGGAAGCGCACCGGTCATCGACGTCGACGGGTGCGAAGCTGTTTATTGTTGATTAGTGCGTTGGCGGCAGCTTGTTCAGAGAATCGCAGGGAAAGAAATTTCCCTGCGATTTTTTTATGCGGCGACCAAATCAATCCAGTTTTATCGTCTCGCCATGCTTGAGCACGGTAAATTCCTGCGCCGGCAATCCGGCTTTCTTCACCGCCTCGGCCAGCAACTGAGGCGGTTCGTCGAGCGGCTCGTCGGCCAGTTCGAAGGTCCCCCAATGAATCCCTATCGAGCGCCTGGCGTGCACGTCCTTGTGGATTTGCACCGCCTGTTCCGGATCGACGTGCTGGCCCTGCATGAACCAGCGCGGCGCATAGGCGCCGATGGGAATCAGCGCGAAGTCGAAACCGCCGAACTTGCTGGCGATGTCCTTGAAGTCCTTTGAATAGCCGGTATCGCCTGCGAAGAATACCGAAAACGGATGCGGGGCGCCGTCGGCGGTCCTGATTACCCAGCCGCCCCACAGTGTCTCGGAGCGGTCGGTCAGGGTGCGCGCCGACCAGTGCTGCACCGGCACGAAGCTGATATCGAGTTGGCCGGCGCTGGTCTTGTCCCACCAGTCCATTTCGCGCACGTTGGTGATGCCGACGCCGGCCATCCATTCTTTCACCCCCAGCGGCACCAGGAACAGCGGCGGTCCGCCGGCCTGGCGATTGAGCTGCTCGACGCTGGCCTGGTCGAGGTGATCGTAATGATTGTGCGAAATCACCACCACGTCGATGTGCGGCAATTGTTCCGGCGTGATGTTGAGCGGCACCTTACGTTTGGGGCCGATGAAGCTGAACGGCGAGGCGCGCTCGGAGAAGATCGGATCGGTGATGACGTTCATGCCGTTGATTTGCAGCAGCGCAGTCGCATGGCTGATCCAGGTCGCGCTGGTGACGCTCTTGTTGGCCTGCAGCCAGGCGATCTCCGGCGTGGCCATCGGGAAGTGGTAGTTGTTGGCCGGCGCTTTCGGCAGGCCTTGCGTGAGGCGCTCCCACTGCCACTTCAGCAGCGACGCGCGCGGTTCCTGCGGAGTGGTGTTGCGGAAGCCGGACGGCGTGCGATTGGGTTTGTCGGGATCGTAATATTTGCCCGCTGCAGCGCAGCCGGCGCTGACCAGCGCCAGCACCAGGGCGATGCGGCGCAGATAGCTGCGGGAAGTCTCGGGCTTGGAACTGGTTGTCGGCATGGGGGCAAGGACGGCAAGGCAAGTTGATCGGGCTTGCCATGCTATCAGCTATCCAGGGCCTGGGTGGGCGGGCAGCTTACCGCGCGGATTCACAAGGCATATTGCGCCAGCCCATGGCCGAACGACCAGTTCTCCTTGTTCACTTCGACCAGGTTGATGAAGATGTCCTCCGGGCGGATGCCGGGTTGCTGGTTCAGGCGCTCGACGATGCGTGCGTAGAGCGCTTTCTTCTGCTCGATGGTGCGTGTGTTGCTCACGGTCAGCTGGATCAGCACGAACTTGTCGCTGCGCGCTATGTTCATGTAGGTCTTGCTGAAAACGAAGTTCTCCGGATCGTACTCGTCGATCACCATGAACTTGTCGTCTTCCGGCACATTGAAGCTTTCGACCATGGCTTCGTAGAGGTTGTCGAGAATGGCCTGGCGGTATTCGCGGGTCTCGCCGCGGCGGATGAAGACTCGGGCAAAGGGCATAGTGTTCTCCTTGAAAAGGTGATGAATCGCGGTGGGTATGCAGGCATCTTAGATCAGGTGTATCATTTTTAAAATACATGGTTAT
Source organism: Herbaspirillum hiltneri N3 (assembly GCF_001267925.1). Lineage (NCBI taxonomy): Bacteria > Pseudomonadati > Pseudomonadota > Betaproteobacteria > Burkholderiales > Oxalobacteraceae > Herbaspirillum > Herbaspirillum hiltneri. The sequence goes on along the minus strand of NZ_CP011409.1, from coordinate 3,868,433 downwards.
ATATTTCAATGATATTCATTTGAAATGATTGACGCCCATCCATAAGCATTCCCAATGAGCCCGAAAATGGAACCAACCCAACGCCCGCTTGACCTCGACGCCGTCCAGGCTTTCGTCCTGGTTGCAGATATGCAAAGTTTTACGCGGGCGGCGGAGGCGCTGTACACCACGCAGTCCGCCATCAGCCTGAAGCTCAAACGCCTGGAAGACCGCCTCGGCCGCCGCCTGCTTGAACGCACGCCGCGGCAAGTGCGCCTGTCTTCGGACGGGCTGGGTTTCCTCGACGCCGCGCGCAACTTGCTGACGGCGCACGAGAGGGCGCTGGGGCGCATGGAGACGTCGACGGTGCGCCTGAGTCTGGGCATCAGCGATCACGTTGCCGGCGACGGCCTTCCCGCCATCTTGGCGCAGATCAATGCGTTCGATCCGGGCGTGGTGGTCGAGGTGCGCATCGGCGCCTCGCGCGACTTGCTCGCCATGTACGACCGCGGTGAACTGGAAGCCGTCATCGTGCGCCGCGATGGCGAGCGCAGCGACGGTGAACTGATCCAGGAAGAACGCATGGGATGGTTTGCCGCGCCGCAGTGGCAGCCGCGCGCCGGTGAGCCGCTCCGGCTGGCGACGTTTTCGCCCAGTTGCGGTATCCGCGAACTGGCGGTGCGGCGTCTGGACGATGCCGGCATTGCGTGGACCGAAGTCTTCGTCGGCGGCGGCGTGCATGCCGTCGCAGCGGCGGTCACGGCGGGACTGGCGGTGACCGCCTTGTTGTATCGCGTCAAGCCGGCCGGCGCGATCGACGTCGGCAAGAGCATGAAGCTGCCGTCGCTGCCGCTGGCGCAGGTGATGCTGCATACCAGCGTGCGCGATACGCGTGCGCAAGGCGTATTGCGCACGGTTGTTGCCGCGATGAAAAATGACGGACGCTAAAAATCAGGCCTGAAAATCAAGAGTAAAAATCAAGGATGAAAATCGACGTCAAAAAAATAATCGACGCCATAAAAAAATCTCTTGAAAAGAAAAAGTATGCACGTATATCGGTAACAAGGCAGCGGGAAACCGGCTCAAACCGCCCGTCGGCCCAGCGGATGCTCAATGGAGGTTCGCGCCCATTTATCGCTTTTTCTTACGAGGATACTATTATGCGTACTCACGACTTTTCCCCACTTTACCGTTCCGCAATCGGCTTCGATCGCCTGGCTCAACTGTTCGACAACGCGCAGCGCGCGGATTCGCAACCGAGCTATCCGCCCTACAACATCGAGCTGGTTGCCGAAGACAAATACCGCATTACCATGGCCGTGGCCGGTTTCAGCAGCGCCGAAATCGACATCGAAGCCGAGAATGACACACTGAAAATCGTCGGTCGCAAGCAGAAGGAAGACCAGGCCGTCAACTTCCTGCATCGCGGCATCGCAGCGCGTGATTTTGAACAGCGCTTCCAGCTTGCCAACCACATCAAGGTCGTCGGCGCTCAACTGGAAAACGGCCTGCTGAGCATCGAGCTGGTGCGTGAAGTGCCCGAAGCGCTGAAGCCGCGCAAGATCGAAATCAACGGCGACAATGTTCATCGCCTGGAACGCAACGCCGCTTAATCTCTGAGTAGTTGCTGTTGTTGTAGATGTACCCGTAGTCTGTAGTTGCAGTTGAAACTGATGTTGAAGACGGTTGTAGCCGTAGATGTACCTGTAGCTGTAGAAGCACCGCCGGTGGCAATATTGCCGGCGCCCGACAAAGCCCGCTCTAAGCGGGCTTTGTCGCGTCTGCGCGAATCGCTTGTTTTGTGCGGCGGCGGGGGACGCCTGCGCACCAATAAAACTATTCTGTATAATCGACGGCAAATAACGAAACAGAACGTCCTGGGTTAAGCTGAAGCTGCATCCCCTTGCCGGCCTCCTGCTTCGTTACGTAAGCGTTCACGTCAACCAACGCGTCATTCACGTGCATGTCTGAAGGTTCAGGCAGCGATTCCATCGCACGCACGTGTATAACGCCAAGGTGAAAAATTGACGATACGCTCACTTCCCCGGGACGGGCCTGCCTTGTCCCTCTCGAACTTCCCCGCAGCCAAGGCTGCATCGCATTTCCTCGCTGACATACTGACCTCCGCGCTGATCGCCATGCCGATCAACGATTGCGCGCGTCCGCACATTTCCATTCGGGACCGATAACATCATGACCACAACGACACAACAATCCGAGCAATCTAACCCGTCCGACGACAGCGTGGCCGGTGGGCTGCTGCCACTGGTCGCCATCGTCTTCACCAGTTTCCTTTGCATCGGCATACCGTTGCCGGCTTTGCCGCTGCACGTCAACGGCGTGCTCGGTTTCAGCGCATTGACGGTGGGCTGGGTGGTGGGGATCCAGTCATTCTCGACGATTCTCTCGCGCAAATTTTCCGGTTCGTATTGCGACCGGCATGGTCCCAAACGTGCGGTCGCCGTCGGCTTGCCGATGGCGGCGGTAGCCGGACTGCTGTATCTGGCGTCGACGCTGATCGCCGACGCCGGCGCCAGCCTGGTGGTGCTGTTCATCGGCCGCCTGCTGATGGGGCCGGCGGAAAGCCTGTTCCTCACCGGCACCATGACCTGGGGCATCGGCCGCGTCGGCATGCAGCGCACCGGCAAGGTGATGGCCTGGCAGGGCATCGCCATGTTCGCTGCACTGGGACTCGGCGCACCGATCGGCATCGCGATCCAGCAGCGCTTCGGCTTCGCCGGCGTGGCGCTGACCACCATGGTGTTGCCGCTGGTCGGCCTGGCGATTGCGGCGACCTTGCGCGCGCTGCCTGCATTGGGCCGCAAGGGCGGCGGCGTGGCCATGTCGGAAGTGCTGCGCCTGATCTGGCGCTTCGGTCTCGCGCTGGCGTTGAGCGCCATGCCCTTCGCCATCATTACCAGCTTCCTGGTGCTGCTTTACGCCACCAACAACTGGTCGGGCGCGGGCATTGCGATCCTTGGTTTCTCGGCCGGCTATGTCGGCGTGCGCCTGTTCTTCGCCCATCTGCCGGATCGCATCGGCGGCGCCAAAGTCGGCGCGGTATCGGTGGCGATCGAACTGGCCGGACAATTGCTGCTGTGGCAGTCCCACGATCCGGTCATGGCCGGCCTGGGTACGCTGTTGACCGGCATCGGTTTCTCGCTGGTGTTCCCGTCGATGGGCGTACAGGCGATGGCGCGCGTGCCGGCGCATTCGCGCGGGCTGGCGGTGGCGACCTTCATGGCCTTCATCGATCTGGCGGCGGGACTGACCGGTCCGGTGGTGGGCGTGCTGATCGGCTACTTCGGTTACGGCGCAGCGTTCCTGGCCGGCGCGGTGGCCTGCGTGCTGGCGCTGTTGCTGATGCTGTCGGGCATGGCGTCGGCGCGGGCAGGGCGGCCGGCCTGACGCCGGCGCCGGATCACGGTCTCGCGGCAACGGCGTCTAAGGAGCACTTGCTTCGTCGTGCTTCAGCCAGGGCGAGGAGGCGCTCCAGAAAATGATGTCCACGCCGAGATAATGCTCCGCGTAGTCCGTGAATTCCTGGCGCGTGAATGGCTTTTTTGTCCGGGGATTGGTGTAGGTCAGCGTCGGTTCTTGCACCGCCATCGCCACGAGGGGAAGTTTTCCTTTGTAACGATGAAAAAAGGGATACGCGTTTTTCATCTGGGCTTTTTTATGCGGCACGATATCGGGGCCGCCCAGGCCTATCCCGTCTTTTTGCGCCAGCGCGAACAGGCGCGACATGTAGCGATGATCGTTGTCCCATTCGCAGGGCCAGAAATTCACGTACTGCACGACATGGGAATGCCGGAACGCTTTTCGCGCCATGGCCATGTTCTCCATTTCGGCGTTGAAGTATTTGTCGCAACTGAATCCAGTCTTGTCGTTCCTGGTCTTCGGATCGATCGCGGTTTCCGGCAGATTGATCCCCATCACGCGGCCGTCGAATCTGGCGGCCAGAGCCTGCAACAGCCGCTGATAGCGTTGCTGCACGGCCGGATTCCATTGTTGCGCCACCCAGCCGGAGGCCACGGGCTTGTTCTCTCCCGGATTGTCATACTGCGCGACGATGCCGCCCAGGTAGACCGGATCGGTCTGCAGATACTGCGGCACGAATTTGTGGGTGGGTTCGAAGAATCGATCCTGAATCTGGATGAACAGTTTTTTGTTCAAGCCGTTCAGGTAGTCCAGGTCCTTCTCTATTTGCGCGAAATCGTAATGATCTTTTTCTTTTTCCAGGGCGCTCCAGTTATAGACCACCTGTACCCCGCCGATGTCCGGGCGCCTGATCAGCGCCTCCAGGCCGCTCAGGTCACGCGAGCCGGTATAGAGAAAATCCTGCAGCGGCGCTGCACCGGCCTGCATCGGCAGAGACGCCGCCAGGATGGAAAGCAGCAGCGTTGCGGCCCGCAATATGTTGATCCGTGAATGCATGGTTCTCCTCGTCCGTTGGTGATGTCGCAAGTGACATCAAGTGGACAGGAGCGGATCGGCGTAGTTGCATTTTTGACATGCGTCTATCAGGGAACGAGGTGTCGGCGGCGCACATGACGTCGCACGCAGGTGCAACGTCAATGCCGCTGACGATTCAGTCAAGCTTTTCGTGGAAATCGGAGGCGCCGCGCTTCCAGTAGGCGGACACGCGCATGGCTTCCTTGGGATGCTGCTTCTCTTCCGCCAGCACGACGCGCAAGGCTTTCATCACCACGGCTTCACCGGCGGCCCAGACATAGCCTTCGCCGGCCGGCAGCGTCAGCGTGCGCACGGCGGCAAGCAGCTCCTCACCAGAGCGCACCCATTTCACGTCGAGGTCGGTGCGGGTTTCGAACCGGCGGACGTCGCCCTCCGGTGCTTCGATGACTGCCATCACCTTGGCGCCGGCAGGCAACTCTCCAAGGCGGCGCGTGATCGCCGGCAAGGACGACAGGTCGCCCGCCAGGAAATGCCAGTCGTAATCGACCGGCACCACCATCGAGCCGCGCGGGCCGGCGATGACGGCGTCCATGCCGACCTTGGCCTGGCGCGCCCAGTCGGTGGCGGCGCCTTCGGCATGCAATGCAAACTCCAGCGTCAGCTCTTTGCGTTGCGCATCGTGGCCGATCGGCGTGTAGTCGCGCCGCACCTGGACGCCGGCCGCATCCTGGAACACGAACTTGATGTGATCGTCGAACGACAGCGAGGTGAAGTCTTCCAGCGCGTCGCCGTGGAAGGTGACGCTGAGCATGTTGGCTCCGGTGGCGCGGATGGCCGCGACTTTGACCTCGCGGAATTTGAGTTCATAACGGACGCGCTGCACTTCGCGAGAGATCGATTTGGTTTCCATGATCACAAAAATTGGTTGATAATGTCATCATTATGAGAAAACAAGTTGACAAAGTCAATCAATCACCTGCGGCCGAAAGGGTCTTTGACGCCATCCATACGGTGATGCACCTGTATCGTTCCGGCCGTTCGCAAGCGTTTCGAGACGACGAACACGGCATCACGCATATGGAAAGCCGCGTGCTCAACTACTTCGCGCATCATCCCGGGGCCACTCAAAAAGACCTGGCAGCCCATTCGGGACGCGACAAGGCCCAGCTGACCCGGCTGGTGCGCAGCCTGCGCGACGGCGGCTATCTGGAGTCGAAGGAAGACGTGAAGGACCGGCGCAGCACCTGCCTGCAATTGAGTCCGCAGGGCCAGGCTTTGCATGGCGAGCTGATGAAGTCCGGTGCGCAGATATTGGAGCGCGCAGTGGACGGTTTGTCATCTGAACAATGTGAAGAGCTGGTGCGATTGCTGGAAATCATCCAGGGCAATCTGGAAAGCGGGCGCTAGGAGTTCGCGTGGCGGGCGTCTTGCCGCCTTGGATTGCTGGCCAAGGGAGCACCCTTGGCGCGACGGGAGGGTTTGCCTGGACGCAAACACCGTTACGTGGGCGGATCGCAGGCGATCCGAAACTCCCACTACCGCCTTGAACTACATCTCAACAGGAAATGAATCCTAGCCTTGCTGAGCGTCGCGCGCGGCGACTTCTGCGCTGAGTTCTTCCAGCATGCTGTTGAGCAGCTTGGCGAAATAGATGCGATAAGTTGCTTCCATGTATTTGATTCGACGGATTTTCCGCATGGCATTCCTTAGATTGTTGACAAGATTTCAGGACCATCTCTGATGATCGGTGCCGGAGTATAGCGCAACCGGACGATGCGCCTTGATTTGAACCCGTCTCACACAGGTTCAAGCTGCCGGTGCGCCGGCGGGCGCTTCCAGGTAATGCAGCAGCTTGCCGACCATGCTGACCACCGTCAGCCCCAGGATCACGAAGAAGATCGCCATCGGTGTCAGGCTATGGAACGGCACGAAACCGGCCAGCCCCATCATCAGCGACGACACCAGCAACAGCGCGAAGCCGAGAATCGCGCTGGTCAGCCCGGCAATGTGCGGGAAGATGGAATTGCCCTTGGCCATCAGCGTCGGATACATCGCTCCCGCGCAAAACGCCATGAACAGCACCGGTATCGTCAACGTCCACACCTGCAAGCCGACCGTCAGCGCCAGGATCAGCATCGCGACCGCCGCGCCCGTCATCACGCGCGCGCCGATGCGCAGGCGTTGTTCCGGCGTCGGCAAGCGCGGGTGATGAATCCGGTTCGAAATCCCGCCGAGGAAATACATCAATCCGATCGCCAGCGCCAGGTAGCCGAAATAGGTCGGCGGTTTGTGCAACGTCTCCTGGACCATGAACGGGCCGACGATGTTGAACACCAGCAGGATGCTGTAACACAGCCCTTGCGCGAGGAAGCAACTCTGGAACACCGGGCTTTTGAGCACCATGCCGGCGTTCTTGAGCAAGGTTTTCGGATTGAGGTGCACCGGCTGCCTGAGCGTCTCCTTGTAGCGCGACAGCACTGCCCACATCACGAACGAATAGATCAGCAGGAAGGTCAGGCAAGAACGCCAGCCGAATGCGGTCTGCAGATGTGCGCCGATGACCGGGGCAAGAATCGGCGCCAGTCCCCAGGCGATGGCCATGTAGGTGAACGCATGCATCAACGCCATGCCGGAAAACGAATCCGTGATGATCGCCTTCGACAGCAGGTTGGTCGCGGCGATGCCGAAGCCTTGCAGGCAGCGCGCGAGAATGAAGGTTTCCAGGTTATTGGCCGCCAGCGTCAGCAAGCAGCCGCAGGTAAACATGGCCAGTCCCAGGATCAGCATTTTCTTGCGGCCGTAGGCATCCGCCAGCGGTCCGAAGATCAGTTGGCCGAAGGCATACGCCATCAGATAGATCGACACGCTCGACTGGATCGCCTGCGCGGAGGTCTGGAAATATTGCGCCATCGTCGGCAGCGCCGGGACGTAGATGTCGATTGCCAATTGGCCCGCAGAGGCCAGCATGCAAATGAAAAAGATGAGGAAGCGCGGATGGTTCGCGGTGGTATTCATGAAAATGACAGCCGGAGGAGGGGTGAAAATCCTCTATTGTGACGGCTTGTCGGATAGTCTGCTGAGTGACGGCCAGGACGGGCGGGAAGCAATGTAAAAAGGGCAGCCCAAGCCGCCCTTTTTACATTGCCGGGGACCGGATCATTGACCGGATCCCTGTGTGGATTTTACGAAATAGCCGCCAGCGCGGTCGCCTTCAGCTTCGACTCCAGCGCCTTGCCTTTGCGGGCGCGCTTGCCGATGTGCAGGCCCAGTGCGACGGCGGACAGCGCGACTTCCTGCGCTTTGCCGCCGCGACCGGTGCCGGACACCAGTACGCCCTTTTGGGTGATGGCCTGCGCAGCCAGCAGCTTTTCGTTCTTTTCCAGTTCCATCAGGATCACGCCACGGCCGCCGCTGGCCAGGGTCTTGATCTCGTCCAGACCGAACACCAGCAGGCGTCCTTGTCCCGACAGGCAGGCGATGGCGCTGGCGCCGGCCGGCATCGGGCGCGGGGCCAGCGGCATGTCGCCGTCGTCCAGCGTGATGAAGGCCTTGCCGCTCTTGTTGCGGCTCAACATGTCGCCGAGTCTGGCGGTGAAGCCGTAACCGGCGTCCGACGCCAGCAGCATGGAGGTATCGACCGGACCTGCGAAGTAGTGCAACAGGCTGTTGCCGCTACCGAGGTCGACCAGCGTGGTGATCGGCACACCGTCGCCGCGCGCGTTCGGCAGCGAGTTGACGCCGACCGTGTAGATGCGGCCGTTGGAGCCGAACGCCAGCAGGTTGTCGATGGTGCGGCACTCGAACGCGCCGTACAGGCCGTCGCCGGCCTTGAACGTGAATTGCGTAGCGTCATGGCCATGGCCGCCCCGTGCACGCACCCAGCCTTTTTGCGAAATGATGACGGTGACCGGCTCGTCGATGACCTTCTGTTCGAGCACGGCTTTTTCGGCTTCCTCGATCACGGTGCGGCGAGCGTCGCCGAACTGCTTGTCGTCGGCTTCGATTTCCTTGATGACCAGTCGCTTCATGGAAGCCGGATTGTCGAGCAGGTCTTGCAGCGTCGATTTCTCGTTGCGCAATTCGGCCAGCTCCTGCTGGATCTTGATGGTTTCCAGGCGCGCCAGCTGGCGCAGGCGGATTTCCAGGATGTCTTCGGCCTGGCGGTCAGAGAGTTTGAAGGCCTCGATCAGCGCCGGCTTCGGCTCATCCGATTCGCGGATGATGCGGATGACCTTGTCGATGTTGAGCAGGATGGCTTCGCGGCCTTCGAGGATGTGGATGCGGTCCTCGACCTTTTGCAATTTGAATTGCGTGCGGCGCGTGATGGTGGCGAAGCGGAAGGTGATCCATTCGCTGAGGATGTCGCCCAGGCCCTTCTGGCGCGGACGGCCATCGCCGCCGATCATCACGAGGTTGATCGACGAGCTGGTTTCCAGGGATGTCTGGGCCAGCAGCGTGTTCATGAATTCGGTCTGGTCCTGGTTCTTGCTCTTCGGTTCGAACACCAGGCGTACCGGCGCTTCGCGTCCCGACTCGTCGCGTACGGCATCGAGCATGGCCAGGATGCTTTGCTTCTGCGCCTGCTGTTCCGGCGTCAGCGTTTTCTTGCCGAGCTTGATCTTGGGATTGGTCAGCTCTTCGATTTCTTCCAGCACCTTCTGAGACGACACGCCCGGCGGCAATTCGGTGATGACCGCCTGCCACTGGCCGCGCGCCATGTCTTCGATCTTCCAGCGCGCGCGCACTTTGAGACTGCCGCGGCCGCTCTGGTAGATCTCCGCGATCGTCGACGGCGGCGTGATGATCTGGCCGCCGCCGGGGAAGTCCGGGCCGGTGATGTGGGTCATCAGTTCTGCGTGCGTGATCTTCGGATTGCGGATCATCGCCACGGCGGCGCGCGCCACTTCGCGCAGGTTGTGCGACGGGATTTCCGTGGCCATGCCGACCGCGATGCCGGAGGCGCCGTTGAGCAGCAGGAAGGGCAGGCGCGACGGCAGCAGTTTCGGCTCTTCGGTGGAGCCGTCGTAGTTGGGCTGGAAGTCGACCGTGCCCATGTCGATCTCGTCGAGCAGCAATTTGCTGATCGGCGTCAGGCGCGCTTCCGTGTAACGCATCGCCGCAGCGCCGTCGCCATCGCGCGAACCGAAGTTGCCCTGGCCGTCGATCAGCGGATAGCGCAGCGAAAAGTCCTGCGCCATGCGTACCAGCGCGTCGTACACCGACTGGTCGCCGTGCGGATGCAATTTACCGAGCACGTCGCCGACCACGGCCGCCGATTTGCGCGGCTTGGCGGTGGCGTTCAGGCCGAGTTCGTTCATCGCGTACAAGATGCGGCGTTGCACCGGCTTCTGACCGTCGGCGACGTCGGGCAGGGCGCGGCCTTTGACCACCGAAATGGCGTAGTCGAGATAGGCGCGCTCGGCAAAGGTCGACAGCGTCAGCGATTCGCCTTCGGGCGGTACAGCTTGTTCAAACAGGTTGGCTTGTTCAGTCATGTGGCTGGGTTGCGTTCAAGTTCAGGTAATGGTTATTCGACGGAGGTCGGCGACGGCGGCATGCTGCGCCGGCCCGGCAGAATGATTTCGACGCGGCGCGGCTTGTCGGAACTACCGGCATTGCCGGTATTGCCGGTATTGTTTCCTGCACTGCCGCCCGGTTGGTACAACTGGTAGAACTGCGCCACCAGCTGGACGTAATTGCGCGTTTCGGGATACGGCGGAATCTGGTTGTTGTACTTCTGTACGGCGCGCTCGCCGGCATTGTAGGACGCGATCGCCAGCTCCAGGCGCTTGGGGAACAGCACCTGCAGATCGCGCAGGTAGCGCGCCGCCAGGCGGATGTTGATGCGCGGGTCGGTCAGCTTTTGCTGGATGGTCTTGCGGCGGTCGCCTTGCACGCCGTAGCGTTCGGCGGTCTCCGGCATGATCTGCATCAGGCCGATGGCGCCCTTGGGCGAGACAGCGCCCGGATTGAAGCCGGATTCGGCCGCCATGATCGCCTTCAGCAAGGCCGGATCGACCGAGAACTCCCTGGCGCTCTGGTCCAGCATGGCTTCATACTTTTTCAGGTTCGGATGCTGCAGCATCAGCTTCATCAGCGGCGACGACATGTTCGGCCGGGCATCGACGCCGGGCACGCCGCGAGCGATCTTGTCGGAGTCGAAGGTAGCTTCGCCGCGCATGAACAGCTGATAGCGCTCGTCGAGCTTTTCGGTCGACACGTGCGCGGTGCCGTCGGCGTCGATATAGCCGTAGACGTCGGCGTGGGCAGCCGGTGCCATCAGGCACAGCACCAGCAATGCGCTCGCAAGGAGGCGCTGCCCGCGTGTGCGATCGTTGCTGTCGATGCTGATACCGTTGACGACGTTCATCCCGTTTTCCTGATCAGATATCCGCTTCCGCCTCGTTGCCATGCTCTTCGATCCAGGCGCGGCGCGAGGCGGCTTCGCCCTTGCCCATGAGCATGGTGAAGCGCGCTTCCGAGGCGATGTGATCCAGCTCGCCCAGGGCGACCGGCAGCAGGCGGCGGGTGTCCGGATTCATGGTGGTTTCCCACAGTTGTTCCGCGTTCATTTCACCCAGGCCTTTGAAGCGCGAGATACTCCATGCGCCTTCCTTGAGGCCGTCCTTGCGCAGCTTGTCTTCGATCGCTTCCAGTTCGCCGTCGTCGAGGGCATACAGCTTCTGCACCGGCTTCTTGCCGCGTGCGGGCGCGTCGACACGATACAGCGGCGGGCGCGCGATGCAGATATGGCCGAGGTCGATCAGCTTGGGGAAGTGCTTGAAGAACAGCGTCAGCAGCAATACCTGGATGTGCGAACCGTCGACGTCCGCATCGGAGAGGATGCAGATCTTGCCGTAGCGCAGGCCGCTCAGGTCGGGGGTGTCGTTGTAGCCGTGCGGATCGACGCCGATGGCGACCGCGATGTCGTGGATTTCATTGTTGGCGAACAGGCGGTCGCGCTCGGTTTCCCAGGCGTTGAGCACCTTGCCGCGCAAAGGCAGGATGGCCTGGAATTCCTTGTCGCGGCCCATCTTGGCCGAGCCGCCGGCGGAGTCGCCCTCGACCAGGAAGATTTCGTTGCGGGTGATGTCGTTGGATTCGCAATCGGTCAGCTTGCCGGGCAACACGGCCACGCCGGAGGATTTCTTCTTCTCGACTTTTTGCGCCGAACGCAGGCGACTTTGCGCCTGCTTGATGACCAGGTCGGCCAGTTTCTTGCCGTATTCGACGTGCTGGTTCAGCCACAGCTCCAGCGCCGGGCGCGAGAAGGTCGACACCAGCCGCACGGCGTCGCGCGAGTTCAGGCGTTCCTTGATCTGACCCTGGAATTGCGGATCGAGGACCTTGGCCGACAGCACGAAGGACACGCGTGCGAACACGTCTTCGGGCAGCAGCTTGACGCCCTTGGGCAGCAGCGAGTGCATTTCCACGAAGCTCTTGACCGCCGAGAACAGTCCTTCGCGCAGGCCGGACTCATGCGTGCCGCCGGCCGAGGTCGGGATCAGGTTGACATAGGATTCGCGCACCACGTTGCCTTCTTCGGTCCACGCCACCACCCACGCCGCGCCTTCGCCTTCGGCAAAACCTTCGGCGTCGGGGCCGGCGTATTGCTCGCCCTCGAACAGCGGGATCAGCGGATCGGCGCTGGTCGATTGCGCCAGCGATTCCATCAGGTAGCCGCGCAGGCCCTGATCATATTGCCAGGTCTGCACGTCGCCGGTCTTGCCGTTGATCAGCGAGACCTTGACGCCCGGCAGCAGTACGGCCTTGGAGCGTAGCAGGCGTTGCAGCTCTTGCTGCGAAATCGTCGGCGAGTCGAAGTACTTGGGGTTCGGCCAGACCGTCACGCGGGTGCCGGACTTCTTGTCGCTGGCGCTCGCCGGACGCGACTGCAGCTTCTCGATCAGGTCGCCATCGGCGAATGCCAGCGTGTGGACGCCGCGTCCCTGTTCATCCTTGCGCCAGACCGTGATTTCCAGGCGCGAGGCCAGCGCATTGGTGACCGACACGCCGACGCCATGCAGGCCGCCCGAGAAGGCATAGGCGCCGCCGCTGCCCTTGTCGAACTTGCCGCCGGCATGCAGGCGCGTAAAGACGATCTCCACGGTCGGTACGCCTTCGTCCGGATGCAGGCCGACCGGGATGCCGCGGCCGTCATCCTCGACGCTGACGCTGCCGTCGGGATTGAGCGTGACCATGATGTTCCGGGCGTGCCCCCCCAGCGCTTCATCGGAGGCGTTGTCGATGACCTCTTGCAGGATGTGCAGGGGATTCTCGGTGCGGGTGTACATGCCCGGACGCTGTTTGACCGGTTCCAGTCCCTTGAGGACACGGATGGATGATTCGCTGTAGTCGGACGGGGAAGTTTTTTTAGTTGCCATGCAGATGAGGATCGAATCGGAGAATCAGGGGAAATCGGAAAATCAAGGGTAAGGCAGCCGGCCATGCGCCGCCGAAGCTTTGCCAAATGCGCATTCTAATGAAAAATCAGCGGCGGCAGGAAGTTTGCGGGCGCTTGTTGTAGCCGCTTTGACAACTGTTTCCGGCGCGAGGATTGATTGCCCTGCAGGAAAACTCGCTCAAACATGGTGTTATCTGCTTTATTGGTGTAATTTTCCCGCAACTTCAGGGACTGTCGCGCAGGGATTGCATTTTTGATCAGCTTCCGCTGATCGCAGACGGCAAGGAAAAAGATCTGCGCAATCCGGCCGCCACAGCTTTTCCTGACAACAACATCATCACGAATAGCGCCACGCCATGCCTGACCAGAATTTCCCTTTCGCCGAACTGCTGACCCGGCGCAACTCCACACGCCGCTTCCTCGACCGGCCTTTGCCGGAAGGCATGCTGGCCGGCTTGCTGGCGCTGGCGCGGCGCGCACCGAGCGGCGCCAATCTGCAGCCGGGCGAATTCATTGCGCTCGAAGGCGATGCGCGGGCGCGCTTGTCGGCGGCGCTGGTGGAGGCTTTCCGCGCGGGTCGGCAGGAGCCGGAAGACTATTCCTACTTTCCGCAGCCGCTGCCGCAGTCCTTGCGGCGTCGCCAGGTGGCCGCCGCCAAGGAGCTGTACGGGGCCTTGCAGACCGGACGCGATGATCGCGCCGGACGTGACCGGCAGTTCGAACGCAATTTCAATTTCTTCGACGCGCCGGCGGCGCTGCTGGTGACCATAGACGCGCGCATGGGCAGCGGTTGCTACATGGATCTGGGCATGTGCCTGTACGGCCTGATGCTGGCGGCCGCCGCGCAGGGACTGGGCAGTTGCGCCATCGGCGCGCTGGCGTCATATCCGGGTTTGATCCGCTCGACGCTGGGACTGGGCGGCGAGCATCACATCGTGTGCGGCATTGCGCTCGGCTATGCCGATCCGGAGGCGGCGGAAAATACCGTGAGAACCGAACGCCTGAAGCCGGAAGAGTTTTTCAGAACCTTGCGATAGCCGTCTTCAGCAACGCTCGACGACGGCTGCAGCACCGAGGCCGCCTGCCGCCGCAATCGTCGCGAGGCCGATGGCGCCGTCCGGTGCTGCATGCCGCATGTCCGCCAACAATCTCACCAGGCTGATTGCGCCCGATGCGCCGATGGGATGACCGCGGCCGAGTCCGCCGCCGTGGCGATTGAGCTGCGCCGGCGAGAGTGCCAGTGCGTCGCAGAAAGCGATTGCCTGCGCCGCGAAGGCATCGTGCAATTCCACTCCCCACAGGTCATCGATTTTGCTCGCGATGCGCGCCAGCGCCGCCTGCGCGGCATCGATGGCGGCCAGCATCGGCGTTTCGGGCAGGCCGCCGACACTGACGCCGGCTCGCCATGCGAAATGCGGGTGCAGGTTCAACCGGCGTGCGGCGTCACGCGTCGCGATCACGACGAAGGCGGCGCCGTCGGCGCTTGGCGAGATGGCGATGCGGCTGACGGCATGGCGTTGCCGGCTCGCTTCATCGACGCTGCCGTCATCGGACATGGCCACCACCGGCATGCGCGTCAGGTGACGCTGCTCGAGCGTGCGCGGATAGCTGTCCAGCGTCGCCGCGCCGATGGCGATGATTTCATCCCGGATATGGGCGCGCGCGGCAACGGCGCGTGCATGGCTTTGGACCGCCCATGCATCCTGCTGCTCGCGCGTGATGCCGGCCGTCAATGCATGGCGCGCAGCGGCCTGCAACATGCCGGGGTCGCGCGCCGGATCGGGAGCGAAGGCGGGACTGTCGTAGGCGATCGCCGCTTCGCCCGCATGGCGCGGACGATGCAGGCGGACCGGCGCGCGGCTCCATGCCTCGACGCCGCCCGCGATGACGACGTCGGCGTTGCCGGCGGCGAGCATGCCGTGGGCGAGGGCGACGGCGTCGAGTCCGGCGCAACATTGGCTGTCGACCGACAAGGCCGGAATGCAGTCGGCGAAACCGGCCGCCAGTGCCAGCATGCGCGCCGGGTTGCCGCCTGCACCCATGGCGTTGCCGGCGATCACGGCGTCGACGGCGGTCAACGGAATACCGAAGCGTTGCAGGATGCCTTGCACGACGGGGGCGGCGATCTCATGCGGTTGCAGTTGCGACAGCGCGCCGCCGAGCGGCGTCACCGCGCTGCGGCCCCAGCCGAGGATGACGGCGTCGTCCATGGAATTCATAGCGCTTGCAGCGCCGGCATGGCCGGATCGCCGAGTTGCTGCGCCAGTTGCTTGTGATCGGTCTTGCCGCTGGGCGTCAGCGGCCAGTCGCTGCAGGCGTAGAAGCGGCGCGGGACCTTGTAGGGCTCGAGTCGCTCGCGGCACCAGGCGCTCAGCGTTTCCGGGCTGACAGGTTCACTGAGTTTCAGCAGTGCCGCCACCTGCACGCCGCGCACGGCGTCGGGGATTCCCTGCACCGAGGCGGCCGCCACGGCCGGGTGGGCGGCCAGTACGCTTTCCACCTCTTCGGGGAAAAGGTTCTTGCCTTGCGCCAGCAGCATGCGTTGTTGCCGGCCCAGCAGATGCAGGCGGCCGAATTCATCGAGATGGCCGACGTCGCGCACCGACAACCAGTCGCCGTCGCGCAGCAGCGCCGGCTGTTCGTCGCTGTCCCTGAGCGTGACGTAGTCGCTGAAGACCATCGGGCTGCGTACGTAGATCAATCCTGGGGTGTCGGGCGCCGCCGCATCGATGCGCACCTCGACGTTGCTGAACGGGCGGCCGACAACGTGGTCGGGCAGGTTGCTGTCGCTGTCGGTCCAGGCGATGAAACTGGTTTCCGAGGCACCGTAGAACTCGACGATGCGCGCCTGCGGAAACAGTTGCTGCAGCTCCGGCGTGCGGGCGCGGTTCCACGGCGCGCCGCCGATCATGAGCAACTGCACGCCGGGCATCGCCGCCAGCTTGCGCCGCTGCGCCAGTTCCAGCATCAGGATCAGCTGGCTCGGCACCGCCACCATCGCGCCGGCATCGCCGCGGGACAGCGTGTCAAGCGCGGGGCCTGCGGCGAAGCGCGACTGCAGGCGCACGCCTGCGCCGCTCCACAAGCCCAGCAGCGCGCCGAACAGAAACGTCGAATGCGACAGCCGGCCCGGCACCAGCATGGTGGCGGCAGCGCCGGCGCCGAAGCTTTCCAGGCAAATGTCGAAGCTGCTGGTCCACGAACCATGGCTGCGGCGAAAACCTTTGGGCAAGCCGCTGCTGCCGGAGGTGAAACCGATGTAGAACGGCGAGGACGAGACGGCTTCGGCGAGCGCGGTTTCGGCGCCGACACCGGCGGCTATGCGCGCCAGAATTTGTGCGCGCACCGCAGTCGGCCAGTCGGGATCGCTGACGGCGGCGGTGCGGCCGGAGGCAATGATGGCGAGAAAACTGAGCAGTTGCGCCGATGCGTCGGGCACATCGTCGACCCAGCAAACTGCGGGGGAATCGGATTGCCGCAACGCCGCCGCACGCACTGCAACCTGCTGCGCCAGCGCAGCGAAGTCGAAACGCGTGACGCCGTCGTCGATCGCCGCGGTGTGCGGCGTTGTCTCCGCCCAATGCGCCAATGGCGCGTGGACGGTGTCGAACCGGGGCATCAGTCGCGGTCCAGGCGCCAGGAAGGCATGCCGCGTGCGACGCTTTGCACGAGCACGGCGCAGACCGCGCACTTGACCAGGTCGCCGGGGACGAAGGCCAGCACCGCCAGTGTCGCTTGCGTGGCGCTCAGGTGCGCCGCCAGCATCAGGCCGATGATGCCGAACAGGTACATGACCACGATGCCGCCGATCAGCGACGACAGGAAGGCGGCGACCAGAAGACCTTTGCCTTTGGCGTCGGGCATGCGCTTCATGAACTGGCGCATGGACACGCCGCAGACAACTGCGCCGATCAGCCAGCCCAGCAGGAAACCGGCCGACGGCGCCACGAACACGGCGATGCCGCCGCGTCCGCCCGACAGCAGCGGCAAGCCCAGCGCCACCGCCACCAGGAACAGGCCGACGGTGTAGAACGCGCGCTTCGGCCCGAGCAGGCAACCGACCAGCATGATGCCCAGCGATTGCAGCGTGATCGGCACGCCGAACGGCAGGTCGATTTTCGGGATCAGGCCGAACACCGCGATCACGGCGGCGAACAGGGCGATATAGGAAAGTGAGCGGGTAGAGGTCATGGTTGCGGGAATGGCAGGAGTGGGCTTCATCGACGAATCTCTTTCGTAACTAGGAAAAGGTGGGCTAACCGCCGAGCCGCGCAGCGAGTGCATCGGCTACGCGCTCGGCAGTCTGCAGCGCGCGTATCGCCAGCGGGGCCAGCAGGCGCAGGCCGCCGCTGCGGCCGGTGCGTGCGCGATGGGCGTCGTCCAGACGCTGCCATTGCGCATGGAAATTCTCGGCGAAACGCAGCGTCAGGCCGATTGCCAGGGCGATGCGCCCGACCGGCAGGCCGCAGCGGCGCAACGGCCACAGGATGGTTTCCAGCACGGTCAGCAAGTCGTCGAAACGGGTCGTGATGGTCAGCATCAATGCCAGCATGGCGGCGGCCATGATACGCAGCGCGCTGACCATGCCGATGGCGGGATTGCCCATCGCCCAGTGGAAGCCGGCGATCAGCGCCGACACGATCAGCAGTCCGCGCAGCATGCGCCACTGGCGCCAGCCGGCCGGGCCGAGCGAGGCAAACAGCGCCAGCACCACCGCCGCAGCGATCGCAATTCCGCGCACGTCGGCGGTCAGCATCAGCACGGTGCCGCCGAGCGATAACGCGACCAGTTTGAGCCAGGCCGGTACGCCGTGCAGCCAGGTTCGCCGTGTGGAGTAGAGGCTGCGCATTACGTCGCGTCGGCCTGCGCCGCGTGTTGCAAGACTTCTGCAGCGGTATTCACGGCGCTGCGCTCGCGCACGTCCTGCGCGTAGGCGGCGCAAATTTCACGGCCCGGTCCGTCGGCGCGCAGCCTGCCGTTGTCCAGCCACAGGACGCGTTCAAAATCCTCCACGTGATCCAGCAGGTGCGTCGACAGGATGATCTGCTGGCTGGTGGCGGCGATTTGCGCCGACAGGCGCAACTGGCTCGGCAGGTCGAGTGCGGAATAGGGTTCATCCAGCAGCAGCGTGGCCGGCGTCGTGATTTGCAGCGCCATCAGGCAGACCTGCTGGCGTTGGCCCTGGCTCAGTTCGCCAACGGCGCGGTCGGCCCAGTCGGGCAAGTTGCGCGCTGCAAGGAAGTCGCGCGCCTGTTGCCGCGCCAGCTGCTTGCCGATGCCGGCGGCGGTCAGGCTGAAGGCCAGTTCTTCGGCCACCGTGGGGAAGATGATCTGGTCGTCGGGGTTCTGGAACATCAGGCCGACATGCCGCGGCAGCTTGCGGCGTTCGCCGGCGTCGCCGGTGCGGCAGCCGTGCACGCTCACGCGGCCGCTCTGCGGCTGATCCAGCCCGCAGATCAGGCGGAACAGGCTGCTCTTGCCGGCGCCGTTGTCGCCGACTACGCCGATGCGCGGCTCGGTCAGGTGCAGGTCGATCTGTTCCAGCACAATCCGGTCGCCGCGCGACAGCGTGACCGATTCCAGCCGGATGCCGGGCGTCGCCGTGCCGGCGGGGGGCAATATTTTCAGGGTCATAGAAGATGATCGGCTATCTGCGCCGTAGGGTCGCCATTATATGACAGCGGCGACCGGGGATCGGCGTGCTTGCCTGCAGGAAACGCAGCCGCCGACGGCGTCACGCGCGCAGCGTCGCTTCGAACTTTTCGAAAGCCTCGTGGATGACGGCTTCCAGTTGCGCATTGTCCCAGGGCTTGACGAGGAATTTATAGATGGCGCCCTGGTTGATCGCCTGCGTGACTGCCTCCAGGCTGGCCTGGCCCGTCAGCATGATGCGCACGGTGTCGGGAAACATGTACCTGACTTTTTCCAGCAGCTCCGTGCCCGGCATGTCCGGCATCTGCTGGTCTGTCAGGATCACGCCAATGTGATGGCGGGACAGGATGTCGAACGCGTCGGCGACCTTGCTGGCGGTAAAAATCTGGTAGCCGGAGCGGCCCAGCACCCGTTTCAGCGCGGACAGGATATTCACTTCATCGTCGACGATCAGCAGCGAGCGCGCATACGGCAGGCGGCGGATGGTATCCAGCGGCAAGGAAACATCGCGCGCCAGAAACGAGGTGCATTCTTCGGCCGACATCGCTGCACTGAAATAGTAGCCCTGGATCTTGTCGCAGCCTTCTGCATGCAGCAACTTGAGCTGATTGATGGTCTCCACGCCTTCGGCGATCACTTCCAGGCGCAGGCTCTTCGCCAGTGCGATCACGGAGCGGCAGATGGCGAGGTCGTGAGGATCGTCGACCAGGTCGCGCACGAAAGATTTGTCGATCTTGAGCCGGCCGACCGGGAAGCGTTTCAGGTAACCGAGATTCGAGTATCCGGTGCCGAAATCGTCGATCGACAGCGTCACGCCGAGCTTGCGCAGGTGGACCATGATCGCAATGCTCTTTTCCGGATCATCCATCGACACGCTTTCGGTCAGCTCCAGTTCAAGGTGGTGGGCGTCGAGCCGGGATTCTTCGAGGACGTGACCGACCAGCACGCGCAGGTTTTTTTCATTGAATTGCATCGCCGACAGATTGACGGCGATCATCACTGGCGGCAGGCCCTGGTCTTGCCATTGCTTGCATTGGCGGCAGGCTGCGCGCAGCACCCACTCGCCCAACGCCAGGATGGTTTCCGACTCTTCGGCCAGCGGGATGAATTCCGCCGGCGGCAGCAAGCCGCGTTCCGGATGGCGCCAGCGCACCAGCGCTTCGAAGCCGGTGATTTTTCCATTCTTCAACGACACCTGAGGCTGGTAGTGCAAGACCAGTTCGTCGCGCTGTATTGCCTGGCGCAGCTGGTTGGCAAGGACATGCCGCGCAGAGATTTCCTGATTGAAGCTGCGCGTATAGAACTGGGTATGCTCATACGCACTGTTTTGCGCGCGATGCAGGGCCACCTCGGAAAAATGGAACAGCGATTCCGCGGACCGGGTGTCGTCGGGATAAAGCGCAATGCCGATCTTTGGCTGGAGATGGATCTCCTCCTGGCCGGGAATCGAATAGGGAGCTTCCAGCGTGCGCAGCAGGTGCTGCACGACGGCGTCGACGTCTTCCCGCTTCACGTGTTCGATCAGCACGGCGAAGACGCGGTCGGCATATTGTGCGATGGTGGTCGGTCCCGGCGGTTTCCACGCCTGCAGCCGCCCGGCGATGGCGATTGCCAGCGCAACGCCGGCCTGCGCGCCGAGCGCATCGCGTAGACGGGCCAGTCCATTCAGCTCCACCAGGATATGCACCACCGAACCAGCGTGCGGATCGTTGCGCAATGCCGCCTGCTCAAGGCGATCGCGCAAGACGGCCCGATTCGGCAATCCCGAGATCTGGTCGAAATGGCTGAGGCGATAGACTTTTTCCTCCGCTTCCTGCCATTGCGTGATGTCGATGCCGCTCAGGATGAAGACGGTCCTGAAGTGGTCGTTCTCCAGGACGCTGACTGAACAGAGCAGCGTCCTGATTTGTCCGTCCTTGGTCAACCATTGGTTCTGGAACTGCAAGGGGAAAGACGAGCGGTCTGCGCTCAGATAGCGTTCTTTTTCATTCTGCGCCTGCGTCGGGGGGAAGAAAATATCCCAGAAACAGAGTCCCCGGATATCGTCGCTTGCGTAACCGGTGGCTTTTTCACCGGCCTGGTTGAAGCGCAATATGCGGCCTTCGGCATTAAGCATGACGCCTACCGCGCCGGCGCTGTCGAAGACGGCCGACAACAGTGTGCTTTCCGCGAACAGGATTTCCTCGGTCCTGCGCCGGATCGCGCGCTCATGGGATTCCCGCAGCGCGCGTCGCACCGAAGATGGCAAACGGGCAATGTTGTCTTTCAATACATAATCGTAAGCGCCTTGTCGCAATGCCTGAATGGCAAGTTCTTCGCCGATGGTGCCGGAAACAAAAATGAAGGGGACGTGGGGATATTGTTCACGGGTAATTTTCAGCGCGGCCAGCCCGTCGAAGTCGGGCAGCGAAAAGTCGCACAGGATGACGTCCGCCGGAGTTTGCAGGGCGGCCAGGAAATCAGCCTCGGTATCCACGCGGAGCAGGGAAGGCGCGAGACCGGACCGGCGCAGTTCTTGCTGGACCAGCTCGGCATCGTCGACGACGTCTTCGACAAAAATGATCCGAAGGCCTTCTTCCGAGTATGACGGATGTTCTGACAGGGCTGCTTTGTACATGGTGCCTATGAAAGAAGAATGAGCCAATGAGCGCGCGACGTTTCAGTTTCAATAGCAACCGGTGAGGCAGGTTCGTCGGGCTATGTTATTCCGATAGGAAGTGAAAGACAATGCGGAAGAGAATTGAATTGCCGAGCAGTAGTTTTGCTGATAATAATGTGAACTATCAACGTAAGTATCGTTGAGTAAGGGAAATCCAAAGTCGAGAAAATAAGAAAGTATTAATTTCGACTCCGGCATCACCGCTGTGCCTGTTAAGACTGTTGACGAACGTTTCGCAGGGCCTTCGTATATTTTCCATGACACAACAATTCGAAACGTTTGAATCGAGTCCCTTGTCGCCGGCCGACAGGGTGGTGGACGTCGTGCCGGTGGATATCGCACAGCGATTTGAATACCTGATTGCCAACACCCCGGCAATTATTTACAGCAGTGTCCCGTCGGGTGATTTCAAGATGACCTTCGTGAGCGAAAACGCCGCGCGCGTGCTCGGCTACGATCCGAAGGAAATGGTTGCAGATCCCAATTTCTGGTTCGACCACATCCATCCGGACGATGCGCCGGATATCTTTTCCAGCCTCGCCATGCTGTTCGTCGAAGGCGAGCGCGCCTATGAATACCGTTTTCTGACCAAGGACAAACGTTATTTGTGGATGCACGACAGTCTGCGCCTGATCCGCGACGAGAATAACAATCCGGTGGAAGTCATCGGCTCGCTGACCAATATCACGGAACGCAAATTGATGGAGGAGGCGTTGCAGCGCACCGGCGAGGAGCAGCGCAGCCTGATCAACAAGTTGAAGGAAGCACAGGAACAGCTGCTGCAATCCGAGAAAATGGCCTCCATCGGCCAGCTTGCCGCCGGCGTCGCGCACGAGATCAACAACCCGGTCGGGTTTGTCAGTTCCAACATGAAATCATTGCAGACGTATGTCGACCAGTTGCTGGACGTCATCGCGCGGCAGGAAGCATTGCTGTCGGACGACAGCCTGAGCGAGGACCTGCGGCAGCAAGCGCGGCAACTAAGCGCCACCGCCGATCTCGCGTACCTCAAAGGCGACGTGGTCGAGCTGATCGCCGAGTCGCTGGACGGCCTGAAACGGGTCAAGGACATCGTCCAGTCGCTCAAGGATTTTTCTCATGTGGGAGAAAGCGACTGGCAAATGGTGGACATCCGGAAAGGCCTGGAGAGCACCATCACGATCGCCAACAACGAATTGAAATACAAGACCGTGATCGAGCGGCAATACGGCGAGCTGCCATTGATCAAGGGGCTGGCGTCGCAGCTGAATCAGGTCTTCATGAACTTGCTGGTCAACGCCGCGCATTCGATCGCCGAACGCGGCACCATCCGCATCCGGACCGAATGCAAGGAGGATTGGGTCTATATCCAGGTGGAGGACACCGGATGCGGTATTCCTCCGGAAAACTTGTCGCGCATCTTTGAACCGTTCTTCACGACCAAGCCGATCGGCAGTGGCACCGGGCTGGGCCTGTCACTGTCTTATGGGATCGTGCAAAAGCATGGCGGCCGCATCGATGTCCAGAGCGAGATCGGCGTGGGAACGCGTTTTACGGTGTGTTTGCCGGCGACGCAAATCAAGGAAAAACTCCAGCAAGACGCTGGTTGAATCGGGTTTTAGTCAAGAGGATCCTGTATGTCGAATATCGCTATTGCCGCCACTGATACGAAAACGGAAAACGCATTGCCGCCGCCGGTGATCTTGCTGGTCGATGACGAGGCCAGCATCTTGTCGTCGCTCAAGCGTGTGTTGCGGCCGAAGGGATATACCTTGATCACCGCAGAAAGCGGCGCCGAGGGTTTACGCTTGCTGGAAGAACATCCGGTGGACCTGATCGTTTCCGACATGCGCATGCCGGAGATGAGCGGAGCCCAGTTTCTCGGCAAGGCCAAGGAACGTTTCCCTGAGGTGATGCGGATCTTGCTGACTGGTTATTCTGAAATCACGGCGACGATTTCGGCCATTAACGACGGCGGCATCTATCACTATTTGCAGAAGCCGTGGGATGAACAGGATCTCCTGCTGACGATACAGCGTGCGCTGGAACAGCAACATCTGAAAAAAGAGGCGGCGCGGCTCAACGACCTCGTGCGCAAACAGAACGAAGAGCTCCAGACGTTCAACGCCCGCCTGGAAAAGCAGGTCCAGTCGCGTACCGAAGAAATTCGCCAGACCGTCATGTTCCTGGAAAGCAGCCAGGCCGAGATCAAGCTCAATTTCCTGACGATGCTGAAGGTCTTCTCGAACATGATCGAACTCCGTTCGGGCATGCTCGGTGGGCAATCGGATCGTGTCAGCGGACTCTCGCGCAAGCTCGGAAAGAAATTCAAAATGCATGACGTGCAGTTGCAGGATCTGGCGATCGCCGGGCTGCTGCATGCGATCGGCAAGATCGGCTTGCCCGACGAGTTGATCCGCAAGCCGCTGGAAAAGATGTCGGGCGAAGAGTCGCGCACCTTCATGGCGCATCCGGTGAAGGGACACATGGTGCTGACGCCGGTGAGCGCCTTCGACGAGGTCGGTCGCCTGATCCTGTATCAATACGAACGTTACGACGGGCGCGGCACGCCCGAGGGCATGAGCGGCGAGGCCATTCCCCTGGGCTCGCGCATACTGGCGGTCGCTCGCGACTTCGAGGCGCTGCGTTCGGGCGCGATCGCGACGTTGCCGCTGCCGCTCGACAAGGCCGTCCAGCTCATCAAATCCCAAAGCGGTCACCGCTACGATCCGGAGGTGGTGCTGAATTTTGTTGCATTGGTTGAAGAAGGGGATTCCGCGGTGGCGGAACGCGCCCGCGACATCAAGTCGCGCGACCTGGAAGTCGGCATGCAGCTGGCGCAGGACCTGCGCACCAAGGACGGCGTGCTGCTCATCGTGCGCGACTCCACCATCACCGCCAACAACATCATGCAGATTCGCAAGTTCGAGCAGCTCGACGGATCGTCGCTCGAGATATCGGTCAAGATACTGGACAACGCGGCATAGCCTCTCAGTTCACTCATCCGGAGGTCAACATCATGCTGGAGCAAACAGTTGCCGAGCGGTCGCCGCGGACCTTGCTGCTGGTGGACGACGAGATCAACATCCTGTCGGCGCTGAAGCGTTTGCTGCGTCAGGACAAATACGACATCGTCACTGCCAACAACGGCCAGGAGGCGCTGGAGGCGCTCAAAAACGGACCGGTGGACGTGATCGTCACCGACCAGCGCATGCCGGGCATGACGGGAGTGGAATTTTTGCGTCTGGCGAAAGAGTCCTATCCCGACACGGTGCGAATCGTGTTGAGCGGCTATACGGAATTGCAGTCGGTGACCGATGCGGTCAATGAAGGCGCCGTGTACAAATTCCTGACCAAGCCGTGGGATGACGGCCAACTGCGCGGCCACGTGGCGGAAGCGTTCAGGCGCAAGGAAATGGCGGACGAAAACCTCCGATTGCAGCAGCAATTGCAACTGGCCAACCTGGCGCTGGAAGACACCAACAAGGAGCTCGACAGACTGTTGAAGGTTCAGGAGGAACGCATCGAGACCGACGAAGTCAGCTTGAGGGTCATCCACGAAATCCTCGAGCACTTGCCGACGCCGATATTGGGCATGGATGATGAAAAAAATATCGTCTTCGTCAATGCCGCGGCGCAATCGCTGTTCGGTGAAACGATGCTGTTGCTCGGCATGAAAATGGAGGCGGCGACTCCCGCTCTGCTGCCGGCATGGGAACTCAATAGCGAGGAAGTCGCCATCAACGGCCGCGTCTACAAAGTACTGACTCATCCGATGGGACGCAACTCGCGATCGCGAGGCAAGCTGATGACTCTGATCAAACTAACCGACGACTGACAGCCATGGCTTCCACTGATATTTTTCTGGAGATCGCTCTTGACGATGCCGCACCGGGGATGACCCTCGCGCAGGCCGTATTTGTCCAGGGAGGCGTGTGCCTCATGGCTTCCGGCAGCGTGCTCACCGACAAGTCCATCCAGGCGCTGAAGAAGCGCGGCTTGCACGCCGTGCAGATCGTGGCGCCGGTCAGCGACGAAAAGAAAGAGGCGTTGCTTGCAGCCTCATTGGCGAGGCTGGACGAGTTGTTCATGCATAGCAAGGACAGTGTGCCCAACCGGAAATTGCTCGAGTGCCTGCGCCGTTACCGGCGGGAGACGGCGTCATGAACGGGGTGACCGAGCAGGATATCGCCGGCGCCGTCTCACGCCTGCCGGCCTTGCCGAATATCGTCCTGGAGCTGATCCACGCGCTTGACAACAAGGATGTGGACACGCATACCCTGGCGCAGAAAATCTCCTACGACCAGACGCTGACGGCAAAAGTGCTGCGATTGGCGAATTCGTCGTTCTACGGCATGCAGAGCAAAATCGGGTCGATACCGCATGCCATCACGGTGCTGGGTTTCAACAGCGTGCGTTCGCTGGTGCTGGCCGCAGCCGTGGTCGACACATTTGCAAACCACGCAAGCGAAGATCTGGATCATGCCCACTTCTGGAAACATGCCATCGGCACCGCGTTGTGCGCCAAGGCGATCGCTGTGCATCGCGGCGCCAATCAGGACCAGTCTTTCATCGCCGGCCTGCTGCACAATATCGGCAGGCTGGTGCTGGCGACTTGCTCGCCGCTGCGCTATCGGGACGTGTTGCAGCGATGCGCGCAACATGACGAGGATTTGCTGGCGGCCGAGATCCACGTATTCGGCATCGATCACAAAACGGCCGGGAAGGCCGTGCTGGAATACTGGAAATTTCCCGCCGCGATCGTCGGGACGCTGGTCTCCGGACAGGAGGGGGCGCCGGCCCAGGGCGATGCCGCGGCGATCGCAGCTGTCGCTGATGCGATCGCCTACGCCCTTGATCTGAGTGGCGGCCAATACGATCGCGTGCCGTCGATCCCGGTCGCCGATTGGGACAGGCTGGCATTGAAAGAATCTGTGCTGCTGGACATCTTCGCAACAACGGAAATGCAATTCGAAGAGGCGTGCGCGATTCTCGGAGCAACGGGAAAGGCATGATCAGCCGATTTTATTCATTTCAAGGAATACGCCGTGTCATTCGTTCAATCTCAGCAGGCCTCGCTTGAACCGCAGATATCCGAGTTTTTCGACGGTTGCCCGGTTCCTGCTTTTGCCATTGACAGCCATCACGTCATTACCCATTGGAACAAGGCGTGTGAACACGTGCTGGGCGTGCAGGCATCGCAGATGGTCGGCACCAGGAACCAATGGAAGCCGTTTTACCTCTACGAACGCCCGGTGCTTGCCGATCTCATCGTGGCCGGATCGCTGGAGAATGTCGTCGGCGTCTACTATCACGACGACGACAAGTTTCGTAGTTCGGTCGTGATCCCCGGCGCGGTGGAAGCGGAGCGATTTTTCCCTCATCTGGGCGACTCCGGCCGCTGGCTGTATTTTTCCGCAGCGCCGCTGCGGGCGCCGTCCGGAGAGATTGTCGGCGCCATCGAGGTGCTGCAGGACATCAGCGCCCAGAAGACGGCGGAGCTGGACTTGCGGCGCATGCATCAGGAACTCGAAATGCTGGTCGTCAAACGGACGCACGAACTTGCCGCCACCAATGCCAAGATGGAAGAAGACATCTTGCGGCGGACGGCGGCGGAGGCGGAACTGGTAAGGCGTAACTCGGAACTCACCGAACTCAATCGCAAGCTGTCCATGACGCAGGAGCAGCTAATGCAATCCGAGAAGCTGGCCTCGATCGGCCAGCTTGCTGCAGGCGTCGCGCATGAAATCAACAATCCGATCGGCTACATCTTTTCCAATTTCAGCACCCTCGAAACCTATGTCGGCTCGTTGCTGAGGATGCTGGGCGCCTATGAAGCACAGGAACTCGACCGCGGTTCGGAGTCGGCCGCCAGGGAACTGGCGGCGGTGCGCGACGAGGTCGAGATCGATTTCCTAAAGGAAGACATCCCCGCCCTGATGAGCGAATCCCGCGAAGGCATCACCCGCGTGCGCAAGATCGTGCAGGACCTCAAGGACTTCTCGCGCGCCGATACGGCGCTGGAATGGCAATGGGCGAATCTGCACCAGGGCATCGATTCGACGTTGAATATCGTGAATAACGAAATCAAGTACAAAGCCGACGTGGTCAAGAACTACGGCGTGTTGCCCGACGTGGAATGCTTGCCCAGCCAGATCAATCAGGTGGTCATGAACCTGGTCGTGAATGCGGCGCACGCCATCGACGGTGCGCGGGGGACGATTACCATCACGACCCGGATCGTTGATACGGGTGCGGACGTGGAGATAGAAATCGCCGACAACGGTTCCGGCATTACGCCGGAGAACCTGTCGCGGATCTTCGATCCGTTTTTTACCACCAAGCCGGTCGGGCAGGGGACGGGGCTGGGATTGTCGTTGGCCTACGGCATCATGCAAAAGCACCACGGCAGCATCAATGTGAGGAGCGAGCTGGGCGCCGGAACCACGTTTACACTGCGATTCCCCATCCGGCACGACGCGGGCGGCGACGCTGGCCAGGGAACATCAGGAAATCCCTGAGACGTCCATGAGACGCGACTTCTGAATTTCCTGATGCCGCTGCCTGGCTGAAACAACTACTCTTCCGACAGGGACGGCCGATATGGCATGGCGGCCGACGCCATCGGCGATCGCAGACGGATGAGCAGCGGGAGGAGCATGTCTTTTTATTCAGGATTGGTGGCGTTGACGCTCTGCCTGCTGGCGGGGACGAGTCACGCGCAGACGAAACCGGCAGGGCCGGCGATGCCGGCGCAAAAAAAGGGGCAGATCAGCGAGTCTGCCGATGTCGCCTGGCTCAGCGATATGCAGGCACAGGTCAGGAAAGCCAGCGTGCACGGGCAGCCCTGGCCGGGGCCGCAATCCGGACCGCCGGCGCGCGCGGGGGTAACGGTCGCGGTACTGAGCGAGGATTTGAGGAACGGCGGCATTCTGGGCGTGGTCAAGGGCATCGGCGAGGCGGCCAAAGTCATCGGCTGGAACACAAAGATCATCAATCTCGGCGGCAACTCCGCCGACCGTAGCGCCGGTTTCGCCGCAGTGGCGGGTTTGAAGCCGCAAGGCGTGATTCTGGTGGGCATTGACGCCAGGGAGGCGCACGCCGAACTGCAGGCGCTGGCGAATCAGAAAATTCCCATGGTCGGCTGGCACGTGGGGTCGCAGGCCGGTATTCCGGCGTCGGGGCCGGTGGCCATGAACGTGTCTACCGACCCGCTGGAAGTCGCGCGCATCACGGCCATGGCGGCGGTAGCCGGCTCGCGCGGCAAGGCCGGCGTCGTGATCTTTACCGACAGCCGTTTCGAGATCGCCAAGGCCAAGGCCGAGGCCATGGCAAGCGTCATCAGGGCTTGCAAGGGATGTACATTGCTGGAAATCAGGGACGTTGCGATTTCACACAGCGCGGAACTGATGCCCGGCGCCACGAGGGAGTTGCTCAGCCGCTACGGCAAACGCTGGACCCATGCGTTGGCGATCAATGACATTTACTTCGACTATGCGGCCATCGAACTCACCAAGGCAGGGCTGCCCAGCAACGCCGTCGAGATGATGTCCGCCGGTGACGGCAGCGCGGCGGCATTCCTGCGTATCCAGGCCGGGACGTTCCAGACCGGCACGGTTGCCGAGCCGCTCAATCTGCATGGCTGGCAACTGGTCGATGAAATGAACCGGCTGCTGGCGCAACGTCCGGTGTCGGGTTTCCTGTTTCCGGTCCACCTGGTGACCACGGCCAATATTGCCTTCGATGGCGGCCCGCTGCTGCAATACGATCCGGACAACGCATACCGCGATATCTACCGGCGCATCTGGCGGCGCTGAAGGGGCGAGGGGAACGCATGCATTTCAACGCTTTCCAGGTGTGGCGGCCACGGCTGCTCAAGACCCAGTTCCTGTTTGCGATTTCGGGTCTTGCGGTGCTGATGCTGGCCGGAGGCGTCACGGCGATATACGCCTTGCATTCCGCCGTGGCGTCGACGAAATCGCTGGCGGAGGAGCGCCTGTTGCTGATGCAGCAAGCACAGGATCTGGTCGAGCAGACTTTCCTGATCGAGCGGGAAGCTTATTTGCTGTCAGGCGCTTCTTCCATCGCGGCAACGACGGCAAGTTACACGGAAATCGTCAAGCATGTGGAAGCGGTCGATCACCTGGTCGATCAACTGGCGAAGGGCGGCGACGATGTCGCCGTCATCGAGTTGCACCAGGCGGCGCAGCTGTTCCGCAATACTGCCAATATCATGGCGCAGTTGCGCGAAAATGAATTGCGTGCACCCGGGCTGCCGCCGGCCGGACTTGCGCAAGGCGGAGTGCAGGACGCTGTAGCGGTTGCGCCGTTCCGCGCCGAGTTGCAGCGGCAGTCCAAGGCGCTGGTGGACTCCGCCCGGCAGCAGTCGACCCGGTTCACGCAGGACTATCGCGTCGCGGTGCGGGAGCTGGCCGAAACGTCGGTGCGCAATCAACGCTGGATCACCGGCTTGCTGGTCGTCAGCCTGGCGCTGGCATGGCTGGTTGGCCACGGCTTCCTGGGGCGGCAGGTGCTGGCGCGCTTGCAAAAGGTTAGTCATAGCCTGCGCCATGGCGATCCCGGCGAGGAATGTTGCAAGGTACCGGTGCAGGGCGCGGATGAGATCGGCGAGATGGCGCGCGCGGTGGAGCAATTTCAGGCCGATCGCGTGCAGCTGGCGGTCGCCCACCAAACCTTAAAATTGGAAAAGACCCGGCAGGACGAGCTGATCCGCAAGCTGGCCGATGCCCAGAGCCAGCTGCTGCAATCGGAAAAAATGGCCTCGATCGGTCAACTCGCGGCGGGCGTGGCGCATGAAATCAACAATCCGGTGGGCTTCGTCAATTCCAATCTCGGGACCTTGAAGCGCTACGTCGATGAAACCCTGGCGCTGCTGTCGGCCTACGAACAGTCTGAAGCGGAGATGCCGGACGAGACCCGGCGCGCGCTGGCCGGACACAAGGCGCGTATCGACCTCGATTTCCTGCGCGAGGATATCGCCAGCGTGTTCAGCGAGTCGCAGGACGGGTTGCAGCGGGTGATCCGCATCGTCAAGGATCTGAAGACCTTTTCGCACGTCGACGAAGCCGAAAAACAATGGGCGAACCTGGAACAGGGACTCGACAGCACGTTGAACGTGGTGTCGCATGACCTCAAATACACCGCGGAAGTCCGCAAGGAATATGGCGGCATTCCGGACATAGAATGCCTGCCGTTCCAGTTGAATCAGGTCTTCCTCAACCTGCTCGTCAATGCCGGTCAGGCGATCGAGGGGCGCGGCCGCATCGTATTGCGCACCGGCCATGATGAAGACCTGGTCTGGGTGGAAGTGGAGGATAGCGGCAAGGGAATTCCGGAAGCCGATCTGGAACGGATCTTTGAACCGTTCTTCACCACCAAGCCCGTTGGAACCGGAACGGGCCTGGGACTTTCGCTTTCCTACGGTATCGTTGCCAAACACGGCGGCAAGATTGCCGTGCGCAGCGAAGTCGGGAAAGGAAGCGTGTTCCGGGTCAGCTTGCCGAGGCGCGCTGTTCTGTCGCCCGCCGCAGCCCAGGCCGCGGCGTGAGCCGTCATTTCTGCCGGTTCAATTCTTCAGCACCGCCTCCGCCGCCAACGCGATTGACAGCAGGCGATGGTCATTCCCGCCCGCTGCCGCCAGGCTCAGTCCCACCGGTGCATTTCCCTGTCCATGGCAGGGCAGCGATATGGCGCAGCCGTCGAGGAAATTGATCATGGTCGGATTGCGCAGGATCAGGCCGTTGGCGGCGTAGTAAGCGTCGTCGCTGGCTTGCAGGTCGGCGATCTTCGGCGCGACGATGGGCACGGTCGGCATGATCATCGCGTCGAAGCCGGCCAGTTGTCTTTCCACTGCAGCGATCCAGCGGCGACGGCTGTGGATGACGTCGAGCAGGTCGGCGGCGCCCATGTCCTTGCCGCGCTTGATGCGCGACACCACACGCTGGTCGTAGGCCGCTTCGCGCTCGGCGATCAGCTTGCGATGCCAGGTCCAGGCTTCGGCGGCGGTGAAACCGCCCTTGGCATTGATCGAGGCCAGTTCGCTGAAGGCGTCGATCTTGCTCTCGACGATCACGGCGCCGGCCGCCGACAGGCGCGACAGCGCCGTTTGCAGGGCGGCGGCAACCTGCTCGTCGATGCCGTCCAGCACCACATTGGTCGGCATCAGCAGGCGCAGGCCGCGCAACGGATGCGTCACCGGCGCGACGAAGGTTTCGCCGGCCAGTACGGCATCCATCTTGGCGCAGCACATCACCGTCGGCGCCATCGCGCCGATCGAATCGAGGTACTCGGACAGCGGCAACACGCCTTGCATCGGGACCCGGCGCGCGGTCGGCTTGAATCCGGTGAGGCCGCACAGCGCCGCCGGAATGCGGATCGAGCCGCCGGTGTCGGAACCGACGCCGGCCACCGCCATGCCGTCCGTCACCGAAATCGCCGCGCCCGATGACGAGCCGCCCGGAATGCGGCCGCCGTCAATATCGCGCTGCCACGGATTGCGTGGCGTACCGTAGTGAGGATTGATGCCGAGGCCGGAGTAGGCGAACTCGGTCATGTTGGTGCGGCCGACGATCACCGCGCCGGCGGCGATCAGGCGCTGCACCACCACGGCGTTCCCAGTTGCGGCCGGATAGCCGCGCAGGGCGACCGACCCGGCCAGCGTGGTTTCGCCGGCGACGTCGAACAAGTCCTTGATGGAGACCGGCAGGCCGTCGACAGGCGAGCGCGTCAGGCCCGCGGCCCGCAGCGTATCGGAGGCGCTGGCGGCGGCACGCGCGCTGTCGGCGTAGAGCCGCGTAAAGACGCGCGCGCCTTCGCCGTCGGCTGCGGCGGCGAGGTCGAGGGCGCGTTCGGTCAGTTCGAGCGAGCTGCTGCGGCCGGTGCGCAGGTCTTCGCTGTGTTGGTGCAGGCTGGGGATCATGGCGTCAGGAGTGGAAATGATTGAGCAACGATTAGGCGACTTCGGCGAGGATTTCCGCTTCGTAAGTGTGGCGCAGCGAACGCTGGCGGCGCGGATCGAACAACTCCATCGTGAACGACGTCGCCGGACGGATGCCGCCGATGGCGCCAACCGTGCCGCAGGTCATGCCGCTGCCTGCGGGCAGGATATCCTTGCCGCCCGTGAAGCCGGCGATCAGGTCTTGCGGCGTGCGCAGGCTGGCCAGCGTGCCTTCCTGATACAGGACTTCGTTGCCGTTTTCCTTGATCCAGGAGCGGATCACCAGCTCGTCCCAATAGGCGGCGACATCGGCCAGTTTCCAGGCGACGGCGGCTACCGGTTTGATGCAGGCCTGCTTGGAAAACGCCACGCTGTGGGCTTCCAGCTTGCGGTCGGTGTGGTCGGAGGCGATGCTGACGTACAGTTCGCCGCCGGCGTTGAAGACGAAGGTCTCGACTTCGCCCGACGACTCGCCGCCGAGCACCTGGACCGTCGCCGATTGCGTGAGCTGGTTGCTGGCTACGCGGTAATACAGCGGCACCGCGCTCGGACGTGGAATACCCAGTGCGGCCAGTTCTTCGATGTGATGCTCGATGGCGGCCAGGTCGCGACCGGCCCAGCCGGCGATGATGAGATTGTCGATGTCGACGTTGAGGGTTGCTGCGTCAGTGTGGAAAGAGAGTTTCATAGGGCTGCTTCAGGTGCGTGAAAAAAGGGTGCGCCGCCGGGGCAGAAATGCAGGAACAGAACGGCGGCGCAGGGACAACTCGGAAAATAATCGGGCTTAATAATCAGGCTTGTGTTTTCTTGACGAACACGACCACCAGGAAGCTGGCCAGGAACTCCAGCGCGGCGACGAAGTACAGGCCCGAGGACAGCGAACCGGTGCTGGTCTTCAGCGCGCCGATCATGTAAGGCGCGACGAAGCCGGCCAGGTTACCGATCGAGTTGATCAGCGCGATGCCGCCCGCGGCCGCAGTGCCGGCCAGGAACGCGGCAGGGATCGACCAGAACACCGGGAATGCCGCGAGGATGCCGATGGCGGCGAGCGTCAGCGCGCACAGCGCCATCACCGCGTTGCCCAATGTCAGGCCGGTCAGGATCAGGCCGACGCTGGCGATCAGCGTGGCGATGGCGCTATGCATGCGGCGCTCGCCGGTCTTGTCGGAGTGGATGCCGTTCCAGATCATGGCCAGCGTGCCGGCGATGAACGGGATGGCCGAGATCAGGCCGATCTGCAGGTTGCCCTTGATGCCGATCTCCTTGATGATCGACGGCGTCCAGAAGGCGATGGTGGCGTTGCCGCTGACCACGCAGAAATACACGGCGGCACACAGCCACACGCGGTAGTTGCTGCAGGCGTCCTTGAACGACAGGTGCTTGCTGGCGGAAGTGTTTTCGGCGACCAGCGCCTGGGTGACGGCCTGTTGTTCGGCGACCGAAAGCCATTTGGCGTTGGCTGGTTTCTCCGGCAGGTACAGCAGCACGAAGACGCCGGCGATCAGCGAAGGAATGCCTTCCAGGATGAACAGCCATTGCCAGTTGGCGAGGTGGCCGACGCCTTCCATCTGGCTCATGATGGTGCCCGCGATCGGACCGCCGACGGCGCCGGCAATCGCGAACGAGGTCATGAACAGGCCATTGACGCGGGCGCGGCGCTGGGCCGGGAACCAGTAGGTCAGGTACAGCACGACACCGGGGAAGAAGCCCGCTTCGAACACGCCCAGCAGGAAGCGCAGGACATAGAACGACGCAGGCGTGGTGACATAGGCCATCGCCATCGAGGCCAGGCCCCACAGGATGGTGATGCGCGCCAGCGTTTTGCGTGCGCCGATTTTTTCCAGCAGGAGGTTGCTCGGCACTTCAAACAGGAAGTAGCCGATGAAGAAAATACCGGCGCCGAGCCCGTAGATCGCCTCCGAGAATTGCAGGTCCTGCAGCATCTGCAGCTTGGCGAAGCCGACGTTGACGCGGTCGATCCAGGCCAGCACGAACAGGAAGACCAAGAAGGGGATCAGTCGCCAGGCGATTTTTTTATAGGTGACTTCCATGTCCACCGCGCCGGGCGTGTGGATGGAGGTCGCCGTCGGGGATGTTGCCGATGTCGAGGTCATGCTTGCCTTCTCCTGCTTTTGAGATTGATTGAGCGGTCGCCCGATTCTCACAGCACGAGAACATGCAGGACATCGGAAATGTCTCGGTGAAATCGTAGCTGGAAAATGCCTGGCGGAAATCTGTCGTTTGGTTTGCACCGGCATTTGCATCCGGCGCCATGAACGATCTTGTGATCTTGGGTGAATTCAGTATGCGTAGCGAGGGCGGCGCTGTCCAACAAGAAATTGTTGGCGCAGATGATTGGAAAATCTTATGAGCAAAAATGGGTGGGCTGCTGCGCCCTTGTGGTGCTGTTCGCAAAAACGGTTGCAGGCCTTGCCGGTTCTATCTTGCGGATGATCGCTACTGCGCCTGCGACGGCAATCGCGCGATCTCCTGTCCCCAATTGAGTGCGAAGTCGGCAGCGGTTTCCTGGGCGATGCGGGCGACGGTTTCGGTCAGCGGGTTCTCATTGTCGGAACGAAAACATGCCAGCATCACCAGCGCCGGAAACTCGACGTCGACCCGCAGCGTGTGCAGGATCTCTTCGTTGAGCTCGCGCTGGATGATGGCCGGCGGCACCGCCGCCACGCCGAAGCCGTCGGTGACCAGCCGGATCATGGTGGCGACCGAGGCGATGCAATTGACGTGCAGTGCGCCGCGTTCGCTGCCGGAAAACAGGCGCTCGATCACCGCATGCGGGCCCGAGTTGCGCGCGAAGCTGATGATGGGGAACGTCGCCAGGTCGGACAGGCTCAGCGTTTCGCTGCCGATGTTGAGCTTGGGACTGCCTACCCAGCGCATCGGGAATTCGCACAGGTTGAGATTGGTGATATGGGCGCCGGCCACCGGCTCGGCCTGCAGCACGATGTCGAGGTTGCCTTTGCTGAACTGTTCGCGCAGGTGGATGGTGGTGTCGCTGGCGATTTCGATCTGCAGGCGCGGGAACATCTTGTGCACGCGTCCGAGGAAATCCGGGAACCAGCTGTGCACGATCGATTCGATCACGCCGATGCGGATCACGCCGGCGTAAACCTGCTTGTCGGACATGTCGTCCTTCATCTCGCGCATCAGCTTGACCATGCGCTCCGCATACACCAGCGCCTTGCTGCCGTCCGTGGTCAGCGTCACTTCGCGCGCGCCGCGGTCGAACAGGCGCACGCCGAAATCCTGTTCCAGCGTGGCGATGCGGCTCGACACCGCCGCCTGCGTGGTGTGCAGGCGCTCGGCGGTCAGGCGGAAATTTTTCAGCTTGGCGAGCCAGACGAAGGTTTCGAGGAAGCGGATGTTCATGGCCGCCATTCTCTCAAAGCCGCGGCTATTAAGCCAGCAGGCGTTTTCGGCGTCGCCAGCGGCGCTTGCGGCGAAGGGATAGAATTCTCGCAGAATATTTCCGCAGCCAGCCTGCCGCCAGCAAAGAGGATTCCCATGCCAGTCACCGCCATCGATCATATCCAGCTCGCCATGCCCGCCGGCGGCGAAGACGCCGCCCGGCGCTTCTTTGGCGGCATCCTCGGCATGCCGGAGCTGCCCAAGCCGGCTGCCTTGCAGGCGCGCGGCGGCCTGTGGTTCCAGTGCGGCGTGCTGCAACTGCATCTGGGCATCGACAAGGAATTCCAGCCGGCGCTGAACGCCCATCCGGGGCTGATCGTCGATACGCTGGCGCCGATGATGGCGGCGTTGAAGGAGGGCGGCTTTCCGGTGCAGGAGGATGCGCCGATTCCCGGTTTCATCCGCATCTATACGGCCGACCCGTTCGGCAACCTGATCGAATTGCGCGAAGTCGTGCCGCGCTGAAACCTGTTGCGGCATCGTCTCATCTCACCCCGCAAATAATTTCCTGTTGTTCCTGTCCGGAGGGCCGTCGTTCTGCTTCACTGCAGCATGACGGTCTCGCATCGGCGTGTTTTCACGGTGGCTGGCGCATGTCTTTTTTCGGCGTCGCAAGCGTGGACGCGGGCCGGAGTTAGTCGCGTCGCCAGGATTCCGCTTTGGTGCAACGCACCCGAATTTCCCCAAATTTTCTCGCTATCGCGGTGCATCTGCGCGCGCTAAAGGTGCAAAGATTTTTACTTTCATTTTTGAAAGGATATTTTCTTTACTTTTGAAAATAATGAAAATATATTTACATTTTTTGCAGCCTTTCCGATTCCGGCCAACGTCACATGCACAATTCAAAGACCACATCCTTGCAAGGCGGCGGCGCAGTGGCGCGCGTGCTGGGCAAGCTGTATCCGAATCTGTCTAAGGCGCATCGCAAGACCGCCGACTACGTGCTGGCCAACACTTTTCGCGCCGCCACCATGACCATCGACGAATTGTCGGAGGCCGCCGGGATTTCGCTGGCGACCGCCAACCGCTTCGCGCATGCACTGGGTTTCGACGGCTATGCGCCGTTCCGCAATGCGCTGGTGGCCGACTTCGCCTCGTCGCTTGCGCCGGTGGAAAAGATGCGTCACGAAGTTCAGAAGAGCGCCACCAGCGTGGAAATCATCTCCGCCGCGCTCAGCAACGACATCCGGAATATCGAGGCCACGCGTCAAAGCCTGGTGCCCGAACATTGCGATCAGGCCGTCGAGATGATTCTGAAGGCCGAGCGCATCTTTGTGATCGGCTTCGGCGCCAGCGCTTTCCTGGCCGGCATCATGGTGCATGCGCTCGAACCGTTCTGCCGCACCGTTCTGTCGGGCGTGCATCCGGGCGGGCCGTCGCAGACCGGCCGCCAGTTCTTCAAGCTCGATGAGCGCGACGTCGTCATCGCCATGGCCTATCCGCGCTATGCCACCGACACGGTGCGCCTGGCGCGCCGCGCAGTCGAGAAGGGCGCCAGGCTGATCGCCTTCACCGACTTGCCGCATTCGCCGCTGGTGCCGTTGGCCGACGTGACCATCTATTCGCAGACCGAGCGGCAGTTGTCGCCGACCTCGGATGCCGCCGCGCTGGTGCTGATCCAGGCGCTGTGCGATGCGGTCGCACATCGCGCCAAGCGCTCGGTGCAGGCCGCGTCGGAGATGACCGAATTCGTATTGCCATGGCTGTACCAGGCCGAGCAGCATGAGCCGGTTCGCATGACAAAAAAAGCCGCCGCCGCTGTCACCACCGCCAACGGCCGGCCCGCAACAAAGAACAGGAAATCATGAACACCCCAGTCATCGCCATCCACGGCGGCGCGGGCACGATCACGCGCAGCGCGCTGAGCGCAGCCGACGAAGCCAATTACCATCGCGAACTCCACGCGATCCTGAAGTCCGCGCAAGCGGTGCTGACTGCCGGCGGCTCGGCGCTCGATGCGGTCAGTGAAGCAGTGCGGCTGCTGGAAGACTGTCCGCTGTTCAACGCCGGCAAAGGTGCGGTCTATACCCGCGCCGGCACGCATGAGCTCGACGCCGCCATCATGGATGGCGCCACGCTCAAGGCTGGCGCGGTCGCCAATATCACCTGCGTGCGCAACCCGGTACTGGCGGCGCGCGCCGTCATGGAAAAAAGCGCGCATGTCTTGCTGGCAGGTTGCGGCGCCGACGCCTTTGCACGCCAGCAGGGCCTGGCGATCGTGGATCCGACCTACTTCCATACCGATGCACGCCATCAGCAATGGCTGCGTGTGCGCGAGCAGAGCGGCATGATGCTGGATCACGACGCGGCG
Organism: Herbaspirillum hiltneri N3; assembly: GCF_001267925.1. NCBI lineage: Bacteria > Pseudomonadati > Pseudomonadota > Betaproteobacteria > Burkholderiales > Oxalobacteraceae > Herbaspirillum > Herbaspirillum hiltneri. The sequence goes on along the minus strand of NZ_CP011409.1, from coordinate 3,830,650 downwards.
GCGTTCACCTTCAAGGAGTCGGCGCACGGATCTGCGCCGGTCGATCCGATCGATCCTGACAATAAATTCGGCACTGTCGGCGCAGTGGCGCTCGACATGCACGGCAACGTCGCGGCGGCAACCTCCACCGGCGGCATCACCAACAAGCAGGTCGGGCGCGTCGGCGACACGCCGCTGATCGGCGCGGGCTGCTATGCCGCCAACGCGACTGCAGCCATCTCCGCAACCGGTACCGGTGAAGTGTTCATGCGCACCGTCGCCGCCTACGACGTCGCGGCGCGCATGGCCTATGCGGGCGCAACCTTGCAGGAAGCCATGGAGCAGGTGGTCATGCAGGTGCTGCCGGCTTACGAAGGGCGCGGCGGCCTGATCGCCGTCGACGCGCAAGGCAATCTGGAGCTGTCGTTCAACACCGAAGGCATGTATCGCGGTTATGCCCGTGGCGGCGACACGCCGGTCACGGCAATCTATAAATAAGCAGTAGCGAAGGACGCAACGAAATGGCCATGCACGATCAACAATCGCCGATCTCCGATATCACAGGTAGCGCAGGCAGCGCAGGCAGCGCACAGCGCGTGCTGACCGTCGACAATCTCGGCGTCACCTTCACCGGTTCCGAACGCACGGTGGAAGCGGTGCGCGGTCTGTCCTTCCATGTCGACAAGGGCGAGACGCTGGCCATCGTCGGCGAATCGGGCTCCGGCAAGTCGGTGTCGTCGCTGGCCATCATGCGCCTGATCGAGCATGGCGGCGGTCGCATCGTCTCCGGCAGCATGCAGTTCCAGCGCCGCAACAATAGCGGCGACAGCGCACTGGACCTGGTCAAGGCGCCGCAATCGACCATGCGCAGCATCCGCGGCGCCGAGATCGCGATGATCTTCCAGGAGCCGATGACCTCGCTCAATCCTGTCTTCACGGTGGGTGAGCAGATTGCCGAATCGATCCGCCTGCATCAGCGCAAGAGCCATTCCGCAGCCAGCGCCGAAGCGCTGCGCATGCTGGAGATGGTGCGCATCCCGGAAGCCAAACGCGTGCTCGGCCGCCATCCGCACCAACTCTCGGGCGGCATGCGCCAGCGCGTGATGATCGCGATGGCCTTGTCGTGCAAGCCGTCGCTGTTGATCGCCGACGAGCCGACCACGGCGCTGGATGTGACCATCCAGGCGCAGATCCTGCAATTGATTCGCTCGCTGCAGGAAGAAATGCAGATGGCGGTGGTCTTCATCACCCACGATATGGGCGTGGTGGCGGAGATCGCCGATCGCGTCGTCGTCATGTGCCGCGGCGAAAAAGTGGAAGAGAATGATGTGCGCAGCATTTTTGTCGCGCCGGCCCATCCTTACACGCAAGCCTTGCTGGCGGCGGTGCCGCGTCTGGGCGCAATGACCGGTACCGACACGCCGTCGCGCTTCGGCATCGCACCGAGCGCCGAAGCCAAGCCGGACGCCATCGCCGAAGAACTGCAGGCCGCCTCGGAGATCGCGCAGCAGCGCCAGCCTATCCTCAAGGTCACCGACCTGACGACACGCTTCGACGTCAAGAGCGGCATCTTTGGTCGCGTCAAACAACGGGTGCATGCGGTCGAACGCGTCAGCTTCGATCTGTATGCCGGCGAGACGCTGGCCATCGTCGGCGAGTCCGGCTGCGGCAAGTCGACTACCGGCCGCTCGCTGCTGCGCCTGGTCGAAATCAGCGGCGGCAAGGTCGAGTTCGGCGGCCGCAACCTGGCGGAACTGCCGCGTTCGGAATTGCGCGAACTGCGCCGCGACATCCAGTTCATTTTCCAGGACCCGTTCGCTTCGCTCGACCCGCGCCTCACGGTCGGCTATTCCATCATGGAGCCGATGCTGGTCCATGGCATGAACGAAGGCGCGCAAGAGCGCGTTGATGCGCTGCTTACGCGCGTCGGTTTGCTGCCGGAACATGCACAACGCTACCCGCATGAGTTTTCCGGCGGCCAGCGCCAGCGCATCTGCATCGCGCGCGCCCTGGCCCTGAATCCGAAGATCGTCATCGCCGACGAATCGGTGTCGGCGCTGGACGTCTCGATCCAGGCGCAGATCGTCAACCTGATGCTGGATCTGCAGGCCGAGCTCGGCATCTCGTTTATCTTCATCTCGCACGACATGGCGGTGGTGGAGCGCATCAGCCATCGCGTCGCGGTGATGTACCTGGGCCAGATCGTAGAGATCGGTCCGCGCCGCGCGGTCTTTGAAAATCCTCAGCATCCTTACACGCGCAAACTCATGGCTGCCGTACCGGTGGCCGATCCCGAGCTGCGCCACTTGAAAAAAGGCTTGCAAAACGATGAGATCCCCAGCCCCATTCGCGCCATCGGAGACGATCCGCTGGTCGAACCTTTGAAGCAAGTCGGCCCCGGCCATTTTGTTGCAGAACATCGTATTTCCGCTGCGTTTTAATGTTTCCAGTGTTTTTTAGTTTGTTGTCGCCTCTTTAATCTTTCAGAAACCCAGGAGCCTAACCATGACTACCCACTCTTCCCGTCGCGGCACAACTGTCATCCGCTGGCTTGCGCTCGGCGCCATCGGCACCACCATGCAGTTCGCCGCCGTGCATGCCTGGGCCGCCAAGAGCGTCACGCTCGCGGTCGCCTCGACCTTCACCACGATGGACCCTTATGACGCCAACGACACGCTGTCGCTGGCCGTGACCAAGTCCTTCTATCAAGGCCTGTTCGCGTTCGACAAGGACCTCAAGCTGGTCAACGTGCTGGCCGAAGGCTATCTGGTCAGCAAGGACGGCCTGGAATACACCATCCGCCTGCGCCAGGGCGTGAAGTTCCATGACGGCACCACGTTCAAGGCCGATGCCGTCAAGGCCGTGATGGACCGCGTCACCAATCCCGACAACAAGCTCAAGCGTTACGTCCTGTTCAATCGCGTGGCCCGCACTGAAGTACTGAACGACTACACCGTCAAGATCGTGCTGAAGGAGCCGTTCTCGGCCTTCATTAACGTGCTGGCACATCCGTCGGCGGTGATGATTTCGCCGGCTGCGCTCAAGCAATGGGGCAACAAGGACATCGCCTTCCACCCGGTCGGCACCGGCCCGTTCAAGTTCGTCGAGTGGAAACAGACCGACTACATGAAGGCCGAGAAATTCGCCGGCTACTGGAAGGCCGGCTATCCAAAGGTCGACGAAGTGATCTGGAAGCCGGTGGTCGACAACAACTCGCGCTCGGCGATGATGCAGACCGGCGAAGCGAACTTCACCTTCCCGCTGCCGTATGAGCAGGCCGAGCTGTTGAAGGGCAAGGGCGCACTGGACATCGTGACCGGTCCTTCCATCATTCAGCGCTACATGTCGATGAACGTCAGGCAAAAGCCGTTCGACAACGTGAAGGTCCGCCAGGCCATCAACTACGCGATCAACAAGGATGCGCTGGTCAAGGTCGCCTTCAGCGGTTATGCCGTACCGATGGACGGCGTGCTGCCGCAAGGCGTGGACTACGCGGTCAAGACCGGCCCATGGCCGTATGACGTGAAGAAAGCCAAGGCGCTGCTGGCCGAAGCCGGTTACCCGAACGGTTTCGAAACCGAACTCTGGTCAGCCTATACCCACACCACCGCGTTGAAGATCATCCAGTTCCTGCAACAGCAACTGGCGCAGGTCGGCATCAAGGTCAAGGTGCAGGCGATGGAAGCCGGTCAACGCGTCGAGAAGGTCGAGAGCGCGCCGAATCCGGATACCGCACCCGTGCGCCTGTATTACGCCGGCTGGTCGTCGTCGACCGGTGAAGCCGACTGGGGCCTGCGTCCGCTGCTGGCATCCGAAGCCTTCCCGCCGAAACTGTTCAACACCGCTTACTACAAGAGCGACAAGGTCGACAGCGACATCGCCCAGGCTCTGACCGTGACCGATCGTACCCAGAAAGCGGCGTTGTACAAGGATGCACAGACTGAAATCTGGAAGGATGCGCCATGGGCCTTCCTGGTGACGGAAAAGGTCTTGTACGCACGCAGCAAGAACCTCAAGGGCGTGTACGTGATGCCCGATGCGTCGTTCAACTTCGATGAAATCGAATTGAAGTAAGCGCCGTAGCCGGAAGCAGCAAGGGCTCCGCCGGGATGGCGGAGCCCGCGGCACCGCAGTCGTGCAGCATCGTATTTTCAGAATTCCCGGCAGTCGCCCAGGCAAGTCAGGCGGGCGGTTGCTCCCCAGCAGTTGAATCATTGCAGGACGCGCCATGTTTTCTTATGTTTTAAAACGTCTTCTGGGCTTGATCCCGACCCTGTTGCTGGTCGCGGTGATGGTGTTCCTGTTCGTCCACTTGCTGCCCGGCGATCCGGCGCGGCTGGCGGCGGGGCCGGAAGCCGACGAGCAGACCGTGGCGCTGATCCGTGCCGATCTTGGCCTCGACCAGCCAATTCATAAACAGTTCGTGCGCTTCTTCGTGAACGCCGCGCATGGCGACTTCGGCACTTCGCTGCGCAGCAAGTTACCGGTCAGCCAGGAAATCATGGAACGCTTCTGGCCGACCTTGTGGCTCACCGTCACCAGCATGATCTGGGCGGTGATCTTCGGTTTGTTCATCGGCGTCTTCTCGGCGGTGTGGCGTAACGAATGGCCCGACCGCGCCGGCATGACGCTGGCGGTCTCTGGGATTTCCTTCCCGCCGTTCGCGCTGGGCATGGTGCTGATGGAAGTATTCTCCGTGCAACTGGGCTGGCTGCCGACGGTGGGCGCCGACAGCTGGCGCCATTATGTGCTGCCGTCGCTGACGCTGGGCGCCGGCGTGGCGGCGATCATGGCGCGCTTCACGCGCTCCTCGTTCATCGAGATCATGAAGGAGGACTTCGTCCGTACTGCGCGCGCCAAGGGCCTCAACGAGCGCATCGTGATCGCCAAGCATTGCCTGCGCAACGCGCTGATCCCGGTGGTGACGATGATGGGCTTGCAGTTCGGCTTCTTGCTGGGCGGCTCCATCGTGGTGGAAAAAGTCTTCAACTGGCCCGGCATGGGACGCCTGCTGATCGACGCCGTCGAAATGCGCGACTATCCGATCATCCAGGCCGAGATCCTGTTGTTCTCGCTGGAATTCATCTTCATCAATCTGATTGTCGACGTGCTGTACGCCGTCATCAATCCGAGCATTCGTTACAAGTGAGGCAGCGCATGTCGACTTCCATTACCCCTGCCGCAAATCCCGTGGCCGCAACGGCCTCCAAACCGATCCGCACGCCCTGGAGCGAGTTCTGGCGCAAGTTCAAAAAGCAGCCGCTGGCCCTGGCGGCCGGCGCCTTCGTGCTGTTTCTGGTGGTGATCGCGATCATCTCGCCGTACATCTCGCCGTACGACGCCGAGAATTATTTCGACTACGACGCGCTCAACGCGGGGCCGTCCCTGGCGCACTGGTTCGGCGTCGATTCGCTGGGTCATGACATTTTCAGCCGCATCCTGGTCGGCACGCAATTGTCGCTAGCGGTGGGATTTTCGTCGGTGGCGGTAGGCGCCATTGCCGGCACTTTCCTGGGGCTGGTGGCCGGTTACTACGAAGGCTGGGCGGATCGCGTCATCATGCGCATCTGCGACGTGCTGTTTGCGTTCCCCGGCATCTTGCTGGCTATCGCCATCGTGGCCATCCTGGGCAACGGCATGACCAACGTGATCATCGCGGTGGCGATCTTCAGCATCCCCGCGTTTGCCCGGCTGGTGCGCGGCAATACGCTGTCTCTTAAGCAACTGACCTACATCGAAGCGGTGCGCAGCATCGGCGCCAACGACATGACGATCATTTTGCGGCACATCTTCCCCGGCACGATTTCATCGGTCGTGGTGTATTTCACGATGCGCATCGGCACCTCGATCATTACGGCCGCCAGCCTGTCCTTCCTCGGCCTGGGTGCGCAACCGCCGACGCCGGAGTGGGGCGCCATGCTCAACGAGGCGCGCGCCGACATGATGACGGCACCGCATATCGCGATCTTCCCCAGCCTGGCGATCTTCCTGACGGTGCTGGCGTTCAACCTGCTCGGCGACGGTCTGCGCGATGCGCTCGATCCGAAGCTGGATCAGAAATAAAGGCGCGTCTTTCCGCCGGCAATTCCATGAGCAAGATATCTCCTCCACACATCGGCCGCCTGCCTGCCGGACCGGCGGACAGCATCGCCGACGTGCCCGGCGTGACGGTCGGCCATTGCACCCTCAACTACGGCGCGATCCAGACCGGGGTCACGGTGGTGCGTCCGCATGGCGGGGATCTGTTCCGCCAGAAAGTCCCGGCTGCAGCGGTGACATTCAACGGCTTCGGTAAAAGCGTCGGCCTGATGCAGGTCGAGGAACTGGGCGTGCTCGAAACGCCGATCGCCCTGACCAATACCTTCGCCGTCGGTGCAGTGGCCATTGCGCAGACGCGCGCCGCCGTGGCCGACAATCCCGGCATCGGGCGCAGCCTGCCCAGCGTCAATCCGCTGGTGTTCGAATGCAACGACGGCTATCTCAACGACATGCAGGCCTTCGCGGTGGAAGAGCAACATTACCGCCAGGCGCTCGACAATGCCTCCGGGACGGTGGTGCAAGGCGCAGTCGGCGCCGGTCGCGGGATGTCGTGCTTCGATCTCAAGGGTGGCATCGGCAGCGCTTCGCGCAAGGTCGCAATCGGCAGCGCTGAATACACGGTCGGCGCGCTGGTGCTGGCCAATTTCGGTAAATTGCCCGATCTGGTGGTGGACGGCGAACGGCTGGGCAAGACCCTCAAATGCCTGCAAAAACGGTTCGACGAACCCGAGAAGGGTTCCATCATCATGCTGATCGCCACCGATGCGCCGCTCGACGCGCGCCAGTTACGCCGCCTGGCGGGACGCGCCGGCGTCGGCCTGGCGCGCACCGGTTCGGTCTACGGCCACGGCAGCGGCGACATCGCGCTGGCGTTTTCCACGGCGCAGACGGTGCCGCATATGGCCGATGCGGCATCGCCCGCACTGCATTTTTCCTGCTTGCACGACAACCTGCTCGACCCGTTTTTTTACGCGGTGGCAGACAGCACCGAGCAAGCCATCCTCAATGCCTTGTTTGCCGCGGAAGCGGTCAAGGGCAGGGACGGTCACCAGCGGCGCTCGCTGAGCGATTTGCTGGAGATCCTCGCCACCATGGAGCATGCATGAACATCCTGATTTCCGTCGACATCGAAGGTATTGCCGGCGTATTCCATCCCGAGCAGACGCGTCCCGGCAACGGTGAATACGAACGCGCGCGACGCCAGATGACCGAAGAAGCCAATGCCGTCATCCGCGGCGCACTGGCCGGCGGCGCCGGCAACATCGTCGTCAACGACTCGCATGGCAGCTTTCGCAACCTCTTGCCCGACCTGCTGCATCCGGACGCGCGGGTCGTGCTGGGCAAGCCGCGCGTATTGGGCATGATGGGCGGCGTGGCCGGAGACGTCGACGCCGTCATGATGGTCGGCTACCACTCGCGCTCACAGACCGGCGGCATCCTGGCGCACACCATCAACAGCTTCGCGTTTTCACGCGTCTGGCTCAATGGCGCCGAGTTGGGCGAAGCGGGGATTTACGGTGCGCTGGCGGGCGAATACGGCGTGCCGGTGATTTTCGGCAGCGGCGACGACGTCTTCATCAAGGAAACCGCGCCGCTGTTCCCGCACGCGCATTTCGCCGAAATCAAGAAAGCGCATGGCGCCAACAGCGGCGATTCGCTGTCGCCGCAGCAGGCCTGCACTCTGCTGGAAGAGGTGGCGCAGGAGGCGGTGCAGGCCGCGCGCGCCACCCAGATGCCGAAGTACCGCATTGAAGTCCCGGTCACCTGCCGCCTGCAGGTGCAGACGCCGGCGCTGACGGACCTATTCTGTCAGTTGCCGATCGTCGAGCGGGTGGATGCGGTGACGCTGAAGTTCGACGCGCCGTCGGTGGAGTTCGTGGTGCGCGTGCTCAACAGCCTGTCGGCGATGTCGTTCATGCTGCGTTAGACGTCAAGTGTCTGCAGTTCAATGATGTCGAACGAGGTTAGCTCCTGGGCCGCACATACGCCGATGTGCAGGCAGGAGTGTTCGATGGCGAAGCAATTCCAGCCCGTATTGCAGGAAATCTGGCCGGTCTTTTGAGTGAAATTGCCACGCAGCTTGTACAGCGCTTCCTGGTTGTTCCACAACCGATAAAATCCCTCCTCCCGGCGTAGCTCGTCGAGACCGGCAAGCCATTCTCTTCCTGCATCGTCGAATGCGGCTGCACCCAGTTCTTTGACGTCTCGCGCAGGCATTTTGTTTTCAATGTCGAGCCCGATGGCGCAAGCAGTGCTTGCCATGCAAGCAATCCAGCCACGGCTGTGTGAGATGCTGAAATGAAAATCGGGTGTGGGAGAGAGTGAGGAAAATGACAGGACAGGCGCATGGTGTTTGCGTTCGGCAACGTCCACGTGCCTCGCAGCCGGTCCTAGCAGATGGCGCGCCGCATGCCGCAGAAGCATGCGGCCCAACACGAATTCGCGAGCGCGCGCGGTGCGCGAAAAGTGCTTGAGACGGTGACGTTCATCCGAGGCAAGCAGCGTGTGGAATGAGGCCAGCTTGCCGTCGGAGATCAGGCCGCCGTCCAGCAGCCAGAGCGTGGCCGCGGGAAGGCTTGCTGAGGACGCCTGATTACTTGTCGGCGATTTTGACAAAATCGCCCTTTAAGGCAACACCAGCAACGATGGCGCCTGCGTGGCATTCGAACTTGCTTGTGCTGGCCATTTCGTCTTTCTTGTAATAGCTGACGATATTGACCACCGCATTTGCACCCAATTGCTTGGCGCGCGTCTCGAACGCGAGGAGGGCGGAAAGGAATGCCCAGTTGCAGGCAACTTCGTCGGACTTGCCGAAGGAGTTGGTCTTGCGATTGGAAAAGTCAGTGGCCAGTTTTTCAAGAACTGCCGGATGCGGCTGGTCTGCAAAATAGAACTTCACGGTCCCGCTCAGCTTGCTTTCGGCGTCCTTGGTGTTGAGGCCATCCTCGATGGACAGAAGATGCTTGGTATCGCGCGCCTGGGCCGGCAGGCTTGCGACGCTCAGGATGCTGGCGGCAATCAACAGAGAGCAGATTTTTTGCATGGTTTTTTCCTTTTCTGGTGGATGAGCGAAATCAGGGGTGGCGTTTGAAAATCAGCGATGTATTGATCCCGCCGAACGCAAAATTGTTCGACATGATGTATTCGCATTCGAGTGCACGGCCTTCCCCGGCGATGTAGTCGAGTTCGCCGCACTCCGGGTCGACGCGCGTCAGATTGATGGTCGGGGCGAACCAGTTGGCGTGCATCATCTCGATGCTGAGCCAGGCTTCCAACGCGCCGCAGGCGCCCAGCGTGTGGCCCATGTAGCTCTTGAGTGAACTGATCGGCGTCCGGTCGCCGAATACGCGCGCGGTGGCGTTGGACTCGGCGACGTCGCCCTGTTTGGTGCCGGTGCCGTGGGCGTTGATGTAACCGATTGCGGCGGCGTCCAGGCCTGCATCGGCCAGCGCCATGTCGATGGCGATCTTCATGGTGTCGGCGTTGGGATTGGTGACGTGGCTGCCGTCGCTGTTGGTGCCGAAGCCGACGATCTCCGCATAGATGCGGGCGCCGCGCGCCTGCGCATGTTCCAGGTCTTCCAGGATCAGCGTGCCGGCGCCTTCGCCCAGCACTAGGCCGTCACGTTGTTCGTCGAACGGGCTGGGCGTGATGGCCGGCGTGTCGTTGCGCACGCTGGTGGCGTACAGGGTGTCGAACACGGCAGCTTCCGAGGCGCACAGTTCTTCCGAGCCGCCCGCGATCATGGCGATCTGGCGGCCGCTGCGTATCGTTTCATAGGCGTAGCCGATACCCTGGCTGCCTGAGGTGCAGGCGCTGGAGGTGGTGATGATGCGGCCGGTGACGCCGAAGAACACACCCATATTGACCGGCGCGGTGTGCGCCATCATCTTGAGGTAGGTGTTGGCGTTGATGTTCCGGGTGCTTTTTTCCGTGAACAGCATGCTGAAGTCGGCAACTGCACTGGGCGTGCCGGCCGACGAACCGTAGGCGATGCCGATGCCGCCGTTGCGCAGCAGCGGATCGTCGAGCAGACCGGCGTCGGCCAGCGCCCATTCGCTGGCGCGGGTCGCCAGCACTGCGACACGGCCCATGCTGCGCGTGCTCTTGCGATTGTAGCGCTCGGACAGTTCGAAGGCCGCAGCCGGTGCTCCGAGGCGCGTATGCAGGCCGTTGTACTCATCCCATTCAGGCATGCGCACGACCGCGTTGCGATAGCTCCGAAGGTGCTCCTGCGCGCTATGCCAGTCGTTGCCGATGGGGCTGATGCCTGCCATGCCGGTGACGGCGACGCGGCGTTCTTGCCGGGAGCGATTGTTTGCGGTCATACCAAGCCTCCGTTGACCGAGATGACCTGGCGCGTGATATAGGCGGCATCTTCCTGCATCAGGAAGCTGACTGCCGATGCGACTTCTTCCGGCTTGCCGGCGCGGCGCGCGGGAATCATCCTGACGATTTCCTCCATCGGCAATTCGTCGGTCATGTCGGTATCGATCAGGCCCGGCGCGACGCAGTTGACGGTGATGTTGCGCTTGGCCAGTTCCAGCGCGAGCGCCTTGGTGGCGCCGATGATGCCGGCCTTGGCGGCGCTGTAGTTGACCTGGCCGCGATTGCCGACCATCCCGGAGACAGAGGCCAGCGTGACGATGCGTCCAGGCTTGCGGCGGCGGATCATCGGCATCACGAGCGGATACAGCACGTTGTAGAAGCCATCGAGATTGGTCTTGAGCACGCTGTCCCAGTCGACGCCGGGCATGGCCGGAAAGGCATTGTCGCGTGCGATGCCGGCGTTGCAGACCACGCCGTAATAAGCGCCGTGCTGCTCAACATCCTGCAGCAGGATGTCGGAGGTCTGCGCCCGGTCGGCGATGTCGAACTGCAGTACGCGCGTGCTGCGTCCCAGCGCCTCGATCTCTTTCGCCACTGCGTCGGCGGCATCGCGCCGGCTGTGGCAGTGCAGGACGATGTCGTAGCCGTCGCGCGCCAGGCGCAGCGCAATCGCCTTGCCGATGCCGCGGCTGGAGCCGGTGACCAGGATGGTGTTGTTCCCCGTTGTTGTCATGATGAACCTTCTTGTAGAAATTCCCTGGCGTCATGCGGCTGGAAGACTGAAATTGTCGCCTGCGCCAGTTGTTGTTGTGAGTCCGCATCCTTGATGCTGCAGGCGAACGATCCCAGGCCGTTGTCGGCCTGCAGCAGTTTCTCGACTTCGACGTGCAGGGTGCTGCCGGTGACGAAGCAAGGCACGCTGGCGTCGTAGCGGCGCGCACCGAGCAGGAAGCCGATCTTGACTGCTTCACCGCGCTGTTGCGCATGATAACCGGCCCAGGCGGCGATCGCCTGCGCCATGTATTCGATGCCGACCCAGGCGCCGACGCCGGCTCCGGTCTGGAACATGCTGTCGTCGGTGATGGCGACTTCCGCGCACAGCTTGTCGGCGTCGGCGCTGACCACGCGGTCCAGCAGCAACATGGGAGCGGCATGCGGAACCAGGGTGGCGATCTGCGGAAATTGCATTTCGGTTTGCATTTTGGTCTGCATTTCAGTCCCTCCTCAGGATCAGCGCCGCGTTGCTGCCGCCAAAGGCGAACGAATTGCTCAACACATAGCGGGGAGGTTTGCCCAGCGATTCCCCGACCCGGACGACATGCAGGGCCGGTAGCGCCGGATCGGCGTGGCCGTCCCACAGGTGCGGCGGCAACATGCCGGCAGGATTGCCGTCTTGCATCGCCAGCCAGCACAGCCCGGCTTCGATGGCGCTGGCGGCGCCCAGGGCATGTCCCGTGAAGGATTTGGTTGAACTGACCGGCACCTCTGCGCCGAACAGCTGGTGGATCGCTTTCGATTCCATGGCGTCGTTTTGCAGTGTCGCCGTACCGTGGAGATTGATGTAGTCGATCTGCTCCGGCGCAATCGCGGCGCGTTGCAGCGCCTGCCTGATCGCCAGGGTGGCGCCGATTCCATCCGGATCGGGCGCGGAAATATGATGAGCGTCGGACGATTCTCCCCAGCCGCACAGTGCAACGGTGGCGGCCTCAGAGCTCATGAGAAACAGCGCGGCGCCTTCGCCGATGTTGATGCCGCGGCGGTTGATGCTGAGCGGGTTGCAACGCTCGGCGCTGACCGAATCCAGCGAAGAGAAGCCGGCGATCGTGAAGTCGCACAGCGTATCCACTCCACCGCTGATAACGGCGTCGCATAGTCCCATGCTGATCAGGCGTGCGGCGCTGGCCATGGCTTTGGCGCTCGATGAGCAGGCGCTGGAATGGACATAGGCCGGGCCGCTCAGGCCCAGTGTCGTCGCCAGCGCAGCGGCAGGCGAGCCGAGTTCCTGCTGGCCGTAATGGAACTGCTGGGGAAATTTCCCGTGGGCGACGTAATGTCTGAAGGCCGCTTCGCCTTCCGCAATGCCGGAGGTGCTGGTGCCGAGCACGATGCCGATGCGATCCGGACCGAAGCGCGCGATCAGCGCCTCCACTTCAGGGCGTATCTGCGCAAGCGCGGCAAGCGCGACGCGATTGTTGCGGCTGCGGTCCCGCAGCGGCAGATGCGCCGCCGTGGGCAGTTCTTCATCGGGAACGGTGATGCTGCCGACGATGCGCGGAACGCCGTTGAGTGCGTAGCGCTCGTTGGCGCGCAACCCGCTGTCGCCGGCGAACAGGCGCTGCCGGATGCCGGCATGCGTGGCGCCGAGCGAGCAAATCATGCCCAATGCGTTGAGATAAATGGTCCTGGTGCGCGTCATGGTGCGGTGACAACCGATTGAATGGTCAGCTTGTAGCGATAGCGCAAATTGGTCAGGATTACCTTGCCGCCCCACGCTTTGCGGTCAGGATAATCGATTTGTGCGATGACTTCGCGATGCAGCAGCAAGGTCCGTTGCATGCCGTCTTCCTCGAGTTCCCAGCCGGGCGGCAAAGCGGTGCGGATGGCAGCGGCCGGCCACAGCGTCAGTTGCACGTCCTGCAACACGTCTTCCCCCTGAACTTCCTTGGGCAGCATGAAGTGGCGCCAGGTTTTCAGTTCCTTGCCGTCGTAGTGCAAGGACATGACGCGCTGGCCGAAAGCCAGGCCGACCAGGTCGAGATGGTCCGGTTCGATTTCAAGCACGGTATCGATGTCATCGGTGCGGCCGGCTCGTTCCACGGTCAGGTGCTGTTGCAGGCTGATCGAGGCGCCGAGTGAAGCAGGCGACAGCTGCAGATGCAGCCGGGCCGACGGCGCCGGCGGTTCCGTCGGTGCGGTCGAGCAGGCGGACAGCAGCAGCGCCATGGCTACCGCAGCCGCGCAGAAGATCAACGGAGCCGGAAAATTCAGGCGCATATGCTTTCCAGTGCGGTCAGGCGGCGTTTGCTCTCGCTTACGAACGGATTGCTGAGATCCCAGGCGTAGCCGGCCAGAATCGATGAAATCATGCGGCGGATTGCCGGCTCCTGCTGTTCGTGGAAGATGATCTTCTGGAAGCCGCCGGCATACCAGGATTCGACGAATGTGCGGAAGGTGTTGACGCCGTTCTTCAGCGGGACTGCATAATCGGCTTCCCAGTCCACACTCTCGCCGGCGAGCATGCGTGAGAGGGTTTCCGTGGCCAGACTGGCGGACTTCAACGCAATCGTCACGCCCGAAGAAAAAATCGGATCGAGGAATTCGCCGGCATTGCCGAGCAGCGCGAAGTTCTTGCCCCACAGCGAGGTGACGTTGGCGGCATAGCCGGAAATGGCGCGCGCCGGCGTATCCCATTCGGCGTGCTGCAACAGGACGCGCAGGGCAGGGTCTTGCATGACCAGGGTGCGCAGCCTGTGCGTTTCGTCGCCGGCAATGGTGGCCAGGAAGGACGCTTCGGCCACCACGCCGATGGAGCAGCGTCCGTGGGCAAAGGGAATCAGCCAGTACCAGACGTCATGATGTTCGGGATGTACCGTGATGCGAATCTTGTTGCGATCGAATTGCGGATCGCGGATGCCGTCGGCGATGTGCGTAAAGCAGGCGCCGCGCAGGGGAAACCCGGATGGCCGCACCAGGTCGAGCAGGCGCGGCAATACCCGTCCGAAACCGCTGGCGTCGAGGATGAAACGGGATTCGATCGTGTAGTCGCGACCATCGGCGTCGCGCATTTGCGTGCGTGGACGCTCGCCGTCCAGGTCGACTGCGGTGACACTGTGGCGATAGCGTATCTCCGCGCCCTGGAGTTCGGCTTGTTGCGCCAGCAGATGGTCGAAATCGGCGCGCTGCACCTGATAGGTGGTACCCCAGCCGGGCGAATGCTTGTCGCGGAAGTCGAATGCGGTCTGGCGTTCTCCGCAGACGAAGGAGGCGCCGTTCTTGAACTGGAAACCGTGTTCCACGACTGCTTGCAACATGCCGGCCTGTTCCAGATAGACCATGCTTTGCGGCAGCAGGCTTTCGCCGATGGAGAAACGAGGAAATTGTTCGCGCTCTACCACCAGCACCTGATGGCCGCGGCGACGCAGCATGGCTGCAGCCACGGCGCCGGCCGGACCGGCGCCGATGATAAGGATGTCATGCTGTTCGGTACTATTGTTTAGTTTCATGAGGGCTCAAAGAGGAAGAAGCGGCACCGCGAAAACACGGCGAAATGAGCCAGACCAAGGCCATGCCGATCAGCATGGTCAATCCGAATGCATGCAAGGGAGGACTGTTGCTGAGCGCCAGCAGTCCGAAAGAAAGCAGAGCGCTGATCGCCGACAGGCCCACCGTCAGCCAGGAAAAGCGCTGGTGACGATCGGTTGGCTCCTGGAGGAAGATGCCGTAGTCGACACCAAGTCCCAGCAACAATAGACAAGCCAGCACGTGGAATAGTTGCAGCGGCTGCCCGGTCAGGCCGAACAGCGCCAGCGTCGCCAGCGTCGCCACCAGCGGCGGCGCAATCGCCCGCCAGGCGGCGCGGCGATAGCGCAACGTGAGCAACAGGAAAATGGTGAAGTAGGCCGCCAGCAAGGCCCATGTCATGTATTCGCGGTAATAGCGCAGCACGGCAGAAATATCCGCCACCTTGTCGACCCATTGCACGCCTTCGCCAGGGGCGGCGGCAGCGGCCAGCAGCGGCAAGCGCCGATAGTCGTTGAGGCCGCGCACGGCGACGATGCTGGCGTACTGCGCGCCGGTTTTTCCCAGCCACAGGTGACGCCAGGGCTGGCCTGCCGGTGAGTCGATGAATGCCTGCGGCAGCAGCGGCTTGCTGTGCGCCAGCAAGCGTTGGCGCAAGTCTTGCTGCCATTGTTCGGTTTCATCGACGGCTGCGGCAATGGCGGCAAGCGGGCCTTGCGGCGTCAGCAGGGCCGAGGCGATCAGGTCGCGATCGGATTGTTGCTGCCTTTGCGATGGCACCCAATTGGAAACGGCCTGCACGCCGCTGATCATTTTCTTGGCGATGAGGTCTTGCAATCGTTGCTTCAGTTGCTCCTCGCGCTGCAAGACTTGTTCCGCCGTGTCGCCGCGCACCAGGTAGAACTGGGCAGGCGTCGGCGTGTCGAGAAGTTTGCCGAGTTTGATCTGATCGTCAATGAGATGCTGCGGCGTCTTTTGCAGCGCACGGATATCGTCGCTGACGTTCAGGCGCGCCAGCCCGGCCGCGGTAAAGACGGCAAACACCGCCAGCAGGAGATAGCTGTTGCGGTTGGCGCTGAACCGTGGCCAGCGATTGATGCTGTGGCTATAGCGATCTGCCGGCGCGGTGCTGCGCAAGGTGTCGGCGTGGATCAGTGCCGGAAACCACAGGATCACGGTCAGCCAGGCAAACAATAGTCCAAGCACTGAAAACACCGCCATCTGGCGCAAGCCGGGGAAGGGCGTCAGCGCCATCCCGAGATAGCCGATGATGGCCGCCAGCAGCATCAGCGCAAGGCCGGGCAGCAGACGCCGCAGCAATTCGCGTGAATCGATCTGCGCCGCCGTGCCGAGCCGCGCGCACAGAAAGTAAATTGCATAGTCCTGTGCGATGCCCACCAGACTGGCGCCGAATACCAGCGTAAGCAAATGCAGGCGGCCAAACAGCAGCCAGCTGACCGACAGCGCACCGAGGCAGCCGATGGCGATGGACAAGGCAATCAGCGCAATCGGCCTGAGCGAACGAAACGTCAGCCACATTAGCAGCACAATGCCGATCAGCGAGCCGGCGCCGATGGTGGTCATCTCGCTGCCGGCCTGTTGGCTGCCGGCGGCGGCATGGAGGATGACGCCGGCGGTGATGATTTCCGCATCGGGAACCGCTTGTTTCGCAGCCCGGCCGGCCTGGTCCAGCAATGGAATGATTTGCTGCTGGGCGGAAATCGAAAATGCCGATTGCTGCAGGTTCAGCAACAGCAGCACATAGGAGCGGCCGCCGCTGTCGACGAACAGGCGGCCATCGCGCGGGCGTACCGGGGTTTCTTGCGCACGCTCCTGCACCCAGCCGCCGAACAGGCCGAACGGGTCATCCTGCCACGCTCCCAGCCGGGGGCCGCCGAAAGCGCCATACATCGTGCTGAGCGCCAGCTGGCTCCACTGTTGCGGCGAGTCGTTGCGCAGCTTGTCGCGCTGATCCTGTGTCAGCAACATCAGGCGGCTCTGGTCGAAGCTTGCCAGCCAGGCTCCTTGCAACTGCGCGGCATCGGCCGATAGCGGCTGCAGCAACGCGGCCTGTTTGCCGATGACGGCTTCATAGGCCGATGCGGCTTGCATCGCCTTGTTCCAGTCCGGTTCGCCGATGAGGACCACAACTTTTTGCTGGGCGCTGTCGACCATGTGGGCAAAGGCTTGCTGCATGACGTCGTCATGGCGCGACGACGGCAGCAGGGCGAGGATGTCGGTATCCGGGCTGGCGCGTTGCACCAGCCACAGGTAAGCGTTGTGGCCGAGCAGCACCGCGACTACCAGCAGCCATGCCAGCGCCAGGCCTCGCCCTGCACCGCGCAAGGATTTACGCGACGAGGGGGCCGAGGCGCTATTGTCCTGGTCGGCCGGTTCAGTCAAACATCGCTCCTTCTTCCGCAGTCATGGCCTTGTCGCCGGTCTGGATGGCGGAGAACACGATCTCGGTATGGTCACCGGAGGCTTCCTGCATGATGACCTTGTTGACGTAGGCGCCGCCTTCGAGGCGGATGTCGCCGATGGCTTTGGCCAGGCCGGGTTCACGCGCCTTGAGGGCGACATTCCAGTTGCCGTTCCTGATGGCGCCGTCCAGTTCGAAGAGCTTGTCGAGCTGGCTCAGGTCGCCCGCCAGCAGCGAGAACAGCACGTTGTTGATCATCTTGACGACCGGTTCCTGCTGCGCATCAAGACGCATGGCGACGCGGCCGTTTTGCATCTGCACGATGGCATTGCGCGTGATGCGCAAGGTGCTCGGGAAAGGTTGCAGCGTCTGCCACAGGATGCCCTTGCCGGCTGCAACGCAGAAGCGGCCGTTCGACAGCAGGGGCTTCTTGATACCGGTCAATTGCTTGGTCTGATCGAAGCGGCCGCACATGACGGCGGGTTTGGCCAGCGCAGCCTGGATTTGTGCGACCGGCGCCGCCGCCTCGGCAGTGGCGCCCATTGCGGCAAATACAATCAGGGCAGCGTGCGCAGCCAATGTGCGAAGAGTAAGAGTCATGTCGGTTCCGGATAAGGTAAGCCCAGTTTTTGCCACAGCACCGGCGGACTGAGGAAGCACATCTCGCGCTTTTCCATCTGCACCGCCACTTGCGTGGTAACGCCGCGCGTGAGGCGCTGCCCGCTGGCGGCATCGGTGACGAGATATTCCATCTTCAGCCGGTTTTCCCATTCGACGATGGCAGCGCGGACCTTGATGCGCTGGCGGAAGGTGGCCGGATTGGAATAGCGCACCTGCAGGTCGATGATCGGCCACATGTAGCCGGAGTCTTTCATCTCGCCGTAGTTGTAGCCGATCTTGTCGAGCAGCGCGCAGCGGGCTGCTTCAAAATATTCAATATAGCGGCCGTGCCAGACCACTTCCATCGGATCGATGTCGTAGAACTGGACTTGCAGTTCCACCTCGCCGGTCCATGGCGAATTGGCCAGCGTCATCTTCCCTTGGGGGAGCTCAGTCATACAGGCTCCAGGCGCGTGCGCGAATGCGTTCCAGCAGCAGACGCAGGTCCGGCTCCAGCATGCGGTCTTCGGCGATCGGGGCGATGTCGGCGCACAGCGCTTCCTGCATCGCCGCCAGGCGGCCGCCGGGAAGTTCTGCCAACGGAATTTCGGGATTCTGCTCGTTGCGCAGCCATACGCCCTGGCGCACGGTGATCAGCAGCGCCGCGACGACTTGCTCGGTCAGCTCCAGCACGCGCAGGCAGTCGCGCGCGGCGATGGTGCCCATGCTGACCTTGTCCTGGTTGTGGCACTCTGTCGAACGCGAGAACACGGAGGCCGGCATGGTCAGTTTCAATGCTTCCGCGGTCCACGCCGAGGCGCTGATCTGCAGGGCCTTGAGGCCGTGATTGATGGCCGCGCGCGGACCCTTTGCGCCGGACAGATTGGCCGGCAGGCCATTGTTGTAGCGGTTGTCGACCATCAGGGCCATCTGGCGATCGAGCAGGTCGGCGATGTTGGCGACGGCGTTCTTCATGCTGTCCATGGCGAACGCGATATGGCCGCCGTAGAAATGGCCGCCGTGCAGCACGCGTTCATTGTCGGGATCGATCAGCGGGTTGTCGTTGGCGCTGTTGAGTTCGTTTTCAATATAGCTGCGCAGCCATGGCAGGGCGTCGGTCAGCACGCCGATCACGTGCGGCGCGCAGCGGATCGAATAGCGGTCCTGCAGGCGTTTCTCGTTGCGCAGCGGCTGGTCGCAGCGCAGGTCGGCCTGCAACCAGCCGGCTACCTGCTGCTGGCCGGGATGCGGCTTGACCGAGAACAGCGTGGCGTCGAAATGGTGGGCGTTGCCGTCCAGCGTGAAGCTGGCCATGGCGGTGATGCGCGTGGCCAATTGGCAGAGGTATTCGGCGCGCTGGTAGGCCATGCAGGCCAGCGCGGTCATGACGGCGGTGCCGTTCATGATGGCCAGTCCTTCCTTCGGACGCAGTTTCAGCGGCGTCAGGCCGGCGGCTTGCAGCGCTGTGGCAGCGTCGACTTGTTCGCCGCGATTTTTCTCTGTTCCCCAGACCTTGCGTTCGCCGCACAACACCGCAGCCAGATAGGAGAGCGGCGTCAGGTCGCCGCTGGCGCCGACCGAACCTTCTGCCGGGATCAGCGGCAGAAGGTCGTGCTGCAGCAGGGCGGCGATCTGGTTCAGCAGGCCGACGCTGACGCCGGAATAGCCTTTGCTCAGCGAGGTCAGGCGCGCCGCTAGGATGGCGCGCGTCTGTTGCGGCGAGAACAGTTCGCCGAGGCCGCAGCCGTGATAGGTGTAGAGATGATGCGGCAGTTCCGGCACCAGTTCCGGCGGAACGTTGACCGTGCACGAATCGCCGTAGCCGGTGGTGACGCCGTAGACGGTGCCGTCTTCGCGCAGCAATCGGTCGAGGAAGTCAGCGCCGCGCCGGATGCGGGCAAGGAAATCCGGCGCGTCCGACAGCGCCGCGCGTGCGGAACCGGCGGCGATGGCGTTGACGTCTTCGATGCTAAGGGGGCCGGAGCCGAAGGTGACGAAAGCGATGTCGTCCGAAGATGTCGAGGTATCAGTGTGGCGCATGGTGGTTGTCCGAGGAGGGCTGAAGCCGGGGTTGGGGCTGGGCCCAGAAATCATAGAAATTGAACCATTGAAAAGGCGTCTGCAGGCAATGATGCTCGAGGCGTGCGGCATAGTCGGCCGCCAGTTCGCTGAACAGTTGCTCGCGCTGGCTGCGCGGCAAGCTGATCCGTTCACGGAAAGGTTCGAAGCACAGAGTCGCACCATCGCGCGTGCGCTGCGAAAACATCAGATAAGTCGGACATTCCAGCAAGCTGGCCAGGACATACGGACCGATCGGGAACGGCGCCTCTGCGTCCAGGAAATTCGCGGTCGCCACGCGCGGCGATGGCGAGACCGGCACCCGGTCGCCGGCGATCACGACGAACTCGCCGCGGGCGACTTTGTCCGCCAGCAGCACCGCCGTGGCGGGCGTCATGTCGGTGACCTGGATCAGGTCGAGCTGGCTGCGCGGATCGAGCTGCGCCAGCATCCGGTTGAACGCCTGGGCGTGTTTGGTGTGCACCAGCACGGTCAGTTTCAGCTCCGGATGATTGCGGCCGGCTACGCGGCACAGTTCCAGATTGCCGAGATGCGTGCAGATCAGCAGGCCGCCGCGTCTGGCGGCGATGGCTTCGGCGACGATCTCGCCGCCGCTGACGCTGACTTTGTCGAGCGGGAACAGGCCGCCCCACAGCAACATCTTGTCGAGCAGGCTTTCGCCGAAGGCGGCGAAGTGGCGCAGCGCGCCGCGCAGACCCGAGGGAATGTGCAGGTCCGGACGTCGACGGCGCACGTGCGCCAGGTAGTCGAGCGAGGCCGCGCGGGCGGCCGGATTGCGCGCCATGTACCAAAGCAGCACCGGATACAGCATCAGGCGGAACGGCCAGCGTCCGAAGACGCGGTAGACCGCGAACAGCAGGCGCATGCCGCCGATGAAGCTGACTTCGTTGATGTGCGCCCAGTGCCGGCTTGACGCGGCTGCCGGCTTCAATGTTTCGCTCATGTTGCAATCTTTCGCAGCTTGCGCGCCAACAGCAGGGGCGCGCGCCACAGCATGCCGAAGAACAGCACCGTGTGCATGCGTGAAATCAGCACGTTGTCGAGCCACATCTTGAAGTGCGAAACGCCGTCACTGGGGTAGCGCACGCGCGTGGGCAGGTTGATCACTTGCACCCCGCGCCAGTGCAGGCGCACCAGGATTTCGGTGTCGAAGTCCATGCGGCTGCCGATCTTCTGCGCCGACGTCAATGCAGTGACCGCCGCCAGCGGATACAGGCGGAAACCGCACATGGAATCGCGGATGTCGAACGACAGCGTATTGATCCAGACCCACACGTGCGTCAGATAGCGCGCGTACAAGCGTCCCTTTGGCACGCTGTCGTCGTAGACCGGGCAACCGTTGATGACTGCCCGTGGATGGCGTGCGGAGAGTGCGACAAAGCGCGCCACGTCGGCTGCATCGTGCTGGCCGTCGGAGTCGATTTGCAGCGCGTGGCTGTAGCCGTGTTGCGCCAGATGATGCAGGCCGGTCAGCACGGCGCCGCCCTTGCCGCGGTTCGCGGAGTGGCGCAGCAGCGTCACCTCATGCGGATGTTCGGCGGCCAGCCGGTCCAGCACGGCGGCGCAGGCGGCACTACTGCCGTCGTCGACCAGTATGCAGTGGAGACCGTGCGCCAGCACCGCCGCCAGTACGCCGGGGATCGCCAGTTCATGGTTGTAGACGGGAATCACGACGCCGGTCTTCATGCCGCCTCGCCGAACAGGATGCGGCCGCTGGCGTGCTGGCCGTTGGCTGAATGCAGGCGGAACGCCAGGGTGTTTTTCTGTGTATCGTTCTCGAGTTCCAGCGTCAGCGTCGCGCCGGGCGTGACGACACGCTGGAACTTGAGGGCTTGCAGGGCGCGGAAGTGTGCGGGCAAGTCGAAATACTGTCGTCCCAGCGCCAGGGCCCAGTCAAGCTGGACGACGCCGGGCAGGATCGGCGCCTCGGGGAAATGGCCGTCGAAATACAGCAGGTCCGGCGGCACGTGCAGTTGCAGAACGACGCTGTGCTCACCGCGTTGCAGCACGGTTTGTCCGGGCCACAACGGCCGTTTCGTCGAAAGCGGGCTGGGAGTTGGTTCGAGCAATGCGGTCAGCGCCGCCACGGTTGTCTTGCCCTGCGGATTGGCGGGCAGGGCGTCGAGGTAACGCCACAGGCGCGGCAGCGCCACGCTTTCAATGGCATCGGCCAGGACGGCGCGCAAGCGGTTATTGAGCGCCAGCTTGCCTTGCTGGTCCAGCACGGTGCGACCGGCCTCCGTCGGCACGACGAAGGCGGCAATGCGTTCGCGCCGTGAGGAGGATGGCGAGGATGGGGAGGATGGGGACGAGGAGGACGACAACGAGGATCGCACCTCGTGGTGAACTAGCACGCGCGCTTCCGCTACCAGCGGCGAGGCCAGCAGGAGCTGTTCGATCTGGTCCAGCGAGATGCGTTTTTCTTCGAGCTTGACGATGCGGTCGGCGCGGCCGCGCAAATGGAAGTTCTGCTTTGTTGCGAACTCGACGCGGTCTGCCATGCGCAGCCAGTGGTCGTCCGGCAGATGCGGCGAGCGTACTTCGAGGCAATCGTGGTCGCCGTTGAGCCGGACCTCGACGCGCGGCATCGGTCGCCAGCTGTCATCGCGGACCGTCCCGCCGATCTCCTGCGGCTGGCGCCAGGCGATGCCGCCGGTTTCCGAACTGCCGTAGATTTCAATCGGGCGATGGCCGAGCAACTGCTGCGTTGCCGCCGCCACATCGGGCAGCAACGGGCCGCCGGAAGAGAAGACGGCTTGCAACCGGGAGATGTCCGGTTGGACCGGGCTGTCGGGCAGGCGCTTCAGGTGCGCGGGGCTGGACAGCAGCAGCCAGGGACGCTGCGGCGCGATGGCGGCCAGGTCTTCCGGAAAGAAGGCGCTGCGCGCATGAATCGCGCGGCCGGCTGCGAGCGGCCACAACACCTTGAAAAGCAGACCGTAGATATGCTGGTGCGAGACCGTCGATACAACGTCGGCCGAGCCTGCCTGCGTGCCGAACAGCGCTTCCAGCGTGGCGACTTCGGTAGACAGCTGCGATAGTTTTTTCGGGATTGCCTGCGCTGCGCCTGTGCTGCCGGAGGTGTAGACCACCAGCGCCGGAGCGTCGCGGTGGAGTTGTTGCGGCGCGTGGCCCGTATCAATGGCCTCGGACGTCGACAGCGGCTGTAACGGTTGCAACGCTGCATCGAATTCACCGATAAAACCGTCGACTTCCAGCGCCAGCGCCTTGCAGGTTTCGGCCAGCGTGTCGCTGGGCAGGTAAATGGTTCTGCCGGCTTGCCAGGCGCCCAGCAGCGCCGCGGCGAAGGCGATCGTGTCCTGCAGGTACAGCGCGAATCGCATGCCGGGCCGGCGCAACAGCAATTGTCGCCAGCCGGCAGTTTCCTGGATGAATTGGGCGTGCGTGACGGCTTCGCCATCGCGCCAGCCGGTCACATGGCTGTCAGCGCGTGCAGCCAGCGGCAGTGCCGGTACGTCGATGAAATCAGGCATGGTGTTGACGCCTGACATAGAGCCGGACCAGATATTCGCCGGCAAACAGTGCGCCCATGAACACATAGGAAATCAGTCCGGTGTACAGCGACCAGACAGCTTCCGACGCCCACACCGCCGTGGCGAAAGCAATACCGCCGTTGAATGCAAAGAACAGGCACCAGACCTGGGTCACGCGGCGCGTATAAGCGACGGCAAAGGGCGGCAGCTCGGGATCCTGAACGCGTGCGAAGCGTTCGATGATCGAGGGTGGGCGCAGCAGGCTGGCGCCGAACAGGGCCAGCATGCCGATGCTGATGGCGACCGGGTAGAGTTTGAGCGGCAGCAGCGCGTTCCAGAACAGGGCCGGCGCCGCCAGCAGCAGTGCGGCCAGACTCATCCAGCGATAGCGCTGGCCCATCCTGAAACTCAGCAGGCGCAGCGCCGCCACGCCCAACAGCACCAGCGCGAGCTGGCGCGGTTCGATCTTGCCATGGGCATACCAGACCAGCAGCGGATAGACCAGGATGACCAAAGTGGTCAGGACCTGGGGGATATCAGGCCTTTTCATTCACAGCGTCCGCCTGCAGCAGCGTCGCCAGCACATCGACCACGTCCTGCACCGTGCGCACGGTGCGGAATACGTCGGGTTGTATCCGCTTGCCTGTCATCTGGTTCAGTTTGACCACGATGTCGACGGCGTCGATGCTGTCGATGTCGAGATCGGAATACAGATTCGACTGCGGTGTGATCTTCGCTTTGTCGAGCTCAAACATGTCGTGCAGCATATCGACGATCCAGACGGTGATCTGGTCCTTGGTCATGGAGGGCGCTAAGGTGTTCATGATGATTCGTTTATTGTTGGCGGTGGCTGGCAATCAGGGCGGCAAGCGATTGCACCGAGGCGAAGTGCTTGCGTGTTTCTTCCGAGTTCGCGGAGAGGGCGACGCCGTAGCGCTTTTGCAGTGCGACGCCGAGCTCAAGCGCGTCAATCGAATCCAGGCCGAGACCGTCGCCGAACAAAGGGGCGGCGGCGTCGATATCGGACGGACGAATGTCTTCCAGTTGCAGAACGTCGATGATGAGTTCTTTGATTTCTTGGTCAAGGTCAAGACTTGGCATTGCCTAGCTTTCTTTCATGAAATAGTTTTGCAGGTAATACGTAAGCTGGCGCGCGGCAAGGGTGGGATTGCCGGCGTCGCCGGTCACCCCCGGGATATCGCGGATATCGATATCCTGCTGAATCTCGATCTCGAAGTGTGCCATGGTTGCCGGCACTTTCCACCATTTGTTACCTTTGCCCAGCGTGGCCGGTGTGCAACGGATAATTACCGGCGTAATCGCGCACGCGCCGCGCACGGCGACGTTGGCGGCGCCGCGCTTGAAGCTCATGTTGCCGTCGGCCGGAGTGCGTGTTCCCTCCGGGAAAATGATCAGGTTGCCGCCACTGCGCATCGAGCTGATGCAGTCGTCGACCAGTTCCGGTCCTTGCGTATTGCTGATGTAACCGGCTGCACGCACCGGGCCGCGAGTGAAGGGATTGCGCCACAGGCTGCTCTTGACGATGCAGTCGGCCTGCTTGACGAAAGCCATCAGCAATACGGTGTCGATCAGGCTGGGATGGTTGGCCAGGATCAGCAAGCCCTTGCGCTGCAGCCGTTCCCGGCCTGAAATGCGGTAACTCAGCACGCCCAGCGTGCTCATCAGCTCGACGAATGCACGAAAGCTCAGGCGAATGATGCGGCGCGCCCAGATAGTACGGGATTGTTCGTCGCGCACGAGGAGATTGAGCAGCGGGAAGATGAAAAGGCGCAGCGCGAGGCCCCCGACGCCGAAGGCGGTGAAGCTGATTGCTGTACAACCTACTCGCCAGTATTTGTTGAGCAAATGGGGTAACCGCTTGAGCATTTGCCGAGTCGACTGAGTGACGGGCTTGCCCGACGGATCAAGCATGACGGCTCCAGCACCAGCGACGGCCGCTTGCGACCCGGTCCAGCTCGGCGTCGCGCCGCAGGAAGAAGCGCAGGATATCAAGGCCGCCGGGCGCGGCAATGTCTGCGGCAGGCGCAGATTCGCTGTCCTCGGCCGTCCACGAGAGGGAAAACCGTTCGCCGGCGCCAGTACCGGCGCCGGCGTCGGCTTGCAGCAGCCACGCCCAGGCAAAACTTTGTTCGGCGCAGTCGGCGTAGGCGGCGAAAACTTCCGGCGGCGAATGGTCTGCCATTACCAGCAAGACTTGCGGTGCGCCGTCGGCGAGCAGGCCGCAGGCCTCGATGAGCGCATGCTCGACCGTGCTCGGACCTGCTGCAATAGCGATGTTATTGCTGCGATCGCCGCGTGCGATCGACCACAACCCGCCATTGGCGTTGTGCACGGACAGGCTGAACGAGGTCGGCGACAGCGGCGCGTGTTGCGCCAGCTCCTGCAGCAATTCGACCGAACGCGCGCATTCACCGTGGCGCGAGGCGAAAATCACCGGAAGATCGGAGGGAACGGCTTGTTCGGGCAGGCAGGCATAGGCGGTTTCGAGCGCCATCTTGCCCGTGGCGCTGGCACGGCGGCGCAGCATGGGCGGCATTTGTGCGACCTTGGGGTCGGCAGCCCCGGCATTGATGTCTGCGCGACCGTGAGCCCACCCCAGCCAGTCGGCGGCCGTATGCAGACCAGGCGCCCAGGCCGTATGCGATGCAACGGAAAAACTGACATCCCCAAAACGCATATTTCTATTCGTATGCTGTTGATTGACCATGCTCTCTTCGCTGACGTTATCGTTGTTTCAATATCCTGGCCCAGCCAGGACAGATCGGATAATCGCCGCGACCCCCGCGCATTTTTTGTGAATGTGATAACGAGAGCAGGCTTGTCGAACGTTAAAAAAAGTAAAGCAAATATTACGATAAAAGCTACGCGAGTAATTCGATTTTTGGACGAATATTCAGGCCAAAAAAAAGGCAGGGACGAATAATCGTTCCTACCTGTTTTGTTTGCCGGCGCCTGTTTCATGCGCTGTTGCTTATTTCAGCTTATTGCATATTCTTTATTGCTTTTTTGCCAATCGTATATTGGCACATTGCTGCGTGCTTCCGCACTACTGGTGCCGGGAGCCGGAATCGAACCGGCACGGTGTCACCACCGCGGGATTTTGAGTCCCGTGCGTCTACCTATTCCGCCATCCCGGCAACGCAAGACCGCGATTATGACCCATTTTGGAAGACCGGGCAATACCTTCATTGACTTCCTGACATGACGTATGATGCCGCAGTGCAGTACAAAGGGGTATCATCGCCGCTTGAACGAAAAAAATGCTGATCAGTATCTGGCACACATTGCATGTTGAAGATTCGAGAAATTCTGTTGGGCAAGGCGCTGGATCCCCTCAAGAGCGAGACGCGCCATTCGCTGGCCCTGGTGGCTTTTCTGGCGTGGGTGGGATTGGGGGCGGATGGTTTGTCGTCCTCGGCGTACGGACCGGAAGAGAGCTTCCGGGCGCTGGGCGAGCATACCCATCTGGGCCTGTACCTGGCGCTGGCGACTGCACTGACGGTCTTCATCATCGCACTGGCCTATAACCAGGTCATCGAATTATTTCCCACCGGAGGCGGCGGCTACCGTGTCGCCACCAAGCTGGTCGGCCCTTATCTCGGCCTGGTTTCGGGCGTGGCGCTGATCCTCGACTATGTGTTGACCATCGCGATTTCGGTCGCCTCGGGCGTCGATGCGCTGGCGTCGCTGTTGCCGCTGGGATTTCAGGATTACAAACTGTGGGCCGAAGCATTCTTTGTCGGCGTGCTGATCGTGCTCAATCTGCGCGGACTGAAGGAGGCGATCCGTTTCCTGCTGCCGGTGTTCCTCGGCTTCGTCGCCACCCATCTGGTGTTGATCGTCTACGGTATTTTCGTGCATGCGGAATACCTGTCGGGCTTGGTGCCGAGCACGCTGGCCGATACCGGCAGCCTGACCCGGCAAATCGGCTGGGCTGGCGTGGCGAGCATGCTGCTGCTGGCGTATTCGCAGGGCGGCGGCACCTACACCGGGCTGGAGGCAGTCTCCAACAACGTCAACATGCTGGCCGAACCGCGCGTGCGCACCGGCAAGGTGACCATGCTGTACATGGCCTTGTCGCTGGCATTCACGGCCGGCGGCATCTTCCTGCTGTACCTGTTGTGGGATGCGCGCCATGTCGACGGCGAAACCCTCAATGCCACCACTTTCCGCCTGATCATC
The DNA here is from genome assembly GCF_001267925.1 of Herbaspirillum hiltneri N3. Lineage (NCBI taxonomy): Bacteria > Pseudomonadati > Pseudomonadota > Betaproteobacteria > Burkholderiales > Oxalobacteraceae > Herbaspirillum > Herbaspirillum hiltneri. Next base: position 3,803,266 of record NZ_CP011409.1, on the reverse strand, counting down.
GACAGCATGGGCATCGGCAGCCAGTGGCTCAACGATGTCTTGCTGGCGGTGGTGCTGGCGTTCGAGGCCGGACTGCTGTTCGTGGCAGCCAACACCGGCTTCCTGGGCGGACCGGCGGTGCTGTCCAATATGGCGGCCGATTCGTGGGTGCCGCATAAATTCCGCTACCTGTCGACGCGGCTGGTGACGCAGAACGGCATCCTGGTGATGGGCATCGCCGCACTGGCGATCCTGTTCTGGACCCAGGGCAGCGTGACGTTGCTGATCGTGCTGTATTCGATTTCGGTGTTCCTGACCTTCGCCATCTCGCTGTTCGGCCTATGCCGTTACTGGTGGCGCCAGCGCCGGCAGCTGGCGCACTGGAAGCGGCGCTTCCTGCTGTCGCTGGCGGGCTTCGTGATTTGTTCCTCTATCCTGTCGGTGCTGTTGTACGAAAAGATGTTCGCAGGCGGCTGGGCCACGGCCGTGATCATCGCCGGCATTGCGGCGCTGTGCATCTACATCCGTAATCACTACCGGGAAACCAAGGAGGCGATCCGTTCAGTCGACCAGATCTTCTCCAGCCAGCCGTTCGGTCCCGGCACGGAGACGATCGTGCCGGATCCGGTCAACCAGACTGCCGTGTTCATCGTCGGCACCTCGCGCGGCGGCGGCCTGCATGCCTTGCTGTGGGTGCAGCGCATGTTCCCGGGGCACTTCAAGAACTTCATTTTCGTCAATGCGCGCACCGTCGATTCGCATGCCTACGGCGGCGAGGGCGCGGTCGAGCAGATGCGCGCCGAGGCGAGCGCGACGCTGCAGTTCTTCGTGGATTTCTGCCGCAGCCATGGCATGGCGTCGTCGTCCTACCTGGGCTTCGGCACCGACGCCGTACAGGAAGTGACCAAGCTGTGCTTCGACATCAGCCGGGAATATCCGAATGCGATTTTCTTCACCAGCAAGCTGATTTTCGAGCAGGACAACTGGTTCATCCGCCTGCTGCACAATCAGGCGGCGCTGGCGATCCAGCGCCGGTTGCATTTCGACGGCCTGCAGATGGTGATCCTGCCGATGAAAGTGTGAATCGGACGGGCAGTCCGGATTACTTGAGATTGCAGATGACCTTAATCATCTGTGCACCGGTGGACCCGGGTACGGCGTCTTGCAGCTTGGTGTCGCCATAGGCGAGGTAAGGAGAAAACAGTGCGCCGCCCTGGGCGTCCGCCTTGGCGTACATGGTGCGGCTACCGAAGCCGATGCGCTTGTCGTCGCAATCGATGTAAGCGACGGAGACTTCCGACGAGTAATACTTGCCGTGGCCTTGCAGCACTTGTGGCTTGGTCCAGTTAAGCAGGATGTTGGCTTGCACAATGCTGCGTCCGCGCTCGATGCTGGACTTGTCGACAAAGAAGGTGCCAAGGTCATTGTCGCCGAGCAACGACCATTGCGCGGCAAACACCTGGTTCGACACCAGCAACAACGCCAGCACTGCAAATTTCATCTTGTCCCGTTCGGTGAGAGTGCGGTGTTCATGCGCATCATGACAGCATGAGCGCCAGCATGGCCACATCGTCTTCCAGCATGATCAGCAGCGTCACCGACCACAGCAGCGCATAAGCGCTCCATGCTGCGGTGAATCGCGTGAGTTGCGTGAGTCGTATCTTCATCAGTTTTGCAGGAGGACATCCGGTCATTTTACGGCGCAAATCCTAACACGGCATGAGGCTGCTGTAGTTCCGAAATCGCCACAGACGCAAAAAAGCCGGCGTTCTCGCAGAAAACGCCGGCTCCGGACTGCTTATTTATCTGCGCCTATTTACCGTCCGGCCCGCGCCCGATTTCCTTGTAGATGGATTGGATCAGGTCCTTGCCGATGCGGTCTTCCATCTCGCGATGGACCTTGTACTGGATGGCCTTCCATTCATTCTTTTCTTCCGGCGTCATGCTCAGGATTTTCATCTTGCCGGTTTTCCGGATGTCTTCCAGGGCGTCGTCGTTTTCTTTCTTGGCGTTGCTGTTGAAATACTCGGTGGCGTCCTTGACCGCCTTGTCCATGACCGGCTTGAGATCGGCAGGCAGCGAATCCCAGAAGCGCTTGTTGGCGATGAACACATAGCCGTGATAGCCGTGCTCCGAGATCGTCATGAACTTCTGCACTTCAAACAGCTTGGCGGTACTGACGATGGAAGGCGGGTTTTCCTGGCCATCCACCACACCGGTCTGCAAGCCCTGGTAGATTTCGGACCAAGGCATCACCTGCGGCAGCGCACCCACCACGCGGGTGCGTGCATCGATCACCTTGGAAGATTGAATGCGGATCTTCATGCCCTTGATGTCGGCGGGTTTCTGAATCGGCTTGTTGGAGGTCCAGTCGAGAAAACCGCTGTCCCACATCGCCAGCCCGGTCAGGCCCTTGGCGTCGAGCTTCTTCAGCAGCGCGTGGCCGATCGGCCCTTGCGTCACCTTCTGCGCCTGCGCCATGTTGTCGAACAGGTAGGGCAGGTCGAACACTTCGAACTCGCGCACCCCCATCGGGCCGAATTTGCCGAAGGTCGGCGCCAGCATCTGCACCGAACCCATTTGCAGCGCTTCCAGCTCTTCCTTGTCCTTGTAGAGCTGGCTGTTGGGGTAAACCTCGACCTTGACGCGGCCGCTGGTGCGCTCTTCGACGATCTTCTTGAAATAGTCCGCGGTCTTGCCCTTGGATGTGTTGGCGGCGACGACGTGGCTGAATTTGATGACAATCGGTTGCTGCGCGGTTTGCGCCTGCGCCGCTGCGGTGAATAGGATGATGGCCGCGGTTGCGGCAATGGCTTTCCAGTGTTGCATGGTGTCTCCTCCTGTCTGGGGTGGCGCCCGTTTGAATGAGGCGGCCGCGCTTCTACCGAGCGCGGTCCGCATCCGGACGTTCAGTTTGGATTTACTGCGTCAGATCGCCGCAGCAATCGCCTTGCCGACCGACGTGGTGTCGCCGCTGCCGCCCAGGTCGGGAGTCTTCGGTCCTTCCACCAGCACTTTTTCGATTGCGGCCAGAATGGCGTCGTGGGCTTGCTTGTACTTCGGATTGCCGTTACCGAGGAAGTCCAGCATCATCGCGCCGGACCAGATCGTGGCGACCGGGTTGGCGATGTTCTTGCCGGCGATGTCGGGCGCCGAACCGTGCACCGGCTCGAACAGCGACGGCAGCTTGCGATCCGGATTGAGATTGGCCGACGGCGCGATGCCGATGGTGCCGGCGCAGGCCGGGCCGAGGTCGGACAGGATGTCGCCGAACAGATTGGGCGCGACCACCACGTCGAAGCGCTGCGGATTCAGGACGAAATGCGCGGTCAGGATGTCGATGTGGTACTTGTCCGTCTTGACGTCGCCGTACTGCTTGCCCATCGCTTCGACGCGCTCGTCCCAGTAGGGCATGGTGATGGCGATGCCGTTGGACTTGGTGGCCGAGGTCAGGTGTTTCTTCGGACGGCTTTGCGCCAGGTCGTAGGCGAACTTGAGGATGCGGTCGACGCCGTGGCGCGTGAATACCGATTCCTGAATCACGATTTCGCGGTCGGTGCCTTCGTACATGCGGCCGCCGATGGACGAATATTCGCCTTCGGTGTTTTCGCGCACCACGTAGAAATCGATGTCACCGGGTTTGCGGCCGGCCAGCGGGCAGGGCACGCCGGGCATCAGGCGCACCGGGCGGAGGTTGACGTAGAGGTCGAAGTCGCGCCGGAATTTCAGCAGCGAACCCCGCAGCGACACGTGGTCGGGCACTGTGGCGGGCCAGCCGACCGCGCCGAAGAAGATCGCCTCGAACCCTTTCAGCTGATCGAACCAGTCATCCGGCATCATCTTGCCGTGTTCGGCGTAGTAGCCGCAGTGGGCCCAGTCGAAATGGGTGTACTCAATCTCGATGCCGAATTTCTTCGCTGCGGCGTCGACCGCACGCAAGCCTTCGGGGATCACTTCCTGGCCGATGCCGTCGCCGGCGATGACGGCTATCTTGTGTTTGGTCATGGTATTCGCTCCTTTGCTTTGAAAAATCAGACGGAAATCATAACGGCCTCCGGCCTCGCTATAATTCACGGATCGGTTACTTCATAAAACACGAATCGTGAACAATCAAAACGTTGCACCTCCCTTGCTGGAGGATTTGCGTTTGTTCTGCGTGGTGGCGCGCAAGAACAGTTTTGCCGAATCGGCCAAGGAGATGGGATCGTCGCCGGCATACGTCAGCAAGCGCATTGCGCTGCTCGAGGCGGCGCTGGGCGTACGGCTGTTCCATCGCACCACGCGCAGTGTGGTGATGACCGAAGAGGGCAGCAACGTGCACGAATGGGCGCGCCGTATCCTCGACGACGTCGACCAGATGATGGAAACAGTGAGCAGCGCCAAGCAGGTGCCGCGCGGGCTGCTGAAAATCAGCACCAGCTTCGGGCTGGGCCGCAAATACGTATCGCCGCTGCTGTCGGCGTTCGCACGCCTGCATCCGGCCTTGCGCATCCAGCTTGAATTGTTCGATCGCCAGGTGGACATGATCAATGAAGGCTTCGACCTCGACATTCGCGTCGGGCCGGTGCATGAGCCGCATCTGTTCTCCAAGCGCATCATTGCCAGCCAGCGCGTGCTGTGCGCCAGTCCTGATTACCTCAGCCGCCACGGCGCACCGCAGACCTTGTCGGACCTGACCCGGCATCAATGCCTGGTGATTCGCGAGCGCAATCAGTCATTCGGTATCTGGCGCATGATGGGGCCGAAGGGCGCCGAGACGGTCAAGGTAGCCGGCGGGCTGGCTTCGAACCACGGCGAGATCATCCATCAATGGGCGATCGACGGCCACGGCGTGATCCTGCGCTCGATCTGGGACGTCGCCGCCAGCCTCAAGGAAGGCAGCCTGGTGCGCGTGTTGCCGGGCTATTTCCAGGAAGCCGATCTGTGCGCGGTGTATCCGCTGCAGCTGAAGAATTCCGCCAAGGTCAGGGAATGCGTGCGCTTCCTGCAAAAAAATCTGAATGTGCACGCCGTGCGTGCGCGCTGAGCATATCCGCGAAGTTCAGGAAAAAGCTTCCTGCACGCTCTGTATCTTGCCGGTATCGGCGCTCTCGTAGCCGGCCAAATCGTCGACCACGGCGCGAAATGTCGGCGATTGCAGGATATCGACCACCGCGCGCACCAGCGGGTCATTCAATGACGCCGTCGGCAGCGCAAAGAAATAGCGTTCGCGCACCAGCGGGATAAAGTCCAGCCCGAAGCGATGCGACGCCGTCTGCACGCCGAAGCCGACGTCGGCCATGCCGCTGGCGATGAAGGCGGCGACCGCCGAATGGGTGAATTCGGTATTCTCGAATCCGTTGATTTTCTTGTGCGAGATTCCTTGCCCGGCCAGCATCAGTTCCAGCAGCATGCGCGTGCCGGAGCCGGCTTCGCGGTTGACGAAGCGCAAGTCGCTGCGGGTCAGGTCGGCCAGGCCATGGATGTTCTTGGGATTGCCGGTGGCGACGAACAGGCCCTGGCTGCGCACCGCCAGGTGGATCAGGCAATCGCTGCGCTTGTTGAGCCATTTGGCGTAGGTGGCGATGGCCGGTTTTTCAAATTCTCCCAACGGCACATGGAAGCCCGCCAGGTCGCATTCCTGGCGCGACAAGGCAGCGACGGCGTCGGTGCTGTGGCGGTAGCGCACTTCCACCGGCAGCTTGGCCTGGTTGAACTGGTTGAGCAGGGCGGCCACCGCGAAACCGTGGCTGGCGTTCAGGCGTACCGTCTTGGATTTGCCCTCGACGGTTTTTCCCAATTCGACTTCCAGTTCCGAGGCCAGGCTGTCGAGCGTCGGCGACAAGCGCGCACTGACCATGCGCTCGGCCCACAGCAATTTGCTGGCGAAGGGCGTCAAGGTGGTGCCGCGTCCGCGGCCGCTCGCAATCAGGCTGTGGCCGAACACTTGTTCCGACGTGCGTAGCAATCCCCAGGCGTGCCGGTAAGAGTGGCGTAACTGTTGCGCCGCCTTGGCGATCGAGCCGGTTTGCTGGACCGCCGTCAATAGTGCAAGCAGTTCCGTGGTGTCGAGCGGGGAGTCGTCACCGTGGGCGATTTCCCAGTGGGGCTTGATGTTGACCTTGTACATTTATATGAAAAAAATAGCATATTGAGTCGGTAGAATTTCAATGATACCTTCGCGGCAGTAAGCGTAGTTTATAAAAACTATAGGCATATATTTGCATAAATAGCTGAAATTCTTCGACTTGCATATAATTGCCGCCCCACAACATCAAAGAGGAGGGAATAATGGCCTTCGATTTCCTGGAAAAGGAACACACCATCGCCAAGCCCGGTTTCAACCGCTGGCTGGTACCGCCTGCTGCACTGGCAATTCACCTGTGCATCGGCATGGCATACGGTTTCTCCGTATTCTGGCTACCCCTGTCCAAGGCGCTCGGCATCAAAGAGTCGATCGCATGTGCACCGGATACCGGTTTTTTCGCGCAAGTATTCTCCACCACCTGTGACTGGAAGATTTCCATGCTGGGCTGGATGTATACGATGTTCTTCGTCCTGCTCGGCATTTCCGCCGCGATCTGGGGCGGCTGGCTTGAGCGCGCAGGTCCGCGCAAGGCCGGCGTCGTCTCCGCGCTGTGCTGGTGCGGCGGCTTGCTGATTTCCGCCTTCGGCGTCTATACCCACCAGATCTGGCTTATGTGGCTCGGTTCCGGGGTGATCGGCGGCGTCGGTCTCGGCCTCGGCTACATTTCGCCGGTGTCGACCCTGATCAAATGGTTCCCGGACCGTCGCGGCATGGCGACCGGCATGGCGATCATGGGCTTCGGCGGCGGCGCGCTGGTCGGCAGCCCGCTGGCCGACAAGCTGATGAAGCACTTCGCTACCCCGACCTCGGTTGGCGTATGGGAAACCTTCGTCGCCATGGCAGTCATCTATTTCATCTTCATGATGGCCGGCGCACTGGGCTACCGCGTTCCGCCGAGCGGCTGGAAGCCGGCCGGCTGGACGCCGCCGGTCACCGCCAACAGCACCATGATCACGCAAAACCACGTGCACGTGAGCAAAGTCTGGGGCATTCCCCAGTTCTGGCTGGTGTGGCTGGTGCTGTGCCTGAACGTGTCGGCCGGTATCGGCGTGATCGGCATCTCGTCGCCGATGCTGCAGGAAGTGTTCGGCGGCCATCTGCTGGGCGTCAACGTCGGCTTCAGCGATTTGTCGATTGAGCAAAAAGCGGCAATCGCCGCGATCGCAGCCGGCTTCACCGGTCTGATCAGCTTGTTCAACATCGGCGGTCGCTTCGTGTGGGCGTCGTGCTCCGACTTCTTCGGCCGCAAGATGACTTACGTGATCTTCTTCGTGCTGGGCTTCATCCTGTACGTGAGCCTGCCATGGTCGGCCAAGTCGGGCAGCATTGCCTTGTTCGTCGGCGCGGTCTGCATCATCCTGTCGATGTACGGCGGTGGCTTTTCGACCGTCCCGGCCTATCTGGCCGATTTGTTCGGTACACAGATGGTCGGCGCGATCCACGGTCGCTTGCTGACCGCCTGGGCGACCGCCGGCATCCTCGGCCCGGTGGTGGTGAACTACATGCGTGAATACCAGCTTTCGCTCGGCATGCCGCGCGACCAGGTCTACAACACCACGATGTACATCCTGGCCGGCATGCTGGTGCTGGGCCTGATCTGCAACCTGCTGGTGCGCCCGGTCGCCGCCAAGCACTTCATGACGCCGGAAGAACTGGTCCGTGAAAAGCAACTGGCGCACGAAAAGTCGTCCTCGGACAACACCGCCACCATGTCGTCGGACGACATGGCGCTGGTCGGCCGCGGCGGCAATCCTGCGCTGATCGGCGCGGCATGGCTGGCAGTCGGCATCCCGCTGATCTGGGGCATTTCGCTGACGCTGCAAAAGACCGCAGTGCTGTTCAAGTAATTGAACGCGATGTAGTCGAGACGTAACAGGCAATATCAGGCAACAAGGCCGCCGCGAGGGTCACAACTCCGCGGCAGCCGTTTCACCGGTCATACCCACGTAGTGTTCTGTACCAACCCGATGCATTGTCCACAGGCAGGGAGAACATGAAATCGCTTGATCATTCGTCGATCGGATCGCGTGCCGCCATGCGCTTTAGCGCAGCGCCCGGGTTCTTGATCGCATGCTTCATTGGCGTCGCTGCAGTCCTTGCAGTCGCGTTCCACTCCTTTTTCTTTTCCCGATTTCCGAACTTTGCGGCGCCGTTCGCGCAGGCAGGGATCGTCATAGGCATCGCCGCCGGCTCGCTATGCGCCGCGCACAAGACGGCATCGCAGCGCCGCCGTCTTGTTCACGTGAGGACCGGACGGCGAGATTAGGCATGTTTTTTCCACCGCCCGGCAAGATAAAAATACATACCGGGACAGACAGCGGTTCAGCAGTTCAGCAGGAGACGAAACAATGAACAGACAACAGCCTTTCGACGTCGGCGCGGTCAGGGACGTCATCGCCGCGCGTCGGCACATGCCCGGCGCCATGCTGCCGATCCTGCACGGCATTCAGGACGCGGTCGGTTTCGTGCCGGCCGATGCGGTGCCGATGATCGCCGACGCGCTTAACGTATCGCGCGCCGAAGTGCACGGGGTAATTTCCTTCTACCACCATTTCCGCCAGCAACCGGCCGGCAAGCACGTGGTGCAGGTGTGCCGCGCGGAAGCCTGCCAGTCGGTCGGTTCCGAAGCGCTGGCCAGGCATGCAGAGAAAGCGCTGGCCTGCGCTTTCCATGAAACCACGGCCGACGGGCAGTTCACGCTCGAACCCGTGTATTGCCTGGGCCTGTGCGCCTGCGGTCCGAACGTGGTGGTCGACGGCGAGCTGCATGCGCGCGTCAGCGCCGACAAGCTCGACCGGCTGCTGCAAGCCAAGCGAGGTGCGGCATGAGCGTCACCGTTTATGTGCCGCGCGACGCCGCGGCGATTGCCTTGGGAGCTGACGATGTGGCGGCGGCGGTGCTTGGCGAAGCCGAAAAGCGCGGCATCGAGGTCAATATCGTGCGCAACGGCTCGCGCGGGATGTTCTGGCTGGAGCCGCTGGTCGAGGTTGCCACCGAACAAGGCCGGGTAGCCTACGGCCCTGTCGATCCGGCCGACGTGGCAGGCTTGTTCGACGCCGGTTTCCTGGCGGACGAGGCAGAGGCATTCGAACATCCGCTGGCGCAAGGCCTGACGGAAGAAATTCCCTATCTGAAAAAACAGGAGCGCCTGACCTTTGCCCGTGTCGGCATCACCGATCCGGTGTCGCTGGAAGACTATCTGGCGCATGAAGGTTATGTCGGACTCAAGCGTGCAGTGGCGATGGGCAGCGAAGCCATCGTGCAGGAAGTACTGGATTCCGGCCTGCGCGGACGCGGCGGCGCTGCGTTCCCGACCGGCATCAAGTGGAAGACGGTAGCCGGCGCACAGGCCGTGCAGAAGTACATCGTCTGCAATGCCGACGAAGGCGATTCCGGCACCTTCTCGGATCGCATGGTGATGGAAGGCGATCCCTTCGTACTGATCGAGGGCATGACGATTGCGGGCCTGGCAGTCGGCGCGACGCAAGGCTACATCTACGTGCGTTCCGAATATCCGCACGCCATCGCCGCGCTCAACGAGGCAATCGCCGCGGCCGCTCAAGGCGGCTACCTGGGCGACAATGTGCTCGGCTCCGGCAAGGCGTTCGGCCTGGAAGTGCGGATGGGCGCCGGCGCCTACATCTGCGGCGAGGAAACCGCGCTGCTCGAAAGCCTCGAAGGCAAGCGCGGCGTGGTGCGCGCCAAGCCGCCGCTGCCCGCGCTGGAGGGGTTGTTCGGCAAGCCGACGGTGATCAACAACGTGATTTCGCTGGCGACGGTGCCGATCGTGCTGGCGCGCGGCGCGGCGTTTTACAGGAATTACGGCGTCGGCCGTTCGCACGGCACCTTGCCGTTCCAGCTGGCCGGCAACGTCAGATACGGCGGCCTGGTCGAGAAAGCCTTCGGCCTGACCCTGCGTCAGCTGCTGGAAGACTTCGGCGGCGGCACGCTGAGCGGCAGGCCGATCCGCGCGGTGCAGGTGGGCGGCCCGCTAGGCGCCTATATGCCGCAACAGCAACTCGACACGCCGCTGGACTATGAGGCCTTCGCCGCCATCGGCGCGATGGTCGGCCACGGCGGCATGGTGGTGTTCGATGACGGCGTCGACATGGCGCAGCAGGCGCGCTATGCGATGGAGTTTTGCGCCATCGAGTCCTGCGGCAAATGCACGCCATGCCGCATCGGTTCGACGCGCGGGGTCGAGGTGATCGACAAGATCATTTCAAACGACAACAGGCCGCAGCAGATCCACCTGCTGCGCGACCTGTGCGACACCATGCTCAACGGTTCGCTATGCGCCATGGGCGGCCTGACGCCGTATCCGGTGCTGTCGGCGTTGAATCATTTTCCAGAAGACTTTGGTTCGCCGGCTGAAAAAGCCGCCTGAGCCGAACCTGTTCCACGTATTCAGCAAGGAGTTGTCGCCATGAACCAGCTCAACGAAACAGATTACGGCACGCCGGCGCGTGTCTCCGAACAGGAAGTCACCCTGGAAATCGACGGCGTCGCCGTCACCGTGCCGGCCGGCACCTCGGTCATGCGGGCCGCAGTGGAGGCAGGCATCAACGTACCCAAGCTGTGCGCCACCGACAGCTTGGAACCGTTCGGCTCCTGCCGCCTGTGCCTGGTCGAGATCGAAGGCCGCGACGGCCGCAAGATGAAAGGTTATCCGGCTTCCTGCACCACGCCGTGCGAACCGGGCATGAAGGTGCTGACGCAGACGCCCAAGCTGGCCGATATCCGGCGCGGCGTGATGGAATTGTATATTTCCGACCATCCGCTCGATTGCCTGACCTGCCCGACCAACGGCAATTGCGAACTGCAGGACATGGCCGGTACGGTCGGCCTGCGCGAGGTGCGCTACGGCTACGAAGGCGAAAACCACATCGAGATGAAGAAGGACGAATCCAATCCTTACTTCACCTACGATCCGTCCAAGTGCATCGTCTGCAACCGCTGCGTGCGCGCCTGCGAAGAAACGCAAGGCACCTTCGCGCTGACCATCAACGGCCGCGGCTTCGAGTCGCGCGTCTCGGCCGGCCAGATGGACAGTTTCATGGAATCCGAATGCGTCTCCTGCGGCGCCTGCGTGCAGGCTTGCCCAACCGCGACGCTGACCGAGAAGACCGTGATCATGATGGGGCAGGCCGAGCACAGCAAGGTCACCACCTGCGCCTATTGCGGCGTCGGCTGCGCGTTCAAGGCCGAGATGAAGGGCAACGAAGTGGTGCGCATGGTGCCGTACAAGGACGGCAAAGCCAACCACGGCCATTCCTGCGTCAAGGGCCGCTTTGCCTGGGGTTATGCGACTCACAAGGACCGAATCACCAAGCCGATGATCCGCAGCAAGATCACCGACCCGTGGCGCGAGGTGTCGTGGGAAGAGGCGCTGAGCCACACCGCCAGCGAGTTCCGTCGCATCCAGACCAAACACGGCAAGGACTCCATCGGCGGCATCACGTCTTCGCGCTGCACCAACGAAGAAACCTACCTGGTGCAAAAGCTGGTGCGCGCCGCCTTCGGCAACAATAACGTCGACACCTGCGCGCGGGTCTGCCATTCGCCGACCGGCTACGGCCTCAAGCAAACCTTGGGCGAGTCGGCCGGCACCCAGACCTTCGACTCGGTGATGAAGTCCGACGTCATCATGATCATCGGCGCCAATCCGGCGTCGGCGCACCCGGTGTTCGCCTCGCAGATGAAGCGCCGCCTGCGCCAGGGCGCGAAGCTGATCGTGATCGATCCGCGCACCACTGAAATGGTCAAGTCGGCGCACATCCAGGCCGATTACCACCTCAAGCTGCGTCCCGGCACCAACGTGGCCGTCATCACCGCGCTGGCGCACGTGATCCTGTCCGAAGGCCTGCAAAGCGAGGAGTACATCAAGGAACGCTGCGACGTGCAGTCCTATGAGCAGTGGAAAGAGTTCGTGCTGCGTCCGGACAATTCGCCGGAAGCCATGTCGGCCGTCTGCGGCGTGCCGGCGGAAGAACTGCGCGGCGCGGCGCGCCTGTTCGCCACCGGCGGCAACGGCGCGATCTATTACGGCCTGGGCGTGACCGAACATGCGCAAGGTTCGACCATGGTGATCGGCATCGCCAACCTGGCGATGGCCACCGGCAACGTCGGCCGTGAAGGCGTCGGCGTCAATCCGCTACGCGGCCAGAACAACGTGCAGGGTTCCTGCGACATGGGTTCCTTCCCGCATGAATTGCCGGGCTATCGCCACATCTCGGATTCGACGGTGCGCTCGCAGTTCGAACAGGCCTGGGGCGTGACGCTCAATCCGGAGCCGGGTTTGCGCATTCCGAACATGTTCGACGCTGCGCTCGACGGCAGCTTCAAGGGGCTGTATTGCGAGGGCGAGGACATCGTCCAATCCGACCCGAACACCCAGCACGTCGCGGCCGCCTTGCAGCAGATGGAATGCATCGTGGTGCAGGACCTGTTCCTCAACGAAACCGCCAAGTACGCGCATGTGTTCCTGCCGGGTTCGTCCTTCCTCGAAAAGGACGGCACCTTCACCAACGCCGAGCGCCGCATCTCGCGCGTGCGCAAGGTGATGCCGTCGAAGTCCGGCAAGTCCGACTGGGAAGTCACGGTGGCGCTGGCCGAAGCGCTCGGCTACCCGATGCCGTACAATCATCCGTCGGAAATCATGGATGAAATCGCGGCCCTGACGCCAAGCTTCCACGGCGTCAGCTACGACAAGCTGGAGCGCCTCGGCAGCATCCAGTGGCCGTGCAACGACGCGGCGCCGGAAGGCACGCCGATCATGCACATCGGCAGCTTCATCCGCGGCAAGGGCAAGTTCCTCAATACGCAATATTTCGCCACGGACGAGAAGGTGACGCAGCGTTATCCGCTGATCCTGACCACCGGCCGCATCCTGTCGCAATACAACGTCGGTGCGCAGACGCGCCGCACGGAGAATTCGCAATGGCACGATGAAGACCGCCTGGAAATCCATCCGCACGACGCCGAAGACCGCGGCGTGCGCGAAGGCGATTGGGTCGGCATTGAGTCGCGCGCCGGACAGACGGTGTTGCGCGCGACGGTAACCGACCGGGTGCAGCCGGGCGTGGTCTACACCACGTTCCACTTCCCCGAGTCGGGCGCCAACGTGATCACCACCGACAACTCGGACTGGGCCACCAATTGCCCCGAATACAAGGTGACGGCGGTACAGGTCATGCCGGTCTCGCAGCCGTCGCAATGGCAGCAGCATTATCAGGAGTTCCATCGGGAACAAGTGCGTTTGCTGCAAGGGGAGAAGGTGTCTCAGGAACCTTTGGTCACCAAATAACGAACAACGCAATAGAGAAAGAAGCAGTCAATGAACGCATGTCCCATTCCTTCGCCCGACGACACCCCTGCGGAGTTCGCTACGGCGGCTCGCGTCGAGGTGGAGAAATGGCGCGACGGCCGGTGTGAAGCCGTCACCGACGTGGTCGCCGAAGAAGTCCCGATCGCGCTGGAGTACAACGGCATTTCGCACGCCGTGATGATGGCTACGCCGGCCGACCTGGAAGATTTTGCGCTCGGCTTTTCATTGACCGAAGGCATCCTGGCCGATCCCGGCGAACTCTATGATTGCGAGATCGTGCAGGGCGCCGAAGGTATCCAGGTGCAGATGAACGTGGCCACCGAGCGTTTTGTCGCGCTGAAGGAAAAACGCCGCAATCTGACCGGCCGCACCGGCTGCGGCTTGTGCGGCGCGGAAACGCTGGAGCAGGCGGTGCGCCATCCGGCGGCGGTGCAGGCCGGCGCGCTGCAATTTTCCGCCGGCACGCTGCATGCGGCGCTGGAGGCGATGCAGGCGCAGCAGCAACTGCAGCAGCAGACCGGCGCCACGCATGCGGCGGCATGGCTGGGCCGCGACGGCAAGATCAAGCTGGTGCGCGAAGACGTCGGCCGCCACAACGCACTCGACAAACTGATCGGCGCATTGGCCGAAGACAAGCAGGACTTTTCGGCAGGCGCCGTGATCATCACCAGCCGCGCCAGTTACGAAATGGTGCAAAAGGCGGCCACCGTCGGCATCGGCTTCATCGCCGCGATTTCGGCGCCGACCGCGCTGGCGATCCGGCTGGCGAAGGAAACCGACGTTACGCTGATCGGCTTCGTGCGGCGGCAAGGACATGTCGTCTATGCCGGATCGCATCGCCTGGTCTGACGATGATCTAACAGAATCGAGACAACATCATGAACCTTCAGCACCTCGTCAAGATGGCCAACCAGATCGGCGATTTTTTCTCGACCATGCCGGATCGCGCGCAAGCCGAAAAAGATCTTGCCGCGCACATCAAGCGTTTCTGGGAGCCGCGCATGCGCCGCGCTTTGCTCGAGTATGTGGAGCAGGAGGGCGGCTCGGAACTGAGCGAGATCGTATTGGCGGCGGTGAAGGCGCATACCGCCGATTTGCAGGTCGCGGTTCAGTAGTGCGGCGCCCGCACGGTGGACACTGCACTAACCGACAATCGTTCCGGTCTAGCTGAAGAATTTCAGCAGAAGGGTGGCGCACACGATCATGACGGCGCCGCCGATGCGCGTGGAGATCTGTGCGAACGGCATCAGCCCCATGCGATTGGACGCGGACAGAATCGCAACGTCGCCGGTTCCTCCCAGGCCGCTGTGGCATGCCGTGACGATGCCCGACTCCACCGGATACATGTTGAGCCACTTGCCGACGAAGAAGCCGGATGCCACCAGCGAAACCACGGTAGCGGCGCAGACTGCGAAGTAAGCCGGCGTGAAGGCATGCACCAGATCTTTCCACGATACAAACAGCGCACCCAGGCCGACCAGGATGGCAAACGTCAGGTTGCCGGAAACGAACTTGTACATCTGGTAGGCGCCCAGTTCGACTTTCTCGGGAACCAGCTTGACCACCTTCAGCAAGGCCGCGCTGATGATCATCAGGATAGGACCGGGAATGCCGGTGTATTCCGACAGCACCGCGCCGAGGATGAAGAAGGCGCAGCTGACCAGCAGGCCGGCGCCCATCAGGCCGAGGTCAATCGGGACATTGGTGTGATCGGTCTTGAGCAGGTCGACATCTTCCCCGGACTTGACCAGGAAGCCGTTGCCATTCAGATGCGGCTTCTTGTCGCCAATCCAGCGCAGCACACCGCTCGACAGAATCGCGACGACATTGCCCAGCAGTGCAGCAGGGACCAGCATGGCGATCAGTTCTGCCTGCGGCTTGCCGAGGATTTCGGAATAGCCGATGGAGAGCGGCAGTATTCCTTCGCCGATGCCGCCGCCGAAGATCGGAATGATGATGAAGAAGAAGGTGTGCCTGGGCGTGTAGCCAAACAGCCAGCCGACGGAAATGCCCACCGCGATGGCGACGATCGAGCCGATCAGCAGGGGCGGGAACATGCGCATGAAGCCCTGCACCAGCACCTTGTGGCTCATGCCGAGGATGCTGCCGGCAACCAGGCAGGCGATGTACAGATACTGCAGATTCGCCGTCTTCATGGTGGTGGTGATGGCCTTGAGCATTTCCGGATCCATCAGCTTGAAGCCGATCAGCGCCGAAGGCACAAACAGGCACAGAATCGCCGCGCCGCCGATGTGCTTGAAGACGGGCAGCCGACTGCCGATTTCGCCGAGCAGAAATCCGGCGAGCATCAGCACGGCAAAGCCGCCGATCATGTCGTTGGGCAGCTTCTTGTTGGTTGCGGCAAGGATGGTGATCGCCGCGATGGCGACATAGACCGGCAAAGGCAGCGGCCCGATTTTATAGTTGCTGATGGCTTGCCATATGCCTTGCCGGGTGCGTGGTGACGCGATTGAAGTTGCTTCCATGTGTGTCTCCGTAGGTGGAGCGGCGGCCTTTTTTTCTTGTGTGGCCGGCCGCCGCTTGATTCAAGAAATGCTGCTAGCGGTTACCTGAGGGTTTGGCGGGCGAGCTTGCGTTGATGCGTGCTCTTGTGGCGTGAGCGATGTCATGCAGCCAAGGACGTCGTTGCCAGTGCTGCTGCTGGAACGCGCTGATCTCGTCTTGCAGCGACAAGGTCGCGCCGATGACGTCGAGGCCCTCGAGGAACATGCGACGATGCCGGGCCGACAGGCTGAATGCGGCTTCCACTCTGCGGCTCCTGACCGTCATGCTGTTGACGTCGATCAGCACCTCGCTGGTCAGCGGATCGGACACGTCTTCCATGATTCTTTGCACGTCCGTTTCAGGCAGCATCACCAGCAGCAAGCGGTTGTTCATGGCGTTGCTGTAAAAAATCTCGCCGAAACTGGGGGCGATGACCGCGCGGATGCCGAATTGCTGCAAGCCCCACACCGCGTGTTCGCGGCTCGAACCGCAGCCGAAATTGCTGCCGGCGACGATGATAGAGGCGCCCTGATACGCCGGCTGGTTGAGAACGAAATCGGGGCGCAGCCGGTGATCGGCGTCATGGCGCAGGTCATACAGCAAGCCTCGGTCCAGGCCGGTTTTATCGATGCCGCGCAAGAACTGCTTGGGCATGATCTGGTCGGTATCCAGATTCGGGGTGGGCAGCGATGCGGCGATGCCTTCGATGCGCGAGGTATCCGCAATATTCGAAATATCCGCGATGCCGGTCGTGTCAGACATGGTTTTCTCCTAATTTGCGAACATCGGTGATGTAGCCGGTAATGGCCGCTGCGGCCGCCATCGCCGGGCTCATCAGATGCGTGATGCCGCCGCGTCCCTGGCGTCCTTCGAAGTTTCTGTTGGTGGTGGAGGCGCAGCGCTCGCCCGGCAGCAGGAAATCGTCGTTCATCGCCAGGCACATGGAGCAGCCTGGCTGGCGCCACTCGAAACCGCTGTCCATCAGTATCCTGGCGATGCCTTCCCGCTCGGCCTGCCTGCGCACGGCGCCGGATCCCGGCACCACCATGGCGCGCACCGACGGCGCCACTTTGCGTCCCTTGACGATGCCCGCCACGATGCGCAGATCTTCGATACGGGCATTGGTGCACGAGCCGATGAACACCCGTTGCACGGCAATGCCTTCCATGTTCGTGCCGCTTTGCAGGCCGGTGTAGCGCAGCGCCTGTTCCGATGCGGCGCGCACCACGGGGTCTAGTTCGGATGCCGGCGCGGGGACTTTTCCGGTTACCGGCACGGCCTGGTCGGGGCTGGTGCCCCAGGTGACGTAAGGGGCGACTTCATTCGCATCGAATACATGTTCGACATCGAACGCGGCGCCGCTGTCGCTCTGCAGCGTCGCCCAGTCCGCAAGTGCGGCATCCTTGTACTGAGCGGCGATTTCCGGCGCGTGTTCCATTACGTATCGGATGGCGGCGTCATCGGGGGCGACCAGGGCGCCGCGTGCGCCGGCTTCCACGGCCATGTTGCAGAGAGTCATGCGCGCTTCCATCGACAGCGCCGCGATGGCGCTCCCCTGAAACTCCACCACGTAGCCGCGCGCGCCTTGGGCGCCGATACAGCCGATGATGTACATGATCAGGTCCTTGGCGCTGGAGCCCGGCGGCAGCACGCCATCCACGCGGATGCGCATGTCCCTGGCCAGCCGGTACACCAGCGTCTGGGTCGCCAGCACGTGCTCGACTTCCGACGTGCCGATGCCAAAGCCGAGCGCGCCGAACGCGCCATAGGTCGTGGTGTGGCTGTCGCCGCACAGCACCACCATGCCGGGGCGGATCATGCCCAGTTCCGGCGCGATGACGTGTTCGATGCCCTGCAAGGCATCGTTGGTGTCGAACAGCACGATGCCGTGTTCGCTGCAGTTTTTTGCGAGATTGCTGGCTTGCAGCGCGGACGACGGATCCTGGATGATCCGGAAACTCACCGGATGCGTCGGGATGATATGGTCCACCACCGACAAGTGCTGGCCCGGCACGGCCACCGGGCGTCCGGCTTCGTGCAGCCCGGCGAATGCCTGCGGGCTGGTGTATTCGTTCATGATGTGCAGGTCGGCATAGAGCAGCACGTTCTGCTCGTCGAGCCGCGCCACCGTATGTGATTCCACCAGTTTTTGATACAGCGTCCTTGCCATGTTGCCTCCTCCTTGTGCGCTCGTGCGTTCGCGGGCTTCAAGCTGCGCAAAAACTTTTGCGCACTTCATGAGGAGGAAGTGTAATAATTCTGCGGATATTTATAATTCATATTAATTACATTTATTATTTAGTTAATTTTAATAATGGACCGTGTATCCGACCTGGAGTTTTTCATTCAGCTGGTGAAGCAGGGATCGCTGGCTTCGCTTGCCAGAGAGCTGGGCGTCACACCGCCGGCGGTGACGTCGCGGCTGGCACAGATCGAAAAGCGACTCGGCGTCAGACTGCTCAATCGCACCACGCGCCGCATCAGCGTGACGCATGAAGGCGAGGTGTACCTGGCGACCGGCGCCAAGCTGCTGGCGGAACTGCAGGAACTGGAGCAGACGGTCTCCAGCAGCCGCGGCGTCCCCAAGGGCATGCTGCGGGTCAACGCCACCTTCGGGTTCGGCCGGCGCCACATCACGCCGGCGATCGCGGCATTCGTACGGCGCTATCCGGAAGTGGAGGTGCAGCTGGAACTCACCGACCGCTCCATCAACCTGGCCGACAAGGCATTCGACATCGGCATTTGGTTCGGCACCGTGCCGGACTCAAGAATGGTCGCCAGGAAAATCGTCTCGAACAAGAGATTGCTTTGCGCCGCGCCGGCCTACCTGAAAAGAGCCGGTACGCCGTTAGTCCCCAGAGACCTGCAAACGCACCAATGCATCGTCTTGCGCGAAAGCGACGCCGCCTACGGCACCTGGCATCTCGCGCGCGGCAGCAAGCAAGAGACCGTCAAAGTCCGGGGCAGCCTGAGCACCAACGACGGCGAAACCGGGGTCGTATGGGCGCTGGAAGGCCACGGCATCCTGATGCGTTCCGAATGGGATGTGCATGCCTACATCAAGGCCGGCAAGCTGGTGCAGGTGCTGGGAGAATGGTCGCTGCCGGGAGCGGATATCTTTGCCGTCTACCCGGAGCGCGCGCATCTTTCTGCCAAGGTCAGTGCATTTATTGATTTTTTGACGACGTGGTTTGCCAGGGAAGCAGGGTGGGCGAACAAGGGGTAGGCGTTTTATGTTTGTGAAAGGATCAAAACAGAATGCTGTATCGATGTATTGGCTGGGAGGAAGAGGCAATGTGGAGCGCCAAGCTTCTTCTGCCGTAGTTGCTTATCGCCTCGGGCATGATGCCGATGTCCTCTGCCTATGCCGGCAATGGAGAGACGCTGCTCATTGGAAGATGCGCGATGTGCCACGGGGCGGATGCGGAAGGTTCAGGTCCGCTGAAGAGACGACCAACGTCCAAAAACGACCGAGGCTGTGTAAAAACGCAAATTTTCAAAAAAATCGTGGAGAGAAAGACTCTTCCCGATATTGAGAAAATTGAACGAATGCCGATTTTTCGATGGCTTGGAATTCTCCACGTTTTTACACGGCCTCAGCAGTTTTCGGACACTGGAAATCTCCGCCGATCTCACAGAATTCCAGCACGAACCACAAGCCGTGCTGGCGGACAGGCCCGGACTGCTTATTTGATCGTATTCAGATACGCAATCAGATCGGCGCGCTGCCTGGCGTCGGCAATGCCGGAGAAGGGCATCAGATTGCCCGGCACCACTTTTTGCGGATCGGCGATGTAGGTGTCGAGGGTCTTTTCATCCCATGTCAGATTGGCGCGTTTGAGCGCCGGGCTGTAGCGAAAGCCTGGCGCCGCCGCCGACCTGCGGCCGACAATCCCCAGCAGGCCGGGGCCGACGCCGTTGCTCGCTGTCACGGCATGGCACGCCGCGCATTGCGCATAGACTTGTTTTCCGGCGTTGACGTCTTGCGCATGTGCAGGTGTCGCAGCACCTGCCAGTACGATCGCGGCAGTAAGTACTGCCTGACGTAGTTGCGGTATTTTATTCATCATTGTTGACTCCTGAAAAATTTCAATCGCTGTTTTTCATCACAGCATGCGTGGACGCTGCACGTATTGCACCAAGTCGTCGCCTAGTCGCAGCGCCAGTGCCGCCAGCGGGCCGGTCGGGTTGTAGCCGGCGTTGTGCTGAAACACCGATGCGCCGACCACGAACAGATTCTGAGCATCCCAATGCTGCAAGTGCGGCGAGACGACGCTGTGCGACGGATCAGAACCCATAGCGGTGCCACCGGTGATGTGCGTGGTCTGGTACGCTCGGATGTCGAACGGACTTTTTCGTGGTACCGCCGGACCGACGATGTCGGCTCCCATGGCCTTGGCGATGTCTTCCATCTTCTTGGTGACGTATGCCGACATCTTGGTTTCGTTGTCGCGCCAGTCAAAAGTCATGCGTACCAGTGGCTGGCCGTAAGCGTCCTTGTATACCGGATCGAGGTCGAGGAAGTTCTCCGTGTTCGGATAACAGCTGCCCTGGATCGACATGCCGAAAGAGTGTGCATACCAGTCGACGTTGGCCTGCTTCCACTTGGTGCCCCAGCGGGGCGTGCCCGGCGGCAGGCGGCGTGCAACAATGGGACGGCCGCTGAACATGTTGGCGCTGATCATGCCACCGCCGAGGAAGCCGAGGCCGGTATGGTCAAAGTTGTCGTTGTTGAAGTCGTCAATCACCGTGCCGGTGCTGCCGGTGGACAGGAACGGGTTGGTCCAGCGGTCCTTCATGAAGACGTTCACCGACGAGGTGGTCTGGTAGCAGAAGTTTTTACCGACCACGCCCTTGCCGGTGGATGGATCATAGGGGGTGCCGATCTTGTCTAGCAGGAGCAGCTTGGTGTTGGTCATGGTGAACGCGCCCAGCACCACGACATCCGCCGGCTGTTCGTATTCCTGGCCACTAAGCAGGTCGAGATAACGCACGCCCGTGACGCGCTTGGCCTTCTGATCATAGTTGACGCCCAGTACATGGCTGTTCAGACGCAATTCAAAACCCTTGCGCTGCTTGAGCATCGGATACAGCAAGACTTCCGGAGAACCCTTGGCTTGCGCTTCACAAATGAAGCGTTCGCAGTGGCCGCAATACTGGCACTGGCCGAGCTTCTGGCCGTCCGGATTGGTGTACACGCCGGAGGAGTTGGCGGCCGGAGTGGGAAACGGATGGTAGCCCAATTTTTCGGCAGTCTGCCGGAAGATCGAACCGGCTTCGGTTATCTCCAGCGGCTTTTGCGGATATTCGCCGCGGCGCGGCGCTTCGAACGGATTGCCGCCTGGCTGTTTTTTTCCGTTGATGTTACCGGCTTTGCCGGAGATGCCGAACAGCTTCTCGAACAGATCGTGGTGCGGCTCCATTTCCTTGTAGGTAACGCCCCAATCCTGCAGCGGCATATTGACGGGAATTACCTTGGCGCCGTAGCGATTGACGTAGTGCGTGCGCAAGGTCGGTTCGTACTCCGACCAGCGCCAGGTGTGGCCGTTCCAGTGATTGGCCGCGCCGCCCATGCCTTCACCGGGCAGGAAGGCTTCCATCCAGCGTACCGGCAGCGAGGTGTCGTTGCGCGAATGGCGCAGCGTGTAGGTCTGCACATTCCATTTTTGCACCAGGCCCTGGCGCACGTCCCAGCGCAATTCGTCGCGTTGCGACGGCAGCTTGGCTTCGGCACCGCTGGTGTGGTCGCCGCCGCGTTCCAATACCAGCACGTCGATGCCCTGGTCAGTCAGTTGACGTGAAACAAGGCCCGCAGTGAGGCCGCCACCGACGATCACGACCGTCCGCTTTTGCAGTTTTTTAATCATGGTGAGTCCTTAGCTGAAGTCGAGGATGGACTTGGGATCTTTCGCGCCGGGGAAAGGCTTCCCGCGATAGTTGACCATGTCGAGGGTGTGCGTCGCCGGCAAGCCGGGATAGCCCAGCATCTTCCAGAAAACCTTGTTGTTGTTGCCGCCGTAGAGCGGGTCGGCGTAACAGGCTTGCGTGAACAAGGGGTAGACCAGCTCGTTGAACCACGCTGCCAGCGGGACCGCCTCATCGATGACCTTGCCGTCAGCAATCGCGGCCAGGAAAGCATCGGCTTCCGCCGGTTGTAGTTGGTCGAAGGTCTTGCCGAATTTTCCTTGCGCCTGGCGATTTGCGGCTTCAACGCCGGCCTTGAAAAACTGCTCGGGCGTGAGCGGCAGCTGCAGGCCCAGCTGCGGCTTGCCTTGCGTCCAGGGGCCGTGCATGTAGCGGCCAGCGCCTTTTCCGTAGGCACCGCCCAGTTGGCGGTCCATGAAAATCGCCAGGCCGCAGTCGACGCCGTTGGGCGTGAACTGATCGGCCGGACACATCACGTTGACCATGGTTTCGGTGAACGCGGCTTCGTCGGCGCTGAAGCATTCATATCCGATCAGGCCCGGTGCGGATACCGGTGTCGCGGGATCTTGCGCGGCATGCGCGCCGGTTACTGCCACGGCGGCGGCGGCGCCGCTGCCGACGGCCAGCGGAGAAGAAAGGGAAGCGCTGCCTGCGACGGTGATGACCTGTCGCAGGAAGTGGCGACGCGGTGGGGGTTGAGTGGTGTCGTTACTCATCTGTGCCTCCTTATTGCAAGTGGGTGAGATTGTGGTGTGCGCTGAGCGGTCCCGCCGCATTGAGATGGCGACAGGGAGGCCTCAGCATGGCTGCGTAAGAAATGGAATACCTGAGCAGACCTTCGGCTCTCTGCTCAGAAAGAATGCCCGGACGACAGTGGCATACACGAATAAAGCCGCCTTGTACGATCAGAAGGTTTCCCAGTCGTCGCCCGACGTTGCCGTCGGCTTGGCGATGTCGGAGGCGGGTGAGCTCAGTGCTGCCACCGGACGTTTCGCCGCAGGCGACTTATGTGGCTTGGCGATCGCCCGGGCTGCCTGCGGGAAGGCGACAGCCCGGGGTACTGCGCTTTGTTGTTCGATAAGCTTGAAAATCGACACCGCATCCTTGAGCGACAGGGCCTGTTGCTCCAGCGACTTGGCGGCCGCGCTGGCTTGCTCGACCAGCGCGGCGTTTTGTTGCGTCGCTTCATCCATCTGCGTGACAGCGCGCGAAACTTGATCGATGCCCGAACTTTGTTCGCTCGAAGCAGAAGAAATTTCCCCCATGATGTCGGTTACGCGCTGCACAGCGCCAATGATCTCGCTCATGGTCTGGCCGGCCTGGCCGGCCAGCGTGGAACCGGTCTGCACGCGCTCCACCGATAACATGATCAGGTCCTTGATCTCTTTGGCTGCGCTGGAAGAGCGTTGCGCCAGGGCGCGCACTTCGGTCGCAACCACCGCAAAACCGCGTCCTTGCTCGCCGGCGCGTGCTGCTTCGACGGCAGCATTGAGCGCCAGGATATTTGTCTGGAAGGCGATGCCGTCAATGATGCCGACGATCTCGGTGATCTTGGTCGAACTGTCCCGGATTTCATCCATGGTGGTGACGACCCGGCTGACCACGTCGTTGCCGGCACTGGCGATCTGCGAAGCGTTGACGGCGAGCGTCGATGCCTGACGCGCGTTGTCAGCGTTGTGCTTCACGGTGCTAGTCAGTTCTTCCATGCTGGACGCAGTTTCCTCGAGCGAGGCGGCTTGTTGTTCTGTGCGAGAAGACAGGTCGAGGTTGCCGGCGCTGATTTCCTTGGTCGCGGTGGCGATGGCATCGCTGCCGGTGCGTACGGTGGAGACGGTCTTGGTCAGATTTTCTTGCATCCTCGATAAGCCCTTTAACAACTGGCCCATTTCATCGTGCGAGTGCACGTTCACCCGATGCGTCAAGTCGCCTTCGGCGATGTCATCGAAATGTTTGAGCGCCTGTTCGATCGGACGCGAGATCGCGCGGCGCAGAGAGAACCAGCTATAACCTGCCAGCAGCAGGCCGATCACCATTGCCGCGATGGAAATCATCCTGAAGTTTTCGTAGCGTGTCAGCGAGTCTTCGTAGTTTTGACGTGCAGCGTCGGTTTCATATTCATTGAGTAGCGTGCCGCTTTTTTGCATCGCCGTGTAGACGGTGCCGACCAAACGCGCCTTGTCGGAAATCTGCTGGCGATCCCCGCCTTTGATCGCGTCTCGGAATTCGTCTATGGCTTTTTCGGTCTTGGTCAGACCGTCCGTGACTTCCTGCACCAGTTTCTTGCCCTGATCGCTTTGCGGTAACGCTGCATACTTTGCCCACCACTCCAGCGCCTGCTTTCCGACATCTGCTTCGGTTTTGTACATTTGCTGCGCCCAAGCCGGGTCGGTAGTCAGCGCAGCCTGGTCCAGCGAGGTGCGTTGCCGGCCGACCCACAACAAGGTATTGTCGGCAGCCACGGTCTTGGGCATGCGAACCTGATACAGCTCGCGGTTGATCTTCACGACGGTGGATATGCCGAAGAGGCCAGTGGCACCGATGGAGAGTAGTAGCGCGGAAAGGACGGTCATGACAAGTGCGAGACGCGACTTGATTGTCAGGGAGGCAAGTTTCATGTTGGGTATTTTTGAGTTATTAGTGACTGTGTTAGTGACTGTTGATGTTTGACCGTACCTTCGTAATCGACTTGAAATACGTTAACGCTTGGCAAACTCACATTGATTGAACAAATTCATCTGAGACGAGGGATGTACTTTTTTATCAATTCCTGCGTGTGCTTCAAAGAATACCGACTATCTTCCTCATTCCGGAGCTTAGGAATTTCATTACTTAACGGCGAACGAAATGATGTTCTGAAGTAATTTTTCTGCTAAAAGCAAAAAATTTACAATTGAGCAGACGTCGCTATCGAAATGGGAATGCGCTTTGTAAAAAGCGCCTAGGGAATGGTGATAATTTAACAACCAATTGACGCGACAGACACATTCCGTGCGCTTCGCTCACGGGGCACGTTGCCCACACCAAATCCTACGGGTGCCGGCACTCTCTGACGAAAGAATGCAGAAAGATAGGTCAGGCTGGGTAGTCAGTGTCTAGACTTCGGGCGAAATGGCTACCTAATCTGCGCTAAGCTAAGAAGTTAAGTGTTGATACTCTCGCCATCTTTCCCCGATGGCTCAAGATGGTTGAGGCACGGTCTCTTCGGTGCCGCTATCAATCTGGTGAGTTACGGTCGGAAGTGAATTATGTTGACGGCCATGAACATGGTGCTTGCCGTAATTTCATAAAATGGTCAATTGGCAACAGAAGGTCAGTATGAGTACGGTCGAATCCGGTGAATAGAAGTATTGGCGGGAGGACGGGAGCTTGACGTAATGGACGGCCGCAATCGGCCAGATGCAGACGTTCTCTCTCAAAGTGAACCGATTCTTAATATTCGTCGTGTTGAGGAAGCTGATCTGTAATATGGTACCAAGGTGCCTTGCTTCCGACAAAAACATGTCGTTGTGCCTGCACGCCCGGGTCTGTATCCAGGGTCCCCAAGGGGAAGCCAAACACTTCCGGATTTTCGTCGAAGCGCGTCAAAAGACTCGATCCACATTCACTGCAAAATCCTTTGTGCTCACCAGATGAGGACTCGTAGAACTTAACGAATTCCTCTCCTGATATCCATTTCCAATCTTTACTCGCTACCTTGGCGCGCGTTCGAAACGCAGATGCATGCAGCTTTCGGCACATCGAGCAATGACAATTTAGGACATCGGTCAGCAGGCCGTCAATTTGATACTGCACGCGGCGACAAAGGCAGCTTCCTCGTTGAGTCATGACATTTCCCACTTGGGTTGATATATGAAGATTCGGTGTCGGAAATCATATGGTCCTTCCGAGGTTTGATAAAGTAGGTCCTTGTTAATGGATTCTTTATCTTTCCTAAATAATCGACACATGGATCAACTTTTCAATATGCAAGTTTTCTGCCAGATAGTTGATTCCGGCAGTATGGCGCAAGCTGCGCGAGTATTAGGGCTGGCGCCTGCAACTGTCACGATGCTATTAGCTCGTACCGAAACGAAACTGGGCGCTCGATTGCTCGATCGCACGACTCGTCGCATCAACGTTACGGAAGCAGGGCGCCTTTGGTACGAACATGCAAAACGAATCGTCGAGCAATCTGCAGAAGCAGAGGAGGCGATACGCAGCCTCGCGGCAGAACCACGTGGCTCTCTTCGAGTAGCATTGCCACTAGGCGTAGCGATGACCTTCATCTATCCTCACCTGCATGAGTTCTCAATACGTTTCCCTAAAATAGATCTCGATCTGCAGGTAAATGACCAGCTGGTTGATCTTGTTGGAAATCGTTTTGATCTGGCCTTCCGCGCCGGCCATGCCAAAAATTCCGATCTTATAGTTCGGAGGTTATTGCCCTATCGCCGCGTCACCTGTGCAAGTCCCAAATACATCGCACAATATGGAGCGCCAGAGCATCCGGATGATCTGCCTCAGCACCAATGTCTTCTGTATCGTCATGAGCCACATGCTTCGCATTGGAATTATCAAATCAATGGCGTCAGCAGAAAGGTTTCTGTTGCAGGGATGTATACGAGCAACGAATCGCATGCACTGCTTGCGTGGGCACGGACGGGTCTGGGGGTCACCATTCAGCCCGAGTGGCTCGTCGCTGATGATCTACGGAACGGACGCCTGGTTCGCTTGCTGGAGGAATATGCAATACATATTCCGTCTGAGTTGCCGGCTATCTACGTAGTCTTTCCAAAAGCTCGTAGGCGCCCGGCGAAGGTCGAAGTTTTTGCTCAGTTCTTCGCTGCGAAAATGGCTGTGTAACAATGCGTCCGCAACCGGCCAGAAACAGACACTCACCAAACTCTATTTTATGACCCCTCTATCAATGAGTGAGCGTTATTGCGCTTCATATCTGCCACCATACGACCAGCGGCACCGAAGGCGGGGCCACTTAAAGACGTACATGAAGCGATGGCTTCAGTTACTCGCATTTCTGGGAATGATTGCGGCATTGAATGGCTGCGGTGAAACCGTGAATACGAGCGAAGAGAATAAGATAGCGAAGCCGATAATTGAGGCGCAGATCGGTGATACGTGGAACGAAGTGATCCAACGTTCAACGCTAAAATTGGAGGCGCTACCTAAGTCTGGTGGAGTTGTTATAGACCGGCCTCATACGTTTATCTATCGAGATCCGCGTCATCGGATGCAGCTCGACGATGTCAGATACGTCAACGTGTTCATCGGGTATGAGAAGACGACAATTCGTTCGTTTGGTATTGGCCCCTACCGAGAATCAGAAGGAGTAGAGGAAACATGGAGACGTCTGCAAGACATCATTCACAAGATGGAGCAGGCAGGGTGGATCCCAGACGATGATACGAACATACGTAACCCCAGTGCAAAATCAGCAAAGCAGCTACTTAGCCAGTATCGAGAATTGCCAGGTGGGGCACGAGGAGGCGAAAGATTTTGGTATGACGAGTACGGTAACGAGGCGTGGGTGGAGTTGGTGAAAACGATCACGGGCCAAGCGCCGGGTGAAGAGCCTCGCTTCAACGTGGTGCTTCAGATCCAAACAGCGATGTACCCCAAGAAACCAAGAGATCAGAAGTAATATCTATAACAAGTGCAAGCGTATGTATCAATTCAATAATTTTTGACAGCGCATCTAACGTACCGGCCAATCAAAGGAATGACCGCAATCGGCGGTGCGGACATAAAAGAGGAACTGATAAATGAACATTGATCCGACACAAGAAATCGACAGACATAAAGCACTTTGCTGCCCCTATTGCTTCATATATACCCCTTGGTCAAATGAGTTTTGGTACACAAGAGTTTGCGGGCATTGCAATCAAAAGTTCTTTGTATTTCGAGGGCAATACTTGAGACGCAAGGAGTGGTATGTTGCTCAAACCATCATCGTTCTATGTGGCTTGGTGGCTGTTGCACTGATCATCCTTAGATAGAAGCGTCCAAAATCGGCCAGAAACAGCCATTCAAATCAAGGAATGATTGCGCGCTTCAGGAGTGGGTTGCCTTCAAAGAGTTAGGATTCAATGATCGATGCAGAACAAGCGAAGACCCTGGTACTTCGTCACAGTGAGGCTTCATCCCAGGGTAGGGAACGCTTTGCTATCCAGTCCTGTACGCTGTCTGAGCGTGGTGATTACTGGATCATCCGCGCCAACAGTGAGGACTTTGTCGTCCGAGGTATCCAGGAACGTTGCTACGTCGGGGTAACTGCTCATCTTGTCAATGCTGTTTCCGGCCAAATCGAAACCGTCGGCAGCGCACGGAGTGTCGATCAGTACCTTGAAGACAAGTACGATGTCGCCGCAGCCGGGGCTATGTACTACGTGCTGGGTCCCGGATTTGGGAAGGACGACAAGCATGCTGTTATTCTGCTCCGGCAGAAACTTGAGTGTTCGCTGCAGCAGGCAGTGAAACTTGTTTTACCCGCGTCATCCAGTTGGCTTACTGGAACGCGGCGTACGCTTCTGCATATGAAAGCGATGCTGCTTCGAGAAGGAATTTCCACATGCATTCAACTTCGCAAGAGCCCGATCCCTGCAGAATTGATCGATGACTCAGTTTGGCATTGGGATGCACTGAAGTCAGTTTTAAATCGGGTAGCGGCGAAATGAAATCCGATTTTCGGACCACTGGTCAAGTAGACTGACGCCCAGTCGTCTTCCCAGGTTCGCAATGGGGATAGCAATCGGCCAGTCGCGGCCCGTGGTGAATCAATAGACAGGCTTGCTACACAGCTTCGCGTCACAGTGGAACGCCGATGTTGGCTATGTATTGCAGCTACGAAAAAGGACCAAGAAGAATGAAATGCTTCCACAGCCGGTTAAAGCGCGTTTTGTTTTTGCTGTTTACTTGTTGCTCACTGAATTGCAGCGCATTTGATGTTGGCGGCTATAAAAGCGGTATGAGTTTGCAGGAGGCCAAAATAAAGGCAGCCGAGCTGAGAGATATTGTCAACGGCACGGATTCGGCCCTGGCCATCAGCCGTTTCAACTCCGAGACGCGCGGATTTGATACCTACGCACTATTGTTTTGCGAGAATCACTTGTATCAGATTAATCGCCCGCAGTCGTTTTCGGCCTCATCGTTTGTCACTCTTCTAACGAACCATTTAAATCAATATGGACCGCCGGATATCGTGTCTGGACGTCATCCCATGCTTGATTACAATCACATTCAAGAGGTCGAGTTCAAATGGCGAACGGCGTCAGACACCATTATATTGGCAGTCAATTCTCCCGAGAAATTGGACTCGATACCCAAATTGGTCCCCGGCATGATTCAAGCGTATGTAGATACCCGTATTCAGTGTCCAAAAAATTAGAAATACATCACTGATGTTCAGATAGCCGACTGGAAATCACGTAGAACGCGCATCAACGCATGTCTGCTAACGGCCAGAAGCCGTCCTTCAAACAGGCTAAGGAACCATTGTGTTTTCCCATATTTTCGTGAGCGTCAGCGATTTCGACCGAGCCTTGAATTTCTATCGTCCCGTCATGGACAGCCTTGGTGTCGAAATGCGGTTCTGTGAACCGGACAAGCCGTGGGCGGGATGGCATAGCGCAGACGGTGAGCGCCCATTCTTTGTCATTTGCAAGCCCCATGACGGGCAGCCTCATCACTCAGGGAACGGGCAGATGGTTGCGTTCGCAGCGGCTTCCAGGGCCGCTGTTCGGGTGACGCATCAGGTTGCCCTGGCGAACGGCGGCACCTGCGAAGGCTTGCCGGGGCTTCGTCCGCAATACCATGCCAATTACTATGGCGCCTACTTTCGGGACCCGGACGGGAACAAGTTCTGCGTTGCTTGCCATGTCCCGACACTTGACGGCTCATGACACTTTTAACAAAAGCAGGACCCCGCCAGGATCTGCCGTCGCTCACGTCATAAGACGGCCGGAAATCCGCATCAATAGCGATGGTTCCCAAGAGGAACATCCGGACGGCCATTTTGCGTCATAAGGTCGGGCTCAGTAGCGATAACCCAGCGTCAGCATCACGATGCGGTCGTCGCCGAGCGCAACGGCATTGGCCAGGCCGCCGGCGTAGTATTGCGTGTTGAAGATGTTCTTGACGTTCAGGGCGGTGCGCCAGCGCGCGGCATTGTAGGCGACGCCGACGTCGGTGAGCACGTAACCCGGCAGCGAATAGCCGTTGGTGCGTTGGCGGCTCTGGCCGTGCACGCCGCCATTGAGCTCCCAGCCGGTTAGTTCGCCTTTGAAGCGGTAACGCGCGCTGGTGTTGAAGTTGTGGCGCGGGACGTTGTCCAGCCATTGACCGTTGGTCGTGACCTTTTGTCCGCCGTCGTCGCTGATCACGGCCGAGGTGTAGGAATAACCTGCCATCAGGCTCACGCCGTTCCTGAAGTCGCTGGTGATGCCGATTTCCCCGCCTTGCGAATGCTGCTCGCCGACCGCGATCTTGAAGGTGGTGTTGTTCGGATCGGTCTGCAACACGTTGCGGCGGCGCAGATCGAACAAGGCCATGTTCAGGTTGGTGACGCCTTCATCCAGTTCCACCTTGACGCCGGCTTCCCACTGCTTGCCTGTTTCCGGCTTGAAGGTATTGCCGCCGACGTCGGTGCCGGCGTTCGGGTAGAACGACGTGGAATAGCTGACGTACGGACGCACGCCGCGCAACACTTCAACCATCAGCGCTACCGAGCCGGTGTTGGCGCTGGCGGGATTGTCCGTGTGCGTAGCGGTGCGGATGTTGTCCGAATAGGTGGAAGCGTTGTCGCGGCGGAGGCCGGCCAGCAGCTGCCAGCGGTCGCCGAACTGGATCTGGTCGCGCAGGTAGATGCCCAGATCGCGCACCGTGGTCGAGGTGTTGGTGCCCGGCGTGGCGGGGCAGACCAGGCGTGCGCCGTAGACCGGGTTATAGACGTTCAGCGCGGTCACCGTGCAGGCGAACGAGCGCACGTCTTCGCGCGTGTTCAGGTAATCCGAGCCGAAGGTGATCTGGTGCTTGCCGGCCGCAGTATTGAAGCTGCGCTGCAAGTTGGTGTCCATCGTGAAAGTCTGGCCATTGTAGGTCTGGTCGGTGCCGGTGCGCGTCAGATTCTGGCTGGTGGCGGTGAGCGCGTTGTTGGCAACCAGTTGGCCGCTCATCGCGAACTGTTGCCAGCGCAGGTTGTTGTTCAGCGTCCAGCCGTCGTCGAAGCGATGCGTCAGCGCGTAGCCCAGGCGTGTTTCGGTGGCGTTGTACGGCCGCGCCGCAGGTTCGCCGATGAAGAGGCTGCGCGGCAGCGTGCCGTTGCGATTCGGGTTGATCGATCCCGACAGCGGCAGGCCTTGCTGGCGGATGTAGCCGCGTTCCTGAAAGCTGGTCAGGATGGTGAAGTCGGTGCGCGCGCCGAGATCGAGCGAGAGAGACGGCGCGATATAGCGGTTCTTATACCACACAAAGTCGGTCGCGTCATTGGCATTGGAAATCAGGCCGTTGATGCGGAAGGCTTGCTTGCCGTTTTCCGACAGCGACTTGTTCAGGTCGATTGTCGCCTGGCGGAAGTCATGGCTGCCGACTGTGACGTCGGCATTGGCGAAGTCGTAGCCTTGCGGACGTTTGCTGACCATGTTGACCAGGCCGCCCGGCAGCACCAGTCCGTACAGCAGTGAGGCCGGTCCCTTCAGCACTTCCACTTGTTCCAGGCCGAACAGCTGTTCGGCGACACGATTGGAGGCGGCAGTGCGCAGTCCGTCCAGATACAGCGAGTCGGACGCCACCTGGCCGCGAATGATCAGGTCATCCCATCCGCGCCGGCCGTATTGGCCGGAGACCACGCCAGGCGCATTCTTGAGCGCGTCTGCGAGCGTCACGGCCTGCTGGCTGTCGAGCACGGCGCGCGGCACCACCGAAATGGACAGCGGCGTCTGTGACAACGGCACGGATGATTTGTTGACTTGCGCTTTCACCGCGCTGTAGCGGTTTTCTCCATCGCCGTCGGCGGTCACGTTCACGGCGGGCAACTGGTTCGTGTCTGCGACGGTCGCCGGGGTGGAAGACTCTGTGGTTTGCGCCAGCAGGATCGACGGTGCAAGGGTAATCAGCCCGAGAAGGGCGGTGCGGGTGCGTTTAACGGACATGAGAGCGGGGGAGGTAAATTGTGATAATGAGAACTATTTCTATTTATTGTATCGTCTCATATCGCGATGCAGCAAATGATTTGAGAGATATTTTGTAGTTCTTGCCCGGCTTGTTTGTCACTGAAATTTGCCTGACTCAGTATCAGCGCATGGGCCAGGCATGACGACGAGAGTATCCGGGGGATACGCCGCCGACATTTTTTCCCGGGGGAAATGTCGGGATCCCTTTCATCCTTTTCCATCAAATTTTTCATGTGAAATAGTTTGCCAAACAAATTTTCGGCTGTTATCTTGGAACCGGTTCCAAAGATTCATCATAAAAAAGAAACCTGGGAACCCGTAGCACAAATCAATCGATTATCGGTAGATAACAATCAACGATTTGGCAGGTAGAGTGAGACAAAAATCCAATATGCAACACATGCGCAGCGCCGGCGCGGGCAAGGTCACGATTGCCCAGGTCGCACGCGAGGCGGGTGTGTCGAAGACAAGTATTTCACGGTATCTCGGCGGCGAACTTGACGCCTTGTCGGCGCCCCTGCGCGAACAGATTCGCAGCACGATCGCCCGGCTCGGCTATCAACCAAGCCAGATGGCGCGCGGCCTCAAGGGCGGGCGCACCAAGCTGATCGGGATGCTGGTGGCGGACATCCTGAATCCGTATTCGGTCGCCGTGCTGCACGGCGCCGAAGCGGCTTGCCAGGAACACGGCTACACGCTGATGCTGTGCAATACCGGCAACGACGAAAAGCGCGAGAAGCAATCGCTGGCGGCTTTGCATTCCTACAGCGTGGAAGGCCTGCTGTTCAATACGCAGGGGCGCAATGTGACGCCGCTGAAGGAATTGGGACAGGCGGCGTTTCCGGTTGTGCTGCTGGACCGGCGCGTCGAGGGCTGTGATTTTGACCTGGTCGGACTGGACAACGTCGGCGCGGCGCGCATGGCAACCGAGCATCTGCTGAGCAGCGGCTATAGCGATATCGGCCTGGTGGTGCAGCCCTTGCAGGGCGTCAGTTCGCGCCAGGGACGGCAGGCCGGCTTCCTGCAGGCAATGTCGACACGACCTGACTGCCATGGCGAGACGCTGGAAGTGCACATCGACCAGCCGGGTCACGTGGCGACGACCGTGCACGAATTCCTGAAGCGCCGACGTAATCAGAACGGTGACGGCAGGGTCGCGATTCTGGCCGGTAACGGCATGGTGTCGCTGCAGATTGCGCTGGCGCTGCAAAGCATGAAACTGCGCTTCCCGGAAGACATCGGTCTGCTGTGTTTCGATGAACTGTCTTGGTCGCCGCTGGTGGGCAGCGGCATCAGCACCATCGAGCAGCCGACCTACGACATCGGCTTTGCCGCGATCGAGCGCCTGCTGGCGCGCATCAATGGCGAAAGCGCACCGCGTCGCGAGATTTTGCTGGACGGCCGCCTGATTCCGCGCGGCTCGAGCAAGCTGGCTCAGGACATGGTTTTATAAAGAATTCTGGAACCGATACCAGAAAAATCAAATGCACAAGCGATGCATCACTGCCCAGAAAAAAGCAGCAAAAGAAGCAGTAAGAAAGACGTAGACAGTCGTACTACAGCGGGCGCAAGCCTATAACGAGGACGTTCATCCGGCTCCCTTATCCAGGGCAGGGGATGACGAAAAGGAGACTACACCATGAGCATCAAGAATCTGTTGAGCACCAAATTCATCGCGCTGACCCTGGCCGCTACCTGCGCAGTCGGCGCGGCAGCCAGCGCCAGCGCCCAAACCGTGGCCGACCTGATCAAGAAGGGCAAGGTCACCATCGGCGTCGTCAGCGGCACACCGCCGTTCGGCAGCGTTGACGCCAAGGGCGAACCGATCGGTTACGACGTCGACGTCGCCAACCTGATCGGCAAATACCTGGGCCTGCCGGTGGAAATCGTTCCGCTGGTGCCGCCTGCACGCATTCCTGCGCTGGAATCCGGCAAGGTCGACTTCCTGGCCGCGACCCTCGCTCCGACGCCTGAACGCGCCAAGTCGGTGATGTTCACGATTCCTTACAGCGGCTTCGAGTTGTCCATCGTCGGTCCGGTCGCGTCCAAATTCAAGAACCTGAACGACCTGGTCAAGAAGAAGGTCGGCGTTTCGCGCGGCAGCACCAACGATACTGCGCTGACACGTCTGGCGCCGGCCGGCACCGTGCTGGTCCGTTTTGAAGATGACTCCACCGTCACACAGGCTCTGCTGAGCGGCCAGGTAGATGCGATCTCGATCCCGAACACCATGGCCAACGAAATCGTGAAAACACGCGGCGCCGGCAAGATCGACGTGAAGTTCCCTTACTCGGTGCAACCGAACTCGATGACCGTTCGCAAAGGCGCATTCGATCTGCAGCAATGGCTCAACAACTTCATCTACTACGTCAAGCTGAATGGCGAACTGGATGCGATCTCGCGCAAATGGGCGGGTTCGCCACTGCCGAATCTGCCAGTTTTCTAAAACCTGCCAACGATCCTGCTGCGAGACCATCATCTGGCGTCGGGCGGAGCTCGGAATCCTTACGTGCTTGAGTACGTTCCAAGGGTTTCAACTGAGCTGCGCTCCGGCCGCCACCAGCTGACGGCCTCTCGCAACTGATCGCAGACAGGTTTGGATGCATTGCGTTGATCTCCGTTGAATTAAAAAGACGGGGCTTGGCAAGGCGGGTTCTTACCATGGGACCCGCCAAGTGAATCGGCAAGGAGTAGACGATGTCTTATGATTTTCAGTTTGCGTTCATCTTTCAGCACATGGACCAGCTGTTGTGGGGAGCTTTGCTCACCATACGGCTCAGTGCGCTGTCGATGATCTGCGGTTTGGCGGTGGGTATCTTCGGGGCGATCGTGAGCATTCACGGTTCCGCGCCGGCCCGCTTTGCGGTCACTTCCTACGTGGAACTGATCCGCAGCACGCCTTTCCTGGTGCAGTTGTTCATTATCTTTTTCGGCTTGCCCGCTGCGGGTGTGCAGGTCGACGCCAATGTCGCGGCACTGGTGGCGATGACGGTCAATCTCGGTGCGTATTCGACCGAGATCGTGCGCGCCGGCATGATGGCGGTCCATCCTTCGCAAATCGAAGCGGCGCAGGCGCTGGCGATGACGCGCTGGCAGGTGATCCGGCACGTGGTGCTGACGCCCGCATTGGAGAAGGTCTATCCGGCATTGGCCAGTCAGTTCACGCTGATGATGCTGGCGTCGAGCGTGGTGTCGGCGATCTCCGCCGAAGAGTTGACCGCGAGCGCCAACCTGCTTGATGCGGAAACCTTCCGCAGCTTCGAAATTTACCTGATCGTGATGGGGCTCTATATTCTGCTGGCGTTGCTGTTCCGCCTCAGTTTCTGGCTCATCGGTCTGGTTGTGTTTAAACGCCGCCGCCGTCTTGGCGTAGCGCGGCCAAGGGGGAACCGATGATTGCCGAATTTTCCTGGGACCAGTTCATCTTCTTGTGGGAAGCTGCGCGCTGGACCGTGCTGTTGTCGGTGCTGGCGTTCATCGCCGGCGGCGCCGCCGGTTTCGTCGTGGCGCTGATGCGCACCTCGCATCTGCAGATTCTGCGCACCTTGTCGGCGGTGTATATCCAGATCATCCAGGGCACGCCGGTGCTGATCATCCTGTTCCTGTCGTTCTACGGACTGGCGATCTATGGCTTCAAGCTGCCGCCGATGGTGGCGGCGACCATCGCCATGACGATCTACACCAGTGCCTACCTCGGCGAAATCTGGCGCGGCTGTATCGAAGCCGTGCCGGTACCGCAGTGGGAGGCGTCGACCGCGTTGGCGATGACGCGCTGGCAGCAGCTGCGCTATGTGATCCTGCCGCAGGCAGTGCGCATTTCGCTGCCGCCGACGGTCGGCTTCCTGGTACAAATCGTCAAGAACACCTCGATTGCCTCCATCATCGGTCTGGTCGAGTTGACGCAGGCGGGCAAGCTCGTCAGTAACGCGACTTTCCAGCCCTTCCTCGTCTTCCCGATTGTCGCCGCGATCTATTTCATCTTCTGCTATCCGCTGTCGCGATTCAGTTTTGCCCTAGAAAGGAAATTCCATGCCCATCGTTGAGATCGAGAACATCACCAAGAGCTTCGGCAGCAACCAGGTCTTGAATGGGATATCGTTGTCCGTCGAGCGCGGACAGGTTATTGCGGTCATCGGCCGCAGCGGTTCGGGTAAAAGCACCATGCTGCGTTGCATCAATGGCCTGGAGACGATTGATGGTGGTAGCATCAATGTCGCCGGTCACAAGCTCACCGCCAAGCATGAGCACCTGATCGAGCTGCGCAAGGATGTCGGGATGGTGTTCCAGCACTACAACCTGTTCCCGCATCTGACCGTGGAGGAGAACGTCATGCTGTCGCCGCGCATCGTCAAGAAAGTGGCGACCGAAAAAGCGCGTGAAACCGCGATCAAGGTCCTCAAGCAGGTCGGCCTCGATCACAAGCGCGACGCCTATCCGGAGCAATTGTCGGGCGGCCAGCAGCAGCGCGTGGCGATTGCCCGGTCGCTGGCGATGGAGCCGCAGGTCATGCTGTTCGACGAAGTGACCTCGGCGCTGGACCCGGAGCTGACGCAGGAAGTGCTGAAAGTCATGGAAGAACTCGCAAGGGGAGGGATGACTATGTTGCTCGTCACGCACGAAATGGAATTCGCCCGGCGCGTCGCCGATCTCACCGTGTTCATGCATCAGGGCAAGGTGTGGGAAGCGCGTCCGTCGAAGGAATTCTTCTCCGATCCGCAAACGCCGGAAGCGCGCCAGTTCGTTGGCGCCGGCAACATCAAATGAAGACCCCCGTATTGGTTGCGGCCTCGGCCTACGGCGCAGATTTCGTGCGCCAGGTCGGGCATGCGCACCTGATTCCGATCGTCGCCGCAGCCGGTGCGGCGGGGTTGGAAATACGCCGGGAATTGTTTGTCGAGCTGCCCGATTTCGAGGACCTGCACGGACTTCTGGCGAAGCACAAGCTGTTCTCGGTGTATTCGGCGCCGATCGAGTTGTTCCGCCAGGATGGTTCGCTGGCGCGCGATGAACTCGATCAGGTGATGGACGAGGCGCAACAGCTGCAGTCGCGTTTCCTTAAAGTGTCGCTGGGGCATTTTTCGCCGGCCAGCAACATGCTGGACTGGTCGCGTTTCGTCGCGCAGGCGCCCGTGCCTTTGCTGCTGGAAAATGACCAGACCGAACATGGCGGCAAACTGGAATCGATCGCCAATTTCCTGGCCGTCTGTTCCGGCACCGGCGTCCCGGTCGGCATGACCTTCGACATGGGCAACTGGCGCTGGAGCGGCGTCGATGCCGAAGTGGCGGCCCGCACGCTGGCGGCGCACGTGCAATACGTGCATTGCAAGGGCGTGTGGAACGACAAGGGCAAGCTCAAGGCGATTCCGCTCGATGAAGACGACGCCGTCTGGCGCCGCCTGTTTTCCCATTTCCCGCGCGGCGTGCAGCGCGCCATCGAATTCCCGATCATCGGCAAGGACCTGGAAGCGATGACCCGCGATTACGTGGCGATGCTGGCTTCGGCCTAGGCGCGTCGTCTGCCGTACACCATCAGAGAGAACAAGTAATGCAAACACAACTGGACGTCGTTACGTACGGCGAAGCACTGGCGTTGTTTGTCGCGGACGAAGTCGGCGATTTCGCGGATGTTGAAAAATACACGCGCCGCCTCGCGGGCGCGGAAACCAATGTCGCCATCGGCCTGGCGCGCCTGGGCCTGAAGGTTGGCTGGGTCAGCCGCGTCGGCAACGATTCCTTCGGCCGCTTCATCTGCAAGCGCGTTGCCCAGGAAGGCGTCGACGTCAGCCACGTGGCGACCGACAAGGAATTCCGCACCGCGATCCAGCTCAAGGCCAAGGCCGTGGATGGAGGAGATCCCGCCATCGAGTATTACCGCAAGGGTTCGGCCGCGAGTCATCTGTCGCAGGTCGATTTCGACGAAGCCTATTTCGGTGGCGCACGCCACCTGCATACGACCGGTATCGCCGCCGCCTTGTCGCCGACCACGATGGCGTTCGCGCATCACGCACTGGATTTCATGCGCGCACGCGGCAAGACGATTTCCTTCGATCCGAATCTGCGTCCGATGCTGTGGCCGTCGCAGGAAGTCATGGCGCAGAAGCTCAACGAGCTGGCGTTCAAGGCCGACTGGGTGCTGCCCGGCCTGAGTGAAGGCAAGATCCTGACCGGCCACAGCGAGCCGCGCGATATCGCCGCGTTCTATCTTGAGCGCGGCGTCAAGCAAGTCATCATCAAACTGGGCGCGGACGGCGCCTACTTCCGCAACGCCAGCGATGAAGGCATCGTGGCCGGCGTCGCGGTCAAGGAAGTGGTCGACACGGTCGGCGCCGGCGACGGTTTTGCCGTCGGCGTGATCAGCGGCTTGCTGGAAGCCTTGTCCATGCCGGAGGCCGTGATGCGCGGCAACCGTATCGGTGCATTCGCCATCCAGGTGGTGGGCGACATGGAAGGTCTGCCGACGCGCGCACAACTCGACGCCGCTTCCGCCTGACGCCATTCGGGAATATCCAATGAAACAACATGTAGTCGTATACAAGAAGTTGCCGGAGGATTTGCTGCAACGCCTGCGCGATGAATTCGAGGTCACCTGTTTCGAAACGGTCAACGCCGGCAACCGCGCCCAGTTCCAGGCGGCGCTGGCGACGGCGCAGGGCATCATCGGCGCCAGTTTGCCGATCGGCAACGACCTGCTGGAGGCGGCTCCCTTGCTCAAGATCGCTTCGACGGTGTCGGTCGGCGTCGACAACTTCGACCTCGATTATTTCCGCAAGCGCGGCCTGATGCTGGCGCATACGCCGGGCGTGCTGAACGAGGCGACGGCGGACGCGATCTTTTCACTGATTCTTGCCAGCGCGCGCCGCGTGGTGGAGTTGGCGGAATTCGTCAAGGCCGGCAAATGGAAGGGCAGCATCGGTGAGTCGCTGTTCGGCGTCAACGTGCATGGCAAGACGCTGGGTATGCTCGGCATGGGCCGCATCGGTGGCGCGGTGGCGCGGCGGGCGCATCATGGTTTCGGCATGAAGATCGTGTATCACAACACGCGCCCCAATCCCGAGGCGGAAGCTTCGCTGGCGGCGACGTATGTGACGCGCGATGAACTATTTCAGCAGGCCGACTTCGTTTGTCCGATGCTGCCGCTGACGGCGCAGACCGAGCGCACCATCGGCGCGCGCGAGTTCGGACTGATGAAGCCGAGCGCCATTTTCATCAATGCCTCGCGCGGACGCATCGTTGATGAGGCGGCGCTGATCGAGGCGCTGCAGCGCAAGACCATTTACGGCGCGGGACTTGACGTCTTCGAACAGGAACCATTGCCGGCCGATTCTCCGTTGCTGCAATTGCCCAATGTCGTGGCCTTGCCGCATATCGGTTCGGCCACGCACGAAACGCGTCGCGCCATGGCCGAACTCGCCGTCGACAATCTGATTGCCGGCTTGCGCGGCGCACAACCGGTGCATCTGGCGGTGTAATTTTCCTCTGCGGAATCCGGACGGCGTCGTCCGGAAACTCCGCTGACATCCTTTCCAAAAAAGCTGTTCCAAGGACTTTCGCTGCGGCGATTTAGTGTGTATGCTTCACACATTAAAAAGAACGATCGTGCTAAATTTGAATGGTGTCCGGCTTTTGCCGCACTTTTGCTTTTATAATCACTGTTCAGTTAACGTTTACGTCAATTCGATTTTTCCAAGGACCAGGCGATGAAAGTATTAGTCCCCGTCAAGCGGGTAGTAGATTACAACGTCAAAGTACGCGTCAAATCCGACGGTAGCGGTGTCGACATCGCCAACGTCAAGATGTCGATGAACCCGTTCGACGAGATTGCGGTGGAAGAAGCCACGCGTCTCAAGGAAGCCGGTAAAGTCACCGAAGTCATCGCGGTTTCCTGCGGCGTGACGCAATGCCAGGAAACCCTGCGCACCGCCATGGCCATCGGCGCCGACCGCGGCATCCTGGTGGAAACACCGGCCGAGCTCGACCTGCAACCGCTGGCTGTCGCCAAGCTGCTCAAGGCCCTGGCCGACAAGGAGCAGCCGCAACTGATCATCCTCGGCAAGCAAGCCATCGACGACGACTCCAACCAGACCGGCCAGATGCTGGCGGCGCTGCTGGGCTGGCCGCAAGCCACTTTCGCCTCGAAGGTCGTGGTCGAAGACGGCAAGGTCTCGGTCACCCGTGAAGTCGACGGCGGCCTGGAAACCCTGTCGCTGACGCTGCCCGCCATCGTCACCACCGACCTGCGCCTGAACGAACCGCGCTACGTCACGCTGCCCAACATCATGAAGGCCAAGAAAAAGACGCTGGACATCGTCAAGCCGGACGATCTGGGCGTCGATGTCGCCCCGCGCGTCAAGACCCTCAAGGTCGCCGAGCCGGCCAAGCGCAGCGCAGGCGTGAAAGTGCCTGACGTCGCCACGCTGGTGGCGAAGCTCAGAAACGAAGCCAAAGTCATTTAAGGAAGAGACAACATGACCGCACTCGCAGCGTTAGTTATCGCAGAACACGACAATGCCAGCCTCAAGGGCAGCACACTGAACACCGTCACCGCCGCAGTACAGACGCAACTACAAGCCGGCGGCAACGTCCACGTCCTGGTCGCAGGCCACAATGCCAAGGCCGCCGCTGACGCCGCCGCGCAAATCGCCGGCGTAACAAAAGTCCTGCTGGCCGACGCACCACACTTCGCCGACGGCCTCGCCGAGAACGTCGCCGAGCAAGCACTGGCCATCGCCAAGGACTACACCCATATCCTGGCCCCGGCCACTGCCTACGGCAAGAACATCCTGCCGCGCGTGGCCGCCAGGCTGGACGTGGCGCAGATTTCCGAGATCACCAAGGTCGACAGCCCGAACACCTTCGCGCGTCCGATCTATGCAGGCAATGCGATCGCCACCGTGCAATCGACTGATGCGATCAAGGTCATCACCGTGCGCACGACCGGTTTTGATGCTGCAGCAACAGGCGGCAGCGCAGCGGTCGAATCGTTGACGGCCGTGGCCGACTCCGGCAAGTCCAGCTTCGTCTCGCGCGAAGTGGCGAAGTCGGATCGTCCTGAACTGACCGCCGCCAAGATCATCGTCTCGGGCGGCCGCGGCATGGGATCGTCGGAAAGCTTCAAGATCCTCGAACCGCTGGCCGACAAGCTCAACGCCGCCATGGGCGCCTCGCGCGCCGCAGTCGATGCGGGCTATGTGCCGAACGACTGGCAAGTTGGCCAGACCGGCAAGATCGTGGCGCCGCAGCTGTATATCGCCGTCGGTATTTCCGGCGCGATCCAGCATCTGGCCGGGATGAAGGACTCCAAGGTGATCGTGGCGATCAACAAGGATGAAGAGGCGCCGATTTTCTCGGTGGCCGATTACGGCATCGTCGGCGACTTGTTCGAGGTCGTGCCCGAGCTGGTCAAGCAACTGGGGTAAGCGGCAATACCAAATCGGCCCTCTCGCATGACAGGGCCGATTTTTTAGCAGCGGCAATATGACAAGCAGTAAAAACGAATGCGTAAGCAGCGCAACAACAGATTGCGTACACAGGATCAGGAGTCGGAGATGAGCTACGTCGCACCATTGAAGGATATGCTGTTCGTCATGAACGAACTGGCTGGATTGTCGGAAGTCAACGCATTGCCCAACTGCGAAGACGCCACACCGGAAACCGTGGAAGCCATTCTGGAAGAAAAGGCCAAGTTCTGCAGTGAAGTGGTGGCGCCGCTCAACCATTCCGCCGACAAGGAGCCGAGCTCCTGGAGCGATGGCAAGGTCACGACCAGCAAGGGCTTCAAGGAAGCATTCAGGCAGTTTGGCGAAGCAGGCTGGCAGGGCGTGCAGCATCCGGTCGAATTCGGCGGCCAGGGCCTGCCGAAACTGGTGGCGACGCCCTGTATCGAAATGCTCAATTCCGCGAATCTCTCTTTCGCACTGTGCCCGCTGCTCACCGACGGCACCATCGAGGCGTTGATGACGGCCGGCACCGAGGAGCAAAAAAGTACCTATCTGACCAACTTCATCTCCGGCAAGTGGACCGGCACGATGAATCTGACCGAGCCGCAAGCCGGTTCCGACCTGGCGCTCGTGCGTACGCGTGCGGTGCCGCAGGACGACGGCACGTTCAAATTGTCGGGCACCAAGATTTTCATCACCTACGGCGAGCACGACATGGCCGAGAATATCGTCCATCTGGTGCTGGCGCGTACGCCGAATGCGCCGGAAGGCGTGAAAGGCATTTCGCTGTTCATCGTGCCGAAGTTCCTGGTCAAGCCGGACGGTTCGCTGGGCGAGCGCAACGACGTGCATTGCGTCTCGATCGAACACAAGCTCGGCATCAAGGCCAGCCCGACGGCAGTGCTGCAATTCGGCGACCATGGCGGCGCCGTCGGCATGCTGGTCGGCGAAGAAAATCGCGGTCTGGAATACATGTTCATCATGATGAACGCCGCGCGTTTCGCGGTCGGTATCCAGGGCATCAGCATCGCCGAACGCGCCTATCAACAAGCCGTGGCCTACGCCAAGGACCGCGTGCAATCGCGCGACCTGGCGGGTTCGGCCGGCGCGGTCACCATCATCCACCAGCCGGACGTGCGCCGCATGCTGATGTCGATGCGTTCCCAGGTGGAGGCGTCGCGCGCGCTGGCGTATGTCGCCGCAGCGGCGTCGGACGCCGGTCATCATCACGCCGACGAAGCGACCCGCAAAACCAACCAGGCCGTCTACGAATACCTGGTGCCCATCGTCAAGGGCTGGTCGACCGAGTTGTCCATCGACGTCACGTCGACCGGCGTGCAGGTGCATGGCGGCATGGGCTTCATCGAAGAAACCGGCGTCGCGCAGTATTACCGCGATGCGCGCATCCTGGCGATTTACGAAGGCACTACCGCGATCCAGGCCAACGATCTGGTCGGCCGCAAGACCTCGCGTGACGGCGGCGCCGTGGCCAAGGGTATCATCGGCCAGATCCACAAGACCGAAACGGCGCTCGCCGCCGGCACAGGTGAGTATGCCGACGACCTGCAGGCGATCCGCAAGCGCCTGGTTGACGGAACGCGCGCGCTGGACGACGTGGTCAACTACGTGGTCGCGAATATCAAGACCGACATCAAGGGTGTGTTTTCAGGCAGCGTGCCGTATCTGAAGCTGGCCGGCGTAGTGCTGGGCGGCTGGCAAATGGCGCGCGCTGCGCTGGTGGCCGTCGACAAGCTGAAAGCCGGCGAGGGTGATGCGCAGTTCTACAAGGCCAAGATTGCGACTGCGCGTTTCTATGCGGATCACGTGTTGACCCAATCCTCGTCGCTGCGCGCTGCAGTGGTGGAGGGCAGCGCCGGCGTGCTGGCGCTGACCGAAGAGCAATTCTGATGCGGGGGCGCTCGCCGGCGTGACCGGCGGGCGCCCCGGTTCAGCCGTAAGCGCCGCCGGTGAAGAGCAGATCGAAACTGCGCGCCATCAAGGCGATCACCGACATGGCACCGACGCCGAGCGTCAATACCAGGATCAGCGCCAGGACCCAGTGCGATTCCGATTTCTTGCCGGATGCCGGGTTGCGGGTCGCATCCCATTTTTCGTCCGGCGTCAGTCCGATGACGAGGGCTTCGAGGAAGCCGCACAATACCGACAGCGCAAACAGCATGCCCATGAACAGCGGCTGCGAGTTGCTGAACGTCCAGATCAGCAGCGCCGACACCGGCAAGGTGGCGAGATGCAGCCAGCCGATCGGGTCTTTGCGGCCGGCCATATAAAAGCGATGGATGCCGATGCCGCCGAAAACGGCGGCCAGGAAAGTCGTGAAGGTCTTGTTCTTGTGCTGAATTGTCATGAAGCTAATTTCTCGATGGCAAAAGAAGGCGCAGGATCGGCCTGCAGTGTTGTAAAAAAACTGCGCCTAGTATAGCCGCAGGAAAGGGCGTCCCGAAGACCGTTTCGGGGCGCGTCGCCCTGAAAAGGGCAAAATCAGGCGGGAAGGACGGAAGGAGCCGGACCGGTTCCGCGCCCGGGTCTGGCCGCTTTCCCGTATTCATCTTGCTGCGTGGCCGGTAATTCGGCTATAATCA
The DNA here is from genome assembly GCF_001267925.1 of Herbaspirillum hiltneri N3. Classification (NCBI taxonomy): domain Bacteria; kingdom Pseudomonadati; phylum Pseudomonadota; class Betaproteobacteria; order Burkholderiales; family Oxalobacteraceae; genus Herbaspirillum; species Herbaspirillum hiltneri. The sequence goes on along the minus strand of NZ_CP011409.1, from coordinate 3,759,263 downwards.
CCAGCTTTTCCGTGTTCGAACACTTTTTGGAACCATTATGGTCGTTATTCGTTTAGCTCGTGGAGGCGCCAAGAAGCGCCCATTCTTCAACATCGTTGCAACTGATTCGCGCAATCGCCGCGACGGTCGCTTTATCGAGCGTCTGGGTTTCTACAACCCGGTTGCATCCGGTAAGGAAGAATCCTTCCGTATCGCTCAGGACCGCCTGGCTCACTGGGAAGGCGTCGGCGCACAGCTGTCCCCAACCGTTGCCCGTCTGGTCAGCGAAGCAGGCAAGAAGGTCGCTGCTTAATTGCAGTTGCATTCGGCTTTAGTTTCGCAAGCGTATTGGTAAGGCAGGTTTGTCGCGCACATCACAATCAGGCGTTGCAGTTCCCCCGGATCTGTTGACGGTAGGTTACATCTCAGGTGCTTATGGTATTCAGGGATGGGTGCGGGTCAAACCTTATTCAGCGGATGCAGATGCTCTGCTGGGCGCAAAAACCTGGTGGCTGGACAAGCCGGAGTTGCGCGATGTCGAGATGATGCAAGCCAAGTCCCACAGCGGTGATGTGGTGGCAAGGTTAATGGGAGTGGCTGGTCGTGATGCCGCCGAAGCGCTCAAGGGCGCCGTGGTGCAGATCGCGCGCAGCCACTTTCCTGCTTTATCCGACGGAGAATTTTACTGGGTCGATCTGATCGGCCTGGCAGTTGAAAACATGCAGGGCGAGTCCCTGGGCGTGGTCAGCGATCTGATGGACAACGGGGCTCACCCGATCCTGCGTGTCGCGGTTCCCACCGTTCCGGTTGAAGTGCAAACTGAAGTTCAGGTCGAAATTCAGGCTGAGCGCGCCGGCGGCAAGGCTGCTGCAGAAATCCTGATTCCGTACGTTGACCAGTTCGTCAAGACCGTCAGTCTGGCGGACAAGAAAATCGTGGTCGACTGGGGACTGGATTATTGATCCGGCAGCGCCATTCGTAATATTGAAATATTGAAAAAGGTGCCGGATGCAATTTGACGTCGTCACGCTTTTTCCCGAAATGTTTGCAGCGTTGACGCAGTCCGGCGTAACCCGGCGTGCGTTCGAGCAAAAGAAGTGGGGCTTGTCGCTGTGGAATCCGCGGGATTTCACTAACGACAATCATCGCACCGTGGACGATCGGCCTTATGGCGGCGGACCCGGCATGGTGATGCTGGCCAAGCCGTTGCAGCAGACGCTGCAGGCGGCGAAGCAGCGGCAACTCGACATGAATCTGGCGGCGCCGCGCGTGGTGTATTTGTCCCCGCAAGGCAAGCCGCTGACGCATCAGCGCGTCATGCAGTTTGCTGAAGACGCCGGCGTGGTGTTGCTGTGCGGTCGTTACGAGGCGATAGACCAGCGTTTGCTGGACAGCCATGTCGACGAAGAAATCAGCCTCGGCGATTTCGTGCTGTCGGGCGGTGAATTACCGGCGATGGCGCTGATGGATGCCGTGATCCGGCAATTGCCGGGCGTGCTCAACGACGGCAGCTCGGCGGTTGAAGACAGTTTCGTCAACGGCTTGCTGGATTGTCCGCATTACACGCGTCCTGAAGAATATGAAGGCGTGGCGGTGCCGCCGGTGTTGATGGGCGGCCACCATGCAGAAATCGTGAAGTGGCGACGCGAGCGGGCGCTTGAAGCGACCGCGAAGAAGCGTCCCGACCTGATCGCCAGGGCGCGCCAGGACGGCTTGCTGAGCAAGGCGGACGAGAAATTTTTAAGCAGTTTGTAGCAAAGCAGCAAAAGTGCGGACAAGGCCGGAAGACAACTGAAGGCGGCGTTCGTTGATCAACCCCATCCTCTACCGGGCAGGTCGACTCAGTCGACGAAGTGAGCGCCGGCAAGATGGCATTCGGAGTATTAAAATGGATCTGATCCAGCAATTAGAGCAAGAAGAGATCTCGCGTCTCGCAAAGAACATCCCTGACTTCGCGCCAGGCGATACAGTTATCGTCAGCGTCAACGTGGTTGAAGGTACGCGCAAGCGCGCCCAGGCTTACGAAGGCGTCGTGATTTCGCGTCGCAACCGTGGTCTGAACTCCAACTTCATCGTCCGCAAGATTTCGTCGGGCGAAGGCGTTGAGCGTACATTCCAGTTGTACTCGCCGCTGATCGCATCGATCGAAGTCAAGCGTCGCGGCGATGTCCGTCGCGCCAAGCTGTACTATCTGCGTGAGCGTTCCGGCAAGTCGGCACGTATCAAAGAGAAGCTGCCTAACCGCCGTGGCACTGCCAAGGCTGAAGCGTAATCTTCGGTATTTGCTTGAAAAAAGGGCGTCTTCGGACGCCCTTTTTGTATTCAATCTTTGAGGTGCAGTCTTGGCAATTTTTGATCCTCTCGATCTTCCGATAGAGTCCGTCGCCGGCGAGGCGAGGCTGGATGCCGAGCGCATGCAGGAGGATAGCCTGCGCCGCCGTTTCGCCGAGGCGCGCCCCTGGACACCGGAAATCAACGTCGAACAGCAACTGCGCCAGTCGGCCGGTACGCCGCGTCCGGCGGCGGTGCTGATGCCCATCGTGCTGCGCGAACAAGGGCCGACGCTGCTGTTCACCCAGCGCACCGCCGATCTCAAGGACCATGCCGGGCAGATCAGTTTCCCGGGCGGGCGCACCGAACTGAGCGATGTTTCGCCGGTTGATACCGCATTGCGCGAAACCGAAGAAGAAATCGGCCTGGCGCGCCGCCATGTCGAAGTGATCGGTTCGCTGCCGGAATATTTCACCGGCACCGGCTATCGTGTCACGCCCGTGGCCGGCCTGATCCGGCCGCCGTTTGACGTGGTACCCGATCCGCGTGAAGTGGCCGAAATCTTCGAAGTGCCGTTGGCCTTCCTGATGGACGGCATGAACCACCAGCGCCGCACCATCGAATTGCCGAATGACCTCGGCCGCCGCACCTTCTACACCATGCCCTACGAACGCTTCTTCATCTGGGGCGCGACCGCCGGCATGCTGCGCAACCTGTTCCATTTCCTGCGCAGCTGAGAGCGGGGCAGCGGCCTGAAGAGGGCCGCTCATAGGGGAAATATCTCCCGCCGACAACATAAAACCTCAGAAATACTTGCTGCCGTTGTATCATTTAGCTGTTTCCGCGAAGGTCGTGCGCTCTGTGCGAACTCATATTCGCTTGGCAATAAGTACACCAACAAGTACACAAATAAGACTCACCAAAAGGCGGCTTGATGACATTTCTTTCCATACTCTTTGCGCTCCTGATCGAACAACTGAAGCCGTTGCGGGCGGACAATCCGATTTACGCCGGGATCAAATCCTTCGCGGCCCGGATTGAAAACTGGTTCAACGCCGGTCATGCGCATCATGGACGTCTGGGATGGTTTGTCATGGTCGGTGCGCTGACGGTGCCGGCCGGCCTGATTTACTGGGTCTGCCTGCGCATCAGCCCGCTGGCGGCGCTGGCCTGGAACGTGCTGATTGTCTACATGACGCTGGGCTTCCGCCACTACAGTCACTATTTCACCTCGATCCAGCTGGCGCTGAACACCGGCGACGACGTCGCCGCGCGCGCCTTGCTGGCCGAATGGACCAAGGAAGACACTTCCGACCTCGACGTGAGCGAGATTTCCCGCATCGCCGCCGAAAAAGCGCTGGTCACCACGCACCGCCACGTGTTCGGGGTGTTCTTCTGGTTCCTGATGCCGGTCGGTCCGGCCCTGGCCGTGATGTACCGCGTATCGGAATACCTGGCGCGCGCCTGGAACGAGCCGGATCACATGAAGCAGGAAGTCTTCGGCCGCTTCGCCGAACGCGCGTTCTACTGGATCGACTGGATTCCGGCGCGTTTCACTGCGGCGGCGTTTGCGGTGGTCGGCAATTTCGAAGATGCGATCTACGCCTGGCGCAATTTCGCCGATCGCTGGACCGACGAAGCCGTCGGCATCATCCTCTCGGCTGGTGGCGGCGCCATGGGGGTACGTTTCGGCACGCCGGCGGAATCCGCCTCGGGCGTGTTGCCGATCGATGCCGCGACCGTCGATTCGACGCTGGAGTCGACCGATGGCTTCCCGGGCGATCCGCCTTCGCCGCGCACCTTGCAAAGCACGGTCGGCCTGGTCTGGCGCGCCATATTGCTGTGGATGTTCCTGTTGCTGCTGTTGTCGGTGGCGGTCTGGCTGGGGTAGAGGCGAGGCAAGGCAAGGCAGGGCGGGCTGACATGAAACCGGTATTGCCCGCAAGGCAAGGTTTTTGCGGGCCGCCCCGGTTGTCCAGATAGTGGTGTATCTCAAGTCTTCTATAAGATATAATACTTGGGTTTCGTCGGCTTCCCTCCCAAGAGGCAGGAAGCCATTTATGTGGCAAACGCCAGAGAACGAATTGCACGCATGGCAGATCCCATCAATACCACCAACGAGCCGGCACAAGAATTCATCATCATGGGTCTGACCCAGGATGGGAAGCAGTTCCGGCCCAGCGACTGGGCCGAACGTCTGTGCGGCGTCATGTCCTGTTTCCGCCCCGAAGGTTCGGGCGGCCGCAATGCTCACCTGCAGTATTCCCCCTACGTATTGCCGACCATGATCAACGGCGTCCGCTCGGTCGTCGTCAACGAAGCGCTGCGTGCGCTTGAGCCGCTGGCTTATCATTTCGTCCTGAATTTCGCCAAAGACAACAACCTGCAGGTGATTGACGCCTGTCTGCTCCCGGATCCCGCATCCCGCAAGCCCTAGGACGTATTGCATCAGCATCCGCCGGCAATTGCGCGGATACTGATGCAATCAGTTCTTGTTGTCTCCTATCGCTCAAGCCGGCAGCGTGCGCCAGAGCCGTACGAGATGTAGCGGTTCCACGGAACCATATTTCCTGCGGAGAAGAAGCATCATGAAACATCGAATTGAACGCGACACCTTCGGCCCCATCGAGGTGCCTGACGATCGTTTGTGGGGCGCGCAAACGCAACGCTCGCTGCACCATTTCCATATTTCCACCGAACGCATGCCGGCCGAACTGATCGTCGCGCTGGCGGCAGTCAAGCGCGCCTGCGCGACGGTCAACCGCGACCTCGGCAAGCTCGACGCAAAAAAGGCGGAAGGCATCGTTGCCGCCGCCGACGAAGTCATCGCCGGCAAGCATCCGCTGGAATTCCCGCTGTCGGTCTGGCAGACCGGCTCCGGCACGCAAAGCAACATGAACATGAACGAAGTGCTGGCCAATCGCGCTTCGGAACTGCTGGGCGGCGTGCGCGGCGAAGAGCGCAAGATCCATCCCAACGACGACGTCAACCAGAGCCAGTCGTCCAACGATATCTTCCCCACCGCCATGCACGTGGCGGCCAGCCTGGCCGTCGCCACCCACCTGGTGCCCATGCTGCACAAGCTGCGTGCGACGCTGGAACGCAAGTCGGAAGAATTCAAGGACATCGTCAAGATCGGCCGCACGCATTTGCAGGACGCCACACCGCTGACGCTGGGCCAGGAATTCTCGGGTTACGTTGCGCAACTCACGCACGCCGAAATGGCGATCATTTCGACGCTCAATGCCGTCAGCGAGCTGGCGGCCGGCGGCACCGCAGTCGGCACCGGCCTCAATGCCCATCCGGAATTCGGCGCGCGTGTCGCCGCCGAGCTGGAGAAGCACTACGGCTTCCCGTTCAAGACCGCGCCCAACAAATTCGCCGCGCTGGCCAGCCACGATGCCCTGGTGTCGGCGCACGGCGCCTTGAAGACGCTGGCGGCGGCGCTCATGAAGATCGCCAACGACGTGCGCTGGCTGGCTTCCGGCCCGCGTTCCGGTCTCGGCGAGATCACCATCCCGGAAAACGAACCGGGCAGCTCGATCATGCCGGGCAAGGTCAACCCGACGCAATGCGAGGCGCTGACCATGCTGTGCGCGCAAGTGTTCGGCAACGACGTCGCGATCAATATCGGCGGCGCCTCCGGCAATTTCGAACTGAACGTGTTCAAGCCGGTGATCGTCCACAACTTCCTGCAAAGCGTGCGTCTGCTGGCCGACGGCATGGACAGCTTTGACGACCACTGCGCGCAGGGCATCGAAGCCAACCGCGACCGCATTGCCGACCTGAGGGAGCGTTCGCTGATGCTGGTGACCGCGCTGGCGCCGCATATCGGCTACGACAAGGCCGCCAAGATCGCCAAGCAGGCGCATCACGACGGCACCACGTTGAAACAGGCTGCGCTGGCCCTCGGTTATGTTACCGAAGAGCAGTTTGCGCAGTGGATCAAACCGGAAGAAATGACCGGGCCGAAGTAACTTCTTGCGGGCCTTGACGGCCGGTTTTCAGCAGGATTTCCGCTTTGCCTACACGCCGCTTCCAAAGAGCGGCGTGTTTGTTTCCGCTCTCCGGAAACCCGCATGTATCAGGCTTTGTAGCGCCATGTACAGCTTTCTTAAATAGGGTTACGAATTGAAACAAAGCCGTTGAAATCTTGCCGTTTTGCGTATATTGAATGGAGCGGGATGGCGCGTGCCGTCTCTACGAAATACGCGAGGCGAAGATGAGAAAAGCAGCTTTGTTGGGATTGCTTGCGCTGGGTTGCATGGCGGCAAGCGGGGCAAGTTCAGCACACACCCGTTTCGGTGTGTACATCGGCGGGCCGCTCTGGATACCGCCACCGGCCTACTATCCGGCGCCGGTCTATTATCCGCCGCCGGTGTATGTCCAACCTGCCGCACCGCCGGTCTACATCGAACAGAGCCCGGCGCAGGGAAACTACTGGTACTACTGCCAAGAATCCAAGGGCTACTACCCCTATGTCCAGAGCTGCCCCAGCAACTGGATGAAGGTCGTGCCGAACGGTCCGAGCGGCGGTCAGCCGCCGCCGCAATAAAGTGCGGTCGCAACCAGACTTCAGACAAATTCCGGACATCCTTTTCAAGGACCTCATCGTGAAACCAATCCATAAAACAGCCGGTACGCTCGGCGCCGTCGCCGCCTTGCTCGCACTGGGCGGCTGCGTCAGCGTGCCGACCGGCCCATCGGTCATGGCCATGCCGGGCAACGGCAAGTCGTACGAGCAATTCCGCGGCGAGCAGATGCAATGCCAGCAATATGCCCAGGAGGCCATCGGCGGCCAGGCACAATCGACGCAAAATAATGCCACCAACAGTGCCGCAGCAGGCACTGCCATCGGTGCCGTGGCCGGCGCATTGATCGGTGCGGCTTCAGGTAACGCCGGCGCCGGTGCCGCGATCGGCGCCGGCGGCGGTTTGCTTGTTGGCAGCGCGGCCGGTAGCAACGCAGCGGCGGGTGGCAATTATTCGATGCAGCAACGCTACGACATGACCTACAGCCAATGCATGTACAGCAAGGGCAACCAGATCCAGACGCAGCAGGCCGCCACGGTCTACAGCTATCATCCGCGCCGTTACTATTACGCACCGCCGCCACCGCCTCCGGGTTACTACGGCCCGCCCCCGGGATATTACGGTCCGCCGCCGGGCGCATACTGATGTCCTGAGCGCATGAACATCCAACAACCGCATCGTGCAAGCGATGCGGTTTTTTTAATGGAAAGCCGGTGTGGGCATGGCTTTTGCAGTGCATCATGCCCAAGCCTTGATGCTATACTTAACGGATGCAATCCAGAATTCATCCCTCACTACAACTCCGGCATTGGTGGCGCACCTGATTCGGGTGGCCCGCTTTTGCACAGCTTTGTAGTACAGCTTTTGTCAATGTGATGCCGCCGGTCCGGGCGGCATTGTTTTATGCGGCGAGACTGGCGGCGTTCCGAAATTACCGGAGTGACCATGTCCTTGAATGATTCGCCAGCATCCGCAACTTCCATTGTTTCCAACAAGCCGTCGACTGCGCGTCCCATCGTCCTGACCGGCGACCGTCCGACCGGTCCTTTGCACCTGGGCCATTACATCGGCTCGCTGGTGTCGCGCGTGCAGTTGCAGGACGAGGCCAGCCAGTTCCTGTTGCTGGCCGATACCCAGGCCATGACCGATAACGTCGGCCGTCATCAGAAAGTCACCGAAAACGTCGTCGAAGTCGCACTCGACTACCTGGCCGTCGGCATCGATCCGGAAAAATCCACCATCTTCATCCAGTCGCAAGTCACCGAGCTGTACGAGTTGTCGATGCACCTGCTCAATCTGGTTACCGTATCGCGCCTGGAGCGCAACCCGACCATCAAGGAAGAGATCCGCCTGCGCGGTTTCGAGCGCGACATCCCGGCCGGCTTCCTGACCTATCCGGTCAGCCAGGCAGCCGACATCAGCGCCTTCAAGGCCACGCTGGTGCCGGTCGGCAACGACCAGTTGCCCATGATCGAGCAGACCAATGAACTGGTGCGCCGCTTCAACAACGTGGTCGGCAAGGAAGTACTGGTGGAATGCAAGGAAGTGCTGTCCGAAACCGGACGCCTGCCCGGCATCGACGGCAAGGCCAAGATGAGCAAGTCGCTGGGCAATGCGATCGCGCTGGGCGCCTCGCCGGCCGAGATCAAGCAGGCGGTGCAGCGCATGTACACCGACCCCAACCATTTGCGGGTTGACGATCCGGGCCAGGTAGAGGGCAATGTGGTGTTCGCTTTCCTCGACGCCTTCGAGCCGGACCGTGTGGCGCTGGAAGAGCTGAAGCAGCATTACCGCCGCGGCGGTCTCGGCGACAGCGTGCTCAAGCGTCGCCTCGAAGGCCACCTGCAGGAATTGCTGGAGCCGATCCGCACCCGCCGCGAGCAATGGCAGCAGGATCGCGGCGAAGTGCTGGCGATCCTGCGTCGCGGCACCGAGCGAGCGCGCGCAGCGGCGGCGCAGACCGTCTCGGAAGTGCGTGGTGCGCTCGGTCTTAACTACTTTTAACGCGCCCGTTTTGTCTGCTTCAGCGGCAGCGACAGCAAGACTTCCAATCCGCCTTTGGCGTGGTTGCGCAGGTCCAGCAAGGCGCCGTGATTTTCCGCGATATTGCGGGCAATCGTCAGCCCTAGCCCGGTGCCGCCGGTATCGCGCGAGCGCGATGTTTCCAGCCGGTAAAAAGGTTCGAACACCGTTTCCAGCTGGCTCTCGGGAATGCCGGGGCCGTGATCGCGGATGCGGATCAGCACCCGGTTGGGCAACAGGTCGTCGAGCGCGATCGATACCTCGGCGCGCTGGCCGTACTTGAAGGCGTTGTCGAGCAGGTTGGTCAGGCAGCGGCGCAGTGCATTGGGTTGGGCCACGACAAAGGCGCGCGTGCGTCCCTGCAGTTCAACCTGCTGGCCGGCGTCGGATGCATCGGCGCACACGCTGTCGAGCAGGGAGTCGATGTCCAGCCGCTGCATCGCTTCCGATGAATCCATGCTGCGCGCCAGGTCCAGTCCCTCGCGCACCATGATTTGCATCACGGCAAGATCGTCCACCAGCTTCTGCTGCAATTCCTTGTCTTCCACTTTTTCCAGCCGCAGGCGCAGGCGCGTCAGCGGCGTCTGCAAGTCATGGGTGATCGCCGCCAGCATGTGCGTGCGATGCTGGATCTGGCGCCGGATGCGCATCTGCATGGCGTTGAAAGCCTTGGCCGCCTGGCGGATTTCGGTCGGCCCTTTTTCGGCCAGCGGCGGGTGATCGATGTCGCGTCCGAGTTCGGTCGCGGCGCTGGCAAGATGCTTGATCGGCCGCGCCGCCATGCGCGCCACCACATACGCCAGCATCGCGATCAGCACCAGGAACAGCAGGATGTAGGGACTGCCGGGAGGACCCATGCCGCCGCGACCTCGCAGCGCAGGGGGATCGCCCGGCATGTGCAGGCGCAGGCGCAGCAGCGCCTTGTCGCGCAGGCTGACATAGATCACGCGGCAGGTGTCACTGTGCGGTCGTTCATTGCGGTTGAGGCCTGGAGCGTCCGCAGGAGCGTTGCGCGGTCTGCGCGGCGCGCAGTCGGTTTCGCGCTGGACCACGACCTGGCGATCTTCGCCCAGCCGCGATTTCAGGATGTCGGCCATCGGGCTGGTGCTTGGTCTCTGCGTATCGCCGACCTCGTTGACGACGGCAGCTTCAAAGCCGAAGTTGTCGGCCGCGTGCAAGACCACGTCGCGCGCTTCCGGGGTGAGCGGGTCGAGCGCCTGCACCACCTGCTCGACGCGCTCGGCGACGTGCTGGTAGCGCAGTTCGCGCATGGTGTTGCGACGCTCGTTGGAGGCCAGCCAGGTGGTCGTGACCGTCGCCACCAGGATGCCCGCCAGCAGGATCAGGAAGACGCGGTTGCCGATCGAGCCGAAGAACTCGCGCAGCGGGGCGAAGAGATGATTCATCCGGCATCCTCCGATGTCACGGCCGTGGCCAGCACATAACCCTCGTTGCGAATGGTCTTGATGATGGTCGGGGTGCGGGCGTCGTCGCCCAGCTTCTGGCGCAGGCGGCTGATCTGGATATCCACCGAGCGATCGAAGGGATCGGCTTCGCGGCCCTGGGTCAGTTCCAGCAACTGGTCGCGGTTGAGAATGCGATTGGGATGGTCGAGGAAGACCTTGAGCATGCGGAACTCCGCGCCCGACAAGGCCACCACCACGCCTTCCGGATTAAGTAGATGGCGCGCGGTCAGGTCCAGCGTCCAGCCGGAGAAATGCATGGTCTTGGCTTCCGGGCGCATCATGCTCGGCGGCAGCGCCAGGGTCCGGCGCAGCACGCTGCGTATGCGTGCGAACAGTTCCCGCGGCTCGAACGGCTTGGCCAGGTAGTCATCGGCGCCCATTTCCAGGCCGAGGATGCGGTCCAGCGGTTCGCCGCGCGCGGTCAGCATGATCACCGGCACGTTCGACTGCGCGCGCAGGTTGCGGCATAGCGTCAGGCCGTCCTCGCCGGGCAGGGTCAGGTCCAGCACAATCAGGTCCACGCGCGTTTCATCGAGCACCTTGCGCATGTCGGCTCCGTTGGTCGCCGTCAGCGTGCGAAATCCATTGGCGTCGAGGTACTCCGCCAGCAGGGTGCGGATTTCGCGGTCGTCGTCGACGACCAGAATGTGAGAATTTGTATCCATGCCGGCGATCATACCCCAGCTCGTTTGCGGCGGCGCGCCGGCGCCGTGCTGGCAACGTTGAGCAGCGAGCAATACACCGGCTTCGCCAGCTCGGCCGCAAAACCTCCCATCGCAAAGACGAATACCGCCAGAAAGCGCCGCAGATACCTCATGCGTCCTCCAGCACCGACAAACTGGCGCCGTCGGCCACGGAGGCTTCCAGTGCATACGGGTCGACGCCTTCGAGGCAGCCTACGTTGGCGCGCCAGAGATTGGACGCCTTGCGGGTCTGATGGAACGGATAGATGCCGCAGTGCTTGCAGAAATAGTGTTTCGCCGTGCGCGTATTGAACTGGTAGAGCGTCAGCGACTCTTCGCCGCTGACTATATTGACGTCGGCGACGTCGATCATCGGCGTCATCAGCGCGCCCTTGCGGCGGCACAGGCTGCAGTTGCAGCGTCCGGCCGGCGTCAGCGCCGTACGTACTTCAAAACGGACGGCGCCGCAGTGGCAGGAGCCTTTGTAGAGTTTTTCGGTCATGTTGTTCTCCTTCAGGTGGTTGGCAATGACTGCTTTATAAAACAACTCTCCGGATGATTTGTGTCCCAATGTATCTGGCTGGTACACATACACAAAACATTGCACCCGTGCGGTGTTGCAGACACAAGCCAGATACGTGCAGGCGTTCCAATACGGTCATCGCAACCAACATTGGAATGCCACCATGCACAACTTCATCGAAACGCCCTTTGCCCTGCTGGCCGGTCTGCTGACCATCGCCTCGCCGTGCGTACTGCCGGTGCTGCCCATCTTGCTGGGCAGTTCGGTCACGGAACCGGGCAAGACGCCCAACCGCACCCGGCCGCTGTTCATTATCGCCGGCTTCATTCTGAGTTTCTCGGCCTTCGCCATGTTGCTCGGCGCGGTGTCCAGCACCGTTCACGTGGCGCAGGAAGCCTTGCGCAATACCGCCATCGCGCTGCTGGCGCTGTCGGGTCTGCTGCGCCTGTGGCCGCGTCCTTACGAATGGCTGGTGGCGCATTTGCAGGCGCCGCTGCAACGCATGCACGGCACTGCCCCGAAACCGCCGAAAGAACATGCCGGCAACACCGGCGGCTTCGTCCTCGGCATGTCGCTGGGCGCAGTCTGGACGCCCTGCGCCGGTCCGGTGCTGGCCTCGATCCTGGTGCTGGTGGTCAAGGCGCAAGACCTTGGCTGGTCGGCGCTGCTCTTGCTGATGTATGCCATCGGCGCCGCCATTCCCATGCTGGCGATTCTCTATGGCGGACAGTACATCACCCGCCACGTTCGTGCCGTGTCGCGCCACACCCAACGCCTGCAACAGCTGTTCGGCGTGCTGGTGATGCTGACCGCGCTGGCGATCTACCTGCAATACGACGTGCTCATCACCGCCACCCTGTCTTCCCTGTTCTCTTCGTCCAATTGAAAGGATTCCATCATGCTCTCCCGACTCAAGACCATCGCCGCACTGACCGTGCTCGCCACCGCAACCTCCACTGCCGCATCGGCCGGCGCACTCAGCAAGAGCGTCGCCGCGCCGGAATTCACCGGCGTCGACAAATGGCTCAACAGCGAACCGCTGACCATGCAGCAACTGCGCGGCAAGGTCGTGCTGGTCGACTTCTGGACCTACACCTGCATCAACTGCATCAACACCCTGCCCTACGTCAAATCCTGGTATCAGAAATACAAGGACCAGGGCCTGGTGGTGGTCGGCGTGCACACGCCGGAATATCCATTCGAGCGCAGCACCGACAACGTCAAGACCGCCATCAAGCGTTTCGGCATCACCTACCCGGTCGCTCAGGACAACCGCTACGCCACCTGGAGCGCCTACAACAATCAGTACTGGCCCGCCTTCTACCTGATCGACAAGAAGGGGCAAGTGGTCTACACGCACTTCGGTGAAGGCCAGTACGCGCAGACCGAAGCCGCCATCAAGAACCTGCTGGCGCAGCCGCAGTAACCCGATTCAACCTTAGAACGTGTTTGCGATCTTACTGCGCGACCCTGATTTGCCGCTAAACGGTACTCAACATCCTCATGTACTTATGTACATTCCGGTGTTTCCGTGCCGTTTGGCGACAACTGAGGGCCGCTCGCTACAGATCGTAAACACGTTCTGAGTCCAACCGCCGCATCCACAGCCATCAATACCAAGGAGAAAAAATGTCCGACCAGATCGATCAACGCCGCCGCCGTTTCTTCGGCGCCGCAGCAGCCACCGTCGCCACCGCTCAACTGAGTTTCAGCGCGCTCGCCCATGCACAGACACAGACCATCGCAGCCGGCGCCTCGCCGGCAACGGCAGCCGGCTTCACCTCGATCAAGCAGATCGATGCCGGCGTGCTCAACATCGGTTACGCGGAACTCGGTCCGGCCAACGGCAAGCCGGTCATCCTGCTGCACGGCTGGCCGTATGACATCCACAGTTTCGCCGACGTCGCACCGCTGCTGGCCGCTGTCGGCCATCGCGTCATCGTGCCGCACCTGCGCGGCCACGGCAGCACCCGTTTCCTGTCGGCCGACGCGGCACTGGCGGCGGGCCTGATCGCCGAAGTCGCCGACGACGAGAACACGCTGCCACGTACGCTAGCGCTGGCCGAGACCATCGCCGCCAAGTCGCCGTTGGCGTTGCGGCTGGCGAAGGAAGCCATGCTCAAGTCGTATGAGCTGGGCCTGGAAGCCGGACTGAATCTGGAGAGGAAATCGTTTTCCCTGCTGGCAGCCAGCGAGGACAGGCGGGAAGGAATTGCGGCGTTCAAGGAAAAACGCACAGCGCAGTTTATCGGACGCTGAACGCGAGCAAGCCGTAGCGGCAGCTGTATCACCGGCAGCCGCATCACAAACGATTGCCTCACAGGCACTACCGCGAGGACATTGCGCTGTAGCAAAAGAAAAAAGCCATCTTGTGGATGGCTTTTTCTTTGGGCGGTGCGATTGATCAGCGCGTTACGCTTTGACCGGGATCCGCCGCTTTTCCAACGATCTTGACATCCGGCTTCTTGCCGGCGACTTGTGGCGTGAACTCGCAGCGCGCTTCTGCGGTGTCGAACACGATGCCTTTGGCGTCCTTCGGGCGCGGCGGCAGCTGGTACTGCACCGAACATTGCTCGGTCGCAGCCTGTCCCCATTTCACCACCAGGCGTCCGGCGTCCTCGTTCGATGCACGCACGAACACACGACCACCCTGCCCTGCGAGGCCGATTGAATTGCCCTCGCCGTCTAGCACTTCCGCGCCGAACGGCACTGCGTCACCATTTGGCAGCGTCACCTGGAACAGGATGGAACGGCCGCTCACGGTCGGATATTTCAGCATCACCACGGCGCCGGAACGCGGCGCCACGCGCTGGCTGGTCATCGCCAGTTCGACGTCGGTCGAGCTGCCTTTAGGATCGATGGCGACCTCGTTGAGGCGGTATGGCGTCAGGTAAGGTACGACCGCGTAGCCGCGACCGTCCACTCGTACGCCGGCGGTGTTGAGCATGGCGCCTTCGGCGTCGCGCGCCTCGACGATGCCGATGGTCTCACCCACGGACTGGGCCAGGGTGACGCCACCCGGATGCGCGACGATGGCGCCGGACGCCTGCGCCGACATTTGCGTCGTTCCCCGGCTGCCGTAACCGTAGCTGCCGCCGACGTTGGCGTATGCAGCCCGGTACTGGCCGTTCACGGAGCTGTTCGAAGAACCCGGGTTCTTGCTTGCGCTCATGCCGTAGCTGAAGGCATTGTCTTCTCCCAGCACGCCGTTGAGCGTCGATTGCAGGCTGGTTCCGCCGCGACTGTCCTTGCTGACGTTGGCCGACAGCGTCGGTGATTGCGCTTCGCGTCCGAGGGGCATGGTGGCGCTGGTGAAGTATTGCGTGCTGGTGGTGCCGGTTGTCAGCTCCTTCTGACGCTGTACGTAGACGCTGTAACTGATCGACTTCCAGTTATTGTTGTAGCCGGCCTGGTATTGCATCGTCGATCCGTCGCGGTTCCAGTAGTTCTGCATGGAACTGCTGAGATAAAAGGAACCGTTCTTTTCACCCAGGGACTGATTGATCAGCAGTTGCAGCTGGCTGCGCTGACGGTCGATCTGGCTACCCAGGGGGCCCTTGGCGATCCGCTCCTTCGCCGCCAACAAGTCTTGCAGGCGCATGAAGCCGCTGCTGGAATAGCGATATGCCGCCAGCGAGACATTGGTGCCGGTGTCTTTCAACAATTTGCTGTAGTCGGCCCGGTAACTCTGGCCGGAGCGCGTGTCCTGTTCCGACACCTTGGCGTGCGACTGCGTCACGCTCGCCGACAACGCACCGACCTCGGTATTGAAGGCTGCGCCGCCTACTGCCGACAGATAGTCGTTCGCCGCCTGCGCGCCGCCGAACAGGGTCAGGCTGTTGGTCATGCCGCGCTCATACGTGGCCTGGACGAAATTGGCTTGCAATGCTGCACCATTTCGCGTGCGGCCGGCGGTGACGCTGTAGCGGCCGACGCCCGGACGCAGCAATTGCGCCACCGACGCATACGGCACCGTGAAGCTGGTGCGGCTGCCATCGGCCTCCGTAATCACGACCGACAGATCGCCCCCGTAACCGGTGGAGTACAGATCGTTGATCTCGAACTGGCCGGGAGCAACGGTAGTCTCATAGAGGATGTTGCCGCCTTGGGAAACCGTCACCTTGGCGTTGGTCTTGGCGACGCCGCGCACCACCGGCGCATAGCCGGTGAGGGAATCCGGCAACATGCGATCGTCAGAGGCCAGGCGTACGCCGCGGAACGAGAAGCTGTCGAAAAACTGCCCGGTTGTGTACGTGTCGCCGAGGGTCAACTGGCTTTTTAGATCGACGAGCTCGCGCTGCAGATAGGTCGCCGTGTTCTGGAAACGTATCTTGCCGCCGCTTTGTTTCGTCGCCGTGGAGAAATTGCGCAGGCGCCAGTCGCCCAGATTGACGCCGCCGTTGAGTCCCAGATAGTAAGAGGAATTGGGCGGCGATCCAGGCGTACTGGTGCGATAGGTGTTGAAGTTGTAGCCGAGGATCGCCGCATTGACGCCGCGGTCCCACGAGTCCGGATTGACGTAGCCGCGCGCCTGCCTGCGCAGCGAGATCTGCGGAATGCTGACATTCAGGCGCAGCTCGGAATTGTCGAACAGTGCGGTCGCTCTGGGAACCAGCTCCTCGATGTTGAGGCAGCTTTCCGGCGTCGCCTGCTTGATGGTGGCAAACGTCTCGGGTGAGAGTTTTGCAAAGTCGATGCCGGCCATGTCAAGGAAAGCGCGATCAGGACAAAACCTCACGTTGGTCGGATCGCCGTCGATACTGCGAAGAACCACATCCGAGCGCCCCGCCCACGTTTCATTCACGTAGATGTCTGCGCGATAGGTGCCCGCCTGGACCGGATTGCCGTTCTTGAAACGCGACAAGTCCAGCGACTTGCCTTCCTTGCGCTGCAGGAAGGAGTCATTGAACTGCGCTTGCGCCAGTACAGTCGGTTTTTTTTGCGCATAGGCGGCGCAAGGGGGCAACGCTGCAAGCATGACCAGGACCATGCTGCACAAGGGCTTGCGCTTAAACGTCTGTCGAATGGATTTCATAATTTCTGCTTTGCTCTCTTGCAAGCGCCTATAGCGTTTCAATAACGGTGAAAATGACATGACAAGATATTGACCGCCGGAGCGATCACTTCGATAACACGCCTTCACCGAGGATGGCGCCGCCGTAATCGTTCAGGAATTCGAATTTCACTTTTTGCCCAGGGGCAGGCATGCTCTTCAAGTCCTTGAGCGGATATTTCTGGGTACCACCCGGTGCCACCATGCCGCCCTCACTATTCATGATGTCGGCTCCACCTTCCACTGCGGAAGTCAGGCCGGCGTTGATGAGACTGAAGTAATACGGCGTCGGGTTCCTGACCTCGAGCGCGTAGCCGGAACCTTCGCGCACGACAGTCCATGCAAACTGCGTCGGCCCCTTGGAATAGGCTTCCTGGCTGTCCAGCGCCTTGGGACGGTAGAACACCTTGATGCGTGTACGGAAAGCCATTTGCATGAGGTTGGCGTTTTCCGCTTCCAGGTCAACCGGACGCGGCGGTATTTCGAGCAGGTTCAAATAGAAGACCGATTCCTTGTCTTGCGGCAGGGGTTCCCGCGTATGGATCATGCGCAGCGTCTGCCCTTGGCCCGGTTCGATGCGGAACAGGGGCGGCGTGAGGATGAAAGGCACTTTGGTTTCATCCGGCTTGGCGCTAATGTCACCGGCGTCCATCCACGTCTGGACCAGGCCGGGAGAGACTCCCTCGTTGCTAAGGCGTACGGAAACTTCTTTTTCGCTGGATGGAAAAATTACGCGTGTGCCGTGAATGACCACGCTAGCCCAGCTGGAGGCGGCGCTGGCCACCAGTAGCAAGGCAACGGCTGTTCTTGTTATGTTGCGTTTCATATGAATCCCTTTTTATTGCTGTGAATGAACCCGGGTGAACAAGGCTGATGCCCGACACCCGAGTCCAGGTGCAAAGATGGCGCCAAAGAAAGCCGGTCCAGGACCGGCTTTCTTTGCGTCGAACAACTTATTGGAAGTCGAGGCTGTACTGAACAGTGGTCAAGACCGTACCGGCTGTTGCTGCACCACCGGTCGCCACATACTTGGAACCGTACACAAGCGTCGCACCGGCCACACCGGCAGCGCCGACGAGTGGCACGTACGCAGTGTTTTGCGCGCCGGCCGCTGAGCCAACAGCGATATCCGTACCATCCGAATTGACCAGGCCGACTTGAACGTTGGTGGCTGTACCAGTCGCATTTTTCAGACGATGGGTAGTGATATCAACTGTCGAACCGCCTTCGAAAAATGCACGTACAGCACCGTTTGCAGCAGGAGCAGCGCCGTTTTGGGAGCAATTGGTCAGAATGATCTTGATCGAGTCGAGCTGTTGACCAGCGACTTGGCCCGCAGCCGAAAGTGCCGAGGTCGGCACCTTCGGCATATTGACCGTGAAGTCCGGGCTGCCGCCGTTGATGGTGCAAGTCTGAGGGGTGACGGAACCGACGAAGGTGATGGTACCGTTAGCCGCCTGGGAAGCGATAGGCGCTGCTGCGACAGCCAGCAAAGAAGACAGAATGATTTTTTTCATGGTGATACTCCAAATTGAATTTAAAAATTTTCGCAATTCATGCAGACGCCTGAACCTGCAAAAAACCTCGCTACCCATGCCGCACCTTCATCCGATACCGCCGGATAGTGTTGCCTTGCGTAGCCATCATTGCGTTGAGCGTGTCGCTTTTTGGTTCTGACACATTCATCACAGGACGCATCATAGGGATTCTCCGACGGCAAAAATATAAGAAAACTCTCAAACTATTTTTGGTGAAAAAAACCGACACAAGGCAACGGCGTCAAATTTCCCAAAAGGAATTTGGAAGACCGGAAGAGGTGCAAAAGCAATGGAAGAGAAGTCGTCGTCAACGTGGAAGAAAGGCGGCTGACTCTACGTCCCGTCCAACACGACTTAACGGAAATGCCGGTCGTCGTGTCATGCGCCCTCCTGCACGGCGCCGACAGTCGGGCAGCGTTAGCGCTGTGCAGACAAGAGAAGCACGACTGGAGATGCCGCGTCGTGCCGCGTCCTTCCGCAGCACGACGACATCGACTTCGACGAGCGCCAGGCGCAGAACAAATCGCAGAACGAGCAGGAATCCACCTCCCGGCTCAAGGAGCGCGGCGGCAGCGGCCAGGATGGTGAAGGTGAAGGCTAAGAAAGGAACTTGCTGGAACAGAACCAAGATGGTGGTCTCAGGCGAGCATGCGGTGAGGTGGTGGCGCTTACCCCGGCATCCTGGGCATTACGCTTGTTGCGAGGATGAGGGGATGATGGCGCTGAGGCGTATTGATCGCGACGACGACGAACAGACCGTTTGTGTGTCTGTCCGTCGCTCTGTCGATTCGTGCTCACATCGATTTATTGGTACGACACCGTCGCCACCACGCGGCCGGCGACCCTGCCCGGGCTGACGGCAGCTTTGGTCTGGTAGTACCGTACCGTGTAGGGATTATTGAATACGCCGCTGGCTGCGCTATTGGGCGTGCCCGGCTCGAAGCTCCCGAAGGCAATCGGCGCACTGGTGGTCCGGTTGATGATTTGCAGGCCGATACCACTCGCGTTGCCCGACCCCTGATCGGTCTTGATGACGCCCGGAGCACCAGAGGAATCCTGAGCGGCGGTATCGAATGTCAACCCCACGCGCACGTCCGGCGTCATGCTGGAACAGTTCAGCGGGATATTGAAATCCTTTGCGCTCTCGACATGGCCGATACGGGTAAACTTCCCCAGCGGCACTGGAGACAGGGTTTCTGTGATGTTGCCGATGGAGCAGGTGCCGTTTAAGACTCTCGGCCCAGAACTGGAGTTAATCGCAATAACGCCCCCCCCCGGCGCTCTGATTGCAGCCCAACCAGTTCCAGGCGCATACTGTCCTACAGCGGGCTTAGAAGCAGTAGCACGGCTAAAGGCTTCTACATGTACTCGTTTATATTTCAGACGTACAGTGGCCGTCACCTCCTGCGTGAAAGTACCGTCCGGGAACTTGTGCTTATCCCACCCACCGTTATCCGGAGTGCGTGTAGTAACTGCACCTGAAATATCGATATCTGCCTGATATACTGTAAGATAGCTGTCCGGATTCTGTACGGTGGTGTCCATAAGCCCAGATGTCACACGTTTCGTTTCGATCACGTTGACACTTCTATATGCGTCGCGAGGAACTGGAGCGCAAGCTATCGTAAGCGTCCTCCTCCACTCCTCCTGATAAACAATATCTCCAACGTTTCCCGCACGACCGCTAACCAGCTGCGTTGGTGTGAAAACCCAAACTGTTGATGGCGAAAAACGACACTCCGCCCTCGCTTCATTTGCCCCCCACAGCAATAACAAGGCAAAACAAACCCACCCCCTGACAAACAACCCGCAACGACCAGACATAGCACTTCCTTCACAAATCCATTAAACGATGGCAACCCAAGGCCCGCGCATCCAGGCGGGAGAGAATGTGGCTCCGAGAACCGATGGCGCCATCATAAAGAGCGTCAATGCGCCGGGATATGAGAAAAATCTCAAATGACGTGGCGCTGAAGAATATTTCGCCGCATGAGCTTGGATCTACTACGCGCCGATAACGCCGCCAAAGCCGGTATCAAGAATCGAAAATTCGAGGCCGCTATCGGCGATTCGTCTCCTGCCGCCGTGCTTCGGTTGCGTGCGGAAATTCAATGCAGTTGCCCCGAAAAACCGAAAAATAATCGGCTGGACCGGACATGCAAATCGCCGCGCGTTTGTACGCAGTGCGAAGAACAAAGCACGAAGCAACGCCCGGACACGCGTACATCCCGCGTCACAGATGCGGAAGAGAAACGGAAAAGAAAAACAGGAAGGAGAAAGAAAGAGCGCGCCCCATCTGCTGCGCTCAGTCGAAGACGATTGTTTGCTGCTTTCGAGCCGGAAGAATCGGTCGCGCATCAATGGCAGCTTCAATCTGTTTTGTTGCCGCCTGTGTGACTACTGCTGCCAACCCCCAATTGTTTATCAACTGTCCATCGGACAATAGAAATCAGATCATGCCGGTTGCGTAGGCGTACTTGATCAGGTCTGCGTCGGTAGTCAGGCCCAGCTTGCGCATGGCGTTGTTCTTGTGCGTGCTGACGGTGCTTGGCGTGCGCGACAGGCGATCGCAGATGTCACCCAGCGAACAGCCGCCGACGAACAGCCGGACCACTTCCAGTTCGCTCATGGTGAGCTCCTTGTTTTGCGCGAAGGCGTCGCCCTGGGCCCAGCTCATTTCCAGTTCGCCGCGCAAGGAGACCGGGAAATAGACCTGTTTGTTCGATTGCGTGGCCAGGCAGGCGCTGACCAGTTCCTCGGCTTTTTCCTTCTTGCTGATGACCGAGAAGACACCCATGCGATACAGGCGCTTGACCACGGCGCTGTTGTTCATGGCCGTGTAGACGATCAGCTTGGTCGACGGAAACTCCGTGCGGATGCGCTTGATGAGGATGAAGCCATCGGCCTCGTCCTTCTCTTCGGTGGGCATGGCGAAGTCGGTGATGACGACTTCGCACGGCGTGCGCTGCAGGGACTCCAGCAGTTCGTCGCCGGTCTGCGCCATCAGCACGATGCGGAATTCAGGCAGGCGGCCCAGTTCGTGTTTGAGTGCATTGAGCACTACCGGATGATCGTCCGCAATCGCGATTTGCAGGACCTTATTCAAAATTAAACTCATACATTCTCCTATCATTAATTTGCACGCTTAGCAGCTTCAACCATACGCACTTCGTGCATGTGCGATATGCCCCTCAAAAAATATATGCTCTGGAGTGGCTGCCATCTCGCTTGGTTCCCTGCTGTTTTTCGCCAATCTGCGCAAACTGTTTTTCCTCCTATGGAGCGCGGCGAAAAATATTTTTTTTCGATTTTTTAAAATTGCGAAAAAGCAACAGCAAACAAAACTATCGCGACATATAATCTAGAAAAATTTCAATTAAATATAAGTAGCACCCTCTCAAATTCTCGAAAAAATTCGATATCACATCGAATTGCCTAGCCCGTTTCAGCAGCCATTTTTCGAGGAGTATCAAGATATGTCCACCACCATCCGTTTTCAACGCCTTGCCGTTTTCGGCATCATCAGCACATGCTCTTCGCTGGCTTTCGCTGTTGGAGGAACCATACGCTTTTCCGGCGCTGTCGTCGAATCGGCATGCACCGTGCAAAACCAGGCGATTGACATGAAGACGCTGGCTGCCTCGCGCACCGGCAGCCAGATTCCGTTGAGCGTGTATTGCAACGCCAGCCAGTCCGTGCGGATTTCCATGCAGGACATGGGTACGGCGACCGGCCGCAGGACTTTCGACGGCGGCGTTGCCGGCGCGGAAGTTGCCATCAGTCATGGCGCGGCGACGATCGGTCCGGGCGACGCGATCAACTACAGCTTCAAAGGGAAACAGGAAGTATCGGTGCCGCTGACGGCAACCTTGCGCAAGGCGGCCAACGTCGATGCGGCGAGCATGCACAGCAGCGTGCTGATTTCTTTCGACTATCGTTAAGGTCTGTTCACGATCTTGCCGCCAGGCCGTCAACAGGTTCCTGGAAAGCAAAAACGGACGCGTTCGCCGGATGGCGTTGCGCGTCCGTTCAGTCATGCGTGCAAAGCACGCAGCCGTCACCAATAATCTTCCGTGATGAACTGCCCCCCGCCCGCGCGGCGGCATGGGCCGAGTCCGCGCTCGCGCAGAATTTCGCGCACTTCGGTGATCATGTCGGGATTGCCGCACACCATCAGCCGTGATGCCTCGGCATTGATGTCGAGGCCGGCTTTGCGCTCGAGGCTGCCGTCACGCAATGCGCTGGTGATCCGTCCGTGCAGGCGCTCGGGATGTGCGGCGGCATCATCGCGCGTGGTCATGGGAATCAGCTGCAAGCGGCCCGGCAGGTTTTGCGCGGCGGCCTCTTCGCGCAAGGCCTGGAATTTGTCCTGATAGGTCAGTTCATCTTCGTGGCGCACGCAGTGGACCAGCACCAGGTTGCGGAATTGCCGCCACACCTCGGGCTGCTGCAGGATGGACAGGTAAGGTCCCAGTCCGGTGCCGGTCGCCAGCATCCAGAAGTCGTCGCCGCCGCCAAACCGGTCGGGCGTCATGAAACCGTAGCTGAGCTTTTCGACCCACACCGGATCGCCCGGCTTGAGGACATTCAGCGCGGTGGTGAACAGGCCGTCGGGAACCACGATGGCGTAATACTCCAGTTCGTTTTCCGCCTCGGCCGAGGTGATGGAATAGGCGCGCCAGATCATTTCGCCGTTGACCTGCAAGCCCAGCCGCGCGAATTGGCCGGCTGTAAAACGATATTCAGCGGGACGCGTGGTCCGGAAGGTCAGCAGTTTGTCGGTCCAGCGATGCATGGAAACCAGGGTTTCCTGCGTGGCCTTTTCGGTTGCCGGGATTTGCGCGTTCACGTCCTTGCTCCTTGTTTGCATCCTGAACGGCCATCGCCGTCCGGGAAAATTCTCAAAAATGCCCCGTCAGGGGTTTGCTTCATTCGATACGCCGCTTTGGCGGATACAATGGCGGCTGTGGCTTCGAAGGCTGTTTAAACATCCTTTCCGAGCCAATAGCCATGTGCGTTGCAGGGGAACTAATCCCCTCCGGCAGGGCCACAACCAACATCCTAACCGCACTTCAGCCTGAACGTCCCGGCAAGTGCCTGATTACAAAAAGTCTGGAACCCGCGAACACCCGATGAAATGGACTTGCCGATTAGCGATTGCCCTCCTGTCCTGCGCTGCCGGCGCGGCGCATGCCGCCTACAAGGTTGACATCACCGCGCCCGATACGCTCAAGAAAATCCTCAAGGAACATCTCGATCTGGTGCGCTATCAGGATCGCGCGGACCTCAGCGAAGAACAATTGCAGTTCCTGCTCGACACCGTCAGCGACCAGGTGGTGCAGCTTGCCTCGACCGAAGGCTATTTTTCGCCTAAAACCGAAGTTCGCCTGGAGAAGAACGGCACGCAGGAAAAACTGGTGCAGTTACATGTCGATGCCGGCCCGCAGACGAAGATCAGTTCGGCCGATGTCGAGATCTCCGGCGTCGCCGCCGAGCAAGACCCGGAGCGCGTGAACGATATCCGCAAAACCTGGGCGCTGCCTGTCGGCGCACCGTTCCGCCAGGAAGACTGGGACAAGGCCAAGAACCAGGGGTTGGATAAACTGCAGCAGCACAAATATGCCGCCGCCCGCATCGCCCGGTCGCAGGCCAGCGTCGACCCCGACGACCAGCAGGCCGACCTGAGCGTGCAATACGACAGCGGCCCGCGCTTCACGCTGGGTCCCTTGCAGATCAGCGGCGCCAAGCGCTATCCCGAAAGCATCATCCGCAACGTCAATCCGCTCAACGTCGGTGAAGAGTACGACGTCAACCGCCTGCTGTCGCTGCAACGCCAGATCCAGAACACGCCTTATTTCAGCAATGCCATCGTCGGCATCGACAACGATCCCGAAAACGCCGACATGGCGCCGGTCAAGGTGCAGGTCACCGAATTCGCGACCCAGCGCATCCGCACCGGTATCGGCTACGCGACCGACACCGGCGCCCAGGTCGAAGGACGCTATTCGCACTACAACGTGTTCAACAAGGCATACGTCTTCGACAGCCAGTTGCGGCTCGAACAGAAGCGCCAGTACGGCCTGCTCAACCTGGCCATGCCGCCCGACAGCAAGGCCTTCGTCAACAGCGTCAACGCTTCGATGGAACGCACCCGGCTGGAAGGCGTCGACCTGCGCAGCCTGCGCACCGGCATCAAGCGCGCACGCACGGGGGAGTTCTACGATACCGCTTATACGCTGACGTATTACCGCGACCAGCTGCAACAGGAAAACGGCGCCACCCTGCCGCCGGACACCGTGGTGTCGCAAGGCCGGCACCAGGCGTTGGTGCCGGGCTTCTCGTGGGCGCGCCGCAATGTGGACGATCCCATTTTCCCGCGCAAGGGCAACCTGCTGACGCTGGAAACCGGCTTCGCGCTCAAGGGCGTGGTCACCGACCAGACCTTCGGCCGCCTGTACGGACGCTTCAAGCAATACCTGCCGGTCGCCAAGCGCGACCTGATCATCCTGCGTACCGAGCTCGGCGGCGTGTTCACCAAGGGCTCCGCATCCGAGGTGCCGGCGTCGCTGCTGTTCCGCGCGGGCGGCAACGATTCGGTGCGCGGCTATAGTTACCAGAGCATCGGCAATGAAGTCAACGGCACCGTCTATCCGACCAAATACCTGGTCACCGGCAGCGCCGAATATCAGCGCTGGTTCACTGAAAAATGGGGCGCTGCGGTGTTCTATGATGTCGGCGCCGCCGCCGACAACTGGAACAACAAGACTTTCTATAACGGCGTTGGCGCCGGCGCGCGCTGGCGCAGCCCGGTCGGCTCGCTCAACCTCGACCTGGCCTACGGCGTGCAGAAGAAGCAAATCCGTCCGCACATTTCGCTGGGCATGTGATCGGCCTCGGCCTGCAGGATGCCATGCAGGCGGCGATTCCGGACGTTGATCCGAAATACTATCCGCGCATCGTGGAGCGCTATCGTCACCATTACCTGGGCCAGGACAAAGACCTGAGCCTGTTCGACGGCGTGCGCGAGATGCTCGACGATCTCGGCCAGCAGGGGTATTTCCTCGCGGTCGCCACCGGCAAGAGCCGCGTCGGCCTCAACCGTGCGCTCAACAGCACCAATCTCCTGTCGGCGTTCGACGCCACGCGCTGCGCCGACGAAACTTTTTCCAAGCCGCATCCCGCCATGCTGCAGGAGCTCACCCGCGAACTCGGCCAGGAAATGGGCCGCACACTGATGATCGGCGACACCACCCACGATTTGCAGATGGCGCTTAATGCGGGGGCGGGCGGGGTTGCGGTAGAATTCGGCGCGCATCCGGTGGAACAGTTACAGGCGCTCAATCCGCTGTATTCCGCCGGTTCCATCAAAGTGCTGCACCAATGGCTCAATGACAACGCTTAGGAAATACGGCTATGGAAGAAACGGCGATCCCGGTATGCGCCTCGGCTGAAATCGAGGAGGGCGGCAAAGGCCGGCGCTTTGCAGTGTCGGTGCACGGCGACGACGCCACCGGCTTCGTGGTGCGCTACGGCGGCGCCGTCTACGGCTACCTGAATCGCTGCGCCCATGTCCCGATCGAACTGGACTGGGCCGAAGGCGAGTTCTTCGAATCGAGCGGCCTGTATATCATGTGTGCAACACATGGCGCGGTGTATGCGCCCGATAGCGGAAAATGCGAAGGCGGCCCCTGTACGGGCGCGCGTTTGCGTAAGATCATGGTGTTCGAAAAAGACGGCGCAATCTTCTGGGCGCCCGACGATTATGTAAGGCCCGCGCTGGCATAAGCCATGCGGGAACCCCGGCAGCCCCCGCCAGCGCAGCCAGCATGTGCGGCATCGGCAGGCTGCCGTTCCGAGTGACGATATGAGCAATAACGAATTTGAAAACCCCGAGGCGCAGCCGCCCAAGCCAGCTGAGCCCGTGCCGCCCACTACCGGCGCCACCGCAACGGCGGCTGCGGAAGAGAAGAAGGGCGGCTGGGAGCGCGACGTGCTGGAAAAGCTGGCCCTGTTCGCCGTCAAGGAACAGCGTGCGCGCCGGCGCTGGAGCATCTTCTTCAAGATCGCCGGCCTGGCCGTCTTCGTGTTCGTGGTCTGGAGCGCCTTCAACTACACCAAGTCGGAAGCGGAGCCGGTCGGCACCCATACCGCGCTGGTGGAAATCTCCGGCACCATCGAAGCCGAAGGCCGCGGTTCGGCCGCAGCGGTGATCCCGGCGCTGGACAAGGCATTTGCCGCCGACGATTCGATGGGGGTGATCCTCAAGATCAACAGCCCCGGCGGCAGCCCGGTCCAGGCCGGCATGATCAACGATGAAATCGTGCGCCTGCGCAAGGAATATCCGAAGAAGCCGCTGTACGTCGTGGTCGAGGAAATGTGCGCCTCCGGCGGCTACTACATCGCTGCGGCGGCCGACAAAATCTACGTCAACAAGGCCAGCATCGTCGGCTCCATCGGCGTGCTGATGGACGGTTTTGGCTTCACCGGGCTGATGGACAAGGTCGGCGTCGAGCGCCGCCTGCTGACTGCGGGCGAGAACAAGGGTTTCCTCGATCCGTTCAGCGCCCAGAATCCGAAGCAGAAGGAATACGCTCAGCAGATGCTCAATGAAATCCACCAGCAATTCATCGACATGGTGCGCAAGGGCCGCGGCCAGCGCCTGAAGGAAACGCCCGAGACATTCTCCGGCCTGTTCTGGACCGGCTCCAAGGCGGTTGAGATGGGCCTGGCCGACGGTTTCGGCACCGTCGACAGCGTGGCGCGCGATGTCATCAAAGCGGAAGACCTGGTGGACTACACCCAGACCGAAGGCTTGCCTGAGCGCGTGCTCAAGAAATTCGGCGTGGCGGTCGGCAGCGGCGTCGCCAAGTCGATGGTGGGCAGCAACGGATTGCAACTGCGCTGATTCCGCAATTCACGCAAAACAGCCGGCGAAGATGACTGCATCTTCGCCGGCTGTTTGCTTTTCAGCGTTTTATCAATCCGCCAGCAGCAGGAATACGGTCGGTTTCTTGTGAAAATCAGGCGTCTTGCCGGCGCCAAGTTCGCTCTTCCATTTAGCGGCGGTCTGCGTGCGGATCGCTTCGGTCGCCAACGTCAGATCGGTGGCCACGCTGATCAGGGTACTGCCGTTGCAGGCGGAGGCCAGCGCTTCGAGCATGGCGCCGTTGCGGTATGGCGTTTCGATCAGCAGTTGCGTCTGCCTTTCCTGGCGCGAACGCTCTTCCAGCTGCCTGATGCGTTTGGTGCGTTGTGCAGCATCGGTCGGCAGATAGCCGTTGAAGGCGAAACTCTGGCCGTTGAGGCCGCTGCTCATGACCGCCAGCAACAGCGACGAAGGTCCCACCAGCGGACGCACCTGAATGCCGTGTTGATGCGCCAGGCGCACCAGGTTGGCGCCCGGATCGGCCACCGCCGGTACGCCCGCTTCCGAGATCAGCCCGGCGTCCTGGCCGGCCAGCAGCGGCGCCAGCAAGGCCGGCAGCGCGGCGGCTTCAGTGTTGACGTTGAGTTCGGCGATGCGGATTTCCTGCAGCGGTTTGGCCAGCGGATGACGCACATTGACGAGTTTCAGGAAGGCGCGCGTGGTCTTGGCGTTTTCCGCGATGAAATACTCGAGACGCGCGGCCAGCATCTGCACCTCGGTCGGCAGGATGGACGCAAGCACATTGGAGTCCGCCGTCTCGGCGGGGCCCAGCGTATTGGGCACAAGATAAAGAATACCGGGCATGTCTAAGTCGTTAAAATAAGGGCTGGCGCTATTAGACCTGATTTCACCGCTGCCTGCGAGCTTTCGCAGGGTCTGCAGGGCAAGTCTTATGCGGTTGTCATGAAACTGTCATGCTAGACAACTATTGTGTCGGTTCAGCAGAAACATAAATTAGCTAAATAATTTCCGTACAGCTTTAACACCCTTCGAAAGGGAATGAATGTTTGCAGCAGTAGATCTTGGTTCCAACAGCTTTCGCATGCACATCGGCAAGCATGAAGGGGACGCCATTCGCGTCATCAAAAGCGCGCGCGATCCGATTCGCCTGGCAGCCGGCCTGGACAAGAACGGCAGACTGACGCCGCAGGCGATTGCCGGCGCGGTCGAGTCGCTGGCCCGCTTCCGCACCATCCTGCGCGATTATCAGCTCGACGCGGTACGCGTGGTTGCGACCAATACCCTGCGCGTCGCCAGGAACGCGCACGAATTCCTGCCCGATGCCGAACGTGCGATCGGCTATCCGGTGGAGATCATTTCCGGCGAAGAAGAAGGCCGTCTGATCTACATGGGCGTCGCCGGCGCGCTGGCCCTGCCTGACGAAGATCGCCTGGTGATCGACATCGGCGGCGGTTCGACCGAAGTCATCCTCGGCCACGGCAGCGATGTGCGCCGGGTCGAATCCTTCGGCATCGGCACCGTCAACCAGAGCCAGGCTTTTTTCGGCGACGGCTACATCAATGAAGCCGCATTCGAGCGCGCCATCTTGTCGGCGCGTTCGCATGTGGAAGATGCCGTGGTGCCGTTCGGCGCCCAGCATCGCAGCAAGGTCTACGGTTCGTCCGGCACCATGCGAGCGATCGCCGACACGATCGCCAAGAACGGCATGGGCGACGGCCGCATCACGCCCCAGAGTGTGGAAGAGCTCAAGCAGCGCCTGATCGCCTTCGGCCACGTCGATCATATCGAACTGGCCGGCATGAAACCGGACCGCGCCGCCGTCATCATGGGCGGCCTGGCGGTGCTGATCGGCCTGATGCAGGAATTGAATGTCTCGGTCATCTCGCCGGTCGAAGCCGGCCTGCGCATGGGCGTGATGTGGGACTTGCAATTGCGCGCCACGCAGCGCGACCGGCGCGAACAATCGGTGGACGATTTCAGCCGGCGCTTCCACATCGACGAATTGCGCGCGCGCCAGGTGGCGGAGACCGCGCTCGGCTTCTTCCAGATGCTCAAGCCCGGCAACGAAGCCTACGCCAAATACCTGAACTGGAGCGCCTTGCTGCACGAAGCCGGCCTCATCGTGTCGCAGAGCAGCTACCACAAGCATTCGTCCTACCTGATCGCCAACGCCGATCTGCCTGGTTTCACCACCCGCGAACAGCGCGTGATGAGCACGCTGATCCTCGGCCAGAAGGGCAACCTGCGCAAGATCGGCGAAGTGGTGTCCGATCCGGACTTCGCCAAGGC
This sequence comes from Herbaspirillum hiltneri N3, assembly GCF_001267925.1. NCBI lineage: Bacteria > Pseudomonadati > Pseudomonadota > Betaproteobacteria > Burkholderiales > Oxalobacteraceae > Herbaspirillum > Herbaspirillum hiltneri. The sequence goes on along the minus strand of NZ_CP011409.1, from coordinate 3,730,020 downwards.
GGTGCTGGCGCTGCGACTCGCGGTGATGTTCATGCATGCGCACATCACGCTCGATCTCGACGACATCCGCCTCAAGATGAAGAGTCGCATCGATATTGAAATCAAGCGCGATTGGCTGCGCGATCACCCGACCGTGTCTTACTGGATGCAGAAGGAGCAGGAGTGGTGGAGCGGCATCGGCGTCGATTTATCCATCCGCGTGAATGCCTGAAGAAGACTTTCCGGCATAAAAAATCCCCGCATCTGGCGGGGATTTTTTATTGATGCAGCGCAGCCTCAGTCAAGCTTGGCGGCATGTTCGCGCGTGGCGTGGAAGGTGACTTCCGGCCAGCGTTCCTGGGTCAGGCGCAGGTTCACGCCCGAGGTCGCCAGGTAGGCCAGGTTGCCGGCCGCGTCGTGCGCCAGGTTGAAACCGGCGGACGATTTTTCGAAATCTGCCAACTTCTTCTTGTCGTCGCAAGTGACCCAGCGCGCGCTGCTGATGCTGGTGCCTTCGAACACGGCGTCGACGCCATACTCATTGAGCAAACGGCTCGCCACCACTTCAAACTGCAGCACGCCGACCGCGCCGAGGATCAGGTCGCTATTGTTGGTCGGCTTGAAGACCTGCACCGCGCCTTCTTCGCCCAACTGCTGCAGACCCTTGTGCAATTGCTTGATCTTGAGCGGATTGCGGATGCGCGCAACGCGGAAGAAATCCGGTGCGAAATAAGGAATGCCGGTGAACTGCAGCAGTTCGCCTTCCGAGAAACTGTCGCCGATCTGCATGTTGCCGTGGTTGGGCAGACCGATGATGTCGCCGGCGTAGGCTTCTTCCACCTGTTCGCGGCTGGACGCCATGAAGGTGACGACCGACGATACCTTGATCTCGCGATTCAGGCGCAGGTGCTTGAGCTTCATGCCGCGCTCGAAGCGTCCCGAACACACGCGCAGGAAGGCGATGCGGTCGCGATGGGCGGGGTCCATGTTGGCCTGGATCTTGAAGACGAAGCCGGAGAACGGCGCTTCCTTCGGTTCCACGCTGCGTACGGTGGCGTCGCGGCTGCCTGGCGCCGGGGCCCAGTCGAGCAGGGCGTTGAGGATTTCGCGCACGCCGAAGTTGTTGATGGCGGAGCCGAAGAACACCGGCGTCTGGATGCCGGCCAGGAACTCGTCCAGGTTGAACGGATGCGACGCGCCGTGCACCAGTTCGACTTCCATCTTGAGCTGTTCGATCTCCAGCGGGAACATCTCGACCAGCTTGGGATTGTCGATGCCCTTGATGATTTCGACGTTGCCGTCGGCGCGTTCTTCACCGGCCTTGAACAGCATGATTTCGTCGCGCAGCAGGTGATACACGCCGCGGAAATTCTTGCCCATGCCGATCGGCCAGGTCACCGGTGCGCACTGGATCTTGAGCACCGATTCAAGCTCGTCGAGCAGTTCCAGCGGATCGCGCGTTTCCCGGTCCATCTTGTTCATGAACGTGATGATGGGCGTGTTGCGCATGCGGCAGACGTTGAGCAGCTTGATGGTCTGCTCTTCCACACCCTTGGCGGCGTCGATCACCATCAGCGCCGAGTCGACCGCCGTCAGCACGCGATAGGTATCTTCCGAGAAGTCCTGGTGGCCCGGGGTGTCGAGCAGGTTGACCACGTGGTCGCGGTATTCGAACTGCATGACCGAGCTGGCTACGGAGATGCCGCGCTGCTTTTCGATTTCCATCCAGTCGGAGGTGGCGTGGCGGCCGCTCTTGCGCGCCTTCACGGTGCCGGCCAGCTGGATCGCGCCCGAGAACAGCAGCAGCTTTTCGGTCAGCGTGGTTTTACCCGCATCGGGGTGGGAAATGATGCCGAAGGTGCGGCGGCGCTGAACTTCGCGCACGATCAGTTCGAGCGGGGCCTTGCTGGTCGAGCCGGAGTCTTCGTTCGCGGAATCGGGAGTAATGTCTTGCATCGTGAGTCGGTAGGTCGAAGGCGTTGAAAGCGATGAGCGCCCTGTACGGCAGGCGGCCTGCGTGGCGGCTGCCGTCGTTCAAGGGAATGTGACAGAAATAGAAAAAGGGCTGGAGAAGATCCAACCCTTTTGTTTCCCGGCGCTCTAGGCGCCTGGTCACGTCTCGGAAGCCGCGATTATAGCGTATTCGCGGCCATTCTCCGCGTTCTGGACGCAGGTCGCGGGTTTCAGGCAGGCACTATTTCCTGTCGGGGCGATCGGGACGGTCCGGACGGTCGGGGCGCTCCTCGCGTGGCTGGGGCCGTGGTTCGGGACGCGGAGCTTGTTCGTGGCGTTCCTGCGGCGGCGGCGCGGCATGGACGGCGGGAGCCGGGCGCGGCGCTTGTACTTGCGGCTCGGGGCGCTGCATTGCCTGCGCAGGAGGCGCGCGATGTGTTGCTGGTGCTGCCTGCGGTTCCGGACGGTGCTCCGGGCGCGGTGCGTTGTCAGGCCGTTCTGCACGTTCGGGACGCTCAGTGCGATTCGGATGTGCGGCGGCTGGGGATGGAGCAGCGGGCGCAGGGCGAGTCTGCGGTGCTTGCTGAGGGGTCTGCAACTGCGGTGTCGGCGCTGGTCGTTGCGGGGCCGCAGCGTTGTTCGGTGCAATCAGGTTTGCTTGCGCAGGCCGATTCTGGTCGCGACGGTTGCCTTGGTTTGGCGCCATCGGAGCGGCGGCGCCGGACGCCGGATTGGGGCGCGAAACATTGCCCACATCCGGGCGGCGATCGTCGCGGCCATTGCGCGGGCTGTGCTGCCACACCACCGGCTTGTTGTTGACGACCACATTCTTGGTCACGTTATTGGTGACGTTGACATTGTTGATGCGCACGTTGTTGACCAGCACATGATGCTGCCGCCAATCGGGACGCGCCTCGCTGTAGACCGAACGCACGATGCCGGTGCCGACGCCGAAGGAAATGCCGATCGAGACGTTATAGCTGGGCGGGCGATAGCGTGGCGGCGGGGCCCAATAGACCGGCGGACGCTGCGGCCACCACCAGCCGCCGTACACCACGGTCGGATTGTAGTAAGGCACGTAGATGACTTGCGGATTGACCGGCTCGATCACGATGATCTGTTCCTGTTGCACGATGCGCTGCTGGTTGCTCGATTGCAGGTTGCCCGCGATCTGGGCCTTCATGCGCAGGTTTTGCACCGTGTCCATCACATTGGCCTGCTGCGACAGGAATGCGTCGCCGAGGCGTTGCGTCCAATCCAGTTTGTCGTTCATCATCGCCAGCACCGACGGAAACTGCGCCAGCGATTTCACGCTCGGATCCCACGGCATCGGCGCAATCGAGCGTGCCAGCGCATCGCCCTGCAGGCCGGGACGGCTGTCGACGAAGCGCGCGGCCTGGACCACTTCCAGCGGATAAGTGGCGGCCATCAGCACTTGCGCGAGCAGCGAATCGGGATACAGTGCGACCGGCGCCAGCATCTGGTCCAGTTCTTCCTGCGAAAATACCGCAGGCGGACGGTTCATGTCTTGCGCTGACACATTGGATAGGCCGGATGCCATCGAAAAGAGGGCGGAGGCGATCCAGGCGAGGGTTCTCTTGTTCACGGTGATTCTCCTTTGCTCTTGGCGCGCGAGGTACCGACGATCGCTGATAAACGATTTACGCCATTGCCGGCCTTGCACCGCACGCAAAAAATACGGGGTATCAATTCAGGCAACGCGGCTCACGCGCTGATGTCCTTATCTTCGATCAGGGAATCGCAACAAGGTGTAACCAAACTGCAAGGGATGTTTCATCTTCCGAAGCCGGATGGGAAGCGCGAGGCACGATTGCGTCGAACGCGGAAAAACATGAGTCTTCGCGTACGCTCATAGGAGAAATTTTAAAAATATTGAAGAAAATGTGAAGAAGGTGTTGACCGAACCCCCATGTCGGGATATTATCTCGCTTCTCGGAGTGTAGCGCAGCCCGGTAGCGCACCTGGTTTGGGACCAGGGGGTCCAAGGTTCGAATCCTTGTACTCCGACCAAAATATCTGTATCAATATCAACGGCTTAGATCATCAAGATCTAGGCCGTTTTTATTTGCGCGCGACTTTTCCCATCACCTTTTCCCATCACCTATCTACGACCCTGAGCAACGTCATCGTGTCGCGTGCGTGCTGCACGCTATTGGCCAACCCCACCAGGCACTTGGCGACACTAACCATCGAGTTGCAGTGTCGCATGACTGGCTCTTCCATCATGAGGTGTGCGATGAGCAGTCCGTAAATCTGGTGCTTCTGAAGGCGTCGAAGGTAGCAGGCATTCCGGCATGGCGCCGACTTGGCATCTACCTTGGGATGACGATAGGAGGTTACAGCTCTTGGGTAGAGGAAGGCGCTGGTGTCGGCCACTCAGTGGCAAATGGTCGAGCGATAAGGATGCTGCACCTATAAAGCCGAGAACAAACAAGATAAAAATCGGTCCATGTTGATGGCCGCATGATCTAAAGCGAAGGTGGCGTAGATGAAAGCGGTGGGTCAGCGTCATGTTTGACTGTCCATTTTGTAGATGGATTCCGCAATACCGCGGCTTGATACCTAATTTCGTCACGCTTCGCTGCTCACGCGCCTGTCTACTCGTTCTGGATTCAGCATTGGCACTGAAAAATGCGGCCGGGCGAGAGCAATTCAAATTAACTCATCTGATCGTGGGAAGCATGATGCTCGCTCGTATGTTGCCTCGCGCATTGACACTTTTTAAGACGGCTTTTAGCGTCGCGTCCGCGAGATTTTTTTCAATAGCACTGTTCGCTCTTTCTGCACGCCACTTTTCCCAGCACGAAAACGGAGTTTTCATTTATGCCATTACATTGCCTCAGCTTTTAATTCAGTTGGGCACCATTGGCTGGTTGAATGTAATCAGACGGGAGATAGCCCGAAGGTCGGAGATGCCTGCAAACCTTTTCAAGGGTTTCGTACTCCGTTCAATTCAGATACCGTTGCTTCCCGTTTTGGCGATTGGAGTCGGTTTAGTTCTATTTTCGTTCTTAAAGAGCGACGACCAAAGCCTGTTCTTATGTGCCGCAGCAATTACAGTTGTTTATGCTGTGGTGGCAATTCTCCGAGAATATCTAATCGCTCTTGGCACGCCAGCTTTCAGCATTGTGGCATCTGAAACGATCCCTTTTGGATTTGCCAGTATCTGCATATGGTTTTTCCCGCCAGCGCACGCCACTGGCGCTGCGCTCTTATTCCTGTTAGGGCTATTAGTCTCCTGTGGGCTGCAGATTCCGGTGGCGATGCGCGCGTTGAAGCCTTATATCAAGCAAGGCAGGCCGGAGTACAGAACTCGTTCCTGGATCCGTGCAGGAGGATTCTCTTTGCTGGGATTCGGAGGGAGAACAGTGCTGGATAGACTGGACACAATTGTATTGGCGACCTTGGCGCCAGCAGTGCAGTTCGCTCACTATAACTCGGCGCAGAGGGCCACGGTGCTATTGATGGTTGCACCGATGGTCCTTTTGCCGGTCTTTTCACCTCACGTAAGTAAGGCATTTTTGCTTAATGACATTCCACTATTACGCCGTGAAATGTTATTGCAAACAGCAATCGTCGCTACCTGCGTACTCCCGTTAGCATCAATATTGATACTTTATCCAGATGCCGTCATGGGCTTTCTGTTTGGTGAAAAATACACCACGTCTAATCAAATACTTGGATTGATTGTATTTTCCCAAGTGATGTTCGCTCTTTCTCTGCCGTGGAGCAACCTGACGCTGATGAGTGATAAAGAAAGCACCTATGGATATGCACATATTCTGGTGCTGCTATTGGTCTTTCCTATCGCATTGGGGATGGTCCAAGCTTGGGGCGCCTACGCAATTGCCCTTGCGTCATTAGTCGCAAACACGGTTTTGTTTTCTGTATTTTTCGGTCTCGGGATGTACGATCTTATGGTGGACGAAGGAGATGCATATAAAGGGGCGTGTCTGTGATCGTCGCAAAGATTTTACTGATTTTGGTATTTATTCTTGCATGGTTGAAATCGCGCCGATCTCGGCAAGCCGAGCCAAGCGATTTTTTTATTCTCTCCTTTCTGCTTATTTATGTACCTGGCTTCCTATTCAATCCAACTGGGCAGACTAGCCTTAATGGATTGCATTTGGGTGAAGCGGCGGCCAGAAGGGCGGACTTTGGCATGATGATGGTGTTCGGTATCAGCACGCTCATGTTCACCTTGCGGAAATATGTCGAGCAAAAGTTTCCTGTCTTAACGAATTTGAGCGAAGCATTTACGTCATCGCGAATTTCTGGATTTTTTGCGGGCGTGGCCGCCATTTTTACTGTGGCTTTTTTTACAGGCCTGTTATTAAACGCTGATTTCCGCGAGTTCAAGTTAGACACTCTCAAATTCCTCACTTTTCAGTTTCAGGGTATAGATTATAGGTTCGTGCGCAACGAAAAATTTTTAGAGTCTTGGTTAATCGAGAGCTTTCTTGGAAGGGCCAGATTTACGATCATTCCAATTTTATTTTGTTTCGCGATCTATCCGTTGCTAACACGGAAAAAAATAGTTTTTGGCATCCTTGCCGCGACGGTGATTTTTGTAGCTTTACCTGCTTCACTGTCCAAACTTCCTATTTTTTTCTTTTGCGGATATGGCGTTATTTTAGTCGCCACTAGATATCCTCGCTTCCTCGATATCCGTCTTCTTTCTGCCATGCTTTTCATCGTCGCGACGATCATCGTTACGATGCTCGTTGTTTTATACACTGCGCAGTATCAAAACGCCGTCATCGGAGGATCCGTACTGCCTCTAAATCTTGCGGTTGAAAGAATATGGGGGGAGACATATTCGGTTGTCGTGCGATATTTTGCAGTGTACCCAGACATGCTGCCTTTTACCGGTTTAAGTGGCATTAATGTGCTTGCCAAACTGAGTGGGATACCCCCGCGCTGGCCCGACGTCGAAGTGGCTTTAACTTTGCTTGGCCCGGATAGTGGTAGCAATCCCGGTGTTTTTTTTCTCGGGGGTTATGCTGCGTTTGGCATGCCAGGACTTTGCATATTTGCGCTGCTGGGGCCGCTTGTTCTATGGTGTTTGGATTTCATAGGGAGGCGAATCCAAATGAGGCCGATTCGTGTCACCTACTTGGCAGTGTTGGGAATGAATGCGGTATTCTTAAACCAAATCGCTTTACAGACTGCCTTGTTGACCTATGGACTCGCTATAGTGCCGATCTTTTTGTTTTTCCTAGATCGCGTATTTTTGAAGGTGTGGCTTCCGCGTCGAATTCCGGGGGAATCGAAACCAACAAACGGTGTGTTTAATGCTGTCGACGAAGGGTAATTAATCCCTTCTGGGCGTCAGCGTTCATTCCAATTTTCGAAGGATCCGCTTTGCGGCATTGAAGCTGAGGGGGACCGCAAGAGTCGGCCCCCACACGGGCTAGTTTGGTGCAGCCGCTTAGCCACTTGTTGACATGTAGCTAGCGACCGTTTATGGGGTTCTGCTTCGACACCATTGGTAGAACAAATAGATTTTCCGCGAGGGGGTATGCCAGAACCAACAGTCGAGATCTCGGACGAGCAATACCGGATGCCCTTGGACAGTCAAGCTCAAGGCAAGGAATTGTCGTCAGTAAATACTGACTTTGCGCCTTATAATGCGATGCAAACAAGTATTGGCATATAGTTGTTACCAATCAATATTTGCATTTCTCAGAACAACAGAGGCGCTGACAACGATGCTGCAAAAAATTAAAAGTAAGTTAAGTTCTGGTATTGGAATTCGAGTTGGAGAATACCGGGCGTCGTTTCGCATCAGTCGTGTGCAGGAGAGCCGCGCCCCGTCAAATCCGATGCTATCAGCGTTGGACGTTCGGCAGGCGCTCTACCTACGATCCAAATTTGATTTTCTTGCGCAGTTTGACCTTCCAATTGAAGAAAATACTGCATCAGGTGTTCTGAATTTCTACTACAAGCTGTTACCTTCATTAAATGGAGAGGCGCGTGAAGTAGCCGCGCGAAATGCCCTGCGTGAGCTTCAAAAGAAGGTTCCGAACTCCGCCTTACGTGAGCGTATTACCTTGGAAATCGCCAAGAGCGATCTTCGAAATGGGATCCCTGATCGCAGCAAGGTGCTGCGCGAGACCGAACTGCGGGATAGTTTGGAGAATGCCTTGGCGGTTTCGGATGCTGCCTACGGGGCTAATTTAGTGACGGGCTCCTGGCCGCACGTTTCACGGGGCAGCGCATTGAAGTACTTTTTTCAGAATCATGACCACCTACTACGCGGCAAGCGTATCCTTCATTTCAGCCCGGAGGAGGAGCTGCGGGAATGGATTCAGTCAATTCGTTCTGATGCGTCGATCGAATATATGACGTCAAATATTGTGGGCGATGACGTCGACACGAACCAAGATCTGACAAATATTACATTGAAGACTCAGTTTCATGTGATTATTTGCCATCGGGTCCTAGAGCATGTTCTTGATGATGCAACGGCGATGTCGGAGCTATTTCGGGTTCTGGTTCCGGGAGGTGTTTTGAGTGTGTCTGTGCCTCAGAGCATGCAGTTAGCGAAGACATGTGAATGGGAAATACCAGACGAAACTCACCACGGTCACGTTCGCCACTACGGTGCGGATTTCAAGGATCGACTGACGAACGCGGGATTCCGCGTGATTGATGAGCGATGGCTGCTTGATCAAGCCGAAGACCGCCTAAAGGAAAACAACGCTTTTCCACTTAGAATGTATCTCGCTTACAAGCCTTTTTAGCGTCACATATTAAACGACAAAAAGAGCCCACCTCGTGTGGGCTTTTTCAATTTTGAGAGAACACTACCGACTCCCGTTGGGAGAGTGGGCCCCCCCCTTCTATTCAATGATTGATGTCAAAATCTGACTGATCTAAATTCGAGATTGAGCGACTTTTGCGCGACTCTCCTGTGCCGTCATAGGTACAACTCTGCTATAATCTTGAAACGGACAGAGTCAAGTCTTTGATTTATAAAGACACTAAAATGTGTGGTCTGGTTTGGGACCAAGGGGGCCAAGGTTCGAATCCTTGTACTCCGACCACACATAAACGGGCTGTCGAAAGACAGCCCGTTTTCATTTCCGAAGACGATTTCAAGCGCCGTCATTTCTGCTTGATTCCCCGATCTGCCCTTAGCTCAACCGGATAGAGCAATGGCCTTCTAAGCCATAGGTTAGGGGTTCGATTCCCTTAGGGCAGGCCACCTCATCCTCGTCATTCCTTGCGCTTTCAGGCACTTGCCGATTCGTCTTGCGAGCTGCGTTCGTTCCAGCGATAACCCCCCATGCATGCTGCGCCTGTCATCCGTGGATAGCGGAAGCATTGGCGGCAGGCGCCATGAAGTCAATTGGTGATCTTGTCCGTCGGATAGCGCAGCGAGTCGCGCAGGATATAACTCATCGGCATGTCCAGCGAGCGCTTGTCGGGGCCGATCGGTTGCATGAACCAGCGATTATAGAGACGGTAGATTTCTCCGCTGTTGGCCAGTCTGGCCATTTGCCGGTCGACCATTTTCTTGAATTCCGGATCGTCGTTGCGCAGCATGATGGCGTAGGGTTCCACCGACAGCGGTGTACCGACGATGGCGAATTTCTCGGGATCGACGGCATTCTCGCGTGCGCCGTATAGCAATATCTCATCCATGATGAAGGCGTCGGCCATGCCGTGCTCCAGCATCGAAAAACACTCCCGGTCGCCATCCCGTTCAACCACAGTCAGGTCGAGGTAGCGAATGTTGCTGCGCTTGTTGATCACATCAATCATCGCCGTGGCGCGTGTGGTCACCACGCGTTTGTTGCGCAGGTCATTCCAGTTCTTGATGGAGGATCCGGCTTTCACCAGCATGCGCACGCTGGTGAAGAAATGCGGGATGGTGAAGGCGAATTTCTTGCGGCGTTCGGCGTTGTTGGTGCTGACGCTGCATTCCAGGTCGGCGCGGTTGTCGAGCAATGCTGTGAAACGGGATGAGGCATTGACGGGCAGGTACTGGATCTTGATGTCCGGCATGCGCAGTTCCTGGCGGATGCCCTGGATGATCTTGCGGCAGAGTTCGACGGTATAGCCGCTGACTTCGCCATCCGGCTCGATCACCACGAATGGCGACAGATTGTCCACGCTTCCCATGAACGACAGGACGATGGTTCTGGTTTCGCGGATCTTCTTGATGGTGTCGCGGGCGGAGGCGGTTGCTGCAAGCGTGCTGAGCAGGATGACAAGAAAAAGGAAAGGGAATAATCGGTTGAAGCGCAATCGGGCGGTTGACGCCGGGGAAGAGAACAAGGGAGCGTAGTTCATGTGGGACGGTCTTTCCTGCAACAACACCGGCTGATCTTATGATGCATGTTGTCGAGATTCAAGCGCAGAAGTCCCGTGATATTCCTCAGCATTGAAAAGAAACAGATTAATAAAAATAATTCGATCGAACACGCAAATTAATTCTGCATAAAAAAAGCCCGGCATGCCGGGCTTTTTCATCAGGCTTTGCAGAAGGCTCGATCAGAACGCCGGCACCACCGCACCTTTGTATTTTTCCTCGATGAATTTCTTCACGGCAGGCGAGTTCAGGGCGGCAGCCAGTTTCTTGATGGCGGCGCTGTCCTTGTTGTCCGTGCGCGCGACCAGCAGGTTGGCGTAAGGCGAGTTGGCATCTTCGATGAACAGCGAATCCTTGACCGGATTGAGCTTGGCTTCGATCGCATAGTTGGTGTTGATCAGCGCGACATCCACCTGGTTCAGCACGCGCGGCAGCGTTGCAGCTTCAAGCTCGCGGAATTTCAGTTTCTTCGGATTGTCGGTGATGTCTTTTTGCGTGGCCGAGATGCTGCTCGCATCCTTCAGTTTGATCAGGCCGTTGCGGGCCAGCAGCAGCAGGGCGCGGCCGGAGTTGGACGGATCGTTGGGGATGGCGATGGTGGCGCCATTCGGGATGTCGGCGGTCTTCTTGTATTTTTGGGAGTACGCGGCAAACGGTTCGACGTGGACCTTGGTCACCGGTACTTCAATGTCGTTCTTGTGGCTCTTCTTGAATTCATCCAGGTAAGGCTGGTGCAGGAAGAAGTTGCCGTCGACTTGCTTTTCGTTGGTTTGGGCGGCAGGTTGCACGTAGTCGGTGAACACTTTCACCTGCAGGTCGACGCCTTCCTTGGCCAGCGTCGGCTTGATGAATTCGAGGATCTCGGCATGCGGCACCGGCGTGGCGGCGATGACCAGCTTGTCGGCGGCTTGTGCTGCGGCGGCGAACAGGGTCAGGGATGTGGCGAGCAGAAGAGACAATTTGCGTGACATGTATTACTCCTTTTTTATTTACGTGTGAAATGCAGGACCAGACGATCGCCGAAGAACTGCAGTAACTGCACCAGTACTACCAGGACCGCGACGGTGACGATCATCACCTCGGTCTGGAATCGTTGATAGCCGTAGCGGATGGCCAGGTCGCCCAGGCCGCCGCCGCCGATGACGCCGGACATGGCGGCGTAGGACATCAGCGTGATGGCGGTGATCGTGACGGCGGCCAGCAGGCCGGGCAAGGCTTCCGGCAGCAGCGCGCCGAAAATGATCTGGTGTGTTTTGGCGCCCATGGCCTGGCAGGCTTCGAGCACGCCGCGGTCGATTTCGCGCAAGACGTTTTCGACTAGGCGCGCAAAGAAGGGCGCGGTGCCGATCACCAGCGGCGGAATGGAACCTTCGACGCCCAGCGAGGTGCCGACCAACAGCAAGGTGATCGGAATCATCACGATCAGCAGGATCAGGAACGGCACCGAGCGCAGCACGTTGACCGCCAGCGACAGCACCAGATATATCCCGCGTTGCGCCAGCAATTGCTTGCGCGCGGTGAGAAACAGCAGGATGCCCAGCGGCAGTCCGATCAGCACGGTGAAGAACAGCGACAAGCCGGTCATTGCCAGCGTCTCCAGCGTGGCCTGGCCGATGTCGCCCCAGTCGATGACGGAGAAGTCGATCATGCCAGCACCTCGTGATGAATCCGATAGTGATCGAAATGCGCGAACACCTTGGCGAGGTCTTCGTCGCTGCCGTTGAGCTCCACCAGCAACTGGCCGTAAGGGATGTCCTTGATGCGCGAAATCGTGCCTTGCAGGATGGTGATCACCGCCTGCGTGGCGGCGGTGATGTTGGTCAGGATCGGCTGGTAAGTGATGTCGCCGACAAACGTCAGGCGCACCACCTTGCCTTTGATATGTTCGAGGCCGATGCCGTCCTGCTGTTCGAAGGTGTGGCTTTCGGCGACCAGCTTTTGTGTCACGGCATGCCGGGGATGGAGGAACACGTCGGTGACCTTGCCGCTTTCGACGATGCGGGAGTCGTCTATCACCGCGACGCGGTCGCAGATGCTGCGTATCACCTGCATCTCATGCGTGATCAGCACAATCGTCAGGCCGAGCTTGCGGTTGATGTCGAGCAGCAGGCGCAGGATCGATTGCGTGGTTTCCGGATCGAGTGCGGACGTGGCTTCATCGCACAGCAGCAGGTGCGGATAATTCGCCAATGCGCGTGCAATGCCGACACGCTGCTTTTGTCCGCCGGACAACTGCGCAGGATACTTGTCGCGGTGTTCGGACAGGCCGACCAGCTCCAGCAATTCAGAGACGCGCGCCGCCCGTTGTTCGCGCGTGTACTTGCCGGTGATCTTCAGCGGCCAGTCGATATTGGCGGCGACGGTTTTGGCGTTGAGCAGGTTGAAGTGCTGGAAGATCATGCCAACGCGCTGGCGCAATGCATGCAGCTGCGCGCCGTCGAAACGCGTGATGTCTTCGCCTTCGATGAAGATGCTGCCCGAGCTCGGACGTTCGAGCAGGTTGAGCGTGCGGATCAGCGTGCTTTTACCGGCGCCTGAGCGGCCGATGACGCCGAAGATTTCACCTGCGTCGATATGCAGGTTGATATCGGTCAGTGCGGTGATGTCCCGGTTGGCAACTTGATAGTTTTTGTGGAGATGCTCGATGCGAATCACGGGAGTAAGAATGAATGAAAAGAATGAATGAAGTAGCGATCAGTCTAGCAGCACGGTAATAGAGCGTGAACGCATAAATAGTTGAATGCTTATTCGGTTTTGTAATGAGCGAGGACATAAAAAAGCCGTGTCGGCACAGGGCAGACACGGCTTTTTAACAACTGTAAAACAAGACCGGAACGTACTATCCGGCAGGTTGCTGCATCCCGATGCAGCCGGTCAACAATCAGCCGCGGCTGGTCAGGTGACCGTTCACGACGCGCACCTGATCGCCGACGCGCCAGCCTTCACCCGACTGCGGGAAGGAACGGACGCTGCCGTTTTCCATACGGACGTCGACTACATAGCTGGTGGTGGTGCGGGTGTGTTTTTCCACTTCGTTACCGGCATAACCACCGGCGCCTGCGCCGGCGACCGTGGCGAGCGTACGGCCGTTGCCGCTACCGATCTGGTTACCCAGTACGCCGCCGAGCACGGCGCCGGCCACAATGCCTACGCCACTGGCTTTAGGCGTGTGCTGAATTGCGCGCACAGCCTGCACTTCGCCGCAGCTGGAGCAACGCGCCACCGCTGCCGGAGCAGGGTTGCCGTAGCTATTGCTGTTTTGTTGGGCTTGCTGGGCGTAATTGGCCTTGGGCGCCGGTTGCTGGTTGTTTTGCGCCTGCTGCAGCTGTTGCGGCGATTGCGGTGCGGTGGTCGCATCCGTCATGGCCTGCTGCGGCGCGACGCTGCTGTTCGATGTCGGCAGCAGACCGGTGATGGCAGCGACGCCAACCAGACTGACCAGCGTCACCGCGACAGCAGCGGTGGCGACAAGGGGATGAATGCGGCTGGGTGATTTGACGACTTCCATGATGGGCCTCTCCGTATTGGTGTTGATGTGAGGCGATTATGGAGTACAAGCCATCGGGAAAAAAGACGGATAGTGTGTCAGTTGTAAAAACTTGTATCTCAATGTAGGACAAGCCGGAAAGGCCTTGTAGGCGCTTTCCGACTTGTCTGTTTTTCCGGCTTGGAAGAGGGCTTTTCGGTCAGTCTTCGCGGCGCAGATGCGGGAACAGGATGACGTCGCGGATGTTCGGCGAATCGGTGATCAGCATCATCAGGCGGTCGATGCCGATGCCGCAGCCACCGGCCGGCGGCATGCCGTATTCGAGCGCGCGGATGTAATCGGCGTCGTAATACATGGCTTCTTCGTCGCCTGCGTCCTTCGCGGCGACTTGCGCCTGGAAGCGCGCCGCCTGATCTTCGGCGTCATTCAGCTCGGAGAAGCCGTTGGCGATTTCACGGCCGGTGATAAACAGCTCGAAACGCTCGGTGATGCCGGCCACCGTATCGGAGGCACGCGCCAATGGCGAGACTTCAACCGGGTAATCGATGATGTAGGTCGGTTCCCACAATTGCGATTCAGCGGTTTCTTCGAACAGCGCCAGTTGCAGCGCGCCGATACCGGCCTTGGCCAGGGGAGCCTGGTCGGTCTTGACGCCGAACTTCTTGAGCGCGGTGCGCAGGAACTCGATGTCGCCCAGTTGCTCGTCGGTGTATTCCGGCGCGTACTTCTTGATGGCGCCGGTGATGGTCAGGCGCTGGAACGGCTTGGCCAGATCCAGTTCGCGGCCCTGGTAGGTCAGCGTCGCGGTGCCGTGCGCATCGATGGCCGCCTGGCGGATCACCTGTTCGGTGAAGCTCATCAGCCATTGGTAGTCGACGTAGGCCGCATAGAATTCCATCATCGTGAATTCCGGATTGTGGCGCGGCGAGACGCCTTCATTGCGGAAGTTGCGGTTGACTTCGAACACACGGTTGAAGCCGCCGACCACCAGGCGCTTCAGGTACAGCTCGGGCGCGATGCGCAGGAACATCTGCATGTCCAGCGCATTGTGATGCGTGATGAACGGTTTGGCTGCTGCGCCGCCGGGGATGGTATGCAGCATCGGGGTTTCGACTTCCATGAAGTCGTTCTTTTCCATGAAGCGGCGGATCGACGACATCGCAGCGGTGCGCGCCTTGAAGGTGCGGCGCGTTTCTTCACTCATGATCAGGTCGACGTAGCGCTGGCGGTACTTGGTTTCCTGGTCCGACAGGCCGTGGAACTTGTCCGGCAGCGGGCGCAGCGACTTGGTGACCAGGCGCAGGCCGGTCACCTTGACCGACAGTTCGCCGGTCTTGGTCTTGAACAGCGTGCCTTCGGCGCCGAGGATGTCGCCCAGGTCGTAATGCTTGAAGGCGGCATGTGCAGCTTCGCCGGTGACGTCGTTGGTGACGTAGAGCTGCATGCGGCCATCGGCGCGCGGGCCCGATGCGTCCTGCAAGGTCGCGAACGAAGCCTTGCCCATCACGCGCTTCAACATCATGCGGCCGGCGATCGAGACCTTGACCGGATTGGCTTCCAGCGCCTCGTTGTCGAGCTCGCCGTATTGCGCATGCAGGGCGGCGGCGTTGTGTTCGGGGCGGAAGTCGTTCGGGAAGGCGACGCCCTGTTCGCGGATCGCGCCGAGCTTGGCGCGGCGTTCGGCGATGATGGCGTTTTCATCTACTGGCGGCTGCTGTGGCTGTGCGGCGTTATCGTTTTGTGTGGTCATGATGTCGGAAATTCGTTAGTAAGAATGGGCAGGGAAAGAACCGGACTGCCGATCTGCGCCGCAGCAGCGTACTGCTGCGGCGGGGATCAGTATCAGTATTCGGATCAGACGCCTTGTTTCAGCGATGCGGCAATGAAACCATCCAGATCGCCGTCCAGCACGGCCTTGGTGTTGCCCATTTCAAAGTTGGTGCGCAGGTCCTTGATGCGCGACTGGTCCAGTACGTACGAGCGGATCTGGTGGCCCCAGCCCACGTCGGTCTTGGAGTCTTCCAGTTTTTGCTGCTCGCTCATGCGCTTGCGCAGTTCCAGTTCGAACAGCTTGGCGCGCAGCATGTCCCACGCCTCGGCGCGGTTGCGGTGCTGGCTGCGGTCGTTCTGGCATTGCACGACGATGCCGCTGGGGCCGTGCGTGAGGCGCACCGCGGAGTCGGTTTTATTGATGTGCTGACCACCGGCGCCGGAGGCGCGGTAGGTATCCACGCGCACGTCGGCCGGATTGATGTCGATCTCGAAGGATTCATCGACTTCCGGATAGACGAACAGGCTCGAGAACGAAGTGTGGCGACCGTTGGCGGAGTCGAACGGCGATTTGCGCACGAGACGGTGCACACCGGTTTCGGTGCGCAGGAAGCCGTAGGCGTATTCGCCCTCGACCTTGATCGTGGCGGTCTTGATGCCGGCGACTTCACCGTCCGACTGTTCCAGGATTTCAGCCTTGAAGCCCTTGCGTTCGCAGTAGCGCAGATACTGGCGCAGCAGCATGGACGCCCAGTCTTGCGCCTCGGTGCCGCCGGCGCCTGCCTGGATGTCGATGAAGCAGTTGTTCGGGTCCATGGGATTGCTGAACATGCGGCGGAATTCCATGCCTTCAACCAGACCCTTGATGGTTTCTGCGTCGGCTTCGATGGCTTCCAGCGTCTCTTCGTCCTTTTCCTCGCGCGCCATCGCGAACAGGTCGCGCGTGTCATTGAGGTCGCCGTCGATCTTGATCAACGTATGGACGATGTTTTCCAGGGATTTCTTTTCCTTGCCGAGGTCTTGCGCGCGCTTGGGATCGTTCCAGACTTCCGGATCTTCCAATTCGCCGTTGACCTGATCGAGTTTCTCCGACTTCACATCGAAGTCAAAGATACCTCCGTAATTCAGCTGCACGCACCGCGAGGTCGTCCAGCAGGGATTGGAGGGAATTAAGGCGTTCTGCTTCCATGATTATGTCTTTTGCAAACCAAACCTCGCATTATACAAGACTGGAACGGCATATCTCCTGTCACAAAGGCGTCATGTTGGACGATTAGCATCACGCGATTCCGTCAGGTAACTGTCAGACATTGTCAAAAAGGAAAAATGCCCATGAAATCAGCCTCCCGCCAGATCAGCACGCCAACGTCAAACGGCGCCGAAATCCAGCCCAAACGCCGTGAATTGCTCAAAGTATTCGCAAGTGCGCCCTTGTTGCCGCTGACGCTGTCGGCATCGGGCCTGCTGGCCGGTTGCGCCACCGCATCCAACCGCAGCGGTTTCGCTTCGGCCTCGTTCAGCGGCATGGCGGCGCCGTCGCTGGCGAATCCTGCGGCCATGGCGACCACCACCGTGGCCTCAAGCCTGGACGTGGTGTTCCGTGACGGCGCGAAGCAGAGCTATCAGCTGACCTACCAGCCGTTTTTCATGACCGGCGACATGGTGCCGGACGGCAAGGGCGGCAAGCTGCTGGCCGGCGGCTACTACGACATCAACAACCAGCCCATCATCGACCGTTCGGTGCCGGGCAAGGAGCGTCACTTTTTCTCGGATTGCCCGGATGGGTCTTCGCTGCTGACGCTGAAGGGCGCGCAAGTGCCCGGCGTCAACGGCAACACGGTGTTCGCCGTGGTCCAGTTCGAATACACCACGCGCGACCAGAAGCAGGCCGCGATGTACGGCCAGTTGCCGTCGCCGATCGCGGTGCTGACGCTGGACCAGGACCCGGCCACCGGCAAGCTTTCGCTGGTGAAGTATCACAATGTCGATACGTCCGCCGTCAACGGCCTGTGGATCACCTGCGGCGCCAGCCTGTCGCCATGGAATACCCATCTGTCGAGCGAAGAGTACGAACCCGATGCCACCGCCATCGCCGGCAACCCGCAGTTCCAGGCCTTCAGCAAGAACCTGTTTGGCGACGCGACCCGCGCCAATCCCTATCACTACGGCCATTTGCCGGAAATCACGGTGCACGCCGACGGCAGCGGCAGCGTGGTCAAGCATTACTGCCTCGGCCGCATTTCGCACGAGCTGGTGCAGGTCATGCCGGATCGCCGCACCGTGCTGATGGGCGACGACGCCACCAACGGCGGCCTGTTCATGTTCATCGCCGACCGTGCAGCCGACCTGTCGGCCGGCACGCTGTACGTCGCCACCTGGACCCAGACCTCGGGCGTTGGCCCCGGCGCCGGTACGCTCGGCTGGGTGCGTCTGGGTCATGCGACCAGCGCCGAAATCAAGGCGCTGGCCGACAAGCTCAAGGCCGCCGATATCATGGACGTCAAGACCAGCGATCCGCAGGATGCTTCCTATACGAAGATCCCGTTCAACGGCAAGACCAACTGGGTCAAGCTGAAGCCCGGTATGGAGCAGGCCGCCGCCTTCCTCGAGACGCATCGCTACGCCGCGCTCAAGGGCGGCAGCCTTGGTTTCACCAAGATGGAGGGCACCACCGTCAACGCCAAAGACAAGATCGCCTATTCGGCCATGTCCTATGTGCAGACCTCGATGCTGGACGGCTCCGGCGGCATCAAGGTGCAGGGTCCGAAGGCTGGCGCGGTCTATGCGCTGAACATGAAGGGCGGCCAGAACGACCTGTCCGGCACGGCCATCGACAGCGCCTGGGTGCCCGTCGACATGGCTCCGCCGGCCGCGCTGGTGGGCGAGGACCTGAAGCAGGCCGACGCGCTCGGCAACCTGGCCCACGCCGACAAGATCGCCAATCCGGACAACATCAAGTTCTCCGAAAAGCTGCGCACGCTGTTCATCGGCGAAGACAGCGGCATGCACGTGAATAATTTCCTGTGGGCGTACAACGTCGACACGAAACAGCTGTCGCGTGTCCTGTCGTGTCCGGCGGGCGCCGAATCGACCGGTTTGCATGCGGTCGACGAGATCAACGGCTGGACTTACGTGATGAGCAATTTCCAGCACGCCGGCGACTGGGAAAAACCGCTGCACGACAAGGTGAAAGATGCACTGGACCCGCTCGTGCGCGCCAACTACAAAGACCGCTTCGGCGCCACGGTCGGTTACCTGACCGGGATGCAGTTGCCGACGCAAGCCTGATTGCGCTGACGGAGGGATGTTGGAAGAGAGGCTGCGGCCTCTCTTTTTTTGCGTCCGCAGCATGAAAAAACCATGTCCGGCGACGAAAATGTCAACGCATGCGCGGCATGTCGTTATATGCTTGCCTCGATTCTCTGGATGCCGAAGCAGTTTCCCGACGTGCGCCACAGGTACGATGCACATGGCCGGGACCGATTTCTTCGCCGGACGAAATGGGCGCCGAACTCATTTCACTCTCCGGCAGTCATAGCGGAATGCAAAAAATGAGACCAACCGCCGCCGCCTGTTCCACCATGTTCGCCATCGTGCTGCTGGCGGCCTGCTCATCTGCTCCCACCCCGCGCGGCGAGGTCAAAGGCGCTTCCGCCAGTTCGCGCGAAATGGGGCAGTCCGACACCAACCGCGTCGCCACCCTGGCCATGCGCGCCAATCTTGAGAGCCTCTACCTGCTGATGGACAAGCTCTACCGCCGCAATCCCGGCGAGTGGAAAAAAACCGGCGCCAGCCGCGAAGAGGTCGTCAAGCGCGTACGCGAGGCCGTCGAAAAACGCCAGACCTGGGACGACCTGCAAGGCAAGCACGACATCGCTGCCATGGCGCTGGCGCTATCGCCGGATTTCAAGGGCGACCGCGTCGCCGCCTTCATCTACGCCACGGCCGACATGATCGTCACCGCCCACGGCGGCAAGATCGAGTTCTTCCTGATTGACGGCCTCGACGCCCAGTACTTGTACAACGCCGCACGCAATATCGAAACCGCGGCCTGGATGCTGAGCAACCGCCGCAACACCGCCGGCCAGCCGCTGCTGCTGTCCGACGAGATCAACGCTGCCGAACGCAATCTCAGTTTCGAGCGCGAGTTTGGCAAGATCATCGGCCGCCTCGACTTGCTGGCCGAATTCATTACCGAAAAATATCGCCGCGCCGGCATCAGTTACGTGCAAAACCTGCTGGGCGGCTCCTTCCTGCAATTCCTGCCGGTGCGCTGAACGGCAACAAGACCGCGCGGCAACATCCACATATTCTCATTCGCCATTCACCGTGATGGCGGAATATGTCCGGTGATTGTCCGGGCGCGTCATCGTGGGGCCGATGCCGATGCGGTAACATGAGCCCCATCCAGTCACCGATCAGAGGGAACCATGGCCGCCTCCACCAGCACCGACGCCGGCATCCCGGTCTATTTCCTGTTGCGGGAATCGCTGCTGACGCTTGACGTGATCGGTCCGGCGGAAGTCTTGCGCTACGCCAACCGTTTCGCCGAACAATCAGGGCGCGCGCCGTATTTCGACCTGCATTTCATCAGCGTGCATCGGGAAGTGGGCACCTCGGTCGGCCTCACCATCAGCGGTTTCGAGGAGCTGCCGGAAGGCTTGCCGGACGATGCCATTCTGGTGCTGAGCGGCTGCGTCGGCCGTGACGACGACTTCAGCAGCGCCGCCGACCAGCTGGTGGTGGCCTGGCTGCGCCGGCATTGCACCGTACGCCACAAGCTGGTGTGCATCTGCACCGGCACGTTGCTGGCGGGTTACGCGGGCCTGCTGGGGCAACGCAAGTGCACCACTCATCACAGCCATATCAAGGAATTGCGCGGTATTGCGCCCGCCGCCGAGGTGCTGGAAAACCGCATCTTCGTCGAAGACGGCGACCTCTGCACCAGCGCCGGCGTCACGACCGGCATCGACCTGGCGCTGCATCTCGTGGCGCAAATCGCCGGTCACGCCTGCAGCGCCTCGGTGGCGCGTTCGCTGGTGGTCTACATGCGCCGCACCGGCGCCGATCCTCAATTGTCGCCGTGGCTGGTGGCGCGCAACCACCTGCATCCGGCGGTGCATCGCGTGCAGAACGCGGTGATCAAGGATCCCGCCGGCGACTGGAGCGTGGCGCGGCTGGCCGAGATCGCCTGCACCAGCGAGCGCCATCTCACGCGGTTGTTCCGCGAACATACCGGCGACAGCCTGGTCGATTACATTCATCGCATCCGCATCGCGTTGGCGCGCGACCTGCTGGTACAGTCGCCGTTCGACATGGAACATGTGGCGGAGAAGGCCGGCTTCCATTCGAGCCGGCAACTGCGCCGCGTGTGGAAGAAATTCGAAACCCATCCACCTTCGATGCATCGCGAACAGGCCGAGGCAGGCGCTGCGCGGGTCGCCTGATCCCGCCCGCGTTCCTGGAAAACTGCCGCGAATGCACACTTTTTCTACATCTTTTTCCGTGCGTCGGGGCTATGATCCCGCCTGGACGCAGGGAATGGATGCACCGTCGTAACTATCCTCCTGCTCTCCGGGATTGCCCACCACACCAAGTGCCGCTCCCGCACATCGACGCGCTTAAACGCCAACGCGCAAACATATGGATTTAGGGCCACCGCGCCCGACAGGAAAAGAAGCATGCCGCAGTTCTTCATCAACCGCCCGGTATTTGCCTGGGTGGTCGCCATTTTCATCATCTTGCTGGGACTGATCGCGTTGCCGCAGTTGCCGATTGCGCGTTATCCCACCGTGGCGCCGCCCAGCGTCAGCATCTACGCCACCTATCCCGGCGCCACGCCGCGGTCGATGAACGACTCGGTGGTCAGTCTGATCGAGCGCGAACTGTCCAGCGTCAAGAACCTGCTGTACTTCGAATCGTCGTCGGACACTTCCGGTTCGGCGCAGATCACCGCCACCTTCAAGCCCGGCACCGATCCCGACCTGGCGCAGGTGGACGTGCAGAACCGCCTGAAAACCGTCGAGCCACGCCTGCCGCAAGCGGTGCGCCAGAACGGCCTGTCGGTGGAAGCGTCCGGCTCCGGTTTCCTGATGCTGGTCGGACTGACGTCGCCGTCCGGCAAGTTCGACGAGATGGCATTGGGCGACTACATGGCGCGCAACGTCGTGGATGAATTGCGGCGTATCGGCGGCGTCGGCCGCGTGCAGTTGTTCGGCGCCGAACGCGCCATGCGCATCTGGGTCGATCCCGCCAAACTGATCGCTTACAAGTTGTCGATGAGTGACGTCAGCAGCGCCATCAGCCAGCAGAACGCGCAGATCGCGCCGGGCCGCGTGGGCGATTCGCCGGCGCGGTCGGGCCAGCGCGTGACGATTCCGCTGACTGTCGAAGGTCAGTTGAAAACGCCGGAGCAGTTCGAGCACATCGTCTTGCGCTCCACCAGCGGCGGCGCCCAGGTGCTGCTGCGCGACGTCGCGTGGGTGGAGCTCGGCGCGCAAAGCTTTGCCTACGCCAATCGTGAGAATGGCCGTCCGTCGACCGCCGCCGCGATTCAGCTTTCGCCCGGCGCCAATGCGGTGCGCACGGCACAGGCAGTGCGCGAGAAGATGGCGTTGCTGGCGCAGACGATGCCGGCCGGCATGGCGTATTCGGTGCCGTTCGACACCGCGCCGTTCGTCAAGATATCGATACAGAAAGTCATCGTCACGCTGATCGAAGCGATGGTGCTGGTCTTCCTCGTGATGTTCCTGTTTCTGCAAAAGGTGCGCTATACGCTGATCCCGGCCATCGTCGCGCCGATCGCCTTGCTGGGCACCTTCGCGGTGATGCTGGTGGCCGGCTTCTCCGTCAACGTGCTGACCATGTTCGGCATGGTGCTGGCGATTGGCATCATCGTCGACGACGCCATCGTGGTGGTGGAAAACGTCGAACGCCTGATGGCGAGCGAAGGCCTGTCGCCCAGGGAGGCGACCTCGCGCGCCATGCGTGAAATCACCGGGGCCATCGTCGGCATCACGCTGGTGCTGACGGCGGTGTTCATCCCGATGGCGCTGGCCAGCGGCTCGGTCGGCGAAATCTATCGCCAGTTCACGCTGTCGATGGCGGTGGCGATCCTGTTCTCGGCATTCCTCGCACTGACGCTGACGCCGGCCTTGTGCGCCACCATCCTCAAGCCGATCGGCCCGGAGTCGCATGCAAAGCGCGGTT
Source organism: Herbaspirillum hiltneri N3 (assembly GCF_001267925.1). Classification (NCBI taxonomy): domain Bacteria; kingdom Pseudomonadati; phylum Pseudomonadota; class Betaproteobacteria; order Burkholderiales; family Oxalobacteraceae; genus Herbaspirillum; species Herbaspirillum hiltneri. The sequence goes on along the minus strand of NZ_CP011409.1, from coordinate 3,707,281 downwards.
TCTTCGGCTGGTTCAACGCGCGTTTCGAACGCATGACGCAGCGTTATGAAAACGGCGTGGTGCGCCTGCTCAAACGCAGCGGCTGGGTGATGCTGCTGTTCGCGGCGCTGGTCGCCGCGCTGGCGACGGCCTTCACCTGGTTGCCGTCGGCCTTCCTGCCGGAAGAAGACCAGGGCTATTTCATGACCTCCATCCAGCTGCCGTCGGACGCCACCGCCGAGCGCACGCTCGACGCGGTCAAGGTGTTCGAACGCCATCTGGCGTCACGGCCGGCGATCGACAACAACCAGTCCATCCTCGGCTACAGCTTCGCCGGTTCAGGTCCCAACGCGGCGATGGCCTACACCATGCTCAAGGACTGGGACCAGCGCAACGGCGCCACCGCGGCCGATGAAGCGGAGCACGCGCGCAAGGCGATGGAGCCGGTTGCCGATGCCGTCAGCATGAGCCTGCTGCCGCCTGCGATCGACGAACTCGGCAACTCATCGGGCTTCACGATGCGCCTGGAAGATCGCGCCAGCCAGGGCTATGCAGCCCTCAAGGAGGCGCAGGCAAGCCTACTGGAGGCGGCGAGGAAAAGCCGCATCGTCGGCGACGTGTATGCCGAGGAACTTCCGAGCGGCGCCAGCGTGCGCCTGGAAATCGATCGCCGCAAGGCGCAGGCGATGGGCGTCTCCTTCAATGCCATCAACGAAACCTTGTCCAGCGCCATGGGCTCGCTGTACGTCAACGACTTCCCCAACGCCGGGCGCATGCAGCAAGTGATCGTGCAAGCCGACGCCTCGGCGCGCATGCAGGTCGAGGACGTCATGAGGCTGCACGTGCGCAACGCCGGCGGCGGCATGGTGTCGCTGTCGGAACTGGTCAAGCCGGTGTGGGGCGTATCGCCGCAACAATTGGTGCGTTATCAGGGTTATCCGGCGGTACGCATTTCCGGCGCGCCCAAGGCGGGCGCATCGAGCGGCGAAGCGATGGCTGAGATGGAGCGCCTGGTGGCGCAATTGCCGCCGGGTTTTGCGCTGGAATGGACCGGCCAGTCCTTGCAGGAGCGCCAATCCGCCGCGCAGGCGCCGATGCTGATGGCCTTGTCGGCGCTGGTGGTGTTTCTGGTATTGGCGGCGCTGTACGAGAGCTGGGCCATCCCGCTGTCGGTGATGCTGGTGGTGCCGCTGGGTCTGCTCGGAGCGGTGCTGGCGGTGGTGTTGCGCGGCATGCCCAACGACGTGTTCTTCAAGGTCGGGATGATCACGGTCATGGGCTTGTCGGCCAAGAACGCGATCCTGATTGTCGAGTTCGCGCGGCAGTTGCGCGCGCAGGGAAAGGGGCTGGTCGAGTCTGCGGTAGAGGCGTCGCGCCTGCGTCTGCGGCCGATCCTGATGACTTCGTTGGCGTTCGCGCTGGGCGTGCTCCCCTTGATGCTGGCCGGCGGAGCGAGCGCGGAAACGCAGCGCGCCATCGGCACCGGCGTGTTCGGCGGCATGGTCAGCGCCACCGTGCTCGCGGTATTTTTTGTGCCGGTGTTTTTTGTCTTCGTGCTGGGATTCACTGAGCGGCTGGCGCAATGGCGTCAGCAACGAAGCAGGATCAGGCAGGTGTCTGCGCCGCCGTTTCCGTGACGAGCGCGATGACGTAACAGCCGCGGCCCTTGTTTTTGGCGTCGTACATGGCCTTGTCGGCCGCTTGCAGCAGGATGTCGGGATCGCAGTACGTCTCGCACACGGCAATGCCGATCGAAACGCCGAGCTTGTAGTCGCCTTGCCCGATCTGCAGCGGCTCAGCGACGACGCGGATGCATTTCTCCGCCAGCGCGCGTGCACCGTGTTCCAGCGGCGCGCCGAGGTCGGTCGCCAGCAGCACGAATTCGTCGCCGCCGACGCGCGCCAGTGTGTCGCTGTGGCGCGCAACTTTCTGCAGCCGCTGAGTGATTTCCTGCAACACCTGGTCGCCGGCCTTGTGACCGAGCGTATCGTTGATCGGCTTGAAGCCGTCGAGGTCCAGGAACAGCAGCGCCACCCCGCGCTGGGTCTGTGCAATCGCCTGCTGCATGCGTTCGGCCAGCATGATCCGGTTCGGCAAACCGGTCAGCAAGTCGTGATGCGCCTGGTGCTGCAGTTCCGACTGATGCGTCTTGAGGCGTGACAGCAGGCGGTTGAAGGCCATGGTGAGATGGCCGACTTCGTCGTTGCGGTAAACCGGCAGCGGCGCCAGCATCAGCTCGCCGCGCGTCATGCGTTCGGCCTGGTCGGCAGCGCGCCGCAACGGCCGGAAGAACCATACGATGACCAGAATGATCAACAGGAAAATCACCGTAGCTTGCACAGCACCGCCGCGCACGATGAACGCCTGGACCCGATCCACGGTCGGCAATGCCGCTTTCACCGGCAGGCGCGCCACAACGAACCAACCGGTGCTGGGCACGTCGGCGATGGCCTTGATCTCGTCGATATTGCCGTTGGCGCCGACGCCGCTGCCGCGATAACCGTCGACCGCCTTGTCCAGCATGGGATCGACGCCGACATCGGGCAACGGTTTGAAAATCAGGTCCTTACGGCTGGAGGCAAGGATCAGGCGCTTGGCCGGAGACACCAGCAGGAAGCTGCCCGACTCGCCCAGCCGCGCCTGCTGCAAATGATCGAGGAAGCCGGTCGCCGCCAGCGCCGTGGCGCCGCCCAGCACGGCGACAAACTTGCCGCTGGCGTCGCGTACCGGCGTCAGCATAGGCAGGATGGGGTATTGCCCGTTCGCAGGCAGCAGCGGTTCGCCGATGACGAATTTTCCTTCCTTGGCCAGATGGAAATCCGGAAAAATCGCCAGCGACAGATTGCGGCGGCCGACTGCTGCAGGATAGTCGACGATGATCTCGCCGTTGGCGTCGGTGACAAACAGTCCGGTGGAGAACAGCGGTTGCAGCTCTTGCCGTTCGCGCAGCCAGGCACGCAATTTTTCCGGCTGGCCCAGCAATTCCGTCGGCAGCATGCGCGCCAGCTGTTCAAGGAAGCGGCGCCGTTCGACGATGCGGTAGTTGATGTCCTGCGCCAGGTAACTGGCGATCGTGCTTTGCTGGTCGGCGGCGACTTCGCTGAGATCGTCATGCAGGAAATTGGTCAATACATGAAAGCGCGCCACCGCGCTGGCGAGCACGACCAGAGTGCCGAACAGGACCAGGCGGGTGACGAGGCTGTTGAAGAAGCGGGTGTAATTCATAGGGGAGACGCAGGTGTCATTGTTATTGTTCGTTGATTCGCAGCTTCGCTGACGCGGTCGCGCACCACGCGGATGGCTTGCTTGAGCGCATAGACGTCGCCGTAATAGCGTTGCGGAATGTCAATCTGGTTGGCGTTGGCGTCAATCTCCTCGATTTCGGCATGCCACTCGGCGAGCTTTTCGTCAGAGGGATCGTGGGTGTTCCAGATCTCTTCTTCCAGCAGATGGATTTCCTTGTACCACACGACCAGGCGTTTTTTCATGCTGGCCTCATAGATGCGCGGCACCGCCTGGATCAGGCCGAACAGCACCGCGATGAACGGCAGCAGGATGGTGAAGCGGCGTTCGATGAAATTAGCCAGCCAGAACGGCAGGTAGCGTTGCAGGAACGGTCGGCCGGATTTGAAATAGCGGCGCGTCTCGTCGGAGATGTTGAAGTCCTCGATGTTCTGGTTCGGGAAGTAATTGCGCGGCGTGAAAAAATCCGGCGCGTTGTGGATCACGTTGGCGGCGTCGAGCAGCAGGTAGGCCAGCGCCGGATGCAGCGACTCCTTCGACACCAGCATGGCGGTGGCGGCCAGCAGCGTGACGTCGTGGGAGGGGAGATCATTGATCAGGCTGGTGGCGCCGCGCGGATAGGTGATCTTCGACAGCGAGGGAAACTTTTGCACCAGCGCATCGGCTTGCGAAAAACTCATCAGCTTGATGCCGCTGTTGAGCAGCGTGTGGATCAGCTGGCTGTCGGCGCGTCCGATGAAGAAGGCTGCGTCGATCTTGTTGTTGAGCAGCTGTTCGTAGGCGTTGTTGCCGGCCAGTTCTTCCAGCGTGGAGTTGTTGGTGGTGATGCCGTTTTCGGTGAGCAGGTCGTTGGCGACAATGCGCAGGCCGCTGCCCGGCAGTCCCAGCGAGATGCGTTTGCCGCGCAATTGCGACAAGCGGTCGTAGGTGGCGTTGCCCTGATAGAAGACCCAGATCGGTTCATACGAAATCGCGGCGATGGTCTGGATGCCGGGCGCCTGTTCGCTGTTGCCGGTGCCTGACTGGATGAAGCCGACCTGGAATTCGCTGTCGTCTTCACGCAGGCGCTGGAAGTTCTCCACCGAGCCGGATGACGTGCGGATGTCGAGCGTGATGCCGTCGCGTTTGAGGATCTCCGCATAGCGTTGCGCATAGTTGTGATAGATGCCGCCTTCGGCGCCGGCGGTCATCACGATCTTGCCCTGGGTAGCCGGCTTGAGCATCGCCAGTACGATCCAGCAGACCGCCAGCAGCACCAGCGAGCCGATCAGCATCAGGCGCCGCAGCCGCTGCGGCGTCATCGGCGGCTTCTGGATCCGGTGCAGCGGAAGAGGAGTCTTGGGCATGGGTCGCTGCTATTTTTGCTTGTTGGCGCCCGATCATCTGTCGGGCGCTGCTTGTGCCGCCGGCTTGCCTCTTTGCTGTCAATTTCCTGACGGCGTTTCTAAGAACTTGTTCAGGATCTAAGCCGGTTCTGCGTGTTCCACCATCAACTGTACCTTGGTCGTACCGTTATATTCGTTGGCATCCAGTCTAAATGCAACCGTTGCGTAATCGGGAAGCGCATCCGTGTTGCCGAACCAGATCGCATCGTACTTCTGGCCGTTCTTTTCCAGTAGCAGTTTCAGGTGCTTTTCCTTGAGGATGCGCTGGCTCAGCACGCGGAAGCGGTCGCAGAACACCGGCGGAGCAAAGCCTTGTCCCCATACCTGGTCGTCCATCAGGCTGATGAAACTGACCGAATAATAGGCGTCCTCGAGCGCACCGTCGGTTTCCACCACGCGTTCGAGCTGATTCTGGCTTAACCAATCTTTACCTACTTCTTCAAATGCCTGGGCGAAGGCGTCGAAGGCTTCGGCGTGGATCGTCAGGCCGGCCGCCATCGCATGGCCGCCGAATTTGGTGATCACCGAAGGCGCATGCTTGGACACAAGATCCAGTGCATCGCGCAGGTGGAAGCCGGCGATCGAGCGGCCGGAACCCTTGATCAGGCCTTCGTCGCCGGGGGCAAAGGTGATGGTCGGGCGATAGAATCTGTCCTTCAGGCGCGAGGCCACGATGCCGATCACGCCCTGGTGCCAGGACGCGTCGAACACGCTGATGGTGCGCCGGTCCTGCGGGTTGAAATCGTCCAGCAGGTTCAGCGCGGTGTCCTGCATGCCGGCTTCGATGTCGCGCCGTTCGCGGTTGATGGCATCGAGCTGCTGGGCGATGGCCCAGGCGCGGCCTTCATCGTCGGTGGTGAGGCATTCGATGCCGAGCGCCATGTCGGCGAGGCGGCCGGCAGCGTTCAGACGCGGACCGACCGCGAAACCGAGGTCGAACGGCGTAGCGCGGCGCGCTTCGCGGCCGGCGGCGCGGAACAAGGCCGCGATACCGGCATGCATGCGGCCGGCGCGCATGCGCTTCAATCCTTGCGCCACCAGGATGCGGTTGTTGGCGTCGAGCTTGACCACGTCGGCGACCGTGCCCAATGCCACCAGATCGAGCAGCGTATCGAGCTTGGGCTGGGTCTGGGCGTCGAAGATGCCGCGCTTGCGCATTTCCGCGCGCAGCGCCAGCAGGACGTAAAACATGACGCCGACGCCGGCCAGGTTCTTGCTCGGGAAGCCACACGCCGGCTGGTTCGGATTCACGATCACGCGCGCATCCGGCAGGCTGTCGCCGGGCAGGTGATGGTCGGTGACGACGACATCGATGCCGCGCGCCTTGGCGGCGGCGACGCCGTCGATGCTGGCGATGCCGTTGTCGACGGTGACGATGATGTCGGGCGATTTTTCGCGGATGGTCAGCTCGACGATTTCGGGCGTCAGGCCGTAGCCGTACTCGAAACGATTGGGCACGATGTAGTCGACTTGCGCGCCCAGGCTGCGCAGGCCGCGCAAGCCCACCGCGCAGGCGGTGGCACCGTCGCAATCGTAGTCGGCGACGATGACCATCTTTTTCCCGGCGGCAATGGCGTCGGCCAGATAGACCGCCGCCGCATCGATATGAAGCAGGCCGGAGGGGGCAATCAGGGAGCCCAGTTCGCTCGATAAATCCTTGGCGCTGAGCAGGCCGCGCGCGGCATAGACGCGCGCCAGCACAGGATGAATGCCGCTGTGAATCAGGCCGTCGACGTCGCGCGGGTCGTAGCTGCGGGTGGCAATACGGATCATGGCGTCAGTCTCATGCGGCAAGTTTGGCCAGCGAAGGCTTGGTCCAGAACCTGCGCAGCGACGAGGCGGTGACCGTCACGTGCTGCAGTTTGTCCTGGCCGGTGAGCACCAGCGACAGCGTGGCGAGACGCTTGCTGCGTGCGGCTTGCAGCAGCGGCGCGAACCACAGGGTGTCGAGCGCTTCCATGCGTTGCAGCCAGTAGCCCCATTCATCGGTCAGTCCCGGTTCCAGCAAATCGCTCAGCAGCAGCAAACCATGCTCGCCGGGTGCGGCCAGCACGCCATCGGGCGCCGCGCTGTGCTGCGCGGTTGCGGTCAGCGCCTGCGGCCAGCCGTTCAGGTTGAAGCTGGCCTGATACATTGTCGACGGCGCGGTCGATGCGGCAGCTGCGCCGCCCCAGATCCAGAGCGAGTTGACCGGCTTCTTGCCGTGCATCTCGCGCTCATCGTTGATCGATTCGGAAAACCACTGCATCTGCACTTCATTCTGCAGCTTGCGCCAGGCCAGTTCGCCCGGACCTTCCGGCATCCAGATGTCGATGTTGCGGCCGCTGGCGGCTTGCGGCGACGAGGTGCGCAGGCCGGCCCAGTCGTCGGCGCGCAGCAGCCAGGTGGCGGCGTCGACATAGACCAGCGTACGGCCGATTTCTTCGAACAGCGGCAAGGCGGAGTTGAACAGGCGGCGCGATTCGGCTTCTTCAAGATCCAGTTGACCGATGTCGGTCAGCACCAGATGGTCACGTGCGACGTGGATGTGTGCCGGTTGCACAATGAACCAGTGGCCTTCGGCGGGCACGGGCGGCTGGACGCGATTGCGCAGCACTGCTGCTGCGGCGGCCGGGCTGTTGCCGCGCTCATCCTGCTGCGGCGTCGGCGCGGCCAGGTTGAAGCGTTCAGCCAGCCAGTGCTCGTGCGGCAATGCACGGGAGAACGGATCGAGATGTTGCAGCGGAGCGGCAGTCTTGCTGCGCGCCAACAGCATGGCCAGTGCGGGAGCATTGCATTCGCGCACCAGGTCGCGCGCCATTTCGGCTTGCGGCAGACCGAAAGGGAGAAGTATGTCGAGATGATTCATGCCGCGATTGTAGGCGAAAATCGCAGTTCTGGCCGAAAACCCCCTATGGAAGCGGCTTGTCGGCGGGTGTCGAAATGGTAAAAAAGTGTAGCGGTAAAAACTTGGCGGGCGTTTCGGGGTCTCATCGGGCGTTCACCCTAAGTGTCCCCGGGTCCAATGGGACAGTGAAAGATGACGGAGAGTGTGGCAAACTGGCGCATTGTCGTCCGGCATCGTTTCCAGAAAAGAGAGTCAAGGTTTGAGTCTGATAAAAAATTTACCGTTCGAATGGCTGGTCGGCATTCGCTATACCCGGGCCGGAAAACGTAGCGGCCGCAATAGTTTCATCTCCTTCATTTCCCTGATTTCCATGGCCGGCATCGGCCTCGGCGTAGCGGCGCTGATCGTCGTGCTGTCGGTGATGAACGGCTTCCAGAAGGAAGTCCGCGATCGGATGCTGTCGGTGCTGTCGCACATCGAAGTGTTCGACGCGTCCGGCGCCATGCCGGACTGGCAGGCGGTGGCCAGGCAGACCTTCCAGAACAAGGAAGTCATCGGGGCGGCACCCTACGTGGCGGCGCAGGCGATGATGACGCGCGACGACAATGTGCGCGGGGTGGCGATTCGCGGCGTGTTGCCGAGTGAAGAGCCCAAGGTTTCCGATGTGGCGGGGCAGGTCAAGCAAGGCAAATTCTCCGACCTTAAGCCGGGCGAATTCAACATTGTGCTGGGCGGCGAGCTGGCGCGCAGCCTGCATGTGACGCTGGGCGACAAGGTCACGCTGATTGCACCGCAGGGGCAGGTGACGCCGGCCGGCGTGCTGCCGCGGCTGAAGCAATTTACGGTGGTGGGGATTTTCGAGGCCGGGCACTACGAGTTCGACTCGTCGCTGGCCTTCATCCAGATTGAAGACGCGGAGCGATTGTTCCGCCTCGACGCGCCATCCGGCGTGCGCCTGCGCATCAAGGACATGCTGCAGGCACCGCAGGTGACGCAGGAATTATCGACGCAACTGACCGGCAATCTCTACCTGCGCGACTGGTCGCAGCAGAACAGCAACTGGTTCGCGGCGGTGAAGACCGAGAAACGCATGATGTTCATCATCCTGACGCTGATCATCGCCGTGGCGGCGTTCAACCTGGTGTCGACGCTGGTGATGACCGTGACCGACAAGCAGGCCGACATCGCGATTCTGCGCACGCTCGGCGCGTCGCCCGGATCGATCATGAAGATCTTCGTGATCCAGGGGGCGCTGGTGGGACTGATCGGGACGGCGCTGGGCGTCGCGTTCGGCGTGCTGGTGGCGCTCAATATCGACGTGATCGTGCCAGCCATTGAACACCTGTTGCACGTCCAGTTCCTGCCCAAGAGCATTTACGTGATTTCCGAATTGCCGTCCGACCTGATCTGGTCGGATGTGTGGACCATCGGCGGGGTGGCGGTGGTGCTGGCCTTCCTGGCAACGCTGTACCCGAGCTGGGCAGCCGCGCGCGTCAAACCGGCGGAGGCGCTGCGCTATGAATAACCTGACGAACGACAACATGAATCAACGAGACCAGGCAGTGCTGTCCTGCCGCGGGCTGGGCAAGACCTTCACACAGGGGAAATATTCGGTAAAAGTGCTCAACGGCATCGACATCGACGTCACGCCCGGCGAGCAGGTCGCTATCGTCGGCGCATCCGGTTCGGGCAAGTCGACGCTGCTGCATCTGCTGGGCGGCCTCGACACGCCGAGCGCGGGCAGCGTTACCCTGCAGGGCAAGGATTTCGCCAATCTGGGCGAAGCTGCGCGCGGCGACTTGCGCAATGCGGCGCTGGGTTTTGTCTACCAGTTCCATCACTTGCTGCCGGAATTCTCGGCGCTCGACAACGTCGCCATGCCGCTCATGATCCGTCGCGTCAAACGCGATCAGGCGCAGGAACAGGCGCGCACGATCCTGGCCCGCGTCGGCCTTGAAAATCGCGTGCGTCACGTGCCGGGCGAGCTGTCCGGCGGCGAGCGCCAGCGTGTAGCCCTGGCGCGCGCGCTGGTCACGAATCCGGCCTGTGTGCTGGCCGACGAACCGACCGGCAACCTCGACCGCAGCACCGCCGACAAGACCTTTGAACTGATGATCGAACTGTCGCAGACGCTGGGTACGGCTTTCGTCATCGTCACCCATGACATCGAATTGGCGCGCCGCTGCGGCCGCGTGCTGCGCTTGTCGGAAAACGGCTTGCAGAGCAACGCTTGATTTGATCCGTGGGTGGCCCGACGGTCGTCCCGATGAGCGCCTAGGCCCGCAGTCTGAATACGGAAACGACTTCCGACAGTGTGGAGGCTTCTTTTTCCATCGATTGCGCGGCGGCCGCCGCTTCCTCCACCAGCGCAGCATTTTGTTGGATGGTTTCGTCCAGCTGCGCAATTGCACGGCCTATGTTTTCGATGCCGTCGCTTTGCTCCTGGCTGGCGCTGCTGATTTCGCCGACGATATCGGAGACCTGTTTTACGCTGGTGACGATTTGCGTCATGGTAAAGCCGGCTTGTTCCACCTGTTTGCTGCCGGTATCGACCTTGGATACGGATGCATCGATCAGAATCTTGATTTCTTTGGCGGCGGCCGATGAGCGTTGCGCCAGACTGCGCACTTCGGAGGCAACGACCGCAAAACCACGTCCCTGTTCGCCGGCGCGGGCGGCTTCGACGGCCGCATTGAGCGCCAGGATATTGGTCTGGAAAGCGATGCCATCGATCACGCTGATGATGTCGACGATTTTTCTCGACGATTCATTGATGGAGCTCATGGTATGAACGACTTCGCCGACAACATCGCCGCCTTCCTGAGCGATGGTCGACGCGGAGGTCGCCAACTGGTTCGCTTGCCTGGCGTTGTCGGCATTTTGCTTCACGGTCGAGGTGAGCTCTTCCATTGCCGACGCGGTTTCTTCAATCGAGCTTGCTTGCTGTTCGGTCCGGCTGGACAAATCCCGATTGCCTGTGGAGATCTGAGCGGATGCCGTGGCGATCGTGTCGGTACCTGTTCGCACATTGCCGACAATGCCAAGCAGGCTTTCGTTCATGTCGCTTAAGGCGCGCATCAGCTGGCCTGTTTCGTCAGTGGAAGTTGCTGCAATCCGGGTGGTAAGGTCTCCGGACGCCACTTGTCTGGCGACTTTGACTGCTTCTGCCAACGGTTTGGAGACGACATTGGCGATCCAGATGGCCAATCCCAGGCCGATGACGACAGTAACGATCAGTTGAGAAAAAATCCAGATACGGGATAGGGAATAGATTTGATTGGCATGAACGTAGGAAGCGACGGCGCCGTCCTTATTGACCTTGATCAACTCATTCAGAACATCTTCGACATCCCTGATGGCTTTCAGCAGCTCGATGTCGCTGAAGCTTGTCGCTTCTTGCGTTTTGTTTGCGTTCAACAGCACCAGCATTTTCTGATTTTGCGCCAGATATTCAGATATGCGGGAGGCAAGTAATGGAAAAATCCGCATTTCCTCAGGCGCGCTCGCCATCGATTTATAGCTTTCCACTGCGGCGCGCAGTTTTTTTGCCCTGTCTGTCAGACGCGTTATGTATTCAGGTCGCTTTTCGATTTCAATCGCGAGAAGATGCAGTTGATCGATGCGGAATTGACGGGTTGACGCCTTTGTTTCTGCCAGCAGTACAGTGGACGGCAACCAGTTTTCCATGATTTCCGAAGAGGATTGTTTTACTTCAGTGATTTGCTTCAACGCGAAGATGCCGAGCGCTATGCACAGGACAAGAACAATCAGGAACGAAATAATAAGTTTGTGTGAAATTTTTAAGTTGTAAAACCAGCGCATGATTTCTCCCAATGAAAAATGAGTTTTCCCCTTTGAATATCAATGTGACTTCGTATTGATCTGCTCATTTGCGTCTTTGAGACGCCGGCAGATTTCTTATGGAGAGGACGGTGCCGGTTCTATTTTTCCGGTTCGCTATGGTCCTGATGAAGCCTTCGGGAGAATGCTCACGTCTTTCAGGAAATGCACAATGGCAATATTTTTCTTTTACAATGCATCGCTGTCTGAGGGTGAGCGATGTCCAACCGGATTTATACGGCGATCAAACAGGCTTTTTGGCGTTACTTCGAGTTGATGCTTAACCCAAAAAGGTCGGGAAGACAGATGGCAGAGGGTGTGGAGAGTACCGGCCGACTTTTCAATGGCAGAGAAGATTTATCCGGGTTCGTTGCTCTTTTGCGAATCTCGTCCTCATCTGCGCTGAACCGCCAATAATTTCATTTCCTCATGGAAATTTTGTCGCCACTGGCATGCAAGCCTGGTGCATACCAGAGACAATGAGAGATGGACAATGAATAAGCATAATGAAAAGGAATGCATGGAAATGATGAACACACGTCAATGGCTTGAGCAACTGGTCGCCTTCGATACCACCAGCCGCAACTCCAATCTCGAACTGATCACGTCCGTGCGCGACAGCCTGCAGGCGCAAGGCATCACGCCGTGGTTCGCGCACAATAAGGAGCGCACCAAGGCCAACCTGTTCGCGACGCTGCCGGCCACGGAAGGGCCGGAAGCCGGCACGATCCAGGGCGGTATCGTGTTGTCCGGTCACACCGACGTGGTGCCGGTCGACGGCCAGAAGTGGGACAGCGATCCGTTCACGCTGACCGAACGCGACGGCTTGCTGTACGGTCGCGGCAGCTGCGACATGAAGGGTTATATCGCCGCCTCGCTGGCGCTGGTGCCGGAGTTCCTCGCGATGTCGCGCAGCAAGCCGCTGCATCTGGCATTTTCCTATGACGAAGAAATCGGCTGCGCCGGTGCGCCGAGCATGTTGGCCGAGCTGCAGGAACGCGGCATTCGTCCCGACAGCTGCGTCGTCGGCGAGCCGACCAACATGCAGGTAGTGGTGGCGCACAAGGGCATCAACGCCTTCACGTGCCGCGTGCACGGCAAGTCGGCGCATTCCTCGCTGACGCCGCAGGGCTGCAACGCCATCGAACACGCTGCACGTCTGATTTGCGCGATCCGCGATTTCGCCGATGCCTACAAGGTCAACGGTCCGTACGACACGCTGTATGACGTGCCGTTTTCCACCATGACCACCAACCAGATTCGTGGCGGCATCGCGATCAACACGATTCCCGATCTGTGCGAATTTACCTACGAATTCCGCAATTTGCCCGGCATGTCGCCGGACAAGATCCAGTCCCAGGTCACGCAATACGTGCGCGATCAGTTGCTGCCGAAAATGCAGGCCGAATATCCCGACGCCAAGGTCGACATCGGCATCATCGCCGCCAGCCCCGCACTGGAAACAGCCGAGCAGGAAGCCATCACGGCGCTGGTGCGCGCGCTGACCGAAGACAACGAAAAACGCAAGGTTGCCTACGCCACCGAGGCCGGGCTGTTCCAGCAAATCGGCATCCCGACCATCGTGTGCGGTCCCGGCGACATCATCCAGGCGCACAAGCCGAACGAGTTCGTGGCGATTGCGCAATTGCAGCGCTGCGAAGAGTTCCTGCGCAAGCTGGGCCGTTCGCTGCAAGCCGCCTGACGACCGGTACGGCGCCGCATCGCGCCGTTCGGTTTTTTCCTGAATTGCCGGCATTTTCTGGATCAAGTATGTGGATTGATACGCACTGCCATCTCGATGCCGGCGAGTTTGCCGGCGAGGAGCTCGCCGTCGCCGACGACGCGGCCGGGCAGGGCGTAGGCATGATCGTGGTGCCGGCGGTGGCGCCTTTCAATTTCGACGCGGTTGCACGGCTGGCGCGGCAACGCGGCAATTGCGCGTATGCGCTGGGCATCCATCCCTTGTATGTTCCGGGCTGCGACGAGAGCGACTTGCTGGCGCTGCGCCATGCAATCGAAGCCGCGCTGAGAGACAGACGCTTTGTCGCCATCGGTGAAATCGGACTGGACTTCTTCGTGCCCGCCCTGAAAGAGCCGGCCATGCGCGACAAGCAGGAGCACTTCTACAGCGAGCAACTCAAGCTGGCGCGCGAATTCGATTTGCCGGTGCTGCTGCATGTGCGCCGCTCGCAAGACATCATCCTCAAATATCTGCGTCGCATCGCCGTGCCGGGTGGCATCGCGCACGCCTTCAACGGCAGTTTCCAGCAGGCCGAGACTTTCGTCGGACTGGGTTTCAAACTGGGCTTGGGCGGCGCGATGACATTCCCGCGTTCGCTGCAGATACGGCGGTTGGCGGCGGAGGTCCCGCTTGACGCCGTCGTGCTGGAAACCGACGCGCCCGACATCTCGCCCGCGTGGCTGCATCCTCAGCGCAATACGCCGGACCAGATTCCGCGTATCGGCCAGGTACTCGCCGAATTGCGCGGCATGGATATCGCGGACGTGGCCGCAGCCACCAGCGCCAATGCGCACGCGGTGCTGCCGCGCCTGGCTGCGGCGACATAAGCATGCGCAGCGCGATTCTCGGTTTCGCCGCAGGAATTGCCTTTTTGCAGATGCAGGCGCAACTGCTTCCCTTTGAAGGGCATATGGCGTTGCTGGCAGCGGCGGTCCTGCTGTTGACGGTGTGCTGGCGGCTGCGCAGCGCCGGCGCCCGCGCCAGCGGAGGGGGGCGGACCGTCCTGCGCATTGTTCTGTTCAATATCGCCGGACTCTGTGCCGGCTTCGCCTGGGGCGGCCTGATGGCGCAAAGCCGGCTCGACGACGCTTTGCCGGCAGCATGGGAAGGCCGCGACATCGTGGTGGTGGGGACCATCGACAGCCTGCCGTATCGTTTCGAGCGCGGCGTGCGCTTCAATTTCAAGGTGGAGAGAGTCGGCACGCAAAATGGCGGTACGCCGCCGGTGCCGCAGCGACTCGCTTTGTCCTGGTACAGCCCCGGCGCATTCGGCCAGGCCGGCGGCGAGCCGCTGCAGGCGGTTCCCGAGGTGCGTCCGGGTGAACGCTGGCAATTTACGGTGCGTCTGAAGCGTCCGCATGGCAACGCCAATCCGCATGGTTTCGACTACGAAGTCTGGCTGCTGGAACAGAACCTGCGTGCGACCGGCTCGGTGCGATCCGACCAGCAATCGGCCTACAAGAATCATCGCCTGCAGGAGTTCATCCGGACGCCGTCCAACGCCATCGAGCGCGGTCGCTCCTGGCTGCGCGACCGCATCATGTCCGCGCTGCCGAAACAGCGATACGCCGGCGTCATCGTTGCGCTGGTGATCGGCGATCAGCGTGCCATCGAACAATCCGACTGGAGCATATTCAACCGTACGGGCGTCGGCCACCTGGTGGCGATTTCCGGATTGCACATCACGCTGATCTCGGGCCTGTTCGGCGCGTTCTTCGGTTTGCTGTGGCGATGTTCGTTCGTCACGCGGGCGCAACTGCCGTTGCTGATGCCCGCACCCAAAGTGGCGGTGCTGGCCGGTTTGCTGGCGGCGCTGGTCTACGTGCTGCTGGCGGGGTTCGGCGTGCCGGCGCAGCGCACCTTGTACATGCTGTGCGTGGTGGGGCTGGCGTATTGGACGGGGAGGCTGACGCATATTTCCTATGTGATGTCGCTGGCGCTGGCAGTGGTGCTGCTGTTCGATCCGTGGGCTTTGCTGTGGCCGGGCTTCTGGCTGTCGTTCGGCGCCGTGGCGATCATTCTGTACGCTTCCTCCGGGCGCATCGGCGCGGACATGCCGGCCGAGCCGCAGGTCCTGACCCCGGTGCAGCGCCATCGCAAGCCCTCGTACATGGCGAAGAGCTGGCGCTCGCTGCGCGCGGGCGCTTATACACAGTATGTCGTGACGCTTGGCTTGTTGCCATTGACGATGGTGCTGTTCGGGCAGTACTCGCTGCTCAGTCCGCTGGCCAATGCGGCGGCGATTCCCTTGATCACCATCGTGATTGCACCGCTGTCGCTGCTGGGCAGCATCTTGCCGCCACCTTTGTCGCAGTGGCTGTTGCTGACCGCGCATGCCGTGCTGGAGTGGCTGGTGCAGTTGCTGGAGTGGCTTGCGGGCCAGCCGTTTGCAGTCTGGCAGGCGCCGTTGCCGCCGCTATGGATATTTGCAGTGGCGCTGGGCGGGACCTTGCTGCTGTTGGCGCCGCGCGGCTGGCCGGCGCGCTGGCTGGGGCTGTTCGGCTGGCTGCCGCTGATTTTCAATACCCCGGCCTGGCCGGAGCAGGACCAGGTCCACGTGACGGCCTTCGACGTCGGGCAGGGCATGGCCTTGCTGGTGGAGACGCCGGGACATCGGCTGCTGTACGACACCGGTCCGTATTACTCGCCGGAATCCGACGGCGCCAATCGCGTGATCGTGCCGTATCTGCGCGCACGCGGTATCGATCACCTCGACGCCGTGGTGATTTCGCATAACGACAATGATCATTCCGGCGGCGCGCTGTCGCTGTTCAGGGAGATCGCCGTCGACCGCGTGTATTCATCGCTGTCGCCGACCAGCGCAATCGTGCAGGCCGCGCCCGATCACAAGCGCTGCCAGGCCGGACAGCACTGGCGTTGGGACGGCGTGGCGTTCGACATGCTGTATCCGGCGCCGGTCAGTTACACCAGCGACAAGTGGAAGCCCAACGCGCGCAGTTGCGTGCTGAAAGTCAGTCTGGGCAAGCACGCCATCCTGCTGCCCGGCGACATCGAGGCGGTGCAGGAAGACGAACTCGTCAACGGCGCCGGCGCCGCCCAATTGCGCGCCGACGTTCTGGTGGCGCCGCATCACGGCAGCGGCACGTCGTCGACGGAAGCTTTCCTGCAGGCAGTGCAGCCGAGCCTGGCCTTGTTCCAGATGGGTTATCGCAACCGCTTCAATCATCCCAAGCCGGAAGTGCTCGAACGCTATGGCCGCATGGGCATACGCGGCTTGCGCAACGACGAGGCGGGCGCCATTTCACTGCAATTCGACAAGGCGGGCGACAAGGCGGGCGGCAAGATAAGCGTGCAGGAATATCGCCGCGAACATGCGCGTTACTGGTACGAGAAATAACAACCGAAAAAAGCACGCCGCACACTGAAAAAGCACGCCGGAAAAGGCTGACGCCGCGCATTAATTGCCAGATAATCCGGCAATCGATACCTCCATTTCAATTCATGAACCACCAGCCGACCTTGCCGATTCTGCATTTCGCCCACGCCAACAGTTACCCGGCCGGGACCTACGGCATGTTCTTCGACCAGTTGCGCGCGCACTACGATGTGCGCGCCTTGCCCATGCATGCGCACAATCCGGCTTACCCGGTGGATGACGGCTGGCGCAAGCTCGGCAAGGAATTGGGCGAGGAACTGGCGCAACGCTACAGCGAACCGGTCATTCTGGTCGGCCACTCCATGGGCGGCATCCTGAGCCTGCTGGCGGGGCGCAAACGTCCCGACCTGGTGCGCTGCGTGGTGTTGCTGGATTCGCCCATCGTGGCGGGGTGGCGCGCCTCCACGTTGCGCCTGCTCAAGCTGCTGCGCATCGAAAGCCGCCATTCGCCGTCTGTGGCATCGAGCCGCCGCCGCAACGCCTGGCCGGACATGGAGGCGGCTTATCAGCACTACGCCGCCAAGGCCATGTTCGCGGCGTGGCCCGAGCGCGTGCTGCGCGATTATGTCGCCCACGGCGTCGAGCCGGAGCCGTCCGGCGGCGTCAAGCTGCGCTTCACGCGCGAAACCGAAACCGCGGTCTACCGCACCATCCCCCATCACTTGGGGGCATTGACGCGGCGACAATATCCGGTGCCGGTCGGTTTCGTCGGCGGTATCGATTCGGTCGAGTGCCGCCTGGCCGGACTGGACGCCACCAAAAAGCTGGCGGGGCGTCATTTCCGGCAGATTCCGGGGGGCCATCTGTTCCCGATGGAAGCGCCCGAAGCCGCCGCACAGGCGACCCATGAAATGATCCAGGGCTTGCTTGCAGGGAAATAAATTGCGGGGAATTGCAGCCGAAAATCTGCTGCTTCCGCAAAAGAGGGGGATGAAAAGCGGACGGTTTGGGGTATAATTCGAATTTCCCGCACGTGCCGTTCGGCACCTTCTTTGTAATGACCAAGTTTGTATTTGTCACTGGCGGCGTCGTGTCTTCCCTGGGTAAAGGGATTGCCGCCGCGTCTCTCGCTGCGATCCTCGAATCGCGCGGCCTCCGAGTCACCCTTCTTGCGCGTATTCTCGAAGGTGTCGCGCGCCTCGCGGGCGCGGCCGAGACGCTGGAAGTCGTCGACGTCGATGCCGATCGGAAAGGCCTTGGCCTGCACCGTGCTGTTGAAGGCGCGGAACTGGCTCACGCCGACGGTCTCGGCGGTGGCCTCGGCTTTGACGTAGTGCGAGAAATGCAGCAGATCGGCTTCGGTCTGGAAGCCGACCAGGTCATAGGCGAACAGCGCGCGCATCAGCCATTCGTGCGAAGGGATCGCCGCCAGGATCTGCTGCGGCGGCAACGGGATGTGCAGGAAGAAACCGATGCGGTTGCCGCAACCCATGGCGCGCAATTCGGCGGCCAGCGGAATCAGGTGATAGTCATGGATCCAGATCAGGTCGTCCGGTTTGAGCAGCGGCATCAGCTTGCGCGCAAATAGCTGGTTGACGCGCCGATAACCGCTCAGGTGGCCCGACTCGAAATGCGCCAGGTCGAGACGGTAATGGAACACTGGCCACAGCACGCCGTTGGCGTAGCCGCGGTAATAGGCGTCGTGGTCTTCGGCGCACAGGTCCAGCTCGGCCAGCGTCACCGG
The DNA here is from genome assembly GCF_001267925.1 of Herbaspirillum hiltneri N3. Taxonomy (NCBI): domain Bacteria; kingdom Pseudomonadati; phylum Pseudomonadota; class Betaproteobacteria; order Burkholderiales; family Oxalobacteraceae; genus Herbaspirillum; species Herbaspirillum hiltneri. The sequence continues at coordinate 3,689,185 of NZ_CP011409.1, read as the reverse complement.
TCCGGCCTGGTTGACGTGCAGCGCGCCTTCTCCGGGCGTACCGTCTTCGACGACCTTGCCGCTCCAGCCAAACCACAGGCCGCCGGTGCGTTTGAGGGTTTCGCCCAGCGCCACCGCCAGTCCCCCGGCCGCCGGCTTGCGCGGATCTGCGAGACGATTAGAAACGACGACGAGGCGGGACATGGCGAAACTCCTTCTTTGTTGTTGTGTGGGCCGGAAAAATGCGGGCAATCGGGTTCGGTAATGGCGTCGTTAAATCACTGACTCCCATGAAGCGGAGAGTCTCATCGCGCAATTGATGATGCCGACCATCGAATAGGTCTGCGGGAAGTTACCCCACATCTGGCCGGTAATCGGATGCGTGTCTTCGGACAGCAGGCCGACGTGGTTGCGCGCCGCCAGCATGGCCTCGAAAATCTCGCGCGCCTGTTCCTTGCGGCCGATGCGTGCGAGCGCGTCGATGCGCCAGAAGGTGCAGATGTTGAAGGCCGTCTCGGGCCGGCCGAAATCATCGGGCGCTTCGTAGCGGCGCATGTAGGGACCGTCGCACAGGTATTTCTCCAGTGCGTCGACGGTGGCGATGAAGCGCTTGTCGGTCGGTGCGATGAGGCCGACTTCGACCATCAGCAAGACGCTGGCGTCGAGGTCGCGGCCGCCGAAACTTTCGGCGTAGGTCTGGCGCTCTTCGTTCCAGGCTTCGGTCAGGATGCGTTTGCCGATCATGTCGGCGCGCTCGTGCCAGTAGCGCGCACGCTCATCGAGTTCGAGCCGTGCGGCGATCTTGCCGAGGCGATCGCAGGCGGCCCAGCTCATCAACGCGGAGGACGTATGGATGCGCGAACGCGTGCGCAGCTCCCACATGCCGGCGTCGGGGCGGTCGTACATTTCAAAGGCGCGTTCGCCGACGGCTTCCAGATGCTTGAACTGCTCGGCGCCGGCGCGATGGTGCAGGCGCGCGTCGTGGAAAGCCTGCGCCGCGCCGAGGACGATGTTGCCGTAGACGTCGTGCTGGAAATGTTCGTACGCCTGATTGCCGACGCGCACCGGCGCGTGATGGCGGTAGCCCGGCAAATGGTCGAGGATCTGTTCCGGCAGCGCTTCTTCCAGGCCGATGCCGTACAGCGGCTGCACGTGGCCGCCGGCCGAACGCACCACCACGTTGGTGAGCCAGCGCAGGTAGTCTTCCATCGTGCCGAGTTCCGAAATGCTGTTGAGCGCGCGCACCACGAAGAAGGCGTCGCGCAGCCAGCAGTAGCGATAGTCCCAGTTGCGTGCACTGCCCGGTGCTTCCGGCACGCTGGTGGTCATGGCGGCGATGATGGCGCCGGTGTCTTCATACACCGACATCTTGAGCGTGATGGCGGCGCGGATCACGGCAGCCTGCCACTCCAGCGGCGTGGCCAGGCTGCGGCTCCAGTTGCGCCAGTAGGTGATGGTTTCCTGCTCGAAACTGCGGGCGGTGTCGCCGATGCCGCCGGTCAGCGTTTCGTCGGGACCGAGCAGGAAGTTGAACGGCCGGCTGATCACGAATGCGGTCTCGTCGAGCAGGTAGCTGATCGGGGCGTCGGTGTTCAGGCGCAGTGTCATCTCGGAGCCGACGTAGCGCACGTGATTGCTGCCGCGGGTGATCTCGGGCACTTCGCGGCCCCAGTCGAAACGCGGCCGCAGCAGCACGCGCAGACGCGGCGCGCCGTTGAGCGGCAGCACCCGGCGCACCAGCGTCTGCGGCCGGAAGAAGCGGCCGCGACTCGGGAAGCGCGGCGCGAAGTCGGTGATCTCGACGCCCTGCCCCAGGGTGTCGTACAGCCGCGTTTTCAGCACGGCGGTGTTCGGCTCGTACCACTGCTCGCTGTGCGAAAAATTCTCGAGTTCGAAACTCCACAGGCTGCCGCTCTCGCCCGGATCGAGCAAGGCGTTGAACACCGGATCGCCGTCGAAGCGCGGCAGGCAGCACCAGACCACGCGACCGAGCTTGTCGATCAGCGCGCTGTAGGAACAGTTGCCGATGACGCCGAGATCGAGGGAAGAAGTGGAAGGCCGGTCACCGTCGTTGCTCACGCCGATGGAGGTGTCGTTGCTGGGGGTATCGATGGATGACGTGCTCATGCTGCCTTTCCTCTCTTTACTTTTCTTGTTGTCGCCGAAGCGCTGATGCCGGTGGTGTCGCTCGCTGAATGTCGTTTGAAAATCCTGTTGATGTCAGACCCGCGGAGCAGCCCGCAACGCCTGCTCCAGCCACTGATGCAAAGCCGCCGGATTGTCCAGCCGCATCTGCGCCCGGCTCTGGCCTTCGCCGATCTTGACGCCGAGTCCGCTGCCCAAGGTCTGCACCCAGTCGAAGCCGGCCTCGTCGGTGATGTCGTCGCCGACGAATACCGGACGGCGTCCGGCGAACGGCGCCTCACGCATGAAGGCGGCGATGGCGTCGCCCTTGTCGGCCAGCGCCGCCTTGGCTTCGACCACCATCTTGCCGCGCAGGACGCTGAAGCCCGGCACGTGCGTTCCCACATCGGAGACCGCATGGTTCATCGCCTCGATACAGGCCTGTTCCAGATGCGGCGCCTTGCGGTAGTGCAGCGCCAGCGCGCCGCGCTTGGGTTCCAGCAGCAGGCCGGGATGACGCGCGACGAACGGCGCCAGCCGCTCCATCAGCGGTTCGGTGGCGGGCGCGGCGAGTTGCACCAGCCGCCCGGACGCATCGCGCCGCTCGAGGCCGTGCACGCCGGCGGCAGGCAGGCGCAAGGGCGCCAGGTAATGGTCGAGCTGCGCCACCGGCCGCCCGCTGACGACCGCCAGCGCACCGTTCGCGCGTGCTTGCAGCTGCTGCAGCATCTCGATCAGGTCCGGCGCCGGGACCACGCTTTCAGGCTCGGGAGCCAGGTTCACCAGGGTGCCGTCGAAGTCGAGAAACAGTGCATCAGCGGCAAAATCGTATTCATGAGTTTGCAGAGACATGCTCAATGAGGTCGATTTAATACTGATTAGTTCCAATTGGTTTTTCGACAACAATTTCCCGATGATGCCGGAAATCGACGAACTTCAGCAGACGGGAAATGCGAGGCGAACGGTCGCGATGACCATTGCAAAAGAGGCGGGAAAGAGAACGAGGAAGGTGCTGCGCTGCTTGCGCGATCCGCAAGAAAATGCGAATCGCGCAGGCCGGGAAATCAAGAAAAAATCAGTCGGTGCTCAACGCTGCCGGCACCTGCGGAATCGGCGCCACCAGTTGCGGCAGCAGCGAACCGAACACCATGCCGCCTACGCTCATCAGCAAGCCGGCCAGTTGCGGCGGCCACAGGCCTTCCGGTGCGACGTATTCGAGCGTGATCCAGGTCGCCAGGCCGAGAATCATCGCGGCGAGCGCACCCTGGCGGGTGGCGCGCTTCCAGTACACGCCGAAGGCCAGCGGCACGAAGGCGGCGACCAGCGTCACCTTGTAGGCGTTTTCAACCATCTGGTAAATGCTCGACTGGCTGTTGAGCGCCAGCGAGGTCACCGCGACCGTGAACAGCAACACCACCACGCGCATCGAGAACAGGAATTCCTTGTCGTTCTTCCAGGGGCGGATTTCCTTGATGACGTTTTCGGTGAAGGTCACCGATGGCGCCAGCAGCGTCGCGCTGGCGCAGCTCTTGATCGCCGACAGCAAGGCGCCGAAGAACATCACCTGGGCGAACACCGGCATTTTTTCCATGATCAGCGTCGGCAGCACCAGTTGCGAATCGGTTTCGAGCAGGCGCGACACCATGGCCGGGTCGATCAGCGTGGCCGAATACGCCAGGAAAATCGGGATAAACACGAAGCCGAAGTAGATCACGCCGCCGAGGATGGAGGCGTTGCGCGCGATCTTCTCGGTCTTGGACGACATCACGCGCTGGAACACGTCCTGCTGCGGGATCGAGCCCAGCATCATGGTGATCCACGCGGCAAAGAACCACATCACCTCCCTGAGCGAGGGTGCGGGCCAGAAATTGAATTTGCCGGCATCGGCCGCATGCTGGATCACGACGCCGGGGCCGCCAACCATGCCGGAGACTTCCCAGCCGATGTAGAGCATGCCGACCACCACGATGATCATTTGCAGGAAGTCGGTGATCGCCACCGCCCACATGCCGCCCATGAGCGTATAGACCAGCACGCTGGCGGCGCCGATGATCATGCCCGCCTGCATCGTGATGTAGCCGCCCGAGACGACGTTGAAGACCAGGCCGAGCGCCTTGATCTGCGCCGCCACCCAGCCGAGGTAGGAAATCACGATGCAGATGGTCACCAGCATTTCAGCGGCGCGGCCGAAGCGCTTCTTGTAGTAATCGCCGATGGTCAGCAGATTCATGCGATACAGCGGCCGGGCGAAGAACACGCCCACCAGGATCAGGCACAGCGAGGAGCCGAAGGGATCGGCGATGATGCCGCCCAGGCCTTCCTTGAGGAAGGTCGAGGACACACCCAGCACCGCTTCCGAGCCGAACCAGGTGGCAAACACCGTCGCCGTCACGACCGACATCGGCAAGGCCCGGCCGGCCACCGCGAAGTCCTTGCCGCTCTTGACGTACCTGCTTGCGTAAAGACCGATACCGACTGAAATCACCCAATAAAGTATGACGAACCAGATCAGGGCATTCATGCATGTTCCTTACGCAAAAGGGGCTGAAAAAGAGGCTGAAAATGAGCGGGACGACAGGCGAAAACGCGCATTATAGCGGCATTAACGCCGAATTTTTTCGTCCCGACAGCAGCGTGTCAGCAAATTTCGCGCCATCGGCGGTCGGCGTTGAAAACCGGGATATTGACTTCCGGCAAGCCCCGGACCCGCAACCAGGGGTCAGTCCGGAACGGGGATCACGCCGTACGGGAATTCCTGCACGGCCGCCGGATTGCCGTCGCGCCCGACCCAGCGATAATCCGTCGGTGCGGCCTGCCCCCTGCGCAAAGGATTGCGCGTGCAATGGCGGGCGTAAGCCGGATCGACGAAGCGATAAGGGAGATGTTCGTCGCGGCCGGCCGGGATGCCCAGCCGCGTGGTTTCGATCAGCGTCGGCGGCGCTTCGCCGACGTCATCGACAAAGAATACACCGGGATCGAACACGCCGGCATCCCACTCGGGTACGCGCAAGGCCAGCGCTTTGCACAGCAAGGTCTGGCCAGCACAGAGCCTGTTCAGCGGACGGGGGCCGCCTGAGGCGTCGGGATTTTCCGCCTGCATCACCGCCAGCGCGGCGGGACCGGCGATCGCATCGATCCAGGGATAGGCCGATTTGATCAGGACCGCATTGCCCGGACCGGCGGCGCTGAAGTTGAGCGAATCGCCGCCGCGCGCGTAGTACATGTAAATGGTGCCGCCGTCCATGAACAGGGCGCGGCGTTTGTGGGTGTAGCCCAGCGAGGCATGGCTGCCGCGCTCATCGAGGCAATAGGCTTCGGTTTCGATGATGCGGGCGGACAGCCACTGGTTTTTCCAGCGCCGCCGCAAGACCTTGCCGATCAGGGCGCGCGCCAGCGCAGGGCTGTCCTGATTGAAGAACGTTGCATCCAGCATGTTGAACCGGGCCGCGTCGGTTGCACTCATGCGCTTGCCCGCCGATGCCGATATCAGCCGGCGATGGATTCCAGCGCGAACAGGTCGGCCGGATTTTCGCGCTTGCGGATCAGATGCGCTTTGTCGCCGTCCACCAGCACTTCGGCGGCGCGGCCGCGCGTGTTGTAGTTGGAGGCCATGGTCATGCCATAGGCGCCGGCCGACATCAGCGCCAGCAAGTCGCCCGGTTCGATCGCCAGTTCGCGGCTGTGCGCCAGCCAGTCGCCGGATTCGCACACCGGACCGACCACGTCATAGGTCCTGGCGGCGTCCTGGCGCTGTTGCACGACCTGCACGCCATGCCAGGCTTCGTACAAGGCCGGGCGCATCAGGTCGTTCATGGCGGCGTCAACCACGGCGAAATTCTTGGTCTCGCCATGCTTCAGATATTGCACTTCGGTCAGCAGCACGCCGGCATTGCCGACGATGGAGCGGCCCGGTTCGAACATGACCTTGATCGCACGGCCGGCGTATTTTTCCTTGCGCCAGGCCTCGACGCGGGCGAACAGGCGGCCCAGGTAATCGCCCACCGGAACCGGTTGTTCGTCGTCGTAGGTGATGCCTATGCCGCCGCCGATGTCGAGGTGGTGGATGGCGATACCTTCGGATTCGAGCTGGTCGATCAGTTCGATTACCTTGTCGAGCGCTTCCAGCAACGGTGCATCGTCGAGCAATTGCGAACCGATGTGGCAGTCGATGCCGACCACTTCGATATTCGGCAGCGCGGCGGCATCGCGGTAGCAGGCCAGCGCATCTTCATAGGCGACGCCGAACTTGTTTTCCTTGAGGCCGGTGGAGATATACGGATGGGTCTTGGCGTCGACGTTCGGGTTGACGCGCAGCGAGATGCGCGCGCGCTTGCCGGCTTCGCCCGCGACTTCGTTGAGGCGATGCACTTCCGGAATCGATTCGACGTTGAAGCACAGGATGTCGTGTTGCAGCGCCAGGCGCATTTCGTCGCGCCCCTTGCCCACGCCCGAGAAGATCACCTTGCGCGGATCGCCGCCGGCGGCAATCACGCGCAGCAGTTCGCCGCCCGAGACGATGTCGAAGCCGGAACCGAGCTTGCCCAGCACATTTAGCACGGCAAGATTGGAGTTGGACTTGACCGAATAGCAGATCAGCGCGCCGCCATTGTCGCCATTTTCAGTGCGACCGGCTTTCTTGCAGGCATCGGCGTAGGCCGAGAAGTTGGCTGTCAGCGCCGCCTTGGAATAGACGTACAACGGCGAGCCGAACTGCTTGGCCAATGCGTTCAGAGGCAGATTTTCGGCATGCAGCACGCCGTCGCGGTAAGAAAAATGGGACATGGAAATAAGAAGCGGCGAAGGATTATTTGGAATTGCCGGCAGGTGCGGAAGCCGGAGCGGGCAAGGAGATCGCCGGCACACCGGCGTCATCTGGTGCGGCCGGTTTGCTCATGTTGTCTTCAGGTGCGGGTGCGGTGCGCACGCGCTCCGCCGGCGGCTTGCCGATGTAGAGCGGGCCCTTCTGGCCGCAACCGGCCAGCAACAACGCCAACAACGGCGCCAACAGGGCAGCGCCGAGCAGCGGACGGGCGGGAGAAAAATGAAATGGAGACTTCACGATAGAATCACGGGTTTACATCAATGTCTCGGAGTGTAGCATGACAGAATCAGAATTCCTGGCCCTAGCGGATTCCGCGCTGAACGCGATCGAAGCCGCGCTGGAGCAGGCCACCGACGACACCGAGCTCGACGTCGAATGCAGCCGCAGCGGCAATGTCCTCGAAATCGAGTGCATCGACAACGGCTCCAAAATCATCGTCAACAGCCAGGCGCCGATGCAGGAATTGTGGCTGGCCTCCAAATCGGGCGGCTATCACTTCAAATACGACGGCAAGCAATGGCTGAGCGCACGCGATGGCGCCGAACTGTACGCCACGCTGTCGGCTTCGGTCACCGAACAGGCCGGCGTCGCGGTGACGCTCGGCGCGCCCTGATCCGCACTGGAAATTTCGCTAAAGAAATAAAAACGCGGCGCGAAATCATCGCGCCGCGTTTACCTTGAACGATTGCCGCCGCCGGTACGGCGGCGATCGGAAAAAACGGCAGAGCAGAAGTTGTGCTTACCAGTTGTAGCGGTAAGCAACTTGTCCCGCCACACCTTCATCGCCCTGGCCGCTCAGCTGATGGCGATACTTCAGCGCCGCCGACAATTGCCCCTGCTTCGACACGCGGCCGGTGATGCCGGTGCCGATTTCGCCCCAGGTCTTGTTGCTGTTCGCCTGCAAGGCCTCGTCACCGACCGTGACCGTCGCCGGGTTCAGGAAATTGCGCAGCAGATCCAGCGTCAGGTAAGGCGCCGCCGCAAGCGGCATATCGCCGTCGGCCATTTCGCGGAACAACCGCACACCTACGCGGCCGCGCGCGCCGTGATTGCCCTTCACTGAAATCGCCGACATGTAATCGCTGAAGCTCTTCGAGTTCAGGTACTGGTAGGTCAGCTGCACCTGCGGCTCGACCCGCAGGCTGCTGCCGCCGACGGCGAACGGCTGGCCGGCTTCGGCCGACAGCGCCATACCCACGGCCTTGTTGGCGGCCATACGGCCGTAGATGTCCTTGTAATTGTTCTGGTACCAGGTCAGCTGGCCGTTCAGATCGAGGTACCCGCCATCGGCGCGGTAGCCGGTCCAGTAGCCCCCGGCACTGTAGGCGCGCGTCTTCACGTCGCCGGTGTTGTTGCCGTTGGGCGCCTTGAGCACGGTGCGCAGGTCGTCGTAGAAGCGCGCATTGGTTTCGCCCAGCGTCACGGTGGCGCCGGCGTGCGTGCTGCTGCCGTCCGGATTCGATGCCAGCGTCCAGTCCTTGCCGAATTGCATGAAGGTCGTATGTGCACTGGTGCTGAGATTGTCATGCGCATCCTGGTTGAATTGCGAACCCTGGATGCGCCCCCAGACGCCGTTTTCATCTTGCGTCTTCTTCTCGGCACGGGCCGGATTTCCGAAGTCGCCGATGCGTTCCTGCAGCGAGCCAATGATGGCGTAACCGTAATCCTGGTTCAACCCTGGCGTCATCATGTAACCCGGCACTGCAGCGCGGAAGGTCGAGCGCAGATACCAGTCGGCGGGACGATTCTGACCACCCTGGTTCAGGAAATATTCATATGCGCCCGCTTCCAGCGGGCCGCCGATCAATTTGAAATTGTCGGCCGGCGAAGCGCCGTCGATCTGCACCACACGGATGCCGTCACCTTGCGTCCGGGCGCCGCGACCGCCGGCATTGGCGATACGCACAAAATGCGCGCCGCTGGCGTTGCCGCTGACGTGCAGCAAATCGGTCGGGCTCGCGCTACCGCCCAATTTGGTGTTCATGGACAGCAGTCCTGCCGTGCCGTCCAGCGAACCGGTGACAATCGTTTTGAACACATTGCCGCTCGGCGCCAGGAAGTTGACTGTGCCGCCGTTGAGCGTCAGCGAGGTCAGGTCCGAATCGGCGGTGACGTTCCAGGCGCTGGTGCTGTCGACCGTCATCGACATCGGATCAACCATGCCGGTCAGGGTCGTGCCGTTTTGCAGGAACACACGTCCCGTGCTGGCGCTGTCGGAAATCAGATTGCCCTTGATATTGACGCCGTCGGCCACCAGCTTGACCACGCTGCCGTTTTGCAGATTCAGCAGATTGCCGTTGATATTGAGGTTGGTGCCATTCCTGATCGTGATATCGGCCGCACCGCCGTTGGCGCGAATGATATCGGCGTTCGCGTCTTGCATCGACAATGCCGAACTGTCAATAACCAGCGTACTTGCCGGCGCGCCGCCGGTAATGAGCACGGCATGCGCACCGGTGCCGGAAGTATGCAGGTTGACGCCTGTCAGACTCACCGTCGCACCACCCGACAAACTCACGCCGGCAGCATTGGCACCGGTCGTGTTCAACGTGGATCCGACCAGATTTGCCGAACCACCACTGGCGTTCAGGGCCGAACTACCGGCGCCTTGGGCAGTGATGCCGGAACCGACCGCAGTGAAGCTTCCCGACGCCACGTTCACTGCATGGTTCGCACCCACCATGCCGGCCGAGTCGAAATTCAACCGCGATCCTGTCGTCATGGCGATGCTCCCTGTACCGGAGACACTCGCGCCGTGCCCCGCATAAATGGGATTGCCGAAGCCATCTGTGAGGCTCATTCGGTTCACGGTGACCGTCACGTTGGGGTCCACCATCACCGAAGTGCCGGTGCCGGAATTGATCGGGGAATTCTGGTTGCTGGAAACATGACTCTGCGCCGATACCTGCAGCGATACTGCTGAGAGACCAATGGCTAATGCGATGGCATGCGACATCTTGCTGCGCGGCATGCATGCGGCGCCGGCTGGCTGTTGATTCTTCACTTTTGACACACCCTATACACTCAATTGAAAACGGCCGCGTCTTCCGAATGCCTGCGATTCGGAAACGGCCACACCTTCGCAGCGCTTCATCACGGATGAAGTGCCAGCTGCGAAGGGAGTGCATGTTAGGGATTAGGGGTGTGAAGCTATATAGGACAATTCTCAATTACATTTCGTAACAAGCCAATACAACAGCCGCCGGCTTAAACGATGCTGACCTGCTTGATAGCGCGCTCCCAGGTTTGGATTTTGGTCTGCGCTTCGTCGCGGCTCATGGTCGGCAGGAAGGTGCGTTCCATGCGCCAATGCGCAGACAACTCCGGCAGGTCGCGATAAACGCCGGTCGCCAGGCCGGCCAGGCTGGCCGCGCCCAGCGCGGTGGTCTCCGTGACTTGCGGGCGGATCACGGGGATGCCGAGCAAATCGGCCTGGAATTGCAGCAGCAGATTATTGGCCGACGCGCCGCCGTCGACGCGCAGTTCCGTGATCGGCGACACCGCGTCGCGCACCATCGCCGTCAGCAAGGCGGTGCTCTGGAAAGCGATCGATTCCAGCGCAGCGCGCGCAATGTGCGCTACGGTACTGCCGCGACTGAGGCCGACGATCGCGCCCTTGGCCGAGGGGTTCCAATATGGCGCGCCGAGCCCGGTAAACGACGGCACGAACACCACGCCGCCGGAGTCGGGCGCCGAGGCCGCCAGTTCTTCCACATCCGTCGAATTCTTGATGGCCTTGAGGCCGTCGCGCAGCCATTGCACCACTGCGCCGCCAATGAAGACGCTGCCTTCCAGTGCGTATTGCTTGCGCTCGCCGACCTGGCACGCCGCCGTGCTGATCAATCCGTTGCGCGATTGCGCGCACTGGTCGCCGGTATGCAGCAGCATGAAGCAACCGGTGCCGTAAGTATTCTTCGCCATGCCGGGCTGGAAACAGGCCTGGCCGAACAAGGCCGATTGCTGGTCGCCGGCGATGCCGCCGATCATCACCGCCGCGCCCAGATGTCCGGCATCGGTGCGGCCATACAAATGCGCCGAAGGGTGGACTTCAGGCAATAGCGAACGCGGCACGTCCAGCCATTCCAGCAGTTCTTCATCCCAGCTGCCGGTATGAATATTCCACAGCATGGTGCGCGATGCATTGGACACGTCGGTGACATGCAGTCGTCCGGCCGTGAGGTTCCAGATCAGCCATGCATCGACCGTGCCAAAGGCCAGTTCGCCGCGCCGTGCGCGCTCGCGCAGGCCGGGCACGCTGTCGAGGATCCAGTGCAGCTTGGTGCCGGAAAAATACGGATCGAGCACCAAGCCGGTCTTGGCCTGGATGGCGTCGGTCAGGCCGCGCTCGCGCAGCCCGGCGCAGATGGCTTCGGTACGGCGGTCCTGCCAGACGATGGCATTGTGCACCGGCTTGCCGCTGGCGCGGTCCCACACGACCGTGGTCTCGCGCTGATTGGTGATCCCCAGCCCGGCCAGGTCGGCCGCCTTGATGCCGGCTTGCGCCAGCACCTGGCGGCAAGTCTGCAGTTGGCTGTTCCAGAGATCCATGGGATCGTGTTCGACCCAGCCGGGCTGCGGAAAAATCTGGCGAAACTCTTGCTGCGCGGTGGCGACGATGGCGCCGGTTTCGTCGAAGATGATGCTGCGCGAGCTGGATGTGCCCTGGTCGAGAGCGAGCAGATATGCCATGTTTTGCCTCGGGAATATGTCTTTAAATGCCTTGCGGTGAAGACCACAGCGTAACAACGATTGCCTTGTGCTGGAAGAAAAAACGTCATTCCGGAAACTCCCGGAATGACGTCGTGGCGCTACTTGAAGTTTCGGCTTCCTGCAGAAGCGTAGCGAGCGGTCCGAGCTCTGGAGGAGAAGCGCAGCCGTACGCTAGTACGGCGAGCATCGCAGTCCGGAGATCGGATCGCGCTTAGCTTATGCGGGAATGCCTAGCGAACTTTGCCGTCCTTCCAGGCTTGCAACAATTTGTCGTAAGGGATGGTTTCGCCCTTCGGCTTTTCGTTGGCCAGCTTGGTCCATGGCGCGCCCTTGTCGGACATCCAGGTCGCAGGATCTTTCTTGTCGTTGAGCTTGGGCGCGCAGTTCTTCATGCCGGCGCGCTGCAGGCGGGCCATGATGCCGTCCATTTCCTCGGCCAGATTATCCATCGCGCCTTGCGGCGTCTTCTCGCCGGAAATCGCGGTGGAAATGTTCTTCCACCACAGTTGCGCCATCTTCGGATAGTCAGGCACGTTGTTGCCGGTCGGCGTCCACGCCACGCGCGCCGGGCTGCGGTAGAACTCGATCAGGCCGCCGTACTTGGCCGCGTTCTTGGTGAAGTATTCCGAACGGATGTCGGAATCGCGGATGAAGGTCAGGCCGACGATCGATTTCTTCAGCGACACGGTCTTGGAGGTCACGAACTGGCCGTACAGCCAAGCCGCGGCCATCTGGTCAGGCGGCGTGCTCTTGAGGAAGGTCCAGGAACCGACGTCCTGGTAGCCGTTCTGCATGCCTTCTTTCCAGTACGGACCGTGCGGCCCCGGCGCCATGCGCCACTTCGGCGAACCGTCGGTGTTCACCACCGGCAGACCCTGCTTGGTCATGCCCGCAGTGAAGGCGCTGTACCAGAACACCTGCTGCGCGATGTGACCTTGGGCTGGAACCGGACCGGCTTCGGAGAAGGTCATGCCGAGCGCTTCCGGCGGTGCGTACTTCTTCATCCAGTCGAGGTACTTGGTCAGCGCATAGACTGCCGCCGGCGAGTTGGTGGCGCCGCCGCGCGACATCGATGCGCCTACCGGCGTGCACTTGTCAGCCGCCACGCGGATACCCCATTCGTCGACCGGCAGGCCGTTCGGCAAGCCCTTGTCGGCAGCGCCGGCCATCGACAGCCAGGCATCGGTGAAGCGCCAGCCCAGCGATGGATCCTTCTTGCCGTAGTCCATGTGACCGAAGATCTTCTTGCCGTCCAGTTCCTTGACGTCGTTGGTGAAGAAGGCCGCGATGTCTTCGTAGGCAGACCAGTTTTGCGGCACGCCCAGTTCATAGCCGTACTTGGCCTTGAACTTGTCCTGCAGGTCCTTGCGCGCGAACCAGTCGGCACGGAACCAGTACAGGTTGGCGAACTGCTGGTCGGGCAGCTGATACAGCTTGCCGTCCGGCGCGGTCGTGAAGCTGGTGCCGATGAAATCCTTCAGGTCGAGGCCGGGATTGGTGTATTCCTTGCCGGGGCCGGCCATGTAGTCGGACAGCACCACGGTCTGGCCATTGCGGTAGTGAGTGCCGATCAGATCGGAGTCGTTGACCCAGCCGTCGTAGATCGACTTGCCCGATTGCAGCGAGGTCTGCATCTTCTCGACCACGTCGCCTTCCTGGATCACGTCGTGCTTGACCTTGATGCCGGTGATTTCCTCGAAGGCCTTGGCCAGGGTTTTCGATTCATAGGCGTGGGTGTCGAGGGTTTCCGACACCACGTGGATTTCCTTGACGCCCTTGGCTTTCAGTTTGGCGGCGGCGTCGATGAACCATTGCATTTCGCTCAGCTGCTGCTGGCGCGACAGCGTGCTCGGCTTGAATTCGGTATCGATCCACTTCTCGGCCGATTTGGTGTCGGCCCAGACATTGCCTGCCACTGCGATCGCAGCAGCCAGCACGGTAAGTTTGAATTTTTGCATCACGTCTCCTCGTCACCTTCCCAAAGATGGTCGCGCCGGAGAGGGAAGGACATTCCCCGAACGCGTTATTTCATTTCAGGTTTTTTATTCTGAGCAAACCGGAAATTGAATTCTTGGTATACGCAAAGTTAGCCCTTACGCATGACGATAACCAACGCCAGCAAGCCGAGCGCGGCCGCATACCACTGATCCAGGTCGGTCAATCCGACCCATGCCAGATTGATATAGGCGGCACTCAGCAAGCCGATGAACAAGCGGTCTCCGCGCGTCGTGCGCAGCGGCAGGAAGCCCTTGCGCTCCACCGTCGGCGAACGGATTTCCCAGATCGTCATGCCCACCAGCATGAGCGCGATACAGATGAAAAAGACGGCAATCGGCGGCGTCCACGACATCCATGAAAAAGCAGCCATCGTCACACCCTCCCCATCGCAAAACCCTTGGCGATATGGTTGCGCACGAACCAGATCACCAATGCACCCGGAATGATCGTCAGCATGCCGGCGGCGGCCAGAATGCCCCAGTCCATGCCCGCCGCCGAAGCGGTGCGCGTCATGATTGCGCTGATCGGCTTGGCGTTGACCGAGGTCAGCGTGCGCGCCAGCAGCAACTCGACCCAGCTGAACATGAAGCAGAAGAACGCCGTCACGCCGACGCCCGATTTGATCAGCGGCAAGAAGATGCGGATGAAGAAGCGCGGGAACGAAAAGCCGTCGATGTAGGCGGTCTCGTCGATCTCGCGCGGTACGCCCGACATGAAGCCTTCCAGGATCCACACCGCCAGCGGCACGTTGAACAGCATGTGCGCCAGCGCCACGGCGATGTGGGTGTCCATCAGACCCACCGTCGAGTACAGCTGGAAGAACGGCAGCAGGAACACCGCCGGCGGCGTCATGCGGTTGGTCAGCAGCCAGAAGAACATGTGCTTGTCGCCGAGGAAGCGGTAGCGCGAAAACGCGTAGGCCGCCGGCAATGCCACCAGCAGCGACAGCACCGTGTTGATGGCGACGTAGATGATGGAATTGATGTAGCCGGAATACCAGGAGGCGTCGGTGAAAATCACCTTGTAGTTGTCCAGCGTCGGCTGGTTCGGCCACAACGTGAAGACCGCCAGCGTTTCTTCGTTGGTCTTGAGCGAGGTATTGAACAGCCAGTACAGCGGAATCAGCGTGAAGGCGATGTACAGCGCCAGCGTCAGCAGGCGCGGCCAGTTGTTTGGCTTGCTTTTGTTCATGATTGGCTCCCGTGCTCTTGCGCACCGCTTTGTCCGCCATTCCCGGCACTTTGCATCCAGTTGTACAAGACGAAGGAAAGCAACAGGATGATCAGGAAATAGATCAGCGAAAACGCCGCCGCAGGACCCAGGTCGAACTGGCCAACCGCCTTCTGCGTCAGGTACTGGCTCAGGAAGGTGGTCGAGTTGCCGGGACCGCCGCCGGTGAGCACGAAGGGTTCGGTGTAGATCATGAAGCTGTCCATGAAGCGCAGCAGCACCGCGATCACCAGCACGCCGCGCATCTTGGGCAGCTGGATGAACCGGAACACGGCCCAGCGGCTGGCGCCGTCAATCTGCGCCGCCTGATAGTAAGCATCCGGGATCGAGCGCAAGCCGGCGAACGCCAGCAAGGCAACCAGCGGCGTCCAGTGCCAGACGTCCATCACCAGCACGGTGATCCAGGCATCAAGCGAATCGGACGCGTAGTTGTAATCCATGCCGAGCCGGCTCAACACATAACCGCCCAGGCCGATATCGGCGCGGCCGAAGATTTGCCAGATGGTGCCGACCACGTTCCACGGGATCAGCAGCGGCATGGCCAGGATCACCAGCGCGGCCGAGGATTTCCAGCCCTGCGCCGGCATCGACAGGGCCAGCCCGATGCCCAGCGGAATCTGCACCAGCAGCACGCAGAACGAAAAGATCAGCTGGCGCAGCAGCGCCGAATGCAGCTCGCTATCGCGCATCACGGCGCGGAACCACTCGAGGCCGACGAACACGCTCTGTTCGGGACTGATGATGTCCTGCACCGAATAATTGACCACGGTCATCAGCGGCACGATCGCGGAGAACGCGACCGTCAGAAACACCGGCAGGATGAAAAACCAGGCCTTGTTGTTGTATGGCTTGTTCATGACCTATCGCCCTATCCTTTCGTCATTGCTGAAGAAGATCGTCTCCGCTTTCGCCAGGCGCAGCCACTGTTGGCCGCCGTCCAGCTTGACCGATGCATCGAGCCTGGCCTTGACGATCTGTCCGCCGAACTCTGCGGTGAGCAGCTGGCTGGTGCCGAGATGCTGGACCTGCACGACGTTGGCGCTGACTGCGCCGGGCGCGCCGGCAGCCGCGAGCTCGACGAATTCCGGCCGGATGCCGAGCTTGAGCTCGCCACTGGCGTTCTTGAGCGCCTGCAACTGGCTGGCGTCGACGCCTACCCGCTGCTGGCCGATCACGACGGCGTCGCCATCAATCTGCAGCGGATAGAAATTCATGCCGGGACTGCCGATGAAATAGCCGACGAAGGTATGATCGGGACGCACGAACAGCGCCTCCGGCTTGCCCTGCTGCACCACTTTGCCGTTCGTCATGACCACCACTTCGTCGGCAAAGGTCAGCGCCTCCACCTGGTCATGGGTGACGTAGATCAGGGTCAGTTTGAGTTGGTGGTGGATCTGTTTGAGCTTTTGCCGCAACTGCCATTTCATGTGCGGATCGATCACCGTCAGCGGCTCGTCGAACAGGATCGCGGCGACGTCCTTGCGCACCAGTCCGCGCCCCAGCGAGATCTTTTGCTTGGCGTCGGCGGACAAGCCGCTGGCGCGCTGCTTGAGGTCGCGCGTGAGCTCCAGGATCTCGGCGATTTCATGCACGCGCGCGCGCACTTCGCTTTCGGCCACCTTGCGATTGCGCAGCGGGAAGGCCAGGTTGTCGAACACGCTCATGGTGTCGTACAGCACCGGGAACTGGAACACCTGGGCGATGTTGCGCTCGCGCGTGGGCATCTGCGTCATGTCCTTGCCGTCGAACAGCACCTGTCCTTCGGACGGCACCAGCAAGCCTGAGATAATGTTGAGCAGCGTCGACTTGC
The DNA here is from genome assembly GCF_001267925.1 of Herbaspirillum hiltneri N3. Classification (NCBI taxonomy): domain Bacteria; kingdom Pseudomonadati; phylum Pseudomonadota; class Betaproteobacteria; order Burkholderiales; family Oxalobacteraceae; genus Herbaspirillum; species Herbaspirillum hiltneri. The sequence continues at coordinate 3,672,512 of NZ_CP011409.1, read as the reverse complement.
CGCAGCCGGACGGGCCCAGCAAGGCGTAGGCGCCGCCGTCTTCCCACACCATGTTCATCGGTTGCAAAGCGTAGTCCTGCAACGACGCCGGATTGGGTCCGTAGGCGTGACCGAGATTGCGGAATTCAATACGTGCCATGTCAGTCTCCGTGCGGGGCGCTCAACAGGCGCCCCTCTGTATCGAACAGGAAAATCTGCGCGGCGTCGATGTGGACCTGCACCGTACTGTCGATCTCGAGCGCATGTACGCCTGGCAGTTGCGCCACCAGCGCAGCGCTGCCGTGGCGCAGGTGCAGATAGGTTTCGGAGCCGCTCAGTTCGGCCAGGCCTACCGTGCAGACAAGCGTGACACCGGCGCCTTTGTGTGCTTTCAGGCGCACATCGTTGCAGCGAACGCCGACCTGGCAACGCTGGCCGGCCGCCAGCGCAAGATGACGGCCGGCCACGGTCAGCACGCTGCCGTCGTCAAGCGTCACGCTGCCATTGGCGCTGGCTGTTGCCGCCAGCATATTCATCGGCGGATCGTTAAAGATGGCGGCCACTTCGGTCGAGGCTGGCGCATTGAACAATTGCAGCGTCGGACCGAACTGCAGCAAGCGGCCGGCATGCATCACGGCGGTATGGCCGCCGAGCAGCAAGGCTTCCTGCGGTTCCGTGGTGGCGTAGACCACGGTGGTGTCGCCGTTGGTGAAGAGGGAAATCAGCTCGGAACGCAACTCCTCGCGCAGCTTGTAGTCCAGATTGACCAGCGGCTCATCCAGCAATACCAGCGGCGCGCGCTTGATCAATGCCCGCGCCAGCGCGGTGCGCTGCTGCTGGCCGCCGGACAGCTCGCCCGGCAGGCGTTGCAGCAAGTGTGCGATGTGCAGTTTCTCGGCAATCTCGGTGACGCGCTGATGGATCTCCTGCTGCGGCAACTTTTTCAGGCGCAAGGGCGAGGCAATGTTTTCGTAGACGCTCAACCCCGGATAATTGATGAATTGCTGGTACACCATGGCGAGGTTGCGCTCGCGTACGCCAACGCCGGTGACGTCCTTGCCGTCGACCAGTACGCTGCCGCGGTCGGGCTTGTCCAGTCCGGCGATGATGCGCATGAGCGAAGTCTTGCCGGCCTGTGTCGGGCCCAGCAAGACGTTGATGCCGCCCGTCGCCAGCTTCAGATCAAGCGGGTACAGATGCGTTTCCGCTCCGACCGACTTGCTCACTTGTTTTAATTCCAGGGTCACGCTGTCTCCTTGCTGCTGTTCTGTTTTTTACTTGCGGCGCAGGTCTTCAGGACGGGTTGCGCTCCGTCAGCCATTGCTGCAATCGCTCCACGTGCTGCGGCCGGCAATACAGGCCCAGCTTGCTCCGGCGCCACAAGATGTCTTCTGCGCTGCGCGCCCATTCAACGTCGTGCAGATAGCGCGCTTCTACCTCATGCAGTCCGGGAGCCAGTTCTTCTCCGAGATCGGCCAGGCCGGTGACACCTTTGAGCAGACGTTCGGCGCGGCTGCCATAGCTGCGCGCATAGCGCTGCGCCAATGCGGACGGCAGCCACGGATGGCGTTCATGGAAGGCCGCCAGGAAGCGCGCAAAGTCGTAGCGCCGGACCAGTTTTCCGGCCTGCTCAAGATCGCCGCCGGGCAGCGGCGCATCGGCGGTCCACGACGGCGCCTTGAGCCCCAGCCGCGGGGACAGAATTGCCAGTGCCTCTTCTGCGAGCTTGCGATAGGTGGTGATTTTTCCGCCCCAGACATTGAGCATGGGCGCGCCGCTGTCATTGCATTCGAGCAGATAATCGCGCGTCACGGCGGAGGCGTTGGAGGAATTGTCATCCAGCAGCGGACGCACGCCGGAATAGGTCCACACCACGTCTTGCGCGGAAATCTGGCGCGTGAAATAGCGATTGGCCATGTCGCACAAGTAATCGATTTCCTCTGCGCTGATTTCGACCTTGCCGGCGTCGCCGGTGTATTCCAGATCAGTGGTGCCGATCAGCGTAAAGTCATCCTGATACGGGATCGCAAAAATAATACGCTTGTCGGGATTCTGAAAAATGTAGGCGTAAGGGTGGTCGAACAATCGCTTGACGACGATATGACTACCCTTGATCAGACGCAGGCCGTAGCTCTTGCTGGCACCGGGAACGGCGTCGGCAAACTGCGCGGTCCACGGGCCGGCGGCGTTGACGATCGCGCGCGCCTGCACCTGGATGCGGCCGTCCTCTTCGTTCTCCAGCGTGGCATGCCAGAGCTCGCCTTCGCGGCGTGCGGCGGTGCATTTGGTGCGGGTAAAAATCCGGGCGCCGCGTTCGCTGGCGTCGAGCGCATTGAGCGCCACCAGACGGGCATCATCGACCCAGCCGTCGGAGTAGACGAAGCCGCGGCGGTAGCCGCCCTTGAGCGGTTTGCCGGCGGCGTGCTGATCCAGTTTCAAGCCGTACGAGGCTGGCAGGATCTCGCGTTTGGCGAGATAGTCGTACATCAGCAGGCCGGCGCGGATCAGCCAGGCCGGGCGCTGGCCGGCATCGTGCGGCATGACGAAACGCAGCGGCCAGATGATATGCGGAGCAGCGCGCAGCAACACTTCACGCTCCTGCAAGGCCTTGCGCACCAGTTTGAATTCGTAATACTCGAGATAGCGCAGCCCGCCGTGGATCAGCTTGGTGCTGGCCGAAGAAGTATGCTGCGCCAGATCGTGCTGTTCGCACAAAATCACGCGCAAGCCGCGGCCGACCGCGTCACGCGCAATACCGGCGCCGTTGATGCCGCCGCCGACCACCAGAAGATCACATTCAAGAAGTGTGTTCAACTTGTCTCCGGAATTTTTATTTGCCGTATTGTATTTTTTGGCTACGATACGCGACAACGTGAAAACAAATCAACAATTATTTTGTTGTTTTCAATTCGATTATGTTTTTTAATGTTCATATGATCGTTAACCAATTCCCATGATGCTCAATCCGCGGCAACAAACCTTGCTCGACTGCGTGCGCAAGCACATTACGATTTCGGTGGAAGAACTGGCGCAGCAACTCGACGTGACGACGCAAACGGTGCGGCGCGACGTCAAGGCGATGGTGGACGCCAAGTTGCTGGCGCGCTATCACGGCGGCGTCGGCCTGCTCTCCTCGACCGAAAACATCGCCTACCCGCAGCGCCAGGTGATGAACGCCGAGGCCAAGCAACGCATTGGCAAGGCGGTCGCCGCGCGCGTGCCGGACGGCTGTTCATTGATCCTCAATCTGGGAACCACCACCGAAGAAGTGGCGCGCGCGCTGCATCAGCACAGCCACCTGCATGTGGTGACCAACAACCTCAACGTCGCCAGCATGCTGGCCAGCAATACCTCGTCGGAAGTGATCGTCACCGGCGGTGTGGTGCGCGCGCGCGACCGCGGCATTGTCGGCGAGGCAACTATCGACTTCATCCGCCAGTTCAAGGTCGACATCGGCATCATCGGCATTTCCAGCATCGAGCTCGACGGCGTGTTGCGCGACTTCGATGCGCGCGAAGTCAAAGTGGCGCAAACCATCATTGAACAATCGCGGCAGGTCTGGCTGGTCGCCGACTCGAGCAAGTTCGGCCGGCAGGCGCTGGTGAAGATGGCGCACCTGTCGCAGATCGACGTCTTGTTCACCGACGCGCCGCCGCCGCCAGAACTGGCGAAATTGCTGCAGGAAACCGAGGTCGAGGTGGTGCTGGCGACCTGAGCGGAAACAGTATCCGGGAAGGAACCTTCAGACATTCCGACTCCGCAATACCAAAGCCGGCGCTTCGGCTTTATACTCTCGCATCTCGCTTTACTGGAAAGAAAGTCCGATGCGCCGCATAGTTACGCGACCCGTTTCTCCCACGCAACTTCTCACGCAATTTTTTCCGCTGCAGCGCGGCCTGAGCAAATTACAGATGTTGACTGCAATCGCAGTCATCGCCGTCGTGGCCGTGGTCGCCGCACCGCGCCTGATCAACGTCGTCAACCATGCCCATAGCCCGCAAATCGTGACGGCCGAGCAGGACATCGCCGAGATCGAAAAGGGTCTGCAACTGTACAAGCAGGACAACGGCCGCTATCCAACCACCGAGCAAGGCTTGCTGGCGCTGATCGTCAAGCCGGGCCGCGCGCCGGTGCCGAAGGAATGGAAAATCGGCGGCTACCTCGACCGCCTGCCGCGCGACCCCTGGGGCAACCCTTATCAATATCGGGTGTCGGAAGACGGCAATGGCTTCGATGTGTTTTCCTTCGGAGCCGCCGGTCCTGATGCGGGCGTCGACCAGGCCGGCGTGATTCGCGCCAGACACTGACATTGACACTGACGCCATGAAAAAAGCCACGGCATGCCGTGGCTTTTTTATTGCGCTTGACCCGTCCTGGAATAAGTTGACACTTTTTCGAAGAGAGGAAGGAGTGTCAGATGGAACAAGAGAAACGTCGCAGCCAGCGTGATTACAGCCTGGCTTTTAAATTGAACGTTGTCGAGCAGGTAGAAAAAGGCGAGATGACGTACAAGCAGGCGCAAAAGCGGTACGGAATACAAGGCCGGTCGACAGTTTTGGTATGGTGTCGCAAACATGGCTTGCAGGATTGGCGCCAACCGCAGGGGCCGAGCAAGCGGAGAGCGCAGATGACCAACAAACCAACTAAACCACTAACACCCGAGCAGCGTATCAAGGAGCTGGAGCGCCAGCTTAAGGACGAGAAGCTGAAGTCGGCCTTGTTCGAGAAGGTGATCGATATCATGCGCGATGAGCACGGGGTGAGCGTAAAAAAGCGTGCCGGCAAGCTATCTGTAGTGGTGAAGTCCAAGGACTGAGCATACAGAAGGCTTGCCATCACATAGGCATGAGCCGTCAGGCGTTTTACAAGCGTTGCCAGCGAGAACAAGATCTGGCGCATCAGGCGTATGCCGTAGTGAAGCTGGTGCAACCGATACGGCTTCGCCAGCCGCGCATAGGGACACGCAAACTACATAGCTTATTGGGTAGCAGCTTTGCCGGAACAGACCTGAAGGTTGGTCGGGATCGACTGTTCCATATTCTGAGGCAGGCGCGCATGCTGGTGCAGCCACAGCGGGCCTATCACAAGACCACCGACAGCCATCATCGCTTCCGGCGTCATCCCAATCTGCTCAAGGCCGGGCCGGCGCAAGTGGTGCCGACGGGGCCGGAACAGGTCTGGGTTGCCGATATTACCTACCTGCCCACACGAGGCAAGTTCGTCTATCTGAGCCTGGTGACGGATGCTTGGTCACGCAAGATCGTCGGCTACCACGTGCATGGCAGCTTGCAGACAGAGGAAGTCAGTCAGGCGCTCAAGATGGCGTTGCGTGAGCGTCATGGCAGTACGCCGGTGATTCACCACTCTGACAGAGGCATCCAGTACTGCTCGACGTATTACCAGGACATCCATCGTCGCCATGGATTGGTATGCTCGATGACGGATGGGTATGACTGCTACCAGAATGCATTGGCAGAGCGAGTCAACGGCATCCTCAAGGGAGAGTTCTTGCTCAACCGTCCGGCGGACTTGCCTCAAGCGGCAAAGATGGTGGCGCAATCGGTTCGGATCTACAACCAGGAACGGCCGCATACGGCCTTGAAATACAAAACGCCCGATGCGGTGCATCGGGCGTCTTTGTTGCAATAAAACCTGTCAACCTATTTTAGGACTGGACAATGGAGCGGGACGATAGCGATCAGAAGCGCAAGCGGCTGTCGTCATAACGCGGATCGGGACCGTTTTCGACTTTGCGAACAATGCCGTTGTCGTCGAAATAGACCGTCATCTGCGAGTTCCAGACGCCGCTTTCCTTGAAACCGTAGTTCCACGCCTCGAACGGGATGCGCGCATAGCGCATCACCTCGGTCGGACGGCCGACGATACGCAATACATCGTTTTTGGTGGCCTGATCGACCTTGATCGACTGGAATTTCTGGACGGTCCACACTTGCTCGTAGGAAATAAGGCGTCCGTCCGGGCCAATGCGGGCCATGTAGGCATATTGCCCGAAAGGACCCGGAGCGTACTCGAGCAAGTGGGTATTGCCGTCCGGATAGACGGCGGTTGGCCGGCCCAGACGGGCGACCACCTGATCTTCCGTATCGCCGGGATTCACCGGCGGCGCGAGCAGGGAGGCACAGCCGCTCAGGGAAAAGGCGGCAGCCGCTAAAACAGGCAGAAGAAGGCGTTTCATGGACAGTTGGAGATGAGTTGGTGAAGAAAATATCCCGTGACGCATGTGATTCTACGCTTTTCGGGTAAGTATTTGAATCTGCTGGGCTTTTGCTATATACTTGCGCCTCTGGTCATTTCGGCCAGTTTTTATTTTTGTTCACGGTATGCAGGGTAATCACTCCGCGCACCGCTTGTGAAAGGTATAGCATGTCAATCGAAAAAACAGCCAAGGCTGCCATTATTACTGATAACGCCCGTGGTCAGAACGACACCGGCTCCCCGGAAGTTCAAGTTGCGCTGCTCACGGCACGCATCAACGACCTGAACGGTCACTTCAAAGAACACAGCAAGGATCACCACTCCCGTCGTGGTCTGATCAAGATGGTTAACCGTCGTAAAAGCCTGTTGTCCTACCTCAAGGGCAAGGATGCCGACCGTTACCGCGCACTGATCGAAAAACTCGGTCTGCGTAAGTAATTTTGTTCCCTCGTACCATTCAGGTTCAGGGTTCATAGCCAAAATGCCTGCGTCAGTTTCTGACGCGGGCATTTTGTTTTTTGCGATTCCGCTTTGTCTGGTTGTCGATGTTTTCCGGTTCGCAAAAACTTCTTTGCAGTACCGCGATCCCATCCAATGATCGTGATTCGTAAGATGCATGCCCCGGTTGCTGTTTCGCCGGTGGCGGGCATCTGTGGTGAGGTGAACGACAGCGCCTGAAAATCTGTCGGCAAAAAAGAATCCCTGCCAAGCAAGGCAACGCGGGGGTTCAATATAGAAAGGAAATACCGTGTTCAATAAAGTTACTAAAACCTTCCAGTATGGACAACACCAGGTCACGCTGGAAACCGGCGAAATCGCTCGCCAGGCTTCCGGTGCAGTCGTCGTTTCGATTGAAGACACTGTTGTGCTGGCAACGGTCGTGGCCCGCAAGGATGCCAAGCCAGGTCAGGACTTTTTCCCATTAACCGTCGATTACATCGAGAAGACTTACGCTGCGGGTCGCATCCCCGGCGGCTTCTTCAAACGTGAAGGCAAGCCTTCCGAAAAGGAAACACTGACATCGCGCCTGATCGATCGCCCGATTCGTCCGCTGTTCCCTGAAGGTTACCTGAACGAAGTGCAGGTCATCATCCACGTTCTGTCCGTGAATCCTGAAATCGATCCGGACATCGCTGCGATGATCGGTGCGTCGGCAGCGCTGTCGATCGCCGGTATTCCGTTCAACGGCCCGGTCGGCGCCGCACGCGTCGGTTACATCGACGGCCAGTACATCCTGAACCCGACAGCAACGCAACTGAAGACGTCGCAACTGGATCTGGTTGTCGCCGGCACCGAAACCGCCGTGCTGATGGTCGAATCCGAAGCCAAGCAATTGTCCGAAGAAATCATGCTGGGCGCAGTCGTGTTCGGTCACGATCAATCGAAGGCAGTCATCAACGCGATCCACGAACTGGTGCGCGACGGCGGCAAGCCTGAAGTCGAATGGACGGCTCCTGCCAAGAACGAACCGCTGATCGCCCGCGTCACCGAACTGGCCAACGACAAGCTGCGTGAAGCCTACCAGACCAAGGACAAGCAAGCGCGCACCGCCAAGCTCAAGACCGTCACTTCCGACGTCAATGCAGCGCTGGCAGCCGATGCTGCCGCTGCCGGCACCCCGGCGGCAGATGCGGCCGAAGTCGGCGGCATCCTGTTTGACCTGGAAGCCAAGATCGTCCGCTCGCAAATCCTCGACGGCGAACCACGCATCGACGGCCGCGATACTCGCACCGTGCGTCCGATCTCGATCCGCACCGGCGTGCTGCCACGCACCCACGGTTCGGCATTGTTCACCCGCGGTGAAACTCAGGCGCTGGTCATCGCGACCCTGGGTACTGCACGCGACGAACAAAAGATCGACGCGCTGATGGGCGAGTACACCGACCGCTTCATGCTTCACTACAACATGCCTCCGTTCGCGACCGGCGAAACCGGCCGCGTTGGTACGCCAAAGCGCCGCGAAATCGGACACGGCCGTCTGGCCAAGCGCGCGCTGATCGCCGCCTTGCCGGCAGCTGACGAGTTCAGCTACTCGGTGCGTCTGGTGTCGGAAATCACTGAATCCAACGGTTCCTCGTCGATGGCTTCGGTCTGCGGCGGCTGCCTGGCATTGATGGACGCCGGCGTGCCGATGCAGGCACACGTGGCCGGTATCGCCATGGGCCTGATCAAGGAAGGCAGCAAGTTCGCCGTCCTGACCGATATCCTGGGCGACGAAGATCACCTCGGCGACATGGACTTCAAGGTGGCGGGTACTGCCAACGGCATCACCGCACTGCAAATGGACATCAAAATCCAGGGCATCACCAAGGAAATCATGCAGGTCGCGCTGGAACAAGCCAAGGAAGGCCGCGTGCACATCCTCGGCAAGATGCAGGAAGCCGTTCCGGCCGGCGCAGGCGAACTGTCCGACTTCGCTCCACGCCTGATCACCATCAAGATCAATCCGGAAAAAATCCGTGACGTGATCGGCAAGGGCGGCGCAGTCATTCGCGCGCTGACCGAAGAAACCGGCACACAGATCGACATCAGCGACGAAGGCGTGGTCACCATCGCTTCCGTTGACGCTGGTGCAGGCCAGGAAGCCAAGCGCCGCATCGAAGAACTGACCGCTTCCGTCGAAGTCGGCAAGGTCTACGAAGGCACCGTCCTGAAGCTGCTGGACTTCGGTGCGATCGTTCAGGTCCTGCCAGGCAAAGATGGTTTGCTGCACATCAGCCAGATCGCTAACGAGCGCGTCAACGCCGTTGCCGATTACCTGAAGGAAGGCCAGCAAGTCCGCGTCAAGGTTCTGGAAACCGACGACCGCGGCCGTCTGAAACTGTCGATGAAGGCCGCGCAAGAAGGCACGGAAGCGCCTGCTTCGCAAGACGCGCAGTAATTCGTCTTGTTTGCACCGCGGATGCAGGCACTGCCTCATCCGCGAGCCGCAGTCAGATAGTATCGAATCCCTCAGGACGAAGGTCCTGGGGGATTTTTGTTTTTGGTTTGCCTTGGTTATTTGTCGGAAAGCGCCGCATGCCGCTGTCGGACGTGCGCCGATTCGTGTCAGTACACCTTGCCCGGGCCAGCCGCCGGGATTACGCTCGGGGTATTGGTTTGAGACAATACGGGCGTAATCTGTTCCGGACAATTGGAGGAGCATCATTTCATTCGAATCTGAAAGGAGTTCCATGCCTCACGTGATCATCGTCGGTTGCGGTTTCGGCGGCCTCGCCGCGGCACGCGCACTGGCCGGTGCCAAGGTCGACATCACCATGATCGACCGCAGCAACCATCACCTGTTCCAGCCGCTGCTTTACCAGGTCGCTACCGCGGGCCTGTCGGCGCCCGCCATCAGCGCGCCGATCCGCAGCATTCTCGCGGAGCAGCGCAATGTCACCAGCCTGATGGCTGCCGTCGCCGATATCGACGTGGCGCGCAAAACGGTCGTCCTCGAAGACGGCAGCGAAATTGCCTACGACTACCTGATCGTTGCCGCAGGTTCCACGCACAGCTATTTCGGCCACGATGAATGGGCCCCATTGGCGCCCGGCTTGAAAACGCTGGAAGATGCCTTCGATATCCGGCGCCGCATCCTGATGGCGTTTGAATACGCTGAACGCGAAGATGATCCGGTGCGCCGCGCGGAATGGCTGACCTTCACCGTCATCGGCGCCGGCGCCACCGGGGTCGAAATGGCGGGCACGCTGATTGAGATTGCGCGCCATACCTTGCGCGGCGAATTCCGCCGCATTGATCCGCATCAGGCCAATGTGGTGTTGCTGGAAGGCTCCGACCGCGTGCTGGCAGCTTTTCCACCTGACTTGTCGGAAAAGGCGCGCATGCAGCTGGTCAAGCTCGGCGTCGACGTGCGCACCGGCAGCCGCGTCACCGGCATCGACCAGGAATGCGTACGTTACACCGACCGCGACGGCGACCAGCGACTCGCATCGCGCACCGTGATCTGGTCGGCGGGTGTGGCGGCATCGCCGCTCGGCAAGGCGCTCAACGTGCCGCTCGATCGGGCGGGCAGGGTGCCGGTGGGCGGCGAGCTATCGATTCCCGGCCATCCGGAAGTATTCGTCATCGGCGATCTTGCCGCGGTGACTTCCGAAGGCAAACCGGTGCCGGGCGTATCGCCGGCCGCGAAGCAAATGGGGCGTGTCGCCGCGCGCAATATCCTCGCCCACATTGCCGGCAAGGCGCCGCAGAACTTCGTTTACCAGGACTATGGATCGCTGGCCACGATCGGTCGCAAGGCCGCCGTGGCGATGGTGGGCAAGCTGAAATTTTCAGGCTATCCGGCGTGGTTGTTCTGGTTGTTCATCCACGTCTATTTCCTGATCGGCTTCCGCAATCGCTTGATGGTGATGACGGACTGGGCGTGGGCTTACCTGACCTTCAAGCGTAGTGCACGCGTGATTTCCAGCGCCATCGACACACCGCCGTCGAAGCCGCGCGACGAAGCGCCGACATCGTAATTGACGCGCCAATGAAAAGGCCGGCATAGGGATGCCGGCCTTTTTTTCGTCTGCAGGTCGTTTGCAGTTCGTCTGCTTCGTCAGTCTTCCAGCGCCAGTAGCGCGAAGCTGGCAAGCCAGTGACCGCCGCTGTAATGGCTGCCGACGACGTGGTCGACGCTGGCTTTCAGGTGGCGCGCGATCGCGCCCGACAATGCCGCTTGCGCCGGATGACCGGCCGGCAGATGCCGGGCGATGTGTTTCATGCACCAGGCGCGGCTCAGGTTGAGACCGTCGAGGTGGGCGATCTTTGGATCGGTGCGGTCGCTGACTTGCGCCGGTTGCATCAGGCGCTCGGTCTTGTCGATTTGCGGCAGGAATGTATCGAACCATTCCGGGAATGCGGTGGCGTCAAGGACCTTGCTCATCAACAGCGCTTCCGTCAGCGCTGCGGAGATATATTCGTCGCCGCCCGGTTCGTAATGCGCCGGATAGTTGACGTCCTGGCCGTAGTAATTCCGTGAGGCCTGAACGATGGCGCTTTCAAGCTCGCTGTCACCTGCGGCGCGGGCGTAGTCCAGCGCCAATGCCAGTGCGAACGCCGTGTTGTAATGCGTGCCGACGCGAATCGGGTAGGTCAGCTTGCCCAGATATTCCAGCAGGCGCTTGCGGATTTCCAGCGTCAGGGGTTGCATCGCGGCCTGCCAGGCGGCTGCGCGCGGATGCGAAGATGCCGCGAGTTCCTGCGCCAGGCCGAGGATCCAGCCGAAGCCGTAAGGACGCTCGAAGGAAGCGCGGCCGCCGACCTGGAAGTAGGCGGTTTCCTGTGCCATCAGTTCGGGCGTGAAGTGTTCGTCGAAGATCGCGGTAATCTTGTCTTGCGTCGGTAGCGCCGGATACAGCTTCGCGCAGCGCAACAGCAGCCAATAGCCGTGGACCGCCGAGTGCCAGTCGTAGCAGCCATAGAACACCGGATGCATGGCGCGTGGCGACAACACGTCTTCGGCGCCGTGGAGCACATGCATGATGTGGTTGGGATATTCCTGGCGGAGGTAGGTCAGCGGCATCTCGGTGTATGCGGCGGCCAGTTCTATAGTGAGTTGCATGAGAATTTTCCGATTTTCAGATCAGGGCGGCAGAGCGTGTTTTTCCGGCCATTTGTTGCGCGCGGCCGGCGCAACAAATGGCCGGCCGCGATTAGCATTAATGGAAGACAAATTAACGGAACACGATGAAATACATCAGCAGGATATTGGCTGCCAGTAGCGTGATGCCGGTAGGAATTTGCACCTTGATGACCTGGTACTTGTCCTTGAGCTCCAGCAGCGCCGCCGGCACGATGTTGTAGTTGGCGGCCATCGGCGTCATCAGCGTGCCGCAATAACCGGCCAGCATGCCGATGGTTACCAGCGGCGCCGGATCGGCATGTTGACCGACGATGATGAAGGGCAGGGCGATACCCGCAGTCATGACAGGGAAGGCAGCGAAGGCATTGCCCATGATCATGGTGAAGAGCGCCATGCCGACGCAGTAGATCACGATCAGCATGAAACGATTTTCAGGATTGACGAACAGGCCGACAACCTGCTGTACTGATTTCCCGGTTTGCGCTGCCACGAAGACGCCGCCGAGCATCGCCAGCATTTGCGGCAAGACCGCAGCCCAGCCAATGGCGTCGAGCAGCCGGCGCGATTCACGCACGGCATGCAGCGGCGTGCCGCCGGTCAGTTTCCAGCCCGCCAGGATGGCGCAGATACAGCCGACGCACAATGCCGCCAGTGTCAGTTGCTTCTGGTCGAGCAGATAGACACCGCCGATGGCCACGCCCTTGAGCAGAAGGGTGCACAACACCGTCACCACCGGAATCAGGATGGCCGGGACAAAAATCCAGTTGCCGTACTGATTGGCCGAGGCCTGACGTTGCTCGGCGCTGCGCTGCTTGTAAGTGCCGATCGACAGCAGGCCGAAACCGGCAATCAGCGAAAGCAGGATGACCACGACGCCGATGATGCGGTAAGCCAGCGGTTTGCCCAGCGAAGACACCAGCAAGTCGCTGAACAGGAATACCGAGCCGAACAGAAACCAGAACAGCGCGGTGGTCAGGCGTTTGGGGTTGCCTTTGTCGCGCAATGTCATGCCGACCAGCAGCATGACGATGACGCCGATGAGGTAGTAGATTTCGTTGATCGTGATAAGGGTATTCATGCTGTCACCTCTTTTCCTTCGGATTTTTGCCAGGCATTGACGTCGCGCTGAATGCCGGCATCGAGACGCACCAGGCGGAACATGTGAATGGCCAACGCCGCAATCGCGGTTGGGATGGCCCACAAGCCGAGATGCAAGGGTTCAACGTTGGTGATGCCGTTTTCCTTGAGGAAGGCGTCGATCAGCAGCACCGCACCGAAGGCGAGGAAAATGTCTTCGCCGAAGAACACGGCGATGTTGTCACAGGCTGCGGAGTGGGCGCGCAGTTTGTCGCGGATGTGTTGCGGCAAGTCGCCATAGCGCGCCGTCGCAGCACCCTCGACCATGGGGGCAAGCAGAGGCCGCACGGTTTGCGCCTGGCCGCCGATATAGGTCAGGCCGAGTGCGCCAAACACCTGGCGCAGGATGAAGTACAGCATCAGGATGCGGGCCGACGTCGCGCTCGCCATGCTGGATATCCAATCTTGCGCGCGCTCCTTCAGGCCGTAACTTTCCAGCAGGCCGATGATCGGCAGGATCAGGACATACACGGCCAGCGAGCGGCTGTTGATGAACTTCTCGCCGAAGGTCTCCAGCAGCATGCCGAAATCCATGCCGACTGCAAGGCCGGTGGCGAGACCGGCGACGGTAACGACCAGCAGTGGATTGAAACGAAAAGCGAAGCCTGCAACGACGATCGGAATCCCGATCAACGGTAGCAAAATCGAGCTATCCATGGACTATCTCCCAAGTAGGAATGGTTATTGTGAATTGACTGCTGACGACGAAAAATCCAGAACGACAAAACGACCAAAAACGACGGTGGAACGAAATCAGGACGGCGCACGGATCGCGATGTGCTCGCTGCCCAGGCGCGTGCGAATCTGGCGGGCAAATTGCAAGGCATGCGCACCGTCGCCATGCAGGCAGACGGTCTGCGCGTTGACCTTGACTACGCTGCCGTCGATGGCGGTGACCTGCTTGTCCTTGACGAATGAAATCGTTTGCGCGATGGCTTGCGCTTCATCCTCGATCATGGCGCCGGGCAGCGTGCGGCTGACCAGGCTGCCGTCGGCGTTATAGGCGCGATCGGCGAACACTTCTTCTATCGCAGTCAGGCCGGCTTGTTTTGCCGCGCTGATGAGTTCGCTGCCGGCCAGGCCGAACAGCGCCAGTTCCGGATTGAAGGTGCGGATCGCGGAGCAGATCGCGTGCGCCAGCACAGGGTCCCGGGCGGCCTGGTTGTAGAGCGCGCCATGCGGTTTGACGTGCACCATGCGGCCGCCTTCGGCGCGCACAATGGCGTCGAGCGCACCCAATTGATACAGCATGGCGCTGATGATTTCTTCGGGCGACAGGTTCATGGCGCTGCGGCCGAAATTTTCGCGATCGGGAAAACTCGGATGGGCGCCGATGGCGACGTGGTTCCGGATCGCCCAGCGCACGCTTTGGCGCATGGTGTTGGCGTCGCCGGCATGCCAGCCGCAAGCGATGTTGGCCGAGCTGACCAGGGTCAGCAGCTGTTCGTCATTGTCGCAGCCTTCGCCGAGATCGGCGTTGAGATCGATGTGCATGAGCTGTCCTTGCATGAGCTGTCCTTATTTGCGATATTGCGTGGCGCGCGACCAGTCGAGCGCGGCGACGGTTTGTTCGACATGGGCCAGATAGCGCTGCTGTTCTTCCCATGCATGCAAGGCCTGTTCCAGATCGCAGAGTTGCAGTTGCAACAAGCCGTTGAGCGGGGCCTGCGCCAGTTTCCACATGTCCGCCGCAATGACCACGCCGATCTTCGGATAGCCGCCGGTGGTTTGCGCATCGCCCATCAGGATGATGGGTTGGCCGGAAGGCGGCACCTGGATCACGCCCGGCACCACGCCGTGCGAGAGCAGGTCGCGGCTTTGCTTGCGCTTCAGTTCCGGGCCTTCCAGCCGATAGCCCATGCGGTTGCTGTTGGGCGTGATGCGCCACTTGTCCTGACACAGCGTGTTGCGGGCGGCGACCGTGAACTGTTCGAATTCGGGGCCGGGTAGTACGCGCAGCGTGGTCAGTTTGCTGCTGTCATTGGATTGCGCGCTGAGGCCGCTCCACTGCGGCGAACGCACGCCGAAGGCGGGGCCGCTGGCTTTGACGCCGGCATCGCCCAATGGCAGGCGATCACCCTTGCGCAATGCGCGGCCTTGATGTCCGCCAAAGCCTGCTTTCAGGTCGGTGCTGCGCGAGTCGAGAATGACCGGCACATCAATGCCGCCCGCGACCGCGAGGCAGGTGCGCATGCCTGGGGTGCCGCCACGACCGACGTGCGCCAGGCGCAGGGTTTGGCCGGCGCGCACCGGCATGCTCCAGTATGGCGCCAGCGGTTTATCGTCGAGCCGCGCGTCGAAATCGTCGCCTCCGAGCGCAATGCGCGTATCGGCGGTGAAGCGCAGTTCGCAGGCTCCCATGGTGATTTCCAGGCCGGCTGCGCCGGCGTCGTTGCCGACCAGCAGGTTGGCGGTGCTGAGCGCCAGTGGATTGAGTGCGCCGCCGGGATTGATGCCGAGCCGGCGATGGCCGGGACGCCCGAGGTCTTGCACCGACGTCAGCACGCCGGGTTGGATGATTTCCATCATTTTGCGATCCGTTCTACGGTGAAGCGGACGCGATCGCCCGGGCGCAACAGGGTTGGTGGATTTTGTGTCGGATCGAACAGCGACAACGCCGTGCGTCCGAGCAGTTGCCACCCGCCAGGCGACGCCAGCGGATAAATCCCGGTCTGTTCGCCGCCGATGCCGACGGAGCCGGCGGGAATCGTCAGGCGAGGTTCGTTCTGGCGCGGGGTGGCAAGTTGCGGATCGAGGCCGCCCATATACGCGAAGCCGGGCATGAAGCCGATGAAGTAGACGACGTATTCGCCTTCGCTGTGGCGGCGGATGACTTCCGCTGTCGAGAGGCCGGTATGGCGAGCGATGACGTCGAGGTCCGGGCCGTCGGCGCCGCCATACACGACCGGGATGTCGACGTCGCGGCCGCTCAGTTGGCCGGCGTCGACATGTTTCCAGCTGGAGAGGATGCGCTTCGAGACGGCGTCCATGTCGGCAACCGGCCGGCGCAAGATCAACGTCAGGTTGTTCATGCCGGGCACGACCTCGGCCACCTCCGGCCATTGCGTCGCTGCATCGGCAATGCTCCAGATACGTTGTTGATGCGCCAGGGTGGCCGGCGGCGGCAGATTGCACAGCAGTGCGCCGTCGCCGAGGAAGTGGAGTTGGGGTTGAATCATTGTCATCCGAATCTGGCTGGAAGGCTTGCGCCCGTTAATCCCGAGGGATCATACATTTCGGACAAGGTATAGACAATATATAGATAAATTATTTATTTAAGATTGCTATATAGTGTCGTGGTTGTACGAACATTTTCACGATAGAAAAGCCCTTATGAGCGACAAATCCCTTAAAAACACGCCGGAACAGGCCGTGACACAAAAATCTCCGACCAAAATCGTCTCTTCCAATCATCTCGTTTCCGAGCGCAGCGCAGAGCTGTCCGAGCTGGAATATGCCCTGATCATGGCAGGCAATGCGTTCAATCGCTGGATGATGCGCTGCATGATGGCTGCGGGTGCTAAAGATATGACGGCAATCGAGGTCTCTTTGTTGCATCACGTGAACCACCGCGAACGCAAGAAGAAACTCGCGGACATTTGTTTTGTCCTGAATATCGAGGATACGCATGTTGTCACTTATGCGCTCAAGAAACTGGTCAAGGCCGGTTACGTGAAGAGCGAAAAGGCCGGCAAGGAATTGCTGTTCTCGACTACCGACGAGGGCCAGCAGCTTTGCATGCGCTACAAGGAAGTGCGTGAGCGCTGCTTGATCGAGGTGCAGGTCGACAGCGGCATCCAGAACCAGGCGATCGGCGAGGCCGCGCAATTGTTGCGCAGCGCCTCCGGTTTGTACGATACCGCCGCGCGCGCGGCCGCATCGCTGTAAACAGTCGGTTCGTCATTGCTGACGCCGTCGCGGCGTCAAAGGAAAAACATGCGGGCAATTGAAATTACCGAATTCGGCGGGCCTGAAGTACTGCAGTTGTGCGAACGGCCACTGCCGCAGCTTAAAAACGGCGAAATCCTGATCAAGGTCCATGCCGCCGGCGTCAATCGTCCGGACGTATTCCAGCGCCAGGGCAACTATCCGGTGCCGCCGGGTGCTTCGGACCTGCCGGGGCTGGAAGTCGCCGGCGAAATTGTGGATGGCGACCTCAGCGGCAGCACGTTCAAAAAAGGCGATCTGGTGTGCGCGCTGGTGCAGGGCGGCGGTTACGCCGAATACTGCGCTGCGCCGCTGGCGCAATGCCTGCCCGTGCCGCAAGGCCTGAGCGCGCTGCAGGCAGCGGCGCTGCCCGAGAATTTTTTCACCGTCTGGAGCAACGTGTTCGAACGGGCGCGCCTTGCTCCAGGCGAAACCCTGCTGGTGCAGGGCGGTTCGTCGGGCATCGGCGTGACCGCGATCCAGATTGCGGCGGCGCTGGGGCATCGCGTGTTCGCGACCGCCGGCTCGGATGACAAGTGCCGCGCCTGCGAAGCTCTGGGAGCGGAACTGGCCATCAACTACCGTACCGGAGATTTCGAAGAAGCCGTCAAGGCGGTCACCGAAGGCCGCGGCGTCGACGTCATCCTCGACATGGTCGGGGGCGATTACCTGCCGCGCGAAATCAAGACCCTGGCCGACGACGGCCGGCTGGTCATCATCGCCTTGCTGGGCGGCGCCAAGGGACAACTGGACATGAGCCAGATCCTGCGTCGCCGCCTGACGGTGACGGGTTCGACCTTGCGCCCGCGTCCGGTGGAGTTCAAGGCGTTCATCGCTCATCAATTGCAGGAGCGCGTCTGGCCGCTGCTCGCCAGCGGCAAGGTGAAACCGGTGATCTACAAGACTTTCCCGCTGGCGCAGGCGTCGCAGGCGCACGCGCTCATGGAATCGAGTGCGCATGTCGGCAAGATCATGCTTGCGCTGGATTAAATAAAACTGCGGAAGGGCCAGATACCCCGGCGTTTGGTTTGACCGGGTTTGCCGCGGCGCGATAGAATGCGGGGTTATTCAGAATTCTCCCCTTAATTCGTCCTTTGGCTCTCCCTTTTATGCGCCGTAAATTAGTTGCCGGTAACTGGAAAATGAATGGCAGCCTCGCTGCCAACGCCGCTCTGGTCGCCGATATCCGGGCCGGTCTCGTCAGCGCCAATGCCGATGTCGCCGTATGCGTGCCTGCTCCTTATCTGGCGCAAGTGCAGGCGGCCGTTGCCGGCTCCTCGCTTGCCTTGGGCGCGCAAGACGTTTCCGCCCATGCAAGCGGCGCCTATACAGGGGAAGTGTCGGCAGCCATGCTGGCTGAATTCGGCTGTAAATATGCCATCGTGGGCCACTCCGAGCGTCGCGCCTATCACGGCGAAAACGACGCGGCGGTCGCCGCCAAGACGGCGGCGGCGCTGAAGGCAGGTCTGACGCCTGTGGTCTGCGTCGGCGAGACGCTGGCGGAGCGCGAAGCAGGGCGCACCAACGACATCGTCGGCGGCCAGCTCGATGTGGTGCTGGCGGCGCTGGATGTCGCCGACGTACAAAAGATTGTGGTGGCGTACGAACCGGTCTGGGCCATCGGCACGGGCAAGACGGCGACGCCCGCCATGGCGCAGGATGTGCACGCGATGTTGCGCACACGCCTGGCTGCGAAAAATGCTGACGCCGCCGTCAGGGTGCAAATCCTCTACGGTGGTAGCATGAAACCCGATAACGCCAAGGAACTGCTGGCCATGTCGGATATCGATGGTGGTCTGATTGGTGGCGCGGCTCTGAAAGCGGCGGATTTCCTGGCGATTGTCCAGGCTGCCCAGGGCAACTGATTGTTTGTTGTTTTAATTTAAGATGGCTATATGAATACTTTATTTACTGTTATTGTTGTCGTTCAGGTGCTCGCGGCGCTGACTATCATCGGTCTGGTTCTGCTGCAGCACGGCAAAGGGGCGGATATGGGGGCGGCGTTCGGTTCGGGCGCGTCGGGCAGCTTGTTCGGCGCCACGGGTTCTTCCAACTTCTTGTCGAAGTCGACCGGCATCGCTGCCGCGATCTTTTTTGCGGCCACTCTCGCGCTGGCATTCGTCGGCAATCATCATGTTTCGCAATCCGGCGGCGTCATGGATAATCTGCCTGCTCCGGCAGCGGCAATTCCGGCAACACCGGCTGCATCGGGCGCTCCCGCCGCAGCTCCTGCTAATCCTGCAGATCAATCGAATCAGATTCCGAAATAGTCTTTTGCGCAGAGTGTAATAATGCGCAAAACTTAAAGCAGTTTGTGAAGTTTTAGTGCGATTGTGCATTGAACAAGAGCATCAAAACGGGTTACAATTGCAGTCTCAAGCCGACGTGGTGAAATTGGTAGACACGCTATCTTGAGGGGGTAGTGGCGAAAGCTGTACGAGTTCGAGTCTCGTCGTCGGCACCATGAAATACCGAGAAAAGCCAGCAAAGGACTAAGTCCCGAGCTGGCTTTTTGTCGAGGAAAAAGCTGTTTGATATTGAGAATCATTCCGCTAATTATCAACAAACCTACGCCAAATCGTGAACCTCGAAAATTACTTTCCAGTTCTGTTGTTTATCCTAGTCGGCATCGGTGTTGGTGTCGCTCCTCAGTTACTCGGTCGTTTGCTCGGTCCTCACCGGCCTGATGCGCAAAAGACCTCTCCTTACGAATGCGGCTTTGAAGCTTTTGAAGATGCCCGCATGAAATTCGATGTGCGGTATTACCTCGTCGCCATCCTGTTCATTCTGTTTGATCTCGAAACTGCATTTTTCTTCCCGTGGGGCGTTTCCATGCGCGACCTGGGCTGGTCTGGCTACATCACGATGATGGTGTTCATCGCTGAATTTGTTGTCGGTTTTTGGTACATCTGGAAAAAGGGTGCCCTGGATTGGGAGTGAGCCATGTCAATTGAAGGCGTATTAAACGAAGGGTTTGTTACCACCTCGCTGGATAAGGTAATCAACTGGACCCGTACCGGCTCCATGTGGCCGATGACCTTTGGTCTGGCGTGCTGCGCGGTTGAGATGATGCACGTCGGCGCATCGCGCTACGACCTGGATCGCTTCGGCATCATGTTCCGTCCGTCGCCGCGTCAGTCCGATGTCATGATCGTTGCCGGCACGCTGTGCAACAAGATGGCGCCGGCCCTGCGCAAGGTGTACGACCAGATGGCCGAGCCGCGCTGGGTGATCTCGATGGGATCCTGTGCCAACGGCGGCGGCTACTATCATTATTCGTATTCCGTCGTGCGCGGTTGCGACCGCATCGTGCCGGTCGACGTGTATGTTCCAGGCTGCCCGCCGACAGCTGAAGCGCTGCTGTATGGCGTGATCCAGCTGCAAAATAAGATCAAGCGCACCAATACCATTGCGCGCTAAGAGAGTGGAAGGGTCAGTATGACTACAAAATTGGAAACTCTCGAAGCTGCCTTGCGCAATGCGCTTGGAGGGTATCTTCAGAATTTGACAGTGTCTTTGGGTGAGATCACGGTAGTGGTCAAGTCCACCGATTATCTCTCGGCGATGCGCGTTCTGCGCGATCACGCCGATACCCGTTTCGAAGAATTGATGGACCTGTGCGGCGTCGACTACTCGACGTACGGCGACGGCGTCTGGGATGGTCCGCGCTTTGCGGTGGTCTCGCATCTGCTGTCGCTCACGCATAACTGGCGCGTTCGCGTGCGCGTTTTTGCGCCGGACGACGAGCTGCCGCTGGTGGCCTCGGTCATGAACATCTGGTCCGCCGCCAACTGGTACGAGCGCGAGACCTTCGACTTCTTCGGCATCCTGTTCGACGGTCACGACGACTTGCGCCGCATCCTTACCGACTACGGCTTCATTGGTCATCCGTTCCGAAAGGACTTCCCGGTGTCGGGATATGTCGAAATGCGTTACGACGCCGAGCAGAAACGAGTGATCTATCAACCCGTAACGATTGAGCCGCGTGAAATCACGCCGCGTGTCATTCGTGAAGAAAACTACGGGATTAAATAATGGCTGAAATCAAGAATTACACGCTGAACTTTGGTCCACAGCATCCGGCGGCGCACGGCGTGCTGCGTCTGGTGCTCGAGCTGGACGGCGAAGTCATTCAGCGCGCCGACCCGCATATCGGTCTGCTGCATCGCGGCACCGAAAAGCTGGTCGAGCAAAAAACCTACCTGCAATCGGTTCCGTACATGGACCGTCTCGATTACGTGTCGATGATGTGCAACGAGCACGCCTACGTCATGGCCATCGAGAAGCTGCTCGGCATCGAAGTGCCGCTGCGCGCCCAGTACATCCGCGTCATGTTCGACGAAATCACCCGCCTGCTGAACCACCTGATGTGGATCGGCGCACACGGTCTGGACGTCGGCGCGATGGGCGTGCTGCTGTACGCCTTCCGCGAACGCGAAGACCTGATGGATTGCTACGAAGCGGTGTCCGGCGCACGGATGCATGCAGCCTACTATCGTCCGGGCGGCGTGTATCGCGACCTGCCGGACACGATGCCGCAGTACAAGGCGTCGATCATCCGCAACGACAAGGCCATCAAGCAACTCAATGAAAACCGCCAGGGCTCGATGCTGGACTTCATTGAAGACTTCACCAACCGTTTCCCGAAATACGTCGACGAGTACGAAACACTGCTGACCGACAACCGCATCTGGAAGCAGCGTCTGGTCGGCGTCGGCGTGGTCTCGCCGGAACGTGCGATGGCAATGGGCTTTTCCGGTCCGATGCTGCGCGGTTCGGGCATTGAATGGGATCTGCGCAAGAAGCAGCCGTACGAAGTCTACGACTTGCTCGATTTCGACATCCCGGTCGGCAAGAACGGCGACTGCTATGACCGCTACCTGGTGCGCGTGGAAGAAATGCGCCAGTCGAACCGCATCATCAAGCAATGCGTCGAGTGGCTGCGCAACAACCCGGGTCCGGTCATCATCGACAATCACAAGATTGCACCGCCGCCGCGCGTGGACATGAAGTCCAACATGGAAGACCTGATCCACCACTTCAAACTGTTCACCGAAGGCTTCCACGTGCCGCCGGGCGAAACGTATGCAGCGGTTGAACATCCGAAGGGCGAGTTCGGCATCTACCTCGTGTCGGACGGCGCCAACAAGCCTTACCGCATGAAGATCCGTGCGCCCGGTTATGCGCATTTGCAAAGTCTCAATGAGATGGCCAAGGGTCACATGATTGCCGATGCCGTAACCATCATCGGCACGCAAGACATTGTGTTTGGTGAAATCGACCGGTAAAGCCGGTCTCTGGATGTTTTTGAAAACCCATTAGGTTCTGGGGAATATCCGATAAACCCGCGCGGGTTCTCAAAAAACCATGCGCACGGATGGCCAACGATATGCTGTTAAGTCAAGACGCTCTAAAGAAAATCGATCGCGAACTCGCGAAATACCCGGCGGATCAACGCCAGTCGGCCGTCATGTCCGCGCTGCGCATTGCGCAGGACGAACACGGCTGGCTGCCTGCCGAGCTGCAACAGGAAATCGCCGACTACATCGGCATGCCTGCGGTGGCCGTGCAGGAAGTCGCCACGTTCTACAACATGTTCAACACCAGCCCGCAGGGCAAGCACAAGATCACCGTCTGTACGAATCTGCCATGCCTGCTGTCTGGCGGCGACCGTGCGGCGCATCACCTGAAGCACACGCTCGGTGTCGGCTACAAGGAAACCACCGCCGACGGTCAGTTCACGATCGTCGAAGGCGAATGCATGGGCGCATGCGGCGACGCACCTGTCATGCTGGTCAATAATCACCGCATGTGCAGCTGGATGTCGAACGACAAGATCGACGCGCTGCTGGAGGAACTCAAGAAATGACTTGTCTGCACGATCGTCATATCAAACCGCTGATCCTGGCGGATCTGGATGGCCAGAACTGGCACCTGGAGGATTACGTCAAGCGTGGCGGCTACGAGTCGCTCAAGCGTATCCTGGCTGAAAACATCACTCCTGAACAAGTCATCGCCGAGCTCAAGTCTTCGGGCTTGCGTGGTCGCGGCGGTGCGGGTTTCCCGACCGGCCTGAAGTGGAGTTTCATGCCGCGCCAGTTCCCAGGACAGAAGTACCTGGTCTGCAACAGCGATGAAGGCGAACCGGGCACGTTCAAGGACCGCGACATCATTCGCTACAACCCGCACTCGCTGATCGAAGGCATGATCATCGGCGGCTACGCAATGGGCATCACGGTCGGCTACAACTACATCCACGGCGAAATCTTCGACGCGTACCTGCGTTTTGAAGAAGCGCTGGAAGAGGCGCGCGCTGCGGGCTTCCTGGGCGACAACATCCTCGGCACCAATTTCAGCTTCCAGCTGCACGGCCACCATGGTTACGGCGCCTATATCTGCGGCGAAGAAACTGCGTTGCTGGAGTCGCTGGAAGGCAAGAAGGGCCAGCCGCGCTTCAAGCCGCCGTTCCCAGCCAGCTTCGGCCTGTACGGCAAGCCGACCACGATCAACAATACCGAAACCTTCGCAGCTGTCCCGTTCATCTTCAAGATCGGCGCGCAAGCCTACGCCGACATCGGCAAGCCGAACAACGGCGGCACCAAGATCTTCTCGATCTCCGGTGACGTCGAGCGTCCGGGCAATTATGAAATCCCGCTCGGCACGCCGTTCTCGACGCTGCTGGAACTGGCTGGCGGTATGCGCGGCGGCAAGAAGCTCAAGGCGGTGATTCCAGGCGGTTCGTCCGCTCCGGTGATCCGCGGCGACGTCATGATGGAAACCACCATGGACTACGACGCCATCGCCAAGGCCGGCTCGATGCTGGGTTCGGGCGCGGTCATCGTCATGGATGAAACGCGTTGCATGGTCAAGTCGCTGCTGCGCCTGGCGTATTTCTACTACGAAGAATCCTGCGGTCAATGTACGCCGTGCCGCGAAGGCACAGGCTGGATGTACCGCATGGTCGAGCGTATCGAAAACGGTCACGGCAAGCTGGAAGACCTCGATGTGCTCAATTCGGTTGCCGACAACATCCAGGGCCGCACCATCTGCGCGCTGGGCGATGCGGCGGCGATGCCGGTGCGAGCTTTCATCAAGAACTTCCGCGAAGAATTTGAGTATCACATCGAGCACAAACACTGCTCGGTGCCGGCTTATATTTAAGCGGCAAGCAGCACGGCAAGACATGCGAACGGCGACAAGGCAGGGCGCATGTCTTCAAGGTCAAAAGAATACTTAGCTTGGGCAAAAAGCCATGGTTGAAATCGAAATAGACGGCAAAAAAGTTGAAGTGCAAGAAGGCAGCATGGTTATGGATGCTGCCAACAAGGTCGGCACTTACATTCCTCATTTTTGTTATCACAAAAAATTATCCATTGCGGCCAACTGCCGCATGTGTCTGGTCGACGTCGAAAAGGCGCCGAAGCCTTTGCCTGCCTGTGCGACCCCGGTCACGGCGGGCATGATCGTTCGTACCGCGAGCGACAAGGCGGTCAAGGCGCAAAAAGGCGTCATGGAATTCCTGCTGATCAACCATCCGCTGGATTGCCCGATCTGCGATCAGGGCGGCGAGTGCCAGCTGCAGGATCTGGCGGTCGGCTACGGCAGTTCCACTTCGCGCTACGAAGAAGAAAAGCGCGTCGTGCCGCCGAAGGACGTCGGTCCGCTGATCTCCATGAAGGAAATGAACCGTTGCATCCACTGCACACGCTGCGTGCGCTTCGGCCAGGAAGTCGCCGGCGTCATGGAACTGGGCATGCTGGGTCGCGGCGAGCACTCCGAGATCACCACCTTTGTCGGCAACACCGTCAACTCCGAACTGTCGGGCAACATGATCGATCTGTGCCCGGTCGGCGCGTTGACATCGAAGCCGTTCCGCTACGCTGCGCGTACGTGGGAATTGTCACGCCGCAAGTCGGTCAGCCCGCATGACAGCCTCGGCGCCAACCTGATCGTTCAGGTCAAGGGCGGCAAGGTCATGCGCGTTCTGCCGCTGGAAAACGAAGCAGTCAACGAATGCTGGATTTCCGACAAGGACCGCTTCGCCTACGAAGCGCTGGACAGCGAAGAGCGCCTGACCAAGCCGATGCTGAAGCAAGACGGCAAGTGGCAGGAAGTCGAATGGCAAGTTGCACTGGAATACGTCGCACACGGCCTGCGCAATATCCGCCACGAACACGGCGCCAGCGCCATCGCGGCGTTGGGTACACCGTATTCGACGCTGGAAGAACTGACATTGCTGCAAAAAGTCGTGCGCGGCCTGGGTTCGGAAAACATCGATTTCCGCCTGCGTCAATCCGACTTCGCGCTGGACCACCAGGTCAATCCATGGCTGGGCATGTCCATCGTCGAATTCTCTGAACTGAATCGCGCCCTGATCATCGGCTCGTTCCTGCGCAAGGATCATCCGCTGCTGACCGCGCGTCTGCGCCAGGCAGTCAAGAGCGGCGCCAAGATCAGCGTCCTGCACGCCGCCGACGACGACCTGCTGATGCCGGTCGCCAACAAGATCATCGCGGCGCCATCCGCATGGCTGGCAGCACTGAGCGGCGTCGTTGCCGCCGTGGCGCAAGCCAAGGGTATAGCTGCTCCGGCCGGCTTCGAGAACATCGAAGCGTCGCAGGAAGCCAAGCAGACCGCAGCCAGCCTGCTGTCCGGCACGTCCAAGGCCGTGTTGCTGGGCAACGCCGCTGCGCAACATCCGCAAGCATCGCAACTGCACGCCGCCGCGCAATGGATCGCCGAACAAACCGGTGCCAAGCTGGGTTACCTGACTGAGGGCGGCAACGCCGTCGGCGGTTACCTCGCCAACGCGATCCCAGGCAAGGACGGCGCCAACGCGCTGCAGGCTTTCGCGCAACCGCGCAAGGCCTACTTGCTGCTGAACGCCGAACCGGAACTCGACAGCCACGATGCGCAGGCCGCCGCCGCCGCGCTGAAGCAAGCCGAAATGGTCGTCGTGATGTCGGCATTCAAGCACGGCGCCGATTATGCCGACGTGTTGCTGCCGATCGCACCGTTCACCGAAACTTCGGGCACTTTCGTCAACGCCGAAGGCCGTGCGCAAAGTTTCAACGGCACCGTCAAGCCGCTGGGCGACGCCCGTCCGGCATGGAAGGTGTTGCGCGTCCTGGGCAATCTGCTCGGTCTGCAGAATTTCGACTACGAAACGTCGGAATCGATTCGCGCCGAAGTCATCGGCACTGAAACCGATCTGTCGGCTCGCCTGAACAACCTCGCCAAGCTGGCCCCGCAAGCAGGCGGCGTTGCCGCCAACGGCGCGCTGGAACGCCTGGCCGACGTGCCTATCCATTTTGCCGATGCCATCGCACGCCGTTCGCCGGCGCTGCTGCAAACGCAAGACGGCCAGGCGCCGAAGGCATGGCTGTCGTCGGCCTTGTCGCAAAAACTCGGCATCGCCGCCGGCGATCGCGTCAGCGTCAAGCAAGGGCAGGGCAGCGCGCTGCTGACTGCAGCCATCGACAAGACCTTGCCGGAAAACGTCGTACGAGTAGCAGCCGCCCATGCAAGCACCGCCAATCTGGGCAGCATGTTCGGCGCAATCGTTGTGGAGAAAGCGTAATGGATCAACTGATTGCCAACATCAACGCAGTCGGCCCCACGTATCTGGGTACGGCCTGGCCGTATGTCTGGACCTTCGTCTGGAGCCTGCTGAAGATTCTGGTCGTGATGGTGCCGCTGCTGGGCTGCGTTGCTTACCTGACGCTGTGGGAGCGCAAGCTGATCGGCTGGATGCACGTCCGTCTCGGTCCGAATCGCGTCGGTCCTGCCGGTCTGCTGCAACCGATTGCCGATGCGCTGAAACTGATCTTCAAGGAAGTGACCACGCCGGCGCGCGCCAGCAAGGTGCTGTTCTTCATCGCGCCGATCATGACCATCATGCCGGCGCTAGCCGCCTGGGCGGTGATCCCGTTCGGACCGGAAGCGGTCATCGCCAACGTCAATGCCGGTCTGCTGTTCGTCATGGCGATCACTTCGATGGAAGTCTACGGCGTGATCATCGCCGGCTGGGCGTCCAACTCGAAGTACGCGTTCCTTGGCGCCATGCGCGCCTCGGCGCAGATGGTGTCGTACGAAATCTCGATGGGCTTCTGCCTGGTCATCGTGCTGATGGTGTCCGGCAGCCTGAACCTGATCGACATCGTCACCAGCCAGGGCAAGGGTTACTTCGCCGATCACGGCCTCGGTTTCCTGTCGTGGAACTGGCTGTCGCTGCTGCCGATTTTCGTGATCTACATCGTCTCGGGCATCGCTGAAACCAACCGCCACCCGTTCGACGTGGTTGAGGGCGAATCCGAAATCGTGGCCGGTCACATGATCGAATACTCGGGCATGTCGTTCGCGATGTTCTTCCTGGCCGAATACGCCAACATGTGGCTGATTTCGATCCTGACCGCGCTGCTGTTCCTGGGCGGCTGGGCATCGCCGCTGAGCATCCTGGACTTCATTCCGGGCTGGATCTGGCTGGGCATCAAGACCTTCTTCATCGTGTCGCTGTTCATCTGGGTGCGCGCATCGTTCCCGCGCTACCGCTATGACCAGATCATGCGTTTGGGCTGGAAAGTGTTCATTCCGCTGACATTGGTGTATCTGGTGATCGTTGCGACCTGGATGCAGACCTCGTGGAATATTTGGAAGTAATGTAAAGGCTGAGGTGAGAAGCATGGAAGCTATTAAGGATTTTTTCGGCAGCCTGATGTTGCGGGAGCTGTTCAAGGGCCTGGCCCTGACCGGCCGTTACCTGTTCGCGCGCAAGATCACGATTCAATTCCCGGAAGAGAAGACGCCGCAGTCGCCGCGTTTCCGCGGTCTGCACGCCTTGCGCCGCTATCCGAACGGTGAAGAACGCTGCATCGCCTGCAAGCTGTGCGAAGCGGTTTGCCCTGCGATGGCGATCACGATCGAATCGGAACAGCGTGATGACGGTTCGCGCCGCACCACGCGTTACGACATTGATCTGACCAAGTGCATTTTCTGCGGTTTCTGCGAGGAATCGTGCCCGGTCGATTCGATCGTTGAAACGCACATCCTGGAATACCACGGTGAAAAGCGCGGCGATCTGTACTACACCAAGGAAATGCTGCTGGCCGTTGGTGATCGTTACGAAAATGAAATTGCCGCTGCACGTACTGCAGACGCTGCATATCGTTGATTGAGTTCGGGACGGCATGCGTGCAGGTTGGTGCGTGCCGCTGAGATGATCGGGTCTGAGGCTCGTTGGATAGCCTGATCGATGGATCGGGCGATCGAATGATCTGATGCTGGTTTAGCCAACTTTTTGGTTGATTATGGAATTTAAAACTGTCTTGTTCTATGCGTTTTCGGTGGTCCTCGTGCTCGCCGCATTACGCGTCATTACGGCCCGCAATCCGGTGCATGCGGCCCTGTTCCTCGTGCTGGCCTTCTTTTCTGCGGCCGGTATCTGGATGTTGCTGAAGGCGGAATTCCTCGCCATCGTGCTGGTGCTGGTCTACGTCGGCGCGGTGATGGTGCTGTTCCTGTTCGTGGTGATGATGCTCGACATCAATCTCGACAAGATGCGAGAGGGCTTCTGGGGATACTTCCCGCTGGCCGCGACCATCGGCGTGATCATCGTCCTGGAAATGGCGGCGGTGCTGCTGCGCAGTTTCTGGGCGCCGGAAGCGCAAGTGCCGGCTGCAGCCAATACCATCGGCACCACCAAGGCGCTGGGCATGCAGATCTACACCGAATACGTCTACGCCTTTGAAGTCGCTGCCGTGATCCTGCTGGTCGCCATCGTGGCCGCCGTGGCGCTGACGCTGCGTCGCCGCAAGGACAGCAAGTACTTCTCGCCGGCTGATGCAGTCAAGGTCAAGAGCACCGATCGCGTTCGCTTGGTCAAGATGAAGGCAGAATCCACCCGCAACACCGGCGACGATGCACAGGCATCGGGCGCGGAACAACAATCCTAAGGGGCGCGCAATCATGACTCTCTCGCTCTCGCATTATCTGATCCTCGGCGCGATCCTGTTCGCGATCTCGATCGTCGGCATTTTCCTCAATCGCAAGAACGTCATCGTGTTGCTCATGGCAATCGAACTGATGCTGCTGGCGGTGAACATGAACTTCATCGCCTTCTCGCATTACCTCGGCGATGCGGCAGGGCAGATCTTCGTGTTCTTCATCCTCACGGTCGCGGCTGCGGAATCCGCAATCGGCCTGGCCATCCTGGTGGTGCTGTTCCGTAATCTGGACACCATCAACGTGGAAGATCTGGACACGCTCAAGGGATAAGCGGATCGGTTGAGCTTGGTTTTGAGTGTTGGTGCATTCGCAGTGCACATGGATTGAATGTAAATTTCATTTAAAGATGGGTGTTCTCCGAGAATCTTCCCGATTCGAAGAGAACCCAAATAGCGATAAGGTTCATCATGGCGGGGCAACTTAACCCACATCTTCTTTTGGCCGTACCACTGGCGCCGTTGGCCGGTTCTGCGATCGCAGGCCTGCTCGGGACGAAGTTCTTCGGCAATGTAGTCGGCCGCAAGGTTTCGCACACGGCGACCATCCTCGGCGTGTTGATCGCACTGATCATTTCCGTCCAGACCTTGCTGGCGGTAATCGACGGCGCGACCTACAACGGCACGCTGTACACCTGGATGACGGTGGCCGGACTGAAGCTGGAAGTCGGCTTTCTGATCGACAGCCTGACGGCGATGATGATGTGCGTGGTGACCTTCGTGTCCCTCATGGTGCACGTCTACACCATCGGCTACATGAAAGACGATGACGGCTACAACCGCTTCTTCTCGTACATCTCGCTGTTCACGTTCTCGATGCTGATGCTCGTCATGAGCAACAACTTCCTGCAACTGTTCTTCGGCTGGGAAGCAGTGGGCCTGGTTTCCTATCTGCTGATCGGTTTCTGGTACACCCGTCCGACCGCGATCAAGGCCAACATGAAGGCCTTCCTGGTCAACCGCGTCGGCGACTTCGGCTTTATCCTCGGCATTGGCCTGTTGCTGGCCTACGCCGGTTCCATGAATTACGGCGAAGTGTTTGCCAAGCGCGGCGAGTTGGCTCAGCTGACGTTGCCGGGCACCGACTGGATGTTGCTGACCGTGGCATGTATCTGCCTGTTCGTCGGCGCGATGGGCAAGTCTGCGCAGTTCCCGCTGCACGTCTGGCTGCCTGATTCGATGGAAGGCCCGACCCCGATTTCCGCGCTGATTCACGCGGCGACGATGGTGACCGCCGGCATCTTCATGGTGACCCGCATGTCGCCGCTGTTCGAACTGTCCGACACTGCCTTGTCCGTGATTCTCGTGATCGGCGCAATCACCGCGCTGTTCATGGGCTTCCTCGGCACCATGCAGACCGACATCAAGCGCGTGGTGGCATATTCGACACTGTCGCAGTTGGGTTACATGACCGTCGCGCTGGGCGCCTCGGCTTATTCGGTCGCCGTATTCCACCTGATGACGCACGCATTCTTCAAGGCGCTGCTGTTCCTCGGCGCCGGTTCCGTGATCATCGGCATGCACCATGACCAGGACATGCGCAACATGGGCGGCCTGCGCAAATACATGCCGATCACCTGGATCACGTCGCTGCTGGGTTCCCTGGCGCTGATCGGCACGCCGTTCTTCTCCGGTTTCTATTCGAAGGACAGCATCATCGAAGCTGCCGCCGAATCCCATCTGGCGGGTTCCGGTTTTGCCTACTTCGCCGTGCTGGCCAGCGTGTTCGTGACCGCGTTCTATTCGTTCCGCATGTACTTCATGGTGTTCCATGGCGAAGAGCGTTTCGGCAAGGCCGATGCACATGGCCATGATGATCATCATGCACCTGCTGCTGCACACGGTGCGCACGACGATCATGCACACGATGCGCACGGCCATGATGACGATGCGCACGACGACCACGAACATCACGGTCTGGCCCCGGGCCAGAAGCCGCACGAGTCGCCGCTTGTGGTGACATTGCCGCTGATCCTGCTGGCCATTCCATCGGTCATCATCGGTTTCTTCGCGATCTCGCCGCTGGTCTTCGGTGATTTCTTCAAGAACGTGATTTTCGTCGGCGAAAACCACAAGGCTCTCGAAGAGCTGGCGCATGAATTCCATGGTCCGATCGCGATGGCGGTGCATTCGCTGACATCCGCGCCGCTGTGGCTGGCGATTGCCGGCGTGGTGACGGCGTACTACTTCTACATGGTTAACCCGCGCGTTCCTGCCTGGTTCAAGGACAAGTTCAGCGCGATCTACACCTTGCTGGACAACAAGTACTACATGGACAAGTTCAATGACGTCGTATTTGCCGGCGGCGCGCGCATGCTGGGCTCCGGCCTGTGGACTATCGGCGACAAGGGCCTGATCGACGGCCTGGTCGTCAACGGCAGCGCCAAGGTCGTCAACTGGTTCTCGAAGGTCACGCGCCTGTGGCAATCCGGTTACATCTACCATTACGCTTTCGTGATGATTATCGGGGTGCTGGGTTTCCTGGTTTGGTTCATGCCGTTTCCGTTTGGCAAATAAGCTGTAAGAAGATAACAACCATGATGCAGTCAACTTTTCCTCTCCTTAGCCTCGCGATCTGGTGTCCGGTCGCGTTCGGCGTACTCGTCCTGGCCGTGGGCCGTGACGACAATCCATCCATCGCGCGTTGGCTGGCGCTGCTCGGCGCCGTCGTCAGCTTGCTGGTGACTATCCCGCTGGTGCTGCATTTCGATGCCGCCGCCCACGGTTACCAATTCGTCGAAAAGACGCCCTGGATCGATCGTTTCAACATCAGCTACTTCCTCGGTATTGACGGCCTGTCGCTGTGGTTCATTCCGCTGACCGCTTTCATCACCGTGATCGTGGTGCTGGCCGGCTGGGAAGTGATCCAGAAGCGCGTCGGCCAATACATGGGCGCATTCCTGATCCTGTCGGGCCTGATGATTGGCGTGTTCTCGGCACTCGACGGCATGCTGTTCTATGTGTTCTTCGAAGCGACCCTGATCCCGATGTTCATCATCGTGGGTGTGTGGGGCGGCGCCAACCGCGTGTATGCGGCGTTCAAGTTCTTTCTGTACACCTTGCTCGGTTCGCTGCTGATGCTGATCGCGCTGATCTATCTGTACATCGTGTCCGGCGGCAGCTTCGAAATCCCGACATGGCATCAACTGCCGCTGTCGATGATCGAGCAAAAACTGCTGTTCTTCGCATTCCTGATGGCGTTTGCGGTCAAGGTGCCGATGTGGCCGGTGCATACCTGGCTGCCTGACGCCCACGTGGAAGCGCCTACCGGCGGTTCGATCGTGCTGGCTGCGATCATGCTGAAGCTCGGTGCTTACGGTTTCCTGCGTTTCTCGCTGCCGATCGCTCCCGACGCCAGCCATGCGCTGTCCGGTTTCATGATCACGCTGTCGCTGGTCGCCGTGATCTACATCGGTCTGGTTGCGCTGGTGCAGCAGGACATGAAGAAACTGGTGGCGTACTCGTCGATCGCCCACATGGGCTTCGTCACGCTGGGCTTCTTCATGTTCAACGACATGGCGGTGCAGGGCGGTATCGCACAGATGATTTCCCACGGCTTCGTGTCCGGTGCGATGTTCATGTGTATCGGCGTGCTGTACGACCGCATGCATACCCGTGAAATCGCCCAGTACGGCGGTGTGGTCAACAAGATGCCGCGCTTCGCAGCGTTCTTCATCCTGTTCTCGCTGGCCAACTGCGGCTTGCCTGCGACCTCCGGTTTCGTCGGCGAATTCATGGTGATCCTGGGCGCAGTCAAGTTCAACTTCTGGATCGGCCTGCTGTCGGCAACTGCCCTGATCCTGGGTGCGGCTTACTCGCTGTGGCTGACCAAGCGCGTGATCTTCGGCGCGGTGACCAATCATCATGTGGCGGAACTGACCGACGTCAACAAGCGCGAATTCTTCATCCTCGGTCTGCTGGCGATTGCCGTGCTGGTGATGGGTCTGTATCCGGCTCCGGTGACGGACACCATGCAGACTTCGGTTAGCGATCTGTTGAAGCACGTGTCGGTCTCCAAGATCAGCAATTAAAGCAACAAAGCGACGGCGCTGCTGAAGCATGCAGCGCCGGCGCCAGGAAGCAATTCGGTACGACGTTTCGAAACAGGCAGGGCAGGCGAAGTGCAGGCCCGCTGAAAACGGCGGCAACGGTAAGCGGACAAAATACGCGGACGAAACTAAGCGGTAACTAAATGAACAACATGAATCTGATCCCTGTCTATCCGGAAATATTTCTGCTGATTGCGACTTCCGCAATCCTGCTGATCGATATGTTTTTGCCGGATGCAAAGCGCGTCATTACCTACGTGCTGTCCCTGCTGGCGCTGGTAGTGTGCGCGGTGCTGACCTTCACCAACTACGCGAGCGGCGAAACGGTCTACACCTTCAGCAACATGTTCGTCTCGGATCCGCTGTCGAGCCTGCTGAAACTGTTCTCCTATCTGGCCATCGGCCTGACGCTGATCTACGGCCGCCAATACAACACTGACCGCGGCATCGTCGGCGGCGGCCATCTCGGCGGCGAATTCTATGCGCTGGCGCTGTTCGCGCTGCTGGGCCAGATGGTCATGATCTCGGGCAATAGCTTCCTGTCCATTTACTTGGGCCTGGAACTGATGTCGCTGTCGCTGTACGCGCTGGTCGCCCTGCGCCGCGACAATGTCGGTTCGACCGAAGCCGCGATGAAGTACTTCATCCTCGGCGCGCTCGCTTCCGGTTTCCTGCTGTACGGCATCTCGATGCTCTACGGCGCCACCGGTTCGCTGGAACTGAACGACGTCTTCCGCGCCATCGTCTCGGGCACCGTCGACCGCAATGTGCTGGTGTTCGGCATCGTGTTCGTGGTGGCGGGCCTGGCGTTCAAGCTGGGCGCCGTACCATTCCACATGTGGGTGCCTGACGTCTATCACGGCGCACCGACGCCGATGACGCTGCTGATCGGCGGCGCGCCCAAGCTGGCTGCGTTCGCGATGGTCTTCCGCATCCTGGTCGAAGGCCTGCTGCCGCTGGCGATCGACTGGCAACAGATGCTGATGGTGCTGGCCGTGCTGTCGATCATCATCGGAAACGTGACGGCGCTGGCGCAGACCAACATCAAGCGCATGCTGGCATACTCGACCATCTCGCACATGGGCTTCATGTTGCTGGGCATGATGTCGGGCGTGGTCGACGGCAACCTGTTCCAGGCCGTCAACGCTTACAGCTCGTCGCTGTTCTACGCAATCACTTATGTACTGACCACGCTGGGCACCTTCGGCGTGATCCTGCTGATGGCGCGCTCCGGTTTCGAAGCCGACACGCTCGACGATTTCAAGGGCCTGAATCAACGCAGCCCATGGTTCGCCGGCATCATGCTGGTGCTGATGTTCTCGCTGGCGGGCATTCCTCCGATGGTCGGCTTCTACGCCAAGCTGTCGGTGCTGCAAGCGGTGCTGGGTACCGGCCAGATCTGGCTGGCCGTGCTGGCCGTGGTGTTCTCGCTGGTCGGTGCGTTCTATTACCTGCGCGTGATCAAGAACATGTACTTCGATGATCCTGCCGACAACGGCAAAATCACCGCCAGCTTCGACGTGCGCATCGCGCTGAGCCTGAACGGCTTGGCCGCCCTGGTGCTCGGTCTGTGGCCCGGCCACCTGATGGACGCTTGCACCAATGCCATCGTCACCACGCTGGCGACGTTCCTGAGCAAAGTCATCGCGGCGTAAAGCGAAGCCGCCGGTGAACGTTTCCCTACTAAGCTGGTGTGTCATCGTGTTGGCGGTCCTGGCCGCCAACCTGCCTTTCTTCAATCAGCAGTTGTTCGCGCTGATCCCCCTGAGCAAGTCGCCCGATTACCGCAAGCCGGTATGGGTGCGCTTGCTTGAGTTGGTGGTACTGTATTTCGTCGTGGGCGCGCTTGCGCATTTCTTCGAAGCCAATATCGGCAACGCCTTTACCCAGCGTTGGGAATTTTATGCCGTCACCGGCTGTCTGTTCCTGGTGTTGGCGTATCCGGGCTACGTCGTGCGCTATCTGCGCAAGAGCCACGCCTGAGCTGCGCGATCCTGTGGTCCGACATGCCTGCATGTCGCGGCCACAAGCTTTTCTTCCTCCTCCACGTTTATTGATTGCCTGATCTCCCATGGACGCACATCCGGACGCACATCTCAAAGAAAGCAAGGTAGACGGCAAGCTGGTCTACGAAGGTCATTTCCTCAAGGTGCAGCGCGACACGATTCGCCTGCCTGACGGCAAACAGGCGGTACGCGAACATATCCGCCATCCGGGCGCAGTGGTGATCCTGCCATTGTTCGACGACGGTTCGGTGTTGCTGGAGCGCCAGTTCCGGTATCCGCTCGACCAGGTCTTCATCGAATTCCCGGCCGGGAAGATCGATGCCGGCGAAGATCACCTGGAGTGCGCCAAGCGCGAGCTGCGGGAAGAAACCGGCTACACCGCGACCGACTGGCAATTCGTTTGCACCATTCATAACGCGATTGCCTATTCGGACGAGCACTTGGACATCTATCTGGCGCGCGGCTTGACGGCAGGCGAGCGCAAACTCGACGACGGCGAGTTCCTCGACATCTACAAGGCGCCGCTGTCGGAATTGCTGGAACAGGTCAGGCTGGGCAAGGTAACCGACGTCAAGACGGTCATCGGCGCGTTCTGGCTGGAGAAAATCATCAACGGACAATGGACATTGCCAAGTGCGTAATCCTTTGTTCACGCATGCCGCAAATTGTCGTCAATAAAAAAGGCTTCGATATCCATCGAAGCCTTTTTCATTTGTGATTCCAGGGATCAGCGTTGCGGCAGGGCTTTCAGAAAGTCGCCGACTTGCCGCGCATAGAATTTTGAAAAGCTGGTCGTTCCATGCCCGCGTGTTTCCGCACTTGCCGGGATCAGATACAACTCCGCGTTCTTCAGTTGCTTCAGCGCCGCCGTCATCGTGCCGGTCTCAGGTGGATTACGTTCGTCATCGGCCGAATTGATCGCCAGCAGAGGCGCCTGGATGCGTGCCAGGTTCGGCATGGCATTGAAATCCGACGACGATCCCCATTGATAGATGAAGTCGTTGGCGTCCGCCGTCACCGGGGCAGCCAGGCGGTCATCCACGATCTTGTCGGCCTGCGCGCGCGTCGGCGCCAGCGCCTGATAGGCCAGGGTGCCGCCGGCAGTGGCAATGCCGAACATGGTGTTGGCCAATCGCAGCGACGGTGGCTGCGTACTGTAGTTGCCGCCGTTCCAGGCCGGATCCTGTTTGATCGATTCGACCAGCACGCGTCGCATCATCCAATTGCGGCTCGCCATCTCGATCGGCTGCGACGCCATCGGCACCAGCGCATCCATCATCGCCGGATAGGTTTCTCCCCACATCCAGGTCTGCATGCCGCCCATGGAATTGCCCATCACCAGGCGCAGGTGTTTGATGCCCAGGCCTTCCGTCACCAACCGGTATTGCGCCAGCACCATGTCGGCGTAATTGTATTGCGGGAATTTCGCACGAAGTCCGTCGGATGGCTTGGCCGATTTTCCAGCCCCGATCGCGTCCGGCATGATGAGATAGTACTTGCTCGCATCAAGCGGCTGCCCGGGGCCCAGCATCTCGCCCGCGAAATCCTTGCCGACCATGTCAGCGCCGCTGCGATAGGTGCCGTGGAGCAGCAACACCGCCGGATTGGCCGGATCGCCGACTGTGATGTAGTGCAGCTTGAAGTTGTTCAGCGTTTCACCGGTATGAAAGGTGAAGGAGGGCGCAATCCAGTCGGCTTCGCGCTGTTGCGGATAGCCGGCGGCGTGCGCCGTGGCGGATAGCAGGGAAGATGAAAGCAGCAAGGGCGCGACGATGCCCAGGGTAAGTCTCCGTATCATTTTTATGGTCCTCGTAAGAGAAGGTGGTCTTATGGGAGAGACCATACTAAATGAAATCCGCTCGCCTCGCAGCGACGGCCATGCCGAAACAAAAACGGCGCTTCGTTTGATCGAAGCGCCGTTCTTGTTTGAAGCGAAAGCCAATTACATGTTCGAGTAGTTCGGCCCGCCACCGCCCTCCGGCGTGACCCACACGATGTTCTGCGTCGGGTCCTTGATGTCGCAGGTCTTGCAGTGCACGCAGTTCTGCGCGTTGATCTGCAGGCGATCAGTATTGTCGTCATTCTTCACGAACTCATACACGCCGGCCGGGCAGTAGCGTGCTTCCGGACCGGCGTACTTCGCCAGGTTGACGCCGACCGGCACGGAAGCATCTTTCAGCGTCAGATGGATCGGTTGGTCTTCCGCGTGGTTGGTGTTGGAGATGAACACCGACGACAGCCGGTCGAAGGTCAGCTTGCCGTCCGGCTTCGGATACGCGATCGGCGTGAAGTCGGACGCCGGCTTCAGGCATTCGTGGTCGGCGTGCGAATGATGCAGCGTCCACGGCGCCTTGCCGCCGAACAGCACCTGGTCGATGCCGACCAGCAGTGTGCCGGTGTATAAACCCTTGCTCATCGACGGCTTGAAATTGCGCGCCTTGTACAGTTCTTCGTGCAGCCACGACTTCTCGAACGCGGCGCTGTAGGCCGTCAGCTCGTCGAACTGGCGACCGTCGTTCAAGGCCGCGAACACGGCCTCGGCGGCCAGCATGCCGGTCTTGATGGCGGCATGGCTGCCCTTGATGCGCGACGCATTCAGGAAGCCGGCGTCGCAGCCGATCAGTGCGCCGCCCGGGAAGGTCAGCTTCGGCAGCGATTGCAAGCCGCCGGCCGTGATCGCACGCGCGCCGTAGGCAAGACGCTTGCCGCCTTCGAAGAACTTGCGGATTTCCGGATGCGTTTTATAGTGCTGGAATTCTTCGTAGGGAGACAGGTAAGGATTCTCGTAGGCCAGGCCGACGACATAGCCGACCGCGACCTGGTTGTTCTCCAGGTGGTACAGGAAAGAGCCGCCGTAAGTGCCGCTGTCGAGCGGCCAGCCGGCGGTGTGCACCACCAGGCCGGGCTGGTGCATCTTGGGATCGATTTCCCAGATTTCCTTGATGCCGATGGCGTACGTCTGCGGGTCCTTGCCGGCGTCGAGTTTGTAGTTGGCGATCAGTTGCTTGCCCAGATGGCCGCGTGCACCTTCGGCGAAGAAGGTGTATTTGGCGTGCAGTTCCATGCCCAGCTGGAATGCGCCGGTCGGCTCGCCGTGGCGGTCCACGCCCATGTTGCCGGTGGCCACGCCCTTGACGGAGCCGTCGTCGTTGTAGAGCACTTCGGCGGCGGCGAAGCCGGGGAAGATTTCCACGCCCAGCGCCTCAGCCTGCTGGCCCAGCCAGCGGGTGACGTTGGCCAGCGAGATGACGTAGTTGCCATGATTCTGGAAACAGGCCGGCAGCATCCACGATGGTGTCTTGTAGGCCTTGCTGGCGGAGAGGAACAGGAAACGGTCTTCGGTGACTTTGGTATTGAGCGGCGCGCCGCGTTCTTTCCAGTCGGGGAACAGTTCGGTGATCGCCTGCGGGTCCATGACGGCGCCGGACAAAATGTGGGCGCCGACTTCGCTGCCTTTTTCCAGTACGCACACCGAGACTTCCTTGCCGGCTTCAGCGGCGAGCTGCTTGATGCGGATGGCCGACGACAGGCCGGCCGGACCGCCGCCGACGACGACCACGTCGTATTCCATTGCTTCGCGCGGGCCGTATTGCGCCAGCAAATCTTGAGGTTGAGTCATGGAGTGTCCCGTATGGTTTTGGTTGGAATATTTTGCGAACGATCGTGCTATTGTTCAGTATTTTGCGAGAGAATGCTAGTCTGCAACGCAAAATATGTTCGCGATGCCAAGTATTTTATGTGATTTCCCTCTTATAAGTATGGAAATGGACTCCCGCCTATCGATATGAAACGGCAAGGAATGGATCGAGACCTGGTGCAACCTCCACAGGAAAGATGAAATAAATTCAACAATGGATGAATCGCTTTAGCGCCCAATGAAAGGCAAGCCCCCGAATGACCGACAAAATACTGATTCACACCTCGCGCATGGACGTGCGCTGGGGCGACATGGATGCTTTCAACCACGTCAACAACACCGTCTACTTCCGCTACATGGAGCAGACCCGCATCGAGTGGCTGGAAGTCATCGGCGTCGGCATTGAAGCCGACGGGCTGGGGCCGGTGATCGTCAACGCGCATTGCAGCTTCCGGCGTCAGCTCAAGTACCCGGCCGCCATCGAGGTCCGGATGTACGCAAGTCCGCCCGGCCGTTCTAGTGTGGAAACTACCTACGAAATCCGCCGTGTCGACCAGCCGGAAATCATTTATGCTGATGGCGGCGCAAAGATCGTGTGGGTTAATTTCAAACAAGAAAAATCGGTTCCGCTACCTGAAAGCATCCGTCAGACCCTGACAGGTTTGTAAGTTTCGAGAAAGGTAGATGCGACAGAATCAGCCCCGATACCGATGCTGCGGAGAACCCGCGGCAGAGGAGAGTTAGTCCACAACAAGATGGTCTGGCCACATAATTAAACCCAGGAGGAAGACAAATGACTTACAAGACCCAAGCTCTGGTTGCAGCAGCATTGCTGAGCCTTTCCCTTTCCAGCCAAGCTGCCGACCCGATCAAGATCGGGGTGTCCGGTCCGTTCACCGGCGGTTCTGCACCGATGGGCGCATCCATGCGTGACGGCGTCAAGCTGGCCGTAGCCGACATCAACGCCTCCGGCGGTGTGCTGGGTCGCCAGCTGCAACTGGTCGAACGCGATGACGAAGCCAAGAACGAACGCGGTGTGCAAGTTGCGCAAGAACTGATCAACAAGGAAAAAGTCGTCGCCACCGTCGGCTTCATCAACACCGGTGTTGCACTGGCGTCGCAACGTTTCTATCAGGAAGCCAAGATTCCTGTGATCAACAACGTTGCCACCGGCAGCGTGATTACCAAGCAGTTCGACAAGGACAAAGACAACTACGTCTTCCGTACTTCGGCTGCTGACGGCATCCAGGCCAAGATGATCGCGGATGAAGCCGTCGACAAGCAAAAATTCACCAAGGTCGCGATCCTGGCCGACTCCACCAACTACGGGCAGCTCGGTCGTGAAGATCTGGAAAAAGTCCTGGCCTCCAAGAAAGTCACTCCGGTCGCCGTCGAGAAGTACAACATCAAGGACGTCGACATGACTGCGCAATTGCTGAAGTCCAAGCAAGGTGGCGCACAAGTCGTGCTGACTTACGGTATCGGCCCTGAACTGGCGCAGATCGCCAACGGCATGGAAAAGCTGAACTGGCACGTGCCTATCATCGGCAGCTGGCCGCTGTCGATGGGCAACTTCATCGACAACTCCGGCAAGAACGGCAACGGCGCCCGCATGCCGCAAACTTTCATCCAGGACGGCAATACGCCTAAGCGCAAAGCCTTCATCGAAGCCTATCAAAAAGCCTACAAGGTTGACCGTATTCCTTCCGCAGTTTCGGCTGCCCAAGGCTACGACTCGATCTACCTGCTGGCCGCTGCAATCAAGCAAGCCGGCACCACAGATGGCGAGAAGGTCCGCGCAGCGCTGGAAAACCTGAACACCAAGGTTGAAGGCGTCGTGACTACCTATGAAAAACCGTTCAGCCACACCGACCACGAAGCGATCAAGCCAAACATGGTCGTCATGGGCGAAGTGAAAAACGGCCGCGTCATTCTCGGCAAATAAATCTGACGGCAGTGTGATTCGTCGTTAAAGCATAAAGGCCAGTCCTTGCGATCCGGGGACTGGCCTTTTTCGCAGAGTTTGTTGACGATTTTTTAACTTGTATCGGAAGTGAAGGAATGTCGCAGTGGGCGAAGACGCTGACCGGCTGAACGGGCCGCGGCAATCGACGCCTGCAATGTGATGGCGAGAGCAGGGCGCAAGCCCCGCTGATCAGCCGACACGTCATTCAGCCTTCTCCTATATTTGATTGAAAATCCCGGCTGACTCAACCCGCCATTCAATGGCAAGCCGCCTCTTGGGTAGAAATAATGGATATTCTGTTACAGCTGGTTTTCAGCGGCATCGCGCTAGGCATGATCTACGCAGTGATCGCCTTCGGTTATCAACTCACTTTCGCCACCTCCGGCACTCTGAACTTCGGGCAGGGCGAAGCGTTGATGTTGGGCGCTCTGGTCGGCCTGTCCGTGGTCGGCAACATACATGGCGGTCCCTATCTCAACTATTGGCTCATGATCCCCATCGTGCTGGTCTTCGGCGCGCTGCAAGGCATGTTCGTCGAATGGATCGGCGTGCGTCCCGCCATCAAGATCAAGTCCGAATTCGGCTGGATCATGTCCACCATCGCACTGGCGATCATCTTCAAGAACGTCGCGGAAAACATCTGGGGCAAGGATGACTTGCCATTCCCGAGCCCGCTGTCGGGCGCGCCGTTCCAGATTCTCGGCGCCAACGTGCAGCCGATGCAGGTACTGGTCGTGGTCGGCGCGCTGGCCATGATGCTCGCCGTCGAAATCTTCAACCGCAAATCGATCTACGGCAAGGCCGTGGTTGCTACCTCCAACGACCGCGATGCCGCCGGCCTGATGGGCATCAACACCAGCGTGGTGATCACGTTCTCCTACGCCTTGTCGTCGGCCACCGCAGCCTTCGCAGGCGTGCTGGTGGCGCCGCTGACGCTGACCGGCGCGACCATGGGCGCCGCGCTCGGCCTCAAGGCGTTTGCCGTGGCCATCATCGGCGGACTCACTTCGGGCATGGGCGCCATTGTGGGCGGCCTGATCCTCGGCATCGCAGAAACCGTGACCGGCTTTTACATTTCGACCGGCTACAAAGAAGTCCCCGGGCTGCTGTTGCTGTTGCTCGTGCTGGCGGTCAAACCTGCAGGCCTGTTTGGCAAAACTGCGATCAAAAAGGTCTGATGAACATGAACAAGAAAATCCTCTTCATTTCCGTACTCGGCATTGCCGCACTGGCGGCGCTGCCGCTGGTCGTGCGTAATCCTTACTACCTGCATCTGGCCGAAACCATCCTGATCTACGCCATCCTGCTGTTCGGCCTGGACATCGTGGTCGGTTATACCGGCCAGGTATCGCTGGGCCACGCCGGCCTGTTCGGCATCGGCTCGTACACCGCAGGCGTGCTGTACTTCAAGCTCGGCCTGCCGTTCCTGCTGGTCCTGCCGGGCAGTATCGCCGTGACGGCGATATTCGGTGCGGTGCTGGCCTTGCCGGCCTTGCGCGTGACCGGACCATACCTGGCGATGGTCACGCTGGCCTTCGGCACCATCATCCAGATCCTCATCAATGAAATGACCTTTCTCACCGAAGGTCCGATGGGCATCAAGGTCGCCAAGCCGATGCTCGGCGCGGACAAGATGACGGAAGTCCAGTTCTTCTACGTCGTCGCCATCCTCATGGTGCTGTCGCTGATCGTAGTCCATCGCATCCTGCGCTCCAACCTCGGCCGCGCTTTCCAGGCATTGCGCGACAGCCCGATCGCATCAGACTGCATGGGCGTGTCGGTATATCGCTACAAGGTCTACGCCTTTATCATCAGCGCCGCGCTGGCCGGCCTGTCGGGCTGCCTGTACGCGTATTCGGAAGAGTACATCTCACCCAATACCTACAACTTCGAGCTGACTATCCTGTTCCTGCTGGCGGTCATCATGGGCGGTCGCAAATCGCGCATCGGTTCGCTCATCGGCGCGCTGATCGTGGTCATGCTGCCGAGCCTGCTGTCGGACATCGAACTGTTCC
Source organism: Herbaspirillum hiltneri N3 (assembly GCF_001267925.1). Lineage (NCBI taxonomy): Bacteria > Pseudomonadati > Pseudomonadota > Betaproteobacteria > Burkholderiales > Oxalobacteraceae > Herbaspirillum > Herbaspirillum hiltneri. The sequence goes on along the minus strand of NZ_CP011409.1, from coordinate 3,630,012 downwards.
GCCAGATCGCCACCGTGGCGGCCGTGATCGTCGTCCTCGGCGCCATCGTCTCGGTCGTCAAGAAGACCAAGACTCCGCGTGAAATCGCCGTGCCGGTGATCGCCACCGTGCTCATGGCAGGCTTCTCCTACAAGCTGGAAAACATCACCGACTGGCGTCTCACCATCTTCGGCCTGATGACGCTGTTCGTGGTCTATTACCTGCAGGACGGCATCGTCGGTTTCTGCCGCGCGCTGTTCGGCCGCATGCTCAGCAAACGCGTTCCGCTGGCCCAGCAAATCGCCGGTGACAAGACCGAAGCCGTCATCACCACCGATGCCGTCAAGGAAGTCGGCGCAACCCTGCTCAAGGTCAACCAGGTGCTGATGCAGTTCGGCGGCCTGAAAGCCCTGAACAAGGTCGACCTCGACGTGCGCAAGGGCACCGTGCATGGTTTGATCGGCCCGAACGGTTCCGGCAAGAGCACCATGATGAACGTGCTCACAGGCATCTACCGTCCGACCGATGGCGCGGTTGAATACGACGGCCGCACCATCACCGGCCAGCCGCCGTCGCTGATCGCCCTGGGCGGTGTCGCGCGCACCTTCCAGAACGTCCAGCTGTTCGGCGAAATGTCCGCAACGGAAAACGTCCTGGTCGGCCTGCACCACACCTTCCGCAGCAACGTCGCCGACGTCATGGTGCACAGCCCGCGCTACCAGCGCGAAGAGCGCGCCGCACGCGAACGCGCCGCTGCGATCCTCGAGTTCGTCGGCCTCGCCGATCTCGCCAACGAAGAAGCGCGCAACCTGCCGTACGGCAAGCAGCGCCTGCTCGAAATCGGCCGCGCACTGGGCCTGAATCCGAGCCTGCTGCTGCTCGATGAACCGGCCGCCGGCCTCACCGCGCCCGACATCAAGGAACTGGTCGCCATCATCCGCAAGATCCGCGACGTCGGCATCACCATCATCCTCATCGAGCATCACATGGACGTCGTCATGTCGATCTGCGACACCGTCACCGTGCTCGACTTCGGCCAGAAGATCGCCGAAGGCAAGCCGGCCGAAGTGCAAGCTGACCCCAAGGTGATCGAAGCCTATCTCGGCGGCAGCGCCGGCGATTCCACCCCAACCACCGCGGGAGCTTGAGATGTTGACGATTTCGAATTTGCAGGCCGCTTACGGCAAGGTTGAAGTGCTGCACGGGATTTCGATGGAAGTGCCGAAAGGCAAAGTGGTCACCCTGATCGGCTCCAACGGCGCCGGCAAGACCACCACGATGCGCGCCATCTCCGGCATGATCAAGCCCAAGGGCGGCACCGTCACCCTGGGCGGCAAGGACGTCACCGGCCAGGACTCGCACAAGATCGCACGCGCCGGCCTGGCGCACTCGCCCGAAGGCCGCCGCGTCTTCGCCACCATGAGCGTCACCGACAACCTGCTGCTGGGCGCTTTCCCGCGCTTCACGCGCGCACGTCCCAAGGGCGACATCGCCCACGACCTGGAACGCGCGCTGGAACTGTTCCCACGGCTCAAGGAGCGTCAGACCCAACTGGCCGGCACCTTGTCCGGCGGTGAACAGCAAATGCTCGCCATGGCGCGCGCCGTGATGCTCAATCCGGAAGTGATCCTGCTCGACGAACCATCGATGGGCCTCGCTCCCATCCTGGTCGAAGAGGTGTTTCGCATCATCTTGCGTTTGAAGGAACAGGGGATTACGATGCTGCTGGTGGAACAATTCGCCGCCGCAGCATTGAACGTCGCCGACTACGGCTACGTACTGGAAAACGGCAAGATTTCCGTACACGGCCCGGCCGACAAACTACAGAACGACCCGGCGGTGCAGGCAGCATATCTCGGCGGCGGCGCACATCATTAATTATTAAAACGCCAAGCCGGCAACCGGATACCCGGACGTCCAGCATGCTGGACGCAGGGTATATTAAGGAGGAGACATACCTCTGAGACCTGACTAGGGTGCGCCGCGGCGCACCTTTTCTTTTATGAGGACGGAAAGAGTTCATATCGACAGACGGACATGCCGATGCAGCCTTTTCACCGCAGCGATTTGTTCTCGTCCCCATGCGCCTGTTTGCAAACAAGCGTATTCTAAGTGCCTGACGCCGACGTCCGCCGCCTGAATGCAGGGGATGTTCCGGATGTCTCCGATCCGACAGACTGAAGAAACGAGATCTTGCGAAATATCGATCCATTTTCCGTTCGATTGTTTTTGGCAATTCTGGAAGAAGGCAGCATTGCCAAGGCCGCCGCGCGCGAGTGCATTGTCGCCTCCGCCGTCAGCAAACGCATCGGCGAGCTGGAAGCGCTATTCCGCGTTCCCCTGCTTGAGCGCAGCGTCAAAGGCGTGACACCGACGCCCGCCGGAGAGGCGCTGCAGCATCACGCGCGCATGCTGCTGCAGACCATGGAACGCATGTACGGCGAAATGTCGGAATACGTCGAAGGCGTGCGCGGTCGCGTCAAAGTGCAGGCCAGCGTGTCGTCGCTGTCGTCGCGCCTACCGGGGGATATCCAGGATTTTGTCGGCGTCCATCACGGTATCAAGATCGAACTGGAGGAATCGTCCACGCCGGTCATTTTTCGCGCCGTGGTGGAAGGCAACGCCGATGTCGGTATCGCACCGGAGATTTCCAGCCTGGAAGGTTTGCAGACCTTTCCCTATCGCACGCTGACTCTTGCCGTCGTGATGCCGATCGGCCATCCTCTCGCGGCGCACAAGCAGATCGCCTATGTCGATACGCTGGAATATGAGCAGGTCGAGTTGTCCCGCGCCAGCGCCATGGCCTCGCTACTCGATCATGCTGCGCTCAATTTCAACCAGCCCAAGCACACGCATATCCGGGTGATTTCGTACGAAACCATCTGCCGCATGGTGGCGTGCGGCATGGGCATAGGCGTGGTGCCACTGTTCTTCGCCCATTCTCACGGCCAGACCTTCGGCCTCAAATTCATCCCGCTCAGCGACGCCTGGGCTCGCCCCATGATCTGTATCGCCGTGCGCGAAGGTGCACAACTGACGCCCGCCGCCAAGGCATTTGTCGAGCACATGAAACAGCGCGGCGTCGAAGAGCGCTTCCAGCACAGCCTGTTCGACGTCATGAACCTTCATCGCGTGTAAGCAGGCAAGTAACTCCCGGTCGTCCACTGGCGGCTTTCCCCAGGTCGTCTCTCTCCCTCGCCATCCGGTTCGCAACTCGTCGTTTCCGTTTCCCAGCCATCTCGTTTCGAGAGGGGGGGATTTCTGAATGATTGCTTGTTGCTCCGAAGGGCAAGCCACAAAATCCCTCCATGCCCGCTGTCCCGACAGCCGGCTGTGAAATCCAAAAAGAGCGGCGGGTGGCGAAATGCTGCACTGCCAATCACACATTATTTCGAGACAATTTCACTGTGAGGAGTCCCCATGCTGACCTTGACGCCAGACGACGTCGAATTCATCGGAAACGATATCGAACGCGGAGAATGCATACTTGCCACCAGATCCGGCGATCTGTTTTTGCCGGACCGCCGCGGCGGCATCAACATCATCCATCCCGACGGCGCCACCGACCGCACGATGGCGCGCGGTGCGCCGGAAGGATTCTTGCCCAATGGCATCGCCTTGCTTCCGAACAGGGACTTCCTGATGGCCGACCTCGGTCCGGGCGGCGGCGTCTGGCACATGTCGCGCACCGGTGAAATGTCGCCGCTGTTGCTGGAGTTGAACGGTCGCAAACTGGAGCCGACCAACTTCGTCGGTATTGATCGTCTGGGGCGGACCTGGGTCACCGTCAGCACTCGGCTGGTGCCGCGCGAGCAATCGATGAAGAAGGGACATGCCGACGGCTACATCGTTGTGATCGACGACCGTGGCGCACGGGTGGTCGCCGAAGGCATCGGCTTTACCAACGAGGCAATCGTCGACCCGAGCGGCAAGTGGCTGTATGTCAACGAAACCATTGCGCGCTGCACCAGCCGTTTTCCGATCCGTGACGATGGCAGCCTCGGACGCAAGGAAGTCTTCGCCCAGTACGGCGCCGGCACCTTCCCGGATGGATTCACTTTTGATGAAGAGGGCGGCATCTGGATTGTCAGCGTGGTCAGCAATCGGGTCATTCGCGCCACGCCCGACGGCAAGCAGCATACGGTGCTTGAAGACGTTGACCGGGTCTGGCTGGATGAGGTGGAGCAGGCTTTTCAGAACGGCACCTACACGCGCAAACATCTGGATTCCGGTGGCCAGCGCAAGATGGGCAATCTGTCCGGCATCTGCTTTGGCGGCCCTGATCTGAAAACCGTTTATCTGGCTTCGCTGTTCGGCTCGCGCGTGGCCAGTTTCCGCTCGCCGGTCGCCGGCGCGGCGCCGGTGCACTGGGAGTTCTGAACACCACTTGCGCCAGCGGCCGGTACAGGCAGCGACGCAAGGTTTTCCCCACCCGCATTCCATAAGCGGGACTACAGACCAGCAAGGAGACGAAAATGCGAAACAAATTGTTCGTAGGCTTATTTGCAGCCCTCATCGGGGTAGCGGCGCTGTCCGGCCTGAGCGGCCGGGCCGAGGCGCAAACTCAGCCGAGGACCATCAAGATGGCGACCATTGCCATCACCAACAGCCCCTGGCATAAAGCGTTGCAGCACTTCAAGGAACTCGTCGACAAGGAAAGCAAAGGGCGCTATTCAGTCAGCCTCTATACCGACGGCCAGCTCGGCGACATTCCTCAATTGCTGTCGGCCATGCAGGTCGGGACCGTGGACATGGGTTACTTCGGCTTGTCGTCGATCAGCTTCGTGCGCGGCGGCGAACCGCTCAACATCATTTACGTTCCTTACCTGTTCAAGAACGGCGAGTGGGCGGAAAAGATACTGAACAACGCCGAATTCAACGGCATCTACGAAAAGGTCGCGGGCTCTTCGGGCGTGCGCGTGTTCGGCGCGTGGGGTCAGCGCTCTGCGCGGGCCCTCCAGACCACCAAGGGACCGATCCGCAAGCCGGAAGACCTGCGCGGCATGCGGTTGCGGATTCCCACCATTCCTATCCTGAAAGCGTCGTTCGAGCGCATCGGCGTGCAGGTGACGCCGATGGGCATGATGGAGATCTACAGTGCGCTATCGCGCGGCATGATCGACGGCCAGGACAACGGTTTCGACCTGTCCATTCCAGCCAAGTATCACGAGACCGCGAAGTTCTGGTCGGCCACCGATCACGTCTATGAGATCGTCGGCTTCTTCGTTTCAGAGCGGCTGTGGAAGACGCTCTCCGAAGCCGACAAGGCCATGTTCAAAAAAGCCGCGCAGGAAGCCGGCGCGGTGACCACCGATCTGACCAAGAAGTTTGAAAAGGAAAGCATCGACACCCTCAAGGCTGCCGGCGTCACTTACGTGGTACCCGACAAGGCCGCGTTCCGTGCGGCATTCGCCGGCGTGGAAAAGAGCCAGGACGGCAAGCTGTGGCCGGCCGGTCTGGTCGATCGTGTCCACAAAGAACAGGGCGACTGATCATGAACATTACCGATCCACTGGAGGCGGTCATGATCAAGCAGCCGATCAGGATGCGCGATGGAGATGAGCGGGAGGAAGCGACGCGCCGCGATCGCAATGACAGGCTAACCGCGCCACTGCCGGTCAGAGTGCTGGACATGGCTACGCGCGTGGTCCTGGTGACGGCGCTGGCGGCGGTGCTGATATTCACCGTGGGCCAGGTGATCGATCGCTACGTCGTCAAGTCGACCTTCGATGCCTATGACCAGTATGCCCGTGTCGGCCTGATGTGGCTGACTTTCATCGGCATCGCCGCAGGCGTGCGCGATCGCGTCAACATTCGCATCGAACTGTTGAGCCATTTTGCTCCGCCGCGTTTCTGCAATGCGATAGCGATTGTTCTCGACCTCGCGATGCTGGCGGTGTCGGTCATCATCCTGATAGTCGGCTTGCCTTTGCTGGAAGTGGGCGGCTTTCAGGTCATCATGGGCACGTCGATGACTTACGAGATGATGTATACCGCCTTGCTCAGCGGTATGGGCCTGATGATCGTGTTTCTGCTGCTGCGCCTGGCCGACCGTTGCACCGGCGGCCGCTTCCGTTTTGCTCCCAAGGAGGACGACGATGATCATCATCATTAGCGTATTGATGTTCTTCCTGCTGCTGATGATCGGACTCGACGTCGGCTATTCGATGATCGTCGCGGCGCTGGCAGGGATGTTTTTCCATGCCGGCAGTCCAGTCGATCCGGTGATGGCGCCGATGACGCTGATGTCGAACGTCGACAGCGCAGCACTGGTAGCGGTGCCGCTGTTCGTACTGGCCGGCGAGATCATGAACCAGGGTGGTCTTACGCGCCGGCTGGTGGAATGGGCCACCGCCATGGTCGGCCATTTCCGTGGCAGCCTGTCGCAAGTGGCGATGACCACCAATCTGGTCATGGCCGGCATCTCCGGTTCCGCCGTGGCCGACGCTACCGCGACCGGAGCGATGCTGATCCCGGCCATGAAAAAGGAAGGCTACAAACCGGGCTACGCCGCCGCAGTCATCGCCGCCGGCGCTTTACTGGGGCCGATCCTGCCGCCATCGATCCCGATGGTGGTCTACGCCGTCATCGCGAACATTTCCGTCGCCAAGCTGTTCCTCGGCGGCATCGTGCCGGCCATGATGTTATTCGGCGGTTTTGTGACCATCTGTTCTTACACCGCCAAGCGCCATCACTACCTGGCCAAGCCCCGCGTGCAATGGCGTGAACAGGCGCGCAGTACGCGCATCGCCATCTGGGCGCTGATGGTGCCGCTGTTGGTGATTGTAGGCATTCGTTCCGGCTGGATTACTGAAACCGAAGCCGGTGGCGCGATCTGCATCTACGCCATCGTGGTGGGCGTGCTGATCTACCGCGACCTGCGTTTCCGCGATCTGGCCAAGGTGTTTTTCTCGGCCGGCAAGACGTCGGCGGTGATCATGTTCCTGCTGGCAGCGGCGGGGCCATTTTCCTGGCTGATGAGCGAGGCGCACATCGCGACCGCGATCGCCCACGCCGTGCTGGGTATTTCCAAGGATCCGCTGGTGGTCCTGCTGGTGGTCAATGTCATGTTGCTGCTGGTGGGCATGGTGTTTGAACCGCTGCCTGCGCTGGTGATGTTCGTGCCTACGCTGTTGCCGATCCAGGCTGCGCTGGGCATCGACCCGATCCATTTCGCCACGGTAGTGATCGTCAATCTGATGATCGGCATGCTGCATCCGCCGGTGGGGTTGCTGATTCTGATCACCTCGGCCATCGGCAAGGTGCGCATCTGGTCGGTGGCGGTCGAGACTTTGCCGTTTCTCGGATGGTCGTTGGCCGTGCTGTTCCTGATCTCCGTGTTTCCGCATCTGGTGACGTGGTTGCCGGCGCTGTTGGTCAAATGAGCGGCACACCCTGATTGCAATCGTTTTTTGAATGAATCTTGAGTAAAGGAAAGACCATGAAAAACCCTTCCGCAACGTCCTCCGGCAAACCGGACAATTGGGTCGACATCATCGAAGTCGGTACGCGTGACGGTTTGCAGATCGAGGCGAAGATCATCCCTGCGGCCAAGAAGATCGAGATCATCAACGCCATGATCGATAGCGGCTTGCGCCAGTTCGAAGTGACTTCGTTCGTCTCGCCGAAGGCCGTGCCGCAACTGGCGGATGCGGTTGAAGTGATGGCGGGTGTCAAGCGCCGCGCCGACACTTGCCTGATGGCGCTGGTGCCCAACGTCAAGGGCGCAGAGCGTGCCGCTGCGACCGGCCTCGATGCCGCAGTGCTGTTCTGCTCGGCCTCCGAAACGCACAACTTCAAGAATCTGAACCGCCGCATCCAGGACAGCATCGACGGCTTCGCTCCCATCATGGAAACCTTGCAGCAGGCCGGCATCGGTGCGGTCGGCGCGGTGGCGACGGCGTTCGGATGTCCGTTCGAAGGGGAAATCGAAACCGTCAACATGTTGCGCATCGTACGCGCCTACGTCGCGCTCGGCATTGATCATTTGACGCTGGGCGATACCACCGGCATGGCCACGCCCAACAACGTGCGGTCCACCGTGCGCATGCTGCAGGACCAATTCCCTCAGCTCAAGATCAGCCTGCATTTGCACAATACGCGCGGCGTCGGCCTCGCCAATGTCGTGGTCGGGCTGGAAGAGGGGATACGCCGTTTCGATTCCTCGGTCGGCGGCCTCGGTGGCTGTCCCTTTGCGGCCGGTGCGACCGGCAACATCTGCACCGAAGACCTGGTCTACCTGCTCGCCGAAAGCGGCTATGAGACCGGCGTTGACCTGCGCAAATCCATTGACGTCGCACTCATGATGGAACAGGCGCTGGAAAAGCCGTTGCCGGGCCAGGTGATGCGGGCGGGCGAGCGGCTCAAGCTGCATCCGAGCAGCGCCGTACCGACAGCGGCAGGCTAGGAGATCAACGATGCAACAACCTCTTTCCGGCATCCGGGTGGTCGATCTCACGCGTATTCTTTCCGGCCCGTTCTGCACGATGCTGTTGGGCGACATGGGCGCGGATGTCATCAAGATCGAAGGCCCGGCAGAAGGCGATCCGATCCGCAAAGCCGGTGCCGGCGTCAATGGGTTCAGCTGGTATTTCGCCTCGTTCAATCGTAACAAGCGTTCAATGGCACTGGACTTGCGCTCCGACGCAGGCAAGGAAGTGCTGCTGAAGTTGCTGCAAAGCGCCGACGTGCTGGTGGAGAACTTTCGTCCCGGCGTACTGGCGGAAATGGGTTTCGGCGAGGAGCGCCTGAAACAGATCAATCCCCGGCTGGTGGTCGCCAGCATCACCGGCTATGGCTCCAGCGGACCCTATGCGGAGCGGCCGGCATTCGATTTCGTGATCCAGGCAATGAGTGGTTTCATGAGCACCAACGGGGCCGAAGATCAGCCGCCGTTGCGCTGCGGCCCGCCGATCACCGATCTGGTCGCCGGCTTGTACGCCGCCTATGGCGTAGTCAACGCACTGCGTGCGCGTGACCAGAGCGGGAGGGGACAGCATGTGGATTCAGCCATGATGAACGGCATGCTCAGCATGTTCGCGTACCTGACGTCCGACTATCTCGCCACCGGGGAACTGCCGGTGCGCACCGGCAACGATCATCCCATCACTTCGCCATATGGTTTGTTCAATACCAGTGACGGCGAAATCGCCGTCGCGCCGAGCACGGACGACATCTTGCGGCGCCTGTTGGGCTTGTTGGATCTCGGGCATCTGATGTCGGACGCGCGTTTCAATACGAACAAGCTAAGAATGTTGAATCGGCGGGAATTGAATCTCTTGCTCGATGAGCGATTCAGCACCGACACCCAGGCCAGCTGGATTCAGCGCCTGAACGAGGGCGGTGTTCCCTGCGGCAAAGTGCAGAACGTCGGCGAGGCATTGAGCGATCCGCAGATACTGCATCAGCAAATGGTGCTGGAGGTGGAGCATCCGGGACGTGGCGCCGTGAGGATGGTCGGCTTTCCGGTCAAATTGTCGGCATCGCCTTGCCTCGTCAGATATCCTGCGCCTGAACACGGCGTGCATACGCAGGAGATACTGGCTGAGCTGGGATTGACATCAGCCAGGGATGCTGACGTACCTGAAAATATGGAATGAAGAGTCGCATGCGCGGCCGTCGAGTTCCGGCAACTCCTTGCATCCGGTCCGGCCGATCAAGTATCGGAATCCTCCGGACACGGATGCAAAGGAGCATCTTCTCTGGTCGGGAAACAGGCTTATCTCGCTTGCGCCAGATAACGTTTGCGCCAAGGCTTCAACACCACTAACGCCAACACCGCAGCCAGAATATCCAACGTAATAGCCGTCCCGAACACCGGATGCCAGCTGCCGGTCTTCTCATGCATCAGTGCCGCCAGCGGCCCGCCCAGAATCGATCCAATCCCTTGCGAGATATACAGCCAGCCGTAGTTGGCCGTCGCGTTGCGCGTGCCGAAGGTATCAGTCAGCGTCGACGGGAACAGTGAAAAGATCTCGCCCCAGCCGAAGAACACCACGCCCGACAACAGCACGAACAAGACCCCGTTATCGCGCGTCATCAGCCACAGCGCCATGGCGACGCCTTCCAGTGCGAAGGCGAAGAACATGGTGTTTTCACGGCCGAAGTGATCCGATACCCAGCCGAAGAACGGGCGCGTCAAGCCATTGGTCAGGCGGTCGATGGTCAGCGCCAGCGGCAGGGCGGCGAGGCCGAACACCATCACGCTGGCGACGCCGAAGTCGCGTGCGAAGCTGGCCATTTGCGAGGTCATCATCAGGCCCGAGGTGGACATCATGGTCATCATGCAGAACATCAGCCAGAACAGCGGCGTGCGCAGCATCTGGCGTGGCGTGAGATCGTTGCCGGTGGACTGCGCGACGCGGGTTGCCGGCAGTGCGGTCATCGGGTCGGGCGAACGCAATGCTTGCGAAGCGATCACGCCGATCACGGCGAAGATCAGGCCGAACTGCCACAGCGTGCTTTCCAGTCCCTGGCCGGCCAGCGCCGACGAAATCGGGAAGGTGGTCAGGATTGCGCCCATGCCGTAACCGGCGGCCACCATGCCGACCGCGAAGCCGCGGCGATCGGGGAACCAGCGCACCATCTGGCCGACCACGCCGACATACACGATGCCGGTGCCGAGTCCTCCGACCAGCCCGTAGCTCAGGTACAGCATGCCGATGCTCGAGGCTTGCGAGGCGAGCACCCAGCTCAGGCCTGACATCAGCGTGCCGATCGAGATCAGCCGGCGCGCGCCGAAGCGTTCGATCAGACCGCCCTGGAACGGCGAGAAGAAAGTCTGCAGGACGATCAGCATCGAGAACGTGATCTGCAGCTCCGACAGGGGCACGCCAAGCTTGGCCGAGAGCGGCTTGGTGAAGAGCGTCCAGACGTACTGCGGGCTGGAAATCGCCATCATGCAAATCAGGCTGATCAACAGCTGGAACCAGCGATTCTGCAGCAATCCTGTCGCGCCGAGAGGCGCTGAGGTATTGGTCAGGGTGCTCATGTTTTTCTCCTGGAATAAGTGGGAACGGCGGGGATGGCCGGAAAATGGCGCTTTGCAGGCCGTTGTCAATTTATGTATGCATAAATTTCAAAGGCAAAACGAATGCAGGAAACGTGCCATTGGGCATGCATTGCTCCAGAGCGATGAAAGAGCGCTGCGCATGCCGGAGAAATACGGCGGTGGCAGGATAAAAGCGGGAGATGATCGGTCGGAAGTGCCGGCTGGGCGTGACTTTCAGCGCCCAGTAAGCCGCACTAAATGCGTGCTTCAGCCGAAGCGTTTGCGCCGTGCGGGTGCCGGCGAGGGGTGTTGGGCCATCTCGGTGCGGACTTGTTCCAGCCGGTCGATGGTGATTTGCTGGACGACTGCGTGGCTGTCCTGGATATGCCGTTCGGCCAGCGCGCCGGCGCGTACGGCGTCGCCGGCGGCGATGGCGTCGAGGATGGCGATGTGTTCGTCGTAGGTGTCGCCGATGCAGTCGCCGTAGGCGAAGTCGAGGCGGCGCATGATGCGGATGTGGTCGGTGACCTGGCGATAGACGGCGTCGGTTTCCGGATTGCCGGCGGCGGTCACCAGCGCCAGATGGAAGCGTTCGTCGAGCGCAGCCACCGCGAGGCCGTCGCTCAGGCGTTCGGCCGGTGTTACGCGCCAGACGGCGTCGGCTTGTTCCAGCAAGGCGGCGCGCGCGGGGCCGGCGGCGGCCGTGCAGATGCGCCGCACCGCATGCAGTTCGATCATCTCGCGCAAGTCGTAGAGCGCGGCAAAGCGAGAGAAATCGATCGGCACCACCTCCCAGCCGTTGCGGAAGTAGCCGCGCACCAGGCCTTCGCTTTGCAGCCGCATCAGCGCTTCGCGCACCGGCGTGCGCGAGACTTGCAGCCGCTCGGCGACGTCGTTCTCGGCGAAACGGTCGCCGGGCAAGAGGCGGAACGCGAAGATGTCGTCGCGCAGCTTGTCATGGACGGCCTCGGCCAGCCGCAGGGCGGGGCGCCGGAGCGGCGCGTCGGCAGATGGCGGTGCGGCTTTCGATGTCATGCGTCGGTGTGTGCGGAGTGGAACGTGGCGTCAATGGTAGCGCATGCGATTTGCGTGTGCCGCTTTATCTGCGCCGCCATGTTCGCCATTCACGCTATGCCGCCGTCGCTGCCGTTGCCGCCGCCCGGCTCATGATGTTGCGGTTGAGCCGCCATACCAGCATCAGTGCTACCAGCGAAGTGCCGACGATGATGTAGCCCACGGTATCGAAATGCTGCAGCTTGCCGTCCACGCCGAACGACACGATGTGCCCGGCGATGAGCGAGGCGATGCCGCCCGACAGTTGCTGGATGGACGCGCTGATGGCGTTGAAGGAGCCGCGCTGGGTCGGTGCCGGCACCGACGACACCAGCGCCTGGAACGGGATCATGCGCGAGAAAATCCCGAGGAACAGCACCACGTTCACCACGATGATCACCGGCATGGTGATGCGGCCGAGGTGGGTGTAGACCAGCACCATGATCATCGACAGGCAGGTGCCGAACAGGAATACGCGAAACTTGCCGACGCGGTCGGCGGCGCGGCCGATCAGCGGGCCGAACACGATGGTGCACAGGCCGGTGATCAGGTACACGGTGGGCAGATGCGCGATGTCGATACCGAGGTTGGCCACCAGGTAGGCGCTGCTGAACGGCATCAGCATGAAGCCGCCGGTCATCAGCAAGGCCGTCGTGGCAAAGGCGATCAGGTAGCGCGGCTCGGTCACGGTGTGGAACAGATGCATCCACGCGGTGTGTTCCTGCTTGAGCTTGAGATGCTCGGCCACCGGCTGCAATTTCCAGAACACGATGAGGCCGCCGACCAGGCCCATGCCGGCCATGGCGATGAAGGGGATGTGCCAGTTCCAGCGGCTCGACAGATACAGGCCGATCGGAATGCCGAGCACCTGGCTCGCCGCGAACGCGGTCTGGATCATGCCCATCACGCGGCCGCGCATTTGCAGCGGGAACAGGTCGGTCGAGATCGCCAGCACGATGGAACCGATCACGCCGCCGAACAGGCCGGTGACGATGCGCGCGATCAGCAGGCTTTCAAAGGTCTGCGCCAGGCCGCACCACAGCGTGCCGATGATGAAGCCGGTATAGAAAAACAGCAGCAGTTTCTTGCGGTCGAAGCGGTCGGCGAAGCCGGCAGTGAGCAGTCCGGAGGCGCCGGCGCTGAAGGCATAGGCGGACACCACGAGGCCGAATTGCTGCGGCGTGATCTGCATGTCCGGCATGATCAGCGCGCCCAGCGGCGACATCAGCATGAAGTCGAGGATCACGGCGAATTGCAGGAAGGCCAGCACGCCGACGACGAATTTTTGGTAAGGGGAAAACTGTAAAGGAGCAGCAGGAGTTGCAGGGGTTGCAGGAGTCATGTTCTTTTCTTTCTTGATGGGGCGGGCGTGTATGCGCCGCCATATTGCATGTGCCGGTCGACCGGCGCGTGAGCGGGGTTCAATCGGCAAATCGACGGCAGCCACGGTGGGAGCGTGGGGCCGGAACCCGGGTCGGGTAGCGATGGGCAGGATGAAGACGGATCATGAGGGAAAATATTGTAGCCGAGACGAGAAATATTTCGCAGCGCCATGAGACGCCACGTATGCATGCCGCAACAAGCATGACACGATTACAATGCGTAGCTCCCTGATGGAAGGCAAGAACCGCACATGACTGCACTGAACGACATCCACGCCGCGATTTGGAAAGCGCTCGCCACCGGCGCCGGTCCGCAACGTTCGCCGTTGACAATGTGGCAAGCCGCGACCAATGGCATCGGCGAGGCCGCCGGCATGCCGCAGGTGCGTACCGTGGTGCTGCGCGATGCGGACCAGACGGGCGGCGCAATCTCTTTCCACACCGACGTGCGCTCGGCCAAGGTCGCTCAGTTGCGCGCCGATCCGCGCATTGCCCTGACCGGACTCGACCTCGGCAACTTGCTGCAGATCCGGCTCGAAGGCCGTGCGCAGATCTGTGCCGATGAGGCCGAACGGCGCGCCGTCTGGAACGCCGCGCGGCAGCATACACTGATTCTGTACCGCACGCCGTTTGCGCCGGGGACGCCGCTCGGCACGCCCGAAGCGGGCCATGTCGACGCACGGGGCGATGATGATGGTGATGGCGACGGCTATGCGAATTTTTGCGTGGTCCGTGTCGTGCTGGACCGGCTCGAGTACCTCGACATCTCGCCCGATGGCCACCGGCGCGCGGTATTTCGCCGCGACGACGGCTGGCATGGCGCCTGGATTGCTCCTTGATGGTCTCATCATTTCTTTTCGGTAACGCCGATTTTTGAGGAATCGCGCATCTCGGGTTGACTAAGCGGAGCTGGCAATATACTGTATATAAACACAGTATTCAATGCCTTATGCCTTCGCCCTTCATTAACATTATTGATAGTCCCCAAAGCATCCACAACTCCCTCTGGCTCGCGTCGCAGTTGGCGCAGGGCGGCGCGCGCTGCATCGATACCGGCTTTGCCGGCTTGTCGGCGGAGTTGCCGGGGCGCGGCTGGCCGGTCGGGGCGCTGATCGACTTGCTGTTGCAGCAACCGGGCGCGGGCGAATTGCGCTTGCTCGGTCCCGCCTTGAAAGCGCTGGCGCCGCGCCGCATTGCGCTGGTGCAGACGCCGCACGCGCCACAAGCCATCGGCTGGCGCCAGCTCGGCGTCGACGTCGAGCGCCTGCTGTCGGTGCGCGCCGCCACCAGCGCCGACGCCGCCTGGGCCGCCGAACAGATCCTGAAGTCTGACAGTTGCGCGGTGCTGCTGTTCTGGCAGCGCCATCTGCGCAAGGAGAGCGTGCGCCGGCTGCATCTGGCGGCGCAGGGCGGCAATACCTTGTTCGTCATGCTGCGTCCGCTCAGCTGCGCCCAGGATGCCTCGCCGGCGCCGTTGCGGCTGTCGCTGATGGCCGCTGCGGGCGGCGTCGATATCGGTTTCGTCAAGCGGCGCGGTCCGCAGCGCGACACTCCCTTGTTTGTATCACTGCCATCTCTGAATCTTTTGCATCATGCGTCTGTGGATCGCCGTACACCTGCCCCTGTTGCCGCTGGAAGTGTTTTATCCGAACTGGTCGGATGAGACCGCCGCGGTCGTGCTGGAGCACACCCGCGTCATGGCGGCGTCGCAGTCGGCCTGCGACGCCGGCGTGCACTACGGCATGCGCCGCGGCGGCGTGCTGGCCTTGCTGCCGCGCGCCCACATGCACGAGCGCGCCATCGAGCGCGAAGCGCAGACGCTGTCCGGCGCCGCCACCGCGCTGCTGCAATACACGCCGCAGGCCGCCTTCAGCGACGACGCCACCATCGTGCTCGACATCGGCGCGAGCCTGCGCCTGTTCGGCGGCATCCGCGCGTTATGCCGGCGCGTGCACGGCACCGTGCGCCGGCTCGGCCTGACCGCCGCCATCAGCTGCGCGCCGACGGCAGCCGGCGCCGCCTTGCTGGCGCGTCATCGCCATTTGTCCGGCCATCGTCATCCGCGCACCTTGAGTACGCCGCGGCTGCAGCACCGCCTTGATCGCTTGCCGGTCGATGCTTTGCCGGCGACGCTGCCGTATCTTGATTGGCTGAAGGGCGTCGGCTGCCGCAACCTGGCCGACTTGCGCCGTCTGCCGCGCGCAGGTTTGCAGCGGCGCGGCGACACCCGCATGCTGGATGCGCTCGATTGCGCCTACGGCGAAGCACCGGAACTGCATGCCTGGATAGAGACGCCGCCGAGCTTCCGCCAGCGCATCGAACTCACCGAGCGCATCGAACATGCCGACGCCGCGCAGCACACCGTGCAAGCCTTGCTGGCGCAGCTGTGCGGCTGGCTCACAGCGCGCCAGCTGGCGGTCACGCAGGTATGCGTGCAGCTGGAACACGAACGCGGCCGCCAGGCCGTCGCGCCGACCGTGATCGAACTCGCGCTGGCCGAACCGGCCTGGCAGGATGCACACCTGGTCCGCCTGCTCAAGGAGCGGCTGGCGCAACTCGAGATCAGTGCGCCCATCATCGCCGTGGTGCTCGAGGCTGCGCGCACCGAAGCGATGGCGCCGGCCAGCGAGAGCCTGTTTCCCGAGCCGGGCGGTGCGCCGGAGGATTACAAGCGCCTGCTCGAATTGCTGGTGGCGCGGCTGGGCGCCGAACACGTGCTGCAGCCGTCGCCGCTGGCCGACTACCGGCCGGAGCAGGCCAACCGCTGGGTGTCCGTGATGGAACCTGCTGCGCCGCTCGAGGCGCGCCCGCTGCCGCCGCGTCCGGGCTGGCTGCTGGAAAAACCGGTAGCCCTGGTCATGCGCCAGCACCGGCCGTATTACGGTTCGCGCCTGCGCCCGGTATCGCCGCCCGAACGCATCGAAGCCGGCTGGTGGAACGGCCTGCTGGTCACGCGCGACTATTACATCGCTGCAGGCGCCGACCATTGCCATTACTGGATCTACCGCGAGCGTATCGGCGACGTCGACGGCGTCGAACCGCATTGGTATCTGCACGGCGTGTTCGGCTGAGGGAGGCGCGCCATGCTTGAGACGCCGACGAAAATTCCTGATTACGCCGAACTGTTCTGTCTGTCCAACTTCAGCTTCCTCGAAGGCGCCTCGCACGCCGAAGAGCTCGCTGCGCGCGCGGTGCAGCTCGGCTACACCGCGCTGGCGGTGACCGACGAGTGTTCGCTGGCCGGCGTGGTGCGCGCGCATATGGAAGCCAAAAACGCCGGCATGAAGCTGATCATCGGCTCCTGTTTTCGGATCGAATGGGAAGCAGGACAGCCGCCGCTTACGCTCATTGCATTGGCGCAGAACCGCGAAGGCTACGGCAACCTGTCCGAACTGATCACACTGGGCCGCACGCGCGCCGACAAGGGTAGCTACCGCATCGGCATAGAGGATTTCTCTTCGCCGCAGGAGTCGCATGCCCACCTGCGCGGCTTGCCCGATTGCCTGCTGGTGCTGGCGCCGCATTATCCCGCCGACGGCGCCTTGCTGGCGCAGCAGGCCGACTGGCTGGCGCGCACGTTTCCGCAGCGCGCCTGGCTCGGCCTGACCCAGCTGTACCGGCCGCTCGACGACCTGCACCGCGGCGCGATCCAGGAGGCCGCCGGACGCTGCGGCCTGCCGGTGGTCGCGCTCGGCCAGGTCAACATGCACGTGCGTTCGCGCAAGCCCTTGCAGGACACGCTGACTGCGATCCGGCTCGGAAAGGCGGTCGGCGATTGCGGCTATGACCTGGCCCCGAACGCCGAACAGCATCTGCGTTCGCGTCTGAGGCTGGCGAATATCTTTCCCGCGGCGGCGCTGGAAGAAACCCTGCGCATCGCCTCCCTGTGCCATTTCAAACTGGACGAACTGCGCTACGAATATCCCGAGGAACTGGTTCCCGAGGGGCAGACGCCCGCCGCTTATTTACGGCAGGAGGCTTATCTCGGCGCCCACCTGCGCTATCCGGCCGGCATCCCGGAATCGGTCTCCGGCCAGATCGAGCATGAGCTGACGCTGATCAACGACATGGCCTACGAGCCGTACTTCCTGACGGTCTACGACATCGTGCGCTTCGCCAAAGACAACGGCATCCTGCGGCAGGGCCGCGGCTCGGCGGCCAATTCGGTGGTGTGCTATTGCCTCGGCGTGACGGAAGTCGATCCGACCTGTTCGACCATGCTGTTCGAACGCTTCATCAGCAAGGAGCGCGGCGAGCCGCCCGACATCGACGTCGACTTCGAGCACCAGCGACGTGAAGAAGTGATCCAGTACATCTATCGCAAATACGGCCGCATGCGCGCCGCCATCGCCGCCGCCGTGCATACCTATCGGCCGCGCGGCGTGCTGCGCGACGTCGGCAAGGCGCTTGGCGTGGACGAGTCCATCGTCGACAAGGTAGCCAAGTCGCAACAATGGTTCGACCACCGCGACAACCTGCTGGAACGCTTCGCCGAATGCGGTCTCGATCCGCAGTCACCGATTGCGCATCAGTGGGCCATCCTGGCGCGGCAATTGATCAACTTCCCGCGCCATCTGTCGCAGCACAGCGGCGGCTTCGTGATTGCGCGCGACAAGCTGTCGCGGCTGGTGCCGATAGAAAACGCCGCCATGCCGGACCGCTCGGTGATCCAGTGGGACAAGGACGACCTCGAATCGCTCGGCCTGCTCAAGGTCGACGTGCTGGCGCTGGGCATGCTGTCGGCCTTGCGGCGCGCGCTGGAACTGGTCGGCAAACGGCGCGGCGTGCCGTTCGAGCTGCCGGATATTCCCCGTGAAGATCCGGTCACCTACGACATGATCTGCCAGGCCGACACCATCGGCGTATTCCAGATCGAAAGCCGCGCCCAGATGAGCATGCTGCCGCGCCTGAAGCCACGCCGTTTCTACGACCTGGTGGTGCAGGTGGCGATCGTGCGGCCGGGGCCGATACAGGGCGGCATGGTGCATCCTTTCCTGCGACGACGAGACGGAGATGAACCGGAAATCTATCCCAATCCGATCCTCCGCGAGGCGCTGGAGCGCACGCGCGGCGTACCGATTTTCCAGGAGCAGGTGATGCAGATCGCCGTGCTGGCGGCCGGTTTCACGCCGGGCGAGGCCGATGGCCTGCGGCGCGCGATGGCGGCTTGGAAGCGCAAGGGCGGAATGGAAAAATACCAGAAGCAACTGATCGACGGCATGCTCGAACGCGGTTACACGCAAGAATTCGCCGATGCCATATTCCGCCAAATCCAGGGCTTCGGCGATTACGGTTTCCCCGAAAGCCACGCCGCCAGTTTTGCCCTTTTGGCGTATGCCAGCAGCTGGATCAAATGCCACGAGCCGGAAGCCTTCCTGTGCTCGCTGCTCAACAGCCAGCCCATGGGTTTTTACTCGCCGTCGCAATTGATCCAGGATGCGCGCCGTCATGGCGTACACGTGCTGCCGACGGATGTGACACGCAGCAATTGGGAAAGCACGCTGGAAGAGACCGGCGCCGAACGACCTGCAGTGCGGCTGGGCCTGTCGCTGATCGGGAGCCTCAAGGAGGAGCCGTCCTTGCGCATCGAGCGCGCGCGCCTGGAACAATCTTTCAGCGATTTGCAGGACTTGGCGCGGCGCGCGAACCTGCACAAGCGCGACCTGCAGGCGCTGGCTGCGGGCAATGCATTGGCGGCGTTGAGCGGCCACCGCCGTGAAGCCTTGTGGCAGGCGCTCGACGCCGCGCCCGCCAAAGACCTGCTGCGCACTGCGCCGTCCCGCGAAGAACGGCTGCAACTGGCGGCGCCGTCGGAAGCCGAAGACATCGTTGCCGATTACCGCAGCGCCGGCATGACGCTGCGGCGCCATCCGCTGGCCTTGCTGCGCACTATCCTGAGCAAGCAGAAGTTCCTGCCGCATGACGTGATGGCGACTTTCCAGGACGGCCAGTTCGCGCGCGGCTGCGGCATCGTCACGGTGCGCCAGCGTCCCGGCACCGCCAAGGGGGTGCTGTTCATCACCATCGAAGACGAGACCGGTTCGACCAACGTCATCATCTGGCCGTCGCTGGTCGAGAAGCAGCGCAACGAAGTCCTCAACGCCTCCTTGCTGGGCGTCTACGGTATCTGGCAGACCCATGCCGGCGTCAAGCATCTCGTCGCAAAGCGGCTGGTCGACCTGTCGCACCTGCTGGGCGAGATCAACGTCCACAGCCGTGATTTTTGCTGAGTTATCTTTTGCGGATGTGGCAGGCGTCAACGCAACAAAGCCCGCTTGAGAGCGGGCTTTGTTGCGTTCATACGGTCATGCCGGTCAGGCGGCGGCGCGCAACATCCTGGCGGCCGCCACCATGTTGTTCAGCGCAGGCAAGACTTCCGCCCACTGGCGGGTTTTCAGGCCGCAATCCGGATTGACCCACAGGCGTTCCGCCGGAACCCGCTCGGCTGCTTTCTTCATCAACTGCACGATATGCTCCCGGGTCGGAATATTGGGCGAATGGATGTCGTACACGCCGGGACCGATTTCGTTCGGGTAGTTGAAGTTGTCGAAGGCGTCCAGCAATTCCATGTCCGAGCGCGAGGTTTCGATCGTGATCACGTCGGCATCCATGTCGGCGATCGAGCCGATGATGTCGTTGAACTCCGAATAGCACATGTGGGTGTGGATCTGCGTGGTGTCGCCGACGCCGTTGGCGGTGATGCGGAAGGATTCGACCGCCCAGTCCAGGTACTCTTGCCACTGCGATTTACGCAGCGGCAGGCCCTCGCGCAGAGCCGCTTCGTCGATCTGGATGACGTGTACGCCGGCTTTTTCCAGGTCCAGCACTTCGTCACGGATGGCCAGCGCCAGCTGCTTGCACGATACCGAGCGCGGCTGGTCGTCACGCACGAACGACCAGTTCAGGATCGTCACCGGACCGGTGAGCATGCCCTTCATGGGTTTGGCCGTCAGGGATTGCGCATAGGTGATCCATTCGACCGTCATGGCGCGGGGACGACTGATGTCGCCGAACAGGACAGGCGGCTTCACGCAGCGCGAACCGTAGGACTGCACCCAGCCGAACTGGCTGAAGGCATAGCCTTGCAGTTGTTCGCCGAAGTACTCGACCATGTCGTTGCGCTCGGCTTCGCCGTGGACCAGCACGTCCAGGCCCAGGGTTTCCTGCTCGCGGACGCTGCGTTCGATTTCAGCTTGCATGGCCGTCTTGTAGGCGGCGGTATGAAGCCGTCCCGCCTTGAATTCGCTGCGGGCATGGCGGATTTCCGCCGTCTGGGGAAACGAGCCAATCGTAGTGGTCGGATACGCCGGCAGTTTGAGCAGGGCAGCCTGCTTGCTTGCGCGCTGCGGATAGGCACTGTCGCGCTGGCCCAGTTTGGCGTCGATACCGGCGACGGCAGCCTGCACCGCCGGGTTGTTGACGCGCGGCGATGCGCGGCGGGCGGACAGGGCGGCCTGGTTGGCGGTGAGTTCGGCTTTCACCGCGTCGCGGCCTTCGCGCAAGGCCTTGCCCAGCAGGCGCAGTTCATCCAGTTTTTGCTGCGCATACGCCAGCCAGGATTTGATTTCGGCATCGAGTTTCTGTTCGCTGTCGAGGTCGACCGGCACGTGCAGCAGCGAGCACGAAGGCGCCACCCACAGGCGCTCGCCGAGGCGTTTTGCCAGCGGTTCGATCCAGTCCAGCACGGCGTTCAGGTCCGTCTTCCAGATGTTGCGGCCATTGATCACGCCTAGCGACAGCACCTTGTCGGCGCCCAGCAGATCGATCAACGGCAGCACGTCGTCGCGGCCGTTGATGGCGTCGATGTGCAGGCCGGCGACCGGGAGGTCGGCGGCGAGCTTCCGGTTTTCCAGCAACTGGCCGAAATAGGTCGCCAGCAGCAGTTTGACGCCGCCGTTCTTCAGTTCCGCGTAGGCGGTGTTGAAGGCGTCTTGCCAGGGTGCGTCGAGTTCGGTGACCAGCACCGGTTCGTCGATCTGCACCCATTCCACGCCTTGCGCGGCCAGCGCCTCCAGCAATTGCACGTAGAGCGGAAGCAGGCGCGGCAACAGCGCCAGCTTGTCCGAGTCGTCCTTGGCCTTGCCCAATGCCAGGTAGGAGACCGGGCCGACGATGACCGGCTTGGCCTTGACGCCTTGCGCCCTGGCTTCCGCCAGTTGTTCCAGCAGACGCGAGGTGTCCAGCCTGAATTCGGTGGTCGCGTTGAATTCCGGGACGATGTAGTGATAGTTGGTGTCGAACCACTTGGTCATCTCGCCGGCGGCAACACCGCCGCAGCAAGCGCCGTGGTCCTCAGCGCCTTGGGCCGAACGGCCGCGCGCCACGCGGAAATAGTTGTCCAGCGCATCGCCGTGGAAATCACGAACACGCTCCGGCAGGTTGCCCAGCGTGAAGCTCATGTCCAGAATCTGATCGTAGAACGCGAAGTCGCCGACCGGAACCAGATCGAGGCCGGCCTGGTTATCCCAGTGGCGCCGGCGCAGTTGTGCACCCAGGTTTTTCAGTTCGTCGCGCGACGATTCGCCTTTCCAATAGGACTCCAGTGCGAACTTCAGTTCGCGCTTGGCGCCGATGCGGGGGAAACCCAGGTTGTGGATCGTGGTCATGATCTGTCAATTCCAAAAAGTGAAGAATGAGCAGATGGTAGACGCCGAATTCCATGAAGTATAATGGTATTAACTCAGTAATCCATGAGTTTTACTCATTTGAAACTGGTGAATAATGTTAGAGCGCATCCATCTCGCCGTCGTCCAGGAAGTCGAAAAACAGGGGTCCCTGACGGCCGCCGGCAATGTTCTTTGCGTGACGCAGTCGGCGCTGAGTCACAGCATGAAGAAGCTCGAGCAGCAGCTGGGGACGGATATCTGGCTGCGCGAAGGGCGCAATTTGCGATTGACGCAGGCGGGAGAATATCTGCTCGCCGTCGCCAACCGCGTGCTGCCGCAGCTGAACCAGGCCGAAGAACGCCTGCGCCAGTTCGCCCAGGGTGAGCGCGGGGCATTGCGCATCGGGATGGAGTGCCATCCGTGTTATCAATGGCTGCTGAAAGTGGCGTCGCCATATCTGGCGGCGTATCCCGACGTTGACGTCGACGTCAAACAGAAATTCCAGTTCGGCGGCATCGGTGCGTTGTTCGGCTACGAAATCGATTTGCTGGTCACGCCGGATCCGCTCTACAAACCGGGCCTGAAGTTCGTGCCGGTATTCGACTACGAGCAAGTGCTGGTGGTCGCGCGCGATCATCCGCTGGCAACAGCAAAATACGTCAAGCCGCAGCAGCTCACCAATGAAATATTGATCACCTATCCAGTCGCTACCGACCGCCTCGATATCTACAATCAATTCCTCATGCCGGCAGGCGTGACGCCCAAGCGCCACAAGGCGATCGAGACCACCGACATCATGATCCAGATGGTCGCCAGCGGCCGTGGCGTAGCCGCCTTGCCGCGCTGGTTGGTGGAGGAGTATGGCAGCAAGGTCGATATCGTGCCGATTCGCCTGGGCGCCAACGGCATCGCCAAACAGATTTTCCTCGGCGCCCGCGAAGGTGATCTGGAGATCGACTATTTGCAGGCGTTCATCGAACTGGCGCGCAAGCCGGCGGCGTTCGCAGGGGAGTAGCCGTGCACGCGGTCAATGCCTGATTGTTGGTGAAAGTTTGCCCAAGGGCCGGATTTCTTCATGTGGTGGTGCTCTCCGGACGGGCAAATAAAGAATGGTCAGTGTTTTGTCAGATACCTATGCAAACATTCAAAACGATAATGAAAAGCAATGTTGCAGTATCCCGAACAAGTCGAAACAAGACCGCACACGCGGCAGCGCTTGTAATCAATAAGGGACACAGGCGAAATAAAAGAAAACAAATCGGGGGAGGGAACAAGCACGCCATAACAATAAAACAAACATAAGCCGCGATAAAAATAGGGGCCGCTTCCTGCGGATCTCAAATCAAAAAACGGATGCTTGATTCATGTTTAAAAAAATCCTGTTCACCTCCCTCTTTCTGGCGGTGCTGTCATCGCTGTCAGGATGCGCAGTCAATCGTGCGACGGCAAGCGTCACGCCGGGCAGCAACCTGGAGGCCATGAAGACCTTCTATGTTGTGAAGTCTCCCAAGGATGAAAAAGATGTTGATCAGCTGATCAAGGACTTTCTGGTCAAGAAGGGCTATTCGGTGACGACCGGCCCTGAATTGACGCCGCCTTACCAGGCCGATGGAGTTGTCACCTACATCGACAAATGGTTCTGGGACATCACCATGTACATGCTTGAGTTGACCATCAACATCAGACAGCCGACCAATAATTTTCCTGTCGCCGTTGGAAACTCCTTCCATACCTCTTTGACCAGAAAATCACCGCCCGAAATGGTGGATGAGGTACTGACCAATATCTACAAGAACGCCAAATAACTTACGGGGAACACAATGAACTTTTCGCTGAAATCTGTTTTATCCAATCGTCTTTTTGCTATTGCTGCATTGGTGCTGGCATCGGCCGTGCTGGGCGGTTGCGCTACTCCTTCCACATCGGCGGGCATGACGCCTACCGAATTTCAGGTCACCAACAAGCACACGCAGTCGGTAGCGCTGACGGTGGATGGCGGCAAAGAAACCGGCGCCTTGGGAAAGTCGCAAATCCCGAACGACGCTTTCGCACAAGCGATCACTGACGCCATCACCAATTCAAAAACCTTTTCCAGCGTTGTGAAAGGCAGCGGCGGCGACATGTTGCTGACGGTCAGCATTTTCAATATTGACCAGCCGTCGTTCGGCCTCTCCTTCACGGTCAAAATGGAAGCCGGATGGACGCTGAAGCGCGCCGATACCGGCGCCGTCATCTGGCAGGAATCCATCAAGTCGGAACACACGGCAACGGTGAGCGATGCATTTGCCGGCATAACGCGTCTGCGCCTGGCAAATGAAGGCGCTGCGAAGGCAAACATTGCGCAGGGACTGAGCAAGATATCAGCGTTGAATTTTTAATTCCTGGCTGTCGTCGTGCACTAAAAGACCGGTTTATGTTGACCGGTCTTTTTTTTGCTTGCGATCAGAACAAACAAAGACAACTTGAGTTTTTTCATCCCGGCAAGAAAACGTTCGGCGCGTGATGGGCTGTTCGCTTGCGAGCATGGCCGTGTAGCTGCCCATGCTGATGTAGCACTTGCCGGTGCGGTGCTTTCTGTCTCATGATGCGGAACAATTCGTTTTGATCACTTGTAAAGTAATACGGAGACATTCAACGGCATGAACTCAGGCATCCGCACGCTGCACATCCCCGATCCCGATCCCGAGCGCGGCGCAAGCGCGCCGTGCGTGGTTCAATACCCGACGTTGGCTGCAGCCGTGCAGACGACCATCGGTCCCTATGTCTTCGACGCCGCGCCGGATGCGCCGATTGCGCCGGGACGGTTTCCCGTGTGCGTGGTGTCGCATGGAGGCGGTGGATCGCATCTGCTGTACCGTAGCATCGCCGGCCACCTCGCCGCAAACGGCTACATCGTCGTCAGCCCGGAACACGCCGGCGACAATCGCAACGATCGCCAGCTGTCGAACACCGATGCAGCCGCCATCGGGCGTCCGGGCCAGACATCGCGCGCACTCGACGCCGTGCTCGCGGACGCTTTTTTCCAGGCAGCGGCGGATGCGGATCGCATCGCCATGCTGGGCCATTCGATGGGCGGCTATACCGCACTGGCCCTGGTCGGCGGGCATCCGTGGTCGCGGTCGGGGGCTGCGCTGCCCGTCGTCGCGGATGCGCGCGTCCGTGCCGCCGTGTTGCTGGCGCCGGCTACCGACTGGTTCATGGCGCCCGGCGCGCTGGACGACGTGCATGTACCTTTGCTGGCGCTGGCGGGAGAACATGATCCGATCACGCCCGTGCAGAGCATCCGGAAAGTCTTGTCGCAACTGCCGGCAAGCACGCCGCTGGAATTTTCTGTAGTGCCGGGCGCCGGGCATTTTTCTTTCCTGACGCCTTTTCCCGAGGCCATGCAGCGGCCGAATTTTCCGCCGTCCCAGGATCCGCCGGGTTTCGACCGCGAACAGTTCCACCGCGAGCTGCCGGAAACCGTCCGCGTGTTTCTGGCCCGTACTCTCGGCACAAGCTGAAACCCGTGCAGAACATCGGTACAATCCGCCCATCATCCACACAGTGAGCCCGCCATGGAAATCAACCTGCTCCCGCACGCACTCAACATCACCACGCTGGCGCTGTTTGCCGTCGTCGCGCTCGTGACCATCGCCACCCCCGGTCCGACCGTCTTGCTGGCGCTGGCAAACGGCGCGCGTTATGGCGTGCGTCGTTCCTTGCCCGGCATGCTGGGCGCGGTGTCGTCGGACTTCGTGCTGGTCGGATCGGTGGCGCTCGGCCTGGGCGCGGTGCTGGCGGCGTCGGAGTTCTGGTTCTCGGTGGTCAAGTGGATCGGTGCGATTTACTTGGCGTGGCTTGGTATCCGGCTGTTGCGCTCCAAGGGCGGACTGGATCTGTCGCGTACGCAGGCCGACGACGGCGAAGCGGCGCCGATGCGTATCTTCGCCAAGTCTTTCCTGGTGGCGGTGACCAATCCCAAAGGCTATCTGTTCTGCTCGGCGCTACTGCCGCAATTCATCAACGCGGCCGAACCGCAGTGGCCGCAATACGCAGCCATCAGCGTCGTGTTCGCGGCGCTCGATTTCTCCGTGATGCTCGGCTACGCCATCATCGGTGCGCGCGCCGTCAGCTTGTTGCGCCGGCGTGCAGTGCTGTGGCTCGATCGTTCCTGCGGCGCCATCCTGCTGGCGCTGGCGGGCACCATGGCGTTTTATCGACGCAGCGCAAATTGAAGATGCTGAAGATGCGTTGACGATGCGACACTGAACGCGCAAAAAAACCGGCATGAACCATGCCGGTTTTTTTATTGCCGCATTGCCTTGAGACTTATTGTTTCAGCAAGCTGCACTTCGATTCCGCAACAGTCGTGAACGCCTGTTCGCCTGGGATCGTTTCCACCAGTTTCAGGTAGTCCCACGGCTTCTTCGATTCGGCCGGCGACTTGACCTGATACAGGTACATGTCGTGGATGTTGCGGCCATCGGCGCGGATGTAGCCCTTGTTGTAGAAGTCGTCGATCTTCATCTTCTTGAGCTCGGCCATGACCTTGGTCGAGTCATCCGTCTTGATCGCCGCGACCGCCTTCAGGTAGGTCGTGGTGGCGGAATAAGCCGCGGCCTGGTGCGTGCTCGGCATCTTCTTCATCTTCAGGAAGAAGCGGTTGGCGAACTGGCGCGAGGCCTCGTCCTTGTCCCAGTACCAGCTGTCGGTCATCATCAGGCCCTCGGCGTTGTTCAGGCCGAGAGCATGGATGTCGTTGATCACCATCAGCAGGCCGACCAGCTTCATGGTCTTGGTGACGCCGAATTCCTTGGCCGCCTTGATCGCATTCACGGTGTCGTCGCCCGCATTGGCCAGGCCCAGGATCTGCGCTTTGGAGCCCTGCGCCTGCAGCAGGAAGGATGACATGTCGGAGGCGAACAGCGGATGTTTCACCGAACCCACCACCGTACCGCCATTGGCCTTGACCACGGCACCGGTGTCGCTGGCCAGCGCATGGCCGAAGGCGTAATCGGCCTCCAGGAAGAACCACGATTTGCCGCCTTGCTTGAGGACCGCCTTGCCGGTGCCCTTGGCCAGGGCCACCGTATCGTATTCATAGTGCACCGTGTAGGGCGTGCATTCTTCATTGGTCAGGCGCGCCGAGCCGGCGCCGATGTTGATGTAGACGCGCTTCTTTTCCGCCATCACCTTGTTGGTCGCCAGCGCGGTGGCCGAATTGACGCCGCCGATCAGCATGTCGAGGCCGCGCTGGTCGGCCCATTCGCGCGCCTTGGTGGCGGCGATGTCGGCCTTGTTCAGGTGGTCGGCGGACATTACTTCGATCGGCTTGCCCAGGACCTTGCCGCCGAAGTCGGCCACCGCCATGCGGATTGCTTCGAGGCCGCCGGCGCCGTCGGTGTCGGCGTAGGGGCCGGACATGTCGGTGATGAAGCCGATGCGCACGGCGTCGTCCGACACTTGCGCCTGCGCGGCGCCAGCTCCGGTGCAGACCAGTGCGGAAGCCGCGATCAGGCGGGCGAGGGTGTTCAGTTTGAATTGTGCTTGCATGTTGTCTCCTGGTTATCGATGCTTTCTGATGAAGCGATCTTTTTTGTGTTGCGGGTGCTTCTTGTTTGTTTTTTATTTGGTGTTTATTTTCCGCGACGCTGGTTGAGCAGCTTAACCGCAAAATCGACGCGCACGTCCTTGGCGGCGACCATTTGCTGCACTACCCAGTCCATCTCGTCTGCGGAGGCGCCCGCCGCCAGACCGATATTGCGCGCGTGCAGCGCCATGTGGCCGCGCTGGATGCCTTCGGTGGCGAGCGCGCGGAGGGCGGCCATGTTTTGTGCGAGGCCGACGGCGACGGCGATCTCTGCCAGTTCCTGCGCCGACTTGACGTCCATCATCTTGAGCGCCAGGCGCGCCAGCGGGTGCGTCTTGGTGGCGCCGCCGACCAAGCCGACCGGCATCGGGATTTCCAGCGTACCGACCAGATGGCCGTCGTTGCCGATTTCCCAGGTGGAGAGAGAAGTGTAGTGGCCGTTGCGGCAGGCGTAGGCGTGCGCGCCTGCTTCCACTGCGCGCCAGTCGTTGCCGGTGGCGACGATGACGGGATCGATGCCGTTCATGATGCCCTTGTTGTGCGTGGCGGCACGATAGGGATCGACGGCAGCGAAGGTGTAGGCGTCGACGATGCGGTTGATGACGTCGGCGCCGTCGTAGTCGGCCGTGGTCAGCGCTTCAGGCGAGACGCGCACATGGGCGCGTGCCAGGCGCAGGTCGGCCAGGTTGGACAAGATGCGCAGGCGCACCTTGCCGCCGGTGATCTGTTCGATATGGCCGGCCACCGCTTCGGCCATGGTGTTGACGGTGTTGGCGCCCATCGCGTCGCGCACGTCGACGATCAGGTGCACGATCACCATCGCGCCGCGCGCGGTGTCGGGGAACACGTGGACTTCGATATCCTTGCAGCCGCCGCCCAGGCTGATGAGCAATTGGTCGCGGCTGTTGGCGATGTCGATGATGGCCTGGCGGTCCTTGAGAATGGCCAGACGCGCGCCGTAAGGATCGCTCACGCCGATCACTTGCACCTGGGCGCGCATCAGCGGCGCGCTGCTCGAGGTGTGGAAACCGCCGCAGTCGCGGATCAGCTTGGCCATGAAGGAAGCGGCCGCGACTACAGACGGTTCTTCCACGGCCATCGGCACCAGCACGTCCTTGCCGTTCAGCTGGAAGTAACCTGCCACGCCCATTGGCAGCTGAAAGGTGCCGATCACGTTTTCGATCATGCCGTTGGCGACTTCCAGTGGCAGTGCGGCCGGGTTGGCGAGCAGGGCGACTTCGTCGGCGGTCAGGTTGGCGCGCTGGGCGATCTGCTCCAGGCGCTGCTGCGGGTTGAGCGAACGGAATTGCGGGAGTCGGGAGTCGACGGTCATGTGAACCTCTGCCTTTTTGTCTCAGTGTTGTCTTGGTTTTATGCGCCGGCAGGCGCCGGATGGAATGCAGCAAGAATAGCAGGCTGTACCCAATTTATTTGGTACACTTTTGACGAACAGTGCAGTAACTGTACCCAAGACACTTGTCCTGCGATGCAACATCCGCCCGGAGCCGCCATGCCCAGCGTTTCACCTTCTTCTTCCATTCCTTCCACGCTAACTCAGCGACTGGTCCAGCTGATACGCCGCCAGATCAGCGAAGGCGTTTACGCTCCGGGGACACGCCTGCCGTCGATCCGCGACATGGCGAAGACCCATGACTGCGCCAAGAACACTATCGTCAACGCCTTCGATTACCTGACCGCGCTGGGCGTGCTGGAGCCGCGTCGCGGATCCGGTTTCTTCGTCTGCGCGGCGGCGCCGGCGATCAAGGACGACGACGAAGCCTCGTCGCTGAGCCGCGCGATGGATGTGGTCTGGCTCATGCGGGAACAGTTGAAGAGTGATCCCGAGCACTTGCGACTGGGCGACGGTTTTCCGCCGGTGGACTGGCTCAACGAAGTGCGGCTCGACAAATTCCATCAGAAGGTGGTGCGCACCGGCCTCGGCGCCTTGTTCGGCTACGGCAGCCGCTTCGGCTACCAGCCGCTGCGCCAGCATCTGGTGCACCGGCTTGCGAATCACGGTATCGAGGCCTCGGCCAGCCAGATCGTGCTGACGCACGGCGCCAACCAGGCGCTCGACATCGTGATCCGCAATTTCGTCAAACCGGGTGATCGCGTGCTGGTCGACGAGCCCGGCTATTACATGCTGTTCGGCAAGCTCAAGCTGGGTGGCGCACGCATCGTCGGCATTCCGCGCCTGGCCGACGGGCCGGACCTGGAAGCGCTGGAGCGCGAACTCAAGATCGGCAAACCTTGCCTGTTCTTCACGCAGACGCTGGCGCACAATCCGACCGGTTCCGACACCTCGCCGCACAAGGCGCACAAGATCCTGCAACTGGCCGATCGCTACAACGCCATCATCGTCGAGAACGATACCTTCGCCGATTTCAAGCCCAACGCCGCGCCGCGCATTTCCACGCTGGATCAACTGCGGCGCACGATCTACGTCGGCAGTTTTTCGAAGTCGGTGTCGGCGGCTTTGCGGGTCGGCTTCCTGGCCTGCCATCGCGATCTCGCCAGCGACCTTGCCGATATCAAGATGCTGGTGCACGTAAGCAGTTCCGAATACTGCGAACGCACGCTCGACGTCATCCTCAGCGAAGGTCATTACAGCCGTCACGCCGCGCGCCTGCGCGACCGCCTGACCCACGCCACGGAGAGCGCACGCCGTCTGCTCGAGAACATGGGCGCGGAACTGTTCTGCGCACCGGCGCAGTCGATGTACCTGTGGGCGGCAATGCCGGGTTATCCGGATTCCAAGACGCTGGCGCAGGCCTTGATGCGGCAGAACATCGTCACGGCGCCGGGCAGCATTTTCCATATCGACACCGAAGCGCCGTCGCGCTGGTCGCGCTACAACGTCGGCCTGCTCGGCGATCCGCGTTTCGCGGCGGCGATGCAGGGCTTGCTGCGCTGATGTGTTTAGATATATGAATCCATTTTTTTTTGAAAAAACTCAGTGAACGTTGAATGCATTTGTAGATGATTTTTTCTTGTCCTGCGATTTTCTTCACGGGCTGATTTCCTTAGAAGAAAGCGGCATAGAATCCTCGCTCTTCACGGCCTTCCGTCATGGCGGGCGAACGGAACGACTTCTTTGTTGGACTTAAAAAGGAAATTCCATGCCATCGTCTACCCGCTTTCGATATCGTATTTTTTTCATGGTGCTGCTGGTTGCGGTCATTAACTACATTGATCGTGGCGCACTTTCATATGCCTCGCAACACATCCTGAGCGAATACGGCTTTGACAAGAAAGAGTGGGGCGCAGTATTGGGATATTTCGGTTACGGGTATATGTTCGGTGCATTGGTCGGCGGTGCCTCAGGGGATCGCTTCGGCCCCCGTAAAGTCTGGCTGTGGGCTGGCGTTGCCTGGTCAGTGTTCGAAGTCGCCACCGCTTTCGCAGGAGATTTGGGACTGGCTTTTTTTGGTGGCTCGGCGCTGGCCGGGTTCGCCATGATTCGCGTCATGTTTGGCTTCTGCGAAGGCCCGGCCTATTCCATTATTAACAAGACCGTCTCGAACTGGGCTACGTCCAGAGAGCGCGGTTTTGTGGTCGCCCTCGGCTTACTCAGTACACCTTTGGGGGCGATGTTGACCGCGCCGGTATCCGTATTCTTGTTGACCGTCACCGGAAGTTGGCGGTGGATGTTTGTCGTACTGGGTGTGACAGGTTTGCTGGTACTCATATTATTCATGAAGATATTCACCAATCTTCCAGAGCAAAATCCGCGAGTCGGTGCGCTGGAGCTGGCGGAGATCCATGCCGGACGAAATCCCGCGCAGTCCGCAGGCCGCACTGCGACGGCAGGCGAGGCGTCTGTATCGTGGAAGGATTTCTTCCGCAGCCGTACATTGATGTGCAATACGCTTGGTTATTTTTCCTTTGTCTATGTCAATTTTCTGTTGCTGACATGGACGCCAAAGTACCTGCAGGATCAATTTCATTTCAGTCTGTCGTCTCTTTGGTATCTGGGTATGATTCCGTGGATCGGCGCCTGTTTCACGGTACTGCTGGGAGGACGATTCTCTGACTGGATGCTTCGCAAGACCGGCAATCTGGTCTATGCACGCAGCTGGTTTGCCGCGTTGTCGCTATTGTTGACGACGGCAACTTTTCTGCTGGTGTCGCAGGCGGAGAGTGCGACAGCGATTATCTTGCTCATGACGATCGCCAACGCCTTTAACGCCTTGCCTAACTCGGTTTACTGGGCAGTTGTGATTGATACATCGCCATCTTCTACGATTGGCACGTTTAGCGGCATGATGCATTTCATGGCGAACATCGGTGTAGTGCTGGCGCCCACATTGACGGGATATCTGGTGACCGCATTTGGTTATCCGGCGATGTTTATCGCCGCGGCGGTGGCGACTTGCGTAGGCATGGCAGCCATGTTGCTGGTGCGGCCGGGAAAACTTTAGGAGAAACAGAATGAGTCATCTTCCAAAAATCGCCATTGGATCGTTGGGTGGCACCGTAAGCATGACAAGTTCCCAGCCGGGAGAAGGCATCAGCTCGCGCCTGACAGCCGGGGATTTGACTGCCGCTGTGCCGGGCTTGGGGGATATTGCGCAGATTCAGGCAGCTTCGTTGCTGCAACTGGCCAGCGGATCGCTGAGGTTCGACAATTTGCTTGCATGTTTGCACTGGGCCGAGCAGCAACTTGCCGAAGGCGCGGACGGCGTCGTGATGACGCAGGGAACCGACACAATGGAAGAGACGGCATTCTTCTTCGATCTTTTCTGGCGACATGAGCAGCCCTTGGTGATCACCGGTGCCATGCGAGGGCCGCAGCAGGCCGGAGCAGATGGCCCTGGAAATTTGTTCGCGGCTGTTGTTGCCGCAGCCGCGCCAGCCAGCCGGGGGCGGGGCGTGCTGGTTGCAATGAACGACACCTTGCATGCGGCGTCGCGCGTGCGCAAGACGCATACGCTGGCAACAGAAACATTCAGTTCGCCAGTGTCGGGACCATCGGGAGTCGTAGTCGAAAAGCAAGCACTCTATTTTTCTCCTCCCCGTGTGCGTCAGCCAATTCCATTGCCGACATCGGCGGGAATACGCGTTGCCCTCCTTGAGTCGTGTCTCGATGCCGACACAGGATTGCTTGATGCCGTGTTGGCAGCGGGTTATAACGGTCTGGTAATCAGTGCCTTCGGCGCTGGTCATATCGCCGCGGAATGGGCGGTTAAGCTCAGCGAGCTATTGCCCCGCATGCCGGTGATCGTTGGCTCTCGAACCGGCGCCGGCGGCACTGCAACAAAAACCTATGATTATCCCGGCAGCGAAATGGATCTGCAACGGCGCGGCGTTGTGCTGGCAGGTTGGCTATGCCCGCGCAAGGCGCGTATTTTGCTGTGGGCGCTGCTTGGCAACGGATGCGCTATTCATGAGCTGAAAGCTCGCATTGACGCGTATGGTCCGATGAGTACAACGACCGCGGCCGCGTGAGCGGTTTTCCAGTCTGTACCCGGATGTTGTTTTCCGGCGGAAAGATTGCGTGCCGGACGGAGGGCTGTTCCGGCGGTAGTGTCTTGGTTTGCACTAGAATGGATGCCTTTCCAGGGCAATCACTTACCTTCCTATGCTAGTCAAACCACCACTGCTGAGCGTCGCCGAAGCATTGAAATTCCTGCTCAAGTCGGCCGTGCCGCTGAGCGAGGCCGAAACCATCTCCACGCTGGAAGCCAACGGCCGCGTGCTGGCGGCGGCGCAGGTATCGCAGATCAACGTGCCGGGCATGGACAATTCGCAAATGGATGGCTACGCCGTGCGTGCGGCCGAATGCGTGAGCGGAGAGACGCGCCTGCGCGTGTTGCAGCGCATTCCGGCCGGCCATGTCGGCATCGCGCTGGAGCCGGGTACGGCGGCGCGCATCTTCACCGGTGCGATGGTGCCGCCGGGCGCCGACGCCATCGTCATGCAGGAAGCCTGCGAGATCATCAAGGATGCCGACGGCGACCATGTGATCGTGCGGCATGTGCCGCAAGCGGGCGAGTGGATCCGTGAAACCGGCGAAGACATCAAGGTTGCCGACACCATCCTGCCGGCGGGCGTGCGCCTGCGTCCGCAGGCGCTGGGGCTGGCCGCATCGGTCGGCCTGGCGAGTGTGCCGGTGCTGCGCAAGCTGCGCGTGGCGGTGTTTTTCACCGGCGATGAACTGACCATGCCGGGTGAAGCGCTCAAGCCCGGCGCGATCTACAACTCCAATCGTTTCCTGCTGCGCGGCCTGTTGGAAAACCTCGGCTGCGAGGTGAAGGACTTCGGCATCGTTCCCGACCAGTTGCAAGCCACGCGCGACACCTTGCGCGCGGCGGCGGCCAGCCATGACCTGATCATCACCAGCGGCGGCGTCTCGGTCGGCGAAGAAGACCACATCAAGCCCGCGGTCGAGGCCGAAGGGCGTCTCAACATGTGGCAGATCGCCATGAAGCCGGGCAAGCCGCTGGCCTTCGGCGAGATCAATCGCAGCAGCGGGAGCAATGGCAACGGCAACGGCGGCAACAAGGCATTTTTCCTTGGCTTGCCGGGGAATCCGGTGTCGACCTTCGTCACTTTCCTCGTGTTCGTGCGGCCGTTCCTGCTGCGCCTGCAAGGCGTGGACAACGTCGCGCCGCGCGCATTGACGCTGCGCGCCGATTTCAACTGGCCCAAGGCCGACCGCCGCCAGGAGTTCCTGCGCGCGCGCTTCAATGACGCCGGCGGCCTCGACCTGTTCCCGAAGCAGGGCTCGGGCGTGCTGACTTCAACCGTCTGGGGCGATGGCCTGATCGACAATCCGGCCGGCAAGACCATCGCCGAGGGCGACCTGGTGCGCTTCATTCCCTTCGATCACTTGCTGAACTAAGCACACGATATTCTTCAGGACCTGAAACACATGAAAATAGAACTCCGTTTTTTTGCCAGCGTGCGTGAAGCGCTTGGCGTTACGCAAGAGATCGTCGACTTGCCCGGCCACGTCAAGACCGTCGGCGACGTGCGCGCTTTCCTGATGGGGCGCGGCGGCCTCTGGATGGAAGTGCTGTCGCCGGAGAAGGCGCTGCGCATGGCCTACGACCACAACATGGTCGAGCCGGATACGCTGATCGAAGAGGGCGGCGAAGTCGCGTTCTTCCCGCCCGTGACCGGCGGCTGATGTGGCCCTGAGCAAAGACATGCCATTGCCGAAGGAAGAACTCGAACGCATTGCCGGCGGTACGCTGGCGCACTATGAAGGGCGCGCCGAGGACTTTCGCGAAGGCACGCGCGACCATGACGTCAGCCAGAACATCAACGCCTTGCTCGACGCCATCGCACAGTCATCGTCATTATCACTGTCGGCGCCGCTGACGATACTCGACTTCGGCTGCGGTCCCGGCCGCGACCTGAAAACCTTCAGCAAGCTGGGTCACCGCGCCATTGGCCTCGACGGCACCGCGAGTTTCGTCGAGATGGCGCGCGCCGATTCCGGCTGCGAAGTCTGGCACCAGAACTTTTTTGAACTGGACTTGCCTGCGGCTTTCTTTGATGGCGTGTTCGCCAACGCCTCGCTGTTCCACGTGCCGGCCGCGGAGTTGCCGCGTGTGCTCGGCCAATTGCATGCTGCGCTGAAGCCGGAGGGCGTGCTGTTCTGTTCCAATCCGCGCGGCAGCAACAGCGAAGGGTGGAGCGGCGGACGCTACGGCTCCTATCACGATCTCGACGCGTGGCGCGGTTTCATGACGGCGGCGGGGTTTGTCGAAATCCGGCACTATTACCGTCCCGACGGCCTGCTGCGTTCCGAGCAGGCGTGGCTGGCCACGGTGTGGCGCAAGCCTTCCTGATCCATCGCAACCGGAAGCCCGACCATGACGCTGCAAACTTTCTTCCTCTATCTCGCCGCAGTGTTCGTGCTGACCGTCACGCCCGGTCCCAGCGTACTGATGTGCATTACCAACGGCATTCACCATGGCGTCCGGCGCGCATTTGCCGGCGCGCTTGGCAGCGTGACGGCGGTGTGCCTGATCATGGCGGTGTCGGCCGCGGGACTCGGCGCCATTCTTGCAGTTTCGGAGAAAGTGTTTCTCATTTTGAAATGGTGCGGGGTCGCCTATCTCACGTATATTGGCGTGCGCACTTTTTTCTCGGCCCAGAGCACGATAGAGGCAGGTCGCGATGGCGATGCCGAACGCACACGGAAATCGCGTGCAGGTTTGTTCTGGCAAGGATTCCTGGTCGGCGGCAGCAACCCCAAGGCGCTGCTGTTCTTCACCGCGTTCTTCCCGCAGTTCATCAATCCGCACGCCGCGCAGTTGCCGCAGTTTTTGGTGCTGGGTGCGACCTTCGTCTGTTTTGAATTGTTCTGGCTGACGTTCTATGCCCACTTCGCCGCGCGCGTGGCGCCGTGGTTGCGGACGCCGGGCCGGGCGAAGATGTTCAACCGTATTTCCGGCGCGACCTTCATCGGCGCCGGGGCCTTGCTGGCGACAGTCAGGCGCAGTTAAAAACAGCCTGGCGCCAACGTAGCGCACGGCAAAAAAACGGCAGGAAAAACAGGTGAGGAGACGCTCATATGCTTGAAGACAAGGAGATATCTTGCACCTGACCACTGAAATTGCCGCCTGGGCGGCCCAGGACACGCGCCTGCTGCTGTCCGTCCTTATTGCGCTGATCGCCATCGTCGTGCTGATCAGCGTACTCAAAATCGCTCCCTTCCTCTCGATCCTGCTGGGAACCTTCATCGCCGGCACCGGCGCCGGCTTGCCGCTGGAAAAGATCGCGTCCGCGTTCAGCAAGGGCGCCGGCAGCATCCTCGGCGAGGCCGGCATCATCATCGCGCTGGGCGCCATGCTGGGCGCGCTGATGGCCGACTCGGGCGCGGCCGACAAGATCGTTACGACGCTTTTGCGCTATGCCCGTGGCGCGGCGATTCCGTGGATGATGGCGCTGGTGGCGCTGGTTGTCGGCCTGCCGCTGTTCTTCGAAGTCGGGCTGGTGATGATGGCGCCGATCATCTTCGTGATGGCGCGCCGTTCACAGCAACCGATCCTGCGCGTGGCGATTCCGGCGCTGGCCGGCATGACCACCTTGCATGCCTTGTTGCCGCCGCATCCGGGGCCGCTGATCGCGGTGAGCGCCTTGCATGCCGATCTCGGCACCACCATGCTGCTGGGGTTCGTGGTCGCGATTCCGGCGGTGATCCTCGCCGGTCCGCTGTACGGTATGTGGCTTGCGCCGCGCATGCCCATCGGCGAACCGGAGCAGATCGGCGCCTTGTTCAAGGGCCAGCAGGCGCCGGAGATGCAACCCGGTTTCCTGCCGTCGCTGATCACCATCCTGTTGCCGGTGGTGCTGATGCTGGGACGCACCGTCGCCAAGATCTGGATCACTCCTGAGACGACGTTGTTCGAGATGCTCAACTTCTTCGGCGAGCCCATCATTGCGCTGACCGTAACGGTGCTGTTTGCAGTGGTGGTGCTGGGTTGGGGACGCGGCGTCAGCCGCACCGACGTCGGCGCCATCCTGCGCAAGGCCTTGCCCCCGATCTCCGGGCTGCTGCTCACCATCGGCGCGGGCGGCGGCCTGAAGCAAGCCCTCTTGACCGGCGGCATCAGCGACACCATCACCAAGGTGGCGACCGGCACCCACATCCCGCTGATCCTGCTGGCCTGGCTGATCGCCGTGGCCTTGCGCCAGGCCACCGGTTCGGCCACCGTGGCTACTACCGCCACGGCCGGCATCGTCGCGCCGCTGGTGGCGAGCCTGTCGGGTACGCACAATGCGCTGATGGCGCTGGCGATCGGGGCGGGTTCGGTGTTCTTCTGCCACGTCAACGACGCCGGCTTCTGGATGGTCAAGGAATACTTCGGCCTCGATCTCAAGCAGACCTTCGCCACCTGGTCGGTGATCCAGACCATCGTGTCGGTGGTCGGACTGGGCATGACGCTGTTGCTGTGGGGCGTGCTGGCCTGAACATCGTTTCCTCGCTTTCCTCGTGCAGCGCAAGTCCCGGCAAGTCCGGGACTTGTCGTTTCTGCGGCAGGGGATGCGGCCACTTTAGGTACAATGGACGCGATTCCAATTTCCCGCTTCTTCCATGCCGATCCGCGTCCAGACTGCCGACTTTGACCTCAGCGCCGAGATCGCCGCGCTGCGCCTGGACAATCCCAAAGTCGGGGCGGTTGTGAGCTTCGTCGGCACGGTGCGCGACCTTAACGACGGCGCCAGCGTGCAGGAGATGGAGCTCGAACACTATCCCGGCATGACCGAAAAGGCCCTCGAGCAGATCGTCGTCGACGCCAAGGCACGCTGGGAGATTTTCGATGCGCTGGTCATTCATCGCGTCGGTCCGCTGCAGCCGCTCGAGCAGATCGTGCTGGTGGCAGTGACGGCGAAGCATCGCGGTGTGGCGTTCGCCGCCTGCGAATTCATCATGGATTACCTCAAGACGCAGGCGCCGTTCTGGAAAAAGGAACAGACGCCCGAAGGCGCACGCTGGGTCGATGCGCGCGAGAGCGACGACCAGGCGCTGGCGAAGTGGCAATCCGGTTCTTCTCCTTCCAATGCCGACTGAGCTTTTCCTCCTCCAACAATAACAATATGTTTCGCCTGCCGACCACCGCCACCGCACCGTTCTGTCCCTCCGAAGTATCCGGCAGCGTCGCCGTCCCTCCGCACGCCACCATCTGGCAAAAACTCAAGGTCTACGTCGGCCCCGGCCTGCTGATTTCGATCGGTTACATGGACCCGGGCAACTGGGCGACCTCGGTGCAGGCCGGCTCGCAATTCGGCTATCAGCTGCTGTTCGTGGTGATGTTGTCGAGCCTGGCGGCGATCGTGCTGCAATGCCTGTGCGCGCGGCTGGGCATCGTCACCGGCAAGGACCTCGCGGTGCATTCGCGCGAAAACTATCCGCCGGCGGTCGGCAAGGGCATGTGGGTGTTCGCCGAGTTGTCGATCATCGCCTGCGACCTGGCCGAGGTGCTCGGCTGCGCGCTGGCGTTCAAACTCTTGCTGGGCGTGTCGCTGCCGGTCGGCGTGTTGCTCACGGCGCTCGATACCGTGATCGTGCTGGGCTTGCAGGGCCGCGGATTCCGCCAGGTGGAAGCGATCATCCTCGGGCTGGTGGTGACGATTGCGGTGTGCCTGTTTGCGCAGCTGGCGTTCGTGAAAGCCGACTGGCAGGCCGTAGTGCAAGGCTTCGTGCCGTCGCTGGCGGCGCTGTCGAGCCGCGAGCCGCTGTATCTTGCCATCGGTGTGCTCGGCGCCACGGTGATGCCGCACAACCTCTATCTGCATTCCTCCATCGTGCAGACGCGCGCGGTGAAACGCGACCGCGCCGGCCTGCTCGAAGCAATCCGCTACACGCGCGTCGACACCACGGTATCGCTGCTGATTGCGATGGCGATCAACGCCGCCATCCTGATCCTGGCGGCGTCTGCCTTCCATCGCAGCGGCCGCACCGACGTGGTCGATCTGGACGTTGCCTATCATCTGCTCGATCCGATCACGGGCACTTCGCTGGCGGCGATCCTGTTCGGCGTGGGCTTGTTTGCTGCGGGACAGAGTTCGACCTTCACCGGCACGATTGCCGGCCAGGTGATCATGGAAGGCTTCCTGAAACTGAAAATCCCGTGCTGGCAGCGCCGCCTGATCACGCGCGGGCTGGCGCTGATTCCGGCGTTGATCGGCGTGGTGACGCTGGGTGAACATTCGGTCGGACGCCTGCTGGTGCTCAGCCAGGTGGTGCTGAGCCTCCAGCTGCCGTTTGCGATGTTCCCGCTGATCCGGCTGACCGGCAGGCGCGACCTGATGGGCGACTTCGCCAATCCTGTCTGGCTTGCCGCGCTGGCATGGATGTTGTTCCTGGGGATCGGCGCGGCCAATACCTGGCTGGTGGTTCAGCTTTTCATTTGACGTCTTTGCGGCTGCCGGGCTCCAGCGTCACGGTGCAGGTCAGGCCCGCGGCCAGCAATACATCCTTTGGCACTTCATCAATGTGGATGCGTACCGGAATGCGCTGCGCCAGCCTCACCCAGTTAAAGGTCGGATTGACATCGGCCAGCAACTCGCGGCTCTGCGGATTGTCGCGGTCGTAGATGCCGTGCGAGATGCTGTCGACGTGGCCGCGCAAGGTGGCGCCGTTGATCAGCTGGATTTTTGCCTTGTCGCCGACGGCGACGTAGGGCAGCTTGGTCTCTTCAAAATATCCGTATACCCAGAACGAATGGCTGTCGATGATGGCGATCTTGGCGGCGCCTGCGCTGGCGTAGTCGCCGCGGCGCACGCTCAGGTTGGTGATATAGCCGTCGACCGGTGCGATTACCTTGGTGCGGTCCAGATTCAGGCGGGCGCTGTCGCGCTGGGCGATGGCAACCTGGTATTGCGCTTCGGCACCGGCGACCTGGCTGCCGGCGTCTTCACGGTTTTCGCGGGACACCACCAGGCTGTCGAGATCGGCACGGCGACGCGCTTGGGCGCGGCGCATGTCGAGGTCGGCCTTGCGCGCGGCGAGGGCGGCTTCGGCCTGTTGCAGCGCCAGCTGGTAGCGTGCAGGATCGATCTGCATCAGCAGGTCGCCCTTGTGCACCAGCTGGTTGTCGCGCACGGGCAGGTCGACTACCTGGCCGGCGACATCCGGCGCGATGTTGACGACGTCGGCGCGCACGCGGCCGTCGCGGGTCCACGGCGACACCATGTAGTGCTGCCACAGGCTCCAGGCGAGGAAGATCGCCGCCAGGAAAATCAGCGCCGTGATGAGGAAACGAAAAATCGATTTGACCGACATGATGGATAACTCCCGATGAATTCTGTATCTGTTGTTTTATCTGGAAACGCTTAACGGTAGATGGCGAGTCCGAGCAGCGCTGCGATGCACGTGAACAGGCTCACGCGAAACAGCGCCGGATGCCACACCAGGTTGTACAGGCCGATGCGCACCAGGATGCGATCGGCGACCAGCGCGATGACGCCGGCGGCAATGACTGCCAGCAGCAGCGTCGGCACGTAGGCGTCAAAAAATGAGATTTCACGCGGCATGGTTGACTCCTGAAGTGGCGGCAAGGGCGGTTCCGCCCTGATGCATGGGTTGCAGCGGCGACTGCGGATCGAGCAAGGCGGTGCGGATGAAGTGCAGGTAGCTCAGCGTGCGTTGCAGGCGATGGCGTTCGCTGCGTTCGCGGTAGTGCGGGCCGATGGCTTGCTGGACTTCGGCGATGGTGCGGTTGTTGGCGTCGAGTACGGCCGCCAGCGTGGCCGGCGTCGGCTGTTCGAACAGCGCCGGCAGCGTTTCGCGCAGGCGATCCAGCGCGGCGTAGGCGGCCGGCGACAGCAGGCCGGGATTGCCGCTGCGGATGCCGTGCAGCTCGGTGCGCAGCTCGATGACGGCGTGGCCGATTTCCAGCGTGGCGAACATCCAGCCGAAGGCGTCCTTGCGCAATGCAGGACGGCTGCCGGTGAGCATGGTGATCTGGTGCATCAGGTCGCGCGTGCCGCTTTCGAACTGCAGCGTCAGGTGTGCCAGCCGGGCGAAACAGGCTTGCACGACCTGCTTGCGCAATTGTTTTTCGAGATGGCGCACGGTCCAGTTGGTGGTGGGCGGCAACAGCACCATGAAAGCGCCCGTCGTCACGATCAGCGACACCATCAGCGCGATCGATTCGTTGAGGTAACCGGCGGCGTTGAAGTGGGCCAGGTTGTCCGGCACCGCCACGAACGGGAAGAAGATGCAGATGCCGAGACCGTAACCGGCCAGCGTCGGCCTGGTGGTCAGCAGCACCGCCAGCATCAGCACCGGCGTCAACGCCGCCGCCAGCATCCAGAAACCGTCCAGCTGCGGCACGATGTGGAACGTGTAGAAGTAACCCAGCACCACCGCCAGCGCCACGCCCATGGTGACGGTGCGGGTGGCCTTGGCGGGATCCGGCGCGGCCGAGGTGATGGCGCAAAAGGCGGCGGCATTGAGGGCTGCGACATCGCCGCTGGGCCAGCCGCTGAGGATCCAGAACGTCGACAGGCCGATCAGCGTGATGGCGGCACGGGCGCCGGCGACACTCGCGGTGACCATGCTGGTCTTGGGCGCATAGGCGTGCTCCCATTGTTCGCGTTCGTGGCGGCGTTGCACCAGCGAGGCGTAGGTCAGGGTGTAGGCGTGCAGCTCTTCGATCACGCGGTACAGCAATTCGGAGGCGGTGTCGAAATCCAGCACGGCGTCATCGTCGAGTTTCTGTGCATGGGCATTGCGGGTGGCGCGCACGCGGCGCGGCAATTCCCGTTTGTAGCTTTCCAGCTTGAGCGCGGCGTCGGCGGCGTCGACCGCAGTCATCACCGGTTCGCCGCCGCTGCGGGTCAGCAGGGGCTGGACTTCGCGGAAGTAAGGCGAGATCGCATCGATGACCAGTTGCGCCGACGGATTGCGGCTGTCGTGCAGGCGGTTCATCAACTGGTGCAGCCCGTGGACGCGTGTCGACAGCGCCATGAACTCGCTGTTCATGCGCGTGAGGCGGCCGCTGCGCAGGCGGATTTCCGGATCCTCGAAGATGGCCGAGCTGCGCAGCGCTTCGAGGCCGATGATGTCGCCGACGAAGCGCGCATTGGCGGCTTCCAGCGCCTTGCGGTCGGCGCTGCCGCCGAGCGTGCTGCCGATCAGGTCGACGAAGGCGGTGAAGCGGCCGCGAATGACGCGCACCAGGCCGGGTGCGCTGGCTTGCGGGAACACCAATGCGCTGACCACGCCGGCGCAGACGATGCCGACCGTGATTTCGGTCACGCGCGTCATGACCGAGTCGAAGGTCAACGCCGGATTGAGCGCCGCGGGTATGCCGATCAGCGCCACCGTATAGCCCGACAGCACGAAGCCGTACGAGCGGAAATTGCGGTTGAGCGCCGAGCCGAACGTGCACAGGCCGATCCAGCAGGCGGTGGCGAGTAGGAACAGTTCCGGCGTCTGCGCGAACAGGCCGACGAAGACCACCACCGCGACCGAACCGACCAGCGTGCCGATGACGCGATAGAAACTCTTGGCGAGGATCATGCCGCTTTGCGGCTGCATCACGATGAAGACAGTGATCAGGCCTGAGCGCGGCGACTCGAGGTCGAGTGCGTAGCCGATGCCCAACGCCAGCAAGCCGGCGAAGACCATCTTGAACACGTAGATCCAGTTCGGGAAATCGGTCTGCCACCAGTCGGCGGCGGCGTCGTGCAATTGCCGCCCGAACGATTGTGGCGCCGTAGCGTCGGCCGTGGCAGGAGAGACTGAGGTGTTCACTGCGCAGCTCCAGTTTGCAGCGGCGCGGCAGCATCGGTCTCAGGCACCGAAACTTCCAGTCCGCCGCCGAGCGCGACAGTGAGGCTGGCGTAGGCGGTCAGCTTCTGCGCCAGCAATTGCTGCACGACTTGCTGCTGGTGCTGCCATTGGGTCTGCGCGGTCAGCACGTTGACGTAGTTGGTCAGGCCGCGCTGGTAGGCGCGCGTGGCGATGTCGATGTTCTTTTGCGCTGCCGCTACAGAGAGGTCGGCCTGCGCCTGCTGGCGCTGGATCGCCTGCAGCGTGACGATCTGGTCGGCGATGCTCTTGAGCGCCTGGCTCAGGAGCAGGTTGTAGTGCTCCACATCCATGTCGTAGCCGGCGGTAGTGGCGCCCAGCTGGCCACGCAGGCGGCCGCCTTCGAAGATCGGCAGCGAAATCGCCGGGCCGTACGTGGTGGTGATGTTGGGTGCGCTCAGGAAACTCAGCAAGCCGCCGCCGGCTGCAGTCGGACCGATGCTGGCCAGCAGGTTGATATTGGGATAGAACGCCGCCTTGGCCACGGCGATGCCCTTGACCGAGGCTTCCACGCGCCAGCGCGCCGCGCTGATATCGGGGCGTCGGCCGATCAGTTCGGCCGGCAGGGCGCTGGGCAGTCCCAGCGCGGCCTGCAGGTTCATGACCGGGCGCGTGATGCGGTCGCCGGCGCCGGGGCCTTCGCCGAGCAGGGCCGCCAGCTGGTTGCGGGTGAGGGCGATATTTTCATTGAAGACTTCGATCTGGCGACGGGTTTCCGGCAGCGGGACTTCGGCCTGGGTGATTTCCATCTGGGTGCCGATGCCGCCCTTGAAGCGGCGATTGGCGAGATCGAGAATCTGTTGTTCCTGTTTCAGCGTGTCGACGGTGCTGTCGAGCAGGCCATATTGCAGCGACAGCTGGATGTAGGTGCGCACCACGTTGCTTTCGAGCTCGAGCTGGGCGGCGCGGGCATCGGCGGCAACGGCGTGGAGTTCATCCTGGGCGCGTTCGGTGGTGTTGCGGTTGCGATCCCACAGGTCGAGGTTGTAGGACAGGCTCAGCACTGCGGTGTTGTTCCAGGTCAGCTTGTCGCGGAAGCTGGCGCCGTAATAAACGTTGTCGGACCAGTCCTTGCGGCCGACGGCGGCGTCCAGCTGCG
The DNA here is from genome assembly GCF_001267925.1 of Herbaspirillum hiltneri N3. NCBI lineage: Bacteria > Pseudomonadati > Pseudomonadota > Betaproteobacteria > Burkholderiales > Oxalobacteraceae > Herbaspirillum > Herbaspirillum hiltneri. The sequence continues at coordinate 3,586,054 of NZ_CP011409.1, read as the reverse complement.
CCTGCGGCAATTCGCCGGCATGCGCGACCACCGCCATGGCCTGGGCCTGGCGCACGCGCGCGGCGGCAATCGCCATGTTGGGATTGCCGGCGACGGCAGCGGCCACCAGGCGATTCAGTTGCGGATCGGCGTAGTTTTCCCACCAGGCGCGCTTGGGCCAGCCGGCTTCCGCGCCGGCCTGGCGGATCGCATTGCCGACGTCGAGCGCAGCGGGTTGCCGCACGGCCGCCTGCGGCCGGATGCCGCCATTGTCGGCGCAGCCGGCCAGGGCGAGGCAGAGCGCCATCATCATGAGCGGCGCAACAATGCGGCGGTTGTCAGCAGAGGTGTTCATCAGACTATCCCAAAAAATGCAAATATCCAGCTTTTGTTATTCTATTTGGTAAAGATCTTCAGAAAAACTGCAGGGAACACAAAGGGTCTTTTCAATTACTGCAATAATGATTTTGCCGTTTTGGGTAACAATGCAGCTTCCGGAGCCGCGTTTTGTTGCTATCCACGCGCTTTCATGCGATGCGACCGGATTGAAGACAGGAAGATATGGATACTTTGCAAAACATGCGCATTTTCATGCGTGTTGTCGATGCTGGCAGCTTTACGCTGGCTGCGCAACAAATGGAATTGACCACCGCCCACGTGTCCCGCGCGGTGGCAGACCTGGAGCGCCGTCTGCGCACCCGGCTGCTGAACCGCACCACGCGCCGCATTGCCTTGACCGAGGCGGGCGAACGCTACCTGCTGCGCTGCGAACAGATCGTGTCCTACGTGCGCGAAGCCGAAGCCGAGGCCAGCGACGCCTATGTCAGGCCGTCCGGGCGGCTGCGCATCCACACCATGACCAGTTTCGGACAGCGCTATGTGATTCCGGCGGTGTCGAGCTACCAGAAGCGCTATCCCGATGTCGCCATCGAGCTGACGCTGGCGCAGCGCGTACCGGATCTGCTGGAAGAGGGCTTTGACGTCTCGCTGGTGCTGGCGCGCGAGTTGCCGGATTCCGGGTTGATCTTTCGCCAGCTCAGCAGCATCTACAGCATCCTGTGTGCGTCGCCGCTGTATCTGGAGAAGCGCGGCGCGCCGCAAAAGCCGCAGGAGCTGCTCAATCACAGTTGCCTGCAGCTGGTCAGCCCGGTGTCGCCGCTGGACGAATGGGCGATGCAAGGTCCGGACGGCAGGGAAGTGGTCGCCATCAAATCCAACTTCCACGTCAACGTCGCCGAAGCCATGCTGCTGGCCCTGAAGGAGGGCATGGGCATCGGCGTGCTGCCGCTCTATTCTGCGGTGGACGCCTTGCGCGCCGGCACCATCGTGCGCGTGCTGCCGCAGTACCGCATGCAGGACATGGGCGTGTACGCGCTGTATCCGTCGCGTCAGTACCTCGACGCCAAGATCAGCACCTGGGTCGACTGGATGCATGAAAGCGTGGACAAGGCCTTGCAGGATGATCATCAGGCGCTTGACCGACTTACAATTCATTCGCCATGATCGCGTATTGATAAAAGATAACAAAAAGGAGTGACGATGCAATGGATTGCGGTCGGAATGGGGGCGGCGCTGGGCGCTTGGCTGCGCTGGGGACTGGGCCTGTGGCTTAACGTTGCCGGTCAGGCGTTGCCACTGGGGACGCTGGCGGCCAACTGGGGCGGCGGCTTCGTGATCGGCTTCCTGGTGGCGTTTTTTGAAGGACACCAGGGCTTGCCGGTGGAGTGGCGCCTGTTCCTGATCACCGGTTTCCTGGGCGGCCTGACAACATTTTCCACCTTCTCGGCGGAGGCCATGCTGCTGCTGCAACGTGGCAACTATGTCTGGGCGATCGCACATTCAGGGCTGCATCTGCTGGGTTCGGTGGCCTTGTGCGCGGCGGGTTTTGCGGTGTATCGCGCGGCGTTTTCCTAGCCGGATTTGATTTGGATCAATTCCACTGCTGATTTGCAATTGCAAGCGCGGACGATTCCTTGAAATATGTCCGTACGTCCCAATTTTCCTAGTATTCAAAATTCGGAGCGAAAGCACATCATGCGTCTCGACAAACTCACCACGAAATTGCAGGAAGCTCTGGCGGATGCCCAGAGCCAGGCTGTCGGCAACGACAACCAATACATTGATCCGGTCCACCTGGTGCTGGCCTTGCTGGCCCAGGACGACGGCGGCGCACGGTCGCTGTTGCAGCGCGCCGGCGTCAACGTGGCCGGACTGAATTCGGCATTGCAGCACGCCTTGACGCGCCTGCCCAAGGTCTCTGGCACCGGCGGCGAAGTCCAGATCGGCCGTGAGCTGGTGGCCTTGCTGAACCTGGCCGACAAGGAATCGCAAAAGCACGGCGACCAGTTCATCGCCAGCGAAATGGTCTTGCTCGGCCTGGCCGAGGACAAGTCCGACGCCGGCCGCGCCGCGCGCGAGAACGGCCTGTCGCGCAAGTCGCTGGAGTCCGCCATCAGCGCCGCGCGCGGCGGCGCCAGCGTATCCTCGCAAGAGGGTGAAGGCCAGCGCGAGTCGCTCAAGAAATACACCCTCGACCTGACCGAGCGCGCGCGTGCCGGCAAGCTCGATCCGGTGATCGGCCGCGACGATGAAATCCGTCGCGCCATCCAGGTGCTGCAACGCCGCAGCAAGAACAATCCCGTGCTGATCGGCGAACCCGGCGTCGGCAAGACCGCCATCGTCGAAGGCCTGGCGCAGCGCATCGTCAGCGGCGAAGTGCCGGACAGCCTCAAGTCCAAACGCGTGTTGTCGCTCGACATGGCGGCCTTGCTGGCCGGCGCCAAGTACCGCGGCGAATTCGAAGAACGCCTGAAGGCCGTCCTCAAGGAGATCGCCCAGGACGAAGGCCAGACCATCGTCTTCATCGACGAGCTGCACACCATGGTCGGCGCCGGCAAGGCCGAAGGTGCGATGGATGCCGGGAACATGCTCAAGCCTGCGCTGGCGCGCGGCGAACTGCATTGTGTCGGCGCCACCACGCTGGACGAATACCGCAAATACATCGAAAAGGATGCAGCGCTGGAGCGCCGCTTCCAGAAGATCATCGTCGACGAGCCGAGCGTGGAAGCGACCATCGCCATCCTGCGCGGCTTGCAGGAAAAGTACGAGGTGCATCATGGCGTCGACATCACCGACCCGGCCATCGTGGCGGCGGCGGAGTTGTCGCACCGCTATATCACCGATCGCTTCTTGCCGGACAAGGCGATCGACCTGATCGACGAAGCCGCCGCCAAGATCAAGATCGAGATCGACTCCAAGCCGGAAGTCATGGACAAGCTCGACCGTCGCCTGATCCAGCTCAAGATCGAGCGGGAAGCGGTCAAGCGCGAAAAAGATGAAGCATCGCAGAAGCGTCTGACGCTGATCGAGGAAGAAATCGCCAAGCTCGAGCGCGAATACGCCGATCTGCAAGAAATCTGGAAAGCCGAAAAAGCCACGGTGCAGGGCAGCCAGCATCTGAAGGAAGAAATCGAGCAGATCCGCTTGCAGATGGATGAGGCCACCCGCAAAAGCGACTGGCAGAAAGTCTCCGAGCTCAAGTACGGCAAGCTGGCCGAGCTGGAGAAGGCGCTGGAAACGCAGAACAAGCAGGATGCCGCCAGTGAGCAGACTGTCGGCAAGCCGCGCCTGGTGCGCACGCAGGTCGGCGCGGAAGAAATCGCTGAAATCGTGGCGCGCGCCACCGGCATCCCGGTATCGCGCATGATGCAGGGCGAGCGCGAGAAATTGTTGCACATGGAAGAGGTATTGCACGAACGCGTGGTGGGGCAGGACGAGGCGATTGTTGCGGTCTCGGATGCAATCCGCCGCTCACGCGCCGGCCTGGGCGATCCGGACAAGCCTTACGGCTCGTTCATGTTCCTCGGCCCCACCGGCGTGGGCAAGACCGAACTGTGCAAGGCGCTGGCGTCCTACCTGTTCGATACTGAAGAGGCGATGATCCGCATCGACATGAGCGAATTCATGGAGAAGCACTCGGTGTCACGCCTGATCGGCGCGCCTCCGGGTTATGTCGGCTATGAAGAAGGCGGCCACCTGACCGAAGCGGTGCGGCGCAAACCGTACAGCGTGATCCTGCTCGACGAAATCGAGAAGGCGCATCCGGATGTGTTCAACGTCTTGCTGCAAGTGCTCGACGACGGCCGCCTGACTGATGGGCAAGGCCGCACGGTGGACTTCAAGAATACCGTGATCGTGATGACCTCCAACCTGGGATCGCACAAGATCCAGGCGATGGAAGACAGCGATCCGGCGGTGGTGAAGATGGCGGTGATGGCCGAAGTCAAGCTGCACTTCCGTCCGGAGTTCATCAACCGCGTCGACGAGATCGTGGTGTTCCATGCGCTTGATGAAAGGAACATCGGTGCGATCGCCAAGATCCAGCTGCACATCCTCGAGGAACGTCTGGCCAAGATGGATATCGGCCTGGTCATTACCGACGCCGGATTGCAGAAGATTGCAGAGGCGGGCTTCGATCCGGTGTATGGCGCGCGACCCCTGAAACGGGCGATCCAGCAGGAAATCGAGAACCCGTTGTCGAAGCTGATCTTGCAGGGCAAATTCGGTCCCAAGGATGTCGTCCATGTAAGTGTCCAAAATGGCGCACTTTCGTTTGAGCCGAACTGAAATGTCTTGATTAACTCTTTGTAATTATGCTATCTAGTTCCCTGAGCTCCTGAGTGAAATACTTCGATAAAACGGGTATTTTTCAGGATTCAGGGAATTTTTTTATATAAACGATTAAACTCTTTGGTTCCGTGCCGGATGCGCGAAATGAGGCGCAAAATGACGCCAAGTCATGTATAAAAAAACAATAAAGCACGTGAAATAACAGTTCAAGACGATCGTGGTCAGCGTGGCATAAGCAAGGGGTGAATTCTGAAGCAATCTTCATTACAACGGCTGTTCATTCTGCCGTTTGTATTTCTGATGTTATGCCTGGCGGTGACGATAGGCTGGTTTCTGTATCGCGCCGGCGATGATGCCACCGAGGTGCTGGCGCGTAATGCATTGATGGACACCATGAACCGTGTCGGCCAGGCGACCGACCGGCAACTGCTGGGCGCGCGCGAGACGCTGCGCGTGGTGGCGCCGGATCCGATTCCGCCGGCTGAAAAGGGCGGTCAGCCGATCTACATCCCGTTTCCCAAGGACAAAGCTGCACTGGAAGAGCGCCTGTGGCTGGCCAACAGCCTGTTCGACGATCCCAGCTATGTCTATTTCGGCGGCGCCGACGGCAGTTTCCTCGGTGTGAAGCAGGAAGAGATGAACCTCTTCATGTACAGCACCCGCGATCCCCAGGGCAAGAATTACGTCTACCATTTGCGCGGTCCCGGCACTACGCCCACCCTGATCGCCACCCAGGATTACGAGCCGCGCAATCGTCCCTGGTATCGCCAGGCCATCGAGCGCAAGAAGGAAACCTGGTCGCCGGTGTTTACGGATTTTCGTCTCAAGTTCCTCGGCATCACTTTGTCCAAGCCGGTCTATTCGCCCGAGCAAGTCTTGCTGGGCGTAGCCACCAGCAGCATCGGCCTGCTCCGCCTGAGCGAGTTCCTGCAAGCTTTGCCGCTGACGAAGAATGGCGTCGCCTTCATCGTCGAGATGTCGGGCGACCTGATCGCCACCTCGGTGAACGAGCCTATCCATAAGGTCGACGGCGCCAACTTCGTGCGCCTGAATGCCGGCCAGAGCACATCGCCGATCGTGCGCCAGGCATTTGCCGATCTGGGCGCCTACATGAAGACGCAAAAGCTTGAGCCGGGCAAGCTGGTGATCCAGTCGTTGCAGACCGACGGCCCCAAGACCGAACTGGCGTTCCGCCTGCATCATGACGATGCCGGTCTGGACTGGGTGGCGGTCAGCGCGGTGAGCCGCTCGGACTTCCTCGGTTCGGTGACCGGCGGCGTCTACCAGACGCTGCTGCTGGGTTTCATCGCCGTGTGCATGACGTTCGTGCTCGGCTTCGCAATCCTGCGCTGGGTGCTGCGCGACATCCGCAAGCTGACGCTGGCGGCCAAGAGCATCGGTAACGGCGAGCCTTTCCCGTCGCTCAATATCGACCGCCGCGACGAAATCGGCCAGCTGGCGCAGAGCTTCCAGGAAATGGAACGCAACCTGCGCACCGACCGTCTGACCAACGTACTCAACCGCGATTCCTTCATCGCGCAGATCGACTTCCGCCGGCGCAAAGGCACTGAAGTGACGCCGTTGCAATTTGCGCTGCTGTTCATCGATCTCGACAAATTCAAGGCGATCAACGACCAGTATGGACATGACGAAGGCGACAAGGTCCTGATTTCGGCGGCGTCGCAATTGCAGCACGCCTTGCGCAAGGACGACTCGGTGGCGCGTTTCGGCGGCGACGAATTCGTGGTCTACCTGCATGGCGTGACGGATGAGAACATCGCCAAGTCGATCGCCGAAAAGATCCGCAACTTCCTCAACCAGCCTATCGAGGGGCGCGACGGCAACCAATACCACGTCGATGCGTCCATCGGCGTGGCCTTGTTCCCGCAAGACGGCCTGGATATCGAAACGCTGTTGCGCGTCGCCGACGAGCGCATGTTCGAGCAGAAGCGCATGCATCGGATTCTTTCGTATGACGGCAAGGACAAGTAGTAAGCGGCGCGTGAACCAAACCGTGCCCGGCACTAATGCCGTTTAGTTAAGGTAAAAAAGCGCGCTCCGAATCATTTCGGAGCGCGCTTTTTCATTGTTTCAAGCCGATTTGGGGAATCGTTTCGAACAAAAATGGGGGATAGCTTTTGAATTGGCTGTAGCTGTGTTCGTCCGAATCGAACTTTTATATTTTTGTGGCAACTAAATCATGTAACGTTTGACGTTTAACGTTAAACGTTATAGTGTGTCACCATGATACTTAGCTTCCAATGCAAAGATACCGAGTCCTTTTACCAAGGGCAGAGCGTTGCGAGGTTTGCAAATTTCAGAAACACAGCTGAACGCAAACTGCAAATGCTTGACTCCGCAGTAACGTTGGACTTTCTCCGTTCTCCACCGGGAAATCGGTTGGAGGCGCTCATCGGCAATCGTGCCGGGCAGCACAGTATCAGGATCAACGATCAATTCCGTATCTGTTTCGTGTGGACTGATAAGGGACCAACTCAAGTCGAGATCGTGGATTACCACTGAGAGGCAAGACATCATGACTAAATTAATTAATCGTATGCGCCCGGTTCATCCGGGCGAAATTCTTAAAGAAGACTTTCTTGCTCCTGCAGAGTTGAGCGCCAATGCATTGGCTATTGCCTTGCACGTCCCTGCTACGCGTATTGGGGAAATCATCAATGAACGCCGAGGTATTACTCCGGACACCGCCTTGCGACTCGCGCGCTTCTTTGGCGGCGACGCCCAATCCTGGCTGAATCTGCAGCTCGCTTACGATCTCAAAATAACTGAGATGGAAGTGGGCGAACGGATCGAACGAGAAATTCAGCCTATGGCGCAGGCTGCATAAGGACCGGTAAAAAGCCGCTTTTTGCTACGGTTAGTAGGCTGGTTTAGTCCCGGGCTTGCCGGTATCGGGATTTGCATTGCCCTTCGTAGACCAGTTATTGAGCTTGGTATCGTCCCGAGTGGATCTATTGTGCTGATCAACATGAGTGCCGTTACTTTTGTTATAGCTGCTTACATGCGAGCTTTCGGTCTTTGAGCCTGTGCCGTAGCCGGAAGAATAGGAATGGCTGCCGCCAGAAGAATGGCCGCCGGCACCACCTTTTGCACTTGCCAATCCCACGGTTCCCAGGATCAGTGCCAAGGCTGCAATTTTTATCGCTATTTTCATCGTCTCCCCCTTAATGGATTGTTATAAATTATTGTCAGGAACTATAGCAGATGCGTAAAAAAGCCCGCGAGTGTGGGCGCAGAGGACGTAAAAAACATGCCGTTCAGTAAGGTAAAAAAGCGCACTCCGAATCATTTCGGAGTGCGCTTTTTCATTGTTTCAAGCCGATTCAGGGAATCGTTTCGAACAGAAAATCCTCTTAACTGAACGGCATTAATGCCCGGCACGGTTTTTTTCGTCTGTCACCAGGCGCCGTCAACGCCACATCAAAGCAATTCGACGTTGGGCAGATTCAGGTAGCTGGTTTCGCGTGTGGATGCGACGAAATCGGCCAGATACGATTTTCCCGACAGTTCCGGCAGGCATGCCGCATACAGTCGTCCGGTCAGGCCGTCCGGGGTGATGCGCTTGGCCAGCACATAGTCCCGCTTCAGATAGTTTTGCGCCGCCCATAGCGGCAGCGTGGCGATGCCGCGCCGGCTGGCGACCAGTTGCAGCATCGCTACCGTGAGTTCGGTGGTGCGGCGCTGGGTGGTGACGCCGGCCGGTTTCAGCACCTGGCGCACGACGTCGAGCATGTCGTCCGGCACCGGGTAGGTGATCAGCGTATCGGTCGCAAAGTCCTGCGCGGTCAGGTAATCCGCGCCTGCCAGCGGATGGTCATGCGCCAGCAGCGCCACGATCTCGAAGCGGAACAGCGCGTGGTAATCGACCGGCTCGTCGGCGTCGATTTCAGCCACGATGGCGACGTCCGCGCGGTGTTCGTAGAGCAAGCCGACGGGGTCGGCCTGGAAGCCGGAAACGATGTCCATGTCGACCTCCGGCCAGCGCATGCGGAACACATCCATGGACGGCATCAGCCAGTCGAAGCAGGTATGGCATTCCACCGCAATGCGCAGCTGTCCGGCTTCGCCCTGCTGCAGGCGGGCCAGATCGCGTTCAGCGTCGGCAATGCGCGGCAGCACCTCGTCGGCCAGCCGCAGCAGGCGGTCGCCGGCCGGGGTGAACCGGACCGGCACCGATTTGCGCTCGAACAGCTGGGTGCCGTGATGGTCTTCGAGCTGCTTGATCTGGTGCGACAGCGCCGATTGCGTGACATTGAGCAGGGTGGCCGCACGCAACAGGTTGCCGGCTTCCCTGAGGGCTTGCAGGGTCTTCAGGTGACGCAATTCGAGGAGGGAATGCATTATTAGTAAAATTCAAGTTGATTCTAAAAATATATCGTTTGAATCATAGTCCATGTTCGCTCAACATGCCAACCATCGGGATGGTGTGGCAATCGGTTGCACCATCCCCCGTCATATTTAAAGGGGAATGGACGATGGCCGGTTCTGCAGCGCAGGGAGAATATGTCGCGCACGTGTTGGGTTTTCCGCGCATCGGTGCACAGCGCGAGTTGAAAACAGCGATGGAGTCGTTCTGGAAAGGCGAGTCCGACGAAGCCGGACTGCGCGCCACCGGCAAGGCATTGCGCGCCCGTCACTGGCAGGTCCAGGCGGCGGCCGGCATGGACTACGTTACCGTGGGCGATTTCGCCTGGTACGACCACGTGCTCGGCACGCTGGCGTTGCTGGGTGCGCTGCCGGCCCGCTTCGGGTTGGACTCCGGCAAGCTCGACCTGGCTGCGTACTACGTCATGGCGCGCGGCGACAAGGACCACTTCGCCATGGAAATGACCAAGTGGTTCGATACCAACTATCACTACCTCGTGCCGGAATGGACGCCTGATCTGACCTTCGATCACGGCGTCGACTGGCTGTTCGACGAGGTGGCCGAAGCGCAAGCGCAGTCGCATCAGGCCAAGGTGGTATTGCTGGGGCCGCTGAGCCTGCTGTTCCTCGGCAAGATCAAATCGGGCCTGTCGCACAAGCTGGAGCTGTTGCCGAAAGTCGTCGCCGGTTATGAAAAGCTGCTGCTGCGTCTGCGCGGGCAGGGCGTGACGCTGGTGCAGATTGACGAGCCGATCCTGGCGCTGGAGCTGGGACGCGAATGGCTGGATGCCTTCCTGCCGGTCTACCTCACGCTCGCCAATGCCGCGCCGTCCTTGCTGCTGACAACCTATTTCGACACGGTCAGCGCGCATGCCGATCTGTTGCGCAGCCTGCCGGTGGCAGGCGTGCATCTGGACGGCGTGCGCGGCGTTGCACAGTTGCAGGAGTTCGCCGACAAATGGCCGCAGGACAAAGTACTCTCGGTCGGCATCGTCGACGGCCGCAATATCTGGCGCTGCGATCTGGACGCCGCACTGGCGACGCTGAAGCCTTTGCACGACAAGCTGGGCAAGCGTCTCTGGGTGGCGTCGAGCTGCTCGCTGCTGCACGTGCCGGTTGATCTGGCGAACGAACACAAGCTTGATGGCGAGATCAGGCAATGGCTGGCGTTCGCCACGCAAAAACTCGATGAAATCTTCGTGCTCAGGCAAGCGCTCAACGGCAGCGCCGACGTCGTTGCCGGCCAGTTCGCTGCCGCGCGGACGGCGCTGGCGGGTCGCCGCAGTTCGCCGCGCATCCACAACGCATTGGTGCAGAAACGATTGAAGGCGGTCACGGCCGCCGATGCCGACCGCAGCTCGGCCTTCCCGGCGCGCATCGCGACGCAGCAGAAGCGCTGGAAGCTGCCGGCGTTCCCGACCACGACCATCGGTTCGTTCCCGCAGACGCCGCAGATACGCGCGGTCCGCGCCGCCTACAAGCGCGGCGAAACCGGCCATCTGGATTACCTCAACCGCATGCGCGACGAAATCCGTTTGGTGGTGGAGCGGCAGGAACAACTCGGCCTTGACGTGCTGGTGCACGGCGAGCCGGAACGCAACGACATGGTGGAGTATTTCGGCGAGCAGTTGTGGGGCTACGCCTTCAGCGCCAACGGCTGGGTGCAAAGCTATGGCTCGCGCTGCGTGAAGCCGCCGTTCATCTATGGCGACGTGTACCGGCCCGAAGCGATGACGGTGGGCTGGAGCCAGTTCGCGCAAAGCCTCACGCAAAAGCCGATGAAGGGCATGCTGACCGGGCCGGTGACGATGCTGCAATGGTCATTCGTGCGCGACGACCAGCCGCGCTCGACCACGGCCTTGCAGATTGCGCTGGCCTTGCGCGACGAAGTCTGCGACCTGGAAAAGGCCGGCATCGGCATGATCCAGATCGATGAGCCGGCCTTCCGCGAAGGCCTGCCGCTCAAGGCCGGCGACTGGAAGGAATATCTGGACTGGGCGGTGCGTGCCTTCAGGATCAGCGCCGCGGGCGTGAAGGACGAGACGCAGATCCACACCCACATGTGCTATTCGGAATTCAACGACATCCTGCCGTGGATCGCCGCGATGGACGCCGATGTCATCACGATCGAGACCTCGCGTTCCGGCATGGAGCTGCTGGACGGTTTCGGCCGCTTTCAATATCCGAACGACATTGGCCCGGGCGTGTACGACATCCATTCGCCGCGTATTCCGCAGGCCGGCGACATGGTGCGGCTGATGGAGAAGGCGCGCGGCGTGATTCCCGACGAGCGCCTGTGGATCAATCCCGATTGCGGACTGAAGACGCGCAACTGGCCGGAAACCTATGAAGCCTTGTCGCACATGGTGCAGGCGGCGCGCGAGTTGCGGGAGCGTGCACGAAGCAAGCCTGCTGCCGCCTGAAGCGAAGGAGGCCGGGCAACCGGGGTTAGTGTTTCTGAACGGTATTCCTGCCGTTGTTCATGCGGCCTCCGCTTTGCGCAGGATGCTTTCGATGGCGCCGGTTTGCGCCACGATCTCCTGCAGGTCGTTGTCGAGCAGGGCGGAGCGGCGTCGGAAGGTATGCCAGCCGGACCATTCGGCGACATCGGGCTGGATCGCCGGCGCGATGTCTTCGGCAGCCGCAGTTTCCGCCAGCGGACCGGCGGGTACGACTTCTTCCACCGGCACGGTCGCGGCTGCTGCTGCAGCGCCGCCGGGGCCGGCCAGGATGCCTTGCGCGTGCAGCAGGTGGGCGGTGGCGTTTTGGTAGGTCTGTTCGATGAGCTTGTTGACCGGGTCGCGCGGCAGGCCTTCCGCATGGCGGCGCAGCAGGATGCGCAAAGCGGCGATATGGGCGGCCACCAGATAGTTCTGCACCACGAAACGATTGATCTCGCGCACCGCGCGCTGCTTGCTGATCGGTTCGTCCATCATGCGCACCTGCGCCGAAATCAGCGCCGACAGGCTGTCCATGAATCCCTTGCGGCAGACGCGGTAAAAGAAATCATCGCCCACTTTGCCTTCCAGCATGTCGCGGCTGGCCTTGATGTAGCGATGGCTGGCGTGCAGCACGTTCTTGAGCAGGCGCGGCAGGTCGCGGTACTCCCAGCTCGGCAGCACGTAGCTGAAGATGGTCGCGATGGCCACGCCGATGATGGTGTCGATCAGGCGTTCACTGACGACGCTGTGATGGCCGGCCGGCAGCAGCAAGTTGAGCAGCATCAGGATCTGCACCGAGGCCGCGATCGCGGTGTAGCGGTATTTGACGTAGGTGAAGGCCGGCGCCGCCACGCTGGCGATGAACAGCACCGCCAGCAAGCCCATCGGATCATGCACGAAGCGCAGGATCAGCGCGGTCAGCAGGCAACCGATGATGGTGCCGATCAGGCGGTCGCTCATGCGTTGCTTGGTCGAGCTGAAATTGGGCTTGAGGATGATGACGATAGTCAGCACGATCCAGTAGCCGTGCGACATGTACGGCAGGTGCGCGGCGATCCACAAACCGGTCGAGACCGCCAGCGCCACACGGATGGCGAAGCGGAAGATCGGCGATTGCCAGCGCAGGTTGGCGATCAGGAGGCCGGCCTTGTACTTTTGCTGGGTCAGGAACGGGGTCATGTCGGACCCCGGCAGGATGGGGATCGCATCGATCGGGGTTTGCGTGGCCAGGTGCAGTTGCGAGATCAGCTCGATGATGTCGAGGATCTTGTTGTAGGTGACACGCAGCACGGTGATGGCTTCGTCGGGGATGTGGCCGGCCAGGTTGTCCTGCTGCAGCTGCTGCATTTCGTATTGCACGGCGCGCAGCTCCGCCTTGTAGTTGACGGTGGGTGTCGAGACGCGCTTGCGGGTGACGGCATAGGCGATCGATTCGATGTCTTCGGCGGTCTTGTTGGCCAGGTCGCGCAGGAAGATGATGACGTCGGAGTCGCCGAAATGGCTGCGCAGCAGGGCGTAATCGGCATGCGTCGACAAGACCTGTTCGTACAGCTCCAGCATGCCCAGATGGACGTGCACCAGCAAGCCGTCCTGTTTCGTATGCATATCGCGCAACACCAGGTCGCGCGACGCCTGCAGCTTGTCGGCCAGCACGATCTGCTGGCGCACCAGCGTCGTGAACTGCGTCTGCAGGTCGCTGCGCACGTCGTAGAAATCGGCCTTGATGCGCAGATAGCGCGCCAGTTCGAACAGCGCCTCCGCCAGCACCTGCTGTTTGACGCGTCGCCGCAAAAAATAGGACACGATCATCGAGTAGGTCAGGTAGCCGAGACCGCCGGCAAGGAAGAAGCCGGCATGCAGGAAGGCTTCGTCAACCGGTACGCTGTTTTCCATCGACAGCGTCATCACCATCAGTGCGGCGAACTGCAGCGGCAGGGTCTTCTTGCCGTAGACCACCATCATGCTGGCAAGGAAGCTCACCAGCACCATCGCCACGCTGACCAGCCAGTGGATCGGCGCGCAGAGGCTGATGACCAGCATCACCAGCGTGCATAGCAGCACGCCGGCAAGCATTTCATTGAATTTGTGGCGCAGCGGGCTGGGCAGGTCCATCAGGCTGGTGCACAGTGCGCCGAGGAAGACCGTCATGGTGGTCTGCATGTCGGCCATGTTGAACACCAGCATGGTCAGGCCGACGACGCCGGTGGCAATGCGCAGGCCGGTATAGAAATAGTGGCTGAAGAGGAAGGTGCGTATATCCAGGGCGTAATGCATGGGGGCGTCGGCTGATTTCTATTAGCGCCATTCTGACTCTTCTGCCTGCAATAGACAACCGATAGGCAACCGATAAGCAATCGATAAGCAATCGATGCGTGTCGGACGGCTGCTGAAAGAGACGTGGGGCTCTTCGGCAACCGTCGTGCGCCACGTTACGGCAGCGGGAACACCAGGCAGGTTGTCGTCGCGTGCGCATAGATCTTGCCGTCGGCATCGACAATGCGGCCTTCGGCGATGCCGATGCGATTGCCGACCTGGATCACCTTGCCTTCGGCGCGCACCGGTCCGGTCTTCTCGGTCAGGGCGCGGATCAGGTTGACCTTCAGTTCCAGCGTGGTGTAACCCATCCCTTGCGGCAGGACGGAATGCACCGCGCAGCCAACAGCCGAGTCGAGCAGGGTGCAGAAGTAGCCGCCGTGCACGCTGCCCAGCGGGTTGTAATGCTGTTTGCCGGGCGTGCCCTGGAATACGATGCGGCCCGGCTCGCCTTCCACCGGAATGAAATCCATGGTTTCGCCGATCGGCACCGACGGCAACTCGCCGTCCCAGATGCGCTGGAGGAAATCCATGCCGTTGCCGGCCTTCAGGTCATCCATCGACGCTACGCCGGGCGCAGCCAGTTTGGCGCGCACTTCGGCTTCGCGGGCTTGCCATTGACGCAGTGTCTCTTCTCTGTTGGTGGTGGGGTTCATGGAGGTCCTTATTGTTTATATCGTTATGAAATGGCGATCAAAACGGCGATCGTTTTGCATTGATGTTTGATGCGTGACTTTTATGATGAAAGACAGAATGCATTATGCCCCGGCATCCGCGCCACGGCAAAAGGGGCAGATCCGGCCCGGTTTTCATGATGCAAAAATGTTGTTTCACATTGTGAAAAACTCGATTGCGCAGCATCATGAAAGCATTTCATTTTCAGAAATTTCATTTCGTATCGCAAAAACTGAATATTAACTTATTGAATATTAATGATAAAAATTTATTGATATGTCTTATATAAGACATTGTTGCTCTGCACCGAAAAGCCTACTATGAAGTCATGGATTTCACTTTCTGACCTCCATTTTCTGATTACCTTAAGGAGATTGACCATGACGACACGTGAACAACAAATTCAGGCACTGGCTAAAGACTGGGCGGAAAACCCACGTTGGAAAGGCGTCAAGCGCAACTACTCGGCCGACGATGTGGTGCGTCTGCGCGGCTCGGTGCAGATTGAGCACACGCTGGCCAAGCGCGGCGCCGAAAAGCTGTGGAATCTGGTCAACAACGAACCCTTCGTCAACGCGCTCGGTGCGCTGACCGGCAACCAGGCGATGCAACAGGTCAAGGCCGGCCTGAAGGCGATCTATCTGTCCGGCTGGCAAGTCGCCGGCGACGCCAACCTGGCCGGTGAAATGTACCCCGACCAGTCGCTGTATCCGGCCAATTCGGTGCCGATGGTGGTCAAGCGCATCAACAATACCTTCCAGCGCGCCGACCAGATCCAGTGGTCGGAAGGCAAGAACGACATCGACTTCTTCGCGCCGATCGTGGCCGATGCGGAAGCCGGTTTCGGCGGCGTGCTGAACGCCTATGAACTGATGAAGTCGATGATCGATGCAGGCGCCGCCGGTGTCCACTTCGAAGATCAGTTGGCATCGGTGAAGAAGTGCGGCCACATGGGCGGCAAGGTGCTGGTGCCGACCCGTGAAGCGGTCGAGAAGCTCAACGCGGCGCGCCTGGCTGCCGACGTCTCCGGCACCACCACGCTGGTGATCGCCCGTACCGATGCAGAGGCGGCTGACTTGCTGACGTCCGACGTGGACGACAACGACAAGCCTTTCCTGACCGGCGAGCGTACCGTCGAAGGTTTCTTCAAGACCCGCCCGGGCATCAACCAGGCGATCTCGCGCGGTCTGGCCTATGCGGAATACGCCGATCTGGTCTGGTGTGAAACCGGCAAGCCGGACTTGGCCTTCGCGAAGAAATTCGCCGAAGCCATCCATGCGAAGTTCCCGGGCAAGATGCTGTCGTATAACTGCTCGCCGTCGTTCAACTGGAAGAAGAACCTGGACGACGCCACCATCGCCAAATTCCAGAAGGAACTGGGCGCCATGGGCTACAAGTTCCAGTTCATCACGCTGGCCGGCTTCCACGCGCTGAACTATTCGATGTTCAACCTGGCGCACGGCTATGCGCGCAACCAGATGTCGGCCTTCGTGGAACTGCAGGAAGCCGAATTCGCCGCTGCCGACAAGGGTTTCACCGCCGTCAAGCATCAACGCGAAGTCGGTACCGGTTATTTCGACGCGGTCACCCAGGCGATCCAGCAAGGCCAGTCGTCGACGACCGCCTTGCACGGCTCGACCGAAGATGAACAATTCTTCGACGGCAAGGAAAAGAAGGTAGCGTAAGAATTTTGCCTAAAGGCGATTGAAGTTTCAGGAGGTACCCACCTCCGTCCTGCGGGAGCCGCACTCCACAAGAGTGCGGCTTTTTTATTATGGACGGGAGATCATGCCGTCGCGCACCTCGAACACGGCGTCGCCGAGCACCTCGACGTCGGCGGGATCGTGGGTGATGATCAGCATCGGCACGCGCAGCTGCTGTTGCAGTTCGCTGAGTTCGTGACGCATGCGTTCGCGCAGCGACAGGTCGAGCGCGGAGAAGGGCTCGTCCAGCAGCAGGATGTCGGGTTGCGCCACCAGCGCCCGCGCCAGGGCGACGCGCTGGCGCTGGCCGCCGGAAATTTGCGAGGGATAACTGGCGGCGGTGCCTTCCAGGCCGAACGCCTCCAACCAGCGGGCGACCGAGGGATGCGAAGCCGGCCTGCGCAGGTTGAAGCAGCCGCGCTGCAATCCGAAGGCGATATTTTGCGCCACCGTCAGGTGCGGGAACAGCGCATAGTCCTGGAACAGATAGGCAACATTGCGTTGCTGCGGACGCACGTTGACGCCGTGTGCGGCATCGAACAGCGTGCGCTGGTTCAGCGTGATCCTGCCTTCGTCGGGCGTCATGAGACCGGCGACGGCCTTGAGCGTCAGGCTCTTGCCGGCGCCCGAAGGACCGTACAGCACGATGCGGTCGCTGTCGGAGACAAAGTCGATGCTGAGCCGGAAGGTGCGGTCGTCGGCGCGCAACTCCTTGCGGATGTGGACGGCGACGCTCATGACAGGTCCGCCCGGCGCGTGTGTCCCGGCATCAGGCGGCCGGCGATCAGCAACACGGCGACGCAGGTGACCGAGGTGATCACGACCAGCAGGGTAGCGGTGGAGTCGTCGCCGGCCTGCACCGCTTCGTAGATGGCGACCGAGAGCGTCTGCGTGCGCCCCGGCAGATTGCCGGCGATCATCAGGGTCGCGCCGAATTCGCCCAGCGCGCGTGCAAACGCCAGCAGCACGCCCGCGGCAATGCCGCGCGCCGCCAGCGGCAGGCTCACGCGAAAGAATACGCCGGCTTCGGACACGCCGAGCACGCGCGCGGCGTTTTCCAGCTGCTTGTCGACATTTTCAAAGGCGGCGCGCGCCGACTTCAGCACCAGCGGGAAGGCCACGATGGTCGAGGCGATCACTGCGCCTTGCCAGGTGAACACCAGCTCGATGCCCATGCCCGAGAGCCAGGCGCCGAAGGTGCCGCGCTTGCCGAACAGCACCAGCAGGTAATAGCCGAGCACGGTCGGCGGCAGCACCAGCGGCAGGGTGAGGATCGAATCGATCAGGTCGCGCAGCGGCGAACGCCACCGCGACAACCCGTAAGCCGCCGCGACGCCGAAGAAGAGATTGAGCACCGTTGCCCAGCCCGCGACCTTGAGCGAGAGCAGCAACGGGGTCCAGACTGCACCCATAAGAGACGTGATGGAGAGTTGATCAGCCCGCAGCGTATCAGGGTTTGAGGAAGCCGTAACGCGCCAGTACTGCCTGGCCGGCGACCGATTGCACATAGGCGAGGTATTTCGCGGCCAGTTCCGCCTGCGCGGTGCTTGCCGTCACCGCGATCGGATAGGTGGCGGGCGTATCAGAGGGAATGCGGATGGCGACCTTGACCTTGTCCGGCATGACGGCGGCATCGGTGGCGAAGACGAAGCCGGCTTCGACTTCACCGCGCGCGACGTAGTCCAGGCTCTGGCGCACGTTTTGCGCCATGACGCCCTTGGCCAGCACGGCGTCCCACAGGCCGGCGCTTTCCAGTGCGGTCCTGGTGTAGCGGCCGAACGGCACCGACGCCGGATTGCCGAGTGCGATCTTCCTGACGGCGGGCCGGGTCAGGTCCTTCAGGCTGGCCAGCGGCAGGGTGCTGTCGCCGGGAACGATCAGGACGATCTGGTTGGCGGCGAAATTCCTGCGCGTGGACACTTGCACGGCCTTTTCCGCAACAGCCTTGTCCATTGCAGTCTGGTCGGCCGAGGCGAAGACGTCAGCCGGTGCGCCGCGCACGATTTGCTGCATCAGGATGTCGGAAGCGCCGAAGTTGTTGATCACCTTGACGCCGGGATTCTGTTGTTCAAACGCCGTGCCCAAGTCCTTGAACGCGTTGGTCAGGCTGGAGGCGGCGGAGACGACGAGGTCTGTCGCCTGCGCCGTTGCGGCCATGAAAGGCAGCGCCGCCAGCACGACCGCTGTGATCGCTGTGGTCGCGGCGAGCCGGCGCATGGCATGGGCGGGGAAGGGGGTGGGCATGGGAGTTCCTGTTTTTCTGATGGAGTGAAGAATCTTGTCGGAATATACGTAAGGATATAACGATAGTCAATTCGCTGCCGCATAGTCATGTAATTTGCTCGGAGCCCTTGCTACAATCGCGGTCATGACAAATTCCAAAACCGTACGCCTGCGCGTAATGCAGGGCGACACGATCGCCTTCGGCCCCGGCAAAGCCGCCTTGCTGCTGGCGATCGACCGCACCGGATCGATTTCCGGGGCGGCGCGGGAAATGGAAATGTCATATCGGCGCGCGTGGCTGCTGGTCGAAGAAATGAACCGCTGCTTCAAGCAACCGCTGGTGGCAACCGCAACCGGCGGCGCCAAGGGCGGCGGCGCCAGCATCACCGAACTGGCGCGCGAGGTGGTGGCCTGCTACCAGCACATGCAAAAGAAGGCCGACAGCGCCGTCGAAAAAGACATGCAGCACCTGCAATCGCTGATCGCCGGCAAGGACTGAACGCCGACCGATGCGCAACGCCCTACTCAAATACCGGTTCCGCCTGCAAAACTGGCTGCGCATGTCGGAGAGCCATGCGATGCTGCTGTGGGCGGCCGTGATCGGCTTCGTCGGCTCGCTGGCGACGATCGCTTTCCGTGAATGCATCGAAGCCGTGCAATATCTGCTGACCGGACATAGCGGCAGTTTTGTCGAAATCGCCAAGGGTTTGTCCTGGCAAATGCGCGTGCTGTTGCCGACCGGCGGCGGTGTGGTGGCCGGTCTGATTCTGCTCTGGGCCAAACGCATGCCGGCCGGCGCCGCCTCGGACTACATGGAAGCAGTGGCCATCGGCGACGGCCGGATCCCGATTCGCCACACCTTGCTGCGCAGCCTGTCGTCGCTGGCCACGGTCGGCTCTGGCGGCTCGATCGGGCGGGAAGGGCCGATGGTGCAACTGGCGGCCTTGTGCGCCTCGCTGGTCGGCCGCTTCGCCCACTTTCCGTCGTCGCGCATGCGGCTGCTGGTGGCGTGCGGCGCTGCGGCCGGGATCACCTCGGCCTACAACGCGCCGATCGCAGGCGCCTTCTTCGTCACTGAAATCGTACTCGGCGCGCTGGTCATGGAGAGCTTCGGTCCGGTGGTGGTGGCGTCCGTGGTGGCGAATATCACGATGCGCGAGCTACCGGGTTACAAGCCGGCTTACGAGATGCCGTATTTCCCGGAAGTGGCCGGCGTCGAGATCATCCTGTTCGTGGTGCTGGGCGTGATCGCCGGATTGCTGGCGCCGCAATTCCTGCGCCTGCTCGAGTTGAGCAAGGCCCTGTTCCGGAAGACACGCCTGCCGCTGCCGTTGCGGCTTGGCCTGGGGGGGCTGCTGGTCGGCCTGTTGTCGGTGCGCGTGCCGGAAGTGTGGGGAAACGGCTACAGCGTGGTCAATTCGCTGCTGCACACCGACTGGCTGTGGTCGACGGTGCTGATTGTGATGATTTACAAGATCGTCGCGACGGCGCTGACCACCGGTTCGGGCGCAGTCGGCGGGATTTTTACCCCGACCTTGTTTGTCGGCGCGGCCATCGGTTTCCTGTTCGGCGATGCGGCGCATATGTTGTGGCCGCATGCGATTTCGCAGCCGTTCGCGTATGCCATGGTGGGCATGGGCGCGTTCCTGGCGGCGGCGACCAATGCGCCACTGATGGCGATCCTGATGATCTTCGAGATGACGCTGAGCTATCAGGTGGTGCTGCCGCTGATGCTGTCATGCGTGGTGGCGTATGTCATCGCGCGCAGCCTGGACGGCAATTCGATGTACGAAATCACGCTCAAGCGTCATCGCGACGCCGCGGAACGCATCCGCCTGCGCGGCACCCACATGAGCGAGCTGATCAAGCCGGCCGAAACGGTATTACCCAAGGATGCGCCGTTTTCGGAGGTGACCCGCATCTTCCTGCAATATCCGGTCAAGTACATCTACATCACCGATCAGGAAAACCGCTACCTGGGCGTGGTGGCCTTGCAGGACGTGACCTCGCTATTGCTCGACAAGGACGATATCGGGACGAAGTGCGCCGGGGATTTCATGCGCACCCACTTCCTGCATGAAGTGACGCCGGACATGTCGCTGGGAGAAGCTTTGCAACTGTTCCTCGATCATCAGGGCGAACGCTTGCCGGTGATTTCCAGCACCGAAGATCCTCGCCTCCTGGGCGTGGTGTTCAAGACGTCGTTGCTGGATGCGTATTTCCGCCTGGATCGTTCGGACGAGTAGGTTGCTTAAAAAGTTGTTGATGGCTTTGTAACATTCGGGAGCCGGCCGACTATTCGGCAAGCAACCTTGTTAGAATGCGAAATTAAATGTGAGAAACTACCAAATTACGCGGTTTTTTGCGTGATCTTGGTACAAGCACTGCCATAGCCGATAACGGCCACCACCATTTCAGGGATTCGAACGATTTTATGCTGAGTTACCGCCATGCCTTCCACGCTGGCAATCACGCTGATGTGCTCAAGCACATGGTGACGATCCAGTTGATGCGTTATCTCGGCCAGAAAGACACTCCCTACATGGTGATCGACACCCATGCCGGCGGAGGCGTCTATGCGCTGGACGGGAACTACGCCAGCAAGAACGCCGAATACGAAACCGGCATCGCCCCGCTGTGGGATCGCACCGATCTGCCCGAAGCCGTTGCCGACTACGTGCAACTGGTGAAAGACCTCAATCCCAGCGGCAAGATGCGTTACTACCCGGGTTCGCCGTATTGCGCCAATCAGGTAATGCGCGAGCAGGATCGCCTGCGGCTGTTCGAGCTGCATACGACCGAAAGCAAGGTGCTGGCCGACAATTTCCGCAAACTCGATGCGCACGCCGCCGAGCAGGGCAAGCGCCCCAGCGCGCGCGGCAAGCGCGTAATGATCGAGCGCGGCGACGGTTTCCTCGCGCTCAAAGCCTTGCTGCCGCCGCCGTCACGGCGCGCGCTGGTGCTGATCGATCCGCCTTACGAAGACAAACGCGACTACCAGAAGGTCAAGGAAGCCCTGCAGGATGCGCTGGTACGCTTCCCGACCGGCACCTATGCGGTCTGGTATCCTGTGCTGCAACGGATTGAGTCCAAACAGTTTTCCGACCGCCTCAAGCGCCTCGGGGCCAAGAGCTGGATCAATGTCACGCTGTCGATCAGTTCGCCGTCGCCGGATGGCTTCGGCCTGCACACCAGCGGCATGTTCGTGCTGAATCCGCCCTGGACGCTGCTGGCGACCCTGAAGGAGGTCATGCCGTACCTGGTGAAGGTGCTGGGTCGCGACAGCGGCGCCGGTTTCCTGCTGGAATCGGGAGAGGCCTGAATGTACCGTTCCGACGAGGCTTGCGCCGGCATGTTTTGCCGCCGTCTCATCTGTGAAATGTTTTTTGGTAGCGACGATGCATCAGGGCATACAATAGAAGATCATGCCAAAGTTTCATTGCCTGCCGAAAGTGCCGGGGTTATTCAAAACAAGAAATCATGACCGACTCGTCTCCTGATCACGGCGCCGCCCCGGCGCATCATGCCCATGATTTTTTCCTGGCCCGACAACCGATCCTGAACCGTGAACAGGAACTGATCGGTTACGAGCTGCTGTTCCGCAACGCCGCGTTCGGCCCGGCCAACGTCAATGATGACGTTTCCGCCACCGCATCCGTCATCGCGCACGCGTCGGAACTGGGCCTCAACAACGTCATCGGCAGCCTGCACGGCTTCATCAACGTCGACGCCACCGTGCTGATGAGCGACTTCATCAATTTCCTGCCGGCCGACAAGGTCGTGCTGGAAATCCTCGAAACCGTCAAGGTCACCCCCGAACTGGTCAAGCGCGTCAACGAATTGGTCCGCGCCGGCTATGTATTTGCGCTGGACGACGTGATCGCCGAATCGGAAGACATCGCGCAACTGCTGCCGCTGGTCAAGATCATCAAGATCGACGTGATGGAGCTGGATTCGAGCAAGCTGCTCAAGCTGAGCGTGCACTTCAAGCGCGCGCAAAAGATGCTGCTCGCCGAAAAGGTCGAGACGGTCGAACAGTTCCGCGATTGCGTGACCTTCGGCTTCGACTACTTCCAGGGCTATTACTTCGCCAAGCCGGTGATCCTGCAGGGCAAGAAGCTGGAAGCGTCCAAGATCGTCATCATGCACATCCTGACGCTGCTGGTGCGCAACGTCGACAATGGCGAGATCGTGCGCTACATCAAGCGCGACGTGGCGCTCAGCCTGACGCTGCTGCGTCTGGTGAATACCCCGGTGTACGGTTTCATGAAGCATATCGATTCCCTCGGCCAGGCGCTGATCGTGCTGGGCCGTCGCCAGCTCAAGCGCTGGATGCAGATCCTGCTGTTCGCCAATACCGAAAAGGACAAGGCGCATACGCTGTCGCCGTTGCTGATCCTCGCGGCCACGCGCGGCAAGATGCTGGAACTGATTACCGAAAAGATTCGTCCCGGTCGCCGCAAGATGTCCGAAATTGCGTTCACCGTCGGCATCATGTCCCTGGTTGACGCCTTGTTCGGCATGCCGATGGAAGCCATCCTCACGCAGATCACGGTCAGCGCTGAAATCCGCGATGCGCTGCTGTTCCGCACCGGTTTCTACGGCGAGATACTGCAACTGGCTGAAGCGACCGAGAAAGCCGACAAGACGCCGGAACAGATGCTGGAATTGCTCAACGGTCTGCAACTGAGCGCAGAGGATTTCTACGAGGTGGAAACTCAGGCGTTCGAGTGGGGCAATAACATTTCCACCAACATGGGACATGTGCCGGAGAAGAAAGTCGAAGCCGAAGCCGGCGCCGGCAATGTTGCCGAGCAGGACAGCTGATTCACTGCCGCCGACGCCATGT
Organism: Herbaspirillum hiltneri N3; assembly: GCF_001267925.1. Taxonomy (NCBI): domain Bacteria; kingdom Pseudomonadati; phylum Pseudomonadota; class Betaproteobacteria; order Burkholderiales; family Oxalobacteraceae; genus Herbaspirillum; species Herbaspirillum hiltneri. Next base: position 3,562,856 of record NZ_CP011409.1, on the reverse strand, counting down.
CGGCGGACGCATCCTCATACTTGTTCCCCGGTTATTCCCGATCACGCCGCCTTGCGGCGTATTTTCTTATCATGCGCGCCAGGCGATTGCCCTGGCCGCTACGTCCGTTACGAGCGCCCAAACGCTCTTTGACCGATGCCCACCAGCGCCGTCGCGCCGCCTTGAACGTCGCGAGTCCGGCCTCGACCTGCTGCCACGCGCGCGTTGCACGCAGTTGCGCGATCATGCGGTCCTTGAAGCGCAGCACGATATCCCGATAGCGGGCAAACCACGGCAACGACAGCAACGCTTTTTGCGTCAGCGTATACAGGCGCGCCACCAGCGCCGTGCCGAGCACCTTGGCGCTGACGATGATGATCAGGCCCAATGTCGGATGGCCGTGAGCAATCGACATCAGGGCCAGGATTTTGACGGGAAGCAACAACAGGCTGGGCGCCACAAAAATAACCAGGGCGACGTAGGGCGGAACGCCGGCTATCCAAGCTTCCAGGCGCGCCACAAAGGGAATCAGCGGCAGCCGGGCGAAGAGGCGCTTGCTGGCGTTCCACAGCCATTCTTCGAGCAGCAACAACAGTGCAGCCGTGTAGACGAAGGGCGCCAGCAGGTATTTTCTGATCTTGTGCGACAAGGAAGTCCTCAAGGATGCGCGAAGGCCGCTACAGGCATATGTTGGGCGGGCGCGCCAAAAACAAGCCGGACTTGCCTCAGGGAATTCCTTGCGCGCGTTGCGCGGGTCAGCGCACCTGGCGCTGGTTGATCAGGGTGAGCCAGCGATCGCCCCATTTTTCATCGCTCATGCAGGAGGCGTAGCCGGTCACGGTGCGTGCGGCGCGTTCCAGCAGCTGGATGTCGGCTTCGTGCTGGCGCGCCACGTGCGGGTCTTCCAGGAACAGCACGCGGCGGCATTCGTGTTCGAGGATCAGCTCGGCGATCTGGGCGTCGCCACCCAGCGGACCGCTCAGGAAAGGCTTGACCCAGTTGCGGCCCGCTTCGCCCTTGATCTTGACGGCCAGCTCGTTAAGCAGCCCGCCGGTGGTGCCGGTGGCGCAGCGGAAGCCGAAGCTGTCGAGTACGTCGAAATGGCGTTCGGCCAGTTGCAGCATGCGCGTTTTCATCGAATCGTGGGCGATCAGGGCGATGCCTTCGTCGGCCAGCCTGAACGAGCCGTCGCGAGCCGGGTCGGGCGCAGCGCCGCCGGCGATTGCCTCCAGCTCGAACCATTCCTGCGCGCCGGCCAGCGTCGACAGGAAGGGTTTGCCGTGAATCACGCACTGGCGCTTGAGCGCCACCGCTTCAGGGAAGGTCGAGGATGGATCGACCGGATCGATCAGGTAAATGATGGCGTCCAGCATGCGCGCTGGGTCGCTGTCGACCACGCGCGACACCAGCTTCATCAGGCCGCCCTGGCGCCCGTAAGGGAAACGCTCGATGTGCGGATAACCCGGCAGCAGGCCGAGATGGCCGATGGCGTCGAGCGTGCGTCCGACCACGACCAGTTCCGGTTGCAGCGCTTCGATGCGCGCGCGCGAACCCTGGAGCAGTTGCACCAGCGCAGAGTTGGGGGCGTCCTGATGGGCGCGGTTGGCGGCCAGGCCGATACGGTAGCGAGTCGTGGAAGAAGTCATGGAAAAGGCGGAAGAAGTCTGTGCGGGGGGCTTAGCGTCGGCGCAGTGTAATTGCGCTCTCGGGGACTTTAACATACCGCTACAATGATGGACAGGTTCAAGACTTGGACCAGATCGAATATGCAAGCGAGAACATGAATAAAGCATTCGTAAAAGAATCCGACGGCGACGACGACGAGGAACTGGCGTTGCCAGCCATCCCTGCGGGCACCAAGAACTACATGACCCCGGCGGGGCACAAGCGCATCAAGGACGAGCTGTTGCAACTGATCGATGTCGATCGTCCGGAAGTGGTGCGCATCGTGCACTGGGCCGCCTCCAACGGCGACCGTTCGGAAAACGGCGACTACATCTACGGCAAGCGCCGCCTGCGCGAGATCGATCGCCGCATCCGCTTCCTGACCAAACGCCTCGACATCGCCGAAGTGGTGGATCCCAGCATCCATCACGGCAACGACCAGGTCTTTTTCGGCGCCACGGTCACGTATGAGAACCAGGATGGCATCGAACACACCGTGACCATCGTCGGCATCGACGAGCTCGATCCGCTCAACGGCAAGATCAGCTGGATCTCCCCTGTGGCGCGCGCCTTGACCAAGGCCCGCGAAGGCGACGAAGTCACGTTGCAGACGCCGGCCGGTGTGGAGCAATTGACCATCCTCGACGTCAGCTATCCGGCGCCGGGGAAGTGAGCCGTCCTTGAGCCGTCCCTGAGCCGGTGCGTTGCCGGTCCGGCCGCACAGCGCTTGGAACGGATTCTGCTTCCGGTTCCTGCAGCGACCTCGTATCGATTTCCCGATTTCTTCCGATCAAGTCAAAGGCCCGTCCATGTCCATCGTCTACGCCAGCCTGAATCATCCGCAACGCGTGGCTCTTGCCGCGGAAGTGCATTCGCGGCCGTTCCTGCACCTGAGCGCGCCGGAAAGCCTGACCCATCTCGCGGTCTACCTGCGCGACCAGGACGGCGCAGGCGCCAGCACCGACGCCAACCATCACGTCACTTTCCAGCATGCCTTGCTGTCGGACCTGTGCCTGCATTTTGGCGTGACCGCGCCGGGCACGGATGCCAAGCATTTCTTCCATGACTTCGGCCGTTTCCGCCTCAAGTGGGAATGCCATACCGAATTCGCCAGTTACACCTTTGCGCAGAGCCATGACGCGGCGCTGACGACCGATGAAGCTTTTGCCGCCGCGCCGCTCAGGCATGTACCGCAGCAGTGGCTGCTGGCGTTGCAGGGAAAAATCATGGTTGCCGCACACGTGGTGCTGGAACGTGCGCCCGAACATGACGCCGCCGCAAGCATGGCGCGCCTGTTCGAAGGCAAGCTCTTGTCCTCGAGCAAGGTATTGCAGGGCGGTGAAATCTGGACCGATTTCGTGATCCAGGCGGACGGCTTCAGCCGCTTCGTGGTGCGCGATATCGACTTGCGCGACCTGCAGGGCGGACGCCTGGTACAGCGCATCCTGGAAATCGAAACCTACCGCATGATGGCCTTGCTGGGCTTGCCGCATGCGCTGCAGGCCGGACCGGTGCTCAACGCTATCGAAAGCGACCTGGCCACGCTGACGGCGGCGATGGTGGATGCCGAACATGGCGGCGGCAATACCAGCGCAGGGCACGCGGAGGACGAGCGGATCCTGCGCGAGATCACCGGACTGGCGGCGCGCATCGAAAAGATGTCGCTCGAGAACAGTTATCGCTTTTCGGCGTCGCAGGCGTACTTCCGGCTGGTCAAGGCGCGTATTGAAGAGCTGCGCGAAACGCGCGCGGAAGGCGTACCCACCATCGGCGAATTCATGGAGCGCCGTCTCGCCCCTGCAATGGATACCTGCACATCGGTGGCCCATCGTCAGAAAGCATTGGCGGAACGGATTGCGCATACCAACGATCTGCTCCGCACGCGCATCGGCATCGTGCAAGAGCAGCAGAATCGCCAGATCCTCGAATCGATGAATGCCCGTGCGGCGCAGCAGCTGCGCCTGCAACAGGCGGTCGAGGGTTTGTCGGTGGCGGCGATTTCCTACTACATGGTGGGATTGTTCGGCTATCTCGGCAAAGCGCTCAAGGCGGCCGGTGTGCCGATCAATCCGGACGTGGCCACAGGGCTGATGGTGCCGGTGTTCGCGGTCGGCGTGTGGTTCGGCTTGCGGCGCTTGCACAAGAGCGTGCATGTACCTGAAATGAACTGAAAAATACGCAGGCGCAAAAAAGCCGGATCGTGATGATCCGGCTTTTTTGCCTTCGGAAAGCCGATCAGACGAGTGCGCTGATCTTTTCCTGTGCTTGCGATACGGTCTGCCTGGCTTTTTCTTCACCCATCGATACGCCTTCGGCGGCGATCAATTCAACGTCGGTGATACCCAGGAAACCCAGCACGCTGCGGATGTAAGTGCCGTTGAAGTCCAGCGGTTGCGCAGGACCTTCGGAATAGACGCCGCCGCTGCTGAGGATCACGACGGCGCGCTTGCCGCTCAGCAGGCCGGTGGGTCCGTTTGCCCCGTACAAAAAGGTGCGGCCGACGCGGCTGATATGGTCAACCCATGCCTTGAACGCCGATGGCGGCGCGAAGTTGTACATCGGCACGCCGATGACCAGCGTATCGGCGGCGATCAGTTCGTCCACCAGCTTGTCGGATTCGGCGATGATGGCTTGCTGTTCCGCGCTGCGCTTATCGGCAGGCGTGAAATACGCGCCGATCATGGCTTCGGTGATGTGCGGCAGCGTCTGGCTTGCCAGGTCGCGTCGGACGACTTTGCCGCCGGCGTTCCTGGCTTGCCATTGCTCGGCATAGGCAGCGCTGAGCTGGCGGGTGAGGGAGCCGGTGTAGCGGGCGCTGGAGTCGATGTGCAGAAGAGTGCTCATATTGTTTCCTTGGAAAGTTGCCTTGAATTATCGGGTCGCGTTGGATGGCGATGAAAGGAATATAGAGGCTTTCCAATAACTTCAATAGGTGGGAGAATCTGCTTTCACCAGTCCATTTTTAGGATGAATGTCATGTTGGATCTGAACGATGTCTCCGTTTTCGTCGAAGTCGTGCGCGCCGGCAGTTTTGCCGCCGCAGGGCGCCGCCTTGGCATACCTTCGAACACCATCAGCCGGCGCTTGCAATTGCTGGAGGAAAACCTCGGTGTGCGGCTGCTGCAGCGCTCGACGCGGCAGCTGAACATGACGGCGGCGGGGCGGGAGTTCTTCGACCGCTGCGCGCCCGGCATCGAAGACATCCAGCACGCCGGCGCCAGCCTGTCAGAAGGCAACCGGGAGCCGAGCGGGGTCTTGCGGGTGGCGGCGCCGGCGGACTTTTTCGACAATTTCGCCATGGAGTGGATGGCTGAATTCATGCAGCGCTATCCGCGCGTGCATCTGGAGTTTCAGCTCAGCGACGAGCGCGTCGATCTGATCGCCGAAGGCATTGACCTGGCTTTTCGCGCCGGACAGTTGCCCGACTCCAGCCTGGTGGCGCGCAAACTGGGCAACAGCCATCGCGGGCTGCTGGCCAGTCCTTCGTATCTGGCCAGGCACGGCGCACCGGAATCGCTGGAAGCGCTGGCCCGGCACGACTGCCTGGCCGCCTCCAATACCCCGCAAGCCGCGATATGGCGGCTGGAAGGGCCGCAAGGAGTGGAAAGCATCCGTGTAACGCCGCGCCTGTGCATCAACACCGCACAGGGATTGCTGCGCGCAGCCAGGGCAGGACTCGGCATTGCGTTGTTGCCGATGCTGGTGGCCTCGGAAGATTTGCGGCGCGGCTCGCTGGTCAGCATCTTGCCGCAGTACCAGCGCGATATCAGCGGCATGTACGCGGTGTATCCGAACCGGCGCCAGTTGTCGCTGGCGGTCAGCGCCCTGATCGAGTTCGTGGCGGACAAGGTCCGGCACGGCGCGTGCAACGGTGAGCAGAGCATGGAGTTTGCCGTGCCGGAGACACAGGCGGCACTGGCATAAGGTCTGATGAGGTCTGTGCAGGCCGATAGCGCCATCCGCGGCGGGTGATGCAGCCTGCTCGACAACAAATGATCCATTTTTTGTATTCGCAAGTGACGGCATTCGTATCTCTTTGAGTTCTTCACGGTTTTTCAGACTTGTTGACGCATCTGGTGCGGTGGCCCAAACAGCGGGGGTTAAGATATTTTTTTGACGATACGCGATACCGTCAAATACCCGTGATGTTTGTCAATGGAATGGAGAAGCCGCTGCAATGATCTCGAAAATGATTTTCCCGACGGTGCTGTCCGTTATCGTCGCCTTGTCTTTGCATGTTTCAGCGCAGCCGACGGACGGCAGTCTGCGATTGCAGCAAGTGCTCATGTTCAGTCGTCACAACCTGCGCGCGCCGTTGGCCGACAACGGCAGCGTGCTGGAACAATCGACCAGGAAACCGTGGCCGCAGTGGGAAGTGCCGGGCGGCCATCTGACCGCCAAGGGCGGGGTGCTCGAAGTCTATATGGGGCACTACACCCGCGCGTGGCTTGCGCAACAGGGATTGGCGAAAAAGTCGGAGTGTCCCGCGCCTGACGATGTGCTGGTCTACGCCAACAGCTTGCAGCGCACCGTTGCCACCGCGCAGTTTTTTGTCGCCGGCGCTTTTCCCGGTTGCGAGATTGCGGTGACCCATCAGCGCAAGATGGGCACGATGGATCCGACCTTCAATCCCGTTGTCGCCGATGGCAGTGAGGGTTTCAATCGAAGCGCCCTGGCCGCCATGAAGAGTGTGGAAGAGACCCTTCGCCTGGGATCGGCCTACGAGCATCTGGAAAAGATCATCGATTACAAGAGTGCGGCAGCGTGCGAAGGAAAGCCGGACTGTTCGCTGAGCGGCGGCATGCCGAACAAATTCAGCGCCGTCAGCGGCAAGGAGCCGGCGGTAAGCGGGCCGTTGAAGGTGGGGAATTCCCTGGTGGATGCGTTTACGCTGCAATACTATCAAGGCTTTCCCGAGGCGCAGATTGCCTGGGGCCAGATCACGACGCCTGAGCAGTGGCGCGCGTTGTCGGAAATCAAGAACGGCTACCAGGATGCGCTGTTCACGTCGCCGCTGATGGCACGCGAAGTCGCCGCGCCATTGCTGGCATATATCCGCAAGAGCATGATCGACCAGGATAAAACGCGCGCACCGAAAGTGATCCTGATGGTCGGTCACGACTCCAACGTCGCATCGCTTCTCAGCGCGTTGGATTTCAAGGCTTATGACTTGCCGGAGCAGAACGAGAAGACGCCGATTGGCGGGATGGTCGTCTTTCAACGCTGGCATGACGCCAGGAACAATAAAGCGCTGATGAAGGCCGAATATGTCTATCAGAGCGCCAGGCAGCTTCGCGACGCCCAGCCCCTGAACATGGAAAATCCGCCGAAGAGGGTAGTCTTGCAGATGAATGGCTGTCCGGTGGACGCCGACGGCTACTGCGCTTGGGAAGCCTTTGTGCAAGCCCTCAATCGGGCGCAAAAAGAGACTGCGCTGCCTTAGCTTAGTTAGCTTAGCTGCGTTCGCGCAGGATGCGCGCGACGCTGTCGATGCTGCGGATGCCACGCATGGTGCGGGCAAGGTGGACGCGGTCTTCGACCTGGATGGTGAAGCGCAGATGCTTCATCGACGGATCGCCGTCGTCGTCCATGCTGACCGAGACGATATGGGCATCGGCTTCGCCGATTTCGGCGGCGATGCGCGCCAGCGTGCCTTTCTGGTTATGCGCCAGGATGGTGATGCGGCATTCAAAGCGGCGGTTGAGCTCGCCCGCCCAGGTGACTTCGATCCAGCGGTCCGGTTCTTTCTCGCGATGCCGTTTGGCGGTTTCGCAATCGTCGACGTGGACAATCAGCGCCTGATCGTGTTTCAGATGGCCGATCAGCTTGTCGCCCGGAATCGGCTGGCAACATGTCGCCAGCTGGACGGTTGCGCCTTCGTTGCCGGTAATGACCACCGGATCCGGTTTGCTCGGCAGCATATGGCCTTCGACATCGAGCTGCGGCACTGCGCCGCCATTCTCGGTCATCCCCATGATGTGACGCGCCACCAGCGGCGCCATGCGTGTACCGATGCCGATGTCGGCATATAGCTCATCCATGGTCTTGGCGCTGGATTCGTTGAGCAGGCGCTCGATCAATAGAGTCGGCAGATCAGGATCCAGTCCGAGCGTATTGAGTGCGTTGGTCAGCAGGCGCTTGCCGAGAGCTTGCGACTCGGCCAGGTTGACCGTGCGCAGGCGATGGCGGATCGCCGAGCGCGCTTTGCCGGTGCGGACATAGCCGAGCCAGTTCGGGCTCGGGCGCGAGGACGGCGAGGTGATGATTTCGACGATGTCGCCGTTGTGCAGTTCGGTGCGCAATGGCGCCGGCTCGTGGTTGATCACGACCGAGGTGGTCTGGTCGCCGATGTCGGTATGGATGTTGTAGGCGAAGTCCAGCGCCGTGGCACCGCGCGGCAGGGCGATGATCTTCGACTTCGGCGTGAAGACATAGACCGAGTCCGGGAACAGGTCGACCTTGACGTGTTCGAGGAATTCGGCCGAGTCGCCGGTCTGTTTCTGGATGTCCAGCAGCGATTGCAGCCAGGCGTGGGTGCGTTGCTGCAGGTCGGTCAGGCTGCCTTCGTCGTCCTTGTACAGCCAATGCGCGGCGACACCCGATTCGGCCACGCGATGCATGTCTTGCGTGCGGATCTGGAACTCCACCGGCGTGCCGTAGGGGCCGATCAGCGTGGTATGAAGCGACTGGTAGCCGTTCAGCTTGGGAATCGCGATGTAATCCTTGAACTTGCCCGGCATCGGCTTGAACAGCGAATGCAGCGTACCCAGTGCGACGTAGCAATTGGCGAAGCTGTCGACCACCACGCGGAAGCCGTAGACGTCCAGCACCTGGGAAAACGTCAGGTGCTTGTTGCGCATTTTGCGGTAGATGCCGTACAGGGTCTTTTCGCGGCCGTCGACCTGGGCCGGGATGCCGGCGGCGATTAGCGTGCTGGTGACGGATTCGAGAATCTTGGTGACCACTTCGCGGCGATTGCCGCGCGCGGCCTTGACCGCCTTCGACAATGTCTTGTGGCGCAGCGGATGGAGATGCGAGAACGACAGTTCCTGCAGCTCGCGGTAAATATTGTTGAGACCGAGGCGATGCGCGATCGGCACGTAGACTTCCATCGTCTCGCGGGCGATGCGGCGCTTTTTCTCGGGAATCATCGCACCGAGCGTGCGCATGTTGTGCAGGCGATCGGCCAGTTTGACCAGAATCACGCGCACGTCGCGCGCCATCGCCAGCAGCATCTTGCGGAAGTTTTCCGCCTGGGCTTCGATCTGGCTCTGGAATTCGATCTTGTCGAGCTTCGACAAACCGTCGACCAGCGAGGCCACCGGCGCGCCGAAACGCTCGATCAGTTCTTCCTTGCGTACGCCCTGGTCTTCCATCACGTCGTGCAACAGCGCCGCCATCATGGCTTGCGCGTCGAGCTTCCAGTCGGCGCAAATTTCAGCGACCGCGAGCGGATGCGAGATGTAGGGTTCGCCCGACTTGCGCATCTGGCCCAGGTGCGCCTCATCCGAGAAGCGATAGGCTTCTTTGACCTTCTTCAGTTCGGAAGGCGTGAGGTATTCCTCGAGCTTGTGCGTCAGATGGGTAAACGTCGCCACGCCGCTGTGCAAAGCGGGAGCAGGAGGTGTCGCGGGAGATTTTGGGGAGTTCTGTTTTGACGCCGAGCGTCCGGAAGACGCTCGGGGAGTACCGTTGCTGCCAGTCGTACTAGTTGCGGATAACGGAGAACCGAGGGTTGAATCTGGGGGAATCAGGCTCATACGTTGGCGTTATCGGCAGCATGGACGAGAGTGAAACTCAGGCAGGCACTTTTTTCAGCATCTCGATGCCGACCTTGCCGGCTGCGATTTCGCGCAGGGCCGTCACGGTTGGCTTGTCCTTGGCGTCCACTTTCGGGGTGTGGCCTTGCAGCAGCTGGCGTGCGCGATAGGTTGCGGCCAGGGTCAGCTGGAAGCGGTTAGGGATTTGCTTGAGGCAATCTTCGATGGTGATACGGGCCATAAAAACTCCTGATTTCGTGTTGCTTGGTGATTCTGAATGATTCTGGTGGTTCCGGTTCAGCCGGCGTCCGCATTTTCATCGGATCCGGCCAGAGTGGTGCGCCTCGGGAGCGATTTACTCATCAACTCAGGTGATGGCATGAATGCCGAGCTGAGTGAACAGGAAGGTGTTGCGTGCAGCCTGTTGCGGGAAGCGGCAACGTGCTGCTTTCACAATTGCCGTCAATTCCGACAAAGCGACTGCAAACTCTTGATTAATAATAACATATTCGAACTCCGGCGAGTGGGCGATTTCGCCGCCGGCGGCCAGGATGCGCCGCGTGATGACGTGCGGTTCGTCCTGTCCGCGCTTTTTCAGGCGCTCTTCCAGCGCCGCGATCGATGGCGGCAGGATGAAGATGCCGATGGCGTTGGAGAACTGCTTCTTGACCTGCTGCGCACCTTGCCAGTCGATTTCCAGCAGCACGTCGGTGCCGTTGGAGATCTGGTCGGCGATCATCAGGCGCGAGGTGCCGTAGTAGTTGCCGTGCACTTCCGCCCATTCCAGGAATTCGCCTTCCGCCTGGCGCTTGAGGAAGTCGTCGGCGGTGGTGAAGTAGTATTCGCGGCCGTGTTCCTCGCCCGGGCGCGGCGGGCGCGTGGTGTAGGAAATCGACAGCTTGATCTCGGGTTCCTGCTTCAGCAGGGCGTTGACCAGCGTCGATTTGCCGGCGCCGGACGGCGCCACGACCATGAACAGGCTGCCGGAGGTTGGATTCTTGTTTGCCATGGGATGCTCTCTCGTGTCTGAATGTCGGGATCGGTTATGGTTATTCCAGGTTCTGCACCTGTTCGCGCATCTGGTCGATCAGCAATTTTAATTCCATCGACGCGTCGGCGAGCTCTTTCATGGCGGCTTTCGAACCGACCGTGTTGGCTTCCCGGTTGAGCTCCTGCATCATGAAGTCGAGGCGCTTGCCAACCTGGCCGCCTTTTTTCAGGATGTGGCGGGTCTCGGCCAGATGCGCCGACAGGCGCGCCAGCTCTTCGGCGATGTCGATGCGGATGCCGTACAGCGTGACTTCCTGGCGGATGCGTTCCAGCACTTCTTCGCGCGGCAGCGACGCAACGGCGCCGTCTTTGCTCGCCAGACCCAGTGCTTCCTGCATGCGTTCGGTGGCCTTTTGCTGGAATTGCGCCACCAGTTGCGGCACCAGCGGCGTGATGCGCGCGACGATGGCTTCCATGGCATCGATGCGGGTTTCCAGCACCGCCTGTAGCGCCGCGCCTTCACGTGCGCGGCTGTCGAGGAAGGCGGTCAGGGTTTGCTGCAGCGTCGCCAGCACGTCGGCTTGCAGCGTGTCCTGGCCGATTTCGGCCTCTTCGATGACGCCCGGCCAGCGCAGCAGCTCGGCCACGCTCAGCGGCGCCGCATCGATGAATTGCGCGCGCACCTGGCTTTGCAATTCCGCCAGCGTCGCCAGCAGGGCCTGGTTGAGCGCCTGGCTGGCCCCTTCGGCGGTCTTGCGGCCGAAGCTCAGGCGGCATTCGACCTTGCCACGCACCAGCTTGCTGATGATGGCCTCGCGCATGGCGGGCTCGACCGCGCGCAGGTCGTCGTTGACGCGGAATTGCAGGTCGAGGAAGCGCGAGTTGACGCTCTTGAGTTCAACGGTGATGGCGCCGGCGGCGGTGTCGCGCTTGGTGACGGCGTAGCCGGTCATGCTGTAAATGGTCAATCGATTCTCCGGATGTGGCGGGCCGCAGCTTGTGGCCGGCGACGTGAATGATGTGCAGGGAAGGCCGGCAATGCCAGGCTTCCTTTACAAACCGGCAATTTATCAAGACAATGCCGGTAAAAATTTAGCTCACCAACTTCAATAAGCTCATTGAGCTCGATGAGGCGTGATTGTATTTGGGTTTGGATAGCGCATTGTAAAAAGTTTGCTTGCCGCGCGCCATCAAAACCTCTTCTCCGGTTCTGCCCGGCCAACATGGCCCCAAGGCGTCCGTCACCGATTCCATAGGAAAAACCATGACCGCATTCCAACGTCCCAGCGGACGCGCCACCGCCGATCTGCGCACCGTCCGCCTGACGCGCCACTACACCAAGCATGCCGAAGGCTCCGTACTGGTCGAGTTCGGCGACACCCGCGTGCTGTGCACCGCCAGCATCGAAGAAAAGGTGCCGGGTTTCCTCAAGGGTAAAGGGCAGGGCTGGATGACCGCCGAATACGGCATGCTGCCGCGCTCGACGCATACCCGCATGGACCGCGAAGCCGCCAAGGGAAAACAGTCCGGCCGCACCCAGGAAATCCAGCGCCTGATCGGTCGCGCCCTGCGCGCCGCATTTGACCTGGAAGCCTTCGGCGAGCGTACGCTACACCTCGACTGCGACGTCCTGCAAGCCGACGGCGGCACCCGCACCGCAGCCATTACCGGCGCCATGGTCGCCGCCTATGACGCGTTTTCCGTGCTGCAGGGCCGCGGCCTGATCAGCGCCATCCCGGTCAAGCATTTCGTCGCGGCGATTTCGGTCGGCGTCTATCGCGGCGTGCCGGTGCTGGACCTGGATTACGTGGAAGACTCCGACTGCGACACCGACATGAACGTCGTCATGACCGATGCCGGCCATTTCGTCGAAGTGCAGGGCACCGCCGAAGGCGCCGCCTTCGATCGCGCCACCCTCAACAGTCTGCTCGACATCGCCGACAAGGGCATCAAGGAGTTGCTTGCCTTGCAGAAAGAAACGCTGGGCCTGGTCAAGTAACGACGCACCATCGTCTTGCGCAAAAAAAGGACGCCCGGCCAGCAGCCGTGCCCAAATCCTTTTACAATCCCGCTATGCCATGTCCGCGCCCTGCGGGCATGGCGTTTTTACTTGATCTCTTGCTATTTCCCGCCATTCAATCGTCATGACCCAAAAAATCGTCCTCGCCTCCAACAACCCCGGAAAACTCCGCGAATTCGGCTCCTTGCTCGGCGAAATCGGCCTGGACGTGCGTCCGCAAGGCGAGTTCGATGTGCCCGAAGCCGAAGAGCCCTTCGCCACCTTCGTTGAAAACGCGCTGGCCAAGGCGCGCCATGCCTCGCGCCTGACCGGCCTGCCGGCGCTGGCTGACGATTCCGGCGTTTGCGTCAACGCCCTGGGCGGTGCGCCCGGCGTATGGTCCGCGCGCTACGCCGGCGAGCCGAAGTCGGACGCCGCCAACAACGCCAAGCTGATCGCCGACCTGGCCGGTCACGACGACAAATCGGCTTATTACTACTGTGTGCTGGTCTACGTGCGCCACGCCGACGATCCGCAACCGGTCATCGCCGACGGTTCCTGGCACGGTGAAATCGTCGAGGAAGCGCGCGGCGCCGGCGGTTTCGGCTACGACCCGTATTTCTGGCTGCCGGCGCTGAACCGCACCGCCGCCGAACTGAGCAGTGCCGAAAAGAACGCCCACTCGCATCGCGGCCAGGCTTTGCGCGCGCTGGTAGAGAAGCTGCGATGATCATTCCGATCAAGCCGGTCAGCGTGAATCTGCCGTCGCTGTCGGGACAGTCCGCACAGCAGGGCGGCCCGGCCCAGGCCGCGCTGGCCTTTCTCAAGCCGGGCAGCCTGCAATTGTCGGCCCTGCCGCCGTTGTCGCTGTACGTGCATTTCCCGTGGTGCGTGAAAAAGTGCCCCTATTGCGATTTCAATTCGCATGAAGTCAAGGGCAGCTTTCCCGAAGATAGTTACCTGGACGCCTTGCGCGCCGACCTCGAGTCGGCGCTGCCGCTGATCTGGGGCCGCAAGATCTACTCCGTTTTCATCGGCGGCGGCACACCCAGCCTGCTGTCGGCGGCCGGGCTCGACCGTCTGCTGTCGGATATCCGCACCTTGCTGCCGCTGGACATCGACATCGAAATCACGATGGAAGCCAACCCGGGCACCTTCGAAGCCGAGAAATTCAAGTCCTACCGGGCCAGCGGCATCAACCGCCTGTCGATCGGCATCCAGAGCTTCAACACGGCGCACCTGGCCGCGCTCGGCCGCATCCATGACGGCGACCAGGCGCGCAAGGCGGTCGAGATCGCACACGCCAATTTCGACAACTTCAACCTCGACCTGATGTACGCCTTGCCGTCGCAGAGCGTGGAAGAGGCGCGCCGCGACATCCGGACCGCCATCGACTGCGCGCCGCCGCACCTGTCGCTGTACCACCTGACGCTGGAGCCGAACACGCTGTTCGCCAAATACCCGCCGCAGGTGCCGGACGACGACGCCAGCGCAGACATGCAGGACATGATCACCGAGCTGACCGGCGCCGCCGGCTATCAGCACTATGAAGTGTCGGCCTACGCCAGGCCGAAGCGCCAGGCGCGCCACAATCTCAATTACTGGCAGTTCGGCGACTACCTCGGTATTGGCGCCGGGGCGCATTCCAAGTTGTCGTTCCCGCACCGCATCGTGCGCCAGGCGCGCCACAAGCATCCACAGACTTATATGGAAAAAATGCGCACCGGCAACGCGATCCAGGAAGAGGGCGAAATCGGCCGCGATGCGCTGGGCTTCGAGTTCATGCTCAATGCGCTGCGTCTGGAAGACGGTTTTCCCGTCAACCTGTTCAATGAGCGCACCGGCATGAGCATCAACGCCATCGACGCCGCGCTCAATGACGCGGAGAAGAAAGGCCTGCTGTATCGCGACCACGCCATCATCCGTCCGACCGAGCTGGGACGCCGTTTCCTGAACGATTTGCAGGAAATGTTCCTGTTTGAATGAACATTTAGGCAAGTCCAGTTTTCTCAGGTATATTTGGTAAATATTTGGATTTAGATAAGAATTCTTTTCGGAAACTTGCTTATTTATTTTTCATAACTAATTAGAAATATTGCGGTTGCTCCCCGCAATCCACACACAAAATGGCTGTCCAGGATAAAAGCATCCCTTTTCCTCTCGTTTTTCTACAGCCCGTTGCAGACGTCCATTACCTGTGGACGGCGCTATCGTTGCATGTGTCACCGTTCGATGAGAACGGTTGTGACCTGTTTTCCCGACTTTTCAACGAATTCGGCCTCGGCGAAGCGCTCGGCCGGCTTTCGTGCATCCTCACGGTTCCGAATCCCGACAAATTCGCCGGCGAGTTCGGGGCGCCGCCCAAGGACACCCAGCTGATCTTGCGCGTGCCGGTCGAATATTGCGCCGATCCGGCGCGACAACCGTTGCTGGAACGCCTCACGAAAATGGGCTACGGTCTGATCGCCGACGGCATTCCGCCGCGCACGGCCTTGTTCCCAGATTTCATCGAATCGCTGTCGCTTGATTGCAGCGCCGGCATTCCCGCTGACGCGAGTGCCTGGCTCACGCGCATGCGCGGTCCTCATCTGGCCGAAAACGTGCCCGATCCGGTCAGCTTCGATGCCTGCCGGGCCGAAGGCTTCCGCTGGTTCAGCGGTGAATATCCGTTGCTGCCGTCATCGAACGTCGCGCAAAAGGATGCGATTTCGCGCGGCCGCCTGGTGAAACTGCTGGAGCTGGTCTCGCACGATGCCGATGCCCCTGCGCTGGAAGGCTTGCTCAAGCAGGATCCGGCCTTGTCGTACCAGTTGTTCAAGCTGGTCAGTTCGGCGGCGTTCGGCTTCTCGGCGCACATCACCAATTTCACCCAGGCCATCAACCTGCTGGGCCGCCGCCAGCTGCAACGCTGGCTGCAGCTGCTGCTGTATGCACGCTTCCCCGGCGACGAATCGGCCAATCCGCTGCTGCCGCGCGCTGCTGCACGCGCCGCCATGATGGAGGCCATGTGTCACCAGATCGACGGCGACCGCGACGAGCAGGACCGTGCTTTCATCGTCGGCATGTTCTCGCTGCTCGACGTATTGCTGGCCATGCCGCTGCGACTCATCATCGAGCCGCTCAAACTGCCGCAGGACATCGTCGACGCGCTGATGCAGCGCCGCGGTCGCCTCGGTCGTCTGCTGGACGTGGTGGAGCGCGCCGAATACGGTCGCATTCCCTTGCGCCATACCGATCTGGCAGCGGCCGGCGTTACTCCCGAAGGCTATTGCCGCGCACTGATCCAGGCCTACCGCTGGGCTTCCAAAGTCAGTCACGAGGCTTGACGCGATGATCGCCACGCTCAGCAGCAACGATCTGGCCTGCTGCTCGGCACTGCTTGATGCGGTGCTGGGCCTCGAAGGCATTGCGTTGCATGAGGCGTTAAGCAATATCGTATCGAGTTTCCTCGGCCGCCCGGGCGGCCGTTATTTTTCCGACATCGCCAATGCGCTCGATACGCAGCAGCTGATGCAGTCGGTGGCGCACGAGGGCCTGAGCTATGGTCACTACATCTTTCCCGAGCCCGCCGATAGCTACACTGAAGCCGAAGCAGGGCGCCTGGCGTCGTTTGCCGCGCTGACCGGCCGCCTGCTGCAAAATCGCGCCGACACCGAAAAGCGCAGCCGCGCCCTCGACCAGATCGAATCCAAGCTCGAGCAGCAGGCGCAGATCCTCAATCAGATGCACGAGTCGGTGATCACGATGGACCAGGCCGGTTTCATCACCAGCTGGAATCGCGGCGCCGAGCAATTATTCGGCTATACCGCGATCGAGGCGATCGGCCGCAACGTGTTGTTCCTGTATGAGAACGAAGACGAGGATGACACCTCGCTCAACGACGTGTTCCTGGCACAGGGCGGGCGCGAGATGGAAGTGCGCCGCCGCAAGAAGTCGGGCGAAGCCTTCTGGGCCAGCTTGTCGCTGTCGGTCATGCGCGACCAGCACGGCCAGCCGATCGGCATGATCGGCTACCTCAACGACATCACCGAACGCAAGAACGCAGAAAAGCTGATCCATCACCTGGCGTATTACGACTCGCTGACCGGCCTGCCCAACCGCACGCTGCTCACGCGCACGGTCGATCAGGCGCTGCTGGCCGCGCAGCAGGACAATATCTACGGCTGCATCATGTTCATCGACCTGAACCGCTTCAAGCCGATCAACGACACGCTCGGCCATGTCGCCGGCGACATGCTGCTGGTCGAAGTCGCCATCCGCCTGCGCAAGGCCTTGCGCGATGAAGATGTGGTGGCGCGCCTGGGCGCCGATGAATTCGCCATCGCGCTGTTCGACATCGACAAGGATTACCACGCCGGCTTCGTCGCACAAAAACTGATCGCGCTGTTCGACGAACCGTTCTTCATCGACGGCCATGAACTGCGCGTCGGCGCCAGCATCGGCATCAGCATGTATCCGCAAGACGCCGCCGACACCGAAACCCTGCTGCGCCTGGCCGACATCGCCATGTACCGCGCCAAGCAAGGTGGTGAAAACAATGAAGGCGGCTACGCGTACTACAGCGAAGAGATGAACCGCAACACGCTGGATTTGCTGCGCATCGAAACCGGCTTGCTGCACGCCTTCGAGTACAACGAATTGCTGCTGTACTACCAGCCCAAGATCGACTTCGCCCAAGGCCACATCACCGGCGCCGAAGCGCTGGTGCGCTGGCAGCATCCCGAGCGCGGCCTGCTGGCGCCGGGCGACTTCATCCCGATTGCGGAAGAGACCGGCCTTATCGTCCAGCTCAGCGACTGGGTGCTCGAAGCCGCGTGCGCGCAGGCACGCCAGTGGAAGGAAGCCGGCCTGGAGCCGATCCGCATCGCCATCAACGTGACGGCGCGCGAATTCACGCGGTCGTTGCCGGACCGCGTCAGGGCGGCGCTGAGCCGCCATCAGTTGACCGGCGAATGGCTGGAGCTGGAGATCACCGAAAGCATGCTGATGCACAGCACCGATCGCGTGATTTCAATCATGGAGAAAGTCTGCCTGCTCGGCGTGACGATTTCGCTCGACGATTTCGGCACCGGCTATTCGAGCCTGTCCTACCTCAAGCGTTTTCCGATCAACACGCTCAAGATCGACCGTTCATTCACCACCGGCATCCCCGGCGACACCAACGATTGCGCCATCGCCAGCGCCATCATCGGCATCGCCAAGCAGTTGCGCCACAAGGTCATCGCCGAAGGCGTGGAGAACATGGCGCAGTTCAATTTCCTCAAGGAGGCCGGCTGCAACGAATTGCAAGGCTACCTGTTCTCGCGTCCGGTCCCGGCTGCGGATTTCCATCTCATGCTGACGGAGGGCCGCAAGTTCTCCGCCGTCGTGTAACGCAGCTCATCTCCCGCAGTAAAACTCTTCGGTCTCAATCTTTCAGGTAATGCGGAAAGCGCTCCCGGATATCGTCCAGATGCGACAGGGTATTGGACAGATGCGCGCGCAAGGCCTCCTGCGCGGCAACCGGATCGCCTGCCGCGATAGCCTCGACGATCGCGGCGTGATCGCGCAGCACCGCGCGCGCCTTGCCGGGAATCGGCACGTGCAGCGCGCGCAGCCGGTCCAGGTGGCCGCTGTGCCGGCGTACCATGGTCCACAGATCGGGGATGTTCGCGGCTTCGTACATCTGGCGATGGAAGGCCTGATCGGCTTCGACGAATTCGCTGTAATCCTCGCTGTCGGCCAGCAGCGTTTGCTTCGCGATGCTGGCCCGCAGCCGGGCAATCAGGGCCGGGTTGGGCGCGGCCGCCAGGGTATGGACGATTTCCAGTTCAATCGAACGGCGCAGGAAATGCGCCTGCCGCGCCATCGCAATATCCACCGCGCGCACCACGGTCGCATGCTGCGGAAAAATATCCACCAGGCCTTCTTCACCCAGCTTCATCAGGGCGTCGCGTATCGGCGTCTGGCTCAGGCCGAACTGCAAGGCCAGCTCGGCGCGCGAGAGGACGGTGCCGGGCGTTAGCTGCATCGTGATGATGGCTTCGCGCAGGCGTTCGAATACCTGCGGCGCGGCATGGCGCGAGCGGTCGAGCTGATGTTGCGGCACTGGCGAAAGGCTATTCATGGCAATCGGAATCCGGTACGTCGAAAACAATAAGTGGAAAGAAATCGGAGCGCTACGCATGTCGATCAACGGGGAGATATCCGGACCGATGGCGACAAGCATGCAAAAGATAAGGCACGATAGCCGCGCAATCTCCTTTGTTATCGGCATGATAAAGCAATTGGATCGCATTGACACACTAATATATTAGTGTTTTAATGTTTTGATTGAAAGGGAAACGCTCTTTCTTCGATAAAAACCGCAGGAGACAAGCAGTGACTACAGCGCAGGCAGCAGGGCGGGCATTGTCGCCGCTCGACAGGGCGGTATCCAGGATCAAGCAGCGTGTGTTGCCGCTGTTCGTGATCATGTTCATCGTCAATTACATCGACCGCGTCAACATCGGCTTCGTGCGCACGCACCTGGCCGCCGACATCGGAATCGGCACCGCCGCGTACGGTCTGGGCGCGGGCTTGTTCTTCGTCGGCTACGCCATCTTTGAAGTGCCGTCCAACATGCTGCTGCAAAAGTACGGCGCCAAAGCCTGGCTCACGCGCATCATGCTGACCTGGGGTATCGCCGCCACCGCAATGGCCTTCGTGCAGGGCGAGACGTCGTTCTACGTGCTGCGCTTCCTGCTCGGCGTGGCGGAAGCCGGCTTCTTCCCCGGCGTGATCTATTACTTCACGCAATGGCTGCCCAACGGCGAGCGCGGCAAGGCGATGGCGATCTTCCTGAGCGGCTCCGCGCTGGCGTCGATCCTGTCGGGACCGATTTCCGGTGCGCTGCTGCAGATCGAAGGCGGCGGCCTGCACGGCTGGCAATGGATGTTCATCATTGAAGGCCTGGCGTCGGTGGCGCTGTGCGGCTTCGTCTGGTTCTGGCTCGACTCGCGACCGGCTGACGCCAAGTGGCTGACGCAGAGCGAACGCGATCTCATCGGCAACGCCATCGCCGCCGAACAGGCCGAGCGCGAGAAGACGAAGCCCGCTCACATCTCCGCCTGGACGCTGCTGCGCGACAGCCAGATCGTGATCTTCTGCTTCATCTATTTTTCGATCTCGCTGACCATCTACGGCGCGACCTTCTGGCTGCCCAGCATCATTCGCAAGATGGGCGCGTATTCGGACTTCCAGGTCGGCCTGTTCAACTCGATCCCGTGGATCATCTCGATCATCGCCATGTACCTGTTCGCCAGCCTGGCGGCGCGCTTCAAGTTCCAGCAAGCCTGGGCCGCGGCGGCGCTGATTATCGCGGCCATCGGCATGTATGTGTCGACCTTCGGCGGACCGGTGTTCGCGTTCGTCTCGATCTGTTTTGCGGCGGTGGGATTCAAGGCGGCTTCCTCGCTGTTCTGGCCGATCCCGCAGTCGTATCTCGACGCGCGCATCGCTGCCGCGGTGATCGCGCTGATCAACTCGCTCGGCAACCTCGGCGGCTTTGTCGCGCCGACGACCTTCGGCTTCCTCGAGCAGAAAACCGGCTCGATCCAGGGCGGCCTGTATGCCCTGGCGGCGACTTCCGTGGTGGCGGCGATTGTGGTGTTCTTTGCCCGCACCACGGCGCACTCCGCAGCGATCGCCGGCAACAAATAACTCATTGCTGATACCCGGAAAAAGACATGAAAATCACCCGCGTCACCGTCACACCGATTGCATTCAAGGATGCACCTCTGCTCAACGCCAGCGGCATCCACGAGCCCTACGCCTTGCGTTCCATCATCGAAGTGGAAACCGACAACGGTCACTTCGGCCTCGGCGAAAGCTACGGCGACGCCGCAGCGCTGGCCGTGCTGGACAAGGTAAAAACGCAACTGATCGGCCTCGATCCGTTCAACCTCAATCGCCTGCGTGCCATCGTCAAATCCACTGTTGCAGGCATGGCGCCGGCAGGAAATAGTGGCGCCGAACTGGCGCCCGGTTCGCATGCCAGTAAAGCCGTGAGTAATGCCTACTCAGCATTCGAAGTCGCCTTGCTCGATGCTCAGGCGCGTTACCTCAACGTGCCGCTGGTCGACTTGCTGGGCGGCGCGGTGCGCACCGAGATTCCGTTCAGCGCCTATCTGTTTTTCAAGTATGCGGAGCACATCGACAGCCCTTATGAGCCGGATAGCTGGGGCGAGGCGCTGAGCGAGGAGCAGATCGTCGCCCAGGCGCGCCGGATGATCGATGAAAACGGTTTCAAGAGCATCAAGCTCAAGGCCGGCGCACTCGATCCGGAACATGAAGTCGCCTGCATCAAGGCGCTGAAAAAAGCCTTCCCCGATGCGCCGCTGCGCATCGACCCCAACGGCAACTGGTCGCTGGAGACGGCGGTGCGCATGGCGGAGCTGCTCGGCGACGATTTGCAGTACTACGAAGATCCGACCCCAGGTCTGGAGGGCATGGCCGAATTGCACCGACGCACCGGCCTGCCGCTGGCAACCAACATGGTGGTGACCGACTTCGACGAATTCCGCCGCAGCGTCGCGCAGAACAGCGTGCAGATCGTGCTGGCCGATCACCATTACTGGGGCGGCTTGCGCGACACGCAGATGCTGGCGCTGATGTGCGACACCTTCGGGCTGGGCGTGTCGATGCATTCGAATTCCCACCTCGGCATCAGCCTGATGGCGATGTCGCATGTGGCCGCAGCGGTGCCGAATCTGTCCTACGCCTGCGACACCCACTATCCGTGGCAGGAGGCCGACGAAGAAGTCATCAAGGGCGGCAAGCTGTCGATCCGCAACGGCTGTGTCGGCATCACGCGCGCGCCCGGCCTCGGCGTGGAGCTCGATCGCGATCAGTTGGCCAAGTTGCACGACCTCTACCTGAGCTGCGGCATCCGGTCACGCGATGACGTGCGGCAGATGCGCAAGTACAAACCGGACTGGAAAACCGTCAAGCCGAGGTTCTGAGCGGAGAAATGTTTCAGTCGGACGGTGTGAGGGGATCACACCTCTGAAGCCGCGGCAAGCAGCCTCAGCGCCGCCGCTTCCACGCCTCCAGAAACACCAGCGTCACCTTCGCCTCGTTGGTCTCGGCCAGGCCGCTGCCGAAGAAGGCGCCGACATCTTTGAAGTCGTTGCCGCCGGCCAGATCGGAGACGCTGCGGAACGCGATGAACGGCACGCCGTTTGCATACGCCACCTGCGCAAAGGCGGCGGTTTCCATATCCACCAGCTGCGCCTGCAGTGTCTCATACAGATAAGTGCGATAGCCGGCATTGGCCAGGAAGGCCGTGCCGGAGATCCCGCGTCCGCCGACTTTCAATGCCGGCTGCGTGCTCACGCACAGCGCCGGATTTTTGGGGCCGCACGTCGCCAACGCGGGTTGGAGGGTGCGGGCCAGCGCGAGCATCTGCGCATCGGCCTGGAACTCGAAACGGAATTCGCCGCCTGGCGCAGTGGCTGCGCTCATCACGAAACTGTCGCGCATGAACATCCCGCTGCTGACTTTGCCGCCGGGCGTATCGAACCGGTAGTCCGGACGCGCCTGGCCATTGTCCGTCGCCAGCTTCAATCCCAGGCAAGCGACGTCGCCGGCGTTGCCGCATGCGGCCGGCAGGCTGCCGTCGCCATTCCAATACACCTCCATCGGCATTGCCCAGGTGGCAGGCGCCACCACGTCCCCAACATGATTTGCGGGATTCACGCCACCGGCAATGCCGCTCATGAGCAGACGCTCCACATGGAAATGATCGAGCATCAGCTGCGTGACCATCGTGGCGTTGACCATGCTCACGCCGCTGAGCACGATGACCACCGGATTGCCGCGCAATACGCCGGTCGTGAAGCGATTGCCGTTGATGCGCCAGTCGCGTTTCCCTTGGGTCTGCTCAAGCAGGATGTCGGCCTCGGCGCCGAATGCAGACACGATGCCGATGCGCGGCTTGCAGTCGCTGAGGCAGCGCTTCCGTTCGGCGTGGGCGGCGCCGGTAGTGAGCAAGGCGGCAAGCGCCAGCAGCGCACAGGCAAGTCTGTTCATGGATATTCCTTTTGCAGGGGGGAGTCTGGTGAGACAGGCAAGCCAGAGCATGCCGAAGAACCCGGAAATTAGCCAGGGTTGTCTGAATGTCAATGTGGGCGCGGCTTGCGGCGGTGCTTGTTCAACCGAAAAATTGCCTGTTGGCTATATTGGGTATATGATTGCCGCAAAGAAATAAGATAAATCCCCCTCGGAGACATTCATGCGGCCGTTCCTGCTTTTGATCCTGTGCACCCTCGCCATCAGCGGCTGCAGCCGCTCACCCGCCGAGCAACTGGCTTACCGCCATGCAGAGGAGCAGTACCAGATCAACATGGAACGCTCTGCGCGCTACCGCCAGTCGCTGGAACAGACCGAGGGCGAAAGCCCGGCGCCGATCGTCGTCACTTCGCGGCCGGCCGGCTGAGCGGCGGAATTTCTTTCTTCGGCGAGAGGACCGTAGCGCTTCTCCTCCCGCAACTCAGGCCGTCTCCTCCGCCCGCGTCTCCACCAGCAACTTCTTGATCTCCGGCACGCAAGAGCCGCAGTTGCCGCCTGCCTTGAGGCAGGCGGTGACTTCCGCAACCGTCTTCAATCCCTGTTCACGCACCGCACTGCAGATCGTGTTGCGGCCCACGCCGAAGCACGAGCACACGGTCGGGCCGGTGTCGGCGCCTTTCTCGATCGGCTGGCCGATCAGCAGGCCGACGCGGTCGGCTTCTTCCAGCTGCTCCTTGTCGAACAGACTCGCCAGCCAGGCGCGCGAGGGCAGGTCGGGGCGTTTGGACAGGAAGATGCACATGTCGATGCGCTCATTCTCGACATGCACCGCGCGATAGACGCCGGCGGTGCGGTCTTCGTATTCGAGCCAGTCGGCCTCGATGTCATGCACGCCGAGCAGCTTGCGCGCCCAGGCGCTGTGGTCGGCGATGGTGCTGCGGCCGGCCAGTTCGTAGCGCGCGAAGTCGCGGCCCTGGATGCGCGTCCAGTGCGTGATTTCATCGAGCGCCAGCGTCTTGCGGCTGAGGATGAAACCATGCCAGGACACGCCGAATTCTTCGATGCTGACCGGCGTGTGCTTGAACTCGGGTTCTCCCGATAGCGGATCGACCACCGGATTGACCAGGGCCCCCACCCGCGCGTCGGAGGCGGTCTGGTTGCTCCAGTGGATAGGCACGAACACGCTGCCGCGCGCGATGCCGCCGCTGTGCTGTACGCGCGCCACCATCGCGCCCCAGCGCGAGCTGATGCGCGCCAGGCTGCCTTCGCGCACGCCGTAACGCAACGCATCTTGCGGATGCATGTCGATGAAGGATTCCGGCACGTGGTCCGCCAGGCGCGCCGATTTGCCGGTGCGCGTCATGGTGTGCCACTGGTCGCGCACGCGGCCCGTGTTGAGCGTCAGCGGGAATTCTTCATCGGGCAGATGCGCCGGACCGCGCGGCGGCGTCGCCACGAAGCGCGCCTTGCCGTCGGCATGTGCATAGCGCTGATTGCCGAACAGGCGCGCAGTGCCGGTGACATCGCCGCTATGTTTGTCGCGCGTCACGGGCCACTGGATCGGCTGCAACTGGTCGAACTGCTGTTTGCTCATGCCGGTCAGGCCGTCGAGATTGAACACGCGCATGCTGTTGCCGGCGATCTGCGGCGGGCCGTTGCGGTAGCTGCTCAGGCGCGCGTGTTCGTCGAAGACGGCATGCACGCCGGCGAAGTCGAAGCCGCGATAGCCCATGCGGATGGCGACGTCGCAGATGATCTGCCAGTCCGGACGCGCTTCGCCCGGCGCCGTCAGGAAGGCGCGCTGGCGCGAGATGCGGCGCTCGGAGTTGGTGACGGTACCGTCTTTCTCGCCCCAGCCCAGCGCGGGCAGCAGCACGTGTGCGAAGGCGTTGGTGTCGGTGCCTTCAACGATGTCGGAGGCGACCACCAGTTCGCACTTCGACAGTGCGCGCTGGACCACGTTGGCGTCGGGCATGCTGACCATGGGATTGGTCGCCATGATCCAGACCGCCTTGATGCGGCCGGCTTCGATCGCGTTGAACAGGTCGACCGCTTTCAGGCCCGGCTTGTCCGCCATGTGCGGTGAGCCCCAGAAGGTCTGCACCGTGTCGCGATGCAGGGCATTGTCCAGATCCATGTGCGCCGCCAGCATGTTGGCCAGGCCGCCGACTTCGCGTCCGCCCATGGCGTTGGGCTGGCCGGTGATCGAGAACGGACCCATGCCGGGCTTGCCGATGCGGCCGCTGATCAGATGGCAGTTGATGATGCTGTTGACCTTGTCGGTGCCGGCGCTTGACTGGTTCACGCCCATCGAAAATCCGGTGATGACTTTCTCGGTATCGGCGAACAACTGGTAGAAGGCCAGCAGGTCGTTGACGTCGACCTTGCAGATGCGCGCGACTTCGTGCGGATCGGCGCAGTCCGCATCGGCAATCGCCAGCGCTTCGCCGAGGCCGCTGGTGTGGGCGTCGACGAAAGCGTTGTCGCGCGCGCCGCGATGCGCAAGGAAACTCATCAGTCCGTTGAACAGCCAGACGTCAGTGCCGGCCTTGACCGGCAAGTGCATGTCGGCCAGCTCGCAGGTGGCCGTGCGGCGCGGATCGATGACGATCAGCTTCATCTCCGGCCGGTTTTCCTTGGCTTTGGCGATGCGCTGGAACAGGATGGGGTGGCACCACGCCGTGTTGGAGCCGACCAGCACCACCATGTCGGCCAATTCCAGATCTTCGTAGCTGACGGGCACCAGGTCTTCGCCGAACGCGCGCTTGTGGCCGGCCACGGCTGACGACATGCACAGGCGCGAATTGGTGTCGATGTTGGCGCTGCCGACGTAGCCCTTCATGAGCTTGTTGGCGATGTAGTAGTCCTCGGTCAGCAGCTGGCCGGAGACATACAGCGCGACCGAATCCGGACCGTGGCGGTCGATGATATCGCGCAAACCGCCGGCGACCTTGTCGAGCGCAGCGTCCCAGCTTACGCGCTGCAATGCGCCGTCGGCGTCGCGCACTTTCGGATGCAGCAGGCGGCCGTCCAGGTCGACCGTTTCCCCCAGCGCCGAACCCTTGACGCACAGGCGGCCCTTGTTGGCCGGATGCAGTTCGTCGCCCGTGACGGCGATGACACCGTCGGCCTGCATGGCGGCGCGCACGCCGCAGCCGACGCCGCAATAGGGGCAGGTAGTCTTGGTGCCGACGGTCGAAAGCGGAGCTTGAGAGAGGTTCACGATAGTTTCCTGGTCAGGCTGCCTGGATGGTTTTCGTCTGACGTTGAGTATCACTCTGAGTCTGGCCGGAGATGGCCTGACCGAACAGCAGTTGATGACGGATGGCGGAAATGTCGCCGCCTTTCTGGATCAGGTCGAAGTACCACGGGCCATCCTTGACGTCACCGTACAGTACCGCACCGATCAGCCGGCTGCCTTGCAGCACCAGCCGCTTGTAAATGCCGCGGCGCGGATCGCGCAGCACCAGGTCTTCGGTGTCTTCGGCGCCGATGAAGTCGCCCGCCGAATACAGATCGACACCGGTGACCTTGAGCTTGGTGGCGGTCGCTTGCTGCACGTAGCGGCGATGTCCGGCGCCGGCCAGATGGGCGCCGCACACGCGCGCCTGGTCCCAGATCGGCGCCACCAGGCCAAAGGTGGCCTTGCGGTGCTGCACGCATTCGCCGACGGCGTAGATGCGCGGGTCGTAAGTCTGCAGCGTATCGTCGACCACGATGGCGCGATCGCAATGCAAGCCGGCATCCTTGGCCAGGCTGATGTTGGGGCGCACGCCGGCAGTCATCACGACCAGGTCCGCCGGAATCTCCGAGCCATCCTTGAAACGCACTGCCGTGACGCGATCTGGTCCGACGATTGCGTCGGTCTGCGCATTGAGCAGGAAGCGCAGGCCCTTCATCTCCAGCGCCTTTTTGAGCAGAGCAGCGGCAGGCTTGTCGAGTTGCTGGTTCATGAGGCTGTCGGTGACATGCACCACGGTCACATCCATGCCTTGGCGGAGCAGGCCGTTGGCCGCCTCCAGGCCGAGCAGGCCGCCGCCGATCACTACCGCATGGCGATGGTTGCGCGCCGCGTCGAGCATCGTCTGGACGTCCTGAATGTCGCGGAAGGCGATCACGCCCGGCAGTTCATGGCCCGGTACCGGGATGATGAACGGCTTGGAGCCGGTCGCCAGCAGCAGGCGGTCGTATTCGATCTCGATGCCGGCTTGCGAGCGCACGATGCGGCGGCGGCGATCGATCCGCTCGACCGGATCGCCGGCATGCAGCGTGATGTTGTTCTGCACGTACCAGTCGCGCGTGTTGAGCATGATGTCGTCGATGCTCTTGTCGCCCGCCAGCACCGGCGACAGCAGGATGCGGTTGTAATTGCCGTGCGGCTCGGCGCCGAAGACGGTGATGTCGTAGAGGTCCGGCGCCAGCTTCAACAGTTCTTCGACCGTGCGCATGCCGGCCATGCCGTTGCCGATCACGACCAGCGACGGCTTCTTTGCAGAAGCGATTGGAAGCTCGGCAGGTGCCGGAACGACCGTCATGCGCCCACCCAGACCTTGCCGTGTTCGACGCGCGCAGGGTAGGCGCTGACCGAATGTTCGGGTGCTTCAATGCACTCGCCTGTCTGCAGATCGAAGTGCTGCTTGTAGATCGGCGAAGCGACCACGATGCGTTCGCCGATGCTGCCGACCAGGCCGCGCGACAGCACCGAGGCTTCCGCATTCGGGTCGTAGTTGCCGATGGCGAACACCCGCGTCTCGTTGTGGGCGCCATCGATGACATGGAACACCGCCACCTGTTCGCTGCCGATCAGCGCGCAGACGCCGGTGTTGGGCACGATGTCGGCGATGTCGCAGACTTCGGTCCAGTGTTCGCAATGATTGAGTTGTCGGTCGCTGTGCATGCTCATGTTCTCCATCAAGGTCAGATTGCTTCCGCCACCACAGGGATATCGATCAGCTTGCGCTCGGCAACCGTGGCCGGGCGAATCTGGCCGCGCTCGTCGACGAACTTGACGTTCTGGTCGGCTTCCTTGCTGTTGACGAAGTGGCGGAAGCGCTTGCGTGTCTCCGGATCGGTGACGGCCTTCTTCCATTCGCATTCGTAAGTGTCGACCACGTGCTGCATGTCGGCTTCCAGTTCGGCGGCGATCGCCAGCTTGTCGTCGATGACCACGCTCTTCAGGTAATCGAGACCGCCTTCGAGGTTGTCGCGCCAGGTGCTGGTGCGTTGCAGGCGGTCGGCGGTGCGCACGTAGAACATCAGGAAGCGGTCGATGTAGCGGATCATGGTCGCCTTGTCGAGATCGGAGGCGATCAGTTCGGCGTGGCGCGGCTTCATGCCGCCGTTGCCGCAGACGTACAGGTTCCAGCCTTTCTCAGTGGCGATGATGCCGACGTCCTTGCCTTGCGCTTCGGCGCATTCGCGGGTGCAGCCGGACACGCCGAACTTGATCTTGTGCGGCGAACGCAGGCCCTTGTAGCGGTTTTCCAGTTCGATTGCCAGGCCGACGCTGTCGTCCACGCCGTAGCGGCACCAGGTCGAACCGACGCAGGATTTCACCGTGCGCAGCGACTTGCCGTAGGCGTGGCCGGTTTCAAAGCCGGCGGCGATCAGTTCTTCCCAGATATCAGGCAATTGCTCGACGCGGGCGCCGAACAGGTCGACGCGCTGGCCGCCCGTGATCTTGGTGTAGAGGCCGTATTTCTTGGCGACCTGTCCGACCGCGATCAGGCCGTCCGGCGTGACTTCGCCGCCGGCCATCCGTGGCACCACCGAGTACGTGCCATCCTTCTGGATGTTGCCGAGGAAGTAGTCGTTAGAATCCTGCAGGCTGGCGTGTTCCTTCTTGAGCACGAAATCATTCCAGCAGGAAGCCAGAATGTTCGCCGCGACCGGCTTGCAGACGTCGCAGCCGAGGCCCTTGCCATGCTGCGCCAGCAAGTCGCCGAAGCTCTTGATCTTGTTCACGCGCACCAGGTGATGCAGCTCCTGGCGCGAGTAAGGGAAGTGTTCGCAGACGTGGTTGTTGACGGCCAGGCCTTGTTTTTTCATCTCGGCCTTCATCACCTGCGTCACCAGCGGCACGCAGCCGCCGCAGGCGGTGCCGGCCTTGGTGCAGCTCTTGAGTTCGCCGATGGTGGTCACGCCCGAGGCCACCGCTGCGCATAGCTGTCCCTTGGAAACGTTGTTGCATGAACAGATCTGTGCGCTGTCGGGCAGGGCGTCGACGCCGAGGCCGACCTTGGCCTTGCCGTCGGCTTGCGGCAGGATCAGGAACTCGGGCGATTCCGGCAGTTCGATGCGGTTGAGCATCATCTGCAGCAGCGTGCCGTATTCGGCGGCGTCGCCGACCATCACCGCGCCGAGCAGGTGCTTGCCCGATTCGGAGACCACGATCTTCTTGTAGATCTGCTTGCGTTCGTCGGTGAACTGATAGGAGCGCGCGCCGGCTTCCTTGCCGTGCGGGTCGCCGATGCTGGCGACGTCCACGCCCATCAGTTTGAGCTTGGTGCTCATGTCGGCGCCGTTGAATTGCTGCACTTCGGCGGCGTCATTCAGGTGTGCCAGCATGTGCTTGGCAGCGGTGCGCGCCATGTCGTAGCCGGGCGCCACCAGGCCGAAGATCTTGCCGTTCCACAGTGCGCATTCGCCGATGGCGTAGACGTCGGGATCGGAGGTGATGCAGCTGTTGTCGATCACGATACCGCCGCGGTCGCCGACCTTCAGGCCTGACTCGCGCGCCAGTTCGTCGCGCGGACGGATGCCGGCCGAGAATACGATCATGTCGGTGTCGAGGTGGGTGCCGTCCTCGAAGTTCATGCGATGCGTGCCGGTCTTGCCGTCGACGATTTCCAGCGTGTTCTTTTGCGTGTGGGCGGTGACGCCGAGATCCTGGATCTTCTGGCGCAGGATGCGGCCGCCGCTCTCGTCGACCTGCACCGCCATGAGGCGCGGGGCGAATTCGACCACATGCGTTTCCAGGTTCATGTCGCGCAGCGCTTTGGCGCATTCCAGGCCGAGCAGGCCGCCGCCGATCACCACGCCGGTCTTGGAACGCTTGCCGCACTCAAGCATGGCTTCGAGGTCTTCGATGGTGCGGTAGACGAAACAATCCTTGCGCTGGTTGCCCGCGACGGTGGGGACAAAAGGATAGGATCCCGTGGCCATGACCAGCTTGTCATAGGCGAGTGTTTCCACGGCGCCGTTGATGTTGACCGTGACGGTCTTGCCGGTGATGTCGATGTTCTGCGCCTTGGCGTTGAGCTTCAGGTCGAAGTCGACGGTGCTCTTGCCGGCGTCGAAGAAGCCCGGTGCAACCAGTGACAAGTCGTCGGCGGATTTGCCGGCGAAGAATTCGGACAGGTGCACGCGGTCGTAGGCCGGACGCGGCTCTTCGCACAGTACGGTGACTTTGAGGTTGGCGGCGCCGCTTTCAGCCAGCGACTCCAGGAATTTGTGACCGACCATGCCGTGGCCAATGACGATGATGTTCATGATCAGGTTCTCCTCAGGCGGGAATATTGTTGGCGCCGACGGCCAGTGCCGGCTCGTCGTTCTTGTCGCTGGCGGTGAAGCGCACGGCGACCGCGCACAGCGCCGAGATCGTCACGAGCACGCCGAGCATGCTCAGGGTCTGCTGGGTGTCGCCCAGTCCCTTCATCAGGAAGCCGGCCAGCACCGCACCGACGTTGCCGCCCGCGCCGATGATGCCGGCCACGCCGCCCAGCGCCTTGCGATCGATGAACGGCACCAGCGCATAGGTCGCGCCGCATGCCATGTGGGTGAACAGGCCGAAGCACAGCATCGCGATCACTGCCAGCGTGACGCTGCCGGCATGGGCAAACCACAGCAGGCCGAGGCCTTCGCCGAGCATCATGACGAACAACAGCGTGGCGCGGCGGTTGAGGCCGCCGCTACCGCCGACCCGGGCAACCTTGTCCGAGATGATGCCGCCCAGCGCGCGTGCAAACAGCGCCAGCAAACCGAAGCTGGCGGCGGCGATGCCGGCGCTCTTCAACGACAGGCCGAAGTGATCGACGTAATAGATGGCGGCGATGTTGTGGATGAAGATTTCCACGCCGAAGCAGGCGCCGTAGGTGATGAACAGCATCCACACGCGGTAGTTGGCGCTGGCGGCGCGAAAACTCGCCCAGCCGCCTTTTTTGCCGCTTTCGATGACGATGCCGGCGGCGCGCAGTTCGTCGAAGTTGCCTTGCGGGCAATCCTGCGTGAAGTGCCAGTAGACTGCCGCCATCGCCAGCATCATAAGGCCCGGCACCAGCAGCGCGACGCGCCAGCCAAGGTTGTCGCCCACGCCCAGCATCAGCATCGCGGCCAGCAGCAGCGGCATCAGGCCTTGCGCCACACCGCCCCCGGCATTGCCCCAGCCGGCGGTCGCCGCATTGGCGGTACCCACCACGTTGGGCGCGAACATCACCGAGGTATGGTATTGGGTGATTACGAAACTGGCGCCGACCGCGCCGATGCACAGGCGGAAGAACAGGAAAGTTTCATAGGTCTGCGCGAAGCCGACACCGATCACCGGCAGCGCACCGATCAGCAGCAGGCCGGTGTAGGCCTTGCGCGGACCGTAGCGGTCGCAGAGCGGGCCGATCACCAGGCGCACCAGGATGGTGACGGCGACGGCGGCGATGTTGATGTTGGCGATCTGCTGCACGGTCAGGCCGAGCTGGCCCTTGATGACCGGCATCAGCGGCGCGCAGGCGAACCAGGCGAAGAAGCAGACGAAGAAGGCCATCCAGGTCAGGTGGAAGGCGCGCATCTGCGGCGAACTGAGGGAAAAGAGCTGAATCTTGCTCGCCTTGCTGGTGCTGTTTTGAGTGTCAGGAGTTGCGGCCATTTTTATCCCGTTAAAAACAAAAAGGCGCCCGCTCAACAAGGCATGAATGCCAAGCTAAGCGGACGCCGTTGTCCTGCAGATCCGTCTTTAGATCGGCATTAAAAATAGTGAAAACCGGTGGATCGTCGTTGATCCATGCGAGGACATATGCAAAGCCTGTGCCAGAAGGTCTGAATCGCCGGCTGGACAAGGATCGCGGGGTGATTCGCGGGCGTCTGCGGGGAGCCGGGACGGGGATACGTTGCAACCATATATGTCATGTTGTGATGTGTCGCGGTGCAGCCTGCCCGTAAATGGTGCGGTGCACCGGGCGTTTTTGGACCGCCCTCTTGGCGGGGGCGCAGACTTGCCGTATTGCAAATGGTCGCACCAAAAATCCTGTGCTTTGCAGGATCAGGCAATCGTGCGGCAGCATTGGTCTACCGTTGCGGATGGCGTGGCTCTTACCATGGCCTCACGTCATTCACAGGAGTCGACATGCAACATATCAACGAGATCTACATCAACGGCCGCTTTGTCCAGCCGCACGGAACCGAGGTGATGGAACTGATCAATCCGTCCGACAAGACCGTCATCGGCGCTGCGCGCCTGGCCGACGAAGAAGACGCGCGCCAGGCCATCGCTGCCGCCAAGGCCGCCTACAAGACCTGGTCGCGCAGCAGCAGGCAGGAGCGCGCCGCCTATCTGCAGGCCATGCACGACGCCGTCCAGCGCCGCGCACCGGAACTGGTCGACGTCATGATCCGCGAGTACGGCGGCACGCGCCGCATGTGCAGCGCCACGGTGGCGCGTTCGGCCAACAGCTTCCTGCTGGCGATCGAATTGCTGGAGACTTTCGACTTCGTGCGCCAGGCCGGTACCGCCCGCGTGACCATGGAGCCGCTCGGCGTGGTCGGCCTGATCACGCCATGGAACGCCAACTACGGCTTCATCTGCAGCAAGCTGGCGACCGCGCTGGTGGCGGGCAGCACCACCGTCATCAAGCCCAGCGAATTGAGCGCCATGCAGACGCGCCTGCTGACGCAATGCCTGCATGAAGCGGGCCTGCCGCCGGGCGTGTTCAATATCGTCACCGGCCGGGGCGACACCGTCGGCGCCGAAATCACGCACCATCCCGACATCGCCAAGATTTCCTTCACCGGTTCCACCGCGGTCGGCAAGCAGATCGCGCGCGGCGCGGTCGATACCATGAAGCGCGTCACGCTGGAACTGGGCGGCAAGTCGCCCAACATCCTGCTCGACGATGCCGATCTGGAGACGGCGATTCCGCAGGCGCTGACCGCTGCGTACTTCAACAACGGACAGGCCTGTCTGGCGGCGACGCGCCTGATCGTGCCGGAACGGCGCCTGGAAGAGGTGAAGATGCTGGTCAGGAAGGCCGTGGCGGCGATAAAGGTCGGCCATCCCGGCGACGAAGACACGATGCTCGGTCCGCTGGTCACGCAAAAGCAATACGAGCGCGTGCAAAGCTACATCCGTCTCGGCATCGAAGAGGGCGCCGAATTGCTGACCGGCGGCGAAGGGCATCCGGAAGGAATGGACCATGGCTATTTCGTCAAGCCAACGGTCTTCGTCAACGTCACCAACGACATGCGCATCGCCCGCGAAGAAATCTTCGGCCCGGTGCTGTCGATCCTGACTTACCGTACCGAAGAAGAAGCGATCGACATTGCCAATGACACGGTGTACGGTTTGCATGGCTATGTCAGCGGCGCCGATAGGGAACGCGCCAATCGCGTCGCCTCGCAGATCGTCGCCGGGCGCGTCTTCATCAACGGCCTGTATGACGAACCGCGTGCGCCGTTCGGCGGCTTCAAGCAATCCGGCATCGGCCGCGAATTCGGTCCTTATGGCCTGGAAGCTTATGTTGAACCGAAAGCCATCATTGGTTACGATGTCCCGGTCCATGAAAACACCCAACGCTGACATCCTCGCCGCGCCATCCACTTCTTCCGATCTGCTGTCGCAGCTGCGGGCGGAGGTGGCTGCGCATTTCGCGAACGTGCCGGTCACGCAGCGCGACGTTGCCACCACGATTCCCTATCTTTCCTTCATCCGCATTTGCCGGCCCACGGATCTGAGCCGCGGCATGCTGCAGCCGTCCATGTGCCTGGTGGTTCAGGGCCGCAAGAAGGTGCTGATCGGCAAGGACGTCAATGACTATGGCAGCGGCAGCTATGTGCTGTCGGCAATCGACTTGCCGGTCTCCGGGCAGATCGTGGAAGCGGATGACGCGGCACCGTACTACGGCGTGCGCATCGATCTCGATCCGAAGGAGATCGCCGCCTTCATCATTGAACTCAACATTCCCGCGCCGCCCAAACGCGGCGTCCGCGTGGGCGCCTACGTGGAGGCATCGGGTGCCGAGCTGCAGGAGGCTTTCTTGCGGCTGATCCGCCTGTTGAACAAGCCGCAGGACATTGCGGCGATGTCGCGCATCCTCAAGTTGGAAATCATGTATCGCCTGATCACGGCGCAGAACGGCGACGTGCTGTACCACACCGTGTTGTCGCACTATCAGGAGCGCGGCGTCAACGACGCCATCCAGTGGATCAAGCAGCACTATGCCGAGCCGATGTCGATCGAGAAGCTCGCCCGGCAGGTGCGCATGAGCGTGTCGGCGCTGCATCACCGCTTCAAGGCGACCACGGTGATGAGCCCGCTGCAGTACCAGAAGCAGACGCGCCTGCTGGAAGCACGCCGCATGCTCATGGCCGGCGGCGTCGAGGCCGCTACGGTGGCGTATCAGGTCGGTTACGAAAGTCCGTCGCAGTTCAGCCGCGAATACCGGCGCCTGTTCGGCGCATCGCCGTTGCAGGACGTCGAATACCTCAGGCAGCACGTGGTGGAATAGGCGGCAAGCAAAGCGGCCGCCAGGCGGACTCGGACTACCAGCGCAGCAACGCCGGTCCCAGCAGCCACCCCGTCACGGCGGGAATCAACATGCCGGCGAGATACCAGATCCCCCAGAACGGCACGCCCATTTCCGGACAGTGGAGGCAATAGGCGACGGTCGCCACCGCTCCCGCCAGCAGGCCAGCCATGGCGCCGGCCGCTCGCAGGCGGGTGGGCGCCAGCTGGCGCACCGCCCAGACGATGGTCGCGCCGCACGGTAATGACAGCAGCGCGATATTGAACGGGCAACGGCGCCAGGTGAAGCCCATGATCAGGTTCAGGCGTTCGCTGTCCGGCGCCGCGGCCAGCACCGCCAGCGCGGCGATCCAGATCACCAGCACCGGCGCAGCCGGCGCCAGCCAGCGCTTGCCCACGCCTGCGCCGGGGCGGCTCAGGCGCGCCAGCAGCCACAGCGAAGCGACCGCCACCGAAAAGGGAAAAGCCATCTTGAACCAGAACAGCGGCGTCACCAGCATCGTAGAGATATCCGGACGGATGCCGAAGCGCAGCACCATCAGGATGAACGCGCCCGTGCCGCCGACGATGATGGCCTGCGCAAAACGCCTGGCCTGCACGTGACGATCCACCGGCTTGACGCCGGTAGCGAGCATGGAAATGAAATCGTCCGTCTTCATGAAAACAATCTTATCTTTGCAGCCAGCGATTTGAGGCCGCGGTGTATGCCTATTTTAACGGCGGATTCGGACAAGCCGGTCAGTTGTGCGGTTTCCGTCACCGACATGCCTTGCAGCTTGACGTGCATGATCGGCAGGCGCTGCTTGTCAGGCAGTTGCTCCAGCAGCACGCCGATGTCGCGCTTGGCATCGTTGGCCGGTTCTTCGTCGGAGCTGGAGAAGATGTCGACATAGTCGTCCAGCGGCTCGTTGAAGGCGTCGTGGCGCGAGCGCATGCGCAGGAAATCCATCAGCTTGTAGCGCGCGATGGCATAGACCCATGCCGTCAGAGGTTCTTCCGCGCGATAGGTGTGGCGCGCGTTGTGCACGGCCAGCAAGGTTTCCTGGACGATATCCTCGACCTCGTCGTGCAGATGAAACAGGCGCTTCCTCACATAGGCGCGCAGGCGGCCGCTGAGTTCGCCGAGAAAGGCGTGATAGGCGGTTTCATCGCCGTCCAGTCCGGCCAGAAGCAGCGTCTTCAGACGCTCTTCGACGGACTTCCCCGGATCGGTTTCTGCTGTTGTCGTCAGTCGCTTCATCCGGCGGCCACTGTATGGGTATGGCGAGGGCAATGGTCGATCGCAGACGTGTTCCGTGCTGCGGCTTGTTTTAGATCAATTGTTTTAAAATGATATACTAGCCGCCTCAACTGAGCAATCACGGCAATCACAGGGCTTTCACACGCTGCATGGCACGACCACGCGAATTCGACGAAGCAGCGGCGCTTGACGCCGCCGTCCAGTGCTTCTGGACCCGCGGCTACGAAGCCACCTCGGTGCGCGAGCTGGCCGACAGCATGGGCATCACCGGCGCCAGTCTCTACAACGCCTTCGGCGACAAGCGCGCCCTGTACCGGCGCGCGCTGGACCGCTATGTCGAACAGAGCTTCCTCGACCGCGTTGGCCGGTTCGAGAACCACATGCCGCCGCGCGCCGCCATCGCCGCCTTCTTCGACGAGATCATCAGGCGTTCGCTGGCCGACAAGGATCGCAAGGGCTGCATGCTGGTCAATTCGGCGCTTGAAGTCGCGCCGCACGATCCCGAATTCCAGCGCGTGGTCGCCGACGTGCTGGTGCAGGTGGAATCCTTCTTTCGCCGTTGCGTCGCCGCTGGCCAGGGCGACGGCAGCATTTCCTCCGCGCAGTCGGCGCACGATATGGGACGCTTCCTGCTGAGCACCTTGCTCGGCATCCGCGTATTGGCGCGCACTCGTCCCGAGCGCGCCTTGCTCGAAGGACTGGTGCGACCGGTCGCCGCCTTGCTCGATCCCTGAGTTCTCCGTCTGCAGCACCTTCGCATCCTCTACCAGCGTAACAGGCGCGGGCCGAGCAGGGCGCCCGCCGCCGTCGGCGCCAGCATGCCGATCACATACCAGACGCCCCAGAACGGCATCGCCATTTCCGTGCAATACAAGGTGTAGACCACCACGCCCTGGGCGCCGGCCACCAGCCCGATGCTGGCCCCGGTCAGCATCAGCCGCGTCGGCGCCAGTCCGCGCATGGCCCAGAACATCGACAGGAAAGTCGGCAGCGACAGCAGCGCGATATTCAATGAGCACACTTGCCAGGTCGATCCCAGCACCAGCGCCAGCCGCAGCGATGGCGGCGCCAGCAGCAGGAAGCCGATGCTGGCCAGCCAGATCGCCAGTACCGGCAGGGCCAGCAGGATCAGTCGCTGCGCCCCGAGCAAGGCGCCCGGACGCGCCAGCCGGGCGGTGACGCCCTGTGCCGACACCAGCACCGCCAGCGGAAACGACACCTTGACCCAGAACCAGGGCGTCGTCAGCAATTCCGGCATGTCGCCGCGTATGCCGTAGGCGGCCACCAGCAGCGCGGAGGCGCCCAGCAGGCCGCTCAGCAGCGCCAGTCCCAGGCGCTTGCTCAATATGTCGGGATCGCTGCGCGTGGTTCCGGTTGCCAGCATGGACACCAGATCAGGTGTTTTCATCAGATTCTCCAGCTTGCGTCTTCTGCCCATGGACCGCCACCGGCCCGGCAAGACGCCTTGCCTATAGGTTCGTCGACGCGGCCGATCCGGTTACAGGGTCTGCAAAATAAATATTTCAAATTTATTTTCGAGCGGCTGTAACCGGATCGCCATTCCTTGCGAATTAACCTTCAGATCATCTGCACAACACGCCGTATCGCAGGTATCTGGATACCACCGACGTTCTACTTTCACTTTCCAATCTGAGGAGCACTTCCATGAACACCATCAAACTCGCTACCGCCGCTTTCACCCTGGCCGCCCTGACATCCGGCATCGCCATGGCGCAAAACGCACCGGCCGCCGCCAAGACCGCAGTTGAGAAATGCTATGGCGTCTCGCTGGCCGGCCAGAACGATTGCAAGGCAGGCGAAGGCACCACCTGCGCCGGCACCGCCAAGATGGACTACCAGGGCAACGCCTGGAAGAATGTCCCGGCCGGCACCTGCACCAGCATCAAGACGCCGAAGGGCATGGGTTCCCTGAACGCGGTCTGATTTAGTCCCGGAGCCTGAAATGAAAGCGACACTGGGTGCGGGCCTGGGCCTGAAGCCGCAGCATTTCGACGAAGCGCTGCAGTGCACGCAAGACGACATGTGGTTTGAAGTCCATCCCGAGAACTACCTGATGGCGGGCGGTCCGCGGCTGGCATGGCTGGAAGCGGTACGCAGCCGCCATCCGCTCTCGCTGCACGGGGTGTCGCTTTCATTTGCGGGCGAAGCGCCGCCCGACGAACGCCATCTCAGCCGCCTGGCTGCATTGATGCGTCGCGTCGAGCCGGCGCTGATTTCCGAACATCTGGCCTGGTCGACGCTGGACGGGCGCTATTATCCCGACCTGTTGCCGGTGCCGCGCACCAGCGCCGTGCTGGCGCGCACGGCCGCCAATATCCGGCGCGCGCAGGATCACTTGCAACATCGCATCGCCATCGAGAATCCGTCGCACTATCTGCGCATGGACAATCACGACTGGAGCGAAACCGATTTCCTCGACGAGCTGGTCCGCCGCAGCGGCTGCGGCTTGCTGGTCGACATCAATAACGTCTGCGTCAGCGCCCACAACATCGGTTACGACGCCCGCACCTATCTCGACAACCTGCCTGCCGAGGCGATCCTGGAGATCCATCTGGCCGGTCACGGCATCGACGCCGATGGCGGCGCCGGTGTTCCTCTGCTGATCGATTCGCACGATGCGCCGGTCGCCGAGGCGGTCTGGACGTTGTATCGGCATCTGATCGACCGCATCGGCGAGCGGCCGACGCTGATCGAGCGCGACGACAAGATTCCCGGTTTTGCCGAACTGCTTGCCGAACGCAATCAGGCGCAGGACATCCTGACGGCGCAAGGAGCGCTGAAATGAACGGCATCGGCGACTTCCAGCGTGACTTCATCCGGGCCATCTATGGTGTCGGCTCGGGCGACGCAGCGTCATCTCTGTCGGCATTGACTTCGCAGCCCGGCTTCAAGGTCTATCGCAACACCGTTCTCAAAGCCAGTGTCGATGCGCTCGCCGCGAACTATCCGACCATCGTGCGATTGGTCGGCGACGAATGGTTTCGCTCGGCCGCGCTCATCCACGCCTGCGCCGAGCCGCCTGAAAGCGTTTGCCTGATCGAATACGGCCAAGGCTTCGCCGGCTTCCTCGATGGATTTGGGCCGGCCGCGGACTTGCCGTATCTCGGAGACGTTGCGCGTCTCGACCGTTGCTGGACCGAATGCCACGTCGCCGCCGACGAAGCGGCACTGGATTCTTCCATGCTTGCCGCATTGAGCGAAGCCGATCTGCTGCGCAGCGCCTTGCACCCGCGCGCAAGCGTGCGCTGGCGCTGGGCGCCGTCACAGCCGGCGTTTTCCATCTGGCAAGCCAACCGCGCACAGCGTGCACTTGCCGGCCAGCTGGACTGGAGCGGCGAGGGCGCCTTGCTCAGCCGCATCGACGGCCAGGTCGCGTGGCAAGCCGCAAGCCGGGGCATGTGCGTCTTTCTCGATGCCTGCGCCGCCGGCGATGACTTGCAGAGCGCCACCGGCCAGGCGGTCGCCGCCGAACCGGAGCTCGACGTCGCGCATCTGCTCGGCACGCTGATCAGCGCGCAGGCGTTTGCTTCTCCCTTTTCAATTACCTCAACCACTTCAGCTACCGACTGATATCCGTACGGAGACCGCCATGTCCACTTCCACATCGACCATCGCCGCATCCAGGCCGAACACGCCGGTCGCTTACTACAACCGTGCCGTCGACCGCCTGGCGCCGCTGATCGGCGAGTCGCTACTGGCATTGGTGGCGCGCATCGCGATGGCCGCCGTGTTCTTCTTGTCGGGCCGCACCAAGGTCAGCGGATTCCTGACCATCAAGGACAGCACCTACACGCTGTTCGAGCAGGAATACAAGCTGCCGCTGCTGCCGCCGGAAATCGCCGCGCACCTGGCCGCCTATGCGGAACATTTCTTCCCGTTGCTGCTGGTGCTGGGCCTGTTCACGCGCTCGGCGGCACTGGGGCTGCTGGGCATGACCGCGGTGATCGAGATCTTCGTCTATCCCGATGCCTGGCCGACGCACCTGACCTGGGCCGGCTTGCTGCTGTTGCTGGTCGCGCGCGGCGGCGGCGCCTGGTCGCTGGATCGCCTGTTCGGCATCAAATAATCCACCCTCACGGAATGAGCCTGCCATGTTCGCCACACTGAAGATCCGCACCAGCCTGCTGTTCGTCCTCGGCATTTTTTCGTTGGCGTTATGGACGGCGGTGTTTATCGCCTGGACCGACGCCCGCCTGTCGGCGCGCGCCATGAATGAGCTGATCGAATTGTCCGATCGGCAGATCCAGCCGCTGCACGAAGTCGAGCGGCTGTTTCAGTCGACCCTGATCAACATGGACAACGCCTACATCAACCTGGTGCGCGGCGATCAGGTCAAGGCCAACGACTACACCCGCAAGGCCTCGACCGCATTGCAGGAAGCCAAGAAAACCTTCGATGCCTATCGCAAGGGCGACAAGTCCGAAGCCGGGCTGGCGGAGCGTTCGCGACAGGTCGGCGGCGCCTACGACGCCTACACCAAGGTGCTGGAAGCGCGCGAGGTAGCCCTGTACGATGTCTCGCTTGACGCCTATGCCGCCGCGACCACCAGCGCCGAAGACGCCGACCGCATGTTCGCCGCCACGCTGCGCAAGGTCATCACCCATGCCGAATCGGTGCGCGACCGGCTGAGCGCCGATTCCGAACGCCGCTATGCCATCGCCGCCTATCTGGCCGGCGGCCTGTTCGTCTTTTCACTGTTGCTGGTCGGCTTGTACTGGATGCTGTTCGCGCGCGTGCTGTTGCGTCCGCTGGCGACCACCGGCAGGCATTTCGACCGGATCGCTGGCGGCGACCTGAGCGCGCCCGTGGAAGGCGCATCCAGCAATGAAATAGGCGTGCTGCTCGGTGCCCTGCAACGGATGCAGCAAGGTCTGGTGGAAACCGTCTCATCGATCCGCAGCGGCACCGAGGACGTCAATCGCAGTGCGGGTGACATCGCCCACGGCAACATCGATCTGGCCGCACGTACCGAACAGCAGGCTTCCTCGCTGGAGGAAACCGCGGCGACGCTCGAACAACTGTCCGCCGCCGTCAAGCAGAACGCCGAGAACACGCTCCACACCAACCGGCTGGCCGCCACTGCCGCCGGCGACGCCGTCAAGGGTGGGGAACTGATGATGCGCATCGTCGGCACCATGGATCAAGTCTCCAGCAGCGCCAGCAAGATTTCGGAGATCGTCAGCGTGATCGATGGCATCGCCTTCCAGACCAATATCCTCGCGCTCAACGCCGCCGTCGAGGCGGCCCGTGCCGGCACTCAGGGGCGCGGATTCGCGGTGGTCGCCACGGAAGTGCGCTCGCTGGCGTTGCGCAGCGCCGAGGCAGCCAAGGAGGTGAAAGTGCTGATCGGGGAATCGGCCGCCTGCATCGATCTGGCCTCGGCGCAGGTGATGGAAACCGGCCGCGCGATGGAACAGATCGTCACCTCCGTCAACACGGTGATGAACACCATGAACGACATCTCCGTCGCCACCCAAGAACAGGCGGAAGGCCTGGAGCAGGTCAGCCGGGTTGTGGTCGAAATGGACAAATCCACGCAAGAAAATGCCGCGCTGGTCGACCATACGGCCGCGGCGGCGAATGCCTTGACGCGCCAGGCTGGCAGTCTGTTGGAATCGGTATCGGTGTTCAGTATCGACACCGCCGAACCGTTGCCGCCGGAGACGCCTTTGCTTGCGCCAGGGCTGTCGCAGCCGGATCGCGAACCAGCAGCGGCGTCAATGCGCGCGTTGGGCTATGACCGCGCTCGCGCCTGAGATGTTCAGGATCGCATCGATTGTTTCTGAAATTGCTCGAATCGGTGCAGTTCTTTCTCGATCGCCGCTGTCAGTGATCTGGA
Organism: Herbaspirillum hiltneri N3; assembly: GCF_001267925.1. Taxonomy (NCBI): domain Bacteria; kingdom Pseudomonadati; phylum Pseudomonadota; class Betaproteobacteria; order Burkholderiales; family Oxalobacteraceae; genus Herbaspirillum; species Herbaspirillum hiltneri. The sequence goes on along the minus strand of NZ_CP011409.1, from coordinate 3,521,606 downwards.
TTTTTTCTCGATCCAGGTCCACTTCTGCACCAGCAGTTTGCCGCTCTTGCGATCCATCTTGAGATCGAGCGCCGCGACGATGCGGTCGCCCGCCAGCACCGGCAGCGCGAAGTAGCCGAGCACGCGTTTGTCGGCTGGCACATAGGCTTCGAAGCGGTGTTCGTAATCGAAGAACAGTTCCAGCCGCTTGCGCTGGATCACCAGCGGATCGAAGGGCGAGAGGATGTGCACGCGTTCGCCGGATGCCGGCTCGATGGCGGCATCGAGCAGCGCCGGCTCGATCCAGTGCTGCTGCCTGGGCGCACCTTCGATATGCACCGCGACCAATTTCTTGCGCTTGACGGCAGCGGCGATCAGTTCCTTCACCAGCGGCTTGGCCTGCACGCTGCCGTAGCAAATCGAATCCAGGCTGACCATGCCCTGTGCCTTGAGTGCGCGCCGCAGCAGATATTGCGCGAACTGTTTTTCCTTCACCGGAGCAGGGCGTCGAGACCAGTCGAAATGACGGCCGGCGAGATCGTAGGTCTTGAGCATGCCGGTACGCTTGCTGATCACCAGGTCGCCGATGAAGAAGCCCCATCGCAGCGCGCGCTTCGATGGTTTGCGGCTGCCCCAGGGATGGGTCTTTTCTTCCAGCACGTCGTCGTCGATGTCGCGGATCGACAAGCCGCCTTCCTTGCGGATGCGCCTGAGCAGCGCGGCGTAATCGGCTTCGTCCACGCCGGCGAAAGAGGCGTGCGGGTTGAGGCGCCGCCGTTCCATCTCCGGCAGGAAATGCCGGAACTCCGCGGTCGGCACATAGGCCAGCGCATGCGTCCAGTACTCGAACACCGACTTGTCCACCGACTGCGCCTGCTCCAGATCGCGCAGCCGGTATTCCGGAATGCGCGTGTACAGGATGTGATGGTGGCTGCGTTCGATGACGTTGATGGTGTCGATCTGGACATAACCGAGATGCTCGGTCGCCAACTGCACCGCGGCTGCGCCGCAGCCGTGTCGAGGCGCTGGGCGCGCAGCCAGATGGCGCGCGCCTGGGCGGGAGACAGGGAAAACGAAATTGGACTCATCGGTATGTGTGGGGGTATGCGTACGGTCGTCGGAGATGGATGAGATTGTAGAGAATTTGCTTTCCATGCGCCCGGCGTCTGCATTATTCATACGTCCCGAATAGTCAATTCACTTCCCGGCCATTTATCTGTAACGTCGCAGCCGCGATGATGGCGTCTTGCTTCCATCAGCCGGATACAGGTGCTTCATGCAAAAAAATTCTCCGATTACAACGGCGCCGGCTGCCGGCCGCTTCGTCTTTCCTGCGCTGGCGCGCTGGTATGCGCGGGGCGAAGGCGGCGCCTATGCGCTGCTGCGGTTCGGCTACGGCGCCATCATTTTTACCCACGGTTTGCCCAAGGCATTGGGTGTGTCGCACGGCTCCATGGCCAATCCGATGGCAGGATCGATACGCCTGATCGGCGAAGTCATGGGCCTGCCGTTCGCGCCGCAGCTGGCCTTCCTGGTAATGCTGCTGGAGACCGTGGGCGCGGCGATGCTGGCGCTGGGGTTGCTGACGCGGCCGCTGGCCTTGCTGATGCTCATTGAAATGATCGCCATCAGCTACGCCATGGGCCCGACCTGGCCGTGGATCGACCGCGGCATCGAATACCCGGTGTTGCTGGCGTTGACGGCGCTGTACATGGCAGTGCGCGGCGGCGGCGCCTGGTCGCTCGACAGCCGCTTGAGGCGCGAAATATGAATCCGAATCCTCCTTGATCAAGAAAGAAACACCATGAAATTCGTCAACTATCTCGCCTACACCGATAACCGGAAATTGCTGGCTGAACACGCACCTGCCCACAAACGCTATGTCCAGAGCCTGCTCGATGCAGGCAAGCTGGCCTTCGGCGGGCCGTTTCCCGACGGCAGCGGCGGTCTGCTCGTCTATGAAGTCGCGTCGAAGGAAGAAGCCGAATCCCTGCGCGACCAGGATCCGTTTGCCGTGGCGGGCGTGTTCGTGCGGTCGGAGATCAAGCCCTGGCTGTTGCTGGCGGTGAATTCGGAATTGACAAAGCCGCAGTAAGACCAATCTATCGGATCGGACCCTCATCGGGTCGTCTTTTTTCCTCAGCCGAAGTAATTCCCCCTGAAATTCGGATCAGGGAGTAAAACCGGCATGGCGATAGCTGTCGATGATCTCGTCGTAGACGGTTACGTCGCCATGCCCGCGCGCCATCAGCTGTGCGCCGCCGATCGCTGCGAAGATGCTCATCGCCTGGCGTCGCACGGCCTTCTTCGGCTTGGCTTCAGCGGCGCCCTGCGTGAGCACTTCGGTCAGCCAGTCGACGTTGACGTCATTGAAGCGATTGACTTCGGCACGCACTTCCGGGGGCAGGTCGTGGTGTTCCGCAGACATGATGCCGCACAGGCACATGCGATTGTCGTCCACCAGAGCCGCTCGGAAGATCTCCGTATATTTTTTCACGCGGGTGCGAGCATCCTTGTGCGTCTCCATCAGATTGCTCAGATAGGCGATGCCGTCTTCCGTATAGCGGCGGGCGAGCGCGGCGCCGAGGTCGCCTTTGGTCGGGAAGTGGTAATGCACGCTCGCGCTCTTGATCCCGACTTCCGCCGCCAGGTCGCGAAAACTCAACGCGTTATAGCCGTGCGCCTGCACGGTCTTGCGGGCGGCTGCCATGATTTTCTCGCGGGTATCGATTGCGCTCATGAAGAAATAAACCTCTCTATCGGTAGATAGTTGTTGACAGGAGGGATTGTACTCCCTTATTGTCTATCTACCGATAGATAGATAAATTGATTGGTAAGTAACTTCAACGATATCTCGTGAAGCAACCTGAACGCAGATTGATACAACGACAAACAGTCAGAAAAGGAAAGCAGCAATGAAGATTTACGACCGCCCCGGTTTCCCCAATCCCGCACGCATCCGCATCGTGCTGGCGCAGAAGAATCTCGATTCGAAAGTAACGTTCGAATCAATCGACCTGATCGGCGCCGAGCACAAGCAGGCGGCCTTTCTGGCGAAGAATCCCTCCGGCGTGCTGCCGCTGCTGGAACTCGACGATGACACGCTGATCTCGGAAAGCACCGCCATCACCGAGTACCTGGACAACCTCGACGGCAATCCGGTGCTAACCGGCCGCACGCCGAAGGAAAAGGCAATCATCCACATGATGCAGCGCCGCGCCGAGAGCGGTCTGATTGACGCCGTCGGCATCTATTTCCATCACGCGACACCGGGATTGGGCGACGACCTGCAAAAGTACAAGAGTCCGGAATGGGCGCATCGCAAGGAATGGGGCGAACGCGAACGCGCCAAGGCGCTGCAGGGCATGGCGTATTTCGACGGCATCCTGCGCGACAGCAGTTACGTCGCGGGAGAACAATTCTCGATGGCCGACATCACGGTGTTCGCCGGCCTGGCGTTTGCGGATGCGGCAGGCATTCCCATTGCCGCCGATCTGAGCGCATTGCAGGCCTGGCGCGCAAAGGTGGCGGAGCTGCCGGCAGTGAAAAATCGCAGCGGGCAGATGTTTGTTGAGGAAGATTTGCGCCGCATGGGATTCTGAGCCGTCAACCGGCAGCAGGCAATATCGACTGCAGCAGCGGGAAGCGTCGCCCTTCGTGAGAGGGGCGGCGCTTTTTCATGCGTGCTTCGGAAACGGCGATTGCTTCTCCGATCCTGTCATGAAAAGTTGAGACTTGCATTATGAAATTAAGTGACGTATAAAGCAATCTGGTTTCAATTTAAAACCATTTAATTTCGTTCTGGATTTTCATCATCAATTTTCAGGAGAACAGCTTGATTCCCGCACACGCAGATTTTGACAAGACCTTTCCATTCGCACCGCATTTCGAGACGGTCAATGGATTTCAAATGCACTATGTGGACGAAGGAGATCGTGCACGAGAGGTCGTGTTGTGTCTGCACGGAGAGCCGACCTGGGGCTATCTGTACCGGTCGTTGATCACGGCGCTGTGCGGCGACTATCGCGTGGTGGTCCCCGATCACATGGGCTTCGGCAAGAGCGAGACGCCGCAAGACCGCAGTTATTGGCTGCAGGATCATATCGACAACCTCGAAAAATTCGTCCTTCAGCTGGACCTGAACGACGTCACCCTGGTCATGCACGATTTCGGCGGTCCGGTCGGCATGGGGGTGACCGCACGCCATCCCGGGCGCATCAAACGCATCATTTCAACCAACGGCCCGACGCCGTTCGGACAACCCGACGGACTGGAGCGCCTGCTGAAAAATGCCGGCATCGCGCCCTGGTTCCAGTGGATCGTGAAGGCCAATGAAGACGGCAGTCTGGAACAGGTATTGGGGCAGCTCGGTTTCAACATCCTCAGCGCCATGAAAATCAACGGCTTCGAAAATCACGCCGTGATCAGCGACACGTGGATTGCCGCGTACGGGGGGCACTTCAGCACGCCGCGCGATTGCCTGGGAGCGATAGGTTGGGCGAAGGGCTTCGCGACCGGTGTGCATCGGTTCGAAGAACCTGACGCGGCGGCGATAGCGATGATCCGGAGCAAGCCGGCGTTGGCGATCTGGGGCGACGCCGACAAGACGCTGCACGCCGATATTTTCCTGCCGCTGTTCACGGTGCTATTCCCCGGCGCGGACGTGCATCGGATACCGGGGGCCGGGCACTATTGCTTCGAAGACGCGCCCGATCAGATCGCGGACATCGTCAAGAGATTCCTGCAAAACAGCTAGGAAATCGAGTTGGAAATACTTCAGGCGCGAAGTTGCCCGGACGGTCCGAAGGAGGGAGCGATGCTTGAAGATTGATGGGAATTGTCGCGCATGAGCGCCGCGCGACAGCTTTTTGCGGCGGTGTTGACCGCCGTTCGGATTTTCGGCTAAACTCGGCTCCGCAGTTGATTCACCAACTGCCGTAGGCGTTACCGTCATCCAACGCGTCCCCTTCGAGAGGAGCCCAGCAGGGCAGTTCCCGATGATTCAGGACGCCGTTACGATGACCGCATATTCTGCCCTCCCGGGCATACGCCTATCTGAAATTTTCAGATTACAGATTTGCCAGTTTTCGATATCCGCCGCTTGCGCAAAGGATATCGGCTGGACCGTGTTCGCCTTGTCGATTCTTCTCAAGGCGATCCGGAGGGAGAAGCAGGACCTTGCAGGTCTGGTTGGCGGCTTTATCGCAACCGAACCAAAAGGTAATTCAATGAAACTCACCGGCAATACCATTCTCCTGACCGGCGGCACCAGCGGCATCGGCCGCGCGCTCGCCGAGGCCCTGCATGACCGCGGCAATCGTGTCATCGTCACGGGGCGGCGCCAGGCGCTGCTTGACGAGATGGCGAACACTCGCCCCGGTCTGGTCGGGCTGAAAGTCGACGTGGATGATGCGGCGTCATTGGCGCAGCTGTCCGCTCAGATGCGTGAACGCTTTCCCCAACTCAATGTGCTGATTGCGAATGCGGGAATATCGCGCACTGAGGATATGGTGTTGGATGACTGGACTGCGACCGATGCAGAAGCCATCGTCCAGACCAACATCCTCGGCGTACTGCGCGTTGCAGCGGCGATACTGCCGCTGCTCAAAGGCAAGCCCAACGCCGCATTCCTGGCGACCAGCTCCGCACTGGCCTTCGTGCCGCGCGCGGATTTCCCGACGTACTGCGCCAGCAAGGCATTCCTGCATTCCTGGTTGCAGTCGCTGCGGCATCAGATGCGCGCTTTCCCGATCGAGGTGCTGGAGCTTTCACCTCCCTACGTGCAGACCGGCCTGACCGGCGCGCACCAGCTCGACGACCCGCGTGCAATGCCGCTGCCCGACTATCTGGCGGAGGTGCTGCGCCTGCTGGAAAACGGTGAAACGCCGCGCGGAGAAGTACTGCTCGAGCGTGACCTCCCGCGGCGCTGGGCGGAGCGTGATGGCGGCTATGACGCCATGTTTGCGGTCATGAACCCCGCCTGAAGAACAAGCATCCTCATTCCTGAATTTACGAAAGAATTTTATATGACGACTCAATGCACCGGGCCGCTGAATCATCTCAGCCTGCCCACAAAGAACCCCATCGCTACGGCTGCATTTTTTGAGCAGCATTTCGGCTGCCAGATTGTCGCCGTCGGCAAACATATCCTCTTGAAAAGGGACGGTTTCGACATCGTGCTTGACCACACCAGCGATGACGTCAGCTGGCCTGCGAATTTCCATTTCGGATTCGAGATGGCTACGCTGGCAGAGGTGAAGCAACTTTACCGGACCTTCAAGACGGAGGGCGTGCAGATGGAGACGGAGGTATTCAACAATTCACGCGGTTCCCGTTTCTTTTGCCGCATGCCGGAGGGGATCATGATTGAAGTGAATACGCGGGAGGACCGGGAGGAGGGCTGGAAGAAGCTGTTTTGACCTTCACTCGTCCAAAACAGAAAATACCCGTAAAGGGTAATGCCGCTCAGTGACGTTTTTCAGCACGCGTGCGTCATATTTTCCTGGTCTTTCCTTAACGGCCCGGTCGGATTTTCGATCGGGCCGTTGTTCATTGAAATACAAAAACAGATTAATTCGCGTGCAAATCAACAAGGGGCAGGATGCAGGCCTGCAGATACTCTGCTGATCTGCCATTCGGGCTCTCATCGGAAGGATGTTTTTATTGCTCGACGTATCGGCGAATACTGGCCCGGCTTGCATCGCCGCATGCGGCTATTCAGGCTCCGTTGAGCAGCAGGCCGGGCACCTCGTCCAGTCCCCCGACGACAACGGCAGGACTGATGCCGAGTTCGTCGAAAGTATTGCCGCTACGGTTGATCCAGCAGACCGTGAAGCCGTAATGCGCCGCGCCCGCGGCATCCCACGCATTGGACGAGACAAACAGCATTTCCTCCGGAGCCAGAGAAAACGCCTTGCCTGCCAGGGCGTATACGCGGGAATCAGGCTTGAAGACGCCGACGGCGTCCACACTCAGCAGATGCGAGAAAAATGACTGCAGTCCGCTTCCGCCGACCACCTTGCTGATCGAAAAATCGGAGCCATTAGACAATATCGCCATCGGCAGCTTCATCTCCTGCAGCTTGCGCAAGGCATCCGGCACTTCAGGATAGGGCGACAAATTCAGGTAAGCGTCGCAAAGCGTTTCCATCGCTGCAGTATCCAATTCCAGCTTGAAGTGCGCCGACACGAACGCCAGCGCATCCCTGGTCGCCTGTTCAAACGAGATGGTTTGACCCATCAGGCTGCGCAGCCATGAATATTCCAGCTGCTTCTGGCGCCAGAGCACGCTGACTTCCATGCCGCGTCCCGGTGCAGCCTCATCGCATCGCTGAGCGACGGAATGCACGTTGTACAACGTGCCATACAAATCGAATACCACCGCCTTGATGCCTGCCAGCTTGTTCATGTCTCCTCCGTGATTCTTCGTATCAATCATGTATCTGTCTTGTATCGCGATGCCGTATCCGGCGGGCTATAGCGCCGAGTGGTCTTTCACGGCTTCGGAAAGTTTCGGCTTGAGCGTCAGGAAACGCTCGTCCAGCGAAGCAGGATCGGCGCGATTCTGAGCAATCATGTTGGCGCGGACTTCGCCACCCCTGATCACTTGAAACACGCCGTCTTCGATCCCTTGCACCGCCGCTTGCGCGACCGCCTGCGCTGACTCCCGCACAAAGCCCAGATCGGGCCCTGCTTTGGATGAGGCCATCATCGGCGTTTCCGTGGCGCCCGGATAGACGGTCAACACATGCACGCCTTCGCCCTTCAGCTCCCTGCGCAGTGCTTCGCCGAAATGCGAAATGCCGGCCTTGGCCGCAGCGTAGGTGGCGTAAAAAGGAACGCCGACGAGAGCGATCCCGGATGCGACGTTGACCACCATGCCGTCGCCCGACGCACGCAGGTCCGGCATGACGTCGCGCGTCAGCAAGATCGGTGCGATCAGGTTGACTTCTATCATTTTGACGATGTCGGCGTCCGGAGTCTCCTCAAGCCGTCCGGCACGTACTCCGCCGGCATTGTTGATGAGAATATCGATACCGCCCAGCCACGCGCGCGCCAGGCTGATCATGCGTTCCCGTCCCTGGGCCGTCACGACGTCGGCGTCGATGCCCTCGGCCTGTCCACCTTCGCTTTGCAGCAGGCCGATCGCTTCGCGCACCAGTTGCGCGCGCCGCCCGACGATGAATACGCGCGCACCCTTGCGCACCAGTTCCTGCGCCATCGCCAAACCGATGCCGCTAGAGCCGCCCGTCACCAATACACGTTTTCCTTTTACATTCATGGCGCTCTCTCCGGATCAGACGGCAGGATAGTTAGAAGGAAACAAGGCCCGTTGTGCTTCTTCGTCATTGGTCTTCTTGAAATCGATATCGGCGCCGACCTTCCGGGCTCGCGCAGTCGCCGGCCGGGCGTCCATGGCCTGGAACCAGCGCTTGACATTGGGGTAGTCGCCCAGCGGATCTTCCGGTTTCTTGAAAACGTGTCCGGCCCGGTCCACCCATCCCCACGCCGAAATATCGGCGACGGTGCATTCGTCACCGACGATATAGGTGCGCCCCTCCAGCCGCTGGTTGAGCACCTGATAATGCCGGTCGATTTCACGCCGGTAGCGGTTGACTGCATAATCCAGGCCGGCAGGCGCCGCATGCTGGAAATGGACGGCTTGTCCCGAGAAAGGTCCCAGGCCGGTGGCGATGAACATCAGCCAGGACAAGACTTCGCCGCGGTCCTTAGGCTGGCCGAAAAAGCGGCCGGTCTTTTCCGCCAGATACAGCAGAATGGCGGTGGAATCGAAGACTGTTGCCGGCACGCCTCCCGGTCCGTCCGTATCGACGATGGCCGGCACCTTGCCGTTGGGATTGATCTTGCGGAATTCGGGATCGTGCTGCTGTCCCTTGCGCGTATCGACGGGAATAATCTCGTAGTCGAGGCCGGTCTCTTCAAGAAACAGCGAGACTTTTGCCGGGTTCGGAGTGGGATGGAAATAAAAGCGGATCATTAGCGGATGCTCCTTGTTGGAAGTGGACGTTGACGTTCAGGCGCCGGCACGAAGCTAACGGTGCTGTGAGCCGGTGGCCTGGCCGCCACGGAAACACCGGTGGCGATGACCGCGATGGCCATCATGCCGACAGCGCCAAAAACAGTTCACAGAACGTTTGCACAGAAGTCTCCTTGCTGTCGATTATTTTTATACCAATTGGTCTAATATGATCAGGATCATGCCGGATAACCTGATATCCTGCAAACGGAAAATCACGTCGGAGAAAATATTTCATGGGACGCCCAAGAGAATTTGATGAAGCGCAGGTATTGGATGCGGCGGTGCAATGCTTCTGGAAGCATGGTTACGAAGCCACCTCGATGCATGACCTCGTCGCAAGGACGGGCCTGACCAAAGCCAGCCTCTACAATGCCTTCGACGATAAACGCGGCCTGTACGGCCGGGCGCTGGAGCACTACATCGCCGCCAGCTTCGCCGACCGTGTGCAACGTTTTGAAGGGCAACTGCCGCCGCTTGAAGCGATCAGGGCGTTCTTCGCCGAAATCATTCAGCATTCCGTCAATGACCGCCAGCGGCGCGGCTGCATGCTGATCAACTCGGCCCTGGAAACAGCGCCGCATGATCCGGAGTTTCGTGACATCGTCAACGACGTGCTGAGCCAGATCGAAGGATTCTTTTTCCGCAACGTCCAGGCCGGGCAACGCGACGGTTCGATACAGTCAGCGATCCCGGCCGCCGACCTGGGCCGAATGCTGCTGGGCCTGCATATCGGCGTACGGGTTCTCGCTCGCACCAAGCCCGAAAAGGCGCTGCTGGAAGGAATGATCAGGCCGGCGCTGACGCTGCTTGAACCACCAGCTGCGGCGCCGGCGCGAAGAAAATCTGTGCCGTTAAAATGAGCTGACTGAATATCCGGGCCCACACCAAGACCCCGAGAATATTGCACGCGCGAGTGAATTCGCTTTTTGTGGGTAAATTTGTGGGTAGAAATGAAGAACGGGCCTGTAAGGCCCGTTCTGTATGGTGTCTGGCGGAAGGTGTGAGATTCGAACTCACGAAGGGCTCTCACCCTCGCCAGTTTTCAAGACTGGTGCATTCAACCGCTCTGCCAACCTTCCTGCGCAAGCCGGGCATTATACATGACTCTCCCGGCCGTCGTCCTTTTCAGATTTTTAGAAAATACCCGGGTAAGCGCCGCCGTCCATCAGCACGTTCTGGCCATTGATGTAGCCGGCGTGCTTGCTGCACAGGAACGCGCAGGTGGCGCCGAACTCGTCCGGGTCGCCGAAGCGGCCGGCCGGGGTTTCGGCCATGCGTTGCAGGCGGACTTCGTCGGGCGTTTCGCCGGTGAGCTTGGCGGAGCCGACGAAGCTGCTGCGCAGGCGATCGGTTTCGAAACTGCCGGGCAGCAAGTTGTTGATCGTCACGCCGCTCTTGGCAATGTGGCGCGAGACGCCGGCGACGAAACCGGTCAGGCCGGAACGGGCGCCGTTGGACAGGCCGAGGTCGTAACGCGGGGCCTTGACCGAGCTGCTGGTGATGTTGATGACGCGACCCCAGCCGCGCTTGATCATCTGGTCGACGGTGGCCTTGATCAGCTCGACCGGCGTGAGCATGTTGGCGTCGATGGCCTTGAGCCAGATCTCGCGATCCCAGTCGCGGAAATCGCCCAGCGGCGGACCGCCGGCGTTGTTGACGAGGATGTCGGGACCGTGGCCCGGCTCGCCGGCGATTTCATCGACGGCGGCAAGTGCTTTTGCGCGGCCTTCGGGCGTGGCGATGTCGGTGGCGACGGCGATGACCTTGATGTTGCCGAGCGCGCGCAGCTTTTCGGCGGCCTGGTCGAGCGTGTCCTGGCTGCGGGCGACGATGACGACGTGGGCGCCTTCGCGCGCCAGGTGTTCGGCGCAGGCGTAGCCGAGGCCTTTGCTGGCGCCGCAGACGAGGGCGATTTTTCCTTGAAGTCCTAGATCCATGATTCCTGATTCCTTAATGTTGGGGTGTCACATTCTTGCGTGGTCGATACATTGCTGCGCCGGATTAAAAAATTTCATCGGGCGTTTCTGAGCAGATCGCGCGCTTCGCTTGTGACGGCGAAGGCTGGCTGATAAACTGGCGGACAGCTTGAGGAGGGATGGGCTGCGGTGTTGCGGACGATGATGCGTTTATTTTTTCCGGATCAGGTAAATCGCCAGCGCAATGATGATCACCACGCCCGCTTCAAGTACAACTACCAGAACGCCGCTGCTTCCGTTACTCACGCCTATCTCCTTTTGGGTCGCCAGTTCGGCAAGTCCTCTGTGTTTTTACGACGGGACTTGTCCGGCCAAGTGCGTACTTTACACCTATGATGCATTCTTTGTATTTCACCGTCGTGGTCAACTTCTTCCTCGGCGGCGTGCTCGGCGCCATCGGCGGGCTGTTCGGCATCGGCGGCGGGCTGATCGCGATTCCGGTGCTCGGATTCCTGTACGGCATGGACCAGCAACTGGCGCAGGGGACCGCGCTGGTGATGATCGTGCCCAATGTGGTGATCGGTTTCTGGCGCTACAAGCAGCGCAACAAGATCGAGCTCGGTTCGGCGCTGCAGATGGCGGTGCCGGCGGTGTTCACGACTTACTTCGCGGCGCGCTTTGCAACCTCGATCGAGGCGCGCTCGCTGCATCTGGCGTTCGCCTTGTTCATGGTGGTGCTGGCCTTGTACTACCTGTGGACCTTGCTGCGCAGGCAAAAGGAAATGATCCCGCGCGCGCGCCTGCCGCAGAAATACATCTTCCTTATGGGATTGGCGGCGGGTGCATCGGCGGGATTCTTCAGCGTCGGCGGCGCCATCGTGGCGGTGCCGGGATTGGTCGGCCTGTTCGGCATGACGCAGACTGCGGCGCAGGGCCTGGGCCTGGCGATGGTTACGCCGGGGACGCTGGTGGCGCTATGGACTTACGCCAGCGCTGGCCATGTCGACTGGAGTGTCGGTATTCCGCTGGCGCTGGGCGGTGTGCTCAGCATTTCCTGGGGCGTGGCGCTGGCGCACCATTTGCCGGAGCGGCGGTTGCGCATGCTGTTCTGCGGAGCGCTGATTGCGATTGCCGCCTGGATGATGACGCACGGCTGAGCCTTCTTCAAACAACAATCAGGCGGCTTCCTTCTCCACCGGCACCGGCGGCACCTGCGCCGTTTGCTGGCGGATGAATTCCACCAAATCGCGTGCATACAGGGGCAGGGCGTCGAGGCTTTGCACCACCATGCTGCGCTCGCGCACGCTCCACGGATCACTCAGTTCGACCAGGCTCAGCTGCATGGTCTGCTTGTGGCGCAGCGCAGCCGATTGCGGCACGATGCCGATGCCGACGTTGGTCTCCACCATGCGGCACATCGCTTCGAAACTGCGCACCTGGATCCGCAGCTTGAGGCGCTGGCCGCTTTCCGACACGATGCGGTTGAGGAAGTGATGCAGCGTGCTGCCTTCATGCAGGCCGACGTGTTCGTATTCGAGCGTCTCGGCGAAAGTGACCTTGCCGACGCCGGCCAGCGGATGTTCCAGCGCGGTGGCGAGGATCAGCTTGTCGGTTGAAAAATTCAGGATCTCCAGTCCTTCTCCCTGCACCGGTCCGGCGACGATGCCGATGTCGGCCGTGCCTTCCTGGATGCCGCGCATGATGTCGTGGTTCAGCCGTTCTTCCAGCGCCACGTTGACCTGCGGATGCAGCGTGAGGAATTTGCCGAGGATTTCCGGCATGAACTCCGTCACTGCCGTGGTGTTGGCGAAGATGCGGATATATCCCTTGATGCCGTTGTTGTACTGCTGCATGTCGCCCTTGAGACGCTCGACCTGCTGCATGAATTGCTGCGCGTGTGAGAGAAAGGTCTGTCCCGCCGGCGTCAATTGCACACCTTTGCTTTCACGGTAGAGCAGGCGCATGCCGAAGCGTGCTTCGAGTTCCTTGATGCGGTTGCTGGTCGCCGCCAGCGACAGGTTCATGCGCTCTGCGCTGCGCGTGAGGCTGTTGAGTTCGGCGATCAGGATGAACAGTCGCAGGTCGGTGAGGTCGAATAGCATGATGTCTCTCTGAAGTGAGCGCCAGCATGAGGGGCGCCGGTCTTTTTGTCCGCACTTATATTACGCCTAAAACCTGCATGGTTGTGGCAGGTATCCCGATCACCCGGCCAGCACCACCTGATTGCGTCCTTGCTGCTTGGCCTGGTACAGCGCCGCATCCGCCATCTGCAGCAGGCCTTGCGGCGTATCCGACTTGCCCGGAATGATCACGGCGACGCCGATGCTGGCGGTGACGACATGGAAGGGCGAGGCGGCGTGCGGCAAGTTCAGTTGTTCCAGCGCGCGACGGATGGTTTCGGCAATGCCGAGCGCGCTGTGGCTGTCCGTCATGGGTGCGATGAAGGCAAATTCTTCGCCGCCGTAGCGTGCTGCAAGATCGCCCACGCGGCGCACGTTCTTGCCGAGCAGGTTGGCGATGGCGCGTAGGCAATCGTCGCCGCACTGGTGTCCGTAGGTGTCGTTGTAGGCCTTGAAATAATCCACGTCCAGCATGGCCAGCGCCAGCGATTGGCCGCTGCGTCCGGCCCGGCTCCATTCTGCGGCAAACACTTCATCGAAGCGGCGCCGGTTGGCAATGCCGGTCAGGCCGTCGGTCTGGCTCAGGGTTGCGAGCTTGCTGTTGGAATCTTCCAGTTCGTGGGTGCGTTGCCGTACACGCGCTTCCAGCCCGCGTTCGCGCACGCGCAATTCATCCATCAGGATCGAGAAGCCGATGCCGACGATGCACAGCGTCAGGATGAACTCCTGTGCGTGGATGATTTCCAGATGCACCGAGATATCGCCGAAAGGCCGGTTGCCGCTGGTCAACATGATCGATACGGCGAGCGAAACCAGCGCCACCGTCAAGGCCGTCCAGCGCGTCCCGAAGCGCACGGCGATGTACAGCACCATCGGCAACAGCAGCGTCGGCGTCATCGAGACGCCGTTGATGGCGCCGCCGTAAGTCGAAAAGATCACGCCTGCCAGCACGACGATCACCAGCACCGCCAGGGCATCCGTCTTGTGCAGCCTTACGGGCTCATGGTCGGTCTGTGTCAAAGCCAATAGCAGCGGCGCATATATCATCATGCCGAGTGCATCGCCAAACCACCACAGGCGCGTCAGCGTGAGGTACGGCGTGCCGGTCGCCATCTGCGTCTTGAGCACGGCGGCGGCCATCAGGCTCGCCAGCAGGGTGCCGATCAGCGGACCGGCGATGGTGAATTTGCGCAGGTCTTCCACGCGTTTCAGGTCGGACGATGCGCCGGCGCGGCGCATGAGCAAATAGGTGACGGCGACTTCGATCAGGTTGATGACGCTCAGCTGCACTGCGACGGCCGGCGTGAATACGGCCATGTTGGCGAAGGTGTCGGAGCAGAAGGTCAGTATCGCCATCAGCCATCCGCGCTGTCCGCGAAAGCGCATCAGCGCCGCCAGCAGCACCGCGTTGGGCAGCCAGACGACGACTTCGTTCTCGGGAGTGACGGCACAGAAAAAGGTGAGCTTGACGCTGGCGAAGTGGACCAGCGGCAACAGGATATAAAACCACCATCGTGGGCTTTCCCATGCCCGATTCGTATTGTTCATTGCTTCGTTGTAATTGCGCGTACCGGAACGGCACGCGGCAATTGTAACGTCAGAAAACACAACGGACCATGACGGTCCGATGTGTTTGTGTTGCTATTTTCAGGAAGGTTTCCTGATGGCATTTTCCTGCGTTTCGGGAAGCTTACTTGCCCTTGCCCATCGCTTCCATCATGCGCACCGTCAGGTACAGGCGTGGCACCACGCTGTCGAGGTCGGCCCATTCGTCGGAGGAGTGGATGCGGTCGCCGACGATGCCCATGCCGTCCAGCACGATCGGCTTGCCGGTCTTGGGATTGTAGGCGAAGCCGGCATCGGTGCCGTAGCGCATGGAGACCGGCGTGATCGACTTGCCCAGTTCCTTGTAGATGCTGTCGGCGGTGGCGGCCAGGCGATCGCTGTCGGCGTTCTTGCTGAACGGCGGACGGCGGTTTTCCACCTTGACCTTGACCTCGGTTTCGGGGATCAGCTTTTTCTGGATGATCTTGTCGGCATCGGCCTGCACACGCTGGATTTCACCGACGTCGGACATGCGCATGTCGGCGGTGGCGCTGGCTTTTTCAGGAATGATATTGACGCGATCGCCGGCCTGGATCACGGTCCAGTTGACGGTAGTGCCCTTGGCCTGGCTGCCCAGGTCCTTCAGCTGGATGATCTGGTTGGACAATTCCACTGCGGCGTTGCGGCCTGCTTCCGGCGCCGAACCGGCGTGCGAGGCGCGACCCTTGACGTCGAGGTGGACGTAGGCGATGCCGTTGGTGGCGACGGTCACGACGTCGGCTTCAGGCGGTTCGAACACCAGCACGTAATCCTGGTCGGCCGACAGTTTGGTGATCATGTCGCGCGAACCGAGCGAGCTTTTTTCTTCATCGGGATTGAACAGCACGGTCAGCGTCTTGTAATCCTTGAAGCCCCGTTCGCGCGCGATATCCAGCGCGTACACGATCAGCAGCGCGCCGCCCTTGGCATCCGCCACGCCCGGACCGAAGGCCTTGTTGCCCGTGATCTTGAAGGGGCGCTTGCCCGCTTCGCCGATGCCGAACACGGTGTCGTAGTGGATCATCAGCATGATGTTCTTGCTGCCGTTGCCCTGCAGCTTGCCGATCACCATCTTGCCGGCGGCTGGTGGCGCCGCGACGATTTCCACGCTGGCGCCGACTTCCTTCAGGCGCTGCGCCAGTATCGCTTCAACCTGCGCCAGTCCCTTGGCGTCGTCGGTGCCGGAATCGATATTGACCAGCGTGCCTAGATCCTTGACCAGCACGTCCTTGCGTTTTTGCGCGGCTTGCAACAGCGCGTTGTCGGCATTGACCTGAGCGAAGGAGGCGGCCGAAGCGGTACAGGCGAGGGCAGCGATGAGCGACATCAAATGGTTTTTCTTCATGGATCTCTCGTGGAATGTTGATCGAATAATAAACTTTGGCCGCATGGATGGCGGCGTGTCGCCACTATAGCAGCGGAACGGTGCGGCGCAAATGCTGCGTATTGAGGCCAGCGGCGGCGCTGCATTGGAGGAAATCCGGCGGGGAAAATGATGCGCCCGCACATCGATGACTTCACGCCAGACGATGCCCCCCTTCGGAAAATACAGATTGTTTTGACAACTTGCGGCCTTCAGACTCTGCTCCATTCGTGACCCGGCGCTCATCCGCCGCTCACTTCACTGCGATCCTCTGCGAGTATTTCATGAGCCAGCATGACATCGACCTGACGCTGTTGCGTCAATGGGTCGGCAAGACCGAAAGCCGTAGCGACTTCATCCACCCGGGCTTCGCCGCCGCGCTTGCCGCCACGCTCGACCATCCGCAAGTACCGGCCGCAGGCGACGCCTTGCCGCCGCTGTGGCACTGGATCTATTTCTGGACCGCGTGCCGTCAGTCGGAAGTGGGCGAAGACGGCCATCCGCGCCGCGGCGGTTTCTTGCCGCCGGTGCCGCTGCCGCGCCGCATGTGGGCCGGAGGGCGCCTGCGTTTCACGGCGCCGCTGCCGATCGGCGCCACCGCGGCCAAGACTTCGCGCATCGCCAGCGTCGACGTCAAGAAGGGCAAGACCGGCGAGCTGGCCTTCGTCACCGTGGCGCACGAGATCGCGCACAACGGCAAGGTCGCGATCCATGAAGAACACGACATCGTCTATCGCGGCATGCCGCAGCCCGGGGCGGCTCCCGTGGCGCCCCGGCAGGCACCGAAGGAAGCCGACTGGCGTCGTCACATCGAGCCCGATCCGGTGCTGCTGTTCCGCTACTCGGCGCTGACCTTCAATGGCCATCGCATTCACTACGACCGCAGCTACGTCACCGGCATCGAAGGCTATCCCGGCTTGATCGTGCACGGTCCGTTGATCGCCACGCTGCTGGTCGACCTGCTCGGGCGCAACCTGCCGCTGGCGCGCCTGGTGGAATTCAACTTCCGCGCGGTCGGCAGCCTGTTCGACATCGACGCCTTCGAGATCTGCGGCACATTGTCGGACGACGGCAAGCGCGCCGAACTGTGGGCGCAGAACCTGCGCGGCGAACTGGCGATGCAGGCCGAGGCTGTACTGGCCTGAACATGAAATTACGTCACACATTTCACTCAGTTCCACTCATTCATCAGCAGGAGAACCGTTAATGCTTCCTCAGTCGGACGCCTATCAGGACTTGCGCGACGCCGTGCGCGATCTTTGCAACACCTTTCCGCCGGAGTACTGGCGCAAGGTCGATGAAGCGCGCGGTTATCCGGAAGAGTTCGTCGACGCGCTGACCAAGGCCGGCTGGCTGGCGGCGCTGATTCCGGCAGAATACGGCGGTTCCGGTCTCGGGCTGACCGAGGCCTCCGTGATCATGGAAGAGATCAATCGCACCGGCGGCAACTCCGGCGCCTGCCACGGCCAGATGTACAACATGGGCACCTTGCTGCGCCACGGCTCCGAGCAGCAGAAGCAGCTGTACCTGCCCAAGATTGCCAGCGGCGAACTGCGCCTGCAGTCGATGGGCGTGACCGAGCCGACCACCGGCACCGATACCACCAAGATCAAGACCACCGCGGTCAAGAAGGGCGACCGTTACGTCGTCAACGGCCAGAAGGTCTGGATCTCGCGTATTCAGCATTCCGACCTGATGATTCTGCTGGCGCGCACCACGCCGCTGGATCAGGTCAAGAAGAAGTCGGAAGGCATGTCGATCTTCCTGGTCGACCTCAAGCAGGCGATCGGCAACGGCATGTCGGTGCGTCCGATCCTGAACATGGTCAATCACGAGACCAACGAACTGTTCTTCGACAACCTGGAAATCCCCGTCGAGAATCTGATCGGGGAAGAGGGCAAGGGCTTCAAGTACATCCTCGACGGCCTCAATGCCGAACGCACCCTGATCGCCGCCGAATGCATCGGCGACGGGTACTGGTTCATCGAGAAGGCGGCGCAATACGCCAAGGAGCGTGTGGTGTTCGACCGTCCGATCGGCATGAACCAGGGCGTGCAGTTCCCGATCGCCGACAGCTACATCGAGCTGGAAGCCGCCAACCTGATGCGCTTCAAGGCCTGTGAACTGTTCGACGCCCATCAGCCCTGCGGCGCGCAAGCCAACATGGCCAAATTCCTCGCCGCCAAGGCGTCGTGGGAAGCGGCCAACGTCTGCCTGCAAACGCACGGCGGCTTCGGCTTCGCCTGCGAATACGACGTCGAGCGCAAGTTCCGCGAGACGCGTCTCTACCAGGTCGCGCCGATTTCCACCAACCTGATCTATTCGTATGTGGCCGAGCACATCCTCGGTCTGCCGCGGTCTTTCTGAGGAATCGGACATGAGTTCACATCCTTCACGCGTCCTGAGCGAGTTCCTCGCCGGCCTGCGCTATGACGACATCCCGGCGTCCGTGATTGCGCGTACCGAAGACCTTTACCTCGACTGGTTCGCTTCGGCCCTGGCGGGCAAGGGCGCACGCCAGATCGACATCATGGAACGCTACGTCGAGAAGATGGGACCGTCCAGCGGACCGAGCACCATCCTCGTCAATCGCAAGAATAGTTCGCCGTATTTCGCCGCGCTCGTCAACGGCGCCTCGTCGCATCTGGTGGAGCAGGACGACGTCCACAATGGTTCGGTGTTCCATCCGGCGGCCGTGGTGTTCCCGGCGGCGCTGGCGGCGGCGCAGGATCTCGGCAAGTCGGGCGCAGATCTGCTGGTGGCAGCCGTAGCCGGCTATGAAGCGGGCATCCGTATCGGTGAATTCCTCGGTCGTTCGCATTACCGCATCTTCCACACCACCGGCACGGCCGGCACCTTGGCCGCAGCGGTGGCAGTCGGCAAGCTGATGGGGTTCAACGCCGATCAATTCCTGCATGCGCTCGGTTCGGCCGGTACGCAGGCAGCCGGCCTGTGGGAATTTTTGCGCGACGCTGCCGATTCCAAGCAACTGCATACCGGCAAGGCCGCCGCCGACGGCTTGCTGGCGGCCTACATCACGCGCGACGGTTTCACCGGCGCGCAACGCATCCTCGAAGGTGCGCAAGGGATGGCGGCGGGGATGTCGACCGATGCCGATCCGGCCCGGCTGACCGACCGCCTCGGCGCGCGCTGGGCTACCGCCGAGACCTCTTTCAAATTTCATGCTTCCTGCCGCCATACGCATCCGGCTGCTGACGCGCTGCAGTTGCTGATGCAGCGCGAGGGCTTGCAGCACGATCAGATCGTTGCCGTGAATACGCGCGTGCACCAAGGCGCCATCGACGTGCTCGGTCCGGTGGTCAATCCGCAGACGGTGCATCAGGCCAAGTTCTCGATGGGAACGGTGCTGGGACTGATCGCGGTGCATCAGAGTGCCGGACTGGGCGAGTTCGAACAGCATGCGCTGCAAGACGGCAAGGTCGGCGCATTCCGCGACAAGGTCCGGATGACGCTGGACGAGGAGGTCAACACCGCCTATCCGGCACGCTGGCTCGGACGCGTGGAGGTCGACACCGTTGACGGCCGTCATCTGAGCGCCGCCGTCGACGTGCCGAAGGGCGACCCGGACAATACCTTGTCGCGCGACGAGCTGGAAGACAAGGCGCAGCGCCTGATCCGCTTTTCCCGCGCCGCCACGCCGCAGGAAACCGACCGCATCATTGCTCACGCCTGGCAGCTGCATGCGGCGCCTGCAGTGAACGATGCATTGAACAACTTATTCGCGAGATAAATCATGATGCCGTCCACCCGTCCTCTCGAAGGCATTACCGTCGTCAGTCTGGAACACGCCATCGCCGCGCCGTTCTGCACGCGCCAGCTGGCCGACATGGGCGCCCGCGTGATCAAGGTCGAACGTCCCGGCGTGGGTGACTTCGCGCGCGGCTACGACGAGCGCGTCAACGGATTGTCGTCGCATTTCGTCTGGACCAACCGCTCCAAGGAGAGCCTCACGCTCAACCTCAAGGACGCGGAGGGCAAGGCCATCATCGGCAAGCTGCTGGACCAGGCCGACGTGCTGGTGCAGAACCTCGCGCCCGGCGCGGCGGCCGGACTCGGTCTGTCGGCGGCGGTGCTGCACAAGAAGAATCCGCGCCTGATCGTCTGCGACATCTCCGGCTATGGCGAGAACGGCCCTTACCGCGACAAGAAAGCCTACGACCTGCTGATTCAGAGCGAAGCCGGTTTCCTGTCGGTGACCGGCACCGCCGGCGAACAGGCCAAGGCCGGTTGTTCGATCGCCGACATCGCCGCCGGGATGTACGCCTATTCGCACATCCTGGCGGCGTTGATCAAGCGTGGCCGCGACGGCAGCGGCAGCCACATCGATTTGTCGATGCTGGAGTCGCTGACGGAGTGGATGAGTTTCCCGATGTATTACGCGTATCAAGGTGCATCGGCGCCGGTGCGTTCGGGCGCCGAGCACGCAACGATTTATCCCTACGGTCCTTTCACCGCCGGCGACGGCAAGGTCGTCATGCTGGGCCTGCAGAATGAGCGCGAATGGAAAGTCTTCTGCGAATCCGTCCTGCAGGATCCGGCACTGGCGCACGATGCGCGCTTCTCGACCAACTCGCGCCGTCACGAGAACCGCGCCGAACTGCGCAAGCTGATCCTCGACATGTTCGCGCCGCTGACGGCGCAAGAGGTGGTGGCGCGGCTGGACCAGGCACAGATCGCCAACGCCAGCGTCAACACCATGCAAGACCTGTGGGAGCATCCGCAATTGGCGGCGCGCGAGCGCTGGACCGAAGTCGGTTCGCCGGCCGGAAGCTTGCCTGCCTTGTTGCCGCCGGGCGTGAACAACACCTTCGATTTTCGAATGGATGCCATTCCGGCACTGGGCCAGCACACCGACGCCATTCTCGCCAAACTGGGCTACGCGCAGGGCGAGATCGATACCTTGCGCGCACGCGGAGCCGTCTGATGTCTGCGTTTCCGCTCGCGCGCTCCTACCTGTTCGTTCCCGCCAACCGCCCCGACCGTTACGGCAAGGCGTTGGCAAGCGGTGCGGATGCAGTCATCGTGGATCTGGAAGATGCCGTGGCGCCGGCCGCCAAGGTGCAGGCGCGCGACACGCTGGCCGACTGGCTGGCGCAGCAAGCGGCGCCGCAAGAAAAGCTCTGGGTGCGCATCAACGCCGCCGACACCGGCTGGTACGCCGACGATGTGCGCTGTTTCGCCAATGCGCCAATCGCCGGCATCGTATTGCCGAAGGCCGATGACTGCGACGCGATCCGCAACATTGCCCAACATTTCGTCGGCCCGCGCAGCCGTTCGCGCCTGTTGCCATTGATCGAAACCGCTGTCGGTATTGCGCAGATGCGCGATATCGCCCGGGCGCGGCATGTCGAGCGACTGGTGTTCGGCTCGATCGACCTGCAGGTCGATCTCGGCATCCAGTGCGAACCGCAGGAGAGCGAGTTGACGCATCTGCGGGTCGAGATGGTCATCGCTTCACGACTGGCGAACATCGCGCAACCGGTCGACGGCGTCACGACCACGTTCGACGACGCGCCTTTCCTTGAACACGCGGTCAGCCGGGCGCGCCGCATCGGCTTCGGCGCCAAACTGTGCATTCATCCGCGCCAGGTCGGGATCGTCAATCAGGGATTCCTGCCCAGCGCCGAGGAAGTCGTCTGGGCTTGCGCCGTCATGGCGGCGGTGGAGAGGAGCGATGGCGGCGCGATATCGTTGAACGGAAAAATGATCGATAAGCCGGTCATCATGCAAGCCGAAAAATTCCTGCGGCAGATCCGCGAGGAATAGATGATGAGAAATAAATGATTTGATGCAGCAGCGATCCGATACCGCCAACGTAGCCGTGTTCCTCGCCACCGATGCATCGCATTTCCTGACCGGAATGGAAGTGCCGGTCGACGGTGGCCGTATCATCTGAGGATTCATTCGAACCGGAGAAGACAGCATGAAGATCCAGGCAGCAGTATTGAGAGAAACAACCACCGTCGAACCTTTCGCCACCAGTCGCCCTTTGCGCATCGAAGAGCTCGATCTCGACGCGCCCGGACCAGGCGAAGTGCTGGTCCGCATGCGCGCCGCCGGCCTGTGCCATTCCGACTTGTCGGTGATCACCGGTGTGCGGCCGCGGCCGGTGCCGATGGCGCTGGGCCATGAAGCCTCGGGCGAAGTGGTCGAGGTCGGCGCCGGCGTCACCGACCTGCGGCGCGGCGACCTCGTGGTGCTAGTTTTCGTGCCGAGTTGCGGCCATTGCCTGCCGTGCATGGAAGGCCGTCCGGCGCTGTGCGAGCCGGGCGCCGAAACCAACACCAAGGGACAGCTGCTGTCGGGCGCGTTGCGTCTGCGCGCGCAGAACAAGCCGGTCAATCATCACATGGGCGTCTCGGCCTTTGCCGACCATGCCGTGGTGTCGCGCCGTTCCTGCGTCAAGGTCGACGCCGACATCGATCCGGTCGAAGCCGCCTTGTTCGGCTGCGCGGTGCTGACCGGCGTCGGTGCTGCGGTCAATACCGCCGAGGTCAAGGCCGGCACCACGGCCGCCGTGCTCGGGCTGGGCGGCGTCGGCTTGTGCGCCATGCTGGGCGCGCTGGCTTCGGGCGCGCGCGAAGTGATTGCAGTCGACCTGCACGACAGCAAGCTGGCGCTGGCCAAGTCGCTGGGCGCCACGGCGACGGTCAATGCGCGCGATCCGGACGCAGTGGAAAAGGTCAGGGCGCTGACCAGGGGTGGCGTCGACTACGCCTTCGAAATGGCCGGCTCGGTGCAGGCGATGGAAGCCGCTTACCGGATGACGCGCCGCGGCGGCATGACGGTCACCGCGGGCCTGCCTGCACCCGACCAGAAATGGGCCCTGCAGCAAGTCAGCCTGGTGGCCGAGGAGCGCACGGTCAAGGGCAGCTACATCGGATCCTGCGTACCGCTGCGCGACATTCCCCGTTACATCGGCCTGTACCAAAGCGGCCGCTTGCCGATCGACAAACTGATGGGGCAGCGGCTGGCGCTGTCGGATATCAACAGCGGCTTCGACCGTCTGGCTTCAGGGGAGGGATTGCGCGATCTGATCGTTTTTTGACGGATTTTTCCAATAGCATCATCCAGGAGACAAAGCATGACCAAAAAACTATTCGCTGCGGCAACGACCGCAGTATTGCTGGCCTTCGCACTACCGGCGGCACCGGCGCTGGCGCAGCAGACCATCGTCATCAAGTTCAGCCACGTGGTGGCCAACAATACGCCCAAGGGAAAAGGCGCCGAGCGCTTCAAGCAACTGGCCGAAGAGCGCACCAAGGGCCGCGTGAAGGTCGAGGTGTATCCCAACAGCCAGCTCTACAAGGACAAGGAAGAACTAGAAGCCTTGCAGCTCGGGGCGGTGCAGATGCTGGCGCCTTCGCTGGCGAAGTTCGGCCCGCTGGGCGTGAAGGAATATGAAGTCTTCGATCTGCCGTATATCTTTCCCAATCGCGCAGTGTTGGCGCGCGTCACCGAAGGACCGATCGGCCAGGGCCTGTTCAGGAAACTGGAAACCAAGGGCATCAAAGGCCTGGCCTACTGGGACAACGGCATGAAGGTGATGACGGCCAACAAGCCGCTGCACAAGGTTGACGATTTCCGCGGCATGAAGATGCGCATCCAGTCGTCCAAGGTGCTGGACGAACAGTTCCGGGCGCTCAAGGCCAATCCGCAGGTGCTGGCGTTCTCCGAGGTGTACCAGGCGATGCAGACCGGCGTGGTCGACGGCAGCGAAAACACGCCGTCGAACATCTACTCCCAGAAAGTGCATGAAGTGCAATCGCAGCTGACGGTGTCCGACCATGGCTACATCGGCTACGCAGTGATCGTGAACAAGAAATTCTGGGAAAGTCTGCCGCCGGATGTGCGCGGCCAGTTGGAGTCCGCGATGAAGGATGCAACACGCTACGCCAACGCCATTGCACAGCAGGAGAACGAAGATGCGCTGGCGGCGATCAAGGCTTCCGGCAAGACCAAGGTGTATTACCTGACCGACGCCGAAAAGGCGGAGTGGCGCAAGGCCTTGCTGCCGGTGCACAAGTCGATGGAGTCGCGCGTCGGCAAGGAGCTTATCCAGGAAATCTATAAGGAGACGGCAAATCTCGGCGCAAAGTAAATTTTCGCAGCATTAAAGAAGCCCGCCGGCGCAAACCGGCGGGCTTTTTGTTTTGCAGCGCTGAATTGAAACTCAGGGCGCCGGATTCGGCTGCGTCTTGTGGATCGCGTCGATCTGCTCGATGATTTCCGGCGACAGCTGCAACGACAGGCTGTCGATGTTGCTGCGCAGCTGTTCCAGCGTGGTGGCGCCGATGATGTTCGATGTAACGAACGGGCGGCTGTTGACGTAGGCCAGCGCCAGTTGCGCCGGATCGAGGCCGTGCTTGCGTGCCAGCGCGACGTAGGCGGTGGTGGCGGTTTGCGCCTGCGGGTTGGAATAGCGGGTGAAGCGCTCGAATATGGTCAGGCGGCCTGCGGCGGGGCGGGCGCCGTTCTCATATTTGCCGGACAACATGCCCATGGCCAGCGGCGAATAGGCCAGCAAGCCGACCTGTTCGCGATGGGCGAATTCGGCGAGGTTGATTTCGAAGCTGCGATTCAGCAGGTTGTAAGGATTCTGGATCGAGACCACGCGCTCCAGATCGAATTTTTCGGCCGCGCGCAGGAATTGCCCAACACCCCAGGCGGTCTCGTTGGACAGGCCGATGTGGCGGATCTTGCCGGCCTTGACGAACTCGGACAGGACGCGCAGCGTCTCATCGATGGCCACGGTTTCTTCGTCGGCGACGTGCGCATAGTTGAGCTGGCCGAAGCTGTTGACGCTGCGATCCGGCCAGTGCAACTGGTACAGGTCGACGTGATCGAGCTGCAGGCGTTCCAAGCTGCCATTGAGCGCATCGGTCAGTCCCTTGCGGTCGAGATTGTTGATGCCGCCGCGCACATGGCGCGGGTTGTGCGGCTTGCGTGCGGGGCCGGTGGCCTTGGTGGCGATCAGCAACTGGTCGCGCTTGCCGGATTTCTTCAGCCAGGTGCCGAGGTAGCGTTCGCTCAGGCCCTGGGTTTCCGCCTTGGGCGGCACCGGATACATTTCGGCGACGTCGATCAGGTTGATGCCGCGCTCGACGGCGTAGTCGAGCTGGGAGTGCGCTTCGGCTTCGGTATTCTGTTCGCCCCAGGTCATGGTGCCGAGCGTAATCAGGCTGACGTTGATGTTGGTGCGGCCAAGAGGGCGGTATTGCATGAATGATCCTTTGAGAAAGCGCAGGAGCGCAACAGACGAGACAAGCGCGAAAGACGGCGTGCGGTAAATGAAGTAGTATATCCGCGCGCTGCAATCCTCGCAGCACCCGCTTCCACGCACGATCCCGCACAAGAAGAATCCTCGCCAATGACCTCTGCCATCGCGCCAGAACAGCTGTTGCATCACCGTTCCTTCCGATTGTTCTGGCTCGCCAGCGTAGCCTCCACGATTGCGCTGCAGATGCAGATCGTGGCCGTCGGCTGGCAGGTCTACCAGCTCACGCGCAGCCCCTTCGACCTCGGCATCGTGGGGCTGGTGCAGTTCATTCCTTCTCTGTTTCTCGTCTTCGTGGTCGGCCATGTGGCGGACCGGCATGACCGTCGCCAGGTCGCGCGCTTCAGTATTCTGGTGGAAGCGATTGCCGCCGGTTTGCTGGCGGCGGGCAGTTTGGGCGGCTGGCTGACCAAGGAAGCAATTTTCGCCATCGTATTTGTCATCGGTGCCGGTCGCGCCTTCAGCAAGCCGACCATGTCGGCCATGCTGCCGACGCTGATGCAACCGTCGCTGTTGCCGCGTGCGGTGGCCGGTTCGGCATCGGCGACGCAGGTGGCAATCATCATCGGACCGGCCATCGGCGGCTTCCTGTATGTGGCCGGGCCGTCGACGGTGTACATCACCAGTTGCATCCTGTTCGTGCTGTGCAGCGTGCTGGTGTCGATGATCAAGGTGGAAACGCCGCCGGTCAAGCGCGAGAACGCCACGCTCAAATCGGTGTTCGCCGGCATCGCCTACATCCGCAGCAAGCCGGCAATCTTCGGCGCGATCTCGCTCGATCTGTTTGCGGTGCTGCTGGGCGGCGCGACGGCGCTGTTGCCGGTGTACGCGCACGACATCCTGCACACCAATTCGGTCGGACTCGGACTGTTGCGCTCGGCGCCGGCGGTGGGGGCCTTGTCGGTGGCGATTTTCCTGGCGCGCAATCCGCTCAGGGGCCGCATCGGCCGCACCATGTTCATCGCGGTAGGAATTTTCGGACTGGCGACGATCGTATTCGGGTTGTCGCAGTCTTTCGCCGTGTCCTTGCTGGCGCTGGTGGTGCTGGGGGCCTCGGACATGATCAGCGTGGTGGTGCGTTCGACCTTCGTACAGCTGGAGACGCCGGACGAAATGCGCGGCCGCGTGAGCGCGGTGAATTCGGTCTTCATCGGCACCTCGAACCAGCTTGGCGAATTCGAGTCCGGCCTGACTGCTGCGTGGTTCGGTGCCGTGCCGGCGGTGCTGATCGGCGGCATCGGCACGCTGCTGGTGGTGGCGCTGTGGATCAGGCTGTTCCCGCAGCTGTTCCAGGTCGATCGCCTGGTCGACAACACCAGTAAAAAATCATCCTGAATCAGGGCTCGGGATCCTGGTTGGCGAGATGGATCTTCACGTGCGGCAGCGGCCCGTCCGCCTCTGAAAACACCACCGGGCAATTGACCACCAGGCTGGTCTTTTCTATGCTCACCTGGCCGGCTTCTTCCGCGCTCAGGACTTCTTCTTCCGACTTCAATATGCGCGGCTGCTTTCCTGCCAGCCAGGTGACCTTGTGCACCTGCCATAGCGGCGAATAGTTGAGGTTGGCGTTGGCCGCGCCGATGGGTGAGGGCAGCGACGGCAGCACGCCGCCTTGCTTGAAATTCACGAATGAATAGATGCGCTCGACCGCACCCGGTTGGCCGGGCTGGAGTTGCCTGAGGGCGTTGGCCAGGCGCGGCACGTAGTTGGCGCCCATCTCTGCCGCGGCCTTCTTGTCGGAGACGTCGGTGGTTACGTAGCGCACCACCTTGCCGTCGTACCAGCCGGAGACCAGCGGCAGTTCGACGATGTCGCCGGTGGCTTGGGCGTGCGCCGGCGAGAGGCCGCAACAGGCGGCAACGAAAGCGGGAAGCAGATGCAGGAAATGTCTGGTCATGTTTTACCGATCATGGAAGAAGGCGGAACGCCGCAGGTGAGTCGCGGCGGGCTGGCGAAATATTACAACGACATCCGTCCGTCCCAGGAAAAAAGGCCTGCGGGATAACCGGCAGGCCTTTTGTCATCACTGCTGGCTTGCTTGCGCTTACTGCGGATGGAACTGATGCGCGAAGGTGAATTCGTCGATGCGCGGGGTGTACTTCAGGCCCTTGCGCACGGCCCACGTTGCATACTGGTGATGCAGCGGGATCACGGCGTAGTCGTTCAGCGCCACGGTGGCGGCTTGCTGTGCGAAATCCTGGCGCTGCTTTTCATCGACAGAACTGAGCGAGGACTGCACCAGCTTGTCCACTTGCGGATTGCTGTACTTGCCCCAATTCCACGAGCCCCAGCCGGTGGCGGCGTCGGTGGTGCCGACCAGCGTGCGCAGGCCGAAGTCGCCGGCCAGCGTGCCCCAGCCCAGCAGGGCAACGCTGAAGTCGCCATTACGCGCCTTGCCGAAATAGACCGACAGCGGGAAAGTCTCCACCTTGGTCTGGATGCCGACGCGGCTGAGGAACTGCGCCACGGTCTGCACCACGCGCTCGTCATTGATGTAGCGGTTGTTCGGACCATGCAGCGTCAGCGCGAAACCGTTCGGATAGCCGGCTTCGGCCAGCAGTTTCTTGGCGCCTTCAGGATCGTATTTCTCGACCTTGAGCTTGTCGGCATAACCGAGGATGCCCGGCGCGACGATATTGGAAGCCGGCGTGCCGAGGCCTTCCAGCGTGCGTTCGGTCAGGGCCTGACGATTGATGGCCTTGGAGATCGCCTGGCGGACACGGATGTCCTTCAGCGGATTCTTGTCCAGCGGCTTGCCGGACTTGTCGGTGATGTCAGGCGTCTTGTCGCGCGACTGGTCCAGCGTCCAGAAAATCGTGCGCCACGAGGTGCGCTGCACCAGGCTGAATTTCGGATTGGTCTTCAGCTTCGGCACGTCGGCCGGCGGCACGCTGTCGATGGCGTCGACTTCACCGGCCAGCAATGCCGCCAGGCGGGCGCCGTCCGAAGTCAGGATGCGGAAAGTGACCTTGTCCCAGTCGGCCTTGCCGCCCCAGTAGCTGTCATTGCGGACCAGCTCGATGCTGTCGCCGCGCTCGAAGTTGCCGAACTTGAACGGACCGGTGCCGATCAGCGCCTTGCCGCTGTTGAAGTCTTCGGTGGTGGCGTTTTGCGCGGCCTTTTTGGAGACGATGAAGATGGTGCTGACGTCCAGCGCGAGCGGACCATAAGGCGTCGCGGTCTTCAGGCGCACGGTATAGGGATCGACGATTTCCTTGCCGACGATCTGCTTGGTGTAGCTGGTGAACGGGCCCGGGCTGTTGGTCAGCGTGGCAGGGCGGTCGAGCGAGAACACCACGTCTTCGGCGGTGAAATCGGAACCGTCATGGAACTTGACGCCGCGGCGCAGCTTGAATTCCCAAGTGGTCGGATCGATGGCTTTCCACGATACCGCCAGGCCCGGGATCAGTTTGCCGGTTGCATCGACGTTGACCAGCGCGTCGAACAGGTGCGACGACAGCGAGATGTTCGGGGCGATGTTGTTGAAATGCGGGTCCAGCGTGGACACGTCGGCGAACAGGCCGAGCTTGAGTTCGGCGGCCAGCGATGATTGTGCTGTCAGCGGCAGCACGGCTGCGGCGGCGAGGCCGGTGAACGCCAGGCTGAGCAATTTTTTCTTGAAGGACAATGCCATCACGACTCCCATGAATGATTTGAAACAGGCTTATTTTATGAGGACTTGTTGATGCAGGTGCAACAAAGTTCCTATTTGCTTATGCAGAAAATGCGTGCAAGCGGTGTGACAGCGTCAATGTACATGCATTGGGAATTTCCTGCCGCCGGAACATGCGCGGCAGGGATTCAGCCGGGATGGTGCCGCTGCAGCATCTCCACGAATTTCTCATGCGGGATGGGGCGGCTGAAGAAGTAGCCCTGGTATTCGTCGGAGCCGAATACTTGCAAGGCTTGCAACTGCACTTCGGTTTCCACCCCCTCGGTGACGACTTTGAGTTTGAGCGCGTGCGCCATCGCGATGATGGCCTGGACGATGGCGCTGCCGTTGGCGTCGTGCGGGATGTCGGTGATGAAGGAGCGGTCGATCTTGACGTTGTCGACCGGGAAGCGCTTGAGGTAAGCCAGCGACGAATAACCGGTGCCGAAGTCGTCGATCGAGATCGTGAAGCCGAGCGCGCGGATGCCGTCCATGATGGCGATGGCCTGTTCCCGGTTGTGCATCACCATGCTCTCGGTGATCTCGAATTCCAGGCTGGCGGAGGACACGCCGCGCGCCTGCACGACGCGCTGGATGTCGGCCAGCAGGTTGTCGTCGTTGAACTGGCTGCCGGCCAGGTTGATGGCGATGCGTCCGAACGGCAGGCCGAGCCGGTTGAGTTTGGCGATGTCGGCGCAGGCGCTGTCGAGCACCAGCAAGCCGATCTGGTCGATCAGCCCGGCTTCTTCCGCCAGCCCGATGAATTCGGCCGGAGGCAGCAGGCCGCGCACCGGATGCTGCCAGCGCACCAGTGCTTCGGCGCCGACGATGCGCGAGCTGGTGAGCTCGACCTTGGGCTGGTAATGCACCACGAATTCGCGGCGTTCGATCGCGCGGCGCAGCTCGGTTTCGAGCGCGATGCGTTCGACGGTATGGGTGTTGACTTCGTCCGAGTAGAAGCGGTAGTCGTCCTTGCCGTTGTGCTTGGCGCGGTACATGGCGATGTCGGCGTTCTTGATCAGCGTCTGGGCGTTGGCGCCGTCGGTCGGATAGGTGGCGATGCCGATGCTGGTGCTGAGCTGGCATTCGTGACCGCTGATGTCGAAAGGCTTGCGCGCGACCGACAGCAGTTTCTGGGCGATCTCGCCGAGCTGCAGCGGATCGTCGTAGTCGTCGACGAGGACGATGAACTCATCGCCGCCGACGCGCGCCAGGATGTCCAGCTCGCGCAGGCAGTGTCGGAAGCGCAGCGCGATTTCGCTGAGCAGCGCCTCGCCGGTTTCATGGCCGAAGGTGTCGTTGATGTTCTTGAAGCGATCCAGATCCATCAGGAACACGGCCACCTGGCCGCCACGGTGTTCGGCGTGGGCGATGGCGTTGCTGATGTGCTGCGTGCACAGGAAGCGGTTCGGCAGGCCGGTAAGTTCGTCGTAGTGAGCGAGATGGCGGATGCGTTCTTCGGCCTTGCGGCTTTCGATGGCGACGCTGGCCAGATCGGCCGCAACGCCGGTGAGGTGCAGGTATTCGCTGCTGGGGATGCCGTGCTCCTTGAGCATGGCGGAGAACACGCCGAGGACCTGGCCTTCCCGGCCCATGATCGGCCAGGAGCCGCAGGAAGGGAATTCTTCCAGATTGATGTACTGGCGCGCGTTGTTCATCACCGGGTCGCTCTGGATGTCGCTGACGACGTAGGGCATGCGCGTGATCACGGCTTCGCTGCTGGCGCCGTTGCCGTGCGCGATCGGCATGGTCATGTAGCCGTGCCGCGCGCGGTCGGACAGGCGCGCGGAGATGATCGCCGAGAAGTGCGTGTTGTCATCGTTGAGCATCAGGATGGAACAGATGCTTTGCGGGATCTGTGAATCGGCGAAGAGCACGATTTCCTTCAGGATATCTTCCAGGTCGGCATCCGTCATGACCAGATGCAGGATGCGGTTCTGGGTCGCCTGCAGCAGCTCCGCGCGCTTGCGGGCGCTGATGTCGCGCAGGATCGCGAAAATCGCAAAGCCCTTGTCCAGCTCGGTGCGGTTGATGGTGACGTCGGTGTAGATGATCTTGTGGCGGCGGATGGTGACCCATTCGAACTGCTGCGGCTCGCCGTCGATGGCCTTTTCGATCAGCTTGGCGATGTCCGGCTGTTGCAGCTGCAGGGCGCTCTGGCGCGAGAACAGGCCGACCTTCTTGCCGATGATGCGCTGCTTGTCGGCGACGCCGAAGAACTTCACGGCGGCCGCATTGCAGTCGATGTACAGCATGTCGGGACTGAGCAGGACGATGGGATCGCTACCTTCTTCGTACAGCTTGCGATAGCGGTGTTCGCTCTCGGTCAGTACGTCGTCACGTTTTTGCTTGTAGTTGTAGTAGATCAGGAAGGCGATCAGGGCCAGCACGATGAAGCCGCTGATGCCGATCGACAGCAGGATACGGTTGAGGGTGCGGCTCTTCCATGGCGACAGCACGTCGTCCATGCGGCGGGCGTAGACCGCTACCATGCCCGAACCGGGAATCCTCTTGTAGGTAAACAGCAGGTACTCGCCGGTCAGCGCCGAATATTCCTCGAAGGCGCCTTCGGCCGGACCGTTGCGGATGTGGATCATGCTCTTGGCGTCGCGCAGGCTTCTGTCCAGCCAGGCCTGCTCGAACGGCGAACGGATCATCAGCGAGCCGTCATCCTTGCGCAGCGACACGATGGCCTGGTAATTGGTGATGCGTTTATAGAAGTCGAAGAAATAGGACACCCGCAGTTCGGCCACGATCATGCCGACGTGTTGTCCGCGCATGTAAAGATTGCGGGCGATGGGCAGGACCAGTTCCTGGTTGGAGCGGCTCTTGGCCAGCGTGCCGATGAAATAGTGCGGCAACGCCGGATTGGCGTCGACCTCGCGCAGTTGCAGATCGTTGAGTTCGATCTCGGTCGCACCTACGCGCATCGAACTGGCGCGGCTGACGCCGGTCATGTCGACGAAACGCAGCGATTGCACCGGAGCCAGCGCCTGCTTTTCATTGGAGAGCAGTTGATAGAGGCCGACGTCGTCGTCAAGAATGTGCTGGTCCGCAGTCTGGATGGCGACTGACGCCGACGTCAGCATGTGGTCGATATCGGCCAGTATCCGTTCCGCGTGTTCTTCGACACTGCGTACGGCCACCATGGAGCTGCTTTTTTCGGAAGCGATCGTCAACTGCCGGTCCTGCTCGACTTCCCACCATGTCTGAGCACTGATGACGGCGATGACGAACACCACAAAAAAAAGCAAGGTCCGTAATGTACTGGTTGCCCTTCCTAGCGACTTTATCCCTTTTCCCATTTGGCCAGTATTGAGTGATGTTGCTGTAATCAAAACAAAACCGGTGTCCCCCGGTAGTTGTTCTTGTCCGCGAGGAATGTTGCTTGTCAAGATCGATTCCTGTTCTGTTTCTTCTGTGAATCGTCTTTTTATGGATTAACCATACCGCAAGCAGAATGCTTTGTCATCCGTCGATCAAACGCAGACAGGTCGTTTACGGACAAAGTTCGGCTTCCTTGAGCGAAGGACGATTATTTCCTTGCAAACCAATTCCCTCTGGCAATGCGATAATACGAGGCTTCGGCGGAAGGCGTTTTAATTGCCTATTTTTTGTGCAGGCGCCGGCCCGGAATGCGATCCGTTCGCAATGCACCGGGAAGGCGTCTCCGATACGCCATGTGCACGCGGACGGATTCTACAAGTACGCCGACATTTTCCATCAACAGATCAAAGGGACATTCATGAAGACCAAAGCAGCAGTCGCCTGGCAGGCCGGCAAACCATTGACCATTGAGGAAGTCGAACTGGGTGGCCCCAAGGCCGGTGAAGTGCTGGTCGAGATCAAGGCCACCGGCATCTGCCATACCGATTACTACACGCTCTCGGGCGCCGATCCGGAAGGTATCTTCCCGGCCATCCTCGGCCATGAAGGCGCGGGCGTGGTGGTCGATGTCGGTCCCGGCGTCAAGAGCCTGAAGAAGGATGACCACGTCATCCCGCTGTACACGCCGGAATGCCGCGAGTGCAAATTCTGCCTCTCGCAAAAGACCAACCTGTGCCAGGCGATTCGCTCGACCCAGGGTCGAGGTCTGATGCCGGACGCGACCAGCCGCTTCTCGCTCGACGGCAAGCCCTTGTTCCACTACATGGGCACATCGACGTTTTCCAACTACATCGTGGTGCCGGAAATCGCCCTGGCAAAGATTCGTGAAGATGCGCCGTTCGACAAGGTCTGCTACATCGGCTGCGGCGTGACCACCGGTGTCGGCGCAGTGCTGTTCACCGCCAAGGTGGAGGCGGGCGCCAACGTGGTCGTCTTCGGCCTCGGCGGTATCGGCCTGAACGTGATCCAGGCGGCCAGAATGGTCGGCGCCAACAAGATCATCGGTGTCGACCTGAACCCTGGTCGTGAAGCCATGGCGCGCAAGTTCGGCATGACCGACTTCATCAATCCCAAGGACGTTTCCAACGTCGTCGACGCCATCATCGGCCTGACCGACGGCGGCGCCGACTACAGTTTCGAGTGCATCGGCAACACCACCACCATGCGCCAGTCGCTGGAGTGCTGTCACAAGGGCTGGGGCCAGTCGATCATCATTGGCGTGGCCGCAGCCGGCCAGGAAATCAGCACCCGTCCGTTCCAATTGGTCACCGGCCGGGTCTGGAAGGGCTCGGCGTTCGGCGGCGCACGCGGTCGCACCGACGTGCCGAAGATCGTCGACTGGTACATGGAGGGCAAGCTCAATATCGACGACCTGATCACCCACAAGCTGCCATTGGAACGCATCAACGAAGGCTTCGACCTGATGAAGAGCGGCGAATCCATCCGCTCCGTCGTCGAGTTCTGACGTGGCGCCGGAACTGTTGAGTGGGCACGCCTGTTTCGGCGGCGTGCAGGGTTTTTACAAGCACGACTCGCAGGAGATCGGCCTGCCGATGCGTTTCTCGGTGTTCACGCCGCCGCAGGCGAAGCAAGGCCCGGTGCCGGTGCTGTTTTACCTGGCCGGGCTGACTTGTACCGAAGAGACCTTCATGATCAAGGGCGGCGCCCAGCGTGTCGCCGCCGAACTCGGCATCATGCTGGTGACGCCGGACACCAGTCCGCGCGGCGCGAATATCCCCGGCGAAAGCGACTCCTGGGACTTCGGCGCGGGCGCCGGCTTTTACCTCGATGCGACGCAAGCGCCGTGGAGCAAGCACTACCGCATGGAGTCGTACGTGGTGCAGGAGCTGCGCGCATTGATCGTGAAAGAGTTCGCTGCGGATGCGGCCCGGATCGGCGTATTCGGCCATTCGATGGGCGGTCATGGCGCGTTGACGCTGGCGCTGCGCCATCCGGCCGTCTACCGTTCGGTGTCGGCGTTCGCGCCGATCGCTGCGCCGTCGCAATGCCCCTGGGGCGAAAAGGCGTTCGGCAACTATCTCGGCGGTGATCGTGCGGGCTGGCTGGAGCATGACGCCAGCGCGCTCATGCGCAAGACCGCGACGCCATTCCCGCAAGGCATCCTGATCGACCAGGGGCTAGCTGACAAATTCCTCGCGGAGCAATTGTTGCCGCAGGAATTTGAAGCCGCCTGCGCCGAAGCGAAACAGCCGCTGGAATTGCGCCGGCATGACGACTACGACCACGGCTACTACTTCATCTCGACGTTCATGGAAGATCACTTGCGATTTCACCATCGCATCCTGTCGGCCTGAATGGCCGATGATTCAGAACAATGCCTTCTCGTTAATCGTTCGATACAAGCGCTGATAACGCTCGTGACGCGGCTTGAGCCTTGCGGCCAGCATGGCTGATGGCTTGATCAGGTCTTCGTCGGGCACGCGGCTGCATACCGCTTCGGCAGCTTCGCCGGTGGCAGCCATTCGTGCCAGCCGGGCTGCGCCAAAGGCGCCGCCGAGGTCGCCGCCCCTCGGTCGCTGTAAAGTAAAGCCGCAA
Source organism: Herbaspirillum hiltneri N3 (assembly GCF_001267925.1). NCBI lineage: Bacteria > Pseudomonadati > Pseudomonadota > Betaproteobacteria > Burkholderiales > Oxalobacteraceae > Herbaspirillum > Herbaspirillum hiltneri. The sequence goes on along the minus strand of NZ_CP011409.1, from coordinate 3,486,712 downwards.
GCAGATGCCACCAGCGTCCCCCAAAAACGGCTGCGGGCGCCGCCGCCGACGAATACTGCCTGCTCGATGCGGGTGCCTGCCGCCGTCAATGCTGCGTAGCCGTCGGCCAGCGAGAACGCCACCCCCTCCATCACGCTATAGGCAATCGCCGCAGCATCGGTATTTGAGGTGAGTCCGACGAACATGCCTGTGGCTTGCGCATTGTTATGCGGTGTGCGCTCGCCGTTCAGGTAGGGCAGGAATACTGGCGCTGTTTCCATTACGACGTCTTCGGCCAGTTTAGCAAACGCTGCTTCGCTGCCATGTCCGGTGAGGCGGGTGGCCCAAGACAGACTGGTGGCTGCCGCCAACGTCACGCTCATCTGACACCATCGATCCGGCAGTGCGTGGCAGAAGGCATGCACTGCCTGCGCCGGATTCGGTGAAAAATGATCAGTGGACACGAATATCACCCCGGAACTGCCAAGCGACACCAGCGCGCTGTTGGGACTGACCGCTCCGACGCCCACTGCCGAGGCCGCGTTGTCGCCTGCGCCGCCGGCCACCACGACCGTCCCGCTGAGACCCCATTGGCGGACAAGATCTTCTTTCAGGTTGCCTGCGACCTCGCAACCTTCAATCAGGGCGGGCATCTGTTCGCGCGTCAGGCCGGTAGCTGTCAACATGCGTTCAGACCAGTCACGGCGGGCGACATCCAGCCACAACGTACCTGCCGCATCCGACATGTCAGACACCAGTTCGCCAGTGAGGCGGTAGACAAGGTAATCCTTTGGCAACAGTACTTTTGAAATGCTGCGAAATACGGTTGGTTCGTGCTTTTGCAGCCACAGCAGCTTGGGTGCAGTGAAGCCGGGCATTGCCAGATTGCCGGTAATCTCGCGCGATTCCGGCACCAAGGCTTCCAGTTCGATGCATTCGGCGAAAGAACGAGTATCGTTCCAGAGTATGGCTGGTCGCAGTACGCGATGGCGTCCGTCGAGCAGCACGGCGCCGTGCATCTGACCTGAAATGCCGATTGCACGCACCTCTGCAAACGCGGCCGGTGCAGATCTGCGCAATTGCTCCAATGCTTCGCAGGTCGCTTGCCACCAGTTTTCCGGGCTCTGTTCCGACCACAGCGGATAGGGTCTGCTGATGATCTGTTGGACGGCACTGCTGACGATCGGCTTATTGTCGCCGTCGACCAACATCGCTTTAATCTCGGAAGTGCCGAGGTCGATACCTAAATACATGAATGAATCCTTTTTACTGCATCGCGGGCTGGCTTAGAGCGCTGTTGCTTTGGGTCAGATGACAGGCTCGAAACTTGGAGGGCGACATCTGTTTCTTTTGCAGGAACTGGTGATTGAAATGCGAGACGTTGTTGAAGCCTACCCGGTAGCAGATGTCGGTCACCGGTAGCTCGCTGTGCATCAATAGTTCGCAGGCGCGATTCAGACGCAGATGATTGACGTACTGGACGAAGGTCAGGCCAGTATGCTTGCGGAAGAAGCGCGAGAAGGTTGCGCAGCTCATCCGCGTCAGCTCGGCCAGATCGGCTTCTCGCAGATCGGACGTGTAGTTTTCCAGGATGTAGGAGAGCACCTGATTGATGACGGCGTTGCGACGCTGGTCGACACCCGGATCGTAGCTGGGGCTGGCCAGCATTACGCGCGGCGCACGCGACAAGTAGTCCAGCAGATCGAGGAACAGGATCACGCGTCGCGCATCGCTGGCGGTGAGCATGGCAGACAGGGCTTCATCTGCGCGTACTTCTGCGTCTTCTCCGAACTGCGCGCCGAGACGCGCATCATCGAGCAGGTTTTGCATCTGGCCAAATTCAGGGAACAGGGCCATGCAATCCTGTATGAAGTCGGCGCCGAATTGCAGGACCAGGTCGCGTTCCACGATGCTCACGCGGGGCGCCAGTTCGCTTACCCAGTTGTGCGGAATATTCGGGCCGACCAGCACCAGGTTGCCTGGTCCGAAGTCACCGATGTAGTCGCCGACAAACATCTTGCCGTGCGTCTGCCGCAAATAATGCAGTTCATATTCGGGGTGATAGTGCCAGCGCGCTACTTGGTGCGGGTAGCCGTGAGACCAGACGCGGAATGACTGATACTGCACTTTCTGGATAAGCTCAAGGTCGGGGCGCACGATGTTATCTCCTTTGACTACCTGGCAACAAGGGATATCAATGGCGCAACACAAGGCTGCGACCTGACTCCGCATCGAACACATGTAGGTTGTTGATCGAGACATTAAAGCATACTTGCGTTCCTGTCTGCGGGCAGCGATTGGCCGGCACCAGCGCACTGATTTCATGGCTGGCATGCAGCAGACTGACCAAGGATTCCGCCCCGAGCAGCTCGACCAGATCGACACGACCTTGCACTTCGATGGACTCGTCGTCGACACCCATGATGGACATGTGGTTGGGGCGTATTCCCAGTACTACTGGCTGGCCATGAGCGATTGCAAACAAGGATTGCGGCAAACGCCATTTGGCTGCACCGCTGTCGAGTACCGTCATCCCGTTTTCTTGGCTGGCGACGCAGTCGATGAAGTTCATGGCGGGGGTGCCGATAAAACCCGCGGCGAATTTGGATACCGGATGGTTGTATATCTGCGCCGGCGTGCCGATTTGTTCGATGCGTCCGGCTTTTAACAGAACGATGCGATCAGCCAGTGTCATGGCCTCCAGCTGGTCGTGCGTGACGTAGACCGAGGTAGTCGCCAACTGGCGATGCAGACGCTTGATATCACCGCGCAGCTGAGCGCGCAGCTTGGCGTCCAGGTTTGACAGCGGCTCGTCGAACAGGAACACCGAAGGCGTTTTGATCATGGCGCGACCGATCGCCACGCGTTGCTGCTGGCCTCCCGATATTTGCTTCGGCTTACGCTGCAGCAGCGGTTCCAGGCTAAGCATCTGCGCCACTTGTTCAACTCTGATTTTGATTTCGCTCTCAGGCGTCTTCAGACGGCGCAGACCGAAGGCCATGTTGTCATACACCGTCATGTGCGGATACAGGGCGTAGTTCTGGAATACCATGGCGATATCGCGCTCGCGCGGCGGCAGATCGTTCACCTGCCGCGCTCCGATGTGCAACGCGCCGTCGCTGATATCTTCCAGTCCGGCCATCATGCGCAAAATGGTTGACTTGCCGCAGCCGGAGGGGCCGAGCAAGACGATGAATTCAGCATCGGCAATCTCCATGCTGAAATCATGGACAACCGGATTGCCTTCGTAATTTTTTGCTAGCTTGTCACAAACAATGCTGGCCATGTCGCTCACTCCAATTCGATCTGAATTTTGACGTCGTGCGGGTCAGCACCGGCAGCAGCCTCGAAGGCGGCGACGCCGTCGGCGAATTTAAACGAACGTGAAATGAAAGGTTTGACGTTGATCTTGCCGGAAGCGATCAGAGCCAACGCGCGCGAGAAGATATTGGCGTAGCGGAATACCGATTCGATGCGGATTTCCTTGGTCTGGATCGCCACAATATCGATTGCCACTTTGGTGTTCGGCATGCCCACCAGCACCAGGCAGCCGCCCGGGCATAGCAGATCGAAGATGCCATCGTAAGCTTTGTCGCTGCCGCTGGCCTCATACACAATATCGGCTCCCCAGCCGCTGCTGATCCCGGCGACCATTTCCGGCAGCGATTGTCGGCGCAGGTTGACGGTGGTGATGCCGGGGTAGGGATCGATCACGTCCAGCTTTTCCTGAACCAGGTCACAGATCACCACCCCGCTGCAACCGCCGGCCAGCGCCGCCAGCGCGGTCATCATGCCGATCGTGCCGGCGCCGATCACTACCGCCAGGTCGCCCGGTTTGATGCGTGCTTTCGTGGCGGCCTGCAAGCCGATGGCCAGTGGTTCCACGATTGCGCCTTCGGCGAAGCTGACATTGTCCGGCAACTTGTAAGTAAATGCCGCCGGGTGCGAGACAAATGGTGTCAGGCAGCCGTGGACAGGCGGTGTCGCCCAGAAGCGTACCTTCGGATCGAGGTTGTAGAGTCCCAGTCGGGTCGCGGTCGATTCGAAGTCGGGCACGCCCGGCTCCATGCAGACGCGGTCGCCGACTTTGAGGTTGCGGACCTCTGCACCCACTTCAGCCACTACGCCGGCGGCCTCATGTCCCAGCACCATAGGCTCGTTCACCACGAAAGATCCGATATTGCCGTGTTGATAGTAGTGCACGTCGCTGCCGCAGACGCCTACCGTGTGTATCTTGATCTTGACATCGCGCGGGCCGATAGCCAGCGGCAGATCGATCTCCCGCAGCTGGATATCGTGCTGCTTTTCGAGGACAAGGGCTTTCATCATTTACTCCATCATCTTGTTAATGCAGCGGTCGGCGCTACCCCGTTTTTTGGAATCCGTTTCTTTGTGAAACGAGTTCTTAATCTTGAGTGAATTAACGATGCTTCAGCATCGAATTCAATAACTGACTCAGCAAGCCCAGAAATACCAGTGGCGGCAAGGCCAGCAATACCGTCGATGCGTTGAGCACGCCCCATGGAACTTCCTGTCCCATCGAGGTGAACGTCGCGGCAATCACCGGCAAGGTAGCGGCTTGCTGAGAAGACAGTGTCAATGCCATCATCAGTTCGTTCCAGACCAGCACGAAACTGAACACGACTCCGCCCAGCAAGGTTTTTGAAGCAAGCGGTAAGGCAATACGCCAGAACACAGCATACGGACCGTAGCCGTCGATGAGTGCCGCTTCCTCGATTTCGCGTGGGACACGCTGGAAGGCCGGAATGGAAAGCCAGATAACGGTCGACAGCGTGGTCAACAGATACGTCACAATCAGTGAAAATTTTGTGTCATAGATGCCGAGGTCGATCCAGATCGCCATCAAGGGAATCGCTACCGCAACGGGCGGGAGGAAACGCAACGACAACACGAAGAACTGAATGTCGTCGCGCAGGCGCATGGGATAGCGCGCAATTGCATAGGCGGCAGGAATGCCCAGCAGGGCACCGAGTCCCACTGAAGATCCGACTATCAGAACACTGTTATAGAGACCGGACAAGACTGCCGGTGTTTGCAGCACCTGGCGATAATTTTCCAGCGTCGGCTGAAACACAAAGCGCGGCGTCGGCGACACGATATCCATTAGTTCCTTCAGTGAATTCAGCACCGCCCACAGCACCGGGAACAAGGCTACGCTCAGCAGCATCGCCAGCCCCAGCCAGTTGAGAAGTTTGAGTATGCGGCGTATCGGTTTGCTCCCGGTGGCAGTTTTTTTCAGTACACGAGGCGGCGTTTCGGCATGCGTTTGCAGGTCTGCGATTACTCTTGCCATTTTTTTGCTCGCTTCCAAATGATTGTGAACAGCGCAGTCGTCAATATCATCATCAGGACCGCCATTGCTGATGCGTAGGAGATATCGCCGGACAGGCCGATACCCTGCGAATAGGCATACATATCCAGGGTCTCGGTGGCGATACCGGGGCCACCTTTGGTCATGACATAGATCAGGTCAAAAGAGCGCAACGATTCGATCATCTTGATCAGCGTCAGGCTGACCAGTGGCGCACGCAGCATCGGCAACGCCACCAGCGCATATAGTTCCCAGCTGCGGGCATAATCGATACGAGCCGCTTCCAGCGGTTCCGGCGGCAGGGTTTCCAGCAACTTGAGAACGATCACGGCGAAAAACAGTCCCCATTGCCAGATGTCGACAAAGGCCGCCGCCAACAATGCCAGGCCGGGATCGGACAGGAAGGCGATGTTGCCAAGACCGACAAAACCCAGCAGCCAACTGACGATGCCAAGCAAGGGCGAAAACATGAATTTCCAAAGGAAAGCGGCAGACACGCGCGGCAATAGCACCGGAATGATCAGTAGTACTGAGAGCAGGTTGCGGGTGCGCGGCGTGGTTTTCTCAAACAGCCAGATCGCCAGCAGTACGCCGACCAGCAGGGTGCCAGTTACCGTGACCGCCTCCCATTGGGCCGAAACCTTGATTGCATTGAGAAAGCGACGGTCTTCCATCAGCCGTGAAAAATTTTCGAACCAGATGAAACGACTGTCGGCGTATTGCAGCATACGATCGCGCAGCGCGAGGTATATCGCACCCATGGTCGGCACCAGCGCCAGGACGGCCAGGATCAGCAACGGGGGCAGCAGGAACACATAGGATAGGGAAGTGCGATGACGTTTGTTCATTGTTTTTTCTCGAAAAGCCACGCCTGGCGGTACCGGTGAGGCACCGCCGTGCAATCAGAAAATGTCCTAGCGGCGGTTGGCGCGAGCGCTGACGGCGTCGGTATATTTGGCAGCATCGTCCAGTGCGGCTTTGACATTGGTACGAGTACCGGTGAACAGTTCCTCCAGCACCACACCAAGGTTATCGCCCACCTGCGGCCATACAGGTGACGACCAGATGTTGAGTTTGGTGGTGTCGCTGATTGCATTCAGACCGGTGACGATGCCAGGTTTCACGTGCTGCTTGAAGAAAGGGCTGGCAATTGTGCTGGTGCGGTTATAGTCGCTGAACACGCCATCCTTGAGGCGCGCCTGTTCTTGCTCTTTGCTGCTGGCCCAGGCGATGAATTTGCCGGCGGCCTGGCGGGTGCACTCGTCCTTGCTGCCGTAAGCAGCAATGGCAAAACCGTGGCCGAAGCCAGCAGAAGACAGCGGCGCAGGTGGCCGGGCGTAGCCGACAGTGCTTGCCACCGAGGATTTGCTGGCGTCTTCCATCCAGTCGGCGAATGGCGTGGACTCGATCATGAACGCAACCTTGCCAGCGCGGAAGGCTTCGATCGCATTGCTCCAGTCATAGGTGGCGCTGCCGGGAGGTGCGTATTTCAGCAGATCCATGTAGGTTTGCGTGGCTTTTACGCCGGCAGCGGAATTGAAGCTGGCTTTGCCATCCTTGCCAACCCATTCGCCGCCCATGGCAGTGAAAAAGGGAGACCAGCGCCAGACGTTCATACCTGAGCCGCGTTGACCGCGCGCCACCCAGCCATAAACGTTCGGGGGATTATTCAGCTTCTTGATGGCAGTCTGCAGTTCGCTCAGCGTTTGCGGCACGGCAATGTGGGCCTTTTCCAGCAAATCCTTGCGGTAATAAAGGAAGTCGCCGCCGCCGTACAACGGCGCAAAGTAAGCGACATCCTTGTAGCTCGCCACGGAACGGCGACCCGGCAGGAAATCGTTGTAGTCGTATTCCTTCGGGTAGTACTTCAACAACGGCAAAATCCAACCGGCTGCCGCGAATTCGGCCACATTGGCTTCGTCGACGTAATACACTTGGTAGGCACCAGCTTTGGTGGAGGCATCCAGGCGAGACTTGCCACGGCGGTCGTTTTCGCCGAAATACACGAGGTCGACTTTGGTGCCGCTGGTCTTGCTGTATTCCGCCAAGGATTTTTCCATGGTTGTCAGACCCAATGTTTTTTGTGCGAGAACCTTCAATTGCGGTACGTTGCAGGAGTCTGCCGCGAAAGCCGTGGAGGTCAGTAATGCGAAGCCGGCGAGCGCGCCGGTACAGAAATGTTTATTCATCGTTGTTGTCTCCGTTATTTTTTTGGCAACGCAGTAAAAAATTCAACTGCCGACGCTTACGTTTGACCGACTGTGCCGGCCACGTTTTTTCGCGACAAGAAGGACTATAGGGCTGCGATCGCGATAGTCGCCACCACAAAATGCGTGGCCGATCTGTACTATTTTCACAAATGGAAAGGTCTGTCGATGATCGACAAGTCGCACAGCCAGCACTATTTGTCGTGCTGTAAATTCCGCCAGATTCAGGAATGAGAAAATACGGGGTGATATGAGTTCCGTATTTTCTTTAGTTGTTAAGGTGAATTTCGGTTTGATTCACTGAGATATGATGAGTACTCGCAATTGTGCTTTGACACACCGGAAAAATGTTTGGAGGTGTTTGCGTGGTTCGCGAGTCGAAAGTTCGCTAGCTTTGCGTATAGGTATGCGGATCGGGTGAGGTGCTCACCGCCATGCCGGATGCGGTTGTTACTGCATCGGTAACGTCGTGAACAAAAAAAGCGCTCGTCCCGTGCGGGAGCGAGCGCTTTTCTTTGCGCAAGAGCAGGGTGCGGATCAGTGCGCCGCGGCCGCCGCTTCCGCGCCTGCGTTGCCCTTGGCGGGCTTGATGATCCAGATCACCGGAATGATCACCAGGAAAATCACGCCCGACAGCCAGAAGATGTCGTTGATGCCGATCATCGCCGCCTGCGCGTTCAGGTTGCGTTCGATCAGGCCGGTGGCCTGCTCGGTGCTCATGCCGAAATTGCCGGTGAGATTGCTGAACATCTGCTGCAACGCCGTGCTGTAAGGTGTGGCATGTTCGATCAGCTGGGCGTGATGAACGATGGTGCGGTTGTTCCACGCGGTGGTCGCCACCGAGGTGCCGATCGCGCCGCAGAACACGCGCACGAAGCTCGACAGGCCGGCAGCGGCGGGGATGCGTTCCGGCGGCAGGCCGGACAGCAGCAGCACCGTCAGCGGCACGAAGAACATCGCCGTTGGAATACCCTGCAACAGCGTCGGCAAAATGACCGTCCACTGATCGACTTCCAGGTTGTAGCGCGAGCGCATGAAGAACACGCAGGCAAAGCCGACGAAGGACGCCGTCGCCACCTTGCGTGCATCCATGCGCGGCAGGAACCTGCCGATCAGCGGCATCAGGATCACCGCAAAAATACCGATCGGCGCCGTCGACAGGCCGGAGTCGATGGACCGGTAGCCGAGATACTGCTGCAGCCATTGCGGCAGCAGCACCAGGTTGCCGAAGAACACGCCGTAGCCGATGGAGATCGCCACCGTGCCGCCGAAGAAGTTGCGCCTGCCGAACAGGCGCAAGTCCACCACGGGATGGTCGTTGTTCAATTCCCAGATCACGAAGTAGGCGAAGGCCACCGCCGCAATGATGCCGAGCGTCACGATGGTCGGCGACGCAAACCAGTCCAGGTCCTTGCCCTTGTCGAGCATGATCTGGAATGCCGCCACCCAGGTGATCAGCAACAGCAGGCCGATGGTGTCGATCGGCAGTTTATGCGTGGGACTTTCGCGATCCTTGTAGATCGCCATCGTCATGCCGGCGGCCAGCAAGCCGACCGGGATGTTGATGTAGAAGATCCACGGCCATTTATAGGCATCGGTAATCCAGCCGCCCAGCGCCGGTCCGGCCACCGGCGCGACCACGGCGGTCATGCCCCATAGCGCCAGCGCAAACGAGGCTTTGGATTTGGGGTAGGCCCCCAGCAGCAGCGATTGCGACAGTGGCACCATCGGGCCGGCCACCAGGCCTTGCAGGACGCGCGCGCCCAGCAGGATCGGCAGTGTCGGCGCCAGGCCGCACAGCCACGACGCCAGCACGAACAGCAGCACCGAGGAGACGAACAGGCGCACTGCGCCGATACGCTGCGTCAGCCAGCCGGTCAGCGGAATCGAGATCGCATTGGCCGCTGCAAAAGAGGTAATGACCCAGGTGCCTTCATCGATGGAGACGCCGAGGTTGCCCGAGATGGTCGGGATCGCCACGTTCGCAATCGACGAATCGAGCACGTTCATGAACACCGCCAGCGACACGCACAAGGTGCCCAGCACCAGCTTGCCGCCGGTCAGCGGCGGCGGTGGTGTATAGGTTTGAGGACTGCTCGCCATGGAGGATGCGTCCGATCAGGTGTGAGGAATGACGATGGCGGCCTTCTTCTTCGACGCCGTCTGGTTCTGAGCCTGCAGGCCGCTGGCGTTGTCGCTGATGATGCGGTCGACGATCTCATCGGCTTGCTTGCCGAGGTCGCTGTAGACGTTGGTCTGGAAGTTGGTCGGTGCTGCTTCCAGCGTCTTGCCGTCGCCGTGGATGTCCACAGTGGCGGTGGTCGACAGGCCGACGCGCAGCGGATGCGCCTGGACTTCCTGCGGATCGAGCGCGATGCGCACCGGCACGCGCTGGACCACCTTGATCCAGTTGCCGGTGGCGTTCTGCGCAGGCAACAGCGAGAAGGCGCCACCCGTGCCGGCCGAGAAGCCGACCACGGTGCCCTTGTACTTGACGTCGGAACCGTAGACGTCGGCAATCACCTCAACCGGCTGGCCGATGCGGATGTGCTTCAACTGGCCTTCCTTGAAGTTGGCGTCAATCCAGATCTGTTCCAGCGGCACGATGGCCATCAGCGGGTTGCCGGGAGCAATGCGCTGGCCCAGTTGCACCGAACGCTTGGACACGAAGCCCGAGACCGGCGCCACGATATTGACGCGGGCGTAGTTCAGGTAGGCGTTGCGCACCTGGGTGGCCGCCTGCAGCACATTCGGATGTTCGGTCACGCTGGTGTGATCGGTCAGGGCGCGATTGGCGGCAAGACTGGCGCGGGCCTGGTCGAGTGCGGCGGCGGCATTCTTGACGGCGTCCTGGGCATGCGCCAGGTCTTCCTGCGAGACGGCGCCGGAAGCGATGCCGGCCTGACGGCGTTGCAGGTCGTCGCGGGAGCGTGCGAGATTGGTTTCAGCCGCAGCGACGTTGGCCGCCAGCGTGTCGTTGTTCAGGAAGGTCTGGCGGGTCTGGCGCACGGCCTGGGCCAATGCCGCTTCGGCTTGCGCCAGGGCGAGTTTGGTGTCGGCGGCGTCGAGCGACACCAGTTGCTGGCCGGCCTTGACGACTTGCGTGTCGTCGGCCTTGATCGCGGTGACGGTGCCGCCGACCTGCGCCGAAATCTGCACGACGTTGCCGCCGACGTAAGCGTCGTCGGTTTCTTCGAAAAAGCGGGCATGCAGGAACCAGTACAGGAAAAGGCCGATGGCAATGGCCAGCAGGACGATCGTCAGCAGCAGCAACTGGCGCTTGCGTTTGCCGTTGCCATTACCGTTGCTGGCGGCGCTGCCGTTTTGTGGAAGGGCTTCACTCATGAATTACTCCGTGTATCTCTTTGTTTTTTCTGGGAGGCGCAACCGCTCATGGGCAGTTGCGTCACGCTTGGATCCGTCTGATAAAAATTATTGCGCCTTGGTTGCCGCAGGGGCTGCCGGCGTTGCAATCGCCAGCCCCGCCTGCTGCGCATCGAAGCCGCCGCCCAGCGCCTTGAACAGGCCGATCTGCTGGTTGCGCTTGCTGGCTTCCAGGTTGATCAGCGCCTGTTGCTGGGCGAGCAGGGCGGTTTCGGCGTTGAGCACCACCAGTTGCGAGGTCAGGCCGATGCGATAGCGTTCGCGCGCCAGATCGTAGGCGCGCTGCGTCGACGCCAGTGCTTCGCGGCGAATCGGCAGCTGGCGATCAATGGAACGAATGCCGGTGATCTGCCGGGCGACGTCGCCGTAGGCTTCATTGAGCGTCTGGTTATACGACGCCACCGCCATGTCGTACGATGCATATGATCCCTTCAGGTTGGCGCGCAGCGCGCCGCCTTCGAAGACCGGCAGGCTGATCGCCGGGCCGAACGCAATGCTCTTGCTAGCGGCCGTGAACGGATTCGAGTTGAGCAGCGAGTCGAAGCCGATCATCGCCGACAGGTTGATGTCGGGATAGAAGCGCGCCTTGGCGACATCGATGTCCTTGGTCGCGGCTTCTACCTGCCAGCGTGCCGCGACGATGTCGGGACGGCGGCCAAGCAGGTTCAGCGGCAACTGCGCCGGCAGTTCCGGCGTGGTCAGCGTGGCCATGCGCGGCGCGGCGATTTGCAGGCCGCGGTCCGGACCCTTGCCGATCAGTACGCCGAGCTGCTGGCGCGTCAGCGTGATCTGGCCTTCGCTTTGCACCAGCTGGGCGCGTGCTTCGGCGCTGCTGCCTTGCGACTGGCTGCGTTCGATCTGCGTGTCGAGACCGGTCTTGACGCGGTCGGAGGTGATCCTTTGCAGCGACTCGCGCTGGTTGACGGTGCGCTGCGCAATATCATGCAGCGCATATTCGGTCGCCAGCTGGTTGTAGGTCGAGGCAATCGAACTGGCCAGCACCAGGCGGGTTTCCTGGGCGCCGGCTTCGGCGGCCTTCTGCTGCGACACGGCTTGCGCCAGTGCGGCATGGTTCTTGCCCCAGAGATCCAGCTCATAGCCGAGGTTCAGGAACGCTTTTTTCTCGTTGTACCAGCTGCCGCCGTAGGGTGGCGGATAAATGGTGGTTTCCGGAAACAGGTTGCGCGTGACGGACGCATCGGCGGTCACGGTCGGCAGCAGCGGTGCGCCCTTGCTTTCGGCCAGTGCGCTGGCCGAGGCGATACGCGCCTGGGCTTGCTGAAGGCTGGGGCTGTTTTCCATGGCTTCGGCAATCAGCGCGCTGAGCTGCGCGTCGCCGAACTGGTCAACCCAATTGGCGGCCGGCCATTGGCCCTGGCCCTGAGCGGCCAGGCTGCGCTCGGCGGCGTAATCGCCGGGTTGCGCCATGTGTTTATCGCTGCCGATGCCGCTGAAGCTGGCACAGCCGGACAGGCCGAAGGTGCCGATGGTGAGCGCGCAAAGGGCGACCACCCGCAAACGCAGTGCGGGCGATGAGGCGGATGTCATGACATTCTCCAAAGTGGATTCTTATTGCTGTATCTGGATGTGGATCAATATAGCTAATGCGTCGCCGATGAGTCCGGCAACCGACCTGATGCTGAATTTTTCGACGAGGTTGCTGCCACCGTTTGAACTTCCTGGCCGGTGGCTACTTGCTGAAGCTGTTTGCACGCTAGCGAGTAAAAACTCATCTTTTTGTATTATACTCGCATATACGAACATTAGCTCATGTTAGAAAGTTGGATTGAAAAATGAAACTGCAGCCACGTAAAGAACCTCGCCAGGCGCGCTCGAAAGCCATGGTCGACACTATCCTGGACGCCATGGCGAGAGTGCTGGTGGAACGCGGTTACGCCAAGACCAACACCAATCTCGTGGCGGAAGCGGCGGGCATCAGCGTCGGTTCGCTGTATCAGTATTTTCCCAACAAAGACGCGCTGATTTTTGCGCTGCGCGAACGCCACGTCGCGCGCATGCTGCATCTGTTTGAAGAAGTCGTCGCGAAGATGGACGCCTCGGGCAGCCTCGAGCGCGACTTCGAAGCGCTGATCGAGGCGCTGGTGGCGGCGCATCTGGTCGAACCGGAACTCAATCGCATCCTGGAAGAAGAATTCCCCTCATTTCACCTGCCGGTGTCGAACCATGTCCGCCAGCGCTTCTTTGAAGCCATCCGCGGCGTCCTGATCAAGCATCGCAAGAGCATCAGCGCGCCGGACGTGGATGTGGCGGCCTTCGTGGTCCAGCGCATGCTCAAGGCGCTGGTCAATGCGGTGGTGCTGATCGCGCCGCCGGGACTCAATGCGGCCAGCGTGCGATCAGAAATTGTTCCGGCAGTTGTTGGTTATTTAACAGCGCAAAGATCGAATTAATTGCATAATGAGTCTCGCTCGCCAAAAACGCCCCAGATAACAATTCCGAGGTGAGCAGGCTGGCAGGTTGTGCTGCCGATTTTTCGATCCGTTTTTCAAATTCAAATTTGCGGCGATGATGCGTCTATCGTTTGTTCACCGGCATGCCCGTCGCATGCTGGCAGGGGGTCTTGCGTTGCTGGCGGCCGGCGCCGCCGTGAGCGCTGCGGCCGCGACCGTGACCGTGCAGGTGCTCGACGTCACCGGCGCGCCCGTGCCCAATGCGGTGGTGTACGCCGAGCCGGCCGGCGGCCAGGTGGTGCCGAAATCGCTCAAGCAGGCCGAAGTGGAGCAAAAGGACGTCAAATTCTTCCCGCTGGTAAGCGTGGTGCAAGTCGGCACGCCTATTCTCTTTCCCAATCACGACAAGGTGCGGCATCACGTCTATTCGTTTTCGCCGGCCAAGACTTTCGAGCTGAAGCTGTATTCCGGCGTGCCGACCAGCCCGATCGTGTTCGACAAGGTCGGCACCGTGGTGCTGGGCTGTAATATTCACGACCAGATGGTCGCGTACGTGCAAGTCGTCAATACGCCGTTCTTCGGCAAGACCGACATGGCCGGGCGCGTCAAGCTGGACGGCCTGGTCAACGGCAAATACGCGCTGAAGGCCTGGTATTTCAAGATGGCGCCCAATGAGGCGGCGATGGAGCAGCCGATCACGTATCAGGGCGCCGATATGAACGCCTCGGTCAAGCTGGCCGTCAAGGCCGTTCCGGTGGAATAAGCGTCATCGCAAGCTAAGGGAAACGGGGAGCTCACAAGTGCGTTGGCATCGGCTGGAAAACCGCATCGTTGCACTATTCATCATCCTGATCCTGCTGGTCCAGCTGGCGGGTTTCATCGCCATTCGCAAGGCGATCGATGAAAACGCGCGCGCGTCGATCCGCGACGAGCTGATCATCGGCGAGCGCGTGTTCCTGCGCCTGCTGGAGCAGAATGCCGACAAGCTGACCCAGGGCGCCCGGTTGCTGGCGTCGGATTTCGGCTTCCGCCAGGCGCTCGGCACCGACGATCGCGAAACCATCACCTCCGTACTCGAAAACCACGGCGCGCGCATCGGCTCGACGCTGTCGATGCTGATCGGCACCGATCAGCGCGTCAAGGCGTCCACCCAGGCCTATCCCAGCACCGACCTGCAGCGCAGCGCGCTGGAGCTGGTCGGCAAGGCTGTCGCCACCAACGGCGCCTCCGACACCGTGATCGTTGACGACAACCTGTTTCAGATCGTCGCCGTGCCGGTGCGGGCTCCGGTCATCATCGGCTGGGTCGTGATGGGTTTCCCGGTCGACAAAAAACTGATTTCCGACATGCGCGCCTTGTCGTCGCTGCAGGTCAGCGTGCTGGTGAGCACACGCGCAGGCCAGTGGCAGCAGGACATCTCGACGCTGGCCAAGCCGGAGTCAACCATGCTGATGTCGCAATTGCCGCAGTCACCGGCCGGCAACAGTTTCATTCCCCAGCTGAGCATCGCCGACAACGATTACAGCGCGCGCTTGCTGGTGCTGGCCAAAGGCCGAAACAACCAAAGCGCGGTGGCGGTGCTGCAGCGCTCGATCAGCGAAGCGGTGGCGCCGTATCGCCGCCTGCAACTGATCCTGTTGTCCATCAGCATCATCGGCGTGATCATGGCGATCTTCGCCAGCGCCTTCGTGGCGCGCCGCATCACCCGTCCGTTGCGCGCATTGGCCGATATCGCCAAGCGGCTCGGCACCGGCGACTACCGCGCCCGCATCGACATCAAGGGCGGCGACGAGATCGGCAAGCTGGCCGATGCGTTCGAAAGCATGCGTTCCGGCATCGCCAATCGCGAACTGGAAATCCGCCGGCTGGCATATTGGGATCCGTTGACCGATCTGCCCAATCGCGTGCAGTTCGCCACGCTGCTCAACACCGCCATCGAGCGCGCCAAAACCACCGGCGGCCAATGCCATATTCTGATGATGGATCTGGACCGCTTCCAGCATGTCAATGACGTGCTCGGCCACAGCTTCGGCGACAGCCTGCTGCGCCAGGTGGGCCGTCGCCTGGAGCAACAGCTGGAACGCGAAAACGACAAGGTCGCCCGTCTCGGCGGCGACGAATACGCGATCCTGCTGCCGGCCACCGACCAGGTCGAAGCGGTGCGCCAGGCCAAGCGCATCCTGAGTTCGCTGGAAGTGCCGCTGTCGATTGATGAACAGACCGTGGATCTCGGCGCCGGCATCGGCATCGCCGGTTATCCGGAAAACGGCGAAAACAGCGACACCCTGCTGAGCAACGCCGAAGTGGCGATGTATGTCGCCAAGCGACGCGGCAGCGGCTTCACGGTCTATGAACCGTCGATCGACAAGAGCAGCCAGGAAAGCCTGAGTCTCTTGAGCGAACTGCGCCGCGCGCTCGACCGCAACGAATTCCTGCTGTATGCCCAGCCCAAGGTCGACCTGGCCTCGGGGCGCGTGGTCGGCGCCGAGGCGCTGGTGCGCTGGATGCATCCGGAAAAAGGCTTCATCGGTCCGGACAATTTCATCCCGTTTGCCGAGACCACCGGCTTCATCCGCATGCTGACGTCGTGGATGCTTGGCAAAACGGCGATCCTCTGCAGCGAACTGCAAAGACGCGGGATTTCGCTCAAGTTTTCGGTCAATTTGTCGACGCGTGATCTGCTGGACCAGGATTTGCCGCAGCACTTCGCCGATATCCTGGCGCGCAACAACCTGGCGCCATCGTCCATGTGCCTGGAGATCACCGAGAGCGCCATCATGGACGATCCGGTGCGCGCGCAACTGACGCTGGAACGCCTGAACGCCATGGGCGTGGAGTTGGCGATTGACGATTTCGGCACCGGGTATTCGTCGCTGGCTTACCTCAAGCGCCTGCCGGTGGACGAACTGAAGATCGATAAATCGTTCGTGATGAACATGGAGCATGACGCCGACGACGCCAAGATCGTCAAGTCGACCATCGACCTGGGCCACAACCTGGGGCTGCGGGTGGTGGCGGAAGGGCTGGAAACACTGGCGGTCTGGAATCTGTTGCGGCAGATGGGCTGCGACCAGGCGCAAGGTTATTTCATGAGCAAGCCGATGCCCGGCGACCGCTTCATCGAATGGCTGGAGCAATGGACGCCGCCGGAGATGCCCAGCCAATCCGAGAACATGGCGATCTGAGTTGCTGCGCCTGGACTCGATGCAGATTCGGGGCAGTGTTTGGGGGAAAAGGGGAGATACATGACCAATACGGCTGGAAAAGCGCTGCGGCAGGCATCCATGCTCGCATTGAGCGCCTTCATGGCATTGACGTCCGCCACGGCATCCGCGCAGAGCGCAATGACGCCGGACATGGGCAAGCTGATGGCCACGGCCGGGGTGGTCCAGGTCGAAGGCGCCGGCGGCGGCGGCCTGGTGCCGTGGGCCACCATCACCGGTTACGGCAGCCGCGACAGTTACGGCGCCAATGTGCATTACACCTATGTCGGCACCCAGGACTACAAGCTGGCCTCGTACGGCGTGGCCGTCGGCATCGCCGACCGCGTCGAGCTGTCGGTGGCCAGGCAGCGCTTCACCGGCAGCCTGGCGCCGCTCAATAATCTGCGCATCGACCAGGACATCTATGGCGTGAAGGTCAAGCTGGCCGGCGACATCGTCTACGACCAGGACACCTGGATGCCGCAGCTGGCGGCCGGCGTGATGGTCAAGCGCAACAACGGCATCGGCGGCCTGGGTGCTGCCCTCACCAACGTCAAGGACCTCGGCGCCAAGAGTGATTCCGGCATCGATTACTACCTCGCGGCGACCAAGCTGTTCCTCGACCAGAGCTTGCTGCTCAACGCCACCGTGCGCGCCACCAAGGCCAACCAGATGGGCATCCTCGGTTTCGGCGGCGACAAGAACGACCGCTATCAGGCCATGCTGGAAAGCTCGGTGGCCTATCTGCTCAACCGCCAGTGGGTGGTCGGCGCGGAATACCGCATGAAGCCGCGCAACCTCGCCGTCGACAACGAGAAGGACTATTACGATGCCTTCGTCGCCTGGTTCCCGAGCAAGAACCTGTCGCTGACGCTGGCCTACGTCTCGCTCGGCGACATCACCATCTACAATCCCAAGCGCCAGGACGGCGTCTATCTTTCCGTGCAGGCGGGCTTCTGATGAAAAATCCGACGACAATTTCGGGCCGGCTGGCTGCGATCCCGTTTGTGTTGGCTGTGTTGGCTGTCCTGATGGTGCTGACGACAGCCTTGCCGGCCCTCGCGCAAAAAGCCGACGACAGCCTGTACCGCGATCTGGGCGGGCTGGAAGTGCTGACCAAAGTGGTCGACGACACCCTGGCCCTGGCGCTGGCCGATGCCCGCATCAAGGACACTTTCAAGGACACCGACATGAAGCGGCTGGCCAAGCTCATCACCGAGCAGTTCTGTGAACTGAGCGGCGGTCCGTGCAAGTACAGCGGCGATCCGATGAAGGAAGTGCACCAGGGCCTGGGACTCAGCAATACGCAGTTCAACGCGCTGGTGGAAGACCTGCAGGCGGCGATGGACAAGTCGGGGATCTCCTCGCGTACGCAGAACAAGCTGCTGGCCTTGCTGGCGCCGATGCAACGCACTGTTGTCACAAAATAAAGATCCGGGCCGGGAAGAATATATTTTCGTGGGAGTGGAATAAAACCCGCGCTGCAGACGTCTACCGTGTCATGGGTAAGGCAAAACCGCGCAACCCTGCTACGAAAGGAATACCGCCATGAAACTGCTCCCACTGTCCCTGCTGACATTGACCCTGCTGTCCTCCGCCGTGCCTGCGGCCTTTGCTGAAGAGATGGCTGTCAAGAAAGCCGACGACGTCCTCGTCACCACCAAGGGCATGACCGTCTACACCTTCGACAACGATCCGGTCGGCAAGAGCGTCTGCAACGGTCCTTGCGCCACGGCCTGGCCGCCGGTGGCGCCGGTCGGCACTCCAAGCGCACCGTTCTCGGTGATCAAGCGGGATGACGGCAGCCCGCAACTGGCTCTCAATGGCAAGCCGCTGTATCTGTTTGCATCCGACAAGAATCCGGGCGACCGCGGCGGCGACAATTTCAAGAACATCTGGCACGTCGTCAAGAACTGATCCGTTTCTTCAGCTGAGCCCATGTCCGACGAAAGTCATCTGCTCGCCTGCCTGCCGCGCCTGCGCCGTTACGCGCGGGCGCTGGTCGGCGATCGCGCCGGCGCCGACGACCTGGTGCAAGACACCATGGAGCGCGCCTGGCAAAAGCTGGCGAGCTGGCGCAGGGGCAGCGACATGCGGCCCTGGCTGTTCAGCATCATGCACAACCTGCACGTCGACCAGCGCCGCAAGCCGGTGATTCCGACGGTCGCGCTGGATGACGAGGATGCGCTGGCGACGCCGGCTTACGCGCCGGACCGGCTGGTCGGATATGACCTTGAGTCGGCGTTGCGGCTGCTGGCCGCCGAACAACGCGAGATTTTGTTGCTGGTCGTCCTCGAAGAGATGA
Organism: Herbaspirillum hiltneri N3; assembly: GCF_001267925.1. Classification (NCBI taxonomy): domain Bacteria; kingdom Pseudomonadati; phylum Pseudomonadota; class Betaproteobacteria; order Burkholderiales; family Oxalobacteraceae; genus Herbaspirillum; species Herbaspirillum hiltneri. The sequence goes on along the minus strand of NZ_CP011409.1, from coordinate 3,467,891 downwards.
CCTATGAAGAAGTGGCCGCGACGCTGGGCATTCCGCTCGGAACCGTCATGTCGCGCCTGTCGCGCGCCCGCGAGCGCTTGCGCACGCTGGTCGAAGGACGGCCCCAGCATTCGACGTTGAAGGTGGTCAAATGAACCCGTTACCGGTTACCGAAGCCGATTTGCAGGGCTATGTCGACGGCTTGCTGCCGCAGGAGCGGCTTGCCGATGTCGCCGCCTATCTGGAGCGCAATCCGGAGGAAGCCGAGCGCCTGCGCACCTACCGCCACCAGAACCAGGCCTTGCACCTGCTGTTCGATCCGGTGCTGGACGAACCGCTGCCGGCGCGTTTGTCGGCGCGACCCAGCAGCAACTGGGAATTGCTGCGGCGTTACGCGGCGGTGTTCATCGTCGCGATTTTTGCCGGCGCCGGCGGCTGGTATCTGCACGGCGCGGCGCAATCGTCGCCTGTTGGCTGGATCGCCGCAGCGGCGGGAAGCGCCACGCGCGTAGATGCGCCGCTGATGATGGCGCGTCGCGCAGCCGTGGCGCACGCTGTCTACACGCCTGATGCGCGTCGCCCGGTGGAAGTCGGCGCCGACCAGGAAGAAGCGCTGGTGCGCTGGTTGTCCAAGCGCATCGGCGCCGATGTCCACGCGCCCAAGCTTGCTCCCTTGGGCTACGAACTGATCGGCGGACGTTTGCTGCCGGGCCAGAGCGCGCCGGTGGCACAATTCATGTATCACGACGGCGCGGGCCGGCGGCTGACCTTGTACGTTTCCACCGACCAGGTACAGAACAAGGACACCGGCTTTCGTTTTGCGCAGGAAGGCACGGTCAACGTGTTCTACTGGATCGACGGCAAGTTCGGCTATGCCTTGTCAGGCAGCATCGACCGCACGGAACTGGCGCGCATCGCCAATAGCGTCTATGAGCAGCTGGACAAGCCGGTCCGATAACGGCTAGGCGGATTCCGAGCTGTCCTGCGCTGGTGTTGATGCTGGTGCTGCCGCGGTTGCGGCAGCGCGGGGCGGGATGAAAAAATCCGCCGGTTTCTTCAGGAAGCGCGCGCACAGCGACTTCAGCAGCGGCCAGCCGTGGCGGAATTTCACCTGGCGCGAACGCAGCGCCACGAACAGCGCCAGCGAAAAACTGACCCACAGGTTCATGGTCCCGATCGCCAGCACGCCGAAGGTCGAGACGGCGATCACGCTCCAGCTCACGGCATGGTCGAGGCCGACCAGCGCAATGGCGAAATTGGTCGCCGAGAACGTGATGTGGCGGATATCGATCGGCAGCCCGAGCAAAAAGCCGACGGTGCCGATGGTGCCGAGCAGGATGCCGAAATAGAAATTCCCCATCAGGCCGCCCAGGCTGATTTCCAGATAGTCCCCCAGGCGCTCCGTGCGTGCCTTGCCGAGCAATCGGCTGAGCCAGCGCGCGCGGGCCACGCGTTGCGACATGCGCGTGTAAAGCGCCTTGTTGTCGTAGTAGCCCGAGATCAAACCCGCCAGGAACAGGCAGACGCCCGCAATCGCCGCGTGGAACAGCGCCAGGCTGGAGAACGGATCGATGTCGTGCAGCAGGTGCTGCGCCTTGTCCGGCGCCACGAAGTGATGGCCGGCCAGCAGGAAGTAGCCGCTCGCCAGCAGGTATGCCACCGGGAATGCGATCGTCAGGTTGCCCAGGACCGCCACGAACTGCGTGCGGATCACCTTGACGATCAGTTCGGTCAGGCTGTCGAGATCGAGATTGCGGCCGTCGCTGCTGTGCAGTCCGGCGGCGATGCGCGAGGCGGTCATGGCCGGTTGCTTGGTGGCCACCGTGAAATGCAGCACGTGGATCAGCATGAAGCCGAGCGAATAATTCATGCTGAACAGGAAGGCTTCCACCAGCGGCGCCGCTCGCAAGTAGGAGAACAGGATCTTGATCATCGACATGAAGCCGATGATGAAGCCTGCTCCCGCCGCCGACTTGTACATGGCGGCATATTCTCGCCGGTCCTCGGCGATGTAATGCTCGCCGGTGCGGCTGGCGTTTTCGGTGATGTTGCGCGCCAGCAGGTTGATGTTGGCGGCGAACAGGTCGCGCACGGTGTACTTGCGGTTGTGCGCCTCGATCAGTTCCAGTCCCAGTTCGAGGCCGATGCCGCGCTTTTGCATCGCCGTCACGGCGGCGTTTTCAGGCTTGCCGACATCAACCAGCGACAACAGTTTGCGCAGGCGGTCGAGATGCTGGTCCAGGCGCACCAGCCGGTAAGTGACGGCGATGCTGGTGCCCAGGCGCAGCGTGCTTTTGCGGATGCGGGTGACGACTTCCTGGCATTGATCCAGCATCACCAGCACGTGGCTGGCGTCTTCCAGCGGCGCCGGTGATATCGCGTCGGCATTCAGATGATGCATGTAGCCGTCGAGGTAGCGGTGCAGTTCGACGTTCTGCATCAGGAAGGGCGATTCGAAGGCCTTGACGTCGCTGTAGATGCGGATCAGCTCCGGCTCGATGCCGATCGCGCTGATGCGGTAGGACAGCACCTGGATGGCCAGCAGGATTTCGGTCAGGGTCTTTTGCTCGTCGAGCTTGTCGAACTTGTCGGCTTCGGGCGGCAGTTCAGCGTCGGCGTTTTGCAATACCTCGAACAGCGCGGCCCAGTCGTCGACCGGCACTGCGCGCATCCACAGGTAATCGGTGTTGAAGGGGAACAGTTTTTCCAGGCAATCGGACAGGTAGCGATCGTCCAGCGCGGGCGGCAGCACGCGGTAGGCCAGGCGGCGATGCAGTTCGGAGAAGAAGCCGTCATTCGACAGGATGCCGATGTCGGTGTACAGGCTGGTCTGGCGGCGTGCCGACAGCAGATGCAACAGATGATGGCGCAGCGTGGCGGCGTGGTGCGGATGCTGCTGCAGCAAGTGCGTCAGCGTGCGGACGTTGGTGATTGCCAGCGCGGGCGCTTCGCGTTTTTTTGGGCGCAGCAGCTTGACCAGTGCAATGGCGTTGTCGAGTTCGCTGCCGGCCGGGGAGTCGCTGATTTTTTCTAATAAGTGGAGCATGAAATTCAAAGTAGGGATGCAGATGCCGGGGGCCTCATCTTAACCTGTGTAAAACCAGGATAAGGACATGTGATTTTCGTTAAGAGTTGTCAGATTGTGTCGCTAACGGGGAGTTGCATATGCCTTGTTGGAAGGAGTTTTCATGGAGATCGCATCTCTGGCAACTGGTGTCGCAACCGCCTGGCTGGCGAAAAAAGCTGTGGAAGGGATAGGTTTGGACCTGACCAAGGTCGCCAATCACGTTGTCGACGACGTGGTTGGCCTGGTCAGTCCGGCCCTGCCAGCCAACCCGAATATAGGCCGTCTCATCAATACCAAGGCCTGAGGGGGAAACCGGATCGTGCGGGTTTCCATTCAATCGCATCCCGCGAGGGGTGCGATTTTTTTTGCTTCAGGCTACCACGGATGATAATGGCAATTTGCTAAGTCTTTGTTTTATTGGCAATAATCGGCTAAAAAACTTCATTTATTTTTATAAATTTCCTTGATTGTCGTAAAGAAATACGAAAAGATGACGTTATAGGGTGACATCATCAAAGGAGTGATCATGGACGTTGGTAACATTCCCGCCGTCGCTTCGGCGCTTGCCGCCAAAGAGACCAGCGATTCGGTCAATATCGCGATGTTGAAAAAAGCGCTTGATACCCAGGCCACAGCAGCGGTGGGCATCCTGCAAGCTTTGCCACTGCCCGCCAATCCGAACATCGGCCGCAACGTCAACACGGTTGCCTGATTTCTGATTGCCGGCCTTGTGCTTTGAAATCGCCCTCCCGGGCGATTTTTTGTTTGCGGAGCAGATTCCGTACACTGCAAACGATTTGCATAATAAATTAGTCATTTTGTATTTTTGACTAATTTGTTATGCAATTTCTTGCTTTTCCACAAATGCATAATAAAATGGACATTAAGCCCATCAACACACTTTATTATGCAATCACTTCTCGCTCTCGGCAGTCAGATCCGCAGCGCCCGTAAAGCCCGGCAACTGAGTTCGACCAGTCTGGCCGAGCGCAGCGGCATTCATCGCAACACCCTGCAGGCGCTGGAAACCGGCAAGGGCAATATCGAACTCAGCAAATTGCTGTCGATCTGTGCCGAGCTGGGGCTGGAGCTGTTGCTGGTGCCGCAGGAAGTCTCGGCGCAGCGCGCCGCCGAACAGGGCGGCGAGGGCGCGCGCACCGAATTGTCCGAGCGTCTGCATACCTTGATGAGGAACGGCGCATGAGCATGTTGCGATCCCTGCGCATCCGGCTCGGCGTCACCGAGGTCGGTTCGCTGTTTGCGCTCGACGACGGGCGCGTGTATTTCCGTTTCGACGACGCCTACGCCGTTGACCCGGACCGGCCGGTGCTGTCACAGCTGTATCGCGGCTCGACCGAGGAGCGCACCGTCGCCCAATTGCTCAATCCCGCGCTGGAAGCCAATCGCGGCGACGGCAAGGGTGGTTTGCCGGCATTTTTCCAGAACCTGCTGCCGGAAGGCCAGTTGCGCAAGCATCTGATCGAGCGCGCCGGTCTTGCTCCCGACGACGAGTTCGGCCTGCTGGCCTATTGCGGCAAGGATTTGCCCGGCGACGTATCGGCCTTGTCGGAAACACTCGATGACAGGCATCTCGGTCGCCTGATCGGCCAGGGCCGCGACAGCTACGAAATGAGCGCCGGCCAGTTGCCCACGCCTGACGGCGAATCGATCTCCGGCGTGCAGCCCAAGATCGGCCTGGTGCGCGCAGCGGGCGGGCGTTACGTGATGCGTTCCAAGGATGCGCGCGGCGCGCATTTCATCGGCAAGCTGCCGGCGTCGGATTATCCTCAGATGCCGGAAGTGGAATTCTCGTCGCTGGCGCTGGCGCGCGCTGCCGGTGTGCAGGTGTGCGAGCACGAACTGGTGCCGCTGACGGCGATTGCCGACCGGTTGCCGTTCGGTTTGCGCAGCGACGCCGAGAATTTCCTGCTGATCCATCGCTTCGACCGCGATGCCGGCACGGCGACCGGACGGCTGCACATGGAAGACTTCGCCCAGATCACCGGCACTCCGGCCGCCGCCAAATACGCAGGCACCTACGCAGCGCTCGGCGTGGTGCTGCTGGAGCGCAGCGTCAAGGGCGAGGAAGATCTGTTCGAGCTGCTGCGCCGGATCAAGGTGAACGAGCTGCTCGGCAATTTCGACGCCCACCTCAAGAACTTCAGCATGCTGTATCGCACGCCGCAAGCGGCCGAGCTGTCGCCGGCCTATGACATTGTCGCGTATTCGGCTTACCTCGCCGGCCATGGCCACGCATTGGCGTTTGCGCCCGGAGAAAAGGCGCGGCAACTGCTGACGCCGGCGGTGCTGCGCGAACTCGCCAATATCTGGCGCATTCCCGAACCCAAGCTGCAAATGGTGCTGGTCGATACCGTCGAGCGCGCGATGCAGAGTTGGCCGGAGTTATTGCAAAGCCTGCCGCTCAGCGACACCCAGCGCAGCCGCATCAGGGCGCATCTGGACAACAACCCCAGCGTGATTGCCTGGCAGCGTCGCGCCGCCCGCAAGATCAGCGGCAAGGCGTGACGAGGGAGAAGGAGCGGACATGAAACCGACAGCGCCTTTGCCGCTCAAGGATGGCGTCGCGCCGAGTTACCTGTGGCTGCAGGAGGCCGCGGACTTGTGGAGCAACATGCTGGACTTCCTGACGGCGCGCTTTCCCGGCGTGACGGAAGAGGCCTGGCGTCAGCGCATGGCGCGCGGCGAAGTGGTCAATCAGGATGGCGTCGCGCTGACGCCGGCATCGCCTTATCGGCGCGGCGATTGCATCTTTTACTACCGCGACCTGGAAGGCAGCGAAACGCCGATTCCTTTCACCGAACAGATCCTGCATCAGGACGAGCATCTGCTGGTGGTCGACAAGCCGCATTTCGTGCCGGTGATTCCGACCGGCCGTTTCCTGCACGAAAGCCTGCTGGTGCGCCTGAAAAAGAAAACCGGCCTGGCCGACCTGACGCCGATCCACCGGCTTGACCGCGAGACGGCCGGGGTCCTCATCTTTTCGCACAATCCCGCCAGCCGCGGCGCGTACCAGGCGATGTTCCAGCAACGCACGATGGACAAGACCTATGAGGCGCTGGCCGGCATGCTGGAAGGGCGCAGTTTTCCCTTCGTGCATCGAAGCCGCATGGTTGACGCCGACAAGTTCTTCCTGATGCGCGAAGAAGAGGGCGAGCCTAACTCGGAGACGCACATCGATCTTATTGAGCGGCGCGGCGCACTGGGTTTGTACCGCCTCAATCCGGTCACGGGGCGCAAACACCAGCTGCGCGTACACATGGCGGCGCTCGGCATTCCCATCGTCAACGACAATTTCTATCCGCACGTCGTGCCGGCGGGCACGGCCGACAACTACGACGCGCCGCTGAAACTGCTGGCGCGCTCGATTGCCTTCACCGATCCGCTCAGCGGCGACGTGCGCTATTTCGAAAGTCTCAGGACGCTGTAGCCAGCATCAGGTCGAGGTTCTGTACCGCCGCACCCGAGGCGCCCTTGCCGAGGTTGTCGAATACCGCCGACAGCAATACGTGTCCGTGCTCTTCATTGATGAACACGCCCAGATCCATGTCGTTGGTGCCGTTGAGCGCCTGCGGATTCAGGTGCGTCAGCGTCTTGGTTTCTTCCAGGGGAATCACGCGGACATGCGTAGCGCCGGCATAGTGGCGTGCCAGTGCGGCGTGCAATTGCTTGCCGTCGACACCGGACGCCAGCAGGCGCAATTCCAGCGGGATGGTCAGCACGATGCCCTGGCGGAACGCGCCATAGGCCGGCACGAAGATCGGCCGATGATCGAGGCCGGTGTAACGCTGCATTTCAGGCGGATGCTTGTGCGCCAGCGCGGTGCCGTACACCTGGAAGGCCGGGGCTTGCGCGCCTTGCGGACCTTCATACTGCTCCACGGAAGGACGGCCGCCGCCCGAATAGCCCGACACTGCATGCACGCTGACCGGATAGTCGCGCGGCACCAGGCCGGCTTCGATCAGCGGGCGCAACAGGCTGATCGCGCCGGTCGGATAACAGCCCGGATTGGTCACGCGCGAGGCCGTGGCGATGCGCTGCGCCTGGCCGGCGTCCATCTCGGGGAAACCGTAGACCCAGCCCGCGGTGGTCCGATGCGCCGAGCTGGCATCGATCACGCGCACGGCCGGATTCTCGATGGCGGCCACCGCGTCGCGCGCCGCAGCGTCAGGCAGGCACAGGATGGCGATGTCGCAGGCGTTGATGGCTTCGGCGCGGCGACGCGCGTCCTTGCGCTCGGCCGCCGGCAGCGTCGCCAGTTGCAGGTCGCTGCGGTCACGCAGCCGGTCGTGGATCAGCAGACCGGTGGTGCCTTGGTCGCCGTCGATGAAAACAAGAGGTTTGGCCATGATCGCGTTCCTTCGCTGAACAATTCAATTAACAAGGGAGAGATGAGGCGTTCATCTTCCGTCTCTTGCTAAAATAAGAAAAGTTGAATTTAATAACGACAACATTCAGTTTTGCTGACTTATAGGCCAGTCATGAGAGAAATCAACCTGGATCGCCTGCGCACGCTGGTCGCCATCGCCGACCACGGCTCCTTCGCCGAGGCGGCGCGCGTGCTGCATCTGGCGCCGCCGACCATCAGCCTGCACATCGCTGACCTGGAGGAGCGCATCGGCGCCGCGTTGCTGTCGCGCAAGCGCGGCCAGATCTGGCCGACCACCATCGGCGAAACCCTGATCGAGCGTGCGCGCCGCCTGCTGGCCGATGCCGAACAGGCGCTGGAAGACGTGCAGCGCCAGGTGCAGGGACTGGCCGGGCGCGTGCGGCTGGGCGCTTCGACCGGCGCCATCGCGCATCTGCTGCCGCAGGCATTGGAGGTGCTGGGCCAGGATCATCCCGGCATTGACGTGCAGGTGGAGGTGCTGACCTCGCAGGACACGCTGGCCCGGCTCAGCGAAGGTACGCTCGATGTCGGGCTGGTGGCCTTGCCGCAGACGCCGGTCGCGCGGCTGGTGGTGCAGCCCTGGCGGCGCGATCCGGTGATGGCTTTCCTGCCGTCCGGCTGGCGCAGCCCGGCGCAGGTCACGCCTGAATGGCTGGCGGCGCAACCGCTGATCCTCAACGATGCCGGCACGCGCTTGTCGCACCTGACGCAGGAGTGGTTTGCCGGCGGCGGGCAACGGCCGGCGCCGCGCATCCAGCTCAATTACAACGATGCGATCAAGAGCCTGGTGGCGGCAGGTTACGGCGCGACGCTATTGCCGCATGAGCAGGGCGCGCCGCTGCCCGATCCGCGCGTGCAGATGTTGCCGCTGCGGCCGGCCCTGTGGAGACAATTGGGGATTGCGCATCGCGCGGAGAACATTGAACGTCCGACGCAGCATGTGCTGGACGTGCTGTGGCGTTTCAGTCTCGATTGATGCTGATCTGATGCCGATCAGGCCAGGGCGTCACTGAACGCGGATCTCTCTCCGTTCGGTGCGATCTTGAGCTGATGCAGCGAGGCCACCAGGTCGGCAAAGCGCTGGCCCTGGATCATCACGTGCTGGCGCAGCAGTTCCACGGTGCGTTCGCTGTCGCCGGCGATGATGGCGTTGACCACGCCTTCATGCTCGTCGTAAGACCGTTTCAGGCGGTCGCGCACACGCAGCTGCAGGCGGCGGTAAGGGCGCAGGCGGCGTTGCAGCACGCGCGCCTGTTCTTCCAGGAAGGCATTGTGGCTGCCGGCGTAGATCTGGCCGTGGAAGTCTTCGTTCTTGTAGAAATAGGTATCCGGATCGACCGCATCGCGCGCGTCCTTGCAGGCCTGGTGCGCCGCCATCAGCGAGGCATGCTCGGCAGCCGACATGCGACGCGCCGCCAGACGGCCGCACATCGCCTCCAGCTCGGCCATCACCTCAAACATCTCGATCAATTGCTGCGGCCCGATCTCGGCCACGATGGCGCCGCGCCGCGGCCGCATCACGATGATGCCCATCGATGCCAGCTGGATCAACGCTTCCCGGATCGGCGTACGCGAGACGCCGAACTGTTCGGCCAGGACGGTTTCGTCCAGATGCTGGCCGGGTGCGAGCTTGCCGACGGCGATCAATTCCTCGATCGATTCGCGCAAGGTCTCGGAACGTTTCTTGGGGGTATCCATGGAGTGATATCAAGTATGCAATGAAACCATTCTAAATCATCTTTGGTGCTTGACAATGTATTTGTTTTGTAAGAACGTGTATACAAGAAATCAGCATAAAAAAGCACGACAACAACAAATTCAACGGCGCGCGGGAACCCGGATGAGACATCCCGGCACCTCAAGTTGACATGAGTTCTGAATACGTCGCACCAAATAAAAGTACAAAAAGCAGTATTTCTCTCACCTTAAGGAGGATCAACAATGACTTCGCAAAAACGTAGAAGCATCATCGGTGCGCTCGCGACCGCGCCACTGTGGACGGCAGGTTCGTCGGCGTGGGCGCAGGGTGCGCCCACCTCGCTGAAGATTTCCCATCAATTCCCCGGCGGCACCATCAACGAAGGCGACTTCCGCGATCGCCTCACGCGCATGTTCGCCGAAGGAGTCACCAAACGCACCAACGGCAGCCTCAAGTTCGAGATCTATCCGGGCTCCTCGCTGATGAAGGTCAACGCGCAGTTCTCGGCCATGCGCAAAGGCGCGCTCGACCTGTCGCTGGTGCCGCTCAATTACGCCGGCGGCGAAGTCCCGGAAACCAACATCGGCCTGATGCCGGGCCTGGTGACGTCGTACGCGCAAGGCTCGGCCTGGAAGAACGCCGAAGTCGGCAAGGAACTGGCGCGCATCCTGGCGGAGAAGGGCATCCTGATCGTCAGCTGGATCTGGCAGGCCGGCGGCGTCGCATCACGCACCAAGCCCATCATCAACCCGGAAGACGCGAAGGGCATGAAAGTGCGCGGCGGCTCGCGTGAGATGGACCTGATCCTCAAGGAAGCCGGCGCTGCGGTCGTGACCTTGCCATCCAATGAAATCTACGCCGCGATGCAAACCGGTGCGATGGATGCGGCGATGACCTCGTCGACCTCGTTCATTTCCTTCCGCTTGGAAGAAGTCGCCAAGGCCTTGACCACCGGCCGCGACAAGGCTTACTGGTACATGTTCGAGCCACTGATGATTTCCAAGGCCGTGTTCGAACGCCTGACCAAGGACCAGCAGGCAGCCATTATGGCCGTCGGTGCGGAGATGGAACAGTTCGCGCTGAAGGCTGCGCAGACCGATGACGTCGCCGTCGCCGCCGTGTACCAGAAGGCCGGCGCCAAGGTGGTCGATCTCAACGCCGCCACCGTCAAGAAATGGCAGGATATCGCCCGCGCCACCGCCTGGAAAGACTTCGGCGCCCGCAACGCCAATTGCGCCAACCTGCTCAAACTGGCGGAGAAACTCCTATGAGTCACGGCTTCGAGATGCAGCCGCAGGCCAAGCCTGCCGGGGGTGACATATCAGCCAACGCCGTCGTCGCCGGGCTGCACCATGCGCTGCAGAAGTTCAACAAGCTCGCGGTGTTCCTCGCCATGATTGCGCTGATGCTGACGTCGATCATCCTCACCTATTCGGTAGTGGTGCGCTACTTTTTCCACCAGCCGACCGACTGGCAGGATGAGGCGTCGGTGTTCATGCTGGTGGGCGTGATCTTCCTGTGCTCGGCGTACGTGCAATCGCTGCGCGGCCACATCGGCATCGAAGCGCTGGCCGGCTTCCTGTCGCCGCGGGCCAACCAGGTGCGCATGTTCATCGTCGATCTGATTTCCTTCGTGTTCTGCGCGTTCTTCGCCTGGAAGTCGTGGACGCTGTTCCACGAAGCCTGGGTCGACGGCCAGACTACCTCGTCGACGTTCGCGCCGCCGCTGTGGATTCCCTATTCGATGATGGCGCTCGGCATGACCGTGCTGACGCTGCAATTACTGGTGCAGGTATTGACCCGCATCACCGGTACCGTCCCCGCCAAGGAGCAAGCATGACGCTGACGCCTTTAGTCCTCGGTTCCCTGTACGGGATCGTCACCATCCTCGTGATGTGCTCGGGCATGCCGATCGCATTTGCGCTGGGTGTGGTGGCGACCTCGTTCATGTATTTCTTCATGCCGGCATCCTCGCTCGATACCGTCACGCAAAACGTCTACGAAGAAATCGCTTCCATCACCTTGCTGTCGATTCCGCTGTTCATCCTGAAGGGAGCGGCCATCGGCAAATCACCTGCCGGCAAGGACTTGTACTCGGCCATCCACGCCTGGTTGAATCGCGTGCCGGGCGGCCTCGGCATCGCCAACGTGTTTGCCTGCGCCTTGTTCGCGGCGATGGCGGGCTCGTCGCCGGCAACCTGCTCGGCCATCGGTTCGGCCGGGATTCCGGAAATGCGCCGTCGCGGCTACTCGCCCGGGTTTGCCGCAGGCATCATCGCCGCCGGCGGCACGCTGGGCATTTTGTTGCCGCCCTCGATCACCATGATCCTGTACGCCGTGGCAGCCGAGCAGTCGCTGGGACGCCTGTTCCTCGCCGGCATCGGGCCGGGCGTGTTGCTGGTGATCCTGTTCGCCGGCTATGCCATGTACCGCGCCCGCAAGGAATACCGCCTTGCCCACGCCATCTATACCGGCGGCGGCGCGAAGTCGGCCTATCTCGACGACGAGCATTTCACGCTGGCGCAAAAGGTGGAAATGCTGCCGCGCGTGCTGCCTTTCCTGATCCTGCTGATCGGCGTGATGGTGGCGCTGTACGGCGGCTTTGCAACGCCTTCCGAGACTGCCGGCCTGGGAGCCTTGCTGGCCATCGTGCTGATTGCGGTGGTGTATCGCATCTACAAGCCGCGCGAACTGGTGCCTTTCCTCAGCTCGACCATCAAGGAATCGGGCATGCTGCTGCTGATCATCGGCATGTCGCTGCTGTATTCCTACGTGATGAGCTACCTGCACATCAGCCAGTCGGCGGCGCAGTGGGTGGTGGACATGCACTTGTCGAAATGGCTGCTGCTGGCGGTGATCCTGCTGATGGTGATCGTGCTCGGCTTCTTCCTGCCGCCGGTGTCGATCATCCTGATGACCGCGCCGATCATCCTGCCGCCGTTGCGCGAAGCCGGGTTTGACCTGATCTGGTTCGGCATCGTCATGACCGTGGTCATGGAAATGGGACTGATCCATCCGCCGGTAGGGCTGAACCTGTTCGTGATCAAGAACATCGCGCCCGACATCCCGTTGTCGGAAGTGATCAAAGGCACGATCCCGTTCCTGGCGCTGATGTTTCTGGCCGTGATCCTGCTGTGCATTTTCCCGGGCATCGCCACCGGCTTGCCCGACATCATCATGGGAGTGAAGTAAATGTCCGCCACCGACCACGTCTGGAATCGTCGGCAAACCAATCGCAATGAACGCCTGGCGCGCGCAAGCAGCGCGTTAGGCAACGCGCTCGAAGGAAAGCTGTTGCCGGCGGCGCGCATTGCCGATCTGTTGTACGCGGTCATCGAATCGGGCGACCGCGTCTGCCTCGAAGGCAATAACCAGAAGCAGGCCGACTTCCTGTCGAAGGCGCTGGCCGGGCTGGACCCCGCGCGTGTGCACGACTTGCACATGCTGTTTTCGGTGCTGGCCTTGCCGGAGCATCTGGACGTGTTCGAAAAAGGCATCGCCTCGAAACTGGACTTTTCCTTCTCCGGTCCCCAGGCCGGCCGGTTGGCCAAGCTGGCGTCCGCCGGCAAACTCAACATCGGTGCGATCCATACCTATCTGGAATTGTTCGGCCGCTATTTCGTCGACCTGACGCCGCGCGTCGCCCTAGTGGCGGCGCAGGCGGCGGATCGCCATGGCAATCTGTATACCGGTCCCAACACCGAGGACACGCCCGCCATCGTCGAGGCGACCACCTTCAGCAGCGGCATCGTCATCGCCCAGGTCAATGAAATCGTGGACGTGCTGCCGCGCATCGACATCCCGGCCGACTGGGTCAGCTTCGTGACCAAGGCGCCGACGCCACATTACATCGAGCCTCTGTTTACGCGCGACCCGGCGCAAATCTCCGAGATTCAGGTGCTCATGGCGATGATGGCCATCAAGGGCATCTACGCCGAATACGAAGTCCAGCGCCTGAACCACGGCATCGGCTTCGATACCGCAGCCATCGAGCTGATCCTGCCGACCTATGGCGAATCCCTCGGCCTGCGCGGCAAGATCTGCAAGCACTGGGCGCTCAATCCGCATCCGGCGCTGATCCCCGCGATTGAAGCGGGCTTTGTCGAATCGGTGCATTCCTTTGGCTCCGAACTGGGCATGGAAGACTACATCCGTGCGCGTCCCGACATCTTCTTCATCGGACCGGACGGCTCCATGCGCAGCAACCGCGCGTTCTCGCAAACGGCCGGTCACTACGCCTGCGACATGTTCATCGGCTCGACGCTGCAGATCGACTTGCAGGGCAATTCATCGACCGCGACACTGGGCCGCATCGCTGGCTTCGGCGGTGCTCCCAACATGGGCGCCGATGCACGCGGCCGCCGTCATGCCAGTTCGGCTTGGCTCAAGGCGGGTCAACAGGCGCGGGCGGGCAAGAACACCATCCCGCGCGGCCAGAAGCTGGTGGTGCAGACCGTGGAAACCTTCCGCGAACACATGCAGCCGGCCTTCGTCGACCGCCTCGACGCCTGGCAACTGGCCGAGCAGGCCAACATGCCGATCCCGCCGGTGATGATCTACGGCGACGACGTCACGCACATCCTCACCGAAGAAGGCATCGCAAATCTGCTGCTCTGCCGTACCGAAGAAGAGCGCGAGCAGGCCATCCGCGGCGTCGCCGGTTACACGCCCGTCGGCCTGGCGCGCGACAAGCGCATGGTCGAGAATTTGCGTGACCGGGGCATCATCCGCCGCGCCGAAGACCTGGGCATCGACAAGCGTCTCGCCACGCGCGACCTGCTCGCCGCCAAGAACATGAAAGATCTGGTGCGCACTTCCGGCGGCCTGTACAACCCGCCCAAACGTTTCAGGAACTGGTGATATGGAAACCTTGAACTATCGTTTTGAAAACGGCACCCGCAAGCTCTCCGCCAAGGCCGAGCTGGTCGGCGTAGTCAGTTCCGGCAACCTCGAGGTGCTGATCGAATCGGCCGACCTGCAGGGCGGTTGCGCCATCGAGATCAAAACCGCGGCGCGCGGTTTCGGCGCCATCTGGGAAGCCGTCATCGGCGACTTCAACAAGCGCTGGCAACTGGCCGACACGCGTATCTCGATCAACGACATGGGCGCCACGCCGGCAGTGGTCAGCTTGCGTCTGGATCAGGCGGTGGAATCTGTTGTGGAGGCAAAATGACATCCAGCTATTTGGAAGCCAACGCGCGCGAACGCATCGCGCAGGTGCTTGACGCCGGCAGCTTCGAAGAATTCCTGCCGCCGTCGAAACGCATCGTCAGTCCGCACCTGGGCCAGCTCGATGCGCCGGTGTCGTTCGACGACGGCGTCGTGGTGGGGCGCGGTGCGCTCAACGGCGCCAAGGTATTCGCCGTCGCGCAGGAGGGCGGTTTCATGGGCGGCGCGGTCGGCGAAGTGCACGGCGCCAAGCTGGTCGGCCTGCTCAAGCGCGCGGTGCAGGAACGCGCCGAGGGCATCCTCCTGTTGCTGGAAACCGGCGGTGTGCGTCTGCACGAAGCCAACGCCGGCCTGATCGCGGTTTCCGAAGTGATGCGCGCCGTGCTGGACACGCGCGCAGCGGGCATTCCCGTGATCGTGCTGGTGGGCGGGTCCAACGGCTGCTTCGGCGGCATGGGCATCGTCGCGCGCTGCGCCAACGCCATCATCATGTCCGAAGAAGGACGCCTGGCGATGTCCGGACCGGAAGTCATCGAGACCGCCAACGGCGTCGAAGAATTCGACTCGCGCGATCGCGCGCTGGTCTGGCGCACTACCGGCGGCAAGCACCGCTACCTGCTCGGCGATTGCCACGGCATCGTCGCCGACGATACCGCAGCCTTCCGGACCGCCGCTACGCAGGCGCTGAAGGCGTTCAAGAACAATCCGACGGCGCTGAGCCTGCAGGCATTGGAAGCCGAGCAAGCCATGCTGGAGCAGCGCATTGCGCGCTTCGGCGACGCCGCCGATCCGCTGGAAATCTGGCAGCGCCTCGGCATCGGCAAGCCGCAAGACATCGCCATGCTGGAGGCCGCCGCGTTCACGGCACTGGCGGAACCGCATCGCGTGAAGGGGCAAGCATGAGCTGGCAAACACTGGCGGACGATCTATTCCCGCAAGGCCACAGCATTACCGAGAAAGCCGACTTCCTGTCCGGCACGGCCCAGGTCGACGGCGAGGTTGTCGCCATCGTCGGCACCACCGGCCACACGCCGATCGGCATCGAGATCGCCTTGTCGCAGGCGCAGGCCATCCTGAATACCGTACGCGAACACCCCGGCCGCGCCATCGTCATCCTGGTCGACACGCAAGGCCAGCGGCTGCGCCACCGCGACGAGATGCTCGGGATCAACAGCTACATGGCGCATCTCGGCAAATGTATCGACCTCGCGCGCCGCGAGGGCCACAAGATCATCGGCCTGGTCTATGACCAGGCGTTGTCAGGCGGCTTCATCACCAGCGGCCTGATGGCGGATGCCTGCTATGCGCTGCCGAACGCGACGATTCGCGTGATGGGCTTGCCGGCGATGGCGCGCATCACCAAGGTGCCGGAAGAGCGCCTGGTCGAATTGGCCAGGAGCAACCCGGTATTCGCTCCCGGTCCTGAAAATTATCATCGCATGGGTGGCGTCGCCGAGATCTGGAATGGCGATCTGGCAGTTCAATTGGCGCAAGCGCTGGCTACGGCGGAAGATACCGACCGGCGCGCAGCGGTCGGCTTGCAGCGCGGCGGCCGCAACTGGTCGCAGCGCGTGGTTGACGCCATCGTCAGCGGCAGCGATGTCAAGCCGCTCTGAATTGTCCGCCCGCCACGGACTGGCCTGGCTCAACGAGGCCGGTTGGCTCGATGCGCTCGCGCGCGTGGCCGATGAACATCGCTTCGCCGTGCAGCGCTGGCGGCAGCACGATTGGCCGGCGGTGATCCGTCGCCGTGATGCCGATTGCGCATCCGGCGAGATCTGTCTCGGCATTGCCTTGCCGCCTGATCGGGACGGCGTCAAATTGCGCGTGGCCTTGCGCGTCGCCCTGCAGGGCGTGCGGGAGATGCGTGCGCCGCTGGAGATTGCCGATGTTATCGAACATGCCGGATCGCAATGGCGGGATGATCTGCGCGTCATGCATGACCAGATCGCGGCGCAAGGACTGACGATTCGCGTGTACGGTTCGCTGGCTTTGCAGGCGCTCACCGGACTTTCCTATTTGCGCCCGGCGTCGGATATCGACGTGCTGTTTTCACCGCAGGACAGGTTGCAACTGGAGCATGGCGTGTCCTTGCTGCAGCGGCACGCCCTGCGCTTGCCGCTGGATGGCGAGATTGCCTTCCCCTCCGGCCATGCGGTGGCATGGAAAGAATGGGCGCAAGCCTGCGGCAGGTCCGACAACCGCGTGCTGGTCAAGCACGGCAGCGGCGTTGCCTTGCAGCGGGTGGATGAATTGCTGGCCGCACTGGAGGAGCACGCGTGCGCGGCGTAGATCACCTCGTTACCTTGCCCGCCATGCGCTTGCCGGTGGCGATGCATTACACCGAACGGCGCCGCCGCCAGCGCCGGCAGCAAGCTTTCTGCCGTGAGCTCGCGCGCATGGCGTTGCGCAGCCTGCATCAGGAACTGACGCTGTATCCCAAACCGGGCCTGGTCTCGCCGGTCGACAAGGGCAGCCACGATGACATGGATGCCTCGACTTTCATGCGCAGCCTGTTTTCGCTGCGCCGTTATTTTTCCGATATCGCCACCGCCGGCATGGCGGGCGCGTCCTTCACCGAACTCAAGCGCCTTGGCATCGAAGCCGAGCAGCGCATGCTCAGGGCGACCGGCGGCATCAATACGCATCGCGGCGCGATCTTTTGCCTGGGCATGCTGAGCGCGTCGATTGCCTGCTGTCGCGGCCAGGAAATGATGTTGTCGCCGCAAGCGATTCGCGCGACCCTGCTGATCCGTTGGGGCGATGCGTTGACGGGACACACCAATTCAAAGGGCGGTCGTGAAGAACCCGCCAGCCACGGCTTGCGTGTCGCCGCGCGTCACGCCGTTGGCGGTGCGCGGGAAGAAGGGGCGCTCGGTTTTCCTTCCGTATTCGAGATCGCCTTGCCGCAATTGCAGGCCACGCTTGCGGCCGGGCGCGACTGGCATTGCGCCAAGACCGACGCCTTGTTTGCCCTGATGGCGCATGTCAGCGATACCAACGTCTATCACCGCGGCGGCGCTGCCGGTGCGGCCCTGGTGCAGCAACGCAGTCGCGATTTCCTGGCGCAAGGGGGCACTTCTGATGGGGCATGGCAGGCGCGAGCGGAGGCGATTCATCATGAATTTGTCGAGCACCGCCTGTCGCCCGGCGGCGCCGCCGATCTGCTGGCGGCGGCTTGCCTGATCCACGCGGCGTGCGGTGGCGAGCTCGCGGCATGAGCCAAGGATTCGCCGTTCTTTGTCCGGGACAGGGCGGTCAGCATCCCGCGATGTTCGATCTGCTGCGCGCCGATACACGAGGCCAGGACATCCTGCGCGAGCAAGTTCTCGCTACCCGGTTCGACCGTCCCCTCGACGAGATTCTGCACGATCCGCAATTGCTGTTCGCCAACCGCTACGCACAGCCGCTGATTGTGGCGACCGGCCTGGCGGCCTGGCGTGTTTTGCGCGACGAGCTGCCGCCGCCTGCACTGGTTGCCGGTTACAGCATCGGCGAGCTGACTGCCTACGGCGTCGCCGGCGCGCTTACGGATAACGAGGCTATCGATCTCGCTGCGGCGCGTGCCGCGTACATGGATGCCAGTCTGGCACAAGCGCCGCATCAGGGCCTGATGTCGGTCGGTGGTGTCGAGGCCGGCGAAGTGGAGGAGCTGTTGCGGCGTCATGGCGCATTCGTGGCGATCGTCACCGGTTTCGATACGCTCATCGCCGGCGGTCGCAGCGACGACTTGCTGGCTGCGGCAAATGAACTGGAAGGTCTTGGCGCCAGGACGGGAATTTTGCCGGTCGGCATCGCGTCGCACACGCCGCTGATGGAATCTGCGCTGTCGCCGTTCACGGCAGCGCTGGACGCATTGGATTTTCGCGAACCTGCCTGCGCAGTGCTGGCGGGAGTGTCGGGATTGGAAATTCATGACATTCCGTCGGCACGCCGCACGCTTGCGCAGCAGCTGACGCACACGATACGCTGGTCGTCCTGCATGGACGCCTGCGCTGAACGCGGCGTCGGCGTCGCGCTCGAACTGGGGCCCGGTTCGGCCCTCTCGCGCATGCTGCGTGAACGCCATCCCCACATCGAATGCCGCTCGGTTTCCGACTTCCGCAGTCTTGCGGGGGTAGTGAACTGGTTACGTAGCCGGCTCGACTGAATCACGCCGCGACGCACAAGATCGTCACCCGCAAGCGCCCATCCCAGGCAGCTTTCCAACCTACTACGCAGACCTTGGTTGACTAAAAGACAAGGTTTGCACATTGCTCATCAAAACGCGAACGTACGCTTGAAATGTAACTATCAATTAGGTACATTGGACTCGTCCATTACCTTAATAACAATCATAAAAATAACATTGCCATATTGGTAATGGCGATTGTCCCGGATGGCGCTTCGCTTCCCAAAACTGACAAACTTGCAAGACCGCAGCGGGGGCGAAAAGACGTGACTCATTGACGCATCTTTCGTACGGATAAAAACGATGAACTCACAGGTCTCCGAGAAGGAGATTACGGATTTCCAACTGTTGTTCGAATCGGTGCCGGGGCTGTTCCTGGTCTTGCTGCCCGACTTCACCATCATCGCCGTGAGCGATGCGTACTCGCAGGCGACACTGACCAGGCGAGAACAAATCGTCGGTCGCCATCTGTTCGATGTGTTTCCCGACAATCCCGACGATCCGGCTGCCGACGGCGTGGCCAATCTGCGCAGTTCGCTCGAGCGGGTGCTGGCGACCAAGGCGCCTCATGCGATGGCGATGCAGAAATACGATGTGCCCTATCCCGACGGCAAGGGGTTCGAAACCCGTTACTGGAGCCCGTCCAATTTCCCCGTGTTCGGCAAGGATGGCGCTGTCCGCTACATCATGCATCGCGCCGAAGACATTACCTCCTACGTGCAGCTCAAGAAAGAGCGGCATGAACTGGGCCGGCTGAGCGACCAGCTGCGGGAGCAAGGCAACGCCCAGGAACATGAAGTGCCGGCGCCGAGCGGTGACGTGATCGCCGGTTTCCGGCACTTGCATGCACTGAACCGCGCGCTGAAACTTGAGATCCTTGCGCGCAACCAGCTTGAAGATGCGAACCGTGAACTGACGCGCCAATTGCAGCGCAACATCGAGAAGCTCGAGGCCAGCAACAAGGAGCTGGAAAGCTTCAGCTATTCGGTCTCGCATGACCTGCGCGCCCCGCTGCGCGCGGTGGACGGCTTTGCGCGCATGCTGGAGGAAGATGCCGCCGATCAGCTCGATGAAGAGGGCTTGCGCAAGCTGCAGGTGATCCGCAACAACACGCGCAACATGGGACGGCTGATCGATGAATTGCTGGAGTTTTCACGCCTCGGCCGCAAGGAACTCAACTACGGCCATCTGGACATGGCCGCGATGGCGCAGGCCTGTTTCGACGACGCCGCCAGCGCGGCAACGTCGCCGGCCACCTTGCGGCTGGGCGACCTGCCGGCAGTCGAAGGCGACATCACGCTGATCAGGCAGGTGTGGATCAATCTGCTGGCGAACGCGCTCAAATTCAGCGCCAGGCGCGAGCAGATACTGATCGACGTCAGCGCCGAGCTGGCCGACGGCATGCTGATCTACACCGTGCGCGACAACGGCGCCGGATTCGACATGCGCTACTACAACAAGCTGTTCGGCGTGTTCCAGCGCCTGCACCGCGCAAGCGAATTCGAAGGCACCGGCGTCGGCCTGGCGATCGTGCACCGCATCGTCACGCGCCACGGCGGTCGCGTCTGGGCCGAGGGTGTGGTCGGCGAAGGCGCGGCATTCCATTTCACCTTGCCTGCAGCAACGGGGGAGCAGACGCATGGACCGCTTTGAAAAGATCGACATCCTGCTGGTGGAAGACAATCCCTGCGACGCCGAATTATTGCTGCGCGCGTTGCAAAGGAGGAAGTTCATCAACAAAGTGCCGGTACCTTAAAAAAGAATCGGGGACGGGGATGAGAAGAAACACGCTGAAGATACTCATGGTGGAAGACGATCCCGGGGACGTTGAACTGGCGCGCTACGAGCTGACGCGTGCCGGTATCGCATGCGATGTCCAGCAAGTGGATACGGAAGACGCTTTCGTCGATGCCTTGAGCCGCTACCGGCCCGATATCGTGCTCGGCGATTTTTCCCTGCCCGATTTCGACGGCATGTCGGCGCTGCAAATCGTGCAGCAAACCGCGCCCGACACGCCGTTCCTGTTCGTCTCCGGCACCATGGGCGAAGAGCGCGCGATCAAGGCGCTCAAGCAGGGCGCCTACGACTACGTGCTCAAGTCCAATCTGGCGCGCCTGCCTTCGGCGGTTGAACGCGCGCTGCAGGAGGCGCACCAGCACCAGATCCGCAACAAGATGGAACAAGCGCTGCAGGCCGAACGCAATTTGCTGTCCGCCATTTTCGACACGACAGGTGCGTTGGGACTGGTGCTGGACAAGGAGGGCCGCATCGTGCGCTTCAACCAGGCGGCCGAGCGCACTACCGGCTACACACTGTCGCAAGTGCAGGGCAAGTATTTCTGGGATGTTTTCTTTCCGGCCGAAGAACGCGAACCGGTGCGCAATCAATTCATCAATTGGCATGTGCAGACGCAGCCGCTGCAATACCAGAGTCGCTGGCTTACCGCAGGCGGCGAGCGGCGCGAGATACTGTGGCTCACCACCTTTCTGCAGGAAGACCACGGCTCCGCGCTCAACTATGTCTGCAGCGGCATCGACATCACGCAGTGGCGTCAGGCGGAAGACCGCGTCCACCGGCTCAGCAACTACGATGTCCTGACCGGCCTGCCCAATCGCAGCCTGCTGCGCGACCGGCTTGAGCAAGGCATCGCGCGCGTTGAGCGCGAGCGCCGGCCCGGACTGCTGGCGGTGATCCTGATCGGCGTGCGCGGCGCGATCGCCGTGCGCGAGGGACTCGGTCTGCAGCTGAGTGAGGACGCGCTGGTGGAGGCCAGCCGCAGGCTCGCCGGATTAATGCAGCGTGATGCCACCCTGGCGCGTTTCGGCGACACCAGTTTCGCCATGGTGTTGCACGTGCCGGAGCAGGATCAGATCGCCATGGCGGTGCAGGAAATAATCGACGTGCTCGACTTGCCGTATCTCGTCGACGGCCACGAAGGCGTCTATCTCGAATCGAACATCGGCGTGACCATTTATCCGAACGATGGCGACAGCGGCGACGCCTTGCTGCAAGCCGCCGAGGTCGCGATGCACCGCGCCATGGAAAATGTGCTGGAGCGCTTCCAGTTCTATACCCCGGCGCTCAACGGCCAGGTCAGCCATCGCCTGCAGATGGCGTCACACCTGCGCCACGCGGTGCGGAAGAAGGAAATGTTGCTGCACTATCAGCCGCAGGTGTCGCTGCAAAGCGGCAAGATCGTCGGCGTCGAGGCGTTGCTGCGCTGGCAGCATCCGGAAAAAGGCATGATCTCGCCGATGGAGTTTATCCCGCTGGCGGAAGAAACCGGACTGATCGTGCCAATCGGCGAATGGGTATTGCGTACCGCCTGCGAACAGGCGCAGCGCTGGCATGATCTGGGCGTGCACGGGCTGACCATGGCGGTCAACCTGTCGGCCAAACAGTTCGCCCAGAAGAACCTGGCGGCGATGGTGCGCCAGGCGCTGGACGACAGCGGTTTCAGTTCGCATTGCCTGGAGCTGGAGTTGACCGAAAGCGCCTCCATGGAGTCGCCCGAAAAAAGCATCGAGGTCATGAAGCTGCTCAAGGCGATGGGTGTGCGGCTATCGATCGATGATTTCGGCACCGGCTATTCCAATCTCAATTACCTCAAACGGTTTCCGGTCGACCAGCTCAAGATCGACCGTTCCTTCGTGCGCGATGTCGGCACCGACGCCGACGATCTTGCCATCGCCCGCGCCGTGATTGCACTGGCGCGCAGCCTGCATCTGGAAGTGCTGGCCGAGGGCGTCGAAGACCTGGTGCAGTACGAAATCATGAAGGAAAACGGCTGCGACAAGGTGCAGGGCTATTACTTCAGCACGCCGCTGGCCGTGGATGAATGCACCCGGCTATTGCTGGCGCGTTCGACATTTTCGTGAGAACCGCACCGGCTGCGGTTTTGATGGATAATCGGAACCCATGAACTCGGAACCAATGAACTCCGTCATGCACTCCACTTCGAAGTCTTTCCGCGGCCTGTTGCTGGCCGCAGGAAAAGGCACTCGTTTCGATCCCGCCGGTACCGGTAACAAGCTGCTGGCCCCGTTGCCCGGCAGCGATGACGTGGTTGCGGTCGCTGCGGCGCGCGCCATGTTGCAGGTGTTGCCGGTACTGGCCGTGGTCAGTGATGTCGATAGCGAACTGGGGCGGCGGCTGGCTGATGCGGGTTGCGAGCTGGTCGGCTGCGACGACGCGGATACGGGCATGAGCGCGTCGCTGATGTGCGGGATACGGCAAGCGCAGGATGCCGCAGGCTGGATCATCGCGCTGGCCGACATGCCGTATGTGCAGGCGGCAACGCATCGCGGTTTGCTGGCGGCGCTGAAAGACGGCGTGCAGATCGCCGTACCGGCCTATCTGGGCCAGCGCGGCAATCCGGTCGCCTTCGGCCGCAGCCACCTGGACGGCTTGCTGGCATTGAGCGGCGACCGCGGTGCGCGGGCTTTGCTGCAGCAGTTTCCAGTCAATGAAATTCCGGTCAACGATCCCGGCATCCACCGCGATATCGACACGCGCGCCGACCTCGAAGCGCGCTGAACTTCCTGAAATCTATTTGCTGAATTCGCCGACGGCGCAACTGCCGCCGGAGGCGCCGTTTCCGCTCGCTTCGGGCAAGGGATCGGTGCGCGCCGCATGCGTCTGCGAGATGGTCACGCCGTTGCGGATGGCGGTCATTTCGGCGAGGATGGCGATGGCGATCTCGGGTGGCGTGCGCGCCCCCAGGAACAGGCCGACCGGACCGTGCAGCTTGTCGATCTCGGCCGAGCTGATGTCGAACAGCGCCAGCCGCTCGCGCCGCTTGATGTTGTTGGTGCGCGAACCGATCGCGCCGATATAGAAGGCCGGCGACTTGAGCGCTTCAATCAGGGCCATGTCATCCAGCTTGGGATCGTGGGTCAGCGTGACCACCGCGCTGTTGGCGTCGAGCTGCAAACGCATCAGCAGGTCGTCGGGCATTTCTCCGGACAGTTCCACGCCGGGGATGTCCCATTCCTGCAGGTACTCTTCGCGCGGATCGCAGACGATGACCTGGTAGTCAAGCGCCAGCGCAAACTGCGCGACGTAGCGCGACATCTGCGCGGCGCCGATGATGATCAGGCGAAAGCGTGGGCCGTAGGGCGCAATCAGCTTGCGACCCTGCAGCACGGTCTGGCGCGCCTCGCTGTCGGTGGCGATGGTGGCGGCGCCGGTGTCGAGGTCGAGCGTGCGCGTGACGCGCAGGCCCTGGCGCACGGCGGTCAGCAATTCGCCGATGCGCGACTGGGCGGATACCGGCTCCATCATGATTTCCAGCGTGCCGCCGCAGGGCAGGCCGAAGCGGTGCGCTTCATCTGCGGTGAGGCCATAGGTCAGCCCGAACGGCAGCGTCCGGTCCAGTTCGCCGTCCTGGATGCGGCGGATCAGATCATCCTCGACGCAGCCGCCCGAGACCGAACCGCGCACATGGCCGTCGCCGCGAATCGCCATCATCGACCCCACCGGACGTGGCGCCGACCCCCAGGTGTGGGTAACGGTGCCGAGCAGGACGCGATGGCCTTGCTCGTGCCAGGTGAGGGCGGTGTTGAGGACGTCGAAGTCGATGGATTCCATGTGCGGGTTTTCCTTCCTTCTTGCTTTATGCCTTCTTGAGCTGCTCGCGAATCGGCAACTGGCGGATGCGCTTGCCGGTGGCGGCGAAGATCGCATTGCACAGCGCCGGCGCAATCGTCGGCGTGGCCGGCTCGCCGACGCCGCCCAGCGGTACGTCGAGCGCGTGCGGCACGATGTGCACGTCGATCTTCGCGGGCGCCGCAAACGCGCGCAATACTTCGTAGTCGTGGAAATTGCTTTGCTCCACGGCACCGTTCTTGAACGAGATCTCTCCGGTCATCGCCAGGCTGATGCCCATAATGCAGGCGCCTTCGACTTGCGAACGGATGCGGTCCGGATTGATCGAGGGACCGCAATCGACCGCGATGTCGACGCGCGGTATCTTCACTTCGCCCTCATCGTTCACCTCGACTTCGACCACGGCGGCGATGTAGGTCACGAAGCTGTAGCACACCGCCAGTCCGAGGCCGCGGCCCTTGGGCAATTTGCGGCCCCAGCCGGCTTTGGATGTTGCCAGTTCGATCACGCCGCGCAGGCGGCCGGTGTCGAGCGGATAACGTTCGGGCGACTCGCCGTAGTTCCAGCCGTCGGCCATCTCGGACGGATTGATCTTGCGCGCCGGACCGATCAGTTCGAGCAGATAGTCGCGATGATCGCGCTTGGCCGCCGCCGCCAGTTCGGCGCTGAAGGATTGGACAGCGAACGCATGCGGAATGTTCGATACCGAGCGAAACCAGCCGATGCGGGTGTGCGCGTCGACTTCCGGTGCTTCCACGCGCATGTTGGGAATCGCATAAGGAATGTTCACCGCCGACATCGCCAGCTCGAACGGCGCTTCGCCCTTGGCGCCGGCGGCGAAGATCGAGGCGATGGTCGGAGCGGTAGTGCGGTGCAGCCAGGCGCTGACCTTGCCGTTGGCATCGAGACCGGCTTCCAGGCGCTCCACCGACACGGTGTGGAAGTAATCGTGATGGATGTCGTCTTCACGCGTCCAGGTGACCTTGACCGGGGCGCCGTTCATGGCCTTGGACAGCAGGGCCGCTTCGGCAGCGAAGTCGGGCTTGGACTTGCGGCCGAAACCGCCGCCCAGCAAGGTGACATTGACGGTGACGTCTTCCTGTTTCAGGCCGAGATGGCCGGCCACGGTTTCACGCGTGGCCTGCGGCGCCTGCACGCAAGCCCAGACTTCGCATTTGCCGCCGGTGATGCGCGCCACGGCCGCAGGCGGTTCCATCGTGGCGTGGGCGATATGCGGCAGGTAATACTCGGCTTCGATGCGGCGCGGCGCTTTTGCCAGCACGGCCATGGCGTCGCCGGTATTGCGCACGGCCTTGGCCGGTTGGCGCGCGGCGGCTTCCATGGTCTTGCGGAATTCGGCCGAATCGTAGGAGGCGTTGGGGCCGTTGTCCCAGGTCAGCTTGAGCGCTTCACGGCCCTTGATGGCGGCCCAGGTATTGCGCGCAATCACGGCCACGCCGCCGAGCGGGTTGAACAGCGCCGGCGGCGGACTGCCCTTGAGTTCGACCACGCGGATCACGCCGGGGACCTTGAGCGCCTCGCTGCTGTCTACGGTGGCCAGCTTGCCGCCGTAGACCGGCGGACGTGCGATGACGGCGTAGACCATGCCGTCGAGGCGCGTGTCGATGCCATATTGGGTGTTGCCGGTGACGATATCGTGCAGATCGATGCCGCGCGTGCTGTCCTTGCCGATGTAGCGGAATTGCTGCGGCGTCTTGAGCCTGACGCTTTCACGCGCAGGCAGCGGCAGTTTGGCCGCGTCGGCGGCGACATCGCCGTAGCCCAGCTTGCGGCCGCTGGGCTTGTGGATCAGTTCATGATTCTTCGCTTCGACTTCGGCGGCCGGCACCTTCCAGCGCGCGGCCGCGGCGGTCTCCAGCATCAGGCGCGCGGTGGCGCCGACCTGGCGCATCGGACCGAAGGAGTGGCGCATGCTGCGCGAACCGTCGGTGTTCTGGTTGCCGTATTTTTCCTGGTCGCCTTGCGCCTGCACCACGCGCACGCGGCCCCAGTCGGCATCCAGTTCATCGGCGACCACCATGGGCAGGCTGGTGCGCACGCCCTGGCCCATTTCGGAGCGATGGGCGACGATGGTGACGACACCGTCGGCGCCGATCGAAACAAACAGCAGGGCATTGTCCTTGAGGCCGCCCGGCATGCCGTCGCCACCGAACTTGGGCGCATCAGCGGCCATCACCACACCATCCACGCCGACCGTCAACGCCAGGCCGGCGAGGGCGCCGATGCCTTTTAGCAAGCTGCGGCGGCTGAGCTGGATATCGTTGAATACGGCGCTCATTTGGCGCCTCCGTTCTGTGCCGCGGCCTGCTTGATTGCGGCCTTGATGCGGGTGTAAGTGCCGCAGCGGCAAATGTTGCCGCTCATGGCGTCGTCAATGTCCTTGTCGCTCGGATTGGGTGTCGCGCGCAGCAGCGCGGTGGCGGACATGATCTGGCCGGCCTGGCAGTAACCGCACTGCGGCACGCCCAGGGCCATCCAGGCTTCCTGCACGGACTTGCCGATCTTGTCTTCGGCGATCGCTTCAATGGTGGTGATCTTCTTGCCGGCGGCAGCCGAGATCGGCGTGATGCAGGAGCGGATCGGCTCGCCGTCGAGGTGCACCGTACAGGCGCCGCACAAGGCCATGCCGCACCCGAATTTGGTGCCGGTCATGCCGAGTTGGTCGCGCAGGGTCCAGAGGATGGGAGTATCGTCGGGCAAATCGACGTTGTGCTGTTTGCCGTTGATGGTGAGCGTTGGCATTATTGTTTTTACCTTTCCGACTTGGGTGGATACCTAATGAGGGAATCTGGCGCTGCTGCAGGCAATGTAGCAGCAAATTCCGGGGGATGCCGGAGTATCGCAATGATTGTCCGGCAGCGAAATGGATGCATTTGGAATTCTCGATTCCAATTTCAGGAATTATGTCGGCGGCGCCAGTGGGAAGTCATCTGACGCCGAGAGTGTTTCCACCAGCGCATCGAACACCAGCCGTACGCGCGCCGGCACCGGTCCGCGCTGCGGCCTGTAGACGTACAGATCCCAAGGGGCCGGCGCCAGATCCTGCAGCACCGTCACCAGCGAGCCGTCGCGCAGGTGCGGCATAGCCATGAAAGCGCCCAGTTGGCCGAAAGCGATGCCGTCGAGGACGGCACGGCGTTCGACCTGCGGATCGTCGGTGACGAAGGCGGGCAGGCGCGGCCCCAGCTGCTGTCCCTGGGCGAAATACCAGGGCCACAACCGGCCGGTGTTGCGATCCACCATCGCGCTCATGGGGCGCTGCACCAGTTCGTCCAGCGTGGTCGGCGCACCGTGGCGCGCGATCAGTTCGGGACTGGCGCAGACGAAGAAGGCCACCTTGGCTACCGAGCGTGCAACGTAGCGGCTGTCGCGCAGGAAACCGATGCGGATGCCGATGTCGATCTTGTCGTCAACCGCGTCGGTGATGATTTCGGACAAGCGCAGGTCCAGCGTGATATCGGGATGCCGCAGAGCGATCTGGTTGAGCACGGGCACCAGATAGGTGTGGGCCAGCGTGCTCGGCGCGGTGATGCGCACGGTGCCGCTGAGGGCGTCGTCGTTGCGATGGTTGTTGTCGAGAAACAAATCATCGAGCGCGTTGATCGACAATCGCGCGCGATGCATGAGCCGTTCGCCGAAGGCGGTGATGCGCACCTGGCGCGTGTTGCGGTGGAACAGCAATTCGCCGAAGGCCGCCTCCAGCTCCTTGACGGCGCGCGTAACGACCTGCGGAGAGATGCCCATGCGCACCGCCGCCTCGCGGAAATTGGCGCTTTCCGCAGCCATGCAAAAAATCCTCAGTTGCTCGATGCGGTTCAGTTTATTCTCCCTTGTTGCCGGCTGGAGCGCACTCGATTGCATGCTGCAAGCGGGGCGTCTGGCGATGCCGGCATTATTCCACAATCAGGAATCTGCGGCGCGGGCAGATAAATCGGCGCAAATGTTCTATGGTGAAAGAAGGGGGGGGCAGCGCGCAGGACTTACCGAAAAACTCACCGAAAAGAGGGGGTGAAACACGGGGAAAATGGGGTTGAACTAATGATTTTTACCCCAGTCCCACAGGAAGAATACGGCAAAATGCCCGTGTTTTATGTGGGATTCATCCGATAATGCTTGGCAAACCGGCAAGGGAGAAACAATGAAAGTGGATGTGTACAAAAGGACCGAAGAAAACGATCTCTGTTCGTACCTCGTGGTGCCGCATGAACAGCCCCTGCCTCAGGAAGTGGCCAGCACCGAGTGGCTGGTGCATGAGCTGGACGTCGATTTCGAGCGTACCGGCAAGACGCATTTCACCCTCGAACCCGATGACGCCTTCCAGCAAATCGGTGAAAAGGGTTACGCCATCAGCCACCTGAACGACCGCACCAAGGATGGCAACGTCCACTAATCTAAAACACGCTCGTCGGAACAAAGCAACGGCCACGCAAAGGAGACCATCATGCCGATCGAACAGCTGGGCGACTATGAAGTCGAGTATTCAGGCGTCAAACTGCCAGCCGACAATGGCGACTGGGCAGCCAATGTGGCTATCTTCGGGCCGTCAACCAATCCCATGCATCGCAACCCCGTGTTCCCGTCGCAGCGCGTGCTGATCGACACCGTGTTCCCCGATGAGAAATCGGCGGAACAGGAGGCGCGCAAAGCGGCGGTAGCGATGCTTGAGCATCGCTGAGTACCCATTCAGGAATCAATTCTGGAGTTAGCATCACGGCGCAGCAATGGCGACATCATCCCGGTTCAAAGGCAGGCGGCCGGGATGTCGTCGTCGGCGCTGCAAACCTGGTTGCGACCGCGCGCCTTGGCTGTGTAGAGCGCCTTGTCCGCGGCACTGACCAGATCCAGCAGGTTGCAGGTCTTGGTCGGCACCGTCGCCTGTGCGCCAACGCTGACTGTGACGATGCCGGTGGGATTTTTGCCGTGCGGGATGTTGAGTGCGCGCACATCGGCGCAGATTTTTTCGGCCACGCTGATGGCCCCCTTGAGATCGGTGTTGGGCAGCAGGATGGCGAACTCCTCGCCGCCGTAGCGCGCTGACAGATCCCCCGGGCGATTCATCTTGATCAGCTTGCCGATCTTTTGCAGGCAGACGTCACCGGCCGGATGGCCGTAGGTGTCGTTGTACTTCTTGAAATGATCGACATCGATCATCAACAGTCCCAGCGACTGGCGTTCGCGCTTGGCGCGGTTGAATTCATTGGCCAGCGTGACGTCGAACTGGCGCCGGTTGGCGACGCCGGTGAGGCCGTCTTCCAGCGCCATCTTTTGCAGGGTCTTGTTCATCTCCACCAGCTTTTCACGCGCGGACAGCAGCTTTTGCTGGGCCTGCGCGCGCAGTTTGATTTGATTGACAAGGCGCTTTCCCATCCACGCCAGCATGGCGACCAGGATCAGCACGCCGACCGATTGCATCAGCGTCTCGGTGCGCCAGCTTGCCAGTACTTCGTCATAGGACAGGGCGGCGGTGACGAATAGCGGATACCTGTCCAGGCGCTTGTAGCTGTGCAGACGCTTGACGCCGTCGGCCGCAGTAATGATGGCGATGCCATTCTTGTTGCGCGAGGCGTGCTCGCTGACGATGTTGCTGTTGCTGATGTTCTGGCCGAAGATTTCGCCGGAGCTCGGCCATTTTGCGAGCAGGATGCCGGGCTGTGTCGCCAGCAGGATCTCGCCGTGCTTGCCGATATCGAAACTGCGATAGAACTTGAGGAAGTATTCCACTTCCACCGTGGCCAGCACCACGCCGGCGAAGCTGCCGTCGGGATGATTGATGCGTCGCGACAGCGGAATGATCCAATCGCCGCTGGAACGGCTCTTCACCGGTTCGCCGACGTGCGGTGCGCGATCTTCATGGGTCATGTGGTAGATGAAGTATTCGCGGTCGGCGTTATTGAGCATCCACGGCGAATCGTCCATGGAATTGACCATCCACTTGCCGCTCTCGTCATAGACGAACAAGCCCTGAATCTGCGGCAGTTCCTTGACGTAAGACGCCAGCAGCGGATACAGGCGCGCAAGCGAATCGCGGTCCATGCCTTCGACTTCCAGGCGCTGCACCATGCCGAACAGCACGGAGTCGGCCGAGATCAGCGTCGCCTGGGCGTGTTCGGCCAGCGCGCGCGACAGGTTGGCGGTGGAGATCTGGGCGTCGTCGAGGTCCTTGATGCGGACGTTCCAGGCGAAGGAAATGTGCAGGATCAGGATGGAAAGACAGACCAGGCCGACGAAGACCGATGCAAAAATACGCACGTTGACGCGCCTTGAGCGCGCCACGGCAGGCGTCTCTCCAAGCTCCGGCACGTCGGGAGGGATGTCGGGCACTTCTTCGGTAGTCATTTATTTCGATTCCATTGTCGTTCCGGGAACGGCTATCGCTGAAATATAACTACGGGGTGGCTGGCGTGGTGGAATGTAATTGTTATTCTCGTCGCGATTTTTTACACGATAGCAGCAATGTCAGACCATGTGCGCGCGGAGAAGATGAGTTTCTTCCGCTCATTTTTGCGTTTCATCAATGATCGCGCTTCGCCGCGAATGCGGTTTTCGAACGGTCGTTTTTATCCCTCTTGCCGATCTCCCGCCGGCACGCTTTGCCAGC
The DNA here is from genome assembly GCF_001267925.1 of Herbaspirillum hiltneri N3. Classification (NCBI taxonomy): domain Bacteria; kingdom Pseudomonadati; phylum Pseudomonadota; class Betaproteobacteria; order Burkholderiales; family Oxalobacteraceae; genus Herbaspirillum; species Herbaspirillum hiltneri. Next base: position 3,437,172 of record NZ_CP011409.1, on the reverse strand, counting down.
GTACGCTGCGCACGCTTTTCTCCAGGCCGAGACGGCTGACCAGGCGCACCAGGGAAGCGCGTTCCGGCGTCGAGCAGGCCAGCGATACGGTGAAATCGATCAGCGGCTGATGCGCGCGTGTTTTGATTTCCAGTTCGTAGCCCTGGTCGAAGCCTTCCTGCAACTGCAACAGGATCAGTTCTCCGATCAGCGGCGCTTCGTCGCAGCGGCATGACGTGACCACCTGATACGGCAGGCGCTCCGGCATGGCATTGCCGTTCATGAAATAGTTGCCGTTGAAGAAGCTGTCGAGCTTGGTTTCCGGCTTGACGATACGCATGGTCTGTCCTTTTTCCAGAGGAGCATCGCGGCGGCGTACCTCCCCGATTGGAATTGTTGTTCTCGCCGATGTCGGGGGCTTGCGCGCATCTTCGCGTTTCACAATAGAATTGCGCCAATACAGATTACCTCTCCCGACGCCACTTTAATCCGACAATGAAACCTCAACTTCTGGTCCTTATCCATCTTTCCGAAGCAAGCAAGGCCGCCATCGGCAGCGCCTTCGAGATCATCTACGCACCCACTGCGGACACGCGCGCAGCCGCCATCGCCGATGCTGCGAAGGACGCGCGGGTAGTGCTGACCAATGGTTCGACCGGCCTCACGGCGGCCGAGATGGATACGCTGGGCAAGCTGGAGCTGGCCTGCGCGCTGGGCGCGGGCTATGAAAATATCGACACCGCGCATGCTGCTGCGCGAGGCATCAAGATCGCCACCGGCGCCGGAACCAATGACGATTGCGTCGCCGACCACGCCATGGGCCTGGTGCTGGCGATCATGCGCAATATCCGCCAGCTCGATCTCGCCTGCCGCGAAGGCATTTGGCGCGACGCGCTGGTGCTGCCGCCGCAGCTGGCCGGCAAGCGCCTCGGCGTGGCCGGCCTGGGCACCATCGGCAAGAAGATCGCGCGCCGCGCCGCCGCCTTCGACATGGAAATCGGTTATTTCAATCGCTCGCCTCGCGACGATGTGGACTACGCCTATTTCGGCAGCACCGAGCAATTGGCGGCCTGGTGCGATGTGCTGGTGATCGCCACGCCCGGCGGCGCCGCCACGCGCCATCTGGTCGGCGCCCGCGAGCTGCAGGCGCTGGGACCGCAGGGCTTCCTGGTCAATATCTCGCGCGGCAGCGTGGTCGACACGGCGGCGCTGGCCGCGGCGTTGGGCAAGGGCGAACTGGGCGGCGCCGGACTGGATGTCTACGAAAGCGAACCGCAACCGCCGCGCGAATTGCTGGAATTCAAGAATGTGGTGCTGACGCCGCACATGGCGGGCTGGTCGCCGGAAGCCATTACGGCGTCCGTGTCGAAGTTCCTGCGCAACGCCGAGGCGCATTTCGCCGCTGCCGCTTAAAAACAAACTCAGACAGAACGCGCTCCCACGCTGCGGGAAACTTGCCTGGCGAGACTATTCACGATAGTCTTGCCGGCTTGTCGCGCCCGTGCACCGGTTCTTGTCCAAGCAGGCTGTTCAGTTATTTGTTCAAGTAAGCCGCGCCGGCGACGTTAAACCCAGCATAGAATCCGACTCAGTCAAACCAGAGAAAGCCGCTCACCATGGACATGCCATCTCACCAACTCACCATGACCGTCCTGATGACGCCCGACATGGCCAATTTCTCCGGCAACGTGCACGGCGGCACCATCCTCAAGTTCCTCGACCAGGTCGCCTACGCGTGCGCCAGCCGCTACGCAGGCCAGTACGTGGTGACGCTGAGCGTGGACCAGGTGATGTTCCGCCAGCCGATCCACGTCGGCGAACTGGTGAGCTTCCTGGCCAGCGTGAACCACACCGGCACCTCCTCGATGGAAGTCGGCATCAAGGTGGTCGCCGAAAACATCCGCACCCAGGAAGTGCGTCACGTCAACAGCTGCTTCTTCACCATGGTGGCGGTCGACGGCGAGCGCAAGCCGGTTGCGGTGCCGTCGTTGCGGCCGTTCACGGGCGAAGAAAAGCGGCGCTTCGAAGCGGCCAAGCTGCGCAAGAAGCTGCGCGCCGAGTTGTCGCAACGTTTCGAAGAAGCCAAGCTGTCCTGATCCATCCCACCCAACCGCGGAGGAAGTGAAATGCTTGCCAGTTTCGCGACTCTGCTGGTGTTCCAGTGCCTGGGCGAAGGCATCACCTTCGCCTTGAAACTCCCCATTCCCGGCCCCGTCGTGGGCATGCTGCTGCTGTTTTTCACGCTGGTCGCCTATCCGCCCTTGCTGGACCGGATCGAAGCCACCGGCAGCGAATTGCTGCGCCATCTGTCGCTGTTGTTCGTGCCGGCGGGCGTCGGCATTGTCGCCACGGCGGGACAGGTGCGCGGCCATTGGCTGACGGTGATTCTGGCGGTCGTGGTGAGTACTTTGCTGACGCTGGCGGTCACCGCTGCCGTCACGCGTGCGGTGATGAACTGGCAGAACCGGCACACCGACGGCAACAACAAGGACGGCGAGGGCGGTCATGCGTGAGTTGCCGCAATTCGGCCTGATCTGGGTCTATCTTGCGGCGTCGCCGCTGCTGGGGTTGACGCTGACCTTGTGCGCCTATGTCGTGGCGTACTGGATCTACAGCCGCTGCAAATTTTCGCCGCTGGCCAATCCGGTGGCGATCGCGATTGCACTGGTCAGCACCGTGCTGCTGCTGAGCGGCATGCCCTACAGCGAATATTTCGCCGGCGCGCAATTCGTCCACTTCCTGCTCGGGCCTGCGACGGTGGCGCTGGCGATTCCATTGGCGCGCCAGTTGCCGCGGCTGCGCAAATCCTTCCTGCCGCTGGCCTGTGGTCTGCTGGCGGGTTCCGCCACGGCGATCGTGTCAGCCGTGGTGCTGACAATCTTGCTGGGCGGCTCGCCACAGCTGGCGTTCTCGATCGGACCCAAATCCGCCACCACGCCGATCGCCATGGGCGTGGCCGAAAAGCTCGGCGGCCTGCCGGCGTTGACGGCAGTGCTGGTGATCAGTACGGGGATTTTCGGCGCCGTGGCGGCACGCTTCCTGTTCAATCGCATGCGTATCGATTCGCCGGAGGTGCGCGGTTTTGCGCTTGGCGTGACTTCGCACGGCATCGGCACGGCGCGGGCGTTTCAGGTGAATCAGGAAATGGGCGCCTTCGCCGGCCTCGGCATGGGCCTCAACGGCGTGCTGACGGCGTTCCTGGCGCCGTGGCTGATACCGGTGTTCGTCGGCTTGCTGGCGCGTTAGGTTAGCCGAGAAGTTTCGGCAGCGATGAAGCCAACAAGCCGATGCCCGACAGCGTCAGCAGGCTCAATACAATCTTGCGGAAAGCGGCATCGCTGATGCCGAGGTAGAGCCGCGTCCCCAGCAGCGTCGGAATCAGCATTGCCGGCGCCATGACCGCAAACATCGGCAAGGTCTTGCGCGTGATGATGCCGCTGCCGACATAGGTGGCGAAGGTCACCGCCTGCATGGCCAGGTTGAAATTCTGGATCACTGCGCGCTGCTCATCCTTGTCGAGCTGGCGTAAATTGCACCACAGTGTCGGGACCACGCCGCTGAAACCGCCAATCCCGCCCATGAAACCGCCGATGGCGCCGACGACGCCATCGGCCAGCCTGCCGCCGAGCCGTTCGCCCACCTGCAGCGCCGGCAACCGGGGTGTCAGCAGCATGACCGGACACCACACCGCCAGCAGTGCGCCGAGGAAGGCCTTGAACAGGTTCGCATCGAGCAGCGGCAGCACCAGAACCCCCAACGGAATCCCGAGCAGGCCGCCGACGACGAACGGCAGCAGGCGCTGCATTTTGAAGCCGCGTCGCACCGAAAGCATCGCCAGGATCTGTCCCAGCAGCGAGCCGGACACTGCCAACGCCGCTGCCAGCATGGGATCGACGGCCCATACCCAGAACGACATGGCCACCATGCTGAAGGCGAAGCCCGACAAGCCCTGCACGAAACCGGCAACCATCGCGCCGATGGCGATGATCAGGATTGTCGTATCCATGTGTTATTCCATTTCTTGTTGTTCTTGTTTGATGCACTCTTATAAAAACAGCGGCGTCAGCGCCAGATCTTCGCCAGCGTCTTGATCGCTGTGGTGATGGAAGCCTCGTCGGCGCCGCCGAAACCCATCACCAGCCCGGCCTCGTGGCGGCGTGCCGAACCAGGCAGCCAGAAGCGCGTCAGGCCGTCGATCTCGATACCGGCTGCGGCGGCGCGGTCGATCATGTCGTCCTGCTGTCTGATGGTCGGCACGCGCACCGAGCAATGCAGGCCCGCATCGATTTCCGGCAGGCTGATGCCGCCCGGCAGATGACGCTGCCAGCCGTCGACCATGGCATCGCGGCGCGCCCGGCTGGCGCGGCGCATGCGGCGCACGTGGCGCTGGAAATGGCCTTGCGCCATGAACTCCGCCATCACCGCTTGATCCGGCACCGAAGAGTGGCGGTCGTATTGCATGCGCAGGTTGATCAGCGGCGTCGCCAGCGCCGGCGGTGCGACGATGTAGCCGAGCCGCAGGCCGGGGAAGGCAATCTTGGAAAATGTCCCCATGTGCAGCACGCGGCCGCTGCGGTCGAGCGAGGCCAGCAAGGCCAGCGGCGTGCCGCTGTAACGGTATTCGCCGTCGTAGTCGTCTTCCAGGATGTAGCTCTGGCTGGCCTCGGCCCAGGCCAACAATTCAAGCCGGCGCGCCAGCGACAGCGTGACGCCGCTGGGGTACTGATGCGACGGCGTGACGTAGGCCAGACGCACATCCGGATGGGCGTGCAATTCCTGCGTGATGATGCCTTCGGCGTCGACGCCGATGCCGACCACCTTGCCGCCGTTGAGCGTCAGCGCCGATGCGGCGCGCGGATAACCGGGATTTTCCATTGCCGCCGTGTCGCCCGGATTGAGCAGCAATTGCGCGCACATGAATAACGCCTGCTGAGTGCCGGCGGTGATGATGATCTGGTCGGGATCGCACATCAGTCCGCGCGAATTGCGCAAGTAGCCGGCCAGCATTTCGCGCAGTTGCGGATCGCCGGCGGGGTCGCTGTAGCCGATGCGGTTTTCGGTGCCGCGCCGCCAGAAGTCGGCCTGCAAGCGCGCCCAGACATCGCCCGGGAACAGGTCCAGGGCCGGCACGCCGATACGGAAAGTGCGCGGCTTGCCCGGCGGCGGCAGCACCTTGGCGGACACGGCCATGCGCTGTCCGAGTTCGGAAAGGCGCGGTGCGATGTCGATCCTGCCGGACGCCGGTGTGCGCGCAATGTCGCTGGCCGGCGCCGAGACGTAGGTGCCGTCGCCTACGCGCGCGCTGATGTAGCCCTCGGCGTACAGCTGGTCATAGGCGCGGACCACCGTGGTGCGCGAGATGCTGAGCGCCAGCGCCAGTTCGCGCGTGGTCGGCAGCTTCACCTGCCGGTCGATCTGGCCCTTGAGGATGCGGTCGCGCAGGCCTTGGTACAGCTGCACGGCGAGACCTTTGCCGGGCGCGAGGTGCAGCCCGGTCAGGTCGAACGGAAACGGCGAAGCAGGGATGCTGTTCTGCATTGGTTTTATGAAAATAGAGAATATTGGCTCTTTTGAAAGACCAAATTTATCATTAATCTGTGCAGCATGCTCAACAATTCTTCAAGAAAACCGTGAACAGCCCAGCCATGACGATCTCTGCAAATTCCGCTGTACAGAACCGGTTCGGACAACCGGTCGGCGCCGCCCTGCCGGACTGGACACCACGTCCATTGCCTCCGGCCAGCCCCATGTACGGGCGTTACTGCCGCGTCGAGCCGATTCGTCCGGCGCACGCGGACCAATTATTCGATGCCAACGGCGACGACCAGGACGGCCGCAATTTCACCTACCTGTTCGTCGAACCTCCGGCCGGTATTGATGAATACCGCGCATGGGTGGAAAAGATGAGCGTCAGCAAGGATCCGATGATGCACGCCATCATCAATCTCGACAGCGGCGAGGCGGTGGGCGTCGGTTCCTTCATGCGCATCGATCCCAATTTCGGCGTGATCGAGATCGGCAACATCAATTTTTCGCCGCGCCTGCAACGCACCCGCGCTGCCACCGAGGCGATGTTCCTGATGATGCGCCGCGCCTTCGATGAACTCGGCTATCGCCGCTACGAATGGAAGTGCGACAGTTTGAATGCGCCGTCGCGCGCCGCGGCTGCGCGCTACGGATTCACCTTTGAAGGCGTGTTCCGCCAGGCAGTGGTGTACAAAAATCGCAGCCGCGATACGGCGTGGTTCTCGATCATCGACAGCGAATGGCCGCAGGTCAAGAGCGCCTTTGAACACTGGCTCGATCCGGAGAATTTCGATGCACAAGGGCGGCAGCGCGAGAGTCTCGGCGCATTGATGGCGCGCCACCGCAAGGCGAAGTAAGCCGCCGCGCCATAAAATGGCGTCTCCGATTTATCCGTAAAAGTAAAAAGACATGCGCGAATCCAGTTTGTCGTCCCGCCAGGCCATCGTCCTCCTTGGTGTCGTTGTATTGATATGGGGCACGACCTGGCCGGTCAACAAAGCCATCCTGCATTACCTGTCGCCGATCTGGTCGACGGCGATACGGTCGTGCATCGGCACCTTGGTGCTGGTGATCCTGTGCCTGGCGCGCGGCCGGCTGGTGCTGCCGCAGCGCGGCGACCTGCCGGTGGTGTTCAGCGTCGGCCTGCTGCACATGACCGCGTATTCGATACTCGGCAATGTCGGCATGCAGCACGTTGCCGCCGGACGCTCGGTGGTGCTGGCCTACACCACGCCAATGTGGGTCGCGCCCTGTGCGCGCCTGTTCCTGGGCGAGGCGTTCACGCTGCGACGCGCCATCGGCACGGTGTTCGGCTTGCTCGGGCTGGTGCTGATCTTCAATCCGCTGGCGTTCGACTGGGGCAATCATGACTCCGTGCTCGGCAACGGCCTGATTTTGCTGGGAGCGATGTTCTGGGCCGCCAGCATCCTGTATGTGCGCGGTCATCGCTGGATCGGCGAACCGTTCGATCTGCTGGTGTGGCAGGCGCTGACCGCAAGTTGCGTGCTGGTACCGTGCGCCTTCTTGTTTGAAGGCCCGCCGCAGTTCGAGTGGAGTGTTCCGCTGGTCGGCTTGCAAGTCTACAGCGCCACGTTCGGCATCGCCATTGCCTACTGGGCGATCAATAAAGTCAACCATTCGCTACCTGCGATGACCACTTCGCTGGGGCTGCTGGGAGTGCCGGTGTTCGGTATCGTCTGTTCCTCGCTGGCCCTGGGGGAAACGCTGGAACTCAGCCTGGTGGCCTCGATGGCGCTGATCATCATCGGCATCGCCATCGGCGCATTGCCGGAAAAACGGGCAGCGGCCTAGGAGGCAGTGGCAGCAGGCCACTCTTCCAGAATACGGCGGCGCGTGGCGCCTGAGTTCAGCCATTGCAGTGTTTCGTTCCACAGGCTCTGGCGGAAACGTTCGTGGAAGAAGGCGAAATGGCCGATTTCTCTGATGTGCAGATCGGCCGGGGCCAGGCTCACCAGCGTGCGTGCGCTGCCGGTGTAGTAATGCAGCAGGCGCGTCACCGCAGCGGGAGTGCCGAATGGATCGTCGCTGATCGTGTAGGCTAGGGTAGGGCCGCCCAGGTTGCCGAAATATTGCACCCGCGCGGCGTCGGGATGTTCAAGTTTCGCACGGCGGAATGCCCATTCGCGCGCGACGCCGGCCGGCAAATCTTCCAGCCAGCCTAGCAGGCGGCCGGGGAAGTAGCCGGCCACCGCGGTCAATAGCGGCATCAGCACATGCCATTTCAGGAGCATCCGCTTGCGCGCAGCGGGCGCATAGTCGCGCCAATAGGCGTATTGCGCGCCGACGATCAGCAGCCGGTCGATCCTCCAGTTCGATGCTGCGTAGCCGGGCATGACGCCGCCGATGCTGTGGCCGATGACATGGATGGCGCTGTCGGGGAAGTTATTCGCGGCCCATTGCAGGATGCCCTCGAAGTCCTTGCTGCCCCAGTCGAACTTGCCGGCGCGCAGTCGTCGCAGGGAATCCGTGCGCGAGGCGCCGATGCCGCGGTAATCCCAGGTGATCGCCAGATAGCCGTGTTCGGCCAGAAAGCGGGCGTAGCGCGCGTAGTAGGCAGCCTTGACGCCGGTTGCACAATTGATGATCGCGATGCGGCCGGGTAGCGGCGCATCCCCGGTGTAGAACAGCGTCGCGCCGAGCAGGTAGCCGTCGGTCGCTTCAATCTGGATGGGGGATTCGATGCGCATGGGTCGGCAAGTGGGTGAATTGGAGGCAACCAGGGAAATTTGTTGTAGCGCCTTCATTGTAGGAAGCGCTTCACCTTTGCATAAGCTATGCTGTCTTCATCAATTTGTTGAGAATAAGTCACCAATATGAGCCTCGATGCCAATTCACTGATCATCTTCTGCCACGTCGCCAAGGCCGGTAGCCTGAGCAAGGCCGCCAAGGCACTGAGCCTGTCACGCTCGGCGCTGAGCCACCGCATCAAGGCGATCGAAGGGCGGCTGGGTTGCCAGCTGCTGATGCGCACCACGCGCCGGGTCGGGCTGACCGAGGCCGGCTACCGGCTGGCTGAACACGCCGACCGCATGGCCGACATCCTCAAGGACGCCAACATGCTGGCGCACGGCCTCAATGAAGACACGGCGGGACTGGTGCGGATTTCGGCGCCGCTGACGCTCGGTTCGGTGTGGCTCAAACCTCTGCTGATGTCCTACATGCAGGCCAATCCACGGGTGCAGGTCGACCTGCGTTTCAGCGAGCAGGCGGTCGACGTCACCAGCGATCCGGTCGACCTGGCGATCCGGGTAGCGTCGCAGTTGCCGGACAATGTCGTGGCGAAGAAGCTGTTCGGCATTTCGTGGCGGCTGTGCGCCAGTCCCGATCTGGCGGGGCGCTACGCCGCTGAGCTGGCGGCCGGCAATCTGGCGGTGCTGCCGCTGGCGGGTTTTTCGCGCAGCCGCCAGTTCACGCAGCCGTTGATTTCACGCGGCGGCGTTGCCATGCCGCTGGCGAACGAGACGGTGCTGCTGTCGAACGACCTCGATGTCGTACGCGAAGCGGTGCGGCGGTCCTTGTGCGTGGCGGTGATGCCGGATTATTTCATCACGGAAGACCTGGCGTCGGGACGTCTGGTCAATCTATTGCCGGACGCGCAGGTGGAGGTTGGCATCGGCGACCACGTGTATGCGCTGCACTTGCCGGGACGCCTGTTGCCGGCGCGCGTGCGCAGCCTGATCGCGTTCCTGGCGCAGGAGAGCGTGAGACAGTGATCTGCATGTTTGGTCTCCCTGATTGTTGAGATTTTTAAAACACAAGATGGGAAAAATCTTTTTGCGCGAGACTTCTTCCCAAGCGCGAAACAGTTGACGTAGAATCGTCAACGGACCTCTCGGGTCCAACGTCGCTCGGACGGTTCCGGGCGCTCACGTGAAAGTACAACATGACTCAATCCCGCAGTCCGCGCAGCTTTGCGCGCATCGATCGTCTTCCCCCCTACGTTTTCAACATCACCGCCGAACTCAAGATGGCCGCACGCCGCCGTGGCGAGGACATCATCGACATGTCGATGGGCAATCCCGATGGCGCCACGCCGCCGCATATCGTCGAGAAACTGGTCGAAGTGGCGCAGCGTCCCGACACGCACGGCTATTCCGCGTCGAAAGGCATTCCACGCCTGCGCCGGGCCATTGCGCACTGGTACAAGAGCCGCTACGACGTCGAGTTCAACCCGGACAGCGAGGCGATCGTCACGATCGGTTCCAAGGAAGGCCTTGCGCATCTGATGCTGGCGACGCTGGACAAGGGCGATACGGTGCTGGTGCCGAATCCGAGCTATCCGATTCATATCTACGGTGCGGTGATTGCCGGCGCCGACATCCGCTCGGTGCGCATGAGCCCGGACGTGGACTTTTTCTCCGAACTGGAACGTGCCATCCGCGAGAGCTATCCCAAGCCCAAGATGATGGTGCTGGGCTTCCCGTCGAATCCGACCGCTCAATGCGTGGAGCTGGAATTCTTCGAGCGCGTGATCAAGCTGGCGCGCGAGCACAACATCCTGGTGGTGCACGACCTGGCGTACGCCGATATCACCTTCGACGGCTGGAAAGCGCCGTCCATCATGCAGGTCGAGGGCGCACGCGAAGTGGCGGTGGAATTCTTCACGCTGTCCAAAAGCTACAACATGGCAGGCTGGCGCATCGGTTTCATGGTCGGCAACAAGGAACTGGTGGCGGCGCTGGCGCGCATCAAGAGTTACCACGACTATGGCAGTTTCACGCCGGTGCAGGTGGCCGCAATCGCCGCCCTGGAAGGCGATCAGTCCTGCGTGGAAGAAATCCGCGCCAACTATGAAAGCCGCCGCAACGTGCTGGTCAAGGGCTTGCACGAAGCCGGCTGGATGGTGGACGTGCCGAAGGCGTCGATGTACATCTGGGCGCGCATTCCCGAGGCCTATCGTCATCTCGGCTCGCTGGAGTTTTCGCGCCAGTTGCTCGACAAGGCCAAGGTCTGCGTCTCGCCCGGCATCGGCTTCGGCGAATACGGCGACGAATACGTGCGCTTCGCGCTGATCGAAAACGAAGCGCGCATCCGTCAGGCGATCCGCGGCATCAAGAGCATGCTGCGCGGTGAAAAGGAAGCCCCGCCGAAAGACAAGGCTGTCCGCAGATCTCAGGCCTGAAGCAGTGGTCCGAGCGCACCGAGTGTGACGACGATCAATCCGAGGATCAGGTTGATGCCGACGATGCGCCGGATCTGTCCGAGTGCGGCCCCGCCGGCAGCCCAGTCTTCAGCGGCCACGGCGCGCTTGAGGCGGCGGTAGGGGGCGAAGAACAGGTGCGCGAAGATCAGCATCATCAGGATGCCGAGTCCGGCCATGCCCGAGATGTACACCGGCGGTTTGCCCATCTGCGCCATCATGGGCAGGCCGCTGGCGAGGATCAGCGCGATTGCCAGCCACACCCACGTGAAGAACTTGCCGAACACGCCGTTCCACAGCGCCAGCCGTGCCGGGGGCTGCAACACGGCGGCCGCAACCGGACGCAGGCAGAGGTAGGCGAAGAACATGCCGCCGACCCAGACGGTGAAACCGAGAATATGCAAATATTTGGCGAAGAGCATCATGGCAGTAGCGAATAGTGAGAACCTGGCAATGGACTGCTGGCAGTCCGGCGAAAGCCGATTGTCGCATGCCCGGCGCAAGTACGGGACGCCGCCGTTCGCATTGCCCCAGATCATAAAAATAACCTTGTGAAGACCCATCCATGATTACCCTGAGCGCCTTGTACATCTACCCCATCAAATCCTGCGGCGGCATCAGCCTGTCGCAAGCCGCCATCGGCGAGTTCGGCCTGGACCTGGACCGCAGCTGGATGCTGGTCGACCGCGACGGACGCTTCCTGTCTCAACGCGAATACGGGCGCATGGCGACGATCTCTACGGCATTGGAAGACGACACGCCGGCGCTGCTGACGGTGCGGGCCCCCGGCATGGCAGACCTTCACTTGCCGTCACGCATCGAGGACGGCGCCGCCAGGTTGGCGGTGACGATATGGGACGATGGCGTCGACGCACTTGACTGCGGCGCCGTTGCGCATCGCTGGTTTTCGGATTACCTGCAGGCCGACGTGCGACTGGTGCGTTTCGATCCGCAGTCCCGGCGCGTCTGTAGCCCGCGCTGGACTGGCGATCACACGGCGACGACGCAATTTTCCGACGGCTTCCCGATTCTGGTGATCGGAGAAGCATCGCTGCAAGACCTGAATCAGCGCCTGCAAAAGAAGGGCGCACCGGCATTGTCGATGGATCGCTTCCGGCCCAACCTGGTGTTGTCCGGACTGGAGGCATACGAAGAGGATTATGTCGACACGCTGAGCTTCGGTCCGGCAGGCAGGGAGGTGGTGCTCAAGCTGGTCAAGCCGTGTGCGCGCTGTCCGGTGCCGGGCATCGATCAGCGGACAGGTCTGCGCGACGCCGGCTGGCCTGATGAGCCGCTCGACACACTGGCCGCTTACCGCGCCAACGAACGCGTCGGCGGCGGTCTGACCTTCGGCCAGAATGCGATCGTGGTGCAGGGCTGGGGCAATCTGATCAGCGTCGGGCAAGACGTCGCGGGAGAACTGGCTTTCTGATCCCTGCCTTCAGACATGTGCTGCCGCATCGCCTCTAATTTCCACAGGGCAGCGTTCTTTTATTTGTCCTACTCGGCATCCGTTCTTTGAGGTACATTCCCATGAGAATGGGCATAAAACTTGCGATCCCCGGCCAGGAGATCAATGTTTTCCATGCAAGCGTATTGTTGAGAATCTGGGGAAATGAACGAATGAAGATGCTGGGTTCTTTTAAACTGCTGTGCCTGGGCGCAGCAGCGTTGTTGTCGGTGGCCGCAATGGCCGAAGACAGGACCGTATTGATAGGCTACGCGGCGCCGCTGACCGGCGCCTCAGGTTCCATCGGCGCCAGTCTGGTGCAGGCGGCGGAAATCGCCGTCGACGATGCCAACCGGCAAGGCCTGCACATCAATGGTGACAAGCTGGTATTCAAGCTGCTGGTGCAGGACGACCGTTCCGACATGCGTACCGGTCTTCTGGTGGCGGAATATTTGGTGAAAAGCGGTGTCGTCGGCGTCATCGGTCACTGGAACTCGGGCGTCGGCATTCCGGCTTCGCGTATCTACAGCAAGGCCGGCGTCGTCCAGATTGCGCAAGCCACCACATCGCATGCCTACACGCAGCAGTCCTTTCCGACCGCTTTCCGCATCGTGCCGCATGACGACGAGAACGCTTACTACACCGCCGAATACGTGGTGCGCCAGATGAAGGCGCAGCGCATCGCCATCATCGACGACCAGACCCCGTTCGGTAACGGCTACGCCAAGCAGTTCGCGCAATCGGTCGCGTCGTTCAAAGGCAATATCGTCAGCCAATACGGCATCAGCAGCCGCACTTCGGATTTCAACGCGGTGCTCAGGAACATCATGAAGCAGAATCCCGATGTGGTCTTCTTCGGCGGGCTCGACGCGCAGGCGGGACAACTGGCGCGCGAGTTGCGCCGCTTCGGCATCGAGGCGCCGCTGGTCGGCGTCGGCGGCACAGTCGGGCCGCAATTCCTGAAGGCCGCAGGTGAAGCCGCCAACGGCACCATCGCGCTGGAACCGGGTCCGGCGTCTTACAAAGGGATGCAATGGCAGCAGTTCGACAAGGCTTACAAGAGCCGTTACGGGGACGACATGGGCTTGTACGCGCCGTTTTCCTACGATGCGGTGCAGGTGCTGGTGGCGGCGATACGGCAAGCCAATTCGCTTGAGCGGCAACGGATAGTGGCGGCGATGCATCAGGTCAGGCACAATGGCCTGACCGGGCCGGTGGCGTTCGATGAAGAAGGCAACCTGGCCAATCCGGTGTTCACCATTTACCAGGTCCGGAACCAGAAATGGATGCCGCTGAAAACCATCGGCGGCAAGAAATAATCATTCCGCCAGACCATCAACCAGCCCGAAAATACATGCCCGTCATCCGCATCATCACCGCCGTCAATTTCAACAAGCAAGGCCACGTGCAATACGTGCGCTGGGGACTGGCGGATACCGACACCAATCGCTGGACCAGCGCGCCCAGCGAGAGCCATATCGTCCATGTGCTGGAAGCGCTCAAGTATGGAGAGGACGTGTGGACGGTTTTCCCTGAAGGCGACCAGGTCGTGGCAGGCCCGCGCGTGCATGCGGTGAAGCTCAGACCGGGACTGAAGACGATCGCGATCCTGCATCCGGAAGGCGAAGAGCCGGAGTCACGGTATACGCTGGAGCGGTTGCCGGTGTTCTGATGCGGAGGAGCGGGAAGAGAGGATAGAGGCAGGGGATAGCGGCGGCGGGGATGGCGTCATCCCCGGCAATCGAGGCCCGGGGATGCCGGGGATGCCGAGGATGATCTAGCGGCGGCGTTTATTTCTTCGGACGGCCGACCTTCAATGGCGTCAAGCCTGCCAGCAATGTTTTCAGCTTGCCGGTTTCCAGGTTCTTGATCAGCGACACGCCGATGCGCAGCAGATCGCTCTTCTTGATTTCAAATCCGGCCTTGAGGCAAGCTTTCTTGACCTGGCCCAGGACTTCGTATTCGGTTTCCGGCATGGTGAAGCTGTCACGCACTTGCTTGACTTTCTTGAGCTTCAGTTCGGCCTTCTTTTCGATCTTGGCGACGGCTTTGGCAACTGGTTTGGTGACCGGTTTGACGATGGCTTTGGCGATCGGTGCGAGCGGCTTCTTCAGCGCGGGTGCAACTGGCTTGACGACCGGTTTTTTGGCGGCGACGGTCTTTGCTGCGACTGCCGGTTTGGCTGCGACTTTTTTCACCGCAGGTTTTTTTGCTGCGGGCGCTTTCGCCGGCGCCTTGGCTGCAGGCTTCGCAGCCGGCTTTGCTGCTGCGCGTACAGCTGGTTTTGCCTGAGTTTTTTGTGTTGCCATGGTTGCTCCCTTAAAAAATAATATAAACAATATATATTTTTTTAACGCATTGGGCAATCGCAAACGCGCTGCCCGCCTGTTTTCAACGCTTTTTACCGATTTTGCTTTCACATGAAAACAGTGTAATCGTTTTCATCGTCATTTGAATCCGCATCGCATTACGATGCCTCTCCATCCCGGATCCAGTCCCGGATCTGTTGCGCCACCCAATCCGGCTCGTCCAGGGTGAGGTCGTGTCCGCCGTTTTCATGTGCACGCAGCGGCGCTTGCCAGCGTTGTGCCAGCGTCCGGGAGCAGCGTGGATTGACCAGCCTGTCGCCCAGCCCGCACAAGACCAGCAAGTCTGCCGCCGGCGGCTGTTGCGGCGCCTCATAGCGCATCGCCGCCGACAACTGGCGCAAGGCGTTGGTGCGCGTCACCGGCTGTTCGCGCAGGTAGCGCATCCATTCGCTCAGCAGCCGCGCCGGCGGATGGCGGTTGCTGGTGAGGCGGAGAATGGCGCGTTCGCGCCAGGCATTGTCGTCCTTGCCGACGGCCAGGCGCAGCAGCGTCGCATAATTGCGCGGGCGCAGACGCTGGTAGAACGGACTGAACGGACGTAGGCTGGTGTTGATCAATACCGCTTTTTCAATCTCGCCGGCGTGGCGCGTCGCCCAATCGCAGGCCACCATGGCGCCGAGCGACAGCGCCAGCAAGTTATAGGGTGGGGCGATGCCGCGTTCCTGCAACTGTCGGCGGCAGGCTTCGCTCATGTGGTGTACGGAGTCGGGACTGCGCTGGCGATACAGGCTGCCGTTGCCGGGAAGATCAAGCATGACGATGTCGGCGGCCGGCACATGCGTCGCCAGAATTCGCGGAAAGTCCCCCCAGTGCCGCGTCTCGCGCATGAGGCCGCGCAACAGGATCCATGGCCTCATGCCGGCGTCACCCTGACCGGCGTGCTGCCGTCTTCGCTGGGCAGCCAGTGCTGATGGGCGCAAGCGGCGCGCGTGAGGAAGTCGAACCATACCAGGTGGCTACGCAGTACGCGTTGCAGCCGATGCGGCGCGTTGGGGTTGAACATGCCGGCGCGCGAGAAGAGTTGGCGCGGATTCTTCTTGACCCAGCGCCATGAGCCCATTTCCAGCGTCAGCGGCAGGAACACGTGGTCGGTCTCCGCAGCGGTCTGCAGATACAGGTAATCCCACAAATCGCCATGCGTCAGGTATTGCATGCTCTGCGGTTCGAACAGGTAATTGTGGTCGGCGTAGGTCTGGCTGAACAAGTCCTGGAGCGCCTGGATCTGCGGCATGTGGCGTATCGGTTGCGAGCTGTGCGCGAACGGAAACCAGATGCGATCCTGCAGGCCGAATCCCGAATGGCAATCGAGCGCGACACTGAATTTGCGGCTGCTCAGTTCCTGCCGCACGACATCGCACAATGCCTGCGCCTCGGCCTGCATCGGCGCGTCGGCCGGTCCGCGATACCACGGCAGGCGCGCGCTGAAACGCTGGCCGCCGAGCATGAAGGGGACTTTTTCCAGCGAGTCGACGGGCGCATTGCGCATCAGGTCGATGCCGTTGGCGTTGCAGCGGGTGTTGTTCCACATGCCGGCAGGATTGACCAGCGGCATGAAGATCAGGCGCACTGATTCGAGTTGATGGTGCAAGACCTTGTCCCACTTGAGACGGCCCAGCAGGCTGCGCAGAAAGGCCAGCAGGATCCGTGTGCCGATGCGCTCCAGCCCGTGCACGCCACCGAAGAATCCGACCGCAGGCGCTTGCGGATCGGTGCTGCCGATACTGAGTACGTACACCGGGAAATGGTGCCCCTGGAATTCGACGTTGCAGGCCGAGCGCGCTTCCAGCAGCGGCGCACCGGCCTGGATGATGCGTTCCAGTTCGATCAGTTCAGATAGCTTCAAATCCATGCGGCTGCCGGCTCCATAGGCACAACGTCATTATGCGGACTGCTGTCCGCAACTATTCTTGCACACAAATGCGGCGGCAAAATGACAAGGATGTTTCACGAGTGTGAAACGAGCGAGCAAAAAAAGGAGCCTGTGCCCACCATCATAGCGATGGCGAGGACAGGCCAAGAGGGGAAGAGCAAATGAAACTGCTTGCTACAGGAGACGACGGCGCTACAAAAATTCTTCGTGCCCGCACAAACCGGGCCGGTCAGGCAATCTTGGCCAGACGCACGGGTGGTTCTACTGCGTTCTTTTCTTCTTCAGCGGCGTGGACTTCATGCAGGTATTCGCTGAATTCCTTGCCCACTTCGGCGTGCTTGGCGCCCATCGCCACGGTGGCTTTCAGGTAGCCCAGCTTGGAGCCGCAATCGTAGCGCTTGCCTTCGTAGCGATAGGCGAGCACGGTTTCGTCGTGCATCAGATCGGCGATGCCGTCGGTCAGCTGGATCTCGCCGCCGGCGCCTTTGCCGATGTTTTCAAGGCGATCGAAGATGGCCGGGGTCAGCACATAGCGTCCGACCACGGCGAGCGTGGAGGGCGCCATGTCCGGCGCCGGCTTCTCGACGATGCCGCTGATGACGTCCAGGCGATCGCTGTGGGCGCTGCCGGGGTCCGTGCTGACGATGCCGTATTGCCGGGTGTCGTTGCGCGGCACGTCCTGCACCGCGAGCAGACTCTTCTGTTCGGTGTCGAATACGTCCAGCATCTGCGCCAGCACGTTCTTGCCGCCTTCGGGCGCGTCCATGAAATCGTCCGCCAGCACGACGGCGAAAGGCTCGTCGCCCACCAGCGATTTGGCGCACAGCACGGCGTGGCCCAGACCCAATGGCGCCGACTGGCGGATGTAGACGCAGTTGACGTGTTTGGGGATGACGTTGCGCGCAAATTCCAGCAGCTTGGTCTTGCCGGCCGCTTCCAGTTCGGTTTCGAGTTCGTAGGCCGTGTCGAAGTGGTCTTCGATGGCGCGCTTGTTGCGGCCGGTGATGAAGATCATTTCGGTAATGCCCGCTTCAACGGCTTCTTCGACGGCGTACTGGATCAGCGGCTTGTCGACGATGGGCAACATTTCTTTCGGCTGCGCTTTGGTGGCCGGCAAAAAGCGGCTGCCGAGACCCGCGACGGGGAAGACGGCTTTAGTGATTTTTTTCATGATGTTCCTGGCTGATTGAAGGAAGGACGAATATGGAGCGAATGCAAGGACATGCCGTCAAGATTTTTGTCTTGCCGACTGTCGCTGGCGCCGGGTCTTGTGCAGCGACACCAGCATCGCGCAGGAATGAAACAGCGGCGCCGCGCCGGGACAGGCCTGGCTTAGAAACCCGGCAGCGAGGAAAGGCCAGGAGCCGTCATCGCCAAAGCGATTGCTCAACCGATTGCCAAGGCGGTTATTGATCTGCGTTCGAACCTTGCGAAGTTGATGCATGGCGCTTCCCCGTTATTTAGTTGACGCCAGCATAAAAAATCCACCCGGTGTTTGGCTATAGGAAACATTCCTTTTGATTTGTAGGAATTCGAGAATGTAGGACAAGCCGCGAAGTCCCTGAACGCGTGCATTTGCCGCTTGTCCTACACGTGATTTGGCGGCTGTCCGATATTTCTGTTCCGGTCCTCCAAATAAGATTCTTGCAGCTGCCCGCCAACCGACCGGTTGCAGGCGGTGCTTAAAGAAAAATAACTTCGAAAGGAACATCATGTCTCATGGAATCATTGTCTGGCTGATCATCGGCGCGGTTGCAGGCTGGCTGGCCGGTGTACTGGTCAAGGGCGGCGGCTTCGGGCTGCTGGTCGATATCCTGGTCGGCATCGTCGGCGCGTTCATCGGCGGCTGGCTGGCCGGCTTGCTTGGCATCGGCATCGGCGGCGGCATCGCTGCATCCATCGTCACCGCCACCATCGGCGCGGTTGTTCTCTTGTTGATCTTGCGGCTTGTCCGGCGCGCTTAGAACGTGTTTACGATCTGTAGCGAGCGGCCCTCAGTTGTCGCTAAACGGCACGGAAACACCGGAATGTACATAAGTACATGAGGATGTTGAGTACCGTTTAGCGGCAAATCAGGAGCGCGCAGTAAGATCGCAAACACGTTCTCAGGCTGCCAGTCTGCGCGCCAGCACCTGCTTGCCTTGTTCGGCCAGGTCCCAGAACAGGCCCGCCATGACTTGCAGCGATTCGCGCGAGACGCTGGCAAGTATATGCTCGTTGGGCGCGTGCTGTGAGCAGGCCGGGTAGGAATGCGGCACCCACAGCGTGGGCAAGCCGAGCACGTCGGAGAATACGTCGTTGGGCAGCGATCCGCCGAGGTTGGGCAGCAGCGTCGGCTGCTTGCCGCTGGTTTCCTGCATCGACGCCAGACCCCAGCGCACCCACTCGTCATCAGGATTGAGGCGGGTGGCGGAAAACTGGATGCCCGACAGCGTCACTTCGACATCGGTATAGCCATGGGCATCGAGATACGAACGGATGTTGGCGATGAAATTGCGGTCGTCGCTGCCGACCACGAAACGGATCTGGCAATGTGCGTGGGCGTGACCGGGAATCGCATTGACCGGCGCTTCCGGATTGCCGGTCTTGAAGGCCAGCACTTCCAGTGTGTTCCAGCCGAACACGCGCTCGGCCGGCGTCATGCCGGGTTCGCCCCAGTCGGCATCGACTTCTGGATCATTGGGGCCGCCGCCGACTTCGACATCGCGCAGCGCGTGGCGCACGCTGTCGGGCAAGCCATCCGGCAACAGGCTGGGCACGCGGATGCGGCCCTTGCCGTCGACCAGGCAGGCAATCGCATTGGCCAGGCGCACGCCGGGGTTGCGCAGCAGGCCACCCCAGTTGCCGGAGTGGTGGCCGCCGTCGCGCGCGTTGACGCGCAGGTCGAAATTGCAGCCGCCGCGCGAGCCCAGGAACATGGTCGGCGTCGGCGCATTGACGCGCGGACCGTCGGAGGCGATGAAGAGATCCGACCTCAGTTTCTCGGCGTACTGTGCGGCGACTTCCTTGAGCCCCGGCGAACCGGCCTCTTCTCCCATTTCGAGGATGACCTTGACGTTGTAGCCGAGCTTGCCGCCGCGCAGTTTCAAGACCTCCGCCAGGGCGGCGAAATTGATGGTGTGCTGGGCCTTGTTGTCGGCGATGCCGCGACCGTACCAGCGGTCGCCTTCGACCACGATTTCCCAGGGCTTGAGTCCGGCGCGCCATTGATGGTCGTAGCCGCGCACGACATCGCCGTGGCCGTAGGTCAGCAGGGTAAAGGCAGCGCCTTCCTCGATGCGCTCGGCAAGCAGGAACGGCGTGCCGTCCGGCAGCGGATTGTCGATGATCTCGCAGTGGAAACCGAGGTCTTCCAGTTCGGGCTGGATTTCCAGTCGCAGGTAGTCGTACAGGATAGGCCTGCTTGCGGCTTCCTGGCTTTCGGTACGGATGGCGACGCGTTTTTGCAGTGCCTGCATGAAACGGCCATCGTCAAAATAGGCGCTCGCCTGCGCGATGGCTTGTGCTCTGCTCATGTTGCTTCTCCTGTGTAGTCGTCAATCATTTTTAATGTGGCCGGGCGCGGCCGGCTGCTCTCATTCGCTCGCCGCCAGCTCCGGAATGCCCAGGCCCGGCTCGGGCGTCAGCGCCGACGCCAGCAGCATGCGCGTGTAGGGATGTCCGGGAGCGGAGAAAATCTTTTCACGGGTTTCCAGTTCGACGATGCTGCCCTTGTGCATGACGGCGACGCGGTCGACCAGGTGTTCGACTACGCCCAGGTCATGGCTGATGAAGAGATAGGTCAGGCCGAACTCGGCCTTGAGGTCCAGCAGCAGATTGAGGATCTGCGCCTGCACCGAGACGTCCAGCGCCGACGTCGGTTCATCGCAGATCAGGATGTCCGGCTGCAGAATCAGGGCGCGCGCAATCGCAACGCGCTGGCGCTGGCCGCCGGACAGCTGGTTCGGATACTGGCCGTAAGTGCGCTCCGGCATGCCGACCAGGTCGAGGATCTTGCGCACCGCTTTTTGCCGGTCGGCGGAAGAGCCGACGCGATGCAGCCTGAGCGGCAGGCCGACAATCTCCGACACGGTCTTGCGCGGATTGAGCGAAGAATAGGGGTCCTGGAAGATCGGCTGGATGTGGCGTGCGTTGTCCTTGCGCAGCGTCGGATCGACTTCCTGGCCGTTGATCAGCACATTGCCGCTGCTCGGTTCGAGCAGACCCAGCAGCATCTTGGCCAGCGTGCTCTTGCCGCAACCCGACTCGCCGACCAGGCCTAGCGTCTCGCCGCGATACAAGCGCAGCGACACGTCGTTGACCGCCCTGATCTCGCCGGGCGCCTTGAACATGCCGCGCTTGAGCGCGTACACCTTGCCCAGTGAACATAGCTCGAGCGCAATGTCGCGGTCCGGCTGCGTGTCCGGTGGAGGCGCGGTCGGCGCTACGCCGGTATCGATGGTATTCATGCAGCCACCTCGTTCAATGGCATCGCTTGCGCAGCCGCGATCTTGTGGCAGCGCGCGTAGTGAGTCTTGCCGTCGGCCGCAGTGTTGAGCATCGGCGGCTCCTGTTCGCAAACAGCGTCGGCCAGCGTGCAGCGATTGCGGAAAGCGCAACCGCGGACCTCGCCGGTCAGGCTCGGCACCACGCCGGGAATCGCTTGCAGCCGGCTGCCCGGCGGCGTCTTGCCGCGCACCGGAATGCAGTTCAGCAAACCGCGCGTATAGGGATGCAGGGGCGCCGCGAACAGCTGCGCGACGTCGGTTGTCTCCACCACCTGGCCGGCGTACATCACGGCGACGCGATCGGCGATGCGCGAGACCACGCCGAGATCATGGGTGATGAACACCACGGCAGTGCCGAACTCGCGCTGCAGATCGCGGATCATGCGCAGGATCTGCGCCTGGATGGTGACGTCGAGCGCGGTTGTGGGCTCGTCGGCGATGATCAGGTCGGGACTGCACATCAGCGACATGGCGATCATCACGCGCTGGCGCAGCCCGCCCGATAGTTGATGCGGATATTGGCGCAGGCGGTCCTCGGCGTTGCCGATGCCGGTCCTGTGCAGTAAATAGATGGCGCGCTCGCGCGCTTCGGCGCGGGTGACGCCGGGGTGTTCCAGCATCGCCTCGCACAGCTGGTTGCCGAGCGTATAGGCCGGGTTGAGCGACGTCATCGGCTCCTGGAAGATCATCGCCATGCGCTGGCCGCGCAGCTGGTTGAGCTGTTTTTCCGTCAATCCCTGTAGCTCGACGCCGTCGAATGCGAGGCGGTCGGCCGTACAAATGGCCTTGCGCGGCAACAGTCCCATCAGCGCCAGGGAAGTCATCGACTTGCCGCAGCCGGATTCGCCGACCAGGCACAGCATTTCGCCGCGCCTGACATGGAAGTCGATGCCGCGCTCGATCGCGATGCCGGCCACCTGCAGCCGTTCAGCCAGCAACTTTTCATGCCGGTCCTGCGGGAAGATTTGCAGGAAAGGATAGGGCGTCAGGCCCTCGCCGATGGCGCCGAGCTGCACGTGCGCTCTGTGTTCGCCTTCGGTCCAGAGATTGAAGGCCTGGGCGCGATGCCCTTCGGCCAATACTGCATCGGCCAGGTCGAGCTGGCGGTACAGTTCCAGGGTGCGCGCCTGCACCACCAGTGCGCGCGACGCCGTGCCGGGCGCAGCGGCCTTGTCGAGGATGCGCACACGCACGCCGAACTTGTTGAGCCACAAGGCCAGCACCATGCCGGTAGGGCCGGCGCCGATGATCAATACTTCATGCTGTGCCATGGCAAACGCCTTTCAATGATGGCCGCTACGCATCGATATGCGCCACCAGCGGCAGATGGTCGGATGCGATGCGCGCCAGCGGGCTGGCATGTACATGCACCCGGCGCAGCCGGCGGCGCGGACTGATCCAGATGCGGTCGAGCGAAAACAGCGGCCAGCGCGCCGGAAAGGTGCGCGGTGCCGGCGCCGCCTCGAAGTGCGATACCAGCCAGCGCAGCGGACGTCCCCACACGAACCATTCGTTGACGTCGCCCATCAGGATCACCGGCATGCGATCGGTATCGAAGGCCTGCAGCAGTCGCCTGATCTGGTCGCGCCGCTCGGCAGGACGCAAGCCCAGATGCGTCGCCACTACGCGCAGCGGCTGGCCGTGGCAGTCGAGATCGGCATCGAGCGCACCGCGCGCTTCGCGGCTGCCGAACGACAAGTCGATGGCGCGTGTCGCAAGTACGGGATAGCGGCTCAGCACCGCATTGCCATAGCGGCGTTGAGGTACGTCTTCGGTCGGACCTTCGACGGCATGGAAGCCTGTGGCTTCCTGCAATACCTTCAGTACGTCGGGGCTGTTCGATCCTCCCAGCGGTACTTCCTGCAACGCGATCACGTCGGCGCCGATGTCGAGCAGCACACGTGCAATGCGTTCGGGCGCGAAGCGACCATCGGTCCCGATAGCGCTGTGGATATTGTACGTGGCGACGAGCAGCGGCCAAGGGCCGGCCGATGCCGTCTGCACCGGCGGCGCGAGCACGGCGGCGACCTGATTCATCGTGCGCTCGCAGGTTGCGGGGAAAGCAATTTCTGCAAGCCCAGCGCCATGCCGATCAGCAACACCCCCATGCCCGCCAGCAAGGCGATCGTCGCCAGGCTGGGATGGCGGATCGCTTCCGCCAGATTGTGGGCGAACGCGACCGTGACGACGATGCCGGGCGCCATCCCGAGAAAGGTGCCGATCAGGTAGTCGCGCAAGCCCAGGTGCGATACGCCGGCCACCACATTGGCGACCGTGAATGGCGCAACCGGCAACAGCCGGATCACTACCATGGCTGGAATGCCGCGCCGCGCAAAGCGTCGGCTCATGCTGTTGACACGGCGGCCAAGCAATTGCTGCAGCGTCTCGCGCCCCAGCCAGACACCGAAGCCGAAGCCTGCCAGCGCGCTCAGCAGCGATCCCGCCAATGCATACAGGACGCCATAGAACGGTCCGAACACAATGCCGGTCACTGCGATCAGCAAGGTCACGGGGAACATCAGCATGCCCGCCACGAGATACACCGCCATGACCGCCAGCGGCGTGAAGGGCAGCGCTTCCAGGCCGCGCGCCAGGGCGATCAGCGAACTGAGGTTGAGCCACTCGCGCAGCGGCGTGAAGCGCCATGCCACGGCCAGCGCCAACAGCAGGATACCGAACACGCCGAGACCGATCAGGCGGCGCGGCACCGGCTTGCGCGCATGGGCGGGCACGAACTGTGCAATGAGCTCATCGGGGTTGATCGGTGTTTCCGGATCGAACATCACCTTGTCCGGCATGATCGCTTCGATTTGCGGCAATACGACCGGATCGAGCGGGGCCATGGTGCGGCCTTCGCTTTGCAGGGAAGTGATGGCGGCATGCAGACTGGAACGGCCGGCGATTTCCTGTCTCACCGTTTGCGTGTCGACATTGAGATGCTCGGCCAGCAAGCGGTTGCGCATGTCGGCGATCGCGGTGCGGATACGTGCCTGCTGCGTGGCGTCGCCGTGGGCTTCGATGACGAGATTGCATTCGGTGTCATAAGCCATGGAACGGTTGCTCATGTTGGCCGAGCCGACGCAAAACAGATGATCGTCGACGGCGAACACCTTGCTGTGCACGTTGAGGCAGCCGTCTTGTTCGCTCGCCAGCCGGGGGCAATACATACGGTAGCGGCCGTGCTGATCGGCAGCTTTCAGGCGCTGGTGGATACGCGCGCGCAAATGTCCCATGGTGGCTTGCTCCAGCCAGCCGCTCTGGTTCTGCGGCGATACCACAACGACTTCCGGCGCATCTGCTTCAGCCAGGCGCGCTGCGAGCGCATCGTGCAGCACGTTGGACGTGAAGTATTGGTTCTCGAAGAACAATGCGTGCCGTGCGGCGGCGATGGCGTCGAGATAGAGCCGGCGGATTTCGTAGACGCCGGCGACGCCTTCGCGTTCCGGTTCGGTGCGTGCGATGCCGATCTCGACATCACTCAGGTCTGGTTCCACCCCGGCCGGCCAAAGATCGTCGCCACCGTCCGTCTTGTTCTGCGCCAGCGCGGCTTTGCAACCGGCGCGTGACCAGCGGGTGCGCGCCAGTTCGCCGAGGGCGGCGGCGGCTTCGCCATCGAGCATGGCCTGGACGTCGTGGAAAGGTCCATAAGCTTTGCCGTCGATGTCGCGACGCAACGGCTGGTCGGGCGCATGTTCCGGCGTGTCCCAGCGATTGCGGGTGAGGTCGATGCCGCCGGCAAATGCCAGCTTGTCATCGACCACGACAATTTTCTGATGATGCGAAGCGCCGACCGGATGACTCGCATCCATGTGGAAATACAGTCTGCGCCGTCTGCGCCAGCCATGTTTGTAGGCCGGCGGCCACTCGCGCTCAAGCGCGTACAGCATGGCGAAATCCCAATTGAGAATATAGACGTGCAGTTGCGGCCGCTCTTCAATCAACGCATTGAGAAAGTCGCCCAACCCTTCGGGATAGCCGTCGCTGGCGCCGCCCGGCATCAACCGCATGCGGCTGTCGATATCCCAGCCCAGAATGAATACGCTGTGCCGTGCCTGCCGCAGTGCGGAACGTACGGCGCTGAAATAGGCATCGGCGTCGATCAGCAGCTTGAAACGGCGCGCCGGTGCAACGCGCCAGCAGTTGCGGCCCGGTGTGAGCAGGCGGGGTCCGGATAGCGCTGGCTCGGTATGCATGAAATCCATCGGCCTTTCGGTTATGCCGGCAGCGCGGTCTGCGGCTGCACAGTGCGATAAAGGATTTTCAGCGTAGATCGGACACCTATGCCGGGGTATCGGCGAATGCCCTTTTCCAAAGTCAGACAAAAAGGAAGCCGCCTCCTGAGGGAGGCGTCAACTGTTGCAGTTCCGGAACCCTCGCCAGGCAGCGGGCGGCAACGATCTCTTGATCTCTTCGGCTTCTCAACGCGCCTCTGCCGCATCGCGCACATGCGCAGCAAAACCCGTCACCCCAGGTGCAATGTCCTCGCGCAGCGTCAGCGCCGGAATAGCGTAGTCGCCGGCGTTCTGTGGCCGGAAGGCGATCGGCGTGGTGCTCTCCAGCTTGTCGAGACGTTCGCCGAGCGCTGTCCGGATGCCGGCGTAGCGCGCCGCGTCGATCTTGCCGGTACGGTACACCACGAACGGCGGCAGTACTTCAAAGCCGGGGTAATACAGGATGCCATGGTGGATAGGGAACAGCAGGTCGTCGATCGGCCCGTTGATGCCGCGTGCTGCATAGTGCGACTCCCAGCCGCCGGTGGTCACGATCACCATCGCGCGCTTGCCCGCCAGCGTGCCTTCGCCGAAACGGTCTCCCCAGTGCGCATCGGAATGTTCGCCGACGCCATAGGCGAAGCCGTAAGCGTATACGCGTTCCACCCAGCCCTTCATGATGGCTGGCATCGAATACCACCACAGCGGAAATTGCAGTATCACCGTGTCGGCCCAGCGCAGCTTGTCCTGCTCGCGCACGATGTCCTCGCTTTGCAGGCCGTTCTCGAAGGCGTGCATCGACGCCAGCGATGCATCGAAGCGCTCACCGGTGCGCGGCGCCAGGCTGTCGTCGGCATCGATCGGTGCTTTCCAGTTCATCGCGTACAGGTCGGACACCTGCACGGCGTGGCCGGCCTCTTTCAGGCGGGCGACGGCGAAATCCTTTAGCGAACCGTTGAGCGATCGCGGTTCGGGATGGGCGTACACAATCAGGATATTCATGGCGGGCTTTCAAAGAAAGAAGAAGCGCCCAGCTTAGGTCTGCCTCAGGTATATTGGAAATGAATTTCTGATATTGCAGGTATTGCGAAAGCTGATCATGAACAAACTGCGGCAACTCGATCTCAATCTGCTGGTGACGCTGGACGTGCTGCTGTCCGAGCACAACGTGACGCGTGCAGCGCAGCGGCTGAATTTTTCTCAACCCTCGGTCAGCGTTCATCTGGCCAAGCTGCGCGAGATATTCGGCGACCCCTTGTTGCTGCCGGGACCGCGCGGCATGCAGCCAACCGCACGCGCCGAAGAATTGCGGATACCCTTGCGCGACGCCTTGCAGGCGCTTGAACGCGCGGTGGCGCCGGGAGGCGGATTCGACCCCGCCAGCGCGGACAATACCTGGCGCATTGCCGCCACCGATGCCACCGAAACGGCAGTGTTGCTACCGGCCTTGCCCGGTTTGCGCGCGGCTGCGCCGGGCACGCGCCTGGCGGTGGTCGAGCTGGCGCCTGCGCGCATTGCGCGGCAGGCGGAACAGGGCGAAATCGACCTGGCCTTCCACACCACCGATGACGCGCCGCCCGGCATGCGCCAGCGCGTGCTGTTTCGGGAGCACTATGTCCTGGTCGGGCGCAGCGGCCATCCCAAACTCCGGCGCAAACCGACAGCGGCGCAGTTCTGCACACTGGAGCACGTGATCGTGTCGCCGGATGGCGGCGGTTTTCGCGGCGTTACCGACGAGGCGCTGGCTGCGGCCGGACTGACGCGTCGCGTGGTGTTGTCGGTACCGCATTTCCTGTTCATGATGTCGGTGCTGGCCAATACCGACCTGGTCGCCATGCTGCCGTCGCGGCTGCTGCGCGGGTCGGCTGCGCTGCAGGTGGTCGAACCTCCTGTCGACGTCGCCGGGTATGACATGGCGATGCTATGGCATGAGCGCTCGCATCGGGATCCTGCGCACCAATGGCTACGCGAGCATCTTGCGGATTCTGTGTAGTTCCTCGCTGCCGGCGACTACAGCGTGCTTCCTGTTGTCCTACATTTCAATCAGTGTTTCTCAACCTACTCATTGTGATGGCGTTTGTGGATACTCCTGAATCGCAGGATGGTTTTTTTAACAATCTTCCAGCGATCCTCGCGGGGGATCATGCATCGTCATAAGGCGTCATGAAGCGCGAGGTACAGGGTTCGGCAGGGCGGAAAATATCTACCGGGACAAGCTCTTGGACACCAACAATAAAGAACCAATGGCGATTGACGCTGCGGATGCCAGTGCGCCGCGCGTCGCATTTGACCTGCAGTTGCGGCTTCTCGGCGCTTTGCTCGCCCTGTGCATCCTGACGTCGCTGGCGCTGTTGAGCGTGCTCGGTTTTGTCCAGTGGCGCACGCTGCACGAACAGGCCGCGTTGTCCGCCGCGCGCGCCACCGTGGTTGCCAAGGAGCATGCCGACAAGGTGTTTGAACTGAATGCGGCGCTCAAGGGGCGGGTCGAAGATGCGCTCGTCGGGATGAGTGAAGAGAGCATCCGCGCCGGTGAAAAGAATATCCATACGAAATTGCGCCGCATGATTGCCGGCTTGCCGCAAGTCATCGCCGTGGCCGTCGTCGACAAGAACGGCGACGTGCTGGCTCATAGCCGTGACTATCCGGCGCCGCCGATCTCGATTGCGGACCGCGATTATTTCATCGCGCTCAAAGAAGGCAAGCAAGAGTCGGTCTCGCCGATTGTGGTCGGACGGCGGACGATGCAACCGATGTTTACCGATGGCGTGGCGCGGCGATCCGAAGATGGAGAATTCCAGGGAATCATCCTGGTGTCGCTGGACCCCAATTATTTCCTGTCGTTCTACGAAGAAATGCTCCCTGGGGAAATGCATCAGTCCCTGTCGCTGGTGCGGCAGGATGGCGCAATCCTGGTGCGCTATCCGAAAATGCCGAAAGTGATGGCCGTCGTGCCGCCGTCCGCGCCATTCTTTCTCGGCATCGGGGCAGATCCGATCTCGGGCGCTCTGACGGGTGTCTCGCCGCTGGACGGCACCAAAAAAATCATCGCTTACCGGCGTGTCGCCAACCACGACCTCTATGTCGTTTCGGCAGGTTCGCTTTCCCACGTGTGGAATTCCTGGCTTTCCTATATGGCGCTGGCGGCGGGTTTGCTGCTGGTGCCGAGCGGCTTGCTGTGCGGAATCATCATTTTTTCCATCCGCAAGGTCAAGGATCAGCGCATTGCCTGGGCGCATTGGCGCCATGAGTTCACCTTGCGCCACAAGGCGGAATCCACGCTGCGCGAATCGCAGAAATTCGAAGCGCTCGGCAAACTGCTGGGCCGCGTGGCGCACGATTTCAACAATTGCCTGATGGTGGTCACGACCGGCATCCAGATCATCCGCCTCAAGCGCATCGCCGGCGTCGAGAAGCAGATCGACGCCATTGAACGCGCGGTCAACGGCGGCCAGCAACTGACGCGGCAATTGCTGGGCGTCAGCCGCCGTCAGCCGCTCAAGCCGGAAGTATTCCTGCTGCAGACGCGCATGTCCGAGTGGCAGACCTTGCTGCTCAATCCGATCGGCGCGGAGCGCTGCACCATCATCGTGGAGCCCGACACCTGGCCGGTCTGCGTCGATCCGATCGAATTGCAGCTGGCGCTGATCAACGTGCTCATGAATGCGCGCGACGCCAGTCCTTCAGAGGGCAAGATCACGCTGCAGATCGGCAACGTCCTCAAGCGCAATGACCAGCAGACGCATGATTATTTTGTCCGCCTGGCCGTCATCGATCACGGCGTCGGCATGTCGGAGAGTGCGCGCCGGCAGGCATTCGATCCGCTGTTTACGACCAAGGAAGCCGGCAAGGGAACCGGGCTGGGATTATCGCAGGTGCAGAATTTTTCACGCGCAGCCGGCGGCCATGTCGAACTGGAAAGCACGCTTGGCGTCGGCACCACGGTATCCATCTTCCTGCCGGCCGCCGAAGGAGCGTCGCAAACGCCGGAGCAAGCCGTGGCGCCTGCGGCGATGAAGCCGCTAAAGCTGCTGCTGGTCGAAGATAACCTGGACGTTGCCGACGGCATCATCACGCTGCTGCAGACGGCCGGACACACGGTCACGCACATGAAGAACGCGATGGATGCGGAGCAATTCCTGCTGGACAACCAGGTCGAGCTGGTGATCTCCGACATCCACATGCCGGGAGGCATCACCGGCATCGCGCTGGCGAAGAAGCTGAAACTGTCGCACCCGGCGCTGCCGGTGATCCTCATCAGCGGCTATGCCGAAGACCTGCAGTCGGCGATGAAGAGCGGCTTCAAGGTGGTGTCGAAGCCGTTCTCGCTGGAGAGCATCAATCGGCATTTGCAGATTGACGCCGATCAAAAGGGATGAGGAGCGCAGCACGGCGACGGCCGCCCCCGGAATGGCCTATCATGAGAGCTGATTCATAATACGGCCGGACAAACGCGAACCGGGAAAAACCAAGCATGAAGAATCTGCCGCCCACCGCCACCTTGCGCGCGTTTGAAGTCGCGACACGGCATGCGACTTTCACCTCCGCTTCCGAAGAGTTGCATGTCACCCAGAGCGCGGTCAGCCATCAGCTGAAGAGTCTTGAAGAGACATGGGGATTGCAGTTGTTCAAGCGGGGCAAGACCTTGAGCCTGACTCCCGCAGGTGCGGCGCTCGCCCCCATCGTCCGGGAATTCTTCATGAACCTGGAAGCGACGCTGGCCGATTTGCGGGTGCAGGAAGGCAAGGTCCGGCTCAAGGTCAGCACCACTTATTCCTTCGCGCTGAAATGGCTGCTGCCCAGGTTGCCGGGCTTGTCGCAGCAGCATCCGGAATTGCTGGTTTCGCTGGAAACAACCGACACTGCCATCAATTTCAGGCCGACCGAGCCCGATGTGGCGATTCGCTTCGGCACCGGGAATTATCCCGGGCTGTATTCGGAATTCCTGTTCAGGGAACAGATTTTTCCGGTTGCCAGTCCCGATCTCCTGCAGCGCCTCGGGACGCCGCGCAAGCCCGCCGATCTTTTGCGCTATCCGCTGTTGATGCGGGCCGGCGCGGATCTGGTGCCTAAGTGGGAGCATTGGTTCCAGCAAGTGGGCGTCAGCATGTCGACGCTCAAGGAAAACGTCCGCTTCGCGGATACCAACATGACGATCGAGGCGGCGTTGCTGGGGCAGGGCGTGGCGCTGGCGCGCAGCGGACATGTGGAACATGAACTGGCCGACGGCAGCCTGATCAGACTGTTCAAGCTGCCGTTCCCGTCTCCCATGGCCTACTACTTCGTCTGTCCGAAAGGCGTGGAATCCCAGCCCCATGTCGTCAGCTTCCGCGACTGGCTCCTGGCGGAGTCCGGCGCAGCCCTGCAAAGCTATTGATCGTTGGTCCATTGATCATGCATGAGAATTTACTCATGCCGCAATGAGGAGACTTCGCTTTAGTTTCCGCGCGTGCGTGCTTACCATGGCGCATGCCTTTTCACCTCGTCCTTCTGATCCTTTTTGCGGCGCTTCTGCATGCCGGCTGGAATGCGCTCCTGCGCGGCGGTGCCGACCGTCTCTGGTCAATGACGGTGATGTGCGTGGCGGTCGCGATCGCCAGCGCCGCAGTCGCCGTGTCAGCCGCACCGCCGGCCAGGGCGAGCTGGGTGTACGCGGTGCTTTCGGCACTGCTGCATGTCGGCTACAACCTGTTCCTCGTCAAGAGCTATCAGGCCGGGGACCTCGGGAAAACCTATCCGATTGCGCGCGGATCCTCTCCCATACTGGTGACCATCGGTGCGGCGCTGTTCGCCGGTGAACAGGTGGGCGCCGCGGCTTTGCTGGGCGTTGTCCTGGTGTCGGGCGGCATCGTTTCCCTGGCCTTCAAAGGACGCAAGCTTGCGGCGCCGAGCCTGCCGTATGCGCTGGGAACCGGATGTTTCATCGCCGCCTACAGCGTGGTGGACGGCATCGGCGTGCGCCTGTCCGGCGCCCCGATAGCCTATACGGCCTGGATGTGCGTGCTGTGGGGTTTCCTGATGCCGGCGGTGTATGCCGGCCGTCGCGGCGCAGCCAGCCTGTTTGCGATCCGGCCCGGATTCTTCACTGCTTTCGCGGGCGGGCTGGTGTCATTGCTGGCGTACGGAATTGTCATCTACGCCATGTCCGGCGCACCCATGGGCGCGGTCTCGGCATTGCGCGAAACCAGCGTGCTGTTCGCGGCATTGATCGGCTATTTCTTCCTGGGCGAAGCGTTGACCGTCCCGAAACTGCTTGCCTGCGCGGCGATTGCCGCCGGCACCATTCTTATCGGCTGACCGTCCGTCCTGCCGGTAGCACTCAACATCACTTCATGGAGGTTCGTACAATGAATACCGTCTCGCCCGCACCCGTCATTCTGATCACCGGCGGCAGCCGTGGCATGGGCGCCGCCACTGCGCGGCTGGCCGCAGCGCAAGGCTACGATGTGGCGATCAGCTATGTCCAGGACGAATCCGCAGCCCTGGCAGTGGTGTCGGACGTCGAAGCGGCCGGACGCCGGGCCTTGCCGGTGCGTGCCGACAGCGCCGATCCGGAGCAGGTCGCCCGGCTGTTCGCCGGCATCGACCGGGAATTCGGCCGTATCGATGTGCTGGTCAACAACGCGGCAATACTGCAGCGGCAGTCGAGGCTGGAAGACATCGGCTTCGAGCGGATGCAGCGCATCTTCGCCGTCAACGCGATCGGTCCCATGCTGTGCGCTCAGCAGGCGATCAGGCGCATGTCCTATCGCCACCAGGGGCGAGGCGGCGCGGTGATCAATATTTCATCGGCGTCGGCGCGGCTTGGCAGTCCTAACGAATATGTGGATTACGCCGCCTCCAAGGGCGCGCTGGAAACCTTCACCACGGGCCTGGCCAGGGAAGTCGCGCGGGAAGGGATACGCGTCAACTGCATCCGCCCCGGGCACATTTATACCGACATGCATGCCAGCGGCGGCGAGCCGGGACGGGTGGATCGCGTCAAGGATTCGATTCCGATGGGAAGAGGCGGCCAGCCGGAAGAAGTGGCGCGCGCGGTGCTGTGGCTGGCCAGCGCGGAGGCTTCCTTTACCACCGGCACTTTCCTTGATGTCACCGGGGGGAAATGAGGATGCGAGAAGACGCAGCGTAAACATTCGCGCAATCCCGGCCAGAGTCGCTGCTATAATGCGTTCCTTTTCCGGTCTCCTGCGCCGGAAACACCCAAGGCCTGAGTGGTGAAATTGGTAGACACAGCGGACTTAAAATCCGCCGCTTACCTGGAAAGGGGCGTACCGGTTCGATTCCGGTCTCAGGCACCAAAAGCTGTTTTCGGCAAGTCAGAATAAATCCGCAATCAAATCCAGAAGCTCGCCAGAAATTCGCCAGAAGTCTGTACGTCTTGCGCGCGTGTTGTTGTCCCGACGCTGTTCCTCCCCTTGGCCCTTGCAGTCACGCCGTGCCGCCACCGGCCATTTCCAGTCTGTAACATCCACGCAGGTAGTAAAATGTGGGTTACTCCAATTCAAATCGGTTGAGACCATGACACAAGCTGTATTGAAGACAGTTCAATGTATTTCGCCTTCCGGTTTGCATTCCATGGCGTACAAAGAGTGGGGCGATCCGCATAATCCGAATGTGCTGGTCTGCGTCCACGGCGTGACGCGAGTGAGCGACGACTTTGACGTGATGGCGCGGGACCTGTGCGACACCTATCGGGTGGTGTGTCCCGACGTGGTCGGCCGCGGCCGTTCCGGCCGCCTGGGCAATCCCCAGCACTATGCGATTCCGCAGTACGTCAGCGACATGGTCACGCTGCTGGCGCGGCTGGATGCCGAAAGCGTCGACTGGTTCGGCACCTCGATGGGCGGCCTGATCGGCATGGGACTTGCATCCTTGCCGGACAATCCGGTGCGCCGCCTGGTGCTCAACGATATCGGCCCGTCCATCAATGGTTCGGCGCTGGCGCGCATCGGTGAATATATCGGCCAGGACGTGCGTTTCGCCACGTTCGAGGAAGCCGCGTTATATATCAGGACGATCTCTGCGAGCTTCGGCCCGCATACCGATGAAGAGTGGCACAAGCTGGCAAGCGACGTTTTGCGCCAGGATGAAGAGGGCAAATGGAAGCGGCATTACGACTTGCGCCTGGCCGAGCCGTTCAAGGCCATGACGCCGGAAGCGGCCAGCGTCGGCGAAGCGATGCTATGGGCCGCTTACGATGCGATCCGCTGTCCGACGCTGCTGGTGCGCGGCGCGCAATCCGACCTGCTGCTGCCGGAGGTGGCGCAGGCCATGACACAACGCGGTCCCAAGGCCAAACTGGTGGAGCTGGAGGGAGTCGGCCACGCACCGACTTTCATGCACGCCCGGCAAATCCAGGTGGCCAAGGACTTTTTGCTCGGTTGAGCTGATTCGCAACCGGGCTCTTATTGATTGAAAGGAAGCATCATGACAGTTCAACGTCTGCACGTCGGCAAGCGTCTTTCCGAAGTCGCCATCCATAACGGCACCGTCTACCTGGCGGGCCAGATCGCCGAAGACACCACCCAGAACATCGAAGGCCAGACGCGCGAAGTGCTGGGCCATATCGACCGCCTGCTGGCTGAAGCCGGCAGCAGCAAGGAGCATATCCTGTCGTGCCAGATCTATATCGCCGACGTCAAGGATTTCGAAGGCATGAACGCCGTGTGGGATGCCTGGGTAGCCGCCGGCAACACGCCTCCGCGCGCTACCGTCGAAGCCAAGCTGGCGCGTCCGGAATTGCTGGTCGAAATCATCATCGTCGCCGCGCAAAAGTAATCTTTCAAGCAATCTCCAACGCGGTCTTCAACGCGCGGTCTTCAACGTTCTATCGTATTCGGGCAAAGGTTTCATGGTTTCTGTCGTCGCAGTTCAGCAGGAGGGCAATGCCTCCATCGTCGCCGGCCTGAGTCCGGAAGACAGCGCGCGCGTGCTGGAGGCGCTGGCCTTCGTCGAGCCGATCTATCGCGGCAAGTCGATTACCTCAGGGCAGGATGCGCTGGCATTCGTGCAGGGCGTGGCAGGGGTGCTGACGGCGCTGAACGTCGACGCCGAGACGCGCATCGCCGGGCTGCTGTTCGAACTGCATATCCTCGATCTCGACGTGGCGGCGACGATCGAAGAGCGCTACGGCAAGGATATCGCCGACCTGGTCGCCGGCGTGCGCCAGCTGATGCGTTTCCATGGTCTGACTTTCCAGCATCCGCAGGAAGTCTTGCGCGGCAAGAACGCGGCGCAGCAGGCTGCGGCGCAGATCGAGACCCTGCGCAAGATGCTGCTGGCCATGGCCACCGACATGCGCGTGGTGCTGGTGCGCCTGGCCTCGCGCGTGACGACCTTGCGCTATTTCGCCGAGAACAAGATGGAGAACGAGACCACCGCGCAATATGCGCGCGAGACCTTCGATCTCTATGCGCCGCTGGCCAATCGCCTCGGCATCTGGCAGCTCAAATGGGAGCTGGAGGATTTATCCTTCCGCTTCATCGAGCCGGTCACGTACAAGCGCATCGCCAAGATGCTGGAAGAGAAGCGCATCGAGCGCGCCGAGTTTGTCGCAACCGCCATCGAGCGCCTGCGCACCGAGCTGACTACCGCCGACATCAAGGCGGAAGTCTCGGGGCGGCCCAAGCACATCTACAGCATCTGGAACAAGATGCGCGGCAAGTCCATCGATTTCTCCGAGCTGTACGACGTGCGCGCCTTCCGTGTCATCGTCGACGATGTCAAGGATTGCTACACGGTGCTCGGCATCATCCACAACATCTGGGTGCCGATTCCCAAGGAATTCGACGATTACATTTCGCGCCCCAAGCAGAACGGCTATCAGTCGCTGCACACGGTGGTGGTGGCGGAAGACGGTCGTCCGCTGGAAGTGCAGATCCGCACGCGTGAAATGCATCATTTCGCCGAATACGGCGTGGCCGCGCACTGGCGCTACAAGGAAAGCGGCGGTTCCAATTTCGCCGCGCAGAAGTACGACGAAAAGATCGCCTGGCTGCGCCAGCTGCTGGCCTGGAAGAGCGAAGTTTCCGACGCCGTCGTGGAGCAGGAAGAAGTGCGCCGCGACTGGGTCGAGAAGCTCAAGTCGACCACGCTCGACGAGCGCATCTATGTCTTGACGCCGCAGGCGCGCGTGATCGAATTGCCGAGCGGCGCCACGCCGATCGATTTCGCCTATCACCTGCACAGCGATGTCGGCCATCGCTGCCGCGGTGCTCGCGTCGACGGCGTCATGGTGCCGCTCAATACGCCGCTCAAGAACGGCCAGACCGTCGATATCATCACCGTCAAGAGCGGCCCCGGCGTCGGTCCGTCGCGCGACTGGCTGAGCGCCGGTTATGCCGCCAGTTCGCGCACGCGCTCCAAGGTGCGCGCCTGGTTCAACGCCATCGAACAGCAAGAGACGCTGGCGCACGGCCGCACCGTGCTGGAAAAAACGCTGCAGCGCGAAGGCAAGACCGCCGTCAACCTGGAAGAACTGGCGCACAAGCTCGGCTTCGCCAAGGTCGACGATCTGTGCCTGTCGCTGGGCAAGGACGAATTCAGCCCGCGCCAGATCGAGCAGATGTTGCATGAAGGCGAGGAGGGCAAGGAGAGTCGCCAGACCGAGCCCGACGAAGCCTCCATCACCCGCAAGAGCCGCGCCTCCAGCGTGGTGCAGGGCGCCAAGTCCGGCGTGCTGGTGGTCGGCACCGAAGGCTTGATGACGCAGCTGGCGCGTTGCTGCAAGCCGGCGCCGCCGGACACCATCGTCGGCTTCGTCACGCGCGGCAAGGGCGTGTCGATCCATCGCCTGACATGCAAGAACTTCACCGAGATGAGCAGCAAGGCGCCCGAACGCGTCATCCAGACCGAATGGGGCGCATCCGGCAAGGACACGGTCTATCCGGTCGACATCTTCGTGCTGGCCGGTGACCGCCAGGGTTTGCTGCGCGATATTTCGGAAATCTTCCTGCGCGAAAAGATCAACGTCATCGGCGTCAGCACGCAAAGCATGAAGGGGCAGGCGCGCATGGGCTTCACCGCCGAGATCGGTTCGACTGCGCAATTACAGAAGGCGCTGGCCGTGATCCGCGAAGTGAAGGGTGTGCTGGAAGCCAGGCGGCAGTAGGCGTTGCGGCTGGTTGCCTGATTGCCGCAGAGTCGCCGGGGAAGATTTTTTTAAAAACTTTTCGCCGGGACTAGCCAAAAATAAAAAATGCCCCTATAATCTCGCTTCTTCACTAGGCGCGTAGCTCAGCTGGTTAGAGCACTACCTTGACATGGTAGGGGTCGTTGGTTCGAGTCCAATCGTGCCTACCAATATTCTTGATGTTGTCGAATATTGGTATCGAAGCAGGCGGCAAGGCTTCGTAAAAACAGCATCAAAAGCAAAATGAATAATGGAAGCGCAGTCCCGGCTTCCATTTTTGCTTTTCGTCTTCCGGATTTCTCTTCTTCTTCTTCTTCTTCTTCTTCTTCTTCTTCTTCCTCGTTCAGTTTCCCCGGCGCGAAAAAAAGCCACCGCAAGCGATGGCTCTCAGCGACAACTTCACAACTGTTTTTATTGATTATTCGTTTTCCCCGCAACGGGTTCGTCCGTGCCGGGCGACACTGGCACGTTCAATACGGCGTCGCGCTTGTCCAGCAGATGCTGGCGCAGGATCGCCGCCAGGCGTTTGCCGTCGCGCGCTTCCAGCGCCTTGACCATCTCGTCGTGATCGTGGGCAGCGCTGTCCCATTTTTCCGGGCGGAAGTTTGACTTGAAGCGCAGCGCCTGCAGGCGGCGGTTCAGGCCGAGATAGGTCTGGTGCAGCACCGAGTTGCGGGCGGCTTCGTTGATCTTGTTGTGGATGGCCTGGTTGCGGCTGTAATAGCCGGGCAGGTCGTTCTGCGCCTTGCAGGCCAGCATGGCGTAGTGCAGCGCCTTGATCTCGGCGACTTCCACCGGCGTGATGCGCTCGCATGCCAGTTCGCCGGACATGGCTTCCAGGCCGCTCATGAGTTCGAAGGTTTCCCAGATCTCGGTCTCTGTCATCTTCGACACCGACGCGCCGCGGTTGGGCGAGATTTCGATCAGGCCTTCGGCAGCCAACACCTTCAATGCTTCGCGCAAGGGCGTACGCGAAATGCCCAGCGTCTCGCACAGTTCGCGTTCGTTCAGTTTGGTGCCCGGCATCAGCACTGCTTCCACGATCAGATTGCGCAGATGCTCCACGACGGTGTCGTGCAGGCGCTGGCGCTCCAGTTTCGGCAGGGCGGCGGGGCTGCTTGGTTTCTCGGTCTGGTTTAGCTCAATGGTTGAATTTTGCATTCAAAATCCTTAATTTACTTCCTGACGCTATTTTAGCATCCATCGCTTCATTGCAAAAATACCAGCTTTCCGGTGTTGTATGGATGAAAAATATTGCCGCAAGACGCCTGCTTCTGATCTCAAGTAGTTATATATACACGGTTTTCCGCCAAAACCGCCGCCTCACTCGGTACTGGGAGTAAGGACTGCAATGACCAAATAATTCTTTACCTCTCCGAATCTCACTGATAAAGTATTTTGCATTCAAAATACAAAAATGAGTAAAAGACGAATTTCAAAGGAGAAATAAATGTTAAAACTCGACTTTCATCCAGCCGGCCGTCATTTCCTGCAAATTCCTGGTCCCAGCCCTGTGCCTGATCGCATCCTGCGCGCCATGAGCTTGCCCACCATCGACCATCGCGGCCCGGAATTCGGCGCGCTGGGCCGGCAGGTGCTGGATGGCATTAAGAAGATTTTCAAGACCGAGCAGCCGGTCATCATCTATCCGGCCTCCGGCACCGGCGCCTGGGAAGCTGCGCTGACCAACACCCTCAGCGCAGGCGACACCGTGCTGATGTACGAGACCGGCCACTTCGCCACGCTGTGGAAGAAGATGGCCGAAGCGCTCGGCCTGAAGCCTGAGTTCCTCGGCCTGCCCGGCATCGAGGGCTGGCGCCGCGGCGTGCAGGCCGACCTGATCGAAGAGCGCCTGCGCAAGGACAGCGGCCATCAGATCAAGGCCGTCTGCGTGGTGCATAACGAGACCTCGACCGGCGTGACCTCCGATATCGCTGCGGTGCGCCGCGCCATCGATGCCGCCGGCCATCCGGCGCTGCTGCTGGTGGATACGATTTCCGGCCTGGCGTCGGCGGATTATCGCCATGACGAGTGGGGCGTGGACGTGACCGTCTCTGGTTCGCAAAAGGGTCTGATGCTGCCGCCCGGCATCAGCTTCAATGCCGTGTCGAAAAAAGCGATTGAAGCCAGCAAGTCTTCCAGGTTGCCGAAGGCTTTCTGGGGCTGGAATGAAATCATCGAGATGAATGCCACCGGTTATTGGCCGTACACGCCCAACACCAATCTGCTGTACGGCTTGCATGAAGCGCTGGAGATGATCCTGGGCGAAGGCCTGGACAACGTCTTCGCGCGCCATGAGCGCCTGGCAGAAGCCTGCCGCCAGGCTGTCACGGCCTGGGGCCTGGAGATCCAGTGCGCCGATCCGGCCGTGTATTCGCCGGTGCTGACGGGCGTGATGACGCCGGCCGGTTTCGACGCGGATGCGATCCGCAAGGTGATTTACGAGAACTTCAACATGTCCCTCGGCACCGGCCTGGGCAAGATGAAGGGCGGCATGTTCCGCATCGGCCATCTGGGTGAAGCCAATGACCTGACGCTGATGGCGACGTTGGCCGGCTGCGAAATGGGACTGAAGCTGGCGGGCGTCAAGCTGGCCGGCAGCGGCGTGCAAGCCGCGATGGACAACCTGACCGCGAAGAAGAACAAGCCGGCGCTGAAGGTCGCCTGATCATGCGAATCCGCCCGACTTGGCAAATGAAAAAGCAATAACGGAGGAAAGAACGCCGGCGCAGACCTTATGCAAGGACTGCGCCGGCAATGTGGATCAATCACGAAGGACCGGCGCAGCAACAACCCGCAGAGGAATCGAAACCACAGGTTTCACGGCGCGCCGGGGTACCCATACTGGAGACAAAGCAATGAGACACCTGCGCTTGCGCGCGACTACGGTCGTGCTATTGATGTTATGCATGATGTACTTCATCACCTACCTTGATCGCGTCAACGTCAGCACCGCCGCGGCCGGTTTTGCCAAGGAATTCAACCTCTCGAAGACGGAAATCGGTCTGGTCTTTTCGGCCTTCGCCTATCCCTATCTGGTATTTCAGATTATCGGCGGCTGGGTCAGCGACAAGTTCGGTGCGCGCCGCACGCTGATCTGGTGCGGCTTGCTGTGGGCGCTGGCGACGGTGCTGACCGGTTTTGCGGGCGGCCTGATTTCGCTGCTGCTGGCGCGCCTGCTGCTCGGTCTCGGCGAAGGCGCCACTTTCCCGGCGGCGACCACGGCAATGTCGCGCTGGGTGGCAAAAGACAAGCGCGGTTTCGCCCAGGGCATCACCCATGCGTTCGCCCGCATCGGCAATGCGGTGGCGCCGGCAGCGGTGGTGTGGATCATGGCCGAACACGGCTGGCGCGAGTCGTTCTATATCTTCGGCGCGTTCAGCCTGGTGTGGGTGATCGTCTGGGCCTTCGTGTTCACGGAAGATCCGGTCAGGCATCCGCGCATTACGCCGGAAGAGCTGGCGATCCTGCCGCCCGGCAAAAAGAAGAGCCCGCAGATTCCATGGGGACCGCTGTTCAAGCGCATGATGCCGGTCACTATCGTCTACTTCTGCTACGGCTGGACCTTGTGGCTGTTCCTGAGCTGGATCCCGCAATACTTCCTGCACAGCTATGACCTCGACATCAAGAAATCGGCGCTGTTCGCATCCAGCGTGTTCTTCGCCGGCGTGGTGGGCGACACCTTGGGCGGCATCGTCAGCGACAAGATCCTGAGAAGCACCGGCAACCTCAAGCGCGCCCGCAGCTACATGGTGTCGGTGTGCATGCTGCTGACCTTGCTGTCGCTGTTGCCGCTGATGTTCACTCACAACCTGTATGTATCGATCATCAGCCTGAGCGCAGGTTTCTTCTTCGCTGAAATGACGATCGGGCCGATGTGGGCGATTCCGATGGATATCGCGCCGGAATATTCGGGCACCGCCAGCGGCATGATGAATACCGGTTCGGCACTGGCCGCGATCATTTCGCCCGTGCTGTCGGGCTACCTGATCGATAAAACCGGCAACTGGGAACTGCCTTTCCTCGGCAGCATGGTGCTGATGGGTTTTGGCGTGTTGCTGGCGTTCCGCATGCAGCCTGACAGCAAGTTCGAAAACACCACGCCGGATGCAGGCGGCCAGGCAATCAAGGCGCGCGCCTGATTGCATCGGCGTGCATCAATGCATCAATGCGGGAATGCCGTGCGGGCGAATCGAGCCGGCGGCATTCCCGCGCATCATTCCATCGAGGTAGCCATGACAACTTTACTCTTCGCAGCTGAAGAGCTCGGCCATCTGCTGAGCGACGCCTACGCACGGCAGGCGATGGCGATCGTGCCGCCGGAGCTGGCGCCGATTCATTTTGAATTGAGCTGAGCGAATTCAGCTGGATCTTATCTTCGTTTTTTGACAGGACTACTTCATGCTGGTCAAGCCCATCCATCTGATTCCGTCAAGCGGGCGGAACACTGCAGCCACTACGCCATTCGCCATGCAATTGCAGCGCGAGATGCGCGGCGAAGTCATGTTCGGCAAAGCCGATCGCGGTCGTTACGCAACCGATGCATCCATCTATCAGATCATGCCCCTGGGCGTGGTGGTGCCGCGCGATCAGGCTGACCTGAAGCTGGCGCTCGACATCGCGCGCCAGCATCGCATGCCGGTGCTGGCGCGGGGCGCGGGCACCAGCCAGTGCGGCCAGACCGTCGGCGAGGCGCTGGTCGTCGACAACAGCAAATATCTGAATCAGGTGATCGACTTCGATCCAGCCGCGCGCACGATCACGGTTGAACCGGGCATGGTGCTCGATCATCTCAATGCCTGGCTCAAGCCGCACGGGCTGTGGTTTCCGGTCGATGTGTCGACGGCGGCGCAATGCACGATAGGCGGCATGTCGGGTAACAACTCCTGCGGTTCGCGTTCGATCGAATACGGGAACATGGTGCACAACGTGCTGGCCATCGATGCGGTGCTGGCCGACGGCGCCGAAGGCCGTTTCGGCCGTCTGCCGGAGATGCCCGGCAGTGGCCGCATCGGCGACATCGTGCGCGGATTGCAAGCGATTGCGCAGCGCGAGCGCGGCGAAATCATCGAGCGCGTTCCCAAGGTCCTGCGCCGCGTCGCCGGCTATAACATCGACATCTTCGATTGCCAGAACCCGCGCGCCTACACCGACGACGGTGTCGCCAACCTGGCGCACATCCTGATCGGTTCGGAAGGCACGCTGGCTTATAGCCGCCAGATCACGCTGGCGCTGATGCCGCTGCCGGCGCACAAGGTGCTCGGGGTGGTCAACTTTCCGACTTTTTATCAGTCGATGGACATGACCCAGCACATCGTCAAGCTGGGGCCGACCGCCGTCGAGCTGGTCGACCGTACCATGATCGATCTGGCGATCAGCAATCCGGCCTTCAAGCCGGTGATCGAGAAAGCGCTGGTCGGCCGGCCGGAGGCGATCCTGCTGGTGGAGTTCGCCGGCGAGAATCTCGACCGGCAGCTGGATAAACTGAAGCTGTTGAGCGAGCTGATGGGCGACCTCGGCTTGCCCGGCTCGGTGGTCGATATGCCTGTCGCCAGCGAGCAGAAGGCGCTGTGGGATGTGCGCAAAGCCGGCCTCAACATCATGATGAGCATGAAGGGTGACGGCAAGCCGGTATCCTTCATCGAAGACTGCGCCGTGCCGCTGGAGCATCTTGCCGAGTACACGCGCCAGTTGACCGAAGTCTTCCACAAGTACGGCACCGAAGGCACCTGGTACGCGCACGCCAGCGTCGGCACCCTGCACGTGCGGCCGATTCTCGACATGCGGC
Organism: Herbaspirillum hiltneri N3; assembly: GCF_001267925.1. Lineage (NCBI taxonomy): Bacteria > Pseudomonadati > Pseudomonadota > Betaproteobacteria > Burkholderiales > Oxalobacteraceae > Herbaspirillum > Herbaspirillum hiltneri. The sequence continues at coordinate 3,395,200 of NZ_CP011409.1, read as the reverse complement.
GCGGCGGCGCCAAAGACATGCGCGAGATCGCCGAAGCCGCCGCCGTGCTGGTGCGCAAATACAAGGGCGCCTATTCGGGCGAACATGGCGACGGCTTGTGCCGCGGCGAATGGGTGGCGTGGCAGTACGGACCGAAACTCAACGCCGCCTTCAGCGAGATCAAGGACTTGTTCGACCCGGACAACCGCTTCAATCCGGACAAGATCGTGCGGCCGCCGAAGATGGACGAAGCGGTCAACTTCCGCTTTGCCCCCGGCTATCGCGAACTGCCTTACCGTCCCGCGCTGGACTGGTCGCAATGGAACGTCAAGCGCGATCCGCTGAGCGGCAAGGAAAGCGCTCCGGGCAGCGGCGGCGACCGCAGCGACGGCCTCGCCAAGCTGGTCGAGATGTGCAACAACAACGGCCACTGCCGCAAGTTCGACGCCGGCACCATGTGCCCGAGCTATCGCGTCACGCACGATGAAAAACACGTCACGCGCGGCCGCGCCAACACGTTGCGGCTGGCCTTGTCGGGCCAGCTCGGCAGCGAAGGGCTGGCCAGTCCCGAGGTCAGGGAAGTGCTGGACCTGTGCGTCTCCTGCAAGGGCTGCAAGCGCGATTGCCCGACCGGTGTCGACATGGCCAAGGTCAAGATCGAAGCGCGCTCTGCATGGGCGGCCAGGAACGGCACCAGTCTGCGCGACAAGCTGATCGCCTACATGCCGGCTTACGCATCTTATGCGGGCAGCGTCGGTGGCGCATTGGCGCTGGCGGAAAGGATTCCGGTGATTTCCGGCTGGGTGAAGGGCTTGCTGGGGCTGGCGCCGCAACGCTCGCTGCCGCGTTTCCGCAAATCGTTCCTGGGCAATGTGCGCAGTTCGCCGATGACGCAGACAGGCAAGGAAGTCCTGCTTTTCGTCGACACCTTCAACAACAATATGGAGCCGGAGAATGCCCGCGCGGCACAGCAGGTGCTGGAGGCTGCCGGTTACCGGGTGCATTTCAATACCTTGCCGGGCCAGCGTCCCCTGTGTTGCGGCCGCACGTATCTGGCCGCCGGGCTGGTCGATCAGGCCAAGGCCGAAGCGCGCCGCACGCTTGATGCGCTGATGCCCTACGTGCGCAAGGGCGTGGCCGTGGTCGGGCTGGAGCCGTCCTGCCTGCTGTCCTTGCGCGACGAGTTCCTCAATTACGGTTATGGCGAAGAGGCGAAGCAGCTGGCGCAGTCGGCTTTCCTGTTTGAAGAGTTCCTGGTGCAGGAACACAAGGCCGGCAAGCTGAAGCTCGATCTGAAGCCCTTGCCGTCCAACAAGATCGTGTTGCACGGGCATTGCCATCAAAAGGCCTTTGACGCCTTCCGTCCGGTGCCGATGGTGCTGCAATGGATTCCGCAAGCGGACGTGTCGGTGGTGGAGTCCTCGTGCTGCGGCATGGCCGGCAGCTTCGGCTACGAAGAGGAGCACTACGCGGCATCGATGGCGATGGCGGAGTTGTCCTTATTGCCGGCGGTGCGCAAGGCCGCGGCGGATGCGATCGTGGTGGCCGACGGCACCAGCTGCCGTCATCAGATCCACGACGGCGCGGGGAGGGAGGCTCTCCACGTCGCGCGCGTGCTGGCGGCGGCGCTGGACGCTTAGGACATTGGTTTTCCGCAGGCGCGTTGTTTATTTGCGCCTGCGGCTTTGACATAATCATTTTTTGTGCTATATTGTTTGCTGTTCCTCGGTTCACAACCGGGCGGCAGGCCGAAAATCAATAAAAAGTGTTCGGTCAGCTGGTGAAGGTTACTCCGCATTACTTCTTCATTTTTGGCCGGTTCCGGTCATGTCTGTAGCAGCAATTCATTTGTAAATCTTCCTCGATACACAAGTTTTAACAAGAGGCTTCCTTGCGCATGTTCAGTTTTCGGCGTTCGTGCCGATACCAGAGCAGATTCACCTTTCGTCGTCGCCACTTTCCAGATAGGACTGGGCGACGGGAATCTCCTCTTGTATCCGCATTGCGCGTGCACATCCGTACATTGCCGATTGTTTGATTGCCGTGTCGATACCAGAGCAGATTCACCTTTCGCGCCACCACTTTCCAGATAGGACTGGGTGGCGGGATTCTTCTCTTGTATCGGCATCCGGGCAAGCCGGTCGCGCATCTCCGTTTCATCGTACCGATACAAGAGCAGGTTCCTCTTGAGGCCACTTTCCAGATAGGACTGGGCTTCGGGAGGCTGTTCTTGTATCGGTATTTCCACGCATGGGTGCGGCATTGTTTGATTGTTGCTATAATCCTCGCCTGTTTCATGGTTGTTTTCCGCCATGTCTGTTCAGCACCACCCCAACATCTGTAAGAGCGAGAAAGGCAAACCGGTTATGACACCGCGAACTACCACCAAGGTCTCTACGCGACGCTAGTCGGGTTCTTTTTCGTCTTCTGAAAAAGCGCGGCTGGTCCGCGTTTTTTTTCGTCCTTATTTTCCGTATTCTTCCGCATTCTATAAATCAAGCTTCGGCAAAATATGCCGGGATGGAGTTCAAAATGGTTTCAGTACGTCTCCCCGATGGTTCGCAACGTCAATTCGATGCACCCGTCACCGTGGCGCAAGTCGCCGCCAACATCGGCGCCGGCCTGGCCAAAGCGGCGCTGGCCGGCAAGGTCGACGGCAAGCTGGTCGACACATCTTTCCTGATCGAAAAGGATTCCGATCTGGCCATCGTTACCGACAAGGATGCGGACGGCCTGGAGGTGATCCGTCACTCGACCGCCCACTTGTTGGCGTATGCGGTGAAAGAGCTGTTCCCCGACGCACAGGTGACCATCGGTCCGGTGATCGACAACGGCTTCTATTACGACTTCGCCTACAAGCGTCCGTTTACGCCGGAAGACCTGGCCGCGATCGAAAAGAAAATGGCCGAGCTGGCCAAGAAGGACGAGCCGGTCACCCGCAAGGTGTTGCCGCGCGACGAAGCGGTGGCCTACTTCAAATCCATCGGCGAGGCCTACAAGGCCGAGATCATCGAATCCATCCCGCAGGATCAGGATGTCTCGCTCTATACCGAAGGCGGCTTCACCGACTTGTGCCGCGGTCCGCACGTGCCGTCCACCGGCAAGCTGAAGGTCTTCAAGCTGATGAAGCTGGCCGGCGCCTACTGGCGCGGCGACTCCAACAACGAGATGCTGCAGCGTGTCTACGGCACTGCCTGGGCCAAGAAGGAAGATCAGGAAAGCTACCTGCACATGCTGGAAGAAGCCGAAAAGCGCGACCACCGCAAGCTGGGACGCGCGCTGGACTTCTTCCACTTCCAGGACGAAGCGCCGGGCCTGATTTTCTGGCATCCGAAGGGCTGGTCGATCTGGCAGCAGGTCGAGCAATACATGCGTCGCGTGTATCAGGACAGCGGCTACCAGGAAGTCAAGGCGCCGCAAATCCTCGACCGCTCGCTGTGGGAAAAGACCGGCCATTGGGAAAACTACCGTGAAAACATGTTCACGACCGAGTCGGAAAACCGCGCCTATGCATTGAAGCCGATGAATTGCCCGGGCCATATCCAGATCTACAATTCCGGCCTGCACAGCTATCGCGACCTGCCGCTGCGTTACGGCGAGTTCGGCCAATGCCACCGCAACGAGCCTTCCGGCGCGCTGCACGGCATGATGCGCGTGCGCGGCTTTACCCAGGATGACGGTCACATCTTCTGTACCGAAGACCAGATCCAGGACGAAGTCGCCGCCTTCAACAAGGTGGTGCGCGAGGTCTACGACAATTTCGGCTTTACCGACGTCGCCGTGAAGCTGGCGCTGCGTCCGGAAAAGCGCATCGGCGAAGAAGCGGTCTGGGACAAGGCGGAAAATGCTCTGCGTGAAGCGATCCGCGCTTCCGGCACCGAATGGGAAGAGTTGCCGGGCGAAGGCGCGTTCTACGGTCCGAAGATCGAATATCACCTGAAGGATTCGATCGGCCGTTCCTGGCAGTGCGGCACCATGCAGGTCGATTTCTCGATGCCGGCGCGCCTGGGAGCGGAATATGTCACGGAAGACAACGACCGCAAGGTCCCGGTCATGCTGCACCGTGCGATTGTCGGTTCGCTGGAGCGTTTCATCGCGATTCTGATCGAAAACCACGCCGGCGCCATGCCGTTGTGGCTTGCTCCCGAGCAAGTCGTGATCCTGAATATTTCCGATGCGCAAGCCGAATACGTCAAAAACGTTGCTCAAACGCTGAAAAAACAAGGGTTTAGAGTGGTGACCGATTTGCGTAACGAGAAGATTACCTATAAAATACGGCAGCATTCTTTACAGAAGCCGCCCTATATTCTGGTGGTCGGCGATAAAGAGCGCGATACAAATACAGTGGCCGTGCGTGCGCGGGGCAATGTCGATCTGGGTGTCATGCCTATCGACGTCTTGGTGGAACGCCTCAGAACCGAGGTGGAAACCAAAGCCTAAAGGAGCAAAGCTCCTTCCAGCGCAAGAGCACGGCTTAATTTATTGGACGTTAAAAGGAAACTGCAATAGCTACTGACAAGTCGCATCGCATCAACGGTGAAATTACTGCACCGGAATTGCGTTTATCCGGGGTCAATAACGAGCCGCTTGGCATCGTCAATTTGGCTGAAGCTTTCCGTCTGGCGGAAGAGGCTAATGTGGATCTGGTGGAAATCGCACCGACCGCACAACCCCCTGTCGCGCGCCTCATGGATTATGGCAAGTTCAAATATCAGGAGCAGAAGAAAGCTCATGAAGCCAAGCTGAAGCAGAAAGTCATCCAGGTCAAGGAAGTCAAATTCCGCCCTGGCACGGATGACGGCGATTACAACATCAAGGTGCGTAACCTGACCAAGTTCCTGGAAGAGGGTGACAAGACCAAGATCACGCTGCGTTTCCGCGGCCGTGAAATGGCTCACCAGGAAATCGGCATGCGCGTGTTGGAGCGCCTGAAGGTCGATCTGGAGCCGTTTGGCCAGGTCGAGCAGTTTCCGAAGATGGAAGGACGCCAGATGATCATGGTCCTGGCGCCTAAAAAGAAGAAGTAAGCAGAAACAAGTACGAAGAAGCAGCCATGCTTCTTCGCGCATCGCAGGACAAGTCATTGCGATGCGTATTCCGGTCCAGCAAGCGATAGCTGTAGCGAAGCCGAAGATTTTGTCGGGAGGCAGTCGTTTTGTTTCCCGCAAAAGCAGCAGTGAAAACTGCTGCCAATAAGTGAGAGCAGGCATCCAAGAGCAACGCATTGTTGCCACCTGCAATCATCAAAAAATGGAGCTGTCCGAAAAGGACAGATAGTGTCATGCCAAAAATGAAGACGAAAAGCAGCGCCAAAAAGCGCTTCCGCGTCCGTCCAGGCGGTACCGTTAAACGCGGTCAAGCGTTCAAACGTCACATCCTGACCAAAAAGACCACCAAGAACAAACGTCAATTGCGCGGCGCAGTGGGAGTCCACGAGACTAACCTGTCGTCGGTTCGCGCAATGCTGCCGTTCGCTTAACCTCACACTAAGGAGCTACTATGCCTAGAGTTAAACGTGGGGTAACAGCACGTGCCCGTCATAAAAAAGTCCTGGCGCAAGCCAAGGGTTACCGTGGTCGCCGCAGCACCGTCTATCGTATCGCCAAGCAAGCAGTCATGCGCGCCGGCCAATACGCATATCGTGACCGCCGCAACAAGAAGCGCGTTTTCCGTGCCCTGTGGATCGCCCGTATCAACGCTGCTGCTCGTGAGCATGGCGTGACATACAGCGTGTTCATGAACGGCCTGAAGCGTGCTTCGATCGAACTGGACCGCAAGGTTCTGGCCGATATGGCAGTGACTGACAAGCCAGCGTTCGCTGCGATTGTCAATCAGGTGAAGGCCAACATCGCTAAGTAATTGGCCGTGTTGATGCAGCCGTCGTCCGGTACCGGGCGGCGCTGCAAAAATCCTGCGGGGCAGAGGTGAAATACCTATGCCCCGTAGTCGTTTCAGGCAGTCCGTTTCAGATCGCACTCAGTTGCAATTTGAAGCAGCTGTTTTCATTCCGATTTCATTTTTTCGACTTCGTCGTCAAGGCCGAACGGCTTTTGGATTACTCAGATTTCCATCTGAATGGAGCGAGACTTACCGCATGAATCCCCTAGAACAACTCGTTGCACAGGCCCAGGCCGATTTCGCCGGCGCACCTGACGCCGCCGCCCTGGAAAACGCCAAAGCCAAGTATCTCGGCAAGACCGGACAGATTACCGAGCAGATGAAGGGCCTGGGCAAGCTGGCGCCGGAAGAGCGCAAAGTGCAGGGCGCCGTCATCAATGCCGCCAAGGAGCAGATCGAGAACGCGCTGACCGCGCGCCGTGACGCTCTCGCCAACGCGCAGATGCAGGAACGCCTGAACGCCGAAGCGATCGATGTCACCTTGCCGGGCCGCGGCCGTGGCAAGGGCGGCATTCATCCGGTGATGCGTTCGTGGGAACGGGTTGAAGAAATCTTCCGCTCGATCGGCTTCGACGTCGCCGACGGTCCGGAAATCGAAACCGACTGGACCAATTTCTCCGCCCTGAACAGCCCGGAAAACCACCCCGCGCGTTCGATGCAGGACACCTTCTACATCGAAGGCAACGACACCCAGGGCAAACCGCTGCTGCTGCGCACGCACACCAGTCCGATGCAGGTGCGTTATGCGCGCATGAACAAGCCGCCGATCAAGGTCATTGCGCCGGGCCGTACCTATCGCGTCGACAGCGATGCAACCCATTCGCCGATGTTCCACCAGGTCGAAGGCCTGTGGATCGCCGAAGATATCAGCTTCGCCGACCTCAAGGGCGTCTACCTCAATTTCGTCAAGGCCTTCTTCGAAACCGACGATCTGCAGGTGCGCTTCCGCCCCTCGTATTTCCCGTTCACCGAACCGTCGGCGGAAATCGACATCGCCTTCGGCAGCGGTCCGCTGAAGGGCCGCTGGCTTGAAGTGTCCGGCGCCGGCCAGGTGCATCCGAGCGTGGTGCGCAACATGGGTCTCGATCCCGAACAATACATCGGCTTCGCGTTCGGCTCCGGCCTGGAGCGCCTGACGATGCTGCGCTATGGCATCAACGACCTGCGCCTGTTCTACGAAGGCGATTTGCGTTTCTTGAAACAATTCAATTAACGCAATTCAACTAACGCGATTCAATTGAACAATGTGATGCAGGGCAGGTGCGAACGCATTCGCGCCGCTCTGCGAACTGTGTGGACTGTCCGGATTTCCGGATCATAGCTGAAGGTTGGAATCATGCAATTCTCTGAAAACTGGTTGCGCACCATGGTCAATCCGAAGATGACTTCGGATGAGTTGTCGCACATGCTGACGATGTCGGGCCTGGAAGTGGAAGAAGTCGAAGCGGTCGCGCCGCCGTTCTCCAACGTGGTCGTCGGCGAAGTGCTGGAAGTCGCCAAGCACCCCAACGCCGATCGCCTGAACGTCTGCCAGGTGGACGTCAAGACCGGCACCATCCTCAACATCGTCTGCGGCGCGCCGAACGTGCGCGTCGGCATGAAAGTGCCTTGCGCGATGGCCGGCGCCGTGCTGCCTCCGGGTGCCGACGGCAAGCCGTTCGAGATCAAGGTCGGCCAGCTGCGCGGCGTCGAGTCGCAAGGCATGCTGTGCTCCGCGCGCGAATTGAAGCTGTCGGAAGATCACGGCGGCTTGCTCGAGTTGCCGGACGATGCGCCGGTCGGCCAGAATTTCCGCGATTACTTCCTGCTTAACGACCTCAAGTTCACCATCAAGCTGACGCCGAACAAGGCCGATTGCCTGTCCGTGCTCGGCGTGGCGCGCGAAGTGTCGGCCCTGACCGATACGCCGCTGAAGCAACCGACGTTCCAGACCGTCGCCGTCAACCTCGACGAAAAACTGCCGGTCAAAATTTCTGCGCCGGACCTGTGCGGTCGTTTTGCCGGTCGCGTGATCCGTGGCCTGAACGCCAGGGCGGCGACCCCGCAATGGATGAAGCAGCGCCTTGAGCGCAGCGGCCAGCGTCCGATCTCCGCGCTGGTGGATATTTCCAACTACGTCATGCTGGAACTGGGCCGTCCGTCGCACGTGTTCGACCTGGACAAAATCCACGGCAGCCTTGACGTGCGCTGGGGCAAGAAGGGCGAGCAGATCAAGCTCCTCAACGGCAACACCGTTGAAGTCGACGAATGGGTCGGCGTGATCGCCGACGACAAGGAGCTCGAATCGCTGGCCGGCATCATGGGCGGCGACGCCACCTCGGTCTCGCTCGACACCACCAATATCTACCTGGAAGCCGCGTTCTGGTTCCCGCAAGCGATCCAGGGCCGTGCACGCCGCTATAACTTCTCGACCGATGCAGCGCATCGCTTCGAGCGCGGCGTCGACTTCGCCACCGTGGTCGAACATATCGAGCGCATCACCGCCTTGCTGGTCGAAATCTGCGGCATGCCCGACACCAAGGTCGCAGCGGTCGACGACCAGATCGTCAACCTCCCCAAACGCGAACCGGTCAAGGTGCGCACTGCGCGCGCCACCAAGGTGATCGGCGTGGCCATCACCGACGACATGATCGCCAATATCTTCACCCGCCTCGGCCTGCAATTCACGCAAGAGCCGGGCCTGTTTGCGGTCACGCCGCCGTCGTTCCGCTTCGACATCGAAATCGAAGAAGACCTGATCGAAGAAATCGCGCGCGTGTACGGCTTTGAAAACATCCCGGCCTTGCCGCCGGTGGCCGCCAGCGAAATGAAGATCGCGCCGGAAAACATCCGCTCGTTGTTCGCCATCCGTCATCTGCTGGCTGATCTCGATTATCAGGAAGTGGTCAATTTCAGCTTCGTCGACAGCGCATGGGAAGCCGACTTCGCCGGCAACCAGGCGCCGATCAAGCTGCTCAATCCGATTGCCAGCCAGATGAACGTGATGCGCTCCTCGCTGATCGCCAGCCTGGTCGCCAACGTGCGTTACAACATCAACCGCAAGGCCAACCGCGTGCGCGTGTTCGAAATCGGTGCGGTGTTCCATCGCGATGCGCAAGTCCAGGACGGTCCGCTGGAAGTGGCCGGCTATCGTCAACCGAAGCGCGTCGCCGGCCTGGCCTACGGCCCGGTGGCTGACGAGCAATGGGGCCAGGATGCACGTAATGTCGATTTCTTCGACGTCAAAGCGGATCTGGAAGCCTTGTTCGCGCCGCGCGCCTTGCGTTTTGCGCGTGTCGATCATCCGTCGCTGCATCCGGGACGCTCGGCCCAGGTCATGCTGGACGGCAAGGACATCGGCCTGATCGGTGAACTGCATCCGCGCCTGCAACAGAAATACGACCTGCCGCTGGCGCCGGTCGTGTTCGAAGTCGATGCGGCTGCGCTGCAGCAGCGTGATGTGCCCGCTTACGTGGAAATCTCCAAATTCCCGGCGGTCACGCGCGACCTCGCACTGGTCGTCAAACAAGCGGTTCAGGTCCAGGAATTGCGTGATATTTTCGCTGCTGAACAGCAGGACAACGCTGTCTGCCGAATCATCCAAGCCTTTGTTTTATTTGATGAATATCAAGGAAAGGGTCTGGAAAATGACGAAAAAAGTCTTGCTTTCCGATTCACCTTGCAAGATACTCAAAACACACTCCAGGACGACACAGTTGACGCTGCAATGGCCGCTATCGTAGCCGCTGCGACGGGTAAGCTTGCCGCCAGATTGCGTGCATAACAATTTATAAATCGGTAAGAGGCGACTCACCCGTCATGAACAACGTGAATTCAAGCGAATTTCAATCTGTGCTGGATGCCGACCTGCAACGCGCCGTACTCGAATCCGAGGTGCGCTCGCAGGCGGAAAAAAATCTCCCGACGCTGACCAAGGCAGAACTTGCCGAACTTTTGTTCGAGCAAGTTGGTCTCAACAAGCGCGAAGCGAAGGACATGGTTGAAACTTTCTTCGACGAAATTCGCAATGCGCTCGAACGCGGCGAAGCGGTCAAGCTCTCTGGATTCGGTAATTTCCAGTTGCGCGACAAGCCGCAGCGCCCCGGTCGCAATCCCAAGACGGGCGAAGAGATTCCGATTACTGCGCGTCGCGTCGTCACTTTCCACGCCAGCCAGAAGCTCAAGGAAATGGTCGAGGTATCGAGCGGCCAGCCTCTCGCCCTTGCTGTGTAACGTACCCATTCCATGAACGAACGCGTCAATAAACCTGCGGTGATCGTATTGCCGCCGATTCCCGCCAAACGCTATTTCACTATCGGTGAAGTCAGCGAACTGTGCGGCGTCAAGCCGCACGTACTGCGCTACTGGGAGCAGGAATTCACCCAGCTCAAGCCGGTCAAGCGGCGCGGCAATCGCCGCTATTACCAGCATCATGAAGTGCTGCTGATCCGCCGTATCCGCGAACTGCTGTACGAGCAAGGCTTCACCATCAGCGGCGCCCGCAACAAGCTCGACGGTCACTTGCATGAAGACCAGCAGGAGATCGCCGAAGACATCGAGATCTCGATAGGCGCCGAAGAAATCGAAGCCATGCGCGCCGAGCTCAGCGGCATCCTGCAATTGCTGAGTCCGCGCACCTGATCCGGTCCACGCCGCTGCGGCGATGATGCACGACAAGAAGCTGCCGGCAACGGCGGCTTTTTTTGCTTCTGGCGTATGGATGACATGACAAAAACGGAACGTGAGCAGAACATGAACCACGGCGTTCGTAACGGCGTCGCCTGGCGCGCCATGCAGGAAAGCGATTTGCCTGCTGTGACGGCGATTGCCGCAGAAGTGCATCCGGACTATCCGGAATCGCCTGCGGTGTTCGTCGAGCGGTTGCGCCTGTTTGCGGCGGGCTGCCTGATCGCCGCCGATGCGAACGGGACCGTGCTCGGTTACGCCATCGCCCATCCGGCCGTGCTGGGGCAGCCACCGGCGCTGGATTCCTTATTGGGGGAATTGCCGCCGCAGGCTGATTGCCTGTACCTGCACGACGTCGCATTGACCGAGGCGACGCGCCAGTCCGGTCTCGGCGGCGCGCTGGTCGGATACCTCAGGGAGTTGGCCTTCGCTCAGGGATTTGCCTGCGCCGCATTGATGGCGGTCAATAACTCGGCGGCGTACTGGCGGCGGCATAGTTTCATCTCGTTCGCACGCGTCGACGCGGCATTGGCGAAGAAGATCGCCAGCTACGGCAGCGATGCGCAATACCTGGTATCGGATACCGGCCGGCAATCCCGCTGAATTACAACCCCGCGCGCGCCAGCTCGGCCACGCGCTCCACGCGCCGCGTCGACACCAGGATGGAGCCGCCCGGATTGCGTTGCAGCGCTTGACGCAATACGTCCGCACCGTCGCTTCCCGGCTGCGCGCCTCCCGCCAGATATCCATACGTGAATTGCAATGCGCGCTGATGCTGCGCGAGGACGTCAGCCTGGCGTTTGTCCAGGCTGTCGCGCACCTGCACGACCGGCGCCAGCGACGGTGCGGCTTGCAGCATGGCGGCGATCATCGGCGCTTCGCCGGCGATGCCGAAGTGGCGGATCTTGCCGGCTTGCACCTGCGACTCCAGCCAGCGTTGCCATTCCTCGGCGGCGATCAGCGCCTGCACCGGCTCGTGCAGGAACAGCACGTCCAGCCAATCGCGGCGCAGGCGTCGCAAGCTGTCGTCGAGGCTCTTTTGCGCGCGTGCGACGCTCCAGTCGACCACCGGTTTGTTCAGGGTCGGCAAGGCCTTGCCGGCGACTTTGCGCAGCAGGATTTCGGGGATGCCGGGGCCGGCGCCGTTCGGTCCGTACAGACCGACCTTGCTGGCGATGGTGATGCGCTGCAATTCAGCCGCGGGCAATTCGCCGAGCGATTTTTCCGCCAGGCCGAAGCCGTAATACGGCGACGTGTCGAAGTGCGTGAAGCCGGCGTCGAGCGCCGCCCTCAGCAGCGCCTGCCGCTGCGGGCCCTTGAACAGGTGATGCAAGCTGGCGGTGCCGAACGACAGCCGGCTGACGTCCAGCGAAGTGCCGGGGATACGGATGGTTTGCATGCGCGGGGATCCGGGTTGGAATGAAAGGGGAGTGTGGGCGGCGTAGGGAGCACGCGTCGGCGTGGCGGCATCTGCCGCGACAGGTGCGCTCAGGCGCTGCGCAAGCCGATCCGCCAGCCTGGCCGCCAGCGCTACCGCGAGGAAGGTCGGATTGGCTTCGCCGGTGGTCGGGAAAACGCTGCTCGAAGCAATGTGCAGATTGGCGACGCCATGCACCTGGCAATGGCGATCCACCACGCCAAATTGCGGATCGTCATGCATGCGCGTGGTGCCGACCTGGTGGAAACCATCGGTGGCCTGTTCCAGGATATGGCCGATGCGCTGATCCGGCGAACGATGGTATTCGACCGTGCCTTTGCCGGCGGCGCGCAGTTGCCGGTCGAGGATTTCGTGCGCCTTGAGCGCCGATTCGGCATCGTCCCTGAGATAGCGGAAATCGATGGTCAGGCGCGGCATGCCGTGGGCGTCGCGCTCCTGGTTCAGCATCACGCGGCTGTCCGGATTGGGAATCTGCTCGGCGTGGTAGTTGAGCGCATAAGTACCGCCCTGATTGCGCAGCACGAAACCCGGCTTGCGCACCGCAGAGGCATAGCGCAGGCGCAGAATGGTCAGCACGTCGGCCGCGGCTTGCCAGGGACGGCGCAGTACGTTGAGCAGATGCGCGCCATAGCGATATGGTGGCGGTCCGACATGACGCAGGCGGATCGCTTCCGAAATCATGCGGCGGCCGATGGCTGGGATCGACAGCCCGAGGAACACCAGCGACAGCGTCGGATTGCGATGGCGCTCGTCGTGGAACGGCGGATTGTCCGCGAAGAACGAGGTGTTCAGCACGTGATGCCGGCGCTGCGCCTGTTCCGATATCGTGAAGCGGCGGCGTACGTATGCACCGGTGTCGTCGGCCGAAAAATCGAGGTCGGCGAAATCGCCCGGCTGCGTCAACGTCAGGCTGGCGATGCTGCCGAAGATGTGGCCCATGTAGTAGCGGCCGAGCGGCCCGCCGATGCCGCCGAACAGGGCCGGATGTCCCTGTTGCACCGACAGCAGCAGGCGTGTGGTTTCAAGCCCGCCGCCGGCCAGTACGTAGTGCCGCGCCTGCGGAACGATAGCGACATTCCGGTGACGCGCCTGCAGCGACTTGACCGAGCGCTCGTCGTCGTCGAAGGCGATGCCCGTGACGGTGGCGTCGAACAGGATGTTGATGTCAGGCGAGGCCAGCACGCGCGGGCCGAGCTTGCCCACCAGCTTCGGCTGGCGCGCCCAGCGCTCCAGTTGCGACAGTTCGACTTCACTCATTTCAGGCCAGTGCTGTGGAGGCTGGCGGAATTGCGCGGTGCCGCAGTCGAGGTAGTCGGCGGCCTTGCCGTACCACGGCAGCACCTCGTCCAGTGTGAATGGCCATCCCGAGTGCGGCACATACTTGCGCGCTTCGAAGTCGATCGCCTCGAACGGCACGCAGCGTCCGCCCCACAGCCAGGAACTGCCGCCCAGCGCGCGGTTCGACGCCAGTTCCATCGGCGCGTGAGCCTGCCGGTCGAGTACGGTGGCGTGCGACCATGCCTGCGTCGCCGGATTGTGCTCGGCGCCGCCGGACTCCAGCAGCAGCACCTGCAGGCCGTGCGTCGCTGCTTCCAGCGCCAGCGTGAGTCCGACCGGGCCGGCGCCGACTACGCAGAGATCGAAGGTCCGGTCGGCCGGCAGCGCTGTCAGTATCGGCATGGAAGCGAGAAACGCGGATTCATTGAGATGCTCATTTCTTGCCGAAGAAGTGGTGCTTCAGGCGCGCCATCTGCCATTGGCGCAGATAGCGCCGGAATTCGAGATTTTCATAGCGCGGCAGGCGGCGCAGGCCGGACCAGAAATAGCTGAAGATCATCAGCAAGCCGCCGATGATCACCGGCTTTTCGCGCATGCGGTTGATGCCGGTGGCGATCGCGTACAGCGGATGGTAGCCCATGTACCAATTGCCCCGGCCCCAGCGCAGACGGCCTTCGTAGATGTGCTTATCGGACGAACCCATGATGCGGTGGTGCCACAGCCAGGCCTTGGGATCGTAGTAGCAGAACGTCTTCCAGCCCTTCATCCACGCCGTATGGACGTCGATGCCATCCCACGACAGATGCTGGACGAAGCCGCCGATGTCTTCGAACGCGGTGCGCTTGTACAGCTTGAACTGGCCGGCCACCTGCTCGTCAATATGGCTTTCTTCGATGAACTGGCCGTCCTCGTGGCGATACACCTTGCCGGACACGGCCGCCAGCTTGGGATCCTCATCGAGCTTCTGGAACATGTGTTCCAGGTAGTGCGGGCCGAAGGACATGTCTCCATCGAGCTTGGCGATGTACTGGTAATCCTTGTGCCGGATGTGCTCGACGCCGAAATTGAAGGCGGCGATGACGCCGCCGCCCAGCTTGCGGAAGCCGCGGTTCTGGCGCGGCACGAGGCGGATGAAGGGATATTTTTCGGCGTATTCGCGCACGATGTCCGGGGTGGCGTCGGCCGAGCCGTCATCCACCAGGATCCATTCCAGCGGCCGGAACGTCTGCGCCACCATCGAGTCCATCGTCAGGCGCAGGTATTGCGACTCGTCGCGCACCGGCGAGATGATGACCAGCGGCACGACGCGCGGATCAGTCGCTGGAGGCGCTTCCACCGGCTCCAGGGGCTGTTTTTGAGCCTGCTTTTTGGCCTGTTGCTGAGCGTCCTGCATAAGGTCTTCCTTGTGCATATCTTGTCTCGTGTAAATAAATTTGTAGCCGGGCTCAGTCTTGCTTATGCTTGCGTATGCTGTCTGATACAGACACCCAAATCAAGAATTAATGAGTAAATTGATGTCAAATAGCGAGTATTCATCTCGTAATATTGCTAGAATGATATCAAAGTAATGATGTTATATAGTTAACTATTTTGAGTGGCGTGTGACTGCTGACACCTTGGGTTCCTGAATTCGAATCGCTTCTTCACCTCGCCGGAACGCATGACAAAACAAACCGCATTTCCGACGTCTTCTCTGTTCGGACTCGATATCTGCGCTGCGAGTTTCACCGGCGCCGCTGCACAATTGATGCAACTGGCCGGCCGCCGCGAGGGACCGCCGGCGATCGTGGTGACGCCCAACGTCGATCATGTGGTGCGGCTCGACGCCGATGCGCAGTTTCGCCGGCTGTATGTGCAAGCCGATTACATTTTTGCCGACGGCATGCCCTTGGTCTGGGCCAGCCGCCACAGCGCGACGCCGTTGCCCGAACGGGTGACCGGCTCCGATCTGTTCGTACAGCTTGCGCGCACGGCGGCAACGCAGCAATTGCCCGTCTTCGTGATCGGCGGCATGCCGGGTCAGGAAGCCATGCTGACCGACGCGTTCGAACGCGTGTATCCGGGTTTGCAAGTGGAGTTGTATTGCCCGTCCATGCAATTCGACCCCACCGGCACCGAAGGACTTGAAGCGCTGCGGCGCGTGAACGCGATGCGGCCCGGCATCGTGTTCGTGTGCCTCGGCATGCCCAAGCAGGAGCGTTGGGCATTCGCCCACAAGGACGACATGCAGGCCGGCGTCGTCATGTGCGTCGGCGCGGCGATGGAGTTTGCGCTCGGCTTCAAGTCGCGCGCGCCGCTCTGGATGCAGAAAATCGGCATGGAGTGGTTCTGGCGCCTGGCCTCGGAGCCGCGCCGCCTGTGGCGCCGCTACATCGTGCAGGGCTCGAAGTTCGCCGGACTGCTGCAGCGCGAGTGGGGGCAGCAAAAGCAGCAGCGTACAATCAATGACAACCAGAAGACAGGGAGCGGCCATTGAGCTTTTATTCCGACAAGCGCAACCACCACACTACCTTGCTCGGGTTGGCCATCGGCGCAGCCTATGCGTTGACGATCATCCTGACGCTGGAAATCTGCGTCGCGATTTATCAATGGGCGGACTTCGCCACCTTCAATTTCGTCGCCGTCGTCGCCGGCGTGACCGGTTTCATCGTCTTCAGCGACTTGCGCCGCTATGCCGTCGACAATGCCGCGCTCATGGTGCATCGCTTCGGCACCATCGTGAGGCTGTGGATCGGCACCTTCTTCGTGGTGGTGCTGGCGTTGTACCTGACCAAGACCGGCACCGAGTTTTCGCGGGTGGTGATGACGCTGTGGCTGGTCGTTACGCCATTCACGCTGACGCTGACCTCGCTGGGTTGCCGCTGGTGGGCCTTGCGCATGTACACCGCCAAGGGCGAACGCCGTACGGCGATCTTTGTCGGCTTCAGCGAGGATGCGCAGCGCCTGGCGGAGTCGTTCCAGACCTCAAAAATGCTGGGCATCACGCCGATGGGATTCTTCGACAATCGCCAAGGTACGCAGCGTGTCGGATCCGAGCTGCCTCGCCTGGGCAGCCTGATGGAAGCGATCGAATGGATCGAGCGCAATCCGGTGGACGTCGTGTTCGTCGGCCTGGTGCATGCGCGCACCAGCGACATCGCACCGGTGGTGGATGCACTGCATGATTCGGTGGCGTCGGTGTATTTCGTGCCGGATTCCAAACTGTTCGGGCTGGGTCATATGCAATACGCCGAGATGGCAGGCACGCCGGTGCTGGTGGCCTATGAGACGCCATTCATCGGCATCACGCGCCTGCTCAAGCGCTTCGTCGACGTCATCATGTCGTTCCTGATCCTGCTGCTGCTGAGCCCGGCCCTGCTGGCCATCGCCATCGGGGTCAAGCTGTCGTCGCCGGGGCCGGTGGTGTTCCGCCAGATGCGCTACGGCGTCGGCGGGCAGAAGATTGTGGTGTCGAAATTCCGTTCCATGCGCAACGATCCCTTGCCACGAACCGGCGAAATCAAACAGGCGACGGTCGGCGATGCGCGCGTGACGCCGTTCGGACGTTTCCTGCGCAAGACCTCGCTCGATGAACTGCCGCAATTCTTCAATGTCCTGGAAGGCTCGATGAGCATCGTCGGACCGCGCCCGCATGCGGTCCAGCATAACGAGCTGTATCGCAAGCAGGTCAAGGGTTACATGCTGCGCCACAAGGTCAAGCCCGGCATCACCGGCTGGGCCCAGGTCAACGGCCTGCGCGGCGAGACCGACACGCTCGACAAGATGCAGCGCCGCATTGAATACGACCTGTACTACATCCGCAACTGGTCGCTCGGGCTCGACTTCAAAATCATTTTGCGCACGGTGCTGGTGGTCTTCAAAGACCGCAACGCCTACTAGAGCGGCGTCGCGCAAGCTGAATGAAAGCCTTATCCCGACACTTGCTTAGCGAGCTGGCCCCGGACATTGCCGGGCGTTTTGCCGACGGCGTCGCCATCCGCATCCATACGTCCTTCGAACAGGCCGAACAACGCTGGCGCGCCGCGCAGGATACGTGTGCGTGTTACGGCTTCCAGGCCTATGACTGGCTCGCGACCTGGCATAGAACGCTGGGCAAGCGGCAGGGCTGGGAAGTCCTGCTGGTCGAACTGACCGATGCCGATGATCGCACCCTGATGCTGCTGCCGCTGGGGCGGCGGCGCCAATACGGCCTGCGCGTTGCGGGCTTTTTGGGCGGCGAAGTGACCGACTACAACGCACCGCTGCTGCGCGCCGATGCCGATCTCTCGGCTTTTTCCATGTTGTGGCCGGTGATCATGCGGCTGCTCGGCGGCGTCGACGTGTTTCGCGCGCGCCGCATGCCGCAGCACGTCGAAGGCGTGGCCAATCCTGTGGCGGCGCTGGCGGGCATGCAGCACACCGAACAAGCCCACGTGGCGACGCTCACGGCCGGTTTCGAGGAATTCCAGAAACAGCGCAGCGCCAAGGTGTTCGCCGATACGCGCCGGCAATTGCGGCGGCTGGGCGAGCTCGGTACGGTGCAATTGCTGATCGATGCGTCGCCGCCGCAGCGCGCGCAAGTGGTGGAGGCCATGGCGCGCCAAAAGGCGCGGCGCTGGCATGAGACCGGCAGTCGCGACTTGTTCGCGGAGGAGGGCTATCTGGCCTTCTATCAGGATCTCGCCGCGCAGGGACTGGGCGGCGGCGCGGTGGTGGTGTCGGCGCTGTACGTCAATGAACATCTGGTCGCCACGCATTGGGGGATCCGCTACGGCAAGCGCTTCTACTGGCTGATGCCGGGGTATGAAGACGGCGAGTGGGGGCGTTATTCGGTGGGACGCGTTTTGCTCGACGCGGTGGTGCGCGATTGCATCGCCCAGGGCCTGGCGCTGTTCGATCTCACGGTCGGCGACGAAGCCTACAAACAGCAATGGGCCGACCACATCCTGCCGCTGTATGCCGGCCAGCAAGGCCACAGTCTGCGCGGCAAGCTGGCGGTAACGCTGGACCGGACCTACCGCCGCCTGCGCGAACGGGCGCGCGCCAACGAGACCTTGCGCAAGCTGGTCAGGCGTCTGCGGGGGCAGCGTACTGCAGCAGATAGTCGATAGCAGCATTCACCGGCAACACCTTGCAGCCGGCTGCCAGCGCCGCCGCGACCGCCTGTTCGAGCCGCTCGGGCGTGAAGCCGTAGCGGCTCGGCGGATCTTCCACATCATGCGTATTCACAATCAGCCAACCCTTGCGGCGCACCGTACGCTGCAGCAGCGTGTCGTAATTCTCGGCGTCGACGTGCACGTCGTAGAGGCGATGCGTTTTCAGCGCATTCAGGTCGGCGTAGTCTTCATGCGTACCGCCACCGGTAATGCGGCTGGAGCGGAAGCGCTTGCTGCAGATGCGTTTGGCGTTGTAGGCATAGGCGCCGAACGGATAGGCGAAATTCAGGGTGAGCGGATCAACGCCCAGTTCTGCCAGGAAGGCGGCATTGCGGTCCAGTTCCTGCTCCAGTTCCGCAGCGGTCAGCGTGTCGCAGCGGATGTGCGAGTAGCTGTGGCAGCCGAGTTCGTGGCCGGCAGCCAGCAAGGTGCGGAGCTGTTCGCGCGAGTGGCAGGGTTTGCCTTCCTCGAGCGCATCGGTGAGGCCGCCGGCGACGTAAAAGGTGCCGCGCGCACCGTGCCGCTCAAGCGCCTGGGCGCCGGCCACGCACGCTGATGCGGGTACGTCGTCGAAGGTGAAGCTGACCACGCCGACATCGGCGCGCAGCGGCAGTATTTCCTTGAACGCATGCTGCGCCAGTCGTCGACTGATGCGCAGGGCGAGTTTGGAAGCGGAATCGGGCATGGGATTTTTCCGGAATCTTTGCCCTAGTTCGCGACCACATGCGCGCCGAAACGGCGACGCCAGCGCAGGAAGGGCTTTTCGACAAAGTTATAGGACGCAACGGCCAGTGCAAATGATAGCAGCACTGCGGTCGCGGCGAACCAAGGGAAGGTTTGCCAGCCGATGCGTTGGGGGCCGAGGCTGCCCGGGCCCCAGCAGATCTCGGCGATCACGATGGCGATTGGATGGTAGAGGTAGAGCGAATACGACCAGTTGCCCACGCGCCGCGCCGGTTTGCTTTCCAGCAGGCGCGTCAGCGGCGCCAGCTTGTCGGTGAAACAGATCGCGGTCACCAGCGGCATCAGCGCCAGTCCTTGCAGCGAGTAGCGCAGCGTGTCGCGAAAGCCCGGATGGCGCAGCGTGAAGCACACCAGCAGCAACAGCAGACAAACTGCCTGGACCACGTGGCTGGACGAAAAGCGCCGCCAGTGTTTTTGCGTGTCGTTGGCGAGGATCAATGCCAGCCAGGCGCCATACAGGATGGAGTCGATGCGCGTGTCCGTGGCCATGTAGATGTAATCGCTGCTGCCGCCGCTGTGATGCACGATCACGCGCCATATCAACACCAGCGCCACGCTGGCCGCCAGCACCCAGGCAAACCGTCGCAGGCTCGCGGCGCCGGCCAGCAACGCCACGCAGACGAAGGGGAAGACCAGGTAATACTGTTCTTCCACCGCCAGCGACCACAGGATGCTGAACGGATCGAAGCCGTCGCGTCCCTGGCCGAAATGCACAAAGATGCCGTAGTAGTTGGCGTAATAGAACAGCGACGCGAAGACCTTGCCCCAGCTCATGATCCCACCGGCGAGGGTGAACACCAGCGCGCCCAAAGCCACCGCGACCAGCAACGCCGGATACAGGCGGAACAGCCGGCGTACATAGAAACGTCCGACCGCGATACTACCGTTCTGGGCGTGCTCGGCCAGCAGCAGGCGCGTGATCAGCGTGCCGCTGATGAAGAAGAATACCGTGACGCCGAAGCCGCCCGGAATACTGGTGCTGAAACCCATGTGCGCCACCAGCACCAGTAGCACCGCGCAGGCGCGCAGGCCGTCGAGTCCCGGAATGTAGTCGAACGAAGGTCGTGCACTGGCAAGCGCGCCGGCGGTCATCGCAGATCCTCGATTTGTTGGCGAGCGCGGTTGTAGCCCTGCTGGTTCTCGTACATGAACGGCCCGGTGATGTTGTCGAAGGTGTAGTTCAGGCTGACCTGCACCGTGCTGCGCCGGTAGTCGATATTGCCGCCCGATTTCGACGTGGTCTGCTCACGCATGGCGTCGACACGGAAGGCCAGCCGGCGCGTGATGTCGTAGTCGTAGCGGAAACCCAGGCGCAGCAGCTCGTCGTTGCCGCTGGTCGGGGTGCTGATCTGGCTGGTGGTGAAGCCGGCGGATTTCTGCGATTCCAGCGAGCTCAGCAGCGACACGCGTGTCTTCGGCGTGGCCTGCCAGACCACGCGGCCCTGTATGCCCTTGGTCACGACGTAGAGACGGCTGTCGGCCTCGTCATTGGCCTGGGGCCGGTCCCAGATGCGGCCGTAGAAGGTGGTCTTGGCGGAGTAGTGCCAGTCGATCCCGAGCTCGGCCGACACCAGCCGGCTGTCGCGGTTGGCCACAGTGTTGAAGTGGCGTGCAATGGTGCCGAGATGGCCGATGAATACCGTGTTCTCGGAAAAACGCCAGGCGGTGTCGGTAAATAGTTCCGTATCGGTATAGCCCGAGTCGAACTGCGCGACATCGAGGGCGGTGCGATTGGGGAAATTCACCTTGTTGCGCCGCATGCCGCCCGAGAAGGTCGACTTGGTGCCGGCGGTGTAGCGGATCGCGGCCTGGACCGCATTGCTGTTCATGTTGTACATCTCGACCCGGCCCGGAATCATGTAGCTCAGGGTTTGCTGGGTCCAGGTCAGCGGTACGTCGAAACGGTTGGTGACGCGGTAGGCGACTTCGACGTTGTCCTCGCGCAGATGCGGAAACTCCGGCTCCACATTGGAAATCCCGCGCGGCGGCGGATCAGTGGGGGCGCTGCGGCGTGCAATCTCGCCGCCGAAGTAGTTGTACAAACGATCGTCGGTTCGATGGCGAATGCGGCCGCGGAACAGGTCGCTGTATTCCCAGTTATAGATGCCCTCGAACTGCTTTTTATCTTTGTTCAGACTGTAGGGGCCGCCGGTATTGACCTGCTCATTGTAATTGCCGAAGCCGCTGCCGAAATGCATCTTGGACAGCGACGCCGTCAGTTGCAGGTTGGTGCGTTCGCTCGGCAAAGGTAGGAACAGCGCGCCGCGCAAGTCGGTCGACCAGGCCGAATCCGAGGTCTTGAGTTTGTTGTCGCTGTTGCTCGGAAACATGAACGGATTGTCGATGCGATACCAGCTCAGGCCGCTCTGCAATGCGTATTCGGCGGTGGCGTGAGCAGCCGGAGCGGCCAGCAGCATGCCGAGCGCGCCGGCAGTAGCGCAGGCCAGCCGGCGCATGGCGAAAATGGGCGGAAGCATGGCGTCACTCATCGGCCACCACCTCGTACCACGGGCTGGCCTGGGCGATATCGGCCTGGATATGAATCGTCGCCACGCCATTGCTCACCGCCGCGCGGCCGGCGTCCAGCGCGGCCAATCGCTTGCCGCTGCCATCCAGCGGATAGACCGCGATGCGGCGCGCCTGCGTGCGCAGGGTGATGCGCGCTTCGTTGCGCTCCATCCAGACCGGGCCTTCGACGTCGCGCGGGCCCGAGGGTTTGTCGTTCATGCCGGAGTCGCGTTCCAGCGTCCACCATTTGGGATCGTTCTTGTAATGCACCAATTCTTTCGGCCGCGACGGCATCGATCCCGGCTGGGTGCCGGTGACGGCGCTGGAGGCGGAAATCAGAATCTGCCGCGACGACGCCAGCGGACGGTTGTCGAGCGCCGTCAGCAACACGCCGGTAAAGCCGCGGTTCTTGCCAAGCAATTCCACCGAGGCATTGTCGTCGCCGACGCGGCGCTTCATCAGGAAGCCGAAGAAGCCGCGCGCCTGCGGGGTGCGCAACTGGATGGCGCGCTGCTGGGCGTCGAACTCGAATTCGCCGTTGGGCGCGCGCAGCGGCATCGCAGGCGGCGTTTGCGTCGCCAGTTTGGCGGCGCCGCTGAGATCCATGCCCAGGCGCGCCTGCGTGGCCAGTTCCGGCCTGACGCCGTAGCGTACCGACAGATGCGATTCGAAAGCGCCCGGTTCACGCACCGCCGCCACGGCGCGACGCGCATCGGCGCCGAACGGAATCGCTGTCAGGGTCGGCAGCGTCGCCACCAGGCCGTTGCGGTACAGCATGGCGCTCTGGCCTGTGGCGGCGTACTTGCCCCAGTCGCCTGCGAGTGTGAAGGCCGACGGCGTGTCGGCCCAGTTGTCGCCGTCCATGTAGTCGAAGAAGAACAATCCATCCCAGTCCTGCGCCGCCGCGAATGCGGCCATCAGCGGCTGGATTTCGCTGCTTTGCCTGTTCGGAAAAGGCTGGTTGTATTCGCTGACCACGAAGGGCTTGCGTATGTCCCGGCGCAGCGACAGCGCCAGCAGGCGGCCGAGTTCGCCGTCGCTGGCGGCGCTGTTGCGGATGCGCCAGTCGTTGCGGTCCCAGGCCGGGCCGGGGAAATCGGGATGGTCGATGTAAAAGTGCTCGTCGATGTAATCCATCTGCGCCTGCGAGTCGAAATTGAGCACGCCGCCATAACCCATCTGGGTGCCGGTCACCGGCACCAGCGCATCGGTTTCGGCTTGCACGACCTGGCGGATGCGGTTGAAATAGGCGCGGTCGGTATCGGCCAGGAACATCAGGAAGTCGCGGATGCGCAGCGCTTCGCCGGATGTGTTGGGTGTGCCGGGATCGCTTGGGCCGAGCACTTTTTCAGCGAGCGATTTGAGCTTGCCGTCGAGGCGGTCGCGCCATTGGCCGATCTGCGAAGCGTCGGTCGGCGTCAGCAACTGGATGACCGAGTTGCTGGAGACGCAGGTGTTCCACGTCGCGCAGGCCTTGGCGGTGGAGCCGTAGCGCCGGACCAGCCATTCCTGCCACTGCTTGCGCAGCTCGGCCTCATAGGCCTTGGGTACGGCCTCGCTCCATTCGCGGCGCTGCCAGGCGGCCAGCAGCGAGGATTCGTTGTTGATCTCGACCATCGCCAGCGCCGGATTGCCGCGCAGGCCGAGGCCGCGGATCAGCTGGCGCGCGTACTCTTCCTGCAAGGCCACCATGCGCGGGTAATACACGTGCAGCGGCGCACCCAGCGGCGTGGCTTCCGCCTTGCCGTCGAGCGGCGGGAGCTGGTCAACGGCAGGGCGGAAACGATAGCCGACGTGCAGATTCAGGTTGACGTAGATGCCTTGCTGCTTCAGCGCCGCAATGAAGTTGCGCAGGCGCGTTACGGCAGTCTGGTTGAAGGTCGGATACGGGCCGGGCGTGAGCAGGCTGCGCGGCGGGTTGTCCTGCACGCCCGGGCTGCTGTCCATGTGATGCAGGCGCACCGCGTTGATGCCGAGTTTGCGCAGGCGCTGGGCCAGCCGTAGTGCATCGGCGTCGGAAGGGAAATTGGTGGCGAAGCTGAGGTTGATGCCGTACAGCCGCACGCGCGTGTCGTCGGCGGTGTTGGGACGATTGTCGGCGCCGACGCGGTAGAAATGACCGTTGCGTACGAAGATGCGCGAGCCGGCATCGAGCGGCTGGTTCATGGCCGAGCGATCAGGGGCGCCGCCCAGCTTGTCTTCGTCGACGGCGAAGGTGAAATAAGGAATGCCGTTGTCGCCAGTAGTGAATGCCGCAGGCGGGGTTTGCGCCTGTACCGGCAGCATCGAAGCGGCAAGCGCTGCCGCCAGCGCGATGGTGTGCAGCGGCGTTAATGCGTTCATGGCGCTGCTCCCGTATTGACCTGCGCCAGCCGGGCAGTTTCGGCCTGTTCCATGCGATGCACGGTGAGGCGCGCCGAGATCGCCGTCGAGGAATAGATGAAGAAAATATTCTGAAACAGCACGCCGCGGAAGACTTCGCTTTCCGACAGATTGCTGATCAGAATCAGGATCAGCATGGCCCAGTGGATGGCCGCTTCTTCGCGATCGATGCGGGTCATCTTCACCAGATTGACGATGTGGAAAATGAAGACGCTGGCCATGATCGCCAGGCCGACGATGCCGAGCTCGTTGAGGATGTCGAGATAGCCGTTGTGGGCCTGCAGCGGGATCCAGTGCAAGGCGTTGATGATCATCTGCGACGGACTGCCTTCGCCCAGCCAGAAGGCGCCGTAGCCGATGCCAAAGACCGGATGCCGCTGCACTTCCAGCAGCACCAGGCGCCAGATGTCGGTGCGGCCGGTGAGGTCGGTGCTCTTGTTGAACAGGGCGCCGAAAGGGGCGAACAATTCATTCCATTCAGGCAGGCGGCCTTGCGCGACGTAGAACATGTGCAGGCATACCAGCGCCACTACGATCAGCGTCAGCGTCAGGCGGCGGCCGTCGAATTCTCCGGTGAGATAGCGCCGGCGCACCAGCAGGTAAATGCCCGTGCCCAGCGTCGCCACCAGGATCGCGGTACTGCTCTTGGCCATCACCAGCATGAACAGGCTGAACAGGATGCCGAAGTAGCAGATCGAACGCGGGAATGTGGTGCCCAGGCTTTCCTTGATCCACAGCACCACGCACAGGCCGGAGATGGCGCCGAGTGTATTTTTTTGCGTCAGGATGCCGCGCCAGGCGCCGCCCAG
Source organism: Herbaspirillum hiltneri N3 (assembly GCF_001267925.1). Lineage (NCBI taxonomy): Bacteria > Pseudomonadati > Pseudomonadota > Betaproteobacteria > Burkholderiales > Oxalobacteraceae > Herbaspirillum > Herbaspirillum hiltneri. The sequence continues at coordinate 3,370,364 of NZ_CP011409.1, read as the reverse complement.
TTCATAGTCCACTCCGATGCGCGGCAGCACCAGCGACACCACGAAGGACGCCGCCATGAGCGCCATCAGCGTGCCCAGCATGGTGCGGATCAGCTGATGCTTGCCGCCAATCGGCGGCGAAATCGCGATGCCGACCAGCGTCAGGCCGATCAGCTGGATGCTGCGCTTGAGCGTGACCACCGGGTAGGGCGACCACACGATGGTGAGCAGGCAATACAGGATGATGGCGATGAGCATCGGATTCAGATGCAGCACATGGCGCAGGCTCCAGCCGCGATTGCGCCAGGCCAGCCAGGCGCCGATCAGGAACACCGAGCCGAATTCCATCTGGAAGATCAGCGAGCCCTCGGCATAGCTGCCCTGCGGATCGGTGTTGCCCCAGTTGAAGCCGGGTGGCAGCAGGGAGAACGTCATGCTCATGACGATCAGCAGCCGCACCACGAACGGGTCGATGTTGCCGAACGCCGATCCCGGACGGGGCAGCGGCGATGGCGGCGATGAGGTGGAGGATTCAGTTGCCGTATTCATGATAGCGATGGCCCGCGAGGGCGCTTAACTTGCCGCATTGCGCCAGCGTCGTGCGCAGCCAGCGGATGGCCGCAATGCGTGAAAAAGGGAGGGCCAGCAGTGTCACCCCTGCGGCGATCAGCAATTGGATGAGCGCACGCACGCCGAGCTGGGCCGCACGCAAGAAGCGCGGCAGGCCGCCGAGACGGGCGATCTCCGACAGTACATAGGTCTGCCCGAGCCGATAAGAGCGGCGCAGCAGCCAGTTGAGGTTGGCGCGCTGGGCCGGCACTTCTTCGCTGACGGTGGCTTCGTCGCACCAGATGAAGCGGGCACCGTGGGCCAGCATGTCGCGAAACAGCATGGTGTCTTCCGCACCGGTGCGGCCGAAGGCCGTGTCGAAGGGGCCCCCAACGGGAGCAGATACCGCCATCAGCTTGCTGCGTCGAATGAGTACGTTGCCGGTGCGCGCATCCTTGGTGGTGATAGCGGTGCCGGTGGCGAAGCGGCGACGGTTGAAGAAATCGCCGGTGCGGATCCAGTCCGGCGTATCGGGCAGGTAGCGCGGCAGCACCGGCGCAAACACGGCGTCGGCGTTGTATTGACGCTGGGCGCGCACCAGATGGCGGATCCAGTCGGCGTCGGGCGCTTCGTCATCGTCAATGAACAGCACCCATTCACCTTGCGCCGTATGGACCGCGGCGTTGCGGGCCTGGGCGATATTGGGCGTGGTTTCGTGGCGTGCATGCAGCGGCATGGGCAGGCGGCCTTGCCAGTCGCGCAGGACCGCCGCCGCCGAGCCGGCCGGATCGTTGTCGACCACCACGACTTCCACGCGCAGGCCGTCGCAGGCCTGCTCGGTCAGCGCCATGAGCAACTGGTCCAGCAGCGCAGGGCGGCGGAACGTGCAGATGCAGATGCTGATGTCGATGGGCGCCGTCATGGATGTGCGCTCTTGCTCTTACGCCGCAGCATGGGCAGAAACACGACCCAGATCAGCAGCAGGTCGAAGGCTTCCACGATGATCAGCGACAGGATCGCGCCCCAGGTGCCGTACAGCGGAATGAAGACGGCCGCCGAGATCAGCATGATCACCAGGCAAGCCACGCCGCTCAGCAGCAGCAGCTTGTATTGGTCGTTGCTGGTCAGCCAGGAGGAGCCGATCCAGCGCGCGGCGTTGATGGCGAAGTAGCCGCCCCAGGCCAGCACCATCGGTTCCAGCCCGTGATATTTGGCGCCCAGTACATGCGCCTGCAGCCACGGCAGCGCCAGCCACAGGACGATCACGTACAGTACGGTGAGTGCTTCGATGCCGGCCACCGATGCCCAGGCCAGGCGGTCGAGGTGCTTCCAGTCGCGGGCCGCGAACAGGCGGCTGACCATCGGCCGCGCTACCCGCGACCAGGCCAGCACCGAGAGCGAAATCGGCATTAGCAGCAGGCGCGAGGCGTTGAGGTCGGCCGAGGCGGCGACGCCCAGGACAGCGGCGGCGAGATAGAGATAGCTGTAGTTGGTGGCCCAGGCCACCAGCGCACCGGGCAACGCCCAGCGGCCGCGCTGCATGACTTCGGCAACGGCGGCGCGGAAAGCGGCCGGATCGTGTTGCGCGCGCGCATAGCCGTGATCGGTGCTGCGCCACATGCCGGCGATATTTGCCAGGCCCATCACCAGCAGGATGGCCGGCACTGTGAAGTAGCCGGCCAGCAGCAGCACGCCGACGCCCACCGCTACCGCCAGCGCATAGGCGACGTCGGTATGCAGCACACGTCGCGGCCGCGCTTCGATGAAGCTGATGCTGCGATGATATTCGCGCTGTGCGTTGGCGAACAGGTAGATGGCGAAGGCGATGCCGAGCAGGATAGGGTGGGCGTCGACCTTGGCGACCTTGGCGACGATGGCGCTGCCGACGCCGAACAGCAAGGCCAGGCCGATGCTGAGCTGCCACTGGAAGCGCAGCAACAGCGTCGACAGGCGAGCGCGTTGTTCCGGTGTTTTGCCGGGGGCGATGGTGGTCAGGGGGCCGGTGATCAGCGCTTCGATCACGGTGGAGGCAAAAATGCCCGCGACATACAGCTGCGAGTAAACGCCGTAGGATTCCTTGGTGGCCAGGCGGATCAATACCAGGCCGAGCGCAAAGTTCAGGCCGCTCAACAGGGCCTGGTCGATGAGCGAGGCCAGCGAGTGAGTCAGCAACTTTTTATTGCTGACGCCACCGCCTACTTCTGGAGCGGGCCGCTCAGCCATTTGCGTAGACGGCGCCATAGTTTTTTGCCTTTGCCCTCAAGCTGATCCAGTGCGTCCTGTTCGGCGAATTCGTTGTAGACCGTGCCGATGATCTGTGCGCCGGCTGTCTTCATCTGCGCCTGCGTCTGGCGCAGGTCGTCGAGGCGGGAGTGATGCTGGCGCGCCACCAGCAGGCACATCCCGACTTGCTGGGAGATGGTCTGGGCATCGGACGACGTCTGCGCCGCCGGCGTATCGACGATGAAGACGTCGAAGTCATCGGCCAGTTGCCGCATCAGATTGCTCAGCGCGGGCTGTAGCAGGATTTCGAGCGGATTCGGCGGTTTCGGTCCGGCGCTCAGAATGTGCAGGTGCGGAAAACCTTCGGCCAGGCCGCCGGCGGAAATGGCGGTGCGTCCGGCCAGCATGGTCGACAGGCCGGTTTTGTTTTCGAGACCGAACAGTTCGTGCTGTCTTGGAGAGCGCATGTCGGCGTCGATCAGCAGCGTACGCTTGCCCATCTGGGAAAACGCCAACGCCAGGCTCGCCGCCAGGTAGCTCTTGCCTTCGCCTTCGGCGGCGCTGACGATGGCCAGCGAAATCTTTTCCTGGTCGCTGAGGCGGATCGACAGTTCGGCGCGGATCTGGCGGATCGCTTCGGCTTCCAGTCCGAACGGCGCCAGCGCGATGTCGAGCGAGTCGTCGAGGCTCTCGGTGGGCACCAGCGCGGTGGCGTAGTTGAATTGTTCCGACAGTACCGCCTGCACGTTCTGCTCGGTCAGCAGACCCAGCTTCACGGCGGCTTCGCCGAAGCGGATGTTGGCGGAGTTCTGCAGCTCGACGACGCGCGTCACCTGGTCCGGCGTGAGCAGGCCGGCTTCGACGAAGCGGGCGCCCATCTTGTCGGCGGCGCCTGCGCTTGCTGGTGTAGAGTTTTCTGTTGCCATGGTCATGAGTGCCGGGGTCGGGGCCTAGCGAATTCCGATATGGCCGATTAACGGGAGATGGATGCCGCGCACCAGGTCGTCCTCGCAACGCACGCGGCGCTGGCCCAGTTCGTACAGCAAGGCAAGGCACAAACCAAGCGCCAGGCCCACCAGAATGCTGGCGGCGATGTTCTGCAGCAGCAGCGGCTTGGAGTGCGAACTCGGCACCTCGGCCACACGCAGCACGGTCAGGTCGAAGGTGTTGATGTTGCTGGCCATCAGGATTTCATCGTACTTCGCCAGCGCGGTGTTGTAGACACGCTCGACGCTGTCAAGCTGGCGCTGGTAAGAGGTAATGGTGTCGCGATGCTTTTTCTGCTCCAGCAGTTTGTCGCGCTGGGTGTCGACTTCCTTTCTGAGTGCTTGCTCCTGCATGGCCAGGCGGCGCGCATCGATTTGCTGGGCGTCGAGCGAGCTGCGTGCTTCGCGCGAAATACGGGCGGCGAGGTCGTCGCGTTCGCTGATCAGCGCCAGTGTCTTCGGATGGCGCGGACCGAGCACGTCCTGGATGTCGGCCAAACGCTTGTTGACGTCGCTGAGCTTGGATTTCAGGTCGTTGATGTTGGGGCGCTGAGCAACTTCAGGCAATTCGTCGATGCGCAGGCCGCCGCGCACCAGGCTGTCGGTAGCGTTCTTGCGCGCCAGAGCTTCCTGCTGCTGGTTCTGGACCGCAATGAGCGAGGTCATGAGGTCGCCGAGCTGGCGCGACTGCAAGTCGTTGCGCTCGTTCGGATCAAGGATGCCGACGTCCTGCTGGTACTTGGTCAGCTTTTCCTGAATGGAGTCGGCTTCCTTGCGCAGGTGTTCGAGCTGGGCGTTGTATTGCTCGCGGCGGGCGCGCGCCGAGGCCGAGGAAATCTGCTGGTTGAGATCGATGTAGGCGCGCACCACGGCGTTGGCCAGGTCGCGCGCCTGCTCCGGCGCGCCGGCGGCGTATTCGACTTCGATCACGCGGCTGGAACGGCGTGTCACTACCAGAGTGTGGTCGTTGATGCGCTTGACCAGCTGCGAATGTGCGCGCGCTTCGCCCTCGCGCTCGATCGATTCGCGATAGGCGGCGGTGCGTTCCAGGTCCAGCGCGTCGATGACTTTCTCGGCCACGGCCTGGCTCTTGATCATGTCGAGCTGGGTCTGCATGTAGCTCTCGTCCATCATCGGCGAGAACAGGCGGCCGTTGATCGGATCGTTGCCCTTATAGTCGAGGAACACGTCGGACGACGCCGTATAAGTCTTCGGCAGCAGCAGCGTGACGACGATGGTGACCGCCATGGTCGCCATCAGCGTTTTGAAAATGGTGCCGCGCCGCGCCGAGATCATCGACGCCAGCTGTTTGGAGGACAAGCCGGTTTCGGGAGCCTGCAGGTTCACGTTATAGCCTTGATGTTTGTTCAGAATAGACTTTCATTGACGTAGACGACATCGCCGGGCAAGACCGGGTCCGTCAATTTTGCCTTGATTTCCTGTACACCCTTTTCAGGCATTTCCCTATTGATATAGATCCGGCGTTGCGATGCGCGCTGCGTCATGCCGCCGCCCAGCGAAATCGCGCGCATGACGTTCATGTCCTGTTCCATCGGGTAGGACCCCGGGCGATTGACTTCGCCGTGGATGTAGAAGAGCTTCTTCTTGTTCACATAGACGACGTCGCCCGCGTTGAGCTCGACGTCGAGCGGAGTGCGTTCGGTGGCGCTGGTTTCGCCCAGCAGGATGGGAATGCGGACGTCGCTTTCGCTGGTGACGAGGGATTTGTCGTTTTTCCTGCGCAGCAGCGTCACGGTCTGGTCGGCCTGTGCGGTGAGTCCGCCGGCGGTGGCCAGCAATTCAAGCACGCTCATGTGGCCGGGAATCGGATAGCGGCCCGGACGGCTGACTTCGCCCAGCACCGACACCATTTGGCTGCGCAACTGGACCACTTCCACCGAGACTTCCGGATTCTTGAGGTATTGGCCCTTGCGCAGGCTGTCCGCGACCTTGGCCGAGATTTCACTGGTGGTCAGGCCGCTGACGTCGATGCCGCCGATCAATGGCAATGTCAGGATGCCTTTGTCGTTGACGCCGACTTCCGCCGACAGGTCGGGCTGGCCGAATACCGTTACGCGCAACACGTCGCCGGAACCCACGCGGGTATTCGTGACGGTAGAGGAGGGAAGCGCTAGTGTGGACAGGGTGCCTGGCGGCGCGGACATCAGCTCACCGGTCTTGGTCGGATCGGTAGGCACCTGCGCCAGAGCGGAAAAGCTCGTCAGGAGGGCAATGACGGTGACAATGAATAAAGCGAATCGGCGCAAACTTAACTCCCATGACTGATTACAAAACGATTGCTTGTGCGGCACGTCGCCGTGCCGGCAATAAAACGTGAATCAGGAGGCAAAGTTTTGTAAATATGACAACTTAAGTCGTGCATATTAATCGAAAACGGGCGGGTCTCAAAAAAATTCTAATAATGTCTACAAATCTTTGCAATTTGAGTCGTCGTTGCGGAAAATGTTTCCGCGAAGGAATTCTACCTGTTTTTATTTTTATTCTGGCCGGTGGATCCTTCCGATGCACGGAAGTTCTTTCAATTGCATCGATATGGCGTCGCAACTTCGGCTGTGCGACCAGTTAAGCATAGATATTGCGCGATATCAATTCAATGTTGCAGCTTTAAAACGAGTGGCGCGCACTGCACCGGCACTGCGCGGGCATTCATCGGCCGTCGCGCCGAAATCGGACTGCAGAAAACCGTTTTGCCGATTTCGTCTATCCTTGGCGGATTGTCTTCAGCCCCTTACGTCATGTCCGCTGCAACCACCATTTCTGCCGTTTCCGGCATATCTGCCGCTTCCTCCCTGCGCCTCAGCGTGCTCGACCAGGCCCCGGTTTCCGAGGGGATGAGCAGTGCGCAGGCGCTCCGGAATTCGCTCGATCTGGCCGTGCTGGCCGATCGTCTCGGCTATTACCGCTACTGGGTGGCCGAGCACCATGGCACCCAATCGCTGGCCTGCGCCAGCCCGGAAGTGCTGATCGGACCGATTGCGGCAGCCACTTCGCGTCTGCGGGTGGGTAGTGGCGGCGTGATGTTGCCGCATTACAGCCCGCTCAAGGTGGCCGAGTCCTTCAGCATGCTGAGCGGGCTGTATCCCGGCCGCATCGACCTTGGACTGGGCCGCGCGCCGGGCAGTGATTCGCTGACCGCGTCGGCATTGCAGCGCGACCGGCGCCAGCGCCCGCAGGACGATTTTCCCGAGCAATTGAATGAGCTGCTGGCCTACCTGTGGCAAGAGTTGCCGGAGGATCATCCGTTCGCGCGCTTGCCGGCCATGCCCGGCAGCCCGGAACTGGTGCAGCCGTGGATGCTGGGCTCCTCGCCGCAAAGCGGCATCTGGGCGGCTGAACTGGGTATGCCCTACATGTTTGCAGACTTCATCCAGGCGGCCGGTGAAACAGTGGCGGCGCGATACCGCCGCGATTTCGTGCCGTCGCCGCACTGGCCGGATGCACGCCAGGGGGTGGCGCTGCAGGTGATTTGCGCCGAGACCGATGAGGAAGCGAAGTTGCTGGCGACCAGCTACGGCATGCGCCTGATCCACATGCACAGCGGTCGCCGGCTGGACAAGATTCCGTCGGTCGGGACGGCGCTGCGCTTTTTTGAGGAACATGACCTGCCGCCGTCGACCTTGCCCTCGGGCCGGCGCGCCGTGATCGGTTCACCGGCGCGGGTGCGCGAGCAGATCGAGGCGCTGGCCCGGGCTTATGGCGCGGATGAAGTCATGCTCGTGAGCATCATTTACGATCATGAAGCGCGCAAGCGTTCGTATGAACTGATCGCCCGGGAGTTTGCGCTGGTTTGACGGTGAAGAGGCGTGCGCGCAAATGCATCCACTTTTATCAATCCAATAAATTCATTAAAAATCAATTGGATAGCGAGAACTCCTCAAGGTTATCCACAAAGTTACCCCCAATTTTTGTGAGTAACTTTTCCTCCTTGATCAGCGTCCCGACAACCATAGCCGCGTCATCTGTTCGGCGCTGTCCTTGAGCAGCCCGGCGGCATTGGCGATCGCGTTGTCGAGCGTGGTCGGTCCGAACGTGATGGAGAAGCAGCCGGAAAAGCTGCTCTGCAGCGGTGCCAGTGCAGCGCGGTCGATGCCTCCCGACAGCAGCGACGTCTGCACACCGGCCTGGCGTGCACGCTGGGCGGCGATGAACGGCGCCTTGCCGTGCAGCGTCTGGGCGTCGCTGCGGCCTTCGCCGGTGATCAGCCAGTCGGCGTCTTTCAATGCCGCATCGAGTCCGATATAGTCCGCCACGGTTTGCGCGCCGGACTGGAATTCGGCGCCGAGCATCAGCAAGGCATATCCCAATCCACCCGCCGCGCCGGCTCCCGGCGAGTTGGCCTCGCTGCGGCCGCTGGCTTGTTCGAACAGGGCGGCGAAGCGGCCGAGCAGGGCGTCGAGTGGTTTGATCTGATCGGGGGTCACGCCTTTTTGCGGACCGAAGACTGCGGTGGCGCCATGGTCGCCGCACAGCGGGTTGTCAACATCGGACATGGCGACGATGTGGATGTCTTTCAGGCGCGGATCGAGGCCGGCAACGTCAACGCGTGCGAGCCTGGCCAATTGCGACGGGACGGGCTCCACTTCCTTGCCGTCGGCGTCGTACAGTTTCAGGCCCAGCGCGACCAGCATGCCGATGCCGCCGTCGTTGGTGCTGCTGCCGCCCAGCGCGATCAGGAAGCGTCGTGCGCCGCTGTCCAGCAGCGCCAGCAGGGCATCGCCGATGCCGAGCGTGGAGCGGTTTTCGACGGCAATTGCGGTACCGACCGGATCGGTCAGGCCGACGATTTCTGCCGATTCGATGACGGCGCTGCCGTCGCTGAGGATACCGGCGGCGGCGTCGCGTGATGTCCCCGCCGCGCCGCGCACTTGCAGCCGGCGGACTTCGCCGCCGGCGTGCAGCAGCGCGTCGAGCGTGCCTTCTCCGCCGTCTGCGATAGGGCACAAGCGGACGATGGCGGCCGGTGCGGCGGCGCGCACGCCGGCGCCGATGGCTTCGGCAACTTCCTGCGCGCTCAGCGAGCCTTTGAAGGAATCAGGGGCAATGACGACAACGGGTGCGGAGGCGGTGGTCATGAAAGCTTTTTCTGTAGTCGGAGGTATGCAAGGCGGCTGCGGCGCAGGTTTGCGGGTCTCCGTGTTATATGGATTGGCCGTCCTGCCGGACGAACTGCGAAGATTATATAGAACTCATCTTTCACCTATTGATGAAATGAGTTCTTCGCAGGCGCGCATATTTCACTCAGGTACGCGAGGTAACAAAAGGTAATCGCGCTGGTGCAGCGCCGGTCGCCAGCGCATGATGCCAGTAGAATATTCTCGGCAGGAGGGCATCATGAAACGTTTGCTATGGATCATCCCGGCGCTGCTGATGCTGGGCGGTTGCGTGGCGGTTCCCTATGATCCCTATCCGTATTACGGCCAACCGGCACCGGTCTATGTCGTGCCGTCCGCATCGGTGTATTACGGGTACGGCTGGGGCGGTGGCTATCGCGGCGGTTGGGGTGGCGGGGGGCACTGGCGCCATTGAGGCGTTCCGGGCTTCCCCGGGTTTGCATTCTCCGATTCACGGCAGTAGCATGGCAGCTCATCGATCCGGACCGATGCGCCGCATCAGGTATGATGAGCGCTGAAAAACTGGACGCTATTCGTTGTTGCTGCATGGTATGGCGATTTTTACGACACATTCCCGAACCTCTCCCAAAACGCGCACCCGCAACAGAGCTATCGTCGGCGTCAGCCTGTCGGTTCTGATTCACGTGGTGCTGTTTTTTGTTTTGCGGCCCAGCCTGCAAAAAATCGAAACCCAGGCAAGTTCTTCCCATGAACCGCTTGAGGTGACGTTCGTCCAGAGTCCGCCCAAGCCGGTGGCCAAGCAACCTGATCCGCCACAGCCAAAAGCCAGGCCGGTCAAAAAGCCGACGCCGCAACCGAAGCAGGTGGCACGCGCCAAACCAAGCCCGGCCGCACCCTCGCGGCAAGCTCCGCCGGTTTCCGATTCGCCGACGGCCATCACCCAGGCGCCGCCGGAAATGGATATGTCCACCATGCTCAACGCCGCGCGCGAACGCCGCCGCTCCGCCGAAGATTCGGCCGCGCGCGAGAACGCTGCCGCACGCGCCGCAGAGCAGGGACCTTCGGCCAACGAGATCGCCCAGGCGAATATCGATTTCCAGGCGCGCAAGGCCAACGGCGCCACCAACGGCGTGTTTGAAATCGTCAGCAAGGGACCGCGCGTGGCGCAGTACGTATTCCGCGGCTGGACCACCGACGCGCGCCGCAGCAAGCGCCAGACCATCACGGTCGACGCCGGCCTCAACGGCGATGTCGAGAAGGCCATTATCGACAGCATGATTGCCCTGATCCGTCAGTACTATTCCGGCGATTTCAACTGGGATTCCCAGAGGCTGGGGCGGGTGGTGTCGCTGTCCGCCCGGCCGGCCGACACCGCCGGTTTGCAGGCATTCCTGTTGCGCGAATTCTTCAGCTGATCGCACCGCCTTGCAGAGGGGAAACCCTTTGCCCCCGCGTCTTTCCCCCTGCATCCGCCGCCGCCCCTGTACGCCCTGTGCAAGGGCGTTTTTCAGTACCTGACAAGATTACTCAAGTTTGATATACTTGACGTAAATATTCGGGAATTCAGGGAGTGGGACTGAAAACTGTTCTGGAGTCTAGATTTCATGCGATTAACTACCAAAGGCCGTTTTGCCGTGACAGCAATGATTGACCTGGCGTTGCGCCAGGGCAATGGCCCCGTCACGTTGTCCGCCATCAGCGAGAGGCAGGAAATTTCTTTATCATATCTCGAGCAGTTGTTCGGCAAATTGCGGCGTCACCAGATCGTCGAATCGGTGCGCGGACCGGGCGGCGGCTATAACCTGGCGCGCAAGGCGGCGGACGTATCGGTCGCCGACATCATCATCGCGGTCGATGAACCCCTGGATGCAACCCAGTGCGGCGGCAAGGAAAATTGCCACAGCGTGACCCATCCCGGCGGCAGTCGCTGCATGACGCACGACCTCTGGTCGACGCTCAATGAAAAGATGGTCGAATACCTTGACTCGGTCTCCCTGCAAGACTTGGTCAACCAGCAGCACAACAAAGAACAGAAGCAGCCGGAACACAGAACCCTCGGTACTGAACAAAGCGTGGTTGTCATGCACCGCCCTCACGCAGCGGTTTGATTGGAGCTAGAACAAATGAACGCACCTCTGGAAAAAAGCCTGTTGGACACCATTAAGGCGCCGCATTTTCCAATTTACCTGGATTATTCAGCGACTACGCCGGTCGACCCGCGCGTAGCGGACAAGATGATTCCGTACCTGCGCGAGCAGTTCGGCAATCCTGCGTCGCGCAGCCACATGTACGGCTGGACGGCGGAGAAGGCCGTGGAAGACGCACGCGAAGAAGTCGCCAAGCTGGTCAATGCGGATTCGCGCGAAATCATCTGGACTTCCGGCGCAACCGAGAGCAACAACCTGGCCATCAAGGGCGCCGCGCAGTTCTACAAGACCAAGGGCAAGCACATCATCACGGTCAAGACCGAGCACAAGGCCGTGCTGGACACCTTCCGTGAATTGGAGCGCCAGGGCTTTGAAGCGACTTACCTGCAACCGCAGGACAACGGCTTGGTGACTGTCGAGCAGATCGCCGCCGCCGTGCGTCCCGACACCATCCTGGTTTCGGTCATGCTGGTCAACAATGAAATCGGCGTGATCCAGCCGGTTCCTGAAATCGGTGAATTTTGCCGCTCCAAGGGCATCATTTTCCATTGCGACGCTGCGCAAGCGACGGGCAAGGTCGCGATCGACCTGGAAAGCTGGAAAGTCGATCTGATGAGCTTCTCGGCCCACAAGACTTACGGCCCCAAGGGCATCGGCGCGCTGTATGTCCGCCGCAAACCGCGCGTGCGTATCGAAGCGCAGATCCACGGCGGCGGTCATGAGCGCGGCCTGCGCTCGGGCACGCTGGCAACCCATCAGATCGTCGGCATGGGAGAAGCCTTCCGCATCGCCCGCGAAGAGATGGACACCGAACTGGCCCACATCCGCGCCATGCGCGATCGCTTGGCCAAGGGCCTGCAAGAGATCGAAGAAACTTACATCAACGGCGACATGGAACATCGTGTGCCGCACAACCTGAACGTCAGCTTCAACTACGTCGAAGGCGAATCGCTGATCATGGCGATCAAGGACATCGCGGTCTCGTCCGGCTCAGCTTGCACCTCGGCCAGCCTGGAGCCGTCGTACGTGCTGCGCGCGCTGGGCCGCAGCGACGAACTGGCGCACAGCTCGATTCGCTTCACCATCGGCCGCTTCACGACCGAAGAAGACATCGACTTCACCATCGACCTGATCAAGAGCAAGGTCGGCAAGCTGCGCGAACTGTCGCCGCTGTGGGATATGTACAAGGACGGGATCGACATCAGTACGATCCAATGGGCTGCACACTAATCGCAAAAATGAAAAACGCCCCCATATGTATGGCGAGGCGATCTCATCAAGGAGCATCAAATGTCTTACTCGGAAAAAGTACTCGATCACTACGAAAACCCACGTAACGTCGGCGCCTTCGAAAAGGGCGACGAGACCGTAGGCACAGGTATGGTCGGCGCGCCGGCTTGCGGCGACGTCATGAAGTTGCAGATCAAGGTCGGCGACGATGGCGTGATCCTGGACGCCAAGTTCAAAACTTACGGCTGCGGTTCGGCCATCGCCTCGTCTTCTCTGGTGACCGAATGGGTCAAGGGCAAGACGCTGGATCAGGCCCTGTCGATCAAGAACACTCAAATCGCGGAAGAACTGGCGTTGCCGCCGGTGAAGATCCACTGCTCGATCCTGGCAGAAGACGCCATCAAGGCGGCGGTGCAGGACTACAAGGCGAAACACGGCAGCGTTGAGCAAAAGGCTGCGGCCTGATTCAGGGCGCAAACGAGAAGCACGCGAAGGGCAAGCATCATGGCAATCACACTGACTGAAAAAGCTGCAAAACACATCAGCCGCTACATGGAGCGCCGCGGCAAAGGCTTGGGCCTGCGCCTTGGCGTGCGCACGACCGGTTGTTCCGGCCTGGCCTACAAGCTGGAATATGTGGACGAGGAAACACCGGAAGACCAGGTGTTCGAGTCGCGCGGCATTCGCGTTTTTGTCGATCCCAAGAGCTTGCCCTACATCGACGGCACCGAGCTCGACTTCGCCCGCGAAGGTCTCAACGAAGGCTTCAAGTTCCAGAATCCGAACATGAAGGATGAGTGCGGCTGCGGTGAAAGCTTCCGCATCTGATCTGAGTTGGTCGTTGCATCCCGAGACGCCGCACGATGCGGCGGCGTTTGCCGGAGATTCGGCGGGTCTGCGAATTGATGTGCAATGTAGTCTAGTGCTTAGCCAGAATAGTCGTAGCGATAGCCTCTGAAGCGTTGTTCTGCCAAGCCTGTTGAAGTCCGGACAGGCTTTTTATTTTTTACCCATCCGCTCTCCGTTTGCACAACGTATGCAAAATCATTTCGCGCTTTTCCAATTACCGCAACGCTTTGCCGTCGATCTGACAGCGTTGGAAAAGGCGTACCACGGTGTGCAGAACCAGGCCCATCCCGACAAGTTCGCCCACGCGACCGGCGCTGAAAAGCGCGTCGCCATGCAATGGGCCACGCGCGCCAACGAGGCCTACCAGACTCTCAAAAATCCGCTCAAGCGCGCCACGTATCTGTGCGAGCTCAACGGCGTCGATCTCGAAACCGAATCCAACACCGCCATGCCGGCCGCGTTCCTGATGCAGCAAATGGAATGGCGTGAAGAACTCGACGACGCGCGCGCAGGCAAGAACATCGATGCGCTGGAACAGCTCGACCGCGCCTTGCGTAGCGCCAGGAAAGACACCGTCGCCCACATTGAAACCTTGCTCGACGCCGATGATTTTGCCGGCGCCGCGCAGTCGGTGCGCCAATTGATGTTCCTGGAAAAATTCGGCGAAGAGATCGGCAATGCTTTCGCCTTGATCGAAGGTTGATGCGCCATGCCTGACGTATTCCTGTTCCTTGTCGCCGCGATGATGCTGACCCTGGCGCCGGGGCCCGACAATATTTACGTGCTCACGCGCGGTGTCGCCCAAGGCAAGAAGGCCGGATTCGTTGCCGCGCTGGGCTTTTCTTCCGGATTGTTTTTCCATACCTTGCTGGCGGTGCTTGGCTTCGCCGCCATCATCAAGGCGTACCCGGCCGCGTATCACGCCTTGCAGTATGCCGGCGCCGCTTATCTGGTGTATCTCGGCATCCGTACCTTGCGCTCCGCTGCATCGATGTCGCTGGAGGCGACGATGACGCCGGTCAGCCTGTCGCGCATTTACTGGCAAAGCGTGATCGCCAATATTCTCAATCCCAAGGTGACGCTATTTTTCATCGCCTTCCTGCCGCAATTCGTCAATGTGCAAGCGGGCCATGTGGCCTGGCAGATGCTGTTGCTGGCGGTGGTGTTCATCCTCCAGGCGCTGGCGATCTTCAGCGCGATTGCATTTTTCTCCGGCATCGTCGGCGCGTATTTCAAGCGTCAGGCGCGTGCCGCTCTCTATTTGAACAGGCTTGCCGGCTGTGCGTTTGTGGGTCTCGGTATCCGCATTGCTTTGCCGGAATAATTGCCGGAATTAATCGACTATGGCTCTTCTCCAAATCTCAGAACCGGGCATGTCCACCGCGCCGCACCAACATCGGCTGGCGGTCGGCATCGATCTCGGCACCACCAATTCGCTGGTCGCCACCGTGCGCAACAGCATCCCTGAAGTCCTCAGCGACGAAGAGGGACGCAGCCTGTTGCCGTCGGTAGTGCGCTATCTGCCCAACGGCAATGCCAACATCGGCTACAAGGCGCAAGCCGCGCAGACCACCGATCCGAAGAACACCATTGTCTCGGTCAAGCGCTTCATGGGCCGCGGCCTGAAGGACATCGCCTACGTCGAAAACCTGCCCTACGATTTCCAGGATGCGCCAGGCATGGTGCAACTGAAAACCGTGGCGGGTGTGAAGAGCCCGGTGGAGATTTCTGCGCAGATTCTGGCCACCTTGCGCCAGACCGCGGAAGACGCGCTCGGCGACGATCTGGTCGGCGCCGTGATCACCGTGCCTGCCTACTTCGATGACGCACAGCGCCAGGCCACCAAGGATGCGGCGCAGCTGGCCGGCCTGAACGTGCTGCGCCTGCTTAACGAGCCGACTGCAGCGGCAATCGCCTACGGCCTCGACAATGGTTCGGAAGGCATCTTCGCGGTCTACGATCTCGGCGGCGGCACCTTCGACATCTCGATTCTGAAATTGACCAAGGGCGTATTCGAAGTCCTCTCGACCGGCGGCGATTCGGCCCTGGGGGGCGACGATTTCGACCAGCGCCTGTTCTGCTGGATCTGCGAGCAATCGCAATTGGCGCCGTTGTCGGACGAAGACACGCGCATCCTGCTGGTCAAGGCACGCGAAGTGAAGGAATTGCTGTCTTCCAAGGCTTACACGCAGATCGACGCCGTGCTCAATTCCGGCGAAGAAGTGCATCTGTCGATCACCGCCGAAGAATTCGTGGCCCTGACCCAGCATCTGGTCGCCAAAACCATCACGCCCAGCCGCAAGGCGTTGCGCGATGCCGGCTTGTCCGTCGACGACGTCGATGGTGTTGTGCTGGTCGGCGGCGCCACGCGCATGCCCCACGTGCGCAAGGCGGTCGGCGAATTCTTCCAGACCACGCCGCTGGCCAACATCGATCCGGACAAAGTCGTGGCGCTGGGCGCCGCGGTGCAAGCCAACCTGCTGGCCGGCAACCGCGCCGCAGGCGACGACTGGCTGTTGCTCGATGTGATTCCGCTGTCGCTCGGCATCGAGACCATGGGCGGCCTGGCGGAAAAAGTCATTCCGCGCAATTCCACGATTCCCTGCGCGCGTGCGCAGGAGTTCACCACCTTCAAGGACGGCCAGACCGCCCTGGCGGTACACGTGGTGCAGGGCGAGCGCGAGCTGGTGACCGATTGCCGTTCGCTGGCGCGTTTCGAACTGCGCGGCATTCCGCCGATGGCGGCCGGCGCTGCGCGCATTCGCGTGACGTATCAGGTCGATGCCGACGGCTTGCTGTCGGTGTCGGCGCGTGAAATGACCTCGGGCGTGGAAGCGGCGATCACGGTCAAGCCTTCCTACGGCCTGGCTGACGATGACGTCGCACGCATGTTGCAGGATTCCTTCCAATCGGCCGACGAGGATATGAAGCGCCGCGCCCTGCGTGAAGAGCAGGTCGAAGCCGAACGCATCATCCTGGCGACGCAATCGGCGCTGGATGCCGACAGCGCATTGCTCAACGAGCAGGAGCGTCTCGACATTGCGGCACTGATCGGGATCGTGCGCGAGAAGGCGCAAAGTGATGATCACCTGGCGATCAAGGCCGCGGTGGAAGCGCTTGCGCACGGCACCGAAGAATTCGCAGCCCGCCGCATGGATCGCAGCGTCCACGCCGCGCTGGCAGGCAAGAAATTGGATGAAGTTTCGTAAAAGACAAAGTCATTAAAGGTAAATACCGTGCCACAAATCGTCATACTTCCACACCCCACCTTTTGCCCTGACGGCGCCGTCATCGATGCACCGGCCGGCAAGAGCCTGTGCGACGCCATGCTCGACAGCGACGTCGACATCGAACACGCGTGCGAGAAATCCTGCGCCTGTACCACTTGCCATGTGGTGATCCGGGAAGGCTTCGATACCCTGGACGATCCGACCGACAAGGAAGAGGATTTGCTCGACATGGCCTGGGGCCTCGAAGCGAATTCGCGCCTGTCTTGCCAGGTGGTGCTGGGCGACGATGACCTGGTCGTCGAAATTCCGAAGTACACCATCAACCACGCCAGCGAGAATCATTGATTCCGGCTGGTAGTGTGCGACCAATGCTAGCGAGGCAGCCATGAAATGGACCGACATTCAACATATCGCCGAAGAACTCAACGATAAATTCCCGGACATTGATCCCAAGACCATTCGTTTCACCGACCTGCATCGCTGGGTGATGGAGCTGGATGGTTTTGACGATGATGCCAATCGCTCGGGAGAAAAAATTCTCGAAGCGATTCAGGCGGCGTGGATCGAGGAAGCGGAATAATCCGGCGTCGGCGACGGCATGACAACAAAAAAAGGAGCGATTTCGCTCCTTTTTTGTTGTCCGTCCAATACCTGTTTACACACCCGCTTTTACACCTGCTTCTACACCAGAATGTTGGACACATGCTGCATGCCCATCGTGTATTGCGGGAAGATCTGCTGCAAGGCGCTGTCCGGAATGCGCATGTGTTTTTCCGCCAGCGTCGACATCACGGCGCGGAAGTCGGTGGTGATCGCCAGGTCCCGTCCCTCGTTGAGCTCGGTCTTGTTCAACCCCGGCCATTGGCCGTAAATCGTACGCCCGCGCACGTTGCCGCCCAGCAGCCACATGACGTTGCCGTGACCGTGGTCGGTGCCGCCGTTGCCGTTTTCGCGGAAGGTGCGGCCGAACTCCGAAATTACCACGATCACCGTATCGTTGAACGCCGGACCCAGCTCCTGCGCCAGCGTGGCCAGTCCGGTCGCCAGCGGCGCCAGACGTCCGGCCAGTTGCCCCGCGCCGTTGCCCTGGTTGGCATGCGTATCCCAACCGCCCACCGCAAGGAAGCCCAGGCGAATCTTGGGGTCGCCGCGCATCAGGCGACCCAGCCGTGACGCGTCGATGGCCATGCCGTTCGGCAGCGGTGCACCGTTGTTGGCCATGCGCTGCTCGTTGCTGCTCAGTTCCGCCATCAATTCCTTGCGCGCCGCGATGCCGTCGCGATAGGCCTTGCCGAGCGCATCGTCGCCGGCATACATGGCGCCGTATGTCTGACTGATTTTCGGCTGGTCAATCAGGGTGGGGCGTGCCGCGTCGCGGCCGGTCGGCATGTTGGCCACGACTTGCCGGCCGCTCAGGATGCGCGGGATAGATTCTCCCAGCGTCAGCGCCTGCACCGGCGATTCGGAAGGCGGCAGGCGGCCTTGCAGGCGATTCATCCAGCCGTCGCGGGTGTTGTGCTGGCCCGGCGTGCCGGTCTCCATGTAATCCTGCGCTTCGAAATGCGAACGTGAGCCATCGGGGGAGCCGGAGGCGTGGACGAAGGCCAACTGGCCATTGTCCCAATATGGCATCAGCGGCCGCAATGACGGATGCAGGCCGAAGTATCCGGTCAGGTCGATGGCTCCGTTGTTCTGGCCCGGACGTGCGACGGCGATACCGGGACGCGCCTGGTAATACTCCCTGTCGCCGTGCGGCACGACGACGTTGAGACCGTCGACGGCGCCGCGCAGGAACACCACCACCATGCGCGGCGTGCCGTCGCCGTCAGCGTGTGCACGCTGGCGAGGAACGCCGTAGGCCAATGGCGCGTTGCCGCTGGCATTGGCGGCGCCCGGTTTGCCGGCGGGCACCACCGCGCAGCCGGACAAGCCGACCGGCACCAGGATGGCGCCGCTGCCCGCCATGCCCATGTAGCGAATGAAGTCTCGACGTTTCATTGCGCCTCCTAGCGTCTCATGAAGGCAGGTCCGCCCAGAATCAGGCCGACTTGCAAGTTGGGCGGCGCCGCAGCGATTGCGGTCACGGCGTTCTGGTCCAGCAGCGGCGACAGTGTCTGGATCAGGCGTACCGGATCAACGGCTTCCGCGTTGGCGGCCGGTTGCGTATTTTCGGCGCGGGCGATCGGTGACTTGCCATTGCTGAGGCCATTGGCGAAATTGATCCGGCGCAGCAGCGCGTCGGGATTGAGCCAGGCCTCTTCGGAGAACTTGTAGCCCTCCGGCGTCAGCCAGCCGTACAACGGCATGCCGAACTGATTGAGGACACCGCTCACCGGCCTGGCGTTGACGACCGGCGTAGCAGTGGCGCGCAGGCTGGAAACGACGTATTGATACGGCGTCTTGAACTGGCTCTGGTAGTTGCGGCGCGACCAGAACTGCGGACTGTCGAACAGAGTGCGCAGCACGGTCTTGATGTCGCCGTCGCTGGCGAGGAAGCGTTGCGCCAGCTTGTCCACCAGCGCCGGATCGGCCTGGTCGGAGACGAAGTACTGCACCAGTTTGGTCGCAATGAAGCGCGCCGTGGCCGGATTGCGCGCCAGCATGTCGAGCGCCTGTTCGCCTTCCTGCTGGCCGGCGGGCGTGATCGTACGGCCGAGGAATTGTTTGGCGGCGCTGTCATGCCGTTGTGGATTGAAGGCGAAGCCCACCCTGTCGCCCCCCTGTTTCATGTCCGGCACGACGATAGTCCAGCCGCTCAGGATGCGCGCCAGCGAGATCACATCGGCCTGCGTGTAGCCGCCATCGACGCCGAGCGTGTGCAACTCCATCAGCTCGCGCGCGTAGTTCTCATTGAGACCCTTGAAGCGGCCTTTGGCCTGCGGCGTGTTGGCGCCGCTGCTGAGCCAGTTGTCGAGGTAATAGAGCATCGCCGGATGATGCGCGACCGCACCGAGCAACTGGCGGAAATTGCCGAGCGCATTGGGGCGAATCGCGTTCTTTTCATAGTCCGCGGCCCAGTAGCGCACCCATTCCTTGCCTTCGAAGATATTGAAATGGTTGAACCAGAATTCCGTCATCACCTCCTGCAGCTGGCGCGGGCTTTCGGTTGCAAGCCACAAGCGTGCGGCATGACTTTGCGGGGTGATTTCTTTTGCGGCGCGCTGGCGCGCGGCATTCTTTTCGTCGGCGCTGGCGGTGTTGGGTGGGAAGGAGGGCGGACCGTACGCGACGTAGAGTTGCGACGTGCTCATCTGGTATGTCGCCAGGCCATCGAGGCGGCTTTGCAGTTCGGCGGGAAGCGGAATGCGCTCCGGATTGAGCTGCTCGTCGATGTAGCGCTTGACGCCCATTTTTTCAACCGTGGCGACATCGCCCGGACGCGGGCCGTATGCCAGGCGATTGAGTACGTGCAGGGCCTGCTCCTGCGAATTCAGCGCCTGCGCAAACGCGCCGCCGCAAGCGCCGGCGAGGCTCAATGCCAGCAATCCGACCACACCATGTTTGCGAGAGAGTTGCATGACGCCGTATGCAGAAAAGGGAATGCTTAAAGTATCGCATCCTCACTGAACGTCGCTGTAATAAAGTGTAAAAACATCGCTTCTGCTGAAAGGCCGTCAGTAGCTCTTCAGCTTCCCGTCAGTTTTCCACGAGCTCGAAGCTGCCGCTGCTGCGCCATGTCGTGCGATCGGCAACCCGGCTGGCGGTGCCGGAAACCTTGGTGTCGATTTCCACCTGTACCGAAAAGCTGGAGCCCTTGACGGTACGTTCGTCCTGCACCGGCACGATACCTATGCCGGGAGAGAGAACGGCGGTCTCCGCCATGTTGTCCGGTTGCTGGCCGGTGACGCTGACGTTCCCGAGCTTGACGCGTTTGCCGTCCAGTTGCGCGAGCGACAGGTTCAACGCGAAGTTGCCGGCGTTGCCGAAGCGGTAGGCATTGCCGTCGCCTGCAGCGCCGCGGAAATATATCGTCATCAGCGCCGGCTGACGGCAATTGACCGAGAGTGTCATGGTTTGTTTCCCCAGCGCGAAGGCCGTGGGCGATACCTGGCGGCCGAGCAATTCGGCGCGCGTGACCTGGCCGTAGTCGATCACCGTATTGCTGATCTGCATCTGGCAATTATCGTTGGGCGCCGCCAGCGCATGCAGCGATGCCGAGGCAAGCAGCGCGGCAAGGACGGCGTGCATGCGCATGGAGCTGCGTCGGGTGAATTCACAATTGAGCATAGGTCGCTTTCTGTAGCTGTACTTGCAGAGTCGGGCCGCAACGCGCCTCCGCAGTTTCAAAGAACATATTGGGATCCGCCCTGGACGGCAATTCGAATTGCAATGAACATTGCTTGCCGTCCGGGAGCGAGACTTCGAGTTTGGAATTGGGTACGCCATTGATCAGGAAAATCTGACCGTCGTCGACCACCGTCGTGACGAACTGGCCCTCGGCATCCAGCACGAAAGCCCCCTTGGGCAGCGGATTGCCGTCGGCGCCCTTGGTGTTGAGCAGGATGCGCCGTACCTTGATGGTATCGAAGGTGACGAAGTTGACTGAGCCTCGTCCCGGCTCGACGAGCTTGTAGCCGTTCTTGATGTCGACATTGCGCGGCAGGCTCTTGGTGGCGATTTCAAGCCGGCTGCTGGCATATGGCGCCATCTGCGAAATCACCGCCTGTCCCCAGGGATCGGTCCACACCGGGCCGTAGGGCGTGCTGACACGGATGCCCGACTCATCGCCCACCGACAGGATGCCGAAGGTGTCCTGGATCGGATAGGGCGACAGTGTCAGACCGTGCTGATGCAGCACCATGCCGCCGCGCAGGCCGCCGTTCATGGCGGTCGCGCCCGATCCTGCGCGCGAGTAGCCGAGGTTGACCTGGGCATAGCGAGGCAGTATCGACGCCTGCGTCGAGAGATCGGTTTCCTGGCTCTGGGTGTTGCGCTCCGCGGAGACGGTGTAGTTGGCGTATTCGTTGATCGTCTCGTTGTAGGAGGCGCCATAGCGCTTGTAGCCGCTGCTGTTGTTCACGTAGGTGCGCACGTTGCGCTGTCCGAGCGGAATGCTCAGCGTCAGGTAGAAGGTGTTGACGGGCACTGTGTTGCTGCTGTTGCTGTCGGTATTGCCGTTGTTGCCGAGATTGTGTTCGACGTTGAAGGATATCGTGCCGAATGAAAATGTCTGCCCCCATGCGCCGGTCACGCGCTGGGTCGAGACGCCGCTGAATAGCGACGAGCGCGAGTAGGCGACATTGAATGTTCCCATCGTCGCATTGCTCCAGCTCAGCGATGCGGTGTACTGCCCGCGATAGCGATTGTGCTGCAGGTCGCCGGCATTGGCGGGCGTGTCGACGATGGTGTCGCCCAGGTCGCGATAGCCGAGCGTTTGCTGGGTTGCCGAAAAGCTGCCCGAGATCGAGGTCGACAGCAGGCTGCTGCTGGACAGGCTCACCTGCGTACCGTGCACCCCTTCGCCGGTCGCGTTGGACAGGCGTTGCTGCAGGCTGACGCTGGTACTGTTGAACACGCGCGTGTCCATGCCCCATGCGCCGGCCTGATATGAAGTTGCCGCCATGAGGCCGGCGTTGGCATTGCTGTCCTTGCCGATTTTCCAACCGCCGGAGCCGGTAACGATCCATGGCTGGCGCGCGGTGCTGCCGCCGAGACTGCGTTGGCGGCCGACGGCAAATGAATAGCCGCGCTGGCTGCCCAACGAACCGCTGTGCAACGACGCAGCCGGAACGATGAAACGCCGTTGCGCACCCGTCGCTTCCACCACGGTGACTTCCAGGTCGCTGCCTGAGTTTAGCAGCGGCAGATCGGACAAGGCGAACGGCCCGGCGGGAACAACGGTGGTGTAGATCAGCGCACCGGCCTGGCGCACTTCCACGCGCGCTTGCCATTGCGCGATGCCTTCCACCATGACGTTGTTGCGGTTAAGGCTCATCAGCGCACCTTCCGGAATGATCTGCGCCCCTGTGATGGAGCCGCCGGACACCGCCGAGTTGGCGATGTTGATCTGGCCGGTCTGCAAGATGGATCTGAAATCCATCAAGGTTTTCTGGGCGTAAGCGTAGACATGCTGGCGCTGTGATTTTCCGTCCTGCGCGGTGTAAACCTCCCGGCTGCGCACGATCCAGTCCTGAAAGTTGAATCCCAGCTCCGCATTACCCGACATGAAACGGCTGCCGCCGCCGGCAAACTTGCTGTTGACGCCGAGTATTTCGTAATTCAGCATCGCCGCGGTGCCGCCGCTGCTGTAGCCGGCAAAGTCGTCCTCGGTCGGTCGCAGAGCGTCGGTGGGGACCACCAGCGCCACTTCTTCCTTGCCGGGACGCAGTTCGACCTGGGTTTGCGGGAAGGCTTCCTTATAGTCGAAGCAGCCCGGGGCGCCGGTGGTGGTGGTGGTCGTGGTGGCCGGCGCCGCGGGCGCAGATGCCGGTTTCTCCACCTTTTTCAACTGCGGCGGCACGATCAGTCCTCCTTTGTCGAGCAGGCCGACCTCGAAGCACAGGTCGCCCTTGGTATTGAAACGCGCATCGGCGCGTCCACGCTTGCTGCCGTTGACGAACAGCGTCACAACCTGCACACCCGGACGGAAGCGGGCGGCCTCGCGAAAATAATCCGCGAGCTGCGGATCGATACCACGCTCCTTCAGCATGTTCAGATCGAATCCGCTGGCGTCGGCAGCATGCAAAGGCAAAGACGCAAGCCCTCCCGCCACGGCAGACAAGGCGATGAGACAATGCTTCAGGCGAGCGTCGGGCGGGTCGAGGAAAGCTCCATTTTTCCCGCTGATTTTATTATTCATTTTCCCTGATTGCGAGGGAGGAAAAGTGGGGCTTACCTGGTGACCGCCGCGTCGTAGCTGTCCACTGAGAATCCATATACGGTCGCGGGCGCCAGACGTACCGTGGTCGATGCTGCACCTGCGGCGGGCACCGCCACGCTGATGGTCTCGCCAGGCAGGAAATAGGTCTTGCCGAGATCAAGCTCGGTCTTGGCCGGCAATAGCGTCACTGTCTGCGCCAGGCGTACGACGTAGGCACTGTCGTTCTTGGCGACGAGGTTGCCGTTGCGCATAGACCAGGTCAGCAGTTTCCACGGTTCCCGGTTGGGCGCGAGGCCTTTGGGATGGATGATGACCGGCAGATTCTGGCGCACGTTCATCGTCACCTTGACGCCGCCGTCCTTGGACTGCTGCGGAATGCCTTCGAAAATGACGCGTTTGAACCGTTGCGTCTTGAGCGGCTCCTTGCTTTGCAGGATGAAGCGCACGAGCTGGGTTTCATCCGGCTCGACACGCGCAACGGGCGGCGTGACGACCAGCAGGTTTTCCTTGTCTTCCGGGAGGTTTTGAATCGAGGTGTACAGCAAGGTGGCATTGGCGTCGGTGTTCTTGACGTTCATGCTGGCTTCGCCATCGGCCTCGTTGATGATGACTACCGAGGTCTCGGGAAGCATGCCGCTGGCGTGCGCAGTGACGGGAACAAAGGCGTTGGAGAGAAAGCAGGCAACAGCAAGAAAAAGCAATTTCCTAGAATTGGCGCACATTTCATTTACCTCCGGTTGTTGTAGATATTGGTTTTTAACAGCTCCGATGCTAAGAGAAATTAATTCAAGAGTATTTGAGAATATTCTCAAAATTCAGGGTGTTTTAAAGCGTAGAACAGGGGTGAAAAAATGATGTAGAGACAACTCTTAAAGATAGGAGAGCTCCAGCGTCGCCGAGCCGTCCAGCAAGATTTCTTGTGACAGGGAAAGATGTTCAGGCTTGTTGATATAGGGTTGCACGGTCACGGTGCCGGAGATTGTGCGCAAGGACGACACGGTGTTGCTGCCCGGTGCTCCCCAGGCGAAGCGGCGATTCTTGGCGACATAGCCTGTCGTAGACGGTTGCCAGGTCGTACCGCTGTCGGTCGAATACAACAATTGGGTTTGCTGGTAGTCGCCGGTATAGGACGTCGGCTGAAACAGGATGGCGTAACCGCCGATGCTTTTGCCGGCGGCAGTGCCGAGGCCGAAGTTGAAACTGTCGTTGAGATTGCCGTCGCCCGAGCCAGCCGCGATGATACCGACAATGACCGAACTGGTGCGGTTGTCGATGGCCCTGACGCTCACCTTGGCGGCGGCATCGCAATTGATGCTGAACGACAGCGACTTCGCAGGCAGCGGCGTGACCGCGCCGGTTTTCAGCGAGCTGGCCGGGATGGTGCCGTAATCGGCAACACCGCCACCCGACAGCATCGGTGTGCAGGCGGCAGGCGTGATGACGCTCACCACCTGCATTTCCACCATGTTGGCGGCGTATGAGAGCATGGTTGCGGCCAGGCAGAATATGCCCAGGGCCATATTCGCTGCACCGGATCCGGTTGTGATTGTGATGTGCTTCACAGATGCGCTTCTTTCATGTCGGAAGATCGTCGGCATTGTTCATAAATACAAAAGTTCAAAAGTGGCAGAGCCATTCAAGGATGCATCTTCTTTTTCCTGCGTATTGTCGGCGCTGTCGATGACGGCCTGGATACTCAGTTTTACCTCGAAGGTCAGGGTGCCGCCGGGATGGATCTTGTGTTCGGCGTCCCAGGCGTAGAGCACGTTCTTGCGGATGGCGTTGTCGCTGCTCAGCATCCACTGCGTGGCGTTGATGCCGGTCGCGGACTCCAGCATGGCGGGAGGCGTCGCCTTCGGATGCGCAGGTTCGAACGACACGATATAGGCGCCGGCGTTTTGCCCGCTCTCCGCGCCCAATCCGAACAGATGCTTCTTGCTGCGGTTGCGCATCGCCACCGTCTGCATTTGCGGTATCGGCGCGCTCTCGCGATTGTCGATCAGGCGCAACGCAAGACGTGAAGGGAGGGCGCAGGAGACGGAGAGGCTGAAGATTTTCTTGGAGAGGATTTTTGCTGCGCCGCGCTCGGATGAAATCGGTCCGTAGTCCACCACGCCGGCATCGGAAAAAACGGGCAGGCAGGCGTCGGGAACAATCTTCCCTGTCACCCGCAATTCCGTTGCCCCGGCGACGGATGCAACGACAAGCAGGGAAGGAGCGACGCCATGCCGCAGCATCGTCGATACGACCTTCTTCATGCTATCCCCATGTGCCAGCTATTGTGATTTGATCAGGCAAGGATAGCGTCGGCACGGTGCTCCTCCAATCTAAATCTGGAAAACGGATGAAAAAACATCGCTGCTGTGGCGAACTCGTCGTTTTTCGACTAATCGCAGGCGATTAAGCGAGGTTGAATTGAGATCATTCTCATATACGGAGCGGGGCAAGATGATCAGAATCGCAACTGGTCAATCAAAGTCTATGCCGCAGTCGCGGTGCACATCTCGCTTGGGGTAAAGATGAAAACAGTCGCGGATCTTTCTGTTCTGGTAGTAGAAGACGAGCCATTGCAAAAAAAGTTTGCAGTCGAAAAATTGCGCGAGCTCGGTTGCGTCAATGTGATTGATGCCGCCGACGGCATGGAGGCGATGGCGCGTCTGTCCGAACGCCACATCGATCTGGTCTTTTGCGACATCGGCATGCCCAACATGGATGGCTCGCAGTTCGTGCTTGCACATGACCGCTCGGTGCAATCCGCCGGCAAGGAATTGCCGATGCTGGTGTGGATGAGCGTGCACGGGGAAGATGTACGTGAGTCGCATCTGCAACTGGCGTATTCCGCAGGCTTTCCCTTTGTCGAAGCGATTTCCAAGCCGCTTAGCGTGCCGGCGTTGCAGACTGTCCTGGCTGCGGCGCTGACGATGATGAACGCAATCAAGCCGTCTTCCGCCAAAAGCGGAAAAACAACGCCGGCGCCAGGCGACGGCGCCATCGGCGACGACGACATCCTGCGCGCCATCTGTGACACCAGCGAGTTCGAAGTGTGGTATCAGCCGCAGGTTTCGCTGGAAACCAGGGCCATCGTCGGCGCCGACGCCATGGTGCGCTGGAGCCATCCCAAATTCAGCTATCTCATGCCGGAACAGTTCATGACACTGATCGAACGGCAAGGGCTTGGTCTCATGCTGTTCTACCGCACCGTCAATCATGTGCTAAAAACACAACAGAAGCTGGCGCACATCGGCTGCAGCATTCCGATTTGCATCAAGGCTTCGGCATCGACACTGGAGACGCCGGAGATCGCGGACTATCTTTACGAGCGTTCGCAGCGTTATGGCATTGCTTCGCATCTCATCACCGTCGGCATTTCTGAAGAGGAGCCGTCGCAACATGCGCTGAAGCTGGCGGCGTCGCTCAATCGTTTGCGCCTGTGCGGATTCGGTTTGTCGATCGACGATTTCGGTTCGGGCATTTCGACCATGAAGCTATTGTCGCAAATGCCGTTCACGGAGATCCGCATCGATCGGCACTTCGTGCGCCAGTTCCTCCGCCAGCCGCAATGCCGTGTCATCGTGGAATCCATCATCGGCATCGCCAAGCGCCTGAAGCTTATCGTTACCGCAGAAGGCATCGAGAATGCGCGCCAAATGGAGATCCTCGCCGCCATGGGATGCGGACGCGGGCAGGGCTATATTGTTGTGCCGATGCGCCAGGAAGACTTCCTGAACAAGGTCGGAGCCAATCAATTGTTTAATAACGGCCTAATAAATGCCTGAGTTTTCTATTGAATTTTTGCTATCTTTGATACACTCGATCGTAATTCGGCTGGTCGGGAGTTCCACTTTTTGTCATCGTATCCAGGCGAAGCGCACATCGATTTCGATGTCTAGCGGTTTTCTGCGTGAATGACCGTCTGCGAAAGGACGCCATGATGACCTGGACTGCGACAAAGGCAATTCGTATTGCACTGCTCGACGATCATGCCGTGGTCCGGCATGGACTCGCGACGCGGTTGACTGAAGAATCTGATTTCGAGGTGGTCGGCGCCTATGCCGCCAGCAAGGACATGATGGCGGCCCTGCGCGCCTTGCCGGCCGATATCCTGTTGATCGATTATTCTCTCGGGGCCAACGACATCGACGGCCTCAATCTGATCCGGGCACTCAAGGTGCGTTTTCCCGACAGTAAAATCCTCGTCTCTTCCTCACATTACAATCCTGCTACGGTTGCGCTGGCGATGCGCGCCGGCGCACGTGGTTTCGTGGGCAAGGAGCAGGAATTGTCCGAACTGATCGCGGCAGTGCGTTCAGTGGCAGTGGGGCGCGTACACCTGAATCCGTTGATGGCGGCGGAAATCTCCTCCATGCTGTCCAGCAACGGCTCCGACGAAGAATCGGCGAACGGCGATTCGCTCACCGATAACGTCGAATTGTCGCCGCGCGAACGTGAAGTGCTGCGCTGTTGCCTGGAAGGGATGAGCGTCACCCAGATCGCGGAAAAATTCGCGCGCAGCGTCAAGACCATCAGCGGCCAGAAGCAGGCGGCCTTTCGCAAGCTGGGCGTGCGTAACGACAATGAGCTGTTTAAAATCCAGCATCAACTCCAAGACATATAAGGACGCATCATGAACACGACTGCTACCGCTCCTTTGCTGCAGATTCTTGTCGTCGACGATTCCGCGACCAGCCGCGTCGTCATCGAGAAGCAACTGAAGAAACTGGGCTGCGACGTAGCGACGGCGCAGGACGGCAACTCCGGACTTGCTGCAATGCAGGACGGTGAATTCGATCTGGTGCTGCTGGATTGCCAGATGCCGGACATGAGCGGGTATGACGTGGCGAAGATTTTCCGCCGGCGCGAACAGGAAGAAGAGCTGGTGCACACTCCCATCATCGCCATCTCGGCTGAGACCGATACCGCCCACATGCAGCTGTGTCTCGACAGCGGCATGGATGGAGTACTCGGCAAGCCCCTGCCGGTCGACGAACTGAAAAAAATGCTGTCGCTGTGGTGCGACGTCGACGTCTCGGCGGCAGCGCCGATGAATATCGATGACTTGCGCAGCGTGGATCTGAGGGCGTTGTTTCGGACGACGTCGCTTGAGGATTTTGCGGTTCTGCAGGCATCCGCGACAGAGGCCGATATGGCATCCGTCGGACGGCTGGCGCATCGCATGAAGGGAGCGGCACTCACGATGGCCGCCGCCGACATCGTCGCGACGCTGGAACGCATCGAAGCGATTGCGATGCATCGCCTTTCGGCACCCTCGGATCTGGCGGCTGAGGTCTCGATGCTCGGACGGCAATTGCAGTCAATCTGAATCTGATTTGTAGGAACAATCGGCCCGCACTAGCGGGCCGATTTTTTTTTGACGAAAACGGATGGCCTGCCGGTCAGGCCCGATTCGGTTCAGGCGCCGATCCACGGCAGACCGGCCTTGCACCATCCTTCGACTGTCTTGCGATGGCCCGCGCTGTCCTTGTTGCCTTCAAAACCTTCCAGGATGTCATAGCAGTGCGCATAGTTGTTTTCTGTCGCCAGTTTGGCGGCATGGCGGGAACGGACACCCGAGCGGCACAGGAACAGCAAGATCGTCTGCTTATCGGCAAGGGCGCCTAGCTGTTCCAGGAATTGCGGATTGGGCGTGTTCTCCGGGTAGAGATTCCATTGCACCGCCAGATGCTGTTCGGCCGGAATTACAACCTGGCCGACCCAGTCGCGTTCCGCCTTGGTGCGCACGTCGACCAGTTTGACGGCCGGATTTCCCTGCAGCAGGGCAAACGCCTCTTGCGGCGTGACTGCGCCCGCATAGGGAAACTGCCCGGCTTGGGCACGTTGAGTTGCGGTCGAGAGAATATCGCTGGAGCTTGTCATGAAGAGTCCTTAAAGAGTTGCCGGAAAGATACCTAACTTATTTCATTGACGCTATCACGTATAAAATTCGCACCAAAATAATGCATTAGTAATGGCGTGCATTTTATTGGTGCAAAAAAGTGTAATTGCACCATAATTGAACATTATTGAAATCGCCGTGCACTGCTCGGAAACGCCCACCAGCCAATAACTCCCTAAAATATGCCATAAGCATCAACGTGAGGCAGTTGGTGGCATGGAATCTGCTATCATTCCCGCCTGAGTTCTGGCGCACTATCTGTTGTATTTGCTGCACACATCAAGTCGCACGTAGTCGGCTCATCACCCAAATTGTACAAATTTATACTACTTCCTCGTTTTAGGAGATTCGCATGGCAAGGACGGCCGCAGAGGTTTTGAAGTTGGTGAAAGACAATGAAGTCAAGTTTGTTGATTTCCGTTTTGCCGACACCCGGGGTAAAGAGCAACACGTAACTGTTCCCGTTTCCCACTTCGACATCGACAAGTTCGAATCGGGTCACGCATTCGACGGTTCCTCGATCGCCGGCTGGAAGGGTATCGAAGCTTCGGACATGTTGCTGATTCCTGATCCAAATACTGCCAACATCGACCCGTTCATGGAAGAAACCACATTGTTCATGCAATGTGACGTGATCGAGCCATCCGATGGCAAGGGTTACGACCGTGACCCGCGTTCCATCGCCAAGCGCGCTGAAGCGTACCTGAAGTCCTCGGGCCTGGGCGACACAGCCTACTTCGGTCCAGAGCCAGAATTCTTCATCTTCGACGGCGTGCGTTGGGGTGCGGACATGTCCGGTTCCTTCGTCAAGATCGAATCCGAAGAAGCATCGTGGAGCTCCGGCGCCAAGCTCGAAGGCGGCAACACCGGCCACCGTCCTGTCGTCAAGGGCGGCTACTTCCCAGTGCCACCGGTCGACAGCTTCCAGGACATGCGTTCGGAAATGTCCCTGATCCTCGAATCCCTGGGCATCCCTGTTGAAGTGCACCACCACGAAGTGGCCGGCGCAGGTCAAAACGAACTGGGCACCAAGTTCTCGACCCTGGTTGAGCGCGCCGACTGGACACAAACACTGAAGTATGTGATCTGGAACGTTGCGCACACCTATGGCAAGACAGCGACCTTCATGCCTAAGCCGCTGGTCGGCGACAACGGCTCCGGCATGCACGTTCACCAATCGGTCTGGAAAGACGGCAAGAACCTGTTCGCAGGCGACGGCTATGCCGGTCTGTCCGAATTCGCGCTGTTCTACATCGGCGGCATCATCAAGCACGCCAAGGCGTTGAACGCGATCACCAACCCAGGCACCAACTCGTACAAGCGTCTGGTTCCAGGTTTCGAAGCACCGGTCAAGCTGGCTTACTCGGCACGCAACCGTTCCGCATCGATCCGCATTCCACACGTTGCGAATCCTAAGGGCCGCCGTATCGAAACACGTTTCCCTGATCCGCTGGCGAACCCGTACCTGTGCTTCTCGGCTCTGCTGATGGCAGGTCTGGACGGCGTGCAGAACAAGATCCATCCAGGCGAAGCCGCTTCGAAGGACCTGTACCACCTGCCGCCGGAAGAAGACAAGCTGATCCCGACAGTCTGTGCATCGCTGGAAGAAGCGCTGGACGCACTGAACAAGGACCGCGAGTTCCTGACACGCGGCGGCGTCTTCACCGACAGCATGATCGATGCCTACCTGGACCTGAAGGGCCAGGAAGTGCAGCGCTATCGCATGACGACACACCCAATCGAATTCGACATGTACTACTCGCTGTAATCGTCGATTTTGTATTGATAAAAAAGGGAAGCTTGCTTCCCTTTTTTTATGCGCGCGGCATTTTTTCATTTGTGTCGGGCGGACCCTGTTTGTTCGTCGGCGGGTCTTGTCTTACACTTGGTTCCATCGCATTTTTCAGGCTCGGGCCAATGAAATTTTCAGTACTTGCCGCACTGTCAGGCCTGGCCTGCGCCGCCTTCGTGGAAGCCGCCTCGGCGCAAGACGAGGTCTATGTCTGCGTCGACCGGAATGGCATCACCGAATACCGCAACACCGGCATCAGCAAGGAATGCCGCAAACTGGATATCCCGGCTGCAAGTGCGCCGGCGCCGGCCAGGCGTGCCGCTGCGGTCAGGCCGGCAGCATCGGCGGCAACTTCGGCAAGCGCTTTTCCCAAGGTCGACGGCCAGGCGCAGAAAGCGCGCGACAGCGATCGCAGGCAGATATTGCAGAATGAACTCAGGATGGAGGAGGGCAAGCTGGCAAGCCTGAAAACCGACTACAACAACGGCGAACCCGAGCGGCGCGGCGACGAGCGCAACTATGCGAAATACCAGGAGCGCGCTGCGAGCATGAAAGACGATATTGCCCGTGCGGAAAGCAACGTCGAGGCGCTCCGGCGCGAGTTGGCCAGACTGCGCTAGTCTGTCGATACGGCCTGCAAGCCGGGAAGTCAGTCCTATTGCAGCCTTGCCCAAATCTTGCTTAGCTGAGGGGAAGCTGACGAATCCGAGCCCGTGGCCACAAGCCGCGACGGCATACTTGATGCGGCATTAATTTATCGGAACGCATGAAAACAACTTTACCTTCACTCGACGGTCTCGACCTGCTGGCCTCGGCGGTCATCATTCTCGACGCCAATGGCGGCATCGTGTACGCCAACGCCGCTGCTGAAAACCTGCTGGAAAGTTCCTTCAAGGTCTTGTCCCAGCAAAAGCTCAGCGAGCTGTTCCTCAATGGCAAAGAGCTCGCCACCTTGTTCTATCAGGCGGTCGAACACCAGTTCGCCGACAAGCGCCTCGATCTCGTGCTGGAGCGCGTCGGCCGCGAGCCGCTGCAGGTCCACACTATCGTTACCGCGCTCGACAATGCCGATACGCCGGTACTGCTGGAGCTGCGGGAAAATGTCCAGCAACTCAAGCTCGACCGCGAAGAACGTCTGCTCGACCAGAGCCAGGCCAACAAGGAACTGATCCGCAACCTCGCGCATGAAATCAAGAACCCACTCGGCGGTATCCGCGGCGCGGCGCAGTTGCTGGAGCTGGAGTTGCCTGAACGTCACCTGAAAGAGCTGCGCGAATACACCCAGGTCATCATCAAGGAAGCCGACCGCCTGCAAACGCTGGTCGATCGCCTGCTGGCGCCGCACCGGCGACCGCACATCGTCGGCGACGTCAACATCCACGAAGTCTGCGAACGGGTTCGCAGCCTGATCCTGGCGGAGTTCCCCCACGGCCTGACCATCAAGCGCGACTACGACCTGTCGATTCCGGAATTCCGCGGCGACAAGGAGCAACTGATCCAGGCCTTGCTCAACATCGTCCACAACGCCGCGCAAGCGCTCGCCGAACGCATCCGTGCCGGCGACGGCGAACTGATTTTGCAGACCCGCGTAACGCGGCAAGTGACGCTGGCCAAGGTCCGATATCGGCTGGCACTAGACTTGCATATCATCGACAATGGCCCCGGCATTTCACCAGATATCCAGGACCGTATTTTTTACCCGCTGGTATCCGGTCGGGAAGGAGGTAGCGGTTTGGGACTGACGTTGGCGCAAACATTCGTTCAGCAGCACATGGGGGTGATCGAATGCGAAAGCCGGCCGGGATGTACGGATTTCAGAATATTGATTCCGCTTCCCTGATGGCAGTTCATCGGGAAAGCAGGAGTTGAGCAGGGCAATATGGGCGCATGCCTTTCAGGCTGTCCACACACGTTACCAAACGCAGGAAATGATAAGACTATGAAACCGATCTGGATTGTTGACGACGACGAATCGATACGCTGGGTATTGGAAAAAGCCCTCGCGCGAGAAAATCTCGCCACACAAAGTTTTTCCAGCGCACGCGACGCCATGCAAGCACTGGAGACAGGCACGCCGCAAGTATTGGTTTCCGATATCCGCATGCCCGGCGCATCCGGCCTGGAGCTGCTGCAGACCATCAAGGCCAAGCATCCCGGCATTCCGGTCATCATCATCACCGCCTTCTCCGATCTTGATTCGGCGGTCTCGGCATTCCAGGGCGGCGCCTTCGAGTACCTGGCCAAGCCCTTCGACGTCGACAAGGCGGTCGAGCTGATCCGTCGCGCATTGGAAGAGAGTCTGCGCGAAACCGACGTCGAGCAATCGTCGGCCAACGCGCCGGAGATCCTCGGCCAGGCACCGGCCATGCAAGATGTTTTCCGCGCCATCGGCCGCTTGTCGCAATCGAACGTGACCGTGCTGATCACCGGCGAGTCCGGCTCAGGCAAAGAACTGGTTGCGCGCGCCTTGCACAAGCACAGTCCGCGCGCCGCGCAGCCGTTCGTCGCATTGAACACTGCAGCGATCCCCAAGGACCTGCTCGAGTCCGAACTGTTCGGCCACGAACGCGGCGCCTTCACCGGCGCGCAGGCGATGCGCCGCGGCCGCTTCGAACAGGCCGAAGGGGGCACGCTGTTCCTTGATGAAATCGGCGACATGCCGCTCGACCTGCAGACGCGTTTGCTGCGCGTGCTGTCGGATGGTCATTTCTATCGCGTCGGCGGTCATCAATCGCTCAAGGCCAACGTGCGCGTCATTGCGGCGACCCATCAGAACCTCGAGCACCGCGTGCGCGAAGGCCTGTTCCGTGAAGACTTGTACCATCGTCTCAACGTCATCCGCCTGCGTCTGCCGAGCCTGCGCGAGCGCAGCGAAGACATCCCGATCCTGGCGCGCCATTTCCTCACCCAAAGCGCACGCCAGCTCGGCGTCGAAGCCAAGCGACTGTCGCCGCAGGCGATGCAGTTCCTGTCGCAACTGGAACTGCCCGGCAATGTACGCCAGCTGGAAAACCTGTGCAACTGGATCACCGTCATGGCGCCCGGGCAGACCGTGGAAGTGAAGGATTTGCCGCAGGACCTGATCGAAGAACGCAGCAGCAACTTCCAGCCGGCGCAGACGCACGCCGCGTCCTCAACCGCGCCGGCCGAAGCGCACAGCGGTGCCGGCGTGAGCGCGGGCTACGACGGCGATGCCGGTGCCGATCGCAGCTGGATCAGCCTGCTGGAAACCGAAGCGGCGCAGATGCTGGCGGAAGAGCGCCCGGAAGTCATGGACATCCTCGGCCGCCAGTTCGAAGCGACGCTGATCAAGATCGCGCTCAAGCATACCCATGGCCGCAAGAATGACGCCGCCGTGCGTCTGGGTATCGGCCGCAATACGATTACGCGCAAGATCCAGGAACTCGGCATCGGTGGCGCCGAAGACGATTGAGCGGAAGAGTGAACGAAGAGGGTTGAGGGGAAGAGGGAACAGAACAAGCTGCAGCGCGGGGGCGACATCTGCGCATGCGAGGCGGATCAGCAATCAAAAACATGAGGGCCGGTTTCAGTGATGAAACCGGCCCATTTTTTCATTCCATTCCGTCCTTCACGACTTCACGACGACCGGACAAAACGGTCATGCATGAAGCAATACGCTGCTCAGCGCACGCGCAGGACGTAGCGCGCCGCAGTCGATGCGATGAAGCTCAGCGCGGCGCCGAAGATCACGAAGAAGCTCACCGACAGCTTGTTGCCGGTGGCCTGGATCAGCCAGGTGATGATCAGGCCGGCGAAACCGCCGAACAGCATCACGGCGATGTTATAGCTGAGCGACATGCCGGTGCCGCGCGTCTGCACCGGGAACACATCGGCCAGCAATGCCGGCATCGAGGCGAAGTACATCGTCATCAGCACGCCGATCACGATCTGCAGCAACAGCAGGTTGACGAAGCTCGGCGCGCTCGTCAGGAACACGAACATCGGATACGTGAACACCACGAACGCCAGGCTGCTGCCGATCATGAACGGCGTGCGGCCGTACTTGTCGGACAGTTCGCCCACCAGTGGCGAGGCCACCATCATGATCAGGCCGGAGACGATCGTGGCCGCGTACGACGACCATGCCGGCATGCCGAGCTGCTTGATCGCATACGTCGGCATGTACAGCGCGAGGTAGACCGAAACGGTCGCCATGATCACGCTGCCCGTGCCGATCAGCAGACGCATTTTCTGGCCGGAGAAGGTGTCGCGCAGCGGTGTTTCGGTACGTTCAGCGGCGGCGAACTCGGGCGATTCATCGAGATGGCGGCGAATGTAGTAACCGGCAGGACCGATCAGCAGGCCGAACAGGAACGGCAGGCGCCAGCCCCAGGAATACAGCTGTTCAGGCGTCAGCAAACCGTTCAGCCCGGCGCCGAAGACCGCCGCCATCAGCAGGCTCAGACCCTG
The DNA here is from genome assembly GCF_001267925.1 of Herbaspirillum hiltneri N3. Classification (NCBI taxonomy): domain Bacteria; kingdom Pseudomonadati; phylum Pseudomonadota; class Betaproteobacteria; order Burkholderiales; family Oxalobacteraceae; genus Herbaspirillum; species Herbaspirillum hiltneri. The sequence continues at coordinate 3,335,142 of NZ_CP011409.1, read as the reverse complement.
GCTGGCGACTTGCCAGCTCGAGAAGAAGCCGCGGCGATGCGGCGCGTGTTCCACCAGGAATGCCGTCGAACTGCCGAACTCGCCGCCGGCCGAGAAGCCCTGGATCAGGCGCGCCAGCACGATGCCGGCAGGCGCCCACAAACCGATGCTGGAATAGGTCGGCATGAACGCGATCATCGCGGTGCCGATGGTCATCAGCACGATCGACAGCGACAGTGCCGCCTTGCGGCCGACGCGATCGGAATACGCGCCGAGTACGACCGCACCGAGCGGCCGCATGAAGAACGACACGCCGAAGGTGGCGAAGGTCACCAGCAAAGAGACGGTCTCGTTCTCGGTGGGAAAAAACAGTTTGGCGATGATCACGGCGAAGGCGCCATAGATCAGTACGTCGAACCACTCCAACGCGTTGCCGATCGATGATGAAATGACTGCGCGCCAGGTTTGTGGGTGTAATTTAACTGCTGCGGCGTCGCTCGTATTTGCTGAACTGATGGCGTTCATGTGCCTCCCCGGATAAAGTGATTGAGATGATGCGGCTGTGGCTATGGCAATGCGTCGCACGGCAAGCCATTCAGCGCCATGTTGTTTGCACATGAACAATGCGTAAACAGTATGTCGTTGAGAGGTGCGATCGGGCGAGAATACGTGCATGCGCGCGCGACTGTCAATGAAGTTTCGCGCTGGAAGGGAAGTGTTTTTCGGAGCGGATCCGGCACGATTCCCACTCTTCGGGAATCGTGCCGGATCCGCTTCACAGGTGAATCAGAATCGGTGAGACGCAAAGGCCGACGTCACTGCTCGGGGCCGGCGCCGGTGCTTCCGTGTTTCTCGCCAAGACGGCGCCACAGCGTCGTGCGGCTGATGCCAAGATAGCTCGCCGCAGCGGCCCGGTTGCCGTTGAATCGCGCCAGCACATCCTGCAATGATTCTTCGCTGCCGGCATGTCCCGCGGACAGGGTGGGCGCCAAGGGCGCCGTTGTTGTCGATACGTTATCGCGCAGGATTTCCGGCGCGATGCGCGCGATCAGGTTCGGCGTCAGCGCCTGCAGCGGTTCGGCCGCCAGGAACAGCGCCAGACGCTCCATCATGTTACGCAGCTCGCGCACATTGCCGGGCCAGCGGTAGCGCGCCAGTAGCGGTGCGCAGCGCAATATTTCCGCGTGCAGGTTGGCGTGCGGACGGATGTCCATTGCGGCCAGCGCGTTCTTCAGGCACCACTCGGCCAGCGGCGCGAGATCGTCCGGTCGCTCGCGCAGCGGCGGCAGCGTCATGCGCAAGACGCTCAGGCGATAGAACAGGTCGGCGCGGAAACGGCCTTCGCGCACGCGCGCATCAAGATCGCAATGCGTGGCGCTGATGATGCGCACATTGACCGGTATCGGTCGCGTGCCGCCCACGCGGACGACTTCACGTTCTTCCAGCACGCGCAACAGGCGCGTTTGCAGCGGCAACGGCATCTCGCCGATTTCGTCGAGCAGGAGCGTGCCGCGATGCGCGGCTTCAAACAGTCCGGCGTGACCGCCGCGGCGCGAGCCGGTGAAGGCGCCTTCTTCGTAGCCGAACAATTCGGACTCCAGCAATGACTCCGCCAGCGCGCCGCAGTTGACGGCGACGAACGGATGATGAGCCTGGACCTTGCCCTGCATTTGCGGATGCGCCCGATGGATGGCTTGCGCGGCGAGCTCCTTGCCGGTGCCGGTTTCACCCTGGATCAACACCGTCGCCGGCGATTTGGCGAACAGCGTGACTGACTGCCGGACGCTTTCCATCGCCGCCGAATCGCCGCGCAGGTCGTTGATGTGATGTTTGGCGCGCAGCGTGTCGGCCACCGGAAAGCTGCGGCCGCGCGTCGACTCCAACTGCGTCAGCCGCGCCAGTTCCAGCGCGTCGTCGAAGGCCTGGCGGATGGACGCGGCGGAGTACACGAAGATGCCGGCCAGTCCCGCTTCCTCGGCGAGGTCGGTAATCAGGCCGGCGCCGACGATGGCCTTGATGCCGGCTGCTTTGAGTTCGCTGATCTGCGAGCGTGCGTCTTCTTCGGTGGCGTAAGTGCGCTGGGCGATGTTGAGGCCGAAGGTGCTCTGGAACTCGCTGAGCGCCGGCATGGTTTCCTGATAGGTGATCAGGCCGATGTCGGGCGTGATCTTGCGTGCGCGCGCCAGCGCCTGCATCACGTCGAAGCCGCTGGCCTTGGCGATGATGACGGGCACCGACAGGCGGCTCTTCAGGTAGGCGCCGTTGGAGCCTGCTGCAATCACCGCATCGCAGCGCTCAGTGGCGAGGCGCTCGCGGATATGCCGCACGGCATCCTCGAAGCCCAGCGGGATCGGCTCGATCTCGGCCTGGTCGTCGAACTCAAGCGTGATGTCGCGGAACAGTTCGAACAGGCGCGATACCGAGACGGTCCAGATGACCGGCTTGTCGCCCTGATCGCGGTGCTGAGGGGAATGGCGTTTCATGTTTCGTGTTTCATTCATGCGTTTCAAGTGTTTCAAATGTAACACATCAATGTAAGGGACGTGAGGCTTCGAAATGGCTGTTGTCGAGGAGGAAATACCCGTAACTCATTGATTTCACAATGGCTTGTCCTGAAACATCGATTTCTCCTGCGATGCAACATCCGGCATCGGCCGGCATGGCACGCGCATTGCAATAAACAGGAGCATCCGTATCGCTGAAACACGTACCGACCACGTATCGATCACGTACCGACACACGCAGACACACGCCACTTCAAGGACTTCGCATGACCAACATTTCCCAAACCACCAAACAAATCCTGCGCGACAAGGTCAACGCACGCAAGGGCCTGCTGGTCCCCGGCGCATTCAATGCGCTGTCGGCGCGCGTGATTGCCGATCTCGGCTTCGAAGCGCTCTATATCACCGGCGCCGGCGTGACCAACATGTACTTCGGCATGCCGGACCAGGGCTTCATCGGCCTCAATGAACTGGCCGACCATACCGCACGCATTCGCGACGCGGTGGAGATTCCGCTGATCGTCGATGCCGACACCGGCTTCGGCAACGCCCTCAACGTGCGCCACACCATCCGCACACTGGAACGCGCCGGCGCCGACGCGGTGCAACTGGAAGACCAGGTATCGCCAAAACGTTGCGGCCACTTCAGCGGCAAGGAAGTCATCTCCTGTGCTGAAATGGTCGGCAAGATCCACGCCGCCGTCGATGCGCGCAGCAACGACGGCATGCTGATCATGGCGCGCACCGATGCGCGCAGCGTCCATGGCTTTGAAGATGCGCTGGAACGCGCGGCCCGCTACAGCGAAGCAGGCGCCGACATTCTGTTCGTGGAAGCGACCGAGACCGCAGATGAAATCCGCCGCCTGCCGCAAGCGCTCGACAAGCCGCAACTGGTCAATCTGGTGATCGGCGGCAAGACGCCGATCTTCAACGCCGACGAGTTGGGCGATCTGGGCTACGGCATCGTGCTGTACGCCAACGCCGCGCTGCAAGGCGCCGTGGCCGGCATGCAAAAGGCGTTGACCGTGCTGCGCGACAATCATCGCCTCGACGAAGACCCGAATTTCGTGACGCCGTTCGCCGAACGCCAGCGCCTGGTCAACAAGCCGATGTTCGATCTGCTGGAAAAGAAATACGCGGAAAAATAACCCGGCTCCAGTAGCAGCCGATTCAGTACACCCATTCATACCTCAATACATCAGTCAGGAGATACGCATGAGCGAAACACAAGCACCGGCAGCAGGTTTCAAACCGAAGAAATCCGTCGCCCTGTCCGGGGTGACCGCCGGCAACACCGCGCTGTGCACCGTCGGCAAGACCGGCAATGACTTGCACTATCGCGGTTATGACATCCTCGATGTCGCCGACAGCTGCGAATTCGAAGAAATCGCCCATCTGCTGGTGCACGGCAAGTTGCCGACTGCTGCCGAACTGAAGGCCTACAAGGCCAAGCTGAAAGCGTTGCGCGGCCTGCCGGCCAACGTCAAGGCGGCGCTGGAGTGGCTGCCTGCGGCATCGCATCCGATGGACGTGATGCGTACCGGCGTGTCGGCATTGGGCTGTGTGCTGCCGGAGAAGGACGACCACAATACGCCGGGCGCACGCGATATCGCCGACCGCCTGATGGCGTCGCTCGGTTCGATGCTGCTGTATTGGTATCACTACAGCCAGAACGGCAAGCGCATCGAAGTCGAAACCGACGATGAATCCATCGGCGGCCACTTCCTGCATCTGCTGCACGGTGAAAAACCGTCCGAGCTGTGGGAAAAGGCGATGCACACTTCGCTGATCCTGTACGCCGAACATGAATTCAATGCCTCGACATTCGCCAGCCGCGTCATCGCCGGCACCGGCTCCGACATGTACTCGGCCATCACCGGCGGCATCGGTGCGTTGCGCGGCCCCAAGCACGGCGGCGCCAATGAAGTGGCCTTCGAAATCCAGAAGCGCTACGACAATCCCGACGAAGCGGAAGCCGACATCAAGCGCCGCGTCGAGAACAAGGAAGTCGTGATCGGCTTCGGCCATCCGGTCTACACCATCTCCGATCCGCGCAACAAGGTCATCAAGGAAGTCGCGCGCAAGCTGTCCAAGGATGCCGGTTCGGTCAAGATGTTCGACATCGCCGAGCGCCTCGAAACGGTCATGTGGGACATCAAGAAGATGTTCCCGAATCTCGACTGGTTCTCGGCCGTGTCCTATCACATGATGGGCGTGCCGACCGCAATGTTTACGCCGCTGTTCGTGATCGCACGCACGTCCGGCTGGGCCGCGCATATCATCGAGCAGCGCATCGACAACAAGATCATCCGTCCGTCGGCGAACTATGTCGGTCCGGAAGATCTGAAGTTCGTGCCGATCGGCAAGCGCAAATAGTTGCGCAGTAGCTGAGCAGTAGTTGTGCACCTATCGCGCAACAAGTACGCAAGCAAGCTTCACACATGCAGCACCGCAGCCTGCCACCCCTGATTCGGCAGGCTGCCGCTTTTACCAATTCCTCTTACCAATGTTTTTCTCGGGATCGAGCCATGAATACCGCACACCGCAAACCTCTCCCTGGCACCAAGCTGGATTACTTCGACGCGCGCGGCGCAGTGGAGGCAATCAAGCCGGGCGCCTGGAACACGCTGCCCTATACCTCGCGCGTGCACGCCGAGAACCTGGTTCGCCGCTGCGATCCGGCCATCCTCAATGATTACCTGAAGCAGATCATCGAATGTAAGCGCGAACTGGATTTTCCCTGGTTCCCGGCGCGCGTGGTCTGCCACGACATCCTCGGCCAGACTGCGCTGGTCGACCTGGCCGGCCTGCGCGACGCCATCGCCGACCAGGGCGGCGATCCGGCCAAGGTCAATCCTGTGGTGCCGGTGCAGCTGATCGTCGACCATTCGCTGGCGGTGGAGTGCGGCGGCTTCGATCCGCAGGCGTTTGAAAAGAATCGCGCCATCGAAGATCGCCGCAACGAAGACCGCTTCCACTTCATCAACTGGACCAAGCGCGCGTTCAAGAACATCAACGTGATCCAGCCCGGCAACGGCATCATGCACCAGATCAATCTGGAAAAAATGTCGCCCGTCATTCATGACGACAACGGCGTGGCCTATCCGGACACCTGCGTCGGCACTGACAGCCACACGCCGCACGTCGACGCGCTGGGCGTGATCGCCGTCGGCGTCGGCGGCCTCGAAGCCGAGAACGTCATGCTGGGCCGCGCATCGTGGATGCGCCTGCCGGAAATCATCGGCGTCGAACTGTCCGGCAAGCCGCAGCCGGGCATCACCGCGACCGACGTGGTGTTGTCGCTGACCGAATTCCTGCGCAAGGAAAAAGTGGTGGGCGCCTATTTGGAATTCCGCGGCGAGGGCGCCGCTGCATTGACGCTGGGCGACCGCGCCACGATTTCCAACATGGCGCCGGAATACGGCGCGACTGCGGCGATGTTCTTCATCGACCAGCAAACCATCGATTACCTCAAACTCACCGGCCGTGAAGATGAACAGGTCAGGCTGGTCGAGACCTACGCCAAGGAAGCCGGGTTGTGGGCCGACAGCCTGGCCTCGGCCCAATACGAGCGCACGCTGAAGTTCGACCTGTCGACCGTGGTGCGCACGCTGGCAGGTCCGTCCAATCCGCACCGCCGCTTGCCGGTGTCGGCACTGGCCGAGCGCGGCATCGCCGTCGATCTCGACAAGGCGCAGGCGCAGGAAGCCGAGGGTTTGATGCCGGACGGCGCCGTGATCATCGCTGCCATCACCAGCTGCACCAACACCAGCAACCCGCGCAACGTGATCGCCGCCGGCCTGCTGGCGCGCAACGCCAACAAGCTCGGCCTGACGCGCAAGCCGTGGGTGAAGTCGTCGCTGGCGCCGGGCTCCAAGACCGTGGAACTGTATCTCGACGAAGCGGGCCTGAGCACCGAACTGCAAAAGCTCGGCTTCGGCATTGTCGCCTTCGCCTGCACCACCTGCAACGGCATGTCGGGTGCGCTCGATCCGGTGATCCAGAAAGAGATCATCGAGCGCGATCTGTACGCCACCGCAGTCCTGTCGGGCAACCGCAACTTCGACGGCCGCATCCATCCTTACGCCAAGCAAGCCTTCCTGGCCTCGCCGCCGCTGGTGGTGGCGTACGCCATTGCCGGCACCATCCGCTTCGATATCGAAAAGGACGTGCTGACGGTGGTCGACGGCAAGGAAATCCGTTTGAAGGACATCTGGCCGAGCGACGAGGAGATCGACGCCGTGGTCAAGTCCTCGGTCAAGCCCGCGCAATTCCGCAACGTCTACACGCCGATGTTCGCCGTGCAGGCGGACAAGGGCGAAGCGGCCGCGCCACTGTACGACTGGCGCCCCATGAGCACCTACATCCGCCGTCCGCCGTACTGGGAAGGCGCACTCGCCGGCGAACGCACGATGACCGGCATGCGCGCGCTGGCGGTGCTGCCCGACAACATCACCACCGACCACCTGTCGCCGTCCAATGCCATCCTGGCCGATTCTGCTGCCGGGGAATATCTTGCCAAGATGGGCTTGCCGGAAGAAGACTTCAATTCCTACGCTACGCATCGCGGCGACCATCTCACCGCGCTGCGCGCCACCTTTGCGAATCCGCAGCTGGTCAATGAAATGGCGATCGTCGACGGCGAAGTCAAGAAGGGTTCGCTGACGCGCGTGGAGCCGGAAGGCAAAGTCATGCGCATGTGGGAAGCGATCGAAACCTACCTCAACCGCAAGCAGCCGCTGATCATTGTTGCCGGCGCCGATTATGGCCAGGGCTCGTCGCGTGACTGGGCGGCCAAGGGCGTGCGCCTGGCGGGCGTGGAAGTGATCGCGGCCGAAGGCTTCGAACGCATCCATCGCACCAACCTGATCGGCATGGGCGTGTTGCCGCTGGAATTCAAACCGGGCACGACTCGAAAGACGCTGGGCATCGATGGCACCGAAACCTTCGACGTGATCGGCAAGCGTACTCCGCGCGCCGACCTGACGCTGGTCATCATCCGCAAGAACGGCGAGCGGGTTGAAGTGCCGATGACTTGCCGTCTCGACACCGGAGAAGAAGTCTCGATCTATGAAGCCGGCGGCGTGCTGCAGCGTTTTGCGCAAGACTTCCTGGCGTCGACGGTCAAGGCCGCGTAGTTCATCGATTGTTCGAACCATATTCACGCCATCTGGAAAGAAGCATATGACCCACGTACCTCAAATCAAGATTCCCGCCACGTACATGCGCGGCGGCACCAGCAAGGGTGTGTTCTTTCGCCTGCAGGATTTGCCGGCTGCGGCGCAGGCGCCGGGTCCAGCCCGCGACGCCTTGCTGATGCGCGTGATCGGCAGTCCCGACCCGTACGGCAAGCAGATCGACGGCATGGGCGGCGCCACCTCGAGCACCAGCAAGACCGTGATTCTGTCCAAGTCCACCCGGGCAGAGCATGACGTCGATTACTTGTTCGGCCAGGTGTCCATCGACACATCGTTCGTCGACTGGAGCGGCAACTGCGGCAACCTGTCGGCGGCGGTCGGTCCGTTTGCCATCAGCAACGGCCTGGTCAATCCCGATCGGATTCCGCTCAACGGCGTCTGCATCGTGCGCATCTGGCAGGCCAATATCGGCAAGACCATCGTCGCGCACGTGCCGATCACCGACGGCCAGGTGCAGGAGACCGGCGACTTCGAGCTCGACGGCGTGACTTTCCCGGCGGCCGAAGTGCAGCTCGAATTCATGGATCCTGCCGCAGAAGAAGAGGGTGCCGGCGGCGCCATGTTCCCGACCGGGAATCTGGTTGATGATCTGGAAGTGCCGGGGATCGGTACCTTCAAGGCGACCATGATCAATGCCGGCATTCCGGCGATTTTTCTTAACGCGGAAGACATCGGCTATACCGGCGCCGAATTGCAGGACGCCATCAACAGCGATCCGCAAGCATTGGCCCGGTTCGAAACCATCCGCGCGCACGGCGCCGTGCGCATGGGCCTGATCAAGCATGTTGACGAAGCCGTCAAGCGCCAGCACACGCCCAAGGTCGCATTCGTCGCCAAGCCGCGTGACTATGTTGCTTCCAGCGGCAAAAAGGTTGCCGCCGCCGACGTCGACCTGCTGGTGCGCGCCATGTCCATGGGCAAGCTGCACCACGCCATGATGGGGACGGCGGCAGTCGCCATCGGCGTCGCAGCGGCGATTCCCGGCACGCTGGCGAATCTTGCCGCCGGCGGCGGCGACCGCACGGCGGTGCGCTTCGGCCATCCGTCGGGTACGTTGCGCGTCGGCGCACAGGCGCAACAGGCCAACGGCGAATGGAGCGTGACCAAGGCCATCATGAGCCGCAGCGCGCGGGTGCTGATGGAAGGGACGGTGCGCGTGCCGGGAGACGCGTTCTGACGAGATCGATCAGGGGCGACGCCGGATGCTGCGCTGCGGCGCGACAAAACCGGAGTTGCGGAACGAAAGTTGGTAAGATGCCGTCCACACTCTTTTTCACCCCGGCATTGGACTAAACATGACTTTCTTGCAACGTGCTTCCGTACTGACCCTGACCATCCTGCTGGCTGCCTGCGCTGAAACAGTGCCGCTGACCGAAACCAAGCCGGTGCCTGCACCGCTGCAACCCGTGGCCGCCGCAGTCAATCCGGCCTGGGCCGGCCGCCTGGCGACCGGCAGCTTCTCCTGCGAGATGGGCAACAAGGTGGAAGTCAAGCTCGACGGCAACAATAACGTGAGCCTGGTGTGGAAGGGCAGCACCTACAAGATGATGCCCATATCGACCTCGACCGGCGCCTTGCGTTTCGAAGACAAGGGCGATGGCCTGGTCTGGATCCAGATCCCGTCGAAGTCGATGCTGCTGAATTCGAAGATCGGCCAGCAACTCGCGAACGATTGCAAGAATCGATAACACCTTGTTTTCGGCAAGCGAAAAAAGGATGCGTCGATGCATCCTTTTTTTCGTCCGGCTGTTTTTTTTTGCTACCGTTTTTTAAAAAAAGAAGGCCGCATTAAGCTGCACGTAAGCATGTTCTGCGACAGTAAACGTCAACCACAACAAGCAAGAAGATGCCGCGCAAAGACGCGGCACACAGCTCGCAGCGACCCTCCGGCAAGGTCGATGCGCATCCGATCGCCATGAGGAGACATCATGAGTTTCGCATCGTTTTACCAGCAGTCCATCGACGACCCGGATACCTTCTGGGCCAATGAAGCCAGGCGTATCGACTGGCATGCACCCTTCACCAAGACACTCGACTACACGCGCCCGCCGTTCGCACGCTGGTTCATCGGCGGCGAGACCAATCTGTGTCACAACGCGGTTGATCGCCATCTGGCGCAACGCGCCGACCAGGCCGCGCTGATTGCGGTATCGACCGAAACCAACACCGAAAAAACCTATACCTTCCGCGAGCTGCACCGTGAAGTCAGCGCGATGGCGGCGATCATGCTGTCGCTCGGCGTCAAACGCGGCGACCGCGTGCTGATTTACATGCCGATGATTGCCGAGGCAGTGTTCGCGATGCTGGCGTGTGCGCGTATCGGCGCGGTGCATTCCGTGGTGTTCGGCGGCTTCGCCTCGAACAGTCTGGCGACGCGCATCGACGATGCGCAGCCGACGCTGATCGTATCCGCCGATGCGGGTTCACGCGGCGGCCGGGTGGTGGCGTACAAGGGCTTGCTGGATGAAGCGATCCGGCTGGCGCAACACAAGCCGGCGCACGTCTTGCTGACCGACCGGGGACTGGCCGAAATGCCGCGCACCGCCGGACGCGATGTCGACTATACCGGCCTGCGCGCGCAATATCTTGACACCGAGGTGCCGGTCACCTGGCTGGAATCGAACGAGCCGTCCTACATCCTCTACACCTCCGGCACCACTGGCAAGCCCAAGGGCGTGCAGCGCGATGTCGGAGGCTATGCGGTGGCGCTGGCGGCGTCGATGCCCTACGTGTTCTGCGGCAATCCCGGGGAGACTTATTTCTGCACCTCCGACATCGGCTGGGTGGTCGGCCATTCCTACATCGTCTACGGCCCGCTGATGGCCGGCATGGCGACCATCCTGTACGAAGGCCTGCCGGTGCTGGCGGGCGACAAGCCGGACGGCGGCATCTGGTGGAGCCTGGTGGAGAAGTACAAGGTCACCCGCATGTTTTCGTCGCCGACCGCCATCCGCGTGCTCAAGAAGCAGCCGGCCGAATGCATGACGCGTCACGATCTGTCGTCGCTCAAAAGTCTCTATCTGGCCGGCGAACCGCTGGACGAGACGACGTCAAAATGGATTTCGGAAGCGCTCGGCGTGCCGGTGATCGACAACTACTGGCAAACCGAGAGCGGCTGGCCCATCCTGTCTGTCGCCAAGGGCGTCGACGACAAGCCGACCCGGCTAGGCAGCCCGGGCGTGCCGCTGTACGGCTACAAGATGCACATCATGAACGAATCCACCGGCGCGCTGTGCGGCGCCAACGAAAAGGGCGTCGTGGTGATCGAAGGGCCGCTGCCGCCGGGATGCATGCAGACCGTGTATCGCGACGACGAACGCTTCGTCAATACCTACTGGTCCAACTTCAAGACCCAGGTGTACTCCACCTTCGACTGGGGCATCCGTGATGAAGACGGCTACTACTTCATCCTCGGCCGCACCGACGACGTCATCAATGTTGCCGGCCATCGCCTCGGTACGCGCGAGATCGAAGAGAGCATTTCCAGCCATGCCAACGTGTCCGAGGTGGCCGTGGTCGGCGTCGAAGATAAGCTCAAGGGCCAGGTGGCGATCGCCTTCGTAATTCCCAAACGGGCCGATGCCGTCGCTACGGCGGAAGCGCGCCAGGCGCTCGAAGCGGAAATCATGCGCGTGGTCGACAAGCAGATCGGCGCCGTCGGCCGGCCATCGCGCGTGCATTTCATCAGCCTGCTGCCGAAGACGCGTTCGGGCAAGCTGCTGCGCCGATCCATCCAGGCAATCTGCGAGGGCCGCGATCCCGGCGACCTGACAACCATCGAAGATCCCAACTCGCTGGAACAGATCAAAGCGGCCTTGCAAACATAGAAATACGCCGGAAGCGGTAGCGACGACGTCCGGGCCATGCGCCGGACGCCGTCATTTTGGGTACACTACGTGTTACCGCATTTTCTTCCCGCTTTCATGACCACCTCTATACGTCCGGCCACAACGGCCGATGCCGCCGCCATTTGCGAGATCTATAATCACTACGTTCTGACGACGACCATCAGCTTTGAACTGGAAGCCGTTTCCGTCGAGGAAATGGCGCAGCGCATCGTCGAGGTCTCAGCCTTGTTCCCGTGGCTGGTGTACGAAGAAGACGGCCGCATCCTTGGCTATGCCTACGCAACCAAATGGAAGGCGCGCAAGGCCTACCAACAGTCCGTCGAAAGTTCGGTCTACATGGCCAGGGACAGCGGCGGCAGGGGTGTCGGCACGCAGCTGTACCAAGCCTTGTTCGCTGGGCTGAAGGCGCGCGGCGTACACGCCGTCATGGGCGGCATCGCCCAGCCGAATCCCGGCAGCGTGGCCTTGCACGAGAAGATGGGCTTCGTCAAAGTTGCCCATTTCGCACAGGTTGGAAGGAAATTCGATCAATGGATTGACGTCGCCTACTGGCAGTTGATTCTTTAGAACTCATTTCATCAATAGGTGTGAGATGCGTTCTTCCCAGAAAGGGCGCTGGCAAGGCGTGCGACGCGTCGCGTGGCGGTGCCACGCGCAAGGAGCGCAACGCGGCCAGCGCCCTTTCTGGGAAGAACCCGAAGGGAGCGGCCTGTTTGGGCGATCTGCTGCGTTACGAATCGGGATCAAGACACCCAGTCTTGACCCCGATTCGCGCCTTGCATCTCATCCCAAACAGGACTCGCTCGCACTCACACCTATTGATGAAATGAGTTCTTAGGAGCAAACATGGCCAGATCGACCAGAGCAACCGGCGCCATCGAGCGCCTCAACACGCGCGCAGGGACGAAGCAGTATTCCATGGGCCGCACCTCGGCAGAACTGTTTTACCTGCTCCAGCGTACGCCCGAGAATCCAGCGGAAAAACTGTGCGATCCGTTGCCGCTGGACGAGTTCGTCGCTTTCGTCAATGCCTACGGGCCGCAAAAGCCGAAACGCGTCAGCAAGCTCGATGTCGCCTTCGAGAAGCAGCTCGCGAAGAAGCGCGAAGAGTAAATCGCCGTGGCCCCGTCCCACCCTCGCCCCCGCCAGCAAAAGCGCAAGGACTGGATACTGCGGTCGCAGTCGTCCGGCATGGAGCGCATCGAGGCATTTTTCCACGGACGCGGCTACGCCATGCATCGCCACGATACGTATGCCATCGGCATCACCATGGGCGGCGTGCAGTCATTCCAGTACAAGAAGTCGATGCGCCACAGCCTGCCCGGCAACACCATGGCGCTGTACCCCGATGAGCCGCATGACGGCCAGGCCGGCAGCGAAGCGGGCTTTCGCTATCGCATGCTGTATATCGAGCCCTCGCTGTTGCAGGATGCGCTCGGCGGCGTTGCGCTGCCGTTCATTGAAGGCGGCATCTCGACCGATCCACGCCTGTTCGGCGTCGTGCGCAACCTGTTGCTGCATATGGATGACGAGGTGGAGCCATTGCAGCAAGACGACGGCATCTTCGAGCTTGCCCGCGCGATGGATGCAGTATCCGGCAAGCGGCCGCGGCGCCATGCCGCCGACTTCGGTGCAGCTCAGCTGGCGCGTGAATACATCCACGGCGCGCTCGACCGCACCCTGACGCTCGACGAACTGGCGCAGGCCTGCGGCCGGGATCGCTGGAGCCTGACACGGGATTTCCGCAGTTTCTTCGGCACCAGTCCCTATCGCTACCTCAGCATGCGCCGGCTCGACATGGCGCGGCGCCTGATGGCGCAAGGTCTGCCGCTGGCGGATGCCGCAGCCATGTCCGGCTTTGCCGACCAGAGCCACATGACGCGTTTGTTCACCAAGACTTACGGCATTGCACCGGCGCACTGGTTGCGCATCATGCGGCGCGAAGCCTGATTTCGCCAGGGTGCGAACACGCCTTAGTTGCACGATCGTTCAAGACCGCGGCGCCCGGCCGGCGTAGGCTTGCCTTCTTGTTCACCCAGGGAGCCAGCATGCCAGCCGCCATCAACCCGCGCGAATACCGCCCCATCAATTTCACCGACAAGCTTTCGCTGTTCAGCGAGCACTGGTCGCAACGCGTCATTGCCGAAATGAACGACTACCAGTTCAAGCTGGCCAAGGTAAAGGGCGAGTTCATCTGGCACGACCACGCCGACACCGACGAAGTCTTCATCGTGCTCGACGGCGCGCTGCGCATCGACTTTCGCGACGGCGCAGTGCATCTCAAGGCCGGCGAGATGTTCGTGATCCCCAAGGGCGTCGAGCACAAGCCGTATGCGGAAGAAGAAGCCAGCATCCTGCTGGTCGAACCGCGCGGCGTGGTCAATACCGGGGCCGAGGAAAGCGATCGTACGCGCGCCAACGACGTGCGTGGCGCAAGTTCAGTCGAGCGTGGCCACCACCGGCGCATGGTCCGAAGGCTGTTCCCACTTGCGCGGTACCTTGTCGATCACGCACGCCGTGCACTGCGCCGCCAGCGGCGCGGTCAGCAGGATATGGTCGATGCGCAGGCCCTTGTTCAATCGGAACCCCATCTGGCGATAGTCCCACCAGCTGTAGAGCTTTTCTGGTTGCTCGAACTTGCGGAAGGCATCGGTGAAGCCCATCTTTTCGAGATGGAAGAACGCCGCGCGCTCCGGTTCCGACACCAGGTTCTGGCCGACCCAGGCAGCCGGGTCGTGGACGTCGCGATCTTCCGGCGCGATGTTGTAGTCGCCCAGCAGGGCCAGCCGGGGATGCAGCAATTGTTCTTGCGCCAGCCACTCGTGCAGCGCGGCCAGCCATTTCAGCTTGTACTGGTATTTCTCCGAATCCGGCGCCTGGCCGTTGGGAATATAGGCGCAGACGTAACGCACGCCTTCGATGGTCGCCGCAATGATGCGTTGCTGTTCATCTTCGAACAGCGGATTGTTCTTGACCACGTCGGTGATCGGATGGCGCGACAGGATAGCCACCCCGTTGTAGGTCTTCTGTCCGCTGAACACCACTTCGTAACCGGCGGCGTTGATTTCGGCCTGCGGGAACTTGTCGTCGGTGAGCTTGGTTTCCTGCAGGCACAGCACGTCGACCGGATTGTCGCCCAGCCATTGCAATACCTGGGGCAGGCGGACTTTCAGGGAGTTGACGTTCCAGGTGGCGATTTTTTTCATTGGAGCAGTGGCCTTTTTGCTTGGCGCTTCCGGCAAGTCCGGCAGCATGCGGAGAAATAAGAAGTCGAATATTACAGGAACTCGTTTGAACCCATTTCACAAAATCCCGTGAGGGCCGTTCTTGCCGTGCTTGCTCAAATGGCGTGCTCTCCAAGTCCGTCAATGAAATGCTTTTGCTCCGGCGGCGTAAATATTCTGGAGTGCGTTTCGTGAATTTTGATAAATACGGTCAATCTGCGTCTGCGCCGGCGAAGTGTTGTCATCGCACAAAAATGTAACAAGTCTGACATGTTGTCTGAATAGCATCCATCTCGTCGCGCCGGCCGATGTAATCGGCCCGCCGGCATCCGATGCAATTCCCCGTCCACTTGCTATCTCCTGGTGCTACATGACAAAAGAAATTGCCGTACCGGCGCTCATGCTGAGCGTTTTCCTTCTTGCCGGCGCGTCTTCCGCGCAGGGCGCTTCTCCAGGCGCCGTCACCCTATACGGCGTTATCGACATCGGCATGGAGTATCTCAACAATGCCGGACGCAGCGGCGGAGGTTTGCTGCGGATGCATTCGGGTGGCACGAGCACGTCCAATATCGGTTTCAAGGGGAGCGAAGATCTGGGTGGGGGAATGCAGAGTTTTTTTCAACTGGAAAGCGGTTTCCAGGCCGATACCGGCGAACGGTCGGATCCGCACAGTTTCTTCAACCGGCAGGCGAATGTCGGCTTGTCGGGAGCGTATGGCAAGGTATTGGCGGGACGAAGCGAAAGCACGACCGGCGATTTTTCCGTCAACGATCCCATCATGGGCAACAACTATTCGTGGTCTGGGGCGAGCACGCACATGCGCGGCGATCGCAGGGACGGAACCCTGGGTCGCATCTCCAACCTGGTGAAATACGAAGGCAGCTTCGGCTCTTATCGCATTGGCGGCAGCTACGGTCTGGGCGAGGCCGCAGGCAGCCACACCAGCGATGCCCGCTATTCGGCGGGACTGCAGTACCTGGGCAGCAGCGTGACGGGCGTGCTGACGTTTGACCGGGAGAACAGTAATCGCATCTTTCCGGGCTATGACCGCGCTTCGAATATCCAGGTGTCGGGCTCTTACGCACAACCGCTCGTCAAATTCTTCGCGGGCTATCGACGGCATGCCAAGCATGCCGCCACGGCGAGCAAGGACTTGCGCAGCGACTTTGTCTGGATCGGCGCCAGCTATCCGCTATCGCAGGCGACAACCGTGAGCGCGGCGATTTATCACGTGGACCTGCGCAACGATCCCCGCGGCAACAACGGCAATCCGACCATGTATGCGGGACGCATCCGATATGCCATGTCCGCGCGCACGTCGCTCTATCTCGTCGGCGCGTACGCCGTCGTCAAGAACAGCCAGCCGGTCGCCGTGTCTCACTCCGCGAGAACCCACGCGGAAAACGGTGTGCAGGTGGGGATCAACATGGGCGTGACCCATCGGTTTTGATGTCCGCTATCCGCTTGACGCCGGCGTCAACGCCAGGCGGAGTCTTCCCGCGCCGGTTATTTGAAGTGATAGTTGATCGCCACTAGCCCCATGTTCTCGGTGCTGTGGTTGACGATCGGGCTGTTGGCGATGCCGTTGCCCAGCCATTTGCGGCGGAAGGTGACGTTGGCGACCCAGTTCTCGGCCACCGGCATTTCGATGGTCAGGCCCAGCATCGGGGTGGTCGAGGCGCCGGCATGGTATTCCCGGAAACCGCTGGCGCTCGATTCGGCGGCGGTGACGCCGTAGAAGTAGTCATTATACGAACCGCTGCGGCGCTCGATGCCGATCTGCGGGTAGAAGCTGGCGCGGCCGAGGTCGAACTGCGCTGCGTAGACGGCTTCCAGCAGCGTACCGTGCGATTTGTTGACGTCGTAGAAGGCGTTCAGGAAGAACGCACCGAAACGCGTTTCCTGCAAGGTGCCAATGCCGATCGGCACGGAGTTGGAGCGGCGATTCAGACCGCGCTCGGCGTCCATCTGGTCAAAGTTGACGCGCGCCGCCAGTTCCAGATAGCCGGCGCCCAACTTCACGGTCTTGACGCCGAAGGTATCCAGGCGTGCGAAGAAGCGGCCGTAGTCGAAATAAGCGTATGGCAGCACTTGGGTGACGTCGCTCTTTCCGAGGATGTTGCGCTCGAGGCGGAATACGCCAGGACCGATGTCGCCGCGCAGGTGGTCGGGGAAATCGGCTTCGGCTGTTTGCTGGGCCGCGGCGTGGCCGGCGAACGACAGGAGCAGGGCGCACAGCAGGGGTTTGTTCATGTTGGCTTTCGATGAGTGGTATGTGGGCTGAATACGGGTGAAACAGGAGGCAGCGGCAAGCCCGCCGGCATCGTTAAAGTGGCATCTTGCACGAATAGTGGTCCCGGCATCAAGCCCGGGCTTTTCTTTTGACGAAGGCGTTCTCCGGCTTGAGCGGTTTGCCTTCGCAGGTGTGCAAGGCAATTTTCGGGATCGGCTTGCCGCTGTCGCGGTCGACCATCGGCGCGATGGATTCGCCCTTTTTGAACAGATGGCCTTCGCCCCACTGACGCAGGCCCAGCACCACCGTGAACAATTCCTTGCCCTTGGCGGTGAGGATGTATTCCTGATAGGCGCTGCCGTCGGAGGCCGGGGCGACGTCGAGGATGCCGGCGTCGACCAGGTCGCGCAGCCGCGCCGACAGGATGTTCTTGGCCACGCCCAGGCTCTTCTGGAACTCGCCGAAGCGCCGCATGCCGTCGAAGGCGTCGCGAATGATCAGCAACGCCCAGCGGTCGCCGACCACGTCAATGGACCGCGCTACCGGGCAGGGATCGCTCATGAGACTTTTCCGCTTGGCCATCGTTATTGCCGCTTCCTCGTGCATGTCTGATGGTTGCATTTTAAAACTCGCTCGCCTACACTTCAACTGGTTTTAATTTGAAACCACATGTTCAGGATGAAAAGGAGCGGGGCGATGAGGCAAGGCGAGGGCGGGGCAGGGGCCTGCGGGTTGGAAGAAATGTGTGCGGAGCGCGTGTCGGCCGTGATGCCGCGCGCCATGGTGCTGTTGTTCGCGATAGCGTGCGGTGTCAGCGTCGCCAACGTCTACTACGCTCAACCCTTGCTGGACGCGCTGGCGGCGGAGTTCGGCTTCAGCCAGGCGGCGGTCGGTGTGGTGGTCACCGCAACCCAGGTCGGTTCTGCGCTGGCGCTGGTGCTGGTGGTGCCGCTGGGGGATTTGCTGGACCGGCGTCGCCTGACGCTGGCGCAGTTGCTGCTGTTGTTCGTCGCGCTGGTCGGGGTCGGGCTGGCGTCCTCGCCTGCCTGGCTGTTGCTCGGCATGCTGGCGGTGGGCATGCTCGGCACGGCCATGACGCAGGGGCTGATTTCCTATGCAGCGGCGCTGGCGGCGCCGCACGAACGCGGTCGCGTGGTCGGCACGGCCCAGGCGGGCGTGGTGATCGGCCTGTTGCTGGCGCGTACCCTGGCCGGACTGATCGCCGACATCGCCGGCTGGCGAATGGTGTACGCCGTGTCGGCCGTGCTGGCGCTGCTGATGTTGGCGCTGTTGCATGGCCGGCTGCCGCGGCGTCCTGCCGAAGCCGCGACAGCCGCGGCAGCCGGCCATGTGCGTTTGTCGTACGGACAACTGCTGGCGTCGATGGCGACGCTGATGTTGCATGACCGCGTGCTGCAAATTCGTGGCGTGATTGCGATGCTGATGTTCGCCGTGCTGAACATTTTCTGGAGCGCGCTGGTGCTGCCTCTGCGTGCGCCGCCGTATTCGTTGTCGCATGCGGCGATCGGTGCCTTCGGCCTGATCGGCGTGGTCGGCACGCTGGGCGCTGCCAAGGCCGGCAGCTGGGCTGACCGCGGGCGCGGGCAGTGGACCAGCGGCGTGGCGCTGGTGTTGCTGGCCGCGGCCTGGCTGCCGTTGTCGCTGCTGTCGTGGCGCCTGTGGTCGCTGGCGGCGGGAGTGCTGTTGCTGGACCTGGCGGCGCAGGCGATCCACGTCACCAACCAGAGCATGATCTTCCGCGCGAACGCGACGGCGCATAGCCGGCTGGTGGCTTGCTACATGATTTTTTATGCGGTCGGCAGCGGCGCCGGCGCGGTGTTGTCGACTTCGGCGTTCGCTGCGTGGGGATGGGGCGGCGTCTGTGTATTGGGTTCCGGCGTCAGCGTGCTCGGCTTGCTGTTCTGGGGCTGGAGCCTGCGGCACATGCCGCGCGCCGCAGGAGAAATCAGATCCGTTCGCTTGCCAGCACGATGACGCGCCCCAGCAGGACGCAGTCGGGGTGGTCGAATTCGAGACGGGGATAGTGTTTGCCGGCGTTGTTGTCGGAGGTCATGAACCAGCGCCCGAGGTCCAGCGCGAGGCGTTTGATGATGGCTTCGCCACGGTAGTTGATCAGATACACCGCGCCGTCCTGCAGTGCGGTGTCGCCGGCGTTGACCACCACCACGTCGCCCTCATGCAGTCGGGGCGCCATGCCGGCGCCGGTCACCGCGACGGCGAACAATTTGTCGGCATGCAGGCCGTGCGTGCTGAACCAGCTTTTCGGGAATTTCCACGAGCATAGCGTCGGCGCGATCTCATGCAGGGACGTCTGTGCCGAGCCGGCGGTCAGCTCGAGCAGGACCTGGCGGACGGTGACGGCGTCGTCTGCGTCCGTTTTCGGCGTTCGGAGTACGTCATAGGGTGTCGCCATCTCGCCTACTGCGAACTGGTCGAAATAGAGCGGGCCGAGGCGCAGGCGCTCTTCCAGCGCGCGGGCGGCCTTCTCGCCGAAGCCCTGGCCGTGCCGGTAACTCGACGAGAGCAATTGCGCCAGGCGCGATTCGCTCATGCCCGTGGCGTCGCAAACCTGTTGGCGGTCGCCGTCGTAGCGATCTGCGATCAACGCAAGCAAGCGTTTCCGTCGATGTTCATGCATGTTCATGCCCGCATTTGAACGCAAATTTAGCATTTGGTAAATTAGCTTTTGCTTGACTTGTATGTAGCAGATGCTAAATTGTCGTTATGACATTGATCGACTATCTCAATTCCGTTCCGATGGACAGGCGCGCCGCGCTTGCGGCGTACTGCGAGACCTCGTTCGACTACCTGCGCCAGATCGGTTATGGCAATCGTCCGTGCTCGCCGCTGATTGCGGTCTGCCTGGAACGCGCGTCACAGGGATTGATTACCCGCAAAGACCTGTTTCCCAACGACTGGGCCAGGCTGTGGCCGGAGCTGGACGACAAACAAGACTGATCTTCCGACCTATGCCACCGTTCAAGACATCGCTGTGCCGGATACCCGGCGGTTTTCTCTCGTTGCCGGATTTATCTGCGGCGCACGCCCAGGCGGCAAGCCTCGTGCAGTTTTCACTGATGGCGCTGCTGTTCGCCGTGCTGCCCGCGATGTTGTATTGGCAGCATCGCCGGCGCCGCTGGTGGACGATGGGCGCCGGGCTGACCGTGTTCATCCTGGCGCTCGATCACCTTATGCTGAAGGACCGCGGCAGCATGTGGCAGACCCTGGCCGCGACAGGCATCCTGTGGGGGCCGTCGTATCTTGCGCTGACGGTGCTGTGGGCCTCCCTGCGCGGGATGGGACGGGCCGTGAGCGGTGACGGCAGGGCAGCGGCGTTGTCCTGGTCCGACTGCGTCGTGATAGCGCTGCTGGCAATCATGGCGCACCTGTTGTTCTTCATCGCCGCGACGATTGCAGACGTCGCCGGCGCGGCGCTGCTCGGCGTCGTCGGTGATTTCGTCAATTGTCTGTACCAGCTGGCCCGCCCGGTCGATTTCCGGACCCATGGCGATCAGCTGAACATGCTGTTGGCGGCCTTGCCCACGCTGGTGCTGGCGACGTTGTTGCAAGCCTGGCTGCGCCGGCGCCGTGCCGTCATCCAGGGGACGCGGCCGCGATAAGCGACCGTTCATGATGCGCCAATAAAAAAGCCGCCACCCTGGGGGGATGACGGCTTCGGCTTCATCGCAGAGCGTGAAAAACTACGCGCGCGCTTTTTGCGACTTCTTCGCTTCATTCAGCAGGAAGGTCGTCAGCAGGGGAACAGGACGGCCGCTGGCGCCCTTGGTCGCGCCGCCGCGCCATGCAGTGCCGGCGATGTCCAGATGCGCCCAGGTGTATTTCTTGGTGAAGCGCTCGAGGAAGCACGCCGCGGTCACGCTGCCGGCCGGCTGGCCGCCGATGTTGGCGATGTCGGCGAAGTTCGATTTGAGCTGTTCCTGATAGACGTCCTGCACCGGCATGCGCCATGCAGTGTCGCCGCTGGTCTTGCCGGCTGCCAGCAGATCGGCGGCGAGCTGGTCGTGGGCGTCGTCTTCACGCGTGAACAGGCCGGTGTTGTGATGGCCCAGCGCCACCACGCAAGCGCCGGTCAGCGTCGCGATATCGACGACGGCGGCGGGCTTGAAGCGCTCGACATACGTCAGCGCGTCGCACAGGATCAGGCGGCCTTCGGCATCGGTGTTGAGCACTTCGATGGTCTGGCCCGACATCGAGGTGACGATATCGCCCGGCTTGGTGGCGCGGCCCGACGGCATGTTTTCGCAAGTCGGGATGACGCCGATGACGTTGAGCTTCAATTGCAGCTCGGCGATGGCGCGGAAAGTGCCCAGCACCGAGGCGGCGCCGCACATGTCGTATTTCATTTCATCCATGCCGGCGCCCGGCTTGAGCGAGATGCCGCCGGTGTCGAAGGTGATGCCCTTGCCGACCAGAACAATGGGCGCATCCTTGGATTTGCCGCCGAGATGCTTGAGGACGATGAATTTCGGGGGCTCGTCGCTGCCGTTGGTGACCGACAGGAAGCTGCCCATCTTGAGCGCTTCGAGTTGTTTGCGGTCCAGGACTTCGACGCCGAGCTTGTATTCCTTGGCCAGTTTCTTGGCGCTGTTGGCGAGATAGGTCGGCGTGCAGATGTTGCCCGGCAGGTTGGCCAGGTCCTTGCTCAGTTCCATGCCGTTGGCGAGTGCAACCGCTTCGGCCAGGCCGGTCTTGGCGGTAGCAGTGGCGGCGGTGGAGACCGCTACGGCGATCTTCTTCACGCCGGTCGGCGCGGGATCTTTTTTGCTCTTCAGGACGTCAGAGCGGTAATTGTTGTCGCGTGCAGCCAGTACCAGCGCGCGGATGGCCCAGGCCGCATCGCGGCCCTTGATTTTGTCCAGCGGCAGCGCCACCAGCGCATCGGCGGCGCCCACGGTCGCCAGCGCGCGCACGGCGCCTTGTGTTGCGGAGGAGAAACTCTTGTCGATGATCTCTTCATCGGCGCCGAGGCCGATCAGCAGCACGCGTTCGGCGGCGACTCCGGCCACGCCGCGCAGCAGCAGGGTGGAACCGGGTTTGCCGGTGATGTCGCCGGATTTCAGTGCGTCGCTGATCGCGCCCGATTTGTCCAGGGCTTGCGCAGCTTGCGTCAGTTTGCGGTTTTCAAAGACGCCCACGACCAGCACGCCGGTTTTTGCGGCGGTGACAGAGGTTTTTGCGTCCAATGTTTTTATGCTAAAGTCCATCGCTTGTCCTTAGTTTGCTAGTTTCTGTTTGCTTCAATTTACCTCTGCGATTTTACCTCTGTTTATAAGCCCCGAATGATTTTTGAGCGCGCTCTTCGACGCGAATTGATGAGCACCGCAGGCGCAGTGTTCACAACGCTATTTACGATCACCCTGACCGTGATGCTGATCAAGATCCTCGGTCAGGCGGCCGGCGGGCAGGTGAGCTCGCAGGATGTGCTCGCGCTGATCGGCTTCCAGGCGCTGAACTACATGCCGGTGATCCTGATCCTGACCGGCTTCATTTCCGTGCTGCTGGTGGTCACGCGCAGCTACCAGGATTCCGAAATGGTGGTGTGGTTCGCCTCGGGCCTGAGTCTGACGCGCTGGATCAGGCCGGTGTTGAACTTCGGCTGGCCGATCATCCTGCTGACCGCGGTGCTGAGCTTCATCGCCACGCCTTGGGCCAACCAGCAAAGCGCGCAATTCCGCGAACGCTTTGAAAAACGCGAAGACATCGCGCGCGTATCGCCCGGCAAGTTCCAGGAATCCGCCACCGCCAACCGCATCTTCTTCGTCGAAGGTATTTCCGGCGACGCCAACAAGGTCAAGAATGTCTTCGTCAATACTTTCCGCGATGGCAAGAACAGCATCGTGGTCGCCAAGGAAGGCGAAATGGACGTCGACAAGGACGGTGAGAAATTCGTCGTCATGAGCAAGGGCCGCCGCTATGACGGCATGCCGACTCAGCCTGATTTCCAGATGGTCGAATTCGAACGCTACGGCTTGCTGGTCGGTGGCCAGTCGCAAGCCGCTGCCGGCGACAAGTCGGCGCGCGCGCTGCAAACCTGGGAGTTGCTGGCGCAGGACACCCAGTTCACACGCGGTGAGCTGCTGTGGCGCATGGCCTTGCCGCTGATGGCGTCGACCCTGATGCTGCTGGCGATTCCGCTGTCCTTCGTCAATCCGCGCGTGGGCCGCTCGATGGGACTGCTGGTCGCGCTGCTGCTGTTCGTCGTGTACAGCAATACCGTCAGCGTGATGCAATCATCCGTGATCCAGAATCGCACCTCATTCCTGCTGGCCTGGTGGCCGGTGCATCTGGTGGTGGCCCTACTGGTGATCGGCCTGTTCTTCCTGCGGCTGAAGGTCAACAGCCGCTATCACCCCGCAGTCATCTGGTCTCGCCTGCGGCGTGCGCTTTTCTTGAAACGGCAAGCCTGATGAGAGTCCTGCAACGTTACATTACTACCGAGATCGTCCGTTCGGTTGCGTTCGCGCTGGCGGCCTTTCTTGCGCTGTTCGCATTTTTTGAAATGATGGGCCAGCTGGAGGCGGTCGGCCGCAACGGCTATCAATTGCAGAACGCCGTGCTCTACGTGATCATGGGTTTGCCCGGCAACGTGTATGAACTGATGCCGATCGCGGTGCTGATCGGCACCATTTATGCACTGGCGCAGTTTGCCGCAAGTTCCGAATTCACCATCATGCGCGTGTCCAGCATGTCGACTCGCATGACCGCCAAGGCACTGGCCAAGATCGGGCTCGGCTTTGCCATTGTCACCATCCTGTTCGGCGAACTGGTGGCGCCCAAGGCCACCGAGCTGGGCGAGAAGATCAAATTGCAGGCGCAGGGCGCGTCGCTGTCGCAGCAGTTCCGTTCCGGCCTGTGGGCCAAGGACGTGATCAAGAGCGACGGCCTGGTGGGCGACGTCATCGGCACGCGTTTCCTCAACATCCAGCGCATCCAGACCGACGGCCGTCTGGAGGGCGTGAAGATCTATGAGCTGGACAAGGATTTCCGTCTGTCCGATCTGATCGTCGCGGCGAGCGGCAGCTACCAAGGCAACCACACGTGGCAACTGGCAGACGTACAAAAGACCACGTTCATCATTGACGAGAAGGTCAGCGCGATCACCGCACCGATTGCCACCGAAAAGATCAAGACCGTCAATTTCGTCTCCGAAGTCACGCCGGAAATCCTGTCGGTGCTGTTCGCCGATCCGGATCGCATGTCGGCCTACGATTTGCGCGCCTACACCAAGCATCTGCAAGCCAACAACCAGCGCACCGAGCGCTATGAAATCGCGTTCTGGAAAAAGATCGTTTATCCCTTGTCGATCTTCGTGATGATGGGGTTGGCGCTGCCGTTCGCCTACCTGCATTTCCGTGCCGGCGGCGTCAGCCTGAAAATCTTTACCGGCATCATGATCGGCGTGAGCTTCCAGCTGATCAACAATTTGTTTTCTCACCTGGGCCTGCTCAACACCTGGCCGGCGCCGGTCACTGCAGCGCTGCCGAGTACGCTGTTCATGCTGATGGCGATCGTCGCCCTGCGCTGGGTCGAACGGCGCTGATCATGACGAAAAAATCGCTGATCCTGTTTGCGCACGGCGCGCGCGACCCCAACTGGGCCGAACCGTTCAGGCGCTTGCGCGCACTGACGCAGGCAGGCTTGCCGGACGTGGCGGTGGAACTGGCGTTCCTGGAGCTGATGACGCCGGACTTGCCGCAACTAGCGGCGCAGCAGATCGCCGACGGCGCGCAGCAGGTCACGATCGTGCCGGTATTTCTGGGACAGGGCGGACATGTCCGGCGCGATTTGCCGGTATTGATCGAACAGTTGCGCCGGGATCATCCCGGCGTGGCGTTTCAGGTCGCAGCGGCAGCCGGGGAAGACGACGGCGTGCTGCAGGCGCTGGCGCATTACTGCGTCAGCAGCTCGGGCAGATAGCGCACTTCAAAACAAGCGCCCGCCGTTCGGCGTAGCCCGATCCGGCGCGAACAGCACCACCTCTCCCTGCGCATCGGGGAATCCCAGCGTCAATACTTCCGACATGAATTTGCCGATCTGGCGCGGCGGGAAGTTGACCACTGCCGCCACTTGTTTCCCCATCAGTTCATCGAGCCGGTAGAGCGCCGTGATCTGCGCGCTGCTCTGCTTTACGCCGATGGTCGGACCGAAGTCGATTTTCAGTTTGTAGGCAGGTTTGCGGGCTTCCGGGAAGGCTTCCGCGGAGAGGATCGTGCCGATGCGGATATCCACCTTGAGGAAGTCGTCGAACGTGATCGCCGCCGCGGCCGGGGCGCTGGGGTCGTGTAACAGGTGCATGAAGTGTGCCCGGAAAAATCAGAGAAGAATCAGCGAAAAATGCGCGAGGAGGCAATCAGCCGCGGCCCGCCAGCGCCTCGCCGATCATCACCAGCACCGGGCCGCTGCACTGGGTCAGGCCCTGTTCCAGCGTGCCGAGTTCGAGATCGAGGATGCGTTCGTTGTCGCGGCTGCAATTTTCCACCACGACCACCGGTGTTGTGCGGGCATAGCCGAGCGACAACAAGCGCTGCGCCGTCACAGTGGCTTCGCGGCCGCCCATGTACTGCACCAGCGTGTCGCCGTTGGGCATGATGAATTCGCTGGGCTCGTCAGGGGCAGTGCTGGAGGTAAACAGCGAGACGCTGCGCGCGACGCCGCGCTTGGTCAGTGGCCGCTGCGCCGACGATGCCGCCGCCAGCGCGGCAGTGATGCCGGGGACGATTTCGTAGGAAATGCCGTGGCTGTCGAGCGCGCGCAATTCTTCGTCGGCGCGGCCGAACAGCATCGGGTCGCCGCCTTTGAGGCGCACCACCAGACGATATTGGTGCGCGCATTCGATCAGGCGTTCATTGATGACTTGCTGGGCGGTGGAGCGTTGGCCACTGCGTTTGCCGACCGAAATCTTGACGGCCTGCGGGCACAGCCCCAGCATTTCTTCAGTGACCAGCGCGTCGTGCAGGACGACGTCGGCTTGCGCCAGCAGGCGCGCACCGCGCACGGTAATCAGGTCGGCCGCGCCGGGACCGGCGCCGATCAGGTAGACCTTGCCTGTCGGCGTGGCGGAAGCGGCGGGCGTTGGCGAATTGGCTGGGCTCATACGAAGAAATGAAATGGATCGCAGCCCGGCTGTTGCCGGCTGCCGCGCGTTTCAACCCGTTGAGGCGGGTGAAACGGCACAGCAGCGATTATCAGGCATCCAGGCGGATCATGCCAGCGGCAACGGTCTGGTGCGTGACTTCATCGATCAGGATGAAGGCACCGGTAGCGCGGATCGCATCGTAGCTGTCGGCGGCGATGGCTTGCTGGACATTGATCGACACGCGGGCGATGTCGTTGAGCTTGAGCGACTCGGCCGGATGGCGTTGCTGCGTGTTGATGTCGAGCAAGGTGTCGATCTTCGCCACGCGCGCCGCCACTTGCTTGGTGGTGTGCTTGAGCCAGTATTTGCGGCGCGGATCGAGCGCATCTTCGGACAGCCAGCACAGGTCGGCGCTGACGGTCTTGAGCTGCGTCGGCGCCTGCTCTGCGGAGGCCAGCATGTCGCCGCGCGAAATGTCCAGATATTCGTCCAGCAAGATCGTCACCGACTGGCCGGCCGAGGCCGAGGCCAGCGAACCGTCCAGCGTCAGGATGTCCTTGACGGTCGCAGTCTGGCCGCTCGGCTGCACCAGCAGCTTGTCGCCCTTGCTCACCTTGCCGGCTTCGATGCGGCCCATGTAGCCGCGGAAGTCATTGGCTTCGTGGCCGTTGTGGCGCGCCACCAGTTGCACCGGAAAGCGGAATGGCTCTGCGTGCGCGTCTTCGTACACCGACAGCGACTCCAGCAGCGCGATCAGCGTCGGGCCCTTGTACCACGACAGCTTGTCGCTGGCGGTCACGACGTTGTCGCCTGCCAACGCCGACAGCGGGATCGGACGCACGTCCTTGAGCCCCAGTTGCGCAGCGAATTCACGATACGCGCCGACGATGCGGTCGTACACGGTCTGGTCATAATCGACCAGATCCATCTTGTTGACTGCAACGACGACGTGCTGGATTTGCAGCAGGTGGGCGATGGTCGAATGGCGCTTGGTCTGGGTAAGGAGCTCGACGCTGCCGTCGTCACCAAGTTTGACCTTGGACACGTCGATCAGGATGATCACGGCGTCCGCCGTCGACGCGCCGGTCACCATGTTGCGCGTGTACTGCTCGTGGCCCGGCGTATCGGCGATGATGAACTTGCGCTTGGGCGTGGCGAAATAGCGATACGCCACGTCGATGGTGATGCCTTGCTCGCGCTCGGCTTCGAGGCCGTCGGTGAGCAAGGACAAATCGATGGTGTCGCCCACGGTGCGCTTGTGCTTGGCGCGCGACATGGCGTCGAGCTGGTCGGCGAAGATGCCCTTGCTGTCGAACAGCAGGCGGCCGATCAGCGTGCTCTTGCCGTCATCGACCGAGCCGGCGGTAATGAAGCGCAGCAGGCCGCGTTCGTGCGCGTTGGCGTCGGAATTCGTGTTCAGGTTTTTTTCGGCAACAGCGGCATTCATCAGAAATATCCTTCTTTTTTACGTTTTTCCATCGACGCTTCGGAGGTCTGGTCGTCCATGCGCGTCGCGCCGCGTTCGGTGATCTGGGTGACGGCGGTTTCGGCGATGATGGCTTCGACGGAAGCGGCATCGGAGGCCACGGGGCAGGTGCATGAAATGTCGCCCACGGTGCGGAAGCGCACCACGCGGCTCTCGACGGTTTCTCCTTCCCGCGCCGGGGTGAGGTCGGTCAGCGGCACCAGCAGGCCGTTGCGCGGAATCACTTGGCGCTCGTGCGCAAAATAGATCGGCGGCAGCGCCAGTTTTTCGCGGGCGATGTATTGCCAGACGTCGAGTTCGGTCCAGTTCGAGATCGGGAACACGCGCATGTTTTCGCCGGGATGCACGCGGGTGTTGTACAGGTCCCAGAGCTCGGGACGTTGCGCCTTCGGATTCCATTGGCCGAACTCGTCGCGGAAGGAAAAGATGCGTTCCTTGGCGCGCGCCTTTTCTTCGTCGCGACGGGCGCCGCCGATACAGGCGTCGAACTTGAATTCGGCGATCGTTTCCAGCAGCGTCACGGCTTGCGCCGCATTGCGCGAATCGGTCAGCGGATTGCGCAGGCGCACGGTGCCGCGCTTGATCGAGTCTTCCACCGAACGCACCACCAGCTTTTCGCCGAGTTCGGCGGCGCGCTGGTCGCGGAAGGAAATGACTTCCGGGAAGTTGTGGCCGGTATCGATATGCACCAGCGGGAACGGGAACTTGCCCGGACGGAACGCCTTCTCGGCGATGCGCAGCAGCACCACGGAGTCCTTGCCGCCGGAAAACAGCAGGGCAGGGTTGCTGCACTCGGCTGCGACTTCGCGCATGATGTGGATGGCTTCGGATTCCAGCCAGTCGAGATGACGGCTGCTGGCGTTGTCCAGGAAGAGTTGTTCAACTGCTGTGTTCATACAATGACCTTCGGTTCAAGTCGGATGCAAATCGGATATCGGATATCGGATATAGGGTACGGCGATGGCGGCAATGGCCGCGCATCGGCATGTCGTTTGTCGTGAAAAAATCAGGCCGGCGCGGTCTGCGATTTGATGCGGATCAGCTTGCCGTCCACCACATGCAGGCCGCACTCCTTGGAGTCGGGGTTTTCCCACCACCAGCGGCCGGCGCGGACGTCTTCGCCCGGGTCGATGGCGCGGGTACAGGGCTCGCAGCCGATCGAGGGATAGCCCTGATCGTGCAGCGGGTTGTACGGCACCTGGTTGTCGCGGATGTATTGCCAGACGTCTTCTTCCGACCAGTCGGCCAGCGGGTTGAACTTGGCCATGCCGTGCGCCGGATCGTCTTCCTGCACGTCGAGCGCGGCGCGGGTGACCGACTGCGCACGGCGTTGGCCGGTGATCCAGGATTTGTTGCCGGCGAGCGCGCGGTTGAGCGGCTCGATCTTGCGGATGCGGCAGCATTCCTTGCGCATCTCGACGCTGTCGTAGAAGGCATTGAGACCGTTCTGCGCAACGTATTGTTCAACCGCCGCAGGTTCCGGACGATACGGCGTAACGTCGTAGCCGTAGGTCTCCCTGATGCGGTCGAGCATGCCCAGCGTCTCTTTGTGCAGGCGGCCGGTTTCCAGCGTGAAGATGCCGATTTTTTCCTGCAGCTTGCCGCGCAGGATGAGGTCGGTCAGCACCATGTCCTCCGCGGCCATGCTGGAAGCGAACACGGCCGGCGCGTAGTCGGCGGCGATCTTTTCCAGCGTGGCGCGGGTAGCTTCGATGAGCGCTTGCAAAGCTTGTTCGGACATGGCGTTACTTCCTTTTTCCTTGATCCCGGTGATTCTTAATCGCGGGTGGCGACCGTCTCGCGTTTGGCGCGACGGAACAGCGGATTCTTTTCATCCCACGAGGTCTGGTACTTTTCCGAAAAGTCGGTCAGGCCCTTCAACGCATCGTGGATGTCCTTGTCGGCGCGTACGGCGAAGGCGTTGAAACCGACGCGCTGCATGTAGAACAACTGGTCGCGCAGGACGTCGCCGATGGCGCGCAATTCGCCGGTGTAGCCGAGGCGGGCGCGCAGGTTGTAGGCGATCGAATAGCCGCGGCCGTCGGCGAACTTGGGGAAGTCCACGGCGACGACCTTGAACGGAGCAAGGTCGTCTTTGAGCGCTTCCGGACGCTCGTCGCTGGCGAACCAGACGCCGAGTTCCTGGTGGCCTTGCAGTGTGGCGCGTTGCGCCTGCCACACTTTCAGCGGCACGATGATCTTGCCTTCCGGGATGGCCACGCCTTCCGGCGTCTCGCCTTCGTTCAGGCGCAGTACGGTCCAGTCATCGCTGATGACGACTTTGTCTTTGATGATGTGAGTGGAATTAGGCACAGACGTCTTCTCCAGTGACTTGACCAGCTTTGATCGGGGTTGCATAGACGAAGTCCTTGAACGGCGTGACGCCGACGCGGCGTACCGTGTCGATGAAGCGCTCGTCTTCGATGCGTTGTTTGACATAGACCTGCAGCAGGCGGTCGATCACGGTCGGCATCTGGTGCGCCGAGAACGACGGGCCGATGATCTTGCCGATGCTCGAAGTGTTGCCTTGCGCGCCGCCCAGCGACACCTGGTACCACTCGGCGCCGTCCTTGTCGACTCCCAGGATGCCGATGTTGCCGACATGGTGGTGGCCGCAGGCGTTGATGCAACCCGAGATGTTCAGTTCGATGTCGCCGATGTCGTGCTGGAAGTCAATGTTGTCGAAACGTTCTGCGATCGCCTGCGCAATCGGGATCGACTTGGCGTTGGCCAGCGAGCAGAAGTCGCCGCCGGGGCAGCAGATGATGTCGGTCAGCAGGCCGATGTTCGGCGTTGCCAGTCCGTGTGCCTTGGCTTCTTTCCACAGTGCGTACAGTTCGCTTTTCTTGACGTCGGCCAGCACCAGGTTCTGCTCGTGCGTGACGCGCAGTTCCGAGAAGCTGTAGCGGTCGGCCAGGTCGGCGACGAAGTCGAGCTGGTCGGCGGTGATGTCGCCCGGCGGCACGCCGGTCTTCTTCAGCGACAGGATCGCGGCCGCATAGCCGGGTACCTTGTGTTCCTTGACGTTACGCTTGATCCAGTTGGCGAAGCCCTTGTCTTCTGCCTTCAGGCGCTCGTATTCGGCATCGGTGGCGGGCAGAGTTTCATACGCGGGCTCGGTGAAATAGTTCGCCACGCGTTGCAGTTCTTCTTCGGTCAGCGTCGACGGGCCGTCCTTGATGTCTTGCCATTCGGCTTCGACCTGGCGCGCGAATTCTTCAGGGCCGATGGCCTTGACCAGGATCTTGATGCGCGCCTTGTAGATGTTGTCGCGGCGGCCGTACTGGTTGTATACGCGCAGGATCGCTTCCAGGTAGGACATCGCGTGCTTCCATGGCAGGAAGTCGCGGATCTGGCTGCCGAGGATGGGCGTGCGGCCCATGCCGCCGCCGACCAGTACACGGAAACCGACTTCGCCGGCCTCGTTCTTGATCACGTGCAGACCGATGTCATGCACGGCGGTCGCGGCACGGTCCTGCTCGGAACCGCTGATGGCGATCTTGAATTTGCGCGGCAGGTAGGCGAACTCGGGATGGAAGGTGCTCCACTCGCGGATCAGTTCGGCGTAAGGACGCGGGTCGACGATCTCGTCGGCGGCGACGCCGGCCAGTTCGTCCGAGGTGGTGTTGCGGATGCAGTTGCCGGAAGTCTGGATGGCGTGCATTTCGACCGTAGCGAGCTCGGCAAGGATGTCCGGGGACTCTTCCAGCTTGATCCAGTTGAACTGGATGTTCTGGCGTGTGGTGAAGTGACCGTAGCCGCGATCGTACTTGCGCGCGATGTGGGCGAACATGCGGACCTGGCGCGATGCCAGCAGACCGTAGGGAACCGCGATGCGCAGCATGTAGGCATGGCGCTGCAGGTACAGGCCGTTTTGCAGGCGCAGGATGCGGAATTCGTCCTCGACCAGTTCATCGGAGAGGCGGCGGCGGACCTGGTCGCGGTACTGGGCAACTCGCTCTTTGACGATCAGGTGATCGTATTGGTCATAACGGTACATCTTGTCATCCCTGTTAACGTCTTGCAGAAGTCTTTCTTGGAGACTTCATGTGATAAAAAAAACAGCCTACCAAATCAGCTTCAAGGCAACGCTCGTCAGCGTAATCGCCAGCAGGCCACGCAAAAATTTCTCCGGCACCGCACGCGCGGCGAAGGAGCCGATGGTGATACCGGGCACCGAACCCAGCAGCAGCGCGCCGAGCAGGCTCCAGTCGATCGAACCCAGCCACCAGTGACCGAACGCCGCAATCGCCGTCAACGGCACCGCGTAAGCGATGTCGGTGCCGGCAACTTCCGCCGGCGACAGCCGCGGGTACAACAGCACCAGCAGGGTGGCGCCGACCGCACCGGCGCCGATCGAGGAGATCGTCACCAGCGTGCCGAGCACGGCGCCTGCCAGGATCGTCGCCCGCGACAGATCCAGGCCTTGCAACTGGCGTTCGGGATGGGCATTCAGCCAAGTCTGAAGTTTACTCTTAAACAGCAATGCGATCACCGTGAGGAAAACGGAGATAGCGATGGAATAGCGGATGACGAGGCTGATGCCGTCGCTGACCGCGCCGAAATGTTTCAGCAGCAGGGTGGTGATGACGGCTGCAGGCAAAGCGCCATAGGACAGGCGGCGCACGATGTCCCAGCGCACGGTGCCCTTGAAGCGATGCGCGAACGTGCCGGCCGTCTTCGTCGCCGAAGCAAAGGCCAGGTCGGTGCCGACCGCCACGCTGGGGTGGATGCCGAACAGCAGCGTCAGTAAGGGAGTCATCAGCGAGCCGCCGCCGACGCCGGTCAATCCGACCAGTACACCGACAGCAAATCCGCTGACTACATAAGAAACAGTCATAACACCTCGTCTATAACAGGTCGAATCGTAATAAACTTAGGCTTCAAACCAAACTACATACTATTTATTTGCTTATATGCACATTCGGCATATACAAATTCATTTGCTGAGCATATCGAAGGACAGGCCATGAATCTGCATCAGTTCCGCTTTGTCAGGGAAGCGGTCAGGCAAAACTACAATCTGACCGAAGCCGCCAAGGCGCTGTTTACGTCTCAACCCGGCGTATCGAAAGCGATTATCGAACTCGAAGAAGAACTCGGCGTCGACATCTTCACCCGCCACGGCAAGCGCATCCGCGGCCTGACCGAGCCGGGCCGCGCGGTGTTGCGCTCGGTCGAGCTGATCATGCAGGAAGTCGACGGCCTGAAGCGGATCGGCAAGGAATTCGCCGCCCACGACAGCGGCAGCTTCACGATCGCCACCACGCATACCCAGGCGCGCTATTCGCTGCCGAAGGTGGTGCAAGCCTTTACGCAGAGATATCCCAAGGTCAGGTTGTCATTGCTGCAAGGCAATCCCAAGCAGATTACCGAAATGGTGCGCAACGACCAGGCCGACATCGCGATCGCCACTGAGGCGCTGGCCTCAGGCGAGGGACTTGTCTCTTTGCCATGTTATCAGTGGGAACACGTGGTAGTAGTGCCGCCCGACCATCCCTTGCTCAAGTCCAGGAATCTGTCGCTGGAAGAAATCGCCGGCTATCCGCTGATCACTTACGACGCCGCCTTCAGCGGCCGCAGCAAGATTGACCACGCCTTCACGCTGCGCGACCTGAAACCGGACATCGTGCTCGAAGCCATCGACGCCGACGTCATCAAGACCTATGTCGAGCTGGGCATGGGCGTGGGCATCATCGCCGGCATGGCTTTCGACGCCGATCGCGATCGCGGGCTGCGCTCCCTGCCGGCCGGTCACCTGTTCGGCACCAACGTCTCGCGCGTGGCGCTCAAGCAGGGCGCTTATCTGCGCAGCTATGTCTACACCTTCATCGAATTGCTGGCGCCGACGCTCAACCGCAAGTTGATCGGCCAGGTCATGGAAGGCGAGAAGGACATGTACGAACTGTAAGTTGCCTGCGGGCAGCGGTATAACTGATTGGAACTGAAGCGATGATGTCGATGCTTGCCGGCCTGCATGGCCATACTCTGCGCCGGGCGCGCCGGCTGTGGCTGCAATACGGGATTCTTTGGCTGGGTGCCGTGCTGGTCGGCCTGGTGGCGGTGATGTACGCGTGGCTGATCGATTTCGGGTTCGAGATGTTCAGCGCGATGCGGCGCGGTCACGCCTGGTTGCCGCTGATCCTGACGCCGGCCATGAGCGCCTTGTGCGTGTGGCTGACGCGCCGCTTCTTTCCGGGCGCCGAGGGCAGCGGGATTCCGCAGGTGATCGCGTCGCTGGCCGAAGAAGACGAGCGCGGAGAGTTGCGTGTCAAGCGCGCCTCCGCATTGCTGACGCTGAAGATCCTGGCCGGCAAGATCGGCATTTCTTTCCTCGGCATCCTGGGCGGCTTCACCATCGGTCGCGAAGGACCGACGGTGCATGTAGGCGCCGCGCTGATGTACAACATGCGGCGCTTCTACCCGCGTCCCAGCGCCATCCTGGAACGGCGCCTGATCCTGGCCGGCGCAGCAGCCGGCTTGTCGGCCGCCTTCAATACGCCGCTGGCCGGCATCGTCTTTGCGATTGAAGAACTGTCGCGCAGCTTCGAGCAGCGCGCCAGCGGCATCGTCATCACCACCATCATCTTTGCCGGCATCGTCGCGCTCGGCCTGAACGGCAACTACACATACTTCGGCACCATTAATGCCGGCAATGACAGCGCGCGTGAATTGATCGTCGCGGTCATCGTCAGCGGCATCCTGATGGGTGTGGCCGGGGGTGTCTTTTGCTGGCTGCTGCTCAATACCCACAAGTGGATTCCGGCGCCGCTGCGCGTCTTGCGGGCCGAGCGCCCGGTGGTGTTCGGTGCGGTGTGCGGTCTGATCGTGGCGGTCATCGGCTTGTGCGCCGGCGGCATGACCTTCGGCAGCGGCTATGCGGAAGCCAAGGGCTTGCTGACCGGCCAGGCGCAATTGTCGGCGTGGTATCCGCTGGCCAAGATGGCCTCGATGGTGGGCTCTTACCTGCCGGGGATTCCGGGCGGCATCTTCGCGCCGTCGCTGTCGATCGGCGCCGGCTTCGGCAATCTGCTGCACATGGTGTTCGAGCACACCTCGCTGTCGATGCTGATCGCCCTGGCGATGGTCGGCTACCTGGCCGCAGTAACGCAATCGCCGATCACCGCCTTCGTGATCGTCATGGAAATGATCAACGGCCACGCGCTGGTGATTTCATTGATGGCGACGGCTTTGCTGGCGAGTCGCGTTTCGCGCTTCTTTGCGCCGCCCCTGTATGAGGCGCTGTCGGAGCGCTATGCGCATCCCGTCACGAAGTGATGGGATGAATTTGCTGAGGCCATAAAAAAAGCTGAGACCGCGAACGGGCTCAGCTTTTTTGCAGGTCTTGCAGCGGATTGCTTAGACTTGCGCGACAGCCTTCGCAGCGGCGCGGCAGCCTTCCAGCAGGAAGGACAGGCCGACCACCAGCACCAGTTCACCCTCCGCAGAGCGTGCAGTACCAGTAATGCCGTTGGTCTGGATGGCGGTCAACGGTTTGATCACCAGGTCGGCAGTGCCTTCCACGGCTTCGACGCCGAGGATGTACGGATGCGGTACGGCCATCACGATACCGACACGTTCATTGCCCGGTTCATAGCCGAGCACGCCGGCCAGCGAATGCACCGGCAACGGACGGCCCTGGTCGCGCAACACCGGCGCTCCGCCGACTTCATCGAACTCGTCCGGCAGTTCCACCACGCGTTCCACTACTGCCATCGGCAAGGCCAGCGCAGCGCCGGCGGTACGTACCAGCATGGTCGGGATGATCGACAGTTCGATCGGCAGACGGATCGAGAAGCGCGTGCCGACGCCCAGCGTCGAGTCGATACGGATGGTACCGCGATGCTTTTCCACCGCCGTCTTCACCACGTCCATGCCGACGCCGCGGCCGGATACGCTTGATGCCACTTCCTTGGTCGAGAAGCCCGGGAGGAACACCAGTTGCAGCGCTTCGTCGTGACTTTGCGCTTCGTGTTCGCCGATGAGGCCTTTGCCGATCGCCTTCTTGCGCAGGAAATCGGGATCCATGCCCTTGCCGTCGTCGAAAATTTCAATCATGACGCTGCTGGCTTCCTGCCATGCCTTGAGCGAAATGGTCGCCTTGTTGGGCTTGCCGGCAGCGCCGCGATCGGTTTCGATACCGTGGTCGAGCGAGTTGCGCAGCATGTGCACGAGCGGGTCGTACAGGCTGTCCACCACCACGCGGTCGACTTCGGTTTCGGCGCCGGAAATCGCCAGGTCAACGTCCTTGCCCAGATCCTTGGCAAGTTCGCGCACCAGGCGCGGGAATTTCTGGAACAGGCGTCCGACCGGCTGCATGCGCGTCGACAGTGTCGCGCGTTGCAGCTCGCTGGAGTAGCGCGAAGCGCGTCCCAGCGTTTCGGCCAAGGTCGACATCAGCGCAGCGGCAGTGCCTTCGAACTTGAACTGTTGCAGTTTTTCCAGCAACACGGCGGCCTGATTGGCTGCCTGCACCGATTCGCCGGCCACTTCGAGCAGCGCGTCGAGCTTGCCGGCATCGATACGGATGCTTTCTTCCTTGGCGTTGCCGGGTTGGTTGTCGGTGGCGCGGCGTGCTGGTACGGGAGCGGCCGCCGGCTTCGGTGTCGCCGAAGGCAGCGATTTCGGATGGCCGGAGCTGCTTTCCGCTTCCGCGGGTGCATCTTCGATGGCTGCGGCAGCAGCTGGCGCAACTTCGCCGGTGCCGCCCGAAACGGCCTGGTACAAGGCGTTCCAGTCGAGCGAGCCGTCCGGACCGAGCACGCTGGCGCCGCCGTTGGCCGAAGGCGTCGAGACGGCAGCCGGCGCAGCGGCAGGGGCGGCGGCACTGGGAGCAGGAGCTGCAGCGGCAGCCGGCGCCCCCGCATTGCCTTCAATGGCTTGCGTCAGAATGTCTTCAAGGTCCTGCGGCATTGACGCCAGGCTGGCCGGGTCGGCGCCGTTGGACAGCTCGTTGAGCTGGTCGGCGACGAAGCCGCTGGCTTGCAGCGCCGCTTCGATCGCCAGCGGCGTGACCGGCGCCTTGCCGGTGCGCAGCGCGTCGAACAGGTTTTCAGTCAGGTGGCAGGCCGATACCATGGCCGGCAAATTGACGAAACCCGCACCACCCTTAATGGTGTGGAAGGCGCGGAAAACCGCGTTCAGAATTTCCAGGTCGTCAGGATGTCGTTCAAGAGTCAGCAGATGCTCTTCAACGCTAGTCGCGAGGTCCAAGGCCTCGACGACAAAATCCTTGAGCATTTCATCATCCATTAGAACCCCAGATTAGCGAGTAAGTCATCCACATCATTCTGCGCCATGGCCGAGCCCGGGGCAGAAGGTCCGTTCAACAACTCAACCGGCTTGTCGGCCTGGATCGCCGCCTTGACTTCCGGCGGCGCGTTGTCGCGCAGCAGCTGCGCGAGTTCACGTTCCGCGATGGCGGTGATGCCGACGATCTTCTTGATCAGCTGGCCGGTGATGTCCTGGAAGTCCTGCGCCATCATGATTTCGAGCATGCGGGCCTTTTCGACCTCGGTGGCTTCGATGACGGCGGAAGAGAATTTCTTGGAATCGTTGGCCAGATTCTTGAATTCGTCGATGGTCATCTGGCCGGCGAACAGGCGCGCCCAGCGGTCATCGATGTCTTTGGCCTTGCTGGCGAGGGCGTCCTGGGCTGGCATGCCGGCGTCGATCGAATTGAGCACCTTGTTGGCGGCTTGTTCGGTCAGCGTGGCAACGTGCTCCAGGCGACCCTGGGCATCGCCGATCTGCGAAGCGACGTCCGACAGCGAACGGTCGTAGCCGAGTTCGCGCATGGAATCGTGCAACAGGCGAACGATGCCGCCCAAACGTTCGTACATGGGCTTGTCGGACTGGTCTTCGGGCGGAGCTGCTGGGTCCTCGGCGGCGGCCGCCGGCGCGGCTGCCGCGACCGAAGCCGGCAGAGTTTGCGCCGAAATCTCATCGAATAGTGCCTCTAAATCAACGTCGTCACTCATGATCTTGGTATCTCCATACAAATTTGATGCGTTATTTGCTTCCGCCGCAAGGCAGGTAATCTGTCACAACTGAATTACATGGTTCGACGAGATGGCTCGGTGATAGGAAGCTCCTGTTGCTGTAAATGCGCGGCAGCGGCCGCCGGATATTCATTGCATATCGGCAACAAATAAAAAATCTGTAGAGAGTTTGCCCCTGTTTTTGCCTGATCCCCGGGAAGCGGTCCCGGCGGGGACGGACTTCCGCTATTTGTTGAATTGATTATAAGCCCCTGTCAAGCGGCTCCATCGGCTAAAAAGCGATGAAAATTCCCCATTTAAATGGCGTTATGGCGACGCTGTTGATCTTCGGGCAATCATAATGCAAGCCCGCTTCGTTTGTCACGGATGATTGCCGCCTGTGGCATTGGCGCATACAATTGCGCCGTTTTGGTGCTCGCCGGCATGTTCATGCCGGTAGTTAAACGGGAAGCACGGCGCGGTGGCCTGGGAAACCGGATCGCCGCCAACGTGCGCTGCCCCCGCAACGGTAAGCAAGCGCCGTTCCTTATCGGGAACGGCAACCTGCCGACTTCGCCACTGTGATCGCCGCATATCTTGTTTGCGGTACGGCACGGGAAGGCGCGGCGGGCCAGGCTTGCAGCCCGGATACCGGCCATGACAGGGGAAGGCCCGGCCTTCCATTTCAATCCGGCTTGCGGGGAGGCAGGCCGGAGATCATTGCTACTACGACATCATGACATTCACAGTTCCAACCCGCCGCGCCGCAATCGCCTGCGCGGCATTCTCGCTCGCGAATTCGCTTGCCTGCTCCGTGGCGCAGGCCGCCGATGACCAGAACCTCGCTGCGCTGCTCGTCACGGCCTCGCGCTTTCCGAACGACCCGGCGTTTCCGCCCGTGGGCGCGACCGTGATCGGCGCCGAGGATATCCGCAATGCCGGCATCGACAACGTCAACGAAGCGATTCGCAAACTGGGTGGGGTGTATGGCCGCCAGAGCCTGGCGGGGCCGGGGGACTTCGCGCTCGACATGCGCGGCTTCGGCAGCAACGGCGACCAGAACATGGTGATCCTGATCGACGGCGTGCGCCTGTCGGAAAACGAATTGTCGACCGCCTTGCTGTCGTCGGTGCCGATCGATTCGGTCGAGCGCATCGAGATCGTGCGTGGCGGCAGCAGCGTCCTGTACGGCGACGGCGCCACCGGCGGCACGATTCAGATCATCACCAAGCGCCCGGCTGCGGATGCGATCCACGGCAGCGTGGTCGGCGAAGCCGGCAGCTATGGTTTGCGCAGCGGTCGCGCCAGCGTCGCCAAGGGCTGGGACGGTTTCGCATTGAACGCTGCGTACAGCAAGCAGCATGCGGACAATTATCGCGACAACAATGCTTCCAATCAGGAGAATTTCAGCGGTACGGCGCAATGGTTTTCCAACGAAGGCCGCTTCGGCCTGCGCGTGGATCTGGCGCGCGCCGACTATGGCCTGGCCGGTTCGCTGAGCATGGCGCAATTCCTGGCCAATCCGCGCCAGACCAGCAGCCCGAAGGACTACGGCGCCTATGACAGCGACCGCATCACCGCCTTCTTCGAGCGACGGTTCGGCGCGCTGGAAGCGGCGGCGGAGTTGTCGCATCGCGAAAAGATTTCCCGCGCCAGCTATGGCGGCGGCGCGGTCAGCGAAGTACATAGCCGCACTACGCAATTTTCTCCGCGCCTGCGCCACATCGCTGAAGTCGGCGCGTTGAAGAACGAGCTGGTGGCCGGCGTCGATTTTTCCGAATGGCAGATCGGCAACGTCGACGGCAGCGGCGATGCCGCACAGACTGCGCGCGCGGCATACGTGCGCGATGAACTGCAGATCGCTCGTAATACCCGTATCGCGGTGGGCGTGCGTCATGAAACGATCGACAAGCGCAGCACCGCCAACGCCTACGACAAGGCGCAGGGCGTCAACGCCTGGGATGTGCAGGCGAGCCATGCCGTGATCCCGTCGCTGCGCCTGTTCGGCAAAACCGGCCAAAGCTATCGGCTGCCGACTGCTGACGAAAACCGTAGCATCGTGCTGGCGGCCGGGCAGATCCTCAAGCCGCAGACCTCGCATGACCTCGAGTTCGGCGCGACCTGGGGCGGCGCCGACAACAACGCCACGCTGAGGTGGTTCCGCCATCGCATCAAGGATGAGTTGTTCTACGATCCCACCGTCGGCGCGTTCGGCGCCAACGTCAATCTCGATCCGACCAAACGGCAGGGCGTCGAACTGGAGGCCGCCGCGCGCCTGAACGCCGACTTCAGCCTCAAGGGGAATTTCCAGCATATCGCCGCGACCTTCACGGGCGGTCCGAACGCCGGCAAGGAAATGGTGCTGGTGCCGAAGAATACGGCCTCCGCTCGCCTGAACTGGCAGTCCGGAAATCAGACCGTCAACCTCGGCGTGCTGTGGGCCGACGCGCAGCGCTACGGCGGCGACTTCAGCAACACCTGCAATGCACGCATGCCGTCGTACACCACGGTCGACGCGCGCTATGCCGTGCGGGTGAGCGCATGGGAGCTGGCGCTGACCGGCAGCAACCTGGGCGACCGGCGTTACTTCTCGCAAGCTTTCGGCTGCGCCTCGGGCATCTATCCCGAAAGCGGCCGTGCAGTAAAATTCACCGCTCGTTACGACTTTTAAATTCATCACAAGGACTTCATGCGCAGAGCGATCCTGCTGCTTTCCTGCCTCGCCGCATTGGCCGCGCTGGCGCTCGTGCTGGCGGGGCTGTGCGGCAGCACCGGCTGTCTGCGCCTGAGCGGCGCCTCCGCCAACTCCGCCGACATCGCGATGCTCCTGCAGTTGCGCGTGCCGCGCGCGCTGACGGCGTTCACCGTCGGCGCCTTGCTGGCGATGGCGGGCGCGCTGATGCAGGTGCTGCTGCGCAATCCACTTGCCGAACCTTATGTGCTGGGCGTCTCCGGCGGATCCGCTGCGGGCGCCTTGCTGGCGATGTTGCTGGCCGCGTCGATCGGTTTGCAACGCCAGAATGTCGCCGCCGTCGGCGCCGTATTGGGCGCGGGCCTGGCGGTGCTGCTGCTGTTCGGTCTGGTCGGAAAATCGCTGCGGCGTCTGCCGCTGTCGCCGATGGCGGCCGGACATCGTTTGCTGCTGACCGGCATCATGCTCGCGGCCGGTTTCGGCGCCGTGATTACGCTGGTGCTGACGCTGGCGGGAGATACGCAATTGCGCGGCATGGTGTTCTGGCTCATGGGCGATCTCGAAGACAGCCGTTTCCTGCCGCTGGCCGCCGCCATCGCGGGCGCAGTCTTGCTGTGGTCGATATGGAATGCACCGCGCCTTAACCTGCTC
This sequence comes from Herbaspirillum hiltneri N3, assembly GCF_001267925.1. NCBI lineage: Bacteria > Pseudomonadati > Pseudomonadota > Betaproteobacteria > Burkholderiales > Oxalobacteraceae > Herbaspirillum > Herbaspirillum hiltneri. Next base: position 3,294,229 of record NZ_CP011409.1, on the reverse strand, counting down.
GCACGAGGTGAAAGTTTTGCGCAGCTGCTCGGCGTGCCGGTGGTGCGTCTGCGCGTGGCGACCTTGTGCGCGGCGTCGCTGGCGACCGCTGCGGCGGTGACGCTGGCCGGCACCATCGGCTTCGTCGGCCTGGTGGTGCCGCACGGTTTGCGCCTGCTCGCGGGCAATGACCAGCGCGTGTTGCTGCCGGCTGCGGCGCTGGCCGGAGGCGCAGGTTTGACGCTGGCCGATCTGGCAGCGCGCACCATCGTCGCGCCGACGCAATTGCCGGTCGGCGTCATCACGGCGCTGATCGGCGTGCCGCTGTTTTTGTGGCTGCTGGCGCGGAGTCGCGCATGACGGCGGGCCTGCTGCTGCAAGTGGAAGGGCTGACGCTGCGCGTCGGCGACGCCACCTTGCTGAAGAACTTCGACTGGAAAGTGCACGCAGGGGAATTCTGGTGCGTACTCGGTAAAAACGGCATCGGAAAAAGCACCTTGCTGCATGCCATCGCCGGTCTGCTGCCGCCGGCGTCCGGGCGCATCGGTTCTCCCGTGGGCGAGGTCAGGCGGACAACGCCGCAGCAGCTGGCCTTGTGGCGTGGACTGCAGGCACAGCAGCAGTTCGATGCATTCTCCTGCAGCGTGCTGGACAGCGTGATGGCGGGTTTGCATCCGTATCGTCCGGGCTGGGGCTGGCCGGATGCGGCCGACCGGCGCGCCGCGCTGCATGTGCTGGAACGTCTGGACATGGCGTCTTACGCGGATGCCGACGTGATGCGTTTGTCGGGCGGCGAGCGCCAGCGTGTGGCGATGGCCACGCTGATGCTGCAGGCGCCGCAACTCTATCTGCTGGACGAGCCCGCCTCGCATCAGGATGTCGCCGCGCAGCTATTGGTGATGCGCACGCTGAAAGAATTGGCGGACGATGACCACGCGGTCGTCGCCACCATGCACGACATCAATCTGGCGGCGCGCTTTGCGTCGCACGTGCTGCTGATCGCAGAGGGAAAAGTCTGGCAGGGCCGGGCCGCGGATATCCTGCGTCCGGATCTGCTGGAAGCGGCCTACGGTTGCCGTTTCGAGGCGGTGGATTCTGCCGGCGGAAGATGGCTGATGCCGGCCTGAGTTTTAACAGGCCCTAGCGGCGCGAGCGCACCGTGTCGAGGATCTTGCAGACCTCTTCGGTCGCGTCGAGCACGCGTGGCCCCGGACGGTTGAGCCAGTCGGCGTTGACCGTGAACAGGTTGCCGGCGGCCACCGCCTTCATCTTGCTGAACTGGCGCCATTCGTCGAGCGGGTGATCCCTGGCGTCGTCGGGGGTGAGGATGGCTTCGGGATTGGCGGCGATCACCGACTCCAGGCTGACGTGCGGCGCCAGCTGCGGCAAGTCGCCGAAGATGTTGTTGCCGCCGCAGGTGCGTAGCACCGTCGATACCATGTGCTTGCCGTTGAGCGTCATCAGCGGGCGTCCCCAGATCTGATAGAACACGTTGACCGGCTTGCGGTCGCGATAGTTGCGGCTCAGCGCCTGCCAGCGCGCGCGGAAATCTGCGGCGGCTTTTTTTCCTTCCGCCTCGGTGCCGCTGAGCGCGCCCAACCGTTCCAGCGACGTCGCAATCGTCGCGTAGTCGGCCGGTTGGCTTTCAAACACGGGCAAACCGAATGAACGCAGTTGCTGCAATTGCGAGGCCGAATTGCCGCTGCGCCAGGCCAGCACCAGATCGGGTTTGAGGGTGAGGATTTTTTCGATGTCGACCGCGCCGATGCGGCCGACCGAGGTCACTTGCGACGCGGCCGGAGGATAGTTGCTGTAATTGCTGACGCCGATGACATACGGTCCAGCGCCGGCGGCATAGAGCAATTCGGTGGTGTGAGGCGACAAGCTGACGATGCGGCGCGCCGGTTTTTCCAGGCGGATGTCGTTGCCGAAATCGTCGGTGACGGTAATGTTTGCGGCGGCGTTGCCCGCATAAAGCAAAGCAAGCGCCGCCGGCAGAGCGGAACGCAGCGACGTCAGCCGATGGCGCATCAGACTTCGAGATTGTCGATCAGGCGCGTCTTGCCGAGCTTGGCGGCGGCGACCACGACCAGTTGTTCGCCTTGCGCCAGATCGCCGGCAGACGGCGGTTGCAGGTCGTTGCGTTTGCGGATCGACACGTAATCGGGTTGCCAGCCGCGCTGCGCCAGCGCATCCATGGCCTTGCGCTCGAGCTTGAAGACGTCGGGATGGCCGCCACGCACTTCGTCGGCGACCTGGTTGAGCACCTTGTACAGTTCGGGCGCTTCGGCGCGCTCGTCGGAGGACAGGTAGCCGTTGCGCGAGGACAGCGCCAGGCCGTCGTCGGCGCGCCAGGTTTCGGCAGCGATGATTTCGGTCGGCAGCGCGAACTGGCGCGCCATGTTGCGCACGATCATGAGCTGCTGGTAATCCTTCTTGCCGAACACTGCTACGCGCGGTTGCACGCACGAGAACAGCTTGAGCACGACGGTCGTTACGCCGGTGAAAAAGCCGGGACGGAATTCGCCTTCGAGGATATTGCCGAGGTCATCCGGCGGCTGCACGCGGTATTCCTGCGGTTCGGGATAGAGATCTCTTTCGGTCGGTGCGAACAGGACGTAGACACCTTCTTTTTCCAGTTTTTCGACGTCGGCCTGGAAGGTGCGCGGATACTTGTCGAAGTCTTCGTTCGGTCCGAACTGCAGGCGATTGACGAAAATCGACGCCACCACCGGATCGCCGTGGGTGCGGGCCAGGCGCATCAGCGACAAGTGGCCTTCGTGCAGGTTGCCCATGGTCGGGACGAAGGCGGTGCGCAATTGGCCGCGCAGCTGGTCGCGCAGTTCTTCGATGGACGAGATGATTTTCATGGCGTTATGTCGTGGATGGGGTACGGAAGCGGGCTGCGCTGTACTGGAACGGCCGGGCTGACGAATCAGCTCGGCGAGTACGACAGCCGCACGTAAATCGGCGCGAAGGCTTCGGCCTGGGTGATTTCGATCAGGGTTTCCTTGGCCAGCTCGAGCAGGGCGATGAAGTTCACCACCACCACCGGCACGCCGCGCGCCGGATCGAACAGTTCGGCGAACTCGACGAAGCGCGCCGAGCGCAGGCGGCGCAGGATGCCGGTCATGTGCTCGCGCACCGACAGTTCTTCGCGGCTGATGTGGTGATGCGCGGTCAGCTTGGCGCGGCGCATGATGTCGGTCCACACGGCTTGCAGGTCGTCGAGATTGACTTCGGGCCAGCGCGTGACCACGGTTTGCTCCACGTAGACCTGGGTGCGGACGTAGTCGCGGCCGACTTGCGGCAGCGAATCGAGTTCTTGCGCGGCCAGCTTCATCTGTTCGTACTCGAGCAGGCGGCGCACCAGCTCAGCACGCGGATCCTCGGCTTCTTCGCCGGAGTCGGCCTTCTTGACCGGCAGCAGCATGCGCGATTTGATCTCGATCAGCATCGCCGCCATCAGCAGGTATTCTGCGGCCAGCTCAAGGTTGTGTTTGCGGATCTGCTCGACGTATTCCAGATACTGCAGGGTGACCTGCGCCATCGGGATGTCGAGGATGTTGAAGTTCTGTTTGCGGATCAGGTACAGCAGCAGATCCAGCGGTCCCTGGAACGCTTCCAGGAAAATCTCCAGCGCGTCCGGCGGAATGTACAGATCGTTGGGCAGCTTGAACAGCGGCTCGCCGTACAGCTTGGCGAACGCAACGCCATCGACCACGTTGGGGGTCGAGTCCGGCTGGCCTTCCAGCGTCAGTTCGGCAGCGTCGGAGGATGGAGTCCCGGCGTTTTCGATCATGCTGACTGATTAATGGTTTTGGTAAACGTAAGGCTGTTGCTTGACGCGGGATTCGGTCTCGCGCGCGGTCTTGTCCAGATCCAGCGGCGTCTTGTCCCACAGCAAGGCACGGCCGGCGCGTTGCTGTTCTTCGAGGTCGGGATTCTTTTCCTTGAGTTCGGCGATGAACTTGGTGGCTTCCGACTCGTACGAGGTGAAAAGTTTGCTGAAGAACATGATTTATCCCGGGATTTCTTGTTAACTGGCTAATAACCGCTATTCTACCCTGTCTTGAAGCACGAACATCAAACATGACCATGATCAAAAACAAGTTGCTGGCCCGGCTGCTGGCCGTCTGCGCGACAGTGCTTGCGCTCGGTTGCGACCGCAACGGCAATCCGGTGGAGGAATTCGGTTTGGACAAGTTGAACAAAGGCGTATCGACCGAGGCCGACGTGCGCGGCGTGATGGGGCAGCCGGACAGCGTACGCGAGGAGAGCGACGGCGGCCGCACGCTGGAATATCCGAAGGGGCCGCAAGGCGTGCGGACCTGGATGTTCCGCATCGGCGCCGACGGAAAATTGTCGGATTATCAACAAGTGTTGACGGCAGAAAACTTCGACAAGGTGCAAAAGGGCATGAGCCGCGAAGAGGTGCGCAACATGCTCGGCCGCCCGCGCACCGTGGTGCCGTTCCCGCGCAAGAAGGAAGAAGTGTGGGACTGGAAATACCTGCACGTCCATGAAGAACGGCTGTTCAACGTGCATTTTGACATGGAGACCGGCAAGGTCGTGCGCATGTCGATTTCGGAGATTTCCGGGCACTGACCGGTGGTCGCTACCGGTCAGCGGGTTTGATCAGGGCGGATGCGAGTAGTCGCCGAACTCCTGGCGCTCCTGCACCACCACCGGATCGTCCCCGATGTCCATGCGGCTGCGGCGCAGCATGCCGGCTTCGTCCAGCACCGGATACGCGGTCGAGCAGAACAGCGAATGCATGCGGCGCATGTCGCTGATCAGGTCCAGGTGCAGGGAACTGGTTTCGATGCTTTGCTGGGTTTCGCCGGCCAGGCGGGTGAGGTGGGTCTTTGAGTAGGCCCGTTCGAGATCGCGGAAGGCTTCCTTCTCGGCCAGCAGTTTTTGCGCGCTCTTGAGGTCGCCGTCGAGGAAAACCGACAGGCCCAGTTGCAGGCTCGCCACCAGGCGCGCGTGCATTTCGCAGACCTCGTTCATGCCGGCCGCGGAGAAGCTGCGCTGCAGCGCAATCTTCTTGCTTTCGATGCCCTTGACGATGCGTTCGATGATGTCGCCGGCCTGTTCCAGGTTGATGGTCAGCGTGACGATATTGGTCCAGCGGCGCACTTCCTTCTCATTAAGCTCTTCGCGTGAGACGCGAGCGAGGTACATTTTCACCGCCGTGTACAACTTGTCGACGTCGTCGTCGAGCTTGCGGATCTGCTGCGCACGTTGCTGGTTGTTGTCGCGGATGACCGGCAACAGGCTCAGCAGCATCTTCTCGATCAGGTCGCCGATGCGCAGCACTTCACGCGAGGCATTGGCCAAGGCCAGCGAGGGGGTGTCGATGGCCGCGAGGTCAAGATGGCGCGCGACGGCGGCGTCTTCCTCGTCCTTCTGCGACTCGGGCAACAGTCGCACGCACAGGCGCGACATCGGTTCCACCAGCGGCAGCAGCAGGCCGCAGCGCACCGTGTTGTACAGCACGTGGAAGGCCACCACGCTCAGGCGCAGATCCTTGCCCAGCAGGGCGATCCACAACTCGATGTAATGGATGAAGGGCAGCACCACGATCGCGCCCGACAGGCGGAACAGCATGCTGCCCAGCGCTACCCGCCGGCCCGCGACGTTCTGGCTGGCCGCAGTCAGCAGCGCCAGGATGCCGCTGCCGAGATTGGCGCCGATCACGAGGCACAGCGCGACTTTCAGCGAAATGATGCCGGAGGTCGCCAGCGTCGCCGCCAGCAGCACGGCGGCCAGGCTGGAGTAGGTCAGCATCGCGAACACTGCGCCGATCAGCGCGTCGAGGATGATGTCGCCGGTCAGTGTGGAAAACAGCACCTTGATGCCGGCGCCCTGGATCATCGGCCGCGTCGCCGCCGTGATCATTTCCAGCGCCAGCAGGATCAGGCCGAGGCCGATCACGGCGCGGGCCAGTCGGCCGGTCGAGGTGTGACGGCGCGAGAGATAGACCACCACGCCGCCGAAAATCAGCAGCGGCGAAATCCACGACAGGTCGAAACTCAGCACGCCCGTCATCAGCGCGGTGCCGACGTCGGCGCCGAGCATGATGGTCAGCGCCGGCGTCAGTCCGACCAGGCCCTGGGCGACGAAGGAGCAGACGATGACGGCGGTGGCGTTGCTGCTCTGGACCAGGCTGGTGACGCCGACACCGGCCAGGAAGGCCAGGCTGCGGCGCTTGATGCTGGTGCTCAGGATGCGGCGCAGCTGCGCGCCGTAGACGCGCAGCACGTCGGTGCGCACGATGTGGGTGCCCCATACCAGCAGGGCCAATGCGGAAAGCAGGTTGAGAAGGGTGGTCATGGCTCCAGCAGGTGTTGCGTCAGTTCGGCAAATCCGGCGCCGCTGGCCCGGTGCGTGATGAAACGAGGCGGATGCGGCAGGCGATCGGCAAAATCGAGCACGTTGGCCACACCCACCGACAGCGGGAAATAGGCGAACATCGGCGCATCGTTGGGCGAGTCGCCGGCGAACACGCAACGATGGCGTTCGGCTTCGTCGTCCAGATCGATGTCGTAGCGCTCCTGCATCATCAGGCGCGCCATGCTGAGTTTGTCGTAGTCGCCGAACCAGCCGTTGACGTGAATCGAGCTGATTTTGGCGGTCATGCCTGCTTCTTCCATAATCCTTACGATGCAATCGATTACATCAAGTTCCAATGATGGCACGTCTTCGCAGAAATCGATGGCCAGATCGTACTGGCGGCAGAACTGATCCGAGGCGACCGCGCAGCCCGGGACTTCGCGCAGGATTTTTTCGCGCACCGCAGCCAGGCGGGCGGTGTTTTCACGGCGGATATCTTCTTCCAGCAGATGGCGCGTGTGCAGTTTGCCGCTGGCGCCGTCACGCCACATGTAGAGCGCGCCGTTTTCTCCGATGACGCCGTCGACCGGCCACATGCGCGCGATATGGTCGCACCAGCCGGCCGGACGTCCGGTCACGGGAATGACGCGCAAGCCGCTGCGCTGCAGCGATTCCAGCGCCTCATAGGCTTGAGCGCTGAGCTTGCCACCGGTGGTGAGGGTGTCGTCGATGTCGGTAAAGACGGTCGTGACTTGCCTGGCTTGTTCGCGTGGAAGCTGGTTCAGCGGCTTCATGTCAGCTCCGGCGCGGGCAGCGTTCGTTGAACCACGCGGCAAACTCGGCGCGCTGCTCTTGGCTCATGTGCAGGCCGCACTTGGTGCGGCGCCACAGGATGTCGTCCGGCTGGTAAGCCCATTCGTTCGTGATCAGGTAATCGACCTCGCGCTGCACCAGGCCGCCGCCGAAGTCGCGGCCCAGTTCGTCCGGCGTCTGCGCTTCCTTGAGGATGACGTGGGCGATGCGGCCGTGGCGACCGAACAGGCGCGTCAGGAAGTGGGCATCGAGCCCGGCGTATTTCTTTTTCAGGTAATCCAGTTCCTGGGCGCGGTCGGCGCGCTTGAACTTGCCGCCGGGCAGGGCTTCGTCCTTGCTCCATGAGCCGCGGCGGGTCCTGGTCCAGGGCGCCAGTTTTTCCAGTACCGATTCGGCCAGGCGGCGATAGGTGGTGATCTTGCCGCCGTAGACCGACACGCACGGAACGTTGTCGGCGTCATGCAGCATCAGCGTGTAGTCGCGCGTGACCGCCGACGGATTGTCGGACTCGTCGTCGAACAGCGGGCGCACGCCGGCGTAGCGCCAGACGATGTCGGCGTCGCTGATGGGCTTGGCGAGATACTGATTGACCGCGCGCAGCAGGTAGGCTTCTTCGTCGGTGCTGATCGTGGCGCCGTTGTCCATGTTCTCCTGCGGCACGTCGGTGGTGCCGATCAGCGTGAACTTGTCTTCGTAGGGAATCATGAAGACGATGCGCTTGTCGTCGTTTTGCAGGATGTAGGCGTGCTCGCCGGCAAACAGGCGCGGCACCACGATGTGGCTGCCGCGCACCAGCTTGACGGCGGCATGCACTTTGCCTTGCCGGGCCGGGTTGAGCAGCTGGTCTATCTTCGCCACCCACGGTCCGGCGGTGTTGACGACCGCACGCGCGGTGAGCTGCTCGCGTGTTCCGGTGACGGTGTTTTCGACTTCACATTGCCACAGGCCGTTGCTGCGCCTGGCGTCGACCAGGCGCGTGCGCGCGAAGATGTCGGCACCGTGTTCCTGGGCGCTCAGCAGGTTCAGGATCACCAGGCGGGCGTCATCGACCCAGGCGTCGGAATAGGCGAAGCCGCGCGTGATATCCATGCGCAGACCACTCGGCGCATTCATCTGATCGAGCTTGATGCCTGCCGAATGCGGCAGCGTGATGCGGCCGCCGATATGGTCGTACATCCACAAGCCGAGGCGGATCATCCAGCGTGGGCGCAGGCCCTTGACGTGCGGCATGACGAAGCGCAGCGGCCAGGCGATGTGCGGTGCGATGTTGAGCAGATGTTCGCGCTCGGCCAGCGCTTCGGCGACCAGGCGAAATTCATAGTATTCGAGATAGCGCAGCCCGCCGTGGATCAGCTTGGTGCTGGCCGACGAGGTCGCGCCGGCGAAATCGTTTTGCTCGCACAGGGCGACCTTGAGACCGCGTCCGGCGGCATCGCGCGCCACGCCGGCGCCGTTGATGCCGCCGCCGATGATCAGGAGATCGTAGGTTTCCGAAGTGGTCGCTGTACTCATTACGTTGCTCATTGCTTTGATTTCTTGCGGTTGGTCTTGTTGTTTGCGGTCTTGCCGGCGGGCGCTTCCGTTGCCGCCTCGCCTTCGTTTTCGTCCAGCTGTTGCACCAGCAGCCGGGCGGTGGGTTCGTCGATCACCAGTTCATTGATGAAGCCGCCCAGTAACGCTGCGCGCAGGCCGGGAATCTTGCCCTTGCCGGACACCACGCAGATCGAATGCGCGGCGCGCTGGAAGCGGTCGAGATCCGGACCGCTGCTGCGCGCATTGAGCGCGACGTCGCGCCAGCTGCCGTCATCGCGGAAGAACACGGTGGCGATGTCGCCGATCACGTCGTCGCGGCGGATGTCTTGCTGGTCCTGCTTGTCGAGGTAGCCGCCGGTGTGGATGTGGCTGCCGGTTTCGGCAGCGCCGATGCTGAACAGCAGGATCGACGCGTCGTTCTGCAGCGTGCGGATGGCCTTGATGCTGCGTTCGCGCCACAGCGCGGTGCGCGTGTCGGCATAGTCGAAGAACGCCGGCACCGGGAAGCTGTGGGCGCGGCCGCCATAGTTCTGGGCGAAGCGCGACACCAGCGATTCGCCGAAGGTGTTGACGATGTTGGCGCCGGCGCCGGAACCGTTGAGCTGCACCACGTCGACGTCGTGTACGGCCTTCGGACTCAGGTTGTCGGCGATGGCGGCGACGGTGTTGCCCCAGGCCAGGCCGATGACGGTGGACGGCTGCATCAGCGTATTCAGGTAGGCGGCGGTGTGCGCGGCGACGCGCTGCATGCTTTCGCGCTCGGTGGCGGCGGCCGGCACCGGCACTACCTGGATCGAGCGCAGCGGATGGTGTTTGGTGATGGCAGCTTCGAGATTGCCAGAGAGTTCCTGCGGATCGTGCACGCGGATCTCGACCAGGCCGTTTTCCATGGCGTAGGACAGCAGACGCGACACGGTCGCGCGCGAAGTGCCGATCTCTTCCGCGATGGCAGCCGTCGTCATGTTCTGGAAGTAGTACAGGCGTGCGACGCGCACGGCCGAATAAGCGATGTCCTGACGTTCCCCGGTAGCCATTTTTATGTTTGAACAGATGCTCAGTAGTATTGAACGTTTGTACAATAATCGAATTGATTCGATAAATCAAGTCCGGCGCCTGACGCCGTGCAGCATCGGCGTGCCGGTGCAAGCCGACGTGATGACGAGTGGAAACAGGGACGGGGAAGAAAAAGAAAAGCCGTCGCAGGCGACGGCTCTGAATGCGGAGAAGGTTTCTTAGTTGCGCAGCCAGCGACGCATCACGATGGGTGCAGGCTCCATCGGGTTGGCGCGGGTGTATTCCAGCTCGGGGGCGATTTCAAAGCCGAAGGCGGCGTAGACGTCGAGCAGTTGCTCCTGGTCGCTGCGGACCGCCAGGCGCAGCTCGCCGATGTCGGCGGCGAGGGCGCGATGAATCAGCGCTTCCATCAGATGCTGCGACAGCCGTTCGCCGCGATAGCCGGGCAGGATGCCCATGCGCAGGATTTCCCAGACGCCGAGTTCAGTGTCCAGCGGCAGCCAGCGCACCGAACCGGCCGGCACATCGTCGCGCAGCAGCACGAAACCGCCGCCGCGTTGCAGGTCTTCAGCAACGCGCTTGGGTTCTTCACGATGGCCGCTCGAGCTGGGCGCAACCTTGTTGGCCCAGCTGGCGCGCGTGAGTTCGGCGATCAGCTCCGCGTCGTCGACGGTGGCTTCGCGGATCAGAAGGTCGGTGTCTGCCATGAGCTTGTCCGTGTGACGCCGGATCAACGAACCCGCATGCCCGGCTCGGCGCCCGGCCACGGATTGAGCACATAGATGCCAGGCTTGGCTTTTTCATCCTTGGCCGAAGCGGCCAGCACCATGCCTTCGGAAATGCCGAACTTCATCTTGCGCGGCGCCAGGTTGGCGACCATCACGGTCAGCTTGCCGACCAGCTCTTCCGGCTTGTAGGCCGAAGCGATGCCGGAGAACACATTGCGCGTCTTGCCTTCGCCGGCGTCCAGCGTCAGCCGCAGCAGCTTGGTCGAGCCTTCGACGGCTTCGCAATTCACAATTTTGGCAATGCGCAAATCAATCTTGGCGAAATCGTCGATGCTGATTTCGGGCGCGAGTTCTTCGATGCCGGCGTCAGCGGTTTCGGCAGGTGCAGCAGCAACTTCCGGCGCATCGAACAGCGCATCCAGCATCTTGGGATCGACGCGTTGCATCAGGTGGGCGTAGGCGTTGATCACGTGGCCATCGGGCAGCGCGGTCTGGACGTCAGCCCAGGCGAACGGCGCGACATTGAGGAAGCCCTCGACCTGCGCGGCCAGTTGCGGCAGCACCGGTTTCAGGTAGACGGTCAGGATGCGGAAGGCCTCCAGCAGGCGGCTGCAGACTTCATGCAATTGCGCATCCTTGGCGGTGTCCTTGGCCAGTTCCCATGGCTTGTTGGCGTCAACGTAGGCGTTGATGACGTCGGCTTGCTCCATGATCGCGCGCAGGGCTTTGCCGTATTCGCGTTGCTCGTAGAGCGCCAGGATGTCCGGCGCGATGCCGCGCAGCTTCGCCAGGAAAGCGTCGTCGGCAGTCGCCCACGCGGTGGACAGCTTGCCGTCGAAACGCTTGGCGATGAAGCCGGCCGCGCGGCTGGCGATGTTGACGTATTTGCCGATCAGGTCGGCGTTGACGCGTGCCACAAAGTCGTCCGGGTTGAAGTCGACGTCTTCCACCTTGGCGTTGAGCTTGGCGGCGATGTAGTAGCGCAGCCATTCCGGGTTCATGCCGATGTCGAGGTAGCGCAGCGGCGAGATGCCGGTGCCGCGCGACTTCGACATTTTTTCGCCACTGACGGTGATGAAGCCGTGCGCGAATACGTTGGTCGGCGTCTTGCGGCCGGCGAACTTGAGCATGGCGGGCCAGAACAGCGTGTGGAAGTAGGTGATGTCCTTGCCGATGAAATGGTACTGCTCGGTCTTGTCGTCGGCCATGAAGGCGTCGAAATCGCGACCGGTCTTCTCGAAGTAATTTTTCAGCGAAGCCAGGTAACCGATCGGCGCATCCAGCCAGACATAGAAGTACTTGCCCGGCGCATCGGGAATTTCGATGCCGAAGTAAGGCGCGTCGCGGCTGATGTCCCAGTCGCCCAGGCCGGTGTTTTCTTCATCCTTGCCGTCCAGCCATTCACGGCACTTGTTGGCGACTTCCGGCTGCAGGCGGTTATTGTCCAGGGCCCATTCACGCAGGAAGGCCACGCACTTCGGATCCGACAGCTTGAAGAAGAAGTGCTCCGACGATTTCATTACCGGCGTCGCGCCCGACAGCGTCGAGTACGGATTCTTGAGGTCGGTCGGCGCATAGACGGCGCTGCAGTTTTCACAGGAGTCGCCGTACTGGTCCTTGGTGCCGCACTTCGGGCATTCGCCCTTGATGTAGCGGTCCGGCAGGAACATGTTCTTGACCGGGTCGAAGAACTGGTCGATGGTCTTGGTCGTGATCAGTTTGGCATCGTCGCGCAGGGCGCGGTAGATGTCTTGCGACAGCTGGTGGTTTTCCTTGCTGTCGGTCGAGCTCCAGTTGTCGAAGGCGATGTGGAAGCCGTCCAGGTATTGCTTGCGTCCGGCCGAGATGTCGGCGACGAACTGCTGCGGCGTCACGCCGGCTTTTTCAGCCGCGATCATGATCGGCGCACCGTGGGCATCGTCGGCGCCGACGAAATGGACTTCATGGCCCTGCATTCGTTGGAACCGGACCCAGATATCGGCCTGGATGTATTCCATGATGTGGCCGATGTGGAACGCGCCGTTGGCGTAGGGAAGGGCGGTGGTAACGAAAAGTTGGCGTGACGATGAAGTGCTCATTGGCAATGCTTGCTTTGGGTGGGTGATCGGAAAGAGGGCCATTTTAGCAGCCGCGAGGCTTTTGGCGCAGGGGTGATGGACAAACAAGGCGCAAGCCGCAGTCATCGGAACGCCGATTTGATGTCTGGAAGGCAATTTTTTGCCGATGATGCTTTGTCGATCCGCCTGTGGCGGCGGCCCGATTGGTTTAGACTTGCGCATGTCTATCAAGGAGAGGTAATGAGCATCACCGCAGAAGTCGTCAAAGCAGCGCTGTCCCAGGTTATCGACCCCAATACCGGCAAGGATCTGGTGGCGGGCAAGTCGGTCAGGAACATTCAGATCACCGGCGCCGATGTCGCCGTCGACGTCGAACTGGGCTATCCGGCCAACAGCCAGATCGAACCCATCCGCAGCGCCGCCGAGGCCGCCGTGCGCAGCGTGGCCGGCGTCGGCACGGTCAAGGCCAACGTCTATTTCAAGATCGTCGCGCATGCGGTGCAGCGCGGCATCAAGCTTAAATCCAACGTCAAGAACATCATCGCCGTGGCTTCGGGCAAGGGCGGTGTCGGCAAATCCACCACCGCCGCCAACCTGGCGCTGGCGCTGGCCGCCGAAGGTGCGCGGGTGGGCATCCTCGACGCCGACATCTACGGCCCGTCGCAGCCGATGATGCTGGGCATCGACGCCAAACCGGAAACCAAGGACGGCAAGACCATGGAGCCGCTGGAAAACCATGGCCTGCAAGTCTCCTCGATCGGCTTCATGATCGATCCGGACGAGCCGATGGTGTGGCGCGGCCCGATCGTCACGCAAGCCTTGCAGCAATTGCTGGACCAGACCAACTGGCGCGATCTTGATTATCTGATCGTCGACATGCCGCCGGGCACCGGCGACGTACAGCTGACGCTGTCGCAAAAGGTGCCGGTCACCGGTGCGGTGATCGTCACGACGCCGCAGGACATCGCCTTGCTGGATGCGCGCAAGGGCCTGAAGATGTTCGAGAAGGTGGGTATCCCCATCCTCGGCATCGTCGAGAACATGAGCACGCACATCTGCTCCAACTGCGGCCACGCTGAAGCGATCTTCGGCAGCGGCGGCGGCGAGAAGATGTGCGCCGACTTCGGCGTCGACTTCCTCGGCGCCTTGCCGCTGACGATGGAGATTCGCGAGCAGACCGATTCCGGCCGTCCGACGGTGGTGGCCGAGCCGAACGGCGCGGTGGCGGAGATTTACAAGAGCATCGCGCGCAAGGTTGCCGTCAAAGTGGCGGAAAAAGCCAAGGACATGACCAGCAAGTTTCCGAGCATCGTGATCCAGAACGATTGACCGGCTGATGCCGGCGGCGCCATGGGGGGAATCCGATTAACGAACGTAGCCAGGAGAACTGCAATGACATCCCTGATATCTGTGACATCCCGACCATCCCGACAGTCTCGACCATCCCGATTCATCAAGACCCTGCTTGCCGCATCCGTCCTGCTCGCCGCAACGGCGCAGGCGGCCGAGCCGTCGGTGTCGTTCACGGCGCCGATGGATGGTGCGGTCGTCACCAGTCCGTTCGACGCCAAGTTCGCCGTCACCGGCATGGAAGTCAAGCCGGCCGGCGAGATGGCGCCCAACACCGGCCATCATCACTTGCTGATCAATACCGGTCCGATCGCCAAGGGCGCGCCGATTCCGATGGACGACACTCACCTGCATTACGGCAAGGGCCAGACCGAAGCCAAGGTGACGCTGCCGCCCGGCAAGTACAAGCTGACCATGCAGTTCGCCGACGGCGCGCACCAGTCCTATGGTCCGGCCATGAGCAAGACCATCAACATCACCGTGAAGTAAAACCGGGGCGCCGCCCGCCGTCTGCCGCCGCTGCGTTCCATCGCGGCGGCCGACGCGGTAAAATGGCGTCTTTCCGATCAGACTGACAACGGCTTTGGCGTTCCAAGGCCGTTTTTATTTATCATGACATCCACAGCACCTACTACTCCCGTTCGCACCCGTTTTGCGCCCAGCCCGACTGGCTATCTTCACCTGGGCGGCGCACGTACGGCCTTGTTTTCGTGGGCCTATGCGCGCCGTTTTGGCGGCACCTTCATCCTGCGCATCGAAGACACCGACCTGGAGCGTTCCACCCCGGAAGCGGTGCAGGCCATCATCGACGGCATGCAGTGGCTGGGACTGAGCCATGACGAAGGTCCGTTCTATCAGATGAAGCGCATGGCCCGCTACCGCGAAGTGGTGGCGGAAATGCTGTTGCAGGGCACCGCCTATCATTGCTACTCCTCGCCGGAAGAAGTTGAAGCGATGCGCGAGCGTCAACGCGCCGCCGGTGAAAAGCCGCGTTACGACGGTACCTGGCGTCCGGAGCGCGGCAAGACCTTGCCGGCGATTCCGGAGGGGCGCAAGCCGGTAGTGCGTTTCCGCAATCCGCTCGACGGCGACGTCACTTGGGACGACGTGGTCAAGGGGCCTATCACGATTTCCAACCGCGAGCTGGATGACCTGGTGATCGCACGTCCGGACGGCACCCCGACCTACAACTTCTGCGTGGTGGTGGACGACTGGGACATGAAGATCACCCATGTGATCCGCGGCGACGACCATGTCAACAACACACCGCGCCAGATCAACATCCTCAAGGCGCTGGGCGGCACGCTGCCGCAATATGGCCACGTGCCGATGATCCTCGGCGCGGACGGCGAGAAGCTGTCCAAACGCCACGGTGCGGTCAGCGTGATGGATTATCCGGCGCAAGGTTTCTTGCCGGAAGCGATGCTGAATTACCTCGCGCGCCTGGGCTGGAGCCACGGCGACGAAGAGATTTTCTCGATGGAACAATTCTGCGGCTGGTTCGACCTCGACCACTTGTCGAAGTCGCCCGCGCAATTCAATCCGGAAAAACTGGCCTGGCTCAATAACCACTACATCAAGCTGGCCGACAACGAACGCCTGGCCGCGCTGGCGCGTCCGCTGCTGGAAAAAGAGGGGGCGCAATTCGACGGCGCGCCGCCGCTGGCGCAGACCATAGCACTGCTCAAGGAGCGCGCCAACACCGTTAATGAACTGGCGACCGCGGTGCAGATGTTCTACCGTCAGCCGGCTCCTGATGCAGCGCTGGTGGCGCAGCACATCACCGACGCGATCAAGCCGGCGCTGCAGGATTTCGCCGCACGCTGCGCCACGGTGGAATGGAACAAGGCCGCGCTGGGCGCCATGATCAAGGAAGTGCTGGCCGCCCACACGCTCAAGATGCCGCTGCTGGCGATGCCGTTGCGCCTGATCGTCGCAGGTCAGTTGCAGACCCCGGCGATCGACGCGGTGCTGGAATTGTTCGGGCGTGACGTTGTGTTGGCGCGCTTGCAAAACTATTTGTCATAAAAAGAGGGTCTTTTCTAAAAACCCGCTTGCTATTTACCCATGGGTATTGCATAATCTCGCTTCTTCGCAAGGGGGTATAGCTCAGCTGGGAGAGCGCTTGCATGGCATGCAAGAGGTCAGCGGTTCGATCCCGCTTACCTCCACCAGCGAACAAGCAGTAAGATGCAGGTAACAAACTGTGATGCCACACAGTCGTAGTACGGTAACAGCTGCGGGACATGATGTATGCGATGTCCCCATCGTCTAGAGGCCTAGGACATCACCCTTTCACGGTGAGTACGGGGGTTCGAATCCCCCTGGGGACGCCAGCTTTTGCAATGTGCTATTTGAACGGTTACTGCAGTACAGGACTTTGTCCCCATCGTCTAGAGGCCTAGGACATCACCCTTTCACGGTGAGTACGGGGGTTCGAATCCCCCTGGGGACGCCAAAACAAAAATGCCCGCTGATGCGGGCATTTTTATTTTGACGTCCCCAAGTGATGTGCCTGCGCACATCACTTGGGGGATTCGAAGGGTTTCGCTTGCAAGCGAAACCGCGGCCTGCCGAAGGTAGGCGAATCCCCGGACGCGCAGCGTTCGTTAGCCGGCTTCGAAGTTAACGCCGTAAAAAATAATCCCAAGAACAAAAAGCAATGTTTCGGCAAAGCCGAAACGCGCACGCCCGCAAAGCGGGCGAAACCCGCCGCAAATCCCGCCGCACTCACCTCCGCCTTTGTCCTCCCAAAGACAACCAATCTCCTCATTTCCGGCTAATCTCCTCCCGCACATCCCCTTGACCGCATTTTTCTTTTACCATCAGCCATCAAGTAATCAATAGAAGACAAAGGAGCACACCATGAGCCAAGCCGCCGATCTCGCCATCGACGCGCGCGGGGTAGCCACCATCACCCTGAACCGCCCCGAAGTCCACAACGCCTTCGACGACCTGTTGATCGCCCATCTGATCGACTTGATCGCGCAAGCGCGCGACAACCCGCAAGTCAAGGTGCTGGTGCTGGCCTCGACCGGCAAATCCTTTTCCGCCGGCGCCGATCTCGGCTGGATGCGCCGCATGGCCGACGCCACGCGCGAGGACAACATCAAGGACGCGCACCAGCTCGCCGCGCTGATGGAAAACCTCAACAATTTCCCATGCCCGACCGTGGCGCGTATCCAGGGCACGGTGATGGGCGGAGGCGTCGGCCTGGTGGCCTGTTGCGACGTCGCTATCGCCAGCGACCAGGCGTTTTTCGCGCTGTCGGAAGTCAAGCTCGGCCTGGCGCCTGCGGTCATCAGTCCGTACGTGATCGCCAAGATCGGCACGTCGCAGGCGCGCCGCTACTTCGTTACCGCCGAGCGCTTCACGGCCATCCGCGCCGCCGCCATCGACCTGGTGCATGAAGTGGTGCCGGCGGCGGAGCTGGAGGCAAAGACCGAACAAATCATCGCCACCTTGCTGGCCAACGGCCCGCAGGCCATGCGGCGAGCCAAGGAGCTGGCGCAGGTCGCCAATCCCTTGCCCGCCACGCCGGCGCTGCGCGACTACACCATCGGCGTGATCGCCGATCTGCGCGCGTCGGATGAGGGCAAGGAGGGCCTGCGCGCCTTCCTCGAAAAGGAATCGCCGGCCTGGATCGCCAGGCGTTGAGCAGCAAATGACGTAAAAAAGCCGCAGCCCATCACAGGCTGCGGCTTTTTTTCGGGCTAAGCAAAAGACTACAGCTTGATCTCCGTGCCCAGCACCTTGAGGAACTGCGCCAGCCACTCCGGATGCCCCGGCCATGCCGGCGAGGTGACGAAGTTGCCGTCGGTGACGGCGCTGTCGACGGCGATCTCGGCATAGTGGCCGCCGGCCAGTTTGACTTCCGGCGCGCAGGCCGGATAAGCCGAAATCTTCTTGCCCTCGATCACGCCCGCCGCCGCCAACAACTGCGCGCCGTGGCAGACCGCCGCGATCGGCTTCTTCGCTTCGGCGAAATGGCGCACGATGGCGATCACCTTGGCGTCCAGGCGCAGGTATTCCGGCGCGCGGCCGCCGGCAATGACAACGGCGTCGTATTTGGCCGGATCGACGTCGTCGAAGCTGGCATTGAGCGCGAACTGGTGGCCCGGCTTTTCGGTATAGGTCTGGTCGCCTTCAAAATCGTGGATGGCAGTCTTGATCTTGTCGCCGGCCTTCTTGCCGGGGCAGACGGCGTGCACCGTGTGACCGACCATTTGCAGCGCCTGGAAGGGCACCATGGTCTCGTAATCTTCGGCAAAGTCGCCGGTCAACAATAAAATCTTCTTTGCTGCCATGCTGATCTCCTGATGTGCGAGCCGGGAGGCTCTGGTGGGATTGCTGAAACACATACAATGCGCGCTGGTTGCGCGTTCTCATTTGATCCACGTCATCTGACGCGACTTCCCCATCAAAAATTCCTTGTTCGGCTCCATACAGTCGCGCAGGTAGCTCCATAAGGCCGACACCCGCGCCACGTGCCGCTGTTCACTGGCGGCCACCAGCCAGAACGAGCGCTTGATTTCGACTTCATCGGGCAGCACCGGCACCAGGTCGTCCGACTGCTGGGCCAGGAAGCAGGGCAGGATCGCCAGCGCCTGGCCGCTGCGTGCCGCCGTGTATTGCGCGATCACGCTGGTGCTGCGGAAGGCGCGAAAAGCCTCGGGCGCGATGTTCTCCTTGTAGCGCAGTTCTTCGCTGAACACCAGATCGTCAATATAGCCGATGAAGGCATGCGACTCGAGATCGTCCACGCTGCGCACGGGCGGATGGCCGTCGAGATAGGCCGGTGTGGCGTACAGCTTCAGGGCATAGTCCGCCAGTTTCGTGACAACGTAATTACCGCTGACCGGCCGCTCGATGGTCACGCTGATGTCGGCCTCGCGCTTGGACAGATTGACGAATCGCGGCATCGGCAGCATGTCCACCGAGATGTGCGGATTGCGCGCGCAGAAATGCGCGATGTGCGGCGCCAATACGAAGGTGCCGAAGCCCTCCGTCGCGCCCAGGCGCACCTGGCCCGACAGCAGCCTGTTATGGCCGCCCAGTTCTTCGGCGGCGGCGTAGACGGTGCTTTCTATCTTCTCCGCGTATTCCACCAGCCGGTAGCCGTCGGCGGTCAGGCTGTAGCCGTGATTGTTGCGGTCGAACAGCTGACTGCCGACCTGATCTTCGAAGCGCTTGATGCGCCGCGATACGGTCGAATGATCGATGCCGAGTTTCTTGGCGGCATCGACCAATCCCTGGCTGCGCGTAAGCTCGAGAAATACCCGCAGGTTGTCCCAATCCAGCATCTTGTCTCCATTGTGCATTTTTGTCATGTCTTTGCAATTATGCAAAAGGCTTTTGAATTATTGGTTATTGTAACGATATTAACGCACATGCAAAATGAACCTCGAAATCGCCACAGAGCAATTTCATAAAAATATATAAACGAGGAGACTCCATGCAAAAGAATATCCGCGCCGGCCTGGCCGTCGCAGCGCTTTCCCTGACCTGTATTTCCGGCGCCGTCCAGGCGCAAAACTCCGACACCGTCAAAATCGGCATCCTGACCGACATGTCCGGTCCGTACTCCGCCATGGGCGGCCAGGGTTCGGTGGTCGCAGCCAGGCTGGCGATCGAGGATTGCCTCAAGGCCGAATGCAAGGGCATGAAGATCGAAGTGCTGTCAGCCGACAACCAGAACAAGCCCGACGTCGGCGTGACGCGCGCACGTGAATGGCTGGACCGCGACAAGGTCGAGGCAATCGCCGACCTGACCAATTCGTCGGTGGCGCTGGCTGTGCAGAAGCTGATCAAGGAAAAGGGCGGCATCGCCATGTATAGCGGCCCGGCCACCGGCGCGCTGACCACTGCCGAATGCGCGTCCAATGGTTTCCACTGGATGTTCGACACCTATTCGCAAGCGGCCGGTGCGGCTGCTGCGCTGACCAAGCTGGGCAACAAGTCCTGGTATTTCGTCACGGTTGACTACGCCTTCGGCCACTCGCTGGAGAAGGACGCCTCCGACGTCGTCAAGGCCAACGGCGGCACCGTGCTGGGTTCGGTCCGTCATCCGCTGAACGCTTCCGACTTCTCGTCCTTCCTGCTGCAGGCGCAGGCTTCCAAGGCCCAGGTGATCGGCCTGGCTGACGGCGGCACCGACGTCGTCAACGCGATCAAGCAGGCGCGTTCGTTCGCCGTGGGCGGCAAGGATCAACGCCTGGTGGCGCTGCTGGTGTTCCTGTCCGATGTCCATGCACTCGGTCTCGATGCCGCCCAGGGCCTGGTCTACACCGACGGCTTCTACTGGGATTACGACGAACAGACGCGTGGTTTCTCCAAGCGTTTTGAAGCGCAGTTCAAGAACAACAAGCCGACCATGGTGCAGGCCGGCGTGTATTCCAGCGTGTACCACTTCCTGAAGGCGCGCGCCGCCGCCAAGACCGCCGACTGGAAAGTCGTCTCGCAAAAAATGCGCGAGATTCCGATCAGCGACGTCGTCATGCGCAATGCCTCGATCCGTCCTGATGGCCGCGTGATCCACGACATGTACCTGTACCAGGTCAAGTCGCCGGCTGAATCGAAGGCGCCCTGGGATTACCTGAAATTGCTGTCGACCATTCCTGCGCAACAAGCCTTCCGTCCGATGGACGCGGCTTGCCCGCTGGTCAAATAAGTTTTTCCGGGAGTCGTGTTTTACCTGCCAACCATCTCCGACGCGGGTTTGACACGATTGCCGGTTCCTTCTACATCACTATGGAAAATGCATCATGAGCCAAGCCAACATTCCTAACGTTCCCCTCTACATCAACGGCGAACACGTCCAGTCGACTTCGAAAGAATGGCGCGACGTGCTCAATCCGGCCACGCAGGAAGTCGTCGCGCGCGTGCCGTTCGCAACCAAGGAGGAAGTCGATCGTGCCGTCGCCAACGCCAAGGAGGCGTTCAAGACCTGGCGCAATACTTCGCTGGCGCAACGCATGCGCATCATGCTCAAGTTCCAGCAACTGCTGCGCGACAATATCGCGCCGCTGGCCGAACTGATCACGCGTGAGCACGGCAAGACTCTGCCGGACGCCGAAGGCGAAGTCATGCGCGGCCTCGAAGTGGTGGAGCACGCCTGTTCGATCACTTCGCTGCAACTGGGCGAGCTGGCCGAGAACGTGGCCGGCGGCGTCGACGTCTACACCATTCACCAGCCGATCGGCGTGGGCGCCGGCATCACCGCGTTCAACTTCCCGGTCATGCTGCCTTGCTTCATGTTCCCGATCGCGGTCGCCTGCGGCAACACCTTCGTGCTCAAGCCGTCCGAACAGGATCCGACCTCGTCGCTGTTCCTGGTCGAACTGGCCAACAAGGCCGGCCTGCCGCCGGGCGTGCTGAACGTGGTGCATGGCGGTCCTGACGTCGCCAACATGATCTGCGATCATCCCGATATCAAGGCCGTGTCCTTCATCGGTTCGACCAATGTCGGCACCCACGTCTACCGCCGCGCCAGCGAAGCCGGCAAGCGCGCACAGTGCATGATGGGCGCCAAGAACCACTGCATCGTGCTGCCTGACGCACCGAAGGATCAAGCCATCAACAACTTGCTGGGTGCAGCATTCGGCGCGGCCGGCCAGCGTTGCATGGCGAACTCGGTGGTGGTTCTGGTCGGCAAGACCAAGGAATGGATCCCGGAAATCGTCGAGCGCTCCAAGGCGATGAAAGTCGGTCCGGGCAGCGATCGCAAGGCCGATGTCGGCCCGCTGGTTTCCAAGGCCGCCAAGGAACGTGTCGAGCGCCTGATCGGCGTCGGCGTGGAGCAGGGCGCCAAGCTGCTGCTCGACGGCCGCAACTGCAAGGTGCCCGGCAACGAGTCCGGCAACTTCGTCGGCCCGACCGTGTTCACCGGCGTCAAGGCCGGCATGGACATCTACGAACAGGAGATCTTCGGACCGGCGATGTGCATCGTCGAAGTCGACACCCTGGACGACGCCATCGCTTTCATCAACGCCAATCCGAACGGCAACGGCACCTCGATCTTCACCTCGTCCGGTTGGGCGGCACGCAAGTTCCAGAACGAAATCGACGTCGGCCAGGTCGGCATCAACGTGCCGATCCCGGTGCCTGTGGCGTATTTCAGCTTTACCGGTTCGCGCGCTTCCAAGCTCGGCGATCTCGGCCCGAACGGCAAGCAGGCGGTACTGTTCTGGACGCAGACCAAGACCGTGACCGCGCGCTGGTATGCGCCGGATGAAGAGGCCGGCCAGGTCAACACGACCATCTCGCTGAAGTAAGCATCCGCCATTGAACAAGCAGAGGAGAACAACATGAGCGCCGATATCGTTTTCATTGGCCTGGGCAACATGGGCTTGCCCATGGCGCAGAACCTGGTCAAGGCGGGCTATGCGGTCAGCGGGCATGACCTGGTCAAGGCCAGCGTCGACAAGCTGGTCGAGTCCGGCGGCGTCACGGAAGCCGATGCCATGGCCGCCGTGACCAAGGCCAAGGTCGTTATCACCATGCTGCCGGCCAGCAAGCACGTCGAGTCGATCTACCTCGGTGACAAGGGCATCCTGGCTAACATCAGGCCCGGCACCCTGCTGATCGACTGCTCGACCATCGCTCCGGAAAGCGCCCGCAAGGTCGCCGCCGCCGCGCTGGAAAAAGGCTACACCATGCTGGACGCCCCGGTCTCCGGCGGCACCGGCGGCGCCACTGCCGGAACGCTGACCTTCATGGTCGGCGGCACCGACGACGGTTTCGCTCTCGCCCGGCCCTATCTCGAAAAGATGGGCAAGGCGATCTACCACGCCGGCGCCAGCGGCAGCGGCCAGACCGTCAAGGTGTGCAACAACATGCTGCTGGGCATCCTGATGATTGGCACCTCCGAAGCGATCCGCCTCGGCATCGCCAACGGCATGGACCCCAAGGTCTTGTCGGAAGTGATGTCCAAGAGCTCGGGCCGCAACTGGACGCTGGAAGTCTACAATCCTTGCCCCGGCGTGATGGAAAATGCGCCGGCATCGAAAGGCTACGCCGGCGGCTTCGGCGTCGACCTGATGCTCAAGGACCTGGGCCTGGCCGTCGAGAACGCGCTGGCTACCGGCAGCAGCGTGCCGATGGGCGCCTTGGCGCGCAATCTGTACGACATCCACAGCAAGTCGGGATCGGGCGGACTGGATTTTTCCAGCGTGTTCAACATGCTGGCGAAAGCGAAGTAGCGGATGTGAAGGGAAAGTTGTGGCGGGGGAACGGCACAACTTGCAGTCTCCAATTCAGCGCGGATTTATCCGCGCTTTTTTTATGGACGCATGGCAGGCAGCCGCGCGACCGATTCATTTTCTCCAGATTCATCTTCTCGCTTTGCGCCGGAAACAAAAACGGCGCCGTTGTATGAACCGGCGCCGTTTCCGCAGGAAGCAATCGCGGATTACTTCTTCACTTCATCCTCGATATGCGCCTTCACGATGCCGGCGAAATCGCTGTCCGCAGTGAAACCCAGCGCCTTGGCGCGCTTGGCTTCGAAGCTGCCGGGCCAGGAATTGACGATGCGCTTGATGGTTTCGTCTTCCTTCCATTCGATCAGCTTGACGACGTCGGCGCCGGCAACCTGTTCCAGCGCATCGACCATCTGGCGCACCGAGACCGACAGGCCATCGATGCTGAGGAAGCGCGCCAGGCCGAGATCGGCTCCATTGATTTCGTGACCGTGGATCAGGTTGTCGATGGCCTTGCGCGGCGACATCAGCCACATGCGCGTCTCGGGCGCGACCGGACAGACCGAAGGCTGGCCGTTGAGCGGTTCGCGGATGATGCCGCTGGCGAAGCTCGACGCGGCCTTGTTGGGCGCGCCGGGACGCACTGAAATGGTCGGCATGCGCAGCGCGCGGCCGTCGATGAAACCCTTGCGGCTGTAGTCGTTGACCAGCAATTCGCCCATCACCTTTTGTGCGCCGTAAGAACTTTGCGGCATCAGCAGCGCGTTGTCGGGAACTTGCGCCGGCAGGTCGCCGCCGAACACCGCCACCGAGCTGGTGAACACCACGCGCGGCTTGGTGCCGAGCGCACGGGCGCGTTCCAGGATGAGGCGGGTGGCGTCGAAGTTGATCTTCATGCCGAGTTCGAAATCGGCTTCGGCCTGGCCGCTGACAATGGCCGCCAGATGGAAGATCGATTGCGTGTCCCTGGTGATGGCGCGTTCGATCACCGCAGCGTCGGCGATGTCGCCGACCACCGCTTCAATGCGCGCATCGTCGAAGCCTTGCGCGGCCACGACGTCGAGCAGGGTGATGCGGCTGATGGTTTGCTGCTTGCCGTCGCTGCCGGTCAGCTGACCGCGCTTGAGCAATTGACGCGCCAGGCGACTGCCCAGGAAACCGGCGCCGCCGGTGATGACAATATGCATGTGTTCTCCTTTGACCTGCTCGTGCCCCTCGCTGCGGGCTATGAACAGATTGCTGTTTGATTGGGTGAAACTGTAAAGTTGTCATACAACTTTGCGATCAGTGTAAGAAGAAAGCGGTATCATGTCAATCAACATGAAAAATACTCAGCTTTCCAAAACTGTTTCCCGCACCGCACCGTCCGGCGCACCCGATTCCGCCAAGGGGACGCTGGCCGATCGCGTGACCGGCGCGCTGGTCGAGCAGATCCGCCAGGGCGATTTCGCACCGGGCGCGCGCATGCCTTCCGAGAATGAACTGACCGAACGTTTCCAGGTCAGCCGCACCGTCATCCGTGAAGCGATTTCGCGGCTCAAGTCGGAGGGCCTGGTCGGGTCGCGGCGCGGCAGCGGCACCGTGGTGCTGGAGCCGAACAACGCCACCCCGTTCCGGCTCGATATCGATGTGCACGACTCGATCCAGGCAGTGTTGCGCGTGATCGAATTGCGCCGCGGCGTCGAGGGCGAGATGGCGGCGCTGGCGGCACAGCGCCGCACCAAGGCGCAGAACCAACGCATCCGGCAGGCATTGAAGGATATCGACAAGGCGGTACTGGCGGG
The DNA here is from genome assembly GCF_001267925.1 of Herbaspirillum hiltneri N3. Lineage (NCBI taxonomy): Bacteria > Pseudomonadati > Pseudomonadota > Betaproteobacteria > Burkholderiales > Oxalobacteraceae > Herbaspirillum > Herbaspirillum hiltneri. The sequence continues at coordinate 3,269,435 of NZ_CP011409.1, read as the reverse complement.
GCGCGACGGCGTGCCGGAAGACTTCGCTTTCCATGCGGCGATTTCCGAGGCGGCGCACAATCCGCTATACACCTCGCTGTTGCAGTTCCTGAGCCAGTTCCTGCAGGCGGCGATCCGGGTCGCGCGCATCAACGAGGCGCGCCGGGAGGATTTCGGCCAGCAGGTGCGCAACGAGCATGCCGTGATTGCGCAGGCGATCGACGACGGCGACGCCGATGCTGCGCGTGCGGCGGCCTTGCGTCACATGGAGAATTCGGCGCAGCGCATCCAGGCCGCCGATACGGCATTTTGGGCCAGCGAAGGCGGCAAGGCGGCGCGTCGCCTGGCGGAGGCCAAAGGCTTGGAGTAGACGGGAGAGGGGGACGTGGAAGTGAACCGCGCGGGGAATCGCGAGGACGAAAAAAACGCTGCGAAATTCGCAGCGTTTTTTATTGCAGCAAGTCAGGCAAGTGAAGCCTGCCGATGTATCTGACGTTGATCAGTTACGGACGACTTTCTTGTATTCGTTGGTGCGTGTATCGATTTCGATCTGGTCGTCCTGGCTGACGAACAGCGGAACCATCACGACGATCTGATTCGCTTCGATCGCGTTTTCGATCTTGGCTTCCTTCAGGACGTTGCCCGAAGTGTTGCCCTTGACGGCCGGTTCCGAGTACACAACCTGGCGAACGATGGTGGTCGGCAGTTCGACCGAAATTGCCTTGCCGTCGTAGAAGACCGCTTCGCATTCCATGCCGTCCTTCAGGTAGCCCAGGGCGTCGCCCAGGTTTTCGCCTTCGATTTCGAACTGGTTGTATTCGGAGTCCATGAACACGTACAGCGGATCGGCGAAGTAGGAATAAGTCACTGCCTTCTTGTCCAGCACGACCACGTCGAACTTGTCGTCGCCGCGGAAAACGTTTTCCTGCGGGCTGTTGGTCAGCAAGTTCTTCATCTTCCACTTGTAAGTGAAGCCGGTGCGGCTCGAACCGTTGACGTCGGAGCGCAGGACGATCATTGGCTTGCTGTCAACCATAATGATGTTGCCGACGCGAATTTCTTTTGCAAATTTCATAGCGAATATACGTAAAAAGTAGGTTGCGTAAAAATCTTCTGTAGCCTACTGGCAAAAAACACCGCAAGCCCACGTACGATTAGATTGTTGATGCATTGATGCGTAAAAATTAGCCCTATATTTTAACCTATATTTGCGTCGCTTCAGGCTCGTGGCGGAACTGTTTCTGCAAACTTCAGCAAATTCGTCGCCAAATCGCCGTTTTCCAGCAACGTCTGCTCCCATTTCGTGGACAGCCTGGCAATGTCGGGCAGCTCTGCCTCCATATCACGCCATAGCGCGGCAAGGTCGACCGCATCGACAACGTCGCCATCGCCGGCGGCGCCGTTCCAGGCCAGCGTCAGCGCCGTCAGGCTCGCAGTTGCCGCCAGGCAGGTGTTCAGGAAAGCCTTCAACTTGACGTGGTGCAGGTTCTCGTCTTGCGGGTAGATATGCCAGATGAACGGTTTGGCCGCCCATTGCGCGCGGACGAAGGAGTCTTCGCCGCGCACGAAATTGACGTCGCAGGCCCATAGCAGTTTGTCGTAATCGGGCTGCGGCACGAAGGGGATGACGCGCACGGTCAGGCTGCCGCGCGTGGCATGGGCGCCCGCCGTCGATTGCCGGCCGAGAAAATCCGTCACCGCATCGCCGCCGACGCCTTCCGGCACCAGGCAGACGACGGCGCGTTCGCCGGCTTGCCACGCCGCGAACAGCGCGGCGATCGGCGCTTGCGGATAGCAGAAGAGCGATACCTTGAGCGCGTCCATCCCGGTTTCGGTCACGCCGAATTGCGCCAGGAAATCGGCGGCGGCGCGCGGATCGGCCTGGAAGGCCTCGCGCCGCGCAATCAGGCCGGCTTCGACTTGCAGGCCGCCGGTGCGTTTGTTGAATCCCGGAAAGAAGAAATACTTCGTCAACGGCAATTGCGGATGCGGCGAAGGCAGCATGTGGCAGCCTTCCACCCAGGTTTCCGCCGTCAGGCCTTCCAGATTCAGCCACACCGGATGTGGAGTGCATTCGGACATTGCCTTGATATAGCCGGGCGGGATGTCGCAGGCGAAGAATTCAACGACGATGTCGGCCACGTCGCCGGCGGCAAAGACGCCGTTCTGATCGCGCCAGTGCCTGACGATGACGCCCTGAATTTCCTGCGTCTCGCAGTCGGTCGCGACTTCAGGGCAGATCCTGCGGAAGCTCTTCAGGTCGTCGACCCATAAAGTGAGAGCGACGCCGTGTTCCTTTTGCAATTGCCGCGCCAGCCGCCAGCAGATGCCGATATCGCCGTAGTTATCGACCACCTTGCAGAACAGGGCGAGCGAGATGGAGGATTTTGTCGAATGCATTTTTCGGAGGGGGCGGGATGATGGATGGCAAGAAGAAGCGGTATGCAATAAGCGGCATTTTTGCCGCCGCACTCATGCTGGTCCGCATGATACAGGGGATTGGCGGCAGCGAGTGATGGCCTGTTCACGCCGTCGCGTACCGGGACGCCGAGCTCATGATGCGAGGAACCCGCCATCTGCCGCCAGCACATGACCGACCACGTACGATGCCGCGCCGGACAGCAGCCAGAGCACGGCTTCGGCGACTTCCTCCGGTTGCCCCATGCGTTTGAGGGGCAGGCCTGCGGCCACCGCGGACATGTCGGCGATGCCCGATGCGAGCATCATGTCGGTCACCACTCTGCCCGGAGCAATCGCGTTGATGCGAATGCCGTGGGAGGCGTATTCCATGGCGGCCGACCGCATCAGTGAAATCGCGGCGGCCTTGGAGGCGGAGTAGAGCGCAAGCCCGGGATTGGGATTGCGCACGCCGCTGACGGACGTGTTGATGACGATGCTGCCCTTGCCGCGCGCCAGCATGGGCGGCAACTGATATTTCAGGCACAGGAACACGGCGCGGACATTGGCATCGAAGATGGCGTCGTAAACACCGGACTCCTGTGCGTGCAGGGAGGCCCGTCGTTCCTGGCGCCCGGCATTGTTGAATGCCGCATCCAGACGTCCGAATTGCGCCAGTACGGTGTCGATCAGGCGTTGAACCTCGCTTTCCTGCGTGACATCGGTTTGCACATAAAGGCTTTGCGCGCCGGCGGCGCGGCATTCGGCGGCGACGGCTTCTCCCTCCGGGCGACGCCGTCCGGCAATCACGACCGCAGCCGCACCCGCACTCGCCATGCGAATCGCTGCAGCGCGACCGATGCCGCTGCCGCCTCCGGTCACCAATGCGACTTGTCCGGCCATGTTGGAGGGGCTGGCGTGGCATTCCTTTTTCGGCATTGTTTCCATGGCGTTTTCTCCTGAGGGAAGCAAGTCAATCATGATGATTCATCTCGGCATATAGTTGTATAATACAACTATATGAAAAGAGGGACGGAAAATATGCAAAAAGCAGGCTCTTCACCGGATTTTTATTTTGTCGACGGCATCCGCACCGCTTCGCGCCGGATGGTGCGCGAGCTGGGCTTCATGAAATCCACGCTGGCGGCGACCGATTATCCGCCGTCCGCCGTGCACGCCATCATCGAGATCGGTTCGCGCAAATCGATGAGCGCCGCGCAGCTTGCCGAATTCCTCGATCTTGAAAAATCCAGCGTCAGCCGTATGGTGCGCAAGCTGATCGAGGCCGGGGAATTGCAGGAGCAGGCCAGCGACAGCGACGGCCGTGTCAAATGGCTGGCGCTGACACCGCAAGGCCGGCGCACACTGGCTGCCGTCCAAGCGTTCGGCCGCAAGCAGGTTGTCGGTGCGCTCGAACAATTGAGCGCAAATCAGCAGGACGCCGTGGCGCAAGGACTGGGTATCTATGCGCAGGCGCTGGAGGCGCGCCGCTCCGGCAAGGCAATGGAGCAGGCCGGCGAGATTCGCATCGTCGCCGGTTATCAGGCGGGCGTGATCGGCCGCATTGTCCAGATGCACGCCCTGTTCTATGCGCGCAGCGTCGGCTTCGGCAGCTTTTTCGAGAGCAAGGTGGCTGCCGGCATGGCGGAGTTCGTGCCGCGCCTGGATCATCCTCGCAATGGTTTGTGGCTGGCCGTGCAGGGGCAGCGCATCGTCGGATCGGTGGCCATCGACGGCCAGGACTTGGGCGACAACAAGGCGCACCTGCGCTGGTTCATCGTCGACGACGGCCTGCGCGGTGCGGGCGTAGGGCGCCGTTTGATGGATGCAGCGATGGCATTTTGCGATGCGCAGGGATTTGCCTCGGTACAGCTGTGGACTTTCCAGGGACTCGATGCGGCGCGCCGTCTGTATGAGGGCTGCGGATTCCAGCTCAAGGAAGAATGGCCGGGCGCGCAGTGGGGCAAGGAGATGGTGGAGCAGCGTTTCGAGCGCTTGGTCGCGCCGCCGGGCGACTGACTTGCCGATCGGCAAGTTTGTTGTATTTTTAAATCAATGCGGGTTTTTATTTAAATTGCTTGCAATTTAATTTTTGACTATGTATTATTCACTCCATGGCAAACGCAAACACATCGAAGAACGCAGCAGCAATTGATCAGGCCCTGATGCTTGAAAATCAATTGTGCTTCGCCATGTACTCGGCGTCGTTGGCGATGACCAAGGTCTACAAGAAGATTTTGAAAGACCTCGACATCACTTATCCGCAATATCTGGTGATGCTGGTGTTGTGGGAAAAGGACGAAGTCACCGTGTCGGATCTGGGCGGCAAGCTGTTCCTCGATTCGGGTACGCTGACACCGTTGCTCAAGCGCATGGAAGCGATGGGTTTGCTGCACCGCGCCCGCGACACCGAAGACGAGCGTCGCGTCGTGGTCCGGCTCAGCCAGGATGGACGCGCCCTGCGCAAGCGGGCAACGGCGGTGCCGGAACGGCTGATGTGCGCCTTGCCGCCGCTGGAACAAGTCGCCAGCCTGCGTGAGCAACTGAAAGACTTGCGCAAGGGCTTGCTGGAAGACGCTGAAGATTCCTGATTGTCGTTGCGTGATTTTGGTATTTGCAGGAGCGGTCGTATTACGTTTTACTCGTTTATTATTTATATTGTTAGCAATTTTATTGTTTAAAATTTAAATTCCTTGCAGTTTGCATGGTTTGGGATTTAAATGAATTCTTGCCCTGACTTATTTATTGATCCATTACTGATTCATTACTGATCTGATAACCCGATGCTCCCCCCGCATCTTCTTCTGAAACCACCGAAAGGAAACAAAATGAAAATCGAAAAAGCACTCTACCAAGCGACTGCAACTGCAACCGGCGGCCGTGAAGGCTCGGCCAAGTCGTCCGACGGCGTCCTGGACATCAAGCTGACCACGCCAAAAGAACTGGGTGGCGCAGGCGGCAACGGCACCAACCCTGAACAGCTGTTCGCTGCCGGGTATTCAGCCTGTTTCCTCGGTGCGATCAAGTTCGTCGGCGGCCAGGAAAAGATCGCCATTCCTGCTGACACCAGCATCACCGGCACCGTCGGCATCGGCACCATCCCAGGCGGCTTCGGCATCGAAGTGGCGCTGAACATTTCCCTGCCGGGCCTGGACCGCGCGGTTGCGCAATCGGTGATCGACAAGGCGCATCAAGTCTGCCCATACTCGAACGCCACACGCGGCAACATCAACGTGACGCTGACACTGGTTTAAGAACTGAAACAGGTCGCCGGCCGCGATGTGCGACCGACGATGTAAAAAAGCCCCGCCGATCAAACGGCGGGGCTTTTTGTTTTTGCAGGACAAGCGGCGTTCAGCTACGCAAGCTGTTCAGCATCGCCGGCACGATGCACCGGTGAAACGGCATGATCGCGCCGAGATAGGCGCGGCCCAGCAACTGGTTGGTGCGCACCACGGTGGTCAGCGTCAGCTGCGCCGGTGAAGTCGGCGTGGCCGCATCGCGCCGCACCCAGACGCGGAAATCCAGGTGCTTGTCGTCGAAGCCGAGCTGCACCAGATCATCGCTCTGGCTGATCATCGGAAACCCTCCTACGGCACGGCGTACCCCGTCGTCGATCTGCATGTCGGCGGCCCGGAGGCCGAACATCGCCACCGCGCGATTGCGGATCGACAGCAGCAGCGAGATCCAGGACGGTTTGCGGCGGAACATCAGCTCCGCCAGTTGAGCGGCCGACTGGCGCGCTTGTTCATCGCTGAGGGCAATGCTGAACGCATCGGAAAAATCCGCGCCGGGCAAGTCCTGCAGCAGAGCGGCGTCGGTATCGACGAGATGGGCGGAAGGTGTTTTCATCGCGGCCTCAAGGTTTGGACGGGCGTTTTTTTGCCAGCTCGGCCTGGGCGCTGGCGGCGACAAAGCGTTCGCGGGTCTCATCTTCCTTGCGGCGGCCGAAGGCGTAGTTGGCTTCCAGCCACATGACGTTGATGATGCCGAAGGCCAGCGCCAGGCCGACCCCGAGTATCCAGGCGAAATACCACATGATGTTCTCCTTCTCGACTATTCAATGGTTAGTAAGCGGTGGTTAGTAAGCCGTATGTTCATTGTCGGCGATGTGCTTGAGCGTCACCTTGCCGCGCATCACGCGATACACCCAGGCGGTGTACATCATGATCAGCGGCACGAAGAACAGCACCAGCCAGAACATGATGCCCAGCGTCTTGTGACTCGACACCGAATCCCAGATGGTCAGGCTGCTGCGCGGGTCCAGCGACGACGGCATGATGAACGGAAACATTGCCGTGGCTGCGGTCAGGATGATGCCGGCTACGGCGATGCCGCTGCTGATGAACGCCAGTCGCGCCTTGCGCCACGCGCCGAAGACCAGCACCAGCAGCAGTCCGGCGATGGCGGTGATCGGGATCGCCTTGGTTTCGGGCCACCGCGCATAGTTGTCCATCCACGCGCCGGAGACGATCTCGACCGTCTTCGCCAGCGGCATGAAGGCGCTGTTGGCGCTCGGCATGTCGGTGATGCTGTAGCCGTCAATGCCGTGCGCCACCCAGAAACCGGCCGCCACGAACAAGGCGAGGGTGGCGAGTGCACCCCACAGTGCAATCTTGCGCGCACGCGCCGCGATCACCGCTTCGGTCTTCACCATGATGAAGGTGGCGCCGTGGGTCAGCAGCATCGCCACGCTCAGCACGCCGGACAGCAGGCCGAAGGGATTGAGCAGTTCGAAGAAGCTGCCGGTGTATTCCACGCGCATGGTCTCGTCGTAGTGGAACGGCACGCCTAGCAACAGGTTGCCGAAGGCCACGCCGCAGATCAGCGGCGGCACGATGCCGCCCACGAACAGGCCCCAGTCCCAGGCATTGCGCCAGCGCGGATCGGCCACCTTGCTGCGATAGTCGAAGCCGACCGGACGGAAGAACAGCGAAAACAGCAACACCATCAGCGCGATGTAAAAGCCCGAGAAGGCCGTCGCGTAGACCAGCGGCCAGGCCGCGAAGGTGGCGCCGCCGGCGGTGATGAACCAGGTCTGGTTGCCTTCCCAGGTCGGGCCGATGGAATTGATCAGCACGCGGCGTTCGGCGTCGGTCTTGCCGACGAAGGGCAGCATCATGCCCACGCCGAAGTCGAAGCCGTCGGTCAGCGCGAAGCCGATGATGAGCACGCCGACGAAGGCCCACCAGATGATTTTTAAGGTTTCGTAATCGAAGATCATGAGGATTTCCTTGTGTACTTCTTCGTGAATGTGGTGAGTTGCGTGAGTTTCTGCCCGAGCGCCGGCACAAGTTTCTGCACGGACGTCAGCGCGCCGGTTTCGGCAGCGGCGGCTTCGCAGCAACAGCCGGTTTCTTTTCCTTCTCCAGCAGCTCCCAGTGGTATTTGCCGGTGTGCAGGCTGCTTGGCCCGCGCTTGGCGTACTTGACCATGAGCATCATTTCCACGACCAGCAGGAAGGTATAGAACAGGATAAATCCGGCCAGGCTGAAATACAGGCTCGACGCTTGCAGGGTCGAGGCCGACAGATGCGTCGGCAGGATGCCGGCAATGGTCCAGGGCTGGCGGCCGTATTCGGCCACGATCCAGCCCAGTTCGGCGGCGATCCACGGCAATGGGATGCTAAACACGGCCAGCCGCAGCAGCCAGCGTTGCGGCGCCAGTTGCTTGCGCACCAGGAAGTAGAACGCCGCCGAGAAGATGAACAGGAACAGCATGCCCAGCGCCACCATGCCGCGGAACGACCAGAACAGCGGCGCTACGTTCGGGATGGTGTCGTCGACCGCATTGGCGATCTGCTGCGGCGTGGCGTCGATCACGTTGGGCGTGTACTTCTTGAGCAGCAGGCCATAGCCGAGGTCATGCTTGAGCTTGTCGAACTCGGCGCGCGCCTCGGGCGACTTGTCGCCGGATTTCAGTCGCGTCAGCGCGGCATAGGCCAGCATGCCGTTGCGGATGCGCACTTCGTGTTCCTTCTTCAGATCCTTGATGCCGATCACCGGCGTATCGACCGAGCGCGTGGCGATCAGGCCGAGGACGTAAGGCACCTTGAACGCATAGTCGGTGCGCTCGCCCTTGTTGTCGGGCAGGCCGAAGATGGTGATGCCGGCCGGCGCAGGGTGGGTTTCCCATTCGGCTTCGATGGCGGCAAGCTTGACCTTGTTGACTTCGCCGGCGGTGTAGCCGGATTCGTCGCCGAGCACGATCACCGACAGCGTCGAGGCCAGGCCGAAGCCGGCGGCGACCGCAAACGAGCGCAGCGCGAATGCGGTATCGCGGCCCTTGAGCAGATACCAGGCGGATACACCCAGCACGAACATTGACGCCGTGACATAGCCGGCCGCGACGGTGTGCACGAACTTCACCTGCGCCACCGGATTGAAGATCACGTCGGTCATGCTGACCAGTTCCATGCGCATGGTTTCGAAATTGAATTCCGCGCCGACCGGATTGTTCATCCAGCCGTTGGCGATCAGGATCCACAACGCCGACAGGCTCGATCCCAACGCCACCAGGAAGGTCACCATCAGATGCTTGACGCGCGACAGTCGATCCCAGCCGAAGAAGAACAGGCCGACGAAGGTCGACTCGAGGAAGAACGCCGCCATGCCTTCGATCGCCAGCGGGGTGCCGAAGATGTCGCCGACGTAGTGCGAGTAGTACGACCAGTTGGTGCCGAACTGGAATTCGAGCGTGATGCCGGTGGCCACGCCCATGGCGAAGTTGATGCCGAACAGCTTGCCCCAGAAACGCGTCATGTCCTTGTAGATGGGGCTGCCGGTCATGACGTAGACGGATTCCATGATGACCAGGATCCAGGACAGGCCGAGCGTCAGGGGAACGAACAGGAAGTGATACAGCGCCGTGATGGCGAACTGAAGGCGCGACAGACTGACGACTTCGTCAATGGGAAGCATGGGGGACCTCGGTGGTGGAAGTGGAGACGGTGGGGACGGCAGGTGTGGAAACGGATTCAGGTGCCGGCGCCAGCAGATGCTGTTCCACCTGGGCGGTGGGCATGCGCATCTTCCTGGCCTGCGGTTCGGAGAAAAAGGTTTTCGCCAGCAGCGTCAGGAGCGCGATCTTGACCACCAGGATCAAGGCGATCTCGGCGCCGAGCGGAAGTTTGGTCAGGCGCGGCAGGTGCCAGAGGCTATGCGTGCGCAGCAACCATGAAGGTCTGGACATGGATCACTCCTTCGCCTTGGCGGCAGAGGCAGCCGCCGCCTTCTCTTCCTTGTCGGCCTTGTCGTTCTTGTCGGCCTTCTCGCCGCCGAAGCGGAACTTGTCCTTCACGTCGAGCAGCTTCTTGATCTTCGAGCCCATCTTCATGAGCGAGGACAAGGTTTCCGGCGACAGCCGCTGCACGTCGTCGAACCAGGAACTGGACAGCTCGATCAGGTCATACATTTCGCGCATGCGTTTTTGCGCGTGCTTGTCGTCGGCGCTGGCCGGCGTTTCGAGCAGGGCGTCGCGCAGCATCGACAGTGTCGGTTCGATCTCGCGGCGGCGGCGTTCTTCCAGCAAGGCCTTGAAAATGTCCCAGATGTCTTTCGGCGGTTCGAAATATTCACGGCGGTCGCCGGGCTGGTGCAGCAACTTGACCAGCCGCCACGACTGCAGCTCCTTGAGTCCCATGCTGACGTTGGAGCGGGAAAAACTCAGGTAATCGGCGATTTCATCGGCGTTAAGCGGGCGCGCCTGCACGTACAGCAGGGCGTAGATCTGGCCCACGGTGCGGTTGATGCCCCAGCGGCTGCCCATTTCGCCGAAATGGAGGATGAAACGCTGCATCAGGGGGCTGAGGGTGTTGGGTTCCATGGAGAATTCCTGGGAGTTCGGCATTGTGGATTGTTTTGAATTTTCAGTAATTACTGAAATATACGGCATTTCAGGAATATGAACAATCGCTGCGTTGCCGCATAACGACGCTGCCGGACCGGAAAAACCATCGGCAGCCGCGAAAACGGCGAAAAGACCCTTTTCCGGGAATCAACCGGCATCGCCGCGATCCGACTCCTTATTTGCCCGGAACCAAGCCATGTCCCACACCTTCATTCGCAAGCTTCCCGATGAGACCCGTCTGCAACAAGCCTGGCAGCTCAGCAAAGGCGCAGTGACGGCCTGGCTGGACGACTTCGCGCCGAGCATGGGAGCCGCAATTGCCTACTACACGATCTTTTCGCTGGCGCCGATGCTGGTAATCGCGATTGCAGTGGCGGGGATGGTGTTCGGCCACGACGCAGCACAAGGCGAAATCGTCGGGCAGATCCAGGGCGTGGTCGGTGTGGAGGGAGCGATGGCGGTGCAGGGCTTGCTGAAATCGGTGAGTGAACCGCGCGACGGCATCATCGCCGCCGGCCTCGGCATTGTCACGCTGGTGATCGGGGCCACCGCCGTGTTCGCCGAGTTGCAGAGCGCACTTGACCGCATCTGGCACATTCCGGCGGCGCCGCGCGACAGCGGCATCTGGCTGCTGATCCGCAAGCGGCTGCTGTCGTTCGGACTGATACTCGGCCTCGGCTTCATGCTGATCATTTCGCTGGTGGCCAGCGCGGGACTGGCGGCGCTGGGGAAATGGTGGGGCAGCTGGTTCACCGGTTGGGAAATCCTGTTGCAGGCGCTGAACTTCGCGATTTCGTTCGCGGTGTTTACGGGCTTGTTCTCGGTGATCTACAAATACCTGCCAAGCGTGCGGCTGGCCTGGCACGACGTACGCGCCGGCGCGGTGGCGACAACCATACTGTTCATCATCGGCAAGTACCTGATCGGCCTGTACCTGGGCCGCGCCGGCATGACCTCGGGATTCGGCGCGGCCGGGTCGTTCGCCTTGCTGCTGGCGTGGATCTATTATTCGGCGCAGATATTCCTGCTTGGCGCGGAATTCACCTGGGTCTACGCCAACCGGTATGGCTCGCGCGCCCCATTGCACCCGGAGACCTGAACCGGGCGCAGTTTCCTGGCGGCGTCAGCCGGTCAGCGTGCTCGCGTCGCGCCCCAGCAGCTGGCGATTGCCACGCTGCGAAGACGCCAGCGCGGCAAAACTGCGCGCACACATCAGGCTTTCATACAGGTCGACAGCGGGGGTGATGGTGTCGGCCGTGGCCATGCCGCTGGCTTCTTGCGCTTCGACCAGCACGCGCGTGAGCAGAGCGGCGTCGGCAAGTGCGGAGTTGGCGCCCAAGCCGCCGGCCGGGCTCATGGCGTGAATGGCGTCGCCCAGCGCGGTCACCCGCGACGCCTTCCACAGGCGCGGCACGCTCGCGGTGCGGATCGGCACCAGCGTGCGGGCGGCCGGATCGCAGGATTCGTACACCAGCTTCAGCGCCGGCGACCAGTCGGCGGTGACGGTGCCGATGATTTGCGTCAGTTCGGCCGCACTGAAGCGCAGCACCGCATCCGGATCGCGCGACAAGCCGAAGCGTTCGCGCGCACCGACCAGCGCCCAGTACAGATAGTCATCCGGCTGCGGCAGGTCGGCGTCGAAACCGCCGCCACTGCCGTTCGCCTCGAAGCGCATGACGTCGATCACGCCCGCCAGTCCCTTTTCGAAAATGACGCTGGTGCCGGCTTGCAGCCGGTGCGCCAGCGTTGCGCGCAAGGTCGCTGTCAGCGGCGTCTTGCCGTACAGGCAGACGTCGCCGGTGTCCTGCGGCCGCATTGCCGGGAAGCGCTGTGCCGCCACCGCCGAGTGGACCCCGTCGGCAGCCACCAGGACGTCGCCCACGGCACTGCGGCCGTTGACGAAATGCGCAGTCACCCGGCCATCCGGCATCTCTTCGTATTGCAGGAATTGCGCGCCGAAATGCACTTCGCGTCGCAGGTCCTGCAGCAACACCCGGCGCATGGTCTGGCGATCGGCAAGGCTATCCGGCGCGCCGTCCGCAGCGCCCTTGCGCCAACTGCTGACCCACTTTCCGGCCAGCGGCTCCAGTTGTCCATTGATGGTGTCGACGCTTGTTGCGGCCCGTGCGCAAGTGGCGTCGAACAGCTGGTAGCGGGCCGGCGGCAGGCAGGCTTGCAGGGCGTCGCGGCCGCCCTGGTCGATGCGGATGCGATAACCCTGGGTGCGGCTGAACGGCGACGCGTCCTTTTCGTAGACGGTGACCGCGATGCTATGCTTTTTGAGGCCTTGGGCCAGGCACAGGCCGCCCAGGCCGGCGCCGATGACGATTACGTGCAGAGGTGGAGTGGTGGATGGTTTCACGTTGTTCTTTCGCTCTGGGAATACACATGGAAAGGCGGCGGGATTGCGTTGCAGCCCTGTCGTGAAGCCCAGTATTGAACAAAAGCGGGAAAGCGTGATAACGTTGTTTGGACAGAATATACTGAAATCCGGCCATGACAAAAGAACTCTATGCGCAATTCGCCGACGTCAGCGACCGCGCCGACGGACCACCGCTGATCGCGATCTGGGGTGATGACCTGCGCGCCGACGATTTCCAGCGGCTCAAGATCGGCACGCGCGAATACGACTGGCATACCCATCTGCGCGGCCAGCTTTTTTGCATAGAAAGCGGACTGGTGCATGCCCGCACCAAACACGGGTCGTGGCTGTTGCCGCCGCAGCGCGCCGGCTGGATTCCGCCGAGAGAGTTGCATCAGGCCGACATCATGGGCGTCATGAGCGGCTGGAGCATCCTGATCTCACCCGAGGCCTGCCGCGGCCTGCCCGACAAGCCCTGCGTGATCGGCGTCTCCGACCTGATGCGTGCGCTGGTGCGGCGCGCGGTGACGTGGAGCATGCAGGACGAATTGTCGCCGGCGCAACGGCGCGTGATGAACGTGCTGCTCGACGAGGTGCGGCAAGCGCCGCACGAGCCGCTGCATCTGCCGTTGCCGACGGATCGCCGTTTGCTGCGGATCGTCTCGGCCATCATGCAGGAGCCGGCCGACAATCGCACGCTCGAGCAATGGGCCGAATGGGCCGGTCTGTCGCCGCGCACGATGAGCCGGCTGTTTCGTCTCGAGGTCGGCTGCAGCTTTGCCCAATGGCGCCAGCAGGCATTGCTCACGCATGCGCTGGAACGGCTGGCGCGCGGCGAACAGGTGGCCGCTGTCGCGGATGCGCTGGGCTATGCCTCGCCGAGCAATTTCATCGCCATGTTCCGACGCTGTTTCGGCGAATCTCCCGGGCGTTACTTCAACGCCTAGCCGGGGCATTGGCATGCCGTCGCGTGTTAACATCGCGGCCATGAACAATAACGACGCCATCGCCCAGGCTTACCTGTTTTTCCAGCACGGCCAGCTGGAGGCTGCCCACGCCATCCTGCAGCCGCTGGCGCAGCAGGTCGACGCCGATTTCAATTTGCTGCACTTGGCCGGCGCCGTAGCCGCGGGACTACAGCTGCACGCGCAGGCGATCGGGCTGTACCGCCGCGCATTGGCGTTGACGCCCGGCGAACTCGCGGTGAGTTACAAGCTCGGCCGCGTGCTGTACGAAGCCGGTCTGCACCAGGAGGCGCTCAGCCTTTATCTGCAACTGATCGCCGCCGGGGTGCAGCATGCCGACATCTTCCACGCCGCAGCCTTGCTGCTGCAGCAGTTCAACCGTCACGAAGAAGCGCTGCAAACGCTTGAACATCTCTTCCGACTGGCCCCGCAGAACGCCGACGCCTGGCACCTCCACGCCATCTCGCTGGGACGTTTGCAACGGCCGGGCGAGGCCTTGCAGAGCATGCAGAAGGCGGTTGCGCTGGCGCCCGCACAGACTGTGTATCGCTTCGATCTGGCGTTGCTGCAACACGAACTTCATCTCAACGAAGAGGCGCTGGCCAGCGTCGACCAGGTGCTGGCGCAGGAGCCGGACTTCGGTGATGGCTGGGTGTGCCGCGCCGCATCTCTGGGACGCCTGCGTCGCTATGAGGAATCGATCGCCGCCGCCCGGAAGGCCCTGAGCCTGCGCGCCGGTTATGCCGACGCCAGTGTCAACCTGGCGCTGACCTTGCTGGCGCTGGGACGTTTCGACGAGGCGTGGCCCTTGTACGAGGCGCGCTGGCAGGGCGAACTCGCCGATCCGCAGCGGCATGGCGACGTTGCACGCTGGCCCGGTGCGCATGCCGCCGCCGGCAAGACCGTGTTGCTGTGGGCGGAGCAGGGCCTGGGGGACACGATTCAATTTTCGCGTTACGCGCAACAGGTCGCGGCATCCGGCGCAAACGTCGTGCTCGAAGTGCACGCCGCGCTGAAAACGCTGTTGCAAGCGCTGGAGACCGACCCGGACTCCGGCGAGCCCACACGCATCATCGTGAAAGCCATCGGTGAAGCCTTGCCGGCAGCCGATTACCAGCTGCCGTTGATGAGCCTGCCGCTGATGTTCGGCACGCGTCCGGATACGATCCCGTCGCCGCAAGCGTATCTGCGCGCGGGAGCGCACGCGCAGCAGCGTTGGGCGCAATTGCTTGAGCAGGGCAGGGAAGGCGGCCGGCCGCTGCGCGTCGGCATAGTTTGCTCGGGCAATGCCGGCAATCACAACGACCGCCGCCGCTCGATTCCCTTGCAGGCGTTTGCGCCGTTGCTGGATATGGCCAATGCTGAATTCTTCCTGCTGCAACCGGAACTGCGCCGGCGCGATGCCGACTGGCTGGAGACCGCGCCGGCGCTGCAATGGCCGGGCCGTGAATTGCAGGACTTCGATGACACCGCCGCGCTGATCGCCAACCTGGATCTGGTGATCGGCGTCGATACCGCCGCCGTGCATCTGGCCGGCGCGCTTGGTGTACCGGTGTGGATATTGTTGTCGTACGCCGCCGACTGGCGCTGGTTGCTGGAGCGCGACGACAGTCCCTGGTATGCCTCGGCGCGCCTGTTCCGGCAGACCACGGCAGGCAATTGGGATGCGGTGATGGTGCGCGTTCGCGCGGAGCTGTCGGCGCTGAAGCAAGCCGCCGGCTGATCGGCCCGAGGTGTCTCTCACCCCCGCGTGGGGAAGAACAGGCTGAAGGCGATCCAGCCGTCGGCGGAGCAAGCCACGGCGGCTGTGCCGCCATGCACGGTCATGATGGCCTTGACGATCGCCAGGCCGAGCCCGTTGGATTCGGTGAATTCACTGCGTGACTTGTCGCCGCGATAGAAGCGGTCGAACATGCGTTCCATTTGTTGCCGCGTCATCGGCGCGCCGCGGTTGGCGACGTCAATGGCGACACCACCGGCAACCGGTCGCGCGCCGATCCTGATGGCGGTGCCGACGTCGCCGTAGCGCACCGCGTTGACCACGAGGTTGCTGACCGCGCGCCGCCCCATCACCAGGTTGGCGCTGCAGGCCAGACCCGGTGCGACATCGACCTCGAACTGCATGTCGCGTTCGGCTGCCACGCCTTCGAAATAATCGGCGATCTTTTGCAGCTCTTCCGACAATTCAATCGCACTGCGATCAACCATCAGTTCGGCATGGTCGGTCTGCGCCAGGAACAGGATGTTCTCGATGATGCGCGACAGGCGCGTCAATTCCTCCAGGTTCGATTCCAGCAGTTGCTCATACTCTTCTACGCTGCGGCGTTGACCCAGCGTCACTTGCGTCTGCCCCATCAGGATGTTGACCGGCGTGCGGATCTCATGCGCCAGGTCGGCGGAAAATTGCGACAGATGTTCGTAGCCGTTTTCGAGGCGATCGAGCATGGCGTTGAGCGCACCGGCGAGCTGGCGCAATTCGGCCGGCGCATCTTCTTCCCGCAGCCGGGTACTGAGATTGGACGGGGTGATTTCGGCGGCGCGGCGGCTCATGCGCGTAAGCGGCCTCAGGTCGCGCCGCAGCACGGCGAAACCGAGCACAGACGTCAGCAGCACCGCCAGCGCCACGGCGGCCACCACGCGCCATAGATACACCGTCATCATGCGCGACTCTTGCGTCATGACATAGGCGGCGACAATCTCGACGGTGTCGTTATGGTTGCCGACGTCAGCCAGCGCGGAGACCCAGCGCACCCGCACGCCGTCGGCGCGCATGCCGTCATGCAGCGAGGCGATGCCCAGCGGCATGCCGATGGCGACCGGCGTCATCTCCGGCGGCGTCAGCTTGTCGGGATTCATGTTGATGAACGGCGCCTCGCCCTGGCGGCGGAAGATGCGCACATCCTGCTCGTTGCCGAGCATGCTTTCGAACAGGGCGGGACGCTGCTCCATCTGCTCGACGTTGTAGAGGTCGTGCAGCAGGTTGCGGAAATGTTCGACGCGGCCGATCAGCGTGTAGTCGGCGCGCACTTCCAGCGACTGGCGCGCGGAGTTGTAGAGATACATGCCCAGCCCCGTCACCACCAGGAAGGCGATCAGCGCAAACAGCGCGCTGACACGGAACGCCAGTGTCCAGGAGCGCCATGGCCTCATGCTGCGTCCTTCATGGCGTTTCGGAAAACATGTAGCCGATGCTGCGCACGGTGTGGATCAGTTTCTTTTCGAACGGCGCGTCTATCTTGGCGCGCAGGCGCTTGACCGCAACGTCGACGACGTTGGTGTCGCTGTCGAAATTCATGTCCCACACCTGCGAGGCGATCACCGAGCGCGACAAGGCTTCGCCCTGGCGTTTGATCAGCAGATGCAGCAGCAGGAATTCCTTGTTGGTCAGCACGATATTGACGCCTTGCCGGGTGACCTTGTGGCGTACGTGATCGAGCTGCAGATCGGCGACCTGGTACACCTCGGCGTCGCGCGTGACGCCGCGGCGCAGCAGCGTGCGGATGCGCAACACCAGCTCGGTGAATGAAAACGGCTTGACCAGGTAGTCGTCGGCGCCCAGTTGCAGCCCGCGGATGCGGTCGTCGACATGGTCGCGCGCCGTCAGGAAAATCACCGGCAGGTCGCGTTTGGCGCGCAGCGCGCTCATCACCTGCCAGCCGTCGGTGCCGGGCAGCATGACGTCGAGCACCACCAGGTCGTAGTTCTGTTCCATCGCCATATGCAGGCCGTCGGTGCCGGTGCGTGCGAGATCGACCGTATAGCCGGACTCGCGCAATCCCTTCTTGAGGTAGTCGCCGGTTTTCGGATCGTCTTCGATGACAAGGATGGCCATGCTGGGCTTGTGGGGTTCAGAGGTTGTCAGACTGGTTGTAGGGCAGATGTGGCTGCATTCTAGCAATTCGGGGCGGGCGCACGATGACAAATTTGTCATCAAATTGCCATCTTGATGACACTGCCCCTGCCATAGGATGATGGTGCAAAAGAAGCGCCCGCGCCATGCGTTTTCATGCTTCCGGGCAATAAGCCGCATCCATCCATTATTTCAGGAAACCGCCATGCTGATCAAAATCCGTCCAGACCAGATCGATATTCCGCTCGCTTCGGAGATCACGCCGCAAGAGGTCTACGCCTCGCGCCGCGCCTTCATGGGCAAGGTGGCGGCGGGTGCGATCGCCGGCAGCGGCCTGCTCGGCGCCGGCAGCGCATTTGCCCAGTCGGCCACGGCGCGCAAGTTGCCGGCCAAGCTCAACAGCGCCTATGCCGTGATGGACAAGCCGACCGCCTACCAGGATGCGACGACGTACAACAATTATTACGAATTCGGCACCGACAAGGCGGATCCTGCACGCACCGCCGGCACGCTCAAGACCGCTCCCTGGACCGTCAGCATCGAAGGTGAGGTGAAGAAGCCGTTCACGCTCGATCTCGACGCGCTCATGAAGCTGGCGCCGCTGGAAGAACGCATCTACCGCCTGCGCTGCGTCGAAGGCTGGTCGATGGTGATTCCATGGATCGGCTATTCGCTGTCGGCGCTGATCAAGAAGGCCGAGCCCACCGGCAACGCTAAATACATCGAGTTCGTCACGCTGGCTGACAAGAAGCAGATGCCCGGCTTGTCCGATCCCATCCTGCAATGGCCGTATACCGAAGGCCTGCGTATGGACGAGGCCAATCATCCGCTGACCTTGCTGACCATGGGCATGTACGGCGAAGTGCTGCCGAACCAGAACGGCGCGCCGGTGCGCGTCATCGTGCCGTGGAAGTACGGTTTCAAATCGGCCAAGTCCATCGTCAGGATCCGCTTCGTCAAGGATCAGCCGAAGACCGCCTGGAACATGTACGCCGCGCAGGAATACGGCTTCTATTCCAACGTCAATCCCAACGTCGATCATCCGCGCTGGTCGCAGGCCAGCGAGCGCCGTATCGGCGAAGACGGCTTCTTCGCACGCAAGCGCAAGACGCTGATGTTCAACGGCTACAACGATGTCGCGGGCTTGTACACCGGCATGGATCTCAAGAAATATTTCTGACGCCGGAGCCGACATGCCATCCCTGAAAAATCTTACGCAGCGCCAGGTGCAGCACCTGCGCAACCTGCTGTTCGTGCTGGCGCTGCTGCCGCTGGCGCGGCTGGTGGCGTTCGGCTTCCTCGACCGGCTGGGCGCCAACCCGATCGAATTCATCACCCGTAATACCGGCGACTGGGCCTTGTATTTCCTGTGCATCACGCTGGCGGTGACGCCGCTGCGCAAGCTGACGAAGTGGAACTGGCTGGTGCGCCTGCGTCGCATGCTGGGGTTGTATGCATTTTTCTATGTCGCGTTGCATTTCACGATTTTCTTCTGGCTCGATCATTTCTTCGACGTACGGGAGATGTGGGCCGACATCGTCAAGCGGCCGTTCATCACGGTCGGCGTGCTGGCCTTCGTACTGCTGATTCCACTGGCCGTCACCAGCACCAACGCCATGGTGCGCAGGTTGGGCGGCAAGCGCTGGCAATGGCTGCACCGGCTCACCTATGTGATCGTGCCGCTGGGCGTGCTGCATTTCTGGTGGGTCAAGGCGGGCAAGAATCTGCTGGCGCAACCGATCCTGTTTTCGATGATCGTGGCGCTGCTGTTGCTGACGCGCGTGCTGTCGGAAAAAAACCTCCAGCGACTGGCGCAACTGTGGTCGCGGCGCGGCGCCGGCAATACAGGAACTGCTTTGATGAAAGAAGGTAAATGATGAAAAACACTTTGCACAAATACGGTTTGCCGCTTCTGTTTGCCGCTTCGGCAATCACGATGTCTGCATTGCCTGCCTCGCCCGCTTTTGCTGCGGAATCGGCATTCAGGATTCCACCGCCGAAAAGCGCGCCCGCCAGCAATGCCGCCACCGAAACAGTGGTTCTCGCCGGCGGTTGTTTCTGGGGCGTGCAGGCAGTGTTCCAGCACACTCTCGGCGTGACCAGCGCGGTGTCCGGCTATGCCGGCGGCAACAAGGAAACTGCGCGCTACGAGATGGTCGGCAGCGGTTCTACCGGCCATGCCGAATCGGTCAAGGTGACCTTCGATCCGCGCAAGGTTTCTTACGGCAAGATCCTGCAAATCTATTTCTCGGTTGTGCACGACCCGACCCAGCTCAATCGTCAGGGGCCGGACAGCGGCACGCAATATCGTTCGGCCATCTTCTACCAGAGCGATGAGCAGAAGCGCATCGCCGCCGACTACATCGCCCAGCTTGATGCGGCCAAGGTCTACCCGGCGCGCATCGTCACGCAATTGACGCCGTTGGCGCCGGCGGCGTTTTATGCGGCCGAAGACTACCATCAGGATTTTGCGACGCTGCATCCGACGCAAGGCTATATCGCGCGTTTCGATCTGCCAAAGATCGAGAATTTCAAACAGCTGTTTCCCTCCGACTATCGCGCCGCGCCGGTCACCGTCTTCAAGAAATAATTTGTCCGACGTGCTTCCTTCCACGCGGAGGGAAGCATGACAAATTTGTCACCGCTTTGTCATCCGTTTAACCCTTTGCGCCTCCTACACTGAGCGTCAATCCTGTGCACCGTTCACCGGTGCGATGGATCGTCCACGATCAGAAATACAAGGGAGGTTTGCATGGAACAAACAATGAGATTCATGGCCGGGCAGCGCCACGTCGCTGCTGCAATGGCAGTCGCCGGCTCGGTGCTGGCAGCGACGATTTTCCTGTGCAGCAGCGGTAATGTGCTGGCCCAGGATATGCAGAATAGCCAGCATATGCAGCACCATCACGCCACTGAAACCGCCGCCGCGCACGGCATGGCGCCGCCGGCCTTCATCGCCAGCACCGCAAAGCCGTTTGCAGGATTGATGGACGACGCCATGGCGGTGATGGACTACGGCATGGCGCAGGCGCCGATGAACGGCAAACCGGCACACGATTTCATCACGATGATGATGCCGCATCACCAGGGCGCGATCGACATGGCGAAGGCCGTGCTGCTGTACTCCGATGATCCGGAAATCCGCAATCTGGCGCTGGGCATCATCACCGAACAGCAGAATGAAATCAAGGTCATGCAAGCCTGGTTGCAGCGTCATGGCGGCGCCGGCGGCCAATAGTTTTAACCAATCACAATCCAACTCAGGGACACCACCAACATGAAAAAATCCGCATTGGCGCTCGGCGCTGTCGCAGCCTTGTTCGCACACGCCGCCTCGGCTTTGCCGTCGGCCGACGATCGCGTCTACACCGCCGACCAGAACAACAATACCGTCAGCGTCATCAATCCCGCCACCAACACGCTGGTCGGTCAGATCCGCCTCGGCAATCCGCGTCCGGACGTGCTGTCGCCGCTGTACAAGGGGCAGATCAACGTGCACGGCATGGGATTTTCACCCGACCACAAGACGCTGCTGGTGGTCTCCAACGGTTCCAACTCGGTGACCTTCATCGACACGGCAACCAACAAGGTCAAGGGTACGACTTACGTCGGTCGCTCGCCGCATGAAGGTTTCTTCAGCGCCGACGGCAAGGAAGTCTGGGTGGTGGTGCGCGGCGAGGATTACATCTCGGTAATCGATCCGGTCAGCTTCAAGGAGACCGGTCGCATCCAGACCGGCGTCGGTCCCGGCATGGTGCAGTTCATGCCGGACAACAAGCTGGCGTTTGCGGTGTCGAGCTTCACGCCGCAAGTCGACGTGATCGACGTACAGTCGCACAAGGTGGTGAAGAAAATCGACGTCGTCAGTCCGTTTTCACCGTTCCTGCAATTCACCCCGGACTACAAGGAAGTCTGGATGACGCACAAGGACGTCGGCAAGGTCACGCGCATCGATACCCGCACGCAGCAAGTCGTCGGCGTGATCGACACCGGCTTCATCACCAACCATCTGTCGTTTGCCAGGGTCGGCGGCAAGGTGCTGGCGTATGTCACCGTCGGCGGTGAAAACGTCGTCAAGGTCTACACCACCGACAAGGACGCGAAGCTCATTGCGACCATCGCCACCGGCGCCTTGCCGCATGGGATATGGACTGCGGATGACAGCAGCCGCATCTATGTCGGACTCGAGAACGGGGATGGCGTCGAGGTCATCGACACGGCTTCCAACAAGGTGATTGCGCATATCGGCGGCGGTCAGGCGCCGCAGGCGCTGGTGTATCTGTCGCATGTCGCCGGTGCGGACGGCGGCGCCGCCAATCTGGTTGCGCGCGTGAACAGCGATCCGCTCAACATCCGCCTGCAAGCGGCGGCCAGCGGTCCCGCCGAGGCGCGCGGCTTTGTGGTGTCGCGCAATCTCGGCGTGGTCGACGCGCTGGAAGTGTCGTTGTTCAAGCTCAAGCCGCAGACCGCTTACAGCGTCTATCTCGATGGCCAGGCAGCGCCGGTTGCGCGTTTCGTCACCGATGCCAAGGGCATGTCGAATGGCACGGCCATCGGACCGTTGCGAGAGCTGGCGGCGCCCGGCGTTTCATCGGTTGAGGCTGCAGCGCGCATTGTCGTGATGGAAGGCAATGCGGCGGCAGATGTGTCGAAGGCGGTGCTGGTGCAGGCGAAGTGATTCAGTCCAGCGTGACCGGAGCAGCAGGGAACAGATAGCGGCGTTGCATGAGCGGCGGAATGTCGGCGGCGGGGACGGGATGCGAGATGTAGTAACCCTGTACCTCGTCGCAGTGCAAGGCCTGCAGCAGGTGCAGTTGCGCTTCGGTTTCCACGCCTTCGGCGACCACCGTCATGCGCAGGGCGTGCGCCATCGACACCATGGCGTTGAAGAGTACTTCGCTTTCGGCCCGCACGCCTAGTTCGGCGGTGAAGGCCTTGTCCACTTTCAGCACGTCCAGGTCGAGGCGCTGCAGCTGCGACAGCGATGAATAGCCGGTGCCGAAATCGTCCACCAGCAACTTGATGCCGAGCTTGCGGAACGACGCCAGTTCTTCGGCGACCTCGATGGCGTCGGCCATCATGCAGGATTCGGTCAGTTCCAGTTCCAGCTGGGCTGGGGTGATCGCGTATTCAGCCAGCGCGGAGGCAATGATGTCGTTGAGATTGCCCTGGTTGAGCTGGCGCGAGGAGACGTTGACCGACATCGGCAGCAGCGGCAGGCCGGCGATACGCCATTGCGCCAGTTGCGCGCAGGCCTTGCGGATGATCAGTTCACCCAGTTGCAGGATCAGGCCGGTTTCTTCCGCCACGGGGATGAACTCGAGCGGCGAGACGATACCGCGCACCGGATGCCTCCAGCGCGCCAGTGCTTCCATGCTGCAGAATTCACCGCTGACCGCATTCACGCGCGGCTGGAAATACAGCACGAACTCGTCACGCTCGATCGCCAGGCGCAAGGCATTTTCATTTTCTATCTTGATCTGCAGCCGCTCGGACAATTGCGGCTGGTAGAAGCGGAAGCGTTTCTTGCCCTCCGATTTGGCGGCGTGCATGGCGGTGTCGGCATGTTTGAGCAGCGCGTCGACACTGCTGCCGTCGCGCGGGAAGATGCTGATCCCGATCGACAGGTTGACCTGCAGGATGTTCTGGTTGGACAGCATCAGCGGGCGTGAAAACGCCTGCAGGATGCGATCCGCCAGCTGGGCCGCGTCATCGATGCTGCCACCTTGCTGAATCACCGTGAACGAATCGCCGCCGAAGCGCACCACTTCATGCGGCGCGGGGACCAGCTCGCGCAGCCGCTGTGTGACCGCTTGCAACAGCAGGTCGCCGCTGGAGTGGCCGAGCGTGTCGTTGACGTTCTTGAAGTCGTCGAGGTCGGCGAACAGCACGGCGAAACCGCGGCCGTCGCCGGCGGCGTCGTGCAACAGCCGGTTCAGGTAGCGCAACACCCAATGACGGTTGGGCAGGCCTGTCAATTCATCGGTGTTGATCTGGTCCAGCAGGGCCAGTTCATGCGTCTTGCTTTCGCTGATGTCGCGCACCGTGATGGCCAGTCCGAAACGCGTGCGCACCATGCGCCGATGCAGCCATGAGGCGCCGAGCGGGCTTTCCGGCGGGGTCTCGAATTCGTCTTCGTATTCGCCGTTTTCCATGGCGCTGCGGAAGGTCCGCATCAGCGTCGCAAAATACTCGGGCGAATAGAACCGCGACATGTGGCTGCCGATGAGTTCGGACTTGTTGATGCCGAAGATGGCAGCGCCGCGTTCGTTGCAGTCGAGCACCTGGAAGTCGACGATCTCGCCGTCCTTGCCGCGTAGCGCCAGCCACATGTAAAAACCATCGGCGCCGCCTTCGGTGACGATGCCGTAGGCTTCACGGGCCTTTTCGGTTTCGTGCTTGCGGATCGCCAGCCGCATCGAGAACAGCATGCCGACCACTGCGCAGATCGCCAGGAACGCCGAACAGGCGCTGGCGATGAACATGTAGTCGGAGGCGCGCTCGCGGAACGCGGCATAGACGTCGCGCGTCGACACGCCCACCGCCGCCACCAGCGGATAACCGCGCACCGCATGCCATGCCACGATACGCTCCTCGCCATCGTCGAAGGTGGAGCCGGGCATGACCATGGCGCCGCTGGCGCCGGCCAGCGGCGGCCGCGATTTGAAGGCGGTTTCCTGCGTCTGCAGCGCATCCATTGTGCGCGACAGCAGCGGCGTGCCATCCGGCTGGAACAGCGCGATGAAGTCCTTCTTGCCGAGCGCCGATTCATCTTGCGACGGCGCCAGGAAGGCAGGTTCCACTGCGACCATGACGATGCCGTTGAAGTTGCCCACTGCGTCGTCGAGGCGGCGCGAAAAGCGGATCAGCATGCGTTGCGAGCGTATGCCGATCGCCGGATTGCTGATCAGCAGTCCGCTGTGGGCGTGATTCTTATGGGTCAGGAAGTAATCGCGATTGGCGACGTTTGTCAGCTTTTGCAGCGACAGCGAGCTGGTCAGGAGTTTGCCGTCGCGATCCGAGATGGTGACATACAGCAGCGAGGAGGTCGGATAGAGACCTTGCTGCTGCTGGTCTTCCACGCTCAGGTGGCCGTCGGTGTAAGTCCAGTAGTACTTGAGGTGCAGGGTGATCTGGTCGACCTGGCTGACGGCGCGGGCCAGTTGCTCGGCATACGACTTCGACTGGACGCCCGCTTCCTGCAGGGCGTTCTTGCCGATTTCCGCTTCGCGGTCATTGAGGCGCGCCAGCAGCAGCGACCACATGACGATTGCCAGGATGAGGCACCCAATGGGCCAGGCCAGAATGCTGAGGACTTTGGGCAGGCGCTTCTTCACTGTCGTTGGCTTATAAGAGGATTCTTGATGTGTTGTGCATGAATCGGTGGCTGCACTTTCCGTGACCGGTGATGCGGGCGTTTTCTTCAGGTCCCTTTTTCTTGTTTTTCGTTCGAGCAGATACAAAAACAGATGAGGCGGACTCGCTCAAATTAATTTTATTTTTGCCAATGATTATATAGAAACGTTTGCCTGTTCATACGATTCGGGTGCGTCTTTGAGGATACTTTTTTTCAGGCGTCCGGCCGGATGTGTTGTCCGCCATGTGGGCAGCCGGCGAATCAGATGCCTGCTCGCATTGCACGGCATTGCCGTCCTGGCTGCGAGGTGGCGACACGTCGTCCGGAGGAGGGCGCGCGGGGCGGTGCGATCAAGTGGAATTACAACGCCGGGAGTTTGCGTCTGCAGTTCCAGATCCGCACGCCAAGCGCGCACCAGACCAGGAAGAGAACCATGTTGGCCGGCACCCAGACCAGCTGCAGCCAGATGTAGTAACGCATGGCGTCGTTCCAGTGGCCGGGATTCTGCATCTCGGCCATGTCCATCCACGGCGCCGCGCTCAGGGAAGCATATTGAGTCCATCCCAGTACGACTGCCATGGGCAACAGCAGGAAACTCCAGAACGACACGGTGCGATGCACCTGGACGTCGGCGTGGGCGATATGCGGTATCTCGTCGTGCTGACTGCTGCACGGAATGTCATGGCCCGAACGCTGCGGCGCATTCATGCGGCCGGGTTGGCGACAGCTGATGTTCCGGTTGCTCGTGTTATTTCCTGCATTTGCCACATCGTTCTGCATAGTGCCCCCGCATCTGCAAACTGACTTGATTGAATTTATTCGGTTTCTTATTTCATTCTCGGCATGGCGCCCGCGTCTTCATTCAGACAGGCGAAGCAGCAGGTGCGAACAGTCGCGGCGCCGTTCGGGTGACAGGCGCGGCAGAAGAGCAAGGACAGACCGGGAAATGGAAAGCCGACCGCCGGGCCGTGGCGTCGCTGCGCAGGCAAGCGGTCGTGTCTCTGGCCGACCGGAGGTCGCCAAATTGTGACAGGGCATTTACGGTTCTCGCTGAGGTTGAGCGCATTCCAACCGAGGTGGATGCGTTGTTGTGCAATAGAAAAACAAGACGATACGTTTCGTCTCTAATTCTAGGTGCAAAATTCCTACGGCGCAACAAATCTTGCGAGAATGTTGTTAAATTAATTCGATATTGGTTTTGGCGGGGGTGATGCCGTCGAGCACCAAGGCGACGTGCAGGTCAACATGGCGCTCGTCGATGCCGGCGTGGCGCATGAGCATGCGCTGGATGATCGGACCGTACAGCAGGTCGAAGATGACATCAAAGTCGAGGTCAGGCTTGAATTCGCCGTTCTGGATGCCGCGCAACAGGACTTGTTTGGCGGCGTTGCGGCGCGGATCGAGGAAGTTGTCGTTGAACAGGCGCATGGTCTCGGCGTCGAATTGCGACAGGCCGATCATTTCGCACACCACGCGGCCGGTCTTGCCGCGATACAGCTTGGCCAGCTTGCGGATCTGATTCTCGATGTCGTGGCGGGCCGATTCGGTTTCCGGGAAGGCGACATTCGGACCGACTTCACGCAGCAATGCTTCCATGGCCAGCGAACTCTTGTTCGGCCACCAGCGATAGATCGTCGCTTTACCCACACCTGCGCGCGCAGCCACGCCTTCAAGCGAGAGCTTGTCGAAGCCGATCTCATCCAGCAGGACGCAGGTGGCGTCCAGGATGGCATCGTGCGTGGCCGGGTTGCGGCGCCTGCCCGTAGCGGGGTCAGGCATGTAGGTGAGAGAAATGATCGCGCTCCAGTGATGGGGAATACAGTCTGTCCACAGCCTTTATCGGTCGTCTGCGTGACAACTTGAGAAAGAAACCTCGATTCCCGCGATTTTCGACAACATTTTTTTACATCCGCGATCGAATGAGCGAGGCTTCAGCGGCGCAGCAGCAGATTCTTGCCGGTGTTGTTGATGACCAGCAACAGGCCCATCAGAACCAGAAAACCGGCGAACAGGCCGGTGGCGTTGAGCAGCACGTGCGGATAGCCGAGGTCGCGCACGTTGATGAAGGGATAGGGATAGAAGCCGGAACTGCCGCCGCGCCACAGCGTGATGCTCAGGTAGCCGAGCGGGTAGACCAGCCACAGCAGGCATTTCTTCAGACTGGGCTGAAAGCGCGGCACGAAAAAAATCCAGTACACCAGCGCCAGCAGCGGCGTCACGGTATGCAGGCTTTCATTGACCAGCGCGCGGAAACCGGTCGGCTGCCACAGCTGGCGTAGCAGGAGGTTGTAGGCAATGCCGACGAAGATCATGTATGCCACCACCGCCGTAATGACCTGCGGCTTGCGGAAGAAGCGGCTGACCTGATTGACGCCGGGCAGGGCCAGCGCGGAAAAGCTCACCGCACTCAGCAGGATGGTCAGGTTGGTGAGATAACTCGTCAGACGCTCGACGCCATCCATGACCGTCAAGCCGCGATCGAGCAGGCGGTCGATGGTGATGTCGGTCTGGGCGCTCAGCGCAAACCAGCTGATCACGGCGATCAGCAGGGCGAGCATGCAGGAAAGGGTGTTCGGTTGCCGGTCGGGAAAGATCTCGGCGGACAAGGTCGGTTCGTTCTTGGGTGTGGACATCGGCGGTTCGTCGGGCTGGTGTTGATAAGGAGGCTGTCAATCCAGTGAGGCAATGCCGACGCTGCCAACGCAGACGTTCAGAAATCCTTCACGGGGACCTGGATATTGACCGCCGCAACGAAAGCATTGTTCCTGGCTGTTGCGTCAGTCTGTTGTTCCGCTAATTCCGCAGCTTCGATGAAGATGAAATCCTCGTTGCTTTCCGGTACCAGGTTCATCGCCTGCAACAACTGGAAAAACAGCGCTGCCGCGATGGGCAGTGCAATGGCGCCAATGATAATCCACATGATTCCCTCTCTGTTTAGCACGATAGTGCGAAATTTAAATAAAAGCGAACATACGCTCTGTATGCGGCGCGGCCTGGGCCGGTTCAGCCGTGGTAATTGAAACTGCGGTAAGTCGAAATCAGCCGGTCATAGGCTGTCTGCACCCGCTCCAGCGCCTGCGGATCGCGCAGGAACCGCGCATCGTGCATCAGTCCGACCATCAGGCAATACAGCTCGAATACCAGTTGCTGCGGATCGGTGTCCGGCCGCAACTGGCCTTCTTCCAGCGCCTGCTCGATGGTCCGGTGCAGCATGCCGCGCCACTGCAGGATGTTCTTCTTGATGCGGTCGCGCATCGGGCTGTCGACCACGTCGTCGTACTCGAAGGCGCCGGCGATGTAGAGGCAGCTGACGTCGTTGTTGGTGCGCTGCAGCCAGTTGCGGATCATCTTGTTCAAGCGCGGGAGACCGCGCGGCAGCGCCATCGCGGGCTTGAAAATCTCTTCCACGAAACGCCGGTCGAACTCGTCCAGCACCGCCTGCTGCAAAGCCTCGCGCGAGCCGACGCGCGAAAACACGCCGCTCTTGCTGATGTTGAGCCGTTTGGCGACTTCGCCCAGCGAAAGCGACTCGAGTCCTTCGTTTGCGGCCATGTCGAGGGCGGTGTCGACGATGGCGGCCAGGGTCAGCTCGCTTTTGGCTGTACGGGTAATGACGGTATCCATGCCTGTTAATTTAGCACACTAGTGCGAAATGTAAACGGCTTTTTGGCGTGATCGTAGAAGTACCGTAGGTAGGTCGCGTCAATAGCCATGAAACAATGCTACTAGGAAACTTCTTGCGAATTCAGTCCGGCAACAATGCCCGCAAGGCGGCTGAAGTCTCCGCATTGGCCGGGAAGAAGCACTCCAGCGCCAGCTCCGACAAGGTGATGTCGACCGGCGTGCCGAAGATAGTGGTGGTGCTGAAGAAAGACAGCGTGCCTTGCTCCGTCGCGAGCTGGAACGGCACCGCCACGGCGGCGTAAGGCGAGGCCGGATGTTCATCGGCGCCGGCTTTGGCCTCGGAGGGCTCCGGGTAGTCCTGCAATTCCTTCATCAGGTCGATCAGCACCGGATCGGCGCTCAAGGCGATCTGCTGGCGCAGGCGATCCGACAGGTGGCGACGCCATTCGGGCAGGTTGACGATGCGCGGCGCCAGTCCTTGCGGATGCAGGCTCAGGCGCATGACGTTGACGGGTGCTGCCAGCAGTTCCGGCGCCACGCCGGCCAGCAGCAGCGGAATGACGCGGTTGGCGGAGACCAGGTTCCAGTGGCGGTCGATCGCCAGCGCGGGAAACGGTTCGTGGCCGGTCAGGATCTGGTCGACCGCCGCTCGCGCCGCCTGTAGCGCCGGATCGTCCAGCGCACGTTCCGGGAACAACGGTGCGAAGCCGCCCGCCATCAGCAAGGTATTGCGTTCGCGCAGCGGGATATCAAGCCGCTCGGCCAGCCGCAGCAGCATCTCCCGGCTCGGTTGCGAGCGGCCGGTCTCGAGGAAGCTCAGATGGCGCGTCGAGATGTCGGCTTCGCAAGCCAGGTCGAGCTGGCTCATGCGGCGTCGCAGGCGCCATTCGCGCAGCAGGTCGCTGGCGCTGCGTGCGGCGGCACGAGATGGCGTGGGGGCGAGGGATGGTGTCGTGATCATGGGGCGATCATAGCCCATCGTCCGTCTTTCTCACATTACCTCCGAGGTAATTGCCGGTGCGACGAAGCGTGCGCAAAGATGTGCCTGACGTTGCGCCGGACGCTGAAGGATGCGCCGGGCGGCGATCAGCTGATTTCCACTTTACTCACCATATTCACCACATGGAGCCGGACATGACAAACCTGAACAACGAACAGACGAGCAAGCTGGTCGACCTCTACATCGCGGTCTGGAACGAGCCCGACGCCGCGCGCCGCGCCGGCCTGATCGACGAACTCTGGACCGCTGATGCCAGCTACCGCGATCCGCTCATGCAAGGCGAGGGCCACGCGGCCATCTCGCAACTGGTCGCGGCGGTGCATGAGCGCTTCCCGGGCTTTCGTTTCAGCCGCATCGGCGCGGCCGACTCTCATGGCGATCATCTGCGTTTTTCGTGGGCGCTGGGACTGGATGGCGAGGAAGCCATGATCAAGGGCACCGATTACGCTGTGCTGGAGGGGGGACGCTTGCGCAGCATGACCGGCTTCCTCGATCAGGTGCCGGCCTGAGTTTTCGCGGCGGCCGGCGGCTTATTGCGCGTTGAGGATGCGCTCGACCCGTTCGGCGCTGGCCGGGTGGCTCGACAGGTAGGGCGGCACGCCGCCGCCGGCAGCTTCCTTCTCCCCCAGCTTCTCGAACACGTACGCCAATTTCTTGCGGCTGATGCCATTTGCCTTGAACAGCTCCACGGCATAGTCGTCGGCTTCGCGCTCGACGTCGCGCGAATATTTCATGTCCAGCAGCACCGTCGGGACGTTGGCGATCACCGCCGAGACGTCGCCAAACAGCGCCGTCGCAGCCGCGCCGATCGCCGAACTCTGGATCAGGCGGCGCATCAGGTGGCGCCGGTGTACGTGGCCCAGTTCATGTGCGAGCACGCCCATGACGGCATCGTCGTCGTCCAGCAGCGTGACGATCTCGTCGGTCAGCACGATCTGACCCGACGGCAGCGCGAGCGCATTCGGCCCGATGCGGCTCTTGCGGAACACGATCTCGTAGTGCGGCACCCCTTCGACCTCCGCCGTCAGCGCACGAAAGCGCGTCGTGATGGCGGTGCGCCTTGCGGCCGGCAACTGCGTCGGCAGCAGGACATGATCATCGAGGAAATCCAGTGCGCCGTCGCCGATGCGCTGCTCGACGCTGATGGGCAACGAGCGGGCGACGACCTCCGCCGCCAGCGGCAACAGATACAGGTAACCCAGCACCAGCACCGCCACCAGCGTGGCCGCGGCTGCCAGCGTGGCGCGCCAGTTCTGCTGCATCCGCACCACCAGCGAATCGCGGTGCGCCGTGGCGTGCAGCAGGCTGGTGAAGGCGGCGTTGTCCTGGATTTCAAGATAAGCGCCATCGGGATAGGTCACCTTGCGCGCAGCCCGGTTGAGCCGCTCGGAGACACGCAGCTGGTTGATCGGACACACCCGCTCGGCCTCGCCGCTGATGGTGGCGAGGCCGTCGGCCACGTCCAGCGTGACCGTATGGCGACGCGAGGTCTTGCCGTCGAAATAGAACGCTGCAACCTGCATCGCGGCGCTCAAAGCGACAGATCGAAGTCGAGCAGGTCGCTCATGCCCTCGCCAGCGGCGGAACCTTGCGCCGCATGGTCGGCAATGAACTCGTCGAGATTGCCGGCGGCATGCAGGCTCATCGATTCGATCTTGTAGCGCAGCGCGCGGATCTGCGCGAACGGCGTGAACAATCCCAGCGTCACGACGATGCCGATGATGTTGGTGAAGGCGATGAACATCATGCGCGGCCAGCGCATCGCGCTGCGGAAGTGGTGTTCGCCGAGCCGGGTGTGGTTCCAGATCAGATTCTGCAGTAGCGTCAGGAACAGCGGATACATCAGGAACGTCCACGCATACAGCGCAAAGAACAGCAGCATGAACGAGAACACGCTGTGCGCGCCGAACTGCCGGCCTGCCGCGATCAGCGCGGTGCCGCCCAGCGCCACCACGATCGCAATGAAGCCCGCCAGGTAAATCCCGAAGCCGACCAGGTAAGTCTTGTAAAAACTGCCGACCGAGCCGTCAAACGAAAAATGGCTGGCGCCGAAGCGCGATTCATTGTGCTGGAAGCGCTTAATGCGCTGGTGCGTGAAGGGCGTCAGCAGGTACAGCGTCAGCAGGGTCAACAGCGGCAGCAGCAGATACACCTTGTAAGCGCCGCCGGCATTGCCGCGAAAACCGAAACGGATGCCGCGATAACTGGAGTTGTACAGCTTGAATTGCAGGCTGCGCCAGATCAGCCACGGCACCGCCAACGCAAACACCAGCAACGCAATCATGCCCAGCAGCGGATTGTAGTTGAACGCGAACTGGTAGCCGAACAGCAGCACCACCGCCACGATGCGGCCCTTGAGGATGGCGATGGGATTGCCGTGGTACTCGAAGCTGGTGCCGGCCACCGTCGTGTTGTCATAAAAATAACGCAAGCGGCGGACCTTGGCCCACGCCGAGTAAATGCCGAAGGTGACCACTGACAGCAGCAGATTGACTATCCATATGCGGAAATATTCGGAGCCGCGTCCGCTGAACGAAAACGCCTCCACCGACGGCCCGGTGTGTGCCGGTAACAGCGATGCGAAACTGACCGGTGGAGTGGGCTCAGGCTGTCCCGGCGGATCGAAAGTGTCGCTCATGTTTACCCCGTTCGTTGTTATGGAAGGCGCCGCAAGACGTCGGCAATGATCCCGGCGCGTCCTTGAGTGCGGCAAAGAATCTCTTGCGGCATGCAAAAAGTCAAGCCGTCGGAGGACCGATGCCGGCGACACCGGCGAAGTCAGCGAGGGCGAGATAAAGAAGGGGGCGAGAAAGGAAGAGAGAAAGAGAGCGCGAAAGAGAGGGCGGAGTCAAAATGGAAAAAGAAAAAAGCAGCCGCAAAAAAATGTAACCGCCGTTCATCCGTCGACGAAAAAAAAGATGGTGTCGCCGATTGGCGACACCATCGTCCTCGCCAAAAAAATATCGCCTCCGCAGAGTGAAAACGCGCATAAAAAATGATGATGCGCGCAGTGATATTT
This sequence comes from Herbaspirillum hiltneri N3, assembly GCF_001267925.1. Taxonomy (NCBI): domain Bacteria; kingdom Pseudomonadati; phylum Pseudomonadota; class Betaproteobacteria; order Burkholderiales; family Oxalobacteraceae; genus Herbaspirillum; species Herbaspirillum hiltneri. The sequence continues at coordinate 3,237,034 of NZ_CP011409.1, read as the reverse complement.
GCGTGTCGCGAAAATTTTATACGGATTAAAAATCGACGAGGGGAATTCAACTGCGCGAATGTTCTGCAATCTCATTTCACTGTTACAAAATTCTCGTGAACTTTCTATTTCTTGATGTGCCGAATCGCCTGAGATCGCTGCACCACTCGTGTCGAGAAAACGCAAACGGCATCAGCATTACAGCGATCTCACCCTCCGCGGAGGACAGCGTTCATCATCGCGTAGAACAGTGCGCCACCATATGAAGATCATGTCCCCGATTTGTTTTATCAGTGCCACGTCTTGCACCGCACATTTATCTTCAGGAGATTCCATGCTTCGCTCAGAAACCCTCTTTGGCAAACGAGAAACCAATTCGCCAAATTCCCCTTTCAGCGCCAACAACAACTTGACGCAACCGGGCGTATCCAATGTGTCCAAGACGGCTAATCCGACTTCCGCTTCTGCTTCCGGATCGCAGCCGAACAACAACTCCGGCTCCAACGAAATGGGCAGCAAGCTGATCGTCGGTCCGAACATCAAACTCAAGGGCGTGGAAATCAACGACTGCGATACGCTCGTGGTCGAAGGCCGCGTCGAAGCGACCATGGATTCGCGCGTGATCCAGATCGCCGAGAAGGGCGCCTTCAAGGGCTCTGCTGAAATCGACCTCGCCGAAATTCGCGGCGACTTCGACGGCGACCTCACGGTTCGCCAGAAACTGGTGATCTATTCCAGCGGCCGCGTCTCGGGCAAGATCCGCTACGGCAAACTGGTGATCGAAGAAGGCGGCCAGCTCAGCGGCGACGTGCAGGTGGGCGGCAGCGCCGAGCAGCGCGAATTGCTCCAGGCCAAAACGGCTTAAGCCGCTGAGCAACTTCACATAGTCGCCTTCACCGGCGACCGACAGCTGCTTGCCGCAGGCGCGGCGGCGGCATGTCCGTGCGCGACCGGACTGATCAGGTCGTGACGGGCAATGCGAGGCTTTTCCGGTATGGCCGGGAAGGGTTGTTGACCTTGTTCGCCCGTTTTTAACGGTTTTTACGGGTTTTTCGTGCCATCCAGACCCCTGATCCGGGTTTGGAGCTTTGTGCGCGTGCGCCGGGCATGCGACAATAGCGGTTTTTCGCCGTTCGGCTGCATTCTTGAAGCTTCTTCGGGACTGGCGGCTGGCGACAGTGCCATCAAGATCGACTATGACTCACCCGGAATACATCCTCACCATCTCCTGTCTCGACCAGCGCGGCATCGTCCATCGCGTGTCGGGCTTCCTTGCCGATCACGGTTGCAACATCATCGACTCCGCCCAGTTCGGCGACGCCCAATCGAAATTGTTCTTCATGCGCGTGCATTTCGCCTCGGAAGACACGGCGATCAGCGACGAAGTGCTGCGCGCCGATTTTGCGCTGCTCGGCGCTTCGCTCAACATGGACTGGCAGCTGCACGACGCCGCCCAGAAGCCGCGCGTGTTGCTGATGGTGTCGAAGATCGGCCATTGCCTCAACGACCTGCTGTTCCGCTACAAGAGCGGCCTGTTGCCGGTGGAAATCCCGGCCATCGTGTCCAATCACACCGATTTCTACCAACTGGCGGCAAGCTACAACATTCCCTTCCATCATCTGCCATTGGCAGCCGGTGCATCCGAAGAGGCCAAGCTGGCGCAGGAAGCGCGCATCCTGGAAATCGTCGAACACAACCAGATCGACCTGGTGGTGCTGGCGCGCTACATGCAGATCCTGTCACCATCGATGTGCGCCGCGCTCAAGGGCCGCGCCATCAATATCCACCATTCCTTCCTGCCCAGCTTCAAGGGCGCCAAGCCGTATTACCAGGCGCATGACCGCGGCGTGAAGCTGATCGGCGCCACCGCGCATTTCGTCACCAGCGATCTCGACGAAGGTCCGATCATCGAACAGGGCGTCGAGCGCGTGGACCACTCCATGGGGCCTGAAACGCTGACGGCCATCGGGCGCGACATCGAGTCCGTCGTGCTGGCGCGCGCCGTCAAATGGTTCACGGAACACCGCATCCTGCTGAACGGCCACAAGACGGTGATCTTCAACTGATCCGATCTTTTTGGTCTCCCTGACGAAAACGCCGGTGCAGAGTTTCTGCACCGGCGTTTTTCATTCTGCGCGCAGCGGGACGAAGGTCGCCGCGAGTGGCAATGCGCGGGCGATTCGGCGATAATGCGCGGGAAGCAAGAATCTAGCGGTTTTTTGATGATTTTGCGATATTAGTTTCGCATTGGTTTCACATTCTGTGCCGCATCATCTTCCACACCGTCTTCCATCCTATTGAGAGAGCCCCGTCAGCATGAAAAATTGGACGATCAAACAGCGAATCCTCGGCAGCTTTGCGGTCATCCTGATCCTGATGGTGATCATGGCCGGCATCGCCTACACCAGGCTGGCCAAGATCGATGACGAGGCCACCAGCCTGCGCCAGGACTCAACGCCTGGGCTGTATTACAGCACCATGATCAACGCCGCCTGGTATGAAAACCTGCTGCTGGGTCAGCAAATCTCGCAGGTCGACGGCACTGACGCAACGCGCCAGTCCGACATCGAGCTGCTGCGCGCCAATGCAGAGCGCCTCAACCATCTGCAGGAAGAATACGAAAAAACCATCTTCAGCGCGCGCGACCGCGCCTTGTTCGACCAGTTCAAGCAGGCCCGCATGGCATACCGTCAGATCCAGCAGGACATCCTGCGCATGGATTTGTCCAGTCCCAACCCGGCCGTCTACAAGATCGTCTCCGACCAGTTGCGGCCTGCCTGGCGCACCGGCTACGCATTGACGCAGAAGATGGTGGAAGTCAACAAGGCGATCTCCAACGATTCGGCGCAACGCATCACCGATGCCGTGACCCAGGCCAAGACCAGCATGCTCATCGCGGTCATCGCCGCGCTGGCGGCGGCGCTGGTGTGCGGTTACTTCCTGCTGCGCGCGATTACCAGTCCGATGCAGCGCCTGATGGGCATCCTCGACGTCATGCGCGCCGGTGATTTTTCGCAACGCCTGTATTTCGAGCGCCGGGATGAGTTCTCGCATCTGGCGGCAGGCTTCAACCGCATGACCGACGAGTTGACTGCACTGGTCGGCCAGGCGCAGAAATCCTCGACGCAGGTATCGACCTCGGTGACCGAGATCGCCGCGACGTCGCGCCAGCAGCAAGCCACCGCCTCCGAGACCGCTGCCACCACCACGGAAATCGGCGTCACCTCGCGCGAGATCTTTGCGACCGCGCGCGACCTGGTACGCACCATGAACGAAGTTTCGCTGGTGTCGGAACAGGCGGCTACGCTGGCCGGCAGCGGCCAGAGCGGCCTGACGCGCATGGAAGACACCATGCAGGACGTCATGGAAGCAGCCGGCTCGGTCAGCGGCAAGCTGGCCATCCTCAACGAGAAGGCCGGCAACATCAATCAGGTCGTCACCACCATCACCAAAGTCGCCGACCAGACCAACCTGCTGTCGCTGAACGCCGCGATCGAGGCTGAGAAAGCCGGCGAGTACGGCCGCGGCTTCTCGGTCGTGGCGACGGAAATCCGCCGCCTGGCCGACCAGACCGCGGTCGCCACTTACGACATCGAACTGATGGTCAAGGAAATCCAGTCGGCGGTCGCCGCCGGCGTCATGGGCATGGACAAGTTTTCCGACCAAGTGCGTCGCGGCATGGCCGAAGTGCAGCAGGTCGGTACCCAGCTGTCGCAGATCATCGCCCAGGTGCAGGCGCTGGCGCCGCGCTTCCAGGTGGTCAACGAAGGCATGCAGACGCAGGCCAACAGCGCCGAGCAGATCAACCAGGCGCTGCTGCAACTGAGCGAAGCCGCCCAGCAGACCGTCGAGTCGCTGCAGCAGTCCAGCCAGGCCATCGACGAGCTGAACCTGGTGTCGAACGGCCTGCGCAACGGCGTCTCGCGTTTCAAGGTATCGGCCTGAGCGGCCGGCCATGCTGTTCCTGATTTTTCAGATCGGCAATGAGCGTTATGCGCTCGATGCCGCCGAGGTGGCGGTAGTGCTGCCGCCGGCGCCTTGCAAGCAGGTGCCCGAAGCGCCGCCGTGGGTGCGCGGCATCTTCAGCCACCAGGGGCGCAACGTGCCGGTGCTGGACGTCAGCATGCTGGCGCTCGGCACGCCTGCCGCCGCACGCCTGAGTACGCGCATGGTGCTGGTTCACTACAGGCCGGAAGGGCGACGGAACACATCAGGGGAGCCGCAATTGCTCGGACTGGTGGTCGAACGCGCCACCGACACGCTGCGCTGCGAGGCCGCCGACTTTACCGGCTCCGGCCTGGCGCACGACAATGCGCGTTACCTCGGTCCGGTCATGCGTCACGGCGACGGCCTGATCCAGTGGGTCAGGGTGGCCGACATGCTCGACGCCGAGGTGCAGGCGCTGCTGTTTCCCGAGGAGAGTCCGGCATGAACGCCAACGCATCCCCGAGTTTGCATGCTCACCATGCGGCCATCGAGCCGATCGCCGCCATGCTCAAGCAGCACATGGGGCTGGACATCGCCTCGGTCGGCAGCACCCTGATCGAGCGCGGCGTGCGCGAGCGCATGAACGTGCTGGGCCAGGCCGACATGACCGGCTATCTGCACATCCTGCAATCCGGTGTGGGCGAATTGCAGGAACTCATCGAACTCGTGGTGGTGCCGGAGACCTGGTTCTTCCGCGATCGCGAAGCAATCCTCGCCGTGGCGCGGTTGGCCCGCGACAAGATCATCCGTTCGCCCAACGCCATCGTGCGCATTCTGAGCCTGCCGTGTTCCACCGGTGAAGAACCGTATTCCATCGCGATGGCGCTGCTCGACGCCGGTGTGCCGCCTGCACAGTTCCGCATCGACGGCATCGATATCTGCCATCGTTCCCTGGCCGCAGCGCAGCGCGCCATCTACGGCCGCAATTCCTTCCGCGGCAAGCAGCTTGCGTATCGCGAACGCTATTTCAGCGACGGTCATGAAGGCGCCGGCCAACCCGACTGGGCGCTTGCCGGGGACGTGCGGCAACAGGTCGCTTTCCGTTTCGGCAATATGCTGGCGGACGACTTCATGCGCAACGAAGCGCCTTACGATTTCATCTTTTGCCGCAACGTGCTGATCTATTTCGACCGCGACGTACAGATGCAGGCGGTGCAGGTGCTGGAGCGCCTGCTTGAGCACGACGGTTGCATTTTCGTCGGACCGGCAGAGGCCGGATTGCTGCTCAAGCCGCATGTCGAATCGATAGGTATTCCGCTCAGTTTCGGCTTCCGCCGCAAGAAAGCCGTGGAACGCATCGACCTGCCGCCGCCGAAGCTGGCGGCGCCGGCGGCTCGGATTGCCACTCCTGAACCCGCGCCGCCGCTGCGCGTCCGGGCTGTGCCGCCTCGTCAACCGGTCCCCGCTGCAGCGCCGTCTGCCGCCGTCCCCGATGACTTGCTCGCGCAGGCGCGCGCCTGCGCCGACCGCGGCGAACTGGCGCAAGCCGAGGCGCTGTGCGAACAGCAATTGCGCAGCGTCGGCCCCAACGCCGACGCTTATCATTTGCAGGGCCTGATCAGCGATGCGCGCCAGGATACCGGCGCCGCGCAGCAGTTGTACCGCAAGGCGATCTACCTGCAGCCCGATCATCGGGAAGCATTGCTGCACCTGGCCGCCTTGCTGGCGGCGCAGGGTGACGCCGTCGGCGCGCAGCGTTTGCAGGAACGCGCCAAACGCACCGAAGGTGCGCAACTGAAGCAGGCCGGCGAGGAGCGCTCGCATGTCTGATTTCGCTTCCTCGCCGTTCGCCGTGGAAATCGCCGTCGACGATTGCTGGAACCGCATCGGCGTACGCGGCGACAACAGCTGCGTCAAACTCAAGGAATACTTCCGCTGCCTCAATTGCCCGACCTTCGCGTCGGCTGCCTCGGCGCTGCTCGACCGGCCGGTGTTCGGCGGCGACGACGGCGCCAACTTGTTTTCCCCGGCAGGCGAGGATGAGGGTGAAGGTAAAGGGGGGAGGGAGGCACGCGGTCGCGGCGACGCCACGGCGTCGATGCTGGCGTTTCGCGTCGGCGCCGAGTGGCTGGCGTTTCCGACCGCCGCCGTGGTTGAAGTGATCGAGGCGCGCGCCGTCCACAGCTTGCCGAGCCAGGCCAACCCTGCCGTGCTCGGGCTGACCAATATCCGCGGCGCGCTGAAGATCTGCGTATCGTTGGCGCGCATGCTCGGCATGGCCGACGCGCCGTCGGCCCGGACTGCACAACGCCTGCTGGTGGTGGAGCACGAGCAGCAGGTGCTGGTGTTCCCGGTCGATGAAGTCGCCGGCGTCTACGGCTATGCCGCCAATGCCGTGCAGCCGCCGCCGTCGACCATGACGCATGCGGGAATGACCTATACGCAATCGCTGATCGCCTGGCGTGATCGGCAACTCGGACTGCTCGACTGCGGTTTGCTGTTTTATGCCTTGAATCGGAGCCTGACATGAGTTCGACCGATCTGCGGCAGATGACCATGCTGGAGTTGTTCCGGCATGAAGTGGAAAGCCAGGTGCAGGTGCTCAACGCCGGCTTGCTCGAACTTGAGCGCCATGCCGGCGACGTCGATCCCGAGCAGTTGGCCGAGCCGCTGGAAGCCTGCATGCGCGCCGCCCATTCGCTCAAGGGCGCGGCGCGCATCATCACGCTCAATGCCGGTGTCAATGTCGCGCACGTGATGGAAGATTGTTTCGTACTGGCGCAACAGGGCAGGCTGAGCTTGCGGCGACGCCAGATCGACGCCTTGTTCAAGGGCGTCGACTTGCTGACCCGGATCGCCAATGCGCCGGGCGACGATGAAACCTGGGGCGACAAGGAAGGCAAGCCCGAGATCGATGCCTTCATGCTCGCGCTCAGTGTGGCGATGACCGATAGCAGCGATGATGAGGACGAGGCGCCAGTCATTGCGGCCGTGCCGGACGCCAACGCCGCGGCGCCGGTAATGCAGGCCGAAACGCGCGACGCCGCCTATGTGGGCACCGGCGCCGGCGCCGGCCGTTCGGTGCGCGTCTCCGCCGACAATCTCGACCGTCTGCTCAGCCTGAGCGGCGAGTCGCTGGTGGAATCGCGCCGCCTCAAACCGTTTGCCGCATCGATGCTGCGCGTCAAGCGCCTGCAGCGCGAAGCCGCGCAGGCGCTTGACATGCTGCAGCAAAAGATGAGCGCCGGCGGCGACGCCGCGCAAGTTGCGCTCAATGAAGTGCGTGCCCTGATGCTGCAAGCGCAGCACATGGTCGGCGATCAGCTGGCCGAGCTCGAGATGTTCGATCGCCATTCCGTCAATCTGTCCCAACGGCTCTACGAAGAAGCGCTGGCCTGCCGCATGCGGCCGTTCTCCGACGGCGCCGGCGCAGGATCGGGCAACTATGCGCGGATGGTGCGCGATATCGGCCACACGCTGGGCAAGTCGGTGCGGCTGGACATCGTCGGCAGCGCTACCCAGATCGACCGCGACATTCTGGAAAAACTCGACGCCCCGATCGGTCATCTGCTGCGCAACGCCGCCGACCACGGCATCGAGTCGCCGCAACAGCGCCTGCGGGCAGGCAAACCGGAGCAGGGCCGCATTACGCTGGAGGCGCGCCATAGCGCCGGTATGCTGCAGGTCAACGTCAGCGACGACGGCGCCGGTATAGACATGGAGCGGCTGAAAAAAGCCATCGTCGCGCGCAAGCTGTCGACCGACGATATCGTCGCGCGCCTGAGTGAAAGCGAGTTGCTGGAATTCCTGTTGCTGCCCGGCTTCAGCCTGCGCGATACGGTCACGGATATTTCCGGTCGCGGCGTCGGTCTCGACGTCGTGGCCGACATGCTCAAGCAAGTGCGCGGGACGGTGCGCATCACCAGCACCATCGGTCAGGGCACGCGCTTCCAGTTGCAGTTGCCGCTGACGCTGTCGGTGATCCGCAGCCTGCTGGTGAGCATCGATGGCGAGCCGTATGCGTTCCCGCTGGCTTACGTCAACCGCACGCTCGAGTTGCAGCGCGATGAACTGGACGTGCTCGAGGGCTACCAGCATTTCAGTTTCGAAGGCCGTCAGATAGGTCTCGTCAGCGCGCACCAGATCTTGCAGAAAGGCGATTTGCGCGCCAGGGGCGAGTCGGTCATGGTGGTGGTCATCGGCGACAACGAGCATGCCTACGGCGTGGCGGTGGATCGCTTCCTCGGCGAGCGCATGCTGGTGGTGCAGGCGCTCGATGCACGCCTGGGCAAGATCCCCAACGTGCAAGCCGGCGCATTGATGGAAGACGGCGCTCCGGTGCTGATCCTGGACGTGGCCGACATGCTGCGCTCGGTCGAGAAGCTCAGCGTTGCCGGCCAGCTCGAGAACGTCGGCCAGGCAAGCGCCGATGACGCAGGTATGGTGCGCAAGAGGGTATTGGTGGTGGACGATTCTCTGACGGTGCGCGAACTCGAGCGCAAGTTGCTGAGCAACCGCGGCTACCAGGTCACTGTTGCGGTCGACGGCATGGACGGCTGGAACGCGGTGCGTACCGAACAATTCGACTTGGTCATCACCGACATCGACATGCCGCGCATGGACGGCATCGAACTGGTCACGCTGATCCGGCAGGCTCCGCACCTGCGCAACCTGCCGGTGATGATCGTATCGTACAAGGATCGCGAAGAAGATCGCCAGCGCGGCCTGGAAGCCGGCGCCGACCACTATTTCACCAAGAGCAGCTTCCATGATGAGACGCTGCTGCAGGCGGTGGTCGACCTGATCGGAGCAGCCTGATGAAGATCGCCATCGTCAACGACGTTCCCATGGTGGTCGAGATCCTGCGCCGTGTGCTGGCGGAGTGGCCCGAACACCAGTTGCTGTGGGTGGCGCAGGACGGCGCGCAGGCGGTGGAACTGTGCGCCTGGCAATTGCCCGACCTCATTCTGATGGACATCGTCATGCCGGGCATGGATGGCGTCGAGGCGACGCGCCGCATCATGCAGCAGACGCCATGCCCGATCCTGGTCGTCACTGCCGATATCGGCGCCTGCGCCGACAAGGTGTATCAGGCGCTGGGCCATGGTGCGCTCGATGCCGTCGATACGCCGGCGCTGTCGGGCAGCGACTGGCGCCAGGGGTCTGCCGTGCTGATGGAAAAGATAACGCGCATCGGCCGGATGGAACGCAAGTCGGCGCCGCCGTCGCGGGCGCATGCGTCGGCGCCGGTCGCGGTGAAGAAAATCCCGACTGTCGTCACGGTTCCCGACAAGCTGGTCGCGATAGGCGCATCGGCAGGCGGACCGGGTGCGCTGGCGGTGATCCTGCGTGCGCTGCCGGAAAGCTTCCCGGCAGCCATCGTGATCGTGCAGCATATCGATCCCGCTTTCGCCGTCGGCATGGCGGGCTGGTTGCAGCAGCAAAGCGGGCTGACGGTGAAGGTGGCGCAGGAAGGTGACCGGCCGCAACGCGGCACGGTGCTGATGGCCGGCACCAACCAGCACTTGCTGTTCAGGAATCGCGACAGTCTCGGTTATGTACCGGAGTCGCCGGAGGATGTCTATCATCCTTCGATCGACGTGTTTTTCAACAGTGTGGTGCGGCAGTGGCGCGGCCAGGCAGTGGGAGTGCTGCTGACCGGCATGGGGCGCGATGGCGCCGCCGGTCTCAAGGCCATTCGCGACGCCGGCTGGCACACGATCGCGCAGGACCGTGAAAGCAGTTCCGTCTACGGGATGCCGAAGGCGGCTGCGGCGCTGGATGCCGCCACCGAAATTTTACCTATAGCGGACATCGCCAAGGCGCTGGTCAGTCAATTTACATGATGCAAAGGAACGACAAGATGGGGTCCCCGACTCTCACCGGCAGCGACAGCAAGGACAGCAACGACAGCGACCTCGGCATACACCTGCCGCCGGCCGACTACAAGATCATGGTATTGCTGGTCGATGACCAGGCCATGGTCGGCGAAGCGATCCGGCGCGCGTTGTTGACCGAACCCGACATCGATTTCCATTTCTGCGCGCGCGCCGAAGACGCCGTGGACATCGCCGAAAAGACCCAGCCGACCGTGATCCTGCAAGACCTGGTGATGCCCGGCGTCGACGGCCTCACGCTGGTCAAACAGTACCGCAGCAATCCGCTGACGATGGATATTCCCATCATCGTGCTGTCGAGCAAGGAAGACGCGCTGGTCAAGCGCGACGCCTTCGCCACCGGCGTCAACGACTACATGGTGAAGCTGCCGGACACGATCGAACTGATCGCGCGGATTCGCTACCACTCGCGCTCGTACAACAACCAGGTGCAGCGCGACGCCGCCTATCGCGCCTTGCGCGAGAGCCAGCAGCAGCTGCAGAAAAGCAATTTCGAACTGCAGCGCCTGACCAACACCGACGGCCTGACCAGCATAGCCAACCGGCGCTATTTCGACGACTACCTGAATGCGGAATGGAAGCGCGCCAAGCGCGTGCAGCAAGAGATTTCGCTGCTGCTGATCGACGTCGACAACTTCAAGCTGTACAACGACAACTACGGCCACGTCGCCGGTGACCAGGTGCTCAAGAACGTGGCGCGCGCGATGGAAGCCAGCGCGGTGCGCTCGTCCGACCTCAGTGCGCGCTACGGCGGCGAAGAGTTCGCCGTCATCTTGCCGGGCACCGATGCCGACGGCGCGCGCGCTGCCGGCGAAAAGTTGCGCGAGATGGTGGAGTCGCTGCATATCGGCCATGCGCATTCGGTCACCAGCGAATGGGTGACCGTCAGCATCGGCACGGCGACCGTGATTCCGAAGGAAGATCAGATCCAGAGCGATCTGATCCGCCTGGCCGACAAGCGCCTCTACAAGGCCAAGCAAAGCGGGAAGAACCGCGTGATGTCGCAGGACGACTGAACGTCCCGCGCTATCGCGTCAGATGATTACGACGGATACTGCTCGCGCATCACGCGCTTGTTGAGTTTGCCGACGCTGGTGCGCGCCAGTTCCTTGACGAACTCGATGCGGTCCGGCACGCCGTACTTTGAAATCACGCCGTCGTCGGCTGCCGCCAGCACCAGCTTGCGGATGTCGTCGGCGCTGATGCCTTCGTGGCCGGCCTTCAGCACCACCAGCGCCACCGGGCGTTCGCCCCATTTCGCATCCTTCACGCCGATCACCGCGATCTCCGCCACGGCGGGATGGCGCGCGATGATTTCTTCGATCTCCAGTGAGGACACCCATTCGCCGCCGGTCTTGATCACGTCCTTGATGCGGTCGGTCACCTGCAGGTAGCCGCGCGCATCGATGTTGCCGATGTCCTGGGTGTGCAGCCAGCCGCCTTCCCACAGACCTTGCGACGCCTCCGGATTATGCAGGTAGCCTTGTGTGAGCCAAGGCGCGCGCACCACCACTTCGCCGGTGCTCTTGCCGTCGTGCGGGCAATCGTTCATGTCGGCATCGACCGTGCGCAGGGCCACCAGGGGCAAGGGGCGACCGGTTTTCACGCGGGTGGCGACATCCTGTTCCGTGCCGAGTTCGGCGGTGGGTACGTGGGCAAGCGAGAGGATGGGGCAGGTCTCCGACATGCCGTAGCCGGTGAAGACATCGATACCGCGTTCCCGCGCCGTCTGCGCCAGCGCGCTGGTCATGGCGGAGCCGCCGATGATCATTTTCCAGTTCGACAAGTCGACGTCTTTTGCCGCCGGCGCACTCAGCACCATGTGCAGGATGGTCGGTACGCAATGCGAGAAGGTGACTTTCTCCGTATCGATCAGTCTGAGAATGGTGTCGGGCACGTAGCGGCCCGGGTAAACCTGCTTGAGCCCGGCCATCGTGGCGACATAAGGCAGACCCCAGGCGTGTACGTGGAACATCGGCGTGAGCGGCATGTAGACGTCGTCGCGATGCAGGCGGCCTTGCTGAGGCGCCAGCGCCAGGCCGGCGGTGACCGCCAGCGTGTGCAGCACCAGCTGGCGGTGGCTGAAGTAGACGCCCTTGGGCAGGCCGGTGGTGCCGGTGGTGTAGAAGGTGGTGGCGCGCGCGTTCTCATCGAAGTCGCGGAATTCGCAAACCGGCGACGCTTGCGCCAGCAGTTCTTCGTATTCGCCCGCGAAACCTGGACCGCGCGGCGCCGGCGTACCGTCGTCGCCGATCAGCACGCAACGCGTGAGCGTAGTCAGCTCGCCGCGGATCTGCTTGAGCACCGGAAGGAAATCCGAATTCACCAGCAGTACATCGGCCTGTGCGTGGTTCAGCGTGTAGGCAATCTGCTCGGGCGACAGGCGTACGTTGACGGTCTGCAGCACGCAGCCGAGCATCGGCACGGCGAAGAAGCACTCGAGATAGCGATGGCTGTCCCAGTCCATTACGGCGACGGTGTTGCCGGGTTGCAGGCCGAGCTCGCGCAGCATGTTGCCCAGGCGCTGGATGCGCACGTTGAGGTCGGCGTAAGTGTGGCGGCGCTGATTGTCGATGCCGTAGACAATCTCCTGGGCGGGCGCGGTCGCCATGGAGGAATGCAGCAATTGCTTGATCAGCAGCGGATAGCCGTAGGCCTCGGGCGTGCGGTCGATGATGTGGGCGCTCATGCGGTCTCCAGTTGTTGTTATGGCGGTAAGCGAGGCGGCACGCGCAGAATGCAAGGTGCGCGCGGCGTGCTTATTCCGGAACGACGATGATAGCCCGATTTGCTGTCGCGAGCCTTACCGGCGCAGATCGTTGCCGGCGATGCCTAGGAGGGCGAACGCGCGGTGGGCGTGGCTGGACGAGGTCCGGTGTAAGCCGCGCGCGGGCGGATCAGTTCGCCGCTCGCGCGCTGCTCCAGCGCCTGTGCGATCCAGCCCATGCCGCGCCCGAGCGCGAACAGGCCGAACGCTGCGCCCACCGGCAATTGCAGATGGCGTCGCAGCGCCACCAGGGCGAAGTCCACCGACGCATGCTGGCCGATCAGGCCGTGGCTGGCGGTGATGATCTCGCGCCATGCCGGACGATGCGGCAACACTTCCGCCAGCAGCGCATTGGCGCGCACGTCGCCGTCGGGATACAGATGGTGGCCGAAGCCGGGCAGGTCATCGCCGCGCGCCAGGCGTCGTTGCAGTGCGGCGGGAAGATCTGCTTTTCGAGTGTCTCCGATTTCATCCAGCAAGGCTTCCACGCGCGCCGTGGCGCCGCCGTGTTTGCCGCCGGTCAGCGCCGCCAGTCCGGCGATGACCGAGGCGCGCAGGCTGGTGCCGGTGGACGCCACGCAGCGCGCGGTGAAACTCGACGCGTTCAGTTCGTGGTCTGCGCACAGCACCAGCGCCATGCGCACCAATGCGGCGCCGTGCGCGTCGAGCTTCCACGCTTTGGCGCATTGCTCGTGGAGCGGGGCTGGGGATGGTCGCGTGCCGAGCAGGCTGGCGGCAAGCAGACGCATCAGCGCGCCGCTGCCTTCGGCGGTGCGCTCGGGCGAGGTTTGCCATTGCGCGGTGGCGGCGTCGTCGCTGGCGATCGTGAACAGCGGCAGCAGCGATTCTTCCGCGCGGCGTCCGGAGAAATGCCTGAGCATGCCGGCGTAGGCGGGATGCGCCGCCACGACTGTCACTTCGCCGACGCCGAAAGCCTGCCGCACCTCGCAGTTCCACAGCAACGCGGCGACGTCTTCCACGGACTGCGATTGGGCCAGGGCGACGGCGTCGCGGCCACGATAGTAAAGCCGGCCGTCTTCGATCAATGTGATGGCGGACTCCAGCACCGGCAGGCCCCAATTGAGCGTCGCCTTGGCGACTTCCTTCGGCTTGCGTCCGCGCGTGCGCTGGGTCGCCAGGCGCGTGACTTCTTCTTCCAGATAACGGCTTTCACGCGCAGAACCGTCCGACTGGGCGCTGAGCAGGCCGCGGCTGACATAGGCGTACAAGGTCTGGCGCGAGACGCCGAGCGCGGCGGCGGCTTCGGCGGAGCTGAGGTAGGTGGGCATAGAGGATCCGAAGGCAGTTTATGTTGATTATATTAATCAATATTGACAATTAAAACGAGCGGAATATGCTGCAAGCATCTTCACCAATCTTTCGATGAAAGGTCATGATGTCTGCTGAATCACACCCAAGCACGCAGGCTTTCCTGCGCGAGATCTGGCTGGCCGCGCGGGGCGAGTCCGCTTTCCTCGAACAAGTCCGCCTGAGCGGCGAGGGTAGTCTGCCGTCGGTCTTCGCGGTGACCGACCTGGCTGCTGGCGCTATCGGCGCGGCCGGCCTGGCGGTTGCGGAACTGGTGCAGGCGGCCGGCGGCGCTGCACAGGAAGTGGCGGCCGACCGCCGGCTGGCGTCGTTCTGGTTCGGTACGTCGCTGCGGCCGCAAGGCTGGGAAGCGCCGCCCTTGTGGGACGCGGTGGCCGGTGACTACCAGGCGGCGGATGGCTGGATACGCTTGCACACCAACGCGCCGCATCATCGCGCGGCGGCGTTGGCGGTGTTGGAGGTGCCGGTCGACAGGGCCGCCGTCGCCCAGGCCGTGGCGCGATGGAAAACGGAGGAGCTGGAGGCCGCCGTTGTCACGCACGGCGGTTGCGCCGCCAGGATGCGCACGATGGAGGAATGGCGGGTTCATCCGCAAGGCGCTGCCGTGAATGGCGAACCGTTGTTGCATATCGCCGATGCGCCGGCGGGCGCGAAGCCCGGCTGGCCGGTCAATCCGCAACGCCCCTTGCAGGGCATTCGCGTGCTCGACCTGACGCGCGTGCTGGCGGGGCCGACCGCGACGCGCTTCATGGCCGGCTTCGGCGCCGACGTGCTGCGCCTCGATCCGCCCGGCTGGGACGAGCCGGGCGTGGTGCCGGATCTGGTGCCGGGCAAGCGCTGCGCGCGGCTCGACCTGCGCACTTCGCAGGGGCAGGAAATCTTTACGCAATTGCTGGCGCAGGCGGATGTGATGGTGCACGGCTATCGCTCCGACGCGCTGGCCGGCCTCGGCTTCGACGCGGCAAGCCGTCGCCGCATCAATCCCGCACTGGTCGACGTCAGTCTCGATGCCTATGGCTGGAGCGGCCCGTGGAAGGCGCGGCGCGGTTTCGACAGCCTGGTGCAGATGAGCAGCGGCATTGCCGAAGCGGGCATGCGCCGGCTCGGACGGGACAAGCCGACGCCGCTGCCGGTGCAGGCGCTGGATCATGCGACCGGCTACCTGATGGCGACGGCTGCGATCCGTGGATTGACGCAGCGCCTGAAGACCGGCAAGGGAAGCGAGGTGCGCACGTCGCTGGCGCGCATGGCGCAGTTGCTGGTGACGGGGTCCGGCAATCAGGCCGATGCCGCGCTTGCGGCGGAAAACGCCGGCGATCTGGCGCCTGCAATCGAGCAGACATTCTGGGGGCCGGCGCAACGCGTAAGCGGTGCGGTGACGGTGGGTGAAACGATGATGGCCTGGGACCGGCCGGCTGCACCGCTGGGTTCGGCGCAGCCGGCGTGGTGAATATCTTTACAGCGAACGGACCAGCCGCAAGCCGTTGAACACCACGATCAAGCTTGCTCCCATGTCGGCGAACACCGCCATCCACAGCGAGCTCTCGCCGGCCAGCGCGAGCGCCAGGAACACGGCCTTGATGCCGAGCGCGATCGTGATGTTTTGCATCAGCACGCGATGGGTCTTCTTGCTCAGGCGGATGAAGTCGGGAATTTTGCGCAGGTCGTCGTCCATCAGCGCGACATCGGCGGTTTCCAGCGCCGTGTCGGTGCCGGCCGCACCCATGGCGAAACCGATCTGCGCACGCGCCAGCGCCGGCGCATCGTTGATGCCGTCGCCGACCATGCCGACGTAGCCGCGCCGGGCAATCAGCTCGCCGATTGCCGCCAGCTTGTCTTCCGGCAGCTGATCGCCGCGTGCATCGTCAAGCTGCACGATGTCGGCGATGGCACGGGCGGTGTGCGCGTTGTCGCCGGTCAGCATGGTGACGCCGACGCCGAGCTGCTTCAATTGGGCGATGGCGTCGCGACTGCTGTCGCGCACCGTGTCGGCGACCGCCAGCAGCAACTGGGCCTTGCCGTCGCGGCACAGGATGGTGGTGGTCTTGCCTTGTTTTTCCAAGGCCAGCAAGCGTTCTTCCAGGGCCGGACTGCACATGTCGAGTTCGTGCACCAGCCGATGATTGCCGAGGTAAAACGCGCTGGCGCCGATGCTGCCTTGCACGCCGCGTCCGGTCAGCGCTGCGAAATCGGCGACGTCTTCTGCGATCGCGCCGGCTTGCCGGGTTTTCCAGTGCGCTGCAATCGCCGCCGAGACCGGATGGTCGGAACGCAAGGCGAGGCTGGCGGCCTGCGTGAGCAGGCTTGCCTCGTCGCCGCCGGACAGCAGCTGCACGTCGGTGACAACCGGCTTGCCGTGCGTAATGGTGCCGGTCTTGTCGAGCGCCAGCGCCTTGAGCCGGCGGCCTTGTTCCAGATACACCCCGCCCTTGATCAGGATGCCGTGGCGCGCTGCTGCAGCCAATCCGCTGACGATGGTCACCGGCGTGGAAATCACCAGCGCGCAAGGGCAGGCGATCACCAGCAGCACCAGCGCCTTGTAGAGCCACGGATAGAAGGGCACGTTAAAGAGCAGCGGCGGCAACACCGCTACCAGCACGGCTACCGCCACCACGGCAGGGATGTAATAGCGCGCGAACTGATCGACGAAGCGCTGCGTCGGCGCACGCTGGCCTTGCGCCTGCTGCACGCTTTTGACGATGCGCGACAGCGTCGATTCGCTTTGCACGGCTGTGACGCGATAATCGAACGCGGTCTGGCCGTTGATGGTCCCGGCGAACACCTGGTCGCCGGTCTGTTTGGCGACCGGCATGCTTTCGCCGGTGATGGGCGCCTGGTTGATGGCGGGCTGGCCGGCGGTGACGACGCCGTCGAGCGGGACGCGCTCGCCGGGTTTGACGCGCACCTCGGCATTCAACGCCACTTGTTTTGCGGCGACCCCGATCCAGGCGCCGTCCTGCAATACCGTGGCCTGATCCGGCGTCATGGCCATCAAGCCGGCGATGGCATTGCGGGCGCGATCCAGTGACAGCGATTCGATCATTTCGGCCAGCGTGAACAACACGATGACCACGGCAGCCTCCGGCCATTGGCCGATGATGGCGGCGCCGATCACCGCCAGCGACATGAGGAAGTTCATGTTCAGCGACAAGTGGCGCAACGCGATCCAACCCTTCCTGAGCGTGTCGAGTCCGCCGACCGCAATCGCCAACAGCGCCAGCGCGATCACCGTCAGCGAACCGTCGTCGCCGCTGGTCCATGCCACGACCTCTGCGGCCAGCGCAGCCACGCCGGCAATGCCCACCATCAGCCATTTGCGTGCGGGAATCGCGTAGGACGCACTGTGATCGTCATCACCGCCGGCCTCGGCATCGAGCGTGTCGCTCTTCACCTTGGGCAGCATGTCGAGCGCGGCCAGCGTCTTCACGATTGGCTCGACCGAGGGCAGGCGATGCTGCACGGTCAGCTCGCGCTGGATCAGGTTGAACTGCATGGCGGCGATGCCGTCCATGTTGGCGAGGCGTTCGCGGATCAGCTTTTCTTCGGTGGGGCAATCCATTTTCTGGATGAAGAACACGGCCTCTTCGGCATCGGCCAGACCGGCCGGCCTGGTGTTGTCGGTGGAGGAGTCGGCGTGCTCATGTTTATGGTCGTGTGTGTGCCCATGTCCATGAGTGTGTTCGTGGATGTTGGTGACTTTCTTGCCATGATTGTGTTTACAGCAATTCGACATGCGTGCTCCTGACAAGCGGAATATGAGGGCTTGCTGTATATTAAAAACCCTGAACCAGCTACAAGGTCAAGCCTTTTATAACCTTGCTTGCAGGCTGGTTATCCGGAGGGAAGCATGGATGCATTGAAGATAGGTGAACTGGCGGCGCGCACCGATTGCCCGGTTGAAACCATCCGCTACTACGAGCGCGAGGCCTTGCTGCCCGCGCCTACGCGCTCGCAGGGCAATTACCGCCTGTACGGCGACGCCCACGTTGAACGGCTGCAATTCATCCGCCATTGCCGTTCGCTCGACATGACGCTCGATGAGGTGCGCAGCCTGTTGCAATTCCGCGATGCGCCGGAGGAGAACTGCGGCGAAGTCAACGCCTTGCTCGACAAGCACATCGGTCACGTGGCCCAGCGCATCGCCGAGCTCAAGAAGCTGCAGGTGCACCTGAAAAGCCTGCGCGCGCAATGCGACACCGCGCAGGCGACCCGGGACTGCGGCATCCTGCAGGGGCTGGCCAACATGGGCGACGACAGCAAACCGGTCAATCTCGGCAGCCACGGCAGCGGCTGTCATTAGGCGTTGTTTCCAGAATTTTTGCGATGAACGCAGGTAGTCGATTCGGTTCCAATGAGATTCCTCCGCGGCATGTCGCCGCCGGAGTGATGCTTATGGAGAAGAAAGGCGTTCATGACGGAATTTCACGTGGTCAGTTTTGTCGGCACCGCCGATGCAATGCGTATTGCCTTTCCGGACGCGCACGTGTTTTGCGCGTGGGACGATTACAGCGTGGGGCCGCTGGACGACGGTCATGGAAGAGCCGATTTCTGGCGCCGCATGGCGCAAGGATACAGCCGGGAATGCATGGCGGAGTCGACGGACTGTTTTGCTCCGTGGCATGAGATGAAGTCGGTTCTGGCCGGCGCGGATTGTTCCAGGATCTTCATCTGGCATAGCGGAAGCGGATCGGAACAGGTATTCCTCCGAATGGCCTGTTCTTGGCTGGGAGAGCTCGACCACGCCCTGCTGGCGGTCCGGACGCCGGCCTGCGGCGGAGTTCATTCGACCGCTGCATGGCCACCGGGGCAGTTGAGAAAATTCATCGCGAATGCCGTGCCGGTGTCGCGGTTGCAGCGAGAAGAGTATGCGCGGGAATTCGCCGCCATCTCCGCCCAGCCGGAGATGTTGCGCGAGTGCGACGAGAGCGGCCATTTGCATTGTCGACCCATGAACGTGCATGACGATCTCTTGCTGGCCTGCTGTTCCGGGCAATGGCAACGCGCCGTGGCGGTCGTGGGTGAAGCGATGGGACGTGTCGACCAGCGGAACGCACAAGGGGATGTTTTCTGGAGTTCTCGTTTGCAATATCTGGTGGATTCCGGCCGGATTGAAGCCGACGGCGAGCGCGTCGCCCTGGGTGCATATCGGGTCCGCTTGCGGTGAACGGTGATTTTCCGCAAACAGATTGAGTCGGAACCAATGTCGTCTGCGGTTTTCCAACTTCGTCATTGAGACATCCATAAGGAAGCAGTCATGAAAAAATCCACCCGCGCGCTCGCCTGTTGGGCATTGGTCACCATCGCGGCAACATCAGCAATTCCCGTATTCGCCCAATATACCGGCCCCTCGCACAAACCGGCGATACAGACCGTCGCCAGCGCCGCCAAGTCCGCAGATGACACGCCTGTGGTGCTGGTGGGCACCATCATCGCCAAGCTTCGCGACGAGCATTACACCTTCCAGGACGGCAGCGGCAAGATCGAGATCGAAATCGACGACAAGCATTTCCCGTCCACGCCGATCAATGAAACCACCAAGGTCCGCATCCACGGCAAGGTCGACAAGCATTTCGGCAAGGATGCGACGATCGACGTCAAGAAAGTGGAGCCGTTCTAAGAATTTTTTCCCAGGATACGATCCAGCGCCCAGCTGGTGCGCGCTGCCGTCCGTCCCGTCGACGGATGCGTGGTACTTCCGCGCAGATGCGCTTGCATGTTGCGCACGTGATGCAGCTGGATGTTGTCCGGATTTGCGATGGCAACTTCTTCGACGCCGGCGGCGGTGGTCAGCTGCAGCGGGGCCTCTTCAAACACCGGGAAGGTGATCTTGCCGAGGCTGCCGGTGATCTCCACCTTGTCGCAGCGCTCGAAGCTGCCGAAGTTCCAGCTACCGCTGCCCGTGACGCCGGAGGCATGTAGCCAGGCGCCGCTGACCGTGTCGGCGGCCGAATACAGTTCCTGCTGATTGGCGCTGCATCCCGAAGCTTGCATCACCTCGCCCAGCAAATACGCAAACAGGTCGATGCCGTGACTGGCGAGATCGTCGAAGTAACCGCCCGCCGCGATGGCCGCATCGGTGCGCCAGTTATAGGCGCGGCTCAGGTCGAGCGGCGAGGGTGTGCGGCTGAATTGCCAGCCGACATGGCGCGGTGAGCCGATGCGACCTTCGTCCAGCCAGCGTTTGACCTGGGCGAAGCGCGGCAACGACCGCCGGTAATAGGCGACGAACAAGGGCAGGCCACGGCTTTCAAAAGCCGTGTAGATGGCTTCGCATTCGGCGAATGTCGGCGCCATCGGTTTTTCGATGCAGCAGGGCTTGTTCGCTGCAGCCACTTTCAAGGCGTAGAGCAGGTGCGTGTCAGGCGGCGTCGCGATGTAGACGGCATCGACGTCCGGATCGGCGATCAGCGCGTCGGCATCGTCGTAGTATCGCGCAACTCCATGCCGGCGCGCATAGTCGGCAGCCTTGGCGGCGTCGCGGCGCATCACGGCATGCAGCGCGAAGCCGGGAGTTTGCTGATAGGCCGGACCGCTCTTGCGTTCGGTGACGGCGCCGCAGCCGATGATGCCCCAGCGAATGGTGTCGGGAAGCGTGCTTGTCATGGGCTTGGTCAGATGGTCAATGTGTCCCGGACGGAAGCTCGGCGCTCAGGGCATCGAGGATCGGACAATCGGGCCGGTTGTCGCCGTGGCAATCGTGGGCGAGTTGCTGCAAGGTCGATTTCATCGCCTGCAGTTCACGTATTTTGACATCGAGCTCGGCAATGTGATCATTCGCCAACTGCTTGACCTTGCGGCTCGGGCGCGATTGGTCCAGCCACAATCCCATCAGGTCGCCGATCTGCTTCATCGAAAAACCGAGCACGCGGCCTTGCCGGATGAAGCGCAGCAGGTGCACGTCGCGTTCGCCGTAGATGCGATAGCCGGCGTCGGTGCGAGCCGCTTTGGGCACCAGACCGATATCCTCGTAGTGGCGGATCATTTTGGCGGACACGCCGGAAGCCTGTGCGGCTTCGCCGATGTTCATGGTCATGTCTGTGCTCCCTGGGATTGCCGGGACTCCTTTGGTTTCCAACGCTTGAGCAGCAGTGCATTGCTGACCACGCTCACGCTCGATATCGCCATCGCCGCGCCGGCGATCATCGGATTCAGCAATCCGAACGCCGCCAGCGGAATGCCGACGATGTTGTAGATGAACGCCCAGAACAGGTTCTGGCGGATCTTGCCATAAGTGCGCCGCGAGATGTCGATGGCATCCGCCACCAGCGATGGATCGCCGCGCATGAGCGTGATGCCGGCGGCCTGCATGGCGACGTCGGTGCCGGTCGACATGGCGATGCCGACATCGGCTGCGGCCAGTGCCGGTGCGTCGTTGATGCCGTCGCCGACCATCGCCACCAGTGCGCCGTCCTTGCGCAATTCGCCGATCGCCTGCGCCTTGTCGGCCGGCAGGATGTTGGCGCGGAAATCGTCGAGTCGCAGTTGCTGCGCCACGTGCGCGGCGGCGCCATAGTTGTCGCCGCTGAGCATGACGGTGCGTACGCCCAGTGCATGCAGGCTGTTGACGGCTTGCTGCGCGCTGTTCTTGAGCGTGTCGCCGAAGGCCAGCAGGCCGAGCAGGGCGACCTGGCCGCCGTCGGCTTCGCTTTGCGCCAGCCAGGAGATGGTGCGGCCTTGCTGCTCCAATGTTTTTGCAATGCCGGCCAGTGCCGCGTGCTGATCGGGCGTTGCGCCGAGTTCCTGCATCCAGCGCGCGCTGCCGAGATAGCTCAGGCGATTGCCGATCAGCGCCTGCGTGCCGCGTCCGGGGACTGCCTTGCTGTCGTCGGCTGCGGCCGGGGTGAGATGTCTCTGTGCAGCGGCGGCCATTACCGCATGCGCCAGCGGATGCTCGCTGTTGCGCTGTAACGCGGCGGCGAGAGCGAGAAGCCGGTCGGCATCGTTGTCGAGCGCATGCACGGCCGCCAGCAGCGGCTTTCCTTCGGTCAGCGTGCCGGTCTTGTCGAAGGCGACCACGCCGATGCGATGGGCGATTTCCAGCGCTTCCGCATCCTTGATCAGGATGCCGTAACGCGCCGCGATGCCGGTGCCGGCCATGATTGCAGTCGGCGTCGCGAGACCGAGCGCGCAGGGGCAGGCGATCACCAGCACGGCGACGGCATTGAGCAGCGCCTGTTCCCAGTCGCCGGCGATCAGGCCCCAACCCAGCAGCGTCAGCAAGGCCAGAACCAGCACCACCGGCACGAACACCGCGCTGACCTGATCGACCAGGCGCTGGATGGGGGCTTTCGCGGCCTGGGCGTGTTCCACCATGCGGATGATGCGGGCCAGCACGGTTTCCGCGCCGATGGCAGTGGTTTCGATCAGCAGCAAGCCGTCGCCGTTGATGGCGCCGCCGGTGACGTGATCGCCGCCGTGTTTTTCCATCGGCAGGCTTTCGCCGGTGAGCATGGATTCGTCCAGATGGCTGGCCCCCTCGCGCACCACGCCGTCGACCGCGACGCGTTCGCCGGGACGCACCACAACCAGGTCGCCGAGCCGGATGGCCGATAAGGCGACTTCGCTGTCGACGCCATCGCGCCGCACCGTCGCCTTGTCCGGACGCAGCGCATTGAGCGCGCGGATGGCGTCGGCGGTCTGGCGCTTGGCGCGGGTTTCCAGCCATTTTCCGAGCAGCACCAAGGTAATCACCGCAGCCGAGGCTTCAAAGTAAAAGTGCGCCGCGCCGTGTCCGGAGTGGCCGCCTTGCCATTGACTGAACAGTTGATAGAGCGACAGGCCATAGGCGGCGCTGGTGCCGAGCGCGACCAGCAAATCCATGTTGCCGGTGTATGCCTTCACGGCGCGCCAGCCGGCGCGATAGAAGCGCGCGCCGAGCCAGAACTGCACCGGCGTCGCCAACAGCAATTGCCAGATGCCGGGCAATTGCCATTCGATACCGAACGGCATCAGCAGCATCGGCAGAACCAGCGGTGCGGTAAGGAGGGCGCCGACCGCCACCGGCCACCACGATGGCGCCGCAGCAGGTTTTTGCCCGCTTGCTTGCGCCGTAGCGGGCAGGCTGGCGGAGTAGCCGGCGCGCTCGACGGCGGCGATCAGCGTGTCGACGGCGACTTCGCTGGTGGTGGTCAATGTGGCTTTTTCAGTGGCGAGATTGACGGAGACGGCGCTGACGCCGCTCACTTTGGAAAGTGCTTTCTCAACGCGGCCGACGCAGGAGGCGCACGTCATGCCGGCGATGTCGAGCGTCACCTCCTGTTGCCTGACATCGTAGCCGGCCTTGTTGACGGCGGCGATCAGCTGGTCGGCGTGCACATCCGGGCCGGCCTGTATGGTCGCCCGTTCGGTGGCAAGATTGACGCTGACGTCCTGCACGGCGGGAACCGCACGCAAGGCTTTTTCGACGCGGCCGACGCAGGAAGCGCAGGTCATGCCTTCGACGGCAAGCGTCAGTTCCTGCAGCTTGGGGGACAGTGTGGCGGAGTTCATGGATGGCTCATCAAGGGATTGATCACAGGGTCAGCATGATCCTTCCCATCATGGTAAGGTCAAGACCTATTTTGACACGATTTACGAAATATCAACGGATGAGGCGCTTGACCTTCACCATGTGGGAAGGTTTAAGCTGGTCTCTTTCCATCATGTAAGAAGGAGCAATACCATGCTGACATTCAACGTCCAGGACATGACCTGCAACCACTGCGCCAGCGCCATCACGCGCGCCGTCAAGGACGTCGACGCCAACGCCAGGGTCGAGGTCCAGGTCGCCGAGAAGCGCGTCAACATCGACAGCAGCGTCGCGGCAGCCGAGTTTGAAGAGGCAATCAAGGATGCCGGCTATACGCCGGTTGCGGCTTGAGATTCAGTTTGAATTCCAGCTTGAATTCCAGCCGGAATGCGGCCGAATGAGCCCGGCTACTTGCTGAGCAGGCGCATTGCCCGTTCCAGGCCTTCAATGGTCAGCGGAAACATGCGCTGGCTCATCAGTTGCTGGATGATCGAGATCGATTGGCGGTATTGCCACAGGCCTTCCGGTTCCGGATTGAGCCAGGCGAAGTTGGCGAAGGTGCTGGTGAAGCGCTGCAGCCAGACGGCGCCGGCCTCGGGATTGTTGTATTCCACCGAGCCGCCCGGCTGGACGATTTCGTAGGGGCTCATGGTGGCGTCGCCGACGAAGATCAGCTTGGTGTCGGGCGAATATTTGTGCAGCAGGTCCCAGGTCGGGAAGCGCTCGGCATGGCGCCGGCGGTTGTTCTTCCACACGTAGTCGTAGACGCAGTTGTGGAAGTAGAAGAACTCCATGTTCTTGAATTCCGTCTTGGCGGCGGAAAATAATTCTTCGGTGCGCGTGATGTGGTCGTCCATCGAACCACCGACGTCGAACAGCATCATCACCTTGATGTTGTTGCGCCGTTCCGGCTGCATCCGGATGTCCAGGTAACCGGCGTTATTGGCGGTGGCGCGGATGGTGTCGTCCAGCGCCAGTTCTTCATCGGCGCCGTCGCGGGCAAACTTGCGCAGACGGCGCAGCGCCACCTTGATATTGCGCGTGCCGAGTTCGCGCTCGCTGTCGTAATCCTTGTACGTCCGTTCGTCCCACACCTTGACCGCGCTGCGGTTCTTGCTCTCGCCGCCGATGCGGATGCCTTCCGGGTTGTAGCCGCTGTTGCCAAAGGGCGAGCTGCCGCCGGTACCGATCCACTTGTTGCCGCCTTCGTGGCGCTCATGCTGTTCCTTGAGCAACTCCTTGAGGCGGTCCATCAGCTTGTCGTAGCCGAACTTCTCCAGCGCCGCTTTCTGCTCCGGCGTGAGTTCGCGCTGCATGCGCTTCATCAGCCAGTCGAGCGGGATTTCGGGATTCTTTTCAAAGATCGTTTCGATGCCCTTGAAATAACTGCCGAAGGCCTTGTCGAACTTGTCGTAGTTGGCTTCATCCTTGACCAGCGTGATGCGCGCGAGATAGTAGAAGTCGTCGATGTTGGGCGAGATGACATCCTTTTGCATGGCCTCGAGCAGGATCAGGAACTCCTTGATGGAGACCGGGACCCGTGCATCCTTGAGCGTGAAAAAGAAGTCGATCAGCATAAAGCGTTCATCCGGTAATGCCTCAGTGTCCGAGCTTGAATTGCAGATGGCGCTTGATGGCCGGCCATTCGGATTCGATGATGGAATAGACCACCGTATCGCGCAGCGAGCCGTCCGGCATGCGCTGGTGATTGCGCAGGATGCCGTCCTGTTTGGCGCCCAGGCGCAGGATCGCCGCGCGCGATTGCTGGTTCATCCAGTGGGTGCGGAATTCGACGGCGATGCAGTGCAGGGTCTCGAAGGCGTGCGTCAGCAGCATCAGCTTGCATTCGGTGTTGATGCCGGTGCGCTGGGCGCTGGCGGCGGTCCAGGTCGAGCCGATTTCGACGCGGCGATGGACCGCGTCGGCGTTCATGTAGGTCGTCATGCCGCACAGCGAGCCGGTGTCGTGGCGGCGCGTGACGAAGGGCAGCATCGTGCCTTGCTCCTGCAGGCGCAGTCGGCGTTCGATCTCGGCGCGCATGTTTTCCGGCTTGGGAATGGCGGTGTACCAGAGCTTCCACAGCTTGCCGTCGGAGGCCGCTGCGATCAGCGCATCGTGGTGGTCGAGCGACAGCGGCTCGAGTGTGGCGTAGTGGCCTTTGAGCGTGATCGGATGCAGGAATTGCATGGCGGACTCCTTGCGTGGGCAGGCGAGGTTGATCGGGCTATCGATTGTTGCGCGACATGAACACCAGGCGTTCGAACAGATGCACGTCTTGTTCATTCTTGAGCAACGCGCCGTGCAGCGGCGGGATGGCGGCCTTGCCGTCCTTGCTGTGCAGCGTCTCGGCCGGGATGTCCTCGGCCAGCAGCAGCTTGAGCCAGTCGATCAGTTCCGAGGTCGACGGCTTTTTCTTCAGGCCGGCGATGTCGCGCACTTCATAAAAGGTCTGCAGCGCCTGCGCCAGCAGATCGCGCTTGAGGTGCGGGAAATGCACGTCGACGATCTGCTGCATGGTGTCCTTGTCGGGGAACTTGATGTAGTGGAAGAAGCAGCGGCGCAAAAAGGCGTCCGGCAATTCCTTCTCGTTGTTCGAGGTGATGATCACCAGCGGGCGATGCTTCGCGCGCACCATTTCGCGGGTTTCGTACACATAGAATTCCATGCGGTCGAGTTCGCGCAGCAAGTCATTGGGGAACTCGATATCGGCCTTGTCGATTTCGTCGATCAGCAGCACTTGCGGCTCGTCGGCGCTGAAGGCCTGCCACAGCACACCCTTGACGATGTAGTTGTGGATGTCCTTGACGCGCTCATCGCCGAGCTGGGAGTCGCGCAGCCGCGACACCGCGTCGTATTCATACAGGCCTTGCTGCGCCTTGGTGGTGGATTTGATGTGCCATTGCAGCAATGGCCGGTTCAGCGCCGCCGCGACTTCTTCTGCCAGCATGGTCTTGCCGGTGCCGGGCTCGCCTTTGATCAGCAGCGGGCGTTGCAGCGTCAGCGCGGCGTTCACCGCGAGTTTCAGGTCGTCGGTGGCGACGTAACTGGAGGAACCTTCGAAGCGTGTTTCTTGTCGCATGGCGGGGGTGTCATCAGGACGAAAATAAATCCGAGTATAAGGTAAAAAGGCCGGGCTTCCCGTGCGTCGGGCGGCGCAGACGGTTCGCTTTGCTTGAAAGCCGGCTTTTCGTCCCCATATACCGAGGTCAGAGGAATTTGCTGCAGCGCCGAGGTTGCGGCAGGCCCTTTTCCTCATGAAAACAGAGTGAGGCATGAAGTTTCTTTTTCTTAAGATGCGCGTGATCTGGCGGCGTTTCCGCCACGGTCTGCAGGCGCGTTACGAACACCATGGCGAACACGGACCGCAGCTGGAAGTGCTGATGCGCCGCGCCGACCCCGATTCCGCCTGGCACGACCGCGCCAACTGGATGATCGACGTCGCCGAATGGGTGCGCCATCAACCCAAGGTTTCCCTGCTCGACGCCGAGGGCTGGCGCCGGGTCAAGCACCAGCGCGTGCGCGCCATGCTGGACTGGCTCGATGCGCATCGGGACATCCGCCGCCAGGTCCAGAGCTGCCTGCAAAAGACGCTGCGCGAGGCGAGCGGGCCGGAACTGTTTTCGGTCACGGGCCTGCCGCACGAACCGGCCTTTTTCACGGAGCTGACCGAACGCGCTTTCAAGATGGTGTTGCCGCGGCATTTGTCCCCAAGCGAACTGCCGACCCTGTTCGCCGCCATGTTCCCCGATCCGGACGACGCCGAATGGCTGCTCGAACTGGATCAGGCGTTGCAGGAGCGGCTGTGGAAGCTGGCTGCCGACGATGGCATTTCGCATACCTATTGGCAGCAGATCGAAGAGGCGCTGACCTATCTCACCACGGTCGTGGTGGCTGACGGCATCAGCCCGGCGTTCCGCCAGCGGCTGGAACCGAAGATGCCGCTGCAGGCCACGCCCTTCATGGCCTTGCGGCGCGAGATGGAAGCCTATCTGCGCGCCGGCCCGCACGACGAAGGGGCCTTGCGCAGCGCGCGCATGCTGATCGCCGTATGCCAGGCCCAGACCGATCGCATTTATGCGCATCTGGATGAATACGGTGTCTCGGTCAGCCTGGTCTATCGCATCGAACGCATGCGCGCCCAGCTCACGCGCATGGGGCGTCTGATCGACGTGCGCTCGGCCACGTGGCGGGAGCCCAGGACAGGTCGCGGGGCCGGTCGCGTGCAGTTGCTGCTGGCCGATCTGATCGCCGCGCATCACAGCCGTTCTTCGGTGCGCAGCCTGGTGCGGCGCAGTTTCGCGCTGCTCGCGCGCAAGATGGTCGAACGCAGCGCCGATCACGGCGAGCATTACATTGCGCGCGACCGCGCCGGCTATCGCGCGATGCTCAAGGCCGCCTGTATCGGCGGCGTCGTCACGGCGTTCACGGTGCTGGGCAAGATTGCGCTGACCAGTCTGGGAATGGCGCATTTCTTTGAAGGGGCGTTTGCTTCGATCAACTATGCGGTCAGCTTCCTGGTGATCGCCGCGCTGGGCGGCGTGCTGGCGACCAAGCAGCCTGCAGTGACCGCGCCGGCGCTGGCCGCCAAGATGGGCGAGCTGGACACCGTCGACGGCCTGCGTGCGCTGATCGGCGAAACCGCCATGTTGCTGCGCTCGCAGGCGGCGGCGATTTTCGGCAATCTGATCGCGGTGATCCCGACCATGTTGCTGATTACGGCCGGTTTCCTGCTGGCGTCGGGGACCACCCTGATGACGCCGGAAAAGGCCCGCGCCGCCTTGCACAGCCTGTCGCTGGTCGGACCGGCGCCCTTGTACGCGGCCCTGACGGGCATCCTGCTGTGGCTGTCTAGCCTCGCCGCCGGATTTGCCGACAACTGGTTTGCCTTGCGCCGCCTGCGCGAAGCGCTGGCGCACCAGCGTCGGCTGGTCCACGCGCTGGGCGCTGCACGCGCGGCGCGCTGGGCCGTCTGGCTGGAGCGCCATATCGCCACCATTGTCGGCAACGTCTCGCTGGGCGTCTTGCTCGGCATGACGCCGGTGGTGGCGGAATTCTTCGGCCTGCCGCTGGAGGTGCGCCATGTCACGCTGGCAACCGGCACGCTGGTGGCGGCCGCCGCCAGCCTGGGCTGGGGCATTGTGGCGACGCCGGCATTCTGGCTG
The DNA here is from genome assembly GCF_001267925.1 of Herbaspirillum hiltneri N3. Classification (NCBI taxonomy): domain Bacteria; kingdom Pseudomonadati; phylum Pseudomonadota; class Betaproteobacteria; order Burkholderiales; family Oxalobacteraceae; genus Herbaspirillum; species Herbaspirillum hiltneri. The sequence goes on along the minus strand of NZ_CP011409.1, from coordinate 3,208,465 downwards.
GCGGTCAGCGGCATCGTGCTGATCGGTGCGCTCAATGTCGGCATCGCGTTCTTGTGCGCGATGACGCTGGCTTTGCGTGCGCGGGAAATCCCGGCGCGCATTCGTCGCGTGGTTTTTCGTGCTGTATTGCGACGTTTTGCGGCCTCGCCATTGACGTTTTTCTTCCCGGAAAAAGCCGTCAACGCTGCTGCGAGGCCAGTTCCGAGCGAGTCGGAAGTCGAAGAAGAGGGCTGAAGCACCGCAATAAGACGAGGATGCAGGGGAAGGATGTTGTAATTTGGAGCGCTGTGACAGATTGACTCACGGCGCTGTTGGGGTAAAATCAACCGGTTTTTTGGCGTCGCAGGGGACGGGCGAGAATGCTTGATCAATCCAGTCAGCAAATTGGTTGAGCCAATAATGTATAGCCAAACCTGTGGAACCAGCTTCGAAAAGTCATGTGTTTCGCTTTAGTTTGATTTTTATTTACCCCTGCCAATATGAAAAAACTCTTCGTACTGCTCGCTCTCGCGGGTGTTGCCAGCGCGGCCTCGGCCGTCGATCTTGCAGGTAACACCGGCAAGGTCAATGTGTCGATGTGCATCGGCTGTCACGGGATTCCAGGCTACAAGGCAACTTTCCCCGAGGTCTACCAGGTCCCTATGCTGGGCGGCCAGTCTGAAAAATATATCGAGAACGCGCTGAAGGCCTATCAAAAAGGCGAGCGTAAGCATCCGTCCATGCAGGGCATCGCCGGCAGCCTGTCCGACAAGGACATCGCTGAACTGGCTGCTTACTACTCACAGCAAAAATAAGGGAAGCACGAGATGAAAAAGATCCTGACCTGGGCCGTGTTCGCCGCTGCCTCCGTTGTTTCCCTGCAAGCCGCTGCGGCGGGCAATGCCGAATCGGGCAAACTGCTGGTTGAAAAGTACAACTGCGCTTCCTGCCACGGCAAAGATTTCAATTCCCCGATCGATCCTTCGTATCCGAAGCTGGCAGGCCAGCATCAGGATTACCTGCAGCACGCACTGGTGTCGTATCGCCGCGGCAACGACGGCATGAACGGCCGCACCAACGCCATCATGGCCGGTCAGGCCAAGGTGCTGACCGACAAGGATATCCAGGACATCGCGGCTTACCTGCACAAGCTGCCGGGTTCGCTGGTGCTGGAAAAGTAAAGAAGCAAGCGAGGCCTCGCCTCACGGTAAAAAGCCACGGCATGCCGTGGCTTTTTTTATGCGCTCAGGGAAATCATCGCCGCTTGATGCTCTCAATGTAGGCCGCGCCGTCCGGCGGCAAGCCGCTGCGCTGGGAATTCCAGATCATCTCGCCCAGGCATTCCATGATTTCGTGATGCGCGTCGTGCGCCGATCCCTTGCGCTGGGCCAGTGCTTCGAAAGCCTTGCGGATGCCGGGCGGCTGGTCGATGGAAATCTGCTCGCTGATCGACAGATGCATCGACAAATGCAGGAAAGGGTTGTGGCCTTGTTCGACCGAATAATCGGCGGCCAGCGCCTGCTCGACGTCCTTGAGCGCGTCGTCGTATTCGGGATGCTCGATGATCCAGTCGCGGGCGATGGCTTCGAGGGGAGTCAGGATCTCGTTGGCGCGATACTTGCGAAACGCTTCGCAAAAGAAGCGGCGGACATCATGCTGGGACGGGTTGAACATTGCGGCGGCTGGCGAAACGCGGAAAAAGAGTATTGTACGCCGTGTGGGGCAAATCGTCCGGGGCGGCCGGGCTGCCCGGTTCGGTGCAGGCGAAGTGAATTCCGGCCGTGCGCATGAAATTGTCATGCGGTAATATATCTCCGCAAGACGAGCAAACATCGTCACATCTCACGCAATGAGGGGACACCATTCATGAAACTCAGGCTCTGCAGGCGGCAGCTCGCGTTCCTGTTGCCGGCGCTGTCGTCGTCGCTGCTGTTGCTGTCCTTGTTTTCTCTCTCCTCGCACGCCTCGATCACCAAGACAAATCCGGAAGACGACGACGGCCGGATCGTGCTGATCGGCTACGCCGGGCCGTTAAGCGGGACCTCCGCCGCCGTTGGCAAAAGCATGGCCAACGCCGCGCAACTGGCGGTGGACGAAGCCAACAAGCGCGGCCTGCAAATCCAGGGCAAGCAGATGCAATTGAAGCTGCTGACCCAGGACGACCGCACCAATCCGCGCACTGCCGAATTCATCGCTCGCTACCTGGTGCGCAGCGGCGTGGTGGGCGTTATCGGACATTGGAACAGTGCGGCCAGCCTGGCCGCCGCGCCGATTTACAATGCGGGCGGCGTGATCCAGATCTCGCCGGCCAGCATGAGCAATCTCTATACGCAGCAAGGCAATCGTGCCGCCTTTCGCACCATTGGCAACAACGGCAGCGCCGGCAGCTACACCGCCGATTACGCGGTCAAGACCTTGCAGGCCAAACGCTTCCTCGTGGTGGATGACGGCACCCCGTTCGGGCGCGGCTTCGTCGAACAATTCAGCCGCACGGCGCGGGAGCTGGGCGCGCAGATTGTCGGTTCCCACAGTGTCAGCGACAAGACCTCGGATTTCAATGCGGTGCTGGCCGATGCCGCGCGGCTGCGTCCGGACGCGGTGATGTTCGGCGGTCTTGAGTTGCAGGCCTCGACGCTGGCGCGCAGCCTGAAACGGCGCAATCCGGATATTCGCTTCATCGGTTCCAGCGGGACGGTGGGGTTGCCGTTCCTGCGTGCGGCGGGCGCCGACGGCAACGGCAGCATCGTGCTGGAGCCGGGACTGCCGATGGGAAAAATGCCGGGCTGGAAGAATTTTGAAAAGAACTACATGCAGAAATTCGACAGCAACATCGAGCTGTTCGCACCGTTTGCCTATGACGCCACGCAGGTGCTGATCGCGGCGATGCGCCAGGCCAATTCGACGGAACCGAAAAAGATAGCCCAGGCGCTGCATGAAATCCGCTTCAACGGCATGACCGGCATGATCTCGTTCAACCAGGACGGCGATCTCAACAATCCCACCTTCACCATCTACGAGGTGGAGAACCAGAGCTGGGTGGTGAAGAAGGTCATCACCGGCAGCGCCAACTAAGACCCCGGGTCTTTATGAAACGGGTTCTTGGCGCTGTCCAGGCGGCTATACGCCTTTTTCGGGCAGCGGAGTTTTTTGCCTGAACTCGCACAGATCGGCGATGAGGCAGTTCCAGCATTGCGGTTTGCGTGCGATGCAGGTGTAGCGGCCGTGCAGGATCAGCCAGTGATGAGCGTCCTGCAGGAATTCGGGCGCGATGAATTTCATCAGCTTGCGTTCGACTTCGTCCACGTCCTTGCCCGGCGCAATGCCGGTGCGGTTGGAGACGCGGAAGATGTGCGTATCGACGGCGATGGTCGCATGACCGAAAGCCGTGTTCAACACCACATTGGCGGTCTTGCGGCCCACGCCCGGCAGGGCTTCGAGCTCTTCACGCGTTTGCGGCACCTCGCCGCCGTGCTGTTCCAGCAGGATGCGGCAGGTTTCAATGACGTTCTTGGCCTTGGTGCGGAACAGGCCGATGGTCTGGATGTAGGGGATCAGCCCGTCCACGCCCAGTTTATAGATCTTGGCCGGCGTGTTGGCGACCGGGTACAGCTTGCGCATGGCCTTGTTGACCGAGACGTCGGTGGCTTGCGCCGACAGCAGCACGGCGATCAGCAGCTCGAATGGCGTGGTGTATTCCAGTTCGGTGGTCGGCGTCGGATTGGCTTGCCGCAGGCGGTTGAATATCTCTCGGCGCTTTTCGCTGTTCATGGCTGGCGGATTGGCTTGGGGGTTGGTTGATCGTTGGCGAGGGCTTGTTCTTTTTTCAGGCGCGCGCGTTCGATTGCGGCCTGGATGATGGCTTTCTTGCGGTCCTGCTCGGCTTTCTCGGCCGGCGTCAGCGCGTCGGCGGCTTCCACCTCTTTCAACTTGGCTGCGGCTTTGGCGGCCAGACGGTCATCGTTTTCCTGCTTTTCGCGGCGCAGGCGGAAGTTGCGGAAGTCATGCCGTGCGCGGGCGGCGTCGGCCTGTTCCTGCGACCACGCCTGCCAGCCGGTCAGACCCGGCGTGACTTCGACCATGGCGATGCAGTCGACCGGGCAGGGCGCCACGCACAGGTCGCAGCCGGTGCACAGATCGGGCAGCACCGTGTGCATCTGCTTGGCGGCGCCGACGATGGCGTCGACCGGGCAGGCCTGGATGCATAGCGTGCAGCCGATGCAGGCGGCTTCGTCGATGACGGCGCGCGTGCGCGGACGTTCAAGACCGTTGGCCGGGTTCAGCGGCAGCAGCGGCTTGGCCAGCAATTGCGCCAGGCGCGCCACGCCCTCAGCGCCGCCCGGCGGACACTGGTTGTAGCCGGCGCTGCCGTCGGCGACCGCTTCCGCATAGGGCCGGCAGGCGGGATAGCCGCACTTGCCGCACTGGGTTTGCGGCAGCAGGTTTTCGATCTGGTCGGCGAGAGTGAGGACTGCTGAGGAAGACACGTTGGATGGCTGGTAAAAAATGGCTGAACGGCTGGATGGGCGTGTAGCCGTATTATCCCGGAAACCGACGCTGCGTGGAGAGGAGCCGCGGCGCGCAGGCAATAAAAAAGCCTTTGCCTTGTGACGGGCAAAGGCTTGCGGACCCCCGAGGGCAGACCGTTCAGGAATTCGCCTTGATGAATTCGCCGATTTTCGGACAGATCACTTCGCGCCAGCGGCGGCCCGAGAAGATGCCGTAGTGGCCGCATTTGGGGGCGGTGAAGTGTTGCTTGCGCGACTTCGGGATCGACGAGCACAGGTCCTGCGCCGCCTGGGTCTGGCCGGAGCCGGAGATGTCGTCCAGTTCGCCCTCGATGGTGAACAGCGCCACCGACTTGATGTCCTGCGGGCGCACCAGCTTGCCTTCGATATTCCAGGTGCCCTGCGGCAGATCGAAGTCCTGAAACACGATCTTGATGGTTTCCAGGTAGAACTCGGCAGGCATGTCGAGCACGGCATTGTATTCGTCGTAGAACTTGCGATGGCTTTCGGCCGATTCGTCGTCGCCGTCGCGCAGGTGCATGTAGAAGTCCCAATGGCTTTCGGCATGGCGACGCGGGTTCATGGCGACGAAACCGGCGTGCTGCAGGAAGCCGGGGTAGACCTTGCGGCCGAAGCCCGGATAGTTGGCCGGCACGCTGTAGATCACGGTATTTTCAAACCAGCTGAACGGCTTTTCGGTGGCCAGATCATTGACGGCGGTCGGCGATTTGCGCGCGTCGATCGGGCCGCCCATCATGGTCATGCTCTTGGGCAGCTTGGGATCGTTGGCGCTCGCCATCAGGGCGATCGCGGCCAGCACCGGCACGGTCGGCTGACACACGGAGATCACATGCACGTCCGGACCCAGGGTGCGGATGAAATCCTGGATGTAATAGACATAGTCGTGCAGGTGGAATGCGCCCTTTTCGAGCGGCACCATGCGTGCGTCGGTCCAGTCGGTGATGAACACGTCATGGTTCGGCAGCAAGCCGCGCACGGTGTCGCGCAGCAGCGTGGAGTGATGTCCCGACAGCGGCGCGACCAGCAGCACGGTGGGCTGCTTGAGCGCGGCGAATTGCTTGCTGTCGAGGTCCTTGCTGAAATGGATCAGGCGGCAGAAGGGCTTGGTTTCGGCGATTTTTTCGACGATTCCGACGGTCTTGCCGTTGATTTCGGTCGATTCGATCTGGAATTCGGGTTTTTCGTAGTCTTTGCCGAGCCGGTAGAGCAGTTCGTAACCGGCGGCGATACGTTGTGCGAACGGCGCGTGGGCCAGTGGGGAGACGGGGTCGGAAAACAGTTTTGCCGAGGTCTCTGCCCATTGCATCAAGGGGTTGAGAAAGGCGCGGTTTAATTCATGAAGTTGATAAAGCATGGCTGACCTTTACACATATTACGCATGAAGCTGGCTGATTAGTCCATAACGGCATTGTGTGCTGTCAAGACTACAATTCTTGCTATGTTGCAATGCAATATTTTAACACGGTTTGCTTGGCGCCGTAGTACGCCGGGCCATGATAAAAACACGGAATGTCGACAAAGAATTTTCAGGTTGTCGGATAAATTATGTCTTTTTATTCAACGATTTATAGCAACATTATCGGCGTCCGAATGTCGATCTTGAATGAATCTGCACGCCGGACCAAAAGAAAAAGCCCCTGTCCGCGAGGAGGGGGCTTTTTTCTGTGGCCTACGGTGATCGGGATCAATCGAAAACCGGTGTTTCCACGCCGAGGATCTTGTGCAGTTTCGGCGAGGTCGTCGTGTACTGCATGTGGATCTTCTTTTCCGGGAAGATATAAGGCGCTGCGCCGAAGGCGGCCAGCGCGGCTTCGTGGAAGCCCGACAGAATCAGCTTCTTCTTGCCCGGATAGGTGTTGATGTCGCCGACCGCAAAGATGCCCGGCACATTGGTTTCAAACTTCTCGGTGTCGACCACCTTCAGTTGCTTGCGCTCGATGTCCAGGCCCCATTCAGCAATCGGGCCCAGTTTTGGCGACAAACCGAAGAACACCAGCAGCATGTCCAGCGGCAGGCGGCGGGTAACGCCGTCGGCGCCGGTGACCTTGATTTCGGACAGCTTGCCGTCCTTGGCTTCAAAGCCGGTGGCCTGGCCGACGATGAATTGCATCTCGTACTGTTCGCACAGTTCCTTCATCTTGGCCACAGAGGCCGGCGCCGCGCGGAATTCTTCGCGACGGTGCAGCAGCACCACGGATTCGGCCTTGCCGACAAAGTTCAGCGCCCAGTCCAGCGCGGAGTCGCCGCCGCCGCAGATGACGATGTTCTTGCCTTCAAACTGGGCCGGGTCCTTGACGCGGTAGAACAGTTGCGAACCGTCGAAGGCCTCGATGCCGTCGACCTTCAGCGTGCGCGGCTGGAACGAACCGACGCCGGCGGCGATGAAGATGGTCTTGGTGATGAACTTGGTGCCCGCCGAGGTTTCCAGGTCGAAACGCCCGTCTTCGCGCTTTTGCACGACGGTGACTTCCTGGCCCAGATGGAAGGTCGGATCGAACGGTTCGATCTGCTTCAACAGGTTGTCGGTCAGTTCCTGGCCGGTGCAGACGGGCACGGCGGGAATGTCGTAGATCGGCTTGTCCGGATACAGCTCGACGCATTGGCCGCCGACGTTGGCGAGCGAGTCGATGACATGCGCCTTGATTTCCAGCAGGCCGAGTTCGAATACCTGGAACAGGCCGACCGGGCCGGCGCCGACGATGACGGCATCGGTTTCAATCGGCGTTGTCTTGCCGGCATCAGCAGCGGCAATCTTGAAGTTGTCCATAAAAAATCCAATTTCCGTTTCAGTTGAGGGTGTTTCCAGACTCAATTGGCTACCGGCCGGGGCGGGTTTGCATAGCGGCTTGCGCATGCATTCCCGGTCTCGGCTGTATGGCTAGAAGTGAAAGCTGTCTGTTGAAGGAGCGTGCCGGCTGCTTGCCGGCGCCGCTCCGTTGCGGCGCTGTCAGGCGGTGATGCTCAGCGCTGCAGGAACTCCAGCTTGTTCTTGGCGTCTTTCCATTCCTCGGCTTCGGCCAGCGGCGCCTTGGTTTTGGTGATGGAAGGCCAGAAGCGCGCCAGTTGCTCATTGAGCTTGATGAATTCCTGCTGATCGGCCGGGACGTCTTCTTCCGCATAGATCGCATTGACCGGGCACTCCGCCACGCACACGGCGCAATCGATGCACTCGTCGGGATCAATGGCGAGGAAATTCGGGCCTTCGCGGAAGCAATCAACCGGGCATACATCGACGCAGTCCGTATAACGGCAGCGGATGCAGGAGTCGGTCACAACGTGGGTCATAACAGTCCTATCTGTAAAATTTCTTTAAAACCTGGGCAAACTCAGCCGGAATTAGTGGCAATATGGCGCGGTTCAATCGAGGTAAATGACGATTGCCGCCTGAATTCCTGGTTGTTCCCTGATTGCAGCGCGCTTTGCAGGCAGATTTGAGGCAAATCAGCCGCTCGCGCGACAATTCCTATACAACCGGCTGGAAAGCCTTGTATTTTAAGGCAATTCAACTTTTCTCACAAATGAGGCTTATACAGATTACGTATAAGTAAATATGAAATATTCATTCGTCAAAGGACAAGATCAAAAGTGAATGACGAACAAGCAAAGACGGGTTTCATGAAGCACGCTCTGACCGGGCTGGCGGCGGTGCTCGTGCTGGGATTGGGACTTGGCCCGGCGGACGTTGCCGCCCAGGCCGGGAACATCCGCATCGGCGAAATCAACAGCTATACCGGCGTGGCGCAGTCGAGCCAGGCTTACCGCAACGGCGCCGACCTCGCCGTGGCCGAAATCAATGCCGCCGGCGGCTTGCTGGGGCGCAATCTCGAACTGATCTCGCGCGACGACAGCGGCAGTCCCGACGAAGCCGTGCGGCACGCCGAGGCATTGATCAAGACCGATCGCGTCGACGTGCTGACCGGCTCCATGCTGTCGAACGTGGCGCTGGCAGTGGCCAGGACCGCGGCGTCCGAGAAGAAGCTGTTCGTGGTCGGCGATGCCCTGTCGGACGCCATTACGCTGGACAAGGGCAATCGCTATACCTTCCGTCTGCGGCCCTCGACCTATACGCAGGCCGCCATGCTGGCGGAGGCGGCCGCCAAACTGCCGGCACGGCGCTGGGCCATCGTCGCGCCTAATTACGAATACGGACAAAGCGCCGTCGCCAACTTCAAGCTGTTGCTGAAAGAGCGCCGCCCCGACGTTGAGTTCGTCGCCGAGCAATGGCCGGCGCTGGGCAAGATGCGCGCGGAGGTGGTTGTCAAGGCCCTGCGCCAGGCACGTCCCGATGCAATCTTCAACGCCGCCTTCGGCAGCGATCTGCAGCAGTTCGCTGAAGAGGGGAGTCGCCAGGGCCTGTTCGCTGCCAGCACCGTCTTCTCGATGTCCGCCGGCCCGGCGCTGGGCGACGTGCTGGCGCAGTATGAAGGCACCAAAAACTGGGTGGTGCTGGGCTATCCGTCGGAGCAACTCGCCACCCCCGAGCATCAGCGCTTTCGAGAGGCCTACCTGAAGCGCTTCAATGAACGGCCGCTGCTGCAGGCGGTATTCGGCTACAGCACCGTGATGTCGATTGTTGCGGGGATCAAGAAGGCCGGCTCGGTCGATTCTGAAAAACTGGTGACGGCCATGCGCGGGCTGAACGTCGAGACGCCGGTCGGACCGATCACCTTCCGCGCCCACGACCAGCAGTCGAGCATGGGCGCATTCGTGGCGACGCTGGTATGCAAGGATGGCCGCAGCAACATGACCGAATGGCGCTACCTCGACGGTGCGCGCTACATGCCGGACGACGCCTACATCAAGGGACGCCGGCCGGCATCGGCGATGCGCTGAGCGGTTGCAAATCCTTGCGCTGCATGCAAGCGGTTTGCGCCGCCAAGTAACCCCCCACGCAGGCGGGGCACGATCTCCCTTATCCAAGGTAAGATAGTGCCCCTTGTCCTCTCCAGCACACGATCATTCCGAATCGTCAGGCGCCATGATTATTTCTTCCTTGCTCGACACCGACCTCTACAAGTTCACCATGATGCAAGTGGTGCTGCACCACTTTCCGGGGGCGCAGGTCGAGTACCGCTTCAAATGCCGCAACGACAATGTCGATCTGACGCCCTACATCGACGAGATCAAGGCCGAGATCGCTGCGTTGTGCCGCCTGCGTTTCCGCGAGTCGGAGCTGGCCTACCTGCGCAGCTTCCGTTTCATCAAGAGCGATTTCGTCGATTTCCTCGACCTGTTCCATCTCAATGAAAAGTACATCAGCGTTACGCCGTCGCCGGTCGGCAACGGTGAGATCGAGATCCAGGTCAAGGGCCCGTGGCTGCACACCATCCTGTTCGAAGTGCCGGTGCTGGCGATCGTCAATGAAGTGTATTTTCGCGCCACCCAGCGCGATCCGGATTACGAAACCGGCCGCGCGCGCCTGCGCGACAAGATCGCGCTGCTGACCGACAATCCGCTGCTGGACGGCTGCAAGATCGCCGACTACGGCACGCGCCGCCGCTTCTCGCGGAGCTGGCACGCGGAAGTGATCCTGGCGATGAAGGACCACATGGGCAGCCATTTCGCCGGCACTTCCAACGTCCAGTTCGCGATGCAGCACGATCTTACGCCGCTGGGCACGATGGCGCATGAGTATCTGCAAGCTTGTCAGGCGCTCGGTCCGCGCCTGCGCGATTCGCAGATTTACGGCTTTGAAATGTGGGCGCGCGAGTACCGTGGCGACCTCGGTATCGCCTTATCGGACGTGTACGGCATGGATGCTTTCCTGCGCGATTTCGACATGTACTTCTGCAAGCTGTTCGATGGCGCGCGCCATGATTCCGGCGATCCGTTCGAATGGGGCGAGCGCCTGCTGAAGCATTACGACAACAATCGAGTCGACTCCAAGAGCAAGGTGCTGGTGTTCTCCGACGGTCTCGATTTCGACAAGGTGGTGTCGCTATACCTGCGCTTCAAGGATCGCGCCAAGGTGGCTTTCGGCGTCGGCACCAACCTGACCAACGACCTCGGTTACACGCCCTTGCAGGTGGTCATGAAGATGGTGCGCTGCAATGGCCAGCCGGTGGCGAAACTGTCCGATACGCCGGCCAAGAACATGTGCGACGACGAAGCCTACGTCAAGTATTTGCGGCAGGTGTTCGAGATCCAGTAAGTCCTTGCGGCGCTGCTGCCGGCGAGAGGATTTTGCCGATTGAAATTCCGGGTTCGTATCCTTGCCTGAAATCTTTTAATGTGTTCGGATTCCGGCCGTCATGGCCGGTCTTGCTGGTATAGTGTGGCCTCGTTTGTTACGATTTTTTCGTCTTCACAAGGCCACACATTGCGCACAAAACTCCTCACGACATCGGGCTGTCTCGGCCTCGCTTTGATGCTTCCTCAACTGGCTCATGCAGCCGATCTTGACGGCGGCGCCTTGTCTGCGTTGTGGGGTATTCCTTTCATCGGCCTGCTGCTGTCGATTGCGCTGGGGCCGTTGCTGTTCGAGCACTTCTGGCATCACCATTTCGGCAAGATCGCGCTGGCGTGGGGAGCGGCATTCCTGCTGCCGTTTGCGGCGGCCTTCGGTATCCATACGGCCGCCGCCGGCACCGTGCATGCGTTGCTGGCCGAATATATCCCCTTCATCGCTCTGCTGACCGCCTTGTTCGTGGTGGCCGGCGGCATTTGCGTGCGCGGAAATCTGCATGGCACGCCGGCGCTCAATACCGGCCTCCTGGCGCTGGGCACGGTGCTGGCCAGCATCATGGGCACCACCGGCGCATCGATGCTGCTGATTCGTCCGCTGATCCGCGCCAACGACAACCGCAAGCATGCGGTGCACATCGTGGTGTTCTTCATTTTCCTGGTCGCCAATGCTGGCGGCTCGCTGACGCCGCTGGGCGATCCGCCGCTGTTCCTCGGTTTCCTCAAGGGCGTAGACTTTTTCTGGACCATGAAAAACATCTTCCCGGAGACCTTGTTTGTCTGCGTGTCGCTGCTGGCGATCTTTTACCTGCTCGATCGTCACTACTATAAGAACAAGGAAGAAGCCTTGCCGCCGGAGCGCGATCCGACGCCCGACTCCGGTATCAGCTTCGAGGGAAAATTCAATTTCGTGCTGTTGCTGGCGGTGATCGCGCTGGTCCTCATGAGCGGCTTCTGGAAGTCGGGCGTGGCGTTCGACGTGATGGGCACGCCGGTCGAACTGCAGAACCTGCTGCGCGACCTCGCGCTGGTCGCGATCATCGTGATTTCGCTGTGGAGCACGCCGAAATCCGCACGCGCCGGCAATGATTTTTCATGGGGGCCGATTGTCGAAGTGGCCAAGCTGTTCGCCGGCATCTTCATCACCATCATTCCCGTGATCGCGATGCTGCGCGCAGGAGAAGCGGGCGCGTTCGGCGCGGTCGTGCGCGCCGTGACCGGACCGGATGGCCAGCCGGTCGACGCGATGTATTTCTGGATTACCGGGCTGCTGTCGTCCTTCCTCGACAACGCGCCGACGTATCTGGTGTTCTTCAATACCGCGTCGGGGGATGCGCATACGCTGATGACCACGCTGAGCTCGACGCTGGCGGCGATTTCAGCCGGCGCCGTGTTCATGGGCGCCAACAGCTATATCGGCAATGCACCGAACATGATGGTCAAGGCCATCGCTGAAGAGCGCGGCATCAGGATGCCGTCCTTCTTCGGCTACATGGCCTGGTCGCTGGCCATCCTGGTTCCCCTGTTCATCATCATGACCTTCCTGTTTTTTGTTTAACGATAAAAGAGACAAGCATGAAACCAAAGATCTTCGTTGCACGCGCCGTTTTCCCCGAAGTGCTGGAACGCCTGGCGCAGCATTTCGATGTCGAGTCCAATCAGGAAGACCGCATCTTCACGGCCGACGAACTGATTGCCAAGGTGCAGGGCAAGGCCGGTCTGTTCTCGACGCCGAGCGAACCGGTCAGCGCCGCCTTGTTCGCCGCCAATCCGCAATTGAAAGCGGTGTGCAACATGGCGGTCGGCTACAACAACATCGACGTCGCCGCAGCGACCAAGGCCGGGGTGCAAGCCACCAACACGCCTGACGTGCTCAACGAAACCACCGCCGACTTCGGCTGGGCGCTGCTGATGGCGACCGCGCGCCGCGTCACCGAATCGGAACACTGGCTGCGCGCCGGGCATTGGAAAAAGTGGAGCTACGACAGTTTCACCGGACCGGACGTGCATGGTTCGACGCTGGGCATCATCGGCATGGGCCGCATCGGCCAGGCGATCGCGCGGCGTTCGCTGGGCTTCGACATGAACGTGCTGTATCACAACCGCTCGCAACTCGCGCCGGAACTGGAAGCACGCGCCAACAATGCAAAGTATGTCGGCAAGGAAGAACTCCTGCGCACCGCCGATCACGTCATCCTGGTGTTGCCGTATTCGAAAGAATCGCATCACACGATCAAGGCTGCCGACCTGGCCTTGATGAAGCCGCAGGCCACGCTGATCAACCTGGCGCGCGGCGGGATTGTCGACGATGCCGCGCTGATCGCTGCTTTGCGCGACAAGAAGATTGCGGCTGCGGGTCTCGATGTGTTCGAGAACGAGCCGGCCTTCAATCCGGATTTCCTCGGCTTGTCGAACGTCGTGCTGACGCCGCACATTGCAAGCGCCTCGACGCCGACGCGCCTGGCGATGGCCAATTGCGCGGCCGACAACCTGATCGCGGCGCTCTCGGGAAAGACGCCGCCGAACCTGCTCAACCGCGACGTTCAGCCGAAGCCGTAATCGTGCCGGCAGCCGTACGGACATTGTCCTGGAGGCAATAAAAAACCCGCCGAGGCGGGTTTTTTATTTTCCGGATGCCGCCTGCGCGGAAGGGGTCAGCCCTTCAGCTCGGCGATCAGGTCGATGTACTGCTGCTGCGCTTCTTCTTGCGGCAAGCCCTTGAGGGCTTCCCAGGCATCCCATTTGGCGCGGCCGACAAAGTCGGTCATGCCGGGACGATCGCCTTGCACGTCGCCGCTGCTGCCTTGCTTGTACAGGCCGTACATCTTCAGCAAGGTCATGTTGTCGGGACGTTCCGAGAGGTTCTTGGACTCGGCGACGGTCTGTTCAAATTGTTCCTGCAAACTCATGTTTCCTCCTGGGGCCTCAAAACGGCTTAAACAGCCAGCAGTTCGACTTCGAAAATCAGCGTTGCATTCGGTGGAATCACGCCACCGGCGCCGCGTGCGCCATAGCCCAGCGCAGCAGGGATGATCAGCTTGCGGACGCCGCCGACCTTCATGCCCTGGACGCCTTCGTCCCAGCCCTTGATCACATGACCTGCACCCAAAGGGAACGCAAATGGATCGTTGCGGTCTTTACTCGAGTCAAATTTGCTGCCGGCGCTGCCATCCGGGTTTTGCAACCAGCCGGTGTAATGCACGCTGACATGGTTTCCTGCCTTGGCTTCGTCGCCGGCGCCAACCTGGATTTCTTCATATTGCAGTCCAGAGGAGGTAGCGATAGTAGACATTTGGTTCCTTTCAAAGAGTATGTATGTGCCGTGTTTTTAGCCGCGCGTCCGGAAGAAAAAGGCCCTCAAAGGCCCGTCCTCCCTGCGTTTTGCGCATGTATTTCGACATGTCTGTGCTGCGTTGCTGAACGGGTTGGTCGCAGTGTAAACCAAAACACCGGGATCAACATCACTCGTGTCAGCCAAATAGGCATCAGAAGCGTTAGGTACCGTGGGGCGTGCTTTTGTTACGGATTTCATGCACGATAAGATCGCATTTTTTAAAGTAAAGTTCTTCATGCTGCATAGTTTTGCCCGGTTTTCCCGGCTTTCTCTTCTGGCGCTGTGCGCTCTGTCCGCTGTCATCGCTGTGCCGGCATCTGCGAACGTGGTGGTGGTTCTCAATTCCGGCGACGCCACGGTGACTTTGCTGGATCAGTCGACTTACAAGGAAATCAACACCTTCTCGGTCGGCAAGGAGCCGCATCACCTGATGGCGACGCCCGACAACAAGTCGCTCATCGTCGCCAGCGCCACCGGCAACCAACTGATCTTCTTGGACCCGAAGACCGGCGAAGTGCAGCGCCAGCTGCGCGGCATCATCGATCCGTATCAGATCGGCTTCTCCCCCGACCAAAAGTGGTTCATCGCCAACGGCTTGCGCCTGGACCGGGTCGACGTGTATCGCTACGACGGCCATAACCTCGACCTCGCCAAGCGCGTGCGCCTGGCCAAGACGCCCAGCCACATCGCCTTCGACGCCGCCAGCACCACGGCTTTCATCACCCAGCAGGGCAGCAACGAGATCAGCGCCATCGACCTGGCCACCCAGCAAGTCAAATGGACAATGCCGGTCGGCAAGTTGCCTGCCGGCATTTTCATGACGCCGGACAACAAATACCTGCTGGTCGGCATCATGGGCAAGGATTACGTGCAGGTGATCGACTGGCGCACGCAGAAGACCGTCAAGACCATCCGCACCGGCGAAGGCGCGCACAACTTCCGCGCCCACGGTGACAAGCGCTACGTCTATGTCTCCAACCGCGTCTCCAACACCATCAACATCATCGACCTGCAAACACTGGAAAGCGTCGGCGTCATTTCCGTGCCGGGCGGCCCGGACTGCATGGAAGTGACCGAGGACGGCAAGACCATGTGGGTCACGCTGCGCTGGGTCAAGAAGGTTGCCGTGATCGATCTCGCCAGCAAGAAGATCATGAAAATCATCCCGGTCGGTCGTTCGCCGCACGGCATTTACTTCATCAATCGGGCTGCCGACCTCTGATGCGCAGCTTGTCGCAAGCTGGTTCGTCCCGGCTCGGCAGGATCGCCGCCATGAGCGCCATCGCGGCCGTGGCGGCTGCGATCTGGCCGGCGCAGGCGGCGACCGGCGAGAATCCATCGTGCAAGGGCACGATCTATCTCAGCTTCGATACCGGCAGCCAGTCGCAGGCGGAGTTCATCGCCCGGACGCTCAACAAGCATCACATCAAGGCGACGTTCTTCCTCGCCAACGAAAAAACCGTCAACGGCGATTACACGCTTGATCCGGCCTGGGCGCCGTACTGGAAAGCGCGTGTCGCCGAAGGCCATGCGTTCGGCACGCACACCTTCGACCATGTCTACGTGCAGCGCGATTTGCCTGACGGCCGCATTGAAGTGAAGCCGCAATTCGGCGCACACGCCGGCCAGAAACAGGTCTGGAGCCCGGCCCAGTATTGCGGCGAGCTGCAACGCGTGGCTGAGCGTTTCAAGGAACTGACCGGCGCCAGCCTCGATCACCTGTGGCGCGCGCCGGGCGGCAAGCTGACGCCGCAGTTGCTGGCGGCAGGGCGCGCTTGCGGTTATTCTCACGTGGCATGGGCCGAGGCCGGTTTTTCGGGTGACGAGTTGCCCAGCGAGAAATGGCCCAACGCCATGCTGCTGCAACAGTCCTTGCGTAAGCTGAAGGACGGCGACATCGTCATGGCGCATCTGGGCATCTGGTCGCGCAAGGATCCGTGGGCGCCGGCCGTGCTGGAGCCGCTGATTTCAGGACTGGAGCAGAAGGGCTTCTGCTTCGCCACCTTGCGCGAACACCCGGCTTACAAGGCCGCACTCGAGAAGCATCAAACCGCAGTCATCAAATAAGTACTCACCGGCAATCACCAGGCATTCACCAGGCAATCATCATGATGCACATGATCCAGGCATTTTCCGACTTGTTCGCGACCGTCCAGGGATGGCTGTTCGAAACCACCGTCCAGCCGATGGTGTTCAACCTCGGCCTGGGCGAATTCGTCGAAGAAGCCTTCACCGGGACCGAATGGTTCCTGGTCGGCGTGTGCGAGCTGGCGGTGCTGTTCGTCATCCTGCGTCCGCTGGAAGCGTGGATTCCGGTGCACGCCTTCACCGACCGGCGCGCGCGCTGGAACGATTTCATCTATACCGCCCTGCATCGTCTCGGCGCGTTTTCGATCCTGGTATTTTTTCTGCTCGATCCGGCGTTGTCCTATCTCAGCGAACTCCTGCATTGGGAAGGCTGGGGCACCTTCAATCTCGACGACGTCTGGCCCGGCGTGACCGACCAGGCCCTGGTGAGTTTCCTGCTCTACCTGATCGTGCTCGATTTCTGCGACTACTGGTACCACCGCGCGCAACACGGCGTGCGCTGGCTGTGGGCTTTGCACAGCCTGCACCATAGCCAGGAAAACATGAACCTGTGGAGCGACGACCGCAACCACCTGCTCGACGACCTGGTGCGCGACGTCCTGATGGGCGTGGTGGCGCTGGCCATCGGCGTGCAGCCGGGGCAATACATCCTGCTGGTGTCGGCGTCGCGCATGTTGCAAAGCTTGCAACATGCCAATGTGCGCATTCATTTCGGCCGCATCGGCGAGTGGTTGCTGGTGTCGCCGCGCTTTCATCGCCTGCATCACGCGATCGGCATCGGCCATGAGAGCCGCGGCAAGAATTCGCTGGGCGGTCATAACTTCGCGGTCCTGTTCCCGATCTGGGACGTGCTGTTCCGCACCCGCCATGTCGCAGCCGGCTTCGCCATGACCGGCGTGCGGGATCAACTGCCGCCGCCGGCCGGCAAAGGCCGCAACTACGGTCGCGGCTTCTGGGCGCAGCAATGGCTGGGCTTGAAGCGCGTGGTCGAATTTTCCCGCAAGGCGGCGCGCTGATGCGCCTGATGACCGTCTCCTTCGGCCGTGCGCTGCTGTCGCAGCTGCACATCCGCATGCTGCTGCTGACGGTGCTGCCGTTCGTGGTGTCCATCGTTCTCTGGGGCGTGGCGCTGTGGCTGGGCCTGCAGCCGATGATCGACTGGCTGCAGGATTACTTCGTCGGCCACAACGGCTTCGGCGTGGCCGGCTCCATCCTTGGCTGGTTCAACATGGGCGCGCTCAAGACCGTCATCGTGCCGCTGATCGCCATGTGGGCCTTGCTGCCGCTGATGATCCTGACGGCGCTGGTGTTCGTCGGCCTGTGGGCGGTGCCGGCCATCGCCCGCCACGTCGGCGGCCGTCACTATGCTCACCTTGAGCAGCGTCACGGCGGTTCGGTGGCGGGTAGCCTGTGGACCTCGCTATGGTGTTTTGCAGTGTTCGTGTTCGGCTGGATCGTGACGTTGCCGCTGTCGATTTTTCCGCCGCTGGCGTTCGTGATCCATCCCTTGCTGTGGGGCTGGCTGACTTATCGCGTGATGGCTTATGACACGCTGGCCGACTACGCCACGGCGGAGGAGCGCCGCGCCATCCTGCATGCGCATCGCTGGCCGCTGCTGCTGGTCGGCGCCATCGCCGGCACCATGGGCGCCGCGCCGACATTGCTGTGGCTGGGTGGGGCGCTGTCGGTGATTTTCTTTCCGATATTGGCGGCAGGAGCGATCTGGCTGTACGTGCTGGTGTTCGTCTTCACCGGCCTGTGGTTCCAATACTATTGCCTCGAAGCGCTCAGCAGCCTGCGCGCCGCGGCCGGGACTGACACGGTTTCCGTGTCTTCCTCCGCCAACTGACCGGGCGCAGCCGGATTGTCCGGATCAGGGCATAATTCCGGGTTACCACCTGCAGAAGCGAACGGATATTTATGGCTATCGGACTCATCATCATCGGCGACGAAATCCTTTCCGGAAAACGCGTCGACAAACATTTCCCCAAAGTACTTGAACTGCTCTCCGCACGCGGTCTGCAACTGTCCTGGGCGGAGTACGTAGGCGACGATCCCGAACGCATCACCAACACGCTCAGGCGCACCTTCGCCAGCGAAGACATCGTGTTTTGCACCGGCGGCATCGGCGCCACGCCAGACGATCACACGCGCCAGTGCGCAGCGGCGGCGCTGGGTGTCGGACTCGCCCTGCATCCCGACGCCAAGGTCAAAATCCAGGAACGCATCGCCGATACTGCGCGAGAAGCCGGCATCACGCCGGTGTACGACGCGCCGGAAAACCTGCATCGTCTGAAGATGGGCGAGTTTCCGGTCGGCTCCTCGATCATTCCCAATCCGTTCAACAAGATCCCCGGCTTCTTTGTGCCGAACGTCAGCGGCGAGGGCGCGCATTATTTCGCGCCGGGCTTCCCGGTGATGGCGTGGCCGATGTTCGAATGGGTGCTCGATACGCGCTATGCGCATTTGTTCCATCGCGTCGCGCGCGCGGAAAAATCGGTGCTGGTGTTCGAGATGCCGGAGTCGACGCTGACGCCGCTGATGGAAGCCATCGAAGCCGAATTCCCGCTGGTGAAGGTATTCAGCCTGCCGCATGTGGGCGACGACAAGACCCGCCGCCACATCGACCTGGGCGTCAAGGGTGAGCCGTCGCAGGTGGAAGATGCTTTCCGCAAGATGGAAGAAGGCTTGCGCCAGTTGAAGGCAGACTACCAGCACGCCAACTGAACAGGTTCCGGACGAACTGAATCGGAGATGACTGACTCGAAGATGAATCCCGCGGGCAAAAAAATGCCCCGGCTCACCGAGGCATCAGAAACGGTATCTTAGGAGGAAATCAGATACCGAGGAGACAAAGATTGCTCTGAGGCGCTACGGGTAGAACGGGGATACGCCTCATTGCTGAATAACGGGTATTGCACAAGCACTACTTGCAACCACTTGCAGAAAATCTTGCAGCGTTACAACTGTGTCAACAAACCTGTAAAGCAAACCGGGCAGAACAGTCATCATAACGAATATTGTCTGTCCGGGTGTTGTTCAGGTTCGAATTATTCGTTGGGTTTATTTCTTGCTGCCGCGCGTTGTTGCTTTTACGGTCGCTTGCGACAACTGATCGACGGCGCTCGAGACGTTGGCTTCCAGCGCATCGGTCGCCTGCTTGGCGCTCTTGGTGAATTGCTCGTAGCCGGCGTTGAAGTTGCCGATGGTCGTCTTGACAAAGGAAATGGCGTTTTCGGAACCGGCCGGGGCGTTCTTGGAGGCTTCGTCGATCAGCGAAATCACTTTGCGGTTGACTTCAGCCAGTTGCGCTTCGGCGGTCTTGGTCAGTTCGGCTTGCGTGGTCGAGACGATGCCGGCCAGATGGCGGCCGTACGCCAGGCTCTTTTCGACGGTAGGCTGGGCTTGCGCACTCGACAGCGAAAAGAACTCCTGGACATCTTTGGCTGTCAGCAATTTCTGCGTTGCTTCGCGCGTTTCTTCCAGGGACGACTTGGTGGCTTTCAGGTTCAGGTCCACCAGCTTTTCGACGCCCTCGAAGGTCTTGTTGGCGAACTGGGAAAACAGTGCGATTTGCGCTTCGAAGTTCGCTTTGGTTGCGGCGGAGAATTGTTCGGTGAGAGTCGTCATTTTGCGTAGTCCTTTGGTCCGATATCAAGATTGAAGGGAATGGGGCAGGGAAATGCACGCTATTGTTGGACACTCTTTTGTGCGGTGCACAATTCTGATTTTAGGTGAAAACAACGCCATGTCAATAGGGGTGCCGACGATTTTCAAAAAGATTGTGGTCTATTTCCCGCAGACGATACACATACTTCCGAGTCGGTTTTTTTGGGCGTGCCAAGCTGATATTCCAAACTGGTATTTCGCTGTTGAACGCATATTGAAAGTCAGTTGTTGAGAGCTTATTACAGCGACCATTTCGTCTTGCCGCTGCCGGCCGGACATCGTTTTCCGATGATCAAGTATCGTCTCATCCGCGAGGGGGCGGCGCGCGCAGTGGCGGATCTCGAATTCCACGAGGCCCAGGCCGCCAGCGACGGCGTGCTGGCGCTGGCGCATCATCCGCGCTATGTCGATGAGGTCTCGCGCGGCGCATTGCCGGAACAGGTGCAAAAGGACATCGGCTTTCCGTGGTCGCCGGAAATGGTCGAGCGCTCGCGCCGTTCCGCCGGCGCCACCATCGCCGCTTGCCGCAGCGCCATGGAGCAGGGCGTCGCCGTCAATCTGGCCGGCGGCACGCATCACGCCCATGCCGATCGCGGCGCCGGCTTTTGCGTGTTCAACGACGCTGCCGTCGCCGCGCGCCTGATGCAGGCCGAACGGCGCGCCGCACGCGTGGCGATCGTCGACCTTGACGTCCATCAGGGTAACGGCACCGCATCGATTCTGGCCAGCGATGATTCGGTGTTCACCTTGTCGCTGCACGGCGCACGCAACTACCCGTTTGAAAAAGAGCAAGGCGATCTCGATGTCGCCTTGCCCGACGGCGTCGGCGACGCCGACTATCTGGCCGCATTGGAGACCGCGCTGGCGCAACTGATGTCTCGCTTCGATCCGCAACTCATCATCTACCTGGCCGGCGCCGATCCGCACGAAGGCGATCGCCTTGGACGCATGAAGCTGAGCATGGCGGGCCTCGCGGCGCGCGACAGGATGGTGTTCGAGCTGGGCCGTCAGCAAAGAATTCCGATCGCGGTTACGATGGCGGGCGGTTACGGAAAAAACATCGAAGACACCGTCGCCGTCCACATACAAACAATTACGCTTGCCAGTCGATACGCTGCCGACTGGAACTGAGCCTCCGGAGCCAAGACGTTCACCGCACTCCGGCGCAGACTTCCGCAGTGTGTTTTGGATAATTATGACTCGCATCGCCGCCGGCGCCGCCCAGGACCAACGCTCCTGGCATCCCATGCTGCTCAAGCTCGTTCCGCTGGCCTTTGTGCTGATCTGGAGCACCGGTTTCATCGTCGCCAAGTTCGGCCTGCCGTATGCGCCGCCGCTGACCTTCCTGATCCTGCGCTTCGCCGGCGTGCTGATGGTCCTGGTGCCGCTGGTGCTGATCTTGCGCGCGCCGTGGCCGCGAGGACGGCAGGTGGCGCATATTTCCGTGGCCGGCGTGCTGTTGCATGCGGGTTATCTGGCGGGCGTGTGGAGCGCCATCAAGATGGGCATGCCGGCCGGGCTGACCGCGTTGATCGTCGGCATGCAGCCGGTGCTCACCGCATTCGCGGCGCCTTTCGTCGGCGAGCGCGTCAAGGGGCGCCAATGGCTGGGACTGGGCTTGGGGTTGTGCGGCGTCGGGCTGGTCGTGGCCAACAAGATTTCGCTGATCGGCCTGTCGTGGGAGGCGATTTCCCTGTGCCTCGTCGCGCTGGTGGCAATCACCATCGGCACGCTATATCAGAAGCGTTTTTGCCCGCACTTCGACCTGCGCACCGGCACCATCGTGCAGTTCGTGGCGTCATTGCTGGCAGTGCTGCCGTTCGCGATTTTTTTGGAAGGCTTCGATCTGAGTTTGCAGGCGGTCGCGTGGACGCCGCAGTTCATCGGCGCCTTGCTGTGGTCGGTGCTGGCCTTGTCGATCGGGGCCATCTTCCTGCTGTTCGCACTGATCCGGCGTAGCGCGGCCACGGCCGTCACCGGCCTGCTGTACCTGACGCCGCCGACCACCGCCGTGATGGCCTGGCTGATGTTCGGCGAAGTCTTCAGCCTGGTCGGTGTCATCGGCATGGTGGTGGCCGTGATCGGTGTGGCTTTCGTGGTGCGCAAGTAATTCCGCTCAGGCCGGCATCAAAGTGATCAGCTTCAGATCCGGCCGGTTCGCCACGCGGAAATTCACCTGCTGGTAAGTCAGTTCGCCTTGCACCGGATGGCGGAACAGGCGCTTGCCGCCCTCGCGTTCGACCACATCCTGCAGGCTCCAGGTGCGCTTGAACAGCGCACTGCGCGCCGATAATTCTTCCACCATCGCCTTGATTTGCGGGTCGTCCAGGTATTGGCCGCAATCGGCGCGGAATTCCGCGACCAGGCGGCGTGCGCGCTGTTCCCAGTCGGTGATCAGTTCTTGCGAAGCCGCCGTGCAGAACGTGAAAAACAGCAGGTTGTCGTATTCGCTGCCGGCCGTGAGCCAGCCCGTGAACAGCTTGCGCGCCGGTGCGTTGCAGGCCAGCGCATTCCAGTAGCGATCCAGCACGTAGGCCGGCTGGCGGATGCTGCGCACGACCTCGAGGATTTCCGGCGCAATGTTCTCGGTGTGATCGTCCTGATGCACCGGATCCTTTTTTTCCGCCAGTTCAAACAAATAGGTGCGTTTGGCGCGCGGCAGGTGCAGCGCATCGGCGATGCGCGCCAGCGCTTGCGGAGAAATCGAATCGGTGCGGCCCTGTTCTATCCAGGTGTACCAAGTCACGCTGATGCCGCACAGCTGCGCCACTTCTTCGCGCCGCAGTCCCGGCGTACGGCGGCGCGTGCCGCGCGACAGATGGCCAAGCCCGGCCAGCGTCGGCGAGATCTGCTCGCGCTGCGATTTGATGAACTCGCCCAAGGCCTTGCGCTTGATGTCGGGCCTGAGGTTTTTATCCTGTCTGGTGTCGTCTGAGGGCATGGTGGAAAAAGGGCAGGCTGTTGGTATGGGTAATAGTATAAATGGTGAACTTGTACCAGGATACAGAACA
This sequence comes from Herbaspirillum hiltneri N3, assembly GCF_001267925.1. Lineage (NCBI taxonomy): Bacteria > Pseudomonadati > Pseudomonadota > Betaproteobacteria > Burkholderiales > Oxalobacteraceae > Herbaspirillum > Herbaspirillum hiltneri. The sequence continues at coordinate 3,185,675 of NZ_CP011409.1, read as the reverse complement.
ACTACACTTGCGTCTCCAGTCACATCAGCCGCTTACAACACGCCGCCGGCAGCGTTGCTGCTTGCCATCGGAATTTTGTCAGCGGCTCTCAACCACATCAACTCAGGGAGCCAGGAATGCGTAGCCACAATGAAGTGATTTCTGAACAATTCGGCACTACCGCCGCCTCGTATCTGACCAGCGCCGTCCATGCGCAGGGGGCGGATCTGCAAGACCTCGCGGCCTATGCCGCAGCTTATCCGCAGGCCCGCGTGCTGGATCTCGGCTGCGGCGGCGGTCACGCCAGTTTCGCGACGGCGCCGGTCGCCGCGCAAGTGGTCGCCTACGACTTGTCGGCGCAGATGCTGGAGGTGGTGCGCGCCGCCGCCGTCGAACGCAAGTTGTCCAATATTGAAGTGCAGCAGGGCAGCGCAGACCGGCTGCCATTCGCCGACGCCTCGTTCGACGTGGTCTGTACCCGCTTCAGCGCGCATCACTGGCGCAATCTGCCGCAAGCCTTGCGGGAAGCCGCGCGTGTGCTGAAGCAGGGCGGCCGCTTTGTGGTCATCGACACCGCAGCGCCGGCCGATGTGCTGGCCGACACCTACGTGCAGGGTATCGAGCTGTTGCGCGACACCTCGCACGTGCGCAACGTCAGCCTGTCCTCGTGGAAAAAACTGATTGCGCAGACCGGCCTGCAGATCGAGTTTTCCAAGAGCTGGAAACTGACGCTGGAGTTTTCCTCCTGGGTCGCACGCATGCGCACCTCGCCGGAACACATCGCCGCCATCAAGTCGCTGTGGCGTGCGGCGCCGGCAGAAGTGCGCACCTACTTCAACGTGGCCGAGGATTACTCCTTCGACATCGATACCGTGCTGGTGGAGGCGATCAAGAAGTGACAGGCAGGCCCGTGTTTCATGAGAGGCACGGGCGTGCCCTGATTGTTTGCATTGACTTTGCCGAGGCTCGTCAACGGGAGCGGGCATACGTTCGTTATACCGCTCAACCAACGCCGTGCGATCAATGTTTTTCAGCAGGGCATCGCAATGCGTTCAACTGGTCCGGGTATTGGCTTCTGTTATCGCGATGGCCTGGATGGGGGAGACGTTACACTGGTATCATGCTGTGGGTTTTATTTTCGTACTGGCGGGTCTGTTTGTAGTAAATCAGAGGTATCGCGACCATTAAAAAAGTCGCACGGGGTTTCCAACAATTAAAAAAGCGCCTTTTTCAAGAAAGTTGTTTAAAAAGTTGCGCTAACTACCTAATTATCTTGCGATTTTCCCTCGGTTTGCTACACTGCCAACAGTTTCTTGTATGTATCAATCAGGGGGAGGTTCACCAATGCTCAAATCTGCGCTAGCTGCCGTCGCTACGGCACTTCTGGTCCTGGTCGGCATATCCTCGGTGCAAGCGCAAACTTCACCTAATTCCAAGAAAACAGTCGTTAAAAAGACCGTAATCAAGAAGAACGTCGTCCATCGTCGTCCAGCTGCCGCGCCTAAGCGCGCCACTCAGGCTTCTCTGGACCGCCGTGAAAAACTGGTCAAGAAGGTCGCCGTCGTCCACGGCAAGCGCCGCGTCGTGTACCAGCGCGTTGCCGCCATGCCGACAGTGCCGGTGGTGCCGCCCGTCATGACCGCCGGCGACATGGCCGGCCTCAACCTGACGCAAGATCCGTTGGCCCTGCGTTCCAACGTCGCTTTGGTGATCGACCAGGCGAGTTCGCAAGTCCTGTTTGAAAAGAATTCCTCCGTCGCCTTGCCGATCGCCTCCGTCACCAAGCTGATGACGTCGCTGGTGGTGGTCGAAGCGCGCCAGAACATGGAAGAAATCCTGACCGTCAGCGATGACGACGTCGATCGCCAGAAGCACAGCAGCTCGCGCCTGCGCGTCGGCGCGCAACTGTCGCGCGACGACATGCTGCACATTGCGCTGATGAGCTCCGAAAATCGTGCCGCATCGGCGCTGGGTCGCAACTATCCGGGCGGCTTGCCGGCTTTCGTCGCGGCGATGAATGCCAAGGCGCGTTCGCTGGGCATGATGGATACGCACTACGTTGATTCGACCGGCCTGTCCAGCAACAACGTCGCCAGCGCGCGCGACCTCGCCAAACTGGTGGTCGCCGCCTATAACTACCCGATCATTCGCCAATACTCGACCGACGCCAAGTACATGGTCGAACCAAGCGGCCACGCCCTGCAATACGCCAGCTCCAACCGCCTGGTCGCCAGCAAGGACTGGGACATCGGCCTGCAAAAGACCGGCTACATCAATGAAGCAGGCCATTGCCTGGTCATGCTGACCAAGATCGAAGGCCGTTCGGTGGTGATGGTGTTCCTTGATTCCAAGGGCAAGCTGTCGCACGTCGGCGATGCCGCACGCATGCGCAAATGGCTGTCCGAGCAGGGTCCGCAAAACCTGACGCGCGTGAACCTGCGCGCACGCGCCGACGAAGGCTGAGCCGGATTCAGTAAATTCCGGATACAAAAAAGGCGAACTTCGGTTCGCCTTTTTTATTGCCCTCTGCCCTATTCGCGGCGTCCGCAAGTTTGCTACGCCACGCCGTCCTGCAGATTCTGCTGGCTTACAAAGCCCAGCGCCGACGAGATCTGCGCCGCCGTCGTGACCAGGTCTTCCACCCAGTCTTCCTGCAGGCGATCAGCCGGCGCCGAAATCGACAGTCCCGCGACCAGCTTGCCGGAGTCGTCGCGGATGCCCGCAGCCATGCAGCGTACACCCAGCTCCAGTTCTTCATTGTCGCGCGCATAGCCGAGCGCCCGCACCATGCTCAGTTCGCGTTCCAGCTTGCTCAGGTCGGTAATCGAATTCTTGTTGTGGCCGGCCAGCCCGGTGCGCGTGGCATACGCGCGCACGGCCTTGGGGTCGTCGATGGAGAGGAACAGCTTACCGGTCGAGGTCAGATGCAGCGGAGCACGGCCGCCGATGGCGCGTACCACCTGCATGCCCGAGCGTTCAGAGAAAGAGCGGTCGATATAGACGATTTCATCGCTCTGGCGCACCGACAGGTTGATGGTCTGATGGGTCTTGCGATGCAGGGCGCGCATGAAGTCGAGCGCGGCTTCGCGTACGCTCAGGCGGCTCTTCACGATGTTGCCGAGTTCCAGCAGGCGCATGCCGAGGCGGTAGGTGCCGGGCTCCGAGCGATCGACGAAACGCTTCACCACCAGATCGTTGAGGATGCGGTGGGCGGTCGACGGATGCAGCTTGGTGGCGGCCGACAATTCCTTCAGGCTGACCGGATCCGGATACATTGCCAGCGCGTCCAGCAGGGACACCATGCGCTCAATGACCTGAATCGATATCGCGCCGGTCTCGTCGTGGGCTTCTTTTTTCATCTCGATGTTTGATGCATTGCAATAGCTTGTTTATACCACATTGTGAAAAGAAGCAGGTGCCACTGTGCCGGAACGAGGCGCTTTCCTGACCCGATGGTAGTTTTACGAGGACCAAAATGAAACGCGTCAGCAGCTCCGGAGCTGCACTTGCATGGTCGCTGACAGTGCTGGCTGCGCCGGCTACGTCATTCCGTCGCAACGGCCGATATTACGATTTCGTAGTCATTCCGGTCCCGTCCATATCTCCAGGCTATATTGCCGCCGGTGATTCCCTTATGCGTATTTGATATGAACAACGCCTGTTCATATTTGGCAGCCTTGTCCTTGCTTATCTGTTTTCTGCATATTGAGAGAAGAAAGTATTCGTTCGTTTTTCCTTGCCGCCTCATTAACCTGTGCTCTCCAGAACAAATCTGAAAACTGAACACAGAGGGATGCAGATCATGTTGAAAAAGCTTATCAAGTCGGTTGCCGTGGCAGCCTTGTTCTCCCAGGTCGTGCCGCTGGCGCACGCGGCGGATATCTCCCTGCTGAACGTCTCCTACGACCCGACCCGCGAACTCTACGCCGACTATAACAAGGCCTTCGCCAAGTACTGGAAAGCCAAGACCGGCGACAACGTGACCATCAAGGCATCCCACGGCGGTTCGGGCAAACAGGGACGCTCCGTCATCGACGGCATCGACGCCGACGTGGTCACGCTGGCGCTGGCTTACGACATCGACGAAATCTCCGAAAAGGCCAAACTGCTGCCGCCCGACTGGCAAAAGCGCCTCGACCACAACAGCTCGCCGTACACCTCGACCATCGTGTTCCTGGTGCGCAAGGGCAATCCGAAGCACATCAAGGATTGGGACGACCTGATCAAGCCGGGCGTGTCCGTGATCACGCCGAATCCGAAGACTTCCGGCGGCGCACGCTGGAACTACCTGGCGGCATGGGCGTACGCGCTGAAGAAGGGCGGCACTGACGCCGCTGCACGCGACTACATCTCGAAGCTGTTCAAGAACGTGCCGGTGCTGGACTCCGGCGCACGCGGCGCCACCATCAGCTTCGTCGAGCGCGGCCTGGGCGACGTCTTGCTGGCATGGGAAAACGAAGCGCTGATTTCGCTCAAGGAATGGGGCCCGGACAAGTTCGACGTCATCACGCCATCGATCTCCATCCTGGCTGAACCGCCGGTCGCACTGGTCGACAAGGTCGCAGATCGCCGCGGCACCCGCAAGGTCGCCGAAGAATACCTCAAGCATCTGTATTCCGACGAAGGCCAGGAAATCATCGCCAAGAACTACTACCGTCCGATCAATCCGAAGATCGCCGCGAAGTACGCATCGCAATATCCCAAGGTCAACCTGATCACCGTCGACAATACGTTCGGCGGCTGGCAGAAGGCCCAGAAGGATCACTTCTCCGACGGCGGCAGCTTCGACCAGTTGTACGTGCCGAACAAGAAGTAAGCCCGTACCCCGGCATCGAACTCCGGAAACCATGCATCATGGCTTCCGGAATCACCACCAGATTCATCTTTTGAGTTGACCATGACGATTCTCTTGCTGGCCGGAAGTCCTTCCGCACCGTCCCGTTCCACCCGCCTGCTGCATCACGTCGGCGAAAAGCTGGCCGCGCTCGGGCACCGTTATTCCAGACTGGACGTACGCGATTTGCCGGGACAAGCGCTGATCCGCGCCGACTTCAATAACCCCGAGATCAAGGCCGCACTGGCCCGCGTCGAAGAGGCCTCGGCCGTGATCGTGGCCACCCCGGTTTACAAGGCGGCCTACAGTGGGGCGCTCAAGGCTTTCCTCGATCTGTTGCCGCAATTCGGCCTGACCGGAAAGCTGGTGTTGCCGCTGGCGACCGGCGGCAGCCAGTCGCACATGCTGGCGCTTGACTACGCATTGCGTCCGGTGCTGTCGTCGCTGGGACCGAAGCATGTCTTGCCGAGCATTTACGCCACCGAAGCACAGGTGATCTGGTCCGAACAGGATGGACTGGTGCTCGACGCCCCCATCGTGGCGCGCGTGCAGGAAGGCGTCGATCAATTGTCGGGCAGTCTGCTGGCCTTGCACAAGGCAGCGCCTGGCGTATTCACCGACGTACCGTTTTCGCAGATCCGATGTAGCGTTTAAACGCAGTTCCGGCTTCGATTCCGATTGATTATCCACGCAAGATCCACGATCCGCTGCAGGAGCGGAGGGGTCCTGCTACGCCAAATTACACAAAACAACCGTTACGGGAAAACAGATGAGTGCACCACAACGCTTCACCAGACGCCGTACCCTCGGACTGCTGTCCGCGCTAACCACGTTTAGTATTGCCGTCGCCGGCCTCGGCCTCGGCAATTTCGCTGCCGCGCAATCCAAGCCGGTGCTGCGCATCGGCTATCAGAAAGCCGCCAGCACGCTGGTGCTGCTCAAGGCGCACGGTGCGCTGGAAAAACGCCTGCAAGCGCAAGGCGTGGAAGTTAAATGGGCGGAATTCGCCGCCGGTCCGCAACTGCTGGAAGCGCTCAATGTCGGCTCGGTCGACTTCGGTTATGTCGGTGAAGCACCGCCGGTGTTTGCCCAGGCCGCAGGCGCAGACTTTGTCTACACCGCGTATGAAATCCCGACGCCGGACGCCGAAGGCCTGCTGGTGAAAAAGGACTCGCCGATCAGGAGCGTGGCCGAACTGAAAGGCAAGAAAATCGCCTTCAACAAGGGTTCCGACGTGCACTGGCTGGTGGTCGCCCTGCTCAAGAAAGCAGGCCTCGATTACAGCGACATCCAGCCGGTCTACCTGGCCCCGGCCGACGCGCGCGCGGCATTTGAAAAAGGCGCCATCGATGCGTGGGCCATCTGGGATCCGTTCCAGGCCGCCGCTGAAAAGCAGATCGGCGCACGTCGCCTGGCTACTGGTGTAGGCGCAGTCAGCCATCACCAGTTCTTCCTGAGCGCGCGTCCGTTCGCGGAAAAGAACGCCGCCGTCCTCAAGGTATTGCTGGAAGAAATCACCAAGGAAGGCCAATGGATCCGCGCCAACACCAAGGAAGCCGCCGCCCAGCTCGCGCCTATCCAGGGGCTGGACACCGACGTCATCGAAGTCAGCCTCAAGCGCTATGAACACATCTTCCGGCCGATCGACGTCAAGGTGCTGGAAGAGCAGCAACGCATCGCCGACGCCTTCTTCGAGCTCAAATTGATCCCGAAAAAACTCAGCGTCAAGGACGCGGTGCTGAAGTAAATACGCAAGAAGGATGCGCCGGCTTTCAACAGACCGGCGCACCGCCGGTCTTGCCTGATACCGATATCGATTGGAGTTTGCAATGAATGTTTTCTGGTTTATCCCCACGCACGGCGACAGCCGCTACCTCGGCACCGCAGAAGGCGGCCGCCTGGTCAGCCATGACTACATGAAGCAGGTCGCGGTCGCCGCCGACACCCTGGGATACGATGGCGTGCTGTTGCCGACCGGACGTTCCTGTGAAGACGCCTGGGTCACCGCCGCCAGCCTGATCGGTGAAACCAGGCAATTGAAATTCCTGATCGCGGTGCGTCCCGGCCTGAGCGCACCGACGCTGTCGGCGCGCATGGCGGCAACCTTCGACCGCCTGTCCGGCGGCCGCCTGCTGGTCAACGTCGTCACCGGCGGCGATCCTGCCGAGCAGGAAAGCGACGGCATCTTCGGCACCCACAAGGAGCGCTATGAAATCTCCGACGAGTTCCTCAAGATCTGGCGCGATGTCCTCGGCAAGACGCACACCGGCGGCGAAACCAATTTCGAAGGCAAGCACCTCAGCGTCAAGGGCGCCAAGGCGCTCTATCCGCCGGTGCAGGCGCCATACCCGCCGCTGTATTTCGGCGGTTCCTCGGACGAGGCGATCGACCTTGCAGCAGAGCAGGTCGACGTCTACCTGACCTGGGGCGAGCCGCCTGCAGCCGTGGCGGAAAAGATCGCCACCGTGCGTGCACGCGCAGCCAAAGCCGGCCGCACCTTGCGTTTCGGCATCCGCCTGCACGTGATCGTGCGCGAAACCACAGAAGCGGCCTGGCGCGCCGCCGACGAGCTCATCAGCAAGCTCGACGACGACACCATCGAAAAGGCGCAGAAGACTTTCGCCAGGATGGATTCCGAAGGACAGCGTCGCATGGCCGCGCTGCATGGCGGCAAACGCGACAAGCTGGAAGTCAGCCCGAATCTCTGGGCCGGCGTCGGCCTGGTCCGTGGCGGCGCCGGCACCGCGCTGGTCGGCGACGGTCCGACCGTGGCGGCACGCCTGAAGGAATACGCCGACCTCGGCATCGACACCTTCATCCTGTCCGGCTACCCGCATCTGGAAGAATCGTATCGCTTCGCCGAACTGGTGTTTCCGCTGTTGCCGCGCAAGCAGAACGAAACGCTGCCCGGTTTCAACCTGACCGGTCCGTTCGGCGAGATCGTCGGCAACACCCACGTGCCGCCGCCGGCCGCCAAGCCGGCCCAGCAGGTTTCGGAGAGTTAAGGAGCCCTCATGAGTGCAAGCATCGCCAGCTCTACCGCCGATACGCCGCGCAAGATCGCTGCCTCAAAGCGCAATGGCAATGGCAACGGCTTCGGCGCCACCCAATTATTGTCCTGGGCCTTGCCGGTCGGCCTGATCGTCGTATGGCAAATCGCCGCGCAACTCGGCTGGTTGTCCAGCCGCATCCTTCCCGAGCCTTGGGCGGTGTTGCGCGCGGCCTGGAACCTGGCGCGGTCGGGCGAGCTGTGGACGCATCTGGGCGTGAGCACCGGACGTGCCGCCTCGGGCTTCGCCGTCGGCGGCGGACTGGGCCTGTTGCTGGGCCTGTTGACCGGCACCTTCCGCCAGGCCGAAGTGCTGCTCGACACCACGCTGCAAATGGTGCGCAACATCCCGGCGCTGGCGCTGATTCCGCTTGTGATCCTGTGGTTCGGCATCGATGAAACCTCCAAGCTGTTCCTGGTGTCGGTCGGCGTGTTCTTCCCGATCTACCTCAATACTTTTCACGGCATCCGCTCGGTCGACAAGGGGCTGCTCGAGATGGCGAAGAGCTACGGCTTGTCAGGCTGGCCGCTGTATCGCGACGTGATCCTGCCCGGCGCATTGCCGTCGATCCTGGTCGGCGTGCGTTTTGCCCTCGGCCTGGTGTGGGTGCTGCTGATCGTGGCGGAAACCATTTCGGCGCAGGCCGGCATCGGCTACATGACCATGAACGCCCGCGAATTCCTGCAAACGGACGTGGTGCTGGTCGGCATCCTGCTGTACGCGCTGCTCGGCAAACTGGCTGACGTGCTCGCGCGCAGCCTGGAAAAATTCTGGTTGCGCTGGCATCCGGGCTATCAATGAACAAGGGCATTGCGATGCAAAACAATCCTGCCGAGAACACGCAAGTGAAGAATGCCGCCGAACGCCGGTCCGCGACGCCGACCCGCGGCGTGCGCGTCGCCATCAACGGCCTGTCGAAATCCTATGCCGGCCGCGAAGTGCTGAAAGCCGTCGCGCTCGACGTCAGGCCGGGTGAATTCGTCGCCATCGTCGGTCGCAGCGGTTGCGGCAAGAGCACTTTGCTGCGCCTGATCGCCAAGCTGGAAACAGCGACCCACGGCGAAGTCGTATTCGGCAAGGACGCCGGCGGACGCCAACCTGGCTTCGCGCCGGAGACCCGCATCATGTTCCAGGATTCGCGCCTGCTGCCGTGGAAGCGCGTGCTCAGCAACGTCGCGCTGGGCCTGCCCAAGGCGGCGTTGCCCTCGGCATCGCAAGCCTTGCGCCAGGTCGGCCTGGAAGAGCGCGCCGGCGAATGGCCGGCCGTGTTGTCCGGCGGCCAGCGGCAACGCGTGGCGTTGGCGCGCGCCTTGGTGCACGACCCCGAACTGCTGCTGCTGGATGAACCGCTGGGCGCGCTTGATGCGTTGACCCGTATCGAGATGCAGCAGCTGATCGAATCGCTGTGGCAAAAGCGCGGCTTCACCGCTGTGCTGGTTACGCATGACGTACAGGAAGCGATCGCGCTGGCCGATCGCGTGGTGCTGATCGAAGACGGCAACATCACACTCGACCAGATCATCGACCTGCCGCGTCCGCGTGCACGCGGCAACCCTGCGTTTGCGCAGATGGAAGAGTACATCCTGTCGCGCGTGCTGCAACATCCGGCCAATGCGCCGGACAGCGCGCTCGGCGATGTCTCGCTGCAGAAGACCGTCAATCAGGTGCAGTGGGCAATTTGATTTTTTTAACGCAGTCCCTTTAGGAGCTCAGCATGACCATTCAAGCCATCAACGTCCGCAATCAATTCAAGGGCAAAGTCAAAGCCATCATCGAAGGCTCCGTCGTCTCCGAAGTCGATGTCGAAACACCTGCCGGTATCGTCACATCGGTCATCACCACACGCTCGGTCAAGGACCTGGGCCTGGTCATCGGCAGCGAAGTCGTCGCATTGGTCAAGGCGACCGAAGTGTCGATCGCCAAGCTCTGATCCGATTGCATTGCGGAGCCATCGATGAAGTATCAAGCCCTGGAAAAATATCTTGCCCGCCTCAATGGGGCTGTGAAGGAGGAGTCCAGGGTCTGGCTGGATGCGGAAGGGCGGGCGCAGGGAAAATATTTCAATACCACGCTCACTTCCGCGTTCCAGCCGATACGCGTATTCGGCAGCGCCGGCACGCCGGACGCCGCCATCGTCGCGCATGAAGGTTTTGCGCGCAGTTATTCCGAAGACGACAGCGGCCTGCATCTGTGGCGCCTGCTTGACCAGGCCGCCAGCGATGACGAGTCGGTCGAATTGGACCGCCTGTGCCGCATGTTGCACTCGATCAATTTCTATCGCCAGGTGGAGGATGACGTCAATCTGCATCTGAGCGTGCATGCACGTTTGCTGGCAGCGGTCGACAGCAATCACGGCATCGCTTTCCGCCGCATCCTCAATCTGCTGGAGCTGCCGCACGACAAGATCGTGCTGCAGATGCCGGTGGTGACGCAGAACCAGGGCTGGCTGCTCAACTACGTGCTGGACAATTACCGGCGCAACGGCTTCCGGCTCGGGATCAGCGCCGCCGACGCGCGCGACGCGCTGGCCTTGCTGGAGAAGGTCAAGCCCGACATGATCAAGGTCGACGCCCGCGAGCTGGCGGATGAAGAGGCCACTGAAACGCTGTTGCGCCAGGCCGGCGCCCACGGTATCCGCGTCGTGTTCAAACGCGTCGAGAATCCGGAAGTATTCGCGCGGCTGCAGGAGTTCGGCGGCAAGCTGGGTACGCCGGTGTATGCTCAGGGTTATCTGTGGGATACGCCGAAATCGAGTTTGGCGCTCCCGCTTCCTGACTCCGAAAGCAAGGTGGCCTGACATGGGCAAGACGACCGCAAAAACTCAAGGCAGCACGGTTGTTGCACGCATCGCGGATTTTCGCGTGCTGGTGGCGCCGGGACTTGACGGCAGCGGTCCCGAGCATTGGCAGTCGCGCTGGCAGCGGCTGTATCCGGCCTTTGAGCGGGTCGGGCAGGATCGCTGGGATGTTGCCGATTTGCCGGTGTGGTCGGCGCGCTTGCAGGAAGTGCTGGCGCAGGACGCCCGGCCAACCGTGATCGTCGCGCATAGCTTCGGTTGCCTGACTACCGTGCATCGTGCGGGCATTGATGCCGGCCATATCGTCGGTGCGCTGCTGGTGGCGCCGGCGGATCCCGAAAAATTCAAGGTGGCTGATGTTGTGCAGGTGCGGCTGCCGTTTCCTTCGGTGGTTGTCGGCAGCACTGACGATCCCTGGATGTCGGCGGAACGTGCGGAACATTGGGCGGGCGTGTGGGGTAGCGAGTTTGTCAATGCGGGTGCGGTGGGGCATATCAATACTGCGTCCGGGTTGGGGGATTGGCTGGCGGGGCAGGAGGTGTTGGCTGAGCTGGTTAGGCGGGTTGGTAACACCAATTCTGTGGCTTCTGCTTAGGCTTGATTGTTAATTTTCTCGTAACTGAATCTTTTCGCTCTTCGGACGACCGTGGTTGCCGGGGGCGGCCCGGCAGCCGCTCACTTTTCTTGCTTCGCCAAGAAAAGTAAGCAAAAGAAGGCGACCGCGATTCGCCGCCCCGCTGCGCGGGGTTCCCGTTGATGCCACGCACAAATCGGGAAGGGAAACAAACTCGCTTCGCTCAGACAAGTTTCCCTTCTTTATCCGATTTATGCGTGGCATCAACGGCAGCTCATAAGCGGAACTTCTTTTTCGGCTCGCTTCGCATTGCCTTGGGTGGCTCGCCTCCGGCATCGCGATTGCTTAAATTCCTTGTCCGCCGGACACTTCAATTCTTTGTGCCGTCACCCAGCGATTGTCCTTCGACAGCAGGCTGGCGATCATCGGGCCGATGTCGTCCGGTACGCCTACGCGGCCTAGTGCTGTCATTCCTGCAAACAGTTTGTTGATGTCCGGGTTGTCGCGTACCGCGCCGCCGCCGAAGTCGGTTTCGATGGCGCCGGGTGCGACCGTGTTGACTGCGATGCCGCGTGCGCCCAGTTCCTTTGCCATGTAGCGCGTGAGCACTTCCACCGCGCCTTTGGCGGCGGCATAGACCGCGTAGCCGGGGAACGAGGTGCGCGTCAGTCCCGACGACAAATTGACGATGCGGCCGCCGTCGGCGATCAGGGGGAGCAGGGTTTGCGTCAGGAAATACACGCCTTTGAAATGTACATTCACCAACCCGTCGAACTGCGCTTCGGTGGTGTCGCCGATCAGGGCATAGTCGCCGTGGCCGGCGTTGTTGACCAAGTGATCAAAGGTGTCGCGTGACCACGTGTCGCGCAAGGCTGCGCGCAGGCGTTCGGCGAAGGCGGCGAAGGCGGCGACGTTGCCGGTGTCCAGTTGCAGGGCGACGGCTTTGCGGCCCAGCGACTGGATTTCGGCGACCACGGCTTGCGCTTCGTCGCTGCGGCTGTGATAGGTGACGACGACGTCGCCGCCGTGGCGGGCGATGCTGAGGGCGGTGTTGCGGCCGAGTCCGCGGCTGGCGCCGGTAACGAGGGTGATGCTGGTCATGAGGTGGCTCCTGTGCTGATGCGTTGATGGAAGCCGCAGTATCGAACGCAGGGGACGGGCCCGGTTACCCGAAACTCGACGTTCCTTGCCTGATCCTCCAGGCCGCGCGCAAGTCGCGTGCAAGACTATCGCCGGCGAGGTAGGCTTGCACCATGACGACCTTGCTCAATACCGTACAGCGCTACGCCGACGCCCATGCCGACCGGGAGGGATTGGCGCGCACCTCCATCGCCGGGCTCACCATCGTGCGGGCGACGGAGGTCAGCGACCTGCTGTATGCGATTTCGCGGCCGCTGGTTTGCCTGGTCTTGCAGGGGAGCAAGCATGTCGCCATGGGGGCGCAGGCCTTCGCGTTCTCGGCCGGCGATTCGCTGCTGATCACGGCCGACGTGCCGACGGTCAGCCAGATCACGCGCGCGAGCCTGGCTGCGCCCTATCTGTCGCTGGTGCTGGAACTCGATCCTGCGGTGATCGCCGATCTGGCGATGCAGATGGAGGCCGCGCCTGCGGCTGCACAGGCTCCCGTGCGCGTCGATCCGACCGATGCCGAAGTCGCCGACGCCGCGCTGCGCCTGATGCGCTTGCTCGATCGTCCGGCCGCGTTGCCGGTGTTGCAGGCACAATTGACGCGCGAGCTGCATTACTGGCTGCTGGCCGGCAAGCATGGCGCCGCGATTCGGAATCTGGGATGGCCGGACAGTCAGGCGCGGCGCGTGGCGCGGGCGGTGGAAGTGTTGCGAAGCGACTTTGCGCAGGCCTTGCCGATAGAGCGCCTGGCGGCGGTGGCGGGCATGAGTCCGTCGTCGTTCCATCAGCATTTCCGCAGCGTGACCTCGTTGTCGCCGCTGCAATTCCAGAAGCAGTTGCGCCTGATCGAGGCCCGGAGGTTGATGCTGGCCGACGGCGTCAGCGCCAGCAGCGCGGCGTTTGCAGTCGGCTATGAGAGCGTGCCGCAGTTTACGCGCGAATACGGCAGGATGTTCGGCCTGCCGCCGGCGAAGGATACCGAAGAGGCGAAGAGCAAGGTGCGCGCTTCCGCTGCCGTCTGATCGCTACACGCCGATTTCTTGCAGCGCCTTCAGCACGCCTTGTTCTTCGATGTCGCGCAGGCATGTCTTCACTGCGGCAACAAATTCCACCCGTTTGGCAAGATCATTACCGAACACGGCTTCCATCGCCAGCAAGGCGTCCACGCACGCGTCAACATCGGCGATGCGTGCCGCCGCCTGCAGGGATTCCGCCAGCGGATCAGAGACCGGATACGCCAGCCCGGCTTCATCCTGTCCGCGCAGGTAACGCATCCATCCCGCTACGGCAAAACACAGTCGCGCGCAAGGCAGTCCCGCATCGAGGCGTGCGCGGATGGTGCCGAGCAGGCGCTGCGGCAATTTTTGCGAACCGTCCATGGCGATCTGCTGCAGGCGATGTTTCAGCGCCGGATTGCGGAAGCGCGCCACCAGTTCGTCGCGATATTCATCCAGGCCGGGGCGTTGCAGCGTCGGCGCGATTTCCTGCGTCATCATCCGTTCGAGGAAGCCGCGCAGGTCATCGTCGCGGATCGCCTGGTCGACGGTTATAAAGCCTGCCAGCGAACCCAGGTAAGCGAGGCTGGAGTGGCTGCCGTTGAGCATGCGCAGCTTGGCGTGCTCGTAGGGTTCGGCTTGCTCCACCAGGGTTGCGCCGGCAGTTTCCCAGGCGGGTCGCGGACCGGCGAAACGGTCTTCGATCACCCACTGAGAGAACGGCTCCGTCACCACCGGCCAGGCGTCGTCGACGCCCAGGCGCGCGGCGATGGCGACGCGATCTTCTTCGGTGGTCTTGGGCACGATGCGGTCCACCATGGAGTTGGGGAAGGCGCCATGCAGGGAAATCCATTTCGACAAGTCCGCATCGACACGCTCGGCAAACGCCAGCACCAGTGCGCGCGAGGTGTTGCCGTTGGATGGCAGGTTGTCGCAGGACAGTACCGTGAACGGCGGCAAGCCTGCGTCGCGTCGCTGGTCGAGCGCACGCACGATGAAGCCGACCGCCGAGCGCGGCGCATCGGCGTGCGCCAGATCGTGGACGATGTCGGGATGATCGAAGCGCAAGGTATTGGACGCCGGATCGTGGCAATAGCCTTTTTCCGTCACGGTCAGGCTGACGACGTGGCAATGCGGATGGCGCATCGCCGCCAGCACGGCGGCAGGCGATTCCGGCGCCACCAGGCTGTCGACCAGCGAGCCGATGACGCGCAATTGTTCGCCTTCCGTGCCCCTGATGGCGAGCGTATAGAGATGGTCCTGCGGCGCCAGCGCATCGCGCGTTTCAGCGCTGCGCAGCGAGACGCCGACGATGCCCCAGCGCAGATCGCCTTGCGCCAGCACCGTGTCGGTGTAGACCGCCTGGTGCGCGCGATGGAAGGCCCCCAGCCCGAGGTGCACGATGCCCGGCAGCAGGGCGGCGCTGTCATACGCTGGCAGCGCTGCCTGCTTGCCTGTCTGCGGCAGTGTTTGCTTGTTCAGCTTCATTGTTTTCCTGCGTCAGGTTTGCGGATGTTCTTTGACGCGCGACACCAGTTGCGTCGGGCTGACAAAACGCATGGCGATCAGCAGCCAGATCAATGTGACGATCATGTACACCATCGCCATCGCATCGATCGATTGCGAAGCGCGCACGCCCGCCGCGAACACCGAGTAGTACAGCGCCACCACCAGCGTCTGCGTATCCGCGCCGGCGGTCAGGAAGGTCAGTTCGAACATCGCAATCGTGCGCACCAGCACCAGCAGCGAAGCGGCCAGGATGCCCGGCGCCAGCAGCGGCACCAGGACATGGCGGAACATCGTGAAGGTGCGCGCACCGAACACGCGTGCGGCCGACTCCAGGTTCGGATCGATCTGCTCGATGAACGGCGTCATCACCAGGATCACGAACGGCAGCGCCGGCAGCAGGTTGGCGATGATCACGCCGGGCAGGGTGCCGGCCAGGTGCAATTCATACATCAGCGTCGCCAGCGGGATGCCGTAGGTGATCGGCGGGATCATCAGCGGCAGCAGGAACAGCCCGGTCAGCAGTTTCTTGCCGCGGAAATTGCGCCGCGCCAGCGTATAAGCGGCCGGCACCCCGATCAGTATCGACAGCACCACCACCGACAGCACCACCTGCACCGTCACCAGCAGTACGTCGCCGAGCTGGAATTCCTGCCAGGCGGCGGAATACCATTCCAGCGTCCAGCCATTCGGCAGCCAGGTCCCGAGCCAGCGCTTTGCCACCGAATTGGTGGCGACCGAAGCGATCATCAGGCCGACATTGATCAGGAAGAAGGTCATCAGGCCGACCACCAGCCCGCTCCAGGCGCGGCTGGCCCAGTGTGTGCGGCGTTTCGGCGCCGGCTGTCGCGAGATCGATTGCGAAGTCATCATGGGAGAAGTAGTTGTAGCTTGTGTCATGGTTAGCCTTTGCCGCCGGTGACCGGTCCGCGATAGAACAGATTGCGCGCGCCGAGCACGATCACCACCACGCCCAGTTGCACCGCACCCATGATCATCGCCACTGCCGACGCCATGGAATAGTCATAGTTTTCAAACGCTGCTTCATACGCCGCAATCGAAATCACGCGCGTCGCCCCGGCCGGCGATCCCAGCAGTACCGCCGACGGGAACACCGAGAACGCCTGCACGAACGACAGGCAGAACGCCATCGCCAGGCCCGGCAGGATCAGCGGCAAGATCACGTAACGGAACTGGTTGAACGGATTGGCGCCCAGCGTCGCCGCCGCGCGCGGCAGCACCGGATCGATGCCGGTGATGTAGGACAGGATCAGCAGGAAGGCGAACGGGAAGCCCGAGATCACCAGCGAGATCAGCACGCCCGCATAATTGTGCGTCAGGCGGATCGCGCCTTCATAGATATGCAGCGTCTGCAGGATCTGCGCGAACCAGCCCTTGGGGCCGAAGTAGGTCAGCATGCCTTCGGCGATCAGCACCGTGCCCAGCGTGATCGGGATCACCAGGATGGTGGTGGCGATCTTTTGATACGGCGTCTTGTGGCGCAAGCGATAGGCCACGGGAACGGCGATGAGAATATTGATCAGCGTCGCCGGCAAGGCCAGCTTGAGCGTCACGCCGATGGTCATCCACAGGTTGTCGGTGTTGAAGAACTTGATGTAGTTCGACAGCATGCCGCCGCCTTCGAGCGGCTGGAACGACAGGATCAGGCCGTGGATAAACGGATAGACGAACACCGCCAGCATGAAGATCACCGCCGGCGCCGCCATCCACATGGCCGGGTCGCGCCAGCGCGCACCGGCAGTTTGCGAGGACGTCAGCATCATGCCACCTGTTCGGAAGGATAGGCCAGCACGCGATCGGCTGCGACCGCGACGCGAATGGTTTCGCCTGGAGAGGCTTTGCCTTCGGCGCGCACATAGAGGCGCGTATTGTCCTGTGTGCGCAGCATGAACAGCGACTCGCGGCCGTAGTATTCAACAGACTCCACGCGCGCGCTGATGCTGTTGGAAGGATTGCTGCCGTCGGCGCAGATGCTGAATTCTTCCGGGCGGATCGATACCGCGGCGCGGGCGTTCAGGCGCATTTTCGGAATGCCGACCAGATTGATGCCGGGGCCGGCCAAAGACACTGCCTGCCCATCCTGCGCAACCACGTCCAGAATCAACTCGTTGCGATAGCCCATGAAGCGCGCTACGGCGAGATTCGACGGCTGGCCGTAGACTTCCGGCGGCGTGCCGATCTGCTGGACCTTGCCGTCCTTCATGACGACGATGCGATCGGCCAGCGACAGGGCTTCATCCTGGTCATGCGTGACGTACAGTGTGGTGCGGCCGAGTTCGCCGTGGATGCGGCGGATCTCGGAGCGCATTTCCAGGCGCAGTTTGGCGTCGAGATTGGACAGCGGCTCATCCATCAGGATCAGCGGCGGTTCGATGACGATGGCGCGGGCAATCGCCACGCGTTGTTGCTGGCCGCCGGACAACTGGCCGGGCAGCTTGTTCATGTGTTGGGCCAGTTGCACCAGGTCGAGCGCACGCTTGACGCGGGTCTGGATCTCGGCGGCAGGCGTGCCGCGCATGAGCAGGCCGAAACCGACGTTCCTGGCGACCGTCATGTGCGGGAACAGGGCGTAATTCTGGAACACCATGCCGAAGCCGCGCTGTTCGGGCGGCAAGGTGTCGATGCGGTGATCGTCAAGATAGATGCCGCCGTCCGACAAGGGCAGCAGGCCGGCGATGCAGTTCAGTGCGGTCGACTTGCCGCAGCCGGAAGGGCCGAGCAGGGCGATGAACTCGCCGCGCGCAATATCCATCTGCAAACCGTCCAGCGCGGCGATCTGCGGCGCATCGGTAGTTTTAGCCGGGCCGCCAAAGCGACGTGTCACGCGATCCAGTCGCAATGTCTTGAAGTCAGGTTTCATGCTTGCCTCTAATTGATCGTAATGAGCCGGGCGGCGCGGAACTGCTGGTCGCCGCCCGGCTTGTCTCTGCTTTTGTTCTGCTGCGGTTGCGTTTCCAAACCTGTTCATGACCTCGCAGTAAGATCATGAGCAGGTTTTATTTAAACTTCTGTGCGCCGACTTGCTCATCCCAGATACGGAATGCCTTCACCATCACCTGTGCATCCAGCGGTTGCACGTGCGGGAATTTGGCGATCCAGTCGGCGTACTCGGCGCGGCCGAATTCCTTGAGCGTGTCCTGACTGGCCTGCGGCGCCATCGTCACCGGCACGTTCTTGATTGCTGGGCCGGGATAGAAGTAGCCCTTGTCATAGGTCTGCGCCTGTTGCTTCGGTTGCAGCAGGTAGGCCATCACGTCCAGCACCACGGCTTGCTTGGCCGGAGCCAGGCCCTTCGGCACGATCATGTAATGAGTGTCGTTGACCCAGGTCATGTTCTTGAAGGCGCCGACCTTGAATTCCTTTGGCACCACACCCAGTGCGCGCGGGTTGATGTCCCAGCCGGTCACGGTGACCGTCATGTCGCGCGAACCTTCGCCGAGTTCCTTCATCACGGCGCCGGTGCCGCCGGGGTAGTACTCGATGCAGGTGTTGAGTTCCTTCAGGTAAGCCCAGGTCTTGTCCCAGCCCTTGACCGGATCTTTCGGATCCTTGTCGCCGAGCAGGTAAGGCAGGCCCATCAGGAAGGTGCGGCCGGGGCCGGAATTGGCCGGGCGGGCGTAAATCAGCTTGTTCGGATTCGCCTTGCACCATGCCAGCAGTTCCTGCGGCGTACCCGGCACTTGCTTGACCTTGTCGGGGTTGTATTCCAGCAGCGGACCGGCCGGCATGAAGGCGACGGCCAGGCCCTGGTTATGCGCCAGCTCCTGCATCTTCTTCACTTCCGGCAGGTAGTTCTCGGTCAGCGGCGCGAACTTGGCGTTGTTCTCGGGCAGCAGCGTGACCCACAGATTCTGTTCGATGCCGGCAGCGAGAATATCGGTGCCGCCGAGGACCAGGTCGATGTCGCTGCGCTTGGCGTTTTGCATCGCCTTCAGCTTGCTCGGCAGTTCCGGCGCCGGTGCTTTGGTGAAAGTGAATTTGACGTTGGGATGCGTGGTCTTGTAAGACTCGATGGCCTCCTGCAGCAGCGCGAGCGAACCGGCGACGTCGACCACGTTGATGGTGACCGCAGCCTGTGCGTGCGCAGCCGGGCTGCCGGCCATGGCAGCCATGCCGAAGCCGATGGCGGCGGCCAGGACGGTGCGGCGCGTCGCCTTGTGCAGGGTATTCAAAACCTGTTTCATTGTTGTCTCCTCCTAAAAGTTATCTGTGGGGTATCGGGATAAAGCTGACGTCTTGTGACGCTCTGATGAATCTTCAAACCGTACTGCTATTGCGATGGCTCTCTTTCAAAAACGGTGTTCGGAACTTGGCGGCGAATGCGTTGAATGCGTTACAAGCGGTAGGCCCGCTTGGCCAGCCGGTAAGTCAGGTCATGGGCCAGCTCGAGCGCTTCGTCTTCCTGCAGCCGATGTTCGGCGACGAGCCGCGCCAGGTAGCCGCAATCGATGCGGCGGCTGACGTCGTGGCGAGCCGGGATCGACAGGAAGGCGCGGGTGTCGTCGTTGAAGCCGACCGTGTTGGCGAAGCCGGCGGTCTCGGTGGTCAGCTCGCGGAAGCGGCGCATGCCTTCCGGCGCATCGAAGAACCACCATGCCGGACCCAGCTTCAAGGCCGGATACACGCCGGCCAGCGGCGCCAGTTCGCGCGAATAACTGGTTTCGTCGAGCGTGAACAGAATCACCGACAGGCGCGAATCGAGGCCGAAGCGATCCAGCAGCGGCTTGAGTGCGCCGACGTATTCGGTCTGCATCGGGATGTCGAAACCCTTGTCGCGGCCGAAGCGCGCCAGCATCGCCGGACTATGGCTGCGCCAGCAGCCGGGGTGTATCTGCAGGACCAGGCCGTCGTCGATGCTCATCGCCGCCATCTCGGTCAGCATCTGGGCGCGGAACAGCTCGGCTTCGTCGCGGCTGATCTTGCCCGAGAGCGCCTTGTCGAACAGCGCCTTGCATTCGGCCAGAGGCAGGTCGGCGGTGCGTGCGCTCGGATGGCCATGGTCGGTCGAGGTGGCGCCGTGCTCCTTGAAGAAGGCGCGGCGCACGCGATGCGCTTGCAGGTAGCCTTCCCAGGTGCGGGTGTTTTCGCCGGTCAGTGCGCCGAAGCGTTCGACGTTGGCGGTGAAACCTTCAAATTCCGGATCAACCACCGGATCGGGACGGTAGGCCGTCACGACGCGGGCGCGGCCCTTGGCCGTCTGCCAGGGATCATTCTTCAGCTTGCCGTGATGCGCCAGCGGGTCGAGCGGCGACTCGGTGGTGGCGATGACGTCGATGTTGAAACGCTCGAACAGGGCGCGCGGACGAAACTCGGGACGCTGCAGGCAGGCGTCGATGTGATCATAGAGACGGTCGGCATTGGCCTCGGTCAGGCCTTCTTCGAGGCCGAACACTTCCTCGAACACGTGATCGAGCCACATGCGCGACGGCGTACCGCGAAACAGCGGCCAGTGTCTGGCCAGGATGCGCCAGATGCGGCGCGGATCGGCTTCGACCGCGCTGCCGTCTCGGGCCGGGATGCCGAGATCTTCCAGCTTGACGCCCTGGCTGAACAGCATGCGGAAAACATAATGATCAGGCTGGATCAGCAGCGCCGAAGGATTGGGAAAGGCGGCATTGTCGGCGAACCAGGCCGGATCGGTGTGGCCGTGCGGGCTGACGATGGGCGCATCCTTGATCTCTTGATAGAGACGGCGCGCGATCGAACGCGTATCGGCGTCGGCGGGGAACAGTCGGTCTGGGTGCAGCAATGGCATGTCGTCTCCTGATTTGCTGATTTCTTCAATCTGGCTTCATCGCTACAGCATCCTCGGCTCTGTCTGACCGGCCTCTGGCGGATGTGCTGCGGTTTTCAATCCTGCGCCTACTCCTGGTGATGCGGCATGTAAGCCTTGCCGCCGCCCCAGCCACGCGAGAACTCGGTGGTCACACGTTCAAGGTGGGCGTGCATGGCCTTGCGCGCTCCTTCGGGATCGCGGTCGACGATGGCCTCGAGGATGCGGCGATGGTCGACCAGCGTCTGCTGGCGCAATTCTTCGGTATGGAAATGTTCTTCCATCTTGATCCACAGGCGGCCGCGCTGGTCCCACAGGTTTTCGATCACGCTGACCAGCGCGCTGTTGCCGGTAGCGCGGGCGATCGAGAGGTGGAAAGTGCGGTCGGCTTCTTCATTGTTGGGCCGGTCGTGATAGAAGCGCTCCATGTCGTTGAGCGCGCGCAGGATGGCGTCGAGGGCGCCGTCGGTGGCCATGCGCGCCGCGATCGCCGCGACTTCGCCTTCGATCATGCAGCGCGCCGACAGGATCTCGAACGGACCCGGGCCGATTTCCTGGATGGCCGGCGCCGCGCCTTTCTTTTCAATCACGTAGATGCCGGAGCCGCCGCGCACTTCGATCACGCCGGTCAGTTCCAATGCGATTAGCGCTTCACGCACCGAGGCGCGGCTGACCTTGAGTTGCGCCGCCAGGTCGCGTTCCGACGGCAGGCGACCGCCGGCCGTCATATGTTCGTCACGGATGTACGCCTGAATGCGATCGGCGACCACGCGATACAGGCGCGTTTCGGGCGCGCTGAGTTCGGCAAGGGCTGTGACGACTTTGAGCATGGCAGGCGGAGGGAAGGCCCCCTTGAAAATTGGTCAGGCCATTCTAGTTTGGCCTGACCAATATTGCAATATGGTCTGGCCGATTTATTTTGTGGTGTGCCGAAGCCTTGTTTTATATGGCTTACAGGCCTGTAAGAAATGGATTTTGCCTATTGTAAAGTGGTCAACCACTTATTGATTTTCTTAGTGGTCAGTCGTCGGATGACTATGTCTGAAGCGACTTTTGAGCAGGTGAGAGGGGGGCGCTTTTATCCTTCGGACGTCAAAACGAGACGCTCTTCCTTATGCGTAAAGTTTCTATAGACATGCAAAAAAATTCCTTCTGTTTATAACAATGCAGTGCGAATATCGTCGCTCATTAGTCGTATTTGTAATAAAGGATTCTCCGGCTGTTGTTGCTCTGACAGGTATTTGTGTGTGCCGCAGCCATCCGGGGAAGACAATAAAAAGGAAGTGCAAGCGTGACCGTCTCCATTGCCACGAACAAGAAAGCGCCGTTCCGGGTGTTGCCGGGCTTCCGCCTGTCGCTCGGTTTCACGCTGTTCTATCTCACCCTGATCGTATTGATCCCGTTGTCGGCGGTTTTCCTCAAGACCTTCACGATGACCTGGGATGCTTTCGTCAGCGCCGTGACCTCGCCGCGCGTGATGGCGTCGTATCGCCTGACGTTCGGCGCTTCGCTGCTGGCGGCGCTATTGAATGTGATTTTTGGCGGCATCGTGGCCTGGGTGCTGGTGCGCTATAAATTCCCCGGCAAGCGCATCATCGATGCGCTGGTCGATTTGCCGTTTGCGCTGCCGACCGCGGTGGCGGGCATTGCATTGACCACGCTGTATTCGCAGAACGGCTGGATTGGCCGTTACCTGGTTCCGCTCGGCATCAAGGTCGCGTTCACGCCGCTGGGCGTGCTGGTGGCGCTGACCTTCATCGGTTTGCCGTTCGTGGTGCGCACCGTGCAACCGGTGCTGGAAGACGCCGAGCGCGAGCTCGAAGAGGCTGCCGCCAGCCTGGGCGCTTCGCGCCTGCAGACTTTTGCGCGCGTGATTTTCCCAACGGTCTTTCCTGCGTTATTGACCGGCTTTGCGCTGGCCTTCGCACGCGCCACCGGCGAATACGGCTCGGTCGTTTTCATCGCCGGCAACATGCCGATGGTGTCGGAAATCACGCCGCTGTTCATCATCACCAAGCTGGAGCAATACGACTACACCGGCGCGACCGCCATCGCCGTGGTCATGCTGATCGTGTCGTTCGCCTTGCTGCTGACCATCAACCTGTTGCAAGCCTGGGTGCGCAAGCGCGGCCAGGCCGAGAAAGTCTGACATGAGCACCGTCATTACTCCGGGCATTGCCGCGTCCGCCGCCGCAGTAGCACCGCGCGGCGAACCCGCCTATACGCCGGCCGCCACGCTGGAGCCGCTGTGGGTGCGCATCGTGCTGATCGGGATCGCCTTCGCCTTCCTGACCCTGTTCCTGTTCGTGCCGCTGGTGGCCGTATTTTATGAAGGCCTGAAAAAAGGCTGGGACGTCTACATCGACAACATCATCGAACCGGACGCCTGGTCGGCTATCAAGCTGACCCTCCTGACCGCCGTCATCGCCGTGCCGCTGAACCTGGTGTTCGGCGTGACGGCGGCGTGGTCGATCGCCAAATTCGAATTCCGCGGCAAGAACATCCTGCTGACGCTGATCGACCTGCCATTCTCGGTGTCGCCGGTGATCTCGGGTCTGATCTACGTGCTGCTGTTTGGCCTGCAGGGATACTTCGGTCCGTGGCTGCGTGAGCACGACATCAAGATTCTGTTTGCGGTGCCGGGCATCGTGCTGGCGACGGTGTTCGTGACTTTCCCGTTCGTGGCGCGCGAACTGATCCCGCTGATGCAGTCGCAGGGCAGCGAAGAAGAAGAGGCCGCGCTGGTGCTGGGCGCCTCCGGTTGGAAGACCTTCTGGCATGTCACGCTGCCGAATATCAAATGGGGTCTGCTGTACGGCGTGATCCTGTGCAACGCCCGCGCCATGGGCGAGTTCGGCGCGGTGTCGGTGGTGTCCGGCCATATCCGCGGCGAGACCAACACGATCCCGCTGCAGGTGGAAATCCTCTACAACGAATTCAATATCGTCGGCGCATTTGCGGTGGCTTCGCTGTTGGCCTTCCTGGCATTGGTGACGCTGGCGATCAAGAGCTTTATCGAGTGGCGTCTGCATAAGCAGTTGACCGCACACGTCGCCCACCCCGGCGCAGATCTGGAATAAATCAGGAGCTGAGCATGAGCATCGAAGTCAAAGACATCAACAAGCGCTTCGGCAATTTCGTCGCGCTCAACAACGTATCGCTGAATTTTCCCGCAGGCGAACTGACTGCCTTGCTGGGACCGTCCGGCTGCGGCAAGACCACGCTGCTGCGCATCATCGCCGGGCTGGAGTCGCCCGATGCCGGCCAGGTTCTGCTCGACGGCGACGATGCCTCGGCGCGCCATGTGCGCGAGCGCCAGGTCGGTTTCGTGTTCCAGCACTATGCCTTGTTCAAACACATGACCGTGTTTGAAAACATCGCCTTCGGCCTGCGCGTGAAACCGCGCGCCCAGCGTCCGTCGGAAGCACAGATCCGCGACAAGGTCACCAGCCTGCTGGAGCTGGTGCAGCTCGACTGGCTGGCCGATCGCTATCCGCCGCAACTCTCCGGCGGCCAGCGCCAGCGCATCGCCCTGGCGCGCGCATTGGCGGTGGAGCCGCGCGTGCTGCTGCTGGACGAGCCGTTCGGCGCGCTCGATGCCAAGGTCCGCAAGGAACTGCGCCGCTGGCTGCGCCGCCTGCATGACGAGCTGCATGTCACCAGTATTTTCGTCACCCACGATCAGGAAGAAGCATTGGAAGTCGCCGACCAGATCGTGCTGATGAACAAGGGCAACGTCGAACAGATCGGCTCGCCCGGCGAGGTCTACAACCATCCGGCGTCGCCGTTCGTCTACGGCTTCCTCGGCAACGTCAACCTGTTCCGCGGCCGCGTGCACGAGGGTGTGCTGGAAGCCGGCGGCGTCACCTTCGACGCGCCCGATCATGCCCAGGCACAGGACGAAAAAGGCATCGGATACGTACGTCCGCACGACCTCGAAGTCGATCGCTACGCACCCGGCGCCGAAGGCATCGTGGCGCAGCTCAGGCGTTCGCATGCGATCGGTCCGCTGGCGCAACTGGAACTGGAGCGCAACGACAATGCAGAACTGATCGAGGCCGTCATTTCCAATGAACGCTTTGCCCAACTGAATCTGAAAGACGGCGAAACGCTGGTGGTGCGACCGCGCCGCTTGCATGTCTTTGTAGATAAGTTCGTCGACAATGCGGCCTCTGCCGAGGTCGCCCGGAATAAGGATGCACGATGAATTTCCAACAACTGCGCTCGATCCGCGAAGCCGCCCGCTGCGGTTTCAACCTGACGGAAGTCGCCAACGTACTGTTCACCTCGCAACCAGGCGTGAGCCGCCAGATCCGCGAGCTGGAAGAAGAACTCGGCGTCGAAATCTTCGAACGCAACGGCAAGCGCCTGACCGGACTGACCGAGCCTGGCAAGGGTATCCTGCACATCATCGAGCGGCTGTTGCTGGAAGCGGAAAACCTGCGCCAGGCCAGCCAGGAATACGCCGGCGAACAAAGCGGCACGCTGACCATCGCCACCACCCACACGCAGGCGCGCTATGTGCTGCCGCGCGTGGTGCAGGCGTTCCGTGCGGCGTTCCCGCAAGTGCGCATCGCGCTGCAACAGAGCGCGCCGGAACATATCGCGGAATGGGTCATGTCGGGCAAGGCCGATGTCGGTATTGCGACCGAAGGCCTGAGCCAGTTCAAGGACCTGGTGTCCTTTCCTTGCTACACTTGGCATCACGTCATCGTGGTGCCGCAAGGCCATCCGCTGCTGGCGCTCAAGCATCCGATCACGCTGGAAGAGCTGGCGGCGCATTCGCTGATTACCTATGACGTCGGCTTCACCGGTCGCGGCCACATCGACGACGCCTTCCGCAAGGCAGGCATCGAGAAGGACATTGTGCTAACCGCAATGGACTCGGACGTGATCCAGCAATACGTCGCCCTTGGCCTGGGCGTCGGCATCGTCGCCTCGATGGCGATAGAGCAGGGCAAACATCACGGCCTGCAGGCGATCGAAGCCTCGCATCTGTTCGCGCCCAACATCACACGCCTGGCAGTGCGCCGCGGCGCCTACTTGCGCGCCTACACTTACGACTTCATCCTGCAATTCGCACCGGAACTCAAGCGCGCCGACATCGTGGCAGCGCTTAATGAGCCGAGTTCGCATTGAGATTCAACGCGACCGTCTTCCTCCGACGGCGGTCGCATTCATGCCGCGCGCGGCCGGACGTCGGCTTGCACCGGCAGGCAGCCTAGTCCTCGCAAGGTAGCGCGCACGGCTTCATCAAGCGGCGTGTGCGGTTCTTCCCCAAGCGCCTGCAGCAGGCGTGTATTTTCCATGCGCACCGGCTGTTGCCAGAGATAGCGCATCTCCTTCATTTCGCGGAACAGCGGTACGAACGGCGCGGCCGGACCGAGCAGCCACCACGGGAAGCTGCGCACCGGCAGCCGCGCGTTGCCGAGCACGCGGCGGATCGCGTCTACCATCCGGGTGCCGTCGGGATCCCAGTGGCCGTTCATGTGGAAGCGCGCGAAGGTCTCCAGCGACGCTTCTTGTTCCAGCAGGCGCGAGATGGTTTCGGCGAGGTCGGGCAGGTAGGTCCATTGATGGCCGATGCCGGTCTTGCCTGGATAGGTGATGGCTGCCGGTGTCTTGCCCGGCTTCACCAAGCCCTGTGAAAACCAGTTGTTGCCGGCATGCGGGCCGAAGAAATCGCCGGCACGCACGATCAGGCTGCGCAGGCCGGCGGCCGCTGCGGTCTGCAGGCGCTGTTCCATCTGTACGCGAATGGCGCCCTTGCGCGTGACCGGATGCTGCGGCGAATCGACGTGCAGCTCGGGCAGGGCGTCCGGACCGTAGTTGTAGACCGTGCCCGGCAGCACGATGCGCGCACCGAAGGTCTGGGCGGCGGCGATGCTGTTGTCCATCATCGGCAGCACCAGTTCGGCCCAGCGCCGGTAACCGGGCGGATTGACTGCATGCACGATCACGTCCGCGCCGCGCGCGGCGGCCACCACGTCGGCGCGCTGCATGGCGTCGCCGCTGATCCAGTCGAATTTATGCATGCCGGGCCGCAGGGCGATCTGCTGAGCCTGGCGATGCAACGCGCGGACATGCCAGCCGCGTGCATGCAGGCGGTGCGCCATTTCACCGCCGATGCCGCCGGTGGCGCCGAGGACCAGTACATTTTTTCCGTTTGCCATCATTCACTCCTGGTTGTTTTCTGCGATTTGCTGCGATCGGATTGCGATGAGGCAGTGTCGGATAAATGCAGGTTAAATGGAATTGGTTAAAAGGATGGTGGTGTTATACTTATTTGTATGGATAAAAAGACCGTCGCCGACCCCGGTTGGGAGTTGTACCGCTCTTTCCTGGCAGTGTTGCAGGAAGGCTCGCTGTCTGCCGCCGCGCGTTCGCTCGGGCTGACGCAGCCGACTATCGGCCGTCACGTCGATGCGCTGGAGCAGGCGGTCGGTTTTGCCTTGTTCACGCGGTCGCAGCATGGCTTCATGCCGACCGAGGCGGCGCTCAGCCTGCAGCCGTACGCCGAAAGCCTCGCCGCCACGACAGCGGCGCTGATGCGCGCGGCCTCAGAGCATGGCGGCGCCGGGGAACAGGTGCGCGGGACCGTGCGCATCACCGCCAGCGAAGTGATTGGCGTGGAAGTGCTGCCCCCTATCTTGCTGGCGCTCAAACGCAGCCATCCCGAATTGGTGATCGAACTGGCCCTGTCGAGCCGCATCGAGGACTTGCTCAGGCGGGAAGCCGACATCGCCGTGCGCATGGTGCAGCCGACCCAGGAGGTGCTGGTCGCGCGCCGCATCGGGGCGATCGAACTGGGCCTGCACGCGCACAAGGATTACCTGGCGCTGCACGGCACTCCGAAAGATCTCGCGCAGCTGGATCGGCACGCTGTCATCGGCTTCGATAAGGAAACCGCTTTCATCCGCAGCGCCGCCAAACACATGCCGGCCTTGCGCCGCAGTCAGTTCGCGCTGCGCACCAGCAGCGACATCGCGCAGCTGGCGATGATCCGCGCCGGTTACGGCATCGGCTTTTGCCAGACACCGCTGGCGCGACGCGATGCCAACCTGGTGCGCGTGCTGGCCAGGCAGTTTTCGTTCAAGCTCGATACCTGGGTGGTGATGCACGAAGACCTGCGCAACAGCGCGCGCGTGCGCGTGGCTTTCGATGCGCTGGCGTCGGGCTTGCAGGAGTACATCAGGTAATGGACGCCGGTTCCGTATCCAAACGCGCCATGTGCGGACGTTGCCTGCGTGCACAGAGCAATTGCATCTGCAGCTGGATCCGGCCGGTGACGCCGGCTGCCCGGGTATTGATCCTGCAGCACCCGCTGGAAATCGCCCAGGCCAAGGGCAGCGGACGCCTGCTGCACCTGAGCGTGGCGGGCAGCGTGCTGGCGCACGGCGAGCGATTCGATGACGAGCTGTTGCGGGATTTGCTGTTCGGCGGGGGATTTCAGCCGGTATTGCTGTATCCGCACACGCCGGGCGAACCCGCCGGCGCCTTGCCCGATTTGTCCGCGCCGGAGCGGCTGCGGCTGGTGATCCTCGACGCCACCTGGCGCAAGAGCCGCAAGATGCTGCATTTGCATCCCTTGCTGCGGGCCTTGCCGCGGCTGCCGCTGATTGATCCGCCGGCCTCGCAATACCGCATCCGCAAGGCGCATCGCGCCGATCAGCTGTCGACGCTGGAAGCTGCCTGCCTTGCGCTGGGGCAGCTTGAAGATGACCACTCTCGATTCCTGCCGCTGCTGCAGGCTTTCGACGGTTTTGTGGCGCAGCAGGGGGCCTATGTTCCCGGCGGCATGCTCAATGGTGATCGAGTTTGATAGGCAGCCCCGACAGCGGTTTGACCTCTTCCAGGCAAATCATCGAGCGCAGCCCGGCCACGCCCGGCACCTGCATCAGCCGGTCGGTCAGGAAATGCGACAGGCTCTTGAGGTCGTGCGAGACCACCTTCAGCAGATAGTCGAAGTCGCCTGAAATCGTGTAGCACTCGACGATTTCAGGAAATGCGCGGATCACGCTTTCCACCTCGCGCACCTGCTTGAACTGGGCGCGGTCGAGCGATAGCGCGACAAACGCCGTGACGTCGAGCCCCACCGCAGACGGCGCCACCAGCGCGGCGTAGCGCCGGATCACCCCTTGTTCTTCCAGTACGCGAACGCGGCGCAGACATTGCGGCGGCGACAGGTGGATGTTTTCCGAGATGTCGACATTGCTCATGCGACCGTCCTGTTGCAGCAATTCAAGGATCTTGACGTCAAGTTTGTCCATGGAATCTCCCGTTTAGCTCGAACTATGAAATAAAACTGCATAAGCATGTCTTTATTTATAGGATAAAGAAAGCAAATTTCCAATGTTCATCTGTAAAATTTCTTTCATCACAGCAAGAGCGGCGTCAAGCCGCACCGTTCATCATGGTCAAGTACATCGGAACCCGGGAATTGCAGTCTTTCCTCGCCACGCGCCCGCTTGAGCAAGTCATCGAAGGGCTCTCGGCTTATATCAAGGCAGACTACCTGCGCTGGCAACAGTTCGACAAAACTGCGCGTCTGGCCAGTCATTCGGCCGTGGGCGTGATTGAACTGATGCCGATTTCGGACGGGCGGCTGTATTCCTTCAAATATGTGAACGGACATCCGCGCAACACGTCACATGGTTTGCTGACGGTGACCGCCTTCGGCGTACTGGCCGACGTCGGCAGCGGCTATCCGCGTTTGCTGAGCGAATTGACATTGACCACCGCCTTGCGCACGGCGGCGACCTCGGTGCTGGCGGCGCGGCACATGGCGCGGCCTGACAGCCGTGTCATGGCGCTGATCGGCAACGGCGCGCAGAGCGAATTCCAGGCGATCGCCTTCCATCGCCTGCTCGGCATCACCGAATTGCGCGTGTTCGACGTCGATGCGGAAGCCACCGACAAGCTGTGCCGCAACCTGCACGCGTATCCGCAATTGCGCATCGTGCGCGCCGGCAGCGTCGCCGCAGCAGTGCGCGGCGCCGACATCGTCACCACGGTCACAGCGGACAAGCGCCGGGCGGTGATCGTCACTGCCGACATGGTGGAAGCGGGCATGCACCTCAACGCCGTGGGCGGTGATTGTCCGGGCAAGACGGAGTTGCAGCGCGAAGTCCTGAGCAAGGCGCGCGTGGTGGTGGAGTTCGAGCCGCAATCGCGCATCGAGGGCGAGTTGCAGCAGATGCCGGCGGAGTTCGCCGTGACCGAGCTGTGGCAGGTGCTGGCGGGCGCGGCCAGCGGGCGCGCCGGCGATGAAGAAGTGACGGTGTTCGACTCGGTGGGTTTTGCGCTGCAGGATTTTTCGGCGCTGCGCTATCTGGACGAACAACTGGACGGACGATTCACGCAGCAGATTGACCTGGTGCCGGACCTGGCCGATCCCAAGGATTTGTACGGCGCCGCCGTGGACGGCGCGCCGACGGAAACACTCACTGCAGCACTGAACCTGCTGCATGCCTGAACCATGAAAACTGAAGGAAACAAATGACAGAACTCCATAGCAAGGAAAGCAGGGAAATCCGCCTGATCGGCGCTCCCACCGATATCGGCGCCGGTCGTCGCGGCGCCTCGATGGGGCCTGAAGCGCTGCGCGTGGCGAACCTGCAGCAAGCCTTGCAGCAGCACGGTCTCGCCGTGACCGACGGCGGCGATGTCAGCGGCCCGCCCAATCCGCAGCAAGGCCCGGTGCAGGGTTTCCGCCATCTGGAACAAGTGGTGGCCTGGAACCGTGCGGTGCATGAAGCGGTGCACGGCGCCTTGCATCACGGCCAGGTACCGGTGCTGCTGGGCGGCGACCACGCGCTGGCGATCGGTTCGATTGCTGCGGTGGCGCAACATTGCCGCGAGCAGGGCAAGAAACTGCTGGTGCTCTGGCTGGATGCGCATGCCGACGCCAACACCAGCGACTCGACGCCGACCGGCAACATCCACGGCATGCCGGTGGCCTGTCTGCTGGGCGACGGCCCGGACGTGCTCACGCACATCGGCGGCCAGACGCCCGCGCTGCAACCGGACGCCATCCGCCAGATCGGCATTCGCAGCGTCGACCGCGACGAAAAACGCCACCTGCGCGAACTCGGCCTGCGCGTCTACGACATGCGCCACATCGACGAGCACGGCATGCGCGTGACGATGGAGCAGGCCCTGGCCGGCATTGATGCCGACACCCATTTGCACGTGAGCTTCGACATCGACTTCCTCGATCCGGCGGTGGCGCCCGGGGTGGGTACGGCGGTGCCGGGCGGACCGACCTACCGCGAAACCCAGCTGTGCATGGAAATGATCGCCGATACCGGCCGGCTTGCATCGCTCGACGTCATGGAGCTCAATCCGGCCTGCGACGTGCGCAACCAGACGGCCGAGCTGGTGGTGGAGCTGGTGGAGAGCCTGTTCGGAAAATCGACATTGATTCGATAAAAAAGTGATAAAAAATTAATAAATTGGCTGTTGACTGATCGCCGCATACCCCGGATCATGTCGGGTTCCGCGTTCCGGGCGGGTTTGCGGCGATTTGCGCAAATGCGGGTCCAGTCTCGAAATGCAAGCAGAATTCATCAACAGGCATTATCAACAAGCATCAACAACAAGCTTACTCAGGGAGAAAAACAATGTCGCTCAAGAAACTCGTCCTGCTCGCAGGCAGCGTGCTGGCTATGTCGCTGACCGCCGTCTCGGCCCAGGCAGCAGACCAGACTTATGTCGTCGGCGCAGGCGGCACTTACCGTCCGTTTGAATTCGAAACACCGAAGAAGGAACTGGTCGGTTTCGACATCGACATCATCAAGGCCATCGCCAAGGCGTCGGGCTTCCAGATCAAGCTGGTCAGCACGCCATGGGAAGGCATCTTCGCCACCCTGGGCCAGGGCGACCGCGACATCATCATTTCCGGCATCACCATCACTGAAAAGCGCGCCCAGATGGTCGACTTTTCGCTGCCGTACTTCCCGGCTGAACAAGTCATCATCACCGGCGCCGGCAACAAGGTGGCGGCACTGGCGGACCTGAAGAAACTGCAGGTCGGCGTGGTCAATTCCACCGCAGGCGACATCGTCATTTCGGAAGAAATCGGCAAGTCGAGCACCGCGATCCATCGTTTCGACAATACCCCGCTGATGCTCGAAGAGCTGTATCGCGGCGGCGTTGATGCGGCCATCGGCGACGTCGGCGTGATCAAGTTCTACATCAAGAGCCATCCCGAGAAGCAATTCAAGGTGGTCAGCGACGCCAAGTTCACCCGTCAATATTTCGGCATCGCCGTCAAGAAGGGTAACAAGGAACTGCAGGACAAGATCAACGCCGGCCTGAAGAAGATCGTCGCCGACGGCACCTACGCCAAGATCTACAAGGAATGGTTCGACGCCAACGTGCCGACGCTGCCGTTGCAATAATCCCGTCTGACATCATCACCACTCTGCCCACGAACCTGAACCTTCAGGGCGTGGGCAGATTCTTATCCGGATTGCATTCATGAATTCTTTCTTCCAATGGGAAATCATCGGCGAGTACCTGCCCTTGTTCGTCGAGGGTACGTGGATGACCATCAAGGTCGCGCTGATCTGCGTGATTTCCGGTACCTGCTGGGGCCTGGTGTTGGGCGTCGGCCGGCTGGCCGAGGCGCGCCATGGTTTCTGGAAATATTTCCTGCGTTACGCGGTGCAGTTGCCGGTGCGTTTTTATGTCAGCTTCCTGCGCGGCACGCCGCTGTTTGTGCAGATCCTGCTGATCCATTTCGCGCTGATGCCGATGCTGATCAATCCGAGCGGCGGTCTGATCCTGAGCGGCGACATTGCGCGTGAGATCCGTTCACAGTACGGCGCGTTCGCGTCGGCGGTGCTGGCAATCACGCTCAACTCCGGCGCCTATGTGTCGGAAATCTTCCGCGCCGGCATCCAGTCGATCGACCGCGGCCAGAGCGAAGCCTCGCGCTCGCTCGGCATGACTTACATGCAGACGCTGCGCAAGGTGGTGCTGCCGCAGGCGTTCCGGCGCATGCTGCCGCCGCTGGGCAACAACGCCATCGCCATCGTCAAGGATTCGTCGCTGGCCTCGGCCATCGGCCTGGCCGAGCTGGCCTATGCCGCGCGCACGGTCTCCGGTGCGTATGCGCGCTACTGGGAGCCGTACCTGACCATTTCGCTGGTCTACTGGGCGATTACCTTGCTGTTGTCGGCATTTGTCCGCCACCTCGAAACACGCTACGGCAAAGGAGATGCACGATGATCAGCGTCAAGCAATTGCAAAAGCAGTATGGCGAGGCGCACATCCTGCGCGGCATCGACTGCGAGATCAGGGAGAGCGAAGTGGTGTGCGTGATCGGACCTTCCGGTTCCGGCAAGAGCACTTTCCTGCGCTGCCTCAACGGTCTGGAAGAAGCGACCGACGGCGAGATCTTCATCGACGGCGTCAAGGTCAACGATCCGCACGTCAACCTGAACACGCTGCGTGCCGGCCTCGGCATGGTGTTCCAGCGCTTCAACCTGTTCCCGCACATGTCGGTGCTGGAAAATCTGATCATGGCGCCGATGCAGGTGAAGAAGTTGTCGCGCCGCGAGGCTGTGCTGGTGGCCGAAAAGCTGTTGCAGAAGGTCGGCCTGCTGGAAAAGATCGACGCGTTTCCGAACCAGTTGTCCGGCGGTCAGCAGCAGCGGGTGGCAATCGCCCGCGCGCTGGCGATGGAGCCCAAGGTCATGCTGTTCGACGAGCCGACCTCGGCGCTCGATCCGGAACTGGTGGGCGAAGTGCTGACCGTGATGAAGACGCTGGCCGAAGAGGGCATGACCATGGTGGTGGTCACGCATGAAATGGGCTTCGCGCGCGAAGTGTCGGACCGCGTGCTGTTCATCGACCAGGGCGTGATCATGGAAGAAGGTCCGCCGCAGCAGGTGCTGGGTGAGCCGAAGAATGAGCGCACCCGGGACTTCCTGCGCAAGGTACTGTAAGACTTACAGTCAACGCGCAATAAAAAACCGCCGTTGCATTTGCATGCAACGGCGGTTTTTTTATGCCGGACCGGTTCAGCGCAAGGCGTCCGCGCATTCCTTGACCAGCGCCGGGCCACGGTAGATCAGGCCTGAATACAACTGCACCATGGAGGCGCCGGCTTCCATCTTGGCCTTGGCGTTGCTGCCGCTGAGGATGCCGCCGACGCCGATGATCGGCAGTGCATCGCCGAGTTCGGCCTTGAGGCCGCGCACCACCTGGTTCGACAATTCGAACACCGGCGCTCCTGACAGGCCGCCGGCTTCGTCACCGTATTGCAAGCCCTTGACGGCGTCGCGTGTGATGGTGGTGTTGGTGGCGATGACGCCGTCGAGCTTGTGGCGCAGCAGTGCGTCGGCGATGTTCTTGATTTGCTCGCTGTCGATGTCCGGCGCGATCTTCAGCGCCACGGGTACGTAACGCTTGTGCAGGTCGGCCAGGCGCAGTTGCGCCTCCTTCAATTGCGACAGCAGGGCATCGAGTTCGGACGCGCCTTGCAGCTGGCGCAGGTTCTTGGTGTTGGGCGACGAGATGTTGACGGTCACGTAGCTGGCATAGGGATAGACCTTTTCCAGACAGTGCAGGTAATCGTCGGCGGCGCGTTCGATCGGGGTGTCGGCGTTCTTGCCGATGTTCAGGCCGAGCACGCCTTGCTTGCCTTGGTAGAAGCGCGATGCCTGCACATTGGCGACGAAGGCGTCGACGCCGCCGTTGTTGAAGCCCATGCGATTGATGATGGCGTGCGCGGCCGGCAGGCGGAACATGCGCGGTTTCGGATTGCCCGGCTGCGCGCGCGGCGTGACCGTGCCGATTTCAATCGAGCCGAAGCCGAGCGCCGCCAGGCCGTCGATGTAGGAACCGTCCTTGTCCAGGCCGGCGGCCAGGCCGACCGGATTGGGGAAGGTGACGCCCATGATCGTGCGCGGATCGGCGGCCGGCTTGCCGATGAAGCCGGTCAGGCCAAGCGCGGCGGCGCGGCGCAAGGCGGGCAAGGTCAGATGATGGGCGGATTCTGCGTCGAGGGAAAACAGCAGCGGACGGGCAAGGGCGTAAAGGAATTTATCGGACACGATGATGAGCTGGACAGGGGAGACGGCAATGAGCCGCAAGAAAAAGTGCCGCTATTTTAACGTGTCCGGGGTGCTTTTCCGCGCAAAACCGCTTCCAGGCTATTCGCGCAATGCGGTCCAGTTGCCGTCCTGCAATGCTTCCAGCGGCTGGAAGTTGGTCTTGTAGGCCATCTTGGCGCTTTCCTTGATCCAGTAGCCGAGGTAGACGTAGGGGATGCCAAGCTGGCGGGCTTGCTCGATCTGCCACAGGATGTTGTAGGTGCCGTAGGACGAGCCTTCGACATCGGGATCGTAGAAGGTGTAGACCGATGATAAGCCGTCGTCGAGCACATCGATGATGCTGACCATGCGCAGGGTGCCGTCGGCTTCGCGGAATTCCACCAGGCGCGTGTTGACCTTGCTCTGCAGCAGGAATTGCGCGTACTGGTCGCGGCTGTCCTGGTCCATGCCGCCGCCGGCGTGGCGCACCGACTGGTAGCGCAGGTACAGCTCGTAATGCTCGTAGGCGTAAGTCAGGTTGGTGACCAGCGTGACCAGCTCGCTGTTCTTGTTCCAGGCGCGGCGCTGGCTGCGGTTCGGGCTGAATTCGGCTGTCTTGATGCGCACCGGCGTACAGGCCTGGCAGCCGTCGCAATACGGACGATAGGTGAAGATGCCGCTGCGGCGGAATCCGGTCTTGACCAGTTCGGAATAGACATCGGCGTTGATCAGGTGCGACGGCGTGGCGACTTGCGAGCGGGCTTGCTGGTTATCCAGATAACTGCAGGGATAGGGAGCCGTTGCATAAAACTGCAACGTGGAAAACGGCAGGTCTTTGAGGTGCGTCATGGGCGTCCTGGTGTTGCAATCATTGGCAGCCGCTTCGCTGGGCGCGGCGGTGTAACGATTTCGTCACGATTCCCTGTAATTTACACTACTTTGAGGCGCTAGTAACTGCACCGGCCGCAGGGCTTCAAGCCAGGCGTCAGGCCGGGGGAAACAGGTCCAGCGGATGCCAGAAACCGATCTGCGGCGCCTCGATGGCTTGGCGCAGGTGTTTGATGAAGTCGCTGCGCGCAATCGGGATCGCACCCAGGGACGCCAGATGCGGCGTCTCCTGCTGGCAATCGATCATCTGCACGCCGTGGCGGCGCAGGAAATGCACCAGGTAGGCCAGCGCCACCTTGGAGGCGTCGGTCACGCGGGCAAACATCGACTCGCCGTAGAACATCTGGCCGATCGATACCCCGTAGGCGCCGCCGACCAGTTTTCCCTCCAGCCAGACTTCCGCCGAATGCGCATAACCGGCGCGGTGCAAGCCGCAATAGCCGTCGACGATGTCCTTGGAAATCCAGGTGCCGGCATCGTCGCGGCGCGGTCCGGCGCAGGCGCGCATGACGTCGCGGAAGGCCGAGTCGAAACGGATCTCCCAGCGCCGGTCGGTGTGGCGGCTGCGCTCGACCTTGCGCAGGGTTTTCCTGAGGCTGTCGGAGATGATGAAACGGTCGGTGTACAGCACCATGCGCGGATCGGTGCTCCACCACAGGATGGGCTGGCCTTCGGAGAACCACGGGAAGATGCCGTGGCGGTAGGCTTCGAGCAGGCGTTGCGGCGACAGGTCGGCGCCGGCGGCAAGCAAACCGGCCGGCTCGGCGAGCGCCTTGGAAACATCGGGGAAGGGCGAATCGACATCCAGCCAGGAAATCATGCGCGGTCCTCGCTCATTTCACGCTCTAGTCAGGCTGTTCCGGCTGCACCATGCGTTTGCGGATATCGTCGGTGTGCAGGCCGAAAACGCCGTCGCCGGTTTTGACCCTGGCAAGATCGGCAAAGAAGGAACGCAAAGTGTATTCCACCGTCGGGAAGGCGATCTCGGCCCAGGGAATCTCGTCCTCCCGGAACATCGTGACTTCCAGGCTTTCCGTACCGGCGGCGTAATCGAGGTCGAGCAGTTCGGCCAGGTAAAAGAAATGCACCTGATGCACGTGCGGCACGTTGATCAGCGAGAACAGCGCACCCAGCTTGATGCGGGCGCCGGCTTCTTCTTCGGTTTCGCGCTCGGCCGCCTCGGTGGTGGTTTCACTGTTTTCCATGAAGCCGGCCGGCAACGTCCAGTAGCCGTGACGCGGTTCGATGGCGCGCTTGCACAGCAGCACGCGCACTTCGCCGTCACGCTCCCAGACCGGGATCGAACCGACCACCATTTTTGGATTCTGGTAGTGAATGGCGCCGCAATTGCCGCAGACGAAGCGGGGGCGATTGTCATCGGGAGGAATCTGCAACGAAACCGGATGAGCGCATTCAGAACAAAATTTCATAAAAGGCGGCAGGCGTGTTTTTGTAGGAATGTCCGACGGCGAACAAGACGCCATCGTCTGTATGATGATTCACGGCAAATGCGAGGTAGAAGTGTATCACTGTCGCCAGGAGGGCTACTCTTTTATGCATGCATGCTTTCCCCAGCAAATTGCGATGCTTCTGCAAGGCGCGTGGGCCCTGAGGCACGTGCGCCATGCAAAGTATTCTCAGAGGAAGTTTGCACGGGAGTCGGATATGTCGTATAATCTATTTCTTCAGACGCGGGGTGGAGCAGTCTGGCAGCTCGTCGGGCTCATAACCCGAAGGTCGTAGGTTCAAATCCTGCCCCCGCAACCAAGATTCAGGCGAAAGCCCCGACTTCCAAAACGGATCGGGGCTTTTTGCTTTGTGGCGTGGACGACGTTGATCTGCATCCGCCGCGTCATGGGTTATTACGCCGCACCTGCGCAGTACAAACAAAAAAGCCACGCGAACGTGGCTTTTTTCATTTCTGCGCTCTCTAATACTAATACTGCGAGCATCGCCGGCATCGCCGCCGGCGCACCATCATGCCGTGACTTTGGCGCCGTCGCTTTGCACGATGGCGGTGGCGCCGTTGGTTTGCTTGGTTGCGGTGTTGGTGTCGGTCTTGATGTCGCCGCCGGCGTTGGCGACCAGCTTGGCGAAGTCGACGGTGGATTTGCGTTTGGATGCGGCTTGCTGTTGCGCGTGGACGTTGGCGGCAGCAGTGCTCGAAGATACGGTGTTGGTCATGTGGTCACCCCTATGAAAACTAATGGACGAAAAGCGAACGGACGAATTCTGTGTTCAGTTCCAGCGAAGCCAGTATAGGGGAGGACATCCGCGCGCCGGATGCCGTGCGGGAAAACTTACACAGCTTTACGAGCGTGAAGAGCCGGCGTCTGTTCCTTGCAACCACACTGCGAGCTCGGTTCGGGATCGTTCTCGTCATGGTCGTCGCTCTCCAGCGCCAGCATGGTTTCATACGCCTGCACCGCAGCGCGGCGATAGGCAAGGGAGTTGCTGCGGCGTTCGGCGGGCGAAGGGGCAATCGCGGGAGCTTTGACGATGCGACGCGACGTGGATGGCCGTGGCGGCAGTGGTGTAACCGGACGCTCGCGCGTGAGCCAGCTTACGAAAACAGGTAACAGCAGGATCGGCCAGAGCAGGAAAATGAATTGCATGACGTTGTGGGTGCTTGAAAGAGATGTCTTGCATTGTCTCCAGTCCGCGCGTCGCGCCATATAGGAAAAATCTCAAACTCCCGTGCCGCGGCGCGGGCGAGCAACGCATTGCAAGGCGGCAATGAGCCAGGGACAAGGAGTGGCGATTGTGTTCCAATGTCGGATCCCATTGTTGAGAGAGAACGTGATGAATTCATTGCGTCGCGCCGCGCGCCTGGCGCACCTGAGTGTGCTGTTGCAAGCCTTCGTTCTGGCATTGCTGCTGGCCGGCTGTCAATCCGTGCCGACCACGCCGGACGATGCCGCGCGCCAGAAAATCGACGGCTTGCTGATACTGATCGATCAGCGTCTCGACGTAGCCGTGAAAGTCGCGCAGACGAAATGGAATTCCGGTGCGCCGATCAATGATCCAGCGCGCGAGCGGCAGATACTCGATGACCTCACGACGTCGCTGAAGACCTCGGATGCGCAAGACAAGTCGTTCATGCGGCGCTTCTTCCAGGCGCAATTCGATGCGGGGAAAATCATCCAGCTTGCGCTGCATGCGCAATGGCGCCAGGAAGCGCATGCGCCTTTCGCCAATCCTCCCGATCTGGCGCGCGACATTCGCCCCGAGCTTGACCGCTTGACGCCATTGCTGATTGCCGCTGTGAATCAGGTGCGCCCGCTGCTGCAACAGCCGGCTGCGAAACGGTATCTGCAGCAACGCGCCGACACGCTGGTACGTGGCGACAGCAATGGCGCGGTGCGCGCGGAGGCGCTGCGGGTGTTGCTGGAGTAGTGTTGACGTTGTGCGGGCGAGCGCCGCTTCAGCGCTTGCTCAGTCCGGCACAAGCCTTGCGGCGCATCACGGGACTCGGCATGGCGACAATGTCGCTGCGCTGCATGCACGCGCCATAGCCTTGCGCATAGGATGCAAATTCGGCGCGTGCTGCGTCCTTTGGCAGCGCCACGAGGCGGGCGATGAAATCGCGGCTGCCGATTTCAAAATGCTGATAGTCGATCGGCTGTTTCCAATACCCGCCCCAGATCAGGAAGCCGTGCCGGAAGAAGACGTCCAGCACTTGTTCCGCCATGCCCAGCCTCGCTTCGCGTGAGACATACGCGCTCGCCGCCGGCGGCAGCACCATGACCTGTCCCGCTGCGTCCTTGCCAATGTACGGGTTCTGCAACGGATTGATGTCGATGGCGACGCCGTAGGCGTGCTTGGACCAGGCTCCGCCACCGGTGATTGGACGGCCGTTGAAGGCAGAACTGTTGTTGTGATCCATCGAGGCCTCATCGTCGCCGCGATAGACCTCCATCGGCTGCGCCCGCTGCAACGGGAAGTTTCGTTCCAGCAGTTCGGCGAAGATCGCCTGCACCTGCGGCGCAACGGCGTCGAGTACGACCATGCTGCCGTCGTCATGCAGCTCGCCCTGGAAATCGCGATAGGAGAACGTGACCAGCGCGAGGCGCTCGCAAGGCACGGGATTGGCCGCGCTCACTACCTGGTTTTCTTGCATCGCCGCGCATTGTCGGCTTGTCAACTGCGTGACGCCGGCCACGGCAATTCCGCTTGCCGCCAGGCCCCAGAGAGTAATCAGAGTGGCAAGAAAAAACGGCCGGCGCGATGGCGGGAAACAAGAGGGCATGAGCAGAAACGGAAAATTATCGGGAGGTTTTGTTGCGGATACTTACACAAAGATGCGCAATTCTCCTACAAGATGGCCGCGCCGGGGCGGGAACGATTGAATGTGAGGGTATCTAAATTTGTGGAGGTAGCAGGGGCTTGCTCAGTCCTTGCCGTACCCATTCTTGTTCAAACAACTCTTGGAGGCACTTATGCTAGTACGCCACGCAGTTTTAGCTTCAGTCATGTTTACAGCCCTGCTGGCTGGTTGCAACAAGCGCGATGAAGCGCCCGCCACGCCACCGCCGGCTACCGATTCGAGTGCGGCTCCGGCTCCGGCCACGCCAACTCCACCAGCGATGACGCCCCCACCGGCAGCGCCTGCCACTCCTGCACCGGATGCAGGCAGCAATGCAAGCACACCAGCAACGCCGCCGGCTGACGCAGGCGGCGCCAACGACAAGAAGCCTTAAGAAGCCGGTCGCATATCTGTAGCGCGAGGCCGCCGGCCAATGGCGGGCGGCACGCGGTCTTCAGTGAAATATGAAAGTATTGGACAAGGGTTTGGAAGAATTGCGAACTTTGTCCGCAAGAGGGAATCCTAAAAATGGTTGAACTGTTCCTTCAACCTCCCTCTTGAAAGGGATTTTGGCCCGCAGAACAGAGTCTGCGGGTCTTTTTTATGGGCGGACGGTTTTGCGGCCCGCCTCACAAGGCCATCGGATCTTCAGAACGCCGGCACCAGCGAACCCTTGAATTCGCTTTCGATGAAGCTGCGCACTTCCGGCGATTGATAGGCCTTCACGAGTTTCCTGGCCCATGGCTTGTCCTTGTCTTCCGTGCGCGTCACGATCAGGTTGGCGTAGCGGCCCTTGGCGTCTTCCACCGCAATGGTGTCGCGCTGCAGGGACAGGCCGGCCTTGACGGCGTAATCGTTATTGATCGATGCCGCCGCAAGGTCGTCCAGCGAGCGCGGCAATTGGGCGGCGTCCAGTTCGATCAGTTTCAGCTTCCGGGGGTTTTCGATCACATCGAGCGGGGTGGCGTTGACGCCGTTTTCACCGACGCCCGGCTTCAGTTTGATCAGGCCGTATTTTTGCAACAGCAGCAAGGCGCGGTTGCCGTTGGAGGGATCATTCTGGATGCCGATGGCGGCGCCTTGCGGCAGTTGATCGACGGATTTGTATTTCCTGGAATAGATGCCCAGCGGCGCAGTGATGGTCAGGCCGACCGGCGTCAGCTTGTAGCCGCGCGCCTTGATCTGGCTATCAAGAAAGGGCTGATGCTGGAAGGCGTTGGCGTCGAGGTCGCCGGCGTTGAGCGCTTCATTGGGCTGCAGGTAGTCGCTGAAGGTGACGATCTGGATCTCGAGGCCGTCGCGCGCGGCGACTTTCCTGACCACTTCGAAGGTCTGCTCGGCGTTGCCGACCGAGACGCCCACCTTGATCTTGTTTTTGTCCTGTGCCGAAACGGCATTGGCGCCCAGCGCCAGCAAAGCGAATAATATGGAAACCGACCAGCGACGCATTTTTTCTCCCGATGATACGTAGTGCCAGGCTCCGGAATGGGCGAGGCGAGCAAGGCGCGATGGTCACATATCGCCCGGCGCGGGAGAACGAAGGTTTTTGCATGTCGATATGCGCAAGCCGCATCGGCCGCAGATCGGTCTGTTTGTCTATCTATTTGTCCGCACTCTTCACCACCGCAATGATGGCCCCGAACGCCGGACCGATATCGGCTTCCAGCGAGGGATACATGCGCGAGATGTTGCCGTCGAGGTAGAGCGCGTCGACGCAGCCCAATCGGTCGCGCAGGAATAGCGCGAAATCATGGAAGCTGATAGGATTTCTGGCGATGGCCAGGATGACTTTCTGCGCGGGATCGATGCATACTGCGTTGCGCACGAACAGGTTGATCGAGCCCGGATCGAAGGCCGCGTTGATCTCGCCGTTGCGCAGCATCAGCGGCCCCGATTGCGTCGCATACACGGCCTGCGACAGCCAGCGCTCGCGGTCGCCGGCGAAGGTGGCCGTGTCGACAATGCGCGCGCGGTCTTCTTCGACCATGAACACGCCGTTGGGCTGCAGGTAGAAATTGCCGTAGGCGTCGCGCCGCGTGTTGAGTTTGCGCAGCGCCACGCCGCCTTCGACGTACAGCCCGAGCGGACGATGTTCCTTGTCGTAGATGCCTGCATTGGTAGCGCAGACCAGTTCCTTGCCTTGCGGGCGCAGCCAGTTGCGCAACGCCGAGAAGGTGCCGAAGACCTGGCCCGCAGGGTCCTTCCAGTACATGCGCAGGATGTCCTGCCGCAAATCGATCGTGCAGGTGTTGATGCTGATCTGCTGATAACGGTATTGGCGCAGCTCGGCCGCATCGGCGTGGGCAGCACGGAACAGGACGGCGGCGCACAGGGCCGCTGCGAGCAGTGGTAACAATCGGCGAGCAGGGTGAAATGGCTGGAGCATGCAGGCGAAGTCAGGCAGGCAAATCGTAAAGAATAACAAAGAGCGCTCAAGAAATCGCCTGAATTGCCGTAAAGAATCAAGTTCGCACGATGCATTCAAGCTTCACGGCGCCACTGTCCTGGCCGGGCGCAAGAAAAATAATACTGGAATGAAAACCTCATACGGAATCCGGCAAGCAGTCCTTCAACATCGCCGGCAAGCCACCAACGCCACAGGGGCAAATATAGCCCCGACGCTGTCTTCTGCTTTCTACCACGCTCCCCTGGCATCGCGGAGCGAGGCAATCGCACTTCCTTGATCCCTAAGAGCATCCCATGAA
Source organism: Herbaspirillum hiltneri N3 (assembly GCF_001267925.1). Taxonomy (NCBI): domain Bacteria; kingdom Pseudomonadati; phylum Pseudomonadota; class Betaproteobacteria; order Burkholderiales; family Oxalobacteraceae; genus Herbaspirillum; species Herbaspirillum hiltneri. The sequence continues at coordinate 3,143,077 of NZ_CP011409.1, read as the reverse complement.
ATGGTTTTACAACTTGAAAATCACCCACAAACTGTTGCTGTCGTTTGTGGCGGTACTGATATTGACGGCGCTTCTCGGCGTCTTTTCGGTCGCGCAGATTGCGCGCGTGAACCAGGCGTCCAACGACATCAGCACCAACTGGCTGCCGGCGATGCGCGCCGCGCTGCAAATGAAGGCCGCACTGAGCCGCGTCCGCGTCGCCGAACTGCAGCATATCCAGTCCGACAACGAAGAGGATTTCTCACGCTATGAGAAATCGATCGAAGGCCAACTGGCCGAGCTCAAGAAATTCGACAGCATTTATGCGCCACTGATTTCGGAGCCGGATGAGAAGATCATCTACCCCCAATTCAAGAAAAACCTCGCCGCTTACCTGGCTGAAAATCAGAAGATCGTAATGCTCGCGCGCGGCGGTCTCAGCGATGAGGCGCGCCTGCTGATTCGAGGCGACTCGACCAGGATCTACCTGGCGATGACCGAGCAGCTCGACCGCCTGAGCGGCATCAATGAAGCCGGCAGCGCCGTCGCCGATCAGACCGCCACCAGCACCTATGAAGCGGCGCGCATCTGGATCGTGGTGATCCTGGGCATCAGCGTGGCGCTCGGTTTGCTGCTGGCGTTCTGGGTGGCGGCGATGGTATCGCGTCCGTTGACGAACGCCGTCGAGATCGCCCAGCGGGTCGCCGCCGGCGACCTGACTGCGCGCATCGACGTCCAGTCGCGCGACGAGACCGGTCAGCTGATGGAAGCGCTCAAGGCCATGAACGACAGCCTGCTCAACATCGTATCGCAGGTGCGCACCGGCACCGACACCATCGCCACGGCGTCGACGCAGATCGCCAGCGGTAATCTGGACCTGTCGTCGCGTACGGAGGAGCAGGCCAGTTCTCTGGAAGAAACCGCATCGTCGATGGAAGAGCTGACCTCCACCGTCAAGCAGAATGCCGACAATGCGCGCCAGGCCAACCAACTGGCGGAATCGGCATCGGCCGTCGCGATCCAGGGCGGCAGCGTGGTCGGCCAGGTAGTCGACACCATGGGGGCAATCAACGAATCCTCGCGCAAGATCGTCGACATCATCAGCGTGATCGACGGTATCGCATTCCAGACCAATATCCTGGCTCTGAACGCGGCGGTGGAGGCGGCGCGCGCCGGTGAGCAGGGCCGCGGCTTCGCCGTTGTCGCGTCGGAAGTGCGCAGCCTGGCGCAACGCTCGGCCGCCGCCGCCAAGGAAATCAAGACTCTGATCGACGACTCGGTCGGCAAGGTTGATTCCGGCAGCAGGCTGGTCGAACAGGCCGGTGCGACGATGGCGGAAGTGGTTGCCAGCGTGAAGCGCGTCACCGACATCGTCGGCGAAATCAGTTCTGCCAGTCAGGAGCAGAGCGCCGGCATCGAGCAAGTCAACCAGGCCATCGCGCAAATGGACGAAGTCACCCAGCAGAATGCCGCGCTGGTGGAAGAAGCCGCTGCCGCAGCACAATCGCTGCAGGACCAGGCAACCACCTTGTCGGAAGTGGTCAGCGTGTTCAACATCGGCCAGGCGCAAGTCCGGGCCGCGAGCGGTGCAAAGAAGGCCGCGCCTGTCGCCGGGAGCGACCTCGGCATTACGCCGCGCATCACGCCGCGCACCACTGCACGGCAGCCCGGAAGCACGCCGAAACTGGTCGTTCCGAAGACGCCGGACAACGAGTCGGATTGGGAGCAATTCTAAGCATCCCGACAAGCCATCCGGAAACGCCGCACTGAGGAATTCAGGCGGCGTTTTTTTCTTGGGCGGCAAGGTTTTCGGGCGATTTCGGGGCGCTTTCGGGCCATTTCCGGCCATGCTGGGTGCGGCGCAACAAGCACGGATGTAGAAATATCGGGAAAGTTTTTTTTGTTTTTTGAACGAAAAATGTAAGGAATCTTGCCGGGACGCGCAAATATCGCAAATATGGGGGTGTCGGTATAAAAAAATCTGTCGTATATGACGGAAATGTTACACTCCTGCCCCATGGTGCCGGCATCGGCAAAGATGTCGCACCTTACCTATTACCTGCTCACGTTATTTACCTGTAACGCATAAATAAATTGGAGGAAATTCAATGAAAACCGCATTCCCTTTGAACCGCCGTCTGACAAAAATCGCCGTGGCCGTTGGTGTTGCCGTATCCGCCGTTTCGTTTGCCGGCGTTGCCCAGGCTGAAACCGTGAAGATCGCCATCGCCGGTCCGATGACTGGTGCAGTCGCCCAATACGGCGACATGGTCAAGGCAGGCGCACTGACCGCGATCGAGCAAATCAATGCAGCCGGCGGCGCTGGCGGCAACAAGTTTGAAGCAGTCCTGATGGATGACGCCTGTGAGCCGAAGCAAGCAGTTGCGGTCGCCAACAAGATCGTCAGCCAGGGCATCAAGTTCGTGATCGGTCATGTGTGCTCGGGTTCGACCATTCCTGCTTCCGATATCTATGAAAACGAAGGCGTCGTGATGATCACGCCGTCGGCGACTGCGCCTCAGCTGACCGAAGCCAAGCCGCACAAGTACATCTTCCGCACCATCGGCCGCGATGACCAGCAAGGTCCTGCCGCCGCCAAGTACGTGGTCGAAAAGCTGAAGCCGAAGAAGGCCGCCGTGCTGCACGACAAGCAGTCGTACGGTCAGGGCGTGGCGACTTCGGTCAAGGCCGGCCTGGACGCAGCGAAGATTCCCGTGGTCGTGTTTGAAGGCGTCAACGCCGGCGACAGCGACTATTCCGCCGTCATCACCAAACTCAAGTCGCAAGGCGTGGACTTCGTCTACTTCGGCGGCTACCACCCTGAAATGGGCCTGATCATGCGCCAGGCGCGCGAACAAGGCGTCAAGGCCGTGTTCATGGGCCCTGAAGGCGTCGGCAACAAGGACATCACGGCCATCGCCGGTCCTGCTTCCGAAGGCATGCTGGTGACACTGCCGGCCGACTTCGCCGCCGATCCTGCCAATGCCGCGCTGGTCAAGGCTTTCGCTGCGCAAAAGCGTGATCCTAACGGTCCGTTCCAGATGCCTGCCTACTCGGGCGTGAAGGTCATCGCCGATGCGATCACCGCCACCAAGTCGACCGATCCGACCAAGGTTGCCGCGTACATCCACGCCAATTCCTTCAAGACGCCGATCGGCACCGTGGACTACGACAAGAAGGGCGACCTGAAGTCGTTCAAGTTCGTGGTCTTCACCTGGCACAAAGACGCGACGAAGACTGAAGCCAAGTAATTTCCATCCCGGCTTGCAGTAGTCGTCCTTACTGACGTCCACCATGCAAATGCCCCATTGCGGTAAGAATGGGGCATTTGCACATCTATATTTGCCAGGTTTCCTATGAATGAACTGCTCCCTCAACTGACCCAGCAGCTTGTCAACGGGCTGAGTCTGGGCGCGATCTATGCGCTGATCGCCATCGGCTACACGATGGTCTACGGCATCATCGGCATGATCAATTTCGCGCACGGCGAAATCTACATGATGGGCTCCTATATCGGGCTGGTCACGCTCACCGCCATCGGCGTGCAGGCCGGCTATCCGCTGCCGCTGCTGCTGGGCGCCGCGCTGATCGTCTCGGTGGTGGTCACCGGCCTGTACGGCTGGACCGTCGAGCGCGTTGCGTATCGTCCGCTGCGCGGCGGACCGCGCCTGGTGCCATTGATTTCGGCGATCGGCATGTCGATCTTCCTGCAGAATTATGTGCAGATCGGCCAGGGCTCGCGCGACATGTCGGTGCCAGTGCTGATCTCGGGCGCCATCGAGTTCCAGATGGGCAGCGACTTCACCGTCACGATTCCGTATTCGCGCATGATCATCGTCGGCGTCACCTTGCTCCTGATGATCGGCCTGACGCTGTTCATCGCACGTTCGCGCATGGGCCGTGCCTGCCGCGCCTGCGCCGAAGACATGGGCATGGCGAACCTGCTCGGCATCGACACCAACCGCGTGATTTCCTTCACCTTCGTGCTGGGCGCGATGCTGGCGGCGGTGGGCGGCGTGCTGATCGCGCTGACCATCGGCAAGCTCAACCCGTATATCGGCTTCATTGCCGGCATCAAGGCGTTTACCGCGGCGGTGCTGGGCGGCATCGGCAGCATTCCCGGCGCGATGCTGGGCGGCGTGCTGCTGGGCCTGGCCGAAACCTTTGCCGCCGGCTACCTGCCGGCCGAGTACAAGGACGTGGTGTCCTTCGCCTTGCTGGTGCTGATCCTGTTGTTCCGTCCTACGGGTTTGCTGGGCAAGCCGGACGTGGAGAAAGTCTGATGCCGATTACACTTAAAAACGCCGTGGCGGCGGCGATCCTGACCGCCATCCTGACCACGCCGATGCTCGGCCTGCAGTTGCAGCTCGAAGGCTATCGCGTGGTACTCAATGCCCACTGGACCCCGGTGCTGATCGCCGTGCTGGTGGTGTTCGTGTTTCAGCTGATCAAGCCGACGCTGGCGCGCAGCACGAAGAAAGTGCGCCTGCCGGCGCTGCCGCAACTGCAGCCGCGCCAGCAGCGCTACGCCTTGCTGTTCCTCTTTGCGGTTGCGCTGGTGTGGCCGTTCTTCGGTTCGCGCGGCAACGTCGACGTGGTGACGCTGGCGCTGATCTACGTGATTCTCGGTCTCGGCCTGAATATTGTGGTCGGTTTCGCCGGCCTGCTCGATCTCGGCTATGTCGGTTTCTATGCGGTGGGCGGCTATACCTACGCCTTGCTGAACCAGTACTTCGGTTTCACATTCTGGGAATGCCTGCCGATTGCGGCCGGGATGTCGGCGCTGTTCGGCTTCATCCTCGGTTTCCCGGTGCTGCGTCTGCGCGGCGATTACCTGGCCATCGTGACCTTGGGCTTCGGTGAAATCATCCGCTTGCTGCTCAACAACATGACTTCGCTGACCGGCGGTCCCGACGGCGTCTCGGGGATTCCGAAACCGACCGTGTTCGGCATCGAAATGGCGCGCAGCGCCAGCGTCGAAGGCGGCACCACCTTCCACGACATGCTGGGCCTGACTTACCAGGGCGGCCACATGGTGATCTTCCTGTACTTCGTCGCGCTGCTGCTGGTGCTGTTCACGTATTTCGTGACCAGCCGCCTGATTCGCATGCCGATGGGTCGTGCGTGGGAAGCCCTGCGCGACGACGAAATCGCCTGCCGTTCGCTGGGCATCAATCCGACCAAGATCAAGCTGTCGGCATTTACGCTGGGCGCGGCGTTCGCCGGCCTGGCGGGCAGCTTCTTCGCCGCACGCCAGGGACTGGTGAATCCGGAATCGTTTACCTTCATCGAGTCGGCGCTGATCCTGGCGATCGTGGTGCTGGGCGGCATGGGCTCGCAGCTGGGCGTGATCCTGGCGGCGATCCTGCTGACCATCCTGCCGGAAGTGGCGCGCAGCTTTGCCGAATACCGCATGCTGATTTTCGGCCTGGTGATGGTGCTGATGATGATGTGGCGTCCGCAGGGCCTGTTGCCGGCGACGCGTCCTCATGTGGAGCTTCCACGATGACTGCGATGATGACAAACAATCAAACCTTGCTGGAAGTGTCCGGCTTGTCGATGCGCTTCGGCGGACTGCTGGCGGTTGACGGCGTGTCGCTGTCGGTGATGGAGCAGGAAGTCTTCGCCATCATCGGCCCCAACGGCGCCGGCAAGACCACCGTGTTCAACTGCATCAGCGGCTTCTACCAGCCGAGCAGCGGCGACATCAGCCTGGGCGGCGCATCGATTGCGCGCAAGCCCAGCCACGTCGTGGCGCAGCAAGGCCTGGTGCGCACTTTCCAGAACATCCGCCTGTTCAAGACGCTGAGCGTGGTCGAGAACCTGCTGGTGGCGCAGCACAATCAGATCAACAACAACCTGGTCTCGGGTTTGCTGAAGCTGCCCGGCTATCGCCGCGCCGAGAAGGAGGCGCTCGATCGCGCCGCCTACTGGCTCGAGCAGCTCGGCCTGACGGCGCTGGCCAATCGCGAAGCCGGCACCTTGTCGTACGGCCTGCAACGGCGCGTCGAAATCGCCCGCTGCATGATCACCAGGCCGCGCCTGCTGTTGCTGGACGAACCCGCGGCCGGCCTCAATCCGCAAGAGAAGCAGGAGCTGCAGCAGCTGATCGACCGTCTGCGCAGCGAACACGGCGTCGCCGTGCTGCTGATCGAACACGACATGAGCCTGATCATGGGCATTTCCGATCGCATCCTCGTGATGGAGCACGGCAAGCCCATCGTCACCGGTACGCCGGAGCTGGTGCGCAATGACGAGCGCGTGATCAAAGCCTACCTGGGAGAAGAATGATGTTGCAGTTTGAACAGGTACATACCCATTACGGCGCCATCGAAGCGCTGCATGGCGTATCGCTGAATGTGGAGAAGGGCGAGATCGTCACGCTGATCGGCGCCAACGGCGCCGGCAAGACCACCTTGCTGATGACCTTGTGCGGCAAGCCGCGCGCCTCGAGCGGCAAGATCATCTTCGAAGGCCAGGACATCACGCAGCGTTCGACGCATGAAATCATGCGCCTGGGCATGGCGATTTCACCGGAAGGCCGTCGTGTTTTCCCGAGCCTGACGGTACTGGAGAACCTCAAAATGGGAGCCTTTTTCGCCACCAATGACGCGATTGAAGAGGGCGTGCAGCACGTGTTCGGCCTGTTCCCGCGCCTGAAGGAACGCGCCAACCAGCGCGCCGGCACCATGTCGGGCGGCGAGCAGCAGATGCTGGCCATCGGCCGCGCGCTGATGAGCAAGCCGCGGCTGCTGCTGCTGGACGAACCGACGCTGGGCCTGGCGCCACTGGTGATTGCACAGATTTTCGAGATCATCCGCACCATTCGCGACCAGGGCGTGACGGTGTTCCTGGTCGAGCAGAACGCCAACAAGGCGCTGGGCGTGGCCGATCGCGGCTACGTGCTGGAAAACGGCCACGTCGTGCTGGCCGACACCGGCGCCAATCTGCTGGCCAACGATGCCGTGCGCAAGGCGTATCTGGGCCACGCTTAAACGGCATTGCCGGTTGCGGGTTGTCGAGTTTTTCGCAACGTGCGGCCGGCATTGTCGCGTGTTTTGCCTCCTGTGAAAAGTCGGCAGGGTCGGGTACAGTAGATCGCTTGCAGGGAGCCTGCATCAAGCCGATCACAGCGAGGGAAACACGTGTACCTACCCAGCCATTTTGCCGAATCCGATCGTGATGTCCTGCATCGCCTGATGCAGGCGCACCCCTTGTCGACGCTGACCACGCTGACGCCTTCCGGTCTCAACGCCGACCATATTCCGCTGTTGCTGAGTCCAGATGAAGGCGCACACGGCGTGCTGCGCGGCCACGTCGCGCGCGCCAATCCGGTGTGGCGCGAGCACGTGCCGGAGAGCGGCGCGCTGGCGATTTTCCAAGGCAGCGAGGCCTACATTTCCCCGGGCTGGTATCCCTCCAAAAAAGAAAACGGCAAGGCCGTGCCGACCTGGAATTACGCGGTCGTGCATGCCGCCGGCCCGTTGCGCATCGTCGACGATATCGAATGGCTGCGCGCGCAACTGACCCGCCTTACGGCGCGTCATGAAGCGGCGATGCCGCAACCGTGGTCGCCGGACGACGCGCCCGCCGACTACATCGAAAAAATGCTCAGTGCGGTGGTGGGTATCGAGATCGTCATCACTTCACTGACCGGCAAATGGAAGGTCAGCCAGAACCAGCCGGCGCAAAACAAGGCGGGCGTGGTCGCCGGTTTGCGCAGTCTCGGGCAGCCGGAAGCGGATGAGATGGCTGCGCTGGTGGCGAGCCGGGCAAAGACGGAATAGGGAAAAGGGCTGGCGGTTCAGGCGCTGCAGGTAGCGACCGACAGCACGACGCTGAGATAGCTGCCGTGGCGGTTGCGCGAGCGCGCCTTTTCCTTTTCCAGGCGGAAGATTTCCTGATAGTGCGATTGAATGCGCTGGCGCAGTTGCGTCAGGTCCTGCTCGGGAAGCGACGACAGCAGGGCTTGCGACTGCTGTTGCAAATCGCGGATCTGGCGGGTCAGTTGCCCTATGCGCTCGGAGATGTCTTCCACCACGGCAGAAGCGGCGTGGGCGGCGTATTTTCCGAATGGAGCGCTGGCAGGCATGGATTTCCCTCGCAGATATGAGTCCTGCTTCTTTTACGGCGCTTCAGGCGATTTCTTGAGGCCGAAATGCAAAACGGCGTGCCGGCAAGAGCGGGCACGCCGTCATGGCATTGATTTTTGATACCGTTAAATCACGCCGCGCCGGATCTGGTCCAGCTCGATCGATTCGAACAAGGCCTTGAAATTGCCTTCCCCAAAACCGTCATTGCCCTTGCGCTGGATGATCTCGAAGAAGATCGGTCCGATCAGCGTCTGCGTGAAGATCTGCAGCAGCAAGCCCTGGCCTTCGGTCGGTGCGCCGTCGATCAGGATCTTCAGTTCGCGCAGTGCAGCCAGGTCTTCCTTGTGGCCCGGGATGCGGCGTTCGACCAGGTCGTAGTAGGTATTGATGGTGTCCTGCAGCGGCACCTTGCGCTGATACAGCGTGCGAACGGTCCGGTAGATGTCGTCGGTGCCCAAGGCGATGTGCTGGATGCCTTCGCCGTTGTATTGCTTGATGAATTCCTCGATCTGCGACTTGTCGTCGGCGCTCTCGTTGATCGGGATGCGGATCTTGCCGCACGGGCTCGTCATCGCACGCGATTTCAGGCCGGTCAGCTTGCCCTCGATATCGAAATACTTGATTTCGCGGAAGTTGAACAGGCGCTCGTAGAACGACGACCAGATATCCATCGCGCCGCGCACGACGTTGTGGGTCAGATGATCGATATAGGTCAGGCCGACGCCGACCGGATTGCGCTCGACGCCGGGGAAAAATTCAAAGTCGATGTCGTAGATCGAACCGCGCTCGCCATAGCGATCCACCAGGTACAGCAGGGAGCCGCCGATGCCCTTGATGGCGGGGATGTTCAGCTCCATCGGACCGAGCTTGGCCGGCACGCCCTCGGCGCCCATTTCCAGCGCGCGCTTGTAGACCGCGGCGGCGTCCTTGACGCGGAACGCCATGGCGTTGACCGAGGCGCCGTGGACCTTGGCGAATTCGATGGCCTTGCTGTCAGGCTCGGCGTTGATGATGAAATTGATCTGGCCCTGGCGGTACAGCGTGACATTCTTGGAGCGGTGGCGAGCCACCGCGGAAAAGCCCATCGATTCCAGCACGGCGGCAATCGGCAGCGGATCCAGCGCGGCGTATTCGACGAACTCGAAACCGTCGGTGCCCATGGGGTTGTCGAACAGATCGGTGCTGCTGCGGGAGGAAGAAATTTGCGTGATTTGGCCCATCGTGGTCTCCTGATGTTCGGAGCGGGCCCGCGCAGTGTCGGCATGAATCCCTCGCACTCGCTCCGTGCTGGTATGTGTAAAGCCAGTTTATTGCAGGAGAAGTGCAAAATGTGATTGTTATTCGCGCATTATTCGCGGTATCATGCACAAATTGTTCAAATTTATGCATAAAAGAGGGCGTTATGAGCACAATCACCGTAGACCGGTTTGATCTGGCCTTGCTGGCCGAATTGCAGCGCGACGGACACATCACCAACAGCGCCCTCGGACAGAAAGTCCATCTTTCCACGTCGCAGATCAGCCGCCGCGTGCAGCGGCTGGAAGAAGCCCACGTGATCGAGCGCTACACCGCAGTGCTGGACCCGGCCGTGATCGGCCTCGGCGTCACTGCCTTCACCAATGTCACGCTGGACCGCCAGGGCGAAACGCGCGGCATCCAGTTCGAAGAAGCGGTGCAGGACATGCCGGAAATCATGGAGTGCTTTTCGATCACCGGCGAAGCGGATTATATCCTGCGCATCGTCGCCCCCGATCTGGCAGCGTTTTCCGAGTTCATGATGACGCGTTTGCTGCGTTTGCCCGGCGTCACCAACGTCAAGTCCAACATCACGATGAAGCAGGTCAAGCATTCGCACGTGCTGCCGCTGGACCACGTCACGCAACCGGCGCAAAGCCGCCAGCGCATCAAGTTTTCTTCCTGAGCGCTTCCTGAGTTCGTCCTGATTTGCTGCACCGGATTTGAAAGCAAGGCCCGGAGTGCCGGGCCGGTTCCTGCTTTCTATACTGCGATGACCGTGTAACCAAAAGGTGTCATCATGTTCAGTATGCCTACCCGCAAGACCAATTCTTCCCCGGCTGTTGCCAGGATCGCCGCCGGCCTCGACGACCAGCGCTGGCAGGCCGTCACGCAACGCGACAAGGCCGCCGACGGCACTTTTTATTACGCCGTGCGCACCACCGGCGTGTATTGCCGGCCATCGTGTCCGTCGCGCCAGGCGCGGCGCGAAAACGTCGCCTTCTACGATACCGGCGTGCAGGCCGAGCAGGCCGGGTTCCGCGCCTGCAAACGCTGCAAGCCGAACGAAGCCGCGCTGGGCGAACGCCAGGCGCAGGCCATCGCCACCGTGTGTCGCGCCATCGAACAAGCCGAAGACTTGCCGTCGCTGGATGAGCTGGCGCAGATCGCCGGCATGAGCCGCTTCCATTTTCATCGCGTCTTCAAGGAAAAAACCGGCGTCACGCCCAAGGCCTACGCCGCCGCACAGCGGGCGCAGCGTCTGCGTGCCGGACTGGTCCAGGGCGACAGCGTCACCAACGCCATGTACGACGCCGGCTTCAATTCCAGCGGCCACTTCTACGCCGAATCCAGCGGTCGCCTCGGCATGACGCCGAGCGCTTATCGCGCCGGCGGCAGCGGCGCCCGGATTCGTTTCGCGGTGGCGCAATGCTGGCTCGGCGCGATTCTGGTGGCGACCACGGAAAAAGGCGTCTGCGCCATCACGCTGGGTGATGATCCCGATCAACTGGTGCGCGATCTGCAAGACCAGTTCCCGCAAGCCGAGCTGATCGGCGGCGATGCGGCGTTTGAGAAACTGGTGGCCAAGGTCATCGGCTTCATCGAGTCGCCGCAAGGCGATCTCAACCTGCCGCTCGATGTGCGCGGCACCGCTTTCCAGCAGCGCGTGTGGCAAGCCTTGCGCGATATTCCGGCGGGGCAGCGCGTGACGTATTCGGACATCGCCGGGCGCATCGGCAGTCCGACAGCGGTGCGCGCCGTCGCCAGCGCCTGCGCCTCGAACGCGATTGCGGTGCTGATTCCTTGCCACCGCGTGGTGCGCATGGATGGTTCGCTGTCCGGCTATCGCTGGGGCGTGGAGCGCAAGCAGGCCTTGCTTGAGCGGGAAGGAGACGGCAAGTCGTGACAGGCGATCTGTTTGCCGCCTTGCGCGCGCCGACCATCGAACACATCGCCGACGGCGCGACCTGGCTGCGCGCCTATGCCGAGGACGACGCGGCGGCGTTGATCGAAGCCATCGCGCAGGTCACCGCGCAGGCGCCGTTCCGGCAGATGCAGACGCCGGGCGGTTACACCATGTCGGTGGCGATGAGCAATTGCGGTGAACTGGGCTGGGTAACGGACCGGCGCGGCTATCGCTACCAGCGCGAGGATCCGCTGTCGCAGCAACCCTGGCCGGAGATGCCGGCCATTTTCCTGGCGTTGGCCGAGCGTGCCGCAGCCGCCGCCGGTTTCCACAACTTCCTGCCGGATGCTTGCCTGATCAATCGCTACACGCCGGGTGCGCGCATGTCGCTGCACCAGGACAAGAATGAACGCGACATGTCCCAGCCCATCGTCTCGGTCTCGCTGGGCTTGCCGGCGACCTTCCTGTTCGGCGGCGCCGGGCGTGCCGACAAGCCGCTGCGCATGCGCCTCGAGAGCGGCGACGTGGTGGTGTGGGGCGGTCCGGCGCGACTGCGTTTCCATGGCGTCGACACGCTGGCGCAGGGAGCGCATGCACTGACCGGCGATTGCCGCTACAACATCACGTTCCGCAAGGCCGGCTGACGCCGCTCCGGGACCGGATGACCCAAAACGGGGCGTCAAAAGACAAGCAAGGCCAACAGGTCTAAAATTCCGGTTTCCCCCAAAATTATCAGACAGGCCATCATGGAGACAGCGCTCAATCCGCCGGAAATGCCGCAGGCAAACCAACAGCAGGCCGTCGAGAAGACCGGCTTCCGCGTTCTCGGTGCGATCAGCTTTTCGCACTTCCTCAACGACATGATCCAGTCGCTGCTGCTGGCGATTTATCCGCTGCTGAAGGGCAACTTCCATCTGAGTTTCGCCCAGATCGGCCTGATCACGCTGACCTTCCAGGTCACCGCCTCATTGCTGCAACCGCTGGTCGGCCTGTATACCGACAAGCATCCGAAACCGTATTCGCTGGCCATTGGCATGGGTTCCACCCTGTGCGGCCTGCTGCTGCTGTCGGTGGCGCCGAATTTCGGCGTGCTGCTGGTGGCCGCCGCCCTGGTCGGCACCGGTTCATCGGTATTCCACCCTGAAGCGTCGCGCGTGGCGCGCATGGCTTCGGGCGGTCGCCACGGCCTGGCGCAATCGCTGTTCCAGGTCGGCGGCAACGCCGGCAGCGCGATGGGGCCGTTGCTCGCCGCATGGATCATCATCCCGGGCGGCCAGCGCAGCATTGCCTGGTTCACCATTGCGGCGCTGATCGCCATGGTGGTGCTGCGCCAGATCGGCCATTGGTATCAGCGCCAGCAACTGGCCGGCAAGACCAAGCCGAAGAAGAAATCGCACGGCTTCGTCGAACTGCCGCGCAACAAGGTCATCATGGCGGTCGGCATTCTGTTGCTGCTGATTTTTTCCAAGTACTTCTACATGGCCAGCCTGTCGAGCTACTTCACGTTCTACCTGATCAGCAAATTCCAGCTGTCGGTGCAGGACGCGCAGATCCACCTGTTCGTGTTCCTGTTCGCGGTCGCCATCGGCACCGTGGCGGGCGGGCCGATCGGCGACCGCGTCGGCCGCAAAGCGGTGATCTGGGTATCCATTTTGGGTGTGGCGCCGTTCACGCTGATGCTGCCTTACGCCAATTTGTTCTGGACCGGCGTGCTCACGGTGATCATCGGCATGATCCTGGCGTCGGCGTTCTCGGCGATCCTGGTGTTTGCGCAGGAACTGATGCCGGGCAAGGTCGGCACCGTCTCGGGATTGTTCTTCGGTTTCGCGTTCGGCATGGGCGGCATCGGCGCCGCGCTGCTGGGCAAGCTGGCCGACGTCACCGACATTTTCTTTGTCTATCAGGTGTGCGCGTTTCTGCCGCTGATTGGTTTGCTGGCGGCTTTCCTGCCCAAGCTGGAGCGGGTGCCGGCCACGGCATAGTTTTTCTCCCGAGGTGTCCGGCTTCCCGATGGAAGCCGGACACCGTCCTGTTTTACGCCGCCTTCTTTTTTCCTGCCTTCGCATCCTTTTGTTCCTGCTGCAAGCGTTGCTGCAACAGCGCCAGCACGGCCGCTTCTTCCGGACTCAGCGCATGCATTTCCTGCACCAGGTTGTCGCGCACCTGGTCCTTGAGCCGGCTGGCCGTCATGCCGTCCAGATACGATGAAATCACGTCCGGATGGACGTAGCATTTGCGACAGATGGTGGGGGTGTTGCCGAGCTTCTTGGCGACATGTTCGATCGCTTGCACGATGTTTTTCTTGGCTTGCGCATGCGAGTCGAATTGCTGGAATTCATCCAGCGCCAGCGCCGCCAGCACCGTCCCGGCCCAGGTGCGGAAATCCTTGGCGGTGTAGTCTTCGCCCGTGATCTCGTGCAGGTAATCGTTGACGTCGCCGGAACCGATGGTGTGCGTCTCGCCTTCTTCGTCGAGATACTGGAACAGGTCCTGACCGGGCAGGTCGAGCAGTTTCCTGACGATGCGCACCATGTAGGGATCGTGCAGCTTGATCGAGTGCTGCACGCCGCTCTTGCCGCGGAAATGGAATTTGATGTCGGGGCCGTCGATCTTGACATGGCGGTTGCGCAGCGTGGTGATGCCGAAGGATTGGTTGTTGCGCGCGTACTCATCGTTGCCGACGCGCATCAGCGTAGCCTGCAGCAGGTACACCACGGTGGCCAGCACCTTCTGTTTGCTCAGGCCCTTTTTTTTCAGGTCGTGCTCAAGACACTTGCGGATCTGCGGCAGCGCATGCGCAAAAGCGATCATGCGTTGGTACTTGACCTCGTCGCGCACGATGCGCCAGCGCGCGTGATAGCGATATTGCTTGCGTTGCCTGGCATCGCGGCCGGTGGCCTGGATATGACCGTTGGCCCAGGGGCAAATCCATACGTCTTCCCATGCCGGCGGAACCGCCAGGGCCTTGATGCGGGCCAGCGTGGCGTCGTCGTCGATGGTTTTTCCATCGGCATCGGTATAGGTGAACTCGCCGTCGCTGCGGGTGCGCAGGATGCCTGGCGTGTCGTCGTTGACATAGCGCAGGCCGCTTTCGCGCGCCATTTGTTTGGCAGTGGGGACGGGCGGCGTCGTGGCGGGAGGGCAGTCGGCGTGACGCTGGGCTTGGGCGTGCATACGAAGGTCTTTCTTCAAGAGGACTTGCGTTTGCGGACAATGAAGGCGGCACCGATAGGCGTGGCGTCTTCGTTATTTTCGTTGTGGCGGCAGGGGGAATTCCCTGCGGCGGATCAATTATCGACTGATTGCCCGTGCGGTAATGTCAGCGTGCGCAGATAGCGCTTGTGAGACTTTTCCTACAGCCGGACACCAGCAGGAAAGGCATCCGCAAACGAAAAAGGCCGAAGCAAGGAGCTTCGGCCCGGCAGGCGGTGCTTGTATCGTATGTAATAGAAATGTACGTGAAGACTTGCCGCGCCTTACGCCGTGACCGCTGAAGAAAATTGCCGCTGCCCAAGATAGCGCGCCACCGATAAATCATCTGAAGCGATCGCCGGGCGCTTGCCCGAAATCAGATCCGCCAGCAAGCGGCCCGAGCCGCATGACATGGTCCAGCCGAGCGTGCCGTGGCCGGTATTAAGGAACAGGTTGTTCAGCGGCGTGGCGCCGACGATCGGGGTGCCATCCGGCGTCATCGGCCGCAGCCCGGTCCAGAAGCTGGCTTGCGCGGTATTGCCGGCGCCCGGGAACAGATCGTTGACCACCAGCTCCAGCGTGGCGCGGCGCTTCGGGTTGAGTTCCTTGTTGAAACCCACCACTTCCGCCATGCCGCCCACGCGGATACGGTTGTCGAAGCGGGTGACGGCGATCTTGTAGGTTTCGTCGAGGATGGTCGAGACCGGGGCGGCTTGCGAATCGACCACCGGCACGGTGATCGAATAGCCTTTCAACGGATAGACCGGGATGTCGACGATGCGGCGCATGAAATTGGCGGAGTAAGAACCCAGCGCCACCACGTAAGCATCGCCGCGCACCAGCTCCTTGCCGCACACGACCCCGTCGATATCGTCGCCGGCCACTGCCAGCGCCTGGATGTCCACGCCGTAGCGGAACTGCACGCCGAGCTCTTCGGCCATTTTCGCCAGCTTGGTGGTGAACAGCTTGCAGTCGCCGGTTTCATCGTTGGGCAGGCGCAAGCCGCCGGTCAGCTTGTGGCTGACTTTCGCCAGTGCGGGTTCGGCGCCGGCCAGCTGGTCGCGGCTCAACAGTTCGAACGGCACGCCGGTCTGGCGCAGCACGGCAATGTCTTTGGCCGCGCCGTCGAACTGCTCTTGCGTGCGGAACAGCTGCAACGTGCCTTGCTGGCGGCCTTCGTAATCGATGCCGGTGGCGGCGCGCAATTCGCGGAAACAGTCGCGGCTGTATTCAGCCAGGCGCACCATGCGTTCCTTGTTGACGGCATAACGGTCGGCGCTGCAATTACGCAGCATCTGCCACATCCAGCGCAACTGCTGGAACGTTCCGTCCGGGCGGATCGCCAGCGGTGCATGTTCTTCAAACATCCATTTCAGGGCTTTCAGGGGAATGCCGGGCGCGGCCCACGGCGAGGCGTAGCCGGGCGAGATCTGGCCGGCGTTGGCGAAGCTGGTTTCCAGCGCCGGACCCGGCTGGCGGTCGAGCACCGTGACCTGATGGCCGGCCTTGGCCAGATAGTAGGCGCTGGTGACGCCGATGACCCCGCTGCCCAGAATGACGACGCGCATGATGGATTCCCCGAAATGATGGTGAGTATGTAGAATATAAAACCATGATATTGGCAATCAACCAGTATTTGTTTTGGTATTAATGTTAAAAAACGAGAATAAATAATGAGAACTCAGCAGCTTTCAGTACGCACCCTCGACAAGCTGGACCGCCGTATCCTGGCGGTCCTGCAAAAGGACGGCCGCATCTCGATGAAAGACCTGGGAGAGCAGGTCGGCCTGTCGATCACGCCTTGCATCGAACGCGTCAAGCGCATGGAGCGCGACGGCGTCATCAGCGGCTACTACGCGCGTATCGATCCGGCCACGCTGGGTGCGACCTTGCTGGTGTTCGTCGAGATCACGCTCAATCACAAGTCGGGCAACATGTTCGAGCAATTCCGCCGCGAAGTGCTGCGCATCCCGGAGGTGCAGGAATGCCATCTGGTGTCGGGCGACTTCGATTACCTGATCAAGGCGCGCATCCGCGGCATGGCCGAATACCGCAAGCTGCTCGGCGATATCCTGCTGCAGTTGCCGGGCGCGGCGCAGTCGAAGAGCTACGTGGTGATGGAAGAGATCAAGGAAACCCTGGCGTTGCCGCTGGAAGAGTGAGGGTAATGAGGGGAGTGAGGCAATTTGCCAACGCAGTATTCTTTCAAGTCTTTTTAAAGTAGTTTTTTCAATCAGGAAAAAATCGGCAGGACCGTGTTGTTCTCGCGGCTTTCAACGATTTTCCAGCTGCACCATCTCGTCTCACGGCCGTGTTCTGCGGCCGATATTTCCTTTGCTTTCAGCAAGCCGTGCGCCCGTATTTTTGCGGCCTGCAACCGTCGTTTCGCGCCGCCCGCAATCTGCCCCGGTTTGGTGACGACCGGACTTTCCTCGCTCGATTTTGGAGCAGTGCAGCATTTATGTTACTTAATAACAGTCCTTGCTTTTTCTCCTTATCGTGCATGGGTAGAGAGGTTTGCTTGTTTTAATGCTCGTTTACTCATTGCTGCGGTAGAGATCGTGATATAAACTACCAAAAAATTTCAGCAAGCAATCCACAGCAAATAACAATGCCAATAAGAAATGAACAGCTGGACGCTGAGACCGCCGCAAGGCGTGTATCGCGACAGTTGGCGAAGCCAGGATTTTTAACCCAGCAGCATCGAGGAGAGGATGATGACAGTGCGAACTTTTTTACCGTCGTTCAACAAGGGCAGGCGTCTGCTATTTCAATGTGCAGTGAGCGCCGCCGTGTTGGTTGCGACGGGCGTATCGCCGCTGGCGCAGGCAGCTCCCGGTGGCGTCGCCAACCTGGCGATGGTGGCCGAGCCGCAAACGCTGGATCCGATGGCCTCGACCACCGATCTGGTCGCCACCATCATGCAGCACGTCTATGAACCGCTGTATACCTTCGACGCCAAGTGGGTCATCCAGCCGATGCTGGCGGAAAGCCTGCCCAAAGTGAGCGCCGACGGCAAGACAGTCACCATCGAATTGCGCAAGGGCGTCAAGTTCCACAACGGCAAGGAGATGAAGTCCGACGACGTCGTCGCTTCGCTCAAGCGCTGGATGGACATCGCGCCGCGCGGCAAGGCCGTATCGAAAGAGATCAAGAGCCTCGACGCCAAGGGGCCTTATACCGTCGTCCTGAGCATGCAGAACGCGTATGCGCCGCTGCTGGCGCACCTGGCGCTGCCATCCGGCTTCGCCGCGATCATGCCCAAGGAGTCCGCCGTCAATCCGCTCAAGGATTTCATCGGCACCGGTCCTTACCAGTTCAAGGAACGCAAACCTGACCAATACGTATTGCTGACCCGCTTCGACGGCTACAGCGCACGCAAGGAAGCGGCCAGCGGTTACGCCGGCAAGCGTGAAGCCCTGTTGTCCGAGCTGCGCTTCATTCCCGTGCCGAATCCGAACACCCGCGTGGAAGGCTCGCTGTCCGGCCAGTACCAGTTCGCCGATCTGCTGCCGGCCGAGGCTTCGCCGCGTCTTGCAGGCAAGTCCAATGTCGTGCCGGTCATCACCGCGCCGTTCGGGTTCCCGTACGTGGTGCTCAATACAGTGACCGGCCCGCTGCAAAAGCAGGGCGTGCGTCAGGCCATCCAGGCTGCGCTCAACATGAAGGAAATCATGACCGCCGGTTTCGGCGATCCGAAGTTCTTCTCCGTCGAAGGCAATCACTTCCCGAAGGGCTCGCCGTTCTATTCGATGGACGGGGTGGCCGCCTATAACCAGGCCAACGCCGCCAAGGCGCGCGACCTGGCTGCCAAGGCCGGGTACAAGGGCGAGCCGGTCAAGATCCTGACCAGCAAGCAGTACGAGTTCCACTACCGCATGGCGCTGGTCATGGGTGAAGAACTCAAGCTGGCCGGTTTCAAGGTGGACATGCAGGTGGTCGACTGGGCGACGCTGATCCAGCGCCGCAACGATCCGGCGCTGTGGGACATCTACATGACGCATTCGGCCTTCCTGCCAGAACCGACCTTGTCGCCGCCGCAGTTGAGCGATGGCGCACCGGGCGGCTGGAAGAGCGCCGGCAAGGACGTTTCGGTCACGGTGTTCTCGCACGAAATGGACCCGGCCCATCGCGGCGCACTGTGGGGCAAGGTGCAGAGCGTGGTCTACGACGAAGTGCCTTACATTCGCCTGGGCAGCTTCAACAGCCTGACCGCTCGATCCGCCAAGCTGCAGGGCTATGTGCCGATGCCATGGCCGTATTTCTGGAATACCAAGCTGGCTGACTGATCATTGCGATGAAGTTGGGCGTTCTGCCCGCCGGTAGAACGCCCAGCGGCAATGTCGTGTTTTTTGTACTGCAGAGGCAAGCGGTTTTCATCCTCGATGAAGCCGCTTGGCCGGCTGCATCCTTCTTTCCTTAACGGATTTCACGTTTATGTTACGTTACCTGTCAGGACGCTTCACCGGCATGGTGATCGTCATGCTGATCGTCGCCGTGCTGGTGTTCTTCATCACGCGCCTGGCGCCGGGCGATCCGGCTGCAATCATGCTGGGCGACCAGGCCACGGCGGCCGATATCGCCAAACTGCGTGCGCAGTACGGGCTCGATCAGCCCTTGCTCGTGCAGTTCGGCTTCTGGCTCAAGGAGCTGGCGCAGGGCAATCTCGGCCAATCGATTTTCTTGCAGATGCCCGTCACCGAAGCGCTGGCGTCACGCACCGAACCGACTTTCTTCCTGACCATTTTTTCGGTGGCGCTGGCCTGCCTGATCGGCATCCCGTGCGGCATCGTCTCGGCGGTGTGGCGCGGCCGCGCAGTCGATCAGATTTTCACCGGCGTCGCGATGCTGGGCGCCAGCATTCCGAGCTTCTGGTTCGGCCTGATCCTGATGCAGATATTTGCCGTCAAGATGGGCTGGTTCCCGGTGGCCGGCTACGGCGACCCGGGCGCCCCATTGCTGGATCGCCTGCATCACCTGCTGTTGCCGGCGGTGGTCCTGGGCGTGCTCAACTCGGCGCTGATCATTCGTTTCACCCGCGCCTCGATGCTCGACGTGCTGTCGGATGACTACGTGCGCACGGCGCGCGCCAAGGGCCTTAACGAGCGCCGCGTGATCCTGCGCCATGCCTTGCGCAATGCGCTCATTCCGGTAGTCACCGTGATCGGCCTGACGGCGGCGCTGATGATCGGCGGTGCGGTGGTGACCGAGACCGTGTTCGGTTTGCCGGGCGTGGGCAACCTGGTGGTGTCGGCGGTGCAGCGGCGCGACTATCCGGTGATCCAGGGCGCCTTGCTGGCGATTGCCGTGATCTACGTGCTGATCAACCTGGCCATCGATTTGCTGTACACGCTGATCGATCCGCGCGTGCGTTATTAATTCCTCGGAACCCAACTTCCCATGTTTGCTTTCCTTTCCAAATTCATGCGGCGCAAGCTGGTCATGTTCGGCGTGTTCACCTTGGTGGCGCTGACCTTGCTGGCGATCATCGTGCCGCTGACTTCTCCTTACGATCCGTCCGCGCTGGACATCATGGCGCGCCTGCAGGCACCGTCCGGCGCGCACTGGTTCGGCACCGACGAGTTCGGCCGCGACATCTTCACGCGCGTGCTGACCGGCGGCCGCTATTCGCTGACCATCGGTGCGCTGGTGGTGGTGGTGGCGCTGGCAGCGGGCGTGCTGATGGGCCTGTGCGCCGGTTTCTTCAAGCGCTTGGATGCGCCGATCATGCGCGTGGTCGACGCCATGATGTCGTTTCCCGACATCCTGCTGGCGATTGCGCTGGTGGCGATCCTCGGTTCGTCGCTGATCAACGTGGTGCTGGCGCTGGCGATCGTCTATACGCCGCGGGTAGCGCGCATCGTGCGGGCCTCGACGCTGGTGGTGCGCGAGCTGCTGTTCGTGGAAGCAGCGCGCGCCCTCGGCGTGTCGACTACACGCATCGTGTTTTTCCATGTGCTGGGCAACATCCTGTCGCCGATCCTGGTGCAGGGGACGTTCATTTT
Organism: Herbaspirillum hiltneri N3; assembly: GCF_001267925.1. Classification (NCBI taxonomy): domain Bacteria; kingdom Pseudomonadati; phylum Pseudomonadota; class Betaproteobacteria; order Burkholderiales; family Oxalobacteraceae; genus Herbaspirillum; species Herbaspirillum hiltneri. Next base: position 3,122,666 of record NZ_CP011409.1, on the reverse strand, counting down.
TGCCTACGCGATCCTGGCGGAAGCCGGCTTGTCCTTCCTCGGCGTCGGCGTACCGCCCGAACTGCCGACCTGGGGCACGATGATTTCATCCGGCCAGGCGTACGCCGAACAGGCGATCTGGCTCGTGGTATTTCCCGGCATTGCCATTGTCTTGTCGGCGCTGTCGCTGCAAATGGTGGGCGACGGCTTGCGCGACATGCTCGACCCGCGTCTGCGCAAGAGTCTTTGAGAGGTAGCTGATCATGCAACACATTATTGCGCCCAAGGGGGCGCCGCTGCTGGAGGTGGATAACCTGCAGACGCATTTCTTTACCGAGCAGGGCACCGTCAAGTCGGTCGACGGCGTCAGTTTCAGCGTCAATGCCGGCGAGACGCTGGCGGTGGTGGGCGAGTCCGGTTCCGGCAAGTCGGTGACCAGCCTGTCGATCATGGGCCTGATCCCGGCCGACGCCGGCCGCGTGGTCGGCGGCAGCATGCGCTTCAAGCGCCGCAACGGCGACACCGTCGATCTTGCGCGACTGTCGCAGAGCCAGTTGCGTCAATTGCGCGGCAATGAAATCGCGATGGTTTTCCAGGAGCCGATGACCAGCCTCAATCCGGTCTTCACGCTGGGCGAGCAGATCGCCGAGAGCGTGCGGCTGCATCTCGGCAAGAGTCACCGGGACGCCATGATCCATGCCCAGCGCATGCTGGAGCTGGTCGAGATTCCGGCTGCGGCGCGCCGCTTGTATGAGTATCCGCATCAGCTGTCGGGCGGCATGCGCCAGCGCGTGATGATCGCGCTGGCCTTGTCGTGCAATCCGACGCTGCTGATCGCCGACGAGCCGACGACTGCGCTCGACGTCACCATCCAGGCGCAAATCCTGGCGCTGCTGCAAAAACTGCAGCGCGAGACCGGCACCGGCATCCTGTTCATCACCCATAACCTCGGCGTGGTGGCGGAGATCGCCGATCGGGTCGCGGTCATGTATGCAGGCCGGATGGTGGAGCAGGGCAACGTGCCGCAGATTTTCGACAAGCCGCAGCATCCCTACACCACCGGCTTGCTCAATTGCCTGCCGGGGCGCAGCAAGCGCCATGCGGTCGCCGGCGAACGTCCGCGCCTGGCGGCCATTCCCGGTCAGGTCGCGAGTCCGTTGGCGCCGCCGCCGGGTTGTGCTTTCGAGCCGCGCTGCAGCCAGGCAAGCGACGTCTGCCGCCAGGCGATGCCGTCGCTGACGCTGGGGGCCGATGGCCACAATGTCCGTTGCATACTGAGGGAATCGGCATGAACAACGCCACAAGCACCGCCACAAACAACGCCATCGCTACACCTCTGGTCGAGGTGCGCAATCTGAAGAAGTATTTCAACGGCAAGCAAAAGGATGCGCCGATTCGCGCGGTCGACGACGTCAGCTTCACCATCGCCCCGGGCGAGGTGCTCGGCCTGGTCGGCGAATCCGGCTCCGGCAAGAGCACGGTCGGCCGCACCTTGCTGCGCCTGATGGAAAGCAGCGGCGGCGAAATCCGTTATCAGGGTGAGGAGATATCCACGCTTTCCCCTGCACGCATGCGCGCGCTGCGGCGCGAGATGCAGATCATTTTCCAGGATCCCTACGCCAGCCTGAATCCGCGCCAGCGCGTGCGCGACATCATCGGCGAGGCGCTCGATACCCACGGCCTGCATCGCGGTGCGGCGCGTGGGGCCCGCATCGCCGAACTGCTGCAACTGGTCGGCCTGCGCGCCGAGCATGGCGCGCGCTATCCGCATGAGTTTTCCGGCGGGCAGCGCCAGCGCATCGGCATCGCGCGTGCACTGGCGGTGGAGCCGCGTTTCATCGTCGCCGACGAGCCGGTGTCGGCGCTGGATGTGTCGATCCAGGCACAGGTGATCAACCTGCTGCAGGACTTGCGTCAGCGTTTCAACCTGGCGATGCTGTTCATTTCGCATGACCTTGACGTGGTGGAATACATCTGCGACCGCGTAGTGGTGCTGTATCTCGGCAAAGTGATGGAAATCGCCCCGGCGGCGGCCCTGTTCGAGCGGCCCCTGCATCCGTATTCGCAAGCCTTGCTGGCAGCTTCGCCGAAGCCGGAGTCGGACGCCCGCGAGCAGGCCCTGCTGCGCAAGCCTCTGCAAGGCGATTTGCCCAGCCCGGCCAATCCGCCGTCGGGGTGCGTGTTCCGCACGCGTTGTCCTTACGCACTGGAACTGTGCGCGGCGACGGTGCCGCAGTTGAAGGAAGTCGCGCCGGGCCGTTGGCGCGCCTGCCTGCGCGAAGACGTGCTGCTGTAGGAGGAGGGGGCTCTTCACGGAGCTCTTCGCTGTACTCTTTTTTATCGGGGCGTACTGTGTACGCCGTTCCGATCACGCTGCCTTAAACTGGTCACCATCTGAAATTGTATTGGTGGAGCACACATGGCCAAGGCTGGCAAAGCGAAGATCGAAACCTATAACAATCCCGCAGGCGGGTGGGGCGCGCTGAAGTACGTCGCGCTCAACCTGGTCAAGGAACATGTCGCCGACGGCAAGGGCCTGCGCACTTTGTTGTCGCAAAACCAACCAGACGGTTTCGATTGCCCCGGCTGTGCCTGGCCCGACCGCGAGCATACTTCGACCTTCGAGTTCTGCGAAAACGGCGTCAAGGCGGTGGCGGCCGAGGCTACCAAGAAACGCGTCACCAACGATTTCTTTGCGCGCCATACCGTCGCCGAGCTGATGCAGCAGTCGGACTACGAACTCGAAGATCATGGCCGCCTGACCGCGCCGATGGTCTACGACGCCGTCAGCGACAAGTACGTGCCGATCGCCTGGCCCCAGGCTTTCGAGCTGATCGCCCGGCATCTCAATGCGTTGCCCGATCCCGACATGGCCGACTTTTACGTGTCCGGGCGCGCCAGCAACGAGGCGGCGTTCCTGTTCCAGTTGTTTGTTCGTCAATACGGCACCAACAACTTCCCCGATTGCTCCAACATGTGCCACGAGCCGACCAGCGTCGGCTTGCCGGGCACGGTCGGCGTCGGCAAGGGCACCGTGCTGCTGGACGACTTCGACCTGTGCGACACCTTGTTCCTGTTCGGCCAGAATCCCGCCACCAATCATCCGCGCATGATGGGCGAGTTGCGCCATGCATCCAAGCGCGGCGCCACCATCGTCGCCATCAATCCGCTCAAGGAGCGCGGCCTGGAGCGCTTCGCCGATCCGCAAAGCAAGATGGAAATGCTGACCATGGGCAGCACCCAGATCAGTTCGATGTTCATCCATCCGACCCTGGGCGGCGACCTGGCGCTGATCAAAGGCGTCATCAAGCGCACCATCGAGCTCGACGACGAAGCCGTGGCGGCAGGCGCCGAGCGCGTGCTGGACGTGCAGTTCATCGCCGAGCACACTTCCGGCTTCGAGGAATTCGCCGCCGATGCGCGCGCCCAGAACTGGGAAGACATCATCGGCGAGTCCGGCGTCTCGCGTGCAGACATCGAAAAACTGACCCAGGTCTACGTGCGCGGCAAGGCCGTGATCGCCACCTGGGGCATGGGCCTGACCCAGCACAAGCATGCCGTCGGCACCATCCAGCTGTTGTCCAACATGATGATGTTGCGCGGGAATATCGGCCGTCCCGGCGCCGGCCTGTGCCCGGTGCGCGGTCACTCCAACGTGCAGGGCGACCGCACCGTCGGCATTGATGAGAAGCCGACCGACGCGTTCCTCGATCGGCTGGAGCAGGTGTTCGAATTCAAGGCGCCGCGCCACCACGGCAACGACACCGTGGGTTCGGTGATGGCGATGCTGGAAGGCCGCACCAAGGTCTTCATCGGGCTCGGCGGCAACTTCGCCATGGCCACGCCCGATACGCCGCGCACCTTCGACGCAATGCGCTCGTGCAACCTGACGGTGCATATCACCACCAAGCTCAACCGCAGCCATCTGGTGCACGGCAAGGACGCACTGATCCTGCCGACGCTGGGCCGTACCGAGATCGACCGGCAGGCCGGTGGTGCGCAAGGCGTGACGGTGGAAGACTCGATGAGCATGGTGCACGTCTCCTACGGGATCAACAAGCCGGCCTCGGAGCTGTGCATGTCGGAAACCGCGATCGTCGCGCACATCGCCGAAGCCACCATGAAGCATCGCAACAACGGCAAGAAGATCGAGTGGCTGTGGTACGCTGAAGATTATTCGCGCATCCGCGACGCCATCGAGAAAGTCTACGATTCCTTCAAGGACTACAACCAGCGCATCACCAATCCGGGCGGTTTCCATCTCGGCGTCGCTTCACGCGAACGCGTGTGGAAGACCGATACCGGCAAAGCCAATTTCGTGGTGCATGCGATTCCGCTGGATACGCCTATCCATCGCGCGCGCAAGATCCACGGCGACAAGCTGATGACGCTGATGACCACGCGCTCGCACGATCAGTACAACACCACCATCTATGGCATGGACGACCGTTATCGCGGCGTGTTCGGCCAGCGTCGCGTGATCTTCATCAACAAGCAGGATCTGGAGATGCTGGGTCTGAAGGATGGCGAATGGGTTGACGTGGTCAGCGTCTGGGACGACGGCATCGAGCGTCGCGCCGACGGTTTCCTGCTGGTCGAGTACGACATCCCGCGCGGTTGCCTGGGCAGCTACTATCCGGAAACCAATCCGCTGGTGCCGCTGGAGAGCTTCGCAGACAAGGCGCGCACGCCGACGTCGAAGTCGATTCCGGTGCTGCTGCATCGCGCCGCCGTGCAACACGCCAAGGTCGCGTAGACAAGCTCATGAACGAAGATCCGGAAGCCTTGCCGCCCGAGCTGGTGCGCATCCTGGACGAGTTGTACCAGGAGCACCAGCGCAGCGGCGCGCCGCTGTCGCTGGCGCGCCTGTCCAAGCGCACTGAACTGCGCATGAGCACATTGCGCAGGTTTTTGACGGCGCTGGAAGAGGCGGGGATTGCGACCGTGGTGGTCAACGATGACGGCACCGGCAACGCGACCCTGACCGCCACCGGGCTCAGGCTGCACGGTTAGCGGCGGCGCTAACTCAACTCCGCGACGATCTTTCCGATCGTCTTCAACGCTTTTTCGATCTCGGCCGACCACGTATAGCTGTAGTTGAGCCGGATGAAATTGCTGTACTGATTGGTGGCGGCAAAGATGCGCCCCGGTGCGATCGTGATGCCCAGCACCAGGCAGCGCCGGTACAACTCCATCGCTTCCACGCGCGGCGGCAGCTCTATCCACAGAATGTAGCCGCCGGCCGGCTCCGACACGCGCGTCCCCTCCGGAAAAAATCGCAGCACGAAATGGCGCATCAGGTCGCGCTGCTGCAGCAGGCCGCGCCGTACGCGCCGCAGGTGGCGTTCGTAGCCGCCTTGCGTCAGGTATTCGGCAATCGCGCGCTGCGGGATGGTGGGCGTAGCCAGCGTGTTGAGGAACTTGAGTTTCTCGACCTGGTTGCGGTAGCGTCCCGGGATCGCCCAGCCGACCCGGTAAGCCGAGCTCAGGCTCTTGGAAAACGACGAACAGTGCAGCACCAGGCCGTCGCGGTCATAGGTCTTGAGCGACGTCGGATGCGCAGCGCCGTAGAACAGTTCACTGTAGACCGCATCCTCGATCAGCGGCATGTCGTGCTGATGCGCGAGGTCGACCAGGCGCTTCTTGTTCGCGTCCGGCATCATCGAGCCGAGCGGATTCTGGAAATTCGGCATCACCATGCAAGCCGATATCTTCTGCGTCCGGAGCACTTCTTCAAGCGCATCGAGGTCCATGCCGGTCAGCGGATCGGTGGGGATTTCGACGGCGCGCATGCCCATGCGTTCGATCGCGTGCAGCATGGCGTAGAAGGTCGGGGTTTCGACCGCGATGGTGTCGCCCGGTTGCGCCACGGCCTGCAGGCAGAGGTTGATGGCTTCGGTGGCGCCGACGGTGATGATGATGTCTTCCGGATCGACGGCCAGGCCGGTTTCCAGGTAGCGCCGGGCGATCTGGCGCAACAGGTCGGGATGGCCCGGCGGCAGGTCGGTGAAGACGCTGAAGCTGTCGCTGTTGCGCGTGATGCGGCCGACGTACTGGCCGATGCGCTGCGACGGGAACAGCGCCGGATTCGGATAGGGCGAGCCGAGCGGGATGGTACCGTCCTGCTGGATGGTCCTGAGCGTGGCCAGCACCAGTCGGCTGACGTCAACTTCATGCGGCTGCTGGGTAGCGGGGTGCGAGGGCGGCAACAGCGTCACGGCGCTCGGCGTGCTCGCCGGCATAGCGGTCTTGCGTACGAAGTAGCCGGACTGCGGATGGCTTTCGATGATGCCGCGGCTTTCCAGCAATTCGTAGGCGCGCACGACGGTGGTCACACTCAGGCTGTGCTGCTGGCTGGCGACCCGCACCGAGGTCACGCGCTCGCCGGGTTGCAGCACGCCGGCGCTGATCGATGCCGCCAGTTCATCGGCGAATTTCTTGTAGAGCGGGATCTGGGGCGTTGTGGGTGTGCGCGGCATGCTTTTTTATATTGTGCTGTTATGCTTCTTGGGACGCATTCTACAGAAAGGCGCAGCACATGATCACTGTCCACCATTTGAACAACTCCCGCTCGCAACGTGTACTCTGGCTGCTGGAAGAGCTGGGGCTGGAGTACGACATCAAGTTCTACCAGCGCGATCCCAAGACCATGCTGGCGCCGAAGGAGCTGATGCAGGTGCATCCGCTCGGCAAGTCCCCGGTGATCACAGACGGCGACCTGACCATCGCCGAGTCCGGCGCGATCATCGAATACCTGGTCGAGCGCTACGGCGACGGCCGCTTCATCCCTGCAGCCGGCACGCAGGATCGCCTGCGTTATCGCTACTGGCTGCACTATGCCGAAGGCTCGGCGATGCCCTTGCTGCTGCTCAAGCTGATTTTCAGCCGCCTGCCGAAATCGGTGCCGGCGCTGATCCGGCCGGTGGCGCGCCTGATCTGCGGCGGCGTGCTGGGCCGCCTGGTCGAGCCGCAACTGAAGCGTCACTTGCACTATCTCGAAGGCGAACTGGCCCGCGGCGGCTGGTTTGCCGGCAGCAGCTTTTCTGCGGCGGACATCCAGATGAGCTTCCCGATCGAAGGCGCGCGTTCGCGCGGCGGCCTGGATGCGCACTACCCGAACCTGCTCAAATACCTCGAGGCGATTCACGCGCGGCCGGCTTATCAGCGCGCATTGCAGCGTGGCGGGCCGTACGAGTTGTTGCGCTGACCCTGCGCTAAATGGTCTTCACGTGAAAACGCCGCAGCGATCCTGCGGCGTTTTTCATTGGGTCATTGGGGCGGGGTCTTGTATCGGCGTGCAGCCGCATGTATCGCAAAGTAAATCCCTGATTTGGGTCTGTATTTTTTCTTATAGTAGAAGTTATAATGAGAATTATTATTATTTAGATGGCCTCAGCCGCTCGCAACACATCATGAAGCAAGCCTCCATCGCCGGGAAATTGCCTGACCAGAAGCGCCGCTCGTTCTGGCTCAGGCACCTGCATCAGTGGCACTGGATCAGTTCGGCGATTTGCCTGGTGGCAATGCTGCTGTTCGCCGCCACCGGCATCACGCTGAATCACTCGGCGCAGATCGAGGCGCACCCGCAGGTCTCCGGCAAGCAGGGGCAATTGCCGCATGATTTGCTGGTGCAGCTGAGCGCGCAGGAACACCGGGATAAAGACGCCGTACCGGCGCCGCTGGCGCGCTGGCTCGACCAGCAGTTCGGCATTGACGTCGGTCCGCAGCCCGGCGAGTGGTCGCCCGAAGAGCTGTATGTCTCGCTGCCGCGTCCGGGTGGCGACGCCTGGCTGCGCGTGGACCTCGGCAACGGCAAGATCGAATACGAAAAAACCGACCGCGGCTGGGTGTCGTACTTCAACGACTTGCACAAGGGCCGCAATACCGGCGCGGCATGGAGCTGGTTCATCGACATCTTCGCCGTCGCCTGCCTGGTGTTTTGCATTACCGGATTGTTCCTGCTGCAGCTGCATGCCGGCAACCGCCCGGTCACCTGGCCGCTGGTCGGTCTTGGGCTGGTGGTGCCGCTGGTGCTGGCGATCGTTTTCATCCACTGATTTTTTCCACGATTTTATTCACGAATGAGGTTGAGTCATATGCGCATGCTGGTTCCTGGTCTCTTGCCGACGGCGTTGTCGGCTGCCCTGACGGGCGTGGTGTCGTTGCCGGCGGTTGCGGCGGACCTGAATGTCAAAGTCGAAATCCCGCGACTGAATGTGGCCGAGTATCACCGTCCCTACGTCGCGGTCTGGCTGGAGCGTCCCGACCAGAGCGTCGCGGCCACGCTGGCCGTGTGGTACGACGTCAAGAAGAAGGACAAGGAAGGCGAGAAATGGCTGAAAGACCTGCGCCAATGGTGGCGTCGCACCGGCCGTGAAGTCCACATGCCGGTCGACGGCGTGAGCGGCGCCACGCGTCCCGCGGGCGACCAGCAACTGACCTTGAGCAGCGACAAGGGGCCGCTGGCGCAATTGCCTGCCGGGGACTACATCCTGATGGTCGAAGCGGCGCGTGAAGTCGGCGGCCGCGAAGTGGTCAAGGTGCCGCTGCAATGGCCGCCGAAGACTGCGCAAACCGCCAGGGGCAAGGGAGAATCCGAGCTCGGCGCCATCACGCTCGACTACAAACCTTAACGCCAGGGGACGACATGAAAACCTCTTTCAAACTCGCCGCGATGGCGATGACGCTGGCGATCGCTCTGCCGCTGCCGCTGCCGGCCAGCGCACACCGCACCTGGCTGCTGCCGTCGGCGACGGTATTGTCGGGCAATGATCCCTGGGTCAGCGTCGATGCTGCGGTGTCCAACGATCTGTTCTTCTTTGAAAGTTTCGCGCTGAAGCTCGACGGCCTGCAAGTGATTGCGCCGGACGGCACGTTCGCCAAGCCGGAGAATGCTTACACCGGCAAACTCCGCACCAGCTTCGATGTCCATCTGACGCAAGGCGGCACGTACAAAGTCGCGGTGTTGAGCAACAGTGTGTTCGGCACCTACAAGGACGCCGCCGGCCAGACCAAGCGCTGGCGCGGCACCGTCGAGACCATGAGCACGATCATTCCGGCCGATGCAAAAGATGTGCAGGTGACGCAGATGCAGGGCCGCATTGAAACCTTCGTCACTGCCGGCAAGCCGTCCAGAAAAGTGCTGGACCTGACCGGTACAGGACTGGAGCTGCAGGCCATCACGCATCCGACCGATCTGATCACCGGTGAAACCGCCGTCTTCCGCATGGTGCTCGACGGCAAACCGGCCGCCAGCCTCAAGGTGACGGTGGTGCCCGGTGGTACGCGCTATCGCGACAAGTTGAACGAACAGACGCTGACGACGGACACCGACGGAAAATTCAGCGTGACCTGGCCGGCGGCTGGTATGTACTGGCTGGAGGCCACGGTCAAGGACAACAAGCCCAACCTCAAGCCGGCCACGGATCGCCGCGCCAATTACACCGCCACCTTGGAAGTGCTGGCGCCATAAGTCGTACGCAGGCGTTCGCCGTACCGGCGGCGAGCGTTGTTGTACCGGCCGTCGCAGCGTGCTTGCATTGCTGGGGCGGCTTTCTCTTTTTGGAACTGAAGTTGTATTCCTCATGAATCGTGTCTTTATCCCTTTGAACCTGTCTGGGCCAGATCCGGTTCCCGCCGATGCGCTGGCCGGGAATCTCGCCGGTCAGACCATGGGTACGTCGTGGTCGGTCAAGCTGTTCCGTCCGCCGCAGCTTGATCTCCAGACGATCCGCGACGGTATTCAGCGACAGCTCGATCTGGTGATTGCGCAGATGAGCACCTGGAGCGCGACCTCGGACCTGAGCCGGTATAACCGGGCCGAGGCCGGCAGTTGGCATGTATTGCCGGCGCATTTCCTGCGCGTGCTGGACTGTGCGCTCAATATCGCCGAACGCAGCGGCGGCGCTTACGATCCCAGCGTCGGACCGCTGGTCAATTTATGGGGATTCGGTCCGGATCCGGCGAGCCTGGAGGCGCCCGATGCGGCATCGCTGGTGCAGGCGCGCGCACGTTGCGGCTGGCAACGCGTGCGCACCGACCGCACGCGCAACGCCCTGCTGCAGCCGGGCGGTTTGTACCTGGATTTCTCTTCGATCGCCAAAGGCTACGCCGTCGATCTGGTGGCCGGCTATTTGTGCAGCGTCGGCGTGCATAGTCATCTGGTTGAAATCGGCGGCGAGTTGCGCGGCCATGGCGTCAAGGCCGACGGTCAGCCCTGGTGGGTCGGTCTGGAGCAGCCGCCTGCGGCGGCCCCGGTCAATGGCGAACCCCGGATGCAAAGCATCGTCGCGCTGCACGGCCTGGCGCTGGCGACCTCGGGCGATTACCGGCGTTATTTTGAACACCAGGGGACGCGCTATTCCCACACCATCGATCCGCGCACGGCCCAGCCGGTTGCGCACGCGCTGGCCTCGGTTGCGGTGCTGCACGCCGACTGCATGACGGCCGACGCCTGGGCCACCGCGCTCATGGTGCTGGGCAACGAAGACGGCCTGGCGCTTGCACTGGAGGCCGGCCTGGCGGCGCTGTTCGTACGTCGCGACGGGGCGGGTTTCCGCGAAAGCATGACGCCCGCCATGCAGGCGATGCTGTCATGAGCAGGCGTGCGATCGCCGATTTTTTCCCGGGGCCGGGTTTGCCCGGCCTGGTTTGTGCGGTCGGTGCGACCGTCGCGGTGGCGCAAATGCGTTTGCTTGACGGCGCGGCCGGACGCCTGTTCGCCGCCGCGCTGGTGCTGATGCTTTATTGCGTATTCTGCCTTGTCGTCTTCGCCGGACATCGCCGCAAGCAGCAAGCCTTCGCGCGCTGGGAAGCCGGCGGCGCAGGCGCAGAAGCGGATGCCATCGTGGTGGCGTTCGCCAGTCAGACCGGATTTGCGGAGCAACTCGCGCTGCAGACTGCCCAGTCGCTGCAAGCCGCCGGCATGGCGGTGCGCCTGTGCGAACTGGGTCGACTGGACCTGGCGCAATTGCAATTGCAATTGGCGCAGCGCATCCTGTTCGTCGTCAGCACCACCGGCGAAGGCGATGCTCCCGACAGCGCCGCCGGTTTCGCGCGCAAGGTGATGGGACAGGAGGGCCGCTTCGAGGGCCTGCGTTATGGCGTGCTGGCGCTGGGCGATCGCAGCTACGGCCATTACTGCGCGTTCGGCCACGCGCTCGATGCCTGGCTGCGTCGCCATGGCGCGCAGGCCTTGTTCGACACGGTCGAAGTCGATGCCGGCGACAACGGCGCCTTGCGTCACTGGCAGCATCATCTGGGCGTCTTGAGCGGCCATACCGACATGGCGGACTGGAGCGCACCCACATACAAACGCTGGCGGTTGGCGCAGCGTCGCCTGCTTAACCCGGGCAGTGCGGGCGCGCCCGCTTTCCATCTTGCCCTGACGCCTGCAGACGCCCGACAAGCCCTGTCATGGCAAGCCGGCGACATCGTCGAAATCGGTCCACGCAACGCGCCTGCGAAAGTCGCTGCCTTGTTGCAGGCATTACAGATGGATGGACGGCAGGCGGTGCGTGACGAGACGCGCCAGACTTCGCTGAGCGAATTGCTGTCGCGTCGTCTGCTGCCCGACGATTTGCCGGCGTTGACGGCAATGCGCGCGTTGCCGTCAACGCCGCAGATGCTGGTCGAGCAATTGCGGCCGTTGCCGCATCGGGAATATTCCATCGCTTCGCTGCCGCAGGATGGCAGGCTGGAATTGCTGGTGCGCCAGACCGTGCTGGCCGACGGCAGCCTCGGTCTTGGTTCCGGCTGGCTGACCGCGCATCTGGGCGAAGGCGACGAACTGGATCTGCGCGTGCGGGAAAACCGCAGTTTCCATCCGCCGGCATCCGACATACCGCTGATCCTGATCGGCAACGGTACAGGTCTGGCGGGTCTGCGGGCGCATATGAAGGCGCGCATCGCCGCCGGCCGGCATCGCAACTGGCTGTTGTTCGGCGAGCGATCGGAGCAGCATGATTTCTTCCAACGCGAAGAAGTCGGGCGCTGGCGCGCGCAAGGCGTGCTGCAGCGACTCGATCTGGCGTTCTCACGCGATCAGACCGCACGCGTCTACGTGCAGGACAAGCTGCGCGAGGCCGGAGACGAGTTGCTGCGCTGGGTGGATGACGGCGCGGCGATCTATGTCTGCGGCAGCCTGGAAGGCATGGCGGCAGGCGTGGCGCAGGTCTTGCACGAGACGCTGGGCGAAGAAATGCTGGAGACCATGGCCGCAAGCGGCCGCTATCGCCGCGACGTGTACTGAACTCGCGACGCGCGCATCGGGATGTTGCGCTGGTGTACTTTTCTCCCGCGGCAGGCGAGAATGGGTGCATCGCGACTTCAAGAGATAAGAAAAATGAGTTTTTTCGCCAGTTTTTTATTGATCCTCTTGCTCGTGGTCATCAGCGCGTTTTTGTCCTGCGCCGAAATTTCCCTGGCGGCGTCGCGCAAGATCCGCCTCGAAATGCTGGCCAAGGAAGGCGACGACAACGCCTTGCGGGTACTGGCCCTGCAAGCGCAGCCGGGCAACTTTTTCACGGTGGTGCAGATCGGCCTGAACGCGGTCGCCATCCTCGGCGGCGTGGTCGGCGAGCCGGCGCTGACGCCGCACATGGCCGATCTGGTCGGGACTTTCTACCAGGGCCCGATGCTGGAAACCATCAGCTTCTCAATTTCCTTCCTGCTGGTCACCTCGTTCTTCATCCTGTTCGCCGACCTGATGCCCAAGCGCCTGGCGATGCTGGCGCCGGAGCGCGCAGCGATCGTGCTGGTCGGTCCGATGCTGGTGCTGGAGCGTTTGTTCAAGCCGCTGATCTGGTTCTTCAACGGCCTGTCGAAAATGTTCTTCACCCTGTTCGGCCTGCCGCAGGTACGCCATGACGTGATCACGCCCAACGAAATCCACGCCATCGTCGACGCCGGTGCGCAAGCCGGCGCGCTGCTGCGCCAGGAACATCACCTGATCGAGAACGTGTTCGAGCTCGAAAGCCGCTATGTACCCTCGGCCATGACCCAGCGCGAGAGCATCGTGTACTTCCTGATCACCGACACCGAAGAAATGCTGCGCCAGAAAATCATCGACCATCCGCATTCGCGTTTCCTGGTCTGTGAAAACAACATCGACGACGTGCTCGGCTACATCGACAGCAAGGACGTGCTCAAGCGCCTGCTCAAGGGCGAGCAGTTTTCGCTGCAGGACAAGGGACTGATCCACGTGCCGCTGTCGATCCCCGACAGCCTCAACCTGTGGGAGGTCCTGGAGCGCATGAAGGCGGTCGACGAAGACCTCGCGATCGTGGTCAACGAATACGCGCTGGTGGTCGGCATCATCAGCATTACGGACGTCACCAGCGTGCTGATGGGCAATCTGCTGAACCTGTCCTCGGAAGAACAGCAGATCGTCAAGCGCGACGAGAATTCCTGGCTCATGGACGGTCTCACGCCGCTGGCTGAAGTGATGAACGCGCTCGACATCGACGAGTATCCGAATCCGATGGGATACGAAACGCTGGCCGGCTTCATCATGTACATGCTGCGCAAGATCCCGAAGAAGACCGATTTCGCGCTGTTCTCCGAGTACAAGTTCGAAGTGGTGGACATCGAAGGCAATCGCATCAACCAGTTGCTGGTGACGCGCTACAAGGCGGAAAAAAGCGACAAGCCCGAACAAGAAAAAGTCTGATCGACCGGCCGGGTTTCATTCACAGGGGAGGGATTTCTTCGGAGTCAAGGATCCCTATGCATCACGTTACATCCATCATCGGCGCGCGCTCGCGCCGTTTTTGTCTTTTCCTTCTGTTTCTCTTTTTCGCGCACGGCGTCGCTACCGCCGAACGCGCGCCGGTCATGCTGGCCAACGTCTATCGTCCGGGTATTGCACTTGAGGATTATTGGGTCAGCGAAAAATACGACGGCGTGCGCGGCTTATGGGATGGACGTCGCCTGCTCACGCGTGGAGGAGAGACGATCCACGCGCCGGCCTGGTTTGTCGCCGGCTGGCCGGCTGTGCCGCTCGATGGAGAATTGTGGGCGGGACGCGGCGGCTTCCAGCAAGCGGTGTCGACGGTGCGGCAGCAGACACCCGACGACAAGGCCTGGAGCAAGATGCGTTTCATGGTATTCGACATGCCTGGCCAGGCCGGCGATTTCACTTCGCGCCTGCGCACGACGCGCAGCACCGTGCAGCAGATGAACTTGCCTTGGGTGCAGGCGGTCGAGCAGCGCAAGGTCGCCGATCATGCCGCCTTGCAGGCGCTGCTCGATCGCACCGTTGCACAGGGCGGAGAAGGTCTGATGCTGCATCGCGGATCATCGCTGTACCGCGCCGAACGCAACGACGACCTGCTCAAGTTCAAACCGTATGAAGACACGGAAGCGAGAGTGGTCGGGCATCTGCCCGGAAAAGGGAAATACGCCGGCATGCTCGGCGCCTTGGAAGTGGAAACGCCGGGCGGGGTACGCTTCAAGCTGGGCAGCGGCCTCACCGACGCCCAGCGTCGCGATCCGCCGGCAATCGGTGCACTGGTAACCTACCGCTATCGCGGATTCAACGATAGCGGCATCCCGCGCTTTGCGGTGTTCATGCGTGTCAGGGAAGAGTGATCAGCTGCGCAAGCCGGACGCATGATTGCGTTCGGAAATCTGCGTATTGAGCGTCCAGAAATCGTACAGCACGCCGATCAGGAACAGGCCGCCGGTGAACAGGTAAATGATGCCGCTGACCCATTTGCCCATGTACATGCGATGCACGCCGAAGAAGCCGAGGAAGGTCAGCAGCAGCCACGCCACCGAATAGTTGATGCCGCCGCCGCTGAAGCGCTGGTCGGCCTCCTTGTCCATGGAAGGGATCAGGAACAGGTCGATGATCCAGCCGATACCCAGCAGCCCCAGCGTGAAGAACCAGATGGTGCCGGTCAGCGGCTTGCCGTAGTAAAACCGATGCGCTCCGGTGAAACCGAAAATCCACAGCAGGTAGCCGATGGTCTTGCTATGCGTGTCGTGGACGGGCATGCCTGAACCGGCTCCAGTCCCGATGGCCGCGTTTGTTCTCATGTTCATGCAGTTTCCTCTCGTTGTCTTGTTGAAATGTCCCGGCGGGCGGGCAGATGGCTTGCGCGTCGCCCTCATTGTCTTGGGGAGCGGAAAGCGGGATTAGTTCCTGGACAGGTTCCGACGCCGTCTTGGTCAGGAGTGCAGACGGTTGGCTGCGCTGAGGACTGCAAGTATCGACGCTGTCACGATATTGACGTGTCGCGCTGCACCGAAACGCGTGCCGGCCACACCTGGTGATGCCGCCTCGACGATAGCCCAGGCCTGGGCCTGTGCGCCGCTGCCGATGCTGCGTTCTTCGTAGCTGTCGATGCGCAGTCCTTCCAGTCCCGCCAGTCCCGCCAGTCCGCTTCGCAGGGCATTCACCGTGGCGGCGATGGGACCGTTGCCGGTGCCGTTCAGGTGGATCGCGATACCGTCCACAGCCAATTCCAGCAGGATTTCCTGAGTGGCGTCCGGATTGCTCAGTTGATGGCTGAGGTAGCGGACGCGTCCATTTTGCGTGGAGGAGGCAAGATAGGTCCTTTCAAACAGGTTCCATAAGGCGGCGCTGCTGATTTCGGTTTCGCTGGCATCAGCGTGTTTCTGCACGATGGCGCTGAACTCCACCTGCATGCGGCGCGGCATGACAATGCCATGATCGCGCTCCAGCAAAAAGGCGATGCCGCCTTTTCCCGATTGGCTGTTGACGCGCACGATGCTGTCGTAGGTGCGGCCGATATCCTGCGGATCGATCGGAAGGTAGGGGACGCGCCACAAGCCATCCGGTTTCTGCGCCGCGAAGCCTTTCCTGATCGCGTCCTGATGTGAGCCGGAGAACGCGGTGAATACCAGATCGCCGACGTAAGGATGGCGCGGATGGATGGGCAGGGCGGTGCAGTTTTCAGCCACGCGCGCGACCGCAGCGATGTCGGAGAAATCGAGCTGCGGATCGATGCCGTTGGCGTACAGGTTGAGCGCCAGTGTTACGACGTCGAGATTGCCGCTGCGCTCACCGTTGCCGAACAGGCAGCCTTCGACGCGTTGGGCGCCGGCCAGCAGCGCCTGTTCCGCGCAAGCCACGCCGGTGCCGCGATCGTTGTGCGGATGCACGGACAGCACCACATGCTCGCGGCGCGGCAGGCGCCGGTGCATCCATTCGATCTGGTCGGCGAAGACGTTGGGTGTGCTGACTTCCACGGTGGTCGGCAGATTGATGATGACCGGTCGGCCTGGACCGGCGTCCCAGGTTTCGATGGCGATACTGCAGGCCTGCAGCGAGACATCGAGTTCAGCCATGCAAAAAGTTTCAGGCGAATACTGCAAGATCCATTCGGTTTCCGGATGTTGCGCAGTGAGGTCTTTCAGCAGGCGCACGTTGCGTTCGATCAGCTGCATCACTTGCGGCACGCTCAGGCCGAACACCACTTCGCGCCACAGCGGCGCCACGGCGTTGTAGAAATGCACGATGGCGCGGGGCGCGCCCTGCAGCGATTCGATGGTGCGCACGATCTGTTCTTCGCGCAATTGCGTCATGACCATCGGCGTGACGTCGGCCGGAATATGCCTGCCGGTGATCAGCGTACGTACGACGTCGAAATCGGTTTGTGAACCGGCTGGGAAGCCGACTTCGATTTCCTTGAAGCCGAGCCTGACCAGTTCGTGGAACAAGGTCAGTTTGCGTTCGCTGTTCATCGGTTCGAACAAGGCCTGGTTCCCGTCGCGCAGATCGGTGGACAGCCAGACCGGCGCTTTTTCGATGGTGCGCGAAGGCCATCGGCGGTCAGGAAGATCGATGGCGGGAAGGGCGCGGTATTTGGTGTGAGGATGAGCAATCATGATATCGGTCTGTGCGGTCTGTGGAGAGGATGAACGGAGCATCAGCGATAGCCGGCGCGTGCGCCGAACAGGGGCTGCTGCACGATCTGCGTCAGCAGCACGCCGGCCAGGCTGACGCCACCGCCGATGAGGTGATAGGCGTGCATGCTTTCGTTCAGCCAGAGAATGGCGAACAGCGCCGTCAGCACCGGCAACAAGTTGATGAAAATGCTGCAGCGGCTGGGACCGAGTTTCTTCACACCTTCGATCCACAGGAACGACAGCAGGATCGACGAGCCGATACCGGAGTACGCGATCAGCGGCAGCGTGCGTGCATCCAGCGCCGCGGCGCCGGCCGGTAGCAGCAGGAACTGCGGCAGCATCAGTACGAGCGCCGCCACAGCCTGCACGTACACTGCCTGCCAGACCGGTACATTCATCTTCCAGCGGCGCAGCAGTACACCGTAGAGCGCGTAAGAGAATGCCGCCAGCAGCATCAGTGCGTCGCCCCGATGCACGCCTTCATGCATCGCCGCGCCGAGGTCGCCGTGTCCGACCAGATACAGCAACCCGGCGAACGACAGCAGGCCGCCCGCAGCCATGCCGACCGTGACCGCTTCACCCAGTACGAGGACGCTCAAGAGCGCCGTCAACAGCGGAATCAGCGCGGTGACGATGGCCATGTTGGTGGCCGTGGTGCTCTCTGCGGCACGATAGGACAGGCTCTGGAACAGCGCCATCGCCAGCAATCCGGACAATGCCAGTTGCCACCAGTGGCGTCGGATCTGGATGCGGTTGCGCCACAACGGGCGCAGCATGAACGGACTCATGAGCAGCAACACCAGGATCAGTCGATAAAAGGTGATGGCGGCCGGAGAAATTGCGGAGGCTGCCATTTTCGAGACGATGACGTTGCCGGCCCAGAGCACGATGGCGAGGAAGGGATAGAGATAGGAGGTCAGTGGCATGGCGGTTTGGATGATGTCGGACAAGGAATTGCAAACAGGAGGGCTCATCTTGCTGGGAAACGCCAAGTCCGTCGCGTGCTAACATGCCTGAAGTTGTCGCAAAAGTGACAATCTTGCGAACGGATTGCATGGACACCTCCAACTACCACCACATGATCAATGCCAATGCTCCCGCTGCGGCGCTGGCGATCGACTATCCGCACGGTCATGTGATCGAACCGCACCGGCACGCTTACGCGCAGCTGCTGTACGCCATCGAAGGCGTGCTGGTGGTGGAAACCGCAGCGGGGCGGTGGGTGGTGCCGCCCACGCGCGGCGTGTGGCTGCAACCGGAAGTCGACCATCAGGTGCGCATGCGCGGCGACGTCAAGATGCGCACCGTATTCGTCAACATGCAGGAGTTGCCCAACCTGCCGCAGGACAACTGCGTGCTCGACATTCCGCCGCTGTTGCGTGAACTGATCGTCGCTGCGGTAGGCATCGGTCCTGCGCTTGCATCCGACAGCCGCGACTGGCATCTGCTGCGCCTGCTGGTGCACGAACTGCGCTCGGTGCCGGTGCTGCCGCTGTACCTGCCGCTGCCTGCCGACCGCGGCCTGCGCGTGATCTGCGAGGCGCTGATGGCGCAGCCCGACGACGATGCCACTGTCGACATGCATGCGCAGCAGCTGGGCATCGCCACGCGCACTTTTCATCGTCTGTTCCTGCGCGAAACCGGCATGCGTTTCAGTCACTGGCGGCAGCAGGCGCGGTTGCTGCTGGCGCTGGAAAACCTGGCGCGCGGCGACAAGATCATCGACGTCGCACTCGACCACGGCTACACCAGCCAGAGCGCATTCGCGGCGATGTTCAAGAAACATTTCGGGATTGCGCCGAGTCGTTTTTTCCGCTGAGTCTTGCCGATGCACGCGCGCCGACGCGACGCTTATTTCCTCGCTGTAACGCACAAGCGGCAACTAGTGTAAACTTCCCCCACCTTAGAAGGCTGTCAGAAGCAACGGTCGGGCAATGTCTGGCAACATCAGGCAACACAACGCCCCAACCGCCCGCCGAAACAGCCCGAACACTTTCCTGTCGTACCGCATCGTGTCCCCCTCGCTTATCGTTCCGCTCATCGTCGGCTGTGCTCTGTTCATGGAAAACATGGACGTCACCGTCATCGCCACTTCCTTGCCTGCGCTCGCGCGCGATCTCGGCCAGGATCCGATCACCCTGAAACTGGCGCTGACCTCTTACGTGGTCAGTCTCGGCGTGTTCATCCCGATTTCCGGCTGGGTCGCGGACAAGGTGGGCGCGCGCACGATTTTCCGTTCGGCGATGATCACCTTCATGACGGGGTCGATCCTGTGCGCCTTGTCGGACTCGCTGCTGACCTTCGTCGCCGCACGTTTCCTGCAAGGCATCGGCGGCGCCATGATGGTGCCGGTGGGGCGCATCATCATCGTGCGTTCGGTATCCAAGGCCGAACTCGTCAAGGCCATCAGCTACCTGACCTTGCCCTCGCTGATGGGGCCGGTGATCGGGCCGCCGCTGGGCGGCTTCATCACCACGTATTTCCACTGGCGCTGGATTTTCCTGATCAACATTCCGATCTGCATCCTCGGCCTGTATCTGGCCGGACGCTACATCCAGAATTTCCGTGAGGAAGATCCGGCGCCGCTGGACATGAAGGGCTTCCTGCTGACTGCCTGCGGCGGCGGGGTGGCGATGCTCGGCTTTTCGCTGATCGGCAACCACCTTGTTCCGCAGGCGTGGCCGATCATCATGTGCGTGGCCGGTTCGGTGGCCCTGTTCTTCTACTTCCGTCACGCCATGCGCACCGAGTACCCCTTGCTCGATCTGCGCCTGCTGAAGATCCCCACCTTGCGCGCCAGCGTGCTTGGCGGCTCGCTGTTCCGCGTCGGTCTCGGCGCGGTGCCGTTCCTGCTGCCGCTGGCCTTGCAGGAAGGCCTCGGGCTCAATCCTTTCGAAGCCGGCACGATTACCTGCGCCTCCGCCTTCGGCGCCATGTTCATGAAGGCGCTGGCATCGATGGTGCTGCGCCGCTATGGTTTCCGCACCGTGCTGATGGGCAACGCGGTATTGGCCGGCATGGCGATCGCTTCCTACGGCATCTTCTCTTCGCACACGCCTTATTACGTGATGCTGCTGGTGGTGCTGCTGGGCGGCTTCTTCCCTTCGCTGCAATTCACCTGTCTCAACTCGATTGCCTACGCCGACATCAGCAACCGCGACGCCGGCCGCGCCACCAGCCTGGCCAGCGTGGTGCAGCAATTGTCGCTGGGCATGGGGGTGACCATCGCCGGCCTGGTGCTGCAAATCTCGAATTACCTGCAAGGCCACGCGACCATCGTCGAGGCCGATTTCTGGCCGGCATTCCTGGTGGTGGGGTTGTTCTCGGTGGCGTCGGTGCCGGTGACGGCGCGCCTGCCCAAGAACGCCGGCCTGGAACTTACGCGCCGCCATGGCAGCGGCGCCGACAAGTGACATGAAACCGAAGCGAGATAAAACCGACGTGCTTCGATAGGCAGTCTGTGAGGAGCGTATTATGATGGCGCGTCTTCTTCCTCCGGAGTTCTCATGCTGCCCCTCAAGAAATTCAAACACGCTCCCGTCGTTGCCGCCCTGGTGCTGACCAGCACGCTGGCGTTCGCGGTGTCGCTGTCCGACCTCAGTAACCAGGACGCCACCAGCGGCCTGAAAGCCGCTCTGGAGAAGGGCGCCAATGTCGCCGTCTCGAAGCTCGGCGTGGAAAACGGATTCCTCAACAACGACAAGGTCAAGATTCAGTTGCCGGGTCCGCTGCAGCAAGCCATGCCGTTGCTCAAGATGACCGGCCAGGGCCAGAAGCTGGATGACCTGGTGGTGTCGATGAACCGCGCGGCCGAGTCTGCCGTGCCGCTGGCCAAGCCGCTGCTGGTCAATGCAGTCAAGTCGATGTCGGTCACGGACGCCAAGAACATCCTGTCGGGAGGTGAGACCTCGGTAACCGATTTCTTCCGCCAGAAGACTGCCACGCCGCTCGGTGAAAAATTCCTCCCCATCGTCAAGAACATCACCGATAAAAACGGCCTCTCCGCCAAGTACAACAGCACCATGGGCCAGGTCGCCAAGACCGGCCTGGTGTCGGGTGACCAAGCCACGGTCGAGGGTTACGTGACGCAGCGTTCGCTGGACGGCTTGTTCTACATGATCGGCGAGGAAGAGAAGGCGATCCGCCGCGATCCTGTCGGCGCCGGCAGCGCGATCATCGGGAAGGTGTTCGGCGCGCTCAAATAAGCGTTGATTTTTGCGCGCAACCCTCCGAAAACCGGCCTTTTTGGCCGGTTTTTCGTTTCTTCAGATCGACCGGTTATGACTTCCTCAATTGTCATTTCTGGACTTCATTAAGCAAGTCGGTTATACTGCCGTCTGTCCTGGCGACAACACTTGTTCAACTACTAAGTAATTCCTGATCCGTTCACGGATCGTCTCGTTTTCCGGCATGCCGATTCATCGCCGCCGGATGCATAAATTGTCGATTGCGCCTCAGTGCCGGTCGATTCCATCGCTGCCTCGGCAGCACCGGTTCGTATCCAAACGATTAGCCCTGCGAGGGCGGCGAACCACTACAAATAGTCAAAGCGCTGTCGCGGTTTCGATATCGGCATTTCATTGATCTCGACCATGGCGGCCACACAGGGGGAACCATGACGCGAAATTTCCGCAACGTCATCGGTGGCGCAGCCGCGGTCACAGCCGTTTCAGTGCTCGCCGTGGCCGGCCTGATCCAGTGGATCGGGGTGGACGTCATCATGCAATATCGCAACGACCTGATCTACTACACCGGCAAGCATCTGCAGCTGGTTGCATGGTCGATGTTGCTGGCAATCGCCGTCGGCGTTCCGGCCGGGGTGGCGCTGAGCCGACCGGCACTGGCGCGCCGCGCCGAGTATTTCATCCAGGTCTTCAACATCGGCAACACGATTCCGTCGATTGCCGTGCTGGCCCTGGCGCTGGCGTTCTTCGGCATCGGCAACTGGCCGACCATCCTGGCGCTGTGGCTGGCCTCGCTGCTGCCGATCGTGCGCAATACCTTCGAAGGCCTGAAGAACGTCCCGGCGCCGCTGCGCGAAGCCGCCAAAGGCATCGGCATGAAACCTTACCAGGTGCTGTTGCGCGTCGAGCTGCCCAATGCCTTGCCGATCATTGTCGGCGGCATCCGCACCGCGCTCGTGATCAATGTCGGCACTGCGCCGCTGTCGATGCTGATCGGCGGCGAAAGCCTGGGCGGCCTGATCTTCCCGGGCATCTACCTGAACAACCATGGCCAGCTGTTGCTGGGCTCCGCAGCGACCGCCTTGCTGGCGCTGCTGCTGGACGCGATCGTCACGCTGCTGTCGCACTGGTACCTGTCGCGTCGCGGCCTGGCTTGAAAAAGGAACCATCATGAAACCATTCCGTTTTATCCATGCATCAGCCCTTGCCCTCGCTCTTTGCATGCTGATGCCGGGGCCGGCCACGGCCGCCACGCTGGTTGTCGGCGGCAAGAACTTCACCGAGCAATTGATCCTGTCGTCGATGACTGCGCAGTACCTGCGCGCCAAAGGCTATGACGTCGATCTCAGGAACGGGCTCGGCTCGACCCTGATGCGCAAGGCGCAGGAAAGCAAGCAGCTCGACATCGTGTGGGAATACACGGGCACGTCGCTGATCGTCTACAACCACGTCGACGAAAAGCTCGATGCAGACACCACCTATGCACGCGTCAAGGAGCTCGACCAGAAAATCGGCCTGACCTGGCTCAACGAGTCCGGCCTCAACAACAGCTATGCCTTTGCCATGCCGCAAAAGCTGGCCGACGAACAAGGCATCAACACGCTGGACGATCTCGCGCAGCACATCACGCAGGAGCAGCAGGCTGGCGGCAAGCCTCGGCTGGTAGGCGTGGACTATGAATTCGCGTCGCGTCCCGACGGTCTCGAGCCGATGCAGAAGCTCTACGGCTTCCAGCTCGACCGCAGCGAGGTCAAGCAGATGGATCCGGGATTGGTCTACACCGCCTTGCGCAACGAGCAGCTGTATGCCGGCCTGACGTATTCGTCGGACGGCCGCATCAAGGGCTTCAATCTGAAACTGTTGGAAGACAACAAGGGCTACTTCGCCGCGTACAAGGCGACGCCCGTGGTGCGCGAGGAAGTGCTGCAGGAGCATCCGCAGCTGGCCGGCCAGCTGAACGCCTTGTCCGCCGCCATCGACACGGAAAAGATGACCGACATGAACAAGCGCGTCGACATCGACCAGGAGCCGATCGGCAAGGTCGTCACCGAATTCCTGCAGCAGCAGGGACTGATCTGAGGAGCCGGCCATGAACCTGATTGATTACCTCACCGCCGACTGGCACAACATCCTCAACCTGACCCTGCAGCACCTCCGGCTGGTCGGCGTCGCCGTCAGCCTGGCCATCGTCATCGGCGTGCCGCTGGGCATCCTGATCACGCGGCATCGCTGGCTGGCCACACCATTGCTCGGCCTCGCCACGGTGGTGCTGACCTTGCCGTCGATCGCGCTGTTCGGCCTGATGATTCCGGTGTTCTCGCACTTCGGCGCCGGCATCGGACCGCTGCCGGCGATCACGGCGGTGTTCCTGTATTCGCTGCTGCCGATCATGCGCAACACCTTCCTCGCGCTCGACAACATCGACAGCGGCATCCGGGAAGCCGGCATCGGCATCGGCATGACGTTCTGGCAGCGCCTGCGCATGGTCGATCTGCCGCTGGCGATGCCGGTGATTCTTGGCGGCGTGCGCACGGCGGTAGTGATGAACATCGGCGTGATGGCAATCGCCGCCGTGATCGGCGCCGGCGGCCTGGGCGTGCTGATCCTGCATGCGATCAGCCAGAGCAACATGCAAAAACTGGTGGTGGGCGCCGTGCTCATCAGCGTGCTGGCGATCCTCGCCGACGTGCTGCTGCAAGGCCTGCAACGACTTCTGACTCCGAAAGGACTGCAAAAATGATAGAACTCGAACAACTCAGCAAAACCTATACGCAAAAAGACGGCACCCTGGTCAGGGCGGTCGACTCGGTCAGCCTGAAGGTGGCCGAAGGCGAGATCTGCGTCTTCCTCGGCCCGTCCGGTTGCGGCAAGACCACCACGCTGAAAATGATCAACCGCCTGATCGCACCGACTTCCGGACGCGTGCTGCTCAATGGCGAAGACACCACCGGCATCGACGAAGTCAGCCTGCGCCGCCACATCGGTTACGTGATCCAGCAGATCGGCCTGTTTCCCAACATGACGATCGAAGAAAACATCACCATCGTGCCGCGCCTGCTGGGCTGGGACAAGAAGCGCTGCCGCGAGCGCGCGACCGAACTGATGGCCATGGTGGCGCTGGATCCGGCGAAATTCCTCAAGCGCTATCCGCGCGAACTGTCGGGCGGCCAGCAACAGCGCATCGGCGTGATCCGTGCGCTGGCGGCCGATGCGCCGGTGCTGCTGATGGACGAACCGTTTGGTGCGGTCGATCCGATCAACCGCGAGTCGATCCAGAACGAGTTCTTCCAGATGCAGCGTCAGCTCAAGAAGACCGTGATCATGGTCAGCCACGATATCGACGAGGCCATCAAGCTTGGCGACCAGGTGGCGATTTTCCGCGCCGGCAAGCTGGTGCAGTTCGATCATCCGGACACCTTGCTGGCGCGTCCCAAGGACGATTTCGTCAGCGCCTTCGTCGGCCAGGACCATACGCTCAAGCGCCTGCTGCTGGTGCGCGCGGGCGACGCCGCGACGACGCCGGCGACGGCGCGTCCGGGCTTGCCGCTGCAGGATGCGATGAACTTGATGGATGACCAGGATGCGCGCTATCTGACGATCACCGACAACGACAATCGTGCGCTCGGCTACATCAGCCGGCGCGATATCCGCAGCGCAGGCACGCAGGGCGTCAGCGGCGACAAGGTCAGGCCCTTCAATCTGAATGCGGCGCCGGATGAGAACCTGCGCGTGGTGCTGTCGAAGATGTACAAGCACAGCGCCAGCTGGATGCCCGTCATCGACGCAGAGGGAAAATATCTTGGAGAAGTGACGCAGGATTCGATTGCCGACTATCTGAGTTCGGGCAAGTCGCGCGGCCAGAGAATGGCGGCCTGAGCCAATTGACGGCAATAAAAAGCCCCGGATGTCCGGGGCTTTTTTACGTCACAGCAGGCGGTGCATGAACACCGCTTTGCCGGAAGAGGGATTCAGTTCGTAGCCGACGAAACCGGTGGATGCATAAAGCGAACGCGCCACCGTATTGCCTTCCAGGACTTCCAGGGTGATCTTGCAGCAGCCGAGCTCGCGTGCGCAAGCGTCGACCGCCTGCATCAACTGTTTCGCAATGCCGCGTCCGCGATAGGCGGGCGCCACGGCGAAGTCGTGGATGTTGAGCAGCGGCTTGCAGGCGAAGCTGGAAAAGCCTTCGATGCAATTGGCGAAGCCGGCAGCCTGCTCGCCGTCGAATGCCAAGAACACATGGACGGCGGGGCGCTTGCGTAATTCGTCGATCAGATGGGTGCGGACGAAATCACTGATGCCTTCGCCGCCTCCCATCAGGTCCGATGCATACGCATCGAGCATCTCGAGTATGGCGACGCCGTGTCGCGGATTGTTGAGATCAGCTTTGACGACGTCGATCAATTCGGATGCCTTTCTGCGCAATACGTTCGGAAGCGATTATTTTACCTGCCGCGACCGCCGGAGCGGTGGGTCGATGCAGGACGCGCAGCAGGACCGCGGCTCTGCGCCGGACCTGCGCCTTGCGGCTTGGCAGGACCGCCTTGACGCGGCTTGGCGGCTTGCGCCTGGCCTTGGCCCTGACCGCCGGTCTTCGGCTGCTGGGAACGATTGCCGCCGCCACCGCCACCTTGTGGACGACGCCCGCCGCCGCCACCGCCGCGATGACCTTCGCTGCGCAGCTGGATCGGTTGCGGTTTGGCCTTCGGATCGGGTTCGAAGCCGGGCACGATTTCAACCGGGATCTCGCGCTTGATGAAACGCTCGATGTCGTGCAGCAGATCACGTTCATCGACGCAGACCAGCGATACGGCGGAACCGGTAGCGCCGGCGCGGCCGGTGCGGCCGATGCGGTGGACGTAATCTTCGGAGACGTTCGGCAGATCATAGTTGACCACGTGCGGCAGCTGGTCGATGTCGATGCCGCGTGCAGCGATATCGGTAGCGATCAGCGCTTGCAGCTTGCCGTCCTTGAAGTCGGCCAGGGCGCGGGTGCGCGCTGCCTGGCTCTTGTTGCCGTGGATCGCCATGGCGGTGATCTCGTCGCGCGCCAGCTGTTCGACCAACTTGTTGGCGCCGTGCTTGGTGCGGGTGAAGACCAGCACCTGGTTCCACTGGTTGGTCTTGATCAGATGCGCCAGCAGCGGATGTTTCTTGTCGCGGTCGACCGGGTGGATCTTCTGGCCGATCACTTCCACGGTGGAATTGCGACGCGCCACTTCGATCATTGCCGGCGAATTCAGCAGGCCATCGGCCAGCGCCTTGATTTCGTCGGAGAAGGTGGCGGAGAACAGCAGGTTCTGGCGCTTCTTCGGCAGGACCGCGAGGATCTTTTTGATGTCGCGGATGAAACCCATGTCCAGCATGCGATCGGCTTCGTCCAGGATCAGGACTTGCACGTTGCGCAGGTCGACCGTGTTTTGCTGCATGTGGTCGAGCAGGCGGCCGGGCGTGGCGACAAGGATATCGACGCCTTGCTTGAGCAGGCGGATTTGCGGATTGATGCCGACGCCGCCGAAGATGCAGGCCGAAGTCAGCGGCAGGTATTTGCCATAGACGCGTACGCTTTCTTCGACCTGCGCCGCGAGTTCACGCGTCGGGGTCAGGATCAGCGCGCGGATCGGCACGTGGCCGTTGACCTTGACGCGCTCGACGGAAGACAGGCGCTGCAGCAGCGGCAGCGTGAAGCCGGCGGTCTTGCCGGTGCCGGTTTGTGCGCCGGCCAGCAGGTCGCCGCCACCGAGTACGGCAGGCACGGCTTGCATCTGAATTGGTGTGGGCGTGGTATAGCCTTGTTCGGTTACGGCACGAACGATTTCCTCGGAAAGACCGAGAGATGAGAATGACATAGTGGGATTTTAAAAATATCGGCCTGTCGCCGCAGTGGGCGCCAGTCGCAGGCAAACGGGTTGAAACGTCGGGAAGACAGCGGACTTTGACTGGAGAATGTGCCGCACGGGGCGCAGTATAACAGGTGCTGGGAAGGGCCGTGGATAAATCTTGGCCGGCGTCATGCAGCACAGGCCGCACGACGCCGTGCCGGGCTGACGCCGCTCAGGCGTCCAGCAGGCGCAGACCGATGGTGCCGCCGATGATCAGTGCGATACACAGCAAACGCAGCGGCGACAAGGCGTCGTTGAACAGGTAGATGCCGAGCACCGCGACGCCGACCGAGCCGGTGCCGGTCCAGATCGCATAGGCGGTGCCGGCCGGCAGGCTGCGCATGGCCAGCGTCAGGAACAGCACGCTGCAGGCGGCTGCGCCGACGCCGATCAGGCTGGGCGTGAGCCGGGTCCAGCCGTTTGCGTACTTGAGCGCGATCGCCATGATGATTTCCACTACACTTGCCAATGACAGGAATACCCAGGCCATTATTTTCCTCCGTGAATTGAACAGGCGCTCAGCATAGGCACGGAGAACGAGCCCAACAAGAAGGCACTTTTTGGTAACCATGAAACCGGTAAAAAAACTCTCCGCCGAAGAACCGCAAACCGATATCTACAGCCTCGCCTGTCCGTCGCGCAAGGCGCTCGAACTGGTCGGCAGCAAATGGGCCTTGCTGATTTTCCCGGCGCTGGCGGCGGGGCCGATGCGCAACAGCGCGCTGCTGCGCAAGATCGAAGGCATCTCGCAGAAAATGCTGACCCAGACCCTCAAGGAGCTGGAGCGCAACGGCCTGGTGACACGCTGCAACCTGGAGACGGCGGCGCCGCACGTGGAGTACGAACTGAGCGCGCTGGGAGAATCGCTCAGCGACACGTTGATCGCGTTGGACAACTGGGCCGAACGTCATCACGCGGATTTGCAGCGCGCGCGTGAACAATTCGACAATGAAAAAACCGGCGAACAGGCCGCCGGTCGTCTGGTGCACAAACTCAAATAAGGTTGAAGGGGCGAAGACTCATCCGCGCGCTTGTCCGGAGAGAAAATCCAGCAGCGGCGGCAGCACCAGCTTGCTCTGCATCAGTCCGCCGAAATGCGTCACGCCGGGCAGCGACACGAAGCGGGCGCGCGGCAGCAATTTTACGCAGCGCTCGACGGCTGCGTGGCGCGCATCGGCGTCGCCGCAAAACATCAGGCAGGGCAGGTCGATCAGCGGCAACAACTCGTCCATCGAGATTCGCGGTTGTTGCGCGGCGGCGGCCAGCGCCAACAGGTCGTTAGCCCGGATCAGCATTTTCACCTGAGGCGAAATGCGTTCGTTGAGCACGCTTTCAAACGCCGCGATGAAGGCATTTGCATCGGCGCCGTCCAATCCCTTGAAGGCATCCCAGCTGGCGTCGGCATACGGATGCGCAGCACCCAGCATCAGCGATTGCAGACGTTCGCGCGCATGCCGCACCATGCCGTAACCGATCCAGCCGCCGAGCGAATAGCCGCAGTAATGCACCTTGTCGATACCGAGGTCGTCGAGTACGGCGACCACATCGGCGCTGCGTTGCTGCAGCGTATATGCCGCCGTCTCATGTGGCTTGTCGCTGAGGCCGTGTCCCAGGGCGTCGAGCGCGATGACGCGATAGTGTTGTTGCAGCACTTCGGTGAAGCCGAAGAAGCGCCAGGCTTGCGAGCTGCTGGTGAAGCCGTGGTGGAGGAACAGGTCAGGACCCTGGCCGCTGACTTCGTAATGGATGCGCCGTCCGGCGCTGATGGCAAATGGCATGGAGTGGAAGGTTCAGGCCTGATCGGGTTTGCACTTGTTGAGCAGCGCCTGCGAGCGGCTGCGGATTTCTTCATTGGAGAGATCTTCCTTGTGCGTCGCGATTGACCAGATATGGCCATAAGGATCGCGCAGCATGCCCGAGCGGTCGCCGTAGAACTGATCCTGCACGGCGCGCAGTTTGGCGGCGCCGGCGGCGATGGCCTGGGCGAATACGGCATCGACGTCGTCGACATAGATCAGCATGCTGACGCCGGCGCCGCCGAGCGTCTTGGGGCAATGGATGCCCATCTCGATGAATTCGTCGGCGAGCATGACGCGGGCATTGCCGATCTGTATTTCGGCATGCCAGATTTTGTCGTGTGGACCGTCGATGCGGAGGACTTCGGTGGCGCCGAACGCCTTCTCGTAAAACTTGATGGCGCTGGCCGTGTCGGCGACGATCAGGTAAGGCGTGACGCTGGTATAGCCTTCCGGGGTGGGATTGACTGCCATGTTCGTCTCCTTGGGTGGCTGGGAAGCGCTGCAAACTGCATTGCTTCCCTGGCGTGACTTGGTGACTGCTCCGGCTCTGCGGCCGGATTGTGATGCGGAAACTTCAGTCTGAATTCTAGGCGAATTCAGACAGCAAATTGACTTGCTGCGAGAAAATCTTTGGATTGCCGGCCAGGACGTCGCCCTTGTACAGATAATCCGCTTCGCCCTTGAAGGTGCCGACGATGCCGCCTGCTTCCGTCACCAGCAGCGAGCCGGCTGCGATGTCCCAAGGCTTCAGGCCTTTTTCGAAGAAACCGTCGAGACGGCCGGCGGCGACGTAAGCCAGGTCCAGCGCGGCGGCGCCCGGACGACGCAGGCCGGCGCAGCTTTCGGTCATGATCTTGAACATCTTCATGTATTCGTTAAGGCCGTCCATGTCGCGGAACGGGAAGCCGGTGCCGATCAGGCCATCGGCGATCTTGTCGCGCTTGCTGACGCGGATGCGCTTTTCGTTCAGGTAGGCGCCGGCGCCTTTGGAAGCGGTGAACAGGTCGTTGCGGGTAGGATCGTAGACCACGGCTTGCGTGATCTGGCCGCGCTGCTGCAGCGCGATCGAGACGCAGTATTGCGGGAAGCCGTGGATGAAGTTGGTGGTGCCGTCGAGTGGATCGATGATCCAGACGTTTTCATTTTCGTCGTGCAGGTTGGCCGATGGGCCGGACTCTTCCGCCAGGATGGCGTGGTCGGGATACGCGGTCTTCAGGACCTCAATGATGGCGTCTTCCGCCGCTTTGTCGACTTCGGTGACGAAGTCGTTGTGCTGCTTCTTGGTGACCTTGAGCAGCGAGACGTCGAACGACGCGCGATTGATGACGGCGGCACCGCGGCGAGCAGCCTTGATCGCCGTATTGAGCATTGGGGGGATAAGCATCCTGAGGGTTCCGTTAAAATGGCGTCTTCGCCGCCGGTTTCGTTACCGTCGGGAGAAGTTGCACAACAATGAAATTAATGAGCGGTGGAGCGTTCGAGAGTTGTCAATTTGATATTGATGTTGACATGGCCATGCCTGTTTCAGGCGGGCTTACGAAGTTTTCGAACGTGCGAATACCGCTATTTTAAATGAACACGCCCAAAATCGATAATTCTGTTTTCAAGCGCCTCCGTTTCGTGTTGGTGGAAACCAGCAGTCCAGGCAATATCGGCGCGGCCGCCCGCGCCATCAAGACCATGGGTTTCGGCGAGCTGGTGCTGATCAATCCACGCTTTCCCAATGCAGTCGAGGAAGAGGCTGCCGTGGCCTTCGCCAGCGGCGCGCAGGACGTGCTGTCCGGTGCGCGCATCGTGTCGAGTATCGAGGAGGCGTTGCAGGATTGCAATTTCGCCGCCGCCATCAGCGCGCGGCTGCGTGAGTTTTCGCCGCCGGTGGTTTCGCCGCGCGCGATTGCCGGGCAGATTGCCGGCGACGTCGGACTCAAGGCTGCGATGATCTTCGGCAACGAGCGTTTCGGCCTGCCCAACGAGCTGGTGCAGAAATGCAATGTGCTGATCAACATCCCGGCCAATCCTGATTACTCCTCGCTCAACCTGGCGCAGGCGGTGCAGGTGCTCGCCTATGAATGCCGCATGGCCGAGCTGGGCGACCGCGTGCAGGCCGGCGATATCGGCTTCCAGGGCGAGATGGCGGGCGTGGCGGAGATCGAGGGCATGTTCCGCCATCTCGAAGAAGCGCTGGTGGCGATTGAGTTCCTCAAGCCGGACAGCCCCAAAAAATTGATGCCGCGCCTCAAACGCCTGTTTGCGCGCACGCAGCTGGAAACCGAAGAGGTCAATATCCTGCGCGGCATCGCCCGCCAGATACTGACGCCAAAACAAGACAGAAAGCCCAAGCAATGAGCAAGTTGACCCTGGATCGCATCCTCCAGTCGCAAGGTTTCGGATCGCGCAAATATTGCCGTTCGCTGATCGAAGACGGCGAAGTCGCCATCAACGGCGAAGTCGTCGACGACTACCGTTTTACACCTGACACCGACGGACTTGCGTTCACGCTGTTCGACGAAGAGTGGACGTATCGCGAACACGTCTACATCGCCCTGAACAAGCCCGCCAATTTCGAATGTTCGCGCAAGCCCAGCCATCACCCCGGCGTGCTGACGATTTTGCCGGAACAATTTTCGTGGCGCGACGTGCAGCCGGTCGGCCGCCTCGACCATGACACCACCGGCTTGCTGCTGATGTCGGATGACGGGGCGTTCATCCATGCGCAATCTTCGCCCAAGCGCCATGTGCCCAAGGTCTACGCGGCCACCACGCACGACGCCGTCACGGACGAGCTGATTGCGCAGTTGCTGGGCGGCGTGCAGCTGCACGACGAGCCGGCGCCGCTGGCGGCCGTAACTTGCCGCAAGCTCGACGCCCATCTGCTGGAAATCGTGCTGGAGCAAGGCAAATACCATCAGGTCAAGCGCATGCTGGCGGCGGCCGGCAACCATTGCAGCGCCTTGCGCCGCACTGCCATCGGCGGTTTGCAGCTGAATGCGCTGGATCTGGAAGAGGGCGAGTGGTGCTATCTCGATGCGGCGCAGCTGGGTTTGCTGGTGCCGGCCTGACGCGGTAGTTCATTCCGCAAGAAGAATGGCCGCGGCTGGAATCCAGCGGCGGCCATCCGGTGCGCGGTGACGAAGTTCAGTGACGCGTATCCGTCTGCGGTACGGTGTCCGCAGGAGTTTCGGCACGGAAGATTTGCGCGCAATCAACTGCATCGAACTCGTAATGCAGTCCGCAGAAATCGCAATCGACGCTGAGTTTTTCCTGCGTGGAAAGCGCATCTTCGACTTCAGCCTGGCCGAGCATCTTGAGCATGTTGCCGACCTTTTCGCGCGAGCAAGTGCAGTGGAATTCCGGATGCGAAGGCTCGAAGACGCGGATGGTTTCTTCCCAGAACAGGCGATGCATCAGCGTTTCGATATCGGTGCTCAGCAGTTCTTCGCTGCGCAGCGTGTTGCCCAGCATCGACAGCCGGTTCCAGGTTTCCAGCTCTTCTTCGGGCGCCGCCTTGCCGACGTCCTTGCCGCCATGATTCGGCAGCTTTTGCAGCAGCAGGCCGCGCGATACCTTGTCGTCGGCGGCGAGCCACAGCTTGGTGTCGAGCTGTTCGGAGCGCAGCATGTAGTTTTCAATCACCGTTGCCACCGTATCGCCATCCAGCGGTACGACGCCCTGGTAAGCCTGCTGGCCCGGCATCTTGTCCTTCGGATCGAGCGTGATGGCAAAACGGCCTTCGCCGTTGGCGTTGACCAGCTGCATCAAAGTGGCGTCGTCGGCTACATCTGCGTCCTCGACCAGCTTGGCGGTGGCGCGCAGGCGCAGTTCGGAGTCGCATTCGACCACCAGCAGCCGGACCGGACCGTCGCCATGGATCTGCATGACGACCATGCCGTTGAACTTGAGGTTGGCCGACAGCAGCGCCGCGGCCGACAGCATCTGGCCGAGCAGCGCCTTGACCGCCACCGGATAGTCGCGGCGCGCCAGCACCTGTTGCCAGGTTGCGGAGATTTCCACCAGTTCTCCGCGAACCGGCGCATTTTCCACCATGAATTTTTGCAGCGTATCTTTCATTGTTTCTTTCTTGTTGCTCACTCGGCAAGAAGCGGCATGCGCCGCAACGTGCTGTCGTGCTGTTGCCTTGCTTCGAGACGCTTCAGGCGATGCGTTTGAGACTGGTCTTGAACAATTGCGCGCGTTCGACATAACTGTCGGTGCCGGCGCGCATGCGGGCGATATCTTCTTCGCTCAGGGTGCGCACGGCCTTGGCCGGCGAACCGATGATCAGCGAGTTTTCCGGGAATTCCTTGCCTTCGGTGACCAGCGCACCGGCGCCGACCAGGCTGTTCTTGCCGATCTTCGCGCCGTTGAGCACGATGGCCTGGATGCCGATCAGGGCACCTTCGCCAATGGTGCAGCCGTGCAGCATGGCCTGGTGGCCGACCGTCACGTTCTTGCCGATATGCATCGGATAGCCGACGTCGGTGTGCAATACTGCGCCTTCCTGGACGTTGCTGTTTTCGCCGATGGTGATTAATTCATTGTCGCCGCGGATGCTGACGTTGAACCACACGCTGGCGTGCTCTTCGAGCTTGACCTTGCCGACCACCACGGCCGACTCCGCCACCCAGGCGGTTTCCGCGATTTCCGGCGTGTTTTCTTCCAACTTGTAAATTGCCATAATAAAATTGTCTCCTCGGTTATTCGGGGACACAGACATCCATATTGGGACAAACTGTGTTCCATCAACCCGCCATTTTACCGCTGCTGCCATAAATCATCGTGAATCCATCGCCGCCCCCTGATTTTCCTGAGAACAAGTTTTCCGCCGGGACCGAATTGCGCCGCGCCGCGCTGCATTGGCTGGTCCACACCGGCGGCGCCGCCAAGGCGGCTGGCGTGCGCGTCATGTCGCAGGCCTGGCATGCCGGCACTCTGATGCTGGACCGCGATGCCACATTGTTTGCCGATGCCGCCGTGCCGGGCCGGCCGGCGCATCCCGAACTGGTGTCGCCGCTGCTGGTGAAGTCGCGCTCGATGCGTACCGAAGAGGGGCGCGCGGCGATGATCCATGCGCTGGCGCACATCGAATTCAATGCCATCAATCTGGCGCTTGACGTGATCTGGCGTTTCCCTGGCATGCCCGAGGCGTTCTACGCCGATTGGCTCAAGGTGGCCGACGAAGAGGCCTATCACTTCTCGTTGCTGGAGTCGCATTTGCAGGTGCTCGGTTGCGCCTACGGTGATTTCACCGCGCATAACAGCCTGTGGGACATGGCCGAAAAAACCAAGGACGACATCCTGGCCCGCATCGCGCTTGTGCCGCGCACGATGGAGGCGCGCGGCCTGGATGCCGCGCCGCCGGTGCGCAACAAGCTGGCGCAGGCCGGCGACCACGCGGCGGCGGCCATCCTGGACATCATCATGCGCGATGAAATCGGCCATGTGGCCATCGGCAATCGCTGGTACGGCTGGTTGTGCGAGCAACGCGGACTCGATCCGATCGCGACGTTTGCCCGCTTGACGGTCGAATTCAAGGCGCCGGTGATGCGCGGGCCGTTCAACATGGAGGCGCGCCGCGCGGCAGGCTTCACCGAAGCTGAACTCGCCTTGATGTGAGACGAAGGGCGCCGGGAAATCCGGTTGTTTTGACGAAGAATTATTACTGTTTTTACGTTTTGGATACCGCGCTGTCTGGGCATCGTGCTATCGTGGGCCGGCATGATTTTCCGGGATTTTTTCCGCTGTTTTTTTGTGAGAGGATGCTATGAAATTGATCAAAGTGATCGGCGCTGCGTTGGCAATCGGCGCAGTGGGACTGGCGATCTCAGCCTGCCAGAAAAAAGAAGAAACGCCCGGACCGGCGGAAGCCATGGGCAAGCAGATCGACAGTGCGGTGAAGAACGCCGGCGATCAGGCGGCGGTGGTGGCCGACAAGGCGCAGGAAAAGGCGGCGGAGGCGGGCCAGAAGATCGATCAGGCCGTCGGCGACATGAAGGCCGGCGCCAAGGATCTGACGCAGAAGGCCGGTGAGAAGATGGAAGCCGCAGGCCAGAAAATCCAGGACACCGCGAAAGAAGCGCAGAAGTAATTTCCTGCTCGCGTCACCGGAACCCGCATGTCGCCATGCGGGTTTTTTTATATCCCGGCTTTGTGAATTTCCGCGATGACGCGGGCCTGGATGCCGGGATCGAGCGCCAGCGCGACGTGGCCGATGCCGCTGATGGGGATATTTTCGGCGCCGGGCAAGTGCGAGGAGATTTGCGGCGAGACGATATTGTCGTGGTGCGAATAGATCGACAGGATGACGGCGCGCGTGGCCGGTTCTTCGGTGGCGGCGAGTTTTTGCAGCCACTCGCTGCTGGTGCCTTCTTCGGCGCGGCCGAGCCAGTTCATTTCGCCGCAGTTGATGCCGATGCCGAAGTTGGCGATGGTGGTGCCGTGATGCGGCGTTCCCAGCGTGATGACCTTGGCGATGTTGGCGCAGCCGTGGTCGCGCAGGTACGCGCGCGCCGCCAAGCCGCCCATGCTGTGGGCGACGATGACGATCTTGTCCTGGCCGCTTTCGGTCACCAGGCGCTGCACCGCTTCATGGACCAGCGGCGCGTAGCCGTCAATGCTGCCGAACACCGGCTCCATGTCGACTGCGTAATGCGTGATGTGGGCTTCTTCCAGCGCCTTGCTCATCCAGTGCCAGTAGCCGCTGTTGCAGCCGTAGCCATGGATCAGCAACACTGGCAATGAGGTGGTGTCGGTATAGATGCGCTTGTCGAAACGCTGGAACGGCATGCCCCACGAAGAACACACCATGGTCGCGCAATATTCGCCGGCAAACAGCCGGAATATGCCGGGCCAGCTCAGTTCGGGCGTGTGCGCCGATTTGGCGCGGTTGGGCCAGGTCAGAAAAAAGCTGTTGGCCGTGATCGAGGCGCGGAACAGCCCGACCATCGCCAGGCTGAGGATGATGGCGAGCGGGACATTGGTGACATGCAGCTTGACGAGCAGGAGGTAGAACAGGGCAGCGACGCCGAACTGGGTCAGCAGCAGGGTTCTGGCAATGCGGGCGATCATGCAGCGACGGCCTCTTGATTGTGGTCGAAAGGACTAGCGTAACAGGATTGCATGACCGTTTTATTGCAGCGCGGCTTATTGTTTCTTTTTGGGCGGATTCAAATCCACGATCCGCGTGCCGGCCAGGCGATCGTGCAAGAACTGGCGTTGCGGATCGGCGTAGATCAAGGCGGCCCAGACCACAGCGTTGATGGCCGGGATCCAGATCAGCATCCAGCCCTTGGCGCCCAGTGCCCAGGCCAGCGCCAGTCCCGGCAGGAACCACAGCCAGCTGAGCAGGAAGCGCACCAGTGCGCGCCATGCGTTGACCGGGGCACCGTCAGTGCGGGTCAGGCGAATGCGCCAGGTCTTCATCGCCAGCGTCTGGCCGCCGCGGTTCCAGAACCAGATAAAGTACAGGCCGAGGATGACGAACAGCCAGCTTTCCAGCGCATGGCGCAGGTAAAGCGCGTGGCGCTGTTCGAGTACGGTGGAGAAGATCAGGGTCGAAATGAACACCACGCCGAACAGCAGCATGGATTCGTACACCATGCTGCACAGACGGCGGCGCAGGGATGGCGTGGGCAGGGCGGATGTGGTTGCAGGCGTCGGTGCGGAGCTCAAGGCGGTCTCTTCTCTTGGTGGCAAGTAGTCATGTGAAGGCGCATACACGCCGGGATGCATGATACGCGAACCAGGCGCGGACCGATGCGCAAAGTGAGATCCGGCGACGACGCAAAAACGCCATGCCGGCGTGTTGTGCGCGGACATGGCGTTTTGTATTTGCGAATCTCTTTGCGAGGCCTCGGCCCCGGACGATTTACTTGACCTCAGCCGGTGTTGCGGATGCCGGCGTAACCTGCGCCGGCGGAGGCACCAGAGTCTGCTCCAGCGCTTCAGGCGGCAACTGGATGGTCGGCGCAGCCTTGGCCTGGGTCGGCGGCAGCGCGGCGACATGCTTGGGCAGCTTGGCCTGTGACAGTTTCTTCTTTTGTTCGTCGGACAATTGCTGGTATTCCTTCCATTGGGCGGACCTCTTGTCGGCGTCCAGCTTTTTGGCGCGGGTATAGCTTTCGCGTACGGAACGGCGTTGCACTGGCGTCAGCTTGACCCAGTCACGCATGCGCTCCTGCATGCGTTCCTGTTCGGCAGGGCTCATGGCGGCGAACTTGTTGCCGATGACCAGCCATTTCTCCTTGCTGTTGAATTCCATTTTCTTCCATTCGCCTGCCAGCGGCGCGAGCGCGTGCTGCTGCGCGGGCGTCAGCTCGCTCCAGGTCGGCTTGGATTCGGGTCTCTTGGCCATTTTGGAAGGCGTGGCCGGGACAGGCGCAGGCTGCTGGGTTGCAGCCGTGGTGCTAGGACCTTGCGCATGCACCGCCTTGCACGTCAGGACGGACAGGCCGGCCAGTGCGACGACTGCGGCAACGGCAAAACTCAGAATGTTGCGTGCTGCGGTACTCATGGAAGTCCGGGTGCCTGCCATCAATTATTCGCCTTGCTGCGCCAGATAGGCGTTGAAACCGTGATCGAGATAGGCCGACAGCGGCAGTTCATCCGACAAGACGCCGGCGTCGATTTCGGCCAGGGCGCTGATGCGCTGCTGGTGTTCGTGCTCATACAAACCGGCAAACAGCATCACGCCGGCCAGCAGCGGGATGGCGACGCCGAGGCGGCCCAGCCAGGAAAACGACGATGACGGCGTGAAACTGCCGCCGGAGGCGCCGGCCAGCACGAATTGGGGCGCTACGGCGCGAACCGGTGCGGTCTTTTTCTTGCGGGCAAGCGCAACACGGCGCGCTTCCGCCAGGCTTTGCGTGGTCGATTCGGGCAGGTGTTCCAGATTGGCGTCCAGAGCGCGCTTTACCCGGTAAGCAAATTGTAGTTCTTTGTTGTTCATAAAGTGATTCCTTTGGCCCTGAGAGCTTGAGCCAGGGCGTGTGTTGCGCGAGAACAATGAGTTTTGACGCTGCCCTCTGAGCATCCCATTGCGGCAGCTGTCTCGGCGACATCCATGTCTTGCCAGTAACGCATGAGAAAGGCTTCCCGTTGACGGGTCGGAAGTTTTTGTACTTCGGCGTCGATCAAGGCGAGCGTTTGTTCGCGTTCAACCTTGTCTGCGCTGGATTCCGAGGCTTGGGTGCCTTCTTCGGCCTCATAGCTTTCGAGCAGGTCGAAGTCTTCCTGGTTCTCGTTGTCGCGGCCGATGCTGGAAAACAGGCTGACCCAGGTGGTGCGCACTTTTTCCCGGCGGAAAAAGTCATGGATGGTGTTTTGCAGGATGCGCTGAAACAGCAGGGGAAGTTCGTTGGCCGGCTTGTCGCCGTATTTCTCGGCCAGCTTGATCATCGCATCCTGGACAATATCGAGCGCCGCTTCATCTTTTCGCACGGCATACACAGCCTGCTTGAAGGCGCGGCGTTCGACATTTTCGAGAAAATCGGAGAGTTCTTTGTCAGTTGCCATGCAATACGGCTTGTCGATGAGCAGCCGGGAATAAATGAATCGAATGCAATTCCGACGGGTATGTTGGTGGAATGTACGGATTTGTAACAGAGCGCATGCTAGCAAAAAAGCCCTTGTTTGTGGTGGTGTTTATCGGAAAAGCACAATTACAGGGCGGTTTTGCGGGCTGCCGCACTAAATTCGCTTGACCAAAATGATGCGACGCATTAACGTGTCAGTCCGCTTCATCAACATGAAGTTCTATGGTCTTTACCGTGGCTACGCATAATGTAGCGATTGTCAAAGACGCGCTTTATTTAAAAAGCTGTTTGTTCTAACCCGCGCCACAAGCGCGAGAAATTCGTAACGGTGTGCTTGCACCAAGGCTGAACGAGTCGCGCTGAGCGGCATTTTGAACCTCACTACGGTTGAGGCGCAGAAATGACGTGACCGCACAAAGAAGGGATGCCGGAGGACGCAGGTCGATCAGTGCGATTTCGCCAGGAGAGAACATCCGATCAATCTCCAATGGACCTTGAAAGGA
The DNA here is from genome assembly GCF_001267925.1 of Herbaspirillum hiltneri N3. Classification (NCBI taxonomy): domain Bacteria; kingdom Pseudomonadati; phylum Pseudomonadota; class Betaproteobacteria; order Burkholderiales; family Oxalobacteraceae; genus Herbaspirillum; species Herbaspirillum hiltneri. Next base: position 3,083,914 of record NZ_CP011409.1, on the reverse strand, counting down.
AGTAGTAATGAGTGCAGAAAACCTCACCGGTGCGGAGATACTCGTCCGTTGCCTGGCTGAAGAGGGCGTTGAGCATGTCTTCGGTTATCCTGGTGGCGCCGTGCTTTACATTTACGACGCTATCTTCAAGCAAGACAAATTCCAACATATCCTGGTACGCCACGAGCAGGCTGCGGTGCATGCAGCGGATGCCTATTCGCGCAGCTCCGAAAAAGTCGGCGTCTGCATCGTGACCTCCGGTCCCGGCGTCACCAATGCGGTGACCGGCCTGGCGACCGCGTACATGGATTCGATCCCGATGATCGTGATTTCCGGCCAGGTGCCTTCGACCGCCATCGGTCAGGACGCCTTCCAGGAGTGCGACACCGTCGGCATCACGCGTCCCTGCGTCAAGCACAACTTCCTCGTGAAGGATGTGAAGGACCTCGCAGAGACGATGAAAAAAGCTTTCTACATCGCCACCACCGGCCGTCCAGGCCCGGTGCTGATTGATATTCCGAAGGATATTTCGATGCACACCTGTGCCTACGAGTATCCGAAAACCGTCGAAATGCGTTCGTACAAGCCGGTCGACAAGGGCCATTCCGGCCAGATCCGCAAGGCGCTGCAACTGTTGCTGACTGCCGAGCGTCCGATGATCTACACCGGCGGCGGTGTGATCCTCGCGAATGCCGCTCCCGAGCTCAACAAGCTGGTGGATCGTCTCGGCTTCCCTTGCACCAACACGCTGATGGGCCTGGGCGCTTACCGCTCGACCAGCGACAAGTTCGTCGGCATGCCGGGCATGCACGGTACCTACGAAGCCAACATGGCGATGCAGCACAGCGATGTGATGATCGCCATCGGGGCGCGCTTCGATGACCGCGTGATCGGCAATCCTAAACACTTCGCTTCCAACGCGCGCAAGATCATTCATATCGACATTGATCCCTCGTCGATTTCCAAGCGCGTCAAGGTCGACATCCCGATCGTCGGCAACGTCAAGGACGTGCTGCAGGAATTGCTGACCCAGCTGGACGCCGCCGAAACCAAGCCCAATGCGCCTGCATTGGCGAACTGGTGGAAGCAGATCAACAAGTGGCGCGAGCGCGACTGCCTGAAGTTCGCGACTTCGGACGAGTTCATCAAGCCGCAGGCCGTGATCAAGAACGTCTGGGACATCACCAAGGGCGATGCCTTCATCACGTCCGACGTCGGCCAGCATCAGATGTGGGCCGCGCAGTACTACGGTTTCGACAAGCCGCGCCGCTGGATCAATTCCGGCGGCCTGGGCACCATGGGCGTCGGCCTGCCGTACGCCATGGGCGTGCAAAAGGCCAACCCCGATGCGACCGTCGCCTGCATCACCGGCGAAGCGTCGATCCAGATGTGCATCCAGGAGCTGGCGACTTGCAAGCAGTATCACCTGACGCCAAAGATCATTTTGCTGAACAACCGTTTCCTAGGCATGGTTCGCCAGTGGCAGCAAATCGATTACGGTTCGCGCTACTCCGAGTCGTACATGGATTCCCTGCCTGACTTCACCAAGCTGGCCGAGTCCTATGGCCACGTCGGCATGAAGATCGAGAAGCCGGGCGATGTGGACGGTGCGCTCAGGGAAGCGTTCGGCATGAAAGACAAGCTGGTCTTCATGAACTTCATTACGGATCAAACCGAAAACGTCTGGCCGATGGTCAAGGCGGGTAAGGGTTTGACTGAAATGCTCTTGGGTTCGGAGGATCTGTAATGCGCCATATTGTTTCTGTACTGCTGGAAAACGAAGCCGGCGCTCTGTCCCGTGTGGTGGGCCTGTTCTCCGCGCGCGGCTATAACATCGAAACCCTGACTGTTGCACCTACCGAAGACGCCACGTTGTCGCGCATGACCATCGTGACCAGCGGCTCGGACGACGTGATTGAACAAATCACCAAACACCTGAACCGCCTGATCGAGGTGGTGAAGGTCGTGGATCTGACTGAAGGCGCGCATATCGAGCGCGAACTGATGCTGATCAAGGTACGTGCCGTGGGCAAGGAACGTGAAGAAATGAAGCGCACTGCGGACATCTTCCGCGGCCGCATCATCGATGTCACCGAAAAGACCTACACCATCGAATTGACAGGCAACAAGGGCAAGCTGGACGCGTTTATCGACTCGATCGACCGTGCGGCGATTCTTGAGACTGTGCGTACCGGCGGCTCCGGCATCGGCCGCGGCGAACGGATCCTCAAGGTCTGAGGCACGAACATCGTTGGTAACCCTGTTTGATATTCATCAGCCATTCATCATCCATATTTTAAAAATTAGTTAATAGGAAAAATCATGAAAGTTTTTTACGATAAAGACGCAGACCTGTCCCTGATCAAGAACAAGAACGTGACCATCATCGGTTACGGTTCGCAAGGCCACGCCCACGCACAAAACCTGAATGACTCCGGCTGCAAGGTCACGGTTGCGCTGCGCAAGGATGGCGCCTCGTGGAACAAGGCCAAGAACGCCGGCCTGAACGTTGCCGAAGTCAACGAAGCCGTCAAGGGTGCCGACGTCATCATGATCCTGCTGCCGGATGAAAACATCGGCCAGGTCTATGCAGAAAACGTTGCACCGCACGCCAAGCAAGGCGCCACAGTCGCGTTCGCCCACGGCTTCAACATCCACTACGGTCAAGTCGTGCCGCGCGCCGATCTGGACATCATCATGATCGCGCCGAAGGCCCCAGGCCACACCGTGCGTTCGACCTACACCCAGGGCGGCGGCGTGCCGCACCTGATCGCCGTGTACCAGGACAAGTCCGGCACCGCCCGTGACGTCGCCCTGTCGTACGCCACCGCCAACGGCGGCGGCCGCGCCGGCATCATCGAAACCAACTTCCGCGAAGAAACCGAAACCGACCTGTTCGGCGAACAAGCGGTTCTGTGCGGCGGCGCCGTGGAACTGATCAAGGCCGGTTTCGAAACGCTGGTGGAAGCCGGCTACGCGCCGGAAATGGCGTACTTCGAATGCCTGCACGAACTGAAGCTGATCGTCGACCTGATCTACGAAGGCGGCATCGCCAACATGAACTACTCGATCTCGAACAATGCGGAATACGGCGAATACGTGACCGGCCCGCGCATCATCAACGAAGAGAGCAAGAAGGTCATGAAGCAAGTGCTGAACGACATCCAGACCGGCGAATACGCCAAGAGCTTCATCCTGGAAAACAAGGCCGGTGCGCCGACCTTGCTGTCGCGTCGCCGTATCAATGCTGAGCATCAAATTGAAATCGTCGGCGAGAAGCTGCGCGCGATGATGCCTTGGATCAAGGCAAACAAGCTGGTTGATCAGTCGAAGAACTAATCGGTCTCTGTATCGATGAGGAAAAGGACGCTCCGGCGTCCTTTTTTTATTCTCTGCTACTTGCGAGTAACAAACCTGTTGCAATGCTTGCATCTTGTCACAATCGCATTCTTCCTCCGAAGAACTAAGCGTGCTGCAAGGCGTCCAAACGCCCGTATTCCTTGCCGCTTTCATTTGTGCCTTCCTCTGCAAGGCGGTGGGAAACTCATTAATCCGTTTTATTTTGGAGAATCCATGTCGCGCTCAAGCCAACTATTATTCGCCGCCGTACTCGCCACTGCCACGATGGCGGCACATGCGCAATCCGTTCAAACCACCGGCACCATGGTGGTCATTCCCGCCTCGGGCGAACTCGTCGTGCCCAACGATGAAGCGCGCGCCACCCTGAACGTGGAAGAGCAGGACAAGGACAAGGCCGCCGCCGCGTCGCGCGTCAACAAGAAGATGAAGCAGGGCATCGACATCGTGAAGCGGCAGGACCCGCAAGCGCAGCTCAAGACGCGCGGCTACTACACCTATGCGGTCTACGCCGAGGATCCGCGTCCGACCAACAAGCCGCGTCCCATCGTCGGCTGGCGTGTGGGTCAATACCTTGACGTCACTACCACCAATCTGGAGGGCCTGCCCCGGACCGTGGCGGCAGCGCAGGGCGTGCTGGGACTCAACAACCTGCAATTCGGGCTGAGCCCGGCTGCCACCCGGAAGCTGGACGCCGACCTGATCAACGCAACCTTCAAGAATCTCAACGAGCGTATTGCATCGATTGCCGGCGCCATGGGGCGTCGCGGCAATGATGCCGTCCTGGAGACGGTGGACTTCGAAGGCTCGGGCAACTATGCTCAGAACGCTCCGGCGCCCAAGGCGATGATGATGCGTGCAATGGCCGATGCTCCCGCACAGGAAGCCGTGGCCGAGCCGAGTTTCGAGCCGGGTGACACCACCATCGGCATGCATCTGGTCGGCAAGGTGCGTTTCAAGTAGTTGATGTGATGACATCGGGCGGCTTGCGGTGCGAGTCGTCCGATGCTCTCTCATGCACCGGCTGCTGCTGCGCCGTGATTCTGTCTTGCGTCTCTCTTGCGTCTCTCTTGCGTCTCTCTTGCGTCTCTCCGCCCCAGTCCTTCGTTCCCATCGCCATTGTTCGCGCCGATCGTGCTAATCGCGATAAAATAGGCCCTTTATCAGAACAAGAATGGCTACCTCAGGCCACCAGGTCCCTCCGTTTTCCTCCGGCCGGAATCTCTGGCTGTCATTCGCTGTCAACGGGTAAATATCCGTTGATTTAACTTGCGGTGCGTTACATTTCTTAGGCGCTCGTCTAGAATAAGCACGCTTTAACATTTGAAAACTATCAGCGACTATCGGAGCAACGTTGAACAATCACTATCCACATCCTATTATTGCCCGCGAAGGCTGGCCTTTTCTGGGCATTGCCGTTGTCGTCGCCGTTGTCGTTACCCTGATCGGGGGAGCATGGTCGATTCCCTTCTGGATCATTGCCTTGTTCGTCCTGCAGTTCTTCCGCGATCCTCCTCGCACCATTCCGCAAAATCCGAATGCCGTGCTGTCGCCTGCCGACGGCCGCATCGTGGTGGTTGCCAAAGCGCATGATCCCTACACCAATCGTGAAGCGCTTAAGATCAGCGTGTTCATGAACGTGTTCAACGTTCACTCCAACCGCGCCCCGGTGGACGGCAAGATTGAGACCGTGCAGTATTTCCCCGGCAAATTCGTCAACGCCGACCTCGACAAGGCTTCGCTGGAAAACGAGCGCAACGCGCTGGCCATCACCGCAGCCAACGGCCAGAGCGTGACATGCGTGCAAGTGGCGGGCCTGATTGCGCGCCGCATCCTGTGCTACGTCAAAGCCGGCGACGTGCTGGCGCGCGGCCAGCGTTACGGCTTCATCCGTTTCGGCTCGCGCGTTGACGTCTACCTGCCGCTGACGGCAACCCCGAAAGTAAGTGTCGGTGAAAAAGTCTCGGCCACGGAAACCATCCTGGCTGAATTCTGATCACCCGACGCATATTGGACAGACTTCCTATGGCAACTTTCCGCAGACGCAAAAACAAGGGCGCGATTCCGTTTCCGAAATCCTTGCGCAGCCATAAGGCGCCGATGTATCCGGCCCAGCTGGAGGACGCCGACGGCGCGCCGATCGTGCGTCCGCGGCGCTCGCGCGGCATTTACCTGCTGCCGAATGCATTCACGACAGCGGCGCTGTTCTGCGGCTTCTACGCTATCGTGATGGCGATGAACCTGAAGTTCGATCATGCCTCCATCGCCATTTTCGTCGCGATGGTGCTGGACAGCCTGGATGGCCGCGTCGCCCGCATGACCAATACGCAAAGTGAATTCGGCGCCCAGTACGACAGCTTGTCCGACATGGTGTCGTTCGGCGCGGCACCGGCGCTGGTGGTGTATGAATGGTCCCTGCGCGGCATGGGCAAGCTGGGCTGGCTGGCGGCGTTCGTGTATTGCGCCGGCGGGGCATTGCGCCTTGCGCGCTTCAATACCAACATCGCGGTGGTCGACAAACGTTACTTCCAGGGTCTGCCAAGTCCTGCGGCTGCGGCGCTGGTGGCCGGTTTTGTCTGGCTGATGGACGACCTGCGTTTCGCCGGCACCGACCTGAGCTGGGCGGCGTGGATCATTACCTTGTATGCCGGCATCACGATGGTGACCAATGTACCGTTCTACAGTTTCAAGGACATCAATTTCCGCAAGCCGGTGCCCTTCATCGCAGCCTTGCTGGTGGTGGTGCTCCTGGTGGTGATCTCCAGCGATCCGTCCAAGGTACTGTTCGGCCTGTTCGTCCTGTACGGCTTGTCCGGCTACATCGTGTACGCCTGGCGCAAGATCAAGGGCAAGCCCGTCAGTATTGTGCAGACGGAACACGAAGAGAAATAGTCCGCATGGACGATGAAAGCCGCCGCTGCGTGAGCCCGGCGGTTTTTTTTCGCCGCCGGCTCTGCCGCAAGGCCGAGTTGTCACTGTTGCATCGAAAATCAGCCGGGTTGCTGCTAAGCTGAACAGAGGGGCTGATTCAGCCGTTGAGGATCCGCATGGCCATTGCAATCAACAGTTCGTTTACCGCCAGCGTGCCGGCTGCCTACGGAGGCAGTACGCCGGTGATCGACCTCGGCCTGAGCCCTGCGGCAATCAGCACGGCGGTGGCGCTGACCAGGGCCGGATCGGTGGTTGTCAGCATCAGCGGCGCGCCGGCCGGATCGGTGACGTACACGGCTGCCGGTCTACTGCGCGAGATCTCTTTTGCCGGCGTATCCGGCCAAAGGCCGCCGCCGCAAGTTGTGCCGCAAGAGCGGAAATCTTCCCAGGCTGCCAACTCGGCATCCGCAGATTTGCCACGGAACGATGGCCGGGAGCCCGACCAGGCCCAACCCGCAGTGGACGGCGTCTACAACGGCAGCGGCGTGTTCACGCCCACCAGCGGAGTCTCGCCCCAGTTTGCTGCAGTACTGCGCAGCGATCCCGGCTTGTCGGCCGTCGCAATAGCGGCCAACGACTCGTTCGCCTCGGGCGTTGTCGGCACGCTGGTGTCGACCAGCGCCTGATTATTTTTCTTCCCGAGTGTCCTGCTTGTGCAACTCGTCCGCGCTGATGGCGGTGGCAATGCGTCGCCGCAGTGCTGCATCCTGAGCGATTTTTTCACTGAGCCGATGATCCACGCCGGGCAAGTCGATCAAGCGCCGGAAGCGCGTCGACTGCGCCGCGTCCATCAGCAGGTCGGCGACCTCATGCGGAATCACGGCATCGTCGAGCGCGCGGATGATCGTCAGGCCGCCGCGATAACTGCGGATCAATTCCAGCGTTTCCGCATCGCGCCAGCTGCCGGGTCGGCGTAGCGCCGCGGAAAACGCCGGACCGAACGGCAACGCGAAGGCCATCCGATCGTAAATCGCTCCGACCATCAAGACGACATGGCCGATGCCGCTGGCATCCTTGCAAGCCAGGCGGATGGCGATTTCGCCGCTCATGCTGACGCCGGCGACGGTGTGGATATGGTGTCCGGGATCGAAGTGCTGCAACACTTGTTCGGCCTGGCGCAGGCGTTTCTGCAGCGAGCCCGGTGCGTTCGCGCTGCTTTCGCCGTGGCCGGAAAAGTCAAACGCGATGCTGCCGAGGCCGAGCGTCGCCAGCTCTTCCCGCAGGATGCGCTGGCGTTGACGATGGCTTTGTCCTGCGCCATGCAGGAACAGTACGCCCGGCGCGTTCACTGCAGCCGTTGCGCTCAGGATGTCGCCGGCGATGGTCTCGCCGTCGACCTCCAATTCAACCCGCCGCTCGTTCATTCAGGAGAACTTTGCCGCCGTTCGTGGCCCGGCGTCTTGGCGTAATAGGAACGCTTGTCCTCGTACATCAGCGCATCCGCTCGCTGCACCGTCGCTTCCAGGCGCTCGCCGTGCTGGCTGGTGGCACTGCCCATCGACAGGCTCAGCGGCGAACCGGAGTAATACTGGTTGTTGATGTCGATCAGGCTCTGGATGTTCTCCATCATGGCCGCGACGCCGCGTTCATCGGTGGCCGGCATCAGGATGGCGAACTCGTCGCCGCCGATGCGCGCCGCATGGATCGGCCGGTCGGCGGCCTTGCCGAGCACTTCGCCGATGCGGCGCAGCAGGGCGTCGCCGGCAGCATGGCCGAGCTGGTCGTTGACGTCCTTGAGGCCGTTGAGGTCGGCCATGATGATGCTGACCGGGAACGGTCCCTTGCGCTCCAGGCGATTCATTTCATCGACCATGAAAGCGCGGTTGTGCAGCTTGGTCAGCTCATCGTGCTTGCCCAGGAATTCGAGATAGGCTTCGGCCTTCTTGCGCGCGGTGATGTCGGTCAGCGAGACCAGCACGAGGTCCCAGTTCTCTTCGTGGCCGGGGAAGACCGAGAACTGCAGATGCACGTGCAATTGATCGCCGTTGAGGGCGTAATTCACCACCTCGCGCTGGTGGAACAGGTTGCCGTGCCACAGCTCGGTCAGCTGTTCGCAGAAATGCGGCCGCATGTCGTCACGGAATACTTCGCTCAGGCGCGACAGCAAGGTCTGCTTGTCGGGCGCATGGAACATCGTCAGCGTCTGCTGGTTGACGTCGATGACGCGGATCTCTTGCATGCAGCGCTCGACGAACTCCGGATGCACGTCGGTGAACACGCGGAAGTCCTTGATGCCGATCTGGCGCAGGTCGCCGAACAGGCGCTTGACCGCGCTGAAATCCTCCACCCACAGCGAAATCGGCGAATACTCGAACAGCCCGCGCGCATAGTCTTCGCTGTGCGTCAGCTTGCGCCGTGCGGTTTCGCGCTCGGTGACGTTTTCCACCGCCAGCAGCACGCGCTCCCAGCTGTCTTCATGGCCGGGAAGGATGCGCGCGTTGAGCTGGATGTCGAGGCGCTTGCCGGACAAGGTGTAATTGACGCTGTGACTGGAAAATTCGTGTTTGCCTTCCCACACCTGCAGCAGCTCTTCGATATGCGTGTGCAGCATGTCGTCGCGGAATACCCTGTCGAGGTTGGCGATCAGATGTTCCAGATTGTCGGCCTCGAACAATTGCAGCGTCTTGCTGTTCACTTGCAGGACGCGGATGTTCAGGGTGCATTCGTGGACGCGCGACAAGTCGGCTTGCAGATAGCTGCGCAAATCGGTGACGCCGGCTTCACGCCAGGCATCGAGCAGTTTCTTGACGCCGCTGAAATCTTCCAGCCACATGGAGACGGGAGCCAGCTCAAACATCTCCGCATTGACGAATTCGCCGCCGGCGGCGGCATTGTCGGGGGGGCGGCTTTGATTCTGCATAACGGGGAAGAAAGGTGGGTGATGCATTAGTGTAATGCCTTTAATGCAATGCACCCACATTCTTCGATGTCAATTTGCGGATTTCTTGATGTAAATTATGCAATTTTGCGAGTTCGATCTTCGCGGGAAATTCCTAGCGCGGCGCCAGCAATTGTACCGCCATGTGGCGCAAGCGACGGACCGGCACCATCGCGAGGCGAACCAGGGATTCCAGCGAAAAATAGCGCGCCGGTTCGCTCGCGTAATGCAGCACGTCGGCCGCCCGCGTTGCATGCAAACAAATCCAGCCGCCGCGCTCGATCTGGTAGTGCTGGCCTTCGTGGATGGTGAGCAAGGTTCGCAGGACGGCGTCGGACAGCCATTCGGGCGACTCGCGCAAGCGGATGCTGCCGGATTCCACCACCAGCACGGTGTCGCGGCGGCTCCACAAGTAATAGCTTTGACCGGCGCTGAGCTGGATCCGGGTCGGGGCAGTCTGGCGGCTTTCGGTTGTGTGCATGATGTTTTCCCTGTTGGTTGGCGTAGGAACAGTCTAGGCAGGTCCGGCCTTGCGAAACAGGCACAGGCTGTTGTCATGTGAATCGAAACAGCAGGCGTTTTTCCGATCTGTTATCGTCTGTTTTTGATTGCTCTGTATCTATCGCCGCCGTCGCGGAACGCTGAAGATTCATCCATGGATATGCAACCACCTCCTTTCGCCGCCGCTACGGCCACACCAGCGCCGGCACCGGCCTTGCCGATCTACCGGCGCCTGGCCGAACACTATCTGTCGGCAATCCAGTCCGGCACCCTGGCTCCCGGCGACCGCATGCCGTCGGTGCGCGACCTGATGCGCCAGCACCATGTGAGCCTGTCGACCGCGTTGCAGACCTTGCGCCATCTGGAAGAGGGCGGCTGGCTGGAAGCGCGTCCGCGCTCCGGCTATTTCGTGCGCCAGCCGCGTCGCGCCGCCATCCGACCGGTGGGCGAACCGAATGTTCTGGCACCGCTCGACCCGGCGCAATACGTCGGCATCCACGAGCAGGTATCCGATTTCATCGCGCGCCGGCAGTTGCAGGCGCCCGCCATTGATCTGAGCGGCATGAGCTGCGCGCCGGAGTTGTATGCGGTGGAAGCGCTCAAGAACGCCGCCATCCGCGCCTTGCGCGAGCAGCCCTCCCTGCTGACCAGCCCCATGCCGATCAACGGCAATGTCACCTTCCGCCAGGTGGTCGCGCGGCGGGCGCTCAACGCCGGCATCCGCATTGGCGCCGACGACGTGGTGGTCACGCACGGCTGCATAGAGGCGCTCAACCTAGCGCTGCGTGCAGTGGCGCAGGCGGGCGACACCATCGCGGTGGAGTCGCCGACCTACTTCGGCCTGCTGCAGACGCTGGAAAGCCTGGGCATGCGCGCACTGGAAATTCCGACCAGCCCGCAAACCGGTATTTCGATCGAGGCACTGGAACTGGCCATCCAGACCTACGGCAACATCAAGGCGGTCGTGGTCGTGCCGACGCTGCAGAATCCGCTCGGCTGCATCATGCCGGACAGTCACAAGGAACGCCTGGTGGCGCTGTGCGAGCGCTGTGCAGTGCCGCTGATCGAAGACGACGCCTACAGCGAACTGGCCGACGGCGACGTCGCGCCGAGCGCAGCCAAGGTCTGGGACCGCAGCGGCAACGTGATCTATTGCGCCTCGCTCAACAAGGTGCTGGCGCCGGGCATGCGGCTGGGCTGGATGACCAGCGGCAAATGGCATGAACGGGTCAAGATGCTCAAGTTCGCTTATACCCGCGCCAACGAGGAATGGACGCAGATCACCGCCGCCAACTACATGGGCTCGCCGGCCTACGACCGCCACTTGCGGCGCTTGCGCGGCAACCTCAAGGAGCAGCGCGAACAGATGGCGGAAGCGATCGCCGGCTACTTCCCGTCGGAAACGCGTCTGAGCGTGCCTGACGGCGGCGTCGGCCTGTGGGTGGAGTTGCCGCGCGGGCTGTCGTCCAAGGCCGTGTTCGCGGCTGCGCTTGATCAGGGCATCGGGGTGTCTCCCGGCGTGATCTTCTCCAACTCGGACCGTTTCGATCACTACCTGCGCCTGTGCTGCGGCAAGCCGTTCACCCATGAACTGGACCAGGCCCTGCGCAAGCTGGGAGGGATTGTGGAGCGCTTGCCGGGCTGACGGACTGGGCGAGGTCTTGAAGCGGCCATCGAAAAAAGCTTTCCCGTTGCGGCCGGAAAGCTTTTTTTTGCTTCCCTGAAGAAAACTTGTAAGATTGCGTTCGATCCCCGCGACAAAGCAGCACTTGCTGACTGGCGTGCCGTGCTGATGGAGGATGTACGGATTGCGCATCGCTGCCAGACAAGCTTATTCCAGGGCCTGCCAACAGGCCCTCCTTCAGAACAAGTTACAGGAACAGCATATGCAGTCTCTTTCTCAAGGCGGGGCGGATGCGGCGCTGTTGCAGCTGCTGCAGCAGGCGATCGGCTTCCACACTTCCGGCGATCTGCCCCGGGCCGAGCGGATCTACCGTGAAGTGCTGGCGCAGGATCCGGTGCATCCGATAGCCTTGCACTACCTCGGCATTTTCTTGCATCAGAACGGCCAGCATGACGAAGGCGTGCAGAGCATCCGTCTGTCATGCGCGCTGCAGCCGGACAATGCGGCCTGGCACAACGACCTCGGCAACGTGCTGTTCGCGTTGCGCGAATTCGAAGAAGCCTCCGAAGCCTATCAGGCCTCGCTCGACGCCGATCCGCACGACCACGTGGTATGGAACAATCTCGGTTCTTCCCAACTGCAGCACAACGACACTGAAGGCGCGATCGCGTCTTTCAAGCAGGCCGTCGCGCTGTCGCCCGAGTTCGGCCCGGCCCTGATCCACCTTGGCAATATCTACGACGCCGCCGGCGACAAGATGACCAGCTCGCACTACCAGTGTCGCGCCTTCGTGCTGCCGCCGCTGGAAGGAAAATCGAAGGAGATGCTGGGCATTTCCTTTTACTTCCTCGGTCGCCTGCAAGAGGCCGCCGATGTCTACCGGGATTGGATGGAAGACGAGCCCGGCAATCCGATTGCCGCGCACATGTACGCTGCCTGCTCGCAGATTGAAGTGCCGGGCCGGGCTTCAGACAGCTATATCGAAAAGCACTTCGACCGCTATGCGGAGACCTTCAACGCCAATCTGGTCGGCAGCCTCGGCTATCGCGGTCCGCAACTGATGGCGCAGGGGCTGGACATCATCGCCGCCGCCGGCAAGCAATACGATGTGCTCGATCTCGGCTGCGGCACCGGCCTCTGCGCGCCCATCGTCGCGGCGTATGCGCGTTCGCTGACGGGCGTCGACCTGTCCGGCAAGATGCTCGATCAGGCGCGCGCGCGTGGCGGCTATGACCGGCTGATCAAGCAGGAAATCACGGAATTCATGGTCACACAGCCGCAGGCGTTTGACCTTGTGCTGGCGGCTGACACGCTGATTTATTTCGGCAGCCTGGATAAGGTGTTCCATGCTGTGGCGACCTCGCTCAGGAGCGCCGGCCATTTCATGTTCACTGTGGAAGCCGTTGCGGAGGACGCCGGGCAGGTGGCCGGTTTTCAATTGCATCCGAGCGGCCGCTATCGTCACGGCGCCGACCATGTCGCTCGTTGCCTGGCCGACGCCGGTCTCAGTCTGGTCAGCATGACCGATGTGACGTTACGCGAAGAAATTCGTCAGCCTGTCAAAGGCATGCTGGTGGTCGCGCAAAAAGCCTAGCGCCGGAGACAAAGCAACTGACGAAAAAAGAGCGGCGGGCCTGGGCCTCGCCGCTCTTTTCATTTGTGCCGCTTGCGTGCGTTCCAGTCAGCTCAGGCCGTTCAACACCGCGCGCACCTGTTCCGCAGTCGGAATCGGCGCGACCGCGCCGTAGCCGGTAGTGGAAATGGCTGCCGCGACATTGGCGTAGCGCGCCGCCTCGAACGGATCCTTGCCGTCGACCAGTTGCGCAATGAAGGCGCCGCCGAAACAGTCGCCCGCGCCGGTGGCATCGATGGCATCCACCGGATATGCGGCCACCATGCGGCGTTCGGCGGCAGTGGCGACATAGCAGCCTTCCTTGCCGAGTTTGAAGGCAACCAGCTTGACGCCGTACCCCAGCAACTTGTCGACGATGGCGTCGCGGTCTTCGAGGCCGGTGAGGGCGCTGACGTCTTCCCAGCTCGGCAGGCAGATGTCGCACAGCGCGAAAGCTTCGGCCATCTTGACGCGTGCGCGTTCCAGCGGCCACAGGCGCAGACGCAGGTTGGTGTCCAGCGAGGTCAGCGTGCCGTTCTTGCGCGCGTGCGCCATCGCCGCCAGGCCGGCGTCGCAGGCGCTTTCGCTGATGGCCAGGCTGATGCCTGACAAATGCAGCACCTTGGCTTCGGCAATCGCTTGCAGCGGCAGTTGCGCCGCCGTGTAGCGGCTGGCGGCGGAGTTCGAACGCAGGTAGGTGAAGTGATGGCCGGCGTCGTCGTGCGTGACGAAATACACCCCCGACGGCACATTCGGCACCACGCTGACGCAGGCGTCGTCGACGCGCTCGCTTTTCCACAGCGCCTGCAGGCTCTTGCCGAAATGATCGTCTCCGACCGCGCTGACGTAGGCGGTGTCGGCGCCCTGGCGCGCCGCCGCTATGCAGAAGTTGGAAGTGTCGCCGCCGAAGCCTTCCAGGTAATAGCGCGGGTTTTCGATGCTCTGGTTGAACTCCACCATCGCTTCGCCGTAGGCGAGGATTTTCTTGCTCATGATGTCAAAGGGCTGGGTCAAAAATCTAAGGGCTCAGAAGAAGGTCTGGACGATGTCGAGAACGTTGAATTTGGCGTCCAGCACCGGCAGGTGACGCCACTTGTCGAACGTCAGGCAAGGGTGAGAAATATCGAAGGCGATCATGTCGCCGACACGGATATCGTCGCCCGGCGCAATCTTGAGGTAGGCGTGCTGGTCCATCATGCCGGTGACTTCCCAATGCGCAGGCGACTCCGCCGGCACGGTGTCCTGGCCCGGACGGAAGCGCCTGACCGGCAGCGGCAGGCCGGCGTCGAAGGCGGCGTCGCGTTTGCCTAGCGCGATGATGGCCTTGTCGACTTCCGGAACGGATTGCACGTATGCCCACAACTGCAGGGCCGGCAGCAGTTCGCTGCGCATCTTGCGTGCGACCGGGTTGCGGGTCTGGATCTGTTCCTGTGCAGCGCGATAGATGCCGACGTCATGGGTGAGGTAGCAGCCGGGGCGCAGCACCACATCCAGCGGCACACCGATGTCGGCGCCGGCGAATTCTTCCGCGACGACGTCATACCAGGCCGAGCCGGCGCCGGTCAATACGGCCGGCTTTTGCGCCGTGCGATGGCTCAGGTAGCCTTGTTGCGCCAGGTCCTTGGCGCATTGCACCGCGCGCTGCAGGAACAGGCGGATATCGGCTTCTTCCTTCAGCACGCCTTCATAGACTTCGATGCCGGAGAGCGCGATACTGCCTTCCCAGCGCTTGACGGCGGCTAATACTGTACTTTGCTGCTCATTGTCGCGCACGCCGGTGCGCCCGCCGACCGGGCCCAGTTCCAGCAGGACGTTGAGGGTTTGCTTTTTCTCCGAGAAGAAGCGGCCGAGCTGATCGACCAGTTCGGCGGAATCGACCAGGCAAAAGAACTCGAACGACGGATCTTCCAGCAGGCGTGAGACGATCTGCATGTTCTGCTTGCCGACCAGTTGATTTGCCATCAGTACGCGGCGCACGCCGTGGTGATAGGCAACATTGGTTTGATGCGCGGTTGCCAGCGTGATGCCCCAGGCGCCCGTGGCGAGCTGGCGCGCAAACAGCTTCGGCGCCATGGTGGTCTTGCCGTGCGGCGCCAGCTTGACGCCGTATTCCGTCACGAAGCGCTGCATCCAGTCGAGGTTGTGGGTGAGGCGCTCTTCGTACAGCACGGCGGTCGGCAGGCTCAGGTCTTCCTTGAGGAGATTCCAGGGCAGGGCGTTGGCGGCGTCGGGCGCCAGCGGGGCGTTCAGCGTACCGATTCCCTTGTTGAGCGGATCGATGATGCCACTTTGCCATTCTTTCTGGTAGTTTGTATCACTCATCTTGAATTTCTCCTCAAAAATTTGATTTGACGTAATCATAGTCCTGAATTTACTATGTTGGAAGTGTGTTATAAACTAACACGAAAAAATTATTGCGCCTCCGATAGCAGGTTTTTAACGGCGATTCCGGCCGGGCGCTCCTCCACAATTCGAGACTTCATTCCACAGCCATGGCACAAGCTTTCGACATCGTTTCACGCATTACCGAGCGCAGCGGCCAGTTGCGCCTGGCGGAGCAAAAGGTCGCCGAGGCGATCCTGAGCGATTTGTCCTTTGCCGCCAGCGCCAGCATCGGCGAACTTGCGCTCAAGGCCGGTGTCAGTCTGGCAAGCGTGACGCGATTTGCCAAGGCCATGGGCTGCCGCGATGTGCGCGAATTCAAGTTCATGCTGGCGCAGGCCGTGGCAGTCGGACAACGTTTCTTCGATGGCGTCAAAACCATTCCGTCCGGACAACCGCCGGAACTGATCGACGTCGTCTATAACGACATCCATGCCGTGCTGGAAGTCAATCGCGCACTGATCAATTCCGACTCCCTGACGCGCGCCGCAGAACTGCTGCGCGACGCGCGCATGATCTATTCGTTCGGCATGGGCGGCGGCTCCACCATGATGTCCGACGAAGCGCGCTATCGCTTGGTGCGGCTGGGCCGCCCGGTGGCGACTTACCATGATGCCCTGTTGCAGCGCATGGTGGCGGCGACGCTGGACAAGAACGATGTGCTGCTGGTCTTTTCGACCACGGGCAACGTGCCGGAGTTGCTGACCAATTGCGAGGTCGCCAAGGAATACGGCGTCAAGATGGTTGGCATCACCGCACTCGGCTCGCCGCTGGCGGGCATGGTCGACGTGCTGTTGCCGATCAAGGCGCTGGAGACCGATTTCATTTTCAAGCCGTCGTCGTCGCGCTACGCGATGATGATGGCGCTGGACCATCGGCGTCGATCCGCTGGGCGGCGCAGGCGTACATTACTGGGGCGCCATCGCCGATCGCTACGACCTCCGGCTGACCGTCGTCAATCGCGAAGTGGATCCGACTTTCCGCTTCGTGCCGCTGGATTGGGACGCGCAGATCCGCATGGATCCCTCGTCGCAATACGCCATGCGCGAACTGATTTCGCTGAAGGACAAATTCGACATCGCCTTCGCCTGCGATACCGATCATGATCGCCACGGCATCGTCACCAAGAGCGTCGGCCTGATGCCGTCGAATCATTTCCTCTCGGCCGCCGTATCGTATCTGTTTCAGCATCGTCCGGAATGGCGCGCCGACACGGGCGTTGGCAAGACGCTGGTCAGCAGCCAGATGATCGATCGCGTGGCCGCACAATTGCACCGGCCGCTGCAGGAAATGCCGATCGGCTTCAAATGGTTCGTCGACGGCCTGCAGGACGGCAGTCTCGGCTTTGGTTGCGAAGAGAGCGCCGGCGCCTCGTTCCTGCGTTTCGACGGTACGCCGTGGAGCACCGACAAGGACGGCATCACCGCCGCCTTACTGGCCGCCGAAATGACGGCGCGCACCGGCCGCGATCCCGGCGAAATCTACCGGGGCCTGACCGAGCAACTGGGCCTGCCGTGCAATGGCCGCATCGAAGCAGCGGCAACGCCGGAGCAGAAAAAACTGTTGTCGAAACTGTCAGCCGACAACGTGCATTCCACGCAGCTGGCCGGCGAAGAAATCCGCCAGATCCTCACCACCGCACCGGCCAACGACAAGGCCTTCGGCGGCGTCAAGATCGTCAGCGACAATGGCTGGTTTGCCGCACGTCCGTCCGGCACCGAACACATTTACAAAATCTACGCCGAAAGCTTCCGCGACGAGAAGCATCTCGACAGCATCTTTTACGAAGCCCAGGAAATCGTCAGCGCTGCGCTCGCAGCCGGCTGATCGCGTTTTCCTTTGCTCAGGCGGCATGGGGCTTGCGCTTCATGCCGCCTCTCATTCCAGCCTCTGATTTCAGCCGATCCTCCTACAGGGAAATAAGTGCCTGTCCTGCTGGCAGGCGGTCCCGTCTTGCCTAAGATGGACCATCCGTCATGTTCAAACGTCAAGGAGTTCATCATGCCCAAAGGCGATAAATCTTCCTATACCGACAAGCAAAAGCGGCAGGTCGCACATATCGAAGCCGGCTATGAAAAGCGCGGCGTCAGCCACAAGGAGGCCGAGCGCCGCGCCTGGTCCACCGAAAACAAGATTTCGGGCGGCGGCCGCAAGTCGGGTTCGGCGCGCAAGTACTAGGCCTCAGGCGCTTCCCATGTTTGCCGAGAGCATGATTCTGCACGCCGTCATTGAAAGCGAAACTGAAAGCGAAGCGCGCAATGAACAGGCGGACCAGCAGGCGAACCAACCAGCCAAGGAGAACCGCATGCCCACCATTACCGAAAAGCCCGCAGCCCAACAGAGCCAGTCGCAAAGCCAGCAGCAAGGGCAGGAAATCTTGCACTCCGACCGGCAACAGGCTCGCAGCAATTTCGTCGATCCGCTCGGGCGTCCCATTTACCAGGGCACGCCGCGTTTTACCGATCAGCAAGCCGGAGGCGACCTGACGGGCGACGAGTCGGACGCACGCGACGATAACTATGTTGAAACCGGCACCGGTCAGAATTTTCGCGATGTCTCCGCGCACGCGAGCGAACTGCCGCCGGTCTCGGCCGAGCTGTTGCGCTCTGCTGCGGTCGCTCCCGCAGTGCGAATGTCGGCTCCGGCGCCTGCGCCTGCCAGAGCGACTCCCGTTGAATCGGTCGAGCCGGACGGCACGGAAGATCCGGGCGCCAATGCCGATGACGGCCTGGTTCCGCGCAAGGACGACGGAGCAGCGTCCGAGCACCACTGAGGCTACATTTTCTGCGGCGTTTGCGTAATTCACGCCTCACACATCATGCACTGGCGGCAGCTGACCTCCCTGGAAGTCAGCTGCCGTTTTCACATGTTCCGACCGGAGAAAAAGCATCGACATTCCCACCGTCTATTTCCTGATCGCCGGCATCCTGCTGATGTTCATGGTGTTCCTCGAATCGGTGCTCGAGCGACTGCCGTTCAATGCAGCCATGCTGTACTTGCCGATCGGCTGGCTGTTGGGCTCCTCCGGCATCGGCCTGATCCGCATCGATCTGCAGTCGCACGCCGACGTGCTGACGGTGATTACGCGCGTGGCCTTGTTGCTGTCGCTGTTTACGGTCGGCCTCAAATTGCGCGTGGCCTTTCGCGGCGAAGGCAGTCGATTGTGGTGGTTGCCGTTGCGGCTGGGCGTGCTGTCCATGCTGATCACGGTGCCTCTGCTGGCGCTCTGTATCGCTTTCCTGGTCGGGTTGCCGTTCGCGGTGGCCATGCTGCTCGCAGCCATCCTGGCGCCGACCGACCCGGTGCTGGCGTCCGACGTGCAGATCCAGGATGTCGACGATCCCGATCAGCTTCGCTTCGGGCTGAGCGGCGAGGGCGGTCTCAATGACGGCAGCGCATATCCCTTCGTGCTGCTGGCGCTGATGCTGCTGGGCGTCACCGATGACATCGTCCCGGCAAATCACTTCAGCTGGTTCGTGGCCTGGGGCGTGATTGCCGGTATCGGTTGCGGCGCGCTGGCGGGCTGGGCCTTGTCGCGCGCCGTATTGTTCGCGCGCCAGCGCTTCGGCCTTGCGCTGGGCATGGAAGAGTTCATGGCGATCGGCATCATCATGCTGTCCTACGGCGCGGCGGAACTGATCCACGGCATCGGCTTCCTGTCGGTATTTGCCGCCGGCCTGGCAATGCGCCAGGTGGAGTCCGCCAGCAGCGGCGACAAACCGGCCGGAGAACTCATTGCAGCCGCGCAGGACAGCGGCAAGAGCGCCGCTGCCGTGCATCCCGAACAGGCGCCGGTTTATCTGACCGAAACGGTACTTGGCTTCAACCAGCAGCTGGAGCATTTCGCCGAGTTTTTCATGGTGCTGCTGATCGGCATCCTGCTGTCCGAATACGGCTTGTCGAGAGAGGGCGTCCTGATTGCCGGACTGCTGTTTTTCGTCGTCAGGCCGATGGCGGTCTGGCTCGGCTTGCTGGGCTCCGGCACAGAAACCTCGCATCGCTGGCTGATCGCCTGGTTCGGCATCCGTGGCGTCGGCTCGCTCTACTACCTGTGCTTCGTGCTCCAGTTCTGGCATGACAAGCTCAACGCCCGCATTGCGCAGGATGTGTTGACGGTACTGGCCTTGTCCATCCTGTTGCACGGCATTTCATCGACGCCGCTGATGCATTTGTACTGGCGTAAACGGGTCGCTGCGGAGGAAGTGATCGACAGGTGAAAGGGAATTTAAAGTAATAAAACTACATTTACTACATCGACATTTTTTACTTTGATTCAAGATATTGCGGTGTAAACACGGATATTTAGCGTCTAAATCGCTGGAAATAGTTAACCTCCTGTGCCAGAATAAATAAAAACTAGTAAAACTACATAAAATAACGCCGACTGACTTGCATTCTGTTCAAGCTTGTTGCTCACGTCGGCGCCAGACCAGAAACACAGGAGACGCATGAGATTTTCCCATCTGAGGATAGGCCACCGGCTGTCGCTTTGCTTTGGCGTCATTCTGGTGCTGATGGCTGCCGTCACCGCGCTGGCGGGCTTGTCCGCACAACGTGCGCAAGAGCAGCTGGCCGCCGCACTCAGCCACACCAACGGCAAATCCGAAATCGCCGCGCTGATGCGCCAGAGCCTGTTTCGTCAAGGCCAGGCTGCACGCAATGTCGGCACGCTGACCGATCTCAATGCCATGCAAAAGGAGATGGCGCGCATCGGCATCGAACGCAAGCAATACCGTGTCAATCAGGACGCCTTGCTCAAGCTTGGCGTCACCGCCGAAGAGCGCGTCATCATCAACGACATGGCGGCTTACGATAGCCGCAGCGAGCCTTTCATCCGGCAAGCGGAAGAGTTTGCCGCCGGTTTCAACGCCGGCCAGGCCACCAAGTTGCTCAATACCGAAGTGGCGCCGTTGCAGAGCCAATGGCTGGAAGCGATCGACAAGCTGGTCAAGCTGGAGCAGGGCCAGATCCAGCGCGACCTGGACGATTTCGCGCAGAGCGGCCGCCGCACCACCCTGGCGACGATTGCGATTTGTGCAGCGGCGATGCTGCTCGCGGTGCTGGTCGCATGGCGTCTCAATCGCAGTATCACGCGTCCGCTCAACGAAGCCGTCAGGCTGGCTTCGCGCGTGGCGGCAGGCGACCTGACGGCGCACATCACCGCCGGTGGACGAGATGAAACCGGGCAGTTGCTGAGCGCGCTGGGGAGCATGAATCAAAGCCTGCTGCAAACCGTCAGCGAAGTGCGCGACGGCACTCAAGGCATCTTCCGCGTATCGCAGCAGAACGCTGCCGGCAACACCGATCTGGCGGCGCGCACCGACGCGCAGGCCAGTTCCCTGCAGCAGACCGCAAGCGCCATGGCGGAACTGGCCGGCATCGTCGGTCGCAACGCGGAGCAAATCGGCGACGCCAACCGGCTGGCGCAATCGGCGGCGGATGTGGCTTCACGCGGCGGGGAAATCGTCTCTTCCGTGGTCGGCACGATGACCTCGATCAAGGACAGTTCGCGGAAAGTGGTCGACATCATTTCCGTCATCGACGGCATCGCCTTCCAGACCAACATCCTGGCGCTCAATGCCGCAGTCGAGGCGGCGCGCGCCGGCGAACTCGGCCGCGGGTTCGCGGTGGTGGCAACCGAAGTGCGCCAGCTGGCCATGCGCAGCGCAGCGGCCGCCAAGGAAATCAAATTGCTGATCGGCGATTCGGTCGAGCGTATTGATGCCGGCAGCCGCCAGGTTGACGATGCAGGGCGCACCATGCGCGACATCGTCGATTCGGTTGAGCACGTGGTCGGCATCATGGATGAAATCGCCGCCGCCAGCGACGCCCAGCATAGGGGCATCGCCGATCTCAACCAGTCAATTGCCGGCATCGATGCCGTCACCCGCACCAACGCCACCCTGGTGGCGGAAGCGGCTGTCGCCACCGCCGACATGCAGGAACAGGCGCGCAAGCTGTGGGATGCCGTCAGCGCGTTTCGGGTCGGTTCCGACGCGGAAGTTGGCGAGTTGCAATTACTGGAGATCCCGCCGGAGCCGGCCCTGCAATTGGCTCAACGCCATCCATCGCTGATCGAGGCGGCGCCCGCGTAAGAGTTGCGGAAGCCCGAAAAAGTGTTTGTCCTATACGCAGCGCCCGCGTCAGCGGGTAGCCTGTCGCTGTGACGTGAACGGTCGGCGTCGTTATTTTCGCCGCCGGCCGGCGTCGTTGTGAGCTCGAATCCGGGCTTCAATTGCAGCAGAAAGGACATTCCATGCACAAGCCACAAGACATCCCGCCGGTAGAAGTGCCGCCGCTGGATCCGAACCCGCCGCAGGATCCGATTCCTCACCAGAACCCGCAGTGAGGAGGCGCGCGTATGCATACACCGCAAGAGACGCCTCCCACCCCGCCGCCGCCCAAAGACATCCCGCCGGACGAATACAACCCGGTGGAAGATCCTCCGCTCAATCCGCCCGAGCCCGCCATTCCCGAGCCGCCGGAGACGCCGGTCAGGATGGCAGGGCGCAGGCGGAGTCATGCAATTTAGTAACGTTCACTCATGTTCAGTAATGATCTACCAGAGGAGTACCACATCATGGCAACCAGCACCCTGGATCCGGACGTCCTGCCGACCTCGGATCGACAATTGAGCAAAGGTCACGACAATCACGCGCTTGGGCCGGGCGACAGCTCGGACAGCGGCAGCGACATGATGAACGTCGCCACCGAAGCAGACAGCGATTCGCACGGCACCGGCGAACGCGCCTCGGTTGAGCGCGGCACGCGCGACCGCGCTCCGGAACTGCCGGAGTCGGTCGGGCAGGTCGCCAGCGACGATGACAGCGGCGAAGACATCGTCGCCGCTGACGAGCGCGAGCTCGGGAAGCAGACCGACAGCGTCAAGGAGTCGAAGAAGATCAAGCGCGACAAGGACCTGGACGATGCTCTGGAAGATACCTTTCCCGCCAGCGATCCCATCAACCTGACGCCCGAACCGCCCAAAAAGGTGGGCAGGGCTCCCAGTCAATAACAGAATCACGCAGTAATCCAGACTTCTCCTGAAGTCCGCAGCGGGCCGGTTTTCCATCTTGGAAACCGGCCCGCAAGCGTTTCTGCAAGCCGCTCCCGGGTTGCCAGAATCGTGCGCGGCACCTATACTGCGCGGGTAGCATTGCCTTGGGTATCCGGTGGATGGTCATTCACCGGATTTAATCGGGAAGTCGGTGCGTTTGTCGGTCAATTTCAGCGAATTTCGTCTATGTGGCGATTTCGATGCGATTTTGGACCGGCAGGCAAATCCAACGCTGCCCCCGCAACGGTAAGCGAATCAGCGAATCTGCATCCAGCCACTGTGCACCGGTGTTGTCACCACTGCATGGGAAGGCGCAGATTCCGATTCCGGCGAGATTATTGCTCGCCGTGGATCATTCGCAAGCCCGGAGACCGGCCCAGGACATAACGACTTGTTTTGTATCGCGGAGGGCGATCGACGGACTGCTTCCCGGAATGCTGTTTCCTTGCACCCCGCGTGGTTTCCTGATTTTCCTTCGTAACGGTTCCGCCGTGCCGCCTTTGCGCCGCAGGCGGTTGGTTTCAATCCGGCTCAGGCCCATCCGAAGGAAGACACATGGCAATCATCACCGGCGCATCCGCCAACGACACCGACACACTCGACTCCTCTTCCGGTTCGCGACTCTGGCGCGATCGCATCCTGCCCGGCCTGACTGCATTCGTGTTTGGCGCCGCACTGATTTATGCCGCCGGCTTCGCCTCCGCCGTCGAGCTGCACAACGCCGCGCATGACGGCCGCCATTCGGCCGGCTTTCCTTGCCACTAAAAAGCAGGCGGAACCCCGATGATCAATTTCGCAGTATTGCGACGGATTGCCTCCGTCGTCCTGTTGGCCGGCGCGTTGGCGGGCCTGTTGCTGACTGCCGTGCAGCAGTTGCAGGTTTCCCGCATCATTTTGCAGGCGGAAGTCTACGAAGAAGCCGCTGCCGCCAAGGCGCATGAGCAGGCGCACGCCGCCGCAGCGGCCGGCGCACCTGCCGCCGCGGAAGCCCACGAGCACGAACATGAGCACGAACACGAACACGGCGACGAATGGGAGCCCGCCAACGGCTTCGAGCGCACCGCCTACACCGTGCTGGCCAACGTCAGCATGGCGATCGGCTTCGGCTTGTTCCTCGCAGCCGCCATCGTCGTCAGCGGCAGGAAAGTGAGCTGGCGTTCCGGGTTGCTGTGGGGCGTGGCCGGTTATCTGGTGTTCTTCGTCGCGCCGTCGCTGGGCCTGCCGCCGGAAGTGCCTGGCACCGTGGCCGCGCCGCTGCATGCGCGCCAGCTGTGGTGGATCATGACGGCCGGATTGACTGCCGGTGGCCTCGGCCTGGGCGTGTATGCGCGTCATTGGGCGCTCAAGCTGCTGGGGCTGGTGCTGCTGGTCGTGCCGCATCTGGTCGGCGCTCCGCATCCTGCGGCGCCGGGGGGAGCAGCGCCGGAGGAACTGGCGCAGGCGTTCATCCACGCGACAGCCTTGGCCAACGGCGTGTTCTGGCTGGCGCTGGGCGGGCTGACCGGATATTTCTACAAAAAATTCGCCTGAAGTTCGGCTTGTCATCTCGGATGCCGATCCGGCCAGCGATGGCCGGATCGGCATTTTAGCCATTAAAGAAAGTCCATGAGAACCCACCACCGCCATGTCCTGATGTGCACAGGTCCGCGCTGCACCGAAGACGGCGTGCTGGCCGAAGCCATGTTCGCCGTGCTGGGCGAGCAGATCGATGCGCGTCCCGAATTGCGCGTCAAGCGCACGCGCACCCACTGCATGGTGGCCTGCAAGGCGCAGGCGCCGGTCGTGGTGGTGTATCCCGAAGGCGTCTGGTATCGCTGCGAGGATGCCGCCGCCATCGAACGCGTGGTGGTCGAGCATCTCGAAGGCGGGCAGGAAGTCACCGACCTGATCTTCCATCGCCTGGGTAGCGGCGACGTCAACCCCGAGGAACTCGAACATGTCTGAGCGCGCCACGCAAGCCGCGGCGCCGGTATGCGCGCCCGCACGCATTGCGGTGCTGACGCATGCATCCACCGACCTTGCAATCCTGAATCACGCGTTGACGCAATTGCCTGCCGATTTCCCGGCTACCATCGGCATCAACCTGCAAGGAGTGGAAAACGAAGCGCGCATGAGCGAGCTGCTGCAGGCCGAACTGGCCGACGCCGACATCATCGTGCTGCGCATCCTGGGCCGTCTCGGCAGCGTCGCTGGTTTCGCCGAATTGCTGCGTCACGCGCAACGCCAGGGGCGTCATCTGATCGCGCTCAGCGGCGCCGGCGAACCCGACGCCGAACTGGCGGCGGTATCGACCGTACCGGCCGACGTGCTGCGCGAGGCGCTGGCGTATTTCCACGGCGGCGGCAGCGTCAATCTGGCGCAGTTTTTACGCTTCGTGTCGGATCGCCTGCTGTTGACCGGCTTCGCCTGGGAGCCGGCGGTCGCCTTGCCCGATCACGGCATCTATCATCCGGATCTTGAGCAGGATGCCGGCATTGTCGACTGGCTTCAACTCAGGCTGGCGTCGCGCATCGACGCTGCCGGCCGCCGCAAACCGGCAATCGGCATCATCTTCTATCGCGCCCACTGGATGAGCGGCAACACGCGCTTCATCGATGCGCTGGTGACCTCGCTGGAGCGGCGCGGTATGGATGTGTTGCCGATTTTCACCGCCTCGCTGCGCACCTCGGCGGCGGATTCCGATCTGCCGGCGGCGCTGGGATACTTCCGCGGCGAGCAAGGCGCGCACGTCGACGTGCTGATCAACACCACGTCCTTCGCCATGGGTGAAATCACCCCGGGCGGACCCACGCCTGCAGGCTGGTCGGTCTCGGTGCTGGAGAAACTCAACGTGCCGGTGCTGCAAGCCATGACCAGCGGCATGACGGAGGAACAATGGAACATCTCCACGCGCGGCATGAATCCGCTCGACGCCGCCATGAACGTGGTGCTGCCGGAATTCGACGGCCGCATCATCAGCGTGCCGCTGTCGTTCAAGGCCCAGGCGGCGGGCTCGTCGGGCGACGTGGTGGAATTCCGTCCGGTGGCCGACCGCGTCGAACGCATCGCCGGCCTGGCGGCGCGCTTCGCCCGGTTGCGCGCGCTCGACAATGCCGACAAGCGCATTGCTTTCATTTTCACTAACTCCAACAGCAAGGCCTCGCAGATCGGCAACGCCGTCGGCCTCGACGCACCGGCCTCGCTGATGCGCATCCTCGAATCCATGCGCGACGCCGGCTACGCCATCGGCGATTTGCCCGAGAGCGGCAGCGCCTTGATCCATACGCTGGTGGATCGCTGCTCCTACGACAACACCTATCTCACCAGCGAGCAGTTGCAGCACGCCGTCGGCCGCGTGTCGGCGCAGCGCTATGCAGAATGGTTCGCCGAATTGCCGCAAGCACTGCAGCAAAAGATCGAGGCGCAATGGGGCGCCGCGCCCGGCGTCGCCTACGTCCATGACGATCATCTTGCCTTTGCCGGCGTCGAGCTGGGCAACGCCTTCGTCGCCTTGCAGCCGCCGCGCGGTTACGGCATGGACCCGGATGCGATCTACCATCAACCCGACCTGCCGCCGACGCACCATTACTACGGCCTGTACCGCTGGCTCAGCGACGAATGGGGTGCGGACGCGATCGTCCACGTCGGCAAGCACGGCACGCTGGAATGGCTGCCGGGCAAGGGCGTCGGCCTGTCGGAGAATTGTTTCCCCGATGCGCTGCTGGGCGACATGCCGCTGTTCTATCCCTTCATCATCAACGATCCGGGCGAAGGTTCTCAGGCCAAGCGGCGCGGCCATGCGGTCGTGGTCGACCACCTCACGCCGCCGATGACCACGGCAGACAGTTACGGCGCGCTGGCGCAGTTGACGCAACTGGTCGACGAGTACTACCAGGTCGAAGTGCTGGACCCGTCCAAGTTGCCGCTGCTGCAGCAGCAAATCTGGGAATTGGTCAAACAGACCAATCTCGACAGCGACCTGCAGATGAAGCTGCTCCATCATGATCATGACCACGATGAGGAACACGGCCATCACCATCATCACGGTCACGCGCATGGGCATCACCACCACGATCACGATGACCATGATCATGACCATTCTCACGACCACAGCCACGAAGGTGAATTGCCCGAAGCGCTCAACGGCATGGGCGGCTCCGACGTCGCCCACCTGATCGAAGACCTCGACGGCTATCTGTGCGAACTCGGCGCGGCGCAGATCCGCGACGGCCTGCACATTCTCGGCCGTGCGCCGGATGCGGCGCAGATGCCGGACATGCTGGTATCGCTGACGCGCCTGCCGAACCAGGACATCCCCGGCCTGCAGGAAGAAATGGCGCGCCTGTTCGGCCTCCGGCTCGACATGCTGCTGGAGAACAAGGGACAGCGCCTCAACGCCGACAGCGCGCTGGCGCGCATCGCCGGTCGCGCCGTGGTCACGCGCGCCGACGCCATCGAAGCCATCGACGATTTGTGCGTACGGCTGCTGCAGGCGCTGCAGGACGGCGATTACCAGGCAGACGCCATCGACGGCATTTTGCAATCCATGTTCGGCGACCTCAGCATCGACAAGCCGCGCCTGCAAACCGCCTCCTTGCGCCAACCCGGCAGCATGATCGGCCAGATGAAGATGCAGGCGCGCGCCAAACCTGCCGCCGCAGCACCGGTGACCGCGAAAGCAGCGGAATCGGCGGCGGACAAGTTCGCCGCCTTGCGCCGCATCCTCGATTTCACCTGCCGCCGGCTGCTGCCCAACCTGCGCCGCGCCGGCGATGAAATCGGCAACCTGCTGCTCGGCCTGGAAGGCGGCTACGTGCCCGCCGGTCCGAGCGGTTCGCCCACGCGCGGCATGGCCCACATCTTGCCGACCGGGCGCAATTTCTATTCGGTCGATCCGCGCAGCGTGCCGTCGCAATCGGCCTGGCGCGTCGGCCAGCAACTCGCACGCGAGGTATTGGAAAGGCATTGGCGTGAAACCGGCGGTCATCCGGAGAGCGTCGCCATCAGCATCTGGGGCACCAGCGCCATGCGCACCCACGGCGACGACGTGGCGCAGATCCTGTGCCTGCTCGGGGTGCGTCCGGTATGGCGCCCCGGCAATCGCCAGGTGTCCGGCATCGAAGTGGTGCCGCTGCAGGAATTGCAGCGTCCGCGTATCGATGTCACGACGCGCATCAGCGGATTCTTCCGTGACGCCTTCCCGCAACTGATCGACCTGATCGACGACGCCGTCAACGCCGTCATCGCGCTGGACGAGCCGCCCGAGCAGAACTTCGTGCGCAAGCATTACCTGCAGGAGCTGGGCGAATGGATAGGCAAAGGCATCGGCGAGGACGAGGCGCAGGAGCGCGCCGCCTATCGCATCTTCGGCGCCAAGCCCGGCAGCTACGGGGCGGGCATCCTGCCGCTGATCCAGGAAAAGAACTGGCAGGCCGATGCCGATTTTGCCGAGGCCTACATCAACTGGGGTGGCTACGCTTATGCGCGCAAGCTCGGCGACAAGCAGGGCAGCGATCAGCGCGATGCTTTCCGCACGCGCCTGTCGGGCGTGCAGGTGGCCTTGCACAATCAGGACAACCGCGAGCACGACATCTTCGACAGCGATGACTACCTGCAATATCACGGCGGCATGATCGCGACGATTCGCGCCCTGACCGGCCAGCAGCCGCGCCATTATTTCGGCGACAGCCACGATCCGGCGCGCGCCCAGGTGCGCGACCTCAAGCAGGAGACGCTGCGGGTGTTCCGCTCGCGCGTGGTCAATCCGAAGTGGCTGGACAGCATCCGGCGCCACGGCTACAAGGGCGGGCTGGAGTTGACCGCAACGGTCGATTATCTGTTCGGTTACGACGCCACCGCGCAAGTGATGGACGACTGGATGTACGAGCAGCTGGCGCAGACTTACGCCTTTGATCCGGGCATGCAGCGCTTCCTCGAAGACGCCAATCCCTGGGCGCAGAACGCGATTGCCGAACGCCTGCTGGAAGCGGCCAGCCGCGGCATGTGGAAAGAGCCGCAGGCGCAGACGCTGGAAGACTTGCGCCAGCTTTACCTGAAGAGTGAAACCTTGCTGGAGACGCGCGGCGAAACCCCGCGCGGAGTCTGATATGAGCCATCCCGTGTTGCCGCCGTCATTTCCGTTTTCCGCCATCGTCGGCCAGCCGCAGCTCCGCAATGCCTTGCTGCTGTGCGCGGTCGACACCACGCTGGGCGGGGTCCTGATCCGCGGCGACAAAGGCACCGCCAAGAGCACGGCGGCGCGTGCGCTGACGGCGGTGTTGCCGCCGGTCGAACGCATCGCCGGTTGTGCCTTCAACTGCCTGCCGGGCCAGCCTGCCGAACATTGCGCCGTGTGCCGCAGCGATGCCGCTGCCGTGCCGGCGATTGTATCGGCGGCGGTGCCGTTCGTGACCTTGCCGCTGGGCGCCACGGAAGATCGCGTGCTTGGCACGCTCGACCTGCAGCGCGCCTTGCAGGGAGAAAAGAACGCCTTGCAACCGGGCCTGCTGGCCGCCGCGCATCGCAGCATCCTCTACATCGACGAAGTCAACCTGCTGCCCGATCATCTGGTCGACGTGCTGCTCGACGTCGCCGCGATGGGCGTCAATTCGGTGCAGCGCGAAGGTTTGTCGGTATCGCATCCGGCGCGCTTCACGCTGATCGGCACGATGAACCTGGAGGAAGGCGACCTGCGGCCGCAACTGCTCGACCGCTTCGGCCTGATGGTGGAAGTCGTCGCGCCGCGCGACAAGAAGCTGCGTGCCGAAGTCGTGCGCCGCCGCCTGGCGTATGAAGCGGATCCGGCTGCTTATGCTGTGCAATGGCAAGCCGAACAGGACGCCTTGCGCGTCCGCATCGCTGCGGCGCAGGCCTTGCTGCCGCAGGTCGTGCTGAGTGATGCCTTGCTCGACCTGATCAGTCATTTGTGCTGCGAATTCGAAGTCGCCAGCCTGCGCGCCGACATCGTGATGCACAAGACCGCACGTGCATTCGCCGCGCTGGATGGCCGTGGGCAGGTCACGCCGGAAGACGTGCGAGCCGCCGCCGAACTGGTATTACCGCATCGCCGCCGCCGCAAGCCCTTCGAGCAACCCGGCCTCGACAAGGACAAGCTCGACGACCTGATGCAGCAGGCCGCGCCGCCGTCGGAACCGCAGGACAGCGATGGCGGGCAGCAGTCGGATACGCCTGACGAAGGCAATGAGCAATCGGCCGGCGGCGACAGCCAGCAGGTATTAGCCGCCGACGACGTCGGCGAGGCGCGCCGGCTCAATGTCGATGCTCCGGCCAACAATGTCTCCACGCTCGCAGGCCGCCGCAGCGACTCCGCCGACGCCACCCGCGGTCGCATGATCCGCGCCGTGCCGGACAGCAATCCTGCCAGTCTTGCTGTCGGCGCCACCCTGCGCAGCGCCGTGTTGCGCAATGCGGCGCAAGGGGGGGAAGGGAGGGGCGAGGGCGCGGTGCTGCAATTGCAAGCCGGCGACCTGCACGGCAAGGTCAAGGCGGGCAAGACCGCCAACCTGATCCTGTTCGTGGTCGACGCATCCGGCTCGATGGCGGCGCAACGGCGCATGGAGGCGGTGAAGGGCGCAGTGCTGGCCTTGCTGACCGACGTCTATCAGCGTCGCGACCAGGTGGCGGTGATCGGTTTTCGCGGCGACAAGGCATCCTTGCTGCTGGCGCCGACACGCAGCGTCGATCTGGCGGAACAAGGCTTGCGCGAATTGCCGACCGGCGGCCGCACGCCTTTGCCGCATGCGTTGCAGCTGGCCTTGCAGACGCTGGAACAGTCATCCGGCGTTGCTCCGCCGCTATTGGTTCTGCTCAGCGATGGCAAGGGCAACGTCGCGCTTGAAAACGGCGGCGATCCGTGGCGGGAGTCGCTGGCGCTGGCCGATCAGCTGGCCGCGCGCGGTACGCCTGCGCTGGTGCTCGATACCGAAACCGGCTACGTTCGCCTGGGTCGCGCGGCGCAACTGGCGCAGGCGCTCGGGGCGGAATGCATGACGCTGGAAGAGCTGACCGCCGACAATCTGGCGCTGACGATCCGCGCCCGCATGGCTCAATAGAATTAATTAAGGAACAACACATGATTATCTGCATAGGAGCAGGTCCCGGCGACATCGGCTACCTCACCCAGCGCGGCGCCGAGCTGATTCGCAATGCCGACGTCGTGGCCGGTTTCGACGCCGTCGTCAACGTGGTGCAAAGCATCATCCCGGCGACAGCGGAGGTCGTCCTCATGAACTATCGTGACCAGGTCGCGCAACTCGATCTGGTTGCCGCGGCGCATCATGCCGGCAAGCGCTGCGTGGTGGTGTTCATGGGCGACATCCATTTCAGCGGCTTCCAATACCTGGAACGCGTCGAACGCGCCTGCGGCCATCCGGTCGAGACCTTGCCCGGTATTTCCTCGGCGCAAATCCTGGCCTCGCGCGCCAAGGTCTGCTTCGATGAAACCACCTTCATCACCTTCCACCGGCGCGGCGACCTGACGCCGTTCAAGCGCCATCTGGTGCATGTCCTCAATGACGGCCGCAATGCGATTGTGATACCGTGTCCATGGGATGCAGCGCGCTCCTTCATGCCGCGCCATATCGCGGCTTATCTGCTGGAAAACGGCGTGCAGCCCGATCATCCGACCGAAGTCTGGGAAAACCTCACGCGCGGCGAAGCAGAGTGGCACGGCACCCTGGCCGAATGCGTGGACAAGGAGTTCACCGACATGAGCATCATGCTGATTCGCACCCCTACACCGATGGACAGCCAGATCGAACCGCCTCCGGAAAAGCCTGCGGAGGCGGCGTGAACGCGGCTGCCGATATCGCCGATATCGCCGGCATTGCCGGAGTTGTTGACGACAAGGCAAGCTACGGCATCGTGATCGCCGGTCATGGCAGCCGCGACGCCGACGCCGTGCGCGAGTTCGAAGCGCTGGTCGACATCGTGCGCGCCCGCGCGCCCGGCCGCGTGGTGACGCACGGCTATCTCGAATTTTCCAGTCCGACCATCAGCGAAGCCGTCGACGCCAATCTGGCCGCCGGCAGCAGGCAGGTGGCGGTGGTGCCGGGCGTGCTGCTGGCCGCGCGCCATGCCAAGAACGACATGCCGGCCGAAGTGCTGGAACTGGCGCGTAGGCATCCCGAGATCGACTTCCATTTCGGTGCGGCGATGAACCTGCATCCGCAGCTGCTGCAACTGGCGCAGGAGCGCATCCTCGCCGCCGAAGCGCAATCGGCGCAAACCATCCGTCGCGACGACACTTGCCTGGTGCTGGTCGGGCGCGGCACCACCGACCCCGACGCCAACGGCGAAGTATCGAAGCTCGCCCGCATGCTGGAAGAAGGCATGGGCTTCGGCGGCGTCTACGTCTGCTATTCAGGCACCGCCAAACCGCTGGTCGCCGACGGTTTGCGCGCGGCCGCCTTGCTCGGTTTTGCGCGCGTCGTGGTGTTGCCGTTCTTCCTGTTCGACGGCGTACTGGTCAAGCGCATTTATGCCGCAGCGGATGATTTGCAGCAGCGCGAGCCGGGCCTGGAAGTGCTCAAGGCCGGCTATCTGGGTGTGCACCGGCACGTTGCCGACGTCTTGCTCGAGCGCGCGCGCGAAGCCGTCGAAGGCCGCGCGGCGATGAATTGCAGCCTGTGCAAATACCGCGTGCAGATCGTCGGCTTCGAGGAGCAGATCGGCGAACCGCAGCGCGCCCATCATTTGCAGGTGCGCGGCTTGCTCAATCGCGAGACGCTCGCGGCCGAAGCGAAAGTCGATTTCCCACCCTATGTGCCGCATCCGATCGAGAAGGAAAGCTTCGAGATCATCGCCGCCGGTCGCGACTGGTCGGTGTTTCCGCCGGCGCACCTGACGGCGCTGCAACGGCTGGTGCACACCAGCGGCGACTTCGACGCGGTCGACGACATCTATTTTTCATCCGGTGCGATCGAGGCAGGCATCCGCGCCATCCTGCGCTGCAAGCGCGTGGTGACCGACGTGACGATGGTGCAGACAGGCCTGAAGCGCGCACTGGTCGAGCAGCTCGGCGTCGAAACCTGGTGCGGCGTGCATGATCGCGAGACCCATCTGCTGGCGCAGGCGCAGGGCATCACGCGCTCCGCCGCGGGCGTGCGCCGCGCGTGGGAAAAATTCGGCAACGACATCATTCTCGCCATCGGCGACGCACCGACCGCGATCGTCGAGACCACGCGCCTGATCCGCGAGCATGGCTGGCGGCCGCAGCTGGTGATCGGCTTGCCGGTCGGCTTCGTCGGCACGCGCGAAAGCAAGGACGAGCTGCGCCGCTGCCTGCAGGTGCCGCGCATTACCAACAGCGGTACGCGCGGCGGATCGCCGTGGGCGGCGACAGTGGTCAACGCCTTGATGATCGACGCCATCGGACAGGTCATCGCCGCACAGGCGGCGGAGCTGAAAACAGATGCAGGAGCTTGAGCGCGCCGAATTCGACCTCACCGTGCCGGCCCCCAACGGTCTGCGGCGTGGCAGGACGACCGGCAGCTGCGCCACGGCGGCAGTGAAGGCGGCGTTGACGATGCTGTTGTGCGGAGAGCGGATCGACAAGGCCGAAGTCAGCCTGCCGGACGGCAAGCATTACCTGCTGGTGCCGATACAGGATGTGCAGAAACTGGACGACAAGCGCATCCGCGCGGAAGTACTGAAGGACGGTGGCGACGACCCGGACAACACGCACGGTGCGACGATTTTCGCCGAAGTGGCGCGCAACGATACGGGAGACATTCGCTTCAAGGCGGCATCCGGCGTCGGCACCGCAACCCGGCCCGGTTTGCGCGTAGCGGTAGGTGAAGCGGCCATCAATCCGGTGCCGCGCCAGATGATGCGGCTGGCGGTGGCGGAAGTGCTGGAAGAGTTGAACGTGAATGGCGAGACCGGCTTTGATCTCGCCATCGGTTGCGAAGACGGCCAGAAGATTGCGCAGAAAACCTTCAATCCGCGTCTCGGGATCGTCGGCGGGATTTCCATCCTCGGCACGTCGGGCATTGTCGAACCGATGTCGCTGGCGTCATGGATCGCGTCGATAGAAGTGTATATCCGCGTCGCCCTGGCGGACGACAGCAAGCCGAACGGCGTGGCGACTTGCGTGGCGTACCTGCCCGGCAAGATCGGCCGCACTTTTGCGCGTGACGAGCTGGGCTTGCCGGAAGCGCGCTCGGTGCAGATCGCCAACTTCCTCGGCGACGCGCTCGACTTCACGCAGTCGGCGCTGGCCGAGCAGGGCGCGGAACTGGATGTGTTATGGCTGGCGGGTCATCCCGGCAAGCTGGCCAAGGTGCTCGACGGCGTATGGGATACGCATTCGAGCAAGAGCAATATGGCGATGGGCGGTGTAGCCCGCGTGGCGTCGGAACTGGCGGCGGAGTTCGGGTTTTCCGCAGCACTGATCGCCGAGATAGAAAGTGCAAATACGGTGGAAGCAGCAATCGAACGTTTGAGGCAGGAGTCCGGATCGGCCGCGCTGTGGCGCGCCATCGAAGCGCGCATCGCCGCACTGGCGCAGACGCGCGTGCCGGCGGTGAAACGCGTCGAGGTGCGTCTGTTCGATCTCGACGGCAATTTGCTGGGAGGTCGTGCATGAACGCAAACAATGAACTCGGCATGTTCTGGGGCATCGGCGTCGGTCCCGGCCCGGCAGGCTATCTGCCGCTGGCGGCGATGCAGGCTTTGCAGCAGGCCGACCTGATTTACGTGCCGCGCGCCAGGAGCGCCGACACCTCGGTCGCGCTGCAATGCCTGGAAGGCGTCGCCGTCGCGCCGGAGCGGCTGCGCGAAGTCGAGTTCAACATGGACCCCGACCGCAACGTGCTGCGCGAGCACTACGCGCAACTGGCGCAGGACATCGCCGCCGAATTGCAGGCCGGGCGCAGCGTCGCCTACCTGACCATCGGCGACACGCTGACGTATTCGACCTACGGCTATGTCCTGGCGGCGTTGAAGGATCTGCTGCCGGCGTTTCCACACCGGACTTTTCCCGGCATCACCAGCTATGCGTCGGCGGCTGCGGCGCTGGACTGGCCGCTGGGCGTGGGCAAGGAACGCACGCTGATCCTGCCGTGCCCGGACGATCCGGCGACCTTGCAGCAGGAGATCGAAACCCACGACATCGTGGTGCTGATGAAAGTCGGCGCGCGCCTGCCATGGGTGCTGGCTCTGCTGAAGGAAATGGGCATCGCCGAACACTGCGCCTTCGCCCGGCGCATCGGACTGGATGGCGAAGTATTGGCGAACGACTTGCGCGAACTGGAAGCAGGCGACCGGGACCATGCCGTTAGCGGCTACCTGGCGACCATGCTGATTCGCAAAACTGCATTGGAAAAGAGGCATCAAGGATGAAAGTTTATTTCGTAGGCGCCGGTCCCGGCGCTCCCGACCTGATCACGCTACGCGGCGCGAAGCTGCTGGGCAGCGTGCAGATGGTGCTGTACGCAGGTTCGCTGGTGCCCACCGAGATGCTCCAGCATTGTCGTCCCGACGCCGAGCTGATCGACACCGCCGAGCTCGACCTGGAGCAGCAACAGGCATGTTACGAGCGTGCGAAAGCGCAGGATCTTGACGTGGTGCGCCTGCACTCCGGCGACCCGGCCATCTACGGCGCGACCGCCGAGCAGATGCGGCGTCTGGAGGCGCTGGGGATTGCCTACGAAGTGGTGCCGGGCGTGTCTTCGTTCACTGCCGCCGCATCGGCGGTGTCGGCGGAACTGACCAAGCCGGAGGTGTCTCAGAGCGTGATCCTGACGCGCGTTTCCGGCCGCGCCTCGGCCGTGCCGGAGCTGGAATCGATCGCGCGCCTGGCTGAACATCAGGCCACCATGTGCATCTTCCTGTCCGGTCCGCATCTGAAAAAGATCGTCGCCGATCTGCGCCTGCACTATCCCGACAGCACGCCGGTGACGCTGGTCTATCGCGCCACCTGGCCCGATCAGCGCGTCTATCAGGGCACGCTGGCGACCGTGCTGGAGGAAACCAAACGCGGCGCCTGGAACCTGACTACGATGATGCTGGTCGGTGCGGCGCTGGACAAGGGCCGGCAGGTTGAATCGAGCCTGTATTCCAAGGATTTCACGCATCTGTTCCGCGTAGTGAAGAAGAACAAGGACAAGGAAAAAAACAAGAGCGCCGCAGAACCCGAGGAAATTTCCGTCAACGGAGACGAGGTCTGACCATGAGCAATTCCCTGCACAACACGCAAACAAATTCTCTCGGCATCTGGCTCGTGCGGGCGGAGAGCGAAGCCCTGGCGGCGCGTTTGCAGGGACAGCTTGGCGGCACGCTGTACCGGCCGTGGCTCAATGCGGGCATTCCGCAGAAGCAGCAATTCCGCGCGTCCTATCGCCATCAGGGCCAGTGGATCATGCTGGCGGCCAGCGGCGTGGCGGTGCGGTTTCTGGAAGGCCTGCCGCAAGACAAACTGACCGATCCGCCGGTGGTGCTGCTCGATGAAGCCGGACGCTTTGCGGTGTCATTGCTCGGCGGTCACGAAGGTGGCGGCAACCGTCTCGCCTATCGCGTCGCCAACGTGGTGGGCGCCGTGCCGGTGATCACGACCGCGACCGAAGCCTTGAAACCGCTGGTGCTGGGCATCGGCTGCCGCAAGAACGTGCTGGTGGAAAAGATCGCCGCCGCCGTGACGCATGCGCTGGACCTGATCGGCCGGCCGTTGGGCGAGGTGCGCGAAGTGGCGACCATCGACCTGAAAGCGGAAGAACCCGGCCTGCTGACCTTTTGCGCCGCCAACGAATTGCCCTTGCGCGTGATCTCCGCCTCGGACGTCGCTGCGCGCGGTTGGGTGACGGCGCCGTCGGAATGGGTGCAGAAGAACGTCGGCGTCGACGGCGTGTGCGAGCCGTGCGCGCTGATCGCCAGTCCGCGCGGCGTGCTGGCGCTGCCGAAGACCGCGCTGGAAGGCGTGACTGTGGCGATCGTGGAAGACATCGGTTTGCCTGACGTAGAGAGTCGGGTGGAATAGCAATGAACAAGATGAAATTGAAAAAGAAAGTAGTGTTATGAGTGGAGTATTGAATCTGGTGTCGGTCGGTCCCGGTTTCGGCGACCTGATCGTGCCGCGCGCCATCGCCGCCTTGCGCGACAGCAATGTCATCGTGGCCTACGAGTTGTATTTGCGATGGATCAGTTCGCATATCGAGGGCAAGGAGATCCACACGCCGCCGCTGACGCAGGAGCGCGAACGCGCCTTGCTGGCGATCGAGAAAGCGCGCAGCGGTGAAAAGGTGGCGTTGATTTCCAGCGGCGACATCGGCATCTACGCCATGGCGGCGCTGGCCTTCGACGAGATGAAGGATGGCGACGACTACGAAGTCAACCTCATCCCGGGCGTGACGTCGGCCAATGCATGCGCGTCCTTGCTGGGCTCGCCGCTGTCGCACGACTTCGCCACGCTGAGTTTGTCGAACCTGCTGTGCCCGTGGGAGTGGATCGAGAACCGCGCGCGCCACATCGCCCAGGCCGATCTGGCCTGCGTGCTGTACAACGTGCAAAGCGCCGGCCGCCAGGAAGGCGTGTACCGCATCCTCAAGCTGATGCTGGAATCGAAGGCGCCGCACACGCTGTGCGGCGTGGTGAAGAACGCCTATCGCCCCGGCCAGGAAGTGAGCATCCATCGCCTCGATGAGTTGCCCTCGCTGCAATTCGACATGCTGACCAGCATCGTGATCGGCAACCGGTTCACGCAGCGCAAGCGCGGCTATATCTTCACGCCGCGCGGCTATAACGACTGGCACGACGAATCCGCCGCGGCAGCGGAAGAACCGGTGCTGCCGTCGCAGGCCGTATGGGTCTTCGCCGGCACCAGCGACGGCAACGCGCTGGCACGGAAACTGGCCGCACAAGGCCATCAGGTAGTGGTCTCCACGGCGACCGAATACGGCGGCGAGCTGGCCTTGCAGGATTGCCCGGGCGTCACGGTCTGGGCCGGTCGCCAGGGCGTGGAAGCGCGCAAACAGGCGCTGCTGCGCCATGAGGCGCGCGCGCTGGTCGACGCCACGCATCCGTATGCGACGCTGATGTCGCAGCAACTGATGGGCTTGTCGCAAAGCCTCGGCATTCCCTATCTGCGCTACGAACGTCCGAGCGGCATTGCCGCCGATGCGCTGGTGTGCGGCTCGATGGAAGAGGCTGCAGGCCAGGCGATGGACAAGGGAGAGCGCATCTTCCTGGCTACCGGTTCGAAAGATATCGCGGCTTTCCTGCAAGCGCCCGGCGCCGATCGCAAGCAGTGGTTCGTGCGCGTCACCGCCGAGCCGGAGTTCATCCAGCGCGCCATCGATCTCGGTATCCCGCGCAGCCGCATCTGCGCGATGCAGGGACCATTTTCACAGGGCTTCAATGAAGCCTTGTGGCGCGATTGGAATATCGATTGCGTGGTGACCAAGGATTCCGGCGACGCCGGTGGTTATCGCGCCAAGGCCGACGCGGCGAAAGCGCTGGGCATTCCGCTGCTGACGGTGCGCCGTCCCGCGCTCGACTATCCGCTGCAGGCCGCTACGCTGGAAGACGCTTCGGCACAGGTCGGGCGCTGGTTGCAGGGAGGCAAGCCCGCATGAGCCTGCCGTCGTCTCCGCCGAATTTGCAGCTGAACCTGCAGCCGAATTTGCAGCCAATACCGGTGACGATCGTCACCGGTTTCCTCGGCGCCGGCAAGACCACCTTGCTGCGCAGCTTGGTGCAGCGTCGCCAGGCGCGCCGGCTGGCCTTGCTGATCAACGAGTTCGGCGAAGCGACGATCGACGGCGACCTGGTTCGCGCCACCAGCGGCGATGCAGGCGGGCAGGTGCGCATCCATGATTTCTCTCATGGCCTGATCGCCTACGGCGACGACGAACATTTTGTGCCGACCATGCTGGCGCTGGCGGCGCGCCGTGCGCAGGTGGATCATGTGCTGATCGAAACCTCCGGACTGGCCTTGCCGACCGCCGTCATGGAAAGCCTGCAGACGCCCGCGCTGGCGGCGCATTTCATCCTCGACGCGACGCTGGC
Source organism: Herbaspirillum hiltneri N3 (assembly GCF_001267925.1). Lineage (NCBI taxonomy): Bacteria > Pseudomonadati > Pseudomonadota > Betaproteobacteria > Burkholderiales > Oxalobacteraceae > Herbaspirillum > Herbaspirillum hiltneri. The sequence goes on along the minus strand of NZ_CP011409.1, from coordinate 3,045,591 downwards.
GGTGGTCGATACGCCTTTGCTGCTGGACAATCGCTTCCGTCGCGGAAGCGGAGCCGATGGCGCAGTGGCCGACATGTTCGAGCGCCAACTGGAATACGCAGACGTGGTTGTGCTCAACAAGATCGATGATCTCAATGAAGATCTACTGCTCGACGCGGAACATCGCGTGCGCGCTTGTGCGCCCAACGTCCGCTTCCTTGAACTGGCGTACAAAGCACAACTCGACATTCGCCTCGCGCTCGGCCTGCGGCTACACCAGCCGACCTTGCAGGCGCATCAGCACACCTACACCCACGTGCGCATGCCCGGTGCGGAAGCAAGCGTGCTGAGCGATCAGGGACGCCTGAACGGCCATGCGCATTCGGGGCTGGGCGCGCACAGCCACGGTGTGGCCACGCACCGGCATTTCCATGAACAGGATCCCGGCTGGCTGTCGTTCACGCTGCGCAGCCAGTCGCCGCAACCGGCCGACAAGCTGAGACAGGCCATCGCCGAAGCGGCCAGGTCGGAGCCCATCCTGCGCACCAAGGGCTTTGTCCGCACGCTGGAAGGCAAGCGGCCGCAACTGGTGCAGGGCGTGCGCACGCGCGTGACGATCAACACCGATGCCGCCAATGAAAATGCAGAAACCGACAAGTCCGAACTGGTCTTCATCGGTTATCACCCGAGCCGCAGCAAGGTCGCCGCCTTGCTATCCGAACTCACCGGTACACATTGGAAATGAACGGGTCCAACAACAAGCCGCTGGCGGCGTTGCACCGCCTTGCCGTACAACCGTACTGTCTGCGGCAGTGCGCCTTGCCAGCGACTTGTTGTTGAACCCTTGGAGAACGAGAGGACATTGAATGAAAACCGACCCGGAATCCCACAAGCGCATGACCCAGCGGCACAAGGAAGGCTTCGAGAAAAAGAAGGCTGCCGCGCAAAAGGAAAAAGGCCTGCTGATCGTCAACACCGGCACAGGCAAGGGCAAGTCCAGCGCCGCCTTCGGCATGGGCATGCGCATCCTCGGCCATGGCATGAAACTGGGCGTAGTGCAGTTCATCAAGGGCGCCTTGTACAGCGCCGAGCGCGATTTTCTCGGCGGCCACGCCAACTGCGATTTCCACGTGGTCGGTTCCGGCTACACCTGGGATACGCAAGATCGCGACGCCGACATGAAGACCGCCGCCCACGGCTGGGCCGAAGCGGTGCGCATGATTCGGGATCCGTCCTACGACATGGTGATCCTGGACGAGATGAACATCGTGCTCAAGTACCAGTATCTCGACCTGCAGGAAGTGCTCGACGTCTTCGCCGCGCGCCGCGAGATGCTGCACATCGTCGTCACGGGCCGCCATGCGCCCGACGCGCTGATCGAACTGGCCGACCTGGTCAGCGAGATGCGTCCGCTCAAGCATCCGTACAAGGAGCAGGGCATCAAGGCGCAAAAGGGCGTGGAGTTCTGATCATGCCGATATCGTCACCGGCCGAGGTTTCATCGGGCTCATCTGCGGCGTTGTGCCCGGCGCTGTTCATCACGGCGCCCGGATCGAATCACGGCAAGACCACCGTGACGGCGGCGCTGGCGCGCTGGCATCGTTCGCAGGGGAGCCGGGTGCGCGTGTTCAAGACCGGGCCGGACTTCCTTGACCCCACCATCCTTGAACGCGCCAGCGGCAATCCGGTGTATCAGCTCGACCTGTGGATGATGGGCGTGGCGGAATGCCGCCGCCTGCTGCATGACGCCGCGCAACAGGCCGATCTGATCCTGGTGGAAGGTGTGATGGGCCTGTTCGACGGCGAGCCGTGCAGCGCGGACCTGGCCGAACTGATGAAGATTCCGGCCGTGGCGGTAGTCGACGTCGCCGGTGTGGCGCAGACGCTGGGTGCGATCGGTTACGGGCTGGCGCATTACCGGCCCGGCTTCCCGCTGCAGGGTCTGTTCGCCAACGGCGTCGCCAGTCTGCGTCATGAAGAAATGCTGCGCCAGGGCATGCCGCACGGCATCAACTATCTGGGCGGCATGCCACGCAATCTGCAATTCAAGCTGCCGGAGCGCCATCTCGGCCTGGTGCCGGCGGCCGAAGTCAGCGATCTCGACCGGCGCATCGATGCCGCCGCCGTGCTGATCGGCGCCACCGAACTGGCGCGCATGCCGACGCCGGTCGAGTTTGCAGCGCCGGAGGCGGAGGTGCCGGCGCCGCCGCAACTTCTGGCGGGACAGTGCATTGCCGTGGCCCGCGACAAGGCGTTTTCCTTCATCTATCCCGGCAACCTCGATTTGCTGCGCAAGCTCGGCGCCAGCCTGGTGTTCTTTTCGCCGCTGCACGATGCCGTGCTGCCGCCGGCCGACAGCGTGTACCTGCCCGGCGGTTATCCTGAATTGCACTTGCAGGAACTACAGGGCAACGTCGCCATGAAGCAGGCCTTGATCGAGCATTGTGCCGCCGGCAAACCGCTGTACGCAGAATGCGGCGGCTTGCTCTACCTGCTGGAGAGTCTCAGCGACAAGGATGGCGCGCGGGCGCAGATGCTCGGCGTGCTGAGCGGCCGCGCGGTGATGCAGCGGCGTTTGCAGGGGCTGGGTTACCAGAGCATCGCGCTGCCGCAGGGGACGCTGCGCTGCCATACCTTCCATTACTCGACCACGGTGTCGGCGCTGGTCCCGGCCTACATCGGCGAGCGCCTGTACGACACCTCAGCAGGCGAGCGCGTGTATCGAATGCGTGGCGTGACGGCGACGTATCTGCATGCCTACTTTGCGTCCTCACCGGAAGCGGCGGCGGCGTTGTTCCTGCCGCAGCTGGAGACAGAGGCTACGGCATGAGCCATCGCTACGACCAAGCTGATATCGACACTGTCTATCGCGTGATTGCGGAGCGGCGCGACATCCGCCATTTCTTGCCGGACGGGATTGATCCTGCCTTGCTGCAGCGGCTGCTGGAAGCGGCGCATCTGGGACCTAGCGTGGGCTTCATGCAGCCGTGGCGTTTCATCCGTATCACCGACCGCAGCCGGCGCGACGCCATTCACGCATTGGTTGAAGAAGAACGCATCCTGACCGCGCAAGCGCTGCATGAGCGTGAAGACGAATTCATGCGCCTCAAGGTGGAAGGCATCCGCGAGTGCGGCGAGCTGCTGGTGGCGGCATTGATGGACGATCGCGAACGCCACGTGTTCGGACGCCGCACCTTGCCCGAGATGGACCTGGCCTCGGTCGCCTGCGCGATCCAGAACATGTGGCTGGCTGCGCGCGCCGAAGGCATCGGCATGGGCTGGGTGTCGCTGTTCGACGCCGGCAAGCTGGCCGCGCTGCTGGAAATGCCCGCAGGCGCAAAGCCGGTGGCGGTGATCTGCCTGGGTCACGTGAAGGAATTCTATGCACGCCCGATGCTGGAGCAAGAGGGTTGGGCGAAGCGGCAATCACTGGACGACCTGGTGTTTAGCGACGCGTGGGGAAACAAGGAAAAGAAACAATGAATCAGCGGACAACCCGTACCCTGGTATTCGGCGGCGCACGCTCGGGCAAGAGCGCGCAGGCCGAACGCTTGGCGGCAGCAGACGGAAAACCGGTAATCTACATTGCCACGGCCGCCGTCGGCGACGACGAAATGGCGGCGCGCATCGCCTTGCACCGGCAACAACGCAGCGCGCAATACGCCCATTGGGAAACCGTGGAAGAACAGCTCGCGCTGGGCGACGCCGTCGCACGCGCCAGCCGGCCCGGCAACGTCGTGCTGGTGGATTGCCTGACCGTATGGCTGTCGAACCTGCTGTTCAGCGAACAACGGGAATATCCCGACGTCGGCCGTATCGAAGCGCCGGCACGCTTTGCGGCGGAGCGCGAACGCTTCCTGCAAGCGCTGTCGCAGGCGCCGGGCGACGTGGTGCTGGTGTCCAACGAAGTCGGCATGGGCATCGTGCCGCAGGGTGCGATCTCGCGCTGGTTTGTCGATGAAGCGGGGCGTCTGAATCAAGCTGTCGCCGCGATCTGCGAGCGCGTGCAGTTCGTTGCCGCCGGCCTGCCGCTGGAGCTGAAAGGATGCGCATGCTGAGCGCTTTCAACGCCTTCGACCTGACCTTGCTGGCGCTGCTGATGACGGCCGGTGTGGCGCTTGACCGGCTGCTGGGCGAGACGCCGCGCTGGCATCCGCTGGTCGGCTTCGGCCGTTACGTCCAGTTCATCGAGCGGCGCCTGAACCGCCAACCGGGCAGCCATGCACGCGGCGTGTGCGCCTGGCTGCTGGCGGTGCTGCCGCCGGTGGCGCTGGCTTGCGCCGCGACCATCCTGCTGGCGCGCCAGTCGCTGTGGCTGGCTGCCGCCTGGCATGTGCTGTTGCTGTATTTCTGCATCGGCCTGCGCAGCCTGCGCGATCACGCCATGCCGATTGCGGCGGCGCTGAAAGACGGCGACCTGGCGGCGGCGCGTGCATTGACCGGCCGCATCGTCAGCCGCGACACCTCGCAGTCGCAGGAAACCGACCTGGCCAAGGCAGCGGTGGAATCGCTGTTGGAGAACGGCAATGACGCCGTCTTCGGCACCTTGTTCTGGTTTGCCGTTGCCGGCGGTCCCGGCGCCTTGCTGTTCCGCCTGGCCAATACGCTCGACGCCATGTGGGGCTATCGCACTCCGCGCTTTCTCGCGTTCGGCTGCGCGGCGGCGCGCATCGACGATGCACTCAACTGGATTCCCGCGCGGCTGACTGCGCTGTCGTATGCGGTGCTGGGCAACTGGCGGCAGGCGCGGACGTGCTGGCGCGAACAGGCGCCGGCATGGAGCAGCCCAAACGCCGGTCCGGTGATGGCGTCCGGCGCCGGTGCGCTCGGACTGGCGCTGGGCGGTGCGGCGGTGTATGACGGCGAAGTCGAACAACGGCCGCCGCTCGGCGTCGGCCGCGACGCGGTTGCCGGTGACATTGCGCGCGCCTGGACCATGGTCTCGCGCACGGCCATGCTCTGGTTGACAGTCATGCTGGCGACGGCGATGTTGTTGTCCACGCTGTTGTCCTTCGGAGCACCTCATGCTTGAACACGGCGGCAACCTCAACGATGCGGTGATCCGCTACGGCATCGCGCGCGACGGCTGGCTCGATCTGTCGACCGGCATCAATCCCGATTTCTATCCCGCGCCGGAATTACGCCCCGATGCCTGGCATCGTTTGCCGGAAGCCAGCGATGCGCTGGCTGCGGCTGCATGCGCCTATTACGGTGCGCCGCAGATGCTGCCGGTGGCGGGCACCCAGGCTGCGATCCAGGCGCTGCCGCAACTGCGCTTGCGCGAGCATGGCGTTGCGCGCGTCGTGGTTGCCGCACCGGCATATGCCGAGCATGCGCATCGCTGGCAACAGGCCGGACACGCGATGCGCGAAGCGGACTATGCCGATTTGCCTGGCGCCGTCGATACCTGCGACGTGATGGTGGTGTGCAATCCGAATAATCCGACGGGCGCGCGCGTTGCGGGCGAAGTCCTGCTCGCTTGGGCCCGGCAGCTGGCGGCGCGGGGCGGCTGGCTGGTGGTCGATGAGGCGTTCGGCGACACCACGCCGCAGTTGAGCGTGGCCTCGCACACCGGTGCGCAGGGCGGATTGATCGTGTTGCGTTCGGTCGGGAAATTCTTCGGACTGGCCGGCGTGCGGCTCGGATTTGTGGCTGCGCAGGCCCCTATCCTGGACGGCTTGCGTGAGTGGCTGGGGCCATGGTCGGTCAGCGGACCGGCGCAGCAGATCGGCATCGCCGCCTTGCGCGACACCGACTGGCAACAGAGCACGCGCATGCGTTTGCTGGCTACCGGCGAGCGTTTGCAGCGCTTGTTGGCCGCCCACGGCATCACGTCGAGCGGCAGCGCCATGTACCAGTGGTGGCCGGAGCCGAACGCCGTCGCCTTCCATGATTGCATGGCGCGGCAGGGCATCTGGGTGCGGCTTTTTACGCGCGGTGCGGGCGGCATCCGTCTCGGCCTGCCTCCTGACGAAGCGGGTTGGCAGCGACTGCAACAGGCGCTGCAGGTGTGGCGTGAACAGACTGAGCAGACCGAACGCGCGGAGCGCACGGCATGACATTTCCTTTCCACACGCTGATGGTGCAGGGGACGACGTCCGACGCCGGCAAGAGTACGGTGGTGGCGGCATTGTGCCGCTTGCTGCATCGCCGGGGCGTCAAGGTGGCGCCGTTCAAGCCGCAGAACATGGCGCTCAACAGCGCCGTGACCAGCGACGGCGGCGAGATCGGTCGCGCCCAGGCCTTGCAGGCCCAGGCTGCCGGCATCGCGCCGCACACCGACATGAATCCGGTGCTGCTCAAGCCGTCCAGCGACACCGGCGCGCAAGTGATCGTGCACGGCAAGGTGCGCGCCGACATGAACGCGCGCGACTATCACCGCTACAAGACCAGCGCCATGGAAGCGGTGCTGGAGTCCTATGCACGCCTGCGCGCGCAATACGAAGTGGTGCTGGTGGAAGGCGCCGGCAGCCCGGCCGAAATCAATCTGCGCGCGCGCGACATCGCCAACATGGGTTTCGCCGAGGCCGTCGATTGCCCGGTCGTGCTGGTGGCCGACATCGATCGCGGCGGCGTGTTCGCCCATCTGACCGGCACGCTGGCTTGTCTGTCCGAGAGCGAGCAGGCGCGCGTGGCCGGTTTCGTGATCAACCGTTTTCGCGGCGACATCAGCCTGTTGCAACCGGGACTGGACTGGCTCGAGCAACGCACCGGCAAACCGGTGCTGGCGGTACTGCCGTATCTGCACGGCCTGCATCTCGACGCCGAGGATGCGGTGGCGTCGGGGCAGAGTGCCAAAGGGGCGTTCCGCGTGATCGTGCCGGTGCTGCCGCGCATCAGCAATCACACCGATTTCGATGCCTTGCGCGCGCACCCGGATGTCGATCTCCAGTTCATCGGGCCGGGCCGGCCGATTCCATCGGCCGACCTGATCATCCTGCCGGGCAGCAAGAACACGCGCAATGATCTGGCCTGGCTGAGGCAACAAGGCTGGCCTGACGCCATCGGCAAGCACTTGCGTTACGGCGGCAAGGTGATCGGCATCTGCGGCGGCTTCCAGATGCTCGGCGCCAGTGTCGACGATCCGCATGGCGTGGAAGGCGCGCCCGGCAGCATGAAGGGCTTGGGACTGCTCGACATGGCCACCGAACTGACGCAACAGAAACACTTGCTGCAGGTATCGGGACGCTGTGAATTCAGCACCGGAGACGCCACGGTCAGCGGCTATGAAATTCATATGGGCGTGTCGACCGGCGCAGCGTTGCAGCGTCCCGCGTTTCGGATCGAAGGCCGTCCGGAAGGCGCCCGCTCGGAAGACAACCAGATCCTCGGCAGCTATCTCCACGGCATGTTCGATACGCCGCAGGCGTTCGCCGCGCTGCTGGAGTGGGCCGGGCTGGACGGTGCTGCGCCGGTCGACCTGAACCAGCTGCGCGAAGAGAGCCTGGAGCGGGTCGCCGATGCGACGCAGCCTTTGCTGGATGCCTTGATGAAGACCTTAAAGGCAAGCTGAGCCCGAATGATACCGGGGCCGGAGTCTGTCAACAGATCATTTGAGACGGGCTTTTTGCTTTCACGACAAGGCAAACCACTCATTGCCGCGCTGCTCGAAGGCGTCGGTTGCACCCAGCAGGAACCTTCCTTGTTCGGGGTGCCAATGCATCCGTTCCACCACGATGTGATGCGCCTCTACGCGCAAGACGTTGAAGGAGTTGGATTCGCCGCGGCTGCGTGTGGAGGTGGCCGTTCCGGCCTGCACCACCAGCGCCGAATATCCCTGGATGTCGTAACGCGCGGCGCTGCTGGCGGCTGAACTGGTGTGCACGTGACCGGCCAGCAGCACGTCGGCGCCGCAGATCGCGAAGGCGCGCATGGCCGGCAGCGCCTTGCCGACCAGGTCGTGATGCTGGGGCCCGGGAGGCAGGTCGAACGGATGATGGGTGACGATGATCTTGACCACGTGATCGCCGGCGGCGGCCAGTTCGCGCCGGGCGATTTCGATCTGGCGGTCGTTGACGCGACCATCCTTGATGGTGAGCGAACGAGCGGTATTGATGCCGACTACGGCGATTTCTTCATCGATGAAAATCGGCTGCAGCTGCGGTGTGATGTGGCGGCGATACTTGGTCAGCGGACTGAAGAAGCGGGCCGCGACATTGAACAGCGGGATGTCGTGATTGCCCGGTACGACGATCTGCGGCTGTGGCAGGGCGTCGAGGAACTGGCGCGCTTCGAGGAACTGCTCGGAGCGCGCGCGTTGGGTCAGATCGCCGGAGACGACGATCAGGTCGGGCGCAAGTTCGTGTATCTGCGCGATGATCGGTGCAATCAGCGCTTCGTCGATACGGCCGAAATGCAGGTCGGAGAGATGGACGATGGTGCGCATGTCATGCCTCCTGTTCTGTTGGTGTGCGGGGTATGCTGGACGTGCTGGATGCGCGGGCTGCTCCGCTGTCGGCATCTTCGATCGCCGGCACGATCACCGTGAGCGACGCCGGACGTATGCGATAGACCAGTGGCGTCTGCATGATGGTGACTTCGCCGTCGGTGGCGACGCGTACTCGCTTGACGCGATGCCGGCCGTGACCGTGGCGGGTGTCGATTTCGATTTCCGCCGCGCTCAGGATGTCGAAGTCGCGTGCTTGCTCAAGGCGGCCGAACAGCGCGTGCAGCGCCAGCCGTACCAGGCCGAGGCGGCCGGTGCGGTGACAGACGTAGAGGCTCAGCTTGCCCTCGGACAGGCTGTTGCGCTTGCCGATGTTGAAGCCGTCCATCAGGTATTCGTTGTTGCCGATGAAGACGAAGGGCGTGCGGCGGCGGTGGCTTTCCGCGTTGTCGCCATCGTCCCTGATGTCCATGCGCACATCGAGGAAAGGATAGCGCCGCAACGCGCCCATCGCCGCCCAGCAGAATGCCAGCCATTTGCCGCGGCCGAGGCGGCTCTGCTGTTTCTCGCGGTCGCGCACGATGTCGGGATACAAACCCAGGCTGGAGTTGTTGATGAAGAGCACGCCGTTGACTTCACCGGTGTCGATGGCGAGCCGGCGTCCTTCGACGATGTTGCGGATGGCGTCGTCGAGCGCGAGCGGGATATTGAGGTCCTTGACGAAATGATTGAGCGTACCCAGCGGCAGCACGCCGAACGCGGCCTGGCTGCCGCTGACCACCGAGGCGACGGCATTGACGCTGCCGTCGCCGCCGCCGGCCACGATGATGCCGGCGCCGTCTTCAAGGGCGGCGCGCGCGGCGTCGATGAGTGCGGTTCCGTCCGCTGCCAACGTGACGTGCGCATCGACCTGATGTCGCCGGAAGCCGTCGGCGACGCGTTGCGCCAGTTCGTCGGCATGGCCGCCGCCTGCGTGGGCGTTGATGATGACGGCGACCTGGAGAACCGGGGAAGTGGAATGATGGGGCGATGCGGATTCTGTTGCTGTTGCTGGTCTTATTGTCATTGGCAGAAAGTGGTCGTCAAAATCGGTTTGAAGACTTTCTCGCCAATTGGTGCCGCTGCACCGTAAAAATAATCGTCGTCCACAAGGCGAACCAGGCCAGTCCTTCCAGCATCGCCGCCAGCACGTCGCTGAAGAAATGCGCGCCGAGGTAGAGCCGGGTCAGGGCAGTCAGCAGCGTCAGTATTGTCGCGATGGCAATAATCGCCGGTCGCCGTGCGTGGTTGCCCGGCAGGCTCGCCAGCCATGCCGCCAGGACGCAGTAGAACAAGGTGGCGCCGACGGTATGGCCGCTCGGGAAGCTGTAGCTGTCGAGTACCAGGATGGGGTGGTCGAAACGTGGGCGTACGCGCTGGAACTGGAATTTCAGCCAGTAGTTGAACAGCATTCCGCCCGGCACCGTGACCACCAGCGTCAGCAGCCAGGCGTTCGCACGCCGGCGCATGAGGAAGAAAGCCAGCACCGCGCTCATCGCCAGCACGCCGATGGTGCCGTGCAAATGGGTGTACGCCAGCATTGCTTGCGTGAGTCCGGCGGTGGCGTGCGCATGCAGCCGGTCGGCGATGTGCTGGTCGAGATCCACCAGCGTGCCGGGCGATAGCGCATGCGCGGCAACCAGCGCGAACAGGGCGCAGGCGCTCAGTACGGCGAGGATGCCGGCGGTCAGCGGCAGGCCGAGATGATGATCGCGCGCCAGTCGCGCGCGCAGGAAGGAATCGGGTGAAGTTTGTTGCGTCATATGGCTTACACGAGCGGATTCTCTCGGCGCATCAGGACATCAGGAGCAGGGATCCGCACCCAGCGCGATCGAACGCAGCGTCGGCAAATCGAGCAGTTCGAGGTCGCGATGGCTGACATCGATGACGCCGTTCTTCTTCAGATTGGACAGCAGGCGGCTGACGCTCTCGACCGCCAGGCCGAGGTAGTTGCCGATTTCCTCGCGCGTCATGCGTAGCTGGAACCGGCTTGCCGAGTAGCCGCGCGTGGCGTAGCGCGAAGACAGATTGACGAGGAAGGCTGCCAGCTTTTGCTGTGCGCTCATGCTGTTGAGCGTGAGCATGACGCCTTGCTCGCGCGAGATTTCCTTGCTCATGATGCGATGGAACTGGCGCAGCAGCACCGGCATGTCCTGGAACAATTCTTCCAGCTGGCTGAACGGGATTTCGCAGACCTCGCTGTCTTCCAGCGCGACTGCTTCGCACTGGTGGCGGCTGGTGCCGATGGCATCCATGCCGAGCAGCTCGCCGGCCATCTGGAAACCGGTGATCTGCTGCGAGCCGTTGCTGTTGACCTGATAGGTCTTGAAATGGCCGAGCCGGATTGCGTACAGCATGTCGAACCTGTCGCCCATGCGGTACAGGCTCTGGTCGCGTTTGATGCGGCGGCGGCGGCCGATGATCTGGTCCAGGCGCTGCATGTCGGCTTCGTCCAGTCCCATGGGCAGGCATAGGGAAACTGGTTCCTTTTTTGTGCGGCGGGGACGGTGCGGGTCGTCTCCGATCTAAGTGTAATGCACGGAGTTTACTTGATTAGCTTCAACACTTCCCGAAACAGCGGTTCCTTTTTTGTGCGGCGGGGACGGTGCGGGTCGTCTCCGATGTAAGTGTAATGCACGGAGTTTACTTGATTAGCTTCAACACTTCCCGAAACAGCGGATGACGGCTGTCGCGCATCCATTCGAAGGCCACCATTTCCAGCGTCACCAGATCGGCGCCGGCCTGCGCCAGTCGCGCAAAGGCGGCGTCGCGGTCGGCGGTCTTGCGCGAACCGGTGGCGTCGGTCACGACCCATACGCGATAGCCGTTTTGCAGCAGCGTCATGGCGGTCTGCAGCAGGCAGACGTGGGTTTCGCAACCGCTGATGACGACTTCCTTGCAAGCCGGCAGGAAGGTCGCGGGCAGACCGTCGACGCAGGCGTCGAAACGCGTTTTGGACAGCGTGCGATCGCACAGGCGCTTGATGTCGGGATGGTTGGGACCGAGCTTCTCCGGCGTCTGTTCGGTGGCGATAACCGGCAGCCCGAGCAGGCTGGCGATGGTCGCCAGGCGGATGTTCTGAGCCAGCACGTTGGCGTCGTCGTGGATCGCCGGCATCAGCTTTTCCTGCACGTCGATGATCAGCAGGGCGGACTCGTTGGCGTTGATCAGCATGGGCATCTCCTCAATGGATCGCGACAATGGCTGACGATGGCAGGAATTGAACGTTTTGTGTCATTGACCGCTTCCCGCACGGATTCGACAATTTGATCATCGCCATTGTTCTGAAGGAAGTTCGTGAGCTTGCCAAAATTGCATCGACAAGAGGATGTTGACCGGACTTCCTTGCCGGATTCTCATGGTTCAGGGTATCGCAACGCCCGCATCCTGGCTATATGCCAGGGGCTGTTCACCTGCGCCATTTCGATCGACCTGACGCTGACTGCGCTGACCGGCTACCAGTTGGCGCCGGACAAGTCGCTGGCGACGCTGCCGTTTGCGCTGATCACCGTGGCCGGGGCGGTGGTGACCTGGTTTGCGGCTTTCCTGATCCAGCGGCTGGGGCGGCGCCTGAGCTTTGCGCTGGGTGCGCTGGCCGGTGCGATCGGCGGCGCGATTTCGGTATGGTCGGTGTTTCACGGGCATTTCTGGAGCTTCTGCATCGGCACCGCCGGCGTCGGCGTGTTCCAGGCCTTCGCCCAATATTACCGGCTGGCGGCGGCCGACGCGGTGAGTGCCGAATTCAAGAGCCGCGCCATTTCGACCGTACTGACGGGCGGTGTGATCGCTGCAGTGCTGGGGCCGGCGCTGGCGTCCTGGAGCAAGGACCTGTTTCCGACCGCCTTGTTTTCCGGCGCTTACTTGATGGTGGCATTGCTGAGCCTGCTGTCGATGGTGGTCTTGCTGGCGTTCTACCGCGATACCGAAGCGGCCGGCGGCGCGGCGCAGGCCGTGGCGGAAACCGATGCGCCGCCGCGCTCCACCGCCGAGATCGCGCGCCAGCCGGTGTTCGCCGCCGCGCTGGCCAACAATGTGGTCGGCTCGATGGTAATGATGTTCATCATGACAGCGGCGCCGCTGGCGGCGGTGGCCTGCCATCACGGCATCGACGACGGCGCCAACATCATCCAGTGGCACCTGGTCGGCATGTACGCGCCTTCTTTCTTCGCCGGCGCGCTGATCAGGCGCTTCGGGCTCGGCCCGATCGTGCTGGCCGGCGTGGCTCTCAACCTGGCATGCGCACTGATCGCGATGGCGTCGACCAGCTTGCCGGCGTTCTATGTTGCCTTGCTGTGTCTGGGCGTGGGCTGGAATTTCATGTTCGTCGGCGGCACTACCTTGCTGGCGCAATCGTACCGGCCCAGCGAACGGGCGCGGACGCAGGGATTGTCGGAGTTTTTGCGCTATGCTGCTACCGCGCTGGCGACGCTGGCTGCCGGCCCCTTGCTGGAGCACTACGGCTGGTCCGCGCTCAACCTGGCGATCCTGCCCTTGCTGTTGATCTGTGCGGTCGTCAGCGTGTGGTGGATGCTGGCGAATGCCGCCGCGGCCAGGAATGTCGCGACGGCAAGCTGAACCGGAAAAGAGGACAAGACCATCCATGAAGCCCCGCAATCCCTTGCGCATCGCCTTGCTGGCCTATCCGGGCATGAACCTGATCGATCTCAGCGGCCCTTTGCAAACCTTCGTGAGCGCGGGCCGCGTTGCGGCGTCGGCGGGCGTGAGCGATCCGCGTCCCCTGTATGAAGTGCGCGTGCTGTCGTCGCGCGGCGGCGCCCTGATGACCGGCGCGGGTCTGAGCGTGGAGACCGAGGCGCTGGAGGCGCTCGACAATCTGGACATCGACACCATCATCGCACCGGGCGGCAGCGTCGGCGAACGCTTCGAGACTGATCCTGCCTTGGTGGCGTGGATCAGACAGCATGCCGGGAGGGCGCGACGGGTGTGTTCGGTCTGCACCGGCGCTTTCCTGCTGGCGGCGGCCGGGCTGCTGGACGGCAAGCGCGTGACCACGCATTGGGACTGGGCGCTGCGCTTGCAGCAGCAGTTTCCGGCGATTGAAGTCGATCCTGAACCGATCTTCATCCGCCAGGGCGACATCTGGACTTCGGCCGGGGTAACGGCGGGGATCGATCTGGCCCTGGCGCTGGTGGAGCAGGACTACGGCCACAAGGTGGCGATCGCGACGGCGCGGCAACTGGTGATGTTCATCAAGCGGCCGGGCGGCCAGTCGCAATTCAGTGTGCCGCTGGTGTCGCAGTCCTCGGAAAATGCCCGTTTCGCGGAACTGCATGCCTGGATTGCCTCCAACCTCAAGAATGATCTGCGCGTGGAAAACCTGGCCAATCGCGTCAACATGAGCCCGCGCACCTTCGCCCGCACCTATGTCGCCGAGCAGGGCCGCACGCCGGCCAAGACGGTCGAAGCCATGCGCCTGGAGGCCGCCTGTCGCGCGCTGGAAGAAACCGACTTGCCGCTCAAGAGCATCGCCACCGAAACCGGCCACGGCGAAGAGCAGAACCTGCGGCGCGTGTTCCAGCGCCAGCTCGGCGTGAGTCCGGCGCAATACCGCAGCCGCTTCTCGGCGCATCAGGAATAGAAAATCAGGATCTGAAAATCAGGACGTGACGCTGATCCCATCCAGCGTCTTCAACCCCGCCAGCGAATCCAGCCACCATGACAGGGCCGGACCGGCGCGGTAGTCGGGCCGGTACACGCACTGGATCGGCAAGGCCATGCCTTCGGGAGAGTGTTGCGACGTCAGGATGCGCACCAGCTTGCCTGACTTCAGGTCATCCTTGACCACGTGTTCCGGCATGTAACCCCAGCCCATGGCTGCGCGCAGCAGTGCGTGCTTGGTGCCGAGGTCGCTCATGCGCCACGACAGCCGCGAATGCACCGAGAAGTCCTGGCGCGCGGTCAGCTCACTGCGGTCGCTCAGCACCAGCTGCGTCTGCTGCGCCAGCAGCTTGTCCGGAATTCTTCCCTTCACGGCTGCCAGCGGATGCTGCGGCGACACCACCCCGACCACCATCACGCTGGGCAGCGTCACGCGCAGCAGATTGGGCGGCGTGGTCGGCAGCGTGCCGAGGATGCCCAGCATGGCGCGGCCGTCGATCACGCGTTCGGCCACCGCGCCCAGCGCTTCCACCTCCAGCCGCACCGTCACCGCCGGGAAGGCATCCCGAAAGCGCCGCAGCAGGTCGACCAGGCAATCGGTGGGAAAGAACACATCCACCGCCAGCGCCACTTCCAGTTCCTGTCCCTGCGAAAACGCGCTGGCGCGCACCTGCAGCGAATCGACCTGGTCCAGCACCTGGCGCGCATCGCGCAGCAAGGCCTCACCGGCGTCGGTCAGTTGCGGGCGATAGCCGCTGCGGTCGAACAGGGCGACGTTGAGCTGGCTTTCCAGCGTGCCGATGGCGTAGCTGACCGCGGACTGGGCCCGGGCGAGGGTGCGTGCGGCACCAAGGAAGCTGCCGCTGTCGGCCACCTGGACGAACACGCGCAGCTGGTCGAGAGAAAAGCGTTCTATGTTCATATTGGCAACATTATCTAATAATTAGATAATGATTATAGAAAAATAATCAATTTCTTGTTGCGATTATTCGCATTATTCTGACTCTGCTTTCTGAAACATCAGTACTCAGCACCAGATCAGATTCACAAATCCAATATCCACACAATTCATTTATTCATTCGAGGGAGTTTCATCATGATCATTTCCAAATCCGCTTTCACCGTCGGCCGCGTCCTGCTGGCATCGTTGTTCGTCATTTCCGGCATCTTCAAGATCATCGGCTTTTCCGGCACGATCGGTTACATGGGCAGCCTCGGCATCCCGGTCCCGACCGTGGCCGTCATCGTCACCATTCTGGTTGAAGTCGGCGCCGGCCTGCTGTTGCTGACAGGCAGCCGTTTTGCCCGTCCCGCCGCATTGCTGATCGCCATTTTCACCGTCGGCGCGACGTTGGCTGCACACCGCTTCTGGGCCGTCGATGCCGCCGCCATGCAAGGCCAGCTGACGCATTTCCTGAAGAACGTGTCCATCATCGGCGGCCTGCTGCTGGTGTGGTCGGTGAAGCCGGCCGACGAATAAGCTGACATAAATCAGCTGACATCGCTGCATCGTTGATAAAACCGCAATAGCAACAATCTGGTAACAAGGTGACGGCAGCGCATCTGCTGCCGCACCCCCACAGGAGAAACACCATGAGCACCACTTTTACCCGCCAGCTGGAACGGCTGGTCAACGGCATCCCGACCCAGGATGGCGCCGGTGTCAGCCTTACCCGTGTGCTGACGCATGATCTGCAACGCCGCCTGGATCCTTTCCTGATGCTGGATGCATTCCATTCGGACAAGCCTGACGATTACCTGGCCGGTTTCCCCGACCATCCGCATCGCGGCTTTGAAACCGTGACCTACATGCTGCAAGGGCGCATGCGCCATCGCGACAACGCCGGCAACGAAGGCCTGCTGGAACCGGGCGGGATGCAATGGATGACCGCCGGCCGGGGTCTCGTGCACTCGGAATTGCCGGAGCAGGAAGACGGCCTCATGAGCGGTTTCCAGCTGTGGGTCAACCTGGCCGGACGCGACAAGATGACCACCCCGGGCTACAGCGACATTCCCTCGGCGCAGATTCCCGAAGTGACGCCGCAGGATGGCGTGCAAGTGCGCGTGCTGGCCGGCGAAGCCTTCGGCGTCAAAGGGGCGGTGGAACGTCCGACCACGGCGCCGCTGTATCTGGATTTGCATGTGCAGGCCGATAAACGGCTCGCCTTGCCGATTCCGGCGACGCATAATGCCTTCCTGTATGTGTACGAAGGCGAATTGCTGATCGGGCAAGACCAGCGCGTGGCCGCCGCCGGGCGCATGGCGATCCTGAGCAACACCGCCGGCGCCGAAGGTGTGGAAATCCACGCAAGCAAGGACAGCCGCTTCCTGCTGATCGCCGGCCAGCCGCTCAATGAGCCGATCGCGCAATGGGGGCCGTTCGTCATGAACACCAGGGAAGAGGTCGAACAGGCCATCGAGGATTTCCGCGCGGGCAAGTTTTGAGACATCACTTTTTGACAAGGAACGCCACATGAGCAGCATTCGTCATCTGATCCACGGCCTGGTGCGCGACATCGGTTTCCCGGTGCGCCGCCTGTTGCCGGCCGCCGCCGCCCGCACCGTGGGCCCGTTCGTGTTCTTCGATCACATGGGTCCGGTCGAATTCGACAGCGGCACCACCGAAGGCGACGTGCGTCCGCATCCGCACATCGGCCTGGCGACCGTGACGTATCTGTTCTCCGGCGCGATGATGCATCGCGACAGTCTCGGCGTGGTGCAGCGGATCACGCCGGGTGCGGTCAACTGGATGGCGGCGGGGCGCGGCATCGTGCACTCCGAACGCGTCCCTGACGACATCCGCGACGGCAAGGTGCCGGTACACGGCCTGCAGATGTGGGTGGCTTTGCCGAAGGACCAGGAGCAGGGCAACGCCAGCTTCCATCACTATGCGGAAGACGACATGCCGCGCATCGAGGTCGGTGCGGCCAGCCTGCACCTGCTGGCCGGCAAGGCCTACGGCCATGAGTCGCCGGTGAAGACATCCAGCCCCACGCTGTATGTGTGCGGCCGCATCAAGGCCGGCGGCACGCTGAGCTTGCCGGCCGACTACAGCGAACGCGCAGTGTATGTCGTTACCGGAGCGGCAACGCTTGACGGCGAAGCGCTGGAAGCGGGTGTGCTGGCGATCCTGGAGCCGGGCATCGATGTGTTGCTGACGGCGCAGAGCGACACCTTGTTCATGGTGCTGGGCGGCGAGCCCATCGACGGTCCGCGCTTTGTCTGGTGGAATTTCGTGGCCAGCAGCAAGGAGCTCATCGAGAGCGCCAAGCTGGCGTGGCGGGCGCAGGACCGCGCCGTGTTCGGCGTGATCCCGGGTGAGGTGGAATGGATTCCGTTGCCGGAGAAGTAAGCGCTTCGGCTGCGATCAAACACCGGAAAGAAAAACGCCCTGGCAATCAGGGCGTTTTTCATTGTGCGGCGTGTTCTGCTAGCCTTCCTTGCCGCGGATGATCCACACCGGCAAAGGACACTGATGCATGACCTTTTCGGCCACGCTGCCCAGCACCAGTTTGCGGAAGCCGGTACGGCCGTGGGAACCGATGACGACCAGTTCCGCCTTGCTGTCCATGGCTGCCTTGAGGATGGTGCCGGGGATGTCGCCAGGCGCGACCGGGTCTTCGACCATGCGCGTTTCGCTGCGCAGGCCGGCCGAGGTCACGCGCGACCCGGCTTGTTCGAGGATGGTCTTGCCGGCGTCGACGACGGTGCCGTGCACGTCGGCTGCAGCGCTGATGCCGGTGTCGTAGAACAAATGGCTGTTGTCGATCACATGCAGGACTTCAATGGTGCTGCCCAGCGCCTTGGCCAGTTTGATGGCTTCGTCCAGGGCCTGGTTGGCGGTGCTGCTGCCGTCGACCGGCACGAGGATCTTTGCGTACATGTCAGGTCCTCAGATCATGCCGAGAATGCGGCCTAGCTCGGCGACGTAAGGGCTGTCCTTTAGGATCGCGCCTTCCACGGAGTCCATCAGGTCCTGCGCCGAGTTGCGCGTCTTGCCGATGTGTTCGCGCAGGACTGCGGCTTCGATCTCGGGGCTGTCGAGATGGCTCTTGAGCAGCGCGAAATCCTTGCGCAGCAGTGCGGCTTGCGGCGATTCGGCAGGAATGTCCTGCAGCGCCTGTTCCAGTTCGGCCAGGATGTGCTTGAGGCGCACGTGGTTGGCATCGTCTTGACGCAGAATGGGGTCTGACATGTCGGCTCCGGGCTGTGATTGATCGGTGATTGCGCGCAACCTGCGAAGTTGCCGGTTTTGCGTTGCTGAATATTCAACGCCCATCATAAGAGATGTGCGCAGTTTGTGCTGGCCGGGATTGCGGTCTCCACATTTGTTACACTGCGGCTGGCCATTCCGTCATGAACTCCCGCACCGGTTCCGTCTCCAGCACTGGTATCAACTCAAGAAAGCACCACAATGAACGATTCCCCTGATTTCCCTCTTATAAGCTGGACCGAAGCAGAGGAAAATCGTTCCGCCCGCTGGCGCTCCGAAGCCGGCAATCCGGCGCCCAAGCGCGTCATCGTCGCTGACGATCGCATTCCCGCCGACGTCGCCTACAAGCTGGTTTGCGAAGGCACCGGTCTGCTCTGGCGCGGCGACTTCCAGAACGCGCGACAACTGCTGCAGGCGCTGGCGCGTCGCATTGACAAGAAGTCTGAACGCAAGTCGGTCAAAGCCGGCGACAAGAAGGAACCCATCCCGGGCATTACCCAGGCGTTCCACCAGCATCGCCAGGCACAGGCGCAACGCGCGCGCATCCTCGGCATGCTGCTGGTGCCTCTGGAAGCAGACTACAGCATCCCTCTGCGCCGCGCGCCCGATGTCAGCCAGGCTTGCGAAGAAGTCTATGGCCCGGGGCAGGAAGCCAGCGTGGCGACAATGCGCGAAGTGCTCGGTCTGATCGGCGCGCATGAATGGCGCAAGAAGGGCGTACCGGTGCCGGCGCTGGGCGGCAGCATCCATCCGTATTACGGCGTGTTCTCGCCGGTGCGCGGCGAATACCTCGACCTGGTCGAACGAGCGACCTTGCCGTCGGTCCAGCTGGCGTTCGACATCGGCACCGGCACCGGCGTGCTGGCGGCCTTGCTGGCAAAGCGGGGCGTCAAGCGCATCGTCGCCACCGATCAGAGCACCCGCGCACTGGAATGCGCGGCGGAAAACCTGCAGCGCCTCGGCGTCGACAAACAGGTCGAACTGGTCGCTGCCGATCTGTTCCCGCCGGGCCAGGCGCCGCTGATTGTCTGCAATCCGCCGTGGGTGCCGGCCAAGCCGAGCTCGCCGATCGAACATGCCATCTACGACCCGGACAGCCGCATGCTGCGCGGCTTCCTCGACGGTCTCGCAGCGCATCTGGCGCCAAACGGCGAAGGCTGGCTGATCTTGTCCGATTTCGCCGAACACCTGGGCTTGCGCTCGCGCGATGAATTGCAGGCAATGTTCGACAAGGCGGGGCTGCGCGTCGCGTTGAAACAAGACATCAAGCCGCGCCATCCGCGCTCCAGCGACGCCGAAGACCCGCTGCACGCCGCACGGGTGAAAGAAGTCACGTCGCTTTGGGTATTGAAGGCTAAATAATGAATGTAAACAATTGGTTGTCGCGGAAAGTTAATGTCGATTATTGATATTGTCCCGACTCTCGGCGACTGATTTTATTGTCTGAAAGGCATGCCAATGAAAGCAACTTTTCTGTTCATCGCATTGGGACTGGTGGCGGCGAGCCTGGCGTCGGCACAGCCGCGCTTGCCGTATCCGCTCGGTTACGAACGCCCGGAGCCGGACAAGCCTGTGGTCACCACCAGCGCTAACACCTGCAAGTGCGAAGTGGCCGACACCAGCGGTAGCGCCTGCATGATCTACATGCGCACCAATGCCGGTGAATGGCTGGCGCAGAACGCGCCGCAGACGCGCATGCGCTCGTCCAACGATGGCCGCTACTACGATACGCCCTTCGCGCTGGCGGCCAGCGCCTGCGCCGGCCGCAAGGTCAATGCCTCGACCGTGAAGGTGCATTGGCTGGATCGTAAAAACGCCATTTTGGAGTGGAAGTAATTGATGAGGAATCGGGCGTAGGTGCTTGTTTATGCTGGTTTATGCTCGCTTACACTTGATTTAATCCCGCCTGCAAGAAGATCCAGTCACGAAAGCGCATGATCTTCTTGCTGTTCTTTTCGCCCTCGCGATAACTCAGGAAATGGGTTTCGCGCAGGACCGATTTCAGTTCTCCCCCATCGAGCCGCACCAGTTCGCCGTTGGCGAGTTCCTGTTCCGCCAGGCGGGTGCTCTCCAACGCAATCCCGACACTGTTGACGGCCGCCGCCAGCGCCAGCGAGGCGCGGTCGAACGAGGGCATCGGCCGGCCAGGCGGCAGTTTCATGCCATTCAGCGCAAACCAGTCGCTCCAGCGAACCGGGTTCAGGGTCGACTGGATCAGCGTCATGCCGGCGATGTCCGCCAGCCGCAAGGCGTCGGGTTTGTCCCGCAGCAGCGCGGGCGAGCAGAGCGGCACGATGGTCTCCGAGCCGATCGCTTCGCTGACGATGCCGGCGCGTTGCGGCGCACTGCCGTAGGCGATGGCGAGGTCGAGTTCTTCGTGGCGCAACAGGTCGACCGGCTCGGCGCCGGACGACATGCTGATGTTGATATCGGGATATTGCTGCATGAAGCGAGGCAGTCGCGGCCCCAGCCATTTGGTCGCGAAGCTGGGCGAGCAATGCACCGCCAGCGCGTCGCTGCGGCGCGCCGGACCGAGTTCTTCGCAGGCCGCTTCCATGAGGTCGAAGGCGACCGACAGCTGGTCGAGCAGGCGCCGTCCTTCCGCAGTCAGTTCGACGCGGCGGAACGAGCGGGTGAACATGGGTTTGCCGAAATAGGTTTCCAGTCCGCGCACCTGATGGCTGATGGCCGAGGGCGACAGGTGCAGTTCTTCGCTGGCAAGGGCAAAACTCTGCAGGCGGGCGGCGGCTTCAAAAGCGCGCAGGGAAAAGAAACTGGGAAGTTTTCGCATCGCGGCCCTGGTGGAGATTCGTAAGGTGAATCAGATTCATCATATTGTGAATACTCGTCATTTGTCAAAGCGCCGGGCTTCTTGGGATGATCGGTTCATCGAAGCAATCACAAAAAATAACCCGAACCGGAGACCAGCCATGACCGCCACGATCGCCATGACCGACGTTGCAGACCGTAGAACGGATGCGGGCCAGCCCGCGCCGGCCGCGTCCGCTTTCAGCGCCCTTGACGCCAACGACAAGCGCGTCTCGGTGTACCAGCCCGAGCAGCAGGGTCTCAAATTTCCCCAGGTGCCGGTATTCGCCACGCACGCCGAAGAGCGCCAGCACCGCAAGGAGCGTCTGGTCGCTGCCTGTCGCGCCTTTGCCCTGCATGGCCTCGACTACGGTTTCGCCGGCCACCTGACGGTGCGCGATCCGGAATTCCCGGATCTGTACTGGACCAATCCGATGGCGGTGCATTTCTCCCAGGTCAAACTGTCCAATCTGATCCTTGCAAATCACAAGGGCCAGGTGGTGCAGGGCACCTACGCGCTGAACCGCGCCGGCTTCGTGCTGCACGCCGCGGTCCATGAGATGCACCAGGACATCGTCGCCATGTGCCACGCCCACACCGTCTACGGCACTGCCTGGGCGGCGCTGGGACGCCAGCTCGACCCGATCACCCAGGACGCGGCGGTATTCTTTGAAGACCACGTCGTCATCACCGCCGAAGCCGGCGCAGTCGCGGTCAAGGCCGAAGTCGGCAAGTCGGTCGCCGCCGCCTTCGGCAAGAACAAGGCGGCGATCCACCAGAACCACGGCTTGTTCACCGCCAGCCGCCACAGCATCGAAGATGCGGCATTCTGGTTCATCGCGCTGGAACGCTGCTGCCAGGTCCAGCTCATGGTCGAAGCCACCGGTATCAAGCCGACCATGGTGTCGCCGGAGCGCGCCCGCTACAGCCGCGAGAACGTCGGCAACTCCTTCATCGGCTGGCTGCACTTCCAGCCGATCTACGAGCAACTGGTGCAGACCAGTCCGGACATGTTTGACTGAGTTGTTCTCCATCGCACGGATGGAGCATGCATGCCGGCCATTTCGATGGCCGGCGTTTGTCGTTGCAGAATCGTTGCAGAACCGTATTTCACTGAAGGAGACCGCCACTCACCACACCCTCACTGTCGTGCATTGACGTCAATACATATAACCGCGAACACGCGGATCCATCCGTTCTAACAGAAGGAGCAGGAGACATGACGAAGTTAAGCAGACGCGAATTTCTGATCGCCGGCGCAGCATCGGCTGCCGCCGCCTCGACCGTGGGAGGTTCGGCGTTTGCCGCACCCAGCGCGCCGGGCGGCATCGATTACCCGATAGAAAAAGGCGCGACCCTGCGCGTATTGCGCTGGAAGCGCTTCGTCCAGGGCGACGAGGATTTGTGGAACGAGAACGTCAAGAAATTCACCGAACTGACCGGCGTGCCGGTGCGCACCGACAGCGAAGGATTCGAGGACGTGCGGCCCAAGGCGGCAGTGGCGGCCAACGTCGGCAGCGGTCCGGACATCGTGCTGGGCTGGTTCGACGACCCGCACCAGTATCCGACCAAGCTGCTCGACGTCACCGACCTGGCCAACTCGCTCGGCAGCCGCTACGGCGGCTGGTATGACGTGTTCCAGAAATACGGCAAGAGCAACGGCAAATGGATCGCCATTCCGCTGGGCGTGATCGGCATCTGCCTGGTGTACCGCGACAGCCAGCTCAAGGCCGCCGGTTTCGAAGCCGTGCCCAAGGACTTGCCCGGCTTCCTCAAGATGGCGCAAGCACTCAAGGCGAAGAACACGCCGATCGGCTTCGCCCACGGCAAGGCGGTCGGCGACGCCAACAACTATGCGCACTGGCTGCTGTGGGCGCACGGCGGCAAGCTGGTCGACGAGCACGGCAACGTCGTCATCAATTCGGCCGAGACTCGCGCCGCGCTGGAATACGGCAAGCAGCTGTACCAGACCATGGTGCAGGGCACGCTGTCCTGGCAGGATCCGTCCAACAACAAGGCCTATCTCGACGGCCAGGTCAGTCTCACCAACAACGGCATCTCGATCTATTACGCTGCCAAGAATTCCTCGGATCCGAAACTGCTGGAGCTGGCCAAGGACACCCAGCACACGCACTATCCGATCGGTGTTTCGGGCAAGCCGACCGAGCTGATGCAGCTGACCCAGATGATGGCGTTCAAGCACACCAAGTATCCCAATGCGGCCAAGGCGTTCCTGCAGTTCATGATGGAGCCGGATCAGTTCAATCCGTGGATGAAGGCGGCCATCGGCTACGTCAGCCAGCCGCTCAAGGCTTATGAAAAGAACCCGGTCTGGACCGCCGATCCCAAGGCCACGCCTTACCGCGACGCCGCCTCGCTGATGCTGGACCACGGCCATGCCGGTCCGCTGGGCCAGGCGTCCGCAGCCTGCCTTGCCGACTACGTGCTGGTCGACATGGTGGCCGAAGCGGCGAGCGGATCCAAGACCGTGCAACAAGCCATCGATCGGGCGGCCGAGCGCGCCAAGAGGTTCTACAAGACCTGACCCTGCGCAAGGGAAATGACCATTCCGGTAAACGCCGGAATGGTCATGTTGGTCAGGCCGGCTTGTCCATCTCATTCTCGATCCACGCGGTCGCTGAAGCGTGCTGCGGCTTCCAGCCCAGTTCCCTGCGCGCGCGGACGGCGCGGACCCTGCTGTTGGAACCGAGCGAATAGCGGGCGCGGGCGACGCCCCAGATGGCGATGGCTTGTTCTTCGCTGAGGTTCTCGATGGCGGCGATGCCGAGGCGCTTGGCTAGCGCGGCGCCGATGTCGGCGAAGGACGACTCGCCGTTTTCCGCGAAATAGAAGGCGCCGGCGGGCGCCCGTTCCAATGCCAGAAGATAGAGCGCGCAGGCATCCTCGATGTGTACGGTCGACCAGCGATTGAAGCCGCGGCCGACGATGCGCACCACGCCGCTCGCCACCGCCTTGTCCGCCAACGCCGGAATTTGCACACTGTGCGGCTGCAGGCCCAGGCCCTTGCCGTAGATCAGCGTATTGCAGATGACCACGCCGCGCACGCCCTCGGCCGACAGGATACGTTGGTCGAGTTCGTAGCGGGCGCGCTTGCCTTCATCGACCACCAGCGGCGTCTCTTCGTCGAAGATGGCCGGGTTCAGTGCATTGCCGGCGACGGCGTCGCCGATCACGCTGGAGCCACTGGTGTGCAGTAAGGGTTTGCCGCTGCCGGCCAAGCCGTCGAGCAGCGCTTCGATGGCCTCGCGATGGTCGCTGCTGGCGCAATTGATGACCGCATCGGCGGCGCGCGCTTCGCGCACCAGCAATGCCTTGTCGTCCAGGTCGCCCTGGACCGGTTCGACGCCGAGCCGCACCAGAGCGTCGGCCTTGCGCATGTCGCGCACCAGGCCGCGCACGCTGTGGCCGGCCTTGATCAGGTGGACTGCAATGGAGCCGCCGACGTAGCCGGTGGCGCCGGTGATGAAGACTTTCATGTGATTTTCCCGATATCCGATGCGGAACTGTAACGCCTTTTGCGCGCGAATGCCGGGGCGGGCAGGGTACGCTTAGTCGTCGTCGCCGTCATCCGAACCGAACTGCCGGCGCAGCGCCAGTTGCTGGCGTTCGCGGGCGTCCTTGTTGCGCTCGAAATTGACGGCATTCACTTTAGCTTGTTCGCGCGCATGCTCATAGACGAGTCGCTCCAGCGGAGTGCGTTCGCATCCGGTGAGACAAAGCAGCATCGATAGCAATATCAGGCCAAATAGTGATCGCATTTTTTTCATTCCGGCATGAAGGTCGGTCGTGTATGCCGGCGGTGTTCATGCTTGCGAATCGGTCGCCTGTGTGAGGCTGGAGTTCGCAGCGGATCTGGTGGATCGCCTGGAGCCGGCGTCGCGCGCGGTGATAAGGCGAAACGGCGCGGACTGCCATGATGGTAGTGCCGGCGAGTAAGAAAAGATGTCGGGAGACCCGTACAAATGCGGGGGGATTACTCTGATATCGGATGGCCGTACCGTCCTGCATCTATTCGATTACTCCAGCGAGATCAGTCCATGATGGATGGAGAACTTGACCAGGCTGGGGAGGTCGCTGACGCCGATCTTCTGCATCAGCCGGCTGCGGTAGGTTTCGATCGACTTGGGGGAGAGCGACAGCATGGCCGCCACTTGTGCGCTGGAATGGCCTTCCGCCACCAGCTGCAGCACTTCGCGTTCGCGCGCACTGAGGGCGTCGAGCGGTCCGGCCACGCGGCTTTCGAGCAGGTAGTCGTCGACCACGGTGTCGGAAATTTTCTGGCTCAGGTAGCGCTGTCCGCTCTGCACGATGCGGATCGCATTGACCAGTTCGGAGCCGGCCGAATTCTTCAGCAGATAACCACGCGCACCGGCCTGCAGTGCGCGGAAGATATGTTCCTTGGTGGCGTACATCGACAGCATGATGGTTTTGACGGCGGGCGCGACGTCGCGCAGCAGCAGCGCCGCTTCGATGCCGTTCAGGTTCGGCATGGCGATGTCCATGATGACGATGTCGGGATGCAGCTGCTCGATTTCCCTGACGGCCTGGCGGCCGTCGCTGCCGGAACCGACCACGGTAATGTCGCTGTGCACCTGCAGCATCACCGCCAGCCCGTCGCGCACGATGGTATGGTCGTCGGCGATGTAGATGCGGATCGGCGCCGTCACAGTTCCACCGCCACTTCGATGCAGGTGCCCTTGCCGGGTTCGGAGATGATCTTCAGATGGCCGCCCAGCGCCTGCGCGCGCTCTCGCATGGAGACCAGACCCCAGGTCGGTTTCAGCTTCTGGTCGCGCTGCTTGTTGAGGACGAAGCCGACGCCGTCGTCCATGATCGTCAGCGTAACCGAGGTCGGCAGGATGTTGAGCATGACCTCGACATTGGCGGCGCGCGCATGTTTGGCGATATTGGTGATGGCGCCCTGGGCGATGCGGAACAGCGAAATTTCCAGCTCGGGTTCCAGCCGGTCGGCGATGCCGTAGACGTCCACCGTAAACCGGAAGCCGGAACGTTCGGCAAACAATTCGCACTGCCAGCGCAGCGCCGCTTCCAGTCCGTAGTCATCCAGCACCGGCGGCCGCAGCTCGGCCATCAGCCGGCGCACGGCGTCGGTGGTGTCGTCCAGCAGCACGATGGAATCCTTCAGGCGCGCCTCCATGCCGGCTGACGGATTGTAATCCGTGCCGGAGATTTCCCCGCTCATGATGGTCATGTTGATGCTCAATGCCGCCAGGGCCGAACCGATGGTGTCGTGCAGCTCCTGGGCAAAGCGGCGCCGTTCGGCTTCTTCCACCCGCGCCAGCTCGCGCGAGACGTCGCGCAGTTCGCGCGTCAGCGCCAGCAGATTTTCTTCCGATTGCTTGCGTTCGGTGATGTCGACGTGCGAGCCCTGCAGCAGGATCGCCTTGCCTTCTTCGTCCAGCATGGCCATGGAGCGCGACAGCATCCAGCGGTAGGTGCCGTCGCGATGGCGCATGCGATATTCGATTTCCAGCGACTCCTGCGGCGACGCCAGGTAAGCGCGCGTCAGCGTGACGGCGCGCTCGACGTCATCAGCGTGCAGCCGTGCGGTCCATTCCTCTATGCCGTCGTCGATCTCGTGGTCGGCGTAACCGATCTGCCGTTTCCATTCGGGCGAGAAGTAGAACTGGTCGCTGCGCAGGTTCCAGTTCCACAGCCCGGTGTTGGAGGCGCTCACGGCGAGCTTGAGTTGGCCCAGCGTGAACTCCAGCTGGGCGGTGCGCTTGAAGATGCCTTTTTCAAGTTCGTGGTGGCGTTTTTCCAGCGCCTCCTCGGCTTCTTTGCGTTCGGTGATTTCGCGCAGGAAGGTGACCACGCCGATGCAGTCGGCGTCGCGATTGACCATGATCGGACTGGCGCTGACTTCCAGCCAGCAGAATCGTCCGTCGAGCCTGGTCATGCCCATCATGATGTTGCTGACCGGCTGCCGCGTTGTGTAGGCGACAACCATCGGGTAGTCCTGATCCGCGAACGAAGTGCCGTCGCTGCGCATGGCCTTGCGGCTGCGCAGCAGGTCGGCGACATTGCGCATTTCCTGCTTGCCGCACTCGAGGATGCTTTCAGCCACGCCATTGCAATCGAACACCGAGCCGTCCGCATGCTGCATGACGATGCCGTCGGTAAACGCATCCACCAGCGCCCGGTAGAGGTCGTTTTTCTTAAGGCAATCGTCGTCGGTCGATGTGCAACTCAGGCTGTTCATGTCGCGTGTCAGGATCGTTTTTTTGTCGTGCGGTTTTTCAGAGGAGGATCAGCGGTCTCGGCGCGATCTTGATGAAACGAATGTTATTTTGCTTGTGGCGCCAGCATACCGCAGAGCAGGGCGCTTTCGTAGCGTTTGCAAAAATACCTTCGCGGGCGGTGGCGGGCTTTGTTTGTCATTCCGACAATGAGTGCGAGCCGTCGGCCGGATGTGCGGTGCGTGCACCCATGCCCATGTTCTCCGAAATGCTGTCGCCCCATTCGAACGCTTCTTTTTGCGCAGCGTAAAACTCGTCGGAGGAAAGCTGGAATTCGTCGAGCAGGGCGTTACGCTGCGCCGTGCCCAGCAGCTCGGGGTTCTCGCTGGACTCGGCCAGTTGCAGCAGGCCGCCATAGAATCCGGAGCGCGACAACAGCGCTTCGCGCACCTCGATGGAGACGCCGATCTGGCCGAGGATGTCGGCGATGTCCTGGTTCAGCAAGGCGTCGGTCAGCGACAGTACGCCGACCATGAACGCGGTGTCGGACCGGCTGGAGCGGCGCGGCTGGACTTTTTGCGCCAGCAGTTCGCACAGCTTGCCGCGCGTGGCGGCCAGGATCATCAGCGGCGAAGAGGCATTGCGGCCGTTGTCCGGATTCGCGTACAGCAGGATCTGCAGCCAGCGCTTCAGCTGGCGGTCGCCCAGTACCAGCAGCGCCTGGCCCAGCGAGGCGATGTGACGGCGGAAACCGTACATCGGCGTATTCACCAGGCGCAGCAGCATCAGGCTCAGCGCGATGTCCTTCTTGATGAAGCGGACGATCTCGTAGTTGTTGGCGCCCTTCATGAGCAGCGCCAGTATCTGCATGATCAGGATGCTGGACGCATGCAGTTTTTTACCGCGCAACACGTCGGGCTTGGCGAAATAGTAGCCCTGGTAATAGTCGAAACCGTACTCGCTGCAGAGCCTGAATTTTTCCGCGGTTTCGACTTTTTCGGCGAGCAGTTTCTTGCCCTTTTGTCGCAGGCTGTGGCTGAGCGCCGCGAGTTCGTCGTCCGGCATGTGCAGCACGTCGACCTTGACGATGCCTGCCACCCGCATGAGCAGGTCGGTGCGATCCGATTCCTGCACCAGGTCGTCGATGGCGAACACATACCCGGCTTCTGACAACGCTTCGATGCGCTGCATCAGTGGCAGCGTCAGCTCGACGGTTTCGAGTATCTCGAGGATGACGTGCTCCTTGGGCAGCACGAAGATGGCATCGCTCAGCAGGATGGCGGCGTCGACGTTGATGAAGGCGACCAGCGATCCGATGACGTTGTGCAGTCCCAGCTCGGCGGCGTGCTCGATCACGGTGGCGGTCGCGGCGGCGTCATCGGTGACGGTCGCATAGTTGGCCGCGCTGCTGCGGAACAGCAGTTCATAGCCGATCAACTCTTGTCTGATATTCAATACCGGTTGGCGCGCCAGGAAAAAATCCTTCGAGCCCAGGTACTGAACCTCCCTGTTCAATGCTGCTGCAGCCATATGCCCGTCCTTCCTCATTCGCTTGTAGGTGTTGTTGGATCGCGATATCAATGCATCTTCGGCAGTCGTGTAGTCCTGCGATGCGTCTCGACAGACGGAGCCGGCCGTTAAAACGATCGCCCTTCGTGGCGACGCTGGCGCCGGGACGGACTTGTGCCAGGGAAACTATAACAACGCTATTTTGCTTTGTATGTCAGGAAACCTTGATCGCGTGCGTGCAACCGGGGAGCTGGATGTTGCCCGGAGCCGGGCATTGATCCGGGTTGGCGGCGGGGGCGGGGTGGCGGCAGTGAAAATGTCAGCGGGGATGCGGCAGTTGCGGCGTGCAACTCATGGCTTGCACGCCGTATTCAGGCCGCGCTGCACGCGCCAGGACAAGGGCAGTGTCAGCAGCAGGAGCGCTGCCAGCGTCATCGTCGCAACAGGGATGCCGGCGACGTCGCCGAGGTAGCCGAACACGATCGGCGCCAGCGCGCCGCCGCCGATGGTGCCGGTATAGAACAGCGCGAAGGCGTGGTCGCGCTTGTCCGGTCCGGCCAGATCCGGGACGACGCCATACAGCACCGAGGACGTGCCGTTCAGCGCCAGTCCCAACAGCGGCAGCATCAGCATCAAGCCGGACAGCGGCAACCACACGGCCGCCAGTATCAGCAAGGCGGTCGCGGACTCGGTCAGCCAGACCGTCTTCATCATGCCGATACGCGCACCCAGGTAACCGCACAGCAGTTTGCCGAAAGCACCGCCGACGAACAGCAGCGATAGCGCGATGCCGATGCCGGCAGTGCCGGCACCCTTGCTTTTCAGCAGGAACGGCAGGAAGGTCAGGAAACCCATGCGCACCGCGCTGTCGAGCGTGCCGGTGAACTGCAGCGCCAGCAAGCCGCCGGGCGAGCCGGCGCCGGTAACGGCTCGCGCTTGCTTGGCTTTGACCGCGGCGGCGCTGCTGCGCGCCGGGATGAGCCACCACAGCATGGCCGCAGCAGCCAGGCCGAGCAAACCGATCAGCGTTGCGCTGGTCTCCCAGCTGACCACCACCAGCAAGAGTCCGACCAGTCCGGGAATGAGTGTTTTGCCGATGTCGCCGGCGAAGTTGTATTGCGCCAGCGCTTCCTTGACGCCGCCGCCTTGTTCATGCGCATCGGTCACCAGCGACGACGCCAGCGGATGCTGGGTGCTGGCGCCCAAGCCACCCAGCAGCAGCGCCACCAGCAGCACCGGCAGGCCGCCGGCCTGGCCGGCGACCAGGTAGGCGCATCCGGCCAGTGCAGTGCCGCCGATCAGCATGCGTTCACGGCCCCAGCGCCGCGCCAGGCGGCTTGCCAATAATTGAAAGCCGGCCATCATGCCGGAATAGGAGCCGCGCAGCAGTCCGACCATGGCGTAGCTGATCGCGAACTGCGATTGCCATATAGGCAACAAGACATAGATGACGTCGGTCAGTCCGTCGTGCACGGCATGCGCGCTGCACGCGGCGATCAGCGAGCGGCGGCGTACGCGGGCGTCCGGCAGTGACGTATCGCGGGGCGTCGAGGCGAGGTTCAGTTCATTCATGTTTGCCTAGCGGCGAGCGAAGAAATGGAAGAGCAAAAAATGGAAAAGCAGGACGCAGCGAGTTTAACAGGCACCGGCGCACAAGCGTCCCGCCGGGCGCGCTCAGTCTCCGCGTTTTGCCACCAGTGCACCTTCGATCTTGTGCTTCGCCAGCGAGGCGGCGACAAAGCCGGAGGCTTTCACGTCTTCCACGAATTCGGCGAGATAGGCAGCAGCAGCTTCCCCGCGGATTTTCGGCACGCCCATGGCCTGGCGGATCACCATGAAGCGCTGGTCGAGGATGCGCAAGCCGCCGGCCTTCGCCGCATCGTGTTCGAGCTGCTGCCTGACGCCCGCGGCAACGCTCAGGTTTTGCTCCAGGAAACCTTGCACGACAGCCGGGGATGTCGGCATGCGCACGATAGTTGCGCTCTTCAGTTCGCGCGTGAGGAAGAGGTCATAGGCGCTGCCGTTGCCGACCGCGACGGTGATGCCGGGCCGGTCGACCTGGTCGTTGCCGGTGATCGGCGAATCCGCGCGCACGGCATAATAGCCTTCGATCAGGACGTAAGGACCGGTGAAACTGATTTCCTGTGCGCGCTTGGGATCGACCGCGAAAAAGCCGATGTCGGCCTTGTCCTGTTCGAGGTTTTCCACCGAGGCGCCGGCCGACTTGACCGCGACCAGTTGCAAAGGCACGCCGAGACGCCGGGCCAGTTCAGTCGCCAGGTCTACCGATACGCCGATCGGTTCGCCGGTCTTCGCGTCCAGCCCGGCCAGCACCGGATTGCCGAGATTGATCGAGGCGCGCAGCGTGCCGCCTGGCGCAAAAAGGGCGGCGTTTTCTCGTTGGTTTGTTTGGGGCATGGCAGCTCCTGATGTTTGCGCTTGTGCGCCGGAATTGAGGGCGAAGCTCAAAGGAATGAACATGGACAGCAGCAGGTATTTCAGCCGATCCTGCGTCCCGAGCGTGATCGATGATGATGTTTTCATATCGTTTTTTTCTGGAATTTGCCTTGTATTTTATGCCGCCCCGTCCGGCTGCGCCGGGAAGCTCAGCACCACCATGAAACTGCCTGCGCCGCTATAGCCGAAACGCAGCTGGCCGTCATGCGCGCGCATGACTTCCTCCACTATCGAGAGCCCCAGGCTCGCGCCCATGCGTTCGCCGCTGCGTGGGGAGAAGGGCTTGCGGATGCGTTCCCAGTCGGCTTCCGGAATGCCGGGGCCATCGTCGATGACGCGCAGTTCGATTTGCGCCTCCTTGCGTTCCAGCTGTACGTGCAGGAAGCTGGCGGCGCCATATTGCAAAGCATTCCCGAGTACGTTCTTGACCGCCTCGCGCAGGCTGATGGCGTCGCCCATGATCACGCAGGGCTGCTCGGGAGCCTCCATGGCCAGATCAAGCAGCCGCTCCTGATGCGACAGCATGTCGGCCATTTCCTGGCGCACCAGCTGGGTCAGGTCGATGCTTTCCGGCGCTGCGGTATCGCTGCGGTGCTGCACCATCGCATGGTTGATCAGCTGATTGACCAATGCGCCGAGATGGCGGGTGCGGGTGCGCAAGCGGTCCAGGTGATGCCGCCGGCCTTCGTCGTCATGTTGCGCCGACAACAGTTCCATCTGTGAAATCAGCGCCGTCACCGGCGTGCGCAACTGATGCGCGGCGTCGCCGATCACGCGGCGCATGGTGGCGCGATGTACCGCCAGCCGCTGCATGAAGGCATTGATCGAGCTGACCAGCGCATGCGTTTCGACCGGTACCGTGATCGACAACGGCGACAGGTCGTTGAGGTCGCGCTGGCGTATCGCCGCCTCGATTTTCTTGAGCGGCGACAGCGCCTGGTACAGCGTGAACATGGCGGCGATCACGGTCAGCACCCCCATCGCCAGGATCACCAGCAGGGCGCGTGTGCCGACGCTCTTGGCGAAGGACATGCGCGCGTTGTTGGTTTGCGCCAGCACGATCACGGCCCAGGGATGCTCTCCGGCGACCGGCATGCGGCGGCCGATGACGGCCATGCGCACGGGGGTGTCCAGGTAGGCGCCGTCCTGCAGCAGCGGACCGTCTTCCAGCTTGTTCCAGGGGATCGTGGGCTTGAAATCGGGATCGCCCGCAACCGTGCGGCCATCGGGATCGATCACGACATAGAACACCTGGTCGCCGGCGGTGAGCATCGAGAACGCCGCCAGCGGCACGTCGACGTTGACCGCGCCGTTCTGGTACCAGGTGTTCTCGGCGATCTGCAAGGCGCTGCCGGACAGGATGCGGTCGTAGGCTTCATTGGCAGCCAGCTGGGTGGAAATCCAGATGGCGATCAGCAGCACCGCCGAACTGATCGTGAGCACGATGCCCACACGCATCACCAGGCGCGTATAGAGCGAGCGACCGGCGACGATCATGGCTGCGGAAGAGTCGGGGCGGCGGTGGTGGCGCCAGCAGGCAGCAGCACCAGCTGATAGCCGAGTCCGCGCAGCGTGCGGATTTCAAAACCGGCGCCGGTCAGCTTTTTGCGCAGACGGCCGACGTATTGCTCGACGGTGTTGGCGTTGGGCGTGTCGTCGACGCTGAACAGCCGGTCGATCAGTTCATCCTTGCCGAAAATGCGGCCCGGGCGCGCGGCGATGATTTCGAGCAGGGTGACTTCGCGCCGCGTCAGTTCCAGCGGCCGGCCGTCCA
Source organism: Herbaspirillum hiltneri N3 (assembly GCF_001267925.1). NCBI lineage: Bacteria > Pseudomonadati > Pseudomonadota > Betaproteobacteria > Burkholderiales > Oxalobacteraceae > Herbaspirillum > Herbaspirillum hiltneri. The sequence goes on along the minus strand of NZ_CP011409.1, from coordinate 3,012,586 downwards.
GCACCGCGGTGCGGCTCTTGCGGTCGATGGTCAGGTTGGCGCAGTTGAGGAGATTGGTGGCTTCGCCGCCGCTGCGGCGCAGCAAGACGCGGATGCGCGCTTCCAGTTCGCGGAAGTCGAAAGGCTTGACCAGGTAATCGTCGGCGCCGAGATCAAGCGCACGTACGCGCTCTTCGATTTCGCCGCAGGCGGTCAGCATCAGCACCGGCGTGGACAGGCCTTTTTCCCGCACGCGCGTGAGCAGCGAAAAGCCGTCCTGCTGCGGCAGCATGACGTCGAGGATGAGCAGGTCGTAGGGATCGGTGACCAGCCGGGCGGCATCGTTGCCCTTGCTCTGCCAGTCTACGGTGTGGCCGATGCGCGACAGGTGGGCGATGATCGCCTCGGCGACGTCGGCCGTGTCTTCGACCAGGAGTATGCGCATGATGATGAATTCGTCGTAAGTGCCGGCTTGAGAGCGGCGTATTTATATATCGGCAAGATATCGCAGCCGATGTTCGCATGTATGTCAGTTTCGTTACAGCTTGCGAGATTAGCATCCTTCACAGAACTTATAAAAGCCTACAGGAGATTCTGTGAAAAACGATCAAGCCGCTGCGCTGCAGTCTTCCGTCACGCCTGTCGATCCGTCCAGGCCATTGCTGGAAATCGATAACGTCACCCTGCAATACAAGACCTCCGACTCGCTCGTTACTGCAACGCAGCAAGTCAGTTTCAACGTCCATCCATCCGACCGCTACATCTTGCTCGGGCCGTCCGGATGCGGCAAGTCGACCCTGCTCAAGGCCATCGGCGGTTACCTGCAACCGACCAGCGGCAAGATCCGCCTCAAGGGGCGTGAAGTCACCCAGCCCGGTCCGGACCGCATGATGGTGTTCCAGGAGTTCGACCAGCTGTTGCCCTGGAAGACCGTGCGCCAGAACGTCGAGTTCGCGCTGCACGCCAGCGGCCGCCTGCAAGGCAAGGAAGCCTCCGACCGCGCGGCGTACTACATCGAGAAAGTCGGCCTCGCCAAGTTCATCGACAGCTATCCGCACACGCTCTCGGGCGGCATGAAGCAGCGCGTCTCGATTGCGCGCGGCATGGCGATGGAGCCGGACGTGCTGCTGATGGACGAGCCCTTCGCCGCGCTCGATGCGCTCACGCGCCGCAAGATGCAGGACGAGCTGCTGCGCCTGTGGGACGACACCAACTTCACGGTGCTGTTCGTGACCCACTCGATCGAAGAAGCGATCCGTATCGGCACCCGCATCCTGCTGCTGTCGCCGCATCCCGGGCAGGTCAGGGCGGAGCTCAACAGCATCCCGCCGGAAGAGATGGGCACGGCAAGCCAGGCGCAGCTGGAGCAGCGCATCAACGACATGCTGTTCGCGCACTGACACATAAAAAGAAAGAGAGACACCATCATGACCAAGAACAGCACACTCTTCGTGCGTCCGGAAATCGTCGTCGAACCGAACCGCAACGCCGTCGCCGAAGTCCAGCGCCCGCTGTCGGCCTTTGAAGCCATCTACCGCATCAGCTGGATCCGCAAGACCGCGATCCTGTTGGTGCTGGCGCTGGTCTGGGAAATCTACGGCCGCTGGCTGGATAATTCGCTGCTGTTCCCCAGCTTCAGCGAAACCTTGCATGCCTTCATGAGCGGCATCAGCAGCGGCGTGCTGCTGCAACGTGCGGCGGTATCCCTGCAGACGCTGCTGATCGGCTACAGCCTCGGCATCCTGCTGGCCGGCCTGCTGACCACGGTGGCGATCAGCTCGCGCATCGGCAACGACTTCCTCGAAACGCTGACCTCCATGTTCAATCCGTTGCCGGCGATCGCCTTGCTGCCGCTGGCGCTGATCTGGTTCGGCCTCGGCACCGGCAGCATCATTTTCGTACTGGTGCATTCGGTCCTGTGGGCGGTGGCGCTGAACACGCACGCCGGCTTCCGCTCGGTGTCGAACACCTTGCGCATGGTCGGCCAGAACTACGGCCTGAAACGTTTTTCGCTGGTGCGCTCGGTGCTGATCCCGGCTGCGTTCCCGAGCATCCTGACCGGCCTCAAGATCGGCTGGGCGTTTGCCTGGCGCACGTTGATCGCGGCCGAGCTGGTGTTCGGCGTGTCGTCCGGCACCGGCGGACTGGGCTGGTACATCTTCGAAAACCGCAATCAGCTGGAAACTGCGAACGTGTTCTCGGGCCTGTTCTTCGTGATCATCATCGGCTTGTTTGTGGAGAACATGATCTTCGCAAAGATTGAGAAACGCACCATCCGCCGCTGGGGCATGCAGCATTGATTTCAAAAAGACGATATAAATCGACACCTTCAAAGGAGACAGAATGAAACGCAGACATTTTTCCAAACTGATGACCGCCGCAACCCTGGGCTTGTCCATGCTGGCCGCCAGCATTCCTGCCCGGGCCGAAGCGCCGATGGTGCGCCTGTCGCACGGCTACGGCTTGCTGTACCTGCCGCTGATGGTGATCCGCGACCAGGGGCTCATCGAGAAGCACGCCAAGGCGATGGGACTGGGCGACGTCAAGACCAGCTGGGTGCTGCTTGATGGCGGCAACGTCATCAACGACGCCATGCTGGCCGGCAACCTCGACATCGCCGGAACCGGCGCGCCGGGATTCATCACGCTGTGGTCGAAGGCGCGCGGCATTCCGCGCTCCGAAGTGACCGGCCTGGGTGCGCTGAGCACTTCGCCGTTGTGGCTCAACACCAATAATCCCAACGTCAAGTCGCTCAAGGACTTCACCTCCAAGGACAAGATCGCCATCCCGGGCATCAAGACCTCGCTGTCGGCGGTGCTGCTGCAAATGGCTGCGGCCAAGACCTTCGGCATCGAGAACTACGCCAAGCTCGATCCGCTGACCGTCAGCCTGAGCCATCCGGAAGCGCTCGGTTCGCTGCTGTCCGGCAAGACCGAGATCACCGGTCATTTCACCTCGCCGCCGTTCTCGTATCAGGAAGCCAAGGATCCGAAGATTCATCGCGTGCTGAATTCGTCGGAAGTACTGGGCCACATCACCATCGACGTCGTGTTCGCACTCAAGCAGTTCACCGAAAAGAACCCCAAGCTGACGCAGGCCTTCATGGAAGCGCAGGAAGAAGCCAACGCCTATATCGCCAAGAACCGCAAGGGCGCGGCAGAGACTTTCCTGCGCGTGTCGAAGATGAAACTGACGCAGGATGAAGTCGAGAAGATGCTGGCCGATCCCGACACGCAATTCACCACCACGCCGGAAGACATCATGCAATACGTGGTGTTCATGGACAAGGCCGGCACCATCAAGACCAAACCGGCGGTATGGTCCGATCTGTTCGTGCCCGCGTTCAAGACACGCAAAGGAAGCTGAACCAAGGGACGCTGAGCTGCAACCAGCGAGCCAGGCAAAAAAACGGGGAGTGCGCCAGGCGCCTCCCCGTTTTTTTATTGCCTCGGCATGTGCGCATGTGCATCAGCCGTAATACGGAAACTGCTGCGACCGGTCCATGAACGCGTGATAGTGCACCACCACGCCCGCGTCGCGCAGGCTCAGCACGGCGTAGGCGGGCGGCTCCATCGAGGTTGTGGCCGGGCCTGTCAGCGCGAAGTCGAGCGCATGCTGGTGATTGGTGCCCGGCACGGTGGCGAACGGCGTGCCGTACCAGGTGCCGCCCGACGGCCGGTGCACGTGGCCGGAGAACATGTAGCGCACGTTGCCGTGTTGCTTCACCAGCGTCCTCAGGTCGGCCTCTTCGCGCAGGCGGATCCAGTCCATCGACGGCAGGTCGAGCTCGAACGGCGGATGGTGCGAGAACAGGTATACCGAACGTTCGCCGGCTTCGGACAGCATGCGGTCCAGCCAGGCCAGCCGGTCGGCGCACAGGCGGCCTTCATGGGTGCCGGGCTCCTTGGTGTCGAGGAACACCAGGCGCGTGTCGCCGGCATCGTGCACACCCTGGATGAAGCCGTGATCGTCGGCCGGCATGTGGGGGAAGACGCTGCGGAACACCGGGCGTTCGTCATGGTTGCCGAGCAGCAGGCGTACCGGCAGTTTCAGTTCCTTGAGGCAATCGGCCAGGATGCGATACGAGGCTTCATCGCCGTCGTGCGTGAGATCGCCGGTGATGACGCACAGGTCGGCGTCAGGGTGGTGTTCATTGACATGGGCGATGCAGTGGCGAAAACGCGTGACCGGGTCTTCGCCGAACAAGAGCTTCCCATCCGGCACCAGGTGGATGTCGGTGATTTGTATGACTTTCATCAGATGTGTTGTTGGTGTTGAGAGAGAGTTATCGGATGCCCGCGCGCAGGAAGGCCTGGATGAACTGGCGTTGGAATACCAGGAAGCCCGCCAGCAGCGGCGCGATCGCCAACAGCGTGGTGGCGCTGATGATGGAGATGTTGACGCCGCTTTCGGGCGCACCGAACAGCGACAGTCCGACCGTCAGCGGTCGCGTCGCAGGCGAGTTGGTGACGATCAGCGGCCACAGGAAATTGTTCCAGTGCGTCGCCACCGACACCAGCGCATAGGCCAGATAGACCGGCTTGGCCGCCGGCATGTAGACACGCCACAGCACGCCGAACCAGCCGCAACCTTCGATGCGTGCAGCTTCTTCCAGCTCGCGCGGGATCTGCATGAAGGCCTGGCGCAGCAGAAAGATGCCGAAAGCGCTGGCCATGTAAGGCACCGCCATGCCGAACGGCGTATCGAACAGGCCGAGGCGGGTGACCATTGCATAGTTCTCGACAATCAGGATTTCCGGCAGCACGAACAGTTGCAGCAGCACCAGCACGAACACGGCGTTCTTGCCACAGAACTGGAAGCGTGCGAAAGCAAAACCGGCCAGCGTGCACAAGGTGAACTGGCCGGCCAGGATCAGGCTGACCAGCACGAAGGTATTGAGGAAGTAGCGCAGCCACGGCGCCGATTGCCAGGCATCGCGGAAATTCTGCAGCACCAGCGGCGCGGGCCAGTCGAATGCGAGCGCGGCGTGGGAGGTATGGAAGGCGGCCCACAGCGCGAACAGCAGCGGCGCGATCCACAGCAGCGCCAGCAGCCAGGCGCCGAGGGTGTCGACAAGGTTCCAGAAACGGTCATGCGACACAGCAGCGGGAGCGGACGCCGCCGACGGGGAGATAACGAGAGTGTTCATCGGTAATGGATGCGACGGTCAAAGAACATGAATTGCAGCGCGGCGATCAATCCCAGTACGGCGAGCACGAGTACGGTCATCACGGCGGCGCCGGCCTGATCGAGATAGGCGAAGGCCATTTCCCAGATCCAGTACAGGATCAGCTTGGACGCGTTGTCCGGACCGCCCTTGGTCAGGATGAACAGATGGTCGATCAGGCGCACCGAATTGATCAGTGCATTGATCAGCACGAACAGCGTGGTCGGCATCAGCAGCGGCAGCACGATGCGGCGCGTATAAGCCCAGCGGCCGGCGCCTTCGATGCGCGCCGCTTCGCGCAGGTCGGGCGGGATCGCCTGCAATGCGGCCAGGTAAAAAATCATGAAGAAGCCGGACTCCTTCCAGATCGTCACGGCCATCACCGACCACAGCGCAGTGCCGGGCCGGCCCAGCCAGTTGGTGGGGCCGATGCCGAACAGTGCAGTGATGTGATCGAGCAGGCCGAGACCGGGCGTATAGAAAAACAGCCACAGGTTGGCCGCTGCAATCATCGGCAGCATGGTCGGCGTGAAAAAGGCGGTGCGCACCAGGCCGCGGCCGCCGATGCGCGCGTTGGCCCATAAGGCCATGCCCAGCGCCAGCGCGATCGAAACGGGGACGGTCACGCCCGCGTACAGCAGATTGTTGCCGGCGACTTGCCAGAAGGTCGGGTCGCTCAGCAGGTCGCGGTAATTGTCGATGCCGTTGAATACGCTGGGGCGGCGTGCGGTCCCGCGCGAGTGAACGCTGCTCCACAGCGTCGCCAGCATCGGATAAAAGGCGAACAGCGTCAGCAGGATCAGCGATGGCGTCAGCAGGCCCCAGCCGAAAAGGTTATGCAGGCGGCGTTCCGCAGGGTTCGCGAGATGCGCCGGCGCCAGGTGTGTTGCTTGGTTCATCAGGATCATGTCCGGTGATCGGTCTTGGCGTTGTCGTTACCGAGCTTGCTGCCGCCCCGATCTCCGGGACGGCATCAGTACTTTCTTGCAGAAAAACGTGGATTAGCGGTAAGGCTTTAGCAGACGTTCGGCGGTCGCCTGGGCTTCGTCCAGCGCCTGTTTCGACGTCTTGGTGCCGGTCAGTGCCGCTTGCACGGCGTTCGACAGCGCTTCACGCACGCGCGCGGTCTGCTCGGTCGAGAACTCCGGAATCGCTACCGCCAGCTGATCGCGCGCCACCAACGCCTGCGGGAAGGTCTTGGCGTAATCGCGCAGGGCCGGGGTGTTGTACGACGCCGGGCTGGTGCCGACGTAGCCGGTCGCGATCGACCATTGGGCGGCGCGTTCGGGTGCGGTCATCCAGCGCACGAACGTGACGGAAGCGGCTTGCTGGGCAGGCGACGAGCCCTTGAACAGGTAGAAGTTGCCGCCGCCGACCGGGGAGCCGGGTTGCTTGTTGGCCGGCAGCATGGCGACGCCGAAATCGAACTTGGCTTCCTTCTTCACCGCCGTCAGGTTGCCGGTGGTGTGCCACATCATCGCGGTCTGTCCCTGGACGAACGCCTGGCGCAGCGTACCCCATTCAATCGCGCCGGCCGGGCTGACCTTGTACGTGGCGGCCAGCGAACGCCAGAATTCCAGCGCTTCGACCGCGGCCGGGGTGTTGAAGTAGACCTGCGTGCCTTCCTTGTTCATCAGCGAAACACCGTTCTGGATCGCGAACGCCTGGAACATCCAGTACGGATAGCCGGTCGACGGAATCATCAGGCCGAACTTGTCCTTGCCGGTCAGCTTGGTAGCGGCGGCCAGCATTTCTTTCCAGGTCTTCGGCGGCGCGTCGGGATTCAGGCCGGCGGCGCGGAACATGTCCTTGTTGTAGAACATCACGATGGTCGAGCGCTGGAACGGAATGCCCCACACGTGGCCGCCGATGGTGCCGTTGGCCATCAGGCCGGGATAGAAGCTCTGCAGCCAGGCCTTGTCTTCGGCGCTGGTGGCGACCTTGTCGAAGGGCTCGATCAGGTTCTGGTCGATCAGGTCATAGGTGTCGAGCGCGCCCAGCACCGACAACTGCGCAGGCTGGCCGCCCTTGATGGCCGACAATGCGCGCACGCGGGTCTCGTCGTAGTTGCCGGAGTAGACCGCCTTGACCTTGATGTCCGGATTGGATTTCTGGAAGTCATTGATCATGCCGTCGATCACTTCCGTCAGCGGGCCGCCGACGGCAATCGGGTAGTACATGGTCAGTTCAGTCGCGGCGCAGGCCATCGACGATGCTGTCAGTGCGCTGGCGAAGAGTGCGGCCAACGCTGTTTTTTTGATGAGTTTGCTCAGCATTGCTGTTCCTTTTTTGAGGTAGTCGTGTTGAAAGTGCAGGTGAAAAGCGTGGTCAGATCCGGATGTGTTGAAAGCGCTCAGAGCACGGCGGCCAGCTTCGGCGTGGCGCTGTCGTGGCCGTAGCGGGCCAGCCGCAGCAAGCGGCGACCATCATCGGCGGCGAACACGTGGGCGTCGACGGGATTCCAGCCGAGACCGACGCGGTCGCCGAGCTTGAGACGGCTCTTTTCCGGACTGCGCACGATGATGTCGTCGCCGCCCGGCAGGTCGAGGTAGATGTAGGATTCGGCGCCCTGGAATTCGACCCCGGTGACGGTGCCGAACAACTCGGTGGATGACGGCGCGACGATATGGAAATGTTCGGGCCGCACACCGATCAGGGTGTTCACATCGCCACCGATCGGCGCGATGCCTGCACGCAAGGGCGGCGGCAACTTCTCAGCCGCCATCAGCATCATCGGCGGGCTGCCGATGAAGCTTGCCGAGAACGCCGTGGCGGGCGTTTCATACAACTCCGCCGGCGTGCCGCTCTGCACGATGCCGCCGGCGTTCATCAACACAATCTTGTCGGCCATGCCCATCGCCTCGGTCTGGTCGTGGGTGACGTACACCACGGTCATGCCGAGCCGCTGCTGCAAGGCGCGGATTTCATGGCGTACTGAATGACGCAGCTTGGCATCGAGGTTGGACAAGGGCTCATCCATCAGGCAGATCGAATGACCGGCGACGATAGCGCGCGCCAGCGCTACGCGCTGACGCTGGCCGCCCGACAGCTGTGCCGGCTTGCGTTGTTCAAGTCCTTGCAGATTGGTCAGCGCCAGGGCGTCCTGCAGACGCTGGCGGCGTTCGGCCGCGTGCACGCCACGCACCTGCATGCCGAAGCAGATGTTCTCGGCGATGTTCAGATGCGGGAACAGCGCGTACGACTGGAACACCATCGACAACCCGCGCGCCGAAGGCGCAGCAGCGGTGACGTCCTTGCCGTCGATTTCGACGCGGCCGCTGTCCGGCGTTTCAAGTCCCGCCAGCAGGCGCAACAAGGTCGACTTTCCGCAGCCGGACGGACCGAGCAGGGCAACCAGCTGGCCGCGTCCGAACTCCAGATCGAGCGACTTGATGACCTGGTGCGCGCCCCAGGATTTGCTGATGCCGGTAAGGCGGATGGCAACGTCGGTGTTCATGTTCGTTTCCTGCATGTTCATTTTCCTGCTGCGATGGCAGCCATGACGGAATTGCCGGTGGCTGCGGAACTTGTCGTTTGATCGTCTGTGCCGGCGTCGCCTCCCGGCTGCGACGTCACGACGACGCGCGTATTGCCGGCCAGCATGGCGGCCAGTGCAGGGCTCAGCGGGCTATCGGTGACCAGGATGTCGGGGTCCGACAGATGGCCGCCGCGCACCGGCGCCTGGCGCCCGAATTTGGAGTTGTCGGTAACCAGGATCTGGGTGCGGCAGCTCTCGCGCAAGGCCTGGCGCGAGCTCGATTCCATGCGATCGAAATCGAGCAGCGTACCGTCGGGGTCGACGCCGCCGACGCCATAAATGCCGAAGTCGGCGCGGAAGTTGCGGAACAGTTTGTCGGCGTCGTTGCCGAGAATTTCCGGATTCGGAAAGCGCAGCGTGCCGCCCGGCACGATGATCTGGTTGTTCTGGTTGGTCGACAGCGCCAGCGCCGCACGCAGGTTGTTGGTGATGACGGTGAGGTGGTCGTGCTTGGCCAATGCCAGCGCGACTTGCTCGGGCGTGGTGCCGATGCCGATGAGCACGCTGCATGAGTTCGGGATCAGCGCGGCGACGGCAGCGCCGATCTCGGCCTTTTGTTCCAGGTTGTTGATGCGGCGCATGTCGTAAGGCTGGTTGCGCGCCGACAGGATCAGTTCGGCGCCGCCGTGCCGTCGCCGCAGGATATCGGCGTCGCATAGCGCGTTGATGTCGCGCCGGATGGTCTGCGTGGTGACGGCGAAATGTTCCGCCAGCGCTTCCATTGTCAGGAAGCCGTGCTGGCGGAACAGCGCGATGATCTCGTTGTGCCGCAACGAGGCAGGCTTGAGGACGGGCTTAAGCACGGAATTAAGGACGGAATTACCTGCAGGCGTTGCCGACATGTTCACTTATCCATTCACTGGTTCATTTGAAAACGTGGTGAATGTTATCGGGCGATTGTTACCGGATCGTGACGTTCATATGAACGTAAATTGGTTTTCATATCGTCATAACGTCATGGCGATGTCATATATCGAGGGCATAGTTCGCCCGGCAATCCGGCTCCATCCTCATTCAACTTTTCTGAAAACCAGTCATGAAAAAAACTGCTCTCGCCATGTCGCTCCCGCTGTGCTTCGCCGGCTTTTCTTTCGCTGGCGCCGCACACGCGCAAACCAGCATCGCCTCATCGGGCGTCACGATTTACGGGATCATCAATCCCAGCCTGACCTACACCGACAAAGTTGCGGTCGTCACGCCCGGTAATCCGACCGGCACCGGTTCGCGCCTGAGCATGGATACCGCCGTGGCGCAGGGTTCGCGCATCGGTTTCAAAGGCGTGGAAGATCTGGGCGGCGGACTGAAAGCACTGTTCACGCTGGAGAACGGCTTCAACGCCGACACCGGTGCGCTGGCGCAGGGCGGCCTGTTCTTCGGCCGCACCGCCATCGTCGGTCTGTTGGGCAGCATGGGTACCGTTCATCTCGGTCGCCAGAAGGACTACATCGACGATCTGGCGCCATACAACGGCGCACTCGATTTCGGCAGCCTGGTCAACAACATCCACGCCTTGAATCTCGACCGCACGCAGGGCTCGCGCGTCAATAACTCGGTGCGTTACAACTCGCCGGTATTCGGCGGCGTGACATTGAGCGCGCTGTATGGTTTCGGCGAACAGGCCGGTTCAACCGGCGCCGGCCAGTCCTTCGGCGTCGGTGGCAGCTACAACAATGGCCCGCTGTCGTTCGGCGCCGCGTATTTCCAGAACAAGCTGACCGCCAACAACACCTTCACCGGCTCGAGCGACTCCGGCATTGCACCGGGCGCTGTTGCCGGCAGCATCGCCAGCACTTCGCTGAAGACCTTCCTGATTGGCGGCTCCTACAAGCTCGGCGACGTGCGCCTGTACGGTTCCTACTCGCAGGTCAAGCAGCCGCTGGCCGTCGCAGCCGGAACCGCGATGACCGGCTTTACCGGAGCAACCGGCGCGGCGTTCACCTTCGGCGGTGTCAACAACAGCAAGGTCGACCTGATCGACTTCGGCGTCAACTACAACGTCACGGCGACCACGCAATTGCTGGCCAACGTCGTGACCACGCGTTCCAAGTTCGTCGGCGCCACCAGCGACGGCAAGGCGACGCAGGTGTCGCTGGGCGTGGATTACTTCTTGTCCAAGCGCACCGATCTGTATCTGTTCTATGCCAACATCCGTTCGTCGGACATGTTCAATCCAGGCCTGTACGTGGCGCCGGGCGGCAGCAACACGCAGAACGTCCTGACCGCCGGTATCCGTCACAAGTTCTGATCGGACCAGGAGAGTGCACATGACAACTTCAATCAAGTCCGCCGTCGCTGCCGTCTTGTTGGGGATGGCGTTGACGGCCGCCGCAGATCCGCTGATCGCCGCCCACCGCGGCGGCACCGGCGACGGTCCCGAAAACACCATCCCGACTTTGCAGAACTCGCTCAGGCACGGCGCCGACATCCTGTGGATGACGGTGCAGGTCTCCGGTGACGGCGTGCCGGTGCTGTATCGTCCGGCCGATGTGGCCGCGCTGACCGATGGCAAGGGCATGGTCAATACGCTCACCGCAGCACAGCTGACCGCGCTCAACGCCGGCTATATGTATGCGGTGACCGATGCCGCCGGCAACAAGAGCTATCCGTATCGTCAACAGCCGGTGAAAGTACCGACGCTGCGTGATGCTTTGCGCGCCGTGCCGGCATCGACTTCGATCGTCGTCGACATGAAGCAGGTGCCGGCGGAAACCCTGGTCAATGCGGTCGCCAAAGTGATCGGCGAGGAGAACGCCTGGAAGCGCGTGCGCTTCTACTCCACCGACGCCAACGTGATCGCGCTGATGGCGCAGCAGCCGAAGGCGCAGGTATTCGAGTCGCGGGACGCCACCCGCGATCGCTTGGCCCGCATCGCGTTGAACGGCGGGGCCTGCGACGCGCCGCCTGCGGCAGGCACATGGTCGGGCATCGAGCTGGAGCGCAAGGTCGCGGTGGTGGAGAAATTCACGCTCGGCGAAGGCGTCTCCGAAGTTGTTGCCCACTGGTGGACGCCGGCGGCGATGAAATGCTTCCGCAGCAATCCGAATACGCACGTGATGGTGTTCGGCGTCGATTCGGCGGCGGCTTATCGCAGCGCGCAGCAACTGGGCGTGGATGTGGTGATGACGGATTCGCCGGTGAAGATGAAGGCGTTGCGGGAGGGCGGGAAGTAGTTTTCGGTTGACCGTCCCGGAGAAGAGGAAGCCTGCGCGAGCAGGCTTTCTCTTTGGGGAAAAGTGAACCCAGACTGTCCTGATTCGAATGCGTTGTTCGTGTCCGGCGATCCAATGAAATTGCGTCTTGTCGATTTTCTGCTGGCATCAGCGAAAGTGTCCGGGATAGTGGAAAATGGAACATTGGTCTGCCATGTTGCGCCAGGGTCTTTTCCTTTCCAATGGGAGCACGTATGCAATCTTCTCCGTCTTCAGAACAGTTCACCGTCAGCGGCGAGTTTTCCGTGACGATCAAGCCGCCCGCTGCAGTTGATGCAGCGAGCCTGGGCCCCGCCATCGGGCGTCATGTCATCGTCAAGGAATATCAGGGAGCGTTAGCGGGAAATTCCCAGGGAGAGATGTTGACCGCAGGTCAACCGGCTCAGGGAGAAGCAAGCTACGTCGCCATCGAGTCGGTACATGGGACGCTGGATGGGCGCACCGGTGGATTCGCCCTGGCTCATTTCGGACAGATGCACGCGGGCAGCTCGACCCTGAGCGTGAAGGTCGTGCCGGGATCGGGAATGGGAGAACTGGCAGGCCTGATGGGCGAACTGAGCATTCATCGCGAGTCTGGCAAGCACAGTTATACGCTCACCTATTGGTTCGCCTGAGTAAATACAGGTTGTAAGTATCCTCGTGCCTGCGCGCGAGTACAGCCGGGGCGACAGGATATTCCGCCGCGGAACGCCGTCCAATGTCGATTAGAATGCAGGCCTGACGCGACAAACTGACGATGCACCCCATGGAAAACCAGGAACCACCCAAGCCTACCTTCGGCACGATTACCGACGAATCCATCGATCTCGCGCAAAAACATGTACACGACATTCTTAGCATGGCGATCGAACATGCGCCCCCGCGCACTGCCGTGGTGGTGGCCGACACGCGCTGCGATCTTGCGGTCGCCTTGACGGAAGCCTATCGGCACTGTCTGCCGACGGCAACTTTCATCGATTTCGATGCGGTCGCGCCGGACGAGGTGATGGCCGCCTTCGCCCGGCTTGAAGCCGGCGATCTGGTGGTGCTGATTCAATCCACCAATTTTCGTCTGGAAGCTTTTCGCCTGCGCGTCGAACTGTTCAAACGTTCGCTGAAAGTCATTGAACATCCCCATCTGTCGCGCATGCCCGGTGCGCAGGCCGACTATTACATCGAATCGCTGGCCTATGACCCGGCGTATTACCGCGGTGTCGGCTACGCCTTGAAGGAGCGCATCGATCGCGCGCAGGGCGGCGTGGTCGACAGCGGCGGCGAGCGCCTGGTCTTTGCCGCGCCGTTTGAGCCGGCCAAGTTGAATATCGGCGACTATAGTGAGATGAACAACGTCGGCGGACAATTCCCCATCGGTGAAGTGTTCACTGAAGCGCAAGACCTGGAGGCGGTGAACGGACGGGTGCGCATTTTTGTTTTCGGCGACACGACGTTCCGTGTGAACAGGCCGGAGCAACCGATCACATTGGTGGTCACCAAAGGCCGCGTGACCGAGGTGATCGATTCCACGCCGGACTTCGATCAGGTGCTGGAAAAGATTCGCGCCGACGAAGGCGAGGTCTGGCTACGCGAGCTGGGCTTCGGCATGAACCGTGCATTTTCAAGGGAACGCATGGTCGACGACATCGGCACCTACGAGCGCATGTGCGGCATCCATCTGTCGCTCGGCGCCAAGCATGGTGTCTACAGCAAGCCCAATATCCGACGCACCACCGCGCGTTATCACATCGATGTATTTGCCGTGACCGAGGCGGTCTATCTTGATGATGAGATGGTTTATCGGGATGGGGCGTGGCAGGTTTAACAGTTGTTGGTGCACGCCATCCGGCGGGCAATTTGCACTGTCAAGGGATGGCTGCGTTTACTATGGCAATGGTTTCGCCATTTCTGTGGTCGACGACCAGCCGATTTTTTCGTACAGCGGGCGTCCCGTTTTCGTCGAATGCAGGATCGCGTAGGTCAATCCTCGCTTTTTGAATTCCACATCCGCCATTTCCATCAACCGGCCTGCGATGCCGCGGCGACGATATGCCGGTTCCACATATACGTTAAGTATGTATCCGCGTTTGTCCTGATGCGGGTGAGACGGGTGCGGGGGCCAGTCGATCGCCATCATGCCTATGCCGGCCACCACGGTGTTGTTGTCGGTAGCCAGAAATCCGAAATAGCTGCCATCAATGATCCTCGGCTCCAGCCAGTTCCGGAAATTCGGAGTCATGGCGGACAGTGAGTTTTCATCTCGACCGGCTTCGCGAAACATTGCTTCGCGGTGCCGACAGATCAGGTTCACATCGTCGGAGCGGATGTCGCGAATTTCCATATGGCCCTTTGTCGTCTTCGTGCATGGGCTGAAAGCCGGTGCTTGATGCAACTTTATCAGGATTTCATCAGGGAATTCCCGAACGAAGTGAAGCGGCGGACGTAAAAAAAGCGGGAAGGGCGCAAGCCGCTTCCCGCTTTTCTTTTGTGCCTGAACAATCAGGCAGCGACCGGCACCGCCAGCGATTTCTTGCGATACAGCACCAGCGTGGCGATCAGGCCGCAGACGGCGGCGAAGCTCATCCACAGACCGGGTGCGGCCTTATCGTGGGTGATTTCGATCAGGCCGGTGGCGATGGCGGGGGTGAAGCCGCCGAATACCGCAGTCGCGAGGCTGTATGCCAACGAGAATCCGGCAGTACGCACGTCGACCGGCATGACTTCGGTCAGGGCTACCACCATCGCGCCGTTGTAGCTGGCGTAGAGGAAGGACAGCCACAGTTCGACCACCAGCATCTTGCCGAAAGTGGCGTCGCCGACCAGCCAGGTCATGGCCGGGTAGGCGGTCAGGATCGTCAATGCGGTGAACACCAGCAGCAGCGGACGGCGGCCGATACGGTCCGACAGCGCGCCCATGACCGGGAGCCAGATGAAGTTGGATATGCCGACGCAGAAGGTGACGATCAGCGCGCTTTCGGTGCTCAGCTTGAGCACGTTCTTGCCGAAGGTCGGGGTATAGACGGTGATGAGGTAGAACGACACGGTAGTCATCGACACCAGCATCATGCCGGCAATGACGAGCTTCCAGTTTTCCAGCATCGAGCGGAAGATTTCGTTCAGGTTCGGCTTGCGTTTGCGCGCCAGGAATTCATCCGTCTCCTGCAGCGAACGGCGGATGACGAACAGCACCGGCACGATCATGCAGCCGATGAAGAACGGTACGCGCCAGCCCCAGTCGCCGACCTGGTCCTTGGTCAGCCACACATTGAGGCCGTAACCGATGGCTGCTGCGACGATGATGGCGACTTGCTGGCTGGCCGATTGCCAGCTGACGTAGAAACCCTTGCGGCCCGGCGTTGCCATTTCAGCGAGGTAGACCGACACGCCGCCGAGTTCGACGCCGGCCGAGAAGCCTTGCAGCAGGCGGCCGATCAGCACCAGCGCAGGCGCCAGCAAGCCGATGGTGGCGTAGCCCGGCACGAAGGCGATCAGCATGGTGCCCAGCGCCATCAGCGCCAGCGTGACGATCAGGCCCTGGCGGCGACCGACACGGTCGACGTAGGCGCCGAGGATGATCGCTCCCAGCGGACGCATCAGGAAGCCGGCGCCGAAGGTCATGAAAGTCAGCATCAGCGAGGCGAACTCATCGCCGCTCGGGAAGAAGGCTTTCGAGATGTAGCTGGCGTAGAAACCGAAGAGGAAGAAGTCGAACATTTCCATGAAATTGCCGCTGGTGACACGCAGGACGGTGGCGAATTTCGAGGACTTGGCAGAAGTATGAGATGTCATGATTTGTCTCTGATTATGTCCGGCTGAACCGGACTATGTGTTTTCTGAGTATCAACGGGCGCTGGCTTTTATTATTGGTCGCTCGCGGCCCGAGTCTATCTCAAGCTCGCGCCCCATAGCTTTCTAACAGCTTTCATGATGCGCTTATTTTTGCGTGGGCAACGGGTCCAGGCCGCTCTTGCTGACTTCGGCTGCGGCCTGGGGTGAGGCCAGGAAGCGGATCAACTGGCGTGCCTCGGCAGGATGCTGAGAGCCGACCGGGACGCCGGCGGCGAACAGGGTGACGCTTTGTAGCGACTCCGGGATCTTGCCGACGAAGTCGGCGCCGGCGACCGGCAACAACTCGCTGACCTGTTGGAAGCCCAGCTCATATTCGCCGCTGGCGACAACGCCCGCCACCGGTATCTTTGGCACCATTTTCGCCTTGCCCCTGACTTGTTGCTCAATGCCAAGTTTCTTGAACAGCTCGCGCTCTATATAGACGCCGCTGGCGCTGTCCGAGTAGGCGATGGAGCGTGCATTGAGCAGCACTTGTTTCAAGGCCTCGGGCGTGCTGATGTCAGGCTTGGGGTGACCCGCGCGCACCACCATGCCGATGCGCGAGTCGGCCAGGCCGGTGCGGCTGTCGGCAATGACTTTGCCTTGTTTGATCAATTCGTCCAGTGCGTAGCCGACCATGATCACGACATCGGCCGGTTCGCCGCGTTGCAGGCGATTGGGGATGGCTTCCGGCGCCGCGCCCATCGATGGTCCCCAGGCGGTAGTCAGTGTGTTGCCGGTGCTTTGCTCGAAGCCGGGGGCGAGCGCTTTGTAGGCAGCGGTAAAACCGCCGGAATTCATGACGTGGAGCTCCGCCGACCAACTGGAGGGGGAAAGCGCGAGGGCGAGGGTTGTCAGGCAGGTTAGCAGAAAGGTGCGGCGCATGATGGTCTTTTCAATTCGATTGCACGAACAAGTTGTCTCTGGTCGTTGTTTTTATTGAGGCGTGTGCGGCGCCGTGCCAGCGAGTATTCCTGAAGAAACAGGAAGCAAGAGCGCGATTTTTACAAAGCCGATTGATAAAGTAAAATGCATATTTTATTGATTTTGATGTGTGTAAAGCATCAATCGACATGCGATAAGGACGGGATTGCCCATGAAACAACTGCGCTTCGATATCGGCGATTTGCAGGCCATGGTGGCGGTGGTGGAACGCGGCGGTTTCCGTGCTGCTGCGACAGCGATCAACCTGTCGCAACCGGCCTTGTCGCGGCGTATCGATAAACTGGAAGATGCGCTCAGCGTGCGCTTGTTCGAACGCACCACGCGGCGGGTTACCTTGACGGTGGTAGGACGGGAGTTTTATGCCAAGGCGCAGGAAATACTGGCCAGCGTGGAGAATTCCCTGCTGAGTATCAGCGATATCGCCGGCCGTTCGGGCGGCGAGGTGAGCATCGCCTGCGTCCCTTCGGTGGCGTATCACTATCTGCCGCCGGTGATTGCCCAGTTCAATGCGGCCTATCCGAATATTCACGTCAAGATCATCGACGAAGGCGCCAACGATGTGCTGCATTGCGTGCAGCGCGGCGAAGCCGACTTTGGCGTCAACTTCATCGGCGCGCAAGAGAGCGATATCGATTTCGATGCGGTGATGAGCGAGCGTTTTGTGCTGGCCTGCCGTCAGGATCATCCGCTGGCGCAACGCAAGTCGGTGAAATGGCGTGAGATCGATCAGTACCCCTATGTCGGCGTGGCGCGTTCCAGCGGCAACCGCCTGGTGCTGGACCAGGCCCTGGCGGCAACCGAGGTCAGGCCCAGTGCGGCATTTGAAGTGCGCCATGTGGCGACGTCGCTGGCCTGGGTGGCGGCAGGCCTGGGCGTCGCTGCCGTACCGCATCTGGCGATGCCGACAGACGGCTATTCCATGTTGAAAGCGGTTCCGCTGGTGGAGCCCAAGGTCGAACGCACGCTGGGATTGCTGCGTAAAAAGGGCCGCAAATTGTCGTCGAGTGCGCAGTATTTGTATGACGCACTCAAAAATAAACCGCCTAAGCCTTTTCAGGCGTAAGCGGTGAATCAGCATTGGCGCGAGGGACGCAGCAATCGATAGTGGCGTAGATATCTCCTCCACTGCTTCGTCCTCGAAATTTGCAGCCGTGCTGCACGTCACCAGCGGCATAGGCGACTTTGGGCAAGGGATTCTCCTTGGAACCTGGAACAGGCAGTCAGTAGACAAGCACTGACTGCCATCGTGAGGATTGTCACGATGGCTTTGCTCTTCGCTGACGTTGCCAAATTCCACACCATCTTTCTATACCTTTTTTGTTTCCAGATACGCCTCCAGCCTCCAGGTCACATCAATGATGTTGGGGTCGTGCGGCCACAGTTTGATGGTGTCGAGGAAGGCGGGGACGATAACCGGCATCCAGACAGGCTCATCGCGCGGCAGTACCACCGTGACCGGTGGCATGGTTTGTCCTTTGGTTTGGACAATACTGAAATGCCGGTTGGCCCATTGAGCGCACCACGTACCGCTCTCCGGACAGGCTGAGCCAGTTTTAGCGGGCGTGCCCAGTGGTTCACGCGGAATCAGGAGACCGGTGGCGGGGTCGAGGCGCTTGTCGTTGGCCAGGCGCACTACCAGCTTCTCGTCGGGCTTGGCGGGGGCGACGGCGGCGTCCTGCTCCTTCTTCCACTGAAAGGTGCCGTCCCAGTGCGGCAGTTTCGCTGGCGGCAACGGCACAATCTGGTCGATGTCGGGGACTTTGGGGTTCTTGCTTTCGTTGTGGCGCAGCAGTAATTTAATTTCCTTGTAACGGCGTGAGCGTTCGAGGTCTTCGGGGAGGGCGAGGTAGTCCAGCGTATCTGACGGTAAGACACCTTTAAAACTATCTTCCAGTTTAAGGGCCGATTCGGTATTGCCTGCTGCGACAGCTTTCTGGAAGGCTTGAACGGCTGCGGCGTAGAGATTATCTGTTTGTAAATCTATACCTAACATCTGTGCTGCTTCACCATGCCCTTGATTGGCTGCACATTGACGCATCTGCCGTGCAATCTCCGGTGCAATATCAATCGGCGCCAGTTGCTCGGCAACATAATATTGCGCGTCGGGACTGCCAAGGTCCGCCGCTTTGCGGTAGTAGATCAGCGCATTCTGATGGCTACGCTTGACGCCATAGCCCAGCTCCAGATACCGGGCCATGTCGTAGTAACCGCCGGGGATGCCTGCATCGATCAGTTGCTGCGCCAATAGCACGGTTTCCCGGCTCGGATTGGGCGACTCCGCCTGCCCTTGCGACACCAGCTTTTGCAGGTTGCTGTTGGCCTTGTAATGACCGTGGGCGGCGGCAATGCGGTAGTAGCGTGCTACCTCGTCATAGTGTGGCTCGCCGGCTTGCTTCTCCAGCCAGCGGGCGTATTTAAACAATTGATCAGCGTCGGGATTCAGAGTCGGCAGGCGGTCGGCTTCTTTTGTACACGTGAAAGCCAGATTGGCGCGTAAAGCAGTGGTATCGGGTACGGCAGGCACAGGTTTCTCCTTGGAGCAGGCAGTCAGTAAGAAGCTCGATGCGAGCAGTAAAGTAATAAAGTGACGGTAGGGATGGGTTGGCATGTTCAGTCCATTGATTTGCGTTCAGTGCCGGTATAGATGAAGCCGACCAGTGAAGCTTCCGGCCGCAGTTTTTTTGCCCGATTATTTTTATTACGCCGGATGATATCTCCCCACTTTTCAAACGCATCCCCCACATTGTCCTGCCCACCCTTGTTATTCGTATGCAAATTCCACAACTTCTTGCGCAGCGGCTGGGTCGCGTCAGCGCGCTCATGACAGATGTTCAATTCACTATCGGCCTCCATGCTGCGCACATTGATGTTGGCTGAGCCGAGCATGGTGTAGGTGTCGTCGATGAGCATCAGTTTGGAGTGGATGTAGACCGGCATCCAGTTCTCTGCCGGGGAGTCGGGGGCGACCAGGCTGCAGATATGCACCTTTAAGCCCGGCGTGGCGGTCGGCAGGACGGTCTTGTCCGCGGCATCGGGATTGCTTTGCAGGTCTTGCTGCTGTTGCATGGCTTCGTTCATCTGCTGTTGCAGCGCGGCTTGTTTGTCTTTGGCTTGTTGCCGTTGTGCCTGGGCGGCCTTGAGCCTGTCGTGGCTGGCTTGCTGTTGCGCCGGGGTGTCGTAGAGGCTGCGGTTGCTGGCAATGGCGTTGGCTTTGGCGTGGGCGCGCACTTCGGCGTTGCAGGCTTCCTGATACTGCTGTTGCAGATTATCTTTCTTGTCTTCGAGGGCGATGCCGGGCATGACGTCGGGACGGCCCAGCGCGCGCAGGAGTTCGTAGGTGCGCAAGGTGCCGGGGCCGATGCCGTCGTCGCTGGCGTTGGTGACGACGAACAGGTGGATCGGGTATTGGTCGACGGGGCGTCCGGCATTGACCTGGCGTTGTACGGCGGCCTTGATCTGTGCGGCCAGCCTGGGGTAGCGGAAGTACTGGTTTTCGATATAGAGGTAGCTGGTGACGTTGTTGATGGCTTGCGCGTAGCCGCGCCGGATGTCGGTTTCACCGTGTTCGGGCTGGGTGCGCAGAATTTGCGCCATGACGGGGGTGCCGCTTTGCCTGACGCAGCGATTCGTGATGGGTTGATGCTGTGCTTCGAGGACTTGGCGTTTTTTGAGGAGATGGTCTGCGGTGGCGTCGTCCCAGGCCTGGCAGAAGTTGTGGTTCAGCGAGATCAGGATGGGGCCGTGCAGACGGCTGGAGATGTCTTGCCGGGGCGTAGCGCCGTTGCGGCCTTCGTCGGGGCCGTGCCGGGTTGCGCTGTGACCGTCGCGGTCCCAGTAGGCGTCGAGCATGTTGTGGCCCATGACGAAGCCGACGGCGCGGGCGGGGTCTTCGTAGTCGATGAGGACCATCTTTTGGTGATGGGAGGGGAAGAGGCTCATCACGGCGGTGGCTTGCGGGTCCTTCGTTTGCTGGCCAGCATGTACGGCGGCGCGCCCGCGTCCCATCAGACTCATGTCACGGGTGGCGTAGATCAGGTTGCCGGTCGGTAGCAAGTGAGGCAGCAAGGGATTGCCGGCGATGTGTGCCCGGCGGTACCACTGCACATCGAAATCCCGTTGCCATGGGGTGCGCAGGTCTTTAGGCGCTTGTTTATGCCAGGCGGCGGCGACGTGATCAGCGGTGGTGGCGGTGGGGTTGTCGCCGGGAGCGGGGTCTTCGATGAATTGCGCGCCATTGTCCACGCTTCTCCAGCGCAAGAGACGTATCTTGAGGCCCTTTTTTTCTGCTTTCTTGTCGAGCAGCTGGCCGATGGTGAGGTTGCCGGCAAGGTAGCCGCGCTTGAAGTACATCGACGGCTGAAAGCCCCAGCAAATGATGTCGATGCTGTGGGTGGCTTGTTCGATGGCGTCGTAAATGGCGCCAAAGGCGGCTTCGCCATTGACCAGCGGCTCAAACGAACAGCCTTTGGGGGAGTAGACGGTGCCCTGGACAAACCACGGCAGCGTGAGGGTGGCGCTGCGGGTGTGGTCGGTGGCGATGGGGACGGTGATGGTCTGGTCTTCGTGGAGGATGCTCATGTCTTATCCTTCCTGGGTGAGGTTGAGCAGTTGCTGGTAGATGTCGCGATAGTGCGCGCGATCTTGCTTTGTTTCTGTGTCAGTCTGTCCTTGTTCGTGGCGATGGAAGCCGGTATTGGCGAGCGTCGCATTGCGTTCGTCGCCTCGCCACGCTTCTGTCATGGGTAGCTTCAGATGCATGCCATTGCCTAGCTTTACTGCGTACTGCTGCACGCCGCGCTGATGCGCCACCGGCATTTGTCCACTGGCGTCGATGACGCCTTTGCTGATCGGGACGCCATCGGCGAGCAGTTCATAGGGCATGCCGAGGGGTAATGCTGCATGCGACGCCGGGGCGATCACGGCACTCAGATTCAGCGGTATTTTTGGTAAAAAATCACCGGCAGGTAAACGATGATCGCCGGGCAGACTTGCCGGACCTGGCCGACGATGACTTGCGGCTCTCCACGTTCTGTTGCCCAGGGTGCCTTCTTCAATGCCCAGGGGCGTGATCCGGATGTACGAGCCGCCAGCCTTGAGGAGGATTTCTTCCTTGGCGCTGATGGCGAGGCGGCCGTTGGCGCTGGTCATCATGACGTTCTTGTCTGCCGTCAGCGCCAAGTCATCGCTTTGCGCCTGTATCTCGATTTTGCCTTTGGCGGCGAACAGTTTCATGCCAAGCTTGTGCGCAATCAGAGAAATGGCTTCACCCGCCGCGACCGTAAAGCGCTTCATGACGCTGATATCGGCATTGCCGCCCGCCGTGGCGATCAGATGCTCGCGCGCGGAAACCTGCACGTCCGTTCCGGATGCCAGGGCAATTCCAGCGGGTGCACTCATGACGATTCCGGCTTGCTTGAGTTGTTTTAAGGTGTCGTCGAGAAATGCCTTTTGTTCGGCATAGTCGGCGGCAATGGCTTGTGCAGATTTGGTGGCTTGGGTCAAAGCATAAGTCTGCTCCAGAGAGGCTTCCAAATTGGCGATTGCGGCTTGCATGTCCAACTGTTTACCCTGCGCTCCTGGCTGTGCATCGGCATTGATGAACACACCCTTGCCGCCGCGGATCGCCGCATGGGCATCGGTGCGCAGTTCAACACCTTGCCCACGCGGCTGGCGCTTGCTGTCCACCAGATGCCCGAGATTCAACTGACTCTTGCCGGAATGCTCAGTACTGAGTTTGATATGCTCCTGCCCTTTCCAATCCTCCATGCGCAACTTGTTGTTACTCTGCGTGCGGATGACGTTGCGGCTCAGCCAGCGGTCTTCGGTGGTGATGTGGTCAGGCTGTCGGCTGTTGTGGTGCAGGTGGGCGATGTAGGGTTTATTCGGGTTGCCGTCCATGAAGGCAATCGCCGCTTCGGTGCCGTCAATGATCGGGAAGTGGAAACCGGTTTCGTGGGCGCCGGCGAAGGGCTTGGCTAATCGGAGCGGCACGCTCTCGCCACCGGGGTTCCATTCATCGAAGTCAAGATCGAAGCGGACCGTATAGTGGCCGTGCTTAGTGATGTAGGCATGCGGGTACTTGCCGGGTGAGGTGACGCGTGCCGATAAGGTGCCGGCGATCTTCGGCCAGTTGGCTTCGTCGAGTTGCAACCGGAAGCGGCGGTCACTCGGAATCGCGGTGTAGCTGTTCTTGTAGGCGGCGTCGCGTGCGCCGCTGTGGGTGACGCTGACGATGACCTGGCCGTTGGGGGCGTCCGGCAGGGATTGATCCATGCGCAGGATGCGTGCAGGACACAGTTCGAGGACGTTGCTTTCGCCGGTATAGACGATCTGACGCGCAATCGCTGCTTCATGGCGTAGTTGCGCTTCCCATTTGGCATCTTTTTGATTCAGATGATGGCTGCCGTAGACATAAGGTTGACCGTAGGTGGTCTTGTCGGCGCGGTCGATATTGGCTTCTTCCTTGAAGCGCTCCCAGGCGTCGGCCGGATGGTAGTCGGCGACGCGATACGAAGCGGGAACCGTTTGCGACTGCGTTTGCAGGCTGAATACCGTTTCGGTATTCGCTTCCAGTCCGGCGGTTTCGCGATACGGCACCTTGAGTTCGGGCTGGTAGATGTAGTGATCGATGTCGTCACCAAAGACGATGATGTCGCCGAACTTGCCGGGAGTGAAATAGCTGTGCAGACCTTCCTGTTGCATCAGCAAATGGATGTAGTCCCAATCACTCATCTGGTATTGCAGGCGAAAGGCGTGTTCTGGATAGGTGCGGCGGGTCTTGAACTGGAACTGGTTACCGTTGAAGTCGTGACGACGCAGGATCGCTTCGATGATTTGCGGGGCCGTCTTCTTCTGAAAGACGCGGCTGGTGTGGGTCAGGCGCAGACGTGCGACCAGCGGTTCGATGGTGAATTCGTAGCGGTGGAAGTCGTGGGTCTGTTTGCGTTTGTTGAAGTGGGTGATGCAGCCCACGAAGGTACGTCCTTCATGTGCATCGTTGGCATTGCCGAACAGCGCATCGACGACCGATGGCGTGATGGTGAAGCTGGCTTCCTTGCCGAGGTAGTCCGCACGATGCAATTCTTGCGGGTGGGTGAGCTGCACTACGACGCGATACGGCTCACCCAAGGTCTCGGTGGCTTCAAATGACACCACCGACAATGCCGCTGCGGAGGCGGTGCCGGGTATGGCGACGTGATATTGCTGCTGGCAGATTACTGATGGTTTGTTCATCTCTGGCATTCCTTCGCGGTGTCGTCGGGGTGACGTGATCGAAAAGGCATGCTAAGAGATGCTCAGGAACATGCATATAGAACGATTTCTATACTTCATTTATATGTAATTGCGTCGCAAATGAATTCTTTTTTTGCTCTTGGGTGTGCGCGCAGAGGATGTGGTGAGGTGTTGCCACAAACAGAAGCAGTTGCCGTAAAAGATAAACCGCCTCAGCCTTGGGAGGCTGAGGCGGCGAAAGTGCACTACTACATCAGGGTGTCACGGGGAGGAAGGCTGTTAGTCTGACATTCAGCTGGTCTTGGTGACCTTGCTCAGATGGCGCGGCTTGTCGGGATCCATGCCGCGCGCCACGGCCAGTTGGGCCGCCATTACGTAGAACGCCTGGATCGCGACGATAGGATCGAGATCCGGTGTGACTGCGGTCGGCAGGGTGAGGTCACGTTCGGCGATATCGGCGGGCGCCGCCAGCAGGACTTTGGCGCCGCGCTGGCGCATTTCGGCGGCGAGCTGCAGCATGCCGGCCTGGGTGGGTCCGCGGGTGGCGAACATCAGCAAGGGATAGCCCTCGTTGATGAGCGCCATCGGACCGTGCTTGATTTCGGCGCCGCTGAATGCTTCGGCCTGGATGGCGGAGGTTTCCTTGAATTTGAGCGCCGCTTCCAGCGCCAGCGGGAAACCGATGCCGCGCCCGACCACCATGATGCTGGTGGCCGGAGCGAGTATCTCGACGGCTTTGGACCAGTCGCTGTCGGCGGCGCGCTGCAGCGATTCCGGCAGGCTGTCCAGCGCGTGCAGGAAGCCGGCGTCGTCTTGCCAGTGACCGGCGAACAGTGCGCCGGCGACCAGGCTGGCGATGAAACTCTTGGTCGCGGCCACGCTGAGTTCGGCGCCGGCGTGCAATGGCAACGTCCATTCGGCGGTCTTCGCCAATGGCGATTCGGCGTCATTGATGAGCGCCACCGTGGTGGCGCCGCCATCGCGGAAGTAGCGGATCGGCTCGATCACGTCGGGGCTTTGCCCGGATTGCGAAATGGCGATCGCCAGCGCATCGCGGGCAATCAGCGGCGCCTTGTTGAGCGTCACCAGCGACATCGGCAGCGAGGCCACGATGTGACCGAGGCGCACCATGGTCAGGTAGGCGCAATAGCTGGCGGCGTGGTCGGAACTGCCGCGCGCCACCGTGACGATCCCTGACGGCGGCGCCGTGCGCAGCCAGCGCCCCAGTTCGGCATAACGGGCCTGGTCGCGGGCGAGCTGCTCGGCGACGTGACTGCCGGCCGAACGGGCCTCCTTAAGCATGAGCGAGGTCAATCTTTTCTCCTTCTACGTAGACTTCTTTTAATTTGAACTGGCGATCGAATACCAGGATGTCGGCAAAGCAGCCGGGCTTGAGGCGGCCGCGTTCCTTGACGCCGAGGTAGTCGGCCGGATAGGTCGAGGTGCGCAGCGAGGCTTCGGAAATATCCAGGCCCATGGCGATCAGGTTGCGCAGCGCCTGGTCCATCGTCAACGTGCTGCCGGCCAAGGTGCCGTCGGCCAGGCGCACGCCGCCGGCGCATTTGTGCACCACCTGGCGGCCCAGCGCGTAGTCGCCGTCGGGCATGCCGGCGGCGGCGGTGGAGTCGGTCACGCAATACAGGCGCGGGATGGCGCGCAGCGCAGTACGGATGGCGCCGGGATGCACGTGCAGCAGATCGGGAATCAGCTCTGCGTATTCCGCATGCGCCAGCGCGGCGCCGGCCATGCCCGGTTCGCGATGGTGGAAGCCGCTCATGGCGTTGAACAAATGGGTGAAGCCGGCGGCGCCGTTCTTCAGCGCCGCGACGCCATCGTCGTAGGTGCCGAGCGTATGGCCGATCTGCACCAGCATGCCGCCGGTGGTCAGGACACGCACCAGTTCGAGGTGGCCGTCGACTTCCGGCGCGATGGTGATCAGCTTGATCGGCGCGAAGCTGGCCAGCCAGTCGACCTGCTCCAGTGTCGCTTCGATGGCGAAGTCGGGTTGCGCACCGAGCTTGCCGGGATTGATGTAAGGACCTTCGAGATGCACGCCGAGGATGCGCGCGCGGCCGCTGCCTGGTTCGCGTCTGCGGCTGGCGCTGCCGATGGCCTTGAGCGCAACTTCGAGTTCGTCCAGCGGCGCCGTCATGGTGGTGGCGAGCAGGCTGGTGGTGCCATGGCGTGCATGCAGGCGCGCGATGACGTCGATGGCGTCGCCGCCTTCCATGACATCCTTGCCGCCGCCGCCATGCACGTGCAGGTCGATGAAGCCGGGCAGGATGTAGTCGCCGTCGTTGGCGTGCGGCGTGCCGTCGGCCGGTTCGAATTCCAGCTGCGCACCGTCAATGCTGCAGATCAGGTCGCCGAAACTGATGGCGCCGTCGATCCAGCCGTGCGGCGTGAGGACGTTGCCGCGAACCTGGGTGATGGAGGACATGGGCTTAGCTCCGTTCTTCAAATGGTCAGACTTGATGACAGCCGGCGACGCGCCAGCAGCAAGGCGCCGTCGGCAGCATCGGCCAGCGCCGGTGTGATGCGTTGCTGCAGCGCCGGCGAGAAATATTCTTGCAGCGCGCCGGCCAGGCCGCCGCACAGCGCCAGCGGCAATTGCTTGTCCGGATCCAGCGTGGCGGCCATCAGTTCCAGTTCGGCTGCTGCCTCGGTCAGGATGGCACGCGCCGCCGGATCGTCGCCGGCGTGGGCGATGACCAGTCGCGCGAGCCGGGCGAACGCGGCCTGGTCTGCTTGCGACAGCCAGTCAAGCACGACGTCGCGTTCGCTGCGTCCGGGATTGATGACGGCGCCGTCCGTCGCGCAAAACGCCACCGTCGCCGCCGACAAGGCGCCATGCGGGGCGCGGCCATCGACTACATGCTGGGCATGATTGATCGCACGCAGTCCCATCCAGGCGCCGCTGGCATCGTCTCCGGAGGGAAAGCCCCAGCCGTCGACCACGTGTTCGCTGCCGTCGGCATACAGGGCCACACCGATGGTGCCGGTGCCGACCGCGATGATGGCGCCGGGCCGGCCCTGATGCGCGCCGAGCAGTGTGGTGGTGGCGTCGCTGACGATCTCCAGCGCGCCGAAGGCGGGCGCCTGGGCGCGGAAATCAGCCGCCCATTGCGTCACGTTGTAGCCGGCCACGCCCATGCCGGCGGCCATGCGCGCCAGCGATGGCATGGGCATGCCGGTCTGCGCGAAGGCACCTTGCAGCGTGGTCAGGATTGCGTTCCAGGCGGCCGGTGCGCCGTTGCGCAGTGCCGATCCGGGACCGGTCGCTTCAGTCGGCGGGCTGCCGTCAGCTGGGACCACGCGCACCAGCGTTTTGGTGCCGCCGCCATCTACACCGATGAGATAGTCGTATGCCTGGTCCATCCGTTGTCCGTTGTCTCAAATTTTTACTAATGTGTAGTCGACGCCGCACCGTCAATGCTGCACTTGCTGGCGCGACGACAGGACGTTGCCCGGTTTCAGGCGGCGCAAGGCGTTGCCGTCGCTATCGAAGACGTGAAAGACATTGGTGTCTGCTGATAGTTCAATGGTTTCGCCGATCCCGACATTGCGGTTGCCGTCGCCGCGCACCACGATGTCTTGTCCGCCGGACAGCGTGACGTAGATGAAATTGGCTTCGCCGAGATGCTCGACCAGATTCACCTGGCCGCTGAACTGTTCGGAGCCGGCAGTGTTTTCATGGATGTGTTCGGCGCGCAATCCGAGCGTGACTTTGTCGCCGACGCCGGCCTTGCCGGGAACGACGTCGACACGCACCTTGTGTCCGCCCGACACGGCGACTTCGAGACCATCTTCCGCCACGGCGGTTACCACGCCCGGCAGGAAGTTCATCTTCGGCGATCCGATGAACCCGGCCACGAACAAATTCTGCGGATGCTGGTACAGCTCCAGCGGTGTGCCGGCCTGCTGGATGTGGCCGTCGTGCATGACCACGATCTTGTCGCCCAGCGTCATCGCTTCGACCTGATCGTGCGTGACGTAGACGATGGTGGCGGCCAGTTGCTTGTGCAGCTTGGCGATCTCCAGCCGGGTCTGTACGCGCAGCGCGGCGTCGAGATTGGACAGCGGCTCGTCGAACAGGAACAGGCGCGGCTTGCGCACGATGGCGCGGCCGATGGCGACGCGCTGGCGCTGGCCGCCGGACAGCTCGCGCGGCAGGCGTTCGAGCAGGTGATCGATCTTGAGGATGCCGGCGGCGTGGCGGATGCGCTCGTCGATGTCGGCCTTGTTGCTGCCGGCGATCTTCAGGCCGAAGGCCATGTTCTTGTACACGTTCATGTGCGGGTACAGCGCATAGCTTTGAAACACCATGGCAATGCCGCGCTTGGCCGGCGGCAGGTGATTGACGATATCGCCGCCGATGGCCAGCTCGCCGCCGCTGATGTCTTCGAGACCGCACAGCATGCGCAGCAGGGTCGACTTGCCGCAGCCGGAGGGGCCGACCAGCACGCAGAATTCGCCGTCGCGGATATCGAGGTTAAGGCCGGCCAGCACGTTTTGCTTGCCGTCGTAGGATTTCTTCAAGTCTTTGATGCTTACGTTTGCCATGATGTTTACCTTGGATGGATTACTTCACTGCGCCGGAAGTCAGGCCGCGGATCAACTGGCGCGAGAACAGCGTGTACAGGATCAGGATCGGAATGACGGCCATCGACAGCGCCGCCAATACTGAATTCCAGTCGGTGGCGTACTGGCCGATGAATTGCTGCACGCCGAGCGTCACGGTCTTGGTCTGGTCGCCGGGCGCCAGGATCAGCGGGAACCACAGGTCGTTCCATGCCGGGATCATGGTGAACACAGCGACAGTGGCGATGGCGGGGCGGATCAGCGGCAGGATGATCTGGAAAAAGATCCTGAACTCGCCGACACCGTCGCAGCGCGCGGCATCCTTGAGCTCGGTCGGAATCTGGCGGATGAACTCGGACAGGATCATCACCGCCAGCGGCAGGCCCTGCGCGGTGTAGACCAGGATCAGTGCGGTGCGCGTATTGATCAGGTCGAGCGACACCACCAGCTGCAGGATGGAGACGGTGCCGAGCCGGATCGGGATCATGATGCCGATGGCCATGAACAGGGTCATCAGGCGGTTGCCGCGGAATTTGTATTCCGACAGCGCCCAGCCCGCCATGGCGCCGAACAGCACGATCAGGATCAGCGAGCCTATCGTCACCACCAGGCTGTTGCCGAAGTAGAGCAGGAAGTTGGTGTTCGACAGCACCTTGTGGAAGCCGATCAGCGAGAAGCTGTCGACCGTCGGCAAGGCCATCGGGTTGTCGAAAATCGCCTGGCGCGACTTGACCGAATTGATCAGGATCAGCGCAATCGGAAACAGCGCGATCACCGCATACAGGCACAGCACGATGTGCACCCAGATATGGCCGGCCGGACCGAAGCTGCGCTGAATCAGCGAGGGACCGCGGGCAGTGCCAGCCTTGCCGGCCTTGCCGTGATTCTCCTGCGCCGCGGGTGCGATGGTGGAAGAAACTGAAGTCATCGCGATTCCTTAAAGCTCGTAGCGGGTCAGCTTGCGCTGCACCAGATAGAAATAAGTGCCGACGCCGGCCAGGATCACTAGGAACATCAGCGTCGCCACCGCCGCGCCCATGGTCGGACTGCCGACCTGGGCCTGGTAGCCGAAGAAGGTGCGGTAGAAGAACGTGCCCAGCAGGTCGCTCGAATAGTTCGGGCCGGCCAGCGCGCCCTTGACCGAATAGATGAGGTCGAAGGCGTTGAAGTTGGCGACGAAGGTCAGGATCGTGACCAGCCCCAGCGTCGGCCAGATCAGCGGCAGCTTGATTTGCCAGAAGATGCGCAAAGCGCCGGCGCCCTCGGCATGGGCGGCTTCCAGTACTTCTTCCGGCACGGCCAGCAGCGCAGCGTAGATCAGCATCATCGGGATGCCGATGTATTGCCACACGGAGATCAGTGACAGCGTGAACAGCGCGGTGGACTCCTGGCCCAGGAAGGGGGCGAAATAGTCGCCCAGGCCGACCAGCGTCATGAGTTTTTCACCCACGCCCCACAGCGGCGAAATGATCAGTTGCCAGATGAAGCCGATGATCACCACCGACAACAGCGTCGGCAGGAAAATCAAAGTGCGGTAAGTGCGGGCGCCGCGCAGTCCTTTGAGGCTGAACAGCGTGGCCAGCAGCAGGCCAATCGGATTTTGCAGCAGCATGTGGATGCAGAAGAACTTGACGTTGTTCCACATCGCGTTCCAGAACGCCGTGGACCAGTCCGAATCGAACAGGATGGTGCGGTAGTTGTCGAGGCCGACGAAGCTGTGCACGCCGGCGTCGTTGCTGCTGTAGAAGCCCAGGCGCAGCGTGTCGAGCAACGGCAGCGCACTGAACATGGAATAGATGATGACCGCCGGCGCCAGGAAAGCGACGATGTGCCAGGGGCGAGCTGTTTTCACTGTGACTCCGGAAGTGAAGACTGGAAAAACCTGAGTGCGTGGGCAGCCAAGCACCGGCGCAGATGGTTCTGCGCCGGCGTTGCTGCAATGCTTATTGTTTTTTTATTGTTGCGGCTTGTACCACTTGGCGAAGCCGGTCTGGATCTTGGTCGCCGCATCCTTCGGCGTCATCTTGCCGTTCAGGACTTGCGCGTTGACGTTCCACATCTCGTTTTCCATGCTCGGCGTGCCGCGGTTCAGGATCTGCGAGTTGACGCGGATGGTCGACGAGCACGACTTGCGCCAGTCGATCATCTGCTTGGCGATCGGATCCTTGACCGAGATCAGGTGGTTCGAGAGCGAGAAGAAGCCGGTGACCTTGTTGGTGTAGATGTCGGCGAACTCCTGCGAACCCAGCCATGCCAGGAACTTGTAGGCATCTTCCTTGTTCTTGGATTTCTTGTTCACGCCCATGCCGATGTCATTGTGGTCGGAGATGTAGCAGGAATCGCCGGCCTTCGGCACCGGAGGAGGGAACACGCCCAGTTCCAGCTTGCTGCTGGCATTGGCGTTGAAGTAGGCGATGTCCCACGAGCCGGCGGCATACACTGCGCCCTGGCCCAGTGCGAACATGTTCTGGCTGTCGCCGTAGGTCTGTGCAGACGCACCCTTGGACAGGTACTTGCCGAGCTTGGCTTCATATTCCCAGACGTTCAGGAATTGCGGATCGGTGAACTTGGCCTTGCCGGCGATGAGCGCCTTGCGGCCGGCTTCGCCCTTCCAGTAGTTGGGACCGACGCCGGTAAACAACACCTGGTGCGCTTCCCATTGGTCGGCGGTGCCGAGCACCAGCGGGGTGTACTTGCCGCCGGCCTTGACGGTCTCGAGCAGCTTGAGGAATTCGGCTTCGGTCTTCGGCGGCTGCAGGTTCAGTTCCTTGAAGATCTTCTGGTTGTACAGGAAGCCGTGCATGACCGATGCGATCGGCATGCAGAAGGTGTCCTTGCCGTCATCGGTCTGCCACGCCACCTTGGCGGACGCCGGGAAGGACTCCATGCCCGCTTTGCCGTCGAGTTTTTCCAGATGGCCCTTGTTGTACAGCGACAGTGAAACGTCGAACGGACGGCAGGCGACCAGATCGCCGGCAGTGCCGCCGGCCAGGCGCGCGGTCAGGGTGGAGTCGTATTCGGTCGGAGCGGTGGGCGAGAACTTGACGGTGACGCCGGGATTCTTCTTCTGGAAAGCCGGGATCAGGACGTTCTCCCACAGCGCCAGGTCGTCGACGCGCCAGCTTTCGATGGTCAGCGTGCCGGCCTGGGCGTTGCCGCCGGCCAGCGCCAGCAAGACGGCGCTGCTCAGGGTGGCAAGGGCGAGGGCTTTTTTAACGGTTTGCATCAAAGGTCTCCTAATGGTTTTTTGTACATTGATGAAGGCCGCTCTGAGCTTCCGAAAAAATCCGCAATTGCAGAGCCAGCGGCGCGACAGTAGCACCGGAGTACGTGTGATGCGAGCGTTTGGAAACGCGGCAGGAGAAACTCGTTAAGTTATTGATTTAAATCGAAAATAATTGAATTGCTGTTGTGCATGGATTACATATATTTACAGACGATTGAGGCTGATGGCGGACATCCCAATGGCGGCGTTGCGGCCGGGTGTGCAAGCCGGTCCTGCACCAAAACAGGAAACTAAATAAAACATTACATTTCTTTACAAAACCTCAGTCCAATTGATGTTCTCATCGCGTCGGAAGGGGTAGTTACGCTATAGTTTCACGCGCTTTGGAGACGGCAAAAAATCAGAATGATAAAAATGACAAGGCCTGCATTGACGAGACACCGGGAGATGACGCTGCGCGCCGCAACATTATTGTTGGCGGCGCTGCTGTCGCTGTGGCTGTTGTGTGGGGGCCAGCCGGCGCAAGCCGCCGGTCCTGCAGTGACGCCGGCGCCGGCGTCACTGCAGGTGCTGCATTGGTGGACTTCTTCCGGCGAGCGCAAGGCGGTGGACGTGCTGAGCAGCAAGCTGGCGGAGCAGAATATCCAGTGGCGTGATTTTGCGATTCCCGGCGGCGCCGGCATCGGCGCGGGAAAGGTGCTCAAGAGCATGGTGCTGGCCGGACGTGCGCCTGAGGTCACGCAACTCAACGGCGTCATCTTCGGCGAATGGGCCGATCTGGGATTGCTGCTCGAACTCGACAACGTGTCTGCGCAGGGAAACTGGCAAAAGTTGCTGTTTCCGACTGTGTGGTCGCTGCTGAACAATCATGGCCACGTCGTTGCTGCGCCGCTCGGCATCCATCGCATCAACAATCTCTATTACAACATCGCGGTGTTCAACCGCCTCGGGCTGAGCGTGCCGCGCAGCTGGGATGAGTTCGACAAGGTCGCGGCCAGGCTGAAGCAGGCCGGCGTTGTTCCGCTGGCGCAGAGCAGCGAGTCGTGGCAAGTCGCGACCTTGTTCGAGACGCTGGTGCTGTCCGAAGGAGGTCCGGCGTACTATCGCCAACTGTTTGTCGACCTCAGTCCGCGCGCGTTCACCGATGCCCGGCTGTTGCGTGCGCTGCAGCGCTTGCGCGGGCTCAGGCAGGCAATGCAGTCGCCGGTGAAGGAGCGGCCTTGGACCGAAGTGGCGCGCCAGCTGGCTGACGGCGAGGCGGGCATGTTCATCATGGGCGACTGGGCCAAGGGCGACTTCAACGCCTGGGGCCTGAGCGCCGACCAGCAATTCGGCTGCGCCGCCGTGCCGGGCACGGCGGACTATCACCTGTATAGCATCGACACGCTGGCGATGTTCGCCGACGACTACTCGCACCAGCCGGCGCAGGAAGTGCTGGCGCAGATTGCGATGTCGCCAGCGGTGCAATCCGACTACAATAAATTCAAAGGCGCGATCCCGGTCTGGCGTTCGCCTGACACCAGCAAGATGGACGGCTGCTCGCAGAATTCCTGGCGCGTGTTCAGCAAGGGTTCGGCTTACCTCGCACCGAGCCTGGTGCATCGCATGGCTACCGACGAAACCACCAAGGACGCCATTGTGGCCGAGTTGCGGCGCTTCTTCGTCGATGACCAGATCAGCGAAGCCGAGGCGCAGCGCCGACTCGCATCGATCGCCAGGGCGCTTTCGAGAACCGGAAAAGTGGAGTAAAGATCACCGTAATGACGCGCAAAATCCTTATCGTCGATGACGACCAGAAGACCCGGACTCTCCTCAAAACCTATCTGGAGAAGAACCAGTACGAAGTGCGCCTGGCGCATAACGGCGAAGCCTTTCTTGCCGAATTCCAGCGCTACGCCGACGAATTGTCGCTGGTGATCCTCGACGTCATGCTGCCGGACACCGACGGCTTCGCGCTGTGCAAGATCGTGCGGCGCAAATCGAATGTGCCGATCATCATGCTCACCGCCAGTTCGGACGAAACCGATCGCGTGGTCGGACTTGAGCTGGGCGCCGACGACTACATCGCCAAACCTTACAGCCCGCGCGAACTGCTGGCGCGCATCAAGGCCATCCATCGCCGCACCGGCATCGACAACGCCGCAGCGCCGCGCTTCTATCGCTTCGTTGGTTTCACGCTGGACACGGTGGAACGCACCCTGCTCGACAGTGCAGGGCAGGTGGTGGCGCTGACCGGGATGGATTACCAGTTGCTGAAGTACTTCGTCGAACATCCGGGCGACGTGCTCGACCGCAACGTGCTCAGCGAAGAAACCCGCGGCCGCGACGCCGGCCCTCTGGATCGTTCGCTCGACGTGCAGATCAGCAAACTGCGCCTGCGTCTTAGCGACGACGGCAAGCAGCCGCACCTCATCAAGACGGTGCGCGGTGCGGGTTATGTCTTCTCGGCTGACGTGACGGCGGCGGCGATCTGATCATGTCGGGATTGCCTTCGGTCCTGCCCAAGGTATTCAGTGGCCGCTCCTCCGTGGCGATCACACGCCTGCTTGATCGGGTGCTGCCGAATTCGCTGCTGGGACGCCTGTCGGTGGTGATGATCTTCGGCGTGCTGGTGACGCAACTGGCCGGCGGATTGATCTGGGCGGCGCAGCTGCGCACCAAGTCCGAGGCGGAGACCCGTGTGGCGGCGCAGCATCTTGCTCACAGCGCATCAGGCGCGATCCGGTATTTCATGACGCTGCCCGCGAACTACCGCCCGATCATGATCCAGCAGTTGCGCGAAATGGGCGGCACGCGCTTCTTCATCAACGCCAACAGCGCGCTGGTGCCGATACCGTCGATT
This sequence comes from Herbaspirillum hiltneri N3, assembly GCF_001267925.1. Lineage (NCBI taxonomy): Bacteria > Pseudomonadati > Pseudomonadota > Betaproteobacteria > Burkholderiales > Oxalobacteraceae > Herbaspirillum > Herbaspirillum hiltneri. The sequence continues at coordinate 2,978,065 of NZ_CP011409.1, read as the reverse complement.
GCCTCCAATTCGCTGGCCGATATCGCCGCCGAAGCGGCGGGGGAGACGCTGAAATCGGACTTGCCCTTCTTGCCGGAATTCCACCTCAGCTTCGCCTGGCCCGACAACCTGCCGGTGTCCGACGACGGCCTCAAGATCGGCGACCTGCCCGACAGCTGGGTGCAGCACATCCTGCTGATCAAGCCGAATCCGGCACCGGTGCTGGTGATCCAGACTCAGATCGAGTCCGGCAAGTGGCTGTACCTGGCGGCGTTGATGCCCAATCCGTATTTCCTCGACAGCAGCAACCCCTTGTCGTTGGACCGCGTGGTCCTGCAGGGGCTGTCGCTGGCCGCGATCCTGTTGCTGACGATCCTGGTGGTGCGCTGGACCACGCGGCCGCTGGCGGCGCTGTCGGATGCCGCCGAAGCCTTCGGCAAGGGCGAGACTGTGCCGGAGTTGCCCGAGACCGGCAGCCGCGAATTCGTCAAGACCGCGCGCGCCTTCAGCGGCATGCGCGAACGCATCAAGCGTTACCTGGAAGACCGCGAGCGCCTGTTTGTCTCAATCTCGCACGACCTGCGCACGCCGATCACGCGACTCAAATTGCGCACCGAGCTGCTCGACGACGACGACATGCGCACCGAATTCCACGACGACCTCGACGAGCTGGACATGATGGTCAAGGGCGCGCTGCAATCGGTGAAGGACAGCGATATCCATGAAAACCGCACCGAAGTGCGGCTCGATGCGCTGGTGGCGCGCATGATCCGCGACGCCAGCATGGCCGGGCACGAGGTGGCGTTCGAGCCGTCCGGCATCAACGTCATGGCCAAGCCGCTGGCCTTGAAGCGCGCTATCGGCAACCTGTTCGACAATGCACTGCATTATGGAGAAAAGGTGGAAATCGCCATCCGCCAGTCGCAGGCGCTGGAAGGCGACATGGTCGAAATCGAGATCCGGGACCACGGACCCGGCGTACCCGAAGACGCTATGGGCAGCTTGTTCCAGCCCTATGTACGGCTTGAGCACGGACGCAGCGCCAATAGCGGCGGCATGGGTCTGGGCCTGGGGATCGCGCGCAACATCGTGCAGGCGCACGGCGGCGAACTGCTGCTGCGCAATCATCCGCAGGGAGGCCTGATTGCGACCATCATCGTTCCGGCGCGCTGAACCTGTATGTGGCAGCAGAGTCGAAAAAGAGGGCGCAAATTGGCGCTCCTCGCAAAACCGGCTGAATTAATTCTCATACCCGTCTACAATGTGGGTTGATTAAATATCATCCTATTTAGTATCTCGTTGTCCACCATCGCATGAACCAGACTGTTCGCAACGACCATCAGCTTGAACGCCAGGCAGAGCGCCAAAAAGATCACGCAGTGATCCTTTTGCACGGCCTGTGCGGCTCCAGCCTGGAACTGGGCACCATTCCCAAGGCGCTCAAGAAGGCCAACTGTACCGTGGTGGAGATGCAGATCCCGAACTATTCCGCCTCGCTGACCGATCCGGGCGTCACGCCCAACTGGATGGACTGGTGCGCCATGGTCGAGAGCAAGGTCGTCAAGCTCAAGGAAGAGCACAAGACCGTGTCGCTGTGCGGTCTCAGCATGGGGGCGACGCTGGCGCTGGCGGTGGCCAGCTTCAGCAAGGAAATCCTCAGCGTGGTGCTGCTGTCGCCGGTGTTGCGCTATGACGGCTGGTCAATCCCGTGGTACCACCGCATGATGAACGTTCCGTATCGCCTCGGTTATCGCAACTGGACCTACAAGGAAAGCGATCCCTACGGCATCAAGAATTTTGAAATGCGCCGGCGCGTCGCAGCCGCGCTGAAGAAGGACGGCGTGGCGGCAGTCGGCGCGGCGGCAATCCCGGCGCGTCATCTGTGGGCGGCGCAAAAGCTGATGGCCTATGTGCGGCAGTCGCTGTCGCAAGTGCGCGCCAGCACGTTGGTGATCCATTCCATCGACGACGAAACGGCCGCGCCGCGCAACGCCGAAATGATCCTGGCGAATATCAATTCCGAAGTGCGCAAGGTGATCTGGCTGGGCGACTGCTATCACATCATCACGGTCGACAACGAGCGCGAGATCGTGACCAACGAGACGGCGCAGTTCATCCGACGCAATATCGAGATGCACAGCAACGACATCTCGCTGAAATACCTGTTGCATAACTCGCCGCTGAAAGATCGCCGCTGACCGGCGGTGCAGAGGATCTTCCATGAGCATCATCAAACTCAGAAACTCCAAGCGCTGGAAAAACGGCGGTCTCTATCCCATCCTGGTCTGCCTGTGCGGTTTTGTGGTGGCGTTCGTGCTGCGCTATGTGCTCAGTTCGGTGGTCGATGAATCGATGTCGATGCTGTTCTTCGCCATCAACTGCATCATCATGAGTTACTTCTTCGGCTACGTGTATTCGTTCGGATTGCTGGTGATGGCGATCCCGACGGCGCTGTATTTTTTCCGCAAGCCGTACTACATGATGGATGGCCTGGGCAGCAAGGACGTGTTCCTTATCGTGGTCTACGGCAGCATCGTGATGCTGGCCGCGATTATCATCGAATGGTTGCAGCGCGAGCGCTATTCGGCGGTCTTGCAGCAGCGCGTCTCGGAAACCCGCTACCAGATGCTGATCGAGTCCGATCAGGCGCGCCGCGCCGAATATGCGGAACACTTCGCGGCGGTGAACAAACGCCAGCAAGAGGAATCGACGGCACCGGTGACGTCCGACTCGGCGCCGATCCAGGACTGAGTTATCGGCGTAGTTGCAGGCTTAGTTGCGGACTTAACTGCAGGCTTAGTTGCAGATTCAGTTACAGCGCGAGTTACTTCAGCAACAGCTTGCGCAGCGTCGCCACGGTGTAGTCGATTTCGGCTTCGGTGGTGTAGCGGCCCAGGGAAAAACGGATCGCGCTGTGCGCCAGCGCTGCAGGCCGGCCCAGCGCCGTCAGTACATAAGACGGTGCGGCATTGGCCGAATTACAGGCCGATCCGGCCGACACCGCGATATCCAGCAGTTGTCCCGCCACGGAAATTTCCCCGTCCAGGTCGAAACTCACATTGAGGTTGTGCGGAATGCGCGCCGTTGCGGAGCCGTTCAGCACCACGCCGGGCAAGTCCTTCAATCCCTCCCATAAACGGTCACGCAGGGCGCCGATGCGCGCGGCCTCGGTGTCCTGCAAACTGGCCGCCAGCGCAAAGGCTTCGCCCATGCCGACGATCTGGTGCGTCGGCAATGTGCCGGAGCGCATGCCGTTTTCATGGCCGCCGCCGTCAATCTGGGCTTCCAGCCTGAGTGCGGGATTGTGGCGTACGAACAGGGCGCCGATGCCTTTGGGGCCATAGATCTTGTGCGCGCTGAACGACATCAGGTCCACCTTGAGCACGGCCAGATCAATCGCGATCTTGCCGACCGCCTGCACCGCATCGACATGAAACAGGATGCCGCGCGCGGCGCAGATTTCACCAATCGCTTCAATCGGCTGTATCACGCCGATTTCATTGTTGACCATCATGACCGACGCCAGGATGGTGTCGGGGCGCAGCGCTTCCGCGAATTGCCCGGCGGTGATCAGGCCGTCGGCCTGCGGCTGCAGAAAGGTGACGTCGAAGCCGGCGCGTTCCAGCGTGTGCATGGTGTCGAGCACCGCCTTGTGTTCCGTGTTGACGGTGATCAGATGCTTGCCGCGACCGGCTGCCCGCAGCGCGTGGGCGGCACTTTTCAGCGCCAAGTTGTTGGATTCGGTGGCGCCCGAGGTCCAGACGATTTCGCCGGCCTTTGCGCCGACCAGCGCGGCGACCTGCTTTCGCGCCTTCTCGACTGCAGCCTTGGCTTCCCAGCCGAATGAATGGGAGCTGCTGGCCGGATTGCCGAATTTCTCCGTCAGGTAGGCAACCATGCGCGTGGCCACCAGCGGATCGACCGGCGTCGTCGCGGAATAGTCGAGATAGATGGGGAATTGCAGCGGTACCTCGGCGGTCGCGGCAATCGGGTTGGTGGCGGAGGAAGCGGTCATGGCGATGAGTCCGGAGAAAAGATGCGCTTACGGTACGATGAAATTAATAGATGAAAAACGAATATAAAAGAATTTCATTATTCGATTATGTAATTTAAGGCTGGAGGGACTGACATGCCTGGATATCGCCTGTGAAGCCCGATATGTCCGTTCTTAAGCTGATTTTCATCTTAACTTATGCAAAATGATTATACTTAATCAGAATAAATATACGCCTATAATCCGAAAATAATATAACTCCTTCTCGTATGGACTTAAATCAACTGGAAGCCTTTTCGGCGGTGATGACCATCGGCAGCGTGACCGGCGCCGGGCGCAGCCTTGGCCGCTCGCAGCCCGCCGTCAGCAAAGCGCTCCAGGATCTGGAAGGTGAACTCGGTTATGCCTTGTTCGACCGCAACGGTCCGCGCGTGACGCCGACCGACAAGGCATTCCTGCTGTACGAAGAGGTCGAGCGCTCGCTGGTCGGCCTGCGCACGATCCGCGAACGCGCGCTGGAAATCGGCCGCGAAGAGCGCCAGCCCATCCATCTGGTGGCGACCCCCGCGCTGGCCTCGACCATTGCACCCGCCGCGCTCAAGCTGATTGAAAAGAACGGCTTGCCCGAGCACATCCATCTGCGCAGCGCCTCGGCCGAGCAGGTTGTGCATTCGGTGCTGCATCGTACGGTGAGTCTCGGCCTGACCAGCCTGCCGGTTGCGCATCGCGGCCTCGATCTGCATTGGATCGGTCAGGCGCCGTGCGTGGCCGTGCTGCGCGCAGATAGCCCGCTGGCTGCACTGGATGTCATTACCGTCGATGTCCTGCGCGGCGAACGTGTCATCACCATGTCCAACCGCTACCGCCTGCGCCAGCGCATCGACATGGCGCTGGCGCAGGACAAGCCGCTCGACGTCGCCATCGAAACCAACACCTCGTTCAACGCCGTCATGGCGGCGCGCGCCGGATTGGGCGTGGCGCTGGTCGAACCGATGACCGCACTGGGCATGCCGATCGAAGGCCTCGCAGTGCGCCCGCTGGCGGTCAATATTCCGTTTTACTTCGGCGTCGTCACGCCGTTCGGCAAGCCCGTGGGCGCCGTCACGCAGGCGCTGATCGAGGCCATCGAGACGGCGGCGCGCAATATCCTGCACGGTTTCGTCCGGCGCGACGCCGGCGATCACGACGATTTGCTGTAACGGTCCGATGAACAACGTAATAGCAATAACAAGAGCAAGCAGCATGCAGACATACAATTCATATTCGGCGGTATCGACATGGGAAGGGCGCTCATCGTGAATCAAGCGACGACCTCGGCAGCAAGCGGGCTGGCGGCATTGGAAGCCCGCCTGCAGCAAGACCTGGCCTGGCTTGAGTTGCCGGCCAAATCCTGGGTGCCGCCCAGGATGGCGGACGATCAACCGGTACTCGACGTCGCGGTCATCGGCGGCGGCCAGGCCGGCATGGCGGCAGCGGTGTCGCTGCTGCACCTGGGCATCAACGCGGTGATTTACGACCAGTCGCCGGCCGGTTTCGAGGGGCCGTGGGCGACCACCGCGCGCATGGAGACCCTGCGTTCGCCGAAGAAGCTCACCGGCCCGGCGCTGGGTTTCGCCGCGCTGACTTTCCGCGCCTGGTTCGAAGCGCAATTCGGGCTCGAAGCCTGGGAAGCGCTGGACAAGATCCCGCGTCTGCAATGGATGGATTATCTGCGCTGGTATCGCAAGGTGATGGCGCTGGACGTCCGCAACGATCATCGCATAGAGCTGATCCAGCCGCGCGCTGATGGCCTGGTCGAGCTGCATGTCGTTGTGCCGTCCGGCAAATCGGTGGTGCTGGCGCGTCGCGTGGTGCTCGCCACGGGCCGCGACGGCCTCGGCGGCGCGCTGGTGCCGTCGCTGGCGGAAAGCCTGCCGCGCGCCTTGTGGGCGCATTCTTCGGATGCGATGGATTACGGCAAGCTGGCCGGCAAGCGGGTCGGCGTCATCGGCGCCGGCTCGTCGGCCATGGACAGTGCGGGAACGGCGCTGGAGTCGGGCGCCGAGCGGGTCGACATCCTGATCCGCCGCACCGAACTGCCGCGCATCAACAAAGGCAAGGGTTCGGGCAATCCCGGACTGACCGCCGGCCACGTGAATCTGCCGGATGAGTGGAAATGGCGCATCCGCCATTACGTCAACGTCCAGCAAGTCCCGCCGCCCAGCGGCAGCGTGCAGCGCGTGTCGAAGTTCTCCAATGTGCGTTTCATTTTCGGCGCGCCCATCGAGCGGGTGGACGTCATCGCAGGCAAAGGCAGCGACAGCCTGCGCGTGCGCACGCCGCGCGGCGTATTCGATCTGGACTTCCTGATTTTCTCCACCGGTTTCCGCGTCGACTGGACCGTGCGTCCCGAGTTCGCCGTGATCGCGCCGCATATCCGCACCTGGCGTGCGCGCTACATGCCGCCGCCGGGCGAAGAAGATGCGGAGCTGTCCGATTCGCCCGACCTTGGCCAGGCGTTTGAATTCCGGCAAAAGCAGCCGGGCGGTTTGCCCGGGCTCGAGCGCATCCATTGCTTTTGCTATCCGGCCACCATCACGCACGGAACGCTGTCGGGCGACATCCCGGCCATCAGCGACGGTGCGCAACGGCTGGCGCAGGGCATCGCGTCGCTGCTTTACGGCGAAGACGTCGATACGCATTACCGCAACCTGCAGGCCTACGCCGAGCCGGAACTGATCGGCGACGAATGGACGCCATCCGAGCCGACCGCCGAAGAACGCGAAGGACTGAAGCGATGAGCGGCGCCATTTTGCGCAGCGTCTTGCAGGCGCTCGCGGTGCTGCTGCTGATGACGGTGATCGTCTTCTTCGGCTTGCACATGATCGGCAATCCGGTCGACACCCTGATCGGCCCCGACGTCGACCAGGTCGATCGCCTGCGCATCATCAAGGAGCTCGGCTTCGACCAGCCGATCTGGCGCCAGTACCTGGCCTTCCTCAACGGCGCGCTGCACGGCAACCTCGGCAACAGTTTCGTCTACAACGAACCGGCCATCAAACTGATCTTCCAGCGCCTGCCGGCGACGCTGGAGCTGGCCTTCGCGGCGCTGATTCTGGCGGTGCTGATCGGCATTCCGCTGGGTCTGCTGGCGGGCCTGTTTCCGGAAAACGTCTTTTCTCGCATGATCATGACCGGCAGCATCCTCGGCTTTTCGCTGCCGACCTTCTGGATCGGCCTGATGCTGATCATGGCCTTCAGCGTTTCGCTTGGCTGGCTGCCGTCGGGTGGGCGCGGCGAGACGGCCGGGCTGTTCGGCGTGCAATGGTCATGGCTGACGGTCGACGGTCTGCGCCATCTGATCCTGCCGGCGCTTAACCTGTCGCTGTTCAAGATATCGCTGGTGATCCGGCTCACGCGCGCCAACGTGCGCGAAGTGCTGCCGATGGATTTCGTCAAGTTCGCCCGCGCCAAGGGGCTGGCGCCATTGCGGGTGGTGCTGATGTACGTGCTGCGCAATACGCTGATTCCGCTGGTGACCATCCTCGGGCTGGAGTTCGGCTCGACCATCGCGTTCGCGGTGGTGACCGAGAGCATCTTCGCCTGGCCCGGTTCCGGCAAGCTGATCCTCGACAGCATCAATGCGCTCGACCGTCCCGTCATCGTGACCTACATGATGGTGATCGTCTGCTTGTTCGTCACGCTTAACCTGATCGTCGACGTGCTCTATAAACTGCTGGATCCGCGCGTGCGGGTCGAAGCGGAGGTGGCGGCATGAGCCAGGCACCCGTCAACAAAACAGCACCGATGACCCGGCAGGAAGTGCGCGCCAAGGTTGCCGCCTTGTCGGCATTCCAGCCTCCACGCCGCGAATCGCCGTGGCGCGGCGTCTTGCGCAGTTTCATCGCATCCAGGACGGCGATGTTCGGTCTCGCCGTCGCCGCGCTGCTGATGATCGCGGCGCTGGCCGCACCGTGGCTGACGCCGCAGAATCCCTACGACCTGATGCAACTCGACGTGCTCGACGCGCGCCTGCCGCCCGGCACGGCCAACGGCCTCGGCACCTATACCTACTGGCTGGGGACGGACGGGCAGGGGCGCGATCTGTATTCCGGCATCCTGTACGGCCTGCGCATCAGCGTCGGCATCGGCGTCGGTTCGGCGCTGCTGGCCGGCGTGATCGGCACTTTGGTCGGGTTGCTGGCGGCGTATGCCGGCGGCAAGGTCGATGCGCTGCTGATGCGTCTGGCCGATCTGGTGCTGTCGTTTCCCTCCATCCTGGTGTCGATGCTGATCCTGGCGTATCTGGGCAAGGGCATCTTCAACGTCATGGCGACGCTGGTGGTGCTGGAGTGGGCCTACTACGCCCGCACTGCGCGCGGCCAGGCGCTGGTCGAGCGGCAAAAGGAATACGTCGAAGCCGCACGCGGCCTGGGCGTCTCGGGCTGGCGCATCATGGTGCGCCACATCCTGCCGAACTGCCTGCCGCCGCTGATCGTCATCGGCGCCTTGCAGATCGCGCGCGCCATCACGCTGGAGGCGACACTGAGCTTCCTCGGCCTCGGTGTACCGATCACCGAGCCGTCGCTGGGCCTGCTGATTTCCAACGGTTATCAATACATGTTGTCGGGCGAATACTGGATCAGTTTCTATCCCGGCATCGCGCTGCTGATCGTGATCGTGGCGATCAACCTGGTCGGTGATCGCCTGCGCGACGTCATGAATCCGAGGTGGCAGAAATGAGCGCGCACGACTCCGTTCCTACTCTCGAAGTTCGCAATCTGCGTACGCATTTCCACACGCCCGCCGGCGTGCTGCCGGCGGTTGACGACGTCTCGCTGACGCTGGAACGCGGCCGTATCCTCGGGCTGGTGGGCGAGTCTGGTTCGGGCAAGACCGTGACCGGCTTTTCCATTCTCGGGCTGCTGGATGCGCCGGGCCGGATTGTCGGCGGGCAGATATTGTTCCAGGGCCGCGACCTGGTGACGCTCGACAAGAAGACGCTGCGCAGCCTGCAGGGTAATCGCATCGCCATGATCTTCCAGGACCCGATGATGACGCTGAACCCGGTCCTGCGCGTGGAAGCGCAGATGATCGACGCCGTGCTCGCGCACAGCAAGATCAGCCGCGAGCAGGCGCGTGAACTGGCGCGCGATACCCTGGGATCGATGGGCATCGCCAGTCCGGACGAACGGCTGCGCGCCTATCCGCATCAACTGTCGGGCGGCATGCGCCAGCGCGTGGCGATCGCCATCGCCTTGCTGCACAAGCCAGACCTGATCATTGCAGACGAGCCGACCACTGCGCTCGACGTCACCATCCAGGCGCAGATCCTGTCGGAGGTGCAAAAGCTGGCGCGCCTGAACGGCACCGCGCTGATCTGGATCACGCACGATCTTTCGGTCGTGGCGGGACTGGCGGACGACATTGCGGTGATGTATTCCGGCCGCATCGTCGAGCAAGGCACGGTCGCCGAGGTGCTTGATCGCCCGCAGCATCCTTATACCCAGGGTCTGATCGGCAGCCTGCCGGGCAACAACCGGCGCGGTCAGCGGCTGCGCCAGATTCCCGGCCTGACGCCGAACCTGCTGCACCTGCCGCCGACCTGCGCGTTCGCGGCGCGCTGCGAGCGGGTCAGCGAACAGTGCCTGACACGGCCGGAAATCACCGAGCCCTTGCCGGGCCATCTGGTGCGCTGTTTCCACCCGGCGATACAGCCCGAAACAGTGGAGTTGCAGCATGGATAAGCAGATCGAAAATACCGTCCCGCTGATCGACGCGCGCGGCATCGTCAAGCGCTTCGGCGAGCGCAAGCCGCGTCCGTTCGAGCGGCAACTGTCGGCGCGCGGCTGGATGCGTCCCGCTGCCGTGACGCAAGCGCTTGACGGCGTCGACCTGCATGTGATGCCGGGAGAAGTGGTCGGCCTGGTCGGCGAGTCGGGTTGCGGCAAGTCGACCCTGGGCCGCATCGTCAGCGGTTTGCTGGCGCCGTCGATGGGCGAGGTGCTGGTCGACGGTGTCGATCGCAAGGACTTCAGCGCACAAGATACCCAGGCGGCGCGGCGCAAGGTGCAGATGATCTTCCAGAATCCCTACGCCAGCCTCAATCCGCGCCTGCGCGTCGACCAGATCGTCGGCGAAGCGGCGCTGATTCACGGCATGGCCGACAAGGCCGGTCTCGATGATTACGTCAGCGCGCAACTGCTGCGCGCGGGGCTCGATCCGGAGCTGCGCGACCGCTATCCGCACCAGTTCAGCGGCGGCCAGCGCCAGCGTATCGGCATCGCGCGCGCGCTGGCGGTGCAGCCGGCAATGCTGGTCTGCGACGAAGCGGTGGCGGCGCTGGACGTGTCTATCCAGGCGCAGATCCTGAACCTCTTTTCGGACCTGCGCGAGCAGCTCGGGCTGACTTATCTGTTCATCAGCCACGATCTCGGCGTGGTCGAGCACGTGTCGGATCGCGTGGTCATCATGTATCTGGGGCGCATCGTCGAGAGCGCCGCGGTCGACGAACTGTTCGCCCGTCCGAACCACCCGTACACCCAGGCCTTGCTGGCTGAAGTGCCGCGCCTGCAGGCGCGCAACAAGTCCTTCACGGCGATCAAGGGCGAAATCCCGAGTCCGCTCGATCCGCCGCCGGGCTGCCATTTCAACCCGCGCTGCCCGCATGCGATGCCGCGTTGCCGCACGGAGGTCCCGGCGTTGAAAGAGGTCGCGCCGGGACATCGGAGCGCCTGTCATTTGAACGATCAGTAACAGCTAAAGAAGTAGTTTTATCCCACCCCACCCGAGGATGATGAACATGAAGAAAACCGTACTTTCCAGCCTTCTGGCCGTCGCAATGCTGGGCTTCGGCCCGGCCGGCGCGCAGACCCTGAACATCGCGTTCGCCGATCCGCTGTCGTCGCTTGATCCCCAGCTCAACAATCATGCGGGCGACCGCTCCGTCGACCTGCATTTCTGGGACCTGCTGGTCGAGAACAACTACAACAAGCTGCAACCGGGCCTGGCCGCCAGCTGGAAGAACATCGACGCCAAGACGTGGGAGTTCAAGCTGCGTCCCAACGTCAAGTGGCAGGACGGCAAGCCGTTCACCGCCGAGGACGTGATCTTCTCGTACCAGCGCGCACGTGCGGTGCCGGGCAGCGTGGCGACCTTCGCCGGTTACCTGCGCACGGTGGAGTCGGTCACTGCGAAAGATCCGCTGACGCTGATCATCAAGACCAACATCGCCAATCCAGACCTGCCGCTGAACCTCGCCTCGGTGCATATCGTCAGCAAGCACGTCGGCGAGAAATCGCAGACCGAAAACTACAACAGCGGCAGCGCCATGGTCGGCAGTGGTCCATACAAGTACGTGTCTTACACGCCGGGCGACCGCGTCGTGATGGAGCGCAACAACGATTACTGGGGCCAGAAGCAGATCTGGGAAAAGGTCAACTATCGCTACATCAACAACGCCGCCGCACGTACGGCAGCCTTGTTGTCCGGTGACGTCGACGTGATCGACAAGGTGTCGGTGTCCGACCTTGCCAAGCTCAAGCAATCGCCGAACGTCAAGGTGTTCCCGTACAACGGCTTGCGCGTCCTGCTGCTGCAACCGACGTTCCATGAAGGTCCGAACCAGTACATCACCGACAACGCCGGCAAGCAGCTCGACAAGAACCCGCTGCTTGATGCGCGCGTGCGCAAGGCCTTGTCGCTGGCGATCAACCGCAAGGCGCTGGTCGACCGGATCCTGCAGGGCGCGGCGACGGAAGCCAATCAATGGATGCCGGCCGATACCTTCGGCTACAACCCGGACATCAAGAACATTCCGAACGACGTCGCCCAGGCCAAGAAGCTGCTGGCCGACGCCGGCTTCCCGCAAGGCTTCAAGCTGACCATCCATGTGCCGAACGACCGTTACCCTCAAGCACCGGAAACCATGCAGGCGGTGGCGCAGTTCTGGACCCGCATCGGCGTGAAGACGCAAGTGGAAGTGCTGCCGTGGGCATCGTATTCGGCGCGCGCCAACAAGAACGAGTTTGCCGTCAGCGTGCTGGCATGGGGCAACGGCACCGGCGAGGCCAGCTATGCGCTGGTCAACGTGCTGGCGACCGCCGACTCCAAGAAGGGCCTGGGCGCGTCCAACTGGAATCGCTACAGCAATCCGGCCATCGACAAAGCGCTGGCCGATTCGACCGCCGAGTTCGACGCCGCCAAGCGTGAAGCGATCCTGCGCAATGCCGCCAAGATCGTTTCCGACGATGCCGGCGTCATCCCGCTGTATCACTATCAGAATATCTGGGCCGCCAAAAAGGGCCTGAAGGTGACGCCGGTCAGCAGCGACCGCACCACCGCGATGATGGTGACGCAGGACAAGAAGTAAGTTCGCAGAGGAGGTGGATATGTCCACGCTGAACATCACCGTCAGTCCCGCTGACGATCTGATCGACGTGCCGCGCCGCATTGTCGTCACGGGGGCGCAGCCGGGCGAGCTGGTGCAGGTCGCCGGCCGCACCGTGCGCGCCGGCGCCGCCTGGCGCAGCAGCGCACGCTTCGTGGCGGACGCGGCGGGTCACGTCGACCTGACGCTGGCGCCGGCAGTGGAGGGCGACTATCAGGGCATCTCGGCAATGGGTCTGCTGTGGTCGCAGGCGCCGGAACAGCCGGGCAAGCGGGAGCTGTTCCATGCCGACGTGCTGCAGCCGCTGACGACTGCGCTGGAAGTCACCTCCGCCTCCGGCCAGGCGCAAGCGGAACTGAGCCAGCGCCTGTGCGCCGGCGGCGTGACGCGGCGGGAAGTGCGCGAGCAGGGGCTGGTCGGGACCTTGTTCCTGCCGGCCGGTCCGGGTCCGCATCCGGCGGTGATGATCCTCAACGGTTCCGGCGGCGGCATCAATGAAGCGCGCGCGGCCTTGTACGCGTCGCGCGGTTACGCGGCGTTTGCGCTGGCATACTTCAAGGCGCCGGGCTTGTCGGATTACATCTCGAATACGCCGCTCGAATACTTCCAAAAGGGTCTCGAATGGCTGCGCGCCACGGTCAGGCCGCTCGGCGATTTTGTCGCGATCAGCGGCCAGTCGCGCGGTGGCGAGCTGGTGTTGCTGCTGGGCGCGACCTTCCCGCGGGACGTCTCGGCGGTGCTGGCTTACGTGCCGAGCGCCTTGGTGCACAGCGGCCAGAACGCCTGCGACCCGGCGATCGGCCGCGAAGGACCGACCTGGCTGCTCGGCGGCAAGCCGCTCACGCACCAGTGGGAAAACAACCGCCACGCCAGCTGGGCGCCGTTCGACGAAGGCGCACCTCCGCATCGCCACGTGCTCGCCATGCTGACCGCCTTGCAGGACAAGGAAGCGGTGGCGAAGGCGCGCATCCCGGTGGAAAAAATCGATGCGCCGGTATTGCTGCTGTCGGCCACCGACGACGGCTCGTGGCCGTCGAGCATCTATTCGAAAATGGTCAGCGACAAGCTGGACGAAGTCGCCCATCCGCACGCCGTGGAGTGGCATGACTACCAGGACGCCGGCCACGCGATCCTGTTCCCGTACGTGCCGACCACGCAGATCAGTTACGCCCACCCGGTGTCCGGACGCATCAGCACCGGCGGCGGCGAGCCGGCCGCCAATGCGCATGCCGACAAGCACTCCTGGCAGCACGCACAGGAATTTCTCAGGAATGCAATCGGAGCGCATCTTGCGCGCTCCGCGCAGCCATCACGAAAGGAAGTCTCATGACGACGCAATTGGAATACAACATCGACAATGATGTCATCGACCGGCTGTCCGGCCTGCAAGCGGGCGGCAGCCTGCACGCTCTGCGCCACCAGCGCGAAAAAGTCGCGGTCGCCTCGCAGGGCAGCTACGACGCCTTGTTCGATCCGGCGCTGGAAGGCATCGGCCTGGATGAACGTCTGCTGGTCGCGCTGTATGCCTGCCGCCTTGCCGGAGCAAGCGACGTCGCCGCGCATTATCGCGCGCGGCTGGACGCCTTGCCGGCCGACGCGGCGCAGATTGCAGTCGCCGCCGGCGGCGCTCCCGAGCAATTGCCGGAAGGTCGCCTGCGCGCCATGCTGGCGTTTACGCGGGCGTTGACGGAACGCCCGGTTGAAGGCGACAAGGCCGCCTTGCACACGCTGCCGGCCGCCGGAATCAGCACGCCCGCCGTGGTCGCGCTGTCGCAACTGATCGCCTTTATTTCGTATCAGATCCGCGTGGTCGCCGGTCTGAAGGCCATGAAACTGGCAAGCAAGGAGCAAGCATGAGCACCGTCATCAAATCGCACGGCTTCACCAACGAAGTACTGGACTGGCAGGCATGGCTCGACGTCATCGACATCGGCCAGGCCAGCGAAGACCAGATCAAGGTCCTGGAAGAGAGCCATCCCAAGGCCAAGACCTCCGACTATTACCTGTTCCTCGGCCATCAGCCGGAAATCCTGCGCCAGCGTTCGGCCGCCTTCAACGCCATCATGTACGCGCCGGGCGGCCTCTCGCGTGCCGAACGCGAACTCGGCTCCCTGGTGGTGTCGCGCATCAATGGCTGCGTGTATTGCGCCTCGGTGCATGCCCAGCGTTTCGAGCAGCTGGCCAAGCGCAACGACACCGTGCAGCAGGTGTTCGACGATCCGTACACCGCCGGCACCGATGCGCGCGAGAAAGCCATTTCGCAGTTTTCCATCGACCTCACCAGGAATCCCAACGACGTCAATGCCGCCGGCATCCAGGCGCTCAAGGAGGTCGGCCTGAACGAGCAGGAAATCCTCGACCTGATCCACTCGGTCGCGATCTTTGCATGGGCCAACCGCCTCATGCTGAACCTGGGCGAGCCGGTGTTTCCGGCGGCCCCATAACCGAGCCGATGAGGAGAACCGCATGCTGATACCAGACACCCTGACTTATGCTGAAACGCACGAGTGGATCCGGCAGGAAGACGACGGCACGCTGACCGTCGGCATCACTGATTTCGGCCAGGACCAGCTCGGGCCGTTGGTGTACGTGCAGACGCCGGCGGTCGGCAGCGTGCTCCGGCGCGGCGCCGACGCAGGCGTGGTCGAATCCAACAAGACCGCTTCCGACGTGCATGCACCGGTGGCGGGCGAGGTGGTCGCCGTGAACGACGCACTCGCCAATACGCCCGAGGCCATCAACGGTGCGCCGTACGAGCAGTGGATTTTCCGGCTGCGACCGACGGAGGCCTTCGACGAATCGCAGTTTCTTGATGCGGCTGCGTACACCAGGATGATCGGCTGATCGCACCGTCCGTCAGGTTTGCCATGCCGGAAAGCCCGCCTTGCGCGGGCTTTTTTATTGGCGATGCATCGCCGCCTGGATGGACCGCCGATAGCCATCCGGCAGATTGACCGGCAAGGCATGCGGAGGAAACGCGCCCACGCGCTTGTGTTCGTGGCTCACGACCGGAGCGTAGGGACCGGTCAGCGTGCAGCGATAGGTGGCGATAAAGACGTGTTTGCCCGGGATCACTTCGAACAGGTAAGTATCGACCGGCGCACCGACGTCGACCTGCAGGTCCAGCTCTTCGCGGATTTCGCGCGCCAGGCATTCGGTGGAGGATTCTCCCAATTCAATCCGGCCGCCGGGCAACTCCCATTCGTTGCGTTCGTTGAGCAGGAGCACGACGTCGCCGTGCGGCGTCAGCAAGACACCCTTGACGGACACCGGATAAGCGGCGGAATGCGCGTCGCTCATTTCCACATCCCGCGCATGCGCGCCGCCACGTCGACGCGCATCTGCCGCGCATCGGGGCGTCCGCTCGGGCCGACTGCGACCACCGGCCATGCGCTACTGGCGAAATGCGGCAGCACGCCGGGCGGAATGAAGCGCGTGCGCGATGCGTAGACATGCCGGTCGCCTTGCGCGTGCTGGCCGCCGGTGAAGAATTTCTGCGGCACCATCAGATGCAGGTCGTCCTTGGCGCGCGTCATGGCGACGTAGAGCAAGCGGCGTTCCTCTTCGATTTCATCAGTGCTGCCGGTAGCCAGATCGGCCGGGATGCAGCCGTCGACAACGTTGAGCACATAGACCGATTTCCATTCCTGGCCTTTGGAAGAATGGATGGTCGACAGGATCAGGTAATCCTCGTCCAGCAGCGGCACGCCCGACTGGTCGCTGGTGGCGTCCGGAGGATCGAGCGTAAGTTCGGTCAGGAAGCGCTCGCGCGAGGGATAGCCGGAGGCGATCTGCTCCAGTTGCAGCAGGTCGGCCTGGCGCGTGGTGGCGTCTTCATGCTTGCGTTCGAGGTGCGGTGCGTACCAGCTGCGCGCATGCGCGATCTCGCCGGGCCAGCCGGTCTTGCCTTGCGCCATGAACTGCAGCACCTCGACGAAGCCGCGCCAGTCGTCGCCGCTGCGTGGCGGCGCCGGCAATTCGGACAACGCGGCAATCGGATCGGCATGCGCCGCCATGGCGTCCAGCACCTTTTGCGCCGAACCCGGACCGACGCCGGGCAGCAACTGCATCAGACGGAATCCGGCCACGCGGTCACGCGGATTTTGCACGAAGCGCAGCATCGCCAGCATGTCCTTGACGTGCGCGCTGTCGAGGAATTTGAGACCGCCGAATTTGACGAAGGGAATGTTCCGGCGCACCAGTTCGATTTCAAGCGGACCGCTGTGGTCGGAGGCGCGGAACAGCACCGCCTGATCCTTCAGCGTGCTGCCGGCTTCGCGGTTCTCAAGTATGCGTTCGACGATGTAGCGCGCCTGGTCGGCTTCGTCGCGCACCGATACCAGCTGCGGCTTGTGGTCGGAGACGCGCTCGGTCCAGAGGTTCTTGGTGAAGCGTTCCAGCGCCTTGTCAATCACGCTGTTGGCCGCGGCCAGGATCGGCTGCGTCGAGCGGTAGTTGCGATCGAGCGTGACGATGTCGGCCGGCGGATCGAAGGCGCGCGGAAAGTCGAGGATGTTGCGCACCGTCGCGGCACGGAACGAGTAGATCGCCTGGGCGTCGTCGCCGACCACCGTGAGGCCCCGGCCGTCCGGTTTCAGCGCCAGCAGGATCGACGATTGCAGGCGGTTGGTGTCCTGGTATTCATCCACCAGCACGTGATCGAAGCGCGCGCCGATGTCGTCTGCCAGCACGCGTTCGCCGATGGTCTGCGCCCAGTACAGCAGCAGGTCGTCGTAGTCGAGCACGTTGTGCGCCTGCTTGGCTTCGACATAGGCGCCGAACAGCGTGCGCAGCTGCGCCTCCCATTCCGCACACCACGGAAAAACCTTGTGCAGGATGCTGTCCAGCGGCGCTTCGGAATTCACTACGCGCGAGTAGATCGCCAGGCAGGTCGCCTTGAGCGGGAAGCGTTTTTCGGTCCTGGACAAGCCCAGTTCATGCCGCACCAGATTCATGAGGTCGGCCGAATCTTCGCGGTCGTGGATGGAGAAATTGGGATCGAGTCCGATCTGATCCGCATATTCGCGCAGGATCTGCGCGCCGATGCCGTGGAAGGTGCCGGCCCAGGACAATGCATCGGCCATGATGCGGCCGTTGGCCCCGAGCGCTTCGCCGCAGATGCGCTGGACGCGGCGCGTCATTTCTGCGGCGGCGCGGCGTGAAAAAGTCATCAGCAAAATGCGGCGTGGATCGGCGCCATTTACGATCAAATGGGCGACCCGGTGCGCCAGCGTATTGGTCTTGCCCGAACCGGCGCCGGCAATCACCAGCAAGGGACGGGCAGGGGGCGCCGCCGGTTGGCCCGGCGTGATGCCGAATTCCACCGCCTGACGTTGTTCGGGGTTGAGTTTCTCCAGATAGTCGACGTTCATCCTGAGCCTTGAGGCGGCGGCAAAAAAGAAGTTATTTTACTGGTTTTTTATACAGTCTCCGGCGGCCGTTACAAAAAAGGGGACGTGAAGAGGGCGCAAAAAGGGCGCTTCCCGGGACACGATTCCGGTCCGGGAAAAATGATTTTCAAAGTGATGAAAGACCGACAATGGATTCTTCCGAACGGCTGCCTATACTGGTCTGGTTGCTCGCGACGCGAATCCGTGATTATGCTGCAATGCCAGAACTGGCGCGGCTTCCAAGCTACTCATGATATTGCAGGTTTGGTGCAGGAAGTGCTTGTGCAAGCCATAAACGTTTGGTTAGAATTTCCCTTCAACAACTTTCCTCTGAGGTGCTGCCATGGATAAGACTCTCGCTTTGCTCGATTGTTTGGTGCAGCTCAAGGAAGCGCAAAATTGCGCCGACGCGTTGCTCTCCGATATTGTTGCCGACGCCGTGCGCGCCAACAAGGGGCGCGGCGGCGTACCGAAGCCGGCCACCCTCAAGGCTTTCCGCAACGCCCTCAAATCCGCCAACACGCATTGCTACCAGGCCGAGCTGATCCTGGCGGAGTTCGACGCCCTGCAAACCATCATGCCGATTGGCCAGCAACAGCCGATACGCACGGTCACTTACAGCGTCTGATCAATCTTCCGCACAGGCCCTCTGCAACGCGGCGTGCGGTCGTGCACGCCCGTCTGCACTGCGGGCGCCAGGGGGTAGCTCCGTTCCTGTAACACACATCAAGCGCGCCGCCGCAGGAACATTCTTGCTGCCCGGCACTCTCACAGGCTGCTCGTTGTTTTTATGGCGGGGCTAGTCCATTCGGGTGACAGACCACGGCGTGGTTTGTGTCTACAATGGTTTGGCGGGCATGCCGCTTGCATTTCGCTTGCATTTGTTTCCTGCAGCGATGGCTACAAGGACGCACCGGTACTTTCCAACCCCAGGCATTTACGGAGGTAAATTGCGGCGCGGATTTTCATTCAAGGCAAAATGGCCCAGGATCCTGATTCAGGATGGCTGGGGCCTGTCCGCCTGCTTCGTGCTGCTGTCCTCTTTGGTGCTGGTGGTCATCTGGGGCATCACCATGACGCACGTCGCCAGCGAAAAGAAGCTGGCCGTGGAAAGCGCCTCCTCCGAAAGCCACAACATGGCTGCCATCATGGCCGCCAATCTCAATGACCGCCTCAGCCGTGCCGGGCAATATGCCGCCGTCGGCAGCAAAGTCCTCGACGGCGACGCGAGCGCGGCCGAGTATCTGGGCCTGCTGTTCAACGGCGACAGCGCCTATGTCCGCGCCGCCGTGTTCGACGCGCAGATGCGGCTGCGCTATTCCTCCGCCGGACTTCCCGAAGAAAGCGAATTCGCGCGGCTGCTGGAACGCGCCTACCCGCAAGCGGCTGCCGGTGCGGAAGCGCCTGAAGCCGGCACGATTTTGTTCGGCAAGACCGACAGCCATAACTGGCGCATGCCGATGCTGATCGCATTGCAGGCGCCGAAGAGCGGCGCGCGCGGCTATCTGGTTGCGATACTCGACTTGGGACGCTTCCTCCACGATTACCAGCAGATCGGCGATGGCTATCTCATCGCGGTCAATGGCGGCACGGGTGCGCCGTTGGTTGCACTCAACGACCGCAGGTTGCTGGTGGGCGACAACAGCGCCGCATTCACTTCCGCCTCCAGCGTCACGAACCTGCAAAAGCTGAGCGCCTATCCGCTCAGCGTGAGCGTGACCATCGATCCCGACGCCATCGTTTCGGACCTGACGCGATCACACTACGAATACGTGCGCTACGCCATCGTCATTTCCATCGCGGTGGTGACATTGACGCTGATCCTGATCGGCATTTCCTATCATCGCAAGAAGCTGTACGAGCGCCTGGCGCGTTCGGAGCGTGAAAAGATCTGTCTCATCGAGCAGCTCGAAAAGGAAAAGACGCGCGCCTACCAGCTGGCCTCGCATGACTACCTGACCGGGATTCCCAACCGCATGCTGTTCAGCGAACTGGCCGGCGCCGAATTGTCGCGCGCCAAGCGCAGCCCCAATCTGTACGCGTTGTTCTTCATTGATCTCGATGGCTTCAAGCCGATCAACGATACGCTCGGCCACGCGGTGGGCGACCTGCTGCTGAAAGCCGTGGCGCAGCGCCTGTGCGCCAGCCTGCGCGAATACGATCTGGTGGCGCGCCTGGGCGGCGACGAGTTCGTGGTCTTGCTGTCCGACATCAAGTATCAAAGCCAGATCGCCGACATCGCCGACAAATTGATCAAGACCGTCGGCGCGCCGTACCTCAACCTCGGCGGCCACGAAGTCGGCACCAGCCTGAGCATCGGTATCGCGCTGTATCCCGACGACGGTCATACCGTCGACGAGTTGCTGTCCAAGGCGGACGCCGCCATGTACGCCGCCAAGAAAGCCGGCAAGGGCGCTTATCGCTTCCACGACAGCAGCGTCCACAGCGGCTTGCCGGGACGCCTGCCGTCGACCGTAACGCGCTACCTGTCAGCCTGACGCGATTTCAGCTGTTTCAGGAAAGCGCGCACCACGGGAGATTTTTCATGCTTGCGCGAAGCCAGCGCGATGGCTCCCGGAATGATCTTCCCCTCGATTTGCCGATACGTCACGCCGGGCATGTTCACGCGTTGCATCACCGACGCCGGGACAATCGCCACGCCCTGACCCAGGGACACCAGCGTCACCACCGCCACCAGTCCGCCCGGGTTGGGCAGCGTGCGCGGTACGAAGCGTCCGCGCCGGGCCACTTCCATGGTGCCAGAAGCCTGCTCCGGCAAGACGAAGTTCGCCGAGGCGAGGGCGACCGCCGGCACGGTTTCGTGCTCCGCCAGCGGTGAGTCCTCAGGCAGCGCCACGACAAAATCGTCCTGTAGCAAGGTGAGGAAAGTGACGTCGGCCGGACAGGGTACCGGCGGCCGGATGAAGGCGAGGTCGAGGCTGCCGTTGCTGACCTGGAGCGGGAGCGTATCCATCGGCGCTTCGACGAGATTGAGCTGCACCAGCGGATGGTCGGCGCGAAAGCGCGCGACTTCGGTTTGCAGCAAGCCGGAATACGCCGCCGAAGCGATATAGCCGATTTCGATACGGCCGATCTCGCCGCGACCGGCGCGGCGTGCGGCGTCTTCGGCGCGCGCAGCTTGCTGCAAGGTACGTAGTGCTTCTTCCCGGAACACTTCGCCGGCCGAGGTCAGGTTCACCGAACGCTTGGTGCGCTGGAACAGGCGGACATCCAGCAGGCGCTCGATTTCCTGGATCTGCTTGGTCAGCGCCGGCGGCGAAATGCCGAGTTGCTCGGCGGCGCGGGCAAAATGCAGCGTCTCGGCGACGGCGGCGAAACAGCGGAAATGGCGAAGCTCCATGGGATCTTTTGATAATTAACCTGAGAGAAATTAAATTGCATTTTAACTGTAACAAGGATAATTATCGGCGGTATTAGAATGGCTCGCATCCAGTCCTTCCAGGAAGTGCATCATGCCTTTGCATTGCGTTCCGCTCCACTCCGTCATCTCGCTTCGCCGCGATCTTTTCTTCGCACATGAATAGCCCATCCATCGCCGTTCGCGACGACTCTGATCCCGGCGACGCTGCACGCCGCCGCAAGGAGCGCAACATCCTGCTGATCTGCTCCAGCGTGTGCGCGCTGATCGTGCTCGACACCAACATCGTCGCCGTCTCGCTGCCGTCGGTGGCGCGTTCGCTGCATGCCGATTTCAGCGACATCGAATGGATCGTCAGCGCCTACATGCTGGCGTTCGCTTCCTTGCTGTTGCCGGCCGGCAGCCTGGCCGACCGCTTCGGCCGAAAACGCATGATGCTGCTCGGCCTCGGCTTGTTCAGCCTGGCTTCGCTGGGCTGCGGACTAGCCTGGTCGACCGGCGCATTGCAGATCGCGCGCGCCGTCAAAGGCGTCGGCGCCGCAATGCTGCTGACCTCCGCGCTGGCGGTGATCGGCCACGTCTTTCACACTGAAAAAGACCGTACGCATGCGTGGGCGGTATGGGGAGCCTGCATGGGCGTGTCGATGACGGTGGCGCCCTTGCTGGGCGGCTTGATCACGCAATTGCTCGGCTGGCGCTGGATTTTCCTGCTCAATTTGCCGGTGTGCCTGTGTCTCGGCACGCTGGTGTACCGGGAGGTTGCGGAGTCCAAAAACGCCAGCGCCACTGCCGCACGGCTCGATCCCTGGGGCAGCCTGCTGCTGAGCGGCGGCCTGGGTTGCCTGATCTGGGCGTTGATCAATGCCAACGCCGCCGGCTGGAGCAGCGCCGCGACCCTGCTGCGCACCGGCGGCGGGATATTGATGCTGGCCCTGTTCGTGCCGGTGGAGTTGATGCAGAAGCGGCCGATGATCGACCTGCGCCTGTTCCGCCATGCGCCTTTTGTCGGCGCAGTGCTGGCGATGTTCGGCTACGCCAGCTCGGCGCAGGTGATGATGACTTTCCTGCCGCTGTACCTGCAGAACGCCTTCGCGTATTCCGCCATCGTGGCCGGTCTGGCGATGCTGCCGTTTGCGCTGGCGATGATGATTTTCCCGCGTGTCGGCGCCGCGCTGACGCGCTACATGCCGCTGCACGGGGTAATGGGACTGGGCATGGCGCTGGTATGCGCGGGCAATGTGCTGGTAGCGATTGCCGCGTACGCCGGGAGTTACTGGATGGTGCTGGCTGGCATGCTGGTCACGGGCAGCGGCGCCGGGCTGCTCAACGGCAACACGCAAAAAGCCATCATGAACTGCGTTCCGCGCGAACGCACCGGCATGGCTTCCGGCATCAGCACCACCACGCGTTTTGCCGCCATCGTACTGGCCATCGCCTGCCTCGGCTGCGTGCTGACGGTGCGCACCGGCAGTTACCTCAAGCAAGGATTGATCGGCGCCAACTTGCCGCAGCCGGGCGGCTTCACCGACGTGGTTGAGCGCATCGTCGCCGGCGACAGCGCGGCCGCCTTGCCGGCGCTCGGCAACAGCCTGGAGGCGCTGCGTATCGCGCAGGCCGGCTTCGCCCACGCATTTTCCTTGTTGATGCTGGCGGCCGCTGCGATTGCCGCGGTGTCGGGCGTGTTGCTGTTCAGGTTGATGGGCAGCCGCAAGGGCGCGCCCGTCGACGCATTACCTGTTTAAGGAGGGAATTCATATGGCGTCGCTGCAATCCAAACGAACAGAGAAGCGTTCTTTCTTCGCCACGCTGGCGGCGGTGTTCTGGTCCTTTGTCGGACTGCGACACTTGGCGGACTATGAGAAGGACGCGACCTCGTTCAATCCGTTTTATGTGATCGGCGCCGGTGTGGTCGGCGTCGGCATTTTCATCGCGGTGCTGCTGGTCGTGGTGAAACTGGTTGTTGCCTAGCAAGGGGCACCAAACTGGCCCTTGCGTCGTTTTGTCTTGAGGGAGTCTTGCCATGGACAGCAAATCCGTACAGCGCTTCTTGCGCACTTATGGCCGAACAGGCAGTGCCGCCGTGCTTCATCGCCAGCGTGCGTCGGCCTTCATATTGGCTACATTGCTGACGTTTTCATTCGCCGCGCACATGACGGAACTGGACAATGCGCTGCTGCGCGTGCTGGCGCAGCTAGGCACTGATTGCGTGTGGTGTTCCGTCACGCCGTATTAAAAAAGCGGCAACAGCTACAGCAATAATTCCTTGGCGAGATCTCGCTTGGGATCGGACGGCGTATCGAATTCCAGCGCCTCTTCCACGTGGTGCAGGTGATGCAGCATCAGCTCGACGGCTTCCTCGACCTTGCCGGCCTTGGCGGCGGCGATGAATGCGCAATGTTCTTCAGTCGAACAGATCGCGTCGCGGGTCGACTGATACAGCATGGTGATCAGCGAACTGCGGCCGGCGAGCTTGACCAGGATATCGGTCAGGACATCGTTGCCGACGATGTTCGCCAGCAGGATGTGGAAGTCGCTCAACAGGGTCGAGCGCACTTGCGGATTGTTTTCTTCGATGGCGCGGCGTTCTTCGCGCAGGTGGGCTTCCAGCGTGGCGTAGTCAGCGGCGGTCGCACGCGCGACGAATTCCCTCACCATGGCAGCTTCCAGCGTGCGCCGCACGAAGAAGATGTTGCGCGTTTCTTCCACGGTCGGCTTGCTCACGAATGCACCCTTGTCCGGGATCAGGTCGATCAGCTTGTCTTTGGCCAGCATGACCAGCGCCGCGCGGATCTTGGTGCGGCTGACCCGGTAGACGCGCGCCAGCGCTTCTTCGCGGAGTTTTGCCCCGGGTGGAAGACGCTGTTCGGCGATGGCGATGGTGATGTCGCGCGCGATCGCTTCTGAACTGTCGGGAGGATGTGCTGCTTCGGTCATAGGATGGACGGTTTTATCGTGTAAGGCGGTTTCGGGCAAGACACCGAATTGTACCCTTGTATTTTTGCCGTCCATCCTGCGACCTCAAGCGGACACGCTATTCAGCAATGTCATTCAAATGTGGCGGCCGGGATCTCGCCGTTCAGCACGGCGCGGGCGCGGGTCTTGTCGATGTCCTTTTCCCAGGTGGCGACCACAACGGTGGCGACGCAGTTGCCGAGCAGATTGCCAAGTGCGCGCATGATGCCGATGAACCAGTCGATCGACAGCACCAGCACCAAGCCGACCACCGGAATCGCCGGGATCGTCGTCAGCGTCGCCGCCAGGATCACGATGGCCGAACCCGGCACGCCGTGTGCGCCCTTGGAGGTGATCAAGGCAATCGCCAGGATCATCAGCAGGTCGCCCATCGCGAGATGCGTGTTGGTGGCCTGCGCAATGAACACGGCCGCCATGGTCAGATAGATGGAGAACGCATCGAGGTTGAACGAGTAGCCGGTCGGGATCACCAGGCCGACGGTCGACTTCTTGATGCCCATGTGTTCGAGCTTTCGCATGACTTGTGGCAGCACGCTGTCGGATGAAGCGGTTGCCAGCACCACGATCAGTTCTTCGCGGAGGTAGGTGATCAGCTTGAAGATGCTCAGTCCGGAAGTGCGCAGGATCGCCCCCAGCACCACCACCACGAAGAAGATCACCGCGCCGTAGAACAGCAGCACCAGCATGCCGAGCTGCTTGAGCGAACCGATGCCGTAGCGGCCGACCGTGAACGCAATCGCACCGAACACCCCCAGCGGCGCCAGGCGGATGATGAACGCCATGCACTTGAAGAAGGCTTCCGACAGAGATGCGATCAGCGAGACGGCAGGCTGGCCTTTGTCGCCGATCAGCAGCAGGGCGCAGCCGAAGATGACCGAGATCAGCAAGACCTGGAGGACGTCGCCGGAGGTGAATGCGCTCACGATGGTGCTCGGGATCAGTTTCATGATGAAGTCGGCGAAGCTGGTGCCTCTGACCTTGCCGGCGGTCTCGACGTAGCTGGACAAGCCGCTGGCGTCGAGGTTGGTCGGGTCGATGTTCATGCCCGCACCGGGCTGGAACACGAAGGCCAGCACCAGGCCGAGGAGCAATGCGATGGTGGTCACGACTTCAAAGTAGATGATGGCCTTGACGCCGACGCTGCCGACCTTCTTCAGGTCGCTGGCGCCGCAGATTCCTTGCACCACCACGCAAAACACGATCACCGGAATGATCATCTTGATCAGCTTGATGAAGCCGTCGCCCAGCGGTTTGAGGCTCTGGCCGAAATCAGGGTAGAACAGTCCGACGACGATGCCGGCAATCAGGGCGATGACGACCTGCCCGAACAAAGATTTGAAAAATCGATTCACCTTGGTCTCCTGGTGTGGTTCTGGATGGGCGCCCTTATAGGCTTGTGTATATGGGTATGCCCGCTGTATTTGATTCAGCTTTTGTACTCTTTTGTACTGTTCACCGCACAGCCGCTCCTCCGGCTGTTGTTCCATTGTCCATGGCGGTCCTTGTTTGAAAATTCTTTTGACGCGCCGGAACAAGCTCACTATATTGCATACAATTTGTGAATACAATAAAAATATGCAATCCTGATGACTTCAAGGAGACTGCCGTGAAAACTGTTCCAGAGCAATACCGGTCTTGCGGGCAAGAAATCATGCAGCGCGCCGATGCGCTTGCCGTGCATACGGAAGCCGTCGGCATGCTGACGCGCACTTACCTCACGCCCATGCATCATGCCGCCGCGAAACAGGTCGGCGAGTGGATGAACGCCGCCGGCATGCAGGTTCGCCGCGACGACGCCGGCAACGTCATCGGCCGTTACGAAGCCGCACCCGGACACGAAAAGGCTGCGGCGTTGGTCACCGGTTCGCATTTCGATACGGTGCGCAATGGCGGCAAGTACGACGGCAATCTGGGCATTCTGTTGCCGGTGTCATGCATAGCGGCCTGGCACCGGGAAGGCCGGCGTTTCCCGTTCCCGATTGAAGTGATCGGATTTGCGGAAGAAGAGGGTGTGCGCTTCAAGGCGACCTTGCTGGGCAGCCGCGCCGTCGCCGGCACCTTTGACAAGACCGTGCTGGATAACCTCGACGAGCAGGGCAACAGCATGCGCGAGGTCATGCGCGCGGCCGGCTTCGATCCGGACCGCCTCGATGCATCGGCGTGGCCGGCGGCGGCCGTCGCAGCCTTTGTCGAAGTGCATATCGAACAGGGACCGCTGCTGCTCAACGAAGCGCTGCCGGTCGGCGTGGTGACCGCGATCTCCGGCGCAACGCGTTTCATGGCGGAGCTGCAGGGGCTGGCCGGACACGCAGGCACGGTGCCGATGCACATGCGTCGCGATGCCGCGATGACGGCAGCCGAGATCGGTCTGTACATCGAACAGCGCTGCAGCGGCCGGGCCGGCCTGGTCGGCACGATGGGCATCATGGAGGTGCCGAACGGCGCCGCTAACGTGGTGCCCGGCAGTGCGCGCTTTTCCATCGACATCCGCGCCGAGCAGGACGAGGTCCGCGAGGATGCGGTGGCGGACGTCGAAGCCGAAATCGAACGCATCTGCGCACGCCGCAACGTCGCCATTACCCTGCGAAAAACGCATCAGGCTAGCAGCGTTCCGTGCGCCGGCCATCTGCAAAAGCAACTGGCGAATGCCATCGAAGCATGCGGTCTGCCGCTGCGCCATCTGCCTTCGGGCGCCGGCCATGATGCGATGGCAATTGCGGCCATCGCCGATGTGGCAATGCTGTTCGTCCGCTGCGGCAACGGCGGCATCAGCCATCACCCCGACGAAATCATGAGCGAAGACGACGCGGCGATTGCCGCGCAGGTGTTCAGCCGCTTCGTCGAAAACTTCGCGGCCTGACTCCGGTCCGTCGCTATCCTCCATTCATTGCAAAGGAATATTCATTCATGACCACCATCACCATCGACGGTTTCAACCTCAACGCCGCGCAAGTCGTCAGCATCTCTCGTGGAAACAATGGCACGTACGCCAAAGTCGCGCTGGCCGACTCCTCGCGCGCGGCCCTGAAGCAAAGCCGCGACTTCATCGAGTCGACCTGGATGCACGACGAAGCACCCATGATGTACAGCTTCAACACCGGCGTCGGCTTGCTGAAGGACACCCGCATCAAGGTCGAGCACATCGAACTGTTCCAGACCCAGCTCATCAAGGCGCACAGCGCCGGCATCGGCGAACCGTTCTCCGAAGAAGTCAGCCGCGCCACCATGCTGCTGCGCGCCAACGCCTTCGCCAGCAACTACTCCGCCCCGCGCGTGGAAGTGGTCGATCGCCTGCTGGCCTTCCTCAACGCCGGCATCCATCCGATCATGCCGCAAAAGGGTTCCGTCGGCGCCTCCGGAGATCTGGCGCCGCTGGCCTACCTGGCCGCCGCCATCGTCGGTTTCGACGAAGCCGAAGTGATGTACCAGGGCAAGCGCATGAGCGCTCCCGACGCCATCACCCAGGCCGGCATCGGCCCGGTCAAGTTCGACCTCAAGGCCAAGGACGCCTCGGCGCTGATCAACGGCTGCACCGCCTCGCTGGCCGTGGCCGTGCTGGCCGCGCACGATTCGCGCAACCTGCTCACCGACGCCTGCGTCTCGCTGGGCCTCACGCTCGAAGCCATGCGGGCCGAGATGTCCGCCTTCGACCCCCGCATCCAGCAGGCGCGCCCGCACGCCGGCCAGATCAAGACCGCAGAAGTCATTCGCACTTTGCTGAAGGGATCGACCCGCACCACCCACGAAGCCCGTGCGGTGCAACTGCCGGACGAATCGCGCCGCACCGACATTCCGTACTCCTCGCGCATCCAGGACGTCTACTCGCTGCGCTGCGCGCCGCAGGTCTATGGCCCGGTGTTCGATGCGCTGGACTACATCGACACCATCGTCGACAAGGAAATCAACTCCGCCACCGACAATCCGCTGATCTTTGACAAAGAAGGCGGCGGCTTCGAGATCATCTCCGGCGGCAACTTCCACGGCCAGTACCTGGCGCAGGCGATGGACTTGCTGGCGATGACCATCACCGACCTGGGCAGCATCTGCGAACGCCGCATTGCGCGGCTGATCGACCCGACCCTGTCGTGGGGCCTGCCGCGCAACCTGATGAGCGGCGTGCGCGGGGTCAACACCGGCTATCCGGTGGTGCAGTGCTCGATGAGTTCGCTGGTCATGGAAAACCGCACGCTGTCCATGCCGGGCAGCGTCGACAGCATCCCGTCCAAGGGCAACAGCGAAGACCACGTCTCCAACTCGACCTGGTGCGCGCGAAGGCCGCCACGGTGGTGGCCAATACGCAGTACATCGTCGGCGTGGAGATGCTGCTGGCGGCGCAGGGGCTGACCATGACGGAAGAGTTGTTGAAGGACTTCGTGCTGGGCGAGGGAACGCAGGCGGCGTATGAAGAGATCCGCAAGCAAATCCCGGCGTGCCTGGATGGCGACCGCTGGTTCCACAACGATATCCAGGCAGCGCATTCGTTCATTACCAGCGGGTCGGTGCGTGAGGCGGTGGTGGCGCGGATCGGCAAGTTCGTCTGAACCGGTTCGCCGGATAGTCAATTAAAAAAACAAACAGGGAAGGGCCGTCATGTTTACCTCAATCAGAACGCGTATTTTATTTTTCAGCATTGCCTTGCTTGTTGCGAGCCTGGGCGTAGTCGGCGCCGTCTCTTACGTCATCGTCAAGGCGGACAACGACCGCGCCATCGACGAGAGCGCGCGTTCCATTGCCGACGGCTATGCCTCGGCGATCAACGAATGGGTCGCGGCCAAGGCCAGCATGGCCGCGGCAGCGGCAGACGGTGTGTTGCAAGCCGATCCGGTATTCGTCATCAAGCAGTTGCAGAAGAGCGGCGGCTTCTATGTCACGACCTTCGGCAAGGAAGACAAGACTGCCTACACGTCCGCCGAGGGATTGCCGGCCGGCTACGATCCGACCGGTCGGTCCTGGTACCAGCAATCGGTCAAGGCCGGAAAGGCCGTGGTGACCAAACCCTACACCGATGTCGTGACGAAGAAACCGATGGTGTCCTTCACCGCGCAGGTGAGAAAAGACGGCGTCTTGCAGGGCGTGGTGGCGGCTGCGGTGTTCCTCGACGGCGTCAGCAATGTGGTGAAAGCGGTGCATCCGACCCCGGCCAGTTTTGCCTTCCTGGTCGACCGCGACGGCATGATGCTGGCCCACCCGGATGCGCAATGGATCAACAAGCCGGTCAAGGACTGGAACCCCGAACTGACGGCGGAACGTCTCAATAGCCTGGCCGGCAATGACGCCAGCAAGGAAATCGTGCTCAACGGCGCCGCCAAGCTGGTTCAGGCAATCGCGGTCAAAGACACCGAATGGACCTTGCTGGTGGCGATCGACAAGGCCGACGTCAACGCCGGCATGCGCCACGCCACGCAATCGTCGCTGATCGCCATCGTGCTGGTGGCGGCGTTGGCGGCACTGATCCTGCGACTGATCACTGCGGCGGTGTTCCGGCGCCTGTCGCAGGTGCGCAATGCGATGGACAGCATCGGTTCCGGCAACGGCGACCTGACCATGCGCCTGCCGGAAGACGGCAAGGATGAAGTCACCCAGATCGCCAGGTCCTTCAACGTCTTCGTGCAAAAGATCACCACCATCTTGCAAGAGATCCGGCATACCAGCGACGCCGTCAAGGTATCGTCGTCCGAAATCGCCAGCGGCAACCTCGACTTGTCCGGCCGCACCGAGCAGCAAGCCGGAGCCCTGGAAGAAACCGCTTCCGCGATGGAAGAACTGACCTCCACCGTCAAGCAGAACTCGGACAATGCACGGCAGGCCAATCAACTGGCGCTGGCGGCATCGGCGATTGCCAAAGAAGGCGGCGAAGTGGTCGGCAACGTCGTCGCCACCATGGAAGCCATCAATCAGTCGTCGCGCCAGATTGTCGACATCATCGGCGTGATCGACGGCATTGCGTTCCAGACCAACATTCTTGCCTTGAACGCCGCAGTGGAAGCCGCGCGGGCCGGTGAGCAAGGGCGTGGTTTTGCGGTGGTGGCGAGCGAAGTGCGCAGCCTGGCGCAACGCAGCGCGCAAGCCGCCAAGGAAATCAAGGTGCTGATCGACTCGTCGGTATCGAAGGTGAGCGACGGCGGCCTGCTGGTCGAGAAGGCCGGGCAGACCATGGTGGAAATCGTCGACAGCGTCAGGAACGTCAGCGCCATCGTGAGCGAAATCGCCAACGCCAGTTCCGAGCAAAGCACCGGCATCGAAGAAATCAACCGCGCCATCACGCACATGGATGAGGCCACGCAGCAGAACGCCGCGCTGGTGGAGCAAGCCGCCGCAGCCGCGCAATCATTGCAGGATCAGGCGACCAGCTTGGCGGCCATTGTCGGCGGATTCAAGATGGCGACGCCGCAGTGATTTGAGAGGCTCATCGCAGAAATGTGCGCGGGCGGCTGGTCGTCAAACAGCCGCCCGATTAAGCTGGTTCCGTTCAAACAACCTGGAACCGGCATGCTCTCGAAACAATATTCACACCGCCTTCCCGTCGACTACGACGTCAGCGCCATCCGTCGTCGCGCCGCCGCACGCGGCCCGATGTGGGACGACACGCCGGGTCTGTACTTCAAGTCCTTCTCGTTGCGCGAGGCCGGCAAGAACGGTGCGCCCACCAACGTCTATTCTTCAATCTATCTGTGGAAGGATGCGGCCGCCGCCGCCGACTTCCTGACCAGCGATCGTTTCGATGCGGTGCTGGCCGCCTTCGGCCGGCCCGGTGTCGAGATGTGGCTGCCGCTGGATGTGCAAGCCGGTCCGGCGCTGCAGGGACGCTGGATCTATCGCGAAGACCTGCCATTTGGAGACACCACCGACATGGGAGCGTTGCGTGACGCCGAACGCGAACGTAATCAAGCCTTGGCGCAGCGCGCGGAGACGGTTGCCGCAGTGACCGCGCTCGATCCGGCCGGCTGGAAACTGGTGCGGCTGCATATTACGTCGGCGTTCTACGATGCAGGGCATGCCGGCGACGGTTATGAAGTGCTGCATCTGGCGCAGCCCTTGCTGGGAGAACTGCGCAAATAAGACGATGCAGCGGGCCCGCGGCAGATACGCAAAAATTCCGTTATGGCGCCGCTATCCCTTGCTGACACTGCACTGATGGAAAAAACTTTCGCATAAGGACATACGAATTCATTCGTTTGTCGGGAGTTTTCGCTTGCCTATACTTGATCGCAGCTTCTCGCTTCGACATGTCTACGCAAAGGAAAACTCATGACCCTGGATCGCAGAACCGTACTCAAGCAGTTGGCCGCAAGCGGCGTCGGCGCCGGTGCGGCGATATTGGGTCTGCAAGCGCGTGCGGCCAACAAGCCGGCGATTGTGCGCATCGGTGTGGCGCAGCCTGGCATCGGCAATCCGCCGCAATTCTCCGGCAGCTCGGCGGCTGTCGCCAACGCCAAGGGCTGGGTCGAAGAGGAGTTCAAGGCCGACGGCATCAAGGTCGAGTGGTTCTTCTTCAAAGGCGCCGGTCCGGCAGTCAATGAAGCCTTGAGCAACAAGCAGCTGGATTTCGCTTTCCAGGGCGACCTGCCTTCCATCGTGGCGAAATCGGCGGGACTCAAGACCAGGCTGATCCTGGCTACCGGCGTGCGATCCAACATCTATCTCGCGGTGCCGCCAGACTCGCCGATCCAATCCGTCAAGGATCTGCGCGGCAAGCGCGTCGCCATCTTCAAGGGCACCAACGCGCAGTTGCCGATCAATCGCGTCCTGGAGGCGAACAGCCTGCAGGAGCGCGACCTGCGCGCCATCAATCTCGATCAGGCCACCACGCTGGCGGCGCTAAGCACCAAGGACATCGACGCCGCGTTCGGCAACATCAACCTGCTGCGCCTGCGCGACAAGAACGCCGCGCGCATCGTCTACAGCAGCAAAGGCGGCTCACCGATTTTCACGACGCAGTCGCACGTGCTGGTGACGGACGAATTTGCGCAGCAATATCCGCAAATCACCGCGCGCGTGGTCAAGACGTTCGTGAAGACCTCGAAGTGGGCGTCGGACGAAGTCAACCGGGAAGAGGTGCTGCGCCTGTGGGCCAAGGCCGGAACGCCTTACGAACACTGGCGCGAAGACTACGACGGCGAGCCGTTGCGCGTGCGCATCAATCCCAACTTCGATCCTTTCCTGGTCGCGCGCTACAAGGATTCGGTCGAACAAGCCTATCGCCTGAAACTGAGCCGGTCCAGGTTCGATGTCGATCAATGGATCGATCAGCGTTACCTCAAGGCTGCTCTGAAAGAGCTGAACCTGGAAACCTATTGGCCGATTTTCCAGGTCAACGGCAAGATCCTGGGGACCTGACCCATGAGCGCGCAGCAGGCAGTTCTGGAGTTGCCATCCTCCGCATCGCCGGTTCCTGAACTCGCGCAGGAGCAAGGGAAGGCGCCGCGTGCGCGCTTCCGCGGCAACTGGTCGCCGCGCTGGCTGGCCTTGCCGTTTCCCTTGTTCCTGTTGCTGCTGTGGCATGTCGCCGCGCAATTCGAATGGGTGGCGCCGCAGGTGTTGCCTTCGCCGCAATCGGTGTTGCTGACCTTCATTGATCTGGCGGCTTCGGGCGAGATGTTCGACAACCTCAAGATCAGTTTGCTGCGCGTGCTGCTCGGCTTCGGCGTGGGCCTGGCCGGCGGCTTGCTGCTGGGTGTGGCGATGGGCCTGTCGCGGGTATTCAAGGACTATGTCTATCCGCTGTTCAAGGCGTTCAGCCAGGTTCCGGTGCTCGGGTGGCTGCCCTTGCTGATGCTGCTGGTGGGCATTGACGAGGCGCTCAAGATCATCCTGATTTCCAAGGCGGCGCTGGTGCCGATTGCGCTCAATACATTCAAGGGCATCGAGAACGTGCCGGCGCGCTATGTCGAAGTGGCGCGCGTGCTTAGGTTCTCGCGCTGGCAGCTGCTGACGCGCGTGATCTTCCCGGCAGCGCTGCCGCCGGTCTGGAACGGGGTGCGCTATGGCTTTACCCATGCCTGGCTGGCGCTGGTGGTGGTCGAGTTGTTGGCTTCGTCGGAGGGCCTGGGCTACATGATCGTGTTCGGGCGGCAGTTGTTTCAGCTCGATGTCGTGATGGCGGCGGTGGTGGTGGTCGGCGCGGTCGGTTATGTGCTGGACCGCGTGCTGGCGCGCATTGAAACAGTGCTGCTCGGCTGGCGCCGTACCGGCTTCTGAACGGGAAATCATCATGGCGCGATCCTCTTCTTACGACACGCAAGACAAGCACCCCGTGCCGAAATTCCTGCGCGGCTGGATTTTGCCGGCGGCGCTCGTGCTGCTGTGGTGGCTGGCGGTGAAATTCAACTGGTCGGCTTCTCCCTTGCTGGTGCCGGTCGACAAGGTGTGGGACACCGCGGTCCGGCAAGTCCGCAGCGGCGAGTTGGCAATAGCGCTGGAAGCCAGCTTGCGCCGCGACCTGATCGGCTTCGCCATCGGCGTCAGCGCAGGGCTGGCGTTCGGGATCGCCTTCGGCTTGTCGCGACTGTTCGAGCGCCTGATCGGGCCGACCTTCCACACGCTCAAGCAGATTTCGCTGTTCGCCTGGATTCCGCTGCTGTCGGTCTGGTTCGGCCTGGGCGATGCCGCCAAGGTGGCGTTCCTGTCGCTGGCGGCATTTTTCCCGGTGGTGCTCAACACCTTCGAAGGCATACGCAGCGTGCCGGCCGATCTGGTCGAGGCGGCGCGGGTACTGAAATTCAATCGCCGCCAGTGGCTGTACAAACTGATCCTGCCGGCGGCGGCGCCGTCGATCCTGGCCGGCATCCATCTGGCGCTGATCTACGCGTGGCTGGCGACGCTGGGGGCGGAATACCTGCTGGTGTCGGGCAAGGGCATCGGCAACACCATGATCGATGGCCGTGAATTGTTCCTGATGGACCTGGTGATTTTCGGCGTGATCGTGGTCGGCTTTGTCGGCTTCGCGCTGAACTGGCTGGCGGCGCGGCTGGAACGCCGTTTGCTGGCGTGGCGCGGCCGTTCGGTCGCGCAATTTTAAGGAGTCGATATGTCGCAAGCCGGCACGCTGGACATCCAGCATCTCAGTAAATCCTATCCCGTGAAGAACGGCGACCTGGCGGTCCTCGAAGACGTCACGCTGACCATCGCGCCGGGCGAGTTCGTCAGCATCGTCGGCTCCAGCGGCTGCGGAAAATCGACCTTGCTGCGCCTGATCGTGGGACTGGAAGAGGACTATCAGGGCGAGGTGCTGCTGGATGGCGAACGCATTGTCGGCACCAGCCTGCGGCGCGGCATCGTGTTCCAGGAGCACCGGCTGTTTCCCTGGCTGACGGTGGAGAGCAATATCCAGCTGGGGCTGCTCAACGCCGACCTGACACCGGGGCAGAAACGCCAGGCGGTGCGCGAACACATCGCGCTGGTCGGGCTCGACGGCTTCGAAAAATCCTATCCGCATCAGCTGTCGGGCGGCATGGCGCAGCGCGTGGCGATTGCACGCGCGCTGGTGAGCAAGCCGGAGATCCTGCTGCTGGACGAACCATTCGGTGCGCTTGATGCCTTGACGCGCGCATACCTGCAGCAGGAGCTGCATCGTATCTGGCAAGCCGAGGGCATCAGCATGATCCTGGTGACGCATGACGTCGAGGAGGCGATTTACCTGGGTGACAAGGTGGTGGTGATGGAGCCGCGGCCGGGACGCATCCGTCGCATCGTGCCGGTCGGTCTGGCGCATCCGCGCGAACGCGCAGCAGTCGGTTTTGCCGAGGTCAAGCAGCAGGTGCTGCGGGAATTTTCGGGCGACAGCGCCAGCCTCGCCGAGCCGCCTTTGCGCAGCGATGCGACCGATCCGGAGTTGCCGGAACATTCGCGCCAGTGGCGCTTCGCCATCTGATGGCGCGCATCAGAAGATTGCCGTATTTCCCGCAAGACGTAAACCCCAGCCAGTCATTTTCGTGAAGGAGAACAAGATGTCCGAAGCATTGCTCGATCTGAATCCCGTCGCCGGCCGCATCGGCGCCGAAATCCGCAACGTGCGCCTGTCCGGCGACCTCGGCCGGGAGACATTCAACGCCATCCGCCAGGCGCTGCTGAAGTACAAGGTACTGTTCTTCCGCGGACAACAGCATCTGGACGACGCCGGCCAGGAGGCCTTCGCCGGACTGTGGGGTGAACTCGTGGCGCATCCGACCGTGCCGGTACGCGACGGCACCGGTTATTTGCTCGAACTGGATTCGGTGCATGGCGGCCGCGCCAACTCGTGGCATACCGACGTCACCTTCGATCTGGCGTATCCGCAGGCGTCGATCCTGCGCGCCGTGGTGATTCCGCAGGCGGGCGGCGACACCGTATGGGCGAACACGGCGCAGGCTTATCTCGATTTGCCGCCGGCCTTGCGCCAGTTGGCCGACAGCCTGTGGGCGCTGCACACGAATGACTACGACTATGCGGCGCGCTTCAATACCGATGACGCCGGTCTCAAGCGTTATCGCGAAGTCTTCACGTCGACGATCTATGAAACCGAACATCCGGTGGTGCGCGTGCATCCGGAGAGCGGTGAGCGCACCCTGGTGCTGGGACATTTCGTCAAGAAGCTGCTCGGTTATCCGACCGGCGATTCGGAGCATCTTCTGAAGCTGCTGGAAAGCTATGTCACTCGCCTGGAAAATACGGTGCGCTGGCGCTGGACGGCAGGCGACATCGCGATCTGGGATAACCGCGCGACCCAACACTATGCGATCAACGATTACGGCAGCCAGCATCGCGTGGTGCGGCGCGTGACGATAGCCGGCGACGTGCCGGTCGGTGTCGACGGTCGACGCAGCGTGTCGCGCAATGTCCAGGACAAGGTGCGCACGCACGGAGTCGCTACCGATTCAGGCGTGGCGGTGGCGTCATGAGCGGCCCGAAAAAACAACTGCGCCTGGGTGCCTTCCTGCAGGCGACCGGACATCACGTGGCGGGTTGGCGGCATCCGCGCGCGCAACCAGATGCCGGCCAGAACATCGCGCATTACCGGCAGATCGCACAGACCGCCGAGCGCGCCAGGTTCGATGCCTTGTTCCTGGCCGACGGTGTGGCGATTCGTTCGCACGATGCAGAGACCTTGCACCTGACGTCGCGCGCGGCGACCTTCGAGCCGCTGACGCTGTTGTCGGCGCTGTCGCAATCGACCGCGCACATCGGGCTGGTGGCGACGGTGTCGACCACTTATAACGAGCCTTACCATGTGGCGCGCAAATTCGCCTCGCTCGACCATCTGAGCAACGGCCGCGCGGGGTGGAACGTGGTGACCTCGTGGTCGGAGTCGGAGGCGCACAACTTCAATCTCGACAAGCATCCCGAGCACGGTGCACGGTATGAACGCGCTGAAGAATTCGTCGACGTCGTGCGCGGCTTGTGGGACAGCTGGGAAGACGACGCCTTCCGCTTCGACCAGGCCGAGGGCGTGCATTTCGATAGCAGCAAGCTGCATGCGATCCATCACAAGGGCAAGCATTTCTCGGTGCGCGGGCCGCTCAATGTGGCGCGCCCTGTGCAGGGACATCCGGTGGTGGTGCAGGCCGGGTCGTCCGGGCCGGGCCAGGAGCTGGCGGCGCGCACGGCGGAAGTGATCTTTACCGCTCAGCAATCGCTGGAAGACGCGCAGCATTTCTACAGCGGGCTGAAATCGCGTCTCGCCAAATACGGCCGCGAACCTGATGAATTGAAGATCATGCCGGGAGTGTTCCCGGTAGTCGGCCGCAGCGAAAGCGAAGCACGGGAGAAGTTCGAAGAACTGCAATCGCTGATTCACCCCAGCGTCGGCCTGTCGCTGCTGCAACAGCATCTGGGCGGCATCGACCTGTCCGGATATCCGCTCGACGGCCCGCTGCCGGAAAACCTGCAGGAGCCGAACGGCACCAAGAGCCGCTTCCAACTGGTGACGGCGCTGGCGCGACGCGAGCAGCTGACGATCCGCCAGCTATACCTGCGCGTGGCGACTGCGCGCGGTCACTGGTCCATCCACGGTACGCCGGAGAGCATCGTCGACCGGCTTGAAGAGTGGTTCCTGAAGGGTGGCGCGGATGGGTTCAATATCATGCCGCCGACCTTGCCGGGCGGACTCGACGACTTCGTCGAGCTGGTGCTGCCGGAATTGCGCCGGCGCGGCTTGTTCCGCACCGAGTATGAAGGAAAGACCTTGCGCGAAAACCTGGGACTGGCGCGACCGGCGCACAGGATCTACCGGCAGGGCGGCGACATATTGGATCGGGTGGCTTAAAAAGAGGGGATGCCCACGTAAAAACGGCCTGGCTGCTTGCGCATGCCAGGCCGTTTTTATTGGTTGATCAGTATCGGCGGATCAGATCAGCGGATATCCAGAGCGCGGTTCACGCTCAGCGCCGCCAGCGAGCAGACCGCGCCCGACAGCAGGTAGATGCTCACGTAAGCCAGGCCGAAGTGCGCCGACAATCCCAGCGCCACCAGGGGTGCAAAACCTGCGCCGACCAGCCAGGCCAGATCGGAGGTCAGCGCCGCGCCGGTGTAGCGATACTTGCTCGGGAAGTTGGCGGTCACCGCACCGGCGGCCTGGCCGTAGGACAGACCGAGCAGGGCGAAGCCGACCAGGATGAAGATGTCCTGTCCGGTGTCGCCGCCGTTGATCAGCGTCGGCACGAAGCCGCTCAGCACCGCGATCAGCACCGCCAGGGCGCCCAGCGTGGTGCGCCGGCCGAAGCGGTCGGCGATGGGGCCGGACAGCACGATGCCGACCATCATCAGCACCGCACCGAACACCTGCACCATCAGGAAGTCGCTCATCGAGCGCATCGAATACAGCGAGATCCACGACAGCGGGAACACCGACACCAGATGGAACAGTGCATAGCTGGCCAGTGCGGCAAGGGCGCCGATGATCAGGTTGCGGCCCTGGGTGCGGGCAATCTCGACGACGCTGGTCGGTTCCAGTTCACGTTCGGCCAGCAGGCTGGCATATTCCTCCGAGGCTACCAGGCGCAGACGGGCGAACAGCGCCACGACGTTGATTGCGAAGGCGACATAGAACGGATAGCGCCAGCCCCACTCGAGGAAGTCGTCGCTGCTCAGGTTGCCGATCAGGTAGGCGAACACCAGGCCGGCGACGATGAAGCCGACAGGCGCACCGAGCTGGCCGAGCATGGCGTACCAGCCGCGCTTGTTCTTCGGCACGTTGAGCGCCAGCAGCGACGGCAAGCCGTCCCAGGAACCGCCCAGCGCCAGGCCCTGGCCGATACGCAGCACGGAGAGCAGCACGATGGCGGTGAAGCCCAGATGTTCATATGTCGGCAGGAAAGCGATGCCGGCCGTCGACAGGCCCAGCAGGAACAGGGCAAGCGTCAGCTTGACCTCGCGCCCGAGCTTTTTCTGGATGGCCATGAACAGCATGGTGCCGAACGGACGCGCCAGAAACGCGAAGGCAAAAATGGTGAAGGAGTAGAGCGTGCCCTCGAGGCGTTGTTCAAATGGAAAGAAAATAGTGGGAAAAACCAACACCGAGGCTATGGCATACACGAAGAAATCGAAGTATTCTGAAGCCCTTCCGATGACCACGCCGATTGCAATATCGCCGGGTGCAATCACTGGATGATCAGATTTGGCATTGTTGACATTATCAGAACCACCGACAGGCGTATTTGCAGAAAATTTGCCAGGAACTTCAGGGTGATGAATATGAGTGCTAGCCATGATCATTGTCTCTCTTTCTTGGTTCGGTCTGTAATGCCGCTACGTTCCGCCGGCACATTGGCAAATTCACCATCTAGATGACCGCGAGGGTAGGACAAATTGTCCAATCGCCAATGCCGAACGGTAAGTGTACATTAGCATGATTTGATAGCTCCGACTGGACTTTCCCTGCATGTTTTCACATCTCATTCGCCGCGGATTCATTTTTCTGCTCGCAATTCTGCTGGCCGGTTGCAATACGGTCGTCCTGAACCCTTCGGGAGACATCGCCAACCAGCAAGGCAGGCTGATCGTCAT
Source organism: Herbaspirillum hiltneri N3 (assembly GCF_001267925.1). Taxonomy (NCBI): domain Bacteria; kingdom Pseudomonadati; phylum Pseudomonadota; class Betaproteobacteria; order Burkholderiales; family Oxalobacteraceae; genus Herbaspirillum; species Herbaspirillum hiltneri. Next base: position 2,939,003 of record NZ_CP011409.1, on the reverse strand, counting down.
TTCCACCATCCTGATGCTGCTGATTATCGTTCCGGTGATCGTGCTGATCGTCCTTTTCGCCTGGCGCTATCGCCAGAACAATACCGCCGCGCGCTATGAGCCTGACTGGGATCACTCGACCCAGCTCGAGCTGGTCATCTGGGGCGCGCCGCTGCTGATCATCATCGCGCTCGGCCTGCTGACCTGGATCAGCACCCACACGCTCGATCCGTACCGCAAGCTGTCGCGCCTCGATGCGCAGCGCCCGATACCTGAAAACGTCAAGCCGCTGACCGTGGAAGTGGTCGCGCTGGACTGGAAGTGGCTGTTCATCTATCCGGAGCAAGGCATCGCCACCGTCAATGAACTGGCGGCGCCGGTCGACCGTCCGATCGAATTCAGGATTACCGCTTCGACCGTGATGAATTCCTTCTATATCCCGGCGCTGGCAGGACAGATTTACGCGATGCCGGGCATGCAGACCAAGCTCAACGCCGTCATCAACAAGCCGGGCGAGTTTGAAGGCTTCTCCGCCAACTACAGCGGCGCCGGTTTCTCGGACATGCGCTTCAAGTTCCACGGCGTGAGCGATGGCGACTTCGACGCCTGGGTCAAGAAAGTCAAGTCCAGCGGCGGCGCCCTCAAGCGCGCTGAATATATGGCGCTGGAAAAGCCGAGCATCAAGGACCCGGTGCAGCATTTCAATGCCGTCGACGGCACGCTGTTCCACGCGATCCTGAATCGTTGCGTCGCCGAAGGCCAGGTTTGCATGGACCAGCAGATGATGACCGACAAGAACGTCAAGGATGACGCCAAGGGCGAAAAGACCGAAAAGGGCGCCGCCAGGGCTGCCTCGCAGGAAGTCGCCATGGCAGGCAGCCAGCACCACCATGAATAATCAATCGAAAGAATCGCCGGCGGCAGTGATGCACGCAGCCGGCAAGTGCGCCATGCGAGCTGCAATGCATGGCGCCGCGACCTTCTTTTTCAGCGGAAAGTAACGATGCTAGACCATATTGACATGACCAAGCTGATCTTCGGCCGTCTCAGCTGGGAAGCGATTCCCTTTCATGAACCCATCTTGCTGATCACCTTCATCGGCGTGCTGATCGGCGGCGCCGCCGTACTCGGCGGCATTACCTATTTCCGCCTGTGGGGAACCTTGTGGCGCGACTGGATCACCAGCATCGACCACAAGAAAATCGGCATCATGTATGTCATCCTCGGCATCGTCATGCTGTTGCGCGGCTTTGCCGATGCGCTGATGATGCGCGCCCAGCAGGCGCTGTCCTTCGGCGACTCGGCCGGCTTCCTGCCGCCGCATCACTACGACCAGGTCTTCACCGCCCACGGCGTGATCATGATCTTCTTCGTGGCGATGCCGCTGGTGACCGGCCTGATGAACTACGTCGTGCCGCTGCAGATCGGCGCACGCGACGTGGCTTTCCCTTTCCTGAACAACTTCAGCTTCTGGATGACTACATTCGGCGCGGGCCTGGTCATGGCTTCGCTGTTCGTCGGCGAATTCGCCCGCACCGGCTGGCTGGCTTATCCACCATTGTCGGGCATCCTCGGCAGTCCTGATGTGGGGGTGGATTATTACATATGGTCATTGCAGATTGCCGGGGTAGGGACGCTGCTGTCAGGCATCAACCTGATCGCCACCATCGTCAAGATGCGCGCGCCGGGCATGAACATGATGAAGATGCCCGTCTTCACCTGGACTGCACTGTGCACCAACGTGCTGATCGTCGCCGCTTTCCCGATCCTGACGGCCGTGCTCGGCATGCTGTCGCTGGACCGCGTGTTTGGCACCAACTTCTTCACCAACGATCTCGGCGGCAACGCCATGATGTACGTGAACCTGATCTGGATCTGGGGCCACCCTGAGGTGTACATCCTGATTCTGCCGGCCTTCGGCATTTTCTCGGAAATCGTCTCGACCTTCAGCGGCAAGCGCCTGTTCGGCTACACCTCGATGGTGTATGCGACCGTCGTGATCACCATCCTGTCCTACCTGGTCTGGCTGCATCACTTCTTCACCATGGGTTCGGGGGCGAGCGTCAATTCGTTCTTCGGCATCACCACGATGATCATTTCGATCCCGACCGGCGCCAAGATTTTCAACTGGCTGTTCACCATGTACCGCGGCCGCATCCGTTTCGAAGTGCCCATGCTGTGGACCATCGGTTTCATGATCACCTTCGTCATCGGCGGCATGACCGGCGTGATGCTGGCGGTTCCGCCGGCCGACTTCGTGCTGCACAACAGCCTGTTCCTGATTGCTCACTTCCACAACGTGATCATCGGCGGCGTGGTGTTCGGCATGTTCGCAGGCATCAACTTCTGGTTCCCCAAGGCTTTCGGCTACAAGCTGGACGATTTCTGGGGCCGTTGCAGCTTCTGGTTCTGGTGCATAGGCTTCTGGGTCGCCTTCACGCCGCTGTACGTGCTGGGCTTCATGGGCGTTACCCGCCGCATGAGCCACTTCGAAGATCCTTCCCTGCAGATCTGGTTCCAGATCGCTGCTTTCGGCGCCTTGCTGATTGCCGCGGGTATCGGCTCGTTCATCATCCAGCTGGTGGTCAGCTACCTGCGCCGCGACAAGCTGCGCGACACGACCGGCGACCCATGGCGCGCCCGTACGCTGGAATGGTCGACCTCGTCGCCGCCGCCGGACTACAACTTCGCGTTCACGCCGCGCGTGCATGACAACGACGCTTGGGCCGACATGAAGGCCAACGGCTACACCCGTCCGAAAGATGGTTTCGTGCCTATCCACATGCCGAAGAACACCGGTGCGGGCTTCATCATCGCCGCCCTGAGCGCCGTGATCGGCTTTGCCGTGATCTGGCAAATGTGGCTGGTGGCCGGCGCCGGTTTCGTCGCCCTGATGGCCGCGATCATCACCCACACATTCAATTACAAACGCGATTACTACATCCCGGCCGACGACGTCGTCCGTGTTGAAGCCAACCGCACACGCTTGCTGGATAGCCATGTCTGAGATTTCACATTCCTCCTCCGCAACCATGGACGCGTCGCCTAGTTCGCGCTACTTCGTCAGGGAACATCATCCGGAAAACGGCACCTTGCTGGGTTTCTGGATGTACCTGATGAGCGATTGCCTGATCTTCGCCTGCCTGTTTGCCACTTACGCCGTGCTCGGCCGCAACTATGCGGGCGGTCCGACCGGCGCCGAGCTGTTCGACCTGCCGCTGGTGGCGGTCAATACTTCCTTGCTGCTGTTGTCGTCGATCACGTACGGCTTCGCCATGCTGGAAATGCAAAAGAAGAAGGTCAAAACCACGCTGATCTGGCTGGCCGTCACCGGCTTGCTGGGCGCCGGTTTCATCTACCTGGAGCTGTATGAGTTTGCGCACCTGATCCATGAAGGCGCCGGCCCGCAACGCAGCGGTTTCCTGACTTCCTTCTTCGCACTGGTGGCAACCCACGGTCTGCACGTCAGTTTCGGCATCGTCTGGCTGATCACGCTGATGTTCCAGATCAACAAGCACGGCCTGACGCCTGAAAACGGTCGTCGCCTGATGTGCCTGTCGATGTTCTGGCACTTTCTGGATGTGGTCTGGATCGGCGTCTTCACCTTTGTTTACCTGATGGGAGTCCTGCCATGAGCGCGCCACAGCACCAAGAACATCCGTCGCACGCGGAAAAGTACGGCCATCAGGACGGCTTCGACGTACATCATCACGACCATACCGCCGACCACGGCAGCCTGAAGAGCTACACCATCGGCTTCGTGCTGGCGGTGATCCTGACGGCCATTCCGTTCTGGCTGGTCATGGGCAACGTGATCGAAAAATCCAGCACGGCAGGCCTGGTCCTGCTGGGTCTGGCGGTGGTGCAGATCGTGGTCCACATGATCTACTTCCTGCACATGAACTCCAAGTCCGAAGGCGGCTGGACCATCCTGGCCCTGATCTTCACGATCATGGTCGTGGTCATCATGCTGGCCGGTTCGCTGTGGGTCATGTATCACCTGAATCACAATATGATGCCGGGCATGAGCCAGGACCTGATGCAGGAAGCCGTACCGGGCTCGATGCAAAACATGCAGCACAACATGCCTGGCATGAAGTGACCTGCAAGCACCCGTCGTAATCAGTAGTGACCTCAAGCCACTCTCCAGGGCGCGCCGTTGCGGAAGCAGCGCCGCGCCCTCGGTCTTCCGGGCTGCGCCGTTTCCTTGCGGCCTGCATGCTCGCGGTTTTCCTCGGATTCCTTGCGCTCGGCGCCTGGCAGGTCAAGCGCCTGTTCTGGAAACTCGACCTGATCGAGCGCGTCGACCGCCGCGTGCATGCGGCGCCGGTCGCGGCGCCGGTCGCGGCTCCCGGCGTGGATGCCTGGCCGGCCGTGACGGCTGATTCCCATGAATATCTGCATGTGCGCCTGAGCGGCACCTTCCTCTACGCCAAAACCGCGCGCGTACAGGCCTTGTCACGGCTGGGTGCCGGCTTCTGGCTACTGACCCCGCTGCGCGGCGCCGACGGCGTCACGACGCTGGTCAACCGCGGCTTCATCGCCGGCGGTGCGCGCGACGAGAAGGAGGGCGCAGCCGATGCGCCTGCCGATGTCGTCGGTTTGCTGCGCATCAGCGAACCGCATGGCGGCTTCCTGCGCAAGAACGACGCTGCCGGGGATCGCTGGTTTTCGCGCGACGTCGCCGCCATCGCGGCATCGCGGCAGCTGGAACGGCAGTTGGAAAGTGTTGCGCCGTATTTCGTCGACGCCGAGGACACGGGTAGCGCGGCATCGGAGCAGCAGCGCGCTGCAAGCGGACAAGCCGTGGGCGGCCTGACCGTGATTTCCTTCCCCAACAACCATCTGGTCTACGCACTGACCTGGTTCGGGCTGGCCCTGATGACTGCCGGCGCCGTCTTCTGGATCAGGCGCGACGAAAGACGCCGCCTGCCGGACGCCGGTGAAAACAAAGATGGCAAGCAGGCTCCGGACGCGGGATAATTCCGGCAACTTCGTCGCTCCCGACCCGCCAATTGACTCGTTTACCATGATCGACAGCGTCATCCCGCCAGGCCCGGAAACCGCCCATACGCCTGATCGCGCCGCCGGACACAAGAACATGCTGCAGCTGATCCAGCTGCGCTGGATCGCCGTGTTCGGCCAGATCACTACGATCATCGTGGTGATTTTCGGCTTCGACATTCAATTGCCGCTGCCGCACATGCTGGAAGTGCTGGCCTGCCTGATCGCCTTCAACATCGGCAGCCACCTGCGCTGGCATGAGCGCCCCTTCGTCACCAACCGCGAACTGTTCCTGGCGCTGCTGGTCGACGTCGCCACACTCACCGCGCAGCTCTACCTCAGCGGCGGCGCCAGCAACCCGTTTGCCTTCCTGTACCTGCTGCAGGTGATCCTGAGCGCGGTGCTGCTGGAAACCTGGTCCACCTGGACCATCGTCTGCATCACCGGCCTGTGCTTTGCCGGCCTGTCGCAGTTCTTCATGCCGCTGTCGCTGCCGCCGGACCACGATGAAGGCCTGTTCAGCCTCTACGTCGAAGGCATGTTGATCAGTTTCCTGCTGATCGCCTCTTTGCTGGCCATCTTCATCACGCGCATCAGCAGCAACCGCCGCGCCGGCGATGCCCAGCTGGCGGCCTTGCGCCAACGCGCCGCCGAAGAAGATCACATCGTGCGCATGGGCCTGCTGGCGTCCGGCGCCGCGCATGAGCTCGGCACGCCGCTGGCAACGCTGGCGGTGATCCTCGGCGACTGGCGGCGCATGCCCGAATTCAGCAGCAATCCCGTGCTGATCGAAGAGATCAGCGAAATGCAGATCCAGCTGCAGCGTTGCAAAACCATCGTCAGCGGCGTGCTGTTGTCGGCCGGAGAAGCGCGCGGCGAGTCCTCGGTCAAGACGACCCTTAATACCTTCCTGGGCGACATCGCCGAGGAATTCCGGACGACGCGTCCCATCGTCGCCTTCGACTACCGCAACCTCATCGAACACGACATGCCTGTCGCGTTCGACTCCGCACTCAAACAAATGATCTGCAACGTCCTCGACAATGCGCTGGAAGCCTCGCCGCGCTGGCTCAGCCTCACGGCTGCGCGCGAAGCCGACGAACTGATCCTCAGCGTGGACGACACCGGTCCAGGTTTTGTACCGTCGATGTTGGACCAGATCGGCAAGCCTTACCAATCGACCAAAGCCAAAACCGGCGGCGGACTGGGCTTGTTCTTCGTGGTCAACGTCGCGCGCAAACTCGGTGGTGCCGTCACCGCGCACAACCGTGTCGAAAACGGCCATGTCGCCGGCGCCACGGTGCGCCTGACGCTGCCGCTGTCAGCTATCAGCCTGGAATCGGAAAATACCGCGGTCGAAGAGGACTCGCACAAGGAAGAGCGCCATGCCGACTGAACGCCTGCTGCTCATCATCGAAGACGATGCTGCCTTCGCTCGCACGCTGAGCCGCTCGTTCGAACGGCGCGGCTATACCGTCCTGCACGCCGCCAGCCAGGATGAAGCCGCAGCTTTGCTGGCGCAGCACAATCCCGGCTACGCGGTGGTCGACCTCAAGCTCAACGGCAACACCTCCGGCCTGTCCTGCGTGCAGATGCTGCACCAGCACAACGAGGCCATGCTGATCGTGGTGCTGACCGGATTCGCCAGCATCGGCACGGCGGTGGAGGCGATCAAGCTGGGCGCCTGCCAGTATCTCGCCAAACCATCCAACACCGACGACATCGAAGCCGCTTTCGGGCACATCGCCGGCAATACGGAGGTGGAACTCACGGCGCGCTCGACCTCGATCAAGAACCTCGAATGGGAACGCATCCACGAAGTACTGGTGGAGACCGATTTCAACATCTCGGAAACGGCGCGCCGTCTCGGCATGCACCGGCGCACGCTGGCGCGCAAGCTGGAAAAGCAGCGCGTCAAGTAAATCGCGGTTCAGGGGCGGGAGGTGGCGGGCGGAGCGTCGTGACGGTGTTGCATTGCGTTGGAGGCATGCATGGCGCGCTTGACGCTATTGGCCAGCTCGGTAATCTGGAACGGCTTGCGCAACACGGCATCGAGGTCGATGACTTTTTCGACCGCCTGCATGTCGGCATAGCCGGTAGCCATGATGATGGGCAGGTGCGGATCGCGCTCGCGGGCAGCGGCAATCACTTCGGCGCCGTTCATGCCCGGCATCAGGAAATCCACGATCAACAGGTCGAAATGCGCGGTCTGCAATTTCTCCAGGCCGAACCAGCCGTTCTCCGCCTGGTCCACCGTGTATCCGAGAATTTCCAGGCATTCGACGATGAATTGACGGACCTGGGCGTCATCCTCGATCACCAGGATGTTGCCGGATTCCTTCGGCTCCAGCGGCTGGTCCAGCGTCTCCTGATCATGCTCCCGCACCGGCATCGCGCCGGCCACCGGCAGCCAGACTTCCACGGTCGTGCCTTTGCCCACCGTGCTATCGATGCGCGCCATGCCGCCGGACTGGTCGGCAATGCCATAGACCTGACTGAGACCGAGACCGGTGCCTTTGCCGACAGCCTTGGTGGTGAAGAACGGGTCGAACACCTTGCTGAGGATTTCTTGCGTGATGCCCGTGCCGGTGTCCCTGACCTCGATGACGATGTAGGCGCCGGGCTTGAGCACGCCATCGTGGGCGTAGCGGTGTTGCACGTCGATGTTGAGGTTGCCGCCATCCGGCATGGCGTCGCGCGCGTTGATCGCGAGATTGAGGATCGCCATTTCGATCTGGTTGGCGTCGGCTACGGCGCGCGGCAGACCCTCCGCGACGCTGATCGTGATGTCGATGCCGGAACCCACTGATACGGCGATCAGATCCTTCATGCCGTCGATGACCGAGCCGATGTCCACCGCTTTCAGGTCCAGCGTCTGGTTGCGCGAAAAGGCCAGCAGCTGCCCGGTCAGCTTGGCGCCGCGCTTGGTGGCGTTGCGCGCGGAACCGGCCATGCGCTTGATGCGTTCATCGGCAGACAGGCGCTCGATCAGGTCGACGTTGCCGATGATGACATTGAGCAGGTTGTTGAAATCGTGCGCGATGCCGCCGGTGAGGCGGCCGATGGCTTCCATCTTCTGCGCCTGCACCAGTGCGATCTGGGTGCGCTCGCGCTCGGACATTTCCTTCATCAGGCGGTCGTTGGCCTGGGCCAGTTCGGAAGTGCGCTCCTGGATGCGCAACTCGAGCATCTCGTTGAATTGGCGCAAATTGCTCTGGCTTTCCAGCAGACGATCCTCCGCTTCACGGCGGTCGCTGATGTCGAGCGAGACGCCGGCCATCTGGACCGGCACGCCGAGGCGATCGTGCAGCGTCTGGCCGCGTATCTGCACCCAATGTACGGAACCGTCCGGCCACACCACCTGGTATTCGATGGAGAAGTCGTCCTTCGACAGCATGGCCGCTTCGATCACATCCAGATGGCGCTGGCGATCGTCGGCGTGAATTGCGTTGATCAGGTCGTCGTAGGTGAATTCGCTCTCCGGCGCGATGCCGAAATGCATCTTGCATGCGTCGGAGACGATCAGGATGGAATTGGCCAGTTCCAGGCTCCAGGAGCCGAGACGTCCGGCATGCAGCGCCAGGCGCAGATGTTCTTCCGAGCGTGCACGTTCCTGCAAATGACTGCGACTCAGATATTGGCGGCGTCGTGCACGCAGCGCCGAGACGCCGGCGCGCAGCAGCGTCTCGCTATTGACGGGGCGCTCCAGCAAGATCATGTTGACCAGCCGCTCCAGCACATCCAGCACCGGATTGCGCGCCAGATTGCGCTGCCGAGCGCTCAGGATCACGAAGGGAAAATCAGACCATGATTCCTGCTTTTCCACCCAGCTGTGCAGCAGAGAGAAATCAGCGTTGCTGAGCGCCTCCTCGGTAATCAGTGCTGCGCCGGCGCCGTGTTCCAGTTCCTGCAACAGCGTGGCGTAGCTGCTGCAAATGGCGCATCCCAGGCCTTCCTCCGAAAGCGTCTGCTCAATGACTTCCGCATCCCGGCCATGGGGGGCAAGGATGAGGATGCGTTCTTCCAGCGGCAGATTAATCGGCATCGGTGGCCAGCATGGGGGTCCTGCCGCGGTAAGTCGGCAAGCCGCTCATGATGCCTTCGAAATCCTGTAGCGGTTCGCCTACCTGCAGACCCTGGTTCGGACTGAGGCGAAACTCGTGGATGGAACGGGGATGATGGCTGGCGCGGCTCTTGACGACCGAGATGGCGGTGGCGATATCGCCGCGCACCTCGAAGAAACGGAACAGCAGGATGGCGTCGCTGAGATAGCTGAGGTCGATGTCCGAACGGATTTCCCCGACCAGGCCGTGCTGGCCCAGCACCAGCATCGTGGTGACGCCTTGCTGGTTCAGGTAGGACAGCATCTCGTGCATTTGCAGCAGCAGGTATTTTTCTCCCGGCATCCCTTGCAGATAGGCGTTGAGGCTATCGATCACGACAAAGGTGCGGCCTTCCTTCTCAACCGCATTGCGCAGCGTGGCGGAGAATTCTCCCGGCGACATTTCAGCCGGATTGATCTGATGCAACGCAAGGCTACCATCCGCCAGGTAGGGATCGATGTCCATGCCCAGCGCGCGGGCGCGGGCGATCAAGGTGCCGACTCCTTCGTCAAACAGGTAATAGGCGGCGGTTTCTCCGCGCTCCAGTGCTCCCAGCGTGCACCGTAATGCCGTGGTGGTCTTGCCGACTCCGGATGGGCCGCTGAGCAGGGTATTGGTGCCGCGCACGAGACCGCCGCCGAGCAGGACGTCAAGCCCCGGTACGCCGGTGGTGGCCATGCTGTTTTCAAAGTCGGCGAAATGGTCTGCAGCGATCAGCCGCGGGAAGACGTGCATGCCGCCGGTCTTCAGCACGAAGTCATGATAGCCGCCGCTGAAACTGATGCCGCGCATCTTGATTACCCGCAAGCGGCGACGTTCGGTGCCGAAATCCTGGGCCAGTTGCTCCAGGCTGATCACGCCGTGGGCGATACTGTGCAACTGCAAGTCACCGGCCTCGGCGGTGCGGTCATCGAGCATCAGCACGGTGCATTTGCGGGTGGAGAAGAAGTGCTTGAGCGCCAGGATCTGGCGACGGTAGCGCAGCGGATTCTGCGCCAGCAGGCGCATTTCCGACAAGCTGTCGAAGATCACGCGGGCCGGCTTGAGTTCATCGACCCGGGCGATCACGTTCTTGATGGTTTCGCCCAGTTCGATTTCAGACGGATGCAGGATCGATTGCTGGAAATCCGGATTGAGGTCTTCCTCGTCGATCAGTTCGTACAGCGACAATCCCTCCAGCGACCAGCCGTGCGACGCGGCAACCGCGCGCAATTCCGTGGCCGTTTCCGACAGCGTGATGTAGAGACCCGGCTCGCCCTGTTTCAGTCCTTCCAGCAGGAACTGCAAGCCGAAGGTGGTCTTGCCCGTTCCCGGGGTGCCTTCGACAAGGTAGAGTCGATCGCGTGTAATGCCGCCGCCGAGGATGATGTCCAGGCCGCTGATGCCGGTCGCGGATCGGGTCGATGTTGGATCTGGTGCGCGATCCGGTGTGAGGTGGTTTTGTTGTGTAGCCATCACGTCGATATCGTTAGGTTGTGATGATCGGGCAGATGCCGCGACCGCTTTTTTTATGTGACTCACTGTAGCAGGCGGGAGATTTCCCTCCCTGTCAGATGACTCCTGAATCTCTTGTAAGACATTCTGAAGCCGGTCCTGCAACCCAGGCTGGGCAAGGTTTTCGGCTTTTCGGCGATTTGCCGGGATTTGCACGGCATGCTAGTGCACGCCGGTCAGAATGCATTACTATCGACATGTGCAAATTCAGGCAAAACCCACGTCCGGAATTCCTGCTATCCACATCAACAGATGTTGAAATGACAATACAAACAACAATGACCACAAGCGTATCAAGCATGGCGAATCAAGCCGATATTTCCGGCCTGCATATTCTGGTAGTGGAGGACAATCTGGATTCCCAGCAATTGGTCTGCGAACTGCTGGCAGCGCTGGGCCATCGCGCCGAAGGCGTCGGCAGCGCCGAAGAGGCGCTGGCCGAACTGGAGCAGCAGGACTTCGACGTCCTGTTCACCGACGTCAGCCTGCCGGGCATGTCCGGCATCGAGCTGGCCAGACGCACCAGCGAAAAAACACCGGCGCTGAAGATCATCTTCGCCTCCGGCTACGGCGCGCAGATCAGCAAGAACATCGGCCCCGGCACCTTCTCGCTGCCCAAGCCTTACGACATCGATCAGTTGCAGGACATCCTCGACAACATCGGCAAACAATTGCAGTAAATCAACGGTGAGCGGTGAGCGGCGCCGCACGGCGCCGTTTTGCCGCACCGTTTCAGATCCCGGAGAACGCTATCAATACCTTGGAACAATTAGCCGCCCTGGTTGAGCAGAATCGCGAAGCGCTGCTGACGCGCTGGCGCAGCATGGTGCGCGCCTTGCCCTCTGCGCGCAACCTCAGCACGCCGACCCTCAATGACCATGTGCCGGCCTTGCTGGACGAGATCGCACTGGCTTTTCGCCGCAATTCCGACGAGTCGATCGCCGAAGTGCTTGCCGACGGTACGCCGCCGGAACACGGCCTGCAGCGCCTGCACGACGGTTACCTGATCGAGGAAGTGGTGGCTGAATACAATCTGCTGCGCGGTTGCATTCACGATCTGGCCGGCACCCACCAGATCAACCTGCAGGGCAAACCGTTCCACGTCATCAATCTGGTGTTCGACAGCGCAATCGGCCTGGCGGTGCAGACTTTCTCGGTCAATCGCGCGCTGGAGGTGCAGCGCCGTCGCGAAGAATATCTTTCCTTCATCGCACACGATTTGCGCACGCCGCTCAACGCGGTGGCGCTGGCGTCCAAGGTGCTCGAATCGACTCTGGCCTCGCAGAATGCCGATCCGCGTGCGGCGCGCATGATCAAGGTCTTGCAGCGCAACGTGCAAAGCATGTCGGGACTGGTGGCCAAGGTCATTGAGGAAAACGACAGCATGAAAACCGAAAGCGGCGTCAAGCTGGAACGCCGCAACATCGATCTGTGGCCGCTGGTGGAAAGCATGGTCTACGACCTCAATCCGGTCGCCGGCACCGGCAGCACGCGGCTGCTTAACGATGTGCCCGAAGAACTGGTGATCTATGCCGACGCCAATCTCTTGCGCCGCATGATGCAGAACCTGATTGCCAATGCCATCACGCATACGCCCCACGGAGAAGTGGTGATCGGCGCGGCGCACACTGCCGACGGCTCCGGCACGGAGTGCTGGGTCAGCGACAACGGGCTGGGCATTTCCAAAGACCGCATGGACCTGATCTTCGAGAAATTCGAAACCGAAACGAGGGAGCAGGGCGGTCTCGGTCTCGGACTGGCGATTTTCAAGACCTTCGTTGAAGCGCATGAGGGCAGCTTCGACGTCGTCAGCGAACCGGGCAAGGGTTCCCGCTTCAGTTTCATCCTGCCGAACCGGCCTGACCGGCGCTGATTCGCTTTCTCCAGACCTTTCTTCAGACCTTTCTCCAAACGACAACGCGGAGCTGCGCCAGGCGCAGACTCCGCGTTTTTCATGCCTTGCGCAATCTTGCTTTTTACTTGAATGGAATCCGCCGGCGCCGACGCACCGTGACGACGGCCACGGCAATCAGCAGCAACAGCAACAAGAGCAGGACAGCCACGCCGATGGCCGGCGCAATGAAGGGCTGCAGTCTGGCCAGCACCGGTTGCTCGCCACCTTTGCGCGCCTGCGCCACGTAAGCTTCGCTGACCTGCACGTCGGGATTGCCGTATTGCTTGAGCACATAGTTGGCGATCAGCGCGATCTGCCGGTCCGTCAGCGGATTGACATAGGAATGCGCATCGAAGCGCGGCATCAGGATTTCCTTGTCGCCGATCTTGCGCTCCACGCCGTACAGGATTGCCGATACCAGATTGGCAGGATTGCGTGCTCCGGTTGTCGTGTTGTGGAACAGGGACGGATAGTCCTGGCCGCTGCTTCCTGAGCCGGAGGCCGCATGGCAACTGGCGCAATAGCCGCTGAACAGTACCGCGCCGCTGTTGAGGCTGTCGTGCTCGTTGGGACCGTTCAGCCCGCGCAGCGCCGGCTCATCGCTGGCTGCTTTGCCGTAGCTGTAGGCCGGCTGCGCCTGGGCGTTGTCGCGCACAGGCGGCACCGTGCGCAGGTACGCGACCATCGCAGCCACGTCATCGTCGCGCAGATGCTGGAAGCTGTTGGTGACCGCTTCGGCCATCGCGCCGCCGGCCTGGCCCTTGCCTTCGGCGTGGCCGGTTTTCAGGTATTGCACCAGCTCGGCGTCGCTCCAGCCGCCGACGCCGCTGACTTTGTCCGACGTGATGTTGGGCGCATGCCATGAACCCAGCGGGGCGCCGGCCAGCGCCGAGCCGCCCTTTTCACTCATCAGGAAATTGCGCGGCGTATGGCAGGCGCTGCAATGCGCCAGGCCTTCGGCCAGGTAGCGGCCACGATTGATTTGCTGTGATTTCGCCGCATCGGGAACGAAGCGCCTGGTGTCGAGGAAGATCGCATTCCACGCCAGCATCGACATGCGCACATTGAACGGGAAGGGCAAGGCGGTCTGGCTGGAGGTAGGCGTGTCGACCGGTTCGACCGCATGCATGAAGTAGCTGTACAGCTTGTGCACGTCGCTGTCGGTCAGCATGGCGTAGCTGGTGTACGGCATGGCCGGGTACAGATGGCTGCCGTCGGCGCGCACGCCTTCGCGCAGGGCGCGGGCGAATTGCGCCTCGCTGTAGTTGCCGATGCCGGCGGTTTTCGACGGCGTGATGTTGGTGGCGTAAATCGTACCCAGCGGTGATTCGATCGCGTAGCCGCCGGCGTACGGCTTGCCTGTCGGCGCGGTATGGCAGGCCATGCAGTCGGCGGCGATCGCCAGGTAGCGGCCGCTCTCGACGTCGTCTTTGGCCGGGCCGGCCGGGGCCGTGGAAGACGCCGGGGACGCCTGGGATGCCGGAGCCGGAGGTTTGGTCAATGACTGTTCCTGCGCATGTGCCGTGGTCAAACCAGCCACCGCGAGCAAGGAGAGGATGAGGAGGGAGCGCACGGTCATGATCATCCCTTCGCCAGCATCTTGCCGATATCATCGGCAGCGCGCAGTCCCAGCGCCGCCATGCTCAGCGTACTGTTGACCACGCTGGCGGACGGCATCGCGCCGCCGCCCGGCAGCCACAGATTGGCATGATCGTGGGCGCGGCAATTGCCATCCACCACCGAGTCCTTGGGATTGGCGCCCATGATCACGCCACCCATGACGTGGTTGTTGGCATTGAGGCTGGTGGTGATGTTGAACTCCACCGCGCCGAACAGCCGGCCGATGTGTTCCAGTTGCTTGTGCGCGGCCTCGGCGCCTTTGCGTACATAGTCGCCGACGTCGTAATAGATGTCGGGGCAAGCCAGGCCCAGCGGATCCTTGCGCGTCTTGCTCAGCGTCAGGCGATTGTGCGCTTCCGGCAGCGGCTCCAGGCTGATCGACAAGTCTACGCCGAAGGCTGCGCGACGGCGGATTTCATCGTCGAGCTCGGGGCCGACCAGGCCCAGTTTCAGCGCTTGCTGGGTGGCCGGGCCGACACGCGTGATGTTGTTGAGGATCATCTTGTTGGACGAATACTCCGCACGCGAGGCGCCATCGCGCGGGCCTACCAGGCAACTGCTCTGCGCCGGACCGCGGCCGGTCCAGATCGGTTCGTTGGCGAGGAAGGTGCAATGGAAACCGGAGTGATCCATCATGTTGCGGCCGACCTGATCCGACGAGTTGGCCAGGCCGTTCGGGTTCGCCGCATTGGCCGCCAGCAGCAACAGGCGCGGCGTCTCGATGCCGTTGCAGGCGAAGACGAAGGCCTTGGCCGTCGCCTTGTGCGGCTTCTTGCCGGCATCGTACCAATACGCCGCCGTGACACGGTTGTTCTGGTCGGTATCGACCTTGAACACCACCGCCTCTGACAGCACCTTCGCGCCTTTCATCTCGGCGCGCTGCACGTGGTGGATCCCGTTGTACATCGCGCCGATCGGGCAGATCGGCTGGCAATTATTGTTGCCGCAGCAGGTCGGACGGCCTTGCCACGGGCGCGTGCTGCGTCCCTGCGGAATCGGCACCGAATTATAGCCGTGCGGATTCACCACCTCGGCGAAGCGCTTCTCGGCATAACCCCACGGCACCATATCCATCGGATAGGGCTTGCTGCGTTCGCTCGGCGATTGCAGGGCCGGGTCGTTCGGTCCGGCCACGCCCATTTCTTCTTCGGCGCGGCAGTAATACGGCTCCAGTTCTTCATACGAAATCGGCCAGTCGCGACCGACGCCATAGGTCGACTTCATCTTCAGGTCGACCGGAAGATGGCGCCAGCACGACGCCGCCCAATGCCAGGTGGTGCCGCCGACCGTGCGCAGATAGCCTTGCTGGAACCCGTTGCCGTCCGGACCGGACAGCGCGATGTAGTCGTTCTTCGGGAAGTACAGCGGCGCCGGTGCGTTGGGCGCTTGCGGATAGAGGCCCTGATAGTCGGAACCGACACGGTTTTCGAACGGCATGTTGCGCCAGTTCTCGACCGCTTGTGCACGTTCGATGCGCAAGCCGGCTTCCAGCATCAGTACCGAATAGCCCTGGGTCACGAGCTGATCGGCGATCATTGCGCCGACCACGCCGGATCCGACGATGACGACATCGGCCGTGGCGTCGCCATCGGCAGTAAATAGTGGTTGTTTCATGTTTTTGCTTTGGGTTCGGGAGTGCCGGTAGTGGCGGGGGCCGGGGCAGCGGAGGGCGCAACGGGGGCGGAGACGCGGATCGCCGGCGGCGCCTTGGTCCACCACAGCGGGCCGTAGTTGCAATAGGTCGGCACGGTCTGGCCGTCCGACACCGGCTGGTACATCAGCGCTTCGGCGTACGACACCACCACGGCTTGCTTGCCTTTGCCGACGGTGCCGGTGTACCACGCGGCGACGATGGCCAGCGCCAGGTCCCGCAGCCCGGCCTCGGTGGCGGCAGCCAGCAAGGCCTTCGGTTCCTGGCCGTCTTGCAGCAGCGCGCCGAGGCGGGACGACTGCGCCGCGAAATCGGGATAAGTCTTGCGCATCGCTGCTTCGATCCTGACGCTGGTCCCGGTCTTCAGGTCGGCGTGGCCGGTGATGCGTCTGGAAAAATTCAGGAAGGCGATCGCCTCAGGACTCGGTGGCGGCGGTGCTGCAGCGGGAGCGGCGGGCGTCTGCGCATTGCTGAACAGCGGGTTGCTCCAGAAGCCGGCTTCGGCCACCAGCGCCGCAAGTCCGATCAGGATATGGCGCCGGCTGATGCCGCCGGTCAGTTTGACTTTGCCGACGGTCGCGGAGGATTTGTCGGGAGCCGGCGAAGGTGAAGAAGTAGGCTTCATGAAGCGGCTCTTTTGCTGGGTGGTGTGACCTGGCGCATGGGAATTCCTGCGATTTCTTGTTGGCGGGGATGCGGCAATGATATCAATGTTAGCGCTAACATGCTTGAGGCATCCAAGAACATGTCTTTATTGCAAACTATGCGATTGGCCGGAACCGGGCGCAGCAGTGGAAAACAAGCGTCGCTACGCCTGCTGACAACTTAGCAGGAATATTGATGACGGGGGCGGAAAACGTGGAGCAGCTGCAACAAGCTCAGCCGTCACTCTGCGGTGCGTCGCCGTCGAAAACGCGGAAGGCTTCGTCTTCATGCGCCGGTGGCGCAGCCGGAGCGGTACCCTTGACGGGACGCGCCTGCGGCGTCTTGCCGGGATGATCGTCTTCCAGTTCGGCATGCCGTTGAGCGCGGCGCGCCTGTTCGTGCAATTGATGGGAGGTATGGGACATGGCTGCTCCTGTTGGGCTGGCTATCAGATATGGATCAGCTGGACATCAGATCGGACTGATACCGGAAAAAGCAATGGCGGCCGTTGAGGCCGCCATCGTCATTGTTCTCAAGGCATGACTGGTTTCGATACCGGCATCGATGCTGCCGATGGGAATCAGGAGGCCGGGCCTGCTTCTGCCTCCTCGGCCACGTCGGCAAAGCCGTCAACGCCTTCGATGCCGGCAATCCGCAAGGCGGTGCGATGGCGGACCTGTTCCTGCTTGAGGTCGCCGTCGCCGCCGTCATTCCTGGCGGCGGTCTGCTGGACATCCTTGGCGTCCGGAGCGGTTTTGTTCGGTTGGGATTTCAACATGGCGGTTCTCCTCAAAGGGGACAGTGAAAGCGGGGACAGCGGCGCATGGAACGCAATTCGCGACCCCAATGCTGCCAGCTTCTGATTAGCCCCAAGTTTAGTTTTGCCGCCTTCGCATCACCATCGGCGTGCGCCGCATCCCGCTGTAAGACGACCGGCAGCGACAGCTTCTCCTACAAGTCTTTCAGGCGAGCGCTTATAGGCCTGCCGCCTCCATCCGTCCAACACTCATTCCTGATCGGCTTCCTTCCATCTGTCTCAGGAGATTCCATGAACACGTCCGCCGCCGCAGGAAACCATAGCTACAAAGTCGTCGAAGTCGTCGGCAGTTCGGACAAGGGCAGCGACGAGGCCGTGCGCAACGCCATCGCCGATGCGTCCGACTCCTTGCATCACCTGGCGTGGTTCGAGGTAGTCAGCCAGCGCGGCCATATCGAGGACGGCAAGGTGGCGCATTTCCAGGTCACGCTCAAGATCGGTTTTCGCATCGGAAAGTAGGGCCGGCGCAATCAGTTTGCCGCGTTGCGCATCCAATGGCGACACGACGGTAGGACGCCTCCTACAGTGATATGCGCTGCTGTCCGATGGTTCACTGCAACATGATTGGCTTAAGGTAAGAACCATGCCGGGACTCAGAAGTGCGAGGAGTGCGAAGAGTGCGCGTCCGAACCAACAAGAAAAAGAAGAAGGTCGACGCACCTCGCCATCCCGAGCTTTCCGATGCAGCGTTTTCCGGTTGCATCTTCCGGTCCAAATTTTCTCCATGCCTTTGCCATGAACGGGGTGATCAATTGCAAGCTCGCGTCCTTTTAGTCAGTTCCGAAGCCGTACCGCTCGTCAAGACCGGCGGCCTCGCAGATGTCATTACCGCGCTGGCCGTCAGCCTGCGCAAACTCAACATTGATGCCAGCATCCTCATGCCTGGCTACGGCGTCGCCATCGACCATGCACGTGCCGCGGCCGGCGACGCCGGGGATAGTACCGATAGCGCTGCAGCCTCATTGCAACCGCTGGCCTTGCCGCGCGATCTGCCGGGCGGTCCGGCGCGCCTGTTGCGTGGCGTGATGCCGGGTACCGACGTGCCGGTTCTGCTGCTCGATACCGAGCGGTTCCGCCGGCGCAGCGCCAATCCCTACATCGACCAGAGCGGCAACGAGTTCTGCGACAACGCCGTCTGCTTCGCCGATCTGGCGCACGCCGCCGTGGCGATCTGTGCCGGCGAAACCGCCGTGCCGGCGCCCCACGTGGTGCACGCCAACGACTGGCATGCCGGACTGATTCCGTTCCTGCTCAAGACCGCCGGCCTGAATCATGTCGCCTCCATGCTGACCATCCACAACCTGGCCTTCCAGGGCAACTACGACTGGACGCTGGCCGGACAACTGGGCCTCGCCCACGATGCGCAAGCCATGAGCAGCCTCGAATACTGGGGCAAGATCAGCTTTCTCAAGGCCGGTCTGCAACACGCCGACTGCATCACCACCGTCAGCAAGACCTACGCGGAAGAAATCCTCACGCCGCGTTTCGGCTATGGCATGGAGGGCGTGCTCAACGAACGCCGCGCCGCCTTGCGGGCGATCCCCAACGGCATCGACAGCGCGGTCTGGAATCCTGAACACGATCCGCTGCTGCGCCACTCCTTCAGCGTCGACGACATGCGCGGCAAGACGCTGTCCAAGTGCGACCTGCAAGACATGTTCGGCCTGCTGCCGGTCGACCCGTTCGCACCCATCATCGGCATCGGCAGCCGCATGTCGCATCAGAAGATGGCCGACGTCGTGTTGCAGACATTGCCGCAGGTCCTCGATCGCCGCGAGCGCATGCAAGTGGTGGTGCTCGGCTGCGGTGACCGCAGCTACGAAGAAGGCTTCCTCGATCTGGCGCACCGCTATCCCGGCCGCGTCGGTGTTCATATCGGCTACGACGAGGAGCGCGCGCACGCCTTGCACGCCGGCTGCGACATGCTGCTGCATCCCAGCCGCTTCGAACCGTTCGGCCTGACGCCGCTGTACGCCATGCGTTACGGCACCATCCCGATCGCTTCGCGGGTCGGCGGCCTGACCGACACCATCGCTGACGTCGGCATGCACGGACCGGCTGCGGCCGGCGCCAGCGGCGTGCTGTTTGACGGCGAAACCGCCCGGGACATGGAAGCCGCCATCGAGCGCGCCTTCGCGCTTCACCAGGATGCGGGCGCCTGGCGCGCCATGCAGCGCAACGCCATGCACACCGACTTCGACTGGCAAACGGCTGCGGCCGCCTATGTCGACGCGTACGCCGCGATTGCCGCGACGGAAGCGAAACCGCTGTTTGCACGCAAGGCGCCTGATGCACGGGTCGCTCTGGAGCAAGCGGCATAAGAAGCGAGATCAAGCATTGGAAAACCATGCCGCTGAGGCCTTTTCACCGCGTATTTACTGCATCGATCCCACGCTGGTTGGCGACGGAGGATGGAGCGATCTGTTCGCGCGCAGCACCGGCATGGGATTCGATCATGTCCTGCTGTGCGGCGACGGGCTGATTGCCGGCCTGTTTGCCGGGGAAGACGGCAACGCCGGAAACCCCGTCGCCGGAAACAGCCTGGGCAGCCTGGACCGGCTGGAAGAACTCGCGCATCTGGCGACGGAACATCACCTGCGCCTGCTGCTCGATCTTGCCGTTACCAGCGTCCACGGCAGCGACCAGTTGCTGCACAGCCATCCCGACTGGTTTGCCGTCGCCGATGCCTCGCCGATGACCGGCGACCATCTTCCGGATCCACGCCGCCGCGACAGTGGGAGTGATGCCGATCGCCTGACTCCGCAACCGCGCTTCAACGCGCCCGAGGTGGCCGAAGCCTTGCTCGAATGCTGGCACATGCGCCTGGCGATGCTGATTGACGCCGGCGTGGCCGGTTTCGTTTGCCACGATCCGGCCGGTTTGCCCGGCGACTTCTGGTGCCGGCTGGTGGAGCGCACGCGGGAGCAGCGCTCGTGCTGCCACTTCCTGGCATGGACGCCGGGCTGTTCGCATCAACAGCTGGAGCGCCTGGCCGATTGCGGCTTCGACGCCGTCTTTTCTTCGGGCGCGTGGTGGGATTTTCGCGCCCCGTGGTATTTCCGCGAACACGAAAAACTGGCCGCCATCGCGCCCGTACTCGGCTTTCCGGAAGATCCCTTCGGCCCGCGCGCCGCCCGCGTGCATGGCTGGCACGACAAGGACACGCGCCGCCTCGGCGCCCTCCGTGCCTTGCGTTTCGCCGCATTGAGCGGTAGCGGCTGGCTGATGCCCATGGGCTTTGAATTCGGCTTGACCGAACCGTTGAGCATTGCGCGCAACGCCGCCGCATCCACCCGCATGACCACGCCGCAGCAATTCGCGCAAGCCTGCGCCGAATCCGATTTCAACCTCGACGCTGACGTGCGCGCCGCCAATCAGGCCATGTCGGCCGGCAGCTTCCGCCTGCGCACCGTCAGTGCTCCCGAAGCGCCGGTGCTGCTGCTGGCGCGCGAGGTGGGAGTGCATCAGCTGATCGCCATCAATCCTCGCCTCGGCCAGGTAGCGCACCTCGATGACGGCGACTGGCAGCAGCGACTGGACGGCCGCATCCTGGACTGGCCGCCGGAGCGCGAGTTCGTGCTGCAACCGGGTGAAGTCACACTGATCGAATTGCAAACGCCGCCGGCAATCGCCCCCGATCCCAACCGCCGCAAGAAGCCGGTGGCAGAAAAAGTCCGCACCGGCCGCATCGCCATCGAGCAGGTGGCGCCGACCGTCGACGCCGGCCGTTTCGCCGCCAAGCGTACCGTGGGGCAGAGCTTCACCGTCAGCGCCGACATCTTCATGGACGGTCACGACCATCTCGCCGCTGCCGTGCTGGTGCGTGCTGCCGATGAAAAACAATGGCAGCGCGTGCCGCTGCAACACGTTGGCAACGATCGCTGGCAAGCCAGCCTGTCGCTGCCGCGGCTCGGTCGACATTACTTTTGCATCGAAGCCTGGAGCGACGTCTACGAGACGTTCCGCGACGGCCTGAAAAAGAAATCGGCGGCCGGTCTCAACGTCGACCTGGAACTGGAAGAAGGGCGCCTGCTGGTGGCCAATCTGGCGGAACAGGCATTGGAGAACGGCGTCGATGGCGCTGTACTGGAAAGCAGCGCCGCCTTGCTCAAATCGCTGTCCGGAAAGAACGGCAATCGACTGGCCCTGCTGCTGTCCGACGACACCGCGCGGCAGGTCGACCGCCTGTCCGAACTGGCCGGCGCACGCGCTTTCCTGGTGCGCAGCGCGATCGAATATCCGCTCGAGACCGAGCGCCCGGCGGCAACGTTTTCCAGCTGGTACGAACTGTTCCCCCGTTCGCAGAGCGGCGATGCTGCCAGGCACGGCAGCTTCGACGACGTGGTCGCGCGTTTGCCGGCGATCCGCGCAATGGGTTTCGACACGCTGTATTTTCCGCCCATCCATCCGATCGGGAAAAAGAACCGCAAAGGCAAGAACAACAGCCTCACTCCCGGCGACGATGATCCCGGCAGTCCCTACGCCATCGGCAGCGAGGAGGGCGGCCACGACGCCATCCATCCCGAACTCGGCACTCTGGACGATTTCCTGCGCCTGCGCGACGCGGCTGCGGCGCATGGCTTGGAGCTGGCGCTCGATTTCGCGATCCAGTGCGCACCGGACCATCCCTGGCTGAAGGAGCATCCCGGCTGGTTCGCCCGGCGTCCCGACGGCTCGATGCGCTATGCGGAGAATCCTCCCAAGAAATACCAGGACATCGTCAACGTCGATTTCTACGCCGAGGACGCCATCCCCGATCTCTGGATTGCCCTGCGCGACGTCGTGCTGTACTGGGTGCAGCAGGGCGTCAACGTGTTTCGCGTCGACAATCCGCACACCAAGCCGTTTCCGTTCTGGGAATGGATGATCGCCGCCGTGCGCAGCCGTTATCCGCAAGTGATTTTCCTGTCGGAAGCATTTACGCGTCCGAAGCCGATGTATCGCCTGGCCAAAGTCGGCTTCTCGCAGTCCTATACCTATTTCACCTGGCGTCATGGCAAGCAGGAGTTCATCGATTACCTCGAAGAGCTCACCGGATCGCCCGACGGCGACAACCGCCCGCGCGATTATTTCCGGCCGCATTTCTTCGTCAACACGCCGGACATCAATCCCTATTTCCTGCAAAGCTCCGGCCGCGCCGGTTTCGTGATCCGCGCGGCGCTGGCGGCGACGCTGTCGGGCTTGTGGGGCGTCTACAGCGGCTTCGAACTATGCGAAGCGCAGGCCGTGCCGGGCAAGGAAGAATATCTCGACTCCGAGAAATACGAGGTGCGCGCCTGGGACTGGCAGCGTCCCGGCAACATCATCGAGGACATCACGCGCCTCAATCGCATCCGCCGCGAGAACCCGGCTTTGCAGACCCATCTCGGCGTGCATTTCCTGCGCTCATCCAACGACCGGGTGCTGTATTTCGTCAAGTCGACCACGCCGGCTTACAGCCCCGATAGCAACGACGAACGCCTGCGCTTCGGCGACAACGTGATCCTGGTGGCAATCAATCTCGATCCATTCAACGAGCAGCATGGCGACATCGACATTCCCTTGCACGGCTTCGGCCTTGGCGACGACAGTCGCGTGCAGGCCGAGGATCTGCTGACCGACCGGCGTTTCAGCTGGACCGGCCGCAGCCAGCCGCTCAGCCTGAACCCCGATAAAAACCCATACGGCATCTGGCGCATACGCGCCATGGAGACATGAAATGGAAATCCCGACAGACAGCACGATGTTGCGCAGCCGTGAACCGCCTGCCGACAGCAAGGGCGCAAAGGGTGCAAAGAGCGCCAGGAAGAACGCCAAAGGCGGCCATCAGGACAAGGCCAGCCGGGCCAGGGCGCGCGCCGGCAAAGACGGCATGCCGTTCACTGACGATCCGCTGTGGTACAAGGACGCCGTCATTTACCAGATCCACGTCAAATCGTATTTTGACGCCAACGACGACGGCATCGGCGATTTCGCCGGCCTGATCAGGAAGCTCGATTACATCGCCGGGCTGGGCGTCAACACGATCTGGCTACAGCCGTTCTATCCATCGCCGCGGCGCGATGACGGCTACGACATTTCAGAATATAAAAACGTCCATCCGGATTACGGCAACATGAGCGATGTGCGGCGCTTCATCGCCGCCGCCCATGAGCACGGCCTGCGCGTGATCACCGAGCTGGTGATCAATCACACCTCGGATCAGCATCCCTGGTTCCAGCGTGCGCGCCATGCCCGCGCCGGTTCGGTGGCGCGCAACTTCTACGTCTGGTCCGACGACGACAAGAGCTATGCCGGCACCCGCATCATCTTCCTCGACAGCGAAAAATCCAACTGGACCTGGGACCCGGTCGCCAAAGCCTACTTCTGGCATCGTTTCTATTCGCATCAGCCGGACCTGAATTTCGACAACCCGCAAGTGCTCAAGGCGGTGTTCAATGTCATGTCATTCTGGCTCGACCTGGGTATCGATGGCCTGCGCCTCGACGCCGTGCCGTACCTGATCGAGCGCGAAGGCACCACCAACGAAAACCTGCCCGAGACGCACGCCATCCTCAAACGCATCCGCGCCGAGATGGACCGTAAATATCCCGACCGCATGCTGCTGGCCGAAGCCAACATGTGGCCGGAAGACGTGCAGCAATATTTCGGCGACAACGACGAATGCCATATGGCATTCCATTTCCCGCTGATGCCGCGCATGTACATGGCGCTGGCCAGCCAGGACCGCTTTCCGATCACCGACATCCTGCGCCAGACGCCCGAAATTCCGGCCGATTGCCAATGGGCGATCTTCCTGCGCAACCACGACGAGCTGACGCTGGAAATGGTTACCGACGCCGAGCGCGACTACCTGTGGAATTTCTACGCGCCGGATCGCCGCGCGCGCCTCAACCTCGGCATCCGTCGCCGGCTGGCGCCGCTGGTGGAGCGCGATGCGCGCCGCATCCAACTGCTCAACAGTTTCCTGCTGTCCATGCCCGGTACGCCCGTGATCTATTACGGCGATGAAATCGGCATGGGCGACAACATCCACCTGGGCGACCGCGACGGCGTGCGTACGCCGATGCAGTGGACGCTGGACCGCAACGGCGGCTTCTCGCGCGCCGATCCGGCGCGGCTGGTGTTGCCGCCGCTGATGGATCCGCAATACGGTTACCAGACCATCAATGTCGAGGCCCAGAACGACGACCGGCATTCGATGCTCAACTGGATGCGCCGGCTGCTCAGTGTGCGCAAGCAGCACCAGGCCTTCGGCCGCGGCACGCTCAAGCTGATTTACCCGAGCAACCGCAAGATACTGGCGTACCTGCGTGAATACAGCGACCCCACGCACGACGGCGCCACCGAGACCATCCTGTGCGTGGCCAACCTGTCGCAGTCGGCGCAGGCGGTGGAACTGGAATTGTCGGCCTTCGCCGACCGCATCCCGATCGAGATGATGGGCGGCACCGCTTTCCCTCCGATCGGCAAGCTGAACTACCTGCTGACGCTGCCGCCGTTCGGCTTTTACTGGTTCCTGCTGGCCAACGAAGCAACCATGCCGTCGTGGTACGCCGCCAGCCCCGAACCGCTGCCTGAATACGTCACGCTGGTGCTGCGCCACGGCGTCGAGGAAATCATGGAAGAGCCGGCGCGCGGCACGCTAGAACGCGAAGTGCTGCCGCACTATCTGCTCAAGCGCCGCTGGTACGCGGCCAAGCAGAAGCAGCTCGGGCGTGTCGACATGGTCACCGCCACCGAGCTGCCGATGTCGAAGAACGTGCCCGGCAATCTGCCCATCCTGATGAGCGAAGTCGTCGCGCACTACGACGGCGAAGAGGAGCAACGCTATCTGTTGCCGCTTGGTTTCATCCGCGAGGAAGACACGATCTCGGCGCTGCCGCATCAATTGGCCTTGTCGCGCGTACGGCGCAACCGCCACGTGGGCTTCCTGACCGATGCGTTCGCGCTCGACTCGTTCATCATGACGGTGCTGGAATTGCTGGCGGAAGACGCCGACGTGCCGGCCGGTGACGGCCACATGCGCTTCGTGCCGACCGCCGCCTTCGACAAGGCCATCCTGCATGCGCCGCTGCAATTGCGCCGCGTCGCGCAGGAGCAGTCCAACAGTTCCGTCGTGATCAACGACGCCGTGGTCATGAAGGTGCTGCGCATGGTCAAGCCGGGCGTGCATCCGGAAATCGAAATGGGCCGCTACCTGACCAGCCACGGTTTCCCGAATGTCCCGGCCACGCTGGGCGAGGTCACGCGCCATGGCGCCGACGGCACGCCCTATGCGCTGATCGTGCTGCAGCGATACGTCGACAACCAGGGCGACGCCTGGCGCTGGACCATGGACAGGCTGGAACGTGCAATCCTGGACGATCCCTTGCCCGATCCGTCGCATGGCGAACCTGCCCGCAGCGGCAATGCCAGCCTGGCCGAGCTGGCTGCGTTCGCGCGCCTGCTCGGCCAGCGCCTCGGCGAGATGCACACCTTGCTCGGCAAGCCCGGCGACGATCCCGCGTTCTCGCCCGAGATCGTGCACACCGCGATTTGCCAGCGCTGGGCCAAGTCCGCATCGGACCAGCTCAATGCTGCCTGCGAGATCCTGCGCAAGAAGAACGATTGGGTCGATGTCGAACAGGCGCGCCAGGTGGCGCGCCTGCTGGCCCAGCGCGAAGCGCTGCACAAGCGCATCGAGCAACTGGCCCTGGCGGGTAACGGTTCGATGTCGATGCGGCTGCATGGCGACCTGCATCTGGGCCAGGTGCTGATCGCCTTCAAGGATGTCTTCATCATCGACTTCGAGGGCGAGCCGGCGCGCACGCTGGAAGAGCGTCGCGCCAAGGGTAGCCCGTTGCGTGACGTCGCCGGCCTGATGCGCTCGTTCGAGTACGCCGCCGCCTTCGGCTACAACATGGGGCCGGGCGATCTCGACGAGGCCGCGCGCGCCGGCAAGGAGCAGGTATTCAAACGCTTCGCACCGGAATGCCAGGCGGCTTTCCTGGAAGGCTACCGCGTCGGCAACCCGGCGCTGGCGCACAGCCTTCCGCCGGCGGCGCAGAACGACTTGCTCGACCTGTTCTCGCTGGAGAAGGCGGCTTACGAAATCTGCTATGAAGCCGCCAACCGGCCGGCCTGGCTGCATGTGCCGCTGAACGGCATCCATGCCATTGCGGCGCGGGTGCTGGGCGCGAAGTAGCTCACGGATGCGGCCGGAACACCAACATGCAAGAACAAGACCAAGAGGAATCAAGATGGCCTTATCTCTACACAATGACGCGCACCGCGACGGCAACGGAATTGATCGCGCGCTCCCCGACCTGCAGCTGGCCGGCAGTTTGCAGCAGGGCAGGCTGGGCGATCCGTTTGCGCTGCTTGGTCCGCGCTACGCCGATCTGAAGACCGGCGGGAAAAGCCTGCGCCTGTGCTGCTACTACCCGGGCGCGATGGCGGTGCAGGTGTTTTCGCGGCCGGCCGACGAGTCCGATCCGCATGGCGTGCTGTTGGGCAATCTGACCCAGCTTGGCGCGGCGGAAGGCGGCGCCAACGGTATCTTCTACGGTGAAGTGAACCTGCCGGCACAGGCGCATCACGAGATTCCGTACGTGCTGCACGTGGCATGGCCGGGCAAGAACGGCAAGCTGGAAGAGGTGGAGGTCACTGAAGATCCGTATGCCTTCGGTTTGCTGATTTCCGACTTCGATCTGCACCTGTTCCGCGAAGGGCGGCATCGCCAGTTGGCGCGCTGCCTCGGCTCGCAAGTCATGCAGGTCGACGGCGTCGACGGCGTGCGCTTTGCGGTATGGGCGCCCAATGCGCAGCGCGTCTCGGTGATCGGCGACTTCAACCAGTGGGACGGTCGCCGCCATCCGATGCGCTTGCGCCAGAGCGCCGGCGTGTGGGAGCTGTTCGTTCCGCGGTTGCGCGACGGTGCGCTCTACAAATATGAAATCGTGGGACCGGACGGCCGTGTGCAGCCGTCCAAGGCCGACCCGATGGCGCGCGCCACCGAGTTGCCGCCGGCCACCGCCTCACGCGTGATCGATGACCGCGACGCCTGGCGCTGGCGCGACGGCGAATGGATGAAGCAGCGCGCGCAAAAGCAATCGTTGCAGGCGCCGGTCTCGATCTATGAAGTGCATGCCGCTTCCTGGATGCGCATCCTCGAAGAAGAAGGGCGCAGCCTCAACTGGAACGAACTGGCGGAGCGGCTGATCCCGTATGCCAAGGGCATGGGCTTTACCCATCTGGAATTGCTGCCGGTGATGGAACATCCCTTCGGCGGCTCATGGGGCTACCAGCCGCTATCGCAATTTGCACCGAGCGCACGCTTCGGTTCGGCGGCGGATTTTGCCGGCTTCGTCGACAGTTGTCATCGCGAAGGCCTGGGCGTCATCCTCGATTGGGTGCCGGCGCATTTTCCGTCGGACGGCCACGGGCTGGCGTATTTCGACGGCACGCCGCTGTACGAACACAGTGATCCGCGCGAAGGTTTCCACCAGGATTGGAACACGCTGATCTACAACCTCGGCCGCAACGAGGTGCGCGGCTTCATGATCGCCAGCGCGCTCGAATGGCTGGAGCATTACCACGTCGACGGCCTGCGCGTCGATGCGGTGGCGTCGATGCTGTACCGCGACTACAGCCGCGCAGCGGGCGAATGGGTGCCCAACATCCACGGTGGGCGCGAGAACCTGGAATCGGTCGATTTCCTGCGCGAACTCAACCAGACCGTGGCCGAACGCTGTCCCGGCGCGCTGATGATCGCGGAAGAATCCACTTCCTGGCCCGGCGTCACGGCGCCGGTGAAAGAGGGCGGCCTGGGCTTCTCGTACAAGTGGAACATGGGCTGGATGCACGACACCCTGAGCTATGTGGAAGAAGACAGTATCTATCGCCGCTACCACCATCACAATTTCACCTTCGGCATGATCTACGCCTATTCGGAAGCCTTCGTGCTGCCGATTTCGCATGACGAAGTGGTGCACGGCAAGCGCTCCCTGCTGGAAAAAATGCCGGGCGACTACTGGCAGAAACTGGCCAACCTGCGTGCCTATCTCGGCTTCATGTGGACCCATCCGGGCAAGAAGCTGCTGTTCATGGGCTGCGAATTCGGCCAGTACCAGGAGTTCGACCACGACAAGTCGCCGCAATGGGATCTGCTCGACGATCCGCGTCATCGCAGCATCCAGCGCCTGGTGCGCGACCTCAACAGGCTGTACGCCAGCTTGCCGCCGCTGCATCTGAACGATAGCCGCGCCGAGGGTTTCTCGTGGGTGGTCGGCAATGACAGCGTCAATAGCGTGTTCGCCTATTTCCGTCACGGCAGTGAAGAGGATGAGCCTCTGCTGGTGGCGGTCAACATGACTCCGGTGCCGCGCCACAACTACCGCATCGGCGTACCGGCCGGCGCCGCCCATGAACTGCAATGGACCGAGATCCTCAACACCGACGCCGACATCTACGGCGGCAGCAATCTCGGCAACAGCGGCAGCGTCACCGCGCAACAGCAGGAGTGGCACGGCCATCCCGTTTCGTTGCAGCTGACCTTGCCGCCGCTTTCCACCATCATCCTGCGCCGGGGAAAGAAGGAACTCGTCTCATGAATAATCCTGAGATGCCTTTCTCCGGAACACCCCTCGGGAACGTCCTGTCCGGCGTAGTGCCGCAGCTTGCACTACCACCCGGCAGGATCGTTCTTCCCTGTAATCCGCACTTGCAATCCGTACTTCCAATCATTCATGAGATGAGTTCCATATGACTTTAGTAACACCGCGCCATCTGCAAGCAGGATCGCCTTATCCGTTGGGAGCCCATTTTGACGGACTGGGCATCAACTTCGCTGTCTTCTCCGGCAACGCCACCAAGATCGAGCTGTGCATCTTCGACGCCACCGGCCGGCGTGAAGTCGAGCGCCTGACCTTGCCGGAATGCACCGATGAGGTGTGGCACGGCTATCTGCCCGACACCTCCCCGGGACTGGTCTACGGCTATCGCGCCTACGGTCCGTATGAGCCGCAGAAAGGTCATCGTTTCAATCCCAACAAATTGCTGCTCGATCCCTATGCACGCCAGCTGGTCGGCCAGGTGCGCTGGACCGATGCATTATTCGGCTATCGCATGCACTCGGCCAAGGGCGACCTCAGCTTCGACCGCCGCGACAGCGCCGCCGCCATGCCCAAGGCGGTGGTCAACGAGGATATGCCGGTCGGGAAGAAATTCCCGCGGCCGCGCGTGCCGTGGTCCAAGACGGTCATCTACGAAGCGCACGTGCGCGGTATTTCCATGATGCGCGACGGCGTCATGCCGCATGAACGCGGCACTTTTGCTGCGCTTGGCCATCCCGATTTCATCGCCCATTTGCAAAAGCTGGGCGTGACCACGGTGGAACTGATGCCGGTGCATGCTTTCCTGCAAGAGAACTTCCTGCTGCAGCGCGACCTGCGCAATTACTGGGGCTACAGCACGCTTGGCTTCTTTGCGCCGGAACCGAACTACCTGTCCACCGGCGATCTCAACGAGCTGCGCATGGCGGTGCGCCATTTCCACGCAGCCGGTATCGAGGTGATCCTCGACGTGGTCTACAACCACACTTGCTCGGGCAGCGAACTTGGGCCGACGCTGAGCATGCGCGGTCTCGACAACGCTAATTATTACCGTCTCTTGCCTGGCGAGGAGCGGTATTACATCAACGACACCGGCTGCGGCAACACCGTCAACATGTCGCACCCGCGCGTGATCCAGCTGGTGCTGGATTCGCTGCGCTATTGGGCCGAGGCCTTCGATATCGACGGCTTCCGTTTTGACCTGTGCACGACGCTGGGCCGAGAGCCGACCGGCTTCGATCCGGGCAGCGGCTTCTTCGACGCGCTGATGCAGGATCCGGTGCTGTCGCAGCTGAAGCTGATCGCCGAACCGTGGGATATCGGTCCGGGTGGCTATCAGCTCGGCAACCATCCGCCTCGCTTCGCCGAATGGAACGACAAATTCCGCGACGCCGTGCGTCACTTCTGGGCAGGGGGCGAGGGCCTGCGCGGCGAGTTCGCCGGACGCATGCTGGGTTCGTCGGACCTGTTCGATCATCATCACCGCAAGCCCTGGTCCTCGGTCAACTTCATCGCTTCGCACGACGGCTTCACCCTGCGCGATCTGGTCAGCTATGAGACCAAGCACAACGAAGCCAACGGCGAAAACGGCAATGACGGCCACAACGAGAATTACAGCGCCAACTGGGGCGTGGAGGGACCGACCGATGATCCGGAAATCCTGCAGCTGCGCGCCACCGTCCAGCGCTCCATGCTGACCTGCGTGTTTCTGGGACAGGGGACGCCGATGCTGCTGGCGGGCGATGAATTCCATCGCACCCAGCGCGGCAACAACAACGCCTATTGCCAGGATAACGAGATTTCCTGGGTCAACTGGAAGGATGCCGCTACCCAAGAAGGCCAGGCGCTGATCAGCTATGTCGCACGGCTGACGGCGATCCGCCGTGATTTCCCGGTGCTGCAGGGCGATCGCTTCCTGCACGGCAACACGGAGATCGAACCCGGTCTCAAGGATGTCGCCTGGTTCGACGAACGCGCCACACCGATCTCGGTCGAGGACTGGCAAAACCCGGTGGCGCGCGCGCTGACGCTGCAATGCGCCGGCGCGGGCAATGTGGATGCGGCGGGGAACGAGGCCGGGGGCCCGGACATCGTGCTGATGTTCTTCAACGCGGGACATGAGCCGATCGAGTTCAGTTTTCCGCGCGCCGAGGATGCGCACTACCTGCTCATCGACAGCAACATCTCCGACGGCGCCGTTTCCAGGGAAGCCTGTACCACCGCCAGCGTTGAAGTCGCGGCGCATAGCGTGCAGGTTTTCGCCAATCGTCCATGCCGGGAACAATCATGAACAGTCCAGTGCAACTCCATCCGAACAACGTTCGCTTCCACTACCGCCTGCCGTTCGGCGCCGAGTATCTGGGCAACGGCCGCACCAGTTTCCGGCTGTGGGCGCCGCTGGCCAAGACCGCTTCGGTGCTGATCGACGGCCAGCGCAAAGTGCCGATGTCGCCGGCCGGCGAGGGCTGGTTCGAAGTCGAGACCGAGTGCGAAGCGCGCAGCCAGTATCGCTACGTACTGATGTCGCAGACCGACGGCGAGATCAGCGTGCCTGATCCTGCTTCGCGCAGCCAGGCCGGCGACGTGCATGCCGACAGCGTGGTGATCGACGCCTCCGCCTATGAATGGCAGACGCTGGACTGGCGCGGCCGGCCCTGGCACGAGACCGTGCTGTACGAATTGCACGTCGGCGCGCTGGGCGGTTTTGCCGGCGTGCTGCAACGCCTGCCGGAACTGGCCGAGCTCGGCATCACGGCGGTCGAGCTGATGCCGGTGGCGGAATTCCCCGGCGCCTATAACTGGGGATATGACGGCGTGTTGCCCTATGCGCCGGACGCCAGCTATGGCACGCCGGAACAGTTGAAGCAACTGATCGATACCGCCCACGGGCTGGGCATGATGGTGTTCCTCGATGTGGTGTACAACCATTTTGGCCCCGACGGCAATTATCTCAACAGCTATGCGTCGCCGTTCTTTCGGACGGATACCACCACGCCGTGGGGCGAGACCATCGATTTTCGCCGTCCCGAAGTAGCCGACTTCTTCGCTCAGAACGCCTTGTACTGGCTGCAGGAATACCGCTTCGATGGTCTGCGCCTGGACGCCGTCCATGCCATCCGCGAACAGGGCTGGCTGCACGATCTGGCGCGCAAGGTGCGGCGCGCGATCGAGCAGGAGGATGCGGACATCGGCCTGTCGCGCCGCCATGTACACCTGGTGCTGGAGCATGACGACAACGCCGCTTCGCTGCTCGACGGCGGTCAAGGCAAGCCGGGCGAGGGCGACAAATACGACGCCCAATGGAATGACGACGGCCATCATGTGCTGCACGTGCTGCTGACCGGCGAGACCGGCGGCTACTACAGCGACTACGCGGTGCAGCCGGCCGAAAAACTGGCGCGCTGCCTGCGCGAAGGTTTTATCTATCAAGGCGAGCCATCGCCGTATCGCAACAACGAAGTGCGCGGCGAACCCAGCGCCGAATTGCCGCCGACGGCCTTCGTGCTGTTCTTGCAAAATCACGATCAGATCGGCAATCGCGCCCAGGGCGAGCGCCTGACCACGCTGGCGCATCCGGACGCCTTGCGTGCGGCACAGGCCTTGCTGCTGTTGTCGCCGCAGATCCCGATGCTGTTCATGGGCGAAGAATACGGCGCGCCGCAGCCGTTCTATTACTTCACCAGCCACGCCGACGAGAAACTGGCCGACGCGGTGCGCAGCGGCCGCCGCAAGGAGTTCTCGCGCTTTCCCGAGTTTTCCGATCCGAAGGCGCTCGACGCCTTGCCGGATCCGAACAGTTTTTCCACCTTCATGGCGTCGATTCCCGAACCGGTCTCGCCTGAAGAGGACAAGAGCGCCGGCCAATGGATGGGCTGGTGCTACCGTCTGCTGCTGATCCGGCGCGAAGCGATCACACCATATTTGCCCGGCGCGGTTGCGCTCGATGCGCAGGCAATCGGTTTGAAAGCCGTCTATGCGCGCTGGCGCCTGAACAACGGTACGGTGCTCAATATCTGCGTCAATCTGGGTGAGCAGCCGCTGCGCGAATCGCTGGAGACGCTGGTCGTACCGGCCGGCGCCGATGTCCTGTTCGACAGCGGCGGCGTGCTTGACGCATTGGCCGCCGGCACGCTGCCGGCGCATTCCATCCTGGTCATACGCGAGGCTGCAAGATGACTTCCGCCACATCACTTCCCGTTGAGGAAAATCCGCCCAGCGACTACGACCAGGCGGTCTTTACGCTGGCGGCGCTGGCCGGCATTTCGGTCGATTGGATCGACGCCTACAACCAGCCGCAACGCGTGACGCCGGCGTCGCTGCGCACCATCCTGGCGGCCTTGAACCTGCCGTGCGACAGCCATCGCCAGGCGCTCGACAGCATGGCGCAGCTGCAGCGCGGCAACCAGGCGCGCGACTTGCCGCCGCTGATCACGGCCGAGATCGGCCAGCCGGTTTCCTTGCCGGAACATTGCGGCCTGCATGGACGCGCCTGCCTGGTCACGCTGGAGTCCGGCCGCAAGATCGAGCGCCGCGTATCGTCCGACGAGAGTCGCACGCCGATGCTGGAAGCGATCGACGAATACGGCTACCACCGCCTGCAGGCCGGCGACGCCGAGGTCACGCTGGCGGTGGCGCCGCGCCGCTGCTACAGCGTCGCCGACGCCTTCGACGCGACTCCGCATCGACACTTCAAGGCGCACGCCGATCGCGGCTGGGGCCTGGCCTTGCAACTGTACGGGCTGCGCAGCCAGGGCGACGGCGGCATCGGCAACTTCACCGGCCTGGCCGAGCTGGCTGCGCGAGCCGGTGCAGAGGGCGCTTCGGCGCTGGCGATCTCGCCGGTACATGCGATGTTCGCGGCCGATCCGCATCGTTTCAGTCCCTATTCGCCGTCGAGCCGCCTGTTCCTCAATGTGTTGCACATCGACCCCGCTGCCGTTCTCGGCGCCGACGCGGTGGCGCAGGTGCTCAATGAAGGCGGCCCCGAGATGCAGGCCCGCCATCAACGGCTGGAACAGACCGGCCTGGTCAACTGGCCCGAAGCCGGTGCCCATCGCATGACCTTGCTGCGCCATCTGTACGCGTTGTTCCGCATGCAGGATCGTCCTTCGGCCGAACTGGCGGCGTTCCGGCTGCAAGGCGGACAGGCGCTGGCGGACCACGCACTGTTCGAGACGCTGCATTATTGGCAGCAGACCAAAAACATCGACGTCGCCAGCGACTGGCGACGCTGGCCGGAGCGTTACCACCGCCCCGGCAGCGCCGAGCTGAAACGTTTCGCGGAAGAGCAGAGCGGGGAAGTCGATTTCCATATCTTTTTGCAATGGCAGGCCTCGCGCTGGATGCAGGCCGCGCAAGAATCGGCGCGGGCGGCGGGCATGGCGGTGGGACTGATCGCCGATCTCGCGGTCGGCGCCGACAACGGCGGCAGCCAGTCGTGGAGTCACAGTTCGGAGATGATCGCGGGCTTGTCCGCCGGCGCACCGCCCGACTTGCTCAATACCCGCGGCCAGAACTGGGGCATCGGTGCGTTTTCGCCGCTGGCGCTGCGTGAACAGGGATTCAGGTCGTATATCGCGATGCTGCGTTCGGCCTTCGCCCACGCCGGCGGCGTGCGTATCGACCACGTGATGGGCCTGACCCGGCTATGGCTGGCGCCCGAGGGCGGCGACGCCAACGAAGGCGCCTACCTGCGCTATCCGGCACGCGACCTGTTGCGGCTGATCGCGCTGGAGTCCTGGCGTCATCGCGCGATCGTCATCGGTGAAGACTTGGGCACCGTGCCCGAAGGGTTCGACACCGAGCTCAAGGAAGCCGGCTTGCTCGGCATCGGCGTGCTGTGGTTCCAGCGCGATGCGCGCGCGAATTTCCTGCCGCCGCAACAATGGCCGGGGCATGCCATCGCCACCACCTCGACGCACGACCTGCCGACCGTTGCGGGCTGGTGGCAGGGCAGCGACATCGCCTGGCGCACCAGGCTTGATCTGCTGATGCCGGGCGCCACCGACGCCCAGACCCGCGCCGATCGCGGCGAAGACCGCAGCTTGCTGTGGCAGGCCTTGCTCGATGCCGATTGCGTGGCCGGCGACCAGCCGTCCGACGATGCGCCGCAGGACGTGATCGACGGCGCCGCCGCCTTCATCGCACAGACGCCGGCGCCGCTGGCCTTGTTGCCGATCGAGGATCTGCTCGGCCTGGAGGATCAGCCGAATCTGCCCGGCACCGTCGATACCCATCCCAACTGGCAACGCCGGTTGCCGGCCACGGCGGAGACGCTGCTGGACCACGTCGATTGCCGCCGGCGCATGCGGCTGTTGCAACGCACCGTTCGTGCAAAAGACACTGACAAGACAGGCAGGAAACCTTGAACTCTCCCGCATCTCCTCGGGCATTGATACCGCGCGCTACGCTGCGCCTGCAATTCCATCGCGACTTCACCTTTGACGATGCCCTGGCGCAGGCCGATTATTTCGCGGCGCTCGGCGTGAGCCATTTGTACGCGTCGCCGATCTTCACGGCACGCAGCGGGTCAACGCACGGCTACGACGTCGTCGATCCCGCCCGCGTCAATCCAGAACTGGGCGGCGAAGACGGGCTGCGCCGCCTGGTGCAGGCCTTGCATGAACGGCACATGGGACTGATCGTCGACATCGTCCCGAATCACATGGCGCTCGGCGACCAGAATCCGTGGTGGCGCGATGTGCTGTTGTGGGGCCGGCACAGCCATTACGCAAGCTGGTTCGACATCGAATGGCTGGGCGCCGATCCGGCGCTGCACGGCAAGGTATTGCTGCCGGTGCTCGGCAAGCCCTACGGCGGGTTGCTGCTCGCCGGCGAAATCAAGCTGGAAAGGGAGGCCGGCCGCCTATACGTCGCCTGTCCCGGCAATCGCCTGCCGTTGGCTCCGGAAGACTATGTCGACGTACTCGGCGCAGCCGGTTCGCCGCGGCTGGCTGAAGCCGTAGCGGCATTCCGGCGGGTGCAGGAAGCGGCCGTGCAGGAAGAGCGCCAGGCCTGCGCCGCACAGGCGTGGCGGGTGCTTGAGCAGGCTGTCGAAGACCCGGCTGTGCGCGGCGCCATCGACGCCTGCCTGGCCCGATACTGCGCACTGACGCCGGACGGCGCGGCCGCGTTGCATGAATTGCTGGAGCGCCAGCATTACCGCCTGTGCGACTGGCGCAATGCCGGCGACGAGATCAACTGGCGCCGCTTCTTTGAGATCGGCGACCTCATCGGCATGCGCGTGGAGCAGGATGACGTCTTCGAAGCCATGCATGCCTTGCTGTTCCGCCTGGTCGGCGAAGGCCTGATCGACGGCGTGCGGCTCGACCACATCGACGGCCTGGCAGAGCCTGCTGCCTACGTGCAACGTCTGCGTCAGCGGCTGGAGGCGCTGACGCAGGGGCAGCCGGTCTACATCGTCGCCGAGAAGATCCTCGGCGCGGAAGAAAGCCTGCCGACCGACTGGGGCATCGACGGCACCACCGGTTACGACTTCATGGACCAGGCCGCAGCCATATTGCATGACGAGAGGGGCGCCGCCGTGCTGGATGCGATCTGGAAGGAATACCGTACCGATCCCGACGGCTTCGGGCATCTGGTGCACAGCACGCGGCGGCGTTTGCTGGAGCGCAATTTCGCCAGCGAATTCAATGCGCTGACGGCGGCGCTGCACACCTTGGCGCGTTCCGCCGTGGCCACGCGCGATCTGTCGCTGATGGCGATCCGGCGCTGCGTGCGGGAGTTGCTGGTGTATTTTCCGGTGTATCGCACCTACGGCGTTCGCGCCGGCTGCGGCAGTCGCGACGCCTCCGTGATTCGCGCCACCGCCGCACGCGTGCGCGACCTGCTGGCGAAATCGGACCAGGCGGCGCTGGAGGCGATCGTCGGCCTTCTCGCCGATCCGCCGCAACCCGGGATTCAGGATGAACGCCACGCGCAATTGCACTGGCGCGCGCTGACGCGTTTCCAGCAACTGACGCCGCCATTGACCGCGAAGTCGACTGAAGACACGGCGTTCTATCGTTACGGCCGCTTGCTGTCGCGCAATGAAGTCGGTTCCGAACCGGCGCAGCTGGCGTTGGGAATCGAGGATTTTCATCGCCATGTCGCACGCCGCCAGCGCGATTTTCCGGCGGCGATGCTGGCCACGGCCACCCACGATCACAAGCGCGGCGAAGACGCGCGCATGCGGCTGGCGGTACTCAGCGAAATCCCGGCACACTGGCAAAGCACCCTGCAGCGCTGGCGTGCGCTTAACCAGGCCGCGCGCACGCAGATGCCGATCGACGCGGTCGATGAGCTGATGCTGTACCAGACGCTGATCGGCGTCTGGCCGCTGGAGCAATCCGGCCACGCGGAGTTGCTGGAGCGTGTGGCGGCCTGGCAGCGCAAGGCCCTGCGCGAAGCCAAGCGCCGCTCCGACTGGAATGCGCCCGACCTCGATTACGAGGCGCAGTGCGAGGGCTTCCTCCGGCGCATCCTGCGCGCCGAAGCCGACAATGCCTTCCTGCCGGCCTTGCACCATTTCGTCCAGGAAGTGGCCGCCGCCGGCGCGCTCAACAGCCTGGGACAGACCATGTTGCGACTGACCGTACCCGGCGTGCCGGATCTGTATCAGGGATGCGACCTGTGGGATTTCAGCCTGGTCGACCCGGATAACCGGCGGCCTGTGGATTACGCCTTGCGGCAACAGCTGATGCAAGCCGGGCTGACCGCGCCGCTGACGCTGGAAGACTGGCGCAACGGCGCCTGCAAGCAGCAACTGATCCGCACGCTGCTGCATTTCCGGCGCGGCAGGGAAAGCCTGTTCACCATCGGCGACTACGTGCCGCTGACGGTCACGGGCGAGCTGGCGGACAAACTTGTCGCCTTCGCGCGCCGTTGCGACGGACTGACGATTGTCGTGCTGGTCAGCCGCCATGCCGCGCGCCTGGTCGTCAGCGGCCATACCGCGCAAACGCTGCACGCGGCGACGCCGCTGATCCCGCCGCAACGCTGGGGCGATACGGCGGTGCAGTTGCCGGCGGACAGTCCTGCCGGCGAATGGCAAAGCGTCCTGTCGGGTGCTGAAGGAGCGGTGCGCGAGCAGCGGATTGTCGTGGCGGACGTGCTGCGGGTACTTCCGGTGGATGTCCTGGTGCTTTCGGACTGAGGCCGCAGGAATTCCTACAGGCAAATGCGGAGCTCGCCTATCGTGATGCACTGCCGAGCCGACTAGTATCGGGAAGGCAGGGCAACGAAGTTGGCCGACTTACATTGCAAGGAGATTCAAATGTCATCGATCATCGTAGGCAGATTTCAACTGGTGGATGAGACCGAATACGCGGTGGACGAGCTGGTGCAGGCCGGCTATCCCCGCGAGATGATCACCACCTTCTATCTCAATCCCGCCGGCCAGCACGATACCTATCTCGTCGGAGGCGACCGCGACGAATCGCCCGGGGCGAAAGACACTCCGGCAGGTGTTGCGGCGGGAGCCGCTACCGGCGTAGTGGTCGGCGCTACGGCAGGGTCGGCGACTGCTCCCGTGACCGGCCCTGTCGGACCGGTGCTGGGCGGATTGGTCGGCGCGCATCTGGGCTCGCTGGTGGGCTCGCTCAACGCAACCGACGACACCGATGAGGGCGGTCGCCATACGCAGGAAAAGGAAGTGCGCAAGGCCGGCATGCGCGTGGCCGTTGCGGTGGAAGGCACGCCGCAGGAAAACGAAGCCATCGCCTTGCTGCATTCGCTCAAGGCGGCCGACATCGAGCGCAGCGAAGGCCATATCGTACATGGCGACTGGGACGATTTCGACCCGCTGGCGCCGCCGCGTTATGTCGATCTGCAGGGCAATCGCTCTTACACAGGCCGGATTTGATCAGGCTCAAGGCCAGGGCATCGGCGTGACGTCTTCATACGGGGCATCGGCGGGGCGCTGATCCGGGCGCTGGCCGGCGTTCAGGCGTGCGCCAAGCAGCAATTGCAACTCGCGGTCAGTGGCGATGAAGTCGGATGCCTGGAGCGGCTGCGTGGTGTTGGGCCAGTTTTCCACGGCCCAGCGGCGCAGCTCGCGATAACGGCGCCTCAGTTCATCGGCATATTGTTCGCGGGCTTGCGGTTCGTCGGGATGGGCATTCATGGATCACTCCTTGCGGGTTGGCACGTGATGACGGCATGTCATGAGCAAGCCTAATGCCTGTGGCGCCGGACCGGCATCGGACTGTGCCTGATTGCATTGTAGGACGCGCAGACGCAAACACAATCGAAGAAAGAAGGCCGCGATGATGGATCTCGTAGGATGGATCAGCGCCTTGCTGCTGTTGCTGACGGTATCCGCCCAGGTCTTCACGCAATGGCGTAGCGGTAGCACTAAAGGAGTATCGCACTGGATGTTTGTCGGCCAACTGGCGACCTCGACCGGCTTTGTGATTTATAGCGCCAGCGTCGGCAACTGGGTGTTCGTAGCGTCCAACGCCGCGACCTTGTGCGCGGCGCTGGTGGGGCAAGTGGTGTACCTGCGCAATCGCCGGCGTGCGCCCCAGGGGACAAAGGACGGCGGATGACTGCTTCCTCCCGGCAAATACATAGCCGCCTGCAGCAACCCGCCGCATCGTCGCGGCTGGTGATTTACGCCGCACTCGCAGGCAACTTCCTCGTCGCGCTCACCAAGCTGTGGGCGGCGGTATGGACGGGCAGTTCGGCCATGCTGAGCGAAAGCATCCATTCGCTGGTCGACATGGGCAACGAACTCCTGCTGCTGTACGGCTTGCGCCGCGCCAATCAGCGGCCCGATCACGACCATCCGCTCGGCTACGGCCGCGAAGTCTATTTCTGGAGTTTCGTGGTGGCGGTGCTGATCTTCACGCTCGGCGCGGGGCTGTCGATCTACGAAGGCATCCATCACATCATGGATCCCGAACCGGTGGAAAACGTCCTCGCCAGCTATCTGGTGCTGCTGGCAGCGGCGATCTTCGAAGGCTGTTCCTGGCTGTTGACGCTGCACAAGTTCAAGGGCCCGAAGCGCATTGCCGACCTGCCCGAAGAGGTCCGGCACAGCAAGGATCCGCCGACTTTCATCGTGTTGCTCGAAGACACCGCCGCGATGCTGGGCATCGCCGCCGCCTTCATCGGCATCTGGCTGTCGCAGCATTTCAATGTGCCGGCCTGGGACGGCGTCGCTTCCATCGTGATCGGCGTCATCCTGGCTGCGACCGCGGCCGTGCTGGGGCAGGAAACCAAGGGCTTGCTGATCGGTGAACGTGCGCGGCAGGAGGTGCTGGATTCCATCCTGGCCGAAGCGACCTCGCTGGATGGCGTGGTCGGCGCCAACGGCGTCTTGACCGTGCATCTGGCGCCGCATCAGATTCTGGCGGCCTTAAGCGTGGAATTTGAAGACGACCTCAACACGCCGCAGATCGAAGTGCTGGTGATTGAAATGGAGACGCGATTGCATGCGCTGCACCCGGAGATCGTGGCGCTGTTCATCAAGCCGCAGACGGCGGGGCGCTTTCAGTATGCATTGCACAAGCAGCGCCACGAAGATCCGACCAGGATTTAGCGCTGCACACGCGCCGCTAAACGGATCGGAGTCCCTGAGCAGCTCTCAGTCTTGCGCATCGGCATCGGCGAAGCCGAGGCGCTGGTGCCATTCCAGCAGCGACTCCCGGGGAAATTGCGCGAACTGCTTATCTTTGCGTCCGGCCTTGAGCTCGACCCACGGCGCCTTGTAATCCAGCAGCAAGTGCGTGTACTCGGGCGGCGTCGGCAAGGGCGTATCGATGGCGGACGCGAAGGGATGCACGAGGTCCGGCCAGGTCGGATCGTACAGCCACAGCGCGCTGCCGCAACGGCGGCAAAAATGGCGCTGGCCGGTGCTGGTGTGGACGCGCTTTTCGCCTTTGCGTTTCAAGCGGGCATGATAGACGCTGACATCGTCGGCGCCCTTGACCTTGAGGCTGAGGAAGTCGCCGCCCAGATTGACTGCATAACCGCCGCCGCCCTGGGTCTTGCGGCAGATCGAGCAGTAACAGCGCTGGTAAGGATAGGGCGTGTCGCTGTTGAGCGTGAAGCTGACGGCGCCGCAGTGGCAGGATCCCTTGAGTTTCATGTCTTCCTCGTCTGGATAGTCGCGGGCATGCTCAACCGCCGCCCATTGAAATCATCGCTTCCTTGACCTTGGCCATGCCGAAATGCCAGATCTGGTCGAGCTTGATGTGGGGCATGATGGGCAATTCGGACGGATCGATGAATACGTTCAGGATAGCCGGTCCGGGCGCGGCGAGGAAAGGTCCCAGCGCTTCTTCCAGCTGCGCCGGCGTCTTCGCGGTGAAACCCTGGGCTCCGCAAGCGCCGGCGAACAGCGCGAAATCGAGATTGGGAAACTCCGACCCCTGGAAGGCGGGCAGGCCGGCTTCTTCCATTTCCAGATGCACCAGTCCCCATTCGCGGTTGTTGAACACCACCACCTTGACCGGCAGCTTGTGTTCCACCGCTGTCATGAATTCACCCAGCAGCATCGTGAAGCCGCCGTCGCCTGCCGCCACGATCACCTGGCGGTTGCGGTCCAGCGCCTGGATGCCGTTGCCCTGGCCCAACGAAGTACCGACGGCGGCGTTGTTGAAGGAGGCGAGCAGACGCTGGCGGCCGCTTTGTCGGATCCAGTTGCCGCACCACAGCGTCACCACGCCGGTATCGACGACGAACACGGCGTCCTCCGCAGCGCGGTCGCTCAGACGGCGCGCAAGATATTGCGGCTTGATCGGTCCCTTGTCCGGATCAGGCGGCGCTATGGCGTGCTTTTCGAGCGTCTTGTTCCATTGCTTGCGATGTTCGCCGACCTTGCGCAGGAAGGTGGTGTCGGTTTTTCCTTGCACCTGTTGCAGCAGTTGCGTCACTGCCGGGCCGACCGAGCCGGTGATGCCGAGGTCGACCGGCATGCGGCGACCGAGGACGAATCCGCGTTCGTCGATCTGCACGGTCTGGGTGCGCGTGGGCAGGAATTCGGAATAGGGATAGTCGGTGCCGAGCATCAGCAGCAGCTCGGCGTCGCGCATGGCGTCCATGCCGGGAGCGCCGCCGATGAGGCCGACACCGCCGATCCAGTGCGGATGATCGTAGGGCAGCATGTCCTTGGCGCGGAAGGTATGGAGGATAGGCGCCTGCAGCTTTTCGGCCAGCACGGCAATGTCGCCGATAGCGGAGCGGGCGCCGTTGCCGACGAAGATCGCGACCGATGCGGCGGCGTCGATGCGTTGTGCCGCCTGGGTGATTTCGCTCTCGGGCGGCGCCACTTCCGGTTGCGGACGCAACGCATTGAGGCTGGCCACGGCGGCAGGGCCGGGCAGCTTGGCGCCGATGACGTCGGCCGGGATGCTGATGTGGGCGACGCCGCGCTGGTGGTAGGCCTGGGCGATGGCTTGACGGACGACTTGCACTGTCTGCGCCGGATCGATGATGGTCTGTGTGTAAGAGGCGACGTCGCGGAACAGGAGGTCGGGATTGTTTTCCTGCAGGTAGTCGATGCCGCGCCGGCTGGCCGGTACGCCGCCGGAAATCGCCAGCACCGGTGCGTGGTCCTTGCGTGCTTCATACAGTCCCGCGACCAGGTGATTGGCGCCGGGCCCGGTAGTGCCGCAGCAGACCGCCAGTTTGCCGGTGAGCTTGGCCTGCCCGGCGGCGGCCAGGGCGGCGCCTTCTTCGTGGCGCACGCCTATCCATTCGATGCGCTTGTCCTTGCGTACGGCTTCGGTGAAGGGATTGAGCGCATCGCCGACGACGCCGAATATCTGGCGCACGCCGATGGTGTGGAGCGTCTCAACGAGCATTTCAGCGACGGTGGTGGACATGGTTTCCTCGGCAGGGTGGAGTAGTAGCTGTCCAGCATAGGCCTGCCTTGGCGACGTCAGTATCGGCAACTGCGGTAAATCGATGTAGGAATTCCAAACTGTGCGCCCGGACTCCTGAATTCTTACAAGCAGCAGAGATGCTGTCCGATTTGACGGAGCCCCGCGGTGCACTACATTGGCACCATGTTGCAGCGGCAGGGTCCGCAGCCAGTCAGTCATCAAATTCAAGGAGAAACACCATGTCGACGAGTTTCCGTCCGCAGTTCCGCATGTTTACACCACGCCGCTCCGGCACGCTGATCAAGGTATTGGGCGTGACCGCCGTAAGCGTCGCCGGCCTGGCGCTGATGATCGGCCATGCACGCGCCGATGAATTACCGCGCGCCGACAAGAGCTTCCTCAACAGCGCCGCCGAAGCCGGCAACGCCGAGGTCAAGGCCAGCAAGATCGCGCTGGAAAAGACTACCAATCCGGATGTGAAAAGCTTCGCCACGCTGATGGTCGACGAGCACACCACGGTCGGCGACAACCTGAAGAAGCTGGCCGCGACCAAGAATGTTGAACCTCCGACCGAACCGAGCATGGCCCAGCGCGCCAAGATCGCGGTGCTGGAAAAGCTTGACGGCGCGACGTTCGACAAACAATACGTGAGCATGATCGGCGTCTCGGCGCACAAGGATGCGGTCAAGCTGTTCAGCAAGAATGCCGCCGAGGCCAAGGATCCGGATGTCAAGGATTTCGCCGCCAAGACGCTGCCTAACCTGCAGCATCACCTGGACATGGCGAA
Organism: Herbaspirillum hiltneri N3; assembly: GCF_001267925.1. Classification (NCBI taxonomy): domain Bacteria; kingdom Pseudomonadati; phylum Pseudomonadota; class Betaproteobacteria; order Burkholderiales; family Oxalobacteraceae; genus Herbaspirillum; species Herbaspirillum hiltneri. Next base: position 2,895,607 of record NZ_CP011409.1, on the reverse strand, counting down.
CGCACTAAAGGAAAAACTGGACGCAAAAAAATAAGCTGCAAAAATAAGCTGCATCTGCACATAGTCACCACATAGTTACCACGTAGCCACCCGCAGACTGCCGTATCCCCGAGTTGCCCCCCCCGCCTGCCGCCAGGCCCACATGTTCCACTGCATGAACCTGGCGGCAGTTTTTTTGCCCGGATTTCCGGGTTACCCCGTCTTACTCAATCTCTTTATTCAATCTCTTCCAGCACCAATTCAAAGCAGATCAGCACCGGATTGCATCCGCGCGCCAGCACGCCTTCGCAGACGTGGCCGCGCGGATCGATCAGGGCGATGTCGAGCTGCGCCCGCACACCGTCGTGGCCCCGGCTTACGCGGCCGGAGCGCACCAGGATTTCGGTGGCGCGATCCTCGATCACGCGGCCGTCCTCGAATTCCGCGCCGATGATGCTGCCGACGCTGCCGCGTACGACGGCGTTCCTGATGCCGTGGGTGCGGCAGACTTCCTCGATGGCCATGGTCAGATCTTCATCGGGACGGATCCGCGCCAGCAAGATGCGACGGCCGCCGTCCACGGTCTCCGCAGCCACCACGGCAGGGTGGAACAAGGTGAAATTGGTTTCCGGATCGAAGCGCGTCTCCATGGTGGCGTTGTGCACGCCCCAGGCTTGCGCCGGCGCGGTCTCGGCGACGATGCTCTGGTCCATCAGCATGTGGCCGCCACGGCGATGGCCCTGCTCGTCAGTCCATATCGCATGGCAATGCACGAACGGCGCGCCGTCGCGACGGCCGAAGGTGGCGCAGGCCAGCTCGATCGTGACGCCGCCCGCGACCTCGTGCGGATCGCTGTAAAAGGCGGCGTGCTTGCCATCGTGCGACAAGGCCGGCATGAGGTAGTGGTGGGGCGAGACCTTGAGGTTCTCGATGCGCACCGTGCCGCCGGCAATGCCTGCGGCTGCCAGCGGAATCGCGATCGCATCGCGCAGGTTGCGGCCGGCTTCGAGTGCAATCGTCACCGCCATGGCCGGACCTGCCAGGCTGACGATGCGCACCGGGTCGGGCGGGCCGGGATGGCGGGCTGTGCGTGCGAAGGTGCGGGCGGTGGCTTGTTCGAGTGTCTGCATGTGGTCTCCTGGTGTCCTCGTTGCCGCGATGCGTGCCGCGGCTTGTCGTCGGTGTGGGTGGCGGATCGGCCAAGTGGACATGGTATCCGGCTTTCGGATTTGCGTCTTCGGACCAGCGAACGACCGCGGCCGACGCTGTTTCGCGCACGTCCGGATGAGCGTTCTCTTTTTGTCGCTGCCGCTTGGCGTCAAAGTTAATTGATGTACGGCAATACTTGTTCTGTTTCCCTGTTTGGCCCGTGTTGTCATGGAGTAGTAATACTTGAATGCAACAATGCGGCCATCACAAAAAAGCGGCGCGTGCGACCTCCACCGGTCCCCAACTTGTGCCGCTTGCCAGTCTCTCCAGGGAAAAGACAAATGACTATCCGTCTGCGCATTACCTTGCTCGTCATTCTCACGTTCATCGCCATTTCGGCCATCGGCGGTTACGCCGTGTTCCAGTCGCGCAGCAGCGCAGTGGAGGTGAAGTCGGTGACCGAAGGCGTGGTGCCGAGCGTGCTGGCTTCGTCGGACCTGGTGGGACAGCTCAAGGACGTACAGCTGGCAGCCATGGTGATGGTGGCCGAGACCGACGCACAACTGGTGGTCCAGGAAAATGAAAAGCTCGCCGCCAAGAAGGCCACGCTCGAAAAAGCGCTGGAGTTCCAGGCCGGGCAGGCCGTAAGCCAGGCGCAGAAAGGTTTGATCGAGCAGGCCAAGGAAGGCCTCGACAACTATTTCGGCGCCATCGACAGCACCGCCAAATTCAAGCTGGCCGGCAAGGATGCACTGGCGCAGGCGTCCTTCTTCGGCAACGTGGTGCAATACCAGGCCGAGCTGGAAGGCGTGGTCGACACGCTGCGCATCGAGAAGAACCGCAGCAAGGACAGCGCCATCGCTGCGCTGAACCAGAACCTGGCGTCGACCACCACCACGATTTCCGCCGTCACCGCCGTGGCGGTGATCGCGCTGGCGCTGATCGGCTTCCTGCTATACCGCCAGATCACCGGTCCGATCAGCCGCATGCAGACCATGATGACCGAGATCGCTTCCAGCCAGGACTTCACGCGCCGCCTGCCGGTTGATCGCATGGATGAAGTGGGCCACTCCATCGTCGCCTTCAACGGCATGGTCGAGAAGATCGAAGAAGCGTCGGCGCTGGTGAAGCAAAAGACTGCCGACATGCAAGCGATGCTGCAGAACATCCCGCAGGGCATCCTGACCGTGGTCGACGGCAACAAGGTCCATCCGGAATATTCCGCCTTCCTCGAAACCGTGTTCGAGACCACCGACATCGCCGGCCGCGACCTGATGGGGCTGGTGTTCGCCGGCACGTCGCTGGGCGCCGACACCTTGTCGCAGATCGAGGCCATCGGCGGCGCCTGCATCGGCGAAGACGTCATGAACTTCGAGTTCAACGAACACCTGATGGTCGGCGAAGTTGAGAAGAAGATGGCCGACGGCCGTGTCAAGATCCTCGACCTGAGCTGGTCGCCGATCACCGACGACGCCGACACCGTGATCCGCCTGATGCTGTGCGTGCGCGACGTCACCGAGCTGCGCAAGCTGGCGGCGGAAGCCAACGAGCAGAAACATGAACTGGAAATGATCGGCGAAATCCTCGCCGTCGCGGCGCCGAAATTCGAAGACTTCATCGCCACATCGCGCCGTTTCCTTGACGAGAACGAGCAGATCGTCCATCAGAATCCGGAAGCCACGGCGTTCGCCATCGCCAAGCTGTTCCGCAACATGCACACCATCAAGGGCAACGGCCGCACCTACGGCCTGCTGCACCTGAGCAACGTGGTGCATGACGTCGAAGAGCACTACGACGACCTGCGCCATCCGGAAACCGGCGCCGTCTGGGATCAGGAACGCCTGCTGCAGGATCTGGCCCGTGTACGCGTCGCCATTGATCGCTACGCCCGCATCAACGAAGTCACGCTGGGCCGCCAGGCAGCCCCGGAACAGGCTGCGGCGGTGGAGCGCCACATCCTGACCATCGACCGCAAGCATATCCAGGAAAGCCTGCATCGCCTCGAGACCGTCAACACCTCCAACCTGCATGAACTGGTCGCCGTCCGCAATGCCGTGCGCAAGACGCTGCGCCTGCTCGGCACAGAGCCGGTGGCCGACGTCCTCGCCAGCGTCACCGACTCGCTGCCGGCGCTGGCAAGCGAACTCGGCAAGGCCGCACCGGCCGTCGTGATCGAAGACAACGGCTATGTCATCCACACCCACGCCTCGTCGCTGCTCAAGAATGTCTTCATGCACCTGATCCGCAACGCCATGGATCACGGCCTGGAAACACCGGACGAGCGCCAGGCCAAGGGCAAGAATGAAACCGGCACGATCCGCCTGCAACTCGGCGTGATGGACAACATGCTGCACATGGCGCTGTCCGACGATGGCCGCGGCCTGGCGCTGGCGCATATCCGCCGCACCGCGGTCGAGAAGGAACTGATCGCCGCCGACGCCGTGCTCAGCGACGCCGAGCTGGCGCGCCTGATCATGCGCGCCGGCTTCTCGACGCGCAGCGAAGTGACCGACGTGTCCGGCCGCGGCGTCGGCATGGACGCAGTGCTGGACTTCGTGACGCAGGAACACGGCCGCATCGAGATCGAGTTCCTCGACCACGCCGAGGGAGCCGATTTCCGCGCCTTCCAGATCAATGTCCTGCTGCCGGAAAACGTCGCCGTGGAAGTCGACGGCATCGACGTCCCTTATCCGCTGCCGGACAGCGACCAGGCGGCGCCGGTGAGTATTCTCGCCGCGGGCGATCCGCAGGTGGCCTGAACGGGCAGAGCAGGGCAGCACTATTGTCGTAACGGATTTATCGCGAGGAAGGTTTCATGTTGAACCAGATTCTTTTTGTCGTGCTGGGCGCGCTGCTGTCCGGCGTGCCGCTGGCCCTGCTGCTGAGAAGGCAGAAGATGCGCATGCGACGCATGGTCGATGTCGACCAGGTCGACGCGCTCAAGCGCAACGTTCAGCTGACGCTGGACGAACATCAGGCGAACATCGACGCGCACCGGCAGGAACTGGAGGCGCAACGCCGCGACAACGACGTGCGCCTGGAGCAGACGCGGCGCGACACCGAGAAAGTGGTGGCGCAACTCAGTTCGCAGAATTCCCGGAGTATTGCGCGTGTCCTGGTGAACTGCGACGCCTCGCAGGAGACCATCGTCAACCTGCTCGGCCTGATGCGCACCTTCGAACGCTGGCATGACGACATGAACGTGCTGATCACTCACAACCGCGAGATGCATCGCAAGAACGACGAGTTCGCACTGATCGTCAACCAGGTCATCATCGTGGCGCTCAACGCCTCGATCGAAGCAGCGCGCGCCGGCACTTACGGTCGCGGCTTCGCCGTGGTGGCGTCGGAAGTACGCGACCTCGCGCAGCGCGCCGAGAAGCTGTCCAAGAGCTACCGCGCCAACCTGTACCAGAACGATCTGATCACGACCACCACGTTCCAGGATCTGCAGGCGGGCGGCAAGATGATCATCGGCGCCGTCATCGGCCTCGACCTGATCAACAAGAAAACCAAAGAAGCGCTGGCCGCCTGAAGATGAAGACAATGAGGACGCGCACATGCTGACCCAATCCGCCAAAGACGGCTTCGACACGCTGCTCATGCAATCGCTGAAAACCGGCATGGCGCCGTCCGGCACACCGGTTGAGGTGTCGGTGCTGGCCGACGACGCCGGGATCCCCGAGAAGAAGATGGTGGTGCTGACGGTCTCGTCCTATCTGTTCCGCCTGATGGCGATGTTCTATTTCACGCCAGACGCCGCCACGCGCGCCCATTTCGCACGCATCAACAACATCGCTGAAGCCGAGATGAGCGAGCAGACCTTCATGGACGCCATCGCCGAAAGCGGCAACCTCTGCTGCGGCATCCTGAACCGCGACCTCGGCAATTTCTTCCCGCACATCGGCATGTCCACGCCCAATGTCATCGACAGCAACTGCGCCGCCTACCTGCAAACCCTCAATTGCCAGCACGTGCGCCATTTCGCGGTCGACATGGATGGCTCGCCGCGCTTCCACGTCACGCTGAGCGTCTCGGCCTATGCCGATATCGACTTTGCCGTATCGGCAGAAGAGCTGGGCAGCGATACCGGCGAACTCGAACTGTTTTAACTTCATTCCTCCAACGTAGAGAATCATAAAAACCATGGCACAAATCCTCGTAGTCGACGACTCCAGCACGGTCCGGGCCGAAGTAGGCGATTTCCTCAAGAAGAACGGCCTCGACGTGACCCTGGCCGTGGACGGTCGCGACGGCCTCGTCAAACTCAAGGGCGATCCGTCGATCAAGCTGGTGGTATCCGACGTCAACATGCCCAACATGGACGGTCTGACCATGGCTGAAAAGATCCGCAGCGAACTCGGCAACAGCGCCGTCAACATCATCATGCTGACCACGGAGAATTCCCCGATCATGAAAGAGCGCGGCAAGGCCGCCGGCATCAAGGGCTGGATCGTCAAGCCATTCAAGGGCGACGCCGTACTGGCGACGTTCAAGAAGCTGGTCGGCGCCTGAGCCTATTCAGGCAGCGGTGCGCAGGGCGCTGGACGGCGACTCGCCGAAGAGTTTCTTGTAGTCGCAGGAAAACTGGCTGAAATTGCTGAATCCCCAGGCGGCGGCAACGTCGCCGATGCGGACCGCATGCGATGCGCCGGCGGCGGCACCCTGCATCAGCTGGCGTCGTACGCCGTTCAGGCGCAACGAGCGCAGGTAGGTCATCGGGCTGATGCCCATCACATCTTCAAAACAATATTGCAGCGTGCGACGGCTCACGTGCAGCTGTTCGCACAGCATGGAAATCGTGATCGGCTCATCCTTGTTGCCCATCGCGTAGTCGCGCGCATCGCCGACGATGCGCCGACGCCGCAGCAGGCTGGTGCAGGCTTCGCTCTCGACTTCGCTGGCGTCGAGCATCGCCAGCAGTGTCGTGACGACCTGGTCCTGCTGCATGGCGTGCGCGCCGTGCGGCGTTGCCGGATCGAGCAAGGTCTGGATGTGCTGCGCACAGGTGTCCAATGCGACTTGGCCGACATGCAGCAATTCCGCCGAGGCCAGCCTGGACCATTCGATCCGGCAGCCCAGGCGATCGGCGGCGGCGAGCAGGGTATTGCGCTGGATCACGATGCCGAGGATGGCATGATCGTCCGGCGTCATCAGCTCGAATTCGCGATGGCCCGGCTGCGTCATGATCATGCCGGCGCCGACATGACGGCCGTTGATGCGCATGCCGCCCGCCTGTGGCTCGATGCCGAACCAGAACGCATCCGGCCAGACGCAGCAGGACTGCAGCACGGCGCGGCTGCTGCGCTCGCGGAAGATTTGCAAGCCGTGCGCTTGCCATTCATTCAATTCCCCGCAAAAACGACCGTGCGTAATCTGGTCGTAGCGTTGTTCCCAGTTGGTCAGATTGTGGGCGTGCTCATCGACGTCGTGCGCGACAACGGTGCGCAGCACCTCGCCGATGTGCACCGGCGGTGCACCCGGACGGGCGGGCGAGGATGAGTGATGGAACATTGACAAGAGCTTTATCCCGATCAAGTGAGCATGATGATTTCCCGGATGGTGCAAGGAGCGCAACTTTGCCGATTTTCGATAACGCCGGTTTTTCCCGGTTGTTATATTCAATGCCGGTGGCGATGAAAACGTTTGCAAGCAAACGTTATGCCCGCAGTGGCCGTTGCCCCGTCAGGTTGATCTCCGATCAACCGTATCCGCCATCGCACAGGAGCATTGATATGGATTTAGCGACATCCAGCCGGCATGCGGGTCTCAAGCCGGTGCTGAGCACGTTGCAGCTGTGGGGCATCGCCGTCGGGCTGGTGATTTCCGGCGAATATTTCGGCTGGAGTTATGGCTGGGCATCGGCCGGCACGCTCGGTTTCACGGTCACCGCGCTGTTCATCGCGGCGATGTACACCACCTTCATTTTCAGCTTTACCGAACTGACCACCTCGATCCCGCATGCGGGCGGTCCGTTCGCTTACAGCAAGCGCGCGTTCGGTCCCACCGGCGGTTACCTTGCCGGCGCTGCGACGCTGATCGAGTTCGTGTTCGCCCCGCCCGCGATTGCGCTGGCCATCGGCGCGTATCTGAACGTGCAGTTCCCGACGGTCGATCCCAAGCTTGCCGCGCTGGGCGCCTACCTCGTGTTCATGACGCTCAACATCGTCGGCGTGCAGATCGCCGCGACCTTCGAACTCTGTGTGACGCTGCTGGCGATCTTCGAATTGCTGGTGTTCATGGGCGTGGTGTCGCCGGGCTTTTCGCTCGCCAATTTCACCAAGGGCGGCTGGTCCGGCAGCGACAGTTTCAGCCTGGCCTCGATCCCCGGCATGTTCGCAGCGATCCCGTTCGCGATCTGGTTTTTCCTGGCGATCGAAGGCGTCGCCATGGCGGCGGAGGAAGCCAAGGATCCACGGCGCTCCATCCCGATCGCCTACATCACCGGCATCTTGACGCTGGTGGTGCTGGCCATCGGCGTGATGCTGTTCGCTGGCGGAGCAGGGGACTGGAGCAAGCTGTCGAACATCAATGATCCGCTGCCGCAGGCGATGAAGCTGATCGTCGGCGCCAACAGCAACTGGCTGCACATGCTGGTGTGGCTGGGCTTGTTCGGCCTGGTGGCGTCGTTCCACGGCATCATCCTGGGTTACTCGCGGCAGATCTTCGCCTTGTCGCGGGAGGCCTACCTGCCGGCCTATTTCGCCAAGGTGCATCCGCGCTTCAAGACACCACATCGCGCCATCCTGGCCGGCGGTGCAGTCGGCATCGCAGCGATCTACAGCGACGAACTGATCACCATCGGCGGCCAGACGCTGACGGCCAACATCGTCACGATGTCGGTGTTCGGTGCCATCCTGATGTACATCCTGAGCATGCTGAGCCTGTTCAAGCTGCGTCGTAGCGAAGCGGGCTTGACGCGACCGTTCCGGGCGCCGCTGTATCCGATCTTCCCGGCGTTCGCGTTGTTCGGTGCGCTGGTCTGCATGGCGACCATGATCTATTACAACCTGCTTATTTTCGTGATTTTCCTGGCGTTTCTGGCGCTCGGCTACGGTTATTTCCTGATGACAGGCGGTCAGCGCGCCGCGGTCGGGGTCGCCGCCTCGCCTGAAGCCAACGGCTGATTTTTGCAATGCGTTTCATCCACCTTTGAGTCACCAAAAGTTACCAACAAGAGAGTCCATTACATGAAAAATAATCAACAGGGAAACGCGCCGATGACAGTGGCAATCGCGCGACGGGGATTTCTGGGACGCGCGCTGGCTTCTGCCGCCGGCGTCGCCATGGTCGGCGCGCCGCTGGCCGCGCAAGCAAAATCAGCCAAGGCGCCGATCGGCCTGGATCGCGCCAAATGGGCGCCACGCAATCGTGACATGATGGAGCAGATGATTGCCGCGTATGGCAATACGTCGCGCAGCTACAAGAGCGGCAAGAAGCCCTACGCCGTGTTCGACTGGGACAACACCAGCATCATGAACGATTGCGAAGAAGCGCTGCTGATGCACCAGATCAACACCTTGTCGTTCAAGCTCACGCCGGCTGAATTCAGCGCGATCATCCGCCAGAACGTCCCGCCAGGGCCTTTCACGGCGGATTTCAAGAATGCCGCAGGCAAGGTGGTGGATCTCGATTCCATCTGCGCCGACCTGGATGCCGATTACGCTTTCCTGCATGCGAACTACAAAGGCTTCACCGGCGGCAAGTCGCTCGAAGAAATCAGCGCGACCAGCGAATTCCTCGACTTCCGCGCCAAGCTGTATTACCTGTATGAAGCCGTCAACGATACCCACGGCGTCAATGTCGGCTATCCGTGGGTGATTTATTTCTTCGCCAACATGACCGTAGCTGAAGTGTCGGCGCTGGCGGAGGCATCCAACGATGCGGCCCTGGGCGCGGCGCTCAGCAAGGTCAAATACACCAGCCCCGCCGACCGTCCCGGCAAGGCCGGCGTGGTCAGCGTCGGCCATTTCCATGGCATCCGCCTCTGTACCGAGATCGGCGGCATGATGGATACGTTTCGCGATCACGGCATCGACATCTACGTGTGCACCGCCTCGCTCGAGGACGTGGTGGCGGTGTTCGCGACCAATCCGAAATACGGTTACAACGTGGCCCGCGAAAACATCATCGGCCTGCGCCTCGAACGCGACGGCAGCAATTACAAGAATGCTTACCTGAAGAACTGGCCGCTGACCTGGGGCCCGGGCAAGACGGTGGCGATCAAAAGCGAACTGGTCGCAGCCAAAGGCTACGGGCCGATTTTCGTGGCGGGCGACAGCGATGGCGATTACGATATGCTGAGGGACTTCGCCGACACGCGCTACGGCCTGATCGTCAACCGCATGAAGAACGGCAAGATCGGCGAGTTGTCGAAACTGGCGGCGGCGCAGATTTCCGCAAGTCAGCCGCGCTTCCTGTTGCAAGGCAGGCAAGAGTCGACCGGCAACTGGCTGCCCGTGGAAACCAGCATCAAGTACGGCAAGACGACGCCCTCGTTGACTGTTTGACCGCCTGACAGAACTTGGTTGGGATCATCTGAGGAAAAGGAAACGTGCCGTCCTATCAGTTCAGCCATACCGTCGGCGCCATCACGCACCAGTTCCGCGATCTCAAGGACCTGATGGCCAAGGCGACGCCACTGCGTTCCGGCGACATGCTGGCGGGCGTCGGCGCCGCCAGCGCGGAGCAACGCGTGGTGGCGCAGATGGCCCTGGCGGAACTGCCGTTGCGCACTTTCCTCAACGAGGCGCTCGTGCCTTATGAGGCCGACGAAATAACGCGCCTGATCATCGACGGACATGATGACGCCGCCTTCGCCGCGATCAGCCACCTGACGGTGGGCGATTTCCGCAACTGGCTGCTGGGCGACGACGTCGACAGCGCGACGCTCAGCGCAGTAGCGCCCGGCATCACGCCGGAAATGGCCGCTGCGGTGAGCAAGATCATGCGCAATCAGGACCTGATTCTGGTGGCGAAGAAGTGCCGCGTCGTCACCGCCTTCCGCAACACCATCGGCCTGGCCGGACGTTTGTCGACGCGCCTGCAGCCCAATCATCCGACCGACGACGCCACCGGCATCGCAGCCAGCCTGCTGGACGGCCTGCTGTACGGTAGCGGCGACGCCGTATTCGGCATCAATCCCGCCACTGACAACGTGCCGCAAGTGGTCAACCTGGTCACGATGATGGCAGAGATCATCGCGCGTTACGAGATTCCGACGCAGTCCTGCGTGTTGACCCACGTGACCAACACCATTGCCGCCATCGAACGCGGCGCGCCGGTCGACCTGGTGTTCCAGTCGATCGCCGGTACCGAGGCCGCCAATCGCAGCTTCGGCATCGACCTGGCCTTGCTGGAGGAGGCGCGCGGCGCGGCGCTGTCGCTGGGGCGCGGTACGGTCGGCGACAACGTCATGTATTTTGAAACCGGGCAAGGTAGCGCGCTGTCGGCGGGCGCTCACCACGGCATGGATCAGCAGACCTGCGAAGCGCGTGCCTACGCGGTGGCGCGCAAGTTCAAGCCGCTGTTGGTCAACACCGTGGTCGGCTTCATCGGTCCCGAGTACCTCTACGACGGCAAGCAGATCATCCGCGCCGGACTGGAAGACCATTTCTGCGCCAAACTGCTCGGCCTGCCGATGGGGTGCGACGTCTGCTATACCAACCACGCCGAAGCGGATCAAAACGACATGGACAACCTGTTGACTTTGCTGGCGACGGCGGGGTGCAACTTCGTCATGGGCATTCCCGGGTCCGACGACATCATGCTCAACTATCAGACCACTTCATTCCACGACGCCCTGTATGTGCGGCGGGTGCTCGGACTGGCGCCGGCGCCCGAATTCGAGGCATGGCTGCAGCGCATGCAGATCTTCAGCAGCGAGCCGCAGTTTCGCCTCAACGATGGCTTGCCGCCCACCTTTCGCGACGCCTTGCGGCGTCTGTCGTGAGGTCGGAGCAGCGGCGATGCCTGACAACAAATCTCCCGTCATCGACAACCCATGGCAAGCGCTGCGGCAGTTCACGGCCGCCCGTATTGCCCTGGGCCGCGCTGGCGTCAGCCTGCCGACCGCGCCGCAACTGGCCTTCCAACTGGCGCATGCGCAGGCGCGCGACGCCGTGCACCTGGCCTTGGATGCCGACACCCTGCGCACGCAATTGCTGCAAGCCGGCATCCCCGGCGCCGAAGCGTGTCAGGTGCTCGACAGCGCCGCCGTCGACCGCCTGACCTATCTGCAGCGTCCGGATCTCGGCAGACGCCTGAGCGACGCGTCGCGCGCGCTGCTTAGCAGTGCCGTGGGGGTTGCGCAAGCGCAGGAAGACAGGATTTACGATCTTGCCTTCGTGATTGCCGACGGCTTGTCGTCGCTGGCCATCGCCAGAAATGCCGTACCGTTTCTGCAGGCAGTCCAGCAACGCATCGCACCGCGCAGCTGGACGCAGGCACCGCCGACCATCGTGCGCCAGGGCCGCGTCGCCATCGGTGACGAAATCGGCAGCCTGTTGCGGACCAGGCTGGTGGTGGTCATGATCGGCGAACGACCAGGCCTCAGTTCGCCCGACAGCATGGGCTTGTACCTGAGCTGGATGCCGCGCACGGGCATGACCGACGCCGAGCGCAATTGCATCTCCAACGTCCGGCCCGAAGGCATGCGCTATGACGAGGCCGCCGGCAAACTCGATTATCTGCTGGCGGAAGCGCACAGGCGCGGATTGACCGGCGTCGGGCTCAAGGACGAGAGTGCGGGAGACCCGCAGGTGCTGGCGCCGCCGGGGATGAACTTCCTGTTGGTTGACGATCCGGAGCCCTGACATTCCACGCGTTCTGCGCGGCAACGGAAAAGCAGTTTTTCGTTATACTTGCGGCGACCGTCTCACAATAATCAATATCGGTAGCCATTCAGCGGGAGAGAAAATGTTAAGAGTAGCCAGTCAGGACGAGCTGTCCTTGTTCGCCAGCGCCAAAGGGCGGTCCCCAACCATCACCAACGCGCCATTCAGCGGCGTCTTGTTGAGCGCGCAAGCCAAGGCCTCGGAAACCCAGGCTGTCGCTCCAAGCCCTGACGCTGCCGCCGTTGCCGCCCTGAGCGCCGCGCTGTCCCAGTTCGGCATTTCGGTGCCGCCGGCCCTGCGCATCACCACCGGCGCCAATGGCCTCGAGCTGTCCGGCGACAACCGCAACGCCAAGTTCCAGGCCATGCTGCAAGCCAATCCGGCGCTGGAAACCACGCTCAACGGCATGATCGGCCAGCAGGACATGGCGCGTAAAAATGCGTTGAAGGACGTGGTTCGCGACTTCCTTGGCAAATCCTCCAGCCCCGGCATGGAAGCCTTCGCCGCAGATTTTCTGGACGAGGAGGCCAACGACACCTACAGCCTCAGTTTCAACGGCGCCGCCATCGGTGTTGACGAAATGGGCGCCAAGGGATGGCAACCGGTCAAGGACACCAAGGACTTCCGCGCAGACCTGTTGGCGGCATATACCAAATATCAGGTCACGCACGCAGTCACTGTCGAGAAGCGGAAAGATGACGACGACAATCGGGATCTGGGTCTCAAGTCCAGGCTGGCAGAGGCGCTGAAGAAGGACGATGGCGCGGTGTAACGATACTTCTGAAGAGAAAGATCGAAGGGTTTTGAGTTATCTCAAGCCATCGAACCTTGCCAAGGAGCATAGTAGACAGCGTACAGTTGCTCTGCCCTTCCTTGCGAGGCTGCCATGTCAGAAAAAGAGTTTTCATCCCGGCGACAGGAGCATGTTCCCTCGGTTTCGACGCCGTTGCTTCCGGTTGCCTTGCTAGTCAGCATTCCAGCCTTCTATCTTGTTTTGAACGGGGATTTGTCCCCGTACCGGGATACGGGACGATGGCTTTATGCAGTCGTTGCGCTGCTGATTTTCCTGGAGTTGTGCACGCGTTATCGAAAAAAGCCGTCGGCCCCGAAGTTCAAAAGCCTGGTTGCGATAGATTTATTGATATTTTTCGGCGCCGTTGCCAGCACAGTGACTTACGCGCCGTCATGGAATTTTATCGAGTGGCTATTGCGCCTGACCTACTGCGTAATTGTCTTTTTGCGGCTGTCCACTTTGCTGGCGAGATACGTCGCTCCGCATCGGCTTTTACAGATCGGCGCCTTCTCTCTCTTTCTGCTCGCGATTGCCGGAGAGGGATTTCTACTGCTTGAGCCAAAAATCCACACCTACGCCGACGGCGTATGGCTGGCGTTTTTGACCGGCGCCACATTGGGCTATGGTGATCTCGTCCCGTCCACTCCGGCTTCCAGGATATTCGCCGTATTTATCGTTTTGTTAGGCTACGCCTTGTTTTCGGTATTCACTGCGAGTATTTCTGCGATTCTTGTGGGAGAGGATGAGAAACGCCTGCGTCACGAATTGCACGTCGACACACGCATGCTGCGATCCGAAATTGCCGCTTTGCGCAAGGAATTGCGTGACGGCCTTTCGGGACGGCCTTCGCAGGGCGAGTCGCGGCAAGAAGAGGCGTAAGGAGCCGAAGAAACGCCTGCGGCTCCTTATGATGGCGGAATCAATGCGACATCAGGACCGGCAGCGTCATCGTATCGAGGATCGTCGAGGTTACGCCACCTAACAGCACTTCTTGGAATCTGGAATGCCCGTACCCGCCCATGACGAGCAGATCAGCCCCCTTGTCCGCTGCCAGTGAGAGCAAGGCATTGCCGACATCGATCTCGGTGCGTTCCTCCACCACATCGATTTTCACGCCATGCCTGGCCAGATAGAGAGCGATGTCGGCGCCGGGCTGTTCGCCGTGAACGTCGAATTGACGCGCTGCATTAAACAAGGCAATGGTGACATTGTGTGCTTTCTTCAGCATGGGCATTGCATTTGTGATCGCATGCGTTGCCTCCATGCTGCCGTCCCATGCGATCAATGCGTTGCGACCGACATTTTCGAACGTCCCCGCATAGGGAATCGTGAGCACGGGGCGTGACGAATTCAGCATGACGTACTCGGGCAAATCAGAGATGTCGGCTCCGTCTCGTTCATTGAGGTCTATTTGACTCACCACGATCAGGTCGCTGTAACGAGCCTGCTGTGCGAGCGCACCTTGAGCGTCGTCTTCGCTGATACGGCTCTCGTAGGAATTTACACCAATCCGTTTTACCGTTTCCTCAAACCGATCGAGACTGCGCTGAGCACGTTCACGCAAGCCGTCGATCACTGAAGTGACAAAAACCATGCCGTCCGGATAGATGAAACGCGAGATGCCGGTGACCGCGACGCCGACCAGATGCGCGTCATGTGCAATGGCAATTTCAGCAGCAATTTTAATGCGGCCGGCGCAATGGCTGGATTGATCGATGTAGACGAGGATGGTTTTATAGGACATGGGATCACCTTTGGTTTTGGAGATGGTTTGCGTGGCGGAAAAAACACTGCAAATTCACCTTCAAAATAGCATCGGGTACGCTGTCGTGGATTGACGTACATCAAATGCCGCAAGCGTTTCAGGCGGCCAAGCTGTTTCTTCCTGTCTTTCCAAAAACATGCCGGCAGAGCTCATTGAATGGATCGTATCGGACCAGGAAATCTGATTCTTTTGACGTGGATCAAAAAGAAGAAACGGTGATGTACTACAGTCAATCGAAGTAGGGCGTACGCCGTCAAATCTTGTCGAGGATTGCATAAAATGAATGCCAAAGTCGCATTGGTAACGGGTGGCACCCGAGGGCTGGGAGCCGCGATTGCTATTGCTTTGCGCGACGCAGGATATCGCGTCGCGGCAGTACATCGCAGCAATGCGGACGCAGCGCGGGCATTCAAGGAAAAAACATCCATTCCGGTATTTTGCTGGGATGTCAGCAATTTTTCTGCGTGCGCTGACGGCGTTCGGCAAGTTGAAAATGAAATCGGGCCGATTGATGTGCTGATAAACAATGCCGGCATCACGAGGGATGCCGTGTTGCACCGCATGTCGCCGGAGCAATGGGGAGACGTCATCGGCACCAATCTTGGCTCCGTGTTCAACATGTCGCGCAATGTCATCGAAGGCATGCGTGAACGCGGTTTCGGCCGGATCGTCAACATCAGCTCCGTCAATGGCGAGCGTGGCCAGATAGGGCAGGCAAACTATGCCGCCGCCAAAGCCGGGATCCTGGGTTTTACCAAATCGCTCGCCCAGGAAAGCGCCCGGAAGAACATCACCGTCAACGCAATCGCCCCGGGATATTGCGATACGGACATGGTGGCTGCTGTTCCCAAGGATGTGCTGGAGAAAATCGTTGCCACTATTCCAGTCGGACGTCTTGGGAATGGCGGCGATATTGCGCGACTGGTCGTATTTCTGGCTGATGATGCAGCAGGATTCATTACGGGGGCAACGCTGGATATTAACGGCGGTCAGTTCATGGCGTGACGTCGGACGCTCTATATTAAGAATTGATTCACGCAGGAGTCGAAAATGGAAGCACTGACCTGGTCACCACAGATGTCTCTTGGCATCGTCGAGATGGACAACGCACACAAGGCGTTGATTCAGGAACTTACCGAAATCATGATGGCCCCCGATCATGAATTTACTGCACGTCTGCAGCACATCGTGGCCCTGCTGGAGACCGATTTTCGGGAAGAAGAAACATTGATGGAACGCATGAACTATCCCGAGTTGCGCGCACATCGGCAAGAGCATGCCGATCTGCTGAGTACATTGCACCACGTGACGCCTAAAGCGATGAGTGGCGATTATGTGCTGCCGCGGCAAGTGCTCAACATGCTTCCGCAATGGTTTTTGAATCATCTTGTCAGAATGGATGCGGCACTGGTCAAGGCGCTCAACAGCGCTGGCACCGGGGGCGCAAGCCATGCCGTGGCCACAGCGCTGTAGCGGCCGATTGGAACGCATCGAAGCAATTTGCAGATTCACTGATTCATGCCTTCTGACGAAGGCCAAAGAACGAGGAGTTTCCCATGTTTCCCTTTTCCCCTCCCCAGAACCAGGACGATATTCGCCGTTTGTTCAACGAAGAACTGCGCTTTCTTAATGCGGTTGCTGCGAATGCACTGGATATGGCGTTTCGTTTTGCGGACTTGAACCTCTGCGCGCTGAAACAAACTGCTGCCAGCTGGACTTCCAAGTCCAGCGCACTCAGCCAGACTCAGGGCAATGCCGTCCCGGAATGGCTGGACTCGGCCCATCTCGGCAAGGAGTTTGAAAATATGACGGCCTATGGGCAGCAGATCGCGAAGATCATGCTGGACATGCAGGCGGCAGTGCTTGACGTCGCCCAGCAGCGCGCTGCGCATGCCGCAAACATGGCGGCCATGCGCGGTTCGGCGATCGATGTTCCCGCCGCCAATGCGCAGTCCCTCGCATTCATTCAGGACATGCTCGCACAAGCAAGTAAGGGTTATGCCCAATGGGCCGGCAGCGTCGCGAGCGCGAAGGATACGGATTTGACGCACCCCGTAAGCGAAAAGAATGGCGGCTCAGCTGCCAGGACGCGAACCCGGAAATAAATTGCTTCCGGGCCTGTTAACGGGCCCTGATGCGTCAGGACGGTCATGCGGCATCATCGGCAATTCTTGCCGATGATGCCGTTTCTCATTCACGTCGCCGCACGGGCTGACGCATTTTCGTTCCCTCTGACCAGCAGTACCGGAACGGGCGAGGTTCGCGCAACTTGCTCGGCGTCACTTCCCATCAGGAATCGGCGCACTCCGCGTCGGCCGTGTGTGCCGATGACGATGATGTCTGATTTCCAGGCTATTGCACGCTCGATGATCGCGTCGGCAATGTGCGCCCCCATCGATTCCTTGATTTCGCAATCCACATCAATCCCCGATTTCTCAAGAACCGCGCGAGTACGAGCCAGCATTTCTTCCGCTTCCTTGAGTGCGAGGGGCCTGGTTGTACTGATATAGACATCCGGATCCTCAAAACCGTTACTGATCGTCGCCATGTCCAGTACATGTAACAGGTGCACGTGTGCCTGGCATAAGCTCGCGAGCCGGGACGCCTCTTTGACGGCGGATTCAGCGGTAGAGCTGCCGTCAATAGGTACAAGAATGGTTTTGTACATGAAGTTCTCCTGAAAAGTGTTGAAAGCGAGTCATACAACGTTGCAATACAACGACGTCATTGGCAGCAGCGGCTGTGACAGACTTGCCGCCATCCATTCCTCATTGGTCGGTTCCACCGCTACGGCGACGCGGCTTCGCGATGAGGAAATTAATGCGGCATGACCCTGATTGGTTCGATTGGCCTGGTCGTGGAGGGTCAGTCCGAGGAATTGCAGGGCGTCGCAGATTCGGCGCCGGAGCTCGTCGTTATGCTCACCGATGCCGGCGGTAAATACCAACATGTCGAGGCCGCCCAGCACTGCTGCCAGCGCACCGATTTCCCGAACAATGCGCCGCACATACAAAGCAAGGGCGTCGAAAGCCCGTGGGTTGTCATGTTCGACCGCGATGAGTGCGCGCGGATCGGCCGATATGCCGGAGACGCCATACAGGCCGGACTCGTGGTACAGCACATGTCCAAGTTGCTGCGGAGACAATTCTTCGGTCTCCATCATATAGAGCAGCACACCTGGATCGAGCGACCCGCAGCGGGTTCCCATCATCAGCCCGTCCAGCGCAGAAAATCCCATCGTCGTGGCCATGCTGCGCAAACCTCGCATGGCGCAAAGGCTGGCGCCGCTACCGAGGTGGGCAACGATAGTGTTGCCCCGGGCAAGGTCGCCGTAGCGCTCCGGTAGCACAACTGACATGTATTCGTATGACAAGCCATGGAAGCCGTAACGCTGTACACCTCGCTCCCAGGCGGGATAGGGAATGGGCAACATTTTCTCCACCCGCGGCAAGGTGTGGTGAAAGGCCGTGTCGAAGCAGACGATCTGCGTCAAGCCCGGCTGAGCATGCAGCAAGCTCTCGATGGCATCCAGCGCAAACGGCTGATGCAGCGGCGCCAGTGGAATGTAGCTGCGCAAGTCGGCTAGCACCTGATGGTCGACCTGTACCGGGGCAGAGTATTTGGCGCCGCCGTGCACCACGCGGTGTGCTACCGCGACAAGGCGATTGTTGCCTAGCCTGTTGACGGTATAGTCGCGGATGCGCACGAGCGCCTCATGATACGGAGCGTCGGTCTCAAACGACAGGTTCTCCGTGGCTTGTCCTGATACGGAAAAGGTCGGGGCAGATCCCGTAATGCCATCGGCCTTGCCACTCCACAGCGGCGTACGCTGATGCGGCAGCGGCGTATTGAACAAGGCAAATTTGATGCTTGATGAGCCGCAGTTCAGGACCAGAATGCAATCGTTCATGGCTCCTCCTGCTCGCGCTTGGCCAGTAACAGTGCAATGGCGCAGGAGGCGATGCGGGATTCGCGCGAATCGGCACGGCTGGTCAGGACGATCGGTATCCGCGCGCCGAGCACGATGCCGGCACTGGCGGCGCCGCCAAGATATTCAAGCTGTTTGGCCAGCATGTTGCCGCTCTCCAGATCCGGTACGACGAGAATATCGGCGCGTCCAGCCACATCGGAAACGATGCCTTTGATGCGCGCTGCCGCCATGGATACGGCATTGTCGAACGCCAGCGGTCCATCCAGTACTGCACCGCGAATCTGGCCGCGATCCGCCATCTTGCAGAGCGCGGCCGCGTCCAAGGTGGCGGTCATGCGAGGATTGACGGTTTCGACCGCAGCCAGAATGGCGACGCGCGGCTGCTGTACGCCAATGGCTTGGGCAAGTCCGATGGCGTTGCGGATGATGTCGGCTTTTTCGTCCAGGTCCGGAGCGATGTTGATGGCGGCATCGGTAATGATGAAGGGACGCGGATAGCTCGGTGTCTGCATCAGGAAGCAGTGGCTCAGGCGCCGTCCGGTCCGCAGAGCGGGGCAGGCCAGCACAGCCGACATCAGTTCATCGGTGTGCAGGCTTCCTTTCATGAGTGCTGCAACCTCGCCGCTGGCCGCAAGCTCAACGGCACGAGCCGCCGCTGCATGGCTGTGAGGAACATCTTCAATACGCAGTGTCGAAATATCCAGTTTGTTGCTGTCGGCAACGGCTTGTAGTTTTGCGCGGGGAGCGACCAACACAGGTACGATCAACCCGGCTGCCTGCGCATCAAGTGCTGCCGACAGGCTCAGTTCATCGCAAGGATGCACTACCGCGGTGACCACCGCACCCATGGGGCGAACATGTTCGAGCAAGCGCAGCAAGCCGTTCTCTCCGCTGAGCAGCCGCACCTCGGGCAAGGTGGTGCGCGGCATTGATATGCGTTCTGTGGGGGCAATGACGTCGGCCTGGCCCTCGATGACGGTGATCCCGTTTTGATTGATGCAGGAACAGGCGAGTTTGAGTCGTTTGCCCACTTCGTGCCGTTCCGTCACGCATACGCTGATGGTGAGTGTGTCGCCAATGCGTGCCGGCGCCTTGAAACTCAGCGTTTGCCCGAGATAGATCGTGCCCGGCCCCGGCAGCCGGGTGCCAAGCACCGCGGAGATCAGTGCACCTCCCAGCATGCCGTGCGCAATAACGCCATGGAAGCGGGTTGATGAAGCGAATTCAGCGTCCAGATGCTGAGGATTGACGTCGCCGGAGAGCACGGCAAACAACTGGATGTCTTGCGCTGTCAGTGTCCGCTCTATGGATGCAGCGTCGCCGACCATGATTTCATCGAAAATGCGGTTCCGGACTATACACAGATCGTCGTTGCTCATGAGGCCTCCGAATGGAAAATTGCTTGCGTGTGTTCGTTAGTGGGATTCATAGGGATATTCAGGCCATTTGACCCAGAGTCTTTCGAAATCTGGTCAGCGAGGCAAAGAACAACACGGCCCCGATTCCAACGATGGCCAGCATCTGCGGCCAGATCACGCTCAAACCTGCACCCCGGTAAAGAATTGCCTGTCCGGCGGAGACGAAATGCGTGGTCGGCGCTGCCAGCATCAGGTCTTGCACCAATACCGGCATGCTTTCGCGTGGGGTTGATCCTCCCGACAACAGCTGCAGGGGCAGCAGCACCAGTACCAGCAGCATGCCAAACTGCGGCATGGAGCGCGCCAGCATCGCCATGAACATGCCCATCGACGTCGTCGCGAACAGGTGTAACGCGGCCACAAGCAGAAACAGAAGGATGGAACCCTGAATTGGCACCCGCAATGCGCCTTGGACGATGAACACCAGCGCCGCCGCAGCCGCCAGCAACACCACAAGGCCCATGGACCACACCTTGGCCAGCATGATCTCGAGTGGTGTGACAGGCATCACCAGCAAGTGCTCGATGGTGCCGTGTTCACGCTCCCGAATGAGCGCCGCGCCGGTGAGGATGATGGATAGCATGGTGACGTTGTTGATGATTTCCATGAGTGCACCGAACCAGGCACGCTCCAGATTGGGATTGAAGCGAGCGTGTAGCACCAGTTCCACCGGTGAGGCGGCGAGGCCGCGATATCGCTGCAGGAACTCTGTCACTTCGGCGTTAATGATCTCAAGAATATAGGCGTTGCCGGTAAATGCCTGGCTCATGCGCGTGGCGTCCACATTCAGCTGCATCGCAGGAGACCGGCCGGCCAGCACATCACGCTGGAAATCAGGAGGAATGTCCAGTACGAAGGTGTAGTTGCCGCTGTCCATGCCAACGTCCATCTGATCGGAAGAAATCATGTCCGGCAGTTTGAAGTAGGGCG
The DNA here is from genome assembly GCF_001267925.1 of Herbaspirillum hiltneri N3. Lineage (NCBI taxonomy): Bacteria > Pseudomonadati > Pseudomonadota > Betaproteobacteria > Burkholderiales > Oxalobacteraceae > Herbaspirillum > Herbaspirillum hiltneri. Next base: position 2,874,807 of record NZ_CP011409.1, on the reverse strand, counting down.
GATAGAAACTGGCGGCGATCTGTGCGGATAAAGGTGAGCCGTCTTCATCGACGATGGCGATGGCGGCGTTATGCAAACTGTCCGGCATGGCCGTTGCGGCGACGTAGATGGAGACGCTGAAGGTGTAGACAATCAGCACCAGCATTGTCGGATCACGCGCCAGGCTCCATAATTCCTTGACGCCAAGGCGAAGGATATTGGCGGCAGAACGCAGGGAGAGATGGCGAGCCATATCAGCGCTCCTGCTTTCTGAGCAGCAGAACGGATGCGCCCAGAATGACAGGGACAGCCGCCAGCAGCGACCAGAAGGAGGGCATCAGTCCGGATAAATCGAGCGCCTTGTTGAAGATTCCGCGGCTGATGGTGAGGAAATGTGAGGCCGGATACAGGCGTCCGATCAAAGCCCCTGCGCCTTCCAGTGACGATACCGGATTGAGCAGGCCGGCAAACTGCACGCAGGGAATGATTGTGCCGATCATCGTGACAAAGATCGCTGCAATCTGGCTGTTGGTGAAGGTGGACGCCAGCAAGCCCAATCCGGTAGAACAGACGATAAAGATGAACGCCGCCAGCGATAGCGAGGCGAAGTCGCCCTTGATGGGGACGCCGAATACGGTGACCGCGAGCAATGCCAGCAACAGGAAGTTGATCATTCCCAGCAATATGTACGGAACTTGCTTGCCGAGCAAAAATTCAGCACGGGAAATCGGTGTGACGTAGAGATTGATGATTGATCCTAGCTCTTTCTCCCGCACGACGGACAACGCTGTCAGCATCGCTGGAATCATCATCAGTAGCATCGGAATGACTGCCGGCACCATGGCAGGAAGGCTCTTGACGTCGGGATTGTAACGATAGCGTGTTTCGATTGAACTGGCTGCGACAGGATGCATGCCCAGCCGGCGCGTAGCCATGTCGACGAGCCACATCTGATGCATCGCCTGTACGTAGCCACGGATGGTCTCGGCGCGCATGGGCATGGCGCCGTCGATCCAGGCTCCGATTTGCGCTGGTGCGCCGCGTTCAATGTTGCGCGCGAATCCGGATGGTATTTCTATTACCAGCGACAACTCTCCATCACGCATGCGACGGTCCAGTTCCGGGTAGTTGGATAACGGCGCCTTCTCGATGAAATAGCGAGAGCCGGAGAGATTGAGTGCATAGCTTTGGCTCAGCGAAGTCTGGTCGCTGTCAAGTACCGCATAGGACAGGTTTTCGACGTCGAGACTGATGCCGTAGCCGATGATGAACAGCAAAATAGCCGTCCCCAGCAAGGCGAGCGTCGCTCTTACCGGATCGCGCCGCAATTCCAAGGTTTCTCGCAGCGCATAGCTATAGGCGCGTCCGAACCGGAAGCCTCGGTTTTGCCGGCGTGGTGAAACGGACGGCAGCGCGGCTGTTTCTGCCGCGTTCTGCGACGTCAGCGCAGGCGACGACGTCATATTCTGCTCGCCGGCCGCTTCTTTGAGATAGCCGATGAACGCCTCCTCAAGTGTCGCCGCACCGCTTTGCCGGACCAGCTCTGCCGGACTCGCGCTGATCAGCACGCGGCCTGCGTGCATCAACGAGATGCGGTCGCAGCGTTCGGCCTCATTCATGAAATGCGTGGAGATGAAGATCGTGACATGATCGTTGCGCGCCAAATCGATCATCAGTTGCCAGAACATGTCGCGTGCGATCGGATCAACGCCGGAAGTCGGCTCGTCAAGGATCAACAGTTCCGGACGATGGACCATGGCGACGGCCAGCGACAATCGCTGACGTACGCCCAGCGGCAATCCTTCCGGCAACTCATCGAGAACTTGGTGGAGATCGAAGCGCCTGGCCATTTCATCGATTCTTGATGCGATATCGTTCTCGGGCACCTGGAACAGGCGCGCGTGCAGCACCAGGTTTTGCCGGACGCTCAATTCGCTGTAAAGAGAAAATGCTTGTGACATATAGCCGACGCGGCTACGCGTGGCGATATCACTGCCGTCGACTTCATGGCCGAACAGCCAGGCTTGCCCTTCGCTGGCAGGGATCAGGCCGGTCAGCATTTTCATGGTGGTCGATTTGCCGCAGCCATTGGAGCCGAGAAAGCCGAATATCTCGCCGCGCCTGATTCTGAAATCGACATGATCGACAGCGATGAAATCGCCGAAGCGCATCGTCAGCCCTTTGGCTTCGATGGCGATTTCATCGCCATCCGTGGTTTGCAGAGGCGTGACGACTACGGCGCGATGCCTGCTGCGCCGGGCCTCCGGGAGCAGTGCAATGAACGCCGCTTCCAGTGAGGCGGCGCCGACTTGCTCTCGTAGTTCCGCTGGCGTCCCGGTTGCCAGGATATTGCCGGCATCCATGGCGACCAGCCAGTCAAAGCGTTCGGCTTCTTCCATATAAGCGGTTGCGACAATCACGCTCATGCCTTCGCGCTCGTCGCGGATCCTTGCAATCAAATCCCAGAATTGGGCGCGCGACAGCGGGTCCACGCCGGTGGTAGGCTCGTCAAGAATCAGCAAATCGGGATCGTGGATCAATGCGCAGCACAGGCCCAATTTCTGTTTCATGCCACCGGACAGTTTGCCGGCGGGACGTGACAGGAAAGGCTGCAGTCCGGTGCTTTGTGTCAGTTCATCAATCCGGCGCCGACGGGATATTGCGTCGTGTCCGAACAGGCGCCCGAAGAACTGCAGATTTTCTTCCACCGACAGCGTGGGGTAGAGATTTTTACCCAAGCCTTGCGGCATATAGGCAATACGTGGGCAGGTCTTGCTGCGATGGCGGCTGTCAGCCATGCTGCCGCCCAGCACGTCAATCTGGCCTTGCTGTATCTGGCGGGCGCCTGCCAGCAGGGACAGCAAGCTTGATTTGCCAACACCGTCCGGTCCGATGAGGCCGATCATCCGTTTGGCCGAAAGCACAAGATTGATGTCGGTGAGCGCCTGTGTCTTGCCAAGCTGCAGGCTGACGCCGGATAGTCGCGCGACGATATCCGGCGGATCGCTGGAGGGAAGGCCGCTCACTGCGGCACTTTCACAGCCAGATCAGCAGGCCAGTCCGTCTGTGCCGCCAGCTTGACCCAGGCGACGCCGGGCAAGCCGGTTTTGACCAGTTGCAGATGTTTTAACAGAAGCTCCCGGTCAATCCGCGCCTTGACGCGAAACATCAGTTTTTGCCGTTCGCTGGCGGTCTCGACCGTCTTCGGCGTGAACTGCGCCGTGCTGGCGACGTAGGACACCTTGGCGGGGATCACGTATTTAGGGGCGGCATCGAGAATCAGGCGCACATCGCTGCCGATCGCCAGTTTCCCGGCTACCGCCTCGGGGACGAAGAAGGTCATGTAGACATCGCTCAGATCTACCAGGTTGAGCACTTTTCCGCCGCTTCCGAGCACTTCGCCGGGTTGCGCCACGCGATATTGCACTCTCCCGCTGCGGGGCGCCGTCAGCGCGCTGTCATTGATGTCGGCTTCAATGCGGGATACCGTTGCCGCCATTGCGGTCACGGTGGCGGAAGCTCCTGATACCTGGGTTCTCGCAGCGCTGATTGCCGCCGATGCCGCCTTTGTCTGCGCAGTCGCAGCAGTCAGTGCAGCCTGTGTCGTGCGAACCCGGGTGCGATCGTCGTCGACCTCCTGGATTGACGAGGCGCCTTCCTGCACCAGCGTCTCGGAACGAATCAGGCGTCGTTGTGCCGCTTCCAGCTCACTTTCCCGTTGCACGACCAGCGCTTGTGCAGCTTGAAAATCGCTTTCACGTACAACAACCTGAGCCTCTGCACTGGAGACCGTGGCAATGGCTTGTTGTTTCTGGGCAGAGGCCTCGGCGTGTTGCGCCTGCAATACCTGCGTTTGCATATGCGCCAGAGGTTGGCCGGCCGCGACGAAGTCGCCTTCGCTGACGAGGATGTCGCCGATGCGGCCTGGCAGCTTTGCTGCAACGTCGATTTCGGTCGCTTCGATACGGCCGTTACCGCTTGCGAAATCGGCACCAGGGCCGGTATGGCGAAGCTGCTTCCATGCATACCAGGCGATAGCCAATGCAGCGAAGGCGAGCAGTAGGAGGTACAGAGTGCGGCGCGAAGGAGTGTTCATGGTCAATTGTCTGGATCGGTCGTGGAGACGGTCTTGCCATCAGCGGCGGGGACTTCATCGGTGGCGCCGCCCAACGCGGCATAGAGGCTGACGTTGCTGGTCGACAGGGCGCGTTGCAACTGGACGAGCTGTTGTTGTGCAGTCAAAAGGTCGCGCTGGGCGTCCAGCACGTCCAGAAACGAAGCCGAGCCGTTGTCATAGCGTAGCGTCGACAAGCGTGCACGTTCGAGCTGGACGGCGAGAGAGGTAGAAGCGATGTCCACCTGGTAGTCCAGCCACATGCGGGCGGACAAGGCATCGGAGACGTCGCGAAATGCATTCTGGATGCTTTTTTCGTAATTGAGTACGGCGATATGATGGCGCGCTGTCGTCAAGTTCAGATTGCTGTTGCGAAGGCCGCCGTCGAACAGCGGCAAGGAAATGACCGGCGAGAACGTCCACGCGCGGCTACCGTTACCGAACAAGCCGCCGAGTTCGGCGCTCGCCGTACCGGCAGAAGCTGTCAGGGCAATGCGGGGAAAGAACGCAGCGCGCGCTGCGCCGATATTGGCGTTGGCGGCCTTGAGCTGATGCTCTGCCGCAATGATGTCTGGCCGATTGATCAACAACTCGGATGGTGCGCCGGCCCGCAAACGGCGTGGCGCGTCGACATCCGAAAGGCGTTTGCGCAGCGTCGTTTCATCCATTTCGGTGCCGGCCAGCAAGGTAAGGCGATGCACCTGTGCCGCACGTTCCTGCTCCAGTTGCGCCACCAGGCTTTGAGCCTGTGTCAGCAGTACCGCCACCTGTGTCAGATTAAGCCGTGACGTGGAGCCCACCTCGACGCGCCGCGAGAATATGCGATAGCTTTCGGCACGACTGGCCAGCGTTTGCTCGGCAAGGAACAGGCGCTCGTTGAGTTCGGACAAGATCAGATAGCTGGTTGCCACTTGTGCAATCAGGTCGATGCGTACGGCGCGTTGCGCTGCCTCTGAGGCGAGATAATTCTCCAGCGCGGCGTCCTTGAGACTGCGTATATGTCCCCAGAAGTCCAGCTCCCAGCTGGCCATTCCCAATCCCACCTGATATTGGTTTGCCACCAGTGGTTTCCCGGTGAGATTGAGATCGCCCGGCACCCGCGAACGCTCAAGTTCCGCCTGGGCTCCGATGGATGGAAATTGTGCGGAACGCTCAATGCCATAGGCGGCGCGTGCCTCATCCACGCGAGCGAGGGCGATCCCGAGATCCCGGTTGTTTTGCAAGGCGAGCGCAATGAGCGATTGGAGCTGCGGATCCTGAAAGTAGCTGCGCCACCCAACGATGTCGGCAGGCGCGTGCGAAGCGCCCGTAACGCTGTCGTAGTGAGAAGGAACCGGCGACGCGGGACGTACGTAGTCAGGGGCGAGCGAGACACAGCCGGCTAATTGCGCAACGAAGACCGCAGCCACGAAGCACCTGCTCGCCAGATAATTTCTGTGTATTGATGTTTCTTTTAAAACCACGTTGACTCCCGCACCGATCGATACCATGCGAAGCAGTCTACGGGCCGTGCGCCTCCAACATCTTGATGTCAATCAAATGTCTGCAAAGGAACAATTGCAGCTGGTCATTTAAGGCCGAAGCGCGAGATAAGCCAGGATTTGAGCAGTTGCGTCAGCAGCAGGTAGGCGAAAACGATGGCCAGAATGGCCACATTCAGACCAAACGGCAACGCTGTCAGGCCAAGCGCATGAGCAAACGGTGAGGCCGGTAGCCAGAAGGCCAAAAGACAGATGATGGCCGTCGTTGCGAGTAACGGCAGGCTGGGCTTGCTCTGAATGAAAGGAATTTTTCCTGTCCGGATGACATGCACCACCAGAGTCTGCGACAGTAGCGATTCGACAAACCAGCCGGATTGAAACAGCAAGGACTGGTTCCCCGCGCCGAAGAGATACCACAAGACGCCAAACGTCAGGTAGTCGAAGAGTGAACTCACCGGACCCAGCACCATCATGAATCGACCGATGTCGAGTATTTCCCAACGCCGTGGCTCCTTGAGATACTCCGCATCGACATGATCGGTCGCAATGGTGGTCTGCGAAAAATCGTAAAGCAGATTATTCAGCAGTATCTGGACCGGCGCCATGGGCAGGAATGGCAGTATGGCGCTCGCGCCAAGTACGCTCAGCATGTTGCCGAAAGCGGAGCTGGAACTCATTTTGATGTACTTCGTAATGTTGCCAAAGACCTTGCGGCCTTCCAGCACGCCGTCTTTCAGGACTACCAGGCTCTTGCGCATAAGAATGATGTCGGCCGATTCCTTCGCGATGTCCACCGCGCTATCGACTGAAATGCCGACGTCTGCAGTTTTTAGCGCAGCGCCGTCGTTAATGCCGTCACCGAGATAGCCAACTACATGATGTCGTTGTTGAAGACAGCGGATGATTCTGGCTTTTTGCTGTGGATTGAGCTTGGCGAAAATATGGATTCGTTCGGCCAATTCTCCAACCGCCTCATCGCTGAGCGCGTCGATATCGCTGCCGAGAACGGCCTGTTCTCCCGGCAAGCCAACGTGGCGGCACACATTGCGCACGACCGCACCGTTGTCGCCGCTAAGTACTTTCACTGTCACGCCATAGGCATGAAGACTGGCGATGGCTTCGGCAGCACTGTCTTTCGGCGGATCCAGAAAAGCGATATAGCCGACCAATGTCAGCCCGGATTCATCGTTGTTGGAGAATTCATTCGTCGCTGTTGCGCCATTTTCCGGCAGCTCTTTGCAGGCAACGGCAATGACGCGAAAACCATCGTCGTTCAGATCATCGACCGTCTTGCTCAACTCCGCACCATGATGCGGGGCAAGCGGCACCGCTTTGCCGTTGTGTTCGGCATCGGTGCAGATACTCAGGATCTCTTCAGGAGCGCCTTTGCAGATGAGTAATCGGGTATGGTTGGCTTGCTCCACGATGACCGACATGCGGCGCCGTTCGAAATCGAAAGGCAGCTCATCAATTTTGTGAAAGTGGCGGTCGGGCTCGACTTTTTCTTGCATGCCGGGATAGCTCAGGATCGCCATGTCCAGCAAGTTCTTGAGGCCGGTCTGAAAGAAACTGTTCAGATAGGCGTACTCCACTACTTTCTGTGAATCGACGCCATCGATGTCGACGTGTTTTTCGAGGATGATCCGGTCTTGGGTCAGCGTGCCTGTTTTGTCCGTGCAGAGGATGTTCATTGCACCGAAATTCTGAATCGCATTAAGCCGTTTGACGATGACCTTCTTCTCGGACATTGCCAATGCACCCTTGGCCAGGTTGATCGTGATGATCATGGGAAGCATCTCCGGCGCCAGTCCTACGGCGATAGCGACGGCGAACAGCAACGCCTCCAGCCAGTCTCCCTTGGTTATTCCATTGAGAAGGAACACCAGAGGCACCATCACCAGCATGATGCGCATGAGCAGATGAACATACTTGTCAATGCCACGATCAAAACTGGTCAACTCCCGCGCTTTGATCAGATCGACGGCAATATGTCCAAAAGCAGTACGCTCGGCGGTGGCGACGACGAGCGCGGTTCCGGTGCCGCTGACGACATTGGTGCCCATAAACGCCAAATTGGGAATATCCGTCAGGTTCTCGCCCGAGGTCGCCATCGATGGCATCGATGCTATTGAGGTCTTCTCAACAGGAAGAGATTCGCCTGTAAGCGCCGCCTGGCTGATAAACAGCATTTTGGCCGACAAGATGCGCACATCGGCAGGAGCGATATCCCCAGCTGACAAAAAAATGATGTCTCCGGGTACCAGCTCTGCAAGCGGGATCTCGAGCTTGCCTTGGTCAGCCCGCTGGACGGTGGCGGTGGTGGCCACCATCGATCGAAGCTGTTGTGCGGCTTTGTCTGCGCGATGTTCCTGCAAGAACGACAGCAAGGTGGACAGAATCACCATGATGCCGATCATCACGCCGCCCCAAGTCTCTCCGATGACAAGATTGACGCAAGTCAGCAGCAGCAACAGCAGCGACAACGGACTGGCCAGCAGTGTCAGAAACCGGCGCCATCCTTGCAAGCTACTCCTCGATGCAATGGCGTTGACTCCATATTTTTTCCGGCGTTCTTCTGCTTCCGCTATGGTCAGGCCCTGCAAGGAAGACGCTTGCTGCTCCAGCGCCGCGTCTGGCGTCAGTGCAGCGACGCTTCGCAACACCGCTTCGGCTGCTTGTGCCGGAGAGTGGGAAGCGCGACGGAGGGCATCCGGATGTCTCGCAAGGAAGGCATTGGAAGATGAAGAAGCGGTGTTGCTCGGACCAGGCATGTTCTATCCTACGGCTGCATGACATATTTCCCAGGCGCGGCGAGTCCATGCGTCGGCATGGGCGGCGGTGCAACGCGTTTTCCTGAGCGTTTGCGCAGCCATGCCTCCCAGGCGGGCCACCATGAACCTTCGTGACGTTCGACGCCGGCCTGCCATGCACTTGCATCCACCATGCTTTGTTTGTCAGTGTGAGTCGCTATCTGATAACTGCGATGCGGATGACCGGGCGGCGATACCACACCTGCGTTGTGACCGCCGGACGTGAGCACGAAGGTGACGTCGGTGTCGGTCAGCCGATGAATTTTAAAGACGGATCTCCAGGGAGCGACATGGTCGGTAACGGTCCCCACGGCGAAAACAGGAAGACGGATATCGGTCAGGCTGATGGGCCTGCCGTCGGTGAGATAACGTCCTTCCGCCAAGTCATTTTTCAGGAACAGCTGGCGCAGATACTCGGAATGCATGCGATAGGGCATGCGCGTCGCGTCGGCGTTCCACGCCATCAGATCACTTTTTTGTTCAGGCAAACCAAGGAGGTACTGATGGAGCCGACGGGACCATATCAAATCGTTCGAACGCAGCAACTGAAACGCACCCGCCATCTGCTTGGTGTCGAGATATCCCTGATCCCACATGACGGCTTCCAGAAAGCTGACCTGGCTTTCATCGATGAACAATGACAGCTCGCCAGGTTCTTCAAAATCGACCTGAGATGCAAACAGACTCATGCTTGCCAGGCGGTTGTCGCCATCACGCGCCATGCTCGCTGCGGCGATCGATAGCAGGGTCCCGCCCAGGCAGTAGCCGACGGCATTGATCTGTTTGGAGCCGGTCTGCGCAACGATGGTGTCGATTGCCGCCATAACGCCCAGCCGACGATAGTCATCCATCGATAACTCGCGGTCTTCCGCCACCGGGTTTTTCCAGGAAATCATGTAGACCGTATAGCCAAGATCGACCAGATACTTGACCAGAGAATTTTGCGGAGACAGGTCCAGAATATAGTATTTCATGATCCACGCAGGGACAAAAAGCAAGGGGACCGCATGCACAGTCTTGCTTGCCGGTGCGTACTGAATCAGTTCGATGAGCTTGTTGTGAAAAACGACCTTTCCGGGCGTGACGGCAACCTCTTTGCCGACTCTGAAATCAGAGTTTTCATTGTCATGCTGTCCCGGCACGCTTTTACGCCAGTCGCTCATGGCATTGAGTGCCCCTTGGACGAGATTGCTTCCACCCGAATTGACAGTCGCTTGCTGTACTACCGGATTGGTTGCAAAAAAATTGGACGGCGCAAGCATATCCAGGACTTGACGCACGGTAAACGTCACTACGTCTTCGTGATGCTGGGATAAGCCGCGAACCCCGGTTGTGGCGCGGTGCCACCACTGTTGCTGAAGCAAGAAGCCTTGGGAGATGGCATTGAACGGCCATTGCTGCCAGGCCGGGTCGCTGAAGCGACGATCCTGCGGAAGTGGCTCTATGCAGGCTGGCGAGCTTGTATTCTCGCTGTCATTGCAACATGCCCGGTTGTAGACACTCCAGCGCTCCCAGTTTTGCCACGCCTTTTGCAGCAGCGCAACGCGCTTGGTCGGTGACAAGGCGAGGTGGGTTATCCAGTCTGTATATGCGTTGAACATCGCGGCCGGTGAAATGTTGCCGCTCATTTTTCCTAGCCAGGCATTGCTCATCAGATCCAGGCGAGCCGAATCATTGTCACTTTCAGGATAGTCGTAACGCAACGGCGCCAGCCAAGCGCTGGCCAACCGTTCAACGACCGCGGGAGGAAGGTATTTCTTGTCCATGGCAGGGAGCCTTTCGGGAAACAGTGACGCCAGCCTAACAAGGCCGCTCTCAAGAGACTTGATGCAGATCAAGTTAGTGGATTTCCGTGTACAGACACACCAGCGGCCAGCAAGCAATGCCGCCATTGAGTCAAACGACGGAGTCAATGTTGGCGTAGTGACAATGTCAACGTGAAAGCAGCAGAGATGTTGATGATTCGGCTATGACAACTCCCGTTGTGCCTCCCAGCAGGGTTTCACGCCAACGCGGATGCGCTACGCATCCCATGACGATGAGATCCGCGTCGAGCTCGTCGGCGAGTGCGAGCAGCGCGTGTCCGGTATCTGGAGTTTCGGTACGATGAATGACATTGACGGGCTTGGGAATGGTGGAAAGACACTGGCGCAGGGCATCCTCCGAGGCGATGGCATGCGTACTAGGATCGATGCCGTCACCGAAAATGACCGCGCTGACGAGGTCGACTTTTTCCAGTATCGGCAGCGCGTTGCGCGCGGCGCGGGCGGCCACGCTGCTGCCGTTCCAGGCGACCAGCGCATGTCTCCATGAAAATGGTTTTTCATTGACTGTGAATACAGGTGCAGTGGTATTCAGAGTGACGAATTCAACGAGATCGCTTTCTTCGCGTCTTGCAGGGTGTTGCAGATCGTTCTTTCCGAGAATAATCAAATCTGCGGCGCTGCCGTGAGCACTTAGTGCACTTGCTGCATCGTCATCGACATGCAGCTGCTGAACGCTTGCAATTCCATATTGCTGAGCAAGCGTCGCAAATCGCGCCAATGACCTCGTCATCTCCAGGTGACGTTTTCCGCGATGGGCGAGTTCGTCCGCCGGGAATGCTTGATCCGAAGATATCCCGCTTGCGATCTGGTCTGCCGGCGAAAGAAATCGTGACATGAATTTCGTGTTCCCGGATATGGCGAGGCCGACGACGGTCGTCCGATCCGCAGACGCCAGGCGCGCAGCAAGCTTTACCCGTTGTTCAAGATCCGTCGTGTTGCCGACGTGAATCAAGATGGATCTATAGCTCATGAATTGACTCCCGTTAAGCTGATGCGTCCTCGTGCTACCGACATGGTAGAGGTGATTGCAGAAGCTGGATTGACCTACATCAAGGAAGCACTGCAGGCCGCCGTGGGAGCAAATAAATTTTCTCGTTTGGTCCGTTTTGATCCAAGTCAAATCCATCGCCAGGGGCGAGGCATAGGATGGCCTTCATCGTGTTTATCTTCAATGAGGTCACAATGTTAAAGAAAATATTGCTGGCAACTGACGGATCGGAATTGTCCAAGAAAGCGGTGGCTGCTGCGGTTGAATTTGCAGCATCTTACGGCAGCAAGATTGTTGGGCTCGCTGTATCCGAAATTTTTCAGACTCTGATCATGCCGGAACTTGGCGCAGGTTACGACCTGAAGGGTATTGAAGATGAGATTTTTCAACAGTCGAAGCTAAACGCCGACTTCATCGCCGATTGTGCAAAGAAGGCTGGCGCGGCTTGTGAAATCCATACCGTTAAAGGTGTGCATCCGCATGAAGAGATTCTGCGTTTTGCTACCGAATACGGGTGCGATTCCATCTTTATGGCGTCGCATGGCCGTAAGGGATTGGATAAATTGTTACCCGGTAGCGAGACACAGAAGGTGCTCACTTACAGCAAGATTCCAGTGCTGGTGTTCAAGTAGCCACTGTCGCAATACATCACGTGAAAGGGATCATATGAAAACCGACCATCAAATCAAGCAAGATGTCGTCGAGGAGCTGGCTTGGGAGTCTGCTGTCGACGACAACGTCATTGGCGTCGAAGTCTGCGATGGCGTCGTGACCTTGTCCGGCAATCTGGATAGCTACGCCGAGAAGTATGCTGCAGAGAAAGCCGTGCAACGGGTCTCCGGCGTGAGAGGACTTGCCGTGGAAATTGATGTCGTTCTGCCCGGGTCCAGCAAACGCACGGATGCCGACATCGCACGCGTTGCCGCCCAGGGATTGGATTGGAACGCCTTGCTTCCGAAGGATAAGGTCAAGGTGATGGTGGAGGACGGCTGGATCACCTTAAGTGGCGAAGTTGAACACCAGTATCAGCGGATGGCGGCAGAGAGCACACTGCGAAGTCTGTTGGGTGTCGTCGGCATTAGCAATCAGATTGCCGTGAAGCATGTCGCACGACCGGCGGATATCAAAACTCATATCGAAGCCGCTCTGCAGCGCCGCGCACACTCGACGGCCAAGGCAATCGACGTCGTTGTCAACGGCGAACAGATTACCCTCAGCGGTTCCGTGGCATCGTTGGCCGAACGGCATGAAGCATTCAACGCTGCTGTAAAAACCCCGGGGGTAACGAAAGTAGTCGACAAGTTGTCAGTCACTTTCTGACTGCGCACCGTGAAGTCCCAGGAACATTTGTCGCAATTTGATCTTTTGAAAGCTGAGTACGCATGAAAACTACGATGAAGGCCGCAGTGGTGGAGAAATTCGGTCAGCCGCTTGCGCTACGAGATATTCCCTTGCCATCGCCGGGACCCGGGCAAATCTTAGTCAAAACGGAAGCGTGCGGTGTCTGTCATACCGACTTGCATGCAGCGCACGGCGACTGGCCTGTAAAACCTGCATTGCCGTTTGTTCCGGGACACGAAGGTATCGGTATTGTGGTCTCCATGGGCCCAGGCGTGAGCGAAGTCAACATCGGAGACCGCGTTGGCGTGCCGTGGCTTTACTCGGCGTGTGGGCATTGCGAGTATTGTCTGGCGGCATGGGAGACGGTATGCGCTGAGGCGGAATACGGCGGGTATACAAAGAATGGCGGTTTCGCCGAGTATATTCTGGCTGACCCGAAATATGTTGCGCATATCCCCGAGGGGCTGGCTGCCACTGCGGCAGCACCCATCATCTGCGCCGGCGTGACCTCGTACAAGGGGATCAAGGAGTGTGACGTCAAGCCTGGCGAGTGGTTGGCCGTCTCTGGTATTGGCGGACTCGGCCATTTGGCTGTTCAGTACGGGAAGGCCATGGGCTTGCGCGTCTGCGCAATCGATGTCGATGACGAAAAACTGGCGCATGCACAACGTCTTGGCGCCGAAGTACTGATCAATGTCCGCGCTGGCGATCCGGTAGCACAATTGAGAAAATTGACGGATGGCGGCGCCCATGGTGTTCTTATCACCGCGCCATCCCTTGAAGCGTTCCATCAGGGAGTTGCGATGACTCGCAAACTCGGTACTTGTGTGCTGGTAGGTTTGCCTCCTGGCGAGTTCCCGACACCGTTGTTTGATGTGGTTGCCAACTGCATTACGATCCGGGGTTCGTTCGTAGGAACCCGAAAGGATATGGCTGAAGCACTTGCTTTTGCAGCCGCGGGAAAGGTGAGGGCGGATATCGAGTTGCAGCCGTTGTCGGCGATCAACAGTGTCTTTGAACGTCTGCAGCGCGGTGAAGTGCCATCCCGGGTGGTGCTCGATTTCTCTTAGTCTGCTATGTCTTTGCGCCGGGAGAAAGCGGGAAAACAACGCTCATCAGCCAATGCAGACACATGCCTGCAATCATCGCGGCGACGAAGATCCAGGCTTGGGCATGTCCCGCAGCCGCGCTCACCAGAGCCGGTCCCGGACAAAATCCGGTGAGTCCCCATCCGGCGCCGAAGACCAGGCTACCCAGCACCAGTCGAATGTCGATGTCTTTGCGCGTCGGCAATTGCATCGGTGCGCCGAGCAAGCTGCGAGACCTGCTTCGCGCCCACGCAAAAGCGGGAGTGGCGATCAGGACGGCGCCGCCCATGACGATCAATAGCGTCGGATTCCAATTGCCGGCCAGGTCCAGGAAATCGAGGATTCTGGCCGGATCGGTCATCCCGGAAAGCAGCAATCCAACGCCGAAAAGCAGGCCGATAAACAAGGCGAGGATATTCTGCATGGTCAGGATCCAGGGAAAAAGAAGACGTGACGCGCAAGGTAGGTCACGATAAAACCGGCCATCATGAACGCCGCGGTCGCGACAAAAGAGCGTACCGAACCTCGGGATATCCCGCATACCCCATGCCCGCTGGTGCAGCCGCCTGCATATCGGGTGCCGACTCCCACCAGTACCCCGCCAACGATCAGCAACGGAGTTGTCGCCGTAATGGTCGCATCAGGAAGCGCCCCCATGAGACGCCATAGCGGCGCCGCCAGCAGCAGACCGGCCAGGAACATGCCGCGCCAGAGCTTTTCGCCCTTGTTTGCGCGTCCTATCAATCCGCCCAGGATGCCGCTGATACCCGCGATGCGGCCGTTGAACAGGATAAGCATTGCCGCCGCCAGGCCGATCAGCGCTCCGCCGGCCAGCGAGCGCCAGATAACCATATTTGTCCATTCGATCATCATTTGGCGCGACTCTGGCGGGATGAGGCGGATGCCCTAGGCACGGATCCGCAGAAACTTGCATACAGCGCTTGCATCACCGCCAGGACTTCATCCTTGGCCAGGCGATAGTAAATGTACTTGCCGTCACGACGGGTATCGACCAGTCCTTCATCACGCAATACGCCCAACTGCTGCGAGAGCGTGGGTTGCGCGATATCGGTGTTTTGCTGTAATTCACTGACATTACGCTCGCCTTCCGCCAACTGGCACAGAAGCAGGAGGCGGTCTTCGTTCGCCATGGCTTTCAGCAAGGCGCAAGCCCTGCCTGCGGAAGTACGCAATTGCGCCATGGCCTCGGGCGTTGGCGCGAATCCAGGCGACGACGAGGAAGAGCTGACAGTTTTCATGCAGAACATTATATTGAAAAACATATTATATTCCAATAGAATGTTTCAATCGATACGTATTATCCGGAGTCGTTCATGAATTCACCCGATGTAGCGCAGTCCGTCGTCGTCCACCCGTTCTTTGATGAAGAGACTTCCACGATTACTTATGTGGTGTTCGGGCAGGGGGACAGTAAATGCGCCGTGATTGATCCGGTCCTCAACTACGATCCCAGGTCCGGGCGGACCTCAACCGCATCCGCCGACAAGGTGATCGATTTCGTGCGAACCCGGAAGCTCTCCGTGCAATGGCTGCTGGAGACGCACGCGCATGCAGACCATCTTTCCGCGGCACCTTATCTGAAACAGCATTTGGGCGGCACCATCGCCATCGGCGAGGCAATCCGGGTGGTTCAGCGCACGTTCAGGGATGTGTTCAATCTCGACTCGACATTTCACCTCGATGGTTCCCAGTTTGACCACCTGTTCCATGCCGACCAGGCGTTTCAGGTGGGCAGTCTGCGAATGCGCGCGCTGCATGTTCCTGGGCACACGCCGGCGGATATGGCCTACATGATCGAAGACGCCGACGGTACGCCACAGGCGGTTTTCGTCGGCGACACGTTGTTCATGCCGGACGTGGGAAGCGCCCGCTGCGATTTTCCCGGCGGAGATGCACGCGCGCTGTATCGTTCGGTGCGCAAGCTGCTGTCTTTCCCGGCGACGACCCGGCTGTTCATGTGCCACGACTACCCACCCGAAGGACGAGCGCCGAAATGGGAGACCACCGTCGCCGAACAGCGTGCTGCAAACATCCATCTGCACGACGGCGTTGACGAGAGCGATTTCGTTGCCATGCGCCAAAGCCGCGATGGGACATTGGTCATGCCGACGCTCATTCTGCCTGCGATTCAGGTCAACATCTGCGCGGGCCAGTTGCCGGCGCCGGAAAGCAATGGCGTGGCTTATCTGAAGATCCCTGTGAATGCGTTGTGACCCTTGCTGAGCAAGCCGGAGCCCATTCCGGAGCAACGCATCAAATTCCCAGGCGGTAGATCGCTGGATACCAACGCAGAAGTGCTGCTGACTCAGCCGCTGATGGTTGTGATTGGCGACAAGCCGGGAGGCTTCGGCGCCTACCGCGACGGCTGGGAGATCTACAGCCGCGCCGCCACGGCAAACAAGCACATCGTCGTGGCCGAAGGGTGGTCGCACTATGATCTGTACGACAAGCCGGAGCCGGTGGCCGTCGCCATGGCCAAGGTAGTGCCGTTCTTCAAAGACAATCTTTGATCTGCATGTGGGCGGGCCGGTTTGTTCCGGGCTTGCCGCTCTCATATACTACTTTACGAGTCCTCAATGTCATATGTTCATGTTTCTCTAAGCAGTTGATTCGCAAAGGTGAATTTTAGAAGTGGGCGCAATTTGTTCACGGAATAATGTTCACGGCGGTAGACAGTTCAACGATTTGCGGTAAAACATAGCGACGGTTTTTGTCACCCGTGCCCACTCTACCGGCAATCTTTTAGCCATGGTCCACATCTACGCATACCTGGGTGCTGGAAGAACCTAATCGGTACTGCTCACATCATCGAACGGTATTCACTTATTCTGAATAGACTGGGGGTCTATAGATGGCTAGGCCTTGAAATTGTTGTCAGATTTACATACTATTTTTGGTTTTTTTGTTCGGCAACTCCTAATCCCAGCGCCTGACTTGGAAATATTCGTGGACTGCAATGGACTACGAAGGTAGAACAAAATTTCTTGCAAATCAACCTCTTGCACATTTTTTCGCACCACTTATCCACAAGCCTGTCCACAGAATCTGGGGATAAGTACTTATTGGTCGCTCCTAGCAAATTGCGAAGGAGGGGCATACTGCGGTAAAGACTCTTAGGGATCCCTAACTCTGTAACCCTAACAAATAAATTGGTTTACCGAAGCCTTCCACGGTACCTCCAAGAAGTTCTGCGTCGGGGCCTTGATGTCGCAGCTCTTGCGGTATTCACCGTGTTGCGCGCTGATCTCGAGGAGGCGTTGTCGTTGTTCTTCACAAACTCATATCGCCGGCAGGGTTGTAATGCGCCTCCGGCGCGGCGCACTTTACTAGGTTTTTTGCTGATCGGCCCCGACGCGTCTTTCGGCGTCAGGTGGGTAGGCTGGTCTGGTGCCCGTTTAATGGCCAAGCGGCGACTGGAATTTGTTCTCCCTCCCGGCCCACTTGATGACAGCCGATTCTATGAGCGAGAGTCGTGTACCGCATCCTTCCAGAATTCGAAACCTCGCTTGTAATAATTTGAGAGTGCGACAGGGTGATCCAACGTACATGTGTGTAGCCAAATACGTGCGCTACCGAGTTCTCGGCAACGAGCAAGGACCAGCTTGAGCGCAGCGCCTCCCATTCCTCGGCCGACATGCTCGGGACACAATCCAAAGTAGAGAATTTCTATTGAATTGTCCGAGTGTGAATTTAACTCGCAGTAGCCCAAAAGTTCCCTTGATTCAGATTTTATGACAGAGATATCTACGTTATCGCGTTCAAAGTAACTTTCCCAATCCGAATTAGTCCAGTTCTGACGGTCTGCATCCCAGCAGTATTGATTGCCGACCAGATGATAAAGCCAGGCACATTGGGTGGCTGATTCAGCTGGTTGTAAGAACATATTCCAAGGTGGTTCCTCACAAAAAATCCGTGCCGGGCTCGTTATTTGCAAATATGTCGTTTTCACCATTAAGGTCCTCAGATTTCTATTTCTATCTGAGTGGAATGACCTCCTTGCTAGGTTCCAGAATGAGGGAGCGCCTCATTAGAGCGCACAGTTTGAAGTACAGCATTTTGCGCGAAGAGCTCGCACTTGCATGCTATCGCGACAGGAACTCGGCATACTACTGCGAAATGCATTGTATGGCGATTAGTTGTGCGATCGCGCGGCACTACGCCCCAAAGATGGGCAAGGAATGCGAACATGAGCAGCATTTCGATCATTTGCTCGGATCGCGGTTATTTGCTCGGATAGGCAAGCGGCAATTTCGCCTGGAAAATGTTGAATTTTTTTGCCACTTACAAACACATTTCTAGATTCGGCAAAAGGAGCATGATGAACATTTGCGACGGAGAACATAGGTATAGTAGACTGCATTTGAGTCTAGGATTCACACGAGATTTGATGTCTCTCTCAGGATAAAGTGTTTAGGAATTAGGTGCTGAATGTCACATGACCATTTTCTCGTTCGTGATCTCCAAAAAGAATTGCTCGGTTTGGTCAATTCTTCGCGGATATTCTCGGACATTCATGTCGAGCAAAATCAACCCCTCATGCTGAAGACTCCCCGAGGCTGGCAGCCAGTTGATGATATGCCGGTCTCCATCGAAAATTTAGTACCTTTCTTAAGCACGATCGACGAAGATTGGGAAGATAAAATAATCGATGGCGCAATCGATTGTTCTTATGTTCTTGAACAATGGCGTCTGCGCTGCAATATCTATCGCATGGCAGGCGGCAGCAAAGTGGGGGTTTCCATTCGTCGCTTTCCCGTCGAGCCGCTCACACTTGAGCGCACCGGATTGCCCGGTTATGTGAAAACGATGCTGGAAGCCTCCAAAGGCATCATCTTGGTGACCGGCCCCACCGGGGCAGGTAAAACGACGAGCATTGCGTCGATGCTCGACTACATCAATACAACTCGCCAAGGGCACATAGTAACGATCGAAGAGCCCATTGAATATGAATTACATCGCAAGCAGTCGATGATTTCTCAAAGAGAAGTGCCGACTGATACGCCGAGTTTTTCTGTCGGTCTGCGAGAGGCTCTGCGCCAAAAGCCGGATGTGTTGATGGTGGGGGAAATCCGGGACTTCGATACCGCTGATACCGTGCTGCATGCGGGCGAGTCAGGTCATCTTGTTTTGGCAACGCTCCATACCAGTAGCGCAGTGAGGGCAATTACCAAGTTGCTTAGTTTTTTTCCGCAAGATCAGCGTATTCAACGTGCGGCTACTTTGGCCGAGAGCTTGGTTGGGGTAGTATTTCAAAGCTTGATTCCGTCCGAGGATGGGCAGCATCAGATTATGGCGAGTGAAATGGTGTTTAACAACAATCAGCAGATTGCTCCATTTATCACCGATCCGTCCAAACTTCACATGATCGGCGATTTCATGAGGCGCAAGGAGGATAATATGTCGCGGACCCTGAATGAGGTTTTGCTGCAATTAGTGGTGAAAAAAAGTATTTCATCACGCGATGCATTGCGAGTGGCGTACAACCGTTTGGAGTTGCATGAGATGATCAATGGGGCCAAGCGCTAAACTTCACCACCGAACAAGAGGGAAGATGCATTAGGGATGTTTGTGCGACGGGCTCTCGACAAGAAGCCGCATCAACAAAAAAAGCGACCACTGGTCGCTTTTTTTGTTGGGGCCATCTGCATCCCACCGACTTCCAACACTCAACCTTGCATCCGAAAGTGCCGCCCGTGGAGGGAAGAGAAAATACTCCTGCGTCCTAATTGCCAGTGGCTTCTTGCGGTTCTTGGAAAGCAGTATCGACGAGATCGGTGTCTACAGGATCCAATCGATATCCTTGGCTATAGGCCGTTCGGATAGTTACAAGAGGGCGACCGTCCACAGTTAATTTTTTTCGGAGTTTGTATACGTGTTGTTCTGCGCGTAACCGCCGCTGCCGGTCATGGTGACCATGTTGGCGATGATGCCGCCGGTCGACGCACCGTAGTTGACGGTATCGGAACCACCGCTGCCGCCATTGAAATTGACGCTGTCGATGCCGGCGATGAAGACGTCATCGAAGGCGCTGCCGATCACGTTCTGAATGTGGCTGTAGGTGTCGCCTTCGGCATCGCCGCCGACACCGCGTCCGCTGACGAAATTGACCGACACACCGGCTGCCGAGTTGGCGTAGCTGACCGTGTCCTGGCCGCCGCTGCCGCCGTCGAAATTGTTGACGTCGATATTGCCGACGAAGGTGTCGGCGAAGGCGCTGCCGATGACATTCTGGATATGGACATAGGTGTCGCCCTGCGCCGAACCGCCGGTGCCGACGCCGGTGCTCAGGTTGACCGTCACGCCGGCCGCCGAGCTGGCGTACGAAACCGTGTCGGAACCGCCGCTGCCGCCGTTGAAGCTATTGGCCTGAGTGTTGGCGATGAACATGTCGCCGGACGCGCTGCCGATCACATTCTGGATATGAACGTAGGTATCGCCTTCGGCGTCGCCGTTGCTGCCCAGACCGGTGATCAGGTTGACCGTCACGCCGGCCGTCGAATGCGCGTAGGACACCGTATCGGAGCCTCCCGTGCCGCCATCGAGACGATTGACCTTGCCGTTGGCAACGAAGGTGTCGCTGGAAGCACTGCCGATCAGGTTCTGGATGTTGCTCAGCACGTCGCCCTGGGCGTCGCCGCCGGTGCCCACGCCGGTGACGAGATCGATCGTCACGCCCGCAGCGGAATTCTTGTAACCGGCCGTATTGATGCCCTGCGTACCGCCAGTCAGCACGTCGGCGCCGGCGCCGCCTTCGAAATAGGTGTTGCCGCTGCCGCCGATAATGGTGTCCACGCCCACGCCGCCATAGAGCAGGTCGTTGGCGTTGCTGCCGTAGATCGTGACACCGCCGTCGCCGGCATGGATTTCATGCGGCACGCCCTGCGCCGGCAACACCCATACGCTCTTGCCGGTGGCCGGATCGAGATAGGTCAGGTCGGTGTAGGAACTGGCATCCTTGATCACCACGACGCGCGAATCTAGCAGGTGCGTAAGACCATCGCTGGTCAGCACCGACACGTCGAAATTGATGGTCGCCGTCGGCGCCGTCGGCCGGGTCGGATCGGCCGCCGTGGTGGTGTATTGCACTTGCAGGTCGAAGGTCTTTTCACCGGCAGCCGGCGTGATCTGATAGTTGCCGCCACCCAGATTGACCGCGTTCAAAATCGTCATGGTTGACGGCACGCCGCTGATCAGCACGGATTTCACGGTACCGTCGCCGGTGACGTTGACCTTGAATATCTTGATGAAATCGCTCTGCGTGTTGCTGCTGGTGGCGTAGATGGTATGGACATCGTTGCCGGCGTTGATCACCTGCGGCGCAAACTGCACCGAGTTGGAACCGTCGATGGCCGAGGCGACCGAGCCGCCGCTGCCGTGCAGCACGCTGCCGACCTGGGTCTGGGTTGTCAGGTTGAGCAGGTTGAGCGTCATCGCCGGCGTTTGCGGGCCCACCACGATCGGTGTCAGCACCGAACCCGGACGCTCCGATATCTCCGGGGATACTTGTTTGATCAGCGAATCGGCGCCGGTCGTCACCGGCGGCGCAGGCGGCACCGGGATCGACGGCAGCACCAGATTTTGCAGGCCGTTGCTGGTCAGCGAACCGGCGTTGTCCTGGATGATCTTGGCCAACTGGCTGGTGGCGGCTGGATTGACCTGGGCCGAATTGTTGTTGGAGGTGAAGTGGTTTTCCGGCACACCGTGGCTATCGGAATTATTGGCACGGTCCTGAGTATTCACCGGATCGGAATTGAGTATCAGCGACTGGTCATTGTTGCGCAGCGGGATCTTGCCGACCAGGTCGAGCAAGCGGCCGGTGTCCTGCGAGGCATCGGCGAAAACAATCTTCGACTTCTCGTCCATGGCGCCCATCGCGCCGCCGGCCAGGACGACCTTGCTGCCGTCTTCAAGCTGCAGGACCATGTCGACGTCCACCACCTGCACGTGCTTGACCGCACCGCGCGGCACGTTGAGATGGAAGCTGCCGTTCTGATCGGGCATGGTCACGCGCGCGGAGCCGGTGACGGCCTGCGCGGCATTGGCTGCGTTTGCCGAATTGGCCGGATTTGCCGAACTTGCTTTCGATGAAGCTGCTGTCGCCATGTCAAACCTCGCTGAGGAAGTCAATCACATAATCATGGCAGCGCACGATGGCTTCGCCGCACTGCCCTTTTTCCGTTCGATGCCGCTGTTGCTGCTGTTGCTGCTGTTGCTGCTGTTGCTGCTGTTGCTGCTGTTGCTGCTGTTGCTGCTGTTGCTGCTGTTGCTGCTGTTGCTGCTGTTGCTGCTGTTGCCGCTGTTGCTGCTGTTGCTGCTGTTGCCGCTGTTGCTGCTGTTGCCGCTGTTGCTGCTATTGTTGCTGTTACCGTTACTACTGCTGCAAGATCGCCGCGCTCGGTCCGTCGGCGACGATCTTGCCGTCGTTGAGCACGATGATGCGATCCATGCACCTGAGCAGAGCGGTGCTATGTGTCGCCACCACCAGAGTGCGTTGCGCCGAATACGCCATGAGTTTCTGGATGATCCTGGTTTCCGTCGACAGGTCGATGCCGGTAGTCGGTTCATCCAGCAGCATCACGGTCGGCATGCCCGCTACCGCACGCGCCAGCGCTACCATCTGGCGCTGACCGCCGGACAGGTTGCCGGGCGCCTTGAGCATCTGGTCCAGACGCAGCTCACCGCGCGCAATCAGGTCGTCCACGCCGGATACCGCTAGCGCCGCTTCATATTCGTCGCTGCCGATGCGGTCGCCCACGAAGATGTTGGCCGCCAGGCTGCCGTCGAACAGGAACGGCTCCTGCGGCTTGTAGCCGATACAGCGCATGCGCACCGGCGCGGATGTCGTGCTGGATCACGATGGTGACCATATCGGGTTGCGGCTTGCTGTCCATGGTGTGTGCTTTCAAGGCTGAGTGGGCGTATCTGAGTGGGCGTATTCTAGGGGAAACCTTGCCGATGCATGCGAAAAAGCCCGGGTTTGCCGGGCTTCTTTTTTTCCGCGAAATTTCCACAGGAAAAGTTTTCCCGATTGCTGCCGTTAACCCTCATGCACCATGCCCTCTCGCTGCGAATTCAATGCGGCGGCTGATTTGCGATTAAAATTTCGAAGGTCGGCAGCGTCATGCATGTCGATCCGACAACACGCCAGGGCTCCAGGGAAACACTATGAAAAAACTCAATCTCAACCTCAAAGATGAAGTCTACGATTCGCTCGACCGCGACTACAAGAACTTCAATCGCCTCTCGCTGAAGTGCGATTCGGGATTTGTCTCGCCGACCTTCGAGAGCTTCATGCTGGCGAAACTCTCCGACAACACCACCTTCCTGACCGAAGCCGCCGTGCAGCACCTGATGCTGTCGGGCCAGTACGCATGGGCCAAGCGCGCGCTCGACAAGGACTTTCCCGACGTGGTCGCGATCCTGATCTCGCAAGCCTCCAATTACGGTTTCCATATCGCCGTGCGGCATGACTGGAGCATCGATGAACTGACCGCCGCGTCGAAGGCCTGGGCGACATCCATCGTCAAGCAAGCCAAGGGCGACGAATCGCAGATCGACGTCCTCGCCGCGCAAATCAAGTCGGCGGCGATCAGCATCGCCAAGGCCGAAGAGGCGCTGAAGACCCCGGCATGGCGTCTGGCGCGTTCGTGGGCGCAGCAACTGCACGACGCCAAGATCGCGGTCGAACATGCACGCGGCGCCGTCGCCAGGGAAAAACTCGGCTCGCTGCGCACGCTGCTCACACTCGGCATCGCCTACGGCACGGTCAAGGAAAAGGAAGAAAAGGAAATCCTCGATCGCCTGCGCGACAAGAAACCGTATCTGTTTGAAGAAGAAGCCGACGGCTTCCTCGGCCGCGCCCTCGCTTGGTATCGCAGCGTGTTTGCCTGAATCCGAATCGCCCCGATCCAAGGCCCGTTGTGCTTCATGCGCAACGGGCCTTGTTCTTTTCCGCGCCGAAAAACCTCCGAACCTTTCAGCCGAATCCGATCCAAAAGATTATCTGCGGGAGACATCGTGATTGCCGCAGCGCTTCTCAACGGACAGGAGTTATCAATGCTGCAACTCAAAGATCCTTCCCTGCTGCGTCAGCAGGGCTACATCAACGGCGCCTGGTGCAATGCCGACGACGGCGGTACGCGCGCCGTCACCAATCCGGCCACCGGCGACAAGCTCGGCACGGTACCCGACATGGGCACGGATGAAACCCGGCGCGCGATCGAGGCCGCGCAGGCGGCATGGCCGGCCTGGCGCAAGAAAACCGCCAGGGAGCGCGCCGCCGTCCTGCGTAAATGGAACGATCTGATGCTCGCCAACGCCGACGACCTGGCCCTGATCATGACGGCCGAGCAAGGCAAACCGCTGGCCGAATCCAAGGGCGAAATCGCTTACGCCGCCTCGTTCATCGAATGGTTCGGCGAAGAAGCCAAACGTACTTATGGCGACACCATTCCCTCGCCGGCGCCCGACAACCGCATCGTCGTCATCAAGGAACCGATCGGCGTCTGTGCGGCCATCACGCCATGGAATTTCCCGGCGGCGATGATTACGCGCAAGGCCGGTCCTGCGCTCGCGGCGGGCTGTCCGATGGTGCTCAAGCCGGCCGAGGCGACGCCGTTTTCCGCATTGGCGCTGGCGGTGCTGGCCGAACGTGCAGGCGTGCCGGCCGGCGTATTGAACGTCGTCACCGGTTCATCCAAGGTGATCGGCGCCGAGATGACGGGCAACCCCATCGTGCGCAAGCTGAGCTTCACCGGCTCGACCGCAGTCGGTAAGCTGCTGATGGAGCAATGCGCGGCGACCATCAAGAAGATATCGCTGGAACTGGGCGGCAATGCGCCCTTCATCGTGTTCGACGATGCCGATCTCGACGCGGCGGTAGAAGGCGCGATCGCCTCCAAGTTCCGCAATACCGGACAAACCTGCGTCTGCGCCAATCGCATCTACGTACAAGACGGCGTCTACAACCAGTTTGCCGACAAGCTGGTCGCCGCCGTGGCGAAGCTGAAGGTCGGCAACGGTCTCGATAGCGGCGTCACACAAGGTCCGCTGATCGACGAGAAAGCAGTACAGAAAGTCGAACAGCACGTCGCCGACGCCCTCGCCAAGGGTGGGCGCGTGCTGTTGGGCGGCAAGCGCCATGCGCTGGGACACGGGTTCTTCGAGCCGACCGTGATTGCCGACGTCACCGCCGACATGAAGATCGCGCGCGAAGAAACCTTCGGTCCGATGGCGCCGCTGTTCCGTTTCAAGACGGATGATGAAGTGCTGGCGCAGGCCAACGATACCGAGTTCGGACTGGCCAGCTATTTCTATTCGCGTGATATCGGCCGCATCTGGCGTGTTGCCGAAGCACTGGAAAGCGGCATCGTCGGCATCAATACCGGCCTGATCTCCAACGAAGTCGCCCCGTTCGGCGGCGTCAAGCAATCGGGCATGGGACGCGAGGGATCGCACTACGGCATCGACGACTACCTGGTCATCAAGTACTTGTGCATGGGGGGAATCTGATTCAACCCGGTCGCCGGAACGTCTTGCGCTCTGCTTCCACCGTCTTGCGGCAGGCGCAGCCGGTCAGGTGGTCATTGACCAGACCCATCGCCTGCATGAAGGCATAAATCGTGGTCGGGCCGACGAAGGTCCAGCCGCGTTTCTTGAGTGCTTTCGACAACGCCACCGAGGCTTCCGAGGTGGGATTGGCCTGCCAATAGTCGAGCGTGAGGATCTTGGGCCGGTCTTTTGCGGCGGGTTCGAATTGCCAGAACCAGGCCGCCAGCGAACCGGCTTCGTCGACCAGTTCGATGGCGCGGCGGGCGTTGTTGATGGCGGAGACGATCTTGGCGCGGTTGCGAATAATGCCGGCGTCGCCGAGCAGGCGTTCCACGTCTTGCTCCGTGTAGCGCGCCACGCGATGGAAATCGAAACCGTCGAACGCGGCGCGGAAATTCTCGCGCTTGCGCAGGATGGTGATCCACGCCAGCCCGGACTGGAATCCCTCCAGGCAAATCTTCTCGAACAGCCGCACGTCATCGGCCACCGGCCTGCCCCATTCGCCGCCATGGTATTCGGGCATGGCCACATGCCAGGCGCAATACACCTTGCCGTCCTCCGCCGTGATCAGTCCTGGTACGTCGTTGCTGGTTGTTGTTGTCATGTCGATAAGTGGAATGCCGCGCGCAAGCCGCCATGATGAGGCAAAGCGAGCGGGCGCGCACGGCGCTTCTTGCTATTTGACAGTCAAGCCGCGATGGCTTCTTGCAGCAACTGCAAAACCGCCGGCGCAGCGCTCTGTCCATGCCGGCCCGGGTCGGCGATCGCATACACCGTGCGGATCGCCGGTCCGTCCATCGCGAAGCTGAGCGCGAGAACAATTTTTCCGTGCTGCAAAAATGTCGCGCCCCATCCGCCGTTGATGCCGGCGCATTCGATCCGCATGCCCGGCATGCTCATTGACATGAGGGCGCCGACAAAACCGCTCGCCGCCTGCGTACCGATCCCGCCAATACCACCATTGCCCACCACCACGGCATCCGGCGCCAGCAATTGCAGCAGGGCCTGCTTGTCCTGGCGACAGATCGCCGCCACGAACTCTTGCGCCGTCTCGCGGCACACCTGTTCGTCCGCAATCCGGCGTACCCGGTCCGACTGCACGCGCTCCTTCGCCCTGCGCACCAGTTGCCGGCAATGCACCGCCGTCTTGTCCAGCGTGCGTGCGATCTCCTCGTACTGGCAATCGAACACTTCGTGCAGCAGCAAGGCCGCCCGCTCATCCGGACTCAGGCGTTCCAGCATCAGCAGCACGCCATACGACAGGTCCGACAGCATCGACACCGCGTCTTCGGCCGACGGCGCGCACGCGTCCATCCACGGCTCAGGCAGCCAGGGCACGGCGGTGGCGGCGCGCTCATGCTGCAGATGCCGCAGGCGGTCTATCGCCAGCCGCGTGGCGACGGTGGTCAGCCAGGCCACCGGTGTTTTGAGCGGCAGGTCCTGCGCTTCGTGCCAACGAATCCAGGTTTCCTGGACGACGTCTTCCGCCTCGGCCACGCTACCGAGCATGCGGTAGGCGATCGACAGCAGCCGCCGCCGTGCGGCTTCGAACGTGGCGGTGGCGCTGATCGGGTTTCTTGTCATGTGATTTCTCCATATGGGCAGCGCCGGGCGACTGCTCTTCGTTGACGTCCGGGCCGGCCAAAACGTGACAGCGTGCGAAAAATATTTTCATGCCGTCACGCAAGGCCGGCGGCAACCGTCATGTCCTTACATCAACATTTCACGAAAAAGGACACGCCATGCCTGCATTTTCCCCTCGCGCCCTGGACCTGGTCCCCACCGTCGTCGAGCAATCGGGGCGTTCGGAACGCGCCTACGACATCTACTCGAGGCTGCTGCGCGAGCGCATCATCTTCCTGGTCGGGCCGGTCACCGATCAGTCGGCAAACCTGATCGTGGCGCAGTTGCTGTTCCTCGAGTCGGAAGATCCCGACAAGGACATCTCGCTTTATATCAATTCACCGGGCGGCGTGGTTTATGCCGGGCTGGCGATCTACGACACCATGCAGTTCATCCGGCCGCAGGTCTCGACCCTGTGCACCGGCTTCGCGGCCAGCATGGGCGCCATCCTGCTGGCGGCCGGCGCACCCGGCAAGCGGCTGGCCTTGCCTAACGCCCGCATCATGGTGCACCAGCCGTCCGGCGGTTCGCAGGGAAGCGCAACCGACGTCGAAATCCAGGCGCGCGAAATCCTCTACCTGCGTGAACGCCTCAACGGCATCCTGGCCCATCACACCCGCCAGCCGATAGAGCGCATCGCCGGCGACCTCGAACGCGACAACTTCATGTCATCCGAACGCGCCAGGGAATACGGCCTGATCGACGAAGTCGTGTCGCACAAGACGCGCCCGGACTGAGCGCCTGTTCACTCGGCAAAGCCGTCGGTGGCGCGGATCAGCTGGTCAAGGATGCCCGGCTCGTTGTACGCGTGGCCGGCGCTGCCGACCAGGTGCAAGGTTGCATCCGGCCAGGCCTTGTGCAGGTCCCATGCCGACTTCGCCGGCGTGACGATGTCATAGCGGCCCTGCACGATCACGCCCGGAATGCCCTTGAGACGCCCCGCATTGGCCAGCAGCTGGCCTTCTTCCATGAAGCCGTGGTGAACGAAGTAATGGTTCTCGATGCGCGCGAACGCCAGCGCAAAGTGCGGGTCGCTGAAGCCCGCGATCATGCCTTCATCCGGCACCAGCGTCACGGTGCTGGCTTCCCAGCGGCTCCAGGTGCGCGCCGCTTCCAGCCTGGCGGCTTCGTCGTCGCCGACCAGCCGTTTGCGGTAGGCGCTCATGAGATCGCCGCGCTCGGCTTCCGGAATCGGCGCCAGGAACTCGTCCCAGCGGTCCGGCGCCAGCCATGAGGCGCCTTCCTGGTAATACCACTCCAGCTCGGCTTGCCGCAGCAGGAAGATGCCGCGCAGCACCAGCTCGCTGACGCGCTCGGGATGCGTCTCGGCGTAGGCCAGCGCCAAGGTGCTGCCCCATGAACCGCCGAACACCTGCCACTTGTCGACGCCCAGCAGCACGCGCAGGCGTTCGATATCGGCCACCAGGTCCCAGGTGGTGTTGGCGTCCAGATTGGCATGCGGCAGCGAACGGCCGCAACCGCGCTGATCGAACAGCACGATGCGATATTTCTCGGGATTGAAGAGTTGCCGGTGCGAAGGACCGCAACCGCCGCCCGGACCGCCGTGCAGGAACACCACCGGCTTGCCTTTGGGATTGCCGCAGGTTTCCCAATACACGCTATGGCCGTCGCCGACGTCGAGCATGCCGCTCTCATACGGCGCGATGGGCGGGTACAGCGTGCGCAATGCGATGTTGTCGGTATTGTCGGTATTGTCGGTATTGCCGGCGTTGCTGCTGCTGCTGATATTGCCGATATTGCTCATTGTGTGGATTTCCTTGAGGTCGGATGGAAAGCGGGAAGAGTTTCAGGTCGCGGCAAAATAGCCCGACAGTTTGGCCAGGTCGACATTGCCGCCGCTGACGATGACGCCGATGCGTTTGCCCTTGAGCTGCGCCTTCATCTTGCGCACGGCGGCGAAGCTGAGGCAGCCGGTCGGCTCGACGATCATCTTCATGCGCTCCGCATAGAAACGCATGCATGCCACCAGCTCGTTGTCGCTGACGGTCAGGATGTCGGTCACATCACGGCGGATGATCTCGAACGTGTAATGACCGAGATGCTGGGTCTGGGCGCCGTCGGCGATGGTCTTCGGCGTGTCGATGTGGATGATCTTGCCGGCACGCAAGGATTGCAGCGCGTCGTCGCCGGCTTCCGGCTCGACGCCATACGTCTGGCAATCGGGCGACAAGGCCTTGGCAGCCAGCAAGGAGCCCGACAGCAGCCCGCCGCCGCCGAGGCAGACGAACAGCGCATCCAGCGGTCCGGTTTCCTCGATCAGTTCCTTGACGGCGGTGCCCTGTCCGCTGATCACGTCGGGATGGTCGTAGGGCGGAATCATGGTCAGGCCGTGCTTCTCCGCCAGCGCGGCGCAAATCTCTTCGCGGTTTTCGGTATAGCGGTTGAAACGTACCACCTTGCCGCCGTATCCGCGCGTGGCGGCCACCTTGGCTTCGGGCGCGTCTTCCGGCATCACGATGGTGGCCGGCATGCCGAGCTGGTGCGCCGCCAGCGCAATTGCCTGTGCATGGTTGCCCGATGAAAACGTCACCACGCCGTCGTTGCGCTGCTCCGGCGTGAAGCGCATCAGCGCATTCATGGCGCCGCGGAACTTGAACGCGCCCATGCGCTGGAAATTTTCACACTTGAAGAAAACCTGCCCGCCGATCTCGGCATCGGCCGTACGCGAAGTCAGCACCGGCGTCTTGTTAGCATGGCCGGCGATGCGGCCGGTGGCGGCGACTACGTCGCTGTAATCGGGAAGCTCAGGCATGTTCTCTCCATCAGTGGCTGGGCGGGTACGGGATTTGTTGCTCTTCAGATAGTAAAACATTTTCAGCAACGCGACCGCGCCCTGCTCCGCGCCGCGTCAGCGTCCGTTCAGGAAAATCCCGATACAAGCATGGCGCAGCCCCGCGTACCATCCGCTCACAGTCTCGCTACATCCCCGTTTGTCCGCCTTGCAAAGCAAAGGATTGCGTCCATGAAAACCCGTCAATGCGAAAGCGTTTCCGCTGCCCGCAGCAACGGCGGCATGCAGCACCGGCGGCCGCCCAAACTGCGGCTCAAACCGATATCGGTCCCGGTCGGCAAACGCCTCGGCGACGATCGCTTCCAGGCCATCGTTCGATCTTCGGGCGATGCCATCATCGGCAAGACCCTCAACGGCATCGTCACCAGCTGGAATGAAGGCGCCGAACGCCTCTTCGGCTATACCGAAAAGGAAATGCTTGGCCTCCAGATGCTGCGCCTGTTCCCGATCGAGCGCCTGGACGAAGAGTATTACATCCTCGAACGCATCCTCAACGGCGAGCAGGTCGCGCCGTTTGAAACCATACGCATTCACAAGGACGGCTCGAAAGTGCCTGTGTCGGTATCCATTTCGCCGGTGTGCGACGAAGACGGCAATGTCGTCGGCACCTCCAAGATCGCCCGCAACATCAGCAACCAGCTCAGGCTGGAAGGCGCTGCGGAACAGTTCCGCGCACTGGTCGACAGTTCCGACGATGCCATCATCTCGAAAACCATGCACGGCCGCATCAGCAGCTGGAACCGCGCCGCCGAGACCATCTTCGGCTACACCGAGGCAGAAATGCTGGGCCAACCCATGCTGCGCCTGTTCCCGGCAGAACGCCTCGAGGAAGAGGCGTTCATTCTCAACAAGATCCTGGCCGGAGAAAAGGTCGAACACTTTGAAACCGTGCGCATCCACAAAAACGGCAAACGCATCCATGTGTCGGCGACCATCTCGCCGATCCGCGATCGGGAAGGCAATATCGTCGGCGCGTCCAGTATTGCGCGCGACATCACCATGCTGCGCCGCCAGCAGGAAGAACTCGAACACCTGGCGCATTTCGATGCGCTCACCGACCTGCCCAACCGGCTGCTGCTGTCGGACCGTCTGCGGCAGGCCATCGCGCTCAGCAAACGCAGCGGCAAGCCGCTCGCCGTGCTGTATCTGGACCTCGACGGTTTCAAGCTGATCAACGACCTGCATGGCCATGACGTCGGCGACGCGCTGCTGGTGGCGATATCCGAACGCATCGTCGGCACCTTGCGCGACACCGACACGCTGGCCCGGATCGGCGGCGACGAGTTCGTCGCGGTGCTGGTCGACATCGACAGCAATGCCAAGCTCAAACGCTTGCTCGAACGCATTCTCAAGGCCTGCGCCATCCCGGTCCAGATCGGCGACAAGCATCTGGAAGTGACGGCCAGCATCGGCGTGACGACCTATCCCTATGACGACGTCAGCGAAGACCAGCTGATGCGCCACGCCGACCTCGCCATGTACGAGGCCAAACAGGCCGGCAAGAATCGCTACCATCTGTTCGACGCTCCCCGCGAGGCCGAAGGCAAGAGCCGTCATGTCTACGTCCGGCGCCTGGCCGAAGCGCTGGAGAACGACGAACTGGTGCTGCACTACCAGCCCAAGGTGAACATGAAAACCCGCACCGTGGTCGGCGTCGAAGCACTGCTGCGCTGGCAGCATCCGGAGCGCGGCCTGCTGGCGCCAGCGCTGTTCCTGCCGCTGATCGAAGGACATCATCTCAACGAAGACATCGGCATCTGGGTGGCCTCCAATGCGTTGGCGCAGATGGAGCAATGGCGGCAAGCCGGCATCCGCATGCCGGTCAGCATCAACCTGGCGCCGAACCAGTTGCAGGACACGCGCTTTCCGGCTGTGATGCAGGAATTGCTGGCGCGTTATCCGCACATCGCGCCCTGCGACCTGGAGCTCGAGATCCTCGAAACCAGCGCCATGCATGACATCGAAGCGGTGTCGCGCGTGATGCAATCATGCCGCGAGCTCGGCGTGCAGTTTTCGATCGACGACTTCGGCACCGGCTATTCGTCGCTGACCTATCTCAAGCGCCTGCCGGCCTGCACGCTGAAGATCGACCAGAGCTTCGTGCGCGACATGCTGAGCGATCATGAAGATCTCGCCATCGTGCGCGGCGTGATCGGCCTGGCCAAGGCGTTCGGACGCAAGGTCATCGCCGAAGGCGTCGAGAGCGAGCAGCACGCCGTCAAGCTCCTCAAGATGGGTTGCGAACTGGCGCAAGGCTACGGCATTGCGCGACCGATGCACGCCGACGCATTTTCCGGATGGCTGGGTGAATGGGAGGCCACGGCAAAGCGTGGCTGAAATACCAATTCCCGGCGTAGGACAAACACTGAATCCCCGGTAAGAAAGTTTGCTGCGCTCGCCGCAAACGCCCCTTTTTTCCCATTTCTTCGTAACATAGCAAGCGAAGATATCCCTCTGCCGCTTGCACCTTTCCATACACGTGTTCGCCGGAGACCGATTCCTCGGGTCGGAAGATTCACCAGAACGCATTTCATCAACAGGCGTGAGATGCGTTCTTCCCAAATCCAAAAAAAGCACTTCACCATGGTGAATACAGAGGCTGCACATGAAGCTTGACGCCGCATTGACGCAGTACAGTTTTCTCCAGGGTCCGGGGACCATGGGACGACTGATACTGGAACATGACTGGTCCGCCACCCCGCTCGGGCCCATTGGCAACTGGCCGCAAAGCCTGAAGACCTCCATCAGCCTGATGATCAATTCGCGACAGCCCATGTGGCTGGGCTGGGGCGAAGACATCACCTTTTTCTACAACGACGCCTACATCGCCGTACTCAGCGAATCCAAGCATCCTTCAGCGCTGGGGCGCCCCGCCGCCGAAGTCTGGGCGGAAATCTGGGATATCTGCGGCCCGCTGGCGGACAAGGTGTTCCATCACGCCGAAGCGACCCTGGTGGACGATATCCGGCTGTTCATGAATCGCGAATACGGCCTGGAGGAAAACTACTTTTCCTTTTCCTACAGTCCGATCCGCGACGAGTCCGGCAAAGTCGGGGGCCTGTTCTGCACCAACGCGGAAATGACCTCCAAGCACCTCAACGCCCGTCGCCTGCGCACGCTGTCCGACCTGGCGCGGGGGGCGCTGGTCGAGCGGACCACCGCAGGCGCTTGCGCCGCCGCCGCCGCAATCCTGGCCGACAATCCCGACGATATCCCGTTCGCCCTGTTGTATCTGGCCGATTGCAGCCGTCGCCAGGTGCTGCTGGAACAGCGCGTGCGCGTCGCAGCGCTCGACCCGGTTGCTCCCGCGGGCGTGGTTGTCGGCGCCGCTGATGCTGATGCTGATGCCGGCACAGCGACCTCCTTCTGGCCGTTCGAACAAGCGCTCGGCGCCAGCGGCAAAATCCTGATCGACATCAGCGCGGTCGATACGCTACCGCCCGGTCTGGCCGACCAGCATCTGCAGCAGGCGGTGATGCTGCCGCTGCAGACGCCGGGACAAGAACACCCGATCGGCGTACTGATCTGCGGCGTCAATCCGACTCGCCAGCTGGATGAGGACTACCAGACCTTCTTCGATTTGCTGGCGGGCCAGATCGGCATCGCCATCCAGAACGCGCGCTCCGCCGAAGCGGAAAAACAGCGCGCCGACCTGCTGGCCGAACTGGACCAGGCCAAGACCACTTTCTTCAGCAACGTCAGCCACGAATTCCGCACGCCGCTTACGCTGATGCTGGGGCCGCTGAACGACATGCTGGCCGACAAGGAACACAGCCTGCCTGCAGCGCAGCAGGAGCGCGCCGAAATGCTCCGCCGCAATGCCCTGCGCTTGCAACGGCTGGTGAATACCCTGCTCGATTTTTCGCGCACCCAGGCCGGCCGCACGCAGGCCTCGTATGTGCAGATCGACCTGGCGGCATTTACGGCCGACCTCGCCAGCACCTTCCGCTCGACCATCGAAGGCGCGGGACTGAGATTCGAGGTGGATTGCCCGCCCTTGAGCGAAGCGACCTGGGTCGATCCGGGCATGTGGGAAAAAATCGTCCTCAACCTGCTCTCCAACGCCTTCAAGTTCACCTTCGCCGGCAAGATCGGCATCCGCCTGCGCGGTCACGGCGACCACGTCAGCCTGACCGTCAGCGACACCGGCGTCGGCATCGCCCGTGAACAGTTGCCGCTGGTGTTCAAGCGTTTCCATCGCGTCGAAGGTTCGCAATCGCGCACCCATGAAGGCTCCGGCATCGGCCTGGCACTGGTGCGCGATCTCGTCACGCTGCAGGGCGGCGCCATCGGTGTCGACAGCGATCTGGACCAGGGATCGTCGTTCACGCTGACGATCCCGGCCGGACGCGATCATCTGCCGGCCGAGCGCGTGGTCGACTCCGCCGACCCGGTCAGCCTGAGTCCGCTGGCGGATGCCTACGCCGCCGAAGCGGATCGCTGGAGCGGTGCGAAAACAAGTACTGCCATCGAAGCCGAAGAGACGATCGGCGCCGACCGCATCCGCACCAATCCCCTGCCGTCGGCCGGCGCCCGCATCCTGGTCGCCGACGACAACGCCGACATGCGCGAATACCTGTGCAACCTGCTGCAATCGCACTGGCGCGTCGAGGCTGTCGGCAACGGCGCCGAGGCGCTGGAGTCGGTGCGCGCCAATCCGCCCGACCTGATCCTGTCCGACGTCATGATGCCGCAGCTCGACGGCTTCGGACTGCTGAATGCGCTGCGCAGCGAAGACGCCAGCAAGGATATTCCCTTTCTCCTGCTGTCGGCGCGTGCCGGCGAAGAGGCGCGGCTGGAAGGTATCGCCGCGGGTGCAGACGATTATCTGGTCAAGCCGTTTTCCAGCCGCGAGCTGATTACCAGGATCGAATCCATGCTGCTGCGTTCGCAGATCCGCGCCATGGAGAAACGCCATGCCGACCGCATGGCCACGATTTTCGCCCAGGCGCCGGTGGCCATCGCCATCACGCGCGGCCCCAATCACGTCTTCGAACTGGCCAATACGCCCTATCAGGAGCTGGTCGGCAACCGCCCCATCATCGGTCGCACCGTGCGCGAATCGCTGCCTGAACTGGAAGGCCAGGTGGTGCTCGAGCTGCTCGACAAAGTGTATCGTTCTGCCGAGCCCTACATCGGCCGGTCCCTGGGAGTGATGCTGCGGCGCAGCCCGGGGGCGGCGGAAGAACGCTTCTTCGATTTCGTCTATCAGCCGATGCTCAAGACCGACGGCAGCATTGAAGGCATTGCGGTAGTGGCCTTCGAAGTCACCGAGCTGACGCGCGCGCGCCAGGCGGCGGAAGTCGCCAACCGCACCAAGGATGAATTCCTCGCCATGCTCGGCCATGAACTGCGCAATCCCCTCACGCCGATTCTCACGGCGGTGCACCTGATGCGCCTGCGCGGCGGAGGCGGGATGGAAAAGGAATGCAGCGTGATCGAACGCCAGGCGCGCCACCTGGTGCGGCTGGTAGACGACTTGCTGGACGTCTCGCGGGTGGCGCAGGGCAAGATCAACCTGCAGAAAAAGAAACTCGAAATCGCCGACATCATCTCCAAGGCCGTCGAGACCGCCAGTCCGCTGCTGGAAGAGCGTCAGCACCGCCTCACCCTCAACGTACCGGCACAAGGCCTGCACGTGCACGCCGACCCGGAGCGTCTGACCCAGGTGCTCGCCAACCTGCTGACCAATGCCTGCAAGTACACCGAAAACCGCGGCCACATCAGCGTCGACGCCAGGCTCGACAACAACCAGATCGTGGTGGACGTACGTGACAACGGCATCGGCATTCGCCCGAATATGCTGCCGCACGTATTCGAAATGTTCGCCCAGGAAACCCAGGCGATCGATCGCGCCGGCGGCGGCCTCGGACTCGGCCTGGCGATCGTGCGCAGCCTGACGGAATTGCATGGAGGTTCAGTGCATGTATTTAGCGCCGGTCCGGGCGCGGGCAGCGTGTTCACGATCAAGCTGCCGGCCGTCCTCAGCGACGCCACGCCGATATTGCTGCCCTTGACTCCCGACAGCCTGCACGACCTGCAACCGGCGGAAAAAGGCTGCGCCATCCTGATCGTCGACGACAACCTGGACGCCGCGCAAATCCTCGGCGAACTCCTGACCATGCAAGGACATGAAATCCGCATCGCCTATGACGGACCGTCGGCGCTGGACATCGTCAAGGATTTCACACCGCGCATCGCCTTGCTGGACATCGGCCTGCCCATCATGGACGGCTACGAAGTCGCCGGCCATCTGCGCGCCATGCCGCAACTGGACGGCATCCGGCTGATCGCGCTGACCGGATACGGCCAGGCAAGCGACAAGCTGCGCTCGCTGCAGGCCGGCTTCGATCATCACCTGGTCAAGCCGGTCGATATCGATGTCGTGGAAGAACTGATCCGCAGCACGCTGGCTGCCTCCGCGGCTGCGTCCGAGGTCTCTGCCGGCGTGCTTGGCAATCTGATTGCCGGCGCCGCACCGGATGCTGAACCGGCCTGAACCGGCAGCGCAGGATCAGTCACGGCGCTGTTTAGCGTTTTCGGCAGCTTGCATGGCGATGAATTCCTGGGCGTCGCTGATCGCGGCCAGCTCGGTCGCCCGGATTTCCAGGCAACTGTAGCTGGGCTGGTAGCCGCCATCCACGAGCACGATGCCCCGGTATTGCGAGGGCCCCAGACGCGCGATGCCGGCTTGCAGGGATGGGCTGGTAAGCTCCGGCAGGAATTCGCCGCCGGGCAGGTCGACAGGGATGCTCATGCTGACTCCTCTTCAGTAGGGAACAACGACAAAATCTTCTTGGTTAGGCGCTGTTTCGTACCGGCATAGTCATGCCAGGGATCGCGCTTGAGCGAGGCCAGCCGTTTCGGCACGGTGGCGACATTGAAGCTGTCTGCCTTTGTCCTGGCGCTCAATTCATCCCAGGTCAGCGGTACCGACACCGGTGCTCCCGGCCGCGCTCGCGGCGAATACGCGGCGACGGTGGTGGCTCCTATCCCGTTGCGCAGGTAATCGATGTAGATCTTGCCGTTGCGCGCCACCTTCGCCATCTTTGCAGTGAAGTAATCCGGCAGTACTTCCGCCATGTGCGTGGCGAGGCTACGCGACCATTCCTTGACAACATCCCAGTCCTGTTCCGGCACGATCGGTACGACCACGTGCAAGCCCTTGCCGCCCGAGGTCTTGACGAAACTGCGCAAGCCGATTTCTTCCAGCAAGCCGTGCACCAGCCGGGCGCCGTCAACCACCTTGCCCCACGGGACGTCCGGCGCCGGATCGAGATCGAAGACGACCCGGTCCGGTTGCGTCAGCTTGCCCTCGCGCGAGCCCCAGGTATGCAGTTCCAATACGCCCATCTGGACGGTAGCGACCAGTCCGGCAACATCGTTGACCATCATGTAGTCGGCGCTGCCCTTGCCTTCCGGGACCTCGATCTTCTCCACGGCGTCAGGCGCTCCCTGGCCCAGATGGCGCTGGAAGAAGCACTTGCCGGCACTGCCGTCGGGACAGCGCACCATGGTCATCGGGCGTCGCTGCACGTGTGGCAGCAGCCAGTCGGCGATGCTGGCGTAGTATTCGGCGAGATCGCGTTTGCTCAGGTGCGGATCAGTGAACAGCAACTTGTCGGGATGGGTGAGGCGCACGCCTGCGATAACGCCGCCTGCAGATCCGGCCTTCGCGGATTTGCAGGATTTTCCTGACGCTGCCGTCGCATCAGGAGCATCAGGAACATCAGGCGTAGCGTCCTTCCTCTCGCGCACGATGTCGCCGGCCTTCTTGTCCTCGCGCAACGCCACGAACGCGCCGTGACGCAGGATGCCGGATTTGGTCCACTGCGCGAACTTCACCTCCGCCACCAGCTTCGGCGCCAGCCAGTGCACGCCATGCGCCAGCCGGCCGCGCGGCGGATCGACGAAGGCCGGCTGATCGCGCTCCAGGGTTTTGAAGCGCTTGAGCAGTTGCGCCAGATTGCGGTCGTCGAAGCCGGTTCCGACGCGTCCGGCGTAGTGCAACTCTCCGGTTGCTGCATCATGCACGCCCACCAGCAAAGCGCCGAAGCCGACTCGGCTGCCGGCCGGATCGGTATAGCCGGCGATGACGAATTCCTGGCGCAGCGCGCACTTGAGCTTGAGCCAGCTGCGGTCGCGCCGCCCCGCATAGGCGGCATCGATGCGCTTGACCACGGTACCCTCCATGCCGTGCAGGCAGGCGTGGCGATAGACTTCGGCGGCGTCGCCGACGATATGTTCGCTGAAACGGATCAGCCCGCTGCCGTCCACCCCCGGCACCACTTCGCGCAGCCGGCGCTTGCGCTCCAGCAGCGGCGTGTCGCGCAAGTCCTCGCCGTTGAGCCACAGCAGGTCGAACACGTACAGGGCCAACGTTACTCCGCCATAGCCGGCCTGGTCCTGCAAGGCTTCGAAACTGATGCTGCCGCCCTCCAGCAATGCCACCACTTCCCCGTCGATCCAGGCTTCATCGACGTCAAGCGCGGCCAGCGCCTGGGTCAGTTGCGGCCAGCGCTTGCTCCAGTCGAGATGCTCGCGCGTAAAGATGCGCGCCTCGCCGCCCTCGATGCGGCACAACCCGCGATAGCCGTCGAACTTCATTTCGCTGAGCCATTCGTCGCCGTCGGGTGCGTGTTCGGCCAGCGTCGCCAGCTGGACGTCGAGCTTGGCCGGCATGGCGGCGCGATGTGCGTTCCGGCGGTTTTTCGGCGTTGTTTCAGCCGCCTTGGCTGCAGGTTTTACGGCCTTGGGAGGCAGTGCATCCGCTACGCTTTCCGGCCGCAAGCCGGTGATGTCGGCCTGTTTGCCTTCGCGTGCGGCGTCGTCCTTTTCCTTGATCAACAGCCAGTTTTCCTTGCTCTTGCTGTCTTTTTCTGCGGGCTTGCCCATGCGCACCAGGTTCCAGCGCCCGTTCAGTTTGACGCCGCGCAGCTCGAATTCCAGGTGTCCTTTTTTCAAGCCGGCCACCGGATCGCCGATCGGCAGCCATTCCCCGCGATCCCACAGGACCACTTCGCCGGCGCCGTACTGGTGCTCGGGAATGCGGCCTTCAAAACTGCCGTAGTCGTAGGGATGGTCTTC
The DNA here is from genome assembly GCF_001267925.1 of Herbaspirillum hiltneri N3. Taxonomy (NCBI): domain Bacteria; kingdom Pseudomonadati; phylum Pseudomonadota; class Betaproteobacteria; order Burkholderiales; family Oxalobacteraceae; genus Herbaspirillum; species Herbaspirillum hiltneri. The sequence goes on along the minus strand of NZ_CP011409.1, from coordinate 2,836,087 downwards.
CACGTGCACCGCCAGGCGCTTGTCGTGCGGGTCCAGGCTGGGACCTTTCGGCACCGCCCAGCTTTTGAGCACGCCGCCCACTTCGAGGCGGAAGTCGTAGTGCAAAGCGCGGGCGTGATGGCGCTGAATGAAGTAGCTGAGCATCTTGCCGGACCGGCGCGTGGCCGGCGGCGGCTCGGGCGTGATCCTGAAATCACGCTTGGCGCGATAGCGGGCCAGGCTCATGCGCGCGCCCGCGTTGCCGATGCGGCCCTTGCCCGGGTCTTGGCGGCAGGCCTGGCGCCAACCTTGCTGCGGCTTTTGGCGGCGGACGCAGCCGGCTTCTTGCCCTTGCCATCGATGCTCTGCTTGAGCAAGGCCATCAGATCGATGACCTTAGCGCTGCTGCGCGGCTTGCTGTCGTCATCGGCTTCCGGCTCGGCGATCTCGTGGGTCTGGCGGCTCCTGATCTTCTTTTGCACCATCGCCAGGATGTCGTCGCGGTAGGTGTCGCGCAGCGATTCCGGGTCCCACTCGCCCGACATGCTTTCCACCAGCGACTGCGCCATCTCGACTTCCTTCGCGCTGAGGCCGGCTTTCTTCGGATTGGCGTCGGGCACCGGCAAGTCGTCCGGCGCCCGCAGTTCGGCCGGGTAGCGCAAGGTGATCAGGTTGATGATGTCGTCGAACGGGGTCAGCGCGGCGATGTGCTGGCGCGTACGGATGACGATGCGCGCCAGCGCCACCTTGCCGCTCTTGCGCAGCGTCTCGCGCAGCAAGGCGTAGGCCTTGGCGCCGCTTTTCAGGGGCGCCAGGTAATACGGCTGTTCGTAGTAAGTGATCGGGATCTGCACTGCATCGACGAAGGATTCGATGTCGATGGTCTGGGTGGCTTCGACGTTGGCGCGCCGCAAGTCTTCATCCGACAGCAACACGTATTTGCCGTCTTCGTATTCGTAGCCTTTGACGATGTTGTCCCAGACCACTTCCTTGCCGGTTTTCTTGCTGATGCGCTTGTAGCCGACGGGGGACAGGTCGCGCTTGTCCAGCATGGTGAAGTCGAGCTCGTCATGCTTCTCGGCCGTGAACAGCTCGACCGGTATGTTGATCAGCCCGAAACTGATCGCGCCCTTCCATAGTGCTCGCCGCATGATGGATTCTCCCAATAGTGGGAAAAGTATCGCGCAAACCGGCTGCCGTTTCAGTCAGCAATCGGCTCAATGCCTTGTCAGACGGCCGCCGACGCGAACTTCAAATTGCACGCCTCCTGCTATTCCGGCGTCCCGATCAGCGCCAGCAACTGGTCGATCGGGGCCGGCTTGACCAGGTGATGGTCGAATCCGGCCTGCGCCGACCGCTCGCGATCGCCGGCCGAACCGTAACCGGTCAAGGCGATCAGCGTAGCGCCGTGAAAGCGTGGGTCGCGCCGCAGGATGCGCGCGATCGTATAGCCGTCCGTGCCGGGCAAACCGATGTCGAGCAGGATCGCATCCGGCACGAATTCGTTGGCGATGCGCAGCGCCGACTCGGCATCGACGGCCGTCTGCACCTTGTGGCCGTAGGATGACAGCAGCATGGCCATCATCTCGGCCGCATCCGGATTGTCGTCGACGATCAATACCTTGCGCACCGAAGCACCTGCTCCGTCGCCGGCGCCGGCAGCTTCGTCCTCCGGAACACGGTCCTGCCGCCCCGGCTTTTCTTGTTGCGGAAACGATGCTGCGCTATCGATTTGTATCCCCTTCCCCTTGATGGATCGCCCGTATTCTGGTGCCGCAGCACTATTTTTCGACGTAGTCCAGTTGGCGCCGCTGATTGCAAACGCAAGCAGCGAGTATCCTCATCGCCCACTTGTTTGAGGAGGTGCGCCAACACCCATTCTCTTGTAGGACAAACGGAAGTTCTCCTATGGCGCGGCCCTCGCCACTGCCGACAGGGTATCGCCGAAACCGCCGCGTGCGTGGCTGCTGATACGGCTGCTCGTCGTCACGCGGGGCGCGGCGCTCCAGGATATCCGCGCGCCGCAGGCAAGCAGCGCCTGCACCAGCGCCACGTCCTCGCCGCACGTCAGCGCCGCAAAGCCGCCCGCCAGCCGGTATGCCGTCGCTGACACGCCCAGGTTGGCGCCGTGGATATGGCGATGCTGGTCCTGATCGAAATAGGTCGCCTGGAAGTGCCGCAGCAGAAACGGGGCGCGCTCGCCATGCACCGACCAGTCGTCCACCGCGATGGTGCCGCATACTGCATCGGCCGCGTCCTGTGCAGCAAGGGCAAGCTGGGTCGCCAGCCAGGCCGGCGCCACCACGCTGTCGGCGTCGGTAAACGCCAGCCAGCGCGCCCCCGCCTGCAGCAAAGCGGCTGCTCCTGCTGCCCGCGCCAGGCCGACATTGCGCGCGTCGATACTGATGGATTCGACGTCCAGTCCCCGCGCGATGTCGCCCGAGCCGTCGCTGCAGGCGTCCAGCACCGCCAGCACGCGCACCTCCTCGGCCGGCAGGCCCGGATGCGCAACCGCCAGCTGTATCGAGGCCAGGCAGGCGCGCAGATAGTCTTCTTCGTTATGCACGGGGATCACGACGCCGATCATGCCCGCTCCTCCAACTGTGCCACCGAGCGCGACTCCCGGCTCCAGACATCGAGCAGGAAATCGGCGTCTTCGTAGTGCGCACAGCGATGCAATCCCTTCAGCTTGTCAAAGCCGGCATGTACCTGCGCGGTGTCATGCAGGCGCTCCGCAAAGTCGTGCTTCCAGTGACAGGCCAGCAGCACGCCGTCCGCCGCCAGCGAAGCATCGGCCAGCGCAGGCAAGACGTCCAATACGCCCTGGTCGAGGTAGTAGCCGAATTCGCTCAACACGATCAGATCGAAGGCCGGGCCCAGTTGTTCCGGCCACTCGTCCGGCAACGCCATGCAGACGAAGCGCGCATCGCAAGTCGTTCCGTGCGCATCCGCGTCCGCGTACCTCCAGCGTTTTTGCGCGATCTCGACTGCCGTCGCGGAAAAGTCGCTGCACAGGAGCCGATCGCAGCGCCGACCCAGTTCCAGCGTCAGTTCACCGCTGCCGCAGGCCGGCTCGAACGCATGGCGAAAGCGCGGGCGCGGCAGCACGGCCGTGACCAATCCGCGCTTGCGCTGCTCGTACCAGTTGCCGGCGATGCGCCAGGGATCATCGCTCCGGTGATAGAGCGCGTCGAAATAATCTTGTGAAGTGGCGCGCATGGCGTGGTATCCGTTCAGACAAAGTAAATCTCGAAATCCCGATGGAAGTGTGCGAGCACTTCGGGCGGCAGGATGGCGGGATTGCCGGTCGAGTGATCCGGTTCCAGCTGGCTGCGGTAACACTCCAGCGCGGCTTTCTTGCGCGCCTGCATGTCGTCGTCCAGCGTCAGCTTACGTGCCCGCTGCCAAGGGATATCGGGATGGTCGGGAGTGCGCCAGTGCCACATCCAGATCGGGATTTCGATCAGGCGGCATCCGGTGGCGCGCGCCGCATCGCGGCTCGCCATCCCGACCGCTTCATGGTCGGGATGGCCGTCGCGATGCCAACTGGCGAAGACGGTGTCGCCGCGCTGCAGATAAGCGCCGAGCAAGTCCTGCAACTTGCGCTGATGCTCGCCGACGCGACTGTCCGGAAGTTCGGCGCGCATGATCGAGATATCGGCAATCCCGAGCGCATGCAACGCCGCGCTGGTTTCGGCCGGACGCAGCTGCGACAGCAAGCCGCTGCTGAACGACGACTCGCTGCCATGGCTGCGCTCGCCGTCGGACACCGCAATCAGCAATATCCGGTGGCCGCTGCGCGCCAGATGCATCAGCAAGCCGGCGCAGCCGAGTACTTCGTCGTCGGGATGCGGGGCGACAATGACCGCCCGGGAATCGGGCGAGACCAGCGTTTCAGGATGGACTTGCGGCACCTTGGCCAGGTGCGGGTCGTCGCGCCAGCGCGCTTCGTCGGTGGCCGGATTGTCAACCGCGCCATGATTTTCTTCCGTCACAGTCGCCATTCCTCTTCTCCCGCATCGTCGTCTTCACCGTGCCGCAGCGTCGATTGCGCGAGCGCAGCCAGGTCGCGTTCGGCGTGACTCTGGCGCAGGAACACCGGCAAGTCCGCCATCATGCGCGCAACCCACGGATCGCGGCAGATCGGCGCGGCGCCGAGCGCGCGGCCCAACGCCTGCATGACCTCGACGGCAGCCTGCTCGGTCGCCAGCCGCACACGCATGGCCAGCCGATAACTATCCGCCGTCGGCGCCGCGTCGACGGCTTGTGCGGCAGCGCGCAATCCCGCCGCCGAGGCGCTCAGGGCCACATCGGCTCGCCCCAGGTGAGCCAATGCATGCGGGTCATCGCGCCCTGCCAGCTTGCCGCGCAAGTAACTTGCCAGCTGCGCAGCAGCGCCATGCCAGCATGCCGCGATTCCGGCGCCGCCCTGCCAGAAACCGGGCCGGTCGGTATAGAAATCGGGGCCGCCGACGGCGATGCCGCGTGCATTGTCAAAATGGACGTCGACGCTCATGGTCTCGGCCATGCCGACTGCGTGCCAGCCTTCGTCGGTGACCGTTACGCCGGCCTGATCGAGATCGACTGCCGCGAGGCAAGGATGACCGTCGGGATTCCAGCCGCTGACGATGGCGTGGCTCAGCGCGTTGGCGCCGGAGCACCAGGCCTTGACGCCGTCGACGACGACGCGGCCCGGTTCTTCGGCGGAAACGGCGTGGATGTCGAGTCGCGCCTTGGGCGGTTCGGCGCACCACACGCCCCAGACGCTGAGCGGCGGCGCGATGTCGGCGCCGGCTTCGGCGAGGATGGCAAGCGCGTCGGTGTGGGCTTCATACAGTTTCGCCAGGTTGAGGTCATAGGCGGCCACGGCCGCCAGCGCGCGCCAGCGTTGCAGCGTTTGTCCCGACCCAGGCGTGCTGAGCCGGTCCAGCCCGGCATCGACCATCTCGCACAGCAGCCGGCCGGCGTCGGGACGCTCCGGCAATTCCGCTAGAAAACTGCGAATCGCCTCGACGTTGTCTTTGACGAATGTGTTCATCAAACCACCGGCGGATCGGTTTCGCGATCCAGTTCGCGCGGGCCGCCGACGGCCTGGATAAATTGCGCCAGCCCCTCGTCGAGTTGATCGGCCGACACGTTGATCAGCGAGAAGTCCGCGTCTCCGGTCGGCAGCACCGCCGGCAATCCCGCGCGGTCCAGCAAATCGGCGCCGGTGTCGATGACCAGAATCGGCTTGCAATGGCGATATTGGTCTTTGACGAACTCGACCGCCAGACCGTTTTCGCACAGGCTGGTGGTCGATGCTTCTCCCGGCGCAATGATCAGGGCGTCGTACAGCGCCGACGGCGCCGCTTCGATCGTGATGTCGGCCTGCCAGCCGCCGGCGGGCTTACCCCCTGCGCCCTTGACGGCGCCAAGCGTAGGCGCCAGTACCCGCGGGACGGCGCCTTGCTGCAGCAAGACATCGCAGATCCTGGACAGCGCGGCGACATCAACGCCGTCCGTCGTCAAAATGGCGATGCGGCGGGTGCGAATGCTGCCGTCGCCCGGATACGCAGTCAGCGACAGCGCCGGCGACGGCGCATACACCGGCCGCACCACCGGGCCGATCTCCGGCGCCGGATCCGGCACCGCGAAACCGAGACCTTCGGCCACGCTCCCGGCCAGAAATTCGTCGACATTGGCCAGCAGCGACACCACGCGCTCGCGGATTGCCGGCGTCTGCACGCGCGTCAGTTCGAACCGGAACGCCTTGATGATGTGGCGCTGCTCAGCGGTGGACTGGCTGTTCCAGAACATCCTGGCCTGGGCGTAGTGTTCGGCGAATTTCTCCGGCTTGGCGCGTACCTTGTCGCCTTCCACCGGCTGAGGAAAACTGGTGAAGCCGGCGGAACCGGCCTGGAACGGACAGCCGCCGCCCAGTGAATTGGGCTCATAGGACACGCGGCCGCGATGCACGGCCTGGCGATGCATGCCGTCGCGCTGATTATTGTGCACCGGCGCCAGCGGCGCATTGATCGGCAGCTCGTGGAAGTTGACTCCGCCGAGCCGGCTGATCTGGGTGTCGAGATAGGAATGGATGCGCCCTTGCAGCAACGGATCGTTGCTGAAGTCGATGCCCGGCACGATATGCGCGGTGCAGAAAGCGATCTGTTCGGTCTCGGCGAAGAAATTGTCGGGGTTGCGGTTGAGCACCATCTTGCCGACCGGCGTGAGCGGCACCAGCTCTTCCGGCACCAGCTTGGTCGGGTCGAGCACGTCGAAGTCGAAACCCTCGGCCTGTTCTTCCGAGAATACCTGCAGGCTCAACTCCCATTCGGGCGCATGGCCGGACTCGATCGCCTCCCACAGATCGCGGCGATGAAAATCGGGGTCGGCGCCGCCGATCTTGACCGCCTCATCCCACGCCAGCGCATGCGTTCCGGCGAGCGGCGTCCAGTGGAATTTGCAAAACGCCGACTCGCCGGCGGCGTTGACCAGGCGGAAGGTATGCACGCCGAAGCCCTGCATCATGCGATAGCTGCGCGGAATGGCGCGGTCCGACATCTGCCAGAGCAGCATGTGCGTCGACTCCGGCATCAGCGAGACGAAATCCCAGAAAGTGTCATGCGCACTGGACGCTTGCGGCATGCCGAAATGCGGCTCCGGCTTGAGCGCGTGCACCAGGTCGGGAAACTTCATCGCATCCTGGATGAAGAACACCGGGATGTTGTTGCCGACCAGATCCCAGTTACCTTCATCGGTGTAGAACTTGACGGCGAAGCCGCGTACGTCCCGTACGGTATCGGCCGAACCGGCGCCGCCGGCCACCGTCGAGAAACGCGCGAACACCGGCGTGCGTTTGCCGTCGCCGGCGAACGGCGCGGCGCGGGTCAGCGCGCTGAGGTCCTTGTAGCATTCGAAATAACCATGCGCGCCGGAACCGCGTGCATGCACCACCCGCTCGGGAATGCGCTCGTGGTCGAAGTGGGTGATCTTTTCGCGCAGGATGAAATCTTCCAGCGCGGTCGGTCCGCGCACGCCGGCTTTCAGCGAATTCTGGTTGTCGGCAACGGCGACGCCCTGGTTGGTGGTCAGGGCCTGCCTGCCGGAGTCGACGCGGACGCGGTCGAGATTGCCGCCCACGGCGTTGTAGCCGGGCGTGGCGGCGCCGCCGGTCTTGTCCGAAACGATGGCTTCGCTGACGGTGCCTGCGGTGGCCTGGGGTGAAGCGGGCGCGGCGATCGTGCCGGCATCGGGGATATGCGGCGTGTCGTCGCCGGGACGAAGGAATTCGTCCGGCTTGGAAGCGTTATGCGTGACGGCGGCAGCCAGCTCGGCGCCTCCGACGATTTTTTTCAACAAGTCCGCCGGCAACACTTTCTTGCCGCTGTCGGGACCGACGACGGCTGCGCCCGACATGGTGCCGAGCACCGATCCTGCCGCTTCATTGCCGCTGTTGCTTGCGTTGCCTGATTTCTTTCCTGCCATGATGAAAACCTCTTTCTCTGTTTACGTATGCAGCCGAACCACAGCGCATGCACACCATAAAGACGCGCCACTACGCCAACCAAGGACGAGCCTAGCGAGAAAGCAATGCGGGCGACATAAGCGGACGTCTTGTTCGGGCGTCAGATTTGTTGAAGGCGGCGGAGGGAAATGGAGAAATGGAGAAATAGGGAAACGGTACGGCAGGCAGAAACTCCGGACAAACTCAGAACAGCACGCCCTGGCGCTCATCTGCATGGGCGCTGCGGGGAGATTTCTTTCCGGCCGGCTTGCGCGGAGGACGCGGCGTTTCGAGTGGGGCTTTCTGGTCTTGCAGCCAGCGCGCCAACATATCGATGACGTGTTGCGTCTGCAGCGTCGTGAGGGCTGCACCCATGCCGATGCCGTGCCATTTCTCCAGACAGGAGCGGCAACAGGTCGCGGTTGCATGCTGCGCCACGAACACCGGATGGCCGCGAAACGGCGTCTGCTTGCCATCCTTGTCGGGATGCGCCGGCGCCAGGCGCGTGGCGATGAAGCTCTCGGCATGCTGCAATACTTCTTCCAGCCCATGTTCCTGCAGGTAGCGGTACTCGGGCGGCTTCAGCGTGAAGCGCCTGCGGAAGGCGGAGTGCTGCAGGCGGTCGACAATCAGGTCTGGTGGAAACATGGCGTCGGGATGGAGTGGGCGACACTTGATCGTAACGCACTGGCTTGCTGCAATACAGCAGCGGAATGCCGATTGCGTTGTGGGACGATGCCTACCTGCCCTGCTTGCCGGGCTGCATGCACGGCTTCCTACGCAACAACAAGCCGCACGCCGACATTCTCCCGGCAGCCGGATTGTTACGCTGTCGTCGGCATCATTCCCGTCTCGACATCATGACATCACGACATCCGGCCGGCACGATACGACAATGACAATGACAAAATCCAAATCCACCCCCACCACCTGGCTCAAGCGGCTCGGTCCCGGCCTCATTACCGGCGCGGCGGACGACGATCCCAGCGGCATCGCAACCTATTCGCAGGCCGGTGCGCAATTCGGTTTCAATACCCTGTGGACGGTGCTGCTGACTTATCCGCTGATGGTCGGCATCCAGATCGTCAGCGCCCGCATCGGCGCTTTCAGCGGCCATGGACTGGCGACCAACATCGGCCGCCACTTCCCGCGCTGGATGCTGCACGGCATCGTGATCTTGCTGCTGCTGGCCAACGTCATCAACATCGCCGCCGACCTGGTGGCCATGGGCGACGCCGTTACCTTGGTGATCGGCGGGCCGCATCATCTCTATGCGCTGGCATTGGGGATGACGTCCCTGGTGCTGCAGGTGTGGATCCCCTATCAGCGCTACGTCAACGTGCTGAAGTGGCTCACGCTGACACTGTTCGCGTATGTCGGCACGGTATTTGCGCTGCATATCGACTGGAGCGAAGTCTGGAGCCGTACGTTTTTCCCGCACATCACCCTGAGTCGCGACTACGTGACGATGATCGTCGCCATCTTCGGCACCACCATCAGTCCTTATCTGTTCTTCTGGCAAGCCTCGCAGGAAGTCGAGGAACAGCGCCGCGCTCCCGCAGGGGAAGCGCTCAAGCGCCGTCCCGAAGACGCCGCGGCGGGCCTGGCGCGCATGAAGTTCGACACCTGCGTGGGCATGGGCGTATCGAATGCGGTGGCTTTCTTCATCATGCTGACCACCGCCATCACGCTGCACCAGCACGGCGTGCATGATATCGAAAGCAGCACCCGCGCAGCGTCGGCGTTGAAACCGGTGGCCGGCGAACTGGCGTTCATCCTGTTCAGCCTCGGCATCATCGGCAGCGGCATGCTGGCCATCCCGGTGCTGGCGGGATCCGCAGCCTACGCCATGGCCGGCACGTTCAGGTGGAGCAACAGCCTGGAAGACAAGCCGGGGATGGCCAAGCGCTTCTACGGCGTGATTGCGCTGGCGACCATCATCGGCGCGGCGTTGGCCTTCGCTTCGGTCAACACCATCCAGGCGCTGTTCTGGAGCGCCGTCATCAACGGCGTCATTGCGGTGCCGGTGATGGTCATCATGATGCTGCTGGCGGTCAACGCCAAGGTCATGGGGCGCTTCATCCTCGGGCTGAAGATGCGCATCCTCGGCTGGTGCGCCACCTTCGCCATGGCTGCCGCAGTAGTCGCCATGCTGGCGGCGATGATCTGATTGCCCCAGCTGCTTCGGAGTCTCTCGGGTGCGGCGTCTTTTGAGAGTTTTCCTATGGTTGCCGGCCACCCCGCCGCCTACACTGCCTGCACTCCAGGCTTTCTTTCGCTTCGTCTTTTTGTTTCATCGTCTCTGATGCGTGAGCGCCTTCTTCTTTTTACCGTTGATCAGGCCGCTCATGTCCGTTTTTTCACGTCTGTTGTTGCTGTTGCCCTTGCTGTATCTGGGCGCCTCCCATGCCCGCGCCGGTGAAATGCCGCCCTCCTCCGCGCGCTTCGCAGCCAGCGCCGTCAACAGCCTCGCCAGCGGCATCCGCTATAAGTTCGGCGGCACCGATCCCGACAGTGGCCTCGACTGCAGCGCCTTCATTGCGCTGCTGTACAAGGATGCCGGCGGCGGCGATCTGCCGCGCACGGCGCGCGAAATCAGCGAGGTAGGCGCCCGCATCGACGTCGGCGCGCTGCGGCCGGGCGATCTGGTGTTCTTCCGCAATGCGCAGAGGGGCATTGCGCATGTGGGAATCTATGTTGGCGATGAGAACTTCGTGCACGCCTCGCGCAAGCATGGCGTGATTTACCAGTCGCGTCTCAGCGAGCCGTACTGGAAGAGCCGTTTCGAGGGCGCCCGCCGGTTGCCGCAATCCTGATCGCTCATCCCTGAATGAAACAAAGCCGCTCCGAGGAGCGGCTTTCAGTTCGTCCCCGCCGATGCGGGAACGACAAGGTACAGCTGTTTTTATCGTTTATTCCGTGATTACTGCTTGGCGACGGCTGCCGGCAGATGACGGCCGTGGAATTTCACATAGATCGCATCCAGCTTGCCGTTGCGGTGATTGGTCAGGACCCAGTTGTTGATCCATTCCTTCAGGCGCGGCTGGTTCTGGTTGAAAGCGATGCCCAGGTCGAAGTCCTTTTGCGCGAATTTCAGCTCCAGGTTCTTGCCCGGCGCGCGCTTGATCATTTCGCCCAGGTTGGACGGCGTGCTGGAGAAGATTTCGACCTGGCCGGTCACCATCGAGGTGATCAGCGTGGCGTCATCTTCATAGCGCACGATTTCGGCGCCCTTGGCTTGCGCCGTGGTCAGCGTGTCGTTGACGGTGGCGCGGGTCAGGCCGATGCGCTTGCCGGCGAGGTCGTTGTAGTCCTTGATCTGGATGTTCTTCGGACCGCCGACGATGATGGTGATGACGGCGTAAGGCACGGAGAAGTCCACCACCTTGGCGCGCTCGGGCGTGATCGACAGGTCGGCGATGACGACGTCGGCGCGGTTGGCTTGCAATGTCGGGATGCGTGCGGCGTTGGTGACCGGCACGATTTCCAGCTTGACGCCCAGGTCCTTGGCGAACTGCTCGGCGGTTTCGACATCGGAACCGGCCGGCTGCAGGTTGGCGTCGGCGAAGCTGAACAGCGGCGTGCCCATGGCGATCGCCACGCGGACCTTGCCGGCCTTCTTGATGTCGTCGAGCTGGTCGGCCATGGCCGCGTGAGCCAGGCCGGCGGTCAGCAAGGCTGCGACGCTGGTGCGGGCGATGGTACGGACTAAGCGGTGATTCAGTTTCATGCAGGTCTCCTTGGTTTGATTGTGATGCAATGAAAAACGCGAGAACTCATTTCGTGCCGGTCCTGGCATGAAACGAGTTCAGTGAACTACAGGCCGTTGTTCAGGAAGGCATGCAATTCCGGTGTCTTGGGGTTGTCCAGCATCTCGCCCGGGCCGACTTCCCATACGGTGCCCTGGTGCATGTAGATGATGCGGTCGGCCACGCGCTTGGCGAAGGCCATTTCGTGGGTCACCAGCAGCATGGTCATGCCGCCGGCGGCGAGGTCTTCCATCACGCGCAGCACTTCGCCGGTCAGTTGCGGATCGAGCGCCGAGGTGACTTCGTCGAACAGCATGACCTTCGGCGCCATCGCCAGCGAACGGGCAATCGCCACGCGCTGTTGCTGGCCGCCCGACAGCTGCTCGGGATAGGCGTCGGCTTTGTTGCCCAGGCCGACTTGCTCCAGCGCGGCCAGCGACACGCTGAGGGCCTGCGCCTTGGGCTGCTGCTTGACGTGGCGCAGCGCCAGCATGATGTTTTCCTGCACGGTGAGGTGCGGAAACAGGTTGTAGCTCTGGAATACGATACCGACTTCCTGGCGCAGCTTGTGCAGGTCGACGGCCGGGTCGTCGACCCGCATGCCGCAGACTTCGATGGTGCCGGAATCGATTTTCTCGAGACGGTCGATACAGCGCAATGCAGTGCTCTTGCCGGAACCGCTGGCGCCGATGATGGCGATCATCTCGCCCTTTTGCACTTCAAAGGAAACGCCCTTCAGTACTTGGTTGGAGCCGAAGCTCTTGTAAATCTGATCTAGTTTAACGATTGCTGACATTGAGCTTGTTCTCCATCGATTCACTCCAGCGCGAGAGCGGGTAGCACAGTACAAAATAGAACGCCCCTACCAGACTGAAAATCAGGAAAGGCTGAAAAATTGAGTTGTTGATGATCTGACCGGCGCGGGTCAGTTCGATAAAGCCGATCACGGACGCCAGCGAGGTCATCTTGATGACCTGCACCAGGAAGCCTACGGTAGGCGGCAGCGACAGGCGGAAGGCTTGCGGAATGATCACCAGGCGCAGCGTCTGCCAGCGCGTCAGCGACAGGCATTCCGCCGCTTCCCATTGCGGACGCGGCATCGCTTCGACGCAACCGCGCCAGATGTCGCCCAGGTAGGCGCTGGTGTAGACCATCATCGCCAGACCGGCGGCCACCAGCGCCGGCAAGGCGAAGCCGTATACCGACAGGCCGAAATAGACGATGAACAGCAGGATCAGCAACGGGATGCCCTGGATGCACTCGATGTACACCAGCGTCGGCATCCACAGCCAGCGGCGCGGCGAAATGCGCGCCAGCATCACGCCGAAACCGCCGATGCTGCCGAGAATGAACGCCAGGCCGGACAACACCAGAGTCCACCAGATCGACTGCACCAGATACAGGAAATGTCCCCAGGAGAAACTGCCGATCATGATGCGCTCCCGGTGGTGGTGGTGGTGTTGGCAGCTGTGGCTGCAGTAGCGGCGACAGGCTTGAACGGCGGAATCGCGGGCGGACGGCGGCGGGCGGCTTCCAGCGCGGCGCGGCGGATGATGCGGCGGCGCTTGAACAGGTATTCGCCGAAGCCCCAGGCCAGCAGCTTGACCAGGATCGACAGCGCCAGATACATGAAGGCGACGACTATATAGGTTTCCAGCGAGCGGAAAGTGTCGGATTGCACGGTGTTGGCGATCGCGGTCAATTCTTCGGCCGAGATCTGCGAGGCCATGGCCGAGGCTTGCATCATCAGCAGGAACTGGCTGGTCAGCGCCGGATAGACGCGCTCGATCGACGGTTGCAGCATGACATGCCATGCAATGCGCCAGCGCGACAGGCCGAGGCATTCCGCCGCTTCGATCTGACCCTTGGGTACGGATTCCAGGCCGGCGCGGATGATTTCGGCGGCGTAGGCGGCGATGTTGATGATCATCGCGAGCACGGCCGCGGCAAACGTCGGCATGTGGATGCCGAGACTGGCCAGACCGAAGTACAGCAAGAAGATCTGCACCAGGAAAGGCGTATTGCGCACCGCCTCGATGTAGGCGGAACAGGCTTTGGAAACGGCGCGATTGCTGCCGCGCTTGAGGAACGCGATCAGCGTACCGATCGAAACGCCGACCACAATGGCCACCGTCGTCATCTTCAGCGTCAGCCAGGCGCCGGTCAGGAAGACCGGCCAGTATGGCGCGAGAGGAGCGAAATTAAGTGAAAAACCCATGCCGATAATGCCCTTTATACGTGGCGTTCTACGTTGTTCGGCATGTAATGACAGTGGAGGACACGAGGAGCCGGCCGACAACCGGGCGATCCACCGTGGAACGAAACTAATCGATTTTCCCTGAGCTTGCGGCGTCATCAGCGAGGTCCGTGCTCGACCTCCGCGATAGCGCCGCTTCCTGCGGTGTGTGCGTTATTGTTCTTGCTTACTGTCGCTCACCGTCACTACTACCGTCTCCCTTCACCTTGTCCGATGCCGGCGCGTTGCGCTGTCTCCGCCGGGTTGCCGGACAAGGCGGCTGTAGCGTTACCAGCCTTTACTACTGCTATTGCTTGTTGCCTGTTATTACCGTGCTGACTGATATCGTTATCTGGTATTGCCGTTATCCGATGGTGCGGCCTGTATTCGCCAGCCGGTTTTAAAGCCGGCTTCTTGAAGAAGCCGGCAGCGCTGCGAGTTCAGGCGGCAGCAAAGATAACATGGATGTACGATAACATACAATCAAGAATGTGAAACCGGGCGTGATAACTTTTTTTGCCTTTTTGGATTAGCTTGCCGTAATCCGGATATCTGTCACACCGGATCGAACGGACCGGTCGCCGTGAAGATCCCGCCCTGATAGACCCGTACCGGGTCATCGGCCGGCGGCAGCGGCTGCGCCTCGATCCTGGTGCGGAAGATCTCGGACGTATCGCGCGCCTTGAAACCGAGGTGGGCGGCATAGCGGTTGTCCCACCAGGTCGACGGATTATCAGACATCCCATATACGACGGTGTGGCCGACGTCCGGCGTAAAGAGACAGCAGCGCATCAGCTCAGTCAGGTCGTCGTAGCTCAGCCAGCTTGCCAGCGAACGGCGGTCCCTGGGTTCCGGGAACGACCAGCCGATGCGGATGCTGACGGTTTCGATGCCATACCGGTCATAGTTGAATTGCGCCATGTCTTCGCCGTAGGACTTCGACAGGCCGTAATAGCCATCCGGGCGGCGCAAGTCGCGCACGTCGATGCGCTCGTCCTGGCGATAAAAGCCGGTGACATGGTTCGAACTGGCGAACACCACCCGCTTCACGCCGTGGCGGCGCGCCGCCTCATAGACGTGGAACACGCCCTTGATATTGGCTTCCAGGATTTCTTCAAACGGACGCTCGACCGACACGCCGCCCAGATGGACGATGGCGTCGCAGCCTGCGATCAGCTTGTCCATGGCGTCGCGGTCGGCCAGGTTGCAGGCCACCACTTCTTCGTGCGACGCGGCCTCGTTGCCCAGTGCGGCGCCCAGATCGGAGACGCGCAGCACGTCGGCAAATGCCGCCAGGCGCGGACGCAATACCTTGCCAAGGCCGCCGGCGGCGCCGGTCAGCAACAGGCGGCCGAATCTGGGTTGGTTCTTGTCTTGAGCAGCTGCTGCCCCTGTTACCTCTGTTGCTTGGTCGGCCATGTCCACATTTCCAATCAATAAGTCTCCGGCAGCGTCTTGCATCGGAGGATGCGATGCTGCGCTGCGTGATACGTTGTCTTATAACGCGAGCAAGGATTATCGGCTTCGCCTCGTTTCCTTGTCAAACGAAGTCGACAGGAGCGCTCAATGTATTCAGTTTCGCAACGCAGCAATAAGACGCCCGACGACACCGTTTCAACGATGCCGGCATGAGAAATTACATTAACTCTTAAAAAATATAATTACCTTTTAAATACAATAAGTTAAAAATTATATTTAAAGCTTTGAATCATATTTCATTCTACCGCGTACGAAACATCTGTCGCGTCGCACAAGACCTCCCCTTCCCTCGTCCAGCCCGCTCCAGGCCGTCAAAAATAGTTGCAAGTAGTCATTGGCAAATGAAGAATCCACATTGTATGATGACTGATAACGAATTATATAAAAACAAACAATATCAAACGCCTTCCGAGACTTCTTCAGCCAACTTCACGCCATCATGACGCCACAAGAACTTAAAACCATCATGGGCTCCGGCCTGCTTTCGTTTCCCCTGACCGACTTCGACGCCAACGGCGACTTCAATGCGCGCGGCTATGCCGAACGCCTGGAATGGCTGGCTCCCTACGGCGCCAGCGCACTGTTCGCCGCCGGCGGCACCGGTGAGTTCTTCTCGCTGACCGGCCATGAATATCCGGCCATCATCAAGACCGCCGTGGATACCTGCCGCGGCAAGGTGCCGATCATCGCCGGCGCCGGCGGCCCGACCCGCTACGCCATCGAATGCGCCCAGGCCGCGGAAAAAGCCGGCGCCCACGGCGTCCTGCTGCTGCCCCACTACCTTACCGAAGCCGGCCAGGACGGCTTGGCCGCGCATGTCGAAGCAGTCTGCAAGAGCGTCAGGTTCGGCGTCATCGTCTACAACCGCGGCCAGTGCCGCCTGACGCCCGCCACGCTGGCGCGTCTGGCCGAGCGTTGCCCCAACCTGGTCGGTTTCAAGGATGGCATCGGCGACATCGAACTGATGTCCTCGATCTACATGAAGATGGGCGACCGCTTCGCCTACCTCGGCGGCCTGCCGACGGCCGAAGTCTACGCCGCAGCCTACAAGGCGCTGGGCACGCCGGTGTACTCGTCGGCGGTGTTCAACTTCATCCCGAAGACGGCAATGGAGTTCTACCATGCCGTCGCCAGGGACGACCTCGCCACCCAGCATCACCTGCTGCGCGAATTCTTCATGCCTTATCTGGAAATCCGCAACCGGATGCAGGGATACGCCGTCAGCATCGTCAAGGCCGGCGCCCGCCTGGTCGGTCATGATGCCGGTCCGGTGCGTGCGCCGCTGACCGACCTCAACGCCGCCGAATGCGACGCCCTCGGTGCGCTGATCGCCAAGCTCGGCCCGCAATGAACATCAAATGAACATTGGCATGACAACGAAAACAACAATGCAGCAACGCATGACCCGTTTCACCCAACCACAACTCAAGGAGACAAGATGTTCAGGAAATGGATGTATCTGGCCAGCGCCATGGTGTGCTCCATGGTGATCGCCCAGGGTGTCGCGGCGGCCCCTGGCGCCGACGAACAGGCAGTGGCGACCGCAGTCGAAAAACTGCGCGTGGCGATGACCTCGCAGATCGACCGCGGCGCACTGGATGCGCTGACCGACGACCAGTTGAGCTACGGCCACTCCAGTGGCGTGGTGCAGACCAAGGCTGAATTCATCGGCCAACTGGTCAGCGGCGAATCGACTTTCGTCAAGATCGACCTGACGGCGCAAACCGTCAACGTCCAGGAAAACGTCGCCGTGGTCCGCCATACGCTGACGGCAGTGACCAACGACTCCGGCAAGCCCGGCAACGTCGCGCTGAAGATCCTGATGGTCTGGAAAAAGACCGGCGGCCAATGGCGCCTGCTGGCTCGCCAGGCGGTGCGTTTCGCGGCGCCGGCCTGATTCCCGACTGCGATGGCAAAATGAAAAACCGAAGCTGCGGCTTCGGTTTTTTTATGGGCGAAGAGATTTTCCCCGCCAGCTTACCCGACCACGAACTGGTAATCGAACCAGAATTTTCCCGTTCGCATCGAGCTGCAAGACTTCGAACCCGGTGGCCAGCACCTCGCCGGTCTGCGGCCGGATCATTTCCCAATGAAACGTCACCACGTCGCGCAACCGCTGGGCGTCAGCTACGGCGCGGAAACGGAAGCCGTTGCCCAGCACATTCTTTTCATATGAGCCGGCCACACGCACGTAGAGCTGTTCATAGCCGCGCACTTCGCGTTCCCTGACGTAGTGCTCGCCGTTCTCCGTCCACAGGGCGCGGATCTCGGCTGCGCGTGCCGTGGCGTCGGGTTGATTCCACGCGGCCGTGTAACGGTCCGCCAGTGCTTGTGCCTGAAGCGTCATCTTGATGTCCTGAAATGAATGCCGACGAGACCGGAGAACTTCCGGCTCCTTGATCGATGCATCATCCTAAATGGCGGCAACAAGACGAGCCATGCCTGACAGGGTATATTTATTGTCCGTTCGTCCAAATCCCGCCGCCATGGATCCACTCGATGAAGTCTTCGCCGCCATGCGCGTCGAACAAGCCCTGCACGCCCGCCTCGAAGCGACCGCCCCGTGGGGTCTGCATACGCGGCGCATCGACGGCACTACCCGTTTCGGCCTGATGCTGCGCGGGCGCGCGTGGCTGAGCATGGGCGACGCAGCACTGGTGCAGCCTGTACGGCTGGAGCAAGGCGATTGCTTCTTCATCCCGCGCGGCGCGGCCTACACGCTGCAGGATGACATCGGCTCACCCACCATCAATTGCGTCGACGCCGTGCGCAATAGCGTGGACGGCGTGGTCGTGATCGGCGGCAAGGACGAAGGAGAACAGGCGACCGTGCTCAGCGGCTGGTTCCATGTCGATCCGCATGGCGCCGGAGCGCTGTCCGAACTGCCGCCGCTGCTGCACGTACGCATGGACGACGCGCGCACGCGCATGCTGCAGTCTTCGCTGCAGCTGCTGGCGCTGGAAACCACCCGGCCCGGTCTCGGTTCCGGACTGATCGTCAGCCGCCTAGCCGACATCCTGTTCGTGCAGGCAGTGCGCGCCCATGTGCAATCGCTGGCGGCGGATGGCGCCACAGGCTGGCTGGCCGCGCTGGCGGACCACAAGATCGGCGCCACGCTGCGGCTGATGCATCGCGAGCTCGCGGCAGGCTGGACGGTTGAATCGCTGGCCGTGGCCGCCGGAATGTCGCGCTCGGCTTTTGCCCAGCGCTTCCGCGATAAGGTCGGCCGGCCGCCGCTGGACTACCTGGCGCATTGGCGCATGTTCCGCGCGCAAGGCATGCTGCGCCACTCGGAACAGGCGCTGGCGGCGATCGCTGCCGTCGTCGGCTACGACTCCGAGGCGGCCTTCAACAAGGCATTCAAGCGCCGCACCGGCGTCAGTCCCGGACTGTATCGGCGCCAGGCGAAACAAACCGCCGCCGAAGCGTCTTGAAGCGAATGTCGCCAATTTCACGAATCGCATAGAATCCCAGCATGACCAGGGCGAGCCGGACTATAAAAAAGCCGCCGCACTTTCACCGATCGGAGACCCATGAAAAAACTCATCAACGACGTTTCGCAAGTAGTGCCCGACATGCTCAACGGCCTGGTCGCACTCAATCCCCATCTGGCGCTGTTGCAAGGCAAGACCATCGTCGTGCGCGCCGATGCGGCGCAGGCGGCGGCGCGCGGTGAAGTTGCATTGATCTCGGGCGGCGGCGCCGGCCATGAACCGGCGCACGGCGGCTATGTCGGCGCCGGCATGCTCAGCGCCGCCGTCGCCGGCGAAGTCTTCACCTCGCCCTCGACCGACGCCGTGCTTGACGCCATCCGCGCGGTGGCCGGTCCTGCGGGCGTGCTGCTGATCGTCAAGAACTACACCGGCGACCGCCTCAACTTCGGCCTCGCCGCCGAAATCGCGCGCGCCGAAGGCATCCCGATCGAGATGGTCGTGGTCGCCGACGACGTCGCCCTGTCCGCCCACGGCGAGCATGCAGGACGACGCGGCCTGGCCGGCACGGTGCTGGTGCACAAGATCGCCGGCGCCGCCGCAGCGCAAGGCGCGCCGCTGGCTGAAGTGGCCCAGGTCGCGCGCGATGCCATCGCCGCGCTCGCGACCATGGGGGTGGCGCTGACGCCATGTACCGTACCTGCAGCAGGCAAGCCCGGCTTCTCGCTGGCCGACAACGAAATCGAATGGGGATTGGGCATCCACGGCGAAGCCGGCATCGAACGCGGCGCACTCGTGCCGGTCGACGCCATCGCGGCGCGCCTGCTGAAACAGATCGCCGACGACCTCAAACTCCGGCGCGGCGACCGTGTTGCGCTGCTGGTCAACAACCTCGGCGGCACCCCCGCCAGTGAACTCGACATCGTCACCGACGCCGCCTTGCGCGATCTTCATGCGCGCGGTGTCGAAGTCGAACGCGCCTGGGCCGGCACCTTCCTGAGCGCGCTCGACATGGCCGGCATATCGCTGACCGTCTTGCGCGTGGATGACCGCCGTCTCGGCCTGCTCGACGCGCCCGCACGCACCAGCGCCTGGCCGGCGCTGGGCGGACATCTGGCAAGAACGCCGGTCAAAACGGCTCCGGTGGCGCCACCCGCGCATGCAAAACGCAGCGACCGCATGGCCGCTGATGCCCGCCTGCGCCGCGTGATCGAGGCCGTCTGCATCTGCCTGACCGGCGCCGAAGCCGTGTTGACCGACATGGACCAGCGCGTCGGCGACGGCGACCTGGGCATCAGCATGGCGCGCGCGGCGCAAGGCATCCGCGACGAAATCGACGAATGGCCGGCGGAAACCGACCCGGCCGCGGTGCTGCGCGCCATGTCCGCAACCATCCGCCGGGTGGTCGGCGGCACCTCGGGTCCGCTCTACGCCATCCTGCTGATGCGCGCCGCTGCGACCCTCGATGCTGCAAAAGAAAACGGCGTACGCGCCTGGAGCGCCGCCTTCAGCGCGGCGGTGGAAGGCGTTTCGGAACTCGGCGGTGCACGTCCGGGCGACCGTACCATGATCGACGCACTGCACCCTGCGGCACAGGCGCTGCAGGCCGCGCTCGATGGCGGAAAGAATCAGGAAGCAGCGCTCGCCGCCGCCGTGGAAGCGGCCGTCCAGGGCGCGGCGCAAACCGCATCGATGAAACCCAGGCGCGGCCGCTCCAGCTATCTCGGCGACCGTGCGCTCGGCTTCGCCGATCCGGGCGCCCATGCCGTGGCCTTGTGGCTGGCGGCGGTGCGCGACGCGCTGGCGACTCCCCGCTGACCTACATTGATTCGCCCATGCAGAAAAAGACCTATCGCACGACCACTTACTGGCAGCAGTACCAACGCTTCTTTCCGCCGCACGCCCGCGTCGACGCCGTCAACGCGCCCGATGAAGAATGGCTGCACTGGCGCGGGGCCGACGTCCACCTGGATCGCTATCGCTGCGACGACGCCTCGCTGACCGTGATCCTGGCGCACGGCGGCGGCGGCTACGGTCGCCTGTTCGCGCCGCTGGCCCTGCTGCTACACCAGGCAGGCCATGAAGTGATTGCCCCCGACCTGCCCGGCTACGGACTCAGCGCGGCGCCGGCCGACCTGATCCGCTACGACGCCTGGGTCGATCTGCTGGCCGACATCGCCGCCGCCGAACGGCAACGCAACGGCCGCCGCATCGTGTTGTTCGGCGGCAGCCTGGGCGGCTATCTGGCATATTTGTGCGCGGCCAAGATGCCGCGCGGCGCGATTGCCGGCGTGATCGCCACCACGCTGGCCGACCCGCGTCTGGCGCTGACAAAAAAACAGTTCGCGCGCAATGCGCTGGTCGAATACGGATTGATGCCGCTGATGCCCGTGTTCGCCGCATTGGCGGGACGGCTCAGGTTGCCGGTCAAGTGGTTCACCAAGATGCACGCCATGTCCAATGACCGGACCCTGGCGGCGCTGGTGACGGCCGACCCTTGCGGCGGTGGTGCGCGCGTCCCGGTGGGATTCATGGCGTCGATTTTTACCGTACGGCCGGATGTCGAGCCGGAACACTTCGATGCATGCCCCCTGTTGCTGGCGCATCCTGCCGCCGATCAATGGACTGCCGTCGCTTCCAGCCGGCCATTCTTCGATCGCATCAAAGGCCGCAAGGAACTGGTCCTGCTCGACCGGTGCGGCCACTTCCCCATCGAACAGCCCGGCATCGCACAGCTGGAACAAGCCGCCGTCGCCTTCCTGCAAGGTATCGCCGCCGATGCGGACTAGCGCACGTTGCGCAGCGCCAGCGGATCAGGTTGCAGGTAGACCAGGTTATTGATGGTCGCCAGCGCCTGATTCAGCCTGGAGATATCGGCGGCGCCGGTGGCGCCCTCTTTCTTTTGCAGCGGCTTGAGCAGGTCGAGGAAGTCGCGCGACAGTGTGGCGTTCTGCGGCGTGGTCTGATCGCTGACCAGCTCTCCCATCATGTACTTCTGCACGCGCGTCGACTGGCTGGCCGATTGCTCCAGCGTGGCCCTGACCAGCACGCCCTTGTCGTAGGCGATCGAGGCCTTGCTGCTGGCGTCGTCCTTGATCTGGTGATACGTGTAGTTCTGCGAATTCTTGTCGGTGGTCAGCCTCAGAGGCAGGTCCGCCTGCAGCGACTCGTGGTAACTCGCGCTCAGATGCGATTCCTGCTGTTGCGTGATGGCGCGGTTGAGCTGGCCATTGCCGCTGACGTTGCTGCTCTGCGAAGTCTGGTACGAGAAGGTGTCGTGTTCGCTCTGGCGCGCCGGATTGGGCGACGTCACTTCCTGCGTCATCGAGGCGCTGAAATCCGCCAGTCCGGTCGTCATGCTCTGGTCGGTCTTGTTGAGCCAGATCGCCGCCGGCGACTGCTCGCGCGCCTGTTGCGCGGCGTTGGTGACGTTGCTGTTCATTTCCTTGAAGGCATCCTTGAACATCGCCACCAGCGAAGCGTCGCCGTGACCGCGGCTCTGGGCGTCGTCGAACTGCTTCAGATAGCGCTTGATGGCCTCCGCCTGCTGCTTGGCGGTGCCGACGATGGCCAGGTTGCCGAGATCGACGCTGACCTTGAGCGTACCTGCAGGCCCGGCGGCACTCACGCTGCGCTGCTTGCTGTCGGCATGGAAGTCGATGGTTTGCGCCTGGCCGCCGACCTGGACGCTCGCGTGCAGGTCCACCGACGCCAACAGGCTGGTATCGAACTGCGTCAGTCCATCCAGCTTCAGGCCGGGCGGATTGGCGGAAATGCCGTCGATGGCGCTCTGGAATCCGTCCGACAGTTTTTGCAGCGCGCCGCGTTCGGCATCGCTGAGCTTGCCCTTGCTGACCTGCAGCTGCACCGACAGGCCGTCTTCCTGATTGGCCAGCGTCAGGTCGACCTGCGCACCGGAAGCCGTCACGATGGTCAGCGAAATCTTGTTGTCGGTCTGGGCGCCGGTCTGCGCCCGCAAGGTCGTCTCCAGCGCTGAGCCCTTCGGCGTGCCGGCCGGAAGCGCCACCACCGATTGCGAAAAATTGCCGCTGTCGCTGTCGAAGCGATTCAACAGCGCCGCGCCGAGTCCCTTGAAACGCGCGCCGAGCGACGAGGCGGAAAAATTCCCCGCCATCATGGTGCTGACGGCGTCGTTGGATTTTGCCTGCCACGAAACGATCTTGTCCGATGCGGGCGCCGCACCGGATATCGAATACAGCTGCGCGCTTGCCGCGGCGTTGCTGCCGCCCAGCGTGACGGAGGTATACGATTGTGCGGGAGTCTTGTTCGGCGCAGCGCTCGAAGCCGAGGCGGTCCGTGCCGTCGTGGCGGACGCCGGTTGCACCGGCGACGAGGTGCTCACTGCGGATAGGCTTGTCATGGCAATAAAAGAATAAGTACCTGCAAAGCAGTAAATGGACATCCGGATCAGGACATCCGCTAGCTGCTTTACGGTTGATGCTGCAGGAACTTTATGCCGGCAATTTCAGATGGCGCCCTGATTGACGCGCCTGCTCAGCATCTCGGCGCTCTCCCTCCGCTCGCTGTAACGATTTGCGAGCGTTGGCGAGACGTCGCGTGTCAGCAAAGTAAATTTCATCAATTCTTCCATCACATCGACCACGCGATCGTAGTACGCGGAAGGATGCATGCGGCCGGCCTCGTCGAATTGCTCAAATGCCTTGGCGACCGATGATTGATTCGGGATGGTCAGCATGCGCATCCAGCGTCCCAGGATGCGCATCTGGTTGACGGCATTGAACGACTGCGAGCCGCCGGATACTTCCATCACCGCCAGCGTCTTTCCCTGCGTCGGCCGGATGGCGCCTGACGATAGTGGGATCCAGTCGATCTGCGCTTTCATGATGCCGGTCATGGCGCCGTGCCGCTCCGGCGAACACCACACCATGCCTTCGGACCATTGCGCCAGTTCGCGCAATTCCTGCACCTTGGGATGCGTGTCCGGCGCGCCGTCCGGCAGCGGTAAGCCATGCGGATCGAAAATCCTCGTTTCGCCGCCCATGGCCTGCAACAGCCGCGCCGCTTCCATCGTCAGCAAGCGGCTGTAGGAACGCTCGCGCAGCGAGCCGTACAGCAGCAGAAACCGGGGTGCATGGGTGGCGCGGCCGACTGCGGCGAAGTCGCTCGCCTGCGGCGCATGGAACAGCTCGCCGTCAATGTTCGGCAAATCAGGAAGTTGCGGCACGGCGTCCCTCCGCATCGATGACGACTTCGCCATCCTCCTTGGTGAACGGACCTTGCTGCGGATTGGGGAGGATATCCAGCACCAGCTCCGAAGGACGGCACAGGCGCACGCCTTTTGGCGTGACCACGAAGGGACGGTTGATCAGCACCGGATGTGCGAGCATCGCATCGAACAGCAAGTCGTCGCTCAGTTGCGGATTGTCGAGGCCGAGTTCGGCGTACGGTGTGCCTTTCTGGCGGATTGCTTCACGCACCGCAAGGCCGGCGCTGCCGATCAGGCCGATCAGCGTGTCGCGCGTGGGCGGATGTTGCAGGTACTCGATGATCTCGGGCTCCTCCCCTGAATTGCGTATCAGGGCCAGCGTATTGCGCGAGGTGCCGCAGGCGGGGTTGTGATAAATCCGGATGGTCATGATGGCTCCTTGAATCGATGATGTTCAGTGCAATGAGGTCAAATAAAAATCAGCGGTCGGCCGCTTCAACACTGGTGCTGGTGCTAGCGCTGGTGCCGGCACCGGCCTCATACCAGCCCCGCGTCCGGTTGACGGCGCCGACCACCAGCAGCATCAGCGGCACTTCGATCAGCACGCCGACGACGGTCGCCAGCGCCGCGCCCGACTCAAAGCCGAACAGGCTGACGGCGGTGGCGACGGCCAGTTCGAAGAAGTTGGAAGCGCCGATCAGCGCCGAAGGACACGCCACTGCATGCTTTTCGCCAACCGCACGGTTGAGCCAATACGCGAGAAAGGAATTGAACAGGACCTGGATCAGGATGGGCACCGCCAGCAAGGCGATCACCAGCGGCTGCTTCATCACGGCGTCGCCCTGGAAAGCGAACAGCAACACTAGCATCGCCAGCAATGCCGCCATCGACCACGGCTGCCTGCGCGCGATCACCCTGTCGAACCGCGCTTGCGTTTGTCCTTGTCCTTGCCCTCGTCCTTGCTGGCCATGCAGCAGCCACCGGCGCCAGACTTGCGCGATGACGACGGGCACGACGATGTAGAGACCGACCGAAGTCAGCAGCGTCGCCCACGGCACGGCAATACTGGAGACGCCCAGCAGCAGGCCGACCAGCGGTGCGAAGGCGAACACCATGATCAGGTCGTTCATCGCCACCTGCGACAAGGTGAAGTATGGATCGCCGCCGGTCAGGCGGCTCCAGACAAACACCATCGCCGTACACGGCGCCGCCGCCAGCAACACCAGCCCGGCGATGTAGGAGTCCAGCTGCGCGGCAGGGAGATACGGCGCGAACCAGTGCCGGATGAACAGCCATCCGAGCAAGGCCATCGAGAACGGCTTGACGGCCCAGTTGACGAACAGCGTCACGGCAATGCCGCGGCCGTGTCCGGCGATCTGGCGCCAGGCGCTGAAGTCGACCTTGAGCAGCATCGGGATGATCATCACCCAGATCAGGGCGCCGACCGGCAAGTTCACGCGGGCCACTTCCATGCCGCCGATGATCCTGAAGATCGACGGAAACGCCTGCCCCAGCAGGACGCCGAGGACGATGCACAGCGCCACCCAGATTGTCAGATAGCGCTCGAACAGATTCAGCGGGGCGACGATAGTCTTCTCGGAGACGGCGAGTTCAGGTTGGATGTTCATGGCATGCCCGCGCTTATTTCTCGTCCACGCCGGGACAGCACTCCTGCACCGGCGAACACACGTTGCCGCCGCAGCAGTTCTCGGTGAGGAAGCCGAGCAGGCCGTTCATCCTGTCGAAATTCGCCGAATAGATGACGAAGCGCCCTTCGCTGCGCGCCGTGACCAGGCCGGCGTGCGACAGCTCTTTCATGTGGAAGGACAAGGCCGACGGCGCCACTTCCAGTTGTTCGGCAATCTTGCTGGCGGCAAGGCCTCCCGGGCCGACCTGCACCAACAGGCGGAATGCCGCCAGACGCGATTCCTGGGCGAGCGCGGCAAGTGCGGTAATAGCGGTTTTGTTGTCCATGACGGCTCCAGTGAATCCGATTAATCCAATAATTCAATTATTATTGAAATATAGAATTGATGCAAGCGCCAGAATTATCCTGCTCACGTACACCTATCGATCCCCCCGATTAACGACAACTCCCTTGATCCAGATCAAGGAGTCTCCAGAAACCCCGCCGTACGCTGTCTTCCGGCCGTCGCCCTGCGCTATATTGAGTAAAACAACGACCAGGCGTCCACACGTCCACTGCCATGAGCGAGCTTCTCCAGATCCAGCGGCCCCTGCCGCCATCCCTCCACGCGATGAAAACCAGTTGCGTCAATTGCAGCATGCACCAGCTGTGCCTGCCGATGGGGCTGGATGACTCCGACATGAACCGGCTCGACCAGATCATCGGCCGCCGCCGCCGGGTGGCCCGCGGCGAGAGTCTGTATCGCATGGATGATCCGTTCAGGAACCTCTATGCCATCCGGCTCGGGCACTTCAAGACTTACCAGTTCAACGCCGGCGGCGAACAGCAGATCACCGGTTTCCAGATGGCCGGAGAATTGATGGGCATGGACGCCATCAGCACCGACAAGCATCATTGCGACGTTGCCGCGCTGGAAGACAGCGAAGTGTGCGAGATCCCGTTCCAGCGGCTGGAAGAGTTGTTCGGCATGATCCCGATGCTGCTGCGCCACTTCCACCGCATCATGAGCCAGGAAATCACGCGCGAGCAAAACGCCATGCTCCTGCTCGGCAACATGCGCGCGGAACAGCGCTTCGCCGCTTTCCTGATCAACCTGTCGTCGCGCTATGCGGCACGCGGCTACTCCTCGACCAGCTTCCAGTTGCGCATGTCGCGTGAAGACATCGGCAACTACCTCGGACTGACTATCGAAAGTATCAGCCGGTTGGTCTCCAAGTTCCGCAAGCTGGGCTGGCTCGGTGTCGACAAACGCGAGATCCAGCTGCTCGATCCGGTCCGGATCAAGGCGCTTGCCGCCGGGACCGAGACTTGTCCGATGGCCTGACAAGATATTCTCTCTGTCCGGGCAGGTTCAGTAGAAACGCCAACCCGCCCGACAGTGCACAGAACAGCCACAGGAAAAAGAATCCCACGGTGTACGCCGCCAGCCGGTCGCGCTGGCTGACGAGATTCAACAGCTCGTCCGGATCGAACCAGGCGAAGAAGCAACCCTCTGCCGCAATTGCCGCCAGGAACGAGGCCCACAGGATATTCGGCACGATGCGTTGCATGGCAATCTCCTCTTTGAATTCCACTTCTCAACTATCCGCCGGCTGATCCGCAATCAGGTCCAGCATGCGCTGCTGCGGCCAATGCCAGACGCCGGCCACGCGCCAGTCGCGCGCCTCGTTCTCCAGCAGCACCTGCCAGCGCGCCAGTTCCAGCATCGGCAGGCCGACGCTGAAATCGCCGTGGGCATCGGTTTCGAGCGGCAGGCGCAGGTCTTTTTCAGGCCGGGTCGGATGCGCCAGGTGCAGTTGCAGCTTGCCCTGCAGCGGGCCGGCGTGGGTCTGCACGTTGCCCAGCAGTTTTCCCGACGCGGCGTCATAGCCGAGATGCAGCGCCACGCCCAGTGAGGTCGCGGCGCGATCGCGCCGCAGGTCCTGGTTGATGGCGCGGCCTTCCTTGTAATAGTCGCCCACCACCATGGCGTCCTCGCGCGTCACCGCCAGCCAGATCGTGAACGAACCGGCCGCGATCACCAGCGCCGGACCGAGCATCAGCAGCCACGGCCAGCGATGGGTGTACCAGGGACGTAAGGTCGGAGTCGCTTGCATGTTCATTTCCTTTGAAGGTCAGCGCGGTACAAAGAAGACGGCCTTCTCCTGCACCTGCAATCGTGGATCGTCGACGGCGCTCAGCTCGAACGCCACCTTGTTGGAGCCGTGTTCGCCCTTGCCGTGCGGCACCCTGACGCGTACCGGGACGGCGCGCGTGGTGGCGGCGTCGATCTCGACTTCCGCCGGCGTCGCCAGTCTGATGCCGTCGATGCCGGACACGTCGATATGGAAGCGATGCGCGGTCTCGCCGGTGTTCATGATCTGCAGCCGGTATACGTTCTCGATCATGCCGTCCTCGACCTCGCGCGCCATCACACCGCGATCGCGGATGATGTCGAGCTTGAGCGGCGTGCGCAGCGCCAGTGCCGTGCAGAATGCGGCCACGATCAGCACCAGCAGCGCCGTGTAGGCCAGCACGCGCGGACGCAAGACACGCCGGCGCATCTCCGGCAGCGACAGCTGCGTCGTCATGGCCCGTTCGGTCGAATAACGGATCAAGCCCGGCGGCAATGCGACCTTGGCCATGACGCCGTTGCAGGCGTCGATGCAGGCTGCGCAGCCGATGCATTCATATTGCAGGCCGTCGCGGATGTCGATGCCGGTCGGACAGACCTGCACGCACATCGAGCAATCGATGCAGTCACCGCTCTTTTTCGCGGCTTTGGTCTTCGCGCCGCGCGGTTCGCCGCGCGCGCGGTCGTAGGTGATGATCAGCGTATCCTTGTCGATCATCGCGCTCTGGAAGCGCGCATAGGGACACATGTATTTGCACACTTGTTCGCGCATCCAGCCGGCATTGCCGTAGGTGGCGAAGCTGTAGAACGTGATCCAGAAGGCTTCCCAAGGTCCCGGCGACATGGCGGCGACGGTAGCCATCAATTCATGGATGGGTGTGAAGTAGCCGACGAAACTGAATCCGGTCCACAGCGACAACGCGCCCCAGACGATGTGCTTGGCGCCCTTCTTCGCGAGTTTCTGCAAGCCCCACGGCTGGCGGTCCAGGCGCATGCGCGCACTGCGCGAGCCTTCGATGCGCCGCTCTATCCACAGGAAGATTTCCGTGTAGACCGTCTGCGGACACGAGAAGCCGCACCACACCCGCCCCGCCACCGCCGTGAACAGGAACAGCGCGTAGGCGCAAATGATCAGCAGCGCCGCCAGGTAGATGAAGTCCTGCGGCCACAGCACGATGCCGAAGATGTAGAACTTGCGCGCGCCAAGGTCGAACAGTACCGCCTGGCGGCCATTCCATTGCAGCCACGGCAAACCGTAGAACACCAGCTGGGTCAACCACAGGCAGACCCAGCGCAAACTGGCGTAGCGGCCCTTGATTTCGCGCGGATAGATATCCTCGCGGGCGCTGTACATGTTGACGACGGCAATGTCCGGCGGCGGCTTGTCCATTATCGAATCTCTCTACTTCTGTTCGGCGTTGGACCGCGCGTTCGACAGGCTCCAGACGTAAGCTGCCAGCACCTGCACCTTGGCTTCGCCGAGGAAGGACTGGAACGCCGGCATGGTGTTGTTGCGGCCCTTGCGAATGGTTTCCATGACGGTTTCGACACCGCCGCCATAGAGCCAGATCTTGTCGCTCAGGTTGGGTGCGCCCAGCGCCTGGTTGCCGGTGCCGCCGGCGCCGTGACAGCCGGCGCAGACCGCGAACTTGGACTTGCCAAACACCGCCTTGATCGGATCATGCGTCGAGTCCGACAAGCTGAGCACATAGTGCGCGACGTTTTCGACGTCCTTGTCCGAACCGAGCGCCGCCGCCATCGACGGCATCTGGCCGTTGCGGCCGTGCAGGATGGTTGTCTTGATCACTTCCGGATCGCCGCCGTACAGCCAGTCCTTGTCGGTCAGGTTCGGAAATCCCTTGCTGCCGCGTGCATCGGAACCATGGCATTGCGCGCAATAGGTCAGGAACAGGCGTTCGCCGATCACGTGCGCCTGCGGATCGGCGGCGACGGTCTTGATATCCTGCTGCAGGTATTTTTCGAACAGCGGACCGTAGTCGGCGTCGGCTTTGCTCAACTCGCTCTGATACGCTTCGCTCGATTTCCAGCCGAGCTTCCCGGCATAGCTGCCCAGGCCCGGATACAGGAACAGATAAGCCAGCGCGAACACGATGGTCAGGTAGAACAGCCACATCCACCAGCGCGGCATAGGCGTGTTCAGCTCGGTCAGGTCAACGTCCCAGACATGTCCCGTGGTGCCGACCGTTGCAGGATCCTGGCCCGGCTTTTTTTCGACCTTGACCTTGGACTGCAACCACAGCAGCAGGCCGCAGCCGATGATGCTGATGATGGTGAGACCTGCGATGTAGATGTTCCAGAATCCACTTGTGAAATCAGACATGGCGGTTCTCCGCGGATTCTGCCGGCGGCGCATCCATGAAGTCGTCGGCGAACGGAATCCGTTCGGCCTCGGCGAAGTCGTAGCTGCGACGTGCGCTGAATGACCACCACAGGATGCCGATGAAGGTGCTCAGACTGATCACCGTCATCACGCTGCTGGCCTGGATCGTGAAATTGTCGATACCCATGTGTTTCCCCTAGTTTCTTGTCTTGATTTGCGTGCCGAGGCCTTGCAGGTACGCGATCAGAGCGTCTTCCTCGGTCTTGTCGGCCAGTTCATCCGGCGCCGCCTTGATCTCTTCATCCGTGTATGGCACCCCCAGGCGATGCAGGGCGCGCATCTTGGGTGCGATGCTCTTCGGATCCAGCTTGGTCTTGGCCAGCCACGGATAACCGGGCATGTTGGATTCGGGTACCACATCGCGCGGATTGTTCAGATGGATGCGATGCCATTCATCGCTGTAACGGGCCCCCACGCGCGCCAGGTCCGGACCGGTGCGCTTGGAGCCCCACTGGAACGGATGGTCGTAGACAAACTCGCCCGCCACCGAGTAGTGGCCGTAGCGCTCGGTCTCGGCGCGGAACGGCCGGATCATCTGCGAGTGGCAGTTGTAGCAGCCTTCGCGGATGTAGACGTCGCGGCCGGCGAGACGCAGCGGCGAATAAGGTTTCAAGCCCGCGACCGGTTCGGTGGTCGAGCGCTGGAAGAACAGCGGCACGATTTCCACCAGCCCGCCGACGCTGACCACCAGCACCACCAGCGCGATGAGAAGCCAGGGATTCTTTTCGATCCATTCATGGGAAAATTTCATTCGATGCTCCTGCTCATGCGTGGGTGGTTGCCAATACAGGGATGCGCGCTTCAACCGGCTGCCCGTCCCGCATGGTCCTGAAGGTGTTGTAAGCCATCATCACCATGCCGGCCAGGTACAGCAGGCCGCCGGTGAAGCGGATCACGTAGTAGGGATAGGTCGCCTTGACGCCTTCCGCAAAGGTATAGGTCAGCGTGCCGTCGGCATTGACCGCGCGCCACATCAGGCCCTGCATCACGCCGGCGATCCACATCGAGGCGATGTACAGCACCACGCCGATGGTGGCCACCCAGAAATGCAGGTCGACCAGGCGCACGCTCCACATCTCGCGTTTGCCGGACATGCGCGGAATCAGGTAATAGATCGAACCCATGGTGATGAACCCGACCCAGCCCAGCGCACCCGAGTGGACGTGGGCAATGCCCCAGTCGGTGTAGTGCGACAAGGCGTTGACGGTCTTGATCGACATCATCGGGCCTTCAAACGTCGCCATGCCGTAGAAAGACAGCGACACGATCATGAACTTCAGCAGCGGATCGGAACGCAGTTTGTGCCACGCACCCGACAGCGTCATGATGCCGTTGATCATGCCGCCCCACGACGGCGCCAGCAGAATCAGCGAGAACACCATGCCGATCGACTGCGTCCAGTCCGGCAACGCGGTGTAATGCAGATGGTGCGGACCGGCCCACATGTAAGTGAAAATCAGCGCCCAGAAGTGCACGATGGACAGCCGGTACGAATACACCGGACGTTCAGCCTGCTTGGGGATGAAGTAGTAGACCATGCCGAGATAGCCGGCGGTCAGGATGAAGCCGACCGCGTTATGGCCGTACCACCACTGGATCATGGCGTCCTGTACGCCGGCGTAGGCCGAGTACGACTTCCACATCGACACCGGCATGCTGGCGCCGTTGACGACGTGCAGCAGCGCCACCGCGATGATGTAGGCGCCGAAGAACCAGTTGGCGACATAGATGTGCCTGACCTTGCGCTTGATGAGCGTGCCGAAGAACACCACGGCATACGTCACCCAGACCACGGTGATCAGCAAGGCGATGGGCCATTCCAGCTCGGCATACTCCTTGCCGCGCGTGAAGCCCATCGGCAAGGTAATCGCGGCTGAAACCAGGACGAGTTGCCAGCCCCAGAACGTGAATTCTGCCAGCTTGTCCGAAAACAGCCGGACCTGGCAGGTACGTTGCACGACGTAGTACGAAGTCGCGAACAGGCCGCAGATGCCAAACGCGAAGATCACCGCATTGGTGTGCAGCGGCCGCAGGCGACCGTAGGTCAGCCACGGAATATCGAAGTTGAGCGCCGGCCACGCCAGCTGCGCTGCAATGAAGACGCCGGCAAGCATGCCGATGACGCCCCACACCACGGTGGCGATCGTGAACTGCTTCACGATCCTGTAGTTGTAATTGAGTTCTCTGTCCACACCCTCTCCCGGAATTGTGCCGTGCCTGCTGTGCGCGCACGACCTTGATGATGGGAGAGTAGTTTTATGGAGCGCGGTTGTCCTTGATGTGCATCAAAAGGCAGGCGATCAGTCTGGTACTGTTCCGGTATCGGCGGGATTTTCACTGGCCGCAGCACGATCGTCATCCTGCAAAATCCGCCAGCCCGGGCTCACCAGGTCATCGAACTGGCCGTCGTCGGACATGCGGAAGAACAGCCAGATCGCCGCGAACACGATGGCGATGCTGAGCGGCACCAGCAGATAGAGCGCTTCCATGCTCAGCCTCCCTTCCCGGTCCGGCGCAGGCGCACTGCGTTGAGCACCACCACCACCGAACTCAGCGACATGCCCACGCCCGACAGCCACGGATTGATCCAGCCCAGCGCCGCCGCCGGAATCGCCACCGCGTTGTAGAGCGTGGCCCAGGCCAGATTCTGGCGAATCACCGCCAGCGTCTTCGCGGCGACGCGGTCGGATTCGCACAATGCCGACAGTTGCCCCGACAGCAGCACGCAATCGGCGTTAGTCTGCGCCAGCGCGGCGCCGCTACCCATCGCGAAGGACACATCGGCGGCGCGCAGTACGGCGGCGTCGTTGACGCCGTCGCCCACCATTGCAACAATCGCACCGCCCCGCTGCAATCCTTGCACGAAGGACAACTTGCTCTCCGGCAGGCAATCGCCGAGCGCAGTCGGAATCCCCAGCCGGTCGGCCACGCGTTGCGCCACATCGTGGCGGTCGCCGCTGAGCAGCACCAGGCTCTTGCCCAGCCGCTGGAAATGCGCGACCACCGCTTGCGCTTCCGGCCGCAAGGCGTCGGCGATGTCGAAGCGCGCCAGCCAGCCTTTGCCCGACGCCAGGAACACATAGCTGGCTTCGGCCTGCTCATCGG
This sequence comes from Herbaspirillum hiltneri N3, assembly GCF_001267925.1. NCBI lineage: Bacteria > Pseudomonadati > Pseudomonadota > Betaproteobacteria > Burkholderiales > Oxalobacteraceae > Herbaspirillum > Herbaspirillum hiltneri. Next base: position 2,803,269 of record NZ_CP011409.1, on the reverse strand, counting down.
CATCGGCGGCCGGCATGGTCGAGGCCGTCGGAATCAGTGCATGCACGAAGGCGAAATTGCCGAGCCGGTACGTCACCCCGTCCACCGTCGCTTCGACTCCCTGGCCGGCGGCGTGGCGCAGCGCGCTTGTCTCTGGAATGCCGTGCAGTTGCTGGTCGGCGGCTGCCTGCACGATGGTCAGCGCCAGCGGATGCGTACTGGAGCGCTCCATCGCGGCGGCGATGCGCAGGCAATCGTCCGGCGGCAACGTCCCCAGCGTCACGAGGTCCTGCAGCGTCGGCTTGCCTGCGGTCAGCGTGCCGGTCTTGTCGAAAACGATATGCGTGGCGCGATGCAATGTCTCCAGCACGTGCGGCTGCACCGCCAGGATGCCTTGCCGCAGCAGGCGGTCGGTCGCCGCCGCCAGCGCCGTGGGCGTCGCCAGCGACAAGGCGCAGGGACAGGACACCACCAGCACGGCAATCGCCACCGGCCACGCGCGGGCCGGATCGACCGCGTACCACGCACAAAACACCGCGACCGCAAACAACAGCAGCGCCGCCACGAACCATGCGGCCACGCGATCTGCCCACAGCGCCAGTTTCGGCTTGGCCTGGCCGGCCCGGTTGACCAGCCCGACCAGTACCGACAGCGTGCTATCGCCGGCGGTGCGCACGACTTTGGCGGTCAGGGCTTGCGCGATGTTGACGGCGCCGCCGGGAACGAAGTCGCCGACGCCTTTGTGTACGGGACGGCTTTCACCGGTCAGCAGGGACAAGTCCACCGAGGACACGCCGTCGAGCACGATGCAATCGGCCGCCAGCGCCTCGCCCGGCCGCACCAGGATGACATCGCCTGCGCACAGTTGCGCCGCGGCCACGAGTTGGGTGCCGGCATGCGGATAAGCGTCCATGCGCAGCGCCGACGCCGGCAGCGACTGCTGCAGCTTGTCCAGCGCCGACGCCGCCTTGCGCCGCGCCGCCAGCTCCAGGTAACGGCTGCACAGCAGCAGAAAGATGAACATCGTCACCGAGTCGAAATACACGTCGCCTTCGCCGCGCCATGTCGCCAGCGCACTCCCGCCAAACGCAGCGGCAATGCCCAGCGCCACCGGCACATCCATGCCCGGCGCGCAGTTGCGGATATCGCGCCAGGCGCCGCGGAAGAACGGTTGCGCCGAATACACCAGCGCCGGCAGGGTCAGTAACAACCCGGCCCAGCGCATCAGGCCGGCCATGTCGGCATCCATGCCGCCCTCGCCCGCCAGGTAGGCCGGCACGGCGTACATCATGACCTGCATCATCGACAGCCCGGCGATGAAGAGTTGCCGGAACAAGGTCTTGCGCGAACGTTCGAGCTGTTCGCCGTGCTGCACCGGATCGTAGGGATAAGCGGCGTAGCCGATGGCCCGCAACGCCGCGAGAATGTCGCTGGTCTTGCAGATCCGCGCATCGCGGCGCACCTGCAGGCGTTCGCTGACGGCATTGACCTGGGCGCTGTACACGCCCGGCAGACGCGCCAGGCGGCGTTCGATCAGCCAGATGCAGGCGGCGCAGCGGATGTTGGAGACGGTGTAGTCGGTCTCGCTGATGTCAGTATCGGCATTGGTATCGGCACCGGCACTAGCACCGGCGTCGTGATCCGGCGGCTCGCTGTCATAGAACTGCAACTCCGGCGGCACCAGATCCTGCGCTGCAGCGGTCGCCGCAAAACCCTCGCGCGTGCCGTAGTAGTCCGAAAAACCGTTGTCGACGATACTCTGCGCCACCGCTTCACAGCCGGGACAGCACATCGCGCGCTCGACGCCGGCGATGGTCACGCGCCAGCTGGAAGCCGGCGCCACCGGCAAGCCGCAATGAAAGCAGGCCGCATCCACCACGCCGCGTTCGACCGCAATCATGGCCGTCCCACTGCGAATTCAGCGGCCGGGTGGGCCAAGCTTGCCGGCGTAACGCACAAGGCTGCCAGCCAGTCCGGCGTGAGGCCGTGATTGGCTCGCAGCAGGCCAAGGACGCCGAACAGCAACACCACCATGCCGCTTGCCACACGCACGCTGCGCCGCTGCAGCACGCTGCGCAATTGCGCGCCAAACATGCCGGCAGCCAGCAACACCGGCAAGGTGCCGAGACCAAACGCCAGCATCACCACCGCGCCGGACGCCGCCGAACCGCTCAGCATCGCCGTCAGCAGCACGCTATACACCATGCCGCACGGCAACCACCCCCACAGCGCGCCGGCCAGCACCAGCTTGAACGGGCTGTCCAGCGGCAGCAGCAAACCGGTCAGCGGCTGCAGGCGTTTCCACAGAAGATGGCCGAATTTTTCCATCCTGGCGAGGCCGCGCCAGGCATCCATCAGGTACAGGCCCAGCGCGACCAGCATCAGTTGCGCCAGCACGTAGACTCCGGTTTGCCAGGCGAGCATATCGGCCATCAAGTGCGCACCGCCGGCGAGACTGCCTGCCAGCGCGCCGGCGACGGCATAGCTGCCGATGCGGCCGACATTGTAGGACAGCGTACGCAACAAGACCGCACCGCTCGCCTCGCTGCGCATGACGTTGACCGCCACTGCTACCGGGAACGGTTTCGCCCGGACCGTCGCGGGCGCCATCGAAAACGCGCCGACGATGCCGCCGCACATGCCGATGCAATGCACGCTGCCGAGCAGGCCGATCATGAAAATCGGGATCAGCGCAAAAATCAGATCAAGACTCAGCTCAAGACTCAGGCCCAGGGCGCTCATGCTTGTTCAGATGGTGCGCGAATAGCGCTGCTCTGCCGGACGCGATTGCAGGTAGCGGTCGAACACCATGCAGATGTTGCGGATCAGCAGGCGCCCTTTCATCGTCACCGAGATCCATTCATCGTCGATCACCACCAGGCCATCCTGCTCAAGACGGTGCAAGCCTTCCAGCTCGGCCTCGAAATAGGACGCAAAGGTAATCGGATAAGCGGTTTCAATGGAAGCAATCGACAGCTCGAAGTTGCACATCAGGCGCTGGATGATCAGGCGCCGCAAGACATCGTCCATGTTCATGCGCAGGCCGCGCACGATCGGCAATTCGTTTTTGTCGATGGCGTCGTAATAGGCATCCAGCGTCTTGACGTTCTGGCTGTAGGTCGAAGCCACCGCGCTGATGGCCGATACCCCGCAGGACACCATGTCCGACTCGGCATGCGTCGAATAACCCTGGAAATTGCGATGCAGCCGGCCCTGCTGCTGGGCGATCGCCAGATCGTCGGTCGGCAGCGCGAAATGGTCCATGCCGATGTAGACGTAGCCGGCATCGGTCAGCCGGCGGATCGCCAGCGCCAGCATGTCGAGCTTGGCTTCCGCCCCCGGCAGTTGCGCCTCGAGGATGCGGCGCTGAGGCTTGAACAGGTGCGGCAGATGGGCGTAGTTGTACAGCGAAATGCGGTCTGGTCCGGCCTGGATCACCTTGGCCAGCGTCTGCGCCATGCTGATCACGTTCTGCCCCGGCAGGCCGTAGATCAGGTCGATGCTGACCGAGCGATAACGCTGGGCGCGAGCGGCCTTGATGATGTCCAGCGTCAGGTGCTCGGGTTGCGCGCGGTTGACCGCGCGCTGCACCAGCGGATCGAAATCCTGCACGCCCAGGCTGAGGCGGTTGAAACCCTGCGTGCGCAGGCTGGCGACGCGTTCGGCGGAGACCGTGCGCGGATCGACTTCGATCGAATATTCGCCGACCTCGTCTCCCGCGAAACGGAACCAGCGCTGCAGATGCGTCATCAGGTCAGCCATCTGCGCGTCTGAAATATAGGTCGGCGTGCCGCCGCCGAGGTGCAGTTGCTCGATCTGGTTCATGCCGTCGAACAGCTTGCCCTGCATCTCGATCTCATGCTTCAGGTAACTGAGATAGATGCCGGCCTTGTCGCGATTCTTGGTGACGATCTTGTTGCAGGCGCAGTAGTAACAGATGTTTTCGCAGAACGGGATATGCACGTAGAGCGACAAGGGATTGCGGCTGCCGCGCGTGCGTAGCCCCGCCACCGCCTGCAGATAGTCGCGGTAGCCGAAGGTATCGCTGAAGCGATCCGCCGTCGGGTACGACGTGTAGCGCGGGCCGGACTGGCTCAGCTTGCGGATCAGCTGAGCGTCGAATTCGACCGATGGTTCGGCGACCATCGTCATTGCGGATACCACCATGTTGTTAGCTCCAGAGGCGGGTCGCAGCAAGAAATCGAGACGAGCGAGAAGAAGTAGGACGGATTGCGACCCTGGCGAAGCAAGTCTAAGGAGTTGCGCCAAACCACTCCTTGACCTACATCAAAATGGGTGAAAACGGGTGCAAACGCAGATGAATCAGCGCATTGCCGCCGATCTGCCCGTAGCTGCAAGACGCTGACTTTTCTCTTTTTGATCGACATCAAATCCTGCCTCCGTCATCCCGCGTACATTTCGCTGCGTCGCAACTTCATTCACAACAATGCGCTTTCGCCGAGAAAAGTCGAGAGAAGGCGCGAGGAAATCCATCATGAAAAAAATCGCAGTGCTGTTGACTTCCATCGCCACCCTGTGCATCGCAACACCCTTTGCCGCAGCGCAGGAAAGCCCCTGGCTGGTGCGGGTACGCGCCGTCAATATCAGCCCGGACAACAAGTCCGATCCGGTCGGCGGCGTCGGTGCGTCGGATCGCCTGACGGTCAGCTCCAAGACCATCCCGGAAGTCGACATCAGCTATTTCTTCACGCCCAACTGGGCTGCCGAACTGGTCCTGACCTACCCGCAAAAGCACGACGTGCGCCTCGACGGCCAGAACATCGGCAGCTTCAAGCACCTGCCGCCGACCCTGCTGGCGCAATACCACTTCACGCCCGCCTCGACCTTCAGCCCCTATGTCGGCGCCGGCATCAACTACACGCGCATCTCCGACGTCAACCTGCTCAACGGCGGCGCACGACTGGAAAACCACAGCATCGGCGGCGCACTGCAAGCCGGCTTCGACGTCAAGCTGGATCGCCATTGGCTGATCAACTTCGACGTCAAAAAAGTACAGATCCGCAGCGATGTGATGGCTGCCAACGGCGCCAAGCTGAGCACGGTGAAGATCGATCCGTGGCTGATCGGCGTCGGTGTCGGTTATCGCTTTTGAGGCAACGCGCCCGCCCGGTAAAAACGCCATCACCATGTCTTGAGGTTTCATCCCATGTCGCATCCTGCTTCACATACTGATTCGCTTGCTGATTCAACACTGACGCCCGTCGATCCGCATCGACCCATGCCGCATCGCAAAGTCATCCGCTCCTGGCTGGCGCCCATCGTCGCGCGCAGCACGCCGCTGGCGATGGCGCTGGTGGTGCTGGACTTGGTCCTGTTCGGCCTGGCGCTGGCGGCGACGATCGCGGCCGGCAACATCGTCGCCAAAGTCTTGCTGGGCATGCTGACGGGCTTCATCATCGGCCGCCTGTTCATCCTCGGCCATGATGCCTGCCACCAGAGTTTCACCGCCAACCGCCGCCTCAACACCTGGCTCGGCCGGCTGGTGTTCATGCCGTCGCTGACGCCTTACAGCCTGTGGGCGGTCGGGCATAACGTGGTGCATCACGGCTATACCAACCTGAAAGGCTTCGACTTCGTCTGGCAGCCGCATTCGCTGCAGGAGTTCCGGGCGCTGCCGCGCTGGCGCCAGAAGCTCGAGCGCCTGTACCGCAGCGGCTGGGCGCCATGGCTGTATTACATGGTGGACATGTGGTGGAAGAAGATGTACTTCCCGTCGCGCAAGCAAATGCCGACGCGCCGCGCGGAGTTCATCTGGGACGGTGTGCTGGTCAGCGTCGCCGCCGCACTCTGGATCGGCGGACTGGCATGGGCCGCACAGGCCGGCGGGCAATCGTTCTGGACGCTGCTGCTGACGGCGTTCGTGGTGCCGGTGCTGTTCTGGAAGGCGATGATCGGCTTCGTGGTCTACGTGCATCACACCCACGTCGGCGTGGCCTGGTACCAGGACAAGTCGGAATGGTCGGCGGCGCAGCCGTTCGTCTCGACCACGGTGCACCTGACCTTCCGTCACGGCATCGGCGCGGCGCTGCACCACATCATGGAACACACCGCCCATCACGTCGACATGAGCGTGCCGCTGTATCGCCTGAAGAAGGCGCAAAAGCTGCTGGAGACGATGCTGCCCGGCCGCATCGTGATCCAGAAATTTTCGTGGCGCTGGTATTTCGATACCGCACGGCGCTGCAAATTGTATGACTTCGACCGCTTGTGCTGGACGGACTTCAAGGGCCGTCCGACCAGCGCACCGTTAAGGGCAGTCGTGGAAAGAGCAGTTGTGGAAGCGGCTTAGAAATTTTCGAAGGCTCTAAGCCGCCTTTGCTGTCGCCTTGCCCTTGGCTGTTTTGGGCTTGGCGGCAGCTTTTTTTACTTTGGTTGCGGGCTTTGCTGCCACAGGCTTTGCCGCCGCTTTCCTGGCAATCGGCTTCCTGGCCGCCACCGGCTTGGCCTCCGGCTTCTCCAGCGCATCCGTCAACTTGCGCGCCAAACCGATCACGCGTTGCGGATCGACGCCCAGGGTGCCGATCAGGAACTCGATGATCTCGGAGCGTGGATTGGCCAGCGTCGGCTCGATCATCATCACCGCCGCCGAAACCGCCAGCGCACGCTCGCGCGTAGCCGTATCGGGCAGCAGCTGCTCCAGCGCGTTCAGCGCCTCCACCGGCGCCACGGCCGTCAGCCGCGCCTGGTCCTTCAGCAATTGCACCCAGTTGGTTTTGGGCGAAACGCTCGCATGCATCGGCAATTGCGCCAGCAACCGCGCCAGTCGCAGGCTACGCCGCTCGAAGGCGCCGATAGAAATCATCCCCGCCACCACGATGCGGCACACCGCTTCGGCAAAACCGCCTTCGGCAATGTGCGCCAGGGCCTTTTCACGATAGACGTCGAGCTCGCGCAGCGCGCGCTCGTGTGCGACGACGGCATCGGGTTCGTGCGGCTTGAGCCATGCACCCAGCCCCTTGGGACCGAACATCTGGCGCGTCATCCTGACGGTGCGCTCGTCGCGACGGTCGCGGTACAGGTTGAGCTCGTCGGTGATCTGCTGCGCCATCTTTTTTTCAAACTGCTTCAGCGGATGGTCGTCGGCGACCGCGGCCCGCTGCGCGCGCGCTTCAGCTGCCTTCTGGCGGATAAACGGCGCCATGAAGAAGCTGTCCGAGAACAGTTGGCGCTGCATGCGCAAGGGGTTCAGCTTGACCATGGTGTTGGCGATGTCGCGCGTGGCGCTCATCTTCACCCACGGCCGCACATAGGTCTTGTAGAGATTGGCGTTGAATTCCGACCATTGCGCGATGGTAGAGAACATTTCCTCTTCTTCGCGCCCTTCCGGATTGAGCTTGCGGATATCGTCCATCGTGCGGTGCTGGTAATGCACGGTGTAGTCGCCCGGCTCCAGCTGGTCCCAGCGTTGTTCGTCTTTTCCTGCCTTGGCTTCGAGCTTCATCTCGTACAGGCCGGCAGGCAGGCTTTCGATGACGTCCAGCGAGGTCACCAGCTGATCGTGTTCCTTGAGCGCAATCGAACCGCCGACGAAGATGCCGAGGTGGCCCACGCTTTCATGCAGCACATAGATGATGGTGCGGCCCGCCGCGGCAATCGCGCGCTCGTCGCCCCAGGTGTCGATGATCCAATTGAGCGCCTGCGGCGGCGGCGTGATGTTGTCGCCCCAGGAAGCGAACACCACGACCGGCGACGTGATGTTGCGCAGGTCGATGGCCTTGTCGCCGGCCATCATCGCGCCGCGCGCCAGTTTGTTGCCGACGAACAGGTTTTCGACGATGGATTCGATCTCGCTGCCGGTCATGCGGAAATAGCCGCCCCACCAGCGCTCGAACTCAAGGAAGCGCTCGGCCTCGGTATCGACGCCGGCCCAGAGGTTGTAGTACTTGTTCCACAGCGTGTTGGCGGGATTGAGCTTCTCGAAGTTCTCCACCAGATAGGCGCCGTCGAAACGGTCCGCGCCAAGGTCGCTGGTCATCGACGCCAGCCAGGACCCGCCCAGCTGCGCACCGCTGTACCGCATCGGGTTGAGGGTCGAACTGCCGGCCCAGTAGGACACCGGCGCGCCGACGATCATGAGCGGGCCGAACAATTCCGGCCGCCGTGCGTTCAGCGCCATCATCGCCCAGCCGGCCTGGCAGTTGCCGATCACCACCGGCTTGGCCGGGCATTGCGGGTGGCGCCTGATGACTTCTTCGATAAACAAGGCTTCGGTATCCATCACGGTCAACAGCGTCTGGCCGTCTTCCGGCTCGGGCCGGAACGTGACGAAATACACGGTATGGCCGGCGCGCATGGCCATGCCGACTTCGGAATCGAACTTGAAGCCGCCGATGCCGGGGCCGTGTCCGGCGCGCGGATCGACCACGACGACCGGGCGCGCCTCGGGCTTGACCGGCATCGAGGCCGGCGGCTGCAGCCGCAGCAAGGCGTAATTGCAGGGATTGGGCAGATCATGGCCGTCCATCACCACCTCATGCTCGAACTTCAGCAACGGCGGCGTGCCCTGATCCAGATGCTCCAGATAGTTGTTGCCGCGGTCGAGCAAGGTGTCGAGGAACAGGAAGGTGCGCTGCATGGCGTCGGTCAGGTAGGCATTGACGTCACCGAGCTGAGGAATTCCCAATGCAGGGGCGGCTTGCGGCGTCGCTGCTTCATCTTTTCGCGTTGCTGCCGGGGTCTTGCGCGTGGCCATGAGTCCGCTCCTGGGTGATGAGATATACAACGTTATCGAACATCATACCGAGAAAGACGTGATGACAATCTCTGATCTCTGCGACAATAAAACCGCAATTCGTCGTATTGAAGTATAGATCGTGCTTTGTTTCATGAGGATGAAATCTGCCGCAGACACACTGATGAAAACTGCACCGCCGCTGCACGCAGGGCTACTATCGATAGCCAGTATTGACACAAGGGAACAACGCATGGAACTCAAGAGCCTCGTCGACCAGCCCAACAAGCTGCCCACCGTCCCCAAGGTCGTCCAGCAACTGATCGAAAGCTTCAACTCCGAAGACATCTCCGCGACCGAGATCGCGCACCTGATTGCGAGCGATCCGGCGCTCTCGGCCAAGCTGCTGCGCCTGGCCAACTCCGCCTACTTCCACGTCTCGCGCACGGTCGGCACGGTTGACGATGCGCTGCGCATGCTCGGCTTCGTGATGGTGCGCAACCTGGTGCTCGGCAACGGCATGGTCGCGGCATTCAAGAACACCAAGGGCATGGAGCTGCAGCAGTTCTGGCGCTACAGCCTCTACACCGCCTGCACCGCACGCTGGCTGGCGCATCAGGGCGGCGACAACGGCGACGCCGCCTTCACCTTGGGCATGATGCACGGCATCGGCCAATTGCAGCTGCATGCCGTCGCGGCAGCCGAAGTGGCCCTGCTGGACAAGCAACTCAACGTACTCGACGCCGGCCGCGCCGAACTTGAAAATGAAAAGCTGGGCTTCCATTTTGCCGACGTCTCGGCCGAACTGGCGAAGATCTGGAATTTCCCGGAAGCCCTGTCCGGCGTACTCAAGGACATCCCCGCGCCGCTGGCCGCCACGCCTTTCGACAGGATGGCCGGATGGGTCCACCTGGGTGCCTGGCGCGCACGTGCAGAAGTGTGGGACCAGAGCGATGAAGACCAGACCGCCAGTTATCCGGCTGCCGTCGCCAAGCGACTGGGCGTTGATGCCGGATGGGCGCTGGCAAGCGCAAAGGATCACGCCGACAAAGCGATGCCGCCCCTGAAGGAATTGACGGCGGGGTTGGATGCGATGCTGGAGTGAAAGATATCTCGTATAAATTCAAACCTGCTCGACTGGTGACCGTGTAACCGTGATAACCGCGCAAACCAGTTTGAGAGTTTTCCCATATCTCGCCGCGCTGAAGTTGCAGACAATAGCTTTTTTAAAATTTGCAACGAGGCGCTTGTGTTGAAATTCACTTTGTATCCGGCTGCGCCGTATCGCAGCTCAGTTCAGCTTGGCTCAGCCGTCGCGGACACAGCGACATCAGCCGGCCTGCCTAAGACCTTGCCGCAAGGCATCGGCATGCGCCATTTTGTTAAATGGTGTCTGCTCTGCGTTCTTGTTTTTTGTTCAGGATCGGTTTTTGCGGCCACTTGCTCCTACCCTCACGGAGGTGGGGATTATGTCGCAGAGATAGGGACGGTACGTATTGATACAAATGCCCCTATCGGTTCAATCGTGATATCCGAGAAAGCTCCATCAGGTGCCGCATACGCAATACGGTGTTACGGTGAATATAGTTATGGTGGGGGGGATCGAAACGTCATTTTCACCTTGGGCATCACTGTTCATCCCGTCGACGGCTATACCAATGTCTATCCGACCAATTTGGCGGGCCTAGGGGTGCGCTACAAGGTGACTACGAATACAAGTTCTGATGACGGCTGTAGCATTCCATCCAATCAATATATCGAAAATTCCAGCTATACCTTCAGATGTTTCATGCCGGGGACTAGTACCGGCCGTACTTGGCAATGGAATTTCTCCACGGAATTTGTCAAAACCGGGCCGATCACTGTTGGAGCATTAAGATTGATACAGGCAGTTAGTCTTATAGTCGAATTTGAATCTCAGTCCAATCGCTACTCTACCAAAAGTGTATACAGCGGCACCGCTACGGGCACTGTGGCCAAGGGTACCTGCAAGACACCCGACGTCGTCATCCCGATGGGCAATACCAACTTTGCCACTTTTAATAGGACAGGCGCCGTGAATGACAGGTGGAACAACGCCACGCTCAATGTCAACGATTGCCCGGTCGGCCTCACTCAGGTCACGATCAAGTTCAATACGCCGCTAGCCGGTTGGCTGGATCAAGCCAATAGTGTGTTCAATCTCAACAATCCGAGCGACCCTACGACCGCGAAAGGTATCGGCATCCAGATGAGCTTTGGCGACAATAACACCCCCGTCGCCTACAACACTGCCCAGACCCTGAGCGGCTACAGCACAGTCAGGAACGATGGCGACAGCTTTTCGGTACCCATCGGCGCGCGCTACGTCAAGCCGGCGTCCACGACCAGGCTCGTCGCCGGTCAGGCAAACGGGGCGGTGGTCTTTGTCATGAGCTATGAATGAAGCCATACCGCAGCGCTTAGCGCTGCGGGCAACATCGCTAAGCGCAAAGGATCACGCCGACAAGGCGATGCCGCCCTTGAAGGAATTGACGGCGGGGTTGGATGCAATGCTGGAGCGAAACAAATTTCGTATAAGTTCAAGCCTCCACACCGAATTCCATCGATATTTTTGAGAGTTTTCTCATATTAATCATCGATCTCAAATCCTAAAATTCAGGCATCGCATCAGAAACATCACGAATCGTTAAATTCATCCGGAGGCCTGACATCTTCCGGCGCGTGATTCTGCGCGATGGTACGACCCGGCAACGATGAAGTAGTTTATCTGTCGCCAAAGTCCACCATTTTTCAACATTCACCCAGCAACCTACCAAAACGTATGTTTTAGGGAATTGCCCGATATCCATCCTGTACGAGCGTGCCAAAATGGACTCATCAACACCGGGCAAGCGCGACACATCGGCTGCGGGCCGTGTCGTCCTTGCCGGGTGTCGATGAACCCGGTGAACAGGTTGGGTTCTTATTTTGTGAAGGCGATGAGCATGCAAGGCTTACAACAATCCGACATTCTTTTGGTGGACGACAGTTCTGAAGTGGCGGAACTGGCCCGCTTCGCCATCCTGCGCATGAAACTCACCGAAAAATGGACCTGGTTCAACGATCCTGAAAAGGCCTCGGATTTCCTGTTCCGTCACGAATACACTGCGCGCCGTGACCTGCACCCTTTTCTGATCCTGCTGGACCTGAACATGCCGCGCCTGAGCGGCCACGATCTGCTGCGCATGCTCAAGGGCAACAAGGCGACCTCGCATATCCCGGTGGTGATGTTCTCGACCTCAACCGACCGTGAAGACATCAACAAGAGCTACGAGCTCGGCGCCAACGGCTATCTTCACAAGGCCACCGATGCGGACCAGATGATGGATACCGTGGTCGACGCCGTATCGTACTGGACCACGCGCAACCTGCCGGCACGATAAACATGAAGCGGCAAGGATAAGAGCCGCTCAGCCATGGCCCCGGTCGTCGCGGCCCTTGGCTCCTTGGTTATCTCTTGTTCAAACTATGGCAAGGAAGCGCTTTCGCGGCCGCCCGGCTGCGGCGAGGCGGAGCCTGATTGCTCCCACACCTTGCGTTTCTGCACCACGCGAGCCTTGCGCTTGCGCATCCAGATCACCACCCCGGTCACCGACAACATCGCCACCAGCGCGCCCATGAAGGAAATGAAGATGCGGCCCGGCAAGCCGAGGATGCGTCCTGAATGCAGTGGAAATTGCGCCTGGATGAACAAGTCGCCGGCGCTGCCGGTCCCCGGGATGCGCGTGCCGGCCGGTGCGCCGGTGGCGGCATCGAAGTACAGCCAGGCGTTGCCGAGGCCGACGTCGCCATGATCGTTGCCTGCTTCGAAGAACCCGACGCCATACAACCCAAACATCGATGAATAGAACACGCCGCCGGCCGGCGCCTCGAAGCCGCGACGCTTGCCTTCCTCGATCGCAAGCCGGGTAACCTGCTCGCGCGACATCCGGGGCTCCGCCACCTTGTCCGGCGCGACCGGCGTGCGGGTGTCAAAGGCGGTCGGTGTCACCGTCGAGAAGACCTTGATGATCGGCGTCATGACCTGGTTGTTGAGATTCATGGACACCGAGGTCACCGCCAGGATCAGAAGCAAGCCCCATACCCACACGCCACCTGAGCGATGCAGATCGAAGTTGAGTTTGTGGCCGCCCTCTTTCCAGCGGAAGGCAAACGACTTGCGCCAGCTCTTCGGGTTGGGGAAGGACAGCCACAGCGCAATGAAGCAATCCAATGCCCAGACGATGCCGATAATGCCCATGAGCCAGATGCCGAGCTCGATGCCGCCGACTTCGGGAAGATGCATCGTGTAGTGCAGCTTGTAGAGGAACGGCAGCAGGTTTTCGCGGCTCAGCGAAATCGCGCCCCACATGCGCTTGCCCTGGATTTCAGCGGTGACCGGGTCAACGGCGATCTGGTTGTAGCCCAGTTCATACGGCTTGCCGGTGGCCGGATCAAGGCGCGGCTCGATCATCATGTTGCTGGTGTGGCCCGGCTCGCTCTCGTTCATCACGTAAGTGACGCGCAGCTTCGGCTCGCGCGCTTCGACGATGTTGGCCAGTTCCAGGCCTGGTTTGGGCGTGCCGGCTACGCCGCCCGAGTTGGCGCTATTGGCGCTGTTGGCGTGGAACAAGGTCGGATTGAGCGCGGCGTCGAGCTCGTGATCCCAGGAAATGATCGCACCGGTAGCGCCGGAAATAAACAGGAACACCGCCACGCCGAGACCGAACCAGCGATGAAGGAGGACGAGAACAGCACGCATAGAGTCGCTTCAAGAAAATGCCGAAGCGGTCTTGCCCCGTTGTCGGAGCATGACCATCGGCTGGTTAATACCATCACCCAGGCTGCCGGCGGCCCGGAAGTCCGCGTTGGCAACAAGGCCGAAACTTGGCGGATCCAAGGCTTGAACGTCCGGTAACAGGACAGCCTCTGCCCCGGAAAGCTCAGACAATAATAAGAATGCTTCTCATTTTAATCCATGCTGGGGCCGAGCCACAATCCTTGGCCTGCGGGCGTAGACGATCACCGAACCGGGACTCACGACGACACGGAATCTTTTGCGAGTATTTAGCGAAAGTTTTTCGATGGTTTTGAGAGTTTTCTCATATCAACGAGAAGTCTCAACTCTTAAGATTCAGACATCTCATCAGAAAAGACAGATTAATTTTTGATGGCACGGTCCAGGTAAAAAACGATGGACGGATGGAAATGAAGCGATGTGCCGAGATCTCGACCATTGCAGCAGCCGTTCCGAACGCGGTATCAATTCACCGAATTTCAAGGAAATGATCATGAACAAACAAGTCACCCTGCTTTGCACCCTTGCTGCTTCCTTGTTGTTTTCTTTCTCTGCCCAAGCTGCCGAGACCGCGGAAATGAAGGTCAAAGGCTCGATTCTGCCTCCTGCCTGTACTCCAACATTTGCTGGTGGCAACACAGTCGATTATGAAACCATTCCGGCCAAAAGCCTGAAGTCACGTGAATACGCTAAATTGGAGACTCGCTCCATTCCGTTCACAGTAACTTGCAATGCCAAGATGCGGATAGGCATCGCTGTAACTGACAACCGTGCGACCTCCCGTATTGATAGTGGATCTTTTTCTAGCGCTCACAGTTTCGGCCTTGGCAGCGTTGACGGCAAGAACGTCGGCAACTATGTCTTGGCCCTCGGGCCAGATGTGAAAGTGGACGGCAATAATTCGCAACTCGTTTTTTTTGACACGCAAGGCACAGGGGTGAGCAATTTTGGGTCCCTGATCATGTCTGTCCACAACACGGCCAGGTTTATCTACACGGCTCTGACCGCAGGCCAAGTCTGGACCTTTGACATGAATTTGACTGCCTATCTGAACAAAAGAGAAAATCTCAATCTGACAGGCAGCATTCCCCTGGATGGTTCGGCAACGATCGAAGTCAAATATCTGTAACCAATCCCCGGTTTGCCCCTACGCCAAACAAATGCAGCTGGGCGTATTGCAACAGCATGATGGTCTTGCCGTCGGCGATCTCGCCTTCGGCAATCATCATCAGCGCTTGCTGGATCGGCACCTCCATCACTTCGATATCCTCCCCTTCGGCGACATTGCCGCCGCCCTCGCCTGCGCGCGCATCCGCGGTGTATTCGCCGACGAAGAAATGCAATTTCTCGGTCACCGAGCCGGGGCTCATGAACACCTCGAACACCTTGCGCACGTCGCCGACGCGATAGCCGGTTTCTTCCTCCGCCTCTGCGCGGATACGCTGTTCCGGGCTGGCGTTGTCGAGCAGTCCGGCCGGCGTTTCGACCAGGAAGCCGTCGTGACCGTCGCGATAGGTCGGAAAACGGAATTGCCGGATCAGGATCACGCTGCGCCGCTCCAGGTTGTACAGCAGGATGGTGGCGCCGTTGCCGCGATCGTAGGTCTCGCGGTTGAGCGTCTGCCAGACGCCATCGGCGCGACGATAGTCGAAGGTGGTTTTCTTGAGCAGGTACCAATCGTCGGACAAGACCTCGACATTGCGGATGCGGACGCGCTCGTTTTCCATCGTTTTACTCCTGTGCAGTGAATTCATAAGGCCACAAAGTCGGCAGTCCTCCTTGCCGGTATTTGCACGCTTTGTTTAAAATATCATGCAGCGTCAAGAAAAATCAAGAATATTCGTGCAACAATCCACGCAATACTTACGTGAAGCTGCACGAATTTGCGCATTTTCTTGTACACTGCCTGACCTCACCCATCCCCGAACCGGAGCACGACCGCATGCTGACCAGCCAACGAAAGAAACACCTGCTCGACCTGCTCAGCCGCGACGGCCGCATCGTCGCCAAGCCGGTGAGCGAACAACTGGAGGTATCCGAAGACACGATCAGGCGCGATCTGCGTGAACTGGCGAAGGAAGGATTGCTGCGGCGCGTACATGGCGGCGCGTTGCCCTTGATTGGCACCCCGCCGATGGTGATGTTCGCCAACCGCCAGCACATCGAGCCCGGCGCCAAGGCCGACATCGGCCGCGCGGCGGCGGCGCTGGTGCTGCCCGGCCAGGTGGTATTCATCGACGGCGGCACCACCTGCGTCCAGATGGCGCGCCACCTGGCGCCCGACCTGAAGGCAACCGTCGTCACGCACAGCCCGTCGATCGCGGTCGAGCTGTCCGGTCATGCGCATATCGACGTCATCATCATCGGCGGCAAACTGTTCAAGCACTCCGTGGTGGCGATGGGCGGCGGCACCATCGAAGAGATCGGGCGCATACGCGCCGACCAGTATTTCATGGGCGTCTGCAGCCTGCATCCGCACACTGGCATCACTTCGCTCGATTTCGAGGAAGCCGGCATCAAGCGCGCTTTCAGCCGCTCGGCAGCCGACACCGTGGTGCTGGCCTCGCCGGACAAGCTCGACACCACCTCGCCGTTCGAGATCGTGCCCTTGGCCGAAGTCGGTCGCCTCGTGGTCAATCGCGACACCGCCGCCGAACTGATCGCGCCTTATCAGGCGCAAGGCATCGCCATCACCCTGGCGTGAGGAGCCGTTTAGTCCCTCCCTTCCGCCTCAGCGTTCGAGAAACGTTTCTGCAACACCTCCAGCTTGTTGTCAGCACCTGCATATCTCCCGTGGATTGCAAGAAGAAAAATTATCAAGAAATACACAAATAACAACTGCCTTTATTTGAACAAAATTATCTTTCATGCAATTCTGTGCGTAACTGCCCGCTGCTGCGAGCGGGAACCGAAGCGCCGCGAAACCAGTGCGCCGACTCACAAAAAGCGGGGGAGAAAGATAATGAAATGGTTCTACAACTTGAAGATCGCCACCAAGCTGATCGCCGCGTTTTTAGCCGTGATCGTACTGGCTGCAGGCCTGGGCATTTTCGCCATCAACCAGATCGACAAGGTCAACCGCGCCTCTACCGAGATAGCGACCAACTGGCTGCCGACCATTCGTACGCTGGCTCGCCTGAAATTCACGACCTCGCGCATCCGCAGCTTTGAACTGCAGCATATCGTCGCCTCCGACCCCAAGGAGTTCGACGAAATGGAGCAGAGCGCCAACCAGCAGCTGCAGGTCCTTACGGCGGCACGCAAGCGGTACGAGAGCCAGATTACCGAACCGGAAGAGCGCGCCATCTATCCGGAAGTCGGCAAAATGCTGGACGTTATCGTCGCCGAACATCCCAAGATCATCGCCCTTTCGCGCGAGGGCAAGAGCGCTGAAGCACGCACGCTCATGAAAGGCGAGTCGACCAGGAACTATCTCAAAGCCATCGAGCTTCTCGACCAGCTGACCGCCGTCAACGAGCGCGGCTCGGACATCTCGAACAAGCTCGCCGACGATACCTACGCCAGTGCGCGGCTGTGGATCATCGGCATGCTGGTCCTGTGCATCGTCGCGGCCATGACGCTGGCGGTGATGGTCGCGCGCATCATTTCACGGCCGCTCACGGAAGCAGTCAAGGTCGCCCGCCAGGTGGCCGACGGCGACCTGACCGCGGACATCAGGCAAAGCAGCGAAGATGAGACCGGCCAGCTGCTCGGCGCACTCAGGCAAATGAACGACAACTTGCTGCACATCGTCGGCAGCGTCCGCGTCGGCACCGACACCATCGCCACCGCATCCAGTGAAATCGCATCGGGCAACCTCGACCTGTCCTCGCGTACCGAAGAACAAGCCGGGTCCCTGGAAGAAACCGCGTCGGCGATGGAAGAACTGACCTCGACCGTGAAGCAGAACGCCGACAATGCCCGCCAGGCCAACCAGCTGGCGACGACCGCATCGGAAGTCGCCGTCCAGGGCGGCACGGTGGTCGGCAAGGTGGTCGACACCATGGGCTCGATCAATGAATCCTCGCGCAAGATCGTCGACATCATCAGCGTCATCGACGGCATTGCCTTCCAGACCAATATCCTGGCGCTGAACGCGGCGGTGGAAGCGGCCCGGGCCGGCGAACAAGGCCGGGGTTTTGCCGTCGTGGCGTCGGAAGTGCGCAGCCTGGCGCAGCGCTCATCGGCCGCCGCGAAGGAAATCAAGGCCCTGATTGACGACTCGGTCGCCAAGGTCGACGTCGGCAGCAAACTGGTGGAAGAAGCCGGCTCGACCATGGATGAGGTAGTCAGCAGCGTCAAGCGCGTGACCGATATCGTGGGAGAAATCTCGTCCGCCACCCAGGAGCAAAGCACCGGCCTGGAGCAGATCAACCGGGCTATCGCGCAGATGGATGAAGTCACCCAGCAGAATGCCGCGCTGGTGGAAGAAGCCGCGGCGGCGGCCCAGGCGCTGCAAGAACAGGCCGGCAAGCTGGCGGAGACCGTCAGCGTCTTCAAGCTGGACGGCAATGCGGCCGCGCCGTCCGCCGGCGTCAAGGCGATGCCGAAACGCCCCGTAGCCGTTGCTGCAAAAACCTCCACCAAGCCGGCTCTGCGCGTCGCGGCGGCGTCCAACGGCAAAGCCGTTACCGGCCCGGCACTTGCGCAGGAGGAAGGCGCCTGGGAACAGTTTTAAGGCGGCGAGGTTTTACCTGAGGCCAAGCCGTTTTGCCATGCGGTTCAGGTTGGCGCGGTCCACCCCCAGTTCGCGCGCAGCGGAGGCCACATTGCCGCCGTTGCGCGCCAGGCAGGCGCTGACCAATCTGCGCTCGTAGGCACTCACGGCGTCGCGCAGGCCGCTGCCGTTCTGCAGGTCCAGCTCGGACTGGACCTGTTCTTCATGCGCTGACAACGCCACCGCCTTCTCATTGGAAAGATCGAAATCCTCGGCCGCCAGCGTCAGGATGCGCGGCCGCTCGGGATGCTTGCCGAGCGTCTTGAGCGCGGTGCGGGCGATCACGTGTTCCAGCTCGCGCACGTTGCCCGGCCAGCGGTAATTGAGCAGCACTTCCTGCGCATCGGTCGCCAGCCGCAGGCTCAGCAAACCCAGCCGGAAACGGTTTTCTTCCAGGAAAAACCCGCTGATCAGCAAGATGTCGTGGCCCCGCTCGCGCAACGGCGGCACCGCCAGCGGATACACGCTGAGGCGATGGTAGAAGTCGGCGCGATAGCGGCCCAGCCGCACTTCTTCCTCCAGGTCGCGGTTGGTGGCGGCGATCACGCGCACGTCAACCTTGTGTTCCTCGTCCGACCCGACCCGCTGGATCTGCCCGCTTTGCAGCGCACGCAGCAACTTGGCCTGCACCGTCAGCGACAACTCCCCCACTTCATCAAGGAACAAGGTGCCGCCGTCGGCCAGCTCGAACTTGCCGCGCCGGTCGCCGACCGCGCCGGAAAACGCCCCGCGCACGTGGCCGAACAGCTCGCTCTCGACCAGGGTTTCCGGCAACGCGGCGCAATTGAGGCTGATGATGGGTTTGCGTGCACGCGGCGAGGCGGCGTGGATGGCGTTGGCGACCAGCTCCTTGCCGGTGCCGGTTTCGCCGGTGATCAGCACGGTCATGTTGCTCGGACCGGCCAGCCGCACCTCTTTCATCATCCGCTTGTGCGCCGGACTCTGGCCGATCAGCTCGCGCCGGCTCTGGTTGGCGGCGAGCCGGTAGGCTTCGGCGCGCTGGCGCTCCTGTTCGCTGGTCTCGGCAAGATCATGGATGCGTTCGGCAACATTGACGGTCGCCGCCGCCAGACTCGCGAAGGCCTGCAGCGAGGCCGTATCGACCGAATCGAAGCGGCCCGGCCCGAGCGCGTCCAGCGTCAGCAAACCCCAGGGACGGCCGTTCATGGTGATCTGGCATCCCATGCAATCGTGGACGTGGAGTTCGCCGGAATGCGCTTCGACCAGGCCGTCGTAAGGATCCGGCAAGGACGAGTTGGCCGGAAAACGCGTCGGCGGCAGGTTCGACAACAACACGCGAAAGCGCGGATGTTCGCTCACGCGGAAGCGCCGGCCCAGCGTGTCGCTGCTCAGGCCGTTGATCGCCAGCGGCACCAGCACCTCGCCGTCGAGCCGCAACAAGGCGGCGGCGTCGCAGGGAAACAGCATGCGCAGCGTATCCAGCAGGCGGCGGTAGCGCTCGCTGTCATGCAGCTCACGCGACAAGTCGGCCACCAGCGGAATCAACGCGTCCAGCATGAGCTTTGGAGTCATTTTTACCCTTTTCGAGTCAATATGACTCGGGTCGATTTGACTCGGTCATTTTTTAAGTGACTGATTATAAAAGATTTTTACTCTGGCATGGAGTTTGATTAAGAAGGGGCAGGAAACGAGGATTCCCGACCTCCCGTCTGCTTGTTCAACCCTGAAAGGTACCGCCATGCTCTCCGACGCCCACCGCGCCATCGTCAAATCCACCGTTCCCCTGCTCGAAAGCGGCG
This sequence comes from Herbaspirillum hiltneri N3, assembly GCF_001267925.1. Taxonomy (NCBI): domain Bacteria; kingdom Pseudomonadati; phylum Pseudomonadota; class Betaproteobacteria; order Burkholderiales; family Oxalobacteraceae; genus Herbaspirillum; species Herbaspirillum hiltneri. The sequence goes on along the minus strand of NZ_CP011409.1, from coordinate 2,783,323 downwards.
GCGAAGCGCTGACCACGCATTTCTACAAGATGCTCATGCGCGACTACCCGCAAGTCATCCCCTTGTTCAACAAGGCCCACCAAGGCAGCGGCGACCAGCAGCGCGCATTGGCCAACGGCGTGCTGATGTACGCGCGCCATATCGACCAGCTCGAACAACTGGGCGGCCTGGTCACCACCATCATCAACAAGCACGTCGCGCTGCAGATCCAGCCGGAACATTATCCGATGGTCGGCGACTGCCTGCTGCGCGCCATCCGCGAAGTGCTGGGCGCGGAAATCGCCACCGACCAGGTCATCGAAGCCTGGGCCGCCGCCTACGGCCAGCTGGCCGACATCCTGATCGGCGCAGAGGAAAACATCTACCAGGCCACCGAAAAAGCCGACGGCGGCTGGCGCGGCCTGCGCAAGTTCGTGGTGGTGCGCCGCGTCGACGAGAGCGAGGAAATCACCTCCTTCTACTTCGCGCCTGAAGACGGCAAGGCCATCATGGAATACCACCCGGGCCAATACATCGGCCTGTGCGTCACCGTCGACGGCGAGGAAATGCGCCGCCAGTACTCGCTGTCGGCCGCGCCGAACGACAAGATGTACCGCATCAGCGTCAAGCGCGAGCCAAACGGCAAGGTCTCGAACTTCCTGCACGACCACATGACGGTCGGCAAGCAGATCGACCTGATGCCGCCATCGGGAGAGTTCACGCTGACCCCGGGTGAACGCCCGCTGGTGCTGATCAGTGGCGGCGTCGGCATCACGCCGATGCTGGCGATGCTGGACGCAGCGCTGCCGAGCAAGCGCCCGGTCGTGTTCATCCACGCAGCGCGGCATGGCGGCGTACACGCCTTCGGCAAGAAAATCGCCGACCTGGCGCAGGAACATCCGCAGTTGCAGCATTACTTCTGCTACGAGCAACCGCGCGAACAGGACCAGGCGCCACATGCGACCGGCTACATCGATCGCGACAAATTGGCCGGCTGGCTGCCGGAGTCGATGGACGTGGACGCCTATTTTGTCGGTCCCAAGTCCTTCATGAAGGCAATCAAGCGCCACCTGCACGAGCTGGGTGTACCGGCGGCGCAGAGCCGTTACGAGTTCTTTGGCCCGGCTGCTTCGCTGGATTAAGCACCGCGCGCCGGGCTGAAGGCAGTCCGGCGCCGTTTCAGACCTGACGAGAATGAGATACCGATAGAAACTCCATGGACATCGACAAATACAAACACCAGCACACGGTCATCTTCGACAACATCCGCAAGCTCAAGGAGTTTTCCCATCTGGGCATCGCCGAGCACGCCGCCGACATCGCCGCACAAGTGATCAAGATGAGCTCCGTCATCAAACTGCACCTGTCGATCGAGGACAAATTCCTTTATCCCGCCTTGCAGGAAGCCAACAATCCTCGCCTGGCCACGATGGGCAAGCAATACCAGCATGAAATGACCCACATCGCCGAAGCCTATGGCGAATTTGCACGCAAATGGAATGATGCCGGCCACGTGGCGGCTGATCCCGACGGCTTCCGCAACGCCGCCAACAAGGTGCTGAAAGTCCTGTTCGACCGCATGCAGCGCGAAGACCGCGATTTCTATCCGATGATCGAGAACGCCTGAAAAGCCGTTGTTGCCCGCTTAGCTGCTTAGTTGCTTACTTAGCTGCTTAGCCGCTGAGCTCTTCCAGGATCGTCCTCACGCGTCCCAGCGCCGTCTCGATGTCGAGCGACTCGATGGCGCCATAGCCGAAGAACAGCGCCGGCTCCGGCTTGACCCGGTAGTAGAACTCGTCCAGCGTGTACAGCGCGACGTCGACCCGGCGCGCCAGCCGCAGCAATTGCGCCATGTCGACTTCGGCCGTCATCTGTGCCGCCAGGTGGAAACCGGCAGTCGTCGGCACCGCGCGCATCCAGGGTTTGAGCGCACCGTTGAGCGCGGCATGCAGCTTTTCGCGGCGTGCGACATAGATGCCGTGGCAGCGGCGGATGTGCTTTTGCAGGTAGCCCTCGTCAATGAACCTCGCCATCGCCCACTGGGTCAGGGTCGGCGTATGCCAGTCCGACAAGCCCTTGACCACGCTCATGGCGCGCAAGATCGACGGCGGCGCAATCACGTAGCCGACGCGCAACTCCGGGTTCATCGACTTGGAAAACGTGCCCACGAACGCCACCAGCCCGTCCTGGTCCATGCTTTGCAGCGAATCCATGGGCCGCCCCTCGTAACGGAACTCGCTGTCGTAATCGTCCTCGATGACGATGGCCCGCAATTCACGCGCGCGCGCCAGCAAGGCCGTGCGCCGCGCCGGGCTCATCGGCATGCCGAGCGGAAACTGATGCGCCGGCGTCGCATAGATCAGGCGTGTTCCATCCGGAATCAGATCGACCCGCATCCCTTCGTCGTCCACCGGCACGCTCTCCACCCTGGCGCCTTGCGCCGAGAACAGCATGCGCGCGGGCGGATAGCCGGGATCTTCCACCGCCACCACGCTGCCCGGCTCCACCAGCACCCGCGTAATCAGGTCCAGCGCCTGCTGCGCGCCGTTGGTCACTAGTACATCGGCAGCCGTGCATTGCACCCCTCGCGAGAACGACACATGGCGCGCGATCGCCTCGCGCAAGGCCGGCACGCCTTCGGTCTCGGCGTAGAAGCCGCGCGCCTCATTGACCTGGCGCAACCCGTACAGCACGCACTGGCGCCACTCTTCCTGCGGAAATTGCCTGCGCACCGGGATGCCGCCCATGAAATCGTATTGCGAGCGCGTTTCCGGGCCGACGTGCCGCATCAGCAGCGGGAACGACTGATCGAGCCAATGCGCGATCAGTTTGCCGGCGGCGAGGTCGCTGCTTTCGAAGCGTTTCGGCTTGGCTTTCGGCTCGGCCGGCGCATTGACGAAGGTGCCGCTGCCGGCCCGGCCCACCAGCAGCTTGTCCAGCGTCAGCCGCCCATAGGCTTCCGAGACGGTCTTGCGCGACAGGCCCAGCTGCGTGGCCAGCAGGCGCGACGGCGGCACCTGTTCCCCCGGCGCCAGGCGGCCGCTCTGAATGGCGTCGCGCAGCTGGCGATACACCTGCCCGGCCAGATCCTTGTTGCCCTCAATGACGATGTGCAATTCCATGCGTCGCCCGCTCCCTTGTATTCGTGTTTTTTGCCGGTGGTCGGCTTGTGGTTGGCTTGTAGTTCGCTGTCCGCGATTCTAGCCGTGCCACCGGAAGTGGTCTCCTGTTTTTTCGAGAAATTGGTTATCCGCGACGACGAGTGGTCTCCTTATGATGACGTCACTGGCTCAGCAAACAAGCGATACAGCCAAGACCAATTTAACGATTCACTCAACTTGCCAAGGAGCATCACCATGGAACAACGCGTCGATTTCTACAAAGCCTCCCCTGAAGTCCTGAAGGGCATGATCGCCCTCGAAAACGTGGTCGGCAAGCTCGGCCTGGAAACATCCCTGCTGGAACTGGTCCGCCTGCGCGTGTCGCTCATCAACGGCTGCGCCTTCTGCGTCGACATGCACACCGCCGACGCCCGCAAGGCCGGCGAAACCGAACGCCGCCTGTACGCCGTGCCGGTCTGGCGCGAAACCCCGTTCTTCACCGACCGCGAACGCGCCGCCCTGGCCTGGAGCGAATCGCTGACCCTGATCTCGCAAACCGGTGCTCCCGATGAAGACTACGCCCTGGCGCGCGCCCAGTTCACCGACGCAGAACTGGTCAACCTGACCCTGGCCATCAACACCATCAACGCCTGGAACCGTTTCGCCATCGGCTTCCGCAAGATGCCGGTCGCCTGAAACGGCGACGGCCACGGACAAGGAGCCTGACATGCGATTCCTCCCCTCTGCAAAAAGCGCACTGCTCGCCGCCTTGTTGGCCCTGGCGGCCGGCGCCGATGCCCACGACGGCAAACATGGCGATGAAGTCGTCACGCCTTTGCAGCATCAGGCCCTGTCCGATGCCCCCGGCAAAAGCGGCGTCATGGCGATAGTCGCTTACGGCCCCGGCCAAAGCTCGGTGCCGCATCGCCATCCCGGCTCCATCTTTGCCTACGTGCTGGAAGGCGAAGTGGTCTCCCAGCTGCAGGGCGGCGCCCCGGTGACCTATAAAGCGGGCGAGTCCTGGTACGAAGCGCCCGACACGCCGCACCTGGTGTCGCGCAACGCCAGCACTACCAAACCGGCAAGGCTGCTGGTCTGGTCGCTGGTGCAGGATGGCAGGCCGTTGACGGTACCGCTGGAAAAGTGACTCATCCGGCGCATGCTCCCGCTTCCGCAATCCGGAAAGCGGGATTTTCAGCTTTTCCTTTCGGAAATTTCAGCTTAAGTTTCAGCGCAGGTCCCGGCTTCCTGTAAACTTGCGGGATGCGCTTATTTTTACTTGACTGGTTCGGCTGGTCGTTCTTGTGGATGCTGCCCCTGCTGGGCAGAGTATTACTGTCCTTGTTGTCCGGAAAAGGCCTCGGCGGACGCGGCTCCATCCGTATCTGGCTCGGCACCCTGGCCATCCTGTGCGCCAGTAGCGCCCTCGAGGCCATGCTCCGTTCGCAAGGCGATACTGCACTGGAAACCGACCTCCTCGGCCAGGCGCTCGCACGCAACGTCACCCTCGCCTTCGGTAAGCTGGTCGCCGTCCTTGTCTTGATGGCAACAGGAATGATCGGCCTGTTCTGGCTGTTCGGCCGCCGCAAGGCCAGGATGGACCTCGATGCCGACATCGGCTCCCTGCCGCTGCAGGCTTCGGTGCCGCGCCGCACCCAGGCCAATATCGCTCCCACCATCCGCAACATGCCGGCAGCGCAGTCGCACCGGACTCCTCCGGCGCAACCGAAACCGCCAGCCGCGCCCGCCTTCGGCAACCTGACCCGCAAGCGCGATCCCTGGCCGCTGCCCAATGAATTGCCGCGCGCCGCCCATCCTGCGCATACCGCCGCCGGCAACTGGCCCGGCGCTGCGCTGCAAAAGGCCGAACCGCCCAAACGCCCGGCGCGTCCCGCTTCCGAATGGGCCGCATTCGAATCGCTGCGGCCGACCCAGGCGATGCTGGCCCGTTCGGCTTCCGGTCAGCAGCCGGAAGCGCCGGCGCATACCGCGGCGCTCAAGCCATCGCTGGCCACCAGCATCATCAGCAAACCGAAGATCACGCCCATCGCCGGCAGCAGCACCAAGGTCCGCATCAGCACCGCCAGCGACCGCAGCCAGGCGATTCCGACGTCGCTGAGCGCTGCGCTGCGGGCGCGCGAGCCTGCTCCGCCTCCGGTTACCGCGCCGATTCTAGAGCCGGTGCTGCAGCAGAGTGCGCCCCAGACCGCCGCCTTCCATGCGACCGAGCCGGAACCGGAAGTCATCACCGCCTCCGAGCCATTCAATATCATCGACACCCGCATCGAACCGGTTGCCGCAGCCATTCCCGAGCCGACCCACGCTGCACCTGCACCTGCATCGGCCCCGTCGTTGCTATTTGAGGAACCGGTCCAGGAACCTCCGGTTGCAGCCGCCGCCCCCATGCAGATCCGCACCTGGACGCAAGCGCCTGCTGCTCCTGCTCCTGCTCCTGCTCCTGCTGCCCCCGTGGTGACAGCCGCGCCGGTGCGGCCTTATCGCCCCACCGAAGTTCCCCTGCCCGGCATCGAGTTGCTCGACCAGGGCAGCGACGCGCCGGTCGAGATGGACGAAACCCAGCTGCTGGAAATCGGCCAACTCATTGAGCAGCGCCTCAAGGAGTTCAAGGTCCCGGTCACCGTACTGGGCGCCTACGCCGGTCCGGTCATCACGCGCTTTGAAATCGAACCCGCGCTGGGCGTGCGCGGCGCCCAGATCGTCAATCTCATGAAAGACCTGGCGCGCGCGCTCGGCCTGACCTCGATCCGCGTGGTCGAAACCATCCCCGGCAAGACCTGCATGGGCCTGGAGTTGCCCAATCCCAAGCGCCAGATGATCCGCCTGGCCGAGATCATCCGGTCCGAAGCCTACGCCCGCTCGGCCTCGCACCTGACGCTGGCGATGGGCAAGGACATCACCGGCGTCCCGGTCGCCACCGACCTGGCGCGCGCGCCGCACATGCTGGTAGCCGGCACCACCGGCTCCGGCAAATCGGTGGCGATCAACGCCATGATCCTGTCGCTGCTGTACAAGGCCACGCCCGACGATGTGCGCCTGATCATGATCGATCCGAAGATGCTGGAGCTGTCGGTCTACGACGGCATCCCACACCTGCTGGCGCCGGTCGTGACCGACATGAAGCTGGCCGCGCATGCGCTGTCGTGGTGTGTCGGCGAGATGGACAAGCGCTATCGCCTGATGTCGGCGCTGGGAGTGCGCGGCCTGGCCGGCTATAACCAGAAGATCGCCGACGGCATCGCCGCCGAGAAGCGCGTCAAGAACCCGTTCTCGCTCACGCCCGATGCCCCCGAACCGCTCGATCCGCTGCCGATGATCGTGGTCGTGATCGACGAACTGGCCGACCTGATGATGGTGGCAGGCAAGAAGATTGAAGAACTGATCGCCCGTCTGGCGCAAAAAGCCCGCGCCGCCGGCATCCACCTGATCCTCGCGACGCAGCGTCCGTCGGTGGACGTCATCACCGGCCTGATCAAGGCCAACATCCCGACGCGCGTGGCCTTCCAGGTGTCGTCCAAGATCGACTCGCGCACCGTGCTCGACCAGATGGGCGCGGAAACGCTGCTCGGCCACGGCGACATGCTGTTCCTGCCGCCGGGCTCGGGTTATCCGCAGCGCGTGCATGGCGCGTTCGTCTCGGATGAAGAAGTCCACCGCGTGGTCGAACACCTGAAAGCCCACGGCGAACCGCAGTACGAAGAAGCAATCCTGGCCGGTCCGGCCTCGGAAGAACCGCAGCAAGGCGACATGTTCGGCGAACCCGGCGATGAAGCCGACCCGCTCTACGACGAGGCCGTGGCCTACGTCACGCGCAGCCGGCGCGCCTCGATCTCGTCGGTGCAGCGCCAGTTCCGCATCGGCTACAACCGCGCGGCCCGCCTGGTGGAACAGATGGAAGCCGCCGGCATCCTGTCATCGATGTCCAAGAGCGGCAGCCGCGACGTGCTGGCGCCGCCGCCACCGGAGTTGTAGGAACCGGTTCACGATCCAGGACGCACTGCTGGTGCTGCGCCCCTCTGTTTGGCAGGGACCGCGCCAACAAGGAAAACGCCGCCGTTTCGATGCAGATCGGGACGGCGGCGTTGTTGTTTGCGGCGTTGAGCGATAAATGACGTGGCGTAGCGTCGGGCGCGTAAACTGCGCAGACCAGTTTGAGAGTTTTCTCATATAAATCGAATTTTCAAATTGTCATAATTGCGCAACAGATTTAGCAAACAACATATTTCAATTCGAATTTATTTCGAGTTCAACAGTTATTTGTAAGGCGCCAATCATGAACAAACAAGTCGTTCTGCTCTCCGCCCTCCTAGCTTCCTCGCTGGTCTCTTTCGCCGCTCGGGCCGTCGACACGACTGAACTCCAGGTCAAGGGTTCGATTCGTCCTTCGGCGTGCATTCCGAGTTTTACCAATGGCGGCGAGGTCGATTTTGGCACCATCCGCGCTGCTGATTTAAAGGCAGGCAAATATACCGCGCTTCCGGTGAAACAAATTAACTTCAATGTGTCATGCGATCAGTCTCGAACGATTGAACTGCTCGTGCACGACAACCGTGCTGCTTCGTACGTCAGAGGTAGCTACACCGGAATTTACGGCGGAGAAGACGATGCCGTACAGGTTTTCGGACTCGGCTCAGTTGACGGCAAGAAGGTCGGTGGCTACAGGCTGGTCATGTCTGACATCACTGTCGACGGCACCCCGGCGACGTCGGGTTACATGGCTCGCCCTTTATACGGGAAGGGATACGCTCCCGGCGGCGTGCTGGCCAATAACACAGGCTATTACTTCGTGTTTATTGTTACCTGGCCCTATGCGGCAGCATCGAAGTTCCTGAACGTCAAAATCAACGTTGAGGCACTCCTCAATAAACCGGAAAATCTGAATCTGACAGGCGATATCCCGCTGGACGGTTCTGCGACGTTCGAGATCAGATATCGATAACGTCGTCCAGCAACCAGAAAGGCACGCCGACCGGACAAGAACTATTGACTCCGCTCAGGCAACCGGATCGATGGTCTTTGTCATGAGCTGCGAGTAACCGCCATCAGTGACGCGATGCAGTCGCCGACCGCGTTAATCGTGCGAACCAGTTTGAGAGTTTTCCCATATCTCGCCGCGCCGAAGTTACAGACAATGGCTTTTTTCTAACTCTGCAACGAGGCGCTTATGTTGAAATTTAATTTGTATCCCGCTGTGCCGTACGGCGCGTCGCGGGTCAGGTCAGCGGCTACGGATAAGGTGCCATTGGTCGGCATGCGTCATTTTGTTAAATGGTGTTTGGCCTGCATTCTTGTTCTTTGCTCGGGATCGGCTCTCGCGCAACAATATGGCTGTACAACCATTGCTGGAGGGAATTATGTCGTAAGCATCGGGACGGCAAGTATTCCTTTAAATGCCGCCATCGGTTCGACCGTGATACCCAAGTCGCCTCAACCGGGAGCCTCCTATCGCATAAGCTGTAGTAATTCAGGGGGGCGTATCACCGCCTATTACAAATTTAGTGTCACTGGTGCGCCCGTCAGCGGTTACACCGACGTCTATCCGACAAATTTGGCTGGCCTCGGCGTGCGCTACCTTTTCTCGCAAACGATTGGCAACAACTGCGGCATGAACGACGATCAGACTATCGAGAATTCCAGCTATACAGCCAATTGCTGGGTGTCAGCGTATAGTCCCAATCTAAACTGGTCATGGCAGGCCTCCACGGAATTTGTCAAAACTGGAACTATCGCTGCTGGAACACTAACGTCGATACCGGCAATTAATATCACAGTCACGTCAAGTATTGATCAGGTGACTGTTTGGCAGCAAACGCCCATGTACACGGGCGGCGCAACAGGTAATGTGACCGTGCCCACCTGCGCGACACCCGACGTCGTCATCCCGATGGGCAATACAAATTTTTCCACTTTTAATGGCACCGGCACGATGAATGACAGGTGGAATAACACTACATTCAACGTCAACAATTGCCCGGTCGGCCTCACTCAGGTCTCGATCAAGTTTAATACGCCGCTAGCCGGTTGGCTGGATCAGGACAATGGCGTGTTCAAGCTCAACAATCCGACCAGCAGTACGACCGCACAAGGTATCGGCATCCAGATGAGCTTTGGCGCCAATAACACCCCCGTCGTCTACAACACCGCCCAGCCCCTGAGTGGCTACGAGGCGATCAAGACCACCGGCGGCAGTTTTTCAGTGCCGATCGGTGCGCGCTACGTCAAGCCGGCGTCCACAACCCGGCTTGTTGCCGGTCAGGCAAACGGGGCGGTAGTCTTTGTCATGAGCTACGAGTAAATCCCGGCGCTCCCGCCACTTATTTCCCCACCCTCGCCGTCTTGCCAATGAACATAAAAATCATCAGCGTCGCCATCAGCTCCACGATGGCGATGGTGGTCAGGCCCTTGCCGTACTGGCCGGTGGTGGTTTTGAGATAGCCCAGCAGCTGCGGTGAAAAATACCCGGCCAGATTGGCCACCGAATTGATCACCGCCAGGCCCACCACGATCGCAGAACCGGACAAGAAGCGTCCGGGTAATTGCCAGAACACCGGAATCGCGCCCATCGTGCCGGCCGACGACAGCGCCAGCGCGAACACCACGCCGGCGGCGCTCTTCTCTCCCAGGAAATACGCTGCCAGCAATAGGCCCAGCGCGCCGATGGCGGCGGCCACTGCGGTATGGATGCGCACTTCCTTGTTGCGGTCCGACAGGTAGCCGTTGAGCAGCATGCCCAGCCAGCCGCAGCAATAAATCCCGCCCATCACCCAGCCCAGCGTCTTGATGTCGGTAAAGCCAACCTCCTTGACCAGGCTCGGGCCGTAGTACACCAGCGTGGCGTTGCCGGCGATGATGCAGAAGAACACCATGATCAGCGCCCACATGCGCGCGCTGCGCAGCGATGCGAAGAAGCTGTGCTCGCGCGGACCCAGCGCCTGGTCCTCGGCGGCCAGTTCGGTCTCGACGTGTTCTTTTTCGCGCGGGCTGAGCCAGTGCGCGTCGCGCGGACGGTCCGTCAGCAGGAAATACGCTGCCGCGCCGGCCACGATCGACGGAATCCCTTCGATCACGAACAGCCATTGCCAGCCCTTGAAGCCGCCCAGGCCCTGCGACAACTCCATGATGTAGGCCGCCAGCGGACTGCCGACCACCAGCGAGACCGCCGACGCCGAAACGAAAATCCCCAGCGCCTTGCCGCGCCGGTGCGTCGGCAGCCAGTAGGTCAGATACAGGATCACGCCGGGTTGCAGGCCGGCTTCGAACGCCCCCATCAGGAAGCGCAGGACGTAGAACTGCGTTGCGGTCTGCACCCAGGCCATCAGTACACAGGTGATGCCCCACCCGATGGTGATGCGCATGATGGTCTTGCGCGCGCCGAACTTTTGCAGCGCCAGGTTGCTCGGCACCTCGAAGATGAAATAGCCGATGAAGAAAATCCCGGCGCCGGCGCCGTACACCGCGTCCGACCATTGCAGATCGCTCATCATGGTCAGCTTGGCGAAGCCGACGTTGACGCGGTCGACCCAGGCCAGGAACCAGATCAGCGTGACGAACGGGACAATGCGCCAGATGACGCGGCGGAAGGTGATGTCGCGCTCTTCCACGGCGGTGTGGGCAGGCGCGGCTGCGGCGATGGTGGTCATGGGCTCCCCTGTCTTGGATGAATCGAATATTGAATTCGGGACGGCAGACGTTGATTTGCACCACGACTGTGCGCACCAATCAAGTTTGCCGCCCTCTTCCCGGCAAGCAGCATCCATGCCACTGCCGGAACGGGACCTCATCCGAATGTCGGGGAAAATTGTCGGGGAAAAATGTTGTTGGCCGGGACGGCCCCGCCGTTACAACGAACTATCGGCGCCCTGCAAATCCCTGCCGCGCAGGGCAAAACCGCGCTGGGCCTTGCTGACATTGCTCGGCGTCAGCGGAATCGCCTGCCGCAGCGCCTGCGCAAACGCCAGCAGCTCGCCGGTGTCGCCGGACTTCAGTTCCAGCTCGATCTCGCAGATCGGCTGGGTTTGCCCGCCTGCCTCGACCACGCCTTCGTCCAGCGCGACTTCGACCTCGGTGCCCTGCGGCAGGCGCAACTGCCAGGCGGTGCGGCGAAAGCTGGTGGTGAAGACTGCCTCCAATTGCTGCGACAATCCGGGCAACTCCAGCGCGGTGCGCGCGGTCGGGTTGTCGACCAGCGGCAGCAGCTTGTCCAACTCGATGCGCGGGCCGGCGACTTCGCATTCCCACTCGTGGCGCTGATGCAGGCCCGCCGCGACGCTGCCGCCGCCCTTGTAGGTCTGGATCCACAGCGCGCCGGCCTTGCGCACGCGCAGCGCCGAGCGGTGCTGTTTCAGGTGTAATGCCGGCGTGTCGAAATAGGTGCTGAACAGGTCCTGCGATTCCGGCGCCGCGACGGCGTGCTCGCTGAGCAAGGGCAAGGCGCGAAAAGCGTCAACGCTGTCCGCGGCAATCAGTAATTTGAGTTCGATTTCCATGGCGGGGAGTTTACCTGCAAACCTGCCGTAACCTGTCGTATCATGGCGAACTTTGCTTCATTGAGCCTCTCATGTCCGACCTCGCGCCAGAATCCCCCGATACCGAAGAACCCGCCACCGATATTTCCGATGTGATCCAGGAAGCGCGCCTGTGGCGCGATGAAGGCTGGACTGCGCGCATCATCAAGAATGACGACGATGACGGCTGGGCGGTGGAGATGACGCGTGAAGGCGAACGCGAACCGACGCTGATCGGTCCGTGGACCATGGGCCGCGACAAGAAGAACCCGAAACCGATGGACAAGAATGCCTTCAACACGCTGGTGAAGACGGCTTCGGAATTCCGCCGCCGCAGCGAACAGCAACTGCACGCGCAATTGCACAAGCACGTGAGCGTTGACGGTCCGGACGGCAGCATCAAGGTGACGCTGGATATCGTTCCCGACGACGACTTCCCGTATGCCGACCTGAAGGCCTGGGACGACATGGGCGAAATGGTGGCCAAGGTGCAGGTGGCGCCCAACTTCAAGCTGAGCGCCGCCAGCGCCGAACGCTGGGTCGAAGGCGGTTACCGCAAGCCGACTTCGGGTTGAGAACACCTTAGGGCCTGCCACATTCGAGCCAATAGAAAACGGCAGACGCGAGGTCCGCCGTTTGAGTTTTTGCGCTTGCGCGCTTGTTAAGCTTGTTTATCCTGTCAGACGCGGTAGATCTTTTCTCCGGTCTGGACAATCTTGAATTTGGCGTCCGACAAGGGATCGAGCGCACGGCCGTCAGCCAGCTTGTAGGTCTTGAGTCCGGGCGGGGCCGCCTTGTCTGCTTCTTCCAGCGCCGTCTGGTACACCTCGACGTGATAAGCGCCTCCTGTCTTGCCTTTGGCGTCGAATTTTTCAACCAAATCCATATGTGTCTCCTCGTGGTTTCAGGTCAGTGCCGTTTTCGGGTCGGTGCCGTTATAAAGATAGCAGATTTATTTTTTTGCGCGACAGAGATTTGAAGATATTTACGCCGCATTCCCACCGCATCGTGAAAACATGAAAAACTAGCGTTCCGCCGTCCCTCCTATCCAGCCCACATGCCTTTCCTGACGCACAACAAACAACCACGAATTCACTACGACATCATCGACGGCGACCCCGCAAAACCCTGGCTGGTGTTCCTCCACGAAGGTTTGGGTTGCACTGCAATGTGGAAGGATTTTCCGCAGCGTTTGTGTGCGGCGACGGGCTGTCGCGGGCTGCTGTACGATCGTCTCGGTTACGGCCTTTCCGATGCACTGCAGCAAACGCGTGCGCCCGATTATCTGCACCGCTATGCGCTGGATGAACTGCCCTCCATTCTCGTGGCCTTGTTGCCGCAGCAAGCCTATATCCTGATCGGCCACTCCGACGGCGGCAGCATTGCCTTGTTGCATGCGGCACAGCGTGCGCCCCTGCTGCGGGCAATTGTCACCGAGGCGGCGCACGTTTTTGTCGAACCAGTGACGCTGGACGGTATCCGGGCAGCCGACCGCGCCTATGCCGACGGCAAGCTGAAAGGGTTGCAAAAATATCATGGCGACAAGACCGGACAGATCTTCAAGGCCTGGTCCGAGACCTGGCTTGCCCCCGCCTTCGCCGACTGGAACATCGAGGCCGATTTGCCGCGCATCGCCTGTCCGGCGCTGGTGATGCAAGGGGTTGACGATCAGTACGGGACGCCGGCGCAGGTGGACGCCATCGTTGCTGGCATCGCAGGAAGCGCGGGCGGACACCTTGGGACGGCGCGCCCGGCCATGCTCGCCGGTTGCGGCCACAGTCCGCATCAGGAGCAGCCGCAGGCGGTGCTCGAACTGATGCGCGACTTCGTCCTGGAACAGGTCGCCGCGACGGCAGCCTGAACACCTAGAGCGTCGCCACCTGCTCCAGGAACGACGCCACCAGGCGGCTGTCCTTGCGGTCGGCCAGGCAATAGATGTAGGTGTGCGTGCTGACGGGGTTTCCTTCAATCCGCAGCAGTTTCAATCGCGGGTCCGGCACGAACTCCGCCTCCGATACGGCCCCCAGTCCGATGCCCCGCGCCACCGCCTCGCGCAGCGCTTCGCGGCTGCCGATCTCCATCACTACGCGCGGCATGACGTCGGCTTCCTTCAGCACCTTCTCCAGTGCCAGCCGGGTGGTTGAACCCTGCTCGCGCATCACCATCGGCTGGCCGTGCAAGTCCTGCAAGGCGATGGAATCGCGCTTCGCAAACGGATGGTCGACATGGGCGAACACCACGATGGCGTGGTCGGCGTACGGCACCGCCACAAAGCGCGGATCGTCGTTGAAGCTGGCCAGCACGGCGACGTCGGTGACGTAGTTTTCCAGGTCGGCCATGGTTTCGGCGGAGTTGCCCATGCGGATCGACAGCTCGACATTGGGAAACTTGCGGCGATAGGCGTCGACCATTTCGATCACGTGGAACGGCCCCACCGCCCCCAGCTTCAGGTGGCCGATATTGAGCACGCCGGAGTTGTACAGCAGGTTGTAGGCGTCGAGTTCGAGTTCGGCGATCTTTTGTGCGATCGGCAACAGGCGCTGGCCGGTGTCGGTCAGGTCGAGCCGACGGCCGCGGCGATAGAACAGTTCGACGTTGTGCTGGCGCTCCAGCGCCTGCACCTGCGACGTCAGCGTCGGCTGGCTGACGCCGAGCGTGCGGGCGGCGGCGCTGAAACCGCGATTGCGGGCGACGGCGAGGAAAGCGCGGAGTTGTGAAGGCGTCATCTATAGATTCCATCAATAGGTAATCGTCAATCTCCTGATTATATCGATAATAAAGGCGTCACAAAAGCGCCTTAATCTTGCGGTCATGAATCCAAAACCCGCATGGACACGCTGTCCCGGCGGGCCACCTCTGCATCCGATCACTACCGCCAGGAGCATCATGAAAACCCTTTCCGCCTTGTTACGTCCTTTGGCCTTGTGCCTCAGCCTGGTTTCGGCCTCGGCTTCGGTCTCTTTCGCCGCCCAGCCGCAACAACTGACCGTCGGCCTGATCCCTGCCGAAGACTCCCAGGCCATGCTGGAGAACAGCAAGAAAGTCATCGACAGCTTGCAGGAACAGCTGGGCATGCCGGTCAAGCCTTTCATCGCCACCGACTACAACGGCATCATCGAAGCGCTGCGTTCGAAGAAGCTCGACGTCGCCTACCTCGGCCCGTTCTCGTACGTGCTGGCCAGCTCGATCGCCAACGTCGAAGCCTTCTCCGTCGCCGAAACCAAGAAGACCGGCAAGAGCGCCTACAAGAGCCTGATCATCGTGCGCAAGGACAGCGGCATCGATAGCGTCGCCGCGCTCAAAGGCCACACCATGGCCTTCGTCGATCCGTCGTCGGCCTCGGGCCATCTGTTCCCGACCGCGGGCCTGCAAAAGCAAGGCGTCGAGCCGAACAAGTATTTTTCGCGCGTGATCTTCTCCGGTTCGCATGACGCCAGCATCCTCGCCGTCGCCAACAAGAAGGTCGACGCCGCCGCCGTGGCCGACCGCATCCTGGCCGCCGCCATCGCCAAGGGTGTAGTCAAGCAAAGCGACTTCAACATCGTCTGGACCTCGCCGGACATTCCCGAGTCGCCGATGGTCTGGCGCAAGGACCTCGATCCCGAACTGAAGAAGAAGATCGCGGCCGCCTTCGGCAACATCAAGAACGTCGAATGGGGCGACCAGGGCGTGCTCAACGGCTTCGTACCGACCAATGACGCCGCCTACAACGTCGTGCGCGACACCGCCCGGATCCTCAATCTCGACCTCAAGGCAATGAAATGATCAGGATCCGTTCGCTCACCAAGCAATACGGCAGCAATGCCGTGCTGCGCGGCATCGACCTCGATGTCGCTCCCGGAGAATTCCTGGTCGTGCTGGGACCGTCCGGCGCCGGCAAGTCGACCTTGCTGCGCTGTATCAACGGCCTGGCGACGCCGACTTCCGGTGAACTGGTGGCGGCCGGATTCGATGCCACCGATGCGCGCAACGGCAACATCCGCAAGTTGCGCCAGCAAGTGGCCATGATCTTCCAGCATCACAACGTCGTGCCGCGCCTGTCGGTGCTGAAAAACGTGCTGACCGGCCGGCTCGGCCAGACCGCGACGCTGAGCTCGGTGCTGCAATTGTTCAGCCGCCAGGATGTGGCGCTGGCAATGGATTGCCTGCGCCGCGTCGAACTGGAACACAAGGCCGGGCAACGCACCGATGCACTCTCCGGCGGCCAGCGCCAGCGCGTCGGCATCGCCCGTGCCTTAGCGCAGCGCCCGCAAGTCATCCTGGCCGACGAACCGGTCGCCAGCCTCGATCCGAAAACCTCGCGCCTGGTGCTGCAGTACCTGCGCGCCGCCTGCCGCGAACTCGGCATCACCGTGGTCTGCAACCTGCATCAGGTCGATTACGCGCGCGAGTTCGGCGACCGCATCGTCGGCCTGGCCAGCGGCAAGCTGGTGTTCGACGGCCGCGGCGATGAACTGCGCGAGTCGCACCTCAACCTCATTTATTCCGGCCTGGACCAGGTCAAGGCGCAGGACGAGACATACGCCGCGCGACAACCGTCGGAAATGATCCTCGAAGGAGCCCTGTCATGAACACGCCTTTGTCCTCGCCCTCCCGGATTGACGGCGCAAGCTATCACGACTACGTCTGGACCGGAGCCCGTCCGCTGACCCTGCGCTCCTGGCTGCTGTCGGTCGCCGCCGTGGCCGCAGTCGCCTTTATCCTCGCCTGGAGCGCGCAAGGCACGCAACTGAGCTGGGGAGAACTGGCCGACGGCCTGCCGCAGATCGGCGACTTCCTGAGCCGCTCCTTCCCGCCCAACTGGAAGATCCTCGGCAACCTGGTCGGCCCCGCCGTGGAAACCGTCCAGATCGCCATCTGGGGCACGCTGCTGGGCGTGATCGGCGCGATCCCTGTGTCCTTCCTGGCGGCGCGCAATCTCAACCGCAACCGCGTGGTGTACCAGTCGGTGCGCCAGCTGCTCAACGTCACGCGCAGCATCAACGAGCTGATCCTGGCGCTGGTGTTCGTCTCCGCCGTCGGCCTCGGTCCTTTCCCGGGTGTATTGGCGCTGGCGTTGCACGGCGTCGGCATGGTCGGCAAGTTCTTCGCCGAGAGCATCGAGGAAATCGACGACGGCCCGCTGGAAGCCCTGCGCGCCACCGGCGCGCGTCCGCTGCAGGTGATCGTGTTTGGCGTGCTGCCGCAGG
This sequence comes from Herbaspirillum hiltneri N3, assembly GCF_001267925.1. NCBI lineage: Bacteria > Pseudomonadati > Pseudomonadota > Betaproteobacteria > Burkholderiales > Oxalobacteraceae > Herbaspirillum > Herbaspirillum hiltneri. Next base: position 2,766,532 of record NZ_CP011409.1, on the reverse strand, counting down.
TCATCACCGCCTGGATCGCCACCGTGCTGTATCGCTTTGAAGTCAACCTGCGCCAGGCCACCGTGCTCGGCATGGTCGGCGCCGGCGGTCTCGGCTTCGAACTGGTGAGCAGCCTGAAGCTGTTCAAGTACCAGGACACCGCCACCTGCATCGTGGTCGTCACGCTGATGGTGGTGGTCGCCGACACGATCTCCAGCCGCCTGCGCCAGATGATCCAGGACGGCAAGGTCCATTAAGAGCCGCTAATAAAACACCGTTGGCGGCGTTGCTTCTCCTTGCCGTACCTTCGTACTGTCTGCGTCGGCGCGCCTTGCCACCGGCGTTTTATTAGCGGCTCTAATTTTGTCCTACTTTTAGCAAAGAACCCCATGTGGAATTATCACAACCCGGTCGCCATCCAGGCCGGCAGCGGCAGCCTGGCGCAATTGCCGGCGCTGCTCAACGGCAGGTGCGCCCTGCTGGTCACCTTCCCCGAAGCCTCCGCGCTGGGACTGGAAGCACGCATCGCGCAATTGCTCGGCCCGCAGCTGGCCGGCATTGAAAACACAGTGCAGCCGAATCCCGACGTCAGCTGGCTGGCGCCGATGTATGAGCGCGTATGGCGCGAACATGCCGGCGTCGATTGCATCGTCGCCTTCGGCGGCGGCAGCGTGATCGACTGCGCCAAGGCCATGCTGACGCGCACGCCTTCGGGCCGCTTCGGCGAATTGCTCGCCCATTTGCGCGATGGCGCGCCGTTGTCCGGCGAAGGCGCAAAGACGCTGGTCGCCATTCCCACCACCGCCGGCACCGGCAGCGAAGTAACCCCCTGGGCCACGATCTGGGACGCCGACGCCGGCAGCAAGTATTCGCTGCACCAGGCCTGGACCTGGCCGGCGGCGGCCATCATCGATCCGCAACTGATGCTGAGCCTGCCGCAGGGCATCACGCTGGCCAGCGGCCTGGATGCGCTGTCGCACGCGCTGGAATCGATCTGGAACGTCAACCGCAATCCGGTCTCCTCCGCCCTGGCCGCCGCCGCTGCCCGCAGCATCATGGCAACGCTGCCCGGCCTCATGGCGCAGCCGCGCGAGCTGGCGTTGCGCGAACGCATGGCCACCGCTGCGCTGCAAGCCGGCCTGGCGTTCTCGAACACCAAGACCGCGCTGGCGCATTCGCTGTCCTACGACATCACGCTGCACCACGGCGTCGCCCACGGCATCGCCTGCTCGTTCTCGCTGCCGCACGTGATGGCGCTGGCCTTCGGCAACGATGCCGCCGTCGATGCGGATATTCTGGCCGGTGATGTAGGCCGCGGCGTCGGACGCCAGGTGCGAGGCCAGCGCCGCGACTTCGCTCACTTTGCCGTAACGCGCCATCGGGATCATTTCCTTGATGCCGGGCTTTTCCGGCAGGCTGTCGATGAAGCCCGGCAGGATATTGTTCATGCGGATGTTTTCCGGTGCGTATTTGTCGGCGAACAGCTTGGTGTAGGCCGACAGGCCCGCGCGAAACACGCTCGAGGTCGGGAACGACTGCGACGGTTCGACCGCCGAGAAGCTCGAGATATTGATGATGGCGCCACCGCCCTGCTGTTGCATCAGCGGCGTCACCAGGCGCGCACTGCGCACCACGTTCATCAGGTAGATCTCCATGCCGAGCAGCCATTCTTCATCGCTGAGTTCGAGCACCTTGCCCTTGGGACCGTGGCCGGCGCTGTTGACCAGCACGTCGATGCGACCCCAGCGCGCGAGGCAGGCATCGACTGCTTTCTGCAGGTCCGCGACGGAGCGGTTGGAGCCGGTGACGCCGACGCCGCCCAGGCTGTTGCCGAGCGACTCGCCTTTTCCGGAAGAGGAAAGAATGCCGACGCCGAAGCCGTCGGCCGCCAGTTTTTGCGCCACGCCGGCGCCCATGCCGCTACCGCCGCCGATGACGAGGGCTACTTTGCTTGTGCTCATTTGCTGCTCCGTATGGATGAGATGCGATCAGAACGCGAAAGCGTACACGATCACCCGGATATTTGCCGGGCGCCATCATTTCCCGGAGCAACCTCCCATTTCAGCTAACCGCAATTGACATCGTGGCGCAGGGCGTCTTTGTTGACAATTTGCAACGATTCGAGCGGGGGCAGGCCGGTATTGGCTTTGAATATTTTGTCGGGATGCATGTTTGGTTTGATTCCGAAAATCTAAATGGTTATGATTCTCATCCATTACAAATGCTGACATTTTCCTTGCACCGTATCCGGCAGCGTTGGCCGGGGAATCGCCAACACCGCACGACGCGCTTTTTCATCTTTCAGAAATCACCATGACATTGCTTCCGCTTCCTCGCGCCATTGCAGCGCAAACCCGCTGTGCCGCCGCCATCGCCGCTGCGCTGATGACACTGTCCGGCGCCGCTTATGCCCAACAGGCAGCCACACCGGCTGAAACGCCGAATACGCTCGAGACCATTCAGGTCAGCGGCGACTGGCTTGGCACCGGCCTGCAAAACAGCGTGAAGACCTATCCGGGCGCGCGCACCGTGGTGAAGAAGGAGGAGATTCAAAGCACAGGCGCCGTTACCATCGGCGACGTCATGCGCCGCATTCCCGGTGTGCAGGTCACCGACAACTCCGGCACCGCCGGCGGCGCCATGTCGCTCAACATCGGCGTGCGCGGCCTGACCGGTCGTTACTCACCGCGCTCGACCATCCTGCTGGACGGGGTACCGATGGCTTCCGCCCCTTACGGCCAACCACAAATCTCGTTCGCGCCGGTCAGCCTGAACAATATCGAAGCGATCGACGTCGTACGCGGCGGCGGCGCCGTACGCTACGGTCCGCAAAACGTGGGCGGCATCATCAACTTCCGCACCCGCGCTATCCCGACGACACCTGGCGTGAGCGGCGACGCCAGCGTGCGCTACAACAGCTACGGCGAGGGCGGTTCCAGCACCCAATACACCGCATTCGCCGGCTCCACACTCGACAACGGCCTCGGCCTCGCAATGCTGTATTCCGGCACCGACGGCTCCGGCTGGCGCGCCAACAGCAACGAACGCATCAACGACTTTGCGCTGAAATTCCGCTACGAAATCAGCTCCAGCTCCGAAATCTACGGCAAGATTTCCTACTACGACGTCATGTCGCACACACCCGGCGGTCTGACCCCGGCACAATACAACGCCGACCCATTCCAGAACACGCGTACGCGCGACTACTGGAAAGGCAATCGCCGCGGCATCGACCTGGGCTATCTGAACACCATTTCCGATACACAGGAATTTGAAATTCGCACCTATTACAACGAGAGCTATCGCGAAAGCGCGCTGATCGGCGCCTCCACGACGCAATTGACGCATCAGCCGCGCTTCTATGAAACCATTGGCATCGAACCGCGCTTCACTCAGCGCCTCACTTCCGGCAGCGTCACCAATGACATCACCGTAGGCTATCGCTACATCGGCGAACGCGGTCACGACGACAACTTTGCCGAAACGATCGCAACCGGCGCCTATGGCGCGGCAACCAAGAACAAGAATCGCACCGATGCACACGCCGGTTATATCGATGACAAGATCTCCGTCGGCGCATGGCGCATCACCCCTGGTGTACGCTTTGAACACATCCAGACGACTCGTCAGAACGTAGCGTCAACAACCAAGTTCGAAGTCACCAACAACAAGCCGCTGCCGTCGCTCAACATCGCCTACCTTCTCACGCCAGAGCTCACGCTGTTCACCAACTACAATACCTCCTTCGGCGTGGTCCAGAATACGCAGTTGAGCGCGGCATCCGCACCAAACAACTTGCAACCGGAGCTGGCCAAGACGGCAGAACTCGGCGCACGGTGGAAGGGTGGCAACCTGTCCGCTGAAGCAACATATTTCAACATTCGCTTCGACAATCAAATCACGTTGATCGCCTCGCCGGACACTTATCAGAATCTCGGCAAGACCCAGCATGATGGTCTCGAAACTGCCATCGACTATGCATTCGACAAAGACGGTCTGTTCCGCGGCTTGAGTGTCTACGCCAACTACACCTATACACGCGCAGTACTCAAATCCGGCCTGAACTCGGGCAAGGACGTGCCGTTCTATTCACGCACCACCGATACTATCGGCGGGCGCTATCAGGCCGGTCCGTGGGGTTTCAATCTGTCGACCACGCATCAGAGCCGTCAATTCTCTGATGAAAGCAATAGCCAGATCGAAACCACTGATGGCAAGAATGGTCCGATTCCCGGCTATCGCGTCTGGAATGCACAAGTGGATTGGAAGGTACCCAACACCAGGGGCTTTGACGTAGTGGCAGGCGTCAACAATCTGACTGATCGCCGTTACTATTCACGCACCACCGACGGCAACCAAGGCCGCATCGTCGGCGCACCGCGCACCATCTACGTACAAGGCCGCTACGCGTTCTAAGCTTTCGCTCCCGGCAACGCAAAATCGCCCCGCATTCCGGTCATGCAGTCGACCGGAATGCGGGGCGATTTATTTTGCTGCGGACGCCGCCGAATCAACTCAGCGCCAGCCGCGATGCCAGCCATATTGCGGATGGCGCCAGCCCCAGCCGTAGTGCGCGTGGTACTCCCACACATAGCCCGGTCCGGGCGATGCATAGGCCGGTTGCACGTACACCACGCCCGGTGGCGGGGCGTAAGCCGGCTCGACATAAGCCGGGCGCACCGACGGCGGCGTCACCACGCAACCGCTGACGGCGACGACAACTGCCGCGACCGACCGATTGGGGAGATCTGACCAAGTCCGTTTATTTCGGCCATGTCGCGCTCAGTTCTCCGTCCTGGTCGGGTACGACGCATTTGATGGTGGAAGCAATCCTGCAAAGTTCCGGTTGGGACCGTGGGTGGTCGCGACTGCTCCAGATCGCCGCCAATTCGGCAGCCATTACGGAGCGCTCGTTTGGCGTTCCGGAAGGCGTCAATACCGGCCGTTACGGTATCGGCATGGTGATCGACTTCTTCGCCTTCGTCGGCAAGCGCAACGGTTTCCCGGTGGACTTCACCTATCCGGCAGTCACCAACTTCGTGCCGGCCAGCATCGGCTTGATCAACGGCGCCAGGAATCCCGTCGATGCGCGCAAGTTCATCGCATTCACGTTGTCCAATGATGGCCAGAAGCTGCTTCTCGATCCGCGTATCTCACGCATGCCGGTGGTGCCGTATGAACTGCTGCAAGGAAAGGTCGCGGCAGGATATCCGAAGCTTCCCGACGGCGCTGCCAAAAGCTCCTTGCATTTCAATGCCGGTCTGGCACAGGAACGCATTCGCCTAGTGACGACAATGTTTGATCAGAGCATCACGTTTCCGATCAAGGAGCTGCGCGCCGCAGCGCGGGAAATCTTCGCTGCCGAAAGCAAGCTGGCGGGACGCGACGACGCGGACGCCGCAGCATTGATTGTTCAGGCCCGTCAGCTTGCTTTCAGCCCGGTGGTGAGCAGCGAGGAATTGCAAGATCCAGCGCTGCAAAAGATTTTTTTTGGTCGCGTCGAGGAAAACAACATGACAGAAGCACAGCGGCACGACATCATGCTATTGGAGCGGCGCTGGAATTCCCGCGCCCGTGCCGGCTATGCCGAGGCGAGAATGCTGGCGCACCGTGCCGTCCTGCGATTGGGACCATGATGAACTCACTTCTTGGCATTGCGCCGAATGTGAAAAGCGCGGGATTGCCTGCCGCGCGGCGTCTCCGCCGTTCGACCGATTTTTCGCAGCCGCGCCTGCGCGGCCATTCCGACTCGCTCCATGTAAACATCCGCCGTCCACGCAACTGATCCTCCTATGACTTTTCGTTTCCGAACTGCGGACTTCTCATTGATGACGCTTCTGGTCGCGATGCCGGTCTGCATCTTTCTCCTGTTGTTTTTGGTGCTGCCGGTCCTCAGTGTTGTACTAGCTGCGTTCGGCATCGGATCGCAGAGTGCGACGCTGGTTTACATCGTTTTGTTTTTCCAGCAGGAGCTCTATCGCGAAGCCTTCTCCAACAGTCTGCAGGTGGCATTTCTGTCGATGCTGTTCGCATCGCTGATCGCTGTACCGCTGGCCTGGATAGCGACCAGGATGCGGTTCCGCGGCTGGTTGCTGGTGCAGGTGCTTGGCGTGCTGCCTTTGGTCATGCCGCCCTTCGTGGCGGCGTTCGCGCTGCAGCCTTTCTTGGGTGCGAACGGGGCAGTCAACCTGTTGTTGCAGCGCTGGTTCGGTTTCACGCTGCCGTTCATGGAGGGCATGAACGGGGTGGTGCTGGTCGAGAGCATTCATTATTTTCCGTTCGTCCTGCTCAACCTGATCACAAGCCTGCGCCGTATCGACCTGTCTATGGAGGAAAGCGCCGTCACTCTGGGATCGACACGTTGGCGTCGCTTCCGACGCATCGTTCTGCCGCTGGCGCTGCCGGGTTATGTCGCCGGCGCCGCCATCGTATTCATGCGAGCGTTCGAAGATCTCGGCACGCCGCTGATTCTGGGGGTAACCAACATGCTGGCACCGTTGACGTACCTGCGCGTGATGTCGGTCGGTGTGGATGATCCGCTCAGCTATGTCATCGCCATGATCATGTTAGCGTTCTCCGCCTTGACCTTGTACCTGGCAGGCTATTTCCTGCGCGACAAGGATAACGCCTATATGCCGTACCTGGGCGGAGGGGTCATGTTGCCGGTGCCTGCACGGCCCGTGCTCGGCCGCTGGCCGACAGTATTCAGCTATGGTTGGGTTGTGGTGACGTTGCTGTTCGTGCTGTTGCCTCATTTGGGCCTGTTATCGTTGTCGCTGGCGGACATCTGGAGTTTTTCGATCCTGCCAGACTCATGGACGACGCGCAATTACGACACTATTGCCACGGATTCGGGCGCGGCGCTGATCAATACCTTCCTGTACTGCGGTCTGGCGGCGGGCATCGACGTGACGCTTGGCGGCGTCATTGCCTATGTCGTCCTGCGCACGCGTTTGGCGGGACGCAATGTGCTTGCTCGCTTGGCCGGTGTCTCGCTGGCCGTACCCGGCATGGTGCTGGCACTGGGCTACCTGCGCTTCTTTCGTGACATCAACGTTCCGTTATCGGAGGCGCCGTTCTCCTCTACCTGGGGAATGATCGCGCTCGCCTACGCGGTGCAGCAACTGCCCTATGTCGTCAAGGTCTGTATGACCGCCTTACAGGCCATCGATCCGAATCTGGAAGCGGCCGCCGAGAATTTGGGATCGACACGCACACGCGTGCTGCAGAGAATCGTGATTCCATTAATGGCGGGAGGCTTGTTGCTTGGGTTCGTGGTCAGTTTCATGGCGGCGGCGACCGAGCTGCCCATAACCATGTTGTTGAGCAACAACGAAGCGCAAGCCCCGATGAGCTATGAAATTTATTTGTACATGCAGAGCGTATCGGGGCGCGGGCCAGGTGCGGCGTTAGCGATCGTGGCCATCGCGGTCGTCGCGATATGTGCCAGCATTATCCATATCTTGTTGCGGCGCCGGTTGCGCAGCACCACCGCAATGCCCTCATGAAGGAGACCATTGACCGATGATTCCTAACCGGATCTCCATTGAATGCAGGCATGTGCGACTGAGTCACGAGCACGGCGGGAAGCCGGTGCTGCGCGACATCAATTTACGCATCGAGCCAGGCGAATTTTTCGTCTTGCTGGGTGCGTCCAGTTCCGGCAAGTCGAGCTTGCTGCGCATCATCGCGGGACTGAACCAGGACTTCAGCGGGGCATTGCTGCTGGACGGCAAGGACGCCGCTGGCATTGCGCCGCATCTGCGCAATATCGGCATGGTGTTCCAGGATTACGCCCTCTGGCCGCATATGAGTGTGCGCGACAACATCGCGTATGGATTGGTGGAGCGCCGTCTGCCCAAGCCGGAGATCCAAGAGCGGGTAGGCAAGGTGCTGGAGCGGGTCGGACTGACGGAATTCGCCGCGCGCTACCCGAATCAACTGTCCGGGGGGCAGCAACAACGGACGGCATTGGCACGCGCCATCGTCATTGAGCCGCGCGTCCTGTTGCTGGACGAGCCGTTCTCCAATCTTGACCATGGCCTGCGAGGCCAGTTGCGGCAAGAATTGCGCGCATTGCAGCGCAGTCTCGGCATCACCACGGTCTTCGTGACGCACGATCAGGAAGAAGCCATGGCGATGGCCGATCGCATGGCGGTGATCGACAACGGCGTGGTGCAGCAGATTGGCACGCCGGCGGCGCTGTATGACTACCCTGGCAACAGTTTCATGGCCGGCTTCGTCGGCGACGCCAACCTGCTGAGCGGCGTCATCGAACGCGTCAACGGCGACATGCTGCGTTTTCATTCATCGCGGCTGGAGGATCTATATCTGCCGAACCATCGGGACGCGCACTTGGGCAACTGCATGATCGGCTTCCGTCCGCACGCCATTCGCATCAACGTCGGCGACGCGCAGCGCGATGGAGCCCTGGTCTGGCTGAAAGGAGCGGTGGAAAACAGCGAATTTTTCGGCGCGATGACGCGTTACAGGGTTCGTGTGGGAGAAGTTCTCATCGTCGCCGACCAGATGCACTATGCAGGACTGGCTCCGTTCCCTGTCGGGACGACCGTCAGTCTCGGCATCGCGCCGTCGCAGATTCGCTATCTGCCTTTGTGACGCGCCGGTCATCATGGAAATCTATCAACTCCGCACCTTCGCGATCGTTGCCCGGCTAGGCCATATCACCCGGGCAGCGGAAGTGCTGCATGTAACCCAGCCTGCCGTCACCGCCCATATCAAGGCGCTGGAGCAAGAACTTGGCATTGCCTTGTTCGATCGCAGCCACGGACGCATCACGCTGACGAAGGGCGGCGAATTGTTGTTGCCGGAAGTCGAAAAGACCCTCGCGGTATTCAATTCGGTCCTCAGCAAGGCAAAGGAAATGAAGGGCGAGGTGAGCGGCAAGGCCGTGATCGGCACGCTGGGCGATCCAGACTTCCTGCGACTTGGCAGTTTCCTCAACGGCTTGCATGCCGCGCTGCCCCTGCTCGAGATCAAGACGCGCTCTAGTCCATCCGGTCTGATGCTTGACGAAATCGTGCGCGGCGACCTGAGTGCAGGGTTTTACCTGGGAAGAGTGAATGACCGCAACCTCGCCACGTTGCCCCTGCGCGGCGTGCTCTATCGCATCGTCGCCCCGATGTCCTACAATGATCGCCTGCCGGGTTACGGCTGGCGCGAAATCGCGGCGTTGCCGTGGATAGGCGCACCGTCGCTAAGCCACATGCACGAGCTCCTGGTGACGCTGTTCAGCGGGCAGGGCGTGACGCCGAACGTGATCATTGAAACAGATGAGCTGAGTTCGCTTGACAGTCTCGTGCGCGCGGGTGTCGGCCTGTCATTGATGCGTGAAGACCTCGCGTTGGCGGCGGCGGAAAGAAGCGAGCTGGCCATCTGGAGCCATGGCGCCGTCGACAGCCAGCTCTCTTTCGTTTACCTCGCGGCGGCCGAATCCGAACCCATCCTGGTGGGCATGCTATCGGTGATCCGCGAGGTCTGGCGCATCATGGCATGAGCGGCTCCGCCGCGAGCAACGCGGGTGAGGGTGGGCGGGGCAGCGGCGTCTGTGCCGATGTCTGCGGCTGAAGGCGGATCCGGGCGACATTCGCGGGGAGCGAGAAGGCGCTCACTGCCACCTTCAGATGGTGCGCCTGGGCCCGCATCTGTTCCGCGGCGGCGGCAGATTGCTCGGCCAAGGCTGCATTTTGCTGGGTCATCTGTTCGGTATCGGAGATGGCTGCGCCGATCGCCTGGATCCCGGTGCTCTGCTGCTGGCCCGCATCGGCAATGTTGCGCATGATCGTGCTGACCTGGTCCACGCTGCCGAGAATTTCCTCCATCGTCGCACCGGCTTCCGCCACGAACCGGCTGCCGTCTTCGATGCGGTCGACCGAATCTGCGATCAGCGCCTTGATTTCACGCGCCGCGCTGGCGCTGCGTTGCGCCAGGTTACGCACCTCTGCTGCCACCACCGCGAAGCCACGCCCCTGTTCGCCGGCGCGGGCCGCTTCCACCGCGGCATTGAGCGCAAGGATATTGGTCTGGAAGGCGATGCCGTCAATGACCCCCGTGATGGTGCCGATCTTTCCTGAGCTATCCTTGATCGCCGCCATCGTCGACACCACGCGCCCGACGACATCCGCTCCTTTTCTGGCAACCTCGGAGGTGACATCCACCAGCTGGCTGGCCAGCTGCGCATTGCCGGCGTTTTCATCGACCGTGGCGATCAGTTCCTCCATAGCGCAGGCGGCTTCTTCCAGTGTCGCAACCTGAGCCTCGGTCCGGCTGGACAACTCGGCATTGCCGCCGGCGATGTGCGTGGAACCCAGGGCGATGGATTCACCCGACTGGCGGACCTCAAGCACCAATGACGCGAGTTGCCGGGTCATGTCCTGCAGCGCGTCCACCAGTTGACCGGTCTCGTCCTGCCGTTCCGCTTCGATTTGCGAACTCAGATTGCCGGTCGCGACATCGCGCGCCAGTTGGACCGCCTTGGCCAGCGGCCGGGTAATCGAACGGCTGAGCCGCCACGCAAAGAGCAGGCAACCGATGCTTACCAACACGCCTAGCGTCACCAATAGCTTGAAACTGGAGCGATAGGAGGCATTGATCAGGTCGCTGTTGTGGTCGATTTCACCGCGCTGCAGCGCCAGCAGGTCCCCGAGCTTCTCCAGATAGGCGCGCGCGGCCGGTATGAACTGCTCTTGCAACACGCGCTCGGCATCCTCCTGTCGACCTTCTTTCTTGAGCTCGCCGATAGCGTCGCGATGCTTGTTGAAATTGTCCCGCACCACGCCGATTTGCTCATAGATCCGTTTTTCTTCTGGCGTACTGAGGCGGTTTTCCACCGCCGTTTTCAACTCCAGTGAGCGCTTGCTGGCCTGCTTGGCGTCATCCGCAAAAAAGACAGCGAGGCTCGCATCGCTGCTTTTGGCGATGGCGATGGTGCGCTTGATGCCGGCAAATATGTTGCCATGCCAGTCGCTCACCAGGCGCTCCTTCGCAAGTGACCGGCGCATCATCGTGTCGGTAGCTTCGGCTACTTCGCTGAGGCTGGTCAACCCAGCCACGATGGACACGAGAGACAGCAGCAGGATGACAGCGAAGCCGGTAGCCAGTCGTTGTCCGATCGACAGGTGCGAGATGGTTTTCATGATCCTCACCGCGCGGTGTTGATGGCGGACCGGGACGATGCTCCGGCAGTCGTCGGCGCATTCGTCGCCATGCCGGCTTCATCCGGCCAGATGATGCGCAACAGATTGGCGCTTCCCGTTACGCCGACCGGCGTGCCCGCCACCAGCAAGATCGGCTTGCCCTGCTGCTGGAAGTCCTGTTCAGCCGCCACCAACGCCGCGCGCTGGATCATATCGTCGACATCCTGCGGCTGCTGCGAACAGATGGAATGCACGCCCCAAGCCAACGTTAGCATGCGCGCCACCTGCATATCCGGCGTCAGGCTCAGGACAGGCGTCCAGGAGCGCTCATGCGCCACGCGCAGGGTGGTCGAACCGGAGGTCGTATAGGCCACCGTTGCGGCCAGCGGCAAAACCTGCGCCATCGCGTGGATCGCTGCACACAACGCATCGGTGGCGTCGCCGCTGCGATGAGAAACCGGAGCCAGCGGGCGGGTCAGCGAGGCGACGCGTTGCAATCTTCCGAGTCCCTGCCCTTGCTGCAAATCGCGTTCGCTGGCGGCGATGATGCGGTTCATCATCTGCACCGCTTCGACCGGATAAGCGCCCGAGGCGGATTCTGCGGATAACATCACCGCGTCGGCGCCGTCGTAGACCGCCGTTGCCACATCGCTCGTCTCGGCACGGGTAGGCGTCGGCGACGAGATCATTGACTCCAGCATCTGCGTCGCCACCACCACCGGCTTGCCGGCCTGGCGGCAAGCGTGCACGATGCTCTTCTGCAAGCCCGGCACGTCTTCCGGCGGCATCTCCACGCCAAGGTCGCCGCGCGCCACCATCAGGCCGTCGGAGGCATCGAGGATTTCCTGCAGCAGCGGGATCGCCTCGGCGCGTTCGATCTTGGCGATCATCAGCGGCTTGTGGCCGAACGGTTCGCCGGCGACGTTGCCGAGCTGGCGCGCCATTTCCATGTCGGTCGCGTTCTTGGGGAACGATACGGCGACGTAATCGGCCTGGAAGCTCATCGCCGTCCTGATGTCGTCCATGTCCTTGGCGGTCAGCGCCGGCGCCGACAAACCGCCACCCTGGCGGTTGATGCCCTTGTTGTTGGACAGTTCGCCGCCGATCTTGACGACGGTGTGGATCTCGTTACCCAGCACGCGCTCGACCACCAGCACGATCAGGCCGTCGTTGAGCAGCAGCACGTCGTCGCCCTTGAGGTCGCGCGGCAGTGCCTTGTAATCGAGACCGACGCGCTCCTGGTTGCCCATGGTGCAGTCGGCGTCGAGGATGAACTTGTCGCCGTTTTCGAGATTGATCTTGCCGTTTTCAAACTTGCCGACGCGGATCTTCGGACCTTGCAGGTCGGCCATGATCGCGACCTTCACGCCACAGGCATCGGCCACTTCGCGTACCAGTGTGGCGCGATCAATATGATCCTGTGCCTTGCCGTGAGAGAAATTCAGGCGCACCACGTTGACGCCCGCTTTGATCATGCGCGTCAGCGTGTCTCGATCGCTGGAAGCGGGGCCGATGGTGGCAACAATCTTGGTGGCTCTTTGCATGAAAATCTTTCTCTGACGTGGTGGTAAAGCTGTTGTTTTTTTACTGGGCGCGCTGCATCAGGATTTCCACGGCCGGCAAGGTCTTGCCTTCAAGGAACTCTAGGAAAGCGCCGCCGCCGGTCGAAATGTAGCCGACCTTGTCGGTAATGCCGTATTTGGCGATCGCCGCCAGCGTGTCGCCGCCGCCCGCAATCGAGAAGCCGTCGGAGTCTGCAATCGCCTGCGCCAGCGCCTTGGTGCCGCCGCCGAACTGGTCGAACTCGAACACGCCGACCGGGCCGTTCCATACGATGGTGCCGGCCTTGGCCAACTGCGCCGCCAGGGTCGCCGCGGTCTTCGGACCGATATCGAAAATCATGTCATCGTCGGCCACATCCTTGGCGTCCTTGACGGTCGCCGCTGCGGTCGGCGAAAACTCCTTGCCGCACACCACGTCCACCGGAATCGGCACCGAGGCGCCGCGCTTGGCCATCATGTCGATGATGGCCTTGGCTTCGTCGACCAGATCGGCTTCGACCAGCGACTTGCCGATCTTCAGACCGGAGGCCAGCATGAAGGTGTTGGCGATGCCGCCGCCGACGATCAGATTGTCGACCTTGTCGGCCAGCGCTTTCAGGATAGTCAATTTGCTGGAGACTTTCGAGCCGGCGACGATTGCCACCAACGGACGCGCCGGCTGGTTCAGGGCCTTGCCCAGCGCATCGAGTTCGGCTGCCAGCAGCGGACCGGCGCAGGCGACCGGCGCGAACCTGGCGATGCCGTAAGTGGTGGCTTCAGCACGGTGTGCAGTGCCGAAAGCGTCGTTGACGTAGATGTCGCACAGCTTGGCGATCTTTTGCGCCAGCTCGTCGCTGTTTTTCTTTTCGCCCTTGTTGAGGCGGCAGTTTTCCAGCAGCACGACCTGGCCGGGCGCAACGTCGACGCCTTCGATCCAGTCCGACACCAATTTGACCTCTGCGCCGAGCAGTTCCGACAGGCGTTTGGCGACCGGCGCCAGCGAGTCTTCCGGCTTGAATTCGCCCTCGACCGGACGGCCCAGGTGCGAGGTCACCATCACTGCGGCACCGGCGTCACGCGCCTGGCGGATTGCCGGCACCGAAGCGCGGATGCGCGTATCTTCGGTAATATTGCCGGCATCGTCCTGCGGCACGTTCAGATCGGCGCGGATGAAGACGCGCTTGCCTTGCAGTTGGTTGGCGGAGATGAGATCGCTGAGTCGGTTGAATTTCATTTTTCGCAGAATCTAAGGTGGGGCAAAAAGGCGTTATTTTACTCTACCCGCCCTGCTCCCAGCATGGTTTTCAGACAGGAATGCAGCATTCGGGCGTATTCGATGCAGCACTCCCGCAGCAACAGGCCCGACGAGCGCGCGCAGCCTTCCGGGAAAGGGCTACAGCGCCAGCCGCAGCGCCGTAAACAGTGCCATTCCGGCAACAATCGTTCCCAAAAGATGTCGTGTTATCAAGAAAAACACCCCGCCGCCGATGCCGGCCAGCAATTTTGGATTGGCCCAATTGATGTCAATTGCGCCACCCGTCGTCACCAGGTCCGGCAAGATGATTGCCGCCATCGCCGCGGCCGGCGCATAACCCAGTGCATGCTGCAGCTTGGGCGGCAACCTGACCGCATGGCCGAACAGGAAAAAACCGCTGCGCGTAACCAGCGTCGAGACGACCAACAACACTATAGAAACCCAAACGTCGAAGGCGTTCATTCTTTTTCCTTGTCGATGAATTTGTCGGCCACCATCGCTGCCGCCATGCCGATCACGACCGCCAGCAGCAGGCCCAGCCGGTAGGGCAGGCTGATCGCCGCCACCGCCACCGCGCCGGAGACCACCACGCCCGCCAGCGCCGCCCGGTTGATGATCATCGGGATGGTGATGGCGATCAGCGCCAGCGTGCCGGCGAAACCGATGTTCCAGCTTTCCGGGATCTGGCTGGCCAGCAGGATGCCGACAATCGCGCCGATCTGCCAGGCAAACCAGCCCGGATAGCAGATCGCCTCGAAAAAGCCGATCTTGCCGGCCGGCTGGTGCACCGTGTGGGCAGGGAAACGCCGCGGGAAGAATCCCATCGAGATGTCGCCGTTGAAGTAGCCGTACCAGACCCGCCGGTACCACGGCAGATGGGCGAAATGCGGCGCCACGGCGGCGGAGAAGATGACGAAACGGAGGTTGACGATCATGGCCGTCAGGAAAATCACGATCAGCGGCGTATGCGCCGCCAGCAAGGGCAGCACCGCGAACTGGGCGGAGCCGGCGTAGACCGTCAGCGTCATCGCCAGCGATTGCCAGAGCGTCATGCCGGACTTGACCATCGCCATCCCCGAGACCACTCCCCAGGCGGCCACGGCCGGAATCGTCGACGCGCTCGCGCGCCAGCCTTCCTGAAACGCTTCCTTTTCGATGCGCCGCGCCGCGAGTGCGGCGGCAGCCGATGCTTCATTGACTGCCGGGTCAGGTCGACTGTCCCCGGCGTCTGTCTCCTTATTCATTCTTGCCCTGGTCCGCTTTTATTGAACGCGATGAACTTGCAATACGGCATTTTTACGCAGTCCGGACATTTTACAGATGAAACTTTTTACGCGCTTGTTCCGTTAAAATGTGGTCTTTGCCACTTGAACCCCATCGGAGACTTCCCATGTCCATGGACGACCGCGACGGAAAAATCTGGAAAGACGGCGCACTGATCGACTGGCGCGATGCGACCATCCACGTGCTGACCCATACGCTGCACTATGGCATGGGCGTGTTCGAAGGCGTGCGGGCGTACAAGACGCCGCAGGGAACAGCGATTTTCCGGCTGAAGGAGCACACGCAGCGCCTGTTCAATTCGGCCAAGATTTTCCAGATGGCAGTGCCGTTCGACCAGGCCACGATCCTCGAAGCGCAACGCCAGGTGGTGCGCGAAAATCAACTCGAATCCTGCTACATCCGCCCCCTGATCTGGATCGGCTCGGAGAAGCTCGGCGTTTCGGCCAAGGGCAACAAGATCCACGTCGCCATCGCCGCCTGGCCGTGGGGCGCCTACCTCGGCGAAGACGGCATCAACAAGGGCATCCGCGTCAAGACTTCGTCGTTCAGCCGCCACCACGTCAACGTCTCGCTGGTGCGCGCCAAGGCCTCCGGCTATTACATCAACTCGATTCTGGCCAATCAGGAAGCGCTGGCCGACGGCTACGATGAAGCGCTGCTGCTCGATACCGACGGCTACGTCTCGGAGGGCTCGGGAGAAAACGTCTTCATCATCAAGAACGGGAAACTCTATACCCCCGATCTCGCCTCCTGCCTCGACGGCATCACGCGCGACGCGGTGCTGACGATGGCGCGCGACCTTGGCATCGAGGTCATCGAAAAGCGCATCACGCGCGACGAAATGTATTGCTGCGACGAAGCTTTCTTCACCGGCACCGCCGCAGAAATCACCCCCATCCGCGAACTAGACAACCGCACCATCGGCAACGGCGGCCGCGGTCCGATCACGGAAAGACTGCAAACCTTGTTCTTCGACGTCGTGTCGGGCAAGGCTCCCCAATATCAGCATTGGCTGACACTGGTTTAATTTCAATTAAGCACCATATCGCAACGGAGAAACACAATGAGCCAAGTTCAACAAACCCAGCCAGTTCAACTCGACGGCAAAGACCTGCCGGCGCACTGCCCCAACCCGAACATGCCGCACTGGTCGTCGCATCCGCGCGTGTTCCTGGAGCTCGACGACCACGGCGCCGCCAAGTGTCCGTATTGCGGCACGCAATATCAGCTCAAGCCGGGCGCCGTCGTCAAGGCGCACTGAGATCGGAAGATCCACCGCACCAGCAACACCGATAAAGAGGACCACCAGGAAACAATTGGTCCTCTTTGCTTTTTCCTCCTGGAGAAAACATGCCGCGCGCCAAACTGTTACACGGTTCACCCGATGAGATCGAAGCCGCCTACTACGATGCGCTGTCCCGCGCCGACCTCGAAGCGCTGATGGCGCTGTGGGCCGACGACGAAGAAATCGTCTGCATCCATCCGGGCGCAGCGCGCCTGGTCGGCCACGTCGCCATCCGCAACAGTTGGGAAGAAATCCTCGCGCGCGGGGGCCTGCACATCCAGCCGCGCCAGCTGCATGCGGCGCACACCATCACAACTGCCGTGCACAACGTGATCGAAGACATCCATCATCCCGACAACAGCCAGCCGGACGTGCATGTCATCGCCACCAATGTCTACATGAAGACCACACAAGGTTGGCGCATCGTCACGCACCACGCCTCGGTTGCACCGGGACCGGCGCCATCGGAGCCGATTGCCGAAACCATGCTGCACTGATTTCCTTCCAGCGTCGCCGGCATCGATCCTTCATGTGCGGCGGCGCATCCACGGCCCTTCATCCATGCATTACATCGCGCCTCGCTGGCTTCCCGGCGGCAACCTCCAAACGATCTATCCGTCGACCTTCATCGCCAAGCCGTCGGTGCGCTTCCGGCGTGAACGCTGGGACACGCCCGACGACGATTTCATCGATGTCGATTTCGTCGACGGCCAGCCCGGACAACCGCTGGTGGTGCTGTTCCACGGCCTCGAGGGATCATCCGACAGCCATTATTGCCGCGCCCTGATGGCCGCAGTGGCCGCGCGCGGCTGGACCGGCGTGGTGCCGCATTTCCGTGGCTGCTCGGGTGAAATCAACCTGGCGCCGCGTTTCTATCATTCCGGCGACAGCGGCGAGCTCGACTGGATCTTGCGTCGGCTGGTCACCCATCGCGCAGCCATCGGCGCCGGCAAGTTCTACGCCACCGGCGTCTCGCTCGGCGCCAACGCCTTGCTGCGCTGGCTAGGCGAATCGCAGCACCAGGCCGAATTCGTCGACGCCGCGTGCGCAGTGTCGGCGCCGCTCGACCTGGCCGGCGGCGGCCATCATCGATCCGCAACTGATGCTGAGCCTGCCGCAGGGCATCACGCTGGCCAGCGGCCTGGATGCGCTGTCGCACGCGCTGGAATCGATCTGGAACGTCAACCGCAATCCGGTCTCCTCCGCCCTGGCCGCCGCCGCTGCCCGCAGCATCATGGCAACGCTGCCCGGCCTCATGGCGCAGCCGCGCGAGCTGGCGTTGCGCGAACGCATGGCCACCGCTGCGCTGCAAGCCGGCCTGGCGTTCTCGAACACCAAGACCGCGCTGGCGCATTCGCTGTCCTACGACATCACGCTGCACCACGGCGTCGCCCACGGCATCGCCTGCTCGTTCTCGCTGCCGCACGTGATGGCGCTGGCCTTCGGCAACGATGCCGCCGTCGATGCCCTGCTGCTGGACATCTTCGACGCTGCCGATGCGCAGCAAGCCGTCGCCACGCTGTCCGCGTTCCTGGAACGTCTCGGCGTCAGCACCGATCCCGCCCACTACGGCGTCGCCGAAGCCTGGGACGCGCTGGTGCAACGCGCACTGCAAGGTCCGCGCGGACGCAACTTCATCGCCGCCCTCCGCTCTTGATCGCATTTTCGATCGCATTTTTGACTGCAAAGGAATCCCCATGACACGTCCCCTCCACGCTCCCATCGACCTGCAAGCGGTGATCTTCGACTGGGCCGGCACGCTGGTCGATTTCGGCTCCCTGGCGCCGACGCAGATTTTCGTCGATGCCTTCAAGAGCTTCGACATGAACATCTCGCTGAAACAGGCGCGCGGTCCGATGGGCCTGTCCAAGTGGCAGCACATCCGGACCCTGCTCGACAATCCAGACATCGCCCGCCAATGGAAGGAGCGCCACGGCAAGCTTCCGGGCGACGCCGACGTCGACGCCATCTATGCGCGCTTCATGCCGATGCAGATCGCCAAGGTCGGGGAATATTCCCAGGCCATCGACGGCGCCGCCGGCATGATCGCCTGGCTGCGCGGCAAAGGCCTGAAAGTCGGCTCCTGCTCCGGCTATCCGCGCCAGGTCCTCGACGTGCTGCTGCCGCTGGCGGCGGCTGAAGGCATCGCGCCGGATCACGTCATCGCCGGCGACGAATTGCCGGCCGGCGGCCGCCCCGGTCCGTACATGGCGCTGGCCAACATGCTGGCGCTGAAGATCGGCGACGTCGCCGCCTGCATCAAGGTCGACGACACCGTACCCGGCATCGAAGAAGGCATCCACGCCGGCATGTGGACCGTGGGCGTGTCCCTGTCGGGCAATGAAGTCGGTTGCACCAAGGCCGAACTGGCGCAGCTGTCGCCGGAGCAGATCAAGGCGCTCAAGGCGCTGGCCGAAATGCGCCTGCGCGAAGCCGGCGCGCATTACGTGATCGATTCGGTGGCGGATCTGCCGGCGGTGGTCGACCAGATCGCGGCACGGCTCAAGGCAGGCGAACGCCCGTAATCCCTGCCAGGGCCGCCACCGGGGTGCTGCGCGGCGGCGTACAATATCGCCGCGTCACTCCAATAACAAATCTTTCCGGGACACCCCGTGGCAGCTTATATCTTCGTCCTGAGCGTCGGCCTGATCGCCGGCATGGTCAGCGGCATCATCGGCACCGGCTCTTCCATCATGCTGTTGCCGGTGCTGGTCTACAACTTCGGTCCCAAGCAGGCGGTGCCGATCATGGCGGTGGCTGCCGTGATGGCCAACCTGTCACGCGTGCTGGCGTGGTGGCGCGTGGTCGACTGGCGCGCCTTCCTGGCGTATTCCATCCCCGGCGTGCCGGCGGCGGCGCTCGGCGCGCGCACCTTGCTGGAATTGCCGCCGCACTTGATCGACATCAGCCTCGGCCTGTTCTTCATCGTCATGATCCCGTTCCGCCACTGGGTCAGAAAACGCAACTTCAGCATCCGTCTCTGGCAACTGGCGCTGGCCGGCGCCTTCATCGGCTACCTGACCGGCATCGTGCTGTCGACCGGGCCGCTCAGCGTACCCGTGTTCACCGCCTACGGACTGAGCAAAGGCGCGTTCCTCTCGACCGAGGCGGCCAGTTCGTTGCTGCTGTACGTGAGCAAGGTGCTGACTTTCCGCGAACTGGGCGCGAT
Organism: Herbaspirillum hiltneri N3; assembly: GCF_001267925.1. Classification (NCBI taxonomy): domain Bacteria; kingdom Pseudomonadati; phylum Pseudomonadota; class Betaproteobacteria; order Burkholderiales; family Oxalobacteraceae; genus Herbaspirillum; species Herbaspirillum hiltneri. The sequence goes on along the minus strand of NZ_CP011409.1, from coordinate 2,746,863 downwards.
GCCCTTGTCGGTGTTCCTGCAGGGCTTGCTGGTGGGCGCGTCGCTGATGGCCGGCACCTTTGTCGGCAAGGTCTTCGTGATGAAGATGAGCGAAGCCAATTTCCAGCGCCTGCTGGATCTGTTGCTGCTGGCGTCGGGGTTGTCGCTGCTGTGGGCGGCGCTGCACTAAGAACGTGTTTGCGATCTTACTGCGCGACCCTGATATGCTTGCAAGACCATCCGGATAACACCCTGTACTACAACGAAACAAGGAAATCATCATGCCAAAGAAAGAAAAGCTCGATCCGGAAACCGAAGCGCTGATCCAGTGGTGCACCGAAGTCGAAAAATTTCTCGTCAAAGGCGGCGCCACGCTGGAGCAGGCGCAAGAACACATCGAGGAAGAGGTCGAATGGTTCACCGACCTGTTTTATGACGGCCTGACGCCGGAAGAAGCCGCCAAGGAAGCGTTGAATTAAGCCGTCCCGCCCCGATTCCCCAAAGCAACAAGAATCCTCTTAACCCTGCAATCCCGCTCCCGGACTGGCTCCGGGAGTCCTCCCCCAGTTTTTCCACATTTCTGCAACACCGATTTTTTGAGAGTTTTCTCATATAAATCCGATCTTCAAATCGTCAGAATGGCTTCACTGCTTAAGCAAACACAAGGCGCTGAAGCAAAACGATTTCAACCGAATTCAACCCATTCTGACTCTTCGAGGAAACGATCATGACCAAGCAAATCACTCTCTTCTCCGCCCTGGCTGCTTCCCTGCTGGTGTCTTTCGCCGCCCAGGCTGCCGATACCGCCGAACTGAAGGTCAAAGGTGTCATTCGTCCTTCGGCCTGTACTCCGAGCTTCACCGGCACCAACGTAGTCGACTACGGCACCATCTCCGCCAAGGGCCTGAGCACCACGGCAGCGAACGTACTGGCGGAAAAGACCATCGCCTTCACCGTCACTTGCGATGCAGCAACCAAAGTCGCTGTCCGCGCCATCGACAACAAGGCCTCGACTGTGGTCACCGGCCTGATGACGGCAATCGAATCGCGTCTGACCGACAAGTATGCCTACGGCCTGGGCGCAGCAGGCGGCAAGAACATCGGTGCCTACAGCGTTCGCGTCATCCCCAATTCGTTCAGCGCGGACGGCGCCACGCCTGACGTCATCTACGACGAAGCCAACAACGGCACCTGGATCAAATCGGGGGATGGCCGCTTCCACGCCGACGGCGCCGGCCGCAAGTCCTTCGCCGCCACCGGCACGACCACACCCGGCTCCTACAAGACCATGTCCGGCAACCTTGGCGTGACCGCCGTGCTGGACAAGGGCGCCAACCTGCCGCTGACACAGAACATCGACCTCGACGGCTCGGCCACGATTGAAGTGCAGTACCTGTAATTTCCTTCCTGCATCATCCGGCCCGCTTATCTCTTTAAGCGGGCTTTTTTGCGCCCGCAAACGTACGACGCCGGGACAAGGGTGAACACGCCCTAGAACAATTCCTGTTGCCCGCCGACCAGCGTGCCGAAATCATCCTGCAAAAATGGCAGGATGGCGTCGGCCACCGGCTGCAGCTGGCGCGTGACGTAGTGGTCGTAGTCGATGGCGGCGCGGCGCGTTTCCAGCGGCTCCGGACCGGCGGTGGTCATGACGTAGCTGATCCAGCCGCCGTCCTGGTATTGCAGCGGCCGGCCTTGTTCGCGGTTGAACTCGTCGGCCATGCGCGCGGCGCGCACGTGCGGCGGCACGTTGCGCTCGTAGGCGTCGAGCGGCCGGCGCAGGCGCTTGCGATACACCAGCGCGTCGTCGAGCGCGCCGCTGAGGGTGCGTTCGACGTAGTCGCGCACATAGTCCTGATACGGCTCGCGGCGGAATATGCGTTGGTACAGTTCCTGCTGGAACTGCTGCGCCAGCGGCGTCCAGTCGGTTCGCACCGATTCCAGTCCCTTGTAGACCATTTCTTCGCGGCCGTCCGGCTTGACGACCATGCCGGCATAGCGTTTCTTGCTGCCGAAGTCGGCGCCGCGCACGTTGGGCATGAGGAAGCGCCGGTAGTGGGTTTCGTATTCCAGCTCGAGCGCATTGTCGAGGCCGTAGGTTTCCTTCAGATGCGCCGCCCACCAGTCGTTGACGTGCCGCACCAGCGCGTTGCCGATGGCGTCGGCTTCCGCTTCGTCACGCGCCTTGCGCAGCCAGACGAAGGTGGAGTCGGTGTCGCCGTAGATGACTTCGTAGCCTTGCGCTTCGATCAGCTCGCGCGTACGGTGCATGATTTCGTGCCCGCGCATCGTGATCGACGATGCCAGGCGCGCATCGAAGAAGCGGCAACCGGTCGAGCCGAGCACGCCGTAGAGCGAATTCATGATGATCTTGAGCGCTTGCGACAAGGGCTTGTTCTGCTGGCGCTTGGCGATTTCGCGGCCTTGCCAGATTTTTTCCACGATGGCCGGCAGGCTGTGCTTGCTGCGCGAGAAGCGCGCGCCGCGAAAACCCGGCACCGAGTCGGCATCGTCCGGATGCGCCAGCCCTTCGATCAGACCGACCGGATCGATCAGAAAAGTGCGGATGATGGACGGATACAGGCTCTTGTAGTCGAGTACCAGCACCGAGTCGAACAGGCCGCTTTGCGAATCCATCACGAAGCCGCCCGGGCTCGGTTCACCCGGCGTATCGCCCAGGTTCGGCGCGACGAATCCGAGGCGATGCATGTGCGGCATGTAGAGATGGCCGAAGGCGGCCACCGAGCCGCCGTTGCGGTCGGCCGGCAGGCCCGTCACCGAGGCCCGTTCGAGCAGGAAGCTCAGCAATTCGGTCTTGGCGAAGATGCGCGTGACGAGTTCGCAATCCTTCAGGTTGTAGGTCGCCAGCGCCGGCTTGTCCTCGGCGAAACGGCGGTCGATTTCATCCATGCGCTGGTAGGCGTTGTCGATCGCCTTGCCTTCTCCGAGCAGGGTCTGCGACACCGACTCCAGGCTGAACGACGGAAAACTCCAGGTCGCCGAACGCAGCGCCTCGATACCGTCGATGATCAGCCGCCCCGCCGCCGAGGCGAAATAATGATTCTGCTGGAAACCGTGTTCGCGCCATTCCAGCTCGCTGCCGTCGCGGCCGAAACGCAGCGGGATGCCGAAGCGCGCGGCGTGCTCGCGCAACACGCGCAAGTCGAACTGCACCACGTTCCAGCCGATGATGGCGTCGGGGTCGTGCTGCGCCATCCATTGATTCAGCTTCTCCAGCATCTGCGCGCGGCTATCGCAATATTCCATGTCGAAATCGAGTCCGCCGGCGTCGCCGTTGGGCGGGCCCAGCATATAGACCTGGCGCTGGCCGCAGCCTTCCAGCGCGATCGAATACAGGTCGCCGCCCATGGTGGTTTCGATATCGAGCGACACCAGCCTCAGTTGCGGGCGATAGTCGGGTGCGGGCTTGAGCTGGGTATTGAGCAGCGGTCCCGCGCCGTTGGCGTCGCCGCTGAACAGCACCGGCGCCGTGATGAAGCGCTCCATCAGATAGCGCTCCGGCGGGCGGATGTCGGCCTCGTAGATGGCCAGGCCGTACTCCCGAAACTGCTTCTCGATCTTGATCAGCTGGCGATGCTGGCGGCAATACAGGCCCAGTACCGGACGGTGCGAAAAGTCGGTCAGCTGCAACGCGCGCAGTTCCACTTCGCGTTCGTTGCGCAGCAGCGCCTCGGCCTGTTGGCGTTGTTCCTCGGGGATGAACGCGACGGAATGCTGCGGCGGCAGGCGCACCAGTTGCGGTCCGTCATCGGTCGCCAGCCAGAACTCGACTTCGGTCCCGGCCGGCGTGTCGCGCCAGTGCCTGGTGAGGAGAAAACCTGCTCGTTGTTGCGTCACGTTGCTGCTGCCTATTTCTGGAATCGCGCAAGTATAGGCGATTCCGGCAGGGTCAGCCCGGTTCAGCCCTGTTCAGCCCTGTTCAGCGCTGCATCGGCGCGCCATCGATTATCTTGTCCTGCGCCTCGGCATCCGCCGGCGTGGATGACGCCGGCGCGACCAGATCCAGCGACGACCGCAGACGCGGCAAGGCTTCCGGATGGTGTTCGGCAATGAAGGCGATCATCGATTCCCGGATCGCGCAGCGCAGGTCGAAGGCGCTGCCCGAATTCTGCGCGCTGACCAGCATGCGTATCTGCATCGCGCGCTCGTTGGAGTCGGTCACCTGCAGCCCGCAGACGCGCCCGTCCCATTGCGGCGCCGCCTTGCAGAGGCGTTCGAACTCGGTCCTCAGCGCCGCCACCGGCACGTTGAAATCCAGCCACAGGAACACCGTGCCGAGGATGGTCGACGAGGTGTGCGTCCAGTTCTCGAAGGGATTCTCGATGAACCATTGCAGCGGCACGATCATGCGCCGCTCATCCCAGATGCGCACCACCACGAAGGTGCCCGTGATTTCTTCCACACGCCCCCATTGGCCGTCGACGATCAGCACGTCGTCGATGCGGATCGGCTGCGAAAACGCAATCTGCAAACCGGCAATAAAGTTGCCCAGCACCGGCCGCGCCGCGATACCGGCGACCAGCCCGGCCACGCCTGCCGAGGCCAGCAGGCTGGCGCCGAACTGGCGCGCGCCCGGCAAGGTCAGCAGCACGAAGGCCAGCCCCAGCAAACCGACGATGAAATACGCGCTGCGCGTGAGCACGCGCGTCTGCGTCAGGATGCGGCGCGCCTTGAGGTTGTCGGCGACGTCATACGGATTGAGTTGGGTGATGGTCGTGCTGATCGACTCGATGCATTTCATCACGCACCAGGTGAGCGCCACGATCAGCGCCACGGTTGACACGTAGGACAGCGAACGCAATCCGGGCGTGTCGTCGGGGGCCGCCGTCAGCACCAGGCGCACGGCAAACAGGACCACGCACACCTGGCTGGCGCGAAATGCGATATGCGTGGCATTAGTGGTGAAGGGCCGGTTGCGCACCAGGCGCCGCAACAGCACGATGCCGATGCGATGCACGATCATCGCCAGCAGGATCGCCAACACGGCGGCGACCACCACGATCAGTCCTGACTGCAGCGGTCCCGGCTGGAGATTGTTGAGATAGGGTATTTCCATAGGCGGCTCCTGTTCATGGTTCTGAAAGGAGATCGCCGGGACGGGAGGTCAGTTCCCCGTTTATGGTGACGGATACTAACGCAACTAATGCGACTACTGCGACGATTGACTGTCTGCCAACATCACCGAACCCTGCTTGCTGACCAGATAAGCCCCCGCCCCGGCCCTGCCCGCGACCACGCGCACCGGTTTGCCGTCGATGAAATGCAAGGCTGCGCCATCGTCGACCGCCACGCCGGCCGGCAGTTTTTCGTCGCGGACGAACGCCTCGAACGCCGGCCGGCGTTCCGGTTCGTGGGAATAATGCGGACAACAGGTACCCCGCAGGAAGCCGAGGCCGTCGAGCGGCGCCAGCACACCGGCGTTGGAGTCGGTGACGCCGTGCTCGAACCAGCACATCGCGCCGGCGCTCACGCCGGCCAGCACGGTGCCGCTCTGCAGCGCTTCCTTGAGGATTGCCGGAAAACCGTATTCACGCCACACAGCCAGCATGCTCTTGGTGTTGCCGCCGCCGACGAAGATCACATCCTGCGCCATCGCCCATTCGCGCAGGTCCGGTGTGCGATCGAAGAAGGGCAAATGCGTCGGCATGCAATCGAGCGCCGCGAAACGTGCATAGAATTTGAGGAGATAAGCCGGCGCATCGCCGCTGGCGGTCGGCACGAAGCCGATGCGAGGATGTGCGGTGCGGGCTTGCCTGAGGATGTATTCGTCGAGAGATGGATCGCTCTCCGTCGAAAAACCGCCGCCGCCGAGTGTGATGATTTGCTGTTTCATATTGTTGTGGCTACTGCATGTAATACGAAATAATACGAAATAATACGAAATTTGGAACGATCGTAATAATGCCATGCAAAAAGCCTCATATATTGCGCTGCAACCTTAAAAATGCAAAAAAGCCGGAAGTTCTCACTTCCGGCTTTTCCCTTGTTTGCAAAACATCAACTCCACGCGTCAGGCGTTCTTCCATTCCGCGCTGCGCTTCTGCAGGAAGGCATTGACGCCCTCTTTCTGGTCTTCGGTGCTGAACAGATCGAGGAACAGTTCGCGCTCCACCGGCAGGTTGGCCATCGGCGGCTGGTGACGCGCGCCCTGGATCAGCTTCTTGCTGGCGGCCACGCTGGACGGGCTTTGCTTGTCGACCAGCTTCGCCAGCGCCAGCGCACGCTGCCTGGCTTGTCCCTTCTCCACCACTTCTTCCACCAGGCCGATGCGCAGAGCCGTCTCGGCGGTGACGCGTTCGCCGCACAGGATCATGCGCTTGGCCCAGCCTTCGCCGACCAGCAGGGGCAGCAACTGCGTGCCGCCGGCGCAGGGCAATAGCCCCACCGCCGCTTCCGGCAAGGCCATCTGCGCCTGCGTCTCGGCGATGCGGATGTCGCAGGCCAGCGCACATTCGAGACCGCCACCCATCGCGTAGCCGTTGATGGCGGCAATCGAGACGCCGCGGAACTGGCTCAGCGTCTCGAACGCTTCGCCGAAACGGCGCGCCATTTCACGCGCCAACGCCTTGTCGCCGTCGGCAAACAGTTTCAGGTCGGCGCCGGCGGAAAAGAACTTCTCACCCTCGCCCGTCACCACCAGGCTGTAGATGTCGCGGTCTTCGTTGAGATCCGTCACGAGGCGCTTGAGATCGACCAGCCCTTCGCGCGTCCAGGTGTTGGCGGGCGGGTTGGCGAGCGTGACGATGGCGGTGTGGCCGTCTTTTTCGAGGCGCAGGTTGGCGTAGCTGGTGGAACCGGTCATCGGATGTCCTCGTTGGATTCGTTGTTGAGCAGATGGCGCGCGATGATCACGCGCATGATTTCATTGGTGCCTTCCAGGATCTGGTGCACGCGCACGTCGCGGAAATAGCGTTCCAGCGGATATTCGCGGATGTAGCCGTAGCCGCCGTGGATCTGCAGTGCTTCATTGCAGATCTTGAAGCCGAGATCGGTGGCGAAGCGTTTGGCCATGGCGCAATACGTGGTGGCGTTGGGCGATTTGGAGTCGAGCTTGACGGCAGCCAGGCGCACCATCTGGCGCGCAGCGACCAGCTCGGTCTGCATGTCGGCCAGCTTGAATTGCAGCGCCTGGAAGTCGGCGAGCGGACGGCCGAACTGCTTGCGTTCCTTCATGTAGGCGTGCGCTGCATCGAGCGCCGCCTGCGCCGCGCCGACCGAACAGGTGGCGATGTTGATGCGGCCGCCGTCGAGTCCCTTCATGGCGAACTTGAAGCCCTCGCCTTCGGCGCCGAGCAGATGATTGGCCGGCACCTTGACATTGTCGAAACTGATGGTGCGCGTCGGCTGGCTGTTCCAGCCCATCTTGACTTCCTTCTTGCCGTAGCTGATGCCGGGCGTATTGGCCGGCACCACGATGGCGGAGACGCCCTTGGCGCCGTCGCCGCCGGTGCGCGCCATGAGCACCAGCACATCGGTCGCGCCCGCGCCTGAGATGAACGCCTTGGAACCGTTGATGATGTAATGGCCATCGACCAGTTTGGCAGTGGTCTTCAGCGAAGCGGCGTCGGACCCGGAACCGGGTTCGGTGAGGCAGTAGGAGCCGATCTTCTTGCCCGCGGCGAGGTCGCCGCACCAGGCGGCCTTGACTTCCGGCGTGGCCCACGAGGCGATCATCCAGCTCACCATGTTGTGAATGGTCAGGAATGCCGCCGTCGAGGGACAGGCATGCGCCAGTTCCTCGAACACCACGGTGGCGTCGAGACGCGAGAGTCCCATGCCGCCGACTTCTTCCGGCGTATACAGCGCGCAGAAACCGAGTTCCCCGGCCTTGGCGATGACGTCGACGGGGAAATGCGATTCCTCGTCCCAGCGGGCCGCATGCGGCGCCATCTCGCCGGCGGCGAAATCGCGCGCGCTGGCCTGGAAGGCCAACTGGTCTTCGTTCAGTTCAAAATCCATGCTTGTCTCCTGTGAGCTATCTTGTCTTGTTTGGCAAAAGACTAACGCAAAAGCGGCGCCGATGATGTCGCCTGGGCGACATTGGGGCCGGGCTGTCCATGGCAGTCATTGTGCACGAAATGGGGATAAGGGCTGGATGTCCGGTGCGGGGCGCGCGGTGTGCAGCAATCCCAAACTGCTTTGCATCTCTGCACACCGTGCATCCTGCCGGATCAGGCCGCCGCGATGGTCGCGACGTTGATCTTTTGCACTAGGCCGGAAACCGGCGTTGCAGCGACAGCGGCATACTGCGCCAGCAATTCATCCTGCTTGCCGCGCACCTGCACCAGCGCCTTGTCCTTGACGTGACCGTAGCCGCGGATCTGCTCCGGTAACTGCGCAATCTCGACGGCCAGCGCCAGCTTGTCGGCGTTCAGGCCATCGAGCAGCGTGCTTACCGTGGCCCGGTATTCCGCGATCAGGCTGCGCTCGGTCTTGCGCTCCGCGGTGTAGCCGAAGACATCGAAAGCGCCGCCGCGCAGTCCCTTGAACTTCGCCAGCAATTTGAACGCCGACATCATCCAGGAACCATACTTCGCCTTGACCAGGCGGCCTTGCGCATCTTTTTTGGAGAACAGCGGCGGCGCCAGGTTGAAGCTCAGCGAGAAGTCACCTTCGAACTGCTGCTTCAGTTGTTCCACGAAGCGGCCGTCGGTGTACAGGCGGGCGACTTCGTATTCGTCCTTGTAGGCCATCAGCTTGGACAAATTGCGCGCCACCGCCATGGTGAGCTTGTCGCCGAGATTCAAGGCGGCTTCCTTCGCGCGCACCTGCTCGACGAAACCGGCGAAAGATTCCGCGTAAGCCGCATCCTGATAGTCGGTCAGGAAAGCCACGCGGCGCTTGATCAGCTTGTCCAGCGTTTCCGGCATGCGGATCACCACCGGTTGCGCCGGCACCGCAATGCGTTCCACGCGCGCCAGGTCGACGGCGGCGCGGCGGCCCCACAGGAAGCTGGTCTTGTTGGACTCGACGGCGACGCCGTTCATCTCGATGGCGCGCAGCAAGGCGGCTTCTGTCAGCGGCAATTCGCCACGCTGGTAGGCGTAGCCCAGCATGAACAGGTTGGTCGCGATCGAGTCGCCCATCAGCGCCGTCGCCAGGCGCGTGGCGTCGATGAAGTCGGCCTGCTGGTCGACCGACTCGCCGATCAGCGCCTTGACGTCTTCAAACGGAAATTGCCAGTCGGGATTCTTGGCGAACTGCCCCGGCGGTTGCTGATGCACGTTGACGACGGCGCGGGTGCGGCCCGGACGCATCTTGGAAATCGCATCGTGCGAACCGGCGGTCAGCATGTCGCAGCCGAGGATCAGGTCGGCTTCGCCGGTGGCGATGCGCTGGGCGCGGATCGCCTGCGGCGTGCGCGCGATGCGTACGTGCGAAGTCACAGAACCGTTCTTTTGCGACATGCCGGTCATGTCCAGCACCGACGCGCCCTTGCCTTCCAGGTGCGCCGCCATGCCCATCAGGGCGCCGATGGTGATGACGCCGGTGCCGCCGATGCCGTTGATGAGGATGTTGAACGGCGTGTCGCAGGATGGGATGGCCGGTTCCGGCAGCAAGCCAAAGTCGTCCGCGCCGTCCTTCTTGATAACGCCAGTCTTGGACTTCTTGAGCTTGCCGCCGCTGACGGTGACGAAGCTCGGGCAAAATCCCTTGACGCAGGAATAGTCCTTGTTGCACGAGGACTGGTCGATGGCGCGCTTGCGGCCGAACTCGGTTTCCAGCGGCAGGATCGAGGTGCAGTTCGATTGCACGCCGCAGTCGCCGCAGCCTTCGCAGACGGCTTCGTTGATGAACAGGCGCTGATCCGGGTCGGGATATTCGCCTTTTTTACGGCGGCGACGCTTCTCGGCAGCGCAGGTCTGGTCGTAGATGATCACGGTCACGCCCGGCAACTCGCGCATCTCCCGTTGCACCGCCTCCATGTCCTTGCGGTCGTGGATGGTGACCAGATCCGGCAAATTGGAGCGATCGCTGTAGCGGCTGATGTCTTCGCTCACCAGCGCGATGCGCCGGATGCCTTCGGCCGCCATCTGCTGCGCGATCATCGGCACCGAGGTGGTGCCGTCGACCGGCTGGCCGCCGGTCATCGCCACCGCATCGTTGTAGAGGATCTTGTAGGTCATGTTGACGTTGGCGGCGACTGCCGCGCGAATCGCCAGGTAACCCGAATGGAAATAGGTGCCGTCGCCAAGGTTGGCGAACACGTGCGGCACTTGCGAAAACGGCGCCTGGCCGATCCAGGGGCCGCCCTCGCCGCCCATGTGCGTGGTCAGCTTGTTGAACTCGGGATAGATGGCGGTGGCCATCACGTGGCAACCGATGCCGGCCAGCGCGAAGCTGCCTTCCGGCACCTTGGTCGAGGTGTTGTGCGGGCAGCCCGAGCAGTAATAGGCCGGCCGCGGCGGCGTGCTGACCGCCTTGTTCAGCACCGCATCCTTGGCGTCGAGGAAAGCCAGGCGCGCCTTGATCAGGTCGCTGGTGTGGAAACGGGCGATGCGCGCGGCGATCACGCGCGCGATCTGCGCCACCGAGAAATCGGCCTTGGAGGTCAGCAGCCATTCGCCGCGCGGCGCTACCCACTCGCCCTTTTCGTCGAACTTGCCGATCACGCGCGGCCGCACATCGTCGCGCCAATTGTAGAGCTGTTCCTTGAGCTGGTATTCGACCATCTGGCGCTTCTCTTCCACCACCAGGATTTCATCGAGGCCTTGGGCGAATTCGCGCACGCCTTCCGGCTCCAGCGGCCACGGCATCGACACCTTGAACAGGCGCAGGCCGATCTCGGCGGCGAAGTCTTCATCGATACCGAGTTCGCTCAGCGCTTCGAGCACGTCGAGGTAGGACTTGCCCGAGGCAATGATGCCCAGCCGCGCCTTGGGGCTGTCGATCATCACACGGTTGAGCTTGTTCGCGCGCGCGTAGGCGAGCGCGGCATAGATCTTGTAATCCTGCATCAGCGCTTCCTGCTTGCGCGCCTGCACGCCCAGCGTGTCGGTCGACAAGCGGGCGTTGAGGCCGCCTTCGGGCATGGCGAAGTCGGCCGGATAGGTAATCTCGACGCGGAACGGATCGGCATCCACCGAGGCGCTCGACTCGACGGTGTCGGCCAGCGCCTTGAAGCCCACCGTACAGCCGGAGAAACGCGACATGGCCCAGCCGTGCAGGCCGAGGTCGAGATATTCCTGCACGTTGCAGGGATACAGCATCGGAATCATCGATGCCGAGAAAATATGGTCGGACTGGTGCGGCAACGTCGACGAATACGCGCCGTGGTCATCCCCCGCCACCAGCAGGACGCCGCCTTTGGCCGAGGTGCCGGCATGGTTCATGTGCTTGAGCACGTCGCCGCAGCGATCCACGCCGGGGCCCTTGCCGTACCACATGGCGAACACGCCGTCGACCTTGGCCGGGCCGATCAGGTCGACCTGCTGCGTGCCCCAGACGGCGGTGGCCGCCATGTCTTCATTGGTGCCGGGCTGGAACCTGATCTTGTGCGCGTCGAGATGCGGCTGCGCCTTCCAGAGGGCTTCGTCGAGTCCGCCCAGCGGCGAGCCGCGATAGCCGGAAATGAAGCCCGCGGTGTTGAGCCCGGCTTTCTGGTCGCGCAGATACTGCAGCAGCGGCAAGCGCACCAGCGCCTGGATGCCGGACAAAAAGATCGAACCCGAAGTTGCGGTGTATTTGTCGTCGAGACTGACCGTCGCGAGCGGTGCAGCCCCCGAGACGGGAGTGGATGCTGAAGTTGCTGCTGAATTTTCTGCTGTGGTTGCTACCTTTTGCACTGCCCGCCCCGACCGGTCAGGGGCTGACAATTCAACAGGCTCGGCTGCCGAACGGTATTCCATGTACGTCTCCAAAATGGTTATTCAGATATCGCCTGCCGTTACTGCACCGGGTACGATGCGTTACTGCCAGACAAAGCGGCCGTGGTAGCGGCCTTCACAACAATCCGTCCTCCGAAACTGCTGTGACTGAAGTCTATTCTCTTAAGACAAGATCAAGGAAATACGGATTGTCGATAGGGGTATAAGTTTTAAATATGCCCCTGCCCGCACCTGTCTGCGCTTGTCCGCTTGGGGAAGCCCGGGCTGCCATTGCCGTCAATCAATGATAGGATCTCAACGTCGCCGTCGCTGAACCGGCGGGCATCTTCATCAACATCAACAAGATCAAGTCATGAAACGAGTCATCACCTGCATCCTCATCGGCGTCGTCCTCTACTTCCTGCTGCCGGTCATCACCAAGTTCATCCCGCAATATCGCCTGGCCGTCTGGTCGATCACGGCCGCGCTGGTGTCCTTCATCGTGACCGCGGGCATGGACCGGGTTTAAGACCGGGACTTTCTTGGAAGACCATCTCTTCGCGGACGTGGACGCGCTGGCCGCGTTCATCGCGCCGCATCGCCGTGTACTGGTCCTGAGCGGCGCCGGCATCAGCACGGCCTCCGGCATTCCCGATTATCGCGACGCCAACGGCGTGCGGCGCGGCAAGGCGCCGATGGAAGGTCCGGCCTTCCGCAGTTCGGAAGCGATGCGCCGGCGTTATTGGGCGCGCAGCATGATCGGCTGGCCCAAGCTGGCGGGAACAACGCCAAACGCCGGCCACCGCGCATTGGCGGCGCTGGAAATTGCAGGCAAGATCTCCACCATCCTCACGCAAAACGTCGACGGCCTGCACCAGCAGGCCGGCAGCAGCGACGTCATCGAATTGCACGGCAACATCCATCGCGTGGTCTGCCTCGATTGCGGCGCCACGCATACGCGCCGCAGCGTGCAGGACTTGCTGGAACTCGCCAATCCCGAACTGGCCGCCAGCGATGCGGCGGCCCTGCCCGACGGCGATGCAGATCTGGAAACGGCCGCCCTGGCCGGCTTCCATGTGCCGCCTTGCCCGGTGTGCGGCGGCATGCTGCAACCCGACGTGGTGTTTTTCGGCGACGGCGTGCCGCGTGCGCGCAGCGAAGCGGCCGAGCGCGCGGTGGCGGCGGCCGATGCGGTGCTGGTGGTGGGGTCGTCGCTGGTGGTGTTTTCGGGATACCGTTTTTGCCGCATGGCTGCAGAAGCCGGAAAACCGATCGCCGCCATCAACCGCGGCGTCACGCGCGCCGATCCTTTGCTGGCGATCAAATCCGAGGAGGCAGCGGAGTTGCTGCTGCCTTTGCTGGCGGATCGCCTGGGGTCAGCACAGGCTTAGGACCTCAGATGCGCTCGCGCCGATAACCGCCCATCACGCCCTTCTTCGACAACACCCACTGCCACAGCTGGATGTCGCGTGCGCGGAATGCCCCGGCGCAGGACAGCAGGTAATAACGCCACATGCGGCGGAAACGCGCCCCCAGTTGCGCCTCGAAACGCGGCCACGCCGCTTCGAAATTGCTGTGCCAGGCCATCAGCGTCTTGTCGTAGTCGGCGCCGAAGTTGTGCAGATCCTCCACCACGAACAGATGATCGAAGGCGTCGCCCATCTGACCGATGGACGGCAGATCGCCATTGGGGAAAATGTATTTGTCGATCCATGGATCGGGCGAGGACTTGCGCTGGTTCTTGCCGATGGTGTGCAGCAGGAACAGGCCGTCGTCGGCCAGGCAGCGATGCGCGACTTCCATGTAGGTGCGGTAGTTGCGACGGCCCACATGTTCGAACATGCCGATGCTGACGATGGCGTCGAAGCGTTCGTTGAGTTCGCGGTAGTCCTGCAGGCGGAAGTCGAGCGGCAGGTGCCCGTGACGCTCTTTCGCCAGCGCGATCTGTTCCTTGGAAATGCTCACTCCCACCGCTTCAATGCCGTAGCGCTCGGCGGCAAAAGCCATGAAGCTGCCCCAGCCGCAGCCGATATCGAGCACGCGCATGCCGGGCTTCAGTTTCAGCTTGCGGCAAATCAGGTCGAGCTTGGCTTCCTGCGCTTCTTCCAGCGTGGTTGCGGTGTTCCAGTAGCCACAGGTGTAGGTCATGCGCGAATCGAGCATCGCCGCGTAGAAATCGTTGCCGAGGTCATAGTGCATTTCGCCGACCATGCGCGAGCGTTTGAGGTTCTGGCGATTCATGAATTTCGCGGCCAGCACGTGACCTACCAGCCGCAGGGGCTTGATGTTGTCGGTCAGTCGCGTGCGCAACAGCCGCGAGAAAAATTCGTCCAGCTGTTCGGCGTCCCAGTCGCCATCCATGTATGCCTCACCGAGGCCGAGGTTGGCTTGCGCAAAGGCGCGTTCGGGCACGCCGGCGCGATGCAGCTGGATATCCCAGGGATTATTGCCGTTGATGCGGATACCGCCGTGGCCGAGCATCTCGGCGAGTGCGCGAAAAATTGCTGAGTCTTGTTGTGGTGCGGCGGGCGAGCTGATGGTGGAGGCATTCGAAGACATGTGCTGCGTTCCTGTTTGATGAGTTGAGGGGCGAGTGCGCTGCTCGGGCAACGTCGAATCTTTCTGCAAGTCATGTCCTGAAAGATAAATCAGACGAAAGTCTTTTGCACAATTGATTAAATGTTTTAAATCAATTGACGATTGCTATCACTTTTCAACAAGCATGAAACCGCCCTCAACTCCGCGCCCTGCGGGCCTCGGCGCACGGGCCACCGAACCTGCCGATCATTTTTCAACGCGTTTTCATGCGTCCCCCGACACCCCGGGTTATTCTTACGACAATTTCCTTTCCGCCAACGGCGGGCCGGATCACACCCCGGCTCGTCACGCCCAACTCACCCCGACGTCCACATGACCAGACAAGCACCAAAGCAAATGGAACCCGACAGCGCCGTCTACAAAACCCTCCTTGAATCGACCAAGGCAATCCCCTGGAAAATCGACTGGGCCACCATGAAGTTTGCCTACGTCGGTCCGCAGATCGAAGCGCTGCTGGGCTGGGCCCCTGAGAGCTGGGTGTCGGTGGAAGACTGGGCCATGCGCATCCATGCAGAAGATCGTGAAGGCGTGGTGAATTTTTGCGTGGCGCAGTCGAAGGCCGGCGTCGACCACGAAGCCGACTACCGCGCCATCACGCGGGACGGCGAACATGTCTGGATTCGCGACGTGGTGCACGTGGTGCGCAAACCGGACGGCGAAGTGGAAGCGCTGATCGGCTTCATGTTCGACATCACCGAGCGCAAGAAGAACGAAGCGCGCCTGGCGGAGCTGCAGAAAGAACTGGAAGCGCTGTCCTACCGCGACGGCCTCACCAACGTCGCCAACCGCCGCATGTTCGATTCGGCGCTGGAAGTGGAATGGGCCAACGCCGTCAGGAACCGCACACCGCTGTCGGTGATCATGCTCGACATCGATTACTTCAAGCAGTACAACGACCATTACGGCCACATCCGCGGCGACGCCTGCCTCAAGCAGATCGCCGGCGCGCTTGGTGCGGCCGCCACGCGCACGCGCGACTTCTTCGCGCGCTACGGCGGTGAAGAGTTCGTGCTGATCTTGCCAGAGACCGATCGCGCCTCCGGCCTGAAAGTGGCGCAGCGCTGCCGCAAGCTGGTGCTGAAAGAAAAAATCCCGCACGAAAAATCGCAGGTCGACAGCGTCGTCACCATCAGCCTGGGCATGGCGACCATCGTGCCGTCGCGCCAGGACCAGCACATCGATTTCATGGAAACCGTCGACAAGCGCCTGTACATGGCCAAGCAGCGCGGACGCAATTGCATCGTCGCCGAAGACTGATTCTTCCTCGACGGCCCTCCTTCGGCTTGCATGGCATGGCCGTCTTGTTCACGGTGCGCCGCCGGGCTTACACCGCCGACGGCGTGCCGATCAGGATATCTTCGTAGAAGGCGCCGACCGCCTCGGTCGGGTGGCGCAGCTGGATTTCCAGCACCCAGACGGCGTCGCCCGGCACGATTTCCATCTCGGCCAGCTTGGCCGGACCGAATAGCGCATGGGGGAAGTCGGACACCCGATGTCCCGCCAGGTTGCGTTCCAGCAGCCAGCCGCCGCGCGCTGCCGCAGCCTCGGCAAAATCGTACAGCTCGCGTCCTGTGAGGCCGGTGCGCCAGGCATCGCGGGTCTCGCTGAAGACATCGCGCGCCGCCTGCGCGCAAGCGCGATGCAGGCCATCGTCGCCGAACACGATGGTGTCGCCGAAATCGCCTTCATAGCCATCCCACACCGGACCGAGATCGACCACCGCGATGTCGGCGGCGCGCAGCCTGCGTTCCTTGTCCACGCCCTCGCGCGGCGTCCTGACCGTGTCGTCGCCGAAGCGGATATAGGTCGGATGCCAGGTATGCGACGAACCCATCGCGCGAAGATGATCGTTCGCCATCGTCACGGCCTCAGCGGTGGTCATGCCCACGCGCAGCTTGCCGACGATCTGCGCCAGCGCGCGGATGGATTGTTCGCGCGCCGCCAGCATGCCATCGAGCGAATACCTGGGGCCGACGCGTTCCCACACCGGATCGAAACCGCCGCGCGCCATCGGCGCCGTGCTGGCGCCAGACGGCACGAACGCTTCCGCAATAAAGTGATGCCCCGCCACGCCCAGCGCCAGGCAGCGTTCGCGCACGGCCGCCACCATTGCCGGATTGCCGCAGGCGTAGGCGCGCACGCCCGGCCAGGCGTGATCGCCGGCAGCAGCGACGTCCTGCACATAACCTTGCTGCACGCCTGCTTCGATGTGTTCCGCCTGCGGGATGACGCCGGTCCAGGTGAAGCGGGCGTCGCTCCCGGCAAGCCGGTCGAGGAATTCCCGGTCATAGAAATCATCGGCGCGGGCGCCGCCCCAATACAAATTCACGGGCGACATATCCCCTCTCGCCGTCGCCTCGGCGAGCGCCGCCAGCAGAATCGGCTTGATCCCGGCATAGCCGGTACCGGTCGCGAACAGCAGCAAGGCCGAACGTTCGCCGGTTTGCCAGGTGCAGGCGCCGAAGCCGCCTTCCACGCTGAGCACATCGCCGACGGCAAGGCGGTCGAGCATGCTTTCCGAAAAACGTCCCCCGGCCACGCGCCGGATATGGAAGACCAGCTTGCCGCCATCGTCGGCGGGAATGTTGGCGACCGAAAAGCAGCGGCTGCTGCCGTCGTCGAGATAGACCTTCACATATTGCCCGGCGCGGATCGGCATCGCCGCTGCGCCCTGCAGCACCAGCCGCACCACGTTCGGCGTCAGCAACCGCTTTTCCAGCACCTGTGCTTCAAAGCGCGACGCCTGCGCCTCCGGTGACCAGCCCGGAATGTCGATGCGCATGTCGCTGCAGGCGCGGTTGCGGCACAACAGCATCTCGTCGTGCGCCAGCGGATACGGGGTACCCAGGGCCACGTACGGCTCGGTCTCGTGACGGCCGACCAGCACCCTGACCTTGCACGATCCGCATTCGCCGCGACGGCAGGAAAAGGGAATGGACACGCCCTGCGCCAGCGCCGCATCGAGCAACAGTTCGTCGCCCGCGGCGAAGGTCTTGCCGGATGGGTCCAGCGTGATGGTGTGCTTGCCGTGCTTGCCGTACATTTTGTCCTCGTTGCCTGTCGGATTGAAATGGGTCGATGACGAGGATTGTGGCGTTAGAATAGGACCATTGAAACCTCCAGATTTGAACGATTCACATGGTCCAGATGAGAAAATGGCGTCCCCTGCTCGATCTCGACGCCGACGGTTCCGCGCAAAAAGCCTCCTATCGCAAGATCGTCGACGGACTTGCCAACGCCATCCGCAGCGGCCACCTGGAGCCCGGCGCGGCCTTGCCCGGTACGCGCGAGCTGGCTGATATCCTCGACGTCAATCGCAAGACCGTGATCCTGGCCTACGAAGAAGCGATCATCAAAGGCTGGCTGGTCAGCGAACCGCGCCGCGGCACCTTCGTCAATGCGCTGTTCGCCGACCAGGCCATGACGCCCGCCAGGACATTGCAATCGAAACGCGCCGCCAATGCCGGCGACATGTTTGCGCCCGATTTCATGGCGCCTGCACTGCCGCCGTATTTCGACGATCTCTACGTCCCCGCCGTGCGTGCCGGCCGCACGCGCGACACCATGTATTTCGACAACGGCGCACCCGATCACCGGCTGCTGCCGCAAGCCGTGCTGCATCGCTATTACCGCAACGCCATGAAGACCGCCTTCAGATCCAGCTGGGTCAAATACGGCAACCTCGAATCGGCGGCGCAGCTGCGCACGGCATTGGCCGAGATGCTGCGCGCCACGCGCGGACTGACCGCCGGCCCGGCCAACATCTGTCTCACGCAAGGCACGCAGATGGCGCTGCACCTGGCTGCCGGTGCATTGATCCGTCCCGGCGACGTGGTGCTGGTGGAGCGGCTCAGCTATCCGCCGGCCTGGGCCATCTTCCGTGCGCTGGGTGCGCAGATCGAAGTCATCGACGTCGACTGCGACGGTTGCCGCGTGGACCAGATCGAGGCGCTATGTTCGAAGAAAACTGTGCGGCTGATCTACCTGACGCCGCATCATCAGTTCCCGACCACGGTCAGCCTGCGCGCCGATCGCCGCCAGAAACTGCTGGCGCTGGCGCGGCAGCATCGCTTTACCATCATCGAGGAAGACTACGACCACGAATACCACTTCGAAGGCCGCCCTTACCTGCCGCTGGCCAGCGACGCCGGCCAGCGCAGCGTCATCTACATCGGCTCCCTGTCCAAGCTGCTGGGGTCGTCGTTCCGCTGCGGCTTCATCGTCGCGCCGGAAAACCTGATCGAGGCGCTGGGCAAGAATCAGCTGCTGATTTCCACCCACGGCGACGCCGTCATGCAAAAGATGCTGGCCGACCTGATCGCCGACGGCGAATTGCGCAAGCATCTGCGCCGCGCCGCCAAGCTGTATCGCGCGCGCAAGGACGCGTTGATGGAGTCCTTGCAGGATCGTTTCGGCGAACGCGTCACGCTGCGCAATCCCGAGGGCGGACTTGCGCTGTGGGTGACCTTCCGCGAGGATATCGACGTCGACGCCATGGTGCGGCATGCCGCCGGCGTGCAACTGTTCGTTCGCAGCGGCCGCCAGTTCTCGCCGCTGGACCAGCCGGTCAACGGCCTGCGATTGGGATTTGCGTCGATGACGCCGGATGAGCTGGCGCTGGCGGTGGGACGCCTGCACGAAGCTTCGCTCAGGAAATCCTAGTCCAGCAGCCCCGGCAATTCCGCCAGGAAGGCGTCGCGGGCACGCACGCCGGCGCTGATCTTTTCTTCTTTCTCTTCCTGGGCCAGGCGCACGATCACGCGCGTCTTCGCGTCCTTGGTGACCCAACCGATGAACCAGCCGTAGAAATGCGCCTTGTCGTAACCGCCGTCAGGCGTACGCGGCATGGCGGCGCCGGTCTTGCCGTGGAGCTCCCAGCCGTCCGCCAGCGGCGGCATCAGCGTGATGCGCGAGGTCATCTCCATCGCGTGGACGCTGACCGGCAAGCTGCGGTTGACCAGCTTACTCAAGAATTGCGCCTGTTCGTCCGGAGAAATCCGGATCGACGAACTGATCCAGGCGCGGTCCAGCGCATTGTTCTTGTCCTTGTCGCCGTGCACGTCACGGTTGCCGTAGCTGAACTTGTCGACATAGGCCTTGAACTTCGCCGCGCCGAGCGCATGCGTGACCTGCTGCGAGTACCACACCACCGAATACTTTATCCACGCCGCCGGATCGATGGTGTCGCGCCAGGCCGGATTGCCCCAATAGGTGTAGCCCTCGCGGAACGGGATGGCCGGCGCATGCTCGTCCTTGAGGAAACCGGCGTCGTAGCCCATCAGCGCAATCGGAATCTTGAAGGTCGAAGCCGGCGTCACGCGCGTGGCGCAATCGCCCTCGCGCACCAACGCCTTGCCGCTCGCCGGATCGACGATGAGCGTGCACAGCGTGCGCGCCTCGGTCTCGGACACGAACAGCGAAGCGCCTATCGCAAACAAGGCGGCGATCAGATACATCATGGGATTTCCTTCATGGACGAGTTCTTGCGCGGCAAGTGTAATGATTCCGCGCAACGAGAACAAACCAGCTTTCGTGAAGGCTGGCATCAGCTTTTCTGATGCCATTGAAGGAGATGATGCAGGCGTGCGCTATTCGTTCTTCTGCGGCTGCGCGATGGTGCGCAGCTGGAAACGGCCGTTGTTGTTGAACAGCCAGGTCTCCGACAATTCCACCCGGCCGCCGCTCAGCAAGGCCGCCGGCGGTTTGGGGAACGGCGCAGTGCTGCGCAAGGTGGCCAGCGCAGTGGCTTCGCTGGCCTTGTCCTTGTTGGTGCGCACCACTTCGCTGCGCACCAGGTTGCCATCCTTGTCGACCACGTACTTGATCACGATGACGGAGCGCAGCAGGGCTTGCGGGCGTTCGACGTGGACCTTGAGCGAGTTGACCTGGGAAATGCGGCGCGCCAGATCTTCCTTGTAGGCGTCCAGCGAGTCGGCCGTGGAGGTGCCGTCGGGCGTGGTTTTCACCTGCTCGATGATTTCCTTGGCGGTGGCGTCGCGGTTGGCCTGGGTATCGGGCTTTTGCGCCGAACAGCCGGCCAGCAGCGCGGTGCCGACGCTTACCAGTGCAGCGGCGGCTTTCATCGATGACTTGTTCAAGGAGTAATCCATGGCAAAGGGAAGATGGGAAGCGTCATGAAGGGTCGTCTCAGAAAACGGAATTAGCCAAGCATGCCATGCGATTGAGGTGTTCTATCTGCCCAGCTACCGCCCCGAACTCAACCCCGAAGATACGGTCAACGCCGACATCAAGCAAGTGGAGAATGAAGATCGTGCTAGCGCCGGGCAAGTGAACAATGTGAACACTGACTGACAAACTGTGAAGTAGTCGTTCCCGTTGTTGCTGGAACGACTACACATGGGACATCGGATGGATAGCATGTCAGACACATTTCTACGGCAAAAATACAGCACGCGGCATCAGATACCCGCCGCCTTCGCGCAAGGTACCGGACTGTGTAGCAACATAGCCACTGCACAATACACCTGCATCCTCATCCTTTTGCACTGGAAAGAGTGGCTGACCATGAGCGTCTCGCGTCAACAGAGCAGCTTCGTCGTCAGTAAAGGCGCCACGCCGCTGTAACGACTCCATTTCCTCCAAGCCACTATTGAACCGCGCATTCTCCGCCTGCTGGGCCAACGCAGCCTTGTCGTCCAGAATTGTCTGCAGCGCAGGATTTTTTTCCTTGGCTTTCTGGAAGTTCTGCCAGACCTGATAGTTGTAGTGGTCATTCTTCGACGGCGGCTTGGTTTGCCAAGTGCGCAGCTTTTCGGCCTTCTCTTCCGCGCTGACGTAGCCGCCCAGATAGAACCCTGCCAGCGCATCGTGCACCTGCTCTTCCAGCAAACCGATGCCGTCGTCTCTCAACAGTCCGCGTCGTTCTTCGAATACCGCCAACGCCAGGGCTTCAGTGGCGTCGGGCTCTTGGCGCATATCTGCGCGCAGTAACTGTTCTCGGTTGGCGATGTGTTCGTTACCCGGCTCAAAAAATTTTATTTCATCGCCGTTGGCCCTGTACATCCGTGGACGTCCACCCTTGGCGCGTTCGCGCAGCAGTGCCATGTCGCTCTGGAGCAGTGCATCGTAGCTGACCATGTCTTGCTGTTCTTGCGGCGTGGCGCGTTGACAGGCCGGTAGTTGCGCCATGCGGCCCAGCCAGCGAGAACGAAAACGGTAGTACAGGCGCAGATGTTCGCGCACCTTGCTTTCATAGGTACCGGCGAAATCCCCTCCCGCCATGTAGGCGTTCCAGTTGGCCGCCAGTTCGGGGCTGAGGGCGTAGTCATTTTGCAGACGCGCATCCATCTGGTGATAAGACACCAGAGGAACACCCGCCAGGCGCGCGATCTTCTGCATATGCAGCAGCGGCACCTGCGACACCATCTGTCCGACCGTCATGCCACGGCCTTGCTCCCTGGGGCAGTAGCCGCCGCCGACATCGGCATGCACGCCGGGATACAGCACCTCCTCTACGTTGTTACCCTGGACGCGCGTGACGGGGAAGTTCATGCGCTGCTCATGCGCGGCAATGTAGTGCACGGTTTGCTTGACCAGCGCGGGCAGCGGCGTCAAGGTCTCCGCCGCCCAGCTGAAGTGGCCATCGATGAAGCGGAACGGCGTAGTTTGCGCCACCGAATGCGGCAGCCCGACCGAGGCGACGGAGTCGAACAGGCCGAGGAAGTTGATCTGGATGGGCATGCCGGCCAGGGTGGACTTGCCTTCCAGCGTGGCATCGAGCCAGTAGCAGAAGCTGCGGGCTTCAATCGCCCCGCGCGAAAACCCGAACACGGCCACACGTATCATAGGAATGCGCGGCCGGATGATGATGTCGCGCCGGGCTTGCAGCCTGTCGTTCAATTCGTCGCGCAGTTGCGTAAACCAGCGTCTGCGGCGTTCGTGCTGGGGGTACTCCTTGTCGTAGTTGTTGTCGACGTCGCGGACGTAGCTTTTTAGTTTGGCGGTGAGCTCGCTGTCAGTGAACAATCGAGTACCGTCATTAAATGCCTGATACACCGCATTATAAACTTGCAAAATTCCAAACAGAATCCGTGCCTGCCCACCTTTGCCCATGGCCTTACCTTCCTGGGTCTCTTTCCATTCCTGATTCTCGGGAAAGCGTGTGCCGACGCCCGGGATATAGAAGCGGAAGCAGCTGGAATCCTTGAGATAACCGTCGCCTTTTATATCCTTGTGGGCATTGAACAGTTTGACGATGTTGGTATGCGTCTGATTCGGTTCATCCCTGTATTTGTTGTTGCTGGTGCCGTCGAAGAACAGGCCGATCCTGACCATCTTTTGGCAAGGCGGCAGAGGGTTGCCGCTTGGTGTGTATTCTTTCGGCGCTCTGAGTAAATCCTTCAGGGCGATTTCTTGCGCTTCCGTTACCGTCATTTCTGTTTCGGGATCTGCGGCAATCTCTAGTGGCGCGGCGTAGATTGGGGCACTCATGGTTATTGCTCCTCCGGTGGGGGAATAAGGGCATCTTCTGGAATGGGATGTTTCGGGCTTTCCGGTGCATATCTCGCAGACGACACTACCCTCACTTGATCATTTGAAAAAAAATGTACCGTTATCGTCCCAGCTTCGCCATACCGCATGATATTGGTCGTCTTTTCATGCCAGCTATCCACACCTTTGATCGGACGATTCCACCGCACTTTGACTTTCATCCCCGGAAACCAGGTCTTGGGCAAAGCGTAGCCGGCGGCGATGATACCGCCACAACTGGCGCCGCCTGCCATCCGGCCGCCTATCGGGCCGCTATGCACTGGCTCTTCGATGGCAAAAGAATGGATGTAGCCCGTGCCATGTGTGACGCAGGAGATCGACACGTATTCTTCGGGTATGTAGACGTATGGTTTTGTTTCTTTTTTAGTCTCCACTATCGGCACAGTCGCAGTGCAAGCCGCTAAAACAGCCATGCCAATAAGTAGCGTTAATCTTTTAATCATCATCTCGTTTCCTTTGTGAATTCGCTCATTCACGCCATCGCGGCCGCTATTCCTTGCGTTTTATACACGTCAAGCATGATCGTCATTTCATTGATATTTCGCACAGTTAAGCTACGCCGGGCAAGAGCTCTACGATCCTGCGCGTCTTTAATATGACGTTGATCCATCTGCGCGAGTGCAGTTTTTATTTTTGCAAATAGCGTGGATATTTTTTCGTGTTGATACAATTTCGTCGCTCTGTCGACCACTTCAGCCAGAATTTCATCCGATTCAGCGCTATCGACCAATGCAACAAACTGCACTTCGGTGAAGGGTATGCAATCAACGTCGCCATAGTCCGGTGTCGCGTACAGCGCAGCGTCGCGGCAGGCACCGGTGATGGTGGTGACGCCTCCTTGACGGTCGATGGTGTGCCATGCAGTAACGCCACTCAATATGGCTGCACGCTGGTCCGCGTCGAACACCTCCAGAATGTCCGGCAAACCGACGCTGTCGGCAAACCTAAGAGGCAACACCAGCGTATCCGGCGTCTCTATCTGGCTAAAACGCACCAGGTGTTTTTGCAAGGCGAACAAATCTAGCGGACTTTGGATGAACGTGATCATAGGCTTGCCGCCGGTTCTGGCAAGCAGGTTTTCGAACAGGCGCATACGGTTGTCATGCTCAACGATCACTAAAAACGGCGCACACTCTTCCAGCGCTTCGAGACGAGACTCTGTATAGATCGAGCGCACGTAATGCACCTTGACGGCCTGACTTTGTTGCCATAGCAACGCACTGCCCCAGGCATCGTCAAACGCGCCGTCAATCCGGGCGTAGGTATGGAGTGGTGTATCGACCTGTTGCCGGTGCGCTTGTTCGGTTGCATGCAGTGCCGCATCCAGCAGCGCTGGCAGATTGTCTTGGTGAGGGTCAACGCCGAAGAACATGGTGCTTCCTTTCGATGAAATTAGTCGCGTCTCAAATATTAGGAGCCGACGTTTTCGCACGTGCGTGTAAAGCGGCCTTCATGCACTCCTTACACACACTCTTAGGCACTGCGGCAAGGTCGAAGGCAAGGTATGGTGTTGTTTACTTCGTCGCTTCTGTGACCGCGATACTCGCATTGCAGGAGGCTAGCGCAGCGATACTGGCCAGAAGCAGTAGTTTTACAATCGTCATATTTTGCTCAGGAATGGTCACCACATGCAGCCTGTCAATGTCTGCGAAGATGCGGGAGCTGTAAATATGCGAGGGACCAGAAGACGAAAAAATCGTGGAAAGTCGTTAAATACGGAAGAGGAATTTTCATCTTCTATCAGATGAATTCGCCGCTTGTCTCGCCTTGCAGCGAATTACTTGCCAAAAACACTACATCCATAACTTTAATCTATGGATTAAATCCATTCCATATATAGCGTCGCAACTGTCATCCAGCGGTCATATTAGCTACGTAATATCCGCTCACTTTCTGGCCGAACCCGGCATAGTCCTGATGAAAGAGCGCGATGCCCTCTCCGTTGTCCGTCACTGCCCCTGCATCCACAGCCGCCGCTGAGGCGATCTCTCCGACCTCCGCGACTTTTCTGTCGATCCGCAATATCAGCAAACGCTTCGGCGCCTTTACCGCGCTCGACAATGTCTCGCTCGACGTGCGCCAGGGTGAAATGGTCTGCCTGCTGGGACCGTCCGGCTGCGGCAAGACTACCCTGCTGCGCACCATCGCCGGTCTCGAGAAACAGGACGACGGCGCCATCCATGCCCACGGCGCGGACATCTCGCACCTGCCGCCGCAATCGCGCGACTACGGCATCCTGTTCCAGTCGTATGCGCTGTTCCCCAATCTGACGGTGGCGCAAAACGTCGCCTACGGCCTCAATGCGCGCCGCCTGTCGCGCCCGCAGATGCAGCAGCGCGTGGCCGAGATGCTGGACATGATCGGCCTGTCCGGCAGCGACAGGAAGTATCCCGGCCAGCTGTCGGGCGGCCAGCAGCAGCGCGTGGCGCTGGCGCGCGCACTGGCGCCCTCGCCTTCGCTGCTGCTGCTCGACGAGCCGCTGTCGGCGCTCGATGCGCAGGTGCGCGAACACCTGCAACTGGAAATCCGCCGCCTGCAAAAGCAGTTCAACATCACCACGCTGATGGTCACGCATGATCAGGAAGAAGCGATGGTCATGTCGGACCGCATCGCCATCATGCAGCACGGCCGCATCGAACAATTCGACACGCCGGACCGCATCTACCGCCACCCGGCCACACCTTTCGTCGCCGACTTCATCGGCCAGGCCAATTGGCTGCCGTTCCGGCGCCTGTCGCCGCATCAGGTCAGCGTCGGCGCGCTCACGCTGACGGTCGACGAGGCGCCGCGTCAGCACATGGGCAACAACGACAACGGTCGTCTGTTCTGCCGTCCGGAAGCGGTCGACATGCTGCCGGCCGCCGACGCGTCGAACCGGTTTTCGGCGCGTGTGGTCGATCAGATTTATCTCGGCGACCGCTACCGCATGATGCTGGAGCTCGACGAACTGCCGGGCCAGCGCCTGATGGCCGACGTCACCAACGACGTGCGCGCACGCTTGCCGGAGGTCTCCGCCCAGCGCATGTGGATCTCCTTGCCGCAACACTCGCTGCATCTGTTTGCCTGAGTCCGGCATGAACACTTCCGTCCAGGCGCCACCGCTCGCTGTCTCACCGGCTTCCGTCTCCAGGCCGGCGTCGACCTTCAATCGCGACACGGCGACCGCGAACGGCTTGAAATACTTCCTGCTGCTCCTGCTGGTGCTGGCCTTGGCCTTGCCGCTGGCGGCCGTGCTCGGCCAGGCGCTGCTCGACCGCAATGGCGCGTGGGCCGGCCTGGCGCCGTGGAGCAAGCTGATCTCCAATCCGAACTTCTTCTCCATGGTCGCGCGCAGCGTCGGCGTGTCGGCTGCGACCGCTTTGCTGGTGGTGCCGCTGGCCTACCTGTTCGCCTACGGGTTGCAACGCACGCTGGCGCCGTTCAAGGGCCTGTGGCGCGCGATCGCGCTGCTGCCGCTGCTGGCGCCGTCGCTGCTGCCGGGCATTGCGCTGATCTACCTGTTCGGCAACCAGGGACTGTTCAAGGAATGGATGAACGGCAGCATCTACGGCTTCTGGGGCATCTTGCTGGGCGAGGCCTTTTATACCTTCCCGCATGCGCTGATGATCCTGCTGTCGGCGCTGTCGCTGGCCGATGCGCGCCTGTACGACGCTGCGTCGGCGATGGGCGCGGGCAGCTGGAAAACCTTCCGCACCGTGACGCTGCCCGCCACGCGCTACGGCATCTTCGGCGCATTCTGCCTGGTGTTCACGCTGGCGATCACCGACTTCGGCGTGCCGAAGATCGTCGGCGGCGCTTTCAGCGTGCTGGCCGTGGAGGCCTACAAGGCAGTGGTCGGGCAGCAGCAATTTGACCGCGGTGCGCTGATCGGCCTGCTGTTGCTGATCCCGGCATTGCTGAGTTTCTGCATCGACGGCTGGCTGCAAAAACGCCAGCGCGCCCAGATGAGCAGCCGCGCCGAAGTGCTGACGCCGCGCCGCCGGTGGCGCCGGGATACGGTCTATACCGTGCTCCTGCTGGCCATCAGCGCGGCCTTGCTGCTGATGATCGCGGTGGCCGTCGGCGCTTCACTGGTCAAGCTGTGGCCGTACAACCTCAAACTCACGCTGATGCACTACGACTTCGACAACATGGACGGCGGCGGCTGGCTGGCCTATTGGAACAGCCTGCGCCTGGCCATCGGCACCAGCATCGCCGGCACGATCGTGATCTTCACCGGCGCCTGGCTGATGGAGAAGACGCGCGGCAATCGCCTGCTCGACAATGCGCTGCGCTTCCTGAGCTTCCTGCCGATGGCGGTGCCGGGTCTGGTGCTGGGGCTGGGCTTCGTGTTCTTCTTCAATCATCCGGCCAACCCGCTGAACTTCCTGTACAGCAGCATGGCGATCCTGATCCTGTGTTCGGTGATGCATTTCTACACCACCGGCCACCTCACCGCCGTCACCGCGCTCAAGCAGATCGATCCCGAATTCGAAGCCGCCTCGGCTTCGCTCAAGGTGCCGCTGCTGCGCACCTACCTGCGCATTACCGTGCCGCTGTGCCTGCCGGCCGTGCTGGAGATTTTCCGCTACCTGTTCGTGTCGTCGATGACGACGGTGTCGGCGGTGATCTTCCTCTATAGCCCCAACACCGTGCTGGCCGCGATCGCCGTGCTGAACATGGACGACGCCGGCGATGTCGGCCCGGCCGCGGCGATGTCCACGCTGATCCTGCTGACCTCGATTGCGGTATCGCTGCTGATGCACTGGGGCCTGGGCTACTGGGTGCGTCGCGCCCAGGCCTGGCGCAGCGCCGGTAAAAAACACTGATTTGCATTGATTCCCTGTTCGTCGTTTTACTTTTCCATCACAAGAAAGCAACCATGAAACCTACAACCATTCTGAAACTGCTTGCTTCCGTACTGGGTGCAGGCGCCCTGCTGTCGGCACACGCGGCGACCACGCTGACCGTCTACACCGCGCTTGAGGCGGACCAGATCAAGGCTTATCAGGCCGAGTTCGAAAAGAGCAATCCGGACATCGAAATCAAATGGGTGCGCGATTCCACCGGCATCGTCACCGCCAAGCTGCTGGCTGAAAAAGCCAATCCGAAGGCCGACGTGATCTGGGGCCTGGCTGCATCCAGCCTGGCGATCCTCGACAAGGAAGGCATGCTGACGCCTTACGCGCCGAAGAATCTGTCGAACATCGAAGCCAAGTACCGCAGCCCGGCCAATCCGCCGGCATGGGTCGGCATGGACGTGTGGGGTTCGGCGATCTGCTTCAACACCGTCGAAGCACAAAAGCAAGGTCTGCCGAAGCCGACTTCGTGGGCCG
Organism: Herbaspirillum hiltneri N3; assembly: GCF_001267925.1. Classification (NCBI taxonomy): domain Bacteria; kingdom Pseudomonadati; phylum Pseudomonadota; class Betaproteobacteria; order Burkholderiales; family Oxalobacteraceae; genus Herbaspirillum; species Herbaspirillum hiltneri. Next base: position 2,718,632 of record NZ_CP011409.1, on the reverse strand, counting down.
ACCTGACCAAGCCGATCTACGCCGGCAAGATCGTCATGCCGCATCCGGCTTCCTCCGGCACCGGCTACCTCGATGTCACGGCCTGGATCCAGATGATGGGCGAAGACAAGGCATGGGCTTACATGGACGCGCTGCACAAAAACATCGGCCAGTACACCCACTCCGGCTCCAAGCCATGCAAGTCGGCTGCTACCGGCGAATTCCCGATCGGCATCGCGTTTGAATATCGCGCCGTGAAGACCAAGAAGGAAGGCGCGCCGATCGACATCATCCTGCCGTCGGAAGGCCTGGGCTGGGATCTGGAAGCGACCGCCATCGTCAAGGGCACCAAGAACCTCGACGCCGCCAAGCGCCTGGCTGATTTCTCCGCCAGCAAGGACGCCATGATGCAGTACGAAAAGAACTTTGCCGTGCTGGCCGTGCCGGGCATCGCCAAGCCTGATCCGCTGCTGCCTGCCGACTACGAAAAACGCCTGACCAAGAACGACTTTGCCTGGACCAGCAGCAACCGCGACCGCATCCTGACCGAGTGGAGCAAGCGTTACGAAAGCAAGGCTGAGAAGAAACAATAAGCAGCGATCGCAGCAATAGCAGCACTAGCAAATAGCAGCAGCAAGCAACAACATGCAGACCTGCCGCCCGCCCCATCCAGGGTGCGGGCGGTACTGAACAGAAGAACGCGGAGCATCAGATGGGCAACATCAACACCAATACGAACAAGGATCACATCGACGTCGCCGTCGTCGGCGCCGGCATACTCGGCCTGGCGCACGCCTTTGCGGCGGTCAAGCGCGGTTTGCGCGTGGTGGTGTTTGAACGCAGCTCGACGCCGATCGGCGCGTCGATCCGCAATTTCGGCATGGGCCTGGTTACCGGCCAGCCGCCGGGCGTCATGCTCGGCCTCGCCAAACAAAGCCGCGCACTGTGGCTGCACCTGGCGCAACGCGCCAACTTCAGCGCCCGCGAAGCCGGTACCCTGCTGTTCGCCCGCACCGCGGCCGAACATGCGGTGCTTGAAGAATTCATGATTGTCCGGGCGCGCCAGCACGGCTACGACGCCTCGCTGCTGGAAGGCACGCAGCTCGAGACGCTGTACGGCGGCCGTTTCCGCCACCACCGTTCAGCCCTGCACGGCACCCAGGACTTGCAACTGTATTCGCGCGAAGCGGTCCCGGCGCTGGTGTGCTACCTGCAATCGCAGGGCGTGCAGTTCCATTTCAACACGCTGGTCAGGGAAGCGCGCGACGGCCATCTGTCGACCACCGCCGGCGAGTTCCGCGCCGAGCGCACCATCGTGTGTTCCGGCCACGATTACCAGACGCTGTTCGCCGACAAGCTCGGCGAGATGAATCTCAAGGTCTGCCGTCTGCAGATGCTGCGCGCGGCGCCGCAGGAGCGCTTGCCGCTGACGCACGCGGTCCTGACCGGCTTGTCGTGCACGCATTACGGCGCCTTCTCCGACCTGCCGAGCGCGGCCGGCGTGCATGCCGAAATCGAAGCCAAGGCGCCGGCCCTGAATCGCCACGGCATCCACCTGCTGGTCAGCCCGACGCCGTACCAGGAACTGATCATCGGCGACTCGCATTACTACGGTGTCGACGCGCCGCCGTTCAACAACGAAGAAATCGATCAGCTCATGATCGGCCTGGCGGAAGATACGCTGGGTGTGAAACTGAACGTGCTGGAGCGCTGGCAAGGTGTCTACGGCAGCAAGGGACCGGGACCGTTCTCGGCCACGCCGATCGACGACAGGACCACGGTCGTGCTGATGCATACCGGCATCGGCATGAGCGTAGGCCTGGCCTTGGGTGAACGTGTGATCGGCGCCTTGCTGGATGGCGCGAGACTGCCGGATCCGGCGGTCGACAAAAACTGAACAAGCACTGAAAAAGCCGCCCCTGGCCGCCGCCCTGGCGGCGACGACCCGGTGCGAATGAGTCAGCGACTCTTCATTCGATGAAGGGATCCGTCACCAGACGCTTGCCCAGCATGAAGGCATCGGCGACATGGCGCAGAGGAGACAGGTCGACATCGGAAGCGCCCGCGGCGATCAGGTCGCGGAAGTGGCGGTAAAGGGATGGATACTCGCCCTCCTCCGGCAAGGCGCACGCCGCACCGTCGATCTGCAGCGTACTTCCGCCTTTGCTGAGACGGACCGACGAATTGCCGGTCTTCACCAGGATATCCCAGGTCTGCTCGCCGGTCTGCCGCCAGTCGAATTCCGCGTTGACCTTGATGCCGGCGGCATTCTCGAAATGCAGGTTTGCCGCAATCGGACTATGCCGATTGGCGGGGAATTCCAATGTGGCGCTGCGCAGGAAAATATCCCACGGCAATATCTCGGTCACGATCGACAACGCGTTGATGCCCGGATCGAACACGCCGAGCCCTCCCGCTTCCCAGATCCATTCCTGTCCCGGATGCCAATGGCGCACGTCTTCTTTCCAGATGACCGTCATCTCTTTTGGCGCATCTTTCGCGAGATGGGACTTGAGCGTTTGCACGGCCGGCGCGTGGCGCGAATGCCAGCTTGCGAACAGCGTCAGGCCGCGCGACGCAGCCAGCGACTTCAGCGACTCGACCTCGGAGAGCGTTGCTCCCGGCGGCTTTTCAAGGAATACATGTTTTCCCGCCGACAGCGCTGCATGCGCGGCCTTGTAACGGTATTGCGGCGGCATGCAGAGCGACACCGCCTCGATGTCCGGACGCGCGGCGAACATGTCGTCGATGCTCGCATAGCTCGGCACGCCGGGGATGGAATGATTTCTGCTGGCGGTGGCGACCAGTTCATAGCCTGGGTTATGCGTGATGGCCGGCACGTGCTGGTCGTAGACAATCTTGCCGACGCCGACGATGGCGAGTTTGACAGGCTTCATAGGGGTCTCCTTAAAATTGATATAAGTAATTGAAACAGGTACGCAAGATTATCGGCAAATCGCGCTCCTTGCATTCTCGTCGGGAGCTGAAGTGTTCAGCAGCTCTCGTTTCGGACTAGCAGGCTATTCGCGCGCCAGCCCCTCTGCGTGCAGCCACTTGCCGCTGCGGCACAAGTCATCCGTCACATCCAGCACCAGCCGCTCCACCGCCGCCGCCGCATTGGTCAGCGGGATGTTCTTCGATGCGCACAAGGCCAGCGTGCGCGCCATGCGCTCACCGCTGATCGGCAGCGCGACCATGTCGCCGCGTTCGATTTCCGACAGCAAAGGCGCCACCGGCAGGATGGTCGCGCCGATGTCGGCGAGGATCGCCGACTTCAGGATCGCCACGGAATTGATCTCGATCACGTTGTCGAGCGACATGCCGTGCGAACGCACGATGTTCTCGATGCGCGGCCGCACGCCGTGCTGCAGGCCCGGCAGGATCAGCGGCGCCTTGATGGCCTGGGCCAGCGTGACCGTCTTCTTCTTGACGGCGCCGTACTGTGAATTTGCGCGCGTGATGTACATCATCTCTTCTTCCACCATCGGCGTGCTGGCAAACGGCGACAACTGCCCGTCATCGAACAGCACCGCCAGGTTGATGCGGCCCGACTTGAGCTGGACGATCAGGTTGCCGGTCAGCTCTTCGGTGAGCAGCAAGGTGATTTCCGGATAGGTGGCGCGGATGGCGGTCAGCAGCGGCAAGGCCAGCGCTCCCGAGACGCTTTGCGGAATGCCCAGCGCCACGGTGCCGGACGGCTTGTCGTTGGACTGCGCCACCGCCGATTTGGCGTCGGTGACCTGCTTGAGGATGGCCTGCGCGTGTTCATAGAAGGTTTTGCCGGCGTCGGTGGCGATCACGCCTTGCGCGGAGCGATGCAGCAATTGCGCTTCGAGCTCTTCTTCCAGCTGGCGCACCTGCTGCGTCAGCGCCGGCTGGGCGATGTGCAGCACACGCGCCGCACGCGACAGCGAGCCGTGATCGACAATGGCGACGAAATATCTGAGTTGGCGCAATTCCATGCAAGCTGGTCCGATTCAAGTTGTTATTTTCACTTACAAGCCGGGACGGCTATTGAACATGCGGCTGCGCGCGTTTTCGATATGTCCGCGCATGGCGCGCCGCGCGCCTTCCGCGTCCTGCTGCTTGATCAGTTCGAAGATGTTGCGATGCTCGTCCATCGCGTCCTGGGTGCGCTTCCACGGCTGGATGTGCATCAGGTGGCGCAGCATATTGACGGCGTGGCTGACGTCGTATTCCAGCGTCTTCAGCACCTGCACGAAACGCCGGTTGGCGGTCGCCGTCGCGATCGCTTCATGGAAGCCGAAATCGAAATGGTGGGCGATGCCGCCGACGGCGTTGGCTTCTTCAAACCCGGTCAGCAACTCGTCCATCCTGGCCAGGTCTGCCGTGCTGCGGCGCAGGGCCGCCATGTAGGCGCATTCCGGTTCGACCACCATACGCAATTCGAGGCCGTTCATGATGTGGCCGATGCGCTCGGACGGCTCCGCGCTGGCGGCTTTGCCGGCAACGCCGGGGCTGTCCATGACGTAAGTGCCGGAGCCGCGCCGGGATTCGACCAGTTGGTCTTCGCGCAGCCGGTCGAGCGCTTGCCGCACGATGGGGCGCGAGACGTCGAACAGCGTCGCGAGGTCGTTTTCCGATGGCAGGCGGCTGCCGACGGCGATCTTGCCTTCGACGATGGCGTGGAACAGGTTCTCGTAGACGCGCTCGGCAAAGCGCTCCTGGCGCACCGGACCGAGTCCGGCCGCGGCCAGCGCGAGCGCATCGGTGGACAGTTGCGTGCGGATGCTGACGACTTTGGCGTCGGGCTTTTCCTGCGGCTGGTCGGCTGGCGATTTCGGCATGGCTGAACTCCGGTGGCGAGTTTCTGAAGATTGCGCATGGTAGCGCATTTGGGCTGCGACCATAAGCCTGCCTTATGACCGCACGACTATCATCGCTCGAATAAGTAGTAATATCAATTGACATCTTTTGGCGATCAACTTACATTGAACCCAGACGAGGCAGCGGCGGCATCTTCCGACCGGTTGCCCATAGAACAAAAACGACAGGAGACAGACGGTCCGGCTCAATGGCTGCGACGGTGATATCTTTTGCCGTCCATTGTTTATCGAAGCCAATCATGAACCTGCCTTACCTCGAACAGTTTTCGCTCACGGGAAAGACCGTACTCGTCACCGGCGCAGCGCGCGACATCGGCCTGGAAATCGCCCGCGCCATGGCGGGCAGCGGCGCCCATGTGATTCTCAACGGCCGCAACGCCGGGACATTGGCAAGCGCGGTACAGGGCCTGACCGCCCAAGGCTTGTCGGCCAGCGCCCTCGCCTTCGACGTCACCGACAAAGCCGCCGTCAAGGACGCCTTCGCCCGCATCGCCGGAGAACATGCCGGACTCGATGTACTGGTCAACAATGCCGGCGTGCGCAACCGCAAGCCGCTGCTCGACTTCAGCGACGACGACATCGCCGCCATGCTGGAAACCAACCTGATCGCCGGCTACACCTTGTCGCGCGAAGCAGCGCGCCTGATGGTGCCGAACAAGCGCGGCCGCCTGATTACCGTGACGTCGATTGCCGGCCGGATCGCGCGCTCCGGCGATGCCGTCTACACCGGCGCCAAGGCCGGACTGACCGGCATGATGCGCGCACTGGCCGCGGAGTACGGGCCGCTGGGCATCACCAGCAACGCCATTGCACCGGGCGGCGTGGCCACCGAGGCCAATGCCGCAGCGATCGCCGATCCACGCGTCAACGCCCACTTTGCCACGCGCACGCCGCTGGGACGCTGGGCGCAGCCGGCTGAAATCGCCGGCGCCGCAGTTTTCCTCGCTTCCAACGCCGCCTCCTACGTCAACGGCCACGTCTTGTACGTGGATGGCGGCATGTCGATTGCCATGTAGCCACGCTTTGCGCTACTCCTTAAAGAAGGGATTTACCGAGCCATGAAACAGCACTTCATCAACAATCGCTGGACCGCGCCGTCATCCGGCGAGAGCATTCCCGTCCTTGATCCTTCCGACGGCGAAGTGTTCGAATCGCTGGCGCGCGGCAACGCCGCCGACATCGACCTCGCGGTACAAGCCGCGCGCAAGGCCTACAACAACGTCTGGAGCCGCACCAGCGCAGCCGACCGCAGCCGCCTGCTGATGAAGCTGTCGCAGAAGCTGGCCGAACACCAGGAGGAACTGGCGCAACTGGAAGCGCGCGACTGCGGCAAGCCGTTCAAGCAGGCGCGCGCCGATGCCGCCGCCATCGTGCGTTATTTCGAGTTCTATGCCGGCGCGGCCGACAAGCTGCACGGCGAGACGATTCCCTACCAGACCGGCTACACCGTGCTCACCTTGCGCGAGCCGCATGGCGTCACCGCGCACATCGTGCCGTGGAACTACCCGATGCAAATCTTCGGCCGCTGCGTCGGCGGTGCGCTCGCCGCCGGCAACACCTGCGTGGTCAAACCCGCTGAAGACGCCTGCCTGTCGCTGCTGCGCGTGGCCGAACTGGCTGCCGAGGCAGGCTTGCCCGAAGGCGTGCTCAACATCGTCACCGGCTACGGCCATGAAGCGGGAGATATGCTGGTCAAACATGCCGGCGTTGATCACGTGTCGTTCACCGGCTCTCCCAACGTCGGCAAGATCGTGGTGCGCGCCGCCGCAGAACATCACACCCCGGTCACGCTCGAGCTGGGCGGCAAATCGCCGCAGGTGGTGTTCGCCGACGCCGACTTCGACGCCATGTTGCCGGTGATCGTCAACGCCATCGTGCAGAACTCCGGACAGACCTGCTCCGCAGGCAGCCGCCTGCTGGTCCAGCGCAGCGCCTATGAACAGGTGCTGGAACGCGTCGGTGCGGCCTTCGGCAAACTGCGCGTGGGCTCGGCAGCTATGGACCTCGACTGCGGTCCGCTGATCCGCAAGACGCAACAGGACCGCGTGGCCGGTTTCCTGCGCGACGCCGCCGACAGCCGGATTCCGGTGGTGGCGCAAGGCCGCATCGCCGAGGGCGTACCGGCGGGCGGTTTCTACCAGGCGCCGACCTTGCTGCGCGACGTGCCGATTCAACACCGTCTGGCGCAGGAAGAGGTGTTCGGTCCGGTGTTGGCGGCGATGTCGTTTGAAGACGAAGCCGATGCCATTCGCCTCGCCAACGGTACCGATTTCGGGCTGGTCGCGAGCGTCTGGACGCGCGACGGCGGACGCCAGTTGCGCCTGGCGCGCGCGATCCGCAGCGGACAAGTCTTCATCAACAACTATGGCGCGGGCGGCGGCGTAGAGTTGCCGTTCGGCGGCGTCAAGGCCAGCGGCCACGGGCGTGAAAAAGGTTTCGAGGCGCTGTATGGCTTCACGGTCCTGAAGACCATCGCCATCAAGCACGATTGAACGAGATATCAACTAACAAACCACAAGGAGAAGACATGCGACTCAAAGACAAAGTAGCCATCGTGACCGGCGCCGGTTCGGGATTCGGCGAAGGCATCGCCAAGAGCTATGCGCGCGAAGGTGCGCGCGTGCTGGTGGCCGACATCAATGAAGCCGCCGGCAAACGCGTCACCGACGAGATCGTCGCTGCCGGCGGCCAGGCGCGCTTCATCAAGTCGGACGTATCAAAAAGCGCCGATACGGCAGCCATGCTGGCAGCTGCGCTGGACGCCTTCGGCGGCCTGCATATCGTGGTCAACAACGCCGGCACCACGCACCGCAACCGTCCGATGCTGGAAGTCGAAGAAGACGAGTTCGAGCGCCTGTACGCGATCAACGTCAAGAGCATCTTCCTGAGCGCGAAGACTTTCGTGCCCTACTTCCGCAAGGTCGGCGGCGGCGCCTTCATCAACATCGCCTCGACCGCCGGCATCCGTCCGCGTCCCGGCCTGACCTGGTACAACGGCAGCAAGGGCGCGGTCATCACCACCAGCAAATCGATGGCGGCGGAACTCGGCCCGGACAACATCCGCGTCAACTGCGTCAATCCGGTGATCTCGGCAACCGGCCTGCTGACTGAATTCATGGGCGTGCCCGACACCCCGGAAAATCGCAAGAAGTTCACGGCGACGATTCCGCTGGGCCGCTTCTCGACGCCGGACGACATCGCCAACGCCTGCCTGTACCTGGGTTCGGACGAGGCTTCGTTCATCACCGGCGCCTGCCTGGAAGTGGACGGCGGTCGCTGCGTGTAAAACCACGTGCGCGCGCAGCTGTAAGCGTTTTGTCAGTGACGGGACGCTTTACGTCGAATCGGCAAATTTTGTGTCTATAATCACGCTGCAATAAAAAAGAACCATAAACAGAACCACAGTAATCAGTACTTAATAAAGCCAGTCCACGAGACTGGCTTTTTATAACAACAAGACTGATCCATTTTTAATACGTATGGAGTGAGACATGTCGTATACCCCAGCACAAGGCGTCGCTGCGTCGCCCGGCACCGATGTATCGTTTGAAGAAGCGACTTTTTCCAAAGTCACATGGCGTCTGCTTCCGCTGCTTTTCCTCTGCTATGTTGCTTCTTACCTGGACCGCGTCAACGTCGGTTTCGCCAAGCTGCAAATGCTGCAGGACCTGAAGTTCAGCGAGACCGTGTACGGCCTCGGCGCCGGCATCTTCTTCATCGGTTATTTCATCTTTGAAGTCCCCAGCAACATCATCCTGCACAAGGTCGGCGCACGGCTCTGGATCGCGCGCATCATGATCACCTGGGGCATCATTTCGGGCGCCATGATTTTCGTGACGACGCCGGAAATGTTCTACGTCATGCGCTTCCTGCTGGGCGTGGCCGAAGCCGGCTTCTTCCCCGGCGTGATCCTGTACCTGACCTACTGGTATCCGTCGCATCGCCGCGGCAAGATCACCGCGCTGTTCATGACCGGCATCGCCATCTCGGGCGTCATCGGCGGCCCGCTGTCGGGCTGGATCATGCACGCCTTCCCCGGCGTGCACGGCCTGACCGGCTGGCAATGGATGTTCATCATCGAAGCAATCCCGTCGCTGGTGCTGGGCGTGGTCGTGATCTTCTATCTGAAGGACCGCATCCGCGACGCCCACTGGCTGAACGAAGATGAAAAGCGCCTGCTGGAATCGCAGATCGCACAGGAACAGGCCGACAAGACCGAAGTCTCGCTGGGCCAGATGTTCGCCGACGGCAAGGTGTGGCTGAGCGCGATCATCTACTTCTGCTTCGTGATGGGCCTGTACGGCGTGAGCTTCTGGCTGCCGACCATCATCAAGACCACCGGCGTCACCGACCCGCTCAACATCGGCCTGCTGACGGCGATTCCTTACGCCGTCGCCGCCATCGCCATGTTCATGATCGGCCGCAGCGCCGACCAGCATCGTGAGCGTCGCTGGCACGTCGCCATCCCGGCGTTCCTGGGTTGCGTCGGCCTGCTGTTCAGCACCGTGTACGACCACAACACGCTGCTGGCGATGGCGTCGCTGACATTGGCTGCGGTCGGCATCCTGACCACGCTGCCGCTGTTCTGGAGCCTGCCGACGGCCTTCCTGAGCGGCGCCGCGGCAGCTGCCGGCATCGCGCTGATCAACTCGCTGGGCAACCTGGCCGGTTTCGTCAGCCCTTACCTGGTCGGCTGGCTCAAGGACGCCACCCAAAGCACCAACACCGGCATGTACGTGCTGGCGGGGTCGCTGCTGCTGGGCGGACTGCTGACGCTGGCTGTGCCGGCCAAGCTGGTCAACAAGTAAGCGTTTTTTCCTGCGCCCGGCGTTCGTCGGGCGCAATTTCCCTCCCCGTCCTTCCCTCGCCGCTACCGTATCGCCGGTATGGCGTCCAGCCAGAAGCGCAGCTGCGCCGAACGGATTTCTCCCTTGTCGCCGAAATATTTGCTCTGCCATGCGTCGGGCGTCGTGCTGAGCATGGTGTCGGCCGCTTTCTGGCCGTTCTGCTGCACCATCCAGCGCCAGGAAAAGTGATCGTAGATATCCAGCACATGCGTCGCGTAGGCCTGCGCCAGCGCCCGCTGTCCCTTGAAGATGGCGAGGTTGTCGTCGTTGTCGTAGGAAGCCTTGTAGCCGAGGTTGTGACTGCCGGTCACCACCACGCAGTCGTCGGAGAACGGATCGATGACCACGATCTTGTCGTGCGTGACGGCAAAACCGGCCGAGAGGATTTCCTTTTGCCAGCCACTGGGAACGACAGCAGTCAGCGCCTTGGCCGATATCACCCGCGGATCCTGTTTGCCCGGCGCATCGCCCTTCTTGCGCTTGGGCGGCTCGACGCCTTGCAACTCGTACAGGAAGCCCGCCGCCGTGGAGGGGTTCGTCACACAGCCGCGCACGAACAGGGCCGCGTTGGCCTTCTGCGCTTCCGCCACCCAATTGACGATGCTCGGCGTGCCCGGATAAAACGCCAGGAACAGCACCGCATGCTGCGCGCCGGCGATCAATGCCGCCACTTCTTCCATGTCGGGCGGACGCACCTCGGTCGCGCGCGTGCGGCCGCGCGCTTTCGGTGTATTGGGAGAAAACCAGCTGGTCACGGTTGAACCGTCCGCTTGCTTGAGCAGCTTCGATTTAGCGTCCCAGGTCCGCAACCTGCTCCCTTGCAGGGACTTGGCCGTGTCGCCGGCCGCCTCGGTATCGGCGGCCAGCTGATTCCAGTAATCGAAATAGCGTTTCGCCAGCGCGGCATCATCGGAGACGAGGGTGTTGTTGGTTTGCGTGCAGAGTCCGGTGGACGTCCAGTTGGTGGAACCGAACAGGACCGCCTGCGGTTTGCCGCCGGCATCCACGTACACCAGGAATTTGTTGTGCACGATATGGTTGTTCGGCACCATGCGGTCGATCAGCTCGCCCGCGGTCGCACGCAGACGCTTGCGCGATGCATCGTTGCCGTCCGTGATGCCGCTGGCGCTTTGCTGGTCGCCGGCCTTGGGATTGGAGAGGATCAGGTGCAGCTTCTTGCCGGCTTTCTCCAGCGCTGAGATCAGCTCGTCGTCGCCCAGTTCGTACAAGGCGGCGTAAAGCCTGCCGCCCTTGCCTGCGCGCGCGACGAAATCCAGCAAGGCGGCGATCATGTCGCCGGCCAGGCTCTCGCGCATGGCGTTGCCGGGCTGGCTCACCATGGCCAGCAGGCTTTCCTTGTCCGGATGGCCATCCATGGTGCGCGACACCCGTTGCGTCGAGATCAGGCCGCGATTGAAGTAAGCCTGCAAATCCGGTCCGACCTGCGGGCTCAGCGTGACTTCATTGGAGATGGCGAAGGCGACGCGCATCGGCGTCAGCTTTCCCGGCTTGCCTTCCAGCGGCACGATCCGGTAACGGAAGGTCCGGTTGTTCTTGCCGGCGATCAGGCGCGCATACGGGTCCTTCCAGTAGAACTTCTGGATCGGGAATTGTTCGGTGGTCTGCGCCGGCAGGCGTTTGGTTCCGGGAAACACGGCCACCGAAGGCAGCGCCGTCTCGGTGCCGGCCGCGTCGATGCGGTACACCGCGAAGCCCATGCATCCGGGCAGCTTGCGGCCATAACTCCATGCAATCAGGACAACATCGTTGTCGGCAAACGCTACGGCATTTTGCATCCCTGTCTCCCATCCGGTTGGCGGCAATACCTGTGCTGCAAAGTAGCGCCGCGATGTGACCGGACAATGACGGGATGACTGGAGATTAATTCAGGAGATTGAATGCTAGCGCGCCAACCGGCGCCAGATCGCATCCAGTACGTTGTTCAGCTCGGCGCCCTGCGCCTGGATCGCGCCCATGCCGTACTCCTTGCGCCGTACGCCTGCGTCAAACAGTTCAAGCGCCCACACGGCATCCGTGGTGCGCTGAAGCGGCAAGGCATCGGGCAGGCTCCAGAGCGTATTCATCAGCGGCACGATGGCCGCCAGGTCGTCGTCGCTCAGTTGCACCGTGCGGCTTTGCACCAGCGCCGGTTTTTCGGCCGGGTTCTTCAGCTGGGTGATGAAGCGCGTCATGCTGCGCCGGTCGAGATCGACCGCCGACCAGTAGCCGACCGGCGTACCGAAGGCGCCCTGAGAAATGACCACGCCGCGCATCGGCGTCATCCCGGCCGGCACGGTGACCGGGCACTCGCCGCAGACATGCGCCTTGACCGGGGCATAGGCCGGGACTTCAGCGAAGGCACTGCCCGCCAGGCAGGCGAGCGACAGGACGTAACAGCGCAGACGGCGGGACAACAGGCTCATGATGGACGGCTCGCGGCGAAGGTTTGGCGGGATGGTCTCACATCCCCGGAAGAAATGCCTGCCGGAGTGCGGCCCGAACTGCGCCTCATCCGATGCCTTGTCCGCTTCTCTGTCAAAATGGCGGATTCTTTTGTGCTTGTCCCTGTTCATGAACGCCTCCGTCATCCCTTCCGGCTCCGATCACATCCCCGATCCCGTCGCGCTGCCGTTCGCCAATGCCTTCGCGGAATTGCCGCCGGCATTCTTCACGCGACTGCAACCGACGCCATTGCCGCAGCCTTACCTGGTGGGCATCAGCGCCGATGCCGCCGCGCTGGTCGGCATCGATCCGGCAACGGCCGGCAGCGAGAGTTTCATTGACGTCTTCACCGGCAACGTCATCGCGCAGCACTCCAAACCCTTGGCGGCCGTGTATTCCGGCCATCAGTTCGGCGTCTGGGCCGGCCAGCTCGGCGATGGCCGCGCGATCCTGCTGGGCGATCTGCCGGCGCGCGATGGCGGGCGCATGGAAATCCAGCTCAAGGGCGCCGGCCAGACGCCGTATTCGCGCATGGGCGACGGCCGTGCCGTGCTGCGTTCGTCGATCCGCGAATTCCTGTGTTCCGAAGCGATGGCCGGACTCGGCATCCCGACGACGCGCGCCTTGTGCGTCACCGGATCGGATCAGCAAGTCCGGCGCGAGACGCTGGAAACCACGGCGGTGGTGACGCGCATGTCGCCCAGTTTCATCCGCTTCGGATCGTTCGAGCACTGGTATTACAACAAGCGCCACGATGAGCTGAAGCTGCTGGCCGACAACGTCATCGCCAATTTTTATCCTGAATTGTCCGGCGCCGGCAATCCCTACCGCGCGCTGCTGACCGAAGTCACGCGCCGCACGGCGCACCTGATGGCGCACTGGCAGGCGGTCGGCTTCATGCACGGCGTGATGAACACCGACAACATGTCCATCCTCGGCCTGACGCTGGACTACGGCCCCTTCGGCTTCATGGAAGCATTCGATGCGCGCCACATCTGCAACCACACTGATCAGCAGGGACGCTATTCGTACCAGATGCAGCCGCGCATCGGCCAGTGGAATTGCTTCGCGCTCGGTCAGGCGCTGTTGCCACTTATCGACAGCGTGGAAGACACCGAGGCCGCGCTGGGGCAATACGAAGCCGAATTCGCCGCGAAGAACGATGAATTGCTGCACGCCAAACTCGGACTGGCGACACGCCAGGCCGATGACGACAAACTGTTCGAGTCGATGTTCGCCATCCTGCAGGCCGGCCATGTCGATTTCACCCTGTTCTTCCGCCGCCTGAGCGACTTGCACGCCGGGGACGACGGCGGCGATGAACCATTGCGCGATCTGTTCATCGAACGTGCTTCCTTCGATGCCTGGGCCGGACAATACCGCGCCCGCCTGCGCCAGGAAAACAGCGTCGATGCCGCCAGGAAACTTGCAATGGACGCAAGCAACCCCAAATACGTGCTACGGAATTATCTGGCGCAAGTCGCTATCGACAAGGCGCAGAACAAGGACTTCTCGGAAGTCGCGAAGCTGCAGGAAATCCTGCGCCGGCCTTTCGACGAGCAGCCGGAACACGACAAGTACGCCGACCTGCCGCCGGACTGGGCCAGTCACCTGGAAGTCAGCTGCTCCTCGTGATCGCGAACGTAAGATTGCCCGTCGCCGCACGACCAAACCATACAGAACTTGTTTATCACCCCTGCCAAGGAGCCACCCCATGACTGCCAAAGTTCAAAAAACCGATGCCGAATGGCGCGCCCAGCTGGACACCATGGAATACCAGGTCACCCGCCACGCCGCCACCGAGCGCGCTTTCACCGGCAAATTCTGGGACCATCACGAAGCCGGCATCTACACCTGCGTCTGCTGCAATACGCCCTTGTTCGCCTCGGACACGAAGTTCGACTCGGGCTGCGGCTGGCCCAGCTATTTCAAGGCGCTCGATCCGGCCAACGTGCGCGAGATCGTCGACAAGAGCCATGGCATGATCCGCACAGAAATCGTGTGCAACGTGTGCGACGCGCACTTGGGCCACGTATTCCCCGACGGTCCGCCGCCGACCGGCCTGCGCTACTGCATCAATTCAGCTTCGTTGCGCTTTGATCCGGCCACCTGATAAGCTGCGGGTCTGTGTCATCCTGCGGCATCCGCTCATCCACTTTTAAAAAGACTCACGCACATGAAGTTCTTGTTCGACCTCTTTCCCGTCATCCTCTTTTTTGGCGTATTCAAATGGGGGGAAGGTCATGCCGACGCGGCCCAGGGCCTGGTGTCGCAATACCTCTCGGGCGTGATGTCCGGCGGCGCGGTCACGGCCACGCTGGCGCCGATCCTGCTGGCCACGGCGGTCGCCATCGTCGCCTCGCTGGCGCAGATCGGCTATCTGCTGGCGCGCCGCAAGAAAGTCGACGGCATGCTGTGGGTCTCGCTGGCCATCATCGTGGTGTTCGGCGGCGCCACCATCTATTTCCGTGACGATACGTTCATCAAGTGGAAGCCGACCATTTTGTACTGGTGCTTTGCCGTCGCCTTGCTGGTCAGCCAACTTTTCTTCAAGAAAAATCTGATCCGCACGATGATGGAAAAACAAGTGTCCCTGCCCGAACCGGTGTGGGGCAAGCTGAACCTGGCGTGGTCGGCGTTCTTCGTTGCGATGGGCCTGCTCAACCTCTACGTGGCGTTCAACTACACGCTCGACGTCTGGGTCAATTTCAAGATGTTCGGCACCATGGGCCTGATGTTCGCTTTCATCATCGCGCAAAGCCTGTTCCTGTCGAAATACATGAAGGATGCAGAATGAGCGCACGGCCGGATGTCATCCGCGAAAAGCTGCTTGCCGCTTTCACTCCGAGCGAGTGCCTGGTGGAGGATGAATCGGCCCTGCATGCCGGCCATGCGGGCGCAGCGTCGGGCGGCGGGCACTACCGCGTACGCCTGATTTCAGCCGCTTTTGAGGGGAAAAATCGTTTAATTCGGCATCGGCTGGTGTATGATTGCCTGGCTGACATGATGCACAAGGATATACACGCACTGGCCATCACGGCTATCGCACCATCAGAAATAGCGAACTAACAAGACTATCCCCCCTCTTATATTTCACACTCCCGGCTTGTTAGCTATTAGTTACCCTATTACCTCCATTTTTTAGGATTCGATAATGACATTCAAACCTGCTCGTTTGCTGGTGCTGCTGTTCGCAGCCGCTGCTCTGCCAGTCATGGCGCAAAACCTGGCCGTCGTGAACGGCAAGTCCATTCCGTCGTCGCGCGCCGATGCCATGGTCAAGCAAATGACTGCACAAGGCCAGCCTGACAGCCCGCAACTGCGCGGCGCCGTCAAGGAAGAGCTGATCAACCGCGAAATCCTGATGCAGGAAGCCGACAAGCAAGGCCTGAGCAACAACGCCGACGTCAAGAACCAGCTCGAACTGGCGCGCCAGGGTATCGTCATCCGCGCCCTGATCGGTGACTACCTGAAGAAGCATCCGGTTGCAGACGCCGACATCAAGGCCGAGTACGACAAGTTCAAGGCACAAGCCGGCGACAAGGAATACCATGCCCGCCACATCCTGGTCGACAAGGAAGAAGACGCCAAGGCGATCATCGCCAAGCTCAAGGCCGGCACCAAGTTTGAAGACCTGGCCAAGCAATCGAAGGACACCGGTTCCGCAGCCAACGGCGGCGATCTGGACTGGGCCACGCCTGCTTCGTTCGTGAAGCCGTTCTCCGACGCCATGGTGGCGCTGAAAAAGGGCGACATCACCGAAACACCGGTCAAGACCCAATTCGGTTACCACGTGATCAAGCTGGAAGATACTCGTCCGGCCAAGGTCCCGACCCTGGAAGAAGTGAAGCCGCAAATCGCCGAAGCGCTGCAACAGAAGAAGCTGCAGGCTTATCAGGAAGAACTGCGCAAGAAAGCCAAGGTTCAGTAATTCTCAGTAATACCCCGTAGTACCGAGCATCATCTCGCGACGCGCGCAAGCGCTCCGCAAGTTCAAAGAACGCCCCTGCCGGAAACGGTTTGGGCGTTTTTTTAATTTTCAGGCCCTGCTTTTTGATTTGTACAAAAAATGATGCCTCATGCGTAAAAAACAAAAAGAAACGACCATGGGTGCGCGAAACACGCATTTTCGTCAATAAGGACGCGTAAATTATTTACGCATTTGCCGAAAAACGACAAAAAGCACTATCGTCTCTTAATTCGTTTCTCAGCCGAAAAACGTCCTGATATTCTTGCGCCTTGCCCCCTACCGGGGCGACGCCGCGCACCAACATTCAAAAGCAAGCGCGGCGATGAACGGCAGGGAGCGGGCCTTACACGATAGCGCTCACTTCCCTGCCATCCATAACACATGCAAGTTCAGGAGACATACATGAAAAAAACTTACCTGGCCCTGGCCGTCGCAGCTCTGGCCGGCACCAGTATCAGCGCCTTGGCCCAGTCCAATGTGACGATCTACGGCATCGTCGACACTAGCATCCGCTATGTCAGCAACGATAACGCCCAAGGCAACAGCAATCTGCGTATGGACAATGGCGCCATTTCTAACAGCCGTCTTGGCTTCAAGGGCGTCGAAGATCTGGGCGGCGGATTGAAGGCCGAATTCAGGCTCGAAAATGGTTTCAACAGCGACACCGGCGCCTTGGCCAACGGCGCTGGCGTCTTGTTCGGCCGTCAGTCCTGGGTTGGTTTGTCGGGTAGTTTCGGCAAGGTGAGCGTCGGCCGCCAGAACACGCCATTGTTCGACCTCATGGCTGACCATTTCGACCCGCTGACCGTAGGCAACTACGAATCCAACGCGTGGCTGCCAGCTGCAGCTACCCGCATTCGCAGCAACAACACCCTGCGCTATGACGGCCAGTTCGGCCCTGTAGCAGCATCGGTGAGCTATGCTTTCGGCGAACAAGCCGGATCCGCCCGTAGCGGAAGCCAGGTAAGCACTGCGCTGCGTTACAACGCCGGAGGCTTCGCGATCGGCGGCGGCTTCCAGCAAACCGTCGACACATTGGCGGCGAAGAACAAGGCGACCACCTACAACCTGTCCGCCTCTTATGACTTCGGCGTGGCTAAAGTGTTTGGCGGCTACTTCCGCCTGAAGGACGCGACCGGCCTGAACGCCGCATTCATGGCGACCACCAGCTATTCCACAGCCAATACCCTCGGCGGAAACGTCGCAGGCGTCGAACGCAAGGACGATGGCTATTTCGCCGGCGCTACGTTCAATGCGACCACCGCATTGGCGCTGACCGGTGCGTTCTACTACGACAAGAGCAAGAACGTGGCCTATACCGGCCTGGGCAATGTCGGCAACGGCAAGCGTTATGCAGTCGTGGGCGTGGCCGAGTATGCGTTGTCCAAGCGCACGCAGCTGTACACCACAGTCGACTACAACAAGGCCAAAGATGCGGCCGTCTATGAAATCACAAACTCCACTACCGGCAAGAACAGCCTGACTACTGTCGGCGTGGGCATTCGTCACATTTTCTAAGCTGTTTCATCGACGGAGAAGACCGACCGTGCGGCTTGACCGCTGCAGCCGGTTGGACATCAAACGCAGACGCCCGTCCGGGTCTGCGTTTTTTTTCGCTCGTATCTTAGCCGGACAGCCAGCCGACACCGTCATCACCGACAAAGCTTGCGATGCTCAGGAATGGCTCGCCGATCCATTCAGGCTAAAGAACCTGCCCCTTGAAGTCAAAAGCCGATTCAAATCCCTTGAAGATCAGGAAAGCCAATTCAAGGCTTTGCTTTCTTGGCTTTCTTGCCCTCGCTGTCCGGCTGATTTGTCAGGATGGCGCTCGTAATAACGCGAAAGACATGATCGGCCCGTGGCGCAAGCGAGGGTTGATCGCCAAGCCAGCCGAGCGCCGACATCAGGGCAAACAGGTCTTCCCCGGTCATATCGGTGCGGGCCGTTCCATCGGCCTGGGCACGAAGCAGTAGTCGTGCTCCCGTTGCATGTAATGCAGTGCTTGACGCGTGAAGTGCAGAATTCGGGTCTGCGTGAGCTTTCGCCATCAAGGCGCAAACGCCGTTATAAATGTGGACGAACGCTACCCCTTCACGAAACCACGACACGAGTGCTTCGTCAGGTGGCTTGGATGTTTCGAGGTCTGCTGCTTGCTGCACCAGTGCATTCACATTCATATGCAGCAATGCTTCAAACAAGGCCTCTCGGGTCGGAAAATGACGGAACAATGTGGCTAGACCGACATCGGCACGGCGAGCGATTTCTCGCATGGACGCCTCGGCGCCATGCTCGGCAACGACGTCATGAGCGACTGTAAGCAGATGGTCGTAATTTTTTCTAGCGTCAGCGCGCATAGGTTCCCCCTTGACAAACGGAACAGTGTTCCATATATTCGAATCAGTGATCCGAATAATATACTCGATCTCGGATCGGTGTTCCACAACATCTAGCGCATTCGCGCAAAAAGGAAAAGTCATGGGAAATCTGAATGGTAAGGTCGCAGTCATCACCGGTGGCAATAGCGGGATCGGCTTGGCCACGGCCAAGCGTTTCGCGGAAGAAGGCGCGCACGTCGTAATCACCGGCCGCCGGGAAAAAGAGCTGAAAGATGCCGCTGCCTTAATCGGAAATAATGTCACCACGGTTGCGGGAGACGTAACGCGCCTGGAGGACTTGGACCGGCTCTATGCCGTGGTGAAAGAGAAACACGGCCACATCGACGTACTCTTTGTGAATGCCGGCTGGGGCGAAGTCGCTCCGATCCAGGCGGCCACCGAAGCTCATTTCGACAAAACCTTCGACCTCAACGCAAAGGGGCAATTCTTTACGGTGCAGAAGGCCCTTCCTCTCTTCAAAGACGGAGGCTCAATCATCCTGACCTCTTCTGTCGCAAACGAAATGGGATTGCCGTTATTTGCCGTCTACGCCGCAGCCAAGGCGGCTGTGCGCAGCTTCGCGCGTTCCTGGGCCATGGAACTGAAAGACCGCAAAATCCGCGTGAATGCGGTAAGCCCGGGACCCATCGAGACTCCAGCCCTTGAAAAAGCGGGCCTTACTCCTGAGCAGGCCGAACAAGCGGCGGCCCAGTTCGTTACTCAGGTTCCCCTCGCTCGCAGAGGCAAGCCTGAGGAAATTGCAGCCGCCGTCCTGTTCCTCGCCTCCAACGAAGCTTCTTACATTACCGGCGTAGAGCTTGCCGTCGACGGAGGCATGGCGCAGGTCTGATGCGGAAGCGGCAGATCGTCCCCGGTGCTGTTAAAGCGCCGGGGACAAACTATCAACGCGGAACAGAGACAGACGCGATTGCTGTAACTGACGAATTCAATTGAAACTCATGAAAGGAAAACGATGAGCTATGCAATTATCGGCTTCGGCAAGATCGGCCAAGCGCTTGCCCACGCCTTCGCACGCAAAAACATTGACGTGACTGTCGCAAGCCGCCAGTCGCCCGAGGCTTTGGCGCCACTGGCTCGGACGATTGGCCCCAACGTCGTCGCCAAATCGCTGCAGGATGCGCTTGAAGCCGACACAATCATCCTGGCAGTCCCGTTCGGGGAGCATCGCGAAGTTGCGAAGGCTCTATCGAACTGGAAAGGCAAGACGGTCGTCGACGCGATGAACGCTTTAGTTCCCCTTGAGGAGCTGGACGGCCTCCCGTCCTCAGCCTTCGCTGCAAAATCGTTCGTTGGCGCCAAGTTCGTAAAGGGTTTCAATCACCTGATTGCGGCCACGCTGGCTACCGATCCGGTCGTCGATGGCGGTCACCGGGTCGTCTTCCTGTCGAGCGACGACGAGGATGCGCTTGCTCCCGTGGAGGACTTAGCCAGGCAATTGGGATTCGCGCCCATAAAGCTGGGAAAATTCAACGAGGGCGGCTGGCTGGTACATGCACGTGGACGCACTTGGGGCCAGTTGATCTTCCAGGATTTGTTCAAGAAGCAGCCGTAATGGATTGCGCATAACGGGTGTGCGATCGTCAAAGAATATTCAATCGATGACACGCCCTGGTGACGCAATCAAAGACTGCAGCAGCCATGAAAAAGGCACTCCGCGAAGTGCCTTTTTGTTTTTACTGCTGCAAGCCGGCGGCGGGTATTACCCCACCCACTTGCGCGCATTGCGGAACATGCGCATCCACGGCGAATCCTCGCCCCAGCCATCCGGATGCCAGGACTGGGTCACGCTGCGGAACACGCGTTCGGCATGCGGCATCAGTACGTTGAAACGGCCGTCCGGCGTGGTCACCGAGGTGATGCCTTGCGGCGAGCCGTTCGGATTGTACGGATAGGCTTCGGTCACCGCGCCCTTGTTGTCGACGAAACGCATCGCCACCAGCGCCTTGTTGACGTCGCCGGTCAACGAGAAGTCGGCAAAGCCTTCACCGTGCGCGACCGCGATCGGCGTCTGCGTGCCGGCCATGCCTTGCAAGAAGATCGACGGCGAGTCCTGTACCTCGACCATCGAGAAGCGCGCTTCGAATTGCTCCGACTTGTTGCGCGTGAACTTCGGCCAGTCTTGCGCGCCCGGGATGATGGACTTCAGGTTGCTCATCATCTGGCAACCGTTGCAGATACCCAGCGAGAACGTATCCTGGCGCTGGAAGAATTGCGAGAACTGCTCCGCCAGTTGCGCGTTGAACAGGATCGTCTTGGCCCAGCCCTCGCCGGCGCCGAGCACGTCGCCGTACGAGAAGCCGCCCACCGCGATCAGGCCCTTGAAGTCATCCAGCTTTGCACGGCCGGCAATCAGGTCGCTCATGTGTACGTCGACCGACTCGAAGCCGGACTTGTGCATCACGTAGGCCGTTTCGATATGCGAATTGACGCCCTGCTCGCGCAGGATCGCCACGCGCGGACGTGCGCCGATATTGAGGAACGGCGCCGCGATGTCTTCCTGCGGATCGAACGTCAGCTTCGGCGTGATGCCCGGATCGGCCAGGTCCAGCAGACGCTCGTATTCGGCATCGGCGCAGGCCGGGTTGTCGCGCAGGCGCGCAATGCGCCAGCTGGTTTCGCTCCACAGGCGATGCAGCGCGCTGCGCGGCTGGCTGTAGATGTTCTTGGCGTCGCGCATGAATTCAATCACGTCACGGTCGTTCGGCTTGCCGATGATGTGGCTGCAGGCGCCCAGGTTGTAGGTGCGCAGCACGTTCATGACTTCCGACTTCTGCTCGGCGCGCACCTGGATCACGGCGCCCAGCTCTTCGCTGAACAGCGCGCGCAGCGTCATTTCGTTACGGCGCTCGCCGACTTGCGATGTCCAGTTTTTCGAGTCGCCCCAGTCGGAAGCGTGCTCGCCTTCCATGGTCAGAATATCGAGGTTGATCGACAGGCCGCTGCGGCCGGCGAAGGCCATTTCCGCCAGCGTGGCGAACAGGCCGCCGTCCGAACGGTCATGGTACGCCAGCAACTGGCCTTCCTTGTTCAGTTGCTGGATCGCGGCGAAGAAGCCCTTCAGGTCTTCGGCGCTGTCGACGTCCGGCGTTTCATTGCCGATCTGCTGCATGACTTGCGTCAGCGCGGATGCACCCATGCGGTTCTTGCCGCGGCCGAGGTCGATGGCGATCAGCACGGTATCGCCCAGGTCCTTGCGGATCTGCGGCGTGAGCGTGCGGCGCACGTCCTGCACCGGTGCGAACGAGGACACGATCAGCGACACCGGCGACATCACGGACTTGGCCTCGCCGTCATCTTTCCATGTCGTACGCATCGACAGCGAGTCCTTGCCGACCGGGATCGATACCCCCAGCGCCGGGCACAATTCCATGCCGATGGCCTTGACTGTGTCGAACAGCGCGGCATCTTGGCCGGGCTGGCCGCAGGCCGCCATCCAGTTGGCCGACAGCTTGATGTCGGAAATCTTGTCAATCGCCGCGGCGGCGATATTGGTGATCGCCTCGCCCACCGCCATGCGGCCCGACGCAGCGGCGTTGATCACGGCCAGCGGCGTGCGCTCGCCCATCGCCATCGCTTCGCCGAGATAGCCTTCCAGGCTCATCGCGGTGACGGCGCAATCGGCCACCGGAACCTGCCACGGACCGACCATCTGGTCGCGCACGGTCATCGCGCCGACACTGCGGTCACCGATGGTGATCAGGAAGGACTTGTCGGCGACGGTCGGCAGGCGCAGCACGCGGTGCGAGACTTCGACCAGGTCCATGCCGGTCAGGTCGACCGGCGGCAGTTCCACGGCGACGTGCTGAACATCGCGGTGCATCTTGGGCGGTTTGCCCAGCAGCACATCCATCGGCATGTCGACCGGATTGTTGTTCTGCTCGGCGTCGACCAGCTTGAGCTGACGCTCTTCCGTCGCCGTGCCGACCACCGCAAACAGGCAGCGCTCGCGCTCGCACAGGTAGCGGAACAGCGGCAAATGCTCCGGCGCGATCGCCAGGACATAGCGCTCCTGCGATTCGTTGCTCCAGATTTCCTTGGGCGCCAGGCCGCTTTCTTCCAGCGGGATCTTGCGCAGGTCGAAAATCGCGCCGCGCTTGGCATCGTTGGTGATCTCCGGGAATGCGTTCGACAGGCCGCCGGCGCCGACGTCGTGGATCGACAGAATCGGGTTGTCGTCGCCCATGGTCCAGCAGGCGTTGATGACCTCTTGCGCGCGGCGTTCCATTTCAGGATTGCCGCGTTGCACGGAGTCGAAGTCCAGGTCGGCGGTATTGGCGCCGGTTGCCATCGACGAGGCGGCGCTGCCGCCCATGCCGATACGCATGCCGGGACCGCCCAATTGGATCAGCAGGCTGCCGACCGGCAAGTCGTTCTTTTTGGTGTGCTTGGCGTTGATGCTGCCGATGCCGCCGGCGATCATGATGGGCTTGTGATAGCCCTGCACGTTGCCGCCGACGTTTTGTTCGTAGGTGCGGAAATACCCGCCCAGGTTGGGACGACCGAATTCGTTGTTGAACGCTGCGCCGCCAAGCGGCCCGTCGATCATGATCTGCAGCGGCGAAGCGATGCGGTCAGGCTTGCCGTAAATGCCGCCCTGCGCCAACGCATCGCGCCGTGCCGGCGCTTGCGCGACGTCGCGGGCGTTTTCCCACGGTTGCACGGCGTGCGTAACCATCAGGTTGGAGACGGTGAAGCCGGTCAAACCCGCCTTCGGCTTGGCGCCGCGACCGGTTGCGCCTTCATCGCGGATTTCGCCGCCGGCGCCGGTGGAGGCGCCCGGGAATGGCGAGATCGCGGTCGGATGGTTGTGCGTCTCGACCTTCATCAGGATATGGGTCAGTTCGTCCGAAGCCTCGTAGACGTTGCCCTTGGCCGCGCCGCGCTGGTAGAAACGCGAGATGTTGGCACCTTCGATGACGGAGGAGTTGTCGCTGTAGGCCACCACGGTGCCTTCAGGATGCAGTTCATGCGTGTTGCGGATCATGCCGAACAGCGACTTGCTTTGCTTCTCGCCGTCGATGGTCCAGTCGGCATTGAAAATCTTGTGGCGGCAGTGTTCGCTGTTGGCCTGCGCGAACATCATCAGTTCGACGTCGGTCGGATTGCGCTGCGCGCGGGTGAAGGCCCCGACCAGATAATCGATCTCGTCGTCGGACAAGGCCAGGCCGAGTTCGGTGTTGGCGTTTTCCAGCGCCGCCTTGCCGCCGGCCAGCAGGTCGATGAATTCCAGCGGCTTGGCTTGCAGCTCGCTGAACAGGCCCGCCGCTTCCTGCGGCGTGCGCAGAACCATGTCGGTCATGCGGTCGTGCAGCAGCGCAGCGACCGCCGCGATGCTGGCTTCGCTCAGTTTCTTGGCGCCGCCCAGCAGGCCGCTCTTGACCTGCACGTGGTAGGCGATGCCGCGTTCAATGCGATGGATGTTCGCCATGCCGCAGTTGCGCGCGATGTCGGTGGCCTTGCTGGCCCACGGCGAAATGGTCCCGAAGCGCGGGATCACCACGAATTCGTCACCCTCCGCCGCGCCGCTGAACGGCTCGCCGTAGGTCAGCAAACCGTCGAGACGGGCCTGGTCTTCCTGCGTTACCTCACCGACGGCGTCGATGAAATGGATGAAGCGTCCGGTCACGCCCGTGATGGCGGCGTCGACAGCTTGCAGTTGGGACAGGAGACGTTGGGTGCGGAAGGCGGAAAGGGCATTGGAGCCCGGCAGAATCAGCATGGCAGGAAGTCAGGATTTGGCGGTGGAATCGAGTCGTATCGGATCCGTAGCGCAGCATTTGCGTCGGAAAATACGAAAACCCGAATTATACCTTGCCCACCCTGTTCCAGCCCACGAAAACCGCCATTCCGGCAGGAAAGCAATCCGGAATGGCAGCAGTAGCACCACGTACTTAAAAATCCTTCAACACGATCTTGCCGATCACCCGGCCGCCTTCCAGGTCGGCATGGGCCTGGCGCAGGTTGGCGGCATTGATCGGCGACAACACTTTGCTGAGCGTGGTGCGGATCACGCCCTGGTCGATCAGGGCGGCGATTTCATTGAGCAGCTTGCCCTGCTCGCCCATGTCCGGGGTCTGGAACATCGACCGCGTGAACATGAATTCCCACACGAAACCGGCGCTCTTGGCTTTCAGCAGCGACACGTCCAGCGGCCCGCTGTTCTCGACGATGGTGGCGATCGTGCCCTGCGGCGCGATGGCATCCGCCGCCGCCGGGAAATGCTTGTCGGTGTCGTTCAGGATCAGCACGTAGTCGACTTGCCCGAAGCCGATTTCCTTGAGCTGGGCCGGGATGTCGTCGAAATGGTCGATCACCTGCTGCGCACCCAGTTCGCGCACCCATTTTTCCGACTCCGGACGCGAGGCCGTGGCGATCACGTTCAGGCCGACCACCTTGGCCGCGAGCTGGATCGCGATCGAACCGACGCCGCCGGCGCCGCCGATGATGAGAATGCTGGGCGCCTTGCCGGAAGCGGCTTTGCGCGGCACACGCAGGCGCTCGAACAAGGCTTCCCAGGCAGTGATGGCGGTCAATGGCAAGGCCGCGGCCTGCTCCACCGACAGCGAGGCCGGCGCATGGCCGACGATGCGTTCGTCGACCAGCTGGAATTCGCTGTTGCTGCCCGGACGCGTGATGTCTCCGGCGTAGAACACCCGGTCGCCGACCTTGAAGCCGGTAACGTCGGCGCCGATCGCTTCGACCACGCCGACGGCATCCCAGCCGAGCACGCGCGGGGTGTCTTCGATCTTGTCCTTGGGCGCGCGCACCTTGGTGTCGACCGGATTGACGGCAATCGCCTTGACCGCCACCAGCAGGTCGCGGCCTTGCGGCGTTGGGCGGGGCAAGTCGACGTCGAGCAGGGATTCGGGGTTGGCGATGGGCAGGTAACGCTTCAGGGCGACGGCTTTCATGGTGTTTCTCCTTTATCAAGCACCCGGCAACGTCCGGGAGATGAGCCATTATCACGGCATCGTAAAAACAGATAAATAGACTTAAAATTGAATTACTTACAAATTTAATTTGAAAATTGACATGTACGCGACGACCGACCTGCAATTGCTGATCCATACCGCCGACACCGGCAGCCTGTCGCAGGCCGCGCGCATCCTCGGCGTCCTGCCGGCCACCGCCAGCGCCAGCCTGAAACGCATCGAACAGCGCCTCAATACGCGCCTGTTTGCGCGCTCCACACGCAGCATGCGGCTCACGCCCGAAGGAGAAATCTTCCTGGAATACTGCCGCGATGCGCTGGCGCTGCTCCAGGAAGGCGAAACCCTGCTGAGCAGCAGCAAGGATGCGATCCAGGGGCATATCCGGCTGTCGATGCCGTCCGACATCGGACGCAATGTGCTCTTCCCCTGGCTCAACGAATTTCAGGCGCGGCATCCGGCGGTCAAATTCACGATGCAGTTTTCTGATCGGATTGCGGATCTGTTTCGCGACGCCGTCGACGTCGCCATCCGTTCGGGAAAATTGGCGGACTCGTCGCTGGTCTCACAGCAGCTGACGACCGGCCGGCGCGTGCTGGTGGCGTCGCCGGCCTACCTGCAGCACCACGGCACACCGCAAACGCCCGATGACCTGGTGCGCCACAACTGCCTGCTGTTTTATCTGAAACAGGGCTTGTTCAATCAATGGCGCTTCCAGAACGGCAAGCAAACCATCGACGTCAAGGTGCAAGGCGATCGCATGACCGATGACGCGTCGATCGCACGCGAGTGGGCGGTGGCCGGCGCCGGCATCGCCTACAAATCCTGGATCGATGTGCGCCACGACGTACGCGCCGGCCGGCTGGCGACTGTGCTGGATGCGTACTGCCAGGAAGAAATCCCGCTCAATGCGGTCTATCCGCATCGCAACAGTGCGTCGCCGACGGTGCGCGCCTTGCTGGCTTTCTTGCGTGCGCAGTTCGAAGCATTGGATGCAGCAAGTGCAACGAGTACGCTAGCCGCAGAATGAAAAACGGCCCGGCCGACCAAAGTCGAACCGGGCCGAGGCGAACAAGCGCCGTCGCTTATTTCACGACCAGGCTGTTCTTCACGCCCTTGACGCCTTCCACCTTGCGCGCCACTTCAGAAGCCTTGAGCGCGGTAGCGCTGCTGTTCACAAAACCGCTCAGTTGCACGATGCCCTTGAAAGTCTCGACGCCGATCTCCAGCGTCTTCAGGTTCGGTTCTTCGAAGATGGCCGCCTTCACCTTGGTGGTGATCACGGAGTCGTCGATGTACTGACCGGTGCTGGCCTGTTGGGGCGTCGAACCGCAACCGGCCAGCGCCAATACGAACAGCGCGAAGAAGAATGCAGCAAAACGTTTGGTCATGGTGTTCACCTTTAAAATTGATTGATGCGCGTTGATGCGAAACTACAAGACGCTCGTTCCCGCAAACCGCTTTACTGCGGCTGGCGCTAATGTAACCAGTCAGCACCCGAAATAACAAGTCCCCTTCGAAGGAAAAATCGGGATCACGGTCGCCGTCGCCGGGCAACAGTCAACAATCAACAACCAACAATCGCGAAATACGGAAATCGCTTGAGCCGATCCGAAAATCCGGCGCCATCCTGCAGCAAAAATCGGCAACTGCGCTCTTCTCTGCTGCGATTTGGTATCATTCAGGCCGCATTACGGGGCGAGTATCGGGCGAACACCCCGGACGGATCATCGGCGCACCTCGGCAAGCAGCGCCAGTACAGGTCGACAAGGATTTTCACCGGTCGGCCTCGATTGAATTAGTGACGATAATAGTGACGCATAATAAAACACTGAAGCAGATTGCGATTGTGGGCGGTGGCCTGTCGGGGGTAACCACAGCCTATTTCCTGGCCCGTGCCGGTTTCGAGGTCGCCGTGCTGGAGCGCCGCGCCAATGTCGCCGAAGAAGCCACCTTCGGCAACTCCGGCCTGCTCGCGCCCAGCGTGGTGCAGCCGCTGATCCTGCCGGCCATCACGCGCACCGCCTTTTCCAATCTGTTCAAAAACGAGCCGCCGATCCTCGTCAAGTCCGGCTTCAATCCGTCGCGCTGGCGCTGGGTCCGCAAGTCGCGCCGCGAATACCAGGATTATTTTTCGCTCAACAAGCAGCGTCTGACGCGCTTGTCGGCTTACGGCCAGATGCTGGCCCTGCACCTTCAGGAACAGTACGCGCTGGAAGAGGAAAACAGCCAGGGCCTGCTGCACCTGTTCCGTAACCCGGCAGACGCCGAGCGCTGCGCCGGCATTGAAAACAGCCTCAGGCAATTCGAACTACCGCGCCAGCAGCTCAAGGGCCAGGACGCGATCCGCGAGGTCGAACCGGCTTTCCAGTCGGTCACGACGATTGCCGGCGCGATGTATTACCCGAAGGACGCCGCCGGCAACTGCGTACTGTTCGTCAAGCAACTGCGCGCGATCGCCCAGTCGATCGGCGTGCAATTTCATTTTTCGCAGTCGGTGAAAGCCGTCCGGCCCGAACTCGGCGGCCGCGTCTCGATCGACGTCGCCGGCGCCGACGGCGACAGCACCCTCACCGTGGACGGCGTGGTGCTGGCCGCAGGCCTGCAGAACCTGCCGCTGCTCAAGCCGCTCGGCTTGTCCCTGCCGCTGTGCCCGGTGCAGAGCTACAACGCCATGGCGGCCGTCAAGAACCTCGACGAAGCGCCCAACACGGCGCTGTTCGACGAGACCTACAGGGTCGCCATCGCCCGCGTCGGCAACCGCATCCGCGTCTCCGGCCTGCTGGGTTTCCTGCCGCGCACCGAACTGCCGCATCCCAAGGCCATCACCAGCCTGCTCAAGGTCGCCAACGACTACTATCCGAACGCGGCCAACTTCAACACCGCCAATTTCTGGAGCAGCACCTTTGCGCTGCAACCCAGCGGCATGCCGCTGGTGGGAGGCACCACGCAGGGCAACATCTTCGTCAACACCGGCCACGGCGCCCACGGCTGGGCTGCGGCCGTCGGCGCAGGTAAATTGCTGGCCGACGCCATGGCCGGCCGCGAGACGGAAATCGACAGCGACGGCTTGCTGGTCTCATCGGTCGCCGGCTGAAAATCTCCGCAGACGGAAGCGCAAACACGCTCTTTTGCGCTACAGCCGTCCTGTAGCCGCGCTCTTTTCATGTCTGCGGATTTTTTTCAATTGACTTAGAATGGTCGCGCCAGCACCATCCTTGTCTTCACCCCGCTCCACCTTCCACCTTATCGGGCCGCGTCGTCTATGAGTGCGCTTTATTCGATTGCCGAGATTCGCCAGATCGAACATGCCGCCAAGGCAGAACTGCCTTCCTACACGCTGATGCAACGCGCCGGCGAAGCCTGCGCCCGCCAGGCCCTGAGCCTCGTGGCCGGCGACGACGACATTCATGTGCTGATCCTGGCCGGTCCCGGCAACAACGGCGGCGATGCGCTGGAAGCCGCCCACTATTTATCCCAGTTCGAACTGCACGTCGCGGTCGCCCTGCACGCCGACGAAAGCAAGCAACCCGAAGATGCCCGCAAGGCGCTGCAACGCGCGCGCGAATCCGAAGTGGAGTTTCTTGACGTCGCCGACGCCGCCCATCTGACCCGGCAACGCTGGACGCTGGTGATTGACGGCCTATTCGGCATCGGCCAGACGCGGCCGATCGGCGGCAAGCTGCGCGCCTGTGTCGACTACGTCAACACGCTGCGCTGCCCCGTGCTCGCCATCGACATCGCCAGCGGCCTCAGCGCGAACACCGGCGCCATTATCGGCGGCGCCGGCTGTGTCGCCGTGCGCGCCACGCATACTCTCAGCTTCATCGGCGACAAGCCGGGCATGCACACTTGCGACGGCCAGGATTTCAGCGGCAACGTTACCGTCGACAACCTCGATATCGAAGAGAAACATTTTTCGGCGCCGCGTGCGCAGCTCAATGAACTGGCGCTGTTCGCCTCGGCGCTGAAACCGCGAGCAGGCAACACCCACAAAGGCAGCTACGGCGACGTCATCGTGGTCGGTGGCGCCCACGGCATGGGCGGCGCGCCGGTGCTGGCCGCACGCATGGCCGCGCATGCCGGCAGCGGACGCGTCTTCATCGCCTTCGTCGACGACGCGCCGGCCTACGACAGCGTGCATCCGGAACTAATGATGCGCCAGGCTGACCGCGTCGAGTTCGGCGCCGCTTCGGTGGTGGTCGGTCCCGGCCTCGGCACCTCGCGTCACGCGCACGATGTATTGACGCGGGCGCTGGATGCGCACGGTCCGGTCGTGATCGACGCCGACGCGCTGAACATGATCGCCGCCGAACCCGGCCTGCAACACAAGTTGCAAAATCGCGCGCACCACGCCAGCATCATCACGCCGCACCCGCTGGAAGCGGCGCGCCTGCTCGATGCCACCACCGCCGAAATACAGAACGACAGGCCGCAGGCGGCACGGCTGCTGGCGCGCCATTTCAAGAGCATCGCCATCCTCAAGGGCGCCGGCACCGTCATCGCGTTCCCCGACGGCGACATCGTCATCAACACGACCGGCAATCCGGCGCTGTCCACCGCAGGCACCGGCGACGTCCTGTCCGGCCTGTGCGGCGCCTTGCTGGCGCAAGGCTGGCCGGCGACGCAGACCGCGCTGGCAGCCGTGTGGATGCATGGCAAGGCGGCCGATCAACTGGTCGACCTCGGCGTCGGCCCGATCGGACTGACCGCCAGCGAAGTCATCCCGGCCGTGCGCACCCTCCTCAATCAAATCATCCGGGACCATGCCTAATATTGCTTCACAACCGCGACTCTGGCTGGGCATCATCTTTCTGATTTCGGCGTTATGGACGTTGTCGCTACTGGACACCGCAGGCAAATTGCTCGGCATGGCCGGCTATCACGTGGTGATGATTGCGTGGATGCGCTACAGCATCAACACCGTTTTCATGGCCGCCACGCTGATGCCGCTGTACAAGCGCCGCCATGGCCGCAGCATCCTGCGGTCGACAAGGCCACGCCTCCAGATCGTGCGCGCGCTGGCGTTGCTGCTGTCGACGCTGATTTTCTTTTCGGTGCTCAAGATCGTGCCGCTGGCCGAAGGCACCGCAATGAATTTCTGCGCGCCGCTGATCGTGCTGGCGGTGTCACCGTGGCTGCTGGGCGAAACGACCTATATTTCTCGCTGGATTGCCGTCGCGGTGGGATTCGCCGGTATGCTGATCGTGATTCGCCCAGGCGGCGACATCCCGGCGCATGGCGTGGTGCTAGGTCTGTTGTCGGCGGCGACCTACGCGACCGTGTCCATCCTCAATCGCAAGGCCAACCAGGCCGACGATCCGATGGTGACGCTGTTTTACGGCGGTCTGGTGGGAATGGTGATCAGCAGCCTGATGGTGCCGTTTTTCTGGTCGCCGCATACGCCCGATGCGACCGAATGGATGATCCTGGCGTCCACCGGCATCACCAGCACGATCGGCCATTTCTTCATGAACAGCGCCTACCGGCACGCCGAAGCGTCGGTGCTCACGCCGTTCGCCTACAGCCAGATCATCTCCGCCAGTGCGATGGGCTGGCTGGTGTTCAACCAGTTCCCCGACGCCATCACCATCTTCGGTATCGCCATCATCTGCGCCAGCGGCATGGGCATCGCCTGGGTCGAACACCGGCGCGCGCATCCGCTGCCGGTGGCGGCAGAGACAGCTGCTTAAGCGTCCACCAGCCGTCCTGCCGCAATCGTGATCGTCTGGGCGCAACGCGCCGCAATCGACGGATCGTGCGTGACCAGCACCAGCGTGGAACCGCGCTCCTTGTTCAGCTCGAACATCAACCGGATCACCGCTTCGCCGGTGGTGGCGTCGAGGCTGCCGGTCGGTTCGTCGGCCAGCAGCAGAGGCGGCTCGGTGACGAAAGCGCGCGCCAGCGCCACGCGCTGCTGCTCGCCTCCGGACAGATATTTGGGATAGTGCCTGAGGCGGCTGCCCAGCCCGACCCGCTCCAGCATGCGTTCGGCCTTACTGCGCGCCTCGGCGTCGCCGCGCAGTTCCAGCGGCAGCATGACGTTTTCGACCGCGTTGAGATGGCCGAGCAGCTGGAACGACTGGAACACGAAACCAAGTTTGTGCTTACGCAGCGCCGCGCGGCCGTCTTCGTCGAGCGCGAAGATGTCGACGCCGTCGATCCTGACGGTGCCGTCGGAAGGCATGTCCAGTCCCGCCAGCAGTCCCAGCAGCGTCGACTTGCCGGAACCGGAGGCGCCGACAATGGCCAGCGTGGTTCCTGCCTCCACGTTAAAATTGACGTCACGCAAAATCGCCAGCTCGCCGGCCTTGCTGACGGCGGTCGCCTCGGCGGCGGCATCGGCGACGCGCTTGGACAGATTGACGACTTCGATGGCGGAAGTGTTGGCGATGGCGGAAGTGGAAGACACAGAGGAATCAGGCATGCAATCGAATGGAAGATGGATGAAGGCGATGAGAAGACATGATGTGCGCTGGCGCCGCCTGTTGGCCGCGCTGCTGGCGATGCCCCTGCTGATGCTCGCAGCGAGCGCCTATTCTGCACCAAAAACCCTGCTTGTGCTTGGCGACAGCCTCTCCGCCGAATACGGCCTGACGCGTGGCAGCGGCTGGGTGGCGTTGCTCGACAAGCGGCTGCAGCAGGAAAAAATCAACACCGGCGTCATCAACGCCAGCATCAGCGGCGAAACCACCATCGGCGGCAAGACCCGCCTGCCGGCCCTGCTGAGCAAGCATGCCCCCGACGTCGTGATCATCGAACTGGGCGCCAATGACGCGCTGCGCGGCCTGCAACTGAGCGCCACGCAAGCCAACCTGCAGGCGCTGATCGACATGGCGCGCGCGGCCAAAGCCAAGGTGGTGCTGGTGGGGATGCAGATTCCGCCGAATTACGGCGCCGATTACACCGACAAGTTCTCGCAGTTGTTCCCTGCCGCGGCGAAACAGAACAAGACCGCGCTGGTGCCATTCTTCCTGAAGGATGTGGCCGACAAGCCGGCGCTGTTCCAGGCCGATCGCATGCATCCCAATGAACAGGCACAGCAGACCTTGCTGGACAACGTCTGGCCGGCCCTCAGGCCCTTGCTCAAATAGCCTTGGCGATTTGCCTCACGGGCGCGTGCAAATCAAGAAAGCGCCGCAGCAGCGATGCCGACTGCGGTGTCTCGCATACGCGGGCGCGCATCGCGGCGGTGTCGATGCCGCACTTGCCGTAGATCTCCGTGTAATACGCGAGATGGGCCTTGACGAACTCGCCGGTGAATTCCGGATGAAACTGCGCTGAAAAGATGTTGGGCGCCAGTCGCAGCATGTGATGCGGATCCATGGTCGAGCTGGCCAGCACGGTTGCTCCCGGCGGCGGCTCCAGCACGACTTGCGAATGCAGCATGTGCGCCTCGAAGCTCTCGGGAATCTCATGCAGCAAATGCTCCCCGGCCGCCACTGCATGCCGCGTCACCGCCATGGTGCCGGCCACGCGCCCGGCCGGGTTGTACCCGACCTTGCCGCCGAAGGCGTGCGACAACAATTGATGTCCATAGCAAACGCCGAACATCGGCAGCCCGTGTTCGGCCGCGCGCCGCAACCATGCCGCGGTGCGCTCGCTCCAGTCGACCAGGTCGGTGACCATGGTCGGAGAACCGGTGATCAGCACTGCACGGTATTGATCCGGCTCGCGCAGGAACTGGCCCTGGAACACGGAAACGATTTCGGTCTCGTCGTCGCTCAGGCCGGCAGCCTTTTGCAGCTGTACGGCGTAGCTGCCATAGGAGAGGCGCAACTCGTCGATGGGATCGCCGGTATGGATGATGAGGACGGGTGCGGCCGGTCCAACTGGAACCGGAGCCGGGACTGAAACTGACGCTGACATGGAGGCTGGCATGGACGCGGCTTCAAGGACTGGGGTGAGAATTCACGATATCTTCGATTGTACGTTCGGCGCAGCGCGCCGAAGCTGCAAAAAAGGCCGCATAAGCGGCCTTTTTTGTTTGATGCATGTCATTGACGCAACTTACCTGGCGGCATCGGCCGGCTTGCCGTCGGTGGCGCCGGCTGTCTCGCCGCCCTTCAGGATCTTGGTCTTGGCCTTTTCCTTCAGGAAATTGATGTACGACAGCATTTCCTGTTCAGCCAGCGTGTTGGCGATCTGGTCCTGTTCAGTCTTGCGGCGGGCTGCGTCAGGCGCGGCCGGTTGCGCCACCTTGGTGATGCGAAACACGCTGTAGCCCTGACCTGGCACTTCGACACCGGTGTAAGCCGGCAGCTTGGCGGTATCGGCCTTCATGACAGCCAGGAAAGCATCCTGGTTCCAGCCCTGGGTCTTCACGCGCGAAGCCAGCTTGGCCTCACCGAAGCCGGTAGCGTCATCCTTGGATTTCAGCTCGGCCAGCTTGGCTTCACCGGCCTTTTTGGCCAGCGCCAGTTCCTCGGTTTGCGTTACCAGCTCGCGCACGATGGTCTTGACGTCGTCAAAGGCACGCTTGGTCACCGGCTTGTACTCGACGATATGCCCGGCGATCAGCGTGGTCGGTGCGACCTGCACCGCTTCCGAATTATGCTTGCCCTTGATGGTGTCGTCGGTAAACAGCGCCTTCAGGAATTTCGGATTGTTGTAGACCGTGTTCGGCGCCAATGTCGGATTGGCCTGACGCGTCACACCCGTGGCGGTTTCGATCTTCAGCTTGAGCTTGTCGGCCACAGGCTTGAGGCTGTCGCCCTGCTCGTAGACGGTATTGTTGAAGGTCTCGGCCAGTTCGGCGTACTTCTTGGCGGCCAGTTGCTTCTTGATTTCGGTCGAGATTTCGCCCTTCACCTCGTCCAGCGGTTTGACCGAACCAGGCTTGACGCCGGTCAGCTGGATGATGTGATAGCCGTAATCGGACTCGACCGGATCGCTGATCTCGCCTTGCTTGAGCTTGTAAGCCGCATCTTCAAACGACTTGAGCATGGCGCCCTTGCCGAAGAAACCGAGGTCGCCGCCCTGGTCCTTGGAACCCGGATCCTGCGAGTTGGCCTTGGCCAGCTTGGCGAAGTCGCCCGGCGTCTTGCGCAGTTGCGCCACCAGTTCGTCGGCCTTGGCCTTGACCGCGGCCTTGTCGGCGGCGGATGCGCCCTTCTTCACTTCCAGCAGGATATGGCTGGCGCGGCGCTGTTCGTCGGTCGAATATTGCTTGATGTTCTGGTCATAGTAGGACTTGACGTCGGCGTCAGACACGCTGACCTGCGCAGCCACGGCCGCGCTGTCGAGCACCACGTATTCGATTTTTGCCTGTTCCGGCACTTCGAACTTGCTGCCGTTCTTGTCGTAGTAAGCCTTGAGCATGTCGTCGGTGACCTTGACCTGTCCCGCGAAGGACGCTGCCTTGAAGGTCAGTTCCTGCACGGTGCGTTCCTGGTCGTTCAGGTCGGACAAGCGCGCGGCGACCGTCTTCGGAGCGAATGCGGTGCCTTGCACGGCGGCGTTGAGCTGTTGCAGCCCCATGTCGCGGCGCAAGCTGGCTTCATAGCCCTTCGGGGTCAGGCCCTGGGCCGCCAGCAGGACGCGGTACTGGTCGCTGTCGAAGCTGCCGTCCGCCTTCAGCAGGCCGGGAATTTGCATGATGCTTTGCTGCAGCGCCAGATCCGATACCGACAGCTTGTCGTTGACGACTTCAGCCGTCAGTGCGCGCTGGGCGATCAGGTTGTCCAGTACGGCGCGGCGCGCTTCGGGCGTATCGAACACCTTCGGATCGATCTGGCCGCCGGACATCTGGCGCATGCGCTCCAGTTGCTGGCGCTGCGCGGCGTCCCATTCTTCCTTGGTGATGGTCTGGCCGGCCACCTTGGCAACGGCGTTGTCGCCATCGGACAGGCGGCTGTAGCCCTCCAGGCCGAAGAACGCGAAGGAAGGGAAAATAAACAGCAGCAGCAGGAATTGCATCAGGCGCTGATGGTTACGGATAAATTCAAACATTGGTCAGCCGATCACGAAATCAGAAACAAGGGAACGTACAAGAAAAAAGGCGAACTCGCGTTCGCCTTGTAGCAATGCAATGCTCATGCTGGCGGAGCAGATTGCCTGCTCTGGGAGATGCCGCCTTGGCAACAACGCCCGCGCGTCATTATACACAGCCAGCCACGCCAAGTCACCGATGCGGCCCTCGGGGAAGGCGCTGAAAATGCTGATTTGCGCGGTTCGCGCTATCATCCGGGCCTGGGCAAACAGGAATCGGTCATGACAAAGCTGGAAGAAATCGTCAAACGGCAAAAACAAGGCGCAAAATTCGTGCTCTCGTTTCAGATGCTGGGCATGGATGTAGAGACTTTCGATACGGTCGCGCAGACCTGGCTGGAGCACGGCGGCCCCGGTTTCGAGGCGGCCGGCGTGCCGTTTCGCAAGGTGATCGACGGTGAATTCCTGATCGCCCGGTTGACGGTGGTCAAGACCGCCGAAGATTGACTGCCCGCTGATTATTCGTACTTGCGCGCGTCCTCGATGACCTTGCCGTCGTTGGGCAGGCTTCCCGGCGCCGCAAACAGCACCTCTCCCCTGAGCTTGGTAATGTCGCGCACGCTGTCGGCAATCGCCGCCGCCTGCGCCGCGGCGCTTTCCATGTCCGAGGTTTCGCAATGCAGCGTCATGCTGTCGTTGGCCATCTCGCCGCTCACCACCAGCCGCGCCTTCAGGATCAGTCCATGGCGCCGCGTAATCTCGGCCACCTGAGAAGGATGCACGAACATCCCGCGCACCTTGGTGGTCTGGTCGGCGCGTCCCATCCAGCCCTTGATGCGCGTGTTGCTGCGGCCGCACGGCGAGACGCCATCCAGCGCTGCGG
Organism: Herbaspirillum hiltneri N3; assembly: GCF_001267925.1. Taxonomy (NCBI): domain Bacteria; kingdom Pseudomonadati; phylum Pseudomonadota; class Betaproteobacteria; order Burkholderiales; family Oxalobacteraceae; genus Herbaspirillum; species Herbaspirillum hiltneri. The sequence continues at coordinate 2,682,409 of NZ_CP011409.1, read as the reverse complement.
TCAGGTCGCCGGTGCCGAAACGGATCAGCGGATAGTCCGGATTGAACGACGTCACCACCACTTCGCCGACCTCACCCGGCTTGACCGGGTCGCCGGTGCCGGGGCGCACGATTTCGAGAATCAGGTCTTCGTCGAGGATCATGCCCGGATTGACCTTGCCCTCGCTGATCGACTCGTAGGCGATGTTGCCGATGTCGGCCGAGGCATACAGCTGCAACACGTTCGGCACGCCATTGTCGTGGAACCAGCTGCGCAGCGACGGCGGCAAGGCCTCGGCGCTGACCAAAGCGCGCTGCAGGCTGTCGAGGGCGACGCCCATTTCCTGCGCCTTCTCGATGATGATCTTGAGGAAGGACGGCGTACCGACGTAAGCATCCGGCCGCAATGCCGCCATGGTCTGAACCTGCAATTCGGTCTGGCCGATGCCCGACGGAATCACCGCACAGCCGAGCTTGGCGGCCGCGCCTTCGGCCATGAAAGCCGCCGGCGTGAAGTGATAGGAAAAACAGTTCTGGATGATGTGTCCGGCGCGCAGCCCCAGCGCACGCATCGGCCGCTCGAAACGCCACCAGTCCTGGCTGTATCCCTCCGGATCGAAGATCGGGCCAGGCGACACGAACAGCCGGCGCAGCTGGCGATGCGGCGTGGTGTTGAGTCCGCCGAACGGCGGCGTCGCCGCCTGCAGATCTTTCAGGTCCGATTTGCGCGTGACCGGCAACTGCGCCAATGCCGCGCGCGTGCCGATATCGCCGGCGCTGACGCCCTTGAGGATGCGGTTCCAGCCTTCGGCGCCTTGCGCGCGCGCCACCAGACCGGGCAAGGCGGACATGAGCGCGGCTTCGCGTTGTTGCGGATCGCGTTGTTCCAGAGTATCGAGAATGTCGGACATGAATTTACCGTATGCGTGGACTGAGGAAGAATTGCATCAAGCCAGCCAGCGCTTGCGCCGCCGATAAAACTTCATGTCGCGGAAATTCTTGCGCCCCGCCGCCGACACGCCGAGGTAGAACTCCTTGACGTCCTCGTTGCTGGCGAGATCATTGGCCGCGCCCTCCATTACCACGCGGCCGTTCTCCAGGATGTAGCCGAAATCGGCGTAGCGCAGCGCCACCATGGTGTTCTGTTCGGCCAGCAGGAAAGACACGTTTTCCTTGGTGTTGAGATCCTTGACGATCTCGAAGATCTCTTCCACGATCTGCGGCGCCAGCCCCATCGAGGGTTCGTCGAGCAGGATCATCGACGGCTTGGCCATCATGGCGCGGCCGATCGCGGTCATCTGCTGTTCACCGCCGGAGGTGTAGCCCGACTGCGACTTGCGGCGCACCTTCAGGCGCGGGAAGTAGTCGTAGATCTTTTCCAGTTCCTGCTTCACTTCGGCGTTGCTGATGTTGCGCGTGTAGGCGCCAGTCAGCAGGTTTTCCTCGATCGTCAGATGGCCGAAACAATGCCGGCCTTCCATTACCTGGATCACGCCGCGCTTGACCAGGTCGTTGGGCGTCATCCTGTCGACGCGCTCGCCCTTGAACTCAATGCTGCCCTTGGTGACGTCGCCGCGTTCGGCGCCCAGCAGGTTGGAAATCGCCTTGAGCGTGGTGCTCTTGCCGGCGCCGTTGGCGCCCAGCAGTGCGACGATCTTGCCTTCCGGCACCGCCAGCGAGACACCCTTGAGGACCAGGATCACGTGGTCGTAGATGACTTCGATGTTGTTGATGTTGAGTGCTGTACCCATGCTTGCTCCGGCTTGGACTGCCTTGTTCGGACTTGCTGTTCAGATTCTCTTGCCAAAAAAGCGTCGATGCGCCCGACACATTTCAACGCACCGACGCCAAGGCCTGGACTTATTTCATGCAGGCAGGGGTAATACCCTTTTCTTTCGCATACTTCGCGGCGGAAGCCTTGAACAGCGGGTGGATCAGGTTCTTGTTGCCTTCGATCCAATCCGACACCAGCACCCACTTGCTGCCGTCCCATTGCTGGATCTTGACCTTGCCCGAACCTTCGTGGTTGTCGCAGGAAGTCTTGATCTCAGGCAGCAGGCCGGTGGCGCCCAGCTGTTGCAGGCGCGCGTTGGTGATGTTGAGGTTTTCCAGGCCCCAGCGCACGTCTTCGCCGCTCATGACCTTCTTGCCGAACTTGCCTTGTGCAGTACGCACGGCTTCCACCGTGGCGATGGCCGCCGAGACGCCGCGGTTGTACAGGATCGAACCGATCTTGGCCTTGTCCTGCAGGTTGCCCTTGCCGGCGCCGTAGACCACCTTCTCGATGTCGGCAATCAGCGGCACGCCCTTGCCCGCCACGTTCCAGGTCGCGCTCATGTAACCCTTGGCGGCCTCGCCTGCAGGAATGGTGTCTTCCTCAGAGCCGGCCCACCACGAACCGATGATCTTGTCGCGTGCAAAGCCGACCTTTTGCGCCGCCTTCAGGGCGGTCTGGTTCATCACGCCCCAGCCCCAGAAGATCACGTAATCCGGATTTTCCTGGCGGATCTTCAGCCATTGCGCGCCCTGCTCGTTGCCCGGATGGGCCACGGGGATCTGCACCACCTTGAATTTGCCCAGCGTCGCCTCGGCTTCCAGCGCCACGATAGGCTCCTTGCCGTAGGCCGAATCGTGATAGAGGAACACGATCTTCTTGCCGGCCAGCGAGCCGCCGTTCTTGGTAGTAAGGAACTTGACGATCGCCGACACCTGCATCTGGTAAGTCGTCACCAGCGGGAAGGCATACGGGAACACCGAACCGTCCACTGCATCGGTACGGCCGTAGCCCATCATCAGCAGCGGCACCTTGTCTTCGACGCTCTTGTCGATCAGCGCGTAGGAAATACCGGTCGCCATCGAATTGATCGCGGTGCCCTTGGTTACCGGATTCTTGTTCTTCATGCGCTCATAGCACTCGACGCCCTTGGCGTTGTTGTACTCGGTTTCGCATTCTTCCCAGGACAGCTTGACGCCGTTGACGCCGCCGTCCTTGAGATTGACGTAGTTCAGGTAGTCGACGTAGCCGCCGTAGTACGACTGGCCGTTGGTGCCGTACGGGCCGACGCGATAGCTCGGAATCGCAATGAACTGGTCACTGGCCTGGGCCATCGCCGGCAGCGCGGGAGCCAACAGGCTTGCAGCGACGGTCGCGGCAAGCACAAGCTGTTTGATATTTTTCATACGTGTCTCCTTGAGTTTTATTACCCATGTGCGTACCTCATTTTTACTTCTGTGCACGCATCGTTTTGCTTCTGAAAAACAGTAATTCTTAATGCGGGAACGGCCACAGGCGCAGCTTCTCCTTGGTGATCTGCCACAGGCGCGCCAGTCCGTGCGGCTCGACAATCAGGAAGAAAATGATCAGCCCGCCGAACAGCATGAGCTGGATATGCGACACCGTCGCATTGGTGAACGGCAGGTGCAAGAGCGACGCCAGCGGCGGCAGCACATTGTCGAGAAAGATCGGCAGCAGCAGGATGAAGGCCGAGCCGAGGAAAGCGCCGAGGATGCTGCCGACGCCGCCGATGATGATCATGAACAGGATGCGGAACGACAGATCCAGCGAGAAGCCGTCCGGCTCCACCGAACCGAGGTAGCAGAACGCATACAGCGCGCCCGCCACCCCGCAGAAGAACGAGCTCACCGCGAACGCCAGCAGCTTGGTGCGCATGAGCTGGATGCCGATCACTTCCGCCGCCACGTCCATGTCGCGCACCGCCATCCAGGCACGGCCGGTCGAGGAGCGCACCAGGTTCTTGGCCAGCATCGCCATCACGCAGACGATGCCGAGCACGAACAGGTATTTCCTGACCGGCGAATTGATGGCGATGCCGAAGAAGTCGATCTTCTGCGTGCTGATCACGCCCGAGGAACTGTTGTTGGAGAACCAGGAAAACTTGGTCAGCGCCCACACCACGAAGAACTGCGCCGCCAGCGTTGCCACCGCCAGATAAAAGCCCTTGATGCGCAGCGACGGCAGACCGAACACGATGCCCACCAGCGCCGCACAACCGCCGGCCAGGATGAACGACAGCACAATGGGGATGCCTTCGACGCGCAGTTGGAAGTTGTAGGCCGCATACGCCCCCACCGCCATGAAAGCGGCCGATCCGAGCGACAGCTGGCCCGCATAGCCGGTCAGGATATTCAGTCCCAACGCCGCCAGCGCGAACACCAGGAACGGAATCAGGATCGCCGAAAACCAGTATTCGCTGCCGACCAGCGGAATGCCGACGAAAGCGATCGCCAGCAAAATCGCCATGCCGATACGATCCTGACGGATCGGGAAAATCTGGCTGTCGGCAATGTACGATGTCTTGAACTGCCCGGCCTCACGATAAAGCATAGTGTTTCTCCTGTGTCTCCATGCGGCGAAGCGTCAATGTGCTTCGTCCTGTATTTTTTGCACTGCTGCCGGATCGAATCACGATCGGCCCCGACCGGCCCGATCAGACCCGGTCAATATGCCGCTCGCCGAACAATCCCTCCGGACGCACCAGCAGGAACAACAGCGCGAACACGTACGGGAACCACCCTTCGATGCCGCCAAAATTGCCGCCGAACAGATCCTGCAACACCGGCGGGATGTAAATCTCGGCCAGCTTCTCGGATGCACCGATGATCAGCCCGCCGACGATCGCACCGGGAATCGAGGTGAAGCCTCCCAGGATCAGCACCGGCAAAGCCTTCAGCGCCGTCATCGTCAGCGCGAACTGCACGCCGTTGCGCGAGCCCCACAGCAGGCCGGCGACCAGCGCCACGAAACCGGCGACGCCCCACACCACCGCCCAGATGTGCTGCAGCGGAATGCCCAGCGACAAGGCTGCCTGGTGATCGTCCGCAACGGCACGCAAAGCGCGACCGACCTTGGTCTTCTGGAAGAACAGCGCCAGCAGCGCGACCAGTCCGATCACCATGCCCGAGGCGAACAGGTCGAATTTGGAGATCCCGATGCCGATGCTGTCCATGATCGACATGATCGGTTCATCGACGATGCCCAGTTCGATCGGACGCACTTCGCTGCCGAACAGCAGAGGGCCCAAGCCTTCGAGGAAAAACGCCAGCCCGATGGTCGCCATGAACAACGTGATCGGCGGCTGATTGACCAGCTTGCGCAGCACGAAACGCTCCGTCGCCAGGCCCACCAGGATCATCACCACGAAGGCGCCGATGATGGCGGCCCACATCGGCATGCCCTTTTCCATCAGGCCAACCACTGCCAGTGCAGCGAAATACACCATCGCGCCCTGCGCAAAATTGAATACGCCCGAGGCCTTGTAGATCAGCACGAAGCCGAGCGCCACCAGGGAATACATGAGGCCGGACAACAATCCGCTCAGCGTCACTTCAAAGAAAAATTGCATCTGCGTTCTCCGCTTGTTCTGCTTGTTCTGCTTCTTCTGCGTGTCTTGATCCTCAACAGCTTCAATGAGAAGTGCCGAGGTAAGCTTTGATGACTTCGGGATTGGCCATCACTTCGTCCGGTGTCCCGTCGCCGATCTTCTTGCCGTAGTCGAGCACCACCACGCGATCCGAGATGTCCATGACCACGCCCATGTCATGTTCGATCAGCACGATGGTGGTGCCGAACTGTTCGTTGACGTCGAGGATGAAGCGGCACATGTCCTGCTTCTCTTCCACGTTCATGCCGGCCATCGGCTCATCCAGCAGCAGCATGTCCGGCTCTGCCGCCAGCGCGCGCGCCAGCTCGACGCGCTTCTGCAGGCCATATGGAAGGCGCCCCACCGGGGTCTTGCGGATGTGCTGGATTTCGAGGAAGTCGATCACCTCTTCGACTTTGTGCCGGTGCAAGATTTCTTCCTTGCGGGCGCTGCCCCACCAGATCGCATTGGCGAGGAAACTCGAGTGCATCTTGGTGTTGCGCCCGGTCATGATGTTGTCGAGCACGGTCATGCCCTTGAACAAGGCGATGTTCTGAAAAGTGCGGGCGATGCCCTGGCGCGCCACCTTGCTCGGATGCATGCTGTGGCGCTGCTCGCCGCGAAAGACGATATTGCCCTTCTGCGGGTGGTAAACGCCGTTGATGACGTTGATCATCGAGCTCTTGCCGGCGCCATTGGGGCCGATGATGGCGCGGATTTCATGCTCGCGCACGTTGAATGAAATGTCGGTCAGCGCCTTGACGCCACCGAAAGACAGCGAAATGTTCTGCAAGTCGAGGATGACTTCGCCGATCTTGCGTGCGCCGTCGTTTTCTCCCGTGGCGACCTCTCGTTCCTGCTCCATCGGCTGCACTTCTTCCGTGATATGTCTTTTCATGGTGGTCATGCAGGCTATGCCGCTTGGTTGAGGTTGGCGAAAGTCTTGACGTCGGCAATCCTGAGGTCGGCCGCAATCATGCCCTGGCGACCGTCTTCGAATTTCACCTGCGTCTCGATGTACTGCGACTGCTTGCCTGCGTACAGCGCATCGATCAGCACCGCATATTTTTCGGCGATGAAACCGCGCCGCACCTTGCGTGTGCGCGTCAGCTCGTCGTCATCGGGATCCAGTTCCTTGTGCAGCACCAGGAAGCGATGCACCTGCGAGTCGGCCAGCAAGGGATCCTGCACCAGGTCGGCATTGACCTTTTCCACGCAATCGGCCACCAGCGCATACACGCTCTCGTGCGCCGCCAGGTCCGTATAGCCGCTATACGCCAAGTTGCGGCGCTCGGCCCAGTTGCCGACGGCGTCCATGTCGATGTTGATGAAGGCCGTGCATTGCTCGCGCTGGTTGCCGAACACCACGGCTTCCTTGATGAAGGGGAAGAACTTCAGCTTGTTCTCGATGTACTTGGGCGCGAACATCGTGCCGCAGGCCATCTTGCCGACATCCTTGGCGCGGTCGATGATCTTCAGGTGGCCGTCGCTGTCGAAGAAGCCGGCATCGCCGGTGTGGAAGTAGCCGTTTTCATCGATCGCTTCGGCGGTGGCGTCAGGGCGCTTGAAGTAGGACTTCATCAATCCCGGCGAGCGCACCAGCACTTCACCGCTGGCGTCGATGTGGACTTCGACGCCGCGCATCGGCCGGCCCACGGTGTCGAGCTTGACGTCGCCGGAGGGCTGCATGCAGACCGTGACGCAGGTTTCGGTCATGCCGTACAGCTGCTTGAGGTTGATGCCGAGCGAGCGATAGAAGTCGAACAGGTCAGGACCGATCGCTTCGCCGCCGGTGTAGGCCACGCGGATGCGCGACATGCCCAGCACGTTCTTGAGCGGACCGTAGATGACCAGGTGGCCGATGGCGTAGAGCAGGCGGTCGGACAGCGAGACGTCCGGCTTCTTGTCGAGGATGCGCATGCCGACACGGCGAGCGATCTTCATGAAGCCGTGGAACAGTTGGCGCTTGACCCAGCCCGCGTCCTCGATGCGGATCATCACTTGCGTAAGGATGTTTTCATAGATGCGCGGCGGTGCGAAATAATACGTCGGTCCGATTTCGCGCAGGTCGGTCATGACCGTACTCGGCGATTCCGGGCAATTGAGGCAGAAGCCGGCCACGTGAGTCTGTGCGAACGAATACAGGAAGTCGCCCACCCAGGCCAGCGGCAGGTAGCACAGCACGTCGTCCTTCTCGTTCAACTGGTCGAAATCGACCAGTGTCTGCGCCGTCGCGATCATTGCCGCATGCGAATGGCACACGCCCTTGGGCTTGCCGGTGGTGCCGGAGGTATACAGGATGATGGCGATGTCGTCGCTGGTCAGCGCGTTGATCTGATCCATGAAGAAGGTCGGATTGGCCTTGTCGTAGGCGCGACCCAGTTCCTGCACGCTGGCGAATGACGACAGCTCGGGCTGGCGATAATTACGCATGCCGCGTTCGTCGTCATAGATGATGTGGGTCGGACGCTCGGTGCCGCCGGAGAAGCTCAGCTTGATCTCGAAGACCTTGTCGACCTGCTCCTGGTCTTCGGCGACGACGAAATCGATCTCGGCGTCATTGAGCACATAAGACATGTCGGCGGCCGGCGCATCCTGGTACAGTGGCACAGGCATGCCGCCCAGGCATTGCGTGGCGGACATCGCCCAATACAGCCGCGGGCAATTGTTGCCGATGATCGCCAGGCTCATGCCGCGCTTGAAACCGAGCGCCGCCAGGCCGCAGGCGAACGCCCTCACCTCGTCCGCCACCTGGGCCCACGTCGTGGTTTGCCAAATGCCGAGATCCTTTTCGCGGAACGCCGGGCGATCCGGACGCGCCTTTGCATGCATCAGGAGCAGCTGCGGAAATGTCTGCGCTCCTGGACGTTGTGTTGTCTCCACCATCGTCCCACCTTTATTTATAAACGTCCGCTTGCCGGATAACGGTCTTGTACCGGACGTTCTGGGTTCAGTGTGTCAAGTCAGTCTGAACCGACATGCTTACGTTGCACTTACTGCTCTTGTGCTGCGGCAAGTCAGGCGGTTGTGCGCTGCTTTTGTGCGATGATAGTAGTGTGAGTCGAGAGGCATGGTTGTCATCTCGCAGACAATTGCCGAACAATCGCCAAACTTTTGATATTGCAACGCATCATAATGACGACAGAGACATCGAAGACATCGATTAAAGACATGCTGGGCAAGAGCATCTGGGCGCGTTCGCTGACCGGTGAACAACTGGCGCGCGTACAAGCCGAAGTATTCAGCCGCAAGATTCCCGCAGGCGGTTTCGTCTGCCACAAAGGCGATCCGGTTTCACACTGGATCGGCGTGCACGAAGGCCTGCTGAAAATGAGCAGCGTGTCGCCCGAAGGCAAGACCGTGTCGTTCGCCGGCATGGCCAACGGCGGCTGGCTCGGCGAAGGTTCGCTGCTCAAGGACGAGCCGCGCAAATACGATGTGGTGGCGCTGCGCGACAGCGAGTTGCTGTACATGCCCAAGGCAACGTATCTCTGGCTGCTCGACAACAGCATTCCGTTCAACCGTTTTCTCGTGACGCAACTCAACGAGCGCCTGGGCCTGTTCATCTCGCTGGTCGAATACGACCGCATGCTGGAACCCGATGCGCGCGTGGCGCGCTGCCTGGCGGCGCTGTTCAATCCCTATCTGAATCCCGGCATCGGGCTGGAGTTGCAGATCTCGCAGGAAGAAGTCGGCAACCTGTCGGGCGCATCGCGCCAGCGCGCCAACCAGGCATTGCAGGTGCTGGAGAAAGCCGGCCTGCTCAAGGTGGATTACGGCAGCATCACCATCCTCGATCTCGAGGGGCTGCGGCAATTTCATTCCTGAATTGCCTGCGTTCGTCGCCACCATGAAAAATGCAGGCTGCGGCCTGCATTTTTATTTCCGTCATCGCCACAAAGGTTTTGCCGCAAGATTCTCAGCCTCAGCGCACCGCCTTGTTGCGATTCACCCAGTACATGCCGGCGTCGACCACGGTGCCGATGAATTCGCGCGGATCGGCAGATTTCATCAGGTAGCCGTTGGCGCCGAGCTGATAGCTCTGCACGATGTCGCGCTGGTCGTCCGAAGAAGAAAACATCACCACAGGGATATGCGCCGTGGCGGCGTTGGATTTGATGATCTTGAGAAAGTCGTGGCCACTCATCAGCGGCAGGTGCAGGTCCAGCAGGATCAGCCGCGGATGCAGGTCCTTGCGCGCGGCGAAGCTGCTATCTGAAAACATATAGTCTGCGGCCTCTTCGGCATCGGCAAACCAGGTCATCTTGTCGGCCAGTTTCTTGCTGTCCAAAGCGATGCGCGTCAGCTCCGCAACCTCCGGGCTGTCGTCCACCAGCATGATATCCATTTGCTCCATGTGCAGATCGCTTTCTTGCAGTTTTTATTGCCGGACACCATCAAATTCCGCGTCGGCTTGTGGCCGTTGCAGGCTTGATCGACGCTGAATTCCCCTGCGTGAATCGCATGCGCAGTATCAGGTCTGGTGAATTAATTATGGCATGATCGACAACGGAAGATATCAGGGTTTACCCTAGATTCAGCAATTAATCGTGTCTATTTGTCAGCATTTGTTTCCTCCGTTCATTTGTCCGATGTCGTCAGGCCGGTGCGGATGGCATACCGCACCAGGCCAGGCACATCGCGGATTTCCAGGCGTTCCATGAGCTGCGCCCGGTGGGTTTCAATGGTCTTGGCGCTGACGTTGAGGCGGTAGGCGATCTCCTTGGTGTTGTTTCCTTCGGCGATCAGTTGCAGTATCTCGCGCTGACGCGGCGTGAGGACTTCCACCGGCGTGCCATCCTGCGCCACTTTCTTCATGTACAGATCGAGCGCATCCCGGGAGATGTGCGAATCCAGGTATTGCCTGCCGTGGATGACCTCGATCAGCGCCTTCTCCAGCTCATAGGCAGCGGAATCCTTGAACAAGTAGCCGTTGGCGCCGGCGTTCAGGGCCTGCATCACGTATTCCTCGCTGCCATACATCGACAGCATCAGGAATTTGGTGGCCGGATGTTCCGCGCGCAAGCGACGCACCGCTTCCAGGCCGTTCATGCCTTTCATTGCGATGTCCATGACGACCACATCGGGCTTGAGTTTTTCGGTCAGTTCGATCGCGGCGTTGCCGTCATCGGCCTCACCCACCACTTCGATCCCGGGCATTGCCATGAGCAGCGATTTGATACCGCTGCGCACCAGTGCGTGATCGTCGGCCAATACGATTCTTGTTGACATGTTTTATCCCCTCCGCATGACAGGTGTCACAGGTAACTGCAAAATGATCTCCACGCCCTTGCCGGGCGCAGAGATGATGTCCATCGTACCGCCTACCAGCACGGCGCGTTCTTCCATGTTCAGCAAACCGAAGCTGGTGCCGGAAATCGCATTGCTGCGCGCCTTTTCGAGATCGAAGCCCTTGCCGTCGTCGCGGATGCTGACGCTGAGCTGATCCTGGCGCTGGCTGACCTTGACCCAGATATTGTCGGCCTGAGCGTGACGCAGGATGTTGGTGACCGCTTCCTGCACGATGCGAAAACAGGTGTTCTCGATGTCGTGGTGCAGCTCCACCGACAAGGGCGAACTCTCGAACCAGCCCTTGACGCCGGCCAAGGTGGACTTGTTCTCCACATACGAACGCAAGGTCGCGATCAACCCCAGGTTGTCCAACTGTGGCGGCCGCAAATCCAGCGACAGGCTGCGTACCTGCGACAGCACGGCGGCGACGATGTCGATGCCGTTCTGCAGCGACGGCCCTTCCAGCGAACCGGTTTTCTTGATGGTTTCGAGATTGATCTTGAGCGCCGTGAGCGACTGGCCGACGTCGTCATGCAAGCCGCGCGCCAGATGCTGGCGCTCGCGCTCCTGCACCTCGATCACGCGACTGGCCAGCATCTTTTGGCGCTGCATGGCCTCCTCGAGCTCCTTTTGCGAATTGACCCGCTCGGTCACGTCCATTGCCAGCCCGGCCGCCAGTATCTTGCCATCGCTGCCGATCGGGAAGCGCACCATGTCCATGATCTTGGGATTGTGATCGGCATCGAACACGGTCTCCTGCGTGTGCATCTCGCGATTGCTGTCGAGCACCTTGCGGTCGCACGCCTGGGCATTCTGCGCCGCGCCGCCGGACATGATGTCGTAGTCGCTCAGGCCGATCATGTCGTTCGGCGTCATGCCGAAAAAGGCCGACTGCGCCGGATTGACGTAGAGATAGCGCAAGTCCGCGTCCTTGATCCAGGCTGGCATCGGTGCCGCACTCATGAAGGCGTAGAAGCGCGCCTGCATCTCGCGCAAGGCCGCGGCGCTGGCGCGCTGTTTGCGGCGCACCTGGGCGTCGCGCAGTTCACGCTCGACGGCAATCGGCAAGCGCGTGATGGCGCTCTTGAGGAAGTAATCCTGCGCCCCTGCCTTCATGACCTCGACGGCGGTCTGCTCACCGATGGCGCCCGAGACGATGATGAAGGGGATCTGGTCGGTTTGCCGCTTGACCAGTTCCAGCGCATCGACGGCGCTGAACATGGGCATCGAATAGTCTGAAATTACAATGTCCCATTTGTCACGCAAGGCTGCTTCCATGTCCGGCCCGGTGTCGACCCGTTGCCAGGCGGGCTCGAAACCACCGCGCTTGAGTTCGCGCACCATGAGGATCACGTCCTCTTCCATGTCTTCGACAAACAATACCCGGAGTGGAATACTCATATGCTCTTGCTCGCTTCCCGCCACAATTCTTGTTGAAGCCGGCGTCCTGCGGATGCCGGTCGTTTTGTCTTCCTGCCGCTACAAGCCCTGGCGCGGCAGCGCGAAATAGAAACTGGCGCCCTCGCCCGGACTGCCCTCCGCCCAAACCCTGCCACCGTGCCTGACCACAATGCGCTGCACCAGCGCCAGTCCGATGCCGGTGCCGGCGTAATCCTCCTGGCGATGCAGGCGCTGGAAGGTCCCGAACAATTTGTGCGCATAGCGCATGTCGAAACCGATGCCGTTGTCCTGTACCTGGTAGATCACCTCCTCCGGTGTCGAGGTCGACGACACACGCACTACCGCACGCTCGGCCTTCTTGCTGAATTTCACGGCGTTACTCAGCAGGTTTTCCCACACTTGGCCGAGCAAATCCTTGCTGGCAATGACGTCCTCCAGCGGATCGACGACGAACTTGACACTATCGTTCTCCCGGCGCAGCCCGGCGATGCATTGCTCGACCTGATCCTGCATGGAAAAATGCCCCGGCGTCAGTTCATCGGTCGCCGATTTGGACAGTTTGAGGAGATCGCTGATGAGGGCGTCCATCTTGCCGACGTTCCTGCGAATCACCCGCAGCATTTCCTGGCCTTTGGCGTCGAGCTCTTTGGCGTAATCTTCCTCCACCATCATGGCGTAGCCGGAAATGGCCCGCAGCGGCGCGCGCAAGTCGTGCGACACCGAATATGAAAAACTCTCCAGCTCCTTGTTGATATTGCTCAGGTGCCGGGTCTGGCGCTTCAGGCTGGCATTGAGTTCTTCGATTTCCTTTTCGGTTTGCTTGCGCCCGGAAATGTCGTAAATCACGTTGCGGCTGATCACGTGCCCGTCGTCGGGATGCGGCACGGTGCTGATGCTCATCAAGGTGGAGAAGTGCGTGCCGTCGGCGCGCAGGTAATCAACGTCAACGCCGCCAACCGCCTCATTGCGCAAGAAACGCGGCCGCAACTCCTTGCGATAGCGTTCCGCGCTGGACGGGGTCATCAGGTCAGCCTGCGTCATCTTGCCGACGACTTGCTCGCGCGCATATCCCAACCAAGCCAGTTCGGTGTCGTTGATCTGCACGATCAGACCGCTTTCTTCATCGATGGAGTGATAACCGCACGGGGCCTGGTTGTACAGGCTTTCGATCTCGACGGCATACAGTTGCGCCTTGGTCTGCGCTTCGCGGCGACGCATGGTCTCGCGCTTGAGTCGCAAGTAGACTGCGATCAGGATGACGACGCTGACGAAACTGCCGCCCAAGATGGCGGCGAGGGTCCAGCGTATACTCTCGCGCGTATCTGCGGAACGCTCCGACAGCAGCGTCTGCTCGACCTGCTTCAAGGCCACGAACTGTTTGCGGATATCTTCGCTCAGGTCGCGCCCGTGTTCGTAAGCATTGTCGATGCGCACTCGCCTATCGGCCTCGATCAGCGTCCGCGCCAGTTCGATGCGCTGAGCAATGCTGCTGCTGAGGTGAGTCAGGCGATCCAGTTGCTCCTGGTTGTCGAGCTGCAGTGCGCGCAAACCGTTCAATAATTCGTACAGCAAGCTGCGATCCGCTTCAAAACCGAGCAGATACTCCTGCCGGCCCGACAACGCATAACCGCGGGCGTTGGCAACCAGATTGCGCAAGGTGGAATGGGTTTCTTCCAGCCGTTGCAAAACGGTATTCGTATGCTGCACCCAGATCGCGCGCGCCTCGAATATGCGCACGCTGCGATAGGACACGAGGGCAACCCCAATCGACAACAACACGGCAAGAACGAAGAACGCTCCGGTGTTGACCTGCGCCGATCTGTTCTTCGATTCCGGCTTGTTTGATCTCGGCATCGTAATATCGGGTCCCCGATAAAGCTGACGGTTTGACGATGGCGCCAGCGCTGTATTTCAAGCCGTATTTCAGCGCCTGCTCGAATTCACTGTAAAGAGAGCTTTTTGGTTACGTCGATTTGCGTTCTCCTGCGTCGGCTTGCATGATCGTTTTTCTTGTACTTCCAGATTCCCAGCCCGGCAAAAACCACCCAGGGTGCCGACACCAATATCGCGAAGCCCGCGATTTGAGAATATTCGTAACTATTTGATTTTTATTATATTTTTACGGAAAAAGTAAATTTTCTCATTACTACGCACATCTACTTGCCGCCACTGCGCAAAGCTGTCACCGCAAGGCACTCTTTAGAAGGTATTTATAATAGCCTCAAACAAGTGACGTTACCAAATAGCATTTTATTAAGATGAAAACTCCGCAAAAGTTTGAGTTGCGGTGGCGTGGCGCTCCTGTGGGCGAGCAACCTGACTCTGGCAGCCACGATGTGCTCAATCCGATCCGGAGCGCAAAAGAAAAAAGGCCCGATTTCTCGGGCCTTTCTTTAATTTGGCGGAGTGGACGGGACTCTCCTACATGCTGCAGGCCGCGGATTCGCTTGCAAGCGAATCCCTTCTCGCCCCGCCGGGAGCCGCGCAGGCGGCTCCCTCCACTCCGCGATTTTGCTGCGCAAAAGAAAAAAGGCCTGCTCGATGAGCAGACCTTTTTAATCTGGCGGAGTGGACGGGACTCGAACCCGCGACCCCCGGCGTGACAGGCCGGTATTCTAACCAACTGAACTACCACTCCTAAATCGTTGCTGACTACTTGAGATCTGGTGGGTGCTGAGAGGCTCGAACTCCCGACCCGCGCCTTGTAAGGGCGCTGCTCTACCAACTGAGCTAAGCACCCGCACCTTAACCCCAAACAGTCTTTTATCGTCTGTCAACGACGAAAGACCGCTAGTTTAGCGCATCTTTCAAACCTTTGCCAGGTTTAAATTTCGGCACCTTGGCAGCCTTGATCTTGATTGCAGCACCCGTACGCGGATTGCGGCCAGTGCGCGCAGCCCGCTTGCCGACCGAGAATGTGCCGAAACCGACAAGGGTGACTGAACCGTTCTTCTTCAATGTGCTTTTCACTGCGCCAATCACCGCGTCCAGCGCACGCGCCGATGCCGCTTTGGAGATGTCGGCCTGCTTCGCAATGTGATCGATCAATTCGGTTTTATTCACTTACGCCCCTCTAGACTAAAGATTGAACAAAGCTTCATTCGTGACGCCTGCGCCACCGATCCGGTGAAGCGAAACCACGCATCACGCACCTTGCAGAAAAATCTGCAGAACGTATTAAACAAGCCGCAAATCCTTGTGTCAAGCGGTTTACCCGCGTTTTACCCGGCCCACGAAATGGCGTTTTCCAAATGATGTAAAAGGTTTATCTTTCTATCAACAATGACAGGTGATGAACTGACGGGACAAAAAAAGGCGCTCCGGAGAGCGCCTTTTTCGTCACAGACCGTGAGGCCTGAACAAATTACATCAATGCTTCACGACGCTCGGGTCGGTCGATTCCTTCGGTGCGACGGCAACTACCGCCGCCTCCTCTTCAGTCAGGGCAACCGGCTGGCTCTCCAGCGCGATTTCCAGCACCTTGTCGATCCAACGCACCGGCACGATTTCCAACTTGTTCTTCACGTTGTCGGGAATCTCGGTCAGATCCTTGACGTTCTGCTCAGGAATCAATACCGTTTTGATGCCGCCGCGATGCGCCGCCAGCAGTTTTTCCTTCAGGCCGCCGATCGGCAATACTTCGCCGCGCAAGGTGATTTCGCCGGTCATCGCCACGTCGGCGCGAACCGGAATACCGGTAAACACCGACACCATCGCCGTGGTCATCGCAATACCTGCCGATGGACCATCTTTCGGCGTTGCGCCTTCGGGAACGTGAATGTGGATATCACGCTTCTCGAACACTTCGCTCTTGATGCCAAGCTTGTTCGCACGGCTGCGTACGACGGTCCGCGCGGCTTCGATCGATTCCTTCATGACGTCGCCCAAGGTGCCGGTACGGATCACTCCGCCCTTGCCCGGCATCGTCACGGCTTCGATGGTCAGCAAATCGCCGCCCACTTCGGTCCATGCCAGACCGACGACCTGGCCGACCTGGTTTTCTTTCTCGGCGATACCGAAATCGAAACGACGCACGCCGAGGAATTTGTCCAGGTTGCGCGAAGTCACGGTGACCTTTTTCTCCTGCTTCTTCAGCAGTAGCATCTTCACGACCTTGCGGCAAATCTTTGACACTTCGCGTTCCAGCGAACGTACGCCGGCTTCGCGGGTGTAGTAGCGGATGATGTCGCGCAGCGCCGACTCGGCCACGCTGATCTCGCCCTCTTTCAGACCGTTGTTCTTGATCTGTTTCGGCAGCAGATAGCGTTGTGCGATGCTGGTCTTTTCATCTTCGGTGTATCCCGACAGGCGAATCACTTCCATCCGGTCCAGCAGCGCCGGCGGGATGTTGAAGGAGTTCGATGTCGCCACGAACATCACATCCGACAAATCGAAATCGACTTCGATGTAATGGTCGGAGAAGGTGTGGTTCTGTTCCGGATCGAGCACTTCCAGCAGCGCCGACGACGGATCGCCGCGGAAATCCATGCCCAGCTTGTCGATTTCGTCGAGCAGGAACAAGGGATTGCGCACGCCGACCTTGGCCAGGCTTTGCAGGATCTTGCCCGGCATCGAACCGATGTAGGTACGACGATGGCCGCGGATCTCGGCTTCATCGCGAACGCCACCCAGCGCCATGCGGACGAACTTGCGGTTTGTCGCACGGGCGATCGATTGCCCCAGCGAGGTCTTGCCTACGCCCGGAGGACCGACGAAGCACAGGATCGGCGCTTTCAGCTTGTCGACGCGCTGTTGTACGGCGAGGTATTCCAGGATGCGTTCCTTGACCTTGTCGAGACCGTAATGGTCGCCTTCAAGGACTTTTTCGGCATTCGGCAAGTCATTGTTGACCTTGGACTTCTTCTTCCATGGCAGACCGACCAGCGTGTCGATGTAGTTGCGCACGACCGTGGCTTCGGCCGACATCGGCGACATCAGCTTGAGCTTGCGGAGTTCGGATTGCGCCTTTTCCAGCGCATCCTTAGGCATCTTGGCGGAGAGGATCTTCTTCTCCAGCTCTTCCAGGTCGGCGCCGTCTTCACCTTCGCCGAGCTCCTTCTGAATCGCCTTGACCTGTTCGTTCAGGTAGTACTCGCGCTGCGACTTTTCCATCTGGCGCTTGACGCGGCCACGGATGCGCTTTTCGACCTGCAGGATGTCCAGTTCGCCTTCGAGCTGGCCGAGCAGATGCTCATGACGCTTGGCGACATTGAAGATTTCCAGGATGACCTGTTTTTGCTCGAGCTTGAGCGGCAGATGTGCGGCGATGGTATCGGCCAGGCGGCCGGCGTCGTCGATGCCTGCCAGCGAGCTCAGGATCTCGGGCGGGATTTTCTTGTTCAGTTTGACGTACTGGTCGAACTGCTGAACGATGGTGCGGCGCATGGCTTCGACTTCGGCCTCGTCGCCCAGTTCGGATTCGACCGGCGTCAGATCGGCCACAAAGTGGGTGTCGAGCTCGCTGATGTGATGGATGCGCGCGCGCTGTGCGCCTTCGACCAGGACCTTGACGGTGCCGTCGGGCAACTTCAGCATTTGCAGGATGTTGGCGACGCAGCCGATCTCGTAGATGTCGTCAGCCGACGGCTCATCCTTGGCGGCGGCTTTCTGGGCGGCAAGCATGATGCTCTTGCCCTGCTCCATCGCGGCTTCCAGAGCCTTGATCGACTTCGGGCGGCCGACGAATAAAGGAATCACCATATGCGGGAAGACAACAACATCCCGCAACGGCAACAGAGGCAATTGCGTTTGTTCTGTGAGAGTAGAAGTCGTCATGGCGAGCCTTATCAAAAGTTACTGTTAGTGATGTTGGCGCGAGCTGTTAAAACACAAGCCCAGATTGAAATAAAAACACGACAACTTGCGGGTAAAACCAGGTACGTGCTGCGGTTGGCGGAAACAAATAAATGCCAGAAAAACAATGAAATCTCAAACAAAAAAAGCCACACACGAAGTCGCCCTCGGGTGGCTTTACGATGGAAGCCTGAGTGATGTCTGCGGTTTATTGTACCGCTTTTAGCCGGGGCGAATCGGGACGGCGATTTTTGTCGCCGCCGCCCGTTTCGCCCTGCGATCAGGCGCCTGAAACCTTGGGCTGTTCGTGATAGATCAGCAAGGGCTTGGCGCCGTTGGTAATGGTATTCTCGTCGATGACCACCTTGGCGACGTTTTGCTGGCTTGGCAGTTCGTACATCACATCCAGCAGAGCGTGTTCGAGGATGGAACGCAGGCCGCGCGCGCCGGTCTTGCGGGCCAGGGCCTTCTTGGCGATCGCTTGCAGCGCGGCAGGACGGATTTCCAGTTCGGCGCCTTCCATTTGCAACAGCTTGGAATACTGCTTGATCAGCGCATTCTTCGGCTCCAGCAAGATCTGGATCAGTGCTTCTTCATTCAATTCGTTGAGTGCAGCAATAACCGGCAAGCGACCGACCAGTTCAGGGATCAGGCCGAACTTGACCAGATCATCCGGTTCCGCGTGCAGCAGGACTTCGCTGGCGGTCTTTTGCGTCTGGCTCTTGACGTTGGCGCCGAAACCGATGCCGCTCTTCTCGGAGCGCTCGGAAATGATCTTAGTCAGGCCATCGAAGGCGCCGCCGCAGATGAACATGATGTTCGTCGTGTCGATCTGCACGAAATCCTGGTTGGGATGCTTGCGGCCGCCTTGCGGAGGCACGGATGCCATAGTACCTTCGATCAGCTTCAGCAATGCCTGCTGCACGCCTTCACCGGACACGTCGCGAGTGATCGACGGATTGTCGGACTTGCGCGAGATCTTATCGATTTCATCGATGTAGACGATGCCCCGCTGGGCCTTCTCGACTTCGTAATTGCAGTTCTGCAGCAGCTTCTGGATGATGTTCTCGACGTCTTCGCCAACGTAGCCGGCTTCGGTCAGCGTGGTCGCATCGGCGATCACGAACGGTACGTTGAGCATGCGCGCCAGCGTCTGCGCCAGCAGGGTCTTGCCCGAACCTGTCGGACCAACCAGCAGGATGTTGCTCTTGGCGAGTTCGACATCGTCTTTCTTGCCGAGGTGCTTCAGACGCTTGTAGTGGTTGTACACCGCGACCGAGAGGATGCGCTTGGCGGTCGATTGCCCGATCACGTACTGATCAAGCAATTCGGAAATCTCCTGCGGCGTCGGCAGGTCGGATTTGGCGCCGGCAACCGATTCAACGCTGGAGGCTTCGTCGCGAATGATGTCATTGCACAGGTCGATGCATTCGTCGCAAATAAAGACTGACGGACCTGCGATCAGTTTCTTGACTTCATGCTGGCTTTTGCCGCAAAACGAGCAATAAAGCAGCTTTTCGCCACTGGAAGATTTTTTCTCGGACATATAGGGCAAATGTGAATAGAGTTCGGCTTGATCATACCTGCGATTTCATGATTCGTCACGGAATCGCCATATTTGAAAGCCGGTAAAAACGAGCTTCCAGAGTACTCCATATGGGATCGCAGACAAAAAAAGCAATGAGACGGAAATCCGTCCCTAATCGCAGCATTGACAGCGCGTCTCGACCGCTTTGGACGATGACGCGCTGCAAAAGAAAAATGCCCGGACCGCAGTCCGGGCATTTTCTTGAAATGCAGCAATGCGACGCTGAATCGGCGGCGCAATCCTGAATTACGCGCGCTTTTCCAGTACCTGATCGATCAGGCCATACTCCGCAGCGGCTTCCGCCGACATGAAGTTGTCGCGATCGGTATCCTTGCCGATCTGATCGATCGTACGACCGGTCTTTTCAGCCAGGATGGCGTTCAGACGTTCACGCAGGTACAGGATTTCGCGTGCCTGGATTTCGATATCCGATGCCTGGCCTTGCGCACCGCCCAGAGGCTGGTGAATCATGATGCGCGAGTTCGGCAGCGAGAAACGCTTGCCCTTGGCGCCGGCGGCGAGCAGGAACGCACCCATCGAAGCAGCCAGGCCTGTGCACAGCGTGGAGACGTCCGGCTTGATGAATTGCATCGTGTCGAAAATCGCCATGCCGGCCGACACCGAGCCGCCCGGGGAATTGATGTACAGCGAGATATCCTTGTCAGGATTTTCGCTCTCCAGGAACAGCAACTGCGCCACTACCAGATTGGCGGTCGCATCATTGACCGGACCAACCAGGAAAATGATGCGCTCTTTCAGCAGGCGCGAATAAATATCGTACGCACGCTCGCCGCGACCGCTCTGCTCGATCACCATCGGCACCATGCCGAGCATTTCTGTATCCAGTGCAGACTGCCTAATCAAACCTGTCATGTGCATTCCTTATGCGTCGTAGTCTTCTCAGATGTTACCCGGGAAGGTCGGATTACGCTTGCGGCTGGTTGCCCATCAAGGCGTCAAACGCGACCGATTTCTCGGAAACTTTGGATTTACCCAGCACGTAGTTGACGACGTTTTCTTCCAAAACAAGGGCTTCAACTTCGGCCAGACGGCGACGGTCGCTGAAGTAGTACTTCAGGACTTGTTGCGGGTCTTCGTAGCTTTGTGCGAAGTCTTCGACTTGCGCCTTGACTTGTTCTTCGGTGGCTTCCAGCTTGTTGGTCTTGACGACTTCGGCCAGGATCAGACCCAGGCGAACGCGACGTTCCGCTTGCGCAGTGAACAGTTCGCGCGGCAGTTGCATGCCCTTGGGATCCATGCCGCGTTGCGCCATGTCCTGATGCGCCATTTCGATCAGGCGTTCGATGTCTTGCTCGACCAGTGCCTTCGGCACTTCCAGTTCGCTGACCTTGATCAGGGCGTCCATGACGCTGTCCTTGGTCTTGGCCTTGGTGCGGGCACTGACTTCGCGTTCCAGGTTGCGCTTGATATCTTCGCGCATCTTGGTCAGGTCGCCGTCTTCGATACCCAGCGACTTGGCGAATTCTGCGTCGACTTCCGGCAGATGCGCCCATTCCAGTTGCTTCAGCGTGATGGTGAATTCAGCAGTCTTGCCGGCCACGTCCTTGCCATGGTAGTCAGCAGGGAAAGCCAGGGGGAAAGTCTTGGATTCGCCGACCTTCAGGCCCAGTGTTGCGGCTTCGAATTCCGGCAGCATGCGGCCTTCGCCCAGCACGAACGGGAAAGCGTCAGCCTTGCCGCCCTGGAATTCAACGCCGTCGATCTTGCCGACGAAGTCGACCGTGGCGCGGTCGCCGTTTTGTGCAACCGGCTCGCCGCCGTCGCCGTGCGCGCCCTGCTCGCCCTTGACGTGGTAGTGCACGCGTTGCTTGCGCAGGATGTCCAGGGTCTTGTCGATTTCGGTGTCGGAGACGGCCGATGTGGTCTTCTCGACTTCCGCCGTGGACAGATCGCCGAGGACGACTTCCGGATAGATTTCAAATGTTGCGTCGAACGCCAGCGAACCTTCAGCCACGCCTTCGCTGGTCTTTGGCTCGATCTTCGGATAACCGGCAACGCGCAGGTTGTTTTCGACGGCGACGTCGTTGAATGCGCGACCGACCTTGTCGTTCAGCACTTCGGTTTCGACCTGGTAGCCGAACTGGGCGGCGACCATCTTCATTGGCACTTTGCCTGGGCGGAAGCCTGGCGCCTTGGCAGTGCGCGCGCGCACTTTCAGGCGTTTTTCGACTTCAGCCTGCACGTCGGCCATTGGGAATGTCAGGGTGATACGGCGCTCAAGTTTGCTCAGAGTTTCGACTGCAGTTGCCATGTGAATCGTCCAAAAATTAATAAATTCCGTGGTGCGGCCCGGAAAGAACAAGCGTGGAAACCATCGCTTTTTGCCCTGCCCGACCGCGCTAAAGTCCGCTATTTTATACGGAAAAGATGCCCTTGCGCCAAAACGGCGAATCGGAGCCGATAAAAACCGCCGAAGGAGGCGCTCAGCCTTGTCCGCCGTGCAAAAGCGCCTCGACTGCGCGGCCGATTGCCAGCACGCGCGCATCGCCGCCGTGACTGCCGCAAATGCTGATGCCCACGGGCAATTCGCTATCGGACGGGCAAGGCAGGTTCAGCGCGCAGCCGTCGAGGAAATTGATCATGCTCGGATTACGCAGCACCAGCCCGTTGGTAGCGAAGAAAGTTTCATCGCTGTCTTGCAAAGGCTGCAACAGCGGCGGTACCACCGGCACGGTCGGCATCAGCCAGGCGTCGAATACCGCCAGACGGCGTTCGGCCTGCGCAATCAGGCGCCGGCGCGCGGCCAGCAAATCGATGTAATCGGCAGCGCTTTGCTGCGCGCCGCGACGGATGCGCACCGCCACGCGCGGGTCGTATTTGTCGCCGGCGCGCTCCAGCAGATTGCGATGCCAGGCCCAGGATTCCGCCGCGCTGAAGCCGCCACCCGCATTAATCACCGGCAACTCCTTCAATTCGGGGAAAGCGAAACGCTGGATCAGCGCACCGGCTTTTTCTAGGCGCGACAAGGCCGCTTCGAAGGCAGCGCGCACCGTATCTTCCATGCCATCATTGACGACATCCTCCGTCACACCGAAACGCAGCCCGGCCAGCGGCACGGCATCGGTAGCCAGGACTTCGCCTGACAAAATCGCGTCGGCAATCGCGCAGCAATCGACGCTGCGCGTCAGCGGCCCTGCCGAATCCAGTGTGGTCGACAATGGCGCCGCGCCGTCCAGGCTCACCCGCCGCGCAGTCGGCTTGAAGCCGGTCAGGCCGCAGAACGCCGAAGGGATACGGATCGAACCGCCGGTATCGGTACCCAGCGCCATCACCGCCATGCCGCTCGCCACGCTGACCGCCCCGCCCGAAGTCGAACCGCCGCTGACGCGCGTGCCGTCCAGAGGATTGCGCGGCGTACCGTAATGCGGATTCAGACCCAGTCCGGAAAATGCGAACTCGCTCATGTTGGTGCGTCCCAGCAGCACTGCGCCGGCGTGGCGCAGACGCGCCACGGCAGGTGCATCGGCTTGTGCGGCCGGCGCATCCGCCAGCGCCTTGGAACCGGCGGCGGTCACCTCGCCCCGGACGTCGAACAAATCCTTGATCGACACCGGCAAACCTGCCAGCAGCGACGGTACATTGCCCGCAGCGCGCGCGACATCGCTGGCGCGCGCAGAGGCCAGCGCACGATCGGCGTCGACGCTGACATAGGCGGCTCCGCCCTGCCCGCGATAAGCGGCAATGCGCTCCAGCGCCTGCTCGACCAGCTTGACGCTGGTGGTGCGGCCCGCCTGCAATTCGGCCGCGAGAGTCCTGATTGTCTTCATGATTTATTTCACCGGAATGGGAGTGGACGTGGAGACCGGCACGGCGGTGATGGCATTCATCGGGCTGCCGTCGATCAGCTTGTCGGAATACGTCAGATAGACCAGGGTGTTGCGCTTCACATCGACCAGCCGCACGATGTGCAGGCGCTTGAACAGAATCGACATGCGCTCCGAAAATACATCCTCCTGCACCGGCACCGTTCCCTTGAACGAAATCGAGGGCGCCACCTGGCGGCAGGCAATCGATGCTTCCGCCTTGTCTTCGGCCAGGCCTACCGTGCCCTTGACGCCGCCGGTGCGTGCGCGCGACACGTAGCAAGTCACGCCGGCCACTTTCGGATCGTCATACGCTTCCACCGCGATGCGATCGTTCTTGCCGAGCCAGCGGAACGCCGTGCTGACGTCGCCAAGTTCCTGCGCGGCGGCGGGCAGGACGACCGCCGGCAAGGACAGCGCGATCGCTGCCAGACATGAAAGCTTGCGCATGATTTTTCCTTTACTTTGAAGATGAAGACTAGGCCGCAACCTTAGCAGATAGCCTGCCGGAACGCCGGTGCTACCCGGCGTCGGCCATCAATGCAAAACGCGGCACGCGCTTGCCGTCGACCTCGACCATTTCATGGAACACGTCGCGCGGTCGAATCCAGACGGTGCCGTTGGCGGCGCGGTACACCACCATCGGCGTCAGATCCGACTCCAGCGTCGCCTCGTACAGGAATTCGTAAATGCCGCCCTTGTAATGCTGATAGCGCATGCCTGCTCCCGGTTCGATAAACATCTCTTGCAAATGAAAATCGCCCGGAGCATCGCGCGAACAAGTCAGCGCTGCGGAGCCGGGCGAACGAAAAAACAAAGGGAATGACTGGTGCGAGGGAGGGGACTCGAACCCCTACACCATTGCTGGCGTCAGGACCTAAACCTGGTGCGTCTACCAATTTCGCCACCCTCGCTGAAAGGTGCAATCATCGACCGGCTTGCGCTGGATTTTCAGCGTGTACGCCGGAGAACCAGGTCCTGTCAATGAGGTAGCAGTTTTAATGCAGCCCGTTATTCTACTGCAAGCTTGGCGGGCTGTCTGGGTTTTTATCTGTCCTTTTTGCAATTTTCCTAGGGCTTTTTGACCCTGAACAGCGCCGCGTACGCCGCCGGCAGGAACAGCAGCGTCAACGCCGTCGCCACCACCAAGCCGCCCATGATCGCTACCGCCATCGGCCCCCAGAACACCGAGCGCGACAGCGGAATCATCGCCAGCACCGCCGCCGCCGCGGTCAGGATGATCGGACGGAACCGGCGCACCGCCGATTCGACGATGGCATCCCACGGTGCGGCGCCGGCGGCGATGTCGTGTTCGATCTGGTCGATCAGGATCACCGAGTTGCGGATGATCATGCCGAACAAGGCGATCACGCCGAGTTGCGCGACGAAACCGAAGGGACGATGCAGCACCAGCAAGGCCACCGCCGCTCCCGCCACGCCCAGCGGTCCGGTCAGGAACACCAGCATGGCGCGCGAGAAGCTATGCAGCTGCAGCATCAGCAAGGTGAAGATGATGAAAATCACCAGCGGGACGTTGGCTGCAATCGAATCCTGCGCCTTGCTGCTGTCGGCCGCGGCGCCGGCCAGTTCGATCGCGTAACCGGCCGGCAACCGGGCGCGGATGGCGTCGAGTTGCGGGCTGATCTGGCTCGATACGGTCGGGCCCTGGATGCCGTCGGCGACGTCGGATTGCACCGTGATCGCCCATTCGCGGTCTTCGCGCCAGACCACGCCGGGCTCCCAGGCCAGGCTCACGCGCGCGACCTGCGCCAGCGGTACGCTCTTGCCGCTGGCCGTGGGAATGTTGGCCTGGTTGAGCGCATCGATGGTGGCGCGTTCTTCCAGCGGCTGGCGCACCAGGATATCGATGAGCTTGTCATCCTCGCGATACTGGCCGACGGCAGTGCCGGTCAGCAAGGTGTTGACGGTGCGCATGACAGTTTGCGAACCGATGCCGAGCACGCGCAACTTGTCCTGGTCAAGATCGATGCGCAAGGCCTTGACCGATTCGTTCCAGTTGTCGTTGAGGCCGATCACGTTGGGATTGCGGTTCATCACCGTCTTCACCTGGTCGGCAATGGCGCGCACCTTGTCGACCTCGGTGCCGGTCACGCGGAACTGCACGGCGTACGGTACCGGCGGCCCGCTCGGCAGCAGCTTGACGCGGCCGCGCACGCCGGAAAAATCGTTCCTGAAGGCGTCGACGATTTTCAAGCGCAGGGCCTCGCGCGTTTTCAGGTCCTTCGGCAACACCACGATCTGCGACACGTTGGTCTGCGGGAAAATCTGGTCCAGTGGCAGGTAAAAGCGCGGGCTGCCGGTGCCGACATAGCTGGTGACGCTTTCCACGCCATCCTGCTTGCGGATGAAGGCTTCGAACTTCTTCGCCTGCGCCTCGGTAGCCTTGAACGCCGAACCTTCCGGCAGCCACAGCTCGATCATCAGTTCGGGGCGGCTGGAGTCCGGGAAGAACTGCTGCTCGATGAAGCGGAATCCAAACAGGCCCAGCATGAACGCCGCCAGCGTGAGCAGGATGGTGGTCTTGCGCCATTCCACGCACCAGCTCACCAGCTTGCGGAAGCGCGTGTAGAACGGCGTATCGAACAATTCGTGATGGCCGTCGGCGTTGGCGGCCGGCTTGACCTTCAGCAGCAGTACGCCGATGTAGGGCGTGAACACCACGGCGACCAGCCACGAAATCAGCAAGGCCAGCGCATTGACCGAAAACATCGAGAACGTGTATTCGCCGGCCGCCGATTTGGCCAGGCCGATCGGCAGGAAGCCGGCGGCCGTGATCAGCGTGCCGGTCAGCATCGGGATCGCGGTCGAGGTGTAGGCGAAGGTCGCCGCATCGAAGCGCGACAGCCCCTCCTCCATTTTTCGCACCATCATTTCCACCGCGATGATGGCGTCGTCGACCAGCAATCCGAGCGCGATGATCAGCGCGCCCAAGGAGATCTTGTGCAAGTCGATGTCGAAGATGCGCATGAACAGGAACGTCACCGCCAGCACCAGCGGGATCGTCAGCGCCACCACCAGCCCCGGCCGCACGTCGATGCGCAGCGGCTTGGTGTGCAGGCCGAGCGCGACGAAGCTCACCGCCAGCACGATCAGCACCGCCTCGATCAGCGTGTGGATGAATTCACCGACCGAATCGGCGACGATTTTCGGCTGGTCGGATACGCGCTCCAGCTCGATGCCGACCGGCAGCTTGGCGCGCAATTCATCGGACATCCTGTCGAGGTTACGGCCCAGCGCAATGATGTCGCCGCCCTTCTCCATCGACACGCCAAGGCCGATCGCCTCCTTGCCGTTGAACCGCATCTTGGTCACCGGAGGATCGACGTATTCACGCTTGACCACGGCAAAATCGCCGAGCCTGAACGTGGTGCCATTGGCGCGCAACTGCATCTCTTCCAGTTCCTTCGGCGAACGGAATGCGCCGCTCACGCGCACCTGCAGGTTGTCGCCCGGGGTCACCAGCACGCCGGTGGACTCCAGCGCGTTCTGCGCCGCCAACTGGTTGACGATGGTGTCGAACGGGATGCCCAACTGGGAAAATTTCTTTTGCGAGAACTCGATGAAAATCTTCTCGTCCTGCACGCCGAACAATTCCACTTTTGCGACCGTCGGCACGCGCAGCAATTGCTGGCGTACGAAGTCGGCATAGTCCTTGACCTCGGCATACGTGAAGCCGTCGGCGGAGAGCGCGAAGATCGAACCGTAGGTATCGCCGAACTCATCGTTGAAGAACGGCCCCTGCACCGTGGACGGCAAGGTCAGCTTGATGTCGCTGATTTTCTTGCGCACCTGGTACCAGGTCGGCGGCACTTCCTTGGGCGGCGTCGATTCGCGCAATTGCAGCAGGATCAGTGTTTCACCCGGTTTGGAATAGCTGCGGATGACGTCGATGTAGGGCGTCTCCTGCAGCTTCTTCTCCAGCTTGTCGGTGACCTGGTTGGCCATCTGCAAGGCGCTCGCGCCCGGCCATTTGGCGGTGACCACCATGGCGCGGAAAGTGAACGGCGGATCTTCGTCCTGGCCCAGTTTGCCGTAACCGATCACGCCGCCGATGATCAGCACCACGATCAGGTAGCGGATCAGCGGAACATGTTCCAGCGCCCAGCGCGACAGGTTGAAGCCGCGCGGCTGCGCGGCTGCATCGATCACGCTCTTGCCGTCGTTGTCGCCGTGACCATCCGGGCCTTCCTTCCTTGCCTCGCTCATGGATTCTTCCCTTGCGGCGCCTTGCCATCCTGCACATCGCCGGTGAGTGGCTCGGTGCCGAGGATCTTGACCTTCTGCCCCGGCTTGAGCAGGTTGACGCCTGCGGTCACCACCGTCTGGCCGGCTGCCAGGCCATTGGCAATCAGCACATCATTGCCGCTCTGCCCACCCAGTTGCACCGGCACGATCTTCACCGCGCCGTTCTCCACCACCCACACCGACGTCTTGCCATTGACCGGATACAGTGCCGTCAGCGGCAAACGAATCATGTCGCCGGAAGTCTTGCCGGCAAACGCGACGTACGCCGTCATGCCCAGCCGCACATCCTTCGCGGAGTCGGGCAAAGCCACCTTGAAGGTGTAGGTGCGCGTGGCGGCGTCGGCGATCGGCGAGACTTCGCGGATCTTGCCAGCGATCACGTCTTTGGGATTGGCCCACAGGCGCACGCGCACATCGGCGCTGCGGCGCAAGGCGTCGACCTTGTCTTCCGGTACGCCGATCACCACGTCCTTGTCGCCGGCCTGCGCCACACTGACCACGGGCGTACCGGCGGCAACCACCTGGCCGGCTTCGGCGTCGACCGCCGTCACCACCCCGTCGACGTCTGCAGTCAACACGGCATAGCCGGTCTGATTCGACTGGTTGCGCAGCGACGCCACGGCCTGGTCATAGCCCGACAGCGCCGATTGATATGCGGTTTGCTTGGAGTCCAGGGTCGCCTGGCTCACGAAATTCTTGTCACGCAGTTCCTGATAGCGCTTGAGTTCCGCAGCGGCGAGATCGCGATTGCTCAGCGCCGACTTCATCGCGGCATCCGCCTGGCGTTGCGCCAGCTGCAGGTCTTGCGGATCAAGCTGCATCAGCACCTGGCCGCGCCGCACTACCGTACCGACGTCGACCTTGCGAGCCACGATCTTGCCGCCCACCCGGAAGCCCAGCCGCGATTCCACGCGCGCCCGCACTTCGCCCGGAAACTCCGCCACCACCTCGGCATTGTCGGCGGCGATGACCATGGCCCTGACCGGACGAATTTCCTCGACCTTTTCGACCTTTTTCGAACATGCGGCCAGTACCGACACCGCGAGACAGAGCGCGACGGCTTGCCGCAATCGACGGCTTCCCGATGCAGGTCGGGTCAATACTCGCGCAGGAGCGGGCACGGAAGTCGGAGCGATCACGTTTTTCCTTTACTATTCGGGCAGAAATTACATTGGCCGGCACGCACCGGACGGCGCGACGTCATCGACGGCGCGGCGGCATGGCGTGGACGGCTTTTTACGGACTTGAGACAAGCGGATGGTGATGCGAGCAACTTACTGACTTTGCGGTTAGTAATTATAGTCGCGGGCCCGCCGTTTGGATATATATCGAGTTTTCTTCGTTTTTATTGGATATTTTGCTGGCATGGCCGTTGATCATTACGAGAACTTCCCCGTCGCCTCCGTGCTGCTTCCCGCGCATCTGCGCCCGGCCGTCAAGGCGATCTACGCCTTCGCCCGCAGCGCCGACGACATCGCCGACGAAGGCGACGCCACGCCGCCGCAACGCCTGGCTGCCCTGATCGCATATGACAACGCGCTGGACGACATAGACGCGAGCCGAGCGCCGGCCGATCCGATGTTTGCAGCGCTGGCCGGCGTCATTCGCGCTCATCAGCTACCGCTGGAGCCGTTTCGTGATCTGCTGTCCGCCTTCAGGCAGGATGTGGTGACCACGCGCTATCGCAGCTTTGACGAACTGCTGGACTATTGCCGCCGTTCCGCCAACCCGGTCGGCGCGCTGATGCTGCATCTGTACGATGCCGCCACGCCGGAGAACCTGCGCGACTCCGACGCCATCTGCTCGGCGCTGCAACTGATCAATTTCTGGCAGGACGTCGCGGTCGACTGGCAAAAGCAGCGCATTTACCTGCCACTGGATGATCTCGAACGGTTTGGCGTAAGCGAGCAAGACATCGCTTCAGAAAATGCCGGCGCAGCCTGGCAAGCGCTGCTGCAGTTCGAAATCGACCGCGCGCGCGCAATGATGCTGTCGGGAGCACCGCTGGCGCGCCGCCTGCCCGGACGCATCGGCTGGGAGTTGCGCATGGTGGTGCAAGGCGGCTTGCGGATACTGGAACGTCTGGAACTGGCCGATGGCGACGTCTTCACGCGCCGGCCGAAGCTGGGCAAACGCGATTGGCTGCTGGTAATGTGGCGTGCCTTGAGAATGTGATCCGGCATGATGCCGGATGAACGCAAAAAAGCCTCTTCGTCGAAGAGGCTTTTTATTGCCGGCAACGCAGGTCATGCGTCGCGGCAACCGTCAATCAACAGCTAACCGGCAAGCGCGATCAAGGAGTCTTGTCGGTCTTAGGCTGCGGTTGAGCCAGCTGTGCGTTGCGCTCGGCAGTCGATTCCTTCTTTTCCGCCTTCAGATCAGCCTTGGCAGCCTTCTTGTCAGCCTTGGCTTGCTGCTTGATGGTCTTCTTCTGCATCTTGTATTCGGCCTTGGCGTCGGCGTCGGACTGACGCTTTTGCACATACGGATCGTTGGAGACGCCGTTGGCCGGCGATGCAGGAACGGTCATATCTGGCGACGAAGGTTGCATAGTGCTGGCTTGTTGCGCCATGGCGCCGCCGGTAACGGCGAGCATTGCTGCGGCAATAATGAGCTGACGTGTTTTCATTGTTGATCTCCTTTACTTGGTTAAATGAATCCGTCGCGTGGCAGCGAATGTTCGCGATGTCTGTCAGACATCGCCGGACACCGCTCCCAGACTGGCTTTGCAACGGTCACGTAACAGTAGAAGGCATGAATCCACGATGGTTCGGCTGCATTTGCAACCAATTGTTAAAGCCCTCGCCTCAGCGTTTTTTACGGCTTTGTTTATAGATCGCACGCGCGTCCTGCAGCGCGCGTTCCTCAGTGCGCAAATTCTCATCGTCGTCGTGCGCGACGAAAAACTCCGCGGCCTGCGCCTGCACCACCAGTTTGATCGCGTCGGCGTCGGCCACGTCATACAGCTCGGTGATCAGCGTCGTCACTTCATCCAGATATTCTTCGTAAGTCATCTTGCCCATTGCTTGTCCTCGCCTTCGTGCGTCTGATCGTTCATGAAGCGCGCAGTGTATGCGCGGCGCGCTTCTGCGTCCATGCGCTGCGTTTATTTATCCCGCCGTGGAAATGATTCCTTGCTATTCAAAACGATGCTCTGTAGAATTCGGTCCCTCAGACGCGGGGTGGAGCAGTCTGGCAGCTCGTCGGGCTCATAACCCGAAGGTCGTAGGTTCAAATCCTGCCCCCGCAACCAGTTTTCAAAAAATGAATCAGCAGGCATATCAAAGCCCTTGGCGTTTCGACGTCAAAGGCTTTTTGTTTTGCGCGATCGCTTTTACTCCCTTGCGCCGCCGCCGTTGCCCGGACGTCGACAACGCCTCTGTTAGACTGCACCTCTCTCATTCGATTGCCCTGATCATGACTTCATCTTCCTTTTCCAGCCTGCCGTTGACGCCGGCGATGCTCGCCAACCTCGAGCAGCTCGGCTATCACGAGATGACGACCATCCAGGCGGCGAGCCTGCCGGCGGCGCTGGAGGGACGCGACCTGATCGCGCAGGCCAAGACCGGCAGCGGCAAGACGGCCGCTTTCGGCATCGGCATGCTGCACAAGCTCAACCCCAGCTATTTCGCAATCCAGGGACTGGTGATTTGCCCCACGCGCGAGCTCGCCGACCAGGTTTCCAACGAATTGCGCCGCCTCGCGCGCTTCACTGAAAACATCAAGATTCTGACGCTCTGCGGCGGCACTGCGATGCGCCCGCAAATCGCCTCGCTCGAACACGGCACCCATATCGTGGTCGGCACGCCCGGCCGCATCCGCGACCACATTGGCCGCGGCACCATCAATCTGGCCACGGTGCAGACGCTGGTGCTGGACGAAGCCGATCGCATGGTCGACATGGGCTTTTACGAAGACATCGAAGGCATCGTCAGCGCCTGTTCGGCGCGGCGCCAGACTTTGCTGTTCTCGGCTACCTATCCCGACGACATCCGCAAGGCCAGCGCACGCTTCCTGCGTGATCCGGAAGAGATCAAGGTGGAAGCCCGCCATGACGGCGACAAGATCGAGCAACGCTTCTTCGAAGTCTCGGCAGAGCAGCGCAATTTTGCCGTCGCGCGCCTGTTGCAGCACTACCAGCCGGTGTCGACACTGGCCTTCTGCAACACCAAGATCCATTGCCGCGAGCTGGCCGAAGAATTGCGCGCCCAGGGTTTCAGCGCCCTCGCCCTGTACGGCGACCTGGAACAGCGCGAGCGTGACGAAATCCTGGTGCAGTTCGCCAACCAGAGCTGCTCGGTGCTGGTGGCGACCGACGTCGCCGCACGCGGCCTTGACATCGCCAACCTGAGCGCGGTCATCAACGTCGACGTCACGCGCGACACCGAAGTGCACATTCACCGCATCGGCCGCACCGGTCGCGGCCAGGAGCGCGGACTGGCGCTGAACCTGTGCACGCCGAACGAAAAACGCTGGGTCAAGCTGATCGAGGAATACCAGCACGCAGCCGTGCAGTGGTTTGATCTCGACGCGCTCGACACCAGCGAAGACAAGGTCCTGCGCGCACCGATGCGCACGCTCTGCATCCAGGGCGGCAAGAAGGACAAGCTGCGCCCGGGCGACCTGCTGGGCGCGCTCACCGGCGACGTCGGCCTGAGCAAGGAACAGGTCGGCAAGATCAACGTGTTCGAATTCTCGACCTATGTCGCACTTGACTATCGGATTGCCGACAAGGCCTGCGACAAGCTCAGCGCGGGCAACATCAAGGGCCGCAATTTCAAGATGCGCCTGTTGCGCAGCGCCTGACGCGCTTCGTTCGCGCAATAAAAAAGGCAGCCGTCAAAGGGCTGCCTTTTTGTTTCCCGAGAGGCGCGTCAGATCAGCAGCGCCGAAGTCAGCGAGCGGATTTCATCGGCGGAATCTTCCAAGACGTCCCGCAGCGTGTCGTCGCCCATGTATTCATCGACGATGGTGTCGGACTGGCGACCGGTTTCCAGCACGCTGCGCCGGAACGGCGACGGCACCGGCGACAACTCCTTGGCCAGCAGCAGCACATCGCCCAGCGTCTCCGGCGGCAGCACGCGGATGCCGTGCCACAGCGATTCGACCGAGGCCACCACGGCTTCGGGAATCCCGAGTTTCTTGAGCACGGCGCGACCGATCATCTTCTCGCCGTATTCCGCCCAGTCTTCGGAATTACCGTCGAGCAGGCCCGGGAATTCATCGGTGCGCGAGAGCAGGTAAAAGCCGCCGACTTCGTGCACGATGCCGGCGAACATCGCGGTTTCCGGATCGAGACGCGTCATCTTCAGTGCGATGACTTGCGCCAATGCCGCGACGTTGGCGGTGTGTTCCCACAATTGCGCCGCCTTGACGCGCATCTCTGCATCCGAAATATTGCGGCCGAGCTGGCGCACGATGACGGCCGTCGTAATCGCGTTGAGGGTCTTGAAGCCCAGTCGCATGACGGCCGTGCGCACGTTGTTGATTTCGCCGCCGGAACGGTTGTAGGCAGCCGAATTGGCGATCGCCACGGTACGCGCCGACAGCAACGGCTCGGCCATGACCAGTTTTGATGCCGCCTCGAGATGGCAATTCGGATCGTTGAGGGCCTGCTGCAGTTTGATGGAGGCATTGACGTTGGTCGGGAACACCAGCTCGCCCCGTCCGGCCTGCACTGCAATGCTTCTGAAAGCTTCCAGTCTGTTCATGAAGAAATGATCTCCTCGCCTTGATTGCTCAACCCAGTCGCGCAATGCGTCTGTTGTTTTGTATTTTTATCAACAGCATCGGCATGATTTCCTGTGCCTGTGCGGCGCTTGCCGACAATCATCAGTCTTGCCTCGTTGCCCTCAGCTTAATGTACAACGTCTGCTGCTGCAACCAGCTTTCACTGTAATTGCAGAGGCGCGCCGTCTCGCCGGATTGCGAAGCAGATTGCCCTCGGCCCCCTAGTCGGCTAGCATAGCGGCTTCTTGCATGACGGCGGCCTTACGGCGCCCGCTTTTTTACCTCATCCCACCTCATGTCTCCAGACGAATACTGCCAGCAAAAAGCCGCCCAAAGCGGCTCCAGCTTCTACTACAGCTTCCTGTTCCTGCCGCCGGAACGCCGCCGCGCCATCACCGCGCTGTACGCGTTCTGCCGCGAGGTCGACGACACCGTGGATGAAATCGACGACGCCGGCGTGGCGCGCACCAAGCTGATGTGGTGGCGCAAGGAAATCGCTTCCATGCTCAACGGCAAGCCCAGCCATCCGGTGACGCTGGCGCTGCAGCCGCACGTGGCGACCTACGGCCTCAAGGGCGAGCATCTGCAGGCCATCATCGACGGCATGGAAATGGACCTGGACCAGACCCGCTACCTGGACTATCCCGGCTTGCAGCGTTACTGCTGGCATGTCGCCGGCGTGGTCGGCATCCTGTCGGCCAGCATCTTCGGCGTGACTCAGGGCGGTACGCTGCTGTTCGCCGAAAAACTCGGCCTGGCGTTCCAGCTGACCAACATCATCCGCGACGTCGGCGAAGACGGCCGCAAGGGCCGCATTTATTTGCCGGTCAATGAATTGCAGCAATTCAACGTCACCGCCGCCGACATCCTGAATGCGCGCCACAGCGAAAATTTCGAGAAACTGATGCGATTCCAGGTGGAGCGTGCCCAGCGCGTTTACGATGAAGCGTTCGCATTGCTGCCAAAAGAAGATCGCCGTGCACAGCGTCCCGGCCTGATGATGTCGGCCATTTATCGCACGCTGCTTACCGAAATCGAGCGCGACGGCTTTCACGTGCTGAACCAGCGCATTTCGCTCACACCGATACGCAAGCTCTGGCTGGCCTGGAAAACCTATATTCGCGGCTGAACTTTAGCGCAGTCGGGACGTCAATTCACTTTCCGAAATTGACGGACCGAAGCATGAAACGCATTTACGTACTATCGCTGCTCGCCGGCGTCGCCTTTGCCATTTGTGTAGTGATGAGCCCGGGCTTCAACGAGTTGCTCAAGCGCGTCGGCAAAGACGAGTTCTATGTCTACGTGATCGATCCCGGGAAAAAAATTCTGCCCGGCGCCTACGTCAGGCAACACTACGAATACAGGTTGCCGGCCGTGGGCGAAAGCGGCGTGCAGAAGACGCTGACCTTCACGGCGACCAAGCAATTGTCGCTCGACACTTACCTGCGGCTGTACGTGTCTTCCGCCGACCAGGTAACGGCATGGGAAGAAGTGCAGCAGCGGGAATTACCGGACCGGATCAAGAATGGGAACATTCCCTGACAAGAAAAGCAGTGATCACATTGCCGTCATCGGCGGCGGCTGGGCCGGATGCGCCGCTGCCGTCACCCTCGCCAAGGCAGGCAAGCGCGTCAGCCTGTTCGAAGCCGGCCGGACCCTCGGCGGCCGCGCCCGCCGCGTAGACATCGACGGCCGCACGCTCGACAACGGCCAGCACATCCTGCTGGGCGCCTACCGCTCCACCCTCTCCGTCATGAAAACCGCGGGCATCGATGCCGACCGCGCGATGCTGCGCCTGCCGCTGCAAATGCGGTATCCGGCCGGCGCCGACGGCATGGATTTCGTCGCGCCGCGCCTGCCGGCGCCGTGGCACGTTCTGGCGGCCTTGTTCCGCGCCACCGGACTGACGCGCGAGGACAAGCTGGCGCTGGCTCGCTTCTCGACCACGGCGCGCTGGATGGGCTGGCAGTTGCACGAGGATTGTTCCGTCGCCGAGTTACTGGACCGCTTCGACCAGACCGACCGGCTCAATCGCCTGATGTGGACGCCGCTGTGCATCGCCGCGCTCAACACGCCGCCGCAACGCGCCTCGGCGCAGGTATTCCTGAACGTGCTGCGCGACAGCCTCGGTGCGCGCCGTGCCGCATCCGACATGCTGATCCCGCGCACCGACCTGACCGCCTTGTTTCCGCAGCAGGCAGCCGCTTTCGTGGAAAGCCGCGGCGGCAGCGTGACCTGCGGCCAGGCCGTCGCTTCCATCTCGGCGGCGGAAGGCCGCTGGAACGTCGCGTTCAGACAAGCTGCGGGCACGCAATCGTTCGACGGCGTGATCGTCGCCGTTGCGCCGGAAAGCGCCGCCGATCTGCTCGACGGCCTGTGCGATACGACGATGCTGCGCGCGTTCGCCTACGAGCCGATCACCACCTGCTATCTGCAATATCCGGCGCACGTGCGGCTGCCGCAACCGTTCTTCGCCTTGACCGACGATGCCGGTATAGCGGCCTGGGGACAATTCGTCTTCGATCGCGGCCAACTCGGTGATGTTGCAGCCGATGCCGGTTTGCTGGCGGTCGTGGTCAGCGCCGCCGGCGACGCCATTGCCGAGGGGCATGCAGCACTGGTCGCGGGCATCGCTATCCAGCTGGCGCGCCAGTTGGGCGATCCTCTGCTGCAGACACCGCTATGGAGCAAGGTCATCTCGGAAAAACGTGCAACATTTTCCTGCACGCCCGGCCTGCTGCGGCCGGACAATGCCGGCATGCCTGCCGGTCTGGCGCTGGCCGGCGACTACGTTGCCGGCGACTATCCGGCAACGCTGGAAGGCGCCGTGCGCAGCGGAGTTGCCGCGGCGGGACTGTTCTCGTAGCTTTCATTACCCCGTCTGCGCCTGCACGAATTTTATTCAGCGAAACTTTTCATCTTTCTGTCAAAGGGATTCACCCCATGACTTGCTGGTTTGATCTACGATACGGTCAAATTTCATAGATTTAACCTATTTTGGAGAAGAACCATGCCCGTGATCACCTGTGTTGAAGACTTGCGCGTGCTCGCAAAGAAACGGGTTCCCAAGGCGTTTTACGACTATGCCGACAGCGGTTCGTATACCGAGAGCACCTACCGCGCCAACACCGACGACCTGGCTGCCCTGAAGCTGCGCCAGCGCGTGGCGATCAACGTCGATCAACGCTCCACCCGCACCACCATGATCGGCCATGACGTCGCCATGCCGGTAGCGATCGCCCCCACCGGCCTGACCGGCATGCAATGGGCCAACGGCGAAATGCTGGGCGCGATGGCGGCGGAAAAATTCGGTATCCCCTTCACGTTGTCGACCATGAGCATCTGCTCGATTGAAGACGTCGCCAGCGTGACGACCAAGCCGTTCTGGTTCCAGTTGTACGTGATGCGCGACCGCGGCTTCGTCAAGTCGATGATCGATCGCGCCAAGGCCGCCAAGTGCTCGGCGCTGGTGCTCACGCTCGACCTGCAAATCCTCGGCCAACGCCACAAGGATCTCAAGAACGGCATGTCGGTGCCGCCCAAACTGACGCTCGACACGCTGATGGACCTGGCCAGCAAGCCGGGCTGGGCGCTGCGCGCGCTGACCGGCCGCAAGACCTTCGGTAACCTGGCCGGCCACATCACCGGTGGCGGTAGCGGCATCCAGACGCTGAGCCAATGGACCGCCAGCCAGTTCGACCCGACCCTGAACTGGGACGACGTCGCCTGGATCAAGGAACAATGGGGCGGCAAGCTGATCCTCAAGGGCATCCTTGACGTCGAAGACGCCAAACTGGCCGCGCAAACCGGCGCCGATGCGCTGGTCGTCAGCAACCACGGCGGCCGCCAGCTGGATGGCGCGATGTCCTCGATCGAAGCGCTGCCGGCGATTGCCGAAGCGGTCGGCGACCAGATCGAAGTCTGGTTCGACGGCGGCATCCGCACCGGCCAGGACATCTTGAAGGCCACCGCGCTCGGCGCCAAGGGCACCATGATCGGCCGCGCCTTCCTGTACAGCCTCGGCGCCATGGGCGGCGAAGGCGTGACGAAGATGCTGCAGATCCTGCACAAGGAACTCGACGTCAGCATGGCCCTGACCGGCACCAAGGACATCAGGGACGTCGGGCCGCAAATCCTGATCCGCCGCTGACGCCAGTCCTTGCCAGCAAACAAAAATCCCGGCTCGCGCAAGCGTCGCCGGGATTTTTCATTGTGCAGAACGATTGACGCGAGGGAGAGTTACTCCGGCTTTTGCTGCGACCA
The DNA here is from genome assembly GCF_001267925.1 of Herbaspirillum hiltneri N3. Lineage (NCBI taxonomy): Bacteria > Pseudomonadati > Pseudomonadota > Betaproteobacteria > Burkholderiales > Oxalobacteraceae > Herbaspirillum > Herbaspirillum hiltneri. Next base: position 2,644,893 of record NZ_CP011409.1, on the reverse strand, counting down.
CGGCGTGTGCTTGCCGGTCAGCTCTTCCACGGTTTCCTTCTGGTCGAAATGGCGCGCCAGGTCCAGCGCAGTCATGCCGTCGGCGTTCTTCAGCGTGACGTCGGCGCCCTCTTCCTTCAGCAAACGCACTGCCGCCGTCCGACCGCGCACCGCCGCCAGCATCAGCGGCGTCATCTTGTCGTCAGGCGATTCGGCGTCGATATAAGCCGACGCGTCGAGCAGCAGCTTGATGGTGTCGGGCCGGCCGTTGATGGCGGCGTAATGCAGCGCGGTCCAGCCGGGACGATTGACTTCGACTTCCTTGTCCAGCAACAGCTTGACGACGTCGGTCTTGCCGTAGAACGCCGCCACCATCAATGCCGTGTCGCCGTTCTTCGCCTTGGCTTCGAGATCGATGCCGGGCGTATTGAAGAGCACATTGAAGGCCTTCATCGAATCTTCGCGGATCGACAGCATGAGCGCCGAATAGCCGCGCTGCGGTTCGACCATGTTCGGCCCCAGGCCACGCTTGATCAGGTCCTGCAACTCGCGCGGCGCATCCATCTTGACCGCGGTGAAGTAGTCATCGTAGGTGCCGGCATGGACGAAAGCCGGCGCCAGCATCGAGAACGTGCTGAAGACCAACACGGCGGCAGTCATGCGAACAGAAAGGAAGCGGCGATTCGGCATGCGGTCAGTCCTCATTTGGCCATCTTGAACAGCGTGAAGAAATTTTCGGTGGTGTGACGCGCCACTTCTTCCACCGGGATGCCGCGCAAGTCGGCGATGAACTCGGCCACATGTCGGACCAGGCCCGGCTCGTTGGTCTTGCCGCGATACGGCACCGGCGCCAGGTACGGCGAATCGGTTTCGATCAGCATGCGTTCCAGCGGAATCGTACGCGCCACTTCCTGCAAGGCCTTGGCGCTCTTGAACGTGACGATGCCCGAAAAGGAAATGTAGAAGCCCAGTTCGATCGCCGCGTCCGCCACTTCCTGCGATTCGGTGAAGCAATGCATGACGCCTGCAGCGCCGCCCGCTTCCGGATTCGCACCTTCTTCGCGCATAATGCGGATGGTGTCTTCCGAGGCGGAACGGGTATGGATGATCAGCGGCTTGCCGGTAATGCGCGACGCGCGGATATGCGTACGGAAACGCTCGCGCTGCCATTCGAGGTCGCCCTGCAGGCGGTAGTAGTCGAGACCTGTTTCGCCGATGGCGACGATGCGTGGATTGTCGGCCAGTTCGACCAGCTGCTCCACGCTCGGCTCGGGCGTGTCCTCGTAGTCGGGATGCACGCCGACCGAGGCGAAGATGTGCGGATACTGTTCCGCCAGCGCCAGCACTTGCGGAAACTCGGGCAGATTCACCGATACGCACAAGGCATGGCTAACGCGGTTCTCGTCCATCTTGCCGAGGATATCCGGCAGGCGTGCGACGAGTTCGGGAAAATTGATATGGCAATGGGAGTCGATATACATGATGGCCGCTATTTTACGCCATCGCACCGCCGCAGGCCTTGGCGGGCGCTGCGCCCGCGAGCGTCAATGCCGCAGGCGGCGCACGCCGATCACCACGCCGGTCAGGCTCAGCGCCAGCCCGCCCAGGCTCAGCAGGATCAGCGCGATGTCCCACCATGGCCGGCTTGACAGCAGCACCGGCAAATCCCAGCTGTGCAGGAAGGCGAACAGCCAGCGCTTCACGCGTTGGGTCCTGTCCAGTTTGCCCAGCAGCACGCCGGTGACGGGATCGATGTGGACCCAGGTCTGCGCCGCATCGGCATAACGCAGGCGCAGTACCGGCAAGGGATGGCGCATGCCGCCCATCATGGTGTGCGCCTCCCGGCTGTAGTAATAAGCATCCTCGCGTTGCAGCAGCTCGCTGCCGGACAGCGGCGCATCGACCAGCTTCACCGCCGCACCCATGATTTGTTCTTGTGGAACGGCGTCCATGACATGGCGTGCCGACACATCGATCATGCGCGTGCGCCCGGCGCCGTTGACGGCGATCAGGTAAGGCTTGCCGTCCAGCATGTGCCAGCGCAATTCGCGCGCTTGCCACGACGGCGACAAGAGTGTCAGCGCATCGCCGCTGCCGAGCGGCCAGCTAGCCGGATCAAGCGTGGCGCCGGCATAGGCGCGCCGGTTCAGATCCCCGCCGTCGCCCTTGAACAGTCCCCACGGATTCATCGACATCAGGCCGCTGAATACCCAGGTCAGCGTGATGCCGGCGAACGCCAGTCCGGTCAGGTGATGCCAGCGCATCACCGGCTCGCGGTACGGCGTCTTCGCGCCGGAACGGAAACGTCCGCGGAAACGCCAGCGCCAGACGCCGATCACGCTGCCGCTGACAGCCACCAGCACGCCCGCCAGCGACAGGTAAATGACGATATGGCTCCACGCGCCGTCGAGCGGACCGCCGCGAAACGCATACAGCCAATGTAGCCAGGCACCGGCGTAATTCCACACGCGTTCGGTATGCGTCGCCTTGCGCACGACCTCGCCGGTGGCGCCGGAAACGTAGAGCAAGGTCTGCTCCGGATCGTCCATCTGCAGGCGACGCAGCGGCCGATGCATGTCGAGTCCGCGGGTGTGCGTCCAGGTATCTTCATCGACGCGGTCCAGGTGCGTCGCCGTAACGCCCGGCATGAAAACGCGCGCCGCCGCCAGAGCATCCGTGACGCCGATATCGGTGACGGCGGCACCGCTGACCGCATCGACCGCGACGATCTTCTTGCCGATGCCGAACTGGTATTGCGGCCGTCCCGCCACGCTGGTCAGTACGATGGACGACGGCCGCGCGTCAGCAGGCAATGCACGCGCCGCCAGGCCGACCGCGATGCAGCATTGCCGGACGTCGAGATCCGGCAAGCGCGCCAACCGCTCCGACTGCGTCAGCTTGGGATAGCCGACATACATCATCACCACACCGCTGACGAACCACAGCAGCATGAAAAGACAAGCGACGATGCCGAGCCAGCGATGGATCAGGAACAGCCAGCGTTTCGCGCGCTGCATGTTCAGAAATTCGCCAGTACGGCGACTTCAAACGTGCGCGGCGCGCCGAGATAGAACATCGGCGTGGAAGTGATGTTGTCCGCATAGACCTTGTCGGTCAGGTTCTTGACACGCGCGGTGATGGTCGCCTTGTTGAGCCTGCGGCTGAGGCTGGCGCCGAAAATTGCATAGCCCGGCGCGCTCACGGTATTGGCGGTATTGCCGTACACCGATGACACTGCGCGGGCATCGAAGCCGGCGTTCCAGTCCGGCAGGAAGGCATAGTCCAGCCACAGATTGGCGACCCGCGCCGGCGTGTTGGTCGGGCGATTGCCTGCGCGTGAGACCGCTGCCCCACCGACGCTTTCGGTGAAGTTGTCGTACTGCGCTCGCACCAGCGACAGATTGCCCTGCACGCGCAAGCTCTTTACCGGCCGCACGCCGAACGCCAGCTCGATGCCGCGTGACGATTGCTGGCCGACCGGCACGGTGACGTTGGGATTGCTTGAGTCGGTCACCGCCAAGTTTTTGCGCGTGATGGCGTAAGCCGATATTGTCGCGTTGCCGCGGCCGTCCCAGAAGTCGAACTTGCTGCCGGCTTCGACCTGATCGCCCGTGGTCAGGTCGAAATTCCTGACCTGGCTGAAGTTGGCGGTGGTCAGCACGCCGGCCGGCGGATCGGCGGCGGTGCTGTATTGCACGAACAGGTTGGCGCTCGGCGTGACATCCCACACCAGCCCGGCGCGCGCGGTGGTCGGGCGATAGGTGTTCTTGAAATACGCCGGATCGGTGGCACTGGCGGTGCGCAAATTCTCTACTTCCAGTTCGATGCGATCATGGCGCAAGCCGGTCACCAGTGCCAGGGAGGGCAACAGCCGCGTGCGGTTTTCGAGGAAAGCGGCAATCGTGGTGACGCGGTTGCTGCGATCCGGCACAAAGTCGGCGGTCATGCCGGGAATCGAAAAGAAAGACTCGGTGCTGAAATCGAGCGGATTGACGCTGCTGATCGGACCGGCCACCGTGCGCGGAAAGCGCGTCATCCGGTTGACGCTGTAGTCGACGCCGCCGGCCCACTCCGATTCGAGTGAACCGAGCCGGCCGCGATGCTGCCATTCAAATCGATTACCCGTCAGCTCCTGATCGTGCCGCTGCAGGAACGCCGATGAGCGCACCACTTGCGTGTTGGCGGCGTTGTAGCGATAGACCTCGACGTTGCGGTAGTCGCGCAAGGCATCGTAGTGATAAAACGTATTCCTGAACGAGGTCTGATCGGACCAGCGGTAATTCACGATGGAGCGGAACCACTCGACGGTTTGTTCGTACACGCCGTCATTGGCGTTGTAGTTCTTGAAGCGCGTGGCCGGATCGATGCGGCCGGTCCCGGTCGTCGGATTCAGCAGCGGCGTGCCCCAGTAAGGACGATCGACGTGTTCCTGCTGATATTCGTAGGCGAGCGTGTGCGAAAGCTGCGGCGTGATGTCGGTCAGCAGCGACAAGGCGCCGCTCAGCGCGCGGCGCCGCTCGCCGTCGACATAGCCGTCGCTGCCGCTGCGGCTGAGGTCGATGCGCAGGTAGTTGACGACGCCCTGCCCGTCGTCGGCGCTCAGTTTGCGGTTGAGCCCTGCCGCCGCCACCGATGAATTGTTGGAGCCGTAGCTGCCATACAGCTGTGCCAGGTCGCCGTCGCGATTGGCCTGCTTGGTGATGTAGTTGATTGCCCCGCCAACCGAACCGGCGCCGTGCACAAAACCGGAGGCGCCGCCGACCGCTTCCACGCGATCATAGATCCAGCTGTCGATGGGCCGCGCCGCGATCGAGTCGTATTGCACGGTGATGCCGTTGAACAGCTGGGTGATCTGCGATGCCGAAAAACCGCGATAGGAAACAAACCCGGCCTGTCCCGGCGGCGCCGAGGCGGTCACGCCTGGAATGCCGCGCAGGATCTGTTGGGTATCGCCGGCGCCGCGCGCCTCGATCGCGGCGCGGTCAATGATGCTGATGCTGCCCGGGGTGTCGCGCACGCTCAGGCCGAGACGGCTGGCGGTGGAAGCGCGCTGGTCTAGCGGAAGTTTTTCATTCGGCTCGTCGCGCGTGTCGCGCACTTCGATCGTCTCGAGCACGTCGCTTGCCGCGAAGCTTGCGCCGCTGCACAAAGCGAGAGCCGCGATGGCGATCGCGCGCCGCGACGGCAATGCCGCCAACTGCCGGAAAAACTTCCTCACTATGGTTCCCCCATGGAATAAAGGGGGCCATGCTAGAGGCTCAGGTGCTGCTTGGGAATGCGACAGATTGTCGCAGCGCGCGGATGGCCGCGAGCTTGCGCGCTATTGCAAGCTCAGTGCTACTTGGCGACGGGACGTTTCGCCAGCTTGCGCTGCAGGGTGCGGCGATGCATGTTCAGCGCGCGCGCCGTAGAGGAAATATTGCCCTGGTTTTCAAGCAGCACGCGCTGGATGTGTTCCCACTCGAGGCGCTCGACCGACAAGGGTGCGGCGGCATCGGCGCCGGCGGGATCGATGGACGCATCGTTGGCGCTGTGCTCAAGCGCCGACAGGATGGAATCGAGATTGGCCGGCTTGGCCAGATAGTTGTCGGCGCCGGCCTTGATCGCCTGCACCGTGGTGGCGATGCTGGCGTATCCGGTCAAGACCAGCAGACGCGCATGCGGCAGTTTTTCACGCAGCGGCGCGATCCACTGCAGACCCGAATCCCGCTGCAATTGCAGGTCGATGGTGGCATAGGCGAATTCGGTCTCGGCGGCGGCCTTGAGCGCATCTTCGCCGCAGTGCGCGACGGTCGCCGAGAATCCCCGGCGCGACAGCGAACGCGCCAGCGTAGAGGCAAACACGTCGTTGTCGTCGAGGATCAGGAAAGCGGCGCTCATGTTTTTTTCTGGTTGGGAAGAAGACGATCGGGTGCCATCAACGGCAAGACCAGCGTTGCGCAAGCGCCTCCGGCGTTGGCGGTGGCGAGCGTCAGTTTTCCGCCCATCTGCCGCGCCGTGGCGAACGCCAGCATCAAACCGATCCCTTTGCCGCCGGTGCTGCTGCGTACCGGTTCGTAACCGAGCCGCTTGAGCAACTCGGGCGCGATGCCAGGGCCGTCATCGGCGACGCGAATGATAGCTGAATTCGCGGCCGGGTTCGCAACAGCATCTTTTTGCAGACTCAGCACCACGTCGACTTTACCGTTTTCAGCGACCGCCTGGGCGGCGTTGTCGAGCAGGGTCTGCATAATCTGGCCGATCAGTTGCTGGTCGCACGCAGGCGACGTATCGGGCAAATCCGGCGCGCCTTGCGGCAAGGTCAGGCGGATGGAAATCGCCGGATGGCGCAGGCGCCACGTATCGACAAAATGCCGCAGCCAGTCGCTCAGGCCGAGCGCTGCCGCCGCAGCTGTCCGCCGCACCTGCACGTCCATCCCCATGCGATCGAGCGCCGTCTTGCACACGGCGATCTGTTCCTCCACCACGGCCAGATCGTCGCGGTACATGGTCAACGCATTATTGCGCCCGGCCTCGATGCGCAGCTCGCCCGCGATTACCGCGACGGTCGCCAGCGGCGTACTCATTTCATGCGCGGCGCTGGCGGCCTGCGTGCCGAGCGCAACGATGCGCTCATCCTGCAATTGCTGTTCGCGCGCCCGCGCCAGTTGAGTGTCGCGTGAACGCACCGTGGCCGACATGCGCGTGACGAACCAGGTGATCAAGGCTGCCGACATCACGAAATTCACCCACATCCCGGCCAGGTGATATGCCATGGCCTGGTCCTGATCATGGATGTGCAGCGGCCGATACAGATACGTCAGCGCCGAATAGCAGACGAGCGAATACAGAGCCAGACCGAAGGCATAGGGAGACGGCAGGACCGCTGCGGCCACGGCCAGCGCCGGCAAGTAAAAGGACACGAAGGGATTGGTCGCACCGCCGGTGAAATACAGCAAAGCCGACAAGGCGGTGACGTCGATACAGAGCTGAAAGAACAATTCCGGCTCCCGCACCGGCTGCGCCAGGCGCATGCGCCACCACGTCAGGCCGTTGAACACCAGCATCAGCCCGAGCACGATGCACAGCGGCGCCAGCGGCAGGCTCAGCTCCATGCCATAGATGGCGCCGGCCACGAGCAAAGCCTGCGCCAGCGTCGTCACGCAACGCATCCAGAACAGGCGCAACAGCAGCTGATGCTGCGACAAAGGGCGGGAAAGGGAAAGAATCGGCATGCAGGGATTATATGCCCCGGCCCCCAATACCTCTTCGCCTGATAAAAATGACAAAGCCACCGAAATTTAAAATGAGAATGCAAATAATAACGATTATTAATTATAATTTGAATACTCCCTTGTATTCGTTCATTTATCCAGCCTTCCATCCAGAGGATCCCATGCAATACCGACTCACCCCTATCGCCGCCGCATTGGCGCTCGCATTCATTGCTCCCCTGACTTATTCGTTGCCGGCCGGTGCGCAAACCGCGCCGGTCCAGAGCGACGCCAGGCCGGACCAGGCATTGCCGTCGGTAACCGTCAACGCGTCGGCCGATGCGTCCTCCGAAGGTTTGCCGCCTGCCTATGCAGGCGGCCAGGTGGCGCGCGGCGGTCGTGTGGGCTTTCTGGGCAACAAGGATTTCCTGGAAACACCGTTCAACAGCATCGCCTATACCGAGCAACTGATCAAAGACCAGCAAGCCAAGGGCGTCGGCGACGTACTCCTGAATGACCCGACCATCCGCGTCACGCGCGGCTACGGCAACTATCAGGAGTCGTACATGATCCGGGGGTTCATCACCAACTCGGACGATCTGGCCTATAACGGTTTGTACGGCTTGTTGCCGCGCCAGTATGTAGCGGCGGAAATGCTGGAGCGCGTGGAAGTGTTCCGTGGCGCGAGCGCCTTCCTCAATGGCGCCACGCCAGGGGGCAATGCCATCGGCGGCACGATCAATCTGTTGCCCAAGCGGGCGTCATCAGAGCCGACGACGCAATTCACTGCGGGCATCGAGTCGGGCGGCCAGACTTATATGGCCGCCGACATCGGCCGCCGTTTCGGTCCGGATGACCGCCTGGGCCTGCGCCTCAATGCCGTGCGTCGCGCCGGCGGCACTGCCGTCGACAATGAAAACCGCGAACTGAACATGGCGACCATCGGCGTCGACTATCGCGGCAACGGCTTCCGCCTGTCGGCCGACCTCGGCCTGCAGGAATACAACCTGAGCGCGACCCGCCCCAGCGTGCGCATTGCCACTGCGCCGGCCGGTTATGTTCCTTCAGTGCCGGGCGCATCCACGAATTATGGCCAAAAATGGTTTTACTCAAACGAACGCGACCTGTTCGGCACCGTGCGCGGAGAGTGGGACCTGGCGCAAGACGTGACGTCCTGGTTCGCGCTGGGAATGCGCCAGGGCACGGAGAACAACAGCCTGGCCACGCCCAACGTGAACGCCGCCAATGGCAACTTTACCTCCAACCGCTTCGACAATTCGCGTGAAGACTATGTCTGGACCGGCGAAGTCGGTATCCGCGGCAAGTTCGCCACTGGCGCCTTAAAGCACTCGGTAAGCGCATCCGCCTCCAGCTACTGGCAGGATTCGCGCAATGCCTACGCCATGTCGACGAACGTGGCCACCACCGGCAATCTGTATTCGCCGGGCAGCTCGGCACAACCGGCGTTGAATTTCTTCGGCGGCAGTCTCGCCAACCCTCAAACCACGATCAAAACACAACTGTCGAGCATCGCGCTGGCCGATACGCTATCGGTGCTTGAAGACCGCCTGCAACTGACGCTGGGCGGACGCTATCAGCGCCTCAAGACGATCAACTACGACTTCAACACCCATCTGCAAGGTGATTACTACAACAACGGCACCGTCACGCCGGTGGCCGGCCTCGTCTACAAACTGACGAAGGAAGTGTCGCTGTACGGCAATTACATCGAAGGTCTGCAGCCCGGCACCAAGGTCTCGGATACAACCGCCACCAACTTCGGCGCGATGCTGGCACCGTACAAGTCGAAGCAAAAGGAAGTCGGCGTCAAATATGATGCCGGCAAGATCGGCCTGACCGTTGCCGTGTTCAGCATCGAGAAGCCAAACGTCATCACGGTCGGCCCGGCCGCCGCGCCAACCTATACCGCCAGCGGCAAGCAGGAAAACAAGGGTGTGGAAATCGGCGCCTTCGGCGAACCTGTTCGCGGCTTGCATCTGCTGGCCGGCCTGACTTTGCTGGACGCGAAGCAAAAGCGCACGCAAAACGGCATCTACGACGGCAAGGACGCCATCGGTACGGCAAAGACCATGGCCAACGTCGGTGCAGACTGGGATATCCCGGGCGTACAAGGCCTGTCGGTCAGCGGCCGCGTGATCTACACCTCGAAGCAATATGCCGATTCGGCCAATACGCAAGGGATTCCTGCATGGACCCGTCTGGACGTGGGGGCGCGCTACATGACCGACATCGGCGGCAAGGCGGTAACCCTGCGCGGCGGCATCCAGAACCTGGCGAACCGCAGCTACTGGGAATCGGCGGGAGGATCTTCCGCCCTCGGCTACCTGGTGCAAAACGCACCGCGCACCTTTGTCACCTCGGCCTCGATCGACTTCTGATCGCGGCAAACGGAGTCAAAAAAGGGAAGCCATCGCTTCCCTTTTTCATTTCCGGTTCGCTGCAGCGTCCTGCAATCGCAACGCGGGCGCTCAAGCCACCCGTTTCCCCAAGATCACCAGATCGCGCTCCACACCATCCAGCGTCGCCACGCGCGGCATGTTGGCCCAGCGCTCGAAAGCGAAGGCCTCGAACAGCTTCAGGCTCGGCTCGTTATGGCCGAACACGAATCCCAGCAGCGTATGCACCTTGATCGACGGCGCGAAGGCGATGGCCTGTTCGAGGAAGTAGCGTCCAAGGCCCTGGCCGCGCGCTTTTTCATGCAGGTAGACCGACAGCTCGGCAGTGCCGGCATAGGCCGGACGGCCGTAGAAATTGGAATACGACAGCCAGCCGATGATCTCGCCGTCGCGTTCGGCGACCCATAGCGGGCGCTTGTCGGCGGTGTGCTCGTCAAACCAGGCCTGGCGCGATGCCAGGGAGACGGGTTCGGTATCGGCGGTAACCTGACGCGATGCGACGGTGCTGTTGTAGATGGCGACGATGGCGTCGAGGTCTTGCTGGCGTGCCAGGCGATGAGTGTATGCGGTGCTCATGACGAAGTTTCGGTTAGTGCGGGTAAAAGTGACGGCGGCGCTCGCACAGAACGCCGCTGCCCGGCTCAGGCAAACAGCGAAGAATATTCGATCAGCATTTCTTCGATGAACAGCCGCGCCGACAAGGGATGGTCGGCAATCGCGCGGCGGTCGTTGGCGGCCTTGAGCGCGGCGGCGATGGTGACCGTGTCGATGCGTCCGCTCAGGGCGCCGAGCTCCTTGCTGTAGCGCGGATAGTAGCGGATCGGCCCGCCTGACTTCAGCGCGAACAGATCATACAGCCAGCGCTGCTGCCAGCCGACCAGTTCGGCTACCGGCGTTTTTTGCAGGCGTTCGGCCGTCTTCAGCGCGACATCGATACCCGGATGGCACAGCGAGCGCAGGAATTCATCCATGACTTCGCGACCATCGCCCTGCGAGGCGTTGAACGCCGCCAGCGGCGCCCCGCCCTGCTCCGACAGCCAGACATCGGCGTCCTTGACGTTCTGCTGCTTGAGCCAGGCCAGGCCGTCGTCATGCGACGGCAAGGCCAGTGCGAACTTGCGGCAGCGCGACAGGATGGTCGGCAGCAGACGGTCAAGCCGGTTCGAAACCAGCAGGAACATGGTGTTCGGCGGCGGCTCTTCCAGCGTCTTCAGCAGCGAGTTGGCAGCGGCGGTATTGAGCGCCTCGGCCGGATACAGCACCACCACGCGCATGCCGGAGCGATGCGTCGATACGTTCATGAAATCAGCCAGTGCGCGGATCTGGTCGATCTTGATTTCCTTCGATGGCGTCTTGCTGGCCTTGGCGGTCTTCTTTTCTTCGCCGTCGCCGTCATCGCCGCCCTCTTCGCCGTCGAGGATTTCCGGACGTACGCGACGATAGTCGGGATGGTTGTATTGCGAGAACCAGCCGCACGAGGCGCAAGCGCCGCAGGCATGGCCATCGGGCTGCACGTCTTCGCATAACAGCGATTGCGCAAAAGATTCGACGAAATCGGTCTTGCCTATGCCTTCGGGGCCGTAGAACAGGATCGCGTGCGGCAGGCGTGCACGCAGCTGCTGCAATTGCAGCCAACTGTCTTCGAGCCAAGGGAAAACGGTATTGCTCATGCGGGTTCAGTCATGGGTAGTGGGCGTCAGACCGCGTCCAGCAATTGCGCGATTTCCTGCTGGATATCGGCAATGGCGCGGGTCGAATCGATGACGCGGAAACGCTGGGGGAATTGCGCCGCGCGGCGCAGGTATTCGGCGCGTGTGGCGGCGAAGAAATCAGCCTTCTCCTGTTCGAACTTGTCCAGCGTGCGCTCGGCATCGAGACGGGCGCGCGCCACTTCCAGCGGCACGTCGAACAACAGCGTGAGGTCCGGCTGCAGATGGGGATGCACCCATTGCTCAAGCGCGTTGAGCTTGTCGAGCGACAGGTGGCGGCCACCACCCTGATAGGCGAAGGTGGCGTCGGTAAAGCGATCGGAAATCACCCAGTCGCCACGCGCCAGCGCCGGCTCGATGACTTGCGCCAGGTGTTCGCGGCGGCCGGCGAACATCAGCAGCGCCTCGGTTTCGAGATGCATCTTCTGATGCAGCACCATCGCGCGCAGGCTCTCGCCAAGTTCGGTGCCGCCCGGTTCGCGTGTGGTCACAACCGTCAGGCCGCGCGAGCGCAACAGGTCCGCGACGAAGGCGATATGGGTCGATTTGCCGGCGCCGTCGATGCCTTCGAAAGTAATGAATTTGCCAGATGCCATGGGATTCTTGATGGTCGTGATGATCGGTCCGAACGAAAAACCAGCGCAGCTTGGTTGCAGCTGAATTAACGCTGATACTTGTTGACCGCCTGGTTATGCTCGCTCAGATTGCTGGAAAAATGACTGGTACCATCGCCGCGCGCCACGAAGTACAAGGCTTCGGTCTTGTCGGGATTCATGGCGGCCGCCAGCGATGCCGCTCCCGGCAGCGCGATCGGCGTGGGCGGCATGCCTTTGCGGGTGTAGGTATTGTACGGCGTGTCGGTCAGCAGGTCGCTTTTGCGAATCACGCCCTGGTAGCGCTCGCCCATGCCGTAGATCACGGTCGGATCGGTCTGCAGCAGCATGCCTGTCTTCAGGCGGTTGACGAATACGCCGGCAACCATGCCGCGCTCCGACTTCTGGCCGGTTTCCTTCTCGACGATGGAGGCCATGATCAGGGCGTCGTAAGGCGTCCTGTACGGCAAGGACAGCTCGCGCTTGCTCCAGGCCTCGTTAAGCCGCTTGCTCATGAGCATGAACGCCTGGCGGTAGATCTGCATGTCGCTGGCGCCTTTGGCGAACAGGTAGGTGTCCGGGAAGAACAAGCCTTCCGGCGCGGCGAACTCGGTGGTCAGCTTGGCCAGCAATTCAGCGTTGGACAGCGTTGCGGTGTCGTGCTTGAGTCCCTTGTGGTCGGCGATGGCCTGGCGCATCTGGCGGAAATTCCAGCCTTCGATGATGGTCAGCGACTCTTGCGCGAACTCGCCGCGCACCAGCTGATCAAGCAGGCGCAACGGCGTAGCGCCCGGTTTCAGCTCGTAACTGCCTGCCTTGATGCGGTTGCCCTTGCCGCTGCCGCGCGCCAGCAAGGCGAACAGCACCGGATTGACCGGCGCGCCGGCATCGGCGATCTGCTGGGCGGCGCCGTTGATGCCGGCGCCGGGGGTAATGGTGAATTCGACCGGTTTCTGCCCCTCTTCGATGATGGGCTGGCTGAGCCAATAGGCGGCTCCGCAGGCAGCCAGGACACACAGCAGGACGAGGGTATTGAATATTTTTTTCATTGAAAAAGCAAAATCAGTGCAATCCGACGCGCTTTTTCAAGCGCCACTATAATCGAGGCATCAATGATAATCGCTGTTAGCCCAGTAACCTAATTTATGACCGATCCGACCCCGGCACGCTCCGCGTGGCACACCTTCCTGGACCAGCAAGGCTCGCATCTCCCTCCTGAGGCAGGCGCCGCGCTGCCGGACAATTTCGTCGCTGCGCTGAACGACCTCGGCCTGATTTCGCTGACCGGTGACGACGCCGCATCCTTCCTGCATAACCAGATTACCAACGACGTCGAAAAGCTCGATCTCGCCAGCGTACGGCTGGCCGGCTATTGCACGCCCAAGGGCCGCCTGCTGGCAACCTTCCTGATGTGGAAGGACGCCGGCCAGATCGTGCTGCAACTGCCGCGCACGCTGCAACCAGCGATCCAGAAGCGCCTGCAGATGTTCGTCCTGCGCGCCAAGGCCAAGCTGGCCGATATCAGCGAGCAGCGCGTCACGCTGGGCCTTGCCGGCAACGCCGCCGCCACCGCCTTGCAGCAATGGTTTCCGCAACTGCCGGCGCAGCCGTATGGCAAAACCGACAACGAACACGGCACCTTGCTGCGCGTCGCCGACAGCCGCGGCGCCCCGCGTTTCCAGTGGATCACCAGCGAGGAACAGGCGATCGCCGCCTGGCCGGCGCTGACCCAGAAACTCGCTGTCGCCGGCGCCCAGGCCTGGCGCCTGAGCGACATCTACGCGGGCGTCCCGACGATCACGCAACCGACGCAGGAACAGTTCGTGCCGCAGATGATCAATTTCGAGCTGATCGGCGGCGTCAATTTCAAGAAAGGCTGCTACCCCGGGCAGGAAATCGTTGCGCGCAGCCAATACCTGGGCAAGCTGAAACGGCGCAGCGTACTCGCGCTGGTCGCTGACGGGCAAGTTGCCGCAGGTGCTGAGGTATTTTCCAGCGAAGATCCGGGCCAGCCTTGCGGCATGGTGGTCAACGCCGAGCCGGCCGGCGCCGGCAATTCGGCCTGCCTGGTGGAAATCAAGCTGGCTGCGGCCGAATCCGGCAGCATCCATCTGGGTAGCGTCGACGGCCCTGCGCTGCAGTTGCAGGCACTACCGTACGAATTGACGGACCCGCAGTAAGCGGCCTCTGCGAAACAAACGACCGGAGCCCGTCGATGGATCTTTATATTTATTACCGCGTGCCGGTCGGCAAATCGGCGCAGCTTGAGCAGCAGGCGGCGGCATTGCAGGCGCGCTTGTCGCAACAGCACCAGGTCGCCACCGAACTGAAACGCCGGCCACAGGACAAGGACGGCATGCATACGTGGATGGAGGTCTATCTCGATACGCCGGATGGCTTTGAAAGCATCCTTGAGGAAGCGCTCACAAGCTCCGGCTTGCCCGCGCTGATCGATGGGCAGCGCCACACCGAATATTTCCTGGATTTTTCACCATGTGCCTGATCATTTTTGCGTGGAAAGTCATCCCCGGCATGCCGCTGATTGCGGCAGCCAATCGCGACGAGTTCTACAACCGCCCGGCCAGTGCCGCCGGCTGGTGGGAAGACCAGCCCGACATCTACGCCGGCCGCGATCTGCAAGCCGGCGGCACCTGGCTCGGCGTGACGCGCAACGGCCGTTTCGCGGCGCTGACCAACGTGCGCGCACCGACCGAAAAACGCCCGGATGCACCCACGCGCGGCAAACTGGTGTCGGACTACCTGGCAGGCACGCTCACCCCGGAACAATACATCGAGCACATCCGCGCCGGCGCCGGCCAATACAATGGCTTCAACCTGATCGTCGGCGATCGCGAAACCCTGCTTTGGTACTCCAACAAGGGCGATGAAGACCCGCGCAACGGCAAACCGCTCGGCTACGGCGTCTACGGCCTGTCCAACGCCCTGCTCGACACGCCCTGGCCCAAGCTCACCCGCGCCAAGGCGCAATTCGCCAGCTTGCTGTGCCAGGGTGCGCCGGAAGAAACCTTTTTTGAACTGCTCAGCGACAGCACGCGGGCCAACGATTGCCGCCTGCCGAGCACCGGCGTCAGCCAGGAATGGGAGCGCATCCTCTCCTCCATTTTCATCTGCTCGCCCGAGTACGGCACTCGCGCCTCCACCGTCGTGCGTGTACCCATCGTCGGCGAACCGGTCCTGAGCGAGCATGTATCTGACCCGGTGACCTCCTGCCAGTCGCCACCTGCAACCGAGCCGCAACAAAAGAAATCACCCTGCAAACTCAAGCTCAAGCTCGAAGTTGAACGCCCGGAAAGCCCCAGCTGAAGCGGCCTCCGGTGCAAAAACACTGCAATTATCACCAAAACGAATATCTGATATTTGAGAAATAAAGTAGATGGTTTTTGTGCGGAGCATTAAAGTTGTACCTGTCTCCTCCAATTTCCTCCTTAAAGAATTGGATTTAAGCCCGCACCTTCAGGTCGCGGGCTTTTTTTTTCGCCGCTCCGGTTTGCCACCTCCGCGCAGACCGTATTCCACCGCTTCCCCGCCCTGAATTCATGCTGCACTGCAGAATGACTAATCACGTCAAACGGAACACAATAGCTTCAAATAAATCCAGTCCTCAAGAGGCTGCGAGGAGACCCGGACCCGTAACGTGCCCCCATTCGTTATGGGTCTTTTCTTTTGTGCGGCCGATGGAAATAAAAAAGCGGCGAGACCGTCAAGTCTCGCCGCTTTTTTTGCGCCGCCCGGCTCAGCGGGCAGCGGCAACATCAATGGTGGATCTTCGCTTCCGTGCGATCCAGGACTGCTTCAGGCTCGTTGGCCTCTTCCGCCGTCTCATTGTTGAGCTGCGCATGCAGACGCTTCTCATCGAGCTCATTGCTCCATTTCGCCACGACGAGGGTCGCCACGCCGTTGCCGATGGTGTTGGTCAGCGCGCGGGCTTCCGACATGAAACGATCGATACCGAGGATCAGCGCCAGACCTGCGACCGGCACGTGGCCCACCGCCGACAGCGTCGCCGCCAGCACGATGAAGCCGCTGCCGGTAATGCCCGCCGCGCCCTTGGAAGTCAGCAACAGCACCGCCAGCAAGGTCAGCTCCTGCGTCAGCGTCATCGGCGTGTTGGTCGCTTGCGCGATGAACACGGCCGCCATGGTCAGGTAAATCGCGGTGCCGTCCAGATTGAACGAATAACCGGTCGGGATCACCAGGCCGACCACGGTCTTCTTGGCGCCCAGGTTCTCCATCTTGGCCAGCATGCGCGGCAGCACCGATTCCGACGACGAAGTACCCAGGACGATCAGCAGTTCTTCCTTGATGTACTTGACGAACTTCCACACGCTGAAGCCGTGCAGTCGCGTAATGATGCCAAGGATGACGAAGATGAAGAACAGGCAGGTCAGGTAGAACGTGCCCATCAGCTTGCCCAGCGACAGCAGCGAACCGACGCCGTACTTGCCGATGGTGAATGCCATCGCGCCGAATGCGCCGATCGGGGCAGCCTTCATGATGGTGCCGACGACCGAGAACAGGACGTGCGAGATTTTTTCGATGAAATCGAACACCAGCGTGCCGCGGCCGCCGAACTTATGCAGCGCGAAACCGAACAGTACCGAAATCAGCAGCACCTGCAACACGTCGCCCTTGGCGAATGCGTCGAACATGCTGGTCGGGATGATGTTCATCAGGAAGTCGGTGGTGCTGGTCATCTTGCCCGGCGCGGTATAGGCAGCGATGCTCTTGGTGTCGATCGTGCTCGCATCGATGTTCATGCCTGCGCCCGGTTGCAGCACGTTGACCAGGATCAGGCCGACGATCAGCGCCAGGGTGCTGACGACTTCAAAGTACAGCAGCGCCAGACCACCGGTCTTGCCGACCTTCTTCATGTCTTCCATGCCGGCGATGCCGAGGACGACGGTGCAGAAGATCACCGGTGCGATGATCATCTTGATCAATTTGATGAAGCCGTCGCCGAGCGGCTTCATCGCCTCGCCCGACTGCGGATAGAAGTGGCCCAGCAGCACGCCGATGGCAATTGCCACCAACACCTGGAAATAGAGGGATCTGTAAAGCGGCGTTTTGGCGGCCATTGCGGTTCTCCGTTTATTATGAAATCTGGGAAACAGTCAGCAGTCGACGTCGCAAGTTTCAAACACGGGATGAGTCGCTGCGGGCGCAAGTATGCCCGACCGGCATACCGCTAGATATTGTGGGAAACCACAACAAAAGACAATTTATTTCCTTCGGGGAATTGCATGCCGCCATCCTTGCAGCAGCGCGGCCGCGTACCGGAAAACAACAAAAAACAGGGAATGCGGGCAAGTACGAGAGCCGTCCTTGCCCTGTGCCGGGGCCGGTGCTTGGGCCTATTCAGCCCAATGCAGCGCGCATGTGGATGTGGGGAATGCCGGCTTCCATGAACTCGGCGCCCTCCTGGGCGAAACCGTGGCTGCCGTAGAAGGAGGCTGCGTGCGTTTGCGCATTCAGCACCACCTCGCGGTCGCCACGCGCACGCGCAGCCTCCATCAGCGTCTGCAGCACGCTGCCGCCAATGCCCTTGCCGCGGCCGCTCTTGCGCACGGCCATGCGACCGATGTGACCGTCCGGCAGCAGACGACCGGTCGCCACCGGCACGCCGGCGGCGTCGTAGGCGACGGCGTGTACGCATACGGCGTCCATTTCGTCCATTTCCAATTCGGCCGGAACGTTTTGCTCCACGACGAAGACTTCATTGCGGATTACTGCGGCGTCCTCGCGCAGCACGTCCCATGCGGCGACCTTGATGTTGTAGCTCATGTCTGGAATCTCTGTTGTTCAGGTGATATCAATGATCCGTGTCGGTCACGACTCGTGCGTCAGCTTCTTGGCAATGTCGATGCGCTTGATCGCCTTGAAGGTGCCCATCGCCTTGGCGACCAGCTTGTCGCCGTTCCACAGCCCGGCTTCGCAAAAACACATGGTCGTCGAGCGATGGTAGGCGATGCCCTTGGCAACGATGGTTTCGCCTGCCTTGCCCGCCGGCAGCAGAAAGCTGGTGCTCATGTCGACCGTGGCGGAGGACTTGGCGTCCGGGATCGCGGTACGCGCCGCCAGCCCCATCGCGACGTCCATCAGCGTCATCGAGATGCCGCCCTGCGCGACCTCCCAGCTGTTCATGAATTCGGGACGCAGCAGCAATGCCATGGTGGCCTTGCCGTCGCCGTATTGCAGCACTTCCACGCCCAGGCTTTCGAGGTAAGGATTGCCGTTGGCGAATACTTCGGTTAAGGAATGACTCATGTCGGTATCGGTCTCCGGCGCGCTCAGACTTCGTAGTCCATGCATTGGCGACCTTCGCGGATCGCCCCGATGAACGGCTTGATGGCGATGTGATCCGGATGGTCCTGGTAGGCGTCCAGCGCCGCCTTCGATTCGAACTCGGAATACAGCACCACGTCGTAAGTCGCTTCCAGTCCCGGTTGCGCCAGCGCCGCTTCGAACTTCAGGATGCCGGGCACCAGATTCTTGCAGCCGTCCAGCAGTTCCTTCATTTTGCGCGCGTTGGTCGCCTTGTCGCCGCCTTCGGCCTGGTCTTTCAGTTTCCACATGACGATGTGTTTCAGCATGGCGAGTCTCCCGGCAAATAAGCAAAGCCGTAATGATAAGCGAAGGCGGTCCCGGATGCTGCGGGTGCGAGGTTCCGCCGGGCTGATTTCAGAGGGAAACCCCGCGCCGTATTAAAATTCGTCCTTCGTCACTTTTTGAATTGCCGTTGCCGTGATCAATCAACCTGTCGTCATGCTGGACTTCGAAACCACCGGCCTGAGCCCTGCGCAAGGCGCCCGCATCACCGAAGTCGCTGCGCTGCGCATCGTCGACGGCCGCGTGGTCGAGCGTTTCGTGTCGCTGATCAACTGCGGTGCCGAGGTGCCTTACGAAATCACCGCGCTGACCGGCATCACCCAGGATATGGTCGATTCCGCCCCCTCGGTGGAACGTGTATTGCCGGAATTGCTACGTTTCATCGGCAGCGACGCTCTTGCAGCGCACAACGCCAGTTTCGACGCCAAATTCCTTGCAGCCGAGGCCGAACGCCTCGATTTGCAGGCCGGCTATTCCGAACTGGTCTGCTCGCTGCTGCTGTCACGCCGGCTGCTTCCGGGCCTGTCCAGCTACCGCTTGTCGAGCCTGGCCGACAGCCTGGGCATCCGCTTCAGCGGCCATGCCCACAGAGCGGAAGCCGACGCCGAGGTCTCTGCCGAACTGCTGCTGCACTTGAGCGAGCGCCTGCGCGGCCATCACAAATGCGTACGTGTCGACCCCACCCTGCTGGCCGCGATCAACCGCCTGCCCGCCGCCAAAGTGCCGACTTTCCTGCAACAG
This sequence comes from Herbaspirillum hiltneri N3, assembly GCF_001267925.1. NCBI lineage: Bacteria > Pseudomonadati > Pseudomonadota > Betaproteobacteria > Burkholderiales > Oxalobacteraceae > Herbaspirillum > Herbaspirillum hiltneri. The sequence goes on along the minus strand of NZ_CP011409.1, from coordinate 2,625,634 downwards.
CAGGCGGCCTGATCGCCATTGCCGGCTGCGCTGCAATGCGGAAAAATCCCTGTAAGCTTATGTAAGTTTCAAGCAAGTCCTGCGTAAGGTTCGCGTCGCACACTCCATCCGTGCACAAATGGCGCCTGCGCAGTTTGGGTCGTCCCGGTCGCCCGTTTGTACATCCAATTACATCAATAAATTTAGGAGACAAGCATGGCGACAGCTTCCACTGCGCACACCATTACTCCCGAAGAGCGCAAAGTCATTTTCGCGTCTTCGCTGGGTACTGTTTTCGAATGGTACGACTTCTATCTGTACGGCTCGCTGGCAGCAATCATCGCCAAGCAGTTCTTTGCCGGCACGGATCCCAACACCGCTTTCATCTTCGCGCTGCTGGCGTTTGCCGCGGGCTTCATCGTGCGTCCATTCGGCGCGCTGGTGTTCGGCCGCCTGGGTGACCTGGTCGGACGCAAATACACCTTCCTGGTGACCATCCTGATCATGGGTGCGTCGACCTTCATCGTCGGCATCCTGCCGAATTACAACTCCATCGGCATTGCCGCTCCGATCATCCTGATCGCCCTCCGCATCCTGCAAGGTCTGGCGCTGGGCGGCGAGTACGGTGGCGCAGCGACCTACGTCGCCGAGCATGCGCCGGAAGGCAAACGCGGTTCGTTCACTGCGTGGATTCAAACCACTGCGACACTGGGTCTGTTCCTGTCGCTGCTGGTGATCCTGGGTGTGCGCACCGCCGTCGGCGAAGCTGCATTTGCCGACTGGGGATGGCGCATTCCGTTCCTGGTCTCGATCATCCTGCTGGGCATTTCCGTCTGGATCCGCCTGTCGATGAACGAATCGCCGGCCTTCCTGAAGATGAAATCCGAAGGCAAGCTGTCGAAGGCGCCGCTGACCGAAGCATTCGGCAAATGGAAGAACCTGAAGCTGGTCATCCTGGCACTGGTCGGCATGACAGCCGGCCAGGCCGTGGTCTGGTACGCAGGTCAGTTCTACTCGCTGTTCTTCCTGACGCAAACGCTGAAGGTCGACGGTCCCCTGGCCAACATCCTGATCGCGCTGGCGCTGTTGCTGGCAACACCGTTCTTCCTGATATTCGGTTCGCTGTCCGACAAGATCGGCCGCAAGCCTATCATCCTGGGCGGCTGCCTGATCGCTGCAGTGACCTACTTCCCGATCTTCCAGGGCCTGACTCACTACGCCAATCCAGCGCTGGAAGCAGCCCTGAAAAAAGCGCCTGTGATCGTCACCGCCGATCCTGCAACCTGCCAATTCCAGTTCAACCCGACCGGCACCAAGAAGTTCACTTCGTCTTGCGATATCGCCAAGGCAAAGCTGTCCGCCGCTTCGGTGAACTATGAAAACGTGGCTGGCGCCCCGGGTTCGGTCGCTACCATCAAGATCGGCGACAAGGTCCTCACTTCGTATGATGCCTCCGGTCTGTCCAAAGAAGATGCTGCAGCGAAGGACAAGGCATTCTCCAAGGAACTGGCTGACGACATCAAGGCCGCCGGTTATCCGACCAAGGCCGATCCTGATCAGATGAACAAGCCGATGGTCCTGCTGCTGCTGTTCATCCTGGTGATTTACGTGACCATGGTCTACGGCCCGGTTGCTGCCGCGCTGGTGGAAATGTTCCCGACCCGCATCCGCTACACCTCGATGTCCATGCCTTACCACATCGGCAACGGCTGGTTCGGCGGCTTGCTGCCGACCACGGCGTTCGCTCTGGTGGCGTACAAAGGCGACATCTACTACGGTCTGTGGTATCCGATCGTGATCGCCCTGGCGACATTCGTGATCGGCCTGCTCTTCGTCAAAGAGTCCAAGGACAACAACATCAACGCCGAAGAGTACTAAAAGCATCAAGAGGGGGAAGCCGGACGGCTCCCTCGCTTGCCTGCAGTCTGAAAGTACAAGTGAGAGAGTACGTCGAGCCGGTCAGGGTGCAAATCCTGACCGGCTTTTTTCCTGTATCAGCTCCAGCAAACCTTGCGCCGCAATCGACAGGCTGCGTTCCCTGGCCTTGACGATCAGCAGCGGCCGCACCAGATCGGGCGCATTCAGCGGAATCGCCACCAGATTCGGATGACGGAACTGGAACAGCGTCAGTTCCGGCACCAGGCTCACGCCCAGGCCGCTTTCAATCAGGCCGGCGACCGTCGCCAGATGCTCCACTTCCAATCCCGTATTGATCACGCCGACCGGCTGCAGCAGCGTATCGAGATGCTGGCGTACGCTGGTTGAACGCGCTAGATGGATCAGTTCGCAGCCGGCCAGTTGCTCCACCCGGATCACGCGTTTCTTTGCCAGCTTGTGATCGCGCCGGCACACCAGGTAAAACGGATCCTCGCACAACGGTTGCGTGTCGAATTCCATCAGGTTTGGTCCCGGCGCGGTCAGCGCTATGTCGGCCTTGCCCTGGCGCAGGTAGTTCAGGCAGTGATCCGAAATCGCATCGAACAACTCCACCGTCACGCCGGGATGCTGTGCGCGATACATCGCAATCACCGGCGGCAACCAACCCGCAGCCAACGATGGCAAGGCAGCGATCGACACTCTGCCCTTGCGCCGCGCCACATAGTCGCTCATGTCAGAAAACGCGGCCTCAATATCGCTCATCAGCTGACGCGCCACCTCGACGAACAATTCACCTTCCGGCGTCAGCGTCACGTTGCGTGTGTCGCGTTCAAACAGTCTGGCGCCGGCAGCGGCTTCCAGTTTCTGGATCATCACGCTGAATGCCGATTGCGACACGTGGCAGCGTTGCGCTGCATGGCCGAAATGGCGGCAATCGTTGAGCATGAGAAAAGCCTGCAACAGGCGAGTGGAGATATTGGCTTGCATAGCGTATTGGAATCAAATACCTCTTCATTAATCTGAAAAACCGATTAATCAATCGTAAAAATGCACTTTACAACAAAATTGCGCCACACCTACACTCGTCCTTTCCCATATGACATCCCGTCAATAAAAATACCGGAGACACGCATGCTCGCCCTGCTCGGCTTTATCACGATCGTTGTTTTACTAGCGGCCATCCTGACCAAGAAAATGTCGCCGCTGGCGGCGTTGATCGCCATTCCATTCATCGCCGCATTGATTGGCGGCTTCGGTCTCGGCACCGGAAAATTCATGGTCGACGGCATCAAGAGCATTGCGCCGATTGTCGGCATGTTCGTCTTCGCCATCCTCTTCTTCGGCATCCTCAAGGACGCCGGCATGCTCGACCCGATCATCAATAAAGTCCTGAAGGTGGTCGGCATGCGGCCATCGCGCATTGTGCTCGGCTCCGCAGTGCTGGCCGCCATCGTGCATCTCGACGGCTCTGGTGCGGTGACGTTCCTGGTGACGATTCCTGCGCTGCTGCCGCTGTACGAACGGCTCAAGATGGACAAGCGAATTCTTGCTTGTGTAGTCGCCATGGCCGCCGGTGTCGCCAATGCCTTGCCTTGGGGCGGCCCGACCCTGCGCGCCGCCGCAGCGCTGCATATCCCGGTCGCCGATTTATATCTGCCTTTGATCCCGGTGCAAATCTGCGGCATGCTGTTCGTCTTCACCTGCGCCTGGTTGCTCGGCAAAAAAGAAGAGCGCCGCCTGGGATTGACCGCCGCTGCCTCGGCCAGTGACGAAATTACTCATCATCAGCAGGAACTCAGCACGGAACAGCTCGAACTGCGCCGTCCCAAGCTCTTTGTCGTCAATGTTGTCCTCGTCCTGCTGGTGCTTGGCACGATGATTACCGGCAAAGTCGATCCGGTGGCCTGCTTCATGATCGGTACCGTCATCGCCCTGTTCATCAACTATCCGAACGTGGCGCAACAGCGCGCGCGCATCGACTCGCATGCCAAAGCCGCCTTGATGATGGCCAGCATCCTGCTTGCCGCCGGTGTTTTCACCGGCATCATGAAAGGCACCGGCATGCTGACCGCCATGGCCAAATTCGTGGCGGGCAGCATTCCCGTCGACATGGCGCATCACTTGCCGGCAGCGCTGGCCGTCATCTCCATGCCCCTGAGCCTGCTGTTCGATCCGGACTCGTTCTACTTCGGCGTCTTGCCGGTGTTGGCAGAAGCCAGCTCCGCGCTCGGCGTTCCCTCGATACAGATGGCCCAGGCATCGTTGCTGGGACAGATGACCACCGGATTTCCGGTCAGCCCTTTGACCCCCGCGACCTTCCTGCTGATCGGTCTGGTGGGCATCGAACTCAGCGACCATCAGAAATTCACGATTCCGTTCCTCTTCGCTACGACGATTTTCATGACCCTCGTAGCGATCGTCCTGGGCTTGTTTCCCTTTTGATTTTCTATCCCGACTCTGAACCTGTCTGCATCGACACATGGCGCATCACATGAAAACCATCCGCATCGGCGCTGGCGCCGGTTATTCCGGCGACCGTATTGAACCCGCCGTCGAGCTCGTCGAAAAAGGCGAGCTTGACTATCTGATTTTCGAATGCCTGGCAGAACGCACCATCGCCATCGGCCAGCAGACACGCAGGGCCGACCCGAACCAGGGCTATGATCCGCTGTTGGCCGATCGCATGCTGGCGGTACTGAAGCTATGCGCCGGCAAAGGCATCAAGATCGTTACCAACATGGGCGCCGCCAATCCGCTCGCCGGCGCGGCAAAAGTCAGAGAAATCGCCGCAGCGCTGGGACTGAAGGGGCTGAAAATCGCCGCCGTCGCCGGCGACGACGTGCTCGATGTTCTGCTCGACGGCGACTATCGCATTGAAGACAACGGCAAGCCCGTGAAATCGCTCGGCGACAAACTGATCTCCGCCAACGCCTACCTTGGCGCGCAACCCATCGTTGACGCTCTCAAAGCCGGTGCAGATGTCGTCATCACGGGCCGCGTCGCCGATCCTGCGCTGGTCCTGGGTCCGCTGATTCATGAATTCGGCTGGGCCATGGACGACTGGCCGCGATTGGGCCAAGGCACCCTGGCCGGTCACTTGCTCGAGTGTGCCGGGCAGATCACCGGTGGTTATTTTTCCGATCCGGGCGTCAAAGACGTCAGGAGTTTGGCGCGCCTCGGTTTTCCCATCGGCGAAATCGCCGAAGACGGCAGCATGGTGATCACCAAGGTAGCCGGATCCGGCGGCCAGGTCACCGCAGCCACCTGTAAGGAACAGCTGCTGTACGAAATTCATGACCCTCAGGCCTACCTGACTCCCGATGTCATTGCCGATTTCTCACAGGTCTCGATCACGGAAATTGCTCCCGACCGCGTCGCCATCAGCGGCGCCTCCGGCCGTCCGCGCCCTGCCACCCTCAAGACCACGCTGGGGTATGTCGACAGCTACATCGGCGAAGGACAGATATCCTATGCCGGCCCCGGCGCACAGGCGCGCGGACAATTGGCGCTGGACATCGTCAGGCAGCGCCTGGCCATCATCGATGTAAAGACCGACGAGACGCGTTACGACCTGATCGGTGTCAATGCCATTCACAACGGCCAACAGTCGGCATCCGCAGTCGAACCCTACGAAGTCCGCGCCCGGGTCGTCGGCCGCACCGCCAGCATGCGTGAAGCGATACGCATCGGCAACGAAGTCGAAACCTTGTATACCTGCGGCCCAGCCGGTGGTGGAGGCGTGACCAAATCAGCCAAGGAAATCATCGCCGTCCTCTCCGCGCTGGTACCGCGTGAATTGATTCATCCCGCCATCCATTTCGAGGAAAGTTGACATGCTGCTACGTGACATCGCGCATTCACGCGCCGGCGACAAAGGCGATATATCCAACATCTCCGTCATCGCCTACGACCTCAAGGACTACGCCCTGCTGGAAACATACCTGACCCCGGAACGCGTCAAGGCGCATTTCGCCGGTGTCGTGCGAGGCGAGGTAGTCCGCTACACGCTACCGCACCTGGGCGCCCTCAACTTCGTCATGCAGCAAGCGCTGGGCGGCGGCGTGACACGTTCACTGGCGCTGGATGCACATGGGAAGAGTCTGAGCGGGGCAATGCTCGCCATCGTGCTTCCCGAGCAGGAATAAAGGGCGTGTGAGGCTGTTGCAATGAATTGCTTGTACTTATCCGCCTTTCTTCAAGCATTCTCTCAAGAGCTTTCCGATTTGCTAACGGCAGCACAATTTTGGCTGTCCAAAATGGCCAGGATTTGGTATCGTCGCGCGATTCCCCGACTTTCCCATCCTTTCCATTCTGCATTTATCCAATGAAGACTCCCGTTCGCCTCGGCACCCCGCTTTCTCCTTCCGCCACCAAAGTCATGCTGCTCGGTTCCGGCGAGCTCGGCAAAGAAGTGATCATCGCCCTGCAACGCCTGGGCGTGGAAGTGATCGCCGTGGACCGTTACGCCGATGCGCCGGGCCATCAGGTCGCGCACCGCTCGCACGTCATCAACATGACGGACGGCGCCGCACTGGCCGCCCTGATCGCCAAGGAACAGCCCGACCTGGTCGTGCCTGAAATCGAAGCCATCGCCACCGAAACCCTGGTCGAACTGGAAAAAGCCGGCAAGGCGCGCGTCATCCCGACCGCCCGCGCCGCCTGGCTGACCATGAACCGCGAAGGCATCCGCCGCCTGGCCGGTGAAACGCTGAGCCTGGCGACTTCGCCTTACCGCTTCGCCGACAGCCTCGACGAGTTGAAAGCCGCTACCGAACAAATCGGCTTCCCGTGCGTGATCAAGCCGGTCATGTCGTCCTCGGGCAAGGGCCAGTCGAAGATCGACAGCGCCGCCGAAGTCGAAGCCGCCTGGAATTACGCCGCTGCCGGCGGCCGCGTTGACTCCGGTCGGGTGATCGTGGAAGGCTTCATCGATTTCGATTATGAAATCACCTTGCTGACGGTGCGCTCGCTCAACGAGAACGGCGACACCGTCACCAGCTTCTGCGACCCGATCGGCCACGTGCAGGTCAAGGGCGATTACGTCGAATCCTGGCAGCCGCATCCGATGCATCCGGCGGCACTCGACAAGGCGCGCGACATCGCCCGCAAGGTCACCGAAAACCTCGGCGGCCTGGGCCTGTTCGGTGTTGAGTTGTTCGTCAAGGGCGAGATGGTCTGGTTCTCTGAAGTTAGCCCGCGTCCGCACGATACCGGCATGGTCACCATGGTCACCCAGGTCCAAAGCGAGTTCGAACTGCACGCCAAGGCCATCCTCGGCCTGCCGGTCAACGTTGCGCTGCGCACGCCGGGCGCGTCCGCCGTGATCTACGGCCAGCATGACGCCAAGGCCATCGCCTTCGAAGGCGTGGCCGATGCGCTGCGTATCCCGGGCGCCGACATCCGCCTGTTCGGCAAGCCGGAATCGTTTGAGCGCCGCCGCATGGGCGTGGCCCTGGCCGCCGCCGACAACGTCAGCGACGCCCGCATCCGCGCCAAGCAAGCCGCCGCCAAGGTCAAGCCGGTCAAGACTTCCTGATCGATTGAGTCGCATCGCTGCCCACGTGCAGCGATGCTCGTCCTTACTGCAGCGATGCGTTCTTTCCGCTGTTCCCCGCTCCTGCCCTCCTCCTCTTGCCTCTTGCCCCTTCCCCTTACCCCGTCTTCCCGGCTGACAAAGCCGCGCGCGATTGCCGGATATAATCGTGCCTTCCTTTCAACATCTCCTCAGCCCTCATGAAATTCGATGTCGCCATCATCGGCAGCGGACTTGCCGGTTTATCCGTCGCCCTGCATCTTGCCGAAAAGAAAAACGTGGTCGTGGTCTCCAAGGGAGAGTTGCTCGACGGCGCCAGCAACTGGGCGCAGGGCGGCATCGCTGCGGTGCTCGACTCGGGCGACAGCCATGACCAGCACATCGACGACACGCTGATCGCCGGCGCCGGCCTGTGCGATGAGGCGTCCACGCGCTTCATCGTCGAGCATGGCCGCGAAGCGATCGAGTGGCTGATCGAACAAGGCGTGCCCTTCACGCGCGACGACAGCGCCGAACTGGGTTACCACCTGACCCGCGAAGGCGGCCACAGCCAGCGCCGCATCATCCACGCCGCTGACGCCACCGGCCATGCGGTGCAGGTCACGCTGGAGCAGCGCGTGCGTGCCCATCCCAACATCACGCTGCTGGAACATCACTGCGCGATCGACGTCATCACCACGAAAAAGCTCGATCCCACAGCCGAAGGCGCACCGCGCTGCGTCGGCGTCTACGTGCAGGACATTAAGCAGGGCAAGGTCGTCACCATTGCGGCCGACCACACCGTGCTCGCCACCGGCGGCGCCGGCAAGGTCTACCTGTACACGTCGAATCCGGACTCCGCCACCGGCGACGGCATCGCCATGGCGTCGCGCGCCGGTTGCCGCGTCGCCAACATGGAATTCATCCAGTTCCATCCGACCTGCCTGTATCACCCTTACGCCAAGTCCTTCCTCATCAGCGAAGCCTTGCGTGGCGAAGGCGCCTTGCTCAAGCTGCCTGCCGCCGCCGGCAGCGCTGCCGGCACACGCTTCATGCCCGAACACGACGAACGCGCCGAACTGGCGCCGCGCGATATCGTGGCGCGCAGCATCGATTTTGAAATGAAAAAACGCGGCCTCGATCATGTCGACCTCGACATCAGCCACCAGCCGCCGGAATTCATCAAGGAACATTTCCCGACCATCCAGGCGCGTTGCCTGGAGTTCGGCATCGACATCACGAAGCAACCGATCCCGGTCGTGCCTGCAGCGCATTACACCTGTGGCGGCGTGGTGACCGATATGTCTGGCCGCACCGACCTGTCCGGCCTGTATGCCGTCGGCGAGACCGCCTACACCGGTCTGCACGGCGCCAACCGCCTGGCCAGCAATTCGCTGCTGGAATGCCTGGTGCTGGGCCGCGCCGCCGCGCAGTTCATCGAGCAGCAGCCCGCTGCGCCGGCGATGGCGTTGCCGGCCTGGGACGAAAGCCGCGTCACTAACGCCGACGAAGAAGTCGTGATCTCGCACAACTGGGACGAGCTGCGCCGCTTCATGTGGAATTACGTCAGCATCGTACGCACCAACAAGCGCCTGGAACGCGCGCAGCACCGCATTCGGCTGCTGCGCGAAGAGATCGACGAGTACTACGCCAATTTCCGCATCACGCGCGATCTGCTGGAGCTGCGCAACCTGGTCGAGGTCGCCTCGCTGATCGTCAACAGCGCACTGGCGCGCAAGGAAAGCCGGGGCCTGCATTACAGCCTCGACTATCCGGACACCCTGGCGCAAGCCGTGCCGACGGTGCTATCCCCGCAAAAGTGAAAGCCCGGGCGATTCGGTTCATAATGACGGCAGGAACAGCAACGACAGCATCATTGCGTCGTTGAACGCAGCCCGCCGAAGGAGGAGACGATGAGCATTACGCGTATCAATACATTCCAGGCGCTCGACGACAAGGTCGACGCGCTGAAGGAGTTCCTGACCGCCCTGTTGCCGACCATCCTCGCATCTCCCGGTTGCCGGTCCTGCCAGTTTCTGCAGGATCAGACCGTCCCGTCGCGCATGGTGATCATCGAAGTCTGGGACAGCATCGACGCCCATCATCAGTCGCTGCAGCATGTGCCGCGCGAAAGCATCGAGGAAGTGAAGACCATGCTGGCTGCGCCGCCGGTCGGCGCTTACTACCGGTAAATTTTGCGGCGCCGCGGCGCCGCGCCGCTGCCGCATCCGTCCGGGATGAAGACTGTCTGAACGTGTTGCATTGCGTGTTCGGTCCGGCCCGATTTACACTACGGCCATCGCCATTCCTCGCCCCCACACCGTGACACGCCCTCCCGCCCTTCTCTCCCTTCGCTTGCTCGGCTTGCTGGCGGGAGTTGCATTCCTCACTGCTGCTTCCTCCTCATCGGCCGCAGAGGCTTCCTCCGCAACAGCAACGACACCCGAAGCCAAGCCGCGCCCGCGCGTCGGCCTGGTCCTGTCCGGCGGCGGCGCTCGCGGCTATGCGCATCTGGGCGTGCTGCAATATCTGGAGAAACTGCACGTGCCGGTCGACTATATCGCCGCCACCAGCATGGGCGCGCTGGTCGGCGGCCTGTACGCCACCGGGATTTCGGCGGAAGACCTGGAAAACTGCCTGTCGCAGACCAATCTCAGCGACATCGCCTTCGACCGCAACGAGCGCGCCAAGCTGCCGCAATCGCAGCGTGAAGACGATTTCCAGTATCCGATCTCGATTGCCGCCGGTTACGACGACGGCAAGCTCAAACTCGCTCCCGGCCTGGTGCAGGGAAACAACCTGCTGACCTTGCTGCAGAACTGGACGGCGCAGTTGCCGGCCAACATTTCCTTCGAGCGCTTGCCGATTCCGTTTCGCGCCGTCGCCACCGATCTCGGCAAGGGCACCGAAGTCATCCTTGAGCGCGGCTCCCTGCCGCGCGCCATGCGCGCCAGCATGGCGGTGCCGGGGCTGTTCGCACCGTACGCCATCGACGGCCGCACGCTGGTCGATGGCGGCCTGGTCAGCAACCTGCCGGTGCAGGAAGCACGCGACATGGGCGCCGACGTCATCATCGCGGTCAACATCGCCACCCCCTTGCAGGATCCCGCCAATCTGCAATCTCCCACTGCCGTCGCGCAGCAGATGGTGGGCATCCTGATCCAGCAAAACGTCAAGGCGCAGAAGGCCCTGCTGGGCAAGGATGACGTGCTGATCGAACCGGAACTGGCCGGCATGTCTTTCACGGATTTTGCGCGCGGCAAGGATGGCGTCAACGCAGGCTGGAACGCGGCGCAGAAGCAAAGCGCCCGCCTCACCGAACTGTCGCTGCCGCCGGCGCAGTGGCAGGCCTATCTGGCGGCGCGCCAGACCGGAGCCGTCCTGGCGCATGACACCCGCGTCGATGCGATCGAAATCAAGACCACCGGAAGGATTCCTGCAGCCTATGTGCGCAGCCGGCTCAGCGTGAAGGAAGGCGATGTCTACGACGCCGACAAGATCAACCAGCAGCTGTCGCAATTGGCGACCAACGGCGACTTCAACGCACTGACCCAGGAGATCGTTGAAAAAGATGGCCGCAACGTGCTGCTGATCGATGCGGAGGAAAAATCCTGGGGACCGCAATATCTGCTGTTCGGACTCGGTCTGTCCAATAATTTCAACGGTCGCGGCGGCGTCAATCTGCAGATCGGCCATCGCTATCCGTGGATCAATCAAAGCGGCCTGGAATGGCGCAATGACCTGGTGCTCGGCAACAACCGCGCCAGCCTGCACAGCGAGCTGCGTCAGCCGATCCTTGGCACCAGCGGCATCTATCTGTCCCCGTATGTCGACCTGAACCGCCGCTACGTCGACATCTACCTCGACGGCAGCGACGCCAAAGCCTCGCCGGCGACGCAATACCGCATCGATACCTACACCGCCGGAGTCGACCTCGGCATGCCGCTGGCGCGGCTGGGCGAAGTGCGGCTGGGCGTCAATTATCAGCACAACAAATACACGCCCACCTACAACTTGTCGGATCCGTCTTTCGGTTCGCTCTACGACACCGCACAAAGCAACCAGCCCGTGGCGCGCGCACGACTGACCATCGACCAGCTCGACGATCCGCTGTTTCCGCGCAAGGGCTACTACCTGTTCGCCGAAGCGCATCGCGGCTTCGGCAAGGAAGACGATCGCTACAGCGACGCCCAGTTCAAGAGCCTGTGGGCCTTCAGCCATGATCGCAACACCGTCAACGTGGCGCTGGAAGCGGCCAGCAATCTGTCGTCCAACAATCCGGGGCCAGGCTTTTTCCTGGGTGGATTCCAGCGCCTGTCGGCGTATGCGGCCGATCAGTTCTATGGAAATTATCTGCTGTACAGCAGGCTGACCTACTTGCGCGACCTCAATGACTTCGCCCTGCCGGGCCTGCGCAATCCCGTGCTCGGCACCAGCCTCGAAGCAGGCAACGTGTGGCAGTCGCGCAGCGCCATGGGCGACGGTCCGTACCGAAAGAGCGTCAGCATGTTCCTCGGCGGCAGCAGTCCGGTCGGACCGCTGTACTTCGGCGCCGCGCTTGGCGATCAGGGTGTGTGGAACGTCTATCTGCAGCTGGGACGCGTGTTCTGACTTACCTCTGAACCGGTTCTCAGGCGACCGTACCGCGCTGCCGCCGCACGCGTTCCGGCAGCGGCGGGAAGCCGAAAAACTCCAGCACGCTGTTGGCGACCTGATCGCGGTCGTTGTCGACGCAGATCATGTGGTAGCTGTTTTCCAGCACCACGGTGCGCGCATCGGCAAGACGCGCCTGCAAGAACTCCGCCGAGCGCAAACTGGTGAGTTCATCTTCCCGCGCATGCACGATCAGCGTCGGCGCCTTGATGTTCCTGGCACCGGCAAACACCCAGCTGCGCAGACGATCAACCTGGCGGATGCATGCCATCGGCACCCAGCGATAATGAAAATTGTCGCCGCGCTCGAACTTGGCCTTGACCACGGCGCGCACCAGGGTGTTCTTGATGCCGTAGGGCTCGCCCTCTTCCACCTTCATGCGCGACGCGACGCCCGGAATCAGATAGCACAGCGAACGCAAGTTGGCATACCACGGGGTTGACCAGCCGTCGATGTAGACCGGCGGCGCCAGCGTGACCAGCTTGCCCTGTTTTTCCGTATGCCCGACCCGCTCGCACAACACCAGCGCCAGCAATGCCCCCATGCACATGCCCATGACATGCAATTGCTCATACCGAGGCTGCAATTCGCGATATTGCGCAATGAGCATGTCGATCCATTGCTCGGCACGGACCGGGATGAGATCCTCCGGCCTGGTCCCGTGACCGGACAAAGTCACGGCATGGGTATCGATGCCCGCTTTTTGCAGGATCTTGTGCAGCGAGCCAAGATCGTATTGCGTGCCGCCCAGGCCGTGGATCATGATGACGCCAACCCGGGCTGTCATTTTTCGCCCCGGCCCTGCGCGAGATCTGCGCCGTTGAAATGCCATGTGCCGGCGACCATGACAAGGCTGCCGTCGGGATCGCGCAAACTGCGGCTCATGTCGGTCGCGCCGATGCTTCGCCCGTCGGCCAGCTGCAAGCGGAACGGCATGTCTTCGCGCGCTTCATCGCTGTCGCCATTCTCGTCTTCCAGCCAGCGTTGGCGCAGGCGATGCTGATCCAGTGGATGCACCAGCTTCAATACCTCGTCCAGGGCCGTGAGCTTGTCCGGCGACAGACCGAGCAAAGCCGTTATGTCGCCACTCCAGGCAACGGTCTTTTTTGCTGGATCGATGCTGTACACCAGTTGCCGGCTCACCGTCAGCGCCAGCTCGACGTTGCTCTTCCAGCGCGCCACATCTTCATGCAGCTGCTCGCGTGTGGTCTTCAATGCGCTGATCAGCAGCGACAATAGCGACGCCACCGCCAGATAGATCTGCAGCTCCAGCAAGGCATTGCTGGAGTTCAGCCGGACCAGTTCGACGAACGGCCCGCGCCCCAGGGAGTTGTAGACGAACGCCATCAGGGACAATACCGCTACCGACAAGGCCCCGCCGCGCCCGCCCCACAGCAGGGCGACCAGCGCGATGAAAAACAGCGGCAGATACGTCGTTGAAAAATCGATATCGAAAATGATGCGGTCAAGATCGCTGTCGAATGCAAGGTAAGCGGTCGCGATGACGGCAACGAAAGAAGCCAGTCCAAGCAGGAATTCGGTGCGCGCAATCCCGCCCGAGCGTGTCGCCCGGAACTGCGACCAGCTCGCCAGTACCGGCGTCATGATCAGGATGCCGACCAGATCGGACAGCGCCCAGACGCGCAGGGTTGGCCAGAATGACGTACCTTGCGTTATCGCGAACCAGCCCGCGCCGAAAAGACCGCTGACGACGCTGGCGCCGACGCCGACCATCAGCAGGCCGCGAACGAAATACAATCCTTCCATCGGAAAAGGCGCACGCCTGACCAGCCACACCGCCACCGCCGCGACGCCGATTTCGTCCAGGCAAAACAAGGCCATGCGCCAGAGTTCGCGATGCTCCAGCCAGCCCAGGAAAATCTGCGCGGCGAACAACAGCACCAGCAATGGAAACCAGCGCGCGGTCGGCGTCAGCAACAAGGCGCTGACGGTGATCCCGGCCGGCAGCCAGATGTAGCCGGTGGCGACGAAAGAGCCGTTCAACGCATGCGAGACGAAGCCGAACACGAAATACAGTGCAGCCCATAGCAGCGGTGCGGTGAGATTGTTTGATTTCACGATGGATTCCCTGAAGATGACCTGCCGGCGCTGGTGGACGTGCCGCCGTTCAATTGCCTCACCGGCCCCCCGGTGCAATGGCGCATTCTATCAGCGCCCGCTGCCAACGCGATCGCAAGCGGTCGCAAAACGACACGACCCGCATGCCGTGAAGGCCATGCGGGTCGTGCCGGAAGAAAGCAGAAAACCGGTTCAGCCGACGATGCGCAGCGAATAATCGATCGCTTGCAGATCCTTGGTCAGGCTGCCCACCGAGATACGGTCCACGCCGGTCTCGGCGATGGCGCGGACGGTTTCCATGTTGATGCCGCCGGACGCCTCCAGCACGGCGCGGCGCGCATTGATCATGACGCCTTCACGCATCATGTCGAGCGAGAAGTTGTCGAGCAGGATCGAAGTCGCGCCTGCTGCCAGGGCTTCGCCGAGCTCATCGATGCTTTCGACCTCGACCTGGATGCTGACGCCGGCGTTGAGCTTGATCGCCGCCGTCACGGCAGCGGTGATGCCGCCGGCTGCAGCGATGTGGTTTTCCTTGATCAGGATGCCGTCGTACAGCGCCAGGCGCTGGTTCATGCCGCCGCCTACGCGCACGGCGTACTTCTGCGCCAGGCGCAGGCCCGGCAGCGTTTTGCGCGTGTCGAGGATGCGGGCACGGGTGTCGCGGATCAGGTCGACGTAGCGATGCGTGGCGGTCGCCACGCCGGACAGCAATTGCAGGAAATTCAACGCACCGCGCTCCGCCGTCAGCAAGGCGCGCGCCGGACCTTCGATGCGGCAGACCTCGGCGTCGGCCGGCATCAGGTCGCCTTCGCCGAATTTCCAGTCGACGCGCAGGCGAGGATCAAGCCGCGCCATGACCGCTTCAAACCACGGCGCACCGCATAAGACAGCTTGTTCCCGCACGATGACGCGCGCCTTGACGTGTTCGTTTTCCGGCACCAGCTTGCCGGTGTGGTCGCCGTTGCCGACGTCTTCGGCAATCGCCAGATTGACGTTGGCGTCAAATGCCGCCGACAAGGCCGGATCGAAAGGTGCGAACGGATTGCGCAGATTGCTTGTGCTGCTGACGGTGAGACTCATGCTGGGCCGATTCCTGCAAACAGTGTTTGTTCGTTTTCCAATGCGCCGGTCGGACGCACATTGGTTTTTTTCTGCGCCGCGAAATCCAGCATGCGGTCGATGCAGACCACGGCCTTCTTGCCGATGGCAGGATCGACGTGGATTTCGTTGCTGCCGGTTTCCAGCACGTGCAGCAGATTCTGCAAACCATTCATGGCCATCCATGGGCAATGCGCACAGCTCTTGCAGGTGGCGGCGTTGCCGGCGGTCGGCGCGTCGATGAAGATCTTGCCCGGCGCGGCGGCGCGCATCTTGTGCAGGATGCCGTTGTCGGTGGCGACGATGAATTCCTTCGCGTCCGACGATTGCACGGCGGCGATCAGCTGCGAGGTCGAGCCGATCACGTCGGCTTGCGCCACCACGCCTTCAGGCGACTCCGGATGCACGAGGATCAGGGCCTTGGGATATTCCTTGCGCAGCAATTCCAGCTCGACACCCTTGAACTCGTCGTGCACCAGGCAGGAGCCCTGCCACAGCAGCATGTCGGCGCCGGTCTGTTTCTGGATGTAGCCGCCCAGATGCTTGTCGGGAGCCCACAGGATTTTTTTGCCTTGCGCGTGCAGGTGCTTGACGATGTCGAGACCGATCGACGAGGTCACCATCCAGTCGGCGCGCGCCTTGACGGCGGCGCTGGTGTTGGCGTACACGACCACGGTGCGGTCCGGATGGGCGTCGCAGAAGGCGCTGAATTCATCGGTCGGGCAACCGAGATCGAGCGAACAGGTCGCGTCCAGATCGGGCATCAGGATGCGCTTTTCAGGACTCAGGATCTTGGCGGTTTCCCCCATGAAGCGCACGCCGGCGACTACCAGCGTCTGCGCGGCATGGTCGCGGCCGAAGCGCGCCATTTCGAGCGAGTCCGAGACACACCCGCCGGTTTCTTCGGCGAGGTCCTGCAGGTCGCCGTCGACGTAATAGTGTGCGACGAGCACTGCCTGTTTTTCCTTCAGCAGTTGTTTGATGCGCGCCTTCAATGCGTGGCGTTCATCGGCCGTCGGCGTGGCCGGGACCCTGGCCCACGCGTTGGCTGTGCAGCTGCTGCCGGTCTCCATCTGCGGCCGTTCAAATTCGACGACCTTCATTGCGGTTGCTTGCATGGCTTGGACGATAAAAAGGCGATCGAAACATCGATCGCCTGAAAAAGTTACTGGATACCCTGGCTGGACAGATAATCTTCGTAGCTGCCGCGGAAATCGATGATCTCGTTTTCCTTCACTTCCAGAATGCGCGTCGCCAGCGACGAAACGAATTCACGGTCGTGCGACACGAAGATCAGCGTGCCGGCATACTTTTCAAGCGCGATATTGAGCGACTCGATCGATTCCATATCCATGTGGTTGGTCGGCTCATCCATCAGCAGGACGTTATGACGGCCCAGCATCAGCTTGCCGTACATCATGCGGCCCTTCTCGCCGCCGGACAGCACCTGGACCGACTTCTTGACGTCGTCGCCGGAAAACAGCAGGCGGCCTAGGATCGAACGCACCGCCTGATCGTCGTCGCCTTCCTGGGTCCACTGTCCCATCCAGTCGGTCAGGATTTCACCCTTGGCGAATTCCTCGGTGGGATCCTGCGGCATGTAGCCGACGCTGGCGTTTTCCGCCCATTTGACCAGTCCGCTATCGGGCTGCAAGCCGGCGACATCGCCGCCGATGCAGCGCAACAGCGTGGTCTTGCCGACGCCGTTGGCGCCGATGATGGCGATCTTTTCACCGGCTTCAACCATGATGCTGAAGTTCTTGAAAATCGGACGGTCGTAGGTCTTGCTGATGCTTTGCGTCTCCACCGCCAGGCGATGCAGTTTCTTCTCGCCTTCGAAACGCACGAAGGGATTGGCGCGGCTGGACGGCTTGATGTCTTCGACCTTGATCTTGTCGATCTGCTTGGCGCGCGATGTGGCCTGGCGCGCCTTGGATTTGTTGGCCGAGAAACGGCGCACGAAGTCTTGCAGCTCGGCGACCTTTTCCTTGGCCTTGGCATTGACGGACAGTTGCTGCGCACGCGCTTGGGACGATGCCAGCATGTATTCGTCGTAGTTGCCCGGATAAACCTTCAGCGTGCCGTAGTCCATGTCGGCCATGTGCGTACAGACCTGGTTCAGGAAGTGGCGATCATGGGAAATGATGATCATGGTGGAATTGCGCTCGTTGAGCATGTCTTCCAGCCAGCGGATGGTGTTGATGTCGAGGTTATTGGTCGGTTCGTCGAGCAGCAGGATGTCTGGATTCGAGAACAGCGCCTGCGCCAGCAAGACGCGCAGCTTCCAGCCTGGCGCAACGTTGCTCATCGGGCCCTGATGCTGTTCAATGTCCACGCCCACGCCCAGCAGCAGTTCGCCGGCGCGCGCTTCGGCCGTGTAGCCGTCGTACTCGGCGAACTTGGCTTCCAGGTCGGCCGCCTTCATGTAGTCGTCGTCGGTGGCGTCCGGATTGGCGTAAATCGCATCGCGTTCGGCCATCGCCGCCCACATTTCGGTGTGGCCCATCATGACCACGTCCAGCACGCGCATTTCTTCGTAGGCGAACTGGTCCTGGCGCAGCTTGCCGAGACGCTCGTTGGTGTCCAGGCTGACGTTGCCGCCCGACGGTTCGAGGTCGCCGCCGAGGATTTTCATGAACGTCGACTTGCCGCAACCATTGGCGCCGATCAGGCCGTAGCGGTTGCCCTCGCCGAATTTGACCGAAATGTTTTCAAACAGCGGCTTGGGGCCGAACTGCATCGTGATGTTTGCCGTGGATAACACTGAAAAAAGCCTTTACGTATGGTGATGTTGCCTGAGATTGCCCGGCAAGTTGCCGGAAACCAAGCCAAGCCGGGAAGTCGAATGAGACCGAATGAGGCTAGGCGAGGTCAGGTGTAAACACGTGATTTTACCATCGCAGGCCAAGTCCGGCGTGACTGCGCCGCACCGCGGGAAGAATCGCTTTGAATTATTTGCCCGGCAACGGTTCCAACCGTTTTCTCCGACACTCCGAGAATGGGAAAATGATGATCAAAACGACAACATCCGCCTTCGGCAAGCGCTGGCGCAGCCTGGCGGGAGCCTTACTGCTGGCCTGCGGCGCGCTGGCGGCTGCGAGCGCCAGCCAGGCTGCCTACAACATCTGGACCAATGAATACACGTTTCCGAAAAAAGACCTGCAGACGGCGCTCGCCACGCAGTTCCCGCGCAAGCTGCGCTACATGGACATGTTCGACGTCAACCTCAGCAATCCGCGCCTGGCGCTCAATCCCGACAGCAATCGCCTGACCACCGTGGTCGACGCGCAGATCGACAACAAACTGCTCATGAACAAACCCGTCAACGGCACGCTGTCGCTGAGCAGCGCGCTCAAATACGACGCCGCCACACGTTCGGTGCGGCTGGATGCGCCCACTGTGGAGAAAGTCGACATCGCCGGTGTACCGGCGCAATATGCGCCGCAGCTCAATGCCATCGGCAACGCTGCGGCGGAACAAGTGCTCAAGGATTACCCGCTCTACACCTTCAAACCCGAGCAACTGGAAATGAACGGCAAACGATTCGAACCGGGCGCCATCACCGTGCTCAGCGATGGCGTCAAGGTTGAAATCAAGCCTTTGTAAGCTTCCAACCTGCTTGCTCAGGACTGCTGCTCAGGACGAGCTCAGGTCAGGGTCCGATAGCCGCTCAGACGCAGCGAGAAGCCGCGCGCGTCGGACTCGAGCTCGGCGTGGGCGCCGACCGGCAAACTGACGCGGTCGGTGATATGGCCGAACGGTAACCCGGTCAGCAACGGAGCCGACAGATGTTGGCGCGCATAGCCCAGCATTTGTTCGAAGTTGTAGCCGTTGTCGTAGTCGGACAAGCGGTAATTTGAGAAATCACCCAGCAGCACCGCCTTCTGGCGCGCCAGCACACCCGCATGCTCCAGTTGCAGCAGCATGCGCTCGACGCGATACGGATGCTCGTTGACGTCTTCGACGAACAGAATGCCGCCGTCAATCTGCGGGAAATACGGCGTGCCGAGCAGATGCACGACCATCGCCAGATTGCCGCCCCACAATTTGCCCGAAACCTTCAGCGCCGGATTGCCCGCCTGTTCCACGGCGATGGTCTGCATCGGTTGCGTGAGCACGCGCCAGAAACTGTTCATCGTCATCGCGCTCGGGTTCTCGGCGCCAAAATCGCCGCACAGCATCGGCCCGGCAATACCACCAGCGCCGGTCTGCGCCAGCAAGGCCAGATGCAAGGCGGTGATGTCGCTGTAGCCGACGAACAATTTGCCGCTGGCGGCCAGCGCCTCGTAATTGAGTACCGGCAGGATGCGCGACATGCCGTAGGCCCCGCGCAATGCGATGACGACCTGCACTTCAGGATCTGCCGCCGCCTGCTGGATGTGGGCCGCGCGGCCGGCATCGGTGGCGCCAAAACGCTGGTGCCGCGCAGCGTGATCATAGTAGCTCTTGACCTTGCAGCCTTGCGCTTCCAGCAAAGCGATGCCGCGCCCGACCGCCGCCTCGTCGGGCGCATAGCCGCCGGGAGCGATGATGGCGACGCAGGTGCCGGCCGGCACGTGAATATCGGGAGCAAGCAAGGTTTCAGTCATTGGCTTCATCGTCGATTGAATGGGCGTTGGCATGCGCGTGGGCGATTGCCTGGCGCTGCAATCTTTCCTGCTTCAGCTGTTCGCGGCGTTCCGAAAAAAAACTCTTCAGCATCTGTCCGCACGCATCCGCCATCACGCCGCCGACCAGCTCGGTGTGGTGGTTCAACTGTTCCTGCGCGAACAGGTTGAGCACCGAACCGCAGGCGCCGGTCTTGGGATCGGCCGCGCCGTAGACCACGCGCGCCAGGCGCGCATGCATCATCGCGCCGGCGCACATCACGCAAGGCTCCAGCGTGACATACAGTTCGCAGCCGGGCAAACGGTAGTTGCCGAGAATCCCGGCGGCCGCGCGCAACGCCATGATCTCCGCATGCGCGGTCGGGTCATGCTTGCCGATGGGCTGATTGTAGCCGGTGGCGATGACTTCGCCGTCCCTGACCACCACTGCGCCGACCGGCACTTCGCCAAGGTCCCAGGCGTGTTGCGCCTGCACCAGCGCAAGCTGCATGTGCTCAGGCGAGGCCGTGAACGTGCCGGTCATGATTTCTGGCGCCTCAGTCGGCCGTGATCTCGGCCCAGCAATTGGGCGTTTCGTGCAGCACCAGCTTTTGCAGATGCAAGCCAGTGCCATACGCGTCCTTGTAGGCCGCGTTGAGGATGTCAAAGGCGGTGCGCGCCAGGTTCTCCACGGTCGGGATGCGGTCGATCACGACCGTCTTGTGGTCCGGCAGGCTTGCCAGGAAATCGCGCACGGGCTGATCTTTTTCATAGACCAGGAACGCGTGATCCCAGACGTCGACCAGATGTTGCTTGGCCAGCGTCTTGATGTCGGAGAAATCCATGATCATGCCGTTGTCGGAGCTGCCCTCGACTTCGATGACCTTGCCGACCAGGGTGATTTCCAGGGTATAGCGGTGGCCGTGCAGATTGCGGCACTGGCTCTTGTGGTCGGGGATGCGGTGGCCGGCATCGAATTCGAGTTTACGGGTAATGGTCAGCATGAACGCCTTACGGATTGAAAATAGGAATGGATCAGAAACGGATTGTAAACAAACGCGCGCCCGGCAACAGGGGCGCAGGCCGATAACAGCTATATCGCAGCGGTTTCCTCGAATCGCTCACGAGCTGGCTGCGAGGCCTTGCACTTGTTCTTACGGTATCTGCAACAGCTTGTGCGTCTGGATGCTCAGCTTCCACTTGGGATTATTCTTGACCAGCTCGATCGCCATTTTGGTATTGCGCACGGCTTCGGGGCCGTCCATCGGCTGCAGCAGGAAATGCGCGAAATCCAGCTTCTCATAGTCGGCCAGGACCTGCGCCTGCTGCGGAATCACGACCTTCAGTTCGCTGCCTTTGAATACCTTCAGTTCGGAACCCATCTTGGGGCTGACGCAAATCCAGTCGACCCCGGGCGGCACCGGAATCGTGCCGTTGGTTTCGATGGCAATCTCGAATCCGACCGCGTGCATGCTGGCGATCAGTACCTCGTCGAGCTGCAGCAACGGTTCGCCGCCGGTGAACACGACGTACTTGCTGGCCGCATAGGACGCGGGCCACAGCTGGTTGATCGCTTGCGCCAGCGCGTCGCTGGTCTTGAACTTGCCGCCACCCTCGCCGTCGGTGCCGACGAAATCGGTATCGCAAAACTGGCAAATCGCCTTGCTGCGATCTTCTTCGCGGCCGGTCCACAGGTTGCAGCCGCTGAAACGACAAAACACCGCCGGACGACCGGCGTGCGTACCCTCGCCTTGCAAGGTATAGAAAATTTCTTTGATGCTGTAAGTCACGATGATAGGGGGCTGGCGGCGGCGTGTGCGCCGCGGGTTTCGGAGCTGCGCGCGCAGGCTTGCACCGCGCGTCGTCCGTAAGCCGTCATTATAGCGTGTCTGCCGCCGCGACCGGGCGTGACGCCCGGGATGCGGTGCTGCGCCCTCCGCGTGCATCATTCTCGCAACAAATCGAGCGACACCACCATTACGGTAGAAAAATATCACTATAATGAGTAATTACCTTCATATTATTGCTATTTTTCTGCCCATATGGACGACTTCTGCACCATCGAGCTGTTCGCTGACAATCACTGGACCGAGGCCGCCAATGTCAGCCTGACCGGGGCTGCCGCGCAGGGCGTATTTACGCCTACGTCCAGCGGCTATGGACTGGAATACGCGGTCGCCTGGCAAAACCGGCGCGACGCCCATGCCTTGTCCAGCGGCTTCCCGGTGTCATTGGCATCGCTCGACCTGCCGCATTGGCCGGTGTTCCTGATCGACATGCTGCCGCAGGGATACGGGCGCCAGGAATTGCTGCGCCGGCTCGGCTTGTCGGAAAACGCCGAGGCAGCCGGAGACTGGCCGCTGCTGCTCGCCGGTGCCGGCAATCCGATCGGCAATTTGCGGATCAAGGAGGCGGCGCAGTGGCTGCAGCGGCAGGATGGTCCCTTGCACGGCTTCACCGACGAGGAAGTCGCCACGCGCGCCGACGACTTCACGGAATACCTGGCCCGGCACGGCTTGTTCGTCGCCGGTTCGTCCGGCGTGCAAGGCGAATGGCCCAAGATCCTGCTGACCCGCGCCGACGACGGCCTGCTCTACCTCGACCACGCCCTGCCCGACGAGCGCGCACGCGAACATTACATCGTCAAATTCGGCCGCGGCGCCAATGAACGCCTGGCCCAGATCCTGCGCCAGGAAGCGCCGTACATGGAAATCGCCCGCCATCTCGGCTTGCGCGTGCATGCGCGGTTACACATGCAGGAGCGCGCCCTGTTCATCCCGCGCTTCGACCGTCGCGTCGACGGCGGCAAGGTAATCCGCCTGGCCCAGGAAAGCCTGGCCGCCCTGACCGGCAAACCCGGCTTCGGCCAGGTGCCGACGCATGACGAAGCCTGCATGAGATTGTGCGAAATCGCCTCCGATCCACTTGCTGAAATCTGCGAGTACCTGCGCCGCGACGTCGCCAACGTCGCGCTGGCCAACAAGGACAATCACGCCCGCAATACCGCGATCACGCGCGATGAAGCCGGACGCATCGGCCTGACGCCGCTGTTCGATTTCGCCCCCATGTATCTGCATCCGGACGGCATTTCGCGTCGCATCCGCTGGTCGCAGCACGACGGCGGCAGCCCGGACTGGCAGGCCGTGATCGACTCGGTTGCCGGGCAAACCCGGTTGCCGCGCACCCCTCTGCTGGAGACGTTGCAGGCGATGGCGACGCCGTTGCTGGAAGTGGCCGATCGCGGACGCGATTTCGGCCTGGAAGAGGATGTTCTGGCTTATCTGCAGCTCCCCTTGCGCACGCATGCCGCGCGACTGCAGGCATTGCACTGAATCGACGACATCATGGACAAACGCTACAACCCGATTTCGCTGCAAGAACAGGTGCAACTGCGCAAGCAGGCTGTCGACGGCGTGCTCGCCCATCCCGAGTGGGATCTGGCCGAAGCCGCACGCCACTTGCGCACCACCATGCGCCTGACCATCAAGGAAATGGCGAAAGTCACCGGGCTATCCGAACGCACTCTCCGCGACATCGAAAGCGGCCGTTCCGGCGGCACCATCGCGACCGCGGAAAAATTGCTGGGACTGGTGGGATTGCGACTGTCGATCAGCCGCATCCGCCCGGTGTCAGGCGATCAGCAGGTATAGCCAGGCCGTCTTTTCATGGTTCCGCCAATACGCCCGCGGTGCGCTCACGCAAACGCGGCGTCGCGAAATCCAGAAAGGCGCGCAGCTTCAGCGGCAACGGCGCCTGCCCCGTGTGCACCAGGCTGACGGGCAGTGGCGCCGACTCAAACTCCTCCAGCACAACGCGCAGCACCTGCCGGCGAACCGCGTCCGCGACTTGGTAAGACAGCACGCGTATCAATCCGACATCCAGCGTTGCAGCGGCGATGGCGGCCTCCGCCGTATTGACCGTGAGGCGCGATTGCACCGGCACCGAGAATTCGGATTTGCCGCTCCCGAACATCCAGGCGCGCATGGATGCGAGGACCTCGAACGTAATGCAGGCATGCCCGGAGAGATCCTGCGGCCTGAGCGGCCGGCCGTGCGCGGCCAGATAGGCGGGGCTGGCGCAGATCACGCGCCGCACCGTTCCCACGCGCGTCGCCATCAGCATGCTGTCGGGCAGGTCACCGATGCGTATCGCGGCATCGGCATGTTCATCCATCAGATGCACCACGCGGTCCGTGAGCATCAGGTTGATGCCGATCTCAGGGTATTGCACGAGAAATTCCGCCACCACCGGCACCACGTGCAGCCGTCCGAACGCCACCGGCGCCGTGATCAGCAGTTCGCCCTTGGGCGAGGCGTATTCCCCTGTCGCGGCGCGCTCGGCTTCGCCGATTTCTTCCAGGATGCGGCGGCAGGCGGCGACGTAGGAGATCCCTGCTTCCGTCAGCGACAACTGTCGCGTCGAACGATGCAGCAGGCGCGTCTTCAGATGCTCCTCCAGTTCAGCCACCTTGCGGCTGACCGTCGCCAGCGGCATGTCGAGAACACGCGCGGCGGCCGACAGGCTGCCCGCGTCGACAACGGCGATCAGAACGGACATGGAGTCGAGACGATTCATAGGCAACTACCAGATTTTGGAAGGATCATTCCCGATATTAGGTAATTATCTTTATAAATGCAAACAAGTAAGCTGGCGTGTCCGCCTCGGAATGTGGCATTTTGCCGCACTCCGCAGACACCTTTCCAAGGAGAACGCCGTGAACGGCCAGCTAAACCTATCCGCCAGTCCCGCGACGCCCGCGACCGCGTCGCGCAGCAAGATCCTGATGATGGCGATCATCGCCGGCGCAGTGATCACCAACATCTATTGCACCCAACCCATCCTGCCACTGATCGCCGCAGACATGGACGTCAACCTGGCGACGGTTGACCTCGTGGCCGGCGCGGCGCTGCTCGGCTTTGCCGTCGGGCTGGCGCTGCTACTGCCCCTCGGGGACCGCTTCGACCGGCGCAAGCTGGTGCTCGGCCAGATCATCGGCGCTTTCCTTTTCGCCGCTGCGGCGGCGTTGGCGCCCGGCATCTGGGCGCTGATCGCGGCTTCGTTCGGACTCGGCATCGTCAGTTGCGTGCCGCAGCAACTGGTGCCCTTCGCGGCCGTCATGTCGCTGCCGGGCGATCGCGGACGTTCGGTCGGCACGGTGGTCAGCGGCATCATGGTCGGCATCCTGCTTGGCCGCACGATCAGCGGCGTGGTCGGCTCGGCCTACGGCTGGCGTGCGGTGTACGGGGTGGAAGCCGCGTTCATGATCCCGGTCTGGATCGCCGCTGCGATGCTGCTGCCGCGCGGCGTACCGAGCACCAACCTGTCCTACGGACGCCTGCTGGCGTCGCTGTGGCCGCTGGCCCGCGACCACCGCCCGATTCGCGAATCGATGATAGTGCAGGCGCTGCTGTGGGCTTGCTTCAATGCCTTCTGGGTCAATCTGGCGGCGCTGCTGGCGAACGGGCCGTGGCACCTCGGCAGCGCTTGGGCCGGCGGTTTCGGCATCATCGGCGCAGCCGGCGCCCTGGCTGCGTCGCTGGGCGGCCGCGCCACCGACAAGCGCGGGCCGCGCAGCGTGGTGGCGGCCAGCATCGGCATCGTGACGGCCGCCTTCCTGCTGCTGGCTGGCGCGGAGTCCTCGCTGGCGTTGCTGGTGATCGGGGTGATCGTGCTTGATATCGGCGTGCAGTCAGGACTGGTGTCCAACCAGACCCGCGCCTTCGCGGTCGATCCGAAAGCGCAAGGCCGCATCAACAGCCTGTACATGACCGCCACCTTTTCCGGCGGCGCTCTCGGCGTGGTGATCAGCGGCTGGCTGATGACGCGCTATGGCTGGAGTGGCATCGTGATCTTCGGCATCGTGCTGGGACTTGTTGCTGCGCTGGTCCACTGGAGCGGCAAGCCGCGCCGGGAGGACGTGTTCAGCCGGTGAGCTGCCACGTCCGCAACACCTCGTGCCGGGACAGTCCGATGTGGCTTTTGACGAGCGCAAACTCGGCAATCTGAAAACCGATGGGATCGATGGCGATACGCTCCACGCGGTTGCGCGGATCGTAACAAAGGGTCATGTGCGGCTCATACGAACGCGACGGCGTGAAGCCCTGCTCCGCCAGCGCGCAGCCAAGCTCCGTCCGCAACTCGCGCACGCCATTGAGCCCGTCGCCTCCGAGCAGCACGAATGGACCGCTGGGCGCAGAGAAAGTCACTGCGGCGTCGAAACGCGCATCAATGGAAGGAAATCGAAGCAGGTCTGCCGCGCGGCATGCCGCCTCCACCACGCTTGCCTCGGAGTCGTGCCCGACCAGTTCCAGCGTGATATGCAGCCGCTCCACTCCGACACGTTTGCCGGTGACGCCATGGGACGCCAGCAAGCTTTCGGCAAACGCATCGAGACGGGCCGCGTCGGCGATCGCAGGACGCAAGGCGAAGAACCAGGTGTGCTGCGGCGGTGCAGCCTGCGGGCGGGTTTTGCGAGCCTCGCGGGGACGCGCTGCAGGCGCAGGAACGTCTCCGAACAGATCTTGCTCAGCCATGACTCACCCTCTTAACCTGCAGCGGCCGCATTCGCCCGCGCCTTGTGCAATTTCCGGTAGCTGTCGATCAGGCGATGGTGCCTGTCGAGACCTTCCAGTTGCATGCTCGTCGGCGTCAGTCCGAAGAAACGCACACTGCCGTCGACCGAACCCATTACCGTATCCATGCGGGCGTCGCCGAACATGCGGCGGAAGTTGACCGCATAGTCGTCCAGCTCCAGCTCGTCATCGAGCATCACTTCCAGCACCACCTTCAGGGCCTGGTAGAACAAGCCGCGTTCGACCGTGTTGTCGTTGTATTGCAGGAAGGCGCCCACCAGCTCCTGCGCCTCCTCGAATTGCTGCAGGGCGAGCTGGATCAGCAGCTTCAGCTCGAGGACCGTCAATTGCCCCCAGACCGTGTTCTCGTCAAATTCGATACCGATCAGCGTCGCGATATCGGAATACTCATCGAGTTCGCTGTTTTCCAGGCGCTCAAGCAGCGCTTCCAGGGCGGCATCATCCAGGCGATGCAGGTTCAATACATCGGCGCGAAACAACAGCGCCTTGTTGGTGTTGTCCCAGATCAGATCCTCGACCGGATACACCTCGGAATAACCGGGCACCAGGATTCGGCAAGCCACGGCGCCCAGCTGGTCATATACCGCCACATAGGTCTCTTTGCCCATGTCCTTGAGAATGCCAAACAAGGTCGCGGCTTCTTCGGCATTAGCGTTTTCGCCATGACTGGAAAAATCCCACTCGACGAATTCAAAATCCGCTTTGGCGCTGAAAAAGCGCCACGACACGATGCCGCTGGAGTCGATGAAGTGCTCCACAAAATTGTTCGGCTCAGTTACCGCGTTACTCTCGAAGGTCGGCTGAGGCAAATCATTCAGGCCTTCGAAACTGCGTCCCTGAAGCAACTCGGTCAGGCTGCGTTCCAGCGCCACTTCGAAGCTCGGGTGAGCGCCGAACGAGGCGAAGACGCCGCCGGTGCGGGGATTCATCAGGGTGACGCACATCACCGGGTAAGTCCCGCCGAGCGACGCATCCTTCACCAGCACCGGAAAGCCCTGCTCCTCCAGGCCCTTGATCCCGGCCAGGATGCCGGGATATTTCGCCAGCACCTCCTGCGGCACATCCGGCAAGGCGATTTCACCCTCCAGGATTTCGCGCTTGACCGCGCGTTCGAAAATCTCGGACAGGCACTGCACCTGCGCTTCAGCCAGCGTATTGCCGGCGCTCATGCCGTTGCTGACGAACAGGTTTTCGATCAGGTTGGACGGAAAATACACCACCTTGCCATCCGACTGCCGCACATACGGCAGCGAGCAGATGCCGCGTTCCACATTGCCGGAGTTGGTGTCGATCAGATGCGAGCCGCGCAACTCGCCGTCGGGGTTGTAGATATCCAGGCAATAGTCATCCAGAATTTCTTTCGGCAGCGCATCCTTGCGCCCTGGCTTGAACCAGCGCTCGTTCGGATAGTGCACGAACGCCGCGTCGGCGATGTCTTCGCCCCAGAATGCGCCGGCATAGAAATGGTTGTTGCTGAGCCGCTCGATGTATTCGCCCAGCGCCGAAGCCAGCGCGCTTTCCTTGGTCGCGCCCTTGCCGTTGGTGAAACACATCGGCGAATGCGCATCACGGATATGCAACGACCACACATTGGGAATGATATTGCGCCACGACGCGATTTCGATCTTGATGCCCAACCCGGCCAGAAGGCCCGACATATTGGCGATGGTCTGCTCCAGCGGCAGATCCTTGCCCAAGATAAAGGTGCTGGCATCAGCGGCCGGCTTCACGGTCAGCAAGGATTGCGCATCGGCATCCAGGCTTTCGACTTCTTCGATGACGAAGTCGGGACCTTCCTGCACCACCTTCTTCACCGTACAGCGCTCGATCGATCGCAGGATGCCGCGACGGTCCGCTTCCTCGATATCTGCGGGCAACTCCACCTGGATCTTGAAGATCTGCTTGTAACGATTTTCCGGATCGACAATATTGTTCTGCGACAGGCGGATATTCTCGGTGGAGATGTTGCGCGTGTTGCAGTACAACTTCACGAAGTAAGCTGCGCACAAGGCCGACGACGCCAAGAAGTAGTCGAAGGGACCAGGCGCAGAGCCGTCGCCCTTGTAGCGGATGGGCTGGTCGGCGATGACCGTGAAGTCGTCGAACTTGGCTTCGAGACGCAGCTTGTCGAGGAAGTTGACCTTGATTTCCATGGGAGAGCTCTAAAAATGATGCTGAAAATGATGTGGCTGCCATTCTCCGCCGCCACGCCGATACCCGAAAGATAAAGCCCTGTCGGAACAGGGCTTTGATAGTCAATCAACTACTGAACAAAATTTCCCGAGAAATTTTATTCCCACTCAATTGTGGCAGGCGGCTTGCCCGAGATGTCGTAGACCACGCGGTTGATGCCGCGCACTTCGTTGATGATGCGGTTGGACACGTGGCCCAGCAACTCGTGCGGCAGATGCGCCCAGTGTGCGGTCATGAAGTCCTGCGTCTGCACGGCGCGGAGCGCCACTACGTACTCGTAGGTGCGGCCATCGCCCATCACGCCCACCGATTTCACCGGCAGGAACACGGCGAACGCCTGGCTGGTCTTTTCGTACCAGCTCCGGCCGTCTGCATCCTTGGTGTTGCGCAGTTCTTCGATGAAAATTGCATCGGCGCGGCGCAGCAGATCGGCGAATTCCTTCTTCACTTCGCCGAGGATGCGCACACCCAGGCCCGGGCCCGGGAATGGATGGCGGTACACCATCTCGTGCGGCAGGCCGAGCGCCGCGCCCAGTTCGCGCACTTCGTCCTTGAACAGTTCGCGCAGCGGCTCCAGCAGCTTCAGATTCAATGTTTCCGGCAGGCCGCCGACGTTGTGGTGGCTCTTGATGGTGTGAGCGCCCTTCTTGCCCTTGCCGGCGCTTTCGATGACGTCCGGATAGATCGTGCCTTGCGCCAGCCATTTGGCGTTCTTCAGCTTGCCTGATTCGGCCTGGAACACTTCGACGAATTCGCGGCCGATGATCTTGCGCTTGGCTTCCGGATCGGTCACGCCGGCCAGGTGGCCCATGAACTGATCGGTGGCATCAACGTGGATGACCTTGACGCCGAGGTTCTTGCCGAACATCTCCATGACCATCTTGCCTTCATCCAGGCGCAGCAGGCCGTGGTCGACGAATACGCAGGTCAGCTTGTCGCCGATGGCGCGATGGATCAGCGCTGCCGCTACGCTGCTGTCGACGCCGCCGGACAGGCCGAGGATCACTTCATCGTCGCCCACTTGCTGGCGGATCGACGCGACCGCTTCGGCGATGTAGTCGGGCATGTTCCAGTCCGATTTGCAACCGCAGATGTCGTGCACGAAACGGCCCAGCAAGGCCTTGCCTTGCAGCGTGTGCGTGACTTCGGGATGGAACTGCACCGCGTAGAAGCGGCGCTCTTCGTCGGCCATGCCGGCCACCGGACAGTTGCCGGTCGAGGCCATCAGCTTGAAGCCGTGCGGCATTTCGTTGACCTTGTCACCATGGCTCATCCAGACCTTCAGCATGCCATGGCCGTCGGCCGTGGTGAAGTCGGCGATATCCTTCAGCAGCGCGGTGTGACCATGCGCGCGCACTTCGGCGTAACCGAATTCGCGCAACGTACCGTTTTCCACCTTGCCGCCAAGTTGCTCTGCCATGGTTTGCATGCCGTAGCAGATGCCCAGCACCGGCACGCCCAGCTCAAACACCGCAAACGGCGCGCGCGGCGTATCGCCTTCGGTCACGCTATTCGGGCCGCCCGACAGGATCACGCCGGAGGCGCCGTAGTTGCGCACGAATTCGTCGCTCACGTCGTGGGGAAAAACTTCGGAAAACACGCCGGCTTCGCGCACGCGGCGAGCGATCAGCTGAGTGACCTGGGAACCGAAATCGATGATCAGAATTTTTGAATGCATGGCTGTGATGGTAGGCAAGTTTGAAATTATTTCAGCGGCAAAAATAAGTCAAAAGGCCGCAACTCGAAAAGGAGCGCGGCCTTTTTGTCTCTATCCTTACCTTGCTTAGTCGGCGCGGTAGTTAGGAGCTTCCTTGGTGATCTGCACATCGTGGACATGCGACTCGCGCATGCCCGCCGAAGTGATCTCGACGAACTCGGCTTTTTCGCGGAATTCATCGATGGTGGCGCAACCGCAATAGCCCATCGAGGAACGCACGCCGCCAACCAGTTGATACAGGATCGCCAGCACGCTGCCCTTGTAGGCGACTCGGCCTTCGATGCCTTCCGGCACCAGTTTCTCCGCGTTGTTTTCGCCGTCCTGGAAATAGCGGTCAGCCGAACCGTCGGTCATGGCGCCGACGCTGCCCATGCCGCGATACGACTTGTAGCTGCGGCCCTGGAACAGGATCACTTCGCCCGGCGCTTCTTCGGTGCCGGCGAACATGCTTCCCATCATCACGCTGGAAGCGCCTGCCGCCAACGCCTTGGAGACATCGCCGGAGAAGCGGATGCCGCCGTCGGCGATGACCGGCACGCCGGTGCCTTCGAGCGCCTTGGCGACGTTGGCAATGGCCGAGATTTGCGGCACGCCGACGCCTGCAACGATACGGGTGGTGCAGATCGAGCCTGGGCCGATACCTACCTTGACCGCATCCGCACCGTGTTCGACCAGCGCCTTGGCTGCTGCGCCGGTAGCGATGTTGCCGCCGATCACTTCCACATGCGGGTAGCGGGTCTTGACCCACTTGACGCGGTTGAGCACGCCCGCCGAGTGGCCGTGGGCGGTGTCGACCACCAGCACGTCAACGCCTGCGGCAACCAGCAGTTCGATGCGCTCGTCATTGTCAGGACCGACGCCGACGGCCGCGCCGACGCGCAATTTGCCTTGATCGTCCTTACTGGCAAACGGGTGAGCGGTAGATTTTTGAATATCCTTGACGGTGATCAGGCCGCGCAATTCGAAGTTGTCGTTGATGACCATCACACGCTCGAGACGGTGCTTGTTCATCAGGCGCTTGGCTTCTTCCAGGCCGGCGCCGTCCTTGACGTAGACCAGTTTGTCGCGTGGCGTCATCTTGGCGCGGACTTCGGCGTCGAGGTCTTCTTCAAAACGCAGGTCGCGGTTGGTGATCACGCCGACCAGGCTGCTGCCCTCGACCACCGGAAAGCCGCTGATGCCGTGCAATTCGGACAGGGCGATGACTTCGCGGATCTTCATGGTGGGCGGGATCGTGATCGGATCGCGCACCACGCCGGATTCAAAACGCTTGACCTTGGAAACTTCGCGCGCCTGTTCCTTCGGTGTGAGGTTCTTGTGGACAATGCCGATGCCGCCCTCTTGCGCAATGGCAATAGCCAGACGTGCTTCAGTCACGGTGTCCATTGCCGCGGAAATAAGCGGAATGTTCAGGCGAATGTTGCGTGTCAGACGCGTGGCAAGGGAAGTATCTTTAGGGAGGATGTCCGAGTAGGCCGGAACGAGGAGCACGTCATCGAATGTGAGTGCTTTTTGGAGAAGACGCATAGCATTTCCTATAGGCGCAAAAGCGAATTATACAGAAAACTTTTGCACTCGTCGCGCCGACCTTGATTTTTCCGTGAAATGTGCAGCATATTTGCCGCACCGCCCTGCGTCGGGCTGCTTCAGCGCTTCTTCGCCACCCGGCGGCGGCGCGAATCCATGGGGTCGGCGATAAGCGGACGGTAGATTTCTATCCGGTCCTGGTCGCGCAGCACCGTGTCGAGCGTCTTGAGCTTGCCGTAGATGCCAACGCGGCAGACCGTCAGGTCGATTGCTGTACACTCGCGCATTACGCCACTTTGCATGATGGCATGCTGCACGGTGGCGCCAGCGTCGACGCGCACCGGCTTGCGGATCTGCAAGTCCGGCGCGGCATAGCAGATCTCGACTTGCAATTGCGCCGTTTCAGCCATATATCTGTTCTGCACGCTTGCAGAAAGAGTCGACGAAACTGTTGGCAATCATGCTGAACACGGGCCCGATCACCGATTCCAGGATGCGGCTCGAGAATTCGTACTGCATGTCGAATTCGATCTTGCAGGCATCCTCGCGCAGCGCCTTGAAGTTCCAGCGGGCTTCGAAATGCTTGAACGGCCCCTCCACCAGATGCATGGTCATGCTGCTCGGCGGCGTGTTGGTGTTTTCGGTGGTGAAGGATTGCTTGAGGCCGTGATAATTGATCTTCAGCTTGGCCTTGAGCTTGTCGCCTTGGCGCTCGTCGACCTCGACGCCGCCGCACCAGGGCAGGAATTCGGGATAGTCTTCGACGCGGTCGACCAGCTTGAACATCTGCTCCGCGCTGTAATTGATCAGGACTGTTTTATGTACGACTGCCATGAAAGGTGGTCCGTTTGATAAAATCGCAAAGTTGAAATTTTAACCGAGACCACGGATTTTCCGACCAGATGAGTATTGTTGATAATAAAAAAGCATTTTTCGATTACTTCGTCGAGGAGCGCTTCGAAGCCGGGATCGTCCTGGAAGGATGGGAAGTCAAGGCCATCCGAGCCGGCAAGGCGCAGATCAAGGAAGCCTACGTCACGATCCGCAACGGCGAGATCTTTTTGTTCGGTGCGCACATCAGCGCCCTGACCAGCACGTCCACGCACGTCCATCCTGAAACCACGCGCACCCGCAAGCTGCTGCTCAACGCCTCCGAGATCGACAAGCTGATCGGCAAGGTGGAGCGTTCGGGTTACACGCTGATGCCGCTGAACCTGCATTTCAGCAAAGGCCGCATCAAATGCGAAATCGGCCTGGCCAAGGGCAAGAAACAGCACGACAAGCGCGAGACCGAGAAGCAACGCGACAGCCAGCGTGAGATCCAGGCTGCCATGAAAACCCACCGCCGTTAAGAACCTGTTTCCGGTCCGTCGCGAGACCGGGTTCCAGGAGCTTCCTACCTGTCCGCCGCCAGCCGCAGACACTCCGCCACTTCTTCCACCACGCCCGACCAATCGCCGCGATGCTGCTGGCGGAATACCTTCACCGTCGGATACCAGCGCGAGCTGCCGGTCTGCCAGCCCCAGCGCCATTCACTTTCATAGCGCAGCAGCAGCCAGGCCGGTTTACCCAGCGCGCCGGCCAGATGGATCACGGCCGTATCCGCGCTGATCACCAGATCAAGGTTATCGATCAGCGCTGCGGTCTCCGCCATGTCGGTCATGGCCGCTTCCAGCCGGTGCATGCGTTGCCACTGCGCCAGTTCGGCCTGGTCGCCGGCGGGAATCTGCTGCTGCAGGCTCACCAATTCCACCTCGACCTCCGCCAGCGGGCGCAGATGACTCAAGGGGATGTCGCGCGTGTGATTGAGCTCGCCGTGTTGCCGCCCGGCCCAGGCCAGTCCGACCCGCAAGCGCGGCGCCGGTCCCAGCACGGCCGACCATTGCTGCTTGAGTTCGGCGTCCGCGTGCAGATACGGCACCCCTGCCGGAATCGTTGCCAGCGTCCAGCTCAGCGCCAGCGGCAAACTCATCAGCGGACAATGGAAATCGTGCGGCGTCAGCGCCTTGTCGTTGCTGACCAGCGTGACATTGGGCAAGGCGGTCAGCGAAGCGAGCAACCGTCGCAAGGTCTCCGGCACGCACACCGTCACCTGCGCCGCCATGTCGGCAATCAGGGGAATGTAGCGCGCGAACTGGATCGTGTCGCCCAGTCCCTGCTCGGCCCATAACAGGATGCTGCGCCCTGCCAGCGGCGGCTCGCCCAGCCAGGCCGGCTCATGCGGGAACAGGCCTTGCCCGCGCAGCTGTGTCGTGCGCCAGCGTGCTTCGTGATGCTGCCAGCCGCCGGCGAAGTCGCCTTGCAGCAGCAGGCAATGGCTCTGCGCCATCTCCGCTTCAGGGAAGTTCGGTTGCAGGGTGAGCGCTTGCTCGTAACACCACAGCGCCTGGTTGATGCAATTCATTTTTTGCAGCACGTTGCCGCGATTGAAAATCGCCGCGGCATCGGCAGCCGATTGCGCCAGGATGCGGTCGTAGCACAGTACGGCTTCTTCGTGGCGATTGAGGTGCAGCAGCACATTGCCGCGTTGATTCAGCGCCTGCTGGTGCGTCGGCGCATATTCCAACGCGCGGTCCAGGCTGGCCAGCGCCTCATCGAAGCGTCCGAGCCGCTCCAGCAACGCTGCCTGCTCGCACAGCAGACCGGCTTCATGCGGCCGCTCCTCCAGCATGATCTGGCAGTGATCCAGCGCCAGGATCATGGCGCGATGGCGCGACTGTCCGGCTTCTTCCAGCGTCGGAAAGCGCTGCAGGCAATCGTCGTAGGCGGCGATCGCTTCGGCGTAGCGCTCCTGCGCCATCAACAGGTCGGCGCGACGCATCAGCGCCGGCATGAAGGCAGGGTCCAGCGCGATCGCCTGTCCGATGATATCGAGCGCTTCATCCGGCCGTCCGGCCAGGTCGGCGGCGATGCTCTGCGTCAACAGCGTCATCAGTTCCTGCAGGTGACCGGGGTCTTGCAAAAGCTTTTCATGCAACATGGTTCAAGTCCGTCTCATCTATGTCGCGCACATTATCTCCCCGCGCGATGCGGCCTGTTATTTACCGTCATTTTCACCCGGCAACAAAAACCGTGAAAGTGTTGGCGGCATGTATCAACAAGGCCGCAGTATCGGCCATAGCCCGATGCAAAAGCCGCCGTCCGCATGTAAAACCGGGTAAATTCCGGTCGGCATCCCATCTCCCTCTTCCTGCAAGGCTGTGACTGGCCGTGCATTTTCAAAACGGCAATTTTCCTTGTCTGGCCTGCTATTGCGTCCGGGAAAAAGCAGGGTAAAAGATTGTAAAGATACCGGCGCCAGCCGTTACCGTAGTACCGTGCCGCGGTCTTTTGCGCATATGATTGCGCAATCCGAAGCATCCGCAAATCAAAGAAAGTGAAACCGGCGACGATGTCCAAAGTATTGCTGATAGACGACGACATTGAACTCGTTGACATGCTCAAGGAATATCTCGAGCAGGAAAAATTTGAAGTACACGTTGCCTACGACGGCGAAAGCGGCGTCATCGAGGCCCTCTCCGGCCAGTACGCCATCGTCGTCCTGGACGTCATGATGCCGCGCCTGAACGGTCTGGAAACCCTGCGCCGCATCCGCGCCAAGAGCAATCTTCCCGTGCTCATGCTAACCGCCAAGGGCGACGACACCGATCGCATCATCGGCCTCGAACTGGGCGCCGACGATTACGTGCCCAAGCCGTGCACGCCGCGCGAGCTGACCGCCCGCGTGCGCGCCATATTGCGCCGCACCGTCATCGACAATCCCGGCCACAGTCCCTACTCGCCGCTGGCTGTGGGCGCGCTGTCGATGTGGCCCGAGCAGCGCCGCGCCACCTGGTCCGGGCGGCCGCTGGAACTGACCAGCAGTGAATTCAATCTGCTTGAAGTGCTGGCCCGCAATGCCGGCAAACCGGTCAGCAAGCAACATCTATCGGAACAAGGCCTGGGCCGTCCGCTGGCGCGCTTCGACCGCAACATCGACGTCCACCTGAGCAGCATCCGCCAGAAAATCGCCACCCTCGGCAGCGACAAATCCTGCATCCAGACTGTTTACCGCCTGGGGTATCAGTTCATCAAGGAATAGCGGTGGGACGGCTGTTCTGGAAGTTCTTTTTCTTCATCATGGTGGCGCAGCTGACGGCGACGATCGGCGTCGGCATCATGTTTTCGCTGGAGAATCGCGAACGCGACCGCCGCACCAGCGACCTCGACCAGAGCCCTCCCGCCGCCTTCATGATCCGCTCCGCCGCCGCCACGCTGCAGTACGGCGGCACCGAAGCATTGCGCAAACTGGTGCTCAACGCCGACCGCCATCATGTCTATGCCGTCGATGAAGAACAGCATGAACTGCTCGGCCGCGAAGTCCATCCGCGCCTGATCGAAGAAGCACGCACCCTGCTCGGCACCGAGACCCGCCGCCGTGTGGTCGAGGAAGTCAAAGCCGCCGACGGCCATACCTATCTGCTGTTCCTGCCTTCGTCCGCCGATCCGGAATACGGCGGCCCGCCGCACGAAGAGCGCGGCTCGCGCCGCATGCAATCGCCACCGCCGTTCTTTTTCCCGATGATGCCGATGCTGGTGGCGACCGTCGCCAGCCTGTTCTTCGCCATGCTGCTGGCCTGGTATTTCTCGCAGCCGATCCGCCTGCTCAAGTCGGCCTTCGCACGCGCCTCGTCCGGCAACCTGAACGACAGACTGGCGCCGAAAATGGGCAAGCGCAACGATGAACTGGCCGATCTCGGTCGCGATTTCGACGGCATGACCGACAAGCTGCGCGCCTTGATGGACAGCCAGCGCCGCTTGCTGCACGACGTCTCGCATGAACTGCGCTCGCCGATTGCGCGGCTGCAGGCTTCGATCGGACTGGCGCGCCTGCAACCGGAAAAAACCGCCGCTACGCTGGAGCGCATCGAACGCGAAGGCGTGCGCATGGACAAGCTGGTGGGCGAACTGCTGACGCTGTCGCGACTGGAAGCGGGCGTTACCGGCGCCATGGAAGACCACATCCGCATGGAAGATCTGCTGACCGAAATCATCGACGACGCCCGTTTCGAGGCTGAAGCAGTGAATCGTCACATCGAAGGAATGGTACGCTGCGACGTCGTGATCACAGGCGGCGCAGAACTGCTCCACCGCGCCATCGAGAACGTCGTTCGCAATGCCGTCAAACAAACCGCCGTCGACACCACGGTCGCGATCAATACCCAGGTTGACAAGGACAGGCAGTCGCTGCTGGTGTCGGTCGTCGACCACGGCCCGGGCGTGCCGGAAGAAGAATTGCAGCTGATCTTCGAACCCTTCTTCCGCAGCAGCCGCACCCGGAAAAACAGCAACGGCTACGGCCTCGGCCTGACCATCGCGCGCCGCATCGTTGAAGCGCACGGCGGCCGCATCTGCGCCTTCAACCGCGTCGATGGCGGCCTGTGCGTGGAGATCATTCTGCCTTACGATGCGATCGAGAGCGGAAACACTGCGTAGCCGCCGACCATCAGAAAAACGTTGCGCCGCACCGGACCGCAGTCTGATTGCGCTGGTCCGATTTAATCGCAACGGTCGTAAAAAAGCCTGAAGATTTCTCCTCAGGCTTTCATGATTCGTGCGTCGCCGTTGCTTATTTTCCCTGTGCTTTCACCACTTGCAGCGCGCTGGCAATCAGCGTGCTCATGTCACTCAGGTTGGCCGGCACGATGATCGAATTATTGGTCTTGGCCAGTTGCGAAAACGCTGCGACATACTGTTCCGCCACTTTCAGGTTGACCGCTTCTTCGCCACCCGGTGATTGGATCGCCGCCGCCGTCTTGCGCAGTGCTTCGGCACTGGCGTTGGCGATGGCGATGATGGCGGCGGCCTGGCCTTCGGCACGGTTGATCGAGGCCTGCTTCTCACCTTCCGACTTGGCGATGGAGGCTTCCCGTTCGCCGCTGGCGATGTTGATCTGCTCCTGCTTGCGGCCTTCGGAAGCGGCAATCAGCGCACGCTTTTCCCGCTCGGCGGTGATCTGCGCCTGCATGGCGTGGAGGATTTCCTTGGGCGGCGTCAGGTCCTTGATTTCGTAACGCAGCACCTTCACGCCCCAGTTCGCGGCGGACTCGTCGATGGCGCTGACGATGGCGGTGTTGATGTGGTCGCGTTCTTCGAAGGTCTTGTCGAGCTCCATCTTGCCGATCACGGAACGCAGGGTGGTTTGCGCCAGTTGAGTGATCGCCGCGATGTAGTTCGACGAGCCATAGGATGCGCGCATCGGATCGGTGATCTGAAAATACAGGATGCCGTCGACCTGCAGCTGCGTGTTGTCGCGCGTGATGCAGACTTGCGGCGGTACGTCGAGCGGGATTTCCTTGAGGACGTGCTTGTAAGCGACGCGGTCGATGAACGGCACCACGATGTTCAGGCCCGGCCCGAGAGTCGCGTGATATTTACCGAGGCGCTCGACCACCCAGGCATGCTGTTGCGGCACGACTTTGACGGTCTTGATGACGAAGATGATAGCAATGAAAAAAATGACCAGCGTCACGCTTCCGAACATGATGATTCTCCTAATGATGAGAGACGATCAGGCGGCTGCCTCGAACTTCCCGGATGACGAATTGTCCTGCCTGCACGGGGCTACCCGCTGCGAGTTCGACGTCCCACTCGGCGCCGCGATAGCGGATGCGCGCAGTGTGGGTGCCGTCGAGGTCGTTCCAGTGATCGACCTGTACGCTCTGGCCGATGTCGAGGATGACGTTCGGGTCGCGCGCTGCGTTTTCCTTGCCCATCCGGCCGAAGCGGCTGCGTCGCAATGCGCCGATGGCGGCAAAGCCGATTGCCGCCGCCAGCAGCAGTTGCCATTCCAGTTTTCCGCCCAGCAGCGCGGCAACGCCGCCGGCGCCCAGACCGATCGCAATCATCAGCAGATAGAACGTGCCGGTGAAGAGTTCCACCCCGATTGCCACACCGGCCAATACAAACCATATCGCCCAGTCCATCATGTCCTTGTTCCTTTTCAGAGAGGGTGCGAGAGACTGCTACGGAACCGCTTACCGGCAAGACTTTAACAGTCTATTCCCAAAAACAAAAACGCGGACCCGAGGCCCGCGTTTTTGTGAGACCGGAGTAACGACGCTTGCCTACTTGCCGGCAACGCTCGTGGCCAGTTTCTGCCAGGTATCGATCACGGAATCAGGATTCAGGGAAATCGATTCAATACCCTGCTTCATCAGCCATTCCGCAAAATCCGGATGGTCCGAAGGACCCTGACCGCAGATGCCGACGTACTTGCCCTTGGCCAGGCAAGTCGAGATGACCTTGGTCAGCAAGGCTTGCAACGCCGGATCGCGTTCGTCGAAATCGGCTGCCAGCAATTCCATGCCGGAGTCGCGGTCCAGGCCCAGGGTCAGCTGGGTCAGATCGTTGGAACCGATCGAGAAGCCGTCGAAGTGCTCGAGGAACTGCTCCGCCAGAATCGCGTTGGAAGGCACTTCGCACATCATGATGACGCGCAGGCCGTTCTCGCCGCGTTTGAGGCCGTTCTTGCCGAGCAGGCCGATGACCTTTTCCGCCTGGCCCAGGGTACGGACGAACGGCACCATGATCTCGACGTTGGTCAGACCCATGTCGTTACGCACGCGCTTCATGGCCTGGCATTCCATTTCGAACGCTTCGGCAAAATCTGCCGACAGGTAACGCGCGGCGCCGCGGAAGCCCAGCATCGGGTTTTCTTCGTCCGGTTCATAGCGCGAACCGCCGATCAGCTTCTTGTACTCGTTCGACTTGAAGTCGGACAGGCGCACGATGACCGGCTTGGGCCAGAATGCCGCCGCAATGGTGGCGATGCCTTCGGCCAGCTTGTCGACGTAGAAGGCCTTCGGCGAGGCATGGCCACGGGCGACGGATTCGACGGCCTTCTTCAGGTCAGCGTCGATATTGGGGTATTCCAGGATCGCCCTTGGATGCACGCCGATGTTGTTGTTGATGATGAATTCCAGGCGCGCCAGACCAACGCCGCCGTTGGGAATCGACTGGAAGTCGAAAGCCAGTTGCGGGTTGCCGACGTTCATCATGATCTTCAACGGAATCGACGGCAATTCGCCGCGTGCGACTTCGGTGATTTCGGTTTCCAGCAGGCCGTCGTAGATCTTGCCTTCGTCGCCTTCGGCGCAGGAAACGGTGACCAGCGTGCCATCCTTGAGCATGTCGGTGGCGTCGCCGCAACCGACCACTGCCGGCACGCCCAGTTCACGCGCGATGATCGCCGCGTGACAGGTGCGGCCGCCGCGATTGGTGACGATCGCCGCAGCGCGCTTCATGACCGGCTCCCAGTTCGGGTCGGTCATATCGGCAACCAGCACGTCGCCCGGCTGCACGCGTTCCATTTCGGCGGCATCGCGAATCACGCGCACCGGACCGGCGCCGATCTTCTGACCGATGGCGCGACCGGTTGCCAACACGGCGCTGGAACCCTTGAGTTTGAAACGTTGCTGTGCGTCGGTCGCCTTTTGCTGCGACTTCACGGTTTCCGGACGCGCCTGCAGGATGTACAGCTTGCCGTCACGGCCGTCCTTGCCCCATTCGATGTCCATCGGACGTTCGTAGTGCTTCTCGATGATGGCGGCGTATTTGGCCAGCTCGACGATTTCGGCGTCGTTCAGCGAATAGCGGTTGCGCATTTCGACCGGCACGTCGACCGTCTTGACCGAGCGGCCGGCTTTGGCTTCGCCGGTGAATTCCATCTTTATCAGCTTGGAGCCGATGTTGCGGCGAATGATTGGCAGCTTGCCTTGTTCGAGCATCGGCTTGTGCACGTAGAACTCGTCCGGATTGACTGCGCCCTGCACCACCGTTTCGCCCAGGCCGTAGCTGGAAGTGATGAAGACCACATCCTTGAAGCCCGATTCGGTGTCGATGGTGAACATCACGCCGGCAGCGCCGACGTCGGAGCGCACCATGCGTTGCACGCCGGCCGACAACGCGACTTCGGCATGGGTGAAGCCCTTGTGGACGCGATACGAGATCGCGCGGTCGTTGTACAGCGAGGCGAACACGTGCTTCATCGCTTCGAGCACGTTGTCGATGCCGACCACGTTGAGGAAGGTTTCCTGCTGACCAGCGAAGGACGCGTCAGGCAAATCTTCCGCGGTCGCAGACGAACGTACGGCGAAAGACATCTCCGCGGTGGAGTCGGCAACCAGTTTGTCGTAGAAGGATTTGATCTGCTGTTCCAGCGCGGGCTGGAAAGGCGTGTCGATAATCCATTGACGAATCTCAGCACCGGCTTGCGCCAGCGCACGCACATCTTCGATGTCCAGCGTAACGAGACGATCTGCAATGCGTTGAGCCAGCGTTGCGCCGCCATTCGCACTGTGTTCCAGAAAGTCGCGGAAAGCCTGTGCGGTCGTGGCAAAGCCACTTGGCACGCGGACTCCGGCACCGGCCAGCTGGCTGATCATTTCACCCAGCGACGCGTTCTTGCCGCCGACGGACTCGACATCCGTCATGCGAAGATTTTCAAAGGAGACTACGTATGCGGCCCCCTGGGTAGAACCCATGTTTACTGCGTTGGACATAACAACCTCTAGTT
The DNA here is from genome assembly GCF_001267925.1 of Herbaspirillum hiltneri N3. Taxonomy (NCBI): domain Bacteria; kingdom Pseudomonadati; phylum Pseudomonadota; class Betaproteobacteria; order Burkholderiales; family Oxalobacteraceae; genus Herbaspirillum; species Herbaspirillum hiltneri. The sequence continues at coordinate 2,584,263 of NZ_CP011409.1, read as the reverse complement.
TGATGATGGGAAATCTTCGCGGGGCCGGCGATCGTCATTTGTTCTTTGTTATTTTGGGACGAAGGCGACATAATTGCAGCAAATGCGGGGACAGCGGCACAGCTCATTTGATTCATGACTTCACTCAGACGGCGCGCGGCAGTTCCGAAGGTGTTTGCAACGGCAAACATCCAGATGGTTTCGGTCAACTTGCGCAGCACATTCAGGGTCATTTTGAGCTAGCTTCTCAATCTGTTGCATGGCATTTTACAGGGTAGCCAGCTTTTTTTTCACTCCCCTTCCTTATTTTTTATTGTTTTCTTTTTAACAACATTATGCTCGATCTCGCTCCGTCTTCCTGCCCGGTCCCGTTGCCGCCCGCCAACCGCACGGTGTTCTTCGTTTCGGACGGCACCGGCATTACGGCGGAAACCCTGGGCCATTCCGTCCTCAGCCAGTTCGAGCTGCGCTTCAAGCAAGTGCGCCTGCCCTTCGTCGATACGCTGGACAAGGCCTACGACGCCACGCGCCGCATCAATGAAGTCGCCGAAGTCGACGGCAAGGCGCCGATCGTGTTTTCGACGCTGGTGAAAGCGGATCTGTCGGCGGTCATTCGCCAGTCGCGGGCGATGCATATGGATCTGTTCCAGACCTTCGTGGAACCGCTGGAACAGGAGCTCGGCGTCAAGTCGACCCACACCATCGGCCGCAGCCACAACACCGCCGATTCGGAAGAATACAAAAACCGCATCGAAGCGATCAATTTCTCACTGGCGCACGATGACGGCCAGTCGAACAAGAACCTGGCCAGCGCCGACGTCATCCTGGTGGGCGTGTCGCGCTCGGGCAAAACGCCGACCAGCCTGTACCTGGCGATGCAGTATGGCATCAAGGCGGCCAACTACCCGCTGATTCCCGAGGATTTCGAGCGCGACAAGCTGCCGAGCGGGCTGGTGAATTTCAAGAAGAAGATCTTCGGCCTGACCATTGCCGCCGAACGCCTGTCGGAAGTGCGCAATGAACGCCGTCCCGGCAGCAAGTATGCCGCCATCGAAAACTGCCGCTATGAAATCAACGAAGCAGAAAAGATGATGCGCCGCGAAGGTATTCGCTGGATGTCGTCCACGGCCAAGTCGATCGAAGAGATCGCCGCCACCATCCTGCAGGAAATCAAGCCGGAAACACGCTGATCGCGCAAGTCGCCATAGCGCACGCAAACTAGCCGGGCTGCCTGGTGAAATGCGTGTGCACCCGATAATCCTTGTGCGGACCGTCGATGCGCGTGCGCAATTCGAAGCTATCGGCATTCGTCAAGCGGTAGCTGCCGTCGTAGCGATCCAGGATGCAGAGATGCGTCTCCACCGGCAGCAAGGCCTGTTCCACCGCATCGTAGCGATAACTCTGGTAAGCCTGCCCAAGCTGCATGCCGTCGGCAAACGCGACATGCACCATGTCGCCTGCAACCTCATAGTCGAAGCGCCGCGAAAAACCGACCACGCGCTGGCCGGCTGCGAGGCGCAACTGCCCCGCTTCCTTGTAATGCAAAAGAGACATGCCGGACACCGGCAGGAACTCGGCCGCACCTTCCGCTTCACCGATCAGTACGTCGTCGGCGCCGACCATGGTGCGGGAAAACGTCCAGCGTCCGCTGAAATAGGCATGGAGATCCGGCGACTGGAAGTTCATCGCCGACTCAGGAAGCGGCGCCCTGCTTTTGCCGGACCTGCTCGAAGAAGCATACCGCTGCTGCTGCCGCGACATTGAGCGACTCCATTTCGCCGAGATGCGGAATCACTACCTTGTCACTGGCGGCGTCTAGCAAATCGTCAGCGACGCCCTGGCCTTCATGGCCGAACAGCCAGGCGACAGCTTGCGTCAGGTCAGTCTGATAGATGGTTTTTTGCGCGTAGGAGCTGGTCGCAAGGACGGAAACTGCACTGCCCTTGCACAGGCTCAGCAGGTCAGCGCCCTCGAATATCTCAAGCTGAAAATGCGCCCCCATGCCGGCACGCAAGACCTTGGGAGACCACGCCGCTGCCGTGCCTGCAGAACAAAACACCTGGCGGATGCCGGCAGCCGCAGCGCTACGCAGGATGGATCCCAGATTGCCGGGATCCTGCAAGCCATCGAGCAATACGGCGGACATCGTCAGCGCCGACGGCGCGGACGGCTGCGGCGTGGCAATCACCAGCAACAGGCCGACGCCGTTTTCGACCTGGCTTGCCGCCTGGTAGAGCGCATCGGGAAGGCAAATGCATTGGCTGCCTGCCGCTTCGCATTGCGCCAGCACGGGCGCTACTTCGGCGTGATGCAGTGCGCTCTCGGCGACGATGCAGAACTCAGGCTTGCCGCCACCCTGTAAATAGGCTTGCGCCAGATGCACTCCGTCAAGCAGGCTGCGCCCGACCTTGCGCCGTGCCTGCGCGCTGGTGGCGAGTTGCTTGAGTTCCTTGTACAGCGCATTGTCGCGCGAGGAAATCGTTTTCATCGCCTCACCTTCAGGCCGCGTTCAGCAAAGCGCGCACGGGCGCGTACGACTTGCGATGCACCGGCGAAACGCCGTGCAGGCGTAGACGCTCCAGATGCAGTGCCGTGGGATAACCCTTGTGCTGGTCGAAGGCATAGTGAGGATATTGCGCATGCAACACCAGCAAGGCGGCGTCGCGTGCGGTCTTGGCGAGGATTGATGCTGCCGAGATTGCCGGCACCTTGTCGTCGCCCTTGATGATGGCTTCCGAGCGTATCGTCATCACCGGACAGCGGTTGCCGTCGATCAGCGCCAGCGTGGGGATGGTCTTGAGCGTTTCGACGGCGCGGCGCATGGCCAGCATGCTGGCGTGAAGGATATTGAGCTGGTCGATTTCATCTTCCGAGCATTCAGCAATCGCCCACGCGATGGCGCGATCCTTGATTTCGAGCGCAAGCGCATCGCGGCTGGCTTCGGAGAGTTTCTTGGAATCACGCAAACCGACAATCGGCCGCGCCGGATCGAGAATGACGGCGGCGGCAAATACCGGTCCCGCCAAGGGGCCGCGTCCTGCTTCGTCAACGCCGCACACGGTCTCGCCCGCATAGTCGTCGAACGCAAACAGGGACAGATTGAGATCTTGTTTTTTCGCCATGATGCCTACCCTCCCGGCGCCAATCGCGCGCGCTGCCGGTCCAGCAAGGCGCAGACCGCCTGTGCGCTGGCGTTGGCGGTGTCGCGCAGCAAGCTGTGGTGCATGTCGGTAAACCGCTGGCGCAGGTTCCGGCAATGCGCCGGATCATCCAGTTGCTTCCACAGCGCGTCGGCCAGCGCCTGCGGCGTAGCCGCGTCCTGCAGCAATTCCGGCACGACGAATTCGCGCGCCAGGATGTTCGGCAGACCGACCCAGGGCTGGTAGTTCATGTGGCGCATGATGGCATACGATGCACGCATCATTTTGTAGGCGATCACCATCGGTTTCTTGTACAAGGCCACTTCCAGGGACGCGGTGCCGGAAGCCACCAGAACGGCGTCAGCGGCTTCCATTGCCGCATGCGACTGGCCGCTGATGACGTGGATGCCGAGATCGGCACTACCGGTCTCGACAATCAATTGTTCGAAATACGCACGCTGCTTGTCGCCCGCCATCGGCGCCACGAACTGCAATTGGGGCTCGCGCCGGCGCAACAGTCTGGCCGCGCCGAGGAAGCTGGCGGTGTTGTACTTGAGCTCGGACATGCGGCTGCCCGGAAGGATCGCCACGACGCGGCGGTCCTGCTGCAAGCCCAATGCAGCACGCGCGCCGGCCTGGTCGGGTTCCATCGGAATGATCTCCGCCAACGGATGGCCGACGTAGGTCACCGGTATGCCGGCCTTGCGATAAATCTCTTCCTCGAATGGGAAGATCACCAGCATGTGCGACACCGCACGTGCGATTTTCTTGATGCGTCCGCCGCGCCATGCCCAGATTTGCGGACCGATGAAATGCATGGTGGGGATGCCTGCGTCACGCAGTTGCTGCTCGAGGCCGAGATTGAAACCGGGATAGTCGATGCCGATGAACACGGACGGCCGCTCGGCCAGCAACTGGTCGCGCAGCGTGTTCTGTATGCCCTTGAGTTCACGATAGCGCGGCACGACTTCGAACAGGCCGCGTACGGTCAGCTTGTCCATCGGCCAATCGCTCACGAAACCGTGTTCCGCCATATGAGGTCCGCCGATGCCGTGCAAACGCGCATCCGGCAGGCGTGGACGCAAGCCGGACAGCAAACGGCTCGCCAGCAGATCACCCGAGCTTTCGCCGGCGACCATGGCGATGGACATGTTATCGAATGATGCCACGAGAGGACGAGGCGATGAATTCACGCATCAGGCGGATGTAGGCGGCGGATTCAGGGGAATTTTCTTCTTGCTGCTGCAACGCCTGCCGGGCTTCTTCCAACGGCAGGCTGGAGCGATAGATGGCTTTGTAGGCCCGCTTGATTGCGGCAATCTGCTCGGGCGTGAAACCGCGACGTTTCAGGCCTTCGCTGTTGATGCCGGCCGGCACGGCACGGTTACCCGCTGCCGTCACGAACGGTGGAATGTCCTGGCTCACGGCCGCAGTAAACGCCGTCATGGCGTGCGCGCCGATCTTGCAGAACTGGTGCACCGACGTGAAGCCGCCAAGGAACACCCAGTCACCCAGATGGACATGCCCTGCCAGCGTGGCGTTGTTGGCCAGAATGATGTTGTTGCCCAATTGGCAATCGTGCGCAATATGCACGTAAGCCATGATCCAGTTGTCGTCGCCAAGGCGCGTGACACCGGCATCCTGGGTGGTGCCCAGATTGAAGGTGACGAATTCCCGGATGGTGTTGCGGTCGCCGATTTCCAGACGGGTCGGTTCGCCGGCGTATTTCTTGTCCTGCGGCGCAGCGCCCAGTGAACCGAACTGGAAGATCTGGTTGTCGCGGCCGATTGTCGTATGGCCTTCGATCACCACGTGCGGACCGACCTTGGTGCCGGCGCCGATGCGCACATTGGCGCCGATGACCGAATAGGCACCAACCTCGACCGACGAGTCGAGCTGCGCGCCCGACTCGATCACAGCGGTAGGATGAATGCGCGACATGAATCAACCCGCCTGGCTGGCGTCGTTGGCGTTACGCATGGTACACATCAGGTCGCCTTCGACGGCCACCTGGCCGTCGACGGTCGCGACAGCCCTGTATTTCCAGATACCACGTGCACGACGCGTGATCTCCACGTGCATCTTCAACTGGTCGCCCGGTTCAACCGGACGCTTGAAGCGCGCATTGTCGATACCGACGAAATACACTACGGTGCTGGCGTCCGGCTTGCGGCCTTCGGTCAGAAACGACAGCAGCGCGGCGGTCTGTGCCAGCGCTTCGATCATCAGCACGCCCGGCATCACCGGCTTGTGGGGGAAATGGCCGTTGAAGAACTCTTCGTTCACGGTCACGTTCTTGATGGCGGTAATGTCCTTGCCGCTTTCCCATTCGAGGACGCGGTCCACCAGCAACATGGGATAGCGGTGCGGGAGGTATTCTTTGATTTGATTGATGTCGAGACTAGTCATTTTTTTGCTCAGTAGGCTGCGCTGTAAGCGATTTGATCGTTTTTTCCAACGCACGGATTTTCTCACGCATTGTGCCCAGATTGCGCACCAATGCTGCTGATTTTTCCCATTCTCCGTGCTTGGCGATGGGATAGAAGCCGGTATATTGTCCCGGCTCCAGAATGGAACGCAATGCCAGCGTGCCGGCCGACACATGCACCCGGTCGGCAATGGTGATGTGACCGTGGATCATGGCAGCACCGCCGATCGAGCAATATTTGCCGATTTTGGCGCTGCCGGCGATGCCGGCGCAAGCCGCAATCGCCGTATGCGCGCCGATATGGCAGTTGTGCGCAATCTGGATCTGGTTGTCGAGCTTGACGCCGTCTTCCAGCACCGTATCGGACAAGGCGCCGCGGTCGATGGTGGTGTTGGCGCCGATTTCGACGTCATTGCCGATCACTACTCTGCCCACTTGCGGAATCTTGACCCAGACGCCGCTCTCGTTGGCGAAGCCGAAGCCGTCGGCGCCGATCACGGCGCCGGAATGGACAATGCCGCGTTCGCCGATTTCGCAATCGGAATGGAAGGTCACGCGCGCATAGAAATGCGTATCGGCGCCGATACGCGCATTGCGGCCGATGTAGCTACCGGCGTCAATGACAGCGCGCTCGCCGATCACGGCGCCGGCTTCGATGACGACCTGCGGACCGATCACGGCGCTCGCCGCCACCCTGGCGTCAGGATCAACGCAAGCGCTGGAGTGGATTCCGGCTGCAACCGGAATCGCAGCCTGGGCCGCAAACAGCTGAGCCGCCTTGGCGAAATACGCGTAAGGATTCCTGGTGACGATGCGCGCGCCCTGATAGGCGACAATGGCTTCATCGTCCGCTTCGGACAAAATCAGTACCGCAGCCTGCGTCTGCTCTGCCTGTGCGCGAAACTTGGGATTGGAGAGGAACGTCATGTGCGACGATGTCGCGGCGTCCAGAGGAGCAATGCCGCCGACCTCGATCTGCGCATTGCCTTTAAGCTGGCCACCCAAGCGTTCGACCAACTGTTCTAGCCGAATACTCATGCTGGCCTTCGTAGATTATTCCGTTACCTGCTCAGGCAACGCAGATTGAAGAGATCTTCTCGGTACAATCTGCGCGCCTGGGGTGAACATGTGATGAATTGCGTTCGAATTACGGTATTACTTCGACAGTTCTTTCAGAACCTTGTCAGTAATGTCGATGCGCTTGCTGGCATAGACAGCTTCCTGGAACACGATGTCGTACTTTTCTGCTTCAGCGATCTGGCGGATCACCTTGTTCGTACGCTCCAGGACCACCGACAACTCTTCGTTACGGCGCTGGTTCAGATCTTCGCGGAATTCACGCTGCTTGCGCTGGAATTCCTTGTCCAGGTCGCCCAGGTCGCGCTGACGTTTTACACGGTCCGATTCAGACAGGATTGCAGCGTCCTTGTCGAGCTTGTCAGACTGCGCCTTCAAACGTGCAGCCATGTCGGCGATATCCTTTTCGCGCTTGGCGAATTCGGCTTCCAGTTTGGTTTGCGCCGCCTTGGCAGGCACTGCTTCGCGGAAAATACGCTCGGTACTGACGAACGCGATTTTCGACTCCTGGGCTTGCACGTTTGCAAACGACAGCACGCCAGCGACCAGCGTCGCAGCCTGCATCGACAACAATGATTTGGTAATAAACTTCAAGGTCATTCTCCGTAATACAGATTTCAATTATGCCACTGACTGATCCTGCGATCAGAAACCGGTGCCGAGCTGGAACTGGAAGTTCTGGGACTTGTCACCCTGCTTCAAGTTCAACGGCTTGCCATAGCTCAACTTCAATGGACCGATCGGCGAGATCCAGCTGATGCCCAAACCTGTCGAATAGCGCAGATCGTTGATCTTGATGCGTTCACGGTCTGCAAATACGTTACCGCCGTCAAGGAAGGTGAACCAGCGCAGGCTGCGATCCTGACCCGAACCAGGGAACGGGAATTGCAATTCTACGCTACCGATGAGCCGCGAGGCGCCACCCATCGAATCGCCGTACTGGTCTTTCAGGTTACCCAGCGATGACGCTTCGTAGCCACGTACAGTACCGATACCACCGGCATAGTAATTCTTGAAGATAGGATAAGGCTTGCCGCCAATGCCCTTGCCGTAATCAACTTCGCCGTTGAACGCAATCGTTGCGGCGTTCGCCCAGAAAGGCTGGAAGTACTGGTGCTGGTAGCTGGCGCGATAGTACTTCAAGGTACCGACGGCGGACAACTCCAGATTGGCACGCTGGTAACGCCCCTTGGTCGGCACCAATGCGCTGTCGCGGCTGTCGCGCTGCCACGCTGCAGTCAGCGGGAAGCTGGTGGTCGACGCAGTACCCACGCCGCAGGAGCCGTCGTTCACGACATCGCAGCCCGCCACGCCACCGGCGCCGAAGTCGCGCACGTATTGGCGGTACAGACTCGGGCTGGTGCTGTCGGTATCAACCTTGGTATTTTCGATACCAACGCCGAAGAAGATGCGGTCCAATTCGGAGAACGGCACGCCGAACTTGACGTTGCCGCCGATCGTCTTCACGCGATAATCGCCGGTGGTGTACGCGGAAGGACGAATCGTACGCAGGAATACTTCGTACGTGCGGCTGACGCCGTCATCGGTAAAGTAAGGATTCGTCTGCGACACGGCGATCGTACGATAGCGCGAGCTGGTATTGACTTCGATACCGACTGTGTTGCCGCTGCCGAAGGCATTTTCCTGCGAAATCGAACCGGTCAGGCTCAGCTTGTCGGTTTGCGAGAAGCCGGCGCCGATCATGATGTTGCCGGTCGGCTTTTCTTCGACCTTCATGTTGACGTCAATCTGATCGCTGCTGTTCGGTACTTCCGGCGTCTCGATGGTGACTTCCTTGAAATAGCCGAGACGGTCGACGCGATCGCGCGACAGCTTGATCTTTTCGCCGTCGTACCACGAGTCTTCAAACTGGCGGAATTCGCGGCGGATCACTTCGTCGCGGGTCTTGGTGTTGCCGGCGATGTTGATATGGCGCACGTAGACGCGCTTGCCCGGATCGACCATGATCGTGAAGGCGACTTCCTTCTTCTCGCGATCGACGTTCGGATTGGCGTTGACGTTGGCGAAGGCGTAGCCGAAGTTGCCGAGGCGTTCGCTGATTTTCTTGGTGCTGTCGGTCAGTTTGGAACCGGAATAGATATCGCCCTTCTTCAACTGTACCAGCCCGGCCAGATCGCCTTCCATGCCGAACATTTCACCATCGAGCTTGATGTCGGAGACGGTGTACTTCTCGCCTTCGTTGATATTGATGGTGATGTAGATGTCTTTCTTGTCGGGCGTGATCGAGACCTGGGTCGATTCGATCTGCATTTCAAGATAGCCGCGGTCCAGATAGTAAGAACGCAGCGATTCGATATCGCCGGCGAGCTTCTGCTTGGAATATTGATCGGCCTTGGTGTACCAGGTGAACCAGCCTGGTGTGGTCAGCTTGAGCTGATCACGCAGCGTGCCGTCCGAGAACGCCTTGTTGCCGACCACGTTGATTTGCTTGATGCGCGACACGTCGCCTTCGTCCACTGCAAACGTGACGGCGACGCGATTGCGCTCGACCGGCGTGATGGTGGTGGTGACCTTGGCGCCATACAAGCCGCGCGACAGGTATTGACGCTTCAGCTCCTGTTCGGCGCGATCCACTTGCGACTTGTCGAAAATGCGTGACTCCGCGACGCCGATTTCCTTCAGCGCCTTGGTCAATTGTTCCTTGTCGAATTCCTTGATGCCGGAGAAGTCGACGCTGGCGATGGCCGGACGTTCTTCAACTTGCACCACCAGCACGTCGCCTTCTGCTTCGACGCGCACATCCTTGAAGAATCCGGTGGCGTACAGCGCCTTGATCGCGGCAGTACCCTTTTCATCCGTGAACGTGTCCCCTACCCGCACCGGCAGATAGCTGAAAACGGTGCCTGCTTCAGTACGCTGAATGCCTTCGACACGAATGTCTTTGACCACGAACGGCTCGACGGCAAACGCCTGGCCTGTACAAAGGGTCAACGCTGCGGCGGCGATCAGGCTACGGGAAAAGATCGGTGCAGGGAAATGCGCGGAATGTAATTTCATTAGCTATCTTATGAACTATGTTTTTTGCCGGTCGCTTCACGAAGCGCTGAAATGACCGAACATATGTAAAGTCAAAAGCCATCCGGGCGACCCGGACGGCTTGGAACGAACCCTTAAAACATCAGACGCACAATGTCGTTGAATGCGGCCACGAGCATCAGCATCATCAGAATACCCATACCGGCGCGTTGAGCAATTTCCCCAAAGCGCTCAGAAACAGGACGGCCGGTCAAAATCTCCAGCGAATAATACAGCAAATGCCCGCCATCTAAAACCGGGATGGGCAGCAGGTTCATCACTCCCAGACTGATGCTGATGAACGCTATGAAGCTCAGGTAGCTGACCAGGCCGACTTTGGCGGTCTGGCCGGCGTAATCTGCTATGGTAATCGGGCCGGTGATATTTTTCCATGAAACTTGCCCGACGATCATTTTTCCGATCATCTTGAGCGTCATGGCGCTGGTGTCCCAGGTCTTTTCCGCCCCCTTGGTAATGGCCGTCCAGGGTGGATCGCTGACTACCGTCATTTCGGGAGCCAGCGGTACTTCGACCTTGATGCGGCCGATGGTCTGGCCATTGTCGGTGAGCGTATCGGGCGTCACCGTGACATGGAATTCGCTCTGGCCGCGCAGGCCATGCAGCGCCAGCGGCTTGCCCGGGGAAGCGCGCACCAGCTCGACCAGCGCCAGGCCATCTTTGACCGGCGCACCGTTCACGGCGAGGATCAGGTCACCCTTTTGCAGACCGGCCTGCATGGCCGGACCGTCCATGATCTTGCCCAGGATCGCCTTCGGACGCGCCAGCGACAAGCCCAGCTTGGCCAGGAAGTCGCCTTCCAGATCTTCGGTGGATATGCCGTCGAGCGGCAACCTGACGGTATTGATCAGCTTGCCGCCGTTTGGAGCATCGCTTTCGACGTCGAGACGCGCCGGCGTCTTTTCCAGCACGTGCTGCATCAATTGCCAGCGCACTTCGGTCCACGCGTGTACCGGCTCGCCATTGACTGCGGTAATGGTTTCGCCGCCACGCAAGCCCGCCTGGTAAGCAGCACTCTGCTCCGCCATGGCGCGCAATTTGGGAAGAGGTTCCGGAATACCGTGCATGAACAGTCCGGCGAACAACAGGATGGCGAGGATGAAATTGGCCAACGGACCCGCAGCGACGATAGCGATGCGGCGCCAGACGGATTGGCGCGTGAATTCGCGCTTGAGATCTTCCGGCGCCATCTCGCTGACATCCTGCTCGCGCGCGTCGAGCATCTTGACATAGCCGCCCAGCGGCAGGATGGACAAGGCCCATTCGGTCTGGTCCGGGCCAAAACGCCGCGACCACACAATACGTCCCATGCCCACCGAAAAACGCAGGACCTTGACCCCGCAAAGCCGCGCCACCCAATAGTGGCCGAGCTCATGGACAACTACCAGTGTGCCGAGTGCAACAACAAAAGCCAGCAAGGTGTGCAACAGGTTCATGACGTAGAAATCATAGAGTCAGGCAGGATTGCGCCACGGAACGCGCGATCTTGTCCTGCTCGATCAGCGCATCGATATCGGTGACCGGACCGTGGGGCAGCTTATCCATGACACGAGCGATCACTTGATCGATCATGCGGAAGCCGATTTCCTGATTCAGGAATGCCTCCACGGCAACTTCGTTGGCGGCGTTGAGGATCGCCGCCGAGCTGCCACCGGCGTGCAGTGCATCATACGCCAGTTTGAGACACGGAAAACGCGCCAGGTCGGGACGTTCGAAAAATAGTTGGCCGATCTGCGCCAGATCCAGCTGGGCCACCCCGGAGGCGATGCGTTCCGGGTAGGCCATGGCATTGGCGATGGGCGTACGCATGTCGGGATTGCCCAGTTGCGCCAGCACCGAGCCGTCGATGTAGGACACCATCGAATGGATCACGCTCTGCGGATGAATCATGACTTCGATCCGGTCTGCCGGCGCACCGAACAGCCAGTGCGCCTCGATGACCTCCAGCCCCTTGTTCATCATGGTCGCGGAGTCGACCGAGATCTTGCGGCCCATGACCCACTTCGGATGTGCCACCGCCTCGTCCGGCGTGACGCTGTCGAGCGTTTCGACCGCCCGCTTGAGGAAAGGTCCGCCGGATGCCGTCAACAGGATCTTGGCGATGCCGCCATCGTCCAGCGAACGCCTGAAATCGTGCGGCAGGCACTGGAAAATCGCGTTGTGCTCGCTGTCGATCGGCAGCAGCGTGGCCTTGTGTTCGGCCACCGTGTCGATCAGTAGCTGGCCCGACATGACCAGCGCTTCCTTGTTGGCGAGGAGAATTTTTTTGCCGGCGCGTGCTGCAGCCAGCGTCGAAGCCAGGCCGGCAGCACCGACGATCGCCGCCATGACCATGTCGCAGCCGGCTGCGCCGGCGACATCGCACAGCGCCTGCGGGCCGTAAGCGACCTCGGTACGCAGCCCTTGCGCACGCAGTTTTTGCTGCAGCCGGGCGGCGGCTTCGGCAGTGCCGACTACGGCAACCTGCGGATCGAAGCGCAGGCATTGCGCCGCCAGTTCGTCAACGCGCGAATGCGCAGTCAATGCATACACCCGATAACGCTCAGGGTGACGCCCGACCACGTCCAGGGTCGAAACGCCGATGGAACCAGTGGAGCCGAGAACGGAAATTGCCTGCATGAAACTCCTACAACCAGAGATCGATCAACGCCGCCAGCGGCAGGACGGGGATCAGCGCATCGATCCGGTCCAGCACGCCGCCATGTCCCGGCAGCAAATTGCTGCTGTCCTTGAAGCCGGCGCGACGCTTGAGCTGCGATTCGAACAGGTCGCCGACGACGCTGGCAGCCACCAGCACGCTCATGACGGCGATGAAACCGAGCCAGCCGAAACGCTCGTACAGCCGTCCGGAGAAGGTGTCGCCGTCCAGGTACATCACCGTCGCCGCAGCCGCAACCAGCACCGCCAGCCAGCCGCCGACCGCGCCTTCCCAGGACTTGCCCGGAGAAATCGACGGCGCCAGCTTGTGGCGGCCGAAGCCTTTCCCGGCGAAATACGCACCGATGTCGGCAATCCAGACAATCGCCATGACCGACAGCAAATACAGCGGAGAATGTTGAAACAGGGAAACGATGGCAATGAAGCAACCCAGCAAGGCCAGCGTATAGGTAATGCTGAGCAGGCGATTGGCGGGCGTCTTCAGTGGCGGCAAGCCCAATTTCAGCGCGGGAACAAAACGGATCACCCACAGTGCCACGCACACCGCGAACAGGCTGCGTACGCTTGGCAAGCCGCTGACGAACACCACCACGGCGTAGCCGACCGTCCAGAAACCGGCCCACAGCTCAGCGCGCGAATAGCGGAACAGCCGCAAGCTTTCCCAGGCGCCGGCAGCGAAGAACGCCACCGTGACGGTAGCAAAAGCAAAAAAATTATTCAGGAAGAGTACAGGCAATAAGATTGCCAGGAGAACCAACGCCGTGATGACACGCGTTTTTAGCATCAGGAAGCCTTTTTCTGCTCGACCAATTGCTCGCTGGTCCGACCGAAGCGCCGCTCGCGCTGGCGATACGACTCGATCGCCTTGTCCAGCTCGGCCCCATCGAAATCGGGCCAGTACGTTTCGGTGAAATACAGTTCGCTATAGGCCAGTTGCCACAGTAGGAAATTGGAAATGCGCTCTTCGCCACCGGTGCGGACGAACAGATCCGGTTCGGGCGCGTAAGCCATCGCCAGATGGGGAGTCAACTGCTCTTCGGAAAAATCGGTCGCGCCGGGCTGCTCGCGAAGCATCTTGCCGACCGCCTGCATGATGTCCCAGCGGCCGCCGTAATTGGCGCAGATGGTCAGCGTCAGACGCGTGTTGCCGGCGGTCTGCGCCTCGGCCTTGGCCACCATGTCCTGCAGCTTGGCGTCAAAACGGCTGAGGTCGCCGACTACGCGCAGACGAATGCCGTTGGCGTGCATCTTGCTGACCTCGCGCTCCAGCGCCGTCATGAACAGGCGCATCAGCAGCGATACTTCATCGGCCGGACGGCGCCAGTTCTCGGAGCTGAAGGCAAACAGCGTCAGGTATTCGATGCCGCGCTGGGAACATGCCTCGACGATGTCGCGCACGGCATCGACGCCCTTGACATGCCCCGCCACACGCGGCAGGAAGCGTTTGGTCGCCCAACGTCCATTGCCATCCATGATGATGGCGACGTGGCGCGGCACCGATGAAACCTGGGGCACCGCCTGGGTTGAGCTTTTATGAGTCATACAGTGTAAAAATCCAGATGCGCGATGATGTCGACATCAGCCCGAAACGCAGCCGATCCCTTCATCATCGCATAAACAACAGCGATAACGCGCTTACACCGTCAACACTTCTTTTTCTTTTTCGACCACTAGCTTGTCGACTTCGGCGACGAACTTGTCGGTCAGTTTCTGGATATCTTCCTGACCACGGCGCTCGTCGTCTTCGGAGCAAACTTTGTCCTTGACGAGCTTCTTCAGGCTTTCGTTCGCGTCGCGACGGATGTTGCGGATCGAGATCTTGGTGTCTTCGGCTTCGCCCTTGACCAGCTTGACCATTTCCTTGCGGCGTTCTTCGGTCAGCGCCGGTGTCGGCACACGGATCAAATCGCCCTGAGTCGCCGGATTGAGGCCCAGGTCGGCTTCACGGATAGCCTTCTCGATGACGGCCAGCATCTTCTTGTCAAACGGCTGGACGCCGATGGTACGGGCGTCGATCAGCGTCAGATTGGCGACTTGCGACAGTTGCGTCGGCGAGCCGTAGTACTCCACCTGGACGTGATCCAGGATGCCCGTGTGGGCGCGACCGGTACGCACCTTGGCCAGGTCGGCGCGCAGCGAGTCGATCGACTTGCTCATTTTTTGTTCGGTGTTTTTCTTGACGTCAGCGATGGTCATGCTGCTCTCCTATCTAAAACCAATTTGTAACAGTGTTCGGAAACGTGAATTTATACGTGGACCAGCGTGCCTTCATCCTCGCCCAGGACTACGCGCTTGAGCGCACCGGGCTTGACGATGGAAAACACCTTGATCGGCAGTTTCTGGTCGCGGCACAACGCGAATGCGGTGGCGTCCATGACCTGCAGGTGCTTGGAAATCGCTTCGTCGAAGGTGATGGTGCTGTAGCGTGTGGCAGCCGGATCCTTCTTGGGATCGGCGGTGTAGACGCCGTCGACCTTGGTGGCCTTCAGCACGATCTGGGCGCCGATTTCCGAGCCGCGCAACGCCGCTGCGGTATCGGTGGTGAAGAATGGGTTGCCTGTGCCGGCGGCGAACACCACGACCTTGCCTTCTTCGAGGTATTGCAGCGCCTTGGGGCGAACGTAAGGCTCGACCACCTGTTCGATGGCGATTGCGGACATGACGCGTGCCGTGAGGCCGGCCTGGCGCATGGCGTCGGCCAGCGCGAGCGAGTTCATGACCGTTGCCAGCATGCCCATGTAATCGGCCGTGGCGCGGTCCATGCCCTGCGCTCCAGGTGCGACGCCGCGGAAGATATTGCCGCCGCCGATCACGATCGCCAGTTCGACGCCCAATTGGGTTACTTCCGCCACGTCGGCGACCATGCGCTCGATGGTGGCGCGGTTGATGCCGTAGGCATCGTCGCCCATGAGGGCTTCGCCGGAAAGTTTGAGGAGTACGCGCTTGTAAGCTGGTGTCGTCATGTGCTGGGCTCCGTTTGCTATCCGATTGACTTGTAATTCCGTGCGCCTTGCCTCTTGCTGCTGTAAGGAAAGGACGCCATTGTATGCTGCCGTACTCTGCTGCCGGGATTTGGTTACATGTTGAAATGCCTGGCCATCGACCTGACAAATCTTATCCAAAGTCCCTGAAACCAGTCGAAAGTTCCGACAGGCTTAAAAAAACGGGCCTCTCGGCCCGCTTCCTTGTTGCTTACTGCGCTTGCTTGGCGGCAGCAACCTGGGCTGCCACCTCGGCTGCGAAGTCATCCTGTTTCTTCTCGATGCCTTCACCAACCACGAACATGCTGAACGACTTGACGGAGGTATTCGCCGCCTTGAGCATTTGTTCAACGGTTTGCTTGTCGTTCTTCACGAACGACTGGTTGAACAGCGATACTTCCTTCAGGTACTTCTGCACCGAGCCGTCCACCATCTTGGCGACGATATCGGCCGGCTTGCCAGATTCGGCAGCCTTCAGGGAAGCAACCGAACGCTCTTTTTCGATCAGATCTGCAGGCACCTGATCCGACGACAGCGCAACCGGCTTCATCGCGGCGATGTGCATGGCGACGTCCTTGCCGACTTGCTCGTCGGCGCCGTCGAACTCGACGACCACACCGATGCGTGTGCCGTGCAGGTAAGACACCAGCTTGCCGGTTGTCTCGAAGCGTTGGAAGCGACGGATCGACATGTTTTCGCCGATGCGACCGATCAGCTCGGTACGTGTTTCTTCAACTGTCTTGTCGCCCAGTGGCAGTGCAGCCAATGCGGCCAGATCGGCAGGATTCTTTTCTGCGATCACTTTGGCAACAGCGTTTGCCAGAGCGATAAATTCATCGTTCTTGGTGACGAAGTCGGTTTCGCAGTTGATTTCCACCAGGGCGCCGACGCCGCCGGCGATATACGTTGCGACAACGCCTTCCGAAGTGATGCGGGAAGAAGCCTTGGATGCCTTGCTGCCCAGTTTTACGCGCAGGATTTCTTCAGCGCGGACCATGTCGCCTTCGGCTTCGGTCAGTGCCTTCTTGCATTCCATCATCGGCGCGTCGGTCTTCGCGCGCAGTTCGCCTACCAGTGCTGCGGTAATTGCCGCCATATGTTTCTCCTAACTAAGTTGACATGCCGTCATCGGGACGTCACATCGGGAATTCGATCAATTTACTCAAAAAAAAGGGGCGAACTGCGCTAACTCTCGCTGTTACCCCTTTTCTTTTCGCCCGCAGATGAGTCTCCACGGGCGCTGCAGGCAAATTAAGCCTGTTCGTTCACTTCGACGAATTCGTCGCCGCCGTTTTTGACGGCTTCGACAACTTCGTTCACTGCATTGGCACGGCCTTCCAGGATCGCGTCAGCAACACCGCGAGCGTACAGAGCGATTGCCTTGGCGGAATCGTCGTTACCTGGAATGATGTAAGTCACGCCTTCCGGGGAGTGGTTGGTATCGACCACGCCGATGACCGGGATGCCCAGCTTGGCGGCTTCGGTGATGGCGCCCTTGTGGTAGCCGACGTCGATCACGAAGATGGCGTCAGGAATGCCGCCCATATCCTTGATGCCGCCGATTGCCTTTTGCAGCTTTTCTTGTTCGCGGCTGAACAGCAGTGCTTCCTTCTTGCTCAGCTTTTCGTTGGAACCGTCGGCGATGGCGGCTTCCATGTCCTTCAGACGCTTGATCGATGTCTTGATGGTCTTGAAGTTGGTCAGCATGCCGCCCAACCAACGTTGGTCGACGTAAGGAACGCCTGCGCGTTGTGCTTCAGCTGCGATGGTGTCGCGTGCTTGACGCTTGGTGCCGACAAACAGGATAGTGCCGCGGTTGGACGACAGTTGGCGCACGTACTTCAGCGCTTCCTGATACATGCCCAGGGTCTTTTCCAGGTTGACGATATGAATCTTGTTGCGATGACCGAAGATAAACGGGGCCATCTTTGGGTTCCAGAAGCGTGTTTGGTGACCGAAGTGGACACCTGCTTCCAGCATTTCGCGCATAGTTACGGACATAAATTTCTCCAGGGTTAGGTCTGGAATCCATTCGGCCATCCGGGAGGACAGATCAACTGTTGCCCGGACACCCTTTGCGAACGGATTCGCGATTCAAAATTAACAACAACTTATTTATTTCACTACTTATTTCACCAAAGCAAGATCTGCATCAACCACCTGCATCAAACGGCGCAAACAGCCGAAATTGCTGCAAAAACTCGCTTTCCAACCTGAGTGACTCAAGTTAGCCGAGCATTCTACCTCATCCGGAGAATCCATTCAAGCGCCGAAAGCATTGTTTTCATTAGCTTTTGCCCGCGCCGCGCGGCCAATCCGCGCCGACAGAACCGCCTGCCCTCGTCTATAATCTCCACTTAACGATTTTTAGCGAATTGCGACAAACTTTATGGGCTCCATCTCCATCAAAACCGCCGAAGACATCGAAGGCATGCGCGTGGCCGGCAAACTGGCCGCCGAAGTGCTCGATTACATTGCGCCCTTCGTCAAGGCTGGCACCACCACCGGCGAACTTGACCGCCTGTGCCACGAGTACATGACCAATGTGCAGGACACCATTCCGGCGCCGCTGAACTACTGTCCGCCAGGCTATACGCCGTACCCGAAGGCGATCTGCACGTCGCTCAACGACATCATTTGCCACGGCATTCCCGGTGACAAGGTCATGAAGAACGGCGACGTCCTGAACATCGACATCACCGTGATCAAGAACGGTTACCACGGCGACACCAGCCGCATGTTCTTCATCGGCGAACCATCGATCCTGGCGCGCCGCCTGACCGAAATCACCTACGAGTGCATGTGGCTCGGCATTTCCAAGATCAAGGCCGGAGCACATCTGGGCGACATCGGCCACGTGATCCAGCAGCATGCGGAAAAAGCCGGCTACAGCGTGGTGCGCGAGTTCTGCGGCCACGGCATCGGCAAGGTTTTCCACGAAGAACCGCAAGTGCTGCATTACGGCCGCCCCGGCACACTGGAGAAACTCGAAGCCGGGATGATCTTCACGGTAGAACCGATGATCAACGCCGGCCGCCGCGAAATCCGCGAGATGGGCGACGGCTGGACTATCAAGACCAAGGATCGCAGCCTGTCGGCGCAATGGGAACACACCGTGCTGGTGACCGAGACCGGATTCGAAGTACTGACGGTATCGCCCGGCATGCCCGCGCCACCGGCCTTCATCCTGCAAGCGGCCCCTGCCCTCGCCTGATCCGCCTCCCTGCCTGATCCATCGACCGGATTTCTATGCCCTCCCTTGCCGTCACCTTAAAAAAGCAACTCAAAGCAAAGCGCCAGGAAGCGATTGAAGCCTTCCAGGCTGACGGCAAGACCGACCACCTGTTGACGCAACTGCGCCGCAATGTCGACGCTGCACTCACCGAAGCCTGGGAAAAATGCGACTTGCCGCGCGACATCGCCCTGGTCGCGGTCGGCGGCTACGGACGTGGCGAACTGTTTCCGCATTCCGACGTCGACGTCCTGATCCTGCTCGACGAAACGCCCGGCAAGGCCATGCAGGAAAAGCTGGAATCGCTGGTGCAGCTATTCTGGGACATCGGCCTTGAGATCGGCCACAGCATCCGCACCATCGACGAATGCATGAGCGAATCGGCCGCCGACATCACGGTGCAGACCAGCCTGCTGGAAGCGCGCCTGGTGACCGGCAACAAGACCTTGTTCCAGCTGCTGCAGGTGAAGTGCCAGGCGGCCATGGATCCGCGCGCCTTCTTTCTGGCGAAAACCCTGGAACTGCGCCAGCGCCACGTCAAATACGAAGACACGCCCTACAGCCTGGAACCGAACTGCAAGGAAAGCCCGGGCGGCCTGCGCGACCTGCAGGTGATCCTGTGGGTGGCCAAGGCGGCAGGCCTGGGTGACTCCTGGAGCAAGCTGGCCCAGCGCGGCCTGCTGACCGCAACCGAAGCGCGCCAGCTGACGCAGAAGGAACGCGCCTTCAAGGACATCCGGATACGCCTGCACATCTACACCAACCGCCGCGAAGACAGGCTGGTGTTTGATATCCAGACGCCGATCGCCGAGAGTTTCGGCTTCAAGAGCACCGACACGCGCCGCGCCAGCGAATACCTGATGCAGCGCTATTACTGGGCCGCCAAGGCGGTCACGCAGCTCAATACCATCCTGCTGCAAAACATCGAAGCGCAACTGTTCCCGCAGGACGTCATCCCGCAAAAGATCAACGAGCGCTTCAACGAACTCAACGGCTTCCTCGACATCGCCCACGACAACGTCTTCGAAGACACGCCGTCGGCCATGCTGGAAGTCTTCCTGGTGCTGGCCCAGCACCAGGAACTCAAGGACATGTCGGCGCGCACCATGCGCGCGCTGTGGCATGCTCGCTTCAAGATCGACAACGCCTTCCGCGCCGATCCGGCCAACCATGCGCTGTTCATGCAGATCCTGCAGGGCAAGCGCGGCATCATGCACGCGCTGCGCCGGATGAACCAGACCAGCGTGCTGGGCCGTTACCTGCCCAACTTCCGCCGTATCGTCGGCCAGATGCAGCACGACCTGTTCCACGTCTACACGGTCGACCAGCACATCCTGATGGTGGTGCGCAACGTGCGCCGCTTCACGATGAGCGAACACGCGCACGAATACCCGTTCTGCAGCCAGTTGATGGCCAACTTCGCACAGCCATGGATCTTGTACGTGGCTGCGCTGTTCCATGACATCGCCAAAGGCCGTGGCGGCGACCACTCCAAACTGGGCATGGCCGATGCGCGTCAATTCTGTGTGCAGCACGGCATTTCGGAAGCGAACACCGAACTCGTGGTGTTCCTGGTCGAGCACCACCTGACCATGTCGCAAGTTGCGCAAAAACAGGACTTGTCGGACCCTGACGTGATCCAGCAATTCGCCGACTCGGTCAAGGACGAACGCCACCTGACCGCCTTGTACTTGCTGACCGTGGCCGATATCCGCGGCACCAGCCCGAAGGTCTGGAACGCCTGGAAAGGCAAGCTGCTGGAAGACCTGTACCGCATGACCTTGCGCGTGCTGGGCGGCGAAGCGCCCTCCGCCGACCGCGAGCTCAAGAACACACAGCAGGAAGCGATCAAGACGCTGCGCCTGTACGGCCTGCCGGCAGACGCCCATGAAAACTTCTGGCGCCAGCTCGATGTCGCCTATTTCCTGCGCCTCGACGCGTCCGACATCGCCTGGCAGACGCGCTCGTTCTACGACAAGATGGACAGCAAGGTGCCGCTCGTCAAATGCCGCCTGGCGCCGATCGGCGAAGGCGTGCAGGTCGCGGTATACACGCCTGACCAGCCCGATCTGTTCGCGCGCATCTGCAGCTATTTCGACGAAAAGAATTTCAGCATTCTGGACGCCAAGATCCACACCACCAAGACCAATTACGCGCTCGATGCCTTCCTCATCAGCGCGCCGGTGTTCGCCAAGAATTACCGCGACATCATCAACCTGATCGAGCATGAACTGGCGCACCTGCTGCAATCCGACAGCCCGCTGCCGGCACCGGCGAAGGGTCGCTTGTCGCGCCTGTCGCGCACCTTCCCGATCAATCCGTCGGTCGACCTGCGTCCCGATGAACGCGGCCAGTATTACCTGCTGTCGGTGTCCGCCAACGATCGCAACGGCCTGCTCTACACGATTTCCAACATCCTCGCCAAGTACAAGATCAACTTGCACACGGCCAAGGTGATGACGCTCGGGGAACGGGTCGAAGACGTGTTCCTGGTCGACGGTGCGGCGCTCAACCATCCGCGCAACCAGATCATGCTGGAAACCGATTTGCTCAAGGCGCTGCGTATCTGACATTGTGACCTTGCGCGCTTTTTTTCCTGCTTTTTTCTGCTTTTTTTCTACTTTTACTTAACCAGATTTTTACCCTGCTTATCCATCATGACTGAACCCGTACGCCTGTCCAAACGCATGTCCGAACTCGGCCTCTGTTCGCGCCGGGAGGCCGACGAATGGATAGAAAAAGGCTGGGTCCGCGTCGACGGACAGGTGGTCTCGGTGCTCGGCAGCAAAGTGTTGCCGCACCAGCGCGTGAGCGTCGAGCGCCAGGCTGCTGCGGAACAATCCAAGCGCGTCACCATCCTGATCAACAAGCCGATGGGCTTCGTCAGCGGCCAGGCCGAAGACGGATACAAACCTGCGGTAGCCCTGGTGGAGTCCGCCACGCGCTGGAAGGAAGACCACGTCGACACGCAATTCCATCCGACGCAGTTGCGCAGCCTGGTGCCGGCCGGTCGCCTGGACATCGACTCGGTCGGCTTGCTGGTGCTGACGCAGGACGGTCGCATCGCCAAGCAACTGATCGGCGAAGACAGCAGCGTCGACAAGGAATACCTGGTGCGCGTGCAATACACCAAGCCGGGCAAGCTGCCCGACAGCGACCTCAAACGCCTCAATCACGGCCTGTCGCTGGACGGCAAGGCGCTCAAACCGGCAAAGGTGCGCTGGCAAAACGACGATCAGCTCAGCTTCATCCTCAATGAAGGCAAGAAGCGTCAGATCCGCCGCATGTGCGAGCTGGTCGGCCTGAAAGTCGTCGGCCTCAAGCGCGTGCGCATCGGCGGCGTCAAGCTCGGCGATTTGCCTACGGGGGAATGGCGTTACCTGCGTCCTGACGAGCAATTCTGACGAACACGCGCACATAAAAAAACGGCTGCAACCGATACGGAAGCAGCCGTTTTTTGTTGCGTGCCGGATTTACAGGAAGCGATCCAGAATCTTGCGCCCGTGCTTGTCCAGTGCCTTGGTATCCCGGATCAGGAACTGGATGCCGTGGCTGTCGGCGATCAGCAATGCCGAGTTGGGCAGACGGCGGATATCTTCTTCGCCCTTGAGCGTGAACGAGGTATTGCCCCGATTGGTTTCCACTTCCCAGATGCTTGGCGTGGCGAAGCTGGAGACGCCGACGATGCGGCTGATCTGCGGCATGAATTCGCGCGCGGCCAGTTCTTCTTCGATGATGCTGCGAAGTTCCACGGAGATGTCCGACCATTGGTCGATCCAGGCCAGTTCATGCCCCTCCGCGCTGACCAGGGCGATGCCTTCATCAGGCGCACCGATCGGAAAAGCACGCACGGGAATCGCGCCTTCATGCGCGACGCCTTCCGCGTCGACGAAGACCAGGCGGCCGAAACTGTTGCGGCGCAGGGTGAAATTGTGGGCGGCGGCGCCGTTGTGCGTGGTCATCATTCGTCATCCTTCTCTTCGCTGCCCGACACCTCGGCTTCGGGATTACGCGCCTGCGCCTGATACAGGCGGTAGTAGGCGCCCTGCTTGGCCATCAATTCTTCGTGCGGACCGACTTCGACCACCTGGCCCCGGTCAAGAACGACAAGACGATCGGCTTTGCGCAAGGTCGACAGACGATGGGCAATCGCAATGGTAGTGCGGCCTTGCACAAGATTGTCGAGCGCCTTCTGGATTTCCTTTTCGGTAGTCGTGTCGACCGAGGACGTCGCTTCGTCGAGGATCAGGAAACGCGGATCGATCAGCAGCGCGCGCGCAATCGAAATACGCTGGCGCTCGCCGCCCGACAGCGCCTGTCCGCGCTCGCCCACCAGCGAATCGTAGCCTTGCGGCAGACGCAGGATGAATTCATGCGCATGCGCGGCACGGGCCGCGGCGATAATCTCGGCGCGCGTGGCCTCGGGCTTGCCGTAAGCGATGTTCTCGGCAATCGTGCCGAAGAAAAGGAAGGGTTCCTGCAAGACCAGGCCGATGTTGCGCCGATATTCGGAGATCGGCAGCGAACGGATATCAACGCCGTCAATGCGGATCGAACCTTCCGAGACGTCGTAGAAACGGCAGATCAGATTGACCATGGTGCTCTTGCCGGAACCGCTGTGGCCGACCAGGCCGATCATTTCGCCCGGTGCGATCGACAGATCGACGCCGCGCATGACCGAGCGATTGCCGTAGCGGAAACCGACATTGCGCAGCTCGATGGCGCCCTTCACTTTTTCGATGTGCACCGGATTGGCCGGCTCCGGCACGCTCGACACGTGGTCGAGGATGTCGAAGATCCGCTTGGCGCCGGCGGCGGCCTTTTGCGTCACCGACACGATGCGGCTCATTGAATCCAGGCGCGTGTAGAAACGGCTGATGTAGGCCAGGAACGCCGTCAGCACACCGACCGTGATCTGGTTGTGCGACACCTGCCAGATGCCGAAGACCCATACCACCAGCAGGCCGATTTCGGTCAGCATGGTCACGGTCGGCGTGAACAGCGACCAGATCTTGTTGACGCGATCGTTGACCACCAGGTTATGGCGATTGGCTTCCTTGAAGCGGGCCGCTTCACGCTTTTCCTGGGCGAAGGCCTTGACCACGCGGATGCCGGGGATGGTATCGGCCAGCACGTTGGTCACTTCCGACCAGATGCGGTCAATCTTTTCAAAGCCATGGCGCAGGCGATCGCGCACCACGTGGATCATCCAGGCGATGAACGGCAACGGCAGCAAAGTCACCAGCGCCAGCCACGGATTGATCGAAATCAGGATCACGGCCGTCATGATGATCATCAAGACGTCGATGATGAAATCCAGCAAATGCAGCGACAGGAACACGCAGATGCGGTCGGTCTCCGAACCGATGCGCGCCATCAGATCGCCGGTGCGCTTGCCGCCGAAGTATTCCTGCGACAGCCGCAGCAGATGTTCATAGGTCGATGTGCGCAGGTCGGCGCCGATGCGCTCGCTCACCAGCGCGAGGATGTAGGTGCGGGCCCAGCCGAGTATCCAGGCCACCATGGCCGAACCCAGCAAACCGCTCAGGTACAGGCCGGCCAGACGAGAATCCAGCGGCGCACCGTTCTGGAACGGAATCAGCACGTTGTCCATCAACGGCATCGTCATGTACGGCGGCACCAGCGTGGCAGCGGTCGATGCCAGCGTCAGCAGGAAACCCAGCAGCAAGGAACCCTTGTAAGGTTTGGCGAAGCGCGTCAGGCGGAACAGCGCCCAGGTCGATGGCGGTGCCTCCTTGGCTTCCGGACAGATGGCGCAGGCTTCCTGGCCCTGCGGGATCGGCGCCTTACACTGCGGACACACGTCGAGTGCTTCTTCCACCGCCGCCTGGCCGGACGCCTGGGCGTCACGCTGCTGGTCGAACTGGTTGATCAGGCGCAGCGCCTGCGGATTTTGCGCCAGCGTGTAACGCCAGAAAGCCAGCCGCGATTGCCCATCCTGCAACTCCAGGCTGCCGACACCGGCGTGGTCATGGTGCTTCAATGCCAGGCCGGCACGGTATTCCCAGGTGCTCCAGCCCTGGTTCTCGCTGTTTTTGGCGAGCAAGCGGCGGTCGGTCGCGACGATCAGCCCGCTGCTGAATTTCAGCGCGGTGTCTAAATCGAGTTCGAGCCAGGTAACGATCTTTTCGTCGGGCGCCAGCTGGGCTTGCGCTTCCGCGCGCCACGGCGCGGGCAAATTGGAGGAGCTTGGGATGAGGGATTCTCTATTCATCTGAACGGCATGTTTGTCCTGTGCGGACAGTGAGGAATGGTTTTGCTGGCAACTTTTTGCCGACAATCTATGCCGCGCATATTATATCGCAAGGGTTTGCCACACCGACAACGCGCAGCCCTCCCCTTGCGATGACAAACAAGCGCCGGTTTGACGGCAAATCCTGACGATTCCCTGATCTTTTTGCATGCAAGACGGCAAACAGTCTGAGACAATATCGTTACATATTGTGTATTCCGGCAACTTATGGGAAGGGGCTGGGACAAATATGGGACGAAGAACAAGAAAATCCTGCAAAAACATTCGCAGGCCGATGGTAGCGCTCGCATTTTGTTGATGTGAAGTAAACCAATCGGCGCTTAATGCGTTATTCATGCTTGGATCGACAGAACGCACAACGCTTAGCGGCACAACTGCTTACTCATGAAAAATATAGAATTTCTCCGTATCCTCCCGTTGCACGGCCCCAATATCTGGACCTATCGCCCTGCGCTGGAGGTCTGGATCGACATCGGAGAACTGGAAGACTTTCCGTCGAATATCATTCCCGGCTTCAATGAACGCTTGACCAGCTGGCTGCCGTCGCTGGTCGAACACCGATGCAGCTACGGCGAGCGCGGCGGTTTCCTGCAGCGCCTGAAAGAAGGCACCTGGCCCGGCCACATCATGGAACACGTCACGCTTGAGCTGCAAAACCTGGCCGGTCTGCCCGGCGGTTTCGGCAAGGCGCGCGAAACCTCAGTGCGCGGCGTCTATAAAGTCGTCGTCCGCGCCCGCCACGAACAAGTCACCCGCGCCGCCCTCTACGCCGGTCGCGACCTCGTCATGGCCGCGATCGAAGACAAGCCTTTCGACGTCGAGGCGACCGTCGAAAAACTGCGCGACATGGTCGACTCGCTGTGTCTCGGCCCCAGCACCGCCTGCATCGTGGACGCCGCCGATGAGCGCCGCATCCCGTCGATCCGCCTGTCGGAAGGGAATCTGGTGCAACTCGGCCACGGCTGCAAGCAGCGCCGCATCTGGACCGCAGAAACCGACCAGACCAGCGCCATCGCCGAAAGCATTTCGCGCGACAAGGACCTGACCAAGACATTGCTGCAATCCTGCGGCGTCGCCATTCCCGAAGGCCGCATCGTCGACAGCCCGGCCGATGCCTGGGAAGCCGCCGAAGACATCGGCCTGCCGGTGGTCGTCAAGCCGTCCGACGCCAACCACGGCCGCGGCGTCTTCATCGATCTGAACACGCAAGCCGAAGTTGAAACCGCCTATAAGGCTGCGCTGGAAGAAGGCAGCAGCGTGCTGGTCGAGCGCTTCATCCGCGGCAACGAGCATCGCCTGCTGATCGTCGGCGGCAAGCTGGCCGCGGCTGCGCGCGGGGAACCGATCTTCGTCGTCGGCGACGGCAAGTCCACCATTTCGCAACTGATTGACGTAGTCAATCAGGACCCGCGCCGCGGCGATCTGGAAGAGCACCCGCTGAACCCGGTTATCCTTGACCGCGAACCGGCCGCCCGTCTCGAACTGGAACGCCAGGGCCTGACTGCGGACTCGGTGCCGCCAAACGGAAAAAAAGTTCTGCTGCTGCGCAATGGCAACGTTGCCATCGACGTCACCGATCAGGTCCACCCCAGCGTCGCCGCGACGGCAGCGCTGGCGGCGCGCGTGGTCGGCCTCGACATCGCCGGCGTCGATCTGGTGGCCGAAGACATTTCGCGTCCGCTCGACGAACAGCGCGGCGCCATCGTTGAAGTCAATGCCGGTCCCGGCTTGCTGATGCACCTGAAACCGTCCGAAGGCACGCCGCGTCCGGTCGGCCAGGCTATCGTCGAACACCTGTTCAAGCCGGAAGACACCGGCCGCATTCCCATCGTCGGCATCACCGGCACCCACGGCAAGACCACCATCGCCCGCCTGGTCGCGCGCATCATCGACCTCAGCGGCAAGCATGTCGGCTTGGCTTGCGGCGACGGCCTTTACCTCGGCCAGCGCCTGGTCGAAAAAGGCAATCGCGCCAATTGGGGCGCCGCACACCGTGTGTTGCTCAACCGCGCCGTCGAAGCCGCCGTGTTTGAAAACGGCAGCGTTTCGATTCTCTCTGAAGGCCTCGCCTACGACCGCTGCCAGGTCGGCGTGGTCACCAACATCGATCCGGCCGACAGCCTGCCCGAGTACGACATCGACAATGCCGAGCAACTGGCCACCAAGGTCAAGCGCACCCAGGTCGACGTCGTGCTGCCGGACGGCGTCGCCGTACTCAACGCCGAAGATCCGCTGGTCGCCGACATGGCCGGCCTGTGCGACGGAGAAGTGATTTTCTTCGCCGTCGACAGTCAGGCGCCGGTCATGACCGAACACTTGAAACAAGGCAAGCGCGGCGTCTTTGTGCGCAACGGCGACGTCATCCAGGCGACCGGCGACAAGGAAGTCCGCGTCAGCACCGTGACCGCGATCCCGATTACCGGCGGCGGCGCCGTCGGCTTCCAGATCGAGAACGTGCTGGCCGCAGTCGCCGCGACCTGGGCGCTTGGCATCACAGCCGACCTGATCCGCGCGGGCATCGAATTGTTCGGCACCGAACAGGCCGAAGAGCAAGGCAAGAAGCGCAAGGCGCAGACGGCCTGAAGCGGATCTGACGCGGATCATTTCACAGCACCCCAAAGCAAGGCCGGGCTCTGGTCCCGGTCAAGAAACTTAAAACAGACACATTCAGGAAGACTCGTTGATGGACGTTTCACGTATTCGCGTACTGCGCGGCCCTAACCTCTGGAGCAGGCACACTGCGATCGAAGCCATCGTCTCGTGCCCCGAGGTCGAGCGCGCCATCGAAGGCATGCCGGGATTTGAAGTGCGCCTGCGCGCGCGCTTCCCGCACATCGGCTTCCTGCAACCGGCCGGTGAAGTCAAGGCCGTCTCCATGGCGCACGCGTTGCAAGCCGCCGCGCTGGGCCTGCAGTCGCAAGCCGGTTGCCCGGTGACCTTCAGCCGCACCGTCCCCACCGTCGAAGCCGGCGTCTATCAGGTCATCGTGGAATACAGCGAAGAAGCCGTCGGCCGCCTCGCCTTCGAACTGGCGCAGAAGCTGTGCAACGCCGCCGTCGACGACAAGCCGTTCGACCTGGCCGACGCACTGGCGCGCCTGCGTGAACTGGATGAAGACGTGCGTCTCGGCCCCAGCACCGGCGCCATCGTCGCTGCCGCGGTCAAACGCGGCATCCCGTTCCGTCGCCTGACCGACGGCAGCATGGTGCAGTTCGGCTGGGGCAGCCGCCAGAAACGCATCCAGGCCGCCGAGACCAGCAACACCAGCGCCATCGCCGAATCGATCGCGCAGGACAAGGAACTGACCAAGATGCTGCTCAACGCCGCCGGCGTGCCGGTGCCGAACGGGCGCGTGGTGGAGACCGTCGAGGATGCCTGGGCCGCCGCACAGGAAATCGCTGCGCCGGTGGTCATCAAGCCGCGTGACGGCAATCAGGGCAAAGGCGTCGCCGTCAACATCAGCAGCCATGAACAAATCGTCGCCGCCTTCAACGCCGCAGTCAAAATCAGCGACGAAATCATCGTCGAACGCTACCTGCCCGGCCACGACTACCGCCTGCTGGTGATCGGCAAGACCCTGGTCGCCGCCGCCCGCCGCGACCCGCCGCAAGTCATCGGCGACGGCGTGCACACCATCCGTCAACTGGTCGACACGGTCAACAGCGATCCGCTGCGCGGCGACGGTCACGCCACCTCGCTGACCAAGATCCGTTTTGACGACATTGCATTGGCCACGCTGTCCAAACAGAATTACGACGCCGAGTCGATCCCGCCACAAGGCGCGCGCATCGTCCTGCGCAACAATGCCAACCTGTCCACCGGCGGCACCGCCACCGACGTGACCGACGACGTCCATCCGGAACTGGCTGCGCGCGCAGTCGCCGCAGCGCAAATGGTCGGCCTCGACATCTGCGGCGTCGACATCGTCTGCAACACCGTACACGCTCCGCTGGAAGAACAGGAAGGCGGCATTGTCGAAGTCAACGCCGCACCCGGCCTGCGCATGCATCTTTCGCCGTCCTACGGCAAGGGCCGCGCGGTCGGCGACGCCATCATCTCGACCATGTTCGCCGACGGCGACGATGCCCGCATCCCGGTCGTCGCAGTGGCCGGCACCAATGGCAAAACCACCACCGTGCGCCTGATCACGCACCTGCTGGCGCAAAAGGGCCTGCGCGTCGGCATGACCAATACCGACGGCGTCTACATCGACAATCAGCGCACCGACACCGGCGACTGCAGCGGTCCGCGCAGCGCCCGCAACGTGCTGTTCCATCCCGACGTCGACGCTGCCGTGCTGGAAACCGCGCGTGGCGGCGTATTGCGCGAAGGCCTGGGTTTCGACCGCTGCAACGTTGCCGTCGTCACCAACATCGGCATGGGCGACCATCTCGGCCTCAGCTACATCAGCACGGTCGAAGACCTGGCCGTGGTCAAGCGCGTGATCGTCGAAAACGTCGCATCGACCGGCTACGCAGTGCTCAATGCCGCCGACGCGATGGTATCGAGCATGGCGCCATCCTGCCCCGGTGCAGTGATCTTCTTCGCACTCGACCCGACCCATCCGATCATGGCGACGCATCGCGCGCAGGGCCACCGTGTGGTCTTCCGCGATGGCGACGACATCGTGGCGGCACAAGGCGAGCAGGAAGTTCGCCTCGCACTCAAAGACATTCCGTTGACCCGCAACGGCGGCATCGGCTTCCAGGTGGAGAACACCATGGCGTCGGTCGGCGCAGCATGGGCCCTGAGTCTTGACTGGAATATCGTGCGCGCAGGCTTGCGCACCTTCATCAGCGACGTCGGCACCGCACCGGGCCGCTTCAACATGTTCGATTATCGCGGCGCCACCGTGATCGCCGACTACGGCCACAATCCGGACGCCATCAATGCGCTGGTCAAGGCCATCGAAAGCATTCCCGCCAAGCGTCGCTCGGTAGTGATCAGCGGCGCCGGAGATCGTCGCGACATCGACATCCGCCAGCAAACCGAAATCCTCGGCGATGCCTTCGACGAAGTCGTGCTGTATCAGGATCAATGCCAGCGCGGTCGCGCCGACGGCGAAGTGCTGGCGCTGCTGCGGCAGGGCCTGGCCAACGCACGCCGCACGACCGTCACCAAGGAAGTCTACGGCGAGTTCCTGGCCATCGATACGGCGCTGGCTTCGCTCAAGGAAGGCGAACTGTGCCTGATCCTGATCGACCAGATCGAAGAAGCGCTGGCGCATATCGGCAAGCGCGTGGCGGAAGGCTAAGGCTGAATTGCGTCTTGCACGCTTGCTGTAACCTGCAATGAAAAATCGCGTATGAAGTCAGGCTTCATACGCGATTTTCTTTGGGTCGAAGACAATGATCCGACTTGACCGATTGCTTGAGCAACTCAATCGTCGTCGTTCGGGTCCAGTTCGGGAAACAGGATTTCGGTGAAGCCGAAGCGCGTAAAGTCCTTGATCCGCATCGGATACAGCACACCGATAAGATGATCGCACTCGTGCTGCACAACGCGCGCATGGAAACCATCGACAGTGCGGTCAATGCGATTGCCCTTCTCGTCCACGCCTTCGTAACGCAAGCGGCTCCAGCGCGGCACCACGCCGCGCAGACCCGGCACCGACAAACAACCTTCCCAACCCTCGTCCTGCTCGTCGCTCAGCGGCGTCAGGGTCGGATTGATCAGTACCGTCTCTGGTACTTCGGGCGCATCCGGATAGCGCTGGTTCTTCTTGAAACCGAAAATCACCAATTGCAGGTTGACGCCGATTTGCGGCGCCGCCAGGCCCGCACCGTTGACTGCACGCATGGTCTCGAACATGTCGGCAATCAGCACGTCCATCTCGGGCGTGCCGAATTGCTGCACCGGCTCGGCCTGGCGCAGCAGGCGCGGATCGCCCATTTTCAGAATTTCACGAATCGCCATATCGGTCCTCTCGCCCTGCTCTGCTTCAGGAATTGACGCCGAGCTGTTTCAGGTACTCGGTAAATGCGGGGCCGGTCTCCGCATGCTTCATGCCCATCGCGACCGTCGCCTTGAGATAGCCCAGCTTGGAACCGCAATCGTAGCGCTGGCCTTCGTAGCGATACGCCAGCACGGTTTGTGCGTGCATCAGCGCCGCGATGCCGTCGGTCAGCTGGATCTCGCCTCCGGCACCCTTGCCGATGGTTTCGAGGTACTCGAAAATACGGTTGTTGAGCACGTAGCGGCCGACCACTGCCAGCGTCGACGGCGCCACATCCGGAGCCGGTTTTTCGACGATGCCGTTGACGCGTTCCAGATTGGTCTGGTACGCAGTGGCGCTGACGATGCCGTATTGCTTGGTATCACTGCGTGGTACGTCCTGCACCGCCAGCAGGCTCAGGCCCTCGCGTTCGTAAACTTCGGTCATCTGCGCCATGACCGGCTTCTGGCCGGGACCGACGTCCATGAAATCGTCCGCCAGCAGCACCGCGAAAGGCTCGTCGCCGACCACCGGACGTGCGCACAGTACCGCGTGCCCCAGACCCAGCGGAGCGGATTGGCGAATGAAGATGCAGGTGACGTTCTTGGGAATCACGTTCTGGACAATATCCAGCAATTGCTGCTTGCCGGCGGCTTCAAGTTCGGCTTCCAGTTCATAGGCCTTGTCGAAATGGTCTTCGATGGCGCGCTTGTTGCGGCCGGTGATGAACACCATCTCGGTGATGCCCGCCGCGACCGCTTCTTCCACTGCGTAATGGATCAGCGGCTTGTCGACGATGGGCAACATCTCCTTCGGCTGCGCCTTAGTAGCCGGCAGGAAGCGGCTGCCCAGGCCGGCGACAGGAAATACGGCTTTCTTGATTCTCTTGCTCATTGCAACTCCCGATAACATATTGAGTGTATTCACGTGGCGCCGGACGCCTGGCCCATGATGCATGGCGCCATTATCGTCCAGTATCGCCGATTATTCTGCGGCTGCCGTTTCCGGAGCATCCTGAGGGCCGGTTTTGATCAATGCCTGCAGGCCGTCCTCGTCGAGGATGGCGATGCCCAACTCTTCGGCTTTCGCCAGTTTGCTGCCGGCATCGGCGCCGGCCACCACATAGCCGGTTTTCTTCGACACTGAACCGCTGACCTTGCCGCCGGCAGCTTCGATCATGTGTGCCGCCTCGTCGCGCGTCAGCGTCGGCAAGGTGCCGGTCAGGACAAACGTCTTGCCGGCCAGCGTCTTGGCCTGGATCTCGATGCCTGCGCCTTCGCTCCAATGGATGCCGGCTGCGCGCAACTGATTCACCAGTTCGACATTCAGACTATCGGAAAAAAAGCTGACGATGGAACGCGCCACCACCGGACCGACGTCGGCCACCTCCAGCAACTGTTCCTCGTTCGCCGCCAGCACCGCATCCATGTTGCCGAAATGGCGCGCCAGCTCCTTTGCGGTGGCTTCGCCGACGTGGCGGATGCCGAGACTGTAGATGAAACGCGCCAGCGTGGTCGACTTGGATTTTTCCAGTGCATCGAGCACATTCTGCGCCGACTTCTCGGCCATGCGGTCGAGCTCGGCCAGCGCAGTCAAGCCAAGCCGATACAAGTCCGCCGCCGTGGTGATGACGTTCTTGTCGACCAGTTGTTCGATCAGCTGATCGCCCAGGCCTTCGATGTCCATTGCGCGGCGCGAAGCAAAATGCTGCAGGCCGCCCTTGCGCTGTGCCGAACACTTGACCCAGCCGCCCGAACAGCGTGCGATCGCCTCATCGTCAAGACGGATGATTTCGGAACCGCACACCGGGCACGTCTTCGGCATGTCGAACAGCCTGGCATCGGCCGGCCGCGACTCGGGTACGTAAGTGACCACTTCCGGGATCACGTCGCCGGCGCGGCGCACGATCACGGTGTCACCGATCCGGATGTCCTTGCGGCGCACTTCGTCTTCGTTATGCAGCGTTGCATTCGTGACGGTCACGCCGCCGACGAATACCGGCGCCAGCCGCGCCACCGGCGTGATGGCGCCGGTACGTCCGACCTGCACTTCGATGCCTTGCACCACGGTCAGCGCTTCCTGCGCCGGGAATTTATGCGCGAGCGCAAACCGCGGCGCACGCGACACGAAACCGAGCTGCTGTTGCTGATCGAGGCGATCGACCTTGTAGACCACGCCATCGATTTCATAAGGCAACTCGGCGCGCTTGGCGCCGATGCCGTGGTAGAACTTCAGCAAGCCATCGGCGCCTTGCACCACCGCACGCTCCTTGCAGACCGGCAGACCGAGTTCGGAATACCAGTCGAGCAGCGCCGAATGCGACGCCGGCATGGCCGTACCTTCCAGTACACCGATGCCGTAGGCAAAAAAGCGCAAGGTGCGCTGCGCCGTGATCCGAGAGTCGAGCTGGCGCAGGCTGCCCGCCGCGGCATTGCGCGGGTTAGCGAATTCCTTCTGGCCGGCATCGCGCTGGCGCTGGTTGAGCCGGGCGAAATCATTTTTGTACATCAGCACTTCGCCGCGCACTTCCAGCACCTGCGGCGCCTTGTCGCCATGCAGACGCAAGGGAATGGCGCGTACGGTGCGGATATTGGCCGTGACATTCTCACCGGTAGTGCCGTCACCGCGCGTGGCGGCGCCGACCAGCACGCCGTCTTCATAACGCAGGCTAATGGCGAGACCGTCGAATTTCAGTTCGGTGGCGTAAGCAATGTCTGCCTCAGAAGACAAGCCGTCCTTGACGCGCTTGTCGAACGCGATGATGTCTTCATCATCGAAGCCGTTGCCCAGCGACAGCATCGGGATCGCGTGACGCACCTGCTCGAATTGCGGCAACGGCGCACCGCCCACACGTTGGGTGGGCGAATCGCTGGTGACCAGTTCGGGATGTTCCGTTTCCAGCGCCTGCAGCTCGTGGAACAGCTTGTCGTATTCGGCGTCGGGAATGCTGGGATTGTCGAGGACGTAGTAGGCGTGGTTGTGACGGTCCAAGGCCGCCTTGAGCCAAGCCGCCCGCGCGCGCCAGTCGCCTGGCGCCGCGGGTGCTGAATGTGAATCTGGATGCATGGTAGGAGCGCTCAAAGAATAGCGCGCAAGCTTAACTGAAGAGGCGCATCGCGCGCTTGGAGCCGGCCGGGATTTCTGCAGATTCCATGGCGCTGTAGAACGCGCCGACCTGCTCGGCGATATCGCTCAGCGCGGCGTCCGACAGCAACTGGTCGCTGTCGTCGACCACGGTGCCGCCCAGCCGCATGGCCAGCGAACGCGCGCAAGCGATCATGGCGCCGTAGCCGTCACGAGCCGGACCGACGCGCGGAACATCCAGCAACAGCGTAAGGCGATCGGTAGTCTCGGCTGCGCCGGTGACGTTGGTCGACATCGAGAACAGCACTTCGCCTTCGCCGTCCTGCATCACCAGATGACCGTCGGTACGGCGATCGAAACCCTGGCGGGTCAACGCCGCAAGCAAGGTGGTGACGTTCCACGGCGCACCGTTGGAACGAACGTTGACGCCCAGCTGGACGTCGTGATCCATGATGAACTGATGCAACGCTTGCGCCGTCTTCATCACGTCGATCATGTCGGGGATTTCGGGCTCTGCACCGACCGCGTCGGTGAATTCGCGCAAACGCACAATCAGCTCGGAATATTCAAGCTCATTGAGCGCATTGTTGCGATTGGCCAGCTGCACGCCGGCCAGCAAGGCATTGTAGGAACTGCCGTGGCCGATCGGCTCCCATTCGCCTTCCGTCGTGCGGCCGACGAAATTCACGGTCTTGTTGCCGACATGGCGCAGGTTCTGCACGCCCGGCAACAGCTTCTCGCCGCGCACGGCGACTTCCAGCGCAATCGGGATGATGCAGTCGACCAGTTCGTCGACCGGCAATTCGCGCTGCGGCGCCGCCGGCGCCTGCGCCACTTGCTCGCCGGCAAACATCTCGGTGTCGTTGAGTGTGGCTTCGACATGACTCAGGTCGGAGTTGAGATTGTCCACATTCATCGGATCAGCCAGATAGTCGTCATGGCTGTCCAGCGGTGTATCGATCGACAGGTAGGGCTCGACCGGCGTGTCCAGATCGGCTTCGGTAACCGGCGGCGTAATCGGCTGCTGCGCGGGCGCCGGCACTTGCGGACGGCGCTCGGGCATCTGGTAAAGCTCGGGCTCGACGCGGTCATCGTCGTCGTACATCGACAGCGGCGACTTCGCAGCGGGCGCCGATTGCACAGGAGCAGGTGCAGCCTGGAACGACGGCGGCACGGCGGCGGCCGGCGCGCTCCTGGGCGTGGAAAGCGGCTGCGCCGCACTGTCGGCGTTCATCAGCACATCGTCGTGATCGGACGCAAACGCACGTTCGACGGTCTTGCGCGTCTTGTGCTCCTGCCATTTATTGTAGGAAATCACGCCCACGACGATCACGCCGCCGATGACGATCAGGCTGGTCTGGAGGTCTGTCATGCCGAATGCACCCTGGAATTTTTCTTGGAAGCGAGGCGCACTGCGGCATTGCCGGCGCCGGCCTTCACTGCGGTGGTTGAGAGAGTCGCAGCTGCTGCTACCGCTGCGGCCATGCCCTGACGGGCGGCGCGGCGGACATCAACTGTGTTCAGTTCGATAAAACTGGTCATAACTGGTCTTCGTGGATTCCTGAGAGTCGGCGGAACAAGATGTTCAATTGCTTCCTGAATATATCCGTACAGCAGCAAAAGTACGCCTGGTCCACCATTACCGTCTTGTTATTCTTTGTCTGGATCGCTTTGCATCAGCAGCGCTGAAGCCCGCTAAAGCCCTTGTATGACAAGCCGTTCAGGGTAGTGTTCCCCCTTGGGCTTGTCAAGCTGTCCGGCCTTTGAAAAACGGCGCATCAGCACCGAAATTCGCAGCTCGCGCACGGCATGCAAACGCCGGACGGCCTAAGCCGCCTGCACCTCCGACGTGAAGTTGGCCGCCGCTTCCATGTCGACCGCCACGATACGCGACACGCCCTGCTCCTGCATGGTCACGCCGATCAGCTGGTTGGCCATTTCCATCGCGATCTTGTTATGCGAGATGAACAGGAACTGGGTGTTCGACGACATGCGCTTGACCATATTGCAGAAGCGCTCGGTGTTGGCATCGTCGAGCGGCGCATCCACTTCGTCCAGCAGGCAGAACGGCGCAGGGTTCAGCTGGAACATCGAGAACACCAGCGCGGTCGCGGTCAGCGCTTTTTCGCCGCCGGACAACAGGTGAATCGTGGCGTTCTTCTTTCCCGGCGGTTGCGCCATGACTTGCACGCCGGAATCGAGGATCTCGTCGCCGGTCATGGTCAGCCTTGCCTGGCCGCCGCCGAACAGGATCGGGAACAGTTCTGCAAAGTGGCCGTTGACCTTGTCGAAAGTGTCCTGCAGCAAGCCGCGGGTTTCGATGTCGATCTTGTGGATGGCGTCCTGCAAGGTGGTGATCGCTTCGTTGAGGTCGACGTACTGTGCATCGAGGAAATTCTTGCGCTCGGAGGCAGTCGCCAGTTCATCCAGCGCGGCCAGATTGACTGCGCCCAGGGCGGCGATCGCATTGGTCAGACGGGTCACTTCGCCTTGCAGGTAGGAAGGACGCATGTCGTCGGTCAGCTTCTCGGCCAGCGCCGCTTCGTCGGCCTGGGTGTTGGCCAGCGCTTCAGTGAACTGCTCCTGATTCAGGCGCGCGGCCTGTTCCTTCAGTTGCAGTTCGGTGATGCGATCGCGCTGCGGCTGCAGGCTGCGCTCGGCTTGCAAGCGCGCTTCTTCGTGATGGCGCAACTGTTGCGACAGCTGGTCGAGTTCGTGACGGGCGTCGGCCAGCGCACGCTCCTGGTCGGTGCGCTTGTCCAGCAAGGACTGCAAACCGGCTTGCGCGGCCTGGTCGTCGAGGCTTTCCAGTTCCAGGCTGCCCTGTTGCATGCTGGCAAACAATTGCGCGGCCTGCTCCAGCGCAGTGGCGATGCTGCGCTTGAGTTCGTCGATCTTGTTGCGTTGCGACTTCTCGGAGAACTCGGCTTCCTGCGCGGCGCGTTCCAGTTCGCGCAGGCGCTGGCGCGCATCGTTGAGTTGCTGTTCCTTGCTGAGGTAATCGGTCTGGCCGTTTTCGTGCGACTCCTGCAGCTCGGCCAGCTCGATGTCGAGCTGCTCGAACTTGGCCTCGGATTCGGCCTTGATCTGTTGCTGCTCGACTTCCTGCATTTCGATTTCGGCGAGGTCGGCGACGATCTGCGTGCTGCGCTGATTGAAGCGCTCCTGCACTTCCGACAGCTTCATCACTTCGATCTGCAGGCTGTGCACCGCCTGGGTCAGGCCGGCGACGCGCTGGCGCAATTCCTGCAGACGCTGGGTGGCGGCGGTCATGGCGGCGTCGGCGCGCACCGCGCGCGATTTGGCTTCTTCAGCCAGCATGTATTGGGCGCGCTGCTGCTTGGTCAGGTTTTCGATTTCCTGCTGGCGCGCCAGCATGCCGTCCTGCTCCGAATCGGAAGCATAGAAACGCACGCTCGACTGGCTCACCACGTGGCCTTGCTTGGTCACGAAGCAAGCGCCGGCCGGCAGCTTGCTGCGATCGACGAACGCGCTGGCGGTGTCGTCGGCAATAAAGACGTTGTGCAGCCAGTCCTGCATCAGTGAGCGCAAACCCGGATCGTTGAGTTGCAGCAGATTGATGAATGGCTTGAGTCCGTTCGGTGCCGGCTCGGCGGGAGCGGCTGCCGGGTTCGGCGCGAACAGCGCCAGCTTGGCCGGCGGCGCATCGTTGAAGAAGGCCTTGGCCCAGTCGAGGTTCGACACTTCCAGCGCCGACATGCGCTCGCGCAACACCGACTCCAGCGAGGTTTCCCAACCGGCGTCGATATGCAGCTTCTGCCACAGGCGCGGCAGGTTGGCCAATTCATGCTTTTCCAGCCACGGCTGTACCTTGCCCTGGGTCTGCACGCTTTCCTGCAATTGCTTGAGGGCCGACTGGCGCGCTTCCAGCTGCGCCAGGTCGGAGGTTTCCTTGCTGACCAGTTCCTGCGCGGTGCGGCGTTCTTCTTCCAGCTTCGGCTGCTGTTCCTGCGCCTCTTCGAGGTACATGGATGCTTCTTCCAGCGCGGCTTGCTTTTCTTCCAGCTGCAACTTGAGGTTGGACAAGTGCGCGTCGTCGGGCATGTTCAGGCCGCTCTTTTCCTGCGCCAGGCGTTCCCGGCGCACCGCCAGGCCGGACAGGATGTTGGAGGCATTGCGTTGATGCGCCGACTCCAGTTCGATCTGCTGCTGGATCTGCATGATCTTGCCGCGCGATTCGGTCGTCTTGAGCTGCGCTTCGCGCCATGCCTGCTCCAGCGTCGGCACCTTGTCGTTGCCGTCCTGCACAGCTTGCTGCGCCTGCTCGACGCGCATGCCCTGCTCTTCAAGCTGGATCTCGGCTTCCGCCAAATCGTCCTGGTGCTGCGTGCCCTGGCGTTGCCACTGGTCGCGCTGCGCAGTGAGCGAATTGAGTTGCGATTGCAGCCGGTTGCGCGACTCGATGACGAACTTGATCTGCGCTTCCAGGCTGCCGATTTCGGAGTTGGTCTGGTACAGATGGCCTTGCGCCGTATGCAGGCGATCGCCGGCGCCGTAATGGGCCTGGCGCATGTGTTCCAGCTCGGCCTCGACGTGGCGCAGCTTGGCGGTCTGTTCTTCCAGATCGATTTGCGCGCGTTCGATTTCGCGGAAGAATTTTTCCTGCTCGGCCTTGGCTTCGTTCTTGCGCAACAGCCACAGAAGCTTTTGCTTCTCTTCCTGGTCGCTGGTGAGTTCGTTGAACTTCTTGGCGACGGCGGCCTGCGCTTCCAGCTTTTCGAGATTGGTGTTGAGCTCGCGCAGGATGTCTTCCAGGCGGGTGAGGTTCTCGCGCGTGTCGTGCAGGCGGTTTTCGGTTTCGCGGCGGCGTTCTTTGTACTTCGACACGCCGGCAGCTTCTTCGAGGAAGATGCGCAGCTCTTCCGGGCGCGCTTCAATGATGCGCGAAATCATGCCCTGGCCGATGATCGCGTAAGCGCGCGGGCCGAGGCCGGTGCCGAGGAAGATGTCCTGGATGTCGCGGCGGCGCACCGCCTGGTTGTTGATGTAGTACGAGGAGGTGCCGTCGCGCGTGAGCGTGCGCTTGACGGCGATTTCGGCGTATTGGCCCCATTGGCCCGCAGCCTTGCCCATGGCGTTGTCGAACACCAGTTCGACGGAAGCGCGCCCGGCCGGCTTGCGGTTGGTGGAGCCGTTGAAAATGACGTCCTGCATGGACTCGCCGCGCAGTTCGGAGGCTTTCGATTCACCCAGCACCCAGCGCACGGCGTCAATGATGTTGGATTTGCCGCAACCGTTGGGACCCACCACGCCCACCAGCTGTCCCGGCACCTGGAAATTCATCGGATCGACGAAAGACTTGAATCCTGACAATTTAATGGAATTTAAGCGCACGTTATCTACAATTTCACAGAGTTTGACGGAGGCAGG
Source organism: Herbaspirillum hiltneri N3 (assembly GCF_001267925.1). Taxonomy (NCBI): domain Bacteria; kingdom Pseudomonadati; phylum Pseudomonadota; class Betaproteobacteria; order Burkholderiales; family Oxalobacteraceae; genus Herbaspirillum; species Herbaspirillum hiltneri. The sequence continues at coordinate 2,545,030 of NZ_CP011409.1, read as the reverse complement.
CAAATTCGCCCGCAATAGCCCGGTATCATAACATTCCGAGAGGGAAAACCGCTCAATTCACGGCTTGCAAAAGGAATCGCCGTTGCCGCCAAAACAAACGGCCTGCCCGATTGCTCGGACAAGCCGTTTATCGCGGCGACCTGAAACCCCTCTCAATTTGGCTCCGCACCACGGGCCATCGGCGAACGACTCCTCGCCAAGGATCGGAACGGGTTCTTAAAAGGTTTCCCAATCGCCGTCATCCGCCGGGGACGACTTGGCGGGCGCGGATTTCGGCGCAGCAGGCAGGCCAGCTGCCGCCTTGCGCGGCGCGGCGGCGGGAGCTTTCGGCGCGACCCGCGGCGCAGACGCAGGCGCGGCGGCGCGAACGACCGGCGCCGCTGCAACGGCAGTAGCGGCAACACTTTCAGCCTGGAAGAACGCCACGGCATCCTTGAGGCGGCGCGCCTGCTCTTCCAGCGAACCGGCTGCAGCCGCAGCCTGCTCCACCAGCGCAGCGTTCTGCTGCGTGGCCTGATCCATTTGCGTAATCGCCAGATTGATCTGGCCGATGCCGCTGCTTTGCTCTTCGGTCGCCGAGGAGATTTCACCCATGATGTCGGTCACGCGCTGGACCGCGTCGACCACTTCGCCCATGGTCTGTCCGGCGCGCTGCACCAGCTCCGACCCGCTGTCGACGCGCGTTACCGAATCGTCGATCAGGTGCTTGATTTCCTTGGCGGCCTGCGCGCTGCGCTGCGCCAGGCTGCGCACTTCGGAAGCCACCACCGCGAAGCCGCGGCCCTGCTCACCGGCCCGCGCGGCCTCCACCGCCGCATTCAAAGCGAGGATATTCGTCTGGAACGCGATACCGTCGATCACGCCGATGATGTCGGCGATCTTGCGCGAGCTTTCCGTGATGCCTTGCATGGTGTCGACCACCTGCCCGACCACGTCGCCGCCGCGGCGCGCGATGTCGGATGCCGTGTTGGCCAGCTGGCCTGCCTGGCGCGCATTGTCGGCGTTCTGCTTCACGGTCGAGGTAAGTTCTTCCATGCTGGACGCGGTTTCCTCCAGCGACGCCGCCTGCTGTTCGGTGCGCGAGGACAGATCCATGTTGCCGGCGGCGATTTCCTTGGCGCCGGTGTCGATGGAATCGGTGCCGGTGCGGATGCCGCCGATCACCGACGACAATCGCTCGCGCATCACGCTCATTTCATACAGCAGGCTAGTCTTGTCTCCCGCCCGCGTCTTGATCGCCATGGTCAGGTCGCCGGACGCAATGCGCGACGCCACGCCGACCGCATACGCCGGTTCGCCGCCGAGGCTGCGCGTGATGTTGCGGATGATCGCCAGCATCATCGCGGATACCGCAACGCCGATCACGATCAGGATGCCCGCCAGCTTCAGCAGGTTCTTGTAGAAATCGCTTTCCACGTCATTGAGGAAAACGCCCGACACCAGCAGCCAGTCCCACGGCTGGTAGTAGATCAGGTAGCTGACTTTCTGCGTGCGGTTGGTGTCGTCGGCGCCCGGCAGGCGCCCCATGTAATTGACGTAGCCGCGCTGCTGCGCCTTGCCGACCTTGACCATTTCGACGTAGTACAGCTTGCCGTCGCTGTCCTTGCGATCGCCGACATTCTTGCCGACCACGCTCTTGTTGGTCGGATGCATCAGCACCACCGGCTTGGAGTCGAAGACGAAGATGTAGTTGTCGTTGTCGTAACGCATCGCGGCGATGCGTTCCAGCGCCTGCTTCTGGGCATCTGCCAATGTGGTCTTGCCGGCGGCGACTTCGGCTGCATAACTTTTGAGGATGCCTTCGGCGGTTTCAACGACGCGCTTGAGGCCGGCCTCGCGCTCGTTGATCATGTTTTGCCGGGTGTTGAGCGCCGACCATGCCGCCAGCACCAGCAGGCCGATCCACATGACGACCAGCGCCAGCAGCAATTTCGCTCTTAATGTTTTCATACTTGCAACTCCGTTCGTTCCAGATGTGGGGAGATTTATTCTTGAACTGCGCACGATAACTTACTTCGCGGCAAGCACATCACGCGAATAGCGCGGTTTCCCGCCTTCGATTGTTCGATTTGCTGCACTGCCACAGCACCGGCGCGGTCAGCGCCAAAGGTCCGGACCACCTGCCGCTTGTTCAGTATAATGTCGCCCTATCCCACCCCTAGCTACGCGCCTCCGTGAATCCATCGTGAACCCATTACTCGACAAGCTGCAGCCCTACCCCTTCGAAAAACTGAAGAACCTGTTTTCCGACGTCACGCCCAATCCCGACTATCGCCACATCAGCCTCGGTATCGGAGAACCCAAGCATCCGACGCCGGCGTTCATCAAACAAGCGCTGACCGACAACCTGGCCGGCTTGGCGACCTATCCCACCACGATCGGCTCGGAAGCGCTGCGCAGCGCTATCGCCGGCTGGCTGGAGCGCCGCTACGGCTTGCCGAAAATCGATCCGGCCACGCAGGTGCTGCCGGTCAACGGTTCGCGCGAAGCCCTGTTCTCGCTGACGCAAACCGTGGTCGATCCATCGCAAAAAGATGCGCTGGTGATCTGTCCGAATCCGTTCTATCAAATTTATGAAGGCTCGGCCTATTTGTCGGGTGCGCAGCCTTATTTCGTCAACTCCGATCCGGCGCGCAATTTCGCGCCAGACTTCAGCCAGGTTCCGGCCGATGTCTGGCCGCGCGTCAAGCTGCTGTTCCTGTGCTCGCCGGGCAACCCGACCGGCGCCGTGCTGTCGCTCGATGACTGGAAGAAACTGTTTGAACTGTCCGATCGCTACGGCTTCGTGATCGCCTCCGATGAATGCTATTCGGAAATCTATTTCAAGGAAGAAGCCCCGCTGGGCGGCCTCGAAGCCGCCCACAAGCTGGGCCGCGGCTATGATCGACTGATTGCTTTCTCCAGCCTGTCGAAGCGCTCCAACGTTCCCGGCATGCGCTCGGGCTTCGTCGCCGGCGACGCCGCGATCCTGAAGAAATTCCTGCTGTACCGCACCTATCACGGCGGCGCCATGAGCCCATCCATCCAGAACGCCTCGATTGCCGCCTGGAACGACGAGACCCATGTGCAGGAAAACCGCGCCAAATACATCAAAAAATTCAGCCAGGTGACGCCGCTGCTGCAGGAAGTGCTGGATGTATCCCTGCCGGATGCCGGCTTCTATCTGTGGGCAAAGGTCGATAAACTGGCCTCGATCACCGATACGGAATACGCCAAGCGCCTCTATGCCGAATATAATGTCACGGTATTGCCCGGCAGTTACCTGGCGCGCGAAGCCGACGGCGTCAATCCGGGCCAGCAACGCATCCGCATGGCGCTGGTCGCCGAAGTGGAAGAATGCCTGGAAGCGGCGCAACGCATTGTCGCTTTCACACGCAAGCTGGCGGCTGCCTGAGTTTCTTCCGGATCTGCCGCCACCCGAGGTTCCGCATAAAGCATGGACGCATTGACGCAGCGAGCCTCGGTTTTTATTCATTTTCAACCTAGATAAAACAAGATGACCCAATCTATCCAGCAAATCATCGATCAGGCGTGGGAAGACCGCGCCAGCCTGTCGCCGAAGACTGCACCTGCCGATATCCGCAACGCCGTGGCGGAAGTCATCGCCGGCCTGAATGAAGGCACCCTGCGCGTGGCCGATCGCCAAAGCGTCGGCCAATGGCAAGTCAACCAATGGGTCAAGAAAGCCATCCTGCTGTCGTTCCGCCTGGAAGACAACGTCCCGGTCGGCTCCGGCATTCCCGGCTATCCGCAGTTCTACGACAAGGTCCCGACCAAGTTCGCCAACTACACCGCTGAAGATTTCGCCAAGGGCGGCTTCCGCGTGGTGCCGCCTGCCGTTGCGCGTCACGGCTCCTTCATCGGCAAGAACGTCGTGCTGATGCCGTCCTACGTCAACATCGGCGCTTATGTCGATGAAGGCGCAATGGTCGATACATGGGCCACCGTCGGTTCCGCCGCACAGATCGGCAAGAACGTCCACCTGTCCGGCGGCGTCGGCATCGGCGGCGTGCTCGAGCCTGTGCAAGCCGGTCCGGTCATCATCGAAGACAACTGCTTCATCGGCGCCCGTTCGGAAGTCGTCGAAGGCGTGATCATCGAAGAAAACTCAGTGCTGTCGATGGGCGTGTACATTGGCCAGTCGACCAAGATTTACGATCGCGAAACCGGCGAAGTGCATTACGGCCGCGTGCCTGCCGGCTCCGTCGTGGTGCCGGGCAATCTGCCGTCGAAGGACGGCAAGTACAGCCTGTACGCTGCGATCATCGTCAAGAAGGTCGATGCGCAAACCCGTTCGAAGACGTCGATCAACGAACTGCTGCGCGGCGCTTAAGCCGCATCACGGCGCCACGAATTGCCGGCGCGTGCCGGCAATTTCGTTTGCAGCAAACCAAGAGATATGGCCGGCATGCATGACGCCGGCCTTCACTTTTTGTAAAACAGGATGTTGATTTCATGAGCAAGCAAGTCACTCTCTACGGCATTCCCAATTGCGACACGGTCAAGAAGGCGCGCACCTGGCTCGATGCCAACGGCGTTGCGTACACCTTCCACGATTTCAAGAAAGCCGGTCTCGATGCCGGCCTGGTGAAGACCTGGCTCAAGGACATCCCCTGGGACACGCTGATCAATCGCAAAGGCACGACCTGGCGCGGCCTGCCCGAGGAACGCAAGGCCGGCATCACCGACAACGCCAGCGCCACCGCGCTCATCGTCGAGTTGCCGTCCATCGTCAAGCGTCCGGTGCTGGAGACCGGCAGCGCACCGACGCACGTCGGTTTTACCGCAGACCTTTATCAACAGATTTTCAAGAACTGATTTCAAGAATCCATCATGAGCAAAACCCTTGCCCTGACCCAGGAACTGATTGCCCTCTCCTCCGTGACGCCGGAAGACAAGGGCTGCCAGGCGCGCCTGGCTGAACTGCTGGCGCCGCTCGGTTTCGTCTGCGAAACCATCCAGTCCGGCGACGTCACCAACCTGTGGGCACGCAAGGGTACGGCGCAGCCGCTGCTGGCCTTTGCCGGGCACACCGACGTGGTGCCGACCGGCCCGGCCGACAAGTGGCAATCGCCGCCGTTCGTGCCGACGCAGCGCGACGGCAAACTGTTCGGCCGCGGCGCCTCCGACATGAAGACCTCGATTGCGGCGATGGTTGTCGCCGTCGAGGAGTTCGTCGTCGCGCATCCCGATCACAAGGGCTCGATCGGCTTCCTGATCACCAGCGACGAAGAAGGTCCGGCCACCGACGGCACCGTGATCGTCTGCAACCAGCTCAAGGCGCGCGGCGAGCAGCTGGACTACTGCATCGTCGGCGAACCGACATCGGCGAAGCAACTGGGCGACATGATCAAGAACGGCCGCCGCGGCACCATGTCCGGCAAGCTCACCGTCAAGGGCATCCAGGGCCATATCGCCTATCCTCAACTGGCGAAAAACCCGATCCACCTGGCGGCGCCGGCGCTGGCCGAACTCGTCGCAGAGAAATGGGACGCCGGCAACGAATACTATCTGCCGACTTCGTGGCAGATGTCGAACATCCACGGCGGCACCGGGGCATCGAACGTGATCCCGGGCGACGTCGTCATCGACTTCAATTTCCGTTTCTCGACCGCCAGCACGGTTGAAGGCCTGCAACAGCGCGTGCATGCGATCCTCGACAAGCACGGCTTCGATTACGACCTGAAATGGACCGTCGGCGGCCTGCCGTTCCTGACGCCGCGCGGCAATCTGAGCGACGCATTGTCGCTGGCAATCAAGGCCGAGACCGGCATCGATACAGAACTGTCGACCACCGGCGGCACCTCCGACGGACGCTTCATCGCGCAGATCTGCCCGCAGGTCATCGAGTTCGGGCCGCCCAACGACAGCATCCACAAGATCGACGAATACATCGAGGTGCGCTACATCGATCCGCTGAAAAACATTTATCGCCGCACCATGGAAAACCTGTTGCTGTAGTTCCGCAGCGTATCCAGCCAGCCTAGCCCTATTCATTATGTACAGACCGAGAATATCGATCATGACGCCAAACAATTTCGCCACCGTGCGCGACATCCTGCGCTACGCCATCACCAGCTTCAATACCGAGAAGCTGTTCTTCGGCCACGGCACCAACAACGCCTTCGATGAAGCCGCCTACCTGATCCTGCACACGCTCAAGCTGCCGCTGGACCAGCTCGAGCCTTTCCTCGATGCGCGCCTGCTGCAAGGCGAAATCGACAATCTGCTGCGCGTGATCATGCGCCGTACCGAAGACCGCGTGCCGGCCGCCTACATCACCAACGAGGCCTGGCTGGGCGGCTATCGCTTCTTCGTCGATGAACGCGTGATCGTGCCGCGTTCGTTCATCGCAGAACTGATTCCGGAACACTTTTCGCCGTGGGTGCAGGATCCTGCGCAAGTCGAGAACATCCTCGACCTGTGCACCGGCTCCGGCTGCCTGCCTATCCTGATGGCCGATGCCTTCCCGCAGGCGCGCGTCGAAGCTGTCGACATTTCACCGGAAGCGCTGCAAGTGGCGCGCCGCAACGTCGACGACTACGACCTGGGGGATCGCATCAACCTGGTCGAGTCCGATCTCTATGCCAAACTGCCCGCACGCAAGTACGACCTGATCATCAGCAATCCGCCCTACGTCAATTCGGACTCCATGAGCAAGCTGCCGCAGGAATACCTGCAGGAGCCGCAGATCGCGCTGGCCGGCGGCAAGGACGGCATGGACCTGGTGCGCAAGATCGTCAAGGGCGCAGCCCAGCGCCTGACGCCGAACGGCGTGCTGATCGTCGAAATCGGCAACGAACGCGCCTATGCCGAAGCCGCCTTCCCCGACCTCGAATTGACCTGGGTCACGACCAGCGCCGGTGACGACATGGTGTTCCTGCTGACGGCGGATCAATTGCAGCATCTGGCCTGATCTGCCGCTTCAGGCCCCGTTTCTCCACTTCGTTCCAACCTGATTTTTTCTTCTTTGATTGCAGTTTCACGATGATTCGTTTTCAGCAAGTTACCCTGGCCCGCGGCGTTAAACCCTTGCTGGAGAATGTCGACGTCACGCTCAACCCGGGCGACAAGATCGGCCTCATCGGCGCCAACGGCGCCGGCAAATCCAGCCTGTTCGCCATGTTGCGCGGCGAACTGCATGCCGACCAGGGCAACATCGACTATCCGGCCAAATGGCGCGTTGCCTACGTCGCCCAGGAGACCCCGGCGCTCGAGCGTCCCGCGGTCGAATACGCGATTGACGGCGACGTCGCCTTGCGTCGCCTGGAAGCCCAGCTGGCCGCCGCCGAAGCCGAACCGGAAAGCGCCGAAAACGGCATCCGCATCGCTGAACTGTACGGCGCCCTGGCCGACGCCGATGTCTACACGGTGCGTTCGCGCGCCGAGCAACTGTTGCTCGGCCTGGGCTTCACGCTGGAGCAGATGGAGCGTCCGGTGGCAAGTTTTTCCGGCGGCTGGCGCATGCGCCTGAATCTGGCGCAGGCGCTGATGTGTCCGTCCGATTTGCTGCTGCTCGATGAACCGACCAATCACCTGGATCTGGACGCCATCATCTGGCTGGAAGACTGGCTCAAACGCTATGCAGGCACCCTGATCATCATTTCCCATGATCGCGACTTCCTCGACGGCGTGGTCAACGTGATCGTGCATATCGACGAGCGCAAGCTGAAACGCTATTCCGGCAACTACTCCGCCTTCGAACGCCAGCGCGCCGCCCAACTCGAACTCGCGGCCGGCATGATCGAGAAGCAGATGCGCCAGCGCGCGCATTTGCACTCGTTCATCGATCGCTTCAAGGCGAAGGCAAGCAAGGCAAGGCAAGCCCAAAGCCGCATGAAGGCGCTGGCGAAGATGGAAGAGCTGGCGCCCTTGCGCGCTGCCGCCGAGTTTTCATTTGAATTCCGCGAACCGTTGTCGGCGCCGAATCCATTGCTGGTGATGGAAAAGGTCAACGCCGGCTATCGCAGCGAAGATCCTGAAACCTACGAAACCACCGAGAAAGTGATCGTCGGCGGCATCGACTTCTCGCTGCAGACCGGCCAGCGCATCGGCCTGCTCGGCGTCAACGGCGCCGGCAAATCGACGCTGATCAAGACCATCGCCAACGAGCTGTCGCCGATCGCCGGCACTGCCCAGTTCGGCAAGGGCCTGGTCATCGGTTACTTCGCCCAGCATCAGGTCGAAATGCTGCGTCACGACGAATCGCCGCTATGGCATCTGGCGCGCATCGCGCCGGACGTGCGCGAGCAGGAACTGCGCAACTTCCTCGGCAGCTTCAACTTCAACGGCAACATGGCATCGTCGAGCATCGCGCCGTTTTCCGGCGGTGAAAAGGCGCGCCTCGCGCTCGCGCTGATCGTCTGGCAACGCCCCAACCTGCTGCTGCTCGATGAACCGACCAACCATCTGGACCTGGAAACGCGGGAAGCGCTGACCATGGCGCTGGCGCAATTCGAGGGCACGCTCGTTTTGGTCTCCCATGATAGACATCTGCTGCGCGCCACCACCGACCAGTTCCTGATCGTCGCCGACGGCAAGCTGCAACCCTTCGACGGCGATCTCGACGATTACCGCGATTGGCTGTTCAAGACCAAGCTGGCCGCCAAGAACAGCGCAACGGAAGCGGCCCAAGCTGCTGCGGCGAAGCCGAAAGCCGAACCGAAGGTCGAGCGGAAAGCGGCGGAACCGGTCGTGGCCGCAGCGCCTGCCGGCGACCGGCGCGAACAAAAGCGTCTCGACGCCGGCGAACGCCAGCGCCTCGCTGGCTTGAAAAAGCCGATCGAATCGCGCATCAAGCGCCTGGAAGAACAGATTGCCAAATGCAATGAAAAGAAGACCGCCATCGACGCCCGCCTTGCGGCGCCCGATATCTACGACGCCGCCAACAAGGAAGAACTGAAGAAGCTGATCGCCGACCAGGCCTATTGCAGCAAGGAACTGGAACAACTGGAAGAAGACTGGCTGGGGCAGCAGGAAGCGCTGGAACAGCTGGTCGCCTGAAGGGTCTGCTGAAGACGCGGAGAAACGCGACGCCAGATCGTCTTTATCCAGCCTCTCCATATAAACTTCTTACGTAGATGTCTTTGGGCTAAGATTGAAAAACGATTAAGCTGCTCGCATATCGGGTTTCCACCGATCAATACAGATTATCAAAGGAACAGACATGGCATTCGCTCAATTCCGCAAATTGTCCCCCTTGCTGGCCGGCCTGCTACTTGCCGTTACAGCCAGCGCCACTGTCGGCGCCCATGCAGCCGACCTGCTCGACACGGTCAAGGCGCGCGGCACGCTGAAGGTAGCGCTGGAAGGCAACTATCCGCCGTTCAATTTCAAGGACCCGAAGACCAGTGAACTGACCGGTTTTGAAGTCGACGTCGCCAAGTTGCTGGCCGCCAAGCTGGGCCTCAAGCCTGAATTCACCACCACCGAGTGGAGCGGTATCCTGGCAGGCCTGGGTGCCGGCAAGTATGACGTCATCATCAATCAGGTCGGCATCACGGACGAGCGCCAGAAGGCGTTCGACTTCTCCGATCCGTACACCCTGTCGAGCGCACAGCTGATCGTGCGCAAGGACGAGAAGCGCGAATTCAAGAGCCTGGAAGACCTGAAGGGCAAGAAACTTGGCCTGGGCCAGGGCACCAACTTCGAACAGAAGGCCAAGTCCGTCCCCGGCATCGACGTCAAGACTTATCCGGGCTCGCCTGAGTACCTGGCCGATCTGGCCAGCGGCCGCATCGACGCCGCACTCAACGACAGCCTGCTGGTCAGTTACCTGCTGAAGTCCTCGAACCTGCCGCTCAAGGGCGGTTCGCCGATCGGCGCCGTCGACAAGATCGGTATCCCCTTCCAGAAGGGCAATCCGCAATTCAAGGCAGCGCTGAACAAAGCCCTGGCCGATATCCTGAAAGACGGCAGCTTCAAGCAGGTGTCGATAAAATGGTTCGGCATTGACGTGAGCAAGCCGCCGACCGCACAATAAGCTCCGGATTCACTTTAAAACCGATATCCCCGCACTGTTGCGGGGATATTTTTATTTGCCGACAAAATGGAAATTTGGGATTTGCTGCACCAGGCGGCGCCGATCATGCTCAGAGGCGCCGGCTATACCCTGCTGTTCGCGTTGTCCTCGATGCTGGGCGGGCTGGTGCTCGGTTTCGTGCTGGCGGTGGCGCGCATCGTGCCGTGGAAGTTCGTGCACTGGCCGGCAGCGGTCTACGTCAGCCTGATGCGCGGCACGCCCCTGCTGGTGCAGATTTTCGTGGTCTATTACGGCCTGCCCAGCGTCGGCATCGAATTCTCGCCGCTCATGGCGGGTGTACTGACGCTGAGCCTGAATGCCGGCGCGTATTTGTCGGAGAGCCTGCGCGGCGCCATCCTCGGCGTCACCCGCGGCCAGTGGAGCGCCAGTTACAGCCTCGGCCTGACCTATCCGCAAACGCTGCGCTACGTCGTGGTGCCGCAAGCGGTTCGCATCGCCGTGCCCTCGATGAGCAACACCCTGATCAGCCTGATCAAGGACACTTCGCTGGTGTCGGTCATCACCGTGACCGAACTGATGCTGTCGACCAAGGAAATCATCGCAGTGACCTTCCGTCCGCTGCCTTTGTATATCGCGGCAGCGATGGTGTACTGGTTCCTGAGCATCTGCTTCGAAGCCTTGCAGCATCGGCTGGAGAAGAAACTGGAACGCGCCCATCAGACCTGACCGCGCTACAGCACCTGCTCCCGGAAATGCCTCGCCCATGAAAAAGCCCGGACTGGAAAGCCCGGGCTTTTTGTTGTCTTCCATGTCGCGTCGTCAGCGCTTGACGCGATAAATATCCTGTCCGGCCTCGTCGATCTGGCGGCGCAGCTCACGCCGTTCGTCGGGGCTCAGCTTGCCGCGGCGCTGGTTGGCATCCTGCTCTTGCTGCTGAGGCCGATTGCCTCCGTTGCCGAAATTATTGCCGCCCTGATGACGGAAATCGGCCGACTGCCCCGGCCCGCCGCGCGGTCCTTCAGGAGGGCGCGCCAGCGCGCCGGCAGTGCTCAACGCAAGCATGACTGCAGCAATACCTATCCTCTTAGTTACGGCAATATTCATAGCGGCATTTTTCCACATTTCCAAGCCATCGACAAAGTGCTTCATCAATGGAGCCAGTGTAGTTTGCCCGGCCGGATGGTATAAGATGATTAAGGTAAGGTATGTAACAGTTTGTAATCTTTGGGCTGTTACATATTGCCGATCGCCGCGAAGACGCTACCATAACGCCATGAATACGACCAACACAAGCACAACAGCCACTCCCGCCCACCAATCGAAAATCCTGGTGGTGGATGACGACATCCGTTTGCGCGACCTGCTGCGCCGTTACCTGACCGAGCAAGGCTTCAACGTCGTCACGGCGGAAAACGCCCAGGCCATGAACAAGCTGTGGATCCGCGAGCGCTACGACCTGCTCGTGCTGGACCTGATGCTGCCCGGTGAAGACGGCCTCGCCATCTGCCGCCGCCTACGCGGCGCCGGCGACCAGACGCCGATTATCATGCTGACCGCCAAGGGCGAAGACGTGGATCGCATCATCGGTCTCGAAATGGGCGCCGACGATTACCTGCCCAAGCCATTCAATCCCCGCGAACTGGTGGCGCGCATCAACGCGGTCCTGCGCCGCAAGGGTCCGGACGAATTGCCGGGCGCGCCTTCGGAGTCGCCCGAGTCGTTCGAATTCGGTGAATTCGTCCTCGATCTCGGCACGCGCACCCTGAAGAAAAAAGGCGAGACTGTGCCGCTGACCACCGGTGAATTCTCGGTGCTGAAAGTATTTGCCCGCAATGCGCGCCAGCCGCTGTCGCGTGAAAAACTCATGGAAATGGCCCGCGGCCGGGAATATGAAGTCTTCGATCGCAGCCTCGACGTGCAGATCTCGCGCCTGCGCAAACTGATCGAACCCGATCCGGCCAACCCGCTTTACATCCAGACCGTATGGGGCCTTGGTTACGTCTTCATCCCCGAGGGCAAGCCGCGCTGATGCGCCTACCCAATCCGGCCACCGGCATTCACAACATGAGCTATCAAGCGCGCCAACGATGGTTCAGCAACGGTCTGTTCTGGCGCACCTTCTTTTTGCTGACCTTCCTGATCACCGCCAGCATGGTGGCGTGGGTGGCCAGCTTCCGCATGGTCGAACGCGGTCCGCGCGCCGAGCAGCTCGCCGCGCAGATCGTGTCCGTCGTCACCATCACGCGCGCCGCCCTCACCCATTCTGCGCCGGAAATGCGCCGCGAATTGCTGTTCGACCTGGCCAGCAACGAAGGCATCCGCATCTATCCGCTCGAAAAAACCGACAAGATCACACCGCCCGACGATTCGCCGGTGTTGCCGGAACTGGAGTTTTACGTCAAACAGGCAATGGGCGACGATACCCAGTTCGCGTCGGGCGTCAATGACGTTGACGGTTTCTGGATCAGTTTCAAGATCGATGAAGACGCATACTGGCTGATGCTGGACCGCGGCCGGCTGGATCGCACCTCGAGCCTGCAATGGCTGGGCTGGGGCTCGATTGCGCTGGTGCTGTCGCTGATCGGCGCGGTGTTCATCTCCACACTGATCAACCAGCCACTGGCGCGATTGACCGCTGCCGCACGCGCCATCGCCAAGGGCAAGCAGCCCGATCCGCTGCCCGAATCGGGTCCGACCGAAATCCGCGAAGCCAACCTCAGCTTCAACCAGATGGTGGCCGACCTGGACCGCATCGAATCCGACCGCGCCGTCATCCTGGCAGGCATTTCGCACGATCTGCGCACCCCGCTGGCGCGCATGCAGCTGGAAGTCGAGATGGCCAGGCTGTCCGACGAAGCGCGCGACGGCATGCATTCCGACCTGGCGCAGATGGACGCCATCATCGGCCAGTTCCTCGACTACGCCAAACCGTTCGATAGCAGCAGCTTTACGCCGGTGGATTTGTCCGGCCTGCTGGAAGACGCCGCCAACAACACCAAGCGCCTGAGCGACGTCATGGTCAGCACGGCGATCTCGCCCGGCATCGACATCATGGGCAACACGGTCGAGCTCGAACGCATCATCAGCAATCTCATCGAAAACGCACGTCGCTACGGCAAGACTGCCGGCACCGACGTCGCCAACATCGACATCCTGTGCAAGGTCGAAGACCGCCACGTCAAGGTGGAAATTTCCGACCATGGTCCGGGCGCGCCGGACAGCGAACTGGAACATCTGCTGCGCCCGTTTACGCGGCTCGATACAGCGCGCGGCCAGGCCAACGGTTCAGGACTCGGGCTGGCGATCGTCAATCGCATCGTCATTCGTCACAACGGCAAGCTGGCCTTGCGCAATCGCGATGGCGGCGGCCTCGTGGTGCAGATGATGTTCCCGACGGTCCCGGCTCGCAGCGGCAACCCGCGCAAACAGGCGGTTTAATCGTGGCGCTGCTGCGTATTTTTCCGGCGATGACGCTTGCTCTTGCCGGCGCAGTCTCCGCACAAACCCGCGTCGATCGCACGCTGAGCATTCCGGCTGCCGGCTCTCCCGCCATCGCTTCGCCGCATGCAGCCGTCATTGCACCGCCACCGCAAAACATGCCGCCTCCACCTCCAGCTTCTCGCGGACCGAGCGGGTCTTACGCGGCTGATGCAATGGGCGCCACCATCGTGGCGAAAAACGCGGATTACGAGACCACCTTCGCCATCGGCGCGCCGGTTCCTCCGGGCGCATCGATCAGCAATGTGTCATGGAAGTACGGCTTGTCGGAAAAGCCTGTCGGATTTGAAGCGATCTTGTGCTGGAATAACCGCGAGCGCTGCTGGAACGTGACCAACAACGCCAGCGGCAGCACTGCCGCTTTCAACGGCAAGGACGCCGCGCGGCCTTTCACGCTGCACTATCGCGTCAAGGGTGGCGGCCAGCTCGGACCGCCGGCGCGCGGCGAAATGAATCAGGTCATCGTCACTTACGACCTGCCGGGCTGAATCGGATTCAGGCGCCCGGCCCCCGATCATTCGGTCATTCGATCATTCGTCAATGTCGCGAATCTTCTGCAATGCCTCGTCGATGCGCTCGACGGCAACCACTTTCAATCCTTCGATCTCCTGCTTGGGTGCATTGGCCTTCGGGATCATCGCAATGGAGAATCCCAGCTTGGCCGCTTCACGCAAACGCTCCTGACCGCGCGGCGCGGGACGGATCTCGCCGGCCAGGCCGACTTCGCCGAACACCACCAGCCCGCGCGGCAACGGCTTGTTGCGCATCGAGGAATTGATCGCCAGCAGCACTGCAAGATCGGCGGCCGGTTCGGTGATCTTGACGCCGCCGACGGCATTGATGAAAACGTCCTGATCGAAAGCGGCGATGCCCGCATGGCGATGCAATACCGCCAGCAACATCGCCAGACGGTTTTGCTCAAGGCCGACAGACAAGCGGCGTGCGTTGGGCACGTGGGAGCTGTCGACCAACGCCTGGATTTCCACCAGCAAGGGACGCGTTCCTTCCTGCGTGACCATCACGCAGGAACCCGGCACCTGGCTGTCATGCTGCGACAGGAACAGCGCGGAAGGATTCGACACGCCCTTCAGGCCCTTCTCGGTCATGGCGAAGACGCCCAGTTCATTGACTGCGCCGAAGCGGTTCTTGAACGCGCGCACCAGACGGAAACTGGAATGGGTATCGCCTTCGAAATACAGGACGGTGTCGACGATGTGCTCCAGCACGCGCGGACCGGCCAGCGCGCCTTCCTTGGTGACGTGGCCGACCATGATGATGGTCGTATCGGAAGTTTTGGCGAAACGCGTCAGTTGCGCCGCGCATTCGCGTACCTGCGCCACCGAGCCAGGGGCCGAGGACAGCGCATCCGAATAGAGGGTCTGGATCGAATCGATCACGGCAACATCGGGCTTGTGTTCCGCCAGCGTCGAGAGGATTTTCTCCAGCTGGATTTCGGCCTGCAGCTTGAGGTCTTTGGCGTCCACCGCCAGGCGTTTCGCGCGCAAGGCGATCTGCGAACCCGACTCTTCGCCGCTGACGTACAGCACCTGCTTGAGCTTGGAAATGTTGCCCAGCGCCTGCAGCAGCAGGGTTGACTTGCCGATGCCCGGGTCGCCGCCGATCAGCACGACGCCGCCCGGTACCAGCCCACCGCCAAGCACCCGGTCAAACTCTTCGATACCGGTGCCGAAACGCGGCACGTCGATCGCTTCGATATCGACCAGCGACAATACCGGCGCGGTCTGCGCCAGCCCCTGGGGCTGATTGGAATAGCGATTGACGCCGGCCGTTTCGATCAGGGTCTCCACCAGCGTATTCCACTGGCCGCAGGCAGGACATTGCCCTGCCCACTTGTTGCTGACGCCACCGCATTCGGTACACGTGTAATTCGTTTTGGCCTTTGCCATATCAGATCTTCTCTTGCACGGTGACGCGCGGCGCCAGTGCGCACATCAATTCATAGCCGATCGTGCCTGCTGCAAATGCGACCTCGTCGATCGGAAGTTCTTCGCCCCACAGCACCACGCGGCTGCCCACTCCGGCGTCTGGAATATCGCTCAGGTCGACCGTCAGCATGTCCATCGATACGCGCCCGATGGTGCCGGTGCGCACGCCGTCGACAATCACCGGCGTGTTGTTGGGCGCATGGCGGGGATAGCCATCCGCGTAACCGCAGGCGACGATGCCGATCTTCATGTCCTTGTCGGCGACAAAACGGCTGCCGTAGCCAACCGCATCGCCGGGACCGATTTCCTGCACGCCGATAATCCGGCTCTCCAGCGTCATCGCCGGGCGCAAACCGAATTCCTTCGCAGTGCCGCCGCCCGGTGTGCCGCCGTAGAGCATCACGCCCGCGCGCACCCATTCGTAAGCCAGGTCGGCATGCATCAAATCAGCCGCCGAATTGGCCGCGCTGTGGGCTCCTGCCAGCCCTGCGGTGGCGGCATTGAAGCGCCTGACCTGCTCGGCCAGCGGCAGGTCGGGATTGGCCGGATCGTCGGCGTTGGCGAAATGCGTGATCATGGTGATGCTGCGCACGCAATCCAGCTTCTGCAGGCGTTCGTAGGCGGCGCGATAGACTTCCGGCTTGAAGCCGAGGCGGTTCATGCCGCTGTTCATCTTGAGATGGACATCGAATCGGGCTGTCTGCGCGTCGAGTCCCGCCGCTTCCAGCAAGGCGATCTGCTCGTCGCAATGCACCGCGAACTGCAAGCCGTGCTGCGCCAGCACCGGGATATCGTCGGCGTCGAAGAAGCCCTCCAGCAGCAAGATGGGCTTGGTCCAGCCGAGCTCGCGCAACTGCACCGCATAATTGACCTCGACCAGCGCCAGGCCGTCGGCTTCGGCGAAGGCACGTATGGCGCGTCCCAGGCCGTGCCCGTATGCCTGCGCCTTGACCACGGCCCAGGCCTTGGCATGCGGCGCGTGCGATTTGGCGACGGCGAGATTATGTTGTAGCGCGGAAATATCAATAGTGGCAACGATTGGTCTGGGCATAAGCGCTCATGAAATACTGGCAAACTGAATACCGGTCCGAAAGCCGGACCGAAAGCCTGCAAAGCAGATGAAAATGGGAGAAATGCCGGGAATCAGGCCAAATCCCCCGCTTCGGGAACAAGCTGCCATTTTACCGGACCAACTTGTTTCGAAGAAGCGGGAAAGAGCTTGCTCAAAACGCGCCGGCCATGCATTTTCCCTCATCATACTTATCACTGGCATGTCATCTTTTCATGGTATAAAGCAAGCCGGAGATAATTTGTCACATCTTGGATACGGATGAATCGCGGCTTTTACACCATCATGGCGGCGCAGTTTTTTTCGTCGCTTGCCGATAATGCACTGCTGATCGCAGCTATTGCACTCCTCTCGGAGATGCACTCTCCGGCATGGATGACGCCGCTGCTGAAATTGTTCTTCGTGCTCTCGTACGTGCTGCTGGCGGCGTTCGTCGGCGCCTTTGCGGATGCGTTCCCCAAGGGCAAGGTGATGTTCATCACCAACCTGATCAAGGTGGTCGGTTGCGCCCTCATGTTCTTTACCGTTCATCCGCTGATCGCCTATGCCGTGGTCGGCTTCGGCGCTGCGGCGTACTCGCCGGCAAAATACGGCATCCTGACCGAACTGTTGCCGCCCGAGAAGCTCGTGGCGGCCAACGGCTGGATCGAAGGACTGACGGTCGGCTCCATCATCTTCGGCACGGTCTTAGGCGGTGCGCTGGTCAATCCGCACATTGCCTCCACCTTGCTGGCCTTCGATTTCCCGGTGCTCGACTTCAACATCAACACCCCTACCGAAGCCGCACTCTGCATCATCACCGTCATTTACATCGTGGCGGCAATCTTCAACCTTAACATCCCCGACACCGGCGCCCGTTACGCCCACCAGCAGCACAATCCCGTCAAACTGATCGCCGACTTCGGAAACTGCTTCATCACCCTGTGGAAAGACAAGCTCGGCCAGATTTCACTGGCGGTCACGACGCTGTTCTGGGGTGCCGGCGCCACGCTGCAGTTCATCGTCCTGAAATGGGCGGAAAAATCTTTGCACATGCCACTCGACAAAGCCGCCATCCTGCAAGGCGTGGTTGCGCTTGGCGTCGCACTGGGAGCGGTCGGGGCCGCCCGTTTCGTACCGCTCAAGAAATCGCTGTCGGTGATGCCGCTGGGTATCATCATGGGCCTGGTCGTGATGGCCATGACCATGGTGACGTCGATCTGGGTCGCTTACCCGCTGCTGATCGTCATCGGCGCCTTGTCCGGCTACTTCGTGGTGCCGATGAATGCATTGCTGCAGCACCGCGGCCACGTGCTGATGAGCGCCGGCCATTCGATCGCGGTGCAGAACTTCAATGAAAATCTCTCGGTGCTGACCATGCTGGTGCTGTACGCCGTCATGGTGCGCCTCAATCTTGACGTCAACATTGTCATCCTGATCTTCGGCGTCTTCGTCGCCAGCATCATGTACTTGATCATGCGCCGTCACGCGACCAACCAGCGCGATCATGATTCGCTGGCGCTGATCGGCGAACACAAGCACGACGAATAAAAAAAGCGTACGGCAAATCCGTACGCTTTTTTATTGTGCATCTAGTGTGCATCTAGTGCAGCCCCGTCCGCTTCCCTAAATCCGTACCACCGCATGCTGCACGCGTTGCGCAGCCTTGCCGCGCCAATCGTCCGGCACCAGAAAGCCGCGCCGACGCTCCAGCGCCACTTCACCATCACCGTCAACGTCGCACACGGCGATCATGACCGGCGCCAGCGTCTCGTTGAACAGCAAGCGGACCGCTTCGAGCAACTGGGCTCCGGACAAGGTTTTATCCGTTGCGGCTCGCGCCGGCGCCAGCCATTCGAGACGCGGCAACACCAGATAGCGTTCGCTGTCGCTGACTTCCAGCGCCGACAGTTCGCACCAGAATCCACGGCAGTGCTGTCCTGAAATACCCAGTGCCGCCGGCAGTGCAACGTCCTCCATCGTCTCGCCGTAGAACAGCCATCCCTTGACCAGCGCCTGCGCACGCGTGACAGGTTGCGGCAGGTATTGCGCGGCCGCCGGATGCGCCGACAGCATCAGTTGCTGCTGCATGATCTTGTCCATCTTGGCGCCGAGCGAGTCAGCCAGGTTCGGACCGACGAAGGCGTCGGCCTGCATGTGGTCGCGATGCGATTCAAGCAGATAAAACTTGGTCGCGAATTCCCAATGCACGGCGCCCGCTTGCACCGGGTCGCGCACCAGGAAATCGAATTCGCCGATGGTGTCGTTGGGGCCGTTGCGCACCTGGACATTATGCGCAATCAGCCGGCCGGTCTGCTGCAGGTAAAACGTCATCAGCTTTTCGGCATAGCGCCCGAGGCGCGCAGATGGTTGCGCATTGATCAGCAGGTACAGCTCGCGCGGATTCTTGTCGAGCGCCTGCAGCCAGGTGATGTCCATTTCGCTGAGCACTCCCAGCGAGGCAATGCGCCCGTTCCAGCGCGGCGCCTGCGCGTCGAGCAGGTCCGGCGCATCCAGCAGCCATGCCAGCGCCCGCACGTGCGGGTCGCGCAGCGACGACCAGCGCCGGTGGAATTGCTGCTGAAAGGACAAGACCGGCGCGGTCTGCGTATCAGTCTGATCAGTCTGAAGTGTCGGCATAAGTGGTCATCGCAAGGCAGAGATCGGCCCAGGCCTTGCTCTTGTCGCCAAGCTGCCGCAACAGATAAGCCGGGTGGTAAGTCACGACCAGCGGCAGGTCCTGATAGCGATGTACGGTGCCGCGCAATTTGGAAACGGGGGTGGCGGGATCCAGGCCGAGCAGCGACAGTGCGGCCGTCTTACCGAGCGCCACCAACACGGTCGGCTGGATCAGTGCGATCTGGCGCTGCAGGTACGGCAGGCAGGACGCCACTTCTTGCGGCGATGGCGGACGATCCTTGCCGCCTTCGTCGGTGGGACGGCATTTGACGATGTTGGCGATATAAGCATTCTCGCCGCGCTTGAGGCCCATGGCGACCAGCATGTTGTCGAGCAGTTTGCCGGCCGGACCGACGAATGGTTCACCCTGTGCATCCTCGTTGCGCCCCGGGCCTTCGCCGATGAACAGCCACCTGGCCTTTTCATCGCCGACGCCGAAGACGGTCTTCTTGCGTCCGTTGCACAAGCCGCACTGGCGGCACTCCGCAACGGTTTCCTTGAGCTTGCTCCAATCCATCGTGGCGATGGCCGGATTGATTCTGACGGCGGGTTCGTCGTCCTCCTCGTCATAGGGCATGAAACCGGGGGGCGCCATGTCGGCTTCATTCATTTCGCTCAGCCAGGGCGGCAAGCCGTCGTCTTGCGCCGGCACGGGACGGGAAGCCGGCGCCGGATGTGCATCCGGTTGCGCAGGTTTCGGCTGAGCCAATGCAGGTGCCGGGGCCTGTGCGGGCGCCGATGCAGCCGCGGCGACTTCGGCTTCCGGCTCGGCGGCCTCGACGGCAAGGTGGCGCCGGACCCAGACCGGACCGACGCCGATTTCTTCCAGGACTCGGGCCGAAGCGGCAAATGTACTCTGACTCATAGCGGTAGGCTCATCACGATCGCGTCTTCGCGCGTATGTTGATTGACGGGATAGTAATTCTTGCGGCGTCCGATTTCGACGAAACCGTAACGCCGATATACATGCAGCGCACGCAGGTTCGACACGCGCACCTCCAGCAGCATGAGCGTCATCCGGTGCTTGCGCGCCAGGTCGACGGCGTAGTCCAGCAGCAAGTGACCGAAGCCTTCCCCCTGCGCGTCTGCGGCAACGCTGATGTTGAGCAGGTGGGCTTCATCCACCGCTTCCATCACCAGGAAATAACCGAGCAGGCGCCCCGAGCGGTCGCGCATGGTCAGCGTCTGGTAACCGCTGTACAGCGAATCGAGGAAATTGCCGCGCGTCCACGGATGCGGATAAACGCTATTCTCGATCGACACCACCTCGTCCACGTCGTCGACCTTCATGGCGGCAAACGCCAGCGCGCCAAACTTGCTCTCCAGCGTATGCAGCAAAGCGTCGTGGTTCACGCCGCACCTTTGGCGAGATCGCGCACCTGGCGTTCGGCCGTGGTCAGCGCGACCTTGTTGCGCAGGTACAGCGGTTGCGCTTCCAGCAGCGAGACCGTCTTTCCTTGTGCGGCCATGCGCCGGCCCAGCGTAGCTACCTGCGCGGCATGCGGCATCAGTTGCGCCAGCGCAGCGGCGGCGAACGGCTGCGGCGCGAAATCCTGCGCATATGCCGCCAGACCATTGCCGCAGGCCTGCACATGCCCTTGCGGCGCAACGGCGGCGGCCGAGGACAGGCTTGGCGCGAGCACGACGTCCCAACCGTCGGCGCCATGACGATACTGCGCCCAGTAGACCTCGCCCATGCGCGCGTCCAGCACCGCCAGCACATCGTTGGCGACGCCTTGCGTGGTTTCGAGGCAGGCTTGCGCCATTGCCTCCAGCGTCACCACCGGCGCTACCGGCAAATCACTGCCGAACGCCAGCCCCTGGACTACACCGCATGCCGTACGCACGCCGGTGAACGAGCCCGGTCCGACACCGAAGGCGATCGCGTCGCAACGCGACAGCGCAATACCGGCCTGCGCCAGCAATTGCTGGACCATCGGCAAAATGGTTTCGGAATGGGTCTGCACGCCCATCGATTCGCGGAAGATCAGTTCGTCGCCGTGCAACAGGGCAGCGGAGGCAAGTTCGGTGGAAGTTTCGATGGCAAGAATGATAGACATCCCGCTATTTTACCGCGCCGCGCCCTCCTCGCTCCTGTCGGGGAACGACTATTCGGGGATAACGGAGTCGCAGCCTGTTTGCGCCGGTTTTGCGCTTCCGGAGTAGAATAGGCCGCCTTATGTCCTATCAGATCTTCTCCGCCAGCAACCGCGACGAACTTGCTGCCGCCCTCGCCGGCGACAAATGGGTCGTGGCCTGCCTGTGCGCCGCCTGGTGCGGCAGTTGCCGCGACTATGCGACCAACTTCGCGAGCTGGGCCGAGCGCCGCCCGGAACATCATTTCGTCTGGATCGACATCGAAGACCAGGCCGACCTGGTGGGCGACCTCGACGTCGACAATTTCCCTACGCTACTGATGCAACGCGGCTCCACCGTCGCCTTTTTCGGTCCCATGGAACCCGACACGCGCCAGGCAGAACGATTGCTGCAAGCACTGTCCGAAACCAGCCAGCAGGAACTGGAACGGGAAGCCGGCAGCACCGCGCAACGCCGTACCTGGCAGGAATGTGATCTCAGGAAGCGACTCAACAGCCTGTCGGACGCCGCCTGACCGGTCTTCTTGCCGTCACACCCACGGATCGGTTTCCGGATGCGGGAAACGCTCGGAGATGAAATCCACAAAACTGCGGACCTTGGCCGACAGCAAACGCCGGCTCGGATACGCCATCATCACGGAAACTTGCCCCATATCGAAATCGGCCAGCACGCGTCGCAGCTTGCCGCAGCGCAGATCGTCGCCCAGGCTGAACGATGGCCGCATCGTGATGCCCATGCCGGCCAGCGCGAAATCGCGCAACAGCAATGCGCTGTTGGAGACCACCTGGCTGGTGATAGGGATGTCGCGCACACCTTCTTCGGTCCTCACATGCCAGTAATGGCGTAAATGTTCGTGCGAAAAATTGAGGCAGGCATGCCGACTCAGTTCGTCCGGCGTCTGCGGCGCACCGTGCTTTTCCAGATAGGACGGAGAAGCGCACAAAACCACTTCGGCCACGCCGACCTTGCGCACCACCATGCTGGCGTCGAATTTTTGCAGGCTGCTGAAAAATCCGATGTCCATTCCCTCTTCCACCAGATCCATGGCGCGTTCCGATATCGACACGTCGAGCACCACGTCGGGATAGGCCGCGGAATAGTCGGCCAACAGCTTGCCGAGCTGGCCCTGGCCGAAACCCACGTGTGAATACAGCGACAAGGTCCCGCCCGGCTTTTTGGTAGCCATCGCAACGATGGCTTCGGCCTCTTCGATCTCCGGCAGGATATGCCGGACCCGCTCCAGAAAAGCCTGGCCCGACTCGGTCAGCGACAAGCGGCGCGTGGAGCGATTGAGCAAGCGCGTGCCGAGATGGTTCTCCAGATCGACGATGTAGCGCGTCACCACGGCGTTCGACAGCGACATGATTTCCGCCGCGCGCACGAAACTGCCCTGTTCCACCACCTTCGCAAACACCTTCATTGAGTGCAGACGATCCATTTTTCAAGCCCTTGATTGTTTCTATAATCGAAATAGTGCATTGCCATTAGACCTATTTTTCTCGCACGAGGCAATGGCTAAACTGTGCTTCATCGATGGCGAGCAAGCAGCCACAAGCCAACCGCCCGCGCATCGACGTGTACTTTCATTTACCGTCCTTTTGGGAGAATTACCATGAACACCAAGCAAATCACTGCCGCTATCGTCCTGTTTGCCGCTGTCGGCGCCGCCATGGCTGAATCGCCATTTCCACCAGAAACCAAGTTCGTGTCGACCAAGACCCGCGCCGAAGTTGTTTCCGAACTGCAACAAGCCCAAGCTCAAGGCCTGATCACCAACGGCAACAACTACCCTATCGTGATTCAAGCGCGCAGCCCGCTGACCCGCAGCGAAGTCGTCAGCCAATCGAAGCCGGCCGGCGACAGCAGCACCTACGCCGGTGCTTAAGTTGCACTGAGCCACTGCTCTGAACGCTTCACGCATTACCAGCAGCAAGCACTATTGCGGCTCCGCCCGCAACCACCGTCTACCTTGGTCGGCCTGCCATTCGGCAGCACCATGGTGGATGGCGTGTCAGCCCCCTCCCGCACATTTCCCCTCTGCATCGAATCATGCAAAACCAGCCAGAAATGGACTGAAAAACGCATGAAAAACCCGCTTTTTGCCTGCTTTTGCTTGTGATTTTGGCCTGCGCCCTGTACAGTCGAGGGTTTGTTTCCTCCGGCCTTTACGCAGTTTTTTCGCGACCCGGCAACAAATAGCAGTACCCAAGAGCAGCACTCAGTTACGCAATCAGACCTACTTCCTATGGCTTTATACGTTCACAAATACGGCGGCACTTCGATGGGCTCCACCGAGCGCATCAAGAATGTCGCCAAGCGCGTTGCCAAGTGGCACGACGCAGGCCACCAGATCGTTGTCGTTCCTTCCGCAATGTCTGGTGAAACCAACCGTTTGCTGGGTCTGGCCAAGGAAATCATGGCCCAACCCGACACCCGCGAGCTGGACATGCTGGCGTCGACCGGCGAACAAGTTTCCGTCGCCTTGCTGGCCATGGCGCTGAAGGCGATCGGCAAAGAGGCCGTCTCCTACGCCGGCTGGCAAGTGCCGATCAAGACCGATTCGGCCTTCACCAAGGCGCGCATCCGTTCGATCGACGACGCCAAGGTGCGCAAGGACCTCAATGCCGGCCGTATCGTGATCATCACCGGCTTCCAGGGCGTTGACGCCGACGGCAACATCACCACGCTGGGACGCGGCGGTTCCGATACCTCCGCCGTGGCCGTGGCTGCTGCCATCAAGGCGGCGGAATGCCTGATCTACACCGACGTCGACGGCGTCTACACGACCGACCCGCGCGTGGTCACCGAAGCGCGCCGCCTGAACACCGTGACGTTTGAAGAAATGCTCGAAATGGCCTCGCTGGGCTCCAAGGTCCTGCAGATCCGTTCGGTGGAATTCGCCGGCAACTACAAGATGCCGACACGCGTACTGTCGTCGCTGACCGACCCACTAATGTCGCTGGAAGAAGAAACCAAATCCGGCACACTGATTTCGTTTGAGGAAGACACCAAGATGGAACAAGCAACCATTACCGGCATCGCATTCAGCCGCGATGAAGCCAAGATTACCGTGCTCGGCGTACCAGATCGCCCAGGTATCGCCTATCAGATCCTCGGCCCGATTGCCGACGCCAACATCGAAGTGGACATGATCATCCAGAATCAGTCCGTCGAAGGCAAGACCGACTTCACCTTCACCGTGCCGCGCGCCGAATACGCCAAGGCCGTTGAAGTCCTGAACGCCAGCGTCAAGGCCCACATCGGCGCCGCCAGCATCGTCGGCGACACCAAGGTATCGAAGGTGTCCGTGGTCGGCGTCGGCATGCGCAGCCATGTCGGCATCGCGTCGCAGATGTTCCGCACGCTGTCGGAAGAAGGCGTCAACATCCAGATGATTTCCACGTCCGAAATCAAGATCTCGGTCCTGATCGACGAAAAATACATGGAACTGGCCGTGCGCGCATTGCACAAGGCATTCGACCTGGAAAACGGCAAGTAATCCGCACGGTGCTTTGAAGCTCGCCGAATGGAAAATATTCCATTCAAAACAGCAGAGTTTCATTGACCAAATCCGCATGAAAAGATATTATGCGGGCTTCTTTGCTGAGGCAGCGCATCATCTGCCTACAGCGTGGAGACGTGGCCGAGTGGTCGAAGGCACTTCCCTGCTAAGGAAGCATATGGGCTTAAACCTGTATCGAGGGTTCGAATCCCTCCGTCTCCGCCAGAATACAAACACCCGCCTCGGCGGGTGTTTTTATTTGTATTTCCATTTTGTTTGCGCAGCAAACCCCCTATGCGGAGACGAGTAAGGCGCCTGCGCGGCTTACGCGAGGGATTCGAAGGGAATCGCTTGCAAGCGATTCAGCGGCCTGCGGAACGTAGGCGAATCCCTCCGTCTCCGCCAGAATACGAACGCCCGCTTTTGCGGGCGTTTTTATTTGGTTTTTCATTTTGTTCGCCCGGCAAACCCTGGCAGCCTCGCTATCGCTATCGCGATCGCTGTCGATCAAAGCGTCATCTATCTTCCCAGCCTGAAATCAACGTTACCCGGCCGTCCCGGCAAGCTGAGCCGCGCATGCGCCGGTGGCGCCTGGCTGATGACGGTGCCGCGACGAATCACGAAGCGGCGCGCCGCGCGCAGGCGAATCGCTTCGATGGGGTCGCTCGCGTCTAACACCACCAGGTCGGCATGGCAACCGGCCTGCAAACCATAGCTTTCCAATCCCAGAATACGCGCCGGCGTTTCCGTCACGGCGCGGAAACAGTCGCGCATGGCGTCCTGCCCGGTCATTTGCGCTACGTGCAAACCCATGTGCGCCACTTCAAGCATGTCGCCCGAGCCGAGGCTGTACCACGGATCCATGACGCAGTCATGGCCGAAGGCGACATCGATGCCGGCGGCCAGCAGTTCCGGCACGCGCGTCATGCCGCGCCGCTTCGGATAGGTGTCATGGCGCCCTTGCAGCGTGATGTTGATCAGGGGATTGGCGATTGCCGCGACACCGGCTTCGCGAATCAACGGCAACAATTTGCTGACATAGTAGTTGTCCATCGAATGCATCGAGGTCAGGTGCGATCCGGCTACCCTGCCCTGCAAACCGAGCCGCTGCGCATGGTAAGCCAAGGTTTCGATATGCCGAGACATCGGGTCGTCGGATTCATCGCAATGTATGTCGACGCGCAATCCCTTTTCCGCTGCGAACTCACATAGCAGCCTGACCGACTCTGCGCCGTCGGCCATGGTCCGTTCGAAATGCGGGATGCCGCCGACCACGTCAACACCCATGGCGATTGCGCGCTTCAGATTGGAGAAGGCAGTCGGACTGCGCAGCAGGCCATCCTGCGGAAACGCCACCAGTTGCAGATCGAGATAAGACGCGACCGATCTCTTCACGTGCAGCAAGGCCTCCACCGCCAGCAAACGATCGTCGCAGATATCGACATGAGAACGGATCGCCAGCAGACCGCGTGCGACCGCCCAGTCGCAATACTGCAGCGCGCGCTCGACCAGTGCCTGCTGCGTCAGCTCCGGTTTCAGCTCGCCCCACAGCGCAATGCCTTCGAGCAGCGTGCCTGAAGCGTTCACGCGCGGCAGGCCGTAGCTCAGCGTCGCGTCCATGTGGAAATGCGCATCGACGAACGGCGGCGTCACCAGGTCGCCGGCGACATCGATTTCCTCTGCTCCCTTGAGATTCAGGGCCGTCCCGATTGCCGCAATGCGGCCTGCTTCAATGGCGATATCTGCTTGCTGCCGGCCATCAGGCAGCGTGGCGTTACGTAAGACCAGATCCATGTGACATCTCCTTCATCCGCGCAGTCTCCAGATTAACGCAGCACAGCATTTTGGTTGAACATTATTGCGTTCACGCCGTCTTCCTTGTGTCGCACTCACCCGGACACTCACTCTTGACGGATCGACATGCTCAAAAAACTGAACCGAATGTGGCTGAGCAGCCTTAAAAAGGCCGGCAAGGCGCAGCAGAGGCAAGCCGGCAAGGTACTCAAGGCGATATTGACCAAGCCAAAGGCGACACGCAAGCCTGTGGCCCCAAAGCCGCGGGCGCAGAAAGAAGGCCCATCCGGCGAATGGATCAGTTCGTCCTGCGTCAGTACCGGGTTGCCTGCACGCCGCATGCACTATCGCTTGTTTCTTCCGTCCCGCGCGCCCGGGCTCGACGATTCGATTCCATTGATCGTCATGCTGCACGGATGCGAACAAACCGCCGCCGATTTCGCTGCCGGCACACGCATGAACCGGCTGGCCGCCGCCAGGGACTACGCGGTGCTGTATCCCGAACAGTCGCTGCGCACGCATCCCAATCGCTGCTGGAAATGGTATGACGCGGCGACTCAGCGCGGCGGCGGCGACATTGCCGTCATCGCACACATGATCGGCAAGATCGTTGAAGAACATGCGATTGATCGCAGCCGCATTTATGCCTGCGGCATCTCCGCCGGGGCGGCCATGGCGCAGATCCTGGCACTGACCCACCCGCGACTGATCGCTGCCGTCGGCATGCATTCCGCCCCGGTATTGAGCGCAAGCCGCACGGCTGTCGGCGCTTACGGCGTGATGCAGCATGGCAGCACTCAGGCTTTGGCGCCGATAGAAAAACTGCTGCTCAAGAGTCCTGATTTTCCGGGCATGCCGGCGATTCTGATTACCGGCGACGACGACAAGATCGTGCGTCCGGTCAATCAATTGCAGTTGGCCAGGCAATTCCTGCTGCTCAACCACGCTGCCGCCCCTGCCCCGCAGCCGCCGGTGACGAAGGCCTTCGGAAGGACGTCAAAGCAATTTCCTCGCAAAAACACAATGACGGTCCACGACTTTGCAGCCGGTTCGAAGGTCCTGCTCCGGTCGGTGCACATCGCACGTCTCGGGCATGCATGGAGCGGCGGCGACGAGACGTTTCCATTCAACGCCAGGGGTCCTGACGCCGGCAAGCTGATGCTGGCCTTCTTCTCCCGGCATCGGCGCAGGCAATGAAAAAGCCCGCGCGCAGCGGGCTTTTTTTGAACGGCGGCAGTACTGCTCAGCCAGCGGGCTTCGCCTGGTCCGGACGACTGCCGTAACGCTGCGCCAATATCGCGCACACCATCAATTGAATCTGATGGAACAACATCAGCGGCAACAGGACCATGCCGACGGTCTGGCTGGCGAACAAGACCTTGGCCATGGGAACGCCGCTGGCAAGGCTTTTTTTCGAGCCGCAGAAGACGATGGTGATTTCATCTTCCTTGTTGAAGCCGAGACGACGGCTGCCGAACGTGGTGATCGCCATGATGATCGCCAGCAGCAAGGCGCTGATGACGATCAGACTGATCAGCATGACCGGCGGCACCTGGCGCCACAAGCCCTGATTGACGGCTTCGCTGAACGCCACGTACACGACCAGCAGGACGGAACTCTGGTCGACCCAGCGCAGCCAGGACTTGTTGCGGTCCATCCAGGCGCCGATCCAGGGACGGGCGATCTGGCCTGCCACGAACGGCAACAGCAACTGATAGACGATCTTCAGGATGGAATCCAGCGAGGAATGCCCGGCGCTGTGCGCCACGATGATGACGCCGACTATGAGCGGCGTCAGGAAGATTCCCAGCAAATTGGAGGCCGACGCGGCGCAGATGGCCGCCGGCACGTTGCCGCGCGCGACCGAAGTGAAAGCGATCGAGGACTGCACCGTCGACGGCAGCACGCACAGGAACAGGATGCCGAGATACAGATCCGGCGTGATCACCAGCAGCAAGGCAGGCTTGAGGACCAGGCCGAGCAAGGGGAACACGGCGAAGGTGCAGAGCAGCACCGTCACGTGCAAACGCCAGTGCACCATGCCGGCGATCACCGCCTGGCGCGACAACTTGGCGCCGTGCATAAAAAACAGCAGGCCGATCATGAATGTGGTCAGCCAGTCGAAGCCGACGGCGACCACGCCGGTACAGGGAAAAATGCTGGCGGTGAGAACCACCGCAAACAGCATCAGCGTCAGATTGTCGGGAAGGAAACGGGGGCGCGCCATAAGAATCTTTGCAGGTTGGTTCCAAAAACGAGGTCCTGTCGGACCAAACCCGCTATTTTACGCGAGTCCTGCAAAGCGGCGAAACGGGGGAAATCCGGTAGAAATCACCAGATCCAGAACATCAGCAGCCACGCATAGTTGACCAGCGCGAGCGCACCGATCACGGGCAGCATGGCAAGCACGCGGCGCGAGAACGCCTCGGTGTGCTGGCCGACGACTTTCCATGCCAGCAGCACGCTCCACAAGGTCATGACGGTGAGCAAGGCAGCGCGTACGTCATTGGCCCAGTCCACCGGCCAATGTTCCGCACGCAGCAGGCTGATGGTAGTTGCCGACAAGCCGACGAACACGCCACAGCCGGCCAGCGGAATCGCCGCCTGCACCAGGTGATTGAAACGGGAGCGGCTCCATGGACCGAGCACGAGATTGCTGATCGCGAACAAGGCGGTCAGCGCGGTGCCGAGCACGGCGGCGGTGGCCAGGATGTAAGACACCACGAGGCCGCCGTCGAGCCAGGAAAACACGTCGCTTTGTTGCGGATAATTGGTGAGCAGCCACCATGGCGCGTTGGTCGCAAACGGCCACATGATGTCGCGATCGATGAGCCAGGTAGCGATGAATTGCTTGGCCTCGACGAACCAGGGGCTGGCGCTCCAGTGGAACGCTCCGATGGCGATGCCGAACAGGCCGTACAGCGCCAGCGCGCTTTCCCACAGGTTGTTGTTGGTGCGGCCGACCTTGACGATTTCGACGGTCGGTGCGCGCCATGTCAGCGCGATCGCATCGCGATGGCCGCTGCAACGACCGCACATGTGGCAATCGGAAGCGCCCTTCATGTTGCGCAAGGGAACCAGCGGCGCGCAATTGACGGCGATGGTCTTCTTGCCGTGGGTGTCGTAGGAAGCGCGCCAGGCGTCTTCGTTGACTTTGTAATGGAATGGCGCCAGCTTGGCGAGCAGGCCGAACACGCCGTTGACCGGGCACAGGTATTTGCACCAGACGCGCTTTTCGCGGCCGTACAGATAACCGACGATCATGGCGCCGAGCGTCGATCCTCCCAACACCAGCAATACTGCCTTGGGATATTGGTAGACGCTGACCATCTGGCCGTAAATCGTGGTGAGTGCAAACGCGACAAAGGGCCAGCCGCCCCAGCGCATCCAGTGCGGGATGGTACGGCCTTTGCCGAACTTGCTGGCGAACTCGGTCAATGCACCTTCGGGACACAGCACGCCGCACCAGACACGGCCCATCAGCACCATGCTGACCAACACGAACGGCCACCAGATGCCCCAGAAGCAGAACTGCGCAATCAGGGTCAGGTTGGACCAGATATGCGCGGTTTCGTCCGGTAACGGCAGGAAAATGGGGACCAGGATGAGCACGGCGTACACCAGGACGACGATCCATTGAATACCGCGGATCAATGCGCCGTTGCGGCGCATCCAGTCACCCGTCCGCGCCAGACGGGTATTGGGAAGCGTACTGGTGCTCATATCGCCTTATGCTGCTTGCTTATTATTAACTTGTGTCGATTTCGACTTGCCAAGCGCGGAGGATACCACAAGCCAATATATGACATAAATGGCAACACTCATCAGCGCCGGGCGGGCGCGATAGCCCGTCAGCGTCGACACCAGGCTGCCTGCAGTGCTCGAATCATCCAGCAGCCAGCTGGTGTCCCAGACGGGCGCAGTCAGGCTCGAGACGAAGCCGAGCGAGGCGAACCAGTCGGAGCTCTCCAGTAGCAGGTCCAGCAGCTTTTCGACCCCGGTCAGCAACAACCCGGCCGCCAGCAGCAACAGGATGATTTCGGTCACCTGGAAGAAACGGCGCCATGAGAAAACCTTGCCGCCCAATTGCAGCAGATAGAAGGTCAGGAACGCCAGGCCGAAACCGAGCGCGCCGGCGAAAATCAGCGCGCCACGGCTGGCATCCTGCTCGCCCATGCCGATTCCGTAGAGGAACACAGCAGTCTCGCTGCCCTCGCGTGCAATCGCCAGCGCCACCAGCAGGAACACACCCCACCAGTTGCCGGTGGCATAGTTCGCTTTCAGCGAGCTTTCCATGTCTCGCTTGAGAGTACGGCCGTGCTTGCGCATCCAGAACACCATTTGCACGATCAGCACCGCGGCAACCAGCACCATGCCGATCTGGAAATACGTCTGGGCGTCACCGGACAGGAGTTCGCTGAAACCGAGCAAGGCGGCCCCCAGCGCCAGTGCAGCCACAACGCCTGCCGCCACGCCGCCCCACAGATACGGCAGGCCGCGACGTGCGGCGGCATCGCCGTTATTGAGCCAGGCATACAGAATCCCGACCACCAGCAAGGCCTCGACGCTTTCACGCCAGACGATAAATAACACCTGCCCCATTACATCCCTTTCAATTGCATATTGCCGGTCACCGCGATCACCGCCCCACGCCGCTTATTTGGCGACGATGGCGCCTTGCGGCATGTTCAGATGGAAATCGTCGAAAAACTTGTACTCGCCCGGACGCAGGGGAGCGATCACGACGAAGGACTGCGCGCCCGGCGCCAGGACTTTTTCCTTGCGCAGTTCCACGCTTTCGAATTCGGCGGCGGTTTTGCCGACGTTGTGGATTTCGATCTTGATGCGCTGTCCTGCAGGGACTTCGATGCGCGCAGGATTGAATTTGCCGTCCGCCATCTCAAGCTTGAATGTCAGCAGATCAGAAGCAAATGCGGTGGCGGCGGACAACGAGCAGGCCAGGCCGATCAAGGTCGCCAAAATTCGTGAAGGTTGCGATTTACGCAAGGACATCCAGTGCTCCCAAACTACTTGGCCTTGCGCAAGGCAAGGCCGGTCAATTCGGCATGCGCAATGAGGCTGCGCATGCGCTCTCGCTAAAACAGCTCAGTCGCTGATTAGTAGCCGCCCTTCTTGCCGACGCCGGCGAAGGTGAAATCGTAGGTCAGTTCAAACGGCTTGAACCAGGCGCCGACACCGGTTTCCTTGTCGACGTGACGGCCAAAGTGAGCATGCGCGTTGGCAGATGGCGGCGAGATGGTCAGCTTCAGCTTGTACTTGCCCGGACCGTCGAGCTTGACGTTGTCGCCGTAGTGCGGACCGTCGCTGGCCACCATCGGCATCATGTCGCCCTTGATGACCTTGGTCGAACCGGCCTTGGCCAGTTCGAACTTGATGACCAGATACGGCATCCAGTCGCCTTCGGCAAAGCCGTTCGGATTCTTGGCGACGGCGCGGATATCGGCTTCCAGGTGGACGTCCGACTCCTCTGCCTTGCGCATCATGCCGTCCGGTTCCATCTTGATCGGTTGCAGGTAGACCGCGCTGACTTCCATGCCGTTCTGAATCTGTGGTTTGCCGATAGGATATTCGGCGGCGCTGGCAGCCGAGAAGGCTGCGAACATGGCGGCGGCTACTGCGATTTTCTTGATACCGATCATAAGATTTTTCTCCCACGCATTAGATGATAATGATTACCATTAAATTATAGCATCATATGGGAGTATGTATCAGCGCCAGACGGGAAATTCATGAGGGAGCGCGCGCGAAATCGCCGGCAAAAACCGACCGGGCAATAAAAAACCCGCGCCTTGCGGCGCGGGTTAAATCTAATTCAGGGGGGTGAATTAGAGGGGGGAGTTCGTAAGATATACCCCGTACCACCCTGCATCTACCGCTATTACAAACTGTTACGGTTATTAACAAGTCTTCACGCAGCATCGCGAACACGCGCCTGTCTGCCCTGTATCCGCACGGGCTTCATGCGGTCATGGAATTGTCACAATAAGGCCGCCTCGCGCCGCTATCATGTGGGCTTCATGCCCCCTGCCTTTCCCGATCGCCACATCCGTCCCGCACATCCACATCATGTCCCTGACGCTCCCCGACATTGAACGGCTCTTTCTCCGCCACGGCCACGCCCAGTACACCGGCGAACCCGTGACACAACTCGAACATGCCTTGCAAACCGCCGCGCTGGCCGAGCGTGAGAATGCCTCGCCCGCGCTGATCTCCGCCGCGCTCCTGCATGACCTCGGGCACATGCTGGAAAACGCCGCCGCCGGCTACGACATCCACGACACGCCGACGGCCAGCGGCATCGACGATCTGCACCAATACCGCATCCTGCCCTTCCTGCGCGCCATCTTCGGCGAAGAGGTGCTGGCGCCGATACGTCTGCACGTCGACGCCAAGCGCTATCTGTGCGCGGTGGAGCCGGCGTACTTTTCATCCCTGTCGGCGGACTCCGTACGCAGCCTGCAGCTGCAAGGCGGGGTCTTCGACCGGCAGCAGGCGGAAGACTTCATCGCCATGCCGCATGCAGTGGATGCCACCCGCTTGCGGCGCTGGGACGACCTCGCCAAGACTGCCGACCTGGCGACGCCGGACTATGCCCATTTCTCGCGCTACCTGACACTGTGCGCCCACGCCTGAATTTCCCCGAGATCGCCATGCCTGATTTTCTGTCGCCCGCCCCGTTGTTCACCAAATCCATCGACGCCGCGCAGTTGCAGGAATTCAGCGCTTTCATCGGCGAGCTCTGCTCGATCAGCGGCGCCATCATCCGCAGCCACTACCTCAGCGGCATCGAAGTCGAATCCAAGTCCGATCACTCGCCGGTCACCGCTGCCGACCGCGACACCGAACTCGCCCTGCGCAGCGCGATCATGGCGCGCTATCCGCAGCACGGCATCATCGGCGAAGAGCACGGTGCCTATCGGGAAGACGCCGACTACTGCTGGGTGCTCGATCCCATCGACGGCACCAAGGCCTTCGTCTCCAACTGCTATATTTTCGGCACGCTGATTTCGCTGATGCACCAGGGTCGTCCGATCATCGGCGCACTGCACAGCCCGCTGATGGAACACCTGCTGATTGGCAGCGCCGGCGGCACCACGCTCAACGGCAAGCCGGTCGGCATGCGCGCCTGCGCCGACGTCGGCGACGCCATGCTGCTGGCGACGGATCACTGGGACATCTTCACGCATCACAACGGCCCCGCTTTTGAAAAACTCTCGCGCGAAGCGCGCCTGTATCGCGGCTGGGGCGATTGCCACGGCTACTTCCAGCTGGCCACCGGCGGCGCCGACATCATGCTCGACCCGGTGCTGAAAATCTGGGACATCATGGCCATCGTCCCCATCATCGAAGGCGCCGGAGGCCGCATCACGGATTGGCAGGGCAACAACCCGCTGACAGCCACCGCCATCGTCGCGACGGCCGGCGGCGTGCACGACAAGGTAATTCGCGCGCTCAACCCGGCGTCATGACAGAAGAGAAACTTTTCTCCCGATTTTGATATTGCTTTCCAGTTATTTTTCATTATTCCGGATCATTCTCCGGTGCTAGCATCCTCGGCAATCCAATATCGTCCGGCGCGGCCCATCGGGCTCGGCGCCGGCACAAAATAACGAGAGACGCATGAAGAACTGGAAAGTCGGGACGCGCTTCGCCGCGGGCTTCGGGGTCGTGTTGCTGATGATGGCGGTCGTTGCCGCAATGGGGATATGGCGCCTGCAATCGGTGGCCGAAGCAACCAACGCCATGATGCAGATGCCGCTGGCCAAGGAACGCCTGATCAGCGATTGGTATTCGAACATTTCCACCTCGATCACGCGCACCACCGCGATCGCCCGCAGCACCGACCTGAGTCTTGCGGGGTATTTTGAAAGCGCGACCAGCGACGCGGCAAAGAACGCCTCCGCCCTGCAGGCGAAAGTGCAGCGCCTCCTGAACACGCCCGAAGAACAAAAACTGTTCGCCGACATCGATGCCAATCGCAAGGCCTATCACGAAGCCGGCGACAGCATCCTCGCGCTGCGCGCCGAAGGCAAGCTGTTCCAGGCCAAAAACGCCTTCGAGAAAAATTACCTGCCGAGCGCCACCCGCTACCAGGCCTCGGTGGACAAGCTGCTGCGCCTGCAGCGCCAGGGTATCGACGGCGTCGCCGGCAGCATTGACGCCACGTATCGCTCAAGCCGGCTGGTGTTGCTGGCGCTGAGCGCCGCCGCCGTATTGTTCGGCATCGCCGCCGCCATCGTGCTCACGCGCAGCCTGCTGCGCCAGCTCGGCGGCGAACCCGGCTATGCCGTGCGTGTCGCCGACCGTATCGCCGCGGGCGATTTGACGGAATCGATCCTCCTCGCCGACAACGATGAAAACAGCCTCATGCGTGCGATGAAAACCATGCAAGGCAATCTTGCCCGTTCAGTCGATCACATCAAGCAATCGGCCGAAACCATCGGCACTGCGTCCAAGGAAATTTCCGTCGGCAATCTCAACCTGTCGTCGCGTACCGAACGGCAAGCCGGCTCGCTGCAAGAGACCGCCTCGGTCATGCAGCAACTCACCTCGGCCGTCAAGAAAAATGCCGAGAGCGCCCTGCACGCCAACCAGCTCGCCGCCTCGGCCTCGCAGGTGGCGATCGCCGGCGGCAACGCCGTCAATCAGATGGTGGGAACCATGGCGACCATCAATGAATCGTCGCGCAAGATCGTCGACATCATTTCGGTCATCAACGGCATCGCCTTCCAGACCAACATCCTGGCGTTGAACGCCGCGGTGGAAGCTGCGCGCGCCGGTGAACAGGGACGCGGTTTCGCCGTAGTCGCGACGGAAGTGCGCGCACTGGCACAACGCTCGGCCGGCGCAGCAAAAGAGATCAAGAGCCTGATCGACGACTCGGTCGGCAAGATCGTTTCGGGAAGAACATTGGTAGAGGAAGCCGGCGCCACCATCGGCCAGGTGGTCGACAGCATCAGGACGCTCAGCGATTTCGTCGCCGACATCAGCAACGCCAGCCTGGAACAAAGCACCGGCATCGAGCAAGTCAACCAGGCCATCATGCAGATGGACGACGTCACGCAGCATAACGCCGCGCTGGTGGAAGAAGCCGCGGCGGCGGCGCAATCGCTGCTGGATCAGGCCGGCTCGCTGGTGACGGTGGTGAATACCTTCAAACTGTCATCGTCGCGCGAACTGGTATTGAACGCATAGATACCGTCAATACCGATGTACCGTTACAGCGGATTCTGATCAATCCATTCAGCGGAAAAATCGAGGATGTAGGCGACGGCGTCGTCTTCATTGGAGAATTCGGTGGTCGGCAGTTCGCGCACGTAGCGAACTTCGCCGCTCTCGTCGTAACCTGCGCGGATGACGAAGCAGGCGGCGTATTGCCCGTTGTCCTGCAGCGTCACCTGCGGATAGACGGCTTGTCCCTTGTAGGGAAATTTGCTGGTTGCGCTCATGAATGCTCCACGGTCTGGGAATACGATCAAAAACAAAAGGGCCCGTCTTTCGACGGACCCTTTTCATTTTGGTGCGGCTGGCAGGAATCGAACCCACGACCCCTTGGTTCGTAGCCAAGTACTCTATCCAGCTGAGCTACAGCCGCAAGAGGCGCGATTATATAGGGATTTTCAAATAGTGCAACAGTTTTTGCGCGATGACAATCTCTTGGCGATCAAAACGGCTTTGCCACCACCATCAAGGCAATGATCACGACCGCCGCAATCGTCAGCGCGCCGGAGTTTTTCAGCAGCGCCGAAGCCTCTTGCTCCGGCGCGTCCGCCAGGCGCCGCACGTAGCCGGACTGGATGCCGTGCAGTGCCGACAGCAGCAAGACGAACACCAGCTTCACCACCAGCCATCCCGCCGCATGCCAGCCGCCGAAATAGACCAACGCCACGCCCAGCACCCACGCCAGCCCCATTGCCGGCGACGTCACGCGCTGGTCCCAGCGGCGTACTGCTTTCAGCAAGCGCAGTTCCGCCGCAGAACGTTCCAGTGTCGCCTTCTGCAAGGTTTGCAGCGCCAACGCCATGATCAGCATGCCGCCGATCCATGTCACGACGGAGGCGACGTGAAACGCCTTGATCCAGAGATACATCACGCGGTCTCTCCCTGCGCGAGCAGAACTGACTGCTTGCGCTTCAAATGACGCTCATTGACGAAGGCGCCGAAGGGGATCACGGCGGCGATGACCAGCCTGACGATTTCGCTGCGCGACCAGCCTCCCGTCGCCAGCATGCGCGCCATGCAATACACGTACAGCAGGAACGCCAGGCCGTGGATCGGGCCGATCACCGCGCTCGCCGCCGGATAACCCGCCACATGTTTGAGCGGTACGCCCACGCAGACGAGCAGCAACAAGGTGCTGCCTTCCAGCAGCGACACCCGGCGCATCCAGTGGAGTTGGGACAACTGTTCGGCGTGACGCCGTTTGCTTGCGCTGATCATGGCCTATTCCCTATTTCCTATTCCACTTCGCGCAGGATTTTTTCGATGCGCGCCAGCCGCGCATTCATGTCGCCGACGTCATGCTCCAGCGCCCCGAGCTTGCTGGTGCTGGCGCCTTGCAGCGTCGCCAGTTTTTCCGCCAGCTCGCGATAGTTGTTGGCGTAGGCGATCTGCATGTCGGCACGGCGTGCCGCCGACCAGTATTTCATCGCGAAGACCAGCAAGACGGTCAGCAGCATCAGAACGGACAGCAGGAAAAACGTACTCGAATGCGACATGCGGATCCTCTTCAATCTGATTTTGTGGTTGATGCACTCAGGCTTTGTACCGCCTCCGCGATCATTTGCGGATTCAGCGACAACGAAAAATCGACAAGCTCGAAGTAGTTGAGCGCCTTGCCGTCCTCAGACAGCTCGCGCGCGCTGCGCACCAGTCCGGCCTCTTCCAGCTTCTGCAGATGCAGATGCAGCAATGGCCGGCTGATGCCGAGGTCGCGCGCCAGCTGGCTGATGTAGTTGCGCCCCTGCCCATGCAGCGCCGCCAGGATGCGCAGGCGGTGCGGGTTGTCGAGCGCCGTCAGCAGTTGCAGCAGCCGGTCGCCGCTGAAGGCGGAAAGACTTTTTCTGATGGTCGACTTCATATGTCAGAAAAATATTACATATGAAAATATTTTCTGTCAAATCAACGTAAAACGATCCCGAACGGAGCCAAACGGCCTGACGGAAGGAAAACGTAGGGGGAGAAGGAATTTGGCGGGATTTGGTGAAGCAGAAAGACAAAAGGGCCCATCTTGCGATGGACCCTTTATATCTGGTGCGGCTGGCAGGAATCGAACCCACGACCCCTTGGTTCGTAGCCAAGTACTCTATCCAGCTGAGCTACAGCCGCGAAAGACGAGATTATAGCACCGCTTTTGGGCGAAATGGAAGCCTTTGCGCCAAAAAACTTCCATACCGCGTCCGGACTCGCTTGCAGGCCCATTAATCCCCCTTTGCCCGGCGTTTAATCGCCATTTTGTTGCATTGACGGACCGATATCTGCTGATTTGCGCTTCATCTGCCTTATGATTGCCGCTTGATTCCCTGCTCCTCCCTACTACTGCACCATGAGCGACACTCCTGCCGCCCTCCCGGCCCCGACTGCCGAACGCATCAAGGAAGCCGAACGCCGGCGCATCGCCAAAGACCTGCATGACGAACTCGGCAGCCATCTGACCGCGCTCAAGATGGCGCTGGCCCAACTCGCCGGGCAGCTTCCCGCTGACAACGCCACCCTGCTCGACCAGGCGCGCCATGCCGACGGCTTGATCGACGGCGCCCTCGACGCCATGCACGACATCATTGACGACTTGCATCCGGCAATACTTGATCTGGGCCTGCAAGCTGCGCTGGAATGGCTGGCGCGCAGTTTCGCACGCGACACCAGCGTGCCGCACCACCTGCACGTCGACGTCGCCGACGGCGAGTTGCCCCCGGCGTTGCTCGATGCATTCCAGAGCGTCAGCCTGTACCGGATCGCGCGCGAGGCGCTGCACAACGCCGGCCGCCATGCAGCGGCGCGCAACGTCGACATCTGGCTGCGCCATGATGGCCGGACGCTGACACTGATCATCGCCGATGATGGCGTCGGCCTGCCGCAGGACGCCGGCACGCGAGCGCAATCATCCGGACTGCGCGGCATGCGCGAACGCGCCATGCTGGCCGGCGCCACGCTGGAGCTGTTGCCCGCCGAGAACGGCGGCACGCAATTGCGGCTGACGCTCCCTGTCCTATCCACCGCTAACCTTATAAAATAGCGCCACGTTCAGCCCGGAGACAGACAGCACCCCATGCCAATAACGAAAAAGAACAGTTCTGCCATCAAAGTGGCAATCGCCGACGATCACGCGATCGTACGTGAAGGCCTCCGGCAGATCTGCAGCGGCACCAAGGACATCATCGTCGTCGGCAACGCCGAGAACGGACTGGAAACCATCAAGCTGACCCGGCTGGGCAACTGCGACGTGCTGCTGCTGGACATCATCCTGCCGGATCGCACCGGCATCGACGTGCTCAAGCAGATCAAGAAGGAAATCCCCAAGCTGCCGGTGCTGATGCTGTCCATCCATCGCGAAGACCAGTACGCCATACGCGCTCTCAAGGCCGGCGCGGCCGGCTTCCTCAACAAACAGGCGGCGCCGTCCGAACTGATCAACGCGATTCGCCAGGTCGCCGCCGGGCGCAAGTACATCAGCCCGTCGCTGGCGCAGGAGCTTGCCAACCAGATCGGTTTCGACCATGAAACGCCGCTGCACGAAACCCTGTCCGATCGCGAATACCAGACCATGGTGATGATCGCGTCCGGCAAGACCGTGAGCGATATCGCGGCCGAATTATTGCTCTCGGTCAAAACCATCAGCATGTATCGTTCGCGCGTCCTGGCCAAAATGAAATTGCGCCACAACGCCGAGCTCACGCACTATGCGCTGAAAAACAACTTAGTCGAATAAATGCGCAACCGGTTCGCCGGTGTAAACCGCCAGACGGTAAAATGCGTTAAAAGACAGGTCTCGTCCTACGCGTTGTAATGTCGTAAAGAAACAACCAGTAAAACGACACAATACGCTCTGCACAGGTAGAGAGCGCCGGGGCGCCAGGATGTTATTCCGACATCTCCGGCGGGGAGCCAC
The DNA here is from genome assembly GCF_001267925.1 of Herbaspirillum hiltneri N3. Lineage (NCBI taxonomy): Bacteria > Pseudomonadati > Pseudomonadota > Betaproteobacteria > Burkholderiales > Oxalobacteraceae > Herbaspirillum > Herbaspirillum hiltneri. The sequence goes on along the minus strand of NZ_CP011409.1, from coordinate 2,505,355 downwards.
GAGACTTAGTCGCAATCCGTTTGAATAAGAAGCCGTCCAACAGGCATGTCAAAAAAGCCAGCTCAAAGTCCCGTCGATATCGCGCGAGAAGCCTTCCAGCAACTCGCAACACGCCGCATTGCCCCTACTCCCGACGCTTACCGCGAAGCCTACGAAGAAATCGTCGGTACCAAGAGCGACCTGAAACCGGAAGGCGTTCTTTCCGCGTTCGCCCAGCATCTGACGCAGCAGCCGGGCGACATCGGCAAGCTGGGACTGCGCCTGACGATGGCGATCAACGGCAGCGACTGGAAGGACTACAACGACGAGCTGGATAATTTTGTCGAACAGTATTTTCCTTCGCGCAACCTGGTCCCGCACGGCCAGCTCGTGCCGATCGATCCGGAACGCGAATTCATCCGCGATAGCAAGAAGGAAAAGATGCTGCGCGAGGTGCTGGCGCGCGTGCTGATCTTCAACATGGCGTCGCTGCTGATCGAAGCACCGGAACTGGCGAACGAATCGAAGTCGATCGGACTCGATCTCAAGACCGCATTCTCCGAGCAAGCCATGAACGAAGTCATCGGCCGCCTCAAGCAGATGAGCTTCCAGATCGAGCTCAAGAGCGAAGACATCGCCCTGCAGCAGGAATTGCTGATGCGCCTGTTCCAGCTGCTGCTGGAGAACATCCACGGCCTGCTGGAAAAAGGCTCATGGCTGAGCAGCCAGATCACTGCCGTGCAGGAGCTGATCAACGGCCCGATCAGCAAGACTTCGCTGGCCGATGCCACCAAGACCCTGAAGGAAGTCATCTTCAAGCAGGGCCTGCTCAAGAACACGCTGAGCGAAGAAAAGGTCACTGCCAAGAACATGATGCTGACCTTCGTCGATCGCCTCAGTGCGATGGTGTCGACGACCGACAACTATCACAAGACCATCACCAGTTTCTCGCAGCAGATCAGCCAGGCCTCCGACATCAGCGACCTCAACTCGGTGCTCAACGGCATCATGAACGCGACGAAGGAAGCCCAGGACGAAGCGCTGCGCTCGCGCGACGAAATGATCAATGCGCGCCAGGAAATGCAAAAGGCCGAGGCGCGCATCACCGCGCTGGAGTCCCAACTCGTCCATATGGGCGAACTGGTGCGCGAAGACCAGCTGACCGGCAGCCTCAACCGTCGCGGCATGGACGAATCGCTGGAGCGCGAGATCATCAACGCCGACCGTCTCGGCGCGCCACTGTGTATCGCCCTGCTCGACCTCGATGATTTCAAGCGCATCAACGACACGCACGGTCACGCCACCGGCGACGAAGTGCTGGTGCATCTGGTGAGCGTGGTCAAGGAAACGCTACGCAAGCTGGACGTGATCGCGCGTTTCGGCGGCGAAGAATTCCTGGTGCTGTTGCCGGAAACCGAACCGGCCGAAGCGATGCAGATCATCACCCGCGTGCAGCGCGAACTGACCAAGCGCATTTTCATGCATAACAGCCAGCGCCTGCTGATCACCTTTAGCGGCGGCGTTGCCTATCGCGCTCCGGGTGAAAGCCAGGCGGACCTGATCAAGCGTGCCGACGTGGCGCTGTACAAGGCCAAGAACGCCGGCAAGAACCGCGTCATCCTGGCCGACTGAAACCGAAAGTTGCCGACACCTACGATGCGGTCGGCGGCGCCTGCCGCCAGGCTCGCCATCCGGCGATCGCCAGCAGCACGAACAATCCATACAGAATGGCCGTCAGCGTCAGGTGCTTGTAGAGATACAGCCCGACGTAGAGCACATCGACCGCGATCCAGACCAGCCAGTTTTCAATCTTCTTGCGCGACAGCAGGAATTGCCCGACCAGGCTGCCTGCCGTGAGGAAGCCGTCCATGTGCGGCACGTCGGTATCCGTGAAATGACGCAGGAACACCGATAGCACGGCGAAGCCGGCCAGCCAGGCCAGTCCCGACCACAGCACGCCACGGCGCGACAGCGCCGATGCCTTCAGCGGCAAATGCTCCTCGCCGCCGCGCAGCCATTGATACCAGCCCCACACCGACACCGCCACGAACACACATTGCAGGCCGGCGTCGCCGTACAGGCGCGCCTCGACGAACACCACGCCGTACAAGGCGGAAGACAAAATGGAAAATAGCCAGGCCCAGTGATTCTGGCGGATATTGAGCGCGACCGTGATGATCGCCAGCAGAAAAGAGATCAGCTCAAGCGGCGTCGTGACGAGACCGGCGAAACCGAATACGGCGATAGCGGCAGCAAGGCGTGCCAAGGGAAATGCGGGGGCGCGAAGTTTCATGCTTGTCTCCATTGTGTACGGGCTGAGGATGAGCGTTGCCGCCTTCCTCGCCTCGATGTAGTTTTCTGAGCAAAAAATCTGTTTGCGAGCAAATAATCAAACATTGACGAAAGATTGTCAAGCATTTGCTTTTTTGTTGAGCAAATGTTCAATTTTGATAATAATGACGTCTGACGTCCCGCAGGAACAGGCGCTCAAAGTCCGTACAATGCCGGATCGGCCAGCGCGACGCGGCAGGTTCACAACAAGGAAAACCGATGTCATCCAGCCCATCCAAACTCGATCTGGCGGCGCGCGCCGCATGGATGTATTACGTCGCCGGCAACACCCAGAATGAAATCGCCGAGCGCCTCGGCATTTCGCGCCAGATGGCGCAGCGCATGGTGGCCTACGCCGGCGCGTCGAACCTGGTCAAGGTCCAGATCGCCCATCCGATCTCGTCCTGCCTGGAACTTGCGCAGGGCCTGCAACAGCGCTACGGATTGGACGTCTGCCGCGTGGTGCCCGGCAACACGGGCAATGACGCCGCGGCCGGGGATGATGCACACGGTGTGCAACAGATGCTGGCGGTCGCCGGCGCCGAGTTGATGGAACAATACCTGCGGCAGGAAGAACCGCTGATCGTCAACGTCGGCTCGGGTCGCACGCTCAAGGCCGCAATTGAAAAGATCAGCGACATGGAACGCCCGCAGCACCAGATCGTCTCGATGATCGGCGCCTTCGCTTCCGACGGTTCCGCCAACCGCTACGACGTCGCCCTGCTCGCCGCTGAAAAAATGCAGAGCCGCTTTTACCTCTTGCCGGCGCCGCGCGTGGCGGAAAGCGAAGCCGACCGCAAGCAGTGGTGCAACCATCGCGCCTACCAGATCGTCACCGGCCTGGCGCAACGCGCCGACGTCACCTTCCTCGGCATCGGCACGATTGCATTGCAAGGCGCGATGCATGAAGACGGCTTCATCGACGACGACGAAGTCGCGCAGCTGCAAAATCAAGGCGCGGTCGGCGAACTGATCTGCCACGCCTTCGACGCCGCCGGCAACATGCTCCGTTCGCCGCTGGCCGCGCGCATCACCACCCCGCCGCTCACCTCGCCGCCGCCCAAGCCGGTCATCGCGCTGGCAGGCGGTCGCAAGAAAGCCGAAGCGGTGCGCGGCGCCTTGCGCGGCGGCTGGCTGACGGGTCTCGTCACCGACGAGTACTGCGCGCAATTTGCGTTGCAGGATTAAATTCCGCGCAGCGCCAGAACAACAATTTCAGCATCAGCATTACGGAGACATTTATGCCGCATCCCATCGAATTCGTCGTCTTCGGCGAAGCCCTGACCGACTTCATTCGCCAGCCCGGCGGCGAGTGGCGCGCCCTGCCCGGAGGCGCCTGCTGGAACGTCGCGCGCGTCGGCGCGCGTCTTGGCGCGGCGACCGGTTATGCCGGCAGCGTCAGCAGCGACGTCTTCGGCGAAGAATTGCGCGTGCTCACGCAAGAGGCGGGACTCGACATGCGCTACCTCCAGCAAGTCGACAAATCGCCGCTGCTGGCCATGGTGACGTCAACCACGCCGCCCGATTATTTCTTCGTCGGCGACGACAGCGCCGACCTGCATTTCGATCCGAGCAAGTTGCCTTCCGGCTGGATGGATGAAGCGCGCATATTGCACTTCGGCTGCATCAGCCTGACGCGCGAACCATTGGCGTCTCGCCTGCTTGCGATTGCCGCCGAAGGCGCGCAACGCGGCAAGCGCATTGCCTTCGATCCGAACTGGCGCAAGCTGATGGATCAGCCCGGCTATCACGTGCTGATGCGCAAGCTGCTGGCGTTATCGCATTACGTGAAGGTGTCGGACGAAGATCTGGAGAAATTATTCCCTGACGATGCGCAGCCGATGGCGACGCTGAAGTCGCTGGCGCCGCAGGCGGAGATCCTGTTCACGCGTGGAGCCGATGGGCTGTCCTGGATCAAGGGAGAGAGCGTTGTCGATCAAGCGGCTTATCGGGTGGAGGTGATTGATACCGTCGGTTGCGGCGATGCTTCCATGGGAGGCTGGATCGCCAGCATCTTGCGTCAGGCGGATGCGCCGGTGGTGACGCATTTGCAGTGTGCTGCTGCGGCGGCGGCGTTGTCGGCGGCGCGGGCGGGGGCTTATGCGGCGACCTGGGATGAGGTGCAGGAGCTGGTTAATCGCTGAGCGCTTTTTTGTTTTGTTCCGACTGGTGGTTCTTCGGTAATTTGGATTTTTTTCTTCGATCAACCCTTCGCCGGGGGTAGCCCGGCAGCTACTCACTTTTCTTGTCTCGCCAAGAAAAGTAAGCAAAAGAAGCGACCGCTGGTTCGTAGCCCCCTGCCGGGGGTTCCCGGCGTCGTCAGGCGCAAATCGGGAGGGGAAACAAACTCGCTGCGCTCAGACAAGTTTCCCCTCTTTATCCGATTTGCACCTGCCGCCACCGGCTACTCGCAAGCGGACGGCCAGACTGGCTCGCTGCGCGTCGCCAGGGGATGGAGGTGGAGTGAAAGCCACAGTTCTCCGCTATCAATCAAACCAAAGATGGCAATCACGATGCCGAAGGCGAGCCCCCCCAAGGCAATGCGAAGCGAGCCGAGAAAGAAGTTCCGCTTATGAGTCGCCGTTGGTGCCGTACTCAAATCGGATAAAGAAGGGAAACTTGTCTGAGCGCAGCGAGTTTGTTTCCCTTCCCGATTTGAGTACGGCACCAACGGGTACCCCGAAGGGGCGGCGAATCGCGGTCGCCTTTCTTTGCTTACTTTCTTTGGCGAAGCAAAGAAAGTGAGCGGCTGCCGGGCCGCCCCCGGCAACCACGGTCGTCCGAAGAACAAACCGTATTCATCAACGCACAGCAAGCCAGTCGAAACAACCGACAAAGATTCAAGACCCCCCAAACACAACCGGCGTACCGACATTGTTGGTCGCCTCCACCACAGGATTGCTAATCAGCAAAGCATCCACCACCGGCCCCAGCTTGCTCCCGGTAGAAGACCACTTGTCCTGCGCCATCTCCCCCATCTTGTAAGACGCGCTACCCACCACCCTCCCCTCCTTGCGCAAGGTCACCGAAGCAAACGTCAGGTAAGGCGCGTAAGCATTGCTGAACGTCTTCATGTCCCATTTGACGAAGGCGGCGTAAGCCAACGTCATGGGGCAGCTGCCGGGCTGCGTACCGGCGTCGTACACGCGGCTCGGCACGCCGTGCCGTTGCAGTTCGCTTTGCAGGCTGGGGACGAAATCGCTGAGCGCCACCGCGCCGTTCCACTCGATGCAGATTTCCTTGATCGGCGCGTGCGCGAAGACGATGGGATTCTGCGGCGTGGCCGGCGTCATCGACGACACGCCGGAGATGGCGGAGCCAAGCAGATTGGCGGCTTCCACGATCGGACTGGGCGACATGACGACGCAGCCTGACATGGATGCAGCGCAAACGGAGGCGAAGAAAAATTTGATCATGGCGGCGACCGGTTCGACGATGAGTGAAATTCATCATATCCGCCGATGTTCCCCGCCTCGCGCGCTTTTACCCTGATTTACGCCATGCCGAACGCGGCTTTACACTCGCCGGTTTTCTGCCGGCCGCCGCAGTGGCACAATGAGCGATCCGATTTTTCAGGAGAAGCGCCATGCGCACCTTGCTGTCCACCATCGCGGTCACGCTGCTCGCCGCAACCACCTTCACCGCCCGCGCCGACACGCTCAAAAGCGAAGCCGAAGTGCGCCAGCTCGCCGACAAGGTCATGGCCGCCGCTGGCAAGGGCCAGACCGACGACGCCTACGCCGCCATGACGCCGTACACGCTGACCGACGTCAACACGCTCGACCGCGCGCGGCTCACCGCACGCACGTCGCGCATGCAGCTGGAGCAAACCATCGGCGGGTCGGTGGGCTACGAATTCATCCGCAGCGAGAAGGTGGGCGAATCGCTGCTCAAGCTGGTCTATATAGAGAAGGCCGAAAAGCAGGCGATTCCCTGGCAGTTCATTTTCTACAAGACCGCTTCGGGCTGGGCGCTGAGCAACTTCAGTAACGGCGACAATATCAACAGCCTGTTTACCCGTTGACTATTGGAACGCTCGCAGCGGACTTAAATCGTCGCTGACGATTTCCGTGTTGACGCCGGCAATCTTGTCGGCGATCAGCCGGCTCGAACCGCAGGCCGTGGTCCAGCCGTTGGAACCGTGGCCGGCGTTGAGCCAGAGATTGGAAAACGCAGTCGCGCCGATCAGCGGCGCGCCGTCCGGCGTCATCGGCCGCAGGCCGGCCCAGTAGCTGATGCCGCTCATGTCGGCGCCGCCCGGGAACAGCGAGCTGAGCGACTTGATCGCGGTGGCGCAATCGCGCGGCGTCACCTTCGTATCCCAGCTGCCGATCTCGGCCGTGCCGGCGGCGCGGATGTGGGAACCCATGCGCGTGATCGCCACCTTGTAGTACTCATCCATCACGCCGCTCTTCGGCGCCGCCGTGGCGTCGCTGACCGGCACGGTGATTGCGTAGCCCTTGACCGGATACACCGGCAACCGCAAACCCAGCGGCTTGACCAGGGCCACCGATGCGCTGGCGCAGGCCACCACGTAGGCGTCGGCCGTCAACATGCCGTTGGCGGTGCGCAGGCCGGTGACGGCGCCGCCGGCGTATTCGATCTGCTGTACGGAAGTACCGAGCACGAAGCTGACGCCCTGCGATTGCAGCCAGTCGGCCAGCGCGCGGGCGAACAGCGGGCAATTGCCGGTTTCATCTTGCGGCAGCAGCATGCCGCCGACCAGTTGATCGCGTGCGGCGCGCAGCGCCGGGTCGAAGGCGACGCAGGCGTCGGCGTCGAGCAGCTCATAAGCGACGCCCGCTTCCGCCAGCACGCGCGCGGCGAGGCCGGCGTTGTCCATGCCCTCCTGCGTGCGGAACAGCTGCAGGTTGCCGACCGTGGTTTGTTCGTACTCGATGCCGAGGCGTTCGCGAATATCTTTCAGCTGCGTGTGGCTGTAGCGCGCCAGGCGTCCCATGCGCGCCTTGTTGACGGCGTAGCGCCCGGCGTTGCACTGCGACAGGAACTGGCCGAGCCAGCGCCATTGGTCCCGGTCCAGGCGCGGCGTGAAACGCAGCGCCGACTCCATGCCCAGCCAGCTTTGCAGCGACCATTTGAGCGACTTGCCCTTCATGCCGGGCGCGGCCCACGGCGTGGCGTAGGACGGACAGACATGGCCGGCGTTGCCGACGCTGGTTTCGGCCGCGACTTCCGGCTGGCGGTCGACCACCGTAACGGTGTAGCCTTTCTCGTGCAGGAAATAGGCGGTGGTTACGCCGACGATGCCGGCGCCGATGACGATGATGTGCATGGTGAGTTATTTCAAATAATAATGAGGCTAGTGAAAAGCGCCGATGGCAAGGCGTGCCGTCGCAGACAGTGCGAATGCACGGCAAGACGGCGCAACGCAGCCAGCGGTGTTTTTCACCAGCCTCATAAAGTGAGGCCGCCGTCGATGTGCCATACCTGGCCGGTGACATAAGACGCGGCGGGGCTCAGCAGGAAGCCGATGACGTTGGCGATTTCCTGCGGCTGGCCGAGACGTTGCATGGGGATGCGCTCCAGCGCAGCGGCCCAGGCGGCCGGATCGATGGCGGATTTGTTGGGGTCGGATTTTTGCACGTAGCCTGGCGCCACGGCGTTGACGGTGGCGCCCGATTGCGCCAGCTGCACCGCCAGCGATTTCACCAGCGCTTCGATGCCGGCCTTGGCCGCAGCCGACGCCGGGAAACCCGATTCGCCGAGGCGGTACACGTGCGCGACGAAGGAGCTGACCGCCACCACGCGGCCGGCCGGCGCCTGCTGCAAGGCATCCTTGCAGGCGGTAACCAGTTGGAAGAAGCCGCCCAGCAGCGCGTCGATGGAGCGCGACCAGTCTTGCGTATTGAGCTCGCCGATACGCTTGCGGTCGGCGAAACCGGCGTTGGCGACCAGCGCGTCGAGGCGGCCGTAGCTGTTCAGCGCGACGTCGCGCAAGGCCGCCGCCGTACCCGTATCGGCCAGGTCGCCGAAGGCCGTCACGCAATGCGCGCCGCGCTCGCGGCAAGCCGCGACGGCCTGCTGCAATTCGGGAGAATCGGCGCGCGCATGCAGCACCATGCGGGTATCGGCGGCGGCCACGGTTTTCGCGGTGGCCGCGCCGATGCCGCGTGCAGCGCCGGTAATCAGGATCACGCGCTGCACGCTGGGAGATGGATTCATGGGTAACGAGGAAACGATATGAGGAATCGGGATGGCCGGAGCGGCCGTGCGCTATTTTAACCAATAAGCTAGCGGCGGGCCGCAGCCGCCGTCAGCCCGCCGTCAAAAACCCGCCGCAAAAGCACTGCACAACAGCTTCCGCTACATCCCGGGCGGTATTCTCCATTACAATTGCGGGGTTTTCGGGGGAGGAAAATTGGTCAGACCGGCCGCCTTTTCTGCTTCGACTGGCACGCTTCATGCTGCCTCGCCTGCGCACCGTGCAGGCAACCGGAAATTCAGACACCAAAGAGTAAAAGAAAAGGAAACACGATGTATCACTGGGACTTCGCCGCACTCTGGCAATTCCGCAACGTCATTGCGGTGGGCTTCGGCTACACGCTGGCCTACACGGTCGCCTGTGTTTTGCTGGGCCTGTTGCTGGGCTTGCTGGTCGGGCTTGGCCGCCTGTCGACCAACCCGTTCATCTCGGGCCCGCTGCGCGCCTACGTCGAAGTGTTCCGCTGCACGCCGGTGCTGGTGCAACTGGTGTGGTTCTATTACGCGCTGCCGGTGCTGGTCGGCATCGAGATGTCCGCAGGCACGTCGGCCCTGCTGGCGCTGGCCTTGTACGGCGGCGCCTTCTATTCGGAAATCATCCGCGGCGGCATCGTCTCGATCGACGTCGGCCAGAGCGAAGCGGGCTGCGCCCTGGGCATGACGCGCTTCCAGCTGATGCGCCGCGTGATCCTGCCGCAGGCGTTCAAGCGCATGACGCCGCCGCTGGTGAGCCAGTCCATCATGCAGTTGAAGAATACCTCGCTGCTGTCGGTGCTGGCGGTGCCGGACCTGTTGTACCAGGGCCAGATCATCGCGCATGAAACTTACCGCCCGCTGGAAATCTACACCATGGTTGCGGTGATCTATTTCCTCATCCTGCTGCCGGCGACGATCTGGGCCAAGCGCCTGGAAAACCGCCTGACTGCGCAACAGGGGGCATAAGAACATGAGTCACGCTACGAATGAAGTCATGATTGAAATCAAGAATCTGAAGAAAGCCTTCGGCGAGCACGTCGTGCTGAAAGACATCTCGCTGCAGGTCAACAAGGGCAGCGTGGTCGCGATGATCGGTCCGTCCGGTTCCGGCAAGTCGACGCTGCTGCGCTGTATCAACCTGCTGACCGTGCCCGAGCATGGCAGCATCCGTGTCGGTGCGCAGGATTTCACGTTCGGCTCGAAGGCCTCCAAGCCGCTCAAGGACCGCGAGCTGGCCAAATTCCGCACCAACACCGGCATGGTGTTCCAGCACTTCAACCTGTTCCCGCACATGACGGCGCTCGAGAACGTCATGGAAGGCATGCTCACCGTGCTGCGCAAACCGAAGGCGGAAGCGCGCGCCTACGCACTGGAACTGCTGCAGAAAGTCGGCCTGTCCGACCGCGCCGACATCTATCCGCAACGCCTGTCCGGCGGCCAGAAGCAACGCGTGGCGATTGCCCGCGCGCTGGCGATGCGCCCGGGCGTGATGCTGTTCGATGAAGCCACCTCGGCGCTGGATCCGGAGCTGGTGGGCGAAGTGCTCAACGTGATCCGCTCGCTGGCCGCCGACGGCATGACCATGATCCTGGTCACGCACGAAATCGCCTTCGCCCGCGAAGTCGCCGATCAGGTGATCTTCATGCGCGACGGCGTGGTGGTGGAAGCCGGACCGCCGTCGCAGGTGATCGACAATCCGCAGGAAGCGGCGACGCAATCCTTCCTGAGCCGCTTCAACGGCTGAACGCTTAATCCCACCCTCGCCCGCATCCATGAAAGCCCGCCTCGACCTGCTCGATGACACCGACCGCAAGCTGATCTCGCTGCTGCAGATGTCGGCGCGGGAAAGCGTCGCCAATCTGGCGCGCCAACTCGGCGTGGCGCGCACCACCGTGGTGGCGCGGCTGGCGCGGCTGGAAAAGAACCAGATCATCGTCGGCTATACCGTCAAGCTCGGCCAGGAAGTCATGGACAGCGGCCTGCGCGCCTACGTCGGCATCACGGTCGAAGCCAAGACCGCGCGCGACGTCCTCAAGCGCTTTCGCCGCATCCCGGAAATCGAGCAGCTCTGCTCGGTCAGCGGCGAGTTCGATTACGTTGCCTGGCTGCGCGCCAGCTCGGCCGAACAGCTCGACAAACTGCTCGATGAAATCGGCGAAATCGACGGCGTCATCAAGACCACGACGTCGATCGTGCTGTCGCGCAAGATCGACCGCTAATACCTGACAAACCAGGCGCAAACAACAACGCCGCCGTTCCGATCTTCATCGAAACGGCGGCGTTTGCTTTGAAACTTCCGGCGAAATAGCTGCCGGCGAAATTACAGAGGAATTTGCGGCGGCACGTCTTCCGGACGCACGCCCGACAGCTTCTGCAGGTTTTCCAGCACGGTGGACTTGACCTTGCCGGCGGCGCGCTCCTGCACGATCCACTTGTTGATGTATTCCAGCCAGGCCTTGTCGTCTTCCTTCGGCACGCCGATATTGGTCGAGGTGGCTTCGAGCGGCATCGGCACGATCATGGTGCCCAGGCTCGGGTTTTTCTTCAGCACGTTCAGCGCCAGCAGCCACACCAGAACTTGCACGTCGACGCGGCCGGTTTGCAGGGCCAGGGTGGCGTCGTCGGCTTTTTCCAGGCGCACGATGGTGGCTTTGGGACAGACGCGGCTGATCATGGCGTCGTGCGAGGAGCCGATGTCGACGCCGATCTTGACTTCAGGCTTGTTGAGCTCTTCCCAGGTCTTCGGTGCGAAACCCTTTTTGGAGACGATGGTGAAGGCGTTGTTGAACAGCGGCTCGGAGAAGCCCACGGTTTCGCGGCGCGCCGGAGTCGGGTTGAGGCCGAAGAAGACGTCGATCTTGCGCGTCTGCAGATCCAGCACCGAGTTGCCCCAGGTGGTTTCCAGCACTTCCAGCTTGACGTTCAGGCTGGCGGCCAGGTTCTTGGCGAAGTCGATCATGAAGCCGACCCATTCGCCGCTGGCAAGGTCCTTGTTGTAATAAGGAGCCTGACCGCGTACACCACCAATGCGCAGCACTTTGGTCCGCTTGATGCGGGCGAAGGTGGATTCGCCGGCCGGTGCGCTCTGCGCGAAGGCGCCGGGCAGATAGCTGGCGGCGGCGAGGCCGGCGACGTTGGTGATGAAACTGCGACGATTCTGCATTGCTTCTCTCCCTGATGAATTGAGAGCCGCTCACAAAACACCATTGGCGGCGTGTTGTCAGCGGCTCCAAATGGCACAAATATGGCCGTTGTTTTGGTTGGCTCGCGTGCCGCCCGGACTTCTGGCCCGGACGGCATCCGGCAATTTTAATACCAAGCGGTATGTGTTGCGCGGCATATTGCACATTCTCGCTTGTCGGGAACGCCGCCGGAGACGGCTTGCGTGGATGCTTTTTCGGCATGGACGTCTATTCGCATCGCTGATCGCTACAAAATGACGAAATTATCGTCATACACGCATCAATCTTGGTCTTTTTATCGTGACGGCTGTTTCCTACAATGAAGGCATCCGCCGGCCATCACGGCTGCAACCCGATCACAAGGAGCACATCATGAAAATCGTCCTGCTCGGCACCGGCCATATCGGCCTGGCCATCGCCCGTCTCCTGCACCTGCATGCCGACGGCGACTACAAGGTGCTCGCCGCCGACCGTGACGCCGCTGCGCTGGCGGCGATGCGCGCCCTCGGCGTGGAAACCGCGCAGGTCGACTTCAACGACCATGACGCGCTGTGCAGCCTGCTGTCGGGCCGCGACGCCTGCCTCAACGCGCTGCCGTACCACATGGCGACCGCCGTGGCGAAAGCGGCCAGGCTGAGCGGCGTGCATTATTTCGACCTGACCGAAGACGTGCGCGCCACCCGCGCCATCGCCAAGCTGGCGGCCGGCGCGGATACCGCCTTCATGCCGCAATGCGGGTTGGCGCCGGGCTTCATCGGCATCGCCGCGCATTCGCTGACGAGCAGCTTCGACGAGATCCACGAGGTCAAGATGCGCGTCGGTGCGCTGCCGGAGTTTCCCACCAATGCGCTGAAATACAACCTGACCTGGAGCGTCGACGGCCTGGTCAACGAGTACTGCCATCCCTGCGAAGCGATCCGCGACGGCAAGATGCAGGACATCCAGCCGCTGGAAGGACTGGAGCATTTTTCACTGGACGGCGTCGAGTACGAAGCCTTCAATACCTCCGGCGGACTTGGCACGCTATGCAGCACGCTGGCCGGCCAGGTGCGCAACCTGGACTACAAATCGGTGCGCTATCCGGGCCACCGCGACCTGGTGAAATTCCTGCTGGAAGAACTGCGCCTGCGCGACGACCAGGAGCAGCTCAAGGGCATTCTGCGCAAGTCGGTGCCGACCACCATGCAGGACGTGGTGCTGGTGTTCGTGACGGTGAGCGGCATGCGCGACGGCCTGCACGTACAGGAAGTGTTCTCGCGCAAGATCTTCGCCGCCACCCGCGACGGCGTGCATGAGAGCGCGATCCAGATCACCACCGCAGCCGGCATCTGCACTGCGCTGGATCTGTTCCGGCTGGGCAAGCTGCCGGCGCACGGCTTCATCCGGCAAGAGCAGATCGCGCTGGCGGATTTCCTCGCCAATCGATTCGGCCGGGTGTATGCGCAGGGTGCGCAGGGAGCAAACCCGCATGCGCCGTACCTGTCGCGCCAGGTGAATCAGGAGGCCGCAGTCGCGGTCTAGCGCATCATCGGATTTGCCCGGCTCTTGACGATTTTGAACACAGGTAAAGTTGAATCAGGATGATGTAATAGTTTTCCGCACGGTCCTACACTGGCTGCGTGATCAATCAGTGCAGGACCTCCATGCATCCCTCCGTGATTTCCCGAGCTGCGACTTTACTTGCATCCTGGCTCGCCGCATGCGTGCTGGGCGGCTGCGCCAACTTCAGCGAGGTGGTGTCGGTCGACGGCGGCGACAACTACAACCTCACCGCCACCGGCATCAGCTACACCATGTCGATGTCCCGGCTGACCAATGCCAGCCGTGAAAAAGCCGTGGCCTGGTGCGCCGTCCAGGGCCGCGACATGCAGTTGCGCCAGCAGGCCCGCAGCTGGCAGCCGCTGCAGGTGGAGCTCGACTTCCGTTGCCTGCCGCGCGAGGCCGGCACATCGGAGAGCGGGCTGAACGCGCTGTCGCTGACTCGCTTGCAAATGATTACAAAGAACTGATTTCATCAGCGCGCGTGGGAAGCGGTCGCCGGGCGAGCGCCTGAAGCCGGCCGGGTTGTTTGCTATGATCGGCGACAGTCGCCGGTCATGCCTGCAGCCTGGCCGGCTTTCACGTTTTTGAAAGAAATCGCCATGACCTCTTCCTCACCCAACGATCCGGGCGCGCTCGACGACGCCACGCTGGATTTCGCCGCCAAGATGTTCGACCTGGCGCGTCACGGCAACGCCGATGAGCTCGAGGCTTACCTGGCCAAGGGCCTGCCGCCCAACCTGCGCGACCACAAAGGCGACAGCCTGCTGATGCTGGCCGCATACCACGGCCATGATGCGGCGGTGTGCGTCTTGCTGCAGCACAAGGCCGATGCCGGCTTGCGCAACGACAATGGCCAGACGCCGATTGCCGGTGCGGCATTCAAGGGACATGTGGCGGTGGTGCAGGCATTGCTCGACGGCGGCGCCGATGTCGAAGGCGCCTCGCCCGACGGCAAGACCGCGCTGATGATTGCGGCGATGTTCAATCGCCTGGAGATCGTGGAGTTGTTGCTGGCGCACGGCGCCGACATCAAGGCCCGCAGCGCGAATGGCGCGACGGCGCTGGAAGCGGCGCGTGCCATGGGTGCGCCGGACACGGTGGCGCTGCTGGAGCGCCGCCTGGCTGACTGAAATTACCCCACAGCCCCGTCGGCGTATGGCTGCACATTGACGGCCTTGCCGGCGGCATCGAATTCTTCCGCCAGCGCCACCGATTGCACGCCCATGGTCAGCAGCGCGTCGCAGGTGTCGTCGAGCTCGATCTGCAAATCGCCGCCGCCGTCGAGCGGCTTTTCAGCGGTGGCAACGACGGTCTCGCCGTTGTAGATATTCACGCGCAGCAGCACGTCGCCTTCGGTATGCACCGGTCCCATGATGGCGTGGGTCCGCTGCGCATCCACGCCGCTTTCCTGCAGGCCGTGGTCCAGTTCAGACATCATTTGCAGCATGAAGTATTCGGCGATGCCGCGTTCCTTGCCGCCGTGGAACAGGTCCTGATACAGGAAATGCACGTCGAACTGGCGGCCATCGGTGACCAGGCAGCGCTGCACCAGCGGCACGACCTTTTCGCTCCAGGCCTGGAAGCGCTGGGCGCGCACCGCGAAGTAGGCATCCATCGCCGCTTCGTCTTTTGGAATCGTGTAAAACGGATCGTCCGCAGTCTTGAGCGCAAAGCCGAGCAGGAAGCGCAGCTCCACTGCCGTGTCTTCGGCGCCGAAACGGTTGGCCGGCCAGTTGCTCATGCTGCGGTCGATGGCGGGCGTGGAGGTCAGCTTCTTGTCGGTCATGGCGGCGTAGGCATCGCGCACCATGGCTTCGAGATGGCTGTAGGTGATCGCGTCGATTTCGTCGAGGTGATAGGCGTAGCTGACCAGCACCACCTTGGCGTCGGCGCTTTCGAGCTGGGCTTCCTTGATGCTGGCGGTCAGTTCGGTGAAGGCGTCGGCGTCGCGGAAGTTCTGTTCCGCATCGAGGCCGCCGACGGTGCGCACGAACATCGGGATGACGAAGGCGTTGACTTCATAGCTGCGCTCGTTGCGGGAGAAGAAGACCGTCTCGGCAGCTTCCTCGATCTTTTCGCGCAGGTAGGGATAGGCCTCGGCTTCCTGGTCGCGCGCGCGTTCCAGCGCTTCGTACAGCACGTCGTCCTGCTGCTGGCGCAAACTCTTGGTGATGATGCGGTGCAGGTCGCGTTGCTTGGCCGGCAAGTCGGGCGAGGCCTCGTCCTCGGTCGCCAGTTCAACCGCCAGGTTGGCCAGCTTGTCGACCAGGGCTTCGTCGAGTTCGTATTCGGCCGGAATCAGGAAAGAATCCGCGGACGCGGAAGGAGCGGAGGTATTGGCGGCTTTGCCGGCGGGACGCTTGCTTTTGGACATGGCTGGAATGCTTGTGGAGAGAAGAGGCGGACATTGTAACAAGTCCGCTCTCCCGTGCCGGCCGGTGTCGCGTCAGGCGGCCTTCCTGCCCGAGGTCCTCGCCAGGAACACCAGCCCGGCGGCAATCACCGAGGCCACCGCCAGAGCGTACAAGCCGCCCTGGATCGAACCGGTCTTTTGCTCCAGGTAACCGAAGGTCGCCGGCGCAAAGAAGCCGCCGAGGTTGCCGATGGAATTGACCAGCGCAATCACGGCAGCGGCGATGCGCGCGTCGAGATAGGCTTGCGGAATCGGCCAGAACAGCGACGAGGCCGCTTTGAAGCCGATGCCGGCGAAGCAGATCGCGACGAAGGCGAACACCGGACCGCCGGTGGTCGAGGCGAACATGCCGGCCGCGGCGATGATCAGCGTTGCCGCCACCCACGCCTGCTGGTGGCGGAAGCGTGCGGCCAGGCTGGCGAAGATGTACATCGCGACGATCGAGATGATCCACGGGATGGAGTTGAACAGGCCGACCTGGAAGTCATTGAAGTGGCCCATCTTCTTGATGATGCTGGGCAGCCAGAAGGTCGCGCCGTAGATCGTCAGCTGGATGGCGAAATAGATGAAGCAGAACAGCAGGATCTGCGGATCCTTGAGCAGGCTCCACGACGAGACGTGTACCGGCTTGCTGGCCTGGCGTTCGCGTTGTTCGTGCGCGATGATGGTGGTCAGGCTGTGGCGTTCGTCGTCGCTGAGCCACCTGGCGTCTTGCGGCGTCGAGTCGAGACGGCGCCAGACCACGAAGCACAGCAGCACCGATGCCAGGCCTTCGATGATGAACATCCATTGCCAGCCGTGCAGGCCGCCGCCTTCGATCTGTAACAGCGCACCCGAGATCGGGCCGGACAGGATGGATGCAATGGCCGAGCCGCTGAGGAATACCGCCATCGCTTTGCCGCGTTCGCTGTTGGGCAGCCATTGCGTGAAGTAGTACACCACGCCCGGGAAGAAACCGGCCTCGGCCACGCCCAGCAAGAAACGCAGGATGTAGAACGAGGTCTCGTTGTGCACGAAGGCCATCGACGTCGCCACCACGCCCCAGGTCAGCATGATGCGCGTGAGCCAGGCCTTGGCGCCGAACTTTTGCAGCAGCATGTTGGACGGCACTTCGAAGATTGCGTAGCCGATGAAGAACAATCCCGCGCCGAGGCCGAACGCCGCCGAACCGATGCCGAGATCGGTCGCCAGGTGCGAGCGCACGAAGCCGATGTTGACGCGGTCGATGTAGTTGGCGATGAACATGATCACGAACAGCGGCAGGATGCGCCATTTGACCTTGTCGATGGCGCTGGCCAGCGGGCCGCTAGCCTTGCCGTCCGGATGCGCAGCGTAAGCCGCAATGGTTTGCTTGGTTGCGTGGTCACTCACTTGCTATCTCCTTGAGGTTGTCGCTGCGGCCGTCGTTGCGGCCCGTGCGATCTTTATTGTTGCGTTGGTATTGGCTTACCTGACCAGGCAGGGTTTCTTGTTGTCGAACTTCCAGCCGGGGATCAGGTATTGCATGGCGATGGCGTCGTCGCGCGCACCGAGGCCCTTGGCTTTGTAAAGCGCGTTGGCGGCCATCACCTGCTCCATGTCGATCTCGACGCCGAGGCCCGGCGCGGTCGGGACGTCGACCATGCCGCCGACGATACGGAACGGTTCGCGCGTGAGGCGCTGGCCGTCCTGCCAGATCCAGTGCGTGTCGATGGCGGTGATCTTGCCGGGCGCGGCGGCCGCCACTTGCGTGAACATGGCCAGCGAGATGTCGAAGTGGTTGTTGGAATGCGAACCCCAGGTCAGGCCCCACGCGTCGCACAGCTGCGCCACGCGGATCGAGCCCTGCATGGTCCAGAAATGCGGATCGGCCAGCGGGATGTCGACCGATTGCAGCTGGATGGCGTGGCCCATTTCGCGCCAGTCGGTGGCGATCATGTTGGTGGCGGTCTGCAAGCCGGTGGCGCGGCGGAATTCGGCCATCACTTCGCGTCCCGAGTAGCCGTTTTCAGCGCCGCAGGGATCTTCGGCATAGGCCAGCACATCGTGCTGGTCGCGGCATAGGCGGATCGCGTCCTTGAGCAGCCAGCCGCCGTTGGGATCGAGCGTGATGCGCGCCTGCGGAAAGCGTTCGTGCAGCGCCGTGACGGCTTCGATTTCGTCCTCGCCGCGCAGCACGCCGCCCTTGAGCTTGAAGTCGTTGAAACCGTAACGCTGATACGCCGCCTCGGCCAGTCGCACGATGGCGTCCGCGTCCATGGCTTTTTCGTGGCGCAGGCGCTGCCAGTCGTCGGCATTGTCGGGTTCGCTGTGATAGTCGAGATCGGTGGCGTTGCGGTCGCCGACGTAGAACAGGTAACCGAGCATTTCCACCTTGTCGCGCTGCTGGCCTTCGCCGAGCAAGGCCGCCACCGGCACGCCGAGGAATTTGCCGAGCAGGTCGAGCAGCGCCGCTTCCACCGCCGTGACGGCGTGGATGGTGATGCGCAGGTCGAAGGTCTGCAGGCCGCGGCCGCCGGCGTCGCGGTCGCTGAAGGTCTGGCGCATGCGGTTGAGCACGGCGTGGTAGTTGGCGATCGACTGGCCGACAACCAGCTCGCACGCGTCTTCCAGCGTCTGGCGGATGCGCTCGCCGCCCGGTACTTCGCCGACCCCGGTGTTGCCGGCGCTGTCGGTCAGGATGACGATGTTGCGCGTGAAGTAAGGACCGTGCGCACCGCTCAGGTTGAGCAGCATGCCGTCGCGGCCGGCGACCGGGATGACCTGCATGGCGGTGACGACGGGAGCGGACGAGCCGGAGGAATTCGACAGCGGGGACGTGTTGGACATGATGAGCCTTGTACTGAGATCGGGGAATGCACGAGGTTGAAATTGGTACCGCTACCAATTCCGATTAACGCAAATGGTAGCGGTACCGTTTCAGGCTGTCAATCGGTTTGCCGCGACGTTGTCAAATGGGAAATATTGGAAGAAAGCGGGAAGATCGGGCGGCAGGAGCGCTTACACGCTTTGCCGCTCAATGATGGTGAACCCGATGTCGTGCACGCGTTCCGGCACCTCCCGGCCTTCAGCTCGCTCGATGATGAAGCGCGCGGCGGTCTTGCCGATGCCGGTGCCGTCGATGCGCACCGTCGTCAGTTGCGGATGCAGGTCGCGCGAGAAGCTGAGGTCGCCGAAGCCCATCACCGCCAGTTGCGACGGAATCGCAATGCCGCGCACCTGGGCTTCGATCATGACCCCCATGGCGAGAATGTCGGAGCTGCAAAACACGCCGTCGATGGCGCCGTCCTGCGCCAGCAGGTCGGCCAGGCCGGTTTTCTTTTTCAGGCGCACCAGCAGGCTTTCGTGCAGGAAACGGCCGGTCGGAATCACCGGCACGAAATGCGGCTTGTCGACCACCAGCAGATGCTCGTCCTGATGCAGGATCTGTTCGGTGAAAGGAATCGGCGTTTCGCTGCCTTCCAGGTCGCGGTAGTAAAAGATGCAATCGCCGCGCCGATAAGGCGATGCCGGCGTCAGCGCGACGCCATCCTGATTGACCACTTCGCCGCGCGCCATGCGCTGACGCCAGGCCTCTTCCGTCACGCCGGGAAAGCGCGCCGTCAGGAAGTCCAGCATGTTGCTCCACAAGTCCGCGGCCTCCTGCAGCCACAGGTAACTCGGCGCGACGCCATCCTTGAGCGGCAAAGGCGCTGTCGGTTTCATGTCCGCTCCTTCTCCCTCGTCACGCCTTGCCGCTGATCTTGCGGGCGGCGCGACGCTGCCAGGCAATCACGCTGGGGTTGTTGTCCAGATGCGCCCTGATGCGGCTGCGCTGGGTGTCGCTGAGCGGCAGGCTTTGCAATAACTCCGGCCAACTCTGCATCGCGCGCTCGACGGTATCGACCAGCACCATTTGCAGCTTGGGTTCGGGAATGCGCCAGATATTGGCGAGTTCGCGCAGCACCGCCGGCGTCAGCAGTTGCCGCGCCTTTTCTCCGGGCGCAAACGCCAATGCGTGGCCATGGCCGGCGAGGTAAGCCGAATACGCGACAATGTCATAGGCCGGCGACAGCTCGGCCGCTTGCGGCGTGCGATACAGCATGCTGAAGTTCTTGAGGTGGGCGTCGAAATTGCCGAGCAGCTCGTTCACCTTGATCCGGCGCAGCAGCTCGAACAGATCTTCCTCGCCCTTGACGCTGCGCTCCAGCAGCACCACGCCGAGCGCTGCGTAGGTGCCTGCGTATTTGGCGGCGGCCGGAGTGCCGGTGATCTGGGCGAAGTCTTCCATGTGCAGCCGTCCGGTCGCCGTGCCGGCATCGCGGTCGAAGCGATGGATCAGCAGGAAATTCTCGGCGTCGCTGCGCAAACCGAACGGCAACCGGTCGGCAATCGCCGTCAGCGGCACCAGTTCGTGCTCGCACACCTGCACACCGGCAGCGCGCGCCAGCGCCAGCGACGAGAATTCCACTTCCGGCATCTGAGGATAATCCGACGCCGGCAGCTTGCCGATGAAATGCGCGCCGCGCGCATCCTTGGAACGCATCACGTAACGCCCGCCCGCTGCGCGCACCAGGCCGATCTTGGGCTGCACGCCGGAGATCGATTCGCCGTCAGGCGTGGGCAACTGGCCGGCGCTCATTTCGTAGCTGTCGCGGCCCTGGCCGATCAGGCGACCGAGATGCCTGTCATCGAGTGTTTCCGACAAGGCCGATACGTCGCCGGGCAAATCCTTGCCGCAATAGGCCAGCAGGCCGAACTCGTCGTCGGGAGCAAGACCGGCGCGCTCGATCAGATGCTTGCGCAACTGGCCTTCCGGCAGCAGGTTCTGGAAAAATGCCGGCAAACCACCCTTGCCGTCGCCGCGATTGGCTTCCAGCGCGGGATTGAGCAATTGGGCGACGGTGCGCTCCTCGGTCGAGCCGCGATACAGCTGTGACAGCACCGGCCGGTCCGGGTCAACGGCGTAGGCGTCGTCGAAACGGAAATACACGCGCCCGTCGTCGAGCGCAAACAGCGAACCGACCTCGGTGACGCCGAGCCGGATGCGCAGGGATCGCAACATGCTCATGCGCCGTTCCTCATCAAGGTATGCAGACGCTCGGACAATTCGGTGCGCGCGCCCTCGCCGCCCTGTTCGGCGGCGCGCTGCGCCGAGACTTCCTGCGGCACCAGCAACAGCTCCAGCCCCAGCTCGGCACAGATCGACAGCAATTTGCTGAGTTCGATATTGCCCTTGCCGGTTTCCAGCGCCTGCAGGGTGTTGCGATGAATGCCGCTGCGCTCGGCCAGACTGGTCGAACTCAGTTGCCGGGCTTTACGGGCGCTGCGGATCTGACTGCCGAGAGCGAGAAGTGATTGCATAATAAAGTGTGTTGATGGGCTTAATGTCCATTTTATTATGCATTTGTGGAAAAGCAAGAAATTGCATAACAAATTAGTCAAAAATACAAAATGACTAATTTATTATGCAAATCGTTTGCAGTGTACGGAATCTGCTCCGCAAACAAAAAATCGCCCGGGAGGGCGTTTCGATAAGCACAAGGCCGGCATCCAGTCCAACCGCTACGTGCGCGACTTCGGTCTGCGCCTGTTGCCCACACTCTACGAGATGTATAACCCGATGCCTTACGACGGCGCGCGCGACATGGAGGTCGAGCTGGCTATCGGCTTGCGTGAAGCGGGCTATGGCGTCTGGCAAGCCTGATCCGCGCCCTTCGGCCGTTTTCCCTCGCAATATTCGCCTTCCCTGAACCGCATCGCGCTCCGCTCGCGCAGCCAATCCACACGCATTTTCTATTTTTGTATCTTGCTCAAAATTATATTGACTTATAAAAATTGAAGAATAATAATGATCGAAATCAAAAATGAGCGCGTTATATTTTTAATTGAAAAATAACTTGCGCATGCCGTCGGCCTCGACGGATGCATAAAAACTTGCGGCGAGAGTGCCTGCTACTTTGGAGATAAAAATGAGAATCTGCCGGTTCAACGACAACCGTATCGGCCTGGTCGAAGGCGATCAGGTATTCGATGTCACCGCGATCGCTGCGGAACTGCCCGCGCTGGCCTGGCCGCTGACGCCCGGAGATCAGCTGATCGCGCTGCTGCCGCAACTGAAGGACAAAATGCTGGCGCTCAAGACGCAGGCCGCGCGTCTGCCTCTGAGCGGCGTCAAGCTGCTGAGCCCGGTAGCGAATCCTTCCAAGATCATCGCTGCGCCGCTGAACTATCATGCGCACGTCGCCGAATCGGCCGCCGACAAACAAATCCACAACGGCGTGCATTTGCCGGGCTACGACGGCTTCGACTCGCCGGTGGCCAAGTTCGGCGTCTTCCTGAAATCCCCATCCTCCATCGTCGGCGCCGGCGAGGGTGTGCGCATTGCCTATCCGGGTCGCCGCAACGACCACGAAGTCGAACTGGCCGTCATCATCGGCAAGCAATGCAAGGACGTTTCGGCGAAGAACGCCTTCGACGTCGTCGCCGGCTACGCCATCGGCCTCGACATGACCGTGCGCGGTCCCGAAGACCGCAGCTATCGCAAATCGGCCGACACCTACAGCGTGCTCGGTCCGTATCTGGTCACGCGCGATGAAATCGACAATCCGGACGACCTCGACTTCTCCATTACCGTCAACGGCGAGCCGCGCCAATCCGCGAATACGCGCGACCTGATCACCGGCGTCGCCGACCTGATCGAGGTGGCCTCGCACGCCTACACGCTATACCCGGGGGACATCATCATGACCGGCACGCCGGAAGGCGTCGGCACCATCGTGCCAGGCGACGTCATGCATGCGCGCATTGCCGCCATCGGCGAGATGGATGTGGCGATCCGCGCCTGATCCTGACGAAACTGAAAAAGCCGCCGGACGATCTCTTCATCCGCATCACCGCCGGCCCATATCGGAGACAACCATGTCCACCAGCAATGCTGCAGCGATAGTCGATACAAAAGCGACACGCCGCGATTTCTACAGCAGGATCGATCCGGCCAACCTTGCGCCGTTGTGGGAACAGTTGCACAACCTCGTGACCAGGACGCCGGCATCGGCGTGCCGGGCGGTGCATTGGCCGTATCGCCAGGTGCGCGAATACCTGCGCGAAGCGGGAGAGCTGATCACTGCGGAAGAAGCCATCCGGCGCGTGCTGATCCTGGAAAATCCCGGCTTGCGCGGGCAGGCGGCCGCCACGACATCGTTGTATGCGGGCCTCCAGCTGATCTTGCCGGGCGAGATCGCTCCGCCGCATCGCCACACACAATCGGCGCTCCGCCTAATTCTCGAAGGCGAGGGCGCCTACACCTCGGTGGAAGGCGAAAAAACGCCGATGAAGCGCGGCGACTTCGTCATCACGCCGTCGTGGACCTGGCACGAACACGGCAACGAAACCGACCAGCCGATGGTCTGGCTCGACGGTCTCGACGTACCGCTGGTTGCCATGCTGGACGCCAGCTTTGCCGAAAACACCGGCGATCAGAAAGCGCCGTCGCCGCAGAAAAGCGCAGGCGACAGCAAGGCCCGTTACGGCAGCAATCTGCTGCCGGTGGACTATGTCGCGCCGACGCCGGCCTCGCCCTTGTTCAGCTATCCCTACGCCGACACGCTGGCGGCGCTGCGCACGCTGGCCGCCGGTGACGCACCCGACGCCTGTCATGGCCACAAGCTGCGCTACGCCAATCCGGTTACCGGCGGTCATCCGATGCCCACCATCGGCGCGTATATCCAGCTGCTTCCCGACGTTTTTTCGACAGCGCCGTATCGCTGCTCGGCAGGTACCGTGTTCGCCGTGATCGATGGCGCCGTCACGGTGACACTGGACGACCGTACGTTCACTGCACAGCCGAACGACGTCTTCGTGATTCCAAGCTGGGCGAAGCATCACTTCGAAGCGCACGGCGAAACAACGCTATTCAGTTTTTCTGATCGTCCCGTGCAGGAAGTGCTCGGCCTGTGGCGCGAGCAGCGCTGAAGACAAGCCCGGCAACGACAACGACAACAACTTCATCAACGCCGGCGTCGCCATGCGCGCCGGCAGACCCGGAACAGAAACATGCAAAGAAATCCCGTAGTAGTCGCAGGCGGCGGTCCGGTCGGACTGGTCACCACGCTTGCCCTGGCGCGCCAGGGCGTCGACGTCATCCTGCTGGAAGGCGAAGAATCCATTCCCCGCGATCTGCGCGCCGGCACCTTCCATCCGCCGACCGTCGAAATGCTCGATGCGCTCGGCCTCGGCGAAGCGCTGCTGAAAGAAGGCATCAAGGTTCCCGAGTGGCAGATCCGCGATCGACGCCACGGCGTGGTCGCGCAGTTCGATCTCGGCATCATCTCCGATCAGACGCGCTATCCGTTTCGCCTGCATTGCGAACAGCACAAGCTGTCGCACATCGCCCACGAAGCCTTGCAGCAATACCCGAATGCGCGCGTGCTGTTCTCGCATCGCTGCACCGGTTTTACGCAAGATGCCGACGGCGTCACGGTCAACGTGGAGACGCCTGCCGGCGCCGAAGAAATTCGCGCTTCCTATCTGATCGGCGCCGACGGCGTGCGCAGCACAGTGCGCAAAGGGATGGATATCGAGTTCGAAGGCTTTACCTGGCCGGAACGCTTCCTGGTGTTTGCCACGCCGTACGACTTGCGCGAACAAGGCTTCACCGGCAATGCGTATATTGCCGATCCCGACGAATGGTGCGCCATCTTCATCCAGCCGCATCAGGGACCGCCGGGCATCTGGCGCATTGCTTTCCCGACGCTGCCGGAGATGGACGAGGAACAAATCCTGTCGGACGAATTCGTGCAAAGCCGTATCCAGGGTTTCCTGTCGCCGGATCAGACTTATGACATCGCCTACCGCAGCGTGTACCGGGTGCATCAACGCGTGGCGTCGACTTTCCGCGTCGGTCGCGTGCTGCTGGCGGGAGATTCCGCGCACGTCAACAACCCGCTTGGCGGCATGGGACTTAACAGCGGCATTCACGATGCCGTCAATCTGACCGAGAAGCTGGTCGCCGTGCTGGCCGATCCGCAGCGCGGGGACGATCTGGATCTGTACGTGCGGCAGCGCCGGCAAACCAACATCGAGTATGTACAGGCCATCACCATCCGCAACAAACGCCTGCTCGAAGAACGCGATCCCGACATACGGCGCAAGCATCTGGACGAGATGCGGGACATTGCCGCCGACAAGGACCAGGCGCGCGGCTACCTGCTCAACTCGTCGATGATCGCCAGCGTCCGGCGGGCGCAGCAAATCCAATAAGCAGTTCGGCAAGTAAGCAGTTCGGCAAGCCAACACATGGCCGGGCAGGCGATGGAAGCAAGTGGGAAAAGAACGGCCTAAGAATGGATGTCCAAGCATCCGCATAACTATTCATCAGGAGGAGCACGCATGAAAACAACAGGGATCAGGCTGGCGGCGATAGCGCTGGCAGCGAGCGGCGCGGCAAGCGCCCAGGAAAACGTCACCGTCTACGGCAGCGTTGACGCCGGTGTCAGCTACGTCAGCAACCAGCGCGGCGGCAGCAGTGTGCGGGAGGATGCCGGCAACCGTTCGCCGGATCGCATCGGCTTTCGCGGCGCGGAAGATCTGGGCAGTGGTTACAAGGCGCTGTTCGTGGTGGAAAGCGGATTCAATCTCGACGACGGCTCGATGAAGCGTGCCGGCGTCTTGTTCAATCGCTACTCGGTCGTGGGTTTGTCGACGCCCGCCGGCACCGTGACCATGGGCCACATGCCGGATTTCATGTATGAATACCTGCGCTTCCAGAGCAACGGCAACTTGGGGTCGGCCTATTTTTTCCATCCGGGCAATCTGGACAACATGGCCAATCAGTTCCAGCTCGACAATGCCGTCAAATACGAATCGCCGAATTTCGGCGGCTTTACGTTTGGTGCAATGAACGGCTTCGGCGAGCAGGCCGGCTCGTTCAACAAAGCGCGCACTTACAGCTTCGGCGCCAAGTACATCGGCAGCGCGCTCAATGCAGGCCTGGCTTATACCGTCTCGCATGACCGCGCCATCAACATTGGCGGCACCCTCGGCGTCGGCCGCCTGCTTGGCCAGACACTGAGCGCCAACCCGGTCGCCCCGGATGCGGTGTATGCCAACTTCAATGCCGATCTGACGACCAGCATGGGTATCAACGCTTCGTACAAGATCGGCGATTTCATGCCGCATGCCATGTACTCCCGCGTCAAGCTGGAGAACAAGGTTGGTTCGGCGGCGCAAGCCAACTATGAAATCGGCACCGACTACAACCTGTCGGTCGCGGACACCGTCGGCGTTTCGGTATCACGCAGCACCTTCCAGAACATCCGGTGGAATCAGTTCAATTTGATTAACATGTACCGTCTTTCGAAGCGGACCACGCTGTATGTCGCCGGCGCGTACCAGAAAGCCTCCGGCGGCTACGCAGTCATCAACGGCTTCCTCCCTTCGAACAGTCAGTCGCAGGCGGTCTACCGCGTGGGCATCCATCACCTCTTCTGAGTTGGGGGAGCCGAGGCGCGATGCAAGCGTTCTTGCCTCGCGCCGACTACCCGGCGTTTGTTACCTGCGCAATGGCGCCAACAGAGCCCGAAGAGGATAGAGGATGAACACAGGACTTAAAAAAATCGATGTTGTCGGTTTGCTCGACAATTCGAAAATCACCAAATTTCACGTACAGCTGATTTTCTGGTCATTTTTGATCATGGTGGTCGATGGCTTCGATCTGCAAGCCATCGGCTATGTTGCGCCGTCGCTGATCAAGGCCTGGCAAGTCAGCCGCGCATCGTTCGGTACCGCATTCAGTGCCGGCCTGGTTGGCATGATGATCGGTGCCACCCAGGGCGGCACGCTGGGCGACCGCTGGGGTCGCAAGCGCACTGTACTGGCCGGTGCGGTCTGCTTCGGTCTGTTTACCTTGGTGACGGCATTTGCCACCGGTCTGAACGGGTTGATTGCGCTGCGCTTCCTGGCAGGTATCGGTCTGGGATGCGCGGTACCGAACGCGATCGCGCTCAACACCGAATACGCACCGAAAAAATATCGCGCTACGCTGGTGACGGTCATGTTCCTCGGCTACACCATCGGCGCTGCGATGGGCGGCGCCGCGGCATTGCTGATCCCGCGCTTCGGCTGGCAATCGGTATTCGTGATCGGCGGCATCGCGCCGTTGGTAGTGGCATTGCTGTGTTATTTCTTCCTGCCCGAGTCGGTGCGCTTCCAGGTGCTGCGCCAAGGCGCCATCGAGCAGGCGCGTGCGCAAATGCGCAAATGGTTTCCGCATGCCGGGATCACCGACGAGAGCGTACTGGAAGTGAAGGAAGAGGTGCGTTCCGGCATGTCGTTGCCGCATCTGTTCAAAGAAAAACGCGCGCCTTTCACCGTCCTGCTGTGGATCTGCTTCATCGCCAATCTGATCACGCTGCATTTCATCGCCAACTGGCTGCCGACCGTCATCGAAAGCACCGGTGTGCCGCTGCAGCGCGCCGTGATCGTCACATCGCTGTTCCAGGTCGGCGGCACCTTCGGCGGCATCATCATCAGCCGCCTGCTGGATCGCGGCAGCCTCAAGCCGCTGGTGGCTTTCTTCGGATTGGCGGCAGTGACGATTGCCTCCATCGGCAAGTTCAGCAACAGCGAAGTCATGCTGGAAGTGATCGTGTTCGCGGCAGGATTGTTTGTGGTCGGCACGCAGTTTGGCCTCAACGCCCTGGCCGGCAGTTCGTATCCGACGTTCATCCGCGCCACCGGCGTCGGCTGGGCATTGGGCATCGGCCGCATCGGTTCGATTCTGGGCCCGGTGATCGGCGGAATCCTGATCGCGCTGAAGTTGCCCCTGCCGCAGATCTTTCTGTATGGCGCCATTCCCATGCTGGTGGGTTGCATGTCAGCCTTCCTCTTGCTGCGATTGCGCAGCGAGGCGATACGGCGAGGGGAAAATCTCACCGTGGTGGCCGGTTCTCACTAAGAAAGTTTTCACCACGACGCACGATCATCTGATCGTGCGTCTTGCATTTGAAGTTGTGATTTGGCAAAACAACAAGAGAGGGAAGGAGAGCAAGATGAGGATCGCTGACATCAAGATAGGACGCCGGCTCGGCCTGGGGTTCACTGCATTGCTGTTGCTGATGGCGGCAATGTCTGCTGTCGGCATTCTGCGTCTGCGCGAAGTCGGCAACGCTACCGAAATCATGGTCAATGACGCGCTGGCAAAAGAACGGCTGGCGACGGAATGGATGAAGATCATCGAGGGCAACGGCATCCGTACGCTGGCGCGCATCAAGAGCGCTGACCCGGTCGCGCAGAAATATTTCGCGCAACAGATTGGCGCCCAGACCGGTCGCGCCAACGAGATCTTCAAACAGCTCGAGGCCAGTACGACTGCCGGCGACAAATTCCTTATTGACGTCAAGACGCAGCTGGAACGTTACAAGAACGTGCGCGACGCCGTTCTCAAACTCAAGGAAAGCGGCGACGAAGACGGCGTGCGTAGTGTCACCGAGCAGCAGTTCATTCCAGCCATGCTCTCCTACAACGATTCCGTATCGCGTTTCGTCAACGCGCAGAAGGACTTCATCAACGCTTCGGCGGCCACGATCGCCACCCACTACAATACCGGCCTGCTGGTGATGTCGTCGCTGGCGGTCATCGCACTGGCCGTCGGCGCGTTACTGTCGGTGTTGCTGTCTCGCAGTATCGTCCGGCCGCTGAAGCATGCGGTGGACATCGCCAAGACAGTGGCGTCCGGAGATCTGGGCGCGCGCATCACGGTCTTGGCGAAAGACGAAACCGGGCAGTTGTTGCAGGCGCTCAAGGAAATGAACGGCAACTTGCTCAACACCGTCACCGAAGTGCGCGACGGCGCCATCAGCATCGCCGGTGCATCCGGCCAGATCGCCACCGGCAATCTGGATCTGTCGGCGCGCACCGAACAGCAGGCCGGCGCGTTGCAGCAAACCGCATCGGCAATGGAAGAGTTGACCTCGACCGTGAAGCAGAACGCCGACAATGCACGCCAGGCCAATCAATTGGCGCGGTCTGCTTCCGCCGTGGCGGTCGACGGCGGCGCGGTCGTATCTCAGGTGGTGGCCACCATGGGTTCGATCAATGAGTCGTCGAAGAAGATCGTTGACATCATCAGCGTGATTGACGGCATCGCTTTCCAGACCAATATCCTCGCCTTGAATGCCGCCGTGGAAGCGGCCCGCGCCGGCGAACAGGGCCGCGGCTTTGCCGTCGTGGCGTCCGAGGTGCGCAGCCTGGCGCAGCGCTCGGCCGCAGCGGCAAAAGAGATCAAGCAGCTCATCGATGATTCGGTCGACAAGGTCGGGCAGGGCAGCAGGCTGGTCAACCAGGCCGGCGCCACCATGACCGAGATCGTTGCCAGCGTCAAACGCGTGACGGATATCGTCGGTGAAATCAGCGTCGCCAGCCAGGAGCAGAGCGAAGGCATCGGGCAAGTGAATCTCGCCATCACGCAGATGGATGAAGGCACGCAGCAGAACGCCGCGCTGGTGGAGGAAGCCGCCGCCGCCGCGCAATCGCTGCAGGATCAGGCGGCGCGGCTGGAGCGCGTGGTTGGATTTTTCAAATTGGGAAATCAGGTGGTGGTGAAGCCGGCCGCATCGGCTGTATCAGTTGCCGCCAGGCCGGCGGCAGTCGTACGAAACGCAGTGATAGCGAGGGCAATGGCGACGCCAGCTACCGACGAAATCGATTTGCGCCTGCGCAGCCGCGGCAGCGAAGAGCAGTGGGAACAGTTCTGAGCGGCGGGGAAGAAATCGCAAGCGAAAAAAACGGCAGCGCGATGAAGACGGTCAGATGTCGGCTTCGCCGGCTGCGGGTTTGACGCCGCACAAGGCCAGTGCCATCAGTTTGCGCAGATGGGCTATGCCGGTTTCAACTTGCGGATGTTCGTCGCTGAGCCAGCGCCGCACCTCGGTCAGGTAGATGGTCATGAACAAGGACGCGATTTCTTCCGGGCTGTAGTCGGTGCAGATTTTTTTCTCGGCCTGCTTGTTCTTGATGATGGCCGACAACAGGTCGACGATGCGGCCCCGGCGTGCATAGAAGCGCACAGTTTCCGGCCCCTTGCCCGTTGAACCGGACAGGAAGTCGAAGGTCTCCTGCACCGCAGGACGCGACAGGCGCGGTTCGCTGGCCCAGTACTGATAGCGTTTGCGGAAGAACTCCGTAAGCTGGTCGATCAGCGTGCCGGTCTGCACGGTCTCGACCAGGGTCTGGTTCAACTGGTCGAGATCGTCATTGATGATCATCATCAGCAAGTCGCGCTTGTCCTTGGCGTAGACGAACAAGGTGCCGATGGCGACGTCGGCGCGTTCGGCGATCTCGCGGGTGGTGGCGTCGTCGTAGCCCTTCTCAAGGAATACATCGCGCGCCGCCTGCCGGATGCGTCGCCGCTTTTCCAGCTTGCCGCGTTCGCGCAAGCCGAGTTTGGCAGGCGCGGCTTCGGTTTCAGATGCGGATGAGGATGCGATCGGCGATGTTGACAGTGTGGATTGGCGCATGAGTGACGGCAGGATTGATCAGTAACCAGGCCGCTCGGAGCGCGGCCAGGCAGCCAGATTATAGCCTGCGGATGCACATGAATATAGTTTGATCAAAATTGATCGCGGTTTATTTTTCTGCCGAATATGACGCTCCGCGTGGTTTTGGTGTCACGTGGAAACATTCGGCCGGTCTTGCAGAAATTTTCCAGGGCAATTGCTACAAGAACGGTCTGTTGCCGGTCACGCTCGGCGACGATGGATGCCGCAATTGTTCGACCGGAACTCAGCTTGATGCCTTTTCATCAACATCTCACAATGAGAGGGAAATCACCGGTTTTATGCTTCATTTTTGCCTTATGGCACGCCCGGTCGGAGTGATATAACTATCGGCGTCGCGCACTCATCACAACTACATCAGCGCGATGTCGAAAGGACAGGGACATATGGAGAAGCAAGGCAAACGCAGCATGGTGCTGCTGGCCATGGCGGTACTGCTCGGATGGCAGTTTCCGGCGGCGGCCGCCGACAAGAACGTCTCCATCGGATTCGCCGGACCGCTCAGCGGCCTGAGCAGTGCCAGCGGGACCAGCATGCTCAATGCGGTCAAGATGGCGGTCGATGAAATCAACGGCGCCGAGATGCGCGTGGGCGGCGACCGGATGGTGCTCAAGCTGCAGGTGCAGGACGACAAATCCAATCCGCGCATCGCCGAAATCGCCGCGCGCTATTTCGCCAAGAACGATACGGCCGGGGTAGTCGGCATTTTCAACAGCGCGGTCGCGGTCAGCTCGTCGGCGATCTACCAGAAGGCCGGGATTCCACATTTCGCCATTTCCGGTACGCGGCGCTTCACTCAGCAGGGCCATGACAGCGCCTTCCGCATCGCCGCCTACGACGAGCAGCGCGCGACCGTGCTGGCCTCTTACGTCGTGCAGGAAATGCACAAGACCCGCATCGCCATCGTACATGACGACAGCGTGTTCGGGCGCGACTACAAGGAAAAATTCGAGAGCGCCTTCACCAAGCTCGGCGGCAAGATCGTCAGCGTCAATTCGGTCAGCGCCACGACCTACGACTTCAACGACATCCTCAAGGCGATCCGGGTCGGCAAGGCGGACGCGATATTCTTCGGCGGGCTGGCATCGCAGAGTGCGATGCTGGCGCAAAACATGTACCGCCTGGGTATCGAGGCATCATTGGTGACGGCAGCATCGCTGGTCGGTCCGATGTACCTGCAGACCGCCGGTCCCGGCGCGGAGGGCACGGTGTCGATCATGCCCGGCGCGCATCAACGCAAGTCCAAGCAGCTCGAGGCATTCGAGAAGAACTACCAGCAGCGCTACAACGCCGCGCCCGGCGCCTACTCGGCGGTGGCGTACGACCAGGTGCAGGTGCTGGCCGCGGCGATCGTGCGCGCCGGCTCGGCCAATCCGCGCAAGGTGACGGCAGCCTTGCATGCGATCAAATATAACGGCCTGACCGGCACGATTTCATTCGACGCCCACGGCGATCTGCGCGATGCAAGCTTCTCGACCTACCAGGTCAGGAATTCGGTGTGGACCATGTACAAGCAATACCACGTCGGTATCGGTAACTGAAACTTCAAACGCTGTGCGACCCGGTTTTGCTTTCTGCAACCGGGCGCGTGCAGGTGGAAATTCCCGGCGCTCGTTATACTTGTCGTCTTTACCGGGAAGGACACCATGAATTCGCGACTTCGTTTTAAGTTCCGCCTCACGCATGCATTGCAGTTCGCCGCCGTTACGGCGGTGCTGGCCACCGTAGGTTTTTCCGGCAGCGCTACAGCCCAGGCCGCCCAGGCCACGATCAGGATCGGCGAGATCAACAGCTACAAGGCGCAGCCGGCTTTCCTTGAGCCATACCGCCAGGGCTGGGAAATGGCGCTGGAAGAAATCAACGCCGCAGGCGGCGTGCTCGGCAAAAAACTCGAAGTCATTTCGCGCGACGACAACGGCAATCCCGGCGACTCGGTACGTGTGGCCGAAGAACTGGTCAAGCGTGAACAGGTGTCGCTGCTGTTCGGCGGCTTCCTGTCCAACACCGGCCTGGCGCTGACCGATTACGCCCGGCAGCGCAAGATTTTCTTCCTCGCGGCCGAGCCGCTGACCGACAAGATCGTCTGGCACAACGGCAACAAGTACACCTATCGCCTGCGCCCGTCGACCTACATGCTGGTGGCGTCCCTGGTCAAGGATGCGGCGAAGCTGAAGAAGAAACGCTGGGCGATCGTCTATCCGAATTATGAATACGGCCAGTCCGCCGTCGCCAGTTTCAAGACGCTGATGAAGGCGGCGCAACCGGACATCGAATTTGTCGCCGAGCAGGCGGCGCCGCTGGGCAAGATCGACGCCGGCGCGGTCACGCAGGCCTTGGCCGACGCCAGGCCGGATGCGATCTTCAACGTGTTGTTCGCGACCGACCTTGGCAAGTTCGTCCGTGAGGGCAATACGCGCGGTCTGTTTGAGGGACGAGAAGTGGTGTCGCTGCTGTCGGGCGAGCCGGAGTACCTCGACCCGCTGCGCGCCGAAGCACCCGGCAACTGGCTCGTGACCGGCTATCCCTGGTACGCCATCAATACGCCCGAGCACAAGAAATTCGTGGACGCCTATCGCAAGAAGTTCAACGACTATCCCCGCAACGGCTCGCTGGTCGGCTACAGCGCGCTGATGTCGATTGCAGCTGGGCTGAAGAAGGCCGGCAGCGCCGATTCGGACAAACTGGCGGCGGCGTTTTCCGGGCTGAAGGTGGAGACGCCGGTGGCGACGATCACCTACCGCGCGCAGGATCACCAGTCGACGCTGGGCGCTTTCGTCGGCCGCACCGGCATCAAGGACGGCAAAGGCATCATGAGCAGTTTCGTGTATGTCGACGGCGCCGCCCTGCAGCCTTCGGATGCGGAAGTGAAGAAGCTGCGCGCGGCGGATTGACCGGATTGATCTTCCGGCTTCAGGCCTGAACGATCAGGCCTGCGCACTATTCCTGCCGGCTTTTGCCGGCAGTTCCATTTCCATTTCCATTTCCGTTTCCAGCTTCGGCAGGGTCTCCTCCGACGCCACGCGATTGCGGCCGCTGTTCTTGGCGGCGTACAAGGCGCGGTCGGCGCGCGCATTGAAGCGGTCCGGACTGTCTTCCCAATGCGCAGTGGCGATGCCGATGCTGATGCTGTAGCGGCAGGAGCCGAACTCGCCGGACACGACCTGACCCTCCGCCTGCGCCCGCAGCGACTCCGCCATGGCGGCGGCATCGGCTGCTGTAGTGGCGGGGAGCAGCAGGCCGAATTCTTCTCCGCCCAGACGACCAAGCGCATCGCCCGGCCGCACGAAGTCGCCGGCCATCTGCACGAACGCGCGCAGCACTTCGTCGCCGCCGGCGTGGCCGTGAGTATCGTTGATGCGCTTGAAATGATCGAGGTCGATCAGCAGCAGCACCAGCGGCCGCGCCGGCTGCGCTGCTGCGAGCAGGTCACGGGTGATGCTCTCGAAGCGCTTGCGCGTGAGTGCGCCGGTGAGGTGGTCATGGTTGAGCGCGTGCTCGACCTTGGCCAGCATGGCGTCATGCACCATCATCACCGCGATCATGGTGAGCGTCGGCATGACCACCGCGCCGACGGTCAGCAGGCTGATGTTCCAGACGCTATTGAGCATGGCGAGCGACTCGTCCGGCGCCAGCGTCATGAAGTACAGGCCGCGCACCATTTGCGTCCCCGCGAACAGAAACGCCATCAGCGCCGCGAACCAGAAGTTGTAAGGACTGCGGTCGCGTGGGCGACGGCGCAGCAGGATCACGCCGATGGCGGTGCAGACGATGGTGTTGAAGGTGGTGGAGGCCACTACGCGCATCGGCAGGTTGGCGTCGACGTAGCGCCATACGATCATGGCGATGCCGATCAGCGCTACGCCTGCCAGCATGCGCACCCAAGGCACCGGACGACCAAGGAAACGCGCGCAGCCGGCGTAATAGAACGCGCCCGCCAGCGACATGACGACGTTGGCGACGACGATGGAAATGAAATCGGGAATTGCGGTGCGCAAGGCCAGCAGCGGCAGCGACACCACCATCGCCAGGTTGGCGAAAAACCATTCGCGCACGCCCGCCACCGGCGAGCGCAGCAAAGACCCCAGCACCAGCAGCATCGCCAAGCTGAACAGAGCGGTTGTGGTGAGAATCGAGACTACGGTCAGCATGGCGCGCAATGGAAATCAAACAGGCACGTATTGTAATGCGCAAGCTGCGGCAAGTTGCGGCCGCTGTGTTCTCGGCACCGTGTCTCCGGCCAGACCGGTACGCCGGGCGAAGGAGTTGGCGCGCCCGTGCGTATACCCGAAATCGCGTCATTATATTATTTCTATATTCGCAATAACGTTTTTCTTTTGGTATTGTTTATTCTCTTATGGGCAAGGATTAAAGTCTCTCCATCGATGAATGCAGTGCAGTTCGCAGCAGTATCTGCACTGCCGTGCTCCCTCATCGAGAGGCGGTCCGGCGGGTGTTCATGTCCCCGGATCGCCGCCTCTTTAATCACTACCGAAAGAAAAAAAATGGCTATCAATCAATTGGCGGCCGCTCTTGTTTTGACCGTTCTCAGCGGTTCTGTACTAGCAAACGCGCCTACCGCAACAACTTCAGCATCCTCCGCTTCTTCCGTTTCTTCCGCTTCTTCTCCCAAGACCCGCGCCCAGGTCATCGCTGAACTCGAGCAAGCGCGCGCCAACGGCGAACTCAACGTCGGCGACGCCGACTATCCCTACCAGCAGAAATTCGTCTCCACCAAGACGCGCGCCGAAGTCGTCGCCGAACTGGTCCGGGCCCGCGCCAGCGGTGAGCTCAGCGTCGGCGACGCCGCCTACCCGCACCTGCCTGCATTCGTGTCCACCAAGACCAGCGCCCAAGTGCAGGCCGAGCTGGTCGAATACAACAAGCACCCCGACCCGCAAGGTCTGTATCGCGGCTATTGATCCTGTCAGAGGCATCGCGCCGGGCGCAGCTGCGCCGCGACGATGCCCGGAGGAGAGCCGGCGGAGACAAGAATTCCACCCCGTTCAAGTCAAAAAACATCGAGGCAAGCATGTATTCCCTGAGTTCGCACTACCTGACCACGCACATCGACGAAGTGCTCGAACTGGCCGGTTCCGATGAAGTGCTGGTGACGCAGGACGCCTGCGACAATTTGATCATCCTGAAGGAATCCAGCTGGCGCGCGCTGCAGGACATCGTTCATCTGTTCGCCACCTCGGTCAACGCCGAGCGCCTGCAGGAAAGTCTGCAGCAGGTGCGCGCGGAGTTCCTCACCGAGGCATGTGTCGAATGAAGCTGCTGCTCACGCCGGGCGCAGCCGAAGACCTCGACTACTGGCAAGCCAACGATGCCGTTTTTGCCGACCGGATCCGCCAGATCCTGCTCAGGCTGAAACAGGGCGACGCCTTGCCCAGCCAGCAGGTCACGGAGCTGCCGCTGGCGTTCAAGGGCCTCAGCGCGGTGCGCATTTCAGCCGAGCACCGCATCGTATTCGAGCGCCTGCACGGCAACATCATCGTGCATCAGTGCCGCTTCCACTACTGAGCCGGCAGCATTCCTGCCAGCCCTGCCTTGCGAGGCGGGGCGTTGTCGTTTGGATAAGCGGCTTCCCGGCGGGCGCAGTTGTATAAAAGATACAAATTCCAATTTCAGAGAGAGAATTAAAAATAATTCTTTGTTTTAAATTCCATTATTTGTTTAAATAAATAAAGTCTTCTTGTAATTTCCATCGAGAAGCATCGATTGTGAAGCGTTTTCGCAACATCGCATCGATCCATTTTGGATGTCATTCAAACAATCATTGGAGTTCTGAAAATGAGAAAGTCTCTCCTGGCACTGGCGGTAATCGGCTCGTTCGCGAGCGTCGCCCATGCACAAAGCTCGGTCACGATCTACGGCATCATCGATGCCAGCGTGGCCTACAACAGCAAGGTCGCCACCGGCGTCGGTTCCGCCACCGGCAGCCGCGCCGGTGTGGATTCGGGTGCGATCAAGGGTTCGCGCCTCGGCTTCAAGGGCAGCGAAGATCTGGGTGGCGGCCTGAAGGCGCTGTTCAACCTGGAAAACGGCTTCAACGTCGACACCGGCGCCGCCGCACAAAATGGCACGCTGTTCGGCCGCACCGCCACCGTCGGCCTGTCGGGCAACTTCGGCGCCGTGCTGCTGGGCCGCCAAAAGGACTTCCTTGACGACATCGCGGCCTTCACCACGGTCGACGACCTCGGCGGCATGGTCAGCAATGTCCACGCCAAAGATCTGGATCGCACCAACGGCGAACGCGTCAACAACTCGATCCGCTACAACACGCCCAACGTCAACGGCTTCTATGGCAGCGTGATCTACGGCTTCGGCGAGAACGCCGGCTCCGCTTCCACCGGTCAGTCCTACGGCATCGGCGGTGCCTACGCCAACGGTCCGTTCGGCGTCGGCCTGGCTTACTTCCAGGCCAAGAAGGCCGGCACCGCAGCGGGCTCGATCGCCGGCAGCGACGTCAACTCCTCGGCCGCGACGACATGCTCCACCGGCGCCGCCAACATCGGTTCGACCTGCCTGAAGACCTGGACCCTGGCCGCCAGCTACCAGCTCGGCGCCGCCAAGCTGCACGGCTCGTGGTCGCAAGTGAAGCTGCCGCTGGCGCAAGCCAGCAGCGCGGTATCGTTCTCCGCCGCGTCGGCCGCCAGCTTCACGGCTGACAGCACCGCGCAATTCGCCGTCGGCGGCGTCAACAACGACAAGACCAACATCTTCGACGTCGGCGTCAACTACGCGCTGACGCCGGCCCTGTCGTTGCTGGCCAGCGTGCAATACGCCCGTGTCGGCTTCGTCAATGCCGGCGACGGCAAGATGACCCAGCTCAACCTGGGTGCGAAATACGCCTTGTCCAAGCGCACCTCGCTGTACGGCGTTTATCGCAACCTGCGCGCGTCCGACGTGTATAACGTCGGCGTCAACAGCAGCAGCGTGCCTGGTTCCGACAGCAGCCAGAACGCCGTCAACGTCGGCGTGATCCACTACTTCTGATAGCAGCACGGTTCAGAGCGGGGTCACCCGCAAAGCGCCGGCTACTTCAGGTAGCCGGCGCTTTTTTTCGTTTTCCGGCCGGAGTTCCGGTTATTCCTGCCGTGGCAAGGTGGTTTCCACGTGGAAATCCGGCGCCGGGCCGCAGCCATCAAGGAGTGTATAAAAGCTATCGGATTGATGAAAACTATCAATTTTTGCCAAACATTGATTTCGCCTAAGATTGCGTCAGCCGGCAGTTGTTGTGCACCGCAAGATACGGACAGCCGCCCAAAAAAAGACCACAAGCGCCGACTCCGGACGGCGTGCAACCTCAGGGAGCCTCACCATGAATCAATCGCCACGGCCTGCCATCAGCGTCGCAGCCCGCCTCGGAATCAGTTTCGCCATCGTGCTGGCCATGATGGTCGCGCTCACCGCACTCAGCATCATGAAGGTCAACGCCATCGAAGGCAGCCTCAGCACCATCAGCGACGACAACAACGTCAAGCAGCGTTACGCCATCAACTTCCGCGGCAGCGTGCATGACCGCGCGATCGCACTGCGCGACCTGACCCTGGTGGGCGACACCGAGGTCAAGGACGTCATCGGCCTGATCAGCAAACTGGACAGCGACTACCAGCAATCGGCGCAACCGCTCGACGCCATCTTCTCCGGTGAAAAGGGCAAGAACATCCGCGCCGAAGAACGCACCGACCTCGCCGCCATCAAGGCCATCGAAGCGCGCACCATGCCGCTGGTGCAACGCGTGATCGCGGCCCGCACCTCGGGCGACACCGACGGCGCACGCCAGATCATGCTGCAGCAAGGCAAGCCTGCCTTCGTCGAATGGCTGGCATCGATCAACAAATTCATCGACCTGCAGGAACAGATGACCCAGGCCGAATCGGCCCACGCACGCAGCCTGGCGCACGGCTTCCAGGCGCTGATGCTGGTGCTGCTGGCGATCGCCATGGCTACCGGCGTCGTGCTGGCGACATTGATCACCCGCCACATCCGCCGCGCACTTGGCGCCGAACCGGCGCAAGTCAAGGAACTGGCCTTCGCCGTCGATCGCGGCGAGCTGTACCACGCCATCGAGCAGGACAAGGATCTCGGCAAGGGTCGCGAAAGCATCATGGCCGCACTGTCGGAAATGAGCAGCAATCTGCGCCGTACCGTCACCGAAGTGCGCGACGCCGCCAGCGACGTTACCGAGATCAGCGCCCAGATCGCCGAAGGCAATCGCGATCTCGCCGCCCGCACCGAAGATCAGGCCGCCTCGCTGGAAGAAACCGCCTCGGCGATGGAGCAGCTGACGTCCACCGTCAAGCAGAACGACGACAACGCCAAGCAAGCCAACCAGCTGGCGCGCAACGCCTCCGCGATCGCCATCCAGGGCGGCGCCATCGTCGGCCAAGTGGTGCATACCATGGACTCCATCAATACTTCCTCGCGCAAGATCGTCGACATCATCGGCGTGATTGACGGCATCGCCTTCCAGACCAACATCCTGGCTCTGAACGCCGCAGTCGAAGCGGCGCGTGCCGGCGAACAAGGCCGCGGCTTTGCCGTGGTCGCCACCGAAGTGCGCAGCCTGGCGCAGCGCAGCTCGGCCGCCGCCAAGGAAATCAAGTCGCTCATCGATGACTCGGTGGAGAAGGTCGACACCGGCGCCAAGCTGGTCGGCCAGGCCGGCGAAACGATGGAACAGATCGTCGCCAGCGTGAAGCACGTCACCGACGTCGTCGGCGAAATCTCCGCCGCCAGCCACGAGCAAAGCATCGGCATCGAAGAAGTGCACCGCGCCATTGCATTGATGGACCAGGTCACGCAGCAGAACGCCGCACTGGTGGAGCAAGCCAGCGCCGCCGTCGGCACGTTGCAGGACCAGGCCGGCAGGCTCAATCAGGCCGTCGGCGTGTTCAGCCTGGAAGATCCGGCCCTGTCCAGCTCCGCCCGTATCCTGCCGCTGCGCCCGTTCGGCGCCGATGCCAAGGTGATCAATCCGGCTTTGCAGCTCAGGGATGAACGCCGCAGCGCCTGATCGTTCGCGGTAATCACGCACAAAAAAAAGCCCGCGCAAGCGGGCTTCATTTTGACGGGACTTGCTTCGACCTGCGCGGGCAAGCCGCCTGGCGATTTTACGGAGCCGGCTAGAAACCGGCTTCACGCCAGGCGACCGATGCCGCGGTACGCAAGAATCTCAATGCCGGCGCTTCCCACCGGCCTGCGATGGTGACGTGTCCGCGCCATTCCTGCTGCTCCGCCGGCAGCGCCCCGGCAACATTCAATACGACACGGAAGACGGCGTTTTCCGGATAGAGCACGCCGTTTTTTTCTCTCGCCAGTACGTCGCCGCCGAACAGATTCGCCAACTCAGGCTCTCCCATTGTGCGAGTGGCGTCGCGATCGATACTGGATACGGTCAGTCGCAACGACGGGCTTCCCAATCCATCGGCAATGAATAGCGCACGGTCGCCACGATCGATGCGATGCAGCGCATCTTCGTCGACATATACCACGACCTGCCATTGGCCGCCGGCCACCAGCGTGCCCAGATATTCCTGATTTTTTATCCACTGTCCCGGCCTCAGGTCCGGATCGACATCCACCAATACCCCGGCATACGGCGCGACCGGACGATAGCGCTGGAGGTCAACATTGACGGATGCCTGCTCGGCATCGGAAAAAGCCAGCTGATCATTCAGGAGTTGCCAGTCCTTGCGTGTGGCCGTGTCAAAGCCGGCCGCTGCGGATTGCCAGGACAAGGCTTCGTGGCGCGCATCCGCCTCGCCGATGCGCAGGTCCAGTTCAGGCGAGCTCAGGCGCAGCAGCGTCTGCCCGGCCTGTATCTTCTGTCCGCTTGCCACCGGCAGGGATTCGACCCTGGATTGTGGCGGCGCATACAACGCCATCCTGGTCTGCGGTTGCAGCATCCCGGAAGTACGTATTCGTCCCGGCCACGGAAGCAGGAACAGCAGACACAGCAAGGTTGCCAGCATCGCGGTGACACGGGCGCGAGGGCTGTGTTTCAATGCAGGCCATCGCAGACGCCATGCCTGTATTTCCCGCCAGATAGGCAGCGCCACAAACCATCCCATTTCGATGAAGAACAAGAGGATGCCGACCGCCTTGATAAAGAAATGGTAGACCAATGCGGCGATGCCAAGAAACAGCACCAGCCGGTAAATCCAGACCGCCCAGGCGAACAGGACGAGGCCGATGCGGCGCTGGTGCGGGAACACTTCGGGCGCTGGTTCGCCCAGCGCAAACAGGCGTTCACGCAGATCCCAGCGCGCCAGCGCGAAGCAGCGGTTATGCAGATTGGGCAGGCCCAGATAGTCCGACAGAATGTAGTAGCCATCGAAGCGCATGAAGGGGCTGGCGTTGATCGCCAGCGTGGAAATCCAGGTCGTGGTGGACAACAGAAAGGCGGCCTGCTTTACGCCGCCCTCCGGAAGCCAGGCCCACGCCAGCGTGGCCCACGCGGCGATTCCCATTTCGGTCACGATGCCGGCGCCGGCCACCGCCAGGCGTTGTTCGCGCCGCGGCAGCTTCCACACTTCGTTGGTGTCGGTGTAGGCGACCGGCCACATCACCAGAAAAGCCAATCCCATGGTCGGCACGCGGCAGCCATACCGCTTGGCCGTCAGCGCGTGTCCCAGTTCATGACAGGTTTTGGCAAACACGACAGCCACGCCATACATCGCCGCGCCTTGCCAGCTCAGGGTATCCATCAGCGTTGCGGAGAACCGATCCCATTCGCGATAGGCGCCAAGAATACCCAGCACGCCGGCGGCGATGGTCAGGCGGCGAAACGTGGGACTGAACAGGAACGCCAGGCGTGGTTGCAGCCATGTCAGCCAGGCATCGGGGCGTAGCAAGGGGATGCGGAAGAACAGATAGTTGTGCAGCAGCCATTGAAACAAAGTGCCGCGCTGCCGCTCACGCGCCGCGGCAAATACCGGGGCGGAACCGGACGCCGGCTGCAGCAGATTCTGCTCCCGCAAGAAATTCAAGAAATGGTCAAACGCCTCCTTGTCGAGTTGCAAGGCAGTCGAGCGATTGATATCGCCGATGATCGCTGCCGCATCATCCAGGTCCCAGCGGCTGAGCATTTCGAAGCTGGGCCAGTCGAGCTGGAAAAAGACATTGCGCACGGGGTCGTGCAGCGTCCAGCTGGGCTGGCCGTCGGGAAGTCTTGGTCCGGCAGAAATGGATAATTCCTGGCGCAGGCTCGGCAATCTTGCAGGCATGATGTTTACACGGCGAGGAACTGGCGAATGCTCGCCAATGGCCGCCGCAATATCCAGTAGACGAGGGGCACGCGGTCGCCCACCAGCTTTGCGGTTCCTTTCAGGCCGATGCGCTGGTCAGTCGCGGCGTCGATCTTGGCGCGCACGCGATAGGCATAAGTGCCGTCGGGACGCGCTGTTGCGCGATGTCCCATATAGCGCAGCGTGCCGGAGAGCGGCGTCAATGGCGCCGATGCCAGATACAGATGCAGCGGCGCCTGGTCCGGCAGGGGAATCGCGTCGCCCAGAGGCACCCAGGCTTCGATCTCCACGTCATTGGGAGCCGCGATCTGCATGATGCGTTCGCCGGTTTGCACCGGGCGTCCGATCCACTCGGACGGGTCGTCGAACAAGGCGATGCCGGCTTGCGGCGCCAGTACTTTCGAGCGCTGAGCCTGGCCCTCGAGGAAGGCGGCCTGCGCCTGCTTTTCAGCGACCTTGCC
This sequence comes from Herbaspirillum hiltneri N3, assembly GCF_001267925.1. NCBI lineage: Bacteria > Pseudomonadati > Pseudomonadota > Betaproteobacteria > Burkholderiales > Oxalobacteraceae > Herbaspirillum > Herbaspirillum hiltneri. The sequence continues at coordinate 2,463,481 of NZ_CP011409.1, read as the reverse complement.
CAGCAGCCCCGCCAGTTGCGCTTTGGCGCGGGGATCGTTGAGCACGATCTGCGCTGCCTGCCGATATTCCGCTTGGGCGGTGGACAGCGCTTCGCGCGCGACATCGAGCTTGCTGTCGATCGGCGCCTGGTCGAAAGAAAAGAGTGCCTGGCCGGACGCGACCGACTGATTGGGACGGACGGTGAAGTTGGCGATGACGCCGTCGAGCGGCGCGCGGATGGTGGCAGGATTGGCAGGAACCAGTTCACCCGGAGCCAGCACCGTCAGGTGCACCGGGAACAGCAATACGCCCAGTACGGCGACCGCGACCGCGGCGCGGCGACGCCAGCGCAAGGATGGCAAGGAAGCGTTCCACCAATTGCGCAGATAAGTCGGCAAGGCCGCCAGCGACCAGCGCGGTCCGCGATGCAGGGCGCGCCAGGCGTGTTGCCAGATGTCCATCCATTCCGACAGCGACGCCAACTGCTCGGCCGACAGCGCCAGATCGCCCGCCAGCAGCAAGCCGGCCTGGCCGGAGGTACCGGACCGGTCTTCAGTTACGCGCCCGGTTCTGTTCAGGGGTATCCATGTGACGCAAGGAGGCAGCCATTCGTCCCAGGCGGCGGTGACTTTGGGCGGCAGCCGCGCGGCTTCGACCGCGAGCGGCGTATTCGCGTCATGCTGCTCGGCAAGCGCGCGGCAAAACTGGTCGATCCATTGCGCATAGGGCGCGTTGGCCTCGACCGCGACCACGCCGGACAGGGTGTGAACACCGCCGGCACCAAACCACAGTGCGGCCTGGCGGTAAGGCGCCAGGGTGCGGCTGTCATTGACGGCGAGGAAGGCCAGCTCGTTCGGGCTGCTCGCCGCGCGCGCACTTTGTGCTAGTTCCAGCAGGGCCAGCAGAGGATTGAAGACCGGGCCCGGATTCATGCACGCAATCGCGTCGTCGCCGGACTACGCGACAACAGGGCCAGGCGATCGGCTCCCGCCGCATGCGCCGATCTGATTTGTTCGTTCAGGCCGGGACGTCCCGCCGGTTCCTGCTGGCCGCGCTCAAGCTGCGCGCGCTGGTTGTTTTGTCCCTCTTTGGTGACGACGATCTTGAACGTCTGTACCGCGACGTGGCCCTGGCTGTCGCGCGCACTGACCTTGAAATTCAGCGTACCTTCAAATCCGAGGGGTGGCGTACCTGTGAACCGGCCAGTGGAGGGATCGAACTTGAGCCAGGTCGGCAACGGCCTGCCGTCCGCCAGGGTCGCGTTCAACTGCAGGCTGCTTGCATTTCCGCCGTAGGAGAAGGCATCGCCGGGCACCTGAAGAGAGATAGGACCATTATTGCGTACGTTCAGGTCGGGAATAGGCGTATTGCTGATCAGGACGCCATCGTTGCCAATCAGATCCGGGCGGCCGCTGGTCAGCGCCTGAGGTTCGGACAACGTAGTCGAATCAAGCGTGAAGACGCCGGACATCAACGGACTGCTCCAGGCGACGGAAGGCGTGAGGATGGGCGCGATGCTTGCCTCGTTTGGAGGCAGTCCGGGAGACGCCGGTTCTCCTCCGGTCTGTATGGCGAGAGGCGGCGGGATTTGCGTTTGCACCGGCAGCGGAGGCGGTAGCGGCGACGATGGCGCAACGGTTGCAATCGTTCCGACCGTGAGTTCGTTGCTGCTGACGTCGCTGGACGTGTTGCCGGCGATATCGGTGACGGTTGCCACCACCTCGTAACGATGCGCCGTAGGCAGCGCCAAAACACCGCTCGCCGGGACGGCCGTGGACAGATCAAGGCTCCAATGCCCTGCTACCGGAACGACATTATACGTAGCGCCGCCGACAGTGACCGTCATGGTTTCCCCTGCGGCCAGGGTGGCATTACCGGTCAACGTGGGTGTGCTGCTGTCGGTCTGCAGCGTGTCGACGGTCGCTACCGTGGCCGCAGTATCGTAGACGTAGGCCTGGCTGAGCACGGCGCCGTCGTTGCCGGCGGTGTCGGTCACCTTGACCAGCAGGGTGTTGCTGGCGTTGAGGGTCTGGCCGGCCAGCGACCAGGCATTGCTGCCGACAGTGGCGTTGGCGGTGTTCCAGGTAGCGCCGTTGTCGAGCGAGACCAGCACTGATTCGCCGGCCGCCAGGTTGGAGGACAGGGTGCCGCTTACCGTTTGCGCCGCCGTACGGGTGATGAAGTCGCTGCCGGAGGCGCCGCTGTCGGCCGAGAAGGCCACGCTGGCCACGCTGGTGGTCGGGGCGGTGGTGTCGAGCACGTAGGCCCGGCTGGTGGCGGCGCCGTTGTTGCCGGCGGCGTCCGTCACGCGCAGTTGAAGCGTGTTGCTGGCGGCCAGGGTGACGCCGTTCCAGGTCAGCGTGGTGCCGGACACCTTGCTGGTGATGTCGGTCCAGGTGGCGCCGTTGTCCAGCGAGCCGTAGACGATGTCGCCGGCCGCCGGGGCGCTGCTGAGCGTGGCGGAGATTGTCTGCGCCGCCGTGTTAGTGATCAGGTCGCTGTTGCTGGCACCGGTGTCGGCCGACAGCGCGATGCCGCTGAAGCTGGTGGTGGGCGCCGTGGTATCGAGCACGTAGGCCTGCGAGTAGGCGGTACCGTTGTTGCCTGCGTTGTCGCTGACGCGCACTTTCAGGGTGCCGCTGCCGGACAGCGTCTGCCCGGCCAGCGACCAGGTGTTGGCGCCGGCGCTGCTGGTCGCCAGCGTCCAGGTGGCGCCGTTGTCCAGCGACACGTAGACCTGCTCGTCGGCCGCCCGGTTTGACGCCAGCGTGCCGCTGATGGTTTGCGCCGCAGTCTTGGTGATGAAGTCGGTGCTGGAACTGCCGGTGTCGGACGAGAAGCTGGCGCCAGCCACGGTGTTGGTCGGCGCGGTGGTGTCGACGACGATATTCTTGTTGGCGCCCAGCGAGCCGGCCGTGCCCGGCGTGGCCAGCGTGAGGTCGGCAGGCCGGTGGCTGCCGCCGGCGTCGGTGATGGTGGCAGCGTTGAACGCCAGCGCGGCGGTCGAGCCGTAGTCGAGGTCGGCGCTGTTCTGCCCGGCGGCGACCACATAGGTGAACGTCAGCGTGCTGCTGCCCGAGCCGCCCGCGTAGCTGGCGACGCCGCCGTTGTCGAGCGTCAGCGTCGGCGTGCCGCCGCTGGTGTCGACGTCCACCGCTGTGGAGAAGCCTACCGTGATGGTAATGGTCTGGCCGGCGGCGTAGCTGCCGTCCGCAGTGGTGGCGCTGATGCCGGTCACGCTCGGGCTGGTGCCGTCGACATTGATGCCGGCCGTGCTGCCGACGCTGTTGAGGGTGGTCGCGGCGTTGTTGCCTGCGGTGTCGCGCAGCGTGCCGCCGTTGAGCGACAGCGCGCCGACCGTGATGCCGTTGGCATCGACGTCGCCGCCGGGCACGGTGTAGCGGAACACCAGCGCACTGGTGCCGGAGCCGGACACATAGCTGGCGTAGCGCGTGGTGGCGCCGACCACGAGGGCGATGCGCGGCGTGCCGCCGGTGGTGTCGACGGTGACGGCTTCGTCGAAGTTGACGGTGAAGTCCAGCGGATTGCCATTGTAGTAGGTGCCGTTGGCCGGCACGGCCACCGAGGCGACGGTGGGCGCGGTGGAGTCGATGTTGATGGTCAGCGCGGCCGAAGCGGCCGTGGCGTTGCCGGCGGCGTCCGTGGAGACGGCCGTGATGGTGTGGTTGCCTTCGGCCAGCGCGCCGGTGGTCAGGGTCCAGCCGCCGGCGCCGGCGGTGACGGTGCCCAGCAGCGTGGCCCCGTCGAACACGGTGACGGTGCTGCCGTTCTCGGCCGTGCCGCTCAGTGTCGGCGTGGTGTCGCTGGTCACGCCGTCGCTGCCGGAGGCGCCCGTGTCGCTGGCTCCTGCCAGCACCGGCGTGCCGGGCGTGGCCGGGGTGCTGGTGTCGAGCGTGTAGGCCTGGGTCTTGGCGCTGCCGCTGTTGCCGGCGGCGTCGACGACCCTTAGCTGCAACGTGCTGCTGCCGGTCAGCGTGACGCCGTTCCAGCTCAGGGCGGTGCCGCTGACCTTGCTGGTGATGTCGGTCCAGGTGGCGCCGTTGTCCAGCGAACCGTAGACGATGTCGCCGGCGGCCAGTGTGGTGCTCAGGGTGGCCGTGATGGTCTGGGCCGCAGTCTTGGTGATGAAGTCGCTGTTGCTGCCGCCGGTGTCGGCCGACAGCGCCAGGCTGTTGAAGGCGATGGTCGGCGCCGTGGTGTCGTAGACGTAGGCCTGGCTCAATACGCTGCCGTCGTTGCCGGCGGTGTCGCTGACCTTGACCTTGAGGGTGTTGCTGGCGGTGAGCGTGCGCCCGGCCAGCGACCAGGTGTTCTGGCCCACGGTGGTGGTGGCGGTGGTCCAGGTCGAACCGTTGTCGAGCGATACCAGCACCGTCTCGCCGACGGCCAGGTTGGCCGACAGCGTGCCGCTCAGGTCCTGCGCCGCCGTATTGGTGACGAAGTCGGACGACGAGGTGCCGCTGTCGTTGGAGAAGGCCGCCGTGGCCACAGTGGTGGTGGGCGCGGTGGTGTCCAGCGTATAGCTATGGGAGCTCAGGCTGCTGTCGTTGCCGGCTGCGTCGGTCACCTTGAACGCGATGGAGCTGCTGCCGGCGCCCAGGGTGGCGCCGTTCCAGGTCAGCGTGGTGCCGGACACCTTGCTGGTGATGTCGGTCCAGGTGGCGCCGTTATCCAGAGAGCCGTAGACGACATCACCGGCGGTCAGCGTTGTGCTCAGGGTGGCCGTGATGGTCTGGGCCGCAGTCTTGGTGATGAAGTCGCTGCCGCTGCTGCCGGTGTCGGCTGACAGCGCGATGCCGCTGAAGCTGGTGGTGGGCGCCGTGGTGTCCAGCGCGTAGCTGTGCGTGTAGGCGGTGCTGGAGCCGTCGCTATTGGTGACGCGCGCCTGGAAGGTGCTGCTGCCGGCCAGCGTGGTGGTGGTGCTCCAGCTGCTGGAGCCGACCGTGTAGCTGGTGGCATCGGTCCAGCTGCTGCCGTTGTCATACGACACTTGAACCTTTTCGCCCGTGCTCAGGTTGGTCGACAGCGTGCCGTTGATGGTTTGCGCGGCGGTCTTGGTGATGAAGTCGCTGCTGCTGGTGCCGGTGTCGGCCGACAGGCTGGCGCTGTTGACCGTGACCGTGGGCGGGTGCAGCACAGCCTTGACGTCAGTGATGTCGAAATTCTGGAACAGCCCGAAATCGCCGGAACTGAACACCACCTGCTTGACGTCGTTGATCTGTTTGCTCAGGCTGGAATTGAGCACGGTCTGCCAGCCGTTGGCCAGCGAGTTGACTGTCAGCGTGTCGGTTGTATTGTCGGCATACGTAAAGTCTATCCTCAGCGAGCCGGTCAGGACGCCGACATCGAACGAGCTGATGTCGAAGCTGTAGCCGGAACCGATTGTGATCGTCAGTTTGACTTCATTGGTCGGGCCTTGATAGGCGTACAACCCGTCCGTGCCATAGGTGCCGTCAATGCCCAGGCCGCCGGCGCTGGCGCCGCCGGAAAACGTGATGTTCTGGCCGTTGACCTGCTTGACGATGGTGGTCGAGGTGTAGTCGGCGTCGCTGCCGGACAAGGTAATCAAGGTGAGCAGGCCCTGATAGTCGGCGATGTCGAGCGCTTTGGTGTCGATCTTGCCGGCATGCGCTTCGAGCGTCCAGTTGCCGCCGATGGCTGCCGCGCCGGTGGCGTCGCGCGACGCCGCGACATCGGCGCCGGTGACCTGCGCCAGATCGGCGATCAGCGTGTTGTTGTCGCCGGCGGCGACATCGCAGCCGTACAACAGCAAGTCGCCGTCGGCGGTCAGGGCCTGGCCAAGTTGCGCCAGTTCAGCCTGGGTGGTGGCGGTTCCCAGCGTCGCTTCATCCAACCGCGCCGTGCCGAGGTTGATTACACCTTCCGAGCCATGCGAGAGGATGTGGATTGCATCCAGTCCGTTTTGCGTGGCCGCCCATTGCGCGATCTGCGCCAGGCCGTCCTTGCTGCCGTCGAACTCGACGATGCCTACGCCATCGCGGACGCCGGCTTCCAGGCTCTTGTAATTGGCGACGGAGGTGTCGACCAGTACCACCTCTTTCTTGCCCTCGTCCTTGGCCGGATCGGCGGCTCGCACCGTGACTGCCGGCGGCACTGGCGGCGGCGCGCTGTCATGCGCCTGGGCGGCGTGTGCTGCGTCGGCGACAGCGCCGTCAAACATGAAGCGTTGTTCCAGCGACAGCAATTGCGATGCATGCCGCAGCGGCCGACGGACGGCTGGCTTATCAGTATCGGCAACAGCAGCAACAGCGGCATCGGCGGCAGCGCGACGCAGGGAAGAAATCAACTGGTTCATGGCGTGCTCCTATGTGAGGGGCGTTTGGAACGATTGAACAATTGAAACGATCGCGACTGAACAATTCAATTGAACGCGCGCAGATACTAGCGTGGTGGTGCGATCAGGACTTTGCCGCTCATGCCGGCAATCAACTCACTGAAGTGGCCGTCAATCACCGCGGTCAGCTTGACGGACTGGCTGACCGGATCGACGCGCGCACCGATGCGCAGCACCTTGGCTGGATAAGTCTTGCCGGTTTCGTCAATGTTGACCTGGAACGCCGCACCATTGCGCAGCCACGCAAGCCAGCGCGAAGGGACGATGAATTCCAGTTCCAGCTGACTGTCGTCAATGATTTCCATCAGTCCCTGGCCGGGCTGCACGTATTGCTGTTCCCGCACCTTTTGCTCGGCGATGCGACCGGCGAATGGCGCGGAAATCTGGCATTTCCCGATCAGCGTCCGGTTGGCGGCGACTTCGGCTTGCGCCTTGAGCGCTTCGGCCTTCGACACCTCGAGTTCCATCTTTCCGACCGAATTGAGCTCAGCCAGTTTTTGATTCCCGCGCCACGTGGCATCGGCGGCCATCAATGCAGCGTTGGCTTTCGCCAGCTGGGCCTGCTGCAACATGCAGTCGAATTGCACCAGCACCTGTCCTTGCTTGAATGCAGCACCTTCGACCAATGGCAAGCGATTGATCTTGGCGCCGATTTCAGCCGCCAACGTGGTGTAACGGCGTGGCGCCAATTGGGCGCGGATTTCGCGATTTTCGAGGGCTGATCCGGTTGCAGATCCGGCTGAGGCCTGCGGCGCAGCGGCGTAGCCAGTTGATGCAAGCAGTGTAAACGCACAGGAAAACGCATAGGCAAATGCCAGCCGGCCGCGCCCACCGTGTAAGGCTGAAATCATGGACGACTCTCTGGTTCCGGCAAGACACCCTGATTCCACGCCTGCAGGGATTTGTCGACGGCCGCCGTCAATGCCTCCAACGGCATGTCCGATGTCGCGTCCACAGAAGGTTCCATACCCAATGTCGCTTGCAGGCGTGATGCCGCCGCTTGCGCGTTCGACAAGGCCTGGTAGCGACGCAATTGGGACAGCACCGCGGCGCTCTGTTGCGAAATTCTGTCCAGCGTCGATTGTTTTTCCGCACTGGCCTGATTGGCGATGTGCTGAGCAAGACGCACATCGACTTGCGCAATGGCGTCAGAGCGCTCGTACTGTTGAGCCGTATTCGCGTATTGCAATCGCGCGATGTGCAATTGGCTCAGCACAGCCATCTGTATCGCCATGCGGCGCTGATCCGCCAGTGCGACCCCCGCATCGGCCAGACGCATTTGCGCAGGCGCAGACAGCAAGCCCAGCAGATTGAATGAGATCTGCGCACCCGCTTCGGTCCAGTTCTGATGAATCAGATAATCGTCGTCGCTACGCTTGTAGCCGTAATTGAACGACAAGCCGGGGAAAAATTTGAGCAGCGTACGCCGGGTTTCCTGTTGCGCGATGCGGGCGTTGTAGATGCCTTCGCGCAAATCGGGATTGCGCAGCAATGCCACTTCTTCCAGTTTGTCCATCGGTTGGCCAAGCCATGCCGTATTGATGTCGCCGGCCTGATCGACGACCGTGTAGTCAACGGTCAGAGGTATCGCTGTCAGCGTCGCCAATTCAATGCGCGCAGCCGAGAGTTCCTGTTCTATGGTTTCGAGCAGGCGCAAATTTTCCAGCAGTTGGCGCTGATAACGCAGCGGCTCCAGGGGCGACCGGATGCGGTCCGCTTCGGCCTTGCGCGCATCCTTCAGCGCCAGCTCGGATTCAGTGATGGTGGTGCGCAGCAGAGGCATCAGTTTTTGTGCCGCGACGACGCGCCAATAGGCCGTGCGCACATCCAGGATCAGATTGTGCAGCGCCTTGCGTCGACGTTCCCCGGCAATCAGGACGCGATCGGCATTTTGGCGGGCTGCGTAATAACTCTGTCCAAAGTCGAGCAGGCTCCAGGAGATGCCGACATCGGTAGTGACGGCAGTGCGGCTGGAAGAAATGTAAGGATTGGCCAATGAAGGCGCGCCGGTCACTGAATCGGTGCTGCGGGTAATCAGGTCATTGTTGCGGCTACGATAACCGGCGGAAGCAACCAGCTTGGGCAGCATGTCGAACTGGCCGGCTTCGAACGTCCCCATGGCGACAGCTTCTTCCATGGCCCGATAGCGGCGATCGGCGTTGTACTTGATGGCGCGGGCAATTGCTTCGTTCAAGGTCAGCGGGCCGCTCAAGGGAGCCACATCACGGGTCAGCGCGGCGCGATCCTCGGCGAGAGTGGAGCGAATCTCCGATGTTGAAAGTCGCGCCGAGTCGATGTCCAGCGTTGAGCAGCCGCTGAGTATCAGCAGGCCGATGGCACCGCTTGCCGCGGTCTTGGCCAGCGACGAATAATTTGTCCCGATAGCGGATACCCGCTTCCCCAACGCATGCTGCATTTGCGCATCTCCCCATATTTTCTATATCGGCCGGAACTGCGAATAACTGCGAACAGTCCCGGCATTTCATTTTCTTTGAAGCCAGGCAATATTTTGGCAGTTAACCAGAGCTTAATCAATCGTGTAACGCGAGCTTAACCGCGCATCTTCCGTGTTTTGCGCTTTCGTCTTTGCATTGGACCTTAATTCAAATTATTTAATTGTTAACATTCCGGCCGCTCAATGCTCGGCATCGTTGCCTTCACGCGACCGCGCCGCGCGCAGCGATGTCGCTGAAAACGATATCAGCAGTTGGAATCAAGACAGCAGACGGAGATGCTTCGATTCAGGCGCGGATGAAATCCACAAATGCCCGCAAGGGAGGCGGGAGATTGCGTCGTCCCGGATAGTAGAGAAAAAAACGCGCCGCCGGCGCATTCCAGGCAGGGAGCACCGTCACCAGATCTCCGCAGGCCAGCGCATCGAGCGCCATGGTTTCATAGACATAGGCTACGCCCAGTCCGTCGCGCGCCGCCTGGATCATCAGGGCGTCATCATCAAGCACCAACGCGCCATTGACCGACAACGTCAGCGGCAGGCCCTTGCCCGATAATTCCCACGCATATCGTGTCCCGCTCGGAAAGCGCCTTCCGATGCAGGCATGCGAAAGCAAGTCGGCCGGCTCCCGCGGCGTACCGTGCTGCGCCAGGTAGGACGGAGACGCCACCATCACGAATGCCTGCGGCGGCCCGATGGGAAGCGCAACCATGTCTCCGGCCAGGCGTTCTCCGAAGCGAATGCCGGCGTCGAATCCGGCGCCGACGATATCGCTGAGGCCATCGTCGGTCACGATTTCCACCTGGATGCGCGGATGGGCCGTGATAAAGCGGGACAGTAGCGGGCCCACCGCCAATCTGGCTGCCGGGCGGGGCATGTTGAGTCGCAGCGTGCCGGAGGTCTGCTCCTGCATGGCGGCGAGAGCGGTCAAGGCCTCGGCCACGTCCTGCAACGCAGGCGACAAGCGCGCCAGCAATAGTTCACCGGCTTCGGTCGGCGTCACGCTGCGCGTCGTCCGGTTCAGCAAGCGCAGACCCAGGCGATCTTCCAGGACACGCATCGCATGGCTTAAGGCAGAAGCCGTGATGCCTCGTTCCGCAGCCGCCTTGCGAAAACTGCGGTGACGGGCTACTGCGGCGAAGGCATCAAGTTCATGCAAATCTGGTGTCATAGCTGAATTTTTCTCATCAATCCATCAAGCATAACCGGTCTTATCGTTTTCCACTCCAGCGGACACACTGATGCGCTGCCATCGGCTCACGCAGTTGCGCGGCCCACGGCGATCAACTTCCTCCTCACCTGAAAGAGAAACGAAAATGCAAATGCAACGAAGACGGCTTGGAAAGAGCGACCTTTCCATCTCTCCCATTGGCCTGGGTACCTGGGCGATTGCCGGTCCGGGCTGGGAATTCGGCTGGGGCGCTCAAGACGATGAAGAGAGCCTCGCGGCGATGGAATATGCAGTCGAACGCGGCGTCAACTGGATCGACACGGCCGCCGTCTACGGCTTGGGGCACGCGGAGGAAATCGTGGGCCAGGTGCTCCGGCGCGTGCCGGCGTCTCGTCGTCCGCTGGTGTTTACCAAAGGAAGCCTGGTGTGGGATCCGGTGACAAAAGAGATCTCGCACACCTTGGCGCCGGATTCCCTGATCAGAGAAATCGAAGGCAGTTTGCGGCGCCTGCAGGTGGAGACCATCGATCTGTATCAGATCCATTGGCCGGCCTTTCCGGCGGGCGGCCGGGATGACGGAATCGAAGCCGCCGTCAGCGCTCTTGCCAAGGCGCGAGAGCAGGGCAAGATCCGGGCGATCGGGGTCTCCAACTTCGACGTGCCGCAACTTCGGCGTGCGCAATCGGTGGCGGGGATTGCTTGTTTGCAGCCGCCCTATTCGGCGCTGATGCGCGAGGTGGAGAAGGAAATTCTGCCATTTTGCGACCAGGCGGGCATCGGCGTGATCGCCTATTCAACACTGCAATCGGGCCTCCTGACCGGCGCGATGACGCGCGCACGCATTGCGCAACTGCCCGACGACGACTGGCGCAAGACGCGCAGTGCCGATTATCAGGAGCCGCGCCTGAGCCGCAATCTGGAATTGGTCGAAGTCATGCGCCGCGTCGGCCAACGCCACGGATTGACACCCGCCGCCGTGGCGATTGCCTGGGTCCTGCGGCAGTTGGCCGTCACGGGAGCGATCGTCGGGGCCCGTCGCCCCGGACAAATCGACGGGCTCATGGCGGCGGCCGGGTTTCGGTTAAGCGCGGATGAATTGGCCGAGATCGCCACCTTGCTGCCGGACGGGACGGGCGTGAACGTACCTGCGGCGAGTTCCTGATCAGGCGCGCAGACACGCACCGGCGCCAAGGCGCGATGCCTGCCGTTGCCCTTGGGAAATCAGGATTTGACTGATATGAGGGCGACATTCCGTTGAGTATGATTAAGTCAAATGCAGCGTTCCTAGCGCAACATCTCGACCGAAAGGATTCAATCATGGGCTCCAGCATCAGCTTGACCAGCATCGGAATCATTCTTCTCGACGTGCTCCTCGTGTGGGCGTGTTTTTCGGTCGACAAGCATCTGAAATTCCTTGACGCCGAAGACCAGCGTGCCGAAGACGAAGACGAGCGTCGCCTGCGCCTGATGCCGCTCTTTACGGATGCACCTCACGCGCAGTGCGGTCGCGACGCACACGTTTAGAACACGGGAAGACCTCGGCCGGCCGGCGCGACTTCGTGCAGTCGGCCGACCCGATACCGCATCTCCTTGCAGCTCGAAACGGCTGTCTCGCCCGCCACCGGCTCATTCCGGTTGCGGGCTTTTTTTTATGCACCGACAACGTCTGCGGAGCGAGATGCGCCCCCTATTTTTCAACGCCCCAGATACGTCGTCCGGAATGATCGATTTCCGTGAGGTAGAGGCGCAGATCGAATTCGTATTGATGGTAGTTGGGCTCCATGTGCGTGCACAGTTTGTAGAACGCCTTGTCGTGTTCCTTTTCCTTGAGATGGGCAAGCTCGTGGACGGCAATCATGCGCAGGAATTCGATCGGCGCCTCCTTGAACAAGGTGGCGACGCGAATCTCGTGCTTTGCCTTCAGCTTCCCGCCCTGGATACGTGAAATCGACGTGTGCATGCCCAGCGCATGATTGATGATGTGAATCTTGCTGTCGTACCCGACCTTGTTGATCGGTTCGGCATTGCGCAGGAACTCGGTCTTCAACTCCTGCACGTATTGATAAAGCGCCTTGTCGGTGCGCAGTTCGTGCGGTTTCGGATAGCGTTGCAGCAGCACGCTGCGCAAGCGATCCTCGGCGATGAGTTGCGACACTTGCGTACGGGTTTGCTCGGAATAGGCGTTCAGGTACTTCAGTGATGACATGGGGATGCAAAGGTGGAGTTGCTGCGCGGCTTCGGGACGCCTGTTCAGGCATGCCATGCCGGCCGGAAAGTCGATTGACGACACCGCAAGGAAATGTGGATGTCGATACCGGGAATTCAATGCTTGTAAAGAATCGCCTTCAGGAACAGCTTCAGATCCTTTTCCAGATCCGCGCCAAAATCCTGCCTGGCCACGCCGCGAAATTCCAGCGGCTCCAGCAAGGGATCGACTGAATCCGTTATCCGGACGGCGCCGCCCAGGGCGTCAAACCTGATGGCATAGAGATAGGCGGGATTGGTTGCGGAATCGGGGGTTTCTGCATGGCGGCGTACGCGGAAACTCAGGCTCAGGTAGTCCGGTTTCCGGCTCTCCTCTTTCAGCTCTTCGCTCCACCAGTTCGCAGCCTGCAATTCCACCCGCAACGCAGCGACCGTGTTCTTCACCGCGTCAACGGCACGGGAAGTGATCATGTCGAAATCTTCCAGCGCCTGCCGCAATTCGTCTTCCGCTGCCTGCTTCTCCTGCCGTATTTCGCGTATCGCATCGTCCAGTATGCCCATGGCCGTTTCTCTTCTTCATGTCATCGAAGGGGGAATGGTAGCCGACAAGCGCGATGCTTTCGCAAAATTTATTGGCGATGCGGGAGGACCGGCCAGGCTTATTCGTTCGGTCGCAGATCGAATAAGCCCAATCCGGCGGTCTCAACAAAGAATTGTTTTGCGCAATTTTATCGTTGATAATTGCGGCCATGAACGACACTACACAACGCCCCCCGCTCCCTGACCGGCTCTCGATCGATCCGCGCAGCCCCTATTTCAACGCCGCCATCTTTGAACATGAAGTAGGCATCCGCCTCAATGACAAAGAGCGTACCGATGTCGACGAATATTGCATCAGCGAAGGATGGATCAAAGTTCCGGCCGGCAAGGCGCTGGATCGCAAAGGCAATCCTCTGCTGACCAAGGTCAAAGGCAAGGTCGAAGCTTTTTACAAGTAGCAATATTGTTCAATTGGTATTTTTTGCGTTCGGGATGTCGCGAAGCCTGCGTCAACTGTCCCGTAACGCCATGGTGCGGGCATTGACCATCTACGCCCGCGTCACTTCGCTCCATAGCCAGTCCTTGAAAGCCACCAGCTTAGGCAGGTTTTCGCATTCCGCACGGTACACCACATAGTAGGCCAGGGGCGAAGAGAACCGGATGTCCGGGAAAAGCCGCACCAACCTGCCGGCAGAAAGATCGTCCCTCGCCATGACGCTGCGCGCGAGTGCAATACCATGCCCTTCAATGGCGGCTTGCAGGACCGCTGCGGAGTTGTTGATCTTCATCCCGCGCGCCGTCGGCACATCCGTCGCCCCCGCCTTTTTCAGCCAGGCATGCCATGTCGGAAATGCGCCATGGCCGTCCATCGACAGGTCGTGAATCAGGGTCTCCTGAGCAAGATCTTCCGGCTTGCGCAAGCGCTTCTTTTTCTGCAGCAGTTCCGGTGAGCACACGGGATAGACTTCTTCATCCATCAGTTTGACGCCGACCAGCCCCGGCCATTGCCCCGTCCCGTAGCGCACGCCGATATCGATACGTTGCGCGATGAAATCCACCGGCTTGAGGCTGGTGTCCAGGCGCACATCGGTATCCGGCCATGCAGACTGAAAACGCTCCATGCGAGGCAATAGCCACTTCGCGGCGAAGGCCGGACTGACGGTCACGGTCAGTACGCCGTTAGCCGAGCCCTCCTTCAGACGTTCCAACCCCAGAGACAAACGATCCAATCCCGCACGGATATCCGGCAGGGCTCGTTCGGCAGCCTCGGTCGAGATCAGGCGCGCGCGTCCACTGGTGCCGCGGTGGAAAAGCGGCGTTCCCAGCCAATCTTCCAATGTGCGCACCAGCTGTCCCACTGCTGCCGGCGTGACGTGGAGTTCCTCGGCCGCAGCCGAAAAGCTCTGGTGGCGGGCTGCCGCCTCAAAGGCGCGCAGCGCATTCAAATGTGCCAGCGTTTTCATTCCGATAAAGAAAATATTTCAATAGAAGACACTTTATCTCGTTTGTCCGTGAAAAGAAATAAGAGAAGAATCTGGTCTTCATTGAAGCAAGGGCGGATGAGTATCCGCCTGGCCAGTAGCGTACTGATCGTCATGCGATAGTTTTTCTATGGTCACTTCAACATGGGATGGAATGGCTCCTGCATCTTGTCCCGTTTTTTAATCCTTACCTGTCGCAGACAGGAAGAAAGGCATTCACGTGAGCAATCAATTCAAAGGCAAGAAGTTGTTGGTCGTCGGCGGTACCAGCGGCATGGGCCTGGAACGCCTGGCGGCGATCCTGCAGCACGTGCACAGCAACTACCAGATCGACCTGTTCCAGCGCCTGATCAAGGCCGCTGCGCGCGAAACCAAGGTCGACGATCTGGAAAACAATTCCCTGAAGGTCATCGCCGATCACATCCGTGCGACCTCCTTCCTGATCGTCGACGGCGTGATTCCAGGCAATGAAGGCCGCGGCTATGTGCTGCGCCGTATCATCCGCCGCGCGCTGCGTCACGGTCACAAGCTGGGCCAGACCCAGCCGTTCTTCTACAAGCTGGTCAAGGATCTGGTCGCCGAAATGGGCGCCGCCTATCCGGAACTGCCGGCCGCCGCTGCGCGTGTCGAACAAGTGCTCAAGCAGGAAGAAGAACGTTTCGGCGAAACGCTGGAACACGGCATGAAGATCCTCGAAGCCGCGCTGGCCAAGAATGCCGGCAAGCTCGACGGCGAGACCGCCTTCACGCTGTACGACACCTACGGTTTCCCGCTCGACCTGACCGCCGACATCTGCCGCGAACGCAATGTCGAACTCGACGAAGCCGGTTTCGCCACTGCCATGGAGCGCCAGAAATCGACGGCCCGCGCCGCCGGTAAATTCAAATCGGCTGCCGGCATCGAATACAGCGGCGACAAGACCAAATTCGTCGGTTATGACGCGCTGACGCAGCAGGCCAAGGTCACTGCGCTGTACGTCGACGGCAGCGCCGTCGCCAAGGTCGAAGCCGGCCAGGACGCCATCGTGGTGCTCGACACCACGCCGTTCTACGCCGAATCGGGCGGCCAGGCGGGCGACGCCGGCGTGCTCGAAGCAGCCAATGCGCTGTTCGCGGTGGCCGATACGCAAAAGATCCAGCCCGATGTGTTCGGCCATCACGGCAGCCTGGTCAAGGGTTCGCTGGCGGTGGGCGATGTCGTGGAAGCCAAGGTCGACGGCGAGCAGCGCGCGCAAACCATGCGCAACCACTCGGCCACTCACCTGATGCACAAGGCGCTGCGTGAAGTACTGGGCGACCACGTGTCGCAAAAGGGTTCGCTGGTCGACGCCGACAAGACGCGTTTCGACTTCAGCCACAACGCACCGATGAGCGCCGATGAAATCCGCCGCGTCGAAGAAATCGTCAACCGCGAAATCCTCGCCAATGCCGCGACCGAAGCCAAACTGATGGGTTACGACGATGCCGTCGGCGCCGGCGCAATGGCGCTGTTCGGCGAGAAGTACGGCGACGAAGTGCGCGTGCTGTCGATCGGTTCGTCGCGTGAACTGTGCGGCGGTACGCACGTGTCGCGCACCGGCGATATCGGCCTGTTCAAGATTGTCGCCGAAAGCGGCGTCGCAGCCGGCATTCGCCGCGTCGAAGCCGTCAGCGGCGAAGGCGCACTGGCGCTGGTGCAGACCCTCAGCAACCGCGTCGCCGAAGCGGCCGCGGCCCTGAAGGCGCAGCCGGAAGAACTGACCCAGCGCATTGCGCAGGTGCAGGACCACGTCAAGGCGCTGGAAAAGGAACTGGCCGGATTGAAATCCAGGCTGGCGTCCAACCAGGGCGACGAATTGCTCGCGCAAGCGGTCGACGTCAACGGCATCAAGGTGCTGGCGGCAACACTGGAAGGCGCCGATGTCGCCACCCTGCGCGAAACCATGGACAAGCTGGACCTGCCCAACGGCATGTCCGTCATCGCCCGCACCGCAGGCATCGGCCGCAACGTCGACGAACTGCAGTGGGACCTGAACTACCTGATGCAACTCTGGCGCGCCATCGAAGGCGCCGGCCAGTCCGGCTCCGGCGCTTTCCTGATTTATCAGGAATCCTCGCTGGTGATCCGCGCGATCCGCGACTATTTCCAGCCTGACATCGGCGAAATCCTGATCGATACCGACGACATCCACGAGCAAGCCCAGCAGTTCATGGCGCACGTGATGCCGGACATGGTTCACCGCGTCAAGCGCTACCACGACGACGTGCCGCTGTTCTCGCGCTTCCAGATCGAACACCAGATCGAAACCGCGTACTCGCGCACCGTGCCGTTGCCTTCCGGCGGCGCCATCGTGATCGATCACACCGAAGCCCTGGTCTCCGTCGACGTCAACTCGGCGCGCGCCACTCGCGGCAGCGACATCGAAACCACCGCGTTCTACACCAACCTTGAAGCCGCCGACGAAGTGGCCCGCCAATTGCGCTTGCGCGATCTGGGCGGCCTGATCGTCATCGACTTCATCGACATGGAAAACGCCAAGAACCAGCGTGAAGTCGAATCCCGCCTGAAAGACGCCCTGCACCATGATCGCGCCCGCGTCCAGATGGGCAAGATCTCGCGCTTCGGCCTGATGGAACTGTCGCGCCAGCGCCTGCGTCCGTCGCTGTCCGAAGGCAGCCACGTGACTTGCCCTCGTTGCAACGGCACCGGCCACATCCGCGATACCGAATCGTCCGCATTGCAAGTCCTGCGCATCATCCAGGAAGAAGCGATGAAGGAAAACTCGGCCGCCATCCATGTCCAGGCTCCGGTCGACGTCGCCGCTTTCCTGCTGAACGAAAAGCGCGGCGAAATCCTGAAGATCGAGACACGCCACCGCGTGACGGTCATCATGATCCCGAACAAGCATCTGGAAACCCCGCATTACAAGCTCGAGCGCATCAAGCACGACGATCCGCGCCTGGACGACGCCCAAGCCAGCTATGCCATGGCTGAAGAGGCTGAAACCGACATCGGTTACAGCAAGCGCCAGAAGGAAGACATCAAGCCGCGCCAGGAAGCCGTCGTCAAGGGCATCACCCCTGACCAGCCGGCGCCTATCGTCGAACGCAAGGTGGCGGCGCCGGTTGAATCAGTGCCTACCCTGGCGCCGGAATCGGGCTTCTTCAGCAAGATCTGGAGCTTCTTCCGCACCAAACCGGTGGAAGCGGCGCCTGTCGCCGCACCGGCCGAAACCAAGACCCCGCAAAAACGCGACCACGCCGACCGCAACAGCCGCAATCGCAACGGTCGCAACCGCAATGGCCGCAACCGCAACGAGCGCGAAGAGCGCGACGGCGGCGCATCTGAGAAAAACGCCCGCGACGAATCCGGCAAGCAGGAATACGAAGGCAAGCCGGCCCGTCCGCCACGGCCACCGCGCGAACCGAAGGAAGCCCGCGAACCACGCGAGCCGCGTGAAGGCGCAGAGGGCCGCAACGAGCGTGAGCCGCGCGAACCGCGTGAACCACGCCCGCCGCGCGAAGGCCGTGAACCGCGTGAGCCGAAGGAAAATCGCGAACCGCGCGAAGGCAGCGAAGCGCGTGAACCACGTCAACCGCGTACGCCGCGTCCTCCACGCGAAGAGCGCAAGGACCTGCCGAAAGCGGAAGATGGATTGCCATTGGAAGCCGCTCTGGCGACCGGCGTTGCTGCTGTCGCAGTGACCGACGTCGAAGGCGCCGACACTGCACAAGTGGCAGGCAATCAAGTTGACGGCGCAACAGAAGAAGGCGAACCGCGTCGTCGCCGCCGCCGTGGCGGCCGCAACCGCAATCGCCGCGATCGTGACGGCGAAAACGGTGGCGAAAACGCCGAAGGCGAATCCGCTGATGGCGTGGATGGCGAAGAGCCGGTGCAAGTTGCCGCTCCAGCCGCAGCCGTAGCTGCGCCTGCCGAAGACAATGAGCGTCCATGGTACGAAAAGGCGCCTGCCGCAACACCGGTCGCTGCTCCAGCTCCTGTTGAAGCTCCGGTCGCCGTACAAGCTGCTCCGGCAATTGAAACGCCGGTCGAAGCTGCACCTGCACCAGTTGCTTCGGCGCCGGTTCAGGAAACAGCA
The DNA here is from genome assembly GCF_001267925.1 of Herbaspirillum hiltneri N3. NCBI lineage: Bacteria > Pseudomonadati > Pseudomonadota > Betaproteobacteria > Burkholderiales > Oxalobacteraceae > Herbaspirillum > Herbaspirillum hiltneri. The sequence goes on along the minus strand of NZ_CP011409.1, from coordinate 2,445,198 downwards.
GCCGCCGTTGCAGCGCCGGCCCCTGTCGCCGCAGCACCTGTGGCGGAAGCCGCACCTGTTGCTGCTCCTGTTGCTGCTCCCGTTGCTGCTCCTGTTGCTGCTCCTGTTGCAGCCCCTGCGCCGCAACAGATCAGCCTGCTGTCTGAAGCAACTGCTCCGGCAGCCGTGGAACCGGCTCCGGTGGTTGCCGCGGCGCCTGCAGCGCCAGTCATTGAAGCAGCTCCCGCCCCTGCGGCAGTTGTTGCTCCGACACCGGCCCCGGTTGCAGCGGCTCCGGCAGTTTCCAACGGCAAGCAATGGAATGACCTCAACGACATGCTGTCGTCGGCCGGTCTGACCCTTGCCAGTACCGATCCGGAAAAACTGCGCGCAGCCCAGGCCGCCGCCGCCCTGATCGTGCCCGCGCCGCACGTGCCGCGCGAACGCAAGCCATTGCCGCCGCAGTCGACTGAACCCCTGGTCCAGGTCGAAACCCGTCGTTGATGCCTTAGCAAGCACCGCGCAGCAAGAAAAAAGGGAGTGAAAACTCCCTTTTTTCTCGTCTGCCGCCGGCTGAATGTGCGTTTGCATCATTGCAAAAAGGCAAGTAAACATCCTCTTGTTTCCGTACTGTACCGGGATCGCTCCGGCAGCTCTGTACACTGCCGAATTTTCCTCCGCATGCTATCGTAGCGAGTATGAACAAACGCATCATTCCGATCATCGACGAACGCCTGAACGCTAGCTTCGCAGCCGTGCCCGCGCTGCTGGAAGCGCCGTCCGGCTTCCTCGCCGACGCCTTGATGCGTCCGTTGCACGACCTACGCATTTCGGTCACTGATCGTTGCAATTTCCGCTGTGTGTATTGCATGCCCAAGGAAGTGTTCGACAAGGACTACAACTTCCTGCCGCACTCTTCCCTGCTGTCGTTTGAAGAAATCGCGCGTCTGGCAAAATTATTTGTCGCCCATGGCGTGGAGAAAATTCGCCTGACCGGCGGCGAACCGCTGCTGCGCAAGCACCTGGAACGCCTGATCGGCATGTTGCATGAACTGCGCACGCCCGACGGCCGCGAGCTCGACCTGACCCTGACCACCAACGGCACGCTGCTGGCGCAAAAGGCGCAGGCGTTGAAGAACGCAGGCCTCAAGCGCGTCACGGTCTCGCTGGATGCACTCGACGACGCCAACTTCAAGCGCATGAACGACGTCGACGTTCCGGTCTCGCAGATCCTGCACGGCCTCGACGTCGCGCACAAGGTCGGCCTCGGCCCGATCAAGATCAACATGGTGGTCAAGAAAGGCGTCAACGACCACGAAATCCTGGCGATGGCGCGCCACTTCAAGGACTCGCCGTTCACCCTGCGCTTCATCGAATACATGGACGTCGGCAGCTCGAACGGCTGGCGCATGGATGAAGTGGTGCCATCCAGTGAAGTGATCCGCCGCATTCATGCCGAACTGCCGCTCGAAGCGATCGACGCCAACTACACCGGCGAGACCGCGCAGCGCTGGCGCTACCGGGACGGCGGCGGTGAAATCGGCGTCATCTCCAGCGTCACCCAGGCGTTCTGCCAGGATTGCAGCCGCGCGCGCCTGTCGACCGAAGGAAAAATCTATACCTGCCTGTTCGCCGGCGAAGGCCATGACCTGCGCGGCCTGTTGCGCGGCGAGCGCAGCGATGCGGAAATTTCATCCACCATCGCCGCCATCTGGGGCCGCCGCAGCGATCGCTATTCCGAACTGCGGAGCGAACAGAAAGGCTCGTCCCCGACATCGATGCCGCAAGTGCGTAAAGTCGAAATGTCGTACATCGGCGGCTGATGGCCATGGCCGTCACCCCATCCATTTCTCTCCAGCAGATTACCGGCCTCGTACTGGCAGGCGGACGCGGCGCCCGCATGGGCCACGTCGACAAAGGCTTGCAGCTGTTTCGCGGCAAGCCGCTGGCGGCGCACGTGATCGAACGCCTGGCCGGCCAGACCGGCACGCTGGCGATCAACGCCAACCGCCATCAGAGCGACTACGCGGCGTTCAATCTTCCGGTATGGCCGGACCTGCTGCCTGACTTCCCCGGTCCGCTGGCAGGCCTGCATAGCGGCCTGACGCATTGCGCCACTGACTACCTGGCCGCCGCGCCTTGCGACTCGCCGCTGCTGCCCATGGATTTGGTGGCGAAGCTGGCCGCAGCGCTCTCGCTGCAACAGGCCGACGCGGCCATCGCCGTCACCGGCCGCGCTGGCCAGACCGATTTGCAGCGTCACCCGGTGTTCTGCCTGCTCAGGAAAACGCTGCTGCCCTCACTGACCGGCTTCCTGCAAGAGGACGGCCGCAAAATGGAACGCTGGTTTGCCGGCATCCACACCGTCGAAGTCCATTTCGACGACGAAACCGCCTTCTGCAACATCAACACGCTGCAAGAGCTGCGCCAACTGGAATCCGAATAAATGACTCAACTCTCCCTCTCCGACATCGTCAGTTGCATGTCCGGTTATGACCCGGATGCGATGACCGTGCCGCAGGCGCAAAAAATCATCCACGATTTCGTGCAGCCGATTTCTTCGATCGAACGCGTCGCCATCCGCAGCGCGCTGGACCGTACGCTGGCCGCCGATATCACCTCGACCATCGACGTCCCCGCCAACGACAATTCCGCCATGGACGGGTATGCGCTACGTGGCGACGACCTCGCGAGCAATCAGACGCTGACGCTGCGTATCGTCGGCAGCGTCCATGCCGGCCGGCAGTTCGACGGCGCCGTGGCCGCAGGCGAATGCGTTCGCATCATGACCGGCGCCGCCATGCCGGCCGATTGCGATACCGTCATCCCGCAGGAATTTACCGAGCATCAATCCGATGCCGCCGTCACCATTCCGGCTGGTCGCGTACGACGCGGCGACAACCGCCGCTTGCGCGGTGAAGACTTGCGCAATGGTCAGATTGCACTGCGCGCCGGCAAGATCCTGCGCCCCGCCGATATCGGCATGCTCGCCTCGCTGGGCGTGACCGAGGTTCCGGTGCAGCGCCGCCTGCGCGTGGCCTTCTTCTCGACCGGGGACGAATTGCGCTCGGTCGGCGAGCCGCTCGATCCGGGCTGCGTCTACGACTCCAACCGCTATACGCTGTACGGCATGCTCACGCGCCTGGGCTGCGACATCATCGACATGGGCGTGGTCAGGGACGATCCGGTCGCCATGGAAGCGGCCTTCCGCAGCGCCTGCGAGCACGCCGATGCCGTCATCACCTCCGGCGGCGTCTCGGTCGGCGCGGCCGATTACACCAAACAGACCATGACCAAACTGGGCGACATGCTGTTCTGGAAAATCGGCATGCGTCCGGGCCGCCCGATGGCCTTCGGCCGCATCGCGTCACATGATCGCGGCGCCTATCTGTTCGGCCTGCCGGGCAATCCCGTGGCGGTGATGGTGAGTTTTTATTTCTTCGTGCGCGATGCACTACTGCGCATGATGGGTGCCGACGCCGGTCCGTTGCCGCGCCTGCAGGCGATGACCCTGTCGGCCATTCGCAAGAAGCCGGGACGCACCGAATACCAACGCGGCATCCTCGCACCCGACAGCGACGGTGTATGGAAGGTGAAGCTGACCGGCGCGCAAGGCTCCGGCATCCTGCGTTCCATGTCCGACGCCAATTGCATCATCGTGCTTGACGATGCACAAGGGGACGTCGCCGCCGGCGACCTGGTGCAGGTGGTCCTGTTCGACGGCCTGATCTGAAGCCATGACGCTGACCGCGCGCTTCGACCGGCTGCATCTGCGCTCGCGCGCACAGCCGGCGACGCCGTGGGAAGAGCGCCGCGACCGGCTGCAACGCTTGCGCCATCTGCTGCTGCGCCATCGCGACGGCATCGCCGCTGCAATCAGCGCCGACTTCGGCAACCGCTCGCAACATGAAACGCAATTCCTCGAAGTCTTCACCAGCCTGCAGGCGATCGACCACGCACTGACCCACGGCAAGCATTGGATGCAGCCACAAGTCCGACCGACGGCAATCTGGTTCAAGCCTGCCGGCAATCGCGTGCTGCCGCAGCCGCTCGGCGTCGTCGGCATCATCACGCCGTGGAATTATCCGCTGCTGCTGACCGTCGGTCCGCTGGCCTGCGCACTGGCCGCCGGCAACCTGGCGATGATCAAGCTGTCGGAAAACACGCCGATCTTCGGCGAGTTGTTCGAACGGCTGATCCGGCAATCGTTTTCCGACGATGAAATCACCGTCGTCAATGGGGGCATCGATGTCGCCCGGGAATTCTGCGCCCTCGCCTTCGACCATCTGATTTTTACCGGCTCCACCGCTGTCGGCCGCGAGGTCATGCGCGTCGCCAGCGAGCGATTGACGCCGGTGACGCTGGAGCTGGGCGGAAAATCGCCGGCGATCATTGCCGCCGATGCAGATTTCAGGCATGCCGTCGCGCGCATCATCAGCGGCAAGCTGCTTAACGCCGGCCAGACTTGCATTGCACCCGACTACGTATTGCTGCCACACGGCCGTGAACGTGATTTCATCGACGCCGCACGCGCCGTCGTGGCGCGCACGTATCCTGCGCTCAACGACGAACGCCTGGCCGTCGACGACTACACCAGCATCGTCAATGACCGGCATTTCGCACGCTTGCAGGCGCTGCTCGACGATGCGCGCGCACGCGGCGCGACGGTCGCACCACTCTCCACGCATACGCCGCACCCGTCGACGCGCCTGTTGCCGCCCATGGCGCTGACGCAAGTCGCACCGGACACCCGTATCCTGCAGGAAGAAATTTTCGGGCCGCTGCTGCCGCTCGTGACCTATGAGAATCTCGACGAGGCGATTGCCTTCGTCAACGCCAGGCCGCGTCCGCTCGCACTGTATCTGTTTGCAAAAAGCGAGACGGCCATCGACCTGGTCTTGTCACAGACGGTCGCCGGCGGCGTGACGGTCAACGACACGCTGCTGCACATTGCACAAGAGAATTTGCCGTTCGGCGGCGTCGGCGCGTCCGGCATGGGCGCCTATCATGGAGAGGAAGGTTTCAGGCGCTTTTCGCACATGAAGCCGGTGTTCACGCAAAGCCGCTTCAACGTCATGCGGCTGTTCAACCCACCTTACGGCAAGCTGTTTGCGTTGCTGATGAAATTTCTGATTCGCTGATTTTTCGGACCGGGACCGAGCCTGGACTGCTTCAGCGCCCGGAACCTGTTCACGGTCTCAGAGCAATTCGCTCTGGCCGTCGCCGTCGATTTCCGGCTCGGCGGTACCCAGCAGTTTCTGCGCCGTATCGCTCGGCAAGGCTTCCACCGATTTCAGTTTGCGCGTCATCTGGCGCGTGCGCGTCTCGGCCTGCTCGATGTTCTTGGCGGCGCGTTCCAGCGTACTCTTGGTCGCGGCCAGCACATCGCCGAACTTGCCGAATTCGGTCTTCACCGCCCCCAGCACCTGCCACACTTCCGATGAACGCTTTTCCAGCGCCAACGTGCGGAATCCCATCTGCAGACTGTTGAGCAGCGCCGACAAGGTCGACGGTCCGGCGATGCTGACGCGATGCGTACGCTGCAGGTCGTCCGACAATCCCGGGCGGCGCATGACCTCCGCATACAAGCCTTCGGTCGGCAGGAACAGGATGGCGAAATCGGTCGTCAACGGCGGCGACAGATATTTTTCTGCAATGGTCTTGGCCTCGCCGCGCACGGCGCGTTCCAGTTCTCGGCCGGCTTGCGCCACGCCCTCGGCGTCGGCGCGGTCGGCCGCTTCGGCCAGGCGTTCGTATTGTTCCTTCGGGAATTTGGCGTCGATCGGCATCCACACCGGCATGCCGCCGTCGTCGTTGCCCGGCAGCTTGATCGCGAACTCGACGCGCTCGCCGGTATTGGGCACGGTCTCGACGTTCTTGGCGTACTGGTCGGGCGTGAGCATTTGTTCGAGCAGCATTTCCAGCTGCACTTCGCCCCAGGTGCCGCGCGTCTTGACGTTGGTCAGCACGCGTTTCAGGTCGCCCACGCCGATCGCCAGCTGCTGCATTTCACCCAGGCCCTGATGGACCTTGTCGAGGCGATCCGACACCAGCTTGAACGATTCGCCCAGGCGCTGTTCCAGCGTGGCGTGCAGCTTCTCGTCAACGGTCTTGCGCATCTCTTCCAGGCGATTGCCGTTATCGAGTTGCAGGTCCTTGATCTTGGCTTCCAGCGTGGCGCGCACTTCAGCCATGCGCTGCGCGTTGGATTCGGTCAGCGCGGTCAGCGTCTGGTTCAGCGTATCGCCGAAACGCTTGAGCGAGACCGCCTGCTCTTCGCGGCTGGCCTGCGCTTGCAGGTTCATGGTCTGGCGCATGCCGTCGAGTTGCTGGGCATTGGTCTCGTTGAGCTTGACCAGTTGCTGGGCGAAGCTGTCGATCTGGTTGTTCTGCAAGGTCGCGACGCTGGTCATCTGCGCCGCCAGGGTCTGCTGCAACTGGCCGAAGTTGCCGCCCAGTTCCTGGCGCGTGCTTTGCGCATTGGATTGCAGCTGGTCGCGCAATTCGCGTTCGCTGCGCTCGGCCAGGTCTTGCTGATGGCGCTGCAATTCGCTCTTGAGTTGCTGCAACGGCCCGCCGATGTCGATGCCGCCGCGGCCGCGCAGTAGGATCGCTATCTGCAGCACGATGCCGACGGCAATCAGGGCAAGGAGAATCATTTCAGTCTGGGTCATGTCGCTGTTTCTTGGTGTTTCGTTGATAGGTCGGAGGTCGGAATTGTCACTCAGGCTTGTTGCGCATCCAGTCGGCGGTCTGGAAAAACGACTGCATCAGGCGCGTGCGCAGGGCTTCGTCAAGGCCGGTGTCTTCCATCGCCCAGGCCATGCAGCGCAACCACTGGTCGCGTTCGGAAATGCCGATGGCAAACGGCAGATGGCGTGCGCGCAAGAACGGATGGCCGAAGCGTTCGATGTACAGGTTGGGACCGCCGCTCCAGCCGGACAGAAACCAGTAGGTCTTGTCGCGCGAACCGTCGAGCGACGGCGGGTGCAGCGCACGGATGCCGGCGAATTCCGGCTCGAGGTCCATCAGATCGTAGAAACGATCCACCATGGCGCGCAGCTTTTCCGCGCCGCCGATCATGTCATAGACAGTCGGCTGATTGAGGTCTTCGATTTGCATAGACCGAGATGATACCTGCTTCGGCGGCGGTATGTCTCCCGGTTACGCCCTCGCTATGCTTCGCGCAGGGTCTGCAGTGGCGGCCTCGACAGCACATTGCGCAAACCCGCCCAGCCGCCGAACACGGCGCAAGCCATGCCGATGCCCGCGCCCGCCAGCCATAGCCACGGACTGAAGCGCCATTCGAAGTCGAACACGTAGTGCGCCAGCGCCCAGCCGATGCCGGCGGCGCCGCTGGCGGCCAGCAATCCGGCCACGCTGCCGATCAGCATGACCTCGATGCGTTGCGCCTTTGCCAACTCCTGCCGGGTGGCGCCGAGCGCCCGCAGCAGGCCCGCTTCGCGCACCCTCTCATCCTGGGTGCCGACCAGCGCGGCGTACAGCACCAGCACGCCGGCCGTCAGCGTAAAGAGGAACAGGAATTCCACTGCGGAAATCACCTGATCGACGATATCCTGGATTTGTTTCAACACGCTGCCGATGTCGACCACCGTCAGGTTCGGGAAATCGCGCGTGAGCACGTTGCCCAGTCCGGCCTTGGCGTCCGGCAAGTGGAATGCGGTGATCCAGGTCTGGGGCATCTCGCGCATCGCCGCCGGATTGATGATGACGAAGAAATTGACGCGCAGCGAGCCCCACTCCAGTTTGCGAATGCTGGTGATCGGCACGCTGATCAATTGCCCCGCGATATCGAATTGCAGCTGATCGCCGAGGCTAAGCTTGAGTGTCTTGGCCAGGCCCTCCTCCACCGAGGCTTCGGGACGGCTGTCGTCATACCATTTGCCGCCGACGATGGTGTTCTGCGCCGGCAGGTCGCGCATGGTGGAGAGATTGAATTCGCGATCCACCAGGCGCCTGGCGCGGTCTTCCTGATAAGTGTCGTTGGTGACGGGCTTGCCGTTGACCTGCACCAAGCGGCCGCGAATCATCGGGAACAGACGCGCCTGCTGCAGACCTGCCTGTTTCAGTTTTTCCTCGACCACGTCTTTCTGGTCCGGCTGGATATTGATGACGAAACGGTTCGGCGCATCCGCCGGCGTGGCCTGGCGCCAGGCGCCGATCAGGTCGCCGCGGATCACCGTCAGCAACAGCAAGGCCATCAGGCCGAGACCGAGCGCGACGATCTGCATCGTAGTGGCGCCCGGACGGCGTTGCAAGCCGTCGATGGCGAAACGCCAGCTCTGGTTGTTGAACAGGCCGCGCAGCGATTGCACGCTGCGCAGGCACGCCCAGGCAATCAGCGCAAACGATGCAAAACCGCCGAGAAATCCTGCCGCCGTCATCGCCCCCAGCTTGATATCGCCTGCCTGCCACAGCAGCAATCCTGCAAACACCAGCATGCCCAGCGCATAGGTGGCGATGCTCATCGCTTTTGGCGCCGACGCTTCGCGCCGGATCACGCGGTTATGCGGCACGTTGCGCAGCTGCAGCAGCGGCGGCAAGGCGAACCCGACCAGCAACAGCAAGCCGACCGCCACGCCTTGCAGCGCCGGCCACCAGCTCGCCGCCGGCAGCGCGGTCGGCATGAAGCGACCCAGCCATTCGAGCAGTGCAAAGTGCGCGGCAAAACCGAGGGCTACGCCGAGTGCGCTGCCGGCCAGTCCGACCACAATGAATTCCTGCAGGTACATCAGCGTGACCTGGTTTTGCGTCATGCCGAAACAGCGCAGCATGGCACAGGCATCCAGATGCCGCAGCATGAAACGGCGTGCCGCCATCGCCACGGCGACCGCAGCCAGCAAGGCCGACAAGAGGCCGACCAGCGACAGGAATTGTTCGGCGCGATCCAACGTGGCGCGCATCTCCGGACGGCCTGATTCGAGCGACTCGATGCGCACGCCCTTGACGTTGCCGTCATCGATGGTCTTCTGCAGCCATTGCTGGTAGGACTTGACCTGCTCCGGCGCCCCGGCCAGCAGCAGGCGGTAGGTGACCCGCGAACCGAACTGCACCAGGCCCGTGGCGGCAAGGTCGTCCATCGACAGCATCACGCGCGGCGCGAAATTGACGAAGGCGCTGCCGCGATCGGGTTCGACAGCGATCACGCCGGCAATGCGGAAGCGCTGGTCGCCCAGCTTGAGCGCATCGCCCTGCCTGACTTGCAGGGCCGAGAGGATGTTCGGATCGACCCATACCGAGCCGGCTTGCGGGACGCCTTCGGCAGCACGGTCCACGCCCTCAGGGGTTGCCAGCTTCAGCTGTCCGCGCAGCGGATAGGCGCTGGTGACCGCCTTGATCGATGAGAGGATGGAGCGCGCCGCATCGGGGCCGGCGTCTCCTTCGCCGGCAATCGCCATGCTCGGGAAAACCACCGTCTGCGCCATCGTCAGATTATTTTTTTGCGCTTGCTCGATCCAGGCCGGATTGAGCGGCTGGTCCGCACCGACCAGCAGATCGGCGCCGAGCAACTGGTGCGCATCGCGCGTGAGGCCGGCGCGCATGCGGTCGACGAAAAAGCCGACCGAGGACAACGCCGCCACGGCGACGATCAGGGCAATCAGCAAAAAGCGCAATTCACCGGCGCGCCAGTCACGGCGCGTCATGCGTAACGAGAGAAGAAACATGCGGCTCCAGGCGGGAAATCAGAAAGAAACGACGCGCTTGCCACCAGACAAGCGCGTCCATTGCCGACAGCATAGCGTATGCCGGCGGGGTTGGTTTTTTTACGCCGCCGGCGACCTCATCCGGCTAGCGCAGCCACAAGGCCGCGCTGCTCAACGCCAGCAACACGCACGCCGCAACCAGCAGCTTGACCTTGTTGCGTACGTTGTCGAGCGCCGCCACCAATTGCGCGTTTTGCTCGGCCAGCGTATTGATCAGCGCCGAGGCGTCGACCTGCTCCGCTTCCAGCTGCGTGATGCGCTGCGCCAGATGTTCCGGACTGCCCGGGGCCGGCGCTGCGCCATCCTCAACGGCGGACGAGGCGGCCTTGCCCGCCCGCGTGCGCGCCCACAAGTCCTTGGCGCCGCGCACCACGGTCGGCGTGGCCTGAACGACGTCGGCCCAAGGTATCAGTTTGAAAGCTGCGATCCAGTTGAGCGCCATGAATTTATCCAGTCTTCGCTTGAAATATTGATTGGTTTTCGATTGAACTCGATGCCGGGCGGCACTTCTAAAAAACTCGCAGCGCTCTGCCCCCGTGTTCTGCTCCCGCACGGTAACACTTGGCAACAATCTTGCCGTGCAAAGCGCTTGCTTTTGCCTACCGCAACGTAGACACTCGCCACCAGATAAAGTTGAGGAAAAACATGAAATCATCCCTATGCCGCATCGTCGCGCTGCTCTCCTTCTCCGTCGCCGGCTGCAACGCCTGGGCGCTGGACTGCAATAGCGCCCAAACCCAGGCCGACATGGACGAATGCGCCAGCCAGGCGCTCAACAAGGCCGACGCCGAGCTGAACCAGACCTACGTCGACTACCGCAAGCGCCTCGACAAAACCCAGCAAAACCAGATACGCGACGTCCAGCTGGCCTGGATCAAGTATCGCGACCTGTCCTGCAAGTATGCCAACTCGCGTAGCGCCGGCGGCTCGGTGCATAACATGGCACTGCAATCCTGCCTGACGGAAAAGACGCTGGAACGCACTAAAGAGCTCAAGGCGCTATCCACCTGCCCCGAAGGCGATGTCAGCTGCACCCGCTGAAAAAATGGCGTAGCGGCGCTGTCAACGCCCTTGGTTTGGCAAACGTTCAAGGGCAAGCAGGCGGCCATGCCGTCGTGCAAGCGCAGAACCAGGCAAGAACGCGGCATCCGAGCCGCACAACCCACGTTATCCCTGAATGGAGAAAACCATGAAAAAACTGCTTGCAACCTTGGCCCTCGCCCTCATCGCTCCCGTCATGCTCGCTCCGGCCGCCATGGCGGAGACCGCCCAGCAAAGCAAGATGACCACCTGTAACAAGGACGCCGCCGGCAAGAAAGGCGACGAACGCAAGGCCTTCATGAAAGAGTGCCTCTCCAACAAGCCGGCCGCTCCCGCTGCCCCAGTCACCCAGCAAGACAAGATGAAGAGCTGCAACAAGGACGCCACCGGCAAGAAAGGCGACGACCGCAAAGCCTTCATGAAAGAGTGCCTGAAGAAGGACAAGTAATCCCCGCAATTCAGGTTGAAGAAAAAGCCCGCAGGCGACATGGTCGATGCGGGCTTTTTTACGTCTGCCAGTTTATTGTCGGCACGACATCATTGCTGACTGCGTTTGAAGAAAAACAGCCCGGCGCCGACCAGCATCAGCACCCCGCCAAAAAACCGGTTCTGCATGCGCACGGCTTTTGCATCCCGGAAAAAACGCTGCATGCGGCTCGCCGCGAACGCGTAGCCGTGCATCACCACCAAATCGACCGCCACCATGGTGATCGCCATCAGCAGCAACTGCAGCCATAGCGGACGCTCATGGTTGATGAACTGCGGCAAGACCGCGACCATGAAGACGATACCTTTCGGATTGGTGGCATTGGTCAGGAAGCCGGTGACCGTGCGCTGCCACCATGCCGTCGGCGCCGCCGGACGCGCGGCCTGCGCCTCGTCGACATGCACCGGTGCGCGCCACTGCGACCAGCCGAGATAAATCAGGTAGGCCGCGCCGAGGATCTTGATCGTATTGAAGGCGGCTTCCGAGGCCACCAGCAGCGAACCCACGCCGGCGCCGGCGATCACCAGGATCAGCACCAGTGCGACTTCCAGTCCGAGGATCGTGGCGCTGGTGCGCCGCACGCCGTAGCTGAGGCCATGGCTCATCGACAAGACCGCGCCGGAACCGGGCGAGATGGCGATCAGACAAGCCGCCAGGAAAAACGCAAACCAGGATTGAAAAGCCATGCCTTACTTTCTGCAGATGGATCGGGACCGACATTATAAGGACAAGCGCGGCGGTGCGCTGAACTCCGCCGGCCCAATCACGTCAGAAGGATATAGCTGTTCCGATCAAGATCAATCCACAAGGAGCATCACATGAACCTTCATCTTTCCTTCGGCCCGCTGGTCGCCCTGATCGCCGGCATTCTGATCCTCGTCATGCCGCGCCTGCTCAATTTCATCATCGCGATTTACCTGATCGTCATCGGCCTGGTCGGCTTGTTCGGTTCACACGGCTGGCCATTTGCGTAGCGAAAAGACAGCAACATACGCTTACAAATATGACATCTTTTGAAACACTCTGATGTCGTCGCTTCGGTTCACGGCTCGTTAATGGAAGTAAGGCGCAACACTTAGCGCCGAGACTGAAAAAACTTCTCTTTAAGGAAATTGCCATGAACTCGAAATCCATCGTCGTTGCAGCACTGTTCTCCGCCCTGACTCTGCCAGTGTTCGCTCAGACCGGCGCACCTGCAGCACCTGCTGCCGCTGCGACTCCTGCAGCTGCGACAACAGCGCCAAAGGCTGAGCACGCAGCCAAGCACAAGGCCGTGAAGCACACCAAGAAGGAAGCCAAGGCTGAAAAGACCGCTGCCGCAAAACCAGCGACTGACGCAGCTGCAACTCCAGCAACGCCGGCAACACCAGCAGCACCTGCCAAGACCAAGTAATTCAGGCAGCCTGAAGTGAAGTACAGGTAGCATGTAAAACACGCTCAGGGAGCGCAAAAAAGAACGGCTTGCCATCGAACATGGCAAGCCGTTTTTCATTGCGTCGCTAAGAAACCGGACGCCCGCACTCAACTCAGATCGGCCTGCCAGCGCAAAGCAATCCGGCGCTCATCGCTCTCCTCGCCCGGCTTGGGTTGCGCGTGGCAATCCATGCCGATACCCGCCGCATACAGGATCTGCTCCTGTGCAAAAACAAGCGGCAGATACGGACGTTCCCAGGCTGGAATGTCCATGTTTTGAAAATGATATTTGAGACTCTTGGCCGGGCGATTCCAGGCCAGCCTGACGCGTTCGCCGCCGCTGCGCAAACAGACGGACAAGGCTTGCTCGCGCAGCCATGCGGCGTTAAAACCAATGTCGGAAACCTCGAAAAACAGGCTGCCGGAAAACTGTGGAAAATGCAGCTTCTCTTCACCGCGCCAGGTGAACGGCTGCGGCCCGGTGTTTTCATCGAACGGCGGGCGGCGCGGCGTCAGGAAAACACGGTCGCGATAACGTCGTACGTGACAATCGGGATGCGTCACGCACAGCTGTGCATCGTATTTCGCATCGAGCAACTGCGTGCGCAGTTCGAACAGCCAGGCCGACGAAGGCATGCGCAATCCGCGCAGGCCGAGCCAGTGGCGCAACAGATTGTCGATGCGTTCGGAATCGAGCCGGCGCAATGCCGGCACGCTGAGATATTCCCCTTCCAGGCAAGCGGCGATATCCTGATCCGCCAGCACCGTCAGCAGTCGCTGCGCCGCTTGTGCGTGTCCCGCCGCACGTGCAAAGCGTTCCTGAAAACCGGGGAAGAATTCTGCCAGCACCGGCATCACTTTATGGCGCAAGGCATTGCGTGCATAACGCGTGTCGCTATTGGATTCATCCTCGACGTACGCCACCTGCTCTTGCCGTGCATATTGCTCCAGCTCGCCGCGCGATGCGCCGAGCAAGGGGCGCGCCATCAGCAGGTTGGCGTCGCCGAGCAATTCCGCCGCAACGTTGGCGCCATCCATGCCTGAAATCCCGGCCACACCCGAGCCGCGCAGCATTTGCAGCAGCACCGTTTCGGCCTGATCGTCGAGATGATGCGCGGTCAGCAGCAGGCCTGCGCCATGCTCCCGGCACAGTTGCCCGAGCGCCTGGTAACGCGCCACGCGCGCCGCTTCTTCCACGCCACTCTTGTCCTTCGTCGCCAGTGTCACGTTGCGCGTATCGAAACCGGCGCCGACACGTTCGGATTGCGCGCGGCAATGCGTCTGCCACTGATCCGCATTGGCGCTGATGCCATGATGGATGTGGAAGGCGAACAGCCGTATGCCGCGCTCACGCGCGAATTCGGCGGCGAGATGCAGCAGCACCGACGAATCGAGTCCGCCGCTGTAAGCCACAGCGATGACCGGGAATGCTTCGGCCAGCGTGCGATCGTTGTCGAAGCGATGCGGGATGCTCAGCGCCTCGACGGCCTCGGCGAGTTGTTCTTGCAAGGTGGGGACGGCGCCTGAAGCGGACATGACGATTTTCCTGCGCGTGAGCGATAACGGCTGTTGATGGATGAGACGAACTCCGGCGCCTAGATGACAGCTGCCACCGGCAGCCTGACGCTAAAGAAAATGGCCTCAAACGAGGCCATCTGCAAAAAAAGAACTGTAATCCGGCATCGCAACCTTCACGCAGCGACGCCGGCGGCAGGTTTATTCCTGCGTATTGAGTTCCTTGAACTTGCCGTAGCTCATGAGCTTCTCGTGACGCGCAGCCAGCAGTTCCTTGGTCTTGACGCCCTGGAACTGGCGCAGCGTATCGGCCAGCGCGCGCTTGAGCAGCGAGGCCATTTGCTTGGGATCGCGATGGGCGCCGCCGAGCGGTTCGTTGACGATCTTGTCGATCAGGCCCATGGCCTTGAGCCGATGTGCAGTCAGGCCCAGCGCTTCGGCGGCGTCGGACGCGCGGTCGGCGGTCTTCCACAGGATCGAGGCGCAGCCTTCCGGCGAGATCACCGAATAGGTCGCGTATTGCAGCATCAGCACCGAATCGCCGACGGCAATCGCCAGCGCGCCGCCGGAGCCGCCTTCGCCGATGATGGTGGCGATCAGCGGCACCTTGAGTTCGGCCATGACATAGAGATTGTGGCCGATCGCTTCGGATTGGCCGCGCTCTTCCGCGTCGATGCCGGGGAACGCACCGGGCGTGTCGACAAAGGTGAAGATCGGCAAATTGAATTTTTCGGCGACTTTCATCAGGCGCATGGCCTTGCGATAGCCTTCCGGTTTCGGCATGCCGAAATTGCGCAGCGCGCGTTCCTTGGTATCGCGGCCCTTCTGATGACCGATCACCATGCAGGCCTGGCCATTGAAGCGCGCCAGACCGCCGACGATGGACAGGTCGTCCGCATAGGTGCGATCGCCGTGCAGTTCGTGGAAGTCGGTGAAGATTTCATTCACGTAGTCCATGGTGTACGGACGTTGCGGATGACGGGCGATTTGCGACACTTGCCATGGCGTGAGCTTGGCGTAGATATCCTTGGTCAGTTGCTGGCTCTTCTTGACCAGGCGCTCGATCTCTTCCGAGATATCGACTGCCGAGTCGTCTTGCACAAAGCGCAACTCTTCGATTTTGGCGTCCAGCTCGGCGATTGCCTGCTCGAAACCCAGAAATGTCGTTGTCGACTTGCTCATCGTATTCCTTTACGCATTTTCATGAACAGGCGCGAGTATAACAGCCCGCATGCCTTCTATTCGCATTGCCTCCTTGACAACATTGGTCGCCGAGGGGCAATTTTCTCAATCTTCAGGAGGCGGCGCCATCCAGGCTGCGCCACAGATACCAGGTGGCGACGGTGCGCCACGGCTCCCAGTTCGCGGCGACTTCGCGCGCATCGCTGCGCGATACCGGTTCGCCCGAAAAATAACTGTCGCTGATGCCCTTGAGCAAACCGGGGTCGTCCAGGGGAAGCACATTCGGCCGCAGCAGATTAAATATCAAAAACATCTCGGCTGTCCAGCGGCCGATCCCACGGATTTGCAGCATCTCGGCGATGACGTCTTCGTCTTCCATCTCCGCCCATTTGTCGGGATGGACAGTCTTCGCCTTGAAGTGATTGGCGAGGTCAAGAATGTACTCGGCCTTGCGTTTGGACAGCCCGCAGGCGACAAGATTCTCCGGACCGGCCTTGATGACCTGGGCCGGCATGCATTTCGGGCATGCTTCGAGGAAACGCTGCCAGACGGCCTGGGCGCTCCTGGTGGAAATCTGCTGGCCGATAATGGAACGCGCCAGCGTGGTGAAAGCATCGCCGCGGCCGGTCAGCTGAAGGTCGCCGAATTGCGGAATGAGCTTGCGCATGATGCGGTCGCGCTTCATCAACTCCGCTTTGGCGTCCTCCCAATATGCCGGTACGCTGATCGCCGGATCAGCGGGATTGTTTTTTATCATTCTCGTCAGCCTCGTCGCCACTCGGTCAAACCGCCCGGTTTGTCTTCCAGAATCACGCCGGCCGCAGCGAGTTCGGCGCGGATGCCGTCTGCTTCAGCGAAATTCCTTGCTTGCTTGGCGGCGACGCGCGCCGCGATTTTTGCTTCGATATCTGCTGCGGACAAGCCGGCAGCTTCGCTGCCCTGGCCGCCTTGAAGGAAAGCTTCGGCCGGCCGCTCCAGCAATCCGATCACTCCCGCCAGCGCCTTCAACTGCCGCGCCTGCGCCGGCGACCTGGTCTTGTTGACTTCATTGGCCAGATCGAACAGCACTGCAACCGCCACCGGCGTATTGAAATCGTCGTTCATCGCTTCGGCAAAGCGCTGCGCGTAGACATCGCCCTGATCGACCTCTGCTACCGTACCCGCTTCAACCGGCGCATCTTTCAGTGCCGTATAAAGACGCGTCAAGGCGACGCGGGCGTCGTCCAGATGCGCATCCGAATAATTGAGCGGACTGCGATAGTGCGCGCGCAGAATGAAGAAGCGTACCACTTCAGGATCGTATTTTTTCAGGACATCGCGGATGGTGAAAAAATTTCCCAGCGACTTCGACATCTTTTCATTGTCGACACGGATAAAACCGTTGTGCATCCAATAATTGACGAAGGTGTGCCGATGCGCGCCTTCCGATTGGGCGATTTCGTTTTCATGATGCGGGAATTGCAAGTCCTGTCCGCCGCCATGAATATCGAAATGATCGCCAAGCAAATCACTCGCCATGGCCGAGCATTCGATATGCCAGCCCGGCCGGCCCTTGCCCCAGGGCGAATCCCATTTGACTTCGCCCGGTTCGCTTTCCTTGGCGGCCTTCCACAGCACGAAGTCCAGCGGATCACGCTTGCCGGTATTGACGTCGACGCGCTCGCCGGCGCGCAGGTCGTCGAGCGACTTTCCCGACAACTTGCCGTAGCCGGGAAAGTCACGCACCGAATAATTCACGTCGCCGTCGCTGCCCTGGTAAGCCAGGCCGTTGGTCTGAAGTTTGCTGATCAGGTCCAGCATCTGCGGCACATAGGCCGTGGCTCGCGGCTCATGATCCGGCTTCTGCACGCCGAGCGCGGCGGCATCCTCGTCCATGGCCTTGATGAAACGCTGCGTCAGCTGGCCGATCGATTCGCGATTTTCGATTGCGCGCTGGATGATCTTGTCATCGATGTCGGTGATGTTGCGGACATAAGTCACATCGAAACCTGTCGCGCGCAACCAGCGTTGCACCATGTCGAACACGACCATCACGCGCGCGTGGCCGAGATGGCAGTAGTCGTAGACCGTCATGCCGCATACGTAGAGGCGGACCTTGCCCGGTTCGATTGGGGAAAAAGCCTGCTTATCACGCGCCAGCGTGTTATAGATTTTCAGAGTGCTCATGAATGGGAATATAGGTTCCGGCAATGGTTCGTGTGGTGTTTCAGTGCTGAGCAAGAGGCGCGGGTTGCCATCTGCCGGCACGTTTTCAGTGCGTCCGCGCTTGTTGTTTTATAGCGGTCTACAACATGAATACAACACGATTGCCAAAACCCTTTTTATAGTGCTTCTTTGATAAAATGCGTCTTTTCGTTCGAGTATAGCATTGATGAAAACCATGCCTCTTGCATCCCCGCACACTTATCGCAATGCATTGCGTGGCATTTTGAGCAAGACCGTTATTTTATCCGGCTTGATCGCCGCAATCTACCCGGCGCAGGCCAGCGAAGTTTCGGACATCAGCAAACTCATGCGCAGCGGCCAGTATGCCGACGCCCTGATCAAGACCGATGCGGTTCTTGCCAAGCATCCGCGGGACGCCCAGATGCGTTTCGTGAAGGGCCTGATCCTGGCGGAACAAAACAAGTCCGCTGAAGCCATCGCCATCTTCAGCAAACTGACGGAAGACTTCCCCGACCTGCCGGAGCCATATAACAACCTGGCCGTGCTGTACGCCGCCAATGGTCAATATGACAAGGCCCGCACCACGCTCGACATGGCCATCCGCACCAATCCGACCTACGCCACCGCGCTGGAAAACCTCGGCGACATTTACGCCAAGCTGGCCAGCCAGGCGTACGACAAGGCGCTGCAGATCGATCCCGGCAGCAATGTGCCGCAGCCAAAGCTGACGCTGGTGCGCACGCTGTCAGGCAACATCACCGGCGGCACGATTCCGAAACTGGCGAGCGCCAATACCGCCAACAGCAAGCCGTCGACGCCTGCGGCGCCGGTCGCACCCCCAACTCCGGCACCGACGCCGGCGCCTGCCGCGGAAACCAAGCCGAAGCCGGAACCGAAACCAGAACCTGCAGCGTCGGTGGAAAAACCGAAGCCGACGGAAAAACCGATTGAGAAGCCGGCACCGAAGCCTGCTGAAAAGCCGGTCGAGAAACCGGTTGAAAAACCGGCCGAGAAGCCCGCCGAAAAGCCGAGCAAGGCTGACAAGGCCGCTGAAAAGGCAGACAAGGCCGCCGCCAAGGCCTCCGAATCGGCACGTGAAGAAAAAGACAAGACCGCCGTGCTGGCCGCCGTCAACAACTGGGCCAAGGCCTGGAGCGATATGGACGTAAAGTCTTATCTGGCCGCCTACGGCAGCGATTTCCAGACGCCCAAGGGCGAATCGCGCAAGGAATGGGCTGACGAGCGCCGCGCCCGCATTGAGGAAAAAGGCCATATCACCGTCAAGGTCGAAACGCCGCAAATCGCAATCAAGAACGACACTGCAACGGTCCGCTTCCGTCAGATATATAATTCGAACCGTCTGACAGTTAACAGCCGCAAGACACTGATCCTGACCAAACAGGGCAACAAGTGGCTGATCAAACAGGAGCGCACGGGAGGCTGATGGTTCGTTTTGCTGCAAATACGCGCAAGGGATTGCCCTTGCGATCAGTCCTTGGACGACTGATGCTGAGTTGCCTGGCCTGCGCGCCGGTTGCAACCAGCGTCGCTTCCTCTTCCGCAATTCCGCCGCAAACGCTGCAATCGGAAATCCGCAAGCCAGATCCCGAGGCCTTGCTGATCGAGATCTACAAGGACCTGGGCAACAACCGCCTGCAGGAAGCGCAAGCGAAGGCGGATGCGCTGGTGGCGGCGTATCCCCATTTCCGCCTCGGCCATCTGGTGCGCGGCGACCTGCTGATGATGCACGCGCGTCCGGTCAGGGGCTTCGGCGCGATGGCCGACGCTCCGGCCGACAAGCTCAAGGATTTGCGCGCAGAAGCCATGGTGCGCATCAAGTCGCTGCAGGAGCGTCCCAATCCCAACCTGATTCCCAAGCCGGTGCTGCAAGTCGGCGACGACCAGAAGAACGTGCTGGTGGTCGATACCAGCCGTTCGCGCATGTACGTCTACGAAAATCAGGGCGGCCAGTTGCGCTTCATCACCGACTATTACATTTCGCAAGGCCGCTACGGCGTCAACAAGTCGCGTGAAGGCGACCAGCGTACGCCGATCGGCGTGTATTACGTCAACGCCCGCATTCCCGGCCCCAAGCTGCCCGATTTCTACGGCACCGGCGCGCTGCCGCTCAACTATCCCAATGAATGGGACAAGCGCAACGGCCGCAGCGGCTCGGGCATCTGGCTGCATGGCACGCCGTCCGACAATTTCAGCCGTCCACCACTGTCGTCCGACGGTTGCGTGGTGCTTGCCAATCCCGACCTGCAAAGCCTGTACTCCACCGCCGAAGTCGGCAAGACCGTGGTCGTGATCAGCGACGGCATCCAGTTCGTCAACAAGAGCGAATGGGACAAGGAGCGCGGCTCGGCCGGCAAATTCATGGACCAGTGGCAGCAAGACATGGAAGCCGCGGACGCCGACAAGGTACTGGCCAATTATTCACCGGCCTTCCGCTCCAACCTCGGCGAAAGCCTCAGCACCTGGTTCAGCCGCCAGCAAAAAAACCTGAACGGCGCCCGTCCCTCCAGTGTCAAAGTGCGGGACCTGAGCTTGTATCGCTATCCAGGCAAGGATGAGCTGATCGTCAGTACTTTCATTCAGGAAACTGCCGTCGGCAAGAACAAGAACGCGGTCCGCAAGCGCCAGTACTGGCAAAAAGAAGGATCGCAATGGAAGATCGTCTACGAAGGCACGGCCTGAGCGAATCCGGCCTTCCCTCCCCCGCATTTCAGCCGTCCATTTTCAGTCGTTTTCAAGCAAGGAAGCTCTTCATGATTCAAGCCCTGTCCCGCCGCAAGCTGCTGCAATGCATCGCCGCGATTTCCCTGTCCGGCGCCGCCGTGCTTGCGCATGCCGCCGACGCGCCGCGCGTGCTGCTCAAAACCAGCATGGGCGACATCACGCTGGAACTCGATGCCGACAAGGCGCCTGTCACCGTGGCCAACTTCCTGCAATACGTCAAGAAGGGTCAATACAACGGCACCATCTTCCATCGCGTGATCAAGGGTTTCATGATCCAGGGCGGCGGTTTCGACAAGGACATGCGCGAAAAGCCGACTGACGCGCCGATCAGGAACGAAGCCAAGAACGGCCTGAAAAACGAGGCGTATACTATTGCCATGGCGCGCACCTCGAATCCGCACTCCGCCGCAGCCCAGTTCTTCATCAACGTCAACAACAACCAGCCGCTGGATTATCCCAGCCGCGATGGCTGGGGTTACGCAGTGTTCGGCAAGGTTGTGCAAGGAGCAGACGTGGTCGACAAGATCAAGCAGGTCCGCACCGGCAGCAGCGGCATGTACGACGACGTGCCGGTCACTCCGGTGGTCATCCAGTCGGCCACGCTGGTCAAGTAAGCCGGAGCCGGGCTGCAGCACGCATACCGTATAATTTTTCGCATCATTTCATTTTTCACGCAAAGGAATTCTCATGGCTGTTCTCTTCACTACCAACCACGGCAACTTCACGGTCGAACTGGACGCTGAAAAAGCGCCGAAGACGGTTGAAAACTTCCTGGCTTACGTCAATTCCGGCCATTACAGCGGCACCATTTTCCATCGCGTGATCGACGGCTTCATGATCCAGGGCGGCGGCTTCGAGCCAGGCATGAAGCAAAAGCCGACCAACGACCCGGTCGAAAACGAAGCCAAGAACGGTCTCAAGAACGAGCCGTACACACTGGCCATGGCACGTACATCGGCGCCGCACTCGGCATCGGCCCAGTTCTTCGTCAACGTCAAGAACAACAGTTTCCTCGACTTTCCGGGCCAGGACGGCTGGGGCTATTGCGTATTCGGCAAGGTCACCGACGGCACTGACGTGATCGACAAGATCAAGAACGTCAAGACCACCCGTTCGGGCATGTTCGCCGACGTCCCGGTCGAAGACGTGGTGATCGAAAAGGCTGAAGTGATCTGATCGTCCTGCACCGATCTTCAGTGATGACCGACACTTCATCCGTACAGAAAGCGCAACCCCGGGCGGTTGCGCTTTTTATTTCCGACCTGCACCTGCAGGCCTCGCTGCCGCGCACGACGCAGGCGTTTTTTGATTTCCTGGCTGAGCACGCCGCGTTCACGCAGCAGCTTTACCTGCTGGGCGACATCTTCGAATATTGGGCTGGCGACGACGATCTGGAGACGCCTTACAACCGCACTATCGCCGATGCATTGCGCCAGTTGAGCGAACGCGGCGTGCAGCTGTTCTGGATAGCCGGCAACCGTGATTTCCTGGCCGGACCGGCTTTCGCCGAAGCCGCCGGACTGACCATCTTGGGCGATCCGCATGTCATCCATCTGGCCGGACGCACTATCGCGTTGGCGCATGGCGACGCGCAATGCACCGACGACACGGCTTACATGGCGTTTCGCGCACAGGTGCGGCAACCGGCGTGGCAACAGCAATTCCTGGCCATGCCGCTGGCCCAGCGCAAAGCCATCATCGAAGGCGTGCGCCAGAACAGCAAGGACGCCAACAAGGAAAAATCCAACGAGATCATGGACGTCAATGCCGATGCCATCGCCGCGCTTTACGACAGCACCGGCACGCAGGTGCTGATCCACGGTCACACGCATCGCCCTGCCCTGCATGCCGTACCGGCGAACGGACAGACGCGCTTGCGCTATGTGCTGCCCGATTGGGAGTACGACGTCGAAGCGGCTCGCGGCGGCTGGATCAGCCTGACTGCGGATGGCGTGTTGCATCGCTTCGATGCCGCCGGAGTCGAGATACGTTAAATCACATCCGGCGCAAAGACTGCGCGCCATAAAAAAAGAGGAGCATAAGCTCCTCTTTTTTATTGCTCCTCTTTTTCATTCCACCAGCTTGTTGAGCCGGGCAGGATCGAATTTCTCCAACTCTTCCAGCTTCTCGCATCCGATGCCGGCGCTCTTGAGCGCGGCCAGCATGACCTCGATCTGATGTTCCTGTGCGGCAGCCTGATCGATCAGACCGTGCAGGGCTTTCGACAAGGGGTCGTCGCCATTCGGCGTGACGCCATAGGCGGCGAACATCCGCGCGGCGGCATGCTCGCGTGGATCCGGCACTTCCTTGCGCACGACGCGCGCCGGATTGCCGATCGCCGTGGCGCCCGGAGGTACTTCCTTGACCACGACGGCATTGGAGCCGACCTTGGCGCCGTCGCCGACGGTGAAGCCGCCGAGGACTTGCGCACCAGCGCCGATGATGACGCCGCGTCCCAGTGTCGGGTGGCGTTTTGCGCCCTTGTTGAGAGAAGTCCCACCGAGCGTGACGCCCTGGTAAATCGTACAGTCGTCGCCGATTTCCGCCGTTTCACCGATCACCACGCCGAAGCCGTGGTCGATGAAAACCCGGCGGCCGATGGTGGCGCCCGGATGGATTTCGATGCCGGTGAACCAGCGCGCCAGCTGCGAGATGAAACGTCCCAGCCACTTCAGGCCGATCATCCAGCACTTGTTCGCGACACGATGCAACACCACTGCGTGCAGGCCCGGGTAACAGGTCAGGACTTCCCAGGCGTTGCGCGCTGCAGGATCGCGTTCGATGATGCTGGAGATGTCTTCTCGGAGTCGGCTGAACATATTTTCGGTGTCAATGCGGAAGGTGCAATCTTAATCGTTTACCGTCAGTCTTGCCGAACGGGCGTCGGCTTTCCTGGCATCAATAACGGGATCACACGGAGGCAGTACAGAGGAAGAATTGCCTGCCGGGATCCCGGCAGGCGCCCAAAACTACTTGGGCAGACGCTGCCGGCGCGCTTCGTACAGACAGACGCCGGAAGCGACGGAAACGTTCAGGCTCTCGACCGAGCCGAACATCGGAATGCTGACCAGCAAATCGCAGGTTTCACGCGTCAGGCGACGCATGCCTTCGCCCTCCGAGCCCATCACGAGCGCAGTGGGGCCGGAGAAATCGCCGGCGTACAGGTCTTTTTCGGCGTCATCGGTGGTGCCGATCAGCCAGACGCCGCGATCCTTGAGGTCACGCATGGTGCGCGCCAGATTGGTCACGGTGATGTAGGGGACGGTTTCGGCGGCGCCACTGGCGACCTTGGCGGCCGTGGCGTTGAGGCCGACTGCACGGTCCTTCGGCGCAATCACGGCATGTGCGCCGGCGCCGTCCGCCACCCGCAGGCAGGCGCCGAGATTGTGCGGATCGGTAATGCCGTCGAGGATCAGCAGCAAAGGCGGACCTTCGATGGCGTCGAGCAACTCGTCGAGATTGCGCGCCAGCGACAGCTCGCCGGCCTTGGCCACCACCCCCTGGTGACGGCGCGTGCCGACAATGTTCGACAGGCGCTGGTCGTCCGCCTGGATGATGCGCACGCCTGCCGCCTTGGCCGCATGCAGCAGGTCGCGCATGCGGGCGTCATTGCGGTCCGCATCAACGTACAACTCTTCCACCGACGACGCCTCGTGACGAATCCGCGAGGTGACGGCGTGGAAACCAAAAATCATTTTACTTTTCATGTGCTCTACTTCTTGCCTTATCTTGCCAAATTGCTGATTACTTCAATTCCGGATCGTCCGACGCCGGATCAGCGCTTTTTCTTGCTGGGACGGGAAAAACTTTTCGCCGGACGCTTGCGCTCCGACTCAGCCACACCCTTGGCGGCGCCGCTGCGCGCGGCGGTCTTGCCTTTGCCGGCAGCCTTGCCAGCCTTCGCTGGTGCTGTAGCCACAGGGGCGGCTTTCTTGGCGGCGCCGGATTTCGCACCGGAACCACCCTTGCTGCGCGCCTGCTGGGCGCTTTCAGCGCGACGCGCCTCATTCTTGAGAATGGTGCGGATGCCCGGCTCGGTCACCAGCCGCAAGTCGATCTTGCGCGCATCAAGGTCGACGCGGCTGACCTGCACCGTAACGCGATCGGTGAGCTGATAACGGATGCCGGTGCGTTCCCCGCGCAATTCATGGCGCGCTTCGTCGTACTGGAAGTAATCCGCGCCCAGCTCGGTGACATGCACCATGCCTTCGATATACAGCGCGTCCAACTGCACGAAGATACCGAAGGTGGCAACGCCGGAAATCGTACCCGTGAACTCCTCACCCAGCTTGTCGCGGATGAAGTAGCACTTGAGCCATGCCTCGACATCGCGCGATGCTTCGTCGGCGCGGCGTTCGTTGGCGGAACAGTGGATGCCGAGCGCTTCCCAGATGGCGATGCTGCTTTCCGATTTCTTCTTGCCGTTGGCGCGATCCACGGCCTGCGCCTTGCGTGCGGCCGGCGACAGCATCGTATTGAGCACGCTGGTGTCGAGCCCCTTGGGGTCGTAGCGCTTGCCGAGCAGGATCGCCTTGATGGCGCGATGCGTCAGCAGGTCGGGATAGCGCCGGATCGGGCTGGTGAAGTGGGCGTAAGACTCATACGACAAACCAAAGTGGCCGATGTTTTCCGGGCTGTAGACGGCTTGTTGCATGGACCGCAGCAGCATGGTCTGGATCAGCAAGGCATCGGGACGCGCTTTGATCTTCGGCATCAATTCGGCGTAATCGGACGCGCTCGGCTTGTCGCCGCCGTTGAGATTGAGGCCGATCTGCTTGAGGAAAGTGCGCAGCTGGTTGAGTTTTTCCTTGGTCGGTCCCGCGTGGACGCGGTACAGGCCCGGATGCTCATGCCGCTGCAGCAAGTCGGCGGCGCAGACGTTGGCCGCCAGCATGCATTCTTCGATCAGGCGGTGCGCGTCGTTGCGTGTGCGCGGCAGGATCTTTTCGATCTTGCCGGCGGCGTTGCAGACGATATAGGTTTCGGTGGTTTCGAAGTCGATCGCCCCGCGCGCATGCCGTGCCTGCAGCAAGGCCTGGAACACTTCGTACAGGTGCAGCAGATGCGGCACCAGGCCGGCGCGCTTGGCGGCTTCCGGGCCCTTGGTGTTGGCCAGCACGGCCGCGACTTCGGTATAAGTCAGGCGCGCGGCCGAATGGATCACCGCAGGATAGAACTGGTATGCCTTGATCTCGCCCTTGGCCGTGATGACGGCGTCGCAGACGAGAGTGAGACGATCGACATCGGGATTGAGCGAACACAGGCCGTTAGACAATTTCTCCGGCAGCATCGGAATCACGCGACGCGGGAAATACACCGAGGTGCTGCGCTCCAGCGCATCGACGTCAAGCGCATCGTTGGGCTTCACGTAATGGCTGACATCGGCGATCGCGACAATCAGGCGGTAACCGTTGGAGCGGCCGATCTTGACCGGTTCGCAATACACCGCATCGTCGAAGTCGCGCGCATCTTCGCCGTCAATGGTGACCAGCGGCACGTCGCGCAAATCGACGCGGTCGTCGAGGTCGGCAGCGCGGACTTCGCTCGGCAGTTTCGACGCCAGCTTCTTGGCGGCTTCGGAGAATTCATGCGGGACGCCGTATTTGCGCACGGCGATTTCGATTTCCATTCCCGGATCGTCGATATCGCCGAGGATTTCGGCGATCTTGCCGACAGGTTGCGTATAGCGCGAAGGCTGTTCCGTCAGCTCGACGCTGACCACCTGGCCGGCCTTGGCCTTGCCCGGCGAGCCCGCGAGGATCACATCCTGGCCTATGCGCTTGTCTTCCGGCGCCACCACCCAGACGCCGTTCTCGTTGAGCAGGCGACCGATGACGTGGGTATTCGCGCGCGACACCACTTCGACGATGGTGCCTTCCGGACGGCCGCGGCGATCGGTGCCGATGATGCGTGCCTGGACGCGGTCGCCGTGCAAGACCTTCTGCATTTCTTTCTCGGGCAGGAAGATATCGGCGCTGCCGTCTTCCGGCAACAGGAAGCCGAAACCGTCGCGGTGACTGCTGACGCGCCCTTCGATGAAACTATCGGAATGCGTGAGCTGGTAGTTGCCGGAGCGGTCGGGCTTGATCTGGCCATCGCGCTCCATCGCGTTCAGCCGGCGCGTCAGGCCATCCATTTCTTCAGGCTTGACGCTGAGCGCAGCGGCCAGTGTCATCGTGTTTTGCGCACCGGAAGAGGTACGCAGGATGCCGAGAATTTCCTCACGGCTGGGGATGGAATAGGGAAATTGGCTCAAAAGTATATTCGCGTAAATTGTTATTCGTCAGCAGCGCCCGGCGAATTACCTGACGCGCTGTTGGAATACCGTCGGCCGGGCTATATGGCACGGCGCAACATGCCCTAGTGTAACGGAGGTTGCGGCTATTTGCCTAACGTGGGGCGGCGAAAGGCTACCGCGCGGAATGTCGCAGGAAATAATTCCGGCATATGCTCCGAAGTGATTGACATCCCCAGAAATTGCGCTATAATCTCGTTCTTTCGCTTTTACAGCGTGAAGCCCACGTGGCGGAATTGGTAGACGCGCATGGTTCAGGTCCATGTGCCGCAAGGTGTGGGGGTTCGAGTCCCTCCGTGGGCACCAAAACATAAAAGGCTGGTTGATGAAAATCAACCAGCCTTTTGCGTTTTTCGGGCCATTAAAATTCCTGTCCTTATCCCGCAATCCCCGACCGCAAATCCGTCCTTCGTGCACGACATTTCGTTCGCCACCATCGCCTTCAAATCACCAGAATTTTCCCGCATTATTTTGTTGACCGTCAGACACAATGCCAGTATTATTCAGCCCTTCTAAGCGCTGCACAGATTATGTGACAACGTTTCAGGCCCACGTGGCGGAATTGGTAGACGCGCATGGTTCAGGTCCATGTGCCGCAAGGTGTGGGGGTTCGAGTCCCTCCGTGGGCACCAAAATATTAAAGGCTGATCGATGAAAATCGATCGGCCTTTTGTATTTTCAAGTCCCTTTTTACTTTGCGGCAGCGCCCTTCACCTTCACCGCCTTGCCCTCGGGCGGTCGCACCAGCGCCCCGCGCACTTCGAACTGCAGCTGGTCGAGCACCACGCCATTGACGTCCTGCAATACCAGCTTGTGCCTGCCCGGCCACGGCATCCAGTCGTAGCCAAGATCACCAGTGCTCTTTCCTGCCGTCCGCACCAGCGGCTTGCCGTCGAGCACCCAGCTTCCCTGCTTCAGGCCCTGCGCGCTGAAGCGCAAACGCTGGTGCGCGGGCGGGATATCGGGATCGATCGCCACCAGCATGCCGGGCGTCGGATAAGAAATGGCCGGCGCAATGCCGTTGGACTTGGCCACCCGCAGCAAGGACTGCTGCGTGCCGGGCAGAAAATACTCGGTGCGCGCCGCCTCAAGCTGGTTCTCGAACTGCACCGGCTGTGCGATCACCGACGCGGGCCTGGCCGGTTCCTGCGAACCCGATTGCCGGTGCAGGTACTGCATCACCTCCTGCCACACCGGCGCCGCCCCCGTGACACCCGACACGTCCCACATCGGTGCGCCGGACGCGTTGCCGACCCACACCCCGACCGTATAACGCGAAGAGAAGCCGACGCACCAGTTGTCGCGCATGTCCTTCGACGTGCCGGTCTTGACCGCGGTCCAGATGCGCGTCGACAAGGCGTTCTCCAGACCGAAGGTGCGCGCCCGCGCGCTACGGTCCGACAGGATGTCGCCGACGATGAACGATGCGCTGCCGTCCATCGCCTGCTGATAGACCGCGCGCGGATCGCTCATGGCGGTGCGCACGCTGCTGTAGCGTCCCTGGTTGGCCAGCGCGCGGTAAGCATTGGTGAGCGACAACAGGCTGACGTCGGCGCTGCCCAGCGCCAGGCTGTAGCCGTAATAGTCGCCAGACTCGCGCAGGTTGAAACCGAGCGATTGCAAGCGCCGGAAAAATCTCTCCGGCGTCACCGTCACCAGCGTGCGCACGGCGGGAATGTTCAGCGACGAGCCGAGCGCGGTGCGCATGCTGACCAGCCCCTTGAACTGCTTGTCGTAATTTTGAGGAATGTAGAGCCCGGCGGAAGTGGCCAGATTGACCGGAGAATCGTCGAGCAGCGAGGCGGCCGTCAGCCACTTCTTCTCGATCGCCAGTTCATACAGAAATGGCTTCAGCGTCGAACCGGCCTGGCGCAATGCCTGCACGCCATCGACCTGCGCTGCGCCGGAGAGCGAACCGCTGGAGCCGACCCAGGCAAGCACGTCGCCGCTGGCGTTGTCGATCACGACCACCGCACCGTCTTCGATGTTGCGCTCGACCAGCGCCGATAATTGCTGGCGCAACGCATCGCTGGCAAAGCGCTGGGTCGCTGCGTCCAGGGTCGAACGGATCGTCTTGCCGGCATCCTTGAGCAGCTTGCGTCCAAGATGCGGCGCCAGTTGTGGTGCCGTCGCGGCACCGCTGACTTCACCCTTCGCCGTCGCCCGCGCCAACACCAGTTCGGTACGGCCCTGCAAGCCGTTGCATTCCTGCGGCGCCTGCTGCTCCTTCAAGATCGCGCAGGCGCGTTCGGATACCTTCGCCGGCCTGGCGTTGGGTGCGCGAATCAGCGCCACGGCAATCGCCGCTTCGCTCTGGTTCAGGCCGCTCGGATGCTTGCCGAACAACACGCGCGACAAGGCATGCACGCCGACCAGCTCTCCGCGAAAACTGACCAGGTTGAGATAGGCTTCCAGTATCTGGTCCTTGCGCCAGTTGCGTTCCAGCGATTGCGCAATGAACACTTGTGACACTTTCTGCGTCATTGAACGCGCCGACGACTTGCGCCGCAAGTCGTCGTAAATCAAACCCGCCAGCTGCATCGTGATGGTCGATGCACCGCGCGTCCGGGTATTCCACAAATTCCCCCAAGCAGATGCCGCGACGGCGTTCCAGTCGACGCCGCTGTGCTGATAGAAGCGCCGGTCTTCCGACGCGATCAGCGCATTGCGCAGCGCCGGCGAGATGTCTTCCAATGCAATCCACGACAACCGGCGTTCATTGGGGTTGAGCCGCAACTGCTGGATCAGTTCGCCGTGACGGTCGACCATCGACGCCTCCGACGAGCGGAACGACTGCTGCACTTCGGCGAAGCCGGGAACGGCCAGCACGATGCCCGGCACTCCCAGCAGAAACGCCGCCGACACCGCCACCATATGCCGTCGCAGATTGACGTTCATCACTGTGCCTTGATGCTCATCCTGGCGTTCGGGATTTCACCGAACATTTCCGGCGCATACATTGCCTCGACACGCGTCGGCGGCAAACTGAACTCGCCGGCGTTGTTCAGGCGCACCGTATAGGAAATGCTCGAGCGTCCCTTCGGCATGCGCTCGTAATACGCGCGATAGCCTTCAAAGCTGCGCTCTTCATACGCCAGCCATGCACTGCCGCGCGAGCGGCCGTCGTCCTCGCCGCTGCGCGTGATCGCGGAATCGCGCGCCAGTCCCGAACCAAGCAGGCTAGCACCGCCCGGAATCGGATCGCTCAGCACCACCCAGGTCATGTCGGTCTGCGCATCGACGTCCAGCGTCACGCGCAAGACATCGCCGCGGCTGTAGACGCCCTGCTGCTTCTGCTCGACCGCGACGACTGTTTTCGTGATCCGGTAGCCGCTCGAGAACGGCGTCTTCAACGGCACCGCTGCCAGGCTTTGCATCGTGATCCACGGCTTGCCGCTGCCTTCCTGCGAGAACTTCAACGTGCCCGGCGGCGGCGTACCCCACGGCAGTTGCAACTTGCCGCCGACGGCGCCCGCACCGCTCCACGCATGCGCATTGCTACCCGCGTCAGACACCACGCGCGTCGTGCCGGTGACCTTCTCCGCCTCAAAGGCGCGGCTGAATTTTTCCAGCGCCAGGCTGCCCCAGACGTTGGCCGTGGTGGTGTTCCAATGGCCGCGCTGCTGGCGCTGGATGGCGCCGCTGATCAGCTTGGGCATGTCTTCGCGCCACGCCGGATTGTTCAGCATGGTCAGCACCAGCCGGTTGGCGTTGCTGTCGCCGCTTGCCATCAGCCACCACCAATAGTCGCCCGCCTCATCCGAGAAGCCCATGCGCGTGCCCTGGTAGTTCAGGCGCGAACGGATGATCTGATCGGCTTCGGCCAGGCGCTTGTCGCGCTCGGGAATCGTCGCCACGCGCTGCAGGATCGCCATCCAGTCCAGCACCGCCGACGTCGGCCACAGGTTCGGATTGATCTGCACCGAACCGAGCATCGACGGCTGCACGCGATGGTAGCGCGACAGCGCCTCCAGCGCGGCCAGCTTGCGTACATCCAGATCCTTTTTCGGCGACCAGAAATCGCGCGTGAGCTTGCCTTCGACGAAGGCGGCAAGACCATCCAGCATCTTGTCGCGACTCTGCGCCGGCAAGACGTAGGCCACTTCATTGGACGCCGCCAGCAGATACGCGGTCAGCGTGTCGCTGCCGCGCCGCGCATTGGATTCGCTCGGCGGGAAGTAATACGCCAGGCCGTCGGCATCCAGATAGGTCGGCAAGTCGGCGACGATCTTTTGCCACAAGGCCTCATCGCGCAGGCCGATCGCCTTCGACGTCCTTTGCTCGAGGCAGGCAAACGGATAGTCGGCGAAATACTTGCGGATGCCTTCACTGCCGCCGGCCAGAGACGGCTTGAGCGAAATGTTCAGGCCGCCGCGTCCCGGCAGGCTGTCGGCTGGCTGCGCCACGCTCATCGACGATGCCTTGTCGAGCTGGAACAGCGTGGCCTGCTGCACCGTTACCGGTATCGCCGGCAAGACGCGCTGCACGAACCTGATGCTGTCTTTGGCCGGCGATGCCGATTGTTCCTGTGCGCCGATCTCCCAGCTCAGTTGCGAAACATCTGCAGGCACCGCCACCGGCCACGCGACTTCGCGTGCTTCACCGGCGGGAATGGCGACATCCTTGTCCGGCAGGGCAATCGTGGCCGCCGGAGTGGCGCTGCTCGCTTTCGCATTCAGGCGAATCTGCATCGCCCGCGTCGTGGTGTTGCGCACCGTGACCATCGCGCTGAACTGATCGCCTTCGCGCACCAGCGGCGGCAGGCCGGAGATCACCTGCACATCCTGCGACGAACGGATGCTGGCCGAGCCGGTGCCGAACAGGCCGGCGCCGCTTTCGGCAACCGCGACGATGCGAAACGCCGTCAGCGAATCGTTGAGCGGCACGTCGATCTGCGCCCTGCCGTTGGCGTCGAGCACGATGTAAGGCTTCCACAGCAACAGCGTGTCGAACAATTCGCGCGTCGGCGATTTTCCGCCACCGCCGCCGGCCGGCGTGGCCTTCTTGCCGTAGTGGCGTTTGCCGATCACCTGCATTTGCGCGGTTGCGGTTTCAATACCGTAGCTGCGCCGCTGCAGCATCGCGGAAAGCAGATTCCAGCTGTTGTTCGGCTGCAGTTCCAGCAAGGCCTCATCCACCGCGGCCAGCGCAATTTCCGCCCCTGCGGCGGGCTTGCCGTCGGGCTGCGTCACCTGCACATTGACCTTGGCGACCGAACGGATCGGATAGCTGGCCTTGTCAGCGGTCACGGCGACCTTGAGCACATGGGCGCCGCTGCCGACGGCGATTTCGGCGACGCCGAATTTGTAGGCCGGCTTGGCCAGATCGACCATGGTGCCGGGCGCCTGATACTCCTTGAATTCATGCCACCAGTTGATCGGTTCTTTCCAGCCCCAGGTGAAGAAGGAATACCACGGTACTTCGCGCATGCGGCCGCGCACGGCCAGCACCGATACATACACGTTCGGCGCGAAACCGCCCTTGACCGGCAGGCTGATGGTCGGATCCTGCCCGCTCAACTGCACCACCTGGGTGTCGATGATGCCTTCGCGCTCCACGGCAACCAGAGCCGTTGCATAGCGGAATGGCATGCGCACCTGAAACTTCGCAATTTCACCGGGCTGGTAGGTTTTCTTCTCGGGAAGGATGTCGATGCGATCCTGGTTTTCACCATCGAACCACAGCTCGCCCTGGCGCGTGACCCATACCGAAGTCTTCGCGTAGGAAGCATTGCCGTTGGCGTCCTTGCCGCTGGCGGTCAGCTCGACGTTGCCCGCTTCCGTCAACGACACTTCGCAGATCAGCACGCCGTGCTTGTCGGTCTTGCCCGAGCACAGCGTGCCGAGGTTTTGCGACGAGCGCGTGTTTTCATAGGCATAGAAGCCGCCGACCATGCGCTTGCGGTGCGAATTGGTCTGCTTGCTTTCGCCGCTGATTTCCACCGGAACGTCGGCTTGCGGCTGGCCGGCGGCATTGAGCGCCACCATGGTCAGCGCCAGTTTCTTTTTCACCGATACCCAGTCGCCGCCCTTGATGCCGATGACGACCGCCGACGGCCATATCGCCGTGACATTCGAGACCGTCTGGATCTCGCCATTCGGATCGCTGTAGGTCATCTCGGTCAGTAGCTCGCGCGGCGTCCTGACGACGGGCAGTGACTTGACCGTGGTGCGCCCGGCGCCGTTCTTGTCGAGCGTCACCGGCAACTTGTCGGCGACGATTTTCTGGTCGTCGTTGCCGGCGCCGTCTTCACCCGAACTTCCGGCATCGAAGGAATAGCCTTCATACGCGGGGAAGCTGACCGGCTTCGCGCGCATCAGGCTGGTGACCCGCACGGTCTGCCCTGAGGCGCCGCCGCCGTTGATGTAGTTCAGCTGAACGTCGAGCGGCACTTCCTTCGGCGCCACCAGGGCGTCGCCCTTGCCTTTGCCGGTCACCGGCGTGATGCGTCCCTGCATCAGCGGCAGGCGGAATTCTTCGACGCGGAAGCTGCCGCTGCTATAGGTGCCGGCGCCATAGCCGCTCTCGTCGGAGTCGCCGTCGGCGGCGCCTTCGACGCTACCCTTAGCCGCGCCTCGATCAAGCAAGACTTCGTAGCTGCCGAGCTTGGCTTCCTTGGGAATCGCGAAGACAGTCTCCGCGTTTTTCTGATTGCGCCAGTTCAGCGCGAACTGAAATTCCTGCCCGCTGCCCTGATGAATGATGCGCACGCGCGTCGGCAACTTGTCTTTGCCGGCCAGCGCAAATCCGTTCATGCTCTCCAGCCGGAACTCGTGTTTCATCGATACCGTTTCACCGGCGCGGAACAAGGTGCGGTCGAAGATCGTATGGGCGCGAGCGCTGGAGCTTGCCGAGCGATCCGTCGGCAGGTTGAAGCGCCACGATTCGATGCCGTCGTTCCACGAAGTCAGCGCAAAGGCCATGTCGGCGCGTCCCTTTTCATCGGTCTTGCGCGCACTGACGAACAGACCGTTGATGGCGCCGTCCTGATTCTGCCCCATGGCGCAGACATCTTCGAGCGGCTTGCCGATCGTCGCCACGCCGATGGCGTTGGTCTTGCCGCGCCAGATTTCATCGCCCTTGCAATTGGAAACGCGCACCTCGGCGTCGGCTACCGGCTTGGCGGTATCGAGCGTGGTCACCCAGACCGCATTGTTTTCGCGGCCCAGCTTGACGTGGACCGACAGGTTGGTCACCAGCGTGCTGGTGCGCACATACATTGGCGCCGGCTTGCCGAGCAGCGAGGCGCCGAGTTTCTGCGATTCCAGTTCGATCACGTAAAAACCGGGATCCTTCAGCGGGATGCCGACCACTTCAAACGGCCGTTCCCCATCCTTGGCGTCGGACAGAGCCGGCAGGTTCAGCGTCTTCACGCCTGGCTCCTTGGCCAGCAAGCCGATCGCGCGCGTGTCGGGCGTCTTGCCGGAGGTATCGCCCCAGCGCTCATGGTAGCGATTGAGGCGCGTGAGCCATGCGATCACCCCCTTGTCGCCGTCAACCTTGAGATTGGCGACCTTGCCCGGCAAGGCCTTGCCGTCGACGCCGCGCGCCAGCAGATCGGCTTCGACGCGACGCAGGGTCACCGGCAAGGTGGCGTCGGCGTTCAGTTCGATGATGCCGAACGGCGCGGCCGGAAACTTCGCCAGCGGCGGATAGCCGGCGGTGCGCGACTTCAGCGGAAACGCGGAAGCATTGCTCAGCGTACGGCCGCTCTCATCCTTGAAGCCGGACGGCAGATTGATGGTGAATTCACCGTTCTCGGGGAACGGCGGTTTGAAGGTCAGGCCGTAGACGGTTTCATCGGTGTTGCCTTTTTCAAAGAAGGGCTTGAGCTTGCCGCTGCTGCTCTTGAGCTCCACGGCTTCGGCCAGCTTGCGCGGCACCGGCGACGAAAACGACATGGTCACGGGACGGATCGGCGAACAGGCGGCGTTGGCGTTTTCACGCTCGCAACTGAGGCTCGCGGTGAACTCCTTGCGCACCTTGAACTTGAAGGTCTGCGGCATCGTTGTCGCGATACCGTTCGGCGTGGCGATGCCCTTGTCCCAGGTCAGCCGGACCGTGGCGTCGTTGGGCAGGCGCTGCTGGCACTGCACGATGGTGACGGTGGCAGGATCAATCTTTTTGGCGAACTCCTGCAGCAATTGCTTGCGCGTGGCGTCGGCGACGAACTTGACCGGGATGCGCTCATGCACGCCTTCGGCTTCGCAATACAGATGGTCACGCACGGTGTCCTGGTTGGCGGCGCCGTTCTGGAACAGGATGAAGGCCTGTTCTTCTTCGATCTCTTCGCCGCTTGGCATGTGGCGTATCACCGCCGGACCGCCGGTGTTGAACCTGAACACGCTCTTGCCGCCCAGTGCTGCCCCGGACACGGCCTTGACGCCGGGCTTCAAGGTGAAGGAGCAACGAGTGCCCGGCGGCAGGTCGCGCTCAAAATCGTAGACCCAGTTCTTGCCGTCGGCCCAGCGCGAAGTGCCGGCCACAGGGCAATCGACGTCGAATGGCGCCGCCGCCTTGGGATCGCCGAACTTGATCATCGGCTCGGAAAAACTGGCGCGCGCTTGACGGATCTGGGCCACCTCTCCTTGCGGTGAAAACCCGGTGATGCCGGCGGCGAAGGCCGACGACGAAAAGAGTGTCAATACGGTCAATGCGGTCAATGCAGCCAAAGCCAATTGCAGTGGCGAGATCCAACGCGCGGTCCGGGAAATCAGGGGCATGCTTGCTCCGTTATATTTTTAATCAGTGTTAAGCAATTTTGCAGCGACGCCTCATGATGGCGAATCGTCGTGACACGATCAAGACAATTGATGCATGGAATGGTTCTCCTCTGAAGCCGACACTACAGTTTGCATTGCAAAAAATCGAGGAAGCAGCTGATACGTCGCGAGATCCGGGTATTCCGGTAGTACACAGCATGGATCTGCTGGCGGAACGCGCTGTGCGACTTTTCCAGCACGCGCACCAGCCGCCCTTCGGCGACATCGGCGTCCGACATGAAATTGGACAAACAGGCGATGCCTTGCCCATGGATGGCAAGCTGCCGGATGGTCTCGCCGCTGGAGGCGCGGAACGCCGGCCGGATCTGGTAGCGGTCGCCGTCTTCATGCTGCAACGGCCAGTTATTGAGCCCTTCCGGCTGCGTGAAACCGATCAGTTGATGCTTGTCGAGGTCCTTGACGGTCTTCGGCGCACCGTGACGCCGCAGGTACTCCGGGCTGGCCAGCAATTGCAGCCGGGCCGAGGTCAGCGGCTTGGCGTGCAGCGTGGAATCCTGCAGCTCGCCGATGCGGATCGCGATGTCGGTGCGCTGCTCGACCAGATCGATGAAGCGGTCGTTGGTGGTCAGGTCCAGTTCGATATCGGGATAGGCCTCGCGGAAGGCGCCCACATGCGGCACGATACAGTGCAGCATGAACGGCGCCGAGGCATCCACGCGCAGCTTGCCGACCGGTTTCTGGCTGCGGATGCGGATCGATTCTTCGGCGCGTTCCATGGCGGCGACGATCTCGCGCGCCTGCTCCAGAAACACTTGCCCCTCTTCCGTCAGGTCCATGCGTCGCGTGGTGCGCGTGAGCAGGCTGGTGCCCAGTTTTTCTTCCAGGCGCGTCAGGGCCCGGCTCACGCCTGAGGTGGTCTGCTCCAGCACTTCGGCGGCGGCGCTCAGGCTGCCGGCCTCGACCACCGCGATAAAGATCCGCATTTCATCCGATTGCATGGCCATTGTTGACTCCAATTCAAATATTTTTTGATTTTAACTGTATTTTTCTCAACAAAGATAGGCTTCACAATGCCATACGTCAAACAAACCTCAGGGAGTTGAATCATGCCGATTGCTTTATGGGCGCTGGCCATCAGCGCATTTGCGATAGGAACCACCGAATTCGTGATTATGGGCCT
This sequence comes from Herbaspirillum hiltneri N3, assembly GCF_001267925.1. Taxonomy (NCBI): domain Bacteria; kingdom Pseudomonadati; phylum Pseudomonadota; class Betaproteobacteria; order Burkholderiales; family Oxalobacteraceae; genus Herbaspirillum; species Herbaspirillum hiltneri. The sequence goes on along the minus strand of NZ_CP011409.1, from coordinate 2,408,750 downwards.
GCTGCCCGAAGTCGCCGCCAATCTGGGCACGACATTGTCCTCGGCCGGCCTGCTGGTCACCGGTTACGCGCTCGGCGTGTTCGTCGGCGCTCCGCTGGTCACCGCCACCACCGGCAAACTGCCGCGCAAGACTTTGCTGGTCAGCCTGATGGTGCTGTTCGTCATCGGCAACGTCGGCTGTGCAATCGCACCGGATTACGCCACGCTGATGATTTCGCGCATCGTCGCTTCGTTCTCGCATGGCGCCTTCTTCGGCGTCGGCTCCGTGGTCGCCACCGGCCTGGTGCCGAAAGAAAAGCAGGCTTCCGCGATCGCCCTGATGTTCACCGGCCTGACCGTGGCCAACGTGCTGGGCGTGCCGTTCGGCACATGGCTGGGCCAGGCTTACGGTTGGCGCTCGACTTTCTGGGCAGTCAGCGCTATCGGCGTCGTGGCCTTGCTGGCGACCGCTTATCTGGTGCCGCGTTCGGATGACCGGCAGGATGCCGACTTCCGCAGCGAACTGCGCGTGCTGGGCCGTCCGCAAGTACTGCTCGGCTTGCTGATGACGGTGCTGGGCTTCGGCGGCGTCTTTGCGGCATTCACCTACATCGCGCCGATCCTGACCGACATCACCGGCTTCCAAGCCGGCGCCGTATCGCCGATCCTGTTGCTGTTCGGCGTCGGCCTGGTGGGCGGCAATCTGCTGGGAGGCAAGTTCGCCGACAAGTACCTGATGCCGACACTGGTGGTCAGCCTGGTGCTGCTGGCCGGCGTGCTGGTGCTGTTTTCATTCACCAGTCATTACAAACTGGCCGCCGTGATCACCGTCGGCCTGCTGGGAGCCGCCGCCTTCGCCACCGTGCCACCGCTGCAAATGCGCGTACTGGAAAAAGCCACCGGCGCGCCCAACCTGGCGTCCTCCGTCAACATCGCCGCCTTCAATCTGGGCAACGCCCTGGGCGCATGGCTGGGCGGCGTGACCATCGACCACGGTCCCGGCCTGCATGCAGTGTCGCTGGTCGCAGCAGTGATCACGGCAGGCGGCCTGGTGGTGGCGCTGGTCAGCTGGAAGCTGGACCGCAAAATCGCTCCTTCCGTTGCACTGAAAGCCGTCAACGAAGCTTGCTGAGCCGCGTCCCCTTCACTCTTGTCCTGGAATCCACCACCATGAACACGCACAAAACAGCGCTGGTAGTCGGCGCCCAAGGCGTCATCGGCCGCAACCTGATCGATCATCTGCGCGGCCTTGAGGACTGGAACGTCATCGGCCTGTCACGCCGCGGCGGCGAGTCCGACGCACACGTACGGCATATCGCGGTCGACCTGCTCGATCGGGACGACGCCCGCGCCAAACTGGGCGGCCTGAAACAGGTCACCCATATCTTCTACGCCGCCTACCAGCATCGTCCGACCTGGAGCGAGCTGGTGGCGCCCAACCTGGCGATGCTGGTCAACACGCTGGAAAGCGTCGAGCCCGTCGCCGATCATCTGCAACACGTCAGCCTGATGCAGGGTTACAAGGTCTACGGCGGCCATCTCGGTCCGTTCAAGACCCCGGCGCGCGAAACCGATGCGCATTTCATGCCGCCGGAATTCATGTTCGACCAGCAGACCTATCTCGAACAGCGCCAGCAAGGCAAGGCCTGGACCTGGTCGGGCATCCGCCCGGCGGTGGTCGGCGGCTTTGCATTGGGCAATCCGATGAACCTGGCGCTGGCAATTGCGGTGTATGCGTCGGTGTCGAAAGAGCTGAACTTGCCGTTGCGCTTTCCGGGCAAGCCGGGCGCTTATGACAAGCTGGTGGAAATGACCGATGCCGGCCTGCTGGCCAAGGCCACGGTGTGGGCGGCAACCGATCCGCGTTGCGGCAACCAGGCGTTCAACATCGGTAACGGCGACCTGTTCCGCTGGAGCGAAATGTGGCCGAAGATCGCGCGCTATTTCGATCTCGAGGTGGCGCCGCCGCTGCCCCTGTCGCTGACCACCGTGATGGCGGACAAGGCCGAGGTGTGGCGGCGCATCGTCGACAAACACGATCTGGCCCGGCACGACCTGTCAGAATTGTCCTCGTGGGAGTTCAGCGACTTCGTGTTCTCCTGGGATTACGATATGTTCGGCGACGGCTCCAAGGCGCGGCGCTTCGGCTTTCACGACTACGTGGAGACGGAAGCGATGTTCATGGCGATCTTTGATGACTTCCGTCGCCGCAAAGTGATTCCCTGAGGGCTGCGGCACGCTTCGGGACGCCCATAAAAAAAGAGCTTGCGCCAATGCGCAAGCTCTTTTTCGTTCCGGACCAGCGGTCCTGCAGAACGGCGAATTACTTCGTCTCGCCCTTCTTGATCCATGCCGCCAACTGATGCGGGCCAAGGCCGTCATAGTCTTCGAACGGCTGATGAATCCACGGATTGGTCGGCAGGTAGTCGAGGTGATAGTCCGGCTCCACGATCGAGCAGGCCTTCCACCACAGCACCGCCGACTTGATCTCGGTCACGGCGGGATAGTGCTCCTTAAGATGCTGCTGGACCTTTTGCAGCGTCACGCCGGAATCGACCAGATCGTCCACCAGCAAGACGCGGCCCGACAGGCTGCCCTTGGTGATGGTGATGTACTTGGCGATGTCCAGACTGCTGCGGATGGTGCCCGCGGCTTCACGATAGGAGCTGGTCGACAGGATCGCCAGCGGCACGTCGAAGATGCGCGAGAATACATCGCCCGGACGCAGGCCGCCGCGCGCCAGGCACAGGACCTGATCGAATTGCCAGCCCGATTCAAACACCTTCAGGGCAAGCTTTTCGATGCTGCGGTTGTAGTCGTCCCAGGAGACCCACAGGTCTTTGTCGTCGGATATTTTCATTATTGATACTCGTCGTACGGAATTGCTTAATTGGATTACTTGAACGGGTGGCGCAAGACGATGGTTTCTTCGCGATCCGGACCGGTGGAAATCATGTCGATAGGCACGCCGACCAGTTCCTGGATACGCTCGATGTAAGCGCGAGCGTTCTTCGGCAGGCCGTCCAGCGATTGTACGCCGACGGTCGATTCTTTCCAGCCCGGCATTTCTTCGTAGATCGGCACGCAGGCGGCGGCTTCTTCAGCGCCGACCGGGAAGATGTCGACGGTCTTGCCGTTGAGCGTATAACCGGTGCACAGCTTGAGCGACTCGAGGCCGTCCAGCACGTCCAGCTTGGTCAGGCACATGCCCGACACGCCGTTGATCTGCACCGAACGCTTCAGCAGCGCGGCGTCGAACCAGCCGCAGCGGCGCGCACGGCCGGTCACGGTGCCGAATTCGTGGCCGACGGAAGCCAGATGCTTGCCGACGCCGGCATCGGTCGGCAGTTCGGCCGGGAACGGGCCCGAACCGACGCGGGTGGTGTAAGCCTTGGTGATACCCATGACGTAGTGCAGCATGTCGGGACCGACACCGGCGCCTGCGGCGGCGTTGCCGGCCACGCAGTTGCTCGAGGTGACGAACGGATAAGTGCCGTGGTCAACGTCCAGCAGGCTGCCTTGCGCGCCTTCGAACAGCAGGTTGGCACCGTTCTGATTGGCGATGTGCAGGTCGTTGGAAACGTCGGCGACCATTGGCTTCAGACGCGGCACGTTGGCCAGCGCGTCGTCCAGCGTCTTCTGGAAGTCGACCGGCTGGGTCTTCAGGTATTGGGTCAGGACGAAGTTGTGGTAGTCCAGGTTTTCCAGCAGCTTTTCGGCAAAGCGCTTTTCGTTGAGCAGGTCGGCCACGCGGATGGCGCGGCGGGCAACCTTGTCTTCGTAGGCCGGGCCGATGCCCTTGCCGGTGGTGCCGATCTTGGCGGCGCCGCGCGCGGCTTCACGCGCCACGTCCAGTGCCACGTGATAAGGCAGGATCAGCGGACAGGCTTCGGACACTTTGAGGCGCGATGCGACTTCGACGCCAGCGGCTTCCAGCTTGTCAATTTCGCGCAGCAGATCAGGCACGGACAGGACCACGCCGTTGCCGATGTAGCAAGCCACACCAGGACGCATGATGCCCGACGGGATCAGCTGCAGCGCGGTCTTCTGGCCGCCGATGACCAGCGTGTGGCCGGCATTGTGACCGCCCTGGAAACGCACCACGCCCTGGGCGTGATCGGTCAGCCAATCGACGATCTTACCTTTACCTTCATCGCCCCACTGCGTACCGATGACGACGACATTCTTTGCATTGCTTTTCTGTAACATGGCTTAACCCAAATTTTTGATAATCCAATTTCCATTGCTGAGTTCCACTGCACGGTCGCAGTCGAATTCGTCCTGGTCGTTCTCGTGTCCCGGGAGGCTCTGAATCACGATTTCCCCGGCGCGGCGCAATTCCGCTATTTTCTCACGCAAACCTGCCTCGGTACCCCATGGCGCGCGAATTGCGGGCTTTCTTTCCGCTCCCGGCATCAGGCGAGCCAGTTCACGCAAATCCATGGAAAAACCCGTCGCCGGGCGAGCGCGTCCGAATGCTTCGCCGACATGATCGTAACGGCCGCCGCGTACCACTGCATTGGGCAGGCCAGGCACATAAGCCGCGAACATCACGCCGCTGTGATAGTGGTAACCGCGCAGGTCGGCCAGATCGATCGTGATGTTGGCTTCGCCGGCCAGCTGCACCAGCGCCTGCAGTTCGTCGAGCGCCTGGGCGATGCCCGGCAGCGCCGGCAAGGCCTTGCGCGCACGCGCGATCACCTCGATGTCGCCGTACAGGCCCGGCAGCGCCAGCAAGGCGTCGCGCGTGGCCGGCAGATAATCTTTGGTCAAGATGTGCAGACCGGGAATGTCCTTGGCTTCCAGCAGGCCGAACAGTTGCGCCGCCTGTTTCGCCGCCTTCTCGTCGTTGGCGATGATGGCACGCAGCACGCCGACATGGCACAGGTCCAGCCGCACCTTGCCGATGCCGGCCAGCGCCAGCGAAGCCAGCGCCAGCTCCTGGATTTCGGCGTCGGCTTCAAGGCCGGCGTGGCCATAGATTTCGGCGCCGATCTGCAGCGGTTCACGGGTGGCATGCAGGCCCGATGGACGAGTGTGCAACACGCTGCCGGCGTAGCACAGGCGCGTGACGGAATCGCGATTGAGCAAATGCGCATCGATGCGCGCGACTTGCGTGGTCATGTCGGCGCGAATGCCCAGCGTGCGACCCGACAGCTGGTCGACCAGCTTGAAGGTGCGCAGGTCGGTGTCCTGTCCGGCGCCGGTCAGCAGCGACTCCAGGTATTCGAGCAGCGGGGGCATGACCATTTCATAGCCGTACAGACGGAAATTGTCGAGCATGCGGCGACGCAGCTCTTCAATCTTGCGCGCTTCTGACGGCAAGACATCGGCGATGTTTTCAGGAAGAAGCCAGTTAGGCATAAAACAATTCAATCAAAAAAATATCTGAAACGAACCCCGGCATGCCCGGGCCAATTCAGGCAAACCCCGCCACACGCGGCAAGGCACACGCGTCCGAAGAAGCGTATGCCTGGTGCACATCACATCAATGCCGGGGAAACAAATACTCGAAAGAAACGAAAGAAACAGCGGATATCAATTCAGGTCAACAAAAACAGAAGGACGCCCCGTGCCGGCAGCATCCGTTTTCCTGTTCGCGCAACCCGTAATTGTATACCACGAACGGGGCGTGGCTTATTTCTTGGCGCTTGCGCCTCCCACGCCCTTGAAATATTTAAAGAACTCGGAGTTGGGGTCCACCACCATCAGGTCGTGACGGTTCTTGAAGCTGGCGCGGTAGGCTTCGAGGCTGCGGTAGAACTTGAAGAACTCGGGATTCTGTCCGAATGCCTGCGCGTACACCTGGGAAGCCTTGGCATCACCCGCACCGCGGATTTTTTCCGCGTCGCGATAGGCTTCAGCCAGAAGCACCACACGCTGGCGATCGGCGTCGGCGCGAATCTTTTCCGATTCGGCGGCGCCGGTGGAACGCAATTCATTGGCGACGCGGGCGCGTTCGGATTTCATGCGGTCATACACCGAGTTATTGATCTGGTCGACATAATCAACACGACGCAGGCGCACGTCGATGATCTCGGCGCCGATCTGCTTGGCTTCCGTGGCGACTTTGCGCTGGATCGCGTCCATCACCTTGCCGCGCTCGCCCGAGATCACTTCGCGCACGGTGCGCTTGGTGATTTCTTCGTTCAGCGCGGCCTTGACGATTTGCGACAGGCGATCTTGCGCACGGCGCTCATCACCGCCAAAGCTGATGAAATACAGGCGTGGATCGACAATGCGCCATTTGACGAAGGAATCCACCAGGACGTTCTTCTTTTCGGCCGTGATGAAACGGTCGGCGTCAGGCGTGTCCAGTGTCTGGATGCGCTTGTCGATGTAGATCACATTCTGGAACGGCGGCGGCAGCTTGAAATGCAGGCCCGGCTCCGTCACCACCTGCTTGACTTCACCAAGCGCGAAGACGATGGCCGACTGGCGCTGTTCAACGACGAAGATGGTGGTCGACACCAGCCAGATGGCGATGATGGCGACGATGATGCTGGTAATCAGGCGGCTCATTAGCGTACCTCCCGATCGCGGGAATCGCGCGCATCCCGGTTGCGGGAATCGCGTTGGACATCTGTTGAATACACTGGATCTGTTCCTGGAAGTGTTGGCGTGGTCGCGGCAGGCGCGGCGGCAGGCTTCGCTGCCGCCGCGGCGCTGTCAGATTGCTGGACCAGCTTGTCCAGCGGCAGATACAGCAAGTTGTTGCCGCTCTTGGCGTCCACCATGACCTTGGTCGTGTTGGAGAAGATCTGCTGCATGGTTTCCAGATACATGCGGTCCCGCGTCACCGCCGGGGCTTTTTGGTATTCCTCTAGCACTTGCTTGAAGCGCGCCGCATCACCTTCGGCGTTGGCGACGATGCGCGAACGATAGGCCTCGGCTTCTTCCAGCAGGCGCGAAGCAGCGCCACTGGCCTTCGGAATCACATCGTTGGCATAAGCCTGGCCTTCATTCTTCTGGCGTTCGCGGTCCTGCCCTGCCTTGACGGCGTCGTCGAACGCCGCCTGCACCTGCTCAGGCGGTTGCACGCCTTGCATGGTGACGTTGGTGATCTGCACGCCCGACTTGTAGCGATCGAGGATCTGCTGCATCAGTTGGCCGACGTCGAGCGCCACTTTTTCACGGCCTTCGTACAACACGAAGTCCATCTTGCTGCGGCCGACGATTTCACGGATTGCAGTCTCCGCCACCTGGCGCACGGTCTCGTCCTGGTCGCGATTGTTGAACAGCCATTCAGCGGCGTTCTTGAGCTTGTATTGGACGGCGAACTGGATGTCGATGATGTTTTCATCGTCAGTCAGCATCAGCGCTTCCTTCAACTGCTTGTTCTTGGCATTGCTGCGATAGCCGATTTCTGCCGTACGTACCTGCGAGACGTTGACGATCTCGTGGCTTTGCACGGGATACGGCCAGCGCCAGTTGAAACCCGGCAAGGTCGTGTGGCTGTACTTTCCGAAGGTCATGACGACCGCGGTCTGGCCTTCCTGGACGATGAAGAAACCGCTGGCCAGCCACAGGAACGCGACGATGACGGCGATCACGCCTGCACCGATACCGGCGCCCTTGATGTCGCCGCGATTGAAACCGTCGCCGTTGTCCGAACCGCCGCCGCCACGCTTGCCGAACAGCCGGCTCAGGCGCTGATTGAAATCACGCCACAGCTGATCGAGGTCAGGTGGACCCTCTTCCGGCTTTTTGCCGTTGTTGCCGTTGTTCTGATTTTGACGGTTGTTGTCGTCTTGTGAACCGCGCCCCCATTGAGGGTCGTTCAACGAAAACTTTATACCGAGTTTTTTGAATAGAGAAACAAGCATGCGTTGCGATCCGGCTTAGTAATTGAAAGAATCAAAAGAGGGAATGCCCGCCAACTTCGAGAACCGCCTGGACGACCAGCTGTGGCGGTTCAAGCCAACAGATTAATGTGCATGCGCATCGTGCGCATCTTGAGAATCGAGAATCTGCGATCGCGCACCCCTGCGTGCCTCGACCGACGACCTGAGTGAGTCGGCAATTGCCTGCCGCAACAAATCCAGGCCGGCACCAGTTTTCGCACTGACAAAAACCCGGTGGATTCTACCATACTCGTCATGCTCGATTGCCGGCTCCAGCTCGGCGGCATCGATCTTGTTCCAGACCAGAATCTGGGGAATATGATCCGCGCCGATCTCCTTGAGAACCAGGTTCACCTGCTCGATTTGCTCCATGCGCACGGGGCTTGCCGCATCGACAACATGCAGCAGCAGATCGGCGTGGATGGTCTCTTCAAGCGTGGCGCGGAATGCCGCCACCAATTGGTGAGGAAGTTCGCGGATGAAGCCGACCGTGTCTGAAATGACAACATGGCCGACTTCGCCCAGATACACCCTGCGCGACGTCGTATCGAGTGTCGCGAACAGCTGATTGGCGGCATATACGCCGGCTTTGGCCATGGCGTTGAACACCGTGGATTTGCCGGCGTTGGTATAGCCGACCAGCGAGACCGAGAACGTGTCGTTGCGGCCGCGCGCGCGTCGTTGCGTGGCATGCTGGCGATGCAGTTTGGCAAGCTGGGCGCGTAAGGCCTTGACACGATCGCCGAGCAAACGGCGGTCGGTTTCGAGCTGGGTTTCGCCGGGACCGCGCAGGCCGATACCGCCCTTTTGCCGTTCCAAGTGAGTCCAGCCGCGGATGAGGCGCGTCGCCAGATGCTGCAACTGGGCAAGCTCAACCTGCACCTTGCCTTCATGGCTCTTGGCGCGCTGGGCGAAAATATCGAGGATCAGACTGGTGCGATCAAGCACCCGCGTTTTCAGCACCCGTTCAAGATTGCGCTGTTGCGCGGGTGACAAGGCGTGATTGAAGATGACGATGTCGAGTTGCAGATCGGCGACGGCATCCGCAATCTCCTGCGCTTTGCCGGAACCGACAAACAGCGCGGCGTCCGGACTGGCGCGTTTGCCTGTTACGGTAGTGACAGGCTCTGCGCCAGCGGACTTGGCCAGCAGGAACAATTCATCCAGACTCGCGGCAAAATCGCTTTTGCCGAAATCCAGGCCGACTAGCGCGGCACGCATATCAGTATGCACACGGCGTGGCGCCGGCTGGATAAACCATTATTCCGCTTCTGCCGAATCGAGGCTCAGATTCACAGCGCGGGCTGGTACGACAGTGGAAATGGCGTGTTTGTATACCATTTGGGTGACGGTGTTGCGCAGCAGGACCACATATTGATCGAACGATTCAACATGGCCTTGCAGCTTGATCCCGTTGACCAGATAGATCGAAACGGGTACGTGTTCTTTTCTTAAGGCGTTAAGAAATGGGTCTTGTAACAATTGCCCTTTGTTGCTCATGGCAGCTCCACTGTGTTGTTGTGATTAGGATTTGGAGGCACCTGACAGAATTTCAAGTGCTTTACCAATCTATGCGTTATGAATGTAAACGATTTCCCACCGACCGCCAAGATTCGAGATTATTTATCTGGGCGCGCGAAAGGATTCTTGCTCGAGCGGAACTCGATACGGAGTGGAGTGCCAACCAACGAGAAAGTTTCACGAAAATGCTTTTCGAGATAACGTTTATAGCTGTCATCCACGCCTTCAAGGGCGTTGCCGTGGATCACCACGATCGGAGGATTCATGCCGCCCTGGTGGGCGTAGCGCAATTTGGGTCGGATTGAGCCTTTACGGCGCGGCTGCTGATGCTCGACCGCTTCGATCAGCGCCCGCGTGAGCTTCGGCGTGGTCAGATTGGACATCGCTGCGGCATAGGCCGAGTCGATCGATTTCATGAGCGGGCCGATGCCGGTCGACTTCAGCGCGGAGATGAAGTGGAACTTGGCGAACGACAGGAAACTGAGCTTGCGCTCAAGATCCATCTTGATCTCGTCGCGACGATCGCTTTGCAGGCCATCCCACTTGTTGACGCCGACCACCAGCGCACGACCGGACTCCAGGACGAAGCCGGCGATATGCGCATCCTGCTCCGATATGTCCTGTTGCGCGTCGAGCAGCAGCAGGACCACGTTGGTTTCCGAGATCGACTGTAGCGTCTTGACCACCGAGAATTTTTCGATCGCTTCGAATACCTTGCCGCGGCGGCGGATGCCGGCAGTGTCGATCAGCGTGTATTGTTTGCCGTCACGTTCGAATGGAATCTCGATCGAATCGCGTGTCGTCCCCGGCATGTCGAAAGCGATGACGCGTTCTTCGCCGAGCAGCGTATTGACCAGCGTCGACTTGCCCACATTGGGACGACCGACAATGGCAATCTTGATGCCGCGCGCGACGTCGACTTCTTCGCCGAGATCGGGACGCTGCGCCAGCGCGATATCCAGTGCTTCATCCACCAGATCGGCGACGCCGTCGCCATGCGCAGCGGAAATCACATAGGGATCGCCCAGGCCCAGCTCATAGAAGTCAGCGGTGACGGAGGTGTATTTCATGCCTTCGGCTTTGTTGACCACCAGCATGACCGAACGGCCCGACTTGCGCAGGAAATCGGTAATGGTTTTGTCGTGCGGCGTGAGGCCCTGGCGGCCATCGACGATGAATATCACGATGTCGGCCTCGACCACCGCCTGCTTGGTCTGTTTGGCCATTTCGAACATGATGCCTTCTTTGGCCACCGGCTCGAAACCGCCGGTATCAATCACCAAAAAGGGGCGTTCGCCGACCCGGCCTTCGCCGTAGTGACGATCCCGGGTCAGACCGGGCAAGTCTGCGACCAGCGCATCACGTGAACGGGTGAGCCGATTAAACAATGTCGACTTACCGACATTGGGACGACCAACAAGTGCAATAACCGGCTTCATTAAATTTTATTCTGCCGCCAAGGCGACGACTGTTCCTGCTTGAGTTTGAAAAACGACGGCTTGCCCAGCGGCAATCGGCGTCACCTGGATCGGGCTGCCGTCAGTGCTTGTACGGGCGACAAACGCACCGTCGTCGCGCGACAGGAAATGGATATAACCCTGATAATCGCCTACTGCGACCGCTTTGCCAACTGCAATCGGCGGCGACAAGCGGCGATAGGCCAGCTTGCTGTTGCGCCACAGCGCAGTGCCGGTGTCGCGGGCGAATTCTGTCACACCACCCTTGTCATCGGCTGCAAACACGAAACGATCATCTAGCGTCAGACCTGATTCGCTGGAAAAATCCTTGGCCCAGCGCACATTGCCGTTGGTGACATCAAAGCAGCCGATGCGGCCTTGGTAGGCGACCGCGCAGACATCACGCACACCCAGTCCCGGCACGCCCGAGACGTCAGCGATACGCTCAAGTTCGGTGGTGCCCTTCGGATCGCCGACGGCGACTTCCCAGCGCGGACCGCCATTGTTCAGCGCCAGCGCCGACAAGCGGCCGCCCGGCAAGGCGACATAAGCGGTTTGCGAATCGAGCACGATGCCCGGTGCAGTGCGCAGAGTCAGCGTCGGCAGAGGACGCAGAACGGTCCAGCGGCGGGTGCCGTTTTCTGCGTCGAATGCGGTGACGCGATTGTCGATGCTGCGCACCAGCACCAGACCAGAACCTACGACCGGAGCCGACAGGACTTCACTGGGCGCCTGGGCTTTCCACAGCGACTTGCCGTTGCCGTCAAAGGCTTGGACGACACCCTTCTCGCCCACCACTGCGACCACGTTGCCGTCGCTGCCGACACCGGCGGTCAGCGACGAGCCGGCATTGACGCGCCACACGGTCTGGCCAGTGGCGGCATTCAGGCGCACTACAGCGCCGTCAGCACCTGCGGCGAACACGCTGCCGCCGGCGAACACGGGGCTGAACCGGAAGGAGCCGGCCTTGCCGACCGATGCGGTCCAGACGGTTTGCGTACGCAAGGTTTGCTTGAACTCGACCAGCGCGGCAGGCGGGTTGACTTCCTTTTTGCTGGAAAACAGCGAGCAGCCCGACAGCAACGCCACGGCGGCCAGCGCACTCAGTTTGATCGCCAGGGACGCTGTACGCCTGGATACGACTTGTGACTCACGACGCATATGGTTTTTCCTCTTACCGGATTGCACGATGTTGGAGTGTTGTTATGGCGATGCTCAGGCTGCAGCCTTGGCCGGTGCGCCACCGATGGCGTCGAGCTTCAGCTGGATCAGCTGGCGGCCCGGATTGCGCTCGTCGGTCTTGTCCAGCGCCAGTTGATACGCGCTACGCGCTTCATCGCGCTTGTCCTGCGCCACCAGGATATCGCCCTTGCGGTCGGCGACGGCGCCGGCAAACTGCGCCGGGAAATCGCCGGCCAGCAACTTGAGCGCATCGTCATAGGCCTTGCCGTCCAGCAACAGGCCGGCCAGGCGAATCGATGCGATCGCCTTGTATTCGGCGTCGCGGCCATGGTCGATGACCCATTGCAATTGCTTCTTCGCGGTCTCGGTGTCGTTTGCCTCGAAGGCGGTCTTGGCCGCGACCAGCGCGCTCATCTGCGCGTAAGCGGTACCGCTGAACTTGTCTTGCATGTCGGTCGCTGCGCGCAGCACTTTGGCGCCATCTTTGGCTTGCGCGGCCTTCTGCTGCTCTTCGTAGAGTTGCGAGGCCTGCTGCGACTGCTTGCGCTGATACAAATTCCAGCCGCTCCAGGCGCCGTAGGCGGCCAGCGCGGCGATCAATACCCAGGTCAGAAGATTGCCGTACTTGTTCCACCAAGCCTTGATGGAAGCAAGCTGTTCTTGTTCTTCGAGATCGTATGCCATGAGAAAAGTCTAAAAGTGGTTCAGGAATTAAGGGTGGTAATGCACGTGGTCATGATCGTGATCATGATCACCGACGATTTGCTCCACGACATAGTCGGTGACGCCGTCGAATGAAATCGTGACCTGGTTGCTCTCGCCTTCGGCTGCACGCAAGGTCTTGACCGTCGCAGTGGCGTTCTTGACTTCGTCTTCGCCGAGGATGACCGCAAACGCCGCGCCGCTCGCGTCGGCCTTCTTCATCTGCGACTTGAAGCTGCCGCCCGCGCTCGCCGATGCGCAATGTAGCACAACATCCAGCCCGGCACCGCGTAATCTTTCCGCCAGTACAAAGGATTGCAGTTGCGCTTCGTCACCCTGGTGGACCATATAGACGTCGCATTGGTTCGGCGCATACTGCTCGCCGCTCGCCTTCATCAGTTCCAGCAAGCGCTCCACGCCCATGGCGAAACCGCAGGCCGGGGTCGGCTTGCCGCCGAACATTTCGATCAGCGGATCGTAGCGCCCGCCGCCGCACACCGTGCCTTGCGAACCGAGCTGGTCGGTGACCCACTCGAATACCGTCCGGTTGTAATAATCCATGCCGCGCACCAGACGCGGATTGATCGTGAACGGGATGTTGTTGTGATTGAGGATCTTTTGCACGCCTTCGAAGTGCGCACGCGATTCTTCACCGAGATAGTCGAGCAGCTTGGGCGCGGCGTTGACCATCTCCTGCATGGTCGGATTCTTGGTGTCGAGGATACGCAGCGGATTCGAATGCAGGCGGCGCTGAGCGTCTGTGTCGAGCAGCTCCTTGTGCTGCTCGAAATAGGCAATCAGATCCGCGCGATGCTTGCTGCGCTCCTCGGCGTCGCCGATGGAATTCAGTTCGAGGCGAATGTCTTCCAGGCCGAGGTCGTCCCACAGGCGTTGGCACATCATGATCAGTTCGGCGTCGATGTCCGGGCCGGTGAAGCCAAGCGCTTCCGCGCCAACCTGGTGGAACTGGCGATAGCGGCCGCGCTGCGGACGCTCATGGCGGAACATCGGACCCGCGTACCAAAGGCGCTTCGGGCCATCGTAGGTCAGATTGTGTTCGAGCGCCGCGCGCACCACGCTGGCGGTGCTTTCCGGACGCAAGGTCAGGTTGTCGCCGTTCATGGAATCGGTGAAGGAATACATTTCCTTCTCGACGATATCGGTGACTTCGCCCAGGCCGCGCGAGAACAAAGCGGTCGGCTCGACGATCGGCGTGCGGATTTGCTGGAAGCCGTAGCTCTTGAGCACCGAATGCACGGTGTTTTCGAACAATTCCCACAGCGGCGCATCGGCCGGCAGGATGTCGTTCATCCCTTTGACGCCGACGATTTTTTCGATTTTCTTGTTTTCAGACATGCTAATGATCTTCAGGTTTGTTCAGTCACAGGCCAGCCGGCGGCCGCCTGTCCAGGCGGCATGCCGACAAGGACTCAGGCCGCGGTTTGCTTGCCGTAATGCGTTTGCACGTAATCCAGCACGATGGTTTGGAATTCTTCGGCGATGCGCTCGCCGCGCAGCGTCATGCGCTTTTCGCCGTCAATGAATACCGGTGCGGCAGGCGATTCGCCGGTACCGGGCAGGCTGATGCCGATATTGGCATGCTTGGATTCGCCGGGGCCGTTGACGATGCAGCCCATGACGGCGACGTTCATGCTTTCAACGCCGGGATACACGCCTTTCCACTGCGGCATTTGCTCGCGCAGGTAGGTCTGGATCTTGTCCGCCAGGTCCTGGAAGACGGTCGACGTCGTACGGCCGCAACCGGGACAGGCGATCACCATCGGCGTGAATTTGCGCAAGCCCATGGTTTGCAGGATTTCCTGGCCGACGATGACTTCACGGGTGCGGTCGCCGCCCGGTTCCGGCGTCAGCGAAATGCGGATGGTGTCGCCGATGCCTTCTTGCAGCAACACCGACAAGGCCGCTGTCGAGGCGACGATCCCCTTGCTGCCCATGCCTGCCTCGGTCAGTCCGAGATGCAGCGGGTAGTCGCAACGGCGCGCCAGTTCGCGATACACGGCGATCAGGTCCTGCACGCCCGAGACCTTGCACGACAGGATGATCTTGTCGCCGGCCAGGCCCAGCTCTTCTGCGCGCTGGGCGTTTTCAATGGCCGAGGTCACCAGCGCCTCGTACATGACGGCCTGCGCCGGCCAAGGCTCTGCGCGCCCGGCGTTTTCATCCATGATGCGCGCCAGCAGCGCCTGGTCCAGGCTGCCCCAGTTCACGCCGATGCGCACCGGCTTGTCATAGCGGCAAGCCGCTTCGATCATCTGGGCGAATTGACTGTCGCGCTTGGCGCCCTTGCCGACGTTGCCCGGGTTGATGCGGTACTTCGACAGCGCCCTGGCGCAATCGGGATAGTCATTGAGCAGCGTGTGGCCGTTGTAATGGAAGTCGCCCACCAGCGGCACGTCCACGCCCATGCGATCGAGTTGCTCGCGAATCGCCGGCACCGCTGCTGCGGCTTCCGGCGAGTTGACGGTGATGCGCACCACTTCCGATCCGGCGCGCGCCAGATCCTTGACCTGGATCGCCGTGCCGATGGCGTCGGCGGTATCCGTATTGGTCATGGATTGCACCACGACCGGCGCACCGCCGCCGACCACCACTTCGCGCTCACCGTACCGGATGACGGCGCGGCGGCTTTGACGGCGGCCCAGCGGGCCGGATGCGATCGGAAAAGACGAAGATGACATACGTGCGTTATTTCAGATTCATTTCAGGCTCAGACGAGCCACGTTGCTGCTGCTGCCGGTTTCCAGGTCCAGCTTGGAACCACGCAGGCTGGCATCGACACCCGCTGCATTGCCGACCACCAGCGTGACCGGCTCATTGATGTCGAACGACTCGGTGGTGCCGGCCTTGAGCAAGCGCGAAATCATGGTCGACTTGTCGCCGCGACGGATTTCCACCCATGAGTCCTCGCGGAAGGTAAGGCGCAGCAAATCCTTGCTGTTGCTGATGTTCAGGCTGCCGGTCACGGGCGAACCCGGGTTGACCGGTGCTGCGGCGGCGACTTTCGGCTGCGCAGGCTCAACCGCCGGCGTCTTTGCAGCAACCGGCTCCGGCGCGCTCGGCGCCACTACGCTGGCGACCTTTTCGGAAACATTGGTGATCGCGGCGCCGGCCGAACTGGCAGCGCTCGTCACGGCCGACTCGACTTTTTCCAGTTTGCTCTTGTCCGAGCCGTCCTGTACTTCAGGCGGCAAATCCTGCTGGGCGTCGGCTTGCGCCGGCGCGGGAGCCACATCGTCGGAGGACGTTTTGGCGCCCTGCTTCAGCCATGCCAGTTGCGGCACGTCGCTGAACGCGTCCGTGCGATGGATCACTGCGGCAGCGCCGACCAGCAACACCACCAGCACGCCGCCGACCACCAGACCCGGCGAAACCTTGCTGCGATTGCCCAGCGGCAGCGGCGACTCCGAAAACGGCGTCGACAGTGTGCGCTGCGGCGCGATCGGCCCGGTTTGTGCAGGACCGTCCTGCGGCAGCAATGCCACCAGCGCGTTGGCGTCCAGCCCCAGCAACTTGGCATAGGCGCGCACAAAGCCGCGCACGATGACCGGCCCCGGCAACGCGGCATAATTGTCCGCTTCCAGCGCAATCACCTGGCGCGTGGCGAATTTCAACTGACTCGCGGCATGTTCCACAGACCACCCCTTGGCCTGACGTTGCGCAGCCAATAGCGCTCCGGGTAATGCTACTTGCCTTACCTCTTCTGTCCCCGATGCAAAACCGGAGATTGGCGCTTCATTTCCCTGCTGATCACTCATCAAATGCTCCACGTTGATAAGCCGCGTATTCTGACGAAGACGGATAGCGACGGCGCAACTGCGCCGCCAGTTCATTTTCGGCTGATTGATTGCCTAGTTTACGTTCAATCTTGATGGCTAGCCATAGCGCATCGACATTCAAGACATCATTTTTCGCCGCCAGACCGATGTGAAAGCGCGCACGCTCGAATTCATTTCGGTCAAAGTAAATTCTGGTCAAGTTCACATTGGTCGCCAGACTGGCCGGCTCATACTGGAACGCCCGCGCAAAATAGCGCTCTGCCGCCGTCACGTTCTGCAGCTTCAGGCTGCATGCGCCGGCATTGGCCAGGGCCTTGCCAGGCGAACGATAAGACGGTTGCGCGACTGCCGCCTCGAAGTACGGTATCGCTTCAGTAGCACGACTATCATTGCACAGGAACCAGCCATAATTGTTGGCAAAATCAGGATTGCCGGGTGCGAGATTCAGCGCCTGGCGGAAATCCGCCTCGGCTTGCCTGCTGCGGCCCATTTCCATGAAAGCCAGCGCACGCATGCCATAAGCCTCGGCAAAATCGGGAACCGCTTGCAAAGCCAGTCCGGCTTCTTCCGCCGCGACGGCAAACTGGCGCTGTTCGTAATAACCGACCGCCAGTTGCAAACGAATATCGGCGCGCTTCTGAGCGTCAGCCTGGACGTTCATTCGGGACGACGATACCGGTACGCTGTGGCCGGCGACGGCATCGTCCGTTTTGGAGGAAGCGCATCCGGTCAGCAGCAAAGCAGGTGCCAGCAGCAAGGCAATGACACTGTTCTGCCAGCGTATCCTCACCCGGAGATCTCCACGATGCGGCCGAAGTCCTTGCCGAATTTTTGCTGGTACTCCGTCATCTTCTGCATGCGCTCCTGCACGCGGGTGCGGTCCTTGACCTCGCCCGCCAACTGGCCGCAGGCAGCGTCGATATCATCGCCGCGCGTCTTGCGAATGGTGGTGACGATCCCGGCATCCATCAGAATCTGGGCAAACGCCTTGATGCGCGGATTGTGGGAACGCTTCAATCCGGATTCAGGGAAAGGATTGAACGGAATCAGGTTAAACTTGCATGGCACTGCAGCCTTGCTGTCGCCGCCGCCCTGCACCAATGCCACCAGTTCGCGCGCATGCGCGTCGCTGTCGTTGACGCCGTCCAGCATGCAATATTCGAAGGTCACGAAATCACGCGGCGCGAATTCGAGGTAGCGCTTGCACGCCGCCATCAGTTCCTGCAGCGGATATTTCTTGTTCAACGGAATCAGGCTGTCGCGCAACGCATCGTTGGACGCATGCAGCGACACGGCCAGGGCTACGGCGCATTCCTGCGACAGCTTGTCCATCATCGGCACCACGCCGCTGGTCGACAGCGTTACGCGGCGGCGCGACAGGCCGTACGCGTTATCGTCGAGCATCAGCTTCAAGGCGGTAACAGTAGGTTCGAAATTCAGTAGCGGCTCGCCCATGCCCATCATCACCACGTTGGTGATCTGGCGTTCGCCTTTGGGGCCTGCTTCGACGCCCTTGGTCTTGCGCAGTTCGAACTCGGCCATCCACAACTGGCCGATAATTTCGCCGACGCTCAGGTTGCGGTTGAAGCCTTGCTTGCCGGTCGAGCAGAAACGGCAATTGACCGCACAGCCTGCCTGGGTCGAAATGCACAGGGTGCCGCGATTTTCTTCGGGAATGAATACGGTTTCAACGGCATTGCCGTTGCCGACATCCACCAGCCATTTGCGGGTGCCGTCGGTAGAAGTATGGTCGCTGATGACGGCCGGCGCTGCCACATGGGCGCGCGTCGACAGCTTTTCACGCAGCGACTTGGCGAGATCGGTCATCTCGGCAAAATCGGCAACGCCGTATTGATGAATCCAGCGTTGCAATTGTTTGGCGCGAAACGGCTTCTCACCCAACTCGCCACAATAAGCAACGAGTTGCGCGGGATCCAGATCCAGCAGGTTGGTGAGAGCTGTTGTCATAACATGTACCGCTTTTGGTTAACCTTGATGCATGGACGCCCAAACTTCAAGGTAACTTTGCTGCAAATTAACGCGAATAGATATTCAGCGCCGGGAAGAAGTAAGCGATTTCAACTTTCGCTGTTTCTGCCGCGTCGGAACCGTGCACTGCGTTGGCGTCGATCGAATCAGCGAAATCGGCGCGGATTGTGCCTTTTTCTGCCTTCTTCGGATCGGTTGCGCCCATCAGGTCGCGGTGCTTCAGGATGGCGTTGTCGCCTTCCAGGGCTTGCACGATCACAGGACCGGAGACCATGAAGTCGACCAGATCCTTGAAGAATGGACGCTCACGGTGAACCGCGTAGAAACCTTCAGCTTCGGCACGCGACAAGTGAATCATGCGCGCAGCGATGATTTTCAGGCCGGCGTTTTCGAAACGGGAATAAATCTGACCGATCACGTTTTTCGCAACTGCGTCCGGTTTGATAATCGACAGGGTGCGTTCAATTGCCATGTGTAAAAACTCCAATAAAAAGAAAGGGTTAAAGCCGTTAATTAACAATTCAATCAACCTTTAATTCTACCACGAAACGGCTATTTATCAGTCTAATTCGCTATAAAGCATGACAAACTGACAAAATTCCTTCGTATCCGCGGACGAACTTCGCTCTGGCAGCGATGTCTCATGCAGTGAGCGTCGTGCTATGCTCTGTTCGCATTTAACGCTACCGGAGGACGAATGAACAATTACTCGCAAAACACACTTGAAAACCTGAATACCGGCGCCCTGGCGCGCAATCGCGTGCTGCGCAACACTTACTGGCTGCTCGCATTGTCCATGATCCCGACCGTGCTCGGCGCGTGGCTGGGCGTGCAATTGCATCTGAGCCTCTTCGCCGGCAGCCCGATGATCGGTTTCGTGGTGTTCATGGCCGTGGCGTTCGGCTTCTTCTACGCAATCGAAAAGACCAAGAATTCCGGCCTGGGCGTTGCAGTCCTGCTCGGCTTCACCTTCTTCATGGGTCTGATGCTGTCGCGCCTGATTGAGTACACGCTGGGCTTTTCCAACGGCGCACAACTGATCATGACCGCATTCGGCGGCACCGCACTGATTTTCGGCGCCATGGCAACCGTTGCGACCGTATCCAAGCGTGATTTCTCGAGCATGAGCAAATGGCTGTTCGCCGGCGTGCTGGTCATCATCGTCGCCTCGCTGGCCAATATCTTCCTGCAACTGCCCGCGCTGCAACTGACCATTTCGGTGGTGGCAATCGCGATTTTCTCGGCTTACATCCTGTATGACGTGCAACAAGTCATCAACGGCGGCGAAACCAACTATATTTCGGCCACCCTGGCGATCTATCTGGACGTCTACAACGTGTTCGTCAACCTGCTCTCTATCCTGGGCATCCTGGGCGGCAATCGCGACTGATTGCGCAGCAGACAGCTTCAAAGAAAAAGCCGACCAGTGGTCGGCTTTTTTCATGGTGTCACCGAGACAACTCAACCCGGCAAATCGAACACCGCCATGGATTCCACATGCGCCGTGTGCGGAAACATGTTCACCACACCCGCCAGCGTCAGGCGGTAGCCGCCGAGAGTGACCAGCTCGCCGGCGTCGCGCGCCAGCGTGGCCGGGTTGCAGGACACGTAGACGATGCGCCTGGGCTTCAGGTGGGCGTGCTGCTCGCCCAACCCGGCAATCGCCTTGCATACTTCCAGCGCGCCTTCACGCGGCGGGTCGATCAGCATGCGATCGAATTTCCCCAGCGCGATGAAATCCTCGGTCGTCGCTTCAAACAGATTACGGCAGTAGAACGCCGTTTTTCCGGCAACGGCATTGACCTTCGCATTCTCGGCAGCACGCTCCGTCAAGGCCGTACTGCCTTCGATGCCGACGACTTCCCTGGCCAGCGTGGCGATCGGCAACGTGAAATTGCCCAGGCCGCAAAACAGGTCGGCGACGCGATCTTCCGGCTGCACATCGAGCAGACGCAAAGCCCGCGCCACCAGCACACGGTTGATCTGGTGATTGACCTGGGTGAAATCGGTGGGCTTGAACGGCATGCGGATGCCGAATTCCGGCAGCGTGTAATGCAGGTTCGATTGCGGCGGATAGAAGGGATGCGCCGTGTCCGGACCTTTCGGCTGCAGCCACCACTCGACCTTGTATTCGTCGGCAAAAGCCTTGAGCTTGATTTCGTCGTCGGCGCTCGGCGGCTCCATCACGCGCAAGACCATCACGGTGGTTTTCACGCCGTTGTCACCCTCACCGATGGCAAGTTCGATTTGCGGCAGGCGGTCGATGATGCTCAGCGAACCGATCAGGGCACGCAGCGGCATCAGCATTGCGGAAACGTGCGGCGGCAGGATCTCGCAAGTCTTCATGTCGCTCACGAACGGCGACTTCTTTTCATGGAAGCCAACCAGCACGGTGCCCTTCTTGACCACGTTCTTGACGGAGATCCGGGCGCGGTAGCGGTAACCCCAGGTCGGCCCGTAAATTGGCCGCAACATGGTTTCCGCTTTGAGCTTGCTGAGATGCCAGAGATTGTCTTCGAGCACGCGCTGCTTCATGGCGACCTGGGCCGACGGCTCCAGATGCTGCATGGCGCAGCCGCCGCAGAGACCGAAGTAGTCACATTGCGGCTTGACGCGCAAGGATGATTCGCGATGCAGGGTGGTCATGGTGGCGGCCTCCCACTTCGGCTTCCTGCGGTAAGACTGGAAGCTGACCTGTTCGCCGGGCAATGCGCCTTCGACGAAAATCACTTTGCCCTGAGTGCCATCCTCGTTCGCCAGATGGCCGACGCCGCGCCCGTCCATGTCGAGGGCTTTGATATTGATGATGTTTTGCTGCATAGAAACAATAGATGCGACCAGCGTCGCGACCGAAAAGACCAAAAACGCTATTGTCGGCGATACCGCGACCGGAGGGAAGCTAAAACAGCGCGTCCTTGCCCACGCCGCGGGCCAGCAGGCTGCGTTTGAGCTTGATCAGTGCCTCTTGCTGCACCTGGCGCACGCGTTCGCGGGTGATGCCCATCTCCGAGGCGAGTTGTTCCAGCGTGGAAGGATCGTCGTTGTCGAGCCCGAAACGCCGGGTGATGACGATTCGCTGCTTGTCCGGCAAATTTCTAAGCCAATCGCGGATCAGTATCGACACTTCGTGGTATTCAGCCTTGGAATCGGGACTCTCGTCGAGCGAACCCGGCAACAGGTCGATCAGACTGGCCTGCGGATCGTTGTCGAGCGGCGTATCGAGCGACGCGGCATGTTCGGACAGCGCCAGCACGTCCTGCACGTCCTCGACCGGGCGATCGACCAGGTGGGCGATATCTTCGGCAGTGGCGTCGCGGCCGTCGTGGTGCTGTGCCTCCAGATGATATTTGGCGCGCAGGATCTGATTCAGTTCGCGCACCATGTGCACCGGTAGTCGCACCGTGCGCGCCTGGTTCATGATGGCGCGTTCGATGCTCTGGCGGATCCACCAGGTGGCATAGGTCGAGAAACGAAAGCCGCGCTCGGGCTCGAACTTGTCGATGGCGCGCATGAGGCCGAGATTGCCTTCTTCGATCAGATCGAGCAAGGCGACGCCGCGGTTGATGTAGTGTTTGGCGATCGACACGACCAGGCGCAGGTTGTGCTCGATCATCTTCTGGCGCGAGGCAAAATCGCCCTGCTTGGCCAGCGTGGCGAAATACAGCTCTTCCGGCGCCGTCAGCAACGGTCGGGTGCCGATCTGATTCAGGTAATGCTGGGTGGTATCGGTGGACAGCTCGGCTGCCAGCACCTTCTTGAGTTCTTCTACGCCTTCGACGGCAACGACGACTTCCTCTTCGCCCTCGGCCGCCTCGCCCTCGTCAATGACTTCCAGATCATCGACTGTTTCCAACGGCTCGACCTGATCGTCCGATCTGGACTCATCGTCTGGCAGGTGATCGCGAGGGCTTGGGCTCATACGCTAACGTGGCGGCAGGTATTTCGACGGATCGACAGGCTTGCCCTGCTGGCGAATTTCGAAGTGCAACTTGACGCTGTCGCTATCCGAATTTCCCATCTCGGCAATCTTCTGCCCCTTGGTTACAGCTTGCCCTTCCTTCACCAGTATCGTCTTGTTGTGTGCATAAGCGGACAAGAGATTATTGGTGTGCTTGACGATCACAAGGTTGCCATAGCCACGAATGCCGGCACCGGCATACATGACCTTGCCGGCGCCCGCCGCCAGCACGGGCTGGCCGCTCTTGCCCGCGATGTCGACGCCCTTCTTGCCGCCGTCGAAAGTGCCGACCACCTTGCCGTCGGCCGGCCACATCCACGATACGGCGTCATCGTCAGCAGCAGCTGCAGCGACAGCCGGCTTCTCGGCCGGATGCGCAGCGTCGGGCTTGGCCGAAGCTTGGGCCGTAGCTGCAGGCGCGGCAGCCGGAGCAGTTGCCGCGCTAGAAGGCGCTGCGTCCGGTTTTTCCAGCTCGGCCAGCGTGCTGTCCGAATAAGCACGCTTGTCGCCGCGCGGACCTGTCTTGTTGGCGCCGGTCGCTGCGGGAGCCGCACCGGCGGAAGTCGAGGCGCCCAGCGGACGAACCTCGATGCCCGAGGCACCCGCCGCCGGAGCAACTACTGCGCCGGTTTGAACGCCATCAGGCGGCGCGACGCGCAGCACCTGGTCAACCTTGATGTCGTTCGGGTTGGTCAGATTGTTCCACGCCACGATGTCGCGGTAGCTCTGTCCCGATTCCAGTGCGATGCGATACAGCGTATCGCCTTTCTTCACCGTGTAATAACCTTTTCCTTCAGGACGCGCCGGTGCGGCTGCCACGGTTTTGGCGGCATCTGCCGCCGGCTTGGCCGAACTGGTCGTACGTTCCACCACAGGAGCTGCAGTACGCGGCGTAGTGGAACACCCTGCCAGCAGACTCACGACAATCCCCAACCAGACCAGACGATTATTTTTCATGCTCATTACATTAATTTTGTACAACGATAACGTTGACCCGCGCCCTGCGCGAGAAGTTCATCGGGATCGGCGAGGCAAAAAACCGCTCGCCGCCGTATTCTGAATAGCTTGTTTTATTTCTTGTTACACCGTGCCCGGACGCAGCGGCACGAAATGGCATTCTTCCAGGGTTTCGCTGGTCCACTCGAATTTACCGATACGTTCGATGAGCTGCAACATCTGCTGACGCCCCCCGACCGGCGCCACCAGGCGCCCGCCGATCGCCAGCTGTTCCAGCAGCGCCTGCGGCACTTCCAGTCCGGCCGCCGCCAGGATGATGCCGTCGAACGGCGCCACCTGCGGCAGGCCTAGCATACCATCTCCGTAATGCAAGCGGATGTTGGCGATACGCAGCGGCCGCAAATTGGTCTTGGCCAGTTCGTGCAAGGGCTTGATGCGCTCGATGGAGTACACCTCTTTGGCCACCAGCGACAGGACCGCGGCCTGGTAGCCGCAGCCGGTACCGATTTCCAGCACGCGCTCAAGCACCCCGCCCTTCTTGTTGTCGCGCATGATCTCGATCATGCGCGCCACGATGTACGGCTGCGAAATGGTCTGGTGATGTCCGATCGGCAACGAGGCGTCAACATAGGCCTGGCTCGACAAACCCGGCTCCATGAACATGTGGCGCGGCACTGCCTCCATCGCCGCCAATACCTTTTGATCGCCGACGCCCTGCTTGGCCACGCGCGCCACCATGGCCTTGCGCACCGCTTCGGACACCAGCGGCGCCGAGCGATTGGAAGTGGCGATCGGGGTCGGTAATGTAGCGCGCGGTGTGGGCTTGCCGGCCGGCGAGGATGGCGCCGGATGTTGCGCTGCGCGCACTGCCTGCGCCTTGGCGGCCAGGCGACCGGAGTCCAGCGCGGCGTTGCGCGTCGCCGTCTGCGGCGTCACCACCGTGCGCGACGACGTTGCGGGCGTAGTCTTGCCCTTCTTCTCCACCACGGAAGACAACGACAACGGGAAGCGGCTAGGTTTGCCGGTCATGCGAGCGCCTTCTTCAGGTCAGCCAGCTGAGCGGCGTGCGTAAGGTCGATCTGCAAGGGCGTAATCGATACGTGGCCATTGGCGGTCGCATGGAAGTCGGTACCCTCGCCGGCGTCCTTGACGCCGCCCGGCGGGCCGATCCAGTAGATGTCCTTGCCATGCGGGTCGCGCATCTTATAGACCGGCTCCGACATGTGGCGCTTGCCCAATCGCGTCGCCACGCAAGACTTGAGTTCGGCATACGGCAAGTTGGGAATGTTGACGTTCAGCAGATACGGTTTGGCGATGGCGTCGAACTGGCGCTCGACCACTTCGCGGGCAATACGCGCGGCGCTGTCGAGATGTTCCCAGCCCTTATGCAGCTGGGAAAACGCGATGGCCGGGATGCCAAACAGGAAACCCTCGGTCGCCGCGGCAACGGTGCCGGAATACAAAGTGTCGTCGCCCATGTTCTGGCCTTGATTGATGCCGGAGACGATC
This sequence comes from Herbaspirillum hiltneri N3, assembly GCF_001267925.1. NCBI lineage: Bacteria > Pseudomonadati > Pseudomonadota > Betaproteobacteria > Burkholderiales > Oxalobacteraceae > Herbaspirillum > Herbaspirillum hiltneri. The sequence continues at coordinate 2,383,855 of NZ_CP011409.1, read as the reverse complement.
AGGTCGGGACGATCCGGCAGCAAACCGGTCAGCGCCACGTGCACGCAGTCGGACGGCGTGCCGTTGAGGTAATAAAAACCATTGCCGGCGCGCTCCACCCACAGAGGGCGATCCAGCGTCAGCGAATTGGAACTGCCGGAGCGGTTGCTGTCGGGAGCGACCACGGTGATTTCGGCGATGGCGGACAAGGCGTCGGCCAGCGCAATGATGCCTGGAGCAAGGTAGCCGTCGTCGTTGCTGATGAGAATTTTCATCCCGCCATTTTACCTGAAGCGCCCCGCCCGATTCAGGGAGAAATGCGACGGTCCGGCACAAAAACGGCGGCATTTCCGGCCTTGCAGAAAAACGCCTTTTGCCGGGGCGATATCAGCCGGTTTCGCTGGCGGTCTGATAGACGAACGCTGACAGGATGACACGGTCGCGCGCCGACAGGCCGACGAATTCCAGGCCGTATCTGGCGCAGTGCGGATCGGCGTCGGCCCCGACCGTGCGCAATACCACCTCAAGGTCCAGACCGCGCTCTTCGCCGGCAACATTGACGATGAAACGCAAACGACCGGTGGCGTCTTTGCCGCTGCCGGGAAAGTTGCCGACGCCGGATACGCCGCCAACGCTGAGATCCAGCAAGCGGACCTTTCCGGGCGGCGCCGTGCCGATGGTGAGGAACGCATCCAGGTCGACGTCCACGCGCGCGTCCTGGCGGATCACGGTGCAGCGTACTTCACGCGGGCAGGCCAGATGCAGATAGGGATAAGGCAGATTTTGATACTTGAGCACAGTGGTTGCAAAAGCATACGCGCGACGCCCGGACAATGCGCGCACGACAACCACCTGGCCGTCGCGCAAGTGGATGTACTTGCCGTCTTTCATGGGAGCGGACACCAGCACGCTCTTGCCGGCCATGCTACCGATCAGACTGATGCTGTAACGCAGCTCGGAGGCCTCCTTGATCTGCAGCGTGACGGCGTCGGCGATCTTCCAGCGCACCTCGTCCATGCCGACGATGCTCTCCTGTCCGCGGCTTGGCGCCGGCGGACGCAGGCCTTTGGCGCGGCGGCGCTTCTGCAGGACATCGAGCGACTTCGGCAAAGGCACCGAATCGGTATCCGGTTCGTCGCCCCATTTTTCATTGCGGAACAACCCATGTTCGAGCAGTCCGTCCAACTGGCCTTGGGTGTCGATCATGCTGCCGCGCGCCAGCAGCAAATCGCCCTGGTCGTTATAGATCGGCCGGGGCGATGGTCGCCCGATGAGCAGCTCGCTGGCGCGCACCGGCACCAATGCAGTCGAGGCGGATGGCGAACGCGGCCCCGCCATGATCAGTCTTCCCCGGCGGCAGCGGCCATGGCCGCACGGCGTGCAAAGAAATCCTCAACCATGCCGATTTCACGCGTGCGCTTGAACGGCGGCAGGCTTTGCCAGATTCGGCGACCATAGCCCTTGGAGATCAGCCGCGGATCGCAGATCATCAATACCCCGCGATCAGTCTCGTCACGGATCAGGCGACCGGCGCCCTGCTTCAAATTGATGATCGCCGCCGGCAACTGATGATGCACAAAACCGTTCAGGCCCTTCTTCTCCAGCTCGGCAATACGCGCCGCCAACACCGGATCGTCGGGCGGCGAAAACGGCAGCTTGTCGATGATCACCAGCGACAGCGCCTCGCCGCGCACGTCGACGCCTTCCCAAAAACTCTGGCTGCCGATCAGCACGCCGTTGCCGGAAGCGCGGAAACGATCCAGCAATTCGGTGCGGCCGGCTTCGCCCTGCACCATCAGCGGGAACGGCAGGCCGCGCTGTTCGAACTCTTCACGCAGGCGTTCCGCTGCGCGATTGACCGCGCGGATCGTGGTGCACAGCAGAAAAGTACGGCCGCCGGCGGCGATGATGGCCGGCAGCGCCGCATCGATGACGGCGTCGGTATATTCGTAGGAATTCGGCTGCGGCAGGTTGTTCGGCACATACAGCAAGCCTTGCTGCTCGTAGTCGAACGGGCTCGGCCAGGATTTTGCCGGCTCGTCCCACAGGCCCATCTGCGAAGTGTAATGATGGAAATCATTTTTTACCGCCAGCGTCGCCGAGGTGAATATCCATGTGCGCGGCACGCCTTCGCGCTGCTTGTTGAAAATCGGCGCGATCGACAAGGGTGTGCGATGCAGCTGCAACGATGAAGTGAATGCTTCGACCCACAACACGTAGGTCTGCCCTTCTTCGTCGGCGGCCTTGTCCTGCGCGCCATTCCATTTTTCGAGCTGGTGCGACAATTCAATCGCGCGGGTACGGCATTGCTCGATGGTTTCGGCGCGCTCGGCTTGTTTTTCGAGCACGGCGATCATGTCGTCCATGTTGTCGCGCAGGGTTTCCAGCGCCGGGAAGAACACACTGGACGGCGCAATCTGGTTGACCGCCAGGCGTACGATATCTTCCGGAAACGCCAGCCGCAGATCGCGCGCCGCCTTCTCGACCGGCGCCACCACCTTGGCCCAGTCGGCGCCGTCACGCGCGTGCGACAGGCCTTCGGCCAACACGTCGCGGCATAGCTCCAGCACCTGCGAAGTCGATACGGTGTCGCCGAAGAACATGGTCGCGGTTTCCGGCAACTGATGCGCTTCGTCGAAGATCACGGTATTGGCGGTCGGCAGCAATTCCGCCACGCCGGTGTCCTTGAGCGCGACGTCGGCGAAGAACAGATGGTGATTGACCACGACCACATCAGCCTGCTGAGCTTCCTTGCGCGCCTTCATGACGAAGCAATCCTGATAGTACTGGCATTCTGCGCCGAAACAGGTGTCGCGCGTGGAGGTCACGAGATTCCAGATCAGCGCATTTTCCGGCACCTTGGACAACTCGGCCTTGTCGCCTGAAGACGTGGTTTTCATGAAGCGCGAAATCTCGCGCAGGTAACCGACGTCGTCGCGCGAGGTCATGCGGCCATTCTGCAGCGTGCGCTCGAGATGGAAATGGCAAACGTAGTTGGAGCGCCCCTTCAGTAGCGCCACCGAAACGGGGGCGCTCAACGCCTTGCGCACGGTCGGGATGTCGCGCAGATAAAGCTGGTCCTGCAAGTTCTTGGTGCCGGTCGAAACGATGACCTTGCCGCCCCACAGCAACGCCGGAACCAGATAGGCGAAGGTCTTGCCGGTGCCGGTGCCGGCTTCGGCGATCAGGGTGGTCTGGCCGGCGATGGCCTCGGCGATGGCCTTGGCCATTTCGGTCTGGGCGTGGCGCGGACGGTAGCTGCCGACCTGCCCGCCCAGCGGACCGCCGGCGCCGAACAGCCGTTCAACCTCGGCATCATGGATACCCTGTGGGACGGATGCTTCGGTATCTTCGATGGAACTCACTGACTCATGCCTGTAAAGAGATTAAACCTGAAACGGAAAATGCCGGACGCCATGCGGTCGCCGACGACGTTTGCCGTCCTGGCAAGGTCACGGCAACGGGAATGGATGCCGCGAATGAAACCGGTCAAAAGTTGCTGAAACGCGCCGCCGGGTTCAGGCCGGAATATCGGGGATCAATTGCATTTTAAGCAACATGATGTGGTCTTTCAATTGCAGCTTGCGCTTCTTCAAACGACGCAATTGTAATTCCTCATGACGTACTTCGCGTGAAAGCAGGTCGATCACTGCATCCAGATCGCGGTGCTCCACTTCCAGTTCGATAATACGGCGCTGTATATCTTCGCGATGCGTCATTGTCATGTCGGCTTCTGTTGCAAAAACGGCTGGAGGTTGCAGCAAGTCGCGGCTTGAGCGCCGCCGCTGCAAAAAAGGAACTGCACACAGTGTAATCCACCTGCCACAGGTCAACAATCGTTGTCCGCTGCGGCGCTCGCTGCAAAGCGGACCGCCGCGGCCGGATTACCTGGGCTGGTTCGGATCCGCAACGGCCGGTCCGGAAGCCGGCGCCTGCTGTTGCTTGGCGGCACGCTCGCGCGCTTTTTCGGCCTTGTTGGCTTCGACTTCCTTGCGATGCACTTCGGCCGCCTTGACCTTTTCCTGGTAGGCCTTCTCATTGGCCTCGCGCTGCGGCGCCTTGGCGGCATCGGCCGCCTGTTTCTGGCGCATCTGTGCCTCATGCGCCTTCACGCGCGCATCTTCCTTGCCTTCGCTTTGCAGCTCGCGCTGCTTGACTTGTTCCTGCTTGGCGGCGCTCTCCTGCACCTTGCGTGCGGCGGCGGCGTCGCGCTCCTTCTGATCGGCGGCGCGGCGTGCCGAATCCTGCTCATCCTTGACACGTTGCTCGGCCAGCGATTTGTCGCGATCATCGGCCTTGGCCTGCCGCTTGTAGGTATTTGCCTCGACTTCCACATCACGCACCTGCTTGCCGGCCACGCGATTGCGTTCTTTGGCGCCGTCCAGGCAAGCCGTCACAAAAAACCTCTTGTAGCAGTCGCGCTGTTCCGCGATGTATTGGTCTTCGATGATGAGACGTTCCTTGTCGGCTTCGGCCAAAATCTTGTCGGCTTCATCGGTCGAACGGATCGAACCCGACGGATAGCGTTCGTTGAATGGCGGTTTGCCGGGCGTCCCGTAAGGCGCCGGTTCGGCAGCCGCGACCAGCGGCAGCGCCAGTCCGGCGACGGCCAACGTCAGCATTGCAGCCGGAGCACAGCAGGTCTTGTAAAAAAATGATTGCATGTAACCCTTATCCATAATCAGGCAAGCTTGTCCGCAGCGAGACGGCGTTCGGAATCCATATACTCGCGCGATTGCATCTCAATGATACGTGAAACCGTGCGGTGGAATTCATTTGCCAGCATGCCTTCCGTATAGAGTTCTTCCGGTTCGACTTCGGCCGACATGATGAGCTTGACCTTGTGGTCGTAGAACACGTCGATGAGCCAGGTGAAGCGGCGCGCTTCCGACGACATCGCCGCGGACATGCGCGGAATGCCCGACAGGATCACGGTCTGGAAGCGGCTGGCGATTTCGAGATAGTCGTTCTGCGAACGCGGGCCGCCGCACAAGGTGGCGAAATCGAACCAGATGGCGCTGCCGGCGCGGCGCAAGGCGCGGATTTCACGCGCTTCAATATGCACGTGCGTGTCCTCGTCGGCGGTCTCGGCGACCGCGGCAAACGCCTCGCGCAACTCGCTGTCGGTGGCGGCGTTGAGCGGCGTGTGGTAAATCCTGACCTGCTCCAGCGCGCGCTTGCGGTAGTCGATGCCGGCATCGATGTTCATGACGTCGAGCTTGCTGTTGAGCAGCTGTATGGTCGGCAGCATGCGGTCGCGGTGCAGGCCGTCCGGATACAGGGTATCCGGCTTGTAGTTCGAGGTCATGACGAAGGACACGCCATTGTCGAACAGGCCGCTGAGCAGGTTGTACAGGATCATCGCATCGGCGATGTCGGAGACATGGAATTCGTCGAAACAGATCAGGCGGTATTTCTTGGCGATGCGCTTGGCGACTTCATCGAGCGGATTGGCGATGCCCTTCAATTCGTCCAGCTGGCGATGCACGTCGCGCATGAATTCGTGGAAGTGGACGCGCGTCTTGCGCACCACCGGCACCACCGAATAGAAGCTGTCCATCAGGAAGGATTTGCCGCGTCCCACGCCGCCCCACATGTACACGCCGCGCGGTACGTCGGGACGATTGATCAGGCGCTTGAAGGAACTGGAGCGTTGCGACTTGAACGCCACCCATTCTTCATAGGCGCGCTGCAGGCGATCGATCGCGCGCTGCTGCGCCTCGTCGGATTTGAAGCCACGCTCGCTTAGCGCGTGATCGTAGAATTCGCGGACATCCATGGTTGATCTTTATTTTAATGCGTCGCCTCCGTGCACGGAGACGAACTATTTATTGCTGCCTAAAACAAAATGGGCGAGCCATGCTCGCCCATCGGTGACGACCGGGGTTTACCTGTTGCGGCAAACCCGGATCATCAGAAGTTCAGCGCGCGCTTGTCGACAGCCAGCGCCGCTTCCTTCGTTGCTTCGGACAACGAAGGGTGAGCGTGGCAGATGCGTGCGATGTCTTCGGCGGAAGCACGGAATTCCATCGCCACGACGGCTTCGGAAATCAGTTCCGACGCCATCGGACCGACGATGTGAACGCCCAGGATTTCGTCGGTCTTGGCGTCCGCCAGGAACTTGACCATGCCCGAGGTATCGCCCAGCGCACGTGCGCGGCCGTTGGCCAGGAACGGGAAGGTTCCGGCCTTGTAAGCAATGCCGTCTGCCTTCAGTTGTTGCTCGGTCTTGCCGACCCATGCGATTTCCGGCGAGGTGTAGATGACCCAGGGAATCGTGTTGAAGTTGACATGACCGTGCTGACCGGCGATACGCTCGGCCACGGCAACGCCTTCTTCTTCCGCCTTGTGCGCCAGCATCGGGCCGCGCACAACGTCGCCCACAGCCCACACGTTCGGCAGATTGGTCTTGCAATCGCCATCAACGGCGATGAAGCCGCGCTCGTCCAGCTTCAGGCCGACGGCTTCCGCATTCAGACCGGTGGTGTTCGGGGTACGGCCGATCGAGACGATCAGCTTGTCGAACACGGCTTTTTGCGCATTGCCCTTGTCGTCGGTGTAGTCGACGCTGACGTCTTTCTTGCCGGCCTTGATGTCGCCGATCTTGACACCCAGATTCACCGTCAGGCCTTGCTTGGCCAGCAGCTTCTGCGCTTCTTTGGCGATCTGTTCATCGACTGCGCCGAGGAACGTCGGCAGTGCTTCCAGCACGGTCACTTCCGCGCCCAGACGGCGCCAGACCGAACCCATTTCCAGACCGATGACGCCGGCGCCGATCACGCCCAGCTTCTTCGGCACTTCGGTGATGGCCAATGCGCCGGTGTTCGACAGGATCAGTTCTTCGTCGAACGGTGCGCCCGGCAATGCGCGTGCGTTGGAGCCGGTTGCGACGATGACTTGCTTGGCGGTGATGGATTCTTCAGCGGCGCCGGCAACCTTGATTTCGTAGCCGTTGGCGTCGCCCTTGACGAAGCTGCCGCGGCCGTGGAAGAAGGTGACCTTGTTCTTCTTGAACAGGTACAGGATGCCGTCGTTGTTCTGCTTGACGACGGTGTTCTTGCGACCCAGCATCTGCGGCAGATTCAGGCTCAGGCCCTTGACATCGATGCCGTGGTCCTTGAACGCATGACCGGCATGTTCATAGTGCTCGGAAGATTGCAGCAGCGCCTTGGAGGGAATGCAACCGACGTTGGTGCAGGTGCCGCCGGGTGCGGGACCGCCCTTTTCGTTTTTCCATTCGTCGATGCAGGCGGTGTTGAAGCCCAGTTGTGCTGCGCGGATTGCAGCGATGTAACCGCCAGGGCCGCCGCCGATGACGACCACGTCGAAATTCTTGCTCATAGTTTTATCCTAGTGCGTTTTTGAATGTGCGCAGACTGCTCACAGTCCGGCACGAATGCAAAAGAGAAAAAAGGCGCCGAGACAACAGAGGGACGATGATCCGGTTTCTCTGTCTTCCCTGCGCCTTTTTCAGGTCCTGATGATTACAGATCCAACAGCAGACGGGCTGGATCTTCCAGCGCTTCCTTGATGGCAACCAGGCTCAGAACGGCTTCGCGGCCGTCGATGATGCGGTGGTCGTAGGACAGTGCAAAGTAGTTCATCGGACGAATCACGATCTGGCCGTTTTCAACCACGGCGCGATCCTTGGTAGCGTGGATGCCCAGAATCGCCGATTGCGGCGGGTTGATGATCGGCGTCGACAGCATCGAACCGAAAGTACCGCCGTTGGACACGGTGAAGGTGCCGCCGGTCATTTCTTCGATCGACAGCTTGCCGTCCTTGGCCTTCTGACCGAATTCGCCGATCTTCTTTTCGATGTCGGCGATCGACAGCTGATCCGCGTCGCGCAGAACCGGAACCACCAGACCGCGTGGCGAACCGACGGCGACACCGATGTCGAAGTAACCGTGGTAGACGATGTCATTGCCGTCAACGGATGCATTGACGATCGGGTACTTCTTCAGTGCATGAACCACTGCCTTGACGAAGAAGGACATGAAGCCCAGCTTGACGCCGTGTTCCTTTTCAAACTTGTCCTTGTACTTGGCGCGCAAGTCCAGCACAGGTTGCATGTTGATTTCGTTAAACGTGGTCAGGATGGCGTTGGTTGCTTGCGATTGCAGCAGACGCTCGGCCACGCGTGCGCGCAGACGGCTCATCGGCACGCGCTCTTCCGGACGGTTTTCCAGGTTGACCTTGCCGGGAGCAGCAACAGCCTGCAGCGCCGGCTTGGCGGCTGCTGGTGCTGGTGCTGCAGCCTTCGGTGCATTCAGGGAAGCCAGCACGTCGCCCTTGGTGACGCGACCATCCTTGCCTGTGCCCGACACTTGCGATGTCGACATGTTGTTGTCGGCCAGGATCTTGGCGGCGGCAGGCATGGCGACGTCGGACTTGTTCGCCAGTTCAGGCGCTGCGACCGGTGTCGGTTCGTTGGTGTTTTGCGGTGCAGGAGCAGCCTTGACTTCCAGCGGGCTCACTTGTGCGGACGCGTCGGTGTCCAGGATCGCGATGACTTCACCTGCGACCACGGTCGAGCCGTCGGCCTTGATGATCTGGGCGATGACGCCGGCTTCCGGCGCCGGCAATTCCAGCACGACCTTGTCGGTTTCGACGTCGATCAGGTTCTCGTCGCGTGCGACGGCTTCGCCCACTTTTTTATGCCATTGCAGCAGCGTGGCTTCTGCAACGGATTCTGATAATTGCGGGACTTTTACTTCGATTTGTGCCATGTAACTTCTCCGATTCGGGTTATTCAATAAACATCAGCGCGCATCGCCCTCGCAATGCGCGCCGTGCAAGATCTGCTTACTTAGTCAGGACAAAGCCCTTGAGTTTGGAAAACGCGGTGTCGATCAGCGCCTTTTGTTGCGCATAGTGCTTGTCGTAGTAACCGACCGCTGGCGATGCGCTGGCTGGACGACCTGCATACGCAAGCTTTTGACCGTCAGTCAGATTTTCAAAGATGTTGTGCTGGATCTGCAGCCATGCGCCCTGGTTCTGCGGCTCGTCCTGTGTCCATACCAATTCCTGGAAGTTCGGGAATTGCTTGAGCGCAGCAGCGAACGCCTTGTGCGGGAACGGATACAGTTGTTCGACACGGATGATTGCCGTGTCGGTCTGACCGCGTTCCTTGCGTGCATTGACCAGATCGTAATAGACCTTGCCCGAGCAGGCGATGATGCGCTTGACCTTCTTGGCGTCGAGTTTGTCGTCCAGTTCCGGAATGACGGTCTGGAACGATCCCTTGGCCAGATCGGACAGCGGCGAACCGGCATCCTTGTTACGCAACAGCGACTTCGGCGTGAGGATGATCAGCGGCTTGCGGAACAGGCGGATCATCTGACGGCGCAGCAAGTGGAAAATCTGCGCGGCGGTGGTCGGCTGGACAACTTGCATGTTGTTGTCGGCGCACAGCTGCAGGTAACGCTCAAGACGTGCGGACGAGTGCTCAGGACCTTGGCCTTCGTAACCGTGCGGCAGCATCTGTACCAGACCCGAGGCACGGCCCCACTTCACTTCGCCGGAGCTGATGAATTGGTCCATCACGACTTGCGCGCCGTTGGCGAAGTCGCCGAACTGAGCTTCCCAGATCGTCAGCGTGTTCGGTTCGGCAGTCGAGTAACCGTATTCGAAACCGAGCACGGCTTCTTCCGACAGCACGGAGTCGATGACGGTGTAAGGAGCCTGGTTTTCTGCGACGTTTTGCAGAGGAATGTAGGTGCCTGCATCCCAACGTTCACGGTTCTGATCATGCAGAACGGCATGACGGTGGACGAAGGTGCCGCGGCCTGCATCCTGGCCGGTCAGGCGGATGGCGTAGCCGGACGCAACCAGCGAAGCGTAGGCAAGATGTTCGCCCATGCCCCAGTCCAGGTTCAGTTCGCCACGACCCATTGCAGCGCGGTCGTTGATGACCTTCTCGACCAGCGCGTGCGCCTTGAAGCCTTCAGGGATGGTGGTGATGCGTGTAGCCAGGCGCTTCAGCTCTGCCAGCGGGACTGCCGTGTCGGCAGCGTCGGTCCACTTGCGGTTCAGGAACGGCAGCCAGTCGACGGCATACTTGCTCTTGAAGTTGGTGATGACCGGATCGACAGTATGCTTGCCGCTATCCATCGCATCGCGGAAAGCCTTGACCATGACATCGCCGCCGTCGGCCGGGATGGTGCCTTGCGCAGCCAGCTTCTCGGCGTACAGTTTGCGTGTGCCCGGATGTTGCGCGATCTTCTTGTACATCAGCGGCTGTGTCAGCGCCGGCGTATCTTGTTCGTTGTGACCCAGCTTGCGGAAGCAGATGATGTCGACGACGATGTCCTTCTTGAACTGCATGCGGTAATCAACCGCGATTTGCGTGGCGAACACGACGGCTTCAGGATCGTCGCCGTTGACGTGCAGCACAGGCGCTTCGATCATCTTGACCACGTCCGAGCAATACAGCGTCGAGCGCGAATCGCGTGGATCCGAGGTGGTAAAACCGATCTGGTTGTTGATCACGATGTGCACGGTGCCGCCGGTGCCGTAACCGCGCGTCTGCGCCAGATTCAGCGTTTCCATCACGACGCCCTGGCCGGCGAAAGCTGCATCGCCGTGAACCAGAATCGGCAGCACTTGCGAACCGTCCTTGTCGCCGCGGCGATCCATACGCGCCTTGACCGAACCTTCAACTACAGGGTTGACGATTTCCAGGTGAGACGGGTTGAATGCCAGCGACAGGTGAACCGGGCCGCCCGGGGTGCTGATGTCGGAGGAGAAACCTTGGTGGTACTTGACGTCGCCGGCCGGCAGGTCGTCGGCGTGATGGCCTTCGAACTCCGAGAACAACTCCTGCGGCGTTTTGCCCAGGATGTTGACCAGCACGTTCAGGCGGCCGCGGTGGGCCATGCCGATGACGATTTCCTGCACGCCCTTTTCACCGGCGCGCTGGATGGTTTCATCCAGGGAGGCGATGAAGCTTTCGCCGCCTTCCAGCGAGAAACGCTTCTGGCCGACGTATTTGGTGTGGAGGTAGCGCTCCAGGCCTTCGGCTGCGGTCAGGCGGTCGAGGATGTGTTTTTTCTTTTCAGCCGAGAACTGCGGCAATGCACGTGTCGGTTCCAGACGTTCCTGGATCCAGCGCACTTCTGCCGGGTCGCTGATATAGGTGAATTCGGCACCGATCGAACGGCAGTACGTGTCGCGCAGCGATTGCAGCAGGTCGCGCAGCGATGCGGTTTCGCCGCCGAAGTAGGTGTTGCTGATGTTGAACACGATGTCCATGTCGGAATCGCTGAAGCCGTAGAAACTCGGCTCGAGTTCAGGGATGCTCGGACGTTCCTGGCGTTGCAGCGGATCCAGGTTGGCGAAACGGGAACCCAGGTCGCGGTAACCGGCGATCAGTTGGGTTGCCGCGACGCGCTTGCGACCCATTTCGGTGTCGGTGGAAGCGACCACGGTGCGGATCGGACCTTGCTTGGCGCGCTCGGCGAACGAAGCGATTACTGGTGCATGGGCGACGTCAGGACGATTGGAACCATCAACTGCAGGCACGTGTTGCACCGCGTCGAAATAGGCACGCCAATTGTCTGGTACGGATCCGGGATTGTTAAGGTACGCTTCGTACAGTTCTTCCAGGTACGGCGCATTCCCACCAAAGAGGTAGGAGTTGAGATTGTATTGCTCGTAGAGCTGAGTCATATCTGGCTCACCTTTCTTCGCGTTTCGCGAGATTAGCGGGTTAATCTAACCTTCCGCGACACGGCCTGACCGGTTAGCGGATTGCACATCAAGTTGTGGGGAAGGACCATGTCTACCTGAACTTTTTTGAGTTATCCAGCCAACATAGCCCGAATTATATATCCTTATTTCCAATAAAAAAGCGAATCCTTGAGATTCGCTTTTTATTTGTGCCATTTGTTGCACCGGCGGAAGGCAAGCCTCGCGCCGTCGTGCAACAAGCTGCACGAGATGATGACAGCCTGATGACCGACCGTGCCGGGCGGCCATCAAACCTGCTATCAGCCGCGCTTGTCAATAGGCGAAACGTCGCGTTTCGCGGAACCGACGAACAGCTGGCGTGGACGACCGATCTTTTGCTCCGGATCGGAGATCATTTCGTTCCATTGAGCGATCCAGCCCACCGTACGCGCCATTGCAAAGATGCAGGTGAACATCGATGTCGGGATGCCCAGCGCGCGCTGAACGATACCGGAGTAGAAGTCGACGTTCGGGTACAGCTTGCGCGACACGAAGTAGTCGTCTTCCAGCGCGATCTTTTCCAGCTCCATGGCCAGCTTGAACAATGGGTCGTCGTGCAGGCCCAGTTCATTCAGGACTTCGTAGCAGGTTTCACGCATCAGCTTGGCGCGTGGATCGTAGTTCTTGTAGACACGGTGACCAAAGCCCATCAGCTTGACGCCGGAGTTCTTGTCCTTCACTTGCTTGATGAACTCAGGAATGTTCTCGACCGAGCCGATGCTTTCCAGCATGGTCAATGCAGCTTCGTTGGCGCCGCCGTGAGCAGGGCCCCACAGGCAGGCGATACCGGCAGCGATACATGCGAACGGATTCGCACCCGACGAACCGGCCAGGCGGACGGTCGATGTCGATGCATTTTGCTCGTGGTCGGCATGCAGGATCAGGATGCGATCCAGCGCGCGCACCAGAACTTCGTTGACCTTGTACTCTTCGCATGGATTCGCGAACATCATGCGCATGAAATTAGCGCTGTACGACAAGTCGTTGCGCGGATACACGAACGGCTGGCCGATGTTGTACTTGTATGCCATGGCGACCAGTGTCGGCAGCTTGGCGATCATGCGGATTGCGGAAACGTCGCGGTGCACCGGATTGCTGATGTCCAGCGAGTCATGGTAGAACGCCGACAAGGCGCCGACCGAACCGGTCAGCACGGCCATCGGGTGAGCATCGCGACGGAAGCCGCGGAAGAAGAAATTCATCTGCTCGTGAACCATGGTGTGCTGGGTCACTGTGCCGACGAATTCTTCTTTTTGCGCTGCGTTCGGCAGCTCGCCGTGCAGCAGCAGGTAGCAGGTTTCCAGGAAGTCGCAGTTGACCGCCAGTTGTTCGATCGGATAACCGCGGTACAGCAGCTCGCCCTTGTCGCCATCGATATAGGTGATTGACGAATTACATGCCGCAGTCGACATGAAACCAGGGTCGTAAGTGAACTTGCCAGTGGCGCCGTACAGTTTGCGGATGTCGATGACATCCGGACCGATAGTGCCCTTGTAGACGGGGAAATCCAGGGACGGCGTGCCATCCGAGAACGACAGGGTCGCTTTGATATCTGAGGTGGGCATAGTTCTTCCTTCAGCTGTGATGATGAATCGTTAATCAAAAATCGCAAATCAACCGCTTTAGAGCCTGTTGCAAAATGAATTTCACGCCCTCGCCCACGTGGAGCCGGATACCGCCAACTTCATTTTGCAACAGCCTCTAAGACAACGCCGGCCGCTTTTGAACCAATCTTGCCAGAACTCGGTGGAACGTTCAGGCGTTACGCAATTTTTTGAGCAAGGCGTGGACCTGGGGCAAGTCCACTGCTGCTTCAGGCTCCTTGCGTACAAGGAGCAAGTCCATCAGGTCGTTGTCGCCGAGATCCATCAGGCGGGAAAACGCGTCGACTTCGTCGTCGGTCATGCTCTCTTCATTGGCGTCGAGATAACGCGTCAGGATGAGATCGTTTTCCAGCAATCCGCGACGGGCGCGCCAGCGCAGGCGTGCACGTTTGGCGGGATCGTCTTGATGGCTTTGGGACATGGATTCAAATCACTTCTTAACTTGATTCTTCCGGCCACACTGGCGAACCGGCGCGGAAGGCAATCACTGGTGAAACACGAATAAAACCACGGGCGGGAGTCGCCTCCCGCCCGCTTGCAGCAAACTGCTTATACCGCGCGGCGAACCATCAATTCCTTGATCTTGCCGATGGCCTTGTTCGGGTTCAGACCCTTCGGGCAGACATCGACGCAGTTCATGATGGAACGGCAACGGAACAGGCGATACGGATCTTCCAGATCGTCCAGGCGCTGGCCGGTCGCTTCGTCGCGGCTGTCCGCGATGAAACGGTAAGCCTGCAGCAGGCCGGCAGGACCGACGAACTTGTCCGGATTCCACCAGAACGACGGGCACGAAGTCGAGCAGCATGCGCACAGAATGCACTCGTACACGCCATCGAGTTCTTCACGCTGTTCAGGCGATTGCAGACGCTCTTTTTCAGGAGGAATGCTGTCGTTGATCAGGTAAGGCTTGATCGAATCGTATTGCTTGAAGAAGTTGGTCATGTCCACGATCAGATCGCGGATCACCGGCAGACCTGGCAACGGCTTCAGAACGATAGGCTCGCTCAGTTCGTTCAGGTTGGTGGTGCAGGCCAGGCCATTCTTGCCGTTGATGTTCATCGCGTCGGAGCCGCACACGCCTTCGCGGCACGAACGGCGCAGCGCCAGCGAATCGTCGACGTCGGACTTGATGCGCTGCAGAGCATCCAGCAGCATCTTGTCGGTTGGCTTCAGCTCGACTGTCAGGTCTTGCATGTACGGCTTTTCGTCCTTGTCCGGATCGTAGCGGTAAATCTTGAATTTCAGAGTACGTGTCATGTTCTGACCTTTTAGAAAGTACGTGCTTTAGGTTTAAATGTTTCGACTGTCAACGGTTGCATGTTGACTGGCTTGTAGTCGAGACGATTCCCCTCGGAAAACCACAGCGTGTGCTTCAGCCAATTTTCGTCATCGCGCTTCTCGTAGTCGCGATGTGCGTGCGCACCGCGCGATTCCTTGCGGGCTGCTGCCGAAGTAATGGTTGCCTTGGCTGTTTCAATCAGATTGTCCAACTCAAGCGCTTCGACGCGTGCGGTGTTGAAGACCTTGGACTTGTCCTTGAACGACACGTGCTTGCGGCGCTCGTCCAGTTCCATGATCTTTTGGCGACCTTCGTTGAGCAGCTCGTCGGTGCGGAACACGCCGCAGTAGTGCTGCATCGTAGCGCGAATCGCGTTGGCGACGTCCTGCACGCGCTCGGAACCGGTGCTGGTTTCCAGGCGCGCAACGCGCTCCATCGCGCGATCGGTTGCATCCGATGGAATAGGCTTGTGGCTGCGATCCTGCAGACGGCTTTCAACGATGTGATTGCCGGCGGCGCGACCGAACACGACCAGATCCAGCAGCGAGTTGGTGCCCAGGCGGTTGGCGCCGTGCACCGACACGCAGGCGCATTCGCCGATGGCGTACATGCCCTGCACCACTTCCTTGTACGAACCGTTCTTCGGCGCGACCACCTGACCGTAGACGTTGGTCGGAATACCGCCCATTTGGTAGTGGATGGTCGGCACGACAGGAATCGGCTCTTTGGTTGCGTCGACGTTGGCGAACTTGTGCGCGATTTCCAGAATCGACGGCAGACGTTTTTGAATCGTCTCGGCGCCGATGTGGCGCAGGTCCAGCAGCACGTGATCCTTGTGCTGGCCGACGCCGCGGCCTTCCTTGATTTCCTGGTCCATCGAACGCGAGACGAAGTCGCGCGGCGCCAGATCCTTCAGCGTCGGCGCATAGCGCTCCATGAAACGTTCGCCGTTGCTGTTGATCAGGATGCCGCCTTCGCCGCGCACGCCTTCAGTGATCAGCACGCCCGCGCCGGCCACGCCGGTCGGGTGGAACTGCCAGAACTCCATGTCTTGCAGCGGCAGGCCGGCACGCGCCGCCATACCCATACCGTCGCCGGTATTGATGAAGGCGTTCGTCGATGCGGCCCAGATACGGCCTGCGCCGCCGGTTGCAAACAGCGTGGTCTTCGCGTGCAGCATCATGATTTCGCCGGTTTCCATTTCCAGCGCAACCACGCCGATCACATCGCCTTCGTTGTCGCGGATGACGTCGATCGCCATCCATTCAACGAAGAAGTGCGTCTTGGCGCGGACGTTGCGCTGATACAGCGTGTGCAGCAGCGCGTGACCGGTACGGTCCGCTGCGGCACAGGCGCGTGCTACCGGCTTTTCGCCGAAGTTCGCCGAGTGGCCGCCGAACGGGCGCTGATAAATGGTGCCGTCGGCATTCCGGTCGAAAGGCATGCCGAAGTGTTCCAGCTCGTAGACGGCCTTCGGTGCTTCGCGGCACATGAATTCGATGGCGTCCTGGTCGCCCAGATAGTCCGAACCCTTGACGGTGTCGAACATGTGCCAGTACCAGTTGTCTTCCGACATGTTGCCCAGCGATGCACCGATGCCGCCTTGGGCAGCGACCGTATGCGAGCGGGTCGGGAAAACCTTGGACAGAACCGCGACGTTCAGACCGGCTTCAGCCAGTTGCAACGAAGCGCGCATGCCGGATCCGCCGGCGCCGACAATAACCGCATCAAAGCGGCGTGTAGGAATTGTGGATTTGATAGCTGCCACGATTACACTCTCCACAAAATCTGTGCCGCCCAACCGGCGCACACAACCAGCCACAGGATCGTGGCAACTTGCAAGACCAGGCGCACAGCGACCGGCTTGACGTAATCCATCCAGATGTCACGCACGCCAATCCAGGCGTGGTAAAACAAGGCCATGAAGGCTGCAAAGGTCGCCATCTTGAACCACTGATGCGAGAACAGTGCAGCCCAGCCTTCATAAGAGAAGTTGCTGGATGTCAGGAAACAGACCAGCAGAACGACTGTGTACAACGCCATGACGACGGCGGTGGCGCGTTGCGCCAGCCAATCGCGCATGCCGTAGTGAGCGCCCACGACGAGGCGCTTCGATCCGATATTATTGTTTGCCATTTTTAGAATGCTCCGAACAGTTTCAACGCTACCAGGATCACCAGTGCGATGCTGACGACCAAAACGCCGGCCGACGATTTGCGCGCGCTATCCTTGTCGAGACCGATGTGGTTATCCATGATCAGGTGACGGATGCCGGCACAGAAGTGATGAAGGTATGCCCAGGACAGGGCGAGGACGACAAGCTTGACGAACCAGTTGGAGGCAAAGCCTTTGAGGTACTCGAAGGTGCCTTCGGAGAGCAGACTGTTATCCAGCAGATACAGGATGAACGGCAGCATCAGGAACAGGAACAGGCCACTGACACGGTGCATGATCGACACCAGCGCCGCCAGTGGCATACGGTAACCAGCAATTTGGGTAATATTAATGTTACGAAATTGTGGCCGTGGTGGTTTAGCGGCTTCAGACATAACAAGGTTCTCCTCAGATTTAAAACAATCCCGCAATTTTCGCCGATTTCATGAACCTTCACCAACACTTATTCTGCTTAGCAGCAAATTAGGCATTACAAAGTCGACGAACGGATGCGAGCAAAGGACATCCCCTGCAGGTTTAATTCAGTTCGCTCTGGTAGTGATGATTCAACGTCAAATACAAGCCGCGTCGCATCTCCACCGGCTTGTCGCCATAGGTAAAAGAAGCGCGGTCCACACTCAACAAAGGCGTTTGGGGCGGAACCCCCAGCAGTTCCGCAGACTCCGGATCCGCCCCCACGGCACGAATCTGCTCTTCAGCGCGAATCATGCGTGTCCCGAATTCGGTTTCAAACAGGCCGTATAACGGCCCTTTATATTCCATCAGACGTTCCGCGGTGAGCCCTTTGAAAATAAGACCGGGCAACCAGATTTCTTCAAGTATGGTCGGAACGCCGTTGAATGATTTTACCCGTTTGATGAAGATCACGGAGTCGCCCGACTTCATGTCGAGCTGGCGCGCCACTTCCGCGGGTGCGCGCACGCGCTTGACTTCGATGATCTTGTTTTCCGCACGCTGCGGACCGTCCGTATCGGCGGTCAGGCGCAGGAAACGGAATTGCGCATGCGTTTCATGATGCGTGGCAACAAACGTGCCCTTGCCTTGCCGCCGCACCACCAGGTTTTCAGCAGCCAGTTCGTCGATCGCCTTGCGTACGGTCCCCTGACTCACCTTGAAACGGTTGCCGAGTTCGACTTCGCTGGGGATCAGTTCGCCCGGCTTCCACTCGCCTGATTCCAGACGCTGCGTGATCAAAGCCTTGATTTGCTGATAGAGGGGACTGAAGGTAGGAGCTGCTCCGGCAACACTGGTGCCCACGCTTTGCGCGTCGCTGTTGTTCAGATTGGGCAGGCTGGAGCTCATAACCCCAAATTTGACCACAAAAACCCTTCTCGCGTCCAGCAAAAAGTATTTAATAAGATGTCTTATATAAGACATAAGATAGCGATTGACAGACCAGAAAGGCAAGCCTACACTCGCGGGCATATTCAGAGACGAACAGGTTTTTTTGGTCGTGCTTGCACGCGATGCGCCGGGACTGCACCTTTTGCGTCATACCGGTTCGCTGCCGGGGCGGCAAAACAACTGACTGCCTGCGCTTTCGACGGTATGATTACAGTCTCTTGAAAGAATACGCAGTAATTGCCGGCGTCTTTTCGAGACCGGCGAGGAGTTGGGAAGCACTTCCAGGACTTGTTTCAGCGCGTTTGCAGCCTGTTTTGCGAGCGCCTCCCGACTCCGGCA
The DNA here is from genome assembly GCF_001267925.1 of Herbaspirillum hiltneri N3. Lineage (NCBI taxonomy): Bacteria > Pseudomonadati > Pseudomonadota > Betaproteobacteria > Burkholderiales > Oxalobacteraceae > Herbaspirillum > Herbaspirillum hiltneri. The sequence goes on along the minus strand of NZ_CP011409.1, from coordinate 2,365,399 downwards.
GTATTGAACGCTTTCTATCACCACTTTGGAGATTCAACATGGCTAAAGCCCCCAAGCGTGTTGCCGTAACCGGCGCCGCCGGTCAAATCGGTTACTCCCTTCTCTTCCGCATCGCCAACGGCGACCTGCTCGGCAAAGACCAGCCAGTGATCCTGCAGTTGCTGGAAATCCCTGACGAAAAAGCACAAAAAGCCCTGAAGGGCGTCATCATGGAAATCGATGACTGCGCATTCCCGTTGCTGGCCGGCGTGACCGCGCACAGCGACCCGATGACTGCATTCAAGGATGCCGACATCGCCCTGCTGGTTGGCGCCCGCCCACGCGGCCCAGGCATGGAGCGCAAGGATCTGCTGGAAGCCAATGCACAGATCTTCACCGTGCAAGGCAAGGCGCTGGACGCCGTCGCTTCGCGCGACGTCAAGGTTCTGGTGGTCGGCAACCCGGCCAACACCAATGCATACATCGCCATGAAGTCGGCGCCGAATCTGCCGGCCAAGAACTTCACCGCCATGCTGCGCCTGGACCACAACCGCGCGTTGTCGCAAGTTGCAGCCAAGATCGGCCAACCGGTTTCGGCCATCGAAAAGCTGTGCGTCTGGGGCAACCACTCGCCGACCATGTACGCCGACTACCGTTTCGCCACCGCGAACGGCAAGGCCGTCAAGGACCTGATCAACGACCAGGTCTGGAACAAGGACACCTTCCTGCCGACAGTCGGCAAACGCGGCGCAGCGATCATCGAAGCGCGCGGCCTGTCTTCGGCGGCATCGGCAGCCAACGCAGCAATCGATCACGTGCATGACTGGATCCTCGGCACCAACGGCAAGTGGACCACCATGGGCGTGCCATCGGACGGCTCCTACGGTATCCCTGAAGGCACCATGTTCGGCTTCCCGGTCACTACCGAGAACGGCGAATACAAGATTGTCCAAGGCCTCGAAATCGACGAATTCTCGCAAGAGCGCATCAACATCACGCTCAAGGAATTGTCGGAAGAGCGCGAAGGCGTCAAACACCTGGTCGGCTAATTGACCAGCGCGCGGCGGGCTCCCATAGCCGCCGCGCAATTTTTTGCACACATTCGGAATTCAGCAGCAATGCATCCCACCCAGGTCTTGTTCCCAGGCACCCGACAACCGGTCTCGCTACCGGTCTGCGACCACTACGCCGGCTCTGAAAAGCTGATGCGCAAGTCGATTGCCCTGCAACAAGAGCTCGGCCCGGTTTTTGACATCACCCTCGACTGCGAAGACGGCGCCAGCGCCGGCAACGAAGCCGAGCACGCGCAACTGGTTGGCTCCCTGATCGCCGGCGACGACAATCGCTTCGGCCGCATCGGCGCCCGCGTGCATGACGTGACCAGCCCCTTTTTCGAACAAGATGTCGCGACGATCTGCGCTGCCGATGCCGGTGACAGTGCCTCGCGACTGGCTTACCTGATGCTGCCCAAAGCCGACGGCCTGGCCGACGTGCAGCAAGCCATCGCCACCATCACTCGCCACACGAGCGCGGCCGGTCGCCGCATGCCGCCGCTGCATGTGCTGATCGAGACCCACGGCGCGCTGGAAGACGTGCGCATGATCGCGGCGCTGCCGCAGGTCGAGTCGCTGTCTTTTGGCGTCATGGACTTTGTGTCGGCGCACTATGGCGCCATCCCGAGCGCCGCAATGCGCTCGCCCGGCCAGTTCACGCACCCGTTGGTGGCGCGCGCCAAACTGGAAATTTCAGCCGCCTGCCATGCACACGGCAAAGTCCCCTCGCACAACGTCACCACCGAGATTCAGGATACCGCGGTGGTCACCGGCGACGCCGGCCGTGCGGCGCGGGAATTCGGCTATACCCGGATGTGGAGCATCCATCCGAACCAGATCAAAGCGATCGTGCAAACCCTGTCCCCGGCCGATGACGAAATCGGCGAAGCGGCACAAATCCTGCTTAAAGCCAGGGACGTGCAATGGGGCCCGATCCAGCACGGCGGTACGCTGCATGACCGTGCGAGTTACCGCTATTACTGGAGCATCCTGCAGCGCGGCCATGCCGGCGGCGCTGCCCTGCCGGTGGCAGTCGCAGCCTGGTTTGCAGAAACCGGCACGATCGCCGCACCGATTTCAACCACCCCGCAACATTGAACATTGAATATTGACCGACGCCCGATGAAAACATATCTGACCGCCCTGACCCTCGCAAGCGCCCTCTTCGCCGCAGGCATGCCGTCTGCATTCGCAGAGACCGCTGCGACTGCTGCAACCACTGCCAAGAAGCAGCCCGCCAAGAAAAAAGCGCATCCAAAAGCGGCTGCCGCTGCAGCCAAACCAGCCGAGAAAATGGCGTTCTCTTCCGACGCTGACGACGACGAAAACGAGCCGGAAATCGGCGGCACCAAGTCGGCCGATTTCAGCTGCGAAATGGGCAACAAACTGACCATCTACAAGAACGACGACGATGACAAGCACATCGCCATCCGCTGGAACAAGCGCATCAACCGCCTGACCCGCGTGACCACCACCACCGGCGCCAATCGCTTCGAAAACCGCAAGGTCGGCCTGGTCTGGATCGGCATTCCTGCCAAGGGCATTCTGCTGGATTCCAAGAAGGGCCAGCAACTGGCGAACGAATGCAAGAACGTAGAACCGGCGACTGCAGAAGCGCCGGCTGCCCCGAAAAGCTAAGCAGCAAACCGGTAACAAGATTCAGCATAGATTCAGCAAGAATTCAGAAGTAACGCAGTCCCGTATTTGCAACGAAACCAAGCTTCGTAGCGCCAACAAACTTATACCATCCGTAATCTAAGGAGAAGAGGCCATGTCCCGCAACACATTGAACACCCTAAAGGAATTCAGCATTTCCGGTTCCAAGAAAGGCAAGTTCTACTCACTGCCCGCCCTGGAAAAGAAGCTCGGGATCAACATCTCCCGTCTGCCAGTGTCGATCCGTATCGTGCTGGAATCCGTCCTGCGCAACTGCGACGGCCAGAAGGTCACGGAAGAGCACGTCAAGCAATTGGCGAACTGGGGCGCCAAGGCTCCCCGCGTCGATGAAATCCCATTCGTGGTCGCCCGCGTCGTGCTGCAAGACTTTACCGGCGTTCCCCTGCTGGCCGATCTGGCCGCCATGCGTAACGTCGCCAAGAAGCTGGGCAAGAATCCAAAGAACATCGAGCCGCTGGTTCCGGTGGATCTGGTTGTCGACCACTCGGTGCAGATCGACCACTTCCGCGAAAAGAAAGCGCTCGACCTGAACATGAAACTGGAATTCCAGCGCAACAACGAGCGCTACCAGTTCATGAAATGGGGCATGCAGGCATTTGACACCTTCGGCGTCGTGCCTCCCGGCTTCGGCATCGTCCACCAAGTGAACCTGGAATACCTGGCACGCGGCGTGCACAACAAGACAGGCATCTATTATCCGGACACCCTGGTCGGCACTGACTCGCACACCACTATGATCAACGGTATCGGCGTGGTCGGCTGGGGCGTGGGCGGCATCGAGGCAGAAGCCGGCATGCTGGGCCAACCGGTCTACTTCCTGACACCTGACGTGGTCGGCGTGAACCTGACCGGCCAACTGCGTGAAGGCGTCACCGCGACCGACCTGGTCCTGACCATCACCGAACTGCTGCGCAAGACCAAGGTTGTGGGCAAGTTCGTCGAATTCTTCGGCGAAGGCACCAAGTCGCTGTCGCTGACCGACCGCGCCACCATCGCCAACATGGCGCCTGAATACGGCGCGACCATGGGCTTCTTCCCGGTCGACGAAGCAACCATCGACTATTTCAAGGGCACCGGCCGCACCAAGGCGGAAATCGACGCGTTCGAATCCTACTTCAAGGCACAGAACCTGTTCGGCATTCCAAAGGCTGGCGACATCGACTTCACCAACGAAGTGTCGCTGGATCTGGGCACCGTTGCACCATCGCTGGCTGGTCCGAAGCGTCCGCAAGACCGTATCGAAATCGGCAACGTCAAATCGAACTTCGCTGATCTGTTCGTCAAACCGGTGGCTGAAAACGGCTTCAACAAGAAGATCGAAGACCTGAACAAGTCGTACACCAATGCCGACGGCATCGATGTCAAGAACGGCGACGTGCTGATCGCAGCGATCACGTCGTGCACCAACACATCGAACCCGAGCGTGCTGCTGGCAGCCGGCCTGCTGGCCAAGAAGGCTGTCGAAGCCGGCCTGAAGGTTGCGCCGCACATCAAGACCTCGCTGGCGCCCGGATCGCGCGTCGTGACCAAGTATCTGGAAGCAGCCGGCTTGCTGGGCTATCTGGAAAAACTGGGCTTTGGCGTGACTGCCTACGGTTGCACCACTTGCATCGGCAACGCCGGCGACCTGACTCCAGCCATGAACGAAGCGATCGTCAAGAACGACATCGTCGCTTCCGCCGTGCTGTCGGGCAATCGCAACTTCGAAGCACGTATTCACCCGAACATCCGTTCGAACTTCCTGGCTTCGCCCCCGCTGGTCGTGGCTTACGCCATTGCCGGCAACGTCAATGTCGACCTGATGACACAACCGGTCGGCAAGGGCAAGGGCGGCAAGGAAATCTTCCTGGGCGACATCTGGCCGACTTCGCAAGAAATCGAAAAGCTGTTGAAGTTCGCGATGAACGCCAAGGTGTTCAAAGAGAACTACGCCGACGTCAAGGGCGCACCAGGCAAGCTGTGGGAAGCCATTAAGGGCGTCGCTGCCGGCCAGGTCTACAACTGGCCTACTTCGACTTACATCGCAGAACCACCGTTCTTCGAGAGCTTCACCGAAGTACCGAAAGCAGCAGCAACCGGCATCAGCGGTGCGCGCGCTCTGGGCGTGTTCGGCGACTCGATCACCACCGACCACATCTCCCCGGCCGGTTCGATCAAGGACTCCAGCCCGGCAGGCAAGTGGCTGCAAGCCAATGGCGTGCTGAAGGCGGACTTCAACTCCTACGGCTCGCGCCGCGGCAACCACGAAATCATGATGCGCGGCACTTTCGCCAACGTGCGTATCAAGAACCTGATGGTGCCGGGCGTTGAAGGCGGCGTGACGGTTCACCAGCCTAGCGGCGAACAAATGGCGATCTATGATGCAGCCATGAAGTACGTCAACGACGGCGTGCCGACCATGGTGTTCGGCGGCGAAGAGTACGGTACCGGCTCCTCCCGCGACTGGGCTGCCAAGGGCACGCAACTGCTGGGCGTAAAGGCTGTGATCACACGTTCGTTCGAACGTATCCACCGCTCGAACCTGGTTGGCATGGGCGTGTTGCCGCTGCAATTCATCGGCAACGACAGCGTCCAGACTCTGGGCATCACAGGCGAAGAAACTTTCGACCTGAAGGGCCTGGAAGGCGAGATCAAGCCGCAACAGGAAGCCACTCTGGTGATCCATCGCAAGAACGGCGAAACCAAGGAAGTCAAACTGCTGCTGCGCATCGATACACCGATCGAAGTGGACTACTACAAGCACGGCGGCATCCTGCCGTTCGTTCTGCGTCAACTGCTGACAGCTTAATCAGCCTCCTGCAGAGACGTCCCGCTTTGCGGGTACGCAGCAAATAAAAAACGCCGGTTTCGACCGGCGTTTTTTTTATGCGCGCGCCGTGGGGCGCGCCATGCAATGCGTCAGGAGCGATGTTGACAAACATGCATGCCGGTCAGCAACACCCGGCCCGATGTCGAATCAACTACAATAGATATTCTCATCATTTGATTGTCAATATTTCATCATGCGCCGCCCCGCCAAACGCTCTTCCTCCAGGTTATCCGCTGAAAGCCAGCGCCTGGTCAATTCATCACAAGCGGTCGCCGGCTCTACCAGTCGTCTCGAAGAACGGGCCTGGGAACGCACCCTCGATCTGCAGCTGCATAAGCAGTTGAAAAGTAACCATCAAGGCATGATCGACGCCGCCCTCGATCATCTGTTCAAGTCCGATCTCGACGGTTACGACGTCCTGGTGGAAGCAGTCGAAGCCAACAGCGAAGCCTGCGCGCTCGATTACGACGGCAAGGTTTACAGCGTGCAGCTGCTGGCGTTGCCGGTGCTGGCCTGGACGCGTTTCAGCATCGCCTCCGGCAACCTGCCGGCCGATGTACGCAACGGCTTGTTCGCCCACCTCCACGCGCATGTGCTGGCCGACAACGTCCACCTTGCATTGGCGCCGCCATTATATGCAATCGAACAACTGCCCCGCCACCATGCCGACGTCTTCGCGCTGACCCAGCGCATGGGCCAGTCCGCCCTCAAGCAAAGCACGCCGCAGCTGTCGCTGGAGCACACGCCGACCGCGCCCTTCCTGGCCGATACGCGCTACCTGATCGCTGCGGTTGCCGTGCCGACCGGCGCACCGGTATTCCGCTGGCAAATGGATGAGAACTCCTCAACCATACACGAGCGGGAAGCCGCACTTGAGGCCTGGACCGCCCAAGCCACGCCGCTGCTGACCCGCTTCCTGCCCGGCTGCAATGTCGAGTTGCTGTTGCCGCAACCGTATTACTTCGCCTGCCGCGAAGCGGACAAACGTATCCGCCCGGCCGCCATTCGTGCCGCCGATCATTACCTGACGCAGACGCTGGGCGTGGCTTCGTCGGAGTTGCACGCCAATATCGGCAGTTTTTGCGAGAACATCAACGGCCAGATCGATGAATACCGCGTCGGCTTTAGCCTCGGCAACGACGACGGTGTCGTGTACGGCATCGTGTGGCCGCTGTACGAGCAGGAAGATGGTGACGAAGTACGCGACCTGTCCGCGCCGGATAGCCCACGGACGCCAATAGAAGAAATTCTGGGGGTATTGCGTGAATGCGGCATCGTACAGATCAAGCTGCATGAGGAACGCTACACGATGGAGTTCTGCGACGATTGCGGTACGCCGCTGTTCCCGGCTCCCGACGGTGATTTGGTGCATGCAGAAATGCCGGAAGACGCACCGGCATCAACCGAACACTTCCACTAAGCCGGATTTCCCTGCCTGTACCGGCAAGCGTCCTTGATGCCTGCCGGTGCAGTCCGTCTGCATCAATCCTGCCATCCAAAAAGAAACGGGCGCCTGCCGCAGAGCCATGCGGCAGGCGCCCGTTCCCGGACTCGGTTCCTGAAGCGGCTTAAGCGGCCAGCTTCTCGATCAGGCCCATATCGGCGCTGGACATCAGCTTGTCGATGTCGACCAGGATCAGCATGCGCTCATCCAGAGTGCCCAGACCGATCAGGTAGTCGGAGTCGAAAGTCGTGCCCATTTCCGGCGCCGGCTTGATTTGCTCCGGCGACAAGGTGATCACATCGGACACGCTGTCCACCACCATGCCGACCACACGGCCGGAAATATTCAGGATGATCACGACGGTGAATTGATCGTAAGTCGGTTCGCCAAGCTGGAACTTGATGCGCATGTCGACGATAGGGACAATGATGCCGCGCAGATTGACGACGCCCTTGATGAATTCCGGCGAATTGGCGATCCGGGTCACCGCTTCGTAACCACGGATTTCCTGAACTTTCAGGATGTCGATGCCGTATTCTTCCTTGCCGAGTGTGAAGGCCAGGAACTCATTCCCGGCGCTATCGGCTTTTTCGCCAAAGCCGGAAATATTTTTCGAAATGGTGTCAGACATGGTAATGGCCCTTATAAGAAATCAGGAAAATACAGATTCGTCGCTCAATTGCCGGCTTGATCGTAACAAAGCGGCAACGTCGATAATCAAGGCTACGCCTCCGTCACCCAGAATAGTAGCACCAGAAATCCCTGCAACCTTACGATAATTGGATTCCAGGTTCTTGACAACAATTTGCTGCTGGCCGATCAGATCATCGACGAACAATGCAGCTTTCTTGCCATCCGATTCCAGGATTACCACCAACCCCTGCGACGGATCGGTGAATGTCGGCTCGATATTGAAAATTTGATACAGCGGAATCAGCGGCAGATATTCGCCACGGACCTTGATGACCTTGCCCTGGCCGCTGATCTCCTTGACGTCCTGCGTCGCCGGTTGCAGCGACTCGACCACGTAACCGAGCGGCAGGATATAAATCTCGTGTCCGATCCGGATCGACATGCCGTCGAGGATCGCCAGCGTCAACGGCAGCGAAATCGAAATCGTGGTGCCGAAACCCTTGCTGGAGCGAATATCGACCGCCCCGCCCATGGCCAGGATGTTGCGCTTGACGACGTCCATGCCGACGCCGCGACCGGACACATCGGTGACCTGCTCGGCAGTCGAAAAGCCCGGCTCGAAAATCAATTGCCAAACGTCGCCGTCGCTGAGATTGTCCGACACCGCCATGCCTTGCTGCTTGGCCTTGGCCAGAATCTTGTCGCGGTTCAGGCCACCGCCGTCGTCAGTGACTTCAATAATGATGTTGCCGCCCTGGTGTTCGGCCGACAGCGACAGCGTGCCGTAATCGGTCTTGCCGGCCGCCAGGCGCGTCTCGGGAATTTCGATGCCGTGGTCGATACTGTTGCGCACCAGGTGCGTGAGCGGATCGACGATGCGCTCAATCAGGCCCTTGTCCAGCTCCGTCGCGGCGCCATGGGTGACAAATTCGACGCGCTTGCCGAGTTTCGCGGCCAGATCGCGCACCATGCGGGGGAAACGCGAGAACACGTAATCCATCGGCATCATGCGAATCGACATGACGGATTCCTGCAAGTCGCGCGTATTGCGGGTCAGCTGGCTGACACTGTTGAGCAGATGTTCATGCAGCATCGGGTCCAGCGAGCCGGTGCGCTGCTCAATCATCGCTTGCGTGATCACCAGCTCACCTACCAGATTGATCAGCTGATCGACTTTTTCGATGCCGACGCGGATCGACTGCGATTCGTGCACGGTCGCGGGCTTCTCGCCCTTGGCTTTCTTTTCGCCGCCTTCCGTCACGGCCAGAGCCGGAGGATCGTCGTCGGTATGTGCAGCAGCTTCTGCCGCCTGCTTGGCTTGTTCAGTCTCGCCTTGAGGAACGAACGGCTCGAAGAAACCGTAGCCGCGCTCCTTGTCCGTTGCGTTCATCGGCACGAACGGCGCAAAGAAACCATAGCCGCGTTCTTCATCGGTTGCATCCTGCGGCACGAATGGTGCGAAGAAGCCGTAGCCCTGCTCTTCTTCCTTGGAACGTCCGGCGACCGCTTGCGAAATCTTCAGGTCATCCGTGTTCACCAGGAAGGAACAGATTTCGACGATGCTGTCGGCGCTCTTGGCGGTGTCAAGGATGAATACGCTGCCGCCGCCTTCAGCTTCGGCTTTCTCGATTTTTCCGAGCAAGCCGAGCTCCTGCTGCAAAGCCTCGATGTCGCGATCGGCCAGCTGCGGCAATTCAATGCGATAACGGCTCACGCCGCCCTGTCCGGCCAGTGGCTGCGCGCCCTTGGCTTTCTTGCCGCCGCCTTCGGACAGCGATTGCAGCAATTTGCGTACTTCAGCGGCCGCGTTCAGATCGACGGTCGCACCATGGCGATGGCCGTCCAGCATGGATTTGATGACATCCTTGGCGGCCAGGAAGGCGTCGACATGCTGACTGGTCAACGCCATTTCGTGCTGGCGAATGCGGTCAAGCAGCGACTCCAGCACGTGGGTCACCTCGGTAATGTCGTTCAAGCCGAATGTGGCCGAACCGCCTTTGATGGAATGCGCGGCGCGGAAGATCGCGTTCAGATCTTCGTCGTCGGGATCCGACACATTAACGGCCAGCAAGAGCTTTTCCATTTCGGCGAGGCCTTCCTCCGCCTCGTCGAAAAACACCTGGAAAAACTGGCTCATATCAATGGTCATGATTGGGCTCCGTCATGGATGCTGTAGGTCTGTCTTTTATCGTTGATTATTGACACTAGCCAATGACTTTTTTAACTACTTCGGTCAGGCGCTGCGGATCGAACGGCTTGACCAGCCAGCCATTGGCGCCGGCAGCCTTGCCCTTGGCCTTCATCTCATCGCTGAACTCAGTGGTCAGCATCAGGATGGGCACGCGCTGATAGCTAGTCAGCGCACGCAGGGAACGGATCAGCGTCAGGCCATCCATGCGCGGCATGTTCTGATCGGTCAGCACTAGGTCGAAAGTCTGCAATTTCGCCTTGTCCAGCGCATCTTGCCCGTCCACCGCTTCGGTGACTTGATAGCCGGCTGCTTTCAGGCTGAACACCACCATCTGGCGCAATGACCCCGAGTCGTCTACCGCAAGAATTGTTTTAGACATCATTACTCCCTGTTCTTCATTTACGACTATGAGTTGTTCGAACTCATTATGCCGCATCCATTATCAAAAAATTGCTATTGTGCGATTGATTCAACCCATCGTCAAAACACCGAAGAGCTCCGCCGAATCTGCATACTGACGCGGCTCCGGTTAAAACAACTCGATGTCGCCGCTTTCCATGCGCGTTTGCCGTACCGTTTTCCACAGGCCATTTTCAAGCGCGGTCAGACGTTCTTCCATCGACTCTACCGTGTTCTTGAGCAAGCTTTCGAGCATCTCCACCGATTGCGTGGAATCGGGAGTAATTTCAAAGCTGTTCGCGCTGAGCACACCCAGCGCGTCACGCAGGCCGATCACGCGGCGCACGATACGCTCCAGCAACTGGCTGGTCATGTCCTGGAACTGCAGGCCTGTCACGGCCGCATTGACGTGCGCCGTAATGTCGTCCTGCATGACCTTGAGGCGAGCGATATCCTCAGCGGACAAGGTACCGTTGCCGGCCATGACCACTTCCAGTTCCTTCTGCTGCGCGAGGACAGCGGTATGCAACTCCATGAAGCTCGATCCCAGCTTCTCGATCGCTTCGCCGAGCAGGATGTTGGTCTGGACCAAATCCGTTTCGACTTCAGTCAGTTGCCTGCTTCCACCGCTAGCCGTATCGAGCAGCAAGCGCTTCAGCTCTTGCAGCATTTTGGGTGTCGACATTCGAAGCCCTCCTTTTCAATGGGGCCTGGTGTTTAAAATCCAGTTAATTCTTGGCCGGTTCGCTCAAACCATCTTTTACGTCAGCGTCGGACGACACGTCGAGTGAAGACGATCCACCGTTCTGAACAAGCTCTTCCGCTTTCTTGTTCATCACGATGATGCTGATGCGGCGGTTGATCGGGTTGAACGGATCCTCCTTGTCCAGCAGCACGGCGGACGACAAGCCCACCACGCGCAATACCTTCGATTCATCCATTCCACCTGAAATCAACTCGCGACGCGACGCGTTGGCGCGATCCGCGGACAGCTCCCAGTTGCTATAGCCTTTTTCACCGCTCGAATACGGAGTGGCATCGGTGTGCCCGGACAGGCTGATCTTGTTCGGTACATCGTTGAGCGTTTTGCCGATCTCACGCAGGATTTCACGCGTATAAGGCTGCAGCTGGGCGCTGGCGAGTGCAAACATCGGACGGTTCTTTTCGTCCACGATCTGGATGCGCAAGCCTTCGGACGTAATGTCGATCAACAGTTGATTCTTGAATTGCTTCAAGGTCGGACTATTGTCGATAGCGGTCTCGATGCGCTTTTTCAATTCGTCCAGACGGGCGCGTTCGGCCTTTTCCAGTTCGGCCTGTGCGGCGCGCACACTGCGTTTGCTGGTGATATCGTTCTCACCCTTGCGCAACTGCCCCTCCTGCCGCGTCAGATCCTTACCGCCGCCAGGCAGCACCGTATTCGCATCGCCACTACCGGAGCCGCCGGCCATCGCCACCTTGAGGGGTGTTTTGAAATATTCCGCGATACCGTTGAGGTCGCCCTTTGCAGTCGAGCCCAACAGCCACATCAGCAGGAAAAACGCCATCATCGCCGTCACAAAGTCGGCGTAGGCGATCTTCCAGGCGCCGCCGTGATGACCGCCGCCGCCCTTCTTGATGCGTTTTACAATAATGGGACGTAGCCCTTCGTCGGCCATGCCTTACTCCTGCTGATGACTGGTCATATCGGGTTACTTGCTTTTTGCCTGTTTGACGTGCTCTTCCAGTTCCAGGAAGGATGGACGTTCCGTCGAGAACAGGACCTTGCGGCCGAATTCGATCGACAAGGCAGGTGCGTAACCGTTCAGGCTGGCGAGCAGAGTGACTTTGACGCATTGGTAAATCTTGGTCGACTCGTGCAGCTTTTGCTCCAGCAAGCTCGACAGCGGCCCCACGAAACCGTACGCCAGCAGAATACCAAGGAAAGTACCGACCAGCGCATGCGCAATCAGCATACCCAGTTCGGACGGCGGGATACCCACCGATTCCATCGTATGCACCACGCCCATCACCGCTGCCACAATACCGAACGCCGGCATGCCGTCGCCGAGCTTGGCGATGCAATGCACCGGAATTTCGCCTTCGTGGTGATGGGTTTCGATTTCATTGTCCATCAGGTTTTCGATCTGGAACGCATCCATGTTCCCCGACACCATGAGGCGCAGGTAATCGGTCATGAACTCGATCAGGTGATGGTCGGCCAGAACGCCGGGATATTTGCTGAAAATCGGGCTCGACTCAGGTTCCTCGATGTCGCCTTCGATCGACATCAACCCTTCCTTGCGCGACTTGGTCAGGATTTCGAACAGCAGCGACATCAGCTCCATGTACAGAGCTTTGGTATATGTCGAGCCTTTGAAAACGGTCGGCAACGCCTTTATCGTGGCTTTGATGGCCTTGTTGTTGTTACCGACAAGGAAAGCGCCCCCCGCTGCTCCACCAATCATCAGCAACTCGATCGGCTGAAACAACGCCCCGAGATGCCCCCCTGCCATCGCAAATCCGCCGAAGACGGACGCCATGACGATTACATATCCAATTATGACTAACAAGTGCCTACTCCCGTCCCAGTGGCGTTCAGTGTTTTTTCCCTGCTGTCAGGTTACATGCAATCCCATCAACCAAATGATGGAATACATGACCGAAAGCGGGCTTTCATTTTCAATTACGACACCAAAGATAAAAACTTGATAACGTGCGGAGAATGTAACACAGCTCTTTTTTGTTTCACATACGCCAACCATACAAAGCCGGCCCATTTTCCTTCGGATGCACGACGACATCCGGTTGCATGTCCTCAATGATGAATTCGTAGCTCAGCAAGAGCGTGCCGGGACGCATTTCCACCCGCGCCTTTTGCCACAACGCCGTCATCGCCGCCGGCGACAGGTAGGCGAAGATGACATCGTAGTCACTGAAATCCAGGCGCGTATAGTCGCCGCGCACGAACGCGCCGCGACTCCGGCCAAGCAAAGCGCGTACCTGGCTGACCAGCCACGGCAACGGCGCCAGCTCGATACCGACGAAACGGCTGTCGGGGCGCAGTCTCGACAAATAAAGAACCGCGCCGCCCAGGCCGCTACCGATATCGATCACGCGCAACGGCTGGTCGGCCGGCAGCAAACCCGCCACCGCATCCCAGGTTGCCTGACCCGACGGATAGAACGGCACCTGGCTGCGAAACGTCGACCAGAACAAGAGCAGCAGAAAGAGGAATACCGCGAGAAACAGCACCGGGGGCAAATGGAAGGAATTCACCAGCACGGCAGCCGGCGGAAAGAAAAACAGGATCGGCGCCCACCATGACGCCATGCGGCGCAGGCAAGCAAGGCCTGCGGCCAGTGCACCATGCAGGAAAGCGAAAGGAATGGGGGAAATGACGACACCGAACCACGACTCGACGGCCTGTCCGGCCAGCAATGCCAGAACCCATGCGGCGCAAAGAACGAACAACGCTTGTACTGCAGGTGCCTGCAGAACGGGTCTGCGCTGCCCCAATGTCATCTCGGCCTCCAAGCCTGCATCAAAAGCCGATTATTGTAATGCGACAGTGGTCAGATTGATCCGAATCAGGCAATGGCGGCGATCTGCGGCGCTTCGAGCGCTGCAGCAATGGCCGGGGCGGCGATCGCGTCCTTGGCCTTCTTGGTTTTGCCGGCGCGCGAAGGCATGTGGCACAAACCGCACAGGTAGTCCTGATGCAAATCCAGACGATGCACGACGAAATGGCCGCGGCATTTGCTGCACGGCGTGGTCATCAGCATCTTGCTTTCAAAGAAGCGCACCAGCGTCCATGCTCGCGTCAGCGACAGCACCGACTCGTCACCTTCAGCAACCTGGCCGGCCTGTTCGAGATACAGTTTGTATGCCTTCATCACGGCTTCAATGCCGGAGATCTTGGCGTACTCAACGAGGTATTTGTGGATATTGATGAACAGCGAGGAATGAATGTTCGGTTGCCAGGTGATAAACCAGTCTGTCGAGAACGGCAGCATGCCCTTCGGTGGCGAGACGCCCTTCAGTTCCTTGTAAAGCTTGAGCAGACGCTCACGCGACAAGGAAGTTTCGGACTCCAGCAATTGAAGACGCGCCCCCAGATTGATCAACTCAATGGCCAATTGAATCTCTTGCGATTCAGTTATCACGCTTTTCTTAGCCATGAACACACCCCCGATATTTTTTAATTACAACTCAACTTCTTTGCCAACCTGACTGACGCTTAACGTCGAATCATTCTCCCGGGTTGACCAAGTCGACCCAAACATACCACGAAGGATGATTACAGCGTCAGGAAATTTGTTCGACCGGCTGACAAGCCATCAGAATCGCAGCATGCGATTGAGCGAGACCCTTGTCTTTGTTGTAATTGGTCAGCATGCCGAGGATTGCACCGTCGTCGAAGCGGAATCGCGTCAACATCATGTTGGTGCCGGCAAGTTTCAGAATTTGTGCGTTGCTCAGACCTTGAATCATGTCTGCTATTTCGTCGCTGATACCAAGACGAAATATGGCGGTTGCCTTGTCGGATCGGATCATTTGCTGAGCCAACATCAAATAACTCAGATTTGCATCACGAATTTCAGCCATCATGTCATTGGTATTCATTTAACCCCCAGCTCAAAATCAATTTACACCCGGTTACTTTTTCTTACCGGTAAGGCCGATTCTGAGGGGGTGTTGAAAGGCAGGAAATTAGTGGATGTCGGTATTTTTCGTCGGCTCCGCCCCAAGCAACACATAGGATTTTGTCTTACAAAAACATCGCAAAATTTCTTGAAAAATCAAGCTTTTTTTCCAAAACCCGCCACCACACTGGGTTTAAGAGCCGACAAAATTTCTATTTTTTCAAAAATTTCCACAAGGAAATCATCGCGAAAATTAAATTTTTATCAATATTTCTCACAGTTGAAAATCGTCCTGTTTTCCTACTTTGTTGTCGCCAAACGACTACGAAAAACCGAAAAAACTTCAAATTCCAGGCGTCATAACGAGAACTGCCGATAAAACTCCCCAACTTTTACAAATACTTACCTTCAGCGAGAAATTCAACGGCCTGCATTATCGGGCTGACAAAAACCTACTTGGCAGCATGAATTGCATCCAGGCTTTGCGAGATATCGGCAATCAGATCTTCGGCCGACTCCAGCCCGATATTGAAGCGCACCAGGCCGCCCTTCTCCGTCCAGGTCTTGCGCATTGTCTGCATGCGATACGGCACGCAAAGGCTATGGGCGCCGCCCCAGCTAAAGCCGATCTTGAACAGCGCCAGTCCATCGACGAAGCGATCGATTTGTGCTTCGCTGAATTTCGCATCAAAAATTACGGAAAACAAACCGCCTGCACCGGTGAAGTCGCGTTGCCAGAGTTCGTGCCCAGGGCAATCCGGCAATGCAGGGTGCAAGACCTTGCTGATTTCCGGCCGCTGCTTGAGCCACGCGGCCACTTTGCGCGCGGCCGCGTCGTGCGCATCGAAACGCAGCCGCATCGACGGCAGGCTGCGCAACACCATATAGACATCGTCCATGCCCACGCCAAAACCCAAGCGCATGTGCGCCAGCTCCATCTTATGATTGAGCTCATCATCGCGCGTGATGACGGCGCCCATGAGGACGTCCGAACCACCGGATTGATATTTGGTCAGCGCCTGCATGACGATGTCGACACCATGATCGAAGGCACGGAACGCCAGTCCGGCCGACCAGGTATTGTCCATCGCCACCGGCACGCCGCGAGCACGCGCCGCACTGCAAATGGCCGGCACATCGGACACTTCCATCGACACCGATCCCGGTGCCTCGGTCCAGATCAGGCGGGTGTTGTCCTGAATAAGATCGGCGATGCCGGCGCCGATCAGGGGATCGTAAAAACGTGCGGTAATACCGAAGTCGCGCTCCAGCCAGACGGCCTGGTCACGATTCGGGCCGTAGACGTTGTCGGGCAACAGCACGTCGTCGCCGGTCTTGAGCAATGCCAGGTTGACGAGCGCAATTGCCGCCAGACCGCTTGGCACGATGCGGCAATGGCGCCCGCCTTCGATTTCGGCCAAACGCGCTTCCAGGGTGAATGTGGTCGGCGTGCCGTGCAGCCCGTAGGTGTAGCCGCTCTTTTCTTTCCAGTTGCGCGCCCGCATGGCCGCCACATTCGGAAACAACACCGTCGACGCGTGATGGATGGCAACCGGTAATGCACCGAAATTGTCAGGAGCGACGTACTCGCTGTGAATCAGGCTGGTCTGAGGAGTGTATTTTTCTGCCACGAATAACCTCGAATGAATTCTTGTTGGAGAAACGCCGCACCGCCAGGAAGCATCCTGCTTGCGCCACAGGTTCTCAGGGCGCGCCCACCTTCAGGGAAAACGGTTTGGTGACGGAGCCGTCGAGCGTAGACCAGGTCCCGCTGAGCAGACCGTTTTTGAAGCTGCCTTCCCACTGGCCGGACACGTCCTTGCCGTTATGGGATTCTTCCATCATCAGGTCGTTCTGATCGACTTCGCCGGCCAGCAATATCTGTGCGCTTTGGCCGAAAACAAAATAATTGCCTTCCAGGCCGTCTTCATCCGCCTTGGGCTTCAGGCTGAGCTGGATCCTGGCGTCGCCAAGCGTGCCGCGCAACACCGTCGGCTTGCTCAACACATCTTGCAGACTGCCTGGCAGCGCCGCAGGGGGCGCCGTTGCCGCCGTTGCAGCTGCGCCTGCGACGGCTTGCTGTGCATGGGTGAACATGGTGAAAACGGACAGAACAAACGCCAGCAATAGCCTTGCAACCCCTGCCGTCATTGCGCCGCCGCCCACAAATCGTGCGCGTCGGCAGCAGTGACGACGACATCGACGAACTCGCCGACCACGAGTTTTTTATGCGGTTCGAACGGCGGCTTGACGTAGACCACGCCGTCGATTTCAGGCGCATCGGCGGAGGAGCGTCCGATGCCGCCGCTACGATCCACCTCGTCGATCAGTACACGCAAGGTTTTCCCGACTTTGGCTTGCAGGCGCTTCTTGGAAATCTCTTCCTGCAGTTGCATGACGCGTCCCCGGCGCTCTTCGCGGAGCTCTTCCGGCACCGGGTTGTCGAGCAGATTTGCGGTCGCGCCTTCCACGGGGGAATAGGCAAAGCAGCCCAGGCGATCGATTTCGGCTTCCTTGAGGAAGTCGAGCAGGTATTCGAACTCGGCTTCGGTTTCGCCTGGGAAACCGGCGATGAAAGTCGAGCGGATGGTCAGGTCGGGGCACATCTTGCGCCAGGCCTGGATGCGTTCAATGTTCTTCTCGCCGCTGGCCGGACGTTTCATGCGCTTGAGCACGTCGGGATGGGCATGCTGCAGCGGCACGTCGAGGTACGGCAGCACATGGCCCTGCGCCATGAACGGGATGATCTGGTCCACGTGCGGATACGGGTAGACGTAATGCAGGCGCACCCAGGCGCCATAACGGCTGGCCAGTTCGCCGAGCGCCTCAACCAGTTGCGTCATGTGTGTCTTGACCGGCTTGCCATTCCAGAATCCCATGCGGAATTTGACGTCAACGCCATAGGCGCTGGTGTCTTGCGAAATGACCAGCAATTCCTTGACTCCGGCCTTGAACAGGTTTTCGGCTTCCAGCATGACGTCCGCAATCGGGCGCGACACCAGGTCGCCACGCATGGAAGGGATGATGCAGAAGCTGCAGCGATGGTTGCAGCCTTCGGAAATCTTGAGATAAGCAAAATGCTTGGGTGTCAGCTTCACGCCTTGCGCCGGCACCAGATCGAGGAACGGCGCATGCGGCTTGGGCAAATGCTTGTGCACCGCCAGCATGACTTCGCCGACCGCGTGCGGGCCGGTGACCTCAAGCACCTTGGGATGGATTTTCTGGATCAGGTCGTCGCCGTCGCCGTCCTTCTTGGCGCCAAGGCAACCGGTGACGATGACTTTGCCGTTTTCGCTCAGCGCCTCGCCGATCGCATCCAGCGACTCTTGCACGGCGGCATCAATGAAGCCGCAGGTATTGACGATGACCAGATCGGCGCCATCATAGGACTTGGCGGTATCGTAACCTTCGGCGCGCAATTGCGTGAGGATTTGTTCGGAGTCCACCAGCGCCTTGGGGCAGCCGAGTGAAACGAAGCCGACCTTGGGGGCTACCTGGGGAACGACGGGAGAAGCATTGGACATGACGGATGGGCTAAAAAGCGTGGTTCAGAAGGAAGCCGCTATTGTACCCTTTGGCTGGCGGGGCAGCCGTAAGAACCTGTTCACGCTCTTACGGCCCCTCGCCTTGTCGGAATGACTATTTTTTTGTCGGATCGGTAGGAACGAACGGGAAAGTCCCGAACATGTTCTTGGTCTGGCTCTGCATTTGCTCCTGCATCTGGACGAACAGGCTCTTGCTCTGTTCGATATAGTTGCTCATCATGCCTTGCATCATCGGGCCCTGGACGTTCATGAACTGCGCCCACATTTCCGGACTGAACGGCTTGCCTTCATAGAACCCCTTGGAGTTTTCCGTCAGCTTGTTCTGGATGTCGATAAACGCCTGGATGTTCTTTTCCAGGTAAGAGCCCATCATGCCCTGCATGGCATGACCGTAGTAGCGAATGATCTGCGACAACGCCGCGCTGGAGAACATCGGCGCACCGTGCGACTCTTCTTCCAGGATGATTTGCAGCAGAATACTGCGCGTCAGATCGTCGCCGTTCTTGGCGTCGACGACAGCAAACTCCTCGTTGTCGAGGACCAGTTGCTTGACGTCGGTCAAGGTAATGTAAGAACTTGTTTGTGTATCGTACAGGCGGCGATTGGGATATTTTTTGATTAAACGCTCGCCTGAGTTTTTTGCACTTGTCATCTGAAATTCCAGTCTGTTTTCAGCTATATAAGCGGACCCATATTTTTAGGTTGAAGTCGGTCCGCTGGCGTAACGCATTATAGGCGGGAAACCACGCATACATACAAGTATGAAGTTTCCGTTAAAACAAGTCGGAAAACCGGAAATGCATCCCGATTTCCCGACCGATGCTTACCCCATATGCAAGCCGCCGTTCAGCGAAAAGTCGGAACCGGTGGCATAACCACCTTCGTTCGAAGCAATCCAGGCGATGATCGAGGCAATTTCTTCCGGCTCAGCCAAGCGCTTGACCGGGATGCCGGCGACGATTTTCTCCAGCACTTCAGGACGAATTGCGCGCACCATGTCGGTGCCGACGTAGCCCGGCGACACGGTATTGACCGTCACGCCCTTGGTGGCGACTTCCTGCGCCAGCGCCATGGTGAAACCGTGAATGCCGGCTTTGGCGGTCGAATAGTTGGTCTGGCCGAACTGTCCCTTTTGACCGTTGACGGACGAAATATTGATGATGCGTCCCCAGTTGCGGTCCACCATGCCCTCGATGACCTGTTTGGTCACGTTGAACAGCGAATTCAGGTTGGTGTCGATGACGGCGTCCCAGTCGGATTTGCTCATCTTGCGGAACTGCCCGTCACGGGTGATGCCGGCATTGTTGACCAGCACGTCGACCTCGCCGATCTCCGCCCTCACCTTGTCAAACGCCGCCTTGGTCGAGTCCCAGTCGGCGACGTTGCCTTCCGACGCGTGGACGTCGAAACCCTGCTCGCGCATGGAAGCCAGCCATTTGTCCTTGCGGGTGGAGTTGGGGCCGCAACCGGCGACGACCGTGAAGCCGTCTTTGGCCAGACGTGCGCAAATCGGGGTACCGATGCCCCCCATGCCGCCGGTCACATATGCGATACGTTTTACCATGGTCCTGCCTCCTATTTGTGTCGGGTGGATAAGTTCCGGGGATGACGATGACTGCTATCTCACATCGCTGTGTACGCCGGCATCTTTATGAAACCGCATCCCGTTCTTGCTGCTTGCTGCTTTACTGCCTGGTTGATCTTCGCAGACCTTGTTGGTCGTATAGACCTTATTCGGCCCTGACTTTGACGTACCTTCCCGGCGCCGGCTCAATCGCTTTATATTTGGCGCTGCCGGCCTTCTTCGGCGCGGCAACCTGCTTGCCGGCATGCCTGGAAAGAAAATCCGACCATTCCGTCCACCAGCTGCCGGGATGTTCCACCGCGCCGGCAAACCATGCTTCGGGATCGGCCCCGATCTTGTCGTTGGTCCAGTAACTGCGCTTCTTTTTCGCAGGCGGGTTGATCACCCCGGCGATGTGTCCGGAAGCACCCAGCACGAAGCGGTTGTTGCCCGGCTTCCTGGCATTGAGGATCGATGTCGACGCATACGCCGAGGCCCATGGCACGATGTGATCTTCCCGCGAAGCGTAGATGAACGCAGGCATGTTGAGCTTGTAGAGATCGATCTTCTCGCCCGCGATGGTCAGCTTGCCCGGTTCCTTGAGCGCGTTCTCCAGATACATGTGACGCAGGTAATAGCAGAACATCGGGCCCGGCAAATTGGTGCTGTCGGCATTCCAGTAAAGCAGATCGAATGCTTGCGGCGTCTCGCCTTTGAGATAGTTCGACTCCACGTAATTCCAGAGCAGGTCGTTCGGCCGCAGGCTCGAAAACGCCGAGGCGAAATCGCGCCCCGCCATCAGCCCGCTTTTGCCGATCATCTGCTCGCGCATGCCGATCTGGACATCGTCGATATAGACATCGATGGCGCCGGTGTCGAGGAAATTCAGGAACGCCGTCAGCAGTGTCAGGCTGGCTACCGGGTCTTCGCCACGTGCAGCCAGAACCGCCAGCGCGCAGGAAAGAATGGTGCCGCCGACGCAGAAGCCGAGCGCGTTGATCTTGTCTTGTCCGGAAATTTCCTGCACCACATGGATCGCCCTGACTACGGCGTCGTCGACGTATTGATCCCAGGTCGCGGTCTCCATCGAGGCATCGGCGTTGCGCCAGGAAACCAGAAAAACCGTATTGCCCTGCTCTACCGTATAACGCACCAGCGAGTTCTGCGGCTGCAGGTCAAGGATGTAAAACTTGTTGATGCAAGGCGGCACGATCAGCAGCGGACGCGCATGCACCGTCTTGGTCAGCGGTGCATATTGGATCAATTGGAACAGTTCGTTTTCGAACACCACCGAACCCGCAGTCGTGGCGACGTCCTTGCCGACTTCAAAGGCGGTTTCGTCGGTTTGCGAGACGCGGCCCTTTTGCAAGTCCGCGAACAATTGCGCGATGCCGCGGGTGAGGCTTTCACCGTGCGTCTCGATAATCTTTTGCTGCGCTTCGGGATTGGTCGCCAGGAAGTTCGCCGGGGACAGCGCGTCGATCATTTGCTGCACTGCAAAACGAAGTTTCTGCTTGACCTTGTCGGTCGATTGGACCGCGTCAACCATCGACGTCAGAAAGCGTGCGTTGAGCTGGTAAGCCGCCGCATGAAAGGCAAAAAACGGATTGGATTGCCATGCCGGTGCAGACATGCGGCGATCGGTGACAGCGGGAATCTGCGAGCTGATTGCTGTCTGCCACAGGCTCGCGAATTGATCCGCATAATCCCGCTGCAATCGGGCCACGTCGGCAGGATCAAGCTTGGCGCCGAGGTCGCCCAGCTGCTTCTGGATCGACTGCACGTCTAGCTGGCCGGCAGCGGGCATTTGCAATGTCTGCCACGTCTGCCACGTCTTGGGATCAGATAACTGGTTTAGCCATGCTGAAACAACGGGAGGAACGCTGTGCGGGTTCTGCGTATTCATGCTCGCTTCTACAATTTTCGCGTATTGTTACGGTTTGTCGCTCAGTCTGTAAACCAGAAATCACAATGTACATCGTCGCAATCGCATGGTTATATGTCGTCTTCATGATGTCGATTACCGAACAGTCGGTCACTGCAGGAATCATGACGTTTTTCCTGTACGGCGTATTTCCCTTGACAATTGTTTTATACCTGATGGGTACACCGCAACGCAAGCGGAATCGTCAAATCAGGGAAAAATCGAAAGCGGCGCATGAGGCAGGACAACGCCCGGCAAACGAGGCGGCGCCCGAGCAAAAAAACGAGCCCTGACACCCAACGAGAAGTGCGCCGCCATGTCTGCTTGAGGCGCGAGAATTACACGGCGGCTCCAAACCGCCAATAGAAGAAATACGAAAATTGCAGATCGTGCTCAGACATCCTTGACCGGCACACGGCTGCATGGCGCATTCACCGCATGCAGCGCAAGGCGTTCCCGCAGCGCCTCTTCAATGCCGTTGCAGCGCCAGCGCGGGGCGACGTAAATGACGACGATATTCATCCTGCCGTTCTCGCGCGCATCTCCATTTTCCACATCGAGCGCACCGACGATTTCATGCCCCGCTCTGGCGTAAATGCGCATGCCGTCCGCGCGCATTTCGACGTCGAACTGCATGCCCGTCATCGCCACAGATGCGAACTCAGGTGCAAGCCCAGCAGCAGCAAGCCGATGAAGAAGCAGCGGCGAAACAACGTCGCCGAAATCTTCCCGCGCATCCACTGCCCGATGAACATTCCACCGAGCGCCGGCAACAGGGCCATTACCGAAATCGCCGCGCCTTCCATTTGCAGCGCACCGCCTTGCGCGAGTCCGATTGCCATCGCGATGGTCGACACCGTGAACGACAGACCCAGCGCCTGGATGAGTTCATCCTTTTCCAGGTTGAGCGCCTGCAAATACGGCACCGCAGGAATCACGAATACCGCCGTCGCAGCAGTGACCAATCCTGTGATCAGACCGATCAGCGGCGACCATGTTTTCTCCCGGCCGGCACTGACGGAAAACCTGATCGCTGCCAGTCCCAACACGGCATACGCGACCAGCGCCACGCCCAGAAAAACAGTCGCGCGC
The DNA here is from genome assembly GCF_001267925.1 of Herbaspirillum hiltneri N3. Classification (NCBI taxonomy): domain Bacteria; kingdom Pseudomonadati; phylum Pseudomonadota; class Betaproteobacteria; order Burkholderiales; family Oxalobacteraceae; genus Herbaspirillum; species Herbaspirillum hiltneri. The sequence goes on along the minus strand of NZ_CP011409.1, from coordinate 2,342,465 downwards.
CCACTCGCATCTGGAGCCATAAAATTGGCGCCCAGCAAAGTGCCGGCAACGATGCCCAACAACATCAGCCAGAGCCGGCGCAACAACCACAGGAAGCGCCCACCGGCCAGCAACTGCCAGACGTTGGTCACCAGCGACGGCACAATCAACAACGCAGCCGCCTGCAATGGCGGCATGAACAAACCTAACAGCCCCACCGCCACGGTGGGCAGGCCGAGCCCGACCACGCCCTTGACGAAACCCGCCAACAGAAAGATTGCGGCGACGGCCGACAATAGCGTGATATGGCTGGCACTAAGAGACAAACTGGTCGGCATGGCGGCTCCCGGGATTCGTTCAACAATGCACCGAGTCTGCCAGCTATCGTCATGCGAGAAAATCTGGAATACACTGAGCCAGCCTTCGGCGCCAGCGAAGGCTGCCCGTCAACTCCATCTGCAACCATGACCACACGTCTTGACCTGAGCGACCTGCGGCTCTTCCTGCATGTCGCGGAAACCGGCAGCATCACCGCCGGCGCCGGCCGTTCGCATCTCGCGCTGGCCTCTGCCAGTGCGCGCATCCGCAGCATGGAGGACGCCCTCGGTGTCGCCTTGCTGCTGCGCGAGCGACGCGGAGTCCAGCTGACCGAAGCCGGACGCGCCCTGTTGCACCATGCCCGCACCGTGCACCAGCAAATGGACCGGATGCGCGACGAACTCAGCGAGTACGCGCACGGCCTTAAGGGCCACATCCGCCTGCTCGGCAATACCGCCGCCATCAGCGAATTCCTGCCCGATGCGCTGGGTGCCTTCCTGGCGAAAAATCCCTATATCGACATCGACCTGGAAGAACGGCTCAGCCACGAAATCGTGCAGGCCATCGTCGACGGCGTCGCCGACATCGGCATCGTCGCCGACTCGGTACCGACCGGTTCGCTGGAGACCATCTCCTTCCGTCAGGACCGGCTGGTCGCGGTGCTGCCGCGCAAGCACGCGCTGGCGCGCCGCAAGGCGCTGCAATTTGCGGAACTCATGGACAAGAACTTTATTGGACTGAGCAATGGCAGCGCACTGCAGGAGCACCTGGCCGGCCACGCGCTGCGCGCCGGAAAACGCCTGCAATACCGCGTCAGGCTGCGTAGCTTCGACGGCATCTGCCGGATGGTGGAGCGCGACGTCGGCATCGCCGTGATTCCCGAAACAGCCGCCCTGCGCTGCAAGAAAAACATGGAGATCAATTGCATCCCGCTCAGCGACCCGTGGGCGAAGCGGCAACTGCTGATATGCGTGAGAAGCCGCGAGGAATTGCCGGGACACACCCGGCAGCTATTGGAGCAATTGACCGAATTGAAATAGCAGGACGGCGCCGCCTACCTGAGCCAGATCAGGGAAGCCATGCGGCCGGTCTGCTTGTCGCGCCGATAGGAATAGAACCGTGAGTCGCTCACGGTGCACAATCCGCCGCCGGCAACACGCGACACGCCGGCTTGCGCCAGCCGCCGGCGCGCCAGCTGGTAGATATCCGCCAGGTACTTGCCTTCGCGTCCGGCGATGGCAGCGAACGCGGAACGACTTGCGACGTCGTGTGCGGCGAATGCTTCCAGCACGTCCTGACCGACTTCAAATTGCTGCGGCCCGATCGCCGGTCCCAGCCAGGCGATGATCTCGCCGGCGCCGCGACCGCGCATAGCGGCCACTGTCTTTTCCAGCACGCCGCCGGCCAGTCCGCGCCAACCCGCATGCGCCGCGCCGACGACGCTGCCGGAAGCGTCGCATAACAATACCGGCAGGCAATCCGCTGTCATCATGACGCAGACGGCACCGGCTTCGGTGGCGATGCAGGCGTCGGCATCGGGCGCGCCCCGCACCTGCGCAGCATCGGCGACATTGACGCCATGCACCTGCGTCAGCCAGGCAGGTTCGGCCGGCAAAATACTGCGCAGCAAAGCGCGATTGCGCTGCACGTGCGTGAGATCGTCCTGTACGTGCACGCCCAGATTCAGGCCGCCGCCGCCATGCCCGTCGTCATACGCGCCGCGGCTGACGCCGCCGCTGCGCAATGTCGACAACGCGCCGACGTTGGCGGGGATATCGGTCCAGTCGGGAATCAGCAGTTCCATGCAGGCGCAGTCCTTCAGTCTTCGAGTGCGGTCAGCACTTTCACGTCGATGCCGGCGCGTTCCAGCAACTCGGTGAAATCCGCGGGCAAGCCCACCTCCCATTCGACTTGCTTGCCGGTGGTCGGATGAATCAGGCCGAGTTTCCAGGCCTGCAACGCCTGGCGCGGGAAGAAGGTCATCAGATGCGACTTGCCGTACAAGGCATCGCCGACCAGCGCAAAACCGAGCGACTGCATATGGACGCGGATCTGATGGGTACGCCCCGTTTCCAGCTGGCAACGCATCAGGCTCACGGCGCGCCCGTCGAGCGCTCCGACGGCGGCGCGACGATAGTGCGTGACGGCCGGCTTGGCCGTTATGCTTTCGGATACCGCCATCTTGATGCGGTCGCGCGGATGGCGCGCCATCGGCGCATCAACCGTGCCGGACAGCTGCGGCATGCCCCAGACCAGCGCCAGATATTGGCGTTTGACCGTGCGCGCCTGCAACTGGCGCACCAGGTCGGTCTGCGCCGCCAGCGTCTTGGCTACGACCATGAGGCCGCTGGTGTCCTTGTCCAGGCGATGGACAATGCCTGCGCGCGGTACACCGGCCAGGGCCGGACAATGATGTAACAGACCGTTGAGAAGCGTACCCGACCAGTTGCCGGCGGCCGGGTGGACCACCAGTCCCGCCGGCTTGTCGATCACCATGATGGCCTTGTCTTCATGGATGATGCGCAAGTCCATCGGCTCCGGCTGGAAGGCGTTGTCTTCCGGCGCGGCCTGCGGCGTGATGACGACGAGTTCGTCGCCCAGCACCGTCATTTTGGTGCGGGCGGGGTTGCCGTCGACGGTCACGTGGCCGCCTTCTATCCATTGCTGGATGCGGCTGCGCGAGTATTGCGGCACCAGTCCCGACAAGACTTTGTCGAGCCGGACGCCACAGGCGTCGTCGGTCAGTTTCAGAGTTATGGGTTCTGCACCATCGGTAAATTCCTCGACGACTTCATCGAGCGAATCATCTCCCTCGGGTATTTCAACGGGTTCGGTTGCAAATGCTTTAACAACCTTAGGGGGAGTGGTACGTGACATCAGCTATAATCAGTGGATTGAAATTTCTTGTTTCTTTGCACCCGCTCAAACTGCTCATACGTCATGCAAAAAATCTTATTGAAGTTGCTTACCGTCGCATTCATCCTTTCATTGTCAGCATGCGGCTTGTTGCCGGAACAAAAAGACGAGACGATAGGCTGGTCTGCGTCCAAATTATACTCGGAAGCCAAGGATGAGCTGACTGCCGGCGGTTATGAGAAGTCCATCAAGTATTTCGAAAAGCTTGAATCGCGCTATCCATTCGGCACCTACGCGCAACAGGCGCAGATGGATATCGCCTACGCGTACTACCGCCTGAACGACCAGCCGCAAGGCTTGGCTGCGGTAGACCGCTTCATCAAGCTGCACCCGAATCATCCCAACGTCGACTACATGTATTACCTGCGCGGCCTGATCAATTTCAATGACCGCACCAGCATCTTCGACACCTTCACCGACCAGGACAACACCGAGCGCGATCCCAAGGCAGTGCGCGATGCCTTCGATTCGTTCAAGCTGCTGGCCGAGCGCTTCCCGGACAGCACCTACACGCCGGATGCCCTGCTGCGGATGAAATACCTGGTCAATTCGATGGCCCAATACGATGTCCACGTGGCCAATTACTACTACCGCCGTGGCGCCTATGTATCGGCAGTCAACCGCGCCCAGGCTGCGGTGAAGGAATATCCTGACGCGCCGGCCGTCGAAGAAGCCTTGTTCATCATGATGCGCGCGTACGAGGCGATGGGCCAGAAACAGCTGCGCGACGACACCGAACGCGTCATCCAGGCCACCTACCCGAACAGCCCTTACTATCATGGCGGCCCCAAGTCCAAGGACAAGCCCTGGTGGAAAATCTGGTAAGCGCAGCGTCACCGTACTCATGAAAAAGCCCCGCAATGCGGGGCTTTTTCATTGTGTGGACAGTCCTCCGGGCGCCTATTCAGCCACGCGCCTACGGAACACCCACGAGGTGTCACTAGATACCGATTCGTCAAAGGCGTAGCCGTCGAGATCGAAGTTCTTCAGCTTTTCCGGCTGGTTCACTCCCTTCAGCGCGGCGTAGCGCGCCATCAGCCCTCGCGCGCGCTTGGCGTAGAAAGAGATGATCTTGTACTTGCCGCCCTTCCAGTCTTCGAACACGGGCGAAATCACCTTGGCCTCAAGCACCTTGGTCTTGACCACTTTGAAATACTCTTCCGACGCCAGGTTCACCAGCACCTTGGCCTTGTGCCCCGCCAGCTCGGCATTGAGCGCCTTGGTGACGTCTTCGCCCCAGAACGCATACAAGTCCTTGCCACGCGGATTCGGCAGCCGTGTCCCCATTTCCAGGCGGTAAGGCTGCATCAGATCCAAGGGACGCAAGGCGCCGTACAGGCCCGAGAGGATGCGCACATGCGACTGCACGTAATCCAGTTGCTTGACGGAAAGTGAAGCCGCATCCAGGCCCTCATAGACGTCGCCGTTGAAAGCCAGCACGGCCTGCTTGCTGTTCTTGCTGGTGAACTTGCGCGACCACGCAGCAAACCGGTCGGCGTTGAGTGTCGCCAGTTGGTCGGAAATTCCCATCAGTGTCGCGATCTGCGCCGGCGACTTCTGCTTCAGGACGTCGATCAGCTCTGCGGAGCGGGCAATGAAATCGGGCTTGGTGTGGATGTCGGTTGTTGCGGGAGTGTCGTAGTCGAGGGATTTGGCGGGCGATAAAACAATCAGCATAGAGGGTCCTGTTAACTTTTTCGACATCATACCGAAAGCGTCGAAACCCGTCTGCCGGAACCCCTTCGTTGACGCCAAGGCAAGTAGCCGTTACCCATCCAATCCGGTGTTGCTAATCCGCCAAAGCCAAAACTATTTTTCCCGCGCCCTAAACTTCTTCATAGAATGGCCGTTCATGTCATACCTGGTATGCGGCACCGAACGATAACAATCCAAGCCCTCGCAGATCCTGAATTTGCACCAAAAAGTAGTGAACATTGCATTGCCACGGCCCGGCACGCTCGGCCCGAGCCGTCACATCCACTGACAGGGAGGCTGTATGAAATGGTTCTATGATTTGCGAATTTCCAGGAAACTGCTGATTTCCTTCATCCTGGTGCTGGCGCTGACCAGCGCGCTCGGCGCCTTCGCCATCGTCCAGCTCGGCAAGGTCAACCAGGCCTCGACCGACATCGCCGGCAACTGGCTGCCCAGCGTCAGAACCTCGCTGGAGCTGAAGGTCATCCTGGTGCGCATCCGCTCCGTCCAGCTGCAGCACGTGCTCTCTTCCACCGAAGAAGATTTTGTCGCCAACGAAAAGCTGCTCGACGAGATGGTGCCGGCCATGAAGAAGAAACTCGCCGACTATGAAAAACTGATCGACACCGACATTGAAAAAGCCGTCTACCCCCAGCTTGTAAAAAACTTCGATGCCTTCCTGGGGCTGCAAAAAAAGATCCTCGACCTCTCGCGCCAGAACAAGAATGAGGAAGCGCGCGCCGTCATCATGAAGGAAGCCACGCCGATCTACCTGGCGATGTTCGCCAACACCGACAAACTCGTCGCCGCCAACCAGGAAGGCGCGGATCTCGCCGACAAGTCAGCCGAAGCCACCTACGCCTCTTCGCGCATCATGATCGTCGCCATGCTGTCGGCCTGCATCGTGCTCGGCATGCTCATGGCGATGTGGGTCGCGCGCATCGTCTCCAACCCGCTGCGCCTTGCGGTGGACGTGGCGCAGCGCGTCGCCGACGGCGACCTGACCGCCGACATCCGGCCGTCCAGCAAGGACGAGACCGGGCAACTGATGACCTCGCTCAAGGCCATGAACGACAGCTTGTTCAAGATCGTCAGCCAGGTGCGCCAGGGCACCGACACCATCGCCACCGCCTCCAACGAAATCGCCGTCGGCAACCTCGATTTGTCCAGCCGCACCGAGCAGCAGGCCAGCTCGCTGGAAGAAACCGCCTCGTCCATGGAAGAGCTCACCTCCACCGTCAAGCAAAACGCCGACAACGCCCGCCAGGCAAACCAGCTGGCGGTATCCGCGTCGGAAGTCGCGATTCAAGGCGGCACCGTCGTGGAACAAGTGGTCGACACCATGGGTTCGATCAACGATTCGTCGAAGAAAATCGTCGACATCATCAGCGTGATCGACGGCATTGCTTTCCAGACCAATATCCTGGCGCTGAACGCCGCCGTGGAAGCGGCCCGCGCCGGCGAGCAGGGCCGCGGCTTCGCGGTCGTCGCCAGCGAAGTGCGCAGCCTGGCGCAGCGCTCGGCCTCCGCCGCCAAAGAAATCAAGGCGCTCATCGACGACTCGGTTGAAAAAGTCGACACCGGCAGCAAGCTCGTCGCGCAAGCCGGCGCGACCATGACGGAAGTGGTCAGCAGCGTCAAACGCGTCACCGACATCGTCGGCGAAATCACCGCCGCCAGCCAGGAGCAAAGCGCCGGCATCGAAGAGGTCAACCAGGCCATCACGCAGATGGACGAAGTCACCCAGCAGAACGCCGCCCTGGTCGAAGAAGCCGCCGCCGCTGCGCAGTCTCTGCAGGACCAGGCCGCGAAACTGGCGGAAGTGGTCAGCGTCTTCAAGCTCGATAGTGCGCAGGCGAGGACCGTGCCTGCTGCCGCAGTTGCTGTCCCTGCACGCCGTGCTCCGCCGGTGGTCGCAAAGCCGGCCGTACCAGCCCTGCCGCCGCAGCAAAAATCGTCCGCCCCGGCGCCCCGCCAGATCAAGCAGGCCACCGCCGACGACGGCAACGAATGGGAGCAGTTCTGAACCTTGCCGTCGCGCGGGAACAACTGCCGGCAGGCAAAGCCGCGTCATGAGGACGCGGCTTTTTTATGCGGGAGAGCTGCTTGCAAGCCACACAACAACCCGGCAAAAAAATGGGCAGCGCTTCCTTTCCATGCGAGCAGATACCGCCCACATGGATTAGTATCTGGGATATGGAACACCGCAGGATAACGACATCGTCCACGCCCCGGCAGAAGCAACAGCGAGCGGTCGGCGGCAAGCAGGACGGGAGCGCCGCCTGCACGATTCAACACCACCAGGAGGACATATGAAACGCGACAAAGCTCTGATGGCTGACATCCTCAAAACACTGTCTACTTTCGGCACCAGCTACGGCGACATCGAGAAGATCCAGACCAATCTGACCATCCAGGACAACACCCCGCCCGAGCTGATCCAGCATCATCTGCGGCTGCTGCATGATCGCGGCCTCGTCGCCGTCGACATCCACCAGTTCTGGCGCCTTACCGACCAGGGCTACGACGTCGTCGAAAGCGGCAACAACCTGGCTGATACCACGCTCCCGGACGCTCCCCAGAAAGCACGCGGTTTTGACAATTAGCACCATCACTTCCCCCGGCGGCGCATCGCCTGCCGCCGCGCCGCGCCGACTCGTTCTCGACACCAACGTCTGCCTTGACCTGTTCGTCTTTCGCGATCCGCGCTGGGCGCTGTTGCTGCGCGCCATGCGCGAGCGCCGCGTCGAGGCCGTCACGCGCGAAGACTGCCGCATGGAATGGCTGGTCGTGCTCAATTATCCGCACCTGCCGCTCAAGGAAGAAGACAAGCCGGCCATCCGCGCCGAATTCGACAGCCTGATCACCTGCCTGCCCAAGGCCGCCGTCAACACGTTCGGCCTGCCGGTCTGCACCGATCCGGACGACCAGAAATTCCTCGAACTGGCGCTGCAATCGGAAGCCGGCGTGCTGATCACCAAGGACAAGGCCCTGCTCAAGCTGGCCAGGAAGACCGCGCGCAAGAACATGTTCGCCATCATGACGCCGCAAGGCTGGCACGCCTCCGTGGCGGAAGAAATCATGGCATAACGCCATGCCAACCGCCGCGCCGGTGCATCATCGCCGCCGATTTGCACCAAGCGAGTGCCGACGCCGGAAATCCGGCTAAAATGCTTTCTTTCCGCTTTCTTCCAGATTCATTTCCATGAGCCAGCCAGCCAACATCGTCTCCAAACTGCCCCGGGTCGGCACCACCATCTTCACCGTCATGTCCGCGCTCGCGAGCGAAAAAGGTGCGGTCAATCTGGGCCAGGGATTTCCCGATTTCGATTGCGATCCGGCCTTGGTCGACGCAGTAACGCACGCCATGAAAACCGGCCTGAATCAATACCCGCCGATGGCCGGCGTGCCGCTGTTGCGCGAAGCGATTGCACAAAAGATCAGGACGCTGCACGGCCACGCCTACGACGCGCTCAGCGAAATCACCGTCACCGCCGGCGCCACGCAAGGCATCCTGACCTCGATCCTGTGCGCAGTGCATGCCGGCGACGAAGTGATCGTGATCGAACCGGCCTACGACTGCTATGTACCCGCCATCGAACTGGCCGGCGGCATTCCGGTATTCGTCCAGATGACCGTCAGCAGTGACGGCTACAGCGTGCCGTGGGACAAAGTCAGCGCCGCCGTCACGAGCAAGACGCGCCTGATCATGGTCAACACGCCGCACAACCCGACCGGCTCCATCCTCAAGAAAGCCGACGTCAATGCGCTGGCCGACATCGTGCGCGGCACCGACATCCTGATCCTGTCCGACGAAGTCTACGAACACATGGTCTACGACGGCCAGGCACATGAATCGCTGTGCCGCCATCCAGAACTGGCGCCGCGCACCTTCATCAACTCCAGCTTCGGCAAGACCTACCACGTCACCGGCTGGAAAATCGGCTTCGTCGCTGCGCCTGCCGCGCTCACCGCAGAATTCCGCAAGGTGCATCAGTTCAACGTCTTCACCGTCAACACGCCGGTGCAATACGGCATCGCCGAGTACATGAAGAATCCGGCGCCCTACGTCGAACTGCCCGCCTTCTACCAGCGCAAGCGTGATCTGTTCCGCGACGGCCTGAAGAACACCCGCTTCAAATTGCTGCCGTCCGACGGCACCTACTTCCAGTGCGTTGAATACGGTGCGATCTCGGATTTGTCCGAAGCGGAATTCTCCAAATGGCTGACGACGGAAATCGGCGTCGCCGCGATCCCCGTCTCGGCGTTTTACAACACGCCCAAGGAGTCGGGGATCGTGCGCTTCTGCTTCGCCAAGAAGGACGAAACGCTGCGCCTGGCGCTGGATCGCCTGGCCAGTCTGTAAGAACCTGTTCACGATCCGTAGCGAGAAACCATCATCTGGTGGTGGTGCGCGTCAACCACAACAACATCCATCCATGACAGCCGAACTCAAAGCAAGCCGCAACGACGCCACTCTGATCCTCACCTTCGCCAATCCCGGCCGGCGCAATGCCGTCGACAGCAATGTCCTGGCGGCGGCGATCGAGACGTTGTCAAAGGCGGAGCGCGACGATTCCGTGCGTGCACTGGTGCTGACCGGCGCCGAACGTGATTTTTGTGGTGGCATTGAAGCAGGCAAGGATCTCTCGACGCAGATCGCCGCACTGGAAACTCTGCAAAATCTGATCGAGACGCTGCGCAGCTTTCCCAAGCCGGTGATCGCCGCCATCGAAGGCATCGCGCTTGATGCCGGCTTTTCGCTGGCGCTGGGTTGCGACCTGATCGTGGCGGGACAGAATGCCGCGTTCGGTATTTCCCCTTCACAGGTCGGTACCTGGGCCGTCGGCGGCGCCGGCTGGTTCCTGCCCAAATCGCTGCCTCCGCAATGGGTCGCCGAAATCCTGCTGGACGCCGCTCCGTTGCCGGCAGCGCGGCTGCATGGCGCCGGCATCGTCAACCGCCTGACGCCGGACGGCACCGCGCTGGACAAGGCATTGGCGTGGGGCGAGCAATTGGCGGCGACTCCGCCTGCCGCCTTTGAACAGTTCAAAACATTGCTCGCCAGCGCGTCCGCCAGTACATTGACGGAATATTTTTCGCTGGAAAGACACGCACTGCTGACCAGGCGTCCCGGCGCAATCTGATCCGGCGGCGGCAACGCGCCGCTGCCGGCAACGCGTCTCGCTTTTTCGCCATGGCTGCATTGTCTTCATCACATCAGGAGAACATGCAAGGCAATCAAACGGACACTCGCGGCAATGACGGCGCTACGGCGGCGCTGACGCTCGCGACCATTCACAGCGACGCCGAGCTGATGGCGCTGACGCCCGAATGGGAGGCCTTGTGTGCCGCCCTGCCGCTGCAGCATCCGTTTGCCGGACCCGACTGGAATCTCCATTGGTGGCGCCATCTCCGCGCCCGCCGCCTGCTGATCCATGACCGCCTGCATACTTTCGTGCTGCGCGACGCCTGCGGCAAGCTCGTGGCGGTGGCGCCGATGATGATCAGCGTACGTCCCGGCCTCGGCGCCTTCGGCGTCAAGGTGCTGCAATTCTTCGGCGCCGATCCCAACATTACCGAGGTACGCGGCCTGATCTGCCATCCCGACCATAGCGACGCTGCGCTCGCCGCGCTGCAAACCTATCTGCTCGCGCACCGGCATTTGTGGGACTGGATCGAGTGGCAAGGACTGTCGCCGGATCAAGCCCGGCAACTGTCTTCCCCCGGCATTGCGCAGCCGACGGCGCGCGTGATGTGCTACCGGCCTTTGCCGTCCGATTGGGATACGCTCAAAGGCAGCTTGTCGCGCAACATGAAGGAAGCGATCCGCAAATGTTTCAATTCCCTGCGCCGTGACGGCTTGCAGCACACCTTCGAAGTGGTCGGGCGCCCTGTCGATGTCGCCGCAGCGCTGTCCGACTTTTATCGCCTGCACGCCTTGCGCGCAGGCCGTGACGAGGGCGTACCGCATGCCGACACCTTTCGCTCCCGCAAGAGCCGCGTGTTCTTTTCGGAACACGCCATGATGCTGGCGCGCGAAGACCGGCTGCGCATATTCCGCTTGCGCATCGGCGGCAAGGTTGCCGCCACGCGCATCGGCTTCGTCCTGGACGATCAGCTGTATCTTTATTACTCGGGCTACGATCCGCGCTGGAGCGCCTACAGCATCATGACCACGCTGGTCATTGAAACCATGCGCTGGGCCATCGCGCAAGGTTTTCGCAGCGTCAATTTATCCACCGGGCGCGACCGCTCCAAGCTGCGCTGGCAACCGCAGGAAAAGGTCCTGCACAACGCCATCCAGATCTCGCCCCGCACCCGTTCCGCCCTGCTGTTCAACGCCTACACACGGCTGCGCAGTTATCCGCTCATGCATCATTTCTCGCGCAAAAAATAGGTCCCCGGGACGAGCCGGAAAATGCCTCGTCCTCTGCGCGTTTGCAAGGCTTGGGCTACACTAGCCCGGCACTTCTCCTGACGACTCCAGAGGAGATCCGCTCTCCCCTTACGATTATTTTTCATCACCATTTCGCCCCATAAGGAAGATCATGATTGACGTATACAGCTGGGCCACGCCGAACGGCCACAAGGTCCACATCATGCTAGAAGAACTTGGCCTGGACTATCGCACGCACGCAATTGATATCGGCGCCGGCGACCAGTTCACCGATGAGTTTCTGAAGATTTCGCCGAACAACAAAATCCCCGCGATTGTCGATTCGGACGGTCCGGACGGCCAACCAATGTCGCTGTTCGAATCAGGCGCGATCCTGATTTACCTGGCCGGTAAAACCGGCAAGCTGCTCGGCGCCACCGACCGCGAAAAATACAACGTGCTGCAATGGGTGATGTTCCAGATGGGCGGCCTCGGCCCCATGCTCGGGCAGGCTCACCATTTCCGCATCTATGCGCCGGAAAAGATCGAGTACGCCGTCAATCGCTACTCCAATGAAGCCAAGCGCCTGTACGGCGTGCTCGACAAGCAATTGTCCAGGACCGCTTATCTGGCCGGCGACGCCTACACCATTGCCGACATCGCCAGCTTCCCCTGGACGCGCTCGTGGAAGAATCAAGGCATCGAATTGAGCGAGTATCCCAACGTGCAGCGCTGGTTCGACGCCATCAGCGAACGTCCTGCCGTGCAACGCGGCGTCACCGTGCTGGCCGACAAGCGCAAGGCGCTGACCGATGACAAGGCGCGCGATATCCTGTTCGGCAATTCGCAATACAAGAAGCGCTGACCCATCTGTCGCATCCTTCGCCGGGCGGCCACTCGCGCTGCCCGGCAATCCCCTTTCCATCTTCGATTTCATCATTTCCAGGCCTGATCTTGACCTGGTCTTGGCCTGGTCTTGGCCTAGTTCTTTCAGACGTTTTTGGCTCTTTTTACCGGCCGCTTGCGCTCCTACACTTGTGACATCAACCACAAGGAAAGATGATGAGCGAAACGATATTTCTGGCCGGTGCAACCGGCGCCGTCGGCACCGTGCTGATTCCGTTGCTGCGCGATGCCGGTTACACGGTCTACGGCGGCACGCGCCACCAGGCTCGCGCCAGCGCCTTGCGCGAGCTGGGTGCAATTCCGGTACTGGCCGACGTGTTCGACGCCGACACTCTCAAGTCGGAACTGGTGCGCATAGCGCCGTCCGTCATCATTCATCAATTGACCGACCTGCCTCGCGTACCTGATCCGCAGGCGCTGACGCAAGCGGCCGCCGGCAATGCGCGTGTGCGCAGTGAAGGCACGCGCAACCTGGTCGCCGCCCCGCCGGCGCCACGCGCCTGATCGCCCAAAGCATCGCCTGGGCTTATGCGCCCGGCGACAAACCTTATCTGGAAGAGCACCCGCTGGACATCGATGCTGAAGGCCTGCGCCGCGTCAGCGTCGGCGGTGTGATCGCGCTGGAAACCCAGGTGTTGCAAACGTCCGGATTGCAAGGAACCGTGCTGCGCTACGGCCAGCTGTACGGTCCCGGCACCTGGTCGGCCGAGCCGCAAGGGTCCAGCCCGGTCCATGTCGCTGCTGCCGCACACGCCGCCTTGCTGGCCCTGCAAAGCAATGCCACGGGCGTGTTCAATATCACGGAAGACAACACCGAAGCGAGCAATCAGAAAGCCCGGCGCGTGCTCGGCTGGAGTCCGGCCTTCCGTTCCCCGCATGGTGTCCAATCGTGAATGTGCCGCTGCCTGCTCTGCCAACGCGCCGCCATGGCTATCGTCTCTTCCTGCTCGCTGCCGTCGGCACCCTGCTGCTGACACAATCGCCGGTACCCAGGGCGGCCGGCCGCTGGATCGCAGATATCTGCGTCGGCGCCGGCGCTGATGTCCTGCCATTCACCAGCGCAGCGTTGGCGGTGGGTGCCGGAGGCACGGCGAATCCGGCGGCAGCAGCTCCCGCAACCAGCGTCAAAGTGATTTCCTGCGAACCGCTACCCAACGCGCCTGGCAAGTCGATCACGACGATGATGGTGGATTTCCCGCCGCTGGCTTTTTCCGCGCCGCATCGGCATCCGGGATCGGTAACGGCGATCGTGATGGAGGGAACGGTGCGTTCGCAGATGGAAGGCGGCCCCGTCGTCAACTACCAGAAAGGCCAGACCTGGATGGAGGCGCCGTACGAATTGCATGCACTGGCAGGCAATCCCGATCCGGTCAAACCGGCACAATTGCTGGCGATCTTCGTGACCGACAGCAACTGCGGGCCGCTGGTGATTCCCGAACCGCCGCTGCAGAACTGAGGCGTTGCGCGATCAGTAGCGGCGCACGATGAACTCGGCGACGCATACCGGTTTGTCGGCGTCCTCGCGTTCCATGGTGATTTCCCATACCACTTGCGCACCGCCCGGAATCTCTTCCACCGACTGCAGCACGATGCGTCCGCGCACCCTGCTGCCGACCGGCAGCGGCGCCGGGAAACGCACCCTGTTGAGGCCGTAGTTGAGCAGCATCTTGACGTTGCCCATGGAGATGCTCTGGCCCATGATTTTCGGCAGCAGACCCAGCGTCAGGAACCCATGCGCGACAGTGCCGCCGAACGGCAATTCGCGCTTGCTGCGCTCGACGTCGACGTGGATCCACTGATGATCGCCGGTGGCGTCGGCGAACAGGTTGACCTGCTCCTGCGTGACTTCGATCCAGTCGCTGACCGCCACTTCCTGGCCGGCCAATTCGTGCAGTGCTTCAATGCTTGCTATTTCGCGCATACCTGTCCTTGATGATTTCCGTTCGGAAGGATCGTAAAAAAGCGCCGGATGATCGCTCAGCCGGCGCCGTGTCTGCTGCATTTTTCCTTATACCGCGCTGACGTCCAGCACCGCTTCGGTAGCGGCGATCACGTCTTCCTTGGTCACGCCGCTGGCCAGCTCGATCAGCTTCAGGCCGCTCGGCGTCACATCGATCACGCCCAGATCGGTGATGATGCGATTGACCACGCCCACGCCCGTCAGCGGCAGGTTGCATTGCTTCAGGATCTTTTGCGAGATGCTGCCGTCCTTGCCCTTGGCGACATGTTCCATCAGCACCACCACGCGGCCGACGCCGGCAACCAGGTCCATCGCGCCGCCCATGCCCTTGACCATCTTGCCCGGAATCATCCAGTTGGCCAGATCGCCCTGCTGCGAGACCTGCATCGCACCCAGAATCGCGATGTTGATCTTGCCGCCGCGGATCATGCCGAAGGAGTCCGCCGACGAGAAGAAGGACGAGCCGGGGATGGTCGTCACCGTTTGCTTGCCGGCGTTGATCAGGTCGGCGTCGACCTTGTCTTCGGCCGGGAACGGGCCGATGCCGAGCAGGCCGTTTTCCGATTGCAGCCAGACTTCAATGTCCTTGGGGACGTGATTGGCAACCAGCGTCGGCAAGCCGATGCCGAGGTTGACGTAAAAACCGTCCTGCAATTCCTTGGCTGCGCGCGCAGCCATTTCGTCTCTGGTCCATGCCATGATTATTTCTCCTTATTTCGACACGGTGCGTTGTTCGATCCGCTTTTCCGGCGTGGCGTTGACCACGATGCGGTGCACGAAGATGCCGGCGGTATGGATCTGGTCCGGGTCGAGCTCGCCGATGTCCACCAGTTCCTCGACTTCGACGATGGTGATCTTGCCGGCCATGGCGACGTTGGGGTTGAAGTTGCGCGCGGTCTTGTTGAAAATCAGGTTGCCGGCACGGTCGGCCTTCTGCGCCTTGACCAGCGAGATGTCGGCTACCAGCGAGCGTTCCATGACGTACCGGGCGCCGTCGAACTCGCGGATTTCCTTGCCTTCGGCCACCAGCGTGCCCACGCCGGTCTTGGTGAAGAACGCCGGGATGCCGGCGCCGCCGGCGCGCAGCTTCTCGGCCAGCGTACCTTGCGGGGTGAATTCGAGCTCCAGTTCGCCGGCCAGGTATTGGCGTTCGAATTCCTTGTTTTCACCAACGTAGGAGGCGATCATTTTCTTGATCTGGCGGGTGTTGAGCAGCTGGCCCAGGCCGAAACCGTCGACGCCGGCGTTGTTGGAAATCGCCGTGAGGTTCTGTACGCCGGAGTCGCGCAGCGCGGCAATCAGTGCCTCAGGAATGCCGCACAGGCCGAAGCCACCGACGGCGATCGTCTGGCCGTCCTTGACGATGCCGGATAACGCGCTGGACGCGTCGGGATAGACTTTATTCATGCTGTCGCCTCTCTTTTCTGTTGTCTTCAGTTGCCTTCTGTTGCTTTCTGTTGCCGATGCCGCCAAAACTTGCCGGCTCATTCTAATCCATCCCCATGACAGCAGCTTGACGCCGCCGCCGGGCAGAACTTTTAAACAGGCATGGCTTTATTGTCGTTGAGATCAAGCCAACCCTTGATGATGCGGAAAGCTTTCCAGATCCACGCCAGCGACCAGATCAGCACCGCCAGCGGAATACCAACCAAGGTCATCCAGATCACACCGCCGGCAAACATCCAGAACAGATACCACCAGAACGAACGAATCTGCCAACGATGGTGGCTGTAGACGAAGGTGTCGGCAGCGTCGCCGCGCTTGATGTAGTTCACGATCAGCGGCAGCCACGACAGCATGCCCAGCGACAGCACCAGGCTAAGCCCGTGGAAGATGTACAGCCACCACGCCAGGTCCTTGGCCGATTGCAGCCTGGCATCGAACACCAGTTCCTGATTTCCCTGAGTTGTCGTATCCATGCTTTTCTCCTGTTGCTGACGATTAAGCCACTATATTCAAGATGCCGTCGAGCCCGACAAAGTTCAATGCCACGCTCGCCTGCGCGCGCACAACGGGTTTTGCGCGGAACGCCACCGAGAGGCCGCTCACGCCCATCATCTTCAGATCGTTGGCACCGTCGCCCATGACGATGGCTTGCGACGTCGGCACTCCCAGTTCGGCGCAGACGCGTTCTACGGTCAGTCGCTTTTCCTCGGCGTTGACGATGCCGCCAAGCACTTTCCCGGTCAGCTTGCCGTCGACGATCTCCAGTTCATTGGAATGTGTGTAGTCAAGACCGAGGCGGGTCTTCATGCGATCGGTAAAGAAGGTAAAGCCACCCGACACCAGCAGCGTCTTAATGCCCACAGCCTGAATCGCCTGCAGCATCTTTTCTGCGCCCAGGGACAATTCCAGGCGCTCATCGTAGACGCGCTGCAAAGCACCGGCATCAAGCCCTTTGAGCAAGGCGACGCGGCGCGTCAGGCTTTCGTTGAATTCGATCTCGCCGCGCATGGCGGCTTCCGTGATTTCCGACACTTGAGGCTTCAGTCCCTGCATGTCGGCGATCTCGTCGATGCATTCAATCGTGATCAGCGTCGAATCCATGTCCATCGCCACCAGCTTGAAATCCTTGAGCGTGCGGCCTGCTTCGATGAAAGCGTAGTCAACTTGCCGCGCCAGGCAGACGGCGTCGATTTGCGTCTTGAGTGCCGCGCTGGGGATAACGCCCTCGCAACGCCAGGCATGCGCGTTGATATCCACCACGCGCTGCGGCTGCGCCAGCGCGATGATGGCATCGACGTCGTCGCGATTGGTATTAAGTCCTTGCAAGATCAGATTCATGTTGCGTCTTCTTCGTATTTTAAAAATGGGTCAGCCGACCAGCGAGCGCATGGTCGCCTTGATTTGCATCACGCGCGCGTTGAGGTCGGGCATGTTGGCGGTGATGCGCAACTTGTCCTGGCCGTTCAGTTTGATGTGGCGATTCTTCTGGATCAGTTCAATGATGCGCATGGCGTCGACCGGTGGATTCGGCACGAATTGCAGCAACGCCGATTCGGCGTGCGCGTCGATCTTGATGATGCCGAGCGGCTTGGCGGCAATGCGCAGGCGATGCGTTTCGACCAGCGCCTTGGCGACTTCCGGCAACTTGCCGAAGCGGTCGATCAACTCCTCCTGCAAGGCATCGATGGTGTCTTGCGAGGTGCAGTTGGCGAAGCGCTTGTACAGCGACAAGCGTTCGTGCACGTCGCCGCAATAGTCGTTGGGCAGCAAAGCCGGCACGTGCAGATTGATCTCCGTGGTGCTGGCCAGCGGCGCCGCCAGGTCCGGCTCGCGGCCGTCCTTGAGCGCGCGTACCGCTTCGCTGAGCATGTCGGAATACATCTGAAAACCGATCTCGTGCATCTCGCCGGACTGGCTGTCGCCGAGCACTTCGCCGGCGCCGCGGATTTCGAGGTCGTGCATGGCAAGGTAGAAGCCGCTGCCGAGTTCCTCCATCTGCTGGATCGCCTCCAGGCGGCGCTGCGCCTGTTTGGTCAGGCCCTTGACGTCATTGACCAGCAAATAGGCGTAGGCCTGGTGATGCGAACGGCCGACGCGGCCGCGCAACTGATGCAACTGCGCCAGGCCGAACTTGTCGGCGCGATGCATGATGATGGTGTTGGCAGTCGGCACGTCGATACCGGTCTCGATGATGGTCGTGCACAGCAGGATGTTGGAACGCTGCGCGACGAAATCGCGCATGACCTTTTCCAGGTCGCGCTCATGCATCTGGCCGTGTGCGATGACCACGCGCGCTTCCGGTAACAGCGCTTCGAGCATGGCCTTGCGGTTCTCGATGGTATCGACTTCATTGTGCAGGAAGTAGACCTGGCCGCCGCGCTTGAGCTCGCGCAGACAGGCTTCGCGGATGGTGGACTCGCCTTCGGCGCGCACAAAGGTCTTGATCGCCAGGCGCTTTTGCGGCGCGGTGGCGATGATCGAGAAATCGCGCAAGCCTTCCAGCGCCATGCCCAGCGTGCGCGGGATCGGCGTGGCGGTCAGCGTGAGCACGTCGACCTCGGCACGCAGCGACTTGAGCGCTTCCTTCTGGCGCACGCCGAAGCGATGTTCTTCGTCGATGATGACCAGCCCCAGGCGCGAGAACTTGACGTCGTCGGACAGCAATTTGTGGGTGCCGATGATGATGTCGAGCGTACCGTCCGCCATACCCTTGATGGCTTGCGTGACTTCCTTGCCGGTGCGGAAACGCGACAGCTCGGCGATGCGCACCGGCCAGTTGGCGAAGCGGTCAGCGAAGGTCTGCGCATGCTGCTCGGCGAGCAAAGTGGTCGGCGCCAGGATGGCGACCTGCTTGCCGCCCATGACGGCGACGAAGGCGGCGCGCAGGGCCACTTCGGTCTTGCCGAAACCGACGTCGCCGCAGATCAGTCGATCCATCGGCTTGCCGCTGGTCATGTCGCCGATGACGGCATTGATGGCGGCGGCCTGGTCGGGCGTTTCTTCAAAGCCGAAACTCTCGGCGAAGGTCTCGTAGTCGCGGGCGGAGTACTGGAAGGCGTGGCCTTGGCGCAGCGCCCGGCGCGCATACAGATTGAGCAGTTCGGCGGCGGTATCGCGGATTTGCTGCGCGGCCTTGCGCTTGGCTTTTTCCCACTGGCCGGAACCGAGCGAATGCAGCGGTGCATCTTCCGGAGAGGCGCCCGAATAGCGCGCGATCACATGCAGTTGTGAGACCGGCACGTAGAGCTTGGTTTCCTTCGCGTATTCCAGATGCAGGAATTCTGTCTCGCCCTCGCCCAGATCCATGCTGAGCAAACCCATGTAACGGCCGATGCCATGGTTGGCATGCACCACCGGATCGCCGATCTTGAGCTCGGACAGATCGCGCACCATGTGCTCGACTTGGGTGACGTTTTCCTGTTTCTTGCGGCCGACGCGGCGCCCGGAACCGGCGTACAGCTCGGTCTCGGTAATGAAGGCGACCTGCTCCTGCTCCAGCTCGAAGCCGGCATGCAGCGGCGCAACGCCCAGCATCAGCGGTTCGGTGTTACCGAGGAAGCTGTCGTAGCCGTCGCACAGCGCGGGATGCAGGTCGTATTCGGCAAAGTATTGCTGCAATGTCTCGCGGCGGCCGTTGGACTCGGCGCACAGCATGACGCGCTTGCCGGTCTTGAGCAGGTAGCCGCGCAGGTTGGTCAGCGGATCGTCGATACGGCGGTTCACGGCGACATTGGGAATCGCTGCCGACAAGGCGGATGGCGCGTCGTCGGTTTGCAATACCCAGCGGCCGTAGGGCTTGACCAGCGTGAAGAAATCTTCGTCGGTGAGGAACACCTGTTCCGGCGCCAGCACGGGACGTTCGCGGTCGGCCTTGAGGAAATTGTGGCGCGACCGCGTGTCGCTCCAGAAGCGCTTGATGGCCTGGTCGATATCGCCGACCGTGGCGAACATGCCGTCCTCCGGCAGGTAGCGGAACAGCGTGGCAGTCTCTTCAAAAAACAGCGGCAAGTAATATTCGATGCCGGCCGAGGCGATGCCGTTGCCGATGTCCTTGTAGATCGCCGACCGTGAGGGATCGCCTTCGAACACTTCGCGCCAGCGGCTGCGGAAGGAGGTGCGCGAAGCTTCATCCATCGGGAATTCCCGGCCCGGCAGCAACCGCACTTCGCGCACCGGATAAAGCGAGCGCTGGGTATCGGCGTCGAAGGTGCGGATGGTTTCGATGGTGTCGCCGAACAGGTCAAGGCGATACGGCAGCGCCGAGCCCATCGGGAAAATGTCGATCAGGCCGCCGCGCACTGAATACTCGCCGGGCGACATGACTTGCGTGACGTGGGTGTAGCCGGCCAGCGTCAGCTGCGACTTCAGGCGCGCCTCATCGAGTTTCTCGCCCTGCTTGAAGAAGAAAGTGTAAGCCGCGAGGAAACCCGGCGGGGCCATGCGCAGCAAGGCGGTGGTCGCCGGCACGATCAGCACGTCGCACTGGCCGTTCTGCACTTCATACAAGGTGGCCAGGCGTTCCGAGACAAGATCCTGGTGCGGCGAGAAGGCGTCGTAAGGCAGCGTTTCCCAATCGGGCAGCAGGTGGCAGCGCAGCGCACTTTCACCTTCGCCGCCTTCGACCCGGCGCTGGAACCACGGGATTTCCGCCAGCAGGCGCTGGGCGTCGGTGGCGTTGGCCACGACCACGGTCAGCATGCGCTTGTCGGCTTTCAGGGCAATCGCGGCTTGCGCCAGCAAATAGGCGTCGGCGGAGCCATGCGGCGCCGGAGGAACGAAGCGCGCACCAGGCTTGGGAAGGGATTTTTTCAGGTCAAAAGACATTGGCTGGATCGGGAGGCGCTCGGGAGCGCGCAAAATACTGCGAAAGAAGCCAAATTTGGCTTTAGAATTCAGCCTCACATTATAAACGAAGCCCTCTGCTGGCAAGGCTGCGCCCCAAGGCGCCGCACGCAGGCATTTCCTGCGCTCTTGCCGTCATGGCGCCCCGGTATGACCGCTTCCGCATCGTCACCTCAGGCCCGACATTTTGCACTGATTCCCGCAGCCGGCGTCGGCGCGCGCGTGGGCGGCGCCATCCCCAAGCAATACCTGCCGCTGGCCGGCAAGCCGATGCTGCAATATGCGCTCGACACCTTCGCCGCCAGCACCGCCATCGCTCACACTTTCCTCGTGGTCAGCGCCGGCGACGGCTACATCGATGATTTCCTGGCGACGCAGCCGCAGCTGGCGGGCAAGCTGACGGTGCTGCGCAACGGCGGCGCCACGCGCCAGGACAGCGTGCTCAATGGCTTGCAGGCGATCGGCGCGCAGCTCGGGGGCGACGACTGGGTACTGGTGCATGATGCGGCGCGCCCGGGACTGACTGCGCAGCTGCTGGATCGCCTCATCGCCGCGTTGCATGACGATGAAGTCGGCGGCCTGCTGGCGCTGCCGGTGGTGGACACGCTCAAGCGCAGCGGCGGCGCGCCGGCGCAACGCGCGGAGGCGACCGTCCCGCGCGATGCGCTGTGGGCGGCGCAGACGCCGCAGATGTTCCGCTACGGTTTGCTGAAGCGGGCGCTGGAACAGGCGCATGCGCAAAACCGCGTCGGCGACATTACCGACGATGCCAGCGCCGTCGAGATGCTGGGACTGCAGCCGAAGCTGGTTGAAGGCAGCCCGCGCAATTTCAAGGTGACGCTGGCGCACGATGTCGCGCTGGCCGAACTCTTCCTGAAGACGTAAGGATATAAAGGATATATAGCATGGCGTTTCACCCTCCTCCATTCCGCATCGGCCAGGGCTACGATTGCCACGCGCTGGTGACCGGCCGCAAGCTGATCATCGGCGGCGTCGACATTCCGCACAAGACCGGCCTGCTCGGACATTCTGACGCGGATGTGTTGCTGCACGCCATCACCGATGCGATTTTCGGTTCGGCCGGACTGGGCGACATCGGGCGACATTTCCCCGACACCGATCTGCAGTTCAAGGGCGCCGACTCACGCGTGCTGCTGCGCGAAGCGGTCAAGCGCCTGGCCGCCTCCGGTTATGCGATTGGCAACGTCGACGCCACCATCATCGCGCAGGCGCCCAAGATGGCGCCGCATATTCCGGCCATGGTGGCGCATGTGGCGGCCGACCTTGGCATTACTCCTGAGCAAGTAAATATCAAGGCCAAGACCAACGAGAAACTGGGCTACCTGGGGCGAGAAGAAGGCATTGCCGCCGAGGCGGTGGTTTTGGTATACAAACCGACTGCAAATTAAATCATTCTCATAGAGTGAAAAACGCTTGCATTGGCGATTTAATCGGTATAATTAAAGGGTCGTTAAGATTCGAGTTGGTAGTGCGGTATCAGTCTGTCATTCCTCTCTAGGTTTAAACGATAATAACGGGCAAAGCCCACACTAACTTATTTAGGAATTAACATGGCAACTGGTATCGTAAAGTGGTTCAATGACTCGAAGGGCTTCGGCTTCATCACTCCTGACGAAGGCGGCGAAGATCTGTTCGCGCACTTCTCGGCTATCCAATCGAACGGCTTCAAGTCCCTGAAAGAAAACCAACGCGTTTCTTTCGAAGTGACTACTGGTCCTAAGGGCAAGCAAGCTTCGAACATCGTCCCGCAATAATTGCGCAGATAAGCGAATCGATTCGTCGGTTCGCTTCGATGATGAAAAATCCCCGACATGTCGGGGATTTTTTTCGTCTGCAGGGTTGATGAAGGCTCGACATTGGCCCTCCCAAAGCCATGCCTTGCGCCCTGTCCCAATAAAAAACGCCCGGCAATGACCGGGCGTTTTTACGTATGCAGCGGCTACTGCGAAACGACGATCTCAGTGCAGATCGCCGCCTCGCCGGCGCCTCAGATTTCTTCGATCAGATTTCTTCGATCAGATTTCTTCGATCAGATTTCTTCGTACAGCGGCAATGTCAGGAATTCGGCAAACGTCTCCGACGTCGACATGTCTTCGAAGATCTTCGCAGCGCGGTCGTAGGTCGGACCGTTGCCGGCCACTTCCTTGACCTTGGCCAGTTCTTCCGGAATCATCGCGCGCACCATGTCGGCGGTGACCTTGCGGCCATCTTCCAGATTGCCCTTGCTGCTGCGGATCCATTGCCAGACTTGCGCACGGCTGATTTCCGCGGTGGCGGCATCTTCCATCAGGTTGTGGATCGGCACACAGCCATTGCCGGCCAGCCAGGCGCCCAGGTAGTGGATGCCGACGTTGATGTTGTAACGCAGGCCGGCTTCGGTGATTGGCGTTTCCGGCTGGAAGTTGAGCAGGTCCGCTGCCTTGACGTCGACGTCCGGACGTTGCTTCTCGAACTGGTTCGGCTTGTCGCCCAGCACCGCCACGAACTCCTTCATCGAAGGCTCGACCAGGCCCGGGTGAGCAACCCAGCCGCCATCGTAGCCGTCGGTCGCATCGCGACGCTTGTCGTTGATGATGCCCTGCATGGCGATGGCGTTCTTTTCCGGATCGTTCTTGATCGGGATCAGTGCGCTCATGCCGCCGATGGCCGGCGCGCCGCGCTTGTGACAGGTCTTCAGCAGCAGCAATGCATACGAACGCATGAACGGCGCGGTCATCGTGACCTTGGCGCGGTCGGCCAGGCAGAAGTCCTTGTCGTTCTTGAATTTCTTGATGCAGGAGAAGATGTAATCCCAGCGGCCGGCATTCAGACCGGAGCTGTGTTCGCGCAGTTCGTACAGGATTTCTTCCATTTCAAAAGCGGCGGTGATCGTTTCGATCAGCACGGTGGCCTTGATGGTGCCTTGCGGCAGGCCGATTTCGTTTTGCGCCATCACGAAGATGTCGTTCCACAGGCGTGCTTCCAGGTGCGACTCCATCTTCGGCAGATAGAAGTAAGGACCGGCGCCGCGCGCCAGTTGCTCCTTGGCGTTATGGAACAGGAACAGCGCGAAGTCGAAGATGCCGCCGGAGATGCGCTTGCCGTCGATGGTGACGTGCTTCTCGTCCAGATGCCAGCCGCGCGGGCGCACCACCAGCGTGGCGATCTTCTCGTTGAGCTTGTAGCTCTTGCCGTTCGATTCCAGCGAAATGGTACGGCGGATGGCGTCGAACAGGTTGATCTGGCCGCTGATCTGATTGTCCCAGACCGGCGAATTCGAATCTTCGAAGTCGGTCATGTAGCTGTCGGCGCCCGAGTTGAAGGCGTTGATGACCATCTTGCGCTCCACCGGGCCGGTGATTTCGACGCGGCGGCATTTCAGTGCTTCAGGAATCGGTGCAATCTTCCAGTCGCCGCTGCGGATGTTCGCAGTCTCCGGCAGGAAGTCGGGACGCTCGCCGGCGTCGAGGCGCTTGACGCGTTCCACGCGCGCGGCCAGCAATTCCTGGCGGCGCGACTCGAAGGCGCGGCTCAATTTGGCTACCAGCGCGAGCGCGTCAGGCGTCAGGATCTGTTCATAACCGGGCTTGATTTCACCAGAAATCTGCATCCCGGCCGGCAGTGTCAATTGCGTCATGCTGTGCTCCTAAGTAGATAAAAAATCGGATGACAATGTCTTGTCGGATTATATTTTTGTGTACTTAGTATATTTAAACTAAATCCACATGAGTGAAACGTTTTATCACTTTATCTTTGCGTTTTAGTCACAAGTGACGAGATAATGGCTGCGCCGCTTCCAGCCTTCGAGAGTACCGCCATGGACCAGTTCAAGCAAATCTCCACCTTCGTCGATGTCGCCGCCAAAGGCAGCCTGTCGGCCGCCGCCCGCGCCGAGGGCATCGCTCCCGCCATGATCGGCCGCCGGCTGGATGCGCTGGAGGAACGCTTGGGCGTCAAGCTGCTGCAGCGGACCACGCGCAAGATCGTGCTGACCAACGAAGGCGCAGCCTTCCTGGAGGACTGCCAGCGCATCCTGACCGACCTCGAAGACGCCGAATCCTCGGTCTCGGAGCGCAGCGCGCGCGCCAGCGGCAACCTGCTGATCTCGGCCCCGGCCGGCTTCGGCCGCCAGCACGTAGCGCCGCTGGTGCCCTCCTTCCTGACCGAACACCGCGACGTCACGCTCACGCTCAACCTCAACGATCGCATCGTCGACCTGATCGGCGAAGGCGTCGACGTCGCCATCCGCATCGCTGCGCTGACCGATTCCAACCTGATCAGCGTCAAACTGGCCGAGAACCACCGCGTAGTGGTCGCGGCGCCCTCCTATCTGCGCCGCCATGGCATTCCCGAGACGCCTGACGACCTGGCGCGCCACAACTGCCTGGCCATCAGCAGCGAAGGCAGCCAACGCGGCTGGACGCTCAGGCAGCACGGCAAGGTCAGCGTCTACAAGGTCGGCGGGAATATGGTCTGCAACGACGGCGAGGTGCTGCACAACTGGGCGCTCAGCGGCAAGGGCCTGGCCTGGCGCTCCATGTGGGAAGTCGGCGCCGCGCTCGAGTCAGGCGAACTGGTGACGGTGCTGGACAAGTTCGACGCACCGGCGCCGGCGATTTATGCCGTCTTTGCCCAGCGCCGCCATTTGCCGCTGCGGATACGCGCGTTCGTGGATTTTTTGCGGCATACCTATGCCCAGCCGGATTACTGGCGGCATCCGGCCTGAACGGATTCGGCCGTCACCACTTGCCGTAAGTCGCCACGATCCCGCGCAACAAGGCGTCGCGCTCTGCGCCGAGATGGGCGCCGCTGGCATCGCCGGATGCGTCCTTGCCTACCGCCGTATGCACCACCACCAGCCTGAGTGCGGGATCGACGAAGATCGCCTGGCCATACACGCCCAGCAGCGCAAAGCGACGCCGGCTGCCCGGCAGGATCCAGGTCTGCAAACCGTAGCCTGAATATTTGCTGCCGTGATACGACATGCTCCCCGGCCGGAACGCCGCAGGCTGGCGCGCCGGATCGGTCATGTCAAGCAGGTGTTCGCGCTGCACGACGGCGTTGCCGCGCACTTCGCCGTCGGCGGCCATCATCATCCCGAGGCGGGCATAGTCGTACACCGTGGCGTTGAAGCCGCCTTGCGCCACTTCGATGCCGTCGGCAGGATTGAGCATCCATGTGGCCCTGGACCCGGCGCCGACAGGCTGCCAGATTTTCTCGCCGATGTAGTCGCACAGGCTGCGTCCCGTGGCAGCGCGCAAGACCAGCGCCAGCACGCTGGTCTGGGCACCGGCATAGTTGAAACGCTCGCCTTCCGGATCGCTGCGCTCGGTGACGCTGCGTACGGCTTCAAGCATGCCTGCCTTGCGCATGATGCCGTTGAAGCGGGCGCGGTCATCGTGCGCCGAATAGTCTTCGACATATCTGGCGCCGGAAGCCATGCGCAGCAGATTGACGATACGCGTCTCGCCGTAGAGAGAGCCGGCCAGTGCGGGCAGATAGGTTTTCGCGGGGTCGTCGAGGGAGCGAATTTTGCCCTCCTCCAGCGCCTTCATGACACCCAGCGCGACGATGGTCTTGGCCATGGAATTGGACAGCATGCGCATGTCGGGCGTGCGCGCGTAGTTGTAGCGTTCGGCCACGATGCGGCCATCCTTGACCACCACCACGGCCGTGGCGCGCTGGCGCATCATGTAGTCGTCGAGCGTGAAGGTGTCGCCGCGAAAGCGATAGGTGAAGGTGGTGTCGACGGCGTTCTTTTCCAACGCTACGGGATCGGGCGAAGGCGCGAGGACGCAGGAGGGATTGAAGCTGTCCATCGCGCTGAAGGAGCCGACCAGATAACGCTGCTGATAGACTTGGAGAAGATTGCCGGCGACCGGATAACCTGCGGATTTTCCCAGCGCATCCTCATCCGGAGCGGCTGCGGCAATGCCGGTCGCCAGCAGCGACGCAACCAGCAATCCGGTGGTCGCGGCCTTGTTCACGGGCAGTTGGTTACAGACCGGTATGCTTCGCCACAAAGGCTTTGACCTTGGCGGCATCGGCAGACATGACCTCGAAACGCTGTGGCAGCGCTTCGATGTTTTCGAAGCCGGACGGACGGTCCGCATCCCGACCCAGCGCTTCGCGGATGGTCTCGTTGAACTTGGCCGGCAAGGCGGTTTCCAGCACGATCATGGTGACCCCTTCAGCGAGGTTCTCACGCGCCACCTTGATGCCGTCGGCGGTATGCGTGTCGACCGTGATGCCGTAGCTCTTTTCAGCGAAACGGATGATTTCCAGACGGTCGGCGTGCGTCGACTTGCCCGAGGCGAAACCGTAGCGGATGACGCTGGCGAATTCATCGCCGTCGCTGCCGGGCTTGCCGGACAGGTCGAAGCCCCCTGCGGTCTCGACCTTGTGGAACAGCGCCTTGACGCGTGTACTGTCGCGACCGAGCAAATCGTAGATGAAGCGCTCGAAGTTGGACGCCTTGCTGATGTCCATGCTCGGGCTGCTGGTGTGGTAAGTCTCGGCCGACTTGCGCACGCGATACACGCCGGTGCGGAAGAATTCGTCGAGTACGTCGTTCTCGTTGGTGGCGACCACCAGCTTGTCGATCGGCAGGCCCATCATGCGTGCAATGTGGCCGGCGCAGATGTTGCCAAAGTTGCCCGACGGAACCGTGAACGACACCTTCTGCACATTGCTGGTCGTCGCTGCCAGGTAGCCGCGGAAGTAATACACCACCTGTGCCACGACACGCGCCCAATTGATCGAATTGACGGTGCCGATTTTTTGCGCCGCCTTGTAGTCGAGGTCGTTGGAGATTGCCTTGACGATGTCCTGGCAGTCGTCGAACACGCCTTCCACCGCGAGGTTGAAGATGTTCGGATCCTGAAGGCTGAACATTTGTGCGGTCTGGAACGCGCTCATCTTCTTGTGCGGCGACAGCATGAAAACGCGGATGCCCTGCTTGCCGCGCATGGCGTATTCGGCAGCGCTGCCGGTATCGCCCGAGGTGGCGCCGACGATGTTGAGCTCGGCGCCTTTCCTGGCCAGCGCATATTCGAACAGGTTACCCAGCAACTGCATGGCCATGTCCTTGAACGCCAGCGTCGGGCCGTTCGACAGGCCCTGCAGCACCAACTTCTTGCCGTCCTTCTCTTCCAGCGTGCGCAGCGGCGTGATTTGCGCGGCGTCTTCACCGGTGCGCGTGTTGCGATACACGTCGGCGGTATACGTCTTGTCCGCCAGCGCCTTGAGGTCGGCGTCGGGAATGTCGCCGGCAAATTTCTTCAGCACATGATAGGCCAGGTCCGCATAGGACAGCGTGCGCCATTGATCCAGCTCGGCGCCGGTGACCTGCGGATAATTCGCCGGCAGGTACAGGCCGCCGTCCGGCGCCAGGCCGCCCAGCAGGATTTCGGAAAAGGAAGGTGAGGCAGAGTGGCCGCGAGTGGAGACGTATTGCATGGCGTAAAGTAGGAGTGGTCTTGCAGGTTGCACGGAGACCGCCATTATAGCTGGCTCGCGCGCGCAATCCGTGTTTTTGCCTTGCTACAGCAT
The DNA here is from genome assembly GCF_001267925.1 of Herbaspirillum hiltneri N3. NCBI lineage: Bacteria > Pseudomonadati > Pseudomonadota > Betaproteobacteria > Burkholderiales > Oxalobacteraceae > Herbaspirillum > Herbaspirillum hiltneri. Next base: position 2,314,473 of record NZ_CP011409.1, on the reverse strand, counting down.
CACATGCGGCTGCGACGCCAGCAAGGTGCGGATCAACTCCGCCTGCCGCTTGGCGCCGGTCTTGGCGAACAAGCTGGCCAGATGGGTGCGCACGGTGTTGCGGCTGATATCGTTCTTCAGCGCATAGGATTCGATGGTTTCATTTTCGAGCAGCGCTTCCGCCAGACGCGTTTCGGCAGGCGTCAGGCGATAGATGGCCTGCAGTTGCGCCGACCGGGAAACGCGCTGGCACGTCATGTCCTGCAGGATCAGCAAGGCAAACGGCCCACCGCACAGGGGATCGAGTGCGGCAGGGATCGTCGCCGGGATCACCGACACCAGCAGCGGCGTCGACTGCTTGCGACGCGCGATGGCGAACCATTGTCCCTGGCGCGGCTCCATCGTGGTCGCCATGCGCAACGCATGCTGGAGCCTTTCGGCGCCGGCCGGTTCGGACACGACCAGCTTGTCGTTGCGCACGGACAGGCCGTCAGCGGCTGCCAGGATGACGTTCGCCTGCGGGTTCAGCGAGACGATGCGTCCCGCAGCGTTGATCCATAGCGTGCCGTAGGGAAGATGCGCGACCACCGATTCGCTGGCCGACTGCTGGCGCTCCAGCGTCTGCATGCGCGCACGCAGCGTGGCCGAGCGGATCAGGTGCGGCGACAGGCTGCGCAGGAAAGCGTATTCGGTCTCTGCGTATTCCTGCGCGCCCAGCGGACGCAGGAAGGCGATTGCCTCAGACTGCGTGGTGCGCTCGCCGATGCGCCCGACCACCATGTGGCGGCCGCCGTATTTGAACAGGAAGTCGTTGTAGATTTCGCTCTTGCGCACGAAGCGTTCGTCGAAACGCTGATGGTCGGCGCGCCACTCGCCGACTTCGCCTGTGGCCAGCCAGCCCAGGCGGTCGTCGACCTGGCTGTAGTAATCCTTGTACTCCAGGTCGCCGGCCTGGTAGTCGCTGTTGCTGACGCAGGAAGCGATCACTTCGCGGCTCTTCATGTCCATGTGGACGTAGTGGCCGGCGATGGCGCCCACCTCGCGGCAGATCATTTCCATGGCGGGAGCGATCCGGCTCAGATCCTGGACCGAGTCGTAAATCAACTCCACCAGCTGGCCGAAGCGCTGTCCTGCATTCCCCGTTGACATAAGCAAACCCCTGAATCGCGTTGTTTTGACGTTCTTTGCCGCGACTTCTATCCCTGCAACCGAGCATAGAACATTTCGCTATCTCATTCAAACGAATGAGGCTTTTTTCGCCGGTGATCTTTAGAATAAATGCAACAAAAAAATGCCTGCCGGCATCTTTCGGCAGCAACTCATATCCTGGGGAGGATAAAAATGGAACAACAAAACAAATCCGTCGCACGAACCATCAAGCGGCTCGGAAAAAACATCGGCGGCAGCGTCTGCCTGATTTCTCTGGTGGCCGGTTGCGCCACGCAAGGCTACGATCGCAAGGCCACCTCGACCGTCGACGCGATGAAGTCCGGCAACGCCGAACTGGCGCTGCAGGCGCTGGAACAGCAGAACCCCGACAAGGACAAGGACCTGCTCTACTTCATGGAAAAGGGCGAACTGCTGCGCATGAAGGGTTCCTACGAAGCCAGCAAGGAAACCTGGCTGGCCGCCGATGAAAAGGTGCGCGGCTGGGAAGACCAGGTCAAGACCGACCCGGCCAAGCTGATGGGCGATATCGGTTCCTTCGTACTCAATGACACCACGCGCCGCTACGACGGTCGCGACTACGAAAAGGTCTTCATCAATCTGCGCCTGGCGCTGGACCATCTGGCCATCGGCGACTGGGATTCGGCGCGCACCGAAATCAAGAAGATGCACGAGCGCGAAGCCATCATCGCCAGCTTCCGCAGCAAGGAACTCGACGCCGCCAAGAGCAGCGCCGAATCGAAGGGCCTGAAGACCACCTCCTTCAAGGAACTCAACGGCTATCCGGTGGAAACGCTGGAAGACCCGGCCGTGCGCGCGCTCAAGAATTCCTACGAATCCGCATTCGCCAACTATCTCGCGGGCTTCGTCTACGAAGGCCTGGGCGAACCGTCGCTGGCGGCCGCAGGCTATCGCAAGGCGATCGAAATGCGTCCCGGCCAGGCTACCCTGGAAGAAGGCCTGAAAGGCCTCGACGGCCGCGTACGCAGCCGTTCGCCGAAGCTGGTCGATACGCTCATCGTGATCGAATCGGGCAGCGCGCCGGCGATCAGTTCCATGACGCTACCGATCATCCTGCCGATTCCGGGTCGCAGCGGCCTGAGCCTGATCGCAACGCCGATCTCGTGGCCGGTGATCCGCGCCGCCGACAATTCGGTGGTGCCGGCCAGCATCACGGTCGACGACAAGCCGGTGCAAGTCACGCTGCTGACCAGCGTCGACCAGATGGCGCGCCGCGCATTGTCGGATGAAATGCCGGGCATCATTGCACGCTCGTCCATCCGCGCCATCACCAAGGGCGTGGCGCAGAAAGCCATTGACGACAACGCCGGCTCGATGGGTGCGTTCGGTTCGCTGCTGAGCATCGCGGCAAAGGCCGGCACGATGCTGGGTGAAGTCGCCGACGAACGCACCTGGCGCACGCTGCCGGGTTTCTTCTCGGTAGCGCGCGTGAAGCTGGCGCCGGGCATGCACAAGATCCTGCTGCCGACCGCCACCGGCCCGCAATTGCGTGAAGTCGGCGTCTCCGGCGCCTATGCCATGGTGTCGCTGCGCACCTCGGGGCCCTCGCTTTATCTGGCGCAGACCCCCTATAATGCCGAGCAGGCGGCTTTGGCGCTGGCAGCGCCGGAAAAACCGATCCCTGCGGCCAGGAATGCCAAGGGTAAAACCACCACAAAGAAGGTGGCGGCGAACAATAGCAAGAATACCGGCGGCGATGCAACAGCAACGGTCAGCGCAGCACCGGCCGAGAAAACCGCAACAGTCGCCGGCAACACGAAGAAAAAAGCCATTGTGCCGGTCTCGGCCAGTGTCACCGCACCGTGAACACACGGGCGCCGAAAACAGGATTAAACAGGGAGTCGATCACATGAACATCAAACACGCATTGCGCGCGGGGGCGCTGGCGTCCGCGCTCGCGCTCGGCATGCAAGCCATGCCGGCTCAGGCCCAAACCATCGCCTCCAAAATCGAGTTGCTTGGCGCTCCGGCGTCGCTGGAATTCACCGGCTTGCGCATGCGCGAGCAAAACGGCCTGCTCAACGTCCAGGCTGAACTCACCAACCGCGACAACCGCCAGCACACGGCTTACTACCGCGTCAAATGGATGGATGAAACCGGTTTCCAGGTGTGGGACGACGAACCGTGGAAACCGCTGCTGGTCAACGGCGAACAAAAGCTGACGCTGCAGATGGTCTCGCCGACCACCAAGGCGCGCGACTTCACGATCCAGTTCAGCGCCACCATCAACAAATCGCTGTCGACCAGCGACGCTCCTTTGATGGGACATTGACACCGCACCGGTCTCCGTCCCCGCTCCGTTTCGCTCATTTACTGATTCACCATTACCGCTTACCACAAGGAATTGCCATGATGCACACCACCGCCCGCTACGCCGGCCTCACTTTGATTTCCGCCCTGCTGTTCGGCTGCGCCCAGACCGGTACGCCGACTGTCGGCAACAATGTCCAGTACGGCGACGCCAAGGCGGTCGAACAGGTGACCAATGAATTTGGTTCGACCGACCTGCAGACCATCGCCGAATCGATGGCGCGTTCGCTGGGCCAATCGGCGGCAGGCTACAAGAGCAAGCCGCTGGTGACCATCGCCGACGTCAAGAACAAGACCAGCGAATATATCGATACCCGCTCGATCACCGACTCGATCCGTGTGCAGTTGCTCAAGGGCGGCACCATGCGCTTCGCCACCGACATCGTCGGCATGCAGAACCAGACCGACGAACTGACCCGCCAGAACAACACCGGCCTGTACAAGAAGTCCGCCACCGCCAAGGTTGGCAAGATGGAAGGCGCGCAATTCCGCATCGAAGGCAACATCACGTCCATCGTCAAGCGCAGCAGCAACACCACGGACGTGTACTACAAGTTCAGCCTGATCATGACCAACATCGAGTCCGGCACCATCGAATGGGCTGACGAGAAGGAAATCCGCAAGACATCCAAGCGTTGATGCGTTGATGCACTGATGCCTGTCCATCAAAAATTGAGAGAGGATTTACCCATGCCGACATCGCCATCCCGGATGTTCAACGCGCTGCTGGCTTCGCTGGCGTTCGCGTTGACACTGACGGCGCCGACGCTTGCGCAGGCGCAGAATCTGCCCAAGATCGCCGTCACCGACTTGTCGTACGAAGAGAAGGTGAAGGAGTATTTCCAATACTTCGAGGCGCGCGAGAAGCACAACAACAGCTATTCCGCCAACGCGCGCGCCAGCGACTCCAACCTGGCGTCTTCGGCCTCGATGTCGGAACGCGCCTCGAGCCGCGGCGAGAGCTCGGTGATCGCCGCCTCCGGCACCATCACCACGATCAGCCGCGGCGAACTGCGCAAGTTCACCGCCGACATCAAGGGCGAACTGCTGAAGTCGGGCTCCTACCGGCTGGTGCAGGGCAAACCCTGGACGCAGCAAAACACCGAGAAGCTGTTCGACATCATCGATCGCATCAAGAAGGGTTACTACCCCGGCGCGGACTACGTGTTGTTCGGCACCATCAACAACATCGACTTCCGCCAGGAAAGCAATCCGGTGCAAGGTTCCAATGCAGTGTCGTTCTCGCTGGCGCTGGAACTGGTGGGCGAATTTTCGCTGATCAATACCCGCACCTATGAGATCAAGGCCGCGTTCTCTGCGATGGGCGAAGGCTCCGACGTGCGTCTGGCCAATGCCGCCGGCACGGTGATTTCGCTCAACAAGAGCAAGGTCATGCAGGAAGTATCGCGCTCCCTGGGCGACGCCGTCGCCGCCGAGATGGAAGCGCAGTTTAATCCTGCCGGCTCCAGCCGCAGCTCGCGCCGCATCGAACGCCAGTCGGAAACGCAGCAAGAACAGAAAACCGTCATCTTCAAATGACCGGTATCCCGGCTGCAACGGGAACAGTTCTGAAACGGCGCGCACGCAATTGCGCGCCGTTTTTTCTTCCGCGGCAGGTTCTCGCCGCTTTCCCCGCCCCACCCTATCGCCCTATCGTTCATCGGCGAAGTGAAATAAAACGTTACCGGGGTTGTAAGCGACTGCCCGGCACGCTATCCTGACAGCCCTGAAGCGTCTGCAGATGCATGCCCCTGCATGATTACCGCCTGTCAACGCATAACATCGCATAGCACCGACGGCGCATGGTTCGCCAGCGCCACTCGATAGAAATGGATACATGATGAAAAAATGGATTTTAATGTTGTCTCTGGTATGTGCCGGTGCAGCGCACGCTGAAAACTGGCGGAACGTCGGTGGTACCGATACGTCCGAGCTCTCGATCGACGTCGATTCCATCAAGGAAAGCAAAGGCATCCGTGAAGCCTGGTCGATGTGGAATTTCAAGGAAGCGCGTTCCAACAACGACACCAGTTTTCCTACGCTGAAATCGTATCGGGATCTGCATCAGTACAATTGCAAAGACGCGTCTCTGAAACTCACACGTGAAATCATCTTCGCTGAAAATGACGGCAAGGGCGACAAGCGCGACCATTCCGATGCGTTGAAGAACATGCCATTCGTCAAACCAAAACCATTGTCCGTGGGAGACGCCATGGTGCAAGTGGTGTGCGGCTACGAAATTCCGAAATAAGTTTGAGTAGCTCACAAAAAAAAAGCGCCATTGGCGCTTTTTTTCGCACGGACACCTGCATCGCCGGATTTGCAACGAAGTTGTCACATTTAAAACTCATGATCCCTCTCGTCTGATTCCTCACCCACACGAAAGGACGATCATGAAACTGCACCAATGGCAGCGTTACGCCGCGTTGTTTTTCTTCTCTTGCTCTTCAGGGCAGCTCCATGCCGCTGATATTTTGCTTACCAACGACGACGGCTATGATCGCGGCAACATTGTCGCTGTCTACGACGCGCTCACGCATGCCGGACATCGCGTTCTGATTGCCGCTCCGGCAACCGATCAAAGCGGACGCGGTGGCGCGCTGACGCTCGGCACCAAAAGCATTCAGCATATTGTCAGTCCGAATAAAGATATCAACGGCGTCGAAGGTGCCCGCGACGACGCCGGCTTGCAACTCGAAACCGGCAGCGGAACGCCCTATACGGCGGTGATTTTCGGTCTCGACATACTTGCGCTTCAACGATGGAAAAAGGCACCGGATCTGGTCATCTCCGGTCCCAACTACGGCAATAATACCGGCGCAGTGACGCAGGCCTCCGGCACCTTCAATGCGGCACTCGCGACATTGAATCGGGGAATTCCTTCCATCGCAGTCAGTACTGCACAGACTGCACCCAAAAGCGCCGGCGGCAGTTTTCCTGAACCGACCACCACAGATCGCGAAGTTGCGGCCTGGCTGACGGCATTCGTGGCACGGTTAGAAACCGGAAAAGCAGCAAGCGGTTCCGAAGCGCTGCTTCCTGCCGGTATCGGCCTTAACATCAATTTCCCGTCATTTTCGGCGGGACAGGCAATGCAGCTTCCTGTGCGGCAAAGCCGGCTCGGCCTGGCATCGGTCGGAGTAGAAATCACCGGCAATCAATCCGGCGCTTATCGATATCAGTTCACCAATGCAGCGAAGGTCGCGCTATCTGCCGGCAGAAAAATTCTCGACACGGCCCCGCTCTCCGAACAAAACCTCATCGATACCGGCGCCATTGCGATCTCCCCTATTCAGGGAACGCCGCAGGCATTCGTGGCGGCTGAAGATTCGGTACGCCAGCGGCTGCCCGCGTTTTTCCAATAAGTACTTGCCGCGCATTGCGTGGCGCGAATCAAAAAAGGGAGCCCGCAGGCTCCCTTTTTTTACGGCATTTTCAACAACAGCTTCAATTCGCCTCAGTTCAACTCTTCCAGGCGAATCTTCATCACACTGCCGACCACCGTCGACAGTGCTTCGATCTTGGCGATGGCGGCCTCGATGTTGCGCTCCTGGGTCTGGTGCGTGAGCATGATGATGTCGGTCTGCTGTTCCCCCTCGGCCGGTTCTTTTTGCAGCATGGCGTCAATGGAAATCGACGAATCCGCCAGGATGCGCGTGACGTCAGCCAGCACGCCCGGCTTGTCGGCCACATGCATGCGCAGGTAGTAGCTGGTGGTGACGTCCTGCATCGGCAGAACCGGCGTGTCGGCCATGGCGTTGGGCTGGAACGCCAGCGATGGTACGCGGTGTTCCGGATCGGCCGTGGCCAGTCGGGTGATGTCGACCAGATCGGCGATCACGGCCGAAGCGGTCGGCTCGGAACCAGCGCCCTTGCCGTAGTAAAGCGTCTCGCCGACGGCATCGCCGCGCACCATGACGGCGTTCATCGCGCCTTCGACGTTGGCGATCAGGCGGCCGGTCGGAATCAGCGTCGGATGCACGCGCAGCTCAATGCCCTTTTCTGTCTGGCGTGTAATGCCCAGCAGCTTGATGCGGTAGCCCAGTTGCTCGGCGTAGCGGATATCGGTGGCTTGCAGCTTGGTGATGCCTTCCACGTGCGCCTTGTCGAACTGCACCGGGATGCCGAAGGCGATCGAGGCCATGATGGTCAGCTTGTGCGCCGCGTCCACGCCTTCGATGTCAAAGGTTGGATCGGCTTCGGCGTAACCGAGGCGTTGCGCTTCTTTCAGCACGACGTCGAAGTCCAGGCCCTTGTCGCGCATCTCGGACAGGATGAAGTTGGTGGTGCCATTGATGATGCCGGCGATCCACTGGATGCGGTTGGCGGTAAGGCCTTCACGCAAGGCCTTGATGATCGGGATGCCGCCGGCAACGGCCGCTTCGAATGCGACCATCACGCCCTTTTCCTGCGCGGCCTTGAAGATCTCGTTGCCGTGCGTGGCGATCAGCGCCTTGTTGGCGGTGACCACATGCTTGCCGTTGGCGATCGCCTTCAGGACCAGGTCCTTGGCGAGACCGTAGCCGCCGATGAGCTCGATGACAATATCGATGTCCGGGTCGTTGACCACCAGATTGGCGTCGTTGACAACCTTGACTTGTCCATTGGTCAGCTCGGTGGCGCGCTCCGTGTTCAGATCGGCCACCATGGTAATTTCAATGCCGCGCCCTGCGCGCCGCGCAATTTCTTCCTGATTGCGCTTCAATACATTGAAAGTACCGGAACCCACGGTGCCGATGCCGAGCAAACCTACTTTGATGGATTTCATATTGTCTTCGTGGTTGATAAAAAAAGCCGTCTGCAGGAATCAAAACGATTGCCGACGGATACTGCGGTAAAACCGGAACTGCCGGCTTGCCCTGCCACGTGCGGAGCAAGCCGATGAATCATGTTTGGTTCAATTGGTACCGTGACGCCGGCGGTAAGCTTCGAGGAAGTGCGCAATGCGGCCCATCGATTCGGTCAGGTCGTCGGTGTTCGGCAGGAACACCACGCGGAAGTGATCCGGCGTCGGGCAGTTGAAGCCGGTGCCCTGGACGATCAGCACCTTCTCTTCGGCCAGCAGCTCGTAGGCGAACTCCTGGTCGTCTTTGATCGGATAGATATCCGGATCAAGGCGCGGGAACATGTACAGCGCCGACTTCGGCTTGACGCAGGTCACGCCCGGGATGTCGGTAAGCAGCTTGTGCGCGAGGTCGCGTTGCTTGGCCAGGCGGCCGCTCGGCGCGACCAGGTCGTTGATGCTCTGGTAGCCGCCCAGAGCGGTCTGGATGGCGTACTGGCCCGGCGCATTGGCGCACAGGCGCATCGACGCCAGCATGTTGAGGCCTTCGATGTAATCCTTGGCGTGCTTCTTCTCGCCGGACACCACCATCCAGCCGGCGCGGTAGCCGCAGGAACGGTAGTTCTTCGACAAGCCGTTGAAGGTGATGAACAGCACGTCGTCGGCCAGCGAGGCCAGCGAGGTATGCGTGTTGCCATCGTACAGGACCTTGTCGTAGATCTCGTCGGCGAAAATGATCAGCTGGTGCTGGCGCGCGACTTCGACCAGCTCCTTGAGCACTTCGGTGGAGTACAGCGCGCCGGTCGGGTTGTTCGGGTTGATGACCACGATCGCCTTGGTGTTGGGCGTGATCTTCTTGCGAATGTCGGCGATGTCCGGTTGCCAGCCCTGCTGCTCGTCGCAGACGTAGTGCACCGGTGTACCGCCCGACAGGCTCACTGCGGCGGTCCACAGCGGATAGTCGGGCGACGGCACCAGCACTTCGTCGCCGGTGTTGAGCAAGGCATTGACGCTCATGACGATCAGCTCGGAGGCGCCGTTGCCGAGATAGATGTCGTCAATGGTGACGCCCTGGATGTTCTTTTGCTGGGTGTAGTGCATGATCGACTTGCGCGGCGCGAACAGGCCCTTGGAGTCGGTATAGCCGGAGGCGTTGCCCATGTTGCGGATCATGTCCTGCACGATTTCATCGGGCGCATCGAAACCGAAGGCGGCCAGGTTGCCGATGTTCAGCTTGATGATCTTGTGGCCTTCTTCTTCCATTTGCCGCGCTTTTTCCAGCACGGGGCCACGGATGTCGTAGCAGACATCCGCCAGTTTTTTCGATTTTTGAATCGGTCGCACGGTACTAATCCTTTGAATGAGCCTGATACGCTTGCTCGGCCTGCCCGGCGGAGCCGCCGGAACCGGCCATTTTGCCGAAAGCCTTCCATTTTATCAATGAATAAAACATAGTCCCGAACCGGAAAACGCTACAATGCAGCACTTTAAGACCTTATTGCCGAAAATAGCCTGGGCGGCCCGACCGCCGGCGGCATTTCGACACTGCGCGCCATGAAGCTCCATTCCACAGAAACCCAGCAATACCAGACCGTTTCGTCCTATGACGACAGCGGTGTCGAACTGAACGCGATCCGCTTCGAGCAGAGCCTGATCGTGCTGCCGGAAACCCCGCCGGCGCCCTGGCCGGTGACCTCGTTCGACGCATTGACCACCGAACATTTCGACCAGATCGACGCCACCCGCCCCGATGTCGTGATCCTCGGCACCGGCGCACGCCAGCGTTTCGTCCATCCGAAACTGACCGCCGTGCTTACTGCGCGCCGCATCGGCGTCGAGTGCATGGATAACCAGGCGGCTTGCCGCACGTACAACATTCTCATGGCAGAGGGCCGTAAAGTGGCGCTGGCATTGATTCTCGAACCAAAATCAGCTTAAGGACCTCGCCGCGATGCGCGACTTGTACAAATCCAAAGCGTTCGTCTGGACGCTGCTCATCTTCTTCCTGCTGATCTGGTTCTACATGCTGGGCGCGCGCACCCTGGTGCCGACCGACGAAGGCCGCTACGCCGAAATGGCGCGCGAAATGGTCGCCACGCAGGATTGGATCACCACCCGCCTGAACGGCATCAAGTATTTCGAAAAGCCGCCGCTGCAAACCTGGATGAACGCCATCACCTTCGAGCTGTTCGGCCTCGGCGAATGGCAGGCGCGGCTGTGGACCGGCCTGTGCGGCCTGTTCGGCATCGGCCTGGTGGCCTATACCGGCCGCCGCGTGTTCAACGCGCGCGTGGCGTTCTATGCCCCGCTGGTGCTGGGTTCGAGCCTCTTCTGGGCCGGTATGGCTCACATCAACACGCTCGACATGGGCCTGGCGGGCATGATGACGCTGAGCATCTGCGCCCTGCTGCTGGCGCAACGCAACGACGCCAATCGGGACGAACAGCGCAACTGGATGCTGCTGTGCTGGGCCGGCATGGCGCTGGCGGTCTTGTCCAAGGGACTGATCGGCATCGTGCTGCCGGGCGCAGTATTGGTGCTGTACACCATTTTTTCGCGCGACTGGGCGATCTGGAAGCGGCTGCACATGATCAAGGGCCTGATTCTGTTCTTCGCCATCACGACACCGTGGTTCGTGCTGGTGTCGCTGAAGAATCCGGAATTCCCGCAATTCTTCTTCATCCACGAACACTTCCAGCGCTTTACCACCAAGATCCACAGCCGCACCGGTCCGTGGTACTACTTCATCCCGATTCTGCTGCTCGGCATCCTGCCATGGCTGGGCGTATTCGTGCAAAGCCTGTTGCACGGACTGCGTGAAGACCAGGGCAACAGCAGCTTCAACAGCCTGACCAACGGCAAGTTCCAGCCGCGCAAGATGCTGCTGGTGTGGTCGGTGTTCATCTTCGTGTTCTTCAGCATTTCCGGCTCCAAGCTGCCGTCCTACATCCTGCCGATTTTCCCGACCCTGGCGCTGCTGATCGCCAGCTACCTGGAACGCGCATCGTTCAAGGCGATCGTCTGGTCGGCCTCGGTGGTTGCCGTGCCTTGCGCCATCGCCATGGCCTTCATCCCGCGCGTGCCTTCGCTGGCCAAGGACGCCTACTCGCTGCCGCTGGTGACCGCTCACGTGCCCTGGATTTATGCGGCGACCATCGTCGCCTTCATCGGCGCGGTGCTGGCGATTCGTTTTGCCCGCTCGCAAAAAGATCTGGCGGTGGTGTTCCTGGCCGCAGCGGCCTTCGTCAGCGGACAATTGCTGATGCTGGGCCACGATCCTCAGGGCCGCTATTCGGCCGGCATCGATTATGTCCCGGCACTGCAGGCCGAACTGACGCCGGAAACGCCGATGTACCTGGTCGGCCGTTACGAGCAGGCCTTGCCCTTCTATCTGCAGCGGACAATGACGCTGGTGCGCCATGCCGATGAAATGGAATTCGGCCTGAAGCAGGAGCCGCAACTGTGGCTGCCGACCATTGACGCCTTCGTCGCGCAATGGGTCACCGACCACACCGCCGGCAAGAAGGACATCGCCATCATGGATCCGACGGTGTACGCCGACCTGAAGCAGCGCGGCGTGCCGATGCGCCTGATCGGCGAGGATCCGCGCCGCGTGATCGTGGCGAACAATCCCGATGCAGCCTCCGGCGCCACAACTGCGGGCGACAAGAACAAGAAAGCGGCGCCATGAACCTCACCACCTTCGGCTTCATCTTCGTCGGCATCTGCCTCAACGCCGTCGCCCAGCTGCTGCTCAAGGCCGGCACCAATGCCGTCGGCGCGATCCACCTGACGGCAGAGAACTGGTTCTCCACCGGCATCAAGCTGGCCACGCAATTGCCGATTATCGGCGGCCTGACCTGCTACGTCATTTCGGTCGGCGTGTGGATCATCGGACTGTCCCGCGTGGACGTGACGATCGCTTATCCGCTGCTGTCGCTGGGCTACATCATCAACGCCGTCGGGGCCTGGTATTTCCTCGGCGAAGTGGTGTCGGCGCAGCGCCTGCTGGCCATCGGCGTAATCATCGTCGGCGTTATTCTGTTGACAAGAAGCTGATTTACAATATGCGGCCTGCGCAAAAGCGACATGATCGCGACGCTGCAGGCCGAATTCACCACTCCAGATTATTGCGAACAATCCATGACTCAGCCATTCCTGCCATTTTCCAAGCCGACCATCGACGAACCCACCATCGCCGCCGTCGCCGACGTGCTGCGTTCCGGCTGGATCACCAGCGGCCCCAAGGTGCAGGCATTTGAGAAGGCTTTGTCCGACTATTTTGACGGCCGCATCGTGCGCACTTTCAACTCCGGCACCTGCACCATGGAAATCGCGCTGCGCATTGCCGGTATCGGCGCCGGCGACGAAGTCATCACGACGCCGATTTCCTGGGTCGCTACCGCCAACGTGATCATCGAAACCGGCGCCACGCCAGTGTTCGCCGACATCGATCCGGTCACCCGCAACATCGACCTGGACAAGCTGGAAGCCGCCATCACGCCCCGCACCAAGGCCGTGATTCCGGTTTACCTGGCTGGCCTGCCGGTGGACATGGACCGCCTGTATGCGATCGCCAAAAAGCATAACCTGCGCGTGATCGAAGATGCAGCCCAGGCGCTCGGCTCGACCTGGAAAGGCAAGCGCATCGGCGCGTTCGGAGACTTCGTCTCGTTCAGTTTCCAGGCCAACAAGAACGTCACCAGCTCCGAGGGCGGTTGCCTGGTTGTCAATAATCCCGATGAGGCGCGCCTGGCGGAAAAATACCGCCTGCAAGGCGTCACCCGCAGCGGCTTCGACGGCCTGGAAGTCGACGTGCTGGGCGGCAAGTTCAACATGACCGACATCGCGGCTGCAATCGGCCTGGGGCAATTTGCCCATATTGACGCGATCACCGACAAGCGCCGCGGACTGGCCAAACACTACTTTGACCTGTTCGGCGCCGACTTCGAGGCTCAAAGCGGCGCCCAGCTGCCTGTTGCCGACTTCGAGAACTCCAACTGGCACATGTTCCAGCTGGTCTTGCCGGAACGCATCACGCGCGCCGCCTTCATGGAAAAGATGATGGAGCGCCAGATCGGCATCGGTTACCACTACCCGCCGATCCACCTGCTCAAGCTGTACCGCGACCGCGGCTTCCGCGAAGGCATGTTCCCGATCGCCGAGCGCGTCGGCCGCCTGATCGTGTCGCTGCCGATGTTTACTGCAATGAGTAAAGAAGATGTCGAACGCGCAGTCGGCGCGGTAAAATCCGTGCTCGCCTGAGTTGACCCGCAATTGCATGTCCGCAAAGCAACTCCGGCGCGCTGATTGCTCGTATCGGCTGCCGGCCGGCGCATGGTATGCGGCTTGCATTGCATGGTTTACAGTAACGCTTTCAGTACAGCAATTTTTCCTTCCAGGCTTTGATGAAACCAGAAATTTCCGTCGTCATTCCCGTCTATAACGAGGAATCCGGCCTCGCCAAGCTGTTCGACCGCCTTTATCCGGCGCTGGACGCTCTCGGCGCGTCCTACGAAATCATTTACGTCAACGACGGCAGCCGCGACAAGTCGGCCGCCATCCTGGCCGACCAGTATCGGCTGCGCCCGGACGTCACCCGCGTGGTGCTCTTCAACGGCAACTACGGCCAGCACATGGCGATCCTGGCAGGATTCGAGGCAACGCGCGGCGACATCGTCATCACGCTCGATGCCGACCTGCAAAATCCGCCGGAAGAAATCGGCAACCTGGTGGCCAAGATCCGCGAAGGCTATGACTACGTCGGCTCGATCCGCCGCCAGCGCCAGGATTCGGCATGGCGCACCTGGGCGTCCAAGGCAATGAACCGCCTGCGTGAAAAGATCACCCATATCAAGATGACCGACCAGGGCAACATGCTGCGCGCCTACGGCCGCAACGTCATCGACCTGATCAACCAGTGCCGCGAGGTCAATACTTTCGTGCCGGCGCTGGCCTACACCTTTGCGCGCAAACCGGCGGAAATCATCGTCGAGCATGAAGAACGCGCAGCCGGCGAATCGAAGTATTCGCTGTACAGCCTGATCCGCCTGAACTTCGACCTGGTCACCGGCTTCTCGCTGGTGCCGCTGCAATTCTTTTCGCTGCTCGGCATCGGCTTGTCGTTCGCTTCGGCGGCACTGTTCATCCTGATGGTGATCCGCCGCTTCATCCTCGGCGCCGAAGTGCAAGGCGTGTTCACGCTGTTCGCGATCACCTTCTTCCTGATCGGCGTCATCCTGTTCGGCATCGGCCTGCTGGGCGAATACATCGGCCGCATCTATCTGCAGGTGCGCGCACGTCCGCGCTATGTGGTCCTGACGGTGCTGGAACAGTCTTACGAGCAGGACAAGCAAAGCTCATGAACGCGGTCGTCTTTGCCTATCACGATGTCGGCGTGCGCTGCCTGAAGGTGCTGCTTGCGCGCGGCGTGCGCGTGGCGCTGGTGGTGACGCACGAAGACAGCGCGACCGAGAACATCTGGTTCAATTCGGTCGCCGGCGTTTGCCGTGAATACGGCATTCCGTACATCACGCCGGAAGATCCGAAGTCGCCGCAATTGTTCACGCAAGTGCAGGCCGCGCAGCCGGATTTCATCTTCAGTTTCTATTACCGCCACATGCTGCCGGTGAACCTGCTGGCCCTGGCCAAGCATGGCGCCTACAACATGCACGGCTCGCTGCTGCCGAAGTACCGCGGCCGCGTGCCGATCAACTGGGCTGTGTTGCACGGCGAGACCGAAACCGGCGCCACCCTGCATGAAATGGCCGCCAAGCCGGATGCCGGCGCCATCGTCGCGCAGACGGCGGTGCCGATCCTGCCGGACGACACCGCCTTCGAAGTGTTCGGCAAGGTGGTGGTTGCCGCCGAGCAAACTCTGTGGCGCGTGCTGCCGCTGATACTGGCCGGACGCACGCCCAAGCTGCCCAACGACCTGTCCAAGGGTAGCTATTTCGGCGGCCGCAAGCCGGAAGACGGTCGTATCGACTGGAAAAAACCGGCCCAGCACGTGCATAATCTGGTCCGGACCGTCGCGCCGCCCTATCCCGGCGCCTTCGAGGAAATCGCAGGTGATAAAATCACGCTGGTGAGAACGCGATTGGTGCCGGCGTCGGCCCGCCCCACGCTTGAGAGGTCGCACGGCGCTCAAGACAAGTTCTTTGAAGGCGGCCGTCTCTACGCGCGTTGCGGCGACGGCAACTATCTGCAAATCCTGGGCATCCAGATCAACGATCAGGACGCCTCTCTTAACAATTATCTGAAATACATGGCTGTCTAAGCCGTCCACATATTATGAAAAAAGTCCTCATTCTCGGCGTCAACGGCTTCATCGGCCATCACTTGTCCAAGCGCATCCTGGAAACCACGGACTGGCACGTCTACGGCATGGACATGATGACCGATCGCATCACCGACATCCTGGACAACGAGGAATACAAGTCGCGCATGCACTTCTTCGAAGGCGACATCACGATCAACAAGGAATGGGTCGAGTACCACGTCAAGAAATGCGACGTGATCCTGCCGCTGGTCGCCATCGCGACACCGTCGACTTACGTCAACAAGCCGCTGCGCGTGTTTGAACTGGACTTCGAAGCCAATCTGCCAATCGTGCGTGCAGCGGCCAAGTACGGCAAGCATCTGGTGTTCCCGTCGACCTCGGAAGTCTATGGCATGTGCCATGACGACGAATTCGATCCTGAAGAATCGGAACTGATCTGCGGCCCGATCAACAAGCCGCGCTGGATTTACTCCTGCTCCAAGCAATTGATGGATCGCGTGATCTGGGGCTACGGCATGGAAGACAACCTGAACTTCACGCTGTTCCGCCCGTTCAACTGGATCGGCGCCGGCCTGGATTCGATCCATACGCCGAAGGAAGGCAGCTCGCGCGTCGTGACCCAGTTCTTCGGTCATATCGTGCGCGGCGAGAACATCTCGCTGGTCGACGGCGGCCAGCAAAAGCGCGCCTTCACCTATATCGACGACGGCATCGATGCGCTGATGAAAATCATCGCCAATGAAGGCGGTATCGCCACCGGCAAGATCTACAACATCGGCAACCCGACCAACAACTACTCGATCAAGGATCTGGCCGACATGATGTTGAAGCTGGCCGCCGAGTATCCGGAATACGCCGATTCGGCCAAGCAGGTCAAACTGGTGGAGACCACATCCGCAGCCTACTACGGCAAGGGTTACCAGGACGTGCAGAACCGCGTGCCGAAGATCACCAACACCTGTGAAGAACTGAACTGGAAGCCGACCTTCACCATGGCCGACACACTGCGCAATATTTTTGACGCGTATCGTGGCCAGGTTGCAGAAGCCCGCGCTCTGGTCGACTGAACCTCGTCGGAACGGACAAGCGAATCCGCCCTCTCCGGGCGGATTTTTTTTCGTGCTTGTTTTCGTGCTTGAACAGCCGTGCGGCATGCAGGCCTGGACACCGGAACAAGCAGGAAAATACGAATGAATCCTCAAAATGGGTTTATTCGCCGCGCCTTTCGTGCCACAATTTGATCATCAGGCAACCGGATCCGCGCACGCTGTCGTCATGACCAGAACATCGCCGCCGACGCCGCCGTGCTCCCCTCAAGAAAGCAAGCAACCTTGCCTCAGATTACTCTCAAAATTGACGCCGACACCTATCGCGGCACCCGCGAAGGCGTTCCCAATCTGGTCCAGCAACTGCTGCGTCATGACGCCAATGCGACCTTCCTGTTTTCGCTCGGTCCCGATCACACCGGCTGGGCGCTCAAGCAGGTATTCCGTCCCGGCTTCTTCAGCAAAGTGTCGCGCACGTCGGTGGTCGAGCATTACGGCATCAAGACGCTGATGTACGGCACGCTGCTGCCGGCGCCGGACATCGGCAAGACCTGTGCAAAGTACATGCGCGCAGTGCGCGACGCCGGCTTCGAATGCGGCATTCACACCTGGGATCACCGCGTTTGGCAGGACCACGTGCGCACGCGCGATGCCGCGTGGACGCGCGAGACCATGCAACGCTCCTATGCGCGTTTCCACGACATTTTCGGCCATACCCCGGTGACGCACGGCGCCGCCGGCTGGCAGATGAACGATTATGCTTTTGCCCAGCTCGACGAGTTCGGCATCGCGTATTCCTCGGATGGCCGCGCGGTTCTCAACGAAGACGGTTCGCTGCTGGATTTCGCTGCCGGCCCGCATCGCCTCTCGTCCGGCGGCAAAACCTTGTCGTGCGTGCAGTTGCCGACCACGCTGCCGACGCTGGACGAGCTGCTCGGCCGCACCATCAACGGCGTTGTCATGGACGCGTCAAATGTCGCCGCTATGCTGTTGCGATTGACAGAACAGCGCCGCGACCATGTCTTTACCTTGCATGCCGAACTTGAAGGGCAGAAACTCGCCCCCATCTTCGAACAATTGCTGCTTGGCTGGCGCGCCCAGGGCTACGATCTTGTGTCGATGGGCGAGTACTACCAGGGCGTGAAGGACGATGTCCTGCCGATTCTTCCCATCGTATGGGGTGAGTTGCCGGGACGTTCCGGCGACATGATCTTGCAGGCGGCATAAGCAACGCACGCAACGTGTGCAAAGTACACGCGCGACATTGCAGAATTCTCGACGACACAACACCAACACTCACCTCGGGACGCTATTTTGACTGACGACACACCATCCATACTGAACAAGGCCGTACCGGAATTTTCCGCTGCGATGACCAGCGGCAAAACCTTCACGCTGTCGGATTGCAAAGGCAAAAACCTGGTGCTGTACTTTTATCCAAAAGACAATACGCCGGGCTGCACGACCGAAGGCATCCAGTTTCGCGAAAGCTATCCGGAATTCCAGAAGTGCAATACTGAAATCTTCGGCATCAGCCGCGACAGCCTGAAGTCGCATGAAGGTTTCAAGGCCAAGCTGGACATGCCCTTTGAACTGATTTCCGATCCGGACGAAACGCTGTGCATCATGTTCGACGTCATGAAAATGAAGAACATGTATGGCAAGAAAGTCCGCGGCGTCGAGCGCAGCACGTTTGTGATTGACGGATCGGGCACATTGGTGAAAGAATGGCGTGGAGTAAAAGTGCCATCGCATGTCGACGAGGTGCTCAGTTTTGTGAAGACAATTGCTTAAGAAACGTTCGTTCGACGATGACAGACGTTTCCCCGAGCGGCAGCAGGATCGATCTCAAGAGTCATGTTGCAGCCGCCAGCCGAAAGATGCGGTCAATTTAGATAAGCCTTTGAATTCAAATAGAAAACCGTTTTTTGGAAGCCGTTTTTGGATCAGGTCCCGAACCTGCCAAAACGGCTTTTTTACTTTGCAAATTTGCACTGTGGATAAAACGCCGGCAACACGCCGCGCCTGTACCGGCGGTACGCGCGGCATTGCCTTGTCCGCAGCCGTCACCTCTTCCACTAATCAAGCCCTCCTTCCTCTTTTCCTGCGTCCGTCGGCGGCGCATGCCTGTACCAAGAAGGGTTTTATTAGCGGCAGTCGTTCGTTGTTGCACCTCCAGCAGTACCTGTACGCTCTGACAAAGCGGCATTTTTCTTCCCTTCACTACCGAGGTTCTGATGCCCCTGCCCAAACTGCCGAGTAAACCAGCTGCCTTATTGGCACCCAAAGATTATCCGAAGGCCGAACGCGGTAAAACCGTCAAACCCCATATCGCATTGGTAGAACCTGCTGCACCGATCGCTGCTCCGGCCGCCAAGGCGACGCCGCAGCCGCAAGCCAGAATCACCGGCAAGAGCCCAGTCGAAAAACCGCGCGCGGCCACACCGAAAGTGCTGGAATCGCGCGCCAAGTCGACCACCAGCCGCATTGCCGACAAGCTCGGCGTGTCGAAGCTGTTCGTACTCGACACCAATGTGCTGATGCATGATCCGACCTCGCTGTTCCGCTTCGAGGAGCATGACATCTATCTGCCGATGATCACGCTGGAAGAACTCGACAACCATAAAAAGGGCATGTCGGAAGTCGCCCGCAATGCACGCCAGATTTCGCGCTCGCTCGATGCGCTGGTCAGCGACATCGCCGAAGATGCCATCGACCTCGGCATCCCGCTGTCCAAGCTGGGCAACAAGGACGCCAAGGGCCGCCTGTTCTTCCAGACCAAGCTGCAGAACGCCAAGCTGCCCGACGGCCTGCCGGAAGGCAAAGCCGACAACCAGATTCTCGGCGTGGTGCGCGCACTCGATCAGCAATATCCGGACCGCCCGGTCGTGCTGGTGTCGAAGGACATCAACATGCGCATCAAGGCGCGCGCCATCGGTTTGCCGGCGGAAGATTACTTCAACGACCACGTGCTGGAAGATACCGACCTGCTGTATTCGGGCATCCAGCAGTTGCCGGACGATTTCTGGACCAAGCATGGCAAGGGCATGGAATCGTGGCAGGAAAACAAGCATGGCACCAGTTACACCTACTATCGTGTGACCGGTCCTCACGTGCCTTCCATGCTGATGAACCAGTTCGTCTTCATCGAACCGAAGAACGGCGAGCCGGCCTTCTACGGCCAGGTCACGCAAATCAACGGCAAGACCGCGGTCCTGCAGACCTTGCGCGACTACGGCCACACCAAGAACAGCGTATGGGGCATTACGGCGCGCAACCGCGAGCAGAACTTCGCCCTGAACCTGCTGATGAATCCGGAGTGCGACTTCGTCACGCTGCTGGGCCAGGCCGGCACCGGCAAGACCCTGCTGGCGTTGGCTGCCGGCCTGGCGCAAGTGCTGGAAACCAAGAACTACAATGAAATCATCGTCACCCGCGTCACCGTACCGGTGGGCGAAGATATCGGTTTCCTGCCCGGTACCGAGGAAGAAAAGATGGGGCCGTGGATGGGCGCCTTCGACGACAACCTGGAAGTGCTGAACAAGTCCGACGGCGACGCCGGCGAATGGGGTCGCGCGGCAACGCAAGACCTGATCCGCTCGCGCATCAAGATCAAGTCGCTGAACTTCATGCGCGGTCGCACCTTCGTCAACAAATTCCTGATCATCGACGAAGCGCAGAACCTGACGCCGAAACAGATGAAAACCCTGGTGACGCGCGCAGGTCCCGGCACCAAGATCGTCTGCCTCGGCAATATCGCGCAGATCGACACGCCATACCTGACGGAAGGTTCGAGCGGCCTGACTTACGTGGTCGATCGCTTCAAAGGTTGGTCGCACAGCGGTCACGTCACGCTGGCGCGCGGAGAACGTTCGCGTTTGGCGGATCATGCCAGCGACGTCCTGTAAGGCAGTATCGGAGAAGTACGCTGCAAATAAAAAAGCCACCGCGAGGTGGCTTTTTTATTGTCCGTCGAGATCGCCCGCTTACAGGATGTGCATGCCGATCCACCAGGCGATCGCAGCGACGAAGGCCGATGCCGGAATCGTGAAGATCCAGGCCCACACGATATTGCCTGCCACGCCCCAGCGCACCGCCGACATCTTGTGCGACGCGCCGACGCCGACGATGGCGCCGGTAATGGTGTGCGTGGTCGAGACCGGCACGCCCAACGCGGTGGCAATGAAGAGCGTGATGGCGCCGCCGGTTTCGGCGCAGAAGCCGCCTACCGGTTTGAGCTTGGTGATCTTCTGGCCCATGGTCTTGACGATGCGCCAGCCGCCGAACAAGGTGCCCAGGCTGATGGCGCAATAGCAGCTGATGATGACCCACATCGGCGGATTGTCCGCTCCGGAATTGCCCGACGCAATCAACAGCATCCAGATGATGCCGATGGTCTTCTGCGCGTCATTGCCGCCATGGCCGAGACTGTACATCGATGCCGACACCAACTGCGCGCGGCGGAACCAGCCGTCGACCTTGCGCGGCGTCGAGCGCACGAAGATCCACGACACCAGCAACATCATGATGGAGCCCAGGATAAAGCCCAGCAACGGCGACAGCACGATGAAGATGACGATCTTGATCAGGCCGGAAGCCACCAGCGAACCGGTGCCGGCCTTGGCCACTGCTGCGCCCACCAGACCACCGATCAGGGCATGCGACGAAGACGACGGAATGCCGTAGTACCAGGTCACCAGATTCCAGAAAATCGCGCCGACCAGCGCGCCGAACACCACCACGTGATCGACCACCGCCGGATCGATAGTGCCCTTGCCCACCGAGGCGGCGACATGCAGCTGGTGAAAAACAAAGACGGCGGCCAGATTGAAGAACGCCGCCATCGCCACGGCTGTCTGCGGACGCAACACGCCGGTGGAAACCACCGTCGCAATTGCATTTGCCGCATCATGGAAACCATTCATGAAATCGAACAGCAGCGCCAGGACGATCAGCAAGGCAAGAATGTGAAAACTAATTTGAACTGTATGCATGGATAAACCGTTGTCTTGAGAAGCGGCGGCAACATCGCGCTGCGACGGCGCCAGTGTCGAGCGCCGGCGCAGTCAATGGCGAAAGTCAGGCGTTTTCGACGATGATGCCTTCAATGATGTTGGCGACGTCTTCGCAGCGATCGGTAACGGTTTCCAGGATTTCGTAGATGGCTTTGAGCTTGATCAGGTTGCGCACGTCCGGCTCATCGCGGAACAGCTTGGACATGGCGGCGCGCATGACATGGTCGGCATCCGACTCGAAGCGGTCGATCTCTTCGCAGATGGCGAGGATCTGGCGCGAGTTGTCCATGTTGTGCAGCAGGCCGACAGCTGCCTTCACCTTCTCTGCACAGGCCAGGCACAGCTCGGCGAGGCGCTTGGCTTCCGGCGTGATGGCTTTGATGTCGTACAGCGAAATGGTCTGCGCGCCATCTTCCAGCAGGTCGAGGATGTCGTCCATGCGGGTGATCAATTGATGGATGTCATCACGGTCCAGCGGCGTAATGAAGGTCTTGTGCAGCAGCTCAATCGTGTTGTGAGTGACTTTGTCCGCCTGCTTTTCCAGGGTCTCGATCGCATGCACGCGAATTTCCAGGTCGTCGAAATTGGTCATCAATGCGACCATTTCCTTGGCGCACTTCACACCCAGCTCCGCGTGCTGGTTGAACAGATCAAAAAACTTGCCCTCGGAGGGCATCAGGCGTCCAAACATGTTCCACTCTCTTATCAATAATTATGCTTCGCTTACACAACATGAGCCGCCCGAGAAGCGGCCTGCATTGTCCACCCAGCCCGGGGCTGAGCGATGAACCACGCAGCGTCAGTCGCCGCCGTAAGGCGACGCCAGACTGCCGACATAGTTGTCGTACTTGGTAAATTGCCCCAGGAAGGCAAGGCGGATGCTGCCGATCGGCCCGTTACGCTGTTTGCCGATGATGATTTCCGCGGTACCTTTGTCAGGTGAATCGGGATTGTAAACTTCGTCGCGATAAAT
This sequence comes from Herbaspirillum hiltneri N3, assembly GCF_001267925.1. Classification (NCBI taxonomy): domain Bacteria; kingdom Pseudomonadati; phylum Pseudomonadota; class Betaproteobacteria; order Burkholderiales; family Oxalobacteraceae; genus Herbaspirillum; species Herbaspirillum hiltneri. The sequence continues at coordinate 2,291,897 of NZ_CP011409.1, read as the reverse complement.
GAACAAGATTACGTCCGCATCCTGCTCGATAGCGCCGGATTCGCGCAAGTCCGACATCACGGGACGCTTGTTGGGGCGCTGCTCCAGCGCGCGGTTCAGCTGCGACAAGGCGATTACCGGGCAATTGAGTTCCTTGGCCAGGCCCTTCAGGCTCCGTGAAATTTCAGAAATTTCAGAGGCCCGGTTTTCGCCGCTGTTGCCGCCGCCGTTGCCTGACATCAGTTGCAGGTAGTCGATGATGATCAGACCAAGCTTGCCGCATTGCCGCGCCAGGCGGCGCGAACGGGCGCGCAATTCAATCGGGCTCAAAGCCGGCGTTTCATCGATGTAAAACTGCGCATCGTTCATCTTCTGGATCGCATGCGTCAGGCGCGGCCAGTCTTCGTCGATCAGACGGCCGGTGCGCAGGCGATGCTGGTCGAGACGGCCGACCGAACCGAGCATACGCATGGCCAGCTGGGCGCCGCCCATTTCCATCGAAAACACCGCAACCGGCAAGCCGCTGTCGATGGCAACGTTTTCACCGATGTTGATGGAAAACGCGGTTTTACCCATGGAAGGACGGCCGGCGACGATGATCAGGTCGCCTGGCTGCAACCCGGAAGTCATCTTGTCGAGGTCGATGAAGCCGGTCGGCACGCCGGTGATGTCGCTGGTGCTGTCGCGGTTGTACAGTTCGTCGATACGCTCCACCACCTGGGTAAGCAGCGGCTGGATCGACAGGAAGCCCTGGGAGCCGCGCGAGCCCTCTTCGGCGATGGCGAAAATTTTTGATTCCGCTTCATCCAGCATCTGCTTGACGTTCTTGCCCTGCGGATGGAAAGCGTCGCCGGAAATCTCGTCGGAGACCGTGATCAGCTTGCGCAGAATGCTGCGGTCGCGCACGATTTCGGCGTAGCGGCGGATATTCGCCGCCGAGGGCGTGTTTTGCGCCAGCGCGTTGAGATAGCTCAGGCCGCCCACCTCTTCGGCCTTGCCGCTGGTGGACATCGCTTCGTAGACCGTGATCACGTCGGCCGGCTTGGTTTCGTTGATCAGCTTGACGATGTGCTGGAAAATGATGCGATGATCGTAGCGATAGAAATCTTCCGCGCTGACGAAGTCGGCGATACGATCCCACGCGGCGTTGTCGAGCAGCAAACCGCCAAGGACGGATTGTTCGGCTTCGATGGAGTGCGGCGGGACGCGCAGGGATTCTAGTTGCGGATCGGGAGATGCGTTCATGGCGCGCATTATACCTGCTAAGAGTAGTCGCTTCAGGTGCGGGGACGAATTAGCCGGCGGTTTTACAACCTGCAGTCGGACTTGCACCGGCCGCGGCATGTCGCCACAGGCCGGTAAAAATAAAAAAGCCAGGCGAACCCGGCTTCTTTATCAAAACAGATGGAACGACTTGGCGTGATGAATTACGCGTGGTCGCCCGCAACAGCAACAGTCACGTCAACCACGACGTCGGTGTGCAGAGCAACCGAAACAGCGTGCTCGCCAACGATCTTCAGAGGACCTTGTGGCAGACGAACTTGCGCCTTTTCGACCGGGAAACCTTGCTTTGTCAGCGCATCAGCGATGTCAAAGTTGGTCACGGAACCGAACAGACGACCGTCAACGCCGGACTTCTGGGTGATCTTGACTGTCAGGCCGGTGAGCTTTTCGCCTTGGGCTTGTGCTGCTGCCAGCTTTTCAGCGGCGGCCTTTTCCAGCTCGGCGCGCTTCGCTTCGAATTCGGCGATGGCGGTTGCTGTGGCGCGGCGCGCCATGCGTTGCGGGATCAGGAAGTTACGTGCGTAACCGTCCTTGACGCGGACGACTTCGCCCAGACCACCGAGATTAACGACTTTTTCCAACAGAATGACTTGCATGTTTTTCTCCTATATCTCGTCGTCAATTACGCGTTGTGCAGATCTGTGTATGGCAGCAACGCGAGGTAGCGTGCGCGCTTGATCGCAGTGTCAACTTGACGCTGATAGTGTGCCTTGGTGCCGGTCAGACGTGCTGGCATGATCTTGCCGTTTTCTTGCACGAAATCCTTCAGGGTGTCGACGTCTTTGTAATCGACTTGCTCAACACCTGCTGCTGTGAAACGGCAGAATTTTTTGCGCTTGAACAGCGGGTTTTGCTGTTGGCGTTTTTGCTTCAACTTGCTTTTATCGAACTTTTTACCGAATGCCATTTTGCGGCTCCTGATATCTAAAAATTGAGTGGTTCTAAACTACAGATTCAAAATCAACGATGTGAAACACGAGGCTTTTGCTGTTGCGATTCCTGCGCGCCATGAAGCCACTGAACTTGAGCATCTCGCCGAGACCGGCCTGATTGAGCCGGCCTGAAATTTCACCTGCAGCGAATGCAGTGATTTCAAACTCGACCAACCTCTTGATGCCTGCTTCCGTCTGTTCCGACTGGTGCTGCAACTTCGCAGTCACTACCGGGATGCCGGCCGGGGTGTAACGTATGACGTCACGCTCGGCGATACTGGCAACAAACTGAAAGTGATTCACGCTCCCTGGTGCTTTTCTATCGCGATATCAGCAATCAGGCCGCTGGTGCTTCTGCGCGATTGCTCTTTGCGGCGTCTTCTTTCTGGACAGCCTTCAGGATTGGCGAAGGACCGGTTTCGGCCTTCTTCAACTTGACTGTCAGATGACGCAACACTGCATCGTTGAACTTGAAGCCGGTTTCGATTTCGGCCAGAGTTTCGCCGTCAACTTCGATATTCAGGCAAACGTAGTGTGCTTTTGCCAGTTTTTGGATTTGGTACGCCAATTGACGACGGCCCCAATCTTCGACACGGTGAATCTTGCCGCCGCGTGCAGTAACGATGCCCTTGTAACGCTCGATCATCGCTGGAACTTGCTCGCTTTGGTCCGGATGGACGATAAATACGATTTCATAATGACGCATGTAGACTCCTTTATGGACTGATTAACAAATCGCCCACCTCGGCGTCAAGACGAGTGTGGGAAGAGGAAAGCCCGCAATCATATAACAGAATGTCAAAAACCTCAATGCTTTCAGGCATTTGCCGTGGGCCCGGGCCCACAAATCAGAAAACGGCCGATGACATGATTTCAATATTGCAGATTGACACTGCTTTATAACTGTATAAAAATACAGACTGTTTATGCAACCAGCATAACTTCCCCCGAAAGCCGACATGCTCAAACTGACCGCTCGCCAGGAACAGATTCTGAATCTGATCAAAGATGCCATCGAAAATACCGGCTTCCCGCCGACGCGGGCAGAGATCGCCAACGAGCTCGGCTTCCGCTCCGCCAACGCCGCCGAAGAACATTTGCAGGCACTGGCGCGCAAAGGCGCCATTGAGATTTCACCAGGCACCTCGCGCGGCATCCGCCTGCGCGATGGATCGGCCGGCAATCCGGGCCGCCAGATGGCCCTGCCGCACCCGGCGCTCATGCAGCTGTCGCTGCCGCTGGTAGGCCGCGTCGCCGCCGGTTCGCCGATCCTGGCGCAAGAACATATCGAAAGCAATTACAACGTCGATCCGGCGCTGTTCTCGGCCAAACCGGACTATTTGCTGAAAGTGCGCGGCATGTCGATGCGCGATGCGGGCATACTGGACGGCGACTTGCTGGCGGTGAAAAAGGCCGATCAGGCGCGCAACGGGCAGATCGTCGTGGCGCGAATAGGCGACGACGTCACCGTCAAGCGCTATCGCAAGACCGGCTCCCTGATTGAACTGCTGCCGGAAAATCCCGACTTCAAGGTGATCAAGGTCTCTTCCGAGGAAGAAAACTTCGCTCTGGAAGGCTTGGCCGTGGGCTTGCTGCGCAGCTGGAACTGATCCCGCCTCGAGCCCCACACAAACTAAAGCCCGCTAAATCGCGGGCTTTTTTTACGTCTGTTTGCCGGATCGAAACCGGAATTGCATCATATGATACGTATAGCTTATTGCGACCGGGCAGCTCAATTCGCATTCGCAGCCCGCTCGTGCAACAGCATAACTATTCAATCCGGTAAGGAATCACAATGTCAACGCGTAGCAGCAACAAGCCCGCCCACAAGAATGCTCAACCCAATGTCAAAGATCTCCTCGCCGTAAGAGAATGCCTGGGCTTGCTGGACGACCACAAGGTCGCCGAAGCGAAAGTATTGTGCGCTCAGGTACTCAAGCGCGCGCCCAATCTGGTCTATGCCAATCATGCCTGGGGTCTGATCGCCATGCATGAGAACGACTATGTCGCCGCAGAGGCTGCCCTGCGTAAAGCAGTAGCTGCAGATCCGACCAATTCGGAATACGTCGCCAATTTGGCCACCTCCGTTCTCAAGCAGGATCGCATCGATGATTCGATCGCGCTGTACGACGAAGCCATCAAGCTCAACACAGACAACAAGGACGCGCGCATCGGCCTGGCCAACGCGCTGCATGAAAAAAACGATCCGGACGCCTCGATTGCCTACTTCGAGGATGCCGTCAAACGCAACCCGGACGCACCAGGCCCGCTGTCCCATCTGGGCAAAGCCCTGATCGATGCCAAGCAATACAAGGAAGCGATCGAGGTTTTGCTCAAAGCGCTGCAGCTGCAGATCAACTTTGCGCCGGCGCACACCAACCTGGGCATCGCCTTCCAGGAAATGGGCATGCTCAAGGATGCCCTTGAATGCCACAAGACCTCGCTGTTGCTGGATCCGACCGACATTTACGCCCAGAACAAGATTGCCGACACGTATATCAAGCAAAAAGACTACGACAAGGCCCACGAGCACTACCAGCGGGTCATCGAATTGGCGCCCAAGGACCCGAACAGCTACGCGAAGCTTGCCTCCAGCCTGTTTTCCACCCAGGACCGCTATGAAGACGCGATGGCGCTGTTCCGCAAGGCACTCGAAGTGGACCCCAAGCATCCGTTGACGCTGAATAACATTGGAGCAACCATGTATGACTATGGCGAAACGGTGTCTTCGCTGCAGTTTTTCCACGATGCGCTGGCGCTCAAGCCCAACTATCTGACCGCCCAGCACAACCTTGCATTAGGGCAATTACTGGCGGGCGATCTGAAGGAAGGCTGGGCAAATCACGAAAGCCGCCTTGAAGTCAAGGAACGCAGCTATGTTTACAAGCTGATTCACAAGCTTTTCGGAATGATCCCGAAATGGGACGGCAAATCTTCGTTGAAGGGCAAATATATCCTGCTGATGCACGAACAAGGCTTCGGCGACAGCATTCAGTTCGTGCGCTACGTCCACTTGCTGCTGGCGCAAGGCGCCCGCGTGGCGCTACACGTCAAGGATCCGCTTGCTCGCCTGTTCCGTAGCGTATCCGACCAAGTGACCCTGGTGCGCGAGACAGATCCGTTGCCCAAGTGCGATTGCGCCTACGTACTGATGAGCTTGCCGCATGCGCTGGGCACAGATAGCGTGGAGGACATTCCCTCCTATCCGTATTATCTGTCAGCCGATCCGCAGGACATCAAGACCTGGAAAGAGAAAATCGACATGCTCGCGGGCAACACCAGCGATTTGCGGGTCGGCTTCGTCTGGGCCGGCAATCCTGAGCACGGCAATGATCGGAAACGTTCGATTCCGCTCGACATCTTTGCCCCGCTATTTAATACGCCTGGCGTGCAGTTCTTTTCCATCCAGAAAGGACTTGCCACGCCGGAGTTGGCTAAACTTCCTAAAGAACTGCCTGTATACAATATAGGTGACTCGTTCAACGACTTTGCCGACACTGCGGCGGCAATGGCCAACCTCGACCTGATTATCAGTGTCGACACCTCGGTGGTCCACCTTGCCGGCGCGCTCGGCCGCCCGACTTGGACATTACTGGCCCACACGCCGGACTGGCGCTGGCTGAACGAGCGGGAAGACTCGCCGTGGTATCCGAGCATGCGCCTGTTCCGGCAACAAACCCGCAACGATTGGCCGACTGTCATCAGCAAAGTGGCTTCGGAGCTAGCAACCCTGGCACAAGAAAAGAAAAAAACCGCTGCCTAATCAAAGACTTGCCGCATCACCCCGATGCGGCAAGTCCCTCAAAGTCCCCCGCATCATCCCCCTGCCGCCTTCCCGCGCATCAAAATTGGAACTTTTCCAGGAATACCCACTAAAGTTTTCTTAAATAGCGTCGAAATAAGATTTGCTTGACGTATAGAAGCACGCAGTTTTAGGTCGGACAGCATTGGAAAAATTTTTTTGCGATAAACATTAAACTTTTTCCGATACCGTCCGATATAGCTAACAACAGCGGTTTGAACGCCTGAGGCTTTAGGTAAAAACCAAAGTTAAGCACTGAAACTCGGATTTATCGGCCTCAAATCTTAGGAGAATTAACATGGCATCAGTCATTAATACCAATATTGCGTCGCTTAACACGCAACGCAACCTCAACACGTCGCAATCGTCGTTGAATACTTCGATTCAACGTTTGTCTTCCGGTCTGCGCGTCAACAGCGCAAAGGACGACGCTGCAGGCTTGGCAATTGCCGACCGCATGAATGCTCAGGTCAAAGGCCTGGCAGTTGCGCAACGTAACGCCAACGACGGTATCTCCCTGGCTCAAACCGCTGAAGGCGCACTGAGCACAGTTACCGACAACCTGCAACGTATGCGCGAACTGGCTGTTCAAGCAACCAACGGTTCGAACAGCGCCCAAGACCGTAAAACTCTGAACGACGAATACAAGCAACTGTCGGACGAAGTTTTCCGTGTTCTGAACGGCACAACCTTCAACGGCCAAAACCTGTTCACAGGTATCGGCTCCGGCGCCAGCGCTGGTACAGGTTCCGACTCGGCAAATGTTTCCGCTTCGCTGACACTGACTTTCCAAGTCGGCGCCAACGTTGTTGACAACAAGCTGAACGATCAAATCAGCATCTCGCTGTCCGATCTGTCGAACGACAAGACCATGGCAAACGTCATCGGCACCAGCGCCAAGGGTCTGATCGGTCTGGGCGTGACTACTTCGGTTGACGCAGCTCAAGTGACTTACACTTCGGCCAAGGCAGCTCTGGACAACCTGTTCGCAACAGGTTCGACAATGACAGCAACAGCGCTGGCATCGTCGGCTGTGACTCTGCAAACGACGATCGACTCCGCCAAGCTGGCTTTGGACAAGGCAATTGCCGATCCATCGGCACAAAGCGATGCACAAAAGGCGATCAAGAACCTGGACAACGCGATCAACCTGATCTCGTCCAAGCGTGCAGAGTTCGGTGCAGTTCAGAACCGTTTCAGCGCCGTTATCAGCAACTTGCAGATTTCGAGCGAAAACATCACCGCATCGCGCAGCCGTATCATGGATACCGACTACGCGGCAGAAACTGCAAACCTCACACGTGCGCAAATTCTGCAACAAGCAGGTACGGCGATGCTCTCGCAGGCGAACTCCGCGCCGCAAAGCGTCCTGTCTCTGTTGAAGTAGTCTTAAGAGCCATGTAGGATAATATGCGGAGAATATGTAAATATTCTCCGCATATTCCTTGATGAAGGAGTAAAAACATGTCGATTTCCCCGCTTAATATCACAGCTGCAGGCGATTCCGGTTCGTACACGCCGGTGCAGCCGTCCAACACCAAACCAGATCCAGTGGTATCGACAGTTGCGCCTGCTGCAACCCCGCAAGCACAACGTTCGACCGAAAGCGATGTGGCCGACGCCGTTGATAAATTGAATGACTTTGCCAGCAAGAATGCATCGGATCTCAATTTTTCGCGCGATCAGGAAACCGGCAAAACGATTGTGAAAGTCATCGATAAGGCAACCGATGCCGTCATTCGCCAGATTCCAAGCGAAGAAGCTGTCGCTATCGCAAAGTCGATTGACAAGATGCAAGGTTTGCTGATCAATCACAAGGCGTAAGTCTGCTACGAACTGTTGGAGCATTTTGAATATTCATGCGCAAGGGCAATATTTGCGCATGGTATATTTCGCCCCGGTAGTTCATAACAGATTTTTATTTTTCTGTTGCATGTCATCAGAACCCCATCAAGAGTTGACACTCGATTGATGTGAAGCCAGCCAGCTTTATCACTCTTGTCTGATTTCAGCATCGCATTTTGCGCTCAGCGCATAGATTTCAGGAGATAGCATGGCCACCTCTACCGGGACAATCTCGACCTCGGCAGGTCCCCTCGACGTAGCGACCCTCGTTTCCAAACTGATGGGCGCCGAGGCCAAAGTCCTTGATCCGCTCACCTCGCAAGCCAGCAGCTATAACAGCCTGATTTCCGCCTACGGAAATCTGAAAAATGCGGTTTCCACCTATCAAAGCGCCCTGAAGGGCCTGACGGCTGCAAGTTTTGCTGCGCAAAAGTCCAGCGTATCCAATAGCGGCACCGGCACACCGCTGACGACCGATCCGTTCACGGCCGACGTCAACACCGACGATTCCACCAAGGTATTGGCGCAAAAGATCCAGTCTGCCGGCTACCCGAGCTCACAACAGTTTACTGCCGGCGACTCCGTCGCGATCAAGATCGGCACCAACCCGCCGACTTTCGTCACTTTGCAGGCAAATGCCACCCTGGCGGGCGTTCGCGATGCGATCAATGCCTCCAAGGCAGGCGTCACCGCCAGCATCGTGACGGACGGCACGGGCGACCACCTGGTCATGGAATCGAACACTGCCGGCACCGCGAATACCATCAAGGTTCAGGCAAACAACAGCCTCGCCGGACTGGCATACGATCCGTCTAGCTCGACGCCGAGCACAGTGACCCAGATTCAGGCTCCGCGCGATGCAACCGCAGCGGCTTCCGGCACCTATTCCGTGTCGGTATCGCAACTGGCTCAGGCGCAAAAAATTACTTCGACCGGTTTTGCCGCTGGCTACTCGTTCGACACGGGTATTCTGGCGATCAAGACCGGCACCGGCTCGACCGCAATCATCAAGCCGGCAACCAACACGCTGGCCGGCGTACGCGACGCCATCAATGCGAGCGATGCCGGTGTCAGTGCGACCATCGTCAGCGACGGCACTGCGGCCCATCTGGTTCTGACGGCCAAGGACAGCGGCTCCGCCAATTCGATCCGGGTCTCCGGCACCGGCAGCTATGCGGCGCTGACCTTTGACCCGAGCGGCAAGTATTCGTCGCCAGGCGTCGCCACTGGCCAGACTTATGACGCAGGCACAGGCGGGTTGACGCTGAAAGTCGGCAATACGACCACCAATGTCGCCTTGTCCGGCGCGGGCAAGACCTTGCAGGATGTGCGCGATGCGATCAATACCGCCAACGCAGGCGTCACCGCCAGCATCACCAATGACGGCACGCAAGACCACCTGGTCCTGACACCCTCCGGCAGCGGCGCGACCAGCCCCGTTTCGTTGACGGGCACCGGCGACTTCGTCAACCTGTCCGGCAGCACCATGGGACAACTGCAAGCTGCGCAGGATGCAAAGCTGAGCATCGACGGCACCACCGTCACCAGCGCGTCGAACACGGTCAAGGACGCCATTTCGGGCGTGACGCTGAACCTGACCAAGGTCACCACTGCAGCCGACAACTTCTCGCTGACCATCTCCAACGATACGACCGGCGTGACCAGCACGGCGACCACTTTCGTCTCCGCGTACAACGCGCTCGCCAAGTCGATCGCCGATCTCACCAAACAGACGCCTGCAACCACGCTCGGCCAGGCAGGCACTTCGTCGCCGCTGGCAAGCGAATCGTCGGTGCAAAGCATCTTGACCCAGTTGCGCAGCGCCCTTCTGGGCAACGTTCCTGGCGGCAGCGGGATCAGTTCGCTGACCGACATCGGCATCGGCTTCCAGAAGGACGGCACGCTGGCGCTGGATGCGACCAAATTATCGACTGCGACGACCAAGAATTTCGCCGGCATTGCCAATTTGTTCACATCGACTGCGACGACCAACGCCGATGGCACGACGACCGGAACCAATGGTATTTTGACCAATGTGCAAAAATTGGTCGACGGATTCCTCGCCGATGGCGGTATTATTGACACCAAGACCAAGGGATTGCAGGCCAGCCTGAAGATCAACACTGATCGCCAGAGCGTCATCAACACCCGCTTGAGCAATATGCAGGATCAATACACCAACCAGTTCAACGCGTTGAACCTGACGCTGGCCAGCATGGCGGCGACGCAGAGCTACCTGACGCAGCAATTGGCCAACCTGCCCAAAGCCGGCGGTTAAGCGTTAAGCGAACACAGGAGAGGATAATGTTCGGAACCATGCAACGAGGCGCAAACGCCTATGCGAATATCGGTGTCGAAACCGGCGTTATCGCAGCGAGTCCGCACAAGCTGATCACCATGCTGTTTGATGGCGCCCTAGTGGCGATCGCGATGGGCCAGAAGTACATGAAAGCCGGCGACATCAAGAACAAGGGCGAGTCGATCACCAAGGCAATCCTGATCATCGAGAGCGGCTTGCGCGCCAGTCTGAACAAGAACGTCGGTGGCGAGATCGCCATGAATCTCGACGCCCTGTACGAATACATGGGGCGCCGCCTGCTCTCGGCAAATATTGAAAATTCGCAGGAAACCCTGGACGAAGTGCATGACTTGCTTGACGGGCTGCGTGACGCGTGGGAGCAGATCGCTCCAAGTACTGCAGATAGCTCCCAAGCAGCCGCCTGACAGCAGCACCGACGATACTCCTCACTCACAGTCACCCGAAAGTACACACCATGGACGGTGCAGAAGTCATCTCCCTTTACGAGTCGATTGCCGACCTGACCGACCAGATGCTGGCCGCAGCGCGCAAGGAAGACTGGGCATTGTTGTCCAAGCTGGAAATCGACTGCGCTCACGTTGTCGATTTTCTCAAGCGCAATGAATTGGACGTCGTGCTGAACGACGACCGGCGCGACCGCAAGATCGCCATCCTGAAGAAAATCCTCGAAGACGATCGCGACATTCGCAAGCTCACCGAACCGGGCCTGCAAAAACTGTCCTCGCTGATCCAAAGCACCAGCACTGAACGCAAACTGGCCAACACCTACGGCATGAATCAAAGAGGCTAGCAATGATTCCTCGGGCCGACATCGCCTTGACCGTCCAGCCCGTAGCCGCCGTCGATGCGCCAACGGCAATAGTTTCCGTCGCCGACGCAAAACAGGAAGCCTTCAGCCGTCTCGCGCAAATCGCCAACGGCCAGCAATTGCAGGCCAAGGTTCTCTCGACCTACAACGACGGCACCTATCTCGTCCGTATCGCCAATACTGCGGCGCGCATGGTCCTGCCGACCTCGACGCGCACCGGCGACACGCTGCAGCTGACCATGGTCGGCAAGGATCCTCGCCCTACTTTCCTGCTCACGGAAAGCTCCCGCAGGGAAGATGACGAAAGCACCGAAGTCTCGCTGAGCACTGCCGGCCGGGCGATGGAAAAGGACATGAAGTCGCTCAAGGCGGCTCAGCAAGGCCTGACCAATGTCGTCACGCGCGACAATCAGCTTGACGAGGGCGACGCCAAGAATGCCGCACCGAACCAGCTGGCGCCCGAAAGCACCAAAACTTCACTCAGCAGCGCCGGCAAACTGGTCGACGCCCTGCTCCATGCCTCCGAAGAAAGCGACCTTCCCAGCGCCATCAAACCCGGCAGCCCGCTGGTTGCCAATCCGACCAGCAATACCCCGCAACTGGCAAACGCCCTGCGCGACTCGGTTGCATTGAGCGGTGCATTTTACGAATCACATGTGGCCGAATGGGCCGACGGCAAGCGGCCGATGACGGAACTGCTCAAAGAGCCGCAAGCGCAACTGGGGCAGCAGACCCAGGCCGCAGGCGTTTCCAGCCTGCTCAACACCACCGATCCCGCCAATACGCAATTGGGCCAGCTGATCAATCTTCAGCTCAACGCACTGGAACAGCAACGCATCGTCTGGCACGGCGAAGTCTGGCCCGGCCAGCAGATGGAATGGGAAATCAACCGGGACAGCCCCGACCAGCAACAGCAGAACGCCCAGGAAGACGAATTCGCACCGTCATGGCATAGCGTGGTGCGCTTCAATTTCGAACATCTTGGCTCTGTCTCGGCCTCGATACGCCTGATCGGTCAGCAGATCCACATGCAGGTGCGCACCGCCAACGACGTCACCGCTGCGGCGCTGCGCGCCAACGGCAGCATGCTGTCCGACGCCATGGAGGCGGCCGGCTCTTCCCTCGACTCATTGATTGTGAAACGGGATGAACAAGCCTAACCGGCCTTTCCAGAATGCCGTTGCGCTGGCATACAACACCAATCAGGCCGCCCCCAAAGTCGTCGCCAAGGGCAGCGGCCTGATTGCCGAAGCCATTATCGCGCGCGCCAAGGAAAGTGGCGTATTTGTGCACGAATCAAAGGAACTCGTCTCGCTGCTGATGCAGGTTGACCTCGACCAGCAAATTCCTCCCGCACTTTATCGTGCGGTAGCGGAACTTTTGGCCTGGTTGTACCGCATTGAAAATATGCAATTGGATCGCAGTGATGTATGATTAGGGGTTAGATAAATACTGCCCTTTTGGGATATAAGTCTACCCTTCTATCCTTTGATTTGAGACGCATAGACGCAAAGATGGCAAACAACGACGAGATTAAAGACGACAGCCCGTACCGCGTACATTCGCGCCGGGAAATCGTATCCCTGCTGAATAGCATGATGGAACGCAATCAGCTGCTGAGCCTGCTCATCAAGGGCGGCTCAGAATCTATCATTACGTCGATTCTGGACATTGATGAAGACCAGAACAGCGTCGTCATCGATGCGGCGCCAAGCGCCTCGCTCAATCTCAGCATTCTGCAAAGCAATCGCATCGGCTTTGAAGCGCTGTACAACAACATCCGCATCACGTTCAATGTCGATAAGGCGAAGCATTGCGAGTTTCAATCGCGCCCTGCGCTCAAGATTGACATCCCGGAAAGCCTGGTGCGCCTGCAGCGCCGCGAATATTTCCGCATTCCAACACCGATCGCCAAGCCCTTGCGCTGCACCTTTCGCGTGACACAGGAAGACGGCTCGTTCACCACGATTGTCACGCTGCTGAACAACATCAGTGCCGGCGGCGTCGGCCTGACCGATGAAAAGAAGATTCTGGACACCACCGTCGGCCGCGTTTACGAAGACGTCTCGCTCGAAATGACCGACAACACCATCGTGACAGTAAAACTGGTGGTGCGCGATTGCAAGGAGGCCAAGCTGACTTCAGGCAAGACCGTCAATCGTTTCGGCTGCGAGTTCGTCGACCTGCCCCGCGCCGTTCTGGCGGCGGTCCAGCGCTTTATTACCAAGCTGGAACGCGAACAGAACGCCAAAGCATCGGGCATGATGTAGGCACGCCGGCATATATCTATGCCGCAATAAAAAAGAGCTGCCGCGGCAGCTCTTTTTTATTGCGGCCCGGCTGCCAAAGAAGCCGGAGGCGACAGGATCACACCTGCATCGTCATGATGTCGCGATAAGCCGACACCAGCTTGTTGCGCACCTGAAGGCTGGTCTGGAATGAAATACTGGATTTCTGCATGGCGATCATCACGTCCGACAAGTTGATGTTGTCATCGCCCATGGCGAAGGCTTCGGACATCTTCTTGGATTTTTCTTGCGAGGCATTCACTTCATCGAGCGAATTCTTCAGAACACTGGCAAAATCCACCCGGGAGGCTGGCTTTTCGCCGCCGGTGATACTTTCCACCGGAGCAACATTTCCCTGGGCGCGCGCGGCAGCGGCCTTCAGCTGGGACACCATCGCCTCAATCCTGCTAGTATCGATCATACTCGTTGCCACTTTAGCACCTCTTCGAATTCAATCAAGCATCTGCGATCACGCGGCGCAATCACAATTCCCGCTTCTACAACGGCAGATTAGCATGTCATCCCCCGTATTTCGCAACAATAAGCGGGGAAATAGCCATTCTGTTCCAGAGATCAAATTTTCGCTCTGGCAGGACAATCCACACTAAGCAAAAAACCTATATGGGTAGGGAAGCAGTGAAGCAAATCACACATAGCCACAAGCTCGGCAGCACACGCAAGGGGAAATCATGGCGGTAGCAGCCGATGGCACGCTGACCAGCGACAGCAACGCCACAGCCACGGAAGGCGCGACTATGGGCGAGCATTCGCCCCAGGAACCGCCACGCAACGGCGTCGTCCGCTATGCGCAGTCGCCTCAGGGCCGCCGCGTCCTGCTGATGGTCGCCGCAGCAGCGGTCATCGCCTTGATGATCGGTATCTGGATGTGGAGTCAGAAGACCGAATACCGGGTCCTGTTCTCCAACTTCTCCGACCGCGACGGCGGCGCCATCGTTGCATCGCTGCAGCAGATGAATGTCCCGTACAAGTACTCCGAAGGCGGCAGCGCCATTCTGGTTCCGGAAACCATGGTGCACGACGCACGCCTGAAACTGGCGTCGCAAGGCCTGCCCAAGGGCGGCAATGTCGGTTTCGAACTGATGGAAAACCAGAAACTGGGCGTGTCCCAGTTCCTCGAACAAGTCAACTTCCAGCGCGCCCTTGAAGGCGAACTGGCACGCTCCATTCAATCGCTGTCGGCAGTGCAGGCCGCCCGTATCCACCTGGCCTTGCCCAAGGCATCGGTGTTCGTGCGCGACCAGCAAAAGCCGACCGCCTCCGTCATCCTCAGCCTGTACCCTGGCCGCGGCTTGGACGCCCAGCAAGTCAGCGCCATCGTCCACCTGGTCGCCAGCAGCGTTCCGGAGCTGTCGCCCAAGAGCGTGACGATCGTCGACCAGAACGGCAATCTGCTGTCGGACACCACCAAGCAGCCGGCCAACGGCCTTGACCCGACCCAGCTCAAATACGTTCAGGACCTGCAGCAGGACATCATCAAGCGCGTCGAATCGATCATCGCCCCTATCGTCGGCACCGGCAACGTCCGCGCCGAAGCGACTGCCGATGTGGATTTCTCGCGCAGCGAACAAGCCGCCGAAACCTACAAGCCGAACCAGACCGCCGATACCGCAGCCGTCCGCAGCAAACAAAGCAGCGAATCGCAAAACGGCAATTCGAGCACGTCCGGGATCCCCGGTGCCCTGACCAATCAGCCACCGGCCCCGGCCACCGCACCGATCGTCAATCCGCCTGCTGCGGCAGGCGCCCCGGGTGCTACCGGTGCCGCCGCTCCGGCAACCAGCTCCGGCACCTCGCATAAAGACGCCACGATCAATTACGAAGTCGACAAGACCGTACGTTACGTTCAGCAGCCGATGGGCGGCGTCAAGCGCCTGACGGTCGCGGTGGTGGTCAATTACAAGCGCACCGTGGACCAGACCGGCAAGGTCGTCATGAAACCGCTGACCGAAGCCGAGCGCAATCAGATCTCCGACCTGGTCAAGGAAGCAATGGGCTTCAACAAGGATCGCGGCGACTCGCTGAATGTGGTCAACACACAATTCAGCAGCGAGATGGAACCGGAATTGCCATTGTGGAAACAGCCGGACATGATCCAGCTGGCCAAGGAAATCGGCAAATACGTCCTGCTCGCCGCCGTCTTGCTGTACCTCTACTTCGGCGTCCTGCGTCCCATCATCTGGAAGCTGTCCGGCCGCGAAGAACGCGAAGCCAAGGAACGCGCCGAAGCCGAAGCCAAGGCTGCCGCCGAAGCCGCCGCCGCGATGTACGATCCGGACAATCCGGACGCCATCGTCGAGCTGTCGCCCGAAGCTGCAGAGGCCGATGCCCGCTCCGAGTACAAGAAGAATCTCGAATCCGTCAAGCAACTGGCCAAGTCCGATCCGAAACTGGTTGCAAGCATCATTAAGGCATGGGTGAACAATGAGTAACGAAGGCGTTCAAAAAGGTGCCATCCTGATGCTCGCGCTGGGCGAGGACGAGGCCGCCGAGGTCATGAAATATCTCGGCCCCAAGGAAGTCCAGAAGCTGGGCGCGGCCATGACCACATTGAAAAACATCAGCTTCGAGGAAATCAACGGCGTGCTCGACGATTTCCTCGCGCAGACCGGCCAAGCCTCGTCGATCGGCCTCGATTCGGACGAATACATCCGCAGCGTGCTGACCAAGGCGCTGGGCGACGACAAGGCCACCTCCCTGCTCAACCGCATCCTCGGCGGGCGCGATGCCAGCGGCATTGAAAGCCTCAAGTGGATGGATGCGCAATCGGTCGCTGAACTTATTCGCAATGAACACCCTCAGATTATTGCGACGATCCTGGTTCACCTCGAACGCGATCATGCTTGCGATATTCTCAACAATTTCACCGAGCGCCTGCGCAACGATGTCATTTTGCGTATCGCAACCCTGGATGGCGTGCAGCCGACGGCATTGCGCGAACTGAACGACGTGCTGACCAAGCTGCTGACCGGCAACGAAAGCCTGAAGAAGCAGCAAATGGGCGGTATCCGCACTGCTGCGGAAATCCTCAACTTCATGTCCGGCGAGAGCGAGACATCGGTGATGAGCAACCTGCGCGCCTACGACGAAGACATGGCGCAAAAGATCATGGACGAAATGTTCGTGTTCGAAAACATCATCGACATCGATGGCCGCGGCATCCAGCTGCTGCTGCGCGAAGTGCAATCGGAATCGCTCATCGTCGCACTCAAGGGCGCCTCGCAAGCGCTGCGCGACAAGATTTTCGGCAACATGTCGCAACGTGCTGCGGAAATGATGCGGGAAGACCTGGAATCCAAGGGACCTGTGCGCCTGTCGGAAGTCGACGCGCAACAAAAGGCCATCCTGCAGATCGTCCGCCGCCTGGCCGACGAAGGCCAGATCGTGCTCGGCGCGAAGGGCGAAGATGCATTCGTCTAACGCCGCTGCGACCGGCGCATGCTGCCTCCATGGCCGCATGACGCCGATCGCATCCATGGCTCAGCCTTACCGGATCTGAAATGGCTTCAAGAAACAACATCATTCCCAAAGAACAGATGACGCCCTACCAGCGTTGGGAGATGGCGTCCTTCGATGAGCCGCAGGAAGAGATCCCGCCGCCCGAAGAACAGTTCGTGGAAGAGATCCCGCCGCCGCCCGCGCTGACCCTCGAGGAAATCGAGGCCATCCGTGAACAGGCGCGCCAGGAAGGTTATGCCGAAGGCCAGCAACAAGGCTTGCAGGCCGGCCGGGTGGAGGGCTACATGGCCGGTTTGCAGCAAGGCCAGACGGAAGTCAACGAGACCATCCAGCATTTGCGCCAGATCGCCGTGTCGTTCGGCACCGAAGTCTCGCAAACCAGCGAAACCATGGCGCCGGAATTGCTCAACCTCGGTCTCGACATCAGCAAGGCGATGATCAAGACGGCGCTCAGCGTCAAGCCGGAACTGATCCTGCCAACCATCAGCGCCGCCATTCATTCGCTGCCAAGCCTGCAGTTGCCCGCCCTGCTCTATCTGCAACCGGACGACGCCGCGCTGGTGCGCGAACATCTCGGCGAGGAGCTTGGCCAGAACGGCTGGCGCATCGTCGAAGATCCTGAACTGCAACGCGGCGGCTGCCGCATGGAAACCGGCACCAACCAGGTCGACGCTACCGTGCAGACGCGCTGGCGCCGCATCGCCGAATCACTCAGCAAACAGCTCGACTGGCTGGAGTAGCGCCATGCGCGCACCGCTCCCCGTCTCGCTCAACCTGTACAAGGTGCAACGATGAATTCACCGATGCCCTCGCATTTCAGCCGTTGGCAGGCCTATCTGCATAATTGCAGCGGCCTGGTGGCGATGACCGAACCGACGCAGCTTTCCGGGCGCATTACGCGCGTCGCCGGACTCGTCATGGAAGCGGTCGGCCTCAAATTGCCGGTCGGCAGCCCCTGCACAGTCCCTTTGCCGAATGGTACCCTGATCGAAGCAGAAGTCGTCGGTTTCCAGGACGAACGCTTGTTTTTGATGCCGCAGAGCGATGTTGAAGGCATCGTTCCGGGCACCCGCGTCTACCCGGTGGAACCGGTCAAACCGCCGCCGCGCACCGGCCCGATTGCCTATATCCGCCGCAACGACGAACACACGCGCCGCCTGCCGGTCGGCGACGAATTGCTGGGACGCGTGCTCGACGGCGCCGGCCGCCCGCTCGACAACCTCGGACCGCTGCATACGGAAAATTCCGCGCCGCTCAGCGTGCGCGCCGCCAATCCGCTGGGACGCGCCCCCATCGAGGATATCCTCGACGTCGGCGTACGCGCCATCAACAGCATGCTGACCGTCGGACGCGGCCAGCGCATGGGACTGTTTGCGGGTTCCGGCGTCGGCAAGAGCGTCTTGCTCGGCATGATGGCGCGCTACACCAGCGCCGATGTCATCGTGGTCGGTCTGATCGGCGAACGCGGCCGCGAAGTAAAGGAATTCATCGAGCACATTCTCGGCACCGAAGGCATGGCCCGTTCGGTGGTGGTCGCCGCGCCGGCCGATACGCCGCCGCTGATGCGCCTGCAAGGCGCCGCCTACGCGACTGCAATCGCCGAGTACTTTCGCGATCAGGGCAAGAACGTGCTGCTGATCATGGATTCGCTGACCCGCTACGCCATGGCGCAACGCGAAATCGCCCTGGCCATCGGCGAACCGCCGGCCACCAAAGGTTATCCGCCTTCCGTCTTCGCCAAACTGCCGGCGCTGGTCGAACGCGCCGGCAACGGCGATGTCGGCGGCGGCTCGATCACGGCGTTTTACACCGTGCTCACCGAAGGCGACGATCAGCAGGATCCGATCGCCGATGCGGCGCGCGCGATTCTCGACGGCCACATCGTGCTCAACCGGGTGCTGGCCGAAGCCGGGCACTACCCCGCCATCGACATCGAACAATCGATCAGCCGCGCCATGCACAGCATTACCTCCGCTGAACATCAGCGCGACACGCGCCGGCTGAAACAGTTGTACTCCCGTTATCAACGCAACCGCGACCTTATCAGCGTGGGCGCATATTCGGCCGGATCCGACCCCGTTCTGGACCAGGCAATCCAGTTATTGCCGCGTATCGAGGCGTTCTTGCAGCAGGGCATCCCCGAACGCGCGGGTGTTTCCGAGAGCTTGGGGCAACTTACCGCTCTATTCCAGTGATTGAGCGCTTCGCCCCGAAAATATAATCAAAGCTACCATGGCTACGACCACTGCACTCGAAACGCTGATCGAATTGGCGACCAAAGAGACCGACGAAGCGACCAAACGCTTGGGCCGGTCTGTTCGCACGAGCGAAGAGGCGCAGCAGAAACTTGTCATTCTGGAACAATACCGTGACGACTACGCTTTGCGTTTCCAGGAAAGCCTGTCTTCCGGCTTGACGGCGATGAGCTATCGGAATTTTCAGTTGTTCATTGAAAAAATCGACAGCGCCATCACCGGGCAGCAAAATGTGGTGAAAAACGCCCAGCAACGCGTGGCGGAAGCACGGGCGGCATGGCAGGCATGCGAGCGCAAACGAATGTCTTATGACACACTGGCGACGCGCGCGAAACAAACGGCGCAATTGCGCGAAACACGACGGGATCAGAAGCAGACGGATGAACAAGCGTCGCGGATCACGTTTTACAAACGGTAGTCTAGGAACTGGCGGAAACGATGAAAACACAATTGCCGATCTTGAACGTCGCGAACCTGCAGAACTCCGCTCGTCCCGCCACCCAAGCCGACTCTTTCACGGCCGACGTTCCTTTCAACCAGGTGTTGAACAAGGAAGTCAGCAACCGCAACGCCGAAAACCAAAGCAAGCCGAACGAGGCCGCCAAGGATACTTCGCCGGAACCAGTCAAAGCCGCGCCTGCGCCGGCCGCCTCGACTGCGCCGAAGTCGGATGCCGACAAGGCCGCCTCCTCCGACGACAAGAAGGCCGACGATCAGGCTGAGGACGACGCCAGCGCCGCTACCGACGCCGCCTCCGCACAGCAGATGCTGGCGCTGGTTGCCAACATGGGCCAGATGATCGTCCAGCCGCTTTCCAAGAAAACCACTGACCAGGATATGGATGCCCTGGCCGGCCAGAAAGGCAAGAAACCGATCGGCCAGATCGGCGCCGACGCGAAGATGGATTTGCCGCTGGCGGATGCGCAGGGCGAGGACAAGGGCAAGGCGAAGAACAACCCGCTCGACCTCGCCGCATTGCAGGACAGCGAAAAAGACGCAGCCGACGGCAAGTCCGCGCTGCCGACACGCGCCACTACCGAAAAGAGCCAGGCCGAATCTCCGGTTTCCGCCAAATCCTTCCAGGCCGATTTGCAGGAATCCGCCACTGCGGCACGCAACGCCAAGGTCACGCCGGAAGTCAACGTCAAACCGATCGAAACACCGGTGCAGCCAACCGCCGCCACCGTCATCCCGGCCCTGCAGCAGGCAATGTCCCTGAGCCAGCAAGCCGCCATGAGCGGCCAGGCAGTGCAACGCCTGACGCCGGCTGTCGGCAGCCAGGGATGGGATCAGGCTGTCGGCCAGAAGGTACTGTGGATGGCCAACGGCGGCCTGCAAAGCGCCTCGCTGACGCTGAACCCGCCGGATCTGGGCCCGTTGCAGGTCGTTCTGCACGTCAACAACCAGCAAGCCGATGCGACCTTCATCACCGCCCAGCCCGAAGTCAAGCAGGCGCTCGAAGCAGCCATGCCGAAGCTGCGCGAAATGATGGACCAGGCCGGCATCCAGCTGGGCCAGGCCACCGTCAACACCGGCACGCCAAATCAGCAACAAGGCGCGAACCAGCAGCAACAGGCGCGCAGCAGCAGCGGCGACATGTCGAACTTCGGCGGCCGTGACAACGAACCAGACGTCAATGTAGCCGTCGTGCCCCGCCCCATCGCTCGCGGCGGACAAGGCCTCGTGGATACATTTGCATAAGTCGGACAGCATTCAATAAAAACAGGTGTTCAGCCGGCAGTATCAATATCGGCAGTTTCTTGCCGATAGTATTGTGATGTGCTCAACGGACACGCACGAAAGGGAAAATTAGATGGCAACAAAAGCAGCAAAACCGGCAGCCAAGGGGGCGGACGCTGCAGAGGCAGCACCGGCGAAGTCGAAGAAAATGCTCTTCATCATCATCGGTGCGGTGTTGGTGCTGGCAATCGGCGGCGGCGCGGCCTTCATGCTGATGGGCGGCAAATCCAAGAAAGCCGACGAGGAACACGCCGAAGAAAAGTCTTCCTCGAAGGTGCCTGTATTCGTCGTCATCGAACCGTTCGTGGTGAATCTGCAGCAGGAAACCGGTGACCAGTTCCTGCAAGTCGCATTGACGCTGCAAGTGCCGAACGCCGAAACTGCTGAAAGCATCAAGGTCTTCATGCCGCAGGTGCGCAGCCGTCTGCTGATGGTCCTGTCGAGCAAGAAGGCTTCTGAACTACTGACCAGCGAAGGTAAACGCAACCTCACCGACGAGATCATCGATCAGTTGGGCGAGCCGTTTGCCGGCGGCGGCAAGGGTCCGTCGATCACCGACGTGTTTTACACTTCTTTCGTCATTCAACAGCAGTAGCATCATGGCAGAACACTTTCTATCGCAGGAAGAAGTCGATGCACTCCTAAGAGGAGTGACGGGGGACGAAGACGAAGAAAAAAGCGTCGAAGAAACCCCCGGGACGGTACGGAACTACAACCTTGCAACGCAAGAGCGTATCGTCCGCGGCCGGATGCCGACGCTCGAAATCATCAACGAACGTTTCGCCCGCCTGTTCCGTATCGGTTTGTTCAACTTCCTGCACCGCACCGCCGAGATTTCGGTCGGACCGGTGAAAGTCTCGAAGTACAGCGAATTCATCCGCAACCTGGTGGTGCCGACCAACCTGAATCTGGTCCACATCAAACCGTTCCGCGGCATCGGCCTGGTGGTCTTCGATCCGCAGTTCGTGTTTCTGCTGGTGGACAACATGTTCGGCGGCGACGGACGCTTCCATACCCGTATCGAAGGCCGTGAATTCACGCCGACCGAGCAGCGCATCATCATGCGCGTGCTCGACATCGTGTTCGAAAACTATTCCAAGTCGTGGGAGCCGATCTACCCGATCGAATTCGAGTACATCCGCTCTGAACTGAATACCCAGTTCGCCAACATCGCCACGCCGAATGAAGTTGTAGTGTCGACGTCGTTCACCATCGAGCTCGGCCCCGTCAGCGGTGAAATTCACATCTGTACACCGTATTCGATGATCGAACCGGTCCGGGACAAGCTCACCAGCAGCATGCAAGGCGAAGCCCTGGAAGTCGACAAACGCTGGATCCGCCTGATGAAGCAGCAGATCCAGACCGCTGAAGTTGAGCTGATTGCCAACTTCGGCACCGCCCGCGTCACATTTACCGATTTGCTGAACATGCAAGTCGGCGACGTCATCCAGCTGCAGACCGCCAATCCGGTCACCGCGCAAGTCGATGGCGTTCCCGTGATGGAGTGCAGCTATGGCAAATTGAATGGTCAATACGCGTTGCGCGTAGAAAAACTGCTGTCCATCACGCAAAACGAAACACCAGAAAGTATTCAAGGAGAGCAGAATGGCTGAAGATAACGTTGACCAAACAGCGGCGGAAGACGATCCGTGGGGCGCTGCGTTGGCCGAACAGACACAAGCGGAAGAAGCGCAGAAACATATTCCTGAAGAAGAAGGCCTGACAACCAAACCGGCTGAAGCGACCATCTTCAAGGATCTCAGCGCATCCGATATACAGACCAATACCCCCAACGACATCGATTTCATCCTCGATATTCCCGTCCAGTTGACGGTGGAACTGGGCCGCACCAAGATCGCCATCAAGAACCTGCTGCAACTGGCGCAAGGTTCGGTGGTGGAGCTCGACGGCATGGCCGGCGAACCGATGGACGTGCTGGTCAACGGCTGCCTGATCGCGCAGGGTGAAGTGGTGGTGGTCAACGACAAGTTCGGTATCCGCCTGACCGACATCATCACGCCGGCAGAGCGCATCCGCAAGCTCAATAGATGAACCGTACCCGCACCGTCCTGACCTGCATCCGCTGCAGCATCGCTCTTGTGCCGGCAGCGCTTGCCGTCGGCGCGGCGCATGCAGCGGAACAACCGGCTGCCCCGGCATTGCCCTCCACTACCGGCAGCGTGTTCACCATGCTGCTGGGGTTGACGGCCGTGCTGGCAATCATGGCCGGCATCGCCTGGCTGTTCAAACGCACCGGCCTGGTCCAGCGCGCACAGGGCAACGCAGTCGCCAAGATCATCGGCGGCGTCAGCGTCGGCACACGCGAGCGCGTGATGGTCATCGAGGTCGCGGACCAATGGATCGTCGTCGGCGTTGCGCCGGGACGCGTCAATACACTGGCTACCATGCCACGCCAGGACCATGTTGCAGCGCCGGCCTCGGCCGCCTCCGCCAACTTTGCCTCCTGGTTGAAAAACACGATCGACAAACGTAATGGCAGCAGTTAGAACCTCTTCCGCAAGCCCTTCCCGCTCCTCTGGCTCTTCTCGCTGGCTGCGGCTGCTGCCGGTGTTCCTGCTCTGTCTGCCGCTTGCCGCGGCGGCACAGCAAGGCTTGCCGGCATTCACGAGCACACCGGCCCCGGGCGGCGGACAGACGTATAACCTCAGCATCCAGACGATGCTGTTGCTCACGTCGCTGTCCTTCATCCCGGCGGCGCTGCTGATGATGACCTGCTTCACCCGCATCGTCATCGTGCTGTCGCTGTTGCGCCAGGCGCTGGGAACGCAATCGACGCCGCCCACGCAGGTGCTGGTCGGCCTGTCGCTGTTCCTGACCCTGTTCGTGATGGGTCCGGTATTCGACAAGATCTACACCGACGCCTACCAGCCGTTCGCCGACAACAAGATTTCCATGATCGACGCGATGGAAAAAGGCGCCGCGCCGCTCAAGGAGTTCATGCTCAAGCAAACGCGCCAGTCCGACCTCGCCCTGTACGTCAAGCTGTCGCATAGCCCCGACCTGCAAGGCCCGGAAGATGTCCCGCTGCGCCTGTTGATCCCGGCATTCATCACCAGCGAACTGAAGACTGCATTCCAGATCAGCTTCGCCATTTTCATTCCTTTCCTGATCATCGACATGGTGGTCGCCAGTATCCTGATGTCGATGGGCATGATGATGATGTCGCCGGCGATCGTTTCCCTGCCGTTCAAGCTGATGCTGTTCGTGCTGGTTGATGGCTGGCAGCTGCTGATCGGTTCGCTGGCAGAAAGTTTTTACTAAGGTCCCGCCATGACACCAGAAAGCGTAATGACCCTCGGCCGCCAAGCCATGGAAGTCACTCTGATGATTGCCGCGCCGATGCTGTTTACCGCGCTGGTGATCGGCCTGATCGTCAGTATTTTTCAAGCCGCCACACAAATCAATGAAGCCACGCTGACCTTCATTCCGAAACTGGTCGGGGTTTTCCTTGCGCTCATCATCGCCGGTCCGTGGATGCTGAGCGTGATGCTCGATTACATGCGCCTGATGTTTACCGGCATTCCTGCCATGGTCCAGTAAGGCATCCAAAGATTGCCGCTTTCGCCGGCAATCGCAACATCATGATCAACGTCACCAGCGCTCAGCTCTATATCTGGATCGCCGCTTTCATCTGGCCGCTGACGCGCATCCTCGGATTGCTGGCTGTCGCGCCGCCATTCGGCAGCGCAAGCGTACCGATGCTGGTGAAGATACTGCTCGGGGTCATGACATCGCTGGTCATCGCTCCCAATGTACCCGTGCCTCCTGCGCTCGATCCGATGTCGATGACGGGGCTACTGATCCTGGTCCAGCAATTCATCATCGGCGCCGCCATGGGGTTTTCCGTCCGCCTGGTTTTTGCCGCTGTTGAAATGGCGGGTGAAATGACCAGCAACACCATGGGTCTCGGCTTCGCCGTTTTCTTCGATCCGCAGTCTCAAGGACGCACCTCCGCCGTCAGCCAGTTGTTTTCGCTGCTGGCCACGCTGGTTTTCCTGAGCATCAACGGTCACTTGCTCCTGGTCGCGGTCATGGCGGACAGCTTCAATACCCTGCCTATCACCGCAACGCCGGTGACGGCGGAAGGCTTTCACTACGTAGCGCTTTCCGGCGCCCGTATCTTCAGCATGGGGCTACAGTTGTCGCTGCCCATGCTGGTGGCCCTGCTGATCACCAACATGGCGCTGGGCATCCTGACACGCGCGGCGCCGGCACTGAACCTGTTCGGCATCGGTTTTCCGATCACCATGGTGGTCGGCTTCCTGCTGATCGCGATCTGTCTTCCCTACATGCTGACACCACTGCAGCACTTCCTCAGCGACACCATCGAAACCGTGCGCATGCTCGGCGGCATGGCGACCATCCCGCCGATACCCAAACGCTGATACACCATCAGCCGCTCCGGAATCAACAGCGAACAGTCGCACGAGACATGCGTCGCGACGGACGCGTCCGCATCGATTGCAAACGGGAATAAACCGAATAACTACTGCGAGGAAGAGAGAGACACCGGGCAAACCTCAGTTCGCCCGGCCGGGAAGGATTACTTCAGGTAGTTCAGCAGCGTCAGGCTGCTGGTGGTGACGAAGGATTTTTGAGCGGCTTGCAGGTAAGTCTGCTGCAGCGACAAGGCGCTGATGTTTGCCGCGAGGTCCGACGGATTGCGGCCCAGCAAGTCGTTAACACTTTGCGTGTACTGCTCCTTGAGTACATCGCCTGTTGCGTTCAGATTGTCGATTTCCGCCTGGCGTGCACCTACCGATGCCGTGGCTGCGCCGACGCTGTTCATCTGCAGGTCGATCGCCGCGCCGAGCTTGTTCAGGCCACGCGTCAATGCCGCCTGGCTACCCGGAATCGGAGTGCGTGCAGCATCCGCTTTGTCCGACAGCAGCTTGGCGTTCGCAGCCTGAGTCAGCATGGTGCCGTAATTCGGATCGGTTGGCAGGGCTGCGTCCACCGCTGCTTGCGCTGTCTTGTATGCCTGGATCGGGAACTGGCCGGAACCGGCCGGATATTCGTATGTATTGGCAGCCTGCGTGTCGGCATTGTTGGCGGCTTCAGTAACCGGAACCTGCAACAGCGTGATCAGGTCCTGCATGTTCTTGAAGGTGTCCTGTCCTGCGCCCTGGAACACCGCCTGGCCGGACACGCTGGTTTCCATGTTGCGTGTCGAATCCACCTGCAACGACTGCTGGCCCTGGTCGCCGTTGTAGACGATGTTACCCATGCTGTCGTAGTCGAACGGCTGCGTCGTGGCCTTGAAACCCGAGAACAGGTAGTTGCCCAGCGCATCAGTGGCATTGGCGAAACCCAGCATCTCTTTCAGGTTGCCTTTGAGCTCGGTCGCCATGTTGGCGCGCTCGTTATTGGAAAATGCCGCGTTGCCGGCCTGGGTGATGTTCGACTTGATCTTGGTCAGCATGGCCGTGACGTTGGTCAACGCCGCATTCACCTGCGACAGCGAGCTGTCGGCATTGTTGCGATTGATCTTGTACTGATCATTGAGCGCCTGCGTCTGCGACAGATCCAGCGCACGTGCAGCCGCGACTGCGTCATCGGATGGCAGCAATACGGTCTGCTGCTGGGTCACTTGCTGGTTCAGCTTCAGGATCGAACCCTGCATGCTGGTCAATTCGGTGTTGCTCAGTTGATAGAGCATGCTTGTGCTAATACGCATTTTGATCTTCCTTAAAACTAGCCGCCGAGCGTGAACAAGACGTTCAGCATGTCGCTGGCAGCCTGAATGATTTTTGCCGCAGCCTGGTAGGCCGTCTGGTTCTTGATCATGTTGGACAATTCCTCATCCTGATTGACGCCGGATTCGGATTGCTGCTCCTGCTGAATCGCGGTCAGACGCGCGTTTTCAGCCTTGTTGGTGACGGTGATCTCATTGGTCTTGTTGCCGATCAGGCTGACCAGTTGCGAATACGATCCCTGGAACGACGTATTGCCGATCGTATTGGCGGTCTGCAGCGCGTTCAAGGCGAGCGCGTTGCGATTGTCGGTCACGCCGTTGGTGTTTGGCGACACGTAGAACTGGTCGCCGTTGGCTGGCTGGCCGGTAATGCTGAAGCTCATGCCGGTCGACGTGGTGTAGCTGTAGCCCGGGCCGAAAGGCAAATTCGGCGGCGTCACCGCAACCGCGTTGCCGCTGGCATCCTTGACCGTCACGGTACCCATCGTCGCCGACCCGATCGCAGGCGACGGCACCAGCGTTCCGGTCGCGCTATCGAAGGTGAAGCTCAATTTGGAACCTGCCGGCAACGACGTCGCGGTGAAGTTCGTATTGATGGTTCCCGACGAAATCGTGGCCGTGCCTGTATTTCCCGGCTTGGGCGAAAACACGTATTTGTCGTTGTTGGCGGGAGTACCGCTCAGCACGAAGCTGACACCGCCGCTGCTGATGGTTGCCCCGGCCGAATAAGGAATCGGCGCACCGGCTGCATACGTGGTGGTTACGCCGGCAGTCGTCGTGACCGTCACACTTGCCGGCGGCGTCAACGCCAGCGAAGTCGTGCCGCTGCTATAGGTGTACGTCTGCGTCGAGTTTGGCACGAACGTCGTCTTGTCGACCGTCGCGGAAGTCACCACGCCGGTACCCGTATTGCCCGTCGTGACCAGGCCCATGTCGGTGATCGCGTTGGTCGAGGTGACGATCGGTGTTCCGGCGGCGATCTTCTGCGTATTGGTAATTGCCACGCTGATACCGTTGGCGCCATTGATGGTCGGCTTGATCAGGAAGCTGTCGTTCGCGGCCATGTTGGTCGAGCCGAAATCAACGCCATCGATCGTGACCGGCATCGTCGCCGATGTCGTCTTGGTGTTGTCCGACAGACGCGTAACCGAATAATTGGTGCCGTCGAAATCCAGACGATAGTCGCTGGTCGTCAACGCCGACGGATTGCTGATTGTCGCTGTGGCGGCTGCCAAGGGGGCCACGGTGTGATTCTTCGTGTTGGCAACCACCGAAGGCACGGGAACATTGAAGAAGTTGGTGCCCAGCGCACCGTTCTGATCCTGCCCCAGTTTGTGCTGCGCATTGAATGCGCTGGCCAGCACAATCGCCACGCGACCCAGCGTGTTCTGCGCAGTGTCCAGCGTTTCGGTGCGGTATTGCAGGATGCCGCCTAGACTGCCGCCGGTGAAGGCGCCGTCGGGCAACAGGATGGTGGCGTTGCTGCTGGTCTTGATCGAGACCTGCAGACGCGTCGGATCGTCGTCCGCCGGCGTTGCCACCAGTTGCGCTACCTGATCGCCCAGTACCAGCGGCTGGCCATTGCCGATGAAAACGCTCAGCGAACCATTGTTTTGCGGCAAGGTGGTGACCTTGACGATCTTGTTCAGATCGGCAATCGCCTGGTCACGCTGATCGAGCAAATCGTTCGGCGCGGCGCCGCCGCCACTGCCCTGCGCCTTGATGATCGCCTGATTCAGTTCCTGGATCTGCGTTGCGTACGAATTGATGGTGCCGATGCTCGATGTGATCTGGGCATTGACGCTGGTGCGACTCTGCGCCATCTGGTCGTTCAGGCTCTGGAAACGCGCAGCCAGCGTCGAACCCGCGGACAGCACGGCCTGACGGGCGGCATCGTTGTTCGGCGTCGACGCCAGATTCTGCATCTTCGTGAAAAAATCCTGCAGCGCTGGCGACAGGCCGGCCGAGGTGTCGGCGACCAGATTGTTCAGTTGGCTGATTTGCGACAGGTAGGAGTCCAGCGAGCTCGCAGTGGTCTGCGACGCCATTACCTGCTTGTTGAGGAAATCGTTATAGACGCGCTTGATTTCGGCAACCTGCGTACCCTGCCCGATAAAGCCATAACCGTAGTTGATACCGCCGGCCGTGCTTTGTACGACTACCTGGCGGTTATAGCCCGGGGTTGTCGCATTGGAAATATTATGGCTGGTCGTGGCCTGCGCCGCCTGAGCTGCGGCCAGTGCACTTTGCCCGATACTGAAGATATTGGTTGCCATGCTATCTGTCTGTTCTTTAACGGAATAACCTAGTGAACGGCATCCTGCAGGGAAACTTTAGGACGTGTTACCAATGATTTTGAGAGTGCGGGAAGCGCCTGGCGTTCCCCGCCGCATATGGAAAAGATCCCGCCCAGGCGGATATCAAGCCGCGCGTCAGGCCGACAGCGACTGGCGGATGATGCGCGATAGCTTTTCCGCATAGTGCGGATCGGTTGCATAGCCTGCGCGTTGCAAGCCGTAAGCGAAACCGTGGGCGTCTTGCGCATTGGCCAACACTTTTTCGTAGCGCGGGTTGCTGCGCAACAGCTTGGCGTAATCCTGAAAGGCTTCCGAATAAGAATCGTAGGCGCGGAATTTCTCCACCTTGCGCTGCGCCACCCCATTGACGTATTCGATGGTGGTCGCATCGACCGTCTTTCCGGTCCAGTTGCCCGTGGCCTTGATGCCAAACAGGTTGTGCGCTGAACTGCCGTCGCGAGCGCGGATTTCTTTCTTGCCCCAACCGGTTTCCAGTGCAGCTTGCGCCAGCATGAACTTGGCCGGGATACCGGTGACGCGGCTGGCTGCTTCGGCGTCGGCCTGCAAACGATTCTGGAAGGCTTCGACGTGCGCCGGACGCTGCTGGCCGCCCTTGCGCTTGCCTTGGGAGGACGCACCGTCATCGGTGGCATTGGCCAGGCCTTGCACCAGACGCGACTTGTCGAGGTCGCTCAGTGTGTTGGCCAGCGGAATATCGAGCGGCAAAGCGGATGCGCCGTCGTCGTCGGCAGGCAATGGCTTGCTCAGGCTGCTGGACAGCTGGCGCACCAGCATGTCAGCAAGACCGACGCCGCGCTGCGCCATGTTCTGGCTCAGCTGCTGGTCGAGCATGCTGGTAAACATCTTGGTCTGCGGGCTGTCGAACATGCCGTCCTGCGGCGTGGCATCGCGCATGCTCTTCAACATCATGTTCAGGAACAAGGCTTCGAACTGCTTGGCCGCGCCCTTGAGCGATTCCGGCGATTGCGTGGCCGCGGCGGAACGCAAGCTGTTGAGACTGTTGGCGTCGGCGGCCAGGCTTTCCGTCGGATTACCCGGTTTGATGTTGTTGATCATGACCTGCCCCAGTTAGATGATTTCGAGCTCGGCGCGCAAGGAGCCGGCAGCCTTCATGGCTTGCAGGATCGCCAGCAGGTCCTGTGGCGTCGCGCCGATGGCGTTGAGCGCCTTGACCACTTCTGCCAGCGAGGCGCCGCCCTTCAGATACATGACCTTGCCGGGTGCGGAGCTGATGGAAATTTGTGCGTTCTGATTGGCGGCAGTCTGGCCGCCGGACAAGGCGCCGGGTTGGCTGATGCTGTTTTCCGCGTTGATCACCACCGACAGATTGCCGTGCGATACCGCGCAGGTATCCAGCGTCACCGCCTGATTCATCACCACCGAACCGGTACGCGCATTCAGGATCACCTTGGCCTGCACGCGCGACGGCGTGACGTCGATATTTTCCAGCGCACCGAGGAACGCCACGCGTTCGCCGCTGCCGAGCGGCGCGCGGATACGAATCACGCGACCGTCCTGCGCCACTGCGGTATCAAAGCCGAAGCGCTTGTTGACAGCTTCCACCACACGGCTGGCGGTGGAAAAGTCGTTGTCGTTGAGTTCCAGGTTGACCATGTCGCCCTGGCCCAGCGCGGACGGCACCGCACGTTCGACGGTGGCGCCGGCGGAGATGCGGCCGACGCTCAGATGATTGATGGTGGTGCTGCTGCCGGCCGCCGAAGCGCCGGCGCCGCCAACCACGATGTTGCCTTGGGCGATCGCGTAGATCTGGCCGTCGGCGCCTTTCAGCGGTGCCATCAGCAGTGTGCCTCCGCGAATGCTCTTGGCGTTACCGATCGAGGACACAGTAACATCCAGCGTCTGTCCCGGCTGAGCAAACGCAGGCAAGGAAGTCGTCACCATCACGGCGGCGACGTTCTTGAGTTGCATGTTGCTGGTCGAGGTGCTGGGCAGATTGACTCCCAGTTGCTGCAGCATGCTGATCACGCTCTGCACCGTAAACGGCGTCTGCGTGGTCTGGTCGCCGCTGCCGTCGAGACCGACGGCCAGGCCGTAGCCCACCAGTTGATTCTGCCGCACGCCCTGAATGCTGGCCAGGTCCTTGAGGCGTTCAGCATGGCTGACGCCCGCGCCAAGCAGGCATGCCGCAGCCACCAGCATCGTTGCCAGGCGGTTGGAGCGGAACAGGGAAAACGAACGGAAATTCATGAAGCCACCTTGGGACTAGAACGGCGACACGCTAAAGAAGAAGCGCGACAAAGAAGACATGAATTCCGCCATATCCACACGTGTATTGGTCCGGTACTCGACCTTGGCGTCGGCCACCAGCGTCGACGACACGGTATTGCCGGTTGCGATGTTGTCGGGGCTGACCGTGCCGGAGAAGCGGACATATTCGACGCCCTTGTCCAGCGCCACCTGCTTCTCGCCGCTGACAACCATATTGCCGTTCGGCATCACCTCGATGACGGTCACGCCGATGGTGCCGGTGAAGTTGTTGCTCGAGCTGATCGCACCCTTGTCTTCAAACTTGTTGGTGCTGCCGCCGCTGCCGGAGAGCTCCTTGATGCTGGTGCCGAACAGCGTCGGCGCAATGGCGCTGGCGCTGCCGGTCTTGCTGCCGGAGCTGCCCGCCGATTTCGCGGCGCTGGTCTTTTCATTGATGATGATGGTCAGGGTGTCGCCCACCAGGCGGGCACGGCGGTCTTCCAGCAGCGGACGATAGGCCGCAGACTGGAAGATGGCGCCGTTGGTCGGCGGCGCATAAGCAGCCGGCTGCGGCTTGGCTGTCAACGGCGTCTTGACGATCGAATCCGGCACCGTTTCGCATCCGGCAAGAGCAATCATCCCTACGATGGCGGCAAGTTTCAGCAGGCTTTTCATGTTTGCCTCATCCCATTTCATCAAAGCATTACTCAACAAATTACAGCTGCGACAGCTTGGCCAGCATCTGGTCGGATGTCGTGATTGCCTTGCTGTTCATTTCGTACGCGCGCTGGGTCTGGATCATGTTGACCATTTCCTCGACCACGTTCACGTTCGAGGTCTCGACATAACCCTGCCACAATGCGCCGGCGCCATTGGTGCCCGGGGTATTCGGTGCAGGCGTGCCGGAGGCGGCAGTTTCCGCATACAGGTTTTCGCCCTTGCTTTCGAGACCGGCCGGATTGATGAACGTGGCGATCTGCAGCGTGCCGATCTGCGTGGTCGCCGTCGATCCGGCCTGCATGATCGAAACGGTGCCGTCGCGGCCGATGGTCAGCTTGGTCATGTTGGCAGGCATCGTGATCGGCGGCTGCACCACGTAGCCGCTCGACGTCACCAGCTGGCCCTGGGCATCCGACTGGAATGAACCGTCGCGCGTGTATTGCGTCGTGCCGTCCGGCATCAGCACCTGGAAGAAACCGGCGCCTTGAATAGCGACGTCCTTGTCATTATTGGTCTGGTTGGTATTGCCTTGCGTATGGATACGCTCGGTCGCCACCGGACGCACACCGGTACCGATTTGCAGGCCTGACGGCAATTGCGTTTGTTGCGACGACTGTGCACCCGGCTGGCGGAGGGTCTGATACATCAGATCCTCGAACACGGCGCGCGAACGCTTGAAGCCGTTGGTGCTGGTGTTGGCGAGGTTATTCGAAATGACGTCCAGTTGCGTTTGTTGCGCATCGAGACCGGTTTTGGCAATCCACAGGGAACGAATCATGTTTTCTCCAGTACCTGAATAGTTGGTTTAGCTTCAGGACAACGACAGAATTTGGTTGGCTTTGTCTGCATCACTCTGGGCGGTTGTCACCACCTTCATGTTCAGGTCGAATTGGCGCGCGAGATTGATCATGTTGACCATGGAATCCACCACGTTGACGTTGCTGCCCTCGAGCGCACCGCCGACGAGGCGGACGTTGGCATCAGGCGGAGCCTGGGTGCCCGCAGTCAGGCGGAACAGGCCGTCGTCGCCGCGCTTGAGCGACTTCTCATCCGGATTGACCATCTTGATGCGACCCAGCACGTTGACCGCATTGGGCGTACCCATGGTCGGGATTGAAGACACCGTACCGTCCGGTGCGATCGCCACGGTGACGTCGGGGGGAATGCTGATCGGACCGCCGTCACCCAGCACACTCAGGCCGGTCTGCGTTTGCAGGATGCCGTTTTCGCTCATCTTGAAGCTGCCGTTGCGGGTATAGGCTTCGCCGCCGTCGGCGGTCTGCACTGCAATCCACCCTTCACCCGCCACGGCGACGTCCAGCGCACGACCGGTGTCTTGTATCGGGCCAAACGCGAAGTTGGTGCCTGCGGTCGAATCGACCACGAAGGTGCGCGTTGCCAGCCCTTCGCCGCCCACCACTGGTACTGCGCGGAAGGTATCGAGCTGGGAACGGAAGCCGGTTGTCGTCGCGTTCGCCAGGTTGTTGCTGGCGGTGGCCTGCTGCTCCATTGTGTGCTTGGCGCCCGACATGGCGGTGTAAATCACACGATCCATAATTACCCCTTTGTGCGCGCGCGGCAGCGATGTCGCGCGCTTCCCCACTTATTTCAAATTGCTTAGCGCAGGCTGACCAGCGTTTGCAGGACGGTATCCTGCACCTTGATGGTCTGCGAGTTTGCCTGATAGACGCGTTGCGCCACGATCATGTTGACCAGTTCAGTGGTCAGGTCGACGTTGGAGTCTTCCACGGCGCGCGCTTGCAGGACGCCGAACTGACCGGTGGTCGGCTTGCCCACCAGCGGCTGGCCGGCGTCCGCAGTAGCGGTGTACAGGTTATTGCCCAGCGGCGACAGGCCGTTCGGGTTGGCGAAGTTGACCAGCAGAACCTGACCCAGCACCTTGGTGTCGTTGTTCGAATAGTTGCCGATGATGGAACCATCCTTGCCGATCGAGAAGCTTGACAGCACGCCGGGCGCTTTACCGTTCTGGTCTTGTGCGACGGGCGTGAAAGCCTGGCCCGTTTGCGTCGTGCCGGTGTAGTCGAAGGCGACGGCTGCAGGGAAGGTGGCGCCGGGCTTCACGAAGGTGCCGTTCAATGTCGCCAGGGCGAACGAGCTGCCCGTTGCACCGGCGGTCAGTACACCAGAGCTGTTGAAGGTCAATGTATCGAGTTTGACCGGAGCGCCGGCGACAGGATAGGTCACACCGTCAATGGTCGCGTAGACATCCCAGTCGGTTGTCGTCGCGGTCGATGTAGTCGCATTCTTGACGTAGTACGTCTGCACGTTGTACGAGTTGCCGAGGCTGTCATACATGGTGACGCCGGTGGTGCTGTTGTAGCTGGCCGCGTTGGTCGGGCTGAACGGCGTCGTTGCAGGAACGATGGCGGTCAGGCGAGAATCCAGGTTCAGCTTGGTGCTGACCAGGGTCGTCGCGGTAGCGGGAATATTCGAGGTGTCGATCTTCAGCGGCACAGGATCACCGCCAGTCACGGTGCCGAGCCAGCCGGTCAGGTACGCGCCCTTTTCGCTCGGATTGATGATGTAGCCGCTTTT
The DNA here is from genome assembly GCF_001267925.1 of Herbaspirillum hiltneri N3. Classification (NCBI taxonomy): domain Bacteria; kingdom Pseudomonadati; phylum Pseudomonadota; class Betaproteobacteria; order Burkholderiales; family Oxalobacteraceae; genus Herbaspirillum; species Herbaspirillum hiltneri. The sequence goes on along the minus strand of NZ_CP011409.1, from coordinate 2,257,649 downwards.
ATCCAATTGGAACTGACCGTTGCGGGCGTACATCGGCGACTGGTCGGTCAGGCTGCCCTGCATGCGGAAGAAGCCGTCGCCGTTGATGGCGATGTCCAGCGGATTGTTGGTGGTGGTGACGTTACCCTGAGTAAATGCCTGCTGCACGTTCGCGACCGCGACGCCGATGCCGACCGGCGAGTTACCGGAACGGTTCATCGAATTGGCGTACATGTCGGCGAACTGCGCCTGTGCCGATTTGAAACCCACTGTGCTGGCGTTGGCAACGTTGTTGCCGATCACGTCGAGGCTCTTCGATGCCCCTGCCAGACCGCTCAGGCCTTGTTGAAAACTCATTTGATTCTCCTTGTGCTGGAAGCCGTCAGTGGATTTAGAGGATTTGGATAACGTCGGTCGGCTTGATGCTGCCGATATTCGATACATTCAGCTTGACGCCGTCGGCGCCGGTGCTGACGCTGGCAACCGTGCCGAACGACAGCGCGGCGGCGTCCACGGCGGTGCCGCCGCTGGTCGCTGCGACGGTGAAAGTGTATTGACCATCGGCAGCCTTGGTGCCGGCGTCGTTGGTGCCATCCCAGATGACCGGAACAGTGCCTGCAGCCTGGCTGCCCAGATCCATTTGACGTACAACCGCGCCGGTGGTCGCATCACGGATGGTGACCTTGATGCTGTCGGCGTTGGCGCCGAGCTGCACGCCGAACACGGCCTTCTGGGTGGTGGTCTCGGTGCCGTCGGCAGCCTTGGTGGTGTCGGAAGTCAGGGTCAGGTTGTTGCCCGGAGCCAGCACGCTGTGGCCGATCATGTTGGCAGCCTGGAGCGATTGCGAGGTACCCAGGTTGGACATGAGCGAAGCCAGCGTGGTGTTCAGCTGGCTGATGCCCGACACGGTCGACAGCTGCGCCAGCTGAGTGGTCAGCTGCGAGTTGTCCATCGGATTGGTCGGATCCTGGTTCTGCATCTGCACTGTCAGCAGCTTCAGGAAGCGATTCTGGATCGCTTCCGGGCTGTTGTCGTTCAGGCTCGACGTATTGGAATTCGATGTCGACGAGCCATTCACTGCCGACAGCAGATCGTTGGAAACAGTAGTCATGGTTGGGATCTTCCTTATTGACCGATGGTGAGGGTTTTCATCAACATGTTCTTGGCGGTATTCATCGTCTCGACGTTAGTCTGATACGAACGCGAGGCGGAGATCATGTTGACCATCTCCTCCACCGGATTGACGTTGGGCATGGCGACGTAGCCGTTGCTATCGGCCATCGGATGCTTGGGATCGTAGATCAGCTTGGGCGGCGCCTGGTCTTCGACGACCTGGCTGACCTGCACGCCGCTGTTCTCGATATTGCCGAACGGCACCGCCTTGAACACAACCTGCTTGGCCTTGTACGGCTTGCCGTCCGGGCCGGTGGCGCTGTCGGCGTTGGCGATGTTGCTGGCAACCGTATTGAGACGCTGCGATTGCGCGCTCATGGCCGAACCGGCGACGTTGAAAATATTGGAAAGAGACATGATGATCAGCCTGGTTGGATGGCGGCTAGCAGACCCTTGATCTGCGCATTGACGGCGGTGATGCCTGCTTCGTAGCGCACCGCGTTGTCGGTGAACTGGTTGCGTTCGACGTCCATGTCGACGGTGTTGCCGTCCACACTGCTCTGGGTTTCCTTGCGATACAGCAGCGGCGAGCCGCCGATGCCGCTGTCGCCGGCCGCCTTGCCGGCGATGTGCGCCGACGAAGTGCGCGCCAGCTCGACCGGAGGAACAGTGCTCGACTTGCCGGCCATGGCGCCCTGCAGCGTCTTGGCGAAATCGATGTCGCGCGCCTTGTAATTCGGCGTGTCCGCATTGGCGATGTTGGACGCCAGCAATTGCTGGCGCTGGGCGCGCAAATTCAGCGCCGTTTCATTGAATCGCAGATAATCATCCAGTTTTGCAGCCATCTAATCCTCCTGACGTACCCTTCATAAAGCACGCATCATGCCGATAATGGGATTTACACACCATTGGATCATAAGGCTCCCCCTCAAACTCTAATGCCCGAGAAAGAGAGAAAACTATGCCTTGTTCGACCTTTTGACAGAGTCGGCCGCCAGTACTATTGCTGACAGGATGGCGCTGCCTCCGATCACCCGGTTGAAAAGTTGTCGTTATGAAATCATTGTCCAAAGCGCTGTTGTCTTTGCTGCTGTTGCTGCCCGCATTCGGGCTCTCTGCGTTGGCCCAAACCACCGAACCGAACACTCCGCCGCGTCAGGATCTTGGCGCCCTGCAAAAGATTGCAGAACAATTCATGAAAGTCCAGACGACCGGCCTGTCCGGCACCGTCAATATCGCCGTCGAACCGGTCGACAATCGCCTCAATCTCGCCGCCTGCACCTCGCCGCAAGCGTTCATGCCCAACGGCGGTCGCCTGTGGGGCCGCACCACCATCGGCATCAAGTGCATCGCGCCGTCGGCCTGGACGGTGTACGTGCGCGCCACGGTGCAGGTCATCGCCGAGTACATTGTGACTGCGGCGCCGCTGGCGCAAGGCCAGGTCATCGGCCCCAACGACATCACCAAGGTCAAGGGCGACCTCTCCAATTTGCCCAACGGCACCATTACCGACGCGTCGCAGGCCATCGGCCGCACCGCCAACATTTCGCTGGCACTCGGCGCCCCGATACGCCAGGATGCGCTGCGCAGCAACCGCGTGGTGCAGCAAGGCCAGGCAGTGCGCGTAGTGTCCACCGGACCAGGCTTCCAGATTACCACCGAAGCACGTGCGCTCACCAATGGCAGCGAAGGCCAGATGGTGCAAGCCAAAACGCCTGCAGGCCAGGTCGTGAGCGGGATAGCGAAGGCCGGCGGCATCCTCGAGATCAATTACTGACAAGAAACATTTTGCAGGGCGATAAAAGTATTAAAGTTTGCGGAGAAATGGCCGATAATCTAGGCAACAGGCGGGTCACAGAACCCTAACCCAACAAGGATGATGCCGTGAACGTTAATGACGCCCTCAAAACTGGCAAAGGCTTACCGGAAATCGCGCAACCCCAAGCGCGCACCGCGAACAGCAATGCCGGCACCACAACCGCAAAGACAGGCAGCGACGCTTCTACCGCAGCCAATGTCCAGCTGTCTTCGCAATATCAATCGCTGGGCGTGAAGGCCTCCGCTCCCGGCGGTACTTTCGACGCCAAGAAAGTTGCAGAAATCAAGGCTGCCATCGCCAACGGCACCTTCCAGGTTGATCCCGAGAAAGTCGCCAACGGCTTGCTCGACACAGTCAAAGATCTGATCGGTTCACGCAAGGCTTAATGCAATGACAAGTAATCCGCTCCTGCCATCCCATACGCTTTCCGACGAAAAGCAAGTCACGTCGCGTCTGGTGGCCGCGTTGCAGCAAGAGCAGGATTTGCTCAGCGGCAATGGCGATGCGGACAAGATTCCCGACATCATCAACGAGAAGGCCAACATTGTTGCCAGCATGGCCACATTGGCGGATCAACGTCACAAGACGCTCGCCGCACTGGGATTCACTGCCGGCGAGAACGGCATGCAGTCATGGATCGAACAGCACGGTTCGGCCGAAGACAAGCAAGTTTGGGAAGAATTGTTTGCGCTGGCGCAATCCGCGCGCGAACTGAATCGCCTGAACGGCTTGCTGATCGGCAAGCAAATGGCAATCAACCAGAACGCCATGAACATCCTGCAAGGCAAGAGCAACGGCTCCTTCTACGGCCCTGACGGACAGTCCAGCCTGCGCAGCTCCGGCCGCCCTCTCGGCATCGGCTGATTTCCAGGCGCTCCTGAATCAAGAAAGCCCGTTCGCATGAACGGGCTTTTTGCTTTATGGAGCCGGCTTGGGCTGGATGGGCGGAACCGCCGGAACTGTCTTGTCCCCTTGGTCCGCAAACGGCACCTCGGTCGCCTGCTCCGCCAGGCGCGACAAGATCATCACGTCGACGCGGCGATTGCGCAGCCGCCCCTCGGGCGTATCGTTGGAAGCCACCGCCTGGTTCGATCCATGTCCCACCGCCGTCAGCCGCAGCTCGGCGATGCCCTGGTTGCTGAACAGCCGCGCCACCGTGCTGGCCCGCACCGCCGACAACTCCCAGTTGGAAGGAAACACGCTGGTGCTGATCTGCGTATTGTCGGTGTGGCCTTCGATCTGGATGGCATGATCGTCGTTCTTCAGCACGCGCGCGATGGCGATCAGGGTTTCTTCCGATTCCTTGCTGACCTTGGCGTCGCCGGGTGCGAACAGGACGTTGGCGTTGATCTCGACGTTGACGCCCACGCTGGTTTGCGTCACGCGCACCTTGCCCTCTTGCACCAGCGGCGCCAGCACTTGCATGATGTCGCGCGCCATGTCAGTCATGCGCTCTTTTTCACGGCGCAGCGCTTCGTTGCTGCGCGGCTTCTGCAACGTGATCTTGGGCGCAGCGGATTGCTGCGCGCCCTGTCCCCCGGCCTGCACTATGATCGGCGCGGTCGAGACCGGCTCTTTGCCGAAGGCGTTGACCAGCGAATCGGCGAGGATCTTGTATTTGCCTTCGTTGACTTGGGAAATGGCGTACATGACCACAAAAAAAGCGAACAGCAGCGTAATGAAGTCGGCATACGAAACCAGCCAACGTTCGTGGTTCTCGTGCTCTTCTACATGTTTTTTTCGGGCCATGATGAACAGGTGATGTCAGTCGATCATGAAGCAGGGAAATACGACTCGGCGCGCTCCTGGATCACGCGCGGGTTATCGCCGCTGGCGATACCGAACAGACTGTCGGCCACCATCTCGCGCCGGTTCACTTCCGCCGCCAGCAAGTCCTTGAGTTTGTTGGCCACCGGCAGGAAGAACAGGTTGGCCAGGCCGACCCCATAAATCGTCGCCACGAATGCCACCGCGATGCCGCCGCCCAGCTTGGCGGGATCCGACAGATTTTCCATCACGTGGATCAGCCCGAGCACCGCGCCGAGGATACCGATCGTGGGCGAATAGCCGCCGGCGGCTTCCCAGATCTTGAGCGCCTGGCGCTGGCGGGTTTCGTACGCGGTAGTGTCGACGTCAAGGATCTCGAGCAGCTTCGCCGGCGTAATGCCGTCGATCAGCAGGCGCAAGCCTTTCTTGACGAAGGGATCGGTGCTGTCGTTCATGTGTTCTTCAAGATGCAGCAGACCTTCGCGCCGCGAGATGCCGCTCCACACCGTGATGTTGTCGATCAGTGTGCGGTGATTGTGAAGCGGTGGAGAAAATACCCAGGACAGCAGCTTGACGCCGTGAACGAAGTTGTCGAGCCTGGTTTGCAGCAGCACCGCGCCGACGGTGCCGGCGAAGACGATCAGGAAAGCGGTCGGCTGCAGGATCGAACCGGGATGACCGCCTTCGAGCAGCAAGCCCAGCAAGATGCCACCCAACGCCAGCAGTAAGCCTCCTACGCTACTCCAGTCCACGCCTGCTCCCTCAAGGTCGAGCGCATGCGGGCGATGGCCTGGCTGTGCAGCTGGCAAACCCGCGACTCGGAGACGCCCATGACGGCGCCGATTTCCTTCAAGTTCATTTCCTGTTCGTAGTACAGGCCCATCAGAATCTTTTCACGCTCGGGCAAGGCCTTGATCGAATCGATGACGGCCTCGCGGAAACCGCCGTTGATCAGGTTCTGCAAAGGGTCATCGGTATCGCTGGTCTGGTAGCGATCGAGGAAATGCTCGTGGCCGCCGTCGGCGTCATGGAAATCTTCGTAGTAAATCAGTTGATGGCCGCCGCATTCGGTCAGCATGTCCTGGTATTCCAGCAGGCTCATCTTGAGCTGCGTGGCGACTTCGGTCTCCTGCGGCGGACGGCCGAGCTGCTGCAGCAGGACATGGATGGCCTCTTCGATCTTGCGGGTGTTCTGGCGGATGCTGCGCGGCAGCCAGTCGCTGCTGCGCAATTCGTCCAGCATGGCGCCGCGGATACGCTGCACGGCATAGGTTTCAAACTGTGCGCCGTGCGTTTCCTCATAGCGATTGACGGCATCAAGCAGACCGATCATGCCTGCCTGAATCAAGTCGTCCACTTCCACGCTGGGCGGAAGCTTTGCCTTCATCTGATGCGCCAGCTTTTTCACAAGCGCCGCATGCAGCTCGAGCAAACCGTTCTTGGCCGTCTTTCCTTTGACGTTATACATAGAACTCATCTCGTCAATAATGGTGAGTGCGAACTATCATGCAATGCAAGGCGCGTCATACTCCGAGACTTGCTCCATCGGTCGCCATACCGTACGTGCCCTTGGTGAGATTGGATAACGAAAACTGATCCGCCAGGCGCTTGAATGCCAGCGTCGCACCCGCCAATGGAAATGCTTCCAGCACGGTGCGGCCCTGCCCCGATGCGCGACGGATGTGTTCGTCGGCCGGGATAGAACCCATGAAATGCAATTGCGCCGCCAGGTAACGATTGGCGGCCTGCGCCATGTTGGCATACACCATCTGTGCATCCGCGTCCGAACCACCGCTCACGAGGAGGTTGAAAGGACGGCGGCCGAGCTTGTCGCTGAGGCCCTTGAGCAAGACGTACGCCGCCTTGATCGAGGTCGGGCTGGTCGACATGTGCACCACGATTTCGCCCATTTCCATGGCCGGCACCGGCAACAGTTCGTCGTCGTTCAGTTCACCGTTGATGAGGGTGATGTCGGACTCTTCCGTCAGTCCGTCAAAAATCTGCGCCAGCCGGGAGGCTTGCGGATGCGTGGAAGCCGAGACGTTCTTGCGCGACAGCCGCGCCAGCGCAAAACCTTCCGGCACCATGCGCACCGCTTCGTCCAGTTGCCGCTCCTGGCGTGCAACATCGAGCAGCGTCGCCACGGCGACACCGCCGAAACGCGACAAGATCACCGAAGGCGTCATGCAAGCGTCGACCAACAATGCGTTGTGGTCGGCGGCGGCAAGAGAGGCAGCCAGATTGATCAGCATCGCGCCTTTTTCCTCGTCGGGCAGAACCGAGAAGAAAGTGAATACGCGCGGCGTCGGACGCTCCAGCATCCGTCGCAGTCCTTCCGCTTGATCAACGTCATAGCTAGCCAAGGATCACCTCCCGCAGGCTTTTGTCATTCATGGCCGTGGCCGTCGGCCCGACCACGACCGGCAACTCGGCATCCTGGAATTCGAACGGCGCAGTTTCACGCTTCAGTTTAAAGGCGCGGTCGGCCAGATACAACCTGTTGGCAACATGCAAATCTTCCGGCACGCGCTGACCGTTTGCGACGTAATACAGATTCAGTTTCTGACGGATGACAACATCGAGCACATTACCGATGGTGGCTGCTTCGTCGAGCTTGGTAATGATGCAACCCGCCAGGCCGTCGCCCGAATACGCGCTCACGACTTCATTGAGCGTGCCGCCGGTGGCCGTTGCATTGAGGCACAACAGGCGCTTGATGTCGGTGCCTGCGCCGGACAGCATCGCAGCCTGTTCGGCCACCATCTGGTCGCGCTGGCCCATGCCGGCGGTATCGATTAGGACAGTATGTTTGCCGCGCAGTTCGTCGAGGGCGATACGCAAATCGGATTCATCTTTCACCGAGTGCACCATCACGCCGAGAATCTTGCCGTAAATGCGCAGTTGTTCGTAGCCGCCGATACGGTAGCCGTCGGTGGTGATCAACGCCAGCTTGCCCGGGCCGTGGCGCATCACGCAACGCGCCGCCAGTTTCGCGGTCGTGGTCGTTTTGCCAACACCGGTCGGGCCGACCAGCGCGTAGACGCCGCCCTCTTCCAGCAATTCGTTTTCGTTGGCCATGGTCATCAGATTCTTGGCCAGCACCGACTTGACCCAGAACATGGCGTCCTGAGATTTCGGGCTTTGCGGCAGATTCTCGGTGATCAGGCGCGACAGGCTGGCGCTGAAACCGGCGGCCAGCATTTCGCGCATGATCGCGGCCTTGGCCGGTTCGCGCTTTTGCGTGCCGCCCCAGGAGATTTCCGCCAGCTGAGTTTCCAGCACGCCGCGCATGGAGCGGATTTCGGTCATGACGTCGGACAGGATCTCGTCGTAGTCCTTGCCGTCGAACTCAGCCATGACACCGGCCTGTTGCGGACGCGTCGCTGCGGCAGCCTTAGGTCCCGCGGCCACTTGTGCCGGCGTCAGCGCTTGTGCCTGCTGTTCCTTGGCGCTGGCGCGTGCGGCATTGCGCGTACGCCAGACACGGGCATCGGCTTGCGCGGTATTGTGTTCGACCGGCATGGATGCACCGGGCGGTTGCTGCTGCTGTTGTGGTTCAACGCGCGTGCGCGGCACGGCGGCCTGCAGCGATGCAGGCTGGGCAGGCGGTCGGCGCACGGCCGGACGCGGCATGGCATCCTTGGACATGGCCGGCACCACCAGCGACGACATGTCTTCGTTTGCCATGGCCAGGATCTCGACACCGTCGTCGATATTCCGGTTGGAGAGAATGACGGCGTCAGGACCCAGCGCTTCGCGCACCTGGCGCCATGCGTCTCGCGACGACCCTGCTATAAATTTTTTGACGTTCATGCTTGCCCTCCAACTAGGCTGGTAACTTTAATCGTTTTCGAATCAGGAACTTCAGCGTGTGAAAGCACCCGGAGTTGAGGCATTGCGCGTCGCAAGAAGCGCGCCAGCAATGCCCGCAAAGGACCCGGGACCAACAATACCGGGGTTAAACCCAACTGCTCTTGATGACGTGCTGCGTTTTCTGTCTGAGTAATCAGCGTATCTGCCAGACCGGGCTCGATGCCGCCGCCTTCCGGTCCGCTGGCCTGCATCGCCTGCATCAGCAGACGCTCCAGCTTGGTGTCCAGTGTCATGACCGACAGCTCGCTCTCGGTCGGGAAAATCTGTTGCACGATCGCGCGGCCCAGGGCAATGCGCACGATGGCGGTCAGTTCGTTCGGCTCCTGCACGCGCGGCGCATGCTCGGCCAGGGTTTCGATAATAGTCCGCATATCGCGGATATGCACGCCTTCGATGAGCAGGTTTTGCAACACTTTCTGGACCGTGCCCAACGGCAAGGCTTTCGGCACCAGATCTTCGATCAGCTTCGGCGCATCCTTGCCGATGTGATCGAGCAATTGCTGCACTTCCTGGCGCCCCAGCAATTCCGCTGCGTGGATGGTGATCAAATGGTTGAGGTGGGTCGCAATGACGGTGCCGGTATCGACCACGGTGTAGCCCATGGTCTGCGCCATTTCGCGCATGTTGCTTTCGATCCAGACAGCCGGCAGGCCGAACGCAGGGTCGGTGGTCATGAGCCCTGGCAACGGGCCGGTGACCATGCCCGGATTGATCGCCAGGAACTGGCCGAAAGTGGCTTCGCCCTTGCCGATTTCCACGCCCTTCAAGGCGATGCGATAGGCCGACGGCTTGAGTTCGAGGTTGTCGCGGATATGTACCGGCGGCGACAGGAAGCCGACTTCCTGCGCGAATTTCTTGCGGATGCCTTTGATCCGGCGCAGCAGTTCGCCGCCCTGCCCTTTGTCCACCAGCGGGATGAGGCGGTAACCGACTTCCAGACCGAGCGTGTCGACCGGCAAGATGTCCTGCCAGGTGGCTTCCTCGATTTCCTGCGGCGTCGTGACGGGGGCCGGCAATTCGGCGATCGCGCCGGCCTGCTGCTTACGCTGGCTGACGGAATAACCGGCGCCGGCCAGCATGGCGGCAATGATGATGAACGCAACATGCGGCATGCCCGGGATCAGGCCCATGCCGCCGATGATGATGGCGGTCAGGTACAGGACTTCCGGCTTGGCGAACAGCTGGTTGATCAGTTGGCCGCCGACGTCCTGATCGTTGGCGACGCGCGAGACCACCACACCTGCAGCGGTGGAGATGATCAGCGAAGGAATCTGTGCGACCAGGCCGTCACCGATGGCCAGCAGCGTGTAGTTCTTCAATGCCATGTCGAAGGCCAGGTCATGCTGGATCATGCCGACCACGAGACCGCCGACGATGTTGACCACGGTCACGATAATGCCGGCCACGGCATCGCCGCGCACGTACTTGCTGGCGCCGTCCATGGCGCCGTAGAATTCGGCTTCCTGCGCCACTTCCTTGCGGCGGGCGCGGGCTTCCGGCTCGCCGATCATGCCGGCGTTGAGGTCGGCGTCGATCGCCATCTGCTTGCCGGGCATCGCATCGAGAGTGAAGCGTGCACCCACTTCGGCGATACGGCCGGCACCCTTGGTGACGACGGTGAAGTTGATGATCGTCAGAATGATGAAGACGACGATACCGACGGTGTAGTTGCCGCCGATCAGGAAGTGGCCGAAGGCCTCAATCACCTTACCCGCTGCGTCGGGACCGGTATGGCCTTCGGTCAGCACCACGCGGGTGGATGCCACGTTGAGCGACAGGCGCAGCATGGTGCTCACCAGCAGCACCGCCGGGAACGCCACGAAGTCGAGCGGCTTGACGGTGTACAGCGCGGTCAGCAACACGATCACCGACAGCGAAATATTGAAGCTGAACAGGATGTCGAGCGCAAACGCCGGCAGCGGCAGCACCATCATCGCCAGCATCATGACGATCAGGATCGGCGCTGCGAGCGCTTTGGTATGCTTGATCGGCACCCAGGCCGGGAGTTTCATGCTGTTGATGTTCATTGTCCGGCCCTAGCTTGTGCGGCAGCCATGGCGGCCTTGCGTTTGTACAGTGGATCGTCCAGTTCCTTCGGCACCTCGAGCTCGCTCGGCTCGTCCGGACGGACGCCGCCATTGCTGTTGTAGGTGCGCAGCTGGAAGACATAGGCGAGGACTTCAGCGACCGCTGTGTAGAGCGATTCCGGAATCTCGTCGCCGATTTCGGTGTGGTAGTGCAATGCGCGCGCCAGCGGCGGCGCTTCGAGGATCGGTACGTTGTTCTCCGCAGCGATCTTGCGGATGTTGGCGGCCACCGCTTCGGTGCCCTTGGCCACCACCTGCGGCGCCGACATGCCGCCTTCGCTGTACTTCAGCGCCACGGCAAAGTGGGTCGGGTTGGTCACCACGACGTCCGCCGTGGGCACCGACGACATCATGCGGCGGCGTGCGGCGGCACGTTGCAGGGCGCGAATCTTGCCCTTGATCAACGGGTCGCCGTCGGATTCCTTGTGTTCCTGCTTGACTTCCTGGCGCGTCATCTTGAGCTTGCGGGTGTAGTTCCACAGCTGATACGGGACGTCGATCACGGCAATCACGATCAGGGCGCAGACCATCATGATGAAGCAGGTCCACAGCAAATTCGGCATGTGGCTGCTGGCCACCTTGAGCGGCTCGACGCTCAGGTTGAGGACCGCGTCGATATGGCTGCGCATGGCGAACCAGGCGATGACGCCGACCAGGACGGACTTCAGAATGCCCTTGCCCAACTCGACCAGCGAATTGAGCGAGAACAGGTTCATGATGCCCTTCATGGGGTTGAGGCGGTCGAACTTGGGTTCCAGCGAGCTGCCGTTGAACAGCCAGCCGCCCAGAATCAGCGGCGAGGCCACGGCCGCCAGCGTCATCAGGAAAGCGATGGGAATACAGGCGACCGCCACTTCCATGAAATGACCGCTCATGCGTTCGAACAGCAAGGCCGGATCGAAAGCCATTTCACGCTCGAACGTCATGGTGGAGACCATGAAGCGGTTGAGGCTGGTCACGAGCGGGCCGGTAAACATCCACAGGGTGCTGCCGCCGATGAGCAGCATGACGCACGTAGCCATTTCGCGCGAGCGCGGCACGTCGCCCTGCTCACGCGCTTTTTCAATGCGTTTGCTGGTGGGCTGTTCGGTCCGTTCTTGATCGCTATCTTCGGCCACTGCCGTTCCCCCGTATTGCTTCTTTCCGCTTGTAAAGACGGAATTTTGAGACTATCAGGCAGAATTATTGGCGAGGGAGACCTCGAATCATCGCGGGAATAAGGGGCGAAACGCCCCGTATTTCGGAGCAGGAGAAGCGCGCCATATCTGCCTTCAGGGCGTGAAGGCAGACAGGACGGCGGTCTGCGGTGTCGCTGAGCAGTTGTAAAAACCGCTCGAAACAACACCGCAAGCATGCAAACTATCGTTAAAACAACTTAAAAGCCGAGACTTTCCAGCAAATCGTCCACCTGGCTTTGGTTGGCAATCACGTTGTGACCGGTCGGATTGATCTGCGGACCGTTCAGCAGGCCGCTATCTTCGCGCTTGGCTTCCGGCGGCGAATAATCGACCAACAACTGCACCAGCTGGCTTTCGATATCGTGCGCCACTTCGGTCACGCGCTTGATCACCTGCCCGGTCAGGTCCTGGAAGTCCTGGGCCATCATGATGTCGAGCAATTGCTGCTTGGTCAGGCTGACGTTTTCACGTGTTGCACCGAGGTAAGCCTGGGTCTTTTCCGCCAAAGCGCGGTAATCGCTCTCGGAAAACGGCGCGTCCGTGACTGCCTTCCACTCCGCAGCCAGCGTACTTGCACCCTCGCCGATGGCGTCCTGCATCGGGCCGGCGGTTTCGGTCGCGTTCAGCACGCGCTGGGCAGCCTTCTCGGTCATCATCGCCACGTATTCGAGGCGATCGCGCGCGTCCGGCATGTCGCTGGCGGCTTTTTCAAGCAAACGGTCGAAACCGAGTCCGCGCAGATTGTCATGCAAACTGCGCGTCATGTGGCCAATACGCGCCAGGAACTGATCCTGCTGTTCCGCTACCGGTGCGCCCGGCGGCACTGCTCCCTGGGATGCGGTATCCACGTTAGCCTCCGGCCTCCAGCTTTTCGAAGATCTTGCCGAGCTTTTCGTCAAGAGTTGCGGCCGTGAATGGCTTGACCACGTAACCATTGGCGCCGGCTTGCGCGGCGGCAACGATGTTTTCCTTCTTGGCTTCGGCAGTCACCATCAGGACCGGCAACTTCGACAGCGCCGGATCCTTGCGGATTTCCTGCAGCATGGTCAGGCCGTCCATATTTGGCATGTTCCAGTCCGACACCACGAAATCGAACTGGTCGCTGCGCAGTTTTTGCAAACCTTGCACGCCGTCTTCGGCTTCGTCCACATTGGTGTAGCCGAGCTCTTTGAGCAGGTTACGGACAATGCGGCGCATCGTGGAGAAATCGTCTACAACGAGAAACTTGGTATTTGGGCCTGCCATGATTATTACTCCATTGATTCGAAACTATTGTTGACGATAACGACACTAATTCGGCAAAACTTAAGGCCCGACAGCTAACTACCCGTGAAATTTCGTGGATGGCTGAATGGTACTCGAACTACACCCGCAATGCACGGCTGCCGTGCTCGGCCAGGTAACTCAAGACGCGGCCCGGCATGGCCTGCAGCGCCAGCACCTCATGCGCCCCACCCACTGCAATCGCTTCGCGCGGCATGCCGAAGACCACGCACGAGGCTTCGTCCTGGGCAAAATTATAGGCGCCGGCATTGCGCATCTCCAGCATCCCCAGAGCGCCGTCCTTGCCCATGCCGGTCAGGATCACGCCGACCGCGTTCTTGCCGGCGCAGGCCGCTGCCGAATTGAACAGCACGTCGACCGACGGCCGATGGCGGTTGACCGGCGGCCCCTGATCGAGCTGGGTCATGTAGTTGGCGCCGCTGCGCACCAGCTTGAGGTGCGAATGGCCAGGCGCGATGTAGGCGTGGCCAGGCAGGACACGTTCGTTGCCCGCGGCTTCCTTGACCGAAATCTTGCACAGATTGTCGAGGCGTTGCGCGAAGGAGCGCGTGAAGCCTTCCGGCATGTGCTGGGTGATCAGGATGCCCGGACAGTCCGAGGGCATGCGGATCAGGAATTCCTTGATCGCCTCGGTGCCGCCGGTGGAGGCGCCGATGATGATCAGCTTTTCGCTCGACAGCAGCGGATTGCGCATCTGCGGCAGCGGTTCGCCGCCGCTCGCCTTGGCCGCATCCGGATGCGGGATCGCGCGTGGGCGGATACTGGCCTTGGACGCCGCGCGAATCTTGTCGGCAATCATGTCGGTGTATTCCTGCATGCCGCTCTGGATCGAGATCTTCGGTTTGGTGACGAAGTCGACCGCACCCAATTCCAGCGCGCGCAGCGTGATTTCCGAGCCGCGCTCGGTCAGCGACGACACCATCACCACCGGCATCGGCCGCAGGCGCATCAGTTTCTCGAGGAAATCGAGGCCGTCCATGCGCGGCATTTCAACGTCCAGCGTGAGGACGTCAGGGTTGGTCTGCTTGATCAGATCGCGCGCAATGATGGGATCGGGGGCAACGCCCACGACTTCCATGTCAGGCTGGCTGCCGATGATCTCTTTCATGACGCTGCGGATCAATGCCGAGTCGTCGACGATCAATACTTTTATTTTCATACGATCCGTACTTTCCTGAAACTCGCCTCGGCAACACCCGGCAGAGGCGGATAAAAAACTTTGCCGCTTGCAATGCAGACGCTAAAACACCAGCGTCAAAACAAGTCGACTGCGCCGCCCACCGGTTTGGCGACCAGCTTGCTGGCGTAATCCTGTTCGCGATTCACCAGTGTGTTGTTATGCAATTGTTTGAGCTTTTTGACCAGCACCTTGCCGGTGCGGGGGAAGAAATATACCTTACGCGGCCAGATATCGTTAAGATCTTCCGCGACCACGCGAATATTTTCCGCCTTCAGATAATCACGCACGAACTGCGCGTTACGTTCGCCGACGTTGATGGCGATGAAGCCGCGCAGCACGTTGCCGCCGCCGAATACCTTGGCTTCCAGGTTCTCGCGCCGGGCGCCGGCCTTGAGCACGTCATTGATCAGAATTTCCATGGCGTAAGTGCCGTAGCGCATCGATGCCGAAATCGGGCTGTCGCCATCACCGCTGTCGGGCAGCATGAAGTGATTCATGCCGCCGATGCCGGTGACGCGGTCGCGGATGCACGCGGACACGCACGAACCCAGCACCGTGACGATCATCATGTCCTTGTGCGTGAAATAGTATTCGCCCGGCAATATCTTGGCCGCATCGCAATCGAAGGTGCGGTCGTAGTAGACGTTGGAAGCGAATTGATCCTGGCCTTGGCTCATGGCTTATTTCCCCGCCTTGCGTTGCGTTGCGGCTCCAAGCTCGTAGACCGTTTTCCCCTTGAGCTTCAAGGCGTCGGAGACATACAGGAAGTTCTCGGAATGGCCCGCAAACAGCAGCGCATGCGGTTTCATGAGCGGCACGAAGCGAGACAGGATCTTGCTCTGCGTCGGCTTGTCGAAATAGATCATCACGTTGCGGCAGAAGATGACGTCGAACTGCCCGGTCAGGGGCCATCCGTCGGCCAGCAGGTTCAGTTGCTTAAAGGTCACCAGCTTGCGCAATTCCGGACGCACCCGGACGTAGCCTTCCTGGTTGCCCTTGCCGCGCAGGAAGAATTTCTTGATGCGCTCGGGCGAAAGCTTGTCGATGCGTTCAATCGGATAGACGCCGTTGGCGCCGGTGGCCAGCACGTTGGTGTCGATGTCGGTGGCGATGATCTGCGCGGGCGGCGTCAGCGTGCCGTAAGCCTCGCACAGCGTCATGGCGATCGTGTAGGGTTCTTCGCCGGTGGAGGCGGCCGAACACCAGACGGTGGCCGGCTCCTTGAGCGTCTTGACGAAATCGGCAAGGATCGGAAAATGATGCGACTCGCGGAAGAACGACGTCAGGTTGGTGGTCAGCGCATTGGTGAACGCCTCCCACTCGTCGGTGTCGCCACCGCGTTCCAGCATGTCCAGGTATTGCACGAAGGAGGCAATGCCGGTCGCGCGCAGGCGCCGCGCCAGGCGGCTATAGACCATTTCCTGCTTGCTTTCGGCCAACGCAATGCCGGCGCGCTTATAGATAAGATCCCGGACCCTGTCAAAATCGCGATTCGTAAAATCGAACTCTTTGACAGAATCGAGCTTATTCTGCGGAGCAGGTTTCAAGTTGATGTTCCTTTTCTAATCCGGACCTATCGCTTTCTCAGCATTCTCGATAGGTTACCCCCGTTGTCGAATAGTCTATCAACCTGCCCTTCCCGGTCAAGCTGTTCAAGCCGAGATCTGGCGCACCAATCCCTTGCTGTTCTCGGTCTTGACCGTTTGCTTAAGCTGCTTGGCCGCCGGAGCGGCAGCCTGCGCAGGCGCCGCCTCCTGCGCCTGGCTGGAACGGTAGCCGACGCGGAAGCCTCCCCAATGCTTGCCGTTCACGTAAATCGGCACCGAAAGATCGTGCATGACTTCGCCGGTATCGCGTTTATAAGTCTGCAACAGGAAGGGTTTTGTATTCGCCCCGCAACGCTTTCCGGTGCGATCGCTGAAGATGCGCTTGGTGCGATTGTTGACCAGGTCGGTGTCGTAGTCGCCGGTCAGCGGCTTGGAGAATTTCTTGTTGTGCGTGGGGAAATACCCGTTGTTGTCCACCGCACCGGCATACGCCAGTTGCGGCATGGCATCGAGAATCGCTTCCTGCACATCCGGCAGCACGCGATCCGTGAAGGCGTCGAATTGCGTGGTGTGCTTGGGCGGATTGGTATTGGGCAGCGGTTTATAAGTGCGGTCGAACAAGGCGCCTTCGCTGATCCGGCCGGCGCTGATAGCCTCCTCAAACAGCTTGCCGATGCGCTTGGCGGCGGCCGTTGCGACTTTCTGGATGTCGTCGTGCTGGGTCTTGGCGTTGCTGGCGGCGATGGCGTCATAGACCAGTTCGGCGCGTTCCGACAAGGCCATGGCGGACGCCGCCACGCGCGGCAACTCGATGTCGGTCGCCAGCATGCCGTCGCGGATTTTGAGGATTGCTTCGGCAATGCGGTGGGTGGTTTCGACGTGCTCGCGGGAGGCGCGTGCGATCTGTTGGATCTCCTCTTCCGAAATGCCGGCGGAGCGCTCGATGTTGCCGAGGAAACCGTGCACGCGCTCGACATTCTGCGACGCCTCCAGCACCTTGGTGCTCAGGGCCTGCATGCCGCCGGAAGCCCGCTCGGCTTCTTCGGTAATCGAGCGCACCATTGCGCCGATGTCGTCGGTGGCTTCCTTGGTGCGCTGGGCGAGTTGCCGGACTTCGCCTGCCACCACCGCAAACCCGCGACCGTGTTCGCCGGCGCGTGCCGCTTCGATGGCGGCATTCAGCGCCAGCAAGTTGGTGCGTGCGGCGATTTCGCTGATGACTTCGGTGATGCCGTGGATGCGCTTGGATTTTTCCTGCAGCGCCGACATCATCGCCGACGCATTTTGCGCGTCGGTGCGCGCCTTGCCGATTTGCTCCAGTCCAAGGTCCACCTCCGCGCGGCCGGCCACGCTTTCGGCGCGCACGTCGGCGGCCACTTTGGAGGCGCGTTCGGCATTGGCCGCGATCTGTTCGGTGGTGCTTGCGTTCTGCTCCGAACCGGTGACGATGCCGTTTGCAGCCTGCACGTCCTGCGCGATCTTGTTCTTGATGGAGTCGACGAAATAGGAAGTCTCGGCGGCGCCGATCATGATGTGATCAATCTCGCTGCCGATCTTGTCGACGAAGCCGCCGCCCTGGTCCGACTCGCCGCGCCGCGCCAGGCGCGACAGACGCGACAAAATCACCGCCGCCGCCGTCGCAATCACTGCCAGCCACAACGGCGACAGCGGCACGGCCAGCGCGCCGAGACCGGCGAAAATGCCGGCGCCGACGGCGATGGGAACAACGACCTGAATCAGCACGTCCAGCGAGCGCGACAGCGCCCTGCTTTTCCTCTCGAACATACAGCAGTCTCCTTACGAGTTGCCGTCATGCCTGGTCTTGGTCTCATTGGCATGCACGGATGTCATCCGAACAACTTTTATCAGGAAGAAAATCTGAATACGCCGCGCCGTCCGCTATCCATTGTTCTGATTCGAGCAAATCGGCGCGCAGCCTTCCCCTATTTTTGACCCAGCTTACAAGGGATAACTTACGCGTAACTTATACGGAACCGTTTGGTGAGCATTCTCAAGGAACAGCGTTCAAAGGAATGCATAGGAAATGTATACTGCCCCGGCCGTACCCGCAGGTAGGCACAGCAGAGTGTCGTTCGGGGGAGATAGGGAAAGGTCGCCGCCGCCCGCCGGTCATGCCGGGGCGGCGGGATGAGGCATGGATGTTACTTGGGACGAACGCTGATGTGCTCATCCAGCGCGCGCTGCGCCAGCTCAAGCGATTTGAGCGCAGCCTGCCAGGGCTCATAGTCGGCCATCGTCAACCATTCGGCGCCCGGATTCTTCTTCCACTCTTCCAGCTTCTCATTCAATAACTCGTACTCGCAAAGCTGCGCTTCCAGCAGTGCCTCAATCTGCAGCCTCAGTTCATCGGCGCGCAATTTCCATGTATCAGGTGTTTCCATGTGGATCTCCATAAAGTCGCAGAATCCTAGCATGAAAAGCGCAGCACTCCGAAGCGGAAAAGATATGCCGCCACCGAAGCAGGCAAATGCGCGGGCGCGCTATACTCACCCGACGATATGCGCCTGGACGCGATAAGGCATATACGGGGAAACAGATAATCTTGCGACCGCAATGCCGGGGCGAAAACGGGAAGGGGAAAACACCGATGCAGGTAAAAAAGCCGATTGGCGCGACACGGTTTTGCGTCGCCGCACTGATCTTTGCCGCCGGCACAATCGTCTGCGGCAGCGCGCATGCCGCCACCGGCTACTACCTCGTGTCCGTCTACAGTGCCGAAAACCAGCTCTCCGTCGACTACAAATACTGGAACGCCAAGAAGCACGACAGCGCGCCGTTCGGCTCGCCCGAAATCGGCATCGGTTACGGCGTCACTTCGCAGTGGTACACCGAAGTCTATGGCGTCTACACGCAGACCGCCGCGCAAGGAACACGCTTCGGCAGCCTCAACTGGCAAAACGATTTCTTGCTGACGCAGGGCCAATACTGGTTCGACCTGGCCATTCACACCAACGTCGAGCAATACGCACGGGGTGACGGCTACGGCCTGGAATGGGGGCCGGTTTTCCAGACGGAAATTTGGCGCACCCAATTCAACGCCAACCTATTCCTGCAACGCGATTACCGCACCAGCCAGAGCAACGCCACCCAACTGGCATATCAATGGCAGGTCCGTCAACACTGGAAACCGCTGCTCAACTTCGGCCTGCAAGGCTTCGGCGAACTCGGCCGCTGGGACAATTGGAACAGCAAAGCCGACCAGTCGCATCGTATCGGCCCCGCGCTGTTCGGCACCTGGTACCTGCCCAACGCGCACAAGGTCCTGTATGAAACGGCCTACCTCATCGGCAAGAACGGCGGCCGTCCGGCCAAGAGCTTTACGATGCGGGTGCAGTACGCGTTCTAAAGTCAATGCTCCCTTGGCTGACTGCAAGGCTGCAGATGCTTTTCTGATTTTCGATTTTTGATTTCCGAGGGTGGAAAGCAAAACAGCACTGAACCGGCGATGCCGATTCAGTGCTGTTTTTCCTTACGGATTGCTCCGCGAGGTTTGATTCTATTGGTCGGGACGGAGTGATTCGAACACTCGACCCCTTGCACCCCATGCAAGTACGCTACCAGGCTGCGCTACGCCCCGACGAGCCGACAATTATAGCAGAGTGGGATTTGTTTTGTCTCTGCCAACATTGATCGCGATGATTATAGCGAGACCGCCGTGGTCTGATCCTTGTCATCCTTGTTTTTCTTGTCCTGCAGGCCCGGATCCTTCAGTTGCAGATTCTGCGCGCGCAACTTCTCGCGGATCAGGCGGAAGGCATCGACATCCAGCATCGGCGAAGCACTCGGCTGGCGCTTCTTTGCCTTCCTGCTGTCAGGACTTGCCGGCGCAGGGATTTCGCTGCTGCCCGCCGCGGCTTGGGCGAGCCGGCTATTTTCTTCGATCAGCCTCACCGCAGCAGCCGAAAGCGTGATCTTGTCGATCTGTACGGATGGCGCAGCGGCTGCAGTTGCCGTACTTGCAACCACAGGCGCAGCGTTTTCTGTCCTGGTCCCGACCGCATCGCTCGCATACGCGGATTGCGGCAGATTGCCGTTTGCGCCGATCAACATGACGTGCTCCCGCTGATTATTGTGATCCTCAGGTAACGGCCGCCGTCGCAACATCTTTAATACACGCCCCGCTATCAGGCGATATCACGTACCTCAAGCGCATCCACGCGATCCGGATAGAAGGCGACGTAATCCTTGATCGCCGCCACGGCAGCATACGGATCCTCGTAACTCCAGACCGCGTTGACCGAGCGTTCGCCGCCGATCGGGATGCTGTAGTACGAGCACTCGCCTTTGTAAGGACAATAGGTCTGATGATCGGTACGCTCCAGCAGGCTCTGGTCGACGTCTGCACGGGGAATGTAGTACACCGGCGGATAACTCGCCTCCTTCAAGGCGAGTGCCGCACGTGTATCGGCAATGGTGCGGCCGGCCAGCGAGACGACCACGCGGGCCGCAGTCGGCGTGATGGTGATGGGATGATCCGGTCCGGGGACCTTGACTGGTTTTGCGCTCATGGGATAACTCCTTGTTGAGACGACAACACGATCAACATGATCGCGCCTCGCGTGATGATAGGAGAGACGCCGGTACGACTGGTTCCGCATTCGGCATCACGACTTCACCAATGAAAAAAGCCCGCGAGTTTCAGCTCACGGGCTTTCTTTCGATTACTTGCTCAGTATTTCGTCGAGCTTCTTGTTGCCCATGCCGAAGCTGGCAATCGCAAGCAGACCCAGCAGGCCCAGCGCGCTACCCAGCCACAGCGTCGATGGAATACCCATCGCATCGACCACCACCCCGCCGACGAAAGAACCGACGGCGATGGCGACCTGCACGATGCTGACGAACAGCGCCGAACCGGCTTCCGGCAAATCCGGCGACGACAGCTGCAGCCAGATGCTCAGGCACAGGGGAATCGCACCGAAGGCGACGCCCCAGGCGATTACCATCGCGGTCACGCCGAGTTGCGACGCGTGCACCAGCGGCATGGCGAACAAGGCCACCATCAGCAACGCCACCACGCCGAACAACGAGGCCTGCAGATGACGCGTGACGAAGGCGGAAATCACCAGGTTGGACACGAAGCCGACGAAGCCGAACGCCAGCAGCACCGACGTGATCAGCGTCAGGCTGAAGCCGTTCTGCCCCAGGAAAGGCGCGATATAGGTGTACGACGAAAAATGCGCACCGAACACCAGCGCCACCATCAGCAAACTCTTGCGCGGATTGCGGCGGCTCACCAGCGTAGTCAGATCGCGGAAGCGGATCGCCGCCTTCGACGGCAGCGACGGCAACAGCAAAGTTTGCGCCGCCAATGCCAGCGCAGCCAGAATGCCGGTCGCGATGAACGATGCGCGCCACGACGACAGGCCGCTAATGAAGGTGCCGAGCGGCACGCCGATAACGGTCGCGAACGTCACTCCGCTAAGGATCATCGCCGTTGCCTTGGCCGCATGTTCCTGCCGCACCAGACGACCGGCAGTCGCCAGCGCCAGCGTCCAGAAGCCGCCCAGAGCCGCTCCCAATAGCGCACGGCCGAGCAGCATGACGCCGAACGACGGCGCAAAGGCCGACACCAGGTTCGATGCCAGCAACAGTACCGATAGCATCAGCAAGATGAAGCGGCGGTTGATGCGCCCCGCCCCAAGCATCAGACCCGGCGCCGAAATGGCCGCGACCACACCCGGCGTCGTCACCATCAGGCCGGCGGTTCCCGGCGATACGCCGAGGTCATGCGCGATCTGCGGCAACAGGCCGACCGGCAAGAACTCGGTCGTGACGAAAGCAAACGCGCCGGTCGCCACTGCAACTACCGACAACCACGAACGCAAAGGCGAGGCCGCGTTTTCCGCCGCGCTGAGCGGGTCGTGCGAGACCTCGACCGGCGCGTTATTCACCGCGATATTCTTTTCCATTAAAAACTCCTGAATCTGTTTGACCCTGCGCCGCCCCAGCGCCTTGGATCGATTGTGTGTGAATGCATGCAGCCGCCGCCAACCGGTGATGCCGGCTGCAGTGAAATGCAATGTCCTGCCTGTTTCGTCGCCCGTCTTGCAGATGCCCGCCGCCAAAACTGTCTTATTTTTAATGACAGTTATGAAATAAAAATGAGGACCGTTGACCGATCCTCCTTTTTCGAGCATCCCTGAATGCGGCTTTTCGCCTTATGCGCAAGGCCTGGTAATCCAAAATCAGATCATCGGCCTTGTCGTGAATTTCATTGTTGATCCGGCCCGCTTGCTAGCCGCAGATCGTGGTGACCAGTTCGGATAGTTTCCTGCCCTTCAGCACTTTCAGCATCGCGCCCTCGACTTCGGAAATCACCGGTTCCAGCGCCATATCCATGCCGCAACTGACGCGGCAACATGGATCCTTGGGCCGCGTATTGTGCTTGAGCACCGGCTCTTCTTCCACCGCCTGGTAAATTTCAGCCAGGCTGATTTGCGAAGCCGCGCGCGCCAGTTGCGCGCCGCCGCCCTTGCCTTCCTTGGTCACGACCAGATGCGCCTTCGACAACTTGCGCAGCAGTTCGCGAACAAACACCGGATTGGTGTTGACGCTGGCCGCGATGGCGGCGGAGGACAAAAAAGCTTCCCCTCCCCGGGTCGCGTGCTCGACGCTGACCAATATGTGTGCCGCCACGGCAAATCGACTCGACTTCATACTGTATTTATATTCGATACAGATAGCGAAGTCAAGCAACTTGTCCGAATATGCTTATGCACCTGTTAAAACAACAAGCCCGAAACGAGCCTGATCAAGCGTCCGCAGCCGTCGATGTCGGCACGACCGTAATCTCGGTCAGCACCGAATTGGCCAGGAAACATTCTTCATGGGCCGCATGGTGCAGGACCTCGTCCTCATCCGACGTCGGCACACGGCCGCGATACACGACGACCGGTTGCAAGGTCGCCTTGCTGACCACCAGCTTGCCCCTGGCGTTCTTTTCCATCACGGCGCCGGCGCGGTCGACATAGCGATCGACCACGAAACCACGCTTTGCCGCGATGGCCAGGAACGTCAGCATATGGCAACTCGACAGCGACGCCAGGTAAGCCTCTTCCGGATCGACATTGTCCGGCGAGGAATACGGCAAAGGAACGATATGCGGCGATGACGACGCCGGCACTTCCACCCCGCCGTCGAAACGCCAGCGATGCACGCGGCTGTAGCGGTTGTCGGCGAACGCCTCTTCACTGCCGCGCGCCCACAAGATGGTTGCCTCGATTTCTATCATGTGCAATCTCCCGTCGAAGTGCGCCAGCATACCTGCAAAATTCCCCGGCTGCAGGCGAGCGTTTGGCGCCGGCCAACGAAAAAGCCCCGCACGGATGCGAGGCTTTCGAATTTTTTGGCTCCCCGACCTGGACTCGAACCAGGGACCTGCGGATTAACAGTCCGTCGCTCTACCGACTGAGCTATCAGGGAACAGCTGAGGGCGCGATTATGAACTAAATTTTCCTTCGCGGCTATATTTCCACGCCAGAAAATTGCTAAATAATTCGCTACGCACCGCCCTCTTCTTCATCGCGCATTGCGGACAACGCGCGACCACGAAAAACGATTCTGAAACATCTCGCGCTTGCTCGCCACCAGGCATGCGGCGCCATGCAGAAACAAACTCCGGAATAGAAAAAGCCCCGCACGAATGCGAGGCTTCTTCGATTTTTTTGGCTCCCCGACCTGGACTCGAACCAGGGACCTGCGGATTAACAGTCCGTCGCTCTACCGACTGAGCTATCAGGGAACAGCTGAGAAAAAGATTATGACTTGATTTTCACTTCCTGTCAAAACCTTTTTGCGTCCCGCCCGTTTCAGGGTGGAACGCTTTTCTCTTTAGAGCACCTTGGCGATGGCGTCAACGACGGCGTCGATATTCTTGCTGTTCAGTGCGGCGACGCAAATGCGGCCGGTATCAACGGCATAGATCGAGAACTCATTGCGCAGACGCTCGACTTGCGCCTTGGTCAGGCCCGAGTACGAGAACATGCCGCGTTGCTTGATGACGAAGTCGAAATCGTGCGCAGGCGCTTTTTCCTTCAGCTTCGCGACCAGCAGCTGACGCATTTCGCGGATGCGCACGCGCATCTCGGCCAGTTCGCTTTCCCACAGAGCACGCAGTTCCGGCGAAGCCAGTGCAGTGGCGACAACCTGGCCACCGTGGATCGGCGGGTTGGAATAGTTGGTGCGCACCACTCGCTTGAGTTGCGACAGCACGCGTGCAGCTTCTTCGTTGGTCGAAGCGACGATGCTCAGCGCGCCGACGCGCTCGCCGTACAGCGAGAACGACTTCGAGAACGAGTTCGACACGAACAACGGACCGCCTGCTTCAGCGAAGCGACGCACGACCTTGCCGTCTTCTTCGATGCCGTCGCCGAAACCTTGATAGGCCATGTCGAGGAACGGGATCAGGCCGCGCGATGTCACTACTTCAATGACTTGGGTCCATTGATCGGCAGTCAGGTCGGCGCCGGTCGGGTTGTGGCAGCATGCGTGCAGCAGCACGACCGAGCCGGAGGCCATAGTCTTGAGCGCATCGAGCATGCCCGCGAAGTTCACGCCGCGGGTGGCCGCGTCGTAGTAGGGATAGTTGTTGACGGTGAAGCCGGCCATCTCGAACAGCGCGCGATGGTTTTCCCAGCTCGGGTCGCTGATCCAGATCTGGGTCGATGCCGGCGAGAAATGTTTGATGAAGTCGGCGCCGAGCTTCAGTGCGCCGGTGCCGCCCAGGGCTTGCACGGTGATCGCGCGCTTCTCTTGAACAACCGCGCTATCGGCACCAAATACCAATTCCTGGACCGCCTTGTCGTACGTTGCCAGACCGTCGATCGGCAAATAGGTACGCGGCGCCAGTTTGGCGGCCAGTTCAGCTTCCGCCTTTTTCACGCACTCCAGCAACGGCACCTTGCCGTTATCGTCATAGTAGACGCCAACGCCGAGGTTGGTTTTGCCTGGATTCTTGTCGGCATTGTATGCATCGGTAATGCCGAGGATAGGGTCGCGGGGCGCCATTTCGATGGCGGTGAAGAGGGAGGCTGAGAGAGATGCGTTCATCGTGATAACATAAAAAGTTAGCTGCAAACGTAGATTGCAGTCGGGATGGATGCAGGGCAAAGCCGCGAGCCGAGCACCGTTTTGCAACACGTAATTTTACCAAAGGTCGAATGACAATGGCTGATTTATCCCCCGTTACTGCAGCATCTTCTACGCTCGACGAGAGCAAGTTCCTGACGTTCCCGGATTCTCCTTACCGTCTGTACCAGCCCTTCCCGCCTGCCGGCGACCAGCCGGCCGCAATCGAGAAGCTGGTCGAAGGGGTGCATGACGGCCTGTTCTTCCAGACCCTGCTGGGCGTCACCGGTTCGGGCAAGACCTATACGATGGCCAACGCCATCGCACGTCTCGGCCGGCCGGCAATCATCTTCGCGCCGAACAAAACGCTGGCAGCGCAGCTTTACAGCGAATTTCGCGAGTTCTTTCCGCAAAATGCGGTCGAATATTTCGTCAGCTACTACGATTACTACCAGCCGGAAGCCTACGTCCCGCAGCGCGATCTGTTCATCGAGAAAGATTCCTCGATCAACGAACACATCGAACAGATGCGCCTGTCGTGCACCAAGTCGCTGATGGAGCGGCGTGACGTTGTCATTGTGGCAACCGTCTCGGCGATTTACGGTATCGGTAACCCCAACGAATACCACCAGATGATCCTGACCTTGCGCGCCAAGGACAAGGTCAGCCAGCGCGACGTCATCGCGCGCCTGATCCAGATGCAATACTCGCGCAACGAAGTCGACTTCGGCCGCGGCACCTTCCGCGTGCGCGGCGACACCATTGACGTGTTCCCCGCCGAGCATGCCGAACTGGCCGTGCGCATCGAGATGTTCGACGATGAAATCGACAGCCTGCAATTGTTCGACCCGCTGACCGGCCGCGTGCGCCAGAAGATTCCGCGCTTCACCGTTTATCCCGGTTCGCACTACGTCACCCCGCGTGCAACGGTGCTGCGCGCCATCGAGACGATCAAGGACGAGTTGCGCGAACGGCTGGAATTCTTCCGCAAGGAAAACAAGCTGATCGAAGAACAGCGCCTTGAGCAGCGCACTCGTTTCGACATCGAAATGATGACCGAGATCGGCTTCACCAAGGGCATCGAAAACTATTCGCGCCACCTGTCCGGCGCCAAGGCCGGCGATCCGCCGCCGACGCTGGTGGATTACCTGCCGGCGGATGCGATCATGTTCCTCGATGAGTCGCACGTGCTGATCGGCCAGCTCAACGGCATGTACAACGGCGACCGCGCCCGCAAGACCAATCTGGTCGACTACGGCTTCCGGCTGCCGTCGGCGCTGGACAATCGGCCACTCAAGTTCGACGAGTTCCAGGGCAAGATGCGCCAGACCATTTTCGTCTCGGCCACGCCCGCCGAATATGAAAACACCCATTCCGACCAGGTGGTCGAGCAAGTGGTGCGTCCGACCGGCCTGGTCGACCCGCTGATTTCCGTGCGTCCTGCAACGACCCAGGTCGACGACCTGATGCAGGAAATCACCATGCGCGTGAAGAAGAACGAGCGCGTGCTGGTGACCACGCTGACCAAGCGCATGTCGGAGCAGCTGACTGAATTCCTCAGCGACAACGGCGTCAAGGTGCGCTATCTGCACAGCGACATCGACACCGTCGAACGCGTTGAAATCATCCGCGACCTGCGCCTTGGCACCTTCGACGTGCTGGTCGGCATCAACCTGCTGCGCGAAGGCCTGGATATTCCCGAAGTCTCGCTGGTGGCGATTCTCGACGCCGACAAGGAAGGCTTCCTGCGTTCCGAGCGCAGCCTGATCCAGACCATCGGCCGCGCCGCGCGCAACCTCAACGGCATGGCGATCCTGTATGGCGACAAGGTCACCGACTCGATGCAGAAAGCCATCGGCGAAACCGAACGCCGCCGGGCCAAGCAGCTTGCCTTCAACGAAGCCAACGGCATCACGCCTATGGGCATCAAGAAGGAAATCCGCGAACTGATCGACGGCGTCTACAGCCCGCAGGAAGCGCGCGTGGAACTGATGGTGGCGCAGGAACAGGCCAACTACGAAGCCATGAGCGAAAAGCAGGTCAGCAAGGAAATCAAGCGCCTCGAAAAGCTCATGCAGGAGCACGCCAAGAACCTCGAGTTCGAAAAAGCCGCCAAGGTGCGCGACCAGTTGCACCAGCTCAAGCAGCAATTGTTCGGCGCGGCCGGCGACGATACGGTGGCGGTGGCGTAATTGCGTTCGTCATGAAGCATCCCGGGCTGCCCGCATTGATTTATGATGCGGGCAGCTTTTTTATTTCCGATCAACCCTCAGCAATCGCTTCCTCATGCCGGCTACCGTCCCGACCGCCCTGCTCGACCTCTGCGCCACTGCCGATCCGTCCTGGCGCGCCATCCTGAAAACCGGCCTGCAGGCCATCGCCGCTCTCGACCCGGACTATCTTCCCGCGCTGGTGCAAGACGCGACCTATCTGCCGACCGAAGGCCGCATCTTCGCCGCGTTCAAACAGCCGATCGACGAGGTCCGCTACGTGTTGGTCGGCGAAGGCCCTTATCCGCGCGCGGCCAGCGCCACCGGCGTGTGCTTCATGGACGGCGCGGTCGGTTCGCTGTGGTCGGACAAGGGCTTGTCCAAACAAGTCAACCGGGCGACTTCACTGCGCAATTTCATGAAGATGCTGCTGGTCGCCGATGGCCGCGTGCCGGTCGACAAGACCAGCGGTGACGCCCTGCTCGACATCGCCGCCAAAGCGCAGGCCGACACCGCAGGCACCGTCCAGACACTGGCCGACCTGCAGGACAACCTGACCGCGCAGGGCTTCCTGCTGCTCAACGCCAGCCTGGTGTTCCGCACGCACGTCAAGCCGGTCAAGGATGCCAAAGCCTGGAAACCGTTCTTTGAAACCGTATTGAAGGGATTGGCGCAGTACGCCGAGGAAAAGAAGAAAGCGCTGCCGACGCTGGTCCTGTGGGGCAAGATCGCCGAGGAGCTGCACGGCTTGCCGGTGGTGGAACGCTTTCCGCGCGCCGTGGCGGAGCATCCCTACAACCTGAGCTTCATCGCTCACAGCGGAATGCAGGAGTTGTTCGGCCCCATGCATCTGCTGAAAAAGAAAAAGCGCGCCTGAGCATTGCCCCGGCGCGCAAAAAAGCCGGCCCTCGGCTACGGCTGCGGGCCGGCTTTTTTCATCTCAATTACTTTGCGAAAATCTGGTTCATCGAGGCGAAACCCTTGAACTCCAGCGAGTTGCCCGATGGGTCCTGGAAGAACATGGTCGACTGTTCGCCCGGCTCGCCCTTGAAACGCGTCTGCGGTTCGACGATGAACGATACGCCAGCCGCGGCGATGCGCCGAGCCAAGGCGTCCCATGACGTCTGATCGAGGATGATGCCGAAGTGCGGGATCGGCACGTTGTTGCCGTCGACGTTGCCGGCGCCCTGCGGCACCACCAGGTCTTTTTTCAGATGCAGCGACAACTGGTGTCCCATGCAATCGAAGTCGACCCAGCGCTCGGTGCTGCGGCCTTCCGAAAATCCCAGCACGCCGCCGTAAAAACCGCGCGCCTCGTCGAGGTCGCGCACGAAGAAAGCCAGGTGAAATGGGTGCAATGCGTTCATGTTCCGTTCCAGTTTGGGCAAATACATAGCTTATCGCATTCCGGTCATCGGGGCGGCAAGCCGCCTGCCGATCGCGGGCATGGCAAGAACATGAGACGGTTTCGCGCCGCCTGCGGCAGATCCTGCGCAGGCGATAACTTGCGGTGTCGAGTCAGAGGGCAGCGACAAAATTCGCTGCGGTGTCGCCGTATCCCGTGCATGCGGGACGGCATCTTGATTGCCGCGAGCCGGGGAAAATTCGTTCCGGCTCGGTCTCCAGGGTGGCGCATTTCAGGTTTCAGGATTGAAACCGGCGCCCATCATTTACATCTCTGGCATCACGCCAACATTCCAGCTGCATTGCAGTTTCATTGCAGCTTGTTTCAGCCCTTACGGCTGCAGCAGCAATCAGAATTGCGCTTGCAGTTGCGACAGTGCGCGCAAATGGCTGCGATCGAGTTCACGCAAACGGCGTTCCATCTCGGCGTGGCTGGTAACGCCTTCCAGGTAAGGAGCATCGTTGAGGTCGAACAGCGCGCCGTCGACAGTCTTGGCAGGCGAGCTGAATGCGCGCTCGACAAAGAACTGGAAAGCTTCCAGCAAACTCTGTAAATTATTAGAAAAACCGGCGGATTGATAAGTAGTCATTTCTTTCTTTCACATGAATAACGTTGCAGTGATAGTGAGAATAGGGGCTACCCATCACTTTAAAAAGCAATATTTTCCGACACCTGCATTAGAAAAACTTACATCATGTCACTTTCCTTGCCCCCCTTGAAGGCCCTCAAAGTGTTCGAAGCGGCCGCCCGTACGCGCAGCCTGACGATTGCGGCGCACGAGTTACACATCACGCACAGCGCAGTCAGCCAGCAAATAAAATTGCTGGAAGAGCATTTCGGCCAGCCCTTGTTTATCCGTTTGCCGCGT
This sequence comes from Herbaspirillum hiltneri N3, assembly GCF_001267925.1. NCBI lineage: Bacteria > Pseudomonadati > Pseudomonadota > Betaproteobacteria > Burkholderiales > Oxalobacteraceae > Herbaspirillum > Herbaspirillum hiltneri. Next base: position 2,228,252 of record NZ_CP011409.1, on the reverse strand, counting down.
GGCGTGGAAGCAACGGAAGCGGCGCAAGCCTTTTATACCGAAGTGCGCGCCGCGCTCGATCGCATCGCCATGGCGGCGGAGCAGCTGACGCTGACCGGCAAGAACCGCATCGTGCGCCTGATCACTGCGCCGTCGGTGGCGATGCGCTGGCTGATTCCACGGCTGTCGCAGTTCCAGATCGACAATCCGCGCATCGAGGTGCGCGTGACGACCACCGTCTCGGAGCATTTCGAAGACCTCAAGGATCCCTTCGACGTCGTGTTATGGCGCAGTCCGCTGGAGCGCAGCGGCTTTGAATGCGTGCGCTTCCTCGATGACGTGTCGGCGCCGCTGGCCTCGCCGCATTACCTGGAGCTGCACCCGATTAACAAGCCGGCGGACCTGCTGCAGGCGTCGCTGATCCATCTGAGCGTGCGTGCGGACGCCTGGCAGCAGTGGCTGATCAAGGCCGGCGTGCCGGTGAAGAAGAAATTGCCGGGGACGAGTTACGAACACTTTTTCCTGAGCTTGCAGGCGGCGTCGACTGACCTGGGGGTTGCGATGGGATCGCTGGCGCTGGTGGACGACGACTTGTCGCACGGCCGCCTGCGCCAGCTGTTTCCTGAGGTGGTATTGCACGGCCAGGGCTTCCATATGTTGCACCGTACCGGCGAAACCAATGGCAATGCCCTCAAGACTTTCATTACGTGGCTGATGCAGATGGGAGCGGCATCAGCCTACGATCCGGGAAAAATTTACTCCGCCGATTCCATGACGTGAACGGCGCGTGCGGCGATCAGGTCCTTGGACTTGTCGCGGTAGTCGAGCATGTGCGGCTGGGTGAAGTGGAGCTTGAGCGCATCGGCGCTTTCCCATTTTTCGATGAAGGCGAAAGTGTCGGGGCCAAGTTCAGCCTGAGAACCGCCGAAACCCGGCACGTCGATGACCGGACCGTAGTCGATGCAGCCCTGCTCGGCGCGGACGGCGGCCAGATTGGCGCGCACCAGTTTCAGCAGTTCTTCGCGCTTGCCAGGCTTGGCGGTAATGATTGCGACTACGTGGACCATGTTGTCATCTCCGGTTGTTGTGAGGAAAAACGACAAGCATACGCGAAGTTGCGCAGACGTGACGGCGCCCTCCGTCATGCATGGCCGCGCGATCAGTTCAGCTTCATCTGCGCCAGCAACTGCCCGATGTTGTAACGCATCAGCTTCAGATAGGTCGGCGCAGGGCCGTCGGCCTGCGACAGCGCATCCGCATAAAGCTTGCCGCCCAGCGTGACGCCGGCTTCCTTGCTGATCTGTTGAAGCAGTTTGGGACTGCTCATGTTCTCGATGAAGACGGCGCGGATTTTTTCCTTGCGGATCTGGCGGATCAGACCGGCGACTTCCTTCGCGCTCGGTTCGCTTTCGGTCGACACGCCTTGCGGCGCGAGGAAGCGCACCTGGTAATGCGCACCGAAGTATTCGAAGGCGTCATGGGAAGTAATCACCTTGCGTTTGGCCGGCGGGAATTGGGCGAATTGCTGTATGGCCCAGCGGTCCAGCTCGTTGAGCGAGGCAATGTAGGCGTCGCCGTTCTTGCGATACAGCGCGGCGCCGGCCGGATCGAGCTTGCTCAGCGCGGCGACGATGTTTTGCGTGTAGATCACGATGTTGGCGGGGTTCTGCCAGGCATGCGGATCGTTCTTGCCGTGATGATGATCGTGGCCGTCGTGGCTGTCGTGATCATGTTCCTCTTCAACACGATCCCGCACCGCGATGCCCTGGGACGCCACCACGATGTCGCCGCGATAGTTGGCCGACTGCGTCACGCGCTCCATCCAGCCCTCGAAGCCGAGGCCGTTGACCACCACCAGTCTGGCGCGCGCCACCGATTTGATGTGATCCGGCGCCGGCTGGAACACGTGCGCATCCTGGTCGGGTCCGACCAGCGTGGTAACGACAATGCGGTCGCCGCCGATATTGGCGACGATATCCCCAAGGATGCTGAAGCTGGCGACTACCGGCAAGCGGGCATCTGCGGCGGATGCGCCCTGGACAGCCAGCATGGCTGCAATCGAAAGAAAGACTTGGCGAAACAGTTTCACGATGACTCCCGGAAGAATTAAGCGCGCAGATGCGGCCGGCGCAGGATGCGCGGCAACCAGCCGCGCGGGGCGAAGATCAGAGACAGAAAATAGAAGCCGCCGGCGCACACGATGATCACCGGCCCGGACGGCACCGAGGCGTAGTACGACAGCATCAGCCCCGCGTAGCCGGCCAGCGCGGCCTGCACGGCGCTGTTGGCCAATTGCGCCGGCAAGGTGTCATGCCACAACCGCGCCGACACCGCCGGCAGCATCATCAGGCCGACCGCCATCAGCGTACCCAGCGTCTGGAACGAAGCGACCAGGTTCAGCACCACCAGCATCAGGAACAATTGCTGGTACACGGTATTGCGTCCGCCGCCGGCGGCCAGGAAGGACGGGTCGAAACTCTCCAGCAGCAGGCCGCGATACAAACCCGCCATCAGCAGTACGCTCAGGCTGGATACGCCGGCCACCAGCAGCAGGCCCTCGGTATCTACGCCGAGGACGTTGCCGAACAGGATGTGCAGCAGGTCGAGCTGGGTGCCGTGTCCGGAAATCATGATCACGCCCAATGCCAGCGCGACCACGTAGACGGCGGCGAGGCTGGCGTCCTCCTTGAGTTCCGTATGGCGGCTGATCCAGCCCGCCAGCGCCACCACGATCACACCGGCGAGGAAGCCGCCGATGCTCAGCGCCGGCAGCGACAGGCCGAAGAAAATGAAACCGGCCGCCACGCCGGGCAACACCGCGTGGCTCAGCGCCTCGCCAAACAGGCTCATGCGGCGCAGCGTCAGCATCACGCCCAGCGGCGCGCTCGACAGCGCCAGGGCCAGCGTCGCCACCAGCGCGCGGCGCATGAAGGCGAACTCCTGGAACGGCGCAATCGCGAATTGATAGAAATCGTGGAGCAGCATCATCGCGGCGCACTCCCTTCATGGCCGGCATCGTGGACATCGACTGCGCACAGCGGCGCATGCTCGTCGACCGCTTCGGCCATGGAACGCGCGCGGTGCAGGTTTTCGTGGCACAGCACGCCTTCGGTCTCGCCCCAGGCGACCACATTGCGCGCCAGCAGCAGCGATTGCGGGAACGCCTTGCGCACTTGGTCGTAGTCGTGCAGCACCGCGATCACGGTGCGCTGCTCGGCGTGCCAGGACTGGATGATGCGCAGCAAGTCGCCGGCGGTCCGGGTGTCGATGGCGTTGAACGGCTCGTCCAGCAGGATCAGCTCGGCGTCCTGCAGCAGGATGCGCGCGAACAGCACGCGCTGGAACTGCCCCACCGACAAGCTGGAAATGGCGCGCTGCGCGAAGCCGCCGAGGCCGACTGCGGCCAATGCCTCTTCCGCACGCTGCACCATGTCGCGGCTGATGCGGCGAAACAGCCCGGCGCGCGCCCAATAGCCCAGCAGCACGCAATCGAGCACCGAGATCGGAAAGCTGCGGTCGATCTCGGCCTGTTGCGGCAAATAGGCGATGCGCTCAGCCGCCAGATGCGTGACCACGCGGCCGCTATTGCAGCGCACCTGACCCATGATGGTTTTCAGCAGCGTACTCTTGCCGGCGCCGTTGGGACCGACCACGGCGGTCAGCGAACCGCGCGCGAACTCCCCGCTGACATGATGCAAGGCGGGATGGCGGCGGTAGGCGACGGTGAGATTTTCCAGCGAGATGACGGCGGACATGTTCAATCTCCTCCCAGGGCCCACATCACGCCCAGCCACAGCAGCAGGCACACCGGCGCGACCAGCAGCACGCGCTGCCACCACGGCAGCGCAAGCACGCTGGTTTGTTGAATGAAACGGAAGAGCATGGGAACGAGATTTTCTTGTTGGGTTATGGAACAGCTTCTTGCCGGGCAGGCGTCGAAAAATAAGCTGCAACCGAGTTGCATTTCGATGAAAGATCGGAATTATAATGCAACATTGTTGCAAGATGTGACAAAAACCCAAGAAATCGCTCAATCCAGTCAAAATGCAGCCCGGGACAGCTTTCCGCTTTGCGGATCGCCCTGTGCAGCTCACCTGAAGAAAGATCTCGCCCATGTATTCCCACTTCCGCAAGACCCTGCCCCTGGCCGTCGCCGCTGCCCTGCTGTTCTCCGCTGCGCTTGTCCACGCCCACGAAGCACACGTGCACGGCGTCGGCAAGCTCGATGTCGCGCTCGACGGCCAGACGCTGTCGCTGCATCTCGATTCGCCGCTGGTCAACCTGGTCGGCTTCGAACACGCCGCCAACAGCGCGAAGGACAAGCAAGCTGTCCAGGCCATGACCAACACCCTGCGCAACGCCGGCGCCGTGTTCGTCACCAGTCCGTCAGCGGAATGCAAGCTCAATGGAGTCAAATTGGAATCCGCCGCGCTGGACCCGGCATTGCTCGGTGAAGCGGCAGCGGCCAAACCGGCTGCGCAAGCCGACCATGACGGTCACGCCGATCTCGACGCCGATTTCACTTTCCGCTGCGCCCATCCGGAACGGCTGCAGAAAATCGAGGTCCGTCTGTTCGATGCGTTCAAGGGATTCAACAGCATCGACGTGCAACTGGTGACAGGCAAGCGCCAGGGCGCAGCCAAACTGACGCCTGCCGCCAACAGCATTACCGTCCCCTAACATTTTTCAGCCAGCGAACATCACGATATGAGCGACGCCGCCATCGCCTTGCGCGACATCACCTTCACCTGGCCCGGCCAGAAAACGCCGACGCTGGCGCTGGACCGGTTCGAGGTGCAGGCGCGCGAGCAAGTCTTCGTCAGCGGTCCCAGCGGCAGCGGCAAGAGTACGCTGCTGGCGCTGATCGGCGGCATCAGCAGCGCCCAGGCCGGCAGCGTCGCCATCCTCGGGCAAGCGCTGGAGGCGCTGCCGGCGTCGCGGCGCGATCGTTTCCGCGTCGACCATATCGGCTTCATCTTCCAGCAGTTCAATCTGATTCCTTACCTGTCGATTCTCGACAACGTAGTGCTGCCCTGCCGCTTCTCGGCCTTGCGCCGTGAACGTGCGCTTGCGCAGGGCAGCGATTTGCGCACGGCGGCCGAATCGCTGCTGCGCAGCCTCGACCTGACGCCGGACTTGTGGACGCGTGCAGCGACGCAGCTGTCGATCGGCCAGCAACAGCGTGTCGCTGCCGCCCGCGCGCTGATCGGCCGGCCGGAAATCGTGGTCGCCGACGAGCCGACCTCGGCGCTCGACAGCGACCGTCAACAGGCTTTTCTGAACCTGATCCGGCACGAGTGCGAACAAGCCGGCGCCAGCCTGGTGTTCGTCAGCCACGACCAGCGCCTGGCCGAACGCTTCGACCGCCGCATCGCCCTCAACGACATCAACCGCTGCGCGCAGGAGGAACCGGCATGAGCTTCCTGTTCCGCCTGGCCGCGCGCAGCGCCTGGAATCGCCGCTACACGCTGGGCCTGATGCTACTGGCCATCGCGCTGTCGAGCGCCATGCTGCTCGGCATCGAGCGCGTGCGCCATGAAGTGCGCGACAGTTTTTCGCAATCGGTGTCAGGCACCGACCTGGTGGTCGGCGCGCGCACCAGTCCGGTCCAGCTGATGCTGTACGCGATCTTCCGTATCGGCGGCGCCACCAACAACATGGGTTGGGACAGCGCGCAAAAGCTCGCGAAGAATCCCGCCGTCGCCTGGACCATTCCATTGTCGCTGGGCGATTCTCATCGCGGCTTCCCGGTGTTGGCGACCAACGGCGACTATTTCAGGCATTTCCACTACGGCGACGGACAGCCGCTGCAACTCGGCGAAGGCCGCGTCTTCGGCAATGTCTTTGAAACCGTACTCGGCGCGGAGGTAGCGCAACGCCTGCATTACAAGCTGGGCGACCGCATCGTGCTGAGCCACGGCATGGGCAGCCTGCATCTGACCGACCACGCCGACAAGCCGTTCACGGTCACCGGCATCCTGGCGCGCACCGGCACCCCGGTGGACCGCACCGTGCATATCGGCCTTGACGCGATGGAAGCCATCCACCTCGACTGGGAAGGCGGCGCGCCGATGCCGGGCCTGTCGATTGCGCCGGCGCTGGTGAAAAAATTCGACCTCACGCCGAAGACCGTGACCGCCGTGCTGGTCGGCCTGAAAAGCCGCGCTGCAGTCTTCGGCGTGCAGCGCGACATCGCCGACGACAACAGCGAACCGTTGATGGCGGTACTGCCGGGCGTGGCGCTGGATGAATTGTGGCAAGTAGTCGGCATCGGCGAAAACGCCTTGCTGGTGGTATCGGGCATGGTCGTCATCGTCGGGCTGGCCGGGCTGGTGTCAGCGATTCTCGCGAGCCTGGGCGAACGGCGGCGCGAGCTGGCAGTGCTGCGCTCGGTGGGCGCACGGCCGGGCGACGTGTTCTTGCTGCTGGCGCTGGAAGGACTGGCGGTGATGCTGGCCGGCGTGGTGCTGGGCGTGGTCCTGCTGACGCTGGCGCTGTTCGCGCTGGGGCCCTTCCTGAGCGCGCAATTTGGCGTAACATTGCATCCTGCCTTGCCGGCCGCCGGCGAGCTGCAGCTGCTGGGCTGGACCGTCCTCGCCGGCTTCGCCGCCAGCCTGCTGCCGGGCCTGCGCGCCTACAGGCTAAGCCTGGCCGACGGCCTGACTCCCCGACTTTAATTTCGCGGCCTCGTTGCCGCAACTATGACGACTGCAACATCATGAAAAGCATTACCTGGATAGGCGGCATCGTGGCTGCCGGATTGCTGGTCGGTTACTCGGTGCATCTGGCGGCCACGCCGAACGGGCCCAAGGCCGCGCCGGCTGCAGAAGCTGCCGCGCCCGCAGCGACCACCGCTGCAGCAGCCCCGTACTCCGACAACGCCCAATACAAGGTCGGCGACCACCTGCAACAGGCACCCGACCTGCAAAAGACGCCTTACAAGCCCTCCGGCAAAAACGAAGGCGGCTTCCGCGAAATCGCCTGGGAGTCGCTCATGCCGAAAGACTGGGACGCCATGGCGCCGTTCAAGGGCCTGAAGCTGGACAAGATGGAAGACGGCGACCCGCGCGCCATGGAAGCATTGTGGAAAGCCAAGAAGTACTGGAAGAACGCGCCCGTCGATCCGGCCATGAACGGCGCGGCAATCCGCATTCCCGGCTTCGTCGTTTCGTTGGAACGCGAGGGCGAGGCGTTGAAGGAATTCCTGCTGGTGCCGTATTTCGGCGCCTGCATCCACGTACCGCCGCCGCCCGCCAACCAGATCATCCACGTGCACAGCAGCAAGCCGGTCAAGAACACCCGCACCATGGATGCGGTCTGGATCAGCGGCGTGCTGAAGATCGAACGCTCCGACACGATGATGGGCAGCGCCGGCTACAGCATGACCTCGGTCAAGGTGGAACCGTACACCGACGGCGCACCGCAAGGCGGTTGAAACAAGGTTGGGATACTGCGAATTTGCTGTGGATTTGTCGGGAAGTTATCCCCACATTTTGGTAGCAAGCCTGTGGATAAGCACTGGAGAACTTGCTTAAGTCGTTGATAACAAGGGAAATTCCATTCCTGGTCATTCTTGAGCAAGTGGAAGACAAAAACGCACCCCGCGCCGCCGGGCTGGATCACCAGCAGGGAGATTGGCGGCTTCCATGACGTGTGCGTGCAGCCGGGTTACGACGCCACTATCCGGCATTGGCTACTTCAACGGACGCTGCGGCAACTGCGCAGTACAAAATTCTGAGAAAAAAAAACCTGCGATACGTCTGTATCGCAGGTGAATCTAAAGCAAGTTTAGAGGAGACAAACGAGATTCTATCGGCATCGTATGACGGCTTCGTGACACTCTGAAACGGTTTCGCGCATTCCTGAATCTCGCAGCAACCACCATGGGATGATTGTCACTGTCATCAACAAGTCACAAAGCCGGCTTATCCTGTCAACTCTTTCGCGATACATGCAACCGATATGCATGATTGCACGGTGTGCCGGACCAATCGTCCGGTGCACCACTCCCCCTTCTCCCCCACTCCTGCTCCCCTCAAGACGACAACTACAGTTCACTTCCCCAAGTGCTGTACGTACTTCTGTTGCTGCTACTGCTGCTTCCCCCACCCCAAATTCATATGCCTCGCGGCAGCCGTCACCAGGCGCCGGTAATCTGCAAGCGGCTCAGCGCCATCCTGGTGCCTTCGCCTTCGGCGTTCTGCATGACCACGCCGCTGCCCAGTTCCTTCGGCGGCTTCTGGTACCAGTCCATGCACACCTGCGACAGATTGCTCAGCGCCGGCTTGTTCATGAACTGCTGCAACAAATCACGCGTCAGCGCCAGGTTCGGCTCCAGCCTGAAGTCTCCCAGCGCGCTCAATCCCGTCGGCGACGCCGACATGCGCGCCAGATCCTTCTGGAACATTTGGCGCGGCACCGCCATCGGATGGCCCGCGTCTTCCAGCAATTCTTCAAACACCGGCGCCATGAAGTCCAGCGCATAACCGTCGCATTGCACCCAGCAGTGGAACGCGTCGCTGTTGCTGTCGACCTTGTCGCCGTCCAGCGTGCCGAAGGACAAGGCGCCGCTGCCATCTTTGCTGATCAGGTAGAACGCCGCACCGGCGACCGGAAAGGCGTTCTTCTTGTAAAACTTTTTCAATATCTGCGCCGCGGTGACGCTGAAGAAAAAACTCGCGGCCGGGATATTGGCGTCGACACTATCGAGTACCGAGTGAATGACGCGAAAAATACGTTGGTAATCCGCAAGCGGGATGAGGGGGCGAATGTTGGATGATTTCATCCGCGTATTTTCTCATACCGCATGCGGCTCCAGCCGGGTCAGGCCGACTCAGGCAGCATTCTTGCCTGTGGCGTCGGCATCGTTGCTGTGCAGGAAGCATGCGCAGTTGACGTCGTGATGCACCGAGCAGGCGGTCAGTTCGCGCAGGCGATCCGAATTTTCCCGGTCGGCCGAGAGTACGCGCAGGCGCTCGCGGGACAACTTCATTTCACGCTTGTTCCACTCGCAATCGGCGCGAATGAACAGAAACATCAGCAACATGCAGAAACCCAGGTAAGTGACGAACATCAGGGCGATATCGTTCGGCACTGTATCGACGATGAATTGCATATGACCTCCATGAGCTTGATTACGCAGAAGGTCTGTTGTCGCAGGGCTGTCGCCGTGTTGCAAACCGTCTGTCCATGGAGTGCATCATAGACACGCAGGCAGGCACAATCTATCGGGGAATTCCCTATGCCGGCACGGGTGGTGGACAGCGCGATACAAGTGCAAAACAAGCGCAAAACAAGCGCAATAGAAGCGGGAAAGCGAAGAGGAAAAGCAGAGGAAAACAAAGTCGGGAACGCGTGTTCCTGCACAGACGCCGCAGTTGCTGCGCCCTGCGCCCTGCGCTCAGGGCATCAGCACATCAGCGCGATTGCGCGTCGATATCGGCCAGCGATTCACGGCCGCGCTGGGTGATCTCGAACTGCTTGCTGCCTTCCTTGGCGACGATATGCCCCTTGCGGCTGAGGAAGATCGCGACGTCGGCGTCGACCACCGCGTCGGCATCCGCGTTCAGGCCGCGCAAGGCTTCGATGCAGCGATAGATGAACAGCGTCTGCAAACCCTTTTCCGTCAGCGCCAGATGGCCTTCGCGGGTGTATTCGAGCATCTTGATGCCGGTCAGGCGCTTGGTGTTGCGCGCCACGCAGGCGCTCGGGCGGCCGCGATGTTCCTTGCGGCTGATCTGACCGAGGGCGTCAAATTCATCTTTGGTCAAATCATTGCTCATTGCTGCGTTCTCCGGGTGGGCTTGCTGTAGGCGGATATCCGAACGGATGTCCCGGCCGCCATGGTACGCGCGAAACGCCGTTCTGCCCAGACTTGACCGCCGAGTTACCCACAGCGCCTGTGAACAGCCCTGTGGACAAGCTGTGGGGGATCGGCGCAATCCCTTGCTGCGACGGCACCGGCAACAGATTGATTATTTATTGGGCGGCAACGTGAGCGATCGGCGAAAAAAAACCCGCCGGGCGCGGGCCGGGCGGGTTCAATCTCAAAAACTTCTTCCAGGAGGTTATTGAGGAGACAGTGCCACTTTAAAGCCAAAAACCGCGCATGGAAACGATCAATATCCTATTCGCTTATTCCATGGCGGCATAACAAGCTGCCTCCCTGCCATACTCACATCGGCGGCTTGACGCCATCCTTCTCGATCAGGAGACGTCCGGCCTTCCACTCCTCGCCGCTGCGCGACGCCACCGCAAATACCGCCAGGCCCGGTTTCAGGTCCTGTGCAGTGGCCGGCACGAAGGTCACGACCGGCACATCCTTCGGGACCTGAATCTTGATGCTCTTGCCCTGGTAAGTCAGCTCCAGATCGCGTCCGGCATTGCCCGACACCACCGCCGAGACGGTGGCGTTGGTCATGCTGCTGCCCGGCAACAGGTCCCAGTCGTAGTGACCTTCACCGGAACCGCGCGCCTCTTCGGGGAACACCACGACTTCCAGCGCTTCGATGCCGCCGTTGGCGGTCGGCTTGCCGGCCGTACCGATGAAGCTGCCTTGCTTGATCGATGCCAGGTCGAGCGCCTTGACGAAGGAATAGCGTGTGGCGTCGTTCAGCTGCAGTGTCAGCTTCTTCCCTTCGCGCGTCAGTATGTCGACGCTATTGCCGCTGATTGCGGCAACCGTGCCGCGGATCCTGGCGGGCGCCGCATTCTGCGCCTGGACCAACATGGGCAACGCCAGCGCGGCAACTGCAAACAAGGACAACAACCTGGAGCGACTCGACATGACGATTCCTTAGGTGAGAGAAAAAATCAGTCTAGCATCGGACCCGCAATGCTGCCGGCGCGCCACAGACGCGCATTTGTCGCCTGCCCGCCACGCGCCGTGTCCTCGCCCCGCGATTCGTTTTTAAGCCGGGAGCGCTCACCGCACGTTCAACCAGCGACAAATCAGCGAGCAAAATATTTACAAAACAAAAAATGAAGTTATTTGCCAAGGTAGCAGGACGAGTATTGGATTCGACGGCAATAACTATCTCGTAACTCTCGAATTTATTCGATATGAATTGCCTCCCGGATTTGCCAGAATGCAGTCAAGTCACTCGCATCCCTATCGGTTACTGCACCTGAAGCCGCTCCTCTTCAGGCGCCATTGCAAGTCCGTGGACCACGTCCCGGGCCGCCAGGTTTTTCGGGGGAGTGACGAGCTTTCCCGGTGCCGGTTCCCCTGGCACCGGGTTTTTTTATGCCGCGGCAAAAACGTCCCGCCATGAAAAAAGCAGCATCCGACGCGATGTCGAATACTGCTTTCAGCCCTGCATTCCCACTTCTTCGCCGCTTGCCGTCAAGCGCGGCAAAGGCGCGGCAAGACTTATCCCAAACGCCAGTTGGAACGATGCCGATAGCGCGATTTGACGATATGCAACTCGTCGTTCGCCGCCGGTGACGTCCGGCGGAATACATTGCGACCCGCGCTGGTCAGGTTGAAGGCGCCGCCCAGATTGGGAATGCCCAGACCCTTGCTGATCACGCTCTGCACCACGCGACGCGGAATGATGCGGAAGTCGCCCTTGAACACGCTGTACATCCAGCGCAGTTCTTCGCCGGTCAGTTCGACGTCGGGATCGACTTCGGCAACGGCGCGTACGGGTTTCTTCGGGATGCTTCGCTCGCTGATTTTCTCGGCGCGGTCTTCTAGCGTGTATTCGGTATCCAGCTCGATAGTTTTCATGATTTCCTCACGGCAATGAATCGATACTAGCACAAACTCCGGAGAAGTGTGAAAGCCTGAATGCCGCGCCCAGCAAGGGATGCCAAGGCATCAACATGTCTTTTGCACATGTTTTTGCGGACGTAAAAAAAGCCGGCTCAGCCGGCCGGGCGATGCCGCGTGGAAATCATGCGGCCGTTTCTTCGGTCATCGCCTTGCGGGACGTACGCCGGATTGCGACATGCGCTGCTGCACGCTCTTCCGCCGTGAGGTCCAGCATGTCCTGATACACCAACTGTTGCGCCTGCAAGCCGTTCAGATGAGGGAACAGCGCACACTTTTCTTCGACCAGACGCGCGGCTTTCCGACGGTCGCCGTCGCAGACGTCGACGATGAAATCGTAGCGGCGCTGTTCCGGCGTGGCGGCGACGCGGTTGTCGGCGGTGGCAAAGCGATTGAACACATAGGCCAGGCCGCAGAAGGCAACGAAGATCCAGAGAAGGCTGTTCATGACAAACTTTCGCAAGTGGGTGGATGCCTTGCATTGTGATTTTTTGCCGCTCCGGGCGATATAGGAAAACTCTCAAATGCAGCCTGGCCATCGTCATCAGTTACACTGAGGCCTGCGCGCAACAAGGAAAGCGGCCACTAAACGCCCACTTCGCGCTACGAAAACAAGTCATCTTCTGGTAAGATGTCGCATAACCTTCCGACGCGCGATGTATCAGGATCCGCACTTCACGCCACTTTCACGCACCCACTTATAAAAATGGAAGTTACCGAGACCCCCAGCCCGCTGATGCGTCCTCGCAAAAAGACCCAAAGCCTGTCGCAGGAAGTGGTCGGCGCGATTTCCGAAATGATTTCCAACGGCTCGATCAAGCCGGGCGAGAAGCTGCCCACCGAGTCCGAGATCATGCTGACCCAGGGCGTCAGCCGCACCGTGGTGCGCGAAGCGATTTCGCGCCTGCAGGCCGCAGGGCTGGTGGAAACGCGGCATGGCATTGGCACCTTCGTGCTGGAGGCGCAAAAAGCCGGCAACATCAACATCGATCCGGCCACCATCACCACGATGAAGGACTTGCTGGCGCTGCTGGAACTGCGCATCAGCCTGGAAACCGAAACCGCCGGTCTGGCCGCAGCGCGTCGCAGCGAGGCGCAATTGCTGGAAATCCGCCAGGCGCTCGACGCCTTCCACGAGAACCTGAAAAAGGGTGTCGACACGGTCGGCCCCGACTTCCGCTTCCACTTCCAGATCGCCAACGCCACCGGCAACCGCTATTTCATTGAGATCCTGAGCCACCTCGGCGCCGGCGTGATTCCGCGCAAGCGTCTCAACACGGCCGAACTGGCGCGCGATCCGCAGGCCAGCTACCTCGACCGCGTGCAGCGCGAGCATGAAGACATCTACGAAGCCATCGCCCGCCGCGACACCGAAGCCGCGCGCGCCGCCATGCGCAACCATCTGACCAATAGCCGCGAGCGCCTGCGCCGCGCCCAGGAAGCCGCCGAATCGGCTGCCGACGCGCAACAGCAGGAAAAAGCGTCGGACAAGTAGTCATTGGCAAAACAGCAATCAGGTAGCAAGGCACGACCCGGCCGGCAGCAAAAAACTGCTGGCTTTCTTTTAATTCATGTTGTACGATGACTGATATCTTAAGTTCGCATGAATTCAAATGAGCCGAATCCATCCGGTCACTGGACTCATCCCGGCCCGACGGACTGAACAGCCCTGAACGGACACACTGCAGCGCGAAGATACTTTTCTCTCATCACTGGCACCTACCGACACCGACATGTACACACCACAAGACCTGAAACAAATCCTCTCCGCCGGCCTGCTCTCTTTCCCGCTGACCGACTTCGACGAACAGGGCGACTTCCGTCCGAAGAGCTATATCGAGCGCCTGGAATGGCTGGCTCCTTACGGCGCCAGCGCACTGTTCGCGGCAGGCGGCACAGGCGAGTTCTTTTCGCTGGTGCCGGGTGAATATTCCGACATCATCCGTACCGCCGTGGATACCTGCAAAGGCAAGGTGCCGATCATCGCCGGCGCCGGCGGCGCGACCCGCGCCGCCATCGGCTATGCCCAGGAAGCCGAACGCCTCGGCGCGCACGGCATCCTGCTGATGCCGCACTACCTGACCGAAGCCAGCCAGGAAGGCATCGCCGAACACGTTGAAGCCGTCTGCAAATCGGTCAAGTTCGGCGTGATCATCTACAACCGCGGCGTCTGCAAACTCAACGCCGACATGCTGGAACGCCTGGCCGACCGCTGCCCGAACCTGATCGGCTTCAAGGACGGCGTCGGTGAAATCGAATCCATGGTCACCATTCACCGTCGCCTCGGCGACCGCTTCACCTACCTCGGCGGCCTGCCGACCGCGGAAGTCTACGCAGCGGCTTACAAGGCGCTGGGCGTGCCGGTCTACTCGTCGGCCGTGTTCAATTTCATTCCCAAGACCGCGATGGACTTTTACCACGCGATCGCCAGGGAAGACCACGCTACCGTCGGCAAGCTGATCGACGATTTCTTCCTGCCTTACCTGGCCATCCGGAACCGCAAGGCCGGTTACGCAGTCAGTATCGTCAAGGCCGGCGCGCGTGTCGTCGGACACGACGCAGGACCGGTGCGCACCCCGCTGACCGCCTGCACGGAAGCGGAACACGAAGAACTTGCGGCACTGATCAAGCGCCTCGGCCCGCAATAAATGCACCGCAGTTTTTTCACCGATAAGAAGTAATCAAGCCAAAACTGACCGCCGGAAGATTCCCGCGGTCAGTTTTGGCTTCCACATTCAGGAGATCACGATGTCCCAATTTGCGAACTACATCAACGGCGAATGGCTGCAAGGCGCCAGCGTCAACAAGAACATCAACCCATCCGATCTGTCCGACGTCATCGGCGAATACGCACAAGCCGACGCAGCGCAAGCCGACATCGCCATCGCCGCCGCCCACGCCGCTTTCCCCGCCTGGAGCACCGGCAACATCCAGGCGCGCTCGGATGCGCTCGACAAGATCGGCTCGGAAATCCTGGCGCGCAAGGAAGAACTCGGCCGCCTGCTCTCGCGCGAAGAAGGCAAGACCCTGGCCGAAGGCATCGGCGAAGCCGGCCGCGCCGGCAACATCTTCAAGTTCTTCGCCGCCGAAGTGCTGCGCATCCAGGGCCAGAAACTGGCATCGGTGCGCCCTGGCATGGATATCGAAATCACCCGTGAACCGGTCGGCGTGGTCGGCATCATCGCCCCGTGGAATTTCCCGATGGCGATTCCCGCCTGGAAGATCGCGCCGGCGCTCGCCTACGGCAACACCGTCGTCTTCAAACCGGCCGAACTGGTGCCGGGCAGCGCCTGGGCGATTGCCGACATCATCAGCCGCTCGGGCATCCCGGCCGGCGTCTTCAACCTGGTCATGGGCCGCGGTTCGGTAGTCGGCCAGCGCTTCATCGACGACCGCCGCGTCACCGCCCTCACCTTCACCGGCTCGGTCTCGACCGGCAACCGCGTGGCGCAAGGCTGTATCGCGCGCATGGCGAAGTTCCAGCTGGAAATGGGCGGCAAGAATCCGCTGGTGGTCCTCAACGACGCCGACCTCAACGTCGCCGTCACGGCAGCCGTGCAAGGCGCGTTCTTCTCGACCGGCCAACGCTGCACCGCTTCGAGCCGCATCATCGTCGAAAAGGATATCTACCCGCGCTTCATCGAAGCGGCACGCGCGCAACTGGCCGGCCTGAAGATCGGCCACGCGCTGTCGGCAGACACCAACATCGGCCCGGTGGTCGATCAGTCGCAACTGGATCAGAACCTGTCGTACATTGAAATCGGCAAGCAGGAAGGAGCCAGCCTGGTGTCCGGCGGCGAGCGCATCAAGCGCGACACCGACGGCTTCTACATGACGCCGGCGCTGTTCGCCGACTGCAACAACGACATGCGTATTTCGCGTGAAGAAATCTTCGGACCGGTCGCCTCGGTGATCCCCGCCGACAACTACGAACACGCGCTGCAACTGGCCAACGACACCGAGTTCGGTCTGTCGTCGGGCATCTGCACCACGTCGCTGAAGCACGCCACCCACTTCAAGCGCCACGCACAAGCCGGCATGGTGATGGTCAACACGGCGACCGCCGGCGTCGACTATCACGTCCCGTTCGGCGGCCGCAAGGCGTCGAGCTACGGTCCGCGCGAACAAGGCGCGTACGCCGCCGAGTTCTACACCACGGTCAAGACTTCATACACCGCGGCATAACGCGTGCACGGAATGTAGCAAGCTTACCTCCTCAGGTATCCACAGCTGCCGGCAACGGCAGTTTCAGCGCCGGCGCATCAGCTCCGGCGCTTTTTTTTTGCGCGGGCTGCGTCTTTCTGCAACCTACTAATCATAAGGTGTCCGAATATCTATCCAGAGCGTCAATGGCAAGAAAAACATCAGAAATATCCCGATAGCATCCCCGCATTTCGCACACTACTCTTCCCTCTGTTCATTGCCCGGCGGTCACATTTTTGAGGTCGTCTTCCTTGGATATCGCCGTCCCTTACAAATCGCGCCTGCTCTGCCCCATGACCACCTGCAAGCGCACCCAAACCCCGACATAGAGGAGTAGAAAATGAAAATCTCCAATCTCAAAATAGGTGTCCGTCTTGGCTCAGCTTTCGCCTTGGTGGTCGCCCTGCTGATCGGCACCGCCGTCGTCGGCATCCGGCATCTCGACACCAACAACGAAAAAATGGATCGCATCGTCGGCGAACGCTATTCGCTGATCGCCATCAGCAATCAGATCAAGAACAACGGCAACAAAGGCAACGCCATCCTCAGCAACCTGCTGCTGACAAGCTCGCCCGAACGCGCCAAGCAATATATGGACGACTATGCCGCCTTGCGCAAGACCAATGCCGAGGCATATTCCAAGTTCGAAAAGATGCTGAAGAACGACCAAAGCAAATCCCTGTTCAAGCAACAGTTCGAATCGCGCTCGGCCTATGGCGTCACGGTGCGTAAATTCTTCGAACTGATTGCAGAGAACAAGTCGCAGGAAGCACGCGATATCTACCAAGGAGACATGGCTCGTACGCAGGCAGCCTATTACGTACTCGTCGACAAGATGGTCGACTATCAGGCGAAGGAAATGGAAAACGACGTCATCAATGCGGCCGTACAGGCCCGCAATGCGAAGATCCAGATGGCGATCCTGTCGGCTTGCGCAGTGATGCTGTCCATCGTGACCGGGATCTTCATCACCCGCACCATCACGCGGCCGATCAATCGCGCGGTCGACCTGGCGGAGGCAGTCGCCCAGGGCAACCTGACACACCACCTTCAAATCGATAGCAAGGACGAAATCGGCCGCTTGCTCGTCGCACTGAAAATCATGATCGAGAACTTGCACGGCATCGTGAGCAACGTGCGCAAAGGCACCGATACGATCGCCGAAGCTTCGCGCGAGGTCGCCAGCGGCAACATGGATCTGTCCAGCCGGACCGAACAGCAGGCCAGCTCGCTGGAAGAAACCGCCTCTGCGATGGAGCAGCTCACCTCCGCCGTCAGGCAGAACGCCGACAACGCGCGCCAGGCCAACCAGCTCGCGTCCAATGCATCCGCCGTTGCGGTCAAAGGCGGCGACGCCGTCGGCCAGGTGGTCGACACCATGACCGCCATCAACAACTCGTCGCGCAAGATCGTCGACATCATCGGCGTGATCGACGGCATCGCGTTCCAGACCAATATCCTCGCCCTCAACGCCGCCGTCGAGGCAGCCCGCGCCGGCGAGCATGGCCGCGGCTTCGCCGTGGTCGCCAGTGAAGTGCGCAACCTGGCGCAACGCAGCGCCGTCGCCGCGAAAGAAATCAAGACCCTGATCGACCACTCCGTCAATCAGGTCGGCAACGGCAGCAAAATGGTCGAGCAAGCCGGACAAACCATCCAGGACGTCGTCACCAGCATCCGCCACGTCACCGACATCGTTGCGGAAATCAGTTCTTCCAGCCAGGAACAAAGCATCGGCATCGAACAGATCAACCAGGCCATCACGTTGATGGATCAGGTCACGCAGGAAAACGCCGCGCTGGTCGAGCAAAGCGCCGCAGCGGCGCAAGCGCTGCAAGACCAGACCGGCCGGCTGACCGGGATGATGAGCACTTTCACGCTCCAGAGCGACTTGCTGCCGGCGCCCGGTAACGCACGCAGCGGCATGCCCGGTGCGCGCCGTTCAGTCGACATCACTGAAAAGCCATCCCGCCTGAACGGCACCAAGACGCCGGAACTCGCGTTCAGCGCCACGGCATAAAAAGTGCGGGCCGCTCTTCGCGGAGCGGCCCGACATGGAGCAGCGACTTTCACAACAACACCTATCCTATCCTCTCCCCGCCATGTCCAACAATTATCCTGAACATCTCGCGCTGCCGCGCTTGTCCTTCCTCCCGTCCCACGAACCTGCAGCCGATGCCGATGCGCTGTCGTCCTGGCACATCGCGCAGTTCATCCAGGCACACCGTAACGCCGGCCATCGCATGGCCCGCCTCGATCCGCTGACAGCGACGGCTCTGCAATCCGCGCCGGCTTTGCCGGAGCTGACGCCCGAATTCCATGGACTCGATCCCGCCATGCCGCGTCCGCCCGGCAGCACTATTTTTCCTGCGGCAGTCACCGTGCAGCAGCTGGACCGCCAGCTCAAGGCCATCTATTGTGGCGCCATTGCGCTGGATTGCAGCGGCGTCCGCGATGAAGCGCGCCGCGACTGGCTGTTCGCACGGATGGAAAACGCATCCCCCGCCGTACCTGCTGCGCAGCGCCAGTCCATACTGCATCGCCTGATCACGGCGGAGGTATGGGAACGCCACCTCGCCGTCACGGCGCCGCACGCCAAGCGCTTTTCAATGGAAGGCTGCGAAAGCCTGCTGCCGCTGATGGACCTGCTGATCGAGAACGCCGCGCGCCATGGCGTGCAGCAAATGTTCCTCGGACTGCCGCATCGCGGCAGGCTGAACATGCTGGTCAATCTGATGGATATGCCGGTTGAACATATCCTCGCCTGCCTCAATCCCGACGCTCCCGAATCCGTCAGCCAGAACGACCTGCCCTTCCATCTCGGCGGCAGCGCCGTGAAGCAAACCGGACAAGGCGAAGTCGCGCTGTTCCTGGCGCACAATCCGTCGCACCTGCAAAGCGTTTATCCGGTCGTCAGCGGCATGGCGCGCGCCTGGCAGGACGACAATCCCGATCTCGGCTGCGTGCCGGTCATGGTGCACGGCGACGCCGCATTTGCAGGCCAGGGCATCGTCATGGAGACCCTGAACCTGACGCGCACACCTGGCTATACTCTCGGCGGCACCGTCCACATCATCGTCAACAACCAGATCGCGTTCACCACGTCCAATGCCATGGATGTGGCCGGCAATCTCTATTGCACCGACATAGGCCGCCTGGTCGATGCGCCGGTGATCCGCGTCAATGCCGATCATCCCGACGAATTGGTGCGCGCCGCGGCCATCGCTCTCGATTACCGCATGAAATACGGCGCCGATGTCATCATCGACCTGATCGGCTATCGCCGCCTCGGCCATTCCGAACACGACATCCCGGCCCTCACGCATCCGCGTTTGCAGGCTGCCATCACGCGCCATCCTCCGGTCACCGAGCTTTACCACGCCCGGATCGCGGGTGAAACGGCGCATGCAGCAACGGCGGATTCGCTCGACCGTTTGCGCATCGACATGTTGAGGATGGTGCTGACAGGTGTCTTGGCCGGTAAACCCGCCATGCAGATGCTGCCGGCAATCGACGACGATGCCTCCGGCATGTTCTCGCGGCCGCCGTCGATCGAGCGCCTGCAAGCGCTGGCAGCAAGCATCACCACGCCGCCGGACAACTTCCAGGTACACGAGGTCATCGGCAAGCTGATCCGGAAATGGCAAACCGGCGCCGCCGACGCGCAAAATCCGATCGACTGGTGCTTCGCCGAAAACCTCGCCTGCGCCTCGTTGCTCGGTGATGGCGTCGACATCCGCCTGTCCGGCCTGGATGTAGGCCACGGCACCTTCATGCACCGCCATGCCCGCTGGTTTGACCAAAACGACGTCGATGGGCAAGCAGGCGAGGTATTCGTTCCGCTCGATCACATCGGCCCCGGCCAAGGGCGCATCGACATCGTCAACTCCCCCCTGACCGAAGAAGCCGTGCTCGGTTTCGAATACGGCTACAGCGTCCAGGCACAACGTCGGCTGGCCATCTGGGAAGCGCAGTTCGGTGACTTCGTCAACGGCGCCCAGGTCATCGTCGACCAGTACATTGCGTCCGGCGAACACAAATGGGGCTATCGCTCGGGCCTGACCATGCTGCTGCCGCACGGCCAGGAAGGCGCCGGTCCGGAACACTCGACCGCTTATCTGGGGCGCTTCCTGCAACTCTGCGCCGACCGTAACATCCGCGTCGCGTTTCCCTCGACGTCGGCGCAATGGTTCCACCTGCTGCGCCAGCAAGCCGTGACGGCAGATCCAAAACCGCTGGTCGTGATGTCGCCGAAGTCGCAACTGTATGGCAACCCGCGTTCGCATTCGTCGTTGCAGGAATTAAGCGAAGGGGGATTCTTGCCGCTGCTGGCAGATAAGAACGCCGCTGATCCGGCGGCGGTGAATCGCGTCATCCTTTGCAGCGGGAAGTTCTTTTACGACATCGAGGCGGCGCGCAATGACACCCATGACGCATCCACTGCGGTGATCCGGGTCGAGCAGCTCTACCCTTTCCCGCAGGAGGCCCTGGCTGATGCGCTGGCGGCTTTTCCGAATTTATGCGAGGTGGTGTGGACGCAGGAAGAGGACAAGAACCAGGGCGCGTGGCGTTTCGTACGCGACACTCTCGAACACTGCCTGCCGGCAGGAGTCTCCCTGCGCAACGTGTGCCGCATCGCTACCGCGGCCGGCGCGCACTCGTCGATAAGGCGCCACCAGCAAGAGCAGCGCCGGCTGGTGAGCGAAGCACTGGAAAGAAAGCAGAGCTAGCGGAAGAAAGCCGCAGCGACGCTGTCGCTGCGGCAGTAGCTGTCCGGATCAGAACTGTTCCCAATCGTCATCGGAAGCCGGCGGAAGCTTGGGTGCGGTCCGGGCGATCACAGGCTTGGCCGGTGCCGCGTTGGTGCTTGCAGCAGCAGCGGGAAGCGCGGCGGCAGGAGCGCTTCCCGCTGCTGCTGCCGCGACTTTAACGGCAGCACGCGGCGTCAAGGCGACCGGTGCATGTTGCCGTCCCGCCGCCACGGCGCCGGCGTCGATCCGGAAAATACTCACCGCCTCGGCCAGCGTCACCGCCTGCGTCTGCAGCGACTGCGCCGCTGCGGCGGCCTCTTCCACCAGCGCTGCATTCTGCTGCGTCACTTCATCCATCTGCGCAATCGCATTGTTGACCTGGGCGATGCCGTCGCTCTGCTCACGGCTGGCCGAGCTGATCTCGCTGACGATATCGGTCACACGGCGCACGCTGTCGACCACTTCGCCCATGGTCATGCCGGCGTGCTCGACCAGGCGGCTGCCCGACTCGACCTTGTCCACCGAATCGGTGATCAGTCCCTTGATCTCTTTGGCCGCCGCCGCCGAGCGTTGCGCCAGGCTGCGCACTTCCGACGCCACCACGGCAAAACCGCGGCCCTGCTCGCCGGCGCGCGCGGCTTCCACTGCCGCGTTCAAAGCCAGGATATTGGTCTGGAACGCGATGCCGTCGATCACGCTGATGATGTCGACGATCTTCTTGGAAGAGTCGTTGATCGCGTTCATGGTATCGACCACCTGCGCCACCACCTCGCCGCCCTTGACTGCCGTCTGGGACGCCGAATGCGCCAGCTGGTTGGCCTGCTGGGCGTTCTCGGCATTCTGCTTGACGGTGCCGGTCAGTTGCTCCATCGACGCAGCGGTCTCTTCCAGCGAGCTGGCCTGGGTCTCGGTGCGCGACGACAGATCGAGATTGCCGGAAGCGATTTCCTGCGCTCCGGTATTGATGATGTCGGTGCTGGTGCGCACGCGCGAGACAGTACTGAGCAAGGCCTGCTGCATGCTGCGGATCGAGGCGAACAGACGGCCGATTTCATTGCGGCCCGGTTCGCTGATCTTCATCGTCAGGTCGCCACCGGCCACCTGGTCGAGCAAGCTCACGGCGCGGTTGAGCGGCCTCAGCACGATGCTGCGCAACAGAAAATGCACTGCCAGCACAAGTATCAAGGCGCCGATCAGGCCAACCGTTACCAGCCAGACCACCATGTTGTATTCACGGCTGCGCTGGTCGACGATGTCTTCGGAGACGTCCTTGGTCAACTTCTGGAACTTGTCCAGCTGCGTGGAAAAGTTCGCGCCCCGGGACGTGATGTCGCGGCCGTTGATTTCGACATAGGAACTGGTGTCGTTGGCGCGCAAGGCCTCGGCGGCCTTGTTGAGTACATCGGAGAGCTGCTTGCCGGCGCTGACCAGATCCGC
This sequence comes from Herbaspirillum hiltneri N3, assembly GCF_001267925.1. Lineage (NCBI taxonomy): Bacteria > Pseudomonadati > Pseudomonadota > Betaproteobacteria > Burkholderiales > Oxalobacteraceae > Herbaspirillum > Herbaspirillum hiltneri. Next base: position 2,206,112 of record NZ_CP011409.1, on the reverse strand, counting down.
CTTGAGCTTGTCGTCCTGGCCCTTGAACGGCGCCGCCTTGTCAAACTCATCGATCAGCTTGAGCGTACGATCGTAACTGGCCTGCGCGCTCTTCAAGGCGGAATTCTTGACCTCCTGGTCGTTCTGCTCCTTCAACGCGCTGTACGCGCGCGTCAGGGCGGCGCGGGTGCGCGTCGTGTCCTTGTAGGCGTCATTGATGGTCAGCGCGCGCGAAGCCACGTCATGCACCATCACGGTGGAGTCGTTGGCGCGGCCCAGCGCGAACACGCCCACTGCGGCGCCGAACACGATCATGGCGGCAAACAGCGCCAGCGCGCTCATCAGACTAAAACGAACGGTGATGTTCCGCATTTCTACTCCCAGTATCGGTATTTTAATTTTCGATGCACGTGGACGTGCCCTGCGCAATCTTAAAGCAAGGGAAAATACCCGATGCGATTTTCTGTACGGTTTTTGAGCGACATCAAATGCCGCATTATCGAATCGACAACTCCGGCGCTTCAATGCAAAATCCCCCGCACGCCATAGCCTGCGGGGGATTTTCTCAAACTGAATAGCGCCGCATCAGGGAAACGCGACTATCTCCACCCAGTTCGGATTCTTGCCCAGCTCGTAGTGTTGCAAAGGCGTCAGCGCACCGGTTTTCCGGTTGATGGCGTAGCTGGTCAGCCCGTTCGATTTTTGTCCGACCGCGAGCAGGTATTTGCCTTGCGGATCGATGTTAAATCCGCGCGGCTGAGTCTCGGTAGCGACGTTGCCGATGGCGGTCAGCTTGCCGGTTTTGGCATTAACCCGATAAGCCGCCAAGGTGCTCGACGTGCGCTCCGATGCGTAGAGGAAGCGTCCGTCCGGCGTCAGGTGGATATCGGCGGCGGCCGGCGCATCGCCCTTGAAGCCCGGCGGCACGGCCGAGACGACGCTCTTTAAAGTGAGCGTACCCTGAGCGGCGTCATAGGCGTACGTGTTGACTGTGCCGTCGAGCTCGTTGGTGGAAAACACATAGCGCAGGTTCGGATGGAACACAAAGTGGCGCGGACCGGCGCCGGCCTTGGTCGCGACCGACGGCGGCGTATTCGGCGTGATCTTGCCGGTAGTGGCGTCGAACTTGAATTGCAGGATCACGTCGCTACCCAGATTGGATGCGAACAGGAAACGGTTGTGCGGATCGGTGGCAACCGCGTGGGCGTTCTTGCCGGTGTTGATGACCTCGACGCCCTCTTGCTGCACCAGACCGGTTGCAGAAATCGGATTGATGGAAATCTTGTGGCCGGTGTAGGACGCCGCCAGCAGGAAGCGGCCGCTCTTGTCGGTAGCCAGATTGGCCATGTTGTCGGCCAGCGGAACCGTCGCCAGCGCTTTCAGTTTGCCGCTCTGCTGATCGATCGCGAAAGTCGTCACCGAATACGGCTGCGAGCGCAGCGACGCGTACAGGCGATGGTGATCGGGACTGAACGCCAGCGGCATCACCGTGCCGCCGGTCGGCACCTGCTCGACCGGCGTCAGGCTGCCGTCCTTGTTCAGTTGCAAGACCGAGATGTCCTTGCTGTCGGCGTTGGACACGTACACCATTGTCGCCGCGTTGGCGCCGATACTTGCCGCACAGCCAAGCACTGCCGCGCCGGCCATCAGTGCATACTTTCCGAATTCCATGCTTCCTCCCGTTGATAAAAAATGCTCCCGCTATCGATGACGCGGGAGCTTGTAGTTTTGTGTTTTCCTGTACTGAATCAGGTGATCGGCGCCGGGTTGAACAGCGTCAGCGCGTTATGCAATTTCCACTTCTCGGCCCAGGTCTGCTTGCGGCCGCTGGCCACATCCAGCATCAGCTGGAACAGCTCCCAGCCGACGTCGGCAATGGTTGCCTCACCGCTGGCGATGCGGCCGGCATTGACGTCCATCAGGTCATGCCAGCGCCGTGCCAGATCGTTGCGCGTGGCGACCTTGATCACCGGCACCGCAGCCAGGCCGTATGGCGTACCGCGGCCGGTGGTGAAGATATGCAGGTTCATGCCGGCGGCCAGCTGCAAGGTGCCGCAGACGAAATCGCTGGCCGGTGTGGCGGCGTAGATCAGACCCTTCTGTTTGAGCTTGTCGCCCGGCGCCAGCACGCCGGAAATCGGCGCGCTGCCCGACTTGACGATGGAGCCCATGGCCTTTTCGACGATGTTGGCGAGGCCGCCCTTCTTGTTGCCCGGCGTGGTGTTGGCGCTGCGGTCGACGCCGCCTTTTTGCAGGTAACTGTCGTACCAGTCCATCTCGCGGATCATGGCCTGCGCGACTTCTTCGTTGATCGCGCGCGAAGTCAGCTGATCGATGCCGTCGCGCACTTCAGTGACTTCCGAGAACATCACGGCGGCGCCCGCACGCACCAGCAGATCGGTGGCAAAGCCGACCGCCGGGTTGGCGGTCACGCCCGAGAAGGCGTCGCTACCGCCGCACTGCACGCCGACCACCAGATCCGACGCCGGGCAAGTCACGCGACGGCGCTTGTCGAGTTCCTGCAGGCGCAATTCGGCCATCTTCAAAATGGAGTCGATCATCGAGTTGAAGCCGACGTGTTCCGAATCCTGCAGGCAGACCACGTAAGCCTCGCCCTCCTTGTGGATCGGGATGATGCTTTCCGGCAGCAGGCGATTGGGTTGCAGCTTTTCGCAACCGAGGCTGACCACCATCGCCTGGCCGCCGAAGTTGGGGTTCAGGCTGATGTTGCGCAATGTGCGGATAGGGATGTCGGCGTTGGGCGCATCGATGGCGACGCCGCAGCCGTAGGTGTGTTCCAGCGCCACCACGTCTTCGACATTGGGATACTTCGGCAGCAGCTCCTCACGGATGCGCTTGACCGCATGCTCGACCACGCCGGCCACGCATTGCACGGTGGTGGTGATCGCCAGCAGGTTGCGCGTGCCGACCGAACCGTCGGCGTTGCGATAGCCTTCGAAGGTATAGCCTTCCAGCGGCACCGAGGCCAGCTCGGGCGCCTTGCGCGTGGCGATCGGCAGGTTGTCGAGTTCGCGCGCCGGCGGCAAGGTCACCACCGATTCTTCGATCCAGCTGCCTTTGGCGATATCGCGCGCGGCATAGCCGATGGCGACGTCGTAGCGGATGATCGCTTCGCCCTGGGCAATATCGCGCAAGGCGATCTTGTGGCCTTGCGGCACCTGGCTGACCAGCGTCAGGCCATCCGGAAAAACCGTGCCGGCCGGCAGGCCGCGGTCGTTGACGACGATGGCGACGTTGTCGTTCTCGTGCATCAGGATGTAGCGAGGAATATTGGTGTTGCTGGCTTGAGTGGTTGTTTCGGCGCTCATGGCGATTCCATTGACAACGTGCTGCTGGTTAACGACATCGCCGGGACACGCAGGTCCCGGCAACTACACATGTTTATTGCGACGTCAGAGCGGCTTGAGCTCGACGCGCTTGATTTCCTTGACGATCACCAGGTAGCTGATCACCGTCACCAGCGCATTGGCGCCGACGAAGATCAGGGCGCCGCTGAACGAGCCGGTTTCCTTCAGGATATAGCCGATCACGATCGGCGTGGTGATGCCGGCGATATTGCCGAAGGTGTTGAACAGGCCGCCCGACAGGCCGACGATTTCCTTCGGTGCGGTATCGGCCACCACGGCCCAGCCCAGCGCGCCGACGCCCTTGCCGAAGAAGGCCACGGCCATGATGCCCACCACCATCCACTGCGCATCGACGTAGTTGCACAGGATCATCGTGGTCGACAGCAGCATGCCGCCGACGATAGGGATTTTGCGCGACATGGTGACGCTGTTGCCGCGCTTGATCAGGCGATCCGAAATCAGTCCGCCGACCACGCCGCCGATGAAGCCGCATACCGCCGGGATCGATGCCACGAAGCCCGCCTTCAAAATCGACATGCCGCGCTCCTGCACCAGGTACACCGGGAACCAGGTCAGGAAGAAATAGGTGATCGTGTTGATGCAGTACTGGCCGATGTACACACCCAGCAGCATGCGATTGCTCAGCAGCTGTTTGATGTAGCCCCACTTGGCCTTGCCGGCGTCAGTCCCGGCGGCCGCTTTCGGCTTGGCCTGGTCCATGTCGACCAGCCCGCCGCCCTGCTCGATGTGCTGCAGCTCGGCATGGTTGATCATCGGATGATCCTTGGGGCTATGGATGATCCGGATCCAGATGAAGGTCAGCAGGATGCCGAATGCGCCCATCACCGTGAACACATGGTGCCAGCCGTAGACGTGCGTGATCCAACCCATCAATGGCGTAAACAGCACCGCCGCGAAATATTGCGCCGAGTTGAAAATCGCGGATGCCGTGCCGCGTTCCGCCGTCGGAAACCACGACGCGACGATGCGCCCGTTAGCCGGGAACGACGGCGCTTCCGCCAAGCCGACCATGAAGCGCAGCAGGAACAGCAGCACTACCGCAGCGGCCGTGCCGAACCAGGTGACGCCGCCTTGCAGCAGCGTGAAGAAGGACCACAGGAAAATGCTCAGCGCATAAATTTTCTTGGAGCCGAAACGATCCAGCAACCAGCCGCCCGGCAATTGCGCCAATACGTAGGCCCAGCTGAACGCCGAGAAGATATAACCCATCATCACCGGATCGAGACCCAGTTCGGCCTTCATCGACGTGCCGGCAATCGACAGCGTGGCGCGGTCGGCGTAGTTGACCGTCGTCACGATGAACAGCATGAACAGGATCAGATAGCGAACATGGCTTGGCTTGATGTTTTCCTTGGCGCTTGCGCTGATGGCTGCGCCGACTTGATTGACACTCACTGATTGTCTCCTGACCGGAACTGCGCCGGCCCGGGAGGAAACGCCAAATAACGAACCGGAATGCAGCGAAGCGCGGCGTTCAGCTCATGTTTGGCGTTGTCCGACGAAGCGGCAGCGACAGTATCTATTATTGAAAGGCTGCATGACAACTTTGTCATCAGTCATCATACAACACAGATCGCAGTATAAACATGCCTTTTTGGTTTGGCAACGGAATTATTGCCGGCGCTCTTTGGCCCCTTGAAATCCTTTACGGCATTGGAATTTGGCAACTTCCCGAGTCGCCGACAGCGCCAAAATCCGATCTGCCCTCTTCAAACAGTCTTCCGGCCTCCGGCGCACTCCCCATCGTTAAATGAACGTAGTTGTATGACCATTCAGGGAGAAACAAACCTGCGCCCACAAAAAAGCCACCCTCGCGAAAGGATGGCCTTGGATGCCGGAAGAGATCCGGCTCGCAATCTGAGGCGCCTTATTTCGGCAGCAGCTGACCGCGGATTTCACCGCCCGGATGTGCAGCCGTATGGACGTTGACGTACAGTCCGCCGGCCAGGTAGGCGGCATATTGCTCCTCGGTGAATTTGGCGCCGGCGGGAACGGTCCAGCCGTTATCGCCGTCCTTGGTCAGGCCCACCAGCACCGGACCATTGGCGCCGGCGGCGCCGGTATGGATGTGCGCCATCTTGCCCTCGATGCCGGTGGTCGTGATCTTGCCGCTCACGCTTTTATCGGCTGCGACGCTGATGCTGCCGGCGCCGCTGGCGGTGGAGTTGTTGGCGGGGACTTCGCTGGCGCCCTTGAGGTCGACGCTGACGGTTTGTGCGATGGCGGCGGTGCTGAACAACAGGACTGCGGACAAGGCGATGGCGATACGGCTGGCTGTGACGTTGATCATGCTTAGTTCTCCTTGATGTTGTGGACTTTTTGAGGAAACCGCTCGCGCAGTGTAGAACACAAACGCGAGCGTTGCAGCGCAACGGCTCTTTCCATATCCTTCATCAACGCTGCTTCAAACCTTCTGCAACGCCGCCTTCACTCGCTCCGGCGTGAACGGCACCGTGCGCAAGCGGATGCCGACGGCGTCCCACACCGCATTGGCCAGCGCTGCCGTCACCGGCGACGCCGCCGCCTCGCCACCGCCCAGCGGCGGCATGGCGGGACGGTCGATCAGTTCGATGCGCAATTCCGGGACCGCCGGGAACGCCAGGATGGGATAGCCGGCCCAGTCGACGTTCTGCACCCGGCGCGTATCGAAACGGATCTCTTCATACAAGCTGCGCGAGATGGTTTGCAGGATGCTGCCCTCGATCTGCGCACGCAGGCCGTCGGGATTGATGATGAGTCCGCAATCATGCGCGCAGGCCACGCGCAGCACGCGGATCTCGCCGCTGGCGCGGTCGACCTCGACTTCCATCGCCATGGCGACATAGGTTTCGTTGTGCTTGTAATGCGAATAGGCGATGCCGCGTCCGCGCTTGTTGGTCTTGTTGGTCTTGTTCGCGTTGTTGGTCTGGTTGGCGACGCCTGCGGCGACGGCGCGCGATTGCCAGCCGAACAATGCCGCCGTACGTTTGAGCACTTCCGCACCGCGCGCATCCTTGAGCGATTGCAGGCGAAACGCCAGCGGATCCATGCCCGCCTGCGCCGCCAATTCGTCGGTGAAGCATTCCACCGCATAGATGTTCGCAATCTTGCCGGGCGCGCGGATGTTGGCCGGACGCAGCGGTGCGCTGTCATGCCAGTGCACGCCGACCGTGACGTTGGCCACCTCGTACGGCGGATCGCCGTTCTGTGAAATCAGGCCCGTGGAAATTCCCTTCGGCTGCGGCATGCCCGCCGTCTGCGGCGCCAGCAAGGGCACCGTCGGCAGGCTGGCGGTGGCGCGCGGCAGCCACATTTCTGTGCGCCACACCGCGATCGACTTGTCGGCGTTCAACGCGCCTTCCAGCGTCAGCGCCTGCGGCGGTCCTTTCGGATCGAAGCCGTGTTCGTCCTGGCGCGACCACTGCACTCGCACCGGCTTGCCCAGCGCCTTCGACATCAGCGCCGCATCGGCGGCGGCGTCGTCATGGCCGTTCATGCCGTAGCAGCCGGCGCCGTCGACATATACTAGGCGCACCGCTTCATTGGGCATGCCCAGCATCTGCGCGTAGGCCGGACGATAGCGATGCGTCCCCTGCGAGGCGGTATAAATGGTCGCCTGCTTCGCGCCCACGTCGGCTACCGCACACGAGGGGCCGATCGAACCGTGCGTCTGTATCGGCCAGTAATAGCTGGCGCTGATTTTTCCTGTCGCACCTTGCAAGGCGGCGGCCGCATCCCCTTTTTTGACCAGCGTTTCTTCAGCGTCGAAAGGACCGTTGCGCAACCACTGCTCGACCTTGTCGTGGCCCATCAGTTTGTCGCTGACGCTCCAGACCACTTTGAGCGCGGCGGCGGCCTGGATCGCATCCCATTCGTCGGGCGCCGCGACGGCGAGGAAATCGCCCAGCCGCACCACCTTCACACCGGGGAATTTACTGATCGACGATTGATCGACGGAGACGATATGCGCCCCTTCGGATGCAGCACGAATCACGCGCCCATGCAGCATGCCCGGCAACTTCACGTCATGGACATAGGTATGCGTGCCGGTCACCTTGGCCGGCACATCCGGGCGCAACAGCGGCTTGCCGACCACCCGGTAATGTTGCGGATTGTTCAGCGGCGCCTTGGCATCCACCTTGAGATCGAAACGCTTGCCGCCGACCAGCTCGGCGAAACTCAATCCAGCCCCGCCGGCTTTCGGCCGCACCACTCCATCCTGCACCGTCAAACCGGACGCCGGTGTCTGCAAACGCGCGGCCGCCATGGCGATCAGCGCCTCGCGCGCGGTCGCGGCGGCCTGGCGGATCTGCACGCCGCCGCGCATGACGCCGCTGCTGCCGGCGGTCGGTCCCTGGTCGGGCGTGAGCGCGGTGTCGCCCTCGATCATTTCTATCTTGTCGACGCCGATGCCGAGTTCTTCCGCCGCCATTTGCCGGATCGCGATGCGCAGCCCCTGGCCGAGATCGACCTTGCCCGAAAACAAGGTCACCGTGCCATCCTGATGGATCGCGATATAGCCATCCACGGCGCCGGCGTCGAGCGTCTTGTCCAGCAGCGCATGGGCCTGCGCGTTGCCGGCCTTGTCGCGCAATACCTGTTCCGTGGCCAGTACCGTCACCGGAGCAACCAGCGTCACCACCAGCGCGCCGCCGGCTTTGAGCAGCCGGCGCCGGCTCATTTGCATGTCGAAAGCGGCGTTCATGACGGCGTCCTCCCCGAAGCGCGCATCACCGCGCGCAGGATGCGCACGTGGGTGCCGCAGCGGCACAGGTTGGCCGCCAGCGCGTCCTTGATTTCGGCTTCGCTGGGCTTGGGGTTCGAGGCCAGCAAAGCGGCGCTGGTCATCACCATGCCGTTGGCGCAGTAGCCGCACTGCGCCGCCTGCTCGGCGATGAAGGCGGCCTGCACCGGATGCGGCTTGTCGGGCGTCCCGAGGCCTTCAATGGTGGTGATGGATTTGCCGGCCACCGCCGACAGTGGCGTGACGCAACTGCGCAGCGGCGTCTGGTCGAGCAGCACGGTGCAGGCGCCGCATTGACCCAGCCCGCAACCGAACTTGGGACCGGTCAGGCCGAAGCTGTTGCGCAATGCGTAGAGCAGGGGTTGGTCGGGATCGCGGACATCAACGGAACGGGCGGTGCCGTTGACGGTGAAAGTGACGGTAGGCATGACGCTCTCCGGGTCATTGAAGCTGGATTAAAAATCTGCGGGGATTTCCAAATCACTCGCGCTGCCATTGCAGGTAGCGCGATGGATTCTAGCACGGCGACATTCGCGGCAGAATGATTCCGGCCTGATGAAATGATGATGGTCTTGCAAGAAAAAAGGAGCCGGAAGGCTCCTTTTCGTTGCCGCACCGCAGCCGGCCTACCAGGTGCTTTTCGCCTTCTGCCATTCTTCCAGCGCCGCCCTGCCGGTGCCGCTGAAATCGGTAAAGACACCGTCCACGCCGGCATCGAAGAAGGCCTTGTACTCCGCCTTCGGATCGCCCTTGTAAGTGGCGGTCAGGCGCGCCGCTTCGTCGCGGAAGGTGAACGGATGCACGAACAGGCCGAGCCGGTGGGCGTCGGCCACCAGCGAGGTCGGCACCATGTTGGTTGCCTGGCTCAGCGCCTTGACCGGATTGCCGGCGCCATCCACGCCCTGGGCTGAGATGATGTACACCTTCCATGGACCGATGCCGTCGGCATAGGTCTTGATCTCGGCCAGCCCCTCCGGCGTCGCCATTGCCGCGAACGTGCGCGGATCGCCATGCTGCAGCCATGAATACGGTTTGGCCGTGTCGGGCGAGTTGTAGGTCAGCATGCCGTTCCGGAAGTCGATGCCGTCGCCGTCCATCAGCTGCACCGCGCGGGTCTTCAGGCCGAGGCGGCGCATCATCTTCAGGCTTTCCGGCTCGAAGGACTGCACGATGATCGGCGCGTCGAAGCTGTTCCAGCCTTCCTTGTTGATCATCTCCACCAGCTTTTCTTCCAGCGGCACGCCCAGCAGCCGCTGGAAGATCGGGTTCTTGGTTTCCGGATAGACCAGCAACTTGCTGGCGGGATTGGCCGCGCGCGTCGCCTTGGCCAGGTCGATCACTTCCTGGAATGTCGCCAACGGATATTGGCCGTCATATTGATGGCTGCGCACCGCAATCGGCTGTTTCACGCGCAGGGTCTTCAGCTCGGCTGCGGTGAAGTCGCTGATGTACCAGTCCGGCGGCACTGCCACGCCGTCGACGCTGCGGGCCTTTTTGCGCGAGGCGAATTCGGGATGATTCGCGACGTCGGTGGTGTCGCTCAGAAAGGGATTATGGCAAACGAACAGCACGCCGTCGCTGGACGACATCAGGTCCATTTCCAGCGCGTCGGTACCGGCGGCGATGGCGGCCTGGTAGCCGGCGATGATCTCTTCCGGATACAGTCCCGGCAAACCGCGGTGGCCGATGATCAGGGGTGCTTTGCCGTCCAGCGTGCGGTTGCCGGCGTATCCCTGCGGACCGGCGCAACCGGCCAGCAAGGTGACGGCAGCGATGAGGGAGATTGAAAGTGAGGCTGAAAGTGAGGCTGAAAATGCGAATGATAGGCGGTTCATGCGATCTCGGTTCATGCGTTCTCTTTTCCTGGCTGAGGGTTTCGGAAAGCGGCTTCCTGCAAATCTTGGCTGCCGAAAAGTAGACCGTATTAATGTGACCTTGGTATGACGCTACGCAGGGCCGCCTGCCTGCCGGACTCCCTGGCTCGTCCGCGCGAACCAGCCATGGATCAGGCCGCATTGGTAAAACTGCACGGGCGCGTCGAAGCCGGCGGATGCAATGATCCCGCCGACCAGTTTCGGCGCCAGGATGGCAACATCGCGCCGGTACGCCGTCCGCATCTGTTCCAGCTTTTCCTGGCTGAGATCGGCGCCGGCCATGGTGCGCATCCAGACTTCCAGCAGTGCGCCGTAGTGCGACGCATCGACATCGGAAGCGAGATCCGAATTGATCAGCCAGCCGTCCGGGCGCAAACGCTCACGAATGCCGCGGAAGAAACCGGCGCGCTCATCCTGCTGCAGGATGAAGTGCGACACCAGCAGCGAGGTGGCGGCATCGTAGGGTTCCCCGTGCGGCAGCGAATCGAGATAGCCCGCATGAAACGTGCAGCGCGATGCAATGCCCTGCTCTTGCGCCTTGCGGCGGAACACGTCGAGCATCGGCGCCGACGGCTCGACCGCAGTGAAATGCCAGCCCGGGAATTTTTCGGCCAGGGCAATTATCTCCGCACCGGTGCCGGCGCCCACGCACAGGATGTGCGCCTCGGCCGGTAGCCCGGTCAGGACCGCGGCCGCAAGCAAGTGCAGCGCGTCGCGGAACGGCGCCAGCCTGGCCCACTGGCTGTCATAGGCCGAGGCGGCCTGCTGGTTGAACGTGGCCTGGAGTTTTTCGTCGTTCATGGCTTACCCGCCTTCCGTCGTTTCTTTTCAAATCGCTGGTGGAAGTCCGCACTCAGCATCGCCAGCGTCACTTCGCCGAAGCGGGACAGCAGCAATGCCTCGGCGTCATCAAACGTCTTGTTCAGGGCGGCATTAACCGCTTGCTCCACCAGGCAGGCCGGTGTCTCGGTCCTGCTGCCGATGGCCAGCAAGGACGGGCTACCCAACGCCGTATAGACGTCGCGCAAAGTGATTCGATGAAGATCGCAGGTCAGCATCCAGCCGCCGCCATGCCCCTTCTCCGAACTGACATAGCCTTGCTCCCGCAAACCGGCCATGATGCGCCGGATCACCACCGGATTGGTGTCCATGGCTTTCGCCAGCGACTCGGAAGTCATCGGGGTCGGATGTTCGGCAAGGTGCAGCAGCACGTGCAGCACGCCGGATAGTCGGCTGTCTTTTTTCATGTAACTTTTATTATTACATGAAATCGACGGACCGATGTTTTTTGTGCCGCGGCGAGCTGCTCCGCCGGAAAGACGAGAGTGTCCGTAGCCCGATGACCGCTAACGCGGTTGCAAGCGCTTCAGGGCGCCGGCGTTTCCGAAGCGGCGGGAGCCGGCTTGCTGCGGCGGGTCTTGCGGCGCTCGCCATGTTGCATCACGGCCATGCGTTCTTCGTTGGTAAGTTCGAGCATGTCGAGATACACATCTTCCACGGCCTGCTCGTACGACAAAGTCGTATCGAGCGCCATCTTCTCGGTCATGAGTGCGCTGGATTTCTTGAGGTTGCCGTCGCACACGTCGCGGATGAAATCGAGCTTGCGCTGGAAATCCGAAACCGGCGCTTCTTCGCGCAGCTTGTGTCCAAAGCGCAGCCACAACCATCCGGCGCCGAACGAAAATGCGCATGCGCCGATCCAAAGTGATCTCATGTAATTCTCCAGCCGAGTTGTTAATCGTTGTTATGACTCGTCACGCAAAAAATCCCGCGACCTGCATGCAGTGTCCGGAATTCTTCTTGCGATATTTGCTTGGATTTCCCCCCAAGACTTGGCCCGCCGCCATGCTGCCTCGACTATTTTCTGGCATCGGACAGGCGACATTAAGCGACATATTTCGGCGCTTCGCAACACATCTTTACAACATACCAAGGCGACTTTCCGAAGTATTTCCGTAGCGAATTTTTTGTCAGTTTTCCGTCAGCATGGCGAGTCCTTTTTCGAGTCCCAGACGTGCAATCAGACGTCTTGCATCGAAGGGCGCCTTGACCTTGATGTCATTATCGAAATAGCAATACACATCCCTGCTCTTGCGGGCTTTCGGTTTGCTCTCGGACGCACATTGCGCATCCTGCGGCTGCCCGCCCTCGCTCCATTTTTCGATGCGCCGGGCCCAGCGCTCCAGCGCCGGCTTGGTGTAGCCGCTGGCGTACAGTTCCTTGTCGCCATGCAGGCGTAGGTACATGAAGTCGGCGGTGACGTCCTCCAGATACGGCCACTTGCCTGCGGTGTCGGCCACCACCAGCGCGACGTTATATTTGCGCAGCAGCGCAATGAAATCGTCGTCGATAAAACTCTCGTGCCGGATCTCCATGGCATGGCGCAATTTGCGCTTCTTGTCGATCTTGAGCAGGCTGCGCTCCTTCATGCGCGGCTCGCACTGCTGCGCCAGTTCCAGCGCCGTTTCGGTGTCATGCGGCAGCAGGCTGAGAAAGTGTTCCACCAGTTCGGCGTCGTAACGAAAACTCGGCGGGAACTGCCACAGGAACGGGCCCAGTTTTTCCTTGAGGTTGAACACGCCGGAAGCGAATACGTTGGCGAGCGGACCGTCGATGTCGCGCAAGCGCTGGACGTGGGTGATGAAGCGATTTCCCTTGATGCTGAACACGAAGCCCGGCGGCGTCGCGTCATACCAGGTGGCGTAGCTCTGCGGTCGCTGCAAGGCGTAGAACGAGCCGTTGAGTTCGATCGAAGGCAAGGCGCGCGATGCGAATTGCAATTCGTCGGCCTGCTTCAGTCCTTCTGGATAGAAATCTCCGCGCCACGGCGCATAGCGCCAGCCGGAAATGCCGATACGGATTTTTGCCATGGCCGTCACTCCGAAACAATTGATCTGTCAAAGCAGACAGGCACAGGATTTCAGAGTTCACCGGGCGAGCCGATATGAGACATCCGCTGACGGCGTGTCGCACCTGGTCGTCTCCTCGAACCTGCCTGAGCACATGAGGCCGGACACCGATCGAGGGCTTCCCATTCGCGGATCGCGGCCTCGTAGTAACATCCTGCACAGGTCCTGAGAACGGCGCCCCCAACAAGTAAGTAAGCAAGCAAGCAAGTAACACTTCCGATCAACAAGGAAACATCTCCATGACTTATCACGCATCCAACACCCGCTACGAAACCATGCAGTATCGCCAGTGCGGCCGCAGCGGCCTGAAATTGCCGTTGCTGTCGCTGGGCATGTGGCACAACTTCGGCGACACCACCTCGCTGGCGACGCAGCGCGAAATGCTGCGCACCGCCTTCGATCTGGGCATTACGCATTTCGACTTGGCCAACAATTACGGTCCGCCGTACGGCAGCGCGGAAGCCAATTTCGGCCATCTTTTCAAACAGGATTTCCTGCCTTACCGCGATGAACTGATCATCTCGACCAAGGCCGGCTGGGACATGTGGCCCGGCCCCTACGGCCAGGGCGGCGGCTCGCGCAAGTACGTGCTGGCCAGCCTGGACCAGAGCTTGAAACGCATGAACCTGGACTACGTCGACATCTTCTACTCGCACCGCTTCGACCCGGAGACCCCGCTGGAAGAAACCATGGGCGCACTGGCCACCGCCGTGCAGCAAGGCAAGGCGCTGTATGTCGGCGTGTCCTCGTATTCGCCGGAGAAAACCAAAGAAGCCGCCGAACTGCTCAAGCAATGGAAGGTGCCCTGCCTGATCCATCAGCCGTCGTACAACATGTTCAACCGCTGGATCGAGCAAGGCCTGCTCGACGAACTGGAACGCCAGGGCATGGGCTGCATCACCTTCACGGCGCTGGCCCAGGGACTGCTGAGCGACAAGTACCTCAACGGCATTCCGGAAGATGCACGCATCAATCGCGCCGGCGGAGGCTCGCTCAAGAGCGATCACCTCAGCGAGGAAAACCTGCAGCGTGTGCGTGCGCTCAACGACATCGCCAAGGCGCGCGGACAAACGCTGGCGCAGATGGCGCTGGCCTGGGTGCTGCGCGATCCGCGCGTGACGACCACACTGATCGGCGCCAGCAGCAGCAAGCAAATTCGCGAGAACGTCGCGGCGCTGGACAAGCTCGGCTTCAGCGCCGACGAACTGGCCGCCATCGACAAGCAGGCGCAGGACGGTCATCTCAATTTGTGGGAAGTGTCCTCGCGCCACAAGTAATCCTGCCGCGCAGGTAAAAACGGGCCCGCCGCCATTCCCTGTTCTGTATGGCGATGGGCCCGTTTCATGTCAAAGCAGGAACTGAATCAAGCCTTACCCAGCGCTGCCGCCACCGATGCCGACAGGGACACGGTCGGGTGGCCGATCAGCGCCGACAATTGACGGCTGTCATCAAACAAGGCGCCCTTCGACGCCGCCGTGTCGGAATCGGAAAGCAGAACGGCGATCACTTCCGGCAGGCCGAAACCGAGCAGCGCCGCCTTGTAATCGGCTTCGGGAATGTTGCGGTATTCCACCGGCTTGCCCGACTGACGCGCTGCTTCCGCTGCCAGTTCGCTCAGCGTGTAGGCGCTATCGCCGGCCAGTTCATACACCTTGCCTGCATGGCCGCTGCCGCTCAGCACGGCTGCCGCCGCCTCGGCGTAGTCGCTGCGTGGGGCCGAAGAGATGCGGCCGTCGCCGGCGCTGCCGTAGATCGCGCCATTGGCGACTGCCGTCGCTACGCCGGCGGTGTAGTTCTCGGTATACCAGCCGTTGCGCAGGATGACGGCCGGCACGCCGCTGTCCTTGATGGCTTGTTCGGTGTGCTTGTGTTCGGCCGCCAGCCCGAGTGTCGAGGTGTCGGCGTGCAGCACGCTGGTGTATGCCAGCAGCTTCACGCTGGCGCGCCTGGCGGCGTCGATCACGGCGCGATGCTGGTTCAGTCGTTCGCCGATTTCGTTGGAAGAAATCAGCAGGACTTTTTCTGCGCCTTGCAGCGCGCTGTCGAGGCTGGCGGGGTGGGTGTAATCGGCGCGGCGCACCTGCACACCGAGCGCGGCCAGGTCGGCGGCCTTTTCAGGGCTGCGCACGGCGGCGACGATGTGCGCTGCCGGGACGGTTTTCAACAATGCTGCGATGACGAGACGGCCCAATTGGCCGGTGGCTCCGGTGACGACGATCATGACAATTTCCTGTTCGGTGAAGTGAAAGAAATTGCAGCTTAGACGATACACTTACTTTTAGTAAGTACGCACAAAAAGGTTAGTGTAAAATGATCGCCATGAATACACGAAACCCCGCACGAGACCCCCTTGCCGACCACGTTTCGCTGAAGGACCGCATGCAGCGCGGTGAGTTGTTTTCCGCCGACTGCCCGTCGCGCGCCGTGCTCAAGCACATCACCAGCCGCTGGGGCGTGCTGTTGTTGGTTGCCCTGCTGGGCGGCACACATCGCTTCAGCGACCTTCGCCGCAAGGTCGGCGGCGTCAGCGAAAAGATGCTGGCGCAGACGCTGCAAGAGCTGGAAGGCGACGGCCTGGTGATTCGCAAATCGTATGACGTAGTGCCGCCGCACGTTGACTACACGCTGTCGCCGCTGGGGCTGGAAGCGGCCCAGCGCATCGAGACGCTGACCGACTGGATCGAGATGAGTTTGCCGCGCATCATGGCGGCGAGGCAGGAAAAGGAAGAGGGAAAGGAAGACGCAAAGGAAGGACGAGCTGGCAAGTGAAATCCGCCCGGAAAATAAAAAAGGCCCTGCTGAATGCGGGCCTTGTTTATTTGTACTGCTGTTCAAACTGGGGTGGCTGACGGGGCTCGAACCCGCGACAACAGGAATCACAATCCTGGACTCTACCAACTGAGCTACAGCCACCACTGCATGACCAAGACCTGAATTACTGCCTTGAGTCAGTGAAGCAAAAGATTATACAAAACTGTACGGCTTCTGGCAAATGAAATAGTCGCCTCGATGAAATTTGCCGGAATCCCCGGCGATGGTGCCTAATTCGTCGCGATCTGGCGTACTTCTGCGTCCATCTTGAGCAGATTGCGCAAAGCGGTCGACAATGTGCCGGCGCCGGCGGTGGTATAGGCCACCAGAGTTCCGTCATTTTCAGCAGCATCGCCGGAACGCATCAAGGACTTCGCCTCCAGCAAACGACTCAATTGCCGCGTCACCGCTTCACCGGTATCGATGACGAGGGGCGCAACGCAACCGGCGTGCCGCGCCGCCGACTCGATCAACTCGCGTACAAACGGATAGTGGGTGCAACCGAGCACCAGCGTATCGGCGCCCTGCGCAATCAGCGGCATCACGTAGCGATCCACCAGTGCTGCGGTAGCCGGCGATTGCAGCTCGCCCTTCTCGATCTGATCGACCAGTCCGACGCAGGCTTGCGAAATGAATTGCACCTTGCCGGCCGCGGCGATCTGTTCGCGCAAGGCGATGAAGCGCGCGCTCGCCAATGTGCTGCGCGTGGCCAGTACCCCAACCACGCCGCTCTTGCTGTGCAGCGCCGCCGGCTTCAGGCCGGGCTCGATGCCGACCACGATCAATGCCGGCCACTGCAAGCGGATCGCCTGGATCGCCGCTGCGGTGGCGGTGTTGCACGCCACCACCAGGGCCTTGATGCCCTGCCCGATCAGGAAGCCGGCAATCGCCAGCGAGCGTTCGACGATCTGCTGCTCGTCCTTGTCGCCATAGGGCGCGTAGCCGGAGTCGGCAAAGTACAGCAAGTGCTCCTGCGGCAAGGCCGCGCGTACGTGACGCAGCACCGACAAGCCGCCGATGCCGGAATCGAAAATGCCGACGGGCGCATCACGATCAGTGTGAGCGTCCGCCGGCATCGGTGTTGCTGGTGAAACTGCTGCGGTCATCGGCGAGCGACTCCCGCTTGTGGCTTCGGTTGATGCGTCCGCTGTTGCATCGTTATGCAGTCGTGACCGCAATCTTGCTCAGCGCAGTGTTGGTCGCGATCTTTTCCTTCCACTCGGCAGGACCGGTGTTATGCACCGAGATACCGTTGGCGTCGACCGCGACGGTGACCGGCATGTCCTTGACGTCGAACTCGTAGATCGCTTCCATGCCCAGGTCCGCAAAACCCAGCACCTTGGCCGACTTGATCGCCTTCGACACCAGATAGGCCGAGCCGCCGACCGCCATCAGGTAGGCCGACTTGTGTTTCTTGATCGCCTCGATTGCGGCCGGGCCGCGTTCGGATTTGCCGATCATGGAAATCAGGCCGGTCTGCTCCAGCATCATGTCGGTGAACTTGTCCATGCGCGTAGCCGTAGTCGGACCGGCAGGACCGACGACTTCGTCGCGCACCGGATCAACCGGACCGACGTAATAGATCACGCGGTTGGTGAAGTCGACCGGCAGCTTCTCGCCCTTGGCCAGCATCTCCTGGATACGCTTGTGCGCGGCGTCGCGGCCGGTCAGCATCTTGCCGTTCAGCAGCAGGGTCTGGCCCGGCTTCCACGAAGCGACTTCTTCCTTGGTCAGCGTGTCGAGGTCGACGCGCTTCGACTTTTCGGTGTCCGGCACCCAGTGCACTTCCGGCCATTCGGACAGCGACGGCGGCTCCATGTAGGCCGGGCCGGAGCCATCCAGCACGAAGTGGCCGTGACGGGTTGCCGCACAGTTCGGGATCATCGCGACCGGCTTGGACGCGGCGTGCGTCGGATACATCGCGATCTTGACGTCGAGCACGGTGGTCAGGCCGCCCAGGCCTTGTGCGCCGATGCCGAGCGCGTTGACCTTGTCGCACAGTTCGATGCGCAATTCTTCGGTCTTGTTTTGCGGACCGCGCTGCTTCAGTTCGTACATGTCGATGTCGTCCATCAGCACTTCCTTGGCCATCAGCATGGCCTTCTCGGCAGTGCCGCCGATGCCGATGCCGAGCATGCCCGGCGGACACCAGCCGGCGCCCATGGTCGGCACGGTCTTGAGGACCCAGTCGACCAGGTTGTCGGAGGGATTGAGCATGACGAACTTGGTCTTGTTCTCCGAACCGCCGCCCTTGGCTGCGATACGCACGTCGACGGTATTGCCCGGCACCAGTTCCACGTGCACCACGGCCGGCGTGTTGTCCTTGGTGTTCTTGCGGTCGAATTGCGGGTCGGCCACGATCGACGCGCGCAGCACGTTGTCCGGATGGCTGTAACCCTGGCGCACGCCTTCATTGACGGCGTCGGTGATGGAGCCGCTGCCGAAACCTTCGAAGCGCACGCCCATGCCGACCCGCAGGAACACGTTCACGATGCCGGTGTCCTGGCAGATCGGGCGCTTGCCTTCGGCGCACATGCGCGAGTTGGTCAGGATCTGGGCGATGGAATCCTTGGCTGCCGGGTTTTGCTCCAGCTCATAGGCGCGCGCCAGATGCTGGATGTAGTCCACCGGATGGTAGTAGCTGATGTATTGCAGCGCGGCGGCCACGGATTCGATGAGATCGTCTTGCTTGATGATGGTCATGGCTGGTTCTCTCGGGTTGAATGAAAAATCTCTTTAGTGTGCTTCCGGCGGCTCAGCGGAAACTGCGGGATGGCTCATGAGCCGGTCGCAATAGGCGATCGCCATGGCGGACAACAGGAAGGTGATATGGATGCCGGTCTGCGCCAGCAACGTCTTGACGTCGTACAGATTGGCGTTGATGAAGGTCTTGAGCAGATGGATCGACGAGATGCCGATGATCGCCGTGGCCAGCTTGACCTTCAGCACCGAGGCATTCACGTGCGACAGCCACTCGGGCTGGTCGGGATGGCTTTCGAGGTTCATGCGCGAGACGAAGGTCTCGTAGCCGCCCACGATCACCATGATCAGCAGATTCGAGATCATCACCACGTCGATCAGCGCCAGCACCACCAGCATGATGGTTTGCTCGTTGAGCTTTTCGGGACGCAGCGCGCCTTCGATGGCGACCGCGTCGAGGATGTGCTCCAACGAGGCTGCATTGCCCATGGCCGCACCGATCAGGTCGCTCAGCTCGACCCAGAAGTGATAGACGTAGACGCACTGCGCCAGGATCAGGCCGAGGTACAAAGGCAGCTGCAACCACCGGCTCATGAAAATCAGATTGGGCAGGATGCCGATCTTTTTACCGGAAGGGGTGGAGCGAGTGTCTTTCATTGGCGCGGATCTCAAAATGAAACAGTGATGTGAGCAGGCTGTCGGCCTCGCCTCACGGTGGCTCGCGTGCATTCAGGCGGGCGAATTCAGGCCGCTATTTTACACTCCCTTGCCGCTTTCTTGGCTGTGTGCGCTCTGCCGGAGATCGCCACAGATGCGATAATGCACTCTGGCAATACCGCCGCACAAACTTCGCTGCATCCTTGCGGTCAGACCCTTTGATGTAGCGCAAGCGCTTGCGCAGCGGCCTTCCCCGCCTCCGATCAATTCCGAATGTGTAAGGACTGAGTAAGTGAAAACGCCTATGTTTTGCAAAAAGCAAAACCGATAGTTTCGCGGGACGCAAAACCATCGGCTTTTGGATAAAGCAAAAATCATCAATCGCAGGAGACTAATCGTGGCAGACATCGAAACATTCAAGCAAGAAAACCGTGTATTCGCTCCACCGGCAGAGTTCGTCAAGAACGCCGCCGTGTCCGGCATGGACGGCTATAACGCCTTGTGCGCCGAAGCCGAGCGCGACTACGAAGGCTTCTGGGCCCGCCTCGCACGTGAAAACCTGCAATGGAAAAAGCCCTTCACCAAGACCCTGAACGAAGCCGATGCGCCGTTCTACAAATGGTTTGAAGACGGCAAGATCAACGTCTCGTACAACTGCCTCGACGTCAACCTGGAAAACGGCAACGCCGACAAGACCGCCGTCATCTTCGAATCCGACGACGCCAAGGTCACCCGCGTCACCTATCGCGAACTGCACAAGAAAGTCTGCCACTTCGCCAACGGCCTGAAATCGCTCGGCGTCAAGAAAGGCGACCGCGTCGTCATCTACATGCCGATGTCGGTCGAAGGCGTCGCCGCCATGCAAGCCTGCGCACGCATCGGCGCCACGCACTCGGTGGTGTTCGGCGGCTTCTCCGCCAAATCGCTGCAGGAACGCGTGATCGATGCCGGCGCAGTCGCCGTCATCACCGCCGACTACCAGGTGCGCGGCGGCAAGCAATTGCCGCTGAAATCCATCGTCGACGAAGCGCTCGCCATGGGCGGCTGCGACACGATCAGGAACGTGGTTGTCTACAAGCGCGCCGGCGCCGACATCAACTGGGTCGAAGGCCGCGACCTGTGGCTGCACGACGTCGTCGCCAACCAGCCCGACGCCTGCGAACCTGAATGGGTCGACG
This sequence comes from Herbaspirillum hiltneri N3, assembly GCF_001267925.1. NCBI lineage: Bacteria > Pseudomonadati > Pseudomonadota > Betaproteobacteria > Burkholderiales > Oxalobacteraceae > Herbaspirillum > Herbaspirillum hiltneri. The sequence continues at coordinate 2,185,892 of NZ_CP011409.1, read as the reverse complement.
CAGAACATCCGCTGTTCATCCTCTACACCTCCGGCTCCACCGGCAAACCGAAGGGCGTCCAACACGCTTCCGGCGGCTACCTGCTGTGGGCCGTGCTGACGATGAAGTGGACCTTCGACATCAAGCCGGACGACGTCTACTGGTGCACCGCCGACATCGGCTGGATCACAGGCCACACCTACATCGCCTACGGCCCGCTGGCAGTCGGCGCGACCCAGATCGTGTTCGAAGGCGTGCCGACCTATCCGAACGCCGGCCGTTTCTGGGACATGGTGCAGCGTCACAAGGCAACGATTTTCTACACCGCCCCGACCGCGATCCGCTCGCTGATCAAGGCCGCCGAAGCCGACGAAAAAATCCATCCCAAGCAATACGACCTGTCGTCGCTGCGCCTGCTGGGTTCGGTCGGCGAACCGATCAATCCGGAAGCCTGGATGTGGTACTACAAAAACATCGGCCAGGAAAAATGCCCCATCGTCGACACCTTCTGGCAAACCGAAACCGGCGGTCACATGATCTCGCCGCTGCCGGGCGCAACGCCGCAAGTGCCGGGCTCCTGCACGCTGCCGCTGCCGGGCATCACCGCCGCCATCGTCGATGAAACCGGCAACGACCTGCCCAACGGCACCGGCGGCATCCTGGTCGTCAAGCGTCCATGGCCGTCGATGATCCGCACCATCTGGAACGACCCCGAGCGCTTCAAGAAGAGCTACTTCCCCGAAGAGTTCGGCGGCAAGGTCTACCTCGCCGGCGACGGCGCGATCCGCAACAAGGACACCGGCTACTTCACCATCACCGGCCGCATCGACGACGTGCTCAACGTCTCCGGTCACCGCATGGGCACGATGGAGATCGAATCCGCGCTGGTCGCCAACCCCATCGTGGCCGAAGCCGCCGTGGTCGGCAAACCGGACGAAACCACCGGCGAATCGATCTGCGCCTTCGTGGTCCTGAAGCGCCCTCGCCCGACCGGCGACGAAGCCAAGGCCATCGCGAAGGAACTGCGCGACTGGGTCGCCAAGGAAATCGGCCCGATCGCCAAGCCCAAGGAAATCCGTTTCGGCGACAACCTGCCCAAGACCCGCTCCGGCAAGATCATGCGCCGCCTGCTGCGCGTGCTGGCCAAGGGCGAAGACATCACGCAGGACATCTCGACCCTGGAAAACCCGGCCATCCTGGACCAGCTCAAGGAAGCACAATAGGCCGAAATCAAGCGGAAAGGCGCCCTGTTCCCGGCCGCAAGCCCCATCTGCACCGGGAATGCCAATCTGACAAGAAATAATGGCGATGCCGCAACGCATCGCCATTATTTTATGGGGGACAGTGCAAAACCATCTCATTTCCTGAAAAATGTTGCTATAATCAGCGGCTTCGCTAAAAACGAAGCCAAATTCCGGAGAGATGGATGAGTGGTTGAAGTCGCACGCCTGGAAAGCGTGTATAGGTTAATAGCCTATCGGGGGTTCGAATCCCCCTCTCTCCGCCAAGTATACGTTCCAAGAAGTTCCAAGAAGTTCCAAGAAGTCCAAGAACCCGCATAAAGCTTAATGCTTATGCGGGTTTTTTGTTTTTTAACGTTCAACAACGTTCATTTACTTCCAAAGATTTTAGGGGTACTTTTAGGGGTATTCAAAATCCAGAATAAAAAAAGTACCCCATGCCTTTAACAGATGTTGCTTGCCGTAGCGCTAAGCCTAAAGACAAAGACTACAAAATAGCGGATAGCGGCGGCTTGTTCCTCCTAGTCCAGCCGAATGGAAGCAAGTTTTGGCGACTTAAATACCGATACCTACAGAAAGAAAAATTACTTTCTATTGGAAAGTACCCCATCTTTTCGCTTGCTGATGCACGTGAAAAACGTGATGAGGCAAAACGCTTGCTGATTAACGGGGTCGATCCTTCAGAGAAAAAACGCAGCGAAAAGCAAAGTCAAATTTTAAATAGCTCAAACACTTTCGAGATCATGGCACGTGAGTGGCACAAGACTAACTATGATCGATGGACACCGAAACATGCTGCAAACATTCTTCATCGCCTAGAAATGGACATCTTCCCTACACTAGTGTTGATTTGCGCCGAAAATTGACCCACTTTGCCGCATAAATTGCACCGAGAATTGACCCACGTATAGAACACAATTCTGCTTATGACCATAAGCAGGAGATCGGAGTGATCGACGTGGCATTATTAGGCATTATTCGACGCTGGCACCTTCGTGACCAGGTCTCATTGCGAGAGATATCCAGACGTTTGGGCATCTCACGCAACACCGTCAGGCGGTATATCCGCGCTGAAACCATCGAGCCAGCCTATGCAGATAGGCGTCCCCGGAGCTCTCTAGATAAATACACACTAAAACTCTCAGCGTGGTTAAAGACCGAGGCGGTCAAATCACGCAAGCAGCGCCGTACCTTAAAGCAGCTCCACTTAGAGCTGCGATCCTTGGGTTATGAGGGGTCGTACGATCGCGTGGCAGCCTTCGCAAGACGCTGGAAGGTGGATCAATTGGAGAGGGTCAATTCCGCGAGCAAATCAACATGCGTAGTTTTTGCGCATCCATGTATTCGAAAAAGTCCGTAAAATTTTCGTGTATCGCAGAAGGATCACCGTTTGCAAATGCACGTACTGCAATTGCTCCTCTAGTATCGATAGAGCCAAATAAAAACTTCTCTATTTCATCGTTGAAAGTATCGCCGAAACGGGTCGTGTACAGATCGTATTCACAGAAGCATTTCGCTGGCCCCCAAATGTGCTGATCGTTAAGGGCAATAACGCGGCCATCGGGCAGGATGCGTTCCTCGGGCTGCTGATTTAGGTAGGGCATACGAGTCTGACCGACTCCGTGGAAATCGTACTGGTACCACTCAGGAACATAATGATTATTTCTTGTGACTTGCCTCATATGCGCTCCAAGGGGCGCACATGCTCCGCCTCCATGCTTTGTTAAAAGTAACTGATGCGTCGCATGATTGCTTAAAACTGAACAGCGACTTTTATACTTATTTTGGAATCACTAACTGTTACGAGGACGACGAGACCGTTAGTCGATTTTAGCATTTACGTGCCAGTCGTATTTTTTCGCTTTACGTCGGAAATTTTATTTAATTTTCACCGACGGGAAAAATAAAGGGGGTACATTCGGGGGTACGTTTTTAGAAATGTTTTTGTTTCTTCCGTATTCTAGAGACATCTAGAGCAGAATGGTAATTCCCCTCTCGTCAGAATAAAAATGCCCGCGCAAGCGGGCATTTTTATTTGTTGTCCCCATTTTGTTTGCGCAGCAAACCCTATTCTCGGAGAGAAGTAAGCCGCCTGCGCGGCTTACACGGGGGATTCGAAGGGAATCGCTTGCAAGCGCTTCCCCTACCCAGAAAATTCAGGCAAATTCACGCATTCAAACAGTATTGCGTTATGACGCAGATGCGTCGTAGGGGAGCTCATGTCGAAATGAGGTAAATATGAATGAACGTGTTTCCACACCCGCAGAACTGATTTCTCGCCTTCGTCTCCTGCCGCATCCTGAGGGCGGTCACTTCAGGGAAACCTATCGTGCCGCAATGGAAGTTGCGCGAGCAAGCGATGGACTCATCCGCTCAGCCTCAACTGCGATCTACTATTTGCTATGCGCCGGTGAGAGATCTGCCTGGCATCGGATCAAGTCCGATGAAATGTGGCATTTCTATGACGGGTCGCCCCTGCACATTTACGTCCTCGAGCAGACCGGCAATCTGACCGTGCTCCGCTTGGGCAATCCCGTGATCCACGACGGCGCAGAATTCCAGGCATTGGTGCCTGCCGGCGCTTGGTTCGCCGCGGAATGCGCAGATCCGCAAGGCCATTCCCTGGTTGGATGCACGGTGGCCCCGGGCTTCGAATTCGAGGAATTCGAACTCGCCGACAAAGAGGTGCTCACGCGGACCTGGCCTCAGCATGCGCAGGTGATTGAACGCCTCGCGTAAAGGCACACCACCAACGCCGTCGTCATCGACTGCCTACTCAGCCGTCAAGGTGTACAACCTTTGAATGGCCGTATCGTACTGCGTGGGCTGATTGGGAAGCGTGCGCAGAACGGCATATTGCGGCAATACGGTGTCGCGCAGCAGCGGCTCCTTGATCGGCAAGCCGTTCTTGTCTCGTACCACAGCCACCAAAGGCGCCGTCGGCGTATGGCCGCGCCGGATCGTCACCGCCGTCTCGCCGCTTTTCAGCAGCACAAAACAACCCGGCGGATAGATGCCGAATTCCTTGAGCAGCGCCGATGCAATCGGATGTCCGTCGCTCGCCAGATAAACCGACTGGGCAGCCTGTCTCGATGGCATCGCCGCCCTGTTCTTGCGTGCGGAATACTTGGCGGTGAAGATATCGGCGAACCGGATCATTTGCGACAATTCGCTGAGCTTGTGTTTCGTGCCGTAGGGATAACCGCCGCCATTCGGGCTTTCGTGATGTTGTTCAACCGCCTGCAGCCAGTCCTCATCGGTCACACCGGCATCCTGCAGCATGCGCACGCTTTCAGCCGGGTGCACGTGTATCAGTTGCCGCTGTTGCCTGGTGGGCGCACTCTCACTCCGCGCAAGTTCGCCTTGCAAGCCGATGATGGACAGATTCATCGTCAACGCGGCGTTGATGACGGTTTCCCTGTTCTTCTTCGACCAACCGAGCCGTTTGGCGAGAATGCTGCAGACGCATGCGACGTGGATCGAATGCGTGATTCCGTAGGCAGCGAAGCGCTCCTGATCGTGCCGGATGACCGAATAGATTGTCTGGTCGGCGTGTTCTTCCGAGGCGATGGTGATCATGGATTCCACGTCGCGGATTCCGCTCAGGAATTGCGCGTCGCGATAATTCGCGAGCAGCGCAGTCAAGCGTTTTTCCACAGCGTCCCACTGTGCAGCGAATGGCAATACCGGGCGCTGGGTGCCACCAAACAGCAATGGCGACGATTCCCGGCTGGCCTGAACCTCGTCCGCATCCACAAACACACCGCGCCGCAAAAGGTTGTGCTGCATCGCCATCGTCTCGACCAGATGGCCGCGCGCCAGCAACAACTTCCCTTCCACATCCCGGACATTCCAGGGCAGCGGCGCGCCACAGTGGATCTGCGCGGAGACTTCTCCAATCGGTATCAGATTCATGATGAGCAAACGAAAGATTTGTCTTGGATTAACCGCATGGAGCATCTGCACCCAAGTCACCCACTCCGGACATACAAGCCACTGCCCGGACGCCTGGAACTGGAGCGTCGATTGAATCCGTGAATGGCGATGCAGAAAACGGGTGTCGGCCATGCTGAACGAGATACTAAAAGGGACGCAAAAATATATCTGTCGGGAAACCCTGACTCTTTTAGGAAAATATGAATACAGAATTGGCAATATTTGAGGAATATCTGCGTCGGCCAAAGGAGAGGCCCTACAACCGCCCGGCAGATGACGAAAATGTATCGGTGGAATCGAAGCTGAAAGATGGGGACGTTGTTGCGCGTGACATGCAAGGTGGGCTTGCTTCTGATCTGCAGCAGTGATTATTTTTTTGGCAACACGCTTCCGGCAGCCATTTTTTCTTATGAATGGATGGAAGACATGACGTGAATCGACAACGAAAGACGAACGTCGTCATAGGATTGTCCGCGGTCGTCTCGGCTGGCACGTACGTGGACGGGATCGATACGTTCCCGGACAATGATTCGAGCAGAAACGGACCCTCAAGGTCTTATTTCTCTCGAGAACTACGCTTGCTTTAATGCCCCCTCAAGCAACAAAAAAGTCGATGACACGCTGAGTGCCATCGACTTTCATTTTCCGAGATTGCTGCATCAATCCATCAAACCGCAGCACGCCTATCCATGCGCGACCCACTCAAGAACTCCCCCATCAACACCTCCCACTCCCGATCAGCCCTATCCATCGCCGCCAGCTTAACGTGCCCATACCCACGAATCTGCTCCGGCAACTGCGCCAGCTTCAACGCCACTCCCTTGTTGTCAACATTGAGCCGATCCGCCAGCATCAACACAAAATCCAGATACCGATCCCTTAACGCCCGCTCACGCCGCCGTTCCTCGGTATAGCCAAACACATCCAACGGCGTCCCGCGCAGCGACTTGAATCGCGACAGCACTGCAAACCCCGACATCATCCACGCCCCAAAACGCATCTTGGCCGGCACATCTGAGCCCGGTTTCTTGCGCGCCAGCATCGGCGGCGCGAGGTGGAAGGCCAGCTTGTAGTCGCCGTCGAACTGCGCGGCGATCTGTTCGCGGAATACCGGGTCGGCGTGCAGGCGTGCGACTTCGTATTCGTCCTTGTAGGCCATCAGCTTGAACAGGTTGCGCGCGACCATCTTGCTGATCGGGCGCCTGGAGGCGTTGTCTTCCAACCTTGCTTCGGCGCGTTCGACGGCGGCCACGGCTTCTTCGTAGCGGCGGGCGTAGGCACGGTTCTGGTACTTGGTCAGCCAGTCGATACGGAAGGCGACCGTGTCGGCCAGCGACTTCGGTGCGGCGAACTGGATGACCTGCTGCTTCGGCTTGCCGAGCTTGTCCAGTGCAGCGGCGTCGGCGGCGGCGAGGCGGCCGAGGGTGAAGGCGCGCTTGTTCATGTCGACGGCGACGCCGTTCAACTCGATGGCGCGCATCATTGCCGGCAGGCCTACCGGCACCAGGCCGCGTTGCCAGGCGTAACCCATCAGCAGGATGTTGCCGCCGATCGGGTCGCCGAGGAAACGCAGCGCCGTGTCCTGTGCGTCAATTTGCACGACGTTATCGGCGCCGGCCGAGGCGGCCAGCTTGTCGAGCAGGCCTTCCTTGTTGATCGAGGCATCTGGGTTGCGCGTGAAATCGGCAGTCGGGATTTCGCGGTCGTTGGCGATCACTTTGGTGTGGCCGCGGCGCATGACCGACAAGCCTTCCGGCATGGCCGAGACCACCAGGTCGCAGGCGAACACGGCGTCGGCTTGCTGCAGGTCGATGCGGACCTGATTGAGCGCCGATGGCGACGCGGCGATGCGCACGTGCGAGAGCACCGCGCCACCCTTCTGTGCGAAGCCCATGAAGTCGAGCGTGGAGGCGCCCTTGCCTTCCAGATGCGCGGCCATGGTGATCAGCGCGCCGACGGTGACGACGCCGGTGCCGCCGACGCCGGCTACGAGGATTTCAAACGGTTTGGCGAAACGGTGCGGCGCCGGCGCCGGATAGGCGGCCAGCGTGGCTTCCAGGTCGGCGAGGGTGAGCTTGACGCTTTCCGGTTTCTTCAGCGTGCCGCCCAGCACCGAGACGAAGCTCGGGCAAAAACCTTCGACGCAGGAGTAATCCTTGTTGCAGGAGGATTGCTCGATCTGGCGCTTGCGGCCGAGTTCGGTTTCCAGGGGCAGGATCGACAGGCAGTTGGATTGCACGCCGCAGTCGCCGCAACCTTCGCACACTGCCGGGTTGATCATCATGCGGCGCGCCGGATCGGGGAAGGCGACATGGCCGGGCTTGTTCTTCTTGCGGCGGCGGCGCTTCTCGGCGGCGCAGGTCTGGTCGTAGACCAGCACGGTCACGCCGGGGATGTCGCGCAGCATGCGCTGGATGACGTCGAGTTCGCTGCGGTGATGCACGGTGACGCCGGCCGGCAGCTTGATCAGCGCGTAGTTCTCGGGAGCGTCGGTGACGACCACGACTTTCTTTGCGCCTTCGCTGGTGACCTGCTGCACGATCTGCGGCACCGACAGCGAGCCGTCGACCGGCTGGCCGCCGGTCATGGCGACGGCGTCGTTGTAGAGAATCTTGTAGGTGATGTTGGTGCGCGCCGCGATGGCCTGGCGGATCGCCAGCGAACCGGAATGGTAATAGGTGCCGTCGCCCAGATTCTGGAACACGTGCTTCTCGTCGACGAAGCGCGAGGAGCCGACCCAGTTGATGCCTTCGCCGCCCATTTGCGCGAGGTAGTTCGTATCGCGCTTCATCCATGTCGCCATGAAGTGGCAGCCGATGCCGGCCATCGCGCGGCTGCCTTCCGGCACGCGGGTGGAGGTATTGTGCGGACAGCCGGAGCAGAAATACGGCGTGCGTTTGACACTGTCGGCGTCGTTGGACAACAACTCGGCGGCACAGAAATCGGGCAGGAAGCGTTGCAGGTTCAGCGTCGGGAACCGTGGTCCGAACCAGCGCACCAGCGCCGGTGCGATACGCGACGGCCGCAGCTCGCCGAGCGCCGACAGCAGCGCTTCGCCGTGGGCGTCGGTCTTGCCGATCACCGATGGGCGACGCTCTTGCGGCAGGTTGTAGAACAGGTTCTTGAGCTGCTGCTCGATGACGGCGCCCTTCTCTTCCACCACCAGGATTTCATCGAGACCTGCGGCGAAGGCCGACAGGCGCGTGCGTTCGAGCGGATAGGTCAGGCCCGGCTTGTACAGGCGCACGCCGAGGTCTTCCAGCTGTTGTTGCGACAGGCCGAGGCGCGCCAGCGCTTCCAACAGGTCGAGGTAAGCCTTGCCGGCGCTGATGATGCCGATGCGCGCGTGCGGCGCCGGTACGATCAGCTTGTCGATGGAATTGACGCCGGCGAATGCCTGCACCGCCTTGAGCTTATCGTCGACACGCTGTTCCAGCGCGAGGCCGGGCAAGTCGGGCCAGCGGTTGTGCAGGCCGTCGGCCGGCGGCGTGTAACCGGTCGGCGCGGTGTACTGCGGCAGCGGTGGAAGTTCAACCACGGCGCCGCCTTCCACGGTCTCCGAAATCGCCTTGAAGCCGACCCACGCGCCCGAGAAGCGCGACAGCGCCCAGCCGTACGGGCCGAACTCCATGTATTCCTGGATGTTGGCGGGATTGACCACCGGCATGCCCCAGGCGATCAGCGCCTGTTCGCTCTGGTGCGGCATCGACGACGACACGCAGCCGTGGTCGTCGCCGAGAATCGCCAGCACGCCGCCGTGCGGCGATGAGCCGTAGGCGTTGCCGTGCTTGAGCGCATCGCCGGAACGGTCGACGCCGGGTCCCTTGCCGTACCACATGGCGAACACGCCCTGCACCTTGCGCGTCGGGTCGGCTTCGACCTGCTGCGAGCCGAGCACGGCGGTGGCGCCGAGTTCTTCATTGATTGCCGGCAGGAACTCGATGTTGTGCGCACTCAGCAAGCGGGAGGCGCGCCACAGTTCCTGGTCCACCGCGCCCAGCGGCGAGCCGCGATAGCCGCTGATGAAGCCGCCGGTATTGAGGCCGTTGGCGGCGTCGGCGGCTTTCTGCATGCACAGTAGGCGCACCAGCGCCTGGGTGCCGGTCAGGAAGACGCGGCCGCTGCTGCGGGTGAGGTTGTCTTCCAGGGCGTAGTCCGGATCTGCAAGCGCGTGATCTGCAAGCGCGGAAACCAGCGATGCCGTCGTTTCAAGTGGAGCGGCCGGCAGATTTGCAGGCTGGGCCGGCGCCGTAGCGGCCGACCGGAAGGGAGGGATTGTCACCGAGTTCATCGTTATCGTTATCGTCTCAATAGGGGGCGGGAAGCTGCCGGAAAACCCGTCAAAAACCGGGCATTGATGAGAGAAAGGATATGACTTCGAACCGGAAAAATTATTTCTATTTATGCCTTTATAGTCGCTAAAATGGGAATTATCTTTCCAGATCAGACCTTCAAAATGAAAAACTCACCTCTCGATCCCGCATCGCAAAAGATCCTCGCGGAGTTGCAGAAAAACGCCCGGATTTCATCGAACGAACTGGCGGAAAAAGTCGGCATGTCGGCCAGTCCGTGCTGGCGCCGGCAGAAGGAATTGGAGGACAACGGCTACATCGTGCGCTACACCGCCGTGGTCGATCGGCGCAAGCTGGGCCTGTCGGTGTGCTGCCTGGCGCACATCTCGCTGCTGCGTCACGCCGAGGGTGTGGTGGAGAAGTTCGAGGAAGCCATGCGCATGCGTCCCGAAGTGGTCGAGTGCTACGAGACCACCGGCACCGCCGACTACATGGTCAAGGTCATCGTGCCCGACATGGAGGCGTATCACGACTTCCTGCACAACGTGCTGGTCAAGCTCAACGGCGTCTCGCAGGTCAACACCAGCGTGGCGCTACGCGAAGTGAAATACGAAACGGCGCTGCCGATCTGAGGCGGCGCGAGACTTTTTATCCCTCGTATTTATCCTTTGTAGATACCGCAGCCGATCACCAGGCCGTTGACCTCCTCGATGTAGGTAGTTTTTTCTTCCAGCACGGCGGTGACGGGGTTCGGCCAGCGGTAGTCGATCCAGCCTTTGCCTGCGCCCGTGGCGGTGTCGACGAATTGCTTGATGAACAGCTTGCCGTCGGCGTCTTTCAGGTCGATCAGGTTGCGCCCGATCAGCTTGGCGTTTTCGCCGTGGGCGAGCGTGTTGCCGTTGAGGTCGATGACGTTGATGTAGAGATCGCGCTGCTTGAATTCCGACGTGGGGCGGCTGAAGTCGGCCAGCGCCGCATCCTTGCCCTGCTGCTTCACATGCTGCACCGCGCGCCTGACCATGGCCACGGCGTCTTCCGTATGGTTTTCGAGGCGGAAGGCGCTGACTGATTGCGCCAGCGAGGTCGCCAACTCCTGCATCTTCACCGCTGACGAGGCGGCCTGCTCGACCATGGCGGCGTTCTGCTGCGTCATGCGGTCCATCTGCGTGATGGCCTGGTTGATTTCGCCGATGCCGCTGCTCTGCTCGCGACCGGCCTGGGTGATTTCGGAGATGATGCGTTCGACGTGCTGCACCGAGTCGACGATTTCCTTCATGGTGCCGCCGGCCTGGCCGGCCAGTGCGTTACCGCTTTGCACCTGCTGCACCGAGTCGTCGATCAGGGTCTTAATCTCCTTGGCGGCGACGGCCGAGCGTTGCGCCAGGTTGCGCACTTCCGAAGCGACCACGGCGAAACCGCGGCCCTGCTCGCCGGCGCGCGCCGCTTCGACCGACGCGTTGAGCGCAAGGATGTTGGTCTGGAAGGCGATGCCGTCGATCACGCTGATGATCTCGACGATCTTGCGCGAGCTGTCGTTGATCGAACCCATCGTGTCGAGCACCTGGCTCACTACCTGACCGCCTTTGACGGCGAAGCCGGAAGCCGCCTCCACGATCTGGTTGGCGCGCACCGCATGGTCGGCATTCTGGCTGACGGTGGCGGTCAGTTGTTCCATCGACGACGCGGTCTGCTCCAGCGAGCTGGCCTGCGCTTCGGTGCGCGCCGACAATTCGCTGTTGCCGGTGGCGATCCGGCCGGACGCTTCCGAAATCACCTGAGTACCGGAGCGCACTTCGCCGACGATCTTGAGCAGGCTCTGGTTCATGGCCTGCAAAGCGCCCAGCAAATCGCTGACTTCATCGCGCCCTTCCACCACCACTTTAGATGACAGGTCGCCGGTGGCCACGCGCCGCGCAATCGACACGGCGGCCTGCAAGGGCCGCGTGATGCTGCGGCTCAGGCGCCATGCGGCCAGTGCGCACACCAGCATCAGCGCCACGCCGGCGATGATCGCGAATTGCATCAGCACGCCGCGCGCTGCGTCGGAATTGGTCAACGCCGTGGCGATGGCGCTCTTCTGCGCCGCCGGTACGTTCGCCGCAATCTGCGTGAGCTGCTGCGACAAACCGTTTTGCAGCGACGCCGCCTGAATAGCGACCGCCGCGCCGAGCGCGACCAGCAAAACGAACATCAACGCAAAGCCGCCGCCCAGCCGGGCACCGATAGAAAACCGACGCAGGTTCATTGTCTCCACTCCTGTTGCTTGTTGTTTTGCGATCTCCGTCGCTATGTTTTTTAATGCTTCGCGAAACCGAGATAGCTCTCGATGATCTGCTTGTTCGCAGCGAGTTCGGACGCCGGACCTTCCATCACCGGCTCACCCATTTCCAGCACGTAGGCGTAGTCGGCGACTTGCAATGCCGCGCGCGCATTCTGCTCGATCAGCAGCGTGGCGACGCCGGTCTTGCGCAGCTCGCTGATGATGTGGAAGATTTCCTTGGTGATCAGTGGCGCCAGGCCCAGGCTCGGTTCATCGAGCATCAGCACCTGCGGCTTGGCCATCAGTGCGCGGCCGACCGCCAGCATCTGCCGCTCGCCGCCGGACAAGGTGCCCGCCGCCTGCTTGCGCCGTTCCAGCAGGCGCGGGAACAAGGCGTAGACCGAGTCGATCTGGTCCATGTAATTGGCTTCGCCGTTCTTCTTGCGCTTGTAGGCGCCCAGCTGCAGGTTGTCTTCGACGCTCATGGTGGCGAACAGCTCGCGCTTTTCCGGCACCAGGCAGAGGCCGCGCGCGACGCGGTCCTCGACGTCCATGCTGCTCAGTTCCTGGCCCAGATACTTGACGCTGCCGCTGGCCGATCCGCTGGTCGGCAAGGCGCCCATGATGGCGTTGAGCAGGGTCGACTTGCCCGCGCCGTTGGGACCGATGACGGTGACGATCTGGCCGGCGCGCACTTGCAGTCCGGCGCCGTGGAGCGCTTCCACCTTGCCGTAGCGCGCATGCAGGTTGCTGACGTCGAGCAGGACTTCGCCGTTATTGATGATGGTGTTGGCTTGGTTGTTGCTCATCACTCCACTCCTCCCAGATAGGCTTCCAGCACGGCAGGATGGACCTGGATCTGGGCCGGGGTTCCCTCGGCGATCTTGGTGCCGAATTCCATGACCACGATGTGATCCGTCAGTTGCATCACGAAGTCCATGTCGTGCTCCACCAGCAGCACGGCCATGCCTTCGGCGCGCAGTTTCCTCAGCAGTTCGGACAGCGCTTGTTTTTCCTTGTAGCGCAAACCCGCAGCGGGTTCATCCAGCAGCAGCAAGGCCGGATCGCAGCACAGCGCGCGGGCGATCTCGAGGATGCGTTGCTGGCCCAGCGCCAGGCTGCCGGCGGGACGATACAGCATGTCGCCGAGGCCGACACGTTCGAGCTGGCGCTTGGCTTCAAGCAGAATCTTGTCTTCTTCCTTGCGGTTCAGGCGCAGGATGCTGGCCAGCGCGCCGCCTTGTGCCGCACGGTCGCTGCGCAGGTAGGCGCCCATGGCAGCGTTCTCGAGCACGCTCATGCCCGGCACCAGGCGCACGTGCTGGAAGGTACGCGCGATGCCGCGGCTGGCGATCTGGCGCGACGACAAACCGGCGATCGAACGGCCGCGATAATCGACAGCACCGCTGGTGATCGGCAGCACGCCGGTCACCAGGTTGAAGGTGGTCGATTTGCCGGCGCCGTTGGGGCCGATCAGGCCGACCACCTCACCGGCCTTGACCGAGAAGCTGACGTCGTTGACCGCCACCAGGCCGCCGAACTGCTTGCGCGCGTCCTTGACGTCGAGGATGACTTCGCCGGCGGCGGGCTTGTCCTTGTGCGCCAGCGCAGGCGCGTCGTCCGGCGCCCTGGCGGACGGACGGCCCGGGAAGCGCGCCTGGATGAACGGCCACAGGCCTTCGTTGGCGTATTGCAGGAACAGCACCAGCGCGATGCCGAACACGATGGCTTCAAAGTTGCCGCCGGTGCCGAGCACGGCCGGCAGCCATTCTTGCAGGAAGTTACCGAGCAAGGTGATCAGGCCGGCGCCGAGCAGCGCTCCCCAGACATAACCTGCGCCGCCCACCACCACCATCAGCAGATAATCGATGCCGTACTTGAGGCCGAACGGAGTCGGGTTGACCGCATGCTGCAAATGCGCGTACAGCCAGCCGGACACGCCGGCCAGCATGGCGGCGTAGGCGAAGATGACGATCTTGAGCCAGACCGTGTTGACGCCCATCGCCTCCGGCATGACGTAGCCGAACTTGAGCGCACGCACGGCGCGTCCGGTGCGCGAGTTGAGGAAGTTCTTGACCGATACCAGCGCGAGGATCGCCACCACCCAGATCAGTACATACATCGACTTGCCGCTGCTGAACTCAAAGCCGAACAGCGAAATCGACGGGATGCCGCCGATGCCGTCGTACTTGCCCAGGCTCTCCAGGTTGCCGAACAGGAAGTACAGCGACAAGCCCCAGGCGATGGTCGACAGCGGCAGGAAATGGCCCGAGATGCGCATCGTCACCGCGCCGATCAGCAACGCCGAGACGCCCGTGATGAGCAGTCCGGCCAGCAGGCCGATCCACGGCGACAAGCCGAATTGCGTGGTGACGTAAGCAGTGGTGTAAGCACCGATGCCGACGAATGCAGCCTGGCCGAACGAGGTCAGGCCGGCAACACCGGTCAGCATCACGAGGCCGAGCGCGACGATGCTGTACAGGCCGACATAAGATAACAGCGTGATCCAGAACGGCGGCACTGACAGGAACGGCAAAGCCAGCACCAGCAACAGAAGGACGACAGGCGCAATCGTAGAAAGAGCGGCCGAGAAAACGAATTTGTTTTTCATGTGTTCCACCTCAGGCTTCTTCATCGACGTGATTGCTGGTGAGCGAGCGCCACAGCAAGACGGGGATGATCACCGTGAAGACGATGAGGTCCTTGAACGAGCTGGCCCAGAACGAGGAGAAGCTCTCGATCAGGCCGATGCCGACCGCGCCGGCGGCGGCAATCGGATAGCTGGCCAGGCCGCCGAAGATGGCGCCGACGAAACCCTTGAGCGCAATCAGGAAGCCCGATTCGTAATTGATGATCGTGAACGGCGCAATCAGGATGCCGCACAGCGCGCCGATGCCGGCGCTCAAGGTGAACGACAGCTTGCCGGCCTGGTTGGTGCCGATGCCGACCAGGCGTGCGCCCAGGCGGTTGACGGCGGTGGCGCGCAGGGCTTTGCCGGACAGCGTGCGTTCGAAGTAGAAATAGATGCCGACGATCAGCGCGACCACGGTGCCGATCACGATCAGGCTCTGGCCCGAGACGGTCATCTCGCCCATGGCGAATTGTGCATCGGTGAAGGGCAAGGTGTTAGAGCCTTCCGGACCGAACATCAGCAGGCCCAGGCCGACCATCGCCAGATGCACGCCGAGCGAGACGATCAGCAGCACCAGGATACTGGCATGCGCCAGCGGCTGGTAGGCCAGGCGATATACCATCGGTCCCATCGGCACGACGATGGCCAGTGCCAGCGCGATCTGCACCAGCATCGGCAGATCCTTGAGCGGGACAGTCAGCGTCACGGCGTAGACGGCAATCGGAAACAGCAGGTATTTACCCGCCAGTAGCGGCAACCGGCCAAGCAGCTTGCCGCGGCGATCGGCACGGCGCAGGTTGCCGGCCACTTCGCAGAAGATGGTCGCCACGCCCAGCGCCACCATCAGCAGCGCACTCTGGGGCGCCTGGCCGGCCTGGATTGCCGCCAGGGTCAGTGCGCCGAAGGCAACGAATTCGCCTTGCGGCAACAAGATGACTCGCGTCACCGAAAAAACCAGTACCAATGCCAACGACAGCAAGGCGTAAATTGCGCCCGTCGTAATGCCGTCTTGCACCAGGACCGCAAAGATACTTGCGTCCACGTCCATCCTCCTTGGGTGCACGGCGGCGCGCGCCGTGCAGATTGAAATAGTATTGTGGAAGGCGATGTCGACAGGTCAATCGATCGCGACCGCCGCCTTCCGCCCTGCGTGCGCGTTTCCGAAAAATCGGGAGCGCCGCCGCAGGCTTTTTGTTATCTGGTATTGCCGGTGTTGCCCGGTATTGCGAAGATCAATTCTTCTTGGCGACCAGCGTCAGGATGTCGTACGACGCCACCAGTTCACCGTCCTGGTTGGTCACTTCGACGTCCCATGCGACCACGCCCTGGCCGACGCCGTTGGCGTCCTTCTTGTTGCGGTCGATCTTGCGTTTGCAGGTCAGGCGCGCGCGGATGGTGTCGCCGATGCCGACCGGCTTGACGAAGCGCAGCGTGTCGAGGCCGTAGTTGGCCAGCACCGGACCCGGGGCCGGCGAGACGAACAGCCCGGCCGCAGCCGACAACACGAAGTAGCCATGCGCGATGCGTTTGCCGAACGGCGATTCCCTGGCGGCGATCTCGTCGAAGTGCATGTAGAAGTAGTCGCCCGACAAGCCGCCGAAATTGACGATGTCGGCTTCGCTGACGGTGCGGCGATGAGTCAGCAGCGAGTCGCCGATCTGCAGGTCTTCGAAGTGATGGCGGAACGGATGGATGTCCGATTCGCGCACCGCCGCGCCGCGCACGTGTTCGCCGGTGACGGCAGCCAGCATGGTGGGCGAACCTTGCACCGCCGCACGTTGCAGGTAGTGCTTGACGGCGCGTGCGCCGCCCAGTTCTTCACCGCCGCCGGCGCGGCCGGGGCCGCCGTGCTTGAGTTGCGGCAAGGGAGAACCATGACCGGTGGATTCCACCGCCGCTTCACGGTCGAGGATCAGCAAGCGTCCGTGCCATGCGGCGGCGATGGGGATCGCCTTGGCGGCGACCTTGGGATCGTGCGTCACGAGGCTGCCGACCAGGCTGCCGCGGCCGCGTGCAGCCAGGTCCAGCGCAGCGTCGAAGTCGTCATAGGCAATCAGCGTGCTGACCGGGCCAAAGGCTTCGACATCATGCACCGCCGGATTGGCGACGCCGTCCCGGCACAGCAGCAGCGTCGGCGCAAAGAAGGCGCCCTCGCCGACCGCATCGCCGACCGGGCTGAAACCGTCGCCGGCGCCGAAGATCTGTTCATTGCCAGCCTTGAGCAGGGCCAGGCGTTCGGCCACGTCATGCTGTTGCGCCTTGGACGCCAGCGGCCCCATGCGCACCTGTTCCAGCGCGGGATCGCCGACCACGGTCTTGGCCAGGCGCGCGCGCAGGCGCTCGGCGACGGCGTCGATATGTTGGCGCGGCACGATGGCGCGACGGATCGCGGTGCACTTCTGGCCGGCCTTGGTGGTCATCTCGCGCGCCACTTCCTTGACGAACAGGTCGAACTCTTCGTCGTCCGGCGTGACGTCGGGACCGAGGATGGCGCAATTGAGCGAGTCGGCCTCCGCGTTGAACGGAATCGACTGGCGGATCAGGTTCGGATGCACGCGCAGCTTGGCGGCGGTGTCGGCCGAACCGGTGAAGGTCACCACATCCTGGCCTTGCAGGCGGTCCAGCAGATCGCCGGTGCCGCCAATGATCAGCTGCAGGCTGCCGGCCGGCAGCAGGCCGGAGGCATTGATCAGGCGCACCGCCGCTTCCGTGAGGTAGCTGGTCGCGGTGGCCGGCTTGATCAGGCACGGCATGCCGGCGAGGAAGGTCGGCGCGAATTTTTCGAGCATGCCCCAGACCGGGAAATTGAAGGCGTTGATGTGCACGGCGACGCCGCCGCGCGGCACCAGGATGTGCGTGCCGGCGAACTTGCCTTGCTTGCCCAGCGGGATGGCCGGACCTTCATGCACCAGATTGCCGGACGGGAATTCGTTGCCGCCCACGCTGGCGTAGGCGAACAAGGTGCCGGAACCGCCCTCGATGTCGATCCAGCTGTCGGCGCGCGTGGCGCCGGTGTGCGCGGAGACGGCGTAGAGCTGTTCCTTGTGTTCGTTGAGGTATTTGGCGAGCGCGCGCAGGATGCCCGCGCGCTGCTGGAAATCGAGTGCCAGCAATGCCGGCAATCCCTGTTTGCGCGCATAGGTCACGGCTTCGTCGAAGTCGATGCTCTCGGCATGCGTGGAAGCGATCAGACGGCCATTGACGGCGCTGTTGAGCGGCGTCGCGGCGGTGGAACCGATCCAGCGGCCGCCGATGTAGCTTTGCAAGAGTGTGGATTGTGCTGTCATTGCTGTTTCCGTTATTTACTCGAAAATGCTGAGAACCTGAGGCCGCCGTGACGACAAAAAACGGCAAGGCGCCAATGTCAGCCGCCCTGCCTTTTTTTCATCACATTGCCGGTGAAGATCGTTGAAGATGCCGGGCTTACGGCTGATACTTCCATGCACCGTTGACGATCTTCACCATCACCGATGCGCGTTGATCCAGGCCAAGGTGGTCGGTGGCCGACATGTTGTAGACGCCATGGACGCCGTTGACATTTTTGGAGGCTTCCAGCGCGTCGCGCAGCGCGGCGCGGAATTCAGGCGTACCGGGCTTGCCCTTCTTCAGCGCTTCCGGCGCGGCCGCCTGCAGCAGCAGGCCGGCGTCCCAGGCATAGCCGCCGAACAGCGAGACGCTGTCCTTGCCATGCACCGCCTCATACTTGACGGTGTAGCCCAGCGCCACCTTGCGGATCGGGTTGTCGGCCGGCAGTTGCGCCGCCACCAGCACGGGACCGGCCGGCAGCAGTGTGTTCTCCAGCAGCTTGCCGCCTACGCGCAGGAAGTCGGCATTGGCGACGCCGTGGGTCTGGTAGATCTGGCCCTTGTAGCCGCGTTCGGCCAAGGCGCGCTGCGGGACCACGGCCGGGGTGCCCGAGCCGGCGATCAGGATCGCATCAGGCTTGGCCGAGATCAGTTTCAAGGCTTGCGCGGTGGCCGAGGTATCGGTGCGTGCAAAACGTTCGTTGGCGACGACTTCGACCTTCTTCAAAGCAGCGGCCTTGCTGAATTCGGTGTACCAGCCTTCGCCATAGGCATCCGCAAAACCGATGAAGCCGACCCGCTTGTAGCCGCGCGCGACCATGTCCTTCACGATCGCCAGCGACATCATGATGTCGTTTTGCGGGGTCTTGAAGACCCATTTCTTTTTCGCGTCCATCGGTTCGACGATGCGCGCCGAGGCGGCCAGCGAAATCATCGGCGTCTGCGCTTCAGCGACCACTTCAATCATGGACAGCGAGTTCGGCGACACGGTCGAGCCGATGATCAGGTCGACATTGTTTTCGGAGATGAAGCGGCGCGTGTTCTTGACCGCCTGCGTCGTGTCGGAGGCGTCGTCCAGCACGATGTAGTTGACCTTCTGGCCGCCGATGGTGGTCGGCAGCAAGGCGATGGTGTTCTTTTCGGGGATACCCAGCGATGCCGCAGGGCCGGTAGTCGAGAGGTTCACGCCGACGTTGATGTCGGCTTGCGCTGCGCCGGCGAAAGCCAGCATTGCCAATGCAACCGACGTGGTCAGGGCGTTGAGTTTTTGGACGAATTTCACTTGTGGTCTCCTTGGTTGATTTTCTGGTCACTTCCTGCCCGGATGAGACGGCTTCAACCGTCCCTCCCCGTCTCTTGCGCAAAAATGACAGGCCCTCTCTGGAACCTTGTTCATTCCTGCCGTATCTTTTTCCCTTCTTCCGCCTGGCCGATATCTTCCAGCCTGACTGCGCCGATGCCGCCGAACAGCAGGTCCGACACCACCATCGCCATGCGTTCGTGGGTCAGTTCGCCATCCGGCTTCAACCACATGAACATCCAGTTGATCATGCCGAACAACAGCATCGTCAACGGCTTGGCCATCTTGCTGGCGTCCAGCTCGGGCCGCACGCCGATCATTGCCTGCGCCATCGCCCCGACCACCTTGCGCTCGCCGGCGAAGATGCGCTGCTGGTCTTCCTCTTTCAGGAAGCGCACATCTTCGGTCAGCACCCGATGCTCGTTCTGGGCATCTGCGTACTCCTCGACAAAACGCTGCACCATCAGGCGCAGGCGCGGTTCCGGCGCCAGGTCCTGCTGCGCCACTTCATCGACCAGAGCGCACAGGCGCTCGATATGGCCTTCGCAGATAAACATCAGCAACTGATATTTGTCCGACATGTAGTGATACAGCGATGCCTTCGACAGACCGCATGCCTCCGCCACTTCATTCATCGACGTGCCGGGAAAACCATTGCGCGCGAACAATGTCGCCGCCTGCTCTATGATCAGGTCGCGCTGGTTGTCAAATCCTGCTGCACGCTTGCGTGGCATAGTTTTCTTCCTTTCAACAAATTCCAAGAAGCCGTGATTGTGCCGTAAATCGGGCCCAATTCAGCTTCGCCTATCGCTCTCACCGGCTTGCATTCACTCGTCGCTGCGCAAGTTCGTGCTGGCATTCCGGCATGTCGCGACATGCTGAAAGAACGTCAAACTATCTCCCGGTCGTTTTTACAATGGCTCGCTCTTCCGCTCTGGGCGCGGCTTTGGCGCGCACTCCTGCACGCCGTAGACGCAACACAAATAGCGAAAATAGTTCAAAACATTATTGACCGACCGGTCGGTTGAATTTATTATTAACCAAAATCGGATGCCAGGCAAATGTTTTTTGAAACGCCCCGCCCCGCAAAAACAAAGCAGGAACCTGAGGTAATCAAGGAGACAAGCAATGCCGTGTTATTCGATAGAAGGCGTGATCCCGGTAGTGGACCCCAGCGCCTACGTTCATCCGACCGCCGTCCTGATCGGCGACGTGATCGTCGGACCGGATTGCTATATAGGACCGGCTGCCTGCCTGCGTGGCGATTTCGGCCGCATCGTCATGCATCGCGGTTCCAATGTGCAGGACACCTGCGTGGTGCATGGCTTCCCTGCGCATGACACCGTGATCGAAGAAAACGGCCACATCGGCCATGGCGCCGTACTGCATAGCTGCGTCGTGCGCCGCGACGCGCTGGTCGGTATGAATGCAGTGGTGATGGATGACGCCGAAGTCGGCGAAGAAGCCATTGTCGCCGCCAGCGCCTTCGTCCGCGCGGGCATGAAGGTGCCGCCGCGCTCGCTGGCAGCCGGCGTCCCGGCCAAGATCCTGCGCGAACTGAGCGAACAGGAAATCGCCTGGAAACGCGAAGGCACGCACACCTATCAGGACCTGACCAAGCGTTGCCTGGCCAGCATGAAGGAAGTCCAGCCGCTGCAGAAGATCGAAGCCGGCCGGCCGTCCCTGAAAGCACCCGCGGTGGAGCCACTGATCGCGGCGAAACGAAATTAGGCGAAACCGCAGCAGCCCCGTCCCCGTATTTGAAACAAGCAGTCGCGCCGCAGCGAATCAATGATCACCGCCTGCGGCCCAATCACCTCAGTGGAGATGAACATCATGTATGCACAACTGGTAGAGACCGGCCTCAAGAACGTGCGCTCGCTCGATGAGATGAGCCCCGAAGAACGCGCATTCCAGGCGCGCATCGACGACGGCGTCAAGATCGAGCCGAAGGACTGGATGCCCGATGCCTATCGCAAGACGCTGATCCGCCAGGTGTCGCAGCACGCGCACTCGGAAATCGTCGGCCAGTTGCCGGAGGCGAACTGGGTCACGCGCGCGCCGACGCTGGAGCGCAAGGCCGTGCTGCTGGCCAAGATCCAGGATGAAGCCGGTCACGGCCTGTACCTGTACAGCGCCGCCGAAACCCTGGGCGTATCGCGCGATCAATTGCTGGCCGACCTGCACTCCGGCAAAGCCAAGTATTCCAGCATCTTCAATTATCCGACGCTGTCGTGGGCCGACATGGGCGCCATCGGCTGGCTCGTCGACGGCTCCGCCATCATCAACCAGATCCCGCTGTGCCGCTGCTCTTACGGTCCGTATGCGCGCGCCATGGTGCGCGTGTGCAAGGAAGAATCCTTCCATGCGCGCCAAGGCTACGACATCATGATGGCGCTGTGCAAAGGCACGCCGGAACAAAAGCAGATGGCGCAGGATGCCCTCAATCGCTGGTGGTGGCCGTCGCTGATGATGTTCGGCCCGTCCGATGCCGCCTCGGTCAACAGCGCGCAGTCGGCGCAATGGCGCATCAAGCTGTTCTCCAATGACGAGCTGCGCCAGCGCATGGTCGACCAGACCGTGCCGCAAGCCGAATACCTCGGCCTGACCGTGCCGGATCCGGACCTCAAATGGAACGAGGAAACCGGCCGCTACGACTTCGGCCAGATCGACTGGGAAGAATTCCACAACGTCCTGCGCGGCAACGGCCCTTGCAATCGCGAGCGCCTGCAGACGCGCAAGAAGGCCTACGACGACGGCGCATGGTTCCGCGATGCGCTGGTCGCCCACGCCGAGAAAAAGCAGACGGCACAAGCCGCCGCATAAGTATCTGCACAAATACGCAATCCAATACAACACAGCCACGACCGGCCACCTGTTACCTGTTTTCAGCGCGGGCCGGTCCAGTCCAAAGGAAAAGATGATGAGTAAAGAATGGCCGCTATGGGAAGTTTTCATCCGCAGTCAGCACGGCCTGGCGCACAAGCACGTCGGTAGCCTGCACGCGCCTGATGCCGAGATGGCGATCAACAATGCGCGCGACGTCTACACCCGCCGCAACGAAGGCGTCGGCATCTGGGTGGTGCGCGCCGCCGATATCGTTTCCAGCAGCCCGGGCGACAAGGTCGCACTGTTCGAGCCGGCCAACAACAAGGTGTATCGCCACCCGACCTTCTTCCCGATGCCGGAAGAAGTGAAGAACCTCTAACCCTTGCGCTCAGGAAATCGGCATGTCAGATAAAACAACCTATGTACGCCGCCTCGGCGACAACGCGCTGATCCTCAGCCAGCGCCTGTCCGAATGGTGCGGCAAGGGCCCGGCCCTGGAAGAGGATATGGCCTTGACCAACGTCTCCCTGGACCTGATCGGCCAGGCGCGGATGTGGCTGTCGTACGCCGGCGAACTCGAAGGCGCCGGCCGCGGTGAAGACCAGCTGGCCTTCCTGCGCGACGCCCACCAGTTCAGCAACGTGCTGCTGGTCGAACAACCCAACGGCAACTATGCGGATACGCTGGTGCGCCAGTTCTTCTTCGACGCAGCGCATTACTTCCTGCTGGAAGCGCTGACGACCTCGACCGATGCACGCATCGCCGAGATCGCACAAAAGTCGATCAAGGAAGTGACCTATCACGTGCGCCGCAGCGGTGACCTGATCGTGCGTCTCGGCGACGGCACCGAACTGAGCCATCGCATGGTGCAGCAGGCTGTTGACTATCTGTGGCCGTACACCGGTGAACTGTTCAGCAGCGACGCCACCGACCTGGCCATGCAACAGGAAGGCGTTGCGCCTGCGCCGGATAAAATCCGTGCGCAATGGCTGCAGCACGTGCAGGAAATCCTGACTGAAGCCACCCTGCAGACACCGCCGGCCGACGCCTGGATGCAGAGCGGCGGCAAACAAGGCAAGCACACCGAACACCTCGGCTACCTGCTGGCGGAAATGCAGTTCCTGCAGCGCGCCTATCCCGGAGCTACCTGGTGAACGCGAGCGCTTCCAGCCTGTCGGCCGAGCAGCTCCAGGAACAGATCTGGAGCTGGCTGCACTTGGTCCCTGATCCCGAAATCCCGGTGATTTCGGTGGTGGACCTGGGCATCGTGCGCGACGTACAAGTCAGCACGGACGACCAGCAGGAAGTGCAATGCACCGTCGTGATCACGCCGACCTATTCCGGCTGCCCGGCCATGCAGGTGATTTCCCAGGAGATCATCGCAGTGCTGGCGCAGCACGGCGTTGCCGGCGTCAATATCCAGACACGGCTGTCGCCGGCCTGGAGCACCGACTGGATGAGCGAGCACGGCAAGAGCCGGCTCAAGGGCTACGGCATCGCACCGCCGGCGCAACAGGTGATCGACATCAGCGGTATAAGCCGCAAACGGCAGCAGGTGCCCGAGGTAGCCTGCCCGCATTGCGGATCGATGCACACCGTGGTCGTCAGCCAGTTCGGTTCAACCTCCTGCAAATCCCTGTACCAGTGCAAGGATTGCCTGGAGCCGTTCGATTATTTCAAGGCCCATTGATACTTCAACAGGCGCCTCAGCACATCAGGCAGACACCCATCATGAGCAAATTTTATCCTCTGACCGTCGGCAACGTGAAGAACGAGACCCGCGACACCATCGTCGTGTCCTTCGACGTACCGGCCGAACTCAAAGAGACCTTTCAATACAAACAGGGCCAGCACCTGACGCTGCGCTCGGAAATCAACGGCGAAGACCTGCGCCGCTCGTATTCCATTTGTTCAGCGGTGCAGGACGACCAGCTGCGCGTGGCGATCAAGCGCACGCAAGGCGGCGTCTTCTCGACCTGGGCCAACGATACGCTCAAGCCGGGCCAGAGCCTGCAAGTGATGCCGCCGATGGGTCACTTCAACCTGCCGCTGGACGCCGGCAATAAAAAGCACTACCTGGCCTTCGCGGCCGGCAGCGGCATCACGCCGATGCTGTCGATCGTCAAGACCACGCTGCTGACCGAACCGGACAGCCGCTTCACGCTGGTGTACGGCAACCGCGCATCGTCGTCGGTGATCTTCAAGGAAGAACTGACCGACCTGAAGGACACTTACCTCGAACGCCTCAACGTGGTCTACGTCATGAGCCGCGAACAGCAGGATGTGGAGCTGTTCAACGGCCGCATCACACGCGAAAAGTGCGACCAGTTCTTCAAATCCTGGATCGACCTCGACGACATCGACGCTGCCTTCATCTGCGGTCCGGAAGACATGCTCAACGCCGTCAGCGAATCGCTGCAGGCCAACGGCCTGGACAAGTCCGCCATCAAGGTCGAACTGTTCGCCGCCAGCATCCCGAAACACAAAGCCGTGGCAGCGCGCCCGGTGGTCGGCAAGCAGGAATGCGAAGTGACCGTGATCGTCGACGGCTACCACACCGTCTTCACGATGGAGAAGGAAAAGGAATCGCTGCTCGACGCCGGCCTCAAGCACGGCATCGACATGCGCTATTCGTGCAAGGGCGGCGTCTGCGCCACCTGCCGCTGCAAGATCGTCGAAGGCAAGGTCGACATGGATGCCAACTACTGCCTGGAAGACTATGAAATCGCGCGCGGCTTCGTGCTGAGCTGCCAGAGCTTCCCGGTCACCGACAAGCTGCTGATCGACTTCGATCAGGACAACTGACCCGCACCTCGTCGACCACACATAATCATTCAGGAGACCACATGTCGACCACCTTCTTTGACCGCCACCGCGCCACGCTGGATAAAGCTGTACAGGCGATTGGCGAACGCGGCTACTGGAGTCCGTACAGCGAAAGCCCGAGCCCGCGCGTCTATGGCGAAACCGCCGCCGACGACGGCAAGGCCGCTTACGATGCGCGCCTCAACCGCCCGTTCGAGATTGGCCAGGCCGGCACCATCGGTCGCACCGGCAATGAAGTCTCGCCATACGGCCCGGCGCTCGGCATCACTTATCCGAAGGCCGACATCGATCAGCTGCTGCAAGGCTCGGCCGCGGCAGGCGTGGCCTGGCGCAAGGCCGGACCGGAAGTCTGGGCCGGCGTCGCGCTGGAGATTGTCGCGCGCCTGAACGCCCGCAGCTTCGAAATCGCCCACGCCGTCATGCACACCACCGGCCAGGCCTACATGATGGCATTCCAGGCCGGCGGCCCGCATGCGCAGGATCGCGCCGTCGAAGCGATTGCCTACGCGTGGCAGGAAACCAGCCGCATTCCGGCCAATGCGTTTTGGGAAAAACCGCAAGGCAAACACGATCCGCTGAAGATGCGAAAGCACTTCCGCATCGTGCCGCGCGGTATCGGCCTGGTGATCGGCTGCTGCACCTTCCCCACCTGGAACAGCTATCCCGGCCTGTTCGCCGATCTGGCGACCGGCAACACCGTGATCGTCAAGCCGCATCCGGGCGCGATCCTGCCGCTGGCGATCACCGTCGAGATCGCACGCGCGGTCATCGCCGAAGCAGGCTTCAATCCCGACGTCGTCACCCTGGTCGCGCATGAAGCCGGCGACAAGGTCGCCACCGAACTGGCGCTGCGTCCCGAGATCAAGCTGATCGACTTCACCGGCAGTTCCGCCAACGGCAACTGGCTGGAGCGCAACGCGCTGCAAGCGCAGGTCTTCACGGAAAAATCCGGCGTCAACCAAATCGTCATCGACTCGACCGCCGACTTCAAGGGCATGGCGCGCAACATCGCTTTCTCGCTGGTGCTGTACTCCGGCCAGATGTGCACCACGCCGCAAAACATCTACATCCCGAAAGACGGCATAGCCACCGCCGAAGGCCATGTGAGCTTCGACGCCGTGGTGGCTGCGATCGCCGACGCCATCAACAAGCTGACCGGCGATCCGGTCAAGGCGGTGGAATTGCTGGGCGCGATCCAGAACACCGCCGTGCTCGACCGTATCGATGCCGCCCGCAAGATCGGCGAGGTCGTGCTCGACAGCACCTCGCTGCAGCATCCGCAATTCCCCGATGCGCGCATCCGTACGCCGTTACTGGTGAAGGTCGCCGACGGCAAGGCTGTGACGGAGGAATTCTTCGGCCCGGTCTCGTTTGCCGTCGCCACCGACAGCACCGCCGTGAGCATCAAGCTGGCCGAGAAAACCGTACGCGAACATGGCGCGCTGACGCTGTCGGCCTACACCACCGATGCGGCGGTCAAGGAAGCGCTGGGCGACGCCGCAGCCGAAGCCGGCGTGGCGCTGTCGCTGAACCTGACCGGCGGCGTGTTCGTCAACCAGTCGGCGGCTTTCAGCGACTTCCACGGCACCGGCGCCAATCCGGCCGCCAACGCCGCGCTGGCCGATACGGCCTTTGTCGCCAGCCGTTTCCGCGTGGTGCAAATCCGCGAACCTGTCTGATCATTGAGGAAAATGCCATGCAATACGAATCCATCCTGTTTGAAAACACCGGCGGCATCGCCGTCATCACGCTGAACCGGCCTGACAAGCTCAACAGCTTCACCGTCGCCATGCATCTGGAAGTGCGCGACGCGCTTGAGCGCATCAAGGCCGATGCCGGTGTGCGTGTATTGCTGCTGACCGGCGCCGGACGCGGCTTCTGCGCCGGACAAGACTTGTCCGACCGCGCGGTGAAGCCGGGCGACGGCGCCGTCGACCTCGGCGAATCGATTGAAAAATACTACGGCCCGCTGGTGCAGACGCTGCGCTCCCTGCCCTTCCCGGTGATCTGCGCGGTCAATGGCGTAGCGGCGGGCGCCGGCGCCAATATCCCGCTGGCGTGCGACATCGTGCTGGCGGCGCGGTCGGCCAGCTTCGTCGAAGTGTTCTGCAAGCTGGGCCTGCTGCCGGATACCGGCGGCACGTATTTCCTGCCGCGCCTGGTCGGTACGGCGCGCACCATGGGCCTGGCGATGCTGGGCAACAAGCTGAGCGCAGAACAAGCCGAGCAATGGGGCCTGATCTGGAAATGCGTCGACGACGACAAGCTGCAGACCGAAGCGCGCGCCATGGCGCAGCATTTCGCCTCTGCGCCGACCAAGGGTCTGGCGCACACCAAGGCCGCGATTTATCAAAGCCCGGCCAATACCCTGACCGAACAACTGGCGCTGGAACGCGACAGCATGCGCGCGCTCGGCTACAGCCGCGACTACAAGGAAGGCGTCACGGCCTTCCTGGAAAAGCGCGCGCCGCTGTTCACCGGAGAATGAGCATGTCCGGCATCAACCAATCCCAAGCATTGCCACCTTCACGCACGGTTGCCGTCATCGGCAGCGGCGCCATGGGAGCAGGAATCGCCCAGGTGGCGGCAGCGGCCGGCTACAGCGTGCAGTTGTTCGACACGCGCGCCGAGGCGGTGGTCAAAGCCATCGCCGACATCGGCGGCATGTTCGACAAGCTGGCCGGCAAAGGCCGCATGACGGCTGCTGAAGCAGGCGCCGCCAAGGCGCGCCTACGTCCGGCGTCGGCCTTGTCCGAACTGGCCGAAGCCGGCCTCGTGGTCGAAGCCATCGTCGAAAACCTCGACGTCAAACGCAAGCTGTTCGCCGACCTGGAAGCGGTGGTGGCGGACGATTGCATCTTCGCCAGCAACACGTCGTCGATTTCCATCACCAGCATCGGCGCGGCGCTGCGGCTGCCGCAACGCCTGGTGGGCATGCACTTCTTCAACCCGGTGCCGTTGATGGCGCTGGTCGAAATCATCAGCGGCCTGGCCAGCGATGCGGCCGTGGCCGGGTGCGTGTACGACACCGCGCTGGCCTGGGGCAAGAATCCGGTGCACACCAAATCGACGCCGGGCTTCATCGTCAACCGCGTCGCGCGTCCGTATTACGCCGAAGCGCTGCGCATCCTCAACGAGCAAGCGGCCGAGCCGGCCACCATCGACGCCATCCTGCGCGAAGCCGGCGGCTTCCGCATGGGGCCGTTCGAGCTGATGGACCTGATCGGGCATGACGTCAACTTCGCGGTGACGCAATCGGTGTTTCATGCTTACTTCACCGATCCGCGTTTTACGCCGTCGCTGATTCAGCAGGAGCTGGTCAACGCCGGCTTCCTCGGACGCAAGAGCGGGCGCGGTTTCTATCGCTATGGCGACGCTGCCGCCATGCCGGAACCGGCCACCGAAGCTGCCGCGGCACGCCCTTCCGGCGTAGTGCAGCTGCACGGTACGGGACCGCTGGCCGAAGCGCTGGCAGCGCGTCTGGGCGGCATGAGTGTCGAACGCAGCACTCCCTCCGGCGTCGACAATCTGGTGCTCCAATGCGGCAACGCCAAGGCCTATCTGACCGACGGCCGCAGCGCCACGCAGCGCGCCGCCGACAACGGCCATGCCGATACCGTGCTGATCGACCTGGCGCTGGACTTCAACAAGGCCACGCGCGTGGCGGTGACGCGCGCCGATCAATGCAGCGATGCCGCATACGCCGCCATCGTGGCGCTGCTGCAGGCGGCCGGCTTCGCGGTGTCGCGCCTGGACGACGTGCCTGGCATGGCGGTCATGCGCACCGTGGCGATGCTCGCCAACGAAGCCGCCGACACCGTCAACCAGGGCGTATGCAGCGCCGCCGACGCCGACATGGCGATGCAGAAAGGCGTCAACTATCCGCGCGGGCCGCTGGCCTGGGCCGACGCCATCGGACTCGACACCGTTGCCGGCGTGCTGTCGCACCTGGCTGCCGCCTATGGCGAAGACCGCTATCGCGTGTCGCCGCTGATCATGAGAAAAACCGCAAGTAAAGGAAAGTTCCATGCCTGAAGCAACCCTCAACGCCGTTGCCGTTGTGCCCGCTGTTGCACTGAATCCTGAAGAAGCACAAGCCCTGGCCGAAGCCACCGCCAAGTCCATGTATGCGCGCGATAACGCCACGCAGGCGCTGGGCATGAAGATCCATGAAGTGCGTCCCGGCTATGCGCGCCTGTCGATGCTGGTGCGTTCGGACATGCTCAACGGCCATGCATCCTGCCACGGCGGCTTCATCTTTGCGCTGGCCGACAGCGCATTTGCTTTTTCATGCAACAGCCGCAACCAGGCCACGGTCGCGTCCGGCTGCAGCATCGAGTACCTGGCTCCGGGTGCGGTCAACGACGTGCTGACGGCGGAAGCCATCGAGCAATCGCTGGCGGGACGCACCGGCGTCTACGACATCACCGTCACCAACCAGGACGGCAAGCGCATCGCGCTGTTCCGCGGCAAGTCGTATCGCATCAAGGGCGAAGTCATCGCCGGGCTCGATGCGACGGCGCTGGCGAAGAATGCAGCGGTATCCGTGTCCTGAGCATTACCACTTACCACGTACCACCTTCCACAAGCGCAGATTCAAAAGCGCCCATTAGAAACGATCACTCACCGAGCTGATCACGTACGGAGACCGTCATGCAACGACGTTACAGATTGATCCCCCGCGCTTGTGCCGCGCTCACGCTGCTCGCATGCGCCGCCTTCGCGTCCACTGCATGCGTCGCGGCGGACCAAGCGGCAGATCGGACGCCGGACCAGGTCGCCGTCCCTGCCGGCAAGATCACGATCAAGCGCGACAACTATGGCGTGCCGCATGTGTACGCCAACGATGTGCGCGGCCTGTTTTACGGATTCGGCTATGTGGTCGCCGAGGATCGCCTGTTCCAGATGGAAATGGCCCGCCGCGCCGTGCTCGGCACCGTCTCCGAAGTGATGGGGCCGGCCTATGTCGCGCTCGACAAGGGCAGCCGCTCGGGCTTCACGCCCGCGTCCATCCGCGCCCAGATGGCGGCCCTGTCAGCCGATGACAAAGCGATCTTCGACGGCTATGCCGCCGGCTTTAACGCGCGTGTCAACGAGGTTCTGAAGGCGCAGGCGACACTGCTGCCCAAACAGTTCAGCGATGCCGGCTTCACGCCGAAGGCCGACTGGACGGGTTACGACGTGGCCATGATCTGGATCGGCACCATGGCCAATCGTTATTCCAACGTGAGCAGTGAAGTCGCCAACCTGCGCTTGCTGGATCAACTGCGCAAGGCAAAGGGCGAAGTCGCCGGACGCCGGCTGTTCGACCAGATCCGCTGGGTGGAAGACCCTCTCGCACCAACCACGGTGCCGCGCACGGTAGCGCCTCTCAAGACGGCGTCAGCGCCGCTCGATGGCAACGCCGTTCGCCTGGCGCCTGTCTCGCCTGAATTACTTAGCGCCCGCAACGACATTGATGCAGCCCGCCGCGGCGTCGCCGAACCATGGACCCGTCCGATCGCCAGCAACCTGTGGATCGCCGGCCCGGGCAAGACCACCGACGGCAGCACGGTATTCATCAACGGCCCGCAGTTCAACTGGTTCAATCCGTCCTATGTGTTCGGCATCGGCCTGCATGGTGCAGGCTTCGACGTCACCGGCAATACCCCGTTCGCGTATCCGGTGGTCCTCTTCGGCACCAACGGCAAGATCGCCTGGGGCGCTACCGCCGGCCCGCTGGACGTGAACGACATGTATCAGGAAAAGCTCAATCCTGCCAACCCGCACGAGTATCTCTTCAACGGCGCCATGCGCCCGATGACGAAGCGCACCGAGGTGATCCGCGTCAAAGGCCAGGCTGACGAGAGCGTCGACATTTACGCCACCACCCATGGCATCGTCACCAACTTCGATTTGCCGAATGGCGCCGCTTATACGATGAAGCGCAGCTGGGACGGCTACGAACTGGAGTCCTTGCTCGGCTGGATCCATTCGATGCAGGCGACCAGCTGGGACCAGTGGCTGGCGCAGGCCTCGCGCGTGGCCATCACGATCAACTGGTACTACTCGGACACCAGCGGCAACATCGGCTACGTGTCTCCCGGCCGCCTGCCGATCCGGCCGGCCGCGCAGGACATCCGGCTGCCGGCGGTGGGCGACGGTTCGATGGAATGGCTTGGCATCCGCCCCTTCAGCGACAACCCCAGGACTTTCAATCCGGCGCAGGGATACATCGCCAACTGGAACAACCAGTCGGCGCCGGGCGCAGTCAGCGACGGCGGCAACTACTCGGTGGTGGACCGCGTGCGCGAGTTCACCGCGCGCCTCGAAGCCAAGCCCAGGCTGACGCCGGACGAGCTGTGGGGACTCAATCGCATCACCGCCTACGCGGACACCAACGCCCGCTATATCGTGCCGTTCGTCCTCGAGGCCACGCGCGGCCTGGCAGCCGGCGATCCTGCCCGGCGTGCGGCGCAACTGCTGGCCGACTGGAACATGCTCAACGACGATCCGGCCGAGCGCGGCGTCTACGACAGCCCCGCCACCACGCTGATGATGCATTGGCTGCCCATCCTGTATAAGAAGGTGCTGGCCGACGACCTGCCCCCCGAGGTATTGGCCGCCTACCTGGACAGCGGCTATGCCGGCGACACGCAGGTAGCCAGCATCCGGCCCGGCAATGGCATGAAACTGATCTACAACGCACTGCTGGGCGCCACGGCCGGTGTTCCACAGACCTACGACTTCTTCAACGGAGAAGACAAGAACGCGGTGCTGCGCGCCACACTGGCGCAGGCCATGGCCGAACTGGAGACGCGCCATGGCCGCGACACCGCGACCTGGCGCACGCCGGTGGTGAAACACAAATTCCTCACCAGCAACTTCATCGGAGCGCCGCAAGCCGGTGCGGACGAACTGCTGACACTGCCCAGCTTCATGAACCGCGGTTCGCAAAACGACAAGATGGTGCTCGGCGCGCGCGGCGTCACGCTATGCACGGCCGCGCCGCCCGGCCAGAGCGGCTTCATCGCACCCGACGGCCGCAAATCGGCGCACTATGCCGACCAGATGTCGCTGTTCAAGGACTTCGGCTGCAAAGCCGAGGCGCTGACACCCGCCGAGGTTGATCGCCATACCGAATCGACCAAACAACTGACAAACAATTAGCCAACCATAGAACAGATCCCTCACGGAGACCACCATGCCACAACGCACCCCACAACCAGGCGACCTGGAAGCCATCGAAACCGCCAGCA
The DNA here is from genome assembly GCF_001267925.1 of Herbaspirillum hiltneri N3. Lineage (NCBI taxonomy): Bacteria > Pseudomonadati > Pseudomonadota > Betaproteobacteria > Burkholderiales > Oxalobacteraceae > Herbaspirillum > Herbaspirillum hiltneri. The sequence goes on along the minus strand of NZ_CP011409.1, from coordinate 2,154,054 downwards.
AGGACGAATTGCAGGCCTTGCAATTGCAGCGCCTGAAGTGGTCACTCAAGCATGCCTACGACAACGTGCCGCACTACCGCGCGTCATTCGACGCCGCCGGCGTACATCCGGATGACCTGAAGACGCTGGCCGACCTGGCGAAATTCCCCTTCACCGGCAAGAAGGACCTGCGCGACAACTATCCGTTCAACATGTTCGCGGTGCCGCGTGAACAGGTCGTGCGCATCCACGCCTCCAGCGGCACCACCGGCAAGCCGACCGTGGTCGGCTACACCCAGAACGACATCGACACCTGGGCCACCGTGGTGGCGCGCTGCTCGCGGTGTCGTTGGCGGTGTGCGCCTCCGCCCTGGCCGCCGAATCCTCCGGCGGCCCTGCCCTGCAGGAAAAATACCAGGCGCTGCAGCCGCAATTGACGAACAATCAATTTGCGCGTCCGCTGTATCTCAATTCGACCGAAAGCTCATCCAGCATCAAGGGCGACATCTATGCCGTGATCGATTATCCGTTTGCCCAGGTGCGCAACTCGCTGACCACGCCGGCGCACTGGTGCGACGTGCTGATACTGCATCTCAACACCAAATACTGCCGTCCAGGTCCTGGTCAGAATCCCGCCACGCTGAGCATGCGCGTCGGCAAGAAGCACGATCAGGCCATCGACGACGCCTACCGGATCGACTTCAACTACCGCGTGCCGGCCAACGGCGACGACTACTTCGACGTCCGCCTGGCCGCAGACAAGGGACCGATCGACACGCGCGACTATCGCATCCAGCTGGAAGCAGTGCCGCTCGGCGACGGCCGCAGCTTCCTGCATCTGACGTATTCCTACTCGTTCGGCCTGGCCAGCCGCGTGGCGCTGCGCGCCTATCTTGCCACCGCCGGCAGCGACAAGGTCGGATTCACGCAGGATAAGTCCGACAAGAGCGGCTATATCGGCGGCATGCGCGGCACGGTGGAACGCAATACCATGCGCTACTACCTCGCGATTGACGCCTTCCTCAGCGGTCTGGCGGCACCGCCGCAGCAGCAGCTGGAGCAACGCTTGCAAACCTGGTTCAGCGCCACCGAACGCTACCCGCGCCAACTGCATGAGGTCGACAAGAACGAATATCTGGTCATGAAACGCAAGGAATATGCGCGGCAGAACAGGGAGTGACGCGGCAGACAGGCAATGGAAGCAGCGCGTCAGGTCTCCGCCTGTGCACCGCCGAGATACCAGTGCTGCTCGATTTCACTGGCCGTCAGCGGTTGCGAATGCAGATAACCCTGCACCATGTCGCAGCCGGCTGCACGCAGGAAATCGTGCTGCTCCTGCGACTCGACGCCTTCGGCAACCACCTTCAGATGCAGCTTGTGGGCGATGGCGACGATGGCCTCGGTGATGGCGACATCGTCGGCGTCGGCTGGGATGCCCTTGACGAAACTGCGGTCGATCTTGAGCGTATCGAGCGGGTATTGCTTGAGACTGGCCAGCGACGAATAGCCGGTGCCGAAATCATCCACCGAAATCGTCACGCCCAGTTCACGCATGCGCTGGAGCAGCACCACCGCTTCCTGCGGATTCTGCATGATCGCACCTTCGGTGATTTCCAGCTCGAGCATGGCCGACGGCAGGCCGCTCTGATCGAGCGCATTGTCGATCGTGGCAAGCAGGTCGTCCGATGAAAACTGGCGCGGCGACAAATTTACCGCAATGCGCCCGAACTGATAGCCGCGATCCAGCCAGGCCTTGCCTTGGCGGCAGGCTTCGCGCAGCACCCACGCGCCCAGCGGCACGATCAGGCCGGTCTGTTCGGCCAGCGTGATGAACATGCCCGGCGTCACCAGCCCGCGCGTCGGATGACGCCAGCGAATCAGCGCTTCGGCGCCGCAGATGGCGCCGTCCTGCGCCGAAAACTGCGGCTGGTAGTACAGTTCGAATTCCTTGCGTTCGATGGCGTGGCGCAGGCTGTTTTCGAGCAGCATCTGCTCGAGCGCATGATTGCTCATTTCCTTGTTGAACAGCTGGAAGGCGTTCTTGCCGCGATCCTTGGCGTGGTACATCGCGATGTCGGCATTCTTGAGCAGCGTGATGGCGTCTTCACCGTGTTCCGGATAAGCCGCGCTGCCGATGCTGGCGCTGATGAACATCTCGTGGCCGTTGATTGTGAACGGCTGCAGGATGCTGTTGATCAGGCGCTGCGCAATGGCCGCAATCATGGCCTGTGGAGGCGAGCCGCCCAGCACGACGACGAACTCGTCGCCGCCGAAGCGCGCCAGCACGTCGTCCGGGCGCAACTGCTCGCGCAGCCGTTCAGCGGCCGCCACCAGCAATTGATCGCCGGCGTGATGACCGAGCGTGTCGTTGACGGTCTTGAAGCGGTCGAGGTCGACGAAGAACAAGGCCAGCGTCTCACCGGCCGCCTGCGCCGCTTCAATCTGCTGCGCGAAAATCCGCATCAGGCTGCTGCGGTTGCGCAAGCCGGTCAGGCTGTCGTGATCGGCCAGGAAAGCCAGTTGCACGGCGCCATGGACGGCGCCATGAAATTCGTCAAGGGCGACGCCATCGCGGGCCTGTGCATCGTCGCCATCAACCTGATCGGCGGCATTTCGATCGGCATCATCCAGCGCAACATGGACGCCGCCGAAGCCATGCGTGTCTATTCCATCCTGTCCATCGGCGACGCGCTGATCGCCCAGATTCCGGCGTTGCTGATTTCGCTGGGCGCGGGCATCATTACCACGCGCGTTACCAACGATGATGAAGGCGAAGGCGAAGAGAAATCCAACGTCGGCCGCGACATCGTCGCGCAGCTGTTCGCCGAACCCAAGGCCTTGCTGACGGCGGCCGGCATCATGTTGCTGTTCGGCCTGATTCCGGGCATGCCGACCGGGGTGTTCATCACGCTGTCGCTGGCGCTATTCGTCTCCGGCGTGGTGGGCTTGCTGAAGCCGCTGGCCGATGCCGAGATTCAGCGCGAAAACGAAGAGCTGGAGCGCAAGAATGCGGGCATCGTCGATCTCACCAATTTTTCCGCGACCACGCCGTTCATCCTGCGCATGCCCGAAGCCCTGCGCGCCACGCCGCAAGCCGAAATGATCCGTAACGCCGTGCGCGTCATGCGCAACGGCATGCTGGAGCGGCGCGGCATTCCCGACCTGAAGCCGATCGAATTCGAGTTTTCGGAAACCATGCCGGATAATCGCGTGCATTTCCTCATGGCCGAAGTGCCGCTGGTGGACAATGAAATCATGATCGGCTGGGGCGCCACGCGCGAGACCCTGGATCGGGTCACCGAACTTGGCTTCCAGGCGGTCGAGCGCAATATCTCCGGATCACGCCGCCGACGCGTCTGGTTGCGCCTGGACGACGAAGCCCGGCTGACCGAACACGGCGTCATGGTGCAGCGCTGGGAAACCGTGTTTGCCGCCGACATCGAGGTGGAGCTGCTGCGCAATTGTCAGATGTTCGTCGGCGTCAACGAGGTTATCCGATTCACGCGCTGGGCCGAGCGACGCTATCCGGAGCTGGGCAAGGAAGTGTTGAAATCGGTGACCCTACCTCGCCTGACCGAAGTGGTCCAGCGACTGACCAAAGAAGGCGTGTCGCTGCGCAACGCGCGCCTGTTGCTGGAAACCACACTGGACTGGGCGCCCAAGGAACGCGATCCGGACGTCATCGCCGATTACGTGCGCCTGGCGTTCAAGCGGCAACTCTGCTTCGAGGCTGCACGCGACGGCCTGATCGAAGTGATCCTGCTGTCGCCTGAACTGGAAGACCAGTTGCGCAACGCCATGCGCCAGACCAGCCAGGGCAGCTATCTGGACATCGATTCCGAACTGGAGCAAATGCTGCTCGACAAGCTCAACGATCTTTCCACCAACGTCTGTACGCCGATCACGCCGCCCGTGCTGGTCACCGCCGCCGACATCCGGCGTTCGGTGCGCAAGCTGATCGAAGAAGAGTTCTTCCCGGTGCCGGTATTTGCTTTTTCGGAGTTGACCCAGCATGCCAAGGTCAAGCCGGTGGGCATGATCGAGGTCTGACGATACCGCGGAACCGTCGCCCGGCCGGCGACATATAGCTATATCGGAGGCCGCGGCGCAACGCCGCATGTCGCGACATGCGCCGGCCTCATTCCTGATCCCGTCGCAACGGGATCCGCAAGAATCCATCGGAGCAATCCATGCCACACAGTCATTGGAACCCTTCGGCATCGTCGGCCGGAGCAACCGGCTTTCACACCGAGGACGATCACCAGCGGCACGCCGCAACTCCAGCCGCGCCGCGGCGGTCTTTTTTTTATCCGCGCTGGGCTCAAAAGCTGCAGGTGGCTTCTGCCCAACACAGCGCCAGCAGCCTGAATGGCATCCTCAACATGGGCCTGACCGCCGACGGTACGCGCATCGGCTACCCGGCGCAACTGCTGGGACCGGAGCATATTGATCGACGTGATTTCAACGCTGGGCTGCAAGGCATCATCAACGGCATATTCAATCAGATAAAAGGCGGCGAGCAGACGTTCGGCGATGCGTTGGAAAGGATGGTGAACGTCGGCCGGGCCGGAGTACAGCGCCATGACGAACGGCAAGCGCGGCCGCGCCCACAAGAAAGTCGCACCGGCGCCAGCCACGCGCCGGAGGAGCATGCGGAAGATGCGATTGAAGAAGAAGCGCCGCCGCTGCCGCGAAGAGCGGGCAGCACCCGGTCCCAGCGATCTGACCCGTCCACCGCCATCCATGAGGAAGCAGTGCGTGCCTACGCCGCGTCGGGCGGCAGCCTGGAGGCGTGGCGGCGCGGGCTGGATATCGCCGAGCCACCGCAAGAGCAGCCGCCGCCGCGCACTCACGCAACGGAGCTCAGCGTCGTTGACGATGCCTCGGAGCCGCCGCCGGCATTGCCGCCACGTCCGCATGCGTACCAGGCCGCGCCCATCGATACCAAAGAACAAGAGGATGCTCTCCGTGCCTATAACACGCTGCGTGGGGGCGGCATTCGCAACTCGCTGGCACTTGCCGGCGCGCAGGCCACCAGTGGGCATCACACTACGAGCAGGAACAATCTTGCCGGCCAGTCTGAACATGTCCGCGAGGTACATCATCACCATGGTTCCGCGACGTCGGGCTCTGCCGATGGCGACGGCGACGAAGAATTCGATGACGACGACGGGCAGCAATTCTGAACTTGTCCGCGCGGCCGGCAAGCACCGGCCGCCTTGGTCGGCCTGACGACTGTCCTGGAGCGCAACCATGAATCTTCCCACGCAGCAGATGGCATCCCCCGAAGCTGCTTTTCCCATGACCCGCGACGAGGCGATGGCCATCGTTGCGCGCGCCGCGCAAGACAAATATCTGGCGCAAGAACTGGATCATTTGCGCGAGAAATGTTGTCGTTTCGTTGACGACATCATGCACCGGGTCAACCGGGAAATGGCGGACCAGGACCAGCGCACGCCAGCCTTGCTGCAAGCCGATGCCTGCGACGTACTGTCTCTGCGCAATGCCGCGCGCGGACGTGAAAAAATTGCGCAGCAACGCCGCGAGTTGGCCGAAGCAATGGTCATCGGCGCGTTGTTCAACAGCGACAATCCGGACTGGAATCCGCTTAATCCAGACAGCCGGGGCACCGGGCAGGGCAGCTTGTTGCTGGCGCTGCTGCAGACGCCGCCGGATATTGCCCGGCGCGGCGAATTTTGACCGGCGCGGCGGAACCGGCACCGTCGGCGCGACATACAGAGATAACGGATCGGTGCGTCGCATGACCGCCGCAAGGCGGCGCGGGTGCCTGTCCATCCCTGCCCGAGCAACGTTTGCCGGGTGCGCGACCGGCCTCTCGTCCGAGGCCCGCACGAACAATTACCGGAGCACATCATGCCAATCAATCACGTCGACGGGGCCGCTGCGGCGACCGGCGCGACTCCTTTCGAACCTGCCGGCGTCGCCAGGCAGCGCCCGGCCCAATCACCTGTTCCACCTGCAGTTTCCAAAATGAAGCAGCAGATTCAGGATTTCTCGCCACGACACTTGCAGTCGTCGGCGGAACAGTCGCCGGAACTCGCTGCCGAGGTGAAGGCTACACTTGGTTCAGGCGAAGGATTTTTTTCGGCTGCGTTGAGAAGCATCGGCGATCAGCTGCTTGCGGTGACCGTATCACCCCAGCGTCCCGCGTCCCGCGATGGCGACGGCATCGATCAACTGCGGAAGAGCATGCTGGAAAGAGGGCGCGCGCAAGCCCTTCAACTGGTCGGAGGAGGCGACGATGACGACAAGAAGACCACCTGACCGCAGCCTCCTGCATCCGCATATTTTCTTCCGATCGACGACCTTCCCCGGAGCGTAGCCATGAGTCTCACCGTCCAAGAAACATCGCCACACGCGCAGGTATTGCCGGTGGCGTCCGCCACCCCCCGCGTCGTCGCGCACACCATGACGCATGATGAAGCGCTGGACATCATCGAGCGCGCCAGGAAGGACAAATATTTGGCGCAGGAACTGGAGCAATTGCGCGAAAAATGCTGCCTGTTCGTCAGCGACGTCATGCACCAGGTCAACCTGGCGCTGATCGAAAAGGAGAGACGCATGCCTGCACTGCTGCGCGGCAAGCCGGACGAATCGCTGTCGCTGGCGGCTGCGGCACGGGGGCGCGAACAGGCGGCCAGGCAGCGTCGCGAGCTGGCCGAGGCAATGGTGATCGGCGCCTTGTTCAACAGCGACAATCCCGACTGGAACCCGCTCGATCCGGCGACGCATCGCAGCGCCGGCAAAGGCAGCCTGTTGCTGGCGCTGATCCGCGCGTCGCTCGAGCCGGTGCGTAGCTGAGGAGCTGCCGCCACGGCGACACGATGCGCAATGGAACCGCCCTTTGCAGGCGTTCGACTCATACGTGAACCCTGCGCCGTCCCGGGTCGCATTCAGGTTTGCTGCGTGCTCGGGACGGCAATCACATCTGAATTCGCAACTGGAGCATAACCATGTACGAACTGCGCGTACTGAACGGCTATCATCGCGGCGCAAGCCTGCCTCTGCTGGATGAGGCCTTGACCATAGGCGCCGCTGACGATGCCGACGTCGTCCTCGCCGATCCCGGCATTGAATCCCGCCACGCCGAGGTGGCGCTAACGCCTTCCGGCTGGACCCTGCGCGCGCTGGACGGCGCGGTGCGCGACGCCGACAGCAACCGGGGCGTAACCATCCTGATGCTGGCGCCCGGCGCTTTCGCACGCGTCGATCATGTGTGGTTGAGCGTGGTCGGGCAAGGCAGCGCCTGGCTGGAGCCGCCGCGCGAGCCGGCAGATGAGGCGGAGGAGCCGGTAGCGTCCGGGGAGCCCCAAACCGGGCCGGGGCAAGACGCTGCCCCTGCATCGGTCGAAGCCATGGACGCATCGCATGCATCATCCGCTGTTGCGGACGCGCCCGGCTTCCTGTCGCGCAAGCGCACCCTGGTCCTGGCGCCGCTGGCGCTGGCCGGCGTTTTGTCAGCTGCCGCCGCCTATGCGATGACGCGCAGCTACCCTCCGCTGAGCGCTGCCGACGGCGGCAACGACATGCTGGCGGAGGCATTGCCGGCGTCCTCGGCGCGAGTGGAAATGGAACGCATGGCGCGTGAAAACAAAATGGCAGCGCCCGAGCGCATGCTCAAACTACCCAAGGCCAAGGGCCACGGCGACGAAATCCCGCAGCATCCGATGAAAATGCAGGATCCGGGCGTATTCAAAGCGGTATCGTCCTCCTCCGCGCCGAAGCTGTCGCCGGAACAACTGCGCCATGCTTTCCGGCAACGGCTGGCTGAGGTCGACTTGCTCAAGCGCTTTAACCTGCAACTGGAAGACCGCTCCTGGTCAATGCAAGCCGCACTAGAAGAAGAGGATGCCGAACGTTTCCAGCGCATGCTGAGCGCCTTCATGGCGAAATACGCCATCGACTTTCCGGTGGAAGTGAAGATAGGGGGCGCCGAGGCGATGTTGCCGTTCAAGATCCAGCAGGTGGTGTCAGGCACTAATGCCAGCATCGTCACCGATGACGGCCGTCGCCTGTATGTCGGCGACGAATATCGCGGCATGAAGCTGGCAGGCATCGAAGGCAACCAGCTCAGCTTCACCGGCAAGCGTTCGATCAACGTGACATGGTGACGCCCGGCGCCGCCACGGCTCTGCTCGACGGTATCGACGACAGGCTCACGCGGCTGCGGCAGCGCCTGCCGGAGTGGCTGGAACGCCTCCCGGCCAAGCCGGGCTTCACCAGCCACGGCAAGGTATCGCAGGTGCTGGGCACCCTGATCGAGGCGCACATGCCGCCGGTTCAGATCGGCGAGCTGTGCAACCTGATCAATCCCGACGTGAGCGGCAAGGACATGCTGGCTGAAGTCGTCGGCTTTACCGACAAGGCCGCGATCCTATCCGCGCTCAGCCCGCTCGAAGGCGTGTCTACGCGCACCGTGATCGAGCCGTTGCGGCGCGCCCATTCGATCGAGGTGGGCGACCACCTGTTCGGCTGCGTGCTGGACGGTTTCGGACGCTGGATGTTCCGCGCCCCCGCCGCGCGCGACAACCAGTCGACCTGGCGCGCTGTAGCGCCGGTCATGCGCGATGCTCCCAAGGCGACAGACCGGCCGCGCATCGCCACGCCGCTGGCAACCGGCGTGCGCGCCATCGACGGCTTGCTGAGCATGGGCGTGGGCCAGCGCATCGGCGTGTTCGCCGGTCCCGGCTGCGGCAAGACCACGTTGATGGCTGCCATCGCACGCGGCTGCGAAGCCGAGGCCATCGTGTTCGGCCTGATCGGCGAACGCGGGCGCGAACTCAACGAATTCCTCGAGCACGAACTTGATGCCGACCTGATTCGCAAGACCGTCGTCGTGTGCGCCACCTCCGACCGCACGTCAATGGAGCGCTCGCGCGCGGCGTTCACCGCCACGGCCATCGCCGAGTCGTTTCGCGAGCGCGGCAAAAGCGTGCTGCTGTTGATCGACTCGCTCACACGCTTTGCCCGCGCCCAGCGCGAAATCGGGCTGGCCGCAGGTGAACCGCCGGCGCGGGGCGGCTTCACGCCGTCGGTGTACACCATGTTGCCGCGCCTCATCGAGCGAGCCGGCGCCACCAGGGAAGGGTCCATCACCGCCATGTATACCGTGCTGGTGGATGGCGAGTCGGCCTCGGATCCGATCGGCGACGAAGCCAAGTCCCTGCTGGACGGCCATATCCTGCTCACGCGCAAGCTGGCCGAGCAAGGGCACTATCCCGCCATCGACGTATTGGCCAGCATCAGCCGCGTGATGAGCAACGTCACCACGCGCGAGCATCGCCAGGCGGCGTCGAGTTTCCGCGAACTGATGGCGCGCTACCAGGAAATGGAATTGCTGATCCGTCTCGGCGAATACAAGGAAGGAGCCGATCCGGTTGCCGACCGCGCGATGCAAATGCGCCCTGAACAGCTGGATTTCCTGCGCCAGGACACCAGCACCAGTTCTGATTACCGACAGACGCTCGCGCGCATCCAGGAGATGCAGGCATGATCGGCGCCTCCGGACAGGGGCTGGGGCCTCGGCGCGGCAAGCGCGAAGTGATCGAGGTGGCCGAGCGCAAGGTCCCAGACAAGCGCCTTGACCAGCTGCTGCATGTGCGCAAGCAGAGGTTGAGCCGGCTCGAGCGCGAGCGCCATGAGGCCCGTCAGGTCTGGCGTCGTCGTCGCGAAAAATTCCATGCCGCCAAGTTGCGCTGGCGCGAGGCCGTCGCGAAGACCCAGGAGCAATGGCAACAGGCGCGCCGACAATTCCTCGACATGACCATCACCAGCGGCCAGTTCCGCAGCGCCAAGGCCGCCTACGAACGCATGAAACGAGAAGTCGCGCAGTTCTATCTCGATTGCCAGAATCAATTGCAGCGCTGTCGCGAAGCCGGCGGCAAGTTTTTCGAGGCGCGCTGGGCAGTGCTGGACGCCAACCGGCAGCAGGAAAAACTGAGTTTGCTGCGCGATGAAATGCGTACCCTCGAACAGCCTGCGGAGAACTGAGATGGCGCTCGATCCCCTCGTCGCGGCGTTGCTGGCGTCGCCACCGCCACCACCCAAACGGCCCAGGCCGCGCAGCGTGCAGTTCGTCTCCGTACATGCGCCGTCGTCGCAGTCGTCGTCGCGGCCGCTCCAACCGGCCCGGCCGGCCCCGCAGAGAGCGTCGCCACGGGCTGCCGACGATCGCGAACCGAGGAGGCTTGCGCGCGGCGAACAACAGGGCGGCGACAAGGACGGCTGGATTTCCGCGTGCATGCCGGGTTCGCCCGACCGCAGCGGTGGCGGAAACGGCGACGGCGACGGCGGCCGGGAAGAGCGCCAGGGCGACGGTGAGCGCTGCGCGGCAGCGCTGGCAGCCGGCGACGAGGCCGATTATTCCGACGACCTGATCCTGGGGTTGCTGCCGGCGCCGCAGGCCAGCGGCATCTTCGAGGTGCTGTTCCCGGACGGCGACACCATGGGCGTGATGGTCGACGTCGGCGCCGACAGCGCCAGTTTCATGCTCGCGCCCGGCACGCAGGGATTGCGCAACTTGCTGCGCCGCCGGCAGATGGAACTGGAGCAGGGCCTGGCGCGACGAATGAGCAAGTACGTCAGGCTTACCGTGTTGTAGTTTGGCGCGGCCGGCTTGATGCCGACCGACGCGCCGGACCGACACCCCTCATGCAAGCCACCGACTTTCCCGCGCAGTCTGCCACGGCAGGCTGGAAAAAAATCGATCTGCGCCGCGTCGCACCGCGCGTGACCAAGGCTCATGCCGCTCTGACGCGGCTGGTGGGACAGGGTCTGCAATTGCCGTTGTCCATGCCGGGCGCGGCCCTGACCCTGCGCCAGATCCCGGCGCAGGACCTGACGTGGTCCGCACCGCTGCAATTGGCCGGACCGATGGGACGCATCGAACTCGGGCAGGGCGCGCGCCTGCTCAATGCCTTGACCGGCATCGACCCGGCGGCGATGCCGACCGACGACGGCTATCCGGAGTGGTTCGTGGCGGCGCTGACCGGTCGCCTGGGCGGCACCGCGCTGCAGGGATTCCACCGTATCGAGGCAGGCGGGCAACCCGACCCCGGCGCCAGCGTCCTGCAACTGAGCCTGTCGCAACAGGGACATGAATTCGCCGTGCCGGCCAGGGCGACGCCCGCTACCTGGCTCAGCCTGATCGAGGCGACGCGGCGCCTGCCGCTGCGCTTGCCGCAGGCGCCTTACCTCGAACTCGCCGTTGACGCAGTCGTTCGCGTCGCACGGCATCGCCTGCCGGCGTCGGTGCTGCACCGCCTCGAGGCCGGCGACATCATCTTGCCGCATGGCTGCCATTTCGCCCCCGACGGCACCGGCGCGGTGCGGCTGGGCGGTCGTCACTGGCGCGTGCGCTATGCGGCACCTTGCCATTTGCACCTTATCTCTACGGAGGAAAACTTGGATCACGAACACACGGAAGAAACTGCCGGTCTTGCAGGCGCGGCACCGGAGCCGGAGGTGCAACCGCAAGGCGCCGAAGCCGCCGTACTCGACGAGGTGCAGATGACGATCAGTTTCGAACTGGGGCGTGTGAGCATGTCGCTGGGCGCCTTGCGCAGCCTGGGGCCGCATACGGTACTGACCTTGCAGGACGGTGCGCCGGAGTCCATCGCCCTGGTCTGCGGCGGCCGCACGGTGGGCCGCGGCGAAGCGGTCGATGTCGACGGCGTCCTGGGCGTACGCATCACGCAGTGGAGCGGGAGCGGGGGATGCTGAGCAGCCAGTACGATGTCGTCTCCTTTTCGGTGATGCTGGCGCTGCTGGCGCTGATCCCTTTGCTGGTGGTGACGACAACTTCCTTCCTCAAGATCTCTCTGGTGCTGCTGGTGTTGCGCAATGCCGTGGGCGTGCAGCAGGTGCCGCCGACGCTGGCCATCTATGGCATATCGCTGGCCTTGAGCGTATTCATCATGGCGCCCACGGCGCAGGAAATCGGCAAGCATGCGCTCAGCTTCGATACCGGCGCCAACAGCGCGCGCGCCACGCCGCTGCTGGTCAAGGCGCAGGAGTCGTTCGAACCGATGCGCAAGTTCATGCTCAAGTTCAGCAAGCCGGAACAGCGCGAACTGTTCCTAGCCTCGGCCAGGAAACTGTGGCCCAAGGAAGCCGCCAGGGACGCCCGCGCCAGCGACGCGCTGATCCTGATCCCGGCCTTCGTCGTGTCCGAACTGCAGGCCGGCTACGAGATCGGATTCCTGATCTACATCCCCTTCGTGGTGATCGACCTGCTGGTGTCCAACCTGCTCATGGCGCTGGGCATGCAGCAGGTCAGCCCGCAGACCATCACGGTGCCGCTCAAGCTGCTGCTGTTTACGCTGGTGGGCGGATGGGCCAAGCTGCTCAACGCGCTGGCGATGTCGTATGCATGATTTCTGCAAACAAGGGAGATAGCGGTGGCCGATACAATCAATTTTTTCCAGCAGGGCCTGTGGATGGCCATCATGATGGCGGCGCCGCCGCTGGTGATCGCTACCGCGTGCGGCCTGGTGGTATCGCTGGTGCAGGCGGTGACGCAGATCCAGGACCAGACCCTGCCATATGTCGTCAAGCTGGTCGCGGTATCGGTGACGCTGGCGATGATGGGCCGCTGGATCGGCGTCGAGATCATCCGCATGACCGACCTGGCGCTGACGATGATTCCCGATGCGGGCCGCTGAGCATTGATCCCGGGATGCGCCGATGAACGCTTCCTTGTTGCTGGACATGCAGGCGGTCATGCTGACCATGGCTATCGTGACCCCGCGCGTGCTGGTGTGCCTGGTGATCCTGCCGGGCTTCGGCCTGAACGTGCTGACCGGCATGGCAAAGAACTCGGCGGCCATGGCGATCGCCTTGCCGGCGGCCTTGCCGACCTTCTATTTCGTCCAGAAGACGCCTCCCGATTTTCTCTTCGCGGGCATGCTGGCTTTCAAGGAAGCCATGATCGGCCTGATGTTCGGCGTGCTCATGGCGATCCCGATGTGGGTCGTGCAATCGGTGGGATCGATCTTCGACATGCAACGCTCGCCGATTCAGATCCAGGCCAATAATTCCACTGTGGACCGAGACGCCAGCGCGATCGGAGCCATGCTGATCCAGGCGGTGGTGGTGCTGATGGTGCAGGCTGGATTGTTCTCCGCGCTGGCGCGCATCCTGATCGAAAGTTATGCGGTATGGCCGGCGTTTGCACTGATGCCGCCGTTCGAACCGGGCCATTTCGACGTGCTGGTGAAGCGCTTCGGCGATCTGCTCTGGTACGTCGTGGTGTATGGCGCACCCGTAATCGTGCCGCTGTTGCTGATCGAGTTCGGCTTTGCCGTGGTCGGCGTGTTCGCCTCCAACCTGCAGGTTTCGTTCGCCTCCGCGCCGATCAAGAGCCTGACCGGCCTGTTGATCCTGCTGGCCTACTGGTCGACGCTGTCGCACTATGTGACCAACGATTTTGCGCATTTGCTGGAACTTGCGGCCAGCCTGATCGAGGTGAACAAATGAGGTCGTCGCCGGCGGGCATGCGTCGACCCGGCCGGGAGCGGGCATGAGCGACGACAAGAACGAAGAACCCACCCAGAAAAAGATCGACGACGCGCGCGAGAAAGGCCAGATCGCAGTCAGCCGCGACCTGGCCAAGCTGGCTACGCTGGTGGCCGTGGCGGAAACCGCTTTCGCCAGCCAGTCGTTGTGGCGCGGCGCCTTGAGCAACCTGTTCGACACCGGCATCCTCGACGTCAACCGCGATTTTTCACTGGCGATGAAGCAAATGATGACCACCGCCGGGATCCTGTTGCTGGTGGTTTTCTGCACCTGCTTCCTGATTTGTATCCTGGTCTCGGTGGCGGCGCACTGGGGGCAGTTCGGCGCTCTGATCGCTCCCGAGGCGCTCACGCCCAAGTTCGATAAGCTCAATCCGGTCAATGGCGTCAAGCAGTTGTTCTCGAAGAAAAAGCTGGTCGAGCTGCTGACCACGATAGGCAAAGCGACGCTGATCGGCGGTATCGTCTACAGCCTGACGCGCAGCCATCTCGGCACGATCATTTCGCTGTCCAACGGCGAGCCCAAGGATGTCTACGACGTCTTCGTCGAGCTGCTGCGTTCGATCTTCCATGTGATCGTGGTGGTGTGCCTGCTGCTGGGGCTGATCGACTACGCCATCCAGCATCATTTCCATAAAAAGGAGCTGATGATGGACAAGGAGGAAATCAAGAAGGAACACAAGGAATCCGAAGGCGATCCGCTGATCAAGAACCAGCGCAAGCGGCTGGCGCGGCAATGGGCCAACGAAGGGCCGGAAGCCAAGACCGAGGATGCCAACGCGGTGGTGGTGAACCCGACCCACTTTGCCGTGGCGTTGTACTACGATGCGGCGGAACTGATGGTGCCGGTGGTGCTGGCCAAGGGCAAGGACCAGGTGGCGCAGGCAATGATCCGGCGTGCGCGCGAGTGCGGCATCCCGGTGATCCGCCATGTATGGCTGGCGCGCACCTTGTATGCAACTTGCCCGCCGGATACGGCGATTCCGAAAGCCAGTTACGAGGCGGTCGCGCAAGTTTATGCCGTGGTGCATGAACTGATGGCCAGCGACCGTAGCGGGCAAGACGTCGAACTGGAAAGCCACGGCGAACCGCCCGGCGCGTCGTCGCCGACCCCAGGATGAGAAACGGAAATCCGACATGAACACCAAAAACCAGGCCATTGCGGCCGCTGCCGGCGAAGCCGCTGCACGCGACATGCGCGTGAAGCAGACCGTCATCGAGGCCGAACGCCGTGCCCAGTCATTGCGCAGTTGCGTGTCCGCTAGATTGAAGTCCGGGCGCGACGGCGAGGAGATGCCGGACGATTGCACAGCGGCCGACCCGTTCATCGGCGCGGCCGTCGCCGTCGGGCTTGAGGGTTGCGCCGATGCCGCGCCGGGCAGGCCGTCCCATCGCAGCGGTGACACCGACGGCGGCGACATGTTGCTGGAAGACAGTGAGCCAAGCGACGAAGTCATCATCGGTAGCGGCGACCGCGCCCAGCACATGGCGCTCAAGAACGCCTTCGTGCCGTTTTCAGGACGACCGTCGCCGGTGGCCCGGCGTCCCGCGACGTTGCCGCCGCTGCGTCCAACCTCGCGGGCGGAATGCGGGCGTCGTTGCGGCAAGGGCGGCTTTTGCGATCCGTCCTCCGAACTCGGTTGCGGCGGCGAATATTGCGGCAACCGTTACGTCATGCCCTCGCCGGAGGATATCGCACCGGCCGCGAAGGCAGGGGAGCCGGCAGCCGAAGACGCCGCGACGCCGCATCGCGGCGGCGAGGCCAACGAGATCGACTGAGACGGTTGTCGTTGCACGGGTGGAACCTGCGGCCGCGCCGCGACCACCTACCAGCGGACATTCGATGCATTTCATGGAGCCGGGACTATGGACGCGACAACGCAGGTAGCGGCATTTTCTGAGACTTCTGCGCGCGGCGCGGAACAGAAAAGCCGGTTTTCTTTGGACATACAGGCGTTCGATGCCAATGAAGGAGCGCAGTTTCGCGCTGCGCTGGAACGCCGCATGCAACAGCAGGCCATCCACATCCCGCCTGATAGCAGCTCGCTGGGTACGGCCATCGCAGGCCGCGCCAACAATCTTGCCTCGCAAGTGCAGAAGGATCAGCTGTATGTCTCCAAACTGCTCGAACATGCCACCCGTACCGGCGATTCGCTACAATTGATGAAAGCCATGATGGCGCTCAACGATTACCAGTTGCGCGTGCAGACCATTTCCAAGACGGTATCGAAGGCGGCGTCGTCGGTCGATTCCCTGACCAAGCTGCAATAAATCGCCGGTTGTCGCAGATTCGTCCCGGAGAGCCTTCCCGGGAATTCGTTCCGTAGATCGTCTTTTTCCATGATCATGAAAAACCTAATCAGCTGGACGTGCACCGTCGGCTTGCTGGCCTTGCTGGCGGGATGCGGCAAGATGGTCGTCTTGCAGGCCGGCCTCAACGATGGCGACGCCAATGAAATTGTCCTGGTGCTCAATCGCAAGGGCATGGAAGTTGAGAAGCAGAAGAACAAGGAAGGCGTGACCCTGCTGGTCAAGGACCAGGACCTGTCGCGCGCGACCGAGGCGATGAACGTCGCCGGCTTGCCGAGACGCACCTTGTCCAACCTCGGCGAAGTGTTCAAGAAGCAAGGCATGATCTCGACGCCGATGGAAGAGCGCATTCGCTATATCCATGGCCTGTCGGAAGAACTGGAAAATACCTTGCAGCAGTTCGACCACGTGGTGTCTGCGCGGGTGCATGTGGTGCTGCCCGAACGGATCGCGCCCGGGGAGCCGATCCAGCCCTCGTCGGCGGCGGTATTCGTGAAATATCATCCGCCGCTCGATGAAGACGCCGTGACGCCGCGCATACGGCGGCTGGTGGCGTCCAGCATCCCGGGCCTGTCCGGCGAGGACGGGCGCAACAAGGTGTCGGTGGTGATGATGCCGGGCGAGCCGCCGCCTGCCGGTATCGAATGGACTACCGTCGGACCGTTCATCGTCGCGGTCAGCTCGGCCGGCGGACTGATGTTTACGCTGCTGGCAATGACCGCGCTGGCCGCGACGGCCCTTGCTTATACCGGAGTGCGCGCCGCCATGCGCAATCCGCGGGTGGCGCAATGGGTGATGCAATTGACCATGCGCTGGGCCGCCCAGCGCACCGCTTCGCGTGAAAAGGCGGCTGCCAAAGCTGCAGCCAGGACGGCGGCAGCGGCGCAATCCCTGATGGCGACCATGCATAAGGAAGCGACGGCCGCACCTAGCAAATCAACGCCCGAGGCGCCCAAGCCATGATTGCCGTCTCGCCGCCGTCGCCGGCCGCGCTGGCGCCGTGGTTCCTCGATTGGTGGTTCACGCCCTGGGACTATGCCGCAGAACGGGAGAACTTGCTGCCGCAGGCGACCGGATTGGCGGCGCAGCGAGACGGTTATCGCCTGTGGTGCAGCCGGGCCGGCATCGCGCCGGATTTGCCGCCGCATTTCGACGCGTCCTGGCAGGTCGTGGTGCTGCGAAAGCGCAACGATTTCATGCGTTGCGCCCGTCTGTTCGGCGGCTTGTTTGCCGCCCGCGAACATGACTTCGACGAGCTCGGTCGATTGCCCCGAGAGATCCGGCTCTGGTGCCTGAGCGTGGCGTTGACGCAACCCTTGCAAACGGCGCGGCCGCGCTCCCGGCGAGAGTCGTCGGACGGGATCGAGGCGCGCGGCCTGCTCGAACTGGCGCTGAGGCTGGAGCAGGGCTTCCCGGGAATGTGGCCGCGCCTGGCGTTGATGTTGCCGCCTCCGTTGTCGGCGTTGCTGGCGTCGGCGCTGGCGATCTGCAACGACGCAGCCTCGGCTGAGTTTGCCGGCCCGGAACGGGCGCGCCTGCAGCGTTGCTGGAAGATTTGCGCGGCGCGGGCGAAGACCGTCGTTGCCTGAACCGGTTTAAGCGGTGCCGGTTGATCTACTCCGAACAGGAATGAACACATGAGAGATTTTTGCATTGAGTGCATCGCCGTGCCGCCCGCGCTGCGCGCCGAGCACGGCGTGCTGCGGGCTCCCTCGTTGCGGGTCGCCGCCGATGCCGGGCGCGCGGCCGATCAAATCTTGCGAGAGGCACACGAGGAGGCCGCGCGGGTGCGGGCGTCGGCGCAAGAGGATGCCGGCAGGGCGGTGCGCCAGGAGCAGGAGCAGGTAGCGGCGCGAGGCCTGGCGTTCGTGGCTGACCTGATGGCTGTCCAGCAGGAGTTGCTGGGGCGAGTGGAGGAGCTGGTCGGCGATCTGGCGCAGCAGACCTTTGACCGCCTGGTGCTGGAATCGACGCCGCGTGAACGCATCGACGCCATGGTGCGCAGGATTCTTTTGGAAGCACCCGGCAAGCTGGTGGCGCCGGTGTTGTCGATGCATCCCGACGACATCAGTGCGGCGCCGGGCGGCGCCTGGGAGCTTAGGAGCGATGCCGGCCTGACGCCCGGAACCTGCAAGCTCGAAGCGGCAAGCGGCGAGTGGCGCGCCGATTTCGAGCTGGCTGCGGCAGCCTTGCGTACGGTGCTGGGCACGGTTGCACAAACGCTCCGCACCCCCGTCGCCAAAGCTGACGCTGATGCGGCTGCCGATCAGGACGAAGGCGTCATAAATCTTGAGGATTCCGATGGAGACTTGGCGCCGCAAGGAACCACTCACTAGCACTATTCGCCGAGGAGAAGACGTCATGTCGAGCAATCACAACCCCGTATTGCAGAATTTGCGCCATTTGAATCAGAAGTTCGATGAAGTCACGGGCCAGCTCAACGACTTCAGTCGTCGCCAGGCAGACGGTGAAATTCCAAATCCTGCTGAATTCACCGCCTTGCTGCAAAAGCAGTCGGTGACCAAAAGCGCCATGACGGCGCAGTTCAACCTGTTGCAAAAGCCGTTGAAGACGGTGCTCAACGAAACCAAATAGGCCATGTCCGCCGATAACCTGGAACAGTGGCTGGAAAACCTGCCGCTGGACGAGCCCGTCGAGATCGACGGCGAGACGGTGTTCCTGAAAATCCGCGGGCAAGGCGCCGAACTGGGCGTCCTGCTGGTCCTATCGTATACCGACGCCTTGCTCGCGGATGCCTTGCGCAATGGCTTCCAGAGTGCGCTCGATTTCGATGCCGGCCTGGCGATCGATGGCGAGGACCTGATACTGACGCAATGGCTCCCGTACGTCGGCGCATGGCCCGAGGCCGCCGAGGCGTTGGAAAACATCCTGAATCAGGCCGCCATGTGGCGTGCAGCGATGGCCTATAGCGGCCCGGCGCGCAGCGACGCCACCACGCGCCACGAAGACCGCGTCCGAAAAATATTTTCCGGGGAAATGCGATGAGATTCCGTGAATTGCTCAAGTCGTGGTGCATGGGCTTGCTGGTGGCGGCGCTGCTGCTGTGGGGCACTACCTTGCACGCGGCCGTGCCCGCGACGTGGAAGGATACCGGCTTTTCCATCAATGCAACCAGCATGACCTTGCGCGGCGTCATGGAAGAGTTCAGCCGCACCTACGGCGTGCGCCTGTCCATGACGGCGACCGGCGACCGGCTGATCAAAAGCCGGCTCAAGGCCGACAACGGAGTGGAGTTCCTCAACCGCTTGGCGGCGACGTCCAAGTTCCACTGGTTTGTCTATAACAACACCTTGTATGTGGTGCCGGCCGACGACAATACCTCGGTACGCCTCGAGATCGGCGAGGACGCCGTGCAGGATGCCAAATCGGCGCTGATCGGCCTGGGCCTGTTCGACGATCGCTTCGGCTGGGGAGAATTGCCGGACGAGGGAGTCGTCATCGTCGGTGGTCCGCGCAGCTACGTGGAGCTGGCGCGCACCATCTTGCTGCCCGATGAAAAGAAGGAAACACGCAAGGGTCGGCAGATCATGTTGTTCCGCCTGAAGTACGCAACCGCAATGGACCGCGTGATTACGTCGCGAGGAAAGAACGAGACCATTCCCGGCATCAAGACCATCCTCAGCAACCTGTTGTTCGGCGCCCATGCGGCGGGTGAGAAGGTGACGGGTTCGTCGCCGTCCGGGGCGTTCGACAGCGACAGCAGGAAACGCTCACGCACGCCGAAGAATGAGAGAGGCGTCGCCCGCGACGTCGGCAACGAGCGCTTCGTGCCGCTGTTCAACGCACCTGCCGCCGACGGCAAGAACCAGGTTCCGCCAGGCGACGATGCCGGTGGCCGATACGACACCGGCAGCAGCAGCGGCGGACACGAGAATCCGCGCATCGAGGCCGATCCTACACTCAACGCGATCATGATTTATGACGACATCAAGAAAAAAGACATGTACGCATCGCTGATCGCCCAGCTCGACGTGCAGCCGCAGCAGATCGAGATCGAAGCCCTGATTGTCGATATCGATCGCAGCAAGTTGTCCGACATGGGCGTCGAATGGGGCGTACGCGCCGGCGCCGTCAACACCTTGGTCAACGGCATGGCGGTTGATTCGGCCGGGACCAATCTTCCGCTGCCCGGTGCCACGCTGCTCATCAGCAATGCCGCGCGTTTCTACGCGCGTCTCAAAGCCATGGAATCCAACGGCGAGGCGCATGTGCTGGCGACGCCGACCGTACTGACCTTGGACAACGTGGCGGCGGTGCTGGACCTGAGCCGCAGCGCCTATGTCTCGCTGATCGGCGAACGGGTGGCCGACATGTCCGATATCACCGCCGGGACCATGCTGCGGGTGATCCCGCGCATCATCCATGAAGGCGGCCAGACGCGTGTGCGCCTGGAAGTGGACATCGAAGACGGTTCGCTCGACAGCACCGATAACAATGGTTCCTCAAAATCCTCCGGCAATACCGGGACCATTGCAGCGAATGTGACGCGTTCGACCATCAGCACGCAGGCAATCATCGACATGCAGCAGACGCTGATGATCGGCGGCTATCGCGCCGAATCGCTGACGCGCAACAAACAGAAAGTGCCGGTGCTGGGCGATATCCCGGTGCTGGGCGGATTGTTCCGCAGCGAATCGCAATCGACCAGCACGCGCGAACGCCTGTTCCTGATCACTCCTCGCATCACCGGAACGGACGGCGTGGCCGCCAATACGGTGTCGAGGACCACGGATCGCGCCAAGGAAACTGCCAAGGAGCAGCGCGCGGCCGCCCGTCGGGCCGCAGCCGGCCTGCCTCCGGTAGCGGTCGCAGCGACGACTGCCGCCGCTGCACCGGCGACGGCGACCGCAGCGGCGCCGTCGCCAGACTCAGGCGTATCGACCCTCAAGGAACCGTTGCCTGCTGCGGTTTCCTCGGCAGCCGGCGCCCCCGACGCCAACGCGCCGCTGATGGCGGATGCACCCTTGGCCGGCATGTCGATGGGCAGCGGAGTGCGTGTGCCCTTGCGCGCCAAGGCGCCGACTTGCGCCAGGCCCAAGCGTGTCTATTGAGCGGCGCGCGCAGAAGAGTTTTGGGATCTCAAAGCTTGTCTTAATTTCATTTTTTCTTCGGTCATATTTGTTGAGAGTTTTTTTCTGTGACTTCGCTAACATCAGAAAAAATTCATCGCAGCACATAAAAGTAAGAACGTAAAACACGGCACGGCCAAGGATCCGGAACGGCAAATATCTCTTTTGCCGCCAGGTGGTTGGGAATGACAGTAACGCAGACAGGACCGGGGGGGGAACGGTTGCTTCGGCCGGCGCTTGCAGGCCGGTCGGTTCTTCGTCCGGAAGTCGCCAACGTCAGGTCTTCATTCGTCGGCGCCATTGGTTGCAGCAAGGTGCGGAGGCGTCATCGCGGCGCGTCGTCCGGCGTCTGCGATCGCAGTGGAATGCGCTGGTTGGCTTTTTCATTTACGCGGCAGAGAAGGGTAAGGTTATGTATCTCACAAGCTTATTCAACAGGCGCATGGGTCGGATCGGGAACAGCCCGCGCCGCGCGCAGTCGGCGATCGTCCCCCTTGTTTTCACTGCCTTGCAGGCGTTCTTTCCGCTCGCTCATGCTGCCGGCCCGGCAGCTTCCGGCGTGGCGACGATGCGCTATCCGTCAGGCGCAGGTGCGAGCGGCGTGAACTTCGACCTGCTGGCAGCCGACGGAGCCTTCGGCGACGATTGCGATCCGCCTCTGCTGGCATCGGCCGCAAGTGAAACGAGCGACGTCGACACGATTCTCCTGGCCAAGCTGGACGGCGAAAAGAAGAGCACGCGCGCCACGCGCACCAAGTCCGCCGCCGCGCCTGCTCCCGCAGTTGCGGCGAGCGTGCCGTCCAGGGTGGAAGCCAGGCCGGTCGATCCGACCTGGGAAATCGTTGTCGCCGACAAGACGCTCAATGCCGCCATGGCGCGGTGGGCAGCGCAGGCCGGCTGGCAATTGCTGTGGGAGCTGCCGGTCGATTATGCGGTGGAGGCGCGCACCACCGTGCCCGGCTCGTTCGAAGAAGCGGTCAGCACGGTCGCAAAGAGCATGGAGGGCGCGGAAATCCCGATGAAGGCCGTGTTCTATCAAGGCAACAAGGTTTTGCGCATCATGTCCAAGGGGAGTGAATAATGTCGCTGAAACTTACTGCGCTGGTTCCGGCCATCTTGCTGGTCGGCGGATGCACGGGCTTATCCGGCAAGATCGATTCCGATATCAGCCAGGCCGACGACAAGGTGCGCAACCTGGTCAAGGACGTTGGCCGCACCGCGCCCGGGGCGGTGATACCGGCCACGCCGCTGGTGACGCACGACACCGGCATCTGGCTCGGCAAGAACGTGGTCAAGCTGGGGCAACCGGCCTTGCCACCGATTTTCTACGAACCGACCACCTTCGATCGCACCATCAATTCGTTGTCCGAGCTGGCTGAGCGCATCACGCTGCGCTCGGGGATTCCCAGCAAGGTGACGCCGGACGCGATAGCTGTGGCGGGGCATGCGTTCCGCACGAGGATCGGCTTGCCGGGGATGGCGGGGGCGGGCGCTGCGCCAGGCATGCTGCCGTTGCCGCCGGGACTGCCGGGCGAGGCTGCGGCTGCACCTGCCGGCGCAGCCGGCCGCGCTGCGGCAGCCGTTCCGTCCGGGACTGCCGGCAACAGCATTGCGGACATGCCCAACGGCGTGCGCATTTCCTATGGCAACGGTTCGTTGAAGGGGCTGCTCGACACTTCGGCGGCGCGCTTCGGCGTGTCATGGAAATACGTCGACGGCGTGATCCAGTTCTTTCATACCGAATCGCGCAACTTCCAGATCAGCGCGATCCCCGGCGACTCCACGTTTACCGCAACGGTGACCAGCGGCGCCAGTTCGACCGGCGGTGTGTCGGGCGGTGGCGGAAGCGGAGGCGGCGCCGGCGGCGGCAGCACTGGAGGCGGCAGTTCGGTGTCCGCCAACAACTCGCAGAATACCGGGGTGGCGTCGAAACTGTCGGTCTATACCGGCCTGGAAAACGCCATCAAGGTCATGCTGTCTCCTTACGGCAAGGTGTTGGCTTCCCCGGCAACGGGCGCTATCACGGTGGTCGATACGCCGGATTCGCTGGATCGTGTCGCCGCCTATATCGAGGGTGAGAACAAGGCGCTGTCGCGTCAGATCGCGATCAACGTCACGGTGTTGTCGGTCAGCCTGCGTGACGCCGATGAATACGGCATCAACTGGTCGGCCGTCTACAACAGCCTGAACCGTCGCTATGGCATCAGCAACAGCTTTGCCCCGTCCGACGGCGCGGTGGGCTTCACCGCCGGCATTGTCGGCGGTTCAAAATTCTCCGGCAGCAAGGCGGTCATCAATGCGTTGTCCGAGCAGGGCAAGGTGCGACGCCAGACGACCGCTTCGGTGGTGACGCTGAACAACCAGCCGGTCCCGGTCCAAGTGGCGCGCCAGACCAGCTACCTGCAGTCGTCGCAGACCGCCGTGGTGGCTCAGGTCGGCACCACCACCACGCTGATTCCGGGGGTGGTGACGGCAGGCTTCAACATGAGCATCCTGCCGCACGTGCTGACCAACGGCACCGTGATGCTGCAGTTCTCGACCGATATCTCGACGCTGCGCCAGATCCGCAACATCGACAGCAACGGCACGCACATCGAATCGCCCGAGCTGGATACGCGCAATTTCCTGCAGCGCGTGTCGATGAAATCGAACGAGACGCTGATCATCAGCGGCTTTGAACAGACCGACGACAATCTTGACTATCGCGGCGTCGGCACTCCGAAGAACTTCGTGCTGGGCGGCGGGATGAACGCCGCCACCAACAAGGAAGTCATCGTCGTCCTGATTACGCCGGTAACAATGGCGGCTTTGTGAGATAGCGGGCGCGCCATGGCATTGCACATCACCCAGATAGAGAAGCACAAGTTCGTATGCGGTCTGTTCTGGCAGTCGCTGTCCCGTCCGCGCGAGCTGGCCAGGGAGGCGGCCGACCTTGGCCGCAAGATCGACTCCGACCTGATGGTCATCCGCATGGACCATTCAACCGCCCAGGCCGGTTTTGCACAGAGCAAGGAGGGCGTGCGCAGAGGCATGTTCTCTCTCGCTGCGGTCGTTTCCAAGACGCTGGCGCTGGAAGGCGCCTTCTACGACGGCGAACAGCAGCCGGTGCATAACTGGCTGGGCGCCTTCGAACTGCCGGACGGAATGTGGGCGTATTTTGCGGTGCGCGACGCCAATTTCCTGCCCAACGGCGATTTCGCCGGTCCGCGCCAGGAGGTGATGGAGCGCTTGCAAAGCGACTATGCGATGGGAGGCTGGAACGTCATCATCGGCGACAGCACGCTGGCCGATCTCGATTTCCACAATTTCAACGCGCGCGATATCCGGAGCTTCATCCCGCATCGCAAGGATGGTTCGATCCGGGTGCATGCCTGGTGGGGACTGCGTCAGATCGACGGCACGCCGGCCTGGGCCAAGGCGATGGCGGCGGCGACGGTGGCCGGTCTGGTCGCCGTCGGCGGCATGTACGGTTATCGCTACTACCAGCAAAAGCAGGAAGAGCAGGCGCGCGACCGCGCTATCGCCGCGGCACGCGAGAACATGTTGCGCGAACAGTCGGCGGCGTCGCGGCCGTGGACCGGCAAGCCGGTTCCGCTGGCCTTGGTGCGCTCCTGTCACGCACATTTTGGCCATATCACCGCCGGCGGCTGGCTGCTCGACTCCTACAGCTGCACGGCCGACCAGCAGAGCTACGCCTGGTCGCGCGGCAATTCGACGGTGGCCATGCTGCATGAACAGGTGCCGGGAGCGCTGGTAGACCCGAGCGGCGACAAGGCGACTTACGTGAAGGCGCTCAAGACCCAGGCCGGCGTCAACGACGCGCTGGTCGAACAGCGCAGCCTGCTGGAGTCGATTGTGTCGCCGCTGCAGTTGATGGGGTTGTCGGCCAGGATCGCGGAGATCGATCCGCGCAAGGGGCAAGCGACGCCGCAAGCCGGCGCCGGCGGGCAGGCCGGCCAGTGGCGACCGAGCTGGAAATCCTTTTCATTCATGCTGAACGCGCACGGGGTCGAGCCCGAGGCGATCGCATCGATTCTTGCTCGTCCGGGAGTCCGGATCGAGAAGCTGACTTATCGCGGTTCCGAATGGCTATTGGAGGGAACGATCTATGCAAAATAAACTGGTGATCCCATTCGCAATATGGGTCGGGTTGGCGGGGGCCGGCGCGCGCGCCGAAAGCACGTCGGACAGCTTGACGAGAATCGAGGCGGAGACGCTGGTGCTCAAGGCGCGAGAGAAACAGCTGGAGGTGCAGGCCAATATCGTCGGCAAGCAGAACGAGATCGCGGCCAAGCAAAGCATCACTTCGGCCATCACCCAGACCACCGTGGTTGGTGATCCGGTGATCCGCGCCATCGAGGGTATCGGCAGCCGCATGTTCGCCACGCTGCAGCTGAGCGACGGCAGCATCGTCGATGTTCAGCAAGGCGACACGCTTGCGACCGGTATGAAGATCGTATCGATCGGACCGCGCGAGGTGGTGGCGCAATCGAAGAACAATCAGCGCGTCCGCCTGGCGACCTACAGCCAGGTCAACAACGGTTTCAATCCGAGCTTCCCCGGCCCAGGCTTGTCCTTGCCTGCGCCGCAGCTGCGGGGAGCGGCAAGATGAAACTGCGCATCGCGAGGCATAACGAGCAGACGCAGCAGCATACCTACAACATGTCGTTCGCCGACATCAACGATGTCAGCAGCGCCGACATCCTCAGCAACACCGGCGCATTCGAAGCCAGCGAGGAGGAGCGAAAGCTGCTGTGCCTGCTGGCTGACGGCAGGCTACTGGTAGTGGCGGGGCAAAACCTGAATCCGCACGTGATGTCCTATCAGGGCCGGCTGGAACGCATGGGGCGCAAGCACCATGTGGTGTTCACCTCGGTCGAGGTAATCAGTCGCATCAACCAGAACAGCAATTCATCTGTGGCGGACCGTCATCAGGAACATTCGATGATGCAGGTCACGGCCAAGGACCTCTTGACTAAGGCTTGGCGTGCCCGTGCTTCCGACGTGCATATCCGGGTACGGAAGAACTGCACCGAAATCTACTTCCGCATCCACAACGACCTGGTGCCCGTTGGCGGCCAGACGCGTGAATACGGCGAACGGCTGCTGGCTACAATGTACGGCGCCATGACGTCGGTCTCTGACAGCTCCTACAAGCCGACCGAGCGACAGGACGCCAGCATCGCCGACCGCGACAAATTACCGCCGGGATTGTATGGCGTACGCATCGCCACGGTGCCGACCAACGAGGGCAGCGTGATGGTGCTGCGCCTGCTGTACAACGACGCCGGCGAAAACACAGATCTGCGGCCCCTCGGCTTTTCCGATGCGCACGCGGCCGCCCTGCAACACCTCAAGGAGCAGCCGGTCGGAATCAACATCATCAGCGGACCGACCGGCTCGGGCAAATCGACCACGCTGCAACGTATCCTGACCGGCGAGATCATCGAGGCCGGCGGCAAAATGCACGTGCTGACGATCGAAGATCCGGTGGAATACCCGATCGAGGGTGCGGTGCAGACCGCCGTCACCAACGCCGGTACAGAAGAGGAGCGTTCGCGCCTGTTCGCCGCCGCGATCTCCAACGCCATGCGGCTCGATCCCGACACCATCATGATCGGCGAGGTGCGCGACAAGGCGTCGGCGCAAAACGCCCTGCGGGCCTCCATGACCGGTCACCAGGTGTGGACCACGGTGCACGCCAACAGCGCGCTGGCCATCATGGACCGGCTGACGGACCTGGGCCTGCCGCCCAACCTGACGGCAGACTATACGGTCGTGACCGGGCTGATCAGCCAGCGCCTGGTGAAGACCTTGTGCCAGGACTGCCGGCTGCCGCTGGCGACGCACCAGGACCAGCTGCCGCCAGCTGTGCTGGCGCGCGTCAAGCAAGCGGTCTCGCCTGCGCTGGAGGGAGTATGCATACTCGGCCCCGGCTGTCCGACCTGCGGGCATCACGGCACCATCGGCCGCACCGTGGTGGCGGAAATAATCATCCCCGACGACGAGTTTTTCCGTTATGTGCGCCTGGGCGAGAAGACGCTGGCCACCAACTACTGGCTGCGCGAGCTGGGCGGCCGCACCATGCTGGACCACGCTATCGAGAAAGTCGCGGCCGGCCTGATCGATCCGCGCATGGCGGAGAAGGTGGTGGGCTATTTCAGCACCGCTGCCCAGCTGCCGGCGCCGGCCTTGCATGTGGTGGAGGGCGGCAATGCTACCTGACATCAACCGCTGGTGGGCCAGGACGCAATTCATCGATACGGTACGCCTACGCCTGTATCGCAAGATCGCCAAAATGCTGTCGAACGGACTGCCCTTGCTGAAAATACTGGAGGAGCTGCATGCACGCGCTTCGGAGCAGGGCAAGAAGTCCAAGGAGCCGTTGGCGATTATCCTCGACGATTGCCGCCGCACGGTGCAGAACGGCCGCTTGCTGTCGGAAGGACTGGAACCCTGGGTGCCGAAGTCCGAGCAGATGATCCTGATGGCCGGGGAGCAATCCGGCCGACTCGAGACGGCGTTGCTGTCGGTGGTCACGGTGGTGCAGGCCGGTAAGAAGATCAACAGCGTGATCCTCGGCGGCATTGCGTATCCCATCACGGTGCTGTGCCTGACGGCGGTCTACATTTATCTGTTCGGCACGCAGGTGATCCCGCAATTTACCCGCATGATCGATCCGACCACCTGGCACGGTCCCGCCAGGTCGTTGTACCTGATGTCCGAATGGGTGCAGCAATGGATGCTGGTGTCGATCGCCGGGGTGGTAGCGTTGTTTGTCCTGCTGATCCTGTCGATGCCGCGCTGGCGCGGCAGCTTGCGCATCTTCGCGGACCGTTATCCGCCATATTCGATCTACCGGTTGAAGGAAGGAAGCAGCTTCCTGATGGCGTTCGCAGCGCTGCAGTCGGCCGGCGTGACGGTAGAGAAAGCACTGATGCGCCTGGCCGACATGGCGCATCCGTGGCTGCGCGAACGGCTGGCGGGCGCCTTGCTGGGCGTGCGTTCCGGCCTGAACTGCGGCGAGGCGCTGCGCAATGCGGGATATGAGTTTCCTTCCCGTGAGGTCATCGACGATCTTTGCGTCTATGCCGAATACAGAGGATTCGCCGAGGCCCTGAAACTGATGGCGGATGAATGGATGGAAGAGGGGGTGGAAATCATATCGCTGAGGATGAAGCTGCTGAACGGAATTTCCATCGTCGTGCTGGCGGTGGTCATAGGCTGGCTGGTTACCGGATTTTTCGGCATCCAGCAGGAAATTGCTGCCATCACGCGCAGCGTTCATTGAAATCTGACTTTTAGAGGAATGCACCATGAAACGTATACCTGCTTTGAGCCTGAAGAATTCTCCTTTGCGCAACGACAGCAAGCTGGCGCGCCAGCGCGGCGCCTCGCTGCTGGAAGGCATCGCCTACCTCGGCATCGCGGCGCTGGTGGTGCTGGGTGCGGTGTCGTTGCTGACAGGCGCTTTCAGCAGCGCCAAGTCCAACCAGGCCAATGAAGAAGTCATCGCCCTCAGAACTGCAATCCGCAAGTTGTATATCGGCCAGGTTTATCCCGCCGACATCATGCCCGGACTGGTGGCGGCCAACGCCGTGCCGGGTACCCTGATCAAGGCGGCGGACGGTACCGTCACCAACAGCTGGGGCGGCGCGGTGACGGCCAGCGCCGATTCGTCCAGCAACGGCTTCAACCTCGTGTACCAGGCGGTGCCGCAAGACGTCTGCGTCAACATGCTGAGCGGTGCCAACGGCTGGGTCTCGATCGCCGGCACCACGACGATCACCACCTTCCCCGTGACCACTTCGGCGGCGACGGGGACCTGCACGGTTACCACCAACGCCGGAAATACGCTGACCTTCAAGGGCGTCTGACGCGCCGAAAGCAGGGACTGGAGGATGCCATGTGGAATATCGCGGTATTGGCGGTGATGCTGGCGGTGGCGGGAGCGTATGCCACGCGCAGCCTGCAAACCGGCGACCGGCTGCAGCACCAGGCGGTGATCAGCCTGGCCAGGGAAATGGCGATGTACCGCGAGGCTGTCATCCGTTATTTCGAGATCTACGACATCCATGACGCCAGCGTCAGCTACGCCACGCTGGCGGCAAGCGGCGCGTTACCCGGATGGACGCGGATGGCGCAAGGTACGAGCTCTGCGATCTGGAACAACTACCGCGATGCCGCAGGCATCATCTACATCTATGCATCGTCGTTGCCGGCGCAGAACATTGTCGGCGAACTGGTCGGGGTATCGCACCAGTCCATCCTTGTCGGCACCTACCAGGCCACGGCATCGACCCTGCAGTCGCCGTTGTTCGGCGACACCAATATTCCGCTATCGGCGTTGACGGGAAAGTCTGTTCCCGACGGCGCTCCAGTATGGATTGCGATGACAAAATGACGACCTCCTTACGTTTTTCCCGGTTGCCCCGGCGGCATCCCCAACACCGACAACGCGGCATCGCAATGATCGAATTGTTGGGCGCGCTGGCGATCGGCACGATGATCCTGCTGGGACTGTCGACGATGATGGATGGTTCGGTGGACGACATGAAGGGCCAGCAGGCCGGTTACTACCAGTCGCAAGTGGCGGCCGCCGCGGAAAAATACATCAGCGCCAATGCCGCGACGCTGCAAGGCCTGACGCCAACGGCAGCGTCCGTGGCGACGGTATCGCTGGCGCAACTGAAGACCGGCAGGTTCCTGCCCGGCGGCATGGCGGCCACCAATGTTTACCGGCAGACGCCTTGCGTGCTGGTGCGTCAGCCCGATCCTGCAGGCGCTCCCGGCAAATTCGACGTGCTGGTGGTGACCACCGGCGGCGGCGTCATTCCCGAAAAAGACCTGCCTGCGGCGGCGATGAATGCCGGCCCGGGAGGCGGCTATATCAGCACCGGCGATACTGCCAATGCCAAGGGCGCCACCTGGAGCCTCAACACCTCGGCGTATCGTTCCACCGCTTGTCCCAGCGCCAGCGCGTTGTCCGGCGGCGCGGCCGACGGCGGCCACCTGGTATCGAACCTGTTTACAGACGGCAGCGGCATGTTGTCGACCGACTACCTTTATCGCAACGCGGTGCCAGGCCATCCCGAGCTGAACCGGATGAACACGCCGATCCGCATGGCCAACGCCGCGCTGGTCTCCAATGGCGCATCGTGTCTCAACGCCAGCGGAGTGGCGGAACCAGGCGTCGCTCTGGACAGCGGCACGCGCGCGCTGTTGACCTGCTCGAGCGGAGGCGTCTGGTCGAGCTACTCGCAATGGAAGGAGCCGGTATCTACCTATGCGTCGTTGCCTTCGGGTTCGGTGGGCGACGTGCGAATGGTGACGTCGCTGGCGCGGGCGTTCATGTACGACGGTTCTTCTTGGCGTCCGCTGGCGATCGATCAGGACGGCAACTTCGATGTGCCCGGGCGCATCACGACGACCACCCTGGATGCCTCGCAAGACATCACGGCGCGGCGCGTCGCGGCGTCGCAAAATATCAGCGCCGGTGGAACTATCACCGCCTCCGGAGACATTAGTTCAGGAGGGTCCATGTGGGCGGGTTACGACGTCAACGCCGTGCACGCCGTCAACAGCTTCGACGTCAATGCCAGCCACAACGTGGTGGCGCAAGGCGTCCAGGCACTCCGTTGGATGGAGAGCGAGGCCATTACGATTTTTACCGTCATGACGCCCGGAACTCCTTGCCACTACCTTCAATACGATCCGATCGATGCAACGTCCTATATCAACTACCCGATGGGCACGATCGTCATGGATGCGAATTACCGGCCGCTCATTTGCGGCGCGGACAAGACAATGAGATATGCAAATGGTACTTATAGCCCTTAAGAAATTTTTCCTCGACAGAAGGTTGCGGCTGCTGCAACCGATGCTGACGGCCGCTTCACTGTGCTTCTGCGTGCCGGCCAGCGCTTGCTGGGAAGAGGTGGCGGCCTGGTATGGCGTGAACGTCCATCTCTTGTATGCGATCGCCAAGACGGAGTCGAACCTCAACCCCGTGGCGATGAACCGGAACAAGAACGGCTCGTACGATATCGGCCTGATGCAGATCAACAGCAGCTGGCTGCCGACGTTGAAGAAATACGGCGTCGACGAGAAGACCTTGAAGGATCCTTGCATCAATCTGCAAGTGGGTGCGTGGATCCTGTCGCAGAACATGCAAAGGCTCGGAACCACCTGGGAAGCGGTCGGTGCTTACAACGCACACAATCCTCAATTGCGCCTGAAGTATGCGCGTAAGGTATACCGGAACATCCCGACCGAGGTATTGGCCGGACGTTGACTGGTATCACGAGTTCGCTGCGTCGTTGCCGCTGCAAAGCTCCAGCCGATAGCCGTGGCTGCAGGCGGTACGGATCATGACGACCTGGCGGTCGTCGACGACGAGTTTCTTGCGCAGGCTGCAGATGTGCTGCTCGATGATTCTGCCGGGGACTTCGTTTTCTGGATTACCGATCGCGTTTCCGAGGGCCTCGCGTGAAATAGACCTCCCTGGTGAGGAAAAGAACAGCCAGGCCATGCAGAACTCGCGGGTGGTCAGAGCAATCGGCTTGCCCCGGAAGCTGAATTGCGCCGTATCGCAGTCGAGCGAGAATCCGGCAAATTCGACGGTGCGAGGTACGCCGGAAGAGATGCAGCGCCGTATCAGCGTATTGATGCGGAGGATCAGTTCGATCGACTCGAAAGGCCGCAGCAGGAAGTCGTCTGCGCCTTTGTCGATCGCTTGCGCCACCAGCTCTGCGGTGCGCAGCGGGGACAATATCAATGTCGGTATGCGCTCGGTGCGGACGTTGAGCCAGGAAAAAATGCTGTCGCCCTCGGATGCAGCGTTGGCAATGTCGATGACGACAATATCAAAGGCATGTCGTTTCAGGGTGCGCAAGAGCGAGATTTCGGAATCGAAATGAATTGATTCAAAGCCTGACCGTTGCAAGCAGGTCTGTACTTGTTCCAAGGCAAAGATGTTGCGGATGTAACAGGCAATTTTCATGATCGGGACCAATTGAGTTGCATTGCATCGCCGGAATTTTTTGTTTTATTCATGCAGATCCAGGATTGTCGCGGGAAGGGACTCCAAATAGTGCGTTTCGTTTCGACGATCAGATACAGGCGTTCATGTGCATCTCCTTTCATCGGACATCATGTTGTCTGCCGCTTCACAAAGCAGAAAGCCGGCCGTTGAAGCAAGTACTCCGTTCCAAAACATTTTTCAGAATTCAGGTGCCTGAATGTCAAACAATCCCTTTCGGACGCGCGACCTCCAGCAAGAAATCCTTTCGCTGATGAAGGCGCGCCAAGCCTTTTCCGACATCCATATCGAGCAAAATGAAATCATCATGATCAAAACTCCCCGCGGATGGATCCCGGTCGGGGAGCGGGCGGTCACGATCGCGGACATGCGGCCCTTGCTCACCGCCATCGACGACGACTGGGAAGACAAGATCGTCGACAAGGCGCTGGATTGCCCTCATGTACTGGAAGACTGGCGGTTGCGCTGCAACATCTACCGGATGGAGCGCGGCAATCGGGTGGCGGTGTCGATGCGGCGTTTCCCCTTGCAGCCGCTCACGTTGGAGCAAACCGGTCTGCCGGTCTATGTCAGGACCATGATGGAAGCCACCAAAGGCATCATCCTGATCACCGGACCGACCGGCGCCGGAAAGACCACCACCATTGCCGCCATGCTCGATTACATCAACACCACGCGGCAAGGGCATATCGTCACCATAGAAGAGCCGATCGAATACGAACTGCGTCGCAAGCAGTCAATCATTTCCCAGAAAGAAGTGCCGACCGACACTGCCAGTTTTTCCAGCGGCCTGCGCGAAGCCCTCCGTCAAAAGCCGGACGTGCTCATGGTCGGTGAAATACGCGATTTCGACACGGCGGACACCGTACTGCACGCCGGCGAGTCGGGACATCTTGTGTTGGCAACCTTACATACCAGCAGCGCCGTTCGCGCCATCACCAAGTTGCTGAGTTTCTTTCCGCAAGACCAGCGCAACCAGCGCGCTGCAACGCTGGCCGATTCGCTGGTCGGCGTCATATTCCAAAGCCTCCTGCCTTCGGAGGACGGGGAGAACCACGTCATGGCAAGCGAAATGGTATTCAACACCTATCAACAGATATCGCCGTATATGCTAGACGCCAGCAAGATGCACCTGATCGCCGAATTCATGAAGCGCAAAGAAGACAATATGTCGCGCAACCTGAACGAAGTCCTGCTGCAATTGGCGACAAAGAAGTCCATCAGCGCACGCGATGCCTTGCGGGTGGCCTATAACAGGCTGGAACTGCATGACATGCTTAACAGCAAACGATAAGAGAGGTCTCCGGATAGTTCGCCGGCTCTCTTCAGGGGCAATGTTTCCCGTCCCTTTGTCTCTTTGATTTTCACTATTTTTGACGCTGTCTTTTGCGACAGCTGATTTCGTCCATGTTAACGCAAAATTGCCGTGTGCCATTGATTCTACGGACGATAAACCGATGGTATTAATCAAAGACGACGATTAGAAAAGACTATCAAACGCTTGTTCCATTGTGGCTCCATTGTCGCTTCGCCACCGGAAGATGACGGAAATGCAATAAAAATAATCTCGGGCCAGGCGTGGAACCGACCATCCGTGGCGGCGACCCATTAGGACGCGGCAACAAGTGAAAGACTGACCCATGGAGAACCACATCTTCCGCAGCTTCGTGGACGCCATCGCCGCGCTGGCGAACGTTCCTCGCCCCGTCGGACAACGTGACCACGCCCGGCTGGAACTGGACGGTGTCATCTTCACGTTGATGGAGGGGTCGGGACTGGACGCCGGCACCGTGGCGTACTTGTGCGACTTCGGCGCGCTTCCCGACACGCCCGACCGCGCCGAGATCCTGCAGTGCCTGCTCGAGTGCAATCTATTGATGTTCGGCGTCGACACGCCCGCGTTCGCAGTCAATTCTGAGACCGATCACGTCATGCTGACAGGCCGGGCCAGGCTGGCGGGCATCGATGCGCGGAAATTGCTGGCGGCCTTCGTGCATTTTTCGGCACAGGCCAGGCGATGGCAGAAGACATATTTCCTTGATGGGAGGCGCAAGGTGCGCTCGAAGACGCAGCATCGTTTGCTTGCCGCCTCGGAAAACTGATGCCGGCGCACAGGGCGGCAGCGGGAACCCTTGAGGGTCGAGGTTCCACATACAGGCGACAGACGCCGCCGTCGGCCTATTCAGCAGAGGAAAAATACCATGTCCAAAGAGATGTTCGTTGAACTTGCCAACGGTTTTTGCCGGTTGGCCAATCTGGCCGAGCCGGAGCGACTCATGGCAGGCCACCCCATCCAGATGGACGGGGTGGATTTTTATCTCGGTTACGACGAGGACGCGGAACCCGACCACGTTGTCGTTTACTGCGATTTCGGCCCGCCGCCGCAAGACCGGTTGCTGAAGGCCTATGAGGTACTGTTGGAATTCAACCTGGCGATGTACGGCAGTCATTCGCCGGCCTTCATGTTGTCGCCGTCGAAGGCGGTGACGCTGGGGTATCACTATCGCCTCGGCGAAGTCGATCCGGAACAACTGATCCATCTGATGAACAGTCTGGTCGACCAGGCTAAGCAATGGCGTCTGCATCACTTTCTGGATGCGGCCTGATCTCATTCTTCCTCTTCCTTTTCGTCCTGACATTTTCATTCATCAACGCCGGATCTTCCAGCGCCGCCTCGCACCAGGAGAGCATCATGCCCTTTGGCATTTCCAATCCCAACCAACACTATTACCATCTGGAAGGCGACGCCACCCAGATGAAGACCGCGCAGCGAGGCACGTTCGTTCCGACCGCGAGCAACAAGCTTTCCAATCGATTCCTGCAAAGCGACAACAAGCTGGTGCGCGGATTCGGCGGCTTCATCAAATCGATGCGGCAGACGGATCTGACGTTGCGCGGCGCCGGTAACCGGGTGAGATCGGGCGTGCAGGGCGCAAGCATCAATTGTCGCGCTGGTTTCGAAAAGATGTCCGGCGATCAGGAAAAGAAGGCAGCGGCGGAAGAGAAGCGGCAGTCGAGCCAGGCGTCGCTGAAGCTGAAGACAGATCTCAAGCATGAACGCCTGAACTACAAGAAAACGATCAATGCCGCCGAACCGGGCAAACTGGACGATGTCGTTGCCGAAAGTACACGCCTCTTTCAGTCAGATCTGGAAGACAAGGGATTCGAGCCCTCCGGCGGATTGGCGCAGCACACCTTGCCGAGGCATGACAAGCGATACCTGCGCAATGACGACTTCCATGCGGTTGCAGGCAATTACGCCACGCCTGGACAGCTGCGACAGCGGGTCGCGACGGCAGCGAGCCGACAGCATGACAACGGCGATATGGGAACGGTGCGGGCGCTCAAGCGCAGCATCCAGTATGGCGCAATCGGCGTCAGCAACGGATTCCAGCTCGGCAAGCAGGGCATGTACGCCATGGCCGCGACACTGGCGCCGGCGCAAAGTGAAGAACGCGACAGTTTTTCCCGCGCGGCAGACAAGGCGCGCGACCAGCGACATCTGGGCAGCGCCGCACTGGACGGCAACATCGCGCTGACCCACGCCTTCAACGACATCGGCTCGCGACGAAGCGCCGACGTCGAGCAACAGCTCGTGCCGAAAGGCTACCGCCCGGTGCAGGGTGAAACCGGCGCACCGCCGCGCAGAACCAGTTACCTGGCGCGCAAACTCAACACCTACTTCGCCAGGCCCGGCGCTCTGGAGGAGAATGGCAGCGAGACCGCATCAGTCCGGTCGGCAGGAAGTTCTACGACCGTGTCCGCACCGGCGGAAGCCGGCGACAGCATGAGCAAGCGGCGCAAAGCCGCGTCATTTCTGGTATCCCTGGCCAACGTCAAGCCTCACTTGTCGGCCGTGTACCACGGTAAACGGGCCCGATGGGCCGAGCAGACCGCAGGCGATCCCGGCCATCCGGAAGCGCGGCAGGGGGAAGGCCGCCGTGCCTATCATGCGGCCAAGCGCGACAACGCAAATTTCATCGCCAACATGAATCGCGCCGCGGTCCAGGGCCGGTTGCGCGAAGCGCTGCAGGAACAGCAGGAGCTGCAGGACGAGGAATTGAAAGAGGCAACGCAGGAGCGGACACTGCCATCGGATGCATTCGCCGGCTACTACGAAACAGACATGAAGCAGCAGATCGCGGATCAGACTGAAGATAATGCCGGTTTTGAGTATGACGAGGCTGCCAGATTGGCCGCGTACGCACAGCTGCTTCCAGCCAAAAAACCGGCACAACGGCAACAGTCGACGTTCGAACGAACCCGACATGAGGAAGCGATGTCTCCGCGCATGGCGACACCATTGTCGGTCACGCCGCAGAATCCCTGGACGAATGAGCCTGATTTCTCGCTGGTCGATTTTGATGAGGACAATTTTTTTGAGGAATTTCCCGAGTCGCGCCAGCTCGCGTCGCAGATGGCGCTTGACGCTACGGGAAGGCAACCGCGGCAGACCGGCGTGATTGCCGACTCGGAACACAGGTACGGCGATGGGCAGGATGTCAGTTCTCCGTGGAGCGATGTGCCCACCCGACGCGGAGGCAAGGATGATGCCTGAGACATTGCCGTCGGCGGCGCGCTTGGAAGATGGGCATCATCATGCTTGACCTGACGCGGGACCAGCCGCCCGAATGGATGCAGTTTGCGCGGACCGCGCATGTCCAGTGGCAGGAAATCGACGCCATGATCGAGCGTACGCATGCAACGGTGAGAGCGCACAGCACCTTACTGGTGGCGATCTTGCGTGCCGGCAGTCCGATCGCCGCCTTGTTGGCGCGCAAGACCGGGCTGCCGTTGGATTACCTCTTGTGCAGCCGGAGCAATCCTGCTCCCAGCTTCATTGGCGGGGAGGGGCGAGCACCGCGCGGACACGATATCCTGCTGATCGACGATGTCTGCGGCAGCGGTTGGACGTTCGAGAGAGCCAAAGCATATTGTGAAGCGTTGGGCAATCGGGTCAGAACCTACAGCGTCTATCGTTGCGAAGGCACCGAGATGTACCGCCCTGACTACAGCATGAGCATGGACGCCGGCACCTATTTACGTTGGCCCTGGGAATACCAGAGGGAGTCGGAAATGCCCTTGACGCAAGAAACGCAGATCGCTTGATGCGTCACATGTTTGCCTGTTGAAAACCGTGCCATTTTGGGTCGTGGATGTTCCGGGCGGAGGTAGCGTAGCGGGATTGCGTGCGCCCCTGCAGCGGGCCTGCATTTCTCTTTTTTGCCGGGCGGGATGAAACCAGACCCGCTCAGGAAAGCAGGAGGGGATTACCCTGGCGTCTTCTCGGCATGGGCAAGTTGTTTTCTGGCGCCAGCAATCCGCTTGCTGTTTCGTGAAAATTCCCTCAATTTCTCAGCAATGCGGCGGATTAGCGCAACAGCGACGCGCAGCAAGTTGAGGCCGGGAAATGCCCGTCAGCCGGCGCGCCAGGGAGGCCGGGAAAGGATGATGGCCTCACTGGCGATTTCCTGAAAAAGGCCGTCAGGAAGGCGGCCTGCGCAATACAGATGAAAAGGCAACGGTTAGGGCTATGATCAGGCGGCCTGTTGTTGTTCTTGCTGCAGTTGCTGGTGCAGTTGCTCCAACGCGTCGCTCATCATCGCCTTGACGTCGTCGTCGCTCATTTCCGGGGCGCCGGTATCGGTGGTATTAAGATAAGGGTGCTGACGCGCCGCGGCCAGCGAAATACGCTGATCTGGATCGAGCTTCATCGCCACCGAAAAGAACTGGCCACGCGGCGTGTCTTCGGAGGCAGGATGACGTACCGACGGCGTTTGACTTGGCGAATGGTTATAGACCAGATTGGGCCAGACCAGCTTGGTGTGCCCTTCCTCGACCACGTACAAACCTTGCTCGCCGTGCATGGCAGCAACTGTCGTCGCACACAAGCTGAACAGGTCTGCGCTGGCGGTCACGCCTCGTTCGTCATCGGGGTCGGCTTCCGGCGCGCCGTAGATGGGCGTCTTTCCCTCGGCCGGGGCGCCGCTTTCGCTCCACATGCCTAGGTCGCCGAAGATGGGCTCATGCTCGGCATCGAAGACGATGTTGTCCGGTTTGAAATCACCTCCAACAATGCCGGCCTCGGCCAGATGGCCCACCACCGACAGACCGCGCCGCATGAAATACTTGAAGACGCTCTGAAATTGACGCTCGCTCAACAGGCCACGCTGCCGGCATTGTCGCAGTTCGGCGAAACGCACCTGTCCGTTGGGGCCGTCGACATGGCCAAGCAATAGTCGACGCTTCCTGTCAACCTTGCCCAAGCCAATCGGCACCATCATGTTGCGATGCAAGCCGGCTTTGTCCAGAACGCGCTTGTAGCCCTCGAATTCGATGGTCAGCACGTCACTGCTGCTGTTTCTCGATTTGGCTGTCTTGACGGCAAAGCGCTGGCCCTGGCTTTCATAGGGCGACACGGTGCCATGCTCACCTTCATGCGACGGGCCAGGCAAGGCGTTCAGGTTCTCGAAGTCGCAGTGGCGTATCCATACCATCGGGCTTTGAGCTTCCCACTTGACGGCACCCTTTTTCAGGTCCATGTACCAGCCAGCTTCCTTATACAGCGCCGTGAGGTGCTCGCTGATCTCGTCGTAGGCTGATTGCAGATTGAGCGTAGCGTGGTTTTCGTCGTCTGGGGCGGATGCGTCCAGGCGTTCAGCCTGCGCGCTCAGCCGCGTCAGGTCGAACGCTTGCTCGGCCTGCGCCAGGTGCTGCGCATGATAACGCTGCAGGTCTGCGGTGGTCATGCGCATCGGCATGCCGGCGAAGGCTTGCGGCATGCATGCATCGAGATGCGCGATGGCCTGTTGCTTGCCCAAGTCAAGGGCCTGGTTGAGTTCCGCCAATGACATGGTCGGGGAGACCGGACGGCTGGCGGCATGTTCGCTCTGCAGCTGATGCGCAATGCCCTGGCCTTGGCGGGTGATGGAGGCAGGTGAATGAGATGCGCGCAGCGGCGGCTGCGTGGACGATGGCGCCGCATTCCGGTTGGGATGCGGCTGTTCAGTGTTGGAAAGCGAATAAGGATCGTTTCCCGCGATAGGTGTCGATTTCATGATGATTCATATGAGGTGGTGAGTGGGCGCGCTCAGGCGCGAATAGTCACAGATATGTCACATGCGCGCGCGTCAGGGTTCCTGAACGCAGCAAATTCGATTTGTCACTGGCGAGCGTCCTCGACACTTTTTTCGATGCCATGCAACTTTATGGTGCGTCACCTCCACAGATGGGGGCGCATTTCAATGCAAGCGCACCGAATATTCACCACGGTTTCGAAGTTGGCATGGTGTGCGGTCGATGGCCGGAGCACATTGCCACGGAGCCTATTTATAAGAGAGACAGTCATGGCTTTTACTCCCGCTGGGCATACCCAGCAATCAAGCTTGGGTTATTTTGTAACCCGCGATGCCACCAGTGTGCGGCACGAACAACCACGCAGCGAACAGACCAAAGAGATGATCGAGCAAGCCTACGATCCTTTGCAAAAACGCCCGCCACGCAGCACCTCCGCCTGGCAGGCGATGCTGCTGGCCAACACCACAGATTTCCGCAAGGATATCGAAAACATCGAACAGGAAGTCAACAAGCTGCTTGACAACAGTGCTGCCAAGAGCAAAAGCCGCTCGGCCGGCAGCATGCTGCGCCGCGCCGCTGCGGACGTGGCTTCCATTCCCGACAAGGGGAACGTCAAGGCCAATACCAGCAAGGCGGTGCATCTGGGTAAGGGACCGCAGCCCAATAAGCTGCAAAAGAAAAATTCGCCTTTTGCCAACGTAAAGCTGCAAGACGGCTACGCTCCCATGCAGACCTTCCTCAATGTGCAGTCCACCGCGCGCCGCCAGAAGAAGATCGAACTGCTCAGGCAAGAGACCAGCGAGCTAATCGAGGTGCTCCAGGACGCGTTGAAACAGGCTGGCGACAATCGCAAGGTAGGCGCGTTGAAGCACGACGCCGCCAAGATCGAGCTAGAGTCCTTAAGAAAACAGTTGCCGGAGGCACCCGATGCGGCGCAGAAGGCGCTCAAGCTAAGCGCGGAACACTGCGAAGAGCTCGAAGGTAAGATCAAGAAACAAGAAGACAGGATCAAGAACGATGTCAAGCTGGGGCGCAATGTCGCCAAGCTGAAGGAAGATCTCGCAAAAATGAAGGTCCAGCTCGAAAAGCAGCAGGAGCTGCGCAAGGTGGCGCTTGGCCTGCAGGCACTGCAGGAGGCTAATCCGATGATCAGTCATCTGGAGAAGATGAAGGTCTCGCTGGATCGTCTGTCGGCCAATACCGCCGCGGACCTCGAAACCGAACTCGCCGACCTCAAGGAAGCCAACGCCACAGAGGTCGAAGCTTCGCTGACCGGCCTGATCGGACTGGAAGGCTACAAAGACAAGGATCAACTGCAAGCCTTCGTGCGCGACAAGCTGCAAAAGGTCATCACTAGCGAATTCGATCTCAAGAAGCATGCGATGCCGGCACCCATGGTGGTAGACATCTATATCGGTGCATTGGCCAAGGCCTGGGAGATGGAAGGCGCCGAAAGTGATCTGGACGAAAGTGATCTGAATGAGCTGCATGGCGAGGCTATGCAGGTGGTGTTGTCACTACCAGGTGGCTTGCTGGCGGCCGAACAGATCAATGGGGCTGAAATTCCAAAGGAATTGCGTAGCGCGTTCCGAGTCGAAGCGCTCGCCACAACCACCATGAAGCGACTGGAAGAAGCATGGGACGGAGACGGAGATATCGAAGACACGCCGCGCTATTCCGCGCTGAGCGCGGCTGACGACGCGGCCAAAGCCATCAAGAAAGAAGGCAATTATGAAAGCCGCACCGACGTAGAGCGCGGCTGCTACAACGCCGTGCGCAACAAGTTCTTCACCGCCACCGAGAATACCGACACCGCGATTGATCCCAAGCTGATCGATGTCAACCAGCGTCTGGAGAAGATGCTTACCGAGTGGATTACCGACACACAGAAAAAAGGCTTGCGCAATCCTTCCAAGGACAAGACCCCGTTCAGCGATAAGACACTGGATCTGGCCTCGAAGACCTCCACTCTGGGTTACGACGTGCCGGCTCGCCCGATGTCGAGGCTGGACAAAAACTTGCGCCAGGCCGTGCAACGCCTGCGTGATCTGGTGCCGCAAGAAGCGCTGGATGTCATCACCGAGGATCCGTCCTCCAGCAAGGCGGTCGACAATTTGCAGACCGCGGTAAGCTCAATCGCTCCTGGTTCGCTCAGCGGCGACCAAGCCCTGATGCTTGGCGGCATTCTGCTGGCGGGTGACAAGAGCAAGGAAAACAAGGATGTGCGCCCAGGCCACATCTCGCTGGAAGCCGACGACGCTCAGGCATTGACCCATCTGGTGCAAAACCGCCTCGGACGTCTACTCGCCGCCGACGCAAAAATCGACGCTACTAGCGTGAACGACTTCATCAAGACGCATGGCGAAAAGGTAGCTAATCCCCACAACGTAATCGACCTGTTCGATGACATCAAAGAGCATATCGTCATCGATGACTCGCAAAAATCCTCCGCTGACCTGGGTAGGGAATTGCAGACCAATATATCGGTGATGCGCGCCATGACGGCGGTCGAAGAGGTGAAGAACATCCGTTCGCTCGATGACCTCTACGACTATCTGGCGCCCAAGGTCTATCAGTTCGAACTGCGCGGCAAGCTCAAGACCAGCGAAGGCGGCGTCATGGGGGGCAGCACCAAGGCCTTCACCTGGCCGCTGTCGCTCGATCCGGGCACCATCTCGGTGGTGCTGCCAATACGTGGCGAAATCAAGGGGTCTGCCACGCGCTGCGCAGTATTCGAAATCGGCTTCTCGACCACGGGTTTCGAGATTTTTGTCGGCACAGAAAAGCGCACCATGAAGGGGGGCGGTGGCGGCGTCGGCGTCCGGGTCGGCTATGAATCCATCTTGAGTTCAGGCGGCGGCGTCGACAAGACCGTGACCTTCGAGCGCTCTGACACCAATGGCGTATGGCTGCGCCTGCCGCGCGCCGGCGACGACGAGGCTACCCGCGATCAGGCCCTGGCGGTATTGCAAACCTTGCTCGGCCGCGACGAAAAGCCACGCGGAAACGCCCCGGACACACGCATTGGCAAGTTCATGGAAGATGAGGAGGGCGTGCAGGTGATGCCGCAGCTCATCGGCGAATTACTGGCCAATCACAGCAACCTGTCGGTCAGCGCGGTAGGGACCTATCGCGAAGAAACCGTGCGCAACGAGATCGCGCCTAATGTATCCGCGCTGACCCTAGCCGGCGGTACCGGCGACAATGCTTCGCGTATCCAGATCCTGGGCGCCGGCTCGAAATCGGAGCGCCGCAGCAAGCTGTATCGCCAGAGTGACAAGTCGGGCTGGATGGAAGTCACGCGCTCTAACGCCTTATCCGGCGGCAATGCTTGGGGTCAGGCTGGCGTGGTCAGCGTCAATGGGCTGTTCGCCATGGACCCGACTGCGAAATCCAGTGAATCCTACGGTGGCCTGGCGTCAGGACACCGGCAGTTCCAGGAAAGCGGCGTAGATACCAAGCTACGCTACATCGTGCGCGATGGCGAGACCAACGCGGTCGATACCCGTATCGACATCGAGGACGTCAACATCAAGAATCATGTTCATCGAGTCAACCAAAATCAGCGTGAACTGGTCGCCTTGGGCGCCGAGCAGTTGTTCAAGAGTGCCGCCGAAAAACCGCCGGTGCATGAGCAGATGCGAGTGGCCAAGGGTTGGCTGTATGACATCTTGAAGCAGGCCGAGGAAAAGTCGGAAGGCAATTCACGCCACGTCTTCTCGATCAGCAACTGTCTCAATCCGTCGCCGGCGGCGGTCATGGATGGCCTGGCCGCGAAGGCAGAGCTGGAGCGCCTACACGGCAATGCCGTGCAGGCCAAGCATACCGATGAACAGCGCGATGTCGTACTGCGCAGCCCCGACTCCTTCAAACCATGGAAGGTGACCACCAGCGAACGCACCTCGGAAAACCGTCAGTTCGGCTGGACCACCGGCGTAACCTACGCCAAGCTGCAAAAGACCGAAGGCCAGCGCGGCACCAGCAGCTATCCTGCCTAATCGCGCCAGCTTCACTCTCCCCATGCCGCAGGTCAGCGTGGCATGCCAAAACCCCGCTTTCGAGGTAATGGCGTTCTGTTAAGACAGAACGCCATTTTTCTTTTGTCGATTTACCCAGCCGCCCCGACACGACAAATAGGATCAAACCAGCGTTTCATCTAATCTAAGCGGGGAGGTGTGTCATGGATATCCGACATTCTCGGAATTGACCTGGCTGAACGGATGTTCCAGTTACATGGTGGATCGCGCGTGCGTTAATTGCTGGGTACATCAATGTACAGCCTTGATCAACCAAACCAGGGGAGAGGGACGGGTAACGAAGCGTATTCATTGCGCAGAAACCTGTAGCATTCAAACATGCTGCACCTTCCGCGCTGGCCCAGTGCGAGATCGATATAAGAAGTACCTTCGGCGCTATTTTGATCGAGCTGCCGGAGCACATTCGTGTCGTGAAAGAACGCATTGATGTACCAATCAATGGATGGGGCATTACGGCGAATTCGGCGTTGTGTCAGAAGATTCAGGCAATGGATGGCCTGGAAGCAATTACCGCGACGGCGATGGTCGCGGCTGCAGGAGACGTGAAGGAATTGAAGAACGGCAGACATCTGTTTGCCACGAGCCTGCTTCTTTGCCGGAAAAAGCCCCCAATGTACAGGTTGCACCCTCTACGGATACCGATAATGAGAACCTCCGAAATTCTCGCTTCCGCCCGGTTTTTCTCTCGCTGCAAACGACAGAGTTGGTCCGGCCATTCTGTTCCCAAGCCTTCTTTCGAAGGGGCCGGTTCCTCGGCTATCGGTTTTTAGGTCCCGACAGCAAGATATTGCGATTCATTTGCAATTATCGATTTGCGCTATTTACGTCAGACGCGTGACGTGGTGTATCTCCGGTTACTGATCGCTCTGTCGAAACCTGTTCACCCCCTTCAAATGGAGGCGTATTCTCGAGAGCATAAACATGCCAACATTTGGTGGAGGTGGGGGGAATCGAACCCCCGTCCAAAACGATGTTTACCTTCAAGTTCGCGATGTTTTGCATACACCAATACTGTTTATATGTTGGTGCAATGGAAGAAGTTCCTTATTGAAGAACCTTGAACAATCAATCGCCGCCCAGCCAATTCGGCTGCGCATCTAGCGATCGTACGTAGCACAGCGATCACCGTAGCGGCCGGGTCGGCCGAGCTGCTCAAAGCGCACTGCGTAGCGGTAATCAAACATGCGGTATCTTAGCTGCATGGTCAGTGCAGGGCTTACTCAGGTTTTGTGGCATGCTCGATTCGTAGGATGGCGGGAATGTCGGTTACTCCGCTCAGATCGGAAAAGGTATTTGCAATCTCTTCCCATTCGCTGGCTTCACGGCGTTCGTACTCCTTGTCA
This sequence comes from Herbaspirillum hiltneri N3, assembly GCF_001267925.1. Lineage (NCBI taxonomy): Bacteria > Pseudomonadati > Pseudomonadota > Betaproteobacteria > Burkholderiales > Oxalobacteraceae > Herbaspirillum > Herbaspirillum hiltneri. The sequence goes on along the minus strand of NZ_CP011409.1, from coordinate 2,109,642 downwards.
GCCTCGTAGAAATAAAACAGTCCAAACAGGAATGCGCCCGCGAGGATGCACAACATCGTGAAGAAATGCGGGTCTTCGTTGAAGAATTCGAAAAACAGATTCATGTCTGCACCCAGAAAGAAGGAATGTTGTTCCTTGGTGGCAGCAGTCCGGGCGCTGGTTCGTGAAAATTCTCACAATTGCTCAGCAATCCTCGATTTAGCCTGGCAACTCGTTATCGACGTGGTTGGCGCGTAAGGGCAAGGCCCTTGCGCGTAAGCGGTATCAACAATTCGGCTTTCTGGGGGAAGGGTGCTTTGAGAGGCGCGCCAAGATTGCCGGCGGTCTGGATTTAACCGATCTGATAGGGACGACATGGCGGGCTACCTTCCAGCAAACGGAAACTCTCTCTTGGGTACGGGCCAGGCTGAGAAACGCGCACATCATGCAGGAGTACAGATCAAGCAGGACCAAAGATCAAGGGTATATTTACTTCATCGGGCTCGCCATTTTTGAACTGATAGCCCCGGATCACCAGTTTGTAATGGTCAGCTAGCTTGTCCTTGGCCTCTTGCACCTTGCCCTCGGCCAAGAAATCCACCACTGCCATATGGTCGCCCTGCAAGCAGTCATAATCAAAATCGGTTTTAAACAACGCAGTGATGAGCGCCTGTTGCTTGAGTAATTGGCTATGCGCTTTAATGATTAACGCATTGTCGACGAAGCCGACAAACAGAGCATGAAAGTCGCGAGCCAGATCGTTGGCGACCTCATGGTCGCCCGCTTGGGAGGCCGTATGCTCATCCTTGACATGTTGTTTGAGGCGCTCCATCTGGGAGGTGCTGATGCTCTTGGACAGCCGTTCAATGGCTGCGCCTTCCATCATGGCGATGGCGTCGAACAACTGATGCGCCTCTTCAATGGTCGGCTTGGAAACTGTGGTCGCGCGTTTAGGCGAAATCGTGACCAGTCCTTCCTGCTGAAGGCGGCTCAAGGCCTGGCGTACGATGGTGCGGCTTACGCCGAAGGCATCGGCCAGCTCGCGTTCATTGATTTTCGCGCCCGGTACCAGCTTTCTGCTGACTATCGCGTCAAACACGCGATCTTGTATTTCCTGCGTTTTCATTGCCAACCTCGTTGATTCATCGAACTCATCGCATAACTGCGGTCAGTGTAGTGGCCCTCTGCCGAACGTTCCATCCTGGCCCCTTGCGCGCACCGTTGCCGGGAACCCTTGGCCAATCCGGTGCAATGCAGGGGGGCTTGCTGGCCGGGAGCCTGCGTCAACTCAACGCAGGCGATCGCATCCTCTACTGGTATACATTTTATATGAATCTGGCATACCATTTGCTTGAAATATCTGGCATCCCAGATTTTCATATTTGGAATGCCAGATATTTGCAATGTAAGGACTTTCCGTTGACCAACAATCACTGTGCTGCCACCAATCGAGCGTAAGGACGGCACATTACCAACCCAAGGGAAGAAAGACATGATGATGAACCGAGCACGGATCAACCAAATGGCAATTGTCGGCGTCGCGACGATACTGGCAGCAGGATTCAGCCTGGCCCGAGCCCAGCAGCCTCAGAGAACGGCATTGCCCTCGCCATTGCCGATTGCCTTCGTCTATCTGGGCAATCCCGGCGATGCCGGCTGGACCTATGCGCACGATCAGGGCGCGAAGGATGCGGAAGCCAAATTCGGCAGCAAGGTGAAAGTCACGCGGGTCGAAAACGTGCCTGAGTCTGCCGATGCAGAGCGCGTGATTCGCGACCTTGCCAGCAAAGGCAACAAAATCATCATTGGCACCAGTTTTGGGTTTCAGGATTTTGCATTGAAAGTGGCCAAGAATTTCCCCAATACGGTATTTCTGCAGAGCGGCTACAAGCTTGCGAAGAACTACGGCGCCTTCGACGTCAGAATGTATCAGGGGGCGTACCTGGCCGGAGTGCTGGCCGGCGCCAAGACCAAGACCAATACACTCGGTTTTGTAGCATCGATTCCAATCCCGGAAGTCGTGCGCAACATCAACGCCTATACGTTGGGCGCTCGCTCAGTCAACCCCAAAGTGCAGACCAAGGTAGTGTGGATCAACAGTTGGTACAACCCCGGCAAGGAAAAGCAGGCTGCCGAGACCCTGATCGGTCAAGGCGCCGATGTGCTATTGCAAAACACGGACTCGACTACCGTACTGCAAACCGCCCAGGAAAAGGGAGTATCTGGTTTCGGATGGGATTCCGACATGCAGAAATTTGCTCCCAAGGCGCATCTGGCGTCGGTGGTGATCAAATGGGGGGCCTATTACAACACCGCTGTGCAAGACGTCATGGACGGCAAGTGGAAGAGCGAGCACATCTGGTGGGGCATGCCTGAAAAAGCCATCGCCATGGAAAAGGTCAATGACCAACTGCTTCCTGCGGATGGAATAAAGTCGTATGAAATGCAATTGGCCAAAATTGTTGGAGGCTGGTCACCGTTTACCGGCCCGATCAAAGATCAGGCGGGTGTCGTCAAGGTAGCTGCCGGTGTCAGCTTAAGCGATGCCGAATTGGTGCCGATGAATTGGTTCGTTGAAGGCGTTCAAGGCAACCTGCCCAAGTAAATCCGATGTCTTGCTTCGCCGCTGCATCAGCCATGCACGGCGGTATTGTTGTCACTACTCAGGAACGACGTTATGGACTATTGCGATATGTCGGCTCCCGCACTGTTGGCGGGTTATCGAAACGGTGATTTTTCGCCGGTGCATGTGATTGCTGATTTCTTGGCGCGTATTGACCGCCTTGATCCGCTCTACAAGGCATTCCGGATTGTCGACTACGAAGGCGCCATGCAAGCAGCCGTGGCGTCCGAACAGCGCTGGCTGGCCTGCGCACCACTGAGCGCTTTTGACGGCTTGCCTGCATCGTTGAAGGATCAGTGGCCCCTGCGTGGTTTTTCCACGCGCAGCGGCTCGGTCACTACCGACCCCGCAAGGCTGGCCACCGAAGATGCGCCGGCGGCACAGCGGCTACGCGAAGGCGGCGCCGTCTTCGTTGGCAAAACCAATCTGTGTGAATTTTCCTGGAATGGCGTCACGCGCAGCACCTTGAGCGGCGAAAGCCGCAATCCGTGGAACGCAGACAAGAACTGCGGCGGCAGCAGCGGCGGCGCTGCAATTGCTGCGGCGGCGCGTCTGTCGATACTCAACATCGGCTCCGACGGCGCCGGTTCGATCCGTATTCCGGCGGCATTCTGCGGCGTGTTCGGCTTGAAGCCGACCTATGGCCGCGTACCAGCGTATCCGCAAGGACTGCTGATCAATTGTTCGCACACCGGTCCGCTGACCAAGACGGTATTTGAAGCGGCCTTGATGATGGACGCCATCACGCACTATGATCCGCGTGAATGGCTCGCCACCGGCGATCCAGAGCCTCGTTATGCGGCCGACCTCGATGCCGGCATCGCCGGCTGGCGCATCGGCTATTGCCGTACACTGGGCGGTGCGCAGGCCGACCCGGAGGTGTTGCAGGTGGTGGAAGAGGCGCTTAAGGTATTTGTCGAGCAAGGTGCCATCGTCACTGAAGTGAAAGATGAATTTACCGATCCTCGCGCGGCTTTTGAAGTCATCTACGAGTCCAGCCTGGCGGCTAGCCTGGATAATTTCAGCCCGCAGCAACAGGCCTTTCTCGATCCAGGCCTGGTGCGCAATGCGAAGCGCGGCGCGCGGCATAGCGTACAGACATTGATCCGCGCATTTGGCGCGCGCGAAGAAATGGGACGCGAGATGAACCTGTTCCACGAAAAATTCGACCTGCTGATAACGCCGCAACTGGCGGTCACGGCCTTCGATTGCGGCAGCGACGTACCGCCGGGGCGCGGCATGCGCGAGTGGCTCGACTGGAGTCCGTTCACTTACATGTTCAACATGACTCAGCAACCGGCGGCGGCGGTGCCTTGTGGATTTGATGTCAACGGCTTGCCGGTGGCCTTGCAGATTGTCGGTCCCCGCCACGGCGATAAACGGGTATTGCAGGCGGCGCGGGCGTTTGAACAAATCCGGCCATTCGCGCTGCCGTTCTTCCCGGGGGAAGTCTCTCCAATCACTGCAACGCCATGACGCACCGTCCTCTCTATCAAAGCAGATCCATGTTCCTGCCGTTTCGCTTGGAACCGCGAACATCTCCTTCGCGCGTCATGCAATTTCTTTCGCCGCTGGCGGCCGGGGTGATCACGTTCGTGATCGGCTGGATCGTATTCGGCGCACTCGGCCAGTCGCCATCTGCGGCGATGCGGGTCTTTTTCATCGACCCGTTGAGCGACCGCAACGGTTGGGCTGAACTGCTGTTGAAGGCGGCACCGCTGTGCCTGATCGGGATCGGCCTGTCGCTTTGTTATCGTGCCAATATCTGGAACATCGGCGCCGAAGGCCAGATGCTGGTAGGTGGCATGGCGGCCAGCGGCGTGGCGCTATTCTTCAAGCCGGATTCCGGCGCCTGGATCATGCCGATCATGCTGGCTGCCAGCGTTCTCGGAGGCATGCTATGGGCAGCGATACCGGCCTTGCTGCGCACCCGTTTCAATACCAATGAAATTCTGGTGAGTTTGATGTTCACCTATATTGCTGCCAATCTGCTGATCTATCTGGTCAGCGGTCCCTGGCGCGATCCTCAAGGCATGAATTTTCCATTGACCAAAGAATTTTCTGAACAGGCCACCTTTGCGTTGCTGCCGGTAGATTGGCACTGGTCATTCTGGGAAGGCACGCGTTTAAACAGTTCGGTGCTGATCGTATTGCTGGTGTTGCCAGTGGCGTGGATTTTCATGCAACGCAGTTTCATGGGGTACCGCATGACGGTCGGAGGAATGGCTCCCATGGCCGCACGTTACGCCGGCTTTTCCGATGCCGGCGCGGTTTGGCTCGCCTTGCTAAGCAGTGGCGGTTTGGCTGGCCTTGCCGGCGTCAGCGAGGTAGCCGGCACCATCGGCCAATTGCAGTCAAACTGGTCACCTGGCTACGGCTTCACTGCGATTATCGTGGCCTTCGTTGGTCGTCTGCATCCTGTCGGCGTGGCGTTGGCAAGTTTGTTGATGGCCTTGCTGTATTTAGGCGGTGAAGCTGGACAGACTGCCTTGCAGTTACCCAAATCGATCAGCTCGGTATTCCAAGGTTTGCTGCTCTTTACCTTGCTAGCTTGCGATTTGCTGATCACCTATCGGTTGCGCCGGGTGCCGGCAACCCGAACTGCGTCTACAGCCATCTCGTACGCCGGGGAGCAGGCACCATGAACTCAACACAAGCGATCGTGCTGCTGTCAAACACGCTGGTGATTGCGGTGCCGCTACTGCTGGCCGGTTTGGGGGAACTGGTGAGCGAGCGCTCTGGGGTACTCAACCTCGGCGTCGAGGGCATGATGCTCATTGGTGCCGTGACCGGTTATGCCATAACGGTAGTGAGCGGCCATCAATGGCTCGGCTTGTTGGCAGCCGGCATGGCTGGCATGTTGATGGCGGCGCTGTTTGGTTTGCTGGTGCTGGTGATGCTGGCGAATCAGGTTGCCGTCGGTCTGGCATTAAGCATGCTCGGTATAGGTCTATCGGCTTATGTCGGCCAGCCGTTTACCGCTGCGACCATTCAGCAGACCATTTCGCCATGGTCGATTCCCTTGCTGGTAGATATTCCGGTGCTTGGTCCAGCCTTGTTTCATCAAACGCCGCTCGTCTATCTGGCGTTGCTCACTGTCCCTGCGATCTGGTGGTTTCTCACCCGGACACGCGCCGGACTTGTGTTGCGCGCGGTCGGAGAGTCGCCTGATTCCGCGCATGCACTGGGCTATTCGGTAGTGCGCGTGCGCTTTGGTGCCACCCTGTTCGGGGGCATCATGGCAGGTCTCGCCGGCGGATATTATTCAGTCGTGTATCTGCACCTGTGGCAGGAGCAAATGACCGTCGGTCTGGGCTGGATTGCCCTCGGGCTTGTGGTGTTTGCGACCTGGCGTCCGGGGCGCCTGCTGCTAGGGGCCTTGCTGTTTGGCGCATTGATGGCCCTGCAATTTCAACTGCAAAATTCGCCCGTCCTCAGTATTCCGACTCCATTGCTGGCCTCGCTGCCGTATCTGGCAACCGTGGTAGTACTGGTGGTGATTTCCCGCGACCCACAACTGATGCGCAAGAATGCACCGGCATCATTGGGAAAACCGTTCTTTCCCGGCAGTTAGAAAACCTGCGTGACGATGCGGGCGCGGCATGATGCATTCCACGCCCGCTGTCACTTCTCTCAATTGGATCCGAGTCGGTCGATTATTCCGAGGTCACAGGGGCTTTGGGAATCTGACCAGTGGCGACTTGCTCCTTGAACTCGCGTGTCATTTCACGACGTGCGGCATAGGCGTCGCCAGTCTGCGCCATGGCATTGATCTGTGCCACCGCACGACTACGCTCGGTTTCATAATCGGCATCGACGAATCCCGAGGTCGAAGGGAGCCCCTTAGGATGTTCTACCGGGCTGCCCGCCAGTGCCTCGGGATGCCACTGGACCGCCAGTATCGGGGCACCGTGACGTGATTCAAAACCTTCTATCGTCGCGCGGTTCGGTTCGTCTGAACTGATCTTGGCATTGATGTCGAGCAGCTCGCTGGTAGGTCGCCGGGAAACAGGGTCCGTACCAGCGATACCGACCTGAGTTACCGCATTTTCATCCTGATAGTGGGTACTGAGTACTTCCGACCAGTGCACCGAATTGACATTGATATCCTGCGCGGCGCCATCACGGCGCATGGTCTGAGCCAGCAGCGAATCCTGCTTTACGCTGATCGGATGTTGCATGATGGTGCCATGGGCGACACCCATTTGTGCCGAGGAGCCGTCCGCGGAAGGGATAGGCACAATCGAAGGCATGTCGGCGGTATGATGCGCCTCGTAATCGGGAGAGGTCACGGTATTGCCGCCAAAAGCGCTGACCACGTGCCACGAACCACCGCAGATTGCCATAATAGGCTGGCCGTTCAGTCGCGCATCGTCGACCAGATTTCGCTGATGTGCCAATCGCTCAAGGGAAGAGCGTCCACGTGCCTCAGTCTTAGGCGGATAACGCAATGTGCTTTGCTCTCCCAAGTGATTTGCATCCGGCATGCCTGGCGTGCCGTTGACCTCTGTCGGCAAGCTCACTGGGCCGCCAGGAATTAACAGCAGGCCCTCTCCCGATTTACCATCTTCGCGTACTTCCGGAGTACCGACCTTGAAAGGAACATTGCGCTGATGAGACCACTGGAACGGCTTGAGGGGGATGCCTTTACTTTTGGCAAATTCGGTTGCGACATCGACTTCCAGGTCTTTCTGTTTAGGCGATGCCACGATTACCGTTTCGCGGCCGCTCAGCTCCTGAATCGTTTTGTGATCCCAGTCACGGCCGCCGCCGTTGGCGTCGTCGCGATTGGCGATATTGATCTTGGTGGTCAAATTGCGAGCCCGCAGTTGCCGCGCGATAGCACTGTTTTTTTCCATGCTGGTTGCATTCTTCGGCACAGTCAGAGGAGCAGGGCGCCTGGTGTTCTCCGAAGGTTCGGAGGCGGCCTGCGTGTAGTCTGCATGGCTGGAAGAAGATGGGGTGATGCTGATAGTCATGATGGAGCCTTTAAATGTGAGGTAATGTTCTTTGCAGTATCTGTATTACGCCTGTTGCAGGGATTATGGATACTGCACCAAGCAGCATCGAATTTCAGCTGCTTATGGCTCTGTGTCATGATCTTTAAGAGCACGGTTCCTGCCACATTTTTGTGCAATCAATCACGCACCGAATTGTGCAAAAAAACACTTTTTCGGTGATGTTTTTTTTCACTCAGAATTCACCAAGGAGGTGAATTTTCAGATGAGTTTTCGCACTAAAAAGACACAAAAAAAAATTAAAATTTTTATCTTGGAAAAAGTTTATTTCACGCGCAGAGGCAAATTTTTACGAAATTTTTCAGCAAAAAAATTACTAAAATTGTTTTTCAATATTGTGGATAAAAAATGTGATGGACGATTGTGAAACGCTACGAGCTCAACAATGGACTTTCATAAGATGAGAGAATTGAGCGGCAAGTGCTGTTGAGAAAAATCAAAAATCCATCGCAAAGGGGGAGCTCACATGGCCGTTCTACAAGATATTCTTGCATGGTCGCAGGCTAATCTGAAACCGTGGCAGCAGGATGCAGTCCGTCGACTATTCCATCAGCAGATGACCGCGGATGATCTGGATGACCTCTATGCCATGCTCAAAGCTGGCAACGGAGTTGCGGATCCACAAAGTCGTCAACCGCAGCCTTTGGCAGCAGAACACCTGCCCATTGTCGCAGCCAAGGCCGATGCCGCTGTGCTCGTCTCCATGAGCAACGTGAGTAACGTCAACAGGCTTGCGCCGGCACAGACGCTTACCTTCGCTCCAAAGGGAATGACGGTCATCTATGGCCCAAACGGAGCTGGTAAATCGGGTTATGCGCGGGTTCTAAAGAGAGCTTGTCGAGCCAGAGACATCACGGAGGATGTGCGCTCCAACGCTTTCGAGAAGCCAGAGGCAGGCCGGCTTGCCCAGGCAGATTTTCAAATAACGAGTGGGGCTGACACCAAGACTGTTTCTTGGGTGAAAAATTGTTGATTTGCTCGCGGAACTGACCCTCTCCAATTGATCCACCTTCCACCGTCTGGCGAAGGCTGCGACACGATCATACGACCCCTCATACCCCAATGCTCGCAGCTCCAAATGGAGCTGTTTTAACGTCCGGCGTTGCTTGCGTGACTTAGCCGCTTCGGTCTTTAACCAAGCCGAGAGTTTGAATGTGTACTTGTCCAAAGAGCTTCGGGGACGCCTGTCTGCATAGGCTGGCTCAATGGTTTCCGCGCGAATGTATCGCCTGACGGTGTTACGTGAGATACCTAAACGCCTGGCGATCTCTCGCAATGGGACCTGGTCACGAAGGTGCCAGCGTCGAATAATTCCAAGTAATGCCACGTCTATCACTCCGATCTCCTGCTTACGGTCATAAGCAGAATTGTGTTCTATACGTGGGTCAATTCTCGGTGCAAATTATGCGGCTAAGTGGGTCAGTTTTCGACGCAAATCAACAGCGTTTTAACGTGACGAATAGAAATGGAACTAAGAATGGCTTTGACGGCGTCGTTCGAAAAAGGATTGGCAACCGTCGACCGTCGGCAAGTCGTGAAGAATATATTTGCATAGCCATATATTGACGCTTGGTCACATCAGGGCAAGCAAGTATTTTCAAATAATTATTAAATCTTTTAAATTCAATTGCTTACAGACTTTTGTGAACAATTGAAAGATTGGAACCTATGTGAATAGGGTCATCTTTCAAACATAATAAAATCAAAGGGATAGCGTCGCTGGCGAACATATTAAACATTGGAGCAAATTTTACATAATGTAAATCGTTCGGACCTGCGGCATGGCTTAGTGACGCGGCTTCCGAGGGGGTAGGCGACAATAAAAGAGTGACACCGCCCAAAACAACTGCACCGGTTGCCATCGCGGCTTGTTTCGAAAAAACTTCCCACAATGACTTATGGCCGCTGCGTTCTGCTCGGTCTAAGTCTGCCGCCATGATGATCTTCATCGGATCATCTTCTAGTGCGATAGCGAGGGCAATACACGCCTCGTTATTCATTATGTTTTTGCCGGATCGGTATTGACTGATTTGGCCTGACGACCATCCCAATTCTTTGCATACGGCCACGTCATTCTTCAGGCCTTTTTTCTCGATCAGCAGGTCGATAAATTTTACGCTTTTCATGACATACCTCTTGACAATCTAATGATCGTTAAATATTCTCATGGTCATTAGATTTAACGATCATGAGTTTTCGTAAACATAGCACATCTTTATCGGAAAACCGATAAAGCAATACCGGGGGGTATGTATGCGTTCATCTGCTAAGCGAATTTGTGGCTTCCGCGCCTACTGGAAGCAACTCCCCCTTCTCTATACCGCGTCCTGCGGATTCCGTCGCCCACAAAGGGCTTTCCATCGTAGTTCTCACCCATAAAGGGGTAAATCATGTCTGCAATCGATAACAAACATCTGATCGATATTCTCGCGATCAATCAATCGTCTGGCGTCAGCATCAAAAGCGGGAAGGCGTGGGAAATGTTTCGCGCTCAATGTGTTGTCAGCGGTCCAGATAACTCAACCAAGATTGGCGAGTTGCTGTTACCGCGCGATTTGAAGGAAACGATTCCTGGGCGCTATCTCGCTGAGTTCGAACTCGACGTGAGTTTTGATCGCCTCGTCGTTCCGCGCATCACTGCGCTGCATCCTCACGGTTCCGGTAAGCCAGTCGCAAAGCCTGCCGATGCCTCCAAGACTGCGGCAACCTGATCATGCCGCGCTACGTCCTCTACTGCTCGCAGGATGCCGCGCCGACTGTTTCGGCTAACGGCACGCTGTCCTGCGACGGTGGCAACGCCTCAATTCAGGTCGGCCTGCTGCAAAGCCTGCATCGCCGCCAGCGGCAGATAGCCTGCCGGGCCGGGACCGACGCCGATGCCCCAGAACATGCCGAGTTCATTGTTTGCGTTCATGCACGACCTCCCAGCAAATTGCCGTCGAGATCGAACAGACGCACCTCGACGCGTTTCACCGCCGGCACGCGCGTCTGCGCCAGTGCGGCGATGCGCGCTTCGATGGCGCGCCACAGCGCGGCCGATCCGGACTCCTGCCTCAAACGTTCGATTGCTGCTTCCACCGTATTTGCACTTTCTATCTCGGCGATCAGTGCTGCGGAAAACCCGAACTCCGCCGCCAGTTCCGACGCCACGCGGGCTACACCGCCCATCGCCATATTGCTCTTGCTCGAATGCGTATCCCATACGCCGTCGAGCACCTTGGCCAGCTTGCCGGGATGACCCGCCAGCCATAACACATCCAGTTCCGCGCCCTGCTCGGCCAGCGCCGACTGCGTGAAGTCGAGCGCGTCGCCGAGGAAGTTGGCGATCTGCACCGAGCGCGCTTCCGGCAAGCCCAGCTCGTCACGCGCAAAAGTGCGGCCGATCTTGCCGGGCAGGTACGCCACGCAAGTCGCCACGCCGTTCGGCTTGCTGTCGTCCGCCAGGGCGACGCGGATATACACTTCTATCGACGCGATCCATGACGCCAGCGACATCGGTTCGACAATGCCCGACGTGCCGAGGATGGAAATCCCGCCGACGATCCCGAGACGCGGATTGAAGGTTTTCTGCGCAATCTTCTGGCCGTCTTCGCAACCGATGGCGAGATCAAAGCCGGTCTCGCCATTCACGTTCAACTCTTCCAGCACTTCCGCCACCGCCAGCCGCATCATCTGGCGCGGCACCGGATTGATGGCCGCTTCACCTACCGCTACGCGCAAACCGGGCCGGGTTGCGGTGCCGACGCCGGATGCCGCCTTGAAGCGAATGTCTCCCGTATCGTTGCGCGCCACTTCGGCGAAAATCGTCGCACCGTGCGTGTTGTCCGGGTCGTCGCCACCGTCCTTCAGTACTTCCGCGCGGATGCGCTTGTCGTCCAGTTTCTGCACATCCTGTATCGGCACCAGCAGGTAATGCTTGCCGTCCGGCAGGCTGACTTCGGCCTTGTCGATCCGCTCTCCGCACAACAGCATCGTCAACGCCGCCTTCACTGCCGCCGTGGCGCAGCTGCCGGTCGTCCTGCCACGCCGCAGACCGTTGGGGGCCGGCACGGTGAGGTCGAATTCGGCGCGCTCAAGCTCCTGCATCTGTTTTCAGCTCCGCCGCCTGTGCGGCGATGACCTGTCCGATGGCGTCGATCATCAAGGCGTTGACCACTGTCGCCGCCCACGGCGATCCGCCGCGCGTACCGCTGTTGGTAATGCGCGGCACCTGCAGGCAGCGGCGCAGCTCGTCCTTGCTTTCGCGCGTGCCGACGAAGCCGACCGGCAAGCCGATCACCAGCTGCGGCCGCCAGCCATGCTCGCGGATCAGGCGCGTGGTCTCGACGATCGCGGTCGGTGCGTCGCCGATGGCGAGAATGATGTCGTTGCCGAATTTTTCCCACGCGCGGCGCACGCCCGCGGCGGAGCGCGTGATGCCCTGCGCCTGCGCCAGCAGATGGGTCTCGCGATCATGCACGCCGCACCAGGTTTCGACGCCGAGCTGCTCGACCAGTGCGCGCTTCAGGCCTGTCTGCACCATCGTCACGTCGGTCACCACGCGCTTGCAGCGCAGGATGGCGCGGATGCCTGCCTCGATCGCACCGGATGAAAAATAGATGTCGTCGACCGCGTCGAAGTCGCCGCTGGTGTGCACCAGCCGTTGCAGCGCCGTCAGGTGCGCCGGCGGAAACACCGACCAGTCGCGACCGGCGGCGATGATCTCGAAGCTTTCCTTCTCGATCGGATGCGGCACATAGGGTGGGAAATCGACTTTCGCTTCGGCCGCGAGCGTCTCGCGATTGAGCAAGCCGCGCACCTGCAAATGATGGGCGCGCTGCGGTTCGCCGATCTGCTCCTCGAAGCCGACGATCTGCACGCGGTATTTGCACAGGCTGCAATTCATCGCCGCGCGGCCTTCGACGGCTTCGCGCGCGCGCTCGAGCAAGACGTCGGCAACGTGCCGGTGCACACCCAGATAGCCGGCCTTGAGCACTTCGATGGACGGCACCGACAGCATGACTTCTTCGCCCACGATTTCACTCAGGCTGAGCGCCGCCCTGCCAGCACCGACGTTGAAGACTTCGGTCAGCGCGTCGACCTGGATCTCGGACAGGACCCTCACACGCCCACCGCAAAATGGCCGATCGCCAGGGCGATGGATTTTTCCGTCACCGGCTTGGCGACGAACAAGGCGCCCAGTTGCTGCGCGCGCGATTGAGCGGCTTCCTGGATGTTGGCCGAAAAAATCACCATCCGAAGTTGCGGATGTCGGGCAAGGATGATTTCAGCGGCGTCGGTGCCGAGCATGCCTGGCATATTAATGTCCATCGTGCAGTAATCAGGCAGGTCGCGCTCGATCGCACTGATCGCCTCATCGCCGCTGGCGGCCTCTTCTACGCGCCATTCGGGATAGGCGGCGAGGATGTGCGCCTTGATGACCATGCGCGAGACTTTGCTGTCGTCGACGATCAGGACTTTCTTCGGTAATGGAGTGGCGAGCATGTCTGCATTCATGGATAAAGTTGTCTTTTTTTCTACATTTTACTATTTTTAAATAGAATATTTTTAAGTGTTACAGAAACACCGGCAAAATCAACATGCTTTTTTCGACGAAATCTTGCGTTAAAACAATGACTTGCCAAAAATCATCGTTGAACGTGTTACACCCCACCTGCAACGTCAGGGGCTGACGAACGCGCGTAAAAAAGGAAGTCCGCAGACTTCCTCGAATCGGGCCGATCTGGCAGCGCATGTGGGCCTCCGCAACACAACAAGCCGGGAGTCGCGCCGCGCGGTGTTCCTACAGCTTCAGCGTCAGCACTTCGCCGAACGCAATCGCATGCGCATTGATCGCCGCATGCTCCGCCATCTTGGTGACCGCCAGACCGAGTGCGCGCGCCTGCAACAGGCGAATCGTGCCGGCGTGGCACACCACGATAGCCTGGCTCTGGCCGCGCTGCTGCAGGTCGCTGCAAAAGGCGTCGACGCGTTGCGCCACGTTCAGAACATTTTCGCCGCCGCCGGGACGATAGCCGACGACGTCGCTGGCCCATGCATCGATTTCCGCGCGCGGCAAATCGTCCCAGGCGCGCTGCTCCCAGGTGCCGAAGTGCATTTCCATCAGACGCGGATCGTAGCGCACAGGACCGGCATTGAGTGCCGTGGCCAGCGGCTCGGCCAGGAATACGCAGCGCTGCAACGGACTCGAATACACCGGTACGTGCGGCGGCAAGGCAGGTTTGACCTGCTCGAGCACCCTGGCGCATTCTTCTTCGGTCACGGCCAGGTCGCTGCTGCCGTAGCAAAGGCCTTTGTCGATAACGGGCTGGGGATGGCGGATGAGATGCAGCAACATGGTCGACCTTTCTGTTTATGAATGGGAAGCCGGCGACGCTGACACTGCGGCCAGCAGGCCCAGGTAGATTGCGGCTTCGCTGAATTGTTGGACGGCGCCGAGACAGTCGCCGGTATAGCCGCCGATGCGGCGCTGGAATTTTCGCGCGAGAAACCAGGCCGCCGCGCCGCCGAGCAACACGGCCAACAGCGACGCCCGCAGCGCCAGCCATCCGGCCGCGACACACAGGATCAGCGGCAGCGCGGCAGTGACAACGGCCACGGCGAATTCGCCGGCGCTCATGTTTTGCGCCAATGGCTTGACCTTGCCCTCTTCGCGTACATACGGCATGCGCCAGATCAAGGCGGCGGCGAAACAGCGCGACAAGGGATGGGCGACCAGCAAGGCCGGCATCACCTGCAGCGCCGGCAACGATGCCAGCCCGGCGATCTTGGTCCCCAGCAGCAGCGCAATGCCGATCACGCCATAGGCGCCGACGCGCGAGTCGCGCATGATCTCAAGCACGCGCGACGGCTGCATGCCGCCCCCGAAACCGTCGCAGACATCGGCAAAGCCGTCTTCATGGAAAGCGCCGGTGAGGTAGATCCCCGCAGCGGTCGACAACAGCACCGCCACCACTTGCGGCAGCCACAGCGCCGCCACCCAGTACACGGCGGCGCATGCGAAGGAAACAATGATCCCGATCGCCGGGAAATAACGCGACGCGTGCTGCAGCCAGGCGGCGTCGAATCCGACCCAGCGCGGCGCCGGCAGGCGCGTGAAAAATTGCAGCGCCGTGAAGAACAGCTGCAGCTGATAGCGCAGGCCGGTCGAGGGCGTTGGCGCGGCATCCATGTCAGGCGCTCTTTTCGCTGACTTGCGCGGAGGAAAACGTCGCCATCTGCGCCAGGAAGTTGACCGCGGCATGCAGCAGCGGCAAGGCCAGTGCGCTGCCGGTGCCTTCACCGAGACGCAGGTCGAGTTGCATCAGCGGTCGCGCGTCGAGATGCTGCAGCATGCGGCGGTGGCCGTGCTCATCGGAGCAGTGCGAGAACAGGCAATAGTCGAGGATGGCCGGTTGCAGTTTTGCCGCCACCAGCAATGCCGAAGTCACGATGAAGCCGTCGATCAGCAGCACCATGCGGCGCTCTCCCGCCTTGAGCATGGCGCCGACGATCATGGCGATTTCGAAGCCGCCGAAGGTGCGCAGTATTTCCAGCGGTGTATCAGCGTGGGCGTGTGCGTGCAATGCAACCGCCCGCTCGATCACCTGCTGCTTGCGAAGGATGCCGTCGGCCGCCAGGCCGGTGCCGGCGCCGACGCACTCTGCGACGGCAATGCCGGTGATCTTGTGCATGATGGCAGCCGCCGCGGTGGTGTTGCCGATGCCCATTTCACCGAAGCCGATGACGTCGACCGGCATTGCCTCAACCAGGTCCATGCCGTACTGCAATGCCTGTTCGCATTGCGCCGCGCTCATGGCCGGCTCTTGCGCGAAGTTGCGCGTGCCCGGTCCGAGCTTGCGGGCGACCAGTCCTTCGCGCTCGCCGAACTCATGATTCACGCCGGCGTCGACGATATGCAGCGCGCAATCATTCTGGCGCGCGAACACGTTGATCGCGGCGCCCTGCTGCAGGAAATTCTCCACCATCTGCCAGGTCACGCTTTGCGGATAGGCCGAGATGTTCTCCGCCACTACGCCGTGATCACCCGCGAACACCACGACCGCTGCACGGTCGATGCGCGGCGTATGCGATTGCTGGATCAGACCGATACGATGCGCGACGAACTCGAGCACGCCGAGGCTGCCCTGCGGCTTGGTCTTGTTGTCGATCGCTGCTTGCAGGGCCGAGGCCAGCGCAGCGTCGTGCGTGGAAGCTAAGTGTGGAATGCGCATAGCGGGATCACGATGCCGTGACCAGGAAATGGGAACAGGTTTGAAAGGACGTCAGTATAAGAGATAGCGGCGTCCTGCGAGCAAAGTGCGGCGACGAAGTCCCGATCTTTACATTTCGAGGCGCTCAGCCGGGTTTCAACGCAGGTCGCCGGGGCGACGCCGATGAGGCAAGGGCCAGCTCTTGCCTTGCGCCATGCTTTCCGGCCTCCAGGCAGCGCGCCAGTGGTGTCGCCAGGCAACTAGCCTTTTGAGGAGCCGGCCGCTTTCCGGCGCGGCGGCGCCCTCATTTAAGGGGCCGCGGCGGCGCCGCCAGCGATTTATTTAGCCAGCGCCTTGATGAGGGCGGCAGTCAGATCTTCGATGACGAACTTCGCCACATAGCCGTCGGCGCCGATGTTCTTGACGTGATCTTCATTAGCGGAGCCCGACAGCGACGAGTGGATCACCACCGGGATGGCTTTCAGCCCGTCGTCGCGCTTGATGTTGCGCGTGAGCGTGAAGCCGTCCATCTCGGGCATTTCGAGGTCGGTCAGCACCATCGCCACACGATCGGTGATCGGCACGCCCTGGGACTTGGTTTCCTTGTAGATTTCCTGCAGCTTTTCCCAGGCTTCCTTACCGGTCTTGCACATCACGAACGGCAGGCCAAGCGCCTTGAGTCCGCTTTCGACCAGTGAACGGGCAACTTTGGAGTCGTCCGCCGCGAGAATGACCGAACCGGGCTTGAGCTTGATATGTTCGAGGCCCGCCATTTCCATATCGCGCTCGGTCGGCATGATTTCGTGCAGGATCTGCTCGACGTCGAGCACCTGCGCGAGACGTCCGCTGCTGATGTCGTCATCCAGACGCGCAATGCTGGTGACGAAGTTGCCGCCGGCCTTGGATTCGGCCGACAAGACCTGGCTCCATTCCAGCCGCACGATTTCATCGACCGACTCGACCGCAAACGCTTGTGTGCTGCGCGCGTATTCGGTGACCAACAGGATGTTGAGGCCGCTCTTGGGTACGCAACCGACCACTGCCGGCAAATCGATCACGGAGATGATCTGGCCGCGGATATTGACCATGCCGAGCAGCGGAGAGCGCGTGCCGGCAGCCTTGGTGATCTCCGGCATCGGGACGATTTCGCGGATCTTGAATACGTTGATGCCGAACAGTTCGGAGCGCACGCCATAGGGGTCTGTCCCCAGACGGAACAGCAGTAGTTCGAATTTGTTGGAACTCGTGAGATTGGTTCTCTCGTCGATTTCTTTTTGAAATGCATCCATTTGCCTGCCCCCTGTTTGTTGTTAACCACCCTCGTCGACCGAAATATCAATGTAGAGTGTAATTGCTTAAAAAACAATTACATCCGACGAAATGCGACATAAAAGTGCCGGTGCGCAGGCGATGGGGCAACACCAGGCCGGAAATGAGACGGCGATGTGCGCGTAACGCAGGTGCAGCAAGGGATGGCAGGAGCAGGAAGATAAAGTGGGACAACTACGGATGGCAACGTGAAAAACGAGCCGGGAAAGAAAAAAGGAAGCTCATTGCTGAGCTTCCTTTTTAATTTGGAGCGGGAGAAGAGGCTCGAACTCTCGACCTATACCTTGGCAAGGTATCGCTCTACCAACTGAGCTACTCCCGCATGGAGTGTTTGGAGGCGGGGGTCGGGATCGAACCGGCGTAAACGGCTTTGCAGGCCGCTGCATAACCACTTTGCTACCCCGCCAGGGGACACTGAAACTGCTGTCAATTGCGATGTGTTTTCAACCGGGCTTCCGAAGAAGTTTTCCAGCTGACGGTCAAACTCTCACAATGAAAAAAGGAAGCGTTTTGCGCTTCCTTTAGTAATTCTGGAGCGGGAGAAGAGGCTCGAACTCTCGACCTATACCTTGGCAAGGTATCGCTCTACCAACTGAGCTACTCCCGCATCAACAACAGAACGCTATTATAGAGCTTCCATAGGAGAAGTCAAGCACCGCTTTTACTTTCCTGCACTTTTTTAATGAGCGGCCAGGCCTTGCGCAGGTAGTACAGCATCGACCACACCGTCAGCACGGCGGCGATCAACAGCAGCCAGTGGCCCCACGCCCGCGTGTCGATCACGCCGAACAGATCCGAGTAGAACAGCAGCATCGGAATGGCGATCATCTGCGCCGTGGTCTTGATCTTTCCGAGCGAGCTGACGGCCACCGATTTGGAAGCGCCAAGCTGCGCCATCCATTCACGCAGCGCCGAGATGGCGATCTCGCGGCCGATAATGATGAAAGCGGTGATCGGATGCACGCGGTCCAGATGCACCAGCACCAGCAGCGCGCCGGTGACCATGAGCTTGTCGGCGACCGGATCGAGGAAGGCGCCGAACGCCGAAGTCTGGTTCCAGCGGCGCGCCAGAAAGCCATCGAACCAGTCGGTGGCAGCGGCGACGATGAATATCGCCGTGGACGCCACGCCCTGTTCGAAGCGCGACAAGCCGAGTTCAGGAACATAAAACACGCCGACTACCAGCGGAATCAGGGCGACACGCAACCAGGTGAGCAAGATGGGAAAGTTGAATGGCATACGTTTATTTGTTGTCGTCGACGGGTACGCGGATTGAAATTTAACGAGATAGTATCAGAGCCGCCCCTTAAAACCTGCTACTGCGGGAAATGAGGCTGCCGCATGGCACTTGCAGGCGAAGCGAGGGAAATCAATAGCTCAATGCAGCTGGCGATAGATTTCTTCCGCCAGCAGGTGCGAAATCCCCTCCACCGACGCCAGTTCATCGATGCTCGCGTCAGCCACGCCGCGCAAGCCGCCGAAGCGGGCGAGCAGTTTTTGGCGACGCTTGGCGCCGATGCCTTCGATCTCTTCCAGGCGAGACGTCTGACGCGCCTTGGCGCGTTTGGCGCGCATGCCGGTGATGGCGAAGCGGTGCGCTTCGTCGCGGATCTGGGCGATCAGCATCAGCGCGGCGGATTCCTTGCCGAGCTCTTGCGGCGCGCGGCCGTCGACGAAGACCAGGGTTTCCAAACCGACCTTGCGCCCTTCTCCCTTGGCCACGCCGACGATGAGACCGATGTCGAGACCAAGCTCGGTGAAGACCTGGCGCGCGATTTCAACCTGGCCCTTGCCGCCGTCGATCAGCACGATGTCGGGCATGGTGCCGTCGCCGTTGGCGACTTTTTCATAGCGGCGCGTGAGCACCTGGCGCATCGCGGCGTAATCGTCGCCGGGCGTGATGTCGTTGATGTTGTAGCGACGGTATTCGCCGTTTTGCATCGCGTGATGATGGAACACCACACATGACGCCTGGGTCGCTTCGCCTTGCGTGTGGCTGATGTCGAAGCATTCCACGCGCAGGGCTTCGATGTCTTCGACTTCGGTACCGAGCGCCTCGACCAAGGCGCGCGTACGCGCCTGCTGCGAGCCCTGTTCGGACAACAAGCGCGCCAATGCAATCTCGCCGCCCTTGTGCGCCATCTCCAGCCATTGGCGACGCTGGCCCTGCGGCTGCAGCGTGAGCGTGATGCGATGGCCGCATTGCTCCATCAGCGCCAGCATCAACGCAGGGTCGTCGAATTCGGTGTTGACGATCAGGTTGCCGGGGATGAATTTCTCGATGTAATGCTGAGCGATGAAGGCCTTCAGTACTTCGGCCTCGATCGACTCTTCGCCATCGGGAATGGCGCCGTCGACGTGCGTCGGGAAATACGCGCGGTCGCCCAGGTGCCGGCCGCCGCGCACCATGGCCAGGTTCACGCAGGCGCGGCCGCCCTGCACGATCACGGCAATGATGTCGATGTCGGCGTCGCCGCCGGTTTCCATGGTTTGCTGATGCAGCACGCTGGAGAGCGAGGTGATCTGGTTACGCACCGCTGCGGCCTGCTCGAACTTGAGCTCGCCGGCATAGGCATGCATTTTTTTCTCCAGCGCGTCGAGCACTTCGCTCTGGCGGCCGCGCAGGAACTTGGAGGCGTTCTCGACGTCGAGCGCGTAGTCCTCGGCATTGATCAGCTTGACGCACGGACCGCTGCAGCGATGAATCTGGTGCAGCAGGCAAGGACGCGTGCGGTTGGCGTAGACCGTGTCTTCGCAGGTGCGCAGCAGGAACACCTTCTGCAGGATCTGGATCGACTCCTTGACCGCCCAGGCATTCGGGAATGGGCCGAAATACTGGTTCTTCTTGTCCACCGCGCCGCGGTAATAGGCCATGCGCGGAAAGGCGTGGCCGGTGATTTTGAGGTACGGGTAGGACTTGTCGTCGCGGAACAGGATGTTGAAGCGCGGCCGCAACGTCTTGATCAGATTGTTTTCCAGCAGCAGGGCCTCGGCTTCGCTGCGCGTGACGGTGGTCTCCAGCCGCGCAATGCGTTCGACCATCATGGCGATGCGCGGGCTGCTCAGCGTCTTCTGGAAATAGCTCGATACGCGCTTCTTGAGGTCGCGCGCCTTGCCGACGTAGAGCACGTTGTCTTCCGCATCGAAATAGCGATACACGCCGGGCAGGTGCGGCAGTTTGGCGACCGTCTCGAGGACGATCTCACGTGGATCCGGTGGCGAAGGCGGCTGGGTATCGGACATGCTGGCGAAGTCAGGAAGAAATCATGCGAGCGGCTGCAGCAGCTTTTTCGCTGCGAGGAAACGCTGGTCCTG
This sequence comes from Herbaspirillum hiltneri N3, assembly GCF_001267925.1. Lineage (NCBI taxonomy): Bacteria > Pseudomonadati > Pseudomonadota > Betaproteobacteria > Burkholderiales > Oxalobacteraceae > Herbaspirillum > Herbaspirillum hiltneri. Next base: position 2,089,186 of record NZ_CP011409.1, on the reverse strand, counting down.
CTGCAACTCGTCCCATTCCGGCGCCGCGCCTTGCGGCACCAGCGCAGCAATGCGGGCAGCCGAAGCCGGCGACACCCTGGTCTGCAAACCGCTCAGCAACTGATCCGCCTTGTCCGGCGAATTGCACATCAGCACCATATCGCAACCGGCATGCAGCGCGGCGTTCGCCCCATCGAGCGCACCGCCGGCGACGCTGGCGCCGTGCATGCTGAGGTCGTCGCTGAAGATGACGCCCTGGAAGCCGAGGTCCTTGCGCAGGATCTCCAGCCACTTCTTCGAGAAACCGGCCGGATGCTTGTCGACCTTGGGGTAAATCACGTGCGCGGGCATCACCGCGGTCAGGCTCATGCCGAGCCAGTCGTAAGGCGCGGCGTCGTCGCCCAGGATGTCCTTGAGGGGACGCTCGTCAACCGGCAGGTCGACGTGCGAATCGGCCGTCACATAGCCATGGCCAGGGAAATGCTTGCCGCAATTGGCCATGCCGGCCAATGCCAGGCCATGGTTGAGGCTCTTGGCCAGCAGTGTGACCACGCGCGGATCGCGATGGAAGGAACGCGTGCCGATGACCGACGATCCGCCGAAATCGAGATCGAGCACCGGGGTGAACGACAGGTCGACGCCGCAGGCGCGCAATTCGGACGCCAGCACGTAGCCGGCGGCAGTCGCCACCTTGGTCGCCTGCAACACGTCGCGATCCCACAGTTCGCCCAGCGCACGCATGGGCGGCAAATGCGTGAAACCGTCGGTCCGGAAGCGCTGCACCCGGCCGCCTTCATGGTCGACGGCAATCAGCACGCCGGGACGCGCGGCATGGATGCCCTGCGTCAGCGTCATCAATTGTTTGCGATTCTCGTAGTTGCGTGCGAACAGGATCACGCCACCGGTCAGCGGATGCCGGATGCGGCGGATGTCTTCCGCCGTGAGCGTGGTGCCGACCACGTCCAGCATGACGGGGCCGAGCGGCTGGCGTGACTGAAGTGACTGAAGTGATTGATGTGATTGCTGCACCTGACCTGCCTTCATGTTTTCTCCGCGATGACAAATGCGACCGCATAGTCCACCTCGTCGGTGATCGAGACTTGTGCGGTCAGTCCCTTTTCTTCCATCCAGACCTTGAGTTGGCCGCTGCAGACCACGATGGGCTTGCCGCTCGGCGCGTTGAGCGTCTGCATTGAACGCCATGTCATCGGCATGTGCATGCCCAGGCCGATTGCCTTGGAAAACGCTTCCTTGGCGGCGAAACGTGTGGCCAGGAAACTGACGCCGCGAGCTTCCACCTTGGCCTTGCGGCTAAGGTACTTGACCATTTCTTCCGGGCCGAGAATCCTTTCAGCGAAGCGGTCGCCGCGCCGCGCCAGCGTCGCCTTGAGACGTGAAATCTGCAGGATGTCGGTGCCGATGCCGTAGATCATGATCAGGCTTTTCCGACGGCGTCGAGACGCGCCTTGAGCATGATTGCCTTCATGTCGCTGACCGCCTTGTGCCAACCGACGAACACGGCTTGCGCGACGATGGCGTGGCCGATGTTGAGCTCCGCGATATCGGGAATGGCAGCGATGGCTTGCACGTTGGTGTAGTGCAGGCCGTGGCCGGCATTGACCTTGAGGCCGCGACGGATGCCTTCGCGCACACCGGCGCGCACGCGCTCCAGTTCCTTTTCCATACTGGCCTGGTCATGCGCCTCGGCATAGCGGCCGGTGTGCAATTCGATCACCGGCGCACCGGTTTCGGCGGCGGCCTTGATCTGCTCGTCGTCGGGATCGATGAACAGGCTGACGCGGATGCCTTCGGCCTGCAACTGCTTCACCGCCGCTTGCACCTGGGCGAAATGCGTGACGACGTCGAGCCCGCCTTCGGTGGTGATTTCGGTGCGCTTCTCGGGCACCAGGCAGGAATCCTGCGGCTTGATGCGGCAGGAAAAATCAATCATCTCGCTGGTCACCGCCGCTTCCAGATTCATGCGCGTGCGCAGCAGCGGACGGATCGCCTCGACATCGGCATCGCGTATGTGGCGACGGTCTTCGCGCAGATGCAGCGTGATCGCGTCGGCGCCGGCCTCTTCCGCCTGCAGGGCGGCCTGGATCGGATCCGGATAAGTGGTGCCGCGCGCATTGCGCAAGGTGGCGACGTGATCGATATTGATACCCAACTCAAGGGCGGGGCCGACGGGATTCAGGAAGCTCATGGAATTATCGCGATGTGCTGGGGGTGGAGGATCTGGATGGGGCGGAAGGCGCGCGTGTTTCCCGGGCGTCGCCGGTGTCGGTGGCAGTGCTGCGCTTCCAGCGCCCGTTGAACGCCAGCAGCGCAAGGCCGCCGGCGACCAGGCCCCAGAAGGCGGTGCCGATACCGAACAGCGACACGCCGGAAGCGGTCACCAGGAATGTGATGAGCGCCGCTTCACGCTGCTTTTCATTGGCCATGGCCACCGTCAGGCCGTTGGCGATGGTGCCGAACAGGGCCAGGCCGGCAATCGCCATGATCAGCGCCTTGGGGAAGGCCGCGAACAAGGCCACCACCGTCGCGCCGGACACGCCGGCGATCAGATAGAAGACGCCGGCGGCGACGCTGGCCATGTAGCGCCGAGATGGGTCTTCATGCGCTTCCTTGCCCATGCAGATGGCGGCGGTAATCGCAGCCAGGCAGATCGAAAAACAACCGAACGGCGCCAGCACCAGCGTGGTCAGGCCGGTCCAAGTGATCAGCGGCGACACCGGCGTGTTGTACCCGGAGGCGCGCATGATCGCCACGCCGGGCGCATTTTGCGACGCCATGGTGACGACGAACAGGGGAATGCCGACGCCGAGCAGACTGGTCAGCGTGAACTCGGGCATGACGAACTCGGGCGTGGCGAGCGCGAGGTGGAAGCTGTCGAACTTCAGCAAGCCTTGCGCGCCGGCGAAGGTGGTCCCGAGCGCCAGCACCACGATGATCGCGTAGCGCGGCAGCCAGCGCTTGCCAAACAGATAGGCCGCAAACATCAGCAACACCAAACCGAATTCGAGTTTCATCGCGACGAACACGTCCATGCCGAAACGCGCGAGGATGCCGGCCAGCATGGCGGCGGCGATCGAAATCGGGATGCGGTTCATGGCGCGTGCGAACAGGCCGGTCACACCGCAGATCGTCACTAGTGCGGCGGAGAACATGAATACGCCGATCGCCTGCGGCATGCTCAAGCCGGCCAGACCGGTGATCAGCAAGGCTGCGCCGGGCGTCGACCAGGCCGTCACCACCGGCGTGCGGTAATACAGCGACAGGCCGATGCAGGTCACGCCCATGCCCACGCCGAGCGCGAATATCCACGAACTGATCTGGCCGGGCGTCGCGCCGGCGGCAGCCGCGGCCTGGAAGATGATGGCGGCGGAACTGGTGAAACCGATCAGCACGGCGACAAAACCCGCCGCCGCGCCAGACCAGGAAAAGTCTTTGAACACGTGGATTCCCGAACTCAGAGTTGCGACAGATCGATCAGAATCTGACGCGTATTCAGTTGGGTGCCGCCGAGGTGGTGCGACAGCAGCGAGCGCATCAGCAATTTGCTCTGGCTCTGCGTGGCGGCGTCGCTGTAGTCTTCCTTTTCCATGTCCAGCAAGGTCTTGCCGGACACTTTGGGCCAAGCGTCGGACAGCCGCGGAAAACGTACGCCCTGTTCCGGATCGACGACGTAGGTGTCATCCGGCGCGACCGGCTTGCCATTGGTGACGCAGACGGTCCAGTCACCGGCCACGCCGGTTTCCTTCAGCAAGGCGCGCTCGAACTTGCGCAGCACGATGGGCGTCGATTCGCCGTGCGCCAGCTGGTTCAGCGTCGAGACGTAGTGGTCGAACAATGCCGGATGCGCATCCTCGCGCGCCAGCAATTTGACCAGCAATTCATTGAGGTAGAAGCCGCACAGCAAGGCCGACTTTTCCAGCGGCAGCAGGCCGCCGACCCACTCGGCCGCCGTCAGCGTGCGCACTTCGGACTTGCCGCTCCAGCTCACCGACAGCGGCTGGAAAGTCTGCAGCACGCCGCGCAGCTTAGAGAGAGGACGTTTTGCGCCCTTCGCCACCAGGGCCATGCGACCGTGATCGCGCGAGAAAACGTCGACGATCAGGCTGGTTTCCTTGTAGGGATAGCTGTGCAGCACGAAACCGGGCTGGGCCTGGACACGCGTGTCTTTTTCGGGAATCTTGGGACGGCGTGTCGTACCGGTCGCACTGGCTGCACGCGGCGAGCGCCTGGGGGCAGCGGAATTTTTGGCGTTGGCCAGCACAGACTCGGCGGCCGCAGCGCTCAGGGCTTCGGCATCCGGTGTTTGAGGTTGACCAACAGCAGAATCAGCGATGATCGCAGCCATAGAGTATGTGTTTGCTATTCGTAGCCGTAGGCGCGCAATCCGGCTTCGTTATCAGCCCAGCCGGATTTGACCTTGACCCAGATTTCCAGATAGACCGGACCGCCGAACAGGCGCTCCATGTCCAGGCGCGCCTGCGTCGAAATTTCTTTCAGGCGCGCGCCCTTGTTGCCGATCACCATGGACTTGTGGCCGTCGCGTTCGACCAGGATGGCGGCGAAGACGCGGCGCAGATTGCCTTCCTGCTCGAATTTCTCGATCAGGACGGTGCTGGTGTATGGCAGTTCTTCACCGACGAAACGGAATACCTTTTCGCGCACGATTTCAGACGCCAGGAATTTTTCGCTACGGTCGGTGATGTCGTCTTCGTCGAACATCGGCGGATTGACCGGCAGCAGCTTGCGAATCTCGTCCTGCAGGGCGTCGAGCTGGAAACGCTGCTTGGCCGACACCGGCACCACGGAAGCGAAATTGTGCTGCGACGCGACTTCCTGCGCGAACGGCATCAGCACCGATTTGTCTTTGCTGCGATCCGACTTGTTCATCACCAGAATGCACGGCACGTTGGCCGGCAACAACTCCATGACCTGCTTGTCGGCCGGCCCGAAGGTGCCTGCTTCGATCACGTACAGGATCACGTCGGCCGCAGTCAGCGTGGAGGTGACGGTGCGGTTCAACGTCTTGTTCAGGGCGTTGCTGTGACGCGTCTGGAAACCCGGCGTGTCAACGTAGACGAATTGCGTGTTGTCGATTGTCTGGATGCCGGTAATACGGTGGCGCGTGGTCTGCGCCTTGCGCGACGTAATGCTGACTTTGGCGCCGATCAGCACATTCATCAATGTCGATTTGCCGACGTTCGGGCGACCGACAATGGCGATGTAACCGCATCGATAATCTGACGATGCGTCGGAAGGGGCGTTGAGTTCTGTCATGCGGTTTTGCTTTGTGTTGCGGAGAGCGTCGAGGCCGGCGCCTCGGTGCGGGAATCGTTCAGATCGGCGGCGGCCTGGGCCTTGGCGTCGCTTTTTCCTTCGGTCGTTTTTGGTTCGGATTTCAGGTCTGCTTTTGCCTCGGCCCTGGTTTCCGCCTTCGCTTCAGCTTTCAGGTCGGGCTTGGCCTCGCTTTTGGCGGTCTTGACGGCAACCGGTTTTTCCAGCTTTTCCGGCTTGGCGGCAGGCGCCTCGGGAACCGGCGGCAACTCCTCGTTCGGTGCGTCAGGCTGGATCGTGGCAATGCCCGCCAGCTTGAGTTGCGTAGTGCGTGCGCGCGGTTTGCGTGTCGAGGCAGGCGTCTTGACCAAAGCGGCCTGGACCGCTTCCAGCGCCAGTTTGGCGGCGGCCTGTTCACCTGCGCGGCGGCTGCCGCCGGTGCCGAAGACCTGGATTTCCAGCTTGGGTACCAGGCATTCGATTTCAAATTCCTGATTGTGCGCCGCGCCGTGCGTAGCCACCACATTGTATTGCGGCAGCGGGATTTTCTTGCCTTGCAGGTATTCCTGCAGCAGCGTCTTGGCGTCCTTGCCGAGGGTCTTCGGATCGACGGTATCGAGGATCGGAATGTACAGCGAACGGATCACGTCGCGCGCGGCATTGAAGCCGGCGTCGAGGAAAATTGCGCCGAACAGCGCTTCCAGCGTGTCGGCCAAAATCGACGGACGGCGGAAACCGCCCGATTTCAACTCCCCTTCGCCGAGCCGCAAAAACTGCGACAAGTCGAGGCGCTGGGCGATTTCATATAGCGATTGCTGCTTGACGAGATTGGCGCGCAGGCGCGACAGGTCGCCTTCATCGATCTTGTTGTAACGGTCGAACAGGAGCGAAGCGACGACGCAGTTGAGGATAGAGTCGCCGAGGAATTCGAGGCGTTCGTTATGCAAGCTGCTATGGCTACGATGCGTCAAGGCCTGCTGCAGTAACGTAGCGTCCTTGAAGTTGTGCCCCAGCCGATTTTGCAATACTAATGGATCCATTTATTCATCCGTCGCTTAGAGATGCGAACCCGGCTGCGTTGCTCTGCCGCCTTTCGCAGACCTCCCAGGCCATCCGGCCCGTTACCTGCAACCCGCCGCCGCTACAGAATACGCCGGCCGGCTGGTTGTGGGATTTTCCTGGAACAGAGAAAAACACCGGGAAAATGCCGTGTTCCGCCTCCGAAGAATTGATGCCTGACAGAAACTTAATGGAAACTGCCGATCCGTTTCAGATTACCCAGATTCATCCAGACAAAAAATGCTTTTCCGACAATGTTCTGATCCGGTACAAAGCCCCAATAGCGGCTGTCCAGGCTGTTGTCACGGTTGTCGCCCATCATGAAGTACTGGCCGGCGGGCACGGTGCAGGCAAAGCCTTCCGTGTTGTAGCTGCACAGCTCATGCTGAGGGAAAGCGTCCGGGTTCGGAACAAAATTGGGAGCGCGCTCATCCGTCAGTATCTTGTGGTCGACGCCGGTCAGGTCTTCCTGCCATTGCTTATAGTACGTCAGATTCTCATCATCCAGATAATCTGGCAATGGCTTGTAAGAAACTTCTTTACCATTTACGGTTAGGTGCTTGTTTTTATAGACAATTTTATCACCGGGTACGCCCACGACTCGTTTGATGTAGTCAACCGCCGTATCCTTCGGATATTTGAACACCATCACGTCGCCGCGCTGCGGCTCGTTGATGCTGATGATTTTCTTGTTCACGATCGGCAGGCGAATGCCGTAGGTGTACTTGTTCACCAGGATCAGGTCGCCCACCAGCAGGGTCGGGACCATCGAGCTCGACGGGATCTTGAACGGCTCGTACAGGAACGAGCGCAGGAAAAACACCAGCGCGATGACCGGGAAGAAGCTGCCCGAATATTCAATCCAGGTCGGCTGACGCAGCAAGTCGGCTTCGATCTTGGCGCGGCTGGAGGTATCGCTCTTGACGCCGTCGCTGGCGTTCTTGGCGATGCGCGCATCGAACTCGGCCAGTGCGGCATCCGCCTTCGCGCGACGCTGCCGGGACCAGAAATACGTATCCATAAACCAGATGACGCCGGTCAGCACCATCAACACAAACAGAATCAGCGCGAAATTGCCTAAGAGGGCCTGCAGGTTCATTTTTCGTCCACTTGTAAGATTGCCAGGAATGCTTCCTGTGGAATTTCCACCGAGCCGACCTGTTTCATGCGTTTCTTGCCGGCCTTCTGCTTCTCGAGCAGCTTGCGCTTGCGGCTGATGTCGCCGCCGTAGCATTTGGCCAGCACGTTCTTGCGCAGCGCCTTGACGTTTTCACGCGAGATGATGGTGGCGCCGATGGCGGCCTGGATCGCCACATCGAACATCTGGCGCGGGATCAGTTCACGCATCTTCGCCGCCACGGCGCGGCCGCGGAACTGGCTGTTGGCGCGGTGCACGATGATGGCCAGGGCGTCGACCTTTTCGCTGTTGATCAGCATGTCGACCTTGACCACGTCGGCCGAGCGGTATTCCTTGAATTCGTAGTCCATCGACGCATAACCGCGCGAGGTCGACTTCAGGCGATCGAAGAAGTCGAGCACGATTTCCGCCATCGGCATTTCGTAGGTCAGTTGCACCTGCTTGCCGTGGTAGCTCATGTTGATCTGCACGCCGCGTTTTTGCGTACACAGCGTAATGACCGAGCCGACGTATTCCTGCGGCATGTACAGATTGACGGTAACGATAGGCTCGCGCACTTCTTCGATCCTGGACGGCTCCGGCATTTTCGACGGGTTGTCGACCATCAGGATGGTGCCTTCGCCATCGCGCAGCACGACTTCGTACACCACCGTCGGTGCAGTCGTGATGAGGTCCATGTCGAACTCGCGCTCGAGCCGTTCCTGCACGATTTCCATGTGCAGCAAACCGAGGAAGCCGCAGCGGAAGCCGAAGCCCAGCGCTTGCGACACTTCCGGCTCGTACATCAGCGCGGCGTCGTTGAGCTTGAGTTTTTCCAGCGAGTCGCGCAGTGCGTCGTATTGATTCGCCTCGACCGGGAACAGACCGGCAAACACTTGCGGCTGCACTTCCTTGAAACCCGGCAGGGGTTCCGCGGCCTTGTTGGCGGCCAGCGTCACGGTGTCGCCCACCTTGGCTGCCTTGAGCTCCTTGATGCCGGCGATGATGAAGCCGACCTGACCGGCCGACAGCGTTTCGCGCACTTGCGACTTCGGCGTGAACACGCCGATGCTTTCGGTAAGATGGGTCGATTCGGTCGCCATCAGGAAAATCTTGTCCTTCGGACGCAAGGTGCCGTTGACTACGCGCACCAGCATCACCACGCCGACATAGTTGTCGAACCATGAATCGACGATCAGCGCTTGCAACGGCGCAGTCGGATCGCCCTTCGGCGGCGGCACCTTGGCGATCATCGCTTCGATGACGTCTTCCACGCCCAGGCCGGTCTTGGCCGAGCATGGCGTGGCGTCGCTGGCATCGATACCGATGACTTCTTCGATTTCGCTCTTGGCGTTGTCCGGATCGGCCGACGGCAAATCGATCTTGTTGAGCACCGGTATCACTTCCACGCCCAGTTCCAGTGCAGTGTAGCAATTGGCGACGGTTTGCGCTTCCACGCCTTGCGATGCATCCACAACCAGCAATGCGCCTTCGCATGCCGACAGCGAGCGGCTGACTTCATAGCTGAAGTCGACGTGGCCCGGCGTATCGATCAGGTTGATGTTGTAGATGACGCCATCGCGCGCCTTGTAATGCAAGGCGGCGGTTTGCGCCTTGATCGTGATGCCCCGCTCACGCTCGATGTCCATCGAGTCGAGTACCTGGGCTTCCATCTCGCGGTTGGAAAGGCCGCCGCACAACTGGATGATGCGATCGGCGAGCGTGGATTTGCCGTGGTCAATATGGGCAATGATCGAGAAATTACGGATATTGTTCATTAAATTGCGGAAAACGATGAAAAAAGGCGCTCCAGAATGGGAGCGTCTCCCAATTGAGCGCCTTTACAACAGCTTTTGTTCAACCCGTCATTCTACCGGATTTCAGAGGGTAAAACCCGAATAAGCCATGGATGGCATGCGGTCCGGAGCGATTCTGTGGCCTCACGATTGCCCGGTGTCCGAAATATCGGATTAATTACTTTTCAGCAAGAATTTTTCAACACCCGCGACATCCAGAAAATAGTGGCACAGCTGCACCGCCTGCTGCCCTTCCCGCTGCCCCACAAGTACGGGCACCAGTTCGTCATAGCGCTGCACCAATGCTTCGTCGGCATCCACGTCGATGATCGCCACGGTGAAATCGTGCGTGGGACGGAATTTTTCCAGCGCATTCAGCATGTCCTCGCACAAATGGCAGTAAGAACGGGAATACAGGGTGAAATGGGGAGAGGACATCGGACGTTCCGGTTCAGGCGCGAAGATCACGAAATAAAGGCTGCAACCCGTCGGGATATGCAGCCTTCATGCTGGGAAAATAGCGTGAGCAAGGGCTTGCGCCCGCATTCTCAGTTGCCGCTGGCGCTTGGGCGCAGAGGCACGAACTGCGACGAGTCGCCGCGGCGCACCAGCACCGCTGCGCGTTTTTTTGAATCCAACTTGGCCACCAGGCCATTGAATTGCTTGGCGTCCTTAATGTCGACGTCGTTGAGCCGCTGGACCACATCGCCGGCACGCAAACCTGCTGCAGCTGCCACGCCGACCGCAGACTCCACCAGTACGCCGCCATCGACCTTGAGTTCCTTTTTCTGCGCATCGGTCAGGTCGCTGACCACCAGGCCCAGGGAGTTCGGCGTCGCTTCCTGCTTCGGCTTCTTCTCTTCCGTCTTGGCCGGTTTGTCCGCTTCGATCTCCACCACGGTCACGGCGATATCGCGGGCACTGCCCTTGCGCCAGATGTTGACCGTCGCACGTGAACCCGGCTTGGTGGCGCCGACCATGCGCGGCAGATCGCTCGGCCTCTCGATGGCGGTGCCATTGAATTTCAGGATAATGTCGCCGGCTTCCAGGCCGCCCTTTTCTGCAGGACCACCCGGCTCGATACGCTGCACCAGCGCCCCTTGCGCCTTGGCCAGACCCAGCGATTCGGCCACATCCTTGGTGACTTCGCCGATCTGGACGCCGATACGACCGCGCGTCACGCGACCGGATGCCTTCAATTGATCGGACACGCGCAGCGCTTCATCAATCGGCACCGCAAAGGAAATGCCCATGAAACCGCCCGAGCGGCTGTAAATCTGCGAATTGATGCCGATCACTTCGCCCTTCAAATTGATCAGCGGACCGCCGGAATTGCCTGGATTGACCGCAACGTCGGTCTGGATCAGCGGCAGGTAATCGCCGGTATCGCGCGCCTTGGCGGAAATGATGCCGGCGGTGACGGTGTTTTCCAGGCCGAACGGCGAGCCGATCGCCAGCACCCATTCACCGGCTCGGATCTTGTCCGAGTCGCCGATCACCAGGCGCGGCAGGCTGTTGCCGTCAATCTTGAGCAACGCCACGTCGGTGCGGGTGTCGGAGCCGATGATCTTGGCCTTGAATTCGCGCTTGTCAGTCAGGGTCACGTAGACGTCGCTGGCGCCCTCGACCACGTGAGCATTGGTCATGATGTAACCGTCTGCCGAAATGATGAAACCGGAGCCGACGCCGCGCGGCACTTCTTCCTGCTGGGCGTTGCCCCCCTTGCGGTTAGGGCGCGGCGTATTCGGTGTATTGGGTTGCTGCTGGCGCGGCATCGGCACGCCGAAGAAGCGGCGGAAAAACTCCTGCATCTCTTCGTCGTCCGCACCGGCTTGCGGCTGGCCGGTCTTGACACGCTCGGTGGTGCGAATGTTGACCACACCCGGACCGGTGCGGTCAACGATATCCGCGAAGTCAGGCAGGCCGGCCACGGCAGGCGCCGCGACCGCAGTGCTCAGGCCGGTCAACGCCGGCGACAGGGCCAGAACGGAAGCGCTCAGTAACGACGACAACAAGATTTTCTTGGCGGGAATCATCATTGGTATTTTTCGTATTATTTGGATTTGAATTCTATGGAATTCGATACTTGCCGGATCGCAGGACCCGGCACTTCACCGACTACGGTGAGCCAGTAATCGCCTTGGCGACGGCCCACGATATTCATTGCGCCCTGCTGCATGGAGCCTTCGGTACGGCTCTGCGAACCCGGTTCGATGAACACGGAAATCGCCGCCAGTCCGTCGGAAAACACGATCTGCGACACTTCTCGCTGTGTCGTCACACCATGCTGCGCCGCGGACGTGCCGGTGTTCTGCGTATCGGAAATCAGGCGTTTGACTTCCTGGATCTTCTTGAAGCCCGGCGGCGGCGTCACTGACCAGCCCGACAGGTTGACCTGGCTCATGACCGAATTTTCGATATGCCAGCCATTGGTGTTGGTGATGCTCGGCTTGACGCGATTGTGATCGATGTTGCCGATCTCGATCTGGGTGAAGGAAATCTGCTCCACCACTTCATTCTTGGCGTCGAAGGTCTGCGCGCGCAACAGCAGGCCGGTAGCCTTGTCGGCCCACAGCTTGTAACCGTAGCGCAGCTTATCCTTGGGTTCGAGGATCACAGCCTGGCAATCGTGCCCCGCCACACGGCCGGTCTCCCCCATTTTGACGCTGTAGTAATCCACCAGATCGGTGGGATTGGCGGCAAGGATGGCGGGAAATACATCGCGCGTCACGCGCTTTTCGATCAGGACGGTTTTCGCTTCGGGAACGTAACAGGCGACATCGTCATTGTTGCGGATATATTCACGCGGCTTGCCATCGAGGACTTCCAGTTTCTCGATTTCGTTTTTACCGGACAGGATGTGCGTGATGCGCGAAGTGCGCATCTGGTTGGACTGCTGGTAGACGAACGTACCTGAATAATTGAGCCGCTGCGCTGCGGATTGGATTTTTTTTAGTAAGACCTGCGCATCCTGATTGTTGCTTACTTTTGCCGGCAATGCATTCTCCGCCTTGACGGAGAATGCTACGACTGCCGAAAGAAAAAGAACGACCCGGAGCAAACCTTGTCTCTGCCGCATATTATTTATCTGAGTCAATTGCGAAAGCCGCCGAACGGGCATATTGGGCCGAGCTGTACATCGAAGGCGAGAAGCGCTGATGCGCCAACAGGTAGTCATCGATACGCGGATCGCGTGCGACTTCGCCCTGCTGCGCCAGACTGCTGATCGACGCTGCGCCTTGCGGTGCAGCCGATGTTGCAGCCACCGTCGTGATTGCCGAGGGCACAATCGCCGTCGCCGCCGTCCCCGCAACCGGAGCCGAAGCACTCGCCAATGTCGCCGACTGCTGAGGTCCCGTCACCAGCACAACGGCAACGATCGCCGCCGCCGCTGCAGCGCCGGGCATCACGAAGCGACGCACGAAACGCTTGCGCATCGGCGCCAGCGACACGACATTGGAAGCCGTCGCGTCATTCACCGCGACCGGAACGATGATCTGTTCGGCAGCGGCCGTCATCAACTGTGGGGCAATGATCGTCGGCTCGGCATCGAGACGCGCGCTCATCTTGGCGGCAAAGCCGTCGCTGAGCGAAAACGCCATTTCTTCCGAACGCATGACATCGCCGATCTGATGGTACAGATCCCACGTCACGTGCTCTTCCGGCTGGCGTAAAACGGTCAGCGCCATGTTGACATGCGCGTCAACCAGCTCGCCGTCGGCCAACGCCGAAATTTGTTCTCTGCTAATTTCTTTGGTATCCATAAGTAGTCACCCGGCCACAAAATTTCAGTTCCATCACCCGCTCTTATTTTTATGTCTTTTACTGACGCCTATGACGTCACATAACGCATAACTCCCGTGCTTCACATACAGCTCAAACAGCTCAAAGCAGCCTACCAACGCTTGTCCAGCGCCGTTCCAAGCAGCGGCCTCAGCTTCTCCGCAATCGCTTCGCGCGCCCGGAAGATCCGGCTACGCACCGTGCCGATAGGACATCCCATGGCCTCGGCGATCTCGTCGTAGCTCAAACCCTCTATTTCACGCAGGGTAATCGCAGTCCGCAACTCTTCCGGCAAGGCCTCCATCGCAACATTGACCGTCTGGGCAATCTGCTTGGTCGCCAGCATCGACTCGGGAGTATTGATGTCTCTTAGGTGCTCTCCGTCGTCAAAAGTTTCAGCCTCTTCTGCATCTGCTTCCGTCGACGTCGGCGCCCTTCTGCCCATGGTCACAAGGTAGTTCTTGGCCGTGTTGATACCGATCCGGTACAACCAGGTGTAGAACGCCGAATCGCCACGGAATTGCGGCAGCGCGCGGTAAGCCTTGATGAAGGCCTCTTGCACGACATCTTCCGCTTCCGCCTGATCTCGCACCAGGCGCGATACGAGCCGCATCAGTTTCCGTTGATATTTGGCAACTAATAGCTCGAACGCCTTCTTATCGCCACGCTGCACACGCTCGACAAGCAGTTGATCAATTTCGCGTTCCGTCGTCAAATCCAGTTTCCTTGTTTTTTTATCATTTCTGCGCAAACCGAACCATTGATCCAATTCGAAGCAATAAATTCAATAAGCGTACTATCTTTTCGATTTTTTTGTGGAGTGCATGCCCTCAGGCGTCGTTATTATGACTCGCAACCCATCGACAAGCCACTTGCAGCGCCCGAAAAGTTTCCCGGGGGACAGAATCGGGCAAGATCGGGATAGTTCGCGTCCGGCCATTTTCCAGCCTCAGCCTCAACAACAGCAGATTCGGCCAGACGGTTGAACCGGCCAGCAATTGCGCCAGACCGCCGTTCATCACTTGCGAACCGGGCTTGGCGCGTACCGCTACGTGATGCTCGACCAGACGGATCTGTCCAGTGCCGGAAATATGCAGCCAGACGGCCGTGCGGCTTCTCAGCACCAGCCAGAACGCCAGGATCGCGGCGACAACACATGCGCCGGCAAGCGACATCCTGAAGACAAAAGACAATTGCCCGACCAGGGCGAAGGCAAAAATGACGCCGATGAGGGCAACAACGATAGCCGCTGCCGCCATCGTGATCAAAAGCAGACGGGAAGGTTTGATATCCGCAGAGACTGCTATCGACATAGGAATGGGGAGTGGAAAAGCAAAAACCCGGCTTTCTGTCGAAAGCCGGGCCAGGTTCTTACACCTTGCCGAACACCAGAGTGCCGTTGGTGCCGCCGAATCCGAAGGAATTCTTGACGGCGATATCGATCTTCATGTCGCGCGCCTGGTTGGCGCAGTAGTCAAGATCGCACTCCGGATCCTGATTGAAGATGTTGATCGTCGGAGGAGATATCTGGTTATGCAGCGCCAGCACGGTGAACACCGACTCCAATCCGCCCGCGCCGCCCAGCAGATGGCCGGTCATGGACTTGGTGGAATTGACAACCATCTTGTAAGCATGGTCGCCGAAGGCAGCCTTGATTGCATCGGTTTCATTCTTGTCGCCCAGAGGCGTAGATGTACCGTGTGCATTCAGATACTGGACTTCGTCCGGATTCACACCCGCATCGCGCAAGGCCGACACCACGCAACGACGCGGGCCGTCCAGGTTCGGAGCGGTCATGTGGTAAGCGTCGCCGCTCATGCCGAAACCCAGCACTTCTGCATAGATTTTGGCGCCGCGCGCCTTGGCGTGCTCGTACTCTTCCAGCACCATCACGCCCGCGCCTTCACCCAGCACGAAACCGTCGCGGTCCTTGTCCCACGGACGGGACGCAGTTGCCGGATCGTCATTGCGGGTGGACAACGCGCGCGCCGAAGCGAAGCCGCCGATGCCCAGCGGCGAAACGCTGGATTCAGCGCCGCCGGCAATCATCACGTCGGCATCGCCGTACTGAATCATGCGGCTGGCGGAGCCGATGCAATGCAAGCCTGTCGTGCAAGCAGTCACGATGGCCAGATTAGGACCCTTGAGACCGTACTTGATGGACAAGTTGCCGGAAATCATATTAATGATCGAAGCCGGGATGAAGAACGGGCTGATGCGGCGTGGACCGCGGTTGGTCAGCTCTTCATGGGTCTGCTCGATCAGCGGCAAGCCACCGATACCGGAACCAATGATGACGCCGATACGCTCGGCGTTTTCATCGGTGACTACCAGGCCGCTGTCCTGAAAGGCCTGCATGCCCGCCGCCATGCCGAAATGGATAAAAGTATCCATATGGCGCGCTTCTTTGGCGGGGATGTAATCTTCGATGTTGAAGCCTTTCACTTCTCCCGCAAAATGCGTAGAAAAAGGAGCGGCGTCAAACTTGGTGATAGTGGCAATGCCCGACTTACCTTCTTTGACCGCGCCCCACGCGTCGGCAATCGAATTGCCAACGGGCGAAATGCAACCAAGACCGGTAATGACTACACGACGTTCACGTGAGCGGCTCAAGCAATTCTCCTAGAGTCGTTCAAAACCAGCTTAGGCCTTGACGTGTGCCTTGGCGTAATCGATCGCCTGTTGCACGGTTGTAATCTTTTCAGCTTGTTCGTCAGGGATTTCCATTTCGAACTCATCTTCCAGCGCCATGACCAATTCGACGGTGTCGAGGGAGTCAGCGCCCAGATCGTCCACGAACGACGATTCTGTCTTGATGTCTGCTTCTGCGACGCCCAGTTGTTCAGCGACGATTTTTTTAACGCGTTGTTCGATATCGGACATAAATGCCTCCAGTGGATAGGTTACAAAAGTGCGCGCATTTTATCAGGTTTGCACGCCAAAAATTTACTTTTAAGTATTCTCAGCAAGAATAAGTAAGTTGCTACGATCTGCGTCCAAAGACGCTTAATTCATATACATGCCGCCATTGACATGCAAGGTTGTGCCGGTGATGTAGGCCGCCTGTGGCGACGCCAGGAACGCTACGGCGGCTGCAATGTCCTCCGGAGCCCCCAGACGGCCCAGCGGAATCTGCTGCAGCAAGGCGGCGGTCTGCTGCTCGCCCAGCACCTTGGTCATGTCGGTATCGATGAAACCCGGCGCGATGCAGTTGACGGTGATGTTGCGGCTGCCGATTTCACGCGCCAGCGCGCGGCTCATGCCTGCCACGCCGGCCTTGGCGGCGGCGTAGTTCATTTGCCCCGAATTGCCGGCCGAACCGACCACCGATGTGATGTTGATGATGCGGCCGTTGCGCGCCTTCATCATGCCGCGCAAGACTGCGCGCGACAGACGCCCGACCGCGGTCAGGTTGGTCGCGATGACATTATCCCACTCTTCGTCTTTCATGCGCATGGCCAGCTGGTCTTGCGTGATGCCGGCATTGTTGACGAGGATGGACAGGCCGCCAAATTCTTTTTGCATGTCGTCGATGAGGGCGCTGCAGGCAGCGGCGTCGTTGACGTTGAGGACCACGCCCTTGCCGCAACCAGGCTGCGCCTGTTCGAGGTATTCGCTGATGGCCGCAGCGCCGGCCGCCGAAGTTGCCGTACCGACGACTTTTGCGCCCTGGCGCACCAGTTCCAGCGCGATGGCGCGTCCGATGCCGCGGGAAGCGCCGGTCACCAACGCGATTTGATTTTGCAGATTTTGCGAACGTTGATCACTCACTTCAGCAGCTCCAATACTTTGTCCAGGGATGCCTGATCGACGATTGCCTCGCCCACCAGATCGCCGTTGATACGCTTGGTCAAACCGGCCAGCACCTTGCCGGGACCGCATTCGACCACATGAGTGACGCCTTCCGCCGACATCTTCTGCACGGTCTCGACCCAGCGCACGGCGCTGGCCGCCTGACGCACCAGCGCATCCTTGATGGCGGCGGGATCGTTGACGATGGCGACGTCGACGTTATTGATCAGCGGAATCTGCGGCGTGGAAAACGGCACGCCGGCCAGATATTGCTGCAGGCGATCCGAGGCAGGCTTGAGCAGCGACGAGTGGAACGGCGCCGAAACCGGCAGCACCAGCGCGCGCTTGGCACCCTTGGCCTTGGCGATTTCGCAGGCGCGCTCAACCGCGGCCTTGCTGCCGGCGATCACCACTTGCGCGGGGGAATTGTAATTGACGGCTTCGACCACGTCGCCCTGCGCGGCTTCGGCGCAGGCAGCGCGCACGTCATCATCTGAAAGACCGAGAATAGCCGCCATGCCGCCCTGCCCGACCGGCACGGCTTCCTGCATGGCTTGCGCACGAAAACGCACCAGCGGCACCGCGTCCTTAAACGCGATCACGCCGGCCGCCACGAGCGCGGAATATTCACCGAGGCTGTGACCGGCGACCAGCGCCGGCGCCTTGCCGCCGGCAGCCAGCCAGGTGCGGTAAAACGCCACGGCCGCAGTCAGCATGACTGGCTGGGTATTGGTGGTCAGGTCGAGGTCTTCCTTCGGACCTTCGGCGATCAGCTTGCCGAGATCGAATTGCAGCGCGTCGGAGGCTTCTGCAACAGTCGCCTTGACCACTTCATTGTCGGCAAATCCATTCAGCATTCCGATGGCCTGCGAACCCTGGCCTGGAAAAACAAAAGCAAATGTTGTCATGCTCTATTTTGTCGTTGAAAAATCAGTTCAAAGCCGGCTGCTGCCGACTTACATGCGCGCCAGCACGGCGCCCCAGGTGAAACCGCCGCCGACGCCTTCCATCATGACGTTCTGGCCCGGCTTGACGCGACCGTCGCGCACCGCCTGGTCCAGCGCCAGCGGAATCGAGGCGGCCGATGTATTGCCGTGTTCATCGACTGTCACCACCATTTTTTCCAGCGGCAGGCCGAGCTTCTTGGCAGTGCCTTGCATGATGCGAATATTGGCCTGGTGGGGAATCAGCCAGTCGATTTCTTTCGCATCCACTTTGGCGACTTCCAGCACTTCGCGCGCCACCTTGTCGAGCACGGACACCGCCAGCTTGAATACCGCCGGGCCGTCCATGTACAAGTAGGCATTGCCGGCGACCGCGCCGTCATTGACGTTGCCCGGCACGCACAGGATATGGCCGTGGCTGCCATCGGCATGCAGTTTTGCAGCGAGGATACCGGGCTCTTTTGACGCCGTCATGACGATCGCACCGGCGCCGTCGCCGAACAGCACGCAGGTGGTGCGGTCTTCGAAATTCAGGATGCGCGAAAACACTTCCGCGCCGATCACCAGCACGTTCTTGTGCATGCCGGTCTTGATGAAACTGTCCGCTACCGACATCGCATACACGAAGCCGCTGCACACCGCCTGCACGTCCATCGCGGCGCCGCCGTTGTTGATGCCCAGCTTGCGCTGCACGACGCAAGCCGTGCTCGGGAAGCCGCCCAGATGGTCCGGCGTCGATGTCGCCAGGATAATCAGGTCGATGTTGTTGGCTTGCAAGCCGGCCGCTTCCAGCGCACGCTGCGAGGCCGCCACGGCGAGGTCGCTCGACAGCACGTCGGCTTCGGCATAATGGCGCGCGGAAATGCCGCTGCGCGAAAAAATCCATTCGTCGGAAGTCTCGATCCCCTTCTTTGCAAGCTGCTGCGCCAACTCGTCGTTGGTCACGCGCTTGGGAGGCAGGTAACTGCCGGTGCCGACAATTTTGCTATAAAGAGTCATACCGTTTTCTGTTCTGTTAGATCGGTTGATGATGTGATTGCAGTGACGCGCTCGGCCGCACTTTCTGCCTGCGGAATCAGCTCGGCGATCGTGGTCGTGATGCGCGACAGGACGTCATATTTGGCGGCATCGTACGCGCGCTGAATGGCCCATTCGAAGGCATAGGCATCAGCACCGCCATGGCTCTTGAACACCAGGCCGCGCAAACCAAGCAGGCTGGCGCCATTGTAGCGGGAGGGATTGAGGCGGCGCGACAGGGCCTTGATGGCGCCATACGCGATCAGGGCACCGAGCTTGTTGAAGAAGCCTTTTTTGAATTCGGTCGTGAGCACGATCTTGACGAAACGGCCCAGGCCTTCGGAGGCCTTAAGCGTGACGTTGCCGACAAAGCCGTCGCACACCACGATGTCGGTGGTGCCTTCAAAAATGTCGTTGCCTTCGACGTTGCCGTAGAAATTGATGAGACCTTTTTCGTGATCCGCATGGAGCAGCTCGGCGGTCTGCTTGACCACTTCATTGCCCTTGATTTCTTCTTCGCCCACGTTGAGCAGCCCGACCGTAGGACGCGGCTTGCCTTCCATGGCCGACACCAGCGCGGAACCCATCAGCGCGAACTGATGCAAATGCTGCGGCTCGCAATCGACGTTGGCGCCGAGGTCGAGCATGTAGGTCGGACCGTCTTTCTGATTGGGGAGAATCGTGCAGATCGCCGGGCGATCCACGCCCGGGATAGTTTTCAGCACGTAACGCGACACCGCCATCAGCGCGCCGGTATTGCCGGCGGAGACGGCAGCGCTGGCCTGGCCGTCCTTGACCAGGTTGACCGCGACGCGCATGGACGAATCCTTCTTGCGGCGCAGGGCGACCTCGATCGAGTCGTCCATGGTGACGACTTCGGCGGCGTGCTGAACGTGCAGACGTGAAATGTCGCCTTGCTTGTACTTGCGCAAAGCGGCGCGCAACGCTTCTTCCTGACCAACCAGAATCAACTCGGCGTCAGGCTCGCGCTGCAAAAACGAAATGGCGGCTGGGATAGTAACTGACGGGCCGTGATCGCCGCCCATGCAGTCAATGGAAATTTTGATGGTCATTGTTTTGATTCAGAGCCTTGCCAACCCGCATTATGGGGCAGATTTGGCGCGATTCAAAATGACGCGCTAAGCTGAAGCAGCATATAAAAAGCGGCGCCAATTGAAAAAATTCATTGCGCCGCATTCCGCCTTAACAGCAATTTCCGATTACTCGTCGTTCTTGGTCTTCAGGACCTTGCGACCACGGTAGAAACCGTTCGGGCTGATGTGGTGACGCAGGTGCGTTTCACCAGTTGTCGGCTCGACTGCCAGCGGTGGCGCTGTCAGGAAATCGTGTGCACGATGCATACCGCGCTTCGATGGGGTCTTTTTGTTTTGCTGAACAGCCATGATAACTCCTAAACCTTAAGTTCTAAAATTTTAACATATCCGGCCAGCAAACTCACTGCCCAACCGAGAATCCTTACATCCGGCAGGAAAAACCCGCCGCCTACTTTTACTGCTTCAAATTCTTGAGTACCGAGAACGGCGATACTTTCTCGGTCGCCGCCGCTTCCGCCCCGGAGCCAGGCAAGGCCTGCGCAGGGCAGGATTCATGCTTGGGCGCCACTGGTAAGGCAAGCAACGCCTCATCCTCGACCAGATAACCAACATTGAACTCGGCCTCGCCGACAATCACGTCAACCGACTCGTCGTCGAGCACTTCTTCAATGGCGTCGGCGGATTCTTCATCCTTGGCCAATACCAGCACCGACTCGGACGACACCTCGAAAGGCATCGCAGTGAGGCATCGCTGACACACCAGATTGACCTGGCCGGATACGGAAAGCTTCAATTGAGGATGGCCGAGCTTGTCGGCGCCGCCGCTCAGCGACCACTTGATGGTGCCGGCACGATCAACCGTTTCGCCCGCCAGGCGCGCCATATCGGCCACCGCGAGTTCGCCCTCGGCCTGCTCCTTGAGCCGACTAAATTCAAATGCGTCGATCACAAAAGCACTCATGGCGAAAGCTGAATCCGGAAAACCTGCGATAATAACAGCGTTTTCCCTTATTCGTCAAAGTGTTAGCGTATTTTTTGCGAACACTGCCACCTCGCTGTCGCATAATGCCAAAAACTCTTGCCCTGCCCCGCCTCATCCTGGCCTCCAGCTCGGCCTACCGGCGCGAACTGTTGTCCCGGCTGCAACTGCCTTTCGAGGTGATCGCACCCGACATCGACGAAACCCCGGCGGCGGGCGAAAGTCCGGAAGCCACCGCTTTGCGCCTGGCGCGCCTGAAAGGCGATGCCGTCGCGCAGCACCATCCCGACGCACTGATCATCAGCTCGGACCAGGTCGCCACGCTCGACGGCGAACAAATCGGCAAACCCGGCAATCACGCCAATGCCATGAAGCAACTTGTCAAGATGCGCGGCCGCCGCGTGATTTTCCATACGGCGCTGTGCCTGTCGGATCATCGCAACCCCGCTGCACCGGTGATTCAGATCGAGAATATCCAGACTTTCGTCACCTTTCGCGATCTGCCGGATGCCGAGCTGGACGCCTACCTGCGCATCGAGCAGCCTTACGACTGCGCAGGCAGCGCCAAGAACGAGGGCCTGGGAATCGCCATCCTGGAAAGAATCGACAGTACCGATCCGACCGCCCTCACCGGGCTGCCGATGATTGCATTGACCGGCATGCTGCGCAATGCAGGCATGCCGTTTTTCGGCGTCACCTGAACGTAATCAGATCGCCGCGGCTCAGCGTCACCTTCTTGTCGGCCAACGGCGTATTCGCGGCATTGATAAAGCCGGGCTGGTTCAGCAACTGATAACGCGCCAGCACGGTATTGATCGGGGTCGGGCTCGAAATGCCGTCTTCCGCTACCACCACCGTAAAGCCGCGCGTGTTCGCATGGAACGAGGTGTACATCACGGCGCCGTTGGCGGCGCTACCGACGATGACCAGCGTTTCCGCCTTCTTCTGCTTTAACAGCTCTTCCAGATTGGTGCCGGTGAATTTATTGGCGCGTGTCGAGACCACCGGCTCACCCGCCTGTGGCGCTACGCCGGCCAGCGTCGGGGCGGTCCGGACGGGCTCACCGTCGTCGAATACAGCACCGGCACATTCGCCGCGCGCGCCTTGGCGATCAGTGCAGCAACTGCCGGCACCGTGCTCATGCAGGCCGGATTCGGCTGACATACGGCGGAATTGATATCGAGCACCAGCAAAGCGGTGGTCGCCGCCGGCAAGCTAACCTGCGCCGGCGCGGGAATTTCGGGGATGCTGTTGGCGCTGGTCGCGGCCGGCATCGAACCGCAAGCGGTCAAGACAGCGAGCAGCAAAGCCGAGGCGGCGGTACAGGCGATTCGTTTCTGGATCATGCGGTCTACTCCGTTGGTTGTGATGCGTTGCGCACGCAGACGCAGAGTCCGCCCATGCTTCCATTCGAGGATCGCTGCCTCGCAGCAAGGTCGCGAACAGACTCCAAGAACAGACGCTAAGACTTGCGGCGCGGATATCCCTCGGCAGTGATGCGTATCCAGACCGCATCCTTCTCCTCCTCGGTCATGAACACCCAATGCGCGACTTCCGACACAGTGCGGCCGCAACCGCGGCAAACATCGTCAAAAGTGGTGGAGCAGACGGCAACACAAGGGGTATCGGGACGTTCGGGAGGAGACTGGGACATGGATATCTTTACAAGGGCTTGCCGACATCTTACCAAGAAGCGCGAAACCATTCCCGGCATACAAATTTCGAGACAAAAAAAAGCCCGCGAACCAGAGGTTGCGGGCTGAATCCAATCTTCTTAAGGAGGAGAATTGGAGGAGACAGGTGTAACTATAGCGACGCGCCCTCTCCTCGTCTGCTTTATTGTTCCAATAGCAGATATTCACAAAAACAATAACTCGCCTCTCAAGCCGGAATTTGTACGGCAGGTCCCATCGATACCGTCGGCGTGGGCGGCTTGTCCTTGCGCTGGCAGGCCGTCAGCACGGCGATGGCGACGACGGCAATCAGAACGGCGCGACTGGCATGACGCATGGCGGTCTCCTGTTTGGGTGTTGTACGGACTCCCTCTCCTTGTATTCCTGCATTTTAGACGCCGCCCGCCCAAATGGTTCGCCGACCTACGAAGCCACCGCCCGCAAACCTCCGCGCGCACGCGTGAGATTATTCACGTACAAAGCAGCCACCATGTCCGACTGCGTCACCATGCCCGCCAGCCGGCGCTCGTCGTCAATGACCGGAATCTGATGCACGCCCTCGTCCGCCATCAACGGCACCAGTTGCACGATGGGCAGGTGCACCGAGGCTGTTTTCACCGACTTGCTCATGATTTGCCCGACCACTTCCGCCTTGATCGAATGGGTATGCGGCGTGCGCTGCAGGAAGGAGCGCAACTTGTCGCCCAGCTTTTCGTAATCATGGGTGCCGGCATGCTGCAGGAAATCCGTCTTGGTCACGATGCCGATCACGCGGCGCGCGCGATCCACCACCGGCAAGGCCTGCAGGCGGTGCGACCGCATCTGCCGCCAGGCCTCGGCCAGCTCGGTCGAGAACTCCACCGCCACAACATCGGCGGACATGATGTCGGCGCACACGGTCTCGCCGAAGCGGCGCCGGTAGGCTTCCATCTCGGTTTGCTGGAGGATCTCTTCAAGGTCGTCGCGGCTGATGTCGAGCACCTGATTGTAGCGGCGCAGCACCGCATCCAGGTCTTCATGCGTAAACCCCAGCCGCGAACTCGGCGCGACATCATGGGTCTGGTGGACGTTGTTGCGGTGCTCGCTCTGCTGCGCGTGCGGATAGCGGCGGCGCGTGGCGTTGTTGAAAAACAGCGCCATCGCCAGCAACAGAAAGGAATTGAGCAGCACCGGCGACAACACGAAGCCATAGCCCATCCCGTGCACCGCCGGCCCGCCCAGCACTGCCGTCAACGCCACCGCGCCGCTGGGCGGATGGATGCAGCGCAGCGCGAACATGCAGGCGATTGCCAGTGCGATGGCCAACGCCGCCGCCAGCGCCGGTTCGCCGATCAGCTTGGCGCACGAGACTCCGACCAGCGCCGCCACCAGATTGCCGCCGATGATCGACCAGGGCTGCGCCAGCGGGCTCGATGGCACCGCAAACAGCAACACGGCGGAGGCGCCCATCGGCGCGATCAACCAGACCGTGGCGGCGCTGTGGGGCAGGATCACGTAGCTCAGCAAACCCGTCAGCAGGATTCCGAACAAGGCACCCGCGCTGGCGCGCATGCGCTCGAAGCGATCCACCGCGGTTTTTTGCGGAATGAAACTTCTCAGCCATTGCAGGATAGAATCGCTCATGCTCCAACCCATTTCGGAATAACGTCAAACCGCAATTACATCACAAGATGATACATATTGCTGTTTTTCGCTTTATTTCGATCCGCTCATTCGCTTATTTACCCGCCTATTTGCAGCACCCGACCTTTGCCAATGAAAACACCCCCACGACTGCAAAAAGACGACTTCGAAGCGCTCTCGGAATTCCGCTACCAGTTGCGCCGCTTCATCCGTTTCAGCGAAGATGCCGCGCAAAGCGAAGGGCTGACGCCGCTGCAATACCTGTTGATGCTGCATATCAAGGGGTTTCCCGGGCGCGACTGGGCCAGCATCAGCGAACTCGCCGAGCGCCTGCAGTCGCAGCATCACGGTGTGGTGGCGCTGGTGACCCGGTGTGAAAAAGCGGGATTGGTGACACGCACCCAGGACGATAAAGACAAGCGCCTGGTTCAGGTGCGGCTGACGGAAACCGGCGAACAATACCTGCATCGCCTGGCGCAATTGCATCGCAACGAACTGCATTCGCTGTCGAGCGTATTCCAGGTCTCCCACATCTCGGCCTTCAACGACCGCGACTGAAATCCCCGCAAAAATCAACCGGCCCGCTCGACCCGGTTGCGCCCCTTGTGCTTGGCGGCGTACAGCGCTTCATCGGCCTGCCGGATCAACTGATCGAGATCTTCTTCCGTGACCAGCGCGCTGACGCCAAAGCTGGCGGTGATGCGGAGCTCGCGGCCGTCATCGAGCGCAAACGCCTGTGCCGCCAGCATTGCGCGCAATTTCTCCGCTACCGCCACACCCTGCCCCAGATCCGCCTCGGGTAGCAGAATGATGAATTCTTCGCCGCCGTAACGCGCAAACACATCCACCTTCCGCAACAGCTGTGCGATCTTCTGCACGGCATTGCGCAGGACGTTGTCGCCGGCAAGGTGGCCGTAGCTGTCATTGAGGCGCTTGAAGTGATCGATGTCGAGCAGCACCAGCGCCAGGTTGCGCCCGTAGCGTTGCGCGATCGCGAGTTGCTGTTCGCTCTGCGCGAAGAAGGCGCGGCGGTTCAGCACGCCGGTCAGGAAATCGGTATTGGACGACAATTGCAACTGACCGATCAGCGTTTCGCGTTCGCCGGCCAGGCTGATGCGCTCCAGACTGCGCTCCTTGAGCACCTGCAGCGCGCGCAGCATGTCGCCGATTTCATCCTTGTGACGCGCCTGCGGGATCGGCGCGTCGTGATTGCCTTCGGCCAGGCCGACCACCAATTGCGTCGCCTTCAGGACCGGCCGCAGCACGCGCTGGCGCACCAGATACAACAACATGAAAAAGAACACGAATGCGAACAGCGTCATCGTGATCGCGCCAACCAGCAGATTGAATGCCTGGCGATGGCGGATTTCCGCCTCACGGATCAAATCGACCAGGATCACGTCTCGCAGCCGCAGGATCGACGCCATCGGCGGCACGTAACGCGCCGCCAGCTCAGCCGTGCTGACCCCGTATGAACCGGATAACAGGCCGGTCTGCAGCAAGCCGTCCAGGAAAGGAAAACCCTGCCCGAAATATTGCGTATCGAGATCGGAGAGCGCCGTGCGGAACGCCGCATTGTCCTTGTAGGCGCGCATTTGAATGTCGAGCAAGGTGCGCAACTGCTCGATGCGGCCGTAGAGCTTGCCGATTTCAATCACTTCGCTTTTGGTCAGCGGACGCTGCATGATGACCGGCGCGGTAAATTTGGAACCGACCTGACCGGCGTATTCGCGCAGGCTGGCGGCGACGCGCATACCGGTCAGACCGTCCAGCACCTCGGGATCGGACCGGATGGCGATGCTCGACAAATCCGCCACCGACGACACCAGCATGGGAATCAGGTCGACCATGCCGTCGACCGCCTCCGTGATTTCGCGCGAGGAACGCTGCCACCTGACCAGACCGACCTGCTGGTCGATGCGCTCACGCGCCGGCCCCAGCGCCTGGCGCACCGCCTCAATCTTGCGGATCGCCGGCGCATAGCGAGGGTCGACCTCCTGGCGCAAGCTGTCGAGCAAATGGAACAGCGCTTCGTCGCTGTCGCGCCGCGCTGCATCCAGCCGCTTGCGCAACGCCGGCAAGGCCTCGGGATCGCCGCCCATGAGGGCATTCGAGGGGCCGCGCTCAACCGAGATCTTTTCCATCGCCAGCATCGTCAGCTGCACCACGCGCACGGCATCGACACTGCGCGCGCCGCGCCGGTAGGCATCCCACTCGATCAGCACGATGCGCGCGGCCAGCACGGAAAACAGCAGCATCAGCGCGAGCGAGACAAGCCAGAACAGGCGATTCAGCGACATCAAGACACCCCGGATGCCCGTGACGATTCAGCCGGGCACATTAATTATTATCAAAAAAGCAATGAAACCTACCATTATAAATCAGCCGGCTTGAATTGCTTATTTTTTAGGCAGGCACTCCGAATGCAAGCGAAGCGGAAAACGAGATGCACACAGGAAACGATAATGCAGGCGGATAGCAAAACGCCCGCATGAGCGGGCGTTTGTGCTTTGATTCTGGCGGAGAGGGTGGGATTCGAACCCACGGTACGATTTAACGTACGCCTGATTTCGAGTCAGGTACATTCGACCACTCTGCCACCTCTCCGGTTAACTTAGTCGAATTGCTTACCCTAGGGCAGCAAAGCAAAAGATTATAGCAGAACCGATTTGAAGATGGAAAGAGCCTTCCTTATAAATCTTTAAATATTTCCCCCGCCTCGTTGTCGAAAATAATTTACACATCATCATCTTGTCATAAATCTTCTCTACGATCAGATGTTGCCCGGCGTTTGGACGCTTTTGGCATGCATGCCGGCGCATGACCGGTACTTATCCATTACCTCTACGGCTGTATCCACTGGACCTGACATGGCCCCATTTGCCTCGCACGATTTCGACCACCATGTTCCGCCCTTGCCTGCCGGCTTGGGCGAGCCGGGCAATGCCCAGACGGCGTCCGAACAGCAAGACTCGCAATTGCTGTCGCATCTGCACGAAATCATCGCCCAGCGCAGCCTGACCGCGCTGTTCCAGCCCATCATCCGCATGCGCAGCGGCGAGATCATCGGCTACGAAGGCCTGATCCGCGGCCCGTCCAACAGCCCGCTGCATTCGCCGCTGAACCTGTTCAAGGTCGCGCGTGCCAACAAGCTGTCCGTCCAGGTCGAACATCTGTGCCGCCACATCGTCATGGCGCAATTCGCGCAATCGGGCCTGCCCGGCAATCTGTTCCTCAACGTCAGCCCGGGCGCGCTGGTCCAGCCCGAGGCGATCCAGGGCGAGACGCTGCGCCATCTCGAAAAACTCGGCATCAATCCGCAGCGCATCATCATCGAACTGACCGAGAACGAACCGACCTACGATTACACCTTGTTGCGCAATGCCGCCATGCATTACCGCGACATGGGCTTCCAGATTGCCATCGACGATCTGGGCGAAGGCTTCTCCAGCCTCCGCCTGTGGTCCGAACTGCAACCGGAGTACGTCAAGGTCGACATGCACTTTATCCAGGGCATCAACAATGACCCGATGAAATTGCAGTTCGTGCGTTCGATCCAGGAAATCGCCGAAAAGTCCGGCTCCATCGTCATCGCCGAGGGCATCGAAACCCAGGCCGAGCTGCTGACCATCCGCGACCTCGGCATCGCCTGCGGCCAGGGTTATCACATCGCCCGCCCGCACGCCAATCCGAAGACCGTCGTCGCCGACGACATCAGCAAGATCCTGCGTCGCGACAAAGTGCCGCTGACCACGCAAAAATACGGCCCGACAAAGAAGAGCGCCACCGTCTTCAAACTGCTGCGCGAAAGCCAGTACGTCGCACCCGACGTGTCCAACGACGAGGTCTACAACCTGTTCGTCAACGATCCCCAATTGCAGGCGCTGCCGGTCGTCAGCAACGGCATCCCGGTCGGCCTGATCAACCGCTACAGCATGGTCGAGCGCTTCGCGCGCCTGTACGGCCGCGAGCTGTACGGCAAGAAATCCTGCACCTTTTTCATGGATCCCAACCCGCTGCTGACCGAACAGGACACCAGCCTGCAGGACCTCAGCCACATCCTCGTCCAGGCCGAATCGCATCACTTGTCGAACGGCTTCATCATCGTCGACCAGGGCCAGTACGTCGGCATGGGCACCGGCCACGACCTGCTGCGCGAAATCACCCAAATGCAGATCGAAGCGGCACGCTACGCCAATCCGCTGACGCAGCTGCCGGGCAACGTGCCGATCAACGAACACATCGAGTTCCTGCTGCAAAGCGGCGTCGAGTTTTGCATCTGCTACTGCGACCTCGACAACTTCAAACCCTTCAATGACGTCTACGGCTACCGCAAGGGCGATGACATGATCCAGCTGACCGGCCGCACGCTGAGCCAGTTCTGCGACACGCAACTGGACTTCATCGGCCACATCGGCGGCGACGATTTCCTGATCATGTTCCAGAGCGAAGACTGGGAACACCGCTGCAACGCAATGCTGGACGCGTTCGCGGTCGCCTCGCAGAATTTCTACTACGTCGAAGACAAGGAACGCGGCGGCTATTACAGCGAAGACCGCCAGGGCAATCGCGTACTGCATCCGCTGGTGAGCCTGTCATTGGGGGCGGTCAAGATCGAACCATCGCAATACTCCTCGCCGCACCAGATCGCCTCGGCCGCGACCAAGGCCAAGAAGCAGGCCAAGAAGACGCCGGGCAACAGCCTGTTCATCGAGCGGCGGGTACCGGCGACTTTCTCGTGGGCAATGTAAACGATCACAAATAGCTGAACGCCCTAATAGGCGGCGCATAAAAAATGGCTGGCGCCCCTGCGGACGTCAGCCATTTTTCATGGTGCGGCGTGGATGGCGCAGATTACGGCACCAGCTTTTCCAGTCCGCCCATGTAAGGGCGCAATACCTCCGGGATCACGACGCTGCCGTCGGCCTGCTGACCGTTTTCGAGCACCGCCACCAAGGTGCGTCCCACCGCCAGGCCGGAGCCATTGAGCGTATGCACCAGTTCCGGCTTGCCCTGGGAATTGCGGAAGCGCGCCTGCATGCGGCGCGCCTGGAAAGCTTCGCAATTCGACACCGACGAGATTTCACGATAGGTGTTCTGCGCCGGCAGCCAGACTTCGATGTCGAAGGTCTTGGCTGCGCCGAAGCCCATGTCGCCGGTGCACAGCGTGATCACGCGGTACGGCAGGCCGAGCTTCTTGAGGATGTTTTCGGCGTGGCCGAGCATTTCGTCCAGCGCCTCGTAGGATTTTTCCGGATGCACGATCTGGACCATTTCGACCTTGTCGAATTGATGCTGGCGAATCATGCCGCGCGTGTCGCGGCCGTAGCTGCCGGCTTCCGAACGGAAGCACGGCGAATGCGCAGTCATCTTCAGCGGCAGCGTGTCGCCGGCGACGATTTCGTCGCGCACCAGGTTCGTGAGCGGCACTTCCGCCGTCGGAATCAGGTACAAAGCGGCGTTGTCGCTGGTGTCGCCTTCCTGGCCGCCCTTCTTCGCCGCAAACAGATCGGCTTCGAACTTCGGCAGCTGGCCGGTGCCGCGCAGCGAATCGGCGTTGACGATGTACGGCGTGTAACACTCGGTGTAGCCGTGTTCGAGCGTGTGCGTATCGAGCATGAATTGCGCGAGCGCGCGATGCAGGCGGGCGATGCCGCCCTTCATGACGGCGAAGCGCGAGCCGGTGAGCTTGGCGGCGACATCGAAGTCGAGGCCGAGCGCGGCGCCGACGTCGACATGGTCCTTGACTTCAAAATCGAATGCGCGCGGCGTACCGACCTTGCGCAGCTCCACGTTGCCGCTTTCATCGGCGCCGGCCGGCACGGATTCGTGCGGCAGGTTCGGCACGGCCAGCAGGAAGTCGCTCAATTGCGCCTGCACTTCTTCCAGGCGCGCAGCGGATGCCTTGAGCTCGTCGCCGATGCCCGACACTTCCGCCATCACCGCCGATGCATCCTCGCCCTTGCCCTTGAGCATGCCGACCTGCTTGGACAGGCTGTTGCGCTTGCCCTGCAGTTCCTCGGTGCGGGTCTGGATCTGCTTGCGCTCGCCTTCGAGCGCATTGAAAGCGGCGACATCAAGCTGGAATTTGCGCGCGGCCAGGCGGGCTGCGACATTGTCGATGTCTTTACGAAGAAGTTGGATGTCGATCATGGAGTGCCAGATAAAAGAATACGAAATGAATGCGGTAAAAACGAGATTGTACCAAGGACATTGACCATCCTCGCGGGCCACCGGCTGAATGCACGAAAAATAGCCACGCTTGCGTTACCATTGCCGCCAACGTCCAGCACCGCTACAGGAACCCGCCATGTCCGACAAACCCTCCCAGCCAAGCCAACCACCTTTGATCGCCTACCTGATCGGCTTCGCGCTGTCCGCTTGCTGCGCCGCCTGGGCCGGCTCGCAATTCGCCCTGACCGGCTCGAGCATCGGCTACGGCGTGCTGACCGGGCTCGCCTTCGGCGCCATGTTCGCCTTCGGGCAACGGGTCAAGAATCGTCTGTTCCCGACGCCGGAATCGACCAAATGGAAGATCAACGCCGGTCCCAGCGCCGCCGACCTGCGTCCGGCCCGTCGCGCTGCCGCGCGTGCCAAGCCGGTGACGGTAGCGTTCGACGATGAATTCATCAAGACCGCTCGCGCCGGCACCGAACTGGAAAGCATCGCCTGGCAAGACCTCGAGCGCATCGTCATCACCATCGGCGACGATTTCCTTCCGATGCCCTACTGGATGCTCGCTACCGCCAAAGGCGGCATCCGCCTGCCCAACGACACCCCCGGGCTGGAAAGCCTGATGGAAGAGTTCAAAGTGAAATTGCCGGGCTACGACAACGACGCCACCTATGCGGCAGTGATCGCGGCGATGGGAGCGATGGAAGGCGTGTTCGAGGTGTGGAAGAAGGCTGCCTGATTTCGCAGACCTGCTTCAATCCTTGTTGTTCTTCTTATACTCGCGATCAAGCTCGCGCAGATGCGCCATCTTGTCGCCGATCTTCGCCTCAAGTCCGCGCGGCACCGGCTGGTACCAATGCGGATCGGGAATTCCCTCCGGCAGATAGGTCTCGCCGGCGGCGTAGCCTTCCGGTTCGTCATGGGCATAGCGATACAGCTTGCCGTAGCCCAGTTGCTTCATGAGCTTGGTCGGCGCATTGCGCAGGTGCTCCGGCACGCCGCGCGACTTGTCCTTGGCGACAAAGGCCCGCGCCTGGTTGTAGGCCATGTAACCGGCATTGCTCTTGGCCGCAATCGCCAGATAAATCACCGCCTGCGCCAACGCCAGTTCACCTTCGGGCGAACCGAGGCGCTCATACGTTGCGGCGGCGTCATTGGCGATCGTCATGGCGCGCGGATCGGCCAGGCCGATGTCTTCCCACGCCATGCGCACGATGCGGCGCGCCAGGTAACGCGGATCGGTGCCGCCGTCGAGCATGCGCGTGAGCCAGTACAAAGCGCCATCCGGGCTGGAACCGCGCACCGATTTGTGCAGCGCTGAAATCTGGTCGTAGAACGCGTCGCCGCCTTTGTCGAACCGGCGCAGCGCATCGCCCAGGCATTCCGCCAGCAGTTCCGTGCCGACACTGGCAACATTCTTCGCCTGCGCGGCGCGCGCCACGATTTCCAGGTTGTTGAGCAGCTTGCGGCCGTCGCCGTCGGCGCTGGCGATCAGCATTTCCTTGGCTTCAGGTTCAAATTGCAGGCCGTCAAGTTCATCGCGGCAGGCGCGGTCGATCAGCGCGCCGAGATCTTCTTCCGTCAGCGACTTGAGCACGTACACGGCCGCGCGCGAGAGCAGCGCGCCGTTGACTTCGAAGGAGGGATTTTCCGTCGTCGCGCCGATGAAGGTGAACAAGCCGCTTTCCACGTGCGGCAGGAAGGCGTCTTGCTGGCTCTTGTTGAAACGATGCACTTCATCGACGAACAGGATGGTGCGGCGACCGGTATTGGCGCGGATCACTTCCGCGCGCTCGACCGCTTCGCGGATGTCCTTGACGCCCGACAGCACCGCCGACAGCGCGATGAATTCGGCGTTGAAACTGTCCGCCATGATGCGCGCCAGGGTGGTCTTGCCCACACCCGGCGGGCCCCACAGAATCATCGAATGCGGCTCGCCCGATTCGAACGCCACGCGCAGCGGCTTGCCCGCGCCGAGCAGGTGCTGCTGGCCGATGACATCGTCAAAGGAGTGCGGGCGGAGACGTTCGGCTAACGGCGCGGAATTCATGGAGCGGTCAAATTGGGGAATTAAAATGGATTGCCAGTCTAACCGATCCGGCGGCGGGTTATCGACCGGGATGCTAGAATCCTGCCGGGCTTGCGAGATGGGACAGATTGGGACGGGTTGGAACGGGTTGCCGGGCAAGCTTTCTATCCGCAACTTGCCCTTTTGCTTACGTTATTCCTTACTCGGCGCGCGACCGGCGCGTTCCTGCTCATGCCTTTTGTCGTCACCGATTCCTGCATCGCCTGCAAATACACCGACTGCGTCAGCGTCTGTCCGATGGATTGTTTCGTCGAAGGCCCGAACTTCCTGGCCATCGATCCGGACGGCTGCATCGATTGCTCGATGTGCGTGCCGGAATGTCCGGTCGGCGCCATCTACAATGAAACCGACCTGCCCGAAGGCCTGAGCCATTTCACCGAACTGAACGCCAAGCTGGCCAAACATCCAGGCTGGAAACCGATCACCCAGGCCCAGGCGCCGATGCCGGACCACGCGCAATGGCGCGAGGTCGAGGGCAAGATCGGCATGCTCAAGACGTCGACCTGACCCTTGCCGCTACATCCGCTTATTGATTGAAGACGTCGGCGCCCTTGGGCACGACGAAACTGAAGCTGGTCGCCTTCAGCGGCGGATTCTTCTCGAAATTGGCGAACGACAGCAGCGAGGTCTGGCCGAACGAATCGCGCAGTTCCATCGCATGCGGTACGCCGTCCTTCAAGCCGATGCCGATCCGGTCAAAGGTCGTGTCCTTGGTTTTGGGCGTGGCTTCCAGCCATTCCATGCCGTCCTTGGCGCCGCCCTCTTTCAGCGTGAAATTCTTTTCCAGATCGTTGCTGCCGAAGAGGATTGCCGCGGGCGACGAACCGAGCGCGTTGCCCAGCTTCTTGGTGGTGACCTGGTTCAGGTCCTTGTCGTAAATGAACAGCTTGTCGCCATCGGCCTGCAAGACTTGCTCATACGGCTTCTGGTAGGTCCAGATGAATTTGCCCGGACGCGAGAACACAAACGTTCCGCTCGAGGTGTTCGATACCTTGACGGTGCCGCTGTCGGTCTTGACCAGGCGCTGCACGAACTCGCCCTTGGCCGATTGCGTCGACGCGACGAACTGCTTGAACTGCTCCAGCGCGCTCGCCGAAGCCTGCGCCGAAAACAGCGCAGCGCTCAGACCGATCGCCGCCGCGGCAACATGCCATTTGTTCAGAAGAGGTGATGCCTGTCTTTTTATTTGCATGGTGTGCGTCTTTACTCTGTAGTGTTTCCTGCCGGCACGAGAATTTCCCGGTTGCCGTTCGATTGCATCGTCGACACCAGACCGCTCTGCTCCATCTGCTCCAGCAGACGCGCGGCGCGGTTATAGCCGATGCGCAAGTGACGCTGCACCAGAGAAATCGAGGCCCGGCGATTTTTCAGCACGACCGCGACGGCCTGATCATAGAGCTCATCGCCTTCGCTGCCGCCCGCAGCGCCGCCGACTGCACCATCGGCATCGTCGGCAACGCCTCCTTCTAGGATGCCCTCGATGTAATTCGGTTCCCCCTGCTCTTTCAGGTGATCCACCACGCGATGGACCTCTTCATCTGAAACAAAGGCGCCATGGACGCGAATCGGCAAGCCGGTGCCCGGCGGCATGTACAGCATGTCGCCCATGCCGAGCAGCGCTTCCGCGCCCATCTGGTCGAGAATCGTGCGCGAGTCGATCTTGCTGCTGACTTGGAAGGCAATGCGGGTCGGCACGTTGGCCTTGATCAGGCCGGTGATGACGTCGACCGAAGGACGCTGGGTCGCCAGGATCAGGTGGATGCCGGCGGCGCGCGCCTTTTGTGCGATACGCGCGATCAGCTCTTCCACCTTCTTGCCGACCACCATCATCAGGTCGGCCAGTTCGTCGATGATGATGACGATGGTTTCGAGCTGTTCCAGCGGTTCCGGCGCATCCGGTGTCAGGCTGAACGGATTCGGGATCTTCTCGCCGCGCTTGTCGGCATCGATGATTTTCTGGTTGTAGCCAGCCAGGTTGCGCACGCCCAGTTTCGACATGCGCTTGTAGCGGCGCTCCATCTCGGCCACGGCCCAATTCAGCGCATGGCCCGCCTGGCGCATGTCGGTCACAACCGGCGCCAGCAGATGCGGGATGCCTTCGTAGATCGACAGTTCCAGCATCTTCGGATCGATCAGGATCAGGCGCACCTGCTTCGGCGTCGACTTGTACAGCAGCGACAGGATGGTGGCGTTGATGCCGACCGATTTGCCTGAACCGGTGGTGCCCGCGACCAGCAAGTGCGGCATCTTGGCGAGGTCCGCCACCACCGGATTGCCGGCGATGTCCTTGCCGAGCGCGACGGTCAGGGTGGAGTGGCTGTCGTTGTAAACCTTGGAGCCGAGGATTTCGGTCAGGCGCACGATCTGGCGCTTGGGATTGGGCAGCTCCAGGCCCATGTAGTTCTTGCCCTGGATGACTTCCACCACGCGGATCGAGGTCAGCGACAGCGAACGCGCCAGGTCGCGCGCCAGGCCGACGATCTGGCTGCCCTTGACGCCGGTGGCCGGTTCGATTTCGTAGCGGGTGATGACGGGGCCGGGATACGCCGCGACCACTTTGACTTCGACGCCGAAGTCGGACAGTTTCTTCTCGATCAGGCGACTGGTGAATTCCAGCGTTTCCACGGAAACCGTCTGCTGCGCCGGCGGCGCTTCGTCCAGCAGCGACAGCGGCGGCAGACTGGAGTCTATATCCTGGAACAGGCTGGTCTGGCGTTCCTTCTCGATGCGCTCCGACTTCGGCACCGCAACCACCTGGGGCTCGATGCGGATCGGCGGCGCCTCATCGATCTTGGCGCGCTCCTGCACCACGACCTCTTCGCGCTTGACGGCGGCAACGTGGCCGACCTTGCGGTCTTCGCGCGCCGAGTAGAAATTGCGGATCCAGAAAATACCGTCTTCAATCGCGCCGCCAATACGTTCGACCGCCGCCAGCCAGGAGACATGGAAGAACAGGCTGAAGCCCAGCCCGAACAGCAGCAGCAACAGCAGTGTGGCGCCGGTGAAACCGAGCGAGGTCTGCGCCGCGCTGCCGATCATTTCGCCCAGCACGCCGCCAGGCGCACGCGGCATCGGCGCCTTCATGGTGTACATGCGCATGTATTCGAGGCCGAGGCTGCCGGCCAGCAGGAACACGAAGCCGATGGCGCGGATCAGGCCTTCCTGGTGATGTTCGGGTTCGGTTTCTTTCTGCACCAGGAAGCGGTTGGCCATGCGGCGATAGCTGCGCCAGATGGAATGCCCCAGCAGCACACACCACCACCAGGTCGACATGCCGAAGATGTACAGCATCAGATCGGCCATCCACGCGCCGACGCGGCCGCCCCAGTTATGCAGGTGCGGCACGGAGTTGGCCACCGACCAGCCCGGGTCGCTGCGCGAATAAGTCAGCAGGATCAGCGACAAATACACCAGCAAGGTCGCCATGGCCAGCCAGCGCGCTTCGTACAGGAGGCGCACCAGCCTGCTCGGCAGCTGCGGAGTTTCGGCGGCTTTGGTGTTGCGGGTATAGGCTTGGCTGGTCTTGGTCATAAATCTTTATCTGGCGCGCCTGCGGGGCGCATTTAACTCAGGCGACATTGTAACGGCGATTGCCGGGCAGAAAACCGGCTAGCGGAAATCCGCGGCAAATCAGGGCGGGCCGCCCTATTGATCGGATAGCGTAATTCCATCGGGCCGGTCTGGCGCTTCGTCTATAATCTTAACCGTTTTGCAGCGCAATATAGGATAAACGGCAACATAAGCCGCCGTCTCGGGTAACGCAGTTGACAATCCTCGCGCCTGCATTGAAATCCGGCAGTCCGGCATCATTTTCTTCCCATGCCGCTGCACCCCGCTTCTGTTCAGTTCATTAAGAGTA
This sequence comes from Herbaspirillum hiltneri N3, assembly GCF_001267925.1. NCBI lineage: Bacteria > Pseudomonadati > Pseudomonadota > Betaproteobacteria > Burkholderiales > Oxalobacteraceae > Herbaspirillum > Herbaspirillum hiltneri. The sequence goes on along the minus strand of NZ_CP011409.1, from coordinate 2,052,958 downwards.
TTTTATGACCACGCCCAAACACGCCAAGGTTTTGATTCTCGGTTCCGGCCCCGCCGGTTACAGCGCAGCCGTCTACGCAGCCCGCGCCAACCTCAATCCGGTGCTGATCACCGGCGTCGAGCAAGGCGGCCAGCTGATGACCACCACCGACGTTGAAAACTGGCCCGGCGATCCGATGGGCGTGCAAGGCCCGGAACTGATGCAGCGCCTGCTGCAGCACGCCGAGCGTTTCAACACGGAAATCATTTTTGACCATATCCACACGACCAAGTTGTCGGAACGGCCATTCCGCCTGATCGGCGACTCCGGTGAATATACCTGCGACGCGCTGATCATCGCCACCGGCGCTTCGGCGCAATACCTCGGCCTGCCGTCGGAAGAAGCCTTCATGGGCAAGGGCGTGTCGGCCTGCGCCACCTGCGACGGCTTTTTCTATCGCGGCAAGGAAGTCGCCGTGGTCGGCGGCGGCAACACCGCGGTCGAAGAAGCGCTGTATTTGTCCAACATCGCCAGCAAAGTCACCATCATCCATCGCCGCGACAAGTTCCGTGCCGAGCCGATCCTGATCGACCGCCTGCTGCACAAGGTCACCGAAGGCAAGATCGACATCAAATGGCATCACACGCTCGATGAAGTCGTCGGCGATGAAAGCGGCGTCACCGGCATCAAGATCAAGTCGACCCAGGACGGCAGCGTCACGCCGATCACGCTGCACGGCCTGTTCATTGCCATCGGCCACAAACCGAACACCGGCATCTTCGACGGCCAGCTGGACATGCATAACGGCTACATCAAGACCCGCACCGGCCTGGAAGGCTTCGCCACCGCCACCAGCATCAACGGCGTGTTTGCCGCCGGCGACGTGCAGGATCACATTTACCGCCAGGCCATCACCAGCGCCGGCACCGGCTGCATGGCCGCGCTGGACGCCCAGCGCTACCTGGAAGGCCTGGAGTAAGCGGCTTGTCATCGCAGCCCTCCCTCTTCATCGCGGGAGGGCTTTTTCATTTCTTACCGGCCTCACCGGCTCGACAATCATGGCGACCATCAAGGATTTTTCGGCGCTCAAGTCATTGCGCAAGGATCTCAAGGCGCAGGAAGAAGCCCGCCTCGCCGCCGAGCGCCAGCGCCTGGAGGACGAAAAGCGCCTGCGCGCCGAAGCCGACATTTTCCGCACCAGCGTCGGCAAGATAGCACCGCTGCGCAGCAATGAAAAAGCGGCCCTCGTTCCGCCGCAACCGTTGCCGATCGCGCGCCACCACATTGCCGACGAACAGGCGGCGCTGATGGAATCGTTGTCCGACGAATTCACTTTCGACACCCTGCTCGACACCGATGAGAACCTCAGCTTCGCGCGTCCCGGCGTGGGCAGCGACGTGCTCAGCAAATTGCGGCGCGGCCATTGGGCAATCCAGAACCAGCTCGACCTGCACGGCCTGCGCCGCGACGAAGCACGCGAAGCGCTCGGAGAATTCCTGCGTCAGGCGCGCCGACGCGGCCAGCGCTGCGTACGCATCATCCACGGCAAGGGACTGGGCTCGGTCAACAAGGAGCCGGTGCTGAAACAGAAAGTGCGCAACTGGCTGGCGCAGAAGGACGAAGTCATCGCCTTTTGCCAGGCGCAACCGGCCGATGGCGGCTCGGGGGCGCTGATCGTGTTGCTGCAATCGAGCGCACCGGCGGCGCGCTAGCACTGATCAACGAATTTTCAGTATCTCGGCAAGCCAGTCGACGAACACCCGCACACGCGGCGACAGATGGCGATTGTGCGAGTACACGATCGCCACCGGCAACGGCGGCGGCTTGAACTCCGGCAGCACTTCTTCAATCATGCCCTGCGCCAGCAAGTCCTCCGCGCCCAGCAAAGGCGCCTGCACCAATCCCAGTCCCGCCAGGCAACACGCCATATAAGCCTCGGAGCTCGCGACCGATACCTGGCCACGCAGCTTCAACGTCTTCAGCTCGCCGTTCTGCATGTACTCCCACGGCAGCTCGCGGCCGGTGCGGCTGGAAAAATAATTGATCATCACGTGCTGCCCCAGCTCCGCCAGCGTACGCGGCCGGCCGTGGCGATCGAGGTAGGCCTTGGAAGCGCAAGTGATCTGCTCCATCGCGCCGATGCTGCGCGCAATCAGCGTTGAATCGCTGAGGAGGCCGACCCGCACCACGCAGTCGACGCCTTCGCCGATCAGGTCGACGAAGCGATCGCTGGCATTGAGTTTGACGCTGATGTCCGGATAACGCGCGAAGAACTCCGGCAGGCGCGGAATGACGTTCTTGTGCGCCAGCCTTTCGGGCAGGTCGACACGCACCACGCCCTGCGGCTGTTCGTTGTCGAACAGGTTCTCGACATCCTGGAATTCCGCCAGCAAGCGCTGGCAACGCTCAAGGTAAGCCGCGCCGTCGTCGGTCAGCGTGACCTTGCGCGTGGTCCGCTGCAGCAAGCGCACGCCGACGCGCTTTTCCACCGCCTGGATGGCGTTGGTCACGGTCGCCGCAGGCAAGCCCATCTGCTCGGCAGTCTTGCTGAAGCTGCCCAGTTCGGCGACGCGCACGAATACTTCCATTGCCTGCAAGCGATCCATATTGATAATTAATTATTTTCGAATAAAGAAATCATTTTAACGCCATTTATTCGAAATTAAACAAGTCCAATAATATCACCATGCGCCAAGGAATGGCTGCTGTCGCCCTCTCTCCGGCTGGCGCCCCTCACTTTTCGACTGGAAGGAATCATCATGGAACAACGCATACTCGGCCGCGACGGCCTATCCTCGTCGGCCCTCGGCCTCGGCTGCATGGGCATGTCGGATCTGTACGGCCCGGCCGACGAACAAGCCGGCGTCGACACCATCCATGCCGCGCTGGACGCCGGCGTCACGCTGCTCGATACCGGCGATTTCTACGGCATGGGTCACAATGAAATGCTGATCCGCGACGCCTTGCGTAGCAAAGGCGGCGCCGGAGCCGGCAGCCGCGACAAGGTCCTTCTGAGCGTGAAATTCGGCGCCATGCGCGACGCCGGCGGCAACTGGGTCGGCATGGACAACCGTCCGGCGGCGGTCAAGAATTCCCTGGCTTATACCTTGCGCCGTCTGGGCACCGACCATATCGACATCTACCGTCCGGCGCGCCTCGATCCATCCGTGCCGATCGAAGACACCGTGGGCGCCATCGCCGACGAAATCAAGGCTGGCCGGGTGCGTCACATCGGCTTGTCGGAAGTCGGCGCGGACACCCTGCGCCGTGCTCACGCAGTGCATCCAATCACCGATTTGCAGATCGAGTATTCACTGATCTCGCGCGGCATCGAAAAAGATATCCTGCCGACCTGCCGCGAACTGGGCATCGGCATCACCGCTTACGGCGTACTGTCGCGCGGCCTCATCAGCGGTCATTGGGATCCGGCGCGCAAGCTGGCGGCGAACGATTTCCGCGCGCACAGCCCGCGCTTCTCGGGCGACAACCTGGCGCATAACCTGTCGCTGATCGACGTGCTGCGCCGTGTCGCCGCCGACAAAGAGGCCACACCGGCGCAAGTGGCGATTGCCTGGGTACTGGCGCAAGGCAGCGATATCGTGCCGCTGGTCGGCGCACGCCGCCCGGAACGCCTGACGGAATCGCTGGGCGCGCTCAAGCTGACGCTGACGGCACAGGATCTGGCGCGCATCGAAGAAGCAATTCCGGCCAATGCCGCGGCGGGCGATCGCTATGCCGCGCATTCGATGGCGCATCTGGACAGCGAGAAGTAAGACCATCGCGGGGAAGCGCCCCGCCCCGGCCGGTCAGAACAGATTGAACTGGCCGGACGGGGACGCTCTCGCCGGCCGGGCGGGCGCCACGAATTGCGAGGCGTCGAGCATGTCGAACCAGCCGTGCTGATGCATGCCGCTGCGCTGCACGGCCTTTTCAAAACGCTGGCGTATCAGCTCCGCCCACACGCCTTCACCGCGCATGCGCGTGGCGAAATCGGAGTCGTTGTCCTTGCCGCCGCGCATTTCGCGGATGCGGTTCATGACACGGTTCGCCCGCTCCGGAAAGTAGGTCTGCAGCCATTGCTGGAACAGCGGATTCACCTCCCATGGCAAGCGCAGCACGGTGTAACCGGCGCGGCGCGCGCCGGCCTCTGCGGCAGCCGCGACGATGTCTTCCAGCTCCGGCTCGTTGATGAAGGGAATCACCGGCGCAACGCTGACGCTGACCGGAATGCCCGCTTCAGCCAGCGTGCGGATTACCCGCAGGCGGCGCGTCGGCGTGGCCGCACGCGGCTCCAGCTTGCGCGCCAGCGCCGGGTCGAGCGTGGCGATGGTGACGGCGGCAATCATCTGGCGCCGCGCGGCCATCGGCGCCAGGATATCGATGTCGCGTTCGATCAGCGAAGATTTGGTGATCAGCGCCGCCGGATGACGGCAGTCGCTCAGTATCTGCAACACGCGCCGCGTGATCTGCAGTTCTCGCTCACATGGCTGATAGGCGTCGGTATTGATGCCGACGGTAATCGTCTCGGGCAGATAGGACGGCTTCGCCAGCTCGCGCAGCAGCAATTCCGGTGCGTTGGTCTTGGCAAAAATCCTGCTCTCGAAATCCAGCCCCGGCGACAGGCCGAGATAGGCGTGCGTGGGCCGCGCGAAGCAGTACACGCATCCGTGCTCGCAGCCGCGATACGGATTGAGCGACGCATTGAAAGGCAGGTCGGGCGACTTGTTGCGGCTGATGATGGTCCTGGCGGTTTCTTCGGTGATGATGGTGCGCAGGGCCGCAGGTTCGCCGCCTTCGTCCGTTTCTCCATTCTCCGGTTCAGGCACGCCCCAGCCGTCGTCGAAACCGACGCGTTGTTCCACTTCATAGCGTCCCTGCATATTGCTGACCGCGCCACGGCCCTTGCGCGCATCGAACACGCGCGTGAATGTCTCGCCTTCGCTCTCGCGCACTTGCGTGATTTGCAACGGTACTTTGCGGTAACCGGACTTGCTCATGGGGTCATTGCCTCCGCATTTGAATACTGTACATATATACAGTATTTTAAACCAAATGCGATGGCAATCGTGAAAACAGGGATTTCCCTGAATTGACGGCCTCAGTTCATGAAACGGGCGTCCTTGGTCATAGTCGCGATATCCACGTACATCGACCCTTGATGCCGGGTGGAGGAGAAATTGACGGCATAGCCGCCGCCGTCATAGTTGCGCGCGTTGATGCTTTCGAGCGCACGGATCAGGCGCTCGCGCGTGAGATTGCGCCCTGCCCGTTTCAGCCCTTCCACCAGCACGCGCGCGGCAATATAGCCTTCCAGGCCGGTGACGGAGAGTTCTTCGCGGCCGGCTTCAGCCACGCGCTTGCGATACTCGGCGACCAGCGGCATCGACATCCGCCACGGCAACGGCACCACTTGCGTAACCAGGAGGCCGTGCGCCAGTTCGCCCAGTTCGCCGGCCAATTGCTTGTTGCCGACGAAAGACACGGCGAAGAATTGGCCGAGGAATCCATCGTCGCGCAAGCCGCGCACGAGGCGCGCGTTGACCTGGTAGTCGGCACTCACCAGCATGACGACGTCGGCATGCACGGCCAGCGTCTTCTCGATCAGCGGCGCCAGATTGATCCCGCCGTGGCTGATGCCGATGCTGGTCAGCTCGATGGCTTCGCGCCGTGCGTGGTTTTCCAGGTCCTGCTTGAGCGACACGCCATACTGGTCTTGCTGATACAGCAGCACCAGCTTGCGCGTGCCGAGCCAGTTCATGTTGCGCAGGAAACGGGCATATTCGTCCGCATAACTGGCGCGAATCGAAAACAGATGGCGGTTGAAAGATGGCTGGAGCGCGCCGCCGGTGAAAGGCGCGAAGAAAGGAACACGTGCCCGCGAAGCGATCTGCAGCCCCGCCTGGCTGGCCGGCCAGCCGACGAATCCGAACAGGGCGAACACCCCGTCCCGCTCTATCAGTTGTCGCGTGTTGTAGGCGGCGAGAGACGCCGTGTACTGGTCGTCGCGGGTGAGCAGCTCAATACGCCTGCCGTGGACGCCGCCTTGCTGGTTGATTTTGTCGAAATAGATTTTGGCGCCGTTCAGCGCCTGGCGCGCGTATTGCGCCGTGGGGCCGGACATGCCGGCCGATTGCCCGAGCAGGATGCGGGTATCGGAGACGCCGGCGCCGGCATGTGCGGGGGAGAACAAACACATGAACAGCAAGATCGGAAGAATTCGAAACAACCACCGAAGCTGCTCCGACATGCGATCCCCCCTTCACGGTGTTATACCGCTTCCGCTCCTGTCTCGCCGGTACGGATGCGAATGACCTGTTCGACTTCCTGTACGAAAATCTTGCCGTCGCCGATCTTGCCGGTGCGCGCGGCCTTGATGATGGCGTCGACCACCGGTTCCACCACGCTGTTGTCGACCACGACTTCGATCTTCACCTTGGGCAGAAAATCGACCACGTATTCGGCGCCGCGATACAGCTCGGTATGACCCTTCTGGCGGCCGAAACCCTTGACTTCGGTGACGGTCAGTCCGGTGACGCCGACTTCGGCCAGCGACTCGCGCACTTCGTCCAACTTGAACGGTTTGATGATAGCAGTGACTTGCTTCATGGCTATTCCCTCCTTATAAAATGTCGCAGAAAATCGAATTAAATCAATAAAAGTTTTTACGAAACACTCTTAATTATGAGCGCGGCACGACGTAATATTATTCGCGGAATCTTGATGTAATCGGATATCGCCAATCACGGCCGAACGCTCTGTGCGTGACCCGGATACCGACCGGAGCCTGGCGCCGCTTGTATTCGTTGATCTTGATCAGGCGCGTGATGCGCTCGATATCGTCCTTCTGGTAACCGGCCCGCTCGATCTCGCCGATGCTGAGGTTCTCTTCCATGTACATCTGCATGATGGCGTCGAGCACTTCATACGGCGGCAGCGAATCCTGGTCTTTCTGGTCGGGCCGCAACTCGGCCGACGGCGCACGCGTGAGAATGCGTTCCGGAATGACTTCGGAAATACTGTTGCGGTAAGCACACAGGCGATAGACCAGTGTCTTGGCGATGTCCTTGATCACCGCGAAGCCGCCGGCCATGTCACCGTACAAGGTGCAGTAGCCGACCGCCATTTCGCTCTTGTTGCCGGTGGTCAGGACGATGGAACCGTACTTGTTGGACAGCGCCATGAGCAGCGTGCCGCGAATGCGCGCCTGGATATTTTCTTCGGTGGTGTCTTCCTTGAGTCCCTTGAACTCCTCGGACAGGGTGCTGCGGAAGGCCGAGAAGCAGTCGTTGATCGGGATCTCGTCGTAACGCACCTTGATGCGCTCGACCATGTCGCGCGAGTCGATCCAGGAAATGTCGGCAGTGTAAGGCGACGGCATCATGATCGCGCGCACCTTGTCGGCGCCCAGCGCATCGACGGCGATGGCCAGCGTCAGCGCCGAATCGACGCCGCCGGACAGGCCGATCAGCACACTAGGGAAACCGTTCTTGCCGACGTAGTCACGCACACCCAGCACCAGCGCCTGGTATACCTGCGCTTCGATCGACAGCGCAGGCGCCATCTGCGGATTGCGGATCTGCACGCCGTCGAATTCGATGACCTGCAAATCTTCCTGCGCGTGGGCGAGGCTGGCGACCAGCTCGCCGGCGATATCCATGGCGAAGGAATTGCCGTCAAAAATCAATTCGTCCTGCCCGCCCACCAGGTTGGCGAACACCAGCGGCATGCCTTGTTTGGTGACGTTGTCGCGCATCACGTCGAGGCGCAGCAACTGCTTGTTCATGTGATACGGCGAACCGTTCAGGATCAGCAGGACTTGTGCACCGGCATCCCTGGCGCGCGCAGGAGCGCGCGGGAACCAGGTGTCTTCACAGATGTTGATGCCGAATTTCGTGCCCTTGACGTCGAACACCAGCGGCGTCCCGTCAGGCGTGAAGTAGCGTTTTTCGTCGAACACGCTGTCGTTGGGCAGTTCCAGCTTGTGGTAGCTGCCGGTGATCCGGCCGTTCAGCAGGACCGATGCCGCGTTGAAGCGCGCACCATCCTTGAGCACCGGATGACCGACGACCACGTGTACGTCTTTCAGTGTCGCCAGCTCGGCCGTCAGCGCTTGCAACGCTTCTTCGGTTTTTGCGTAGAATGCCTGACGCAGCAACAGGTCTTCAGGCGGATAGCCGACCAGCGACAACTCCGGAGTGAGGACGATATCCGCACCCTGCGCTGCGGCACGGCGAGCGAATTCGACGATTTTGTTGCGATTGCCCGAGATATCCCCAACGGTGCTGTTGATCTGGGCGATGGCGACTTTGACTGACATGATGGCCACAAGTAAGAAATAACGGTAAGAAAATGACGAAGAGTAAGGACGGAACACCTGTGCCAGGGAGCTGCACGCAGTGAACGCAGAGGCTCATTATCGCACGCGAATCATTTCTTCTCTGGCAGAAGTTGGCCGGCCGGCATGGGATGCGCTGCTTGCCGCCCAGGCCGACGCGACGCCTTTTTTGTCCTACGCTTTCCTGCATGCGCTGCACGAAAGCGGCTCCGCCGCCAGGGACACCGGCTGGGAGCCGCAATACCTGACGCTGTGGCAAGGCGATACCTTGAAGGCGGCCCTGCCGCTCTACCTGAAATATCACTCCTACGGCGAATACGTCTTCGACTGGGCCTGGGCCGAAGCCTACGAGCGTCACGGCTTGCCCTATTACCCCAAGCTGCTGTCGGCGATTCCGTTCACGCCGGTCAGCGGCGGCCGTCTTCTCGCGGTTGACGGCGCCGCGCGCCAGGCGCTGGTGCAAGCCTTGCAGGAACTCCAGGAAGCTGCGCAGACCTCGTCCACCCACGTGCTCTACCCTCCCGCGGCGCAAGCGCAGACGCTGGCCGAGGCTGGCTTCATGCTACGCAGCGGCGTACAGTTCCATTGGCACAACGAAGGCTACCGCGACTTCGCCGAGTTCCTGGCGACGCTGGAACGCAAGAAGCGCAAGAACATCCTGGCCGAGCGCCGCAAGGTGGGCGAAGCGGGCGTGACGTTCCGCCATCTGCGCGGCCATGAAGCCGGCGAAGGCGACTGGCGTTTCTTCCACCGCTGCTATCGCCACACTTACGCGGCGCATCATTCGACGCCTTACCTGAACCTCGACTTTTTCCTGCGCATTGCCGCCGAGATGCCGCAACACCTGCTGCTGACGATCGCCCGTCGCGACGGCAAAGCCATCGCTTCGTCGCTGGTGGTGTACGACGACGACGCGCTGTACGGCCGTTACTGGGGAGCCCTGGAAGAGGTGCCTTGCCTGCATTTTGAAACGGCTTACTACCAGCCGCTGGAATTCTGCATCGACAACCGGATCGCCTGGTTTGAAGGCGGCGCCCAGGGCGAGCACAAGATGGCGCGCGGTTTCCTGCCGCAAAAAACCTGGTCGGCGCACTGGCTCGCGCATCCTTCGTTTGCCGATGCGGTGGAGCGTTTCCTTGAACGGGAAGGCGGCGGCATCGACGATTACCTGAGCGAACTCAACGAGCGCAACCCGTTCCGCGCGGGTTAATTCCGGCAGGGACAAAAAAAGCGCACCCGCAGGTGCGCTTTTTTCTGCAATGCAAGGATTGCCTGATTATTTGGCTTGCTGCTTCTGGTAGGCTTCGACGCCGGCCAGGATTTCCGCCTTGGCCGATTCAGGACCTTCCCAGCCGTCGATCTTGACCCATTTGCCCTTTTCCAGGTCCTTGTAGTGCTCGAAGAAATGCTGGATCTGCTTCAGGCGCAGTTCGTTCATGTCTTCCGGCTTTTGCCAGTGCGTGTAGATTGGCAGGACCTTGTCGACCGGCACGGCCAGCAGCTTGGCGTCAACGCCCGACTCATCGGTCATCTTGAGCACGCCGATGGGACGGCAACGCACCACCACGCCTGGGAACAGCGGGAACGGCGTGATCACCAGCACGTCGACCGGATCGCCGTCTTCCGAGAGAGTTTGCGGGATGTAGCCGTAGTTGCACGGATAGTGCATCGCGGTACCCATGAAACGGTCGACGAAAATGGCGCCGCTATCCTTGTCCACTTCATACTTGATCGGATCGGCGTTCATCGGGATCTCGATGATCACATTGAAGTCGTTGGGCAGGTCGCGGCCGGACGGGACGTTATTCAGGCTCATGGTGCTTTCTCGTAAAGAAATGATGGGATGGGAAACCCGGAATTATAACGGCATTCAGGCCGTCAACCTCAATCTGCGCCGAATCCGCATGCTCTTGAAAACAGGCAATAAAAAAGCCGCCGGGGCCTTGCAGCGACCCGGCGGCTATTTTCGAACCTGCAAAAACTAACGAATCGCCGTCGCCAGCGCGCATTGCTTGTAATGCGCCGCGGCCTGTTCGTGCTGGTCGAGCGCATCATGCAGCTGGCCAAGGCTCAGATGCGATTCGCGCACGGTGCGCGGCTCGATCGCATCGGACAAGGCTTGCTCCAGATGGCGCTGGGCCTTGCCCCACAGCTTCTGGCGCAGGCAGAACATACCCAGCGTCAGCGCCAGTTCGGCATCGGTCGGACGTTTCGCCAGCCAGGCCTCGCAGCGTTCGATCTGTGCCAGCAGCGCAGGCGAACCGGCTTCCGCCGTCGAATCGCGGTAGGCGCGGATCAAGCGATCATCCCAGTCGGCGGCCAAGGCGCGTTCCAGCAAGGTGCGCGCTTCGTCGTGCAGGCCACGGCTGCTGAAGGCCTGGGCGGCGCGCGCAGCGATATAGGGCTTCAGGCGATCAGCGTTGGGCACCTCGGCCCACAGGCGGCGGATCGATTCGGCGTCATGCGCACGGTCCGACAGCAAAGCGTCGTAAGCCATTTCGCGCAGGCGATTGGACAAGGCCGGATGCAGCGCATTGCGCTTGTCCAGCGTTTGCACCAGACGCAGCACTTCCGGCCAGTTCTTGGCTTGCTGATTGGCCTTGAGCGCCCATTGCAGCGCCTGGATGTGGCGCGTGCCGTTGGCGTTGAGCTCGTCGACGGTGTCGAGCGCGGCCTTGAACTGGTGGTCGTCGACCAGCAATTCCAGCGTCGTCATCAGGCGTGCGGCCTTGAGGCTGTTATCGCCGTCGGTGCTGGCCAGCCAAATGTCGCGGCGGTCGGTCTGGCGCATGCGATGTGCCGCACGCGCGCCGACCAGCGCAGCGATGCCCGCGTTGTCGGGCAGTTCGGCGGCGCGCGTGGCGGCTTTTTCAGCGTGGCCGAAACGGCCTTCGAAGAACGCCTTGAGCGAGTCGCGCAAGGCCTTGTTGCCGTCGTTTTCACGCTTTTGACGGCGATAGGCGATCACGCGGCCGGGCAGCTTCTGGGTCAGGCGCACCGCACGGATCAGCACATACAGTGCGATGAACAGCACCACCACCGCAGCCAGGAAAAAGTTGAGCGACAAATCGACGCGGTACGGCGGATAGAACAGCACGACGTTGCCGGGATTGAAGCGCGCCAGTACCGCCAGGCCGATGGCGGAAGCAAACAGGGTCAGGAGCCAGAGGAGAATTCGCATATAAAGTTCTGTCGTTGTCGTCGTTGTCGTTTAATGCAACGGCTTCAGCGACGGCCTTTGTAATTGCGCACCGCGTTGATGCTTTCGCTGAGCGTCGGCATCTGGATCGACAGGTTGCTGCCCTGGACTTGCTTCAACAGCGCCTGCGTGGTTTGCACTTGCTTGGCGCGGGTATCGAAGTACTTGGCGATGGTGTCTTGTGCCGCGCTGAGATCGTTGCGGAACGCAAACTCGTTGCGCGACAGCAGCGCCAGGCGTGCATTGAGCAGACGCAGCTTGAGGTTTTCACGGGCATAGTAAGCCTGGGTCGGCGACAGCAGCAAGGCGTCCGGCGTATCGACGCTGCGGATGCGCACCAGCTGCTTCAGTTCGGTCCACATCTCGGCGCTGAAGCTTTGCCACTTTTCTTGCGCATCGGCCAGCCAGTCGCTCGCAGGCGCCGCAGCGGGCTGTTCCTTGCCGTTCACCTTGGCGGCGGCTTTGGGAGCGGCGCGCGCCGCTTGCTTCTTCGGTTCGGTCACCGACACCACCGGCTTCTCGTCCGACAGCAAAGGCATGCCGTCAATCTGGCCGATGATGCTGTCGAGGCGCACGGCGATGCCGGGGACGTCGACCGTCGGCAAGGCTTTCAGGCGATCCTGGTCGCGCGCGATGGCGCGGCGGATGGCGATGAACTGCGGCTTGTCGGAGCGCGACAGGCTCTTGTCGGCGTTCTGCAAGGCGATCAGCGCACCCTGCACGTTGCCCGCCAGTTCCAGCTGCTGGCTGGCCGTCGAGAGGACCTCTTCGATTTCCGACAGGGCCCAGTCGTCGCGGTTCTTGGAAAGATCCTGGTAGAGCTGCTCAAGCGCCAGTTGCTGGCTTTGCGACTCGGCCTGCTTGCTGTCGAGCACGCTGACCTTGGCTTGCAATTCCTTGGTGCTTTCCTGGACGGTCTTGAGCACGCCCTTGACTTCGGTATTGGCGACGTCGCCGGTTTGCAGGCGGCGTGCGACTTCTTCGCGCAGGCCGCGGATTTCGCTATGCGACATCCACCACTGCACGACCAGCACGATGGCGAGGATCGCCACCAGCAGGGTCAGCAGCCGCAGGCGCTTTTTCAGCACGCCATTGTCCGAAGGTGTAAAGGAAGGGAGCACCATGCTCGCCTGCAGTCCGGGATCCGCTTTCGCGTCCGGCTGGTTCTGGTCGGGGGAGGATTGCAGTTCGTTCATGCTGGGGATTGTAACGCGGCAATCAGGCGTTCGTCCCCTGATCCGGTCATGGTCACAAGGGAGAAACCCAGCGATTGCGCTGTTTCAGCGATCCGCTGGTGCGAAACGATGATTTCGTTGCGTTGTAGTTTTACCACACAGTCCTGTCCCAGCATGTCGGCCGTGATTTGCCGTAGGTTGCGCAAGACCTCGGAACTGGTAACCACCCATTCGCTGCCGGCGTCGATCAGGCTGCGCAGATGCGCGGCCTTTTCAGCGTCGATTTGCGGCAGCCGCCGCTGATAGGCGGTCACGTGATCAACCTCGACCTGCCCGGCGCGCAGCATGTCGGTCAAGAAATCCCTCCCGGCCTGACCGCGCACGATCAGCACACGTTTGCCGCGCAGCGCATCGAGGTCGAGCGATTTGAACAATTCTTCGGAATCCATGCGCTCGCTGTTGCGCGGCGCGTAGATGGAGGCATGTGACGCGTCGACGCCGTGGCGCTGCAGAGCCAGCCGGCTGCCTTCGCCCACAATGCCGATGGCCACGGCTTGCGGCCATGACGGAATGAACTGGAACGCGGCATCGATGGCGTTGGGGCTGACAAACACCACCAGCGCATAGTGCTCCAGCATGGACAGCACGCGTTGCAGTTCGGTGCTGTCGGCCACGGGTGCAATTTCCAGCAAGGGGAAAATCACCGGCAGGCGACCGATCGCCGTGACTTGCGTGGCGAACGCACCGGCTTGCGCCAAGGGGCGCGTGATGACTACCGGCCTGGAAGCGCGTTCCTTCACGGCGTCCCCTTCAGTTCAGAGTGAAGACGGATGGATGATTGACGCTGAAACAATCGATGCTGAATCATTCAGCCGCATCACCGTCAGCGTCAGCCTTGCATGCCGCCAGGATCGCTGCAGCGCCCTGCGCCTGCAGCAAGTCGGCAATCTGTTTTCCGAGCGCGGCCGGGGCTTCGGCCGGACCGTCGGCTTCGGCTGCGGCGACTTGCTTGCCGTCCGGCGTCGCCACTAGGGCGCGCATGTGCATGCGATCGCCTTCGATGGTGGCGAAGGCCGCCAGCGGAATCTGGCAACTGCCGCCGAAGGTGCGCGACAGCGTACGCTCCGCCGTCACTGCGCGATCCGTTGCGAGATGGTTGATCGGCGCCAGCACGCGTTGCAAGTCGGTGCGTTCGGCCAGGATTTCGATGGCCATGGCACCCTGCCCTGGAGCCGGCAAGCTTTGTTCCGGTGCGATGGCGGAACGGATGCGCGACTCCAGACCAAGGCGTTTCAGGCCGGCGACGGCAAGAATGATGGCGGCATAATCGCCGCGGTCCAGCTTGCCCAGGCGCGTATCGAGATTGCCGCGCAAAGGCTTGATGACCAGGTGCGGATAGCGCGCCGCGATCAGGGCCTGGCGGCGCAGGCTGCTGGTGCCGACCACTGCGCCCGCAGGCAACTCGTCGAGTCCCGCGTAATCGTTGGAGACAAACGCATCGCGCGGATCTTCCCGCTCCAGAATGGCGCCCAGCACAAATCCTTCCGGCAGCTCCATCGGCACGTCCTTGAGCGAATGCACCGCGAAATCGGCGCGCCCCTCGGCCATGGCGACTTCCAGCTCCTTCACGAACAGCCCCTTGCCACCCACCTTGGACAAGGTGCGATCGAGGATCTGGTCGCCGCGCGTGGTCATTCCGAGGATACTTATGCTGCACTGCGGATATAATGCAGCCAACCGGTCGCGCACATGCTCGGCTTGCCACATGGCGAGACGGCTTTCGCGCGAAGCGATGACCAGACTGGAGGGAGGAAATTCTTTCAAGACGGCTCTTCCGGTAGTCGCCGAGTCATCTGTGAAGATGCCCGGCGCATAAAAATATAAAAAAAGTGAGGCAAACAAGTGAGCAGATTCTAGCACGCAGCATCACTGACAGTTCGACCAGCACGCCCGACTTTCTCCTCTGAAAACCGTAGCAATTGTTGATCATGGCAACTAAACCAAAAACCCAAACCCCTGCTCGTTCTGCCCCTGTCCGTTCCGATAAACCTGCTGAAAAACGTACCGCCAAAACCGGCGCCGACAAAGACGCGCCGCTCAAGGAAGACATCCGTCTGCTGGGCCGCCTGCTCGGCGAAGTGCTGCGCCACCAGGAAGGCGACACCGTCTTCGAAGTGGTCGAAACCATCCGCCAGACGGCCGTGCGCTTCCGTCGCGAATCCGACGCCAAGGCCGGCGCCGAACTCGACAAGCTGCTCAAGAAACTGACCCGCGACCAGACCAACTCGGTGGTGCGCGCGTTCTCGTATTTCTCGCACCTGGCCAACATCGCCGAAGACCAGCACCACAACCGCCGCCGTCGCGCCCACCTGCTGGCCGGCTCGGCACCGCAACCGGGCAGCGTCGCTTACGCGCTGTCGCGCCTGGACAATGCCGGCGTGTCGGGCAACACCGTGCGCAACTTCCTGTCGGAGTCGCTGATCTCGCCGGTGCTGACTGCGCATCCGACCGAAGTGCAGCGCAAGAGCATCCTCGACGCCGAGCGCGAAATCGCCCGCCTGCTGGCGCTGCGCGACCAGCCGCTGACGCCGAAGGAATTGCGCGACAACACCGAGCTGCTGCGCGCACGCATCGCCACGCTGTGGCAAACCCGCATGCTGCGCTACACCAAGCTGACGGTCGCCGACGAAATCGAAAACGCCCTGTCCTATTACCGCATCACCTTCCTGCGTGAATTGCCTGCGCTGTACGACGACATCGAGGAAGAAATCCACGCGCAGTTCCCGTCGCGCTTGCGTACCAAAACTAGTGCGCGCACCACACCGGCGGAACTGCCGCCGTTCGTGCAGATGGGCAGCTGGATCGGCGGCGACCGCGACGGCAACCCCAACGTCAATGCCGGCACCATGCAGCGCGCGCTGCAACGCCAGTCGACCACAATCTTCGATTTCTATCTCGATGAAGTTCACGCGCTCGGCGCCGAACTGTCGATCTCGACATTGATGGTCGACGCCAGCGCCGAACTGCTGGCGCTGGCCGACGCATCGCCCGACAACTCCAACCATCGCGCCGACGAGCCGTACCGCCGCGCGCTGATCGGCGTGTATGCGCGCCTGGCCGCGACGGCCCGCCATCTCGGCGTGGTCAACATCCTGCGCCAGGAAGTCGGCGCCGCCGCGCATTACGCCGGCCCGGAAGAATGCATCGCCGAACTGCAGGTGCTGGTCGACTCGCTCAACGCCAATCATGGCGGCGCACTGGTCAAGCCGCGTCTGGCGGTGCTGAAGCGTTCGATTGAAATCTTCGGCTTCCACCTCGCCACGCTGGACATGCGCCAAAGCTCCGACGTGCACGAGCGCGTGCTGGGCGAACTGTTCGCCAGCGCGCAGGTCGAGCCGTCCTACGCCGGCCTGAGCGAAGAAAAGAAAATCGTCCTGCTGCTGGCTGAATTGGCTAAGCCGCGCCTGCTTTATTCGCCCTACCTGACGTATTCGGACGAAACCAATTCCGAGCTGACCATCCTGCGCACGGCCCGCGAAATCCGCCAGCGCTACGGCGCGCGCGCGATCCGCAACTACATCATCTCGCACACCGAAACTGCGTCCGACCTGTTGGAAGTCTTGCTGCTGCAAAAGGAAACCGGCCTGCTGCACGCCGACGCCAAGGATCCGTCCAAGCTGGTCGAACTCGAACTGATGGTGATCCCGCTGTTTGAAACCATCCCCGACTTGCGCTGCGCCGCCGACATCATGGAGCAATGGCTGTCATTCCCGCAGGTGACGCCGCTGATCGACAGGCAAGGCAAGCTGCAGGAAGTGATGCTGGGCTATTCGGACTCCAACAAGGACGGCGGCTTCCTGACCTCGAACTGGGAGCTGTACAAGTCGGAAAACCGCCTGGTGGAATTGTTCAACCGCGCCGGCGTCAAGCTGCGCCTGTTCCACGGCCGCGGCGGCACCGTCGGCCGCGGCGGCGGCCCGAGCTACCAGGCCATCCTGGCGCAACCGCCGGGCACGGTCAACGGCCAGATCCGCCTGACCGAACAAGGCGAAATCATCGCCTCCAAGTTCTCCAATCCGGAAATCGGCCGTCGCAATCTGGAGCTGCTGGTCGCCGCAACGCTGGAAGCGAGCCTGATGCCGGAAACCACCGACGCCAAAGAGACCCGCAAACTGGCCGAGTTCGAACGCGTCATGGGCGACCTCTCGGATCGCGCTTACCAGGCGTATCGCAATCTGGTCTACGAGACCCCGGGCTTCACCGACTACTTCTTCGCCGCCACGCCGATCGCCGAAATCGCCGAGCTCAACATCGGCTCGCGCCCCGCTTCGCGCAAGTCGACACGCCGCATTGAAGACCTGCGCGCGATTCCATGGGGCTTCTCGTGGGGCCAGTGCCGCCTGCTGTTCCCGGGCTGGTACGGCTTCGGCAGCGCGGTGTCGGAATGGCTGCAGGAAGGCGGCAGCAAGGAGAGCGCAAAAAAACTGGCGACGCTGCGCGCGATGTACAAGGAATGGCCGTTCTTCGCCGCGCTGCTGTCGAACATGGACATGGTGCTGTCCAAGACCGACCTGGCCGTGGCGTCGCGCTATGCCGGACTGGTCGCCGACCGCAAGCTGCGCAACGCGATCTTTGGCCGCATCGTGGGCGAGCACGATCGCACCAGCCAGTTGCTCGGCTCGATCACCGGCAACAAGGATCGCCTGGCCGGCAATCCTTTGCTCGCGCGTTCGATCAAGAACCGCTTCGCCTATCTCGACCCGCTGAACCACTTGCAGGTCGAGTTGATCAAGCGCCACCGCTCCACCGCAGCATCCGGCAAGAAGGTCGAGGAACGCGTGCAGCGCGGCATCCACCTGACCATCAACGGCATCGCCGCCGGCCTGCGCAATACGGGCTGACAGCCCTGCTCTGCCTGCTCCGCCCGCTCCCTGACGCCCGATACGGGTGCGGGGAGTGGGGAGCGGTGGCCGGCATCAGGAAAATCACGATAGCAAGTTTTGGAGTGCGGCGGCATCATCGGCTGGTCAAGATGAGCGCTCCGCATTGCGTCAGGAAGTGTCATGAAACCAGCCGATCTGCTCCGCCTGCTAGCACTGGCCGCCATCTGGGGCGCCAGTTTCCTGTTCATGCGCCTCGCTGTGCCGGAAATGGGTGCGCTCAATACCGCTTTCTTTCGGGTGCTGTTCGGTGCGGCCGGTTTGCTGCTGTTGCTGGCCGTCTTGGGCGTAAAATGGCGCTTTCAGGGCAAGCTACGCGCCACAATGTTGCTCGGTGCCATCAATTCGGGCTTGCCGTTCGTGCTCTTCAGCGTGGCCGCCAAGGTATTGCCGGCCGGTTACTCGGCCATCCTCAATGCGACGACTCCCTTGATGGGCGTGGTCATCGGGGCATTATTTTTCGGCGATAGGCTGACACCGCGCAAGGTGGGCGGCGTGATGCTAGGCCTGGCCGGCGTTGCAGTCCTGACAAGGACCGGACCGGTGGCTTTTGACCCGGCGACTGTTTCAGGTGCGCTGGCGTGCCTGCTGGCGACCAGCTGTTACGGCCTGGCCGGTTTCCTGACCAAGCGCTGGATCACGGATCGCGGCGGCCTGGACAGCAAACTGGTGGCATTTGGCAGCCAGTTGGGTGCCGTCGCGCTGCTGCTGCCATTTTTTGCCGTCATGACAATCCTGGAGGACGGCCCGGCCGCTCCGCTGCGTGCCGGCATTGGTACGTGGTTTGCTTTATTGATTTTGGGATTTGTATGCTCTGCGCTGGCTTACATTTTATTTTTCCGATTAATTGCCGATATAGGTCCTGTTAAGTCATTGACCGTCACGTTCCTGATCCCGTTGTTCGGGGTCTTGTGGGGGTGGCTGTTCTTGCAGGAACAATTATCGTGGGCGTATGCCGCCGGCGGCGCACTGATCGGGATGGCGCTGCTGCTGGTGTTGATGCCCGCGCAAGCAGGCTCAAAACAAAAGATTGACGGCAAATCCCCGGCAAGCTGATCTCATGCAGGTCGGCGCCAGGGGTTGCCAACACAACAAGGGGAAGTTCATGGGTACCTGGGGTAAAACCATCGCGTCGCTCTGCCTCGCAGGGCTGTGCGGACACGTTGTTGCCGCCGCGCCGAAGGAAACGGTCAAGCAGCTGCCGCCATTGCGCACCGAACGCGTCACGCTGACCAGCGTCGATACGCCGGGCGGCAAGG
Organism: Herbaspirillum hiltneri N3; assembly: GCF_001267925.1. NCBI lineage: Bacteria > Pseudomonadati > Pseudomonadota > Betaproteobacteria > Burkholderiales > Oxalobacteraceae > Herbaspirillum > Herbaspirillum hiltneri. Next base: position 2,034,071 of record NZ_CP011409.1, on the reverse strand, counting down.
CGACTGCATTGTTCGGCTTCTGGTTCAAGGGCAAAGGCAAGTCCGAAAAGAAAGCCACCATCATCGCCCTGCACGGTTGCGGCGGTCTCTACAGCAGCGTCAACAAGGAAAAGATCGAATTCACGCCACGCCATATCGCCATGGCGCGCGCGCTGACCGATGCCGGTTATAACGTCTTGTTCCCCGACAGTTTCACACCGCGCGGCCGCCGCTCGATCTGCCAGGAAAGCCTGCAGCAGCGTGAGGCCAGCAGCGCCAACCGCCGTCTTGACGTGCAGGTCGCACTGCGCTGGCTGGCCACGCAGGACGATGTCGACTATGCCCGCGTCGGCATGGTCGGCTGGTCGCATGGCGCCACCACCATCCTGTCGGCGCTGAACCTGGCGCAAACCGATGTCGCCGTACGCAAGGTGCAGCCCAAGGCCGCCGTGGCGTTTTATCCGACCTGTACGGCCTTTTCGAAAAACCGCACGCCTTACAAGCCGGCCGCACCGATGCTGATCCTGATGGGTGAAAACGACGACTGGACGCCACCGGAAGCCTGCGAATCGCTGGAAAAGAAAATGCAGGACAGTGACACGCCGATCACGCTGCGTCTCTATCCCGATACCTACCATGACTTCGACGCGCCAGGCATGCCGATGCACGTGCGCATGGACATCCCCGGCGTCGGCAAACCGGGCGCCGGCGTCACCAGCGGCGGCAACGCCGATGCGCGCGCCGAGGCCTATCGCGAGATGCTGAAATTCCTGAAGGACAAGCTGGACTGAACGCTGCGCCAGCCATGAAAAAAGCGGATGAAGCCTAGGCTTCATCCGCTTTTTTTCGTCCCATGACGGATGATCAATCTGCCCGGAATTCGCTGCGGCCAATGGTGTCAATGGTGTCAATGTCGTCACGAACAACAAGAACAACTATTATTGACGAGATTATCCAGAAGATAAGCCAGCACTCCCGGAAGGACGTCTATGCCGCACCGACTCAAGATGATTCCCATGACAAGCAGCGATTTTGAACACTTTGTCGACACCTCGTCAGCCGACTATGTCGAGCAATGCCGCCTGAGCGGCCTGCCGTCGCTGGCGACCAGCCAGCTGCAGGCGCGCGGCAATGTGCAGGCATTGTTGCCGCTGGGACTGGCCACCCCGGGACACTACCTGATGCTGCTGCAAGAGGAAGACAGCGGCGCCAGCGTGGGTGAGATCTGGTTTGGAGAAGTGACGGAAGACGGCCTGACCTCGGCCTTTCTTTATGACCTGACGATCGATGCGGCATATCGCCGGCGCGGTTTTGCCGGCGCGGCATTGGAGTTGCTGCTGGAAGAAGCCCGGCTGCGCGGTCTCGGCAGCGTGAGCCTGAATGTATTCGCGCACAACACCGCAGCGCAGGCGCTCTATCGAAAAGCCGGATTCGCCGCCAGCGAAATCACGATGGTCAGGGAATTGTAGAAGCACGAGATACGGATCGCGCAAAAATTACGGCCGGCAATGCCGGCCGTAATCCCACGAACTCATTTCATCATCAGCAGGCGTGAGATGCGTTCCGGTCGTTTCCCCGGAAGTTCTCAGGAAATCAATTCCTCCATCCCCGCCCCCAACTCGGCCAGCGGCGGCAGATCGTCGAGCAGCACACCCGACTTCACACCGAGCTTGGCAGCCACATCGTCGGGGAAGGTCGATTCCATTTCCTCGCGGGAATATTCGTTCTCTTCCGCGCGAGCACGCCAGGCGGCGATATGGATCACGGCGGCGATCTTGTTGAACGGTTCGGCTTCCAGCGGATTCGGGAACGCAGCGATGGTCGCCGAGAATTCTTCCGGGAAGCGCCAGCGCTTGGCCAGTTCCGCACCGACGTCGGCGAAGTCGTAACCGAACGAGGTGTGCTCGACATCCAGGCGGCGTGCGTCAATGGTGCTGGCGATCTTGTCGACCTGGCGGGTCTGCTCGGGCATGGCGGCATGCATGACGAGCTGGCCGATGGCGTGCATCAGGCCGACCGTGAACGCGAGGTCCGAATTGAGACCCTGCTTCTTCGCCAGCCATTTGGCGACGATTGCGGTGTGCAAACTGTAGCGCCAGAACAACTTGAGATCCACGCCGGACATGGACTTGAAGCTGCCCGTGAGGCCGGTGCTGACGACCAGCGTGCGCACGGTCATGAACCCCAGCATCAGTACGGCGTCATCGACGGTGCCGATGCTGCGCGAGACGTGATAGTAGGACGAATTTGCCAGGCGCAGCAGCTTGGCGCTCAGCACCTGGTCGGCGCTGAGTTTTTTGGCGATGTCCTCGATCGAGACGTTGTCGTTATTAAAGCTCTCGATGACTTCCTGCACCACTTTGGGAATGCTGGGTAACGCCGCTTGCTGCTGAAACAGTGCTTCAAGATTCATGAGACCTCTCCCCGGACGAGTCCAAATACGGCAAATTCGAATAGTTTGGATTTACAAAACAGCGTTTTGAGTATCTTAAAGATTTGGCAAGTGTGCAATGGTTTTTGTGCCATCCTCCTCCGCAATCGGCATCCATACCACGCAGAAAATTCCCTATTGACTCCGCCCGAAAACGGCTGCGGCGTGGCTCAAATGTCATCGACTTGCTATAATCGCGTATTCTTCGGGACCCCCACTATGACAGCACAATTATCGAAAAAAGGCGAAGCCTGGTCGGCTCGCTTTTCCGAACCCGTTTCCGATCTGGTGAAACGATACACCGCCTCTGTCTTTTTCGACAATCGCCTGGCGCAATTCGACATCCAGGGCTCGCTTGCCCATGCCGAAATGCTGGCGCACCAGCAAATCATCAGCGCGCAAGACTACGCCGACATCCAGCGCGGCATGGCGCAAATCAAGGGTGAAATCGACGGCGGCCAGTTTGAATGGCTGCTCGACCTCGAAGACGTCCACCTGAACATCGAAAAACGCCTGACCGAACTGGTCGGCGACGCCGGCAAACGCCTGCATACCGGCCGCTCGCGCAACGACCAGGTCGCCACCGACATCCGCCTGTACATGCGCGCCGCCATCGACGACATCAGCGGCCTGCTGCGCGACCTGCGCGCCGCGCTGGTGGATCTGGCCGAACAGCATGCCGACACCATCCTGCCCGGCTTCACCCACATGCAAGTGGCGCAGCCGATCACCTTCGGCCATCACGTGCTTGCCTACGTCGAAATGTTCGGCCGCGACGCCGAGCGCATGGCCGACGCCCGCAAGCGCGTCAACCGCCTGCCGCTGGGCGCTGCCGCACTGGCCGGCACGACCTTCCCGATCGACCGCCTGCGCGTGGCCAAGACGCTGGGCTTCGACGACGTCTGCCGCAATTCGCTGGACGCCGTTTCCGATCGCGACTTCGCCATCGAATTCTGCGCCGCCGCCGCCATGGTCATGACCCACATCTCGCGCATGTCCGAAGAGCTGGTGATCTGGATGAGCCCGCGCGTCGGCTTCATCGATATCGCCGACCGCTTCTGCACCGGTTCGTCGATCATGCCGCAAAAGAAAAACCCCGACGTCCCTGAACTGGCGCGCGGCAAGACCGGTCGCGTCAACGGTCACCTGATCGCGCTGCTGACCCTGATGAAAGGCCAGCCGCTGGCCTACAACAAGGACAACCAGGAAGACAAGGAACCGCTGTTCGACACCGTCGACACGCTGACCGATACGCTGCGCATTTTCGCAGACATGGCGCGCGGCATCACCGTCAAGCCGGACGCCATGCGCGCCGCAGCGCTGCAGGGTTACGCCACCGCCACCGACCTGGCCGACTATCTGGTCAAGAAGGGCCTGCCGTTCCGCGACGCCCACGAAGCCGTCGCCCACGCGGTGCGCACCTGCGTCGACCGCAACTGCGACCTGTCGGACCTGACGCTGGACGAACTGCGTGCATATTCGCCATTGATCGAGAACGACATCTTCGCCGTCCTGACGCTGGAAGGCTCCGTTGCCGCCCGCGACCACATCGGCGGCACCGCCCCGAATCAGGTGCGCCAGGCGATTGCGGAGCTGCGCAAATCGCTGTAAAGAATGCAACGCAAGAAATAAAGCAATAAAGAAATACCAGCGGCATCCGAACTGCCAACGCGCCCCGGATGCCGCTGTACTGAGTCTGTACCAAAAGTAGCAGTGCGAGGTAATCAGCAGGACCGCTCCGTCTTCGGATGGAGCCGCATCAAATCTGTCATCAGTGTCACCTCCGCTTCGGCGGAGTCAGCAGACGGTTGCAAGGCGGCTTATCAGGTTGCAGTGCAGCAGTGTGTTTAAACCGGTTTACGGTATTCTTGACCGGTTGTATCCCAAAGACCGCACGACGGTCTAAAGAGGATGGAGCAAATAGGGAGGTCCCACCAAAGACTTCCTGCGCCGGTACCCCCGGCTCATATTTCGCGTCATCCTCTATAAGAATATCTAACTAAGGAGAGAACTCGATGCGATTCAACATGCTTAAAACTGCTTTAAAGACCTTGCCTGCGCTGATGATCGGCGTGACCATGGCAAATGCCGCACTGGCCGCCGACGTCAAGCTCGGTCTCGCCGCTGCGCTGACCGGCCCTGCCGCCAAGTACGGCGTCGCCATCAAGAACGGCTTCACCCTGGCCACTGATGAAGTCAACGCCAAGGGCGGCGTCAACGGCAACAAACTGGTTCTGATCCCGGAAGACGAGCAAGGCAAGAAAGAAGAAGCCATCAACGTCTTCAAAAAACTGATTTTCCAGGACAAGGTGCTGATGGTCTTCGGCCCGACCTTGTCCAACTCGGCATTCGCTGCTGACCCGATCGCCAACGCCTCCAAGGTCGTCGCCTTCGGCACCAGCAACACCGCCGACGGCATCACTGCCATGGGCCCGTTCACCTTCCGCAACTCCGTCATGGAAGCCGACGTGCTGCCAGTGACCGTCAAGGCTGCCGTCAAGCATTTCGGCATCAAGAAGGTTGCCGTGATTTACGGTAACGACGACGCATTCACCAAGTCCGGCTACGACGTTTTCAAGGCCACGCTGGAACAGCAAAAGATCCCGGTCACCACGACTGAAGCGTACGCCAAGGGCGACGTCGACTTCAAGGCGCAGCTGACCAAGATCAAGGCCGGCAATCCCGACGCCATCGTCTGCTCCTGCCTGGCTGAAGAAGCGGCCAACATCATCCTGCAAACCCGCACGCTGGGCATGAAGCAACCGTTCATCGGCGGCAATGGCCTGAACTCGCCGAAGCTGTTTGAAATCGCCAAGGACGCCGGCGACAACACGCTGATGGGCAGCCCATGGTCGGCGGAAAACCTGACTCCGGCCAACAAGGCGTTCATCGCCGCGTACAAGGCCAAGTTCGGCACCGACCCTGACCAGTTCGCAGCACAAGCCTACGACGCGCTGTATGTCGTGGTCGAAGCGCTCAAGAACGTCAAGCTGTCCGGCGCTCTGGACAAGGACCGCGACGCCCTGCGCGCAGCCCTGCCTGCAGTGAAGATCGACGGCGCGACCGGCAAGTTCGCCTTCCGCCCGGCTCCGCCGGTAGCCGGCAAGCAAGTCGGTTTCGACGCGCAGCAGGAAGCGATCGTCAATATCGCCAAAGGCGGCAAGTTCGTTCTGCTGAAGTAATCTTCGGTCGAACCGCGACGCTCACAAAGACTCCGGTATTTCTTACCGGAGTCTTTTTGTTGCATCGCTTGCCCCAGCTCACTGATCGCGAAAAAGAACAGGCTCATCAAAAGCCGCTTTTCTGATGTAACGAGGGTACATCGCCAACCTGCACGTTCACTCAAACGGCAGATGAGACGCGGCGACCTCATCACTCTTTTCTCGACTTGCAGGCCCTATGTTAGAACAACAACTTATCAACGCCCTTTCGCTGGGCAGCGTCTATGCGCTCTTTGCGCTGGGCTTCACGCTGGTGTTCGGCGTGCTCGGCGTCATCAACCTGTCGCATGGCGCGATCTTCATGCTGGGCAGCTATGCCGCCCTCCTGCTGGTCGAGAAAATGGCGCTGCCGCTGTGGCTGGCCATGCTCGCCGCGATGGTCGCCACCGGACTGATCGGCCTGATCGTCGACGTGCTGGTATTGAAACCGCTGCGCAAACGCAATGCCCCCCACCTGATTCCCATGATCGCCACCATCGGCGTGGCGATCATGCTGACCAATCTGGCGCAAGGCCTGTTCGGCGCCGAGAACAAGCGCTTCCCGGTCGGCACCATTCCTGAGGACAGCGTCACCATCGGCAACCTGCACGTCACTGCCGTGCAGGTCGGCATCGTCGTCATCGCCTTCGTGCTGATGATCGTGCTGCTGGCCGTGATGCGCCGCACGCAACTGGGCCGCGCGCTGCGCGCCATTGCCGAGTCGCCGAAAGCGGCTTACCTGCTGGGCATCAATGTCGAAGGCCTGTTCTACCTGACGTCGTTCGCAGCCGCGGCCCTCGGCGGCGCTGCCGGCGTGCTGGTCGGCCTGTCGTTCAACGCGATCTCGCCGTTCATGGGCCAGCCGATGCTGCACAAGGGCATCGCCGTCATTATCCTGGGCGGCATGGGAGACATCCGCGGCGCCATGATCGGCGGCCTCTTCCTCGGCTTTGCCGAGGTGCTCACGGTGGCATATATCTCGAGCGACTTCCGCGATGCGGTGGCGTTCGGTCTGCTGTTTTTGATTTTGTTGGTCAAGCCTTCAGGCATGTTCGGCAAAGTGCTGGAAAGAAAGGCTTAATCCCATGACTATGATGGAATGGTGGGATGGATTCTGGGCGACGTACAACACCGTCATCTTCAGCGTCGGCGTCAACGCCATGCTGGCCCTGTCAATCTACGTCACGCTGTCGTGCGGCCTGCTGTCGCTGGCCAACGCAGCGTTCATGGGGATCGGCGCTTACGTCGCCTCCCTGATTACCATGCAGGCAGGCCTGCCCTTCCCGGTCGCGCTCGCGGCCGGCGGCATCCTGCCGGCGCTGGTGGCGCTGGTGATCGGCATCCCGACGCTGCGCCTGTCCGGCGTCTACCTCGCGATGGCGACGCTGGGCTTCGGCGAAGTGGTGCGCGTGGTGGTGCTGAACATGGAAATCACCGGCGGCCCGATGGGTCTGAACGGCGTTCCGCCGGTCACCGAGTGGTGGCACATCGTGCTGCTGCTGGGCGTGACCGTGTATTTCCTCGCCCGCGTACGCCGCTCCAAGATCGGCCGCGCATTTGAAGCGATCAAGGAAGACGAAGTCGCGGCCCGCCTGATGGGCGTCAACGTGGCCGGCTACAAGCTGCTGGCCTTCGTCATCGGTGCAGCAATCGCCGGTATCGCCGGCGCGTTGAATGCACACTACACCTTCACGATCGGCCCCAACAACTACGGTTTCGAAAACGCCGTGGACATCCTGACCATGGCCGTGTTCGGCGGCACCAGCAACCTGATCGGCCCGATGATCGGCTCGACCATCCTGTCGCTGCTGCCGGAAGTGCTGCGCCATTTCAAGGACTTCCGCCTGGCCGCCAACGGCCTGATCCTGATCCTCGTCGTGCTGTATCTGCCGAAGGGCATCTGGGATCCGCGCCGCATCCGCGCATTTATGCAACGCCGTAACGGTAACAATTCTGCAAGCAAGAAGGTGAACTGATGCTTTTACAATTCAACCAGATCAGTAAAAACTTCGGCGGCTTGCAGGTCCTGCAAGGCGTCCAGTTCCACGTGCCGGAAGGCGGCATCTTCGGTCTGATCGGCCCCAACGGCGCCGGCAAGACCACCGTGTTCAACCTGATCACCGGCCTGTTGCGCGCCTCCTCCGGCAACATCGTGTTCGACGGCCAGGACATCGGCAACGTCGCCCCCCACAAGATCACCGAACGCGGCATCGCCCGCACCTTCCAGAACATCCGCGTGTTCAAGGAAATGACGCTGCTCGAAAACGTCGTGGTCGGCATGCACGATCACCTCGACTACGGTTTCGGCGGCCTGCTGCTGAACCTCGGCTCGTTCCGCAAGATCGAGAAAGAAGCCCGCGAACGCGCGCTCGAGCTGCTGTCCTGGGTACGCCTGGACCACAAGGCCGAGATGCTGGCCGACAGCCTCTCCTACGGCGAGCAACGCAAGCTGGAATTCGCCCGCGCGCTGGCGACCAAGCCCAAGCTGCTTTTGCTGGACGAACCGGTGGCCGGCATGAATCCGGCGGAAAAGACCGAGCTCATGGCTGAAATCATCAACATCAAGCAGCGCGGTTTCTCGATCTTCATGATCGAACACGACATGCGTTTCGTGATGGGCCTGTGCGACCGCATCGCCGTGCTCAACTTCGGCAAGATCATCGCCGAAGGCACACCGGATGAGATCAAGAACAACCAGGAAGTGATCGAGGCTTACCTCGGCAAGGAAGAAGAATGAGCCCGACCCAGACTGCCCCCAACGTTATTCTGCAAGTCCAGGACCTGGCGGTTTCCTACGGCCACATCGAAGCCGTCAAAGGCATCAGCCTGACCTTGAACGAAGGCGAAATCACCGCGCTGGTCGGCGCCAACGGCGCCGGCAAGAGCACTTCGCTGCTGGCCATCTCCGGCCTCGTCAAGGCGACGCGCGGCAAGGTGATCTTCAACGGTGAAGACCTCACGCAGCAATCGCCGCACCGCATCGTCGGCAGCGGCGTCGTACAAGTCGCCGAAGGGCGCGCCACGCTGACCACGCTCACCATCGAAGAAAACCTCTCCCTGGGCGCCTACACGCGCAAGGACAAGGCTGCGGTGGCCGGCGACCTGGAGTGGGTCTATTCGCTCTTCCCGGTCCTGAAGCAACGCGCCAAGGGCCTGGCCGGCAACCTCTCCGGCGGCGAACAGCAGATGCTCGCCATCGGCCGCGCGCTGATGGCCCGTCCCAAGGTCTTGCTGCTGGACGAGCCGTCGATGGGTCTCGCGCCGCTGATCATCCAGGAAATTTTCCGCATCGTGAAAGAGATCAACAAGACCGGCATGACGGTCCTGCTGGTCGAACAGAACGTGCGCCAGGCCTTGCGCATCGCGCAACGCGGCTACGTGCTCGAAACCGGCAAGATCGTGCTGGAAGACACCGGCGCCAACCTGCTGCATAACCCTAAAGTGGTGGAAGCCTATCTGGGCGGCTGATCGCTCCGCGCTTGCGGTCATCAAGAACAGCGGCCTTGCGGTCGCTGTTTTTGTTTGCGCCGGCGAGATGCTTTACCATCCTGTTATTGCTCCCACCTGATCCTCCATGCCGACTTTCGACTCTTCCCTCGTCTGGTTCCGCCGCGACCTGCGCATCAGCGACCACGCTGCGTTGTACTACGCGCTCAAACAAAGCAAACAGGTGTATTGCGTCTTCGTCTATGACCGCGACATCCTCGATGCGCTGATTGCCGACGGCTTGCAAGCCGATCGCCGCATTGACTTCATCATGGCCTGCATTGCCGAGCTTGATGCTGCCTTGCGTGCAGCCGGCGGCGCGCTGATCGTGCGCCATGCGTCGGCGCAACAAGACATCCCGGCGCTGGCGGCGGAACTTGGCGTTGATGCCGTCTTCACCAATCACGACTACGAACCACAGGCGATCAAGCGCGATGCTACGGTCAAGAATCGATTGGAAAAAGATGGTCGCCAATTGCTGACCTACAAGGATCAGGTCATCTTTGAAAAAGACGAGGTACTGTCGCTGGCCGGTCGTCCCTTCTCCGTCTTCACGCCGTACAAGAATGCGTGGATGAACAAGCTGTCCGGTCCCGGCGGCGACTTCTACCTCAAACCTTATCCGGTGGACGCTTATTTCGCGCAACTCGCACCGCCTTCGAAGAAATACCACAAGGCTTTGCCCACGCTGGAAGACCTCGGCTTCCTGCCGAGCAATCTGAAAGACCTGCGCATCCCGACAGGCATGTCTGGCGCAGCGCAATTGCTGGAAGACTTCCTGCCGCGCCTGGGCAAGTACGGCGACACGCGCGATTTCCCGGCGATCAAAGGACCATCGTATCTGTCGGTGCACCTGCGCTTCGGCACGATCTCGATCCGCACCCTGGCGCGCGCGGCGGTCGACGCCATGCGCATCGGCGAAGGACGCCGCGGTGCGCCGGTGTGGTTGTCCGAGTTGGTCTGGCGCGACTTCTACTTCATGATCCTGTTCCATCATCCTCGCGTGGCGGAACGCTCCTTCAAGTCGGATTACGACGCCATCCAGTGGGAAGGCGGCAAGCACGCGCGTGACATGTTTGCCAGGTGGTGCGAGGGTCGCACCGGTTATCCGCTGGTCGACGCCGCCATGCTGCAGCTGAACCAGACCGGTTACATGCACAATCGCCTGCGCATGGTGACGGCCAGTTTCCTGACCAAGGACCTGGGGATCGACTGGCGCTGGGGCGAGAAGTATTTTGCGGACCTGCTCAATGACTTCGACCTGTCGGCCAACAATGGCGGGTGGCAGTGGGCGTCGTCTTCCGGCTGCGATGCGCAGCCTTATTTCCGCATCTTCAATCCGATTACGCAGTCGGAAAAATTTGATGCGGAGGGCAAGTTCATCCGGCGCTATTTGCCGCAGCTGGCCGGTTTGCCGGACAAGCATATTCATGCACCGTGGCTGTGTCCGGCGGACTTGCTGAAGGCGACGGGAGTGAAGATCGGGAAAGACTATCCGGAGCCGATGGTGGATCACGCCGAGGCGCGCAAGAGGACCTTGTTAAGGTATGCGGTGGTGAAGAAGGATCTGGGGGAAGAAGAGTAGGACCGGTCCCGGCGAGCGCCGGGACCAGTGACGTCAATGCACTGCCCGTCGTAGGTGCGCGATGACGTTTTTAAAACTTCTCTCCCACAAGCTCTCCCGCCTTGGCCCACAACGCATCGGCGCGCGCGGCATCGATTGCGAAGGGACGCACGCCGGCGCTGAACGCACTGACAACGGCATCATCCGGCAAGATCTCACCGACATGGCAATCCTCGCAATAGCGGCCGCCGATCGTCTCCGCATCGGCAACGATGCCGGCCCATAAGGTCGTTGCCGCTCCTTGTGCGACGGTTTTCACTTCGAACGGCTGGTGCCCTTGCGCCAGATGCTGTTCATTCATCGCCGTGAACGCCGCCTGGAAGGCTTCCGGCTCCATGTGGCGAATCAGCTCGGTCTGAATCACGCCGGGATGGATGCTCGCTGCGCGCACCCCGCGATGGCGGTGTCGCGCATCGAACGCAACCGCCAGCAAGGCGTCGCCGGTCTTGGAGCGACCGTAGGCAACCCAGGGATCGTAGGGCGTGTTCGCAAAGTTCGGATCCTCAAGATCGACGTCTGCAAAACGATGGCCGTTGGAAGACAGCACGATCACCCGTCCGCCCTGCCGCATCAATGGCGCAAGGCGATTGATCAGCACATAGTGGCCAAGCACGTTGGTGCCGAACTGAAGTTCGAAGCCGTCTTTGGTATGCCCAAACGGCGTCGCCATGATGCCGGCGTTGGCGACCACCAGGTCGAAGGGCTTCCCGGCGGCGGCCATCGCATCGGTGACCGCACGCACCGATGACAGATCGGCCAGGTCCATCCGGATGATTTCAAAACGGCCGCCGCTTTGCTCCGCCGCGTCGCGCACGACTTTCGTCGCGCCATGCGCTTTGTCGAGATCGCGCACCGTGCCGATCACTTCGGCGCCGCGCGCCACGAGGGCGCGCGCCGTTTCCACGCCCAGCCCGGCCGAGACGCCGGTGATGAAGGCGCGTTTGCCGCGCAGATCGATATCGCCCAATACGTCGTCTGTTGTCGATTTCGCATCGAAATGTTTGATGGTCAAGATTTTCTCCCGTGAAGTTAAGTGCGCAATGACCGCGCCCGTCTTGCCCAAGATACGCTCCCGACCCCCTGCTCGCTCGCCAAAACTGCGCAGATTCTTGCCTGATCCGCTCATTTCATTGATCTCACCTCCAAGTCGTGCCACACTGGTTTCATGAAAGATTTACTGGATCAGATGTGCCGCCGGGTGCTGCGCCACGCCGACGAAAAACAGTTGGAGAGCGCCATTCCGCGGCTTGCCATCGGCGCCTTCCGGCAACCGGAGCCGACGTTCACGGCGGTGGCCGCCATGTCTTCATTGGTGCCGGGCTGGAACCTGATCTTGTGCGCGTCGAGATGCGGCTGCGCCTTCCAGAGGGCTTCGTCGAGTCCGCCCAGCGGCGAGCCGCGATAGCCGGAAATGAAGCCCGCGGTGTTGAGCCCGGCTTTCTGGTCGCGCAGATACTGCAGCAGCGGCAAGCGCACCAGCGCCTGGATGCCGGACAAAAAGATCGAACCCGAAGTTGCGGTGTATTTGTCGTCGAGACTGACCGTCGCGAGCGGTGCAGCCCCCGAGACGGGAGTGGATGCTGAAGTTGCTGCTGAATTTTCTGCTGTGGTTGCTACCTTTTGCACTGCCCGCCCCGACCGGTCAGGGGCTGACAATTCAACAGGCTCGGCTGCCGAACGGTATTCCATGTACGTCTCCAAAATGGTTATTCAGATATCGCCTGCCGTTACTGCACCGGGTACGATGCGTTACTGCCAGACAAAGCGGCCGTGGTAGCGGCCTTCACAACAATCCGTCCTCCGAAACTGCTGTGACTGAAGTCTATTCTCTTAAGACAAGATCAAGGAAATACGGATTGTCGATAGGGGTATAAGTTTTAAATATGCCCCTGCCCGCACCTGTCTGCGCTTGTCCGCTTGGGGAAGCCCGGGCTGCCATTGCCGTCAATCAATGATAGGATCTCAACGTCGCCGTCGCTGAACCGGCGGGCATCTTCATCAACATCAACAAGATCAAGTCATGAAACGAGTCATCACCTGCATCCTCATCGGCGTCGTCCTCTACTTCCTGCTGCCGGTCATCACCAAGTTCATCCCGCAATATCGCCTGGCCGTCTGGTCGATCACGGCCGCGCTGGTGTCCTTCATCGTGACCGCGGGCATGGACCGGGTTTAAGACCGGGACTTTCTTGGAAGACCATCTCTTCGCGGACGTGGACGCGCTGGCCGCGTTCATCGCGCCGCATCGCCGTGTACTGGTCCTGAGCGGCGCCGGCATCAGCACGGCCTCCGGCATTCCCGATTATCGCGACGCCAACGGCGTGCGGCGCGGCAAGGCGCCGATGGAAGGTCCGGCCTTCCGCAGTTCGGAAGCGATGCGCCGGCGTTATTGGGCGCGCAGCATGATCGGCTGGCCCAAGCTGGCGGGAACAACGCCAAACGCCGGCCACCGCGCATTGGCGGCGCTGGAAATTGCAGGCAAGATCTCCACCATCCTCACGCAAAACGTCGACGGCCTGCACCAGCAGGCCGGCAGCAGCGACGTCATCGAATTGCACGGCAACATCCATCGCGTGGTCTGCCTCGATTGCGGCGCCACGCATACGCGCCGCAGCGTGCAGGACTTGCTGGAACTCGCCAATCCCGAACTGGCCGCCAGCGATGCGGCGGCCCTGCCCGACGGCGATGCAGATCTGGAAACGGCCGCCCTGGCCGGCTTCCATGTGCCGCCTTGCCCGGTGTGCGGCGGCATGCTGCAACCCGACGTGGTGTTTTTCGGCGACGGCGTGCCGCGTGCGCGCAGCGAAGCGGCCGAGCGCGCGGTGGCGGCGGCCGATGCGGTGCTGGTGGTGGGGTCGTCGCTGGTGGTGTTTTCGGGATACCGTTTTTGCCGCATGGCTGCAGAAGCCGGAAAACCGATCGCCGCCATCAACCGCGGCGTCACGCGCGCCGATCCTTTGCTGGCGATCAAATCCGAGGAGGCAGCGGAGTTGCTGCTGCCTTTGCTGGCGGATCGCCTGGGGTCAGCACAGGCTTAGGACCTCAGATGCGCTCGCGCCGATAACCGCCCATCACGCCCTTCTTCGACAACACCCACTGCCACAGCTGGATGTCGCGTGCGCGGAATGCCCCGGCGCAGGACAGCAGGTAATAACGCCACATGCGGCGGAAACGCGCCCCCAGTTGCGCCTCGAAACGCGGCCACGCCGCTTCGAAATTGCTGTGCCAGGCCATCAGCGTCTTGTCGTAGTCGGCGCCGAAGTTGTGCAGATCCTCCACCACGAACAGATGATCGAAGGCGTCGCCCATCTGACCGATGGACGGCAGATCGCCATTGGGGAAAATGTATTTGTCGATCCATGGATCGGGCGAGGACTTGCGCTGGTTCTTGCCGATGGTGTGCAGCAGGAACAGGCCGTCGTCGGCCAGGCAGCGATGCGCGACTTCCATGTAGGTGCGGTAGTTGCGACGGCCCACATGTTCGAACATGCCGATGCTGACGATGGCGTCGAAGCGTTCGTTGAGTTCGCGGTAGTCCTGCAGGCGGAAGTCGAGCGGCAGGTGCCCGTGACGCTCTTTCGCCAGCGCGATCTGTTCCTTGGAAATGCTCACTCCCACCGCTTCAATGCCGTAGCGCTCGGCGGCAAAAGCCATGAAGCTGCCCCAGCCGCAGCCGATATCGAGCACGCGCATGCCGGGCTTCAGTTTCAGCTTGCGGCAAATCAGGTCGAGCTTGGCTTCCTGCGCTTCTTCCAGCGTGGTTGCGGTGTTCCAGTAGCCACAGGTGTAGGTCATGCGCGAATCGAGCATCGCCGCGTAGAAATCGTTGCCGAGGTCATAGTGCATTTCGCCGACCATGCGCGAGCGTTTGAGGTTCTGGCGATTCATGAATTTCGCGGCCAGCACGTGACCTACCAGCCGCAGGGGCTTGATGTTGTCGGTCAGTCGCGTGCGCAACAGCCGCGAGAAAAATTCGTCCAGCTGTTCGGCGTCCCAGTCGCCATCCATGTATGCCTCACCGAGGCCGAGGTTGGCTTGCGCAAAGGCGCGTTCGGGCACGCCGGCGCGATGCAGCTGGATATCCCAGGGATTATTGCCGTTGATGCGGATACCGCCGTGGCCGAGCATCTCGGCGAGTGCGCGAAAAATTGCTGAGTCTTGTTGTGGTGCGGCGGGCGAGCTGATGGTGGAGGCATTCGAAGACATGTGCTGCGTTCCTGTTTGATGAGTTGAGGGGCGAGTGCGCTGCTCGGGCAACGTCGAATCTTTCTGCAAGTCATGTCCTGAAAGATAAATCAGACGAAAGTCTTTTGCACAATTGATTAAATGTTTTAAATCAATTGACGATTGCTATCACTTTTCAACAAGCATGAAACCGCCCTCAACTCCGCGCCCTGCGGGCCTCGGCGCACGGGCCACCGAACCTGCCGATCATTTTTCAACGCGTTTTCATGCGTCCCCCGACACCCCGGGTTATTCTTACGACAATTTCCTTTCCGCCAACGGCGGGCCGGATCACACCCCGGCTCGTCACGCCCAACTCACCCCGACGTCCACATGACCAGACAAGCACCAAAGCAAATGGAACCCGACAGCGCCGTCTACAAAACCCTCCTTGAATCGACCAAGGCAATCCCCTGGAAAATCGACTGGGCCACCATGAAGTTTGCCTACGTCGGTCCGCAGATCGAAGCGCTGCTGGGCTGGGCCCCTGAGAGCTGGGTGTCGGTGGAAGACTGGGCCATGCGCATCCATGCAGAAGATCGTGAAGGCGTGGTGAATTTTTGCGTGGCGCAGTCGAAGGCCGGCGTCGACCACGAAGCCGACTACCGCGCCATCACGCGGGACGGCGAACATGTCTGGATTCGCGACGTGGTGCACGTGGTGCGCAAACCGGACGGCGAAGTGGAAGCGCTGATCGGCTTCATGTTCGACATCACCGAGCGCAAGAAGAACGAAGCGCGCCTGGCGGAGCTGCAGAAAGAACTGGAAGCGCTGTCCTACCGCGACGGCCTCACCAACGTCGCCAACCGCCGCATGTTCGATTCGGCGCTGGAAGTGGAATGGGCCAACGCCGTCAGGAACCGCACACCGCTGTCGCTGTTCATGATCGACATCGATTACTTCAAGCAATACAACGACCACTACGGCCACGTTGAAGGCGACAAGGCACTGCAACTTGTCGCCAACACCCTGCGCGCGCAGATGCGCAGGCCCACCGATATCTGTGCGCGCTACGGCGGCGAAGAATTCGTGATGCTGATTCCGGGATTTACCGAAGAGCAGGCGGAACGTTTTGCCGAGCGGCTGCGCACCAGCGTCAATGACCTCGCCATCGCGCATGCGAAATCCTCGGTGCAGGAGCATATGACCATCAGTGTCGGCGTCTGCACCATGACCCCGGACCAGGGCAGCGAGGGCAAGACCTTGCTCAGGATCGCCGACAGCGCCTTGTACCGCGCCAAAAAGCATGGCCGCAACCGGATACAGAGCGCTTCCTGAGCAATTCCTGCTCAATCGCGCGAAAGCTTGAACCCATGCGGCTTGCGCGCGGTCATAAACAAGTTATCAACAGGGTTGGCCACATTTTCTGTGGGTAACTTGGCTGGCGGCTTTTGCGTATAATGCGGCCCTTGCGACCCTTGTTGTCCCCTGTGTTTCAACGCCACCCAGTGGTCCTTATTGCCTCGCCCATGCGCCGATTCTGTTTTTTGTTGCTGGCATTCCTGTTTCCCTTGCAATTGTTTGCGGGGGCGCTTGAGCCTATGGCGAACTCCGCCGCAACAGCGGACCAGGCGATCGTGATTGTTTTTGGTGCGACGGACAGCGCTTCTGACCCGGCTTCCGATCCGGACAATGCGGATACGCCGGCAAGTGCGCAGGCGGCCGATGACGAAGCCGGCGCCGACTCTGATCCCCGGAAGGTGCAAGCCGACCTGGAAGACCAGACGCTGCCGGTGCCTGTGGCCACCTTGCCGCTGGACTGGCAACCTTTTCCCCATCTGTATCCCCGCGTGAGCGGCGGCACGTCCGCGTTCATCGATTTGCTGCGGCCGCCTCCGGCCGTCTGATCTCCTGCCTGCGTCTGCGTCGTGACGCGGCGCCATCCTTTTATCCGAATTTGTTTTTTCTGCGACGATCGTCCTGGGACGGTCGCGCCCTCTTTGCATAGGAAGCATCATGAAACGCGTCATTCTTTTCCTCGTCACCAACCTGGCAGTGATGCTGGTGCTGAGCGTCACCGCCAGCATCCTCGGCATCAACCGCTACATGACCGCCAACGGCCTCAACTTCGGCATGCTGCTGATGTTCTGTGCGCTGATGGGTTTTGGCGGCTCGTTCATCTCGCTGCTGCTGTCCAAGACCATCGCCAAATGGTCGACCGGTGCGCGCGTCATCGAACATCCGCAAAACTCCACCGAAATGTGGCTGGTCGACACCGTCAATCGCCTCGCCACGCGTGCCGGCCTGACGATGCCTGAAGTCGCCGTCTACGACGGTCCGCCCAACGCCTTCGCCACCGGCGCCAGCAAAAGCAATTCGCTGGTGGCGGTGTCGACCGGGCTGCTGCAAGGCATGACTAGGGAAGAAGTGGAAGCCGTGCTGGCGCATGAAGTCGCGCACATCGCCAACGGCGACATGGTCACGCTGACATTGATCCAGGGCGTGGTGAACACCTTCGTGATGTTCTTCGCGCGCATCGTCGGCTACTTCGTCGATTCGGCCTTGCGCCGCAACAACGAACAATCGTCGGGTCCCGGCATCGGCTACATGGTCACGGTTGTTGTGTGCGAGATCGTTTTCGGTATCCTCGCCAGCATCATCGTCATGTACTTCTCGCGCCAGCGTGAATACCGCGCCGACTCCGGCGCCGCCAAGCTGATGGGTTCGCCGACGCCGATGATCGGCGCCTTGCGTCGCCTCGGCGGCATGGAAGCGGACGGCCTGCCGCAAAACCTGCAGGCTTCCGGCATCGCCGGCCGCGGTTCGTGGATGGGTTTGTTCTCCAGCCATCCGCCGATCGAATCGCGGATCGCCTCGCTGCAAGGCCGGGCCGTTGCATAAGGAAACCGAGAGGCCGCCAGCAGTTTTTTTTCAGCCATGATAAATTCCTGCGTGGCGAAAAAATCGTATCTGATGCGACATTTTTCGACCGCAATGTTCTCGGGGCGGGGTGGAATTCCCCACCGGCGGTAATGCTGTGGCGACGTCGTTTCCGGCGTCATTGCAGCGAGCCCGCGAGCGCTTGGCGGACGCCCGTCCGTCAAGGTCAGCAGACCCGGTGTGATCCCGGGGCCGACGGTCATAGTCCGGATGAAAGAGAACGAAAACCTGTCGCGCGCATGCATTTCGTATGCGCTCGCCGGTTTTCATGCGCCCTGTTTTTATTTGACAAACAGGAGTCCTGAACAAATGCAACATCCATCCAGCAATACCTCGCCAGCCAAAAAACGCATCGCCTTCATCCAGGCCAGCTGGCACAAGGAGATCGTCGACCAGTGCCGCATCTCCTTCACTGCAGAGATCGCCAAACTCGGTTTCGCCGAATCCGGCATCGACTTCTTCGAATTGCCCGGCGCCTTTGAGATCCCGTTGCACGCCAAGCTGCTGGCCAAGACCGGCAAATACGTCGGCATCGTCGCCGCCGGCCTGGTGGTTGACGGCGGCATCTATCGTCACGACTTCGTCGCGCAAGCGGTGATCACGTCGCTGATGAACGTGCAGCTCGACACCGAAGTGCCGGTGTTCTCGGCAGTGCTGACGCCGCATCATTTCCATTCGCACGGCGAGCATCAGCAGTTCTTCCATGAGCATTTCGTGGTCAAGGGCCAGGAAGTGGCGCGGGCCTGCGCCGATACCGTGACCAAACTTGCCCGCATCGAAGCAGGGCAGGGTAGCGTGGCCGTATTGAACGCCGCCTGAGGCAGGGGGTGAAAACAAAGCGGGCCTCGTTGAAGCGAGGCCCGCTTTTTTATTGCAGGTGTCAAACCACGTCAGGAATTTGTTGCATCTTGTTACAAGGCTTACCGTCAACTGACTGGTATCCGGTCTCGAATTGGATTTAAATACAGCTAAGGATTCAACGTCTTATTTCTCAGCAAAGTATTAGTACCTTTAGGCACTTCCAAGGAGCCATCGTGAAAAAATCTCTTCTTTCCGTGACAGTCATTTCTGTCGGCGTGCTCGCCGCGAGCCTGTTCGCGACGCCGGCGATGGCTACCCATGTCGGCGTGGGCATCAACATCGGCGTGCCGGTCTATGCACCGCCCCCACCGCCGGTCTACTACGCGCCCGCACCGGTATATGTGCCGCCGCCACCGGTTTATGTCCGCCCCGCACCGGTCTACTACGCGCCTGCGCCGATTTATGTTGAGCGCGGCGGGTACTACCGCTACGGTCCCGGTTACTACCGCCATGGTCCACGCTATTACGGTCACGGCTATTATGATCGCCACGGCTACCGCCGCTAAACCGGCTCGCCGAATTACTCGCAGTTACCCACAGAAACTGTGGGTAACCATGTGAGCAAGTTTGTACAAAGTCGGCAAGTCGTTGATTTTATTGAAATGTTCTAGCTCGCCTCAAAATCAGGCAAATGCTCAAAAAACGCGCAGGGAGTCCTATTTGGACTCCTTTTTTTGTGGCTGCAGCAAAGGACCGTCAAGTTCGGTCTTGCTGGCTTTGGCGGCGTCATCCTCGCCCGGCGCCAGGTAGCGTTCCACTGCGCCGAAGAAGCGGTCATAGAAATGTGCCGAGCGAATGGTTTCGCTGGCTACCCGCACCAGCGAGTCGTCGCTCGAGCCGAACGGCATCGAGACCGAGCCGAGCACGCCGACGCCCAGACTGGCCGAGTTGTTGGTCTTCTTGAGCGCATAGCGGTCCTGGGTGGCGCTGACGAATACCGAGGCATTCTGGTCGGCCTTGCCGTTGCCGGCGCAAACAATGTGGAACGCGATCTCGACATGCTGGTCGGCTTCCGGCTGGAAACTCTTGGTGCCGTCGACGATATTGGCCTGCGCCTTGCTGATGATGTAGCCCTGGCCCAGCAGGGCGCGGCGTGCGGCTTCGCAGACCGCGGCATCGCTGCCGCCGAAGCTGCGCGAATAAGTGTCGGTTTCGCTGAAATCTTCCTGATGGTAAAACGATGGCTTCGACGTGGAACAGCCGGCCAGCAAAGCGACGGTCACGAGCGGCAACACGGTGGAAGCGAAGGGCAAAGGAAGCGAACGGCGCATGCCTGGAATCTCCTGAAGGTAATTCGATACCCCGATTGTAAATTATCGGCAAGCCCGCAAGTCGAAGCAGAAGGTAAGGAGTGGTAACAGTGCAGTAGTCGCCACTCGCCAGTCGCCGACGCGAAATGGCGCAGCCCGCTATACTTGGGCAGAACACATGTATTTTGATTTAGATAAGATTTTTGTTTAAATTTTGATGAAAGTTTCTCGCCATTAATGACGTAAAAATTTCAGTTGCCGCGCCATCGGCGAGGCAGCGGTTTGACGGCATCATGAAGCGCAGAAAAGAATCGAGGGACAGGAACAGTCATGGACACACTGCAGAAATTGCTCGGTATCGAACTGCCGTTGATTCAGGCGCCGCTGGCCGGGATTCAGGGGCACGCCATGGCGATCGCGGTATCGAACGCCGGCGGGCTGGGCTCGCTTCCTTGTGCGATGCTGACGCCCGACGCCTTGCGGAAAGAACTTGAACTGATCCGCGCGGGTACCTCCAAACCCTACAACGTCAACTTCTTCGCCCACACGCCGCCGACACCGGACGCCGCGCGCGAAGCCGCCTGGCGCAGCGCGCTGGCGCCGTACTATCGCGAGTTCGGCATCGATCCCGACACCATCCCGGCAGGCGCCGGCCGCGCGCCGTTTTCCGCCGAGGCGGCCGAACTGCTGAGCGAATTCAAGCCGGCCGTCGTGAGTTTTCATTTCGGATTGCCGGATCAGGTCTTGCTGGACCGCGTACGCAGCTGGGGCGCCAAAGTGCTGTGTTCGGCAACTACCGTCGCGGAAGCCCGCTGGCTGGAAGAGCAGGGCGTCGACGCCATCATCGCGCAAGGCATCGAAGCCGGCGGTCATCGTGGCTTCTTCCTTAGCCACGATTTGTCGACGCAGCTCGGCACCTTCGCCCTGTTGCCGCAAATCGTGCGCGCCGTGAAGGTGCCGGTAATCGCCGCGGGCGGCATTGCCGACGCTGCCGGCGTGGCCGCAGCCAAGGTGCTGGGCGCGGCCGGCGTGCAGATCGGCACGTCCTACATGCTGACTCCGGAAGCGTTCACCAGCGCACCGCATCGCGCCGCACTCAAGGGTCCCGCCGCCGACCACACCGCCCTGACGACCTTGTTCACCGGCGGCCCGGCGCGCGGCATCGTCAATCGCCTGATGCGCGAATTGGGGCCGTTGAGCAGCGCCGCGCAAGTGTTTCCGCTCGCCACGGCTGCGATTGCGCCGTTGCGCAGCAAGGCGGAAGCCCAGGGCAGCGGTGATTTTTCACCGCTGTGGTCGGGACAGAATGCGCGCGGTTGCAAGGAAATCCCTTCCGCCCAGCTGACGCGCGAGCTCGCCGCCGGTTGGGTTTAAGTACGGATAGCGGAGTGGGAGCCAATAAATTGATCGGGATCATGTCTTCGCAAAAATTGGTATAAAAGCTCAGTAGATTTTTGTTTTGATGTAGAAATTCGGTGTAATGTCTATTGCGCAATGCCAAGTTCGTAATCAAGATACCGAAATGAATGCGAGTCACGAGCTTGAAAGAATTGATGCATAGTATGGTGTCGGGGTTGCGTGATATATTTCCGTGTGGAAACATATCGGTTGCCACGCCAACCGTCAGATTCGAATAACCGGCGAGCTAAAACAAATCGATGGACAAAACCAAGAAAACGGAACTGGAGCGGATCCGTAGGGAATTGATCAACGCGCACAATCGCGCCGCGTGGCATATGGCGGCGACGATCGTCAAGGCGTCATTGGTCAAGGGCGGGATGGATGAGCCGCCGACGGCAAAGGAACTGGCCGATCTCAACGCGACGATCACCAATTTGCGCAGCGTCGCCGAAGACGCCATTGAACTGTTGAAGAAGTAGGACGGCAGGCGAAGCATATCCGCCTGCATCCCTGCATCACCCAGGCCTGTTTCCTGTTTTGGAAAGAGGCAGCGTATTTCCCGTAAGCTTCACCTGAATATTCCGCGATCGGTGCACGGATAGATCACGTTTTTGCCGATATTGAACACGGCTTGGCGGGAAATGTCTTTACAATACGATCTCGTAAAAATATTGCTTATTAACAAATAAGAATCTTGAATTTTTATCGATTAATACGATAACTGTGTCGTAAAGTATTGAAGTTTTCGGAAATGTTTTAAACTGGCAACAGAAGAATTCCAGCTAAAAATAAGTAGTCCTCGCTCTCACTAACTCGCAAGAATCAATTAACCCAAAAATGGCAGATGATCAATATTTCCTGGTGGTAGACGACTTTTCTACCATGAGGCGCATCGTAACCGGTTTGCTCAAAGAGCTTGAGTTCACCAAGATGGCCGAGGCCGAAGACGGTTCAGCCGCGATGAAAGTGCTGGAGGGCGGTGCAGCTCCCATCACTTTTGTGCTGACCGACTGGAACATGCCGGTAATGGACGGTCTGGCCTTGCTGAAAAAAATCCGCGCGACACCATCTCTGGCGCATTTGCCGGTGCTGATGATTACCGCCGAAGCGAAGAAGGAAAATATTGTCGAAGCGGCGCAAGCCGGCGCCGACGGTTATATCGTCAAGCCGTTCAATGCCGCAACGCTGAAAGATAAAATCGAAAAAATCATTCATCGTCGCGCCAACATGGCGACGTAATGATGAGTGAGGCATGAGGATCGGACGGTCCTCATGAGATAGATAGTCGCTTCGCCGTCAGCCGATGGCGAAGTAAGCGCGGATATCGCCCGCTGTCCAGGATTTGATTACCGCACCTTTCAGCAGCACCCGGTATTCGGGCCGATGAGTCCCATCCGCCGCCGCGATGGTGCGGCTTTGCAAAAGATACTCAACGTTGTTGATGATGGTCGGCAGTTCGACACATTCGTGACCGTCAGGCATTCTTCTTTTCTCCCTTGAATGACAAAATCCTAGCATGAACCTTTCGCTTTTCGCGGGATGTTTTGTGCAGAAAAGGTGAAATATTTTCCCTGGCTTGTCGCTTTGTCAAAGCTCGCCGGAATTAATATGCAATCCTGCAAATGAAACTGCACATTTGCTTGTCATCTCGATCATTTTTCGCCGTTCAGTTTTCACTGAGCGTCGATGTCCCTGGAAAGGTTTCGCGGCTATCAAGGTCCGCAAGCTTGCTTCCTTCTTTGCAAATTTTTGCAGCGTTTTACTGAACGTGAACGAACTTCTCCCTCGCCCGTTTCTATACTGGCGCATGCCCGGCAATGATGCTGCGGCGAATTGAACGCGAGAGGAAACGGCATGACCTTCGACTGGCTCTTGCACGCATTGGCGGTAGTTGCCGCTGCACTTTGTGTTGTGGTGATCTGGATTGTCGCGAGGCAGGAGTTGAGTACGTGAGCCGTTCAGTTTGCCGCTACGGCGGGGCATAGCGGCAAGCCTGATTGCAGCCAGCAGATGAATTGATTAACGGCCGCTACCTGCGCCGCCGCTACCCGCGCCACCAGCACTGCCTGCACCACCTGTGCCGGCGCCACCGCCTGCAGCGCTGCCGCCGCTCGTGCCGCTGCCGCTATTGCCGCCGCCCGGCGCCTTGGGGCTGTCGCCGGCATCCTTGGACTGACGGGCGCTTTTCCGGGCCGCTTTGGATTTCGACTTGGACATGTCCTTGTCATTGGCGACGGTCTGGGCCGAATCATTGGTAGTGCTGGTGCCGGCAGCGCCGGTACCGGCCTGTGCAAATGCGCTGCCGCTGAAAGCTGCGGCGACGAGAACTGCGATGAGCTTGGAATGCATGACGGTCTCCTTGGTTGTGAGCGCCAGGCAAATGCAAGGCGCATGCGACCATCCTAAAGAAGAACCCTTGACGCGGCAGTCGGCTATCGCCGCAATCGCGTGTCAGAGGAGCGCCGCCGTTTTGTCGTCTTTTGCCGTATGGATGCGCAGGCCGTGCTGCAGGAAGTAATCCGTGAACGCCTGAGGGCCGCCCGTCGGATCGGCGCATGCGATATAGGCATCAGGCCGCAGCAGATAGGCGGCATTGCGCGCCAGGCCGGCGTGATCGTGCTGCGCGGCCCATGCAAAGACATGCAGCGCGATGCCGCGCATCGTATCGTCGTAGACCGGCTGGTAGAGCGCGGCGATGCGCACCGGCTGGCCGTGATATTCGGCCTGGTAAAAACGCACCAGCGCCGGATAGGCTTCGGAACGCTTGACGTTGGCCGGCAACGGCGGCAAGTCGTCATAGCCGGACACGAACTCGCCCTTGACGCCGGTCACCTTGTAATAGATGCGGCCCAGCGTGTCGGTCTCGAAACTGTCGAGCGCCACGTAGGGCACGTCGGCCACGACCTGGCCGTTGACGACGGATACGCGCTCGGCCAGCGCGCGCGTCGATGCGAGCAGCGAACGATCGTAGGCGATGTCGGCCACTTCCAGTGCGTTGTAATACACCGAGACCGCGTCGAGAGCGACCAGGATCAGCAGCGGCACCAGTAGCCAGCGCATCAGCTGGCTGCGCAGGCTGCCGAGGCTACCCGGTCCCGCGGCGGCGTTGCGTATCATCCGGCCGCTTGCAGCAGGTAACCGAGGCCGCGCAAGGTGGTGATGGATACTCGGCCTTCATCGACGGCGTCGAGTTTCTTGCGCACGCGATGGATATAGATTTCGATGGCGTCGACGTTGGCGTTGTCGTCCAGCGAGAACACTTCCTGGAACAGTTTCTCCTTGGCGACGGTGCGGCCGGCGCGCGTGATCAGCGTCTCCAGCACGGCGTGTTCACGCGGTGTCAGCGCCAGCATCGCGCCGCCATAGGTGAACATGCGCGACACCGTGTCGAAGCTCAATGCGCCGCACTGGATAGTGACCGCTTCATTTCCTTGAGCGCGTCGCAGCAGCGCCTTCACACGCGCTTCCAGTTCCACCAGCTCGAAGGGTTTGGCGAGGTAGTCGTCGGCGCCGAGATTGAGGCCGTTGACGCGGTCGTTGAGCCCGCCGCGCGCGGTCAGGATCAGCACCGGCGTGCGGCTGCCGCGTGCGCGCAGGCGCTTCAGCACATCGAGGCCATCCATCTTCGGCAGCGTCAGGTCGAGGATGACCAGCGCGTACTCCTGCGTCAGCAGCAGGCTGTCGGCGTCATCGCCGTTGTTGGCGCATTCGACGGTCAGGTGCGCATCCTGCAGCGCCTTGGAAATCCAGCGGGAAAGTTCGACATGATCTTCAACCAATAGAATGCGCATGATGCAGATACCGAATGAGAAGCGAAATGACGGAAACACATGAAATCGCAGTGCAGTGCAACAAGGAGACCCGCATGAAAAAAATCAGCCCGGCCGGCGCTGCGATGCAACGGATAGTTGCGGATGCTAACAGAAGCGCGGCCTTTGCAATAGCGGCTTTGCAGCCGGTGGTGCAAAGCTTTAACAACACTGAAAGCCGAATGAAAGTTTGGCCGCGTAGCATCCGCCCACATAGTCAAATCAAAAATAATAATAACCAGACATCGGAGACACGGCATGAGCCATCGCACTTGTTTGCGCACTTATTTTTGTACTTGTTTTCGTGCTGCCGGCAAAAGTACTTTCCCGTATTCGCTGCACCGCGTGGCTGCCATTTCGCACGACGTCTGACGGCTGTCATGAACTCGTTCATCCGGCGTCATCTGTTGACGGCGTGCGCCTTGTTCATCGGCGCTGCCGGACTGCATGCGCCGGCGGCGCAGGCGGCGCGTGCGGTGGAATGCATCGTGCCGGCCAAGCCCGGCGGCGGAATGGACGGCGCTTGCAGGATGATCCGCAAAGCCTTGCCGCTGGCCACAGAGGACGCGCCGGTCAAGATCAGTTACCTGCCCGGCGGCATCGGTGCGGTGGCATGGAGTTCGGTGGTGTCGCAGCGCCGCGGCGGCGCCGACACGTTGGTGACGTTTTCGGGCGGTTCGCTGCTCAACCTGGCGCAAGGAAAGTATGGCAAGGCCGCCGTATCCGACGTGCGCTGGCTGGCCGGCGTCGGCGTCGACTACGGCATGATCGCCGTGCGCAGCGACGCACCATACAAGAACCTGCGCGAGCTGATCGACGCCATGCGCAGCGAGCCGGGCAAGATCACTGTTGGCGTCAGCGGTACGGTCGGCAGCCAGGACTGGCTCAAGGTGGCGATGATCGCGCGCCGCGCCGGCGTCGATCCGCGCAACTTCCGCTTCGTCGCGCTGGAAGGCGGCGGCGATTCATTCACCGCCCTGCAGGCGAATCACGTGCAGGTGATTTCAGGCGACGCTTCGGAAGCGGCTTCGTCTGCCAAGGATGGGAAATTTCGCGTGCTGGCGGTGTTGTCCGAGCAACGCCTGCCGGGTGTGCTGGCAGAGGTACCGACCGCGCGCGAGCAAGGTTTCGATGTGGTGTGGCCGATCATTCGCGGCTTCTACATGAGCGCCCATGTCAGCGACGCCGACTATCAGCGCTGGGTGGCGGTGTTCGACCGCACCATGGCGACCGACGAATTCAAGCGCCAGCGCGCGACCGCCGGACTCTATCCATTCGCCATGACCGGCGCGCCGCTGACCGACTACGTCCGCAAGGTGGTTGAGCAATATCGCAAGCAATCGCAGGAACTGGGGTTGGTCAGATGACCGCTCCGTCTTGCTTCTGAATAACTGAAGAGGAGATTTCGCATGTTCGTAAAACGCCGCATCACGATCGCACTGGCGCTGGCCGGTTTGTCCTTAAGCGCATTGGCGCAGAGTCCGTCTGGCTATTCGGCTGATTACGCCAAGGTAGTCGAGGCGGCGAAGAAGGAGGGCAAGGTCGTGGTCTACAGCACCACTGATTCCAAGGCGGCCGAAGCGCTGATCCGGGATTTCAGCGCGCTGTATCCGGCCGTGAAGGTGGAGTACAACGACATGAATTCCACTGAGGTCTATAACCGCTTCATCTCCGAAGCCGCCGCCGGCGGCGCGACCGCCGACGTGATGTGGTCGTCGTCGATGGACCTGCAGATGAAGCTGGCGTCGGAAGGTTACGGCCTGGCCTACAAGTCGCCGGAAGCCGCTGCCGTCCCGGCCTGGGCCAACTGGAAGGACACCGCCTACGGCACCACCTTCGAGCCCACTGCCATCGTCTACAACAAGCGTCTGGTGCCGGAGGCCGAAGTGCCGGCCACGCACGCCGACTTCACCAGGCTGCTGACCACCAAACTCGACAAATACAAGAACAAGGTCACCACCTACGACATCGAAAAATCCGGCGTCGGTTTCAGCCTGATTACGCATGACCTGAAGCTCAATCCGCAATTCTGGGACTTCGCCAAAGCGCTCGGCGGCGTGGCGGTGCGCGTGCAGTCCTCCACCGGTACCATGCTCGAACGCATCTCGTCGGGCGAAAACCTGATCGGCTACAACATCCTGGGTCCCTATGCATTGACCCGGGCCAAGAAGGACCCGTCGATCGGCATCTCCTTCACCAAGGACTACAACCTGGTGCTGTCGCGCGTGATCTTCATCAACAAGTCGGCCAAGAACATCAACGCCGGCAAGCTGTGGCTGGACTACATTCTGTCCAAGCGCGGCCAGACCATCATCGCCAATGACGCACAACTGTTCGCGATCCGCGGCGACGTCGTCGGCTCGACCACCTCGGCTGAACTGACGAAACAACTCGGCGCCGCCCTGAAGCCGATGCCGGTCAACACCGACTTGCTGGAATACCTGGACCAGACCAAGCGCCTGGCCTTCCTCAAGCAATGGAAGGACGCGGCCGGCAAGAAGTAAACGCCGGCAGCGACAGGTCCTGATCAACCCGGCGTGCAGCCGGGCGGCCTTTCAGCAACATTTCTCACGTAATACCCGTCATGGGCGGCGCAACTGTTGCGCCTCCCAGGCCCCCGGCTTGTCTGAATTTTCGAGATGCCGGGGGACACGGGCGGCTTCATCACCAGAAACGGCAGGTTCCCATGCAAACACTTTCTTCCACTCCCGGCGCCTTGCCGATACGGCGCGCCCGGTTCCGCCTGAACTGGCCACGCGGCGTCGTGGTCGCGCTGGCGTCGCTGGCCATCTTCGTGCCGCTGCTGCTGATTTTTTACCAAAGCTTCTTGTCGGCGCCGTTCTTCGCGCCGGTCAAGACGCTGACGCTGGATTCGTATCGTTTCATCTTTGACGACCCGGATTTTCGCCAGGCCTTCGTCAATGGCTTCTATCTCGCCTCCGGGCTGGCGCTGATCGCCGTGCCGCTGGGCGGCATGCTGGCCTTCCTGATGGTACGCACCGATCTGCCGGGACGCGCCTGGATTGCGCCGATGCTGCTGGTGCCGATCTTCGTCTCGCCGATGGTGATCGCCTTCGGCTACGTGGTGTCAATGGGGCCGGTCGGGTTCTATACGGTGTGGGTGCGCAACCTGCTGTCGGTGGTCGGTTTTGAAGGCGACCCGTGGAATGTGTATTCCTTCCCGGCCATCGTCGTCATCGCCGGCCTGACGCACGTGCCGCACGTTTACCTGTACGCGTCGGCGGCGCTGAAGAGTCTCGGTTCGGATGTCGAGGAGGCCGCGCGTGTCGCCGGCGCATCGCCGCTGCAAGTCGCGCTCAACGTGTCGCTGCCGATGATCATGCCGGCGCTGGCGTATTCGGGCGTACTGGTGTTCTTCCTCGGGTTCGAAGTGTTCGGCCTGGTGCTGGTGCTCGGCGATCCGGAAGGCCACCTGGTGCTGGCAACCTATCTCTACAAGCTGACCAACAAGCTCGGCACGCCCTCGTATCACCTGATGGCGGCGGTTGCGGTCTGCCTGGTGGCGGTGACGATGCCGCTGGTGATGTTGCAGCGGTGGCTGCTGAAGTCTGCCAACAAGTACGTTTCGATCAAGGGCAAGGGTGCGCGCCAGAAAGCGCTGCCGCTCGGCAAGTGGCGCTGGATCGCGTTCACGCTGATCGCTTTCTGGCTGCTGTTCACCGTGGTCGTGCCGCTGTCGGGCATCGCCTTGCGCACCTTTGTGTCGCACTGGGGCGACGGCGTCAGGTTGATGGAAGTGCTCACGCTGCAAAACTTCCGCGACGTCTGGAGCCAGCCTTCGCTGGTGCGCGGCATCGTCAACACGGTGTTGATCGGTGTCATCGGCGGCGCGTTCGCAGTGGTGTGCTACAGCGCGATTGCGCTGGCGATGCATCGCAAGAACGACGGCGTCACGCGCTTCCTCGACTACAGCGTGCTGGTGCCGCGTGCGGTGCCGGGCTTGCTGGCCGGCCTGTCCTTCCTGTGGGTATTCCTGTTCGTACCGTCGTTGCTGGATAACTTCCTCAAAGGCTTCGATAACGACGTCGCACGCTGGCTGGTCGACAGTTTCATCCCGCAGTTGCGATCGCTGCGCTCAACCATCTTCTCGGTATGGCTGGCGTATTCGGTGGTGTGGATGGCCTACGGCCTGCGCCTGATCACGACGGCCTTGCTCCAGGTCGGTCCTGAACTGGAAGAGGCGGCGCGCGCGGTCGGCGCGCAACGTGGCCAGGTCACGCGCGACGTCACGCTGCCGCTGGTGAAGTACGGTCTGCTGGGCGCATGGCTGATGGTGTTCCTGATCTTCGAGCGCGAGTACTCGACCGGCGTCTACCTGCTGTCGCCGGGCACCGAAGTGATCGGTTCGATGATCGTTTCGATGTGGGCGGCAGGCGCGGTGGAGCTGGTGGCGGCGCTGTCCTTCATCAACATCACGCTGGTGGCCATCGGCCTCGGCATCGCCCTGCGCTTCGGCATCAAGCTGCACGACTAACTCATCGGCTCCGTCATTCACTACACGAGGCCGCGGCAAGAGCGTCGCGGCCGGCAATCAAAGGAATCATCATGTCAGAACTCACCGTCAACGACCTCCACCTCGACTACGGCAGCGGCGCCGGCGCCAATCCGATTCTCAAGGGCGTCTCCATGCAATTGCAGCGCGGCGAAGTGGTTGCCTTGCTGGGCCCTTCGGGCAGCGGCAAGACCACGCTGCTGCGCGCCGTCGCCGGGCTGGAGTCGCCCAAGGCCGGCACCATCGATATCGCCGAGCGCCGGGTGTTCGACGGCGCGCGCAATTATGAAATGCCGGCCGAGGAACGCAACCTCGGACTGGTGTTCCAGTCGTACGCGCTGTGGCCGCACAAGACCGTGTTCGACAACGTCGCCTACGGTCTCAAGCTGCGCAGGATGGGCGGCACGGAGATTGCAGAACGCGTCAAGACCGTGCTGTCGCAACTCGGCCTCGGCCATCTCGGCGAACGTTTCCCGCACCAGCTCTCCGGCGGCCAGCAGCAGCGCGTCGCGATTGCGCGTGCGCTGGTCTACAACCCGCAGGTCATTCTGCTTGACGAGCCGCTGTCCAATCTCGACGCCAAGCTGCGCGAAGAAGCGCGCGCTTTCCTGCGCGAACTGATCGTGCGGCTCGGTTTGTCGGCGTTGATGGTCACCCACGATCAGGGCGAGGCGATGGCGATTTCGGATCGCATCCTGCTGCTCAACAACGGCAAGATCGAACAGCAGGGTACGCCGCAGAGCATGTACCAGACGCCCGACACCTTGTTCACGGCGGAGTTCATGGGCAGCAACAATCGTCTCAAGGGCAAGGTGCTGCAGCGCGACGGCCAGCGCGTCACCTTGCAGGTCGAAGGCGGCACCGTGGTCGCCAGCGCACGCGGCGGCAATACCGGCAACGAGGCCATCGGCATCATCCGCCTCGAACAAGTCCGCATCGCCGACCACCAGACCGACAACGCCATTCGCCTGCCGCTTTCCACGTGCATGTACCTGGGAGATCGGTGGGAGTGCCTGTTCAAAGCCACGAGCGCGGACAGCACGACAGTCGGCTTGCGCGCCTACGCGCCGCACAAGCTGGAGCAGGGCGAGTACTGGCTCACATTGCCGGAACAGGCGCTGTGGGCCTTCTGAGAACCTGCTCATGATCTTACTGCGAGGCCATGACCCGGCGTCGGGCGGTGCTCGGAATCTTCATGTGCTCAAGCACATTCCGGTTCCTGCGCTCCGGCCGCCACCGGCTGATGGCCTCTCGCTACAGATCGTGAGCAGGTTCAGAGCAACGCGACAACCATAAAAACGATTTTTACCAAGGAGAAACCAGAGTGCAAAAGAAATTACTGGCAGCAGCCATCCTGACGGCCGTGAGCGGTGCGGCAGCGGCGCAAAGCAACGTCACCGTGTACGGCCTGATCGACACCGTCAGCATCGAGTCGATCGCCGGCCTGTCGCCGGAAGAAGTCGAATGGCTTACCCGTACCGCGCAGATCGACCGCAACAAGCTGCCGCTGGCGATGCGCGCCAACATGCCGCCATGGCTGCTCGACAAGCTGATCGCCCGCGACGGCGAAGCCGCCGCCATGGAACTGGCCGCGGCATTGAACCAGCCTGCGCCGCTGGACTTGCGCGTCAACGCCATCAAGGCCAACCGCGAAGACGTCATGGCTGCGCTGGCGGCAGCGCCCATCCTCTGCGAAGCGACCCCGTATTCGCCGCTGGGCCTGCGCGTGATCAAGAAACCGGCGCTGCAGAACCTGCCGCTGTTCAAAGACGGCGCCATCGAAGTGCAGGATGAAGGCAGCCAGTTGCTGGCCCAGATCGTCGGCGTCAAGCGCGGCGAGATGGTGGTAGATTTCTGCGCCGGTGCGGGCGGCAAGACGCTGGCATTGGGCGCCGCCATGCGCAACACCGGTCGCCTGTACGCCTTCGACATATCGGAAAAGCGTTTGGCCAAGCTCAAGCCGCGTCTGGCGCGCAGCGGCCTGTCCAATGTGCATCCGGTCATGATCGCCCACGAGAACGACGCCAAGGTCAAGCGCCTGGCCGGCAAGATCGATCGGGTGCTGGTCGACGCGCCTTGCAGCGGCCTCGGCACGCTGCGCCGCAATCCCGACATGAAATGGCGCCAGACCGTCGAGACCGTGGCCGAAATGAACGTCAAGCAGATCAGCATCCTCACCAGTGCGGCGCGCCTGGTCAAAGCCGGCGGTCGCCTGGTCTATGGCACCTGCAGTTTCCTCAATGAAGAAAACGAAGACATCGTCACCGAGTTTCTGCAAGCCAATCCGGACTTCACGCTGGTGCCGATGAACACGGTGCTGGCCGAACAGAAGATCGATCTGGACACCGGCGAGTACCTCAAGATGCTGCCGCACGTGCATCACACCGACGGCTTCTTCGCGGCTGTACTGGAACGCAAGAAGTAATGCCGGGTTTGCGGACCATGCTGTCCTGTCTGTCCGGTATGCGGCGGCATGCAAGCCATGTCGTCGCGTTCGCCACGTTCGCCTTGATCGCCTGCGCGGGTGTTCCTGCCGCGCATGCCTTCGTCGCCGGCGGGCCGGCGCTGCCGGCGCAGGGAACGCTGGAGGCCGCTTTCACGCCGGGCGACGACATCGAAGGTCTGCTGACCGATGCCGTCGACAAGGCGCGCCGGCAAGTGCTGGTGCAAGCCTACATCCTGACCAGCAAGCCGCTCACCAGCTCGCTCATCGCCGCCCGCAAGCGCGGCGTCGACGTGCGTGTGCTGGTCGATGCCGGCCAGCTCAACAAGCTCGGACACGAACGTATCGCCGCCATGCTTGCCGCCGGCGTTACGGTGCGTGAAGAGACCAGATACAAGAGTGCGCACAACAAGGTCATCGTCATCGATGCCGCCGGCGCCGACGCCACCGTGATCACCGGTAGCTATAATTTCACCTGGTCGGCGCAAAACAAGAATGCCGAGAACATCCTGATCGCGCGCAAGAATCTGCCGCTGGCGGCAAAGTACGTCGCCAACTGGACGCGCCATTTCGAGGAAGCCGAAGCCTACCGGGCCGACCGCTAGCGCCGCGGCCTTTCACTGCCAAGAAGGATCATGTCGACTTTGCTGACCGATTTCTATGACTATCTGTTCGGCGAGCTGCCGCTGACGGAGCTGCTGCGCCAGCTCGCGGTCATCGCCCTGTGCATCGCGTGCGGCTGGGGTTTGTCGCGCTGGCTGCGCAAGCTGTTCACACTGTCCGGCGGCGACGAGCAGAGCGTGGTGCATATCGGCGTCAAGAGCTTCATGCGCGTGCTGTCGCCGCTGCTGATCCTGATTCTGCTGTCGCTGGCGCGGCTGGCGCTGATTCGCCTGAAGCTGCCGGTGACGCTGTGGCACGTCATGATGCCGCTGATGATTTCGCAGGTGGCGATGCGTTTCGTGTTCTATGTCCTGCGCCGCATCTTCGTCAAGGAAACCACCGCCGGCGCCTTCCTCCTGCTGTTTGAAAAAGTCTTCGCGACGCTGGTCTGGATCTGCGTGCTGCTCTACATTACCGGCATGTGGCCGGACCTGGTCGACTACCTCGACACCACGATGCTGCCGCTGGGCCGGCACAAGACCTCGCTGCTGACCATCCTGCAGGCCACCGCCTCGGTACTGGTGACGCTGATCATCGCGCTGTGGGCCGGCGCCATGCTGGAAGACCGCATGATGAAGCTCAGCTCCATGCACTTGTCGCTGCGCACGGTGGTGGCGCGGATGGTGCGGGCGATCCTGATCCTGGTGGCGATCCTGGTCAGCCTGTCGCTGGTCGGTATCGATCTGACGGTGCTGTCGGTGTTCGGCGGTGCACTGGGTGTCGGTCTGGGTCTCGGCCTGCAAAAAATCGCCAGCAGCTATGTATCGGGCTTCGTGATCCTGCTTGAACGCAGCCTGGCGATCGGTGATATGGTGAATGTGGACCGCTATTTCGGAAAAGTGACGCAAATCAACACGCGCTATACCATTCTCGAAGGGCTGGACGGCATTGAGTCGGTGTTGCCCAACGAAATGTTCATGTCGACGCCGGTCCAGAACTACTCGCTGAATCGAAAAATTATACGTTTGGCAACACAAGTTACGATCTTGTATCAGGACGATATCGAAACGGTGTTGTCTATGCTCGAGAAGGCCGCATTTGCAGTGGAGCGCGTGTCCGACCAGATCCTGCCGCAAGCCCTGCTGCTCAAGATCGGCGAAGACGGCTTGCAGCTGGAAATAGGTTTTTGGATCACCGACCCCGAAAACGGTCGTCTGAATGTGCTCTCGGACGTTAACAGGGCTATCTGGAGGGTCTTCAAGACCCAGGGAATTCAGGTGGCGCATCCAAAACGCGACATTCGGCTGATGGATCCGCGCAGTTTTGAACAAAGTGTTGACAGCATGGCATCTTCCGCGCACAAGTCTGCACAATCAGCGTACAATGCCGGAAAATAAAAGAATATAAGTGC
Source organism: Herbaspirillum hiltneri N3 (assembly GCF_001267925.1). Taxonomy (NCBI): domain Bacteria; kingdom Pseudomonadati; phylum Pseudomonadota; class Betaproteobacteria; order Burkholderiales; family Oxalobacteraceae; genus Herbaspirillum; species Herbaspirillum hiltneri. The sequence continues at coordinate 1,999,956 of NZ_CP011409.1, read as the reverse complement.
TAGATGGTGGCAACTTCACACGGCAAGTTGCTCAGCAAGTTGTATTGGCAAGCCCGTTGGCAAACTCATTTGCCGTGAAGTTTTTCTTTTTGGAGTGGTAATGACAGTAGATTCGATCCTGGACTTTCTTTCGAACGGCTTGCTGCACGCAACCGGTTGGCAGATTTTCTTTTACACCCTGATTGTGACTCACATCACGATTGCGGGCGTCACCATTTACCTGCATCGCTGCCAGGCGCACCGTGCGCTGGATCTGCACGCCATTCCGAGCCACTTCTTCCGCTTCTGGCTATGGATTACCACAGGCATGGTCACCAAGGAGTGGGCCGCGATTCACCGCAAGCACCACGCCAAGTGCGAGACCGAAGAAGATCCGCACAGCCCGCAAGTGCGCGGCATCAAGAAGGTGCTGCTGGAAGGCGCCGAGCTGTATCGCGCTGAGTCCAAGAACGCCGAAACCATGGAAAAGTATGGCCATGGCACACCGGACGACTGGGTCGAACGCAACGTCTACACCCGCTTTGGCTGGCAAGGTGTCGGCCTGATGCTGATCATCGACGTCATGCTGTTCGGCGTCATCGGCCTGACCGTCTGGGCTGTCCAGATGCTGTGGATCCCGATCACCGCCGCCGGCATCATCAATGGCATCGGCCACTTCTGGGGCTACCGCAACTACGACTGCAACGACGCTGCGACCAACGTGTTCCCATGGGGCATCATCATCGGCGGCGAAGAGCTGCATAACAACCACCATACTTTCGGCACGTCGGCCAAGCTGTCGTCCAAGTGGTACGAGTTCGATATCGGCTGGATGTATATCCGTATTCTGGAAATGATGGGCCTGGCCAAGGTCAAGAAGGTTGCTCCCGCACCGAAGTTCGATCGTCAGAAACTGGTCGCCGATTTCGATACGCTGCAATCCGTGATCGCCAACCGTTATGACGTCATGTCCAAGTACGCCAAGTCGCTCAAGCGCGCCTGGGCCGATGAGCTGGAGCATTTGGCGGAAAAGGCCAAGCTGGAGTCGCGTTTCCTGAAGTCGTCCAAGCAGTTGCTGCAACGTGAGCCGGCCAAGCTGGAAGACGGTCAGAAGCAACAATTGTCCGAGCTGTTCACGCACAGCAAGGCGCTGCAGACCATGCACGAAATGCGCGTGGAGCTGGGTGCAATCTGGGGCCGGTCCAATTCGACCCGCGAACAGTTGCTGCAGCAGTTGCAAGACTGGTGCGCCCGTGCTGAAGCCTCGGGCATCCAGGCTTTGCGCGATTTCGCATTGCGTCTGCGCAGCTACGCTTAATTTGTACGGTCGGCTGTGAGTAAAGTTATTCCTGCAATTTTGCTCGCAGCCTTCGCCGCTTTGGCGGCATTTCCCGGCGCAACGCTGGCGAAGACTTCGCTCCCTGTCCTCACTCTCCCCGACGTCAAGATCCAGAGCCAGCAGCGCCTGATTTATCGCTGCGCGGGCGATGTGCGCCTGCCGGTTCGCTATCTCAATACCAATGCGGGCGCTTTTGCGTATCTGCCGGTGGCCGGCAAGCGCCAGCTATTTGTCAGCGTGGTCGCTGCTTCGGGCGTGAAATACGTCGCCGGACGCTACGTCTGGTGGAACAAGGGCAAAGAGGGATTTCTGGCGGATGAAACGCTGGGCGAAGACGCCGAGCCGATCCTCAAGGACTGCAAGCAGATTGAAAACTGGTGAGGGCAGGTGGCGGTTTTCCGCACTGGCGCCATACAGCCTTCAGCAACGCCGGGCGATAAGCCTGGCAATAAAAAAAGCCCCGGATGCAAATCGCGGGGCTTTTTTACGACAAGAGAAAAATCAATTACTTGATCTTGGTCTCTTTGTATTCAACGTGCTTGCGAACCTTGGGATCGAACTTCATGATCGCCAGTTTTTCAGGTGTCGTACGCTTGTTCTTTGTCGTGGTGTAGAAGTGACCTGTACCTGCGGTCGACTCCAGCTTGATTTTGTCGCGGCCGGATTTAGCCATGATAGATTTCCTTTACTCTGCTAGTTAGACTTTTTCGCCGCGAGCGCGCATATCGGCCAAAACGGCATCGATGCCGACTTTGTCGATCACACGCAGGCCGGCGTTGGACAAGCGCAGGGAAACCCAACGGTTTTCCGACTCGACGAAAATGCGGCGATTTTGCAGGTTAGGCAAAAAGCGACGCTTGGTCTTGTTGTTCGCATGGGAGACGTTGTTGCCGACCATCGGCCCCTTCCCGGTGACTTGGCATACACGTGCCATGTAGTGCTCCTTAAAAATTCCAGAAATTGGAAAAAAAGAGAGTATAGCCAAAAAACATTGATTATTCAATGACTTGCGAAAAAGAATTGTGTCATTGTTTCATATTTTGTTTAACAATTAAAAAACCTCCCGGATCCCTTGTTCTATAGCTGCCCGTGCTCCGCAAACGAATGCGTGCGCCGTCCGGCCACCACGATGTGATCCAGCACGCGCACGTCAACCAGGCCCAGCGCCTGTTTCAGGGTCTGCGTCAGCAGCAGGTCGGCGCTGCTCGGTTCGGGCTCGCCGGAGGGGTGATTATGGGCCAGGATGACGCCCGCCGCATTGCGGGCCAGCGCTGCCTTGACGATTTCGCGCGGATAAACGCTGGCTTGCGTCAGGGTGCCGCGAAACATTTCCTCCGCCTCGATCAGGCGATTCTTGACGTCAAGAAACAGCACCACGAAGCTTTCATGCGCCTTGCCCTGGAACAGCAACTGCAGATAATGCACCACCGCCTTGGGCGAGGTGAGCGCTGTACCGGTCGTCAGTTCTTCCGCCAGCGCACGCCGGGCCAGCTCCAGCACGGCCTGCAACTGGGCGTATTTGGCAGGGCCGAGGCCGTTGATGCCGCAGAAATCGGCCAGCCGTGCGGCAAACAGCGCCTGCAGCGAGCCGAAATGCCCGACCATGTCGCGCCCGAGGTCGACCGCGCTCTTGCCCGTCACGCCCACGCGCAGGAACACCGCCAGCAATTCGGCGTCAGACAGGGACTGGGCGCCTTGCCGGATCAGCCGTTCGCGCGGGCGCTGGTCTTCCGGCCAGTCGGTGATTGCCATACGGTCCTTTTTAAAGTCGGGGAAGTCATGGGGTTTTATACGGAGCTGCGCAACGTGGCTTACAATAGCGGGCTGCCGTATTCATTTTTATCGGATCAATCCGGTACGCTGATTTGTCTTTTGCTTGTCTTTTGCTTGTCTCTTGTTCGTCATTTGTTACGCGTTATTTGTCACGCTGCCACGCTTACTGAAAACTGTTCATGTCCAACGCCTCCGTCCCGGTCGTCACCGAAACCGCTTATCTCACCCTGCATTACCGTCTGGCTTCGCTGACCGGTGAAAACATCGTCAGCACCTTTGAAGAAAAGCCTGCCACGCTGCAATTCGGCCAAGGTCAGCTGGCGCCGTTTCTGGAAGCTTGCCTGCTGGGTTTGCCGGAAGGCGTGCATCAGACCTTCGAGCTGGCGCCGGAGCAGGCTTTTGGACCACGCAACCCGGAATTGATTCAGCGCATTTCGCGCGCCACGCTGGAAGAAAACTCGTCGATGGACGAAGAATATCGCGTCGGCGACCTGGTCGATTTCGCGGCGCCGGGCGGCGGCCGCTTTGCCGGGGTGCTGCGTGAGATCGACGCGCAAGGCGCGCTGTTCGATTTCAATCATCCGCTGGCCGGACAAACACTCAAATTTGAAGTAAAAATCATCGGGATTCTGTAAGGTGCTCGATATGGACAAGCAAGAATCTGAAATTTTATTGGCTCAGCCGCGTGGTTTCTGCGCAGGCGTCGATCGCGCCATCGAAATCGTCGAGCGCGCACTGGTGCAATTCGGCGCACCGATTTACGTGCGCCATGAAATTGTCCACAACGCCTATGTCGTCGCCGACCTGCGCAGCAAGGGCGCCATCTTCATCGAAGAGCTGGCCGATGTACCGGCCGGGAACACCGTCATCTTTTCGGCGCACGGCGTCTCCAAGGCGGTGCAGGCGGAGGCTCAGGAGCGCGGCCTGACCGTGTTCGACGCGACCTGTCCGCTGGTGACCAAGGTGCACATGGAAGTGGCCAAGATGCGCCGCGACGGCCGCGAGATCATCATGATCGGCCACGAAGGCCATCCGGAAGTCGAGGGCACCATGGGCCAGACCGAAGCCGGCATGTACCTCGTGGAAACCGTCGACGACGTGCTCAAGCTGCAGGTCGCCGATCCCGACTTGCTCGCCTATGTGTCGCAAACCACCTTGTCGGTGGACGACACCACCGACATCATCGCCGCGCTCAAGCAGCGCTTCCCGAATATCGCCGAACCGAAAAAAGGCGATATCTGCTACGCCACCACCAACCGCCAGGAAGCGGTCAAATTCATGGCGCCGCAAGTCGACGTCGTGATCGTGGTCGGCAGTCCCAACAGCTCCAATTCCAACCGCCTGCGTGAAGTCGCAGAAAAGAAGGGCGTGCCCGCCTACATGGTCGACAACGCCGAACTGATCAGGCAGGAGTGGCTGGACGGCAAGCGCCGCGTCGGCGTCACCGCCGGTGCATCTGCGCCGGAAGTCCTGGTGCAGGCCGTCATCGACCGGATCAAGGAAGGCTCCTTGCGCAGCGTGCGCATCCTCGAAGGCATCGAAGAACATGTCACCTTCCCGATGCCCAAGGGGCTGAGCGGCAGTCGTGCCGTGACCGGCAATAGCTGAACGATCGCTGAACAATTGGTTTTCCGGTATTGGCCGGGACAGAAAAGAGCGCACCCCAGTGCGCTTTTTTCATGGTCGGGATGGCGCGGAGGAGCAGGCCGCTGCCTGCGGGTTCTTTCCTGAAGGGCGCCGGCCGCGCGCTGTATTCCCTGCGCTCCTTGCGCGTGGAACGCATTTCACACCTGTTGACGCAAATCAGTTCTGGGTATAATCCCGCTCCAACCGCGAGTCCCCACAAGGCGTACTCGCTTTTTTGATCGTCCCAAGACCTTTCGACAAAGAAGGAGCGTCCCATGATCATGACCATCTGCATGAGCACCCACGACAATTTGCCCCAGCTTGCCCTTGCACGCTCCATCTTGACGCGTTCCTCCCTTGTTTCCCGTCTGACCTCATAGTCTTGCTCCGCCGACAGCTGGCGCCAGCGGCCCTCTCCGGGCACCTGCAAGCGCTTGCACCATTCGGCCGATCGGGAACGCTTTTTGCTCTATCGCTCGCATGCCCGGCCGGCCCGGCTTTGCCCTCGCAGGCATTTCATTTATTCGTTACGCATAGTTAGGAAGCATCCATGGACATATTCATCCAGCAAATCATCAACGGCCTGGTTCTGGGGAGCATGTACGCCCTGATCGCCCTGGGTTACACGATGGTGTACGGGGTCTTGAACCTGATCAATTTTGCGCACGGTGACGTGCTCATGATCGGCGCGATGGCCGGCTTGAGCATTTTGAAGCTGGTGCAGCACGTGGCGCCGGACCTGCCGGGCATCGTCAAGCTCATCATCGCCATCATTGGTGCGATCCCGGTGTGCGTGATCGTCAGCATGATCATCGAACGCGTGGCGTATCGTCCGCTGCGCAACGCCCCGCGCCTGGCGCCGCTGATCACCGCCATCGGCGTGTCGATCCTGCTGCAGACGCTGGCCATGATGATCTGGGGCCGCAGCCCGCTGCCGTTCCCGCAAATCATGCCCTCGGACCCGGTGCACATCGCCGGCGCGCTGATCTCGCCGACCCAGATCATGCTGTTGCTGCTGGCGTTGGCCGCCATGATCGGCCTGGTCCTCATCGTCGAGAAGACCAAGATGGGCCGCGCCATGCGCGCCACCGCCGAGAACCCGCGCATTGCCGGCTTGATGGGTGTGGATTCGAACCGCGTCATCGTCGTCACCTTCATCATCGGCGCCGCGCTGGCGGCCATCGCCGGCGTCATGTGGGCCGCGAATTACTCCACCGCGCAATTCGCCATGGGCTTCGTCCCCGGCCTGAAAGCCTTCTCGGCAGCGGTGCTGGGCGGCATCGGCAACATCTACGGCGCCATGCTCGGCGGCATCCTGCTGGGCCTGATCGAAAGCCTCGGCGCCGGCTACATCGGCGACCTCACGGGCGACTTCCTGGGCAGCAACTACCAGGACATCTTCGCCTTCATCGTGCTCATCATCGTGCTCACACTGCGTCCGTCCGGGATCATGGGTGAACGCGTGGCCGACCGCGCTTAAGTCAAACCGATACTAAAAAAGAGAGACCGACATGGCCTTCCTCAGCTTCGACAAGAAACGCAACCCGCGCCAGGCCAATATCAGCCTGGTGGCGCTGTTGATCCTCATGATCATCTTCCCCTTCATTGCCAGCCAGTTCGGCAATTCCTGGGTACGCATCATGGACATCGCCCTGCTGTACATCATGCTGGCCCTGGGCCTGAACGTGGTGGTGGGCTTTGCCGGCCTGCTCGACCTGGGCTACATCGCGTTCTACGCCATCGGCGCGTATACCGCCGGTTTGCTGGCCTCGCCGCAGTTCGCCGACGTGCTGCAATCCTTCGTCAACACCTACCCTGCGGTGGGCAACTTCCTCGTGATGGTGTGCGGCCCGCAGATCGTGCAGACCGGCATCCACCTGTCGCTGTGGATCATCGTACCGCTGTCGGCATTGATTGCCGCCTTGTTCGGCGCCTTGCTGGGCGCCCCGACCCTGAAGCTGCGCGGCGACTACCTCGCCATCGTGACCCTGGGCTTCGGTGAAATCATCCGCATCTTCATGAACAACCTCAATGCGCCGGTCAACATCACCAACGGCCCGCAAGGGATCAACCTGATCGACCCGATCCGCGTCTTCGGCGTCTCGCTGGCCGGCGAACCCGGCTCCGGCTCGATCGTCAAGTTTCTCGGCTTCTCAATGCCCTCGGTGAACGCCTACTACTTCCTCTTCCTGCTGCTGTGCATCGGCGTGATCTTCTTCTCGATCCGGCTGCAAGACTCGCGCCTGGGCCGCGCCTGGGTCGCCATCCGCGAAGACGAGATCGCCGCCAAGGCCATGGGCATCAACACCCGCAACGTGAAACTGCTGGCGTTTGCCATGGGCGCCTCCTTCGGCGGCGTGGCCGGCGCCATGTTCGCCTCCTTCCAGGGATTCGTCTCGCCGGAATCCTTCTCCCTGACCGAATCGATTGCGGTGCTGGCCATGGTCGTGCTGGGCGGCATCGGCCACATCCCCGGCGTGGTGCTCGGCGGCGTCATCCTGGCCGCCTTGCCGGAAGTCCTGCGCCACGTGGTGGAGCCGGTGCAGATGAGCCTGTTCGGTAAAGTCTGGATCGACGCCGAAGTGCTGCGCCAGCTGCTCTACGGACTGGCCATGGTGGTCATCATGCTCAACCGTCCTGCCGGCCTGTGGCCCTCGCCGCGCCACGAAGACCGGCCCGAAGCCGACCACCCGCATGGCAGTGATGCCGTCGGTGTCGTCAAAGCATAACCATCGACGCGCATAGAAAAGACAGCAGAGGACGAATCCATGAGCACCAGCACCCTGTTAAAAATCGCCGACGTCAGCAAACGCTTCGGCGGCCTGCAAGCCCTCTCGGGCGTAAGCCTGACCATTGAACAAGGCCAGATCTACGGCCTGATCGGCCCCAACGGCGCCGGCAAGACCACCTTCTTCAACGTCATCACCGGCCTGTACCAGCCCGACACCGGCAGTTTCGAGCTGGCCGGCAAGCCCTACAGCCCCAGCGCCCCGCACGAAGTGGCCAAGGCCGGCATTGCCCGCACCTTCCAGAACATCCGCCTCTTCGGCGACATGACCGTCCTGGAAAACGTCATGGTCGGCTGCCATGTCAGAACGAAACAGAACGTCTTCGGCGCCGTGTTCCGGCACAAGGCCGCCCGCGACGAAGAAGCGGCGATCAAGGACAAATCGCAGAAGCTGCTCGACTTCGTCGGCATCGGCAAATTCGCCTCCAGAACGGCACGGCACCTGTCGTACGGCGACCAGAGAAGACTGGAAATCGCCCGCGCGCTGGCCACCGAACCGCAACTGCTGGCACTGGACGAACCGGCTGCCGGCATGAACGCCACCGAGAAGATCGGCCTGCGCGAACTGCTGGTCAAGATCCAGGCCGAAGGCAAGACGATCCTGCTGATCGAACACGACGTCAAACTGATGATGGGCCTGTGCAACCGGTTGACGGTGCTGGACTACGGCAAGCCGATTGCCGAAGGGGTGCCGGCCGACGTGCAGAAGAACCCCGCCGTGATTGAAGCCTACCTCGGCGCCAGTCATTAAGAGACGGAAAACGGAAAGATCACAATGACAACGAACATCCTGAAAATCGAAGACCTGAGCGTGGCCTACGGCGGCATCAAGGCCGTCAAGGGCGCGAGCCTGGAAGTCAACGAAGGCGAACTGGTGACCCTGATCGGGGCCAATGGCGCAGGCAAGACCACCACCCTCAAGGCCGTCACCGGCACGCTGCCGGACTCGAAAGTGGGCGGCCACATCAGCTACCTCGGCCAGCCGCTGAAGGGGCAAAGCTCCTTCAACCTGGTGCAGCAAAAGCTGGCGATGGTGCCGGAAGGCCGGGGCGTCTTTACGCGCATGAGCATCCACGAGAACCTCCTCATGGGCGCCTACACCAGCGACGACAAGCAGCAGATCGCCCGCGACATCGAGCACTGGTTCAGCGTCTTCCCGCGGTTGAAGGAGCGGGCGAGCCAGATGGCCGGCACGCTGTCGGGCGGGGAACAGCAGATGCTGGCGATGGCGCGTGCGCTGATGAGCCATCCGAAACTGCTGCTGCTGGATGAACCGTCGATGGGACTGTCACCGATCATGGTGGAGAAGATCTTCGAGGTGATCCGCAACGTGTCGGCACAGGGCATCACGATCCTGCTGGTGGAGCAGAACGCCAAGCTGGCGCTGGAGGCGGCGCATCGCGGGTATGTGATGGAGTCGGGACTCATCACCATGAGCGGCAATGCCAGCGAGATGCTCAATGATCCGCGCGTGAAGGCGGCTTATTTGGGGGAAGGGTAAACCAGGCTGATCCGGACAGATCGTCCGGTAGCATTCAGATACATCCTTGAGGGAACGAAGGGGCTTGCCGGGGTATCCACTGTATGGTCCCGCCGCATCGTGAGCAACACTGCATGCGGCGGGCTTCAGACTTTCCCTATCGCAAGGAGCCCTCCATGAATAAGAAATCCATCGTCTCCTCGGTTCTCGTCCTGACGCTCGGCGTCGGCACCTTACCCTTGGCCCAGGCGCAACAATACGGCCGCGATGACCGCCGTCCGCCGCCAGGCCAGGATGATCGCCGCGGTCCGCCCGATCGCCATGACGATCGTCACGATGATCGCCATGATGGCCGACACGACAACCGCCGCGACGACCACCGCGGTCCTGATCGTCGCGATGAGCGCGGCGCCGGTCCCAACCACGCCTTTCATCGCGGCGATCGCCTGCCGCCGGAATACCGCAACCGCCAGTACGTCGTCAACAACTGGCGCGAACATCGCCTGAGCCCGCCGCCGCGCGGCTATCAGTGGGTGCAGACCGGCGGCGATTACGTGCTGGTGGCAATCGGCACCGGCATCATCCTGCAATTGCTTCTCGGTAATTAAATTCAGCCTTGCCGATACGCCCGCCGTGTTCACCCGGCGGGCGTTTTTGTTTTTCCTTGGGTCAGCATGGTTGAGAATTTAATTCTCTTAAATTTAATTAAGAAAAATTAAATTCGTAATATCTACCTTAAATGCAGAATTAATATTGGTTAATCCCGAATAGAATCGCAGCAGGCAAAAACCGTATTTTGCTGAATTTTCCGAGACAAACCAATATGAACAGCGCCTCCCATCCGTCCGTCGTTTCTTCCCTCTTCGCCCCCGCCTTCAGCGTCTTCCAGCAGGAAGTCATGCAGAATCCGACCTCATTGCGCGCGGCAATCACGGCGGTCTATCGCCGTGACGAGCGCAGCGCAGTGCAATGGCTGCTGGCACAGGTGCAAAGCAACGCGAGCTGGACCGAGGCGACGCAAAAGCTGGCGCGCAAACTGGTGCAGGCGGTACGCACCAAGCGCACACGCTCGTCCGGCGTTGATGCGCTGATGCACGAATTTTCGCTGTCGTCGGAAGAGGGCGTAGCGCTGATGTGCCTGGCCGAAGCCCTGCTGCGCATCCCCGATCACCAGACCGCCGACCGCCTGATCGCCGACAAGATCAGCAAGGGCGACTGGCGCAAGCATCTGGGCGAGTCGCCATCGCTGTTCGTCAATGCCGCTACCTGGGGCTTGCTGATCACCGGCAAGCTGGTCGGCACCAGCAGCGAGAGCGGCCTGGCTTCGGCGCTCACGCGCCTGATCAACAAGGGCGGCGAACCGCTGATCCGCAAGGGCGTCGATCTCGCCATGCGCATGCTGGGCAACCAATTCGTGACGGGCCAGACCATCGCCGAAGCGCTGGCCAACAGCCGCGACAATGAAAAGCGCGGCTATCGCTATTCCTACGACATGCTCGGCGAAGCGGCGCTGACCGGGCACGACGCCGACTTCTATTACCAATCCTACGAAGACGCGATCCATGCCATCGGCCGCGCTTCCAACGGTCGCGGCATCAAGGACGGTCCCGGTATCTCGGTCAAGCTGTCGGCGCTGCATCCACGCTATTCGCGCGCCCAGCATGCGCGCGTGATGAGCGAACTGCTGCCGCGCCTGAAGCAATTGCTGGTGCTGGCCAAGTCCTACAACATCGGCCTCAACATCGACGCCGAAGAAGCCGACCGCCTCGAGCTGTCGCTGGATCTGATGGAAGCGCTGGCGTTCGACCGCGACCTCGACGGTTTCGAAGGCATCGGCTTCGTGGTGCAGGCGTATCAGAAGCGCTGCCCGTTCGTGATCGACTATCTGGCCGACCTGGCGCGCCGCAGCGGCCGCAAGCTGATGGTGCGACTGGTCAAGGGCGCCTACTGGGACAGCGAAATCAAACGCGCCCAGGTCGACGGCCTGAGCGGCTATCCGGTCTACACGCGCAAGGTGCATACCGATCTGTCCTACCTGGCCTGTGCACAGAAACTGCTGGCTGCGACCGACGTCATCTATCCGCAATTCGCCACCCACAACGCGCACACGCTCTCCGCCATCTACACCTGGGCGCAGCAGCACAAGATCGACGACTACGAATTCCAGTGCCTGCACGGCATGGGCGAAACCCTGTACGACCAGGTGGTCGGCGCTGACCAGCTCGGGAAGGCCTGCCGCATTTACGCGCCGGTCGGTTCGCATCAGACGCTGCTGGCTTACTTGGTGCGCCGCCTGCTGGAGAACGGCGCCAATTCGTCCTTCGTCAACCAGATCGTCGACGAAGCCGTCGCCATCGACACGCTGATCACCGACCCCATCGTCGCCGTGCAAAAATCGGGCGGCGAACCGCATCCGCAGATCGCCTTGCCGCGCAACCTGTACGGCGAAGAACGCAAGAATTCCACCGGTGTCGACCTCAGCAACGAAGACACCTTGCGTGGACTCGAGCACGCCTTCGCCCAACTGAGCACGCAGCAATGGCAAGCCGCACCGCTGCTGCACGACGGTGCCGTATCCATCGGCCAGACGCAGTCGATCACCAATCCGGCCGACCGCCGCGACCTCGTGGGGCAGGTCATTGAAGCCTCGCGCGACGACGTCGAGAGCGCCCTGCACGCGGCCACCGAGTATGCCGTGCAATGGCAGGCCGTCTCGTCCGGCGATCGCGCACAAGCGCTGGAACATGCCGCCGACTTGTTCGAAACACATCAGGCCGAACTGATGGCGCTGGCCGTGCGCGAAGCCGGCAAGTCGCTGCCCAACGCGATCGCCGAAGTGCGCGAAGCGGTCGACTTCCTGCGTTACTACGCAACGCAATCGCGTCACGACGGCAATGCGCTGGCGTGGGGCCCGGTGGTCTGCATCAGCCCGTGGAATTTCCCGCTGGCGATCTTCATTGGCGAAGTCAGCGCCTCGCTGGCCGCTGGCAACGTGGTGCTGGCCAAGCCGGCCGAACAGACGCCGCTGATCGCGCATCGCGCGGTGCAGCTGTTGCATGAAGCGGGCGTGCCGCGCGCTGCGCTGCAATTCCTGCCGGGCCGCGGCGACACCGTCGGCGCGGCGCTGACCGGCGACGCGCGCGTCAAGGGCGTGATCTTCACCGGCTCGACCGAAGTCGCGCAACTGATCAATCGCACGCTGGCTCAGCGCATCAAGGACGAGCACGGCGATATTCCGTTCATCGCCGAGACAGGCGGGCAGAATGCGCTCATCGTCGACTCCAGCGCCTTGCCCGAACAAGTAGTGCAGGATGTCCTGAGCTCGGCCTTCGATAGCGCCGGCCAGCGCTGCTCCGCGCTGCGCGTGCTGTGCCTGCAGGAAGACATCGCGGACAAGACCATGACCATGCTGAAGGGGGCGATGCAGGAGCTGCGCATCGGCCGTCCCGATTGCCTGGCAACCGACATCGGCCCGGTCATCGACGACGAAGCGCGCACACAACTGCTGGCGCACATCGACCAGATGAAAAAGGGCGGCAAGGTCTATCAATTGCCGCTCGACGAACGCCATGAGCACGGCACCTACGTCGCACCGACCGTGATTGAGATCAACTCCATCGCCCAGCTCAAGCGCGAAGTGTTCGGTCCCGTGCTGCACGTGCTGCGCTATCGCCGCGACCAGTTGCCGCAGCTGATCGACACCATCAATGCCAGCGGCTACGGCCTGACCCTGGGAGTGCATTCGCGCATCGACGAGACCATCGCCTTCGTCGCCGACCGCGCCCACGTCGGCAACATCTATGTCAATCGCAACATCGTCGGCGCCGTGGTCGGCGTGCAACCGTTCGGCGGCGAAGGAAAATCAGGTACCGGCCCGAAAGCCGGCGGCCCGCTATACCTCAAACGCCTGCAACGCCATGCAGAGGTCAAGCTGTTCAATGACACTACGCCGGCGGCATCGGAACCATTGACGTCCTTGCTGGACTGGGCGGCGACCCACGGCCACGCCAAGCTGGCGCAACTGGGCGCGACCTATGTGCAGGAAAGCCTGTTGTACAAGACGCTGACCTTGCCGGGACCGACCGGCGAGCGCAACACGCTGTCCTTCGCGCCGCGCGGCAAGATACTCTGCGCGGCGGCCGATGTCGCGGCGCTGCTGAACCAGGTCGCTGCGGTGCTGGCTACCGGCAACACCGCCGTGGTGCCGGCTGCGCAAGGCAAGCTGATTCCGGCCGGTCTGCCGGCCGAGGCGCGCCGGGCGATCGAACTCAGCGGCGACATCGCTGCGCCGGACTTGCATCTGGCGCTGGTCGACGGTCCGGTGATCGCACAATGGCGCGGCGTGCTGGCGGCCCGCGACGGCGCGCTGGTGCCGCTGGTGCCGACTGCCGAAGACACGCCGATTGCCTTGTGGCGTCTGGTCGCCGAACGCGCGTTGTGCGTCAACACGACGGCCGCAGGCGGCAATGCCAGCCTGATGACCTTGTCGGTTTAACGTATTGCCGCCATCCCGGTGCGCGCCGGGATGGCGTGTTTTTGTAAGCCATTCTCTTTGCTTTCTTGAGCCTCTCAAAGTAGACAGATTGTCATCTGTCCTGCTCTTCTTCCTCCTGCATTCTGTGTCCTGCCGTAGCGGCGTAAAATAATGCCTCTGCGCCGGCAGGCTTGCGCGTCCGCGGACTCCTTGCAATCTGCCCGGCTGTCCCCATTTCACCAGAACAAGCAAAGCAAGACTCTGGGCAACACCTACATTGAGGCATTAGCATGGAACAATTTCACGGCACGACCATCCTCTCCGTCCGACGCGGCAACACCGTGGCGCTGGGCGGCGACGGCCAGGTGACGCTCGGCAACGTGGTCATGAAGGGCACCGCGCGCAAGGTGCGAAAGCTCTACAACGGCAAGGTACTGGTCGGTTTCGCCGGCGGCACGGCCGATGCGTTCACGCTGCTTGACCTGTTCGAATCCAAGCTGGAAAAACATCAGGGCAATCTCATGCGCGCCTCGGTCGAACTGGCCAAGGAATGGCGCACCGACCGCATGCTGCGCCGTCTCGAAGCGATGCTGCTGACCGCCGACCGCGACAGCACGCTGGTGATCACCGGCAACGGCGACGTGCTGGAGCCGACCGACGGCATCGGCGCGATCGGCTCGGGCGGCACCTTCGCCCAATCCGCGGCCAAGGCGCTGCAGGAAAACACCGACCTGTCCCCGGCCGACATCGTCAAGAAATCACTGGTGATCGCAGGCGAACTCTGCATTTACACCAACCTGAACCACATCATCGAAACTCTCGATTAAAGAGCAAAGAACATCACCATGAACATGACTCCCAAAGAGATCGTCTCCGAACTCGACAAACACGTGGTCGGCCAGGGACGCGCCAAGCGCGCCGTCGCCATCGCCCTGCGCAACCGCTGGCGCCGCCAGCAGGTCGAGGAGCCGCTGCGCCACGAGATCACGCCCAAGAACATCCTCATGATCGGCCCCACCGGCGTCGGTAAAACTGAAATCGCCCGTCGCCTGGCCAAGCTGGCCGACGCGCCCTTCATCAAGATCGAAGCGACCAAGTTCACCGAAGTCGGCTACGTCGGCCGCGACGTCGACACCATCATTCGTGACCTGATCGACATCGGCGTCAAGCAGACCCGTGAAGGCGAAGTCCGCAAGGTGCGTGCGCGTGCCGAAGACGCCGCCGAAGACCGCGTGCTCGACATCCTGCTGCCGCCGGCGCGCGATTTCGGTTTCGCACCGGAAGGCGGCAAGAGCGCATCGGGCGACGGCATGGAAGAAAAAGGCAGCACCACACGCCAGACTTTCCGCAAGCGCCTGCGCGAAGGCGCGCTCGACGACCGTGAAATCGAGATCGAGCTGTCCGACTCCTCGCCGGCAATGGAAATCATGGCGCCGCCCGGCATGGAAGAAATGACCGAGCAAATCAAGAGCATGTTTTCCGGCATGGGCAACAACCGCAAGAAGACGCGCAAGATCAAGATCCGTGAAGCCATGAAATTCCTCATTGAAGAAGAAGCCGGCAAGCTGGTCAACGAAGAAGAACTGAAGCAGAAGGCCATCGCCAACGTCGAGCAGAACGGCATTGTCTTCCTCGACGAAATCGACAAGATCGCCACGCGTTCGCAAGGCAGCGCCGATGTGTCGCGCGCCGGCGTGCAGCGCGACCTGCTGCCGCTGGTCGAAGGCACCACCGTCAACACCAAATACGGCATGATCAAGACCGACCACATCCTGTTCATCGCGTCGGGCGCGTTCCACCTGGCCAAGCCGTCCGACCTGATTCCGGAACTGCAGGGCCGCTTCCCGATCCGCGTCGAGCTGGATTCCTTGTCGATCGATGATTTCAAAACCATCCTGACCGGCACTGACGCTTGCCTGACCAAGCAATACCAGGCCTTGCTCGAGACCGAAGGCGTCAAGGTGGAGTTCGACGACAGCGGCATCCAGCAACTGGCGGAGATCGCATTTTCGGTCAATGAAAAGACCGAAAACATCGGCGCGCGCCGCCTCTACACGGTGATGGAAAAACTGCTGGAAGAGATTTCGTTCTCAGCCGGCGAAACCGGCGCGCAGACCATCGCAATCGATGCCGCTTATGTCAGGGATCGCCTGGGCGAACTGGCGGTCAACGAAGATCTGTCGCGCTACGTGCTGTAAGCGGCGCTAGCGAACGGAAGGAGGGCGGCATGGCAAACAAGACGCTGGGAACGCGGCAGAAGCTGAGCTTCCGCATCGAGCCTTCGCAGATTGCCAAGCCGCGCAATCCGGTGGCGGTCGCCGCCAAGCAGCGCGCCGCCGGTCCGCATCGCAAGACTGCCTCCGCTTTGCGGCAGTCGGCGCGGCTCGAAGTGAAAAAGAAACTGGATGAGCCGGATCGGAACTGAGCCGGTTCAGCTGTCCAGTCCTAAAATAGGTTGACAGGTTTTATTGCAACAAAGACGCCCGATGCACCGCATCGGGCGTTTTGTATTTCAAGGCCGTATGCGGCCGTTCCTGGTTGTAGATCCGAACCGATTGCGCCACCATCTTTGCCGCTTGAGGCAAGTCCGCCGGACGGTTGAGCAAGAACTCTCCCTTGAGGATGCCGTTGACTCGCTCTGCCAATGCATTCTGGTAGCAGTCATACCCATCCGTCATCGAGCATACCAATCCATGGCGACGATGGATGTCCTGGTAATACGTCGAGCAGTACTGGATGCCTCTGTCAGAGTGGTGAATCACCGGCGTACTGCCATGACGCTCACGCAACGCCATCTTGAGCGCCTGACTGACTTCCTCTGTCTGCAAGCTGCCATGCACGTGGTAGCCGACGATCTTGCGTGACCAAGCATCCGTCACCAGGCTCAGATAGACGAACTTGCCTCGTGTGGGCAGGTAGGTAATATCGGCAACCCAGACCTGTTCCGGCCCCGTCGGCACCACTTGCGCCGGCCCGGCCTTGAGCAGATTGGGATGACGCCGGAAGCGATGATGGCTGTCGGTGGTCTTGTGATAGGCCCGCTGTGGCTGCACCAGCATGCGCGCCTGCCTCAGAATATGGAACAGTCGATCCCGACCAACCTTCAGGTCTGTTCCGGCAAAGCTGCTACCCAATAAGCTATGTAGTTTGCGTGTCCCTATGCGCGGCTGGCGAAGCCGTATCGGTTGCACCAGCTTCACTACGGCATACGCCTGATGCGCCAGATCTTGTTCTCGCTGGCAACGCTTGTAAAACGCCTGACGGCTCATGCCTATGTGATGGCAAGCCTTCTGTATGCTCAGTCCTTGGACTTCACCACTACAGATAGCTTGCCGGCACGCTTTTTTACGCTCACCCCGTGCTCATCGCGCATGATATCGATCACCTTCTCGAACAAGGCCGACTTCAGCTTCTCGTCCTTAAGCTGGCGCTCCAGCTCCTTGATACGCTGCTCGGGTGTTAGTGGTTTAGTTGGTTTGTTGCTCATCTGCGCTCTCCGCTTGCTCGGCCCCCGCGGTTGGGTCCAATCCTGCAGGCCATGTTTGCGACACCATACCAAAACTGTCGACCGGCCTTGTATTCCGTACCGCTTTTGCGCCTGCTTGTACGTCATCTCGCCTTTTTCTACCTGCTCGACAACGTTCAATTTAAAAGCCAGGCTGTAATCACGCTGGCTGCGACGTTTCTCTTGTTCCATCTGACACTCCTTCCTCTCTTCGGAAAAGTGTCAACTTATTCCAGGACGGGTCACCGGACAAAAAAAAGCCGTTCATCGCTGAACGGCTTTTCAATGCATCGACTGCAGCAAACTCAGCGCGACGATTTCATGCGCTGGCGCAGGTAGCCGATCACGCCCGGCAGGATCGACAACACCACGATCGCCACGATCAGCAGGCTGAGATTCTGCTTCACCACCGGCAGGTTGCCGAAGAAATAGCCGGCATAGCTGAAGCTGGCCACCCACAGGATGCCGCCGATCACGTTGTACGCAAAGAAGCGCGGATACGTCATCGCGCCGACGCCGGCCACGAACGGCGCAAAGGTGCGCACGATGGGTGCGAAGCGCGCGATGATGACGGTCTTGCCGCCGTGGCGCTCATAGAAGGCATGCGTCTTGTCGAGATACTCGCGCTTGAAGATGCGCGAGCCCGGCTTGTCGAACACCTTCAGCCCGACGGCCTTGCCGATCTGGTAATTGACGCTGTCGCCAAGGATCGCCGCCACGATCAGCGTCAGCACCATCAGGTGGATGTCGAACGCGCCGGTTGCGGCAATCGCGCCGGTCACGAACAGCAGCGAATCGCCCGGCAGGATCGGCGTCACCACCAGTCCGGTTTCGGCGAAGATGATCAGGAACAGGATCAGGAACAGCCACGGGCCGTAGGACGCGGCCAGTTCGGCCAGATGACGATCGATGTGGACGATGAAATCGACCAGGAACAAGAGGAAATCCATGGGTACCCGCTGCAAGGTTGAAAAATGAATCGGAACGAACGCGCATTGTAGCAAGACGCACGTTCGCCCCCTGCTGTCGTCATGCCGTCAGGGCGCGAACTGCCGGTACAGTTTCTCCGCCACCGCGAACAAGGCATCGTTGGCGCCCTTGCTGGCGATGTTGGTCACCACCACGATGGCGAAATCCTTTTCCGGGCTGAGCCAGATGTGCGCCAGGTTCTTCTGGTTCGAGCCGCCGTGGAACACCAGCGGCTGCGGCGCCCAATCCATCTTCGCCGTCACCCAGCCGAGGCCGTACTTGCCGTCGGTCGGCGTTCCCGGCACCGGATTCTGCACATGCGGCATGTCGATCACCGGTGCGTGCAGCAGCTTCAGCGTCTCGGGCTTGAGCAGCGCCGGACCGCGCTTGCCCTCACCGGCATTCCAGCCGGCCCAGCGCGCAAAATCCAGCACCGACATGTTGGCGCCGCCGGCCGGTGCGATCAGTTGCGGATTATCGTCGCCGGGGCCGGCCATGAAGGGCTTGGCAATGTCTTCGCCGACCAGCACATGGCCCAGCGCGGCGTCAACGCGGCCCAGCGTCGCCTGCGAACCCAGACCGGCGCTCTTGAGCTCCATCGGATCGAAGATCCATTCGTTGATCAGTTCTTCCCAGCTCTTGCGCGCCACCCGTTCAATCATTGCGCCGGCAATCGTGTAGCCCAGGTTGGAGTACGCAAAGCGTTGACCCTGCTGTCCCGGTTGCCCCGGCAGCGGCTTGCTCATCCATTGCTGCAGAGTCCAGTAGCGCAGGTCGTCGAGATTGCCTTCTTCGAACATCGACTTGGCCAGCAGCTCCAGGAACTCGGCGTTGTCGGCCGGGATACCCGAAGTGTGCGACAGCAGCTGGCTGATCGTGATGCGGCGGAAATCCGGATCCATCTTCGGCGACAGTTCCGGGAAGGCTTCGCCCAGCGTCGTGGTCCACGCCATTGCGCCGCGGTCGACCAGGATGCCGGCCAGCGTAGCGGTGAAGGCCTTGGTGTCGGAACCGATGTGGAAGCGATCGTTGACCGTCACCGCAATGCCCGAGCCGACCTTGCGCGTGCCGACCGCGCCGGCGGCGATAATGCGGCCATCCTGCACCACGGCGGCAGCCAGCGCCGGCAATTTGTATTGGACCAGAGCAGCCGTCAGGGTCGGTTCGAGCGGCGCAAAGGCGACCGGTGCCGGCGCGGGACTCTGGGCAGCAGCGAACTGGCAGGCGCACCACAGCAGCGCCGAGAGCAGCACTCTGCGGGAATTGAGATTCGGAACGGACATGAGATCCCTTTGTTTGAAAAGGTATTCGTAGATGATCGGGTGCCCGCATTTTATCCGCATTCGCGCCCACGCAAACTTACCTTTCTTTACGCGGAAATCACGCAAGTCTGCAACGCCGTGGTCGATATCCATGACAGGACCCCGCGCCGCAGAGTCCATCCACATTCATCCGGAACTCATCCAAGGAGAGCACCATGCGACTTCGTTTGATGGCGGGATTGTCCGCCGTGTTTTTGTTACTGCTGATGGCGTTCGCAACGCACTACAAAGTGCGGCTGGAAATGATGGAACCGCGTGCCGGCATCCTGGAGATGCTGGCTGCGGCGATACCGCTGTTGAGTCTGGTAGTTGCCAGCCTGTTTGCTAATCCGGCAAGCCGTCGCCGGCCAGGATCATCTGCGCGGCGCTGAGCAGGTCGCCCGACAAACCGGCGCGCGCCTGCTCCGGGGACTTGTCCTGCAAGCCCTTGAGCAGCGCGGCGTGATGCACCAGCGCCGGCGCTTCCGACAGGCGGCGCGAACCGGCGCGCAGGTCGAGATTGATGACCGGACCGACTTGCAGCCACAGGCTCTCGATCAGGCCGACCAGCGTCGCCATGCCGGAACCTTCGTAGGCAGCAAAGTGCAATTGCTTGTTGAGGCGAATGATGAGGTCGACGTTGGGTTTCTTGCGATGCATTTCGATGCACAGCGTGTCGTGCAGGTCGGCCACGGCCTGCAAGCCTTCGGCAGAAATGTTCTGCGCCGCATGTTCGACCGCCAGCCCTTCCAGCGCCAGCCGGATCTTGAGCAGCTCGCGGAATTTGTCCTTGGTCATCAGCGGCACGCGCACGGCGCGGTTGGGCAGGATTTCCAGCGCGCCTTCCGCCGACAGCTGCCGGATCGCTTCACGCACCGGCATCTGGCTGGTGCCGAGCGCCTCGGACAGGCTTTTCAGCGTCAGCTTCTGACCGGGGCGGACCTGTCCTGCCAGCAGCAGCTCGCGCACATCTTCGTATACGCGCTGCGACAGCGTCGCGTGGGTGATTTTGCGTATCTGCGAAAGGTCCGCAAGTATCGTGTGTTCCATGGTTCCCGGCTTCTCACTTGAAACCATTTCATCCGTGCCGATGAAATGCGTCGGTTATTCAAAATTGCGCGAATTATAGCAGTCACCATCCTCCGTCCTTGTCCCCAAATGCAGTACTGCCGCGCGTCTGCGGCGGTTTGATGCGCTGTCGGGACGCACTTTTTCAAGGCGATGTCCTGCGCCGCAGACTTGTCCAAGCGTGCTGCATCGCCGATTGACACATCCCAATTCTATCGAATACATTTGATCACATGTCAAATAAATGACATAAAAAAGAGGCTGTTGCAAAAATCATGAGATGGAAGCGAAGCGGGTCGACGCCAACAATGGCGTCATTTTTTCCCATCATTTCCCGTCTTGTCCTGCTTGCCGGCGGCACTCAATAAGAAAACAAGTCGTAGCGGCAGTCCGTCGCCGCCACCGGCTTTTCATCGAGACACCCGGCTTGCGCCGGACCCTTAGGAGGTATGTACCATGGAGCAAGAACAGAGCAAAGATCGCAGCAAGATCCTGTCGCCTGGCCGTCGCACCGTACTGAAAGCCGGCGCCACCGTCGCAGCCACCTCGGCAATGGGCTTCCCCGCCATCGTCAGGGCGCAGTCGGACAAAATCATCATCGGCCACCTGACCCCGCGCACCGGTTTCCTCGGCCCGCTGGGCGAATACGCAGTCATGAGCATCACGCTGGCAGTGGAAGAACAGAACAAGGCCGGCGGCCTGCTGGGTCGCCAGCTGACGCTGATCTCGGAAGATTCGGTCAATCCCCCGACCGCCTCCTCCAAGGCGCAACGCCTGCTGGAACGCGACGGCGCCGCGGTGCTGATCGGCGAAATCTCGTCCGCCTCGGCGCTGGGCATCGCGCAAGTCGCACAGCGCAACAAGAAGCTGTTCATGAATACCGGTTGCAACTCCGACGAACTGCGCGGCAAGAGCTGCAACAAGTACATGTTCCACATCGAGGCCGCCAACTCGACCTACGTCAAGGCCTGCGGCCGCTCGCTGCTGCACGACAACCTGATCAAGGGCAAGAAGCTGTACGCCCTGTCGGCCGACTACGCTTTCGGCCACGACCTGCTGCGCGCCGCCAAATCCTTCGTCTCGGCCAACGGCGGCACCATCGCCAACGATGAGCTGGTGCCGACCGACGCCACCGATTTCAGCCCTTACCTGCTGAAGATCCGCCAGGCCAAGCCGGACCTCGTCATCTCCAACCTCGCCGGCAACCAGATCACCAACTTCATCAAGCAATACTCGGAGTTCGGCCTGCCTTTCCCGATTGCCGGTTTCGGTTTCGATACCGCCGTGGCATGGGGTGCGGGCGCCGACAACTTCGCCGGCACCTGGCCGACCACCTGGCACCACGACGTCAACGCGCCATCGGCCAAGGCCTTCGTCGCCGCCTTCACCAAGAAATTCGGCAAACCGCCGGAGAACCAGGCATGGGGCGAATATGTCGCCTTCCGCTCGATCGTGCAGGCGATCACCGAGACCAAGACGCTCGACACCGCCAAACTGATCGACTACTTCGAAAAAGGCGCGCAGGTCGATGTGCTGAAAGCGCGCAAAGGCGTCTACCGCGCCTGGGATCACCAGTTGCTGCAAGAGATGTACACCGTCACGCCGAAGCCGAAGGCGCAGGTCAAGGACAAATGGGACTTCATGCTGCTGGGGGCTTCAGTACCCGGACCGAATGAGTCGCTGGAAGTCCTGGCGCCGACCATGCAAGAGAACGCCTGCACCTTTACCTGAACCGGGTAGTCCGTCGCCGTCGCTGCGGTGAAAGCCGCGGCGGCGACCGATGGTTTCGGAACTCGCTCGCTTTTCCCGTACGCCCTCTCCGGAGCAGCAATGCAAATCGTTTTCCTGTTGGAACAAATCCTCAACGGCCTGCTGGTCGGCGGGTACTACCTGCTGATCGCGCTCGGGCTGTCGCTGATTTTCAGTCTCGGCGGCGTGGTCAATCTCGCGCACGGCGCCTTCTATGCCATCGGCGCCTACCTCGCGGTGGAGATCACCAAATACCTCGGCTTCACCGGCGCCCTGATCATCTCGCCCTTGCTGGTGGCGCTGATCGGCATCCTGTTCGAACGCTTCCTGCTGCGCCGCTTCTATTCGGCAGATCCGATCCTCGGCTTGCTGCTGACCTTCGGGCTGGCGATGGTGGCGGAACAGGTCATCCGCATTTTCTGGGGCGCGTCGCCGCTGCCGGCATCGATCCCGCCGGCGTTCAAGGGCCAGATCATGGTCGGCGATTTCATGTATTCCAAATACCGCCTGCTGATGCTGGCGGCGGTCATCGCCGCGCTGACGCTGATCTGGCTGTTGCTCAACAAGACGTCATTCGGCCGCGTGGTGCGCGCCGGCGTGCAAAAGCCGGACATGGTCGCGGTGCTCGGCATCAGGCTGCAGCCTTACATGACCGCCATCGTGATGCTCGGCGTCGGCCTCGCTGCGCTGGCCGGGGTGCTGTTCGCGCCGATCTCCGGCGTACATCCCGCCATGGGTGCGGAAATCATGACCGCCGCTTTCGTGGTGGTGGTCATCGGCGGACTCGGCAGCTTCTGGGGTGTGGTGCTGGCCGCATTGCTGGTGGGCGTGGTGCGCGGCATCACGATCCAGTTCTATGCGCCGGCCGGCGAAGCGTCGATGTACCTGCTGATGTTGCTGGTCCTGATTTTCCGTCCGCGCGGTCTCCTCGGCGAACGCATCGAACGTTTTGAATGAGAGCGGACATGCACAATCCTTACAATAAATATCAATCCCTGCTGGTCGGCGCACTGGCGCTGATCATCGTTCCCATCCTGCTGCAACTGCTCGGCCTGACCATGTCGTCCTCCACCGACGTCGTCATCTACGCCATCGCGGCGATGGGCCTGAACCTGCTGGTCGGCTACACCGGCCTGACCTCGTTCGGCCACGGCGCCTGGTTCGGCGTCGGCGCGTATGCGGCGGCGCTGTCGCAGAAGCACTGGTTCCCCGGCCAGATCGTCGCCCCCATGCTGTTCACGATCGCCTTCATCGCCGTATCGGCGGCGATTGTCGGTTTCCTGATCCTGCGCCGGCGCGGCGTGTACTTCTCGCTGCTGACGCTGGCCTTGTCGGCGCTGACATTTGCGATTGCCTTCCGCTGGACCGATTTCACCGGGGGTGAATCGGGACTCGGCAATGTGGTGCGGCCGGTCGTGGCCGGCATCGATCTGGACAAGTCGCTTCCTTTCCTGGTGTTTGTCAGCGTGATTGCGCTGATCGTGCTGTACGTGCTGCAACGCGTGATCCGCTCGCCGTTCGGCCACACCATCGTGGCGATCCGCGAGAACGAGCAGCGCGCGCGTTTCCAGGGCTACAGCACCATCGTCTACAAGCTGATCATGTTCATCGTATCGGCCAGCGTGACCGGCCTGGCGGGCGCATTGCTGGCCTTCCACCACCGCTTCGCCTCGGCCGAACCGACCTCGGTCGCGTTCTCCGGCGAGTTGCTGGCGATGGTGGTGATCGGCGGCATGCGCAGCTTCCTCGGCCCGGCATTGGGCGCGCTGTTCTACATCCTGTTCCGTGAATGCCTGTCGATCTGGACCGAGAACTGGCTGCTGTGGTTCGGCCTCGCCTTCGTCGGCTTCATCCTGTTCTCGCCCACCGGGCTGGTCGGCATCTGGCAACAGATCAAGCGGCGCCTGCGTCCACCGGCCGAAGTCGGCGCCGCGATGAGCCAGCGCCAGATCGTCGACGGCCTGCCTTTGCCTGCGTTCCTGCAACCGCCACGGCAAGATGGGCTGGTACTGGAGGTCAAGGACGTTGACATCCGCTTCGGCGGCATCCAGGCGGTCAAGAGCGCGCAGGTCGATCTGCATGCCGGCGAGATCCACGCGCTGATCGGCCCCAACGGCGCAGGCAAGACCACGACCTTCAACCTGATCTCCGGCATGTTCGTGCCCAATCACGGCACGGTGAAACTGAACGGCGAAGAAATCCAGGGCCTGACGCCGGGGCAAATCTGCCAGCGCGGCCTGGCGCGATCGTTCCAGATCACCAACCTGTTCAAGGGCCTGAGCATCTACGAAAACCTGCGGCTGTCCTTGCAGGCGCGCCACGCTTCGCGCTTCAACATGTGGAAGGACATCGACAGCTATCCCGAGATCCACGCCGAAACCGACGAGCTGATGCGCTTCCTCGGACTCAAGGGCATCGACCTGATCGAAGGCGGCGCGCTGTCCTACGGCGGCCAGCGCCTGGTCGATCTGGGCATCGCGCTGGGATCGAAGCCGCATGTGCTGCTGATGGACGAACCTCTGGCCGGCCTCGCCGCCGCCGAGCGCGAACGCGTATCGCGCCTGGTGAAGATCATTGCCGAAAATATCCCGGTGCTGATCGTCGAACACGACATCGATCGCGTGCTCGGCTTCTCGCAACAGGTCACCGTCATGAACCAGGGCAGCGTGCTGATGTCGGGTACGCCCGACCAGGCGCGCGCCGACCAGCGCGTGCAAGAGATCTACACCGGCACCGGTACGCCGCAGGTCACCGGACGCGTCGCCGGCGATGCGCAGGAACGTCCGCAGTTGCTGGCCTTCGACAAGGTCAACGCCTTCTACGGCAAGAGCCACATCCTCAACGACGCCACGCTGGAAGTGCGCGAAGGTGAAATCGTCGCCCTGCTCGGCCGCAACGGCGCCGGCAAGTCGACGCTGTTGAAAGCGCTGACCGGTTTGCTCAAGCCCGCTTCAGGCGCGATCCGCTACCACGGCAAGGACATCGCCGGTCTCAGCGCACCCGAGATTGCGCGCCTTGGCATCGGCTACGTGCCGCAGGGGCGCGGCCTCTTCGCCGGCATGACGGTGGCGGAAAATCTCTCGCTAGGCCGGCTCGCGCGCAAGACGGATTGCTCCAACGGCATCGCCTGGAGCGAAGAAAAAATCCTGCACTACTTCCCACGCCTGAAAGAGCGCCTGCACACGCCGGCCGACTTCCTCTCCGGCGGCGAGCAGCAGATGGTGGCGGTGGCGCGCGCCTTGTCGGGCAATGTCAGGCTGCTGTTGCTGGACGAACCCTTCGAAGGTCTCGCACCGGCCGTGGTGCAAGAGCTGTTCACCGTCTTCGACCAATTGCGCCGCGAAGTCTCCATCGTCATCGTCGAGCACAACCTCGACCTGGTGCTGGCGCTGGCCGACCGCGTGTTCGCACTGGAACGCGGCGCGGTTTTCCACACCGGTCCGGCCGAACCGCTGCTGACCGACCTGACTTACCGCAAACAGATTCTCTGGCTGTAGTTTTCAATTCATTTTTTACCCAAGCAACAAGGACCAACATGAACACCAGTTTGAAAGATCAACGCGTCGTCGTCACCGCAGGCGCCCAGGGCATCGGCCTGGCCATTACCGCCTCCTTCGTCGAAGCCGGCGCGCACGTCCACATCTGCGACGTCAGCGACGACTTCCTCGACAGCGCGCGCAAGCAATTCGCCAACGCACCGGTCAGCTACAGCAAGACCGACGTCGCCAGCGAGCAGCAGGTCGACGCCATGTTCGCCGAACTGGCGCAACGCTGGGGCACGCTTGACGTGCTGGTCAACAATGCCGGCATCGCCGGCCCGACCGCCAAGGTAGAAGAAACCGAATTGTCGGCCTGGGACCAGACCATCGCCGTCAACCTGACCGGTCCTTTCCTGTGCACGCGCCGCGCGGTGCCGCTGCTCAAGAAAGCCGGTGGCGGCTCCATCGTCAACATTTCGTCGGCGGCCGGCCGTCTCGGCTTTCCGCTGCGTACGCCCTACTCCGCCTCCAAGTTCGGCGTCATCGGCCTGACCGAAAGCTGGGCGATGGAACTCGGCCCGTCCAACATCCGCGTCAACGCCATCCTGCCGGGCATCGTCGCCGGCGAACGCCAGGAGCGCGTGATCGCCGCCAAGGCGGCGTCGTACAACATCGGCCACGAAGAGATGCGCGAGCGCCTGTTGTCCAAGGTCTCGATGCGCAAGATGGTGACAGCGCAAGACATCGCCAATCAGATCATCTACATCTGCTCGCCGGCTGGTTCCGCCATCAGCGGGCAGAGTTTGTCGGTCTGCGGTAATGTCGAGCATCTCGGTTAGCAACATCCATTCGACATCCATTCAAGGAGACACCATGAATGAAAAAATCGCCGTCATCGGCGCCGGCCTGATCGGCCGCGCCTGGGCCATCGTCTTCGCCCGCGCCGGCTGCAGCGTCGCCATCTACGACGCCGTGCCGGAAGCGCTCAGCGCCTGCACCAAGCTCCTGCACGACAACATCAGCGACCTGGCCAGGCATGGCCTGATCACGGAAACACCCGAGGTGGTGCTGGCGCGCATCAAGCCCGCGAAGACCCTGGCGGAAGCGCTCAAAGGCGCTGCACTGGTGCAGGAAAACGTCAAGGAAACCGTCGAAGTCAAACGCCAGATCTTCGCCGAGATGGACAAGCTGGCCGAACCCGGCGCCATCCTCACCAGCTCGACGTCGTGGATCCCCACCTCCGAGTTCTCGGAACACCTCCCCGGCCGCCACCGCATCCTGGTCGCCCACCCGGTGAATCCACCCTACCTCGTTCCCCTGGTCGAACTCGCGCCTGCGCCGTGGACGTCGGAAGAAACCGTCAAGCGCGCCCACGACATCTACACCCGCGCCGGCCAGTCTCCGGTACTGTTGAAAAAGGAAATCACCGGCTTCCTGCTCAACCGCATCCAGGGCGCGGTACTCAACGAAGCGCTGAACCTGTACGAAAACGGCTACGCCTCCTCGGAAGACCTCGACAAGGTACTGAAAGACGGCCTCGGCCTGCGCTGGTCCTTCATGGGCCCGTTCGAAACCATCGATCTCAATGCCCCGGAAGGCGTGATCGACTACGCCAAACGCTACGGCCACACGTATCGCGACGTCGCCAAGACGCAGTTGCCCAATGAATGGGATGCAGCGACGCTAAAACAGATCGAAGACGAACGGCGCAAGGTCCTCAAAGCCGATCAACTGGAAGAACGCTCGCGCTGGCGCGACAACCGCTTGATGGGATTGGTGGTGCACAAGCGGAAGCAGGCAGTATAAGAAGAAAGAAATCACGATGCCGCAGGCGAGCCCCCCAAGGCAAAGCGAAGCGAGCCGAAAAAGAAGTTCCGCTTATGAGTCGCCGTTGGTGACGTGCTCAAATCGGAAAAAGAAGGGAAACTTGTTTGAGCGAAGCGAGTTTGTTTCCCTTCCCGATTTGAGCACGTCACCAACGGGAACCCCGCGCAGCGAGGCGACGAATCGCGGTCGCCTTTCTTTGCTTACTTTCTTTGGCGAAGCAAAGAAAGTGAGCGGCTGCCGGGCCGCCCCCGGCAACCCCGGCCGTCCGAAGAGAGAAACAAATAAGCTACCCAGAACAGCGAAGTCGGAGCAGAACAGCAGATGTAAAATGTATTCACATCCAGACTTCCAAACCCAAAAGAGATAACAACAATGGAACTCCGCCACCTCCGCTACTTCCTCGTAGTCGCCGAAGAACAACACTTCACGCGCGCCGCCGAACGGCTGGAGATGCAGCAACCCCCGCTAAGCCACCAGATCAGGATGCTGGAAAAGGAACTCGGCTTCGACCTGTTCCGCCGCCACCCGAAAGGCGCCGAACTGACCGCCGGCGGCGCCGCTTTCCTGCAGGAAGCCAAAGCCATCCTGCGCAGCGTCGAACTGGCGTCAGCCAAGGCGGCGCGCGCGGCGCAAGGCTTCGAAGGCACCATCGTGATCGGCTTCACCAGCTCGGCCGCAGCGCATCCGCTGATCCCCGGCATCATCCGCGCCTATCGCGATGCCTACCCCGGCGTGCATCTCGACCTGCGCGAAGGCAACGCCGCCGAACTCACCGAAGAGATTGAAGACGGCAAGGTCAACCTCGGCTTCCTGCGCGCGCCGGTCAGCCAGCCGCGCGGCATCGGCTTCCTGCAATTGCTGGATGAAGAAATGCTGTTGATTCTGCCGATGGGACATGCGCTGCTCGGCAAGCAACAGACAGGCGACATGCCGACCGTATCGCTGCGCGCGCTGGCAGACGAACAGTTCATTCTGGTCCGGAGACACGGCGCACCGGGCATGTATTCACGCCTGATCGAAGCGTGCGAAAACGCCGGATTCACGCCGCACATTGCCTCCGAAGTCGAACGCATGCTGACCAACATCAGCCTGGTCGCGGCCGGCGGCGGCATCTCGGTGGTGCCGGCATCGATGAAGGATTTCCATCGCGACAGCGTGGTGTATTGCCGCATCCGTGACGCCAGGCCGACGCTGGTGGCGCCGATCACGCTGGTGAGCCGTACCGCCAGCATCTCGCCGGCGGAAAAGAATTTCCTCGACCTGGCGAAGAAGATCACCCGCCAATACAAGAAAAACTGAAATCAGGACGAGGCCGGCAAATCGCTGCTGCTGCAGATGCGATCGCGGCCCTGCGCCTTGGCGAGATACAGCGCCTTGTCGGCGGCGCGCATGAGTTTGTCGGGCGCGTCGACGTCGCGGATCGGTACGAACGCGCTCACGCCCGCGCTGATGGTGACGATGCCTGCTTCGTTGCCTTCATGCAGCAGGCCGAGCTGGCGCACCGCCATGCGGATGCGTTCGGCCACCGCCATCGCGCCGGCCTCGTCGGCGCCGGGCAGCAGGATGCCCACTTCCTCCCCGCCGTAGCGCGCCATCAGGTCGCCGGGACGCGTCTGCTGCGCCTTGATCACGCGTCCGACCTTGCGCAGGCACTGGTCGCCGGCGAGGTGGCCGTAAATGTCGTTGTATTGCTTGAAGTGATCGACGTCGATCATCACCAGCGCCAGCGAATTGCCGTTGCGCATGGCGCGGCTGAATTCTTCCTGCAGGCTGAGATCGAACTGGCGGCGATTGGCGAGGCCCGTGAGATCATCCTCCAGCGCCAGCCGTTCGAGCGCCTTGTTCATGCTTTCCAGATTGACGCGCGCCTGGTCTAGCTCCATCTCGGCATCCTTGCGCTCGCGCATGAGGGAATTGAACGCGCTGCCGAGGTCGCCGATCTCGTCTTCCCGATACGATAGCGGCACTTCGTCATAGGTCTTGGCGCTGCGGATTTTCTGGATGTGGCCGTGCAGCCGGTGCAGCGGATCGATCAGGCGCGACATGATCAGCCAGGCCAGCCAGCCGGCCAGAACGGCCATCACCAGCGACAGCAGCAAGGCCTTGTCCTGCATGTCGCGGATCGGCTGGAAAGCGTCGTTCTGCAGATAGATCGACCCGATGATCCAATCCACCGTCTGCATGCGCTTGAACGAAAACAGCGCGGGCTGGCCGCTCCGGCTGAGGCCTTCCATGCTGCCTTCGAAACCGGCCAGCGCCTGCTGGGTGCCGCCGCTCTTGCCGCCGGCGCTGTCGACATGCTGCAGGATGCGCGCCTTGTCGGCGTGGTCGACGATCACGCCCTTGGAGGTGATGATGTAGATGAAGCCGGTCTTGCCGACCTTGATGTTGGTGAACTGGCCGAGGAAATTGGCTTGTTGCAAATCGATGCTGGCGACGAACACCATCACGATGTTGCCGCTGTCGTCGAACACCGGCTCGGTCATCAGCACGATGGCGCGCTTCGATATCTGGCTGCGCAGCGGTTCGGAAATCACGCCGCGCTTTTGTTCCAGGGTGCGCTGCATGTATTCGCGGTCGGCGACGTTGAAACGGCCGATGGCGTTGGTGTCGATGAAATTGGCGAGCAGCTGGCCGTCGGCGCCGAACACCGAGAAATTGAAGAACAGCTCGGTCAGGCTGGTGTGGCTGGCGAGGTAGACCTGCAGCAGGTGCGGGTCATGCCGCGCTGCCGGGGGCAAACCCTGCGATAGCGAACGCAGGGTGATGCGGCGCGTCTGGAAGCTCTCGTCGAGGGCGGTGGCGATCATCTTGATCGTCGTGTATTGCTGCGCGCCGATCAGCGCCTTGATGTCGCGCTTCATGACGGTCAGCGAAACGGCGACAATCACCGCCGTCGTCACGAGGACGGCAGCGACCACGACCATGATGACCTTGGCCTTGAGCGTCCATTTGACTCGCCACAGATTGTTCAAAATATTTTTCTTCTCGGAAATGCCGTTCGATCCAGTCCGGAAACCGGTTCAATGGTACCCGAGTTTGGCTGGCGCAATTGCCGCAAGACCTTGCAAAGATTCGAGATTTCCCGCATTTCCATCGGGAAATTCCGCTGCATCAGATCACCTGCAAGGCCTGCAGCAAAGGCAGCCGCTCGACGAAGAAACGCTGCGCCTGCAGGCTCAGCTCATCGAGGTTGTCTTGCTCGTCCTCCAGCCGCACGCCGTCGCGCACGATCTTCTTGCCGCCGGCGGAGATGTGCCGCCACGCAAAACCGACGATGGCGTCCGGCGTCTCCTGCCCTTCCAGCACCGCCAGCATGAATAATTGCTGGATGCGGTCGGCCGGCACGCCGCCGCCGGTGACCGGGCTGGACAGATGTTCGATATCGCCGTCGGCACCAACGCGCTGCAGATCAAGACCGGCTCGATGTCGCGTTCGGACCGCATGGCCAAGTACAACCAGTTGCTGCGTATCGAGGAAGAGCTGCGCGATATCGCCGGCTACGCCGGCAGCAAGGCGTTCCCTCATCGGCGCTGACAGGCAGGCCAAGGCCCAAGGACCACGTCGTCAGGCGAGTCACGATCCGCACGTAGCATGACGTGTGCGCGACCGGTAAGCGCATCATTTGTCATGCAATCTATTGGTCTTGGCGCTTGCGTTCAGGAGAGCAAGCGCCTTTTTTATTTTGCGGGCAGCCCAGCTTTCGCGATTCAGGAAATATCATGACGCCGGCCGCTGCCCCTGCATTTGTTTTGTGTTTACAATCCCAAGCTGTAGCAGATTTTTCCTCGCATCCCAGTTGTTTTATGTTTCCGACCAGCGACGCCATACCATGGAAATTTATCAACTTCGCGCTTTCTTGACCGTTGCCAGCACAGGTCACTTGACGCGTGCCGCTGAGATCCTGAATCTCACACAGCCGACCGTCAGTAAGCAAGTCAAGGCCCTTGAGGAAGAACTCGGCGTGACGCTCTTCGAGCGTACTTCCAGCGGCATGACGATCACCAAGCCGGGGGAGCTTCTGCTGGAGCATGCGCGCAAGACTCTCAGCAATGCCGTTGATCTGGTCAACACGGCCAGGAAGATGCAAGGAGAGGTGGCTGGAACGGTACGCCTGGGGACCATTATCGATCCGGACTATATCCGTCTCGGAATGCTCTTGCGGCACATTGTCAGCTTTTATCCGAAAATGGAAATCAGGCTGGCGCATGGTATTTCCGGCTTCATCATGGAGCAGGTCGCCGCACGCAAACTGGACTGCGGTTTCTATCTTGGTGAAGTCGATGATCCGGCCATGTGCACGTTGCGATTGAGCACGCTGACCTATCTGGTCGTAGCGCCGCCCACTTGGGCTGGAAAAATCGCTGAAGCAGGCTGGCGAGAGATTGCTGCCATGCCTTGGGTGGGTACGCCGGTGTATAGTTCGCAGCATCGCCTGGTGCGGGAGATGTTTCAGGAATACGGGGGGGAGCAGACGACCGTAGCGGAAGCGGACCAAGAATCTTCCATGGCAAGTCTGGTCAAGATGGGTGTCGGTCTGTGCCTATTGCGTAACGACGTCGCCATGGCAGCACAAGGGAAAGGGGAGCTGGTCATCTGGGACAAGATAGAACAGCACTGCGCCTTGTCTTTCATTTATCTGAAAAGCTGTTCCAGCGATGTCGGCGTCAGTACGTTGCTAGGCGTCATAAAGGACGTCTGGGGCATCGACGATATCAAGGCATAGGAAGTCCATTCGCGGATCGAAAGGGCGACGTACCGATTGAATGACATGCCTGACAGGATCAGGCTCTGCCGGACGGTTTCTTGTGTAGCCCTTTAAATCCGAGTCCGTTACACCTGCGCCAACCGCAACAAGTTAGTACTCCCCGGCTGCCCAAAAGGCATGCCGGCGGTGATGGCGATCTGATCGCCTTTCTTCGCAAATCCTTCCCTCAATGCCGTTTGGCATGCCGCGCTGACCATCTCGCTTTCGTTGTGGATCTGGTCGCTGATCGTTGAATGCACGCCCCACACCAGTGCCAGTTTTCGTGCCGTTGCAATCTTCGGTGTAATGCTCAGGATCGGCGCCATCGGGCGTTCGCGGGCAGCGCGCAGGCTGGTGTGGCCGGAGCTGGTGTAGGTCACGGTGGCCGTGGCGCCGACGATGCGCGTGACGTCGCGCAGCGCTGAACAGATGGCGTCGGAACTGTTGGACTGCGGCGTTTCCTGCTGGGCGTCGATCATGTTGCGGTAAAGCGGGTCGCGTTCGACTTCGCCGATGACGCGGTCCATCATGGCGACCGCTTGCAACGGATAGCTGCCGTTGGCGGATTCGGCAGACAGCATGACGGCGTCGGAGCCGTCATAGATGGCGCTGGCGACGTCGGAGACTTCGGCGCGCGTCGGCACCGGGCTGGTGATCATCGATTCCAGCATCTGGGTAGCGATGATGATCGGCTTGCCCTGCTGGCGGCAGGCGCGCAGGATGCGCTTTTGCGTGCCGGGCACGCGCTCGGGCGGCAGCTCGACGCCGAGGTCGCCGCGCGCGACCATGATGGCGTCGGAGGCCTGGACGATTTCGTCGAGGCGGTCGAGGGCCGCGGGTTTTTCCAGTTTGGACAGCACGGCGGCGCGGCCGTTGATCAGGGCGCGGGCTTCGTGCACGTCTTCCGGACGCTGGACGAAAGATAATGCAATCCAGTCGACGCCGAGTTCCAGTGCAAAGGACAGATCGCGCTTGTCCTTCTCGGTCAGCGCGGGAATCGGCAGCAC
This sequence comes from Herbaspirillum hiltneri N3, assembly GCF_001267925.1. Classification (NCBI taxonomy): domain Bacteria; kingdom Pseudomonadati; phylum Pseudomonadota; class Betaproteobacteria; order Burkholderiales; family Oxalobacteraceae; genus Herbaspirillum; species Herbaspirillum hiltneri. The sequence goes on along the minus strand of NZ_CP011409.1, from coordinate 1,966,845 downwards.
GGCATCGGGTACGTTGACGCCCTTGCGGTCGGACAAGGCGCCGCCGTTGATGACCCACGTGCGGATGCGTTGGCCGTCGCTGTCCAGCACCTGCAGGCGCAGTTTGCCGTCGTCGAGCAGCAGCGACTGGCCGGCGGCAATGACCTCGAACAGTTCGGCATGCGGCAGGCAGACGCGCGTGGTGTCGCCTGGCGTAGTGTCGCAGTCAAGCACGAACTCTTGCCCTGCTTCCAACTGAACCTTGCCGTCGGCGAATTGACCGACGCGCAGCTTGGGACCTTGCAGGTCGGCGAGGATGGCAATCGGCCGACCGACTTCGCGCTCGACCGCGCGCACGATCTCGAAGCGCGCATGATGGTCGGCGTGGGTGCCGTGGCTGAAGTTGAAGCGGAACACATCGGCGCCTGCTTCGAACAAGGCCTTGATCATGTCTTTGGTGGCGCTGGCGGGGCCGAGCGTGGCTACGATTTTTGCCTGGCGTTGACGTCGCATGGACGGTCTCCTTGGTGGTGTTGCTGTTGTTGCTGCTGTTGCTGTCGTTGGTATACGGCGTCGATGCCGGGAATTTCTTAAAGGATCAGGATGGCGCGGAAGTCATTGACATTGGTGCGCGTCGGGCCGCTGACGACGAGGTCGCCGAGCGCGCTGAAAAAGCCGTAGCCGTCGTTGTTCTCCAGCAGCGCCTTGGGATTCAGACCGAGTTCTTCGGCACGTTTCATTGAGTCCGGCTGATAGACGGCACCGGCGTTGTCCTCGGAGCCGTCGATACCGTCGGTATCGCAGGCGATCGCGTGCATGCCGGGTGCGCCATTGAGGGCGTTGGCGAGGCTGAGCAGAAATTCCGCGTTGCGTCCGCCGCGACCGGTGCCGCGCACCGTGACGGTGGTTTCACCGCCGGAAATCAGCACGCAGGGTTTCTTGAACGGCTGGTCGTATTGGGCGATCTGTCTTGCGATGGCGGCGTGCGCCAGGCCGATGTCGCGCGCTTCGCCTTCCATGTCGTCGGACAAGATGTAGGGAGTGACGCCGGCTGCGCGCGCAGCTGTCGCCGCTGCCTGCAAGGCTTGCTGGGCGGTGGCGATGACGTGGTGCTCATTCGTCTTGAGACGCGCGTCGCCGGGCTTGGGGGTTTCGCCGATGCCGGACTCGAGATGCGCTTGCACCGAGGGTGGGATCTCGATCTTGTATTTGCGCAGCACCGCCAATGCCTCGGCGCAGGTGGTGGCGTCGGGTAGTGTCGGGCCGCTGGCGATGATGCCGGGATCGTCACCGGGGATATCCGAGATCATCAGCGTTACCACGCGCGCCGGCGCACAGGCCAGCGCCAGCCGCCCGCCTTTGACGGCGGAGAGGTGTTTGCGGACGCAGTTCATTTCGAAGATGTTGGCGCCGCTTTTGAGCAGGGCTTTGTTGATGGCCTGCTTTTGTTCGAGGGTGATGCCTTCGGCGGGCAATGCCAGCAATGCGGAGCCGCCGCCGGAGATCAGGCAGAGGACGAGGTCGTCTTTGGTGAGGCCTTGCACCATCGCCAGCATGCGGGCGGCGGCTTTTCTGCCGGCTTCATCCGGTACTGGGTGGGAAGCTTCGACGACTTCGATTTGTTTGCAGTCGGCGCCGTGGCCGTATCGCGTGACCACCAGTCCTGATATTTTTCCGGGCCAGTGCTGCTCCACGGTCTTGGCCATGGCTGCTGCGCCTTTGCCTGCGCCGATGACGATGGTTCTTCCTTGCTTTGGCGGTTCGGGCAGGAATGTCGGGAGGGATTTTTCTGCGCTTACTGCGGAGACGGCGGCGGTGTAGAGGTCGAGGAGGAATTGGCGTGGGTTGTTCAGCATGCTGTTGTTTCCTTTTGTTCCGACTCTCGGTCGGTGGCAATTGATTTTGGTCTCTCTTCGATCAACCCTGCCGGGCCCGGCAGGTTTGATCGAAGAGCGAACAGCGTCAGCAACGACCAGCCGATCAGCCGGAACAGCCGACCAGATCAGCCCTTGGCAATCTCATGATTCGACATCAACTCAATCGCCCGGCACAACGCCGAATGATCCAACCCGCTCATCCCATTCGCCGCACAAGCATTCATCAACTCCTGAGTAGCAGCCGTATTAGGCAAGCTCACACCCAAAGCCTTCGCCCCTTGCAAGGCAAGATTCAAATCCTTCTGATGCAACTCAATCCGGAAACCAGGATTGAAGGTGCGCTTAACCATGCGCTCGCCATGCACCTCCAGGATGCGTGACGAGGCGAACCCGCCCATCAACGCCTGCCGTACGCGCGCAGGATCCGCACCAGCCTTGGAAGCAAACAGCAATGCCTCCGCCACGGCCTGAATGTTCAGCGCCACGATGATCTGGTTGGCGACCTTGGTGGTCTGGCCGTCGCCATTGCCGCCGACCAGCGTGATATTCTTGCCCATCAGTTCAAACAGCGGCTTGACGTCATTGAACGCCGACTCATTGCCGCCGACCATGATCGTCAGCGACGCCGCCTTGGCGCCCACTTCACCGCCGGAGACCGGCGCGTCCAGGTATTCGCAGCCAAATGCGTTGATCTTTTGCGCGAAGCCCTTGGTGGCGATCGGCGAGATCGAGCTCATGTCGACCACGATCTTACCGGCGGAGAGGCCTTCGGCGACGCCGCCCTTGCTGAACAGCACCGCTTCCACGTGCGGGGTGTCCGGCACCATCACGATGATGATGTCGGCGCGCTTGGCCACTTCTGCGCCCGAGGTACAGACGGTGGCGCCGCCCTCGATCAGCGCTGCGGGGGGATTTTTCTGGTCATGCAGGTAGAGCTTGTGACCGCCCTTTTGCAGGTTCTCCGCCATGGGCGAACCCATGATGCCCAATCCGATGAATCCGACTTTTGCCATGATGTGTCTCCTCTAAGATGAATAAATGAATTCCTTGCAAGCCTGGATCACAGGCCGTGCGCAGCGCGCCAGCCCAGCCCCTCTACCGTGCCGGCCTTAGGCTTGTATTCGCAGCCGATCCAGCCCTGGTAGCCGATCTCGTCCAGATACCGGAACAGGAAGCGATAGTTGATCTCGCCGGTGCCCGGTTCGAAACGGCCGGGATTGTCAGCCAGTTGCACATGGCGGATCAGCGAGAGATTGGCCTTGATGGTGTTGGCCAGTTCGCCCTCCATGCGCTGCATGTGATAGATGTCGTACTGCACGAACAGGTTGTTGGAGCCGGTCGAGGCGATCAGTTCGGCAGCCTGCTTCGTGGTGTTGAGGAAGAAGCCCGGAATGTCGAAATAGTTGATCGGCTCGATCAGCAAGGCGATGCCTTCGGCTTGCAGCTTGTCGGCGGCGAATTTCAGATTGGCGACCAGCGTCTCGCGTGCGGCGGCGGCGCTGATGCCTGGCGGCTGGATGCCGACCAAGCAGTTGAGTTGCCTGACGCCCAGCACCTTGGCGTAGCGGATCGCCTCGTCGACGCCCTGGCGGAATTCACCGACGCGATCCGGATGGCAGGCGATGCCGCGTTCGCCGGCTTCCCAGTTGCCCGCGGGCAGATTGTGCAGGACCAGTTCCAGTTCGTTCTTGCGCAGTTGCTCGGCGATCTGCGCCGGTTCGAAGGCGTAGGGGAACAGGAATTCCACAGCCTTGAAATTGGCTTGCGCGGCGGCGCGGAAACGCTCGATGAACGGCAGCTCGGTGAAGAGCATGGTGAGGTTGGCGGCAAGTTTTGTCATGTGTGCGTCCTTGATGAGCGTGATGCTGCGTGTAAGTCAATCCAGCAGGCTAATCGCCGTCGGCGCATGTTCGCGCTTGGTGGCCAGCTCTTCGAATTCGTTGATGGCGTTGATCTCGGTGCCCATCGCGATGTTGGTCACGCGCTCCAGGATGATTTCCACCACCACCGGTACGCGGTACTCGGCCATCCAGCGCTGTGCCAGCGCGAAAGCGTCCTGGATCTCGTTCGGGTTGGTGACGCGGATCGCCTTGCAGCCGAGGCCTTCCACCACGGCCACGTGGTCGACGCCGTAGCCGTTGAGTTCCGGCGCATTGATGTTCTCGAACGCCAGCTGCACGCAGTAGTCCATTTCGAAGCCGCGCTGCGCCTGGCGGATCAGGCCGAGATAGGAGTTGTTCACCACCACATGCAGGTAGGGCAGGTTGAATTGCGCGCCGACGGCCAGTTCTTCGATCATGAACTGGAAGTCGTAGTCGCCCGAGATCGCCACCACCTTGCGTTGCGGATCGGCGGCGCACACGCCCAGCGCGGCGGAGATCGTCCAGCCCAACGGACCGGCCTGGCCGCAGTTGATCCAGTGGCGATCCTTGTAGACGTGCAGGAATTGCGCGGCGGCGATCTGCGACAGGCCGATGGTGCTGACGTAGCAGGTGTCGCGACCGAAGGCGCGGTTCATCTCTTCATAGACGCGTTGCGGCTTGATCGGCACTTCTTCGAAATGCGTGCGGCGATGCAGGGTGCGCTTGCGCTCCTGGCATTCGGCCAGCCATGCCGAGCGATCCGGCAGCTTGCCGGCGGCTTTCAGTTCTTTCGCGACTTCGATGAACAGTTTCAGCGCCGCCTTGGCGTCGGAGACGATGCCGTAGTCCGGACCGAACACGCGGCCGATCTGGGTCGGCTCGATGTCGACGTGGACGAACTTGCGGTCCTTGGTGAACACCTCAATCGAACCGGTGTGGCGATTGGCCCAGCGGTTGCCGACGCCAAGCACGAAGTCGGACGCCAGCATGGTGGCGTTGCCGTAACGGTGGCTGGTCTGCAGACCGACCATGCCGGCCATTTGCGGATGATCGTCGGGGATCGCGCCCCAGGCCATCAGGGTCGGGATGACCGGCACGCCGGTGAGTTCGGCGAACTCCACCGCCAGTTCAGCCGCATCGGCATTGACCACGCCGCCGCCGATGGTCAGCAGGGGACGCTCGGACTGGTTCAGCATGGCCAGCGCTTTTTCGATCTGGGCGCGGGTGGCCGACGGGCGATAGACCGGCAGCGGCTCGTAGGTGTCGGGATCGAATTCGATTTCGGCCATTTGTACGTCGAACGGCAGGTCGATCAACACCGGACCGGGACGGCCCGAGCGCATCAGGTGGAACGCCTGCTGGAACACACGCGGCACCAGCGCCGGTTCGCGCACGGTGACGGCCCATTTGGTGACCGGCTTGGCGATCGATTCGATATCGACGGCCTGGAAGTCTTCCTTGTACAAGCGTGCGCGCGGCGCCTGGCCGGTAATGCACAGGATCGGAATCGAGTCGGCTTGCGCGGAGTACAGCCCGGTGATCATGTCGGTGCCGGCCGGACCGGAGGTGCCGATGCACAGGCCGATGTTGCCGGCCTTGGCGCGGGTATAGCCTTCGGCCATGTGGGAAGCGCCCTCGACGTGACGGGCCAGGACGTGCTGGATGCCTCCATGGCGTTTCAGCGCCGAGTAGAATGGATTGATCGCTGCACCGGGCACGCCGAAGGCTTGCAGGCAGCCCTCTTTTTCCAGCACATATACCGCCGCGTCTACTGCCTTCATCTTTGCCATGTTGCCTCCTGAGTTTATGGATACGCCGGAAGCAACGACGATGCCCCTCGACCGATGAGATGCATCCTATAACCAACAATATTGTTTGATAAGAAGACTAAATATCTGTTTATTCCGTACTAAAAATATGGAAATATAGAAAAAGTATGGAATAAGGAGGATTTGTGGACAAACTCAAACAGATAGAAGCTTTCGTGTCCGTGGTCGAAAAAGGGAGTCTCGCGGCGGCGGCGCTGGAGGAAAACATCACCCCCGTAATGCTCGGCCGGCGCATCGACGCACTCGAAAAACGCCTCGGCACCAAGCTCATGCATCGCACCACGCGACACCTGACATTGACGGAACAGGGCAGCGTCTTCCTCGACCACTGCCGCAAGCTGCTGGGCGATATCGAGGTGGCGGAAAAAAGCATCGCCGAGGGGCGCCACAAGGCCACCGGCCATCTTGTCGTCTCCACGCCGGCGGCGTATGGACGACTGCACGTAGCGCCGCACGCGCCGGCTTTCCTGGCCAACCATCCGGAAGTGCAGATTTCGTTCAACCTGACCGACCGCGTGGTGGACCTGGTGCGCGAGGGTTACGACCTCGGCATCCGCATCGGCGGCGCGATCGAGCCGAGTTTTGTCGCGGTCAAGCTGGCCGGCAACCGCCGTGTGGTGTGCGCCGCACCGGAATACCTGCACCGCAACGGTATCCCCAAGACGCTGGACGATCTGGCGCAGCACAATTGCCTGGCCTTCAACCTGCAGGGCGGACAGCAGCGCGGCTGGTATTTCCAGCAGAACGGCAAGCCGGTGATCATCCGCGCGCAGGGCAACCTGGATTGCAATGACGGCGAATTGCTGCATCGCTGGGCCAGCGAAGGACTCGGACTGGCGTGGCGCTCGACCTGGGAAATCCAGTCGCAGCTGGCCTCGGGCGAACTGATCACGGTGCTGGACGAGTATGCCCTGCCCCATTACGACATCATGGCGGTCTACCCGCAACAACGGCACCTGCCGGCGAAGACGCGCTTTTTCATCGATTACCTGAAGGAGGTGTATTCGCAGCCGGATTACTGGACCAGACCCTGAATTCGCTGAATTCCATACTTTCGCAGAAGGAATGGCGACTGTCGGCACGATGCCAGACAGACAATATTCGATTTCTGCATAGTCATATACCCATAGACTTATAGTTGATATTCCCGATGACTTACGTTTTGCCCAAATATTTCAACGACATTACATACGCTGCAATCAATCTGCTCAAGGCCGGTTTCCGTGCCTGTCGTCAGGGATGGGAAGCGGCACAAAACAAGATACAAATCAGAACGCCCATTTTTTGCGGACCTGAGAAATCTGCAAGTTTTCTGGCGTATAAAAAAGAATCGCGCACTGTACACAGTGCGTAAACGGAGACAATTCTCATGACTTTTCTAGACAAGTTTTTCAAACTCAGCGACAACGGTACGACCGTCCGTACCGAGCTGCTGGCCGGTCTCACGACCTTTCTCACGATGGCCTACATCATCTTCGTCAACCCATCCATCCTCGGGGATGCGGGCATGCCGAAGGATTCCGTTTTCGTCGCCACCTGCGTGGCGGCGGCGATCGGCACCCTGATCATGGGCCTGTACGCCAACTACCCGATCGGCCTGGCGCCGGGTATGGGCCTCAACGCCTATTTCGCCTACGCCGTGGTCAAGGGCATGGGCTTCCCGTGGCAGGCTGCGCTGGGTGCGGTGTTCATCTCGGGCTGCCTGTTCCTGCTGGTGAGCCTGTTCCGCATCCGCGAGCTGATCATCAACGCGATTCCGCATTCATTGCGCACGGCGATACCGGCGGGGATAGGACTGTTCCTGGCGCTGATCTCGCTCAAGAACTCCGGCATCGTTGCCGCCAGCCCTGCCACCTTCGTCACCATGGGCGACCTGCATCAGGTCGCACCGGTGCTGGCCATCATCGGTTTCCTGGTGATCGTCGCACTGGACCAGCTGAAGATCCGCGGCGCGCTGCTGATCGGCATCCTGAGCGTGACAGTGCTGAGCTTCATCTTCGGCGGCAATCATTTCAACGGCGTGTTCTCCGCTCCGCCGTCGATCTCGCCGACGCTGTTCCAGCTTGACCTCAAGGGCGCGATCTCGATGGGCCTGCTCAATGTCGTGCTGGTGTTCTTCCTGGTGGAACTGTTCGACGCCACCGGCACGCTGATGGGCGTGGCGCAGCGCGCCGGCCTGGTGAAGGACGGCAAGATCGAGCGCATCAACAAGGCGCTGCTGGCCGACAGCGGCGCGATCGTCGCGGGTTCGCTGCTTGGCACATCGAGCACCACTGCCTATATTGAAAGTGCGGCCGGCGTGCAGGCGGGCGGCCGCACCGGCCTGACTGCGGTGGCGGTGGCGGTATTGTTCCTGCTGGCGCTGTTCATTGCGCCGCTGGCAGGCGTGGTGCCGGCATATGCAACGGCGCCGGCGCTGTTCTTCGTGGCGTGCCTGATGCTGCGCGAACTGGCCGACATCGACTGGAACGACACGACGGAATGCGTGCCGGCCGTGATTACCGCGCTGGTCATGCCGTTCACGTATTCGATCGCCAACGGCCTGGCGCTGGGCTTCATCAGCTACGCCGCATTGAAGCTGCTGACCGGCCGCGTCAAGGATGTGTCGGCGGTGATCTGGGTGATCGCGGCGATTTTCCTGTTCAAGATGATTTACCTGGGCGGATAACGGCGCAGGGTTTTACCTGACGCAATGCCGGCGTCACTCCTGGGAGCGACGCCGGTAGCGAAACAGAAGAATTCGAAGGATTTTTCAGAGAGCAGGCCCCGACAATTTGCCGCAACAATCGACTGCGGCAAATAGGTCTTCTCTCTAAAAGGTCCCGGCACAGATCTTGATTCACCGTTTCTTCGATAGCCATTTTCATATAGCAAAGCACACCATGTCCGAACCGATTCGCTTCTATTTCCGCGGCGAGACCCATCAAGTCGATGGATTGCCCAATACACGCACCGTTTTGCAGCATTTGCGCGAGGACTTGCATTGCACCGGCACCAAAGAGGGTTGCGCGGAAGGCGATTGCGGCGCCTGCACGGTGGTCGTGGGGGAATTGCGCGGCAACGATCTGGAACTGAAAACGGTCAACTCCTGCATCCAGTTCGTGCCGACGCTGGACGGCAAGGCGCTGTTCACCGTGGAAGACCTGAAGCAGCGCGACGGTTGCCTGCACCCGGCCCAGCAGGCCATGGTGGAATGCCATGGCTCGCAATGCGGCTTCTGCACGCCGGGCTTCGTGATGTCGCTGTGGGGCTTGTATCTCAAGCATGAGCAGGACAACGTCGCGCCGAGCACGCGCGAAATCGACGACGCCCTGTCCGGCAACCTGTGCCGCTGCACCGGCTATCGTCCGATCATCGACGCGGCGCGGCGCATGGGCGAATTGCCGAAAGCCACCTTTGACCGCGCGCCGGTGATCGACGCCTTGCGCGCGATCCGGCGCGAAGAGCCGTTGCGCGTCACGCATGCCGGACAGACTTTCCATGCGCCGCGCACGCTGGCGCAACTGGCGACGCTGCGCAACGACTTGCCGAAGGCGCGCATCCTGGCCGGCTCGACCGACGTCGGCCTGTGGGTGACCAAGCACATGCGCGATCTGGGCGACATCATCTACATCGGCCAGGTCGAAGAAATGCGCCACATCACCGACACCGGCGGCTGGCTGGAAATCGGCGCCGGCGTCACGCTGGAACAAGCCTATGCCGCATTGACCGGACACTATCCGGAGGAGCTGTCGGAAATGTGGCAGCGCTTTGCCTCGCTGCCGGTGCGCAACGCCGGCACGCTGGGCGGCAACGTCGCCAACGGTTCGCCGATCGGCGATTCGATGCCGTGGCTGATCGCGCTCGGCGCCGAGATCGTGCTGTATGGCGTTGACGGCCGGCGCGTCATGCCGCTGGAAGATTTTTATATCGCCTACCAGAAGTCGGCGATCCTGCCGAACGAGTTCGTCCAGGCCGTGCGCGTGCCGTTGCCGCGCAAGGAGATCGCTTTCCGCGTGTACAAGCTGTCCAAGCGTTTCGACCAGGACATCTCGGCGGTCTGCGCGTCGTTCGCCTTCCGTCTTGAAAGCGGCAAGGTGGCCGATGCCCGCATCGCCTACGGCGGCATGGCGGCCACGCCCAAGCGCGCCGCGCAGGCCGAGGCCGCGCTCAACGGCAAGGAATGGAACGAGGCCAATGTCAAGGCGGCAATGCTTGCGCTGGCGCAAGATTACGCGCCGCTTTCTGACATGCGCGCCTCTTCGGCGTATCGTATGAGAACCGCACAAAACCTGTTGTACCGCTACTGGCTGGAAACGCGCGCCGACGCGCCGCTCCAGCCCGCTTCGGTAAGCGCTTTTGTGCACGGCAAGACTGCTGCACAGATTGCTTAGGAAGGAAACGCAATGAACAAGCAAACTGAAGAATTCATGTCCGCAAAAAAAGCCCCGGCCCTGTCCACCTCCGCCTCCGCCTCCACCTCTGCCTGGACCGAGATCGGCAAACCGCATCCGCACGAATCCGCCATCCTGCACGTGACCGGCGAAGCCACCTACACCGACGACATCGTCGAACTGCAAGGCACGCTGCACGCCGCGCTCGGCCTGTCGGCCAAGGCGCATGCGAAACTGCGCGCAATCGACCTGAGCAAGGTGAAGGCGTCCACGGGCGTGGTGGCGGTCTACACCGCCGCCGACATCCCCGGCGAGAACCAGTGCGGCGCCATCATCAAGGATGATCCGGTGCTGGCGGAAGACCTGGTGCAGTACGTCGGCCAGCCCATCTTCATCGTCATCGCCGACAGCCACGACAACGCCCGCCGCGCCGCGCGCCTGGTCGTGATCGACTATGAAGAACTGCCGGCCGTGCTGACGCCGCGCGCTGCGCATGCGGCCGAATCCTATGTGCTGCCGCCGATGCACCTGACGCGCGGCAATCCGGCGGAAGCCTTCGACAAGGCGCCGCACAAGCTGGCCGGCAAGTTCGACGTCGGCGGCCAGGAACAGTTTTACCTGGAAGGCCAGATTTCCTACGCGATCCCGAAAGAGGGTCGCGGCATGCACGTGTATTGCTCGACCCAGCATCCGAGCGAGATGCAGCATCACATTGCTGAAGTACTGCACGTCGCTTCGCATGACGTGCTGGTGGAATGCCGGCGCATGGGCGGCGGCTTCGGCGGCAAGGAATCGCAATCGGCGCTGTGGGCGTGCGCCGCCGCGGTGGCCGCAGTGCGCCTGCGCCGTCCGGTCAAGCTGCGCGCCGACCGCGACGACGACATGATCGTCACCGGCAAGCGCCACTGCTTCGCCTACGATTACGAAATCGGCTATGACGACAACGGCCGCATCGTCGCGGCGAAGATCGACATGGTGTCGCGCGCCGGCTTCTCGGCCGACTTGTCGGGCCCGGTCGCCACGCGCGCGGTGTGCCACTTCGACAACGCCTACTATCTGTCGGACGTGGAAATCCACGCCATGTGCGGCAAGACCAACACGCAGTCGAACACCGCCTTCCGCGGCTTCGGCGGTCCGCAAGGCGCCATCGCGATCGAATACATCCTCGATGAAATCGCCCGCAATCTCGGCAAGGATGCGCTCGAAGTGCGCCGCGCCAATTTCTACGGCGACAGCGCCGCCGAAGGACCGGATGCACGCAACACCACGCACTACGGCCAGCGCGTTGAAGACAACGTGATCCAGGCCCTGGTGGATCAACTGGAAAGCACCAGCGAGTATCAGGTGCGCCGTCAGGCCATCAATGTCTTCAACGCCGAAAACACCATCCTCAAACGCGGCCTGGCGCTGACGCCGGTGAAGTTCGGCATCTCGTTCAACGTACCGCACCTGAACCAGGCCGGCTCGCTGGTGCATGTCTACACCGACGGCTCGGTGCTGGTCAATCACGGCGGCACGGAAATGGGCCAGGGTCTCAACACCAAGGTCGCGCAGGTTGTCGCCAACGCGCTCGGCCTGCCGCTGGAGCAGGTGCGCTGCACCGCCACCGACACCAGCAAGATCGCCAACACCTCGGCCACCGCCGCCTCGACCGGCAGCGACCTGAACGGCAAGGCGGCGCAGGATGCGGCCTTGCAGATCCGCGGACGGCTGGCGCAGGTGGCCGCCGAACGCTTTGGCGTCGATGCCGGCGAGGTGCGCTTCGCCGACGGCATGGTCTCGACCAACGCTCCATCTATGGCATCGGTGACGTTCGAAGAACTGGTGATGCAGGCTTACCTCAAGCGCGTGCAATTGTGGTCGGACGGGTTCTATTCGACGCCCAAGGTGCACTGGAATGCCAAGACCATGAACGGCCATCCGTTCTTCTATTTCGCCTATGGCGCGGCGGTGTCCGAAGTCGTAATCGACACGCTGACCGGCGAGTGGCGCCTGCTGCGCGCAGATTCACTGTACGACGCCGGCGAGAGCCTGAACCCGGCCATCGACATCGGCCAGGTGGAAGGCGGTTTCATCCAGGGCATGGGCTGGCTGACGACGGAAGAGTTGTGGTGGAACAAGGACGGCAAGCTGATGACGCATGCGCCGTCGACGTATAAAATCCCCGCGGTGTCGGATTGCCCGACCGATTTCCGCACGCAGTTGTTCAAGAACAGCAATGTCTCGGACACCATCCACCGCTCCAAGGCCACCGGCGAACCGCCGCTGCTGCTGCCGTTCTCGGTATTCCTGGCGATCCGCGATGCGGTGTCGGCGGTGGGCGAACATCGCATCAATCCGCCGCTGCGCGCGCCGGCGACCAGCGAGGCGATTCTGGATGCGATTGATGCGGTGAAGGCCGCAGCCACGGCCACGGTGCAATAACGTTCCCGATCCGACAGGAGAATTCATGACAGCATGGCTCGCCGCACTCAAGGACTTGCACAGCACCGCCATCCCGGCAGTGCTGGTCACGGTGGCGACCATCCAGGGGTCGACGCCGCGCGAGGCGGGTGCGCGCATGGTGTTTACGGCCGACGGCCAGTACGACACCATCGGCGGCGGTCATCTGGAATGGCGGGCGGCGCAGATCGCGCGCACGATGTTGGAAGCGGATGCGACGGCGTTTTCCGGCATCCGCAAATTCGAACGCATTGCACTCGGACCGAGCCTCGGCCAGTGCTGCGGCGGCGTGGTGTTCCTCGTGTTCGAACGTATCGATCAACACGCAGGAGCCATGCTGACCGAACTCGAACGGCACTGGAGCGCCGGCGTCGACGTCTGGCGCGCGGTCGCGCTGGAATCGGACGACCCGACGCTGCTCTACGAACTGGAAGGCGAAGCCTGCGACCTCAGCGTGCCCGACAACGGTCTGGATGCAGAACAATTCCGTCATGCCGGCAACACGCATGTAGCGCAAGACCGCTACGGCCGCCGTTGGCTGCTCGACCGCTGCCGCGCGCACCAGCCGCAAGTGGTGCTGTTCGGCGCCGGCCACGTCGGCGCCGCCATCATACGCGTGCTGGCGACGCTGCCCTGCCGCGTGCTGTGGGTGGATGAACGCGAAGACATGTTCCCGCCGGATCTGCCGATGCAGGTGACGGTGGAAGCGACCGACGTACCCAATGCCGTGGTCGATATGGCCGAGCCGGGCGCCTGCTTCCTCGTGATGACGCACAGCCACGCGCTGGACCAGCAACTGAGCGAACGCATCCTGAAGCGCGCCGACATCGGCTGGTACGGGCTGATCGGATCGCAGACCAAGCGCAAGCAATTCGAACACCGTCTGCTTGAGCGCGGCATCACACAGGAACAACTGAACAAGATGACCTGCCCGATCGGCATTCCGGGCATCTATGGCAAGGAACCCGCCAGCATCGCGATCGCGGTGGTGGCGCAACTGATGCAGTTATGGGAAATCCGTTCGCAGCAGCCGGACCGAAACATCAGGGCCAAGCTGGCCACACACATGCTGGACGGCCGGAGCTAAGGACAACCGGACCGTCGCCTCAGCAGCATCTGTTCCAGCGTTTCATCCCATACCAGTATCATTCGGTTGTTCGCAGTTGCGCCTTCACGTCATGCGCAGCACGCAACCGGATAGCCAAGATTAAGGACCATCATGACTCCCCACGTGCAAGCCTACCGCGCCAGCCTGCTCCATTTCCGCAACGACCCCGCCTTCGACGAACACGCCACGCAATGGCACAGCGACGGCCTGCTGATCGTCGCCGATGGAAAAATCGTCGCCGCCGGCGATTACGGCAAACTGTCCGCCACCCTGCCCGCCGGCTGCGTGCCGCTCGACTATCGCGGCAAGATCATCACGCCCGGCTTCATCGACACCCACGTCCACTACCCGCAGACTGACATCATCGGCTCGCCCGCACCGGGCCTGCTGCCGTGGCTGAACACGTACACCTTCCCGGCCGAGCGCCGATTCGAGAGCGGCGAACATGCGAGCGAAGTGGCCGACTTCTTCCTGGCCGAACTGCTGCGCAACGGCACCACCACGGCGGCCGTGTATTGCACCGTGCATCCGCAATCGGTGGATGCTTTTTTCAACCGCAGCAGCGAGCTGAACCTGCGCATGGTGGCCGGCAAATGCCTGATGGACCGCAACGCGCCGGACTTCCTGCGCGACACGGCCGAAAGCGGTGCGCGCGAAACCGAAGCGCTGATCAAGCGCTGGCACAACAAGGGCCGCCAGCACTACGCCATCACGGTGCGCTTTGCGCCGACCTCGACGCCACAACAGCTGAAGCTGGCCGGCGAACTGGCGATGCAATATCCGGACACCTATATCCAGACCCATGTCGCCGAAAACACCGACGAAGTGCAATGGGTCAAGGAACTGTTTCCCGACAGCCGCAGCTATCTCGAGGTCTACGATCAATATGGCCTGATGCGAAAGCGCGCGCTGTACGCGCACTGCATCTGGCTGGACGACGCCGACCGCGCGCGCATGGCGGCGACGCAATCGGTGGCGACGGTGTGCCCGACCTCCAACCTGTTCCTCGGCAGCGGCCTGTTCGATTTCGCCAACGCCGACAAGCTGCGCATGCCGGTATCGCTGGCAACTGACGTCGGCGGCGGCACCAGCTTCTCGATGCTGCAAACGATGAACGAGCTGTACAAGGTCGGCCGCATGGCCGGCACCCATCTGTCCGCGCAGCGCATGTTCTACCTGGCCACGCTGGGCGGCGCGCGCGCCCTGCAGCTGGAAGGCAGGATCGGCAACTTCGCCGCCGGCTGCGACGCCGACTTCATCGTGCTGGATCCGAAATGCACGCCGCTGTTGGCGCGCCGCAGCGCCACCACGGAGAGCCTGGAAGAACAACTTTTCGCGCTGGCGATCCTGGCCGACGACCGGGCGATTACCGCGACTTATTCGGCGGGAGCTTGCGTGCATACGCGCTGAAACTGAAAGCTGTTTCGGTTTTTTGAGGAGTTGGGGCGGGCTGCGCGAGCAGGTCGCCCTTTTTCTTGGCGGAACAGCAATATGTACGGAACCGCAGAATTAACTGTCTGTCAACTACCGTTAACGGTAGAACCATCTGGAGTCCGCCTTGTACTTCAGCCTCGTATGCGGCCTCTGCACGCGGTAAAATGGCAGATCGCCAGAATCCACGAAAACCTTCGCAAGACGACGCCATTCTCATTTCATCCTTGAAGCGGCGTCGGCAATTGACTGAATGACCAAACACTTGAAATCCACCGTTGAATCCGATCCCGGCAGCGCCGGCGGCGAGAAGCACACTCCCATGATGGTCCAGTACCTGCGCATCAAGGCGGAGTATCCGACCACGCTGGTGTTCTACCGCATGGGCGACTTCTACGAATTGTTTTTCGACGACGCCGAAAAGGCGTCGCGCCTGATGGGCATCACCTTGACACAGCGCGGTTCGTCGAACGGCTCGCCGATCAAGATGGCGGGGATTCCCTTCCACTCGGTCGACCAGTACCTGGTCAAACTGATCAAGCTGGGCGAATCGGTGGCGATCTGCGAACAGATCGGCGACCCGGCCACCAGCAAGGGGCCGGTCGAACGCAAGGTGGTGCGCGTGATCACGCCGGGCACGCTGACCGACTCCGACCTGCTGCCGGAAAAATCGGAACGCCCGCTGCTGGCCGTCAACGTCGCCTCCGGCAAACAGCGCAAGACCGTCACCGTCGGCCTGGCCTGGCTGTCGATGGCAAGCGGCGCATTGAAGCTCATGGAGTTCAGTGCTGAACCGGCCTTGCTGGAAGCGCGCCTGAAGCAGGAGCTGGAGCGCATCTCGCCAGCCGAAACGCTGATCGGCGACGCTGAAGAAGTGGCCTATTCGCACATCCTCGCCGGCAAGCCGACCACGGTGCCGGACTGGCATTTCGACCAGCCCAGCGGCGAGAAGGCCTTGCTCGATCAATTGTCGGTAGCCACGCTGAACGGCTTCGGCGCGGAAGGCATGAGCGCCGCCATCGGCGCCGGCGGCGCGCTGCTGCGCTATGCGCAGTCGACCCAGGGCAAAGGCCTGCAGCACGTGCGCGCGCTGACGGTGGAATCGGAAAACGAGTTCATCGGCCTCGACGCGTCCACCCGCCGCAACCTGGAACTGACCGAAACCATCCGCGCGCAGGACGCCAGCGCGCTGGCGCCGACGCTGTTCTCGCTGCTCGACCATTGCCGCACGGCGATGGGTTCGCGCCTGCTGCGCCACTGGCTGCATCATGCGCGCCGCGACCAGAAAGTCGCCCGTGCACGCCACGCCGCCATCAATGCATTGATGCGCACCGACGCTTGCTCCGGCCTGTCCGCGACCTTGGCGGCGGTCCCGGACATCGAACGCATTACCACGCGCATTGCGCTGCTGTCGGCGCGTCCGCGCGATCTCGCCGGCCTGCGCGGCGGTCTGCAGCAACTGGGTTCGCTGCGCAATTACGTGGCGATGTGCAGCCGCGACGCCGATGCGCCGTTGCTGCTGGACCTGCACGACGCGCTGGCGACGCCGACCGAATGCCTCGACCTGCTGGAACGCTCGATCATGCTGGAACCGGCTGCAATGGTGCGCGACGGCGGCGTGATTGCACGCGGCTTCGACCCCGACCTCGACGAGTTGCGCGGCCTGTCGGAAAACGCCGGCCAGTTCCTGATCGATCTCGAAACGCGCGAGCGCGCCCGCACCGGCATCGCCAACCTGCGCGTCGAATACAACAAGGTGCACGGCTTCTACATCGAAGTCACGCACGGCCAGACCGACAAGGTTCCGGACGACTATCGCCGCCGCCAGACGCTCAAGAATGCCGAACGCTACATCACACCCGAACTGAAGGCCTTCGAAGACAAGGCCTTGTCGGCGCAGGAGCGCGCCTTGTCGCGCGAGAAGTTCCTGTACGAGCAACTGCTGCAGGACCTGTCGCCGCACATCGTGACGCTGCAGGCCATCGCCCACGCGCTGGCCCAGCTCGATACCCTGGTGGCGCTGGCCGATCACGCCGCGCGCAACAACTGGTGCGCACCGCAACTGGTGACCGAACCGACCATCGTGATCGAACAGGGCCGCCATCCGGTGGTGGAAAACCAGATCGAACGCTTCATCGCCAACGACTGCGCTTTCACGTCCGAACGCAAACTGCTCCTGATCACCGGCCCCAACATGGGTGGTAAATCGACCTTCATGCGGCAGGTGGCGCTGATCACGCTGCTGGCTTATGTCGGCAGTTTCGTGCCGGCCACGAGCGCGACGATCGGTCCGATTGACCGCATCTTCACGCGTATCGGCGCGGCCGACGACCTGGCCGGTGGCCGTTCGACCTTCATGGTGGAAATGACGGAGTCGGCGTCCATCCTCAACAACGCCACGGAGAATTCGCTGGTGCTGATGGATGAAGTCGGCCGCGGCACCTCGACCTTCGACGGCCTGGCGCTGGCCTGGGCAATCGCCAAGCACCTGATTGACGCGACGCGCAGCTTCACGCTGTTCGCCACCCACTATTTCGAACTGACGCAATTGCCGGAAGTACATCCGACCGCTTCCAACGTGCATTTGTCGGCTGTCGAGCACAAGGACAGCATCGTATTCCTGCATGCGGTGCAGGCCGGGCCGGCTTCGCAAAGCTACGGCTTGCAGGTGGCGCAACTGGCGGGCGTACCGACGCCGGTGATCCGTGCGGCACGCAAGCATCTGGCGGCGCTGGAAACGCAATCGGTCCAGACCACGCCGCAGTTCGACCTCTTCAGCACACCGCCGCGCGCCGACGACGATGACGCGCATACAACGCCGTCAGCATCTGCTGATCCGGTGGCGCAGGCCGTGGCCGATGCACTGGCCGACATCGATCCCGATGCCCTGACGCCGCGCCAGGCGCTGGACGCCCTGTACCGCCTGAAGCAGTTGGGCGACGGCGCATGAAGCAACTGCTGTCCCTCGCCTTGCTCGGCGCCGCCCTGTGCGCCGCACCGGCAGCACAGGCGCAGGACAGCTTCAGTTTCGGCGTGATTGGGCATTCGTTTTCGGGCAGTCCGGACGAAGGCGTATTGCGCCGCGCGCTGGATGAAAGCGACGCCGACAACCTTGCCTTCGTCGTCGTCAACGGCATCAAATCGGCAGCCGAACCATGCAGCGATGCCTTGTACACGGCGCGCCGCGACTTGCTCAAGGAAGCTGAAAACGGCGTCATCGTGTCGCTTGCCGCGAGCGACTGGGTCGGCTGCCGCAACAAGAACGGTTCGGTGGCGATCGAGCGGCTGAACCGGGTGCGCGACCTGTTCTTTCCCGATGAATTCTCATTCGGCGCCAGCAAGGTGCCGCTGTTCCGTCAATCGGTGACACCGAAATTCCGCAGCTATACCGAAAACGCGCGCTGGGAATTCGGCAACGTGCTGTTCGCCACCGTCAACCTGCCGGCCGCCAACAATCACTTCCTGCAAGACGGCGGCCGCAACAGTGAATTCGAAGACCGCCTGATCGCCAACAAGGACTGGCTGCAACGCGTGTTCACCTTCGCCGCGCAAAAGAAACTGGCCGGCATCGTACTGTTCGCCGACGGCAATCCGCTTGCGCAACCCAGCCAGCGCCCTTTCCTGCTGCGCGGCCAGCGCGACGGTTTTGCCGAAACCCGCCAGCGCATCGTCACGCTGGCCGCAGCGTTCAAGGGAAAGATCTTGCTAGTGCATGGCGAAACGCTGAAGGACGAATCCAACGCCGGCATCCTCTGGCGCCGCAATCTGGGCAGCATCGGCGTGGCGTCGGGCTGGTCCAAATTCACGGTCGACAACAGCAATGCGGCGCTGTTCAGGCTAAACGACTCTTCCAAGGCAGTGCGGGCGCCACCATCTCAGTGAGCTTGGTGAGCTTGATGAGCGTGGGCAGACCGCAGTGCAGACATAAAAAAACGCAGCCGAGGCTGCGTTTTTCATTGATGCAGGTGCAAGTCGAATCAATGCACCGGATGGCTGCGGAAGTGATCGCCTTCCTCGCCCTCATCATCGCCGTGATCGTGGCCATGGTGGTGGTGGCCGTGCGGACCGTGCACGTGCTGGTGCTGCACTTCCTCTTCCGTAGCGGCGCGCACTTCGGAGACGCTCAGGTCGAAACGCAGTGCGATGCCGGCCAGCGGATGGTTGCCGTCGAGGACGACCTTGTCGTCGGCGATTTCAGTGACGGTAAAGATGACCGATGCTTCGTTTTCGTCGTCCGGCGAACCTTCGAACTGCATGCCGACTTCGATCGGCGATGGCAGGCGATTCTTCGGTTCGATCTTGACCAGTTCGGCGTCGTATTCGCCGAAGGCGTCGACCGGTTCGACCTGGATCGTGACGCTGTAGCCGGCTTCCTTGCCGTCCAGTGCTTCCTCGATCTTGGGCAGCGTGTTTTCGTAGCCGCCGTGGAGGTAGACCATCGGGTCGCGGCTTTCTTCGATCAGTACGCCCTGGGCGTCGGAGAGCTTGTAGTTGACGGAAACTACGGTATTTTTGGCAATCTTCATGTATGCCCCTTTCGTATGGCGGTATGGCTGGTAAGGCTGTTCATCGGTTACTGCAGGTGGGAAGAACTGCCTGCGCTTGCGGTTGGTGCGGGACCTTGCTGCGGCGGTCCCGAGAAGGCATGACATAAGCTGGAATGCGCTGCAATCTGCACTCCGAATTATACCCGTTTGGATGTTTTGTCAGGCAAAAGGCCGCAGCAGCCAACGCCCGCCCGCGTCTATAATGGCGCCATGAAAAATACCCTCGCTTTGCTCGGCGGCATCAGCCCCGCCACCTTCCTGCGCGATTACTGGCACAAGAAACCCCTGCTGATCCGCCAGGCGATTCCCGGTTTCCTGGCGCCGCTGACGCGCCAGCAATTATTCGACATGGCCGGCCGCGACGACGTCGAATCGCGCCTGATCACGCAGGACGGCAAAGACTGGAAAATGGATCACGGTCCGCTGGCCAAGCTGCCGCCGCTCAAGCAGAAGCAATGGACCATGCTGGTCCAGGGCGTCAACCTGCATGACGATGCCGCCGATGCGCTGCTGCGCGAATTCCGCTTCATTCCCGATGCGCGTCTGGACGACCTGATGATCAGCTACGCCAGCGACGGCGGCGGCGTCGGTCCGCACTTCGATTCCTACGACGTGTTCCTGCTGCAGGCGCACGGTCAACGCCGCTGGCGCATCAGCGCGCAAAAGGATTTGTCGCTGGTGGACGGCATGCCGCTGAAGATCCTGAAGAACTTCAAGAGCGAGGAGGAATTCGTGCTCGAGCCGGGCGACATGCTGTACCTGCCGCCGCACTACGCCCATGACGGCGTGGCGGTCGGCGAATGCATGACCTATTCGATCGGCTTCCGTGCACCCGCGTTCCAGGAACTGGGCGAGGCTTTCCTGCAGTTCATGGCCGATTCGATCGACCTGCCCGGCCGCTATGCCGATCCCGAGCTGGAACCGGCCAAGCATCCTGCCGAATTGCCGGAGCAGTTGCTGGCGCGCGTGGCCGATGAAATCAACAAGATGCGTTTCACGGACGACGACATCACGATTTTTCTCGGTGAATATCTGTCGGAACCGAAAGCCGCCACTTACTTCGATCCGGTCGACAAGCCGCTCACGCCGGCGCGCTTCGTGCAGGCCGCAAACAAGCGCGGGATCAGGCTTTCACGCAAGACGCAGATGCTTTATCGCGGCAAGCATTTGTTCATCAACGGCGAGTCGTTTGCCGTCGGACGCGCCGACAAGGCGCTGCTGACCGTGCTGGCGGATGAACGCCGGCTCGACAAAACGGCGCTCGCGAAGGCGTCGAAGGATGTGCTGGAGGCCTTCCATAATTGGTATCAGGACGGCTGGCTGGAGCTTGCTTAACAAGCTTAAAAATTCGGCAATTTTTGTTTTTTGCGCGTTGCCGACAGGCCGGAAACCTGCATAAATAAAGGGCTGACGACAAGCTGACGGGATTTGCGACAATCTTACAAATTCTTACAGAAAAGAATAATTCGCATGTGATTTTCCCAAAATGTAGCTATAATATCGGGCTGGAAAGCTTCCGTTGTTGAGCTAACAAGCAAGACGATGAAAGCATCCTATAGAGCGATAATTACCGGTAATTATTCATCGCAAAATTTTGATTATTATTGAAGGAATATTCATGAAAAAGACTCTGTTGATCGCATCTTTGTTGGCTGTTGCTCTGGCTGCTTGCGGTAAAAAAGAAGAAGCTCCAGCACCTGCACCAGCACCAGCTGCTGAAGCTCCTGCAGCAGCACCAGCTGCTCCAGCAGCTGACGCTAAGCCAGCTGACGCTGCTCCTGCAGCTCCAGCAGCTGATGCTAAGCCAGCTGACGCTGCTCCTGCAGCCCCAGCAGCTGACGCTAAGCCAGCTGACGCAGCACCAGCAAAATAATCAACTGATTATTGGAAAAGCCGACCGTTGGTCGGCTTTTTTTATGCCTGCTTGATTTGCAGCGCATGGTGCCTGGCCTGTACGCCTGCCGCGCATTCATCCTTCCCGCATTTCCCCGCCGCTTCCCTTCCCTGCCGCTGCGCCTTCTCAGGCGATGGCAATCCAGTCGAACCCGTCCTCCTGGCAAGCGATCCTGATTTCCCCCGGATGCGCACCCAATGCGCCTGACAAAGCGGCGCGTGCGAGTTCGGGCGTGTTGTTCTTCAAACTCAGGTGGGCGCCGATCACGGTCTTCAGTTTTTGCTTGTCCAATGCGGCCAGGATCTCGGCGCTGGTGTCGTTGGCCAGATGGCCATAGTCGCCGCCGATACGCCGCTTGAGCGAGGGAGGATAGGCCGAGTCGGCCAGCATCTGGCGGTCGTGATTGCATTCCAGCACCAGCGCGTCGCAACCGCCCAACGCTTGCACCAGATGGCCGGTAGATTGGCCGGCGTCGGTCAGCACGCCGAGCTTGCGCCTGCCGTCACCGGCAACATACTGCACAGGCTCGCGCGCATCGTGCGGCACCGTGTATGGCATCAGCGACAAGTCGCCGATGGCCAGCGCTTCGCTGTCGCGGCAAAAATGCAGCTGGACGCCCTTGCAGGCTTCCTCGCCCACCGCCTGGAAAGTGCCGTAGGTCAGCCATACCGGAATGCCATGACGGCGCGCAAACTTGAACACGCCACCGACATGATCCTGATGCTCATGCGTGACGACGATGCCGTTGATGTCCTGGGGAAGTTTGCCGATGCGCGTCAGGCGACGCTCGGTTTCGCGGATGCCGAAACCGCAATCCAGCATGACCGTGGTGGTGGTCGTGCCGGATGTGCCGGAGATGATGAGGGCGTTGCCTTCGCTGCCGCTGCCGAGACTTGCAAATTTCAACGGTGGACTCGCGAAGGCATGTACTGCATTACGTCAAGTACTGCGGCTTACTTCAGCTGGTCGTTCAGCAAGCCGAGAATCTTGTCGGCGATTTGCGAAACTTCCTGCTTGCCGTCGTTGTTCTGTACGGTAATGTTGCTGATATCACCGGTGGCCTTGACGACGATGCGGTAGCGCGCAGCCTTCTTGTCCTTGTCCTTGCTGGAGAACAGCTTGGAGAAGAAGCCTTCGCTTTCCTTGTCCTTGGCGTCCTGGTTCTGGTCGACGTAGCGCACGAAGTACAGGCCTTGCGTACGATCGCGGTCTTCCACGGTGAAGCCGACGCGGTCAAGGGCCAGACCAACGCGGCGCCATGCACGGTCGAAACTTTCGTCAACCTGCACGCTGGAGCCGTTGGCGGACTTGAGCAGCTTGGAACGGGCCTGCAGTGTCGGCGCATTGGCGACGGCAGCCTTGGCCTTGGTCTCTTCGGCGCCCAGGCGCACCATCAGGCGCGCCAGGAATTCGGCTTCCAGGCCCGGATCGGAAGGACGCGCAGTCCAGACCGAGGTTTCCTTGGCCGAACCGGTCAGCACTTCTTCGGCGCCGCGATGGCTGATGAAGATTTCGGTGGTGCCGTTCGGACCGCGCTCCAGGCGGGTGCGGAACTTGTCGCGCTCGCCGGTCGAGTACAGCGAATCGAATACGCGGCCCAAGGTATTGCGGATGAAGTCTTGCGGGATCTTGGCGCGGTTTTCAGCCCAGTCGGTTTCCATCACGCCGGTATCCTGCGATTCGACGTTGATCAGGAAGCCCGAATCCTGCCAGAAGTCCTTGATCGGGCCCCACAGCTGTTCCGGCGTCTGCGACACGACCAGCCAGCGCTGAGTGCCGTCGCGCTCGATGCGCAAATCGCCCTTGGCTTGCGGCGCCACGGCTGCTGCATCGGTTACCGGACGGGTCTTCTGCTCCAGGCTGTAGCCGGAAGCGGTGGCGACGCCCTTGTTCGACTCCGGAATCGCGTAACGGTTGTCGCGCTGCAGCTGGGTCAGATCAGGCGGCACTTCGAGTCGTGGGCCCTTGGCTTTTTCCGCGCTCTTGTAATCGATACGATCCCCTTCCAGCATGTTGCTGACGGCGCTGCATCCGGCCAGGCTGGTGAAAGCCAGGGCAATCATCAAACCGGTGAGACCGCGTTGTGGGAGGAGACGTGAAGCAGAGTGAACGTTCTTGCGAATTGTCATATCGTTGCAATGAAAAGCGGGTTCGGGTTCAAGGGAAAACGACACTGCCGTTTAGTTAATTAATTATTTTAATACACCGGATTCGCGCAACGCCGCACGCACGGTATCGTGAAATGCAGCGCCCAGCGGAGCCAGCGGCAAACGCATGCCGGATTCTATCAGGCCCAGTTCCGTCATCGCCCATTTCAGGGGGACCGGATTTGGTTCGACGAACAGCTTGTTATGCAAAGGCAGCATCTTGTTGTTCAGCTCGATCGTGCGGGCGAGATTGCCGCTCATGGCCGCAGCGCACAGCTCGTGCATGTCGCGCGGCGCGATGTTGGCCGTCACCGAGATATTGCCCTGGCCGCCGTACAGCATCAGTGCGAACGCCGTCGGATCGTCGCCGGAATAAACCGCAAACGACTTCGGCGCCAGACGGATCAGGTCGGAGCCGCGGCCGATATTGCCGGTCGCGTCCTTGACGCCGACGATGCCCTTGACTTGCGCCAGGCGCAGAATGGTCTCGTTGCTCATGTCGGCAACGGTGCGGCCGGGAACGTTGTACAGGATCACGGGAAGATCAACCGCTTCGGCGATCTTCTTGAAGTGCAGGTACATGCCCTCTTGCGTCGGACGGTTGTAATAGGGAACAACCTGCAGCGAGGCATCGGCGCCGACCTTCTTGGCGAACTCGGTCAGCTCGATGGCTTCCGATGTCGAATTGCCGCCGGTGCCGGCGATGATGGGAATGCGTTTGGCGGTATGTTCAACCGCGACCTTGATCAGTTCGGAGTGTTCCTCGACCGAAACGGTCGGCGATTCGCCGGTAGTGCCGACGATCACGATGCCGTCGGTGCCCTCCGCGATATGCCAGTCAATCAATTTGCGCAGGCCCGGGAAATCGAGACTGCCATCCGGATGCATCGGCGTGACGATGGCGACTATGCTGCCCTTGATCATGATGTTAGTGCGTAATGAGATACGGTTGAAAATAAAAGACCGATTGTAGCGGATAGCCACTGCTATCGGTCAATTTGTTCGGATCTGCTTAAACCTGCAGCAATCAATAACCCAGCCCCATGGCTTCGCGCACGTCGCGCATGGTGTCCTGCGCCAGCTTGCGCGCGGTATCGCAACCGTCGGCGATGATGGCGCGCACCAGCGACGGATCATCGATGTATTGCTGCGCGCGTTCCAGCATCGGCTGCTGCTCGGACAGGATGGCGTCGATCACGGGTTGCTTGCATTCCAGGCAACCGATGCCGGCCGAACGGCAGCCCTTTTCGACCCATTGCCGCACGGCATCGTCGGAATACACCTTGTGGAATTGCCAGACCGGGCATTTGCCCGGATCGCCCGGATCGGTGCGGCGCACGCGCTGCGGATCGGTCGGCATGGTGCGGACCTTCTTGGTCACGGATTCCTTGTCTTCACGCAGCGCGATGGCGTTGCCGTAGCTCTTCGACATCTTGGCGCCGTCCAGGCCCGGCAGGCGCGAGGCTTCGGTGAGCAAGGCCTGCGGCTCGGTCAGGATCAGCTTGCGGCTGCCTTCGAGGTAGCCAAACAGGCGTTCGCGGTCGATCATGGATAAATTCTGCGCATCGTCGAGCATGGCCTTGGCCTGCTCCAGCGCTTCTTCGTTGCCCTGCTCCTGGAACTGCGTGCGCAGTTCCAGATACAGCTTGGAGCGCTTGCTGCCGAGTTTCTTGACGGCTTCGCGGGCTTTTTCCTCGAAGCCTTTTTCCTTGCCGTACAGATGATTAAAACGGCGCGAGATTTCACGCATCATCTCGATGTGCGGAATCTGGTCTTCACCCACCGGCACCTGGCTGGCGCGGTAGATCAGCACGTCGGCCGCCTGCAGCAAGGGATAACCGAGGAAACCGTAAGTCGCAAGGTCGCGGTCGGCGAGTTTTTCCTGCTGGTCCTTGTAGGTCGGCACGCGCTCCAGCCAGCCCAGCGGCGTGGCCATCGAGAGCAACAGATGCAGTTCTGCATGCTCAGGCACACGCGACTGGATGAACAGGGTCGATTGCGAGGGATCGACACCGGCGGCGAGCCAGTCGATCACCATTTCCCAGGTGCTGGTCTCGATCACGCTGGGGTCGTCGTAATGCGTGGTCAGTGCATGCCAGTCGGCGACGAAGAACAGGCAAGGCAGTTCGGATTGCAGCTTGACCCAGTTCTTCAGGGCGCCGTGGTAATGGCCCAGATGCAGCGCGCCCGTGGGGCGCATACCGGAGACAACGCGATCAGGATACATGGTGTAAGTCTTCAGAAAAAGAAGGATAACGGCGATACGATCAGTTGCAGCAGGCTGCCGGCCAGATACATCACCGGCGCCATCCACCAGGTGTAAATCACCTTGAGCAGCACCAGCGCCATCACGATGAAGAAGCCGTAGGGCTCGATCTGTGCAAATTTATACGCATAACGGTTTGGCAGCAAACTGGTCAGGATGCGGCCGCCGTCGAGCGGTGGAATCGGGAACAGGTTGAACGCGAACATGACGAGGTTCGTCAGCACGCCGGCCTTGGCCATGAGCATGAAGAATTCTTCCTGGACCCCGCCGATGGCCAGGGCGTAAATCATCAGCGTCCAGATCAGCGCCATCAGGAAGTTGGCGGCGGGACCGGCCAACGCTACCCACGCCATGTCGCGCTTGGGCTTGCGCAGCTTGCCGAAGTCCAGCGGCACCGGTTTGGCGTAACCGAACAGGAACGCACCGCTGGTGGCGAAATACAGCAGCACCGGGATGACGATGGTGCCGAAGGGATCGATGTGCTTGAGGGGATTGAGGCTCATGCGCCCCATCATGTAGGCGGTGTTGTCGCCGAAGTACTTGGCTGCGAAGGCATGCGCTGCCTCGTGCAGTGTAATCGCGAACAATACCGGGAGCGCATACACTGCGACAGTCTGGATAAGATCATTCATGGGTGCGAATTTTAGCAGAGGTAGCAGAGGGAAAAGGACCGGCCGCGGGAATATCGGCCGTCGCTCGCTTGAAAGCGCGCCGAACGGAAGACAAAATTATCAAAAAGACAATTTTATTGTGCGCAAGACAAGCCATGAAACAAAAACGGACCGCACATGGCGGCCCGCAATCAGGAATTGATTTCCCCAGGGCAACCTACAAACCGAACGGCGCTGCGTCGCCCCGCCCCTGCCTGACCAGCACCGGTTCGTTGTCGTCGGTGAGATCAATAACGGTGGTCGGTTCCAAGCTGCAGGCGCCGCTGTCGATGACCAGTTCTATCTGCTTTTCGAGGCGGTCGCGGATTTCCTCGGCGTCGGTCAGCGCGTCGTCCTGCTCCGGCAGAATCAGCGTGGTGCCGATCAGCGGCTCGCCCAGCT
Organism: Herbaspirillum hiltneri N3; assembly: GCF_001267925.1. NCBI lineage: Bacteria > Pseudomonadati > Pseudomonadota > Betaproteobacteria > Burkholderiales > Oxalobacteraceae > Herbaspirillum > Herbaspirillum hiltneri. Next base: position 1,940,038 of record NZ_CP011409.1, on the reverse strand, counting down.
CGGCCAGCAAGGCGTGGGCGATCTGGTTTTCCGGCACACGCAGGCCGATGGTTTTGCGCGACGGATGGCTCAACCGGCGCGGCACTTCCTTGGTCGCTTCCAGGATAAAGGTGTAGGGGCCCGGCGTAGCGGCCTTCAGCAGACGGTACTGGCGATTGTCGACCTTGGCGTATTGCGCGATCTCGCTGAGGTCGCGGCACAGGAGGGTCAGGTGGTGCTTCTCGTCGACGCCGCGGATGCGGCGCAGGCGCTCCACTGCGTCCTTGTTGTCAAGCTGGCAGACCAGCGCGTAACAGGAATCGGTGGGCAAGGCCACGATGCCTCCGCTCTGGACAATTTGCGCGGCCTGCTTGATCAGGCGCAGTTGCGGGTTTTCGGGATGGATCTGGAAAAACTGACTCATGGGTTCTTCGAATTAAATCAAATCAAATGTACTTCAAAAAAGGAAAAACGGCGGTTGTACGCCGCCGTTTTCTGTTCTCACCTGCTTAGCGCTGGCCGCGCAGCGCGGCAATGCGCTGCTCCATCGGTGGATGCGTGGAAAACAATTCCATGAATCCCGGTTTGTCGCTGATACCCATGGCCGCCATCGACTGCGGCAAACCGCTGGAGGAAATGCCGCCCAATCTCGCCAGCGCATTGATCATCGGTTGCGGACCGCCGAGCAACCTGGCGGAACCGGCGTCGGCGCGGAATTCACGATGGCGCGAGAACCAAGCCACGATCATCGAGGCGCCGATGCCGAACACGATCTGGCACACCATGACGGTCACCATGTAACCGATGCCAGGACCGGAATCGTCATTGTTACGGCGCAGCGCCGAGTCGACGAAGTAGCCCACCACCCGCGACAGGAACACCACGAACGTATTCACCACGCCCTGGATCAGCGTCATCGTCACCATGTCGCCGTTGGCGATGTGGGCAACTTCGTGGCCGAGCACGGCTTCGACTTCTTCTTTCGTCATGCCTTGCAGCAAACCCGTCGACACCGCCACCAAGGCGGAATCCCTGAAAGCGCCGGTGGCGAAGGCGTTCGGTTCGCCTTCGTAGACAGCCACTTCTGGCATGCCGATGCCGGCGCGCTGAGCCAGCTTGCTCACGGTATTGACCAGCCAGACCTCCGTCGAATTGACCGGCGTGTCAATCACGCGCGCGCCGGTGCTCCATTTCGCCATGGACTTGCTCATCAGCAGCGAAATGATCGAACCGGTAAAACCGACCACGATCGAGAACACCAGCAGCATCGGCAAGTTCAGGCCTGAACGGGTCAGGAATTTGTCCACGCCGAGCAGAGACAAGATCACGCTCATCACCACCAGCACGGCGATATTGGTCGCGAGGAAGAGGAATATGCGTTTCATCCGGAAAACTCCTATCAGGAAAGTGGTTATTAGATAGGAACAAGTGGGGATAAATCAAGAGACCCGTGCACGACCGGGGTATTGCACGGGCCGGGGCCTACAAGCCCCAGTCGTGCCACACCGGCGTCAACCCGGAAGGCAGCGGCGGCAAGGCGCCCAGATCGACGTGCGACTCTCCCGGACCGTGGAAATCCGAGCCGATGGACGCAAGAAAACCGAAACGCCTGGCCACGCGCGCATATTCCTCGTACTGGTCGGGCGTATGGCTGCCGGTGATGACTTCGATGCCGGTGCCGCCGTATTGCTTGAACTCGTCGAACAAGGCGCCGAATTCGAGCTCGCTGTACGAATAGCGGCCCGGATGCGCAATCACGGCCACGCCGCCGGCGCCGCAGATCCATTCGACCGATTCTCTGAGCGTGGCCCAGCGATGCGGTACGTAGCCAGGCTTGCCTTCGCACAGGTAGTTGCGGAACACTTCCTTGGTGTCGGCGCAGCGGCCGGTTTCGACGATGTAGCGGGCAAAATGCGTACGGGATATCAGGTCGGGGTTGCCGACGTGTTTCAGGGCGCCGTCGAAAGCGTCGGGAATACCGGCGACGGCAAGTTGGGCGGCGATCTCGCGTGCGCGCCGCTCGCGGCCGTTGCGCGTGGCAGCGAGTCCCTGTACCAGCGCAGCATTGGTCTCGTCGATGCGCAGACCGACGATATGCACGGTCTGGCCGGCCCAAGTCACTGAAATCTCGACGCCCGGGATATAGCGCAGGCCCAGGTCTTGTGCCGCCTTGCGGGCGATGGCGATGCCGCCGACTTCGTCGTGGTCGGTCAGCGCCCAGACATCGACGCCGTTGGCCTTGGCGCGCGCAGCCACCTCTTCCGGCGGCAGCAAACCGTCGGAGAAGTTGGAATGGCAGTGCATATCGACGTTGAGCATTGCGCGCAAAACCTTGGAAATGGGGAAAAAGATAACTTCATTGTACGCCGCCTGCGTTGTCTCTGCTGCACGTGCACAACCGGCGGAACGTGGCGCGCCAGGACTTATTCCGCGAGGAAACGCTCGATCGCTGCGGCCAGCAATTCGGGCTGGTCGTGGTGCAGCATATGGCCGGCATCGGGGATGATTTCCGTGCGTACGTCGGGGATGAAAGCGATGCGGCGATCGATCTCGGCGCGCATCAGCGCGTTGTCGCCGAACCAGCGCCAGATATCGGTTTCCGCCGCTTCCACCCACAGCACCGGCGCGCTGATCCGGGCCCAGCAGGCGGTCACTTCGTCGATGCGATACAGCAGCGGGTTGGTGTTCTTGTGCGCCGGATCGCCGAGGATTTCCCAGTTGCCTTCATCGTTCTGTCCGGCCCAATGCGCCGCCAGGAATCCCGCGCGCTCGCGGCTCAGCCGCGGATTGGTTTTTTGCAGGCGGGCGATGACGCCGTCGAGCGAAGGATAGGAGCGCATCTCCGGTTTTTCCAGCAGTTCGTCGAGCCACTTGGCGAAACGTCCGGGCGCGTCCTCAGGCTTGGTGCCGGGCAGGCCGAAGCCTTCCAGGTTGACCAGTTTGGCGATGCGCTGCGGGCGCACGCCGGCATACAGGCCGACGACATTGCCTCCCAGACTGTGGCCGAGCAGGTTGACCGCTTCATCGGGCGAGTAATGCAGCAGCAGCGCGTCGAGGTCGGCGAGGTAGTCGGGGTACCAGTAGGTGTCGGCCTGCGGCCGCTCGGTCAGGCCGAATCCGCGCCAGTCCGGAGCGATCACATGCCATTCCTTTTGCAGGCAATCGACCATGAACTGGAACGACGCTGAAATATCCATCCAGCCGTGCACCATGAACAGCTTGGGCGCGTGCGGGTCGCCCCAGTGGCGCACGTGGTACTGCAGGCCGCGGATGTTGAGGTATTCGGAACGGGATGGCTTCATGGCGTGGAGGGAGAGACGATCGGAAAACCTGACAGTATAAGCTTCTCCGCCCTCTCCTGCCTCACCTGCCTGTTGCGTCCCGCTTGCTGCCTATTGCAGGTAGCGTCCGAGATCGAACGAGGATTTCAGGCCGAGCATGTGGAAATTCTTTTCCAGCCAGCGCTCCGCCGCCTGCCGTCCTTCGTCGTGCAAACCGTGGATGAAGGAGGTCTTGGTGTTGAGCTTGCTCATGACGTCAAGCTGGCTCATGAGGTCGTTGGCCTCCACCAGATGCATGTTGAGTTTCCTGAGCCGGCGCTCCAGCGTACCGAAGGCGAACATGGCGTTTTCGGCCTCGCGCTTGGCCAGCGCCAGGCCGCCGAGCTCGGTGAAGAAAGCCGAACTGAAACTGATTTCGCTGAGCCGCTGGCCGATCTCCTGTGTTGAAGTGGGCGTGCCGGGCCGGCTGCACGGATGCAGCAACACCACCAGCAAGTCCCGCGCCGAACACAGGTGCAGCAAGGGAAAGATCGGGGGATTGGCGGTCAGACCGCCGTCCCAATAGGCTTCGCCGTCGATTTCCACCGGCCGGTGCATCGAGGGCAGACAGGCCGAAGCCAGCAAGCTGTCCACGGTCAGTTCGCGATTACGGAAGATTTTCAGCGTGCCGGTGCTGACGCGGGTGGCCGCGATGAACAGCTTGATGTCGCCGCTGCGGCGCAGGCGTTCGAAATCGATCTGCTCTTCGAGGATGTCGCGCAGCGGATTGATGTCGAGAGGATTGAGCTGAGTCGGTGAAAAGAACCGCGTCATCGCCAGCAGGGCATGCATCGCCGCCGGCGTGCTCTGGTTCAGCAGGCTGGAGCCGCCCGGCAGCATTTCGGGCGGCAGGAAACTGAACGGTTCCTTGACCGCGATACGCCCCCAGAACGCCGCGAGCGCCTCACGCGCGCCTTCGCGTCCGCCGAGATTGTAGCCGTGCGCCAGCACCGTGGCGTTCATGGCGCCGGCGCTGGCGCCGCTGATGCCCTCGAAGTCGATGCGCCGGTCTTCCAGCAAGCGATCCAGCACGCCCCAGGTGAATGCACCGTGCGAACCGCCTCCTTGCAATGCCAGTGTCACAATCTTGTTCTGCATGCTGTTCCTTGATAAACCTTCATGCCGCCTGTCACGATCAGGTCTTGTCCTCATGTTATAACATGGCGGTGTTGATTACTCCGAGCGAAAGAAAAATGAAATCCATCTGTGTATATTGCGGTTCCTCCGTGGGCGCTTCCGAAGTCTACGCACAAGGCGCGCGCGCCCTGGCGCAGCAAATGGTCAAGGACAATATCGCCCTGGTGTATGGCGGCGGCAACGTCGGCCTGATGGGCGTGATCGCCACGGAAGTGATGCGGCTCGGCGGCGAAGCCACCGGCGTCATTCCCAAGGCGCTGCTGGACAAGGAACTGGGCCACAACGGCCTGACCCGCCTGCACATCGTCAAGGACATGCACGAACGCAAGGCCATGATGGCGGAATTGTCGGATGGTTTCGTCGCCATGCCGGGCGGCATGGGAACCTTGGAAGAATTGTTCGAAGTGCTGACCTGGGCGCAGCTCGGTTTCCACTACAAGCCGATCGGCCTGCTCAATGTCGACGGATTTTACGACAACCTGATCGCCTTCATCGAGCATCTGGTGTCGCAGCGTTTCCTGACAGCCGAGCAGTCTTTGCTGATGATGCATGACGCCGACCCGGCCAGCCTGGTCCAGCGCTTCAAGACCTACAAACCCAGCTACACCAACAAGTGGGCCGATCACAAGGCTGCAGACAAGCTGCTTCCTTGAGGAGCATCACGCCATGCCGGCCATAACCGGCATGGCTTCCTCATACTACGAATCCAGCGCCTGCCTGAAATCCTCGACCAGATCGTCCGTGTCCTCCAGACCGATGGAAACCCGGATCAGCGATTCGGCGATGCCCATCGCTGCGCGGCGCTCCTGCCCCATTTCAAAGAAGATCGTGTGCGCCACCGGAATCACCAGCGTGCGCGTGTCTCCCAGGTTGCTCGACGCCACCGCCAATTGCAGGCGGTTCAGGTAGTCGAAGCAGTCGATGCCGTCTTTCAGCTCGAAACTCAGCAAGCTGCCGTAAGAACGGAACAGCTCCGTCGCCAGTGCGTGTTGCGGATGCGACGGCAGGCCCGGGTAGTACACCGCCGCCACGCGTGGATCGGCGTCGAGCATCTGCGCCACGGCGAGCGCATTGGCGCATTCGCGGTCCTGGCGCAGTGCGATGGTTTCGGCGCCGACGGCGATGTGATGCGCGGCTTCCGGTCCCAGCGAAGCGCCGAAATCGCGCAAGGCCTTGGCGCGGATTTGCGCCATGCCCCACTGCGCTTGCGGATTCTTTTTGTAGTTGTCGGCGATGTGCGGATAACGCGACCAATCGTACAAACCCGTGTCGGTCAGCGCGCCGCCCAGCGCATTGCCGTGGCCGCCGATCGACTTGGTCAGTGAATTGACCACCAGCCCGGCGTGGACCGCCTTGGGTTGGAACAGGTAGGGAGACGTCATCGTGTTGTCGACGATATACAGAATCCCGCGCTCGCGGCACAACTCGCCGATGCGTTTCAGGTCAGCGATCTGGGTGCGCGGATTGGCGATGGTTTCGACGAAGACGATGCGCGTCTGCGGCGTCAGCGCCTCCTCGACCAGTTTGACGTCGGTGGCGTCCACCATCGACACGCGCGCGCCTTGCGCATGGACCGTCATCCACATGCTGTTGGTATTGCCGAACAGGAAAGCCGACGACACCACGTGGTCGCCTTCGCGCAGCAGCCCCTGGATCACGGCGCCGATGGCGGCCATGCCGGTGGCGAAGCAGATCGTCGACAGGCCGCCTTCCATCCCGGTGACCTTGTCTTCCAGCGCCGACACGGTCGGATTGCCCTGGCGGCCGTAGCGGTAGCCCGATTGCTTGCCCTGGAATACTTCGGCCAGTTGGCGCGCGTCCTTGTAGCCGAAGGCGACGGATGTGTGGATCGGCTTGTGCAGGGAGCCGTGTTCAATCGTCTTCTGGCGATCGCTGTGCAGGATGGTGGTGGTGAAGCCGTAGTTCTTCTTTTCGTTCATGGTAAGAATCAGGTCCGTGACAAGGAATAGTGGGACGGTGGGACGGGAGAACAGTGATGATAAGCCAGTTCCGCGACGGCCGCAGCATTCCGGTCGCGCCAATGAAAAACGCCGGACACCATTGCGGCGTTCCGGCGTTCATCTTGTCCTGCTACCGTGAAAATCAGTCCACGCGCGCCAGGTTCAGGTTGAGTTGCGAACGGACGGCGTCTTCCAAAGCCGGCTTCGGATTCTTGCGGGCGAACTCGATACGATCGAGGTAGTCACGCGAGATGTCGCCGGTGATGTAGTTGCCGTCGAAGCACGATGCTTCGAAATTGCGCAGCGCCGGATTGATGTCGGAGATCGAACGCTTCAGGTCTTCCACGTCCTGGTACACCAGCGCATCGGCCGTGATTTCGCGGCAGACTTCTTCATCGGTGCGGCCGTAGGCGATCAGTTCGTCGCGCGTCGGCATGTCGATGCCGTAGACGTTCGGGAACTTCACCGGCGGCGCAGCCGAAGCGAAGATCACGCGCTTGGCGCCGGCTTCACGCGCCATCTGCACGATCTCGCGGCTGGTGGTGCCGCGCACGATCGAATCGTCGACCAGCAGCACGCTCTTGCCCTTGAATTCGGAACCGATGGCGTTGAGCTTCTGGCGCACGGACTTCTTGCGCAGGCCCTGGCCCGGCATGATGAAGGTGCGGCCGATGTAGCGGTTCTTGATGAAGCCTTCGCGATAGTCCAGGTTCAGCTTGAGCGCCAATTCCATCGCTGCAGGACGCGACGAGTCGGGAATCGGCATGACCACGTCGATTTCACCGCTGGCGATTTCACGACGGACCTTCTCGGCCAGGTATTCACCCATCTTCAGGCGGCTGGCGTACACCGACGCGCCGTCGATGACCGAGTCGGGACGGGCCAGGTAGACGAATTCAAATGCGCAAGGGTTCAGCGTCGGATTGTCGGCGCATTGCTGGTTGTACAGCTTGCCGTCGTTGTCGATGAAGATGGCTTCGCCCGGCATTACATCGCGCAGGAAGCGGAAACCGAGGCCTTCCAGCGCCACGGATTCGCTCGCCAGCATGTATTCGGAACCCTTGTCGGTTTCATTGAAACCCAGGCACATCGGACGGATGCCGTACGGATCGCGGAAGCCCAGCAGGCCGTACCCGGCGATCTGCGCCACCACGGCGTAGGAACCGCGCACGCGCTTGTGAACCATCGCAACGGCCTTGAACACGGCAGCCGGATCGAGCGAATAACCGGTCGTGGCTTGTTGCAATTCATGCGCAAACACGTTGACCAGCACTTCGGTGTCGGAATCGGTATTGAGGTGGCGGCGGTCGTTCTTGAACATCTCGACCTTGAGCTGCTCCGCATTGGTGAGGTTGCCGTTGTGCGCCAGGATGATGCCGAACGGGGCGTTGACATAGAACGGTTGCGCTTCCTCTTCGCTGGACGAGCTGCCTGCGGTCGGATAACGCACCTGGCCGAGGCCGGTGTTGCCCGGCAGCGAACGCATATTGCGCGTACGGAAGACGTCGCGCACGAGACCGTTGGCCTTGTGCATCGAGAAACCGTTTGCGTGGTTGGTTGCGATACCGGCTGCATCCTGGCCGCGGTGCTGCAGCAGCAGCAAGGCATCGTAGAGCAACTGGTTGACTGGACTATGGGAAACGACGCCGACAATGCCACACATGGTGGACTCCTAAGCAAAAACAACGAAGAAACAAAACCAAGAAACAAAATCAAAAATGGACGTGCTGAGCGAACTGCCCCGGCAAATAGGGTTTGGCGGTCTCCGCAGCGGCTTCCGCCAGCGCACTGAAACGCGCCTCTTTCCAGAACGGCTGCTGCGGAATCGAGGTCGTACCGCATAACAACACCACCGCCAGCACGATCACCGCGCCGCGCGCCATGCCGAATACCGCGCCCAGACTGCGATCGATCAGCGACAGGCCGCTCGCCTTGACCACTTCCGCCATCGCCCTGGTCACCAGCCCCATCAACAGGCGTGTACCGATGAACAAGACGATGAATCCCACGATCAGTCGCGTCGACTCGCCGGGAATCACGTCGGGCAGCATCTGCGCCAATGCTTCACCATAGGCGTTGGCGACGACTAATGCAATTATCCAGCTGGCCAGCGACAACACTTCGCGCACCAGTCCGCGCAACATGCTGATAACGACCGAACAGGCCAGCACCAGCAAGACCAGGTAATCGAAGATCGTCACGACGGCAACACGGGCACGGGCACAGGCACAGGCAACATCAGCAATATGCGACCGGGTACCATCAAATTCAAGCCGGCACGACCGTCGCGTTCAGGCCAAGCTTGTTGATCTTGGCGCGCATCTTGTCGGCTTCGTCGCGGCTGGCGAACGGGCCGACGCGAATGCGCGTGCGGTCGCCCGATTGCGTCGCCACTTTTTGCGTGTACGACTTGATGCCTGCGCCGTTGAGCTTGCCGCGCAATTCATCGATTTTTTCCTGCGTCGCCAACGCCGCCACCTGGATCACGAACTTGCCGCCTGCAGCCGGCGCCGGTTTCTTGTCGGCCGCGGCGGGCTTGCCTTCCAGGATCGCCAGCGCGCGCGCCGCGTCGTCGGGCTTGTCCGCAGCCTTTGGCTTGGCGGCTTCCTTCACGTCCTTCTTGTGATCGTCTTTGTGTTCGGCCGGTTTGTCGGCGGTCTTGCTGTCTTTAACGTCGGCTTTAGACTCAGCTTTAGACTCAGCCTTAACTTCGGGCTTGGCAACCGGCTTTTCGGCAGGTTTCTCCGCCACGGCCGGGGTCGCCGGCGCCGGTTTGGCCGCTTGCGCCAGCGGGGCGTTGGCCGGACCGGACGGCATCGCCGGCGCGCCAGGCGCAATGGCGGGTTTTTCGACGCCGGCGTTCATGGTGGCCGGATCGACGAATTCTTCCTTGGGCTCGGCGGCGGCCTTGGGCTTGTCGACAGCCGGCGCCGCATCCTTATCCTTGGCGGCGTCCTTGCCGTCTTTGGAAGGTATCTGGATGGCAATATCGTCGGCCAGCGGACGCGGCTCCGAATCGAGGATCATCGGCAACACGATCACTACCGCCAACACCAATGCCACGGCGCCGATCAGGCGGCGGCGTGCGCGTTTTTTCTCGGGCAGGACCGGATCGACGGATTCATCCTTGCCGGCCTTGCTGGACTTGCGTGCGTTCCCGGCGCTGCGACCGCCGCGGCTGTTTTGCGCCGCCGGATCACCTGCCGAACGGGAGAGGAATTCGCCCTGGCCGGAAGCAGATTCCTGCTTGTTTTTACGAAAAAACGAGAACAAGCCCATGCTGATCTAAGTTAGGTAGTCTGAAAAATACGTGTGTGCAACAAATGCCGCAGATCGCTGCAAATGCAGCGTAAACGGTGCGAACCCGGTGCGATAGTTCAATGCAATTCCGGCTTGCGCGCTTCCATGACGCCGCCTACGGTCAGGAAGGATCCGAAAACCACAATTCTATCATTCTCGGTAGCCCGGCTTTGCGCATTTGCGAATGCAGCGGCCGGCGTATCGAAGGTTTCTATGGTGCAGGCCGCGTCCGGCTTGAATTCCGGCTCGACGCCCGCTTCCAGCAATTTGTCCTTCAATTGCTGCGCCGTCGCAGCGCGCGGCAGCGGCAGGCCGGTGACGCACCAATGGTCGATCTTGCCCTTGAGGTGATTGATCACGCCTTCGATGTCCTTGTCGAGCATCGAACCGAACACCGCATAGGTGTAGGGATGGAAGCCCATGTTGTCGAGGTTTTGCGCCAGCGTGGCGGCGGCGTGCGGATTGTGGGCGACGTCGAGGATCACCAGCGGTTGTCCCGGCAAGACCTGGAAACGGCCCGGCAGCTCGACCGTGGCCAGCCCGGTGCGCACTTCCTGGGCGCCGATGGGGAGGCGATCGCGCAAGGCTTCCAGCGCTGCCAGCGCGGCGGAAGCATTCAACAGCTGGTTGGCGCCGCGCAGGCTCGGATAAGCCAGCGAATTGCGGCGTTGCGCACGGCCGCCGTAGGCCCATTGCTGCTTGTCGCCCTGGTAATTGAAATCGCGCCCCATCAGCCACAAATCGGCGCCGATTGATTCGGCATGCCTGATCAGCGACTTCGGCGGCATCGGATCGCCGCAGATGGCGGTCTTCCCGGCGCGGTAAATGCCGGCCTTTTCGAAGCCGATTTCTTCGCGCGTGGTGCCGAGATATTCCGTGTGATCGATGTCGATGCTGGTGACGATGCCGACATCGGAATCGATCACATTGACCGCATCCAGACGTCCGCCCAGGCCCACTTCAAGAATAACGACGTCCATCTTTGCATCGGCCAGCAGCTTCATGATTGCCAGCGTGGTGAATTCGAAATAGGTCAGCGAAATGTCGCCGCGCTTTTCCTCGACCGCCTCGAAAGCCGCGATCAGCGCCGCATCGGACGCCGGTATGCCTTCGACGCGGGCGCGCTCGTTGAAATGCAGGAAATGCGGCTTGATGTACAAGCCCACGCGATAACCGGCGCGTATCAGAATCGATTCCAGCATGGCGCAGGTGGATCCCTTGCCGTTGGTCCCGGCCACGGTGATGACGGGACAATCGAAACGGATGTCGAGCTGTTCCCTGACCTTGCCGACGCGCTCGAGGCCCATGTCGATGGACTTGGAGTGACGGGTTTCCAGGAGGGTCAGCCATTCGGCCAGGGTGGAAGGTTTTGCTTGCGCTTGCATGAATGAGCCTGCGGTATATCTGAGATGAACCTGAACTGAATCTGCGTCGCCGACGGGCGCGATGATCGACTTAAAAGCAAAAACCCGAACTTGCGCTGGATGACGGCAAGTTCGGGTCTGTCCGCAGCATCGCGATCAGGAAACGGTTTCGGCCGCCTGATTTTGCAGCAATGCCAGCAGGCGGGCGATTTCTTCGCGCATCTTGCGGCGATCGACGATCATGTCGATGGCGCCCTTGGTCACGAGGAACTCGGAACGCTGGAAGCCTTCAGGCAATTTTTCGCGCACGGTGTTCTCGATCACGCGCGGACCGGCAAAGCCGATCAGGGCTTTCGGTTCAGCCATCACGACGTCGCCCATGAAGGCGAACGACGCCGACACGCCGCCCATGGTCGGATCGGTGAGCACGCTGATGAACGGCAGCTTCTTTTCCGACAACTTGGTCAGCATGGAAGTGGTCTTGGCCATTTGCATCAATGACAGCAGGCCTTCCTGCATGCGTGCGCCGCCGGTGGCGGTAATGCAGATGAACGGCACTTTTTGCTCCAGCGCCATTTGCGCGCCGCGGGTGAAACGTTCACCGACCACGGAGCCCATGGAACCGCCCATGAATTCGAATTCAAAGCAGGCAACCACGACCGGCAAGGTCATGATGGCGCCGCCCATGACGATCATGGCATCGGTTTCGCCGGTGGATTCCAGCGCGTCTTTCAGACGGTCTGGGTATTTCTTACTATCTTTGAATTTCAGCGTGTCGACCGGCAAGGTTTCCTGGCCGATTTCATAACGGCCGCCTTCGTCGAGCAAGGAATCCAGGCGCGCACGGGCGCGGATGCGCATGTGATGGCTGCACTTGGGGCAAACGTGGAGATTGGATTCCAGATCGGTACGATAGAGTACCGCTTCGCAGGAGGGGCACTTGACCCATAAACCTTCGGGTATCGACTTCCGGCTTGCGGAATCGCTACGTTGAATTTGAGGCGGGAGTAATTTCTCTAGCCAGCTCATAGAAACCTCATTTAATTTCCGGTGGCGCATTGTACCAGAGGCCAACGCGCACAGCCGTGGATCGTGTTTTGTTTGCTTTTTTACAAGTTTTTCAATCGCGGCAAAGCACGGCAACCTGCCCTGCCGGCCGCGCCGGATCAGGCGTCCAGCGCTTTGCGGATGTCCGCCACGAAGGCTTGCACCGCTTCGACTGCGCGCTCGCGCGGCGTGTTTTCCAGTTCCTGGATGATGCGGCTGCCGATGACGACCGCATCCGCCACTTCGCTCACCGCCTTGGCCGTGGCGCCGTCGCGAATGCCGAAGCCGACGCCGATCGGCAGTTTGACGTGCTTGCGGATGGCCGCAATACGCGCCGCCACTTCGACGATGTCGATGTTGGCAGCGCCTGTCACGCCCTTGAGCGAGACGTAGTAGCAGAAACCGCTGCTGACCTTGGCCACCTGCATGATGCGCTCCTCCGTCGAAGTCGGCGCCAGCAGGAAGATGGGATCGAGGCCCTGTGCCTGCATCTTTTGCGAAAATTCTTCGCACTCTTCGGGCGGATAGTCCACCACGATGGTGCCGTCCACGCCCGCTTCTTTCGCGGCGGCAATGAAGGCATCCACCCCGAAGCGCTCGATCGGATTGGCGTAACCCATCAGCACCACCGGCGTGGTGGTGTTGGTCTGGCGAAACTCGCGAACATAACCCAGCACGTCGCGCGTGCTGACGTTGAATTTCAGGGCGCGCTCACAGGCGCGCTGAATGACCGGCCCCTCCGCCATAGGATCGGAAAACGGCACCCCGAGTTCAAGAATGTCGACGCCGCCGGCGACCAGCGCGTGCAACAGCGGCACGGTTAGATCCGGCGCCGGATCGCCGGCGGTGATAAAGGTGACCAGCGCCTTCTTGTTGGCGGCCGCCAGCGCGGAGAAAGTGGATTGGATACGGGACATGGTATTGGAATATGTTGTTCGTCGATCGGCCAGCGCGGTTTTGTTTTCGTTGCCGCGAGCGGCGGATTTCAAGTCCGCCGCTCGCATGCCGGCTGGCGCCGTTTGCTTGCTAAGCCTGCTTACCCTTGCCGCTGCTGGACCGTATGCATGTCCTTGTCGCCGCGGCCGGACAGATTCACCAGCACGATCTTGTCTTTCGGCAAGGTCGCGGCCAGCTTGGCTGCGTAGGCCAGCGCATGGCTCGATTCCAGCGCCGGAATGATGCCCTCGATACGGCAGCAGGTATTGAATGCCGCCAATGCTTCTTCGTCGGTAATGCATTCGTAGCTGGCGCGGCCGCTATCCTTCAACCACGCGTGTTCCGGGCCGACGCCAGGGTAATCGAGACCGGCGGAGACCGAATGGGTCTCCATGATCTGGCCGTTTTCATCCTGCAGCAGGTAAGTGCGGTTGCCATGCAGCACGCCGGGCGAACCCAGCGTCAGCGAAGCCGAATGGCGGCCGCTGTCGAGACCGTCGCCGGCGGCTTCGACGCCGACCAGTTTCACGTCCGGGTAATCGATGTAGGGATAGAAAATCCCCATGGCGTTGGAGCCGCCGCCCACTGCCGCGACGACATAGTCCGGCTGGCGGCTGGCGATCTCGGGCATCTGCACGATGCATTCGTTGCCGATCACCGACTGGAAGTCGCGCACCATCATCGGATACGGATGCGGGCCGGCCACGGTGCCGATGATGTAGAACGTGCTTTCGACGTTGGTGACCCAGTCGCGCATGGCTTCGTTAAGTGCGTCCTTGAGCGTCTTGGAACCGGATTCGACCGGCACCACTGTCGCGCCCAGCAGGTTCATGCGGTAGACGTTCTGCAACTGGCGCTTGACGTCTTCGCTGCCCATGTAGACGATGCATTCCATGCCGAAGCGTGCGCAGATGGTCGCGGTCGCCACGCCGTGCTGGCCGGCGCCGGTTTCGGCGATGATGCGCTTCTTGCCCATGCGTTTGGCCAGCAAAGCCTGGCCGATGACGTTGTTGATCTTGTGCGCACCGGTGTGGTTGAGGTCTTCGCGCTTGAAGTAGATCTGCGCGCCGCCGGCCAGTTCGGACCAGCGCCGGGCGTGGTAGACCGGGCTTGGGCGACCGACGAAATGTTTCAGTTCGGAGTGGAATTCGGCCAGGAACTGTTCGTCGTGCTGGTAGTGCGCATAGGCATCGCGCAATTCGTTCAGCGCGTGCGTCAGGGTTTCCGACACGAAGCTGCCGCCGTACTGGCCGAAATGGCCGCGCGCGTCAGGCAGGTTGTAGGGCGCAGTCTGGTGCAAGGCTGCGGCGGCGATGGGCTGGCGCTCGGAAAAACTCCCGAGCGGATTCAATTCTTTCATTGCAATTCCTCTGCTGTTCGGTCCAGGTAAGACGGCACTCGCTCAGATGTTGTCCGCCTGGCGTACCGCGCTGATGAAGGCGGCGATCTTGGCGGCATCCTTGATGCCTTTGGCTTGTTCGACACCGCTGCTGATGTCGACGGCGTGCGGGCGCACGCGCTGCACCGCGTCAGTCGCGTTTTGTACGCTCAAGCCACCACTTAAAACGACCCGAGGCGCGAGTTCTTCTGGAATGAGAGACCAATCGAAAACCTTTCCGCTGCCGCCGTATTGCTCGACCAGGGTGTCGAGCAAGAGTCCCGTGAAATAGGGACTGGCGGAACGATAATCCTGCTCGTATTTTATCAAATCCGCAGGCGTGGTCGAGCTTCCGATGCGCGCGGCGCGAATGAAAGGCCGTTTTACCGCGGCGGCAATGGCGGCGCACTGTTCCGGCGTTTCGTCGCCATGGAATTGCAACAGCGACAACGGCGCCTGCTGCAGGACGGCCGCGACCTCCTCCACGCCGGCGTTGACGAACAGGCCCACGGTCGAGACGAACGGCGGCGCCGCCAGGATCAGTTGCGCAGCGGCATCGGCCGTGACGTAGCGCGGGCTCTTGGCGTAAAACACGAAGCCGATCGCATCGGCGCCGGCCGCAACGGCGGCAGCAACGTCTTCAGCGCGGGTCAAACCGCAAATCTTGATTCTGGTCCTGGACATGATGGATATATGGGGCGGGAGATAAAAGCGGCAAGACGCCAGTCTAACCGATTGGACCACGCTGGCTACAATTGGACCGCCCTGGCTACAGCCAGGGCCAGGCGCGGGCTTCCTGCGGAAGCTGCCAGCGCGAAGGATAGTCCACTTTGGCCAGATACAGGCCGTCCGGCATGAAAGTAGGCGCGGCGCAGCCGCGGTCCTTTTGCGCCAGCACCTCGGCGATCCACTGCGGTTGCTGCCTGCCGTTGCCGACATAAATCAGCGAACCGACGATATTGCGCACCATGTGATGCAGGAAGGCATTGGCCTTGAGCGTGAAGACGATCATGTCGCCGTGGCGGCGCACCTGCAGCGACTCCATCGTGCGCACCGGCGACTTGGCCTGGCATTCAACCGCGCGAAAACTCGAAAAATCATGCATGCCGATCAGGTAATCCGCGCCTTGCTGCATGAGGCCGGCGTCGAGCGGGCGGAACGTCCATCCGGCCTTGCCCGCCAGCAGCGGGGAGCGCACCGGGTGGTTGTACAAGACATAGTGATAGGTGCGCGCTGTGGCGCTGAAACGAGCGTGGAAACCGTCTTCGCGCTCCCCCGCATTGATGCCGACGCCCTCTTCCAGCGGCACTTCGCAGGCCCAGCGCACGGCGATCGATGGCGGCAGGAAGGCGTTCACGCCGCGCACCCATGAGGCTGTTTCGCGCGCAATGACAGTGTCGAAATGCACCACCTGTTCCAGCGCATGCACGCCGGAATCGGTGCGACCCGCGCAGGTGGTGCCGATGTCGGCCAGCGTGAATTTCCTGAGTGCGGCTTCCAGCTTGTCCTGCACGGTCAGCCCGTGGGGCTGGGTCTGCCAACCCTGCCAGGAGTTGCCGTCGTACTGGATGCCGAGCACGATGCGATGCAAGGTACGTGACTGCACTGCAGCGGGAGTTTCGTCGGCGGGAAGGAATGGTTCGATCACGGCAGTCAACAAGTTGAAGCAGTCGCCTTGCGGCGTACTGCCCGGTCCAATCAATTTAAAAACAAGTTCAACAACCTGGAACTCATTTCAACAACAGGCATGAGTACAAACTTGCCTGGATGGGCTGAAGCGATGAAATGAGTTCCGGTAAATGCAAACGGGCGCCGCTGCCGGCGCCCGTTCCGCTTCCGGACACACTCCGGACATGCGGCCTGCTATGCTCAGGACAGTTTGGAGAGCATGTCGCGCGCGCGCTCGATCTGGGCGTCGCTGCCGCCGCGAATGACTTCCTCGAGCAATTCGCGGGCACCTTCCTTGTCGCCGATTTCCTGATACGCCGCAGCCAGGTCGAGCTTGGTCGACATCTCGGCGGCGAAGGCGGACTCATCGTCTTCCAGCACGTCGACCGGCTTCGGTGTTTCCGGCGGAGGCAAATCCAGATCGATGTCGTTGAGTACGGGAGCGGCCGGTTTAGGCGCCGCTTCCTCCTCCGGCTTGACGCCGCTGTCGAGCTCGAGGTCGAAATCGATCTTGCTGCCGATATCGGCCGGCGGCGTACCGGGCTGGATTTCAGCCCCCTTGAAATCGTCCAGGTCGAATTCAAGGCTTTGGTCCGGCTCTGGTTCGACCGGCGCGGGTGCTTCCTCGGGGACGATCTCCTCCTCGACAACGGCACCATACAGCGGATTGGTCGGATCCAGCACGATGCCCAGGGCGACGGCTTTTTCCCATTCCTCACCGACACCGCCGGTACCGGCGTGCAATTCCTTGGCGACGTCATTGAAGGCGTCGACGTCCTGCCGCTTCGCATAGATTTCCAGCAGCTTGCTGCGGATCGCCTGGCGCTTCGGATCGGATTTCAGCGCCAGTTGCAGGATGTCTTCAGCCTGCTCTTCGCGGCCGAAGGAAATGTACATGTCGGCTTCTTCGATCGGATCGACGCCCTCGACTTCGGGTTCTTCAGCGACCGGAGCCGCCGCAGGTTCCTCAACCACGGCTGCCGGTTCGGGCGCGGGTTCTTCCGCTTCTGGCGTAGCGGCGGTAGCTGCTGCAACTGCGGCTGCAGCTTCAACTGCCGGTGGAGTTTCCTTGGGCGACTCCGCCGGCTCATCCTCCTGTTCGGGATCGCTTGCTGCGGCCGCCGCAGCCTTCTTCTTGTTGTTGCGCACGCGCACTACGCCCCACGCCGCCAGCAAGGCGACCAGCGCGCCGGCGCCCGGCAACAGGAAAGGATTGTCCTGGATGCGATCAAAGAAACTGGCTGTCGCGACCGGACCCGGGACCACGGCGACCTTGGGTTTCGCTGCGGCTGGAGCAACGGCAGGAGCAGGCGCCGCTTCAGGCTTGGCAGGCTCCGGCGCCGGTGCAGCTTCGACAGGCTTTTCTTCCGGTTTGGCCTCCGGCTTCACTTCCGCAGCAGCAGGCGCTGCAGCCGGAGCTTCCGGCTTGGCCGCAGCCTTTTGCTGCTCGCTCATTTCAGCCAGCGTCTTGTTCTTGATTTCCAGCAGCCTCTGCAGATCGCTGACGTTTTTCTCCAGCGCCTTGACGCGGTCGTTGGCTTCGGCGATCGCCTTGTCTGCGGCGATCTTGTCTTCAGCTGCTGCTTTTTCAGCGGCGGCGCGGTCTTTCGCTCCCGCACCGGCCTTCGACAATTGCAGACGGTCACGGGCTTCGTTGGTGGAAGATTTTTCTTCCACGCGCGCGGTCACTTTGCCGCCGCCGCTTTGCCTGGCGTCGTTGGCCTTGCGGGCCGGACCGCTGGCAACCTGGCCTGCCAGCTTGTTGCGGTAGGCATTGAAGTCCTGCGCCTGCGCCACCACGGTGGTGCGCGCTTCGCTCTTGCTGACGGCGCCGGCAGTGGCGGCATCAGGCAGCGACAGCACGCGGCCCGCGCGCAGGCGATTGATGTTGTCGCCGATGAAGGCATCGGGATTGGCGCGATACAACGCGATCAGCATCTGATCCAGCGACACGGTGTTGTCCCGGGTGCGATTGGCGATGTCCGCCAGCGTGTCGCCTTCCTTGACGCGATAAGTCTTGTCGCCTGCCTTGCCTTCCGGTTTGGCCGCAGCGCCCTTGCCGCGCTTGCCGGCAGTCGCCGGAGCAGCTTCCTCGGACTTGGCTTCGGTGTTGGCGGCAGCTTGAGGCGCGGTCTTGGCAGCCACGGCTGCTGGCACCGGTGCATTGGTCAGGCCGCTCTGTTCGCTGCGGCCGTTGCGGATGATTTCTTCAGCCAGCGGCGAAGGCGCCGGCCTGGTGACGATGCTCGAGACCGGCTCGTCGTCGCTGTTGTTGGCGGGCGCCGGCGATGCCGCAGGTGCAGCTGCAACAGGCGCTGCCGGAGTGGCGACTGCCGGTTTTGTAGCCGGCGTGACGGCGGCAACCGCTGGTTTGGCGACAGCCGGCGCTGCTGCCGGTGGTGTCGCTGGTGTCGCTGGTGCTGGCGTTGGCGCCGGCGCCGACTGCGCCGCTTGCGGCTTGCGCATGTCGGGCGGATCGAGCAGGAAGGTGTACTCGCGCACCAGGCGCGTACCACCGCCGCTCAATTCCAGCAGCAAATCGACGAAGGGCTCGTTGAGCGCCTGCGCAGAACTGATGCGGATCAGTTGCCGGCCCTGGCGTTGTTCGACCGAAAATCGCAGCGATGACAATACCGGGTTGAAATCGATGTTGGCTTTGCGGAAGGCGTCGGCCGATGCCAGGCGCGCGACCAGAGAACCTTCTTCCTCTTTCGATACTGACGTCAGTTCGATTTCCGCGCGCAGCGGCTGGCCCAGCGCCGACAGGACGGTCAGCTTGCCGAGCCCGGCTGCATGCGCTCCCATCGGCAAGATGACTGCCAGAGAGACGGCGGCGCTCAGTTTTTTCAGGCGGGACAGCGGAAACTTGTTATCAGTGTGTAGAGGCATGTTTGTATGGTGAGGTAGACGTTCCGTTAAAGAAGGCCTGAAGACCAAAGTTTATTTCATCAATGACAAGCCGGATTCGGCGAGCCAACGTAAGCCCTCCAACTTGCCATCAAGCAATGGATTTGACTAGCGCTGGCGATATTGCCGGTTTGTTGACGTGGATGAGATAAATTCTGATTTTCAACATATCATCAAGAACTTAGGCCTGCAAGTGTAACCAAGTTCTCAAGATGGTCAAAACCCGTCAGCATTCCGGCGACGGAATGTTTGACGGGTCGGTGTTGCAAATTGACAACGGAGCGGAAGAAAATCCCCACGCTCCGCCGACAATCATTTTCCAAGAATGATGCGCAGCATGCGACGCAACGGTTCGGCCGCGCCCCACAGCAACTGATCACCGATCACGAACGCGGAAATGTATTCCGGTCCCTGGTTCAGCTTGCGCACGCGGCCGACACCGATTTCCAGGCTGCCGGTGATCGATGCCGGAGTCAGTTCCTTGACCGTGATGGCGCGATCGTTCGGCACCCATTTCACCCATTGGTTGCCTGCACGGATGATGGACTCGATCTCAGCCAGCGGCAGGTCGCGCTTGAGCTTGATGGTCAACGCCAGGCTATGGCAACGCATCGCGCCGATGCGCACGCACAGGCCGTCGACAGGGATAGGCTTTTCGTTGCCGAGGATCTTGTTGACTTCGGCCTGGCCCTTCCACTCTTCCTTGGACTGGCCGTTTTCCAGTTGCGCGTCGATCCATGGGATCAGGCCGCCGGCCAGCGGCGCGCCGAAGTACTCGGTCGGCACGTCTTGGCGAATGGTCGCGGCGACCTTGCTGTCGATGTCCAGAATCGCCGACGACGGTGTCGCCAGTTCTTCCGCCACGGCTGCATTGATCACGCCCATGCCCTTCAACAGCTCGCGCATGTGGTTGGCGCCGCCGCCGGAAGCCGCCTGGTAGGTCATGGAACTGACCCACTCGACCAGACCTTCCTTGAACAGGCCGCCCACGCCCATCAGCAGGATGGAGTTGGTGCAATTGCCGCCGATGTAGTTCTTGACGCCCTTGGCCAGCGCGTCGCGGATGACATTGTCATTGACCGGATCGAGCACGATCACGGCGTCGTCCTTCATGCGCAGGGTCGACGCGGCATCGATCCAGAAACCGTTCCAGCCCGCTGCGCGCAGCTTGGGGAAGATCTCGGTAGTGTAGTCGCCGCCTTGCGCGGTAATAATGATGTCGCATTTTTTCAGCTCGTCAATGCTGTTGGCGTCTTTCAGCGTCGTTGCCGTTTTGGCGAACGACGGTGCTTTACCGCCTGCATTCGAGGTCGAAAAAAATACCGGTTCGATGTGATCGAAATCACCCTCGTCCTGCATGCGTTGCATCAGGACCGAACCCACCATTCCACGCCAGCCAACCAAACCAACCAGTTTCATCATCTTTCCCTATGAATAACTTCCATCATCAATGAACTACCACGTTAAAAAAACCACTACCTCAATCAGCCCAATGCCTTGACGACTGCATCGCCCATTTCTTTGGTGCCGACCTTGGTGGTGCCCTCTTCATAAATATCGCCGGTGCGATAGCCTTGTGCAAGGACTTTCTTCACCGCCGCTTCAATGCGATCAGCCTGTTCTGCCTTGTTCAGGGAGAACCGCAGCATCATGGCCGCCGACAGGATGGTCGCCAGCGGATTGGCGATGCCTTTGCCGGCGATGTCGGGCGCCGAACCGTGCGACGGTTCGTACAGACCCTTGTTGTTGGCGTCCAGCGAGGCCGACGGCAACATGCCGATCGAGCCGGTCAGCATGGCTGCCGCGTCGGACAAGATATCGCCGAACATATTGCCGGTCACGATGACGTCGAAGTTCTTGGGCGCCTTGACCAGTTGCATCGCGGCATTGTCCACGTACATGTGGGTCAGTTCGACTTGCGGATATTCCTTGTGCACGTCGGTGACGATGTCTTTCCAGAACTGGAAGGTTTCCAGCACGTTGGCCTTGTCGACGCTGCACAGGCGATTGCCGCGCTTGGCAGCGGCCTGGAACGCAACGTGGGCGATGCGGCGGATTTCCGGCTCGCTGTAACGCATGGTGTCGAAGCCTTCGCGGGCGCCCTTGAAAGGACCGTCCGGCGCTTCGCGCATGCCGCGCGGCTGGCCGAAATAGATGTCGCCGTTCAGTTCGCGCACGATCAGGATGTCCAGGCCGGCCACCAGTTCAGGCTTCAGCGACGAGGCGCCGGTCAGCTCCGGATAGCAGATTGCAGGACGGAAATTGGCGAACAGCTGCAGATGCTTGCGCAGACCCAGGATCGCTTGCTCGGGGCGCAGCGGACGATCCAGCGTGTCGTACTTCCAGTCGCCGACCGCGCCAAAGAGGATCGCATCGGCTTCCTTGGCCAGCTTCAGCGTGCCGTCCGGCAGCGGATGGCCGTGTGCCTCGTAGCCTGCGCCGCCGACCGGTGCGGTTTCCATTTCAAACTTTTCGCCCAGCGTATCGAGCACGCGCACCGCTTGTTCAATGATCTCGGGACCGATGCCATCGCCTGGCAAAATTGCAATCTTCATGTCGTCGTCTTCTAGTCTTGGAAAATGGTAACGCCGGCGGCCCCTCTGCACCGGTCCTGGCGACCGTGCGGTGGGACATCCGGCTGATCGGAAACTTCAGAAACCTGCGCGAATTGACCGGTAACGCTCAGATGGTGTTGGCCAGCCAAGGTTGATCGAACAGGTGACGCTCTTCAAAAGCGCGGATTTTGTCCGCTTGGCGCAATGTCAGACCGATGTCGTCCAGGCCATTGAGCAAGCAATACTTGCGGAATTCGCCGACCTCAAACGGGTAAGTCTGACTACCGTTGGCGGTAGTAATGACCTGTTTTTCCAGGTCAATGATCAGGCGGAAGCCCGGGAATGCCTTCACTTCGTCGAACAGGCGGTCGATCTGCTGCTCCGGCAGCACGATCGGCAGCAAGCCGTTCTTGAAGCAATTGTTAAAGAAAATATCGGCAAAGCTTGGCGCGATCACCGCGCGGAAGCCGTACTGGTCGAGCGCCCACGGCGCATGTTCGCGCGAGGAGCCGCAACCGAAATTCTTGCGCGCCAGCAGGATCGATGCGCCTTGATAACGCGCCTGGTTCAGCACGAAATCCGGATTCAGCGGACGCTTGGCGTTGTCCATGCCCGGCTCGCCGTGATCCAGGTAGCGCCATTCGTCGAACAGGTTCGGACCGAAGCCGCTGCGTTGGATCGATTTCAGGAATTGCTTGGGGATGATCGCGTCGGTATCGACGTTGGCGCGGTCAAGCGGAGCAACCAGACCATCATGGACAATAAATTTATTCATGGCACTTTTATCGATGATGGATCGCCGCACCATGCGGCAATCCGGATCAGCCGATTTCTTTTATCTCTTCAACAAAACAAATCAGCAACAGCGGTGCGAACGCACCGGCTGCCGCCACCACTGCATCATTACTTCTTGCTGGCGTCCTGCATCTTGTCGCCGACCTTTGAGACGTCTTCACCGAAACCGCGTACGGTATTGCATCCGGTCAAAGTCAGGAACGAAACAGCCAGTGCAGCCAAAGCAATTATTTTTTTCATGATTTCACCAAGGTAGTTTTACAAAGAACGCACATCAACAAAATGTCCTGCGATACCTGCTGCAGCCGCCATCGCCGGGCTCACCAGGTGAGTACGGCCGCCGGCGCCCTGACGTCCTTCGAAGTTGCGGTTGGACGTCGACGCACAACGTTCGCCCGGTTCCAGACGGTCGGCGTTCATCGCCAGACACATCGAACAGCCCGGCTCGCGCCATTCAAAACCGGCATCGCGGAAAATCTTGTCCAGGCCTTCGCGTTCGGCCTGTTCCTTGACCAGGCCGGAGCCCGGCACCACCATCGCCAGCTTGACGTTGGACGCGCGGAACTTGCCGCGCACCACTGCCGCCGCTTCACGCAAATCTTCGATGCGGGAGTTGGTGCAGGAGCCGATGAACACTTTGTCGATGCGGATGTCTTCGATCGGGGTATTGGGCTTCAACGCCATGTAGGCCAGGGCCTTTTCCATGCCGTCGCGCTTGGTCGCGTCTTTTTCCTTGTCCGGATCCGGCACGCGGCTGTCGATGGCGGTCACCATCTCAGGCGAAGTGCCCCAGGTCACTTGCGGCTTGATCTCGGCGGCGTTCAAGGTCACGACCATGTCGAACTTGGCGCCGGGATCGGAATGCAGCGTGCGCCAGTACGTCACGGCGCGTTCCCAATGCGGGCCCGCGGGCGAGAACGGACGGCCCTTGAGGTAATTGATGGTGGTGTCGTCGACCGCGATCATGCCGGCGCGCGCGCCTGCTTCGATGGCCATGTTGCAGACCGTCATGCGGCCTTCCATGGTCAGCGCGCGCATGGTCGAGCCGGCGAACTCGATGGCGTAACCGGTGCCGCCGGCCGTACCGATCTTGCCGATCACCGCCAGGACGATGTCTTTTGCAGTCACGCCGGAAGGCAAGGCGCCGTCGACCTGAACCAGCATGGATTTGGATTTCTTGGCCAGCAGCGTTTGCGTCGCCAGCACGTGCTCGACTTCGGAGGTGCCGATGCCGTGCGCCAGGCAGGCGAACGCGCCGTGCGTGGAAGTGTGCGAGTCGCCGCAGACCACGGTCATGCCGGGCAGCGTCGCGCCTTGCTCAGGTCCGATGACGTGCACGATACCCTGGCGCTTGTCGTTCATGCCGAAATAGGTCAGGCCGTATTCCTTGGCGTTGGCGTCCAGCGTCTCGACCTGCAGGCGCGAGATCGGATCGGCAATGCCGTTGGCGCGATTGGTGGTCGGCACGTTGTGGTCGGCCACCACCAGATTGGCGGCATTGCGCCATGGCTGGCGGCCGGCCAGTTTGAGGCCTTCGAATGCTTGCGGGCTGGTCACTTCATGCAATAGGTGACGGTCAATGTACAAAATGGCCGTTCCGTCTTGTTCGGTGTGAACAACGTGAGATTCCCAAAGTTTGTCGTATAGCGTCTTGAGCATGATGATGCGGGCGTGTAAAGGCTACGCAAGTCGTTGAAATGAGCCTTTGATTATGCCATAAACACGCCTTTTCCGAGGTCGCAATGTGGTTTTGGCGCGCGTTCGGCAACGCTTTGCAACCTGTTCACGATCTGTAGCGAGAGGCCATCAGCCGGTGGCGGCCGGAGCGCAGGAACCGGAATGTACTTCAGTACATGAGGATTCCGAGCACCGCCCGACGCCGGATCATGGCCTCGCAGTAAGATCGTGGACAGGTTTCAGCGCATTTTTTTACTTTGCTCGTAGAGCGGCATCACGCGCTGCGAATACACGGTCAGGTCGCTGATGCGATCGTCGCGCGAAGGATGCGTGGACATGAATTTCATCGGCTCGCTGCCGCCGATCTGCCCCATTTTTTGCCACAGGGAAATCGCAGCGCGCGGATCATAGCCGGCGCGAGCGGCGAGCTCCACACCCATGCGGTCGGCTTCGGTTTCGTGGGTACGCGAATTCGGCAGGCCGATCAGGCCCATATAGGCGTACTGCGCTCCCTGCTGGCCCAGTTCGCCGACGCCCAGCAGTGAGGAGCCGATGGAGATCAGCGAACCGGTGACCGCCTGCTCGGAGGCCCGTTCGCGCGCATGTTCGCGCAGGGCGTGGGAAATTTCGTGGCCCATCACCGCCGCCAGTTCGTCGTCGGTGATCTTGAGTTTTTCGATCAGGCCGGTGTAGACGGCGATCTTGCCGCCGGGCATGCACCAGGCATTGGCTTCCGGCGAGGTAATGACATTGACCTCCCATTTCCACTTGGCGGCGTCGGGACGGAATACCACCGTTTGCGGGATCAGCCGGTCGGCGATGGCGCGCACGCGGCGCATCTGGGCGGCGTTCTGGTTCAGCGCGCCCTTCTTCCTTTGCTCGTCGAGCACCTGCGCGTATTCCTTGACGGCGGCGCTGTCGATTTCCTGCGCGGACAAGGCCATGCTTTGCGTGCGCGTCACGCCGACGGTGCCGCCCTGGGTGGTCTGCACGCTTTCGCAGGCGGTCAGCGCCAGTGCGGTCGCCGCGATCAGCAGTCGCGGCAGGAATTGTTGCCGGCGCAATGTTTGCAGTAGTTGGTAGCCCATGCCATCCCCTCGTGAAAGATAAAAATACAGGGGAAACGAAGGTCCGGCCAGGCCCGATGCGGCGTCGCCGCCGCTCATCGTTGGCATCGTCGGCATCGCTGGCATCGTTGCCGTAGACGCAATGTCTCCCCGTGCTTGCGGATCATTCGACCCGCGCACGACAACTCGGTTCTGCCCGCCGCTGGAAAACGCGGCAAATCCGACTTATTTTTGTGCGGCGATCTGCGGCGTCGTCACATGCACGTCACCGCATTGCGCGCGATGACGCAAGGCGTGATCCATCAACACCAGCGCCAGCATGGCTTCCGCGATCGGCGTGGCGCGAATGCCGACGCATGGGTCGTGACGGCCGTGGGTTTCGACGTCGGTGGCTTGCCCGGCCTTGTCGATCGACGGGCGCGGCGAGCGGATGCTCGATGTCGGCTTGATGGCGATCGACGCGGTAATGTCCTGGCCGGTCGAAATACCGCCGAGAATGCCGCCGGCGTTGTTGCCGACGAAACCGTCCGGCGTCAGCGCGTCGCCGTGCTCGGTGCCCTTTTGCGCCACCGACTTGAAGCCGGCACCGATTTCCACGCCCTTGACGGCATTAATGCCCATCAGGGCAAAGGCGATCTCGGCGTCGAGCTTGTCGTAGATCGGCTCACCCAGCCCGACCGGCACGTTCTGCGCCACGACGTCGATGCGCGCGCCGCAGGAGTCGCCGGCTTTGCGCAAGGCGTCCATGTAGTCTTCCAGTTGCGGAACGATGGTCGCATTGGCGGAGAAGAAAGGATTCTCGCGCACATGCTCCCAGGACTCGAACGGAATGGCGATATCGCCGAGCTGGCTCATGCAGCCCTTGAAGGTGGTGCCGTATTTCTCGAACAGCCATTTCTTGGCCACCGCCGCGGCGCCGACCACGGGCGCGGTCAGGCGCGCCGACGAACGGCCGCCGCCGCGCGGATCGCGGATGCCGTACTTGTGCCAATAGGTGTAGTCGGCATGGCCGGGACGGAAGGTGTCGAGCAGATTGCCGTAGTCCTTGCTGCGCTGGTCCTGATTGCGGATCAGCAGTGCAATCGGCGTGCCGGTGGTCTTGCCTTCGAACACGCCGGACAGGATTTCGACCGTGTCCGGCTCCTGCCGCTGGGTTACATGGCGCGAGGTGCCCGGCTTGCGACGATCCAGCTCAGGCTGGATATCGGCCTCGGAGAGCGCCATGCCCGGCGGGCAGCCGTCGATCACGCAACCGATGGCCGGGCCATGGGATTCGCCGAAGGTGGTAACGGTAAACAGCGTGCCGAGGGTATTGCCGGACATAGCGAAGCTCTGCTTTTAATGATGTGAAAGTGGAATTTTACCAGTGTGGCGGTCATTTCCACTCGCCGCGCAGTTCGCTCACGCGCTGCTGCAGGTATTCCGGCGTCGCCTGTTGCGCCGCAATAGGCTCGCCGACCGCCAGTTCCAGCTTCGAAAACAAGCCGCGCTTGAACGAGCGATGGAAAGGATTGCCGGCGCCGCGCGTCAGCAGACTGCCCCACAGGCCGCGCAAGGCCAGCGGGAATACCTGCACCGGCGAGCGGTCGATGATTTTCTTGATGCCGCCCTTGAATTCATTGATCTCGCCGTTACTGGTCAGCTTGCCTTCCGGGAAGATGCAGACCAGGTCGCCTTCATGCAGCGCCTGCGCGATGTCGACGTAGGCCTTTTCCATCAGCCACGGATCTTCCTTGGCAGGCGCAATCGGGATCGCCTTGGCGGTGCGGAAGATCCACGACAGGACCGGCGTCCTGAAGATGCGGTGATCCATGACGAAGCGGATCGGACGCGGGCTGGCGGCCATGATGACGATCGCGTCGACATAGCTGACGTGGTTGCACACCAGCACCGCCGCGCCATGCTTGGGAATCAGATCCGCGTTGACGGTACGCACGCGATGAATGGTATGGATCAGCATCCATGCCAGGAAACGCATCAGGAATTCCGGCACCAGCGAGAAGATGTAGGTCGCCACCAGCGCATTGAGGATCGCCGTGATGAGGAAAATCTGCGGGATCGTGAAGCCCGAGCGCAGCAGCACCATCGCCAGCAAAGCGGCCACCACCATGAACAGCGAGTTCATGATGTTCATGCCGGCAATGGTGCGCGATACGTGTTCGGGATCGCAGCGCGTCTGGATCAGCGCAAACAGCGGCACGATGTACAAGCCGCCGAACACGCCGATCATCGCGCAGTCGATCAGGATGCGCAGGCTGCCGTGCTGCGCCAGGAAGCCGCTCATGTCGACCGCCGCCGTCGCACTGTAGCTGACGCTGGCGAAGTACAGTTCGAGCCCGAACACGGACAAGCCGATCGCACCGAACGGCACCAGGCCGATTTCCACCTTGTGCCCCGAAAGGCGTTCGCACAGCAGCGAACCGATGCCGATGCCGACCGAGAAAACCATCAGCAGCAGAACAAAAACGCTGTGGTCGCCGTGCAGGTAATTCTTCGCATACAGCGGGAATTGCGCCAGCACGATGGCGCCATAAAACCAGAACCACGAATTGCCCAGGATAGACAGGAACACCGGACGGTTGCGGCGCGAGAAACCGAGGTTGCGCACCATTTCCGAGAACGGATTCCAATTGATTTTGAGATCAGGCGCCGGTGCCGGCGAAGAGGGAATGCCGAGGCTGGCCAGCCAGCCCAGCACGGCGAAGCCGATCGTGATCGCCGCGACCATTTCCAGTCCGAACGGCTTGTGCACCACCAGTACGGCGCCGATCACTTCGCCCAGCAGAATGCCGACGAAGGTGCCCATTTCGATCACGCCGTTGCCTCCGACCAGTTCCTGCGGCTTGAGCTGCTGCGGCAAATAAGCGTACTTGACCGGGCCGAAGATGGTCGAGTGCACGCCCATGCCGGCCACCGCGACCACCAGCAGCCACAGGTGATGCGTCATCCAGCCGTAGGCGGCGATACCCATGATGCCGATCTCGAGCAGCTTGACGTAGCGCGCCAGCCGGCCTTTTTCCATCTTGTCGGCCAACTGCCCGGCGGTCGCCGAAAACAGGAAGAACGGCAGGATGAACAAACCCGGGATCAGGTTGTTAAGCAGGCCGGTGTCGATGTCGGTCCAGCTCAGCGCGTCATAGGTCAGGATGGTGAGCAGCGCGGTCTTGAAAACGTTGTCGTTGAGCGCACCGAGGAACTGGGTCCAGAAAAACGGCGCAAAACGGCGTTGACCGAGCAGGGAGAACTGGTTGGATTGACTCATGAAATGAAAGAGAACGAAATCTGGAAGAGGATCGGATCAGCGAACAAGGACATGCCTGTTCGGACAACAAAAAACCGTTCATGGCGGCATGAACGGTTTCTCTGGCGGGCGGCGGCAGGTTGTGCGCCTGCAGGGCCGCCTGCGGCTGGCTTAGCTATTCTCTTCTTCCGCCGGCCAGTCGCGGATATAGGCCTTGAGCATCTTGTTCTCGAAGCCCTGTGCATCCAGCACCGCCTTGGCGACGTCGTAGAACGACATCACGCCCAGCAGCGTCTTGGCTTCCATGACCGGCACGTAGCGCGCGTGCTTTTCGAGCATGATGCGGCGCACTTCGTTGAGGTCGGTGTCGGGCGTGACGGTGATCGGATGATCGTCCATGTGCTTGCGCACGCTGCTCGTTCCTACCGAGCCTTTGTTGTCCTGCAGCGTCTTGAGGACTTCGCGGAAGGTCAGCATGCCGACCAGCTCGCCGAATTCCATGACAACCAGGGAGCCAATGTCTTTCTCGGCCATCGCGTCTACGGCATCCGCAATCGGCGTGTCAGGGGTCACGGTGAAGAGAATGTTGCCTTTGACTTTAAGAATTTCAGAGACTTTCATGGTGTCATCCTTAAGTTATTGTAGCCATGGAGCGTCGGGCTCCTGTCCGGAATGTAGCCCATGCGAGAGCAAAAATCCACAAACAATGGCGGTATATGCATGGTACGAGGTTTGGCGACGACCCACAATCGTAAAGCGATGACGAAAATGAAATTTTTTCATTGATTCCGCCGGCGCCAGGGCCTACTCTGAAATCACAGGAACACAGGAGACCAGCATGCCCACCGTTCTGCATCATGACAAATACACCAGCTTCGACGAGTTCTACCTGAGCTACCTGAGCGAACATTCGAACCGCACCTGCCGCCAGCTGCATTTTGCCGGCTCCACGCTGGCGCTTCTCTGCCTGGGCATGTTGCTGCTGACGCACAATTTCTGGTGGCTGGCGGCGGCGGTCCTGTGCGGCTACGGCTTTGCCTGGGTCGGCCATTTCCGCTTCGAGAAGAACCGCCCGGCCAGCTTTCGGCAGCCGCTCTACTCCTTCATGGGCGACTGGGTGATGTACTGGCAGATATTGACCGGGCAGATATCGTTCTGAACTCCGGCGGACGCTACTCAGCGCCCGGTACCCACGCCGACCGGCGCCGGGGCCGCGACTTCACGCAAATCGGGCGCCTGCGCGCCTTCCGAGAAATAGGACGCCAGCGTCTGATCCAGCACCTGCGACACCGCACTTTCAACGCGGTTGACCAGTTGCTGGTCTTCCCCGGCATGGGTGGCGCTGTCGAACACGAACAGGCGATACACGTCCACCAGCTTCAGTGACTCGGGATTGATCAGCAATGTCCAGCGGTCCAGGCCGTCGGCCAGGCGTTTGTTCCAGGCCGACAGGCGCGGCGCCTCGCCTTTGAGGGAACCGACCCAGCCCGCTTCGAGCATCTTCTGCAACAAAGTCTGCAGCTCCTCCAGCCCGAGGTGCGTACGCGTGCGCAGCAGACCGGCATCCACCTTCGCCGACTCGCCGTTGGCGCGCGCTTCATGCAAGATCTTCAGCACTTTCATGGCGTCGATGAATTCGCTGCCCGGCGACGCCACGTGCCACCAGCGCTCGTAACGCACGATCGGCAGCGCTGCCGTTACCAGCGCGCCGACCAGCGTGATCATCCACAGCATGTAAATCCACAGCAGGAAAATCGGCAAGGCCGCCACTGTCCCGTACACCATCGTGTAGGTCGGGAATTTCATGACATAGCTGGCAAACAGGCGCTTGGCGATTTCCACCCCCACGCCCGCCAGCAAGCCGCCCCAGACCGCGTCACGCCAGTCCACCCATTGATTCGGCACGGCGATGTACAGCAGCGTGAATGCGCTGGTCGTCAGCAGCACTGACACCAGCGTGTAAAAACTGGCGCCGATGAGCGGCACGCTGGTGACCACTCCATTGGTGGCGGAATACAGGTACGAAGTCACGCTGATGGAAATCCCGATCAGCAAGGGACCGAGCGTAATGATGGCCCAGTACACCAGGATGCGCTGCAGCAAGGGGCGCGACTTCTTGACGCGCCAGATCTGGTTGAACACGCGGTCGATGGTCGCCATGGTCAGCACCGACGTCAGGATCAGCGCGACGCCGCCGACCGCCGACAAGCGCGCGGACTTGGACGAGAACTGGTTCAGGTAACCGAGAATGGTGCTGGCCACGCCCTTGGGCATCAGGCTCTGGACGAAATAGGCCTCCAGCGCCGAGCGGAACGTGCTGAACAGCGGGAAGGCGGTGAAGATCGCCAGCGCAATGGTCAGTAGCGGCACCAGCGACAGGATGGTGGTAAACGTCAGGCTGCCCGCCACCTGCGGCAAGCGATCGTCGCTCAGCCGCTTGGCGGCGAACCGGAACAAATCACGCAACTGGGTACGAGACAAGCCCTGCATGGGTTTCAGAAAAGTAAGCAAGAGGAAGCAATCAAAATCACGACGAAGCCGGAACAGCGCTTCATCATGCACCAGGTTTCATTCTCGGAATGCGAGCAGTAAAACGCGTGCGATGGATAAATAAAGGCTCCTATAATACCAACATGCCGAACACAACTAATATAACGATACTGGTGCTGTACTACTCGAGACACGGCTCCACCCGCAAACTGGCCGAGCTGATTGCCCAGGGCGTGGAAAGCGTGCCGGGCTGCGATGCGCGCCTGCGCACCGTACCCGCCGTCTCCACCGTGACGGAAGCCACCGAACCCGACGTGCCCGCCGATGGCGCGCCCTACGTCGAATTGAGTGACCTCGAACAGTGCGCCGGACTCGCGCTGGGCTCGCCGACGCGCTTCGGCAACATGGCCGCGGCGATGAAATACTTCTGGGACGGCACCGCGCCGCAATGGCTGGCGGGTGCGCTGGCCGGCAAACCCGCCAGCGTGTTCACGGCGACCGGCAGCATGCACGGCGGCCAGGAATCGACGTTGCTGTCGATGATGATTCCTTTGCTGCACCACGGCATGCTCATCGTCGGCCTGCCCTACACCCATCCCGAGCTGATGAGCACCAGCACCGGCGGCTCGCCTTACGGCGCCAGCCACTGGGCCGGGGTCAACGGCAACCAGGCGATTTCCGACGATACCCGCGCGCTGGCAGTTGCCCTCGGCCGCCGCCTCGCACAGAACGCCATCAAACTGCAGGAGACTTGAATGAGCACCCTGAGCACGCATCGTTTTCGCATCTTCCACCTCGGCGCCGCCGCCAGCCTGGTCGCGCTGATCATCCTCTGCGTGGCCTGGGAACTGGTGCTGGCGCCGCTGCGGCCGGGCGGTTCGTGGATGGTGCTCAAGGTGATTCCGCTGCTGTTCCCGCTGCGCGGCGTGCTCAAGCGCGACGTCTACACCATGCAATGGTCGTCGATGCTGATCCTGCTGTACTTCACCGAAGGCATCGTGCGCGCCACCAGCGACCGCGTCGCCACGTCGATCACGCTCGGCTGGGTTGAAGTCGCGATCAGCTGCGTGTATTTCCTGTGCGCGATCCTGTACCTGGCTCCCTACAAGAAAGCCGCCAAGGAAATCGCCCGCCAGGCCATCCGGAAGGCTTCGCAATAGCGCTCCAGACCTCATCATTCATCATGACTGCAGCACAACAAGATTTCCGGCAAGATTTCCTGCAGGCCTGCCGCGACGCCATCGGCATCGCCCACTTCCTGACTGCCGATGCCGACACCGCCGGCTACCTGACCGACCAGCGCGGCCGCTACACCGGCCGCGCGCTGGCCGTGCTGCGGCCGGGCAGCACCGAAGAGGTCGCCACCGTGGTCAAGCTGTGCGCCCGGCATCTGGTGCCGATCGTTCCGCAGGGCGGCAATACCGGCCTGGTGCTGGGCAGCGTGCCCGACACCAGCGGCAAGGCCGTGGTGCTGTCGCTGACGCGCCTCAATCGCATCCGCGCGGTCGATCCGGTCAACAACACCATGACGGTCGAAGCCGGCTGCATCCTGCAAAACATCCAGCAGGCTGCCGCTGCGCAACAGCGGCTGTTCCCGCTGTCGCTGGCGGCGGAAGGCAGCTGCACCATCGGCGGTAACCTGTCGACCAACGCCGGCGGCACTGCGGTCCTGCGCTACGGCAATACGCGCGAACTGTGCCTGGGCCTGGAAGTCGTCACGGCGGAAGGCGAGATCATGAGCAGCCTGCGCGGCCTGCGCAAGGACAACACCGGCTACGATCTGCGCGATCTGTTCATCGGCGCCGAAGGCACGCTAGGCATCATCACCGCCGCCGTCGTCAAACTGTTCCCCCAACCCAAGGCGCAGGTCACGGCGCTGGCCGCGCTGCGCACGCCGGATCACGCGCTGCGCCTGCTCAGCCTGGCGCAGGCGCAGTGCGGCGCGGCGCTGACCGGATTCGAGTTGATGTCGGATTTTTGCATGCAGCTGGTTGCCAAACATTTTCCACCGCATCGCGCGCCGTTCGACCGCCTGCATCCGCAGTACGTACTGCTGGAATTATCGGACAGCGAATCCGAAGTCCATGCCTCGGAAATGTTCGAAGCCGTGATCGGACTGGCGCTGGAACAGGAACTGATCGATGACGCCGTCATCGCCTCTTCGATCGCGCAATCGAAAGCGCTGTGGCAATTGCGCGAGCTCATCTCCATGGCGCAGGCGCACGAAGGCAAGAACATCAAGCACGACATTTCGGTGCCGATCTCGCGCATCGGTGAATTCATCCGCGTCACCGACGTGCTGGTGCAACAGGCATCGCCCGGCTGCCGCATGGTCACCTTCGGCCATCTCGGCGACGGCAACCTGCACTACAACGTCTCGCCGCCGCCCGGCATCAAGGACACCGACTTCATCCTCGAACAGCCGGCCATCAACCGCGCGGTGCACGACAGCGTCGACAAATTCGGTGGCTCGATCTCGGCCGAACACGGACTCGGTGCGCTCAAACGTGAGGAAATCCTGCGTTATAAATCACCGGTAGAACTCCGGCTTATGCGCGCCATCAAACAGGCGCTGGATCCTCACGCGCTGATGAATCCCGGCAAAGTGCTCTGACCGCAGCCGATGGCGGCGATCGAGAATTCCGAAAAATCCCGAAAAATTCCGTCTCCACCGCCAGGAGTTTCGCCTATGCCATTTTCCCGTCTGCCCTTGCTTGCATTGCCCTTGCTGCTGTCCACCATGCCCGCCTGGGCGATCTATAAATGCGAAGGCGACGGCCAGGTCACGTACAGCGACGCCGCCTGCGCCAACGGCAAGAGCGTCGCCCTCGAGGACGCGCGCGGCGTAAAGAGCCCGGCGCCGGTGGCCGCCGCCAAAGACAAGGCCGTCCAGCAACGCCTCGACAAAAGCCGTGCCGCCGAGGACAAGCGGCTGAGCCGGCAACGCGAAAAACAGGAGCGCGAAGATGCGCGCGCCAGACTGGTCGCCGAAAAGCAGAAAAGGAAATGCGCCCAACTAGCGCAACGCAAAGCCTGGGCGGAAGACGATCTGCGCAATGCGCCGGTCAAGACCATCGAAAAAGCCCGGCGCAAGAGCCAGCGCGCGACGGAGAACTACCGTGCCGAGTGCACGGCCTGAACCAGGCCTTGAGAATATTCAGCGCAAAAAAAAGCCGTCGCCGGTAAAGGCGACGGCTGCTCCCCACCCCCGATTACCCCAGACGCGGCGCCGGATTGATATCAACCGTGCGTCGCAAAGTCTTTGCTGCAGGCGCTGACAGGCCTGCGGTATTGCCGATATTGAATACGCTGACCAGTTCCGCCAGCTTGCCGGCTTGTTCCTGCAGTGATTGCGCGGCAGCGGCAGCTTCCTCGACCAGCGCGGCATTCTGCTGCGTGCTTTCATCCATTTGTGCGATCGCGCGATTGACCTCTTCGATGCCGGTGCTTTGCTCCTGGCTGGCCGAACTGATTTCGCCGACGATATCGGTGACGCGCTTGACGCTGGAGACGACTTCTTCCATGGTCGATCCGGCCTGGCCCACCAGCTTGCTGCCGACGTCGACCTTGGAGACGGAATCATCGATCAGCGTCTTGATTTCTTTCGCCGCAGCGGAAGAGCGTTGTGCCAGGCTGCGCACTTCGGACGCCACCACAGCAAAACCGCGCCCTTGTTCGCCGGCGCGCGCCGCTTCCACCGCCGCATTCAAGGCCAGGATATTGGTCTGGAAAGCGATGCCGTCGATCACGCTGATGATGTCGACGATCTTCTTGGACGAATCGTTGATGGCGCTCATCGTATTGATCACCTGCCCCACCACGCTGCCGCCCTGGATCGCTACTTCCGATGCCGAAACCGCCAGCTGGTTGGCCTGGCGTGCGTTGTCGGCGTTCTGCTTGACGGTCGAGGTCAGCTGCTCCATCGCCGACGCGGTCTCTTCCAGCGAGCCGGCCTGCTGCTCGGTGCGATTCGACAAATCAAGATTGCCGCTGGCGATCTGGCTGGATGCCGTGGCGATGGTGTCGGTACCGGTACGCACGTTGCCCACGATATTGCGCAGGCTGATGTTCATGTCCTTGAGCGCTTGCAGCAACTGGCCGGCTTCATCCTTGGTTGTCACCGCGATCTCCACCGACAGGTCGCCTTCCGCGACACGGCGTGAGATGCCGACGGCCGTGTTCAGCGGCCGCGTGATGCCGGTCGTCAGATACCAGGCGCAGGTGATGCCCAGCGCCAGCGCCAGCACTTCCAGCACGATCAGCAGGTTGGCGCTTTGCGTAGCGATTTCCGCCACATGCTCATTGAGTTGATCGATGGTCTTGCGTTGCAGCGCAAGCAGGTTTTCCACTTCCGTCGAATAGTTCTTCGCTGCCGGCAAAAAGTCCTTTTCCAGCGCAGCGGCGATCATGGCCGGGTCGGCGCCGGGCTCGTTCTTGGCTTTATAGATAATGTCGCGGGACGACAGATAGACTTTGCGCAGCGCCATGATTTTGTCGTACAACTTCTTTTCTTCATCGCTGGCGATCAGTTCGGCAATCTTCTTTTGCAGATCGCCGGAAATACGCGTGGCTTCGTCGGTCTCCGGCTTGAAGAAAGCCGACAGGCTGGGATCGGAACTCTTGGCTACGGCAATGGTGCGGCGAATGCCGGCATAGGTGTGCCGATACCAGTCGCCGATCATGCGTTCCTTGGCCAGCGGCACGTCCATCATGGCTTGCGTCGCCCTGGCCACACTTTGCAAACGCCAGACGCCGATCACGGCAATCAGGACGGAGAGCGCCAAGATGATGGCGAAGCCCAGTCCGAGACGCTTGCCGATCTTCATGTTTCCAATCACGTTCATGTTGTCCCCCTGCCATTCTGGTCAGGCAAATGTTGATATGTAGTCATGGCTCAGGCGGCCACATACTCTCCATAATGCTCCGGGACGAAAGGCTTGAATGCGTGGAACAGCGTGTGACTGTCGTGTCTGTTCAGTGCTTGCGGGGCTTGCGTTGACGCTCGACAACACGGCGGCGATCGCCGGCTGGGCGACGATTTTTGCCGGAGGGAAAGACCTCGCCGGAAATCGATCCATCGGCGAGGTTGAAGGAAGTCAGGAAAAAATCAGGACGTATGCGCGGTGTTCTTCACCAGGTTGGAAGTCGCCTCGATGAATTTGTCCGGCGGCATCGGCCGGCCCATGAGGTAACCCTGCAACGCGTCGCAACCGACCGAAGTCAGGAAGGTCTGCTGCTTGGTGGTTTCCACGCCTTCCGCGACGATGCGCAAATTGAGCGTGCGGCCCAGCGCCACGATGGCCGAGATGATGGCCGCGTCATCATTGCCGTCGCTGAGGTCGCGCACGAAGCCGCGATCAATCTTGAGCTCGTTGGCTGGCAGGCGCTTCAAATAGAGCAGGCTTGAATAGCCGGTGCCGAAATCGTCGATCGAAATATCCACCCCGAGATCGGCGATCTGCTGCAGCGTCTTGAGACTGCTCTCGGCATCGTGCATCGCGGTGGACTCGGTGACTTCCAGCGTCAGGCAGCGCGCCGGCAGATCATGGCGCGCCAGCGTCTCTTTCACCAGATCGATCAGGTCGATTTGGGCAAACTGCAGCGCCGACAGGTTGACCGCAATCTTCCAGTCTTCGTGGCCGATGTCGTACCAGGTCTTCATCTGGCGGCAAGCTTCATCGAGCACCCATGCGCCGATCGGCACAATCAACCCGGAACGTTCGGCCAAGCCGATGAACTCATCCGGCCCCACCAGTCCATGCACCGGATGCTGCCAGCGCAGCAAGGCTTCGGCGCCCAGCACCGGGCCGTTCGGCGAATTGTACTTGGGCTGATAATGCAGGAGGAATTCGTTGCGCTCCAGCGCCAGGCGCAGGTCTTGCAGCCATTGCAACTGGTTGTGCGCATTGACGTTCATCGACGCTTCAAAGAAATGGTAGCCGTTGCGACCGCTGCGCTTGGTGTGGTACATGGCGGCGTCGGCGTTGATCACCAGGTCGTGGCGGCTGCTGCCGTCCTCCGGATAGATCGCGATGCCGATGCTGGCCGAGACGCGCAGCTCGTGCTTTTCGATATGGAAGGGCTGGTTGATGATCTTGACCAGCTTGTCCGCGACCGTCACCGCATCGTCCGGATCCTTCAGATCCACCAGCATCACGAATTCGTCGCCGCCCAGCCGGGCCACCGTATCCTGCGAGCGCATGATCGAGTGGACGCGTTGCGCCACCTCCACCAGCATCAGGTCGCCGACATGATGACCGAGCGAATCGTTGATCGCCTTGAAACCATCAAGGTCGCAAAACATCAGTGCGAAATGCCCCTGCTCGCGCGCCGCCTTGTTGATGGCCTGATTGAGGCGGTCATCCAGCAACGTGCGGTTGGGCAGCTTGGTCAGGTTGTCGTGCAAGACCAGTTGCGTGAGTTCTTCATTGGCTTCGGCCAGCGAACGCGCCAGCTTGGCGGTGCGCGACTCCAGCCGCGCATCCAGCAGCGAAGTCAGCAAGGCGATCGTCAGCACCGCCAACGTGACGACGATGATCAGGATCGCCAGCCAGCCCGGGCTGACGCCGTCGCGCACGGCCAGGCAGAGACTGCCCTCCGGGAAATTCGCCGCCGCCATGCCGGTGTAATGCATGCCGACGATGGCCACGCCCATCACCACCGCAGCGCCTGCGCGGGCCAATTTGACGTACGGCGTATTGCGGCGCAGGCGGAACGCGATCCACAAGGCCGCGCCTGAAGCGCCGACGGCAATGGCGATGGAAGCAACGAAGAGCAGAGGATCGTAGTGAATACCCGGCGTCATCAGCATGGCGGCCATGCCGGCGTAGTGCATCGAGGCGATGCCCACGCCCATGACCAGCGCACTGTTGAGCAGGCGGCGCAGCGGCAGCTCGGGACGGCTGACGATCCATAGCGCAAAGCCCGAGACGCCGATCGCGATCAGCAGCGACAGGAAGGTAATCCACGGGTCATAGCCCAGATCGATGGGCAGGCGGAATGCGAGCATGCCGACGAAATGCATCGACCAGATGCCGATACCCATCGCCACAGCACCGCCGAACAACCAGGAGCGACCTGCATATTCCTGGGTCGCATTGATCCGCTCGGTCATGTCCAAAGCAGTATAGGAGGCGAGCACCGCCACCAGCAGTGACACAACAACAAGTAAACTATCGTAGGAAGCGGATAACATGATGAGGAAATATGGAACTAATAATCAACATTATTTAGGTATTTAGCCCATTATCCCGCAAAAAGAGATATCGAAGTCTGACGAAGTCTGAAATCAGGGCGCTTTACATTCTTAAGTGTATGAAACGTCGGATCGAAGCAACTTTACGCGTGGAAACCAATCCATATCGCCAGAGCCTGTTCATATCAACGGACGCTGATGCACGCTCCCTACCATCGACAAACTGACAAACCGACCTATACGACAATGCGCTCATCGCCTACAACAGTAAAAAATCCAGGCCTCATGCTCCTCCCCAGCCAGCCGCATACTCAACGTCCGTTTGCACCCAAGCGCCTGATCCTGGCGCTCACCGCCATCGGCGCGCTGTCGCTCATGCAGGGCGCCAGCGCCGGTATTTCGCTGCTGCAACCGCCCAAGCTGGTCGACGGCAACAAGCCGTTCACCCTGACCTTGCTGGTCACCGAAGACGACCACGACAGCCAGACGTACGCTATTCCGGACAACCTGGCGGTGGCCGCCTCGGCCGACATGACGCCGCCGGTGCAGTTGCGCATGGAGCGTGAAGCCGGCGCCCCCGCTGAACTCACCCTCAAGCGCGGCGAGTTCCGCAAGATCTCCTACAGCGCCACCCTGCCCGACTACCTGCGCGGCGTGGTGCGCATCGAGACCGTGGGCGTGGATGCCTCGCCGGTGCTGGTCGCGGTGATCCGCCCGAAAGACGGCAAGATGCCGGTGCCGTCGGCTGAAGGCATTGCGCTGGCCGGTGCGGCGACACCGTCGGCATCTGTCATCACGCCGGGCACCGACGCCAGCCCGATCGGCATCGCTCCGGCCGCGCTGGACCTGATCAATATCCCGCGCCTGTCGTTCCACGAGCCGATGTACTTCGCGGTCGGCAACAGCGGCGGCAACCGCAACGCCAAGTTCCAGCTCAGCTTCAAGTTCCGCATCTTCCAGCCGGAAGACATGCGTTCGCGTGGCCTGATCGACAACCTGTATTTCGGCTACACCCAATATTCGCTGTGGGACCTGCAAAGTCCGTCGGCGCCGTTCCGCGACACCAGTTACCGGCCCAGCCTGTTCTACTACCTGCCCGATCTCGGTATCCACAACAGCATTCTGAGCCGCATGGCAGTCTCTACCGGCCTCGAGCACGAGTCGAACGGCCGCGACGGCGCGCAATCGCGCGGCATCAACTCCTTCTTCGTCGAACCGACCTTCACCTTCGGCAATCTCAACGATTACCAGTTGCGCATTTCCCCCAAGGTCTACACCTACCTCGGCCCGAGCTCCGATAATCCGGACATCGGCCAGTACCGTGGCCATGCGGACCTCAAGCTGGCGGTGGGCAAACCGGACGGCGTGGAGTTTTCGACCACCTTGCGCAAGGGCACGCGCAACAGCTCGGGCAGCGCCGATTCGACGCTGTCCTATCCGTTGGCAAAGTTGGTTCCGGGCATGGCCGGCTATTTGATGGCGAGCTATTTCTACGGCTATGGCGAGAGCCTGCTGACCTACAACCAGAAATCGACGCCGCAGTTCCGTATCGGCTACGCGCTCTGGCGCTAAGGACAGGTTCCAAGACCGGCGACGATGTCGCCGGAAAGCACTCCGGCGACAATTCCGGCGACAAGCTTACGCCATGCTCATGCCGCCGGCGTACGCATCGTGACGAACTCCTCGGCCGAGGTCGGGTGGATGCCGATGGTGGCGTCGAACTGGGCCTTGGTGGCGCCGCATTGCAAGGCCACCGCAAAGCCCTGGACGATCTCGCCGGCATCGGCGCCGACCATGTGCACTCCCAGCACGCGATCGCTTTTCGCATCGACCACGAGTTTCATGAAGGTGCGTTCCGTACTGCCGCTCAGCGTATGCTTGAGCGCCTTGAATTCCGATTTGAAGATACGCACTTCACCGACCTTTTTGCGCGCGTCTTCCTCGCTCAGGCCGACCGTGCCGACGTTCGGATGGCTGAACACCGCGGTCGGGATATTCTCGTAAGACATTTCCCGGCCGCCTTTGTTGAACAGGCGCGCAGCCACCACCATGCCTTCCGCCAATGCCACCGGCGTCAGTGCGACGCGATCGATGACGTCGCCGATCGCGTGGACGGAGGGCGCCTCCGAGACGAATTGATCATTGACCTTGACGGCGCCTTTGTCGGTCAGCCCGACGCCGGCCCTCTCCAGCCCGAGGCCGGCAGTGTTGGCGTGACGGCCGGTGGCGAACAGTACGCAATCGGCATCGATGGTCTGGCCGTCGCTGAGCTTGACGCGCTTGCCGCCGCCGCTTGATTCGATGGCTGCAATATTGTTTTCAAACAGGATGGTCATGCCTTTCTTGCGCATTTCTTCAGCCAGGAAAACGCCGAGTTCGCTGTCCATGCCGCGCAGCAGATGCTTGCCGCGATACACCAGCGTGACGTCGCTGCCGAGACCGTTGAGGATCGAGGCCAGTTCCACCGCGATATAGCCGCCGCCCAGGACCACGCTGCGTTTCGGCAAGGCGGTCAGATGGAAGAAATCGTCGGACATGATGCCCAGTTCCTTGCCCGGAATCTCCGGCACCGACGGCCGCCCGCCGGTGGCGACCAGGATGTGCGCTGCGGTGTAGCGCTTGCCGTTGACGCTGACAGTGTGGGCGTCTTCTATCGTCGCATAGCCCGCGACGATGTCGACCTTGGCGCCGTCGAGAATCTTGCGGTAGATGCCGTTGAGGCGCGCGATTTCCTTGTCCTTGGCGGCGATCAGCGCCGCCCAGTCGAAACTGGTCTCCCCCACGGTCCAGCCGAAGCCGGCGGCATCGGCGAAATCTTCATGGAAATGCGCACCGTAGGACATCAGTTTTTTCGGAATGCAGCCGACGTTGACGCAGGTGCCGCCCAGATCCTTGCTCTCCGCAATCGCCACGCGCGCACCATATTGCGAGGCGAACCGGCTGGCGCGCACGCCGCCGGAACCGCCTCCGATGGTGAACAGGTCGTAATCATATTGGCTCATGGTTTCCTCTATTGTTTGTTCAGGGCCCGCGTGACGAGCATTACCGGGATCAGGCCGACCAGCACGATGCTCAGCGCCGGCAATGCCGCCTCGCCGAGACGTTCGTCGCGCGCCAGATTGTGGGCGATCACGGCCAGCGTATCGGTGTTGAAAGGACGCAGCAGCAGCGTCGCCGGCAACTCTTTCACCACGTCGACGAACACCATCAACGCCCCCGTCGCCAACGAACGCCACAGCAAGGGCATGTGCACCTTGTACACGATGCGGCTGCGCGAAGCGCCCATGGTGCGTGCGGCTTCGTCCATGCTCAGCGGAATGCGCGTGTAGCCGGCTTCCACCGACTGCACCGCCACGGCCGTAAAGCGTACCAGATACGCATAGATCACGCCGAGCGCGGTCGCCGTCAGCCAGACGCCTGCGCTGCTGCCCGGAAACGCCGCCTGCAACCACGCCATCGGCAGCAGGATGCCGACCGCAATCA
The DNA here is from genome assembly GCF_001267925.1 of Herbaspirillum hiltneri N3. NCBI lineage: Bacteria > Pseudomonadati > Pseudomonadota > Betaproteobacteria > Burkholderiales > Oxalobacteraceae > Herbaspirillum > Herbaspirillum hiltneri. The sequence continues at coordinate 1,898,538 of NZ_CP011409.1, read as the reverse complement.
CCGAACCGGGAAGCGCATATCCCATGGACGCCAGGCGTGCAACGAAACGCAGCAGCGCCGATCGGAAGCGCGGCAAGCCGGCGGTGCGCTGGGCAAACCCCAAGGCCAGCGCCAGCACCACCGCCATCGCCGCAGCCAGGCCGCCGAAACGGAAGCTGTTCCAAGTCCAGCCGGCGTAACGCGCGAAATTGGTCGCCATCGACAACTCGCTCTCGCGCCACATCAATTGCAACAGGATCAGCACCGGCAGCACAAAGCCCAATACCACCGGCGCCGCACACACCAGCCACGCCAACCCCTCGCGCGCACCGAGCAAGACCGGCAAGCGCGCTTCGGCGCCATCGCCGCGGTGACCGCGCACCGTGGCGAAACGCATGCGTTGCTGTTCGCGCCGCTCCAGCCATAGCAGCACCGCGACGAACAACAGCAACAGCGACGCATACTGGGCCGCAGCGATGCGGTCATCCATCACCATCCAGGCCTTGTAGATGCCGGTGGTGAACGTGGTCAAGCCGAAATAGGCGCTGACGCCATAGTCGGCCAATGTCTCCATCAAGGCCAGCGCCGCACCCGCCATCAGCGCAGGCCGCGCCAGCGGCAGGGCCACGCGGCGGATGCGTGCGCTCAACGGTGTGCCGAGCAGACGCGCGGCCTCCATCAGATGCACGCCGCGCTCACCGAGCGCATTGCGCGCCAGCAGGTAGGCGTAGGGATACAAGGTGAAAATGAACAGGAAGACCGCTCCCGCCAGGCTGCGCACGTCGAAGCGAAACCCCGGCCACAACGCGCGCAGGCTGCTTTGCAGCACGCCGCCATATTGGAGGAAATCGGTGTACGCATACGCGCACACATAAGCCGGCATCGCCATCGGCAGCAGCAGCGCCCAGGAAAAGAAACGCTTGCCGCGAAACTCGAACAAGGCGATCGTCGCCGCCGTGGCGGCGCCGACGACGATCACGCCCAGCGTGACAAACAAGGCCAGCCATGCAGAGGTCGCAAGGTAGCCCGGCAACACCGTCTGCATCTGCTGGCACAAGGCATCGATGGCAGCCGCGTCGAGCTGCAGCCATGCACCGGCGATGCCGAGGATGGGCAGGGAAATCAGGAAGGCGATCAGGCCGATAAGATACATAAATTCACGATGAAAACTGGTCCGGCGTGCGCTGCGCATCGGCGTTGATGCGCTACACTTCGCGTGGAGCCCGCTCACCCTCTTGCCGTGAACAGGTTCTTGTTGAAAACGGGTAAAAATCATACTGCGTGCGCATTGTAGCGGCAGGCATCGCCTTCCGCCGATTTTTCCCGGCATGAAAAGACACTCAAAATCGCAGCTCGAAAAGGACCGCCATGTTTCTGCAAGTCGATCAGGTCAGCATCAGTTATCCACGCGCCGTTGCGCCGGCAGTGCAGGCGGTGTCGTTCGCGCTGCGGCCCGGCGAACTGGGCGCGCTGATCGGTCCTTCCGGCAGCGGCAAGACCACCTTGTTGCGCGCCATCGCCGGACTCGAACAAGCGCATGCCGGCAGGATTCTGCTCGATGGCCAGTTGCTGGACGGCCCCGGCGTACGCATCGCCGCCGAGCAACGCCGCATCGGCATGGTGTTCCAGGACTTTGCGCTGTTTCCCCATCTCGATATCGAAGCCAACATCGGCTTCGGCCTGCACGGCGATCATCGTGACTACGGCAACTATGGCAACAAACAGCAGCGTCGCCGGCGCGTGCAGGACATGCTGGAACTGGTGGGCCTCGACGGCATGCAGGGAAAATTCCCGCATCAGTTGTCCGGCGGCCAGCAGCAGCGCGTTGCACTGGCGCGCGCCCTGGCGCCGCAGCCGCGGCTGTTGCTGCTGGACGAGCCGTTCTCCAGCCTCGACGTCGAATTGCGCGAACGCCTCGCCGAAGACGTACGCCGCATCCTCAAGCAAGCCGGCATCACCGCGCTGATGGTGACGCACGACCAGATGGAAGCGTTCGCCGTCGGCGACGTGGTCGGCGTCATGCAGAAGAGCCGTCTCGAACAATGGGACCAGCCCTATGCGCTGTACCACCGCCCCGCTACGCGTTTCGTCGCCGACTTCATCGGCCATGGCATGTTCGTGCCCGGCGCGCTGGTGGGCGCGGCCGGCGACATGGCGATGGAAACGCCGCTGGGCCGCCTGCACGACGTTTCGCGCATCATGGAAACTCTGCAATCCAGCGCAACCCACGGCGCGCCGTTCGACGTACTGCTGCGCTCCGACGATATCGTGCACGACGACCTGTCGCCGTTAAAGGCGCGCATCGTGCGCAAGTCTTTCCGCGGCGCCGACTTCCTCTATACCCTGCAACTCGACGGCGGACTGGAATTGCTGTCGCTGGTGCCTTCGCATCACGACCACGCCATCGGCGAATCGATCGGCATCCGGCTTGATGTGAATCACGTGGTGGCGTTTCCGCGCGCGGCCGGTTGAAGCAGACGCCTGCCCGCAGAACAGCGCCCTTTTTCACTTCCCCATCGTTAAAAAGCACCGGAGGCCATGGCGCCCGGTGCTTTTTTCATGCCCGCAGAAACAGGCGATTACGCCCGCATCATTTGTAGCCGACGCGATCGAGCATCTGCAACACCTTCTGCTGATTGCGACCTGTCGCGGCAACGTCGATCACTTCCGCCTTGAACGGCCCCAGCGTGTCGAGCGCGGCGTTGCCGGTCTTCACGCTTTTGACTGCCGGCCACTCGTTGTTGCCTTCGGCAAAATAACGCTGGGCATCATCGCTGGCCAGGTATTCCAGGAACTTGACGGCGTCGGCCTTGTGCGGCGCATTCTTCGCCACGCCGGCGCCGGCGATGTTGACGTGTGCGCCAAAGGTCTTCTGATTCGGCCAGACCACGCCGAATTTACTGACCACGGCGATGTCTTCCGGCTTGGTCGACTTCATCAGCCGCGCAACATAATAGGAATTGGAAATCGCCACACCGCATTCACCCGAAGCGACCGCCTTGATCTGGTCGGTATCGCCGCCCACCGGCGAGCGCGCCATGTTGGCGACCATGCCCTTCAGAATGGCTTCGGTTTTGGCTTCGCCGACGTGCTCATACAGCGCACCGAACAGCGAGACGTTGTAAGGATGTGCGCCGGAACGGGTGCACAGCTTGCCCTTGTTCCGGGGATCGGCCAGCGACTCATAGGTATCGACGTCTTCCGGCTTCACGTTTTGCTTGTTGTAGACGATCACGCGGGCGCGTGTCGAGAAACCGAACCATTGCGACCCATGGCCGTCATCCTTGCCGCGCAGGTTGGCGGGAATGCGCGCTTCCAGCACGCCGGATTTCACCGGTTGGAACAGGCCGTCGTTCTCGCCGCGCCACAGGCGGGCAGCGTCGACCAGCAGGATCACATCAGCCGGGCTTGCGGCGCCTTCGCTTTTGAGACGAGCCAGGATACCGGCGTCATCGGCGTCGACACGGTTGATCTTGATGCCGGTGGCCTTGGTGAAATTACCGTACAGGGCCTCGTCGGTCTGATAGTGGCGCGCGGAATAAAGGTTGATCACCTTTTCCTGAGCAGACACGCCCGCCGACGTTGCCGCCAGCACCACACCTGCAACAAAAGTACGTAAAAACATGAACTTATCCTTTTATGCTGATTGATCAGTCTGCTTCCCGGCAGGTACACGAAGTCCAAAAAACACAAGACAACGCGCCTTTGCGCAACCGGAAAGACGACCGACTATAGCATGAATGAGAATAATTCCTGTTTTAAATTCAGCTTTTTGTCAGGATTGAGAATCTGAAAAAACGGCGACTGATGAAGGCGGATAAGCTGCCGGCAATGCGACACCGGCCGACCGGCTCGCATTCACAACACGGCGCGCACGCGGCCAGCGCCGCCAGACGCTGTTGCATCGGTATCAACATCAGCATGTTCAGGCACGCGCCTTGGACAGCACGACCAGCCAGCGGCGGAACAGCAGGATTTCCAGGTGACCGGCTTGCAGGCCGGCGCTGCACTCGATCACGGGATTGACGCGGTAGCGGCGTACATACGAGTCGCGGCACACGAACATTTCGCGGCGGCCGAAACGCAGGCTGAAAGACGAAGGGGAAGAAGATTCCAGACCAAAGCGAGCGCCTGAAGTGAGATCCAAGTGAGTCATGGCAGTGGTTCCTATCTCGGTTGAAGAGATTCCACTGTATCACAACTACTGTATAAATAAACAGTAGTTTTTGATCTCGTTGTTTTTTGAGTGATTTCGGAAAATTTTCGATTTCAATCCGAATTCAGCCCATTCTACCTTGTTCAGGCCGGAATGGGCCAAACCAGACAAATCCACTCCAGTCAGCTCAAGTACCGCTCTCAAGCCGGCTGCGCACAAACCCGATGTGTTCGCGCAGCACGTAGAACTGGTCAGCGAAGGCCAGCGGCATCTTCATCCGATTGACCGAGGTTTCGATCTCATCGAGCTGCCTCAGCATCTGCTCCTGCTCTTCCTTGGTATGCGTGGTGACGCCGCGCTCCAGCGTGATCAGGACGCCATACCATTTATAGATGCGCGAACGGATGCGCCAGCCGTACAGCAGCGGCACCAGCTTGATGCCAGGAATCAGCAGCAGGATGATCGGCAGCAGGACCACCATCGTGCGGTCCACCAGACTCGCCAGCCAGAACGGCAGCGTGCGGTAGAAGAAGCTCTTGCCCGACTTGTAATAGCGTGCGGCATCGTCGCTGATCGGATATTCATGCGCCAGCGGCGCCGGGAACTCGCCCGCCTTTTGCAGCACGCTGGCCTTGCCGTGCACTTCGCGCGCCGCTTCGATCAGCAGGTCCGACAAGGCCGGATGCAGGTCGTCGCGCGCGATCAGCTCGGCGGTCGGTGCGATCAGGCGGATCGTATGGTCCGGAAGATTCCGGCGGAAGTCGAACACGCCCGGCGGCAGGGTCAGTTCATTGAGATAACTGAAGCGGCGCGTATAAGCCGACGCTTGCGAGAAGTCCAGCAAGCGGATGCCGTTGGTGCGCAGCAGCTTGCCCATGGTGGCCGGCGCCGCCGACTCGCCCATGAGGAAGGCGGCATCGATCTTGCCCTTGCCGAGCGCGTCCGCCGCCTCGTCGCCGCCCATGTCGATCAGTTTGGTCGCCCCGCCCGGCTCGATTCCGCTTGCCTTCAGCAAGGTCAGCGCCAGTACCCGCGAGCCGCTGCCCTGCAGACCGATGGCGATGCTCTTGCCGGTCAGCTCGGACAGGCGCGACACCACCTTGTCGTTGCGGTAGAACACCGATACCGGCGAATACGCCACGCTGCCCAGCGACACCAGGCTCTCGATATTGACGCTGTCGGCGATGCCGCCCTGCACGAAGGCGACATCGACGTCACCGTCGGGATCGGTCAGCTTGCGCAGGTTGTCGAGCGAACCTTCCGAGGCCACGATCTTCACCGTCACGCCGTCGCGCGCGAGGATTTTCTTGTATTTCTCGGCGACGTTCCAGAAATTGCTGTTTTCCGGCCCGGTCGCGATGGTGATGGTCTTCGGCGGCGCCGGATGGATCAGCCAGATCGCCAGCCAGACGCCGACGACGATCAGCAGGACCATGGGGCCGAAACTGACGGCCAGGTCGCGCCACGAAATGGCGACGAAGCGCGCCTTCATGGCGCTGACGGAATGCTTGTGGGGGGCGGTAGTTTTTTCCATGCGGCTTATTTTACCGCCCGCCATCGGTTTAATACGTTTTGTAAGGCAGGAACTTTCCGCTCAGCACCACATTCACGCGATCGCCGGCCGGATCGGCCTGGCGCTGGATATCCATCTTGAAGTCGATCGCGCTCATGATGCCGTCGCCGAACTCTTCGTGGATCAGCTCCTTGATGGTCGAACCGTAGACGCTGACGATTTCGTACCAGCGGTAGATCAGCGGATCGGTCGGCACCGGCGTCGGCAGCGAGCCCTTGTACGGCACGATCTGCAGCCACAGGGTTTCTTCGTCGCTCAGGCCGAACAGCTCCTGCGTGACGGCCGCCTGCCTGGCGGTCAGGGTCATCTGGCCGAGCATGGCGGCGGTCGTCCATTCCTTGCTCTGGCCGATGCTTTCGGCGATGGCGGACCAGGTCATCTTGTTCCTGACCTTGGCTTGGATGATTTTTTGGGTAACGAGATTGCGGTCCATGAAGTTCTCCTTGCGATGAATGTAAAAAATGATCGTGAAAAATCAAGCTGCTGCTTGCGGGAAATCGGCCAGCGCATCCGGTGCGCCCTGCTCCAGCCCGGGCATCACGACGCGCGTCACGACATCTTCCGCACCGGCTTCCTGTATGCGGCGCGAACGATGCACCAGGAAATCCACCAGATGGTTGCGGATGCGATAGAACTGCGGATCGTGGTGCATGCTTTCGCGCGTGCGCGTCTTGGGCATGGTGTTGACCACCACTTCCGCGATGCGCGCCCGCGGGCCGTTGGACATCAGGAAAATCTTGTCGGCCAGCAGGATCGCCTCGTCGACGTCGTGCGTGATCATGAACACGGTCTGGCGCGTGGCGCTGCAGATCTTCAGCAGCTCGTCCTGCACCACTCCGCGCGTCAACGCATCGAGCGCACCGAATGGCTCATCCATCAGCAGCATCTTGGGCTCGATGGAAAATGCCCGCGCAATACCGACGCGCTGCTTCATGCCGCCCGACAGCTCGGACGGCTTTTTGTGCTCCGCCCCCTTGAGACCGACCATCTCGATGAAGCGGCGCGCATGCTCCTCGGCCTTGGCGCGCGGCCAGTCCGGCCAGCGCGAACGCACCGCGAACACGACGTTGCCCAGCACGCTGAACCACGGCATCAGCGCATGACTCTGAAACACCACGCCGCGGTCCAGGCTCGGGCCTCTGACCTCGCGCTGATCCATGATCACCACGCCGCCCGACGGCGCTTCCAGGCCGGCCAGCACATTCAGGATGGTGGTCTTGCCGCAGCCTGAATGGCCGATGATGCAGACGAACTCGCCCTTGTCGATGCCGAACGAGACCTGGTCGAACACCGGCAGACCATCATCGGTGTAGCGCTTGCTGAGGTTCTCGACGGTGAGAAATGCTTTTTCCATATATCGGTCCCGTTGCGCCTATTCCGTGTAAGTCACCAGTTTTTGCAGCCGCGCAAAAAACAGGTCCAGCACCATGCCCGTCACGCCGATCACCAGGATCGCGAAGATCACGCTGGTCAGCGACAGGTTGTTCCATTCATTCCAGACGAAATAGCCGATGCCGGTGCCGCCGACCAGCATTTCGGCCGCCACGATCACCAGCCATGCAATCCCCATGGAAATGCGCATGCCGGTCAGGATGGTCGGCGCCGCCGCCGGCAGGATCACCAGGAAAGCCTTGCGCAGCGGCGTGACTTCCAGCGTCTTGGCGACGTTGAGCCAGTCGCGCCGTACCGACGCCACGCCGAACGCGGTGTTCATCAGCATCGGCCACACCGAGCAGATGAAGATCACGAAGATCCCCGAGATCGACGAATCCTTGATCGTGTACAAGGCCAGCGGCATCCACGCCAGCGGCGAGATCGGCTTGAGGATCTGGATGAAGGGGTTCAAGGCCCTTTGCATCAGCGGCGACATGCCGAGCAAGAAACCCAGCGGAATCGCCACCAGCGCCGCAATCGCAAACCCCACCCCGACCCGCGCCAGCGAGTAGCCAAGCTGGATACCGATGCCCTTGTCATTGGGACCGTTGTCGTAGAACGGATTAGCCAGCTCCTTGCGCATGGTTGCCCCCATCTGCGCCAGCCCGGGAAACCCGCTGGCCTTGACGGGTGAACTGCTGCTCTTGCCCATCAGCTTGGCATATTCGTCTTCAGCCGAAGAAGACGCAGCCGAGCCTGCGTCGAGACGCGCACTCTCCTTCGGCGCCGTCGCCAGATGCCACACCAGCAGCAGGCAAGCGAAGATTACCAGCGAGATCAGCGCAGCGCGCCAACCCAGTTGCGAAGCCGGCTTCATCAGGTGGTCCTCTTGATGGGAAAGCTGTTGACGTAGGCGTCAGCCTTGGCCGGATCGAATTCCTTGCCCATGATCTTGTACTTGCGGTATGCGCCGTCCGGCACCGGCTGGCCGAGTTCCTTCATGTATTTCTTGGCGTCGGTCAGCAACAGCACGCGCTCGGCGATGCCCTTGTAATCGACCTCTCCTTTCACATAGCCCCAGCGCTTCATCTGGCTCAGGATCCACACCGCCATCGAATCCCACGGCACCGGATCGAAGTCGGCCCGGCCCGGCACGTTCTTGACGTTGCCGAGACCATCGGCAAAGCGGCCGGTCAACACCTGCTCGACCACGGTCTCGGGCTGATTCAGATACGCCGCCGGAGAAATCACCTTGGCCACCAGCGAGCGGTTGGCCGGATCGCGCGCCATCGCAGCGGCGGTCAGCACGGCGCGGAACAGGGCCGCGAAGGTGTTGGGATTCTGCTTGACGAAATCTTCCGACATGCCGAAGGCGCAGCACGGATGGCCATCCCAGATTTCCTTCGACAGGATGTGGATGAAGCCGACTTCGTCATACACCGCGCGCTGGTTGAACGGATCGGGTCCGAGGAAGCCGTCGATATTGCCGGCGCGCAGGTTGGCCACCATTTCGGGCGGCGGCGTGACGCGGATCTGGACATCGCGGTCCGGATCGAGACCGTGCTCGGCGAGGTAATAGCGCAGCAGGAAATTGTGCATCGAATACTCGAACGGCACCGCGAATTTGAAACCCTTCCATTGCCTGGGATCGCGCTTGTCCTTGTGCTTCACATGGAGCGTGATGGCCTGGCCGTTGATGTTCTGGATGGTGGCAACGCGCATCTGCACCGGATTGCTGCCCACGCCCATCGACATCGCCAGCGGCATCGGCGACAGGAAGTGCGAGGCGTCGTGCTCCTTGTTGATCATCTTGTCGCGGATCAGCGCCCAGCCGGCGGTCTTGTTGAGCGACACGTTCAGGCCCTGCTTGCGATAGAAGCCGAGCGGATCGGCCATGATCAGCGGCGCCGCGCAGGTGATGGCGATGAAGCCGATCTTGAGGTCCTTCTTTTCAATCGCACCGTTCTTCTCTTGCGCCATCGCCTGCAAGGCGCCCAGCGGGAACATGCTGGCGATCGCGGCACGCGCGGTATTGATGCCGACCGCCCGCAGGAAATCGCGCCGTTGCTCCGCCTGCGGGAACAACGCGCGCATCACCGATTCTTCCACCACGTCGTTGCTCAGTTGCTCGGCATCCTGAGAACGCATCTGCGCCTGTGCATCTGCCTTGCGCTGCTGCGCGTCGTCGTGCGCCGTCTGGCTGGCGTGCTTGCCGCAGGAGCAGGTATTGCCTGCGCGCCCGGCGTCGTAGGTGTGGAAGATGGTGCTGTCGATTTCTTTTGGCATGGATTCCCCCGATGGATGAGTGAAGTAACGGCTGCTTGTTACTCCATCACGTGCAAGGGGCTTGCCAGCGTGCTTTGCGATGTCATCGCCACACGACGTCTTGTAGTGGAACGACTACAAGACGCTGTCAAGGTGGCAACTTACCGGCAATCTATGCGGGTCATGCGGGAAGCAATTGATGCCGCACGGCGTACATGGCGATGCCGACGTCGTTGCTGGCGCCGGTCTTCTCCAAAATGCGGCTACGGTAGGTGCTGACCGTGTTGGGGCTCAGGGTGAGCTGGTCGGCGATTTCCTTGACGCTGCGCCCGGCGGCGATCAGCTGGAACACCTGGTATTCGCGATGCGACAGCGTCTCGTGTGCGGCGCGCTGGGTGCTGGCGGAATAGGCGCTGAGTTCGGCCGCCAGCGTCTCCGCCATGTGCGGACTGACGTACACGCCGCCGTCGGCTGCCTTGCGGATCGCGGCCACCAGCTGTTCGGTGTCGGCGCTCTTGTTCAGGTAACCTGCCGCGCCGAGACGATAGCAGCGCGCGGCATATTGTTTCTCGGGATAAGTCGACAGCATCAGCACCGGCAGGCGCGGCATCTCCTGCTTGAGCTGGCGCAGCACGTCGAGGCCGTCCTGCAGCGGGATGGCGATGTCCAGCAAGACCAGGTCGATCGCCTCCACGCGCGCCTTGCGCAGCACCTCCGGTCCGTCGGCGCACTCTGCCGCCACCTCGATGTCGGGCGTGTCGGCGAGGATCTGCTTGAGGCCTTCGCGCACGATGCGGTGGTCGTCGCAGAGCAGGATACGGATCATTGTTTTCCTTGTTGCCGTCTGACCGTTGATTGTCGGATTGTCATGCGTGAACGTCGTTCCTCAGCGGCAAGACCAGGCGCACGCGCGTGCCCGGGTTGCCGCTTTCCGGTGCGCCGGCCGCCCCCGCTGCACCATCAACGGCGTTTTCGATATCCAATGCGCCAGCAAAGTGCAGCGCCCGTTCACGCATGCCCATCACGCCGTAGGACTTCGGATTGGCCAGCGCCGCCGGCGGCACGCCGACGCCGTTGTCTTCCACTTCCATCAGCAACGCATCCGGCGTCAGGCGCACGGTGATCCTCGCCTGCGTTGCTTGCGAATGCTGTGCCACGTTGCTCAGCATTTCCTGGAAGATACGAAACGCCGCCGTCGCCAACGTGCCTTGCGGCGCAAACGCCTGCGCGGAGATGTCGAAGTCGACGTCGCACGGCAACTCGGTCGCCTCGGAAAATTCCTGCACCTGCCACTCCAGCGCCGCGATCAGCCCCTGGTGATCGAGAATGCTCGGCCGCAGATCGGTGATGATGCGCCCGACGTTGTCCACTGCCGCCTCGATCAGCCGGTTCATGCTGGCGCACTTGCGCGCCACCGGCTCGCGGTCGGCGACCCGGCCGGCCATCCAGTTCACGTCCAGCTTGAGCGCCACCAGCAGACTGCCGAGCTCGTCGTGGATCTCGCGCGCGATGCGCGTGCGCTCATCCTCGCGCACCGAATGCGCATGCGCCGACAGCTCGCGCACCTGCACCAGGGCAGCTGACAGCTCGCGCGTGCGCTCGGCCACGCGCTGCTCCAGCTCCGCCTTGGCGCGCTGCAACTGCTCTTCGGCCAGACGCCGCTTGGAAATGTCGCTGAAGGTAATCACCGCCCCGCGCACCTGGCCGCCGTCGATGATCTGATAGGAAGAGTATTCAGTGGCGAAGTGCGTACCGTCGGCGCGCCAGAATACTTCCTGATCAACCCGGCACGACTCCCCCTTGCGGAAAGCCTTCAGGATCGGACACTCTTCTTCCGGATAGTGTGCGCCGTGTTCATGACTATGGTGCACCAGCTCATGCATGTTCTTGCCCAGCACCTGTCCGATCGGATACCCGAGCATCTCGGCGCCGGCACGATTGATGAAGGTGCAGCGGCCGTCGAGGTCGATGCCGTAGATGCCTTCGCCGGTGGAGTCGAGAAGGAGCGTCAGCTTGTCGCGCAACAGCGTCGCGTCGCTGGAACTGCGCATGACGGAAGCGATGGCGCTGATCGGTTTTATTTCGGCAGGAGCGGACATGTACATCCCGGTTTATGCAGACACGAGACCTAGTGCAATCCTCATGCCAATACTCTCCGGAAACTTGCCGTAGATAAAACAACGCCGCCTTGAGCTCTCGCTAAAGGCGGCGTGGTGTCCCGGACCGACTTTTATTAAGCCGGCATCACGGCATGTACTGCCCGCCATTCACATCAATGATCTGCCCCGTCACATACCCCGACAATTCATCCGAAGCCAGGTACAGGAAGGCGCCGTCGCATTCCGCCGGGTCGCCGATGCGGCCCATCGGGATGGTTTTGCGGAAGGATTCCAGCTGCTCCGGGGTGGTGAAGCGTTCCTGGAACGGCGTCATGATCACGCCCGGCGCGACTGCGTTGACGCGGATATTGTCCGGCTGCAGCTCCTTCGCCATGCCGCGCGTGATGGTGCTGACGAAGCCTTTCGACGCTGCATAAATCAGCGCGCCGGGGCCGCCGCCATGGCGTGCCGCCACCGAGGTGACGTTGATGATGTTGCCGCCACCCTGCTTGCGCATGACCGGGATCACGGCGCGCGTGAACGCCACCACCGAACGTGCATTGATCTGCACGACTTCGTCGAACAGGTCGTCGCTGATCTTTTCCAGCGCTTCGCGCTTGACCAGGCTGCCGGCGTTGTTGATCAGCACGTCAATGCGGCCGAGCTGTTCGACTGCGCTGGCAATGGCCTTGTCGATGGCCTTGCTGTCGCGCACGTCGGCGCCGATGGTGATGGCCTTGCTGCCGCCCTTGCGGATGTCGGCGGCGACGGCTTCGGCCTCGTCTGCCGACTTGTTGTAATGGACCACGACGTGGGCACCCTTGGCGCCAAAGGCGCGCGCGGCTGAAGCGCCGATACCGGTGCTGGCGCCGCTGATGAAGACGACCTTACCTGCTAGATCTTGCATTGCTGTTCTCCTGGGAAAGTGAGCATGGCGTGAACCAAAGGGGAAATCACGGTCCGGCTCGTTTCAATGTGGCGTTCTTTGAAGGCCGGGGTGTTTTTTATTTTTCTGAGCAAATTGAAATCAAATCAACGTCAATGACGGCGCATGTCAGTCGTGCACCGATTCATCCTTGTTCTGCGCCGCGCCGCGATAAGCGTCGCGTACGCGGATGAGGTGCGTACGCATGGCTTCGGAGGCCTGCTGCGGATCGCGCGCCTTCAATGCGGTAAGAATGTCGCGGTGGTCCTGCAGGCTGCGCTCCAGCGTGGCCGGAATGCGCGAGGTGATGGTGCGGCTTTTCTTGCCGAGCATGTAGAGGCTGCCGGCGATGCTTTGCAGGAACGGATTGTCGCAGGCTTCGATGATGGCTTCGTGGAATTCCACGTCCGCGGCGGCGAAGGCGGCCGGGTCGCTCAGCAGGCGGGCTTCATCGTCGACATTGCGCGTCAGGCGCTCGATCTCTTCTTGAGCCATGTGCGTGGCGGCCAGCGCGGCGACACCGGTTTCGATGATCAGGCGCGCGTCGAACAACGCTTCCAGCGTGCCGGCGTTGAGGTCGATGATCATTTCCAGCGGCTCGAGCAGTTCACGTGTTTCAAGCTTGCCGACGAAGGTGCCTTCGCCCTGGCGGATACGCAGCAAGCCGAGCAGCGCCAGCCCGCGAATCGCTTCGCGCACGGCCGGACGCCCGACGCCCAGCATGGCCGCCAGTTCACGCTCCGGTGGCAATTGCTGGCCGGGCTTGAGCAGGCCGCTGCGGATCATGGTGAGCAGGCGTTGCGCGACTTGCTCGGAAATGGATTTCTGGACGATGGGATCGAAGGACATGGAGTCTGCTTGGGGTGCCTGTTATATGTCTGGTCGCCGAAGGATACCCACAGTGCGTGGACGTATGGTAAGACCTTTGGGTACGCAGAGAATAGGTGCGGGTCCGTGACCTGTCAAGCGAGGACTTTCCGCAATGGTCAAACCTTTTTCATGTGTGTTTGCCGGCACTTGTTGCCACAAAGACAATCCCTTCCGGACACTGGCGTGCGGACTGCAGACAACAAGGTTCGGCTCAAGGAGCGCTGGCCTGGTCCAGTTGGGCGATGGCGGTGGCGTCCAGCGACAGGCGCGTTGCTGCAATCAGCGCATCCATCTGCTGCAGCGAGGTGGCGCTGGCGATCGGCGCAGTGATGCTCGGACGCGCGATCAGCCATGCCAGCGCCACGGCCGCCGGCGTGCTGTCGTAGCGTGCTGCGACAGCGTCGAGCGCGCCGAGGATGCGCAAGCCGCGCGGATTCAGATAGCTTCGCGTCTTGCCGCCGCGGGTGCTTTTGCCGAGATCCTTGTCGGAGCGGTATTTGCCGCTGAGGAAACCGCTGGCCAGCGAGTAATAGTTGATGACGCCGATCTTTTCCCTGAGGCAGTACTGCTCAAGATTGTTTTCAAAGTCGGTGCGCGAATACAGGTTGTATTCCGGCTGCAGCGTTTGATACAGCGGATAACCATGCGCGCGGCTGAGCTTGCGCGCCTCTTCCAGCCGATCGGCGCCGAAGTTGGACGCGCCGATCAGACGCACCTTGCCTTGCTGGACCAGCTCGCCGTAGGCATGCAGGGTTTCTTCCTGCGGCGTGTTCTTGTCGTCGGTGTGCGACTGGTAGAGATCGATGTAGTCGGTTTGCAGGCGCGTCAGCGAATCTTCCACCGCGCGCTTGATGTAGGCCGGCGCCAGGCCGATCTTGCCATCGCCCATGTCCATGCCGACCTTGGTGGCGATGACCAGCTTGTCGCGCTTGCCGCTTTGCCTGATCCATTTGCCGATGATGGTTTCGGATTCACCGCCCTTGTTGCCGTTGGCCCAGCGTGAATAGACATCGGCAGTGTCGACCAGGTTGAGGCCCGCGTCGACGAACTTATCGAGCAGCGAAAACGAGGTCGCTTCGTCGACGGTCCAGCCGAACACATTGCCGCCGAACGCCAGCGGCGCGACTTCGATGGCGGAGTTGCCGAGTTTGCGATGTTGCAGTTGATGGCCGTTCTTGCTCATTGCATGCACTCCATGTCACCGGGAGCAATGATTCTATGCCTGATCCGTTTTTGCTGCCGGGACCCGCTCAGGCTCTATACTTGCAACTTGTCAGGTCTTGACTTGGTCGAGATCTCCGCTTCAATCCCCGTGCGATTCTTCTGCTTTCTCTCCGATGGAAATTGTCTTTACCGTTCTGATCCTGCTGCTGGCCGTCGCCGTTTCCGGCGTGGTGGCGCGCCTTGTCCCATTCAAGATTCCGCTGCCGCTGTTCCAGATCGGCCTCGGCGCCGTACTGGCGCTGCCGCTGTTCGGCCTGCGAATCAGCTTCGACCCTGAACTGTTCCTGCTGCTATTCATTCCGCCGCTGCTGTTTACCGACGGCTGGCGCATGCCCAAGCGCGAGTTCTTCCGGCTGGCGCAGCCGATCCTGGCGTTGGCGCTCGGCCTGGTGCTGTTCACCGTGGTCGGAGTCGGCTACTTCATCCACTGGATGATCCCGGCCATCGCGCTGCCGTCGGCGTTTGCGCTAGCGGCGGTGCTGTCGCCGACCGATGCCGTCGCGGTGTCGTCCATCATCGGCAAGCGGCGGTTGCCGTCCACCATGCAGCACGTGCTCGAAGGCGAAGCGCTCATGAACGATGCGTCCGGCCTGGTGGCGTTCAAGTTCGCCATCATCGCGGTGCTGTCGGGTACCTTCTCGCTGCTCGACGCCGGCATCAGCTTCACGCTGATCGCCATCGGCGGCATCGCGGTCGGCCTGATCGTGGCCTGGGGCTTCGGCCTGATCCGCCGCAAGATCATCGAATGGAGCGGCGATGAGCCCGGCATCCAGGTCGTGCTGCTGTTGCTGATTCCATTTTCCGCCTACATCTTCGCCGAACATTTCGGCCTGTCCGGCATCCTCTCTGCGGTCGCCGCCGGCATGCTGATGCCCTACATCGACACCGCCGGCGCCGAGTCGGCCGCCACCCGCATGCAAAGCCAGAGCATGCTGACCATGCTCGAATTCGTCTTCAACGGCATGTCCTTCATCCTGCTGGGCCTGCAATTGCCGGGCATCGTCAGCCTCGCGCATCTCGACGCCCAGGTGGCGGGCAACGTGCCGGTGTGGCATCTGTTCGCGTATATCGTCGCGATCACGGCAGCGCTGATCACGCTGCGTTTCGTCTGGGTCTGGTTCAACTTGCGCCTGCGCCGATTCTCCAATGCGGTGCGCGGCCAGCGCGCCAGACAGCGCTATTTCGATGTGCGCCTGATCAGCATCACTTCGCTGGCCGGCGTGCGCGGTGCGATCACGCTGGCGGGCGTGATGTCGATTCCACTGCTGATGCCGAACGGCCATGCCTTCCCGGCGCGCGACCTGCTGATCTTCCTGGCCACGGGGGTGATCGTGTGTTCACTGCTGGCCGGCAGCTTGCTGCTGCCGTGGTTGCTGCGCGGCCTGAAGCTTGACGCCGACAATGAGCGTCGCCGCACGGAAGAAACCATGGCGCGCCTGCGCGTCTCGGAAGCGGCGGTGCGCAGCATCGAGGACATGCAGGAACACCTGGGGGCCGGGATGGACCAGGAGGACCTCGCCCTGCTGACGGAAGTCAGCGGCCGCGTGCTGGCGACCTACCGCATGCGCATGGACGCCGAAAGCGGCACCGAAGAAACCCACCGCACCGCCAATCGCTTCAAGCATTTCGAACGTGAACTGCGCCTCGAGGCCATCCGCGCCGAACGCCGCGAAGTCCATCACCTGCGCGCCGAGCAGCAGATCAACGACGAGACCTTCATCGCGCTGATCAACCAGATCGATCTGGCGGAAACCTGGCTGATGGGATCGCTGAACGCGGCGCACTGAAAACCTGTTCACGATCTGGCATGCCGGATAAAAAAACGGCGTCACGCTGATGGCGGTGACGCCGTTCTCATTTGTGCAGCCTGCAAGTCATTCAGACAGCTGTAGCGGGCATCAGAAATCGTGCTTTATTCCAGCAGCAATTGCACGCAGGTGGCGTCCTTGCAGCGCCTCGCCGGGGACAGGTCCGGTTCCCCCAAAATCGTACTGTGCCTTGCTTCCATTGCGCAGCTGAGCAAGCTGTGACCACAGCTCCGTGCGCTTCGACATTGCGTAGCGATAGCCGAGAATCAGCAGATTGGACTGCGAACCGTTGCCGATACTGATGCCGGAATAGATCGGCGTCTGGTCTCCCTTGCCCTGGCCGGCGTGATACCAGCCCAGTTCGATCGTATGAGGGCCGAGGTAACGGCGCCCGACCAGGCCGAAGCCATCTTGCGTCAAAGCGTTCTGGCCGGGATTTGCATAGCGCAGCGTCTGGTAATACGCACCGATATAGCCCTGGGTGCCGATGTTGTAGCCGCCCGCCAGCATGACGATGTGGTCGTCCAGGCCTTTCCCGCGCAAATTGTGGTGCAGGTTATATGCCAGCGCCAACTGTATGTCGTTGCCCTTGTATTGCAAAGAATTTGACCAGGCATAGGCATTGCACCCCATGATTTCCGCCAGTCCTGCATGCGTCGCAAATCTGAAACCGCCCATCGAGGGCGTGTCGTAGCGAATGGAGTTGCCATAGCGATTGTCGAAAGAAAATTTGTTTGACGCATTGTGATTGCCGGCAATCGTACTGGCGCAGTTGTCGGTCGATGAACCAACGCCGTTATTGTTGTGGAACATGTTGCTGAATCCGTTGGCCCAGAAACCGTTGAGGTTGTCGTTGGTGACATTGGTCAGGTAGCCCGGCCCGGCAATGGAATGCAGATCGTCGAGCGCCGTGAGCATGAAGCCGAACTTGACCCGGCCGAACGGGCCTTGCAAGCCGATGCTGGTTTCCCGGCTGCCGAGAGCGCCGGCGCCGGTATCCGGACTGAAGCCGGATTCGATCACGAAGAGCGCACTCAGTCCGTCGCCAAGATCTTCCCGCCCCTTGAACCCCAGGCGGCTGGACAAATTGTTTTGCTGCGTAACCGCGCCCCGGCCGGCTCCATAGCCGCTGTAGTTCACCATTCCGGTATTGATTCGCCCATACATGGTGACGGCGGATTGGGCATGGGCATGGCCGGTACACGCCATCATGGCAGTCATGATGATGGAATACCGAGTTCGTCTGGATGTCATTGTGTTCTCCTCGTTGGTAAGGTGTGCCTCCCTTGGGATGATTTTTTAGCTTGGCAAACCTGCTGCAATCTGCGCCGACTATCAGCTCGGCGCGAGAGAGAATAACGAGGGAAAGGGATAGGAGTCTGTAGCTGGAGTTCGAGAAATAGCAACTCGTCGCGATGTAGTTTTATATTTTCCGGGCGCGGCCGCATGCAATGCCGGGCCGCCTGTAGTTTTGATTCCTCATGATCCAAAAAACTTCCACGCATGTAGTCGATATCGCGCCCTCACGGCCAGAATAAAGCGGAAATAGCGCGCCTATTTCATGATGGCCACATCGAATTTTCTCCGCGTCGCCTACACTTTTTCACGCTGCTGAAGAACGACGAAAAAGGCGTGCAGCGTCACACGACAATTTCCATATTCGCGACATGAAATCGAAGACAAGGAGAACAGCAATGAAGAAGCGCAGCTTTATCAAACTGGCCGGAATGGGAGCGATGGGTGCATTGGGAGCAAGCGGCCATGTACCGCTGCTGGCGGCGGAGGGACAGCAAGCACCCCTGAAGAAATTTGAGGAGAATGGTGTCGTCAGACCGTTTGGCGGCAATACCGTTGTTTTCCATACGGATAAAAGCAGTCCGCTTTTCCTGAGCATGCTGCGTGTTCAGGTTGAGCTGCAGCGCCATTTTGGCGACAGCATCACTTGCCTGCCGCCGGATTCCTATCACATGACGCTGTTCGACATGGCGAACCAACAGGATAGAAAGCCGGGCTTGTGGCCATCAGGCGTACCGTTGGACGCCTCGGTTGAAGACTGTACGAAGAAACTGGCTGCGCTTCTCAAGTCCGAACCGATTTCCTTTCCCGGCAAGGTCTACATGAAGATCGATCCCAATCGGCCGCTGTCGCTTCCGAAGGAACACAAGCCAGGATCGCAACCGGCCTTCATCATTCCTCTATTGCCGTATTCATCTGCAGATACGGAGATGTTGCGGGCATTTCGCAACAAGTTATCGGGGCTCAGCGGCATCAGGACACCCAGTCACGATACCTATGTGTTCCATACCTCCATGGGATACCGCATCAAGCCTATGTCCGCAGAAACCTACGCCTCGTTCGAAACGTATTACAAGAAGTGGATCAACGAGATGACACAGGCGGCCGGAAAAATCAGTTTCGACTGTCCTGATTTTTGCTCGTTCATTGACATGTATCAGTTCACTCCGGTCGTCGCTTTGAAGTGAATGAACCACGTTCGCAGAACGTGATTTCGCTTTAAGAACCTGTTCATGATCTCACTACAAGACCGTGAACGGGTTCAGGCGATGATGCGCTTTTCAGCGAGAGAATGCACCAAGGTCGAGACGAACCCGGTGATCTGATCAGAGCCTGGAATAGGGCCTGCGATCACCCGGCCGGAACGGCCGAGGAAAACGAGCGTGGGGGTAACACGGATCGACAGCTTCTCAGCCGCGGACAAGCCGCCATAGAAAGTGCGGTTGCGAATACCCGGATAAGTTTGTTCGATATCTGCCCGGGGAGATGCGCTGATCGCAATCACGTCAATGATCCCCGCGAGTGCCTCCGCCCACTGGGGAATTCCGGTCACGACCTTGGAACACACGTGACAGTCGGAACGGATAAAGAACACCAATACGTCGCGCCGCTCACACAATTGATGCAACAACACGATGTTCGCGCTCCGATCCATGATCTCGATCGGTGGCACTGACGTACCCTCGATCCGGTCCCGGATCTGATCGAATGTCTCATCCGGTTCGACATGCGCTGGCAAATCGCTACCGTTGTCGTCTGGGCTCTCCGATGGGGAGCGTTCGACCGAGTGTTGCCGGAAAAGGTAGATCAGGAATGCAATAGCACCGGCAGCGATCACAAAACACCACACCATATCGCTGTCGCTCATCTCGCCGAACATTGCGGGAACACCAGCGAATCCGGCCAGATCGAGAAACACCAGGACAATCCCCAGGGAGAGAAAGAGCGCATTCCTGACTATCGTCCGGCCTGTGATGGGCGCGGCATGCGCCGCGCCAAAACAATTGCACTGCACCGGATGTTCGGACCGTGCGGCAATGGTGACGACAATCAGGGTACAGATCAACAGCCCGCTGGCGGAGACGGCGGCTGCAAGGAACCACTTCCCGCCGGTCGTGACCAACGCTCCCCCCATGATCATCTCGATCATCGGAAACACGCGGGCGAACGCTCTGCTCCCAAACATCGCCGGCATGGGGAGCTGTGCAAACACCGCAGCCGTGCCCGCCGGATCCCGCGCTTTCATCAGCCCGCCGAACACCAGTATCCCACCAAGGACAAGAGGAAAAAATACCACTGAAGGATGCACATCCACTCCCTTTACTTGGTGCTCACAGCAAATATCGCTGCCCCAGCGGCAACACGGTAGCAGGCTCCGCGGTCAGCAGCTCACCGTCTGCACGCACCTCAAATGTCTCCGGATCAATCTCCACGACTGGCGTCGACGTATTGTGGATCATGCTGTGTTTACCGACGCTACCGCGCGTGTCCCTGACCGCCTCAATGCGATGACGGAGACTGACGGTGATGCCGTTCATCTCCAGGCTGCTCTTGGAAATGAAGACGATGCTTTGATCGGTGCTGAGGAGGCCGCCGCTACCATCACTGGTTGCGACGCCGCCCTTCAACACCAGCGCCGGCTGCGTCCCGAAATAGGCCGGATCCCATAGCACCAGGTCAGCGAGCTTCCCCGGCTCCACCGACCCCGTTACATGTGCGATCCCACACGCGATCGCCGGATTGATCGTGTATTTCGCGACATACCTTTTCACTCGTTGGTTGTCGTTGCTCCCATCGCCAGGAAGGGGGTCCCGTTGGATCTTCATCTTGTGCGCCATCTGCCACGTACGTCGCACGATTTCTGCGTTCGCCTCAGGAAACACGCTGCTGCCGGCAACAATCGAGATTGCCCCCATATCGTGCAGCAAATCTGTGGCAGCAATCGTCTCTTTATGAATGATGGACTCTGCGAGCGCGACGTCTTCCGGTATCGATGGGTCGAGATTGTTGGCTGCCATCACTGAGCCATAGAGTCCATCGATAAGGTCGACGGTGTACGGAAGAGCGGCGACGCTGCTGGCTGGGATCACATTCGGCAGCCCCGCGCATCTGATCACATCAGGAATATGTCCGCCTTCCACCCCTCCCACGTCAGGCAAGATCACCGTCCGGCCTTTGAACGCGGCGATCGTGTCTTCGTTGAATCCGAACTCGTTGGCGGTATCCGAGGTGATCATCACCGGCACGTCGTACTTGTCGGCGATAGACAAACAGTTGTCGATTGCCGCAGGTGTCGCGCCACGCGTGTCATGCACATTCAACGCGCCGACTGCCCCCGCCCATACCTGCGCTTCCAATCCACCAGGCTGCGAAGCGCTGCCCAGTCCAACGAGAACAAAATTCAACGGCCATGCATCCAGTGAGTCCAACAACCGGTTCGCCGTCCATGCCCCCGGGGTAGCGCCCGTCACCCGCGATCCTGTCACCGGCCCCGACCCGCCGCCAATGACGGTCGTGGTCCCGGCGGCGGCCATCGCCATCAACACATCGCCCGAGGAAATCGGTACATCCATGGCGATCGTGCCGGCCGTCAGGATTTTTCCCGAACCATCGATCACCTGCGTGCCTGGACCGATGATGATATTCACACCCGGTTGAAGATCAGGATTCCCGGATTTCCCGATCGCGCTGATGCGACCGTCGATGATCCCGATATCGGCCTTCAGGACACCCCAGTGGTCGACAATCACCACGTTCGTGATCACCGCCTCGGCAGCACCGTTTGCCGCACTGTATGACGACTGTGCCATGCCGGCGCGAATCGACTTGCCCAGCCCATACGACGACTCTTCTCCATAGATCGTGTAATCCCGCTCGATCTCCACCAACAACTCGGTATCTGCCAACCGAATCTTGTCCCCCGTTGTCGGCCCATACAGGCCTGCATATCTGGCGCGGCTAATCGAACTCATCATCATCTCCATTCATGACAACTCACAAAAAATCTAGGCCCTGTTGCTTGCAAACGCGACGAGCTTCACCTCGTATGTCAGACCGGGGTCAAACCGCACTGACAGGCCAGATGCAATATCCAAACGTCTCCCCATAGCCTGCCCCCTGTCGAAAGCCAATCCGGGATTAGCTTCAAAGAAGTGGCAGTGACTTCCCACCTGGACCGGTCGATCACCGGTGTTCGTCACCTGAATGGTGACTATCGGTCGATCTGCGTTCAACTCGATATCGCCAAGGCGAGTAATAACTTCACCAGGAATCATCACGTACTCCTTATTTCATATCAAAGGGAGAGAAATATGCGCTCAACGACGCGCTATCGAATGGGGTTGTGGACGAACACCGGATGCAGTCCGTTAGGAAAACTCCCCACAACCCGAATCGTTGTGAGAAGTTCAGCAATCCCGTCCATAAGTTGATCGCGACTTACCACGTGAGCCCCAGCCTCCATGAGATCCGCAACACTGCGCCCATCACGGGCGCCTTCCACCACAAATTCCCTGATCAACGCCTTCGCTTCCACCACGTTCAGTTTGACACCGCGCTCAAGTCGCTTCCTGGCGATGCCGGCAATAACCGCATTCCGAATATGGTCCGTTTGATATTCATCATCACTTGCTGCCATAGCTCCTCCATGTATCAGACATACACCGACTACATCGTCGACAAACTCAATAGATAAAAACACCAGACAGTTGCGATAGGGCGTAACTTGTCCTCTTCAACTGACATTTTTTACAGAAGTTGGCCAAACTAACCGCTCAATCCTCTGTCATTCCCGTCACGACCAAAGACTTGACGGTTTATAAATATCAATGGCCCCCATAACCACCGGAGAAATCCCCCCTCTTCTGGCGGTGGATCTGGTGGATCTGGTGGATCTGGTGGATCTGGTGGATCTGGTGGATCTGGTGGATCTGGTGGATCTGGTGGAATAACGGGTACTTGGCGCGGCGTGATTGTCCATGTGCGGCTGGCGATGCCTGGTTCAAAGCCGAGTGTTGAGGCGAGTCCCCAACTACGATATCCACTGTCTCCCCACTCCTCGATGAAAGAGGGGGATGTGATAAGGGAATTGTTGTAACCGTTGATGAGATGAGAATCTTTGTCCCACGACCAGTTCGTCCCAACACTATCGTCGCATACCCCCCAATGGGCGCCAGTGGTGTCCCCTCCGGGGTCGAGCACCGTTGCGGTCAGGCATTGTTGGCCGCGGAGTATTCGCATCACGCCGTCCGCCCTTCGCACACTGGTGCGCAGCTGACGAGTTCCGCCCTCTTTCATGGCGAAGATGCTGTCACAGTTATAGGTGAATGAGAGTTGATCCCCAGATGCAATCCACCACAAACAACGCATATCCCCGTCAATATTGGGAGATTGGAGTGTGATCTCAGGGTTGGGGCGAGGGTTATAGCTAAGCTCCCACGCAAGCACCGAGTTCATTTTATCGGGTGGCTTGACAGGCTCCGGTCTGGCGTCGAGTTCGAGCTGCCCCGCGCTGTAGTAGCCGTAATCAATGGAATCGGTGTCGTCGGCGGTGATGACGTTACAACCGATGCTGCGCTGCCAGCCGATGATCATGCGGTCGTCTGAGTTCTCGGACGGATCGATCCGGTCGTCAAGGTCATAGCAACACTGCGAATTATTGTTGTAGTACGCCTTCTCGGCCGCAATGGAGGGATTCTTCCCGGCAGCGATATTGGGGACGCCAAAATCGACGTAGCGGTCCTCACGCCACATCAGGTAGTCGGGGATGGGAACGAAAACGCCGAGGGCTTTCTGATGGGTTTTCACGATCGTGACCATTTCGGCCATCGTGCCTACTGTTGCATTGCACCGCCCCAAGGCGCCGCATTCTTCATGTGCGTAGGGCTCGACGTAAGAGCGTTGTCCGAGGTAGGGCGCTGCAGTGCGCTTATTGATGAAGTCGGTGGAGTCCTTGATGACAACTTCGACGCAAGGTACGAACAAAGCTTCCTGCAAGGACCACCAAGCGACAGCTTTTGCTGTCCGTGATGCATACGTCCCGTCTGGCGGATCCCAGATGGTTTCCGAACTGCTATCGATCTGTCGTTGACCGGCAGGTGCGATCACCGGCTCAGCCATCACTATTTCCACAATTCCATCACTCTGCATAGCTGCGTGATAGTAGAGCGGGGCCGGGAACAACGACATCTGAAATTTCAAGATGACTCGCTTGAATATTTCGTACTGGGGAAATTCAACATGGATGGCTTGAAGGATCTTCGCGGTTTCCACGACCGCCCTCTTGCTCTTTTCGACGTCGAGCTGGCCATCTTTGACGACCGTTTTGACCTCGAGGTGAACCAGCGCGTTTGCCCCTCCTGGAAAGGTGCAATAGTCCTTCAGCATTTCCTCGACGGTATGAACACCAGGCCATTGCGGGTTCTCCCGCGGCATAGGCTGCCGGGTAAACACGTTGAGTACTTTTTTCGCCTGCACCTGAGCGAGCGTGAGCGAGTCGAGGGTTGCGTTGGGGCCGAGGCCGCTTCTCGGATCGTAGCCAGGTTCAAGCATCTTCCCGATATGCGTGTCGTGGAAGATGACGAGTTGATCGTCGCTTGTATACCGAACATCCGTCTCAATCGCAGGCCTGCATGCCCGATAGGAAGCGTGAAATGCCTCCAGCGTATTTTCTGCAAACTGGTCGGTGAAATCGCCTCGATGCCGGGCTGTAACGACACGGTCATTGGATGGCGTTCCCAACGTCGTGAACACTTCACGCTGCGTCTGCCAGGTGGGGCAGGCCTTGATGCCGGAGTCTTCTCTCAATCCCATGAATCTTCCTCAGGTCATGCATATCGACGAAGAGGCGCTGCTGATGCAGTGCCATCATTTGTGCGCATTTTCAGCGCTTCATTCAACTCAGCCTCGTTCCGGAGCAGCTTGCCATCAACAAAATTCGCGTCGATCATAGACGCGACTCGGCAATCGATATCCGGTTATTCAGAGTGCAAACCAATCAGACGGAAGACTATACGAGTTCACCTTGTGGACGATATAGACGAAATTAGAAAGTCAGAATTATCGTAAAAATACGAATTCAAATGACGAGCGCAATGAAGAAAGCGGACCACTGAAAATTGCGTTCAGCGGAACGAAAGTGCAGCGCGCTTCCTGGGCGGTGGCACGGTCCTGATCGATAACAACGGGATTGGGGATCTGACTTGCAACCGGTCACAAGGACCAGTTGTCTTATTGCCGCTGCTGAACAGGCCGAGGCATTGCAACGGCAATGAGCCCGACCCGAGGGCCAGACTCATCGTGCATGACGCCTAAGCGTATGGGAAGGGAGAATTGAAACGATTGCCGCCGTTATCGACAGCGGCAATCGTCGGTCCATCAATCAGTTTGACGGACGCTTGCGCCGCATTAGTTCGCCGGCGACACCAGAGCGTTGCTCAGATCGCCGATCGGTGTTCCACCGTTGGCCTGTATCGCCTTGTCACGCAACGCGATGCCGTCGAGCACCGGCAGCGACCAGCGGCGCGTGATGAAGCGCAGCACGGAGCTGGTGTCGTACAGGCTGCTGTCGATATAGCCTTTCTTCGCATACGGCGACACGATGATCGCCGGGATGCGCGTACCAGGTCCCCATTTGTCGGCCTTCGGCGGTGCAGCGTGATCCCAGAAGCCGCCGTTTTCGTCATACGTCACGACGATCAGCATGTGCTTCCATTGCGGGCTCTGGCGCAGCTTGTTGACCACGTCGGCAATATGCGCGTCGCCTGAAGCGACATCGGCATAACCGGCGTGCTGGTTCAGGTTGCCCTGCGGCTTGTAGAACGACACGGCCGGCAACTTGCCCGCGGCAGCATCCTGCAGGAAACTGGCGTCGAAGTCTTTGATATGCTCCGCACGGTAAGCGGCGTTCTTCACCGGGTCCATGCTGGCGAAATAATTGAACGGCTGATGATGGAACTGGAAGTTCGGCTTCGGCGACGGAAACTTGCGGTCGCCCTGCGCCACTTTCAGCGTGGAGTTCCAGGCGCCGGCATACCAGGCCCAGCTGACGCCCTTGCCGCTCAACAGATCACCGATATTCTTCTGCGTTTGAGGCGGCAGCGTGGAGGCGCTGTTCGGATCTGCGTAAAGCTTGGCGGCGTCGCTTGCGGGTGCGGCGACATTGCTTGGCTGATACGGCGGCTGCATGGTGTTGACGGCGTAGTACATGCCTTTATCGTCAGGCGGCGTCAGCGTGCCGTCGTTGGCGTATTTCTGCGCGCCGTCCAGGGTCGACTTCGGCGAACTTGCAGCCGGTGTCAGACGCACGAAGTTGCCGTTGGCATCGACGTCGATCTTCGAGATGCCGCCCTTGGCCGGCGACTTGTCGGCATTCGGATATTGCGGCGTACAAGCACAGATCAGGTATTGGTGATTCTGGAACGAGCCGCCGAAGGAGCCCATGAAGAAGTTGTCAGCCAGCGTGTATTCTTTCGCCAGTTGCCACATCGCCATGCTGCTGCCATCGTAGTAACCCATCGACAAACCGCCGGCATCGGAATAAGTGGCGAACTTGTCGTTCCTGCCGCCGTTGATCTGCATCTGGTTGTTGTAGTAGCGGTGCACCAGGTCGCGGGTGACGACGTCGCTGCCGACGTTCATGCCGGTCTTGCCGTCGATCTGGAACGGCTTGTTCGGCATGCCGGCCGATTGCGCCTGCGTCATGACTTTGGTTTGTCCCGGTGCGGTCACGCCACCCCAGGTCGGCGGCAATACCGGCAGCACGGCGCCGTCAACGTCGACTTGCGGCAGATAGGCGCCCTTCGACGACGGGTTCACGCCGGGCACGCCATTGGCGCCGGGAAACAGGCCGTACAAGGTGTCGAAGCCGCGGTTCTCGGCGTAGATCACGACCACGGTGTCGATGCTGCGCACGGCGGCGTCATCGCCGGCAATATTGGCGTTGCCGCCACAGGCGGAAAGCCCTGCGACGACCGCTGCCACCAAAAGTGAAAGACGCGTTGGCTGGCTGAAAGACTGGCTAATTTTGGCTCGCATGGATATTCTCTTTTTATGGAACTGCACGGGAAGGATGAGGCAGGATACAACCGACAGGAAGACGATGCTAGCCGAAAAATATAACCACAGAATGACAAGTCCGTTCCGGCACGCCGCGTGCTTCACACTTTCGTCATATTGCACTGCTAACCTGCGCGCATGAAATCCCTGTACATCGTCACTGCCGTCGCGGCCGCCATCGCCCTCGCCTCCTTGTATGCCGACAGTCAGTCGCCGGTAGTGGCAGCCGTGGCAGCCGTGGCGGCTGCTGCGCCCGCACCTCCGGCCTACGCCAACGCAGCCTACGCGCCGCAGCCGGGTCGCCGACCCAGCGTGGAAGAAATGACCGCGCTTGGCCGCACCATGTTTTTCGATCCGTCGCTGTCAGGTTCCGGTCAGCAATCGTGCGCAAGCTGCCACAGTCCCGATCACGCATTCGGTCCGCCCAACAATCTGTCGGTGCAGCTTGGCGGCAAGGACATGAAAACACCCGGCACGCGCGCAGTGCCTTCGCTGCGTTACCTGCAAAACGTGCCGCCGTTCAGCGAACACTTCCACGATGACGACGGCGACGACAGCATCGATGCCGGCCCGACCGGCGGACGCACCTGGGACGGCCGCGCCGATTCGGCGCACGACCAGGCCCGTATCCCCTTGTTGTCGCCGCATGAAATGGCCAACGAATCGCCCGCCGATGTGGTGGCCAAGCTGAAGCGCGCACCTTACGCCGCGCAATTCCGTGCGACCTTCGGCGAGACGATTTTCGATGACGGTGCGCGCGCCTTCGATGCCGCGCTGATGGCGCTGGAAGTGTTCCAGGAAAGCCCGGCCGACTTCTATCCCTACACCAGCAAATACGACGCCTACCTGCGCAAGCAGACTTCGCTGAACGCACAGGAATTGCGCGGTCTGGAGCTGTTCAACGAGCCGGCCAAGGGCAATTGCGCGTCCTGCCATATCAGCGAAATTTTGCCCAACGGGGCGTTCCCGCAGTTCACCGATTACGGCCTGATCGCCGTGGGCGTGCCGCGCAACAGGAAGATTTCCGCCAACAAGGATCCGCGCTACTACGACCTGGGCCTGTGCGGGCCGGAGCGGACCGACTTCAAGGACAAGCCGGAATACTGCGGCCTGTTCAAGACGCCGACGCTGCGCAACGTTGCGCTGCGCGGCAGCTTCTTCCACAACGGTGCGTTCCACACGCTGCAAGAGGTCATGGAGTTCTACGTCCAGCGCGATACCAATCCGGAGAAATGGTATCCGCGCAATCGTGACGGCAGCATCCGCAAGTTCGACGACCTGCTGCCGGCGCATTTTCCGAATGTGAACGTGGAACCCCCGTTCGACCGCCAGCCCGGCGACAAGCCGGCGCTCAGCGATGCGGAGATCAAGGATGTGATTGCGTTTCTCAAGACGCTTACCGATGGCTATAAGCCATAACGCGCAACGTGGCGCGCGTTAACGACAAAAACCCGCCGCGGCGGGTTCTTTATTTCAGCTGAAAACAATCAGGCAGTCGTGCTGACGGTGGTGCCGATGACTTCGCCGTTGGAATTGCGCGAGGCCTGGCGGGCTTGCGCCTGGCGGGTTTCTTCCGCACGCTGCTCCTCGATCCGGCGCTGTGCATCTTCCGCATCCTTGCGAGCCTGCGCGCGACGCGCTTCGTCCAGGTTGTTCACCGATGGACCGGTATTGGGGGAGCTGGGAACGGCGCCAGGCGAACTGGCAGTAATTGCGACGTCCATATTGATCACCTTTCAAACCAGATTTCAAAGCTGCCCCGCGTAGTGGAAAGCGCAGGCAGGACTTCATCTTACACCTTTGACGCCTTGCGCCAAGCCGTTCAGGGGAATTCGTTACAAACCTGGATTGCCCGATTGGCAACGGATTGCAAGGGATTGCGATGGATTCGCTAGCCCTTGCAATAGCCGGTTGGATATGCGCAAGCACAGGCAATGCCGGGCGTCTCGCCTCAAAGCCCGACAGCACCCTGCTGTTCCTCCCGGGAAATTGATATTTCACCATCCGGACATCCTCGGCGCACTGTTTTGCCCGCAACGCAAACGCCTCTTTTCATTGCAGCAACATCAGGAAAAATCTGAGGGCCGCGCAACAACATGCTTGCCTGTGCGCGTCATTCCGACGTCGGATTCTTGCTTGTGCGTGCCGGCAATCAAGGCGTCGACACTCGCCCGTTTGCGCCTGTTTCAAGCACGGTAATTGCTTGTATGATGAGACCGCCATCCGCCCCAGCACCAAGGAGATCCCTCCATGACTACGTCCCTGATTTCCGGCTTGCCGTACATGCCGTCACTGCACCCGGTCAATGCCTTCTCCATGCATCACCTGAAATATGCGCTCGACGATCTGGTCTCTCCCGGCGACATCCGAACCGATTCAACCTTGCCCGGCACCTTGTCGGCCTGTCGTCTGGTCGGCGGCGGCGTGATGGTGATCGCCGCCTTGCCGGCCGGTTGCACCGTGAGCCATGAATGGGAACATGTCGCTGCGCTGGAGTCGAACGACGTGCTGGCCAGCATCGTGATCGAAGGCAGCGGCCGGGTGTCGCAGAACGGCGTCGACCTGCACTTCAATACGGGCGACGTGTTCTACCGCAAGGCACGCATGCCGTCGACGGTGGAGAACACGACGGATTGCCGTTTCGTGCTGTTGCGATTCTCCTTCAGCCGCTTCAACGGCGCACACACCAGCCGCTTCGAGCGCTTCATGCCGACGCTGGCGCGACGCGATTCGCCCTTGCGCGGCACGCTCTGGCACTATGCGCGCGAAGTGCTGCCGGCGCTGGCCGGCGGCCATTCGACCAGCACCATCTATCACGCCGAGCAGGCTTTCGTATCGCTATTGTCGGCCGCCTACGCCGAGTCGCAGCATGCAGCGCCGGATGTGCCCGTGTCCGTGTCCGCCCGACAAGAGACGCGCTGGGATACCTTGATCAGCACGCTGGACGCCATGTTGTGCGAGCCGGACCTGAGCGTCACGCAATTATCCCAGGCGCTCGGTATTTCTCCGCGGCTGGTGCATCGCCTGTTCGCCAGCCACGGCCATCGTTACAGCAACTACCTGCTGGAACGACGACTGGAACGCGCCTACGCCGACCTGTGCAGCCAGGCCTGCAGCAAGCTGTCCGTGTCGGATATCGGCTTCCGCGTCGGCTTCAACAACGCCAGTCACTTCAGCCGCAGCTTCCGCCATCGCTATGGCGTGCCGCCGTCGGCTTTGCGCAATGCAGCACCGGCGCGCACCTGATCGGCAAGACATTCAATGGCGCGTGCAGACATGCCGCCGTGCGCGCAGGTGCCAGTCTTGAGGGGGTGACGCGTCTAATCTTGTCTCACTTTATCCAAGGGAGAAGACAATGATTACCCCAGCCAAAGAAGACGTATCCAGCCAGGCGCTGCGCCGCATGTCGGGCGCACTGGAATACGGCGACTGGACGCCGCGCGAAAAAATCGCCCTGTCCTGCAACATCCTCGCCGCCGAAGGGCACTCCGAAACTCTGGCCGGCCAGATCACGCTGCGCCAGCCCGACGGAACTTTCCTGACCACGCCGCTGGCGCAAGGCTTCGACGAACTCGACGCCGATGCGGTGATCCGCATCAACGACAAACTTGAGGTGCTGGAAGGCAAAGGCATACCCAATCCCGCGATCCGCTTCCATCTGTGGGTGTATGCCCGCCGCAGCGACGTCAACTGCATCATCCATACGCATCCGCAATATGTGTCCACGCTCAGCATGACCGGCCGGCCGCTGGTGGTGGCGCACATGGACGCCACCCCGTTCCACGACGACTGTGCGTTCCTCCCTGAATGGCCGGGCCTGCCGATTGCCGACCAGGAAGGCGAAATCATCTCCGCCGCACTGGGAGACAAGCGCACCATCCTGCTGGTCAATCACGGCTTCCTGGCCGCCACGTCCAGCGTGGAAGAAAGCCTGTACCTCTCGGTGCTGATCGAACGCGCCGCGCGCAACCAACTACAGGCAATGGCCGCCTACGGCACGCTCAAGGAACTGGACCCGGCGCTGGCCAAGGAGTCGCACGACTTTCTGCTGTCCCCCAGCATCGTCAAGGCCAGCTTCGCCATGTTCGCGCGCCGGGTGCTCAGGCAACGCAACTGAAGCCGTACGCCGTCGCCCCCAGACAAACCCAATCCATCCAGAATTCCGCCCAGATCAGTCAAACGGGAGCCGTCCATGTCCAGTTCCAATCCGAAAAAACCGCGCCGCGCGATCGTGTTCTTGTCGAGCTTCATCGGCACCGCACTTGAGCAATATGACTTCCTGCTGTATGGCACCGCCGCCGCACTGGTATTCAACAAACTGTTCTTCCCGACGCTTGATCCGCTTACCGGCGCCCTGGCCGCAATCGCGACCTACGCCACCGGCTACGTCGGCCGTCCGCTGGGCAGCATCCTGTGCGGCTATCTGGGCGATCGCTACGGCCGCAAATCCATCCTGCTGGCAACACTGATTGTCATGGGCGTGGCCTCCACGCTGATCGGCCTGCTGCCGACTTACGCCAGCGCCGGCATCTGGGCGCCGACGCTGCTGTGCCTGCTGCGCCTGATCCAGGGTATCGCGCTCGGCGGCGAACAGGGCGGCGCCATCCTGATTGCCGTAGAGAACGCGCCGAAAGAAAAACGCGGCCTGTTCGGCAGCTGGAGTTCGAGCGGCGGCATGGCAGGACTGGTGCTGTCGACGCTGGCTCTGTCGCTGACGGCCAAGCTGCCGGAAGCCGATTTCCTGAGCTGGGGCTGGCGCCTGCCTTTCCTGTTCAGCATGGTGCTGGTGGCGATCGGCGTCATCGCGCGCACACGCTTGCCCGAGTCACATGAATTCGAAGCGGCAAAGCAAGCCGGCACGGTCAGCAAGACGCCGCTGCGCACGCTCGTGCGCGATCACAAGAAACAGATCCTGCTGGCTTCGATCGCGCGCGCCGGCGAGATCGCCTGGCCGATAAATGTATTGGTATTCACGACTGCCTATGCGGTCACTCAGCTGAAGATCGGCAAGCCGATGATCCTCAATGCGATCCTGATCGGCGCATGCATCTCCATGTTCGGAAATACATTCTTCGCCGCGCTGTCGGATCGCATCGGCCATCGCCGCATGTACATCATCGGAGCACTGTGCGCTGCCGTCTGCGTGTGGCCCTACTTCGCGCTGATCAATACGGTGCAGCCGCTGCTGGTCGGCCTGGCGGTGGCGATGGCGCTGGGCGTCATCCATCCGATGATGTACGGCCCGCAAGGCGCGTTGTTCGCAGGTCTGTTCGGTACTCGCGTACGCTATAGCGGCGTCGGCATCGCTCACCAGATCGGCGCGCTGGTCGGTGGCGGCATCACGCCGGTTCTGTCGTCGCTGTTGCTGGCCAGGAGCGGCGGCAGCCCGTGGATGGTGGCCTTGCTGATCACGGTGTTCTCGCTGATCGCGGCGCTCGCGGTGAAGGCCATGGACAAGGAAACCACCGAACACGCGGGCGATGAAAATCACGACGCCTTGTCCGGTTTTTCCGGCGCGGCGCCGCTCGGCCAAGGTAGCGCCGGGCGTTGATCCAGATCGTGGCGAACAATGAAAAAAGCCTGCAGATCGCAGGCTTTTCGTTCAATGGCAATCCGGTACGTTCTGATCGAGGTATACCTCGAAGGCCACAGCGTTGGTCCACTTCTTTTTGAGCGCTGGCCAGAAGTCGCCGCGCGACCATTCCGCTACGGTCTGCCTGGCATAGGCGATCGCCGCATTGTCGGCGGCAGGGATCCTGATCATCAGCATCGAACGGCTTTGCGGCGGCAATTGCGCAGAGAATTTTTTCCACTCCGGCAGCCGGAGCAATTCCTTGAGCATGGTGTCGTCGTGCACGGCGGCGTCGCACTGGCCGGTACGCACCGCCAGCAGCGAATCGGCCGGCGCGCGCATCACCTTTTCAACGGCGCCGTAGCGCGCAGCCATCCGGCCGACGTAAGAACCTCCTTCGGACAAGCACACGGTGCGGCCCTTGAGCTGTTCCCACTTCCTGATATCGGTATCGGTGCGCATGATGGCCATCGCGCCGGCGCTGTAGCCGGTCGGGATCAATACGCTGCCGTCGGCAGCAGCGCCAATGCGCACAGCGTTCTCGTCCACGGTCACCAGAGCGATGTCGGCTCGCGCGCCTTTGAGGGCTTGCGCCGCCTTGCCGTCGCCGGCGTTGCCGGCATTGGGCACGTTGTCCAGCTTGAGGTTCAGGCGTTTGGCGATATCTTCGGCGAGGATCATGTCGACGCCTTCAGGCGTACGGAACTTGGCGCCCGCCGTATAAGCCGGCGGCACGTAGTCCTGCCCCACGCGCAAGGCGCCGCGCGCCTTCGCGTCATCCAGCACACCGGCCTGCGCACCGCCGGATACGCCTGCCGCCACCAAGAGCACGGACAGGCGATGCAAGAAAGCGGACGGCGTAGTCATACGGATCAGACGTATTGGTAACGCAGCAGGCGGTGCTTGAGGTTTTCAAGAATCACCTGGTCGATCAGCGCAGCGAGGATGGCGATCGTCAGGATGTTGGTCATCACGCCGACCATATCGGCGGTCTCGCCGGAGTATGCCAGCGTGCGGCCCAGGCCCTTGCCGAAGCCGATCAGCATCTCGGCCGAAATCAGCGCGCGCCAGGCGTTGCCGAAGGCCAGTTGCGCGCCGGTGATCAGTTCAGGCATGACGGCCGGCAGGTACACGCGGCGCAGCATGCCAAGGCGCGAAGCACCCATGACGCGCGCAGCCGAGACGTGCACTTGCTGCACGCTTTCGGTGGCGTTCATCACCGACAGCGCCGCCGGGAAAAACGCGGCAATCGCGACGACGACGATAATCGGCAAATTGCCGAAACCCATCAGGATCAGGAACAGCGGCACCCACGCGATCGAAGGAATCGACTGCAAGATGATGATGGCCGACTTGAGTACTTCGCGGAAGAAGAACAGCACCGCGCCGATCAGGCCGAAGCCGATCCCGAACAGCAGCGCCGCACCGTAACCGCCGCCCAGGCGCGTCAGGCTGCCCCACAGCGCGACCCGGAAAGCGGGCGTCTGCACTTCATTCCAGAGCCGCGCCAACACGGTCGGCACGCCCGGCATCAGGAAGTCCGGCAGAGACCACGCGGCGATCTGCCACATCAACAAAATGAAGAGGATCGCCAACACCATGGCGAGTTTTTTACGATAACCGGTAACGCGACGCTGAGAGCTCATAAATTGGAACTGAGTAAAACTGGGTAGAAATGCAATGGCCGACAAAATTGCCGGCCGAAAAAATGATGTCCCACAGACGCATCGTAATGCGGTGAAAAGCGTAGCGAGCGTTTCGAGTTTGCGTCGAGAAGCGCAGCCGTACGACTGTACGGTGAGCATCGCAGACGCAAAATCGGAAGGCGCAGTAGCTTTACGCCGGATTACAATTTTCTGTCTTTTTGCCAGGAGAGGTCTACTATGCTGCGCACTTCAAACGGCTTGCCGTCCTTGGTCTTCAGCGAACCCTGGGCTTGCAGGATATCGGCGATTTCCTGCATGCGGTTCTGCTCCTTGTCGTTCAGCTTGGCGTTGAAGGTCTGGCTCTTGATGGCGTCGCGGATTACGTCTTCGCGCAGCATTTCACCATGCTTCAGGGTCTTCAGCGTCGGCTCGGCGATGAAGTAGCCGGCGATCAGCTTGGCCGCTTCGGCAGGCTTCTTCTTGAGCAGTTCGATTGCATCGCGTTGCGCATCGAGCGACCTCCACACGGCGGCGCGGCGGTTCTTCAGGGTTTCGCCGGAAGTGATCACGACCATGCAGGGGAAAGGCCAGACTTCGCCGATTTCATAGACTTGCTTGACCGGCGCGATGAGCTGCGCGATGCGCGCCTGCGGTTCGAACAGGAACGCCGCGTCGACGCGCTTGCCGACCAGCGACTGCACCGCCACTTGCGGGCTCACGCCGAGCACGTTGACGTCGTCGGCCTTGAGGCCGGCATCGCGGAACACCACGCCCTTGAGCACCACGTCGGCGGTGCTGCCTTCGGCTTGCGAAGCCAGGGTCTTGCCTTTGAGGTCGGCAACCTTGTTGATGTGGGCATCTTCACGCGCCACGATCGCGTGGTAGCCGAGTTGTGCACCGCTGACCACTTTGAGATCGGCGCCCTTGGACGCCCAGGCCACTGCATTGGTGAAACCGAACACGCCGCTGTCGAGCTGGCCGCCGACGATGGCCTTGATCAGGTCGGTGCCGGATTTGAATTCGATCAGTTCGACGTCGAGGCCGTACTTCTTGTACAGGCCGGCTTCATAGGCAGCCATCGCCTGCGCATCGTCCATCACGCGCAGATAGCCGATCTTGAATTTTTCGAGCGCCATGGCCGGTGCGGAAAACACCAGCGCGGCCAATGCCGGAACCAGCAAACGTTTGAATGTCGATTTCATATCCCAACCCCTTCTATTGTTTTGGCAAACTCGTCCTGTTCGGCATGGATGCCGAGCAGACAGAGAATTTCGCGACGGATCGCCGAGAACTCCGACAGATCATGTGTCTTTTCGTGATGCACCAGATTGAATTCCTTGAGCACGGTGGCCGGACGGGCGCTGAAAACCAGGATGCGGTCGGCCAGGAACAGCGCTTCGTCGACATCGTGCGTGACCAGCAATACGGTCGGCGCCTTGCCCTGCACTTCCGAACGGATCAGGGTGCGCAGTGCATCTTGCAAGGTCATGCGCGTCAGGGCGTCGAGCGCGCCGAACGGTTCATCCAGCAGCAGTGCCTTCGGCTGCGAGATGAAGGCGCGCGCCAGTGCGGCACGCTGGCGCATGCCGCCCGAAACCTGGTGCGGATAATAAGTTTCGAAGCCCGACAAGTTGACCTTGGCCAGCCATGCGCGCGCCTGGGCGGCGGCGGACTTCTTGTCGACCTTCTGGAATTCCAGCGCCAGCGCGACGTTCTGCTCCAGTGTCAGCCACGGATACAGCGCGTTTTCCTGGAACATCAGCGTGCGTTCCGGATGCGGGCCGGTAACCGGCTGGCCGTCGGCCAGGATGGAGCCGGAGGTCGGTGTTTCCAGTCCGGCGGCAATATGCAGCAGCGTCGACTTGCCGCAACCGGACGGACCGACCAGCGCGACCAGTTCGCCCTGCCCGATGTCGCGGCTGAAATCGTCGATGACGTGCAGGCCGGAAAAACTCTTTTGTATGTTTTTGAAAGATAGCTTCATGAATGCGATGCGGAGTAACTGCGTGAGTGCGTGAGTGCGTGACCGTAGGCCGCCCTGGTTGCATCAAAGACAACTTTGCACGGACTTTCAGACGATAGGGTGCGACTGTACCGGCATCGTGCTTGCCGGACAACAATTTAAAAGACGTATGCTTATACGAAAAACAAATAAGCATAGCCATTTCGCGGAAACATTTCTTTTATGGCAATGTTTCCAGCAACGCTCCCACGTGCGGATAACGCAGGCGCACACCGAGCTCGTTGCGCAGCCGGTCATTGCGCAGCCGGCGCGACTCCGACATGAAGGACAGCATCATCGGCGTGACCTGCTGCTGCAGCTCCGTGCGCGGCAGGCGCGGCGGCGGCGGCAAGCCGAAGCAGCGCGCCACGGCGTCGAAGTAGTCACCCATCTTCATGTCCGAATCGTCGACTGCGTGATACACCCGCAGCGGCCGCGCCCGATCGAGGGCGCGCACTGCAATCGCCGCGAGGTCGTCGGCGTGGATATGGTTGGTGTAGACGTCGTCCGCGGCGCTCAAGGCCGGGGTGCCCTTCTGCAAACGCTCCAGCGGCAGGCGGTCCCGCGCGTAAATGCCCGGCACGCGCAGGATCGCCAGGCGGCTGCCGGAGCGGCGCGCCCAGGCCCGCAATACCTGCTCGGCGTCGACGCGGCGACGCGCGCGCGGATTGGCCGGCCGGACCGGTCGCGTCTCGTCGAAACTGGCGCCGCCGCAATCGCCGTAGACGCCGGTGGTGCTGATGTAAACCAGATTGGCGCGGTCGGGTAAAATGGCGGCCAAATTGCGGGTGCGGCGGTCCGTTTCACCAGAAGATTGCGGCGGAGCAAGATGCACGATCACTTGCGCCAGGCGCGCCAGCCGGGCCAGGGTAGCTGGCCGGTCAAGGTCGGCGACCAGCGGAATCGCCCCGGCGGCGCGCAATTCAGCGCAACGCTCGGGCTTGCTGGTCACCACGATCACGCGAAAACGCGCGCGCACCAGCGGCAGCATGCGCATGCCGACGTCGCCGCAGCCGAGCATCAACAGACGCGGTTTGCCGATTTTTTTACCATTATTCATTGTCAGGATTGTATGAGTTTTCAAGTTACCGTTCAGCCCAGCGGCCATCAGTTTACCTGTGACGAAGGCGAAACCATCCTCACCGCCGCAATCCGTGCCGGCGTCGGCCTGCCTTACGGCTGCAAGAACGGCGCGTGCAGCTCCTGCAAGGGCAAGCTGGTCGAAGGCAGCGTGACCCACGGTCCGCATCAGGAGCGCGCCCTGTCGGCGCAGGACGAGAGCCTGGGTTTTTCGCTGTTCTGCTGCGCCCGGCCGAACTCGGACGTGATCATCGAAGCGCGCGAAGTGGCCGGCATCGGCGATTTCCCGGTCAAGAAAATGCCGGTGCGCGTCGCCAAACTGGACAAGGTCGCCGACGACGTCATCATCCTGTCGCTGCAATTGCCGGCCAACGATCGCCTGCAATACAAGGCCGGCCAGTACGTCGAGTTCATGCTGCGCGACGGCAAGCGCCGCAGCTACAGCATGGCCAATGCACCGCACAAGGACGAGCACCTGACGCTGCACATCCGCCACATGCCGGGCGGCCTGTTCACCGACCAGGTTTTCTCCACGCTCAAGGAGCGCGACATCCTGCGCTTCGAAGGCCCGCTGGGAACCTTCTTCCTGCGTGAAGACTCCGACAAGCCCATCGTGCTGCTGGCCTCGGGCACCGGCTTCGCGCCGATCAAGGCGATCGTCGAGCAGCTCGAGCACGCCCAGTCGGCGCGCCCGGTCACGCTGTATTGGGGCGGCCGCCGGCCGCAGGACTTGTATATGGACGAACTGTGCAAGACCTGGGCGCAGAGCCTGCCGAATTTCAAATATGTGCCGGTGATCTCGAACGCCCAGCCGGAAGACCACTGGAGCGGCCGCACCGGCTTCGTCCACCAGGCCGTCATCGACGACCAGCCGGATCTGTCGGGCTATCAGGTGTATGCCTGCGGCGCGCCGATCGTGGTGGAATCGGCGCAGCGCGATTTCGTCGCGAAGTGCGGCTTGCCGGAAGATGAGTTTTACGCCGACTCGTTCACCTCGGCGGCGGATCTGGCGACGGTGCAGTAAATCGGTGCAGGTTGATGCCGCCGCCGCATGCGGCTGCCTGTTGCAAAGAGGTGAGCGTTCTGAAAATCAGCGGCAATTTGCACCAAATTAGTTTTGACGCATCGCGCAAAACGTCCTAATATTGACCGCATGAACGCTACCATCATTTCCTTGCGACGCCGCAGCCAACCTCAACGAGGTTTGCCGTGCGCGTGAGTTGATTCTGGTCACGAAGCCACAGGCAATCCCTGTGGCTTTTTTTTATCGTTTTTTTCGTGTCCGCGTTTTTATTACAGTTCGGTTACCGCCGCCTTTCACATTTTTTACACATCCTTAGCAGGAGTCATTCAATGGAATTCAACGAGTTCGCCATCAACAAGCTGATGTATGTCACTAACCGCCCTGAAATCGTTTTTACCGAAGGCAGCGGCATGTGGATGACCGATCACACCGGCAAGCGATACCTCGACTATCTGCAAGGCTGGGCCGTCAACGCGCTGGGTCACGCGCCGCAATGCATCTCCGATGCACTGGTCGCACAGGGCAAGAAACTGATCAATCCGTCGCCGGCTTTCTACAATGCGCCGTCGATCGAGCTGGCCAACCTGCTGACCGAGAACTCCGTCTTCGATCGCGTGTTCTTCACCAACAGCGGCGCCGAAGCCAATGAAGGCGCTTTCAAGCTGGCGCGCAAATGGGGCAAGCTCAACAAGAACAGCGCCGGTGAAGACCGTTTTGAAATCATCACCTTCAATCACAGCTTCCACGGCCGCACCATCGCAACCATGTCGGCCAGCGGCAAGCCGGGCTGGGACACCATGTTCGCGCCGCAAGTGCCGGGCTTCCAGAAGGCGGAACTGAACGACCTCGCCAGCGTCGAGCGCCTGATCAGCAAGAAGACCGTCGCCGTCATGCTGGAGCCGGTGCAAGGCGAAGGCGGCGTGATTCCCGCCACCCGCGAATTCATGCAAGGCCTGCGCCGCCTGACCAAGAACGCCAACCTGCTGCTCATCGTCGATGAAGTGCAGACCGGCGTCGGCCGCACCGGCGAATTGTTCGGCTATCAATTGTCGGACATTGAACCGGACATCATGACGCTGGGCAAGGGCATCGGCGGCGGCGTGCCGCTGGCGGCCCTGCTCGCCCGAGAAGAAATCGCCTGCTTCGAAGCCGGCGAACAAGGCGGCACCTACAACGGCAATCCGCTGATGACCGCCGTCGGCGCTGCCGTACTGAAGGAATTGCTGAAGCCGGATTTCCTGCCGACGGTCAAGGCCACCGGCGCGTATCTCAGCGCAGAACTGATCAAGCTGTCGGACAAGCACGGCTTTGAAGGCGAGCGCGGCGAAGGCTTGCTGCGCGCGCTGAAA
This sequence comes from Herbaspirillum hiltneri N3, assembly GCF_001267925.1. Classification (NCBI taxonomy): domain Bacteria; kingdom Pseudomonadati; phylum Pseudomonadota; class Betaproteobacteria; order Burkholderiales; family Oxalobacteraceae; genus Herbaspirillum; species Herbaspirillum hiltneri. The sequence continues at coordinate 1,859,242 of NZ_CP011409.1, read as the reverse complement.
CTGGGCAAGGACATCGGTCCGCAAATCGTTGAAGCCGCGCGCGACCTGAACCCGGTCGGCCTGCTGCTCAATTCGCCGCGTCCGAACCTGATCCGCTTCATGCCGTCGTTGAACGTGACCAAGGACGAGATCGACCAGATGCTGACCATGCTGGAAAGCGTACTGGTGAAACTGGGTCACTGATCCGGGGCCGGCAGCCATGCGTAGCCTGTTCCCACCGAAGCAATTGCATGCGCTCGCCGCCTGCTGCATCGCCGTCTTGCTGACGGCCTGCGGCAGCGCGCCGATGCGTGCTCCTGAAACATCGACACCGGCGCCGACCGACGTCCGCTCGGACGCCGCCACCGAGCACGGCAGCGAGGTCGCGATTTTTGCGCTGGATATGATCGGCACCGGCTACCGTTTCGGCGGCAAGAATCCGGAAGCCGGTTTCGATTGCAGCGGCATGGTGTCGTACATCTTCAACCGCGCTGCCGGCCTCAGGCTGTCCGGCAGCGCCGCCGACATGGCGCGCCAGGGACGCCAGATCGACAAAACCAATCTGCGTCCGGGCGACCTGGTGTTTTTCAATACCCTCAACCGGCCGTTCTCGCATGTCGGCATCTACATCGGCGACGGACGTTTCGTGCATGCGCCGTCGGGCAACGGCAAGGTGCATATTTCGCGGATGGACAATCCTTATTTCGCGCCGCGCTTTGAAATGGCCAGAGCCTATTTCAATTGACCGTGGCGCAGCCAACAGCGGCGGAGACGAGGCACATGGATCATCACAAGGGCAGTTGCCATTGCGGCCAGGTCCGCTTCGAAGCCGATGTGACGATAGAACGCATCACCGTCTGCAATTGCTCGATCTGTACCAAGAAGGGATTTTTGCACCATCGCGTGCAGCCTGAGAATTTCCGCTTGATTTCTGGCGCCGGGGTATTGGCGACTTACCAGTTCGGCACCATGGCGGCGAAACACCACTTCTGTCCGCACCGCGGCGTGCACGTCTTCACGCGTCCACGCGCCGCGCCGGAACTCTACACCATCAATGTACGCTGCCTGGACGACTTCAACCTGTCCGACGACAGGCTGAGTTTTGTCGACTTCGACGGCCGCAACTGGGACCGCAACGCCGGCAAGCTGGGATAGCGTTCAGGCGCGAGCGCTGCGGCGTTTGGCCGGGGACAGGACTGCAACCGGCGCACGCTTGACGGCGACTTTCGGCGCGGGCGTCTTCTTTACGGCAACCGGTTTGGCTACGCGTTTGACCGTGGCGGCCTTGACCGGAGCTTTCTTCACTGCGGGCTTGGCTGCCTTGATTTCCTTTACCGGCCCGGCTTTCTTTTTCTTGATCTCTGCGGCATTCCCACCCTGTACACCCTGCCCCACCAGGCTGGCGCTGTAGCGCTTGAACGCAATATCCATGTGACGCCGCATCGCTTGCCGCGCCATTTCCGGATCGCGGGCGCGCAGTGCTTTCATCACGCGCGAATGCTCGTCGATCGCGTCGTTCCACACCTCGATCGTGTCGAAATGGCTATGCAAGCGATCGAACAGCGGCCCCAGGCGAGCGTCGAACAATTGCGTCACCAGTCCGACCAGCACGCTGTTGCCGGTCGCTTCGGCCACACGAATGTGGAACAGGCGATCGGCCTCCAATGGATTGGAGCCGGCGCTGGTGTTTTCTATCATTTGTTGGAACGCTTCTTCGATCGCGTCGATCTGCGCCTTCTTGCCGTTCTTGGCGGCGGCATAGGCGACTTCGCCTTCCAGCATGGCGCGCGCGCGAATGAGCTCCAGCGGCCCTTCTTGCGTGGACAGATCGATCTCGCCTTCCGGCACCGGCGACGGCGGGCAGACGTAGATGCCGGACCCCATGTGGACTTCGATGTAGCCTTCGACTTCCAGCGCGATCAGGGCTTCTCGCAGCGACGGACGGCTCACGCCCAGTTGCACCGACAGGTCGCGCTCCGACGGCAAGCGCGAACCGACCGGAAATTCGCCGTCGAGAATCAGCTTGCGCAGCTGGTCGCTGATCTGGCGATACAGTCGTTGCGGTTCGATCGCTTCAATAGGCATAAAAGAGGTCCGATGAAAAATTCTTAATCTTGGCGCCGGATTGTATCTCACCGCAAGCGAATGATCTGCTTGCCGTCCGCCGCCAGTACGGCGGCGGACGATGATGCGCAATCAGTCCAGCACTGCCGGGAAACTCAGACCATATTGCTGCGCAGCCTCGCGCAAGGCCGGCGCAATCGTCGGATGCAATGCCACGCCCTGCTCCAGCTGCTGCGCGCGGCGCGCCATGCCACGGTCGCCCGGCATGCGCACCTTTTCCACGCCGGGACGCGGCGGATTGCTGCGGCAAGCTTCCGCGATGTAATCCATCTGGCGCTTGAACGCCGCCTCGCCGCCGAACGCCGCCGGGTCGTACAGACTCATGAACACGGTGGCGCCCCAACCGGCAGGCGGATCGGCGCGGCCGAAGCCGGACAGGCCGCCGGTCAGCGCCTCGATCAGCACCGCGAGGCCGAACCCCTTGTGGCCGGCCGACAAACCGCCCAGCGGCAAAATCGTGCCCGGCGGATCGGCGGCGAACACGGCCGGATCGCGGCTGGCATTGCCTTGCGCATCGAGCAGCCATTCTTCTTCAAATTGCAGGCCGGCTTTGTGCAGGCGATTGCTCATGCCGTTGGTGGTGATCGACGCCGAAATATCGACCAGGAACGGCGTGCCGGACGTCGGGATGCCGGCGGCGATCGGATTCGGCGTGAACACCGCACGCGTGCCGCCGAACGGCGCCACGCTGTGCACCGCCGGATCGGAACTCGACAGCACCATCAGGAAACCTTCTTCCGTCGCCCGCAACAGGTATGCCGCGAGGCAGGCGATGTGATGGCTGTGATGAATCGCCAGCGACGCCGTGCCGAGTTCGCGCGCACGCGGAATCAGGGCGTCGATGCCCTTGTGCACCAGCCACGGTCCGGGCAGGCGACGACCGTCCCACACCAGCGCGGCGGGACGGTCCGAGACCACCTCGGGTTCGCCCGAGGTGGTCATTGCGCCCTTCTCGATTTCCTTCACATATGGCGCCAGCAATGCCAGGCCGTGCGTATCGTGACCGAGCAGGTCGCCATCAACCAGCGTACTCGCCACCGAAGCCGCAGGCTCCAGCGGCAGACCGGCCTTTTGCAACAGTTGTGTGGAGAACTGCTTGAGTTCGACGGCGGAAAAACGTTCGGGTGCAGCCATGTTGCAAACCATCCTTTCGTTATGAAAATCTCAGGCGATCGCCGGTTTCTTGCGCAAACCGCGCATGACCAGCGGCAACAGCCATAGCAATATCGTCACCACGCCCAGGGTGCCGGCGATCGGCCGGCTGAAGAAGGCCAGGAACTCGCCATCGGCCTTGATCATCGAGGTGACGAAATGTTCTTCCAGCATCCCGCCCAGCACCACGCCGAGCACCGCCGGCGCGACCGGAAATCCGTTCTCTTCCATCAGGTAGGCCAACAGGCCGAACACCAGCATGATGCCGACGTCGGACACGCTGTTGTTGGTGGCATACGAACCAACGATGCAGAACAGCAGGATCAGCGGCATCAGCAGATTGCGCGGAACCCCGAGTATGCGCTTGGAGACCTTGATGCACCAGTAGCCCAGCGGCAGCATCAGCAAATTGGCGAGGATGAAGACGATGAAGATCGCGTACATCGAGACCGGATTTTCGACGAAGATCATCGGACCGGGGCTCAGATTTTTCATGTACAGCACGCCGATGACGATGGCGGTGATCGAGTCACCCGGAATGCCGAATACCAGCGCCGGAATCCACGCACCGGCCAGCGCAGAGTTGTTGGCGGCACCCGACTCGACGATGCCTTCGGGATGGCCGGTGCCGAATTTTTCCGGCTCCTTGGACATTTTCTTGCTCATCGCGTACGACATCCAGGCCGCGATGTCGGCGCCCGCTCCCGGCAGGATCCCGACCAGCGTGCCGAGCACACTGCCGCGCAGGATCGACTTCGGATATTTCACGGTCAATGCCCACATGCCCTTGAAGACGTTACCGACCTTGCCGTCCGGAATGGTCATCGCCCGGTCTTTGGAAACGGCATAGCGCAGCACTTCGGACATCGCGAACATGCCCACCATCAGCGGCACCAGCGACACGCCGCTCAGCAGGTCGGGATTGTCGAACGTGAAGCGCGGCACGCCGGCCGGATTGCCCATGCCGACGGATGCGATGAACATGCCGATGAACAGCGAGACGAAACCCTTGAGCGGATTGTCGGAGGCGATGAAGATCGCGCAGGTCAGGCCCATCAGAACCAGCCAGAAGTATTCGAACGAGGAGAACTTCAGCGCCAGTTCCGCCAGCGCCGGCGCCGCCAGGATCAGCACGAACGTACCGAACAGGCCGCCCACCGCCGAAAACACCAGGCTGGCGCCGAGCGCGATTTCCCCCTGTCCTTTTTTCGTCATGGCGTAGGCTTCATCGGTATAGGCCGCCGATGAGGGCGTACCCGGAATGCGCAACAGGCAGCCGGGGATGTCTCCCGAAAAAATCGCCATCGCCGTGGCCGACACCATCGCGGCCACCGCAGGCACCGGGGGCATGAAGAAAGTCACCGGAACCAGCAGCGCCACTGCCATGGTGGCGCTCAGGCCGGGAATGGCGCCCATGAACAATCCAAACATGGATGAACCGAAAATGACCGCCAGAACATACGGGTCGAACACCAGCCCAAAGGCGGCATAGATATTGGCAAGCATGATCGATCCTTTACCAGGCCACAGACTTGAGAAGACCCCAAGGCAGCGGGACTTTCAGAAGTTTGTAGAAGATGTAGTGAATGCCCAGCGCACTGCCGAGTGCGACCGGCAGCGCGACCGCCAGGCGTGCGCCGAAGGTCATGAACAGGGACAGCAGGAGGATGACTGCCGTCGGCAGGAAACCAAGGGGTTCGGACGCATAGATGTAAAACACCAGCGACAACAGCACCAGCGCATAAGCGAAAACGGCGTGCCGCTCGCCGGCCCATTCGGGCAAGCTGATCCAGCTTTCGCCGGAAGCGCGCCTTTCGCGCACGCCCTTGATCATGAGCAGGATCGCGCAGATCAGGAAGGCGCCGGCCAGCAATTGAGGAAACAGGCCCGGCCCGATCTGTTGGGCCATGGTGGGCAGGTTTGCCGAGTAGACGTAAATCACGCCGGCGAATATCGCCAGCAGGATTCCGGAAACGGTATCGTTGATTTTCATGGCAGCGGAGTTCGGAGGAGCGGCAGGTTCGACCATGGTTTCTCATGCACGTCACGATGCCATGTGACGCGATGCGAAACCGCGAGGAAAAGCAAATGCACGCGGACGATCACCGAAGACCGTCCGCTGCCTGGCTACTTCGCCATGCCCAGGGTCTTCAGGATCTGCCCCATGTCGCCGTCGCTCTTCTCCATGAACTTGCCGAACTCGGCCGAGTCGGCATACATCGTGCCGAAGCCGCGTCCACCCATGAAGTCCTTGTACTCCTTGCTGTTGTAGATTTTCTGCAGATGTCCTGCCAGCTTGGTCTGGATGTCGGCAGGCAGGTTCTTGGGCGCAACGATGCCGCGCCAGGCGCCGATGGTCCAGTTGCTTCCGGTCAGGCTCTTGAGCGTCGGCACTTTTGGATACAGCGCGGCCGGCGCGTTGGCCATGATCACCAGCGGACGCGCTTTGCCGGCGTCGATCAACGAGCGTGCTTCCGGCAACGACGCGGCGACAATGTCGACACCGCCCGCGGCCAGATCAACCATCGCCGGCGCAGCGCCGTTGGATGGTACGAAACGCACTGCGGTCGGCTCCAGCTTGAGGTCGCCCAGCATGCCGGCCAGGCCGAGATGCCAGATGCCGCCTTGTCCGGTGCCGGAGGCCTTGAGCTTGCCGGGGTTGGCCTTGACCGCCTTGAGCAGGTCGTCGAAGGTTTTATACGGAGATTCGGCGCTGACGGTGAGCGCGGCCGGATCGAAATTCATGAGTGCGATCGGCGTGTAATTCTTGTAGCTCAGCTGGGTCAGTCCCTGGTGATGCATCATGGCGATCTCCACCGTGGCCAGGCCGATGGTATAGCCGTCCGGAGCTGCGCCCGAAATGGCCTGGTGCCCCACCACGCCGTTGCCACCGGTGCGATTGACGACGTTGACCGGCTGGCCCAGTTCTTTTTCCAGCAGCGCGCCGATGATGCGTGCAGTAGCGTCGGTGCCGCCGCCTGCGCCCCACGGCACGATCAGCGTCACCGGCCGATCCGGCCATGCTGCATGTGCAGCACCAAAGGTCAAAACCGCGGCTGCGGCGACTACCGTCTTCAATAGATTTCTACGCATTCCGATCATTGTCTCTCCTCCTTTTGATGGTGAAAACAGGCGGTTTCGCCTGTCGCGTACGGATGCATTGCCATCCGTCGATGAACCACGCAGCACGATCTGTGTCGGCTTGTTCTTGCCTGTTCCCGGCTTATCTCTTTCTGTGCCGGTATTTTCTTTATTTTTTGTTTGCTTTTATTTCCTGACAAAATCTTGTCAAGCGGTCATGTGGTCTTACCAGAACGAGAAAAGAATTTCATATCACCCCGGCACTGTCAAGGACGAAAAGCATGCACGAAAATAATTCATCTACGCCGCAACGCACCATTGGGCATCATAGAGCGCACAGGAAGCACGAGCGGCAGGCTGTCAAAAAGATGTATGACAAATCTGGTATTACCACTTGACCAAAGTCCGAATGCTGAAATAGACTCGCTGGCATCCTGACGAAGCAGATCGTTGCCGAGCAAGATTCTCAACACCGATCTGCACGCATAAAAAATACAAGAGCAGAAACTGCCCGCGGACCATACCGCAGCACTGGAGACAGGCATTGAAGATATTAGCTAACCGGGGGAATACTTCCATCGCTTCACGGCTGCGCCTGCGCAGCCTGGCCAGGGCGTCCTTTCCCGTTTCTGCGCGTGCAGAATCCGGCGCCTGCGCCGCGTCGGCCTCGCGCTATCTTTGCCACCTCGGCCACGCCGGCAATGGCGACGCCATGCTGGCGTATCACCTGATGGATTTCTCCCGCTATTTTTTCGACCAAGGCAATATTCGCCACTGATCCTTCCTGCAGCCATCCGATACAGACAGCATTCATGGCCCTTTGCCGACTCCGGTTACGGGCCACAAGGAAAAAGGAAAGAACATGAGCGATACCAAGAAATTCACGCGCCGCAGCCAGGCATGGTTCGGCCGGCAAGACCGCGACGGCTTCATCTACCGTTCCTGGGTGAAAAACCGCGGCATCCCGCACGACCAGTTCGACGGCCGTCCGGTGATCGGCATCTGCAACACCTACTCTGAACTGACGCCCTGCAATTCGCACTTCCGCGCGCTGGCCGAACAGGTCAAGATCGGCATCTGGGAAGCCGGCGGTTTCCCGCTGGAGTTCCCGGTGATGTCGCTCGGCGAAACACTGATGCGCCCGACCGCGATGCTGTTCCGCAATCTCGCCAGCATGGACGTCGAAGAATCCATCCGCGCCAACCCGCTCGACGGCGTGGTGCTGCTGATGGGTTGCGACAAGACCACGCCTGCGCTGTTGATGGGCGCGTCGTCGGTCGACCTGCCGACCATCGGCATCTCCGGCGGCCCGATGCTGTCGGGGAAATACCGCGGCGGCGAACTCGGCTCCGGCACCGGCGTGTGGCAAATGTCGGAAGAAGTGCGCGGCGGTCACATGTCGCAGGAAGAATTCTTTGAAGCGGAAAGCTGCATGCACCGTTCGCACGGCCACTGCATGACCATGGGCACGGCCTCGACCATGGCCAGCATGGTGGAAGCGCTGGGCATGAGCTTGCCGGGAAATGCCGCCATCCCCGCCGTCGATGCGCGCCGCAACGTGCTGGCGCGCAACTCAGGTCGCCGCATCGTCGAGATGGTCAAGGAAGACCTGATCATGTCCAAGATCCTGACCAAGGCCGCGTTCGAAAATGCCATCCGCGTCAACGCCGGCATCGGCGGTTCGACCAACGCCGTGATCCACTTGCTGGCGATCGCCGGCCGCATCGGCGTTGACCTGAAGCTGGAAGAGTGGGACAAGATCGGCCAGCAGCTGCCTTGCCTGGTCAACCTGCAGCCGTCGGGCAAATACCTGATGGAAGATTTCTACTACGCCGGCGGCTTGCCGTCGGTGATCCGCGAACTCGAGAGCGTCATCGACAAGAGCGCGCTGTCGGCCAACGGCCAGACCTTGTGGGACAACTGCAAGGATGCGCCGAACTGGAATCGCGATGTCATCCACGCGTTCGACACGCCGTTCAAAGCGGCGGCGGGAATCGCCATCCTGCACGGCAACCTGTGCCCGGACGGTGCGGTGATCAAACCGTCGGCAGCAACGCCGGCGCTACTGAAACACACCGGCCGCGCCGTGGTGTTCGAGAACAGCGACGACCTGCACAAACGCATCGACGACGAGAACCTGGACGTCGACGAGAACTGCGTGCTGGTGCTCAAGAATTGCGGTCCCAAGGGTTATCCCGGCATGGGCGAAGCAGGCAACATGCCGTTGCCGCCGAAGGTGCTGCGCAAGGGCATCACCGACATGGTGCGCGTGTCCGACGCGCGCATGAGCGGCACCGCCTACGGCACCGTGGTATTGCACGTGACGCCCGAAGCCGCCGCCGGCGGTCCGCTGGCGCTGGTGCAGGACGGCGATCTGGTCGAGCTCGACGTCGAGGCGCGCAAGCTGCACCTGCACGTCAGCGACGAAGAACTGGCGCGCCGCCGCGCCGCATGGCAGGCGCCGAAGGCACCCGCCGACCGCGGCTGGGTCAAGCTGTATGTGGATCACGTGCAGCAGGCCAATCTTGGCGCCGATCTCGACTTCCTGGTCGGCAAGAGCGGCTCCGGCATTCCAAAGGACAACCACTGACGGCACAGGCAAGAATCCGAATTGATTTTTCAACAAACAAGCCGGTGGAAGATTCAGGCGCGCTCCCCTCAGGGAGCGAAGACCGAAAAATGAACTTCCGCCTGTTTTGACTGCGACATATGGAGACATGAAGCAATGAAAGTATTGATTACCGATTACGATTTTCCCGACGTTGATCTTGAGCTGGCGCTGTATCGCGATGCAGGCGTGGAAGTGGTGACGGCGCAATGCCGTACCGAAGACGACGTCATCAAGGCTGCAGAAGGCTGTGAAGGTTTGCTGGTGCAATACGCGCCGGTCAACGCCAAGGTGTTCGCCGCCCGCCCTGAAATCCGTATCGCCAGCCGCTACGGCGCCGGCTTCGACACCATCAACACCGACGACGCCGCCAAACACGGCGTCTGGGTCGGCAACTCGCCCGACTATGGCGTCGGCGAAGTCTCCACGCATGCACTGGCGATGGCGCTCGATCTGATCCGCAACATCACCGGCTACGATCGCGACGTCAAGTCCGGCCAGTGGCATTACACCACCGCAGGCAAGATCCAGCGCTGTTCCGAAATGACCATCGGCCTCGTTGGCCTCGGCCGCATCGGCAAGCGCATGGCGCACATCAGCCGCAACCTGTTCAAGCGCGTGATCGCGTACGATCCGCACATCATCGACGGCGATTTCCCGGCCTACGTGGAACGGGTCGGCAAGGAAGAATTGTTCAAACAGGCGCACGTGGTGTCGCTGCATACGCCGCTCAACGACGAAACCCGCGGCATGATCAACGCCTCGGTATTGAAATTGATGCAACCAGACAGTTTCCTGGTCAATTCGGCGCGTGGCGGCCTGGTCAATATCGACGACCTGCTGAAGGCACTCGACACCAATCTGAAGGGTGCTGCACTGGATGTCCTGCCGGTCGAACCTCCGGAGACAAGTTCCGCTATTGTCCAGCACAAACGTGTGCTATTGTCGCCGCACGCCGCCTTCTATTCCGAAGTCGCCGCCAAGGAACTGCGTCGCAAAGCGGCGCAGAATCTGATCGATTGGGACCGCAATGGACGCCCGTCGTATGTGGTGGTGGAAGGCCGGAAGAAATAAAAAAGCAGAGACAAGAACCGCAAGAGAGCCGGCTGCATCGGTAAAGGCAGCAACAGCAGCAACAGCAGCAGTAACTGAGGCAAGCGCAGCACGGCACTCGCAGCAATCCGCAGCAAAGCAGCAGCCCCGAGCAAACAGAGAGGTACGAAAACGACGATGTAACTATGTCCACTGTCATGGCGTTACCGACGTAGTGATAGCGGCTGTCATTTTTGTATCTCTCAGTACCGCCGAAAACCAATAAAAACCAAGCGGCGCAGTATCAGAATTAAATGTGCGTAGCCCTCCAAGAAGGGGTTTATCGCAGACACAAAAACGAGGATATAGACGAGGAGCAAGGCATGGCATCAGTACAGATTCGCGGCATCAAGAAGCAATTCGGCAGCACCCAGGTTATTCGCGGTGTCGACATCGACATCGCCGACGGCGAGTTCGCAGTTCTCGTCGGCCCTTCAGGCTGCGGCAAGTCGACGCTGTTGCGCATGCTCGCAGGCCTGGAAGAAATCACCGAAGGCGAAATCTCCATCGGCGGCACCGTCGTCAACAACGTCCAGCCCAAGGACCGCGACATTGCGATGGTGTTCCAGAACTACGCCTTGTACCCGCACATGACGGTCAACGACAACATGGCGTTCTCGCTGATGCTGGCCAAGAAAGACAAGTCCTTCATCCAGCAGCAGGTCAAGAAGGCCGCCGAAATCCTCGGCCTGACCGCACTGCTGGAACGCTATCCGCGCCAGCTCTCGGGCGGCCAGCGCCAGCGTGTAGCGATGGGCCGTGCGATCGTGCGCGATCCGCAAGTGTTCCTCTTCGATGAACCGCTGTCGAACCTGGACGCCAAGCTGCGCGTACAGATGCGCACCGAGATCAAGGAATTGCATCAGCGTCTGAAGACCACTTCCGTCTACGTCACCCACGATCAGATCGAGGCGATGACCATGGCCGACCAGATCGTCGTCATGCGCGACGGCCTGGTGGAACAGCGCGGCCGTCCGCTCGAACTGTACGACCGCCCTGCCAACATTTTCGTGGCCGGCTTCATCGGTTCGCCTGCGATGAACTTCATCCCCGCCACATTGCGCCGCAACGCGGACAAGGCTGAAGTCGAATTCGCCGACGGCACGCGTCTGCCGGCGCCGTATGCACACCGCGGCCTGGACGGCGTCGATGGCCAGCGCGTAGTCTATGGCGTGCGTCCCGAGCATCTGAGCATCGGCCCTGCCGGCAGCGGCATGAGCACCAAAGTCGTCGTGGTCGAGCCCACCGGCGCCGACACCGAAGTGTATGCCCGCTTCAGCGACACCAGCCTGACCTCGATCTTCCGCGAGCGCCACAACTTCTCGGCCGGCGACACCATCACGCTGGTGCCGGAACACGGCAGCACGCACTTGTTCGACGCCGACAGCGGCAAGACGTTGGCGCGCGGCTGAGGATTCGAGTCGTCCGTATTTGGAAGCAATTTTTAGCAAGCAGTCCCGTAACACAGCGAGTAAAAATAAAAAGCCTTAAAACCTGGGCCCATTCACTTTCATCAGAAGAGAAGGAGTAGGAGACATGACTAAGCTGACCAGACGTAATTTCCTGGCCGCCAGCGCATCCGTCGCTGCGGCATCGACAGTCGCCACCACCAACGCATTCGCCGCGACAGCGGCGCCTGCCGCCACCGGCGCCGGCCTGAAGTTCGAAATCGAGAAAGGTGCGACGCTGCGCGTGCTGCGTTGGAAGCGTTTCGTCCAGGGCGATGAAGACCTGTGGAATGCAAACGTGAAGAAATTCACCGAGAAGACCGGCGTCGCCGTACGCACCGACAGCGAAGGCTGGGAAGATCTGCGTCCGAAGGCCGCGGTTGCCGCCAACGTCGGTTCCGGCCCGGACATCGTGATGAGCTGGTTCGATGACCCGCAACAATACCCGACCAAGCTCATCGACCTGACCGACCTGGCGACATCGCTGGGCAGCCGCCTGGGTGGCTGGTACGACGTCTGCCGCAAATACGGCACCAAGGATGGCAAATGGATCGCGCTGCCGGTCGGTGTGGTCGGTAACGCGCTGGTCTATCGCGAAAGCCAGGTGAAGGCAGCCGGCTTCGACGCCGTGCCGAAGGACACGGCCGGCTTCCTGAAAATGTGCCAGGCCCTCAAAGCCAAGAATACCCCGGTCGGCTTCGCGCTCGGCAAAGCGGTCGGTGATGCCAATAACTGGGCGCACTGGCTGCTGTGGTCGCACGGCGGCAAGCTGGTCGACAAGAAAGGCGCGGTTGCCATCAATTCACCGGAAACCCGCGCCGCGCTGGAATACGCCAAGCAACTGTACGCAACCTTCATTCCGGGCACATTGTCCTGGCAAGATCCGTCGAACAACAAAGCGTATCTGGACGGCCAGATCAGCATGACCGCCAACGGCATTTCGGTGTACTACGCGGCCAAGAATTCGACCGATCCGAAGATGCAGGAAATGGCGAAGGACACACAGCACGCCCACTTCCCGATCGGCCCTGCCGGCAAGCCGACCGAGCTGATGCAGATCACGCAGATGATGATCTTCAAGCACACCAAGTTCCCGAACGCGGCCAAGGCTTTCGTCCAGTTCATGTTCGAGCCTGAGCAATACAACCCATGGATGGAAGCATCCATCGGCTATGTCAGCCAATCGCTCAAGGCCTACGAAAAGAACGCCATCTGGACTTCGGATCCGAAGGCTACCGTGTATCGCGATTCGGCTGCGCTGATGATCGACCACGGTCACGAAGGTCCGCTCGGACAAGCGTCTGCGGCCTGCATGGCCGACTATGTGGTGGTCGACATGGTGGCGGAGGCGGCCAGCGGTTCCAAGACCGTGCAGCAGGCCATCGACCGCGCGGCGGAGCGAGCCAAACGCTTCTATAAAGCGTAACAACCCTGCTCTCGCCTGCTGCGGTTTCCTGGATATCCGGAAACCGCAGCAGGCGAGGCAAGGAGCAAAACATGCGTTCGCACCGGCAACCGCCGTGCGGACGCAGTCATCACGCTTACCGAGGTCTGCTTATGTTATCCCGACTGCTGAACAACCGTAATGTGCTGGGCATACTGTTCATGGCGCCCGCCGTATTACTGCTTGTCGTGTTTCTTACTTACCCGCTCGGACTGGGAGTCTGGCTTGGCTTCACCGATACCAAAATCGGTGGCGAAGGCAGCTTCATCGGGCTGGACAATTACTCCTTCCTGCTGGGCGATTCGCTGGCGCAGCTGTCGCTGTTCAACACGCTGTTCTACACCATCACCGCCAGCATCCTGAAGTTCGTGCTCGGCTTGTGGCTGGCGATCCTGCTCAACAAGAATCTGCCGCTCAAATCCTTCTTCCGCGCCATCGTGCTGCTGCCATGGATCGTCCCGACCGCCTTGTCGGCGCTGGCGTTCTGGTGGATGTACGACTCGCAGTTCTCGGTGATCAGCTGGGGACTGATGAAGATGGGCCTGATCGATCACTACATCGACTTCCTCGGCGATCCATGGCTGGCGCGGATTTCCACCGTGGTCGCCAACGTCTGGCGCGGCATCCCGTTCGTCGCCATCTCGCTGCTGGCCGGTCTGCAGACCATTTCGCCCTCGCTGTATGAAGCGGCGGCGATCGACGGCGCCAAGCCGTGGCAGCAGTTCCGCTACGTCACGCTGCCGCTGCTGACGCCGATCATTGCAGTCGTGATGACGTTCTCGGTGCTGTTCACCTTCACCGACTTCCAGCTGATCTACGTGCTGACGCGCGGCGGCCCGCTGAACGCCACCCACCTGATGGCGACGCTGTCGTTCCAACGGGCGATTCCCGGCGGTTCTCTCGGCGAAGGCGCAGCACTGGCAACCTACATGATTCCTTTCCTGCTCGCAGCCATCATGTTTTCGTACTTCGGCCTGCAACGTCGCGGCTGGCAACAAGGAGGTGACAAATGAGCAAGAAGTCAAAAGACCTGCAGCAGGAAACGCAAGGCATGGATTTCCTGCAATCCGTGCCGCGCCGCTGGATCACGACGTATATCCCGCTGGGCATCTTCGTGTTCGTGCTGTTGTTTCCGTTCTACTGGATGGTGATCACGGCCTTCAAGCCAGACAACGAATTGCTGCGCCAAACCGGCAATCCGTTCTGGGTGGTGGCGCCGACGCTGGCCCACTTCAAGAAGCTGCTGTTTGAAACCCAGTATCCGGCGTGGCTGCTCAACACGGTCATCGTGTCGGTGGTGTCGACTTTTGCCTCGCTGGCGGCCAGCGTGTTCGCGGCCTATGCCATCGAACGCTTGCGCTTCCAGGGTTCCAAACAAGTCGGTCTGGGCATCTTCCTGGCGTACCTGATCCCGCCATCGATCCTGTTCATCCCGCTGGCGGCGATCGTGTTCAAGCTAGGTCTGTTCGATACGCGCTGGGCGCTGATCCTGACGTATCCGACCTTCCTGATTCCGTTCTGCACCTGGCTGCTGATGGGTTACTTCCGCTCGATTCCGTATGAGCTGGAAGAATGCGCGCTGATCGACGGCGCCACGCGTTGGGAAATCCTGGTCAAGATCATCCTGCCGCTGGCGGTGCCTGGTCTGATTTCGGCCGGCATCTTCGCCTTCACGCTGTCGTGGAACGAGTTCATCTACGCGCTGACCTTCATCTCTTCTTCCGAAGTGAAGACGGTGCCGGTGGGGATCGTGACCGAACTGGTCGACGGCGACGTCTACCACTGGGGCGCGCTGATGGCGGGTGCGCTGCTGGGGTCGTTGCCGGTGGCGGTGGTGTATTCCTTCTTCGTGGAATATTACGTCTCGGGCATGACCGGAGCGGTGAAAGAGTAATCTCTCGCCCTCAATGAAAAACGGCCGGTATCTTGCGATGCCGGCCGTTTTTTGTTGCACGTCTGAATTGAGTCAACCGAGTTTTTCAGCGAAGAAGTTCTTCAGCGCGATCGAGGCGCGTTCGGCCGTTTTCTGGTGATAGAAGAAACCCGGATTCCTGGCCTCGGGATCGGTGAACGAGTGGCCGGCCTGGCCGTAATTGAGCAGTTGCCAGTCCAGGTTGGCGGCGCTGACTTCGTCGATGAAAGCGTTGACCTGCTCGCGCGGCACCGATGGATCCTGCACACCATGCAGCACCAGGATGGCGCCCTTGATGTTTTCCGCATCCTTGGGGTTCGGCGTGTCGAGGGCGCCGTGCAGCGAAGCAAACGCCTGCAGGGCGGCGCCGGAGCGCGCCAGTTCCAGCGCCGCAGTACCGCCGAAGCAGAACCCGGTGGCGCCGAGCTTGCCGTTCAGCTTGACCTTGTCCTGGCGTTTGAATGCGTCCAGCACCGCGTTCATGCGCTTGCGCAGTTCGGCGCGATCCTTCTTCAGCGGAACGATGGCCGCGACGCCTTCATCGGGCGTGGCCGGACGCAGGGTCTTGCCGTAGACGTCGCCGACCAGGATCGCTTGGTTCAGGCCGACGATGGTGGCGGTGACCTCCAGCGCCTTCTGGCTGATGCCGAAATAGTTGGGAATGGAAACCACGCCGGCCACCGGCGCCGTATTCTTGTTGTTGAACAGCAGCACGTTTTCGTACTCGACGCCGTCCAGCGTGTGGCTGATCAGTTCGATGCCGAGATCGGCTGCCGGAATGCCGAGTTTTGCGGCGATGGGGGCGGGGTCAAAATGGTGACTCATTCACTTCTCCTGAGTTGCGGATGGGGAAAGCCGGATGGGGCTGCGCCCCACAGAGGGGACCCGGTCGCATACGGCTTTCTGGCGAAAGCCGCTATCTTTGCATAGCCGCCGAAACTTTGCTGGCGGCAGGCTCGTCGCCAGAGTGCGACGGTCGCGCGTCTTTTCTGCGATCCACGTCCAAATTTGGGTTTATGATTAATCATCGGTCCGTAAGGGTGGGTGCCAGAGACCTTTCTACGGCACCGGAACGCAGATGAATACTTAATTTATAAAGGGGACGATGATGTCGGAAGCGAAACAATACCGCTTGGTAACACGCAGCGACTTTGACGGATTGGTATGTGCGGTGCTGCTCAAGCATCTGAACATGATCAATGAAATCCTGTTCGTGCATCCGAAGGACATGCAGGACGGGAAAATCGCCATCAGCGACAACGACATCACCACCAACCTTCCCTTCGTGCCCGGCGTGCATATTGCGTTCGATCACCATTTGTCCGAAACCATTCGCCACACGGGTGAGCGCAAGAACCACGTGATCCACCCTGAAGCGCCATCGGCGGCACGCGTGGTGTACGACTATTACGGCGGCGCAAAGACTTTCCCGGCGTCGTGGGGCGACATGATGGCGGCGGTCGACAAGGGCGATGCCGCACGCTTCAATGAAGGGGAAGTGCTGATTCCTGAAGGTTGGGACCTGCTCAACTTCCTGATGGATGCACGCACCGGCCTGGGCCGTTTCCGCGAGTTCCGCATCTCGAATTACAACCTCATGATGAACCTGATCGAGCTGTGCAAAACGCACACCATCGATGAAATCATGGAGACGCCGGACGTCAAGGAACGCCGCGAACTGTATTTCGAACATGTCGACAAGTGCAAGGATCAGATTCTCCGCTGCGCCACCGTGCACAAGAACCTGGTGGTACTGGACTTGCGCAACGAAGAGGTAATTTTCGCGGGAAATCGCTTCATTATCTACGCACTATTCCCGCAGACCAACATTTCCATCCACGTGCTCTGGGGCCTGAAAAATCAGAACACCGTTTTCGCTACCGGCAAATCCATCCTCAACCGCACCTCCAAGACCAATATCGGCGCGCTGATGCTGGAATACGGCGGCGGCGGACATGAAAACGCCGGTACTTGCCAGATTGAAAACGACCGCGCCGAAGAAGTGCTCAAGACGCTGATTTCCCGCATCAACGCCGACGGCTGATCGCCATTCCTCCCGCAAGGGTGCTTGCTCACGCGCAGGCGCTCTTCGGCAAAAACTCCCCAATGGTCTGAAAATAAGTCAAAATTCCCCCTTGACTTAGAGTGCGCTCCAACTTCTAGACTGCCTCACATGACCACTTCCCTGACCATACAACAAGCTGCTGCAAAGACCGGTTTGTCGGTGCATACCCTGCGCTATTACGAAAAGATCGGCCTGCTCGATCCGATCGCGCGCCAGGACAATACGCACCGCCTGTACCGCGAAGAAGATCTGCTCTGGATCGGATTCCTGCTCAAGCTGCGTTCGACCGGTCTGCCGGTCCGCGACATGCTGCGCTATGCGGAGTTGCGTCGCGCCGGCAACACGGCGGAAAGTGTGTCTGCACGGAAGGCATTGCTGCAACAGCATGCCCGCACCGTGGAAGAGACGATCGCCGAACTGCAAAGCAACCTGTCCATCCTGCATATGAAGGTCAAGATGTACGAAGACATGGAAACCACGCCGCCGGCGAACGTCGTCATTCATCAGCAATCGATCGAGGACGCTTCCAATGACCACAGCAACAAACCTGACAACGAACCAACCGGCATCCGCACACGCAAAACCGGCGACGCAAGTCGGCACCCGCAAGCTCGGCGCTGACGGCCCGACCGTCTCGTCCATCGGCCTCGGCTGCATGGGCATGAGCGATTTCTACTCCAACCGCGACGACAACGAATCCATCGCTACCATCCATCGCGCGCTGGAACTGGGCATCTGCTTTCTCGATACGGCCGACATGTATGGTCCGTACATCAATGAAGAGCTGATCGCCAAGGCCATCAAAGGCAAGCGCGACCAGGTATTCATCGCGACCAAATTCGGCATCGTCCGCGATCCGGCCAATCCGGCGGCGCGCGGCGTCAACGGCAAGCCCGATTACATCCGCACTTCGGTCGAGGGCAGCCTGAAACGACTCGGTATCGAAGCCATTGACCTGTACTACCAGCATCGCATCGACCAGAACACGCCGATCGAAGACACCGTCGGTGCGCTGGCTGATCTGGTCAAGGCCGGCAAGATCCGCCACATCGGCCTGTCGGAAGCATCATCGCAAACGCTGGAGCGCGCCAGCAAGATCCACAAGATCACCGCGCTGCAAAGCGAATACTCGCTGTGGACGCGCGATCCCGAGCGGGATGTGCTGGCGACATGCAAAAAACTAGGTATCGGTTTCGTGCCGTACAGCCCGCTCGGCCGCGGTTTCCTGACGGGCGCGATTACACGGCCGGATCAGTTCGACGCCGACGATTATCGCCGTCACAATCCACGCTTCCAGGGCGAGAATTTCGCGAAGAACCTGCTGCTGGTGGAGAAGGTGAAAGAGCTAGCCTCGCGCTACGCATGTTCGCCGTCGCAACTTGCGCTGGCTTGGGTGCTGGCGCAAGGCGAGCATATCGTGCCGATCCCCGGCACCAAGCGTCGCAAATACCTGGAAGAAAACAGCGGCGCACTGGCGGTCACACTGACAGCGGCGCATCTGGAAGAACTGAACCGGCTCTTCCCTGCCGATGCTGCCAGCGGGCCGCGCTATACCGAAGAAGGCATGCGCATCCTGAACGGCTGATCCTGAAACCGTAGCGGTAATCGGCAAGGCAATAAAAAACGGCTGGCATCTTGCGATGTCAGCCGTTTTTCTTTTCAGCCTGCGAGCGCGGATTATTTCTTGCGCATCGGCGGCAAGTCGGTGCAGACGCCCTTGTAGACTTCCGCCGCCATACCGATCGATTCACCCAAGGTCGGGTGAGGATGGATGGTCTTGCCGATGTCGACGGCGTCGGCGCCCATTTCAATCGCCAGTGCGATTTCACCGATCATGTCGCCGGCATGCGTGCCGACGATGCCGCCGCCGACGATGCGATGTGTCTCAGCATCGAACAGCAGCTTGGTGAAACCTTCCGAGCGGCCGTTGGCGACGGCGCGGCCGGAAGCGGCCCACGGGAAGTGGCCCTTCTCCAGCTTGATGCCCTTGGCTTTGGCTTCATCTTCGGTGATGCCGACCCATGCCACTTCCGGATCGGTGTAGGCCACCGATGGAATGACCGATGCGTCGAAGTGGCTCTTCTCCCCTGCTGCGGCTTCCGCGGCAACGTGCGCTTCATGGACGGCCTTGTGCGCCAGCATCGGCTGGCCGACCAGATCGCCGATGGCGAAGATGTGCGGCACGTTGGTGCGCATCTGGCTGTCGACGGGAATGAAGCCGCGATCGGTCACGGTCACGCCGGCCTTGTCGGCGGCGATCTTCTTGCCGTTCGGGCTGCGGCCGACGGCCACCAGCACCAGGTCGTAGACTTGCGGGGCCGGTGCGGTCGCGCCGGCTTCCGCTGCTTCGAAGGTGACCTTGATGCCTTCCTTCAGCGCCTCTACCGCGACCGTCTTGGTCTTGAGCATGACGTTGTCGAAACGCTTTTCGTTGAACTTCTGCCAGACCTTGACCATGTCGCGGTCCGCGCCTTGCATCAGGCCGTCCATCATTTCGACGACGTCGATGCGTGCGCCGAGCGTGGAGTACACGGTCGCCATTTCCAGGCCGATGATGCCGCCGCCGATGACCAGCATGCGCTTTGGCACCTGGCGCAGTTCCAGCGCGCCGGTCGAATCGACGATGCGAGGATCCTGCGGCACAAACGGCAGGTTCACCACCGACGAACCGGCCGCGATGATGGCTTGCTTGAACTTGACGGTCTTCTTGCTGCCGTCGGCTGCGGTCACTTCGATGTGGTTGGCGCCGACGAACTGGCCCACGCCTTGCACAACGTTGACCTTGCGCGCCTTGGCCATGCCGGCCAGGCCGCCGGTCATGGTGCCGATCACTTTTTCCTTGTAGGCGCGCAGCTTGTCGATATCGATTTCCGGCTTGGCGAAGGTGACGCCGTGCGACGCCATCGCGGCAGTTTCATCGATGACGGCTGCGACGTGCAGCAGCGCTTTCGACGGGATGCAACCGACGTTGAGACAAACACCGCCGAGGGTCGGGTAACGCTCGACCAGCACCGTGTTCATGCCGAGGTCGGCGGCGCGGAACGCAGCGGAATAACCGCCGGGACCTGCGCCGAGGACCATCATGTCGCATTCGATATCGGCCGAACCGCCGAAGCTGGCGGCGACCGGAGCCGGTGCTGCTGCGGCTGCCACGGCAGGTGCCGGTGCTGCCGGAGCAGGCGCTACCGCCGGAGCTGCAGCGGGTGCAGGCGCAGCAGCCGCATCACCGCCGGCTTCCACCACCAGCAGCACGGAACCTTCGGCAACCTTGTCGCCGACCTTGACTTTCAATTCTTTCACCACGCCAGCCGTGCTGGACGGGATTTCCATGCTGGCCTTGTCGGACTCGACCGTGATCAGCGATTGCTCGACCTTGATCGTGTCGCCAACCTTGACCAGCAATTCGATTACTTCCACTTCCTTGAAATCGCCGATATCGGGGACTTTGACTTCGCTCAGACTCATGTCTTTACTCCGTAAATTCTGTTATTCGCTTGTTTGCGCTGCGCTGTCTCATTGATGACATGACAGATGCACGACGCCGCCTTGTTTGTGCCTGATACTGAAGCGCCGCACCGATAATAATCAGTGCGGCGCAGCGGCAAAAATTACAGCAGCGACTTGCGCAAGTCACCCAGCACTTCGGCCAGGTAAGCCGAGAAGCGCGCGCCCATCGCACCGTCGACCACGCGGTGGTCGTAGGACAGCGAAGTCGGCAGCATCAGGCGCGGCGCAAACTGCTTGCCGTCCCAGACCGGTTTGATGATCGACTTGGACAAGCCCAGGATCGCCACTTCAGGCGCATTGATGATCGGCGTGAACGCTGTACCGCCGATGCCGCCCAGCGACGAGATCGTGAAGGTCGCGCCTTGCATGTCGGCAGGCTTCAACTTGCCGTCGCGCGCCTGCGCCGACAGTTCGCCCATTTCCGTGGCGATCTGGCCGATGGTCTTCTGATCGGCGTTCTTGATCACGGGCACCACCAGGCCGTTCGGCGTGTCGGCGGCGAAACCGATGTTGTAGTACTGCTTGAGGATCAGGTTTTCGCCGTTGGCGTCGAGCGAGGAGTTGAACGCCGGGAATTTCTTCAGCGCCGAGACGCTGGCCTTGATCACGAACGCCAACATGGTCAGCTTGACCGGCGACTTGGCCTTGGCGTAGGCGTCGTTGGAGGTCTTGCGGAATTCTTCCAGCTCGGTCACGTCGGCTTCGTCGAATTGCGTGACGTGCGGGATCATGACCCAGTTGCGATGCAGGTTCGGACCGCTGATCTTCTTGATGCGCGACAGCGGCAACAATTCGGTCGGACCGAACTTGCTGAAGTCCAGCGATGGCCACGGCAACAGATCCAGTCCGACGCCGCTGCCGCCCTTCGCAGGCGCGGAAGCTGCCGCGCCGCCGGCCAGCGCCGCCTTGACGAACTTCTGGATGTCTTCCTGCAGGATGCGGTTCTTCGGGCCGGTGCCGACCACGCGGGTCAGATCGACACCGAGTTCGCGCCCGTACTTGCGCACCGATGGCGACGCGTGTGATTTGTTTGCGGCACTTGGCGTCACGGCGGCGACCGCCATTGCAGGAGCCGCAGCCGGAGCCGATGCCGGCGCAGTTGCTGCAGGGGCCGGCGCTGGTGCAGCGGCAGGAGCAGAGGCAGCGGCAGGTGCCGCAGGAGCAGCTGCGCCGCCGGTAGCTTCCACCACGGCGACCAGCGAACCCTTGGCAACCTTGTCGCCGATCTTCACTTTCAGTTCCTTGATCACGCCGGCATGACTCGACGGAATTTCCATGCTGGCCTTGTCGGATTCGACGGTCAGCAGGGATTGTTCGACCTTGACGGTGTCGCCGACCTTGACCAGCAGTTCGATGACTTCGACTTCCGCGAAGTCGCCGATATCAGGGACGAGGATATTTTGCAGGCCGCCCGAAACTGCCGCGGCGGCAGGTGCGGCCGGAGCCGGAGCGGATGCCGTTGCGGCAGCAGCGGGGGCTGCAGCGGCTGCAACCGGAGCTGCAGCTGGCGCAGCGCCGGCGCCTTCGGCGTCAACGATCACGACCACGGAACCTTCGGCAACCTTGTCGCCGATCTTGACGCGGATCTCTTTGACCACGCCCGCATGGCTGGATGGGATTTCCATGCTGGCCTTGTCGGACTCGACAGTCAGCAGGGATTGTTCGACTTTGATGGTATCGCCTACCTTGACCAGGACTTCAATGACTTCGACTTCTTTGAAATCGCCAATATCCGGTACTTTTACTTCGATTTGACTCATCTCTTGCGCTCCGTTTGTTCTGGATCCGGTGCGTTGCATGGGGATAAATGCAGCGCCGGATTGATGTCCACTCATGTTGAAGGCGGCTTGCCGACATCAGTATGTCATGACAAGCCGCCTCGCTGATGGTTCAGGTCCAGCAGATTTCCAAAATTATTGGGTCACTGGATTTGGTTTTTCCGGATTGATGCCGTACTTGGCGATCGCTTCGGCAACCACGGAAGGCTTGATCTTGCCTTCGTCGGCCAGCGATTTCAGCGCAGCCACGGTCACATAGTGACGATCGACTTCGAAGAACTCGCGCAGCTTGGCGCGGGTGTCGGAACGGCCGTAACCGTCGGTGCCCAATACCTTGTAAGTGCGGCCCTTCGGTACGAAGGCGCGGACTTGCTCGGCGTAAGTGCGCATGTAGTCGGTCGAGACCACGATCGGACCTTCGGTGCCTTCCATCGATTGCTCGAAGTGGCTCTTCTTTGCGGCGTCGGCCGGATGCAGCATGTTCCAGCGTTCCACGTCCTGGCCATCGCGCGCCAGCAGCGTGAACGACGGTGCGGACCAGACGTCGGCGTCGACCTTCCAGTCGTCGCGCAGCAGGTCGGCGGCGGCGATGACTTCGCGCAGGATGGTGCCCGAACCCAGCAGTTGCACGCGCAGCTTGTTCTTCTTGCCGCTTTCGTTCAACAGGTACAGGCCCTTGAGGATACCCTCTTCCTGACCAGCCTTGATACCCGGATGCGCGTAGTTCTCGTTCATCACGGTGATGTAATAGAACACGTCTTCCTGGTTGCCGACCATGCGGCGCAGGCCGTCATGGATGATCACGGCGACTTCGTGGGCAAAGGTCGGATCGTAAGGCACGCAGTTCGGGATGGCCGAAGCGAACACATGGCTGTGGCCGTCTTCGTGCTGCAGGCCTTCGCCGTTCAGTGTCGTGCGGCCGGCGGTGCCGCCGATCAGGAAGCCGCGCGCGCGCATGTCGCCGGCAGCCCAGGCCAGATCGCCGATACGTTGCAGGCCGAACATCGAGTAATACGTGTAGAACGGAATCATGATGCGGTTGTTGGTCGAGTACGAGGTCGCCGCAGCGATCCACGAGCTCATGCCGCCCGCTTCATTGATGCCTTCCTGCAGGATCTGGCCGGCCTTGTCTTCGCGGTAGTACATGACCTGGTCCTTGTCGACCGGTTCGTACAGCTGGCCGACCTGGCTGAAGATGCCGATCTGGCGGAACAAGCCTTCCATACCGAAAGTGCGCGATTCGTCGACCATGATCGGCACCACGCGCTGGCCCAGGCTGCTGTCGCGCAGCAGTGCGGTCAGCACGCGCGAGTACGCGGCGGTGGTGGAGATTTCACGGCCTTCCGCGGTCGGTTCCAGCATGGCCTGGAATGCGGACAGTTCCGGTACCGCCAGCTTTTCGTCGGCTTGCGGACGGCGCTGCGGCAGGTAACCGCCCAGCGCTTTGCGGCGCTCGTGCAGGTATTGCATTTCCGGGGTATCGGCGGACGGCTTGAAGAACGGAATGTTCGGCAGCTCGGCGTCCGAGATCGGCAATTGGAAGCGGTCGCGCATGGCCTTGATGGCCTCGTCGTCCAGCTTCTTGGTGTTGTGTGCAGTGTTGCGCGCTTCGCCCGCTTTGCCGAAGCCATAGCCCTTGATGGACTTGGCCAGGATGACGGTCGGCTGGTCCTTGCTGTCCTGCGCAACCTTGAAAGCGGCGTAGATCTTGTGCGGATCGTGGCCGCCGCGGGTCAGGCGCCAGATGTCGTCGTCGGACATCTTGCTGACCATTTCCAGCAGCTTCGGATGCTTGCCGAAGAAGTGCTTGCGCACGAACGCGCCATCCTTGGCCTTGTAGTTCTGATATTCGCCGTCGACGGTTTCCATCATCACTTTTTGCAGGATGCCTTCCTTGTCCTTGGCCAGCAGCTCGTCCCAGCCGCTGCCCCAGATGACCTTGACGACGTTCCAGCCGGCGCCGCGGAAATCGGATTCGAGCTCTTGAATGATCTTGCCGTTGCCACGCACCGGACCGTCCAGGCGCTGCAGGTTGCAGTTGACCACGATGACCAGGTTATTCAGTTTTTCACGGCCGGCCATGCCGATGGCGCCCATCGATTCCGGCTCGTCCATTTCGCCGTCGCCGCAGAAGGCCCAGACCTTGCGGTTGTCGGTCTTGGCGATGCCGCGTGCGTGCAGGTACTTGAGGAAACGCGCCTGGTAGATCGCCATCAGCGGGCCCAGGCCCATCGAGACGGTCGGGAACTGCCAGAACTCGGGCATCAGCTTCGGATGCGGATACGAAGACAGGCCGTGGCCGTCGGCTTCGCGGCGGAAGTGGACCAGTTGATCTTCGGTCAGACGGCCTTCCAGGAATGCGCGCGCATAAATACCCGGCGAGGAGTGGCCCTGGATGTACAGCAGGTCGCCGCCGTGGTCTTCGGTCGGCGCATGCCAGAAGTGGTTGAAGCCGATGCCCAGCATGTTCGCCAGCGAAGCGAACGAGGACAAGTGGCCGCCGAGGTCGCCGTCGACACGGTTGGCCTTGACGACCATCGCCATGGCGTTCCAGCGCATCCACGAGCGCAGGCGCTCTTCATATTCGAGGTTGCCCGGGCAGTGTTCGCCCTGGTCGGCAGGAATGGTGTTGACGTAAGCAGTGTTGCTGGAGAACGGGATATGGGCGCCGCGGCGACGGGCCAGATCGACCATGCGTTCCATCAGGTAGTGCGCGCGCTCCGGGCCTTCGGCGTCGATCACGGCTTCGAGGGCGTCGAGCCACTCTTGCGTTTCAATCACATCGGGATCGTTGGCGGCTTGCGCCAGGACTTGGTCGATTTGGGCTGACATGGTACGTCTCCTGAGTTGATGGGGATCGGCGGGTAGGCCGGATCGTTAAGCTGCGATCGTTAAGCTGCATTACAGGCGCTTGTTCCGCTCGTTCAAGCTGCAAATACGCCGTAACACGATTTCTTGGAATTCTTTGTGCCAACACTTTACGGTCTTTGCGCCGCGTGGACGAGGCATTTTAACAGGGCTTTTTTAATTTTCAAATAGCGATATTTGATTTCATATTATGGTAAATTGCTGCAAAGCGGCATAAACACTCACTCTCCCGGGAGGTGCTTTTTGGACATCTCTCTTGAAACGGGAAAATCCGGGCTTGGTTGCAGTGCATCGAAAACCTCGCTACCGACTCCGCCAGGTTCCGGCATGAAGGCGAATCCCTCTCCCGGCCTGAAAAATTCAGGCGCAGCCATCTGATGGAAATGGCGGACGGTAAGTTTTTTTGAACCGTGCAGCGCCTGAAGCCGACACGGACATCGGCCAGTCCCGCCGGCGTGCGCACGAACCCGACTTCAGTGCTACGCCCCCCTCCCCCATTTTGCGTTTGCATGAGAAAAATGCATTCGAACATCAGTATTAATCGTTTTGTCAGTCATCCGGAGCGTCTTAAGATGCCTCCATCCAATAAGGAAGCAAACAAGGCCAGCATGACCACCCCAGTCCGCGACAGCAATCTGCACCTCCTGCTCACTTCGGCATATCAGAACGACAATGCCGTCGAGCGCCTGTTCAACCTGCTCGAGGTCCCGGCATCGGCCCTGCACCCGGCTTCCATCAGCGTCACGCGGCTGGAGTTGGCGCAGGCGCTGAATATGCTGCTGTTCGACAAACTGCTGCAGGCAGTCCCGGCCGGACGCGACTACGTCGCCGATGCCGCGGCAGCCGGCACCAAAATCCGTTTCGACCATGGTGCAGTGCGCACCGTGCTGCGCGGCAAGGCCGCGTCCTTCCCCGACGGCGAAGCGCTGTTCACGCGCATGCTGCTGCCGCTGGGCTACCGCCTCGCCGGTCTTTATCCGCTGCCGCGCATCAACATGACCGGTCACGTCTACACCCACGCCGACGATCCGGAAAACATCGCGCAATTCTTCGTCAGCGAGCTGCATCCGGAAAAATTCTCAGCCGGATTCCAGGACACCGTCGATGCGCTGCTGGCGACCTCGCGCGACCCGCTGCAGGCCGACATGCTGGCCCTGCTCGACAAATTGGCCGACGACGGCGCGCTGCCGATCACCTCCGCACAGCGCCTGCTGCCGGCGATGCTGGGCTGCTTTGCCCGCCACCACGACTTGCCGACGCTGCCGCAATACGATGCGCTGCGCGCCGAATCCGCCGAAATGGCCTGGATCTCCACCGAAGGCAATGTCTTCAACCACGCCACCGACCGCGTCGCCGACGTCGACGCCACCGCCGAGCACCAGCGCCAGCTGGGCCGGCCGATCAAGGACCTGGTCGAAGTCTCGCGCAACGGCCGCGTACGCCAGACTGCCTTCCGCGCCGACAAAGTGAGTTATCAGCTCAAGGATGCCGACGGCGCCTTGATCGACGTCACCGTACCGGGTTCGTTTTACGAGTTCATTTCGCGCGATACCTATATAGATGACGCCGGCGTGCGCAAGCTCGACCTGACCTTCGACAGCGGCAACGCACAGGGGATCTTCAAGATGACCGCCGGTGCAACCACCGCGACAGAGACCGATGCGGCGGCAAAAAGCGGCGGCGATGTCCGCTGAGGCCGTGCTGGAAAAAATCACCGCGCTGCTGGGACCGCATGGCTGCATCGTCGAAGCGGCCGCACGCGCGCCGTATGAGCACGGTCCGCGTTACGGCGCCGGCGCCGCGCTGTGCGTCGCCCGCCCCGCCGATATCGCCGAAGCCGCCGAACTGATGCGGCTGTGCGCGGCGGACCGGATCAGCATCATCCCGCAAGGCGCCAATACCGGCCTGGTCGGCGCGTCCTCTCCCGATACGTCAGGCCGCCAGCTGGTGCTCAGCATGGAACGCATCAAAGGCGTGATCGACATCGACCCGGTCGACGGCGTGATCCAGGCCTGGGCCGGCACGCGATTATCGGATCTGAATCAGGCGCTGGAACCCCATGGCCTGTGCTTCCCCATCGATCTCGGCGCCGATCCTTCGGTCGGCGGCATGCTCGCCGCCAATACCGGCGGCGCACGCCTGATCCGCTACGGCGACGTGCGCCACAACACGCTGGGACTGCAGGCGCTGCTGATGCAGCCGCCCGGCGAACTGCTGGAACTCGGCAACCGCCTGCGCAAGAACAATACCGGCCCGGACTGGAAGCAACTCTTCATCGGCACCGCCGGCAGCTACGGCATCGTCACGCAAGCCGTGCTGCGCGCCCATCCTTTGCCGCGCCAGCGCGCCACCGCGCTGGTGGTGCCGTCTTCGCCGGAAGCAGCCCTGCGACTGTTGCAGGATGCCGAACGTGAATTCGCCGACTTCCTCAGCGCCTTCGAAGGCATGTCGCAAAACGCGCTGGAGGCCGTATTGCGCCATCTGCCGCAGGCAATCGCGCCGTTCAGCCCGATGCCGCCGTATGCGCTGCTGATCGAACTGAGTTCATCGGCCTCAGCCAACGAACAGTTCAACCTGGAACAGTTGTTCATGAGCTGGCTGGAGCGCCACTTCGACGACGCCATCGTCGACGCCGTGGTGGACAAACCCGACACGCTCTGGCGCTTGCGCCACGCCATCAGCGACAGCGTCAAACAGGAAGGCAAGGTGGTGGCCTTCGACATCTCGGTGCCGCGCTCGCGCATGCCGGCCTTCCGCGAAGAAGCGCTGGCGCTGATCGCGCGCGACTTTGCCGGCGCCGACGTATACGACTTCGGCCATTGGGGCGACGGCGGCGTGCATTTCAACATCGCCATCGCGCCGGCGCAGCAGGAACATTTCCCGCCACCGCGCATCGATGCCCTGCGCACCGCCATTTACGACATGGTGGTGCACGGTTATCAAGGCAGTTTCAGCGCCGAACACGGCATCGGCCCGTTCAACCAGCACTATTACGATCGCTACCAGGGCCAGGCGCAGCGACAGCTGGCGGCGCGCATGCAACCGGTTTTCGATCCGCATTACCTGCTTGGCAATACGCGCTTTGGGTGAGAACCCGTTCACGCCGGGATATCGGGATATGGCCCGCCGAACCGCATTGAAGAAGGAGCCTTGCCATGACGAATACTCATGACAACGGTAGCAATGGCGACACCGCTTTTGCTATAGTGCGGGGTCATCCTTCCAGCGGATTCCGCTCCATGCGCCGATTCATCCCGTCCACGTCCTGCCTGATCGCCTTCGACACCTCGGCGCGCCATCTGTCGTTTACCAAGGCCGCGCACGAACTGCACATGACGCAGGGCGCCGTGAGCCGCCAGGTGGCCATCCTGGAAGACTACCTGAACGTCAAACTGTTCGAGCGCATCAACCGTCGCCTGATCCTGACCGAGCCGGGCCGCGACTACGCCTCGCAGGTCTCGAGCATTCTCAAGCAGATCGAGATGGCGACTTTCCAGGTGATGACCTACAACAGCCTCGCCAGCGTGCTCAACCTGGCGATCCTGCCGACCTTCGGCGTAAAGTGGCTGATCCCGCGCCTGACCAAATTCGCCGCCGCCCATCCCGACGTGCTGCTCAATCTGAGCACCGAGGTCCTACCGTTCGATTTCAACACCCGCCAGGTCGACGCCGCGATCCACTTCGGCGAGCCGGACTGGCCCGACACCGTCATGGTCCGGCTGATGGGCGAAGAAGTCGTGCCGGTCTGCAGCAAGGCGATGAACGACCGCATCTCTTCCATCAGCGACTTGGCTGAAATCACCCTGCTGCAACACACCACGCGCCCGCAGGCCTGGCAGGACTGGTTCCGCCATGTCGGCGTGGATTGTCCCAATGCGCTCGCCGGACCGCGCTTCGAACAACTGGCGATGGTGATCCAGGCCGCCGTGGCCGGCATGGGCGTGGCGCTGATGCCCAAGTTCATGGTCGAAACCGAGATCAGCCTGGGCCAGCTGCACGTGCCCTTCCCGTTCGCGGTGAAGAGCCCGCAATCGTATTACCTGGCCTACCCCGAGAAGAACGCCAGCAAACCCGCCGTCATCAAATTCCGCGACTGGATACTGAGCGAACTGCAAGCCGGCTGAAGCTGACGCCCCGTCATTCCGGAAATGCGCTCAAACACACTAAAAGTCATGTTGAAACGACCCGGCATGCTATTTCCACAACGCATCATCATGGTGCAATAACGCAAACCACCACGCCTTTCCTCTTTCCTGGAATACCCCCCAACGCTATGTAGCTTGGCGTTTGGCGCGATATTGCAATTGATGCATCGCACCATCGCAGCGCATCATGCCGGCTCCCCCAAGAACATTTTCGTGCATTAGCAAATGTAATGATGTCGTGACATTTTTTGATTTTAAAAAACGCTGCCTTATTCCTTATACTCGGGCGTCGAACGCTATTGCATTGCCATTGCACCGCTCTTGCAACTTACTCAGCCACAAAGGAATTTCATGCCATCGTCCCGTCTTTTCGCCACCCTGAATTTTGACCTGTCCGCCTACACCGGCAGCGATCTGACTATCCGGTCGCCGCGCGACGGGCAACTGCTCGCCACGCTCAAGGCGCACACCACCGCGCAAGCCGAAACCGCACTGGCCGATGCGCAGACCGCGTTCCTCGCCTGGCGCGAAGTGCCGGCGCCGGTGCGCGGAGAACTGGTGCGCCTGCTCGGAGAAGTGCTGCGCGAACATCGCCAGGCGCTGGGTGAACTGGTGACGCAGGAAGCCGGCAAGATCCTCTCCGAAGGTCTCGGCGAAGTTCAGGAAATGATCGACATCTGCGACTTTGCCGTCGGCCTGTCGCGCCAGCTGCACGGCCTGACCATCGCCTCCGAACGTCCCGGCCACCGCATGATGGAAACCTGGCATCCGCTGGGCGTATGCGGCGTCATCACCGCCTTCAACTTCCCGGTCGCGGTCTGGGCATGGAACGCCGCACTGGCGCTGATCTGCGGTAATTCAGTGGTGTGGAAGCCGTCGGAAAAAACCCCGGTCGTGGCACTCGCCGTGCAGGCGCTGTTCGCCAAGGCGGTCGAGCGCTTTTCGGCGCAGCGTCCAAACGTGGTGCCGGCCAAGCTGTGCCAGATCCTGATCGGTCACGCCAACATCGGCGAAGTGATGTCGCGTTCGCCGCTGGTGCCGCTGGTGAGCGCCACCGGCAGCGTGCGCATGGGCCGCAAGGTCGCCACCGTAGTCGCCGAACGCCTTGGCCGCAGCCTGCTCGAACTGGGCGGCAACAATGCCATGATCGTCGCACCTTCGGCCGACCTGAGCCTGGCGCTGCGCGCCATCACCTTCTCCGCCGTCGGCACCGCCGGCCAGCGCTGCACCAGCCTGCGCCGCCTGTTCGTCCACAGCAGCATCCATGACCAGGTGGTCGCCCAAATCAAGCGCATCTACGCCAGCGTCAAGGTCGGCGATCCGCTGGCGGCCGACACGCTGGTCGGCCCGCTGATCGACAAGGCCGCTTTCGACGCCATGCAAAGCGCCCTGCAGCAAGCGCGCGGACAAGGCGGTGAAGTCACCGGCGGCGAACGCGTCGACGTACTCGGCGACGGCGTGTATGTCCGGCCGGCGCTGGTCTGCATGCCCGGCCAGACGGCCATCATGCATCACGAAACCTTTGCGCCGATCCTGTATGTCGTGAAGTACGACGACCTGGCCGACGCCATCGCGCTCAACAACGCCGTGCCGCAAGGCTTGTCGTCGGCGATCTTCACCAACGACGTACGCGAAGCGGAAACCTTCGTCTCCGCCGTCGGCAGCGACTGCGGCCTGGCCAACGTCAACATCGGCACCAGCGGCGCTGAAATCGGCGGCGCCTTCGGCGGTGAAAAGGAAACCGGCGGCGGCCGCGAATCCGGCTCCGATGCCTGGAAGAACTACATGCGGCGCGCCACCAACACGATCAACTACAGCAAGACCTTGCCGCTGGCGCAAGGAGTGAAGTTCGACATCGACTGAACACCCGCCTGACCGTCATCGCGCCAAATAAAAGAAAAAAGCAGAACAAGCAGTTAGCCATATAGCCACCGGAGATGCATCGATGTCGTTCCTCAAGTTGGAAAACCTGTCCAAGCGCTACGGCGATTTCACCGCCGTGGAGAACCTTGACCTGACCGTCGAGAAAGGCGAGTTCGTCTCGCTGCTCGGCCCTTCCGGTTGCGGCAAGACCACTACGTTGCAAATGATCGCCGGCTTCGTCGAAGCCAGCGCCGGACGCATCCTCCTCAATGGCCGCGACATCACCGACGAGAAGCCGAACCGGCGCGGCCTGGGCATCGTGTTCCAGAGCTATGCGCTGTTCCCGCACATGACGGTCGCCGACAACGTCAAGTTCGGGCTGGAGATGCGCAAGGTCGGCGCGGCGGAAAGCGCCGAGCGCGTCAAGCAGGCATTGGCGCTGGTGCATCTGGACAAATTCGGCCATCGCTATCCGCGTGAATTGTCCGGCGGCCAGCGTCAGCGCGTGGCGCTGGCGCGCGCCCTCGTGATCCAGCCGCCGATCCTGCTGCTGGATGAACCGATGTCCAATCTCGACGCCAAGCTGCGCGAAGAAATGCAGATTGAATTGCGCGAGATCCAGCGCAAGGTCGGCACCACCACCATCATGGTCACGCACGACCAGTCCGAAGCGCTGTCCATGAGCGACCGCGTGGTGGTGATGGAAGCCGGCCATGCGGTGCAGGTCGGCAAACCGCTGGAAACCTACGAAAACCCGGTCAATGCCTTCGTCTCGCAATTCGTCGGCAAGGCCAATCTGCTGCCGGGCACGGTCGAGTGGGTCAGGGACGGCAGCGCCGGCGTGCGCGTCGGCAATCATGTGCTGGAAGTGCAAGGCACCGCACTGACGGTCGGCGAACGCACCACGCTGTGCATCCGCCCCGAGAAAATCGAATGCTGTACCGAAGCCGAAGAACAACTGGGCGGCGTGGTGGCGTCCAGCTTCTTCCTCGGCAATCAATGGCTGTACCGCTTCGAGACCGATTGCGGCGATATCCTGGTGATCCTGAAGAACAACGGCCAGACCTCCTGCCAGCCGGGCCAGCGCGTGTCGCTGCGATGGCCGACATCGGCCATGCGTGCGGTCGAATCTGCGGCAGACGCTGCAAGCATGCGGAGCGCGCATGTCTGAGCGCGCCTCGTCCAATCTCAAGCCGAAGCGGTCGCTGCCTTACCTCCTGACGGCGCCGGCCACGCTGCTGTTCGTCACGATGGTGCTGGTGCCGCTTCTGCTGACCGCCTTGCTTGCGCTCAACAGCTACGACGATAGCGTCGGCATCAAATCTACCTACGACCTGCACAATTACCTGGCGATCTTCGGCGACGACTATTACCTGCGCATTTTCTGGCGCACCTTCTGGATCGCCGGACTAACCACGCTGATCTGCATCGTCGTGGGCGCGCCGGAAGCCTACGTGCTCAGCCGTATGGGCCGCAAATGGCGGGCCTTCTTCCTGATCGTGATCCTGGCGCCGCTGCTGGTGTCGGTGGTGGTGCGCGCGTTCGGCTGGAGCATGCTGCTCAGCGCCGACGGCCTCATCAACCATGCCCTGCAAGCGCTGGGCATGGCGCCGGTGAAGATGCTCTACACCTCCGGCGCGATCGTGGTGGCGCTGGTGCACGTGATGCTGCCGTTCATGGTCATTCCGGTATGGACCGCCTTGCAGCGGCTGGATCCGACCGTGGAACACGCGGCCTTGTCGCTCAACGCCTCGCAGGCCACCGTGCTGCGCCGCATCCTGCTGCCGCAGGTTGCCCCGGGCGTGCTCTCGGGAAGCCTGATCGTGTTCGGCCTGAGCGCCAGCGCGTTCGCGATTCCCGGACTCTTGGGCGGACGCCGCCTGAAGATGGTCGCCACCACCGTGTACGACGAATTCCTCGGCTCGCTCAACTGGCCGCTGGGCGCATCGATCGCCATCGTGCTGCTGGTCGCCAATCTGATCATCATGATGACTTACAACCGGATCCTGGAACGCCGGTATTCCAAGACCCTGGGCTGACGGAGACACAAGAACATGCGACGCAACGGTCCGATTGCCCTACTCTTTCACACGCTGGTGGTGAGCTTCGTGCTGGCGCCCTTGGTGCTGGTATGCCTGGTCGCCTTCACGGCGCAAGACACCTTGTCATTGCCCTTCGCCGGCGCGTCCCTGCGCTGGTTCAAGGCGGTGTTCGATCACCCCGACTTTTTGCAATCCTTCTACAACAGCCTGCAACTGGCGCTGCTCTCGGCCACGCTGTCGGTCTGCATCGCCTTACCGGCCGGGCTGGCGCTGGGCCGTTATCGTTTTCCCGGCCGCGATGCGCTCAACGGCCTGTTCCTGTCGCCGCTGATCATTCCTTCGCTGGTGCTGGGCGTGGCTTTCATGCGCATGTTTTCGGTGATGGGCATCAGCGGTTCGTTCTTCTGGCTGGTCATTGCCCATACCGTCGTCATCACGCCTTACGTGCTGCGCATGGTGCTGGCTGCAGTGATGGGCATCGACCGCAGCAGCGAACAGGCGGCGCAGTCGCTCGGGGCGGGGCCGTGGACGGTGTTCCGTCGCATCACGCTGCCGGCGATTCTGCCGGGCCTGAGCGGCGGTTGGATGCTGGCCTTCATCAACAGCTTCGATGAACTGACGATGTCGATTTTCGTCACCACGCCGGCGACCGTGACGCTGCCGGTCCGCATGTACATGTACGCCACCGAATCGATCGATCCGATGATGGCGTCGGTGTCGGCGCTGATGATCCTGATCACCGGCGGCGCGATGCTGATTCTTGATCGCCTGTACGGCCTCGACCGCATCCTCATCGGAGAACGCGTATGAGCCTGCTCAAGCGCGTGGCCGGGCAGGAGCGCGCAAGCGTCTCGTTCCGACTCGACGGCAAGACGCTCTACGCGCGCGCCGGCGACAGCGTGCTGACGGCGGTGCTGACCCAGGCCGATCAGTTGCGCCGCACCGAATTCAGCGGCGCGCCGCGCGCAGGATTTTGCCTGATCGGTTGCTGCCAGGATTGCTGGATGCGCAGCGAAGACGGCCAGTCCGTGCGCGCCTGCACCACCGAGATCGCCGAAGGCATGCGCTTGCTCAGCGGCACGGTTGCGGTTGCAGGAGACTCCTCAGGAGACGCAGCATGAGCGCCGCCCCGACATCCCCGAACATTGTCATCATCGGCGCCGGACCGGCTGGGGTGCGCGCAGCGCAGACGCTGGTGGAAGCCGGCCTGCGCCCCATCGTCATCGACGAAAACCGTCGCGCCGGCGGCCAGATATACCGCCAGCCGCCGACGGGTTTTGTTCGCTCGAAGAAAGAACTCTACGGCTTCGAAGCCGCCAAGGCCGAAGCGCTGCACAGCAGCTTCGAACGACTGCGGCCCGCCATCGATTACCGTCCCGACACGCTGGTGTGGAACTGCATGCCCGGACAACCCGGGCAACTCGACCTGCTGCACGCGCAACGCCATGCCGAACAGCCGTACACGCACCTGATCCTGTGCACCGGCGCGCTCGACCGCGTCATGCCCTTCCCCGGCTGGACGCTGCCCGGCGTCTATACGCTGGGCGCAGCGCAAGTGGCGCTCAAGGCGCAGGGCTGCGTGCTCGACGGCCGTGTCGCCGTCGCCGGCTCCGGCCCGCTGCTGTATCTGCTGGCCTCTCAATACGCCAAGGCCGGCGCGAACGTCGTCGCCGTCCTCGACACCGCCCGCTTCGCCGGCAAGCTGCGCGCACTGCCCGCATTGCTGCGCCAGCCGGTGACCTTGGCCAAAGGCCTGTACTTCATGGGCTGGCTGCGCGCCAGGGGGATTCCCCTGCTGGCCGGCGTTGAACAGCTTGCCGCAACCGGCAAGCAACGCATCCAAAACCTGCGCTGGACACGCGGCGGCAAGACCTCCGAGATCGCCTGCGATGCGCTGGCGACCGGCTTCGGCCTGCGCTCGGAAACCCAACTGGCCGAACTGGCTGGTTGCCGGTTCGTCTTCGATGAACTCAATCAGCAATGGCTGCCGCAACGCGATGACGCCGGACGCAGCAGCGTGCCAGGCGTGTATCTGGCCGGGGACGGCAGCGGCATTGCCGGCGCCGACGCCGCCGAACTGAGCGGACGCGCCGCAGCGCTGGCCTTGCTGCAAGACCTCGGACTGCCCTCCTCGAAAACTGAAAGTCGGCAGCTGGCGCAGACCCTGCGCAGCAACCTGCACTTCCGCCAGGGACTGGAAACCGCCTTCCCTACCGCCGTGCATTGGGCGCGTCACTGCGACGACGATCTGGTGATCTGCCGTTGCGAAGAAATCACCGCCGGACAATTGCGCCGCAGCGTGCAACAGGAAGGCACGGTTGAAATCAATCGGCTCAAGGCGCTCACCCGCGTGGGCATGGGTCGCTGCCAGGGCCGCGTCTGCGGCGCGGCTGCCGCTGAAATCCTGGCGCACGCCACCGGCGTCAGCGTCGCCGAAGCGGGTCGTCTGCGTGCGCAGGCTCCGGTCAAGCCGATACCGGTCAGCGCCGCGCTGGCTGCGGAAGAACAGACATGAGCAAGACCATCAACGAGGTCATCGACACCGATGTCGCCATCATCGGCGGCGGCCTCATGGGCACGTCCGCAGCGCTGGAACTGCGCCGCCAGCAACGCTCGGTGGTGGTGCTGGAACAAGGCTGGTGCGGTGCCCAGGCCAGCGGCGTGAACTACGGCGGCGTACGCCGCCAGGGACGCGCCGCCTGCCAGTTGCCGCTGTCGCAGCGCGCCCACGCCATCTGGCGGCGGCTCGCGCAAACCATCGGCAGCGACGGCGAATACATCGCCTCCGGCCATCTGAAACTGGCGCGCAGCGACGCCGACATGCAGGAGCTGATCGCCTATCGGGACATGGCCGCCGCGTATGGGCTGGAACTCGAGTTGCTCGCATCGGACGCACTGCGCCGCCGCTATCCATGGATCGGCGAGCAGGCCCGTGGCGCCTCGCTGTGCGCCGAAGACGGCCACGCCAATCCACGCCTGATCGCAGCCGCCTTTGCACGCGCCGCCGAACAGGCCGGCGCACAACTGCTGCAACAGAGCGCCGTCGAAGACTGCAGTTTCGACGGCAACTATTTCGTGCTGCATAACAGCCGGGGCGTGCGCATGCGCAGCCGCTTCCTGCTCAATTGCAGCGGCGCCTGGGGCAAGGAAATCGCCGAACGTTTCGGCGAGACCGTCTCCGAACAGGCGATCTATCCCAACATGTGCGTGACCGAGCCGCTGCCGCCGCTGATGAACCTGAGCCTGGGCGTGGTTGGCGGCGCGTTTTATGCACGCCAGGTCGAGCGCGGCAACGTCGTGCTCGGCGGCGGTCGCGGCATCGGCAACCTGGCGCTGGATGCGACGCGACCGTGTGCGAGCTCCAGCTTCAAGGCCCTGGCGGCGCTGACCGAAATGGTGCCGGCGCTGCGCAACGCGCTGGTGATCCGTACCTGGAGCGGTGTCGAGGGCGAGACGCCCGATCACCAGCCGGTCATCGGCCCGAGCGCCACCACGCCGGGCCTGTTGCATGCATTCGGTTTTTCGGGAGCGGGTTTCCAGCTCGCCCCGGCCGTCGGCGAAGTACTCGCCGAACTGGTCACCAAAGGAGAAAGCAGCACCCCCATCGAGGCGTTTTCGATCAAGCGCTTTGCCGCCTCGTTAATACAAGAAGAATCAAAGGTTTAACCATCCGTTCAAGTTGAAAAGTTTGAATTTCGTTTTTACCGCCAAGGAGATCCAAAAATGAACATGAAATATCTGACGCTGACCTGCATGCTGACCTCCGTCCTCGGCGCGTGGTCGCCTGCCCAGGCACAGACCAAAACCCTGTACGTCGGCATGAACGGCGGCACCATGGAAAAGAACTACACCTCGGGGATCTTCCCCGATTTCGAGAAAGCCAATAATGTCAAGGTCGTGGTCGTGCCCGGCACCTCGTCGGACATCATCGCCAAGATGCAGGCGCAAAAAGACAAGCCGCAAATGCACGTGGTGTTCCTCGACGACGGCGTGATGTACCGCGCGGTCAACATGAACCTGTGCGAAAAGGTCAGGGACACCCCGGTGCTCAAGGACCTCTATCCGTTCGCTCGCCTGGCCAACGACCAGGCCGTAGCGGTGGACATGGGCGTGGTCGGCATCGGCTACAACAAGAAGCTGTTCGCCGAAAAGAACTGGCCTGCACCGACCTCCTGGATGGACTTCGCCGATCCGAAGTACAAGCAGAAGGTCGTGTTCCAGTCCATCTCCAGCAGCACCTTCGGCCTGTACGGTTTCATGATGTTCAACCGCCTGGTCGGCGGCACCGACAAGAACGTCGAGCCCGGCTTCAAGAAATGGCCTACGTCGGTCGGCCCCAACGTGCTCGAATACCTGTCGAGCTCGGCCAAGATTTCCGAAATGGTGCAAACCAATGAAGCCGCGATCTTCCCGCTGACCGTGACTGCGATCGCCAACCTCAAGGCCAAGGGCATCCCGGCCGAATTCGTCACGCCGAAAGAAGGCGGCGTGCTGCTGATGGTCGGCGCCTGTGCGCTCAAGAACAACAGCGAACCCGACCTGTCGCAGAAGCTGATCGAGTACCTGCTGAGCGTGCCGGCGCAAACCAAGGGCATGGAAATGGCCGCATCGATCCCGGTCAATCGCAACGTCAAGCTGACCGAAGCGGCGCAGGCCAAACTGGGCGGCAAGACCGAAGTGCTGACCAAGAACATGAACACCGTCGATTGGGATTCGGTCAACGAAAAGCGCACCGAGTGGAACAACCGCTGGAACCGCATGGTTGAGCAGTAATCGCGACGGTGTGGCGGGACTGCTGCCGGTCCCGCCACACCGTCCCTTGATCTCGCCACATCAGGATTTATCAGGAACCGGCGGCGCCGCCTGCCGTTTTCCTCTCCTTCCGAATTCTGCATACACCTGCACACCCCGATGAAACCAGTCTATCGCTTCAACCCCGCGTTTCAGACGCCGCAGGGTTCCCCCATTCGCGAGCTGTTCAAGTACACCCAGCAACAGGGCATGATCTCGTTTGCCGGCGTCTATTCCTCGCCGGCGCTGTTCGACGCCGAAGCGCTGGCGCATAGCGGCGCCGCCGTGTTGCAGGAGTCGCCCACCGCCTGCCTGCAATACGGGGCGACCGAAGGCGTGCCGGCGCTGACTGAAGCGCTGCGCGCGCTCACGCGCGAACGCACCGGCGGCAAGGTGACGGCTGAAAACGTGCTGGTCACGACCGGTTCGCAGCAAGCCTTTGAATTGCTGCTGCGGGTGCTGGTCGGTCCGGGCGATTGCGTGGCGATTGAGCGGCCGGCTTATCCCGCAGCCATTCAGGCGCTGCGCCTGGCCAATGCCGACATGCTTGAAGTCCCCAGCGACGACGACGGCATGGATACCGAAGCGCTGGAAAAAATGCTGCTGGCCGGCGCCCGGCCCAAGCTGCTGTATGTAGTGCCGACCTTCGCCAATCCGACCGGCGCGACACTGCCGCTGGAGCGCCGCCGCCATCTGCTGGAGCTGGCGGTGCGTTATCAGATGCTGGTGATTGAGGACGATCCCTATGGCGAATTGCGCTTTGCCGGCACGCCGCAACCGCTGCTGCTGGAAGTCGCCGCCGATGTGCCGGGCGGCGACGACTGGCTGGTCTATTTGTCGAGCCTGTCGAAGATCGTGGCTCCCGGTTTGCGCATCGGCTGGATGAGCGGCCCCGCCGAGATCCTGCGGCGCGCCGTCATCGCCAAGCAGACCGGCGATCTGTGCACGGCGCCGTGGATGCAGCTCGCCGCCGCGCGCTATCTGCGCGACGGCTGCCTGGCGAAGCACTTGCCGACCATCATTGCGACCTACAAGGAACGTTGCGAGGCCATGCTGGAAGCCTTGCAGCAATACTTCGCCGACACGCTGGAAGTCACCGTCCCGCAAGGCGGCATGTTCGTCTGGGCGCGCTGGCGCGACGGCACGGAAGCCAACGCTCTATTGCAGCAGGCGGTCCTGGAAAACGTGATGTATGTACCGGGCAGCGCGTTCTACGCCGGCGCCGCCGATCCGGCGCGGCTACGGCTGTCGTTCGCTACCGCCGCACCGGACGAAATCCGTATCGGGGTGACGCGGCTGCACGCTGCCCATGGAAAATTGAAACGCTGAGCCGGGTGCCGGCATCACGGTCAGGGATGACCGTGCGGCACGTCGCTCACACGCTGATATTGCCCAGCGTACTGGCCCGGTAGGCGGCGACGAAGGTATCGAAATCGCCGACCTGGGTGCGCTCGATCGATTGCTGATCCTCGATCGAAGCGTTGGCGGTGGCGACGAATTCCGCGGTTTGCTCTGCGCTCAGCGGGCGCGCCAGGAATTGCGCCGCCTGGGCCTTGCTCTGGTTCAGCGCAAAGGCGGTGAACGAGTTGCCGGCCGCGCGCACTTCGCGCAGCACGCGCGCCGACGGCGTCAGCTCGGCGTCGCGCAGCTTCTCGCGTTGTTCCTGCAGCGCCTGCGCATGTTCCGCGCCGCCGGCCTGGGCATCGAGCAGGTCGGCAATCGGCTGCATGCGTTCCAGCAGTTCCAGGCCCCAGTCTTGCAGACCAACCTGCTTGCCTTTTTGCTCCAGCTGCAAACCCGGGCGACGGCCTTCCTTGACCACGCGCGCAAAGTTGCAACGGCTTTCGGCGCCGCTCGCGTCGGAGGTCATGCAACTCTCTTCAAACGCGATGAAATGCAGGAACACGTCGAGGAAGCGCGACGCCTTCAGGCTCACGCCTAGCGGCTCGAAGGGATCGATGTCCATGCAGCGCACTTCGACGTATTGCACGCCGCGCGCAGCCAGCGCCTGCACCGGACGTTCACCGCTGTAGATCACGCGCTTGGGGCGAATCGCCGAATAGTACTCGTTTTCGATCTGCAGGATATTGGTGTTGATCTGGATCCACTCGCCGTTGCGCTTGGTGCCGATTTCTTCGTAGGCCGGATACGGTTGGCTGACCGCCTGCGACAGGCTTCTGATATAGCTGTGCAGGTTGTTGTAGTGCGGCGTGATGTTGGCCTGGGCGTTGCTCTGGTAACCGAGGTCGCTCATGCGCAGGCTGGTGGCGTACGGCAGGTAGAGCGTGTCGTCGCTCAAGGTCTCCAGCTGGTGCGGGCGGCCGCGCAGGAAATTCGTCGCCAGCGCCGGCGAGGCGCCGAACAGGTACATCAACAGCCAGCTATAGCGGCGGAAGTTGCGGATCAGGGCGATGTAGCTTTCCGACTGATAGTCGCGCGCCGAAAACGAGGGCTCGACGTTTTGCTCGCGATCGTCCAGCTCGCGCAGCAGGGTCCACACGTCTTCGCTGAGCGAGAAGTTGTAATGGATGCCGGCGATGCATTGCATGGTCTTGCCGTAGCGCAGCGCCAGGCCGCGGCGATACACGTGTTTCAGCGTGCCGATGTGCGAGGTGCCGTACCAGGCGATGGGAATGTCTTCTTCCGGCGGCAGCACGCATGGCATGGACTCGTTCCACAGCAGCTCGCCGTTCAGGTTGGCGTGCACGAAGCGGTGGATTTCATCGAGCCGCTTGAGCGCATCGGCGATGTCGTGCTTGGCCGGGGTGATGAACTCCAGCAAAGACTCCGAATAGTCGGTGGTGATCTGCTCATTGGTCAGCGCCGAGCCGAGCACGGCCGGATGCGGCGTGGTCGCCAGCTGTCCTTCCGGGGTCACGCGCAAGGTTTCACGTTCCACGCCACGCAGGCCTCGGCCAAGCAGCGCGCGGTTTTCCGGGCTGGCAAAAAGAGCTAGGCGGCGGGTCAGCAGATCGGTCATGCAAAGTCCTCAGATGTCACTCAATTTGATTGGTTGGCGGAGCATAACCGAAAATTAAAATCGGCGTCGTCCGACGACCCGCTCCGAAAAACACACTACCGGCTCGCATCCTGCCTGTCCACGCCGCCGCGACCGCCGGGGGCAAGGCCCTTTATAATGGCGCTTTATTTTCCCTCTTTTCCTGCCCCAGCCACCATGCCAGCACAACTCATCGACGGTAACCTGCTCTCCCAACAACTGCGCGCCGACGTCGCCAAACGCGCCGCCGCCCTCACCGCCAAGGGCAAACAGCCCGGCCTGGCCGTGATTCTGGTCGGCGACAGCCCGGCCTCGCAGGTCTACGTGCGCAACAAGGTCAAGGCCTGCGAAGACAACGGCCTGCACTCGGTGCTGGAAAAGTACGACGCCGCCCTGACCGAAGCCGAGTTGCTGGCGCGCATCGATGCGCTCAACAAGGATCCGAAGATCAACGGCATCCTGGTGCAACTGCCGCTGCCGGCGCACATCGACGCCAATAAAGTGATCGAGGCCATTGCCGCCGACAAGGACGTGGACGGTTTCCACATCAGCAACGCCGGCCTGCTGATGACCGGCCAGCCGCTGTTCCGCCCGT
The DNA here is from genome assembly GCF_001267925.1 of Herbaspirillum hiltneri N3. Lineage (NCBI taxonomy): Bacteria > Pseudomonadati > Pseudomonadota > Betaproteobacteria > Burkholderiales > Oxalobacteraceae > Herbaspirillum > Herbaspirillum hiltneri. The sequence goes on along the minus strand of NZ_CP011409.1, from coordinate 1,817,750 downwards.
GCACGCCTTACGGCGTCATGAAAATGCTGGAATCCATCGATTATCCGATGCGCGGCGCCAACGCCGTCGTGGTCGGCGCCTCCAACATCGTCGGCAAGCCGCAGGCCATGTTGCTCTTGCAAGCAGGGGCAACCGTCACTATCTGTAATTCAAAGACCCGCGATCTCGGCCACCATACCCGCCAGGCAGACATTCTGGTGGTGGCCACAGGCAAACGCAACATCGTCACCGCCGACATGGTCAAACCCGGCGCCGTCGTTATCGATGTCGGCATGAACCGCGACGATAACGGCAAGTTGTGCGGCGATGTCGATTTCGCCAATGCCAAGGAAGTCGCAGGTTACATCACCCCCGTGCCCGGCGGCGTGGGTCCGATGACCATCACCATGTTGCTGGTCAACACCATTGAAGCTGCTGAAAGAACCTGAGTTCCCATGACCACCAAGACAGATACCGCAGATACTGCAACCACCACCGTCGCTCCCGACCACAATCCGCTGCTGGACTTTTCCGGCCTGGCGCGTTTCGACGCCATCAGGCCCGAACACGTTACGCCCGCCGTCGACACCCTGCTGGCCAAGGCCGGCGCGCTGGTCACCGAACTGGAAGCGCCGATGGCGCCCACGATGCAACTGACGTGGGCCAATTTCGTCGAGCCGCTGGAAAACGCCACCGAGCAGCTCGGTCGCGCCTGGAGCATCGTCGGGCATCTGAATTCGGTAGTCGACACACCGGAACTGCGCGCCGCCTACAATGAAAACCAGCCCCGCCTGGTCGAGTTCTGGACCGCGCTGGGCCAGAATCTGGCGCTGTTCGACAAGTACAAAGCGCTGCAAGCCGGTCCGGAATACGCCGGCCTGTCGGCAGCACGCAAGAAGGTCATCGATAACGCCGTACGCGACTTCCGCCTGTCCGGCGCCGAGCTGCCTGACGACAAGAAGGAACGCTTCGCCGAAATCCAGGAAAAGTCGGCCGCGCTGACTACTCGCTTCTCGGAAAACATCCTCGACGCCACCAACGATTTCGCCCTCTTCGTCGAGGACGAATCCGACCTGGCCGGCCTGCCGGACGACGTCAGGCAAGCCGCGCGCGCCGCGGCCGAAAAGGACGAAAAAGGCGGTTTCAAGTTCACGCTGCACTTCCCGTCCTACTTCCCGATCCTGCAATACGCCCATAACCGCAGCCTGCGCGAAAAGATCTACCGCGCCAACGCCACCAAGGCCTCGGAACTGGGCGCCAGGCCGGAATGGGACAACACCGCCAACATGCAGGAAATCTTGCAATTGCGCCATGAAGAAGCCGCCATGCTGGGCTTCAACAATTTCGCCGAATTGTCGCTGGTGCCGAAGATGGCCCAATCGCCGCAGGAAGTCATCGGCTTCCTCGAAGACCTGGGCCGCCGCGCGCGTTCCTACGGCGAAAAAGACTGGGACGAACTGCGCGCCTTCGCCCGCGAAGAACTCGGCCTCGACACGCTCGAAGCCTGGGACATGACCTACGCCGCCGAAAAGCTGCGCGAACAGCGCTACGCCTTCTCGGAACAGGAAGTGAAACAGTACTTCCCGGAACCCAAGGTGACTGAAGGCCTGTTCCAGGTCATCCAGCGCCTGTTCAACGTCAACATCAAACCCGACAGCGCGCCGGTCTGGCATCCGGATGTGAAATTCTTCCGCATCGAGCGCGACGGCAAGCTGGTCGGCCAGTTCTATCTCGACCTGTACGCCCGCAGCGGCAAGCGCGGCGGCGCCTGGATGGACGACGCGCGCGCGCGCCGTATGACCGCCGGCGGCGTGCAGACGCCGATCGCCTACCTGGTCTGCAACTTCACTGAACCAATGACCGTTGACGGGGTGAAAAAGCCGGCACTGTTCACGCATGACGAAGTCATTACCCTGTTCCACGAATCCGGCCACGGCCTGCACCACATGCTCACGCAAGTCGACGAAGTCGGCGTGTCGGGCATCTCCGGCGTGGAATGGGATGCGGTCGAACTGCCGTCGCAGTTCATGGAAAACTTCTGCTGGGAATGGGACGTGCTGCAGCACATGACCGCCCACGCCGATACCGGCGCACCGCTGCCGCGTGAACTGTTCGACAAGATGACTGCCGCCAAGAACTTCCAGTCCGGCCTGCAGATGCTGCGCCAGGTCGAGTTCTCGCTGTTCGACATGCACATCCACTACGACTACGACGCTTCCGGCAAGGACAGCGTGCAGTCGGTGCTCAACGCCGTGCGCGACAAGTTCGCCGTGATCCGTCCGCCGGAATTCAACCGCTTCCAGCATTCGTTCAGCCACATCTTCGCGGGCGGTTACGCGGCCGGCTACTACAGCTACAAGTGGGCGGAAGTGTTGTCGGCCGACGCCTACAGCGCATTTGAAGAAGCCGCGGCCAAGGGCGACAACGTGGTCTCGATCGAAACCGGCCTGCGCTTCCAGAAGGAAATCCTGGCCGTCGGCGGTTCGCGTCCGGCAATCGAGTCGTTCAAGGCCTTCCGGGGCCGCGAGCCTAGCATTGACGCCCTGCTGCGCCACAGCGGCATGGCCGCCTGAACCGGGCCGGAAACCTTCCGCAGCAGTGCTTTAGCCAAGACCCGTGAAGTCCGCTTCGCGGGTTTTTGCCATTGCGGGCCCGCTACCGGCGCGACTATTTATGAAATGAGTTCTATACTTCGTCCATGACCCGTATCGATTTCCACAGCAACGTCCCCAATAAACTCGCCTACGCCTGCCGCCTGGTGCGCAAGGCGCGCGCCGCGCAGTGCAAGATCGTGCTGCTCGGCCGCGACCGCGGCGAACTGACACAACTCGATCAACTGCTGTGGTCCTTCTCGGAACAGGATTTCATTCCCCACGTGCACGCCGCCGATCCGCTGGCGGCGCAAACGCCTGTGATCCTGACCGACAGCGAAGCCGTCGAATTGCCGCACCACCATGTACTGATCAATCTGTCGGGCAATACGCCGGAACATTTCGCCCGCTTCGAGCGCATGTTCGAGATCATTTCCTCGGACGAGGCCGACAAGGCCGCCGGACGCGACCGTTACCGCTTCTATAAAGAGCGCGGTTATCCCCTGAGCCACTTCGTCGCCGACTGAGATCATGAGCCAATCTTCCGCCGACAACAGCATCCCGCTCCTGACCGAGGTCATCGCTCCGCCCGCTGCGGCGGAAAACCAAGCGCCGCAGGCGCTGCAATGGGAAGACTCCCAGTACCATCACCAGCCTCAGCAACACCAGCCATATCATCAGCCCGACTACCAGCAGCACTTCCAGCCGGAGCCGATCCAGGCCTTCCAGCCGCAGTACCAGCCCACTTACGACGCCGCGCCCGTGTCCGTTTCGGTCAGCGCCCCGCTGCCGCCGGTCGCGCCGGAGCCCAGCGCCGAACAACTGCGCCAGATCCGCCAGGACATCCAGGAAAACCTCATGCAGACGCTGCTGGGCCAGGTCGACAATGTGTTGCACCAGCATCTGCAGGATCACCTTGCGGTGATCCTCGACAACATGGCCGACATCCTCAAGACCCGCGTGCGCGCCAGCCTGGAACAGGCGCTGGCTGAAACCGTGACGCAGGCGCTGGCGGAAGAAATGGCAAAATTTGAAAATGCAAAATATTAAGTTTTAAATAAAAATATTTTGTTTTTCAAACGTATCTGCGCCCCATTCATTAAAAAATAGAAATACGGGCACGCCGATTGCTTACCTAAAAAATCGATTACTTCTTACAATTTCACCATTGAAGACCCACGCAAATCATCATGGTTTGAGCGGGTTTTATCATCGAACAAGGAGAATGTGATGAAAGTCATCGTATTGGGAGCAGGCATCATCGGCACCGCGTCCGCGTGGTTCCTCAAGCGTGAAGGTCACGACGTCACCGTCATCGACCGCCAGCCTGGCGCCGCCCAGGAAACCAGTTTCGCCAACGGCTGCCAGATTTCGGTCTCGCACGCCGAGCCATGGGCCAATCCCTCCGCTCCGCTCAAGGTCCTGAAATGGCTGGGCAAGGAAGACGCCCCGCTGCTGTATCGCTTCCGCCCCGAATGGCTGCAATGGAAATGGGCCGTCAACTTCCTGCGCGAATGCACGCCTGCGCGCACCGACGCCAACATCCGCCAGATCGTCGCACTGTGCGAATACAGCCGCCAGACGCTGGTGGCCTTGCGTGCCGAAACCGGCATCCAGTACGACCACCTGAACAAGGGCATCCTGCACTTCTACACCGAAGAAAAGGAATTCGAACTGTCGCTGCCGGCCGCCAAGCTGATGCGCGACCTCGGTTGCCAGCGCGACTCGATCAGCGCCGATGAAGTCGTCAGGATCGAACCGGCGCTGGCCGGCATCCGCGACAAGATCGTCGGCGGCGACTTCACCGCCACCGATGAATCCGGCGACGTCTACAAGCTCACCACCGGCCTGGCGCAAAAGGCGGAAGACGCCGGCGTCGACTTCCAGTTCAACACCACCATCACGCGCCTGCTGACCGAAGGCACCGGCGCCGCCGCCAAAATCACCGGCGTTGAAGTCATCGACGGCGCCGGCCGCCACAAGGTGCTGCGCGCCGATGCGTTCGTGGTCGCCATGGGCAGCTTCTCGGAGCCGCTGCTGCGTCCATTGGGCATCAACCTGCTGCTGTATCCGGGCAAGGGCTACTCTGCGACTTACAAGGTCACCAATCCGGACGCCGCACCGACCGTCTCGCTGACCGACGACGGTTACAAGCTGGTCGTCTCGCGCCTGGGCGATCGCCTGCGTGTGGCCGGCACCTGCGAGCTGAACGGCTACACCCGCGAGCTGAACACCACCCGCTGCGACGCCATCACGCGCCGCACCCGCGAACTGTTCCCGGATGGTTGCGATTACGACAATCCGGTCTACTGGACCGGCCTGCGCCCGCTGACGCCGTCGAACATTCCCTACGTCGGCAAGACCAAGTTCAGCAACCTCTATCTCAATACCGGTCACGGCACCCTGGGCTGGACCATGGGTTGCGGTTCGGGCCGCGCGATCGCCGAAATCATTGCCGGCCGTCAACCCGAGATCGACTTCGGCTTCACCGGCCTCCCACGCAAGGCGCCGGGCAAGCTGGCGGCGCAACCGGCATAATCGGGACCAAACCGGCGGCCCTCGCAGGCCGCCAATCACCGTTTTGCCCCTCCTTGTCGACCCGGCCTGTTCTCCTTTTCAGGCCCGGTCGGCATTTTTTACCTTTTTTCACTGATGCACCGCAAAGCTCCCCCAAACTGCTTGGTGTAGAATCAGCCTTATCCATCGCGGCGCATCCGCCCGATTTCCAGATCAAACTCTTACAGCATCGATATCGCGCATCAAGCGCTTATCTGGTGCGTATCTATACAAGATGGCCGCAGCTGCAGCCATCGTCATGAGGACATTGCAATGAAGTGGGTCGTTGTCGGAATTTATCTGTTTTCCATCTTTTTCATTCATTTCCGTGGAAAGGTGCGGCTGCCGTTTTTCCGGCAATTCTTCGACCATTCGTCGATCATGGCGCCGATCAACCTGTTCATGTACGCCTTCTCGCGCGTGCCTGCCGTGCCGTATCCGGCGGTCAGCGGTTTCCAGAATCTGCATTTGCTCGACGACAACTGGGAAATCATCAAGGCCGAAGCCGTCAACCTGCAAAACATCTCCAAGATCAAGGCCGCCGAGAAGAACGATGACGCCGGCTTCAACTCCTTCTTCAAGGCCGGCTGGAAGCGCTTCTACCTGAAGTGGTACGACGCCAGCCATCCTTCGGCCGAGCAGTTCTGCCCCAAGACCGTTGAAATCCTGCGTCGAATCCCTTGCGTCAAGGCCGCCATGTTCGCGGAACTGGCCCCCGGCGGCACGCTCAATCCGCACCGCGATCCATATGCCGGTTCGCTGCGCTATCACCTCGGCCTGGTCACGCCCAATGACGATCGCTGCTTTATCGAAGTCGACGGCCAGCGTTACAGCTGGCGGGACGGCAAGAGTGTGGTGTTCGACGAGACCTTCATCCACTGGGCCCAAAACGGCGCCGAGACTAACCGTATCATCCTGTTCTGCGACGTCGAACGACCGTTGCGCTATCGCTGGGCACAGGCCATCAACAAGTGGCTGGGAAAGACCATGATGACCGCCGCCAGCTCGCCCAACGAGACCGGCGACCAGACCGGCCGCATCAACAAGCTGTTCCGTTTCGTCTGGCTCGCCGGCCAGTACCGTCGCAAGTTCAAGAACTGGAACCGCAACGCCTATCGCGCCACCAAGTTCGGCCTGATCATCGCCGTCGCGCTGGCCATCATCTACCTGTAATTACTTCCGCTTTGCAGCGGCGCTATGCGGACAGCATGCGCCGCATTCTTCCCGCCCCTGCTGTTTTCCCCTGCTGCAACACTCCCCGCGCATCAGAACAAAGCTTCTTTCATATTGACCGGAAATAATTTGCACCGCGACGGCACGCAGCTGAGCAATCGGTGCCGGATTGAGAAAAAAATCATCGGTGCACACATCGCGGCACGACACGCATCGGATCGCGCAACGTCAATATAGGGCGGACATTGGACATAAAATCCAATGAAAATTTCCACTCGGAAATGAAAGCAAATTTTTCCTTTTGATTTTGCGTTAACTCAATAGCTGTTCCTCTGAGCAGCGTGTAAAATCCCCTGCTTCATGGCTTGATTCATGGCGTGATTCTTGCGTAAGTTCTTATGCATTCTATGAATGGTAAAGCCTATCAAAACCTGCCGGCGGTGCTCGCGCGCAACGCAACGCGACACAAGCGCAAGCAGGTTGTAGGGCCTGTTCACATTAAAGCTGCGAGTGCGAACGCGCGGCAGGCGTTGACTGCCTAGGCGCAGCGACGCGACGTAGCGGCACTACGGCAAGGAGCTGCAACAACGGCAGGCGACGCCTGCAGCCGTTCCCGAAGGGTTGCTGCCAGAAAGCGCGCCGGCCGCGTTGCATGGCTTGCAGGTGGGCCCGCCACCTGCTACGCCACGCGCCTTGCCAGCACGTTTTCTGGCAGCAACGCATCTCGCAGATTTAATGTGAACAGGCCCTAGAGTACCCACTAAACATAGAATAATGTGCTCAAGCAGGAGTCGACATCCGAATGATGAAACAGCTTCTAAAGAACCTGGTAGATATCACAGCCCAGCGTGAAAACTCTCGCCTCGCCGGCGCAGTGATCACCGGCCTGTACGAACTGACCAAGGTCAAACAAATTCGCGTGCTCGATATCTTTTCGCTGCGCGAAGAGATGTTCGTGCAAGAAAAGATGTACCTCAACGAGGGCCATCTGAGCACCATCGCCGAACACACCGAAGACGATCCCAAGGAACCACTCAGCGGTTATCCCGCCATCGTCGAATGCATCCGCCAGCACAAGAACGAACACTATGAAATCGCCGCCGACGGCTGGCATGTGCTGTGGCTGCCGGTATGGCTGCATGGCAAGGTCAACACCTGTCTCGAGATCCGTCATCCGCATGCTTACGACACCGGCACGCTGGAACTGATCGACGGCATCTTCGGCATCTACTGCAATTACCAGAGCCTGCTCGACTACAGCGAGCGCGACGCGCTGACCGGCCTGTTCAATCGCAAGACCTTCGACGAACAATTCTCGCGCCACGCCTTTGCGCTGGCGCCGCATGAAGCGCATTCGCTGGACAACAACGAACGCCGCAACGGCGGCGAGACCAAGGCGCACTGGCTGGCCGTGGTCGACATCGACCACTTCAAGCAGGTCAATGACCAGTTCGGCCACCTGTACGGCGATGAAGTACTGATTCTGGTCGCCAATATCCTGCGCACCTCGTTCCGCTCGCACGATCGCATCTTCCGCTTCGGCGGCGAAGAGTTCGTGATCCTGCTGCGTTCGACCACGCTGGCCGACGCCAGCAAGATCTTCGACCGCTTCCGCCAGCACGTGCAGGAATACGATTTCCCCCAAGTGGGCAAGGTTACCGTGAGCCTCGGCTTCGTCGGCATTTCGCAGGAAACGCCGGTGGTCATCCTGGGCCATGCCGATCAGGCTCTGTACCACGCCAAGAAGAACGGTCGCAACCGCATCTGCTACTACGATGAACTGGTCACTTCCGGCGTCCTCAGCAACGAAATTTCGACTAACGATATCGTCGAATTCTTCTAAATAATTAACTTCTTTTTTGTTTTTCGAAAGCCTATGCGCGCGCCGCATAATCTTTCAAAATCCATGCTTTAAAAGCATAAGACTTCGCAATCGCTATTCCGTACTATCCTTGCGTGCCGTTTCATAACGTAAAACTAACCGGTACGAATGTCGCCGTTGTGCGCATTTTCAATGGGTGCAAGGGCGGGACCAATCTATTGCTCAGGAGATCCTTATGCAACATCTGAAGTTGAAACAACTCGGTGGCGTATTGCTGCTGTCGGCCGCCATGTCGCTGTCGGCACAGGCACAAGAAAAGAAAGCCAATGTCGTCGTCATCGGCACCGGCGGCACCATCGCCGGAGCAGGCGCATCCAGCGTCAACACTGCCGCCTATCAATCCGCCGTTGTCCCGGTCGACAAGATCATCGCCGCCGTGCCGGAAATCTCGAAGATCGCCAACGTGCGCGGCGAACAGATTTTCCAGATCGGCAGCGAAAGCTTCAACGACGAGCGTCTGCTGAAACTGGGCAAGCGCGTTTCCGAACTGCTCAAGCAGAGCGACGTTGACGGCATCGTGATCACCCACGGCACCGACACCATCGAAGAAACCGCCTACTTCCTCAACCTGACCCTCAAGAGCAGCAAGCCTGTCGTCGTGGTCGGCTCCATGCGTCCGGGCACCGCCCTCGGCGCCGACGGCGCGCTGAACCTGTATGACGCCGTGCTGGTGGCATCCAGCAAGGACGCTGCCGGCAAGGGCACACTGGTGGTCATGAATGATGAAATCCATTCCGGCCGCGACGTCACCAAGACCAATTCCTTCAAGGTCGAAACCTTCCGTTCGCCATACGGCCCGCTGGGTTATGTGGTCGAAGGCAAGCTGATGTTCTACCGCTTGCCGGCCCGTCCGCACACCACGCAGACCGAGTTCGACATCGACAAGATCAACAGCCTGCCGCGCGTCGACATCGCCTACAACTACGGCAACGTCAGCCGCGCCGCGTATGACGCCTTCGTCACCGCCGGCGCCAAGGCCATCATCCATGACGGCACCGGCAACGGCAGCGTCGCCGAGCAGATCGTCCCGGTCTTGCAGGAAGTGCGCAGCAAGGATGAAGTCGGCATGCTGTTGTCCGCACTGAAAGACATGAACGGCAGCCTGCTCAACATCGTCAGCGACGTACGCGGCGGCACCGACGCCATCGCCACCGCGTCGAGCCAGATCGCCAGCGGCAATCTGGACCTGTCCTCGCGCACCGAAGAACAGGCCAGCTCGCTCGAACAGACCGCCGCAGCGATGGAGCAACTGTCGGCGACGGTCAAGCAGAATTCCGACAACGCCGTACAGGCCAACGCGCTGGCGACCTCGGCATCGGGCGTGGCGGCCGAAGGGGGCGATGTGGTCGGCGCAGTGATTTCGACCATGCGTTCCATCGATGCGTCGTCGAAGAAGATCGTCGACATCATCAGCGTGATCGACGGCATTGCGTTCCAGACCAATATCCTGGCATTGAATGCCGCGGTCGAAGCCGCGCGCGCCGGCGAACAGGGCCGGGGATTTGCCGTGGTGGCGTCGGAAGTGCGCAGCCTGGCGCAACGCAGCGCCGCCGCAGCCAAAGAGATCAAGCAATTGATCGGCGACTCGGTCGAGAAGGTCGGCGCCGGTACCAAGCTGGTGGAGAAGGCCGGCGTGACCATGGATGAAGTGGTAGCCAGCGTCAGGCGCGTGACCGACGTGGTCAGCGAAATCTCCGCCGCCAGCCGCGAGCAGAGCGAAGGCATCGATCAGGTCAAGCACGCCGTGACGCAAATGGACGGCGTCACGCAACAGAATGCCGCGCTGGTCGAAGAAGCCGCCGCCGCCGCGCAATCGCTGCAGCAGCAGGCTGCGAATCTGGCGCGCATCGTCAGCGTGTTCAAGCTGGGCCATGAATTGACGACCGGGCATGCAACGCGCGTGCGACGTGAAATCGACATTACTGCCGGTCCCGCACGACTGCGCTGAGTATTCGATTCGACGAAGAAAAAAAAGCCGCCCTAGGGCGGCTTTTTTCATGCGGCGAACAATGCCGATGACGGCGCGATTACTTGCCGGCAGGTTCGCGGAAGTAGATTCGCTTGGGCAGCGCCCACAGCAGCAAGGCCGCGCCGACCAGGCATTCCAGCGCCACCACGTACAGGCCCAGCGAAGCGCTGCCGGTGATGTCGCGGATCTTGCCGACCATGTACGGCGTGATGATGCCGCCGAGCTGGCCTACCGAGTTGATCAGCGCGATGCCGCCGGCCGCTGCAGCGCCGGTCAGCACGCGCGGAGGCAGGATCCAGAACAGGCCGATACCGGCGATGATGCCGGTCGCGGCGAACGACAGGCCGACCACCAGCACCAGCGTGTTGCTGCCGAAGTAGGCGCTCACGGCATAGCCCACAGCGCCGGCCAGCGCGCAGCCAGCCAGATGCCAGCGGCGTTCGCCGGTGCGGTCCGAGCTGCGGCCGATCAGGATCATGCCGATGGCGGCGCACAGGTAAGGAATCACGGTGATCAGGCCGATGATGAAGGTGTCGTCGGTGCCGGCGGTCTTGATCAGTTGCGGCATCCAGAACACCAGGCCGTAGATGCCGGAAGCCAGCACCAGGTAGATCAGCGACATGGTGATGGTCGACGGCTGCCTGAGCGCGTCGCGGAAGGAATGCACGGCTTCGCTCTTCGGCTCGGCCGCAAGGCGGGCCAGCAGCAGTTTCTTTTCATCGTCTTTCAGCCAGCGCGCGTCTTCGATCTTGTTGTCGATGACGATCCAGCAGATCACGCCGAGGATTAGCGATGGAATGGCTTCCAGCAGGAACAGCCATTGCCAGCCGGTCATCCCGTGCATGCCGTCGGACGCCTGGAGTATCCAGCCCGACAGGGGACCGCCCACCACGCCGGCAAACGGGATGCCGATCATGAACAAGGCGTTCATGCGGCTGCGGCGGCGTTGCGGAAACCAGTATGTGAGATACAGTACGATGCCGGGAAAGAAGCCGGCCTCGGCCACGCCCAGCAGGAAGCGCACGACATAGAACATTGTCGGCGTGGTCACGAACAGCGTGGCTGCGGACAGCAGCGCCCAGGAAATCATGATCCGGCCGATCCATATGCGTGCGCCGACCCGATGCAAAAGAATATTGCTGGGCACTTCGAAGAAGAAGTAGCCGATGAAAAAAATGCCTGCGCCCAAGCCATACACGGTCTCACTGAAATGCAAGTCGCTGAGCATCTGAAGTTTTGCGAAGCCGACATTGACGCGATCAAGGTAGGCGGCAACATAACAAAGAAACAAGAACGGCAGCAGGCGCCAGGTCACCTTGGCGTAGGTTGCGTCTTCAAGCCGGCCGCGCGTCGCGTCGGAACTTGCGATATCGAGAGGGGATGGGTTCATGGTTGCCTAAAGATGAAGATGTCATTGATTTTTCTTATCGAATTTCGCATCGGTGGCGAAACAGCGTAAAGATAGGTGAAGGCAACCATGGGGTCTAATGAAAATTGGCCATGCACATCATGCGCGAAAAGCATGCAGCTTCGGCAGCGGCACGCCCGGAGAGCGCCAAAGACGTCCCGGGCGGCCGGGCGTCAGTGCAGCATGCGCCGGCGTACTCCCGCCAGCGGGGTGAACTGCCAGTTGCCCGATTCGGGAACGAACACGGCGCACTCTTCCACGGTGCCGACGCTGGTCCAGGCGTCGTGATACTGCGCGAGACCGACGATCTGCGCCTTTTGCAAAGCTTCACTGGCGCATCTGGCGAGGTCGATGTCCGACCAGTGTTGCAGCGAATGGACTTGCTCGGGATAGTTCAGTCCGCCGATGCGCTCCCACCATTCATGGATGAAGCTGAGTACATCCGCCTTGACGCGCAATTGGGACATCCCGTGCAATGGATGGTGCATGTCGAACGGCACCGGCAGCAAAGGAGTGATCAGCGTCTGGTTGGCGTCGAGCAGCAGATCGTTCGTGTCGGAAGCGAAGAAACCAAGCGCCAGCATGAGACGACGATCCGCCAGGGGGATGTTCGCCATCACCTGCGCCAGGTCGATGCGCTCCAGCCGTTGGCGGCGCCATCCGTGCATGCCAGCGGCGTGGAGCCGCTGGCAATAGATTTCGGCATCTAGCGCTGAGGCGAAGGTCAGTACGCCGCCTTCGCCGCGTACATTGATATAAAAAGTCCGGTCGCGGCCGACGAGATTGTCCCCGCCTTCGGGCGTCCCTGCCTGGGCCAGTCCCCACAACGGCAACGTCGGTTCGGGAGGCCGTAAAAACTGATCTTCCATGGTCGTCTGTCTTTCATCAAGTTGAGAACGCGTTTGGGCGATTCTGAAACAGGCCGGCTTGAGGCTGCAGGAGCTAAAAGACAATGCGCGCAGAACAGCGATGACGCGATCCGAGGATGCCGGCATGTGCGCTTTCGAGAGCATCGTGTCGCCGGCGAGGTTACCGATGAATGTCAGGCAGGCAAGCGCAGTTCCCTTTGCTGCATCACCGGGGAGTGCGCCATCAGCGCGACGGCGGACGGCGCTGCGACGATGACGGCGCCTGCTGTGTCCAGCAGCCACCTGACGACTTCCTCTTTGGATTCGACGCCAAGCATGACGGCGCCGAGCGAGCCGTTGGCGTGCATCAGCAGCATGCGGGCCTTGCCGCCGTTGCAACGGAAGCGCTGTACCAGTCGCTTGCATTGCTCTGCCGTCGCGGCAGAGGGAAATATTGTCGGCGATGGCCGCCATTTGTCGACGTTGCCGCCCCACCAATAGCTGCTGTGACGGTCATGGATGAGCAGGATCAGGGCGCGTCGGTTGGGGCGCGCGTGTTGCGAACGGAGGAAAGCTTCATCCAAGGAAAGAAGGGGATACATGGTTGTTTCTGTTCCAGGTGCTACATCATCTTCAACGCGCGTGCGGCGTCGTCCAGCGTCAGCCGCAGCTTGCCGACGAGCTCGTCGATCTCGGCGCGCGTGGCCACCAGGGCGGGCGCCACGATCAGGCGCGCCGCCGTGGTGCGCAGGATCAATCCGTGTTCCAGCGCCTTGCGCATGCAATACAGACCCACCATGTTTTCATTGGAGAAGCGTTGGTCCTTGTGCCGGCCGTAAGCCAGCTGAAGTGCCGCCACTGCGCCCGCGCCATGGATCTCGGCGACCAGCACGTGGCCGCCAAGGACTTCGCGCAGGCAGCGCTGCAGATAGGGGCCGGTGTCATTCTCGACCATGTCCACGATGCCGCCATCGTCCAGCAGGCGCAGCGTCGCCAGTGCCACTGCCGCCGCCAGCGGATGGCCCTGATAGGTAAGGCCGTGCGCAAATGTGCCGCCGCAGTCGGCCAGCGTATCGGCGATGCGCTGCGTCAGGACCAGGCCTCCCATCGGCACGTAGCCGGAGGTCAGGCCTTTGGCGATGGTCATCATGTCTGGCGCGAAGCCGAAGTATTCGTGCGCGAACCAGCTGCCGGTGCGGCCGAAGCCGCCGACCACTTCGTCGGCGCAGAGCAGCACATCGTATCGGGTGCAGATGCGCTGGATCTCGGGCCAGTAGCTGGCCGGCGGAAAAATGACGCCGCCCGCGCCCTGGAATGGTTCGGCGACAAACGCACCGACCCGGTCTGCGCCCAGTTCCAGTATTTTTGCCTCCAGCTCGCGTGCCGCGTGCACGCCGAACGCGGTCTCGTCCTGGGCATCCCGGAGGCCGAACCGATAAGGCTCGTCGATGTGGTGAACGTCGTCGATCATGCCGCCGCTCAGTTCGTGCATCAGTTTCATGCCGCCCAGCGAGGCGGAGGCAATGGTAGCGCCGTGGTAGCCGTTATGGCGTGCGATGAGGATTCTCTTGCCGGGCTTGCCGGCCAGCTGCCAGAACCGGCGCACCAGCTTGATCATGAGGTCGTTGGCCTCCGATCCCGAGTTGGTATACAGGACCCGGCTGAAAGGCGAAGGGAGGAGATCGAACAGTTTGGCCGACAATTCAGCGATGGCCGGATTGGTCGTGTTGAAGTACTGGCTGCAATAGGACAAGGTCTCCATCTGCGCGGCGGCGGCGGCGATCAGTTCGGGCCGGCCATAGCCGAGCGCAGTGCACCACAGGCCGGACAAGCCGTCGAGGAACTTGTTTCCGTGTTCGTCCCAGAGGTACACCCCGGCGCCCCTGACCATGACGCGGGCATCGGCGGCCTTCAGGAACTTATGATCTTCAAAAGGCAACAGATGCCGCGATACGTGGATGTCTTTGTAATCCTTCTTGGCCAGGAATTGGCCGACAAAATCGTTCATGGCAGGTCCGGAATAGAGGAAGAAATGACCGCCGCGGGTCTTGCAGGGCGGCGCCGTTAGCGCGTTTTCAACGCATTTTTTGACGTTTAGCGTGAGTGACCATCGTGGCGGAGCGGTTCCATGCCGATTGGCGCACTGTCCGGCAATCCGGCCGGCACGACAACCTGGGAGCAGCAATGAAAGCAATAGTGACCGGCCACAGCCGTGGCCTTGGCGCGGCGATCGCCGCCGAACTGCTGCAGCGCGGCGTTGCGGTGCTGGGATTGGCGCGCCGGCCCAATGCCGGCTTGCAGGCGCGTTTTCCGCAGCTGCTGACGCAGCATGCGATCGATCTGGCCGATACCGCTGCGCTGCTGGCCTGGCTGGAGACGCGCGCACCGGCGGCGTTCCTGCGCGGAGAAGACATTGCTTTCCTGGTCAACAATGCCGCCACCGTGCACCCGATGGGCGCCCCGGACCAGCTGGCTGCGGCGACGCTGGCGCAAGCGCTGGCGCTGAACGTCAGCGCGCCGCTGCTGCTGGCCGGCGCGGTCGCCGCCGCCGACGCCGCTCAGCGGCGCATCCTGCACATTTCCAGCGGCGCCGGCCGCGACGCCTTCGCCGGCTGGAGTGCATATTGCTCGGCAAAGGCGGCATTGGACCATCATGCGCGCGCCGCAGCGCTCGACCGCCGGCAGGGGCTGCGCATTTGCAGCCTGGCGCCGGGCGTGTTCGATACCGACATGCAGGCTGAAATCCGTGCGACGGAAGATCGCCTGTTCCCGTTGCGCGAACGTTTTCTGGAACTCCTGCGCGACGGCCGGCTGGTCGGCGTTGCGGCCGGCGCATCACGCGTCGTCGATTTCCTGATGGCCGACGGTTTCGGCAGCGCGCCGACTGCGGCATTGTCCTGATTCGCATCGCGGCAAGCCGGCCTCGGCCATGTGCGTTCGCAAATAAAAGTCGCCCGCGCCGATCCGGGGAGGAACCGTGCGTTGGCACATGTCCACTTATCCATGCTTACGTTAAGCATTTTTTCAAAGGAGAGATGATGGCCCAGATTCCCAATCCACTGAATGTAGTCACTAACCCCGTGGGAGCAGTCCTCGACCCTATCGGCACGGTACTGGGCGGCGGCCAGCCGCCCCCGCCACAGTCCGGAGACATCGACTGAATTGCCGGTTGACGCTTCCGTTTTCCTCATTTCATCCACGTCTTGTCCGTAGCCGGGCGCTCGTCCGGCTACTCATCGCGCGACGCGCCGCCGGCGACCGTCGTCCACGCCGTGACGGCATATAAGAAAATTGCAGGGAAGGCCGCATGACGATAGAACGCTATCGCGCCTTGATCGACCGCTTGTGCATCCGCTTCAACATCCAGAAGCCGGGACCGGCCAGCCAGGTCGCGCACCTGAACGCCTACGGTGCACATTTCACGCTTTTTTTCGGCGGCTTGCT
This sequence comes from Herbaspirillum hiltneri N3, assembly GCF_001267925.1. Taxonomy (NCBI): domain Bacteria; kingdom Pseudomonadati; phylum Pseudomonadota; class Betaproteobacteria; order Burkholderiales; family Oxalobacteraceae; genus Herbaspirillum; species Herbaspirillum hiltneri. Next base: position 1,801,900 of record NZ_CP011409.1, on the reverse strand, counting down.
GGCGCCCGACAGCATGCTGGTGCACTGCGATTTCGGCGCCGTACCGGCGCCGCCGCGAGACCCGGCGTTGCTGCGCCTGCTGGAAATCAATACCTATCTGTTCGGCGCCCACCAGGCGACCTTCGCCTACGATGCGGAGCGCGATCGCCTCGTGCTGATCTGTCGGGTCCGGCTGCAGTACGCCACCTTGCATTCAGTGCTGGAGACGCTGGAGCATTTCTCCGTCATGGCACGCGACTGGGAGCGCAATCGCTTTTTGCACGACTGAGGAAACGGCGCCGGCCGGGCCGGGGACGGGAGGGCGATGGGAGAGCAAAGTTCGGGGAAAGATGCGTGTATGCGGAAGGCGGGAATGATACGTGCCGGTGAGCCGCGATGGGCGCGCAGGCACGGCCTGCGGCGGCCCGGACGGACCGCCGCGAAGGCTGCTTAACCGCCCTGGATGTCGCCGTTGGCGACCATATGCTCGCCGTCGCCTTTGCCCTTCATTGCTTCCAGTTTGGCGGGATCGACGCCGAGCATCTTCGCCAGCTTTTGCAGTTCCTCGTCGGTGATGGTGCCGTCCTGCAGCTTTTTCAGCAGCTGCTGCATGTCTTCGGAACCGCCGCCTTCTCCGCCTCCCGCACCTTGCGCCTGCTGGTTGGCGTCGGCCCGGTTTTGCAATTCCTTGGTAATGGCGTCCTTCTGCCATTGCTCGGTGCTCGGGTCGCTCAGCTTGCTCAACAGGGAATCTGTCGACTGGGTTTTCAAACCATTGGAATAGGAATTCATTTCCCCTGCGGAGGGGATGTTGCTCGGCCCGGTGCCGGCGGCGATCGTGAAGCTCATGGTGGTTCCTTAACGTGGGGTTGATCGAACATCGCTACTGCTTCAATGGGTAGCGCCCCGCGGCGCAAGAGTTCCACCGTGTCCGGCGAGGATGGAACCGCGGGGCGCCGGACGCGACCCATGTCGGCAGGGAGGTGGGACGGTCGGTTTTGCGGAAGCAGGAAGAAGTTTTTTGCACGACGTGGAACCAGCGGATTTTGTTGCTCCACTTATCGGCGACCGTCTCGTTTTCTTGGTGTGGCTTGGGCGGTGTTTTTTAATTTTTACGGAGGTTATCATGGCAGTAACAGGAGCAGCAGCAGGTGCCGGTGCGGGTCACGCTATTGTCGACCAGGAAATGACGAATGCAGCTCAGGAAGCGGTGGATGCCGACAACGTAAAGCTGAAGATTGAAAAGAGCGGTCGTACCAATTCGAAGGACCTGGCCGGCGGCTGACCACTTTTTTCGGGCGCAAGCCCTACGGGACGGGGGACCGCTTGCGCGCATCCCGTCCCGGCAATTTCCAGAAGTGCGGCGCCGTGCACGCGGCGTTGTCCCGTTTCATCCAGTTACCGGTTCGCCGGAAAGGAGCACCATGTCGACCTTCCAAAGTCAGCTCGGCCAGAGCTACGCCAGCGAGAATCCGACCATGCGCCAGGGAGCCAGCCCGACCGTCCAGGCTGCGCAAGCGGGCGCCGCGCAAGCGGTGGAATTCCAGCTATGGGTTTCGCAGCAGGCGTCTTCGCTGGCGAAGCTGAAGATCTTCAACACCATGGCGAAGAACGTCAACGATCAGCAATGAACAATCCTCGCGGCGGCGCAGGCAGGTGTCGCCGCCGCGAGCCCGGCAAATCGTCCTGGCCCGCGCAGGCGCTTGTCGTCGGCGTCCGGGCCGGCAGCAGCAAGGAGTTCCGTATGGCCATTGCAGCAACTTCCCTCGCCGGCGACGGCGATCCTGGCTCGACCACTGCGGCGGCCGCGCGTCGCGCTTCCAAAAAGGCGCGTGCCGACCAGCAGGCTGTGGCCGATGCACAGACCGACGTCGACAACGTCAATATTTTCGCGAAATTCCTCAAGAAGGCGGAAGACGGCGCCCAAGCTGCGTTGTAACAACTGCTTCCTCCATGGCGCGAAGCGCGACCGGAACCCGGCTGCGCTTCGCGCCTGTTCGCATGCGTGCGGATGGCCGTCCTGAGCTGCCGGCTTCCCGCACGGACCGTCCTGTTGCACAGATTTCCGGTGGAACTATCGCGCACGGACGGCCACTTAAAAGCGAGTCCGTGAGGGCCTGTTGCGGTTGACGGGGATGTGGATGAACCCGGTGCAGGTCCGATGTCCGCCAGCGGACGACGAGACGCAACTGAGACGTTTGAGTACCCACCCCATTTCGGAGAAAAGCATGTCGGCCATCGTTACCACCACCACTACCACCACGTACTATGAAGGGGGAAAATTCCCCGGCTACATCCCGCCGCCTTATCCCGGCAACGAAGGCGGGGCATACGATATCGGCGGAGGCGGCTATGGCAACATGAAGCCGGATCAGATCGCGGCCTGGATCAACAACCTGCCGGTGCCGGACGGCATCAAGAATTACCTGCGCAACATGATGGGCGTGGGGACGCAAGGCGCCTTGCCGTCCGACGCCAGCGCAGCCAAGACCATCAACCAGTTCCAGAACGACCACGACATCCAGCTGATTTCCGCGGCGCAGATGCAGCAGATCGCCGAGACCGGTTACTTCACCGACAAGAACGGCAAGTCCATCCAAGCCCCGCCGGAAGTGCAGGCTGCCGCGCAAGCCTTCATGGCCAACAACGGCGAGCTGTTCAAGAAAATGGAAGCCGCCAAGACCGGCAAGCACGATGGGGAGCTGGGCAAGGCCGATTATCAGGCGGCCATCGACGACGGCACCATTTCGTCGGGCAACGGCGGTCCGCCGGTGGTCGATCGTACCGGCCAGTTCGGCGCGCCGCAAAACGGCGGCTATGCGCCGCCGCCATACTCGGTGCAGCCGCCGGCTTATCAGCCCGGCGCCTACCCTCCGGGCATGCCGCAGGGTGGTGCGCCGCTGCCGTCGGATTCCAGCGCAGCCAAGACCATCCATCAGTTCCAGGACGATCACGACATCCAGCTGATTTCCGCGGCGCAGATGCAGCAGATCGCCGAGACCGGCTACTTCACCGACAAGAACGGCAAGACCATCCAGGTCCCGCCCGAAGTGCAGGCTGCCGCACAGGCCTACATGGCCAACAACGGCGAATTGTTCAAGAAGATGGAGTCGGCCAAGAAGGGCGAGTTCGACGGCGAGCTGGGCAAGGCCGATTATCAGGCCGCCATCGACGACGGTACGATCTCGGCGTGATCGCAGCGTAAAGAGAGTGTTGCAGTGATGCATGGCCACGCTATTTATGGGAAAGGATAAATGATGATTCGTGCAGTTTCCGCCGTCGCAGGCGGATTTTCCAACGCCCATGAACTGGCCGCGACCATGCGCTTGCATGCTCTGCTCAATGGCGGCCGCGGAAGCGCGGAGTGCGCGCCGACGGCGCGCCAGCTGGCCTTGCAATTGCCCACGCAGGCCCTCGGGAAAACTCCCGAGGGTCGCCGCGACATCAATTGGTATATTCGATTTTCCAGCGCCAGGCTGGCCTCGGGCCGTCGCCGTCACGGCAGCCGTCATGATCGCTTGAGCCCGGCCGACCATCCCGAGCAGGGGGAAATCCCGGTATGGCCGAAAATGCTCGGAGAAGAGCGCCAGGTGGTCAATCGCATCGACGGCGACAATCCGGCGGAGCGTCAGATTTCTGCAGACCGGGTCTACTCGCGTCGCGTCGGTGAAGCCGCCGGAGAGACGGCTGAACCGCCGCCTGTCGATGCCCGTCCGACGTTGCCTGTGGCCGTTTCGGGTTCCCTGGAACTGGCGCGCCGCAGCGCGGCCAGGGGATGGGGGCAATTGGCGCGCGCTTGCCAGGATGCAATGCCGGTGCAGTACGCCGGTGCGTAAGCAATGCGGGCAGGGCGCAGCGCCGTGCAAGCGGCAGGCGTGCCGCTGCAGAACGAACCGGCCAATGGCCGGAGTGGAATCACGTCAGTCAATTCATTACTTGTCGGGTGGATACCATGGATACAAAATCATTGTCGAATGAAGAGCAATCCCGCACTGTCGGCTGGAATGCGGAAATGGCCTGCTGGTGCACCTCGGCCCCTTTCCTGATACGCATCAACATGCTGGCCGATGATTTTCCCTGGCATCGCATACGCAGGCTCCAGCGCAAGTAAATCCTTCCGATTGCCGGCGTCGCGCCGGCGCGAACGCCGCTGAATCCGCCGCTGTGCTTGCTGCAGCCGCGGTCCGTCGGTCGCCCCCGCACGTTCCTGCATTTTTACTTTCTGCGACCGGCACATCCACGGAACCGCGACGCCGGTTTCGCTACCTATCACGACGAGTCCGGCCGGCTCCATGCGCTTGCGAGCGACATGCGCACGCCCGGTCCGGCCATCTTCCCGCGAACCGAGATCTGTTTCAGCCAAAGCCGGTACGTCGCGCGTCCGCGCGGCGCAAGCGCCGCATGCTTTGGAGTCGTCGACAATAGGAGGTAAAATGAGCGCTCTTTCCCACAATCCTGCCAATGTCAGCAACTTCTTCCAGTTGCTGTACGTGTTTCAGCTGTACCAGACAATGATGCGGTCAAGCGACGACGATCTTCCGGACGACCTCATGACGACGAACGTCAATCGGATCCTGCTCGACCTCATCGGCCTGGCCGGGCAGGATTCACCCGGCCGGGCAGTGCTTGAATTGCAGCTCGGCGATATCTTCACCCGTACCGCGGTGGAAAAAAACGACGCCGATCATTACCTGGCGGTGACCGCATCGCTGCCCAGGTGCGAGCAACCGCATTACCTGCCGTTGCCGGCGGCGCCACTGAATGGCGGCGACCGGCGCGTGGACGATGTCGATTTCCTGTGGCATGCCGACGAGGGGCGTTACATCGTGTTGCGCAAGATCGCCCTCGGGCCGCTGCGCGATGAACGCGCCGTGATGGATGCCATCCTCGAGACTGCCGACATCGCCACGGAATTGCTGGCGGCGGTGCAGACACCGCCGGCCGAACCGAAACCGTCCTGAAAATCAGGGATGGACACGCCATCCCGTCGTTCCCGTCTTCCCGCAGAATCAGGCGCGCGCGCCGCCGTCGCCGTATTCGTTGCGCACTGCCGCGCGTACGCGTGAGACGCGCGAGCGCACGGTGCCGATAGGGATGTCGAGCTGTTCCGCCGCCGCCTCGTAGGTGGCGTCGCCGTCCAGCACGGCTTCAAACGTCATGCGGATCTTGGGCGGCAAGCCGTTGAGAAGGAACTCCACTTTCTCAGCGATCTGCCGCAGTTCGAACAACATGGCCGGATCGGCGTGCTTGTCCACTATCTGCTCCATGAACATGTCGTCGACCATCTCGTAACGATCGGCGATATTGCGGCGCACCTGGTTGCGTGCCAGGTTGAGCGCAATGCCGAACAGCCAGGTCGAAGGTTTCGACAGCCCTGAGAATCGATGGGCGCACTTGACCGCCTCGATGAAAGTATTTTGCACCACGTCCTCTGCGTCTTCATAGTTGCCGACATAGCGTTGCACGAAGCGCAGCAGGTGGGTGCGATGTTCGGTATATAGCGCGACGATGTCGATGGGGGCGGTCGTCGCGATTTCTGTTGCTGCGTTTTCCGTAGGCGCCGTCTCTGTATCGTGAGCGACCGGCCGGCTGTTTGCGGAAGTTGTTTGCGTCATGTTGTTCTCCTTGGAACACTAGCGTTGATCGTGAAATTCGAAGCTGTGCCGCATTTCCTGCGTCGCCGCATGGGCATGGCTGCAAGATAGCAGCGCCTGCCGCACAACGAGGGGTTCTGTGAGTATTCGTGAGACATTGAAGAAAAATGAGAAATGTCCCCGCAATGGCGCGCAATACGACGGAACCGGCGCGGCGGCAAAAGCCACAGGCAAGGATGTGCGTACTGTCAGGGGCAGCCGGAGCGGCAGGACGCGAGGCGCTGCGATACCGGCGGGAGCGGACTTCGGACGCATCATCCATGCGCATCGCCGCCCGGTTTTGCAAGCCGGCGCGACGGCGCTTGGCGATGGTGGGAGACGCCCGCTGAAACGGGCGTCGCGACACAAGCAAAAAAAAGCGTATGCGAAATCCGGCGACGTCGTCCAGCCTTTTATTTTTGCGAGCGGCTGGAACCGCGAGCCCGTCCCGGACAGTGGTGCAGTCGATGGAACCGGCCTCCGGCGTCGCGCCACGAATGCCCATGAACATGCAAATCAATCGATTCGGCAACGGCCAGCTGGAGCAGCCCACTGCGCAACAGGTCCGTCCGCACGCCAAGAACTGGATCAAGAACGGCGCTGAAAAAGCCGGCGCCGGCGCGACCGATTTTGCGCCGACCGACGCGGTCAGGTCGGAGGCAGGTTTCAAGGACGGCATCTCGTTCCGTTCGCGCTCCCTGTTGCAACGGATTTTTTCGCCGCTGCGCCAGAAGAGCCAGGAAAAATCCTCGTCTCAGGCGTCGCGACGCAACAAGTACGACAAGTCCCGGCAAGTCGTCAGCGATGACGACATCGACGAAGAGTTGTTCGCGCCGGTGATGGACACGCTGGCATTCCTGCGCAACAACTCGGGCCGGGACGGCCGTTTTCAGGTGCAGGACATGCTGGCAGAGGATTTCGATCCGGTGCAGCGTTACAACGTCCTGGCCGAGGCGCTGGAACGGGTCGACAACGAGCCGATGAGCATGGTGCAGAAAATCGCCTTGCGCAACGCCCTCATGGAAATGATGAGCGATCTGTACGAAAAACACATGCACGAGCTGCGGCGCGCATTGCTGGAAAACGATGTTCTGGTCAATTCGCTGGAAGCGCTGGCAGCCGACGAGGCGGCCAGAAATCTGCCTTCCACGCGCGACCTGCGCTTTCTCATCGGCGCCAAGTCGAAGGGGCGGGAAGACTTGCCATTGACGCCGCTGACCATGCTCAAGGCCCTGATCAAGAATTTCGGCGCGCACAAATGCATGAAGGTCATGACCGGCCTGCGCTCGCGCATGATGATCGGATTCTGAGCCCGCCCGGGCCTGCGCATGCAACGTCGTTTTGAATCAACGCCTGACGGCTCCCGGCAGGCATTCTTTTTGATGGGGCCATCATGAGAGCGGACTTACGCAAAAACCCGTTGAGAAGCATCGGCCGTTATTGGCTGACCATGTCGGACGCATCGGCATTCATGCTGGTCAAATCCTGCGTGGCGATCGCGGAGACCCTCCAGCGCGAGTTGTCGGAGAAGACCCAGGTCTACATCAAGATGTCTGCGCCCGAGCTGGCGGTGATCCTCCTGACCGCAGCCGAATCGGGGTGGGGCAAGGGCAAGGCCAACCAGCTGGTGGCGCAGGTATCGGAAATGAAGAACCCGGGAGCCCTGCAACGGGCCCGCGTCTTCAAACTGGTGCGCGACGCCATGGCGCAGCCGACGATGCCCCAGGTGACCATGATGCGGGCAATCCAGATGCGCGGACCGACCTTGTGCAGGATCATGTTGCTGGGGATTTCAAAGGCGATGTAGCCGAGGAAGAAAATTCCCGCCCCGAGACCGTAGACCTTGGCGCTCAGTCCGAGGTCGGCGTTCATTGTCAGCGCGGCGAAACCGACGTTGACGCGATCGAGGTAGTTGATCATGAACAGGAAGAAGCAGTACCAGACGATCTTGCGATGCAGCTTGCCGATGACGCGCTTGCCGATCTCGGTGCCGGCGTCCAGCGCGCCGGCCGATGCTACGTTGGCGTGAGCCATGTTGTCTCCTTGGATGAGGTCTGTTATCAGAACGGCATGTCGAGATGCCGCCTGCCCCCGGCGCTGTGCTTGTTCTTGCCCGCGGGGAAGCCAGATTATAGCGAGATAACGATTGGAAGGTAGAAAGGTCTTACCAATCCGAATGAGAGGGGACTGGGGAATGCCGGACCGGCACAAATTTAAACAGTTAGCCCACAGATAGATATACCTGCGCCGCCTTTGCCGGCCTAGAATGCCGGGCACCACAACAAGAAAACCCTCGCGATGCCGAGCAACAAGATTCTGTTTGCCGCCACGATCGCCATGCTGATCTGGCTGGCCGCCTACCTCCGTCCGGAATTCGGTTTCTGATTCCGTGCAGTTCTGTTTTCAGGGCGGCAATTGCCGCAACGGGAAACGCATGACGAACATGGCCCCGCCCAGTTCGCTGCTGCCGACGCGGATGCTGCCGCCGTGGCGCGCGACGATTTTTTTCACGATCGACAAACCGAGGCCGTAGCCGCCGGTAGCGCGATCGCGGCTCTGGTCGAGCCGGTAAAAGGATTCGAATACGCGCTCGCGCTCGGCTTCCGGAATGCCGGCGCCGTCATCTTCCACCACCAGCGTCCACGCATCCGGCGCCGCCGGCTCGGCACGCACGCGGATGACAGAATTCGCATGCTGCGCGGCGTTGCGCACCAGGTTGGAATAGGCGCGCGCCAGGGTGCGCGCCTCGGTGACCACGGTCGCAAGTTGCGCGTCGACGCTGCAGCGCAACTCCAGCTTGCCCACAGCCAGGGCTTCGGCCGTAAGCCCGCAGGTATCGCGCAGGAATTCCGGCAAAGCCACGGTCTCGGTGAAGACGCCTTGACGGTCATGTTCCAGCATGCCCAGCGTGAGCAATTCGGCGACCAGCGCCTCAAGTTCCTCGACGTCCTTGCGCAGGCCGAGGATGCGATTTTCGGTAGCGGAATCCTGCGCATGGTGTTGCAGGATATCGAGCCCGAATTCGAGCCGCGACAACGGCGTGCGCAATTCGTGCGAGACCGCGTTGACCATGTCGCGCTGCGCATGGATCAGCTTGCCGATACGATCGGCCATGCGGTCGAAGTGACTGCTCAACTGGCGGATCGACGAGCGCCCCGACAAACCGACGCGGGCGTCCAGCCTGCCGCCGCCGAAACGCGCGGCCGCCAGGCGCAACTTTTCCAGGTCGCGCCAATGCGGAATCAGCCAGATGCACACCGCCGCCAGAATGGTGGCGAAGACCAGCGCGTAGGCCACCACCTCCACCATCGGCAATTCCTCCAGCGACTGCACCCGCACCAGCCCGCCGTCGTCGAGCCTGACGTAGACCACGCAGCATTTGCTGCCGGTGATTTCCCAGCCGACACGATACTGCGCCAGTTGTTCGCGCACGGCTTGCGGCAGTTGCTCCGTCGTCTGCACGGGCCGGCTGTAGCGTTCCGGCGCCGCCGCGCGCAATTGCGCCAGCAACGCTTCCTGCTCGGCCGGACTGCGGCCGGACAACAGGCGATTGAGCATGAAGCTCTCGCCGTTGAAGCCGGCGCGCACGGCCTTGGTGAACTGGCCGGCGAACAGGTGCGGGAAACCGTAGTTGACGACGAGGATGGAGGCCACCACCAGCGCCGCAATCACCAGATACAGGCGCACCAGATTACGGAGCATATAGAACTCATTTCACTAATAATCGTGAGTGCGAACGATCCTGTTTGGGAGGTAGTGCAAGGCGCGTCGCGCAGCCAAGGGTGGGCCCTTGGCAAGCGGCGCAACGCAGCAATACACCCAAACAGGACGTTCCCGAAGGGTTTGACTCAGAAAGGGCGTTGGCTGCGTTGCGCTCCTTGCGCGTGGCACCGCCACGCGACGCGTCGCACGCCTTGCCAGCGCCCTTTCTGAGTCAAACGCATCTCACGATTATTAGTGAAATGAGTTCTAGTCCTCCCAGGCGATCGGGCTGAACAGATAGCCGCGGCCCCATACCGTCTTGATCTTGCGCGGCTCCTGCGCGTCGTCGTTGAAGCGTTTGCGCAGGCGCGAAATGCTGACGTCGACGGTGCGGTCCATGCCGTCGAAGTCGATGCCGCGCCAGCGCCGCAGCAACTCGTCGCGGCTGAGCACCTTGCCGGCGGCCTGCACCAGGATCACGAACAGGTTGTAGTCGGACGTCTTGAGATCGATTTCTTCGCCCTTCCAGCATACCTGGCGCGCGGCGAGGTCGATCTGCAATTCGCCGAATTGCAGCTGGCGCACCTCGGCCGCTTCGGGCTGACCTTCGTGGCGGCGCAGGATGGCGCGCAGATGCGCCAGCAGCAGGCGTGGCTGCACCGGCTTGAGCATGTAATCGTCCGCGCCGATTTCAAGGCCGGTGACCTGGTCGAAGATGTCGGCGCGCGCCGTCAGCATCATCACCGGCAGGGAAGAGTCCTTGCGCAGCTGGCGGCAAATGTCCATGCCGTCCATGCCGGGCAGCATCAGGTCGAGGATCACCACGTCGGGTTTTTCGCGCGCAACCGCAGCCAATGCCTGATCGCCGCGCAGCACCACCGCTACTTCGAAATCGTAGCGGCACAGATATTCCGATATCAATTCGGCAAGACGTACGTCGTCTTCGATCAACAGTATTTTTTTCATCCCTGACGGCTTTTCCAATGAGCTTCCCGTGCGCATGATAGCCGCGTCCCAAGGCCGTGGACCGGCGCATTACAAACAAACACATGTTGACACATGGACGCACAGTTTCCTTACCAAACTCCAACAGACCTCACCGCAGCAGATGCCGACAATGGCGCTCATTCATCACAGGAGAAACCATGACGCATCCTCACCGCCGCATTGGCATCGTTGCCAATGCAGCCGTAGCTGCCACCCTCACCGCGATCGCTGCCATTCCGCTTCCGGCGTCGGCGCAGCAGGCCGCCGCCGACAGCGAAACCAAGATCACGCTGGGCCTGGGCGCCGCCTACATGCCGCGCTACGCCGGCAGCGACGAATACAAGGCCGTCGCGCTGCCCGTCATCAGCGTGGTCACCCCCTGGGGCGGCTTCATCGACGCCGGCGAAGGCATCGGTTATCGCCACAGCTTCGGCGACCAGTTCATCGCCTCGGCGGCGCTCGGCTACGACCCCGGCCGCAAGGATTCCAACCAGAGCTTCAAACCCGGCTCCGACAAGCTGAGGGGCATGGGCGAAGTCAAGGGCGCGGCGCTGCTCAACCTGAGCCTGGGCTATCGCCTCACGCAAAGCCTCACGCTCAGCGTCGGCGCCTCACAGCCGCTCAGCAACCGCGACCGCGGCCGCACCTACTACGCCAAGGCCGACGCCACGGTGATGACCATGCCCAGGGACAAGCTGGCCGTGGCCGGCAGTGCACACTTCGGCAGCAACGATTACAACCAGAGCTATTTCGGCGTCACCGCCAACCAGAGCGCGACCAGCGGCTACACAAAATATACGCCGGGTTCCGGGCTGTACGCCGTCAAGGCCGCGATCACCTGGACCCATCGTTTCGACGACAACTGGTCGCTGCTGGCCGCTACCGAAGCGACCCGCTACATGAAGAAAGCCGGCGACAGCCCGATCGTGAAAGCGCGCACCAACTACGGCACCATGGCTGCCGTCAACTATACCTTCTGACGCGCAAGCATCCTCGGCAGAGGCGTCCGGCGACTGGTTCGGCGGACGCCTGCGGCACCGCTCGCGGCAATCGGCGCTATAGTCTGGTCCTTGTTCTTCCTCCACACCGGACCGACCATGACCATGCCCTCCTCCGACCTCATCGCCCTGCGCGACATCGTGCGCCAGTTCGCCGAAGAACGCGACTGGCAGCAATTCCACACCCCCAAGAACCTTGCCATGGCCTTGTCGGTCGAAGTGGCCGAACTGGTCGAACACTTCCAGTGGCTCAAGACTGGCGAACAAGAGGAACTCGACGATGTGCGCCGCACCGGCGTGCGCCACGAGCTGGCCGACTCGCTGGTCTATCTGATCCGCCTGGCCGACCGCCTCGATGTCGATCTCTACGACGCCGTGATCGAGAAGATGCAACTCAACCGCGAGAAATACCCGGCCGACAAGGTCAGGGGACAATCGCGCAAGTACGATCAGTATTGAAACCCGACGAGTCAGGCGGATTAGAATAGACGGCTTCGCACTTCGGAAATCACCATGAAGCAGTCCCTCATCCGCACCGCCTTGCTTTGCTTGTTCCCCGGCTTGTTGTCCGCTATTGCCTTGCCGGCGCATGCCGACATCAACAGCGCGCTCAACGCCTACGGCGAGCAAAAATACGACGCCGCCTACCGCGAGTTTTCGCAACTCGCCGCGCAGGGCGACAACCGCGCCAAGTCCTTCCTCGCATTGATGACCTTGCGCGGCCTCGGCACCGCGCGCGACATCAAACAAGGCGCCAAGCTCGCGCGCGAATGCGCGGAAGGCGGCGAGCCGACCTGTGCCGCAATCTACGGCGATCTCAACCTGCCGGGCAAGGGCTTGCCCGTCAACTTCCCCGAAGCGCGCGCCTGGACGCGCAAGGCCATCGCCGGCGGCGACCAGCGTGCCGGCTATGGCTTGTGGCAAGCCTATACACTTGATCCGGCCAACCAGTTCATGGTCAACGGCAAGGCCGACGACCACCAGTACGCCGCCATCGCGCGCCGCAGCATCGCCGAGCGCGGCGACCAGATCGAAGCCATCGACGGTTTGGCCGGCGCCGCTGCCGCCGGCTATCTGCCGGCCCGGCTGATGCTGGCGACCTTGCTGCTGGAGCAAAGCGGCGCAGGCACCACCAAACAGATCCGCACGCTGCTCGACGGCATCCCCGACCTGTCGCCGAATTATCAAAAATACCTGGCGCTGGCGCAGCAGGTGGACACGCTGGGGCCTTCGCGCGCCGCGCCCAAACTGATCGCCGACGCCATCCCGACCGTCATGACGGCCGCAGCCCTGGCATCGGAACGCAGCGGCACGCCCAACTCGACGCTATGCAAGGATTTCCGCCTGATGTCGATCAAGGACGTGAGCGCCGTCAACAACGCCGTCTGGCTGCCGCTGAAGCAACCGCTGGTGGCCGGCACCTATCCTATCCAGGGCGCGTGGACTGAAAGCTGGCATGTCTACTTCTGTGGCGCCGAACGCGTCTTGCGCATGCAATTTACCGTCGACGGCATGGGCGGTGCCTACTACGAGGCTAAATCCTGATCCTGTTGCGGCAAATAATTTCCTTTTAAAAATATTTCCACAAAAACATGCCGATGCTACAAGTGTAAATTTCATCGGCCTCGCTTCAGAAAACGGCAGGCCTGTCGTTACCGGGAATACCTTCTGCCGAGAATGTTGCCAAACATGCTGTGCAAAAGACCAGTTTGATTAGCCCGTTTGCCCTGAATCGAGTACAGCCCATGAAGATGCCTGACATGTCGCCGCATGATTTCTATCAAGTGAACGCATCGCATGCATTCGGCTTGCTCGCTTCGTCGGCGGAGATGCGCTTCGAACGCCTGACGCGTCTGGCCAAACGGCTGTTCAATGTGCCGGTGGCGTTCGTCAGCCTGGTGGAGGCGCATCGTCCGTGGCCCCTGCAAAAACACGACGACGGCCGCCATGCCTTCGCCGCCGCCGATCTGCTGGTGGTGCAGGACACCGTGCTGGACCAGCGCTTCGAGGGTAATCCGCTGCGCATGGGCGAATCCCGCGTGCGCTTTTATGCCGGTTGTCCGATCCGCGTCGGCAACGGCGACCAGCTCGGCACGCTGTGCCTGATCGACGACCAGCCGCGCGCGTTCGACGATGACGACCAGGCCTTGTTGCGCGATCTCGCAAAAATGGCCGAGCAGGAATTGTTCGCCCTGGAACTGGCGACCATCGATGAACTGACCCGCATTCCCAACCGGCGCGGCTTCGAAGCCATGTCGGAACAGGCACTGAGTCTCTGCAAACGGCTCGGCAAGCCGGTCTCGCTGTTCTATTTCGATCTTGACCTGTTTAAACAGATCAACGACCGTTTCGGTCACGCCGAAGGCGACCGTGCGCTGCAGGATTTCAGCGCGATCCTGTCGCGCAGCTTCCGCCAGTCCGACATCGTCGGACGCCTCGGCGGCGATGAATTCGCGGTGCTGTTGCCGAACACCGGCAAGCCGCAGGCTGAGGTCGCCCTGCGTTTCCTGGAAAAAGCGGTAAAGCTGCACAACCGCACCGTCAAACGCGCCTACAAACTGTGCTACAGCGTCGGCCACGTCAACAGCGACGCCGCGACATCGATCGCGGAGTTGATGCGATGCGCCGATGCACGCATGTACGAAGACAAGAAACAGCATGGCCACCATGACGATGGCGCCTTCGCCGCGCTGCTCGACCTGCTTCTGCCGCGCAAATACCGCCACTGAGAAAGTCCCCGGAGTCCCTGGAATTCCCCGTGGACCCGGTTGCGGTTGCGCTGCGCGCGGCCCGGCAACCATGACGGCTTCTCGCCACAGATCGTGCCCGGGGTCCGAGCAGCACCCCGCTCCGTTTTTCCAATGCGGCTGCACCCGTTCTTGTATCATGGGCCGTCTTCACTACCGGGGAGAGCAGCATGAATTTGGGCGTCACTGAGCCGCCGCCGGAACCCGGCTCGCGCAAACCCGCCGCCGTCGCCAACCTCGCGATCGCTTTCGTTCTGCTGGTGTGTGCGCTTTTCATCATCGTCGACCTGGTCCAGCTCGGCGTCGCGCGCCGCGAGCAGCTGTCCGACAGCACTGTTGCGCTGACCAATGTGGCGCGCGCCATCGGCAGCGTCATGCCGACGATCGCGGCCTTGGACGCTGAATACGCGGTCTGGCCGATCTGTCCGTCGAACGCCGCCACCGACGCGGTATTGATGATCACGCCACGCTCGCCCTGCTCCATCGGCTCCTGCCTGCTCATGGCGTCGGCCGCCAGGCGCGCCATGTTGAAGGTGCCGACCAGATTGATGTTGAGGGTCTTCTGGAACAAGGCCATTGCATGCGGGCCGTCCTTGCCGATCAGCTTGGCGCCCGGTGCGATGCCGGCGCAATTGACGAGACCGCGTAGGCTGCCCAGTTGCTGCGCCGCCGCGATCGCCTTCAGGCCGTCTTCTTCCGTCGTCACGTCGCAGCGCACAAACTCGCCCTGCAGTTCGGCCGCCAGCTTTTGCCCGGCTTCTTCCTGCAAATCGGCCAGCACCACTTTGCCGCCATTCTGCGCCAGCATGCGCGCGGTTGCCGCCCCCAGCCCCGATGCTGCGCCCGTCACCACAAATACCTGTCCAGCAATCTGCATGTGTCTCTCCAATAATAATAAAGACCGGCATGGAGTACATGCCGGTCGTCTTTTGATCATCCTGGTGGGATGTGGACGTCTATTTTCCCACGGGTACGGCGATCACGACAGCTTCCGTTGCCGTTGCGGTTGCCGTCACTGCAGCCGGAGCAGCGGCAGTTTCCGCCGTCAAGACAGGTGCCGGCAGCAAGGGCACCAGCAGCAGCGCGACGATGTTGATGATCTTGATCAGCGGGTTGACGGCCGGACCGGCGGTGTCCTTGTACGGATCGCCCACGGTATCGCCGGTGACGGCCGCCTTGTGTGCATCGGAACCCTTGCCGCCGTGATGGCCGTCTTCGATGTACTTCTTGGCGTTATCCCAGGCGCCGCCGCCGGTGGTCATCGAAATCGCCACGAACAAGCCGGTGACGATGGTACCCATCAGCAGACCGCCCAGCGCCGCCGGCCCCAGCAGCAGGCCGACGATGATCGGCACGATCACCGGCAACAGCGAGGGCACGATCATTTCCTTGATCGCCGACGAGGTCAGCATGTCGACCGCCTTGTCGTACTCGGGCTTGCCGCTGCCGTCCATGATGCCCTTGATCTCGCTGAACTGACGCCGCACTTCGATCACCACGGCGCCGGCCGCGCGTCCCACCGCTTCCATCGCCATCGCGCCGAACAAGTAGGGAATCAGGCCGCCGATGAAGAGGCCGACGATGACCATCGGATTGGACAGATCGAATGAAGTGCTCTTGCCGACCGCATCGAGCGCATGCGTGTAATCGGCGAACAGCACCAGCGCCGCCAGCCCGGCCGACCCGATGGCGTAGCCCTTGGTCACGGCCTTGGTGGTGTTGCCGACCGCATCGAGCGGATCGGTGATGGCGCGCACCGATTCCGGCATGCCGGACATCTCGGCAATGCCGCCGGCGTTGTCGGTGACCGGACCGTAGGCATCCAGCGCCACGATGATGCCCGCCATCGACAGCATCGACGTCGCGGCAATCGCGATGCCGTACAGGCCGGCCAGCCAGTAGGACGCCAGGATCGCCGCGCACACCGCAAGCACCGGGTAGGCAGTCGATTTCATCGACACGCCCAGGCCGGCGATGATGTTGGTGCCATGACCGGTGGTCGAGGCTTGCGCGATATGCTTGACCGGCTTGAAATCGGTGCCGGTGTAGTACTCGGTGATGTAGACCATCAGACCGGTCAGGACGATGCCGATCACTGCTGCCCCCATCAGCGGCACGCGCAGCTCGGGCGGCACCATGGTCCAGGTAACGACCGCGAAACCGATCAGGCTGAGGATCGCCGCCCACCACAAGCCGGTGTAAAGCGCCGACATGATCTTTTTGCCGGGTGCGACCTTGACCATCATGCAGCCGACGATCGACGCCAGGATCGAGACGCCGCCCAGCGCCAGCGGGTACAGTACCGCCAGCACTTCGCCGCCCTTGATCACCAGGCTGCCGAGCAGCATGGTCGCGATCAGCGTCACGACGTACGTCTCGAACAGGTCGGCCGCCATGCCGGCGCAGTCGCCGACGTTGTCGCCGACGTTATCGGCGATCACCGCCGGATTGCGCGGGTCGTCTTCGGGAATGCCGGCTTCGACCTTGCCCACCAGATCGGCGCCGACATCCGCGCCCTTGGTGAAGATACCGCCGCCGAGCCGCGCGAAGATGGAAATCAGCGACGCGCCGAACGCCAGCCCGATCATCGGCCGCAAAGCATCATGCAACGAAGCGGCACGCCCTTCGCCATGCTGGAACAGCCACCAGAAAAACAGCGCCACGCCGAGCAGGCCCAGTCCGACCACCAGCATGCCGGTGATCGCGCCGCCGCGAAACGCCACGTTGAGCGCCTCGTTCATGCCCTTGGTGGCCGCCTGCGCGGTGCGCACGTTGGCGCGCACCGACACGTTCATGCCGATGAAGCCGCAGGCGCCCGACAGCACCGCGCCGATCAGGAAACCGATCGCGGTAATCCAGCCCAGGCCGGGAATCAATGCAATGAGGATGAAGAGCACCACGCCGACCAGGGCGATGGTGCGGTACTGGCGCGCAAGATAAGCTGCCGCGCCTTGCTGGATGGCAGTCGCGATGTCTTGCATGCGCTGGTTGCCGGGGTCTTGCTTGAGAATCCAACTGCGGGAAATAAGACCGTAGATCACTGCGACTACGCCGCATGCCACGGCAAACCATAGGGCTCCTGCCATCATGTCTCCTCCTTGTTTTTTCACGACAAAGTCAACAATCACGACCTTCCGCTGCAACGCCTGCCAAGGCGTTATTGCGGACACTGCGCACTGCAATACTTTACGTGGCCTCTTTTATGGATTTGATGGGCCGTCCTGCCTGCTTCGTATCGGTTACGTCCGACTCTCCCCGCCTTCAATTTGCCTCGAACCGAGCTGCAGCATCCGCTGCGGAAATAAAAAAAAGCGGACACATGGTCCGCTTCATTTTATGACGCCAGAGCAGCAAATGCACTCTCTCTGATTTGCTCCACCGGGCCGACGCCGGCGATCTTGCGATACTTCGGCGCGCCCGGCTGGCCCGATTCGGCCCACTTGCCGTAATAGCCGACCAGCACTTCGGTCTGCTCGTGATATACCGACAGACGCTTCAGGACGGTTTCTTCCTTGTCGTCGTCGCGCTGGATCAGCGCTTCGCCGGTGACGTCGTCCTTGCCCTCCACTTTCGGCGGATTGAACTTGATGTGGTAAGTGCGGCCCGAAGGCTGATGCACGCGGCGACCGCTCATGCGCTCGACGATGGCGCTGTCGGGCACGTCGATTTCCAGCACGTAATCGATCTTGACGCCGGCTTCCTTCATGGCGTCAGCTTGCGGCGTGGTGCGCGGAAAGCCGTCGAACAGGTAACCGTTGGCGCAGTCCGGCTGCTTCAGCCGGTCCTTGACCAGGCCGATGATGATGTCGTCGGAAACCAGACCGCCTGCATCCATGACCTTCTTGGCGGCGACGCCGAGTTCCGTGCCGGCGGCAACGGCCGCGCGCAGCATGTCGCCGGTCGAAATCTGAGGAATGTTGTACTTTTCCTTGATAAAAGTGGCTTGCGTACCTTTACCGGCACCAGGCGCTCCTAGAAGGATGAGGCGCATATCTTTTCCTAAATTGAAGTTTTGAATTCTATTGCGATGGCGATCCGCACAACTGTTGCCATCGAAGGCGATTGTCTCTGTGACGCCGCTTGCATCTTGCTCTGAACGAAACTTACCACAAAATCTTACTGAATCATGACAAACGCCTATTTTTTAGGCAGCCGGCCGACCTCGATTATCACTGCGGAGAATGACAGGAGACTTACAAAACCGCGCCGGTAGCGCCTTATCGGCGAGACGACTTGTCTCGCAATGGCCGACGGGCGTTACAGCGCGGAAATAGCCGCCACCAGAGGACTGTCGGGAGGCGCTTCGAAATGCTTGCGCACGCGCTCCAGATCTTCCGGCGTGTCGACGCCGGCTTCCGGCAAGAGCGAAGTCACGTGTACGGCAATCGAATAGCCGTGCCAGAGTACGCGCAGCTGCTCGAGGGCCTCGATGCGTTCGAGCGGCGACGCGGTCAGCGTCGGATAGACCTGCAGGAATTTATTGGTGTAGGCGTACAGGCCGATGTGGCGCAACGGCGCGAACTCGTGGCTGTGCAGGTCGGACAGGCTGTCCCTGGACTGCGCAAAACCGTCGCGATGCCACGGAATCGCCGCACGCGAGAAATACATGGCGCGCCCTTCCTTGTCCAGCACCACCTTGACGACGTTGGGATTGAACATCTCCGGCAGCAGTTCGATCGCATGCGCAGCCGTCGCCATCGGCACGTCGGTCTTGATATGCCCGGCAGTGGCGGCGATCAGGCCGGGATCGATCAGCGGTTCATCGCCCTGCACGTTGACCACCACGGCGTCTTCGGCCAGATCCAGGGCCGCCGCCACTTCAGCGATGCGATCCGTGCCCGACGGATGGTCGGCGCGCGTCATGGCGACGTCAATACCATGCTGTTCGCAGGCGGCGTAGATGTCGCGGTGATCGGTCGCCACCACGATGCGCGACGCTCCCGACAAGGCCGCCCGCTCGGCCACGCGCACGATCATCGGCTTGCCGCCGAGGTCGGCCAGCGGCTTGTTCGGCAAACGGGTGGAGGCGAGGCGTGCGGGGATGATGACGGTAAAGGACATGGCGGGAATCAATCGGCAATCAGACGTACAACAACAGGAACAACAGGAACTGCAGAAACTTGTTCAGTTATTCAGCAGCCGGTTCGACCGCGGCAGGTCCGGCGGGAGCGGCGCCGAGCTCGCGCGCTTCGTCAGCCCACATGATCGGGATGCCGTCGCGGATCGGATAAGCCAGCTTGTCGCCGTTGCAAATCAGTTCCTGGGCTTTTTTGTCGTACTCGAGCGGGCCCTTGCAGACAGGGCACACGAGGATATCAAGCAATCGGGCGTTCACGGAGTTTCTCCACTATGTGTTCAGCCAGCGCGCCGTCTATGCGCGCCGTCACAGGCACGACCCAGATGCGGGGATCGTTTTTGATGGCCTTTATAGCCCTGCATTTTACTGCATCCTTCTCGGTGATCAGGATCACCGCCGCGGACATCGCGGCGAAGGGGTTGTGGGCGAAATCGTAATGATCAGGCAATGCCACCCGCTCGAAGTTCAGGCCGGCATGCTCCAGCGTCGCAAAAAACCGCGCCGGATTGCCGATGCCGGCCACCGCAGCCACCCCCTCGGCGGCGCTGAGCGACGCCAACGGCTGACGGCATGCGCGGTTTTGCAGCAACTCGACCTGATCCGTTTCCAGGCGCATCGCGAATGCGCCGGCGGGTGCCTCTCCGGTGGCGCCGACATTGCATACCGTGAAGTCGCGCCGGCGCGAAGCCGGCTCGCGCAGCGGCCCTGCCGGCAGCAGCCAGCCGTTGCCGTTGCCGCGCGCGTCGGACAGCACGATTTCGACGTCGCGCGCCAACCTGTAATGTTGCAGGCCGTCGTCCGAAACGATCACATCGACTTCCGGATGCGCCGCCAGCAAGGCCTGCCCCGCTGCCACCCTGCTGCGGCCGACCATCACCGGACAAGCGGCGCGTTCGGCGATCAGCAAAGGTTCATCGCCGACTTCTGCGGCTTGCGAATCAGCGGCGACAAGACGCGCCCCGGCCTGCGCCGAACCATAGCCGCGTGAAATCACGCCCGGCGTATAACCGGCCTGGCGCAAGGCCTGCACCAGCCAGATCGCCAGCGGCGTCTTGCCGGTCCCGCCGACGAAGACGTTGCCGACCACCACCACCGGTGCGTCCAGACGCGTCGCCTGTTTCAGGCCGAGCCGGTACAGCGCGCGCCGCGTCAGCGCGACCGTGCCGAACAGCAGCGACAGCGGCCACAGCAGGCACGCGAGCCAGCCGCGCCGGAGCCAGGCGCGCGTCAGCGTCGATTCGAGGGAGGAAGGTGCGGACAAGGTAAGAGGCTTGCGTGCGGCTTACTTGCCGCCGGTCTGCGCGGCGAACGTGACCTTGGCGAAACCGGCCGTGCGCGCTGCTTCCAGCACGTTGATCACGGTCTGGTGCGCAGCCAGTGCGTCGGCATTGATGATCACCACCGGATCGGGCTTGCCGCCGCTGCTGTCGGTGTTGGCCGCGTTGGCCTGCACGGCGCTCTGCAATTCGCGCGCCAGTCCGGCGGCGTCGCGCGCGGCGATCTGCACGTTGTTGATGGCGTAGCGTCCTTGTGCATCGACCGCGACGTTCAGTTCGAACGGCTGCTCCAATGCCTTCTCGGCGTTGGCGGTCGGCAGCGTGATCTGCAAGGCGGTGAACTTGCTGTACGTGGTGGTCACCATCAGGAAAATGACGATCACCAGCAAGACGTCGATGAACGGAATCAGGTTGATTTCCAACTCTTCCCGCGCGCGGCCTTTGCGAAAATTCATGGTGCTTCCTTTGGATTACTGGCGCGAGCCGTGCACGACGTCGACAAACTTGACGGCCTGCTGCTCCATGTCGACCACGAAGCCGTCGACCAGCGCGCGGAAGTGGCGATAGAACACCAGCGCCGGCATCGCGATCGCCAGGCCGAAGCCGGTGTTGTATAGCGCAATCGAAATGCCGTGCGCCAGCTGAGCCGGATTGGTGCCGGCGGCGTTTTGCGAAGCGAAGATTTCGATCATGCCGATGACCGTGCCGAACAATCCCATCAGCGGCGCCAGCGAAGCGATCGTGCCGAGCGTGGTCAGGTAGCGCTCGAGGCGATGAGCGGCGGCCTGCCCGGCTTCTTCGATGGCTTCCTTCATGACTTCGCGCGGCGCATCGACGTTGCGCAGGCCGGCGGCGAGCACCTGGCCGAGCGGCGAATTCTGTTCCAGCTTGTCGATCACGCCGTCGTTGACGCGGCCGCTTTCATAGACGCGCACCACTTCCGGCAACAGGTCGTCCGGCAACACGCGCGAACGGCGCAAGTACAGGAGTCGTTCGATGATCAGCGCAAGGCCGATGATGGAGGCGATCAACAATGGCCAGATCGGCCAGCCTGCGGCCTGGATGATTGCGAACAAGTAAGACTCCTTCAATACAGTGGTGATGACAAATATATTGCCGCGTCAGACGCGGCTTGATTTTCCGGTGCAGAATGTAACGCGTTGCACCGTGCCGGGCAAGGCCAAGATGCAGGGACTGCAAAGGTTTCGCCGGACAGTTGCACCGAACCGATTTAAAATCCCGATCACTTTATCCACACTTCCTGTGCATAACTTTGTGAACAAGCGCTTTGCAATGCAGCAAGAGCGTTGATTCCAAAGCGTTTTTCCATCCTGAACAGAAACCGCGCACCGACCTCACGCAAGACCATGAACCACGACGATTTTTCCAGCCCTGCGCCTTCCGCTCCGCCATCCGGCCCGCCCGTGCTCGCCGTATCGGCGCTCAACCAGGCGGTCGCGCGCGTGCTGGAGCGAACCTTTCCGCTCGTCTGGGTGTCCGGCGAAATATCCAATTTTACCCGCGCTGCGTCCGGCCATTGGTATTTCACGCTGAAAGATGACGCCGCCCAGGTGCGCGCCGTGATGTTCAAGGGCCGCGCCCAACATGCCGGCTTCTCGCCGCGCGAAGGCGACAAAGTCGAAGTGCGCACGCTGGTCACGCTGTATGCGCCGCGCGGCGACTACCAGCTCAACGTCGAGGCCATCCGCCGCGCCGGCGTCGGCAATTTGTATGAAGCCTTCCTGCGCCTCAAGGAAAAGCTCGAGAGCGAAGGCCTGTTCCATCCCGACCGCAAACGTCCCCTGCCGGTCTTCCCGCGCTGCGTCGGCGTCGTCACCAGTCCGCACGCGGCGGCGCTGCACGACATCCTGACCGCGCTGCGTCGCCGCGCGCCGCACGTGCGCGTGATCCTGTATCCGACGCCGGTGCAGGGCGAAGGCGCCGGCGCGAAGATTGCACGCGCCATCGAGGTGGCGTCCCGGCGCGCCGAATGCGATGTGCTGCTGGTCGGTCGCGGCGGCGGCAGCATGGAAGATCTGTGGGCCTTCAACGATGAAGCCGTGGCGCGCGCGATCGCGGCGTGTCCGGTGCCGGTGATTTCCGGCGTGGGACACGAGACCGATTTCACGATCGCCGATTTCGCCGCCGACCTGCGCGCGCCGACCCCGACCGCCGCAGCCGAGCTGTGCGCGACGCCACGCGCCGAATGGCTGGCGCAAGTGCAGAATCACGCCGCCGACCTCACCCGCGCACTCCGGCGCCGCCTTGCCGAACACGGCCAGACCGTCGACTGGATGTCGCGCCGGCTGGTCAGCCCGGCCTCTTACATCGCCCACGAACGCGTCAAGCTGCGCGCGCTGCAAGCCCGTCTCGAGCACGCCACGCGCACGCCGGTCACGCGTGCGCGCTATCAGTTGCAGCATCTGCAGACACGCCTGCAGAATCGCCTGCCAGACACGCGTGCCGCGCGCCTGCTGCTGGGCGGCCATCAGCGCCGCATCGGTAACGCCGTCGCGCTGCAGGTGCAACGGCAACGCCAGGCGCTCGCGGCGCAATCGTCGCAGCTCGAACTGCTCAATCCGCAGCGCACCCTCGAGCGCGGCTACGCCATCGTCACCGACGCCAAAGGCAAGGTGCTGCGCGCGCCTTCCGAATTGCAACCGCGCAGCAATGTCACGCTGCGACTGGCCGAGGGCAGCGCCGAGGTCGGCATCGCGAGCGTGCAGCCGACGCTGGATTGATCGCGTATTGAGAATCATCTCGATTGACATCGCCCATGCCTGAATTTCCTACATCAACTTGCGGCGTTGGACACCCATGAAAGCCCGCCGCAAGGGTGCAAAGAATCGCTATCCGCTTTAGAATCACAGACTCAGAATAAAAAATTCGTTTCAATCACCGATACCCGAAAGGATTCACCATGGCACACACCCTCCCGGCACTGCCTTATGAACTGGACGCACTGGCGCCAACCATTTCCAAAGAAACACTCGAGTACCACTACGGCAAGCATCATCAAACCTACGTCACCAATCTGAACAACCTGATCCCAGGTACGGAATTCGAAAACCTCTCCCTCGAAGAGATCATCAAGAAGTCGTCCGGCGGCGTGTTCAACAACGCAGCGCAAATCTGGAACCACACTTTCTACTGGAACGGCCTGACACCAAAGGGCGCCGGCGCTCCGAGCGGCGCATTGGCCGACGCCATC
The DNA here is from genome assembly GCF_001267925.1 of Herbaspirillum hiltneri N3. Lineage (NCBI taxonomy): Bacteria > Pseudomonadati > Pseudomonadota > Betaproteobacteria > Burkholderiales > Oxalobacteraceae > Herbaspirillum > Herbaspirillum hiltneri. Next base: position 1,778,289 of record NZ_CP011409.1, on the reverse strand, counting down.
AACGCCAAGTGGGGCACTTTTGACGCCTTCAAGGCCGAGTTCACCAAGCAAGGCCTGGCCAACTTCGGTTCCGGCTGGACATGGCTGGTCAAGAAAGCCGACGGCACGCTGGACATCGTCAACACCACCGGCGCCGGCACACCGCTGACCACCGACAGCAAGGCGCTGCTGACCATCGACGTCTGGGAACACGCCTACTACATCGACTATCGCAACGCACGCGCGAAGTATGCCGAAGCATTCTGGGGCATCGTGAACTGGGATTTCGTCGCGAAGAATTTCGCGTAAGTCAATCCGGTTTCGCATTTGAAAAAGCCTGCCTGCGTGCAGGCTTTTTTATTCAGGGAGAATCAGCATGGCCACCATCCATCTGCATAACGACGCCGGCTACGCGCAACGCATCCGCGCCCGCACCCATCAATTGCAAGCAGACGAGCCCGCCAGCAACGGCGGCACCGACACCGGCGCAGCGCCTTACGAACTGCTGCTGGCGGCATTGGCCGCATGCACTTCGCTGACCTTGCGCATGTACGCCGATCGCAAGGGCTGGGATCTCGGCACCATCCACATCGATGCGCGCTTTTCGCGCGACGATTGCGGCCTGGAGAACATCGAGCGCACCGTCACCTTCGGTAATACGCTGACGCCGGAACAGCTCACCCGCCTCGGCGAAATCTGCGAGAAGACGCCCGTCACCAAGACCTTGCGCGAAGGGACGCCGATACGCACGGCTTTCGTATAAAACTCCGGGAGCAGCGAATTTTCGATATTTATTGAAAATAGTCGCGAAAAACACCTGAAATCAGCCGTAAAAATCACGTCAGAACTAAAATAATTCGTTATTTATCAATATCTTACAACTATCATCGAATAATTCGATGATAGGTCGCCAATCTTTCCGTTTTTCTTTTCATTTTGCCCCGCGCATACTCCGTTCTGTCCACTTAATCATGCAAACAAGAAGGCGGTTTTCCAAGGTGGAAAACGCCCTTGCCTGCACTAACCGACGGAGAAAAACATGCTTCAAATTCGCAAAAGCAACGAACGCGGTGTCGCCGATCACGGTTGGTTGAATTCGCACCACACATTTTCGTTCGGTCATTACTACGACCCGCAACAACTGGGCTTCGGTCCGCTGCAAGTGATCAATGAAGACCGCGTCACGTCCGGCATGGGGTTCGGCACGCACGGCCACAGCGACATGGAAATCATCTCCTATGTCCTCGACGGCGCGCTCGAACACAAGGACAGCATGGGCACAGGTTCGGTGCTGCACTACGGCGACGTCCAGCGCATGAGCGCCGGCAGCGGCGTGCGTCACAGCGAGTTCAACCACTCCAAGACCGAGCCGGTGCACTTCCTGCAGATCTGGATCCAGCCGAACGTGAAAGGCATTCCGCCCAGCTACGAGGAAAAGAACTTCACGCCGGAGCAAAAGCAAGGCCAGCTGCGCCTGATCGCTTCGTCTGACGGTCGCGACAACTCGGTGCTGATCCATCAGGACGCATCGATCTACGCATCGATCCTGAACGGCGACGCCAAGCTGGAACATGCGCTGGGAGCAAAACGCCTCGGCTACGTTCATCTGATTCGCGGCCAGCTGACCGTCAACGGCACCCAGCTGTCGGGCGGCGACGCACTGAAGATCAGTGCGGAAAGCCTGGTCACGTTTGAAAAGGCCGAAGCGGCGGAATTCCTGCTGTTCGATCTGCCGTACTAAACACACGGAGGCACCGATGCGCCGCAATCCCGGCGGCGCATCGCCTCACCCCAACTCCATCGACAAGGAAAACATCGTGGCAAACATTCTGTTCATCAATAGCAGCGCCCGCAACAGCGGTTCTATCTCGCGCCAGGTCGCCGGCGAATTCGTCGCCAAACTGCAGGCCTCGCAACCAGGCAGCGTCGTCGTCGAACGCGATGTCGCCGCCAATCCGATTCCGCATCTGGACGAACAAAAACTGGGCGCGTTCTTTACGCCTGCCGACAAGCGCAGCGCCGAACAGCAGGCACTGGTCAAGGTCTCCGAAGAACTGATCGCCGAAGTCAATGCCGCCGACATCATCGTCATCGGCGCGCCGATGTACAACTTCTCGATCACGTCCACCCTGAAGACCTGGATCGACCACGTGGCGCGCGCCGGCGTCACCTTCAAGTACACCGAAACCGGCCCCGTCGGCCTGATCCAGGGCAAGAAGGTCTACGTCTTCACCTCGCGCGGCGGCGTCTACAGCGAAGGCCCGGCCAAGGTCATGGACTTCCACGAAACCTACCTGCGCGCCGTGCTGGGCTTTATCGGCATGACCGACGTGACCTTCGTTCACAGCGAAGGCCTGGGCATGGGCGAAGCGGCTGTTGAAAAGGCCATCGCGCAAACCCGCGAAACCATCGGCACCCTGGTTGCGGCATAAACTGCCGCTTCAATAAAAAAGCGCGACGGCCACAAGCTGTCGCGCTTTTTTTACGGCCTGAGAAATCTGTTCGTTAGTTCGTTACAAACCGCCATCGGCGATCTGCGACAGCATGCGATTGAGGACGCCGGTTTCGCGCATGCGCTTGAGCCACCAGGTGAGCGCCGCGCCGTCTTCGCCGACGCGCCAGGCCAGCGAGAAGGTTTCTTCTGCGCGCGGCTGTTCAACTTCCTTGACCACCAGCGCGCCGGAGGCGATCGACTTCTGCACGCACGGCTCCGGCAAGAAGCCGAAGCCCACGCCGGCCAGCTGCAGCGCATACTTGCTGCGCATGTCCGGCACCGTCAGGGTGTCCTGGCCGAACAACAGCCCGACGGTGCGCGGCGCCATCTTGCGCGCCGAGTCGGCGACGCTGATGGCACGGTAAGGATGCAGGTCGGCCTTGCTCAGGACCTTGTCCATCTTCGCCAGCGGATGATGCGGCGCTACCACGAACACGAACTTTACGGTGCCGATCTGCTCCGCCACGTAACCGCCGCCTGCCGGCCCCTCGCCGGGCGCCGCGATCAGCAGATCGACACGACGATCCAGCAAGGCTTCCCAGGTACCGGCCAGCGACTCGCGTGCGATGCGCAGGCGCGTGCGGTCGGCGACCTGATAGAACGCCACGATGTCCGGCTCCAGCGACGCCGCCGAGAAGAGTGAATCGAGGCCGATGGTGAATTCGGTTTCCCAGCCGGAGGCAACGCGGCGCACCCGGTGTTCGAGATCTTCCGCCGCCTTCAGCAGATAGCGGCCTTCCTTCAGCAATTCTTCGCCGGCGCGCGTGAGCACGACCTTCGGTCCCTGGCGCTCGAACACCTGCACGCCAAGGTCCTGCTCCAGCTTCGACACCGTATAGGAAATCGTCGACGGCACCCGATGCAACTCCAGACCGGCGGCGGAAAACGAACCGCGCCGATCAATCGCATCGAGGATCAACAGGGCATCGAGACTGATTCTGAACATGGAATTTTCCGGATAGTGAGAACGAACGCCGCTCAGGCTTCGATCGAATGACCCGCCGCCACCCAGGCGTCGATACCGCCGGTGAGCGGGCGTACGCGCTTGTAACCGCGCCGCATGAGCTGCTTGGCGACCAGCGCGGCGGAGGCTTCATTGGGACAGGCGCAGTAGACGATGACTTCGTCTTCCATCGGCGCCTCAAATGCGAAGGTCTGGATCTCCTGGTTGGAAATCGTCAACGCGCCGGGAATGCGGCCAATCTGCTGCGAGGCCGGCGAACGCACGTCGACGATGGTCGGGCGCACGCCGCTCTTGAGCAAGCGGTCCAGTTCGCCGACCGAGATGCGCGCCATTTCCAGCGACTTGCGGAAGCGGCGGCGCTGCCACCACTTGCTGGCGACGAATACGGCAAAGCCGATCAGCACCAGCATCATGCCGTATTGACCGAGCTCGGCCAATACGCTCAGCACGTCGTCGATGGCGGTGTTGAACAGCGCGCCGAGAAAAATTGCCAGCCCCGACCACAAGGCCGCGCCGACGCCGTCGTACAGCAGGAACTTGCCGCGCGAGGTGCCGACGGTGCCGGCCAGCGCGCTGGCGATCGATGCGAAACCGGGGATGAATTTGGCCACCAGCAGCGACCGTGCGCCCCAGCGCGAATAGATGGATTCGGTCTGGCGTACGCAGGAATCGGGGGAAAGAGAAATGCGGCACAGCGTCGACATGATGCGGCGGCCGTAGCGCCGGCCGGCCAGATACCAGACATAGTCGGCGATCAGCGCGGCGACCACCGCCACCAGCAGCAGCAATACGATCGGATACTGGCCGCGCCAAGCCAGCGCGCCGGTGATCACCAGCGTCGGATACGCGGGAATCGGCGCGCCCAGCTGCTCGGTCAGCACGTTCAGGAATACGATGATCAGACCGTACTGTTCAATCAGGTGATACAAATAACTCATCGCTGTTCCACTGCCTTCCGCTTCCCTGCTGCCTTATCGTTCGAATACCCCAGACGCACATTATAGGTCGAAGCGGCGTTCAGGCCTTGCTCGCTTGCGCGGCACGGAATTCAGCCACGATCATTGCCACCAGGATAAGCACCGGCAACAACAGCGCGAGGAACAATGCCTGGCGGTAGGCAAACGCGCCGCCTATCGCTCCCACGCCGAACGCCACGATGGGCCAGAAGAACTTGATGCAGCGCTGGCGCACGGCGTCATCCGCCGCACCGCGCACGATGTCGGTCACGTCGATGACCAATTGCGTGACGTTGCCGGTCATGACGGTAGTCGGCGCCGCCTGCGGCAGGATCAGGCGGGCGGCGGCGTTCTGGATGCCCATGGCAGCGGCGCCTAACATGCCCGCCAGCAAGACGCCGATGGCGCGTGCATCGGTCACATTGACCGGGGCCATGCTCTGGCCCAAGCCCATGAATGCCAGCAGGAACACCAGTTGCAGCATCAGCACCCACGGCAAGGCAGGCTTGCCGCTGCGCTCCAGCGCAATCACCACCAGCCGCGTCATGACCACCGACAGGATGAATGCGGGGAAAGCCAGGAACTTGATCAATACGCCGTGAGAAGGATTCGCCAGTTCACTGCCGATCAGCACGAAGTTGCCGGTGACGTGGGCAGTGAACAGGCCGAACAAGGCGACGAAGCCCAGCGTATCCACATAGCCTGCCAGGAAACTCATGGCGATGCCCTGGCAGGTGGCGCGATTCAGATAGCGAAACGCAGTGGGACGACCGGCACTATTTAGCGCATCCATCTCAGCTCTCGACTTTCTTTGCCAGGACGGCGTCGATCGAATACCGGCCGGCGCCCATCAAGGCGATGCTGCCGAACACGATCATCAGCAACCAGCCGAACTGACCTTCCGCCACGCTCCAGTCAGGGTGTACCAGGAACATCGACACGCCCAGCAATACCAGCACCGCTGCGCTGGCCAATCGCGTCAGGATGCCCGGCACGATCAGCAGCGGGCACAGGACTTCGGCGAAGATCGCGAAACCGAGCGTGAAGGCGCGGCCGACGTGCAGCGGATCGTCGATGTGCTGCAACTCGCCGGCGAAGTTGATCAGCTTGGGCAGGCCGTGCACGTACAGCAGCAGCAAGGCGCCGGTCAGGCGCAGGAACAGCAGGCCGAGGTCCTGGGCCGGCGCCCACAGCAGACGCAGGAACAGATTGTCTTTTTCGTTTTGAAATGTTTGCATGTCGATTCTCCTTGATCAGAAATGTCCTGCCAGCACATAGCCGGCAAGCACGTAACCCAATGTCATGGCCACCACCAGCGATGCGCCGACCGGTGTCGGCGGCGTCGGCGACGGCAAGCCGAACCAGCGGCAGACGGCGCCGATCAGCGTGCCCAGCACCGCGCCCGCGAACAGCGCGCTCATGGTTGCACCCCGGCTTGGCCGGCTGCCTTGGCCGCCTTGGCGGCCAGGTGGCGATCCACCAGCCAATAGCCGCTGCTCATCATGAACACCAGCAAGGCGCCGCTGAGGACCGGCGGCGACGGCACCGGGATTTGCGCGAGGTGACAGCAGAAGCCGACCACGAAGGAAAGCAACAGGCCCCAGATGATTTTGGAATAAGTCATGTTCGTCTCCCGATCAGAATGCGAAGCAGCTGCAACCGAGCGCGCCCCAGAAACCGGAGAAATTCGACGCCGGCACCGACGAGCGGCGCGCGACATCGTGCGAATGTGCATGAACGTTGCAAGCCCCTGCGCACTGGTGCGGCAGGATGGAGCGGCGTTGCTGCTGCTGGCTTTGCGCGCCCGACTTCAGTGCACGGTAATGACCCGGTACGTTCTTCACCGGCGACCAGTCCGGCAGCACCGGGATGGCCGGCGGCGCCAGCGGGTCGAACTCTTCGGCGCCGTAGACGATCTTGCCGCCGACCACGGTCATCACCGACTCGATGGCCTTGATGTCTTCTTCGGCGACGCTGAAGAAGTCCGACGACAGCACCACCAGGTCAGCCAGCTGGCCGGCCTTGATGCGGCCCTTCTTGTCCTGCTCGTTGGAGAACCAGGCGCTGCCTGCGGTCCACAGTTCAAGCGCGGTTTCGCGCGGCAGACCGGCTTCCGCCAGTTGCAGGCCGCCCACGGTCTTGCCCGACACCAGCCAGTACAGCGCAGTCCACGGGTTGTAGCTGGCGACGCGGGTGGCGTCAGTGCCGGCGCCGACCGGTACGCCCATGTCGAGCATGCGCGCCACCGGCGGCGTTGCCTTGGCGGCTTCCTTGCCGTAGCGATCGACGAAATATTCTCCCTGGAACGCCATGCGATGCTGGATCGCCAGGCCGCCGCCGAGTTCGCGTACGCGCTCGATGTTGCGCGGCGAAATGGTTTCGGCGTGATCGAAAATCCAGTGCAGGCCGTTGAAGGGGATGTCGCGATTCACTTTTTCAAACACGTCGAGCATGCGGCTGATCGACTCATCGTAGGTCGCGTGCAGGCGGAACGGCCAGCGATTGGAGACCAGGTGGCGCACCACCTTCTCGAGTTCGTCCTCCATGCCTGCGGCGAGTTCGGGACGCGGCTCGAGGAAGTCCTCAAAGTCGGCTGCCGAGAACACCAGCATTTCGCCGGCGCCGTTGTGGCGATAGAAATCGTCTCCCTGTCCCGGCTTGATCATGTCGGTCCAGCGCTGGAAATCTCCCAGCTCCTTGCCCTTGTTCTGGGTGAACAGGTTGTAGGCGATGCGCACGGTGAGCTGCTGCTCGCGCGCCAGCTGGTCGATGATGGCGTAGTCTTCCGGATAATTCTGGAAACCGCCGCCGGCGTCGATCACGCTGGTGACGCCGAGGCGATTGAGTTCGCGCATGAACTGGCGCGTCGAATTGACTTGCTGGTCGAGCGGCAGCGTCGGCCCCTTGGCCAGCGTCGCATACAGGATCATGGCGTTGGGACGGGCGATCAGCATGCCGGTCGGATTGCCGGCGGCATCGCGCTGGATTTCGCCGCCCGGCGGATTCGGGGTGTCCTTGTTGTAGCCGACGGCGCGCAGCGCGGCCTGGTTCAGCAAGGCGCGGTCATACAGGTGCAGGATGAATACCGGAGTGTCGGGCGCGGCGGCGTTGATTTCTTCCAGCGTCGGCATGCGGCGCTCGGCAAACTGGAATTCGGTCCAGCCGCCGACCACGCGCACCCACTGCGGATGCGGCGTGCGCAGCGCTTGCTCGCGCAGCATGCGCAAGGCATCCGCCAGCGACGGTACGCCTTCCCAGCGCAGTTCGAGGTTGTAGTTGAGGCCGCCGCGAATCAGATGGATGTGCGAATCGTTCAGGCCGGGCACCACGCTGCGGCCGTTCAGGTCCACCACTTTGGTGGCGCTGCCGCGATGGCGCATGGCGGCTTCGGCATCGCCGACGGCGAGGAACTTGCCGTCCTTGATCGCCACGGCGCTTGCCAGCGGCTGGGCTTTGTCGATGGTATGGAAATTTCCGTTCAGCAGAATCAGGTCGGCGCTCATGTTCACTCCGGGGGGTTGTACGTTGTTGTCAGGGGATATCAAAAAACTGCGGGATCCCGTTCATCGCGGAACGGGATCCCTGTGCTGCTTAGTGGCCTTCCGAGGCGTTGAACATGGTCTTGGCGTAGATCAGGCCCAGGCCGTAGGCGCCGCCGTTGGTGATCGCGGTGGCGACCGTTTCATTGTAAGTCTCGGTGCGGGCCCAGTCGCGCTGCAATTCGAGCAGGTATTGCAAGGAAGTCATCGGACGTGCGCCCAGCTGGATCATGCGTTCGACGGCGCGTTGGTGCGCTTCGTTCGAGACGTCGCCGCTGGCGTCGGTGATCACATAGACTTCGAAGCCCTGGTCCAGCGCCGACAGCGCAGGACCGACGATGCATACCGAAGTCCACAGGCCGGCCAATACGATCTTTTCCTTGCCGATGGCGTTGACGCGGTCGGCGATGCGCGGGTCTTCCCAGGTGTTCATGCTGGTGCGGTCGATCACTTCTTCGTTCGGGAACACCGATTTGATTTCATCGAACATCGGACCGGAGAAGGACTTTTCAGCGACGGTTGTCAAAATCGTCGATACCTTGAATTCCTTGGCGGCCTTGGCGACCAGTGCGACGTTGTTGCGCAGTGTGACCATGTCGATAGAGTGAGTGGCGAACGACATTTGCGACTGATGGTCGATCATGATCAGTGTGTGGTTGCTTGGGTTCAACAGAGTTTTGCCTGGTTGTGCTTTTGCGATTGCCATGATGTTCTCCTGAGGTATTGACGATTAATTCGATAAGGGGTGATTGCTTCGTAGGTGTCCGTCTTTGTCTGTGCCGTTCACCATGGAGCGAAGTATGGGCGAACGTTAAACGAAAGAAAAACGGAAAGAATATCCATCAATCATCGAAATATTCGAAAATAGAATCGAGGGCGTTCAGGCCTATCGATATTTGCTTCTTGGGCAATAAAGTTTTGCTTTGCACCGTATTTTTGCAACAGCACTTTGACCGCATACTGCTTTCCCCGGAGTACGTACCGAAAGGTCCGTCCCACCTCACTTACCAAGGAATTTCATGAGCACCATTCCCGCATTCGGCCTCGGCACCTTCCGCCTGAAAGAACAGGAAGTCATCGATTCGGTCACCAACGGCCTCGAACTCGGCTACCGCCACATCGACACCGCGCAGATCTACGGCAACGAAGCCGACGTCGGCAAGGCCATCGCCGCCGCCGGCGTGGCGCGCAAGGACTTGTTCGTCACCACCAAGATCTGGACCGACAATCTCGGCAAGGACAAACTCATCCCCAGCCTGAAGGAGAGCCTGGACAAACTGCGGACGGAGCAGGTCGACCTGACGCTGATCCACTGGCCGTCCCCCAATGACGCCATTGCCGTCGCGACGTATATGGAAGCGCTGGCCGAAGCCAGGGCGCAGAGACTGACCAGACTGATCGGCGTATCGAATTTCACCATCGCGCATCTGCAGCAAGCCATCGCCGCCGTCGGCGCCGCAGAAATCGCCACGCTGCAGGTCGAAATCCATCCCTTCCTGCAAAACCGCAAGGTGGTCGAGTTCGCGCGCGCTCAGGGCATACACCTGACGGCCTACATGCCGCTGGCTTACGGCAAGGTCATGACGGATCCGACCCTCATCGGGATCGCCAAGGCGCACCAGGCCAACCCGGCCCAGATTGCACTGGCATGGTCGCTGCAGCAGGGCTTCGCGACGATTCCGTCGTCGACCAAACGAGCCAACCTGGAAAGCAACCTGGCGGCGCAGAAGATCGTCCTGAGCGACGCCGACATGCAGGCCATCACCAAGCTGGACAAGGGTGAACGCCTTGCCAATCCGGACTTCGCACCGCAATGGGATTGATGCTGTCCTGAGGAATTGCTTGCGCCTGCGCGGCGCAAGCCCTCCCCCAATTTCTCGCCGGGCCGCAACGACATTCAGAAATTTTTATTTTAAATTGCTTGCAATTTAATTTTCATCAATTTATTATTCATTCCATGCACTGCCCCTTACCCCGGAAAGGCAAGCGCATGAATGACTTGTTTCATTTGTCAAAACACCAAATATATTGTGCGCAATTTAATTGCGCAGATACACAACCCTATCTTCGAAAGGAAACATCATGAAATCGATCAAGCAACTGCTCGCCCTCAGCACCATCGCTCTCGCCGCCGCCTCGGCCGCCCAATCTGCATCGGCAGCCTCTGTCGAACCGCAAACCCAGGGATTCCTCGATGCGCTGGCCGCAGCCGGCGGTCCTCCGATCTACAAGCTGACACCTGAACAGGCGCGCAACCTGCTGGCCGGCGCGCAGTCCGGCAAAGTCGCCAAACCCGCAGCCGACATCGAAGACCGCGTGATCCCGGTCGGTCCGACCGGCAGCACCCGCATCCGCATCCTGCGCCCGCAAGGCAACAAGGAAACGCTGCCGGTGGTGATGTACTTCCACGGTGCGGGCTGGGTGATGGGCGACGTCAATACGCATGATCGCCTGGTGCGCCAGATCGTTGACGGCGCCAAGGTTGCCGTGGTGTTCGTCGATTACGACCGCTCGCCGGAAGCGCGCTACCCGATCGCCATCGAACAGGATTACGCCGCCACAAAATACATCGCCGAACACGCCGCGGAATTCAACGTCGATGCCAGCCGCCTGGCGATTGCCGGCGACAGCGTGGGCGGCAACATGACCGCCGTGGTGAGCCTGCTGGCCAAGGAACGCAAAGGTCCGGCGATCAAGTATCAGGTGCTGTTCTACCCGGTCACCGATACCAATTTTGAAAACGGTTCGTACAAGCAGTTCGCCAACGGCCCATGGCTGACAAAGGAAGCGATGAAGTGGTTCTGGAACGCCTACCTGCCCGCCGGCGCCAACCGCAAGGATCCGCATATCGCACCGCTAAACGCGACGCTGGAGCAATTGAAGGATCTGCCGCCGGCGCTGGTCATCACCGATGAAAACGACGTTCTGCGCGACGAAGGCGAAGCCTACGCCGCCAAGCTGGCCAAGGCCGGCGTACCGGTGACGCAAGTGCGCTATCTCGGCACCATCCATGACTTCGTGATGCTCAATGCGCTGGGCGACACGCCTGCCGCGAAGAGCGCCATCGATCTGGCGACCTCCAGCTTGCGCAAGGCGCTGGCCAAGTAATCCCGGCAGCGCAAAATAAAAACGCCCGCTTCATCCATGTGAAGCGGGCGTTTTGCGTACGGCGGAAAGAACAGGTTTATGCAGGCACCGCGACCGGCTTGTCATGCTGCTGCCCCTTGATGCGCAACACCATCACAGCACCGATCAGGCAAGCCACGCCCATCAGCATCGACGAGGCCGTGTAGTCACCGAGATTGGCGCGCATGAAACCCGATATCGTGGTGGCCGCAGCAGCGCCGAGCTGGTGGCCGGCGACGATCCAACCAAACACGATCGGTGCGGCCAGGCGGCCGAATACATCGTTGGCCAGGCGCACGGTCGGCGGCACGGTGGCGATCCAGTCGAGACCATAGAAGATCGCGAACACGGTCAGGCCGAAATAGTCGAGTCCGAACGCGAACGGCAGGAAGATCAGCGCCACGCCGCGCAGGCCGTAGTACCAGAACAGCAGCACGCGCGGGTTGAAGCGATCCGACAACCAACCCGACAAGGTCGTGCCGACCAGATCGAGCATGCCCATCGCCGCCAGGATGCTGGCGCCGCCGACTTCGGAAATGCCGTAGTCGTTGCACATGGCGATGAACTGCGTGCCGATGTAACCGTTGGTGCTCATGCCGCAGACGAAGAAGCTGAAAAACAGCAGCCAGAAGTCGCGCACCTTCATCGCCTGGCGCAGCGCATCGAAGGCAATCGCCAGCGGATTGCGCGCCGCCACGGCGGCATCGGCCGGCGCATCGGCAGCCTGGCCGTAGCGGCGCAGACCGACGTCGGACGGACGTTCCGGCAGAAACAGCGCCACCAGCGGCACCGCTGCAGCAGCGACGATCGCCACCAGGAAGGCTACCGAACGCCAGCCGTAATGCTCGACCATCGACGCCATCAGCGGGAGGAACACCATCTGGCCGGTGGCCGCGCTGGCGGTCAGCAAACCCATCGCCAGACCGCGGCGCATTTCAAACCACCGGCTGACGATGGTCGCGCCCAACGTGTTGGCGGCGACACCGGTGCCGGAGCCGACCAGCAAACCCCAGGTCATCACCATGTGCCACGGCATCTGCATCAGCGTGCTAAGCGCAGTGCCGACCGACAACAGCACCAGCGCGCCCATCACGACGGGACGGATGCCGAAGCGCTGCATCGCGGCCGCGGCGAACGGACCGATCAGGCCGTACAGCGCGATGTTGAAGGAAATCGCCAGCGAGATGGTGGAACGGTTCCAGCCGAACTCATGTTCCAGCGGCAGGATCATCACCGACGGCGTGGCGCGGATGCCGGCCGAGGTCAGCAGGACGAGGAAGATCACGGCGACGACGACCCAGGCGTAACTGAAACGGTGCGAGGTGCGCTGCGCGATGGCTTGAGTGACTTTATTCATGACGCTCATTCGAAATAATGGTGAATAAAAAACCATCAATGCGTTTGCTGCGCTTACGCATTGATGGTGATTGATGATGACTGATGGTGCTTGTACTGAAACTGTCCCCGGCGCCTGAAATGGCCGCTCAGGCTTCCTGCAATTTGTCGTAGGCGTCGTCGATCATGCCGGACAAGGCCGCATGCAAGTCCTCGCCGAGCAGGCCGTCGATTTCCAGCTGCGCCTGCACCCAGTTGGGCCGGGCCGCCGCCAGCTTGGCCTTTCCTGCCGCGCTGAGACCGAGTCCGAACGAGCGCTTGTCGACGTGCTCATCGGGCGGCATGTCGACGGTCTCGATCCAGCCGGCCGCCATGAGCGGCTTGATATTGCGGCTCAGGGTGCTGCGGTCCATGCCCATTTCCGCAGCCAGGCGCAGATTGGCGATGGAACCGTGCCGCCCCACCCGGCTCAGCAGCGAGTACTGGCTGATGGTCAGCTCATCCGGCAGCAAGTGGTGGTCGTAAATCGAGGTGATACGCCGCGTCAGCCGACGCAGGCGGGTACAGGTGCATTGGTTAAACATGACGATCCGGCCTTTTCAGCGCATTCAAATCAATGCATATGCATTAATGTATATGCATACTAATCAGCGAGATCGTCGCTGTCAAGCGCGTATTTTTGGAACGGGACAAAAAAATGGCGTCGCAACAACGACGCCATGGAGACAAGCGAAACAGGTGAATCAGGCGCTGCGTGGGGCAGCCTTCTTGCGCGGAGTCTTGACCGGCTTGGCCGGCTTGGCGGCGGCAACCGCCTCGGACGGGGTCGCGGCCGCATCGTTGGCAGCCGCTTCGGCGGCGCGTTCGCGGGCAAAGTTGATCCGCGCCTTCATGCCTTCATTCGCCTGCGGACCCGGAGCAAACACGAAATCGGGGGAATTCAGGCGCTTGCCGCTCTTGCCGTCGATCATCACCGGTTCGGCCTCCTCGCCCGTGGTCGAATCGACCAGCAGCACGCTTGGGCCTTCCGGGGCGAAATGCTTGTTGCCCCAGGTGTTGAGCGCGACCAGAATGGAGCGGAAATCACGTCCCAGGTCAGTCAGGATATATTCGTGGCGCGGCGGCCGTTCGCTGTACTGGCGGCGCTCCAGCAGGCCGGATTCGACCAGCGAGTTGAGACGGCGCGTCAGCATGTTGGGCGCGATGTCCAGACTCTTCTGGAACTGGTCGAAGCGGGTCAACCCGTGCAGCGCATCGCGCAGGATCAGGATGCTCCACCACTCCCCCACGCGCTCCAGCGTGCGGGCTACCGGGCATTGCATGTTGCCGAAGCTTTTACGTTCCATGGACAAGTCCCATCTGGCTGGCTATCATTCGGATGAACAACTAACTATCATTTTGCAATCTACATTATAAAACAAGTCAAGGGAGATCGCCATGTCCGTTAATCCGATGTATCTGGAAGACTTCGCCCCGGGCCAGAAATTCGGCCACGCCGACGAGGAAGCATTGAGCGCCGACGCCATCAAGGCGTTCGCTGCGAGCTACGATCCGCAGCCTTTCCATCTCGACGAAGCCGCTGCAGCGCAGAGCTTTTTCGGCGGACTGGCCGCGAGCGGCTGGCATACCGCCGCACTGACCATGCGCCTGCTGGTGAAAACCCTGCCGATTCACGGCGGCATCATCGGCGCCGGCTTCGAGGAATTCCGCTGGCCGCGCCCTACCCGTCCCGGCGACCGCCTGCACATCGAGGTGGAAGTGCTGGAGTTGAAGTTCTCGCAATCGAAGCCGCAACAGGGCTTCCTCAAGCACCGCGTCACCACTTTCAACCAGGACAAGCAGCCGGTGCTGGTCATGACCGGCAATCTGCTGGTGCCGCGCCGTCCGCCGGCTTAATTATCGAAGATGAATTGGGTGGCCTTGTCGGCCGACAATGGCCGGCCGTAGAAATACCCCTGGATTTCATCGCAGCCCCAGGCGCGCAGCAGTTCACGCTGGGTCACGGTTTCCACGCCTTCGGCGATCACCGACAAGCCCAGATGATGGCCCAGGTTGATGACCGCCTGCACGATCGCCGCGTCTTCGCTGTTGGGGCGCAGGTGGCGGATGAAGGACTGATCGATCTTGAGCTTGTCGATCGAGAATCGCTTGAGATAGGCCAGCGACGAGTACCCGGTACCGAAGTCATCGATCGCCAGCGTCAGGCCGCGCTTGCGCAGGTCTTCCAGCAACTCGATGGTGCGTTCGACATCGCGCATGACGATGCCTTCGGTGATTTCCAGCTCGATGAAGGATGGATCGATCATGCTTTCGCTGAGCGTGGTGGTGACGCGGCGCAGGAAGGATGGATGGTGGAACTGGCGCGGCGAGATGTTCACCGCGATGACGAATTTGCGCGGCGTCTCCAAGCTCCAGATCTTGGCCTGGCGGCACGCTTCGGCCAGCACCCAGTCGCCGATCGGTACGATCAGGCCGGACTCTTCGGCCAGCGGAATGAAGTCGGCAGGTGAAATCAGCTCGCCGTTGCGGCGCCAGCGCACCAGCGCCTCGAAGCCGACCAGGCGATCGTCGGTCAGCCCCTGTTGCGGCTGGAAATGCAATTCCAGTTCGTTGCGTTCGATCGCGTGGCGCAGTTGCGCTTCCAGCGCCAGGCGTTCCTGCGCGCGCGTGTTGAGCGCATTCGAATACTGCACAAAGCAATCGCCGCCGGCGTCGCGCGCCGCCTGCAGCGCCGCATCGGCATTCTGCAGCAGGTGCGCGGGCTCGGCGCCGTCGCGCGGATACTCGGCGCCGCCCATGCTCATGCTGGAAAAAATCTCGTGCTGGCCGAACTCGAACGGTTGGCGCATGTATTCCTGCAGGCTCGACAGGGCTTCCTGGAAGCTGACGTTGTCGCCGTTGGACTTGTACAGGATCGCCACGTTGGCGCCGTTGAGGCGGAACACCTCGCCGCCGTGACGTTCGGCTGCGCGCTTGATGCGGGTCGCCATTTCCTGCATCAGGCGATCGCCGAACGCATGGCCGAGGCCGCCGACCACGCGCTCGAAGCGGTCGATCATACCCAGCACCACCGTGTGCGGCTGGTCCGCCATCGTCTTGAGGCGACGCTCGAACGAGCCGCGGTGCGCCAGCCCGGTCAACGGATCATGCGCCGCCTGGAAGGCCAGCACATTCTCGGAACGGAAGCGCGCCCATACGTGATACATCATGAACAAGGCGGTTAGCAGCATGCCGACGCTGTAGATATGCACCAGCCGTGAAATCTCGTCGACGCCGCTGTTGGCCATGTCGCCCACTTCATAGACGCCGGCTTCAACCTCGTGCTTGGCCTTGCCGAGCAAGACGCGGATCTGGTTGGTCCTGACGTTGAGTTCGCTGAGCAGCAGGCGCGCCTTTTCCCGGTTGACCGGCGGCGCCAGCATGATCTTTTCGAGCACCGGGCCCATCGCCAGCACGGCGTCGTAGTTGCTGCGCAGATTGCCCATCTCGGTAGCCTGCTGCAAGTCGCGCCGCACGTAGTCGAAGTTGTCGGCCATTTCTTCGCCGGCCTGGGTTTCCAGGGTGTCGAAGCGGTCGCGTCCGATGGAGGCGACGTAATACTTGTTGAGCGCCAGCTGGTAGCGCAGCAATGCACTTTCAAAATCGGACAAGTGGCGCAGCGTGGGGATTTTTTCCTGCAGCAGCGGCGTCGTCGACGCGCGGATATCCTTGGCCGTGCGCGCCATGGCGAAAAACAGCCCGATACCGGCGGCGATCACGACCACCAGCAAACCGTAAATCGCCCAGCGATAAGGTCGGCTGACCACTTGCATACTTGAACCCCAGCGAAGAAAAACCGCCCCCCGGAAACAGCGTCGGCATGCGTGAACGTGGTGGTGAACATCTGTCGCTCTGCACGCCTCCCACGACCGCAGTCTTCTCCTGCGGCGCGGTGCAGCGGCATGTCAAGTCGATGTCATTTCCCGCTTCCCGTCATCACGACAACGTGATTCCCTGAGTCAGACTGAATCGTTTTATGGACAGACGGTGCGAGCGTCTGCAATATTGCTTTTTTGCCATCGGACCACGTGTGTCTTTTTTTATTATCGGCAGCGCAGAAAATTATACCGGCAATCGCCAGCGCTCCCGCCATTTCCGGGATGCGCAGTACGTCCAGGCGACAAACTTTGGTAAATTTCCAACAGGCATTACTCGAAATCCCTGCAACGCAATACCGTGGCAGGATTTCAAGATGCTCTTGGGAGAGATTGCCGGCGGCAACGACGGCGCCGCCGGCGGACGCCTCGAACGAGGCTGCAGAAAATTACGCCGCGTCGGGCTGGGCCGAAGGCTGCGCCAGCTGGAAGGCCTCGAGCGCGCTACAGGCTTCCTCAATAGCCGCAAGCGTCGGGTAAGGCGTCATGTCGACGTTGAAGCGGCGGGCATTGAAGATCTGCGGGATCAGGCAGCAATCGGCCATGGTCGGCGTATCGCCGAAGCAAAAACGGCCGCGCCGGGGGCTGCCCGCCAGTTGCGTTTCCAGCGCGCCGAAGCCGAGCGTGATCCAATGCTGTATCCACTGCTGCTTGATCTCGTCACTCAGGCCCAGCTCCTGCTTGAGCATGCGCAGCACCCGCAGGTTGTTGAGCGGATGGATGTCGCAAGCGATCGCCAGCGCAATTTCGCGCACGTGAGCGCGGTCGAGCAAACCCGGGGGTAGCAGCGCCGGGGTCGGGAAGCGCTCTTCCAGATATTCCAGGATCGCCAGCGATTGCGTGATATGACGTCCCTCTTCCTCCATCACCGGCACCAACGACTGCGGATTCAGGGCGCTGAATGCCGGCGCATATTGTTCGCCGCCGTTGTTGAGCAGATGCACCGGCACGGTGTCGTAGGACAGCCCCTTGAGATGCAGGGCGATCCGCACGCGATACGACGCCGAACTGCGAAAATAGCTGTAGAGATGAATCGTCATGGCCCTGTCTCCTTGTACTGTTCAAACCTCGCGCGCCGGCAGCACGGTGCCCGCGACCTCGCCGAAACCGATGCGCGGCAAACCATCGCATCCGGCCCAGCCGCGCATGATGACGGTATCGCCGTCTTCGATGAAGACGCGCGTTTCGCCATTGTTCAGGTTGATCGATTGTTTGCCGCCGGCGGTCAGTTCCAGCAGCGAACCGGCCGACTCCGGCGTCGGTCCCGATAGCGTGCCCGAACCGAGCAGGTCGCCCGCGCGCAGGTTGCAACCACCGACGGTGTGGTGCGCCACCAGTTGCGACACGGTCCAGTAAGCATCGCGGAAATTGCTCAGCGACAGACGTTGCGGCGCCGTGCCGGCCTCGCGCATGGCTTTGGTCTGCAGCAGTACTTCCAGTTGCACGTCGAAGGCGCCGTGCTCGCGCACCTCCGGCGCATCGAGATAGGCCAGCGGCTGCGGATCGGCGGCATCGCGCGTCCACGCGGCACGATACGGCGCCAGCGCTTCGATGGTGACGATCCATGGTGAAATCGTCGAAGCAAAATTCTTCGCCAGGAAAGGGCCGAGCGGCTGGTATTCCCAGGCCTGCACGTCGCGCGCCGACCAGTCGTTCAACAGGCACAGGCCGAACACATGCGACTCGGCGGCACCGATGGCAATGGCGTCGCCGATGGCGTTGCCCTGCCCCATGAAGACGCCGACTTCCATTTCATAGTCGAGACGCTTGCACGCGCCGAACACCGGCGTGTCTGACGTCGGCGATTTGAGCTGGCCGAGCGGACGGCGAAATTGCTGGCCCGAGACTGCTATCGAGGAGGAGCGGCCGTGATAGCCGATCGGCACCCATTTGTAATTCGGCAGCAGCGGATTGTCCGGGCGGAACAGCTTGCCGATGGCGGTGGCGTGATGGATCGAGGTGTAGAAGTCGGTGTAGTCGCCGATCTGCGCCGGCAAGGCGTGTTCGGCTTCCGCCTGCGGCACCAGCGCCGCCTGCAACTGCGACTGATGCACCGAACCATCGCGCAACAGAGTCGACAAGGCCAGGCGCAGGGCCGACCATGCCGCTGCATCGAGTTCCATCAGCGGATTCAGATTACTCCCCGCCGTCGCTGCGACGATGGCCTTGTGCACGGTCTCGCCGAAACCGGCGAATGCGCCGCTTTCGAACGCCGCGCGCAAGTCGAGGATGCTGTCGCCGATGGCAACGCCGGCGCGGAAAACCTCGTCGCCTTCCCGGCCGCTCCTGCGGAACACGCCGTACGGAAGGTTCTGGATCGGGAAATCGCTGCCCGCGGCATTGGCCGAGGCGACCCAGCTTCGCAGGTCAGCGTCGTGGGTTTCATTCAGGATGATGCTCATTGTTGCTCCGGACGATGTTGTGGATTGAAGTGCGGGTCAAAGTTCTTTTTGATATCCATCCAGCACTGGTAGTAATTCTTTTGCAGCGTCGGCGAGCTCAGCGCATGGCGCGTCGGCTTGATCACATTGCGCGTCTCGAACATGAAGGCCATGGTGTCGCCGACCTTGTCAGGCTTGCTGGTGTCGCTGCGGCTGGCCTTCTCGAACGTGGCGCCGTCGGGGCCGTGGCCGGTCATGCAATTGTGCAGGCTGGCGCCGCCGGGACGGAAGCCTTCGGCCTTGGCATCGTACACACCGTGGATCAGCCCCATGAATTCGCTCGCCACGTTGCGATGGAACCACGGCGGGCGGAAGGTGTTTTCCGCCGCCAGCCAGCGCGGCGGGAAGATCACGAAGTCCAGCGTATCGACGCCCGGCGTATCGCTCTGCGCCTGCAGCACGAGGAAGATCGACGGATCGGGATGGTCGTAGCTGATCGATCCGATGGTGTTGAAATGGCGCAGGTCGTATTTGTACGGCGCGTAGTTGCCGTGCCATGCCACCACGTCCAGCGGCGAATGCCCGATCCTGGCCTGCCACAGGTTGCCGCCGAATTTGGCGATCAGCCTGAAGTCGCCTTCCCGGTTTTCATACCAGGCATGCGGCGTCAGGAAGTCGCGCGGATTGGCGAGGCCGTTGGAGCCCAGCGGACCGAGGTCGGGCAAGCGCAGCAGCGCACCGAAGTTTTCGCACACATAACCCTGCGCGGCGCCGTCGGGCAGCTTGACCTGGAAGCGCACGCCGCGCGGAATCACCGCGATCTCCTGCGGCTCGATGTCGATCGCCCCCAGTTCGGTGAGCAGCTGCAGGCGGCCGGTTTGCGGCACGATCAGCAATTCGCCGTCGGCGGAATAAAAGTAGCTGTCGGTCATCGACTGGTTGGCCGCATACAAGTGAATCGCGCAACCGGTCTGAGCATCGGGCGAACCGTTGCCGGCCATGGTGATCAGTCCTGCGACGAAATCGGTGGGCGCGTCGGGCATGGGATGCGGATCCCAGCGGTACTGGTTGGGCGGCGTCTCGACGTCGTCGAAGCGATCGACCAGGCCGTTGCCGATGCGCTCGAACGGCTCATGCATCGCCGCCGGACGAATCCGATACAGCCACGAGCGACGGTTGTGCCCGCGCGGAGCGGTAAAGGCGGTGCCGGACAATTGTTCGGCATACAGGCCGTAGGCGACTTGCTGCGGCGAGTTCTGATTGACCGGCAACGCGCCGGGCAGCGCCTCGGTCGCAAACTCGTTGCCGAAGCCGGACTGATAACCGGCGGTCCTGATCACCGCTTGGGCAATGAAAGATTCTGCACGCGTATTCATGATGCGTCCTTCTCAAAAAACCGATTCCAAAAACTATTGCGGGCGATACCAATGCAGGCGCGCCACCATCAGCGCCGAGATGATCGCCGGTACGGCCGCAGCCATGAACAGCGAACCGTTGGCCCATTGCATGGCGATCAGCTGGCCGCCGATGACCGGCCCCAGCACCGAGCCGATGCGGCCGATGCCGAGCGCCCAGCCGATGCCGGTCGAGCGCAGCTGGGTCGGGTAGAAAGTGCCGGCCAGCGCATTGACCGCAGGCTGTCCGCCCACCACGCAGAAGCCGGCTACCACTACGCAGATGAACAGCAGCACCGGCGTCGCGGCGACGTGACCGATCAGGGCGATGAAGACGCACGCCACTACGAAGCAGCTGCCCAGCACGCGGGTAAATCCGAAGCGATTGATGAACCAGCCCAGCGTCAGCGTGCCGACGATACCGCCGACTTGCAGCGAAGTGCCGATCAGCACCGCTGCGCCGGTCGAATAACCGGCGTCCTTGATCAGCGTCGGCAACCAGTTGGACAGGAAATATAGGTTGATCAGGTTCATGAAGCTGATCAGCCACAGCAGCAGCGTGACGCCGGCGCGGCCCTCCCGGAACAGTTCGGCCACCGGCATGCCGTCGTTGCGCGCTTCCTTGACCACCACGGTGCTGCTTTCGGTAACCAGCAAACCCGGCTGCACCTTGTTGAGCCAGCGCGCCACTTGTTTCATCGGACGCTTGCGCAACACCAGGAACTGGATCGACTCCGGCAACCAGATCAGCATCGCCACGCCCAGCGCCGCCGGGATCAGGCCACCGACCAGGAACACCGAACGCCAGCCGAAGGCCGGGATCAGCGCCGCGCTGACGAAGCCGCCGACCGCTGCGCCGACGGTAAAGCCGCACGACACCAGCATCATGCGCGTTACGCGCGAGCTGTTCGGGCTGAACTCGCCGACCAGCGCCATTGCGTTGGGCATGATGCTGCCGAGGCCGAAGCCGGTGATGAAGCGCAGGACCAGCAATTCATCGATGGTTTGCACGCGCGTGGTCAGCAGCATGCAGGCGGCGAAGAAAAAGGTGGAGATGATCAGCACCGGACGGCGGCCGTATTTGTCGCCCACGGGGGTGAGCACCAGCGAACCGAGCAGCATGCCGAACAGGCCGGCGCCAAACACCGGACCGAGGCTGGCCTTGTTGACGTGCCAGTCGCCGATGATGGCGGGCGCGACGTAACCCATGGCCTGGATGTCGAAACCGTCGATGATCAGGCACAGGCCGCACAGCAGCAGCAGACCGAATTGAAAGGCGCCGAAACGGCTCTGCTCGACGACCTGGTCGACATTGATGACATCGGATTGCATCCTTGCTCCTCCTTATTGGTTGTGGATGGTCGCAACTTGCCTGCATGACAACACGCAGGACGACGTCGCGTTTTTTTATGAGTGGTGCAATGATCCGACTTTTACGATATAAATGGGTAAATGTGGTCCATTGATATTATGAATAGTGGTCGGAAAAATAACGGAAGCGCTGCACGAGCATGATCGAACCCAAAGACATCGACCTCAACCTGCTGGTGGTGTTTCAGGAAGTGTTCCAGGATCGCCAGATTTCCTCGGTGGCGCGCCGCCTGAACCTGTCGCAGCCGGCCGTCAGCAATGCGCTGGCGCGCCTGCGCCGCACCTTCGGCGACGAGCTGTTCGTACGCACAGCGCAAGGCATGCAGCCGACGCCGTTCGCACAGCAGCTGGCCGAGCCGGTGGCGGCGGCGCTGATGCACGTGTCGAAGGCGCTGAACCGGCAGGAGCCGTTCTCGGCGGCGGGCAGCGCGCGCCATTTCACCATCGCCATGACCGACGTCGGCGAGGTGTACTTCATGCCGCTGCTGATCGAGACCTGTGCCCGGCTCGCGCCCGGCATCCAGATCAGCACGGTGCGCGCCGGCGCCATCGATCTCAAGAGCGAGATGGAATCGGGCCGGGTCGACCTCGCCATCGGCGCCTTCGACAACGTCTCTGGTGCGCTGTACCAGCGCCGGCTGTTTCGCCAGAACTATGTGAGCATGTTCCGCCAGGGTCATCCGCTGAGCGGCAAGACCGTGACGATGAAGGATTTCCTGGCGGCGCAACATCTGGTGGTGTCCTCGCTGGAAAGCCCCTACGATCGCATCAATCAGAATCTGGAAAAAGCCGGCATCCGCGCCAACGTCAATTTCCGCGTACCGCATTTCACCGCCGTTCCCTATATCGTCAGCACCACCGACCTGATCGTGACGGTGCCGCAAAAACTGGCCGAGAGCGCGGCGCAACCATTCAACCTACAATACATTCGTCCGCCCTTGCGGCTGCCGTCGCTGCAGACCAATATCTTCTGGCACCGCCGCTTCAACCAGGACGAAGGCAACCAGTGGCTGCGCGGATTCGTTTCCGAGCACTTTGCGGAACAGTAAGTGTTACAAGATTCAGGAGACGCGATGAAGCATTACCTGCACTACGACCGCGATCAGCTCGACCGTCAATACAATGTGCGCGCCGGCATTCCGCGCTTTCAGGATATCTTCGACAGCTGGAATGAAACCGCGCGCGCGTACCGGCAGCAGCATGAAGTGCGCACCAACCTGCACTACGGCGCGCATCGCCTGCAGGCGCTGGATTATTTCCCGGCGACGCAGGCCGATGCGCCCTTGCTGGTGTTCATCCACGGCGGCTACTGGCGCTCGCTGGACAAGGACGACTTCAGCCACCTGGCCGGGCCTTGCCACGAGGCCGGCATCGCCGTGGCCATGATCAATTACCGGCTAGCTCCCGAGGTCGACATGCCCGAGATCGTCGGCGACGTGCGCCTGGCCTTCTCCTGGCTGTACCGGCAAGCGGCGCAACTGGGCTTCAATGCCGACGACATCTATGTCGCCGGACATTCGGCAGGCGGCCATCTGGCAGCCATACTGGCGGCGACCGACTGGCAGGATAGCGGTTTGCCGGACAATGCCGTGAAGGGATTGTGCAGCGTCAGCGGGCTCTACGACCTGGAGCCGATTCGCCTGTGCTACCTGAATGAGGCGCTGCAACTGGATCAGTCCCAGGTGCAGCAATTCAGTCCCCTGCATCATCTGCCGCGGCTGCCGATGCCGGTGGTGCTGAGCGCCGGCGGCGCCGAATCCGCCGAATTCCATCGCCAGCTGGCGGCATACGGACTGCGCTTGCAGGCGGCGGGATTCCCGGTACGGCAAGTCAGGCTGGCCGACGGCCATCATCTCGATGTGATCGGCAAACTGGCCGACAAGGATAATGAACTGGCGCAGGCGCTGGTGGCGCTGATCCGCGCCTGAAGGGACGGACTGCTGCTCTTACTGCTGCCCGAGTTCCCGATACAGCGCGTTGGCGCGCATCAGGTGACTGCGCATCGCTTCGGCAGCAGCATCGCCGTCATGGGCCGCGATGGCGTCGACGATGCGCTGATGTTCGGCCAGCGTAAGTTCTTCCGCACCCGGCGCGCGCACCAGCGTGAAATAAAACTCTCCGGCCCACTTGAACATCGATTCGACGATGGAGGGAAACAGAGGATTGCCGCTGATGTCGGCGATCTCCCGATGAAAGGCCATGTCACGTTCGATGAACTCTTCCAGGTTGACCATGGACGCGCGGTGCTGCGCAATGCTCAGGCGCAGGCGCGCGATCTGCTCTTCAGTGGCGCGCTCGGCGGCCATGCGGGCGGTGCTGGTTTCGAGCAGGACGCGGGCTTCCTTGAGATGTCCCAGCATGGCGGGCTTGGTGCGCAGCAAATGCTGTGCGCCGATGGCGATCTGGGCGATCAAGCGGTCGGCGGTCGGATCGACCACGCGGGCGCGCTCGCCGTGGGCGATCTCGACAAAGCCGGAGCGCTCCATCGCCTGCAGCGCTTCACGCACCGCAGGGCGGCCCACGCCGTACTGCTCCATCAGCTCACGTTCCGACGGCAGTTGCGATCCGGGCGGCAGTTCACCGCTATGGATGCGCTCCATCAGGCGTTCCAGGACTTCTTGATATAACTTGCGTCGCTGTATGGTTTCCGGCATGGCTTGCGTCATTGCGTCAGCTTGAATAAGGCGTGAATGAAAATTGAGATGGAACTTTAGCACATCAATTTTACTGCCCCTCGCTCACGGATCGGACCAGGATCAGGTGGAAACCGGTGACGCTCCTTCGAGGACATCGCCGAAAAAGCTGCGCGCGCCGACCTGCCCGCCCTTGAGGACCACTTCCAGCCCGTCGCGGCGCGGATTGTCGGACCAGGCGCGACACAAGGGTGCCCCCGGCGACATCGCGGCGCATACGCTGAGCGCGCTGATGTCGAGCGCGCCGGCCACCTCGCCTGAACTATCCCCGCCGGCAATCGCCAGCCTCGACACCGTGCAGGTATCGAGCAGGCGCCGCATGATCTCGGCCAGCGCGGCGCCGACGCGACGCGCCGCCTCGGCGCGGCCGAGACCGGCGTGCCTTGCTATCGCGTCGAAACCGATGACGCAAGGATCATCCGGACCTTCGGCGCTGTACACCAGCGGACTGCGTCCCGCGCGGATCGCCGCCGCCGCCAGCGCGACGACACGCGCCAGTTCCGTCTCGCGACTGCCGGCGCCGAGCGCCGCCGCCAGATCCAGTCGTTCCACCGCAAATCCATGCGTGCGCGCCCAGGCGATCTGTCCGGCTGTCACCGGCGAACAACTTCCGCTGACTGCGGCGATGACCGGAACCGGCCCGGCTTTCGGCAATGAAGTCTTTTCTGCAATCCAGCCGCGCGAGCGCCAGTACGACGTCAACGCGTATTGCAACCCGGATGACGATGCACTGAACACGCCCGCGCCGCGCTGCTCCCATACCAGGCGGCCGGCTTCGCGCAAGGTTTCTTCGTCGAGCACGTCGAGCATGACCACAGGCGCGTCCGCCCCCTTGAGGCGCGCCAGACTCTGCGCGTCCGCCGCCGCACCATTGCGCAACTGGACCATGTCGATCAGCTGGATGCGGCGTTGCGTCTGCAGCGCCAGATGACGGCGCAAATCCGATTCGGCCATCGGCGTAACAGGATGGCGCGCCATGGTCGGATGGCGATCGAGGCGATAGCCGACGCCGTCGACGGCCGCAAACAGGTTGCCGAACAGCTGATAGCGCTTTAACCGCGGCGCGCCGACGATCATCGGCGACCATGTGCCGGGCATGTGCACCACACCCAGATCGATGGCGCGGCCGATGGAGCCGGTCGTCGCCGACGAGTCGAACGTCGAGCACACCTTGTATTGCATCAGCGGCGGATGCAGCGCCGCCAGTTGCGAAAACGCTCCCGGCAGATGCTCGCCCATCCATTCCGGTGAACGGCCGCGCGAAGAACCGGCGATGCCGACGCAGCGCACGTCCGGAAAGCGTTGCAGCATGGCGCGGTCGGGTGTCTGCAGGAACAGCACCGTCGGCAAACCCGCCGCCGCCATTACTTCCATCGCGTCGGTCGAACCGGTGAAATCGTCACCGTAGTACGCCAGCAGCAAACCTGCCGGCAAGGCGTTTTCTTTTCCGTCTGTCGTCATGAGCAGTGCACTTATTTCCAAAAACCGAGCGCAGCCTGCAAGGCTGGATGGCGCTCGGCATGACGTTCCAGCGGCACGCCTTCCATCGCCGCCACCCAGGATTCGCGCAGCGCTTCGACACCGGCCGACACGCCTTGCGGATGCCCGAAGATGCCGCCGCCGGCGGTGTGGATCAGATCCGCGCAACCGATGGCGCGATAGGTGTCGGCCGCTTGCAAACCGGTCTGTCCCGAGCTGAAGACCGGCATGGCCGACAGCGGCGCATCGGGCATCACCGGGCTAAGCACCGAGCGCGCTGCGGCGATGACGCTGTCGTCGGGCTCGCTGAATTTGTTGCGCAGGCCGTTGACGTGCATGTGATCGGCGCCGGCCAGGCGCCACAGCATCTGCCACGGCGCGTAATCCCAGCCCAGCTGCGGACAGCGCGTCAGGTAACCCCAGCCGGCGCGATGCGCATGGATCGGCAGTTGTGCATGGCGGCGCAGCTCCTGCAAACCGATCAGGCCGATCGAATTGAGACTGGCCATCACGCAGGTGCCGCCTTCGGCCAGCACCAGGTCGTGGCGCCGGCGCATCTGGTCGAGATCGCCGGTCAGGTTGAAGGCCATCATGACTTTTTTCCCGGTCCGCTCGGCATGCTCGTTGATGACCCGCATCACGCCGCGTACGCGCTCATCGAAAGGACACCGTGCGCCATCGGCCTGCAATTCGTCATCCTTGATGAAGTCGACGCCGCCGGAGACCAGTTCGCGCACTTGCTGTACGGTCTCGTCAACCGACAGGCCGACGCTCGGTTTGATGATGGTGCCGATCAGCGGACCGTGTGTCACGCCGCTCAGGCGGCGCGTACCGGCGATACCGAAGGCCGGTCCCTGATAGGCTCGGGCAAACGCCGGCGGCAGACGCAAGCCGGTCAGGCGCAGGCCGGACACCTGGCGCAACTCGAACAGATTGCCCGCGATGGTCGCCATCAGGTTGGGCAGCGAGGGGCCGAGGTTTTCCAACGGCCAGGAAATCTCCAGTTCGCATTGGGTGTAGCGCTGCGACGGCATGCCGCCCGGCAAGCTGGGTTGTTTGCTGTGGCCCAGGATGTCGAGGCGCTCGACACGTGCGCCGGAGCGTTCCTTCAGTTCGGGCGTCTCGGTCGGCAGGGCGACGAAGGTGCCGCTCGATTGTTCGCCGGCGATGACCTCGGCGGCGCGGGCGGGATCATCGCCGGTTTCCAGCCAATAGCTGGCGTAGATGCGTTCCATGTTTTACTCGCTGATAGTCTGGTTCATCCGTGGCAACGATCGCCACGGATGTCTGCGGCTGCAGGTGCTCAGGTGATGCGCCGGATGCTTTCGGCGATTTCATCGTGATCGAAGACGTTCAGCCAATCGTCGCGCAACAGGCGCGGCAGGCCGTTCTGGATCGCTTTGTTGCAGGCGTCCGAAAACGCGCCGGGGATTTCCTTGAAAATCACCGCCCCCAGAATGTTCATGTGGCCCAGCAGGAAATCGCGCGCGGCTTCCTCGGGTACGCCGCGGCGCACGGTCTCGTCCATGGCCTGCTTCATCGCGTAAAGCAAGGTGGCGCAGACGGTTTCCGACAGGCCCGGTTCCAGGATCGCCATCTGGTCCACCGTCAGGCGATAGCTGCGCAGGATCGGTTGATAGATCACCTTGGCCACGTCTTCGCCCAGGTCGAAGGCCGACTCGGGACCTTGCATCAGCGCGCTGGTAATCGATTGCCGGGCGGCACCGCCGCCGAAGAAATCGCGACGGCCTTCTTGCGTCGTCTCGTCGTTGAAGATCGGCGGATGGCAAGGGTGGGCCACGAAATAGACCAGGTCCGGACGGTCCGGCAGATGGCCGGCGAACGGCGCAGCCGCATCCAGCGTCATCACCATCACGCCGGCGCGCAGCTTGGGCGAAATCTCTGCGGCGATTTTGCCGATCAGCGTATCCGGCACCGCCAGGATGACGACGTCGACGTTGTCCAATGCCGCGTCGATGCTCACGCACTCCACGCCGAGCTCTTCCTTGAGGCGCTGCTGGCCTGCCTGGCTGACTTCCACGTGGGCCACGCGGTAGTCGGATTTCTTGAGATTCTTGGCCAGCCGCACACCCATCTTGCCGCCGGCGCCGAACAGGGCGATTTTTTCCTTCATGATGATTCTCCAGTTGCTCAGTGACGATTCAATGATTCGGTAATACAAAAATTTGCCGAGGATGCACGGTGAGACGCTAATCCGCGATCGCCTTTCCCTGCAGTTCCGACGGCAAGGTTTGCTCTTGCCGTACGCCCGCTCCGATGGCAAAGATCACCACCGCCGAGGTCAGCATCAGCGCGCCGACCACGAACATCGGCGCCTGGTAGGAACCGGTCGCGTCCTTGATGGCGCCCGTAACGAACGGTGCGATGAAGCCGGCGGCGTTGCCGACCGTATTGATCAGCGCAATGCCTGCCGCCGCGGCAGCGCCCGACAGGAAGCGCGCCGGAATCGACCAGAAGGTCGGCAAGGCCGAGAAGATGGCGCAGGCGGTGACCGTGATGGCCGCCACCGTCGCCGCCGGCGTGTTCATGTACAGCGCCATCGGAATACTGACCGCGCCCAGCAGGGCCGGTACGCCCACGTGCCAGCTGCGCACGCCGCGATGGGTGGCGTCGCGGCTCCAGAGGTACAGCGCAACCGCCGCCGGCAGGTAAGGAATCGCCGTGATCAGTCCCTTTTGAAAGACGTTGAATTTGCTGCCGAATTGCGCTTCGAAGCCGCCGATGATGGTAGGCAGGAAGAACGCCAGCGCATACAAACCGTAGATCAGGCCGAAATACACCAGCGACAGCAACCACACGCGGCTGTTGGTCAGCGCCGAGGTGACATTGGATTGAGCGGTGATGCGCTTGATCTTGTTTTCGCTGGCCAGCGCGGCCGTGAGCCAGTTGCGCTCGGCTTCATTGAGCCATTTGGCGTCGGCCGGCTTGTCGGCCAGATAGAACCAGGCGATCACGCCAACAACGATGGCAGGGATCGCCACGCCGGCGAACATCACGCGCCAGCCCTCCAGTCCGAACAGGCCGTGCGCCTCGATCAGCAACGCTGCGACCGGAGCCCCGATGACGATGGTCAGCGGCTGCGCGAGATAGAACAGCGCCAGGATATGGCTGCGATGGCGGGCCGGCACCCACATGCTCAGGAACAGGATCGCGCCCGGGAAGAAGCCGGCTTCGGCGACGCCCAGCAGGAAGCGCAAGACATACAGACCCTCGACATTGCTGACCCAGGTGAACAGCAGCGCGACGATGCCCCAGGTCACCATGATGCGCGCCAGCCAGCGACGGGCGCCGTACTTGTGCAGCGCCAGATTGCTGGGAATTTCCAGCAGTACGTAGCCGATGAAAAACACGCCCGCAGCAAAGCCGAACTGTGCCGCCGTGAGGGCGAGGTCCTTGGTCATGCCATTCGGACCGGCGAAGGAAATCGCCGTGCGGTCCAGAAAATTGATAAAGAACATCAGTGCGACGAACGGCACCAGCCGTAACGATACTTTCCTGATTGCCGACTTTTCGACGGCGCTTGTTGCTGCCTCCATGCTGTCTCCTCAGTTGATTGAACAAGGGTATTGCCGAATCAACAACAACCTTGTTTTCCCGCCGACGCTTTTCGGAAAGCGTTTCTGACGGTGGTTTTAGTGATGTGCAGTTACCTGCCTCGCCAGTGTTTTATGAAATTTTCTAACTGGTATGATCACTATACCATTTGGATTTGAGATTAGACCAGATTTTTATCGCCGTTGACGTAATCCTGCACACAGCCCCTACGCTGGGGTGGCGCCCGGCAAAAACGCTCCTCGGAAAAGCCGGTGGTATCATGGCCGCTCTCCGCGTTCCGGGCAGCGCACCTGCGTGCGACTTCCTGCATGCCTGCCGCCCCATGTTTCCGCTCCTTGCGTCTTACTGAGTTTTTCCGATGTCCCGTCCTCCTCTGCTGCAAATCGTCCCGCTCGCCGCGCTCACCGGCGTCGGCATGCTGGCCACCGATCTTTACCTGCCTGCGCTGCCCCATCTCGCCCACGATCTCGGCAGCGACGTGCCGGCCGTGCAGGCGACGATTTCTTCTTTCATGATTGCGCTGGCGCTGTCGCAACTGCTGTGGGGCGCGCTGGCCGACAAGCTCGGCATGCGCAATACCTTGCTCGCGGGGGTTGCCCTGTTGGCGGTCACCGGCGTGGCCTGTGCGTTGGCGGAGGATGTCGACGCACTGATCATTTACCGCACCGTGCAAGGCATCGGCGCGGGCGCCGCCACCGTGGTGGTGCCGGTGCTGTTGCGGCGACGCTTCGCCGATGCCGATGCGATCAGGGCGATTTCCTGGGTCAGCATCGCCGAATCCGTCATCCCCGCCGTCGCGCCGGTGATCGGCACGGGCATCCTGCTGGTGTCGGGCTGGCGCAGCAATTTCTGGCTGGTGGCCGTCCTCGCGCTGGCGCTGCTGCCGTTCATCCTGAAACTGGTGCCGGGCAGGCAAGTGCTGCACGACGCCGATGAAACCGTCAGCTACGCCGTGCTGCTCAGGAATCGCGTGTACCTGCGCGACGCCGCCGTGTACGGCCTGACCTTCGGCGCGCTGGTCACCTTCGTCGCCAGCGCGCCGCACCTGATCGAACAATGGAGCGGTCGCGGTCCCGGCGCCTTTGCGCTGATGCAGGTCTGCGGCGTGTCCTCCTTCATCATCGCGGCCTCGCGCGCCGGCGCCATGGCGCATCGTTGCGGCACGTTCAAGCTGATGAATGCCGGCGCCATTGTTCAGTTGATTTCGGTGGCGGGACTGATCGCGCTGGGCCTGCTGGACCAGCGCCATGTCGCGCCGCTGATCGGATGCTGGATGCTGTTCTGCGCCGGCCTCGGCCTGCGTGGACCGTCCACCGTGACGCGCGCGCTGTCGGTGCCGAAGTCGCTGACCAGCCTGGCCTCGGGGTTCCTGATGTTCCTCGCGCTGACGCTGTCGGGCGTGGGTACGCAGATCGCCGGTTTCCTGCTGCATCGCGGACTGTTGCCGGTGGCGTTGCTGGTGGCGGCGATGATCCTTGCCAGCATGGTGCTGCAAAAGGATGCGCCCGCACCGCATTGACATTTGAACAATGAGATATTTTTGGAATAATTCTCATTCGTCTATCCTCTATAATAGGGCGCTTTAGCGAAAACGCCATCCACCGGCGTCAGCAAGCCGCGCGGCCCACAAGAGAAAAACAATGTTCAAGAAAATCTGGTTCCAGGTGCACTGGTTCATCGGCATCACTGCAGGGACCGTGCTGATGTTCATCGGCGTGACCGGCGCCATTCTGTCTTTCCGCGAAGAAATTACCGACTGGCTTAATCCCGGCATCGTCCATGTCGCCGTGCGCGACCAGGCCATGCTGACGCCGCCGCAGATTCTGGAACGCCTGCGCGCCGAGGTCCCGCATGAGCGCGTCGCGGTGCTCATCGCGTCGGTCCGGCCCGGCGCTTCCGTGCGCATCAACTTCGCCCCGCCGCCGGGCGTGCGCCGCGGCGAAATGCGCTACGCCGATCCCTACACCGGCGCACTGCTGCCGCCGCTGGCCGGCAACGAGTTCTTCGAATTCACCGAACGCTTCCACCGCTGGCTGCTGCTGCCGACCGATACCGGCAAGATCGTCGCCGGCAGCCTGTCGATGTGCCTGCTGGTCCTGGCGCTGTCGGGGCTTTACATGCGCTGGCCGCGCCGCGCGCTGAACTGGCGCGCCTGGTTCAAGCTGGACTTCGGCCTCTCGGGCCGTTCCTTCCTGTGGAACCTGCATTCGGTGATCGGCACCTGGGCGCTGGTGATGTACGTGGTCTTTACTACGACGGGGATGTACTGGGCGTTCGACTGGTTCAAAGCCGGCGTCAACAGCCTAGCCGGGCAGGAAGTGCGTGCGCCGCAAGCCAAACGCGAAAAGCCCAAAGGCATGGGCATGGACAAAGAGAAGGACAGGGCGGACAAAGCCGAAGCTGCACCGCTCGACCTCACGCTGGCCTGGGACGTGTTCGTGCGCGAGGCCGGTCCGTACACGCTGGTCAACATCCGCATTTCCGACAAGACCGCGCAGCCGGTCCAGTTCAATTACCTGCTGCCCGACGCCTCGCACGAGCGCGCACGCAATCGCCTGAACGTGTTGCCGCTGACCGGCGAAATCAAGCTCAATGAACGCTTCGCCGACAAGGATGCCGGCGGCCTCTTCATCGGCGCGATCTATCCGCTGCACATGGGCACCTACTTTGGCATGCCGGGTCGCATCGTGATGACGATTGCAGCACTGATCATGCCGCTGTTCGGCATCACCGGCTGGATGCTGTACCTCGACCGCCGACGCAAGAAGCGCGCGGTGCGCGCCGAACGCGCCCTGCTCGACCGCAGCCGCGAAGCCGTCGTGACCAGCCCGGGCGGCGGCAGCAAGGAAGGCAAGGAAAGCGTACTGCTGGCCTACGCCACGCAAGCCGGTCAAGCCGAACGCATCGCGCTGCACACTGCTGCAGCGCTGCAGAAAGCCGGCGTTGCCGTCACCGTGCAATCGCTGGCCACGCTCGATCCGGAACGGCTGCGCCACTTTCACCGTGCGCTATTTGTGGTGAGCACCTTCGGCGAAGGCGAGCCGCCCGACAGTGCGCGCCGCTTTGCACGGCAGCTTGCACAACCACCCGGCAACGCCCTCGCTCACGTGCAATTCGGCTTGCTGGCGCTGGGCGACCGCCACTATGAAAAATTCTGCGGCTTCGGCCACAGCGTCGACCACTGGCTGCGCAGCCAGGGCGCGCAAGCGTTCTTCCCGATGATCGAAGTCGACGATAACGCAACCACGGCACCGGCCGCGCTCGCAGCCTGGCAACGCGAACTTGCGGTGCTGACCGGCGGCGCGCCGCTGGAAGATGCCGCGCCGGCGCCGGCCGAAGCGCCCTATGCCGGCTGGCTCCTGCGCGAACGCAAGCTGCTCAATCCGGGCAGCGCCGGCCAGGCCATCTACCACCTGGAATTCGACGCGCCCGCTGGCGGCAATGTGCAGTGGCAATCCGGCGCACTGGCGGAAATTCTGCCACGCCATGCCCCCGACCGCGTTGCACTATTCCTGAGCCGCACCGGCCTCGACGGCGACGTCGCGGTCCGCCATCAGGGCGTCACGCTCACCCTGGCCGAGGCGCTGTCGCGCAGCGTTCTGCCGGCTCCCAGATCCGGCCCCGGTCTGGCGCCGCAAGCATTGGCCGACACCCTGCAGCCGCTGGCATCGCGTCGCTACTCGGTCGCCTCGGTGCCGGAGGACGAACGCGTACACCTGCTGGTACGCCAGGTTGCGCATGAAGACGGCTTCGGCCTGGCTTCGGGCTGGCTGACGGAATACGCGCCTTTGGGCAGCACCGTCGAATTGCGCTTGCTGGAGAACAGCAGCTTCGCACTCGCACCCGAACCGACCCCGGCCATCTTCATCGGCAACGGCTCCGGCCTGGCCGGTTTGCGCGGTCATCTGCGCGCCCGCATCGCGAGCGGCCAGCGCCGCAACTGGCTGCTGTTCGGCGAACGTCACCGCGCCCACGATTTCCTCTATCGCGAAGAGATCGAACAATGGATGCAGGACGACATGCTCAGCCGTGTCGACATCGCCTTCTCGCGCGATCAGCCCGAGCGCGTCTACGTGCAGGACAAGTTGCGCCAGGCCGCCGATATGCTCAAGGCCTGGCTCGACGAAGGCGCAGTGCTGTACGTCTGCGGCAGCCTCGACGGCATGGCTGCGGGCGTCGACGCCGCGCTGGCCGACCTGCTCGGTGAAGCCGCGCTGGAAGACCTCATCGCCCAGGGCCGCTATCGCCGCGACGTGTACTGATCCGGATCTTCCCGGGCCTGCACTACGATTGCCGCAGGCCGAACTCGGCCTGCGGCAGCGCCCACATCACCGCATCCATCACCATCGGCACCGCCTCGGCCTGCACGCACAGGCACAGACACATGCGGCGGGCATGGTCCAGCGGCGACATGCGCATGAAGCAGACGCAATGGCAACTCTGCATCACCACCTCGCGCAGATGCGTGACCTCTTCCCGCGTCACCGTAATGTGCA
The DNA here is from genome assembly GCF_001267925.1 of Herbaspirillum hiltneri N3. NCBI lineage: Bacteria > Pseudomonadati > Pseudomonadota > Betaproteobacteria > Burkholderiales > Oxalobacteraceae > Herbaspirillum > Herbaspirillum hiltneri. The sequence goes on along the minus strand of NZ_CP011409.1, from coordinate 1,744,592 downwards.
TCAGGCGTTCACGCTGCTTGGGCAGCGTCAGCGTCTTGCGCGGTCCGGGGCGCGCCGGCTCGTTCGGCTGCGGTTCTGCCGGTGCAGCCGGCAGCAAGGAGGGCATGACTTCCGGGAACAGCAAACGCGTGAGCGGGGACGACCGTTTTCTCCAGACCATGGGGGGCATGACGGACCTGCTTTCGTGGCATTGATAACGGGATCAGATTAGTCCGCACCGCGTAAAGAAATCCTAAAAAGAAGCGCGGTCCGGATAAACAAAAAGTAAAAATCCGCACGCTGCGCCGCCGCAACCCGGCGCGTCCCTCCACTCCTGCGTAGGCAGCCCTCTCGTTTTCATGTAGGACAGCGCCGATTCCTGCCAATAACGTGGCATTCACGCCGCAAGCCTGCTTTTGCGCGGCATATACTCCGAATGACATTGTCGGATTCCCGACCATCGCCTTGCAGGACAGTCATGACTACACAAAAAAATCACGTGATTTTCAACACAAGCATCACCGCGACCGCACGGCTCAACCGCCTGCGCTTGTGCGCCGCCGTCGCAGTCATGGCGCTGGCCGGATGCGGCTCTCTGCCACGCATCGTGCCGGACATGGACACGCAATCGGCCAAGGCCATCCAGATCAAGGGCGGACGCGGCATCCTCACTCCCGAGCAAAGCAAGGCCGTGCTCGACAAGTTCAAGGATTCCAAGCAGGACAACCTGATCCTCGAGAAACACCTCGCGGTCGAACAAGCCATTACCGGCTCGCCGCTGGTGGCCGGCAACAAGGTCTCGCTGCTGATCGACGGGCCGGCCACGTATGCCTCGATGTTCGCCGCCATCCGCGAAGCGCGCGACCACATCAACATGGAAACCTACATCTTTGAAGACGACGACGCCGGCAAGCAGTTCGCCGACCTGCTGATCGACCGGCAGAAACATGGCGTCCAGGTCAACCTGATGTACGACAGCGTCGGCACGCTCGGTACGCCGCGCGAATTCTTCCAGCCGCTGATCGACGCCGGCATCCAGGTGCTGGAATTCAATCCGGTCAATCCGGCGCAGGCGCGCAAGGGCTGGGAAGTCAACCAGCGCGATCACCGCAAGTTGCTGATCGTCGACGGCAAGACCGCTTTCGTCGGCGGCATCAACATCAGCAGCGTGTACTCCAGCGGCTCGTTCCGCAAGCGCAAACCCAAGGAAGAAGACAACCCCAACAAGGTGCCGTGGCGCGACACTCAGGTGCGCATGGACGGCCCGGTGGTGGCGGAATTCCAGAAGATGTTCATCGACACCTGGCAGAAGCAGCATGGTCCCGAACTGGCGAAAAAAAACTACTACCCCAAGATCGACAACAAGGGGCCTGAAATCGTGCGTGGCATCGGCAGCGCGCCCGAAGACCCCTACAGCGTGATCTACGCCACCTTCATCTCGGCCATCCAGCACGCCGAATCCAAGGTCTATCTGACCAACGCCTACTTCATCCCCGATCCGCAATTGCGCGAGGCGTTGAAGGATGCCGTCAAGCGCGGCGTCGACGTACGCCTGGTGTTGCCGAGCAAGAGCGATTCGGCGCTGGTGCTCAACGCCTCGCGCTCCTTCTACACCGAGCTGCTCGAAGGCGGCGTCAGGATCTATGAACGCCAGGACGCACTGCTGCATTCCAAGACCGCGATCATCGACGGCGTCTGGTCGACCATCGGCTCGACCAACCTCGACTGGCGCAGCTTCATCTACAACCAGGAAATCAACGCCGTCATCCTCGGGCCGCAATTCGGCGTGCAGATGCAGGCCATGTTCGAGCGCGACCTGGATGCCTCCAAGGAAATCACGCTCGACGCCTGGAAGCATCGTCCCCTCGGCGACCGCCTGAAGGAATTCGGCGCCGGATTGTGGGCGCGCTGGCTGTAACGGCAAAGATCATCAAGGAGAACCAGGAGACCCGCATGCGCTTCCCCATTTCCGAACCATTGCACCAGAGCCTGCGCGCCGTGGTCGCCGCCACCGTGGTGGCGACGCTGCTCGCGGTGTCGTTGGCGGTGTGCGCCTCCGCCCTGGCCGCCGAATCCTCCGGCGGCCCTGCCCTGCAGGAAAAATACCAGGCGCTGCAGCCGCAATTGACGAACAATCAATTTGCGCGTCCGCTGTATCTCAATTCGACCGAAAGCTCATCCAGCATCAAGGGCGACATCTATGCCGTGATCGATTATCCGTTTGCCCAGGTGCGCAACTCGCTGACCACGCCGGCGCACTGGTGCGACGTGCTGATACTGCATCTCAACACCAAATACTGCCGTCCAGGTCCTGGTCAGAATCCCGCCACGCTGAGCATGCGCGTCGGCAAGAAGCACGATCAGGCCATCGACGACGCCTACCGGATCGACTTCAACTACCGCGTGCCGGCCAACGGCGACGACTACTTCGACGTCCGCCTGGCCGCAGACAAGGGACCGATCGACACGCGCGACTATCGCATCCAGCTGGAAGCAGTGCCGCTCGGCGACGGCCGCAGCTTCCTGCATCTGACGTATTCCTACTCGTTCGGCCTGGCCAGCCGCGTGGCGCTGCGCGCCTATCTTGCCACCGCCGGCAGCGACAAGGTCGGATTCACGCAGGATAAGTCCGACAAGAGCGGCTATATCGGCGGCATGCGCGGCACGGTGGAACGCAATACCATGCGCTACTACCTCGCGATTGACGCCTTCCTCAGCGGTCTGGCGGCACCGCCGCAGCAGCAGCTGGAGCAACGCTTGCAAACCTGGTTCAGCGCCACCGAACGCTACCCGCGCCAACTGCATGAGGTCGACAAGAACGAATATCTGGTCATGAAACGCAAGGAATATGCGCGGCAGAACAGGGAGTGACGCGGCAGACAGGCAATGGAAGCAGCGCGTCAGGTCTCCGCCTGTGCACCGCCGAGATACCAGTGCTGCTCGATTTCACTGGCCGTCAGCGGTTGCGAATGCAGATAACCCTGCACCATGTCGCAGCCGGCTGCACGCAGGAAATCGTGCTGCTCCTGCGACTCGACGCCTTCGGCAACCACCTTCAGATGCAGCTTGTGGGCGATGGCGACGATGGCCTCGGTGATGGCGACATCGTCGGCGTCGGCTGGGATGCCCTTGACGAAACTGCGGTCGATCTTGAGCGTATCGAGCGGGTATTGCTTGAGACTGGCCAGCGACGAATAGCCGGTGCCGAAATCATCCACCGAAATCGTCACGCCCAGTTCACGCATGCGCTGGAGCAGCACCACCGCTTCCTGCGGATTCTGCATGATCGCACCTTCGGTGATTTCCAGCTCGAGCATGGCCGACGGCAGGCCGCTCTGATCGAGCGCATTGTCGATCGTGGCAAGCAGGTCGTCCGATGAAAACTGGCGCGGCGACAAATTTACCGCAATGCGCCCGAACTGATAGCCGCGATCCAGCCAGGCCTTGCCTTGGCGGCAGGCTTCGCGCAGCACCCACGCGCCCAGCGGCACGATCAGGCCGGTCTGTTCGGCCAGCGTGATGAACATGCCCGGCGTCACCAGCCCGCGCGTCGGATGACGCCAGCGAATCAGCGCTTCGGCGCCGCAGATGGCGCCGTCCTGCGCCGAAAACTGCGGCTGGTAGTACAGTTCGAATTCCTTGCGTTCGATGGCGTGGCGCAGGCTGTTTTCGAGCAGCATCTGCTCGAGCGCATGATTGCTCATTTCCTTGTTGAACAGCTGGAAGGCGTTCTTGCCGCGATCCTTGGCGTGGTACATCGCGATGTCGGCATTCTTGAGCAGCGTGATGGCGTCTTCACCGTGTTCCGGATAAGCCGCGCTGCCGATGCTGGCGCTGATGAACATCTCGTGGCCGTTGATTGTGAACGGCTGCAGGATGCTGTTGATCAGGCGCTGCGCAATGGCCGCAATCATGGCCTGTGGAGGCGAGCCGCCCAGCACGACGACGAACTCGTCGCCGCCGAAGCGCGCCAGCACGTCGTCCGGGCGCAACTGCTCGCGCAGCCGTTCAGCGGCCGCCACCAGCAATTGATCGCCGGCGTGATGACCGAGCGTGTCGTTGACGGTCTTGAAGCGGTCGAGGTCGACGAAGAACAAGGCCAGCGTCTCACCGGCCGCCTGCGCCGCTTCAATCTGCTGCGCGAAAATCCGCATCAGGCTGCTGCGGTTGCGCAAGCCGGTCAGGCTGTCGTGATCGGCCAGGAAAGCCAGCTTGGTTTCGGCTTCCTTGCGGATGGTGTTGTCGGTAAACACGCCGACGTAATTGCTGATGCCGCCGCGGTTGTCGCGTATGGCGGAGATCGACAGCCAGGCCGGATACCAGCTGCCGTCCTTGCGCCGGTCCTTCATTTCACCCTGCCAGTGGCCGTCGCGCGCCAGCCGCTCCAGCATGCCGCGGTTGATTTCAGCCTGAGCGCCGGGGCCGGTCATCATGCGCGAACGCTTGTCCATCGCTTCTTCGGGACGATAGCCGGTAATCCGCGTGAAAGCGGGATTGACAGCCAGGATGCGAAACTCGGCATCGGTGATCAGGATGCCTTCGCTGGTCGATTCGAAGACCCGGTCGGCCATGCGCGACTGCCATTCGGACTGCACCTGCTTGTTGACGTCGAGCGCGGTTTCGACCAGCGCGGTGCCGCCTTCGTGCGGGCAGACGCTGCCGTGCACTTCGACCCAATGACGGGTGCCGTCGCGACGCAGAATGCGATAGGAATATTGAACGGTGCCGGCGTCGCCCTGCAGGCGCGACTGCATGTTTTCCTGCAGCAGGGACAGGTCTTCCGGCGCCGTCAGACTCGCTACCGGCATGCCGACCAACTCGGCGCCGCGCTGGTAGCCGAGCATGGCGGCCATCTTGTCGTTGGCGTGCAGCACGGTACCGTCATTGCGCAGCACGTACACGCCGACCAGGGACTGCTCTGAGAAATGGCGCAGGTTGCGTTCGAGCTCGGCCGAAGGCGCAGGCATCTCCTGCTGATAGAGGCTGGCATAGGCATGCGTACGCAAGTGCATTGTGTGCGTTGTGTGCGCTGCGTGCGTCCGCGGCGAACGGCGATAGCGCGCCTGAATGGCGACGAACGCATTCGATAGTCGTCTCTGCAAAGCTCTCAAGCTGATTCCCGTATCAGGCCCGCCCCGACCTGTCCCGGTCATGTGGCGTCGCCTGTGTCTCCAATGATTGTTGTTCTGAGCCTCTTTCCTTGGCGGAAAAGGGCCGACCGTTCGTCCCGGTCGATCGCCGCGATCATGACGCGTTGTCTGTTTTACGGTGCACTGATCGCTGAGATAGCAGCGAGCGCCCGGCGCTTTTTTGCGCAAACGTAGATTAGCACGACGGCAACAGCAGAACCTGTTAATAATCCCATCAAATTGATTATTGACAGGCCCTGCCATTGATTCAGCGTGAAAATATCAGGCGCAGCTTACGCCGTGCTTGCGGCATTGCCGTGAATCACTATTCGGCTCGGGCATCCGCAAGAGGAAGCGCCTGCTGCAAATCTTCCAGCGTCAACGCGATGTAAGGCACCAGGCCAGGACGCGCCAAGCGCTTCTTGACGGCTTCGGCAATACGCGCGCGGTGCTCGGTGTAGAGCGCGACGATGTTGTTGCTGGTCAGCCCGCCGATGGAAATCAGCGCGGCTCGGCTCACGAAACCGGGCAGCATCGTGCCGTTGTTGCGGATGATGAAGGTCACGCGGTCGTCGCCGGTATCCCTGGGGCTTTCAAGCAAAAACTGTTTCGACATTGCGGCTTCAATGAGGCGTTGCAGAGGGTCAGCATCCTACCATGACGCGCCCTTCATGGCAGCAGCGGCATGCGCAAATGCCACCGCCCGTGCAGCTTAATCCTGCGCCCGATTCAGTACCTGCTGCACGACGTCGGGCAACTCGTCCAGATAATCCTGCGACTTCGGCAGGACATGGGCAATGCCGCAACGCAGCGCCTCGCCGAAATGCGCCTCGTCTGAAAAACCGCTGCACATCACTGCTGGAATCTTCACGCCCTCTTCGCGCAACTCGTTGTAAAAATCGAGACCGCTCATGTTTTCGTCGAGCTGATAGTCGATCACCAGCAGATCGAAGGCGCCATCGCGCAACAAGCTGCGCGCCTGCGCGATGCTGCCGGCGCTGCCGACCTTGAAGCCGCGCTTTTCCAGACGGCGACGCGCCAGCATGCGCAGGCCTTCATCGTCTTCGATGATCAGAATGGAGGGTTCCGATGCAGTCATGCAACACCGCGCCCTACCGGGGGCACCTTGATGATTTGCAGGAAGAACCCGAGGCGGCGCACCGCTTCGATGAAGGCTTCGTACTCCACCGGCTTGGTGATGTAGAGATTGCAGCCGTAGTCATAGCAGCGTTCGATCTCGCGCGGATCGTCGGTGGTGGTCAGCATGATGATAGGAATGGCTGCAGTGGATTCGTTTTCCTTGAGGCGCTTCAAGACGTCGACACCGCTCACGCGGGGCATGTTCACATCCAGCAGCACCACCAGCGATTCGAATCTTTCCCTGGCAGGCACGCCCTCGCCGTTGAAAAAATAATCAAGCGCTTCCTGGCCGTCCTTGAGACGCAGGAAGCCGTTGGACAAACCCGCGCGGCGCAGATTTTTTTCCACCAGCAAGGCGTGGCCATCGTCGTCTTCGACCAGCAATATCCCTACTTCGTCTTTGTCAGCCATGAGTCTGTTCTCCTTGAGCCAATTGGGTTGCGGGCTGCACCGGTCGCACCGGTAGCGAGGTATAAAAGGTGGTGCCGGCGCCTTCGACGGATTCGACCCAGATCTTGCCGCCATGGCGCAGTACGATGCGCTTGATCAGCGCCAGGCCGACGCCTTCGCCTTGGGCGACATCCGCGTGAAGACGGTGGAAGGCGGAAAACATCTTGCTGAGATAGTCGGCCGGAATGCCTAGGCCGTTGTCGCGCACGTAGTAGATGCGAAAATCGGGCTGGCCAGGATCCGGCGGCAGCACGCCGATTTCGACCGTACCGGGGCGCTTGGGATCGAGGTAATTGACTGCATTGCCGATCAGGTTGCCGAAGATCTGTTCGATCGCGGTCGGGTCGCCGTAGCACGGCGGCAGCGGCTGCGACACCACCAATGCCTGGCGCTCGCGGATGGTGTTGCTCATGGCGTCGATGACGCGCGCGACGATCTCGTCGACGTTGGTCTCTTGCGCCTGGTACTCGACGCGCCCCACGCGCGACAGCCGCAACATGGCGTCGATGATCGCTGCCGAACGCGTTACCGCAGTGCGGATGAAGCGCAGCGACACTTCGACGTCTTCCTCGATGATGTCGCGGATGCGCTGCTTGTCCCCGTCGTTGAGATCGCTGGCGTTGATGGTGTCGTGCAGCTCGCCGACAGAATGATGCAGTTCCTTGCTGAACCCCTGCAGGTTGACCAGCGGCGAGCGCAGGTCATGCGACACGCTGTAGATGAACATTTCGTTGTCCTGCGTCTGGCGCTGCAGATCTTCATTCACGGCGGTCAGCTCGCGTGCGTGACGCTCGAGTTCTTCACGGTAGGCCCGTGCGTCGTCCTCGGCCTGGCGCAGGCGCGCGCTGGCCTCGTGCAGCACTTTGTCGAGCTCGGTGATTTCATCGTTGCCGCCTACGCGCTGGGCCAGCACCCCGCCTTCGGTCAGCTTGAGCGCATTGCCGGTCAGCACGGCCAGACGACCACCGACGTCACGGCTGAAAATCCGTGCAGCCAGTGCGGCGGCGAGTATTGCGCCGAGCAAGGCGATCACCAGAGCGACGTTCTGCATCAATCGCGCCTCGGACACGGCTTTCAGTCGCTGCTCATCCAGGTTTTCTTCCACCTTGATGAACTCGACCAGTTGCCGCTGAATCACCTGAATCAGCCGCAGCGCCTTGGGATCGCGCAAGGCCGCCACCAGCTCATCGCGCTTGCCGTTCTTGAGAAGTTCGGTCTGGATGTCAATCCACTGGCGGTATTCCCGCACGGAGGCGCCGATCTCCTCCACACGCCGGCGTTGTTCGGTGTTGTCGCCGACCAGCGCGCGCAGTTCGCCGATTTCCTTGTCGAGGCTGTCCCACAGATCGTTCTTCTCAAGCCCGGACGGATCATTAAGAATGATGGCGGCGCGCAGCCGCGCCGATTGCAGCAGCACGGGCTCGCGCACTTCTCCCGCCTGGATGATGACGTCCTTGGTGTGCAGGGCCCAGACTTCGGCCCGCGTAGCGTTCTCCTGGCTCTTGTACAGGATCCCCAGCAAGCCAAGCTCGAACATGCCGGGAATCGCAACCAGCAGCAGGCCTTTTCTGAATAGCTTCATAAACGGCTTCTCTCTCCGGAAAAACACGTCAGCAACAATCGATACATCCCCTCGGCACAGTGATCTGCGCCGTACTGTTTTGCTCTTGCTTTTTTGCTATTCGTCTATTCTTGTTGTTTGCTTCCCGCAGCGATGCGCATGCGCGACCGGTGTCGGGTGCCGCGTGTTGACGTTATCAAAAGTTACGTTGATGTCAACAAAATTATCCATTGGCAATCGTCTCACAAACGATTTCAAATCGCCATGATTTTTTAGAGGCGCGACAGGGTATTGACGCCGGTGCGGGCGCAGCCGGCGGATGAATTTTTTCGATGCGTTGTTTAATTCGCAATTACATAAAAAAAATGACAACATCGAAACGACTTAGTGACCCCGCATGGTTTTGTCGTTCTTGTAGCGTTCGTGCCATGACAGGGCTTCGGGGAGCAGATGCGGCGTGTGGCCTCCGGCCCGGCAAGCGCGGGCGAAATAGTCGCGCAGCGCCGGGCGATAGTCGGGATGGGCGCAATGCTCGATGATCAGCGGAGCCCTTTCGCGCGGCGCCAGTCCGCGCAGATCAGCCAGGCCGAACTCCGTGACCAGCACGTCGACGTCGTGCTCGGTGTGATCGACATGCGACACCATAGGTACCACGCTGGAAATGTCGCCGCTCTTGGCCGCCGCCTTGGTGACGAAAATCGACAACTGCCCGTTGCGCGCGAAGTCGCCCGAACCACCGATGCCGTTCATCATGTGGGTGCCGCCGACATGCGTCGAATTGACGTTGCCATAGAGATCGAATTCGAGCGCGGTGTTGAGCGCGATGATGCCGAGCCGGCGCACCAGCTCGGGATGATTGCTGATCTCTTGGGGGCGTAGCACGATGCGCGAGCGATAGTGGTCGAGATTGCGCATGAACTTCTCGTTCATGGCCGGCGACAACGTGATCGACGACGCCGAGGCGAAGCGCAACTGGCCCGAATCGAGCAACTCGATCGCGCTATCCTGCAACACTTCGGAAAACATCGTGAGGTTACGGAACGAGGACTGCGTCAATCCGTGCAGCACGGCATTGGCGATGGTGCCGATGCCGGCCTGCAGCGGCGCCAGCTCCTCGCCCATGCGGCCGGCCGCGACCTCGGCCTCCAGGAAACGAATCACATGGCCGGCGATGGCCTTGGTCTCGTCATCGGGCGGCAATACGCTGGACGGACTGTCTGGCATGTCGGTGACGACAATGGCGGCAATGCGCGCCGGATCGAACGGAATGGCGCGCGTGCCGATGCGCTGCTCAGGACTGGTCAGCGGTATCGGCTGACGCCCCGGCCGCCCTTGCGGCAAATAAATGTCGTGCAATCCGGCCAGCGCCATCGGCACGCTGGCGTTGAGTTCGATGACGATCATCCCGGCTTGCTCGACGAAACTGGCGGAATTCCCCACCGACATGGTCGGGATGATGCCTTCGCTGGTGATCGCCGCCGCTTCGATTACCGCAATATCGATCGCTCCCGGCGTACCGTTGCGCAACTGCTCGGCGGTTTCCGACAAATGCTGGTCGATGAACATGACCTCGCCGGCGTTGATCTTGCGCCGCAATGTACCGTCAACCTGGAACGGCATGCGCCGCGCCAGCAAGCCCGCCTCCGCCATCAGGCCGTCACTGTCGTTACCCAGCGAGGCGCCGGTGATCACCGTGAAGCGCAGCGCTTCGCTGCGGGCGCGCTCGGCCAGCGCACGCGGTATCGCCTTGGCGTCGCCGGCGCGCGTGAAGCCGCTCATGCCGATGATCATGCCGGTGCGGAACAGGCTGGCGGCGTCGCCGGCGGACATGACTTTGCCGGCCAGCGCCGGCGGAATACGTTCGGAATACATCTGGTTCTCCTGCTCGATTTTGGAAAGACAGAATGGATTTCTGCCATCTTTTTTTCACGAGTATAGAATCGGCTAACCATGCGCCGTATGATTTAAACTCTCTTCAATCAGTCGTTTTTTGCATAATTTGGACCATCATCATGGACATCCGCGCCCTGCGTTACTTCTCGGAAACCGTCCGGCTCAACAGCTTCAGTCGAGCCGCCGACGCCCTGCATGTCACGCAGTCGACGGTCAGCAAGATGGTGCGCCAGCTCGAAGACGAGATCGGCACGCCGCTGCTGATCCGCGCCGGACGCAGCCTGCAGCTGACCGATACCGGTCGCGTCGTGTACGAGCAGGCACAGCAGATCCTGGCGGGCGTCCAGCGCCTCAACACCGAAATCCACAACACCCGCAACCTGCGTCAGGGTCACCTGGAGATCGGTATCCCGCCGATGGTGAACATTCTCTGCACACCGGTGCTGAAGGCCTTCCGTGAACGCCATCCCGAAATCGCCATCACGCTGCTGGAAGACACCGGCCCGCAAATCGAGCAGCGCGTCGCCGCCGGCACCCTGGAAATCGGCATGACGGTGCTGCCCGTCGCGCCCGAGCTGGAACTCGAAATGACGCCGGTGGCGGCCTATCCGATCTGGGCCGTGGCGCAGGCCGGCCGCTTCCAGAAAAATCGCAGCACGCTGCCGTGCAAGGCGCTCAAGGACATGCCGCTGGTGTTGCTCAATAACGAGTTCGGCCTGACACGCACCTTGCGCAACATGTTCCGCGATACCGGCATCGCGCCCGAAGTGGCGGCCCAGAGCGGCCAATGGGATTGGCTGGTGGCCATGGCGCTGGCCGGCATGGGCGTGGCCCTGTTGCCGGAACCCTTTATCCACCGGCTCGCCTCCGATCAATTGCAATCCGTGCGGCTGGTGGAACCGGAGGTGCAGTGGCAGGTGGCTTACGTCACACGCGGCGGTTATCTGTCGCATGCGGCGCGCGCCTGGCTGACGCTGAGCAGCGAACTGTTCGCCGGCGGACCGCCTGTGACGGGCAAGAAAGTCGCCAGAAGCGAGTGAATTTTCATGAATATTCCGACTGCATTCGTCGAAATTAAGTCATACCGGCAATAGCGGCGTTTTCTATACTGGCAGGCATCCCCATTCATTGCTCCAGCCCATCCCCAGAATGCCGCCGCTCTCCTCCTTCGCCACGCCGCGAATGTCGCGCACATCCCTCACCTTGCTCACGTCGCCTCTGGCCACGCGCGTGCGCCGCTGGTCGGTCAACTTCCCGATGCGCCACGCCAGCCTGTCGGAGGGACTGCGTGCGGCCCTGGCGGCGGGAACCATGCTGCTGGTGGGTGAGTGGCTGCACAATCCGCTTTTTTCGTGGGCCGCCATCGGCGCCTTTCTGACTTGCCTGGCCGACAGCGCCGGCTCCAATCGCGCGCGCCTGGCATCGATGGGCGGCTTCGCACTGGCATCGGCGCTGGGCGGCATCTTCGCCGCCACACTGAGCGGCATGGGCATGTCGGCCGGCTTGCTGGCCATCATGGCCTGCGCCGGCATTGCCGGCTTTGCGCGCATCTACGGCGCCGCTACCGGGCTGGTGCTGATACTGGCGGCCGGGGTGTCGGCGATCCTGGCGGACTTCCCGGTGACGCTGCTGCCGCTGCAGCACAGCCATGTCGTGATCTATTTTTCCGGTTGCGCCTGGGCCACGCTGCTGGGCCTGAGTGTGTGGCGCATCCATCCGTTTGCCCCTGCGCGCCAGGCGGTTGCACGCGTCTACGGCGCGCTGGCCGAACTGGCCGACATCGGCGGCAGCAACGATAGTTCCGGCGTGCGCGAGGAAGCCGCCGCCCAGACCCGCCGCCATATCCGCGCCGACATTGCCGCCGCCCGTGCGACCCTGGCTGCGATCCCGGCCGACCGCAGCGACGCCAGCAAGCTCTACGAGAACATCCTGATCAAACTGGCGCGCGCCGACGCGCTGCTCGACTGCATCACGGCGCTCTGCGATCTGCGCCTGCCGCTCTTTCGTTCCCAGGATGCCCGCTCGCGCCGGCGCATCGCCCGCATCCTGAACGCCATGGCACTATTGCTGCGCACCATACAAAGCGGTGTGGCAACAACGCCCGGCAAGCGCAACCTCGCGCATAGCGACGCGGAAGATGCGCGCGCCATGCTGCGGCTACGCCAGCTGACCGGCCGTGCGCCGTCGCAGGTGGCGCAACTGCTGAAATTGCGCGACCTGCATGACGTAGATGGCCTGATGGTGCTGGCTGACTGGAAACAGGCGGCGCGCCCAAGCCTGCCGCAGAGCTCACTGCGCCAAGATGCACTTGATGCACTGCGCATGGCTGCCGCGCACCTGCGCAGCGGTTCTGCTGAAGTAAGGCACGGCCTGCGCTGTGCGGTCGCGGCCGGGGTCACTTACCTGATCGTGCACCTGCTGCAGCTGCCGTTCGGTTATTGGGCAACCATGGCGACCATGCTGGTGATGCAACCCTCGGTTGCCGACAGCTGGTCGCGCAGCATGGAGCGCGCCATCGGCAGCATCGTCGGCGGCATGCTGGCGGTGGTGCTCTGCCTGTTCATCCATTCGCCGCTTGCGCTGGCCTTGCTGGTGTTTCCGATGGCGGCGCTGGCGATGGGTCTGCGGCCGGTCAGCTACGGCTTGTATTCACTGTTCCTGACACCGGTGTTCGTGCTGGTGGCCGACGTCGCGACCGAACCGCAACTGCAGCTAAGTAACGCGCTGCTGCGCGCCGGCAACAACGTCATCGGCGCCGTGGTCGCGATTGTCGCCACCTACCTGCTATGGCCCCAGCGCCGCCAGGCCAACCTGCATCGCAACCTGTCGCACATGATCCTGACCAACCTGGCTTACCTGCGCGGTGCGCTGCAGCTGCATCCGCACGCTGCGCAAATGCACGCCTACCGGCGCGAAGCCTGCGTGGTCAATATCGAGAGCGGCCTGCTGCTGCAACGGCTGCTGCGCGAAGGCGGCGTCGATGCACGCCAGATCCACAACGCCCGCACCTGCGTCGCGCTGGCACGCCGGCTGGCGTGTGCGGCCACGCATATCTGGCTGGAAGAGAGAGCATCGGCAAGCGCGGCGGAACGGCAGGCGCGCGTCGAATTCGACAACTGGTTGCGGACGATGGAAGATCTGTTTGAGCGCCGTGTCACCGCTGCCGTACCCTGTGCGGCCCTGCTGCAGCAACGCCCCCTGGTGCATGACCTGGCGCGTGCGGATGCGGTGGAGACGGTATGCCTGCTGGCGGCGGCCATGTATCCGGAGTTGTCGCCGGCCGGCAAGACTTGATTGCAGCTGCTCCGGCAGCTGCGATGGCCTATTGACCCGATTGTTCGCGCAACTGCGCCAACACGTCGCGCGTCGGCGGCAACGCTTGCGCTGCAATACCCACCATCGAACTCCATTCCACCCAGTCGCGGCCGACACGGTCGCACAGCGCGCTCACGTGATCGATCTCGCCGTTGAGCGGTGCGCCGGCATCGAGCAAGGCCTGCAAGGCCGGTACGCGTGCGTTTTCAGGCGCCACGCAATAATCGGCGATGGCGCCGGCGACATGCAGCATCTGCGCCAGCCGTAACTGGCGCGACTCATCGTCAAGCCCCGACTGCGACGGCGCCTTGTGATGCAGCACCGCTTCGCAGAACAGGCGCGGGATGCTCCAGTCCTGCATCATGGAGGCGGCAAGGTCGAGATGGGTATAACCGAAGGCCGCTTGTTCGGCGTCGCGCAGTTTCGCGTCACTGCTGTCATCGTCCGTGACGCTCGCCAGCGCGCCGGCATATTCCGCCGGACGCGCCGCCGCCAGGCCAAGGCTGCCGATATTGGCCAGCAGGCCGCTGGCGAACATTTCGGTCGGCGGCGCCTCGCCGTAGTATTCGGCCAGCGCTTGAGCAGCGCAGGCCATGGCGACCGTGCGCGCCCAGAACGTGGCGTAGTCGAATCCGGCGCAGTTGCTGTCGCGGCGTTCGGTGGTCAACGAAATCGCCAGCGCCAGCTGGCGCACCGCATCCAGTCCGATCATCAGCAACACGTCCTTGCTGATGGCGACGATGGGACGCCCCTTGTTGACCGAGGCGCCATTACCGATCTTGATGATGCGGCCGCCCAGCACCGGATCGGCCTGGATCTGCGTGACCAGATCGACCAGGGAAACATCCTCTTGGCGGCACATGCGCATGATGTTGAGACGAACGCCGCTCGGCGACGGCAGCGCGTCGTCCTGTTTCAGCGCTTCGAAATCGGTGGGGTCGATGAAATTGGGCATGGAGTCGAAGTATTCACGTGGCAACTATTCAGAGCGCAGAATGAAATGAGCCCTGTTCTTTATATCGCAGCTTGGATAGCTTCGATGGTATCAGTTGCCGCCGCCTTCGCGCCAGCGATCTTCATGCCTGGGCCGATGCTTCCGCTGTTCCTCCGTGGCCGCGATGCAGCGACGCGCACCACAGTACCCCGCTCACCAGGCAGACGATCGCCAGCACTTCCAGCCGCGTCGGCCAGCGTTGTTCCCACAGGAAACCGTACAGCAGCGCAAACAGCGTCTCGAAGATGATCATCTGCCCGGTCAGCGTCAGCGGCAAGAGACGGCTGGCGCGATTCCAGAAGGCATTCCCCACCACCGAGGCGAAAATCGCCACGGCCGCCGCCACTGCCCAGAAGCGCAGCCAATCGCTGCCGTCATGCCCGTTCGTGCCGTGCGAGAACGCCGGTACTACCAGCAGCAAGGCCAGCGCACCGGTGACGATGCCGGTCAGCAACGACCAGTCGTGCGATGAGATGTCGGGCCGGCGCGCCAGCCAGCGGCTGTTGCGCACCGAATAGACCGACCACGACGCCAGTGCGCCGAACGCGCACAGCAAGCCGGCCGCGCGTGTGGCCAGATCCGTCGTGGCGTGCTCCGCCGACAGCGCCTGCACGCCGACCAGGCCGACCCCGAGCAGGCACAGCGCCAGCGGCGCCATCAGCGACGACAACTTGAGCGCTCCCTCGTCGCGCGCCCCCGCCAGCGTCACCACCACCGGCAGCAGGCCGATGATCAGCGAGGTCGACGCGCCGCCCGCCCATTGCACGGCGCTGGCGAGGAAGAGGTAATACAGGATGTTGCCGAGCAGGCTCAGATACGCCAGCGCCAGCCATTCGGCGCGGCCGAGCCGTCCCGCCAGGGCGCGCCAGCGTGGCGCCAGCAGCATCATGGCGACGACGCCGTAAGCGAGATAGCGCGCCGCCGACAATTGCAATGCGCTGAAACTGCCGAGCACCTGCGGCGCCAGGAACACCAGCCCCCAGAACGCCCCCGCCGCGATACCGTTGCCGACACCGGCCGAGATATTGCTTTTCATGTTCCGCCTTGTTCGATTCACTGCCAGGCAGGATAGGCAAAGCGGCGGCGCGCGTCTTGACTGCGGCTCTTCAAAATTGGGCTGAGGCTATTGCAATTGGAAACTATCGATGCTCGCGGCGATATGCGGCAGGCGTCATGCCGGTGGTGCGGCGCATGGCGCGCGTCAAGGCGCTCTGGTCGGAATAGCCGGCACGCAACGCCAGTTCCGCCACCGGCACATCCGAGCCGGCCAGCGCATCCTGCACAAAACGCAGGCGCACGTCCGACAACCACTCCTGCGGCGTGCGGCCGAGTTCGCTCTTGAACAAGGCATGCAGGCGGCTCACGCTGAGGTTCGCCACACGCGCCATCCGCGCTGCAGTCCAGGCTTGTCCCGGCGCGGCGTCGATGCGCAGCAGCAAGCCGTGCAAGCGCGATTGCCGTTGCGGCATCGCGGTCAATGCTTCCAGCAACAGCGGCGTGCAATGACGCACCACCGATTCCGGCAGCACCAGTCCGGCGGTGCCGCTGCGGCTCAGGTCGAGGCTCAGATCGATAAACTCGGCCAGCCGCCGCACCGCGGCAGGAACCGGCAGGAAGGTCTGGCGGCGCAGGCGTTCGGCGGCATCGGCGCCGATGTCGGACAGCTTGCAATCGAGGATCAGGAACCGATTCGGACCTTGCGCCGACTGCGCGTGGCTGATGTCGGGCGCAACAAAGGCCGCACGGGTGACGTCGAGCATATTGCCGCGGCCGTCGACTTCAATTTCCATCTCGCCCAGCATCGGCAGGACGATCTGCACATGGTCGTGGCTATGCAACGGGCCATCAGCGCCATAGGTGCGAAAACTCAGATGTTGCGGGGTGTTCATGGCGTCATTTTACGCCAGCGGCATACCGGCTTCCGGGCTGCCGTACTGAAGCGGCGACTATGCACGACTGAGCGCGACTGAGCGTGACCGCGGGGTGTGACAATTTGACGCAAGCGCAGCGCCGCGAATTTTTTTATACTTCGGTTTCCCGCATTCCATCGCCATCATGTCAAACCACAGCAAAGACCCCAGCCACTCCGGCTTCAGCCTGTCGAACCTGCAAGTCATGCTGCTCCTGCTCGCCGCCGGCATACTCCTGATCGGGGTGACCTTCGTCTTTGCCAAAGACATAGGCCGGATTCCGGTGTCGCTGTGGGATATCTGTACCACCCCGGCGGAACCGGCCACCGCGCCGCGGTCTTCCGGTTCCGGTTCCGTGTCAGTCTCCCCTTCGCGCAACTGACTGCTCGTCAGGAGTGCTCAAGCCCCGATGCCCGCGGGCAAATCCGGCGCCAGCGTGAAATAAAAGGTTGTGCCGACACCGATCGTCGATTCAGCCCATATCTTCCCGCCATGCTTGGTGACGATGCGCTCCACGATGGCAAGGCCGACGCCCGTCCCTTCAAATTCCTGGCTGCTGTGAAGACGCTGGAAGACGCCAAACAATTTGTGGGCGTACGCCATGTCAAAGCCCACGCCGTTGTCTTTCACGAAGTAGACCGGCGGGGTGCTTTCCTTATAGCCGATGGTGATGATGGAAATGTCTCTTGTCCGGGAATATTTGATCGCGTTTTCAATCAGGTTCCACCACACCTGGCGCAGGATCTTCCCCTCGGCCAGGGCGGCAGGCAGCGGAACGATGTCGAACCGGATATGGCGTTGTGGATTCGCCGACTTGAAATCCTGAACAATTTCACCAACCAGCAAATCGGAATTCACGCTTTCCATACTCAGGGGCTGCTGCCCCATCTTCGAGAACGCCAGCAGATCCTCCACCAGGGAAATCATCTTGCCGCTGCTTTTTCTGATGATGGAAACGAAGCGTCGCCCCTCGTCATCGAGCACGCCGGCATATTCGTCATCCAGGATCCGTGCGAACTCGCCGACGACCCGCAAGGGGCTCCGCAAGTCGTGAGAAACCGAATAGCCGAATGACTCCAGATCACGATTCAATATCTCCAGCTCGGCCGTTTTACGCCGCTGCTGTTCATGCATGCTGACCAGTTTCGCATACAGATTGCTGTTCTCAAGCAACAGCATGCCCAGAACGAAGCTGGCCGCCAGCAGCCCGTAAAGGCGGCCGGCATAGAAACCGAGATCGAATCTCTTGGCATTGAATATCGTTGACAGGCCGACGTCGAACAGCCAGGCGCAGACCACCACCAGTAGCCATAAATCCAGCACCGAAAAAGATCGCCTGCGCCAAAGCAGCAAGAGTGCCGTCAAGGACAGGCCGCCGATGCAAAACACGGTGACGGTCAGTGCAGGAGTGTATTTTCCCTCGGATAAAAGCACGGGCAGATAATCGTGGCCCGCCGTCCCCAGATACGCCAAAGCGCATACCAGAAAAAATACGCCGCCAAGGCCCAGGGCGATGAAACGGCCGGTCGGAAGCACGTTCTCCCGATTCTTGAGCAAAGCATAGGCAATGACGAACAGCGGGAATCCTGCGTGCCAGAACATGTACAGCCACACCGTGGTCTGCGACCCTCCGCTGAGCAATCCCGACGGCGAAAACAAACCCGGAAACGACAGCGCATGCGTGGCCGTCATCAGCGCCGTAAAGGTATAAGCCAATGCCAGCACCAGAATCGCCCTGGAGCGCAAGATGACGAATTGCCCGAACAGCAGCAATGAGGTAATGGCATCGTTGATGCAGAGCGCCGACGCGTAGATGGGAATGAAAGCGTCCACTTTCGCCAACGGCGTCTTGGCAAACGGAATGCAGACGACAAAGAAAACCGCTGACAGGGCAATGAGCACCGTCGCCAGCTTGCGTTCACTGGCGCTCGCCGGCATCGTGGGCAGGAACAAGGAGATTTTTTCTGATTGTGTTTGCGTCATATGCTTTGCGAATCTCGTCGATTGAAAGCCCAACACGTCGAATTTCAGAATGATTCTACCCTGATGGAGTGACGAGATTCACGTAATCGAAGTTCACAGCCTTTGGTTGCGGCATTTGGTCGCGCCAAGGCATCGGAAAGATGTGTTTTTGAAAACATCCTGCCGCGTAGACAGCGCATGTCGCCTTTGCTGGCGACATGCGTGGGTATCGAAGGGGTTCTTCCAGTGCTTAGTTGAGAACCAGAAGCAGTTCGTCCAGACGTTCCAGGGTCGAGGCCAAACCCTCTTTCAGTCCCATGTTGATGACTTGCTGGAGCGCCTCGGGCGACGAATAAGAGACGACTGTCTCCACCAGGGTATGCGCCTTGGCATCCGAGAAACTGACGTTCCATTTGGACCTGGGCAATGCCGGATTCACTGCGCCGGTGCTGTCGCTGAAACCGTCGAGCGAGGTGTAATTGTCGATGGGGTGAATGGTCAGATAGTCCACCCGGCCCCAGTACTCCTGGCCGTTCGGCTCCACCATCGCGTAGTGCCAGTGCCCGCCTTCGCGGAAATCCATGGACTTGGTTTTCGTGGTCAGCGGTTTGGGTGCAAACCAGCGGTCGAGCAGTTCGCTCTTCGTGTGGCAGTCCCAGACTAGCTGGCGTTTTCCGGCGAATTCTCGTTTGATCGTGATGGTGCTTTTTTCCTGGTCGACCACAAAGTCAAATTGAAGCTCAGTTTTCATCTTCTTCACCTTTCAAAGTAATCAGTAAATTGTCGAGATTTGCGTATCGGCCTTCCCAGGCCGCGCGTTGTTCATCAAACCACTTTTGGGCAGCGATCAGGTTGGCGCGCTTCAGTTTGCAGGTGCGCACTCGCCCTGCTTTTTCCGAGGCGATAAGACCGCTGCTTTCAAGAACCTTGATGTGCTTCAGGAACGAGGGCAACCCCAGGCCGAACGGTTCCGCCAGTTCCTTTATCGACGCCGGGCCGCTGCCCAGCCTGGCGATCACCGATCGCCTGGTAGGGTCGGCCAGTGCGTGGAATACGTTGTTGAGTGAGGCTGAATAGTTTTCCATATGGCGAACTATATCACCATAGTTCGCCATATGGAAAACTATTTGAAAAGGATGGTGCGGAATGGATTGACAGAGAAAAACAGGCTGGCGGACAACGATGTCCGCCAGCCTGGTTCAGAGAAATGCACCGGTTGGGTCCAGGGCAAGGAAAGCATGCGGGAGCACCGCCCTTCTTCCATTTTCAATAAATCAATTATTGGAAAATGAAAGCATTGCGCTGTATGAAATGCGAGAAAGTCGTCGGGATCACATTGAATTCCTGATGAGTCTCCAGGTGCACCGCTGCCTTTGGATTGCGCAGCCGTTCGGTGGCTTGCTCGAACAAAGCGTCCGCAAAATACGCAGGTACGCCGGCGGCCAGCATTTCCTGGCGGCGTTCTTCCGGCGTGATCGCGACGTAGTTGACGGGCCGGCCTGCGACTTTGGAAATCAGCCCGGCGATCTGGCTCATGGTCAGCGCTTCCGGCCCGGTCATCAGATGACGCCTGCCGTCCTGCCACGGCGCCTGCAATACGGCGGTGCTGATTCTGGCGATATCCAGGACATCGATGGGCGCGAGCGTGATATCCCCCGCGGCCAGGCGCAGCTCGCCGCTTTCCTTGATGGTCCTGGCCTCGCGCAGATACACCTGCATGAAACCGCAGGGCTGCAGATGCGTCCAGCGCAAACCCGATCGTTCAAGATAGCGCTCTGCCTGCGCATGCATTTCCGTAAATCGGAATCTGGAGCGATCGAATCCCGTTTCGTTACCCGAGAATTTCACGACATGCTCCACGCCGGCGCGCTTGCAGGCGTCGATGAAACTGCATTGCGTCTCCAGCATGCGAGCGTCGCCCGATGAAATGAGCAAGGCCTTGGCGACGCCTTCAAGCGCCGGCCCCAAGGTCTCGGGCCGGGACATGTCGCCTTCGACGATGTCAACATGGCCTGGAAGAAGAGAAACCGCTTTCGACCGATTTCGCACCAGTGCACGAAACGGCACTCGCTGCGCCGCCAACTCTCTGACGATGTGCGCGCCGCTCAATCCGGCGGCGCCGGTGACCAGAATCATGCGTTCTCTCCCTTGCCCGCCTTGCCCGGCTTCTTCCAGGGATCGGTCGCAATGAAACTGGCACGGGCGGAATGCAGATTCACGTAATGCGCGAGATTGGGCGCGGCATCAATCGCATGCGCCCCCTCCGGAAACAGGCGCACGGCGGCCAATGTCGAAAGAAGGAGAGCGTCTGCGAAGGTAAAGCGCGCGGCGGCGAGGAAGTTTTTCCTGGCCAATGCCTGGTCGAGCAATTTGATCTGCGCCTTCAGCGTGGGCAGCGGCGCCTCAACGGCAGCGCGATCGACCGTTCCATCCGCCGTCTTGGGAAAGAGATTCGCAAAAACATACTGCCTGATCAATACCGGATCCATCGCCGTCATGACGATCGATACCCACTGCTCCGCCTCCGCCGCATCGGGACTTGTGGGCATCATCGGCGTTTCCGGATAAAGGCAATCGAGGTAGGCCACGATCGCCCGCGACTCTCCCAGTGTCACCTGGCCGTGACGCAGGCCGGGGACTTTGCCCAGCGGATGGATTGCATTGGCCTCGTCGGAGTGCGGACGGACGGGGAAATGATCGTAGTCGAGCGCTTTCTCCTCGCAGACCATTCTGACCGCACGCGTAAAGTTGCTTTCGGGGATGCCGTAGATTTCAACCCTGTTCTGATTCATTCGACTGCGCTCCTTCCATGTTTTGATAAAAGAGGACGCAGCGCCGATCGCAATGGCGGCGTCCTCACTTTCTTAAGACGAAGAGCAGCAGGGAAAGGATGCGCCGGATGCGCGAAATATAGATATCAAGAATCAGGGACTAGGGATCAGGGGACTTTGGCCGTCACGGCGCGCATGTCGTCAAAGCCGATCGGCACCGAGGTATGTTCGTGAACGATAAGCCAGTCATTGCCCTCCCTCGCCAGCGCCACGCTCAGCCGGTTTTGTATGGAGCGCAGCGTGCGGCCGGCGGGAGAGACGGCGGCATAAGTGACGATCGCACCGGCGATCGCCAGATCCGCTCCAGCGGTCACCTGAACGTCCTCCAGGGTCACTGCGACGGCTTCTTCCCCGAGGGAGGAAAACCACTTTCCGATCACCTCGCGCCAGGCGTTCTTGCCTTCGTACGACCACGCTTCCCACGTGTCGAAAATGCGCACGTTCTCGCTGTACAGGCGCAGGAACCCTTCCAGGTCCTTGGCAAAAACCGTTGATCTGTAACGTTCAAGAACGCGATGAATTTGCATTTCAGGATGGCTCATCAAGTTTTCTCCGACAGGTTGGCAGGGCTCATCCCGGCACACTCGGCAACATAGCGCGCATGCCGGAAATCTCGTATCCGGACGACCTGGCCGTCCTTCCATTCGACGATCACAAAATAGGATGGCGGTGCTTCCGGCCTGGCCGGATCAAGCACAAGCAGGGCCGGCCGGCCGTCGACCAGCCCCGGGATCAAGCGCCAGTCGCCAATGCCGGCGTAGTTGCTGAAGTATTGCGATACCTCCTTGCGCCCGCTCCTGCGGGTGCGGCTGACGAGTTCAAGGGCGACGTCGTCGGCCAGCATGTTGCGCACGGCGTCGAAGTCATGGGCGTTGAAACAATCGGCGTATCGCGCCAGGCGACGCAGCTCGGCATCATCCAGCGACGGCGGTTCGCCGGGACTGGCCGCCAGCTCGCGCAGACGCACGCGGCCACGATGCAAGGCGGCCTTGACCGCAGGCACGGTCAATCCGGTGATGTCGCGCATTTCCTGCAAGGAATAGCCCAGCACGTCCATCAGGATCACGGCGCCGCGCTGAGCGACCGGAAGATGCATGAAGGTTCGCAAAGCCGCGGTCGCGGCATGCCTGGATACCGCAGATGCCGATTCGTCCACGATCATTTCCGGCTCCTCTTCAGAATGAACTGCTTGCTGCCGCCGCCGGCGGCGCAGGAAATCCGTCGCGGCGTTGTGGGCGATACGGAAGAGCCAGCTTTCCGTATTGTCGATCGGATCGCGCCCGAACGCTTCGACCGCCTTGATGAGGGTTTCCTGGACGATATCCTCGCCGTCGACGGCGGAGCCTGCCATTCGCGCGCAATAGCGATGAAGCCTGGGGCGCAGCTCTCCCAGCCTCTGCTCGAACAAAAGCCGTGCCTCTTGCTGGTCTGGCATGAAATTACTCCGTGAAAGCGCCTGGTTGCCTGAAATCGAACTGGTCCGGCCGGGGATGGAGCCGGGTCTCTGATGATGAGACGTTTCGGCAGCCGGAAAGGATTCGCTCCGTGATCCGGACTGCGACATTTTGCCGCTGACCCGAATGTGGAAATCAGTGGATAATGAGAAGCATTATTAACTGACTCTATCGGCTTCCGCATTGCCGTACGGACACCGGGCAGCTCATGATCTCCCCTACAGCTACAGCCACCGCCACCGCAGCAATTGCCCGCAACACCCTCGCCGATCTTACCAAAGGCGAGCAGGCGTGCATCCGCTTCCTCCCTCCTTCGCAGGACCCCGAACTATCCGCACTGCGCGAGCGGCTGGAAGAACTCGGTTTCCTGCCCGGGGAAATCGTGCGCGTGGTGGCGCTGTCATTTCCGGCCGGCGATCCGATCGCGGTGCGCATCGGCAACACCACTTTCGCATTGCGGCGGCATGAAGCCGAACTGATCCACATCGACCGGCTGGCCTGATTTCCTTCGCATTCTAAAATATCCAGAACACCCATCATGCAGCAATCCGACACGTTCACGTCCCCACTCAACCTTGCCCTCGTGGGCAATCCCAACTGCGGCAAGACCGCGCTGTTCAACCGTCTCACCGGCGCCCGCCAGAAAGTCGCCAACTACGCCGGCGTGACGGTCGAACGCAAGGCCGGGCGTTTCGTCTCCGGCAGCGGCGCGGCCTATCGCCTGGTCGACCTGCCCGGCACCTATAGCCTGAGCGCACTGACCCCGGACGAGGCGGTCACGCGTGCGGTACTGCTCGGCGAACGCGCCGACGAAGCGCTACCCGACCTGATCGTGCTGGTGGTCGACGCCAGCAAACTGCGCCTGAATCTCAAGCTCGCCATCGAAGTGCTGCGCCTGCAGCGCCCCACCATCCTGGCGCTCAACATGTCCGACGTGGCCCGCAAGCGCGGCGTGCATGTTGATGCCGCGCGACTCGGCGCCGAGCTCGGCATTCCCGTGGTCGAAACCGTCGCCGTGCAGCAGCAAGGCGCAACAGCGCTGGCCGATGCAGTCGACGCGTGGCGCAACCGCCATTCGGACAGCCGGCCGGATGCCTGGGTTTCATGCCGCTTCGGCGATGCAGCCACGCCGATGAGTGCAAGCGAGCGCCAGCAAGCGGTGCGCAGCATCCTCGACGTCGCCGTCACCGAACGCACGCAGGCGCGCACCACCGAAGACCGCATCGATGCCTGGGTGCTGCATCCGGTATTCGGCTATGTGCTGTTGCTGGCGCTGCTGTTCACGATCTTCCAGGCGGTGTTCAGCTGGTCGGCGCTACCGATGGAAATGATCAAGACCGGCGTCGACGGCATCGGGGCGCTGGTCACGCAATTCATGCCGGAAGGATTGCTGCGCAGCCTGATCGTCGACGGCATCATCTCCGGCGTCGGCAGCGTGCTGGTGTTCCTCCCGCAGATCCTGGTGCTGTTCTTCTTCATCCTGCTGCTGGAAGATTCCGGCTACCTGCCGCGCGCCGCCTTCCTGCTGGACCGGCTGATGGGCAGCGTCGGCCTGTCGGGGCGCGCCTTCATTCCGCTGCTGTCGAGTTTCGCCTGCGCCATTCCCGGCGTGATGGCCACGCGTACCATCCAGAATCCGCGCGACCGCCTCGCCACCATCATGATCGCGCCACTGATGACCTGCTCAGCGCGATTGCCGGTGTATGCGCTGATCATCGGTGCGTTCATTCCTGATCGCGCCGTCGGCATCTTCAACTTGCAGGGACTGGTGCTGTTCGGCCTGTACGTGCTCGGCATCGTCTCGGCGATGGCGGTGGCTTACGTGTTCAAGCGCGTGATCGCCAAAGGCCGGCTGCAGCCGCTGCTGCTGGAACTGCCCAACTATCACGTGCCGCATCTGCGCAACCTAGCGCTGGGGCTGTGGGAACGTGCGCGCATCTTCATCACGCGCGTGGGCACCATCATCCTGGCGCTGATGGTGATCCTGTGGTTCCTGTCGACGTTCCCGGGTGCGCCGGACGGCGC
Organism: Herbaspirillum hiltneri N3; assembly: GCF_001267925.1. Lineage (NCBI taxonomy): Bacteria > Pseudomonadati > Pseudomonadota > Betaproteobacteria > Burkholderiales > Oxalobacteraceae > Herbaspirillum > Herbaspirillum hiltneri. The sequence goes on along the minus strand of NZ_CP011409.1, from coordinate 1,719,949 downwards.
CACCGGGCCGGCGATCCAGTACAGCCTGGCGGGACGCATCGGCAGCTTCCTCGAGCCGCTGTTCGCGCCGATCGGCTTCAACTGGCAGATTGCCATCGCGCTGATCCCCGGCCTGGCCGCGCGCGAAGTCGCCGTCGGCGCGCTCGGCACCGTCTATGCGCTGTCGGCCAGCGGCGACCAGCTGGCGTCGGCGCTGGAGCCGATGCTGACGCAGACCTGGAGCCTGCCGACGGCGCTGTCGCTGCTGATCTGGTATGTGTTCGCGCCGCAGTGCATCTCGACGCTGTCGATCGTCAAGCGCGAAACCAATTCGTGGAAACCGGCGCTGGCGATGGCCGCCTACATGTTCGCGCTGGCCTATCTGGCCTCGCTGGCGACATTCCGGTTGGCCACGGCTTTCCTGTAGAAACGAGGACCGTCATGCAAAATCTCATCGTCGCCGCCATCGTGCTGTATGCCTGCGGGTACGTGCTGCGCCGCTATCTGCCGAAGCCGCTGAAGCACCGCATGGGCGCTGCCGTCGCTGCATGGTGCCGGCAGCGCGGCTGGCATGGCATGGCCGTGCGGATGCAAGCGGCCGAGCAAGTCCCCGCAACCGGCTGCGACAGTTGCAGCGCTTGCGCGGGGGTGGAAAAGAAGGGAAAAGACGGAGGGAGAAATCCAACCGTCCAGAAGATCTCAGTGGACAGCCTGAAGCGCAGTCTGCACCGTTAGACTCTTACAGCAGCACATAGGCAGCGACGGCAGCCGCAACAACATCAATCGCCACCATCGCAACGATGCCGACGCGATGCTGCATGAAAGCGCCCAGCGCCCAGAATGCCGCCAGCAAGGCGCAGCACAGCTCCACCAGGCGCGCGTAGGAAAGATCGTCCGCCACCCACATGCACGCTGCACTGGCCGCCAGCAAGACGCTGAATTGCAGCACCGCCGCGACACTGGCGCTGCGCGACAGCTTCGGATCGTAACGCCGGCGCGCCGCTTCCAGACTGAACGCCGGTCCGTCCGCCGCCACGCCGGCCGGCAGCCAGCCGGGCGGCTTGAACCACAGCTTGAGCTTGTCCTGCCAGCGCGGCAGACGCGCTGCGGTCTGCGCCAGTTGCCAGTAACCGCTGGTCACGGCCCACAGCGGATCCCAACTCTTGAGCGGCGTGCGCGTGCCGTAGACGCAGGCTTCTTTCTCTTCCGCGAAGGTGCCGAACATCCGGTCCCAGATCACCAGCATGCCGCCGTAGTTCTTGTCGAGGTACTGGTCGTTGACCGCGTGATGCACGCGATGATTCGACGGCGAGGAAAAAACCTTGTCGAACCAGCCGAGCTTGCCCACATGTTCGGTGTGGATCCAGAACTGATACACCAGCACGATCAGGCCGGCAATGGCGAACTGTTCAGGCGGCACTCCCAGCACCGCCATCGGCAGGTAGAACAGCCAGCCGATCAGGATAACGGTGCTTTCCTGGCGCAGCGCCGTTGACAGGTTGAAATCCTGGCTCTGGTGATGCACTGCGTGCGCGGCCCACATCACGGCGTTTTCGTGGCCCATGCGGTGCAGCCAGTAGTCGAAGAAATCGAACAGCAGGATCGCCGCAATCCATCCGGCCGCGCCGTGCCAGAAACGGGCATGCGGCACGATCGCGACGAAGCGATAGGCGAAGGTATAAAAACCGATCTGGAACAATTGCGTCACCAGCCCCACCAGTTGCCCGATCAGGCCCTGGCTCAGGCTGCTGATGGCGTCGTTGAGGCGATAGGTATTGCGGCCACGGAAATAGCCGTAGGCGAGCTCCGCGCAGATCAGCACGAGGAACAGCGGGATGATGTAGACGACAAGTTGTTCCATGGGATATTTCTGGTAATTTCAGGCTGCAGCGCCACATCGAATTGCATGTCTATGCGCGTGGGTGCTGGCGTTGAGCGCATCTTGCAGCGCACAACGAATTGTACGGCAGATAGCAAAAGCGCGTCGGAGATGCCTTGCGGAAACCAGAGGCAAGGACGGGAGGAAGAAGTGAAATCGGGCACGGCAACCTTGATTGCCATGCCCGCAATGCCGATGAAATTTCCGACGGGAAATTTTTTAATCAAGCCGGCTGCAGCGCGTCGCGATACGCGTACAGCGCCGGCGTGCCGCCGGTCATCACAAACAGGATATTGGCGCCCGACTGGTAGCGCCCTGCCCTGATCGCCGCCAACATGCCGGCAAAGGCCTTGCCCGAATACACCGGGTCGAGCAGGATGCCTTCGGTGCGCGCGAGAGCCAGCAAGGCTTCCCGCATTGCCTCGGTGGCGACGCCGTAAGCCGGCCCGCGCTGGCTGCCATCCATCAGGATGTCGGCGTCGGCCACCACGGCCTGGTCTCCCAGCAGCGCCAGCGTCTCGCGCACCAGCGTCAGCGTGGTCGCCTGCGCCGTCGCCGCCTCCGCCAGCGTGCTGTAGGCCTGCACCAGCGCCGCCGATTTGCCGGCGTGCACCAGCCCCGCGGCCAGACCGGCGTGCGTGGCCGAACTGCCGTTGGGAACCACGATGCCGTCGAACTGCACGCCCAGCGCTTCGCCCTGCAGCAGCAGTTCTTCCGCGCCGGCGACGTAGCCCAGGCTGCCCACCGCGGTCGAGCCGCCGGTCGGGATCAGGTAAGGCTTGCGTCCGGCCGCGATCAGCTCGGCGACACGTTCGCGCGCACGCACGATGGGCGCAGCGCCGTCAGGCGCGATCTCGACGCGTGCGCCGAAGATGTCATTGAGCAGGACGTTGCCGCCCAGCGCATATTCTTCGTTGGTGCGCGGCACCAGCCGGCCGAGGACGATCTCGCAATGCAGGCCAGCCTTCGCCGCCGCGGCTGCCGTCAGGCGGGCGTGATTCGATTGCAGGCCGCCGACGGTCACCAGCGTGTCGGCGCCTTCGGCCAGCGCGGCGCCGATCAGGAACTCCAGCTTGCGCAGCTTGTTGCCGCCGCCGCCGAGCGACATCAGGTCGTCGCGCTTGACGAAGATGTTGACCGCCGCCGTCTCCGGCAACAGGCGGTGCAGGTTCGCGAGTTTCTGCACCGGCGTGGCCTGGTCGAGCAGGCGGTAGCGCGAAAAGCGGTCGAGTGACGAAAAGCGATTCAGGGACATGGATTCCTCATTGGTCTGGTTCATTCTGTTCAGCACGATCGGCGTGGGCCGATGATACGACGCCCGCCATGTTCATGCTGCCGGCCTGCGGTGGCCGGACGGCAATTGGTTTACCATCCGGACTACGCCATCATAAAAATATCTCTACACAGGACACCGCATGAAAACCGGCACAAGGCGCCCCTTCGACGATCTCCAGGTCGGCAGCATCGAGTTGTTTTGCCTGGCTGCAGAACTGAGCAGCTTCAGCGCCGCCGCCGTGGCCGCCAGCGTGACGCCGGCAGCGGTCAGCCGCTCGGTATCGCGCCTGGAAGAACGCCTCGGCGTGCGGCTGTTTGTACGCACCACGCGCCAGATCCGCCTGACCGAAGAAGGCCAGCTGTACTTCGAGCAATGCCGCGAAGCGCTGTCCACGCTGATCGAAGCAGAACGCCGCGTCAGCGGGCTGCATGGAAAGCCGGCCGGCACGCTGCGCATCAGCCTGCCGACCCCGTATGCCCATTACCGCGTGCTGCCGATCCTGCCGGAATTTCGTGCGCGCTATCCCGAGGTTGCCGTCGAGACCCACATCAGCAACCGCAACGTCGACTTTGCCGATGACGCCTATGACCTGTCGGTGCGCGGCAAGGCGCCGGACGATTCGAGCCTGATCGCACGCACGCTGGAAGACGCCGAGCTGGTGATCGTCGCCAGCCCGGACTACCTGCGCCGGGCCGGCACGCCGCGCACCATCGACGAACTGCAGGCGCACGACTGCATCCAGTTCGACCTCCCCAGCAACGGCCGTCGCCTGCCGTGGACCTTGCGCCACGAAGGCGCCGACCTCGACGTGCCGACCAGCGGCAACTACGGCTGCGCCGAAGACGTGCTCGGCGGCGTCACGCTGGCGCGCGCCGGCGCCGGGCTGTTCCAGACCTATCGCTTCGTGGTCGCCGAAGACCTGCGCTCAGGCAGCCTGGTCGAAGTGCTGCCCGAACACGGCGGCGTCACCCGCCCCTTCGTGATGCTGTATCCGCATGCCCGCCACATGTCGTCGCGCGTACGCGCCTTCGTCGACTTCATGATGGAGAAGCTGCAGCGTTAGCATCCAGGCGTTAGCATCCAGGCATTACCAGCGACCGGAACTGGCGCCGCCGTCCACCGGCAAGATCGCGCCGGTGGTGAAGCTGGAATCGGTCAGGTATTGCACCGCGCCGACGATATCTTCCACTTGGCCGATCTGGCCGGTAGGCTGCAGGGCCTTGAGGAAATCATGGCTGCCGGGCGCATGCAGCGGCGTCTCGATGATGCCGGGGGCGACCGCGTTGACCTTGACGTTGTGCGCCGCCAGTTCCAGCGCGAGTGCGCGCGTGGCCTGGTTGAGTCCGCCCTTGATCAGCACCGGCAACAGCGCAGGGACGGTCGTCGTCGGCTGCATTGCGATGCTGGCGGTGATGTTGACGATATGGCCGCTGCGATGTTCGACCATGTGGCGCACCGCTTGCTGGGTGATGTAGAAGAAGCCCTTCAGGTTGGTGCTGACGATGCTGTCGACATCTTGCTCGGTATAGTCGGCGGTGGGCTTGGCGATGAAGATGCCGGCGTTGTTGATCAGCACGTCGACCTTGCCGAAACGATCCGCTGCTTCCGCGAAGATTTTTGCCGCAGTTGCAGGCAGCGCGATGTCGCCTGCGACGCCAAAGAAGTTGGCGGCATTTTCGAACCGGGCGGCTGCAGCCTGGAGGCGTTCTTCGGTGCGAGCATTGCCGATGACGTAGTCGCCGCGCTTCAGATAGGCTTGCGCCAGAGCAAAGCCGATGCCGCTGGAGGCGCCGGTGATGACGATGGTTTTTGGTTGATAAGACATGATGGTTTCCTTCAAGAGTGATTGACCGCGAGGCATGGTTTCGGCGTGCGGATCGGGGTGATCTCGCGTTGCCTTGGAATGCACTATAGGGATTCACGCTCTGGGGAAAAAGCGGCCGGGCCGCATTTGACTTGATACACGGTGGAACAGATCAACAGATCAACGGGTCAACGGGTCAACAGATCGGCGCTCGCCGGCCGCATTGCACGGCCGGCAAACCCGCAGCGCCGTTTTCCGGTCAGCGCGGCTGACGTGGAATCGTCACCGTGAAGACGGTCTTGTCGCCCGAACCGGATTGCACGTCGATCTCGCCCTGGTGCGCGTGCACGATCTGCTGGACGATGTACAGGCCGAGTCCGAGCCCCTCATTGTGGCCGTTGTACGGTGCGCCGCTGCGGAACGGATCGAAAATGCCGGGCAGCACCTCGGGCGCAATACTGCCGGCGTTCACCACCGAGAATGTCGCCTGCTCCGGCGCGTTGCCATCCAGCAGAACCAGCACCGTTTCGCCGGGCTTGCCATGCCGGATGGCGTTGCCCAGCAGATTGGCCGCCACCTGGCTGAGGCGATCGGGATCCCAGTGACCGGCCGGATTGCCGTCGATCTGCAACTCGATGCGGCTCTCCGGGAAGGCTGCTTGGTGCTCCTGCACCACACGCTGCATGACCTCATCCAGGCTGACCGGCTGGCGCGTCAACGGAATGCCGCCCGCCAGGCGCGCCCGCGCCAGGTCGAGCATGCCGTCGATCAGTCGTCCCATGCGCTTGCCGCTGTTGATGATCTGCATGCTGGCCTTCTGCGCGACGTCTTCCTTGTACGCGCGCTGGATCAGCGTGGCCGCCGTCAGTACCGCGCCGAGCGGATTGCGCAAGTCATGCCCCAGGATGGCGACGAACATTTCATTGAGGCGCAAGGTCTCGGTACGCTCGCGCAGCTCCAGCGCCAGCTGCTGTTTCTGGCGATACAGCTGGAAGAACACCTCGGCCTTGTTCTGCAGGATATGCGGCTCGATCGGCTTGTAGAGAAAGTCAACCGCACCGCTTTCATACCCCTTGAACATGCGGCGTTCATCGCGCGCGCCGGCGGTGACGAAGATCAGCGGCACATTGCGCGTGCGCTCGCTGCCGCGGATCAGTTCGGCCAGCTCGAAACCATCCATGTCCGGCATCTGCACATCGATGAAGGCCAGCGCAACGTCGTGCACCAGCAGGTATTCCAGCGCTTCAAAGCCGGACCGCGCCTGCAGCAGTTCGACGTCGTCGCGTTTGAGCAGCGCGGACAAGGCAAGCAGGTTTTCGTCGAGATCGTCGACGAGGAGAAACTTCACGCGGGGCAATATGGTTTTCTTGTTGTGATCGTTCATTTTTTTATCTTCCCTTGCAGCGTTCCCAGTAACGCGGCAATCTGTTCCAACGTCAATACGTAATCCACTTCGCCTTGCTGCAAGGCCAGTTCGGGCATGTAGCGCACATGGGCGGTTTCCGGCTCCTGCACCACGGTCATGCCGCCGGCCGCGCGGATCGCCTGCAGCCCGGCCGCGCCGTCCTGGTTGCCGCCGGTCAGCACGATGCCGAGCAGGCGTTCGCCGTATTCGTCGGCGGCGGACTCGAACAGCACGTCGATTGCCGGCCGCGAAAAATTGACCGGCTCGTCCGACGACAGCGCCAGCTGCGGACCTGCATCAATCAGCAGATGATAGTCGGGCGGAGCGAAGTATATCGTGCCGGCCTCGACCGGCTCCTTGTCGGATGCCTCGCGCACGGCCATGCGGCACTTGGGCGCGAAGATGTCGACCAGCAGGCTGGGCCGGTCGCGCGGCAGATGCAGCACCACGAACACCGCCGCCTTGCTGCTTCCCGGCAGGGCAGGCAGCAAGACCGACAAGGCGTCGACGCCGCCGGCCGAGGTGCCGATCACGACCGCATCGATACGGCCGTCAAGAGAGGCGATGGCGTTCATAGCGTGTTCTTTTTCTGGAAGATGCGATCCTCGCGCACCACGTCGTCGAAGGCCGCCGCATGCTCGGAAAAACGCAGCGACTCCTTCGAACCGAGTCCGAGGAAGCCCTTGCGGCACAGCGACTCGCGGAACAAGCCGAGCGCGCGCTCCTGCAGCTGGCGGTTGAAATAGATCAGCACGTTGCGGCACGATACCAGGTGCATCTCGGCGAACACGCTGTCGGTCGCCAGGCTATGGTCGGAAAACACGATGTACTGGCGCAGCGACTTGTCGAACACGGCGCGATCGTATGCCGCCGTGTAGTAGTCCGACAGCGAGGTGCGCGCACCCGACTTCTGGTGATTGCTGGTGAAGCCGGCAATCCGGTCGAGTTCGTAGACACCGGCTTCGGCCTTTTGCAGCGCGGTCTGATTGATGTCGGTGGCGTAGATCAGCGAACGTTCCAGCAAGCCCTCTTCGCGCAGCAGGATCGCCAGTGAATAAACTTCTTCGCCGGCGCTGCAGCCGGCCACCCAGATTTTCAGCGACGGATAGGTGCGCAGCAGCGGCACCACCTTTTCGCGCAGCGAACGGAAATAGCCCGGATCGCGGAACATCTCGCTGACCTGCACCGTCAGGTATTCCATCAGCGCCGGAAATACTTCCGGATCGTTCAGCACCTTGTCCTGCAACTGCGACAGGGTCGCGCAACGGAAGTGACCCATCGCCGTCACCAGGCGGCGCTTGATCGACGCTGCGGCGTAACCGCGAAAGTCGCAGTGATACTTGAGATAAATGGCGTCCAGCAGCAACTGCATCTCGATATCGAAGTGGCGTGTCGGTGTCGGCATCCTGTGCTCAGCAATCCATGTTCATGACGGTCCCAGGGGCGCTCATTTCGGCATCCAGACGCGCACCAGCGACAGCAGTTTTTCGACGTCGAGCGGCTTGGCGATGTAGTCGTTGGCGCCGGCGGCCAGGCATTTTTCCTGGTCGTCCTTCATGGCCTTGGCGGTCAGGGCGATGATCGGCAGTTTCTTCCATTCTGGCTGGCGGCGGATCTCGCGCATTGCGGTCATGCCGTCCATCTCCGGCATCATGATGTCCATCAGCACCAGGTCGATACGTTGCGCACCCGATGCCTGGCTGCGCTTGAGCGCTTCCAGCGCCTCGATGCCGTTGCGCGCGATCTCGACCTTCATGCCTTTGGGCTCGAGCACGCTGGACAGCGCGAAGATGTTGCGCACATCGTCTTCGACCACCAGTACGCGCCGCCCCTGGAACACCGCTTCACGGTCGCGCGCCACCTTCAGCAGGCGCTGGCTTTCGGCCGGCAATGTGGTTTCGACCTGATGCAGGAACAGCGTCACTTCGTCGAGCAGGCGCTCGGGCGAACGCGCGTCCTTGATGATGATGGAGCGCGAGAAACGGCGCAGGCCCTGCTCTTCTTCGCCGGTCAGCGAACGGCCGGTATAGACGATCACGGGCGGGAAAGCGACGTCCTCCTGTTGCGCCATCTTTTCCAGCAGCTCGTAGCCGCTCAGGTCGGGCAGGTTGAGGTCCATCACCATGCAGTCAAAGGTGGTGGTACGCAATTGTTCGAGCGCCTTCGCCGCCGTCTCGACGCCGACGATGTTCACGTCGTCGTTGCCCAGCAACTGGCGGATGCTGTCGCGCTGGCGCGCATCGTCCTCGACCACCAGCACGTGATGCAGGCTTTGCGAGAATTTGGCCTCCAGCTTGCGGAAGGCGTCGATCAGCTGTTCGCGCTGGACCGGTTTCAGGGCGTAGCCGACGGCGCCGCGCTCCATGGCTTCCTGGATGTAGTCGGCAACCGACACCACATGCACCGGAATATGGCGCGTGTGCGGATTGCGCTTGATCTGGTCGAGCACGCCGAGGCCGGAGAAGTCGGGCAGGTTCATGTCGAGCAGGATCGCGCTCGGATGATACAGATCGGCGGCAGCCACGCCTTCGTTGGCGGAGTGCGTGATGATGCATTGGAAGCCCATCTCATGCGCCAGGTCGCGCAGAATCAGCGCAAACGCGGTGTCATCCTCGATCACCAGGATCAGGCGGGAAGCCGGTTTGATGCGATTGCGATCGTCATCGATGGCGATCGGCTGCAGGCCAGTCGCCGTGCGGGAAGGTACGCTCACATCGGGTGCAGCGGTCGCGGCCAGCGAAGCGCGTGCGGCCGAAATCACCGATGACGCCGGCGCAGGCGGTGGCATCGCCGCGACGCCGGCGTCGCCGGTCATCGGCAGCGTCAGGTTGGAAGCTTCCGGCGAATATGCCAGCGGCAAGGTCAGCGTGAAGATACTGCCTTCGCCCAAGCGGCTCTGCACCTGGATGTCGCCGCCGAGGATGCGTGCGAGGTCGCGCGAGATCGACAGGCCGAGGCCGGTGCCGCCGTATTTGCGATGCGTGCTGCCGTCGGCCTGGCGGAATGCCTCGAAGATGAACTGCTGCTGATCGTCGGCGATGCCGATGCCGGTGTCGCGCACCGAGAATGCCACACGGCCTTCGGCGTTCGGATAAATCGTCAGCGTGACCTCGCCCTTGTCGGTGAACTTGACCGCGTTGGACAACAGGTTCTTGAGGATCTGGCCGAGGCGCTGGGCGTCGGTGACGATGTGCTCCGGCGTTCCGGCTTCGACGATGGTGCGCAGCGACAGGTTCTTTTGCTGCGCGGTCGGCTGGAAGGTCGCGGTCAGTTCGTCGGTCAGCTTCTGCATCCGCACCTGCTCGGCGACGATCTCGATCTTGCCGGCCTCCATCTTCGACAAGTCGAGGATGTCGTTGATCAGCGCCAGCAGGTCGTTGCCGGCCGAGGAAATGGTCTGGGCAAAACGCACCTGCTCGTCGGTCAGGTTGCCGCCCTTGTTGTCGGCCAGCAGCTTGGCCAGGATCAATGTCGAATTGAGCGGCGTGCGCAACTCGTGGCTCATGTTGGCGAGGAATTCGCTTTTATACTGATTGGACCGCTCCAGTTCGGACGCCTTCTCCACCAGGACGGTCTGCGCCTTGGACAGGTCATCCTTCTGCGCTTCCAGCTGCTGCGCCTGCTCTTCCAGCTGGGCGTTGGTTTCCTCCAGTTCGCTTTGCTGGGTTTCCAGGCGCGCCTGCGAGGCCTTGAGCGCCTGGCTTTGTTCTTCCAGCTCTTCGTTATTGACGCGCAGTTCTTCTTCCTGCGCCTGCAATTCCTCCGCCTGGCGCTGGGTTTCTTCCAGCAGTTCTTCCAGCCGCGTGCGGTCCTTGGCGGAACGCACGGAGACGGCGATCAGTTCCGCCGTACGTTCCAGCAACTCCACTTCGGCCGCATGCAGCGGACGGAAGAAGCCCAACTCGATCACCGCCTGCACCGCGCCGTCGACACTGGCCGGTGCAATCAGCAGCTCGCGCGACTTGCTGGCGCCGAGGCTGGAGGTGACCGGCAGGTAACCATCCGGCACCTCGCGTACATGTACCACACGATTGCTTTTTGCGGCTTGGCCCAGCAGGCCGTCGCCGGGCTGCAGCACAGCGTGGCCGGAGCCCGCGCCGATGGCGTAAGAACCGAAACGGCGGAACGCGTCGGCGTCGTTATGGATGTAGATCGCCCCGACCTGCGCGCCCAGATAGTCGGCCAGGAAAGCCAGCGCGTTGTCGCCCAGCACGTCAAGCCGCTGCTCGCCCTGCAGTCGTCTGGCCAGCCCGATCTGGCCGGCGCGGATCCACACCTGGCGCTCGCGCGCACGGTAGTCGCGCGACGTCATGACGGCGGCCGCCACGATCAATACCAGCAGCACGCCCGAGCCGATCCAGGTGACCATGGAAGCAAGCACCACCGCATCGCGCCACTCTTCCTGGCGATTGACGAGCAGGTTGCGCTCATGCAGCTCCATCTCGTCGGTGATGGCGCGCAGGCGGTCCATCGCCATCTTGCCGCGGTTGGTGCGCACCACTGCCAGCGCCGCTTCCGCGCCGAGCGTGCGCTGCAGCTCGATGCTCTCGGCCAGCTCGTCCATCTTGTCCTGCGCCATCAAGGCGGCGGAATCAAGACGCTGGACCTGTTCCGGATTGTCGCTGATGAGGCTGCGCAAACGCTTCAGCTGACCCGGCAACGCCGCCTTGGCATTGGTGTACGGCAGCAGGTAATTTTCGCTGCTGGTCAGCAGGAAGCCGCGCTGGCCGGTTTCCGCATCCTTGAGTATGGACACCAGCGACTGCAGCTGCTCACGCACTTCGATGGTGTGCGACACCAGTTCGGCGGTGCGGGCGCGCACTTCCTGCGCGCGATAGGAAAAAAAGGAGATCAGGATCACCGCGAGGATCGCGACACCGAAACCGATCAGCGGTCCCGGCGGCAGCGGCAGTCCGGAAATGGCGCCGGCGGCGCGTGTGGGTTTTGCATCGATGCGTTGTCCAGCTGGCAAGGGAAAACGTGGCACGTTGTGCTCCGTCGGTGATGTTGGGGGACAAGGAATAACAAGACGATGGTCGTGACCGGTCAGACCGGGTCACCGCGATACAGGTTCTTTTTCTTATAGAGAAATCGCGCGAAAATTATACTTGAATCCTCCTGTCCGGAGGAGGCGCCCGAGGGTCTGTGAAACCCTCTTTTCCATTGTCATTAATGCATCATCAAAAATGAATCAGCCTACCGCCTCAAGTACGAAGTCGATGAAGGCGCGCACTTTGGCGGGTGGCCTGTGCCGCGAAGGATGCAGCGCGTAAAGCGGAAAGCGTTCGTCCGGCCAGTCCGGGAAAATCTCCACCAGCTGCCCCTGCTTCAATACGTTCTGCGTACCCAGCGCCAGGATCTGGGCGATGCCGGCGCCGGAACTGCAGGCCAGCAGCATGGTGCCGGAGTCGTTGAGAATGAGCCGCCCCGGCGGAGCCACTTCGACCACCTTGCGTCCCTTCTGAAACACCCATTCGTACGGCCGACCCGTGATCGGATCGCGGAAATGGATGCACTGATGGTTGACCAGCTCGGACGGATGCGACGGCCTGCCGTGTTTGGCGAGGTAGGCCGGCGAGGCCACCGTGAGGATGCGCGTCTCCAGCAGCTTGCGCGCCACCGTGGTCGAGGTGGGCGGCTTGCCGAAGCGGATGGCGACGTCAATGCCGTCAGCCACCAGGTCGCCGAAATGCTCGCGCGTGGTCAGTTCCAGCGTCAGGTCGGGATATTTTTCGAGGAAAGCGCCGAGATGCGAAGCCAGCAGCAGACGCGAGAAGAACGGATCGAGATCGACGCGCAGGCGGCCGCGCACGGCGCTGGCCGAACCGGAGGCGTCGATGGCGGCTTCTTCGATGCCCGCCAGCAGCGGCGCCACTTGTTCGTAGAAACGCCGGCCTTCGTCGGTCAGGCTCATCGAACGCGTGGTGCGGTCCAGCAAGCGAACGCCGACGCGCGCCTCCAGCCGGGCGATAGCGCGGCTGACGCCGGAGTCCGACATGTTGAGCGCCTCGGCTGCGCGCGCAAAGGTGCCGCGCTCGATCACCGCCGCCAACACGCTGACGCCGGCCAGCAGGCGTCCGTCAAAGGACATGGTTCACTTCCTGAAGCATGCTGCGGCGATCTTCTTGCCGCGCTCAGCCGCGCGCCGGAATCGTCAGGCCCTTGATCACCGCCGGACGTGCGACGAAGGCATCGAGCGTGCGCCGGATGTTCTTGAAGTCCTGAAAACCGACCAGCTCACCCGCTTCGTAGAAGCCGACCAGGTTGCGCACCCACGGGAAGATCGCGATGTCGGCGATGCCGTACTCGCCCATCACCCATTCGCGATCCGTCAGGCGCTGGTCGAGCACGCCAAGCAGGCGGCGTGATTCGGCGACGTAGCGGTCGCGCGGACGCTTGTCTTCGTATTCCTTGCCGGCGAAGCGATGGAAGAAGCCGAGCTGGCCGAACATCGGACCGATGCCGCCCATCTGGAACATCACCCACTGGATGGCCTGGTAGCGCGCGGCCGGATCCTGCGGCAGGAACTTGCCGGTTTTCTCGGCCAGGTAGATCAGGATCGCGCCCGATTCGAACAGCGCGAGCGGCTTGCCGCCCGGACCGTCGGGATCGATGATCGCCGGGATCTTGTTGTTCGGATTGAGCGACAGGAATTCCGGCGAGAACTGGTCGTTGCTGTCGAAGCTGACCAGGTGCGGCTCGTAGGCCAGGCCGGTTTCTTCCAGCATGATCGAGACCTTGACGCCGTTGGGCGTCGGTAGCGAATACAACTGGATGCGTTCGGGATGCTGCGCCGCCCACTTGGCGTTGATGGGGAAATCGGCAATCTTGGAAGCAGCGGACATGTGGTTACTCCATATCGAGAATCGGATCGAAGGCCTGGACGAATTGCTCGAACCCGTCCAGCGGCAGCGGCCGGCAGAAGAAGTAGCCCTGGTAGGCGTGGCATCCTGCATCGGCCAGGAAATCGCGCTGCGCGTCGGTCTCGACACCCTCGGCGATGACACCCAGGCCGAGACTTTGCGCGAGTGCGACGATGGTCTTGGCGATGGAGGCATCGTTGGGGTCGATCAGGACATCGCGCACAAACGACTGGTCGATTTTAAGCTGATTCAGCGGCAAGCGTTTGAGATAGGACAAAGACGAATAGCCGATGCCGAAGTCATCGAGCGAGAACTCGACGCCCTTGGCCTTGAGCGCATACATCTTCTGGATGATGTCTTCGACGTTGTCGACCAGCAGGCTCTCGGTCAACTCGAGCTTGAGGCGTTTCGGATTGGCGCCGGTACGTTCGATGATGCCGCATACGGTCGCGACGAAATCGGCTTCGCGGAATTGCTGCGCACTGACGTTGACGGCGATGCTCAGGTGCGAGGTATCGGCGCGCTGGGCCCAGCGCGCCAGCTGCGTGCAGGCGGTTTCCATGACCCAGTTGCCGAGCGAAAGGATCAGGCCGGTCTCTTCGGCCAGCGGAATGAATTCCGACGGCGGCACCGTGCCGCGCTGCGGATGCTGCCAGCGCACCAGCACTTCGGCGCCGGTCACGCGGCCGCCGTCGACCACCTGCGCCTGGTAGTGCAACACCAGCTGGCCGCCGTCGATGGCCTTGCGCAGGCCGGCTTCGAGCGCGGCGCGTTCCAGCACCACGGTCTGCATCGCAGGATCGAAGAAGCTCATGGCGTTGCGGCCGGTTTCCTTGGACTTGTACATCGCCAGGTCGGCCTGCTTGAGCAGTTCGTCGATCGAGGCCTGGCGACCGCGGAATACTGTGGCGCCGACGCTGGCGGTAGTGCGGTATTCGACCTCGCCCAGTTCATAGGGAGAGTCGAGCACGCTGAGGATCTTCTCGCCGATGGACTTGGTCTGGCTGGCGGCTTCCTGCGGATTGCGATGCAGGCTTTCCAGCACCACCACGAACTCATCCCCACCAACGCGCGCCACCGTGTCGTTGGCGCGCACGCTCGCCGCCAGCCGCTGTGCGACCTGCTTGAGCAACAGGTCTCCCTTGTCATGGCCGAGCGTGTCGTTGAGCGTCTTGAAATGATCGAGATCGATGAACAGCAAGGCGCTGCTGGTCTTGTTGCGCGTGCTGGCCGCGATCGCCTGCTTGAGGCGGTCGAGCAGCAGTGTGCGATTGGGCAGGCGCGTGAGAGCGTCGAAGAAGGCCAGCTCCTTGATGCGCTCTTCGGCGATCTTGCGTTCGGTGATGTCGTGATGGGTGCCGACGTAATGTGTGACGACACCGTCGTCGCTCTTCACCGCCGAGATGGTCAGCCATTCGGGATAAACCTGGCCGTTCTTGCGGCGGTTCCATATTTCCCCCTGCCAGCCGCCGGAGTGGCGCACGCTTTCCCAGATGGCCCGATGGAAGGCCGGGCTGTGACGGTCCGAGCGCAGCAGGCGCGGCGTCTTGCCGATGACGTCCTCAACGTCGTAACCGGTAATCTTGGTGAAGGCCTGGTTCACGCGCAGGATCTTGCCGTCGGCGTCGGTGACCATCATGCCTTCGAGCGAATCAAAAGCCACCGCAGCGATGCGCAGTTCGGCTTCGGCTTGTTTGCGTTCGGTGATGTCGCGACCGCTGGTGCGGAAACCCGTGAAGACGCCATTGGCGTCGGTGATCGGCAGCCACGATACCGACAGCCAGAACAGTGAACCGTCCTTGCGAATGCAGCGGAATTCCAGATCGTCGCCGCGTTCGCCGAGCAAGCCCTTGTCGAGTTCGGGCGCCACACGCGGCAGGTCTTCCGGATAAATGAACTGCGTCCTGAAGTTCCGCATCGCCATGCACTCTTCAACCGTATAGCCGGTGTAATGGAACACCGACGGATTGATCCAGCGCGGCTTGCCGTCCAGGCCCCACCATACTTCCCAGTTGACGGTGCAGTCGGCGATGGCGCGGAACTGTTCTTCGCTGGCGCGCAGTTCGCTGGTCATCTTGTTGGCCAGGCGAAGTGCGCGGCGCCGGCTCGACATCAGCAGCCAGGCCAGCAATGCCAGCAACATGCTCAGGCCGACGCCGGTCAGGGCGGTCTGCACTTCGGCGTTGCGGCCGAAACGGGTGGTGAAGTCGTCGAGCGTGTTCATGGACAGCGTCCAGTTGTGGCCGGCCACCACGAGGTACTCGGTCGCGCTGATCAGTGTCGGTTTCTTGTTGTCGAGGCCGACTGCCGATTGATAGAGCAAGGCCTCGGTCGACGGTTCGACGCCATCATAGATCGCGAACGCGACACCCATCGGCTGCTCGCCGTACAGGCTGGCGACTACGTCGCTCATGCGGAACGAGGCGTGCACCCAGCCGATCAGGTTGGCGCGGCGCTCGGCGATGGTCGATTGCGGCATGCCGCGCGCGTAGATCGGCAAATACATGACAAAGCTCGGCTGACCCTGGCCGTCGGCGTCGAGATCCAGCTTGACCTTGCCGGAAATTGCCGCCATGCCTGAGTCGCGCGCTTTTTCCATGGCTAGGCGGCGATTGGCTTCGGCCCAGGGATCGAAGCCGAAGGCCACGCGATTGCGGCCGACGTAGGGTTCGCGCATCACGATCGGCGCATAGTCGGGACGCTCGCCAGCGGGACGGATGGCGTAGTCGGTGAAACCCAGTTCGTGCATGCGCGCAATGTGCGCGGTCTTGTCGGCGCTGGTAATCCACTCTTCCGCACCGATGGCCTGGATGCCGGAAAAATTGGCATCGAGGTTCAACGACGCGACATAGTCGTGCAGCGCCACCCGATCGAATTTCCCGCTGGCGGTGAACAGGCCTTGCACGCCGTGCAGCATCTGTTCATAGCTGGAGACGCGCTGCTCGACGCGGCTGACCGCCTCGCGCAGGGAAAAATCGAATTGCGCACGCAGCTCTTTCTGCGAGGCATCGCGCTCGTGGTCCCAGGCCAGCCAGGTCACGCACAGGCCGGCGACCAGGATCGTCAAGGGCAGCAGGATCTGCCGTATCCAGTTCACGGCTCCGCCTTGAAATCGACCATCGATGCCGCCAGCGCGGGCGGGAAATATTTTTCGAAAATGCGGCGGATGGTGCCGTCGGCGCGCATCTCGTCAACCAGTGTACGCCACTTGTCGCGCTCACCGGGAGGCAAGGCCTTGTTCGACATGATCAAGCCGTGCGGGACCGAAGGGTCGTTGAATTCGATGATCGCAGTAACGTCGCGAATGTGCTTCTCTTCCACCACCGGATAGTCGAACGGCTCCATGATCATGCCCTGGATACGATTGGCCATCAGCGCCTTGTACAGCGGATCGAGACCGCCGGCCTGGGTCACACGGTTGGCGGCCGTCAGCTTGTCGACCAGGCGATTAGCCGAGGCGCTATAGCGGAAACTGCGGATCACGCCGAGCCGGAAGGTCTCGCTGCGTTCGAACTCGACCAGTTGACGCATGCCGGCATCCTTGCGCACTAGCAAGTAATACTTGTTGCTGAAGTACCAGGCAAAAGAGGCGAAGCCGCGACGCTCCGAGCTGGCGATGCCGGACAGGCTGAAGTCGAGCGCGCCCGATTCGATCAGTTGCCAGATACGTGCGCGCGACATCAGGCTGACGCCGACTTTGCAGCCGCTGCGGCGGATCAGCTCATCGGCGAAGTCCTTGTCGATGCCGGTATCGGTATCGGCGGAGTACAACAGGCCGTGGTCGTGCAGAGCAAGCGTATAAGGGCGGGAGCAATCGGGACCGGCTGCCTGGGCCGTGTCTGTGGCGCATGTGATGAACAACATGCTGCATGCACAGACGATGCTGGCGAAGCGTCGGCGGATCACCGTTCCCCCGGCGGTAAGAATGACTGAAATACGGCCCCCTTCATGTGCACCGTGTACTGATTACGTATTCTTTTGTGCGGCTTGCGGGCGTTTATTTTTTATTGCCACAGACCAACAACGCGATGTCGTGCAAATGCGATGCCGCCGCCGGTTATTTCTTTGATTCTTCCGGCATGACGGACGAATGATGTTACCCGACGCCTATTGAAACTGCAACCAGGAACACAGCCCGGAAAGGGGCGCTGAAGCACGCTTGGAGCATGCTGGAAGTGGGCCGAATGCCGGCCCGATGTCAGCTCGATGTCAGTTTGATGTCGGCGTACAATTTGCGTTATTCACCTTCATCATCGAAAAGAGGTTGCCATGCACTACGCCTTGTTTTATCGCTTCGTCAAAGACAGCAAGACCGCCAAACAACCGTTCCGCAGCGAGCACCTCGGCTATGCCTGGGAAGCCAGCGCGCGCGGTGAACTGATCCTCGGCGGTGCGCTGGCCGATCCGGAAGACGAAGCCCTGTTGTTGTTCACCGGCGACTCCCCGGAAGTTGCCGAGAATTTCGCCAGGAAGGATCCCTACGTCCTCAACGGCGTGGTGACGCAATGGCAGGTGCGGCCATGGACGACGGTGGTCGGGAAAACTGCGGCGACGCCGGTGCAACCGGATTGAGGCAAAAAAAAGAGGACCGCGCGGTCCTCTTTTTTTGCTCTTCACCGAAGAGAAATTGCCTTACCTGCCGATCTGATGGCCGATGACGCCGCCGACTGCAGCGCCGCCTGCGGTGCCGATGCCGCTGCCGCCGGTCAGGACCGCACCGGCTACCGCACCGATACCGGCGCCCACCGCCGTGTTCTTGTCGCGTCGCGACATGTTGCTGCAACCGCTCATCGCCGCCAGCGCGCAGACCGTGATGGAAATGACTGTGATTTTTTGGATTGTTTTCATGATGAGGTCCCTGTTTGAAATATAAGGTCGCTGCTTTCGCAGCAATGGAATATGGACGTCTGTTCGAGCCGCATTCTCTCCCAATAGTTTCGGTCCCCGGACGCTTGTAAACATTCCCTTACAGTTGTTACACCGCTCGCCATGAAACGTTGCCTCTCCGTCAACTCTCTGCAGCGACGGGGATCAGCCGCGCACCGCTGCTTCAATCGCGGCCACGTCGATTTTTCGCATTTCCATCATGGCTTCGAACGCACGTTTGGCCGCAGCCTTGTCGGCTCCCATGACCGCATCCGTGAGCACCCGCGGCGTGATCTGCCACGACAAACCCCACTTGTCCTTGCACCAGCCGCAGGCGCTTTCCTGGCCGCCGTTGCCCACGATCGCATTCCACAGGCGGTCGGTTTCTTCCTGATCGTCGGTGGCGACCTGGAACGAGAACGCCTCGCTGTGCCGGAACGCCGCACCGCCGTTGAGGCCGATGCAGGGAATGCCGAGTACCGTGAACTCGACCGTGAGGACATCGCCTTCCTTGCCGGAAGGATAGTCGCCGGGTGCGCGATGCACCGCGCCGACGGCGCTGTCGGGAAATGTCGCGGCATAGAACTGCGCAGCCTCGAGCGCGGCGCCGTCATACCAGAGACAAAGTGTGTTTTTGCTGGTCATGCTGGTCTCCTGAATTGGGGAAGATGTGGGATGAATCGCTCTCGCGGGCGCTTCTCTCCGGTACCGTCCCGCCTGTTTTCGATTCTGTCCGCCGAAAATAGTGCCGGAAATAATACCGGGGAATTTGCCCATCTCCCCGATTCAACGGGAGCGGCTCACATCAACGCCACCGCATCGGCGCCGGCCGCCAGCCGCATCGGTGTAGCCGGATCGGTGGCCGCGAGCCACACTGCTTCCGCCACATCGCCGGCTCCGGTCACCGGTGCAGGCTCTCCCCATTCGGCGAAGATGCGTTGCGCCAGGTCGGTGTAGCTTTCGTGGATACCGGCCTGCATGCGCGGCCGCGCGTTCTCGCCGAAGCGGGTGGACGGCGCCCGTCCCGGCAACACCAGGCTCACGCGCACATTGAATTGCTTCAGCTCCAGCGCCAGCGATTCGGTGAAGGCATTGACCGCCGCCTTGCTCGCCGTGTACACCGACAACAGCGGCAGCGGCTTGAGCGTGACGCTCGATGTGACGTTGACGATCACGCCTGCCATGCGCCGGCGGAATTGCGGCAGCACCGCCTGGATCATTGCCATGGTGCCGAAAGTGTTGGTGTCGAAAATCTCGCGCACGCTATCCATCGGCAGGCCTTCCAGCGCGCCCAACAAACCGATGCCGGCATTGTTGACCAGCACGTCGATCGTCCCGGCGGCCTCGACGGCGCGCCGTATGCTGTCCGCATCGGTGACGTCGAGCGCGAGAATGCGCAGGCGCTCCGAACGCGGCAGCAGATCTTCGCGCGGGGTGCGCATGGTGGCGATGATGTTCCAGTCGCGGTCGAGAAAATATTGGGCCGTCTCCAGCCCGAAGCCGGAAGAACAGCCTGTGATCAATACGGTTTTCATGGGAATCCTTGAGAGATGGGTGAACACGGACTTTAGCGCGCCGCCTCCGGACTCGCTACAATAAGAAGTCCACTTTTCATTCGTAATCGTCCATCAACACATCCACCCATGACCGACCCACTCACCCAGATTGTTGCGTTGCTGCAGCCCCAGGCCTCGCTGTCGAAAGTCGTCAGCGCCGCCGGACGCTGGCGCGTGCAGCGCTCGGAAGCGGGCCGGCCGTTTTATTGCGTGGTCCTGGAAGGCGCCTGCCGCCTGGATGCAGAGGGCCACGATCCCCTGCTTCTTGAGGCGGGCGATTTCGTGCTGATTCCGGCCATCCATGAATTCATGACGTCCAGCCTGGCGCCCAGCACGCCGGATGATCTGGTGACGATGCCGGTCAAGCTGCCCAACGGCGAGTTCCGGCTCGGCCTTGCCGACGCGCCGGCTGAGGTGCGCATGCTGCTGGGCCATTGCACCTTCGGTTCACCGGACGCGGCGTTGCTGGTGTCGCTACTGCCGCGGCTGGTGCACATCCGCGGCGACCGCCGCTTGGCGACCCTGGTGCAACTGGTTGCGGAAGAATCGCTGGGCGCGCGACCGGCGCGTGAAGTCGTCCTGAGCCGCTTGCTGGAAGTTTTGCTGATCGAAGCCTTGCGCTCGACCGCAGGAACCGATGCCCCGCCCGGCCTGTTGCGCGGCCTGTCCGACGAACGCCTGGCGGTCGCGATCCGATGCATGCACGACAATCCGACCCGGCCCTGGACGGTGGCGCAACTGGCGAAGGAAGCGGCCCTGTCGCGCTCTGCGTTTTTTGAACGCTTCAGCAACGCGGTCGGCGCCGCACCGATGGAATACTTGCTGGCATGGCGCATGGCGCTGGCCAAGAACCTGCTGCGCACTAGCAAAAACGGCGTCGCCGAAGTCGCGGAACTGGTCGGCTACAGTTCCGCCAGCGCATTCAGCGTCGCTTTCAGCCGCCACGTCGGATTGTCGCCCACGCGCTATGCGCGGGAGCATGAGGAACTGGAAAATACCTGATGCCGCTAACGTCCGCCATTGACCAATTTCTGCCGGCCGGCGACGTGACTTTCCTGGCCTTGCTTCGGCAGCACGTTGTGCTACCGTTATTGCATTGATGAACAAAACGGCCGGTCTGTGAGGCGCAGAGCTTCACTCCTTGATCTTCCGATCAGATATCAATTCAAATGGAGAGAATCAACATGACACGAGTGAGAGTTGACAGCTTCACGATCTCGATAGATGGATATGCAGCGGGGCCGAATCAGGATATCGACCATCCGCTCGGTGTTGGCGGAGAGCTCTTGCATCAGTGGCTCATCCCGACACGGACCTTCCAGCAGATCCGCGGTGCAGGGGATGGCACGACCGGTGTCGACGATGAGTTTGCCGCACGCGGATTCAGGAACGTCGGCGCATGGATTCTGGGAAGGAACATGTTCGGACCGGTTCGAGGCCCTTGGCCGAATGGGGACTGGAAAGGCTGGTGGGGCGACAACCCGCCGTATCACGTTCCGGTCTTCGTATTGACCCATCACGCGCGCCCGTCCATCGAAATGGAAGGCGGCACGACGTTTCACTTCGTCACGGGTGGCATTCACGAAGCGCTGAGCCGGGCGCGTGAAGCCGCGAACGGCATGGACGTGCGCATTGGCGGAGGAGCCGGGGTGATCCGGCAGTACCTTCAAGAGGCTCTTATTGATGAACTCCATATCGCGATCTCGCCGATCCTGTTGGGCCAGGGCGAGCGGTTGTTCGAGGGGACGGATCTGCGCGCTGCGGGATATGAATGCATCGAATTCGTCGGATCGGAAAAGGCGACGCATGTCGTGCTCCGGCGCAGCCCGGCAAAGGACATCTGAGAAATCAATGCACTACGCTCCAATGACAAAGCCTGCATGCGCAGGCTTTGTCGGATCTTTTTGATCTCCAGTCAATATTGCCGGCCGGCCATGCCGCGCACTTACGCCATGGAGTCGTCGTAGCTGCCGCTGTCACTGCTGTCGTCAAGATCAATGTTGCTCAGATCTGCAAGATCACTGCTGGACGCAGCTTCACTGCCGCTATCGTCGCGGTCCTGAGCACGCCCCTTGTCGGTGTTGTCGCCGTAGTAGTTGTTGACGGTGGTGTTCTCGACGTTTTCCACCGGCGCGCTCAATCCATTCTGATGCGCCAGCCCGGCTCCGTTGCCGCCATTCATCAGATGCTCGATTCCCTGATACAGGAAAGCGCCCCCCGCCACGCCGGCGGCGGTGGCAGCGACGGTACCCAGCATGCTGCCCATGCCGCCGCCAAAGAATCCCGAGGACGGCGCCGGAGCCGGCTGCGCCTGGTATTGCGGAGGTGCCTGAACGGGCGCAGGTGGAGCTGCATTACCTGCCGCATACGCAGGAGCTGGGTCCGCACGCCAGGCGCCCGCCGGCGCATTGCCCCAGGCATTGCCGTCGAGAAAACTGCGCGCCGGAGCCGCGCTGGATTGCAAGGCCTGCACTTGACTTTGTAACGACGCGATCTGCACCTTGGACGTGGCGAGTGCCTGATCCATCAACAGCGCGCGTTGTACCAGCAAATAAGCGGCATCCGGCTGCCGGGCGACGGCAGTGGCGATCATCGCGTCAGCTTGGGCATCCTTGGCGATGCCGCGCACCTGCGTCAGTTGATCGAGAAAATCTTGAAGCGTTTGCGTTTCTTGAGGACTCATGATGCCTGGACTCCCGATCTGTGTAATGCACAACAATAGATGACAATATTGACCGTCTTCCGACGTTCGGGTGCCAATTATGCGCGGGATATCGTCCTGCATATGTGACCGCAATTGCAAAGTCGGAAACAGCTTGTAACTTGATGATAGCCATGGTCGGAAGCGACCACCCTGCGATGCCCTCCCCGGATGACATTCACGCATCCGATTACAATATCTTCATCTATCAACGCCACCTGACGACAGGTGCATGCCATGAGGTATTGCCATGAGGTATTTCCATGAATAATGCTCTGAAAATTGATTTCGTCTCCGACGTTGTCTGCCCCTGGTGCGCGATCGGGCTGGCGGGTCTCAATACCGCACTCGAACGCCTCGGCCCGGAGACGCACGTCGACTTCACCGTCCATCCGTTCGAGCTCAACCCCGGCATGCCCGCCGCCGGGCAAGCGCAACTGGAGCACATCACTGAAAAATACGGCATCAGCGCCGACCAGGCGCGCGCCAACCGGGAACAGATCCGGACCAGGGCGGCTTCTGTCGGTTTCACGATGAACCGCGGTGACGACAGCCGCGTCTACAACACCTTCGACGCGCATCGTCTGCTTGCCTGGGCGAAGGAAAAAAACAGGCAAGCAGAGCTCAAGCTGGTGCTGCTCAAGGCTTATTTCACCGATGGGAAAAACATCGCAGACAGGAAAGTGCTGGCGGAACTTGCCACGCAAGCCGGCCTGGATGGCGTCGAAGCAAGCGAAGTACTGGGATCGGATCGGTTTGCCCGGGAAGTGAAGGAAGAAGAAGCGCTGTGGGCCCAGCGCGGCATCAACAGCGTACCGGCTGTCATCGTGAATGATCGCTATCTGATCTCGGGTGGCCAGCCACCGGAAGTATTTGAAGAACAGCTTCGGGCGATCCTGGCGAACGGCGAGCGAGAGTGACGGTTGCAGGAAGTGTGCTGAATGCGACACACAACAGCCGGATGCATGTGCAAGAAAAACAGAACTGATATATGATGATCATCATGCATTCGAAATCAGCCAAAACTGCAAGCAGGAAGCGCAAGGAGATCTCACACGATCGCATCGTGGAGGTGGCCGCGCGCGCTATCCGTCGGAGCGGCTATGCGGGCACTGGCCTGGCTGACATCATGAAGGAAGCCGGTTTGACGCACGGCGGGTTCTACGCGCACTTCAAGTCGCGCGACGCCTTGCTGGCCGAGGCCTGGAATCGCGCCGGGGCCGAATCAGCTGCTCTGGCGGCTCGGGTGACCTCCGCTGCGCCGCCTGGGCAGGCGATCCAGGCAATAATGCAGGCGTATTTGTCGCCCGAGCATATCAGCGCCATTGAGACCGGCTGTCCGGTGTCGGCGCTGGCCTCGGAAATGCCGCGCCAGTCTCCCGAAGTACGACGCGCCGCGACCGCCCATATCAAGGAGATGATCGATTTGATCGCCCGCCAGCTACCGGACTGGGGGCAGCCGCAGGTGCACCAGCAGGCAATGGCTCTGCTATCAGCCTTGATCGGCACCACAGTGATCGCGCGGGCAGTCGATGACCCGGCGCTCTCCGAGGCGCTACGCGCAGCCACGATGAAACAATTTACTCCCGCTACCGATTGAGTTTTCGGTCATTTTTTTAATCTAAAATATGATGATCATCATATTTAAATCTCTGTTCACTGGTTAACAGGGTCAGCAGTCCCACTTCTCTTTTTAAGGATCTACGATGTCCACATCTACTCGCAAAATTGCCGTGATCACCGGCGCCTCCTCGGGAATCGGCGCAGTCTACGCCGACCGCTTCGCCAGACGCGGCTATGACCTGGTATTGGTGGCCCGGCGCGCCGATAGGCTGCAGTCTCTGGCGGCGACGATTTCTGCGGCGCACGGCGTCAGCGTCGAGACGCTGGTAGCCGATCTGGCCACGGATGACGGCCAAGCCAGTGTGGCGCAAGTCCTGGCGACGAATCCGGCAGTAAGTGTCTTGGTGAACAACGCCGGCATCGCGCGGCTCGCGCCCATCGGCGGCAGCGCCTTGCAAGATTCTCTGTCGCAGATCGCGCTGAACATCACCGCGATGACGCGCTTGACGCACGCAGTTTTGCCGGGGCTGAAAGCGCGCAACGAAGGCTTGATTATTAATATCTCCTCCGCGCTGGCACTGCATTCTTTACCCATCAGCGCGGTGTACAGCGGCACAAAAGCATTTGTCCTGAGCTTCAGCCGCGGTCTGCAGCAAGAGCTGGCCGACTCAGCGGTCAAGGTCCAGGTCGTCCTCCCGGCAGCGACAGCTACCGAGGTCTGGGACCAATCCGGCGTACCACTCTCCGCGCTGAATCCCGATACCGTGATGCCGACAGAAGCGATGGTCGATGCCGCCATGACGGCGCTGGACCAGGGCGAAAGCATCACGTTGCCCGCCGTGGCTGACGCAGGTGCAATCGAGCGTTTCGAGTCGGCGCGCGCTGCGCTCTTTGCGGATACGCAAACCGGCAAGGTCGCACCGCGACTGCTACCCGCCTGATCTGCAGTCATATCGAAGACCCAGAGCCGGCAAGGACCGCTCTAATCACGCGCGGCGCGTGGATATGAAGCCCGCCTGCGCACATACAAAGAAAAAGAGAAACGATGAAAGCACTCGTCCTGAAAAGCTACGGTGGACTCGACAAGGTCGAGTTCGCCGACATTTCGCGGCCGGCAATCAATCCAGACGAAATCCTCGTCCAGGTACTCGCCGCCGGGCTGAATCCGATCGATTACATGATTCCGAAGGGCATGTTCAAGCCCATCATGCCGTTGCAACTGCCACATACAGTGGGTAGCGATCTGGCTGGCATCGTAGTGGAAACGGGCAGCCGTGTGACCCGCTTCAAGGTGGGCGACGCGGTATTCGCCAGCATCTTTGACCTTCCGGGCGGCAGCCTCGCCGAATTCGCATCCGTGCCTGAATACGCAGCCGCGCTCAAGCCTGCCAACCTGGACTTCGTACAGGCGGCCTCGATCCCGATGGTCGGCCTCACCTCGTGGCAGGCGTTGCATGAGCGCATGCAACTCAGGCCTGGACAAAAGGTGTTCATCCCGGCAGGTTCTGGTGGCATCGGCACTTTCGCAATCCAACTGGCAAAGCATTTGGGCGCGACGGTGGGAACCACGACCAGCAGCGTCAATGTGGACCTGGTGCGCAGCCTCGGTGCGGACGTGGTGGTGGACTACAAAAAGCAGCACGTGGAACAAGTGCTGCAAGGCTACGATGCCGTGTTGGGCACAATCAGGGGCGATGCGCTGGAAAAGTCGCTGGCGATTCTACAACCCGGCAGCAAGGTAGTGTCGCTGATTGGGCCTCCGGACGCCGCCTTCGCCCGTGCGCGCGGGATGAATTTCTTCATGAAAATCGTGTTCGGTCTGCTGAGCGCCAAGATCATTCGCCGCGCGAAAAAGCACGACGCCAGCTATTCCTTCCTGTTTCTCCGCCCCGATGGCCGCCAGCTTGCCCAGATCGGCGACTTGCTCGCGACCGGAGGAATCCGGCCAGTGATCGACAAGGTGTTTGCGTTTGATCAAGCCAAGGATGGCCTTGCGTATCTTGAACAGGGGCGTGCCAAGGGCAAGGTGGTAGTGCAGATGAAGCAATAGCGCAGCATACGATTCAAGCATCCTCGTGATTGCGTACAACGCCACGGTGTTTCGGTGTTTCGGTGTTTCAGATGAATGTAAAAGGAAAAATAATGACAGCATCAAAAGTTGTATTGGTGACCGGCGTCTCATCCGGTATCGGCCGGGTGACCGCCGAGCAATTCGCGCGACGGGGAAACTAGGTATTCGGCACCGTCCGCAATCTGTCCACGGCGGCGCCGTTGCCTGGCGTTACCCTGGTCGAAATGGATGTCCGCGACAACGACTCGGTGCGCCATGCCATTGCCGGGATCGTCGGCCGCACCGGACGCATCGATGTACTCGTCAACAATGCCGGAGTGAATATGCTCGGCGCAGTGGAAGAGACGAACGTTGTCGAAGCGATGACTCTGTTCGAGACCAATGTCTTCGGCATCATGCGCACCGCACAGGTATTGCCGCATATGCGGGAACAGCGCTCGGGAAGAATCGTGAACGTGAGTTCAGTGCTTGGTTTCCTTCCCGCTCCCTACATGGGCCTCTATTCGGCGTCGAAACACGCGATCGAAGGGTTGTCGGAAACACTGGATCATGAAGTACGGCAGTTTGGCGTTCGCGTCACGCTGGTGGAACCGGCATACACGAGAACCAGTCTGGATAGCAATTCGCCACAAGCCAAGTCCACTCTTGCCGCCTACGACCGTGAGCGCGGCGCTGTTGCCGCTGCGGTCGCTCGAGCTACCAATGAAGCTCCCGAGCCCGATGCGGTTGCTACGACAATCGTTGATGCCGCGCTGGGCAATTGGCGCATGCGCGTCACGCCGGCAGGCCAGGCATCTTTATTGAGCATATTGCGCAGATTCATGCCCGCAGGTCTCGTGGACGCCAGCCTGAGAAAACAATTCGGGCTCGGCTGAGAGCTTGGCTGAGAGCGTGGCTGAAAATCAGGACAACTTTGTGAAATTCGGAAACTGGGTCGGTGTGGCCAAACACCTGTCACCTGCACGCCAAAGAAATGTGGCGACGTCATCCGTAAAAACGCCGGGCGGTTCCTCCGAGCACACCCTGACTTGGCAAAAGGCAGAGCTTTTCAGTGCATGCTCGGACTACCTTCAGAAGCCCCCGGTTCAACGCGCTTCGATTAAACGCTGCAAGGCAGAATCCTGCACCGAAAGAACGTCAAACAACCCCAGCGCTCTCAATGCCGGCAAAGCCTCGACGATGTCATGTTCGGCGGCCAGGCGCTGCGCAGATCCGGTTGCCGGGTCGCTCCAGACTTTGGCGTTAGCAAGAAAAGCTCCCACGGTGCCTTTGCGGATGGTGGCGCCATTGGAGAATTGAAGATGATTCTGATCATCAGGCAATAGGTCTTCGGCTCGCATGGAAATTCCTTTGAAGTGATGGAGATCCCATTGTAGGATCGACAAATTGACTCATGTGCCTCATTGAGGCCTAAAAATACTCAATTGGAGCCACGAAATTCCCTCCCCCCTCATCACGCCGGCGCGCGCGTCGTCAGACTCCCCTCTATTGGTGGCGGTCGCTGAACAGTCGGGAGCCCAACGAATAACTGCCCCGCACTATCACTCGCGCGGACAGTTGCTCGGCGCCACCCGAGGATTGCTGTCGGTGGACACGAACTCCAGCCGATGGGTGGTGCCGGCGACACAGGCCGTGTGGATACCTCCGGGCGTTATCCATGGACTCCGTTCACACGGGCCTTTTGAAGGTTGGAGCGTCTATGTTTCCGCTGCGTCTTGCACCGATTTGCCTGACAGACCGCGCATGATGACGACCTCCGGCCTTCTCCGCGAGGCGGTTGCTCGGGCCGCCTCCTGGGAAGGCGATACTCTGAACGAGGCACAGTCCAGATTGGCTGGCGTAATTCTTGATGAAATCCGCACCCTGCCCGAGGAATTTCTTGGCCTGCCGATGCCGCAAGACGCCCGCCTGCTGAAAATCGCTCGTGCGCTGTCAGACAGGCCTGATGATGAACGCCGAATGGAGGAATGGGCGATGTGGGCAGGCATTGCCCCTCGTACCCTGACGCGGCGCTTCGTGGCAGAGACCGGCTTCAGCTTTACCGAATGGCGCCAGCGCGTGCGCTTGTTAAAATCGCTGGAGATGCTCGCTGCCGGGAAATCCGTAACGACAATCGCC
Source organism: Herbaspirillum hiltneri N3 (assembly GCF_001267925.1). Classification (NCBI taxonomy): domain Bacteria; kingdom Pseudomonadati; phylum Pseudomonadota; class Betaproteobacteria; order Burkholderiales; family Oxalobacteraceae; genus Herbaspirillum; species Herbaspirillum hiltneri. Next base: position 1,691,868 of record NZ_CP011409.1, on the reverse strand, counting down.
CTCGATCTGGGTTACGGCAACGTAAGCGCCTTCATCGCCTTGTTTCGCCGCACCTTCGGAGCGACTCCTGGGCGCTATGAATCCTTGCTGCATTAGGTTTCAATGTTCATGTGGGGGTCCGCAATCGGCCAAAAGCGGATGTGCGAAAATTGCCCAAATTAATCGGGCTGTTGACAGACTTATTACCCCCTGTGATCATGTTCTCTACAACAATATTAAAAGGAACAATTTGATGCGCAAACTTTTTCTCTTCTCTTTTATTCTTTGCCTGTCATTCTCAAACTTGGCAAAGGCGGAGCAAAATCTAGGTTCTCGTTTTTTCTCTCAAAATATAAACACCGGAACGGTGCAAGTGGTATTTACACAAGCAGCTAATGTGAATGGAGCAACGATTCGCACCGCAGCGCTTTACTCGACAAACAATGCCGAAGTCGCGTTACAGGCAAACTATCCAGATGGAACAAATCGAGTGATATTCCGCATCCTCGCCGGCCCAGGGGCTCAGAATACATTCGGGAATATCCCGGATTCCATCCACATTCCTACGGGTGTAGGTCTCTCTGTGATCGGAAATTTCGGCGGCGGGACAGTCGCCGGTGCGGCATCAATCACATATGATTTGTTCTCAAACTAATTCCAGTCCGACGTGGCGGTTCATAGCCAAGAAGTTCGTTCGCTGATTGAACCGTTGCCCGTTTTCGGACAGTAATGGACATTCGATTCAAACAAAAAACCCCGCAATTGCGGGGCTTTTTATTGGGTTCTTCTACTCTGATATTTTCTCACTCGTCGTCTCATCATTCTGACTGTCGAAGCATGATTACGAATCAGATGGACGGGCTCTTTGGGGGATAGCCACGACCTCAATGTCTTATCCGCACTGGATATGTCCGTTGCTATTGGATTGGCTGTCATCATCGTGATTTCGCTGGGGGCGTTACTTGTAAATGACTTCATTTATGCTCGTCAAAAGAAAGATTGGCGAGATTTTTGGTCGAAAGACATGCTTGAATATTTTTATCAACCCACCGTTACAGAGACGTGGCGAATTGCACGTGGAAGGATGATGTTGTTTCTCGTCACTTTTTTCGCCACATGGTTGATAGGAATATTTTGTGTATTTTTGCGGACCAATTAGTGGAGGTCCGCAACCGGCCAGCGGCGGTCATGCGGCTAATCATCATTCGTAAGGAGATGCAGTGGCAACCAGTAATAAGCACCAGCCAGCTCCGGGCCATAAGGCGGTGTATCTTAACGGCCGTCTTGTTGGAGAGGTACGAGAAGGACATGACCATACAGAGGATGCGGAGCTTGCCCGGCAATTGATGATAGAAAAGGGGCTTTATAAGAAAGTCTCTGTCGAACAGGCGATGTTCAATCAGGCTATGGCATTTGCTGCCACCTCTTCCATGCTGTACTACCAGAAGCTTGCGCACCTACCCAGAGATGGGCAGGCAATCACCCCATGGGTAGTTAATACAGCCTTTTCCATTGAGGTATATTTAAAAACGGTAGGACGCTTGTTTGGGGTGAATACCCGTGGGCATAAATTGCTTCGAATCTTTGAGCAGCTTCCTGACGAGGCCAAGAGTCTGATTCTGAAAGCAGTAGGACCAGCCGCTACCTTCTGGAAGGTTGAAGAAACGGTCGACGTAGTCCGAACATTGAGCGTCCTCAATGATGCTTTTGTTCAATGGCGCTACCACTATGAAGTCGGTGACTTGAATGAGATTTTTATAATGCCTGCCATTGTGGTGGCCACAGCGTTGCACGAAGTCTGCCGGGAAGAGCTAAAGGGGCGAGAGTGAGGATGACCGCTTCCGGCCAGAAACGGACGTTCCGACTAGGCGGTCTTCACATGGGAACAGCAAATATTTCCCGGAGAAAAATGTGATTTTTGGGGAGGTTAGATGGATATCTCAAGAACGATAATCGTCGGAAACTCGGGCTCCGGAAAGAGTTGGCTGGCAGAGCACTTGGCGAAAAAATATGGTGGCGCCTACGTAGATTTGGATTCGATTCATTGGCTGGGAAGCGGATATAACCAAGCGAGAGAACGAAGCCAGGCAGTTGAACTGGCTAAAGCAGCTGCTTCACAAGAGAGATGGGTCATTGAGGGTATCTATGGATGGCTGGTTCGTGAAATCGTGACGAGCGCTACGGCGTTAATATGGCTGCGCTTGAGCGAGAAGGAATGTCTGGACAATATCCAGTGCCGAGGTCGACGTGGAAATGCCAGCGAACAGTCATTCGCCGACTTGCTTGAATGGGCGAACACTTATCGCGTTCGGACAGGTTCAAGTTCCTTCAATGCTCATCAGCGTATTTTTGATGACTTTTCCGGCTCCAAGCTGAGTCTTCAAACCAGGGGCGAAATAGTTGCGCTGGTCAATTCTTAGTGCTGGTCCGCCGTCCACAAGCAGATATTTCACGCATAGATAAAACCAGGAAAAGACCTGCGAGGACGAGATACCAAAAACCTGCCGAGCGGTTCTACTAGCAAGATGAGCAAAGACCCTATCATCCAGAGTCCTGAATTGTTGCGCCGACTCCTTCGCGCAAAGGATTGCATGGATGCCGCATCCCACGAAGACTGGCCCGTCACGCGACTGGCAAGTGTGAGCCACGTCTCCGAGGCGCATTTCGCGCGGTCATTCAAAGACGCATTTGGCACGCCGCCGCACCGTTATTTGCTCACCCGGCGCATTGAACGGGCGGCGGCATTGCTATGCGATAGTGAGCTCCCGATTACGGAAATCGCCTTTCAGACCGGTTGGCGGAGCCTTGGCACGTTCGGGCGAATTTTCCGGGAAATCACCGGTGAAAAACCCGGCACGGTACGCAGGCAGGCCCGGGCGGCGCTGCAGGGACTCGGCAGCATTCCCGCATGTATTGTCAGCGCGGCTCACCGTCCTGATCTCAAAACCTCAGTTTTGGAGAAGCGGCGTCTTTCGGCCGACGGTATAAAGGAGACCCAACCTAAAGGAGGCAAGACATGAGTGATGGTGTTCAGGTAGCAGGCGTGTACGTGCGAGATCAGGATGAGGCGCTCGCGTTTTATGTCGATAAGCTCGGTTTTCGCGTTCATACCGATGTAAAAAACGGCAACTATCGGTGGCTGACCGTGCAACATCCGGATCAACCGGCTTTTCAACTGGGACTGTTCACTCCCGGTCCGCCGATGCATGATGCCGCAACCGAGCAGACCTTGAAAGCGATGGTGGCCAAAGGGGCAATGCCTCCGCTGGTGCTGATCGTGCGGGATTGTCACGAGACCTGCGCAAAGATGAAAGAACGGGGCGTGGAGTTCACCCAAGAACCCATTGAGCGTTATGGGACAGTTGACGCCGGCTTTCGCGATCCGTCTGGAAACGGATGGAAGATGATTCAGGAGCGGCGCTGAGACGCTTGCATCCAATGAATCGTGTCCCGCAATCGATGGCGGCAAATTCATCCCCAGCATAAATTTGCAATTGGCATTGAACATTTTCCGGTGCAGCGCATTCATACCTGCTTTGCCCGGAACCCTTGGATGCCATTTATTGCTACGACAACAAATCTCTCAGTCCGAAGACGCATGCAGTCGCTGGTAGCGCTGATGCTGCTGTCCACTTCCGGCGCCGCGTCGCTGGCTCAGGCAGCCGATGCCGCCGGCTTGTGCGCCCCTGATCTGAAAGTTGACAAAGAAACGCTGGCCGCCCGTCTGCTTGCCGCCTATCCGGTCAGCACCGCTTACCTGGCTGTTGGAGAACATCCTGCACCGCTGTCGTCGTATCGGGCGTTGACGTCATGGCTGTTCAAGAAACGCGCCGCCGAGAAAACCGAAGGAGGCGCATGCAAAGGCGACGGTTGCAACGTCGATCACATCGCCGGCGATCTGCAGCAACTGCTCGACGGCAAGGACGCGCAATTCCGGCCGACGGGCGGCGCTGTTGCGGCTACGTTCTTCGATGCCGACAACCGGAGCAGCCTGGCCTGTGTACGAAGCGATGCGCAGCTCAGCCTGCCGTATGCGGCAGAAGCTGCCACCACGAACGCGGTGCCGGCTACCGTAGCTGCTGCCGGCGCGGCAGGACCTGCGACGGCGAGTACAGCAGCACAGCCTGAACCGGGCTGGATGGATCCGGTGCGTGTGCGCGGCAATCCAGATCAGTTGTCCATCGATCGCAGCAATCAGGCCGCGTATGCTTCCGTCGAGCGTGCGCACCTGACGCTGGCAAATGACGATGTGGCGCAGTCGCGCACGAATGACATCGTGGTCTTCGCCGGCTACTCCTTCGACAAGCGTCCGATGAACGGCAACGGCAGTACCTACGAGGCGGTGCCTTACGTCGGCTTCAAGCAGAACCGCGTGACCAATTACAACGGCGGCGCCATCACCGTGGACACCACCCGCACCGGCCAGGCCGGTGTGCTCTCGTCATTCCACTTCGCCCATCCGGGGTCGGCCAATACCGAAGACTTGACGGCGCGACCGGACTATCTTGTCAACAGCTCCGACGGCAGCCGCCTGCTCACCGTCAACTTTACCTACACGATGGTGCGGCCCGGCATCCTCAACGATTTCATCCGCTGGAACAATGGCCTTGCCTTCAAGCCCATTCTGATCGGCCAGAGCCGCAACGGCACGTATCTCAATCGCGGCGAAGCGGCGGTCTACGAACAGCACCAGGACTTCATCCGCCTGGGTGCACAGGCAGGCTTCACGCTGGCCTCGACCAATCCGAGGCTGCCATTCGACTTCACCACCACCTATACCGGTCTCAAGGCCCTGCAGGGCTCGCGCAGCATCCACTACTGGAAGGGCGCTCTGACTTATAACTTCAACCAGAACGTGGGATTGAGCCTGGATTATTCGGATGGATTGCTGCCGGACACGGGTGACGCCGAGCGTAAGTGGGGCTTGGGTATTGCGACCAAGTTCTGAGACGATGCCTCTGCGACGCCGGGGACTCTGATCCTCGCTGACGCAATATTCGTCGACGTGGGTACGCTGTTTATCGTTGCGCCGAATGCCGGCTTCATGTTCGAAGATGGCGGCGTTGAAATGAAAATGGAGCGGATCGATTGAGCGCCGGTCAGGGCGAAGGCGCCCCCAGTTCAAGTTTGCCTAGGATCAGCTTGAGCACTTTCAGCAACGCGGTCAGAAACGGTCATCGGCAGTGCAAGAAAGGCCCGAAAATAACCCGGATGTCCCCTAGGGCCCGAATAAGCCGCCCCCCTTGTAAACTGGTGCTGATGAGAGGAATCGAACCTCCGACCTACTGATTACGAATCAGTTGCTCTACCAACTGAGCTACATCAGCCCAGCGATATTTTAGCAAGATTCCGCTTTTGCCAGATGCGCCCGTGCACTGTCCCCGTCTCGCCAGGCATCGAGACTTCATGCTTTCTTTACATAAGCCCAAGCAGCATTGGTGTGCCGACGTTACAATCGCCATCGCACCATGTTGGTGCCTTGTTCGATTACTACTCTTCCCTCATGAATCATTCCGAAACGGCGCGCGGCATCGCTTTGTCGGTGACGGCGTCGCTGCTGTTCGCCCTTCTTTCCGCCTACACCAGCTGGTTGACGCCGCTGGATGGGCTCGACATCTTTGCCTGGCGCATCTTGTGGACGCTGCCACCGGCGCTGTTGCTGATCGTCTGGCGCAAGCACGGTGCGCAGTTGCGCGATGCCGTTCTTGCATTGCTGCGCAGTCCGCTGCAGGCGCTGCTGTTCGTGGCGATGACGGCGATGCTGGGCGTGCAGTTGTGGCTGTTCCTTTGGGCGCCGGTCAATGGCCGTGCGCTGGAGGTGTCGCTCGGCTATTTCCTGCTGCCGCTGGCGATGGTGCTGATCGGGCGCTTCTATTACCACGAGCGGCTCGACGGATGGCAGCGCATCGCCGTGGTGTGCGCGGTCATCGGCGTGCTGCACGAGCTGTGGATGACGCAGGCCTTCTCGTGGCCGACACTGCTCGTGGCGCTGGGTTATCCGCCCTACTTCATGATGCGGCGGCGCCTCAAGCTGGATTCGATGGTGATCTTCATCATGGAGATTTTCCTGCTGACGCCGGTGGCGCTGTACACGCTGGCGATCAGCCCGAATTTTGCGGGCGTATGGCAGCGGCCGGACATGTACCTGATGCTGCTGCCGGGCCTCGGCTTGCTCAGCACGGTGGCGCTGGACTGCTATCTGCGCGCCAGCCGGCTGCTGCCGATGGGCCTGTTCGGCATCCTCGGTTACGTCGAACCGGTATTGCTGGTGGTGGTGGCGATCATCCTGCTCGATGAGACGCTGAGCGCGGCGCAGTTGTGGACGTATATCCCGATCTGGATGTCGGTGGGGTTCACCGCCATCCACAGCGTGCGGCTGATGCAGCGCCGCTGATCCGGCCCGGCTCCGTCGTCGCTATTCTGACGCCGCCTTCAGCGCTACGCTGATAGGCGGCGTTGTCATATGGGCGCAGGATGATCGTTCTGCCGGTAGCGGTACGCACGCTGCCGGGACGATCATTCCACATGGAGAAATCATCATGGCCAATCCATCCTCATCCTCTTCCCCCCTATGCGTCGCCATCCTCGCCACCGATGGCTTTGAACAAGCCGAGCTGCTGGAACCGAAGAAGGCGCTCGAAGCCGCCGGCGTGCACGTCGACGTGATCTCCGCCAAGGACGGCATGCTGGAGGGTTTCAAGCACGTCGACAAGGGCGAACAGGTCAAGGTCGACAAGACCTTCGAGCAGGCACGCCAGGAAGACTACGCCGCCGTGCTGCTGCCGGGCGGCGTGGTCAATGGCGACGCCATGCGGCTGGTGCCGGAAGCGCGCAGGTTCGTGCAGCAAGCCGACGCCGCGCACAAACCCATCGCGGCGATCTGCCACGGCGGCTGGCTGCTGATCTCGGCCGGGCTGGCGAAGGATCGCACCGTGACCAGCTGGCCGAGTCTGCAGGACGACTTCAGGAACGCCGGCGGCAAATGGGTCGATCGCGAAGTGGTGCAGGATGACAACTTCATCACCTCGCGCAAGCCGGATGATATCCCGGCGTTCAACAAGACCTTGCTGGCGGCGTTGAAGAAGGCTGCGTAAGCCGTCCGAACTTGTGCGCAATGAAAAAGGGACTTGCCAGGCAAGTCCCTTTTCATTTCGTCGACCAGGAAAACCTGTTCCCCGTAAAACTTATTCCTTGTGATAGCTGGTGACGCGCTCGACTTCGTTCTTCGAACCGAGGAACACCGCGACGCGTTGATGCAGTTTCTCCGGCTGGATGTCGAGGATGCGCTGGTCGCCGTTGGTGGCGGCGCCGCCGGCCTGCTCGACAATGAAGGCCATCGGGTTGGCTTCGTACATCAGGCGCAGCTTGCCCGCCTTATCCGGTTCACGCGCATCGGCCGGGTACATGAACACGCCGCCGCGGTTGAGGATGCGATGCACATCGGCGACCATCGAGGCGATCCAGCGCATGTTGAAGTCCTTGCCGCGCGGACCGGTGGAGCCGGCCAGCACTTCGTCGACATAACGCTTGACCGGCGGATACCAGTGGCGCGCGTTGGAAGCGTTGATGGCGAATTCCTTGGTATCGGCGGGAATCTGCATGTCGCGCTGGGTCAGCACCCAGGCGCCCATTTCGCGGTCCAGCGTGAAGCAGTGCACACCGTCGCCGGTGGTCAACACCAGCACGGTTTGCGGGCCGTAGACGGCGTAACCGGCGGCGACTTGCTTGGTGCCCGGTTGCAGGAAGTCCTTTTCCGACGGGGTGGTCATGCCGTCCGGCGCTTTCAGCACCGAGAAGATGGTGCCGATGGAAACGTTGACGTCGATGTTGCTGGAACCGTCCAGCGGATCGAACATCAGCAGGTATTCGCCTTTTGGATAACGGTTGGGAATCGGATGGATGGTTTCCATTTCTTCCGACGCCATGCCGGCCAGGTGGCCGCCCCATTCATTGGCTTCGAGCAGGATCTCGTTGGAGATGACGTCCAGCTTCTTCTGTACTTCGCCCTGGACGTTTTCGCTGCCGGCGCTGCCCAGCACTTCACCAAGCGCGCCTTTGCCGACGGCGTGGCTGATGCTCTTGCAGGCGCGGCCGACGACTTCGATCAGCAGGCGCAGTTCGGACGGGATCTTGTTGTGCAGCCGCTGCTGCTCGATCAGGTGTTGGGTAAGGCTGATGCGTTTGGTCATGATGCTCTCTCTAAAAATGAATGCAGATTCATTGCGGCGCCGGTCGATGTCCTGACGGCGCCGCGTCCATTTATGTTTATTTATCGGCCAGCGACTTGGTGATCACCTCGGCGACGTCGCGCGACAGCTTGGGCGTGTCGGCGACCTGGCGCAAGGCGTTGCGCATTCTTTCCTGCAGTGCCGGCGAATATTTGCGCCAGCGGTCCAGGCTGCGCGCCAGGCGCGCGGCGACTTGCGGGTTGCTGCCATTGAGCGCGATGACTTGCTCGGCCCAGAAGGCGTAGCCGCTGCCGTCGAGTGCATGGAAGGCCGAAGGATTGCCGTTGCAGAAGCTGAAAATCAGGCTGCGCGCACGGTTCGGATTCTTCAGCGTGAAGGCGGGATGCCGAGCCAGCGTGCGCACGGTCTCGACGTCGGCAGTGCGCGCAGTCGCCTGCAGCGTGAACCACTTGTCGATGACCAGCGCTTCCTGTTCGAACTCGCTGTAGAAATCTTCCAGGGCCTTGCGCTTGCCGGTGGCACCGCTGTTGGCCAGGGCGGCGAGCGCAGCCAGGCGGTCGGTCATGTTGTTGGCGTTGTCGCATTGCTGCTGCGCCAGCGTGTGGGCCTGCTCGTCGTCGAGCTCGGCCAGGTAGGACAAGACCACGTTCTTGAGCGCGCGTTTGCCGGAGGAAGCTGCGTCGGGGCTGTAGGCGCCGCCGTGGTGATTGTCGCGATACGCCTTGAGCAGGTCGGCGCTAAGCTCTTTGGCCAGCGTGCGGCGCAGGAACTGGCGCGCGGCGTGGATGGCTTGCGGATCGATGACTTCCATCTGCTCCGCGATCATGGTTTCCGACGGCAGCGTCAGCACCAGTTCGCGGAACGCCGGGTCGAGCGAGGCGTCGTTGAGTGTGGCGCGCAAGGCGTCGGTCAGCGCACTGTCATGCTGCAAGCTGTTCAGCACGGAATCGACCGAGACCACGTGCCCCGACTGGCGCGCAGCCTGCACCGCGATGGTCAGGCTGAGCAGGCGGCGCGTGGCGAGGCGCTGGCCGGCTTCCCAGCGGTTGAACGGATCGCTGTCATGCGCCATCAGGAAGGCCAGTTCGGCGTCGCTGTAGTCATACTCCAGCGCCACCGGTGCGGAGAAGCCGCGCAGGATCGATGGCACCGGTTTCTCGGCGACGTTGGTGAAGGTGAAGCTTTGTTTTGCCTGGGTCAGTTCCAGCACGCGCGTGGTAGCTGCAGACTTGGCGGTCTTTTCGCCGGCCAGCGTCAGCGCCAGGTCGCGGCCCTTGCGGTCGAGCAGGCCGACGGCGACGGGGATGTGGAACGGCAGCTTTTTCTTTTGCCCGGGTGTCGGCGGGCAGGATTGTTCCAGCGTCAGTTCCAGCGTCTTCGCCTTGGCGTCGTAGCGCACCGAAGCGGCCACGCGCGGCGTGCCGGCCTGACTGTACCAGCGCTCGAACTGCTTGAGGTCGCGCTTGCCGGCATCGGCCATGGCGGCGCGGAAATCGTCGCAGGTCACGGCCTGGCCGTCGTGTCGCTGGAAGTACAGATCCATGCCCTTGCGGAAGCCGTCGCGGCCCAGCAGGGTCTGGTACATGCGCACGACTTCGGCGCCTTTTTCGTAGACGGTGACGGTGTAGAAATTGTTGATCTCGACGAAGGAGTCAGGACGCACCGGATGCGCCATCGGGCCGGCGTCTTCCGGGAACTGCGCCTGGCGCAGCACGCGCACGTCGTCGATGCGCTTGACCGCACGGCCGCTGTCGCTGCCGATCATGTCGGCCGAGAATTCCTGGTCGCGGAACACGGTCAGGCCTTCCTTCAGCGACAGCTGGAACCAGTCGCGGCAGGTGACGCGGTTGCCGGTCCAGTTGTGGAAGTATTCATGGCCGACCACGGCTTCGATGTTGGCGTAGTCGACATCGGTGGCGATGCGCGGATTGGCCAGCACGAACTTGGTGTTGAAGATGTTGAGACCCTTGTTCTCCATCGCGCCCATGTTGAAGTCGCCGACCGCGACGATCATGAAACGGTCCAGGTCGAGCTCCAGGCCGAAACGCTCTTCATCCCAACGGATGCTGTTCTTGAGCGAATCCATGGCGTGCTGGGTCTTGTCGAGGTTGCCTTCCTCCACCCACACCTGCAGCAGCACTTCGCGGCCGGATTGCAGCTTGTACTTTTCTTCCTGGCAGACCAGATTCCCGGCCACCAGCGCGAACAGGTAGGACGGTTTCTTGAACGGATCTTCCCACTTGGCGTAGTGCCGGCCGCCGGGCAAATCGCCCTCTTCGATCAGGTTGCCGTTGGACAGCAGCACCGGATATAGCTTCTTGTCGGCGCGCAGCATCACGGTGTACTTGCCCATGACGTCGGGACGATCGGGGAAGTAGGTGATCTTGCGGAAACCTTCGGCTTCGCACTGCGTGAAAAAATTGCCGTTGGACACGTACAGGCCCATGAGCGAGGTATTGCGCTGCGGCTGCGTAGTGGTTTCGATTTCCAGCGTGACCTTGGCGGGTGCACCGGCGATGCGCAGGATGCCGCCCTGGATGCGATAGTCGCGCGCGGTCAGGGTTTTGCCATTCAGACGCAGCTGCACCAGTTCGAGTTCTTCGCCGTAAAGTTCGATGTCGCGGCCGGCGGCCGCCGGATTGCGCTGCATCACGATGCGCGTCGCAACGCGCGTCAGCTCTGGTTCGAGGTCGAAACCCATCTCGACAGTGTCGACAAAATAGGTCGGTGCGGCATAGTCTTTACGGTAAATCGTCGGAGGCGTATCGGTGCGCATGGAGGAGATCCCGGGAAAGGTGCAATAGAATGCATTAGGAACAAAACACGATTTTACCAATCAACCGATTGGATAGGCAGAAAAGGGACAGATTAGGGGCCCAAACAGTTCCACCAATCGTCGCCCTGCCTCGTCATCACCGGAGAACTACCATGAAACGCTTGTCTGGCATCCTCTTCGCCGCAAGCAGCATCCTGCTCGCAGGCTGCGCTAGCACCATCACCAGCGACGTCACCGCCTTCCACGCCTGGCCCGCCGATCTGGCCGACAAGTCCTATGTCTTCACACCGACCAAGGACCAGAAGAGCAGTCTCGAATATCGCAATTACGAGCAGCTGGTGCGCGCCGAGCTGCAGCGCCTGGGCTTCACCGACACACCCGGGACCAGGGCGGCGCTCAAGGTGGCGTTCAGCTATGGCATGCAGGCCGGCACCGTGGTGGTGACCCAGCCGGTCTACGATCCGTTCTGGTACGGCCCGGGCTATCCGGGATGGCGCGGACGTCCGTTCGGCCCCTGGGGGCCTGGACCGTTCTACGATCCGTTCTGGGGACCGCCGATGCAGACCACCGCTTTCCCGGTATTCCAGCGCCGCCTGTACCTGAGCATCACGCGCGCCGACAACGACCGCAAACTGTATGAAGTCACGGTCGACAGCGAAGGCCGTGAAGCGACGCTGCCGATGGCCATGCCGTACATGGTGTACAGCGCGTTTTCGGAATTCCCCGGCCCCAGCGGCGTCTCCCGCCATGTGGTGCTGAAGCTGGACAAGCATGCACCCGCAGCGCCGACAGCTGCCACCGACAAACCCGCCGCGCCGGCGCAATAGCCTGTGCAACAACTGGCATCGGCAATAAAAATCCCGGTCTGCCGCGCGAGCAGGACCGGGATTTTTTCCGTCATCTTCCGGATCAGGAATACAGCGCTTCGCTGCCGAAGGTGATCGCCACGATCAGCAGCACCGCCAGGATCAGCACGATCAGCAGCCGCCCGAATTTGGGCGAACCGTCGGTGCCGGAAGGCTGCTCATCGGGATGGTTCATCGGGCTTTTGCCAAGATTCTTGCCGGGGTCAGGGGTAGCCAAGGTCGGTCCTCAAGGAATCAGGATGGTGGAACCGGTGGTCTTGCGGCCTTCCAGATCCGCGTGCGCCTGGCCGACGTCTTTGAGCGCATAACGCTGGTTGATGTCGACGTTGACCTTCTTGGCTTCGACCATGGCGAACAGGTCGTCGGCGGTGGCGTTGAGCGCCTCGCGCGTGGCAATGTAGTTGCCCAGCGACGGACGCGTCAGGAACAGCGAACCGCGCGAAGCCAGTTCGCTCACGCCGAACGGCGACACCGGACCGGATGCGTTGCCGAAGCTGACCATCATGCCGCGCGGCGAGAGGCAGTCGAGCGAGCCGATGAACGTGTCTTTGCCGATCGAATCGTAGACCACCGGCACGCCTTTGCCGCTGGTCAGTTCCTTGACGCGTTCGACAAAATTTTCGGTCTTGTAATTGATCACGTGGGTGCAGCCTGCCGCCTTCGCCAGCGCGGCTTTCTCATCGGTGCTGACGGTGCCGATCACGGTCACGCCCAGCGCCCTGGCCCATTGGCAAGCGATCAAGCCGATGCCGCCGGCGGCGGCATGCAGCAGCATGGTCTCGCCGGCCTTGAGCGGATAGGTCTGGCGCAGCAGGTATTGCACCGTCATGCCTTGCAGCATCATCGCGGCGGCGGTGTCGAAGCTGATCGAATCGGGCAGCTTGACCAGGATATCGGCGGGCATCACGCGCGCCTCGGCGTAAGCGCCGTTGGGACGACCGGCATAAGCCACGCGGTCGCCCACCTTGAAGTCGGAAACGCCGGCGCCGACGGCTTCGATGGTGCCGGCGCCCTCCTGACCCAGGCCGCTCGGCAACGGCTGCGGATACAGGCCGGTACGGAAATAGACGTCGATAAAATTCAAACCGACCGCGGCGTGGCGAATGCGTACTTCGCCGGGGCCGGGATCGGCGACGTCGACGTCGACATATTCCATGACTTCGGGTCCGCCGGTCTTGAACATCCTGATTGCTTTTGTCATTTCGGTCTCCTTGGGGCGCCATTCACCATTGGCAATTGATAAATCAAGTCTTTTTCCGCGACAGCAAATAAATGCCCGACAGCACCAGCGCGGTGCCGGTCAGCTGGATCGCCGTGATCGGTTCGTCCAGCAGCATGGCGCCGAGGAACAGCGTCGACACCGGCCCGACCAGCCCGGCCTGCGCCGCGCTCGGTGCGCCGATGCGCGACACCGCAACCATCGTCAGGCACACCGGCAGCACGGTGCAGAACACCGCATTGATCAGCGACAGCTGATACACCTGCACCGGCTGCACCAGCGCCGACACCGGACGCAGGATGAAGAACTGGATGATACAAGCCACCGACGACACGCACATCGCATAGGCGACCAGGCGCATGGCGCCGACCCGGCGCACCAGCTCGCCGGAAAAGATCAGGTAGAGCGCATAGCTGATCGCCGCGCCAAGCACCAGCACGCTGCCCAGCACGACGTTGTTGCCGCCGGTGTTGATGTCATGCTGCAGCACCAGCGCGGTGCCGAGATAGGACACCAGCAGCGCGCCCCATTCGATCAGGCCGACCTTGCGCTTGTAGAACGTGAAGGAAATCAGCAGCACGAAAGACGGCGTCAGGAACAGGATCAGCCGCTCCAGTCCGGCCGAGATGTATTGCAGGCCGAGAAAATCGAGGAAGCTCGACAGGTAATAGCCGATCAGGCCGAGGAAGACGATTTTGGCATAGTCGCGCGTGGCCAGCGGCGGCGAATTGCGCGCCTGCCAGAACGCCAGCACCGCGAACATCGGCAGCGAAAACATCATGCGCAGGCTGATCACCATCACCGCGTCGACGTGATAGCGGTACATCAGCTTGGCGACGATGGCCTTGGCGGAAAAGAAAATGGCGCCGATGACGGCGAGCAGCAAGCCGGCAAGATAAGCGCGGCGCGGGGAAATGGAGGGAGAAAGCGTGGTGGAAGACATCCCCTGATTGTAAACGCTCCGGCCCTCTTCTGCCCGGGGCACTCACCCTGCGGCTTCAGGCCGGCCGCGCCAGCTGCAGCGGCGCAATCAGCGCATCCAGTTCCGCCTGGCCGAATTTGGGCGTCACCGCGCCGTCGCTGCCGAGCACGCCTTCGGCCAGCACCGACTTGCGCTCCTGCAACTCGAGGATCCGTTCTTCGATGCTGCCTTCGATGATGAGCTTGTAGACCAGCACCGCCTGGTCCTGGCCGATGCGATGGGCGCGGGCGATGGCCTGCTCTTCGACGGCGGGATTCCACCATGGATCGGCCAAGATCACGGTGTCGGCCGCGGTCAGATTGAGGCCGATGCCGCCGGCCTTGAGGCTGACCAGCATGATGGGCACCTCCTTGCGCTGGAATTGCGCCACCACCTCCCCGCGCGCCGCCGACGGCGTCTTGCCCGTCAGCGACAGCCAAGGGAGTTCCAGCGCATCGAGTTCGGTCTCGATCAGCTCCAGCATTTCGGTGAACTGTGAAAACACCAGCACGCGCCGGCCTTCCGCCGCCAGCGACGGCAGCATGTCGCGCAGCATCTCGATCTTGGCGCGCTCGATGGTTTTAGGGGTCTTGCCGCTCTTGAGCAGGAACGGATCGCAGCAAACCTGGCGCAGCTTGAGCAGCGCATCCATGATGGTCACGTGCGAACCGGTGAACCCACGCCGCTCCAGCGCACGCCGCACCTGCTGGTCGGCGGCCGCGCGCACGCTTTCGTAGAGATCGCGCTGGCGGCCCTGCAATTGCAGCAGTTTTATCGCAACGGTTTTGGGCGGCAGTTCGGCGGCGACGTTTTCCTTGCGGCGGCGCAGGATGAACGGCCGCACCCGTTGCGCCAGCAATTGCGCACGCAAGGTTTCGCCGTTTTCTTCAATCGGCTTGCGCCACAGCCGCGCGAAGGTGGCCGCCTCGCCGAGGAAACCCGGCATCAGGAAATTGAATTGCGCCCACAACTCGCCGAGATGATTTTCCAGCGGCGTGCCGGTCATGCAGACGCGATGGCGCGCACGCAGGCGGCGCACCGCGCTGGCGCTGCGGGCGGCGGCGTTCTTGACGGTCTGTGCCTCATCGAGGATCAGCAGGTGGAATTGCTGGCGGGCGAGCACGTCGAGGTCGCGCCACACCAGCGGATACGTGGTCAGCACGATGTCGAATCCGGCCATGCGCGCAAAGTCGTCCTCACGCTGCGGCCCCTGCAAGGCCAGTACGCGCAAGTCCGGCGCCATGCGCCTGGCTTCGGCCTGCCAGTTGAACACCAGCGAGGTCGGCAACACCACCAGCGCCGGGCAATCGAGCCGGCCGGATTGTTTTTCGATCAGGATGTGCGCCAGCATCTGCGCGGTCTTGCCCAGGCCCATGTCGTCGGCGAGGATGCCTGCCAGATGATGGGCGCGCAGGTATTGCAGCCACGCGACCCCGTGCAGCTGATACGGCCGCAAGGTCACGCCGAGACCGGCCGGCGCGGCCACCGGCGGCGGCTCGCCGGCGGCGCGCAGGCGCAGCGCCAGTTCGCGCAGGCCGGCGTCGCTTTGCAAGTGGAAGGCGCTGCCGTAGGAGGCGCCGTCTTCGCCGAGACGGCGGCACATCTCATCGAGGCGGCCGGCGTCCCAGGCCGAAATGCGCAGCACGCCTTCCTTGCGGCGCACGTCGGTCAGCAGGTCGAGCATCGCCGACACGATCACCTTGAGCGGCGCCGCCAAGGCATCGACGCGTTTGCCGCCGGGCGCGCGCAATGAAATCAGAGAAATATCGTCGATGGCGGCGATCTTCTGCACGTCGGTCCAGCGCGCATCGCGTCGCAGCAGGTCGGCCAGCATCGGCGCGAGGTCGAAGAACTGGCCCTCGATTTCGACGCCCATGGTCAGCAGCCACCACGCGGCGCGGCCGGGTTCGCCAAAATCGCCAATGATCTTGGTGCGACCTTGTTGCAGCGTGCTCGCGACTTCCTTCCCGAGCACGGCGCCCGATTCGGGGCTGACGATGACGCGCCAGGCCTCGACCGGGACGCTTTCGTGGGCGAAGCCGGGACGCACGACGATGCTCCAGCCTTGCTGCTGCAACTCCGGGACGCGGTCGGCCCAGAAATCGCCGAAATTGTTTTCCAGCAGCAGCGACCATAACTGTGTGTGCGGCGTCGCCATGTCGTCCGCGCGCCATTGCAAGGCGTCCGTCGGCAGCGGCAGCAAACCCGCGGCCTGGACGGCTTCGAGCGCGTCGGCTTCGGCGTGCAGGTTGCGTCGCATGACGACTTGCTTGCCTTGCGCATTGAAGAGGAGTTGGGTAGCGGCCGCGCTCTGGTCCATCAGGCTGGCCGGCGCCGGGGTTTCCCAATGCAGGCCGGCGCCGGCCTGGTAGGTCCAGTCGACCTGCGCCACGGTGACGTTGCCGCCGCGCGGGCCGAACAGGCCGCCCGGACGCAAGCCGAGCACACCGTCGCCACGCGTGAAAGTCTGCAGCGTCAGGCGCGGGCGAAAACGGCCGAGCACTTCGCTTGCTTCAGAAGTGCCGGCGGCGGACTGCGCCTGCGGAAGCGCCATCGGTCAGCGCTTCTTGAGCAGCGACCCGAGCACGCCGCGAATGATTTCGCGGCCGACCTGCGAACCGATGCTGCGCGCTGCGGATTTGACCATCGCTTCAACGGGAGACTCGCGACGGCTGCTGCTACCCTTGCCGCCGCTGTTGCCGAAGAAGCCGCCGGCGGCGTCCTTGAGCAGGTCGCCGAGGCCGCCTCCGCCGCCGGATGACTCCGGCTCGGCAGGGATCGTGGAAGGCGCGCCGGCCGGCGCATTGCCCGGTTGCTGTGCGGCGCGACCCTTGAGTTTTTCGTATGCGGACTCGCGGTCGACGGCCTTTTCGTAGATGCCGGCCACCACCGATGAGGCGATGAAGGCCTTGCGCTCGTCGTCGGTAATCGGGCCAATCTGCGAACCCGGCATCAGGATGTAGGCGCGCTCGACGATGTTGGGACGGCCCTTCTCGTCGAGAAAGGACACCAGCGCTTCGCCGACGCCCAGTTCGGTGATGGCGGTCTCAGTATTGAGTTGCGGATTGGCGCGGAAAGTCTCGGCGGCGGCCTGCACCGCCTTCTGGTCGCGCGGCGTGTAGGCGCGCAGGGCGTGCTGCACGCGGTTGCCAAGCTGGCCCAGCACGGTGTCGGGAATATCGAGCGGATTTTGCGTGACGAAGAACACGCCGACGCCCTTGGAGCGGATCAGGCGCACCACCTGCTCGATCTTTTGCAGCAGCGGCTTGGGCGCCTCGTCGAACAGCAAATGCGCCTCGTCGAAGAAGAACACCAGCTTGGGCTTGTCGAGGTCGCCGACTTCCGGCAGGTGCTCGAACAGTTCGGACAGCATCCACAGCAGGAAGGTCGAATACAGCCGCGGCGCGTTGAGCAGCTTGTCGGCTGCGAGGATGTTGATCACGCCCTTGCCTTTGGCGTCGGTCTGCATCCAGTCCTCGATGTTGAGCATCGGCTCGCCGAAGAACTTGTCACCGCCCTGCTCCTCGATGCCGATCAGGCCGCGCTGGATGGCGCCGATGCTGGCGGCGGAGATGTTGCCGTATTCGGTCTTGAAGGTGGCGGCGTTGTCGCCGACGTGCTGCAGCATGGCGCGCAGGTCCTTGGTGTCGAGCAGCAACAGGCCGTTGTCGTCGGCGATCTTGAAAACCAGTTGCAGCACGCCTTCCTGGGTGTCGTTCAGATTGAGCATGCGTGCAATCATCAGCGGCCCCATGTCGGAGATCGTCGCGCGCACCGGATGGCCTTTTTCGCCGAAGACGTCCCAGAAGGTCACCGGCAAGGCTTCCCAGGCCGGCTCATCCATGCCGAGCGAGCTCAGGCGTTCCTTGCCCTTGGCCGACAGCACGCCGGCCTTGGACAGGCCGGACAAGTCGCCCTTGACGTCGGCCATGAACACCGGCACGCCGATGTCCGAGAGTGCCTGCGCCACCACTTGCAGGGTCACCGTCTTGCCGGTACCGGTGGCGCCGGTGATGCAGCCGTGGCGATTGACCAGGCTCGGCAGCAGGGCCAGTTCCTGCGTCTGATTTTTGGCGATGAAAAGTGGCTTGATCATGATAGAAAATCAATAAAAGGGAGGGCCGGTGATGGGCTTTGAGGTCGGGCGATATGGTAAAATCCCCGGTCGATTATAACTAGAACCCCCTTCGTCAATCCGCGATATTCGCGCCAGGTTCACGCAAAAACGGCTGAACTTCGTGCCCATCGGACGGAGCGCGTTCCATCAAGGCAGGAAAGATTCATCATGGCTGGACACAGCAAATGGGCCAATATTCAGCATCGTAAAGGCCGTCAGGACGAAAAGCGCGGCAAGATCTGGACGCGCCTCATCAAGGAAATCACCGTGGCGGCCCGCATGGGCGGCGGCGACGTGGACGCCAACCCGCGCCTGCGCCTGGCCGTCGACAAGGCCGCCGACGCCAACATGCCCAAGGACAACGTCACCCGCGCCATCCAGCGCGGCAGCGGCACCCTGGACGGCGTCAACTACGAGGAAGTCCGCTACGAAGGCTACGGCATCAACGGCGCGGCCATCATCGTCGATTGCATGACCGACAACCGCATCCGCACCGTGGCCGATGTGCGCCACGCGTTTTCCAAATACGGCGGCAACATGGGCACCGAAGGTTCGGTGTCGTTCATGTTCAAGCACTGCGGCCAGTTGCTGTACGCGCCGGGCGTGAGCGAAGACGCCGTCATGGAAGCCGCGCTCGAGGCCGGCGCCGATGACGTGCTCACCGACGACGAAGGCGGCATCGAAGTGCTGACGCCGCCGCACGACTTTGCTGCCGTCAAGGCGGCGATGGAAAAGGCCGGCTTCAAGGCCGAGATGGCCGAAATCATCATGAAGCCCGCGACCGAGACCGTCTTCACCGGCGACGACGCCGTCAAGATGCAAAAACTGCTGGATGCTCTGGAAAACCTCGACGACGTGCAAGAGATCTACAGCAACGCCGTTATTGAAAATTAAGCCGACGGCCAACCATTCTTACCTAGTCCCTATCATGAAAATTCTCGTTGTTGGCTCCGGTGGTCGTGAACACGCTCTGGCCTGGAAAATCGCTCAGTCACCGCGCATCCAAACCGTCTACGTTGCCCCTGGCAACGGCGGCACCGCGCTCGACGAACGCCTTGAAAACGTGGCGATCACCGATCTGAACGAACTCGCCGATTTCGTTGAAAAAGAACATGTCGCGCTGACCGTGGTCGGTCCGGAAGTGCCACTGGCCGCCGGCATCGTCAACCTGTTCCGCGCCCGCGGCCTGAAGATCTTCGGCCCCACGAAAGAAGCCGCGCAGCTGGAAAGCTCGAAGGACTTCTCCAAGTCCTTCATGAAGCGCCACGCGATCCCGACCGCCGAATACCAGACCTTCTCCGACGTCAAGGCGGCCCACGACTACATCGACCAAAAGGGCGCACCGATCGTCATCAAGGCCGACGGCCTGGCCGCCGGCAAGGGCGTGGTGGTTGCGCTGACGCTGGAAGAAGCGCACGGCGCGGTCGACATGATGCTGTCCGACAACAAGCTCGGCGACGCCGGCGCGCGCGTCGTGATCGAAGAATTCCTGGCCGGCGAGGAAGCCAGCTTCATCGTCATGGTGGACGGCAAGAACATCCTGCCGCTGGCGACCAGCCAGGACCACAAGCGCCTGCAAGACAACGACCAGGGCCCGAACACCGGCGGCATGGGCGCTTATTCCCCTGCCCCGATCGTAACGCCGGCGCTGCACGCCCGCGTGATGCGCGAAATCATCGTGCCGACCGTGCAAGGCATGGCCAAGGACGGCATTCCGTTCTCCGGCTTCCTGTACGCCGGCCTGATGATCGACGACAAGGGCAATCCGAAGACGCTGGAATTCAACTGCCGCATGGGCGATCCCGAGACGCAGCCGATCATGGCGCGCCTCAAGACCGACCTGCTGGCCGTAATGGAACACGCCGTGGCCGGCACGCTCGACACCATCGAACTGGAATGGGATCGCCGCACCGCGCTGGGCGTGGTGATGGCTGCAGCCGGTTATCCCGATGCTCCGCGCAAGGGCGACCTGATCACCGACATTCCTGCGGAAACCGATGATTGCGTCACCTTCCATGCAGGCACCGTATTGACCGGCAACAAGCTGACCACGGCCGGCGGCCGCGTGCTCTGCGTGGTCGGCCTGGGCGACAGCGTCAAGGTCGCGCAGAAACAGGCATACGCCGCAGTCGACCTGATCCATTTCGAAGGCGCGCAACTGCGCCGCGATATCGGCTGGCGCGCGCTGAAGCGCTGATCACGGCGTCCGGCATCGCAAAGACCTCGCAAACCTTCGGTTTTGCGAGGTTTTTTGCTTTGGGGCCGCCGCTTTTCCAGAAAATGACTGGCAACCTGCAACGAAAATGGCCTGCCATCGCCTAAGAAGCTGTTTACATCGTCTTTAACCAAGGAAATTGCATGCAACAACACCTGCTCAACCTCGATACCCTGATCAATCTCTATCTGGTGCCGTTCGGCCTCAAGGTCCTGGCGGCGCTGGTCATCTGGTTCGTCGGCGGCATGCTGATCGGCACCTTCGCCAAGGTCGTGCGGCGCGTGCTGACCGTGCGCCAGCTCGAGCCGACGCTGGTGAATTACGCCATTTCGGCGATCCACGTGGTGTTGCGCGTGCTGCTGGTGATGGGCATCCTCGAAGTCTGCGGCGTGCCGACCACCTCGTTCGCGGCCATGATCGGCGCGGTCGGCGTGGCGCTGGGCGTGGCCTGGTCGGGCCTGCTGTCGAATTTCGCGGCCGGCATCTTCCTGGTGGTGCTGCGTCCGTTCAAGGTCGGCGACTACATCACGGCGGCGGCCCAGACCGGTACCGTCACCGACATCGGCCTGGTCACCACGACCATGCTCACCGACAACAACCTGCGCGTGATTATCGGCAACAACAAATTGTTTTCCGACATCATCACCAATTACAACGTCCATCCGACCCGCCGGATCGACCTGCGTTGCCAGATTGCCTACGGCGTGGATCCGGCCGATGCCATTGCGCGCCTGAGCGCAAAAGTGGCGCAAATCCAGAATGTACTGGTCGACCCGGCCCCGGCCGTGGTGATCCAGGAATTCAACGCCACCGGCACCCTGCTGGCGGTGCGCCTGTTTGCGCCGACGCCGAACTTCGGCCAGGTCTACAACGACACCAACCGCGCCATCGCGCAAACCTGCGCCGAAGCCGGCTGGCCGGCGCCGGCCACGTATCAGGTCAGCGTCGCCAATCCACAGCAGCCCGAGCCGGCGACCCCGGTGCCGCCAAGCGCGACGTAAATCCGCCAAAAGCCGTCCCGGGAGCCTTTCAAAAGGCCCCGGGCTATCCGCCGGCGGCCCTGTCGGGGTACAATCGCGGGGGTAATTTTTCCTGCGTGCACCAAAGAGCGCCTTTGCGGCTGCCCCCACGCTTCCTAGCGACGACACCCCCGTGACAGCAACCGCCACCGCATCAACCATTAAAGCCTATCTGCAAGACCTCCAGCAACGCATCGTCGCGGCGCTGGAAGGGATTGACGGCAAACCCTTCCTCACCGATTCCTGGGAACGCCCCGAAGGCGGCGGCGGGACTTCGCGCATCATCGAGGAAGGCAATGTATTCGAACGCGGCGGCGTCGGTTTCTCGCACGTGATGGGCAGGAACCTGCCGCCATCGGCCGCCGCCAACCGTCCGGAAATCGCCGGCCGCGAATGGGAAGCCATGGGCGTGTCGCTGGTGCTGCATCCGCGCAATCCTTACGCGCCGACGGTGCACATGAATGTGCGCTTCTTCGTCGCCAAGGCGGACGGCCAGGAGCCGGTCTGGTGGTTCGGTGGCGGCATGGATCTGACGCCTTATTACGGTTTCGAAGAAGACGCCGTGCATTTCCACCGCAGCTGCCGCGATACGCTGGCGCCGTTCGGCGACGAGCTGCATCCGCGCTTCAAGACATGGTGCGACGAGTATTTTTACCTGAAGCACCGCAAGGAAGCGCGCGGCGTGGGCGGGATTTTCTTCGATGATTTCAATGCGCTGCCGCTGGACGACAGTTTTGCGCTGATGCGCAGCGTCGGCGACGGCTTTATCGGCGCTTACCTGCCGATCCTGGAGCGGCGCAAGGACATGCCTTACGGCGAACGCGAACGCGATTTCCAGGCGTATCGGCGCGGACGCTATGTCGAGTTCAACCTGGTGTTCGACCGCGGCACGCTGTTCGGCCTGCAATCGGGCGGGCGCACCGAGTCGATCCTGATGTCGATGCCGCCGGTGGTGAAGTGGCGCTACAACTGGCAACCGCAAGACGGTAGCCCGGAAGCGCGCCTGTACACCGATTTCCTGCCGCACAAGGAATGGATCTAGTGGCGGCCAAGCCTGGGGCGCCGGGGTTGCCGGGGTCGCCCATCCCGGCCAAGCGCTGCATCGCCATTCTGGGAGGCAGCTTCGATCCTGTGCACAACGGCCATGTCGCGCTGGGCGATCATTTCGTCGAGCTGCTGCAGCCGGACGAATTGCGCGTGATTCCGGCCGGCAACCCGTGGCAAAAGCACGGATTGCAAGCGACACCGGCGCAACGCGTGGAAATGGTCGAACTGGCGTTCAGCCATGAACACGTGCCTGTGGTGATTGACCAACAGGAAATCCGCCGCGCGACGGCAACCTACACCATCGATACCTTGCAGGCCTTGCGCGCCGAGCTCGGTCCCGAGGTCTCCATCGTCTTCCTGATGGGCGCGGACCAATTGCAGCATCTGGACACCTGGCAAGGCTGGCAACAGCTGTTCGACTATGCCCACCTGTGCGCGGCTTCGCGTCCGGGTTTCGGCATCGACGCTGCGCAGGTCCCCGATATTATCATGCAGGAATTTACACGCCGTGCCGGCACTGAAAAGGAAATACGTACCACCTCGCACGGCAAAGCCTATCTGGCATCCAGTCTCGACGTCGACATTTCGTCGACCGAGATCCGTTCCTTGCTGCAACGCGGCGAAAGACCGGAGTCGCTGATCCCGGCGAGGGTGCTAGACTATATCGAACAACATCATCTCTATCAAAACTAATGGATATCAAAAAACTGCAAACCGCCGTCGTCGACGCGCTGGAAGACGTCAAAGCTCAGGACATCAAGATCTATGACACCACTCACCTGACCAGCCTGTTCGACCGCGTGGCGATCGCCTCCGGGACTTCGAACCGCCAGACCAAGGCGCTCGCCGCTTCGGTGCGCGACAAAGTCAAGGCCAAGGGCGGCAACGTCGTCAGCGTCGAAGGTGAAGACACCGGTGAATGGGTGCTGGTCGATCTGGGCGACATGATCGTCCACATCATGCAGCCGGCCATCCGCGCCTACTACCGCCTGGAAGAAATCTGGGGCGACAAGGAAGTGAAGATGGGCGCAGCCAAGCGCGTCGCCTCCAGCGCCGCCGCCAAGAAAGCCGCCGAAGACGAAAAGCCGGCCAAGATCCGCCGCACCCGCGAGCAAGCCGTGGCGGTCGAAGCCAGCCAGGCGCTCGACGACGACGAAACACCGAAGAAGCCGGCACGCAAGCCGCGCACCGCTTCGGTCGCCTCCGACGCCAAGCCGGCGCCGAAGACCACGCGTGCACCACGCGCTTCGACCACGCTCAGCGCGTCCAAGAACAAGGCTGCAGCCGGCACCGGTACCGCCGTCAAGCGCAAGGCGCCGGCCAAGAAAGCAGTCGGCACTACCGTCAAGGTCGCCATGCCGAAAAGCGCCGTGGCGTCGAAGAAAGCGGCCGCCGCCAAGCGTCCGGCACGTCCAAAAGCCAAGGCCTGACCCCGGTAGTGTGAGCCATGCAGCTCATCATTACCGCCGTCGGTCACAAAATGCCGGGCTGGATCGAATCGGGATTTAACGAATACGCCAAGAGGATGCCGGCCGAGTGCCGCGTCCTGTTGAAAGAAATCAAACCGATCGAACGCTCCGGCAGCAGGACCGCAGAAACCGTGATGTCGCAGGAACGCAGCAAGATCGAAGCGGCGCTGCCGAAAGGCGCGCGCATCGTGGGGCTGGACGAGCACGGCAAGGATATTACTTCGATGCAGTTGTCGCAGCTGCTGACGCAATGGCAGCAGGATGGCCGCGACGTCGCCTTCGTGATCGGCGGCGCCGACGGCCTTGATCCCGGCCTCAAGGCCAGCGCCGACATGCTGGTGCGCATCTCCAGTCTGACGCTGCCGCACGGCATGGTGCGCGTGCTGCTGGCCGAACAGTTGTACCGCGCCTGGTCGATTACGCAGAATCATCCGTATCACCGCGTATAACACGTAGGGCAGGCATAGCACGCGCAGCCCGTGCAGCGATAAAGCAAAGCAAGCACACCGGCAACAATGCCGGTGTACAGATAAATACTGAGAAGTGTTGCTTCATGAAACTTGCTGACAAAAAAATCTACCTCGCCTCCAAGAGTCCCCGCCGGCGCGAACTGCTGCGCCAGATCGGCATCGATTTCGAATTGCTGCTCAACGACAAGGAAGTCGACGAGCAAGTCCTGCCGAATGAAAAGCCGGCCGACTACGTTGCCCGCGTCACCCGCGACAAACTGCTCAGCGCGCGCCAGACCATGCTCTACCGGCAATTGCCGATGCGCCCCATCCTCTCGGCCGACACCACCGTAGTAGTGGACGACCTGATCCTCGGCAAACCGGCCGACATCAGGGAGGCCGTCGACATGATCACGCGCCTGTCCGGCCGCACGCACCAGGTGCTGACCAGCGTTGCGGTGGCCTTCCAGGAACAGATGTGGCAAATCACGCAGTACTCGGACGTCGCCTTCGAAGCCCTGACCGACGACATGATCCGCGCCTATTGCTCGACCCAAGAGCCGTTCGACAAGGCCGGCGGTTACGGCATCCAGGGCCTGGCATCGATTTTCATCAAGGACATCGCCGGCAGCCATTCCGGCATCATGGGCCTGCCGCTGTTCGAGACCGCGCAACTGCTGCAGAAGACCGGCATGCGCATCTTGCCGCAAGCCACATTGTGAGCGGCGCCGGCCGGCTTCCCTGCCTGTCCGCGCCAGCCCTTTCCAGCATTCACCATTTTTAAGGTCATCGGACCATGAACGAAGACATCCTGATCAACATCACGCCGCAGGAGACGCGCGTCGCGCTGATCCTGCAAGGCGCGGTGCAAGAGCTGCACATCGAGCGCACCCTGTCGCGCGGCCTGGCCGGCAACGTCTATCTCGGCAAAGTCGTGCGCGTGCTGCCCGGCATGCAATCGGCCTTCATCGACATCGGCCTGGAACGCGCCGCCTTCCTGCACGTGGCCGACATCTGGGAAGCCAAGCCGCATGACGGCCCTAGCAACCAGAGCGTGCCGCACATTCCCATCGAAAAGCTGCTGTTCGACGGCCAGACCATCACCGTGCAGGTGATCAAGGATCCGATCGGCACCAAGGGCGCGCGCCTGTCGACGCAGATATCCATCGCCGGCCGCATGCTGGTGTATCTGCCGCAGGACAAGCATATCGGCATTTCGCAGCGCATCGAGAACGAAGCCGAACGCGAACA
Source organism: Herbaspirillum hiltneri N3 (assembly GCF_001267925.1). Lineage (NCBI taxonomy): Bacteria > Pseudomonadati > Pseudomonadota > Betaproteobacteria > Burkholderiales > Oxalobacteraceae > Herbaspirillum > Herbaspirillum hiltneri. Next base: position 1,666,311 of record NZ_CP011409.1, on the reverse strand, counting down.
GCTGCGCAGCAAGGTGCAGAGCCTGCTGCCGCCGGAAGAAAAAGGCGGCTTCATCATCCGTACCATGGCCGAAGATGCGTCCGACGCCGACTTGCAGATGGATGTCGAGTACCTGCGCAAGACCTGGGCCAGCATCATCGCCCAGACCAAGACCAAACCCGCGCCGACGCTGATGTACCAGGATCTGAGCCTGGCCCAGCGCGTGCTGCGCGACTTCGTCAGCGACGACACCTCGAACATCCAGGTCGACTCGCGCGAGAACTTCCAGATGCTGCAGGAGTTCGGCTCGCTCTATACGCCGTCGGTGCTGCCCAAGCTGATGCACTATCGCGGCGAACGGCCGCTGTTCGACCTGTACGGCGTGGAAGAAGAAATCGAACGCGCACTCGGCCGCCGCGTCGATCTCAAGTCGGGCGGTTACCTGATCGTCGACCAGACCGAAGCGATGACCACCATCGACGTCAACACCGGCAGCTTCGTCAACGGCCGCAACTTCGACGACACCATCTTCAAGACGAACCTGGAAGCCGCACACGCCATCGCGCGCCAGCTGCGCCTGCGCAATCTGGGCGGCATCATCATCCTCGACTTCATCGACATGGAAAACCCCGAGCACCGCAGCGCCGTGCTCTCGGAACTGAACAAGGCCCTGCAGCGCGACCGCACCAAGATTTCGGTATCTGGTTTCTCGGCGCTGGGCCTGGTGGAAATGACGCGGAAGCGCACCCGCGAGTCGCTCGCGCACATCCTGTGCGAAACCTGCCCTGCCTGCAAGGGCAAGGGCCAGGTCAAGACCTCGCGTACGGTCTGCTACGAAATCCTGCGCGAAGTGCTGCGCGAGGCGAAGCAATTCAACCCGCGCGAATTCCGCATCCTGGCGGCGCAGGTGGTGGTCGACATGTTCCTCGAAGAAGAGTCGCAACATCTCGCCATGCTCGGCGACTTCATCAAGAAGCCGATCTCATTGCAGGTGCAGACGGATTACCAGCAGGAACAGTACGACATCATTCTGATGTAGATTTTCAGATCGCATCGATATTGTGTCAGTGGTGTCAGTTGTGTCAGCCGCGCAGCAGGCTACGAACTGCGCGTTATCGTGCGAAATCAAAGAGCGTCGTTTCGCAAATGCCTGAGCAGTCGCATGGCTGCCGGGGACTGTGGCAGCTGGTCGTTCCAGAGGATCTTGAATTTCCGCAAACACCATTTGTCGGTGAGCCGGACGACGCTGTAACGGGTTGCGTCCACACCTTTGAGCGCAAGCTCCGGAATGACGGCAATGCCCAATCCTTCCGACACCATGTTGCGTATGGCGTCGAAGCTGGTGACGAGTACCGAGAGATGGATTTTTCGCTTGAGCGCCCGGGCCGCCATCTGTGACATGGTGTGAATGGAGGCGCCGCTCTGCATCATGATGTGTTTTTCGTCGAGCGTATCCTCAAACCGGATGCGCTTGCGCGATGCGAACTTGTGATCGCGCGGCACGATCAGCACCAGTGGATCGGTGACGTAGATTGCTTCGGACACGCCTGCCACGCTATCGGTCGGTGCGCATATCCCCAGGTCCGCCTCTCCCGCCTTCACGGCGTGCGGAATGGCATCACTCAGTTTTTCCACCAGTTCGATGCTCACATCCGGGTATTCGGCCATGAAGGCATGAAGCTGGGCCGGAAGGTAATAGCACAGTGCGGTCATGTTGACCCAGATGCGGACGTTGCCTTTGATCCCGGAGCGATGCTCGCTGATGTCGCAGTCTATCTGGCGCAGCTGGCCGAGTATGCTTTTGGCGTGCTGGTAAATGGAAAGGCCGGCTGCGGTCGGCTCCACGCCTCTGCTGCGGCGGCGCAGCAGCGGTACGCCGGCCTCCTCCTCCAGATCGGAAAGCCGGCGACTGATGGCAGAAGTGACGATGTGGCCTGGTTCGGAGGCAGCGGAAATACTGCCGTGCTCCACCACCAGCACAAACAACTTCAATGTATCCAGATCGAAACGCATAGAGGGGCCTGACTGATTTTCCGGTTTGCGATAGCTCCCCTAGCGAATGATCACGGCTGGATCATGCCCGTCCTGTTAACCTGCACGGTCAAAACAGGAGACTGCAGGCATGCCGGACAGCAAAACACTATTCGAGAAACTTTGGGAGCGCCATGTCGTCGCAGACTACAAGTCGTCTGTGCTGCTCTATATCGACAAACATCTGGTCAATGAAGTCACCAGTCCGCAGGCATTCGACGGCATTCGTGCTGCCGGCAGGAAACTATGGCGGGCAAGCTCCGTCGTCGCGACCGCCGATCATAACATTCCCACCCTGAACCGGCGGCAGGGCATGCACGATCGTGCGGCGCAGGAACAATTGCAGGCCCTGGAAGAAAACTGCAGCCAGTTCGATCTGACCTACTTCTCGCTCAACGATCCCCGCCAGGGAATTCTGCACGTGGTCGCGCCCGAACTGGGCGATACGCTGCCCGGCACCACGATTGCCTGCGGAGACTCTCATACCACCACGCACGGGGCCTTTGCGGCGCTTGCATTTGGCGTCGGCACCTCGGATATCGAGCAGGTCCTGGCAACCCAGACACTCACCGTACCCAAGCTGAAATCCTTGCGCGTCGACATCGAGGGAACGCTTCCGGCCGGGGTCTACGCCAAGGACGTCGCGCTTGGATTCATCCGCGAATTCGGCACGGACTGCGCCGTCGGCCACGTGCTGGAATTTGCCGGAAGCGTGGTTTCCGGTCTGAGCATGGAAGCGCGGATGACACTCTGCAACATGGCCACGGAAGCCGGCGCCAGGGCCGGGCTGATCGCGGTGGACGACACCACCATCAATTATCTTCAAGGACGTCCGTTGGCGCCCACCGGCGAACAATGGACCGCCGCCGTCGCCTACTGGAAGACCCTGCGATCCGATCCCGGCGCGCGCTACGACAAGGTGCTCCGCTTCAATGTCGATACCTTGACTCCGCAAGTCACTTGGGGCACCACTCCGGCCATGTCCGTCGGCATCAATGAATCGATTCCATCGCTCGCAAGCTTCTCCGATCCGGCTGCGCGCAAGGCTGCCGAGAACGCGTTGAAGTACATGGGGCTGACCGGCGGCACGCCGATCCGGTCCCTGCGGCTGGACAAGATCTTCATCGGCTCCTGCACCAATTCGCGCATCGAGGATTTGCGCGTGGCGGCCGGGATTGTGGAAGGAAAAAAAGTGGCCGCCAATATCCGCCAGGCCCTGATCGTTCCCGGCTCCGGCCTGGTGAAGAAGCAGGCGGAAAGCGAAGGCTTGGACAAGATTTTCATCAACGCCGGATTTGAGTGGCGGGATGCCGGCTGCTCCATGTGCCTGGGGATGAACAATGACCGTCTTTCCGACGGTGAGCGTTGCGCCTCGACCTCCAACCGGAACTTCGAGGGACGGCAAGGCCATGGCGGCCGCAGTCATCTGGTGAGCCCGGCGCTGGCCGCCGCGAGTGCAATCGCAGGCCATTTCTGCTTGCCGGGAGAATACTGATGACACCCTTTGTCCGACTCACCTCCCATCTGGTGCCGATCGAGCGCGAGAATGTCGATACCGATGCGATCCTGCCAAAACAGTACATGGCGATGATCACGCGCCAGGGCTACGGTGCCTACCTGTTCGACAGTTGGCGCTACCGGGAAGCCGGCGCACCCGGCCAGGACAATTCCCATCGCACGCCCTATCCCGACTTCCCTTTGAACATGCCGGTGTACGAAGGCGCACAGATCTTGCTGGGCGGAAAAAATTTCGGATGCGGATCCAGCCGCGAGCACGCGGTCTGGGCGATTCAGCAATATGGCATCCGCGCCCTGATCGCCAGCAGCTTTGCCGACATCTTTTATGGAAATTGCATTCGTAACGGCGTGCTTCCCATCTCTCTTCCCGCAGAGACCGTGGATGCACTGTTCGACCTGGTCAGGCAGCATGGCCGGGTGGAAACGACCATCGACCTGGAGGCCCAGCAGGTGCGCGTCGCCAGTCAACACGCTGAAATCACCTGCTCCTTCGAGATCGAGGCGCGGCACAAATCTTCACTCTTGCTCGGGCTGGATGAAATCGGACGAATTCTGGCGGAAAACCGGACGGCACTTGAGAAACTGGAGGCACGACGGTTCGTTGAAGAGAGTTGGCTAAAGTAAAAATATTCGTTAAATAAGATGAGGAGCAGACAATGCCTGAAGCGATAAACGCCGTATCACCCGCGTCCAGAAAATGGAACGCACGATTGACCCCGAAACACTGGAAGACATTGAAAGGAGCATTTCTCGGCTGGATCTTCGACGGCTATGAAGCGCTGGCCCTGATCGTCGTCTTGTCACCGCTGCTCAATTCCCTGCTGACGACAAGCCAGGCCGCCTCCAAGCCATTCTATGCCGGGCTGGTAATCGGCATCACGCTGCTCGGATGGGGAATCGGCGGCCTGGTGGGCGGCGTGCTGGCCGACTACATCGGCCGCAAGACCGTCATGATGTGGTCCGTCTTCCTGTATGCGCTTTTTACCGGACTGACTGCGTTTTCCGACACCATCGTCACGCTGTGTGTCCTGCGTTTCATCACAGGCCTGGCCATGGGTAGCGAATGGAGCACCGGCATTGCGCTGGTGGCCGAAACATGGCCTCCGGAAGCCAAGGCAAAAGGTGCGGGCTTCCTGCAATCCGGCTTTGGCTGGGGCACACTCGCCGCCGCCTTCATCTGGTACGTCCTGCAATTGATCGGCCCCATCGGCATCGACAGCTGGCGCGTGATGTTCGTGGTCGGCGCGCTGCCGGCTTTCTTTGTTCTCTATATTCGCAAGGATGTCGACGAATCGGAAGAATGGATCACCGCGCTCAAGAGCCAGGAATGGGGCGCCACCGAACAATCCACCGAGAAGGGCGGCAAGCGTCCGTTCACCCTGAAGCAGGTTTTCACCGAGCGCGAAGCGGTCCGCCGCATTCTGCTGACTTCCTTGTTGTCAGTGGTGAGTATTGCCGGCTGGTGGGCGGTGTCGAGCTGGCTGACTGAATACACGCGCATTCTCAGCGCAGCGCAAGGAGGTCAGTTCCATTGGGATTCCTATGTCTCGCTGCTCTACACCACCGGCGCAATCGTGGCTTACATGGCGTCGGGCTTCATCGCAGACAGCATTGGCCGGCGCTGGTTTCTCTTCCTGACCTTTGCGGGATCGCTGGCAACCACGTTTCTCATCTACAGCTATGCCTCGACACCGATGGAAATCCTGATTTTTTCGCCGGTCAATGGTTTCTTCACGCTGGGTTGTGCGTTCGCGTGGCTGGCGATTTATCCATCCGAATTGTTCAACACTTCAGTGAGATCAACTGCCGTCAGCTTTGTTTTCAACTCGGCGCGATTGCTGGCTTGCCTCTTCCCCATCGCCGCCGGTGCAATGATCAAAGCCTTTGGCGGCATCGCTCCTACGGCCCTGGCGTTCGGGTCCATCTATGTGATCGGCCTGATCGTCCCCTGGTTCTTGCCTGAGACGGTCGAGCGCAGCAACTAGAAGGGCGGCTTTCCCGGCCTCATCCCGCGAATTGGAATTGATTCCTTCGCGGGATTTTTTTTGGGCTGCCGCCAACGTCCGGCTTGCTTCGCGCGCTCGGAGGATCTGGCCCGGATCAGCTGCTGAATGGCCGATAACAGCGCATGGCGGCGGTTGTTCCTGCGTGCGTTCTTGCCCATAATCAGTCTCGCTGCGCAGATCCGTGACCTGCGCGCCTCCACCTTGATTACGTATTGACAGCTCAGAGCATGAAACCAAGCCTCACCGTTGACTCCCCTCTTCCCGATATCCTGGCCGCGGGTCTCGACGTCATTTTCTGCGGCATCAATCCCGGCATGCGCGCAGCGGCGAGCGGTCATCATTTCATGGGCAGGAGCAATCGTTTCTGGAAGACCGTGCATCTCTCGGGCTTCACGCCTGAACTCATCGATCCGCTCGATGACCGCAACATTCTCGGCCATCGCTGCGGCCTGACGACCGTGGTTGAACGTCCGACTGCACGCGCCGACGAGGTGCTGCGCGATGAGTTCATTCGTTCCGCCGCAACGCTGTGCCAGAAGGTAGAACTGCTCAGGCCGAGGTGCCTGGCCTTCCTCGGCAAACCGGCCTATCAGGCCATCACGGGGAAACCGAAAGTCGAATGGGGCAAACAGCCGGAGGCATTCGGCGGCGCCATGGTGTGGCTCTTGCCGAACCCCAGCGGACTGAATCGCGGATTCAGCCAGGACATGCTGGTGCAGGCTTATCGGGAGTTGCGCGAGGCGCTCGCAGAGAACGTTCCGATCATGTCCGGAGAAAGTCGTTCAGCCCTTGCCGAAGCGGCGCTTGATCGGTGACGCGCTCGACACCACCATCATCAGGCGCGCGGTCTTGGCGCCTATGTTGCGGCCCATGTGGGGTTTCTCGCAATTGAAATGCAGGCAATCGCCGCGCTCCAGAATCAGCACATCGTCGCCGATGTGGAATTCCAGTTTGCCGTCGAGCATGTACAGCACTTCTTCGCCTTCATGCGAAACCAGCGTCGGCTGCTTTTCCTGGTTGGCGGGGAACTCCAGTTCGAACGCCGCCAGCTGCTGCCCGGGCAGATCGCCGCACGAGCGGTGGAAGGTGTACCCGGCCGCCGACAGCGGCGCTTCGTCGTTGCGCGCCTTGGCCTTGGACAGGACATAATCGGGAGGCGGCGGCGCTGCTTCTGCGGACGTCTGGAACAGATCCTGCAGCGACAAGCCGAGGTACTTCGATATCGAAATCAGGTTCGCGATCGAGGCGCTGGCTTCGCCGCGCTCCAGCTTCGACAGGAAGCCCGTAGACAGCGCGGTCTCGTCGCTCAGGACTTGCAGGGTGATGTTCTTCGCGCGCCGGCATTCGCGGATGCGGCTGCCGATTTGTATCGCCACTAATTCTGGATTATCCATGCGTTGTTCTTGGTGAGGGACGAAGGCCTGTGCCTGTTTCCGGCATTGTACCTGTCCTCGTGCGCAGCAAAGACAAACGGCCGCATGCGTCCATGCGACCGTTTTTGCAGCAGACGGCTGATGCAAAAATGACCGTACTCAGATGTCAGTTCGCTCCAGCGCAATATCGACACGTTTGGCCATGTTGAAACGCTTGTCGTAGATCGGCCGCCCGCCCGTCGTCGGTCCCGGATACTGCACGATCAGGATCACGCCGCCGAGTTCGGTATGCAGCTCTTCTTCGCAATGCGGGTCGCCGTGGCACAGCATGGTGCCGGGCGTGCACACCCTGCCGCCGATGGTGAACTCGCCTTCGAGGATGTACCAGACCTGGGCAAAATCATGGCGATGCCACGGATGATGCGCACCCGGCGCCAACCGCAGCAGGCCGGCGTTGGGAGCGGTTGGATTTTCTTCGCTCGGATGAAACAGCATCTTGCCGGTTTCACCGGGCCAGCGGATGGTCTCCCACTCCATCTCGTCGACGTGGCGCACTCGTGGGGGCGGATCTTTTTGCTCGGATTTCTTTGCAACTTCAGACATCGTCATCTCCTTGATTGATGATGGATTATTTCTTCACCAGCGGGCAGTCGCTCTGCGCCAGCGGCTTGAAGATCTTGTCACCGGGGATGGTGGACAACACCTTGTAGTAGTCCCACGGTACTTTCGATTCGGAGGGCTTCTTGACCTCGACCAGGAACATGTCGTGCACCATCTGGCCGTCTTCACGCAGGCGGCCGTTCTGCGCGAACATGTCGTCGACCGGCAGCTCGCGCATCTTCTTCATGACCTCGGCGGCGTTGTCGGTATTGGCCGCCTTGACCGCCTTGAGGTAGTGCAGCACGGAGGAATAAACGCCGGCCTGGGTCATGGTCGGCATGGCCTTGCGGCGCTGATAGAACCGTTTGGCCCACTCGCGCGTGCGCTCGTTGCGATCCCAGTAGAACGCCGTGATGAATCGCAAACCCTGCGCCGCCTTCAGCCCCATGCCGTGGATGTCGGTCAGGAACACCGCCGGCGCCGCCAGCGCCTGGTTGGCCGTCACGCCGAATTCGCCGGCCTGCTTGATCGCAGTCGTCATGTCGGCGCCGGCGCTGGCCAGGCCGATGATCTTGGCTTTGGAGGCTTGCGCCTGCAGCAGGAAGGAACTCATGTCGGAGGCGTTGAGCGGATGGCGCGCCTCGCCGGCCACGGTGCCGCCGGCGGCCTTGATCGCCGCTTTCATGTCAGCGGCGAAAGCATGGCCGAAGGCATAGTCGACCGTCAGCAGGAACCAGGTGTTGTAGCCCTGCTCGGTCAATACCTTGGCCAGGCCGTAGCCGTTGGTGTAGCTGTTGTAGACCCATTGCACCGAAGTCGCGGTGCACGACTTGCCGGTGAAGTCGGACGACGCCGCGGCGATCATGGCGATCTTGCCGCGCTCCGCGGCCAGCCCCTGCACCGCGAACGCCACCGACGAATTCGAGAAATCGGCAATCATGTCGACGCCGTCCTTGTCGAACCAGGCGCGTGCAATCACCGCGCCGACATCGGCCTTGTTCTGGTGGTTGCCGGACACCAGCTCGATCTTTTTGCCGGCGACCGTGCCGCCCATTTCCTCGATGGCCATCTTGGCCGCCTCAACCGACCCCAATCCGGCCAGGTCGGCATACAAACCCGACTGGTCGTTAAGAATGCCGATCTTCACCACGTCGCCGGAGAAAACACCGGGAGCAGCCTGTGCGCCGCCGAAAGCGCACGCCAGCAGCGCCGCCAGTCCGGTGCGTTTCAATCCGGTCGTCCAGCCGCGTGCTTGCCCTGATTGCCGCCGCCTGGCCACCGTTTTCATCTGTGTATCCATGTCTTTCGTCTCCTGTTTTATTGTCTTGCCTGCCTTGTCTCGTGTTTACTATAGTGCAAATATTTTATTCATACAATGAACAATTTAATTTTTCTTTTGCACAAAAACATCACGTTGCAAGAACAAAAACAAGCAGCGCCGGACGTGCCGGAGCGCAACCGCACGCCGGTACGGCACGGGAAATCCGAGGAGAAATCCGAGAGGGAAGCGCGAGGAGGAAGGAAAGGAGAGAGGGAAAAGCGCGCTGAAACTCAGCGCTCCATGAGAGCGTTGATGCCGTTCTTGATTTCTTCGAGCAGGGTATACGCCAGCCGCGACGGCGGCCGCGCCTTCGGGAAAATCGCCCAGACGTTGACCATGATCTGCGGCCGGAACGGCACGATGACCACCGCCGGATCATTGCGCAGCGTGCTCGCGGAAAACCAGTCCACCACAGTCACGCCGACGCCGGCGCGCACCAGCAGGCAGGCGGTTTCCGAATAGCGTACTTCAACCGCCGCGCGGTGCGGCACGCCGGCATGGCTGAACGCGGCGCGCACCATCGGACTGAGGCGCGCGGAGCTTTCCAGGGCAATCAGCGGATGCGCGCGCAGGTCTTCCGGCGAGATCGTCGTCCTGCCCGCCAGTGCGTGGCCGGCAGGCAGCACGCAGACCATTTCGATGTCGGTCATCAACACCATCTTCAGACTGTCGCTGAGCTCAGGTTCGAGCGCGATCGCCAGTCCGAAATCGGCGGCCTGGGCGTCGACGCTCTCGATCACCTTGTGTGAATCGATGACGTCGCACAAGACTTTGACCTTGGGCCGCTCGGCCAGGAAACGCTGGATCGCGCCGGGCAACACGGTGTGGCCGAGCTGCGGCGTGGCCGTCACGCGGATGCGGCCAACGCGGTTTTCCTTGAGGTCTTCAGCGACGTCGTCGAGCTTGCGCGAAAACAGGAACATGGCGTCGGACTCGGTCAGCAGCACCTTGGCTTCTTCGCGCGCGACCAGGCGGTTGCCGACGCGGTTGAACAGTTCGAAGCCTAGCTCTTCTTCCAGCTGGCGGACGGCATTGCTGACCGCCGGCTGCGAAATACCCAGGCTGCGCGCGGCGCCGACGGTGCTCTGGCTGCTCATGACGGCGCGAAAGATGCTCAACAGGCGCAAATTCATAATAACCAAACCTAATAGAAAGTGAATAAATATTAATAGTTGACTATTATATCCACGCCCCTAAAATTGGTCCCGGGTTAATCACAAGTTGATCCGGAAACACCGCAGCTGCTCCGCTTTGCCCGCCGGCGATGGCCATCGCCGACACGTTGTCAATGTCGTCAAATGTCATCCATCGTCACCATCGCCAATCCAAAGGGGAGCGCCATGAATCCGGCAACCGCAAACGAAGACAGCCACCACGATGCTGTCCTGATGAAGAAACTGATGTGGAAGATCATTCCCTTCCTCATGCTGCTGTACTTCATCGCCTTTCTCGACCGCGTCAACATTTCCTTCGCCTCGCTGCAGATGAACGCCGATCTCGGCCTGTCGAGCATCGCTTACGGCTTCGGCGCCAGCATGTTCTTCATCGGCTATTTTTTCTTTGAAGTGCCGAGCAACCTGATTCTCGCCAAAGTCGGCGCACGCGTCTGGATCGCCCGCATCATGATCACCTGGGGCATCGTCTCGCTCTGCATGGCCTTCGTCAGCGGCGAGAAGAGCTTCTACGTGCTGCGCTTCCTGTTGGGCGCTTCGGAAGCCGGCTTCTTCCCGGGCATCATGGTGTACATCGGCCGTTGGTTCCCGACCAGCTACCGCGCCCGCGTCACCGGCATCTTCATGGTGGCGATCCCGCTGTCGGGCCTGATCGGCAGCCCGATCTCGGGCGTCATCCTCGACGGCATGAACGGCGTGGCCGGACTGCGCGGCTGGCAATGGATGTTCATCATCGAAGCCATCCCCGCCCTGCTGCTGGGCCTGGCCTGTCTGCGCATGCTTGCTGACGGCCCGTCCGAAGTGAGCTGGCTCAGCGCCGGCGAAAAACAGCGTCTGGAACTGATCATGACCCGTGAACGCCAGGCGCTGGACGCCGGAGGCCATTACAAGCTGTCGGCCGCGTTCACCAATCCGGCGGTGTTGCTGCTGGCCGGTACGCTGTTCTGCATCGTGTTCGGCACCACCGGCATCGCCTTCTTCCTGCCGCAGATTATCAAGAGCTTCGGCTATACCGATTCCGTGGTCGGCTACCTGAGCGCCGTGCCTTACCTGTTCGGCGCGCTGGCGATGGTGTTCTGGGGTCGCCACTCGGACGCCAAGCGTGAACGCGTGTGGCATCTGATCGGCTCGTTCGCGCTGGCCGCAGTCGGCTTCCTGGTGCTGTCGCGCATGCTGGACGTGCATGCGGCGGCGATGTGCGGCCTGATCATTGCGGCCATGGGCGTGTACGCCTCCAACGTGGTGTTGTGGAGCCTGCCGACCTCTCTGCTGACCGGAGCCACCGCCGCCGCCGCCGTGGCCTTCATCAATTCACTGGCCAACCTGTCCGGCGTGATCGCGCCAAGCCTCCTGGGCTGGAGCCGCCAGACCACCGGCAGTTTTGCCGCCACCGGCTATATCTTCTTCGGCTTCATGGCGTGCGGCATCGTGCTCATGCTGCTGTTCCGCACCACCACGCTGTACCGTTCGAGCCGCATCTCGGGCGCGGCGGCTAATACCGATACTGATACTGCACAGACTGACGATGGGAAATTGCATGCACAAACAACTGGCCGCTGAACCGATCAGCGCGGAACGCTTCGCCGCCTTCGGCGAACTGCTGGAAAACAAGACCGACCTGCGCCGCCAGGACTTCAGCCTGCAATTCGCCGGCGACAACCGGCCGCAACTGTGGGTCAATCGCCTGCCGCAGGTGGCCGATCCGGTGGTGCTGGTGGACGTCATGGAGAGCCACCCGCATTCGGCGCAGACCTTCGTGCCGATGCAGTCAGGCCGCTGCCTCGTGGTCGTGGCGCCCGGCGGCGCCGACGGCCGGCCCGACCTCGGCGCCTTGCGCGCCTTCCTGACGCAGGGCGGCCAAGGCGTGAGCTACCGGCCCAACGTGTGGCACTATACTTTTACCTCGGTCGACGGCCCCAATGAGGTGGTCGTGATGATGGGGCACACCGGCCGCGGCGACGATACCGTGATTGCGCACCTGGAACAACCGGTGGCGGTCACCGTCGCCGTCTCCGGACAAGGAGGACATCATGTCTGACGCCGCTTCCGATCCGCATTCCCATCTTGCGCGCGACTTCGTCGGCTACGGCGAACAGCCCCCGCATGCACGCTGGCCCGGCAACGCCAGGCTGGCGCTGAACATCGTCGTCAATTACGAAGAAGGTTCGGAGATGTCCTTCGACGACGGCGACGGCGTCACCGAGTCCGGTCTCATCGAGGGCGGATCGGGCGGTTTCGAAGGCCGCGACCTGGCAGCCGAATCGATGTACGAATACGGCAGCCGTGTCGGCATCTGGCGAGTGCTGCGCCTGCTGCAGGCGCGCGCCATGCCGGCCACCGTGTTCGCCACGGCGCTGGCGCTGGAACGCAATCCGGCCGTGGCGCGCGCCATCCGCACCGCCGGTTATGACGTCTGCAGCCACGGTCGCCGCTGGGTACGCGCCCAGCAATTCACGGCCGAACAGGAAGCCGAAGAAATCCGCGCGGCCTACGACTCCATCACGCGCAGCATCGGCACGCCGCCGCTGGGCTGGTATTGCCGCTATGCGCCGACGCTCAATACGCGCCGGCTGCTGGCCGAGCACGGCGGTTTTTTGTACGACGCCGACGCCTATAACGACGAGTTGCCGTACTGGGTGCGCGTGCAGGAGCGGGATCACCTCGTGATCCCCTACAGCCTGGCCAACAATGACGGCAAATTCAGCCGCGGCTCGATGACTACCGCCAACGACTTCTTCGAGTTCTTGCGCGACAGCTTCGACATGCTTTATGAGGAAGGCGCGACCGCGCCCAAGATGATGTCGGTCGGCCTGCATCTGCGCCTGATCGGCCACCCGGGCCGGGCCGTCGGTCTGGCGCGCTTCCTGGACCACGTCGCTGCGCACCGGGACGTCTGGGTCTGCCGCCGCGCCGACATCGCTGCGCACTGGAAAGCCGTCCATCCGCCACGGCCATGAGCTGGTCCCGGCCATTGTGGAATTGCAGCGCGTCGGACCTGCACGCACGCGTGCTGGCAGGCGCCTGCAGCGTCGAGCAGATCGTCGCCGCCACGCTTGAACACATCTCCCGGCGCGAACCGGATGTCCGCGCGTGGAGCTGGCTCGACGCCGATGGCGCACTGGCCGCAGCACGCCGGCAGGATCGCGACGGCGCACACGGCCCCTTGTCCGGCGTGGTGGTCGGCCTCAAGGACATCATCGACACCGCCGACATGCCGACCGCTTACGGTGCGGCGCTCTACCGCGACCACCGCCCGCTTCGCGACGCCGCGCTGGTGACGCGCCTGCGCCGGGCCGGCGCCATCATCCTCGGCAAGACCGTCACCACCGAATTCGCCTATGCCGCGCCCGGTCCGACACGCAACCCGCATGACGCGGCGCATACGCCGGGAGGATCGTCGAGCGGCTCGGCGGCAGCTGTTGCGGCCGGCATGGCCGGCCTCGCCATCAGCTCACAGACTGGCGGCTCCACCATCCGGCCGGCGGCGTTTTGCGGTGTGATCGGATTCAAACCCACCCTTGGACTCGTCGACAGCAGCGGCATGAAAGCGCTGGCGCCTTCCAGCGACACGGTGGGATGGCATGCACGCAGCGTCGCCGACATCGCGCTGGCGTTTGCCGTGCTGGCCGATGGCCCGGCGCCTGCGCGCGTGGGCTCGCCAATCCGCATCGCCTGGTTTCCCGGACCGCATGCCGCCGAGGCATCGTCCGCTGCCGCCGCCGCGCTGGAGCAAGTGCGCCGTACGCTACAGAAACACGGCATGCAATTCGCCGCGCCGGACATCGAAGCAGCTGACGTGGCAAGACTGGGCGAATGCAATAGCCTGATCATGGCGGTCGAAGCCGCGCACTCGCTGGAGCCTGAATACCACCGGTACTGCGAACGGCTGGCCGCCCCCACGCAACGCCTGATCGAAACCGGCCGGGCAGTGCCCGTGGAACGCTACCGTAAAGCCTTGGAATTCGTTGAACAATGCCGCGCCGGTTTCGACGCCGCCATGACAAACGGCGGTTTCGACGCCTTGCTGAGTTTCAGCGCACCAGGCATCGCGCCGGCGGTCGCAGACGGCACTGGCAACTCGCTCTTCAATCGTCCCTGGAGCATGCTGGGCGCACCCTGCCTGGGCCTGCCTTGCGGTTTTTCCGCAGGCTTGCCGCTGGGTGTGCAACTGGTGGCTCGTCGCGGCGCCGACCTGGCGCTGCTGGAATTGGGCGGCGAGGTCGAACGCTTGCTGCAGCAAGATCTGCACATCCCTGCCTGAAACGGCATTCCGAGGCAAATACTTGCTTCTGTAGCAACACCATCCCTCTCCCGTTTTACATGCCCGCGCCGGTCAATTCAGCCTGCCGTTGCATTACAATGTGCGGTTTCTCCGATTTGCGGTCGGACCGCATCCGCCAAGGCGAACTCAAGCCCGTCGGAGACCGTTTTCATTTGCAGCAATCAGTAAGGAACAACATGCTTTTGTCGCACAACATGAAGAGGCTCGCCGCCTTGCACTGGCCTTACAAGAAACGCCTCGCCATCGCGTTCCTGGCCATGATTGTCACGGCGGCCACCGAACCGGTGGTGCCGTATATCTTCCAGGTGCTGCTGGACAAGGGCTTTGTCGGCAAACCGGCCTTCTCGCTGTGGCTGGTGCCGGTGGCGGTGATCGGCATCTTCTTCATCCGCGGCATCGCGACGTTCACCAGCTCGTACATGATGACCTGGGTGTCGACCCGCATTCTCAACGAACTGCGCCGCCAGATGTTTGCGCGCATGCTCGACCTGCCGGTCAACTTCTACGCCACCAACACCGTCGGCAAGGTGATCAACTCGATGATGTTCGAAGTACAGCAGATCATCGACATGGTGACCAAGGTGTTCACTTCCATCGTGCGCTCGGCGCTGACGGTGCTGGGTCTGCTGGCCTGGCTGCTGTACCTGAACTGGGTGCTGACCATTGTCACGCTGGTGCTGCTGCCGCTGGTGACCATCGTCGTGCGCACCACCGGCAAGCGCCTCAAGAAGCTCAATCGCGATTCGCTCGCGGTCAACGCCGAACTGACCCAGGTCATCGAAGAAACCACCCGCGCCCAGCAAGTCATCAAGGTGTTCGGCGGCCATGACTACGAGAAGGGCCGCTTCCACGAGCGCGCCGAAAACCTGCGCCGCTACACCATGCGCATGACCACCGCATTTTCGGCCACGGTGCCGATCACGCAACTGATGACCGCCTGCGCGGTGGCGATCGTGATCGTCATGGCGCTGATCCAGTCCGGCAACGGCCAGATCACGGTCGGTGGCTTCGTCTCCTTCCTGACCGCGATGCTGATGCTGCTGGCGCCGCTCAAGCAACTGGCGGAAATCAACGGCCCGCTGCAACGCGGCATGGCGGCGGCGGAAGAAGTCTATATCCTGATCGACAAGCCCATCGAACGCACCGGCGGCGAAACGCTGTCGGCACGCAGCACCGGCAAGCTGGAACTGGTCAACGTCAATTTCTCCTACCCCGGCCATTCCCAGCTGGCGCTGCAAAACATCAACCTGAGGGTGCAACCGGGCGAGACCATCGCCTTCGTCGGCATGTCCGGCGGCGGCAAGTCGACGCTGGTGAGCCTGATTCCCGGCTTCTACTCTGCAACAGGCGGCGAGATCCTGCTCGACGGCAAGCCGATCGAGTCGATTTCTCTGACCAGCCTGCGCCGGCAAATCGCCATGGTCAGCCAGAACACCGTACTGTTCGACGACACGCTGGCGGCCAACATTGCCTACGGCGACGCCCGGCCCGATGCTGAGCGCGTACGCGCGGCGGTGGTCGCCGCGCATCTGACCGATGTCGTGGAAGGCATGCAGGAAGGCCTGGAAACCCGCATCGGCGACAACGGTTCGCGCCTGTCCGGCGGACAGCGCCAGCGCGTGGCGATTGCGCGCGCGATCTACAAGGACGCGCCGATCCTGATCCTCGACGAAGCCACCTCGGCGCTCGACACCGAATCCGAGCGCGCCGTGCAAGCCGCGCTGGACCGGTTGATGGAAGGCCGCACCACCTTCGTCATCGCCCACCGCCTGTCGACCATCGAACGCGCCGACCGCATCGTCGTGCTGTCGCACGGTCAGATCGTCGAAGTCGGCAGTCATCAGCAGTTGCTGGCCAACGAGAGCGTGTACGCCAATCTCTACCGCCTGCAATTTTCCCAACAAGCCGACTGATTTCGCGTCAATAACAACAACCGTTATCCATGCCCCAGACACCTCAGACACTGATCCCGCCAGCGCTGCTGAAGAAGTCGGACAAGATCCTGTTCATCGCCCACCTGGCGCTGGGCGATTTCACTTACCTGCAGAATTTCTTCCAGGCTTTCGCGCGCGCCAACCCGCACCTGAAAGTTCATCTGTGGGTTGACGAAGTTCGCCGCACCAGCGACCCGGCGCAATGGAAGCACCTGGGAAAATATTCGCTCTACGACTGGGTCGCGGCCTGTCCGTTCTTCGACAAGATCTACACCCGCACCTACAGTCCGGCGCTGTATCAGGAGTCGATTGAGGAAGCGCAACGCGAACACTATCCCATCGTGGTGTCGCTGGCGACGCTGCGGCCGCACCTGTATGCCGGCCTGGCGCGCAGCATCAGCCCGGACGGGCTGGTGATCGGCATGAAGAAGCGCGTCAAGTTCTACCAGCCGCACCACCAGCTGGCCTACCGCAAGCTCAACGCCGCGATCCCGCCGTACAGCGTCGACCGCGCCAACCCGCAGCACATCAGCGACGTCTATGCGCACTGGTTCCATCAGCTCAGCGGCCTCGAGGTCGGCGCCGCCGAGCGCTTTCCGTTCGTCGATATTCCGCAGCAGTGGCGCGACTACGCGCAAGAGAAGCTGACTTCCTGGAATGCCAAAGCGGCGTCGGGACAAAGCGGCAAACTGGTGTTCATCAATCCCTACGCGAAGACCAAAAAACGCTGCTGGCCGCTGGAACATGTCGCCGAACTGATCATCGGCATGAAGAAACTGGACGCCTGGCGCGACAGCAGCTTCATCGTCAACGCGGTGCCGCAAGAGCTCGAGCACGCACGCGCCATAATCAGCGGCTACCAGTTGGAACGCACCGAACTGTTCAGCGCCGAGGAGAATTTCTTCCAGCTCCCGGCCATCCTGGAACGCTGCGACCTGATCATTTCGGTGGAAACCGCCGTCATGCACCTAGCCAACGCCGTCCACGTACCCGTGATTGCGTTGATGCGCCAGAAGAATCCGGAATGGGTGCCGATCGATCGCGCCAACAGCACCGTCATCACCGCCCCCAGCCGCCGCGACTGGGTCAAGGCCGTCAGCGTCGAACAAGTATTGAAAGCGATCCCATGAACCAGTCCGTGAACCAACCCGTGAATCCGCAAGCCGCCCCCGTGGGCAGCAACGGCAAGCCATCCTTCCATATCGCCTTTTGCGT
Organism: Herbaspirillum hiltneri N3; assembly: GCF_001267925.1. Lineage (NCBI taxonomy): Bacteria > Pseudomonadati > Pseudomonadota > Betaproteobacteria > Burkholderiales > Oxalobacteraceae > Herbaspirillum > Herbaspirillum hiltneri. The sequence goes on along the minus strand of NZ_CP011409.1, from coordinate 1,648,880 downwards.
CGACAACAATTATTTTCGCGCGATGGGTGGCACCATCTCGTCCATCATCGACAACAATCCGGGCCAGCATTTCACGTTCCACGTCCTGGCGTTTGAAGTGTCGGAGGATCACCAGCGCCGCCTCAGGCAACTGGAAGACATGTACCCGGTCAGCACCCAGCTGCACCTGCTCGACCTGAACTCGTTCACGCAGTTTTCGCACTTCATCGGCCACTCCCACTATTCGCTGTCGATCTTCACGCGGCTGGTGATTCCGACCGTATTGAAGGGCCAGACCGACCGCGTGCTGTATCTCGACGCCGACATCCTGTGCGTCAACAAGCTCGATGAAATGGTCGACATGGACATCAGCGGCGACATCGCCGTGGTGGTGCCGGACGCGCCGGTAACGCTGCAGCGCCGGGTCGCCGCGCTGGGACTGAAGCACAACGAGTATTTCAATGGCGGCGTGATCTTCATCAACATCGACAAGTGGATCAGCGAAGACATCACCAAACAGACGCTCGACGCGCTGCTCGACAGCAAGACCGACATGCGCTTCAACGACCAGGATGCGCTCAATATCGTGCTCAACGGCCGCGCCCGCTACATCTCGCCGCGCTGGAATTACCTGTACGACCTGATCCATGACCTGAACGTCAACAAGTTCGCGCTGCGCCCGGTCGGCAAGGCCGTGTTCGTGCACTTCGCCGGTGCCGTCAAACCCTGGACCGACTGGAGCGGCCACGACGCCCGCCATCTGTTCCGCAAGTATTTGTCGCTGACGCCATGGGCCGACATGCCGCTCGACCCGGAACCGAAGAACACCAAGGAAATGCGCATGCACTCGCGCTTCATGTACCGCCAGGGACGGCCGCTGGAAAGCCTGAAGTGGTATATCCGCTATTTGCGCAAGCGCGCTGCGAAATAAGCCTCGCTCTTATCAACAGAACTACGCCACCCGATCTGCCGACAGAAATGCCCATTACCAGCAAACACATTCTCATCAGTCGCCAGGACAATATTGGCGACGTCATTCTGACGCTGCCGATGGCCGCGCGCCTGAAACAGCTCAATCCCGGCGTCAGGATCACACTGCTGTGCCGCGCCTATGCGGCGGAGGTAGTGCGGTACTGCAACGATATTGACGACGTGGTGGAGATTGAAAGCATCGAGAACGATCTGGTCGGTTACCTGAAGCGGTCAGACATTGACACGGTCATCCTTGCGCAACCTGACCGTGCGCTGGCGATTGCATCGTTTCGCGCGGGCATCCGCCATCGGATCGGCAACGCCAGGCAAAAGATCTATCAGTTGATTTACTGCAATCGCCGCGTGCGATTCAGCAAAGGATTGTCGGAACATCACGAGTCGCAAATCAACTTCGAGTTTTTGCGACCTTACGGCGACAAACACATCCCGGAACGCAACGAGATTCCATCGTTCTATCATTTCAGCATCCCCCACGACGAAGCCAGCAGCGCGCTGTTGGCGCCGCATGCGTTCAACCTGATTCTGCACACGAAATCCAACGGTCACGGCCGCGAATGGCCGATCGAGTCCTATCTGGCGCTGGCGCAGGAATTACGCCGGCAGCCGGGTGTGCATGTCTGGCTCACGGGCAGCCCGAAAGAAGGAGAGTGGCTCAGGGAAAATGCGCCGGAACTGGTCGGTTTGCCGAATGTCAGCAATGTCTGCGGCACGCAAACGCTGGCCCGACTCACCAGCTTCATCCACCAGGCCGACGGCCTGATCGCCAGCGGCACCGGCCCCTTGCATCTGTCGGCGGCGATCGGCCAGCGTACGTTGGGCCTGTTTCCGCCTACCCGCCCTATGCATCCGGGTCGCTGGGCCGCCATCGGAAAACGCGCCAGCAACCTGTGCCTGGCCGAAGCCGGCTGCGTCGGCTGCAGCGCACGCGACAAGATCACCTGCGATTGCATGCGCGCGATCACGCCGCAAGCGGTGATAGAAGTAGTGCGTGGCTGGATTGAGGAAAAACAGGCCGCCGGCAGGTAAGTTTGCCTAGCCGACCGGAAACTGACGAACCCGGCGGTTCGTCAGTAGTTTGAGACGGAAGCGCATATCGGCCGCAAGGCCGGCGCGGCATCAGGCCATCGCTGCCGGCTCAGTCCTCAGTACTTGCTGCGCCAGGAAACTCTTGCGTTTGATCACATAAGTCATGCAAAACGCGGTACTGATGGCATAAAACGGATAGCACTCCCACCACAGAAACACCACGTCAACCAAGCCGAGCGTAAAAAATCCCAACGACAAGGCCATTCCCATTCCTGCCACGCAGCGGACTTCCATATCGGCATGACGTACGTCCCGGATGAAATAATAGAGAGGGACAAAGTACACTGCCAGAATCGCCAGCAATCCCAGCACGCCAAGCCTTGCCATCATGAACAGGATCTCATTGTGCGAATGCGGCAGACTCGCGGAGAAAGGGCTGATGATCTTGCGCTCGGCCAGTTCCTGCAACGCACCCTGATACTGTTCTACGCCGACGCCGAACAAGGGGTGTTCCTTGAACAGGATCCACGATCCATGCCACAGCTGGAAACGGATTCCGAGCGAAGTGTCGCGATCCGTACCGGTCGTATATAGCTGAATATCTTTTTCTGCAACGGCGAGCCGTTCCTTCAAAATACTGCTGTGCTGAAAGACGCCGGCGACGACGACGGCAAAGACGATGGCGGCACCGATCTTGTACACCCGGGGAATATGCCTGACCACCATACTGCCCAATATCGCAAAGACGAAGATCGTCACCCACGTCCCTCTCGATTGCGACAAATACGCGGCGTAAACGCCGGCACCGGCGGCAACGATTTTCAATCCCATGAGCAGCCAGGAATGGCGCTTGTCCCATGCAATTGAAAAGAGAGAAAATACGCCTAGCAGCAATACCAGTTCCGCAAAAATGATAATCGGGATGAAGTCCGTACCGTAGCGCGTTTCCCCTCCTGCTGTGAGCGTATATATCTTCACGATCGCCAGGCAGGCACCCACAATCAATCCCCACTGCACTTGCTTGAGATAGTTGAGCGGCACCAGCAGCATGACCCAGAAGACCAGTCCGAACAACGCCAGACGTGATTGCGAGTCGTAACTTCTGCCCGCAAAATGCCCTGTCGCCAGCTGATTGGCCAGCACGGCGACCAGCGGCGCGCTCATGGCTGCAAGAAGAGGCCAATATTCTTTCGCCAGGAGGAAAAAGGTCTTTCCTTCAGGCCGGGCGCGACCGATGATGCCGGCGAGCGCCAAGAGCAGCAGCAAGGAATAGATGACGCCGGCGGACCGATCCACCACCAGCACGAGCGCATAAAACAATGTGACCAGCATGGCGACTGGCAGTTTCAAATATTTCAATCAATACTCCGCGTTCAAAAATATGTCCGAAGAGCGCCGGAAAATACCTGACGCGCCGGGGAAACCATCTGTCAGAAGCGCCGCCCGGGAAAAACACGATGCGATCGGCGGCAACACTTATGTTTCAGCTCATTTTTTGCCGCGGGAATGAAAACGGCCGAGAGCGCGTTTCCACAAATACTTCGCGTGCCAGGCAGTGCCTTCGAGGGTTCTTCCTTGCCGGACCAGAAACTTGGAAAACAGCTTTAGTTCCCTGGTGCTCCTGGGTTGATCCAAGGGCATATCCGCCCACGAAGACAAATTCTGATAACCGATGAAGATCGGCTTCGCCTCATGCAGGCACCAGTCGTGCCAGGGCTTGACCGGACCGGTGAAATGCATGAACACCACCGGCGCGGTCACCTCCAGCTTCGACTTGCCTTTGCTGAGGAAATCCACCAGGTGATAGCGGTAATTCCACTTGTCCCCGATGAACTTGATGCGACCGTTGAGAGCGATGTTGAGCGCATCCTGATCGGCAAAGACCAATTCCTGCGTCGACAAGATGGTGAGCGCGCGCACTTGCGTGTTGTTGGCGATCCAGTTGTCGACATTGATATACATGACGCCGGCGTTGAAATATTCCTGCACCGGCAAACCGAGCGCGACGATCTGTGTCTTGGCGGTAGTTTCGATCTGGTCGTGCACTGCGGCGGCAATGCAGTCGTCAATGTCCATCGACAGCAATTCGTCCATCTTGCCCATGCATAGCAGGTCGGCATCGAGATAGAGCACGCGTTTGGCCACGCCTTGCAACAGATCGGGAATCAGCAGACGGATGAAGGTGCCGAGGTGATGCTGCGCAAAGCAGGGAAAATTCCGGAACTCATCCAGCACGTGCGGATCCAGCACATGGATGCGGATCTCGATCGCGTATTGCGCTTCCAGTTGCACAATGCGGCGGCGACTGTCGTCCGACACCGAGAAGGCGAACGCGTGGAAGACGAAACGTATGGCGGGATTGTTCTTGATTACTGAAGCAATCGCCACGCCCATGCCACGAAAATAGCTGCTGTCCACGCCGAAAGCGATATGCAGGGCGTCACCCCCCGACGATGCACCCGCAGTACTCAAAGAATCACTCATGTTCCTCTATCCTGGCCGGCCTTGCCGACCGTCTTTTATTTCGGCGTCGTATGCCGACCCCGGTTTGTCTTTATTAATATTCAACAACCACGGCTTCCTGTCCGAACGATTCCTTCAATGACGACTGCAAGCCGTCGCTGGGAACCACGCGCCAGGAATCTCCGAGAATCACTTCGCAGCCGACTCCGGACTGTACATATTTCATGACGAAGGGTAAACCCTGCGGCTGACGGTAGGATGACAGTGTGTCGCGCAGGTACGCCGGATCGACGCCCTTGTTGAGCGACACCACCACCCGCTGCCCGTACTGGATACGTGCTGCGCCGATGTCCATGACCTTTTCGGCGGAGATGCGCAGGCCGCCGTTGAAGCGGTCTTCCGACACCTTGCCCTGCACGATCAGCAATTCGTCTTCCTTGAAAAAGGCCTTGTTCGGTTCGGCCAGTTCGCCGTAGACCGTGACGTCGACCGTGCCGCTGCCGTCGTCGAGTGAAACGATCAGCAGCTTGCCGCGCTGGGTCATCTGCACGCGGATGCCGGTGATGATGCCGGCCAGCGAACGCGGATCGCGTGACGGCTCCAGACTGGAAATCTTGGTCCGCACAAACTGGCGCACCTCTTTTTCGTAAGCGTCGAACAGATGGCCGGACAGGTAGAAACCGAGCGCGGTCTTTTCTTCCGTAAGGCGCTGCTTGTCGCTCCACGCGCGCACCTGCACGTATTCCAGCGGCGTCTCGAGGTCGCTGTCGTCGCCGCCGAACAGGCTGACCTGGTTGGCCGAGGCTTCCATTTGTTCCGCATTTTCCCAGGCCAGGCCGACCGTGGCTTGCAGGATTGCGCGGTCGACGCCGAAGCAGTCGAAGGCGCCGGCGCGTATCAGAGAATCGACCGTGCGGCGGTTGATCTGCTTCTTGTCGACGCGCTTGGCGAAGTCGAACAAGTCCTTGAACGGACCATCCTGGCGCGCCGCGATGATGGCCTCGATCGCGCTCTGGCCTGACCCCTTGACGGCACCCAGGCCGTAGCGGATATGCACGGCCTTCTTGCCCGGTTCGCCGACCGGGGTGAAGCGGTAGTCGGACAGGTTGATGTCGGGCGGCAGCAGGCTCAGGCCGCAGACATCGAGCGAGTCTTCAACCAGGATCTTGATCTTTTCGGTATCGTCCATGGCGAGCGACAAGTTGGCGGCCATGAACGCGGCAGGGTGATGTGCCTTGAGATAGGCGGTGTGATACGACAGCAGCGCGTAGGCAGCGGCGTGCGACTTGTTGAAGCCGTAGCCGGCGAATTTTTCCATCAGGTCGAAGATTTCGTCGGCCTTCTCCTGCGACAGGCCGTCCTTGGCGGCGCCTTCGCGGAAGATGTTGCGATGCTCGGCCATCTCTTCGGCTTTTTTCTTGCCCATCGCGCGACGCAGCAAGTCGGCGCCACCCAGCGAGTAGCCTCCGACCACCTGCGCCATCTGCATGACCTGCTCCTGATAGACCATGATGCCGTAGGTCTCGGACAGGATGCCTTCGGTGCGCGGATCGGGATAGTCGAATTTTTCGCCGTGCTTGCGCTTGCAGAAGTCGGGGATCAGGTCCATCGGACCTGGACGATACAGCGCCACCAGCGCAATAATGTCCTCGAAGCGGTCGGGCCGCGCGTCTTTCAGCATGCCTTGCATGCCGCGGCTTTCCAGCTGGAACACGGCGACCGTCTTGGCCTTGGTCAGCAGGTCGTACGAAGCGCGGTCGGTCAGCGGCAACCGGGCCAGATCGAAATCGGCCATGGCCGGATCGAGCTGCTTGATGTAGCGCACCGCGCGATCGAGGATCGTCAGCGTGGTCAGGCCCAAGAAGTCGAACTTCACCAGGCCGACCGCTTCAACGTCGTCCTTGTCGTATTGCGACACCACGCCGGCATCGCCGCCCTGCGTGTACAGCGGGCAAAAATCGGTCAGCTTGCCCGGTGCGATCAGCACGCCGCCGGCGTGCATGCCGATGTTGCGGGCGATGCCTTCGACCTGCTGGGCCAGGCCCATCAGCTGCTTCACTTCTTCTTCGTTTTCCAGCCGCTCTTTCAGCAGCGGCTCCTCTTCGATGGCGTCGGCCAGCGTGACCAGCTTGCCCGGCTTGAAGGGGATCAGCTTGGAGATGCCGTCGCAGAAGTTGTAGCCCAGGTCGAGTACGCGGCCGACGTCGCGCACCGCGCCCTTGGCCGCCATGGTGCCGAAGGTGGCGATCTGCGAGACCGCCTCCTTGCCGTAACGGTCCTTGACGTACTGGATAACGCGGTCGCGGCCTTCCTGGCAAAAGTCGATGTCGAAGTCAGGCATCGATACCCGTTCAGGATTGAGGAAGCGTTCGAACAGCAAGTTGTATTCGAGCGGATCCAGATCGGTGATCGACAGCGCATACGCCACCAGCGAACCCGCGCCTGAACCCCGGCCCGGACCGACCGGCACGCCATTGTTCTTGGCCCATTGAATAAAGTCGGCCACGATCAGGAAGTAGCCGGGGAATTTCATCTTGATGATGGTGTCGTTCTCGAACTTCAGGCGCGCCTCGTAACGGGGGCGCTCTTTCTCGCGGCGGGCTTCATCGGGATACAGGTGCTTGAGGCGCGCTTCCAGGCCGATCTTGGTTTCGGCCACCAGGAAATCGTCGATGGTCATGCCGTCCGGCGTCGGGAAGTTCGGCAACTGCGGCTTGCCCAGCGTCAGCATCAGGTTGCAGCGCTTGGCGATTTCTATCGTGTTCAGCACCGCGCCCGGCAGGTCGGCGAACAACTCCGCCATCTCGGCCTGGGTCTTGAAATTCTGCTGCTCGTTGAAGCGTCGCACGCGGCGCGCATTGGCCAGGATCTCGCCTTCGGCGATGCAGGTGCGCGCTTCGTGGGCGACGAATTCGTCCTGCGACAGGAACTGGATCGGATGCGTGGCCACCACCGGCAAGCCGAGGCGCGCCGCCAGGGCGACCGACTGGCGCACCTGGACTTCCATGTTGGGTTGGTTGGCGCGCTGGATTTCGACGTAGAAAGCGCCCGGAAAAACCTCGCTCCAGCGCTGGGCGGCGCGCTCGGCTGCCGCCACGTTGCCATTCTCGATGGCGATGCCGACATCGCCGAAATGCGCGCCCGACAAGGCGATCAGGCCATTGCCGCCTTCATCATGACGCAATTGTTCCAGCCACTCGGGGCGCAGTTCGGCGCGGCCGCGATGCAGGTTGGTAAGCCAGGCCTTGCTCAGCAGGTCGCACAGTTGCAGGTAGCCGTGATGATCCTTGACCAGCAACAGCAGGCGCGAGGGCTTGTCGCGGTCGTCGTCGTTGCTGATCCAGACGTCGCAACCGGCGATCGGCTTGACGCCCTTGCCGCGCGCGCCCTTGTAGAACTTGACCATGCCGAACAGGTTGGCCAGATCGGTGATCGCCAGCGCGGCCTGCCCGTCTTTGGCGGCCGCCTTGACGACGTCGTCGATGCGGACCAGGCCGTCGACGATGGAGTACTCGGAATGGAGTCGAAGATGTACGAATTGCGGTGTAGTCATAGCCCGCTATTTTACCGTGCCATGACATGGGGTCCGCCTCGAATTTGCTTTTTAAAGGACCGGCCGGGGACCTTCATTCGCAGTGAATTCGCGGCCGGCTTGTTTGATCTGCATCATGGCGCGCGCAGATTGCGCCCGACGCCCATCGCAGAACCGGCCCGGGGCGTTTATAATGCTGTTAATTCAAAGACTTAGGCAATACCATCATGCAAGAAATGCAACAAAACAGACAAGCGCAACGAAAGCAACAAGCGCAACAATCCGAAAATTCGTACGTCAACATCGCCGCTTACAAATTCATCACCTTCAGCGACACGGTTGAACAGCGTCCGGTGTTCCTGGCATTTTGCCAACAACACAATTTGCGCGGCACCGTCATCCTGAGCCCGGAAGGCATCAATCTGTTCCTGGCCGGCAAGCGCGCCGACATCGACGCCTTCTTGACCTGGTTGCGCGCCGACGCGCGGTTTGCCGACATCGAAGTCAAGGAAAGCTATTCCGAGCACCAGCCGTTCAACCGTATGCTGGTCAAGCTCAAGGCCGAGATCATCACGATGAAGCATCCGCTGATCAAGCCGGAAGAAGGTCGCGCGCCCTTTGTCGACGCCGTGACGCTCAAGCGCTGGCTGGACCAGGGTCACGACGACAATGGTAAACCGGTGGTCATGGTCGACACGCGCAACGCCTTTGAAGTCGACGTCGGCACCTTCGAAAACACCATCGACTACCGCATCAACAAGTTCACCGAGTTTCCGCAAGTCATCGCCGACCACAAGGAAGAGCTCAACGACAAGACCGTGGTGACCTTCTGCACCGGCGGCATCCGCTGTGAAAAAGCCGCGATCCACATGCAGAACATCGGCTACGACAGCGTCTACCAGCTCGAAGGCGGCATCCTCAAGTACTTTGAAGAAGTCGGCGGCGCGCATTACCAGGGCGATTGCTTCGTGTTCGACTATCGCACCGCGCTCAATCCGCAGCTGGAAGAAACCCAGACCGCGCAGTGCTTTGCCTGCCGCGCCGTGGTGACGCCGCGCGAACAGCTGTCGCCAGCTTACGTGCCCGGCAAGTCGTGCCCGCATTGCGCGCCGGAAGCGGCCGATAGCGGTACCGGCAACGTCACGGCGAACATAACGACTGCGGCCACCGCCTGATTCATTCGGCAGATCCCGCCCCGGCCAACAAAAAGCCCACCTTGCGGTGGGCTTTTTGCATGGAACGCGTGCAACGTAAAACCCGGCAGCTTACTTCTTGAACTGCGCAGCGGTTTCAGCCACACGCTTGCCGAACAGCTTGGCGGTTTCCAGGTCGCCCGGCAGCGGGCCGTCTTCCGGCGATGAATCCGACGGGCTTTGCGCCATCAGTCCGGAGAAAGAACCGACGAAGTTGATGTCATTGCGTTGCGCCGCCTTGGAATTGGCAGGCATCAGGCCGGTGCCTACCCAGATCATGCTGTGCTGCATGCCGAGCGTGAACAGGTAGTGCAGGGTCGACAGCTTGTCGCCGTTCATGGTGGCCGAGTTGGTGAAGGCGGCGCCGATCTTGTCTTTCCACTTTTGCGTGAACCATGGCTTGGAGCTGGCGTCGGCGAATTTCTTGAATTGCCACGACACCGAACCCATGTAGGTCGGCGAACCGAAGATGATGGCATCGGCAGCGTCCAGCGTGGCCCAGGCGGCGTCGCTGATGTTGCCTTCGGCGTCGATGGCGATCAGGTCGACCGTAGCGCCTGCAGCCGCAGCAGCGCCGGCGTAGACGGCTTCCGCCTGCTTTTTGGTGTGGCCGTAGCCCGAGTGATAAATGATGGCGACTTTGCTCATATTCGATTCCTTGTTGTCATGTGAGTGTACCGATGGAAAAACGGGCAAACGCTTGCTGCACCGGCGAGCATAACGCTCCGCGCCGCGCTTGTGCTACGTTTGAGATGCATTCATACAAATTTTTTGGTGCTGATTTACACTATATCTAATGGTCTCCCACAAAATAAGCACTGTAATTTAGACATCTCATTCAAAAAATTTAAACAAGCGCATGAACCTCACGCTGGAATCCCTGCAAATCCTCGACATGATCGACCGCAAGGGCAGCTTTGCCGCTGCTGCGGTGGTGCTCGACCGGGTGCCGTCGGCGCTGACCTACAGCGTGCGCAAACTGGAAGACGACCTCGACGTGCTGCTGTTCGACCGCCGCGGCCACCGCGCCAAGCTGACGCCGGCCGGGCGCGAATTGCTGACCGAAGGCCGCCACCTGCTGGCCGCTGCCGATGATCTCGAGCAACGCGTCAAACGCACCGCCACCGGTCGTGAGACCGAGTTGCGCATCGTCCTCAACAGCATCATCCCGTTCGCCAACATGCTGCCGCTGATCGCGGCGTTCGATCGCGAAGCCGGCGGCACGCGCCTGCGCTTCACCCCCGGCGTGCTGTCCGGCACCTGGGACGACATGCTGGCCGGACGCGCCGACCTGGTCATCGGCGCAACGCTGGACGGCCCCGAGATCGTGCGCACCAGCGGCCGCTTCCAGACGCGCCAGCTGGGCACGATCGAATGGGTATTCGCGGTGGCGCCGGGCCATCCGCTGGCCGACGCGCCTGAACCGCTGTCGCCGGAACTGGTGCGCCGGCATCGCGCCGTCGCCGTCGGCGACAGCAGCCGCAACCATCCCGGCCTGACCATGGGCCTGCTGGCCGGCCAGGAAACGCTGACCGTGCCGACGGTCTCGGCCAAACTGCAAGCGCAACTGGCCGGGCTCGGTTGCGGCCATTTGCCGCGCTACTGGGCTGCGCCTTATCTGGCCGGCGGCGCACTCATCGAAAAACAGACCCTGCTCAGCAAACCGCACGAAAACTTCCTGATCGCCTGGCCCAAGGCTGAGCAGGGAAAATCGCTGAAATGGTTCCTGCAGCATCTGTCGCAACCCGAAGTCCAGCGCGCACTGCTGAGCGGTGCCCCTCCTCATGAATAATATCGAACGCTACGTCGGACGCTTCGCCCCGTCCCCTTCCGGCCCCTTGCATGCCGGCTCGCTGGCCGCCGCCATGGCCAGCTACCTCGATGCGCGCGCGCACGGCGGACGCTGGCTGCTGCGCATGGAAGACATCGACGAAACGCGCACCGTGGACGGCGCCGCGCACGAGATCGAAACCGCGCTGCATGCGCTGGGCATGCGCTGGGATGGCCCGGTGCTGGTGCAAAGCGAGCGCAAGCAACGCTACCTCGATGCCTGCGCGCGCCTGGCCGGCTACGTCTACCCCTGCGGCTGCACGCGCAAGGAAATCGCAGATTCCAACCTCGGCGTCGGAGCCGATGGCGCCGCCATTTATCCCGGCACCTGCCGCCACGGACTGGCGCCCGGCAAGCAGGCGCGCACGCTGCGTTTGCGCGTGCCTGACGCCGGCGAGGACGGCGAAGAAATCAGTTTCACGGATCGCTGGCTGGGCCGGCAAAGCCAGCACCTGGCAACGCAAGCGGGGGATTTTGTATTGAAACGCGCCGACGGTTTCTGGGCGTATCAATTGGCGGTGGTGGTGGATGACGCCGAACAGGGCGTGACGCACATCGTGCGCGGCGCCGACCTGCTCGACTCGACCGCACGGCAGATTTACCTGCAGTGCTTGCTGGGTTATCCGACGCCGGCTTATTTGCATGTGCCGCTGGTGCTGCATGACGACGGCGAGAAACTGTCGAAGCAAAATGGCGCGCAGGCGCTGGACCTTGCACGTCCGCTGGACGAACTGCACCGCGCCGCCGCATTCCTGGGCCTGGACATGACAACGGCGACCGAAGTCGCCGCATTCTGGGAGCAGGCGCTGCCGGCCTGGCAGCGTCGCCTCGCTGATCTGAAGTCCTGATCAGCGCTTGGGCATGCCGCCCAACAGTGCCGCCACCTTGTGCTTGGATGGCTTGCCGGCCGGCTTGGCCGCGCCTGCAGCGCTGACGGAAGCGTCAACCGGCGCCGGCGCGGCGGTCGGCTCGTAGGGCTTCAGGAACCACGGATCGACCTTTTCACGGCGCACGCCGCCGCTGCGGCCGTAGGATTGGGTATCGCGGCGCACGCTGGAGCGCTCGCCATCGCTGCTGCCGGAAGCTGCACTGCTGCTGCGCTCGCCACGATCACCACGATCGCCCCGTTCAGTACGTTCGCCACGGCCGCTGCGTTCCGGGCGTTCACCACGCTCGCCACCGCGATCGCTACGTTCGCTGCGCTGACGCGGCACGAAGCCCGCCAGTTCGGCACGCACGAACTTGATCTTGATCAGCTTCTCGATGTCGACCAGCAGGCGCTCATCCTTGTCCGAGAACAGAGAGATCGCGTCGCCCGAGGCGCCCGCGCGGCCGGTGCGGCCGATGCGGTGGACGTAGTCTTCGGCGTTGTACGGCAAGTCGACATTGATCACGCACGGCAGGTCGGTGATGTCGAGGCCGCGCGCAGCGACGTCGGTGGCCACCAGCACTTCAACCTGGCCCTGCTTGAAGGCTTCCAGTGCGGCCATGCGCTCGCCCTGGGATTTGTCGCCGTGGATCGCGGACGCCTTGACGCCATCGTTCTCGAGCTGGCGCGCCAGCTTGGAAGCGCCGATCTTGGTGTTCGAAAACACGATCACCTGCTTGAGCTGACGCTCGCGGATGATGTGCGCAACGGCGTCGCTCTTGGCGTCTTCGTTGACCTTGTAAATGGTCTGCGTCACGCGATCGGCGGTGGCGTTGCTGCGCGCGACTTCGATGGTGACCGGGTTGTTCTGGAAGCTGGCGGCCAGCTTCTTGATTTCCGGCGAGAAGGTCGCCGAGAACATCAGGTTCTGGCGTTGCTTCGGCAACAGATTGATGATGCGCTGCAGGTCCGGCAGGAAGCCCATGTCGAGCATGCGGTCGGCTTCGTCCATGACCAGGATCTGCGTCTGCGACAGGTTCACCGTCTTTTGCTGGACGTGGTCGAGCAGACGGCCCGGGGTGGCGATGACGATTTCAACGCCGGCGCGCAGGGTCGCGGTTTGCGGCGCCATGTCGACGCCACCGAAGACCACGGTGGAACGCAGCGGCGTGAAACGGGAATAGGCTTTGACGTTGTCGGCGACCTGGTCGGCCAGTTCACGCGTCGGCGTCAGGATCAGCGCACGCACCGGATGGCGCGCCGGCGACATGCTGGTGCTGGCGTGGGCCAGCAGCAACTGGATGATCGGCAGCGAGAAGCCGGCAGTCTTGCCGGTGCCGGTTTGCGCGGCGCCCATGACGTCGCGGCCCTGCAACACGATCGGAATCGCCTGCTCCTGGATCGGCGTCGGATGGATGTAGCCTTGCGCCGTGAGCGCCTTCAGGATATCGGGAGAGAGGCCGAAGTCCTCAAAGCGGACGGCAGGCGTTTCTGGTGTTGCGGTTTCGGGCAATTGCTCAGGCATGTTTGGAGAGTGTCCTCAGGCGAACCCTGCGTGAATCGATGCAATGCGACACAATATTCTGCACAGCAGATTGCGGCGGATACATTCGCGAAGAGGCTCTGTAGCTTTCAGTAAAAACGGATGTTTGACATATCGCGCGACGCCGTTCATGAAAGATCATGCAAGATCATGCAGGAAGGACGGGAGGCTCGCGTCAAGAAATTTCCGATGGGAAATCACCCGGCAATCCGCTATTATACGCCGCCCCGCAATTTGGCTTCATGACAGTTTCATGTTGCTTTGTATCGCCGATATCAAAACGGCAACATGAGCCCGGGAGCCGCTCCGGCAAACGGAACGGCCCCCATAGGAGAAAATCAGGCGATCGTGATGTTCAGGTCGGCCAGGCCGTCAACGTGACCGTGCAACTTGTCGCCCTTGACCACGGCGCCCACGCCTTCCGGCGTGCCGGTATAGATCAGGTCGCCGGGGAACAGCTCCACCAGTCCCGACAGATAGGAAATGGTCTCGGCCACGTTCCAGATCAGGTCCGACAGGTCGCCCTGCTGGCGCACTTCGCCGTTGACCTTGAGCCAGATCGCACCTTGCTCAGGATGGCCGATCTTTGACACCGGCAGCAGCGGCGCGCATGGCGCCGAATGATCGAAGCCCTTGCCCATGTCCCAGGGCCGCGCCAGTTTCTTGGCTTCGCCCTGCAGGTCGCGGCGCGTCATGTCGAGGCCGACGGCATAGCCGAACACCAGATCCAGCGCCTGGTCGGCCGGCACGTCGCGACCGCCCTTGCCCAGGGCGACAACCAGTTCGATCTCGTGCTGGTAGTCGCTGGTCTTGCTCGGATAAGGCACGGCGCTGCCGGTCGGCACGATGGCGTCGGTCGGTTTCATGAAGAAAAACGGTGCTTCGCGGTTGGGATCGTGACCCATTTCGCGCGCGTGCGCGGCATAGTTGCGGCCGACGCAGTAAATGCGGCGCACCGGGAAAGGATCGCCGCCGACGACGGGAACGGTGGTGACGGCGGGAACGGGAATGGCGTAAGACATGCTGGGGCTCCGTAAGTATTCTGATGAAACGGGGATGCGGTGGCGCCGTTGAGGCTCTGCGAGTGTAAAAGAAAACGCCCGCGCGCGCAGGCGACATGCGGCAAATTCCGACATGACAGAGGTTTTTTTGTGTAGCATCGTCAGACTTGACGCCTCGTTTGACGGCTTGCCACGCGAACCAGCAACCCAATTCAGTAACCGACCTCACCTATGCGCCCTAACCAAAATCCCGCAGCCGCCGCAGTGCAAATCCAGCAAGCAGTCGCGCTCCACCAGAGCGGCGAACTCGACAAGGCCGAAGCCCTGTACACCAAGGTGCTCTCCAAATTTCCCCGGCATTTCCAGGCGCTGTACCTGCTCGGCATGCTCGAACTGCATCGCAAGAACCACAAGGAAGCACTGGAACTGATCGATGCCGCGCTGAAGATCAATCCGACTCATATCGACGCCTTGTTCGACCGCGCCACCATCCTCGAAGACACCGAGCGCTACACCGAAGCGCTGCGCGCCTATGACCTGGTGCTGGCGCTGAAATCCGATTTCACCGAAGCGCTCTACCGGCGCGGCAACGTGCTGCGCGCCATGAAGCGGCACATGGAAGCGCTGGATTGCTACAAGCGCGTGCTGGCCGTCAAACCCGACCACGCGCAAGCCTGGCTCAAGCAGGGCAACTCGCTCAACGATCTGGGCCGCCTGCGCGAAGCGCTGACTTGCTACGAAAAAGCCGTCGAAGCAGCGCCCGAATATCCCGAGGCGCTGTTCAACCTGGCCAACACGCTCAAGGAATTCGATCGCCTGGACGAAGCCATGGCGACGTACGACAAGGTGCTGAAGATCGAACCGGATTTCTCCGAAGCGATCGCCAACCGCGCCTTCCTGCTGGTGGGACAAAACCGCCTGGAAGAAGCGCTGGCCGCGTACGACCACGCGCTGCAGCTGATGCCCGATTCCACCGAAGCGCTGTACAACCGCGCCGCCACGCTGGAAGAACTGCAACGCTACGATGAGGCGATCCAAGCCTACGGCCGGGTGCCGCAGAACAATCCGAACTTCCAGTCGGCGCGCTGGAACACCGCCCTCGCCAACCTGAAACTGGGCAATCTCGAAACCGGCTGGCGCCAGTACGAACAACGCTGGCAAACCGAACAGATGCGCAAGACCCAGCGCTATTTCAGCCAGCCGCTGTGGCTGGGCCAGGAATCGCTGCTGGGGAAAACCATCCTGGTGCATTCCGAACAGGGTTTTGGCGACACGCTGCAATTCGTGCGCTACGTCCCGTTGCTGGCGGAACGCGGCGCGCGCGTGATCCTGCAGGTGCAACCGGCTTTGAAGCCGCTGCTGGCGAAGGTCAAGGGCGTCGCCTTTCTGTTGGCGACCGGAGAGCAGCCGCCGCCATTCGACCTGCATTGCCCGCTGATGAGCCTGCCGCTGGCGCTCGAAACATTTGCGCTGTCGGACATCCCGAACCAGACATACCTGGCCGCCGATCCGGTCAAATCGGAAGGCTGGCGAGTGCGGCTGGGAGACAAGCACAAGCCGCGCGTCGGCCTGGTCTGGGCGGGCAGCAATCCGCGCGCCAACAGCCCGGCAAGCAAACGCCTCGATGCGGTGCGTTCGGTACCGTTCGCGGCCTTGTCGCCGCTGCTGCAAAACGACGCCGTCGACTATTCCGCGCTGCAGGTCGGCGAGGAAGCACTCATGCAATTGCGCGTGCATGGCGACGGCAAGCGCGTTGCCGATTACTCCCGCGAGTTGCGCGACTTCTCCGACACCGCCGCGCTGATCGACAACCTCGACCTGGTGATTTCGGTCGACACCGCCGTCGCTCACCTCGCCGGCGCGCTGGGCAAGCCGGTATGGCTGCTCAATCGCTACAACCCCGACTGGCGCTGGCTGCTCGAACGCAACGACTCGCCCTGGTATCCAAGCATGCGGATTTTCCGCCAGAGCAAGGCCGGCGACTGGAGCGACGTGATCCGGCAGGTGCAAGCCGAACTGCAAGCACAAACGCAACGCTGATAAAAAAGCCCGGTAAGTCTTACCGGGCTTTTTTTATTTTCGGATTTTTTCTCTAGCCGCCGAAACGCACTTCCGGCAATCCCCGCACACCATCCAGCGTCACCGCGAACAAGCCGCCGGCCGTCGGCTCGCGCGTCCTTGCCGCCTCATCCATGCCCTCATGCGCGGTCGTCACGAACAGGGTGTCGAGATTGGCGCCGCCGAACGCAGGGCAACTCGGCTGGGATACCGGCACGGCGACGATACGGTCAACCAGGCCGTCGGGCGCGTAGCGCACCACGCGCGCTCCGCCCCATTGCGCATTCCACAGATAACCCTGGCTGTCGATCGCGGAGCCGTCGGGCCCACCCTTCTCGCCCGCGAGATCGACGAACAGGCTGTATGCGCCGACTGCGCCACTGACAGGATCGTAGTCGCACGACATGATCTTGTCCTGCATGGTGTCGCAAAAATACATGCGCGTTCCGTCCGGGCTGAAACAGATGCTGTTGGAAATCGCCACGCCCGGCAACGGCAAGCGCTCGAAGCTGAGGTCGGTGTTGAGCCGGTAGAAACTGCCGATCGGCGCACGCCCCTTGTCCTCATTAAGGGTGCCGAACACGAAACGCCCCTGGCGATCGCAACGGCCATCGTTCAGGCGCGTGGTCGGCAGGTCTTGTTCCACCGAGCGGATCGTCGTGATCTCGCCGCTGTCCAGGTTGAAGAACGCCAGCCGGGACGCCAGGCCGATCAGCAGCCGGTCGGTTTGTGCCGTCAGTGCGAACACCGACAGACGTTCCGGCATGGGCCAGCTGCGGGTGGCGCCGTTGGCCGGGTTGTGATTCCACAGCGTGGCTCCCTGGATGTCGGTCCAGAATATCGATTGCGTCCTGTCGCACCAGATCGCGCATTCGCCGAGTTCATGTTTGCCGTCAACGATCAGGCTTGCTTGCATGGGATGTCTGCTCCGTGATGGGAAATCCTGCCGCCGATTTCCGGGTATGAAATTCGATGGTGAAATCCGAAATGAGACTTGAAACTTTAAACGAAAAGAGGCAAGCCGTGGCTTGCCTCCTTCCGCTGCTGCGTTTTTACTGCGCTCTGCCGCTCGTTACGATCGGATCCTCATACGATCAGAACGAGTGGGCAATGCCGAAATAGCCGCCAGTCTGGCTTTGGCCCGCCAGCGGCGCACCGGCTTCGTCGGCTTCCAGCGAGAAGGTGCCTGCGCCGCTGTTGCGGACAGTGCCGGCGCCAACGTACAGCAGGGTGCGCTTGGACAGGTTGTAGTTCAGGCCTGCCATGAACAGGTTGGCCGAACCGCCGTTGTTGTTGGCGTTCACGTGGAAGACCGAACCGATCAGCGTCAGCGCAGGCGAGAGCTGGTAGTTGGCGCCGATCCAGTAGTGATTGACCTTGTCGGTCGAACCAGGAGCGACATCCGGCGCCTTCAGGTTTTCATAGCCCAAATACATCTTCAGCTTGTCGATGGTGTAAGTACCGCCCAGGATCAGTTCCTTGGACGAGTCATACACGTTGCCGGCAGTTGTAGTGCCATCCTGATTGGTCTTGATGCTGCCATACTTGCCGTTGGCGTCACGCACCAGATCATAGATCGCGCGCAGTTCCAGGCCCTGGTTTTCATAGACCAGCGACACGCCGTCCTTGCGGCCCTTGGTGGTCGAACCGGCCTTCTCGCCGAGGCTGGTCTGGAACGTCGCGTTAAAGCCGCCCCAGGTCGGGGTCTGATATTCGATGATGTTATTGGCGCCGCCCCAGTTGCGTCCATGCACCAGATTGGCAGTGCCGATCCATTGCTGTCCGGTCGGATCGAGGAACCAGACGTCGTTGTCGATGAACAGGTTCTTGCCGATCTTGACCGAACCGGCGCTGCCGTTCAGGCCGACATACGAACGGCGGTTGAACAGTTCAGGACCGTTGGTAGCGCCCTTGGTGGCGCCGAAGCCCGACTCCAGCAGGAAGAAGCTGTTGAGGCCGCCGCCCAGGTCTTCTTTGCCCTTGAAGCCGATCATGCTGGTGCCCCACTGGTTGCTGGCGGCACGCACTTGCGTACCGGTGGCGCCGTTGGCCTGGTGCACATTGCTCTGAACATCAACGCCGGCGACGACGCGACCGTAGATGGTGACGCTGTCTTCCGCCTGCGCAGATGCCAGGCATGCGCCGAACAAGGAGGCCGTGCCCAGGGCCTTGAGAATGGTTTTGGTTGAGATGGACTGAGTCATCGTGAAGTCTCCGTAGATCTTTGTAGTCAACAGGGTGGAGTCGATTGCTGCACCCTCGCTTTTTTTGTATGAAACCCGCGTTGAATTGACGCGCAAAAATCCTCCTCGATACCGGTTTTCGCAACCGTTCGATCAGCATTTCGTCAGCTTCATTTCAACGTGAAGTCCAGAGCGTGAAACCGTCTGGACTGGCCTAGATACTAAGGATTTGCGACATATATTTCTAATGAATTATTTGCCTCAGCCGATACTTGATTTGATATCATCCTGAGATATAAAAAAGGTAGCGGAGACAAATGAAAAACAGCGACCCGAACTGGTTCCTGCGCGCGCGACTGAAGACCCGGCAACTGTTGTTGCTGATCGCTCTGGACGATGAACGAAACATCCATCGCGCCGCCAACGAACTCAACATGACGCAGCCTGCGGCATCCAAGCAACTCAAGGATCTCGAGGACATGCTCGGCGTGACCTTGTTCGATCGCCTGCCGCGCGGCATGCGTCCGACCATCTACGGCGAAGCCATGATCCGCCACTCGCGCATGGCCCTCACCAGCCTGTCGAAAGCGCACGAAGACATCGTCGCGCTGAAGTCCGGCCTGTCCGGCCAGGTTGACGTCGGCGTGATCCTGTCGCCGGGCATGTCGCTGCTGCCGGCGGCGATTGCGCGCGTCAAGGAACACTCACCCATGCTGCGCATCGGCGTCGAAGTCGAGAGCAGCAATATCCTGCTGGCGCGACTGCTGCGCGGCGACCTGGACTTCCTGGTGGCGCGCATCCTGGACGAAGAAGTCAGTCACAACCTGCACTACGAAGAGCTGTCCGACGAGCCCATCTGCGCCGTTGCACGCGTCGGCCATCCGTTGCACGAGCACAAGAACCTGACGCTGAAAGACATCGTCGACGATCCCTGGATCATGGCGCCCAAGGGCAGCATCCTGCGCAGCCGCGTCGACCTGATGTTCCGCAAGAGCGGCCTGACGCCGCCGGCCAACGTGGTCGACACCACCGCCATCCTGACGATCACCAGCCTGCTGCAACAGACCGACTTCCTGTACGCCATGCCGACCGAAGTCGCACGCTATTATTCCCAGGCGCGGCTGATGGATCTGTTGCCGATAGAATTGCCGTGCAAGATGGACGGCTTCGGCATCATCACCCGCCGCGAACAGCTACTGTCGCCGGGTGCGATGATCCTGCAGCAGGCGATCAGGGATGTGGCGAAGACGATTTACTGATTTCGAAATTTTCACGGCAATAAAAAAGCGAGACCGAAGTCTCGCTTTTTTTCATCTTTATCGGACCTCACCTAGATTGGTGAGAAAGTGCCGATAGCAAGGCGCGCCGACGCAGACAGTGCGTGAGCACGGCAAGGAGAAGCAACGCCGCTAGCGGTGCTTTATCACCAATCTACGCCCAACCGGCGTCGACGATGAATTCTTGTGCAGTACACATGACGCTTTCATCCGACGCCAGGAACAACACCATCCGCGCCAGATGCCACGGCAGCAATTCACCCTGCAGGCATTGGTTGCGCTTGATGTCTTCCTTGCCCTTTTCATCCAGCCACAATTCGATCTGGCGCTCGGTCATGACCCAGCCTGGCGTCACGGTGTTGACGCGGATGTTGTGTGCGCCGAGGTCGCGCGCCAGGCCGCGGGTCAGGCCCAGCACCGATGACTTGGCCGTGGTGTAGACCGGGAAGCCGCCGCTGGACGTGTGCCAGCTGATCGAGCTGAAGTTGATGATGGAGCCGGCCTTCTTCCTGATCATGCCCGGCGCGACGGCCTGCACGGCGAAGAACGATGGACGCTGGTTGATCGCGATGCGGTTGTCCCAGTATTCCTGCGTCACGTCTTCGAGCTTGTGACGTTCATCATTGGCGGCGTTGTTGACCAGCACGTCGAAATCGCCCAGCTGCTCAGCCAGTTCCTTGATGGTGTTTTGCAGCGATCCGATGTCGCGCAGGTCGCAATAGCGGAACGACGGCGCAGTGAATCCGGCTGCAGCGATCTGCTTGCACAAGGCTTCGCTGGCGTCCCTGGCGATGTCGACAAAAGCGACGATGGCGCCCTGTTCAGCCAGCGCGCTGACGATCGCAGCGCCGATGCCGGTGCCGCCGCCGGTGATGAAGACGCGCTTCCCCTTGAGGCTGGGGTAGCTCGCCAGTTGATATGTTGCAGACATGTTTTCTCCAGAATCCCTGAGTTGAATTGCGCTTCAGAGGACGTGTACGTGCGGATGCGGCACATCGTCCAGGCTGAGGCGATTGCGCAGCGCCGGACCGAAGGCAGCGACATCGATTTCAAACGTCTCGCCCGGCGTCACTGTGATGTTGTCCGAGCAGCTCAGCGTCGCGGTGCCGAAGAAGTGGATATGGACGTCGCCGGGACGGCGGAACAGCGGATACTTGAAGTGGTGGTATTCCAGGTTCGACACCGTGTGCGACATGTTGTCCTCGCCGCTGACGAAAGGTTTCTCCCAGCGGACCTTGCCGTCTTGCGCGCGGATGCGCGACATGCCTTGCACGTGCGCCGGCAATTCACCCACCAGCAATGCCGGTCCGACCGAGCAGACGCGCAGCTTGGAATGCGCCAGGAACAGGTAGTTCTGGCGCTCGGTCACGTGATCCGAAAACTCGTTGCCGATGGCGAAACCCAGGCGATACGGCTGGCCGTTGTCGCCGATGATGTAGAGGCCGGCGATCTCCGGTTCTTCACCGCCGTCGAGGGCGAAGTGCGGCATCGCCAGCGGCTCTTCCGCGGCGCGCACGATGGAGCCGTCGCCCTTGTAGAACCATTCCGGCTGCACGCCGATCTTGCCGGCTGCAGGCTTGCCGCCTTCCAGACCCATGCGGAACATCTTCATGCTGTCGGTCAGGTTGTCGCCGGCGCCGTCGAGCTTCTTGTGCATGGCATCGCGGCCATCGGCGCTGCCCAGATGGGTCAGGCCGGTGCCGGTGACGTAGCAGTGCGCCGTGTCTTCATGGTCCAGCGGGGCCAGCAGGCCACCTCGCTCTGCAACAGACGCGTAGTCGACCACGGTCGAGCCGAGCGCTGCGGCGGCGAACTCGTGCAAGGAACTCTTCTTGGCGATGGC
The DNA here is from genome assembly GCF_001267925.1 of Herbaspirillum hiltneri N3. Taxonomy (NCBI): domain Bacteria; kingdom Pseudomonadati; phylum Pseudomonadota; class Betaproteobacteria; order Burkholderiales; family Oxalobacteraceae; genus Herbaspirillum; species Herbaspirillum hiltneri. The sequence goes on along the minus strand of NZ_CP011409.1, from coordinate 1,627,091 downwards.
GGCGCGCGCCAGGGCGTAGGTGCTGCGATAACCGTCGACGACGCGGATCTTCTTGCCGTCGTCTTCGAGGCTGCCGACCAGGCGCGAGCCGTCGGCTTGTTTGAATTGCACCAGCAACATGGTGGTTACTCCGGTTTAATGTGAATGTTTTGGAACGGCGGCGCCGCGGCAGCCGACCAGAAAGTCGAAATCGCAGCCTTCATCGGCCTGCAATACGCGGTCGATGTACAGCGACTGGTAGCCGCCCTGCATCGCCGGCTTGACCTGCGCCAGCTTCTCGGCGCGCGCGGTCTGGCGCTGCGCCATTTCTTCATCGCTGATGTCGAGATGCAGGCGTCCGGCGGAACAATCCATTTCGATCCAGTCGCCGTCCTGCACGATGCCCAAGGGGCCGCCTGCGGCAGCTTCCGGCGCGACGTGGAGGACCACGGTGCCGTAGGCGGTACCGCTCATGCGGGCATCGGAAATGCGCACCATGTCCTTGACGCCTTGCGCCAGCAGCTTGGGCGGCAAGCCCATGTTGCCGACTTCAGCCATGCCCGGGTAGCCCTTGGGGCCGCAATTCTTCATGACCAGCACCGAGCTGGCATCGACGTCCAGATCGGGATCATTGATCCGTTCCTTGTAGTGCGCGAAGTCTTCGAACACCACGGCCTTGCCGCGATGCTTCATCAGCTCGGGCGACGCCGCCGACGGTTTCAGAACCGCGCCGCGCGGCGACAGGTTGCCGCGCAGGATGCAAATGCCGCCGTCGTCGATCAACGGATTGTCGAGCTTGCGAATCACTTCATCGTTGTATTGCGGCGCATCCTGGTTGTTTTCCCACAATGTCTTGCCGTTGACCGTCATCGCGTCTTTGTGCGGGATCAGGTCGGCTTCGCCGAGGCGGCGCAGCACTGCCGGCAAGCCGCCGGCGTAGTAGAACTCTTCCATCAGGAAACGACCCGACGGCTGCAGGTCGACAATCGTCGGCGTGCCGCGGCCGACTCGGGTCCAGTCTTCCAGCTCCAGGTCGACGCCCATGCGGCCGGCGATGGCTTTCAAATGGATCACAGCGTTGGTGGAGCCACCGATGGCGGCGTTGACGCGAATGGCGTTTTCAAACGCTTTGCGCGTCAGGATCTTGGACAGCGTCAGGCCTTCCCAGACCATCTCGACGATGCGCATGCCGGACATGTGCGCCAGCACATAGCGGCGCGCGTCGACGGCAGGAATTGCGGCATTGTGCGGCAGCGACGTACCCAATGCCTCGGCCATGCAGGCCATGGTCGAGGCCGTACCCATGGTGTTGCAGGTGCCGGCCGAACGCGACATGCCGGCTTCGGCCGCCATGAATTCGTGGATGGAAATCTTGCCCGCCTTGACCTGTTCGCTCAGTTGCCAGACCACGGTGCCGGAGCCGATGTCCTTGCCTTCGTGCTTGCCATTCAGCATCGGGCCGCCGGTGACGACGATCGCCGGCACGTCGCAGCTGGCCGCACCCATCAGCAGCGCCGGCGTGGTCTTGTCGCAGCCGACCAGCAGCACCACGGCGTCGAGCGGATTGCCGCGGATCGATTCTTCCACGTCCATGCTGGCGAGGTTGCGCGTCAACATCGCGGTCGGACGCAGGTTGGATTCGCCGTTGGAGAACACCGGGAACTCGACCGGGAAACCGCCCGCCTCGATGATGCCGCGTTTGACGTGTTCCGCGATCTTGCGGAAGTGCGCGTTGCACGGCGTCAGTTCGGACCAGGTGTTGCAGATGCCGATGACCGGCTTGCCTTGGAACTCGTGATCGGGAATACCCTGGTTCTTCATCCAGCTGCGATACATGAAACCGTTCTTGTCGGCCGTACCGAACCAGGCTGCGGAACGCAGTGTGCGCTTCTTGTCGATAGTCATTTACTCATCCGTTGGAATAGTGCGGTCGCCACCTCCCGGTGTGGCGACGCTGATGAAAACGGCTGCAAGAAACTCCTCTCGCAGCCCCCCTCTGGCAGAACTTTATTTTCTGTTATTTATTTTTGTTGTAGACATCGAAGAACACGGCGGCCAGCAATACCAGGCCCTTGATCACTTGCTGGTAATCGATGCCGATGCCCATGATGGACATGCCGTTGTTCATCACGCCCATCACGAAGGCGCCGATGACTGCACCCATGACCTTGCCCACGCCGCCGGAGGCCGATGCGCCGCCGATGAAACAGGCTGCGATCACGTCCAGCTCGAAGCCGGTGCCGGCTTTCGGCGTCGCCGTGTTCAGGCGCGCCGCGAAGATCAGGCCCGCCAGCGCCGCCAGCATGCCCATGTTGACGAAGGTGTAGAAGCTCACGCGTTCGGTCTTGATGCCGGACAGCTTGGCAGCTTTTTCATTGCCGCCGACAGCGTACACACGACGGCCGATGGTGGTGCGGTTGGTCACGAAGGTGTAGATCACCATCAGCGCGAACATGATGATCAGCACGTTCGGCATACCCTTGTAGGACGCCATCAGGTAGCTGAAGGCGATGATGGCCGCGGCGAACAGGACATTCTTGAGCAGGAAGAACAGGGCTGGTTCTTCTTCCATGCCATGCTTGACCTGCTTGCTGCGACCGTGGACTTTCACCGCCAGCAGGATCGCCGCCGCCACTACGCCGACCAGCAGCGACGTCAGTCGCACGCTGCCGGTATCGGCAAAGAGTTCCGGGATGAAGCCCGAGCTCAGCAACTGGAAGCCGCGCGGGAAAGGTCCGACCGACTGGCCTTCCAGCAGCGCCAGCGTCAGGCCCTTGAACACCAGCATGCCGGCCAGCGTGACGATGAAGGACGGGATGCGGAAGAATGCCACCCAGTAGCCCTGCGCTGCGCCGATGGCCGCGCCGGCGATCAGGCAGATAATCGTGGTCAGGATGAAGTTGACTTCATAGTTGACCATCAGCACCGCCGCCAGCGCACCGATGAAACCGACTACCGAACCCACCGACAGATCGATGTGGCCCGCCACGATCACCATCAGCATGCCCAGCGCCATGATCACCACGTAGCTGTTTTGCAGCACCAGGTTGGTCAGGTTGAGCGGCTGCATCAGCGTGCCGTCGGTCATGACCTGGAAGAAGGCCATGATCGCCACCAGCGACAGCAGCATGCCGTATTCGCGCATGTTGTTCTTGAGGAAGCCGGCATATTCCCGCTTGGCTTCAGGGACCGCGTCGAGCGTAGGTGTCTTGCTCATTTCATTGTTCTCCATTCTTCACAATCCTCTCGTTCCTTACGATGGAACGCATGATTTTTTCCTGCGATGCTTCCGCCGCCGTGTATTGGCCGACGAACTGCCCTTCGTTCATGACATAGATCCGGTCGCACATGCCGAGCAGTTCCGGCATTTCCGACGAGATCATGATGATGCATTTTCCTTCTGCGGCCAGCTGGTTGATCAGCGTATAGATCTCGAACTTGGCGCCGACGTCGATGCCGCGCGTCGGCTCGTCGAGGATCAGCACTTCCGGATTCGAAAACAGCCATTTGCTGAGCACCACCTTTTGCTGATTGCCGCCGGACAGGTTCACGACCTTTTGCAGCACGCTCGAGCAGCGGATCCGCATCTTGGTGCGGAAGTCGGCAGCGACCTTGAACTCGCGCGCCTCGTCGATCACCGACTTGTCGGAAATCGCGCCCAGGTTGGCCAGCGAGATGTTCTTCTTGATGTCTTCGTCCAGCACCAGGCCGTCGCCCTTGCGGTCTTCCGTGACGTAGGCGATGCCGTGGTTGATGGCTTTCTGGATGGTGCCGACGTCGATCTTCTTGCCGTGCAAATGCACTTCGCCGCTGATCTTGGCGCCATAGGCGCGACCGAAGATGCTCTTGGCCAGCTCGGTGCGGCCGGCGCCCATCAGACCGGCGATGCCGACGATTTCGCCCTTGCGCACGTTGAAGTCAATGTCCTTGATCACCACGCGATCGGGATGAATGGGATGATGCACGCGCCACTGCCTGACTTCGAAAATGGTCTCGCCGATATGCGGCTCGCGCTTGGGATAGCGATCCGCCATCTCGCGGCCGACCATGTTCTGGATGATGCGGTCTTCGCTGATCTCTTCCTTGCGGCAATCGAAGGTATCGACCGTGGCGCCATCGCGCAGCACGGTGATCGAATCGGCGACCTTGGAAATCTCGTTCAGCTTGTGCGAAATCAGGATCGATGAAATGCCCTGCGCCTTGAGTTCCAGCAGCAGTTCGAGCAAGGCGTCGCTGTCGCTTTCGTTGAGGCTGGCGGTCGGTTCGTCGAGGATCAGCAGCTTGACCTCTTTCGACAAGGCCTTGGCGATCTCGATGAGTTGTTGCTTGCCGACGCCGAGGTTGGTGATCAGCGTCGACGGCGGATCCTTCAGGCCGACCTTGGCCAGCAGTTCCTTGGCTTTGGCGTACGACTGCTCCCAGTCGATCACGCCGCCGCTGGCCTGCTCGTTGCCGAGGAAAAGATTTTCGGTAATCGACAGCAGCGGCACCAGGGCCAGCTCCTGATGGATGATGATGATGCCGACGCTTTCGCTGTCGACGATATCCTTGAATTCGCGGGTCTGCCCCTGATAGATGATGTCGCCGGAATAGCTTCCGTGCGGATAAACGCCGCTCAGCACTTTCATCAGGGTGGATTTGCCGGCGCCGTTCTCGCCGACCACGGCGTGGATTTCGCCGGTGCGCACTGCCAGGTTGACGTTGTTGAGCGCCTTGACACCTGGGAATGTCTTTTCAATTCCGCGCATTTCCAGAATTGTACTCATGTGTTCTGACCTCTTCTTCTGCTCCGGCCTGCCGTTGTGGTGGGATGCTGCGGGCCGCTATCCTGGTCCCCGGCCGGCGCTGCTGCAGCTGCAACAACGCCGCCTCCGGAAACACCAACCCCGCGCGCGCGGCGCGGGGTTGCTTTTTTGTCCTGCCGGCTTGCGCCGGCCGGACCGTGCTCACTCAGCGCAACAAGTGGATTACTTCACTTGCGCTTCGGTGTAGTAGCCGCTGCCGACCAGCACTTCTTTCCAGTTGCTGGCGTCAACGCTGACCGGCTTCAACAGGTACGAAGGGATAACCTTCACGCCGTTGTTGTAGGTCTTGGTGTCGTTGATGGTTGGCGCTTTGCCCGACAACACGGCGTCCACCATGGAAACGGTGACCTTCGCCAGCTCACGCGTGTCCTTGAAGATGGTCGAACGCTGTTCGCCGCGGATGATGGACTTGACCGAAGGCACTTCCGCATCCTGGCCGGTCACGACCGGCATCGGCAGCTTCGGCGTACCGTAGCCGACGCCCTTGAGCGAGGAGATGATGCCGATGCTGATGCCGTCATACGGCGACAGCACTGCGTCGACGTGGGCATTGCCGTAGTAGGCGCTCAACAGGTTGTCCATGCGGGCTTGCGCAGTAGCGCCGTCCCAACGCAGGGTTGCGACCTTGTCCATGCCCATTTGCTTGCTGCGCACGACCAGCTTGCCCTTGTCGATGTATGGCTTCAGGACCGACATGGCGCCGTTGTAGAAGAAGAAGGCGTTGTTGTCGTCAGCCGAACCGCCGAACAGTTCGATGTTGAACGGGCCCTTGCCGGACTTCAGGTCCAGCGCCTTTTCGATGTAGGAAGCTTGCAGCACGCCGACCTGGTAGTTGTCGAAAGTCGCATAGTAGTCGACGTTCTTCGAGTTGCGGATCAGGCGATCATAAGCGATGACCTTGATGCCCTTGTCGGCGGCTTTTTGCAGCACGTCGGACAGCGTGGTGCCGTCGATCGCCGCGATGACCAGCACTTTAACGCCCTTGGTCACCATGTTTTCGATCTGCGCCAGCTGATTCGGGATGTCGTCTTCCGCGTATTGCAGGTCGGTCTGGTAGCCCTTTTCCTTGAATACCTTGACCATGTTGTTGCCGTCGGCAATCCAGCGCGCCGACGACTTGGTCGGCATGGAGATACCGATCAGGCCCTTGGTCTGGGCGCTCACTTGCGCGCTGACTGCCATCAGACCCATGCTCAGGCCAAGCGTCAGCCCGGCCAATACCGATTTGAGTTTCATACTTCTCGTCTCCTAAATGTTTGTTGTTTTACTGGCAATGCAAAACATCTCTCAACGCGCGGGGAACGCCCGATGTTTTGCAAGGCCTCTACGATAATCATTAAACCAATACATTTCTAATGATTTTTTTGCTAAAACCCATATTGTTTTCAACATCAGTTCTGCGCAAACGGCAGGACTCGCGTCTGCCGTTTTTTGCCCTTTCCACATGCCTCAAGCCGCCTGCGCGGACGGCTTGACGGCAACCGCGGCGCCATTCGCATCTGCCGCCTTGGCAGCGCCCATCGACATCAGGCGCTGCGCCAGGCAAAACACGAACAGCAGCACGCCAATCACAATCTTGGTCCACCACGAACTGAGCGTACCGTCGAAGGCGATCAGCGTCTGGATCACGCCCAGGATCAGCACCCCGGTCAGGGTGCCGGCCACATAGCCGTAACCACCCGTCAGCAAGGTACCGCCGATGACCACCGCAGCGATGGCGTCGAGTTCGGTGCCCTGCGCATGCAGGCCGTAGCCGGACAGCATGTAGAACGAGAACAATACACCCGCCAGCGCCGCGCAGAAACCGCTGAATGCATAAATCGCGACCTTGGTGCGCCCCACCGGCAAACCCATCAGCAGCGCCGACTGCTCATTGCCGCCAACGGCGTAGACGGCACGGCCGAAGCGCGTGTAATGCGCCAGGTAGATCGCCAGCGCCAGCATCAGCAGGGCAATCGCCACGCTGGGCGAGATGAAGGCGTCACCGAACTCCAGCCGCGTCTGCGACATCGCCACATACAGCGGATCGTCGATGGTGATGGAATTGATGCTGATCAGATAACACAGGCCGCGCGCCAGGAACATCCCGGCCAGCGTGACGATGAACGGCTGCAGCTTGAAAAAATGGATCAGCCCCCCCATCGCCGCGCCGAACAGGCCGCCCAGCACCAGCACGCAGACGATCACCAGCAGCGGATGCCAATGCCACGACTGCAGCAGATAGGCCGAGATCATCGTGGTCAACGCCAGCACCGAACCGACCGACAGGTCGATGCCGCCGGACAGGATCACGAAGGTCATGCCGATGCCGATCACCAGCAGGAAGGCGTTGTCGATCAGCAGGTTCAACACCACCTGCACCGAAAAGAAACCGTCGTAGGCAACCGAGCCCATCGCAAACAGCACCACCAGCAAGGCGACGGTGACCAGCGAGGTGAAGTACGGCGTAGCCAGCAGATGGTGAAAAAAAGAGCGAAAATTCTTCATGATTTTTCCTGGATTTTTCCTTGATTTTCCCTGGACATCAGGCTTGGTTGCCGGATTTGAACAAACGCAGACGGCGGAATTCCGGGGATTGCGACAGACAGACCAGGAACACCACCACCGACTTGACCACCATGTTGACTTCCGGCGGCACGCCCAATGAATAGATCGTGTACGTCAGCGCCTGGATGATCAGCGCGCCGATCACGCTGCCGACCAGGCTGAACTTGCCGCCAGCCAGCGAAGTGCCGCCCAGCGTCACCGCCAGGATCGCGTCCAGCTCGAGCAGCAGGCCGGCGTTGTTGGCGTCGGCGCTCTTGATGTTGGCGCTGATCATCAATCCGGCCAGTCCGGCGCACAGGCTGCAGAAGATGTAGACGAAAAAGATCAGCGCCGCGGTGCGGATGCCGGCCAGCCGCGACGCCACCGGATTGATGCCGACCGACTGGATGAACAGGCCCAGCGCGGTCTTGCGCATCAGCAGTGCGAGCACCACGAACATGCCGGCGACGATGAACAGCGAGAACGGCAAACCCCACAGGTAACCGCTGCCGAGATAGAAGAACGGCTTGTAGTACACCGTGATGATCTGGCCATCGGTCAGCAGCTGCGCCAGCCCGCGCCCCGCCACCATCAGGATCAGCGTGGCGATGATCGGTTGCAGGCCCAGCGTCGCCACCAGCAAGCCATTCCACGCGCCGCACAGCAGCGCCACGCCGAGCGCGGCAGCCAGCGCCCAGCCCATCGGGATATTGCTGACGTATTCCGGCACGCCGTTGTTGACGACCATGGTGCCGCCGATCAGCATCGCCGCAATCGTGCCCGAAATCGCCACCACCGCGCCGACCGAAATGTCGATGCCGCGCGTGGCGATCACCAGCGTCATGCCCAGCGCCGCCAGCATCAGCGGCGCCGCGCGGTTGACGATATCGATCACGCTGCCGTACAGATGGCCATCCTTCATCTCAATGCGGAAGAAACCCGGGATCATGAAGAAGTCGATCAGCAGCAGTACCGCCAGCGCGCCCAGCGGCCGGCTCAGGGGATGAAACAAGGCGCGTCGCAGGCGGTTGGCGGCGGCGCCCGAAAAGGCAGTGCGATTGGAAACCAGATTGGAATTCATTGATGCGCTCACGCTGATGCTCCTACATTCTCGCCCGCAATCACCTGCAGCACCGAGGCGTCGTCAAGCTCGCCGCGCAGGTACTCGCCGCAGCCGCGGCGATCGCGCAGCACCAGCATGCGGTCGCTACAGCGTAGCACTTCCGGGATCTCGGAAGAAATGAAAAGAATCGACATGCCCTTGCGGCACAAGGCCATGACGTAGTCCATGATCTCCTGTTTGGCGCGCACATCGATGCCGCGCGTCGGTTCGTCCAGGATCAGCATGTCAGGATCGGTCGCCAGCCAGCGCGCCAGCAAGGCCTTCTGCTGGTTGCCGCCGGACAGCAAGCCGATCGGGGTTTCGATGTCGGCGGTCTTGATACCCAGCCATTTGACGTAGTCGGCCGCGAGCTGCTGCTGGCGCTTGCGCGGAATCACGTGCAGCAAGCCGTTGCGAGCCTGCAGCGCGAGGATGATGTTTTCGCGTACCGACAAATCGAGGATGGTGCCCTCCTTCTTGCGGTCTTCGGAACAGAAGCCGATGCCGGCGGCGATGGCGTCGCGCGGCGTGGAGAATTTCACCGGCTTGCCCTTGATGCTGATCTCGCCGCCGTCGGCCTTGTCCGCGCCGAACAGCAAGCGTGCGGTCTCGGTGCGGCCGGAGCCGAGTAGGCCGCACAAGCCGAATACTTCACCGGCGCGCAGGTCGAAGTCCTGTGGCGCCAGCGCGCCTTTGCGTGCCAGCTCCCGCGCCTGCAGGAATATCTCGCCGGCGTTGGCGGCCGGCGTGATGTCGGCATGGTCGGCCAGCGCCTCGCCGGCGGCGGTGGCGTCAACCGGCACGCCCACCATCTTGTTGACCAGATCGAGGCGCGACAATTCGCTGGCGGCGTATTCGCCTTCGCGCACGCCGTTGCGCAGCACCGTGATGCGATCGGAGATTTCATAGGTCTGGTCGAGGAAATGCGTGACGAACAGGATCGCCATGCCTTCGTCGCGCAGGCTGCGCAAGACCTTGAACAGCAATTGCACTTCCGCCTCGTCCAGGCTGGAGGTCGGCTCGTCGAGGATCAGCACGCTGGCCGACACGCTCACGGCGCGGGAAATCGCCACCATCTGCTGGATCGCCAGCGGATATGCGGACAAGGGCTTTTGCACGTCGATGTGCAGATCGAGCTTCGCCAACAGTTTGGTGGCGCGGCGCTGCATGGTGGCCCAGTCGATCGGACCGACGCCGCCCCATTTGCGCGGATAGCGGCCGATGAAAATATTCTCTGCCACGGTCAGGTTCGGACACAGATTGACTTCCTGGTACACGGTGCTGATGCCGAGCTGCTGCGCTTCCAGCGTCGAGCCCGGCCGGATGGAGCGGCCGCGCAACAGGATGTGGCCGTCGTCGGGCGTATAGACGCCGGTCAGTACCTTGATCAGCGTCGATTTGCCGGCGCCGTTCTGGCCCATGAGGGTGTGGACTTCGCCCGGATACAGGCGCAGGCCGACGTCGCTCAGCGCCTTGACGCCGGTGAAGGATTTATGGATGCCGATGAGTTCCAGCGCCGGTTCGGCGCCGATGGCAGTGGTGCTTGGTGACATTGCGTTCGACATGGCGTTACCGCAAGAGAAAAAAACGGCGGGCCGAAGCCCGCCGCTCAAAGCCTGTTGAGCAGATCCGCTGCAACACAGAGGGGCATTGCAGCGCATCGTTCAAGGCCCAGGGGTTACTCCAGAGCAGAGGAGAAACAACACCGGGAAATTGCTTTCCCGGCCATACGATCGGAACCGGCATGGGTCACATGCGGGGGAGACCGATCAGTATCCGGTATTAAGAGACGGTTTTATGAAACCGTCTCTAAGCATCAATACTTGCGGTTAGGGAATTCCTTGGCCGCGACTTCGGCCGGGAACACGCCTTCTTCAGTGGTGATGCGTTTCGGCACTTCCTTGCCGGCCTTGACGTCCTTGGCGATGGACATCAGTTGTGGGCCGAGCAGCGGGCTGCACTCGACGGTGACATTGAGCTTGCCGGCCATCATGGCTTCGAACGCGCCCTTCACGCCGTCAATCGAAATCACGATGATGTCCTTGCCCGGTTTCAGGCCGGCCTCTTCGATTGCCTGGATGGCGCCGATGGCCATGTCGTCGTTATGCGCGTAGAGTACGTTGATCTTCTTGCCGTCGGCCTTGAGGAAGGCTTCCATGACTTCCTTGCCCTTGGCGCGGGTGAAGTCGCCGGTCTGGGAACGGATGATCTTCAGATTGGGATTGGCCTTGATCACTTCTTCGAAACCAACCTTGCGGTCGATTGCCGGCGCCGAGCCGACGGTGCCTTGCAGCTCGACGATGTTGATGTCGCCGGCCGGCATGGTCTTGGCGCGATCCATCAGCCAGCGTCCGGCGCGACGGCCTTCTTCGACGAAATCGGAACCGATGAAGGTCACGTACAGCGACTTGTCGCTCACGTTGACGGCGCGGTCAGTCAGGATCACCGGGATCTTGGCGGCCTTGGCTTCGCGCAGGACCGTGTCCCAGCCCGATTCAACCACCGGCGAGAAGGCGATCACGTCGACCTTTTGCGCGATGAAGGAACGGATGGCCTTGACCTGGTTTTCCTGCTTTTGCTGGGCATCGGCAAATTTCAGGTTGACGCCTGCCTTCTTGGCGGCGTCCTTGATCGAGGCGGTGTTGGCGGTACGCCATTCGCTTTCGGCGCCGACCTGGGAGAAGCCCATTGTCAACGGTTTGTCGGCAGCCACGGCGCCGGAGAGGACGCTCAAGCCCAGGGTCATGCAAACGGCGGCGCCCAGCAGGGTTCTGCGAGTCATTTTCATTGTTGTCTCCAATTATGTTTATCAACACGAACTGTTTTTATTGGTGTCCGGCGCTGTCGTGGGGGAACGGAGGCGCCGTCATTTGCGGGTTCGCTGGCACATGGCGTGCAGCGAAATGTGCCGATCAATAGTAGGAGAGCGAGAAATATCTATCCAATGAATTTTTAGCCACATCCGATACCGAAACAAGCATGGCGTTTTATCAAACTACATCGATGACGAAATGCTGACTGCCAGATCGTTTTTGATATCAATGTTTATCAATTTTTCATTATTCCGCATCGGTCGGCGATGTTAGGATCGGCGCTGTTTTTGCGTTAGAGCTACTAACAAGACGTCGATGGCAAGGCGCGCCGACGAAGACAGTACGAACGTACGGCTAGGAGAAGCAACGCCGCCAGCGGCGTTTTGTTAGTCGCTCTTAGGCAGCAAGCCCAGGCGGAGCAGACCGTACAGCATCCGCCCAGATAATCGAGACAGCAACCGAGACGCCATGACCACATCCCCAGCAGCGCAGCGCGGCGGCGCGTCCGCCATTGAGACCGTGACCCTTCGGTCCGGACATCAACGCCTGAGCGTGCTGCCCGGACTGGGCGCCAGCATCGCGGCATGGGACCTGGAATGGCGCGGCGCATGGACGCCGCTGCTGCGCCCCTGGGCCGGCGCCGACGATCTCTACACGACCGCCTGCTTCCCGCTGGTGCCGTGGTCGAACCGCATCACCGAAGGCGGCTTCATGCACAAGGACCTGCACTATCCCGTCCTGCAAAACCGCGCCGGTGAAAACTATCCCATCCACGGCGACGGCTGGCTGCAGGCATGGCGCGTCGCCGAACAAAGCGACCAGCACATCGTGCTGGCGCTGGACTCGGCCCAGTACGACGGCGATCCATATACCTATAGCGCGACGCAAACGCTGACACTGAACCAGGATGGCCTGACGATCGACCTGCAAGTCACCAATCGCGGCGCGGAAGAACTGCCGTTCGGCCTCGGCCTGCATCCCTACTTCCCACGCAATGCCGAAACGCGCCTGCAGTCGCGCGCCGACGGCGTCTGGCTGTGCGGCGCCGATCCGATCCCGACCGGGCATACGCGTGACTTCCCGGCGACCTTCGACTACAACCGGTTCGCACCGGTCGAGTTCCCCATCGACGGTCCGCTGATCGACAACTGTTTTACCGGCTGGGACGGCGTCTCGCACATCGACTACCCCGACCGCGGCCTGCGCCTGAGCATGCAGATGGAAAACTGCACGGGCTACAGCCTCATGTACCGCCCGCCCGGCCTCGACTATTTTTGCCTGGAGCCGATCACGCATCCGATCGACGCCTTCCACATGCCCGGCCGCGACGGCCTGGTCAACCTGGCGCCGGATGCGTCGATGCGATTGCTCACGCATTTCATCGTGAGCGAGATTTGAATCTGCTCTGACCTTGCACTGACACCGAATACACAATGACGCCAGCAACTCCTTCCTCATCCTCCACCGGCCTGATCGCGCTCGACTGGGGCACCACCTCGCTGCGCGCCTACCGCTTCAACGCCGACGGTCGCGTGGCCGACAAGCGTGCGTTGCCGTGGGGGATCATGAATTTGCCGCCGGCCGAAGAAGGTACGGATGCTGCCGCCGACACACCCGACGCCGGCTTCCGTCGCGCGCTGCAAGCCGCCTGCGGCGACTGGCTGCGCGATTTCCCGATCACTCCGTTGATCGCCGCCGGCATGGTCGGCAGCAAACAGGGCTGGCGTGAAGCGCCCTACCTCGACGTGCCGCTGGCCGTCAGCGAAGTGGGCAACACCATGACCGTTGTCGACACCGGCTTCGGCGTGCCGCTGCATATCGTCCCGGGATTGCTGCAACGCTCGGCGCTGCCCAACGTGATGCGCGGCGAGGAAACCCAGGTCGCCGGCATCCTCGACCAGCTGCAGGTCGATGATCTCCTGATCGGCCTGCCCGGCACGCATTCGAAATGGGTGCACGTGCGCGGCAAGCGCATCGAACATTTCGACACCTTCATGACCGGCGAGATGTATGCCGTGCTGAGCAATCACACCATCCTCGGCCGCACCATGCAGCGCGCCGCCGCCGATACAACCGATGCCGAGGACAACGCCGCCTTCGCGCGCGGCGCGCTGGTGGCGAAGTCGGCCGACGGCCGTGCCGGCATGCTGTCCAACATCTTCAGCAGCCGCACGCTCGGCCTGACCGGCGAACTGTCGCCGCGCGCCCAGGCGCACTATCTGTCCGGGCTGCTGATCGGCCACGAAATCGCCGCGCTGCTGGCAACCACCGACGGGATCCGGCAGCAGCGCATCGCCCTCATCGGCGACGACGCACTGTGCGAGCGCTACCGTCAGGCGCTGGCGCTGTACGACCTGACCAACATTGAAATCGCCGCTGCCGCCACCGAGCACGGCTTGTGGAAACTGGCCGCGCATGCGGGCCTGGTTTCCCCCTCACCGCGAACATCGAGAAAGTAGAATCATGCCGAAGAATCATTTCCAGCAAGCCCTGCAGCACTGCGGCCTGATCGCCATCCTGCGCGGCGTCCGTCCCGACGAAGTCGAAGCCATCGGCAAGGCCTTGTATGAAGCCGGCTTCCGCGTCATCGAAGTACCGCTCAACTCGCCTGAACCGCTGCAAAGCATCGCCACGCTGCGCCGCACGCTGCCGGCCGATTGCGTGATCGGCGCAGGCACCGTGCTCAGCCCCGAACAAGTCGCCCAGGTCAAGGCCGCGGGCGGCGAACTGATCGTCATGCCGCACAGCGATGCGCGCGTCATCGGCGCCGCCAAGGATGCCGGTCTGTGCAGCGCCCCCGGCGTTGCCACCGTGACCGAAGCATTTGCCGCGCTGGCCGCCGGCGCCGACGTGCTCAAGATGTTTCCGGCCGAGCAGCTCGGACCGCACGTCGTCAAAGCCTGGCGCGCAGTCATCCCGGCCTCGGTCGCGCTGCTGCCGGTAGGCGGCATCATGCCCAGCAGCGTATCGGTGTTCGTCAATGCCGGCGCATCCGGTTTCGGTCTCGGCTCGGCGCTGTTCAAGCCGGGCATGACGGCCGCCACCGTCGCCGAGAACGCCAAGGCCTTCGTCAGCGCCTGGCAAACCCGTCACGGTGCATCCACACCGACCACCTAAAAAAGAAGCCGGTCGCAGGGTCGCGAACATGAGCGTGACGACCGGACGCTCCTTAACCAGCCCGCCGCAAGAATGGGCGCTTTTTCTCAGAACGGATCATCTCCGATGAAAATCACAAAACTGACTACCTTTATCGTGCCACCGCGCTGGTGCTTCCTCAAGATCGAAACCGATGAAGGCATCGTCGGCTGGGGCGAACCGGTGGTCGAAGGCCGCGCACACAGCGTCGCCGCCGCCGTTGAAGAACTGGCCGATTACCTGATCGGCAAGGACCCGCGCAACATCGAAGATCACTGGACCGTGCTCTACCGCGGCGGTTTTTACCGCGGCGGCGCGATCCACATGAGCGCGCTCGCCGGCATCGATCAGGCTTTGTGGGACATCAAGGGAAAGGCGCTCGGCCTGCCGGTCAACCAGTTGCTGGGCGGCCCGGTGCGCGACAGCATCCGCGTGTATTCGTGGATCGGCGGCGACCGGCCGGCCGACACCGCGAAGGCCGCCAAGGATGCGGTGGCGCGCGGCTTCACCGCCGTCAAGATGAACGGCACCGAAGAAATGCAGTTCATCGACACCTGGGACAAGGTCGAACTCACGCTGGCCAACGTTGCCGCCGTGCGTGAAGCGGTCGGCCCCAACGTCGGCATCGGCGTCGACTTCCACGGCCGCGTGCACAAGCCCATGGCCAAGGTGCTGGTCAAGGAACTCGAACAGTACAAACTGATGTTCATCGAAGAACCGGTGCTCAGCGAGAACTACGAAGCGCTCAAGGAAATCGCCCACCTCACCGGCACGCCGATCGCGCTGGGCGAGCGCCTGTACTCGCGCTGGGACTTCAAGCGCATCCTCAGCGAAGGCTACGTCGACATCATCCAGCCCGACGTCTCGCACGCCGGCGGCATCACCGAGACGCGCAAGATCGCCACCATGGCCGAAGCCTACGACGTCGCACTGGCGTTGCATTGCCCGCTGGGACCGATTGCGCTGGCGGCTTGCCTGCAAGTCGATGCGGTGTCGTACAACGCCTTCATCCAGGAACAAAGCCTGGGCATCCACTACAACGAAAGCAATGACCTGCTTGACTACGTCACCGATGCCGACGTGTTCAGCTACAAGGATGGTTACGTCACCATCCCGAACGGTCCGGGCCTCGGCATCGAGATCAATGAAGAGTATGTCAGGCAGCGCGCCGAAGTCGGCCATCGCTGGCGCAATCCGATCTGGCGACATAAAGACGGCAGCTTCGCAGAATGGTAAAAATCTGCTCCTAGTCCTACTGCGGGGGCGTGATCCGCCGTCGTACGGTGCTCAGGATCCTCACGTACTAAAAGTACGTTGCGGTCCTTGCGCTCCGGTCGGCGGCGGCTGACGCCCTCCTCGCTACGGACCAGGAACAGATTTCGGTCTCTTAAGTTTTTCTCGTACGCCACCTCATTCCGATCTGGTTTTGTTTATTGAAATCGTATTGTCCTCTTCAATATATTTCATCCATGCGGCCCGCATCTGCTCAGCAGACCGGGCCGCAGCCACGTAAAATAGCGGTTTCCCTCCGTAGCAATTCCACAGGATTCATCATGCATTGGCCCCTCTTCGCGCTCGCCGTCGCCGCCTTCGGCATCGGCACTACAGAATTCGTCATCATGGGGCTGCTGCCTGATGTTGCGCGCGATCTCGGCGTCTCTGCGCCGGCGGCAGGCATGCTGGTATCCGGCTACGCGCTGGGCGTGGCGGCCGGTGCGCCGGTGCTGGCGATCGTCACCGCCAAATGGCAGCGCAAACGCGCGCTGGTCGGCCTGATGTGCCTGTTCATCCTCGGCAACGTGCTGTGCGCGATTGCGCCGAGCTACAACTTCCTGATGGTGGCGCGCGTGGTAACGGCGTTCTGCCATGCCGCGTTCTTCGGCATCGGCTCTGTGGTCGCCGCCGAACTGGTGCCGCGCGAAAAGCGTGCGCAAGCCGTGGCGCTGATGTTCACCGGCCTGACCGTCGCCAACATCCTCGGCGTGCCGTTCGGCACCGCACTCGGCCACGCTGCCGGCTGGCGCTCGACCTTCGGCGTGATCACGCTGATCGGCCTGGCCGCCGTGATCATGCTGTGGATCTGCCTGCCGAAGAAAATCGCCATGCAAGGCGGCAGCATCTTCAAGGAATTCCGCGCCATCGTCCATCCACAGGTGCAGCTCGCACTGCTGACCAGCACGCTGGCATCGGTCAGCATGTTCAGCGTGCTTACCTACATCGCCTACATCCTGCTCGACGTCACCGGTTTCACGGCACATCAGGAAAGCTGGGTGCTGCTGCTGTTCGGCGCCGGCATCACGGTCGGCGGCCTGATCGGCGGACGCCTGGCGGACTGGCGATTGATGCCGGTGCTGTTCTCGATGTTCGTCTGCATCGCGCTCATCCTGGTGCAGTTCTCGTGGAGCAGCCATCACCAGATTCCGACGCTGATGACCATGTTCGTCTGGGGCGCCTTCTCGTTCGCCGTCGTGCCGGCCGCGCAGATCCGCGTGCTGGACAAAGCCAGGGATGCGCCGAACCTGGCATCGACGCTCAACCAGGGCGCGTTCAACGTCGGCAATGCGACCGGCGCCTGGCTGGGCGGACTGGCGATTTCGGCGGGCCTGCCGCTGACCGACCTGCCGCTGCTGGGCGCGGGCGTATCGGTGCTGGCCTTTCTGACGGTGCTGACTTCGGCCTTGCTGGATCGGCGTGCGGCGCGCGCCGCAGCGTGATTCGACTGGTCTTGAAAAAGTGCGGCTATAATGCCCTGCCATGAAACGCTACGCCCTCATTTTCCTGCTGATGCTGCTGCCCTTCCAGTTTTCCTGGGCGGCGGTGGCGTCGTATTGCCAGCATGAAAGCGATCCCGTTGCACAGCACGTCGGCCATCACGCCGCTGCCGATAGCAAGCAGGATCAACAACCGGACAATAGCGACGACAGCAAATTCAACACCGGCAGCGACGCCGATTGCAGCTTCTGCCATTTCTCCTGCAGCAAGCCGATGAATTCGCACGCGGCATGGACGCCGCCGGCGCAGGAAAAAAGCAGCTTCACGCCTTCATTACTCCCGCTGTATCTCTCCCACATCGGGGAATCTCCGGAAGAGCCCGACTGGATGCTCGCCGCTTAAGCCGGCGAGTCGTCTCTCTCTTTTCATTACACTGCTGACCGCTCGCCGAATTCCTTCCCTCTTGTCCGGAGAATTCGATGTACACCCGTTTCTATCCGCTGGGACTGGCGCTTCTGCTCGCCTGTCCGGCCTACACGCATGCGCAGGAGGCGGCGACGCCCCTGACGCTGAGCAACGCCGTCGCGCTCGCGCTCGACAACAACCCCGAACTGTCCGCCGCCCGGCATGAACTTGAGGCGGTCGACGCCACCGTCGCGCAAGCCGGCGCACGCCCCAATCCCGAACTGTCGACGCTGATGGAAGACACGCGCAAAAGCACGCGCACCACCACCATCCAGCTCAACCAGCCGATTGAACTCGGCGGCAAGCGCGCCGCCCGCATCGGCGCCGCCGAACGTTCACGCGAGGCTGCCCGCATCGAGCTTGCCATCCGGCGCGATGAAATCCGCACTGCCGCCACGTCTGCGTTCTTCGCCGTGCTGACGGCACAGGAACGCCGACGCCTGGCGCAAGAATCCGCCGATCTGGCCTGTAGCGCCGCCGACGCCACCGGCCGTCGCGTCACCGCCGGCAAGATCTCGCCGGTGGAAGAGACCCGGGCGCGCGTTGCCGCTGCCTCGGCCCGGCTGGAGCTGAGCCAGGCCGACGGCGAACTCGACCTCGCGCGCCGCCGCCTCGCCGGACTGTGGGGCAACGCCCAGCCACACTTCACGCTGGCCGAAGGCGCTGCCGGGCAATTGCCGCCGCTGCCCGCCATCGCCGATATCGCCGGGCGCAGCGCCGACGCGCCGCAACTGCGGCTGGCCCGGCTCGAAGTCGAACGTCGCCAGGCCTTGAGCAAGATCGAGAGCAGCAAGCGTATTCCCGACGCCACGCTGAGCCTGGGCAGGAAGCGCGACGAAGAAGCCGGCCGCAGCATGTGGGTGGTCGGCGTGTCGATGCCGCTGCCCTTCCTCGACAGCAATCGCGGCAATCTCGAAGAAGCCCTGCGCCGCACAGACAAGGCACGCGATGAACTCGCCGCTGCGGAGACGCGCATGCGCACCGACATCGCGCAGGCCTATGAAAAGCTGCGCAACGCCCACGCCGAAGTTGCCGTCCTGCACAGCGACATCCTGCCCGGAGCACAGAGCGCCTATGCCGCCGCCGGCAAGGGCTTCGAACTCGGCAAGTTCAATTTCCTGGAAGTGCTGGACGCCCAGCGCACCTTGTTCCAGGCGCGCTCGCAATACCTGCGCGCGATCTCCGACGCCCACCTTGCCTCGGCCGAACTGGAGCGCCTGCTCGGTTCCGCCGGCCCCAACCAATAACCGGACGCCATCATGACCAAGAAACAGAAACTCACCATCGCCGCGATTGTGGCCATCACGGCGCTGCTGGCCGCACTGATCCTGTTCAGCGGCGCAAGCAAATCTGCACCGGCCGACGCCCATGCCGAAAGCGGCCATAACCACGCCGCAGAAAAGACGACCAAGGACGATCACAAGGAAGCCAAAGGCGGCCACGACGAAGACAAGGATCACAAAGACGACGACCACGATGAAAAGGGTCACGATGGAAAGGGTCACGACGAAGACAGCAAGATCGCCTTCAGCGACCAGCAACTCAAAACCGCCGGCATCGTCCTCGATACCGCCGCCCCCGGCCGCATCCGCACCAGCCTGCAACTGCCCGGCGAAATTCGCTTCAACCAGGACCGCACCGCGCACGTGGTGCCCAAGGTCAACGGCGTGGTCGAATCGGTCAGCGCCAATCTCGGCCAGCAGGTAAAGAAGGGGCAAGTGCTCGCCATCGTCAGCAGCAGCACGTTGTCGGAACAACGCAGCGAGTTGCTGAATGCGCAGCAGCGACTGACGCTGGCGCAGGCAACCCACGCGCGCGAAAAAACCTTGTGGCAGGAAAAGATCTCCGCCGAGCAAGACTACCTGCAAGCCGGACAAGCGCTGAAGGAAGCTGAAATCGCCGTGCGCAATGCGCAGCAAAAGCTGGCCGCCATCGGCGCAGGCGCCAGCGCTTCAGGACTGAACCGCTACGAAATCCGCGCCCCCTTCGACGGCATCGTCGTGGAGAAGCATCTCGCGCTCGGTGAAGCCGTGAAGGAAGATGCCAGCATCTTCACCATCTCCGACCTGTCCAGCGTCTGGGCCGAGATGACGGTCGCCGCCCGCGACATGAACGCCGTGCGCGTCGGCGAAAGCGTCACCGTCAACGCCACCGCATTCGCCTCCAGCGCCAACGGCAAGATCGCCTACGTCGGCGCCCTGCTGGGCGAACAGACGCGCACCGCCAAGGCCCACGTGGTCCTGCCCAATCCCGGCAACGCCTGGCGTCCCGGCCTGTTCGTCAATGTCGACGTGCTGGCGCAGGAAACCGACGTCGCACTCGCCGTCGCCGCCGATGCGGTGCAGTCGGTCGAGCAGAAACAGGTCGTCTTCGTGCGCGTCGCCGACGGCTTCCGCAAGCAGGAAGTCACGCCCGGCCGCAGCGACGGCAAGCGTGTGGAAATCCTCAAGGGCCTCAGCGCGGGCGATGTCTACGCCGCCGCAGGCAGCTTCGTCATCAAGGCCGAACTGGGTAAAGGGAGCGCCGAACATGCGCATTAAAAATCTGCTGAATAGCGACCGCACCTCCCACTCCGAGCGAGAAGGACACTCCCATGTTTGAACGCATCATCCGCTTCGCCATCGAGCATCGATGGCTGGTCTTGCTGGCCGTCTTCGGCCTGGCGGCCTATGGCGTCTACAGCTACCAGAAGCTGCCTATCGACGCCGTCCCCGACATCACCAACGTCCAGGTGCAGATCAACACCTCCGCGCCCGGCTACTCGCCGCTGGAAACCGAGCAGCGCATCAGCTTCCCGATCGAGACCGTCATGTCCGGCCTGCCCAACCTCGACCAGACACGCTCGCTGTCGCGCTACGGGCTGTCGCAGGTGACCGTCATCTTCAAGGACGGCACGGATATCTACTTTGCGCGCCAGCTGGTCAATGAACGCATCCAGGAAGCGCGCAGCAAGCTGCCGTCCGGCATCGATCCCGCCATGGGACCGATCTCGACCGGCCTCGGCGAAATCTACCTGTGGACGGTTGAAGCCAAGGAAGGCGCAAAGAACGCCGACGGCGTGCCCTACTCGCCCGCCGACCTGCGCGAAATCCAGGACTGGATCATCAAGCCGCAGCTGCGCAACGTGCCCGGCGTGACCGAGATCAATTCCATCGGCGGCTACGCCAAGGAATACCATGTCGCACCGTCGCCGGCCAAGCTGGCCTCCTACGGTCTGACGCTGCAAAACGTGGCGGCGGCGCTGGAGCGCAACAACGCCAACGTCGGCGCCGGCTACATCGAGAAGCGCGGCGAGCAATACCTGATCCGCGCGCCCGGCCAGGTGGCCTCGCTCGACGACATCCGCAACATCATCCTCGGCAACGTGCAAGGTGTGGCGATCCGCATCCGCGACGTCGCCGAGGTCGGCATCGGCCGCGAACTGCGCACCGGCGCCGCCACCGAGAACGGCCGCGAAGTCGTGCTCGGCACCGTCTTCATGCTGATCGGCCAGAACAGCCGCACGGTCTCGCAAGCAGTCGACAAGAAGATGGCCGAGATCAACCGCTCGCTGCCCGAAGGCGTGCAGGCCGTCACCGTGTACGACCGCACGGTGCTGGTCGACAAGGCCATCAGCACCGTCAAGAAGAACCTCATCGAAGGCGCGGTGCTGGTGATCGCGGTGCTGTTCCTGTTCCTCGGCAACATCCGCGCGGCCGTGATCACGGCGATGGTGATTCCGCTGGCGATGCTGTTCACCTTCACCGGCATGGTGTCCAACCACGTCAGCGCCAACCTGCTGAGTCTGGGCGCGCTCGACTTCGGCATCATCATCGACGGCGCCGTCGTGATCGTGGAAAACTGCGTGCGGCGTCTGGCCCACGCGCAGCAGCATCACGGCCGGCCGCTGACACGCAGCGAACGCTTCCACGAAGTCTTCGCCGCCTCGCGTGAAGCGCGCCGCCCGCTGCTGTTCGGCCAGCTCATCATCATGATCGTGTACCTGCCGATGTTTGCGCTGACCGGCGTCGAAGGCAAAATGTTCCAGCCGATGGCCTTCACCGTGGTCGCAGCCTTGCTGGGCGCGATGATCCTCTCGGTCACCTTCATCCCGGCGGCAATTGCGCTGTTCATCGGCGACAAGGTCGACGAAAAGGAAAACGCTCTGATGCGCGCCGCCAAGCGCATCTACGCGCCGCTGCTGCAAGCCTCGCTGCGCAACAAGCCGGTGGTGCTGTCGCTGGCAGCTGCGGTAATCGTCCTGTGTACGCTGCTCGGCACCAAGCTCGGCAGCGAGTTCGTGCCCAGCCTCAACGAAGGCGACCTGGCGATCCAGGCCCTGCGCATACCCGGCACCAGCCTGACGCAATCGGTGGAGATGCAGCAGCAGCTGGAACGCACGCTCAAGGACAACTTCCCCGAGATCGAGCGCGTGTTCGCCCGCACCGGCACCGCCGAAGTGGCGTCCGACCCGATGCCGC
Source organism: Herbaspirillum hiltneri N3 (assembly GCF_001267925.1). Lineage (NCBI taxonomy): Bacteria > Pseudomonadati > Pseudomonadota > Betaproteobacteria > Burkholderiales > Oxalobacteraceae > Herbaspirillum > Herbaspirillum hiltneri. The sequence continues at coordinate 1,605,094 of NZ_CP011409.1, read as the reverse complement.
CGAACATCTCCGACGGCTACATCATGCTCAAGCCGCAAGACCACTGGCCCAAGCCGAGGAAGACACGCGACGAACTGATCGCCGCCATCCAGGAGACCGTCGCCAGCCTGCCCGGCAACAGCTACGAGTTCTCGCAACCGATCCAGTTGCGTTTCAATGAACTGATCTCGGGTGTGCGCAGCGACGTCGCGGTCAAGGTCTTCGGCGACGACATGGACGTGCTCAACGACACCGCCGCCAAGATCGCAGCCACCTTGGGCAAGGTCCCCGGCGCGACCGAAGTCAAGGTCGAGCAATCGACCGGCCTGCCGATGCTGACGGTGAAGATAGACCGCGAGAAGACCGCCCGCTACGGCCTCAACATCGGCGACGTGCAGGACACCGTCGCCATGGCCATCGGCGGCAAGGAAGCCGGCACGCTGTTCCAGGGCGACCGCCGCTTCGACATCATCGTGCGGCTGCCGGAAAACGAACGCAACGACCTCGACGCCATCAAGCGCCTGCCGATCCCACGACCACAGGCCGACGGCAAACTCAGCTATATCCCGCTGGGTGAAGTCGCCGACTTCGACATCGCCCCCGGCCCCAACCAGGTCAGCCGCGAAAACGGCAAACGCCGCGTCGTCGTCAGCGCCAACGTGCGCGGACGCGACCTCGGCTCCTTCGTCGACGACGCTGCCGCCGGCATCGCCGCACAGGTAAAAATCCCGACCGGCTACTGGATCGCCTGGGGCGGCCAGTTCGAGAACCTGCAGTCGGCAACACAACGCCTGCAAATCGTCGTGCCGGTCGCCTTGCTGTTGGTGTTCGTGCTGCTGTTTGCGATGTTCAACAACGTCAAGGACGGCCTGCTGGTCTTCACCGGCATCCCGTTCGCGCTGACCGGCGGCGTGCTGGCGTTGGCCATGCGCGGCATCCCGCTGTCGATCTCCGCCGCCGTCGGCTTCATCGCACTGTCAGGCGTGGCGGTGTTGAACGGCCTGGTGATGATCGCCTTCATCCGCACCCTGCGCGAAGAAGGCCGCTCGCTCGACGACGCCATCTTCGAAGGCGCAATGACGCGCCTGCGACCGGTGTTGATGACTGCGCTGGTGGCGTCGCTGGGATTCGTGCCGATGGCGCTGGCAACCGGCACCGGAGCGGAAGTACAGCGGCCGCTGGCGACCGTGGTCATCGGAGGGATTTTGTCGTCGACCTTGTTGACGTTGCTGGTGCTGCCGTTGTTGTATCGGTTGGTGCATGCACCGGATTCAGAGGATAAGGACGAAGGCAATACAGCGCGATCATGGCGCACCTGCTTGCAGGCTTGGCTGCGCCGCGATAGGCGCAAGGATGTCTCGTCAATGTAAAAAGAAAAGCCCCGCAACATGATCGTTGTGGGGCTTATTTCGTTTTCTCTGCCTCTTCCCAATCGATTTCTGACCTCATCTTCCGCCGCTAAACTGGCCTTAGAACATCCCATATTGAGCTAAGGAGAACGGACTTGAGGACTCGTCAGGTCTTCATTTAAAAGTCTTTTTTGCATGATCTGGCAAGATATAAACACCCAGTAAAAGATGGTCAACCACATCGAAGGCAAGGCCAAGCTCTTGAAGAGAGTGGGGCTTAACTTCGTGAGCTGCATCGTTTCCGAGAGTACGAAGCTTATGTAGGATATCGGCGCCATCTCGTGTTAGTACGCCGAGCCCGACTAGCGAGTTAATCTTGTTATATAGATCGCCACCGGTTGCATTCTTGTCTTTACAGACGGTCTCTATGATTGCACGAGTGCCTATTCCGCAAAGAACTGGCTGAATGTCATTCAACGCCTGGAGTGATTCTTCATAGATCCGTTGAATCTTATCCGGCAACAACCCTGCGTCGGCTAGGGGTTGCCGACCTTGGCGAGGGTTCGGATATATGTCGATGCTTGCTTGGTATTCCCACTCGTTTTCGTCGATTTGCACATAGTCATGTTCTGTTCCGGCGATTTTCCTAAAAGAGAATGTTTCGCAACCGAGACATCTTATTATTTGATGCTCAATAGCCCAGCCAGTTGAATAGCCACCCGACTCGTCGGAACCGCTTAGAGTCGCTTCGGCAATAATTTCATGCTTTGTTTCACGATGGCAGTCGCGACAAAAGCAAGTGATCTTTTGGCCTTGTTGCTTGTTTATTGTGAGGTTACCTGTCATTTTTGCAATTTCGATTTGGTTAATCAGACGGCGGGCTAACGTTTTCAGTCTTTGACGCACTCTTGCGCGCGGTTGTCTTCTTAGCAGGGCTGCTCGACTGCGCTAAGAACGACTCACAGCTAAGAATCAATTCCCGACCGTACGCTTTAGAGGCATCCCATACGGCAGTTCGGCTCACAGCCAGAAGCATGTAAGCGGCGTGAGCTACCGCAACCAACAATACCACTGTAATTCGGCTTCCTTGAGGCGTGTCGACGTCCCAAGATAGACGCCACAAGATGAACGTGCAAACAGCGACGACGATGACGTTCAAGCACAGCGCCAACATTTTTACCCCGAGCAAATTTCGACGAAAACCGTACGTGATATTTTCCGTAAACAAGATGGGAAACTTCTTCGTATCGCGAGTGTTCTGACGAAGCCAGTTGCCGCATTGGCCATAGAATTCGTCAGCGGAGGTCTGGTTTGTGCTCTCATCTAAGGGGCTAGGTACCTCCATAGCCAGCTTCCCTGCTAGAAAAGATCGATATCGGTCTTTCGAACCGGCATCAATGGTCTTGTCGTTTCGGCGAAACATGGTGATCGATGGCATACCTCCGTGTTCTGTATAGAGCTTGCCTTCTATCGCGCGGCCCCGAACGCGCGAGAAATCTGCGATAGCAAACAGGAGCACAAGTGTCCCGAGAGTCGCTATAAGGTTCGAAAGCTCAAACGATTTCCACGAAATCAAAAGTGTCAGTGCAGCGAATGCGGGTGCCGCGGCGATGATCGCGGGAAATAACCTTGCGCGTATAGAGTAGGCATCGAAGAACTTGAAAATTTCCATCAGAGGCTCTCCACTTTGTTAGCAAACTCTTCTGCAACTGCCGGAATCATATTGGCGTGACCGCTGCCGGCGTAGTGCGATAGCCATTTGGTACGGGTCGAGTAGACCTTGAAGCCTCTGCGCATAAAAGCATTCGTAACTTGGCCACGTGGGTAGTCCGCCTTGTTTGAACCGACTGAGCAGAATGCTGTGCCGACTACTGTGCCTTGGGGTTGCTTAGGTCCTAACCATATGTCCAAGACCGACGGAGTTACGTTATGCCTACTTCCATGATGCGGCACTTGCACGAATTTGGGCCGGTCCAATCCAAGCTGAGCGCCAAAATTGGCAGCCTCCATTAATCCGATGGGGCCTACGTCCGCTGTGAGCAAAGCTCCTTTGCCGCCTAGTACGCCATACTGCACCACGCAGCTTTCGTTGGACGCAGAAGTCTTAGTGTCTTTCGCAAGCGTTTCCACATCCCACTTTTCTTCCAACCATTTTTTCGCAGCTTCTGCCAAAGACCGTAGCAGTCCAAAGCTCGGAGATCCGGCAGCTTCAGTCGTATATCTTTCAGGAGCTTTCTCAAAATCAGGGATCGAGTTGACATACCGATCTCTCGTGGGCGCAAGGACCTTGAATGCACCAATTGTAGAACCCTGAAAGACCTCATGTATTTGGGTCCCTTGCTTAATGGCAAGCTCCTCAAGTTCGACCAGATAAGGATGTCGCCCTTTAATGTCGTCAATCAGGCCTTGCAATGTGAAGTTGCCGTGGAAATGATCAAGAATTTCCGAGGCATAAAGCCACGGCCTGTTCATCCACAGATTCTTAACTTTGATTTTCTCCATCACACCAACAAGCCCGGTCGCGTGATCGTCATCAGCGTGCGAAAGCACCATGTGGTCGATGTGGTAGTTCTGGTAAAACTTAGTGATGTGGTTGATGATGGTTTCTGCCGTCCCAGCACGTCCCCCATCCACTACGTGAAGGTGATAGCCCGCGGTATCGTCGCCATAGCGAATAACAATTGCGTCCCCAGAACCTTCCCCTACAGGCAAGAAGTCGACTTCATAGTTCATTTTTTTGTCTCCCCAATTCTGAAATGACATCATAACAGCTGGCACTATCAAGGCTTCTTCAGATGATCACGTCGCAAGCGACATCCAGATGAGATAAAAAACATGCACTCCTAGCGGCACCAACGGGCAAGGTGCCTCTCTCCCGTCAAGAGGAGCAGCTGGCAAAGACCGAATCTAGCGACTCCTATTCGATGCACTATCATGAATTCGAAAAAGGACAAGCTCAACACCCCACGATACTGGACCCACTGAGGAGTTTTTAACTAAAATTGGCGCTCCTCAACACATCAGAAAAAAGCCCCGCAACATCACTGTCGCGGGGCTTCTTTTATCTACCCAACACGTCAAGCGATCCGCTGCTCCGAAGCCGGATCAAACAACAAGGCCTTGGTCAGATCGAACGCCAGCTTCAACGGCTCATTCGGCAAAGCGCCTGCGCGCGGATGCGTGCGGCAAGTCACCGGCGCATCGTTGAAGCGCGCCACCACCAGAGTATCCGGGCCGGTCGGCTCGGTCAGTTCGACGGTGCAGCTGACTTCGGTCGGACGGTAGTTGCCGCCGTGGCCGTTGCTCAGCGGATCTCCGTTGCGAGCGCTCATGGCGTCGGTCACGTGTTCCGGACGAATGCCGAGCACGATGTCGCGACCCACCCATTTGGAAACCGCATCGGCGTTGCCGTTCAGCGGCAGGCTCAGCAAAGTCTTCTGGCCGCCATGCTCCAGTTCGAATGCAGGGGCGGTGCCGTCAGTGGTGAGCTTGCCGCGCAGGAAGTTCATCGACGGCGAGCCGATGAAGCCGGCCACGAACAGGTTGCTTGGCGAGTCGTAAATTTCTTGGGGGCTGCCGAACTGCTGGACCACGCCGTCCTTCATGACGGCGATGCGGTCGCCCAGGGTCATCGCTTCAATCTGGTCATGCGTGACGTAGACGATGGTGCTGCCCAGGCGCTGGTGCATGCGCTTGATTTCGGCGCGCATTTCGACGCGCAGCTTGGCGTCCAGGTTCGACAGCGGTTCGTCGAACAGGAACAGCGAAGGATCGCGTGCGATGGCGCGGCCCATAGCGACACGCTGGCGTTGGCCGCCCGAGAGCAGCGCCGGCTTGCGGTCCAGCAGATGGGTGATCTGCAGGATGTTGGCGACGCGCTCGACGATTTCCTTTTGTTCGGCTTTGGGGATCTTGCGGATGCCGAGGCCGAAGGAAATGTTTTCGCGCACGGTCATGGTCGGGTACAGCGCGTAGGACTGGAACACCATGGCGATGTCGCGCTCTTTCGGGGCGACGTTGTTGACGACGCGGTCGCCGATCATGATCTCGCCTTCGGACACGCTCTCCAAGCCTGCGATCATGTTGAGCAGCGTCGACTTGCCGCAGCCGGAGCCGCCGACCAGGATCAGGAACTGGCCGTCTTCGATTTCGAGGTCGATGCCCTTGAGGACTTCATTACCGTTCGGGTAAACCTTGCGCACGTTGCGAATTGATAAGCTTGCCATTCTCTTACTTCTCCAAATAGATTCTTCTTTTAGCCTTTGACTGCGCCGGCAGTCAAACCACGCACAAAGTATTTACCAGCGAGGATGTACACCAGCAGCGTCGGCAGCGCAGCGATGATCGCCGCTGCCATGTTGACGTTGTACTCGGTCACGCCGGTCGAGGTGTTGACCAGGTTGTTGAGCGCTACGGTCACCGGTTTTGCATCCGAGCCGCCGAACACCACGCCGAACAGGAAGTCGTTCCAGATCTGCGTGAACTGCCAGATGAAGCACACCATGAAAATCGGCAGCGACAGCGGGAAGATGATCTTGCGGTAAGTCAGGAAGAAACCGGCGCCATCGATGCGCGCCGCCTTGACCAGCTCTTCCGGCACGGTCACGTAGTAGTTGCGGAAGAACAGCGTCGTGAACGCAATGCCGTAGACGATATGGACGAAGATCAGGCCGGGCGTCGTATTGGCCAGGTCGAACATGCCCAGCAGACGCGCCATCGGCAGGATCACCACCTGGAACGGGATGAAGCAGCCGACCATCAGTGCCGCGAACAGCGCCTCCGATCCGCGGAAGCGCCAGTGCGCCAGCACGTAGCCGTTGAGCGAGCCGATCAGGGTGGAGATCAGCACGGCCGGGATCGTCATCTTCAGCGAATTCCAGAAGAATGGCGCGAGGCCGCCGCAGTCGACGCCGGTGCAAGCTGTATCCCAGGCTTTGCCCCAGGCGGCAACTGTCGGCGCCATCGGCGGCGCCAGCAGGTTGCTGGTGCGGATTTCGTCGAGCGACTTGAGCGAGGTGGTGATCATCACGTACAGCGGCGCGAGGTAGTACAGCGCCACCAGCACCAGCAGGATGTAGATCAGCACGCGGCCGATGGTGAGCGGCTTGCGCTCCTGGTTCGGGCCCCCTTTGGGAGCGAAGGTATCAACGGCCATTGCGGGTTCCTTTCGTTTCCAGGTACATCAAAGGCACCAGCACGGCCAGCACGGTCGCCAACATCATCACGGCGGACGCGGCGCCGAGGCCGAGCTGTCCGCGCGTGAAGGAGAACTGATACATGAAGATCGCCGGCAAGTCCGACGAGTTGCCGGGTCCGCCGGCGGTCAGCGCCATCACCAGGTCGAAGCTCTTGATGGCGATGTGGCCGAGTACCAGCAGCACGCTGAAGAACACCGGACGTAGCGCCGGAATGACGATGCGGCGATAGATGGTCGGCAAGCTGGCACCGTCGACCATGGCAGCCTTGATGATGGAGTCATCGATGCCGCGCAGACCTGCGAGGAACAGCGCCATCACAAAGCCGGACGACTGCCACACTCCGGCGATGACCACGGTGTAGATCGCCATGTCGGAATTGACCAGCCAGTCGAAATGAAAGTTGAGGAAGCCCCAGTCATGCATCATTTTTTCCAGGCCGAGGCCGGGATTGAGAATCCATTTCCAGGCGGCGCCGGTGACGATGAAGGACAGCGCCATCGGATACAGGTAGACGGCGCGCAGTGCGCCTTCGGCGCGGATCTTCTGGTCCAGCAGGATCGCCATGAACAGGCCGATGGCCAGGCACAGCAGGATGAACAGGCCGCCGAAGATGCCGAGGTTGCTGGCGGCGGTCCACCAGCGGTCGAGCGCGAACAGTCTGGTGTATTGGTCGAAGCCGGCGAATTCGTAGTTGGGCATCAGGCGCGAATTGGTCAGCGACAGATAGCCGGTGAGTGCGATGAAGCCGTAGACAAAGACCAGCGACAAAATGATGGTCGGTGATAAGACCAGGCGCGGCAGCCAGTTGTCGGCCAGCGCGGCGAATTTTCCACTGCGCCGGGACTGGGGTGCGGCTTTGCTACTGTGGGTGCCGGTCGACGACAGGGAAACTGTTGAATTGGACATGCATGTCTCCTGAACCCGGGGAGGTATCGCGAAACCGGTCAAACAATCCTGCCGGCCTTTCACGATGATGGGCGCCCGACCGCTGCGCCCGCCCCGTAAATACCCTGTCCGCAAACACGCCGGAGCGTGCTGCGAGACAGGCCTTATTACACTGCTTCTGATTACTTCTTATTGCTTACTGAGTTTTAGCTGCTTTTGCCAGCGCTTGCACGGCGGCTTGCGAAGTCATGTTGGAGTTCATGAACTTGGCAATCACGTCAAACATCGCGCCTTGCGCTGCCGAGCTGACAGCCATGCCGTGGGCCATGCTTGGCTCCAGGGTATTGGCCTTGCTCGATGCGGCGAAGTCGTCCATCGACTTGGTGGCGCAGCTGTCGAACTTGCCGCGTGGGATATCAGGACGGACCGGGATCGAACCCTTGTTCAGGTTGAAGACTTCCTGGAACTCAGGGCTCATGATGGCGGTTGCCAAGGTCAGCTGGGCCTTTTGCGAATCAGGATTCTTGACCTTGAACATCGCGATCGAGTCGATGTTGAAGGTATAGGACTTGTCGGTGCCCGGTGCTGCTACGCACAGGTAGTCCTTGCCTGGTTGCTTGCCGGCGGTGGTGAACTCGCCCTTGGCCCAGTCGCCCATGAATTGCATGCCGGCCTTGCCGTTGATGACCATGGCAGTCGCCAGGTTCCAATCGCGGCCTGCGGAATCCTTGTCGATGTAGGTCTTGATCTTGCCCAGCGTGTCGAAGGTCTTGACCATGTTGGCGCTGGTCAGGGCTGTCTGATCCAGTTTCACCAGGGCCTTCTGGTAGAAGTCGGCGCCGCCGACGCCGAGGGCGACGGTTTCAAACACGGTGGCGTCTTGCCATGGCTGACCGCCATGCGCAACGGCGACGAAGCCGGCTTTCTTGATCTTTTCTGCTGCGTCGAAGAATTCATCCCAGGTCGTCGGCGTCTTGGCGCCGGCTTTCTTCAGCACGTCCGGGTTGATCCACAGCCAGTTGACGCGGTGAACGTTGACTGGTGCGGCGACATAGTGGCCCTGGTACTTCATCACGCTGGAGACCGACTTCGGCAGCAGGGAATCCCACTTGCCGGCAGTTGCGGCAGAGTCGATGTTGGCCAACACGCCTTCCTGGCCCCACTCTTGAATTGCAGGTCCCTTGATCTGGGCGGCTGTCGGAGGGCTGCCGGCGATGACGCGCGCCTTCAGCGCGGTCGTGGCGTTTTCGCCTGCGCCGCCGGCGACCGCGAAATCCTTCCAGGTCACTCCCTTGGCTTCCATGATTTTTTTCAGCTCGGCAACCGATTTTGCCTCACCGCCGGAGGTCCAGTAATGCAGCACTTCCACTTCCGCGGCATACGCTACGGTGGAAGCTGCGATCAGGCTGGTGGCGATCAGACTTTTTTTAATGGCGTGCTTCAACATCATTTTTATCTCCTGTGTTTGAAAAATTGCCGTCGGCTTGCACCGCGGCAAGGTCTTGGTTCCCTGGGGAAGAGAACTTGCTGTTGGTACGGCGGTGTTTTTGGAACACTCTTTGTTAACATCACTTTAGTAAAACTACAAAAATTGCCTTAATAAATTTAATTATTAGGACGAACTCCCGTCGCTCGCTTGTAATTGTAGTAATGCTACAGTAACATTGCAATATAAGTTTTGTTTAATTACATAGAAATCTCATGCAAGTCATACAAGAAGAAGCATGCTTGTTCAATTTCGTCCTGTTTGGAGCGACAGGCGACCTGGCAATGCGGAAGATTCTTCCGGCGTTGTTCTCCGCGCATCTTGATGGCAAATTGCATCAGGACGGCCGCATCATTTGCGTCGCCAAGCAGGACTTGAATCAGGAGTCCTATCTTGACTGGGTTCACACCCAGGCCGGCCCGCATGTCGGCGAAGGCATTGCCAATAAGAACGCCGACCAATGGCAAAGTTTTTTGCGCCGCGTTACTTATGTGGCGCTGGACGCGACCCGCGCCGCGGACTACGCGTTGCTCGGCGAACAACTGAACAACCAGGCCGTCACGGTGTATTACCTGGCGACGTCGCCGAAACTGTTCGAACCCATCTGCAACCACCTGGCCGCCAGCAGCATTGCGCTGGACAACGCCCGCGTGGTGCTGGAAAAGCCGCTCGGCCACGATCTGGCGTCTTCCCGCGCGATCAACGACGCCGTGGCGCGGGTGTTCGCCGAAGACCAGATCTATCGCATCGATCACTACCTGGGCAAGGAGTCGGTACAGAACTTGCTGGCGTTACGTTTTGCCAACAGCCTGTTTGAACCGCTGTGGCGGCGCGAGTCGATCGAGCACGTGCAACTGACCATCGCCGAGCAGCTCGGCGTGGAAGGCCGCGGCGAGTTCTACGACGGCACCGGCGCCTTGCGCGACATGGTGCAGAACCATTTGCTGCAGCTGCTGTGCATGGTGGCGATGGAACCTCCGACTTCGCTTGATGCCAATGCTATACGGGATGAGAAAGTGCGCGTGCTGCGCGCGCTCAGGCCGTTCAGCCGCGACGACCTGGAAACCCGCGCCGTGCGCGGCCAGTACGCCGCCGGCGCGGTGCGCGGCCAGGCGGTCGGCGGGTATCACCAGGAAGCCGGGATTTCGCCGCAGTCGAAGACCGAGAGCTTCATCGCGCTGCATGCCGAGATCAACAACTGGCGCTGGGCCGGCGTGCCGTTTTTCCTGCGCACCGGCAAGCGGCTTGCTGAACGCACCGCGGAGATCGTGATCACCTTCAAGCCGATCCCGCACGCGATCCTGCCGATGCCGCAAGGCGTGGAAAGCAGCAACCGGCTGGTGATCCGCCTGCAGCCCGAGGAATCGATACAGTTGCACTGCTTCGCCAAGCAACCCGGCGACAGCATGACGATACAGCCGGTGGCGCTGGACCTGGCTTTCGACCAGGCCTTCAAGCAAAAGCGAGCGGATGCTTACGAGCGCCTGCTGCTGGACGTGATTCGCGGCAACCTCGCGCTGTTCGTGCGGCGCGATGAGCAGGAAGCGGCATGGCGCTGGGTGGAACCATTGTTGAACCATTGGCAGAGCACTGCTGCGCTGCCGAAATCTTATCTTGCTGGAAGTTGGGGACCCAGTGCATCGTCGGCGATGATGTCCCGCGCCGGCGCGCACTGGCCAGAAGACCGGTGATGGCCACGGATTTGCGCAAAGCGAGCTAATATACGCCCACCAAAAATAAAAGCACCGCATAGTTCGACCGCGCACAGTCTCACCGATACGCACAACAGTTTTTTTTCGGAAAGTTTTACTACATGTCTTCAGCATCGCTCATACATGGCAGCTACAACCCGTCGAACACCTTTATGGATGGTCCGCGTTTGTTGGCTGACATCGGCGGCACCAACGCGCGCTTCGCGCTGGAACGCGCTCCCGGACAGATAGATACGATCCAGACCTTGCGTTGCGCCGACTATGCGGAGTTTTCGCAGGCCGCCAAGGCTTACCTGGAAACCAATGAACATCCGGCGATCCACCATGCGGCGATCGCGATCGCCAATCCGGTGCAAGGCGACCACATCAAGATGACCAATCATCATTGGGCGTTTTCGATTGAAGAGACGCGCAAGCTGCTCGGCCTCGATACGCTGCTGGTGGTCAACGATTTCACCGCGCTGTCGATGGCGCTGCCGCATCTGGAGCAATCGCATTGCGTGCAGATCGGCGGCGGACAGGGACTGGAAGGCGGCGTGATCGGGCTGGTCGGCGCCGGCACCGGCCTCGGCGTCGGCGGCCTGATCCCGAGCGAAGGACGCTGGATCGCGCTGGGCAGCGAAGGCGGTCACGTGTCGTTCTCGCCGGCCGATGAAAAAGAAGCGGCGATCCTGCAATATTGCTGGCGCACTTATAAGCACGTCTCGGCTGAACGCCTGATCTCCGGCCCCGGCCTGGAAATGATTTACGGCGCCTTGTGCGAAATCAACAAGATCAGCAATCCGGAAGAACTGTCGGCGCCGCAAATCGTCGACCGCGCACTGAACCAGAAAGACCCGCTGTGCCTGGAAGTGGTCGACTGCTTCTGCGGCATGCTCGGCACGCTGGCGTCGAATGTCGCAGTCACGCTCGGCACGCTGGGCGGCATCTACATCGGCGGCGGCGTGGTGCCGCACCTGGGCGACTACTTTGCGCGCTCGGCCTTCCGCGCACGCTTTGAAAGCAAGGGGCGCTTCGACGCCTACATGCAAAAGATCCCGACTTTCGTCATCACCGCGCCTTACCCGGCGTTCGTCGGCGTCGCCGCGATTCTGGCGGAGCGTCTCGGCGGCGGCAATGCGGTGCCGTTCCTGGAACGCATCCGCAAGGCGCGCTCGCAGTTCTCGCCGGCCGAAGAACGCGTGGCCAGCCTGATCCTGGCGCATCCGCGCGCGGTCATGAGCGAACCGATTTCGGAAATCGCCCGCCGCGCCAATGTCAGCCAGCCGACCGTGATCCGTTTCTGCCGCACCATGGGTTGCCAGGGTCTGGCCGATTTCAAACTGAAACTGGCCTCGGGCGTCACCGGCACCGTGCCGGTCGCGCACAGCCAGGTACATGTCGGCGACTCCGCGCTGGACGTTGGCGTGAAGGTGGTCGACAACACCATCGCCGCGATGATGGAAGTCCGCGACAGCCTCAATGCGGACACGCTGAGCAAGGTCATCGAAGTGCTGAGTCACGCCACGCGCGTGGAGTTCTACGGCTTCGGCAGCTGCGGCCTGGTGGCGGAAGACGCGCAACAGAAATTCTTCCGCCTCGGCATTCCGTCGACCGCCTACACCGATCCGCAATTGCAGGAAGTCTCGGCCTCGCTGCTGAAGAACACCGACGTCGCGGTCATCATCTCCAACTCGGGCCGCCTGCGCCATCTGGCAACCACGGTCGAAGTCGCGGTGAACTCCGGCGCCACCATCATCGCGCTGGCGCCGAGCAATTCGCAATTGGCCAAGCGCGCCGACTACACGCTGGCGGTCGAGCACGATGAAGGCAGCATGATGCACATCCCGATGGTGTCGCGCATCCTGCTGCTGTTGCTGGTAGACGTGCTGGCAGTGGGCGTGTCGCTGAACCGCTCGAGCCCGTTCGCAGAGCTCCAGCGCCAGGCCAAGCGCGGCATCTTGGCGCACATCGCCTCGACGCACGACGTCATCGGCGACAAAGTCTCGGCAGCCGACGATCATCCGGTGGAAAAGCACGGCGACGAAGGCAACAAACCCAATCTGATTTCGCACACCAAGTAGCACCAGGGAAGCGGCGGAGACAGGAAGCCTGGCTGCAGATGCAGTACCGGGCTTCCACATAAAAACAAACCGGCAAGGCCTGTTGGGCTTGCCGGTTTTTCTTTGAAGAGCACCGAAGCCTGCTTCAACGACGCGGCACTGCCTTGGCGTGGGGAATTGTGCAATGGTCCCGATCGCTGCATGCAGTTTTGCATTCCGGCGCAGGATCATTATCAGTAATGGTGACACCGCCAGGAAAATGCCCGCTGTTCCAGGTGCGCAGGAGAATGCGATCAAGCACCGTGCGAGCGCACAACTTGCGGTTATATTGCGCCACCAACCCGGTACCGATACGATCTATCCTTTCCTGAACATCCTTGAGCTCAGGATTACCGCGTACGGAGAAACCTGCAACGATGGTTTTCAGCGACGCGAAGTCCACTGACGCCAATCGCATGTTCGACAGTATCTCGAGACTGCCGCAGTCACCGCTACCCGGTCCGCAGGACTGACCGATCAAAGCCAGCGAAGTCATCCGAATCGTCCGCAGTTGCGGATTATCCCCAATGCTCACACTTTTCCCGACCGATATCGGAGAGGTGATCGAGAGCATCTTGAGTTGCTGGTGGGCCTGGATGCTGACGTCCCCACCGATCGTTTTCAATGAACGGAAGTCGAAAGGTTCAACAATTTCGTCGTTCAGGGGTATCTGCTCTTGCTTGCTGCCGAGATTCGCATTCTTGATCAACGTCAGATTGCCGCCAATTCCCGCGAGCCCTGGAAATACGAGGCGATCCAGAGCGGCATTGCCAACGGCGCTGAGTTCCCCGCCGATCGTCGTCAGGAAAGGTATAGCGACGGTGTGAATTTTCGCACTTCGGTCGACGCTTATGCTCCCCGTCACCTCTTCCAGATATGGCAGGATGACAGCCGCGACCGGACCGTGAATGTACAGGTCCCCGTGGATTTTTCGATAGTGTCCTGTCTCGAACAATTGCAGCTGACGGTTTGCGTCGTCGATGTTGGACGCATCAATGAACACGCTCCCCTCGTAGGTGCGCCCTGTCATCTTGTTGTCGGGCCACTGGGAAACGCAGCGTGTGTGCATGCCGTCGCCAGGGACAGTCACTCCGCGCTGGAAGTCCACGCCATAAAAATCCGAACCGACGCGGTGCAAGTCTGCCGTACTGCTGCTCAGGTACAGCTCGCCCGAAAAGAGCGGATCGAGGTAAGGACGGCTTTGCCCTGCGCTCACCAGGCTCAGAAGTTCATGCTGCGCAGGGACGCGCCAGCGCTTGCCGCCCAGGCCCGATCCGAGACAAGCATCCGCCAGGGCATTGGCGTCGTTGGCATGCACCGTCTGCTTTTGCCATCCCAGTCCGGTGGCATTGTCTTCGACCCAGCTTCCCCGGTCGGTGTAATGACTGTCTGGTTTGGCCTCGTAAAAGTCTGCGACGCACAGAACACCGGCCAGATTGCCCTTTGCGTTTCTGGAAAAACTTCTCCCGTCAAGGAAGTCGATGAGCCAATACGAATCCTTGTCGGCGCCGTTGATATCGGATGGCGTCGCAGTCCAATAGGGGCCCGAACGGATGCCAGGCAGACGATCGTGGTCAACGACCGGGTTGGCATATTTGTAGTTAACGAGCGTCTGCAGTTGCTGCCTCGTGGGGATCTGCATCTCTGGTCCGCCCAAGCTTTTACAATAACTTCGGGCGTCTTCGAAAGTCTTGCCGACCGGTAGCGCGAAAGATCTCTTGCTCCACAGCAAACCGGTTGCATCGTCTAACAGGGTGAGTTCATTCTCGGACGACCATTTCGGCGCATCCATCACCGGTTGCCTTGTTCCGTTGACGGTACGGGTAATACGCCACTCCGCACCGGGGAGCAACGGTTTGTCGCTTTTCTGATGTGTCGTCGCACACGCCGTCAACAAAACAGCCGCCAAAAGCAGGAATGCAAATCCGATCTTGCGATAGCTTTTCAACACAGCACCTCCCCCGAGTATTTCGCCTTGTCATATGCCAACCCCGGCTATCGCCGTGCGCTGAATATACGGCATCGGGTGCAGGAAAGGTAGTGCCGGGAAACTTGCGGAAGGAAACCCGCCCACGTGCAACGCATCGAGCCAATAAAAAAGCCCGCTCAACATCGAACGGGCCAAGAGGGGGAGTTCCTCAGGATGTCACTACACCTACGACTACTCTGCGTTACGTGTGCCGCCCGACTAAAGTACAGCACGTTTGCTGCAGACCTGCGCGGGACGATTCCATCGCAACTATTAACGATGGAATCATGCCCGCGAGGAGGTTGCCGGAATCACGCGATCCCGGGCTTGTCTTGCATTAGAACGAGTGGCTGATGCCAGTGTAGAACGCGTTCTGGTTTTGGCCCTTGATGCCGCCGCCGCCGTATTCGACCGAGAAGTCGGAGTTGGCGCCGTTACGAACGGTACCGACGGTCGCGTACAGCAAAGTGCGCTTGGACAGGCTGTAGTTGCCGCCAACGACGAACAGGTTCGCGCTACCGACACCCGCGTTCACGTTCACGTGGTATGCCGCGCCGATCAGGGTCAGAGCCGGAGTGATCTGGTAGTTCGCGCCGAGCCAGTAGTGGTTGGCGCGATCAGGCGAACCTGTCGCAACGGAATTGGCACGCAGGTTTTCATAACCGGCGAACAGTTTCAGCTTGTCGATGGTCACGGTGCCGCCCAGTGTCAGCTCTTTGGAAGAAGCGAACAGTGTCGAATATTGGCCGTTGGTGTCGCGTTGCACGTCATAGATGGCGCGCAGTTCATAGGTCGGCTGCACATACGCCAGCGAAATACCATCGCGGCTGCCGTTATTGGAAACGACGCCTGGCGCTGTCGGCACACCCTTCGTGAAGGAACCTGCTGCCTCGCCGAAGCCGTGCATCACGGTTGCAGTGAAGCCGCCGAAGTTTGGCGATTCATAGCTGACCATGTTGTTGGTTTGCGGCCAGTTGCGTTCCTTGACCAGTGTCGCCGTGCTCAGCGCTTGCTGGCCGGTCGGATCCAGCGCCCAGATCGGATCGCTTTGGATTGCCAGGTCTTTACCCATTTTCAGGGTACCGGCCGAGCCGCTCAGGCCGACGAAGGAACGACGTGTCCACAGACCCGAACCGCCGTTGACCTGACCGGTCGATGCGTCAAAACCGTTTTCCAGTGTGAAAATTGCTTTCAGACCGCCGCCCAGATCTTCGTTGCCCTTGAAGCCGAACATGCTGGTGCCCCATTCGTTGCCGTCAATACCCCATTTGCTGCCGCGGCTGCCATTGGCGCCGGCCTGGTTGCTTTGGTAATTGATACCGGCGTCGATACGGCCGTAGATGGTGACGTTAGTCTGAGCCTGAGCGCTTGCGCATGCGCCGGCCATGACGGCAGCAATAGCGAGCGGCTTCGCAATGAATGCGACTTTTGATGCTTTTTTCATTTCATCTCCTAAATTTGCTTGTGGGGACTTCCACTATTTTTCGAGCATTGCACTCGAATTCTTTTTATGGGCATTGTTTCCACACATCCATGTGATGGCTGTGTTTCTTTTTGCCTCTCTACATTTTATGTAGTTTTACTAAAAATTTTATTTAATTCTACACATTAAAAAATTATTTTCCACGATTTTTTTACCGCAACTACATAGATTCAATAGATTTATTGGGAATTACAACAGTTTGGAGGCTCTTGAATGAGGAATATGTGTACTAATGCTACAAGTAGCTTTGCTACTTATCCTTAGTTTTAAAACTACATTTTTGGTTTGAGTGTGTTGCCGGTGCGAACTTAGTCTTTCCGGACAGGATGATTTTTGCGGCAGAGGGCGTGGTACCTGCTGACAACAAAGGAATCGCATCCGAAGCTTCTCCGGACAGCACAAAAAGCGAAGGCCCGACAAACTGCCGGGCCTTCTATATAGAGAACAAGAAAAACAAGCTTGCGATACCACGCGATCAGTCGGCGACGCGCACCACCACCTTGCCGAAATTGCATCCTTCCAGCAAACCGATGAAGGCTGCCGGCGCATTCTCGATGCCAGCCACGACATCTTCCTTCAGCTTGACCCGCCCGGCGGCAACCCACTCACTCATGTCGCGCTGAAATTCCTCGTAGCCGTCGGCATAGTGATCAAGAATGATGAATCCCTGCACCCGGATGCGCCGAAACACCAGCGCACTCAGCAACTGAGGCAAGCGGTCGGGAGCAGACGACACCCCTGTTTCATTGTAATGAGCGATCGATCCCGATACCGGAACGCGCGCATGATCATTGAGCAGCGGCAGCACGGCGTCGAACACCGCACCGCCGACGCTCTCGTGATAGATGTCGATTCCGTCCGGGCATGCTTCAGCCAGCTTCCGCGCAAAGTCCGGATCGCGCCGGTCCAGACAGGCGTCAAAGCCGAGTTCATCAACGACGTAACGGCATTTGTCCGCCCCGCCGGCGATGCCGATCACGCGCGCGCCCTTTATCTTCCCGATTTGCCCGAGCACCGAACCCACGGCGCCGCTGGCCGCCGCTACGACCACCGTTTCCCCGGGGATGGGTTGGCCGATCTTGAGTAGTGCGTGATAGGCAGTGAAACCGGGCATGCCCAGTACACTCAATGCATAAGAAGGATGGGCGGCATCGCCGAGCCGAGTCAGATCGCTGCCGTCGGATAAGGCGTATTCCTGCCAGCCGTCGAAGCCCAGCACCAGTTCTCCCTTGCGGAATTGCGGATGACGGGAATCCACGACGCGACTGACGGTGCCTCCCACCATGACATCACCCGGCGCCAGCGGCGGTGCGTAAGAAGCGGCGTCGCTCATGCGGCCGCGCATGTAAGGGTCGAGTGAAAGATATACGGTCTGCAACAGCAACTGTCCATCCGAAGGTGCGGGAATGGCGACCTCCTCCAGGCGAAAGTCCCGGGGGAGCGGCGCCCCATCCGGACGATGCGCCAGCACGACGCGGCGATTGAGCAGGGGGTATTGCGGCATAAATTTCTCCTTTCAATAAGCGGATGAATTTCAATATTAATAGACCGGTCGTCTACAAATAAGACAAATAAAAGGCCGCCAAACACTTCCGCATATTGGCGGCCACTATAAATACGGAATCAGCCCGGCGAATCTGGAAGCCCCAGCAATTGCCGGGTGCTCGCCATTGTCGTGTCCAGCGGACCGCGATTGCGACTGATCTTGACCATCAGGCTGCCGCCCAGCCATAACTGATACAGCGTTGCCGCCAGCGCGGCGGGGTCTTGCGTTACCTGCAAGGATTGATCGGCCTTGCCTTCACCGATACAGCGCATGACGCGATCGATAATGCCGCGCGTGCCCCACTCCAGCGTCGCGCGCATGCTTTCTGACAGATCCGCGACCTCGGCGCTGAGCTTGACCGCCAGGCAGCGCTGATCGGGATCGTCGCCGGTCTGGGTATCAAGCCAGTACTGCCAGTAACGCATCAGCCGTTGCGCCGCCGGATCGCGACCGCCCAGCAAGACATCGAGCTGCGCATGGTGACCGGTGAAATACCAGGTCAGCAAGGCGTCGCCAAAAGCTTCCTTGGACGCGAAGTAGTGATAGAAGGAGCCTTTGGGGATCTTCGCAGCCGCCAGCAACTCCGTCAGCCCGACCGCCGTGAAGCCCTTTTCCAACATCAGGGACTTGGCGACGTCGAGCATGTGCTGGCGCAGATCAGGGGTGGAGGTGGTCATGCACGCATCTTAACCAATGATTAGACCGGTCGTCTACAAAAATCTTTGGAATGAGATTTTCACTGTCGAGATAAAACTAAATGCCCACAAAAAAGGGCTTACGTTTTACCGTAAGCCCTTGATATTGCTGGTGGCCCCCCCGTGAGTCGAACACGGCACCAACGGATTATGAGTCCGCTGCTCTAACCAAGCATGAGCTAGGGGGCCTGAGTCTGACCGGGACCGGGATCCCGCTCTGACTTAGTTACCTTCCAGGAAGCTCTTCAGCTTGTCGGAGCGTGAAGGATGGCGCAGCTTGCGCAGCGCTTTTGCCTCTATTTGACGAATGCGCTCACGCGTGACGTCGAATTGCTTGCCGACTTCTTCCAGGGTGTGGTCGGTCGACATTTCGATGCCGAAACGCATGCGCAGCACCTTGGCTTCGCGTGGCGTCAGGGAGTCGAGGATGTCCTTGACCACACCGCGCATCGACGCGTGCAACGCTGCATCGGCCGGGGCCAAGGTGTTGTTGTCCTCGATGAAGTCGCCCAGGTGCGAATCGTCGTCGTCGCCGATCGGCGTTTCCATGGAGATCGGTTCCTTCGCGATCTTCATGATCTTGCGGATCTTGTCTTCCGGCATTTCCATCTTGATGGCCAGCGTCGCCGGATCGGGTTCTGCACCTGTTTCCTGCAGGATCTGACGCGAGATGCGGTTCATCTTGTTGATGGTTTCGATCATATGCACCGGGATACGGATGGTGCGCGCCTGGTCGGCGATCGAACGCGTGATGGCCTGACGGATCCACCATGTGGCATAGGTCGAGAACTTGTAGCCGCGACGGTATTCGAACTTGTCCACTGCCTTCATCAGGCCGATGTTGCCTTCCTGGATCAGATCGAGGAATTGCAGGCCGCGGTTGGTGTACTTCTTGGCGATCGAGATCACGAGACGCAGGTTGGCCTCGGTCATTTCACGCTTGGCCATGCGCGCCTTCTTCTCGCCGGCGCCCATCTTCTTGTTGATGCCACGCAGGTCCGGCAGCGGCAGCACGACGCGCGCTTGCAGGTCGATCAGCTTCTGTTGCAGTTCCTTGATGGCCGGCACGTTACGGGCCAGCACGACGCTATAGGCGTGGTTGCCGCTGACTTCGCCGTCAACCCAGTCCAGGTTGATTTCGTTGCCCGGGAAAACCTTGATGAAATGCGCGCGCGGCATGTTGCACTTGTTGACGGCGACGTCGAGGATCTGGCGCTCGATCTGGCGCACTTCGTCGACTTGCGCACGCAGCGTGTCGCACAGCTTTTCCACGACCTTGGCGGTGAAACGAATGCCCAGCAACTCGTTGGAAATGATTTCCTGCGCCTTGACGTACGGCTTGGAGTTGTAGCCTTCTTTCTCGAAGGCCTTGCGCATGTTGTCGAACTGGGTCGAGATGGTGGCGAACTTGCCCAGCGCATCGCGCTTGAGCTGTTCCAGCTGCTCGGCCGAGAAACCTGCCGCGCCGGAATTATTGCTTTCGCCTTCTTCTTCCTCTTCCTCGCCGTCTTCTTCGTCGTCCTCTTCGTCTTCTTCATCCGAAGCTGCGGCGACAACGACTTCGCCTTCACTCATGTCAACCAGGCCGTCGACGATTTCGTCGACCTTGATTTCATCTTTCGAGATCTTGTCGGCGGCAACCAGAATTTCGGCGATCGTGGTCGGACAAGCCGAGATCGCCTGGATCATGTCCTTGAGGCCGTCTTCGATGCGCTTGGCGATTTCGATTTCGCCTTCGCGGGTCAGCAGTTCGACCGAGCCCATTTCACGCATGTACATGCGGACCGGGTCGGTGGTGCGGCCGAAATCGGAGTCGACGGTCGACAGCGCTGCTTCGGCCGCGGCTTCTGCATCATCGTCGCTGGCGACGTTGGCGACATTGTCGGACAGCAGCAATGTTTCAGCATCAGGCGCGTGTTCATACACGGAGATGCCCATGTCATTGAAGGTGCCGATGATGCCTTCGATCGCTTCCGGGTCGACGATGTTTTCCGGCAGGTGATCGTTGATTTCGGAGAAGGTCAGGTAGCCGCGCTCCTTACCCTGTTTGATCAGGGTCTTGAGCTTTTGGCGGCGACGCTCGAGTTCTTCTTCGGTGGCTTCGGTATCGGACGAAAACGCGTCTTTCAGCAGCGCCTTTTCCTTGGCCTTGCGGTCCTTGGCCTTGGCCTTGTCGACGGCCTTGAGTTCAGCGCGCTCGACGGCGTTCAACGCGGCGATTTCGTCGTTCTCGGGCTGGAATTCCTTCGGCTTGCGGCCACGGCGGCCGGGCACCTTGACGGACGGCAAAATGTAGCCGGACGTGTCGATGGCTGCCAGTGCGGCGGCGTCGGTCGTCTGGCTGACGCCAGGCGCGATCATGACGCTGACGTCTTTGGCTTCGCTCTTGGCTGCTGCTTTGACGGCAGGCTTAGCGGTTTTCGGTTCAGGTTTCTTGGTTGTCACAGAAGCTTTCGATTGCACAGAAGCCGGCTTGACGCTGGCTTCAGATAAGTTCTTCTTCGTTGGCGTTGCAGCCGCCTTGGTAGTCGCTTTGGCGATTACCGGCGCTGCAGCGCGAACCGCCGTAGAAGCAGGTTTGGCACTGGTTTTTTTCGCCGAGGCTGTCAATGCAGCTTTCGCCGGCGAGCTTGTTGCCCTTACTGCCGTCGCCGTTGCTTTGCCGGTGGGCTTTGCAGCAGCTGTTTTCTTCGGGACCGATCGTGATACGGGGGTCGACTTGCTTGCCGGCTTGACGGCCGGCTTGGTGTTTTTAGCGGAAGGTGTCGGAGTTTTTGCGGTTTTCTTCATTGCATCTGCCATAGAATCAAAGCCAAGTGAGTCAAACTCATTGCGCCAATAAAACCATGCTCTTCCTGCATTTCATATCACTTGGATACGATTTGCCCGCGCAACGTTCCTAAATCTTTCGTCCCCTGCATTTCTTGTCCATGCGATGGCTTATTTGCCTTCATTCGCTCTATGGACCGATGGTTCAATGAATCTTTGCCGCATCACGAGTTATGTTTCGCCGCGGAATTAAAGCCCTAGATTATACCATATATAGGGTGTTTTTCCCGGAGATCAAGGCAATCCTGCGTAACATCCAGCCCCGATCGTCCCTCAACACCTCTCAAAATCATCCGAAATCGGCTCCCGTGAGACGTTTCAGATGTTCCTTCCGCTGCATCAATTCGCGGTAGCGGCTTTGGGCAGCTTCATCTCTCAGGCCGGCGATCGACAACTGCGTCATCTCATCCTCGACCTGGCGCATTTTCATCTGACGCACCGCGCCGGCCATTTCTTGCCGGACGACATCGAATTCGGACTCGGCCTCGGTTTCCGCCGCGATTTCAGCGATCAGGCTTTCAAAATCCGCTCCGCCATCGCGCAGCAATTCGACCAGCGTCGCGAAATTGGCCTGCTCGCCCATGCTGCGGCATGCCTCAACCAGTTGCGTCACCATCTGCGCATGATCCGGCGCATGGTGACCGACCACGACCAGGGTGTCGTCATCCAGGTCGCTCGACAAGGCCGGATGCGCCACCAGCAGCCGCACGATCTGGCGCTCGAGCCCGACCGGCGCCATACGCTTGCTGCGCGGCGGCGGCGCCCGGCGTGCGACGGCCTGCACCACCGGATTGGACAGTTCGAACAGCGCCTCGATTTCGGCGGGCGTGGTCTGCGTCACCTGCGCCAGGCTGCGCACGATCTGCAGACGCAAGGACGACGGCGGCAAGGCCTGCAGCATCGGCTTGGCGTCAAACTGCGCGCGGGCACGGCCTTCCGGCGTGGTCATGTCGTTGTCGCCGACCACTTCCTTGATCAGGAACTGCGACAACGGCATCGCTTCCTTGATTTGCTGCTCGAATGCTTCGGCGCCTTTTTCACGCACATAGCTGTCCGGATCGTGCTCCTTCGGCAAGAACAGGAACTTGATGATCTTGTTGTCCGAGGCATGTATCAGGCAAGCGTCGAGCGCGCGCCGAGCGGCACGACGTCCGGCCGAATCGCCGTCGAAGCTGAACACCACTTCGTCGGTCTGACGCAATAATTTCTGCACGTGGATCGGCGTGCACGCCGTCCCCAAGGTCGCCACCGCCTGCGGAAAACCCAGCTGCGCCAGCGCCACCACATCCATGTAACCTTCGGTCACCAGCACGTAGCCCGCTTCGCGGATCGCCTGGCGCGCTTCGAACAAACCGTACAGCTCGCTGCCCTTTTGAAATAGCGGCGTTTCCGGGGAGTTCAAGTACTTCGGTTCGCCGCCGTCCATGACGCGGCCGCCGAAGCCAATGACCTGGCCCTTGGTATTGCGGATCGGAAACATGACGCGATGACGGAAGCGGTCGTAGCGCTTGCGGCCCATGCGCTGGCCGCCCTCCTCGTCGCTCTTGTCGATCACCAGGCCGGCCTCGACCAGCGCCGGCACCTCATAGTCCGGAAACACTTTGCGCAGGCTGTCCCATTCATCAGGCGAATAGCCGAGACCAAACCTGGCGGCGATTTCGCCGGTCAGGCCGCGCCCCTTCAGATACTCGACGGCGTTCGGTGCGGCGCGCAATTGCTGGCGATAAAAATCGCATGCTGCCGACATCGCATCCGACAGGGCCATGGTCTTGGCCTGCTGCTCGGCGCGCTGCGCCGGCGGGATGCGGTCGTCGTTGTCCGGCACCGTCATGCCGACGCCCTGGGCCAGATCCTTGACCGCCTCGACAAAACCCAGGCCGGAGTATTCGATCAGGAAACTGATAGCCGTTCCATGCGCGCCGCAGCCGAAGCAGTGATAGAACTGCTTGGTCGGACTGACCGTGAAGCTCGGCGATTTTTCGTTATGGAACGGGCACAGGCCCATGAAGTTGGCGCCGCCCTTTTTGAGCTGCACATACTTGCCAACCACATCGACTATATCGACGCGGTTGAGCAAATCCTGAATGAACGACTGTGGAATCACCGGGAGTTAGCGTCCTGACAAGATTCAGGCGGCGGTCAAGGCGGCCTTGACCAGAGCGGATACGGCGGTCATGTCGGCGCGCCCGGCCAGCTTCGGCTTCAACACGCCCATGACCTTGCCCATGTCCTGCGGACCGGCGGCGCCGGTGGCGGCGACAGCGGCCTGCACTTCAGCCTTGATCTCGTCGTCGGACAGGCCGGCCGGCATGTAAGTGGTCAGAATGGCCAGCTCGGCCTTCTCGATATCGGCCAGATCCTGGCGACCGCCAGCTTCGAACTGGCTGATGGAATCCTTGCGCTGCTTGACCATCTTGTCGATGATCGCCAGCACCATCGCGTCATCCAGCTCGACGCGCTCATCGACTTCCTTTTGCTTCATCGCCGCGGTGATCAGGCGAATCGTACCCAGCCTGGCAGCCTCTTTGGCGCGCATCGCTGCCTTCATGTCTTCGGTGATTTGCTCTTTCAGACCCATTGCATTCTCCAGAAATAGTACGGCTCTCTGAGCCTAGCATAAGCACGGCGGCGCCATCATCGGATTCAAAACAGATTCAAAACCGAGCCGCACGAGATGCGGAAAAGCGAAAACCCGCTGTGGTTTGAGCCAGAGCGGGTTTAACGTGGTCGCGCACGCCGAAGCGGCGCGACGGGAATTTCTTAGTACAGCTTCTTAGGCAGTTGCTGGCTGCGGATGCGCTTGTAGTGGCGCTTCACTGCAGCTGCCAGCTTGCGCTTGCGTTCTGCTGTCGGCTTTTCGTAAAACTCGCGCGCGCGCAACTCGGTCAACAGACCGGTTTTTTCAATAGTGCGCTTGAAGCGGCGCATGGCGACTTCGAACGGCTCGTTTTCTTTAAGACGAATAGTGGTCATGTAGATTCAAACCAAAGAGGTTAGGTTGGATACGGAAAGAACGCGATTTTAGCAGACCGAAGTGGCAAATGGAAGCTTTACCGTGGCTTTTTTCCAACCCGCGGCCAAAAAAACCAAATAAATCAACGATTTGGGATGCGTGCCGGAAACATACACCCCTATTCAATGGCTTCAATCGCCTGCCCCGCCGCCACGCCCGACGCCCAGGCCCACTGGAAGTTGTAGCCGCCCAGCCAGCCGGTCACGTCGACCGCCTCGCCGATGAAATGCAGCCCCGGCACCTTGTTGACCATCATGCTCTGCTGCGACAGCTCGCGCGTGTCGATGCCGCCCATGGTGACTTCGGCCTTGCGGTAACCTTCCGAGCCGTTCGGCTTGATGGTCCAGCGGTTGAGCGCTTCGCCCACCTGGCGCAATTGCTTGTCCGGCATGTCGGCGATGCGCGCCGCGCCGTCGAATCCGTTGGCCTTGAGCAAACCGTCAGCCAGCCGCGCCGGCAGCCATTGTCCCAGCAGGTTGCCGAGGTTTTTCTTGAGCGTGGTCTTGCCTTCGATGAGGGTATCGGCGACGTCGATCTGCGGCAGCAGGTTCAGCGTCAGCGAGGCGCCCTGCTGCCAGAAGCTGGAAATCTGCAGGATCGCCGGACCGGACAGGCCGCGGTGCGTAAACAACAGGTCTTCGAGGAAATAGCCGCGCTCCTTTTTGACGCCGGTCTCCACCTCGACCTCCAGCGCAATGCCGGCCAGGTCGACGAAAGGCTGCCAGCCGGCGCCGTCGAAGGTCAGCGGCACCAGGCCCGGACGCGTCTCGACCAGCTTGATGTCGAACTGTTTGGCGATGCGATAGGCAAAGTCGGTGGCGCCGATCTTGGGAATCGACAGGCCGCCCGTGGCGATCACCACATGGCGCGCCAGGATTTCGCCGGCATCGGTGTCCAGCCGGAACAGCTCGCCGTCCTTGCCGATCGCCGCCACGCCGCACGGCATGCGCCACTCGACGTTGCCCGAATCGCATTCGGCCTTGAGCATGGCGATGATTTCTTCGGACGAGTCGTTGCAGAACAACTGACCCTTGTGCTTCTCATGGAAGCTGATCTGGTAGCGCTTGACCAGCGAGAGGAAGTCCTGCGGCGTGTAGCGCGACAAGGCGCTTTTACAGAAATGGGGGTTTTGCGAGAGGAAGTTCTGCGGCGTCGCGCCGATGTTGGTGAAGTTGCAACGGCCGCCGCCGGAGATGCGGATCTTCTCGGCAAGCTTGGACGCATGATCGATCAGCACCACCGACTTGCCGCGCTGTCCGGCCACGGCGGCGCACATCATGCCGGCGGCGCCGGCGCCGATTACTGCTACATCGAAAGTTTGGTTCATGCTTGCTTTCACCAACCTCTTTCACTGGCGAAAGCAGGCGGCATTATTGGAAATAAGAAGGCGGCGACCGGTCCATCCACAGTTCGGACGACAGACGCATCATATCGTTGAGCGAGCCGCGCTGGGCAAATGCCTGGCGCAGCCAGCCGGCGTCGCTGAGCCGGTTGTGCGCCATGTGGCGCAGGCGTTTCAGGGTCAATTCCTCGACCTCGTTTTGCACATACGGTTGCAGCAACTGCAATTGCAACAGCAAATGCTCGAAGATCGGCAGTTTACTCGAAGTCGCCGGTGTCTCGCCATGCAAGGCCAGCATGCCGTTCAATCCGAAGCGGCTGGCCTCGAAGCGGTTGTACTGGTACAGCAGGTAAAAATCGTCGCGCATCACGAACGGCCGCTCGGTCAGGATCCAGCGCGCCAGCAGCTGCGCGTAGGCGCCCAGGTGGGCGGCATGCTCGATGGTCAACGGGGTGTCGCAGACGCGGATTTCGACGGTGCCGTACTCGGGCTTGGGGCGGATGTCCCAGTAGAAATCCTTCATGCTGGCGACGATGCCCATCTGCAGCAACTCGTCGTAGTAGGTCTCGAACTCGGCCCACCTGGTCTGCACCGGCGCCGTCCCCGACAGCGGGAACGCCCGCACCACGTTGCTGCGCGACGAGTCGAACCTGGTATCGGCGCCCTGGTAGAACGGCGACGCCGCCGACAGCGCAATGAAGTGCGGTACGAAGCGCGAGAACGCATGCGTCAGATACAACGCGTCGTCGCCGTTGGCCACGCCGATATGGATGTGCTGGCCGAACACGGTGAAGGTCTTGGCCAGGTAGCCGTATTTCTCGTGCAGGTGATAGAAGCGCTCGCTCGGCGTGATGCGCTGCTCGTTCCAGTGCTGGAACGGATGCGCGCCGCCGCCGGAGACGTCGATGTTGAGATACTGGGCGCCCTTGTTCAGGGCGCCGCGCAAGTCCTTCAACTCTTCGATCAGTTCATCGACGCGCGTGTGGATGCCTGAGTTGAGCTCGATCATGCCTTGCGTCATTTCCAGCTTGATCTGTTTTTGCAGCTCGCGCGGCTCGATCCAGGTCAGCAGGTCGACGGCGTCGCTGGCGAGGTTGTAATTGCGGCGATTGACCAGTTGCAGTTCCAGCTCGATGCCCATGGTGAACGGCGTGGAGGAAGTGAACGGCAGGATGCCGGCGCTGGACGTCGGAAAATGCGTCAGTCCGTCTTCTTCGTGGAGAGTAGTAGTGGTAGTAGTGGTAGTCATTCGCGTCCGCTTTCACCAGATTTGATCAGGGCGAATTGGGTGGCGACGGGGCCAAACAATTCCAGCACGATCAGACATCCCGCCAGCAAGGGCACGACGTCGGACGTGGTATGCGGGTACAGGCTGGAAATCGTCTGCATCAACCCGAGTCCCGCCTCGGTCATCGGCAAGGTCCCCAGCGTGAGCAGCCCGGCCTGCTTCCAGTTCATGCGCGCAAAGCGGGCGAACAGGAACACGCCGCAGCCCATCGCCACGAACCGTGCGGCAATCAGGATCAGCACCGACAGACCGACCATGCTCAGGTCCGCCAGGCGCATCGACGCGCCCACGGTGACGAACAGCATCACCACGAACAATTCGTTGGCGACGCCGAATTCCAGCTCCATCAGGTCGTACTGGCGATCGAGGTTCTTCGACATGATCGCGAAGATCAGCATCGTCAGCATCACCGGCAGGTGCAGCGCATGCGCCACGCCGATGGCCAGCGCGATGACTG
Organism: Herbaspirillum hiltneri N3; assembly: GCF_001267925.1. Taxonomy (NCBI): domain Bacteria; kingdom Pseudomonadati; phylum Pseudomonadota; class Betaproteobacteria; order Burkholderiales; family Oxalobacteraceae; genus Herbaspirillum; species Herbaspirillum hiltneri. The sequence goes on along the minus strand of NZ_CP011409.1, from coordinate 1,577,782 downwards.
AAATGACCAGCACGAACTGGCGGCTGCCCTGGCGACCGAGCAGACGCGCCAGCGGCATCATCAGCCAGTACGTCAGGTAAGCCAGCAGCAGCGAACCGATCAGCGAATATGCAGTGTGCTCGACCAGCGTCAGCACCGGCGTGCCCGACTCATGCGCAATCACCGGCAGCAAAGCGTAGGCGGCCAGGATGGCGACGAAGTTGTTGAGCGCGGTCATCGTCGCCAGGCGGCGCGTGACCTGGCCTTCGGCCTTGAGATCGCGCAGCACCACCAGCACCACGGCAGGCGCAGTGGCGATGGCCCACACACCGCCCAGCAGGGCCAGTACGTTGGAGGTGCCGAACCACAGCAAAGCCACGCTGACGAAGGTGAAGCAGAGTACGGCCGAAGTAACGACGGTGGCCAGCAGCCACTTCTCCCGGCGCAGCCAGCCGATGTCGACGTAGCGGCCCAACTGATACACCACCAGCGCGACGGCGATGTCGGCAAAGATATTGGTCACGCTCAGCACGTCGCCGGACAGCCAGTTCAGGCCGCCGCCGCCGAGAATGAAACCGACAATCAGGTAACCAGTAATGCGCGGCACCCATGGCGACTTCGACACGATATGACCGGCTATCAGCCCGAACAGCAATAAGCTACCGAACAGCAGCAACGCGTTCCATTGGACCGGTTGCGCAAGGGCGAAAGACGGAAGAGTCCACTGCATAGCTCCTCCTGACATATTTATTTTGACGGTGCGCGCGCTTCGCCTGTTCCTTGGCGACGCTGTTGGACACGCACTGATGATTGATATGAAGCGATGCTTCCTGAACGCTTCCTGACATTAACTACGGTAGGGAACCCGAGGTTAAACCATTTTTTATATTAAACGAAATTTTTTCCTTGATCTGATCGTCGTTTTGTTTGCGGTTGAGTGGCGAATGCGATGCCATTATTCCCAAAGCCGACCATCGGCAGTAATCAGCGCAGACCTTATTTGCTTGTCAGAAAACACTGACAACAACGCCGTCCGGTAACGCGCAAGCTGCGCCTGGTAAGCGGTGCGCTCGCTGTCGAGCAGATTGCGCTTGTAGTCGAGCACCCACACCTCGTCATCGAACACGACTACGCGGTCGCAACGCAATACGCCGTCGGTTGTGACGATTTCCATTTCATCGCGGGCGTAACGATGCAAAGCGGGATTGAAGAAACGCTCCAGCGCCGGTTGCGCCAACATGGCGACGGCCTGGGCGCGGATCACCGCCGCCAGCGGACGCGGACACGGCAGCCAGCGCGCGATCGCGGCTTCGTCCGGCAAGGCGACCGGCCAGGCGCGCGCATGCAGCGCACGTTCGAGCAGCGCATGCAGGGCCACGCCTTCGTCGATGGCGTCATTGCTGTAACTCTCCGGTGCGTCGGTAGCCGGTGCGGGCAGCGGCGCCGGCGTGAACAGCGGCAGTTCGAAATATTCCTCGCGCTGTCGCACGGCGTCGTTGGCCTGCGCCGGCGGAACGATCTGCTCCACGCCCTGTTCTTCGCCGGCACGGTCGAACAGCCGCGCGTACCAGCTGCCTTCCTGGATGCCGCCTTCGAGCGCGCCCTTGGTGCCGGCCACGCCGCTGACGATCAGCAATTGCTTGGCGCGCGTGAGCGCGACGTAGAGCAGGTTCCAGTCTTCCTGCATCTTGAAATGTTCTTCGGCGTCGAACCAGCGATCGCGGGCCGTGCCGCGCTCGCTCTTGCGGCCGAAGGCGGAGAAGTGCGTGGGCGCATCTTCATCCTGCGGCCAGTCGCACAGGATGCCGAAGTTGTCGCTGGCGGGGTCGCTGTGGTTGGTGTCCATCATCACGACCACCGGCGCTTCCAGGCCCTTGGCGCTATGCACCGTGAGGATGCGCACGGCGTCGGCGGCGGCATCGATGCTGGCCTCGTCGGGCGCGTCGCTTTCGGCATGGCGCTGCAATACGCGCAGCGCATCGATGAATTTCGGCAGGCTGGGATAACGGCCGGCGTCGAGATTGAGCGCCAGCTCGACGAAGGCTTCGATGTTGCCCAGCGCCTGGCTGCGCATGGATGGCGCGACGGCCTGGGCGTAGCGCGCGGCCAACTGGCCTTCGTGCAGGATGCGGTCGAGCAGATCGTGCACCGGATAATGCGGTGCGGCGTCCAGCCACTGCGCCAGCAAGTGGGCAGCGCGTGCAATGGCGGCCGATGCGGCGCCGGATTCCTGCGCTGCCATCGCCAGTACGCGCTTCCACCAGTCGGCTTCGCCACGTTGCGCAAGCGCGATCAGGTCCTCGTCGGACGCGCCGATGATCGGGCTCTTCAATACATGGGCCAACGCGCGCGTGTCGTTCGGCGTGATCAGGAAAGTCAGCAGCGCGATCAGGTCAGCAATTTCAAGCGAGTCGAGCAGGCCGCCGCGCTTGTCGGAGACAAACGGAATGCCGGCCTCGCGCAAGGCGCTTTCATAGGCGATCAAGTGGCGGCGCTTCTTCACCAGCAGCATGACGTCGCCCCACTTGAGCGCGCGCCCGCCGACCTGTATGCGCTGACGCGCCAGCAGGATCGCCTGCGCCACCTGGCGGCCTTCGTCGCGCCGGCGCGCATCGTCTTCCTCCTCGCGGGGAGTGAGCAAGGGATTGCGCATCGCCGCCGGCGCGCCGTCGGAAGCATCTTCTTCAACCGCCTCGGGCGCCTGCACCAGCGGCAAGCGCCACACCGCACCGCCATCCATGCCCAGCGTAGTCTGCGGCGCAAACAGGTCGTTGCGGCCGCTGAAGCTGGCGTTGAGCACATCGACGATGACGCTGGCGTTGCGGCGCGTCTGGTTGGCGCGCAAAACCGCCGCGCCCTGCTGCTCCAGCAAGCTGCGCGCAGCTGCGAACACGCGCGGCTCGGCGCGGCGGAAACGGTAAATCGATTGCTTGGGATCGCCCACCACGAACACGCTCGGCTGCGCCGCATCGCCGCCGTAGGCGCGCAACCAGGCGCGCACGATGCTCCATTGCAGCGGATTGGTGTCCTGGAATTCGTCCAGCAGGATGTGCTTGTAGCGCGCGTCGAGACGGCTTTGCAGATAGGCCGCGCTTTCTTCGTTGGTGAGCAGGCGGTAGGCGTGCCATTCCAGGTCGGCGAAATCGAACACGCGCTGCTCGGCCTTCACTTCCTGATAGGCATCGAGATAGGCGCGGCCGGCTGTGAACAAGGCGCGATTGAGCCTGAGCACGATGCCTTCGGCGCTGCGCCGCTGCAATTGCCGCAGCACGTTGCCGGTCAGTTCGAACACTTCGTCGAACAGCGACACGGCGACGTCTTCGTCGACGCCGTAATGCTTGCTCAATGCCGCCTTCAAGTCCTTGGTCTTGGTGTTGCCGCGCGGCTTGCCGCTGTCGTCATGGAACTGCGACGCCAGCGCGACGAACTGCTCTGCCGACGCTTCACCGCTCACCAGCGTTTCAATGGCGACGGCGCGCTTCTGGTTGGTTGCCGTGCCCTTGCCGAGCAAGGAAGAAATCTCGTACAGCCGCGCCTTCAGGGCCTCGTCCGTCCACACGGTCAATCGCGCATCGCGCGCGGCATCAGGACCGCACAACTCCTCCAGCCATTGCAGCGGCGCGTCCTCCGACGACAGCGGCGGCATGGTTGCGGCCCACCATTCGGCGCGCTTGTCGAGGAAGGAATCCAGCAGATTGCGCGCGCCGCTGTCGCCCGCCAGGTCGTACAGCTCCAGCAAGGCTTGCCTGATCTGCTGTTGCGCCGGCTTTTGCACCGCCTGCATGAAGCGGCGATAAGCCTCGTTCATGAGCTCGCCGTTCTTCTCGGTCAGCGCATAGCCGTGCGGCACGCCCGACGCCAGCGGCGCAATCTGCAGCAAGCGTGCAAACCAGCTGTGGAAAGTGTCGATGGACAAACCCTGCTGGCCGGCCAGGATCTGCTCATACAGAGAGCGTGCCAGCGGCATCACGCGCGGCAACTCGGCGGCGTCGACGCCGCGCTCCAGCAGCAATTGGCGCGCCTGTTCGGCCGGCGCCAGCGTCAGTTCGTGCAGCAGCTCCATCAGGCGCTCGCGCATTTCCTGTGCGGCCTTGCGCGTGAAGGTAATCGCCAGCAGTTCGGCCGGCTGTGCTCCCGCCAGCAGCAGCCGCAACATGCGCGCCACCAGCAGCCAGGTCTTGCCGCTGCCGGCGCAGGCTTCCACCACGACCGACTGGCGCGGATCGCAGGCGGCCGCGGTGAATGCCGCCGCCTCGGCGGGACGGCCGTTGATTTCGTAGGCCGCGATCGCCCCTTTGTCATTCATGTCGCTCATTGCCAGACTCCCTTGCGGCACAGTCCGCGCACTTCGCAATACTGGCAAACCGATTCGATACCGTTGGCCGGCAGCGGCGCATCGTTGCCGATGGCCTGCATGACGGTGATGATCTGCTGCTGCAAGGCCTGCTGCTGCGCCTCAAAATCGGGAGCGGCAACGTCACCGGTCTTGTCCCTGTACGGTTCCAGTGCGACGTAATGCGCAGCGGCCATCGTTTGGCCGGACAACAGGCCGTAGAACGGCAACTGATGATCCTCGGCGTTCCTGAGCTTGGCGGCCAGCGACGGCAATGAGCTGGTCTTGTAGTCGAGCACCGCGCGTTCGCCTTCGGCGTTTTCATCGACGCGGTCGAGGCGGCCGTACAACTCGATGCCGCCGTCCGGCCAGGCCAGTGCATGCTGCAACGGCAATTCGCCAAGCACGAAATGCCAGCCCAGCGACTCCCGCTCGTTGGCCCAGACCAGGTACGCCGGCATCACCTTGCGCCAGCGCGCCTCGTAACCGAGCGCGGCGGGATGTTCGCGGATGGCCTTGCCGAACACCTCGTCCGAGATGGTCGCCAGCAAGGCGGCACGCTGCTCGACGGGCGTCTTCGCGTCGCGCAGCGCTTCGTGATACTTCATCAGGATCTCGTGCAGCCAGCCGCCATAGTCGCGCTTCTCAGGCATATCGGACAGTTCGTCCATGACGTTCACGCGCAGCATGTGCTGGGCAAAGAATTGATAGGGACACGCCACCAGCCGATTGTACGCGCTGGCCGACAGGCGCGCCGGCGTCAGCTCTGCAGCCGACGGCGCAGGCATCGTGGAGGGTGCGGCAAGCAGTTCGTGCAGCGGCAGATCGTGGCGCAGCTCGCGCAGCGGTTCCATGCCGGCCTTGGCGAGGCACAGCTCGAGACGCTCCAGCCACGGGCTCTTGGGATTCGGTTCGCCGTCCTTGTGGGTCTGCCAGCACAGCACCACTTCGCGGTTGGCGCACAGCAGTTCGGTCAGGTCGCGCAATTGCTGATGCTGGCGCGACAGCCGCGTGGGCAATCCAAGTTCGTGGCGCACGGCATTCGAGAAGAACAGCGTTTCCTGCGGCTGCGACGGCAGATGCTCGGCGTCGGCGCCGATCACCAGCACCGCGTCGAAATTGCGCAAGCGCGCGCCGTTGAGCGGCAGCATGACGATGCGGCGGTCGGTGATCGGCGGCATGAAGGTGACGGCGTCGAGCTGCAGGTTCAGCAGCGCGCGCCATTCGGCGAAGGAAAACAGTTCGCCGCCATCGGCATCCGCCTGGCGGGCGCCGAGGTCGTCCAGCAATTGCAGCACTTGCTGGCCGGCGATGTCCTGCGCGAACGCGTCGCGCATGTCGAGCGCATCCAGCAGCTGTTGCGCGCACGCGCTCCAGTCCGCCAGAGTCTTGCGGCCGTCGAACAGCGCGGCCTGCGCAGCCACCGCCTGCAAGACGCCGGCGGCAAGCGAACCGTCCTTGAACACCGCCTGCACGCTGCGCCACTCACCGGAAATATTCTCGCGCCGCAATTGCCATTCGATCTGCATCACCGCCGCGCTCTTGTCCGCCATGCCGGCGAAGATGAACGGTGACTTCAACAGGTCGAGCAGCGCGGTGGTTTCGCCGCGCGAGGTCACGACGTCGCACCATGCCGCCATCGCCGCAGCGGCGCGGGTGGTCGACAGCTTCCAGCCGGTTTCGTCGGCCACCGAGACTTGCGCGCGTTCCAGCAAGGCGCGCAGGCGGCGCGCGCTGACGCGATCCTGGGCGACGACGGCGATGTCGTTCTTGCCTTGCCGCAGCCAGTCCAGTACGACCTGCGCGCTTTGCAGCGAGGCGTCTTCGAGGCTGGCGGCCGGGCACAGCGCCAGCGTCGGCGCATCCATCTGCGGCGCGAACAGATCGTCCGGCGCCGGCGCCAGCGGCGTGTCGCACAATTCCGGCCAGGCGGTCCGGTACAGCAAGGGGATATCCGGGCCGCGCCAGTCGATCTGCACCGGTTGGACCTCGGCGTGTTCGCCGTAGGCTTCGAGGAAGGCCAGTTCCATCGGTTCAGGAGCCACCGGGCTGATCCACATCAGGGGCGCCAGGGGCGCATGCGCGCCGGGCCGGGCCAGCGCCAGCATGCGCGCGTAGCGCTGTGCGGTCTTGTCGTTGCCGTCGAGCTGGCTCTGCCAGATCGACCAGACCAGTTGCGCCTCGTCCGAGAGCATGCTGCGCGCCGACGGCGACAGCTGCGCCAGCGCGGCTTGCCAGCGTTCATCGGCGTCGCCCGGAGCGCGCTCCATGGCCGGCAGCAACGCCTGGGTCAATTCATCCGACAGCGACAACAGCGTCTGCGCCAGCGGCAGCAGGTCCGTGTTGCGGCGCGCCGTAAACATTTTCTTAAGCCAGCCGTGCTGGCGCAATTGCGCGTACAGCTGCATCAGGCGTTCGCTGTCGTCCTGCTGCGGCTGGGGCGGCTGCATGGCCAGCCAGCCAGCCATGGTGTTGATGCGCGGCGGGATGAAGCCGGCCTGCGGCGGCGCATGACGCTGGAGCGCCTGGGCCAGCGCCGTTCGCCAGTGCACCGCATGCGAAAACGCCGGCACCACCACCTGATAGCCGGAAAAGTCGCGCGACCCCGCCCTCGCCGCTGCGCCCAGCATGTGATCCGCGTCCAGCAAGGCGGCCGCGGTCTGTGGCCAGAAATCGACGGAAGGGCTGATCAGCAGGGGCGAATGCAACATTAAAAGGGGCCGGAGAGAAAAATATATTTATCGAAATGATTGCCGCAATCTATCGACCCGGCACGTCTTTGCGGCATTGTATGCGACCGGCCGGGTCAATTGCCAACCTTGGCAACCGCACTGCAACAGGCTTTGCCGGATGGCGGCCCATCGGCGGCGGCGAGGCACACTTTTTCTGAAAATGGGTTATGATTGCCTCCGTACCCCGCCGAATACCCGTTGCCGCGCTTCAAAATAACTTGAATCAGGGCACAACGACTCCATCTGCTTTAAGCAATGTTACGCAATGAAGCAACCCCGGAAGCGTTGATGGCATACGCCAAGCAACTGGTATGTTCCCCCGGCGCTATTTGACCACTTACTTATATATTCCCTCAGATCGAGGATCTACCATGAGCGAAAACATCAAACACATCTCCGACGCCTCTTTTGAAGCAGACGTCCTGAAATCCGACAAGCCTGTCCTGGTGGACTTCTGGGCTGAATGGTGCGGTCCTTGCAAGGCAATCGCCCCGATCCTGGAAGAAGTCGCCAAGGAATACGACGGCAAGCTGCAGATCGCCAAGCTGGACGTCGATGCGAACCAGGCCATTCCGGCCAAGTTCGGCATCCGCGGCATTCCGACACTGATCCTGTTCAAGAACGGCGCAGCAGCAGCGCAAAAAGTCGGCGCTCTTGCAAAAGGCCAGCTGACCTCGTTCATCGACAGCAACATCTGAGATTCACGGCGGCGCTGCGCTCGCATCGCCGCCCGTGCCTGCAGCTTGAATCAACCTGCAGGCCAGTTCTTTTTTGGTTTCCTTCGTTAGTTTCTCTTTAACACGCCACGCAATTCCCTCCCCCACCTTTTACTATTCCCATCCCGGGACACTCTTATGCACTTATCAGAATTAAAGGCGTTACACGTCTCCGCATTGCTTGAAATGGCAATTGGCCTGGACATCGATAACGCGGCGCGCCTGCGCAAACAAGAACTGATGTTCGCGATCCTCAAGAAACGCGCGAAATCGGGAGAACAGATTTTCGGCGACGGCGCCCTTGAAGTGTTGCCTGACGGCTTCGGCTTCCTGCGCTCGCCTGACGCCAGCTACATGGCGTCCACTGACGACATTTACATTTCGCCCTCGCAAATCCGCCGCTTCAATCTCCACACCGGCGACTCCATCGAAGGCGAAGTACGCACACCGAAAGACGGCGAGCGCTACTTTGCGCTGGTCAAGGTCGACAAGGTCAACGGCGAAGCGCCGGAAGCCTCCAAGCATCGCATCCTGTTTGAAAACCTCACGCCGCTGCATCCGAACAAGATCATGCAGCTCGAGCGCGAAATGCGCGGCGAGGAAAACATCACCGGCCGCATCATCGACCTGATCGCGCCGATCGGCCGCGGCCAGCGCGGTCTGCTGGTGGCGTCGCCGAAGTCCGGTAAATCGGTCATGCTGCAGCACATCGCCCACGCCATCACCACCAACCATCCCGACACCGTGATGATCGTCCTGCTGATCGACGAACGTCCGGAAGAAGTGACCGAAATGCAGCGCTCGGTGCGCGGCGAAGTCGTCGCATCGACCTTCGACGAACCGGCCACGCGTCACGTCCAGGTCGCCGAAATGGTGCTGGAAAAAGCCAAGCGCCTGGTTGAAATGAAGAAGGACGTGGTCATCCTGCTGGACTCGATCACCCGTCTGGCGCGCGCCTACAATACCGTGATCCCGGCGTCCGGCAAGGTCCTGACCGGCGGTGTGGACGCCAACGCGCTGCAACGTCCGAAGCGTTTCTTCGGCGCTGCGCGCAACGTCGAAGAAGGCGGCTCGCTGACCATCATCGCAACGGCCCTGATCGAAACCGGCAGCCGCATGGATGACGTGATCTACGAAGAATTTAAGGGTACCGGCAACATGGAAGTCCATCTGGAACGCCGCCTCGCCGAGAAGCGCGTCTATCCGGCCATCAACCTCAGCAAGTCCGGCACGCGCCGTGAAGAACTGCTGATCAAGCCGGACCAGCTGCAAAAGATCTGGGTCTTGCGCAAGCTGATGTACGACATGGACGAAATCGAAGCGATGGAATTCATTCTCGACAAGATGAAGTCGACCAAGAACAATGCAGAGTTCTTCGACATGATGCGCCGCGGCAGCGAACGCTGAGGGAGCACCGCCTTGCCGGGACGCAATGCTGCGTCGCCGTCGAAGCTGTCGACTGGAAAAAGTCCGCCCGGGTGCCCAGGCGGATTTTTTTTTGCCCGCATCGCCTTATTTGCTTTTTCGCCGGCCGGGAAAAACCGCTTGACCGCAATTTTCTTCCTACACTACTATTTCAGCCACGCCGCGCTCTGCGCAAAGACAGATCCGGCAATAAAAATTAAATCGAGAGACAGCATAGAACCGACAGGTTCACCCGATTCAGACCGTTCAGATCATCACCGGCATCGTTCCTGCTGCCGGGTATTCATCCGCAAGCGCAGCACCGTTGTATGTTGTAGAGCACCGCAGTACTGCCGGTCATGGATCCATGCCGGGGTTTCAACTTACCGTCCACCAGACGACATAAAAACAGCAACGCAGACACAACCAATCAGGAGGAGCAAAGATGAAGGTCAAGATGACAGCCATCGCGGCGACCGTGGTCGCCGCATGTGCAGCAGGATTTGCCGGACCGGCGGCGGCGCAGATTTCGGGAGATGTGGTCAGGATCGGTCTGATCACCGACTTGTCGGGCGTCTACATCGACATCGACGGCCAGGGCGGTGTCGAGGCCATCAAGATGGCGATCGCCGACTTCGGCGGCAGCGTCAACGGCAAGAAGATCGAACTGATCACCGCCGACCATCAGAACAAGGCCGACATCGCCGCCTCCAAGGCGCGCGAGTGGTTCGACCAGCAAGGCGTGGACATGCTGATCGGCGGCACCAATTCCGGCACCAGCCTGGCCATGGCCAAGGTTGCCGGCGAAAAGAAAAAGACCTTCATCGCCGTCGGCGGCGCCACCGCGCGGCTGACCAATGAAGAATGCACTCCCTATACCATCCACTATGCCTACGATACGGTGGCGCTGGCCAAGGGCACCGGCTCGGCCATCGTCAAGAACGGCGGCAAGAGCTGGTACTTCCTGACCGCCGACTATGCCTTCGGCGCCTCGCTGGAAAAGGACACCTCCGACATCGTCAAGGCCAATGGCGGCACGGTAGTCGGTTCGGTCAAGCATCCGCTGGGGGCCTCGGACTTCTCGTCCTTCATGCTGCAGGCGCAGGCCTCGAAGGCGCAGATCCTCGGTCTGGCCAATGCCGGCGGCGACACCATCAACTCGATCAAGGCGGCCAACGAGTTCGGCATCAACAAGACCATGAAGCTGGCCGGCCTGCTGATGTTCATCAATGACGTGCATGCGCTGACCCTGCAGGTCACGCAAGGCATGTACCTGACCGACGGCTGGTACTGGGACATGAACCAGGAAACCCGCGACTTTTCCAAGCGTTACTTCGCCAAGATGAAGCGCATGCCGTCGATGCTGCAGGCGGCGGATTATTCGGCGACGATGCAGTACCTGAACGCAGTGAAAGCCAGCGGCACCGATGATCCGGACAAGGTCATCGCGCAGATGCACAAGACCAAGATCAACGACTTTTTCGCCAAGAACGGCTATATCCGTCCCGACGGCCGCATGGTGCATGACATGTACCTGATGGAAGTGAAAAAGCCGTCCGAGTCGAAGTATCCGTGGGACTACTACAAGGTGGTGCAGACCATTCCTGCCGAACAGGCATGGACCACCAAGGCTGAATCCAAGTGTTCCCTGTGGAAATAAACTTGCACTGAACACCCTGCCGGCGGGCGCCGCCCCGTCCGGCAGCGTCTCCCCGGCCAGGAAAACGGCCCGGAATCGGTAAAAAACAACATCCCCGCTCGCGCTCCGGCCATTTAGATTTGGCGCAAACCCATGATTTCATTGTATAATTTCGGACTTTTCACCGGCAAGTGATCGACAATCGGGTCAAGAAGCAAGGCGACCGACGAAGTGACGATTGGCTACCACTACTTTTCAAGGCAAAAAAATGAAACAAGGCATTCACCCGGATTACCGCGAAGTTCTGTTCCACGACGTTTCGAACGACTTCAAGTTCATCACCCGTTCGACTATCGGCACACGCGAAAAGGCCGAATTCGAAGGCAAGGAATACCCACTCGTGAAGATTGAAGTTTCTTCCGAATCGCACCCGTTCTACACCGGCAAGCACAAGATCGTCGACACCGCAGGTCGCGTCGAGAAGTTCCGCCAGAAGTTCGGCACAGTCGGTTCCAAGACTGCAATCGCAGCAGAATAATCTCTGCACGATGTCGAAAAAGGCAGCTGAGGCTGCCTTTTTTGTTTTTTGCGGAACGGGGTGCAGCTTTACCGCTGCACGGTTGCCCGCCGTTACTATCCAATACATCCTTTAACAGGATTTTGCTGCACAATATCGGCTACCCGATAATCGCACCCGCACAAGTGCAGCAACATACAAGAGCAATAACACCTTGATGAAGCCAGTCCGCCTCCCTGCCGCCGCGACCAATGCTCTGCCTCGCTGGGGCCTGCTCGCGCTCGGCTTGCTGTATATCCTGCCCGGCCTGATCGGCCGCGACCCGTGGAAGAACGATGACGCCGCCAGCTTCGGCATCATGTGGACCATGGCGCACGGCAATCTGATGGACTGGCTGGCGCCGAATATCGCCGGCATGGCGATGCCCGCCGAGAGTCCGCTGGCGTACTGGTTCGGCGCCATCTGCATCAAGCTGTTCGGCTGGCTGCTGGGCGATCCGCTGGCGGCGCGCATTTCGACCGTGGGTTGCTTCCTGATCGGCTCGCTGTCGATCTGGTACGCCACCTATCTGCTCGGCCGCCGCAGCGAAGCACAACCGCTCAAGCTGGCCTTCGGCGGCCAGCCGGAGCCGCGCGATTTCGGCCGCACGCTGGCCGATGGCGCTTTCCTGATTTACCTCGGCTTCCTGGGCTTGCTGCTGCACAGCCACGAGACCAGCGCCAAAACCCTGCAAATCGCGCTGGTGGCCTATGCCATGTACAGTGCGGCGCGCGTGTTCGACACCAACAAGCCGCATCAGGCGCTGTCGCTGGGCGCAGTGCTGGGCCTGCTGGTGCTCACGCATGGCTGGTTGCTGCCGGCCGGCGTGCTGCTGGGATTGCTGGTGTTGTCGGGCCTGCATTACCGTCCGGTGTTCAAATCGCTGATCGGCCTGTCGCTGCCGGCGGCGCTGGCGATCTGCCTGATCTGGGTCTTCTCGATCCGCGCCTTGCTGCCCGAAGCCAGTGCGCAGTTCTCGACTTGGCTCAGCTGGAATATTTATCAGATCAACTGGCCGACCATGGCCTCGCTGAAGTTCTTCGGCAAATACGGCGTGTGGTTCGCCTGGCCGGCCTGGCCGTTCGCCAGCTGGGCCGTGTACGCCTGGCGCCGCCAGTTGCATTCGCTGCATATTTCGCTGCCGCTGGCCTTCTTCATCCCGCTGACGCTGCTGGTGCTGCTCAACGTACACAGCGAAGAAGGCATCCTGCTGCCGCTGCTGCCAGCGCTGGCGATCCTGGCGGCATTCGGCCTGCCGACCATGAAGCGCGGCGCCATCAATGCGGTGGACTGGTTCTCGGTGATGACGCTGACGACCTGCGCGGCCTTCATCTGGATCGGCTGGATCGCCAAGGAGACCGGCTGGCCGGCGCAGATCGCCAAGAACGCCTTCAAGCTGGCGCCCGGCTACAAGCCCGGCTTCAATGCGATCGCACTGGCGATCGCCGTGCTGACCACGCTCTTCTGGATCCTGCTGGTGCACTGGCGCATTTCGCGCCGGCCTTCGGTGCTGTGGCGCGCGGTGGTGCTGTCGTCCGGCGGCGTGGTGCTGTGCTGGGTGCTGCTGATGACCCTGTGGCTGCCGTGGGTCAACTACGGCAAGAGCTATGCCGGTGTAGCGCAACAGATCGAAGAACGCATGTCGGCGGTCAAGCAGTGCGTGGAATCCAACGTCGGCCCGGCGCAGCGCGCGTCGTTCGCCTACTTCGGCCACGTGCATTTTGAAGACCGGCCGGACATGCGCTGCGATTTCCTGCTGCTGCAGGACAGTATCGACAACCAGAACGCCGAGCAGATGCTGCGCCAGTATGAAGGCCGCTGGCAGCTGCTGTGGGAAGGCCGGCGCCCCTCCGATCGCGACGAGCGCTTCCGCCTGTACCGCCGCATCGGCAACTGAAGCGATCTCGGCGCTCCGCACGGGGCCCGACGTCGACGCTGAAAACGCATGACATCACGCATCCATACTTTCCGCATTGCTTCGCTGGCCTGGCCGATCCTGATCGGCCAGCTGGCGCTGATCGCCAACGGCGTGATCGACACGGCGATGGTGTCGCGCTTCTCGGCAATGGATCTGGCGGCGCTGGCCCTGGGGGTGTCGATTTACGTGAGCGTGTTCGTCGGCTTGTCGGGCGTGCTGCAGGCCCTGCTGCCGACCATCGGCCAGTTGTACGGCGCGCGCCGTTTCGGCGACATCGGCCGCGAAGTGAAGCAGGGATTGTGGCTGGCCTTCTTCCTCAGTTGCATCGGCTGCCTGGTGCTGCTGTTTTCGCCGGTGTTCCTGTCGTTCGCGCAAGCGTCGCCGGAACTGGCGGAAAAAGCCACGCTCTACCTGCGCATCGAAGCGCTGGCGCTGCCGGCGACCCTGGGGTTTCGCGTGTATGCCGCGCTCAACACCGCCATTTCGCGTCCCAAGATGGTGATGGCGATCCAGATCGGCGCCCTGCTCCTCAAGATTCCGCTCAATGCCTGGTTCATCTTCGGCGGCTTCGGCTTGCCGGCGTTCGGTGGCCCGGGCTGCGCCATCGCCACCAGCCTGATCGCCTGGCTGATGCTGCTGACCGGCTGGATGCTGGTGCGCGGCGCACCGATTTATCGCGAACTGCGCGTGTTCGGCAGCGGCTTCGTCGCACCGCAGTGGAAGGCGCAGCGCAGCCTGCTGAAACTCGGCATCCCGATGGGCCTGAGCTATTTCATCGAAGTGACGGCGTTCACGCTGATGGCGATCTTCATTGCGCGCCTCGGCGCGGTTGCGGTCGCTGGACACCAGATCACCGCCAACGTCGGCACCGTGCTGTACATGCTGCCGCTCTCGCTGGCCAACGCCACCGGCACGCTGGTGGCGCAAGCCATCGGTGCGCGCGACTGGCAGACCGCCAAGAAGATTTCACGCGCCGGCATCCGCCTGTCGGCGATCCTGTCGGTGCTGATCGGCGTGGCGGTATGGTTCGCGCGGGAGCAGATCATCCGCGCCTATACCCCGGATGAAGTCATCATCGCCTCGGCCTTGCCGCTGTTTCTGTTCATCGCGTTTTACCAGCTGTTCGACTCGCTGCAGGTGACCACGGCCTTCGTGCTGCGTGCCTACAAGGTGGCGGTGATCCCGACCGTGATCTATGCGGTGGCGCTGTGGGGTATCGGACTCGGCGGCGGTTACGTCCTCGGCCTCGATCCGTTCGGCGTATCGCCGGCATGGTTGCACGGCGCCGCCGGCTTCTGGCTCGGCAACAGCGCCAGCCTGGGCCTGGTGGCGTTCTTCCTGATCTGGTATTTGCGGGTGGTCCAGCGGCGGGTAGTCCAGCGCCGAGTAGTCAGCTAAAGGAGCGTTCAGGCGAACGCCCTGCCGTGTCCCAGGAAGTGCTGCACATCCCGCGCGGCAGCCGGACGCGCCAACAGGAATCCCTGTACCTGGTCGCAGTTGAGTTTTTGCAGCGCGGCGAGCTGCGCTTCGGTCTCCACGCCTTCGGCCACCACTTCCATGTTCAGCGCATGCGCCAGCGCGATGATGGCCGACACGATCGCTGGTCCGGAATCGCCGCCCTGGTCCAGCCGAGAGGTGAAGAATTTGTCGATCTTGATCTGGCGGCAGTGGAATTGCTGCAGGTACGCCAGGCTGGAATAGCCCGCGCCGAAATCGTCGATGGCGATGTCGTAGCCGAGCTCCTGCAGATCGGTGATGATGCGCGCGCTCTTTTCAACGTTCTTCATCGCCGCGGTTTCGGTGATTTCAAACATCAGGCGCTGCGGCGCGATGCCGGCCTGGCTGACGATCTCGGTGACGCTGTCGACCAGGTCGGGACGCATCTGCAGCGGCGACAGATTGAGCGCCACCTTGACCGGCGGCATGCCGGCCGCATCCCAGCGCACGATCTGCGCGCACACTTCGCGCAACACCCAATCGCCGATCGGAATGATCTGGCCCGAGCGCTCGGCGATCGGGATGAATTCGGTCGGACTCATGCTGCCCAGTTCCGGATGATCCCAGCGCAGCAATGCCTCGACGCCGGTCAGTGTGTGCTGGCGGCCTTCAAATTTTGGCTGGAAATGCAGCGACAGCTGATTGTGCTCCACCGCCAGCTGCAGCGCGTGGCGCACCGTCAGATGCCGCATCGCGCTGGCGTGCATGGCCGGCTCAAAGAAACGGTAAGTGTTGCGGCCGTTCTGCTTGGCCTCATACATCGCGGCGTCGGCGTTCTTCATCAACGCGTCGACGGTGTCCCCGCTGTTGGGATACACCGCGATGCCGATGCTCGACGTCACCCGCAGCGTCGCCTCGTCGACGCGAAAATCCTGACGCAGCACGCTCAGGATATTTTCCGCCAGGTTTTCGACCACGTCGGGCGAGGCCAGGCTGCCCATGACCGCCACGAACTCGTCGCCGCCGATGCGCGACACCATGTCTTCGCTGCGGATGCAGGCGCGAATCCGCTGTCCGACCGCAATCAGCAAGCCGTCGCCCACCGAGTGACCGAGCGAATCGTTGATGGCCTTGAAGCCGTCCAGGTCCATGAACAGCACGGCAAACGACAGCCCGCTGCGCTTGGAGACGTGGATCGCATGCTGGATGCGCTCGGCCAGCAAAGCGCGATTGGGGAGGCCGGTGAGCACATCGTGCGTGGCGAAATGCAACAGCTTGTCGTTGGTGCGGCCGACGATCTTCCTGAGCAGCTTGGTCTTCTGTGCACCGCTGAAAATCAGCGCGGCGATCAGCACGAACAAGGTGCCGAGCACCACCGCGCTCATCAGGTTGTCGCTGTCAATGCTGGCGTAAGTGCTGCTGATGCTGTCGGGAGAAAAGTTGGCGGCCGCCATGTTCAGGCAATGCATGAAGAAGATGCCCAGACCGAGCGTGCCGGCAAAAATCACCCGGCGCCAGAAGTGTTCTCCCTTGTGCGTGTTGAGCGTGTAGATGATCCAGATGTTGAGCACCGCGACGGCCATGGTCGCCAGCACCGACAGAATCTCCAGCCACGGCGTGTAACGCACCGCCGGGATGATCTGCATCGAATGCAGGCCGAGCCAGTGCACCGCCGCCATGCCGGCCCCGAGCGCGACGCCGTCGGCAAGCATGCGCGGCCAGCGCAGCCGGCGCTGGGTAGAGCGGTGCAGAAGATAAAACGACAGACCGATGCACAGCAGCAGCGATACGACGGTAAACAGGGCGTTGTAGCCGACGCTGATCGGCAACTGGAACGCCAGCATGCCGGTGAAATGCGTGGACCAGATGCCGACGCCGAACACCAGCGCGCCGCCGGCCAGCCACATGCGGCGGTAGCGTGCGGTTTCCTGCGATGCGATGCGTTCAGCGATTTCCAATACTGTGTACGAAGCAAGCGTCGCAACAAATAGAGAAAAACAAATCAGCAAAAGGTTATAGGAGCCGGCCATGATCTGAGAAATCCGTCTGCATCTTCCGTTCGAACTGCGTGTTACGAAAATGAATCCCGTGAATCCACGACGACAAACAAAGCTTCGTCAATGCGCGAGAACGCATCGATGTTCACAAACAAAATCAGGAAAAAAAGCGTCGCAAACGCTTGTGTTTTGGCATGCGCAGCCGCTTGTCGTTTGCTCTTTATTCATTCGCGACAATCGGTTCTATCCGGCGCAATCCCTTTATCCGCGCCTATTCTAGCTGGTTTGTCCCAAAAAATCCCGGCTTCTTCCCCGGCGTTTTCGCCAAGCGAAAAGAACTGCCGCTTCTGACAATGCCTCAGCTTGGCCGCGACGCTTTGCGTTCATGAGCACGGCAGCGGTTTTTTCCTGCCGGCATGCCTGCAAACGACGTTCGCGCAAACACCATTACCGGCCTGTAAGTCTTGCTGGGCGTCATGTTGGGAGATTCCCACAGGTTACAATTGTTATCTATCAGTCAAGTTGAAAATAAGACAAGATAGCTACAACTTGGTGACGTTAAGCGGCGTTGATTATAAGTCACATCCTCCGCGTAATTATTCCGAAAACCAAAAGTACCCATTCCTCACCCACTAGGCAGTAAGTTCCAGTCATGGAAAACGCGAACGAAAAATTTGCAAAACGACTGCGCGCCTCGATGGAAAAAGCGGGATATGAACCAAAGCCCGCTGTTCTGGAACGCGAGTTCAATTTGCGCTACTGGGGTAAACCGATGACCTTGCACGGCGTGCGACGCTGGCTACTCGGCGAATCCATGCCAAACCAGGACAAGCTGGAGACGCTCGCCGAATGGCTCATTGTCACGCCGCAACATCTGCGCTTCGGTGAAGAGATCGGCAAGCGCATCGACAAGCGCCGCGCGCGCTGGGAAGAAGCCATCGGCTATCGCGAACGGGAGGCCTTCGAAGCCTTCATCAATCTGCCTGCGCCGCAACGCAAGATCGTCAAGGAAGTCATCTTCGCCTTCGCACAGATCACGGCAACGGCGGCGGTCAAGGCCGTCAAACCCAAAGCCTGAACACCTGCACGCCTGCAGTATCAACGCCCGTCGGCGTCAGGGCGTACGTGCCTTGATCGCCCTGGATACCGCCATGCAATGCCCGACCTGTTCGGCGATCGCAATCGGTACGCTTTTCTCACCGCGCAGCACCGCCTCAATCCAGCGCGCCGTCGCAGCGGCATCCCTACCCTCCGGCAAGTCCGGAATCTCTTCCGCCACTTTTTGCTTCTCCACCAGCAGCGTGCGTTCGGCGCCATGGAACCAGTCAATCTGCTGCGCGCGCCGCGCATTGGCAACGGTCTCTCCTTCGGTGCCGCGCATCAGGAAAGCATCCCCGCGCTGTGCCGGCGCTGCGCCGACAAAATACTTGCCGAGCATTTCCAGGTATTCGGGATGCGTGTACGAGGTCAGGCGCAAAGCCGGCGCGGCAAACGGCTGCATGATCTTGACCAGCGTATGCGTCGAATTGCGCACGCCGAGTAGGCGGCGCATCGCCAACAGGCGCGCCAACTTCGGCGCCAGCACCTGAATCGGGATGAACGCCGGTTGCCGGTTGGCCAGCGCGGCTTCGGCTTCGTGCGGACCGATCGCATGATGGATCCCGAGCGCTTCGAAAATCTCTGCGCTGGTGACGCGTTGCGGATCCTGCGTCACACCGTGCATCAGCACCGGCACGCCTTCGCGCGCCAGCAGCAACGCCAGCAAGGGAGTCAGGTTGGCCATGTGGCGCGAGCCGTTGTAGCTCGGAATCACCACCGGCGCGTAGTCGCCCAGCGGCGCCTGCAACGGCGTGAACGAGGCTTCGGCGGCGGCCAGGAAACCGGCAATTTCTTCCACCGACTCCCCCTTGACGCGCATGGCCAACAGGATAGCGCCGAGTTCGAGATCGCTGACGCGACCATCCAGCATGGCGCCGTACAGCAGTTGCGCATCGTCGCGCGACAAACTCCGTGCGCCATCCTTGCCGCGTCCGATCTCCTTGATGAAGCGGGCCGCAGCCAGCATTTCCTTGCCTGATTCCGTCATGATCGTACTCTCGTATTGCTGCCGTTTTTGATGAGCGCAAGGGTACACCATGCGACGCATCTTGTGCGCCGCCGTGGCTGTGCGCGCCTTTCCTTTACAATAGCGCCTTCGGACGCACACGCGTCCCCACTGTTTTCCCTGCTGCAATCCATGATAGTTCTCGGCGTCGAATCCTCCTGCGATGAAACCGGTCTGGCGTTATACGACACGCAAAGAGGCCTGCTCGCCCATGCCTTGCATTCGCAAATCGCGATGCACCAGGAATACGGCGGCGTGGTCCCTGAACTGGCCTCGCGCGACCACGTCCGGCGTGCGATTCCCCTGCTCAGGCAAGTCTTCGAACAAAGCGGCATCGCCCATGGCGATATCGACGCCATCGCCTACACGCAAGGTCCCGGCCTGGCCGGCGCCCTGCTGGTGGGCGCATCGGTTGCCTGCGGCCTCGGCCTCTCGCTCGACAAGCCGGTGCTCGGCGTGCATCACCTGGAAGGTCACCTGCTGTCGCCGCTGCTGTCGTCCAACCCGCCGCAGTTCCCGTTCGTGGCGCTGCTGGTGTCGGGCGGCCATACGCAATTGATGCGCGTGGACGGCGTCGGCCAATACGAACTGCTCGGCGAAACCCTCGACGACGCCGCCGGCGAAGCCTTCGACAAGTCGGCCAAGCTGCTCGGTCTCGGCTATCCGGGCGGTCCGGCGATTTCGCGGCTGGCCGAGTTCGGCGATCCGGGCGTGTATCAGTTGCCGCGTCCGATGCTGCACTCCAAGAATTTCGACTTCAGCTTTTCCGGCCTGAAGACCGCTGTGTTGACCGTGGTCAAGAACCAGACCACCAACATCTGCGAACAGGACAAGGCCAACATCGCGCGCGCCTTCGTCGACGCCCTTGTCGACGTGCTGGTGGCAAAATGCATGAACGCGCTCAAGCACACCGGCATGAAGCGCCTCGTGATCGCCGGCGGCGTCGGCGCCAACAAGCAATTGCGTGAAGGCCTCAACGCCGCCGCGGCCAAGCGGCGCTATCAGGTCTTTTATCCGGAGCTGGAATTCTGCACCGACAACGGCGCCATGATCGCCTTTGCCGGCGCCATGCGCCTGCAGCAGCATCCCGAAGCGGCAAAGCGCGACTACGCATTCAGCGTGCGGCCGCGCTGGCCGCTGGATGAGATCAACACTTAAAAACAGACGATACTTCAAATAAGTTCTATTCCCGCAGGAAACAGGCACAACTAAGATGCATCTTTTTTTTAAAACAGATGCCTCAAAGCGACTTCGCTTCCTTTGCGAAAAAATACAAATCAAAGTTCAAGAAAATTTCCGTAGCAACAAAAGGCGAACACGAAGCTGACGACGTACAGGCGGAAGCCTGGTTAATGGCCGAGAAAATCCGGGAAAAACAAGGGATCGATGTTGACTATCTGAATCCTGCCCACGTCGATCTGCTTTTCAGTTATCTCTACCAGAAGCTGGTGAACTATGATGAAAAGCACATCCGCATGGCGGTCCGGCTGGATGCGTGGGACTATGGCGACGATCCTGCACACGATTGCCATCCCCTGCTCAATCAGCTGAGCAGCGGTCCGGGCGATGATCCATTGACGATATTGGAACTGAAGGAATGCGTTGATCATGCATCGCACGTCAGCCCGCATCATTCGCGCGCCGCCGCTTACGTCAAATTGCTGGCGCACTGCGACAACAGCATCGCAAGACTCGCCGGTTGCCTGCTGATTTCCACCTCATGGTGCTATCGCTGCTATAACCGCGCCAGGCAGACCGTGGAACGGCAGATGCAATTGCCGGAGACCATCCAAACGGAATTCATGCCGCGCACATGGCGCACATTCCGCTTGATCAGAAAATCGCCGCAGCATCAACGCTCGTTCAATTTTTCATTGCCGTGGGAGCACTGACGATTTTTCATCGGTCTTCGATACCGGCTTATTTCTTCTTCGACCCGATCTTGCTTTCCTTGCCGGCCAGCAGATTGGCGATATTCTTGCGATGGCGGAACACCAGCAGCGCGCTCATCGCCAGCACCGCCAGCAGGATGCCGTCCGCGCTGCCGAACAGCAGGCCGTAGTAGAACGGCGCAAATACGCTGGCGATCAGCGCCGCCAGCGACGAGTAGCGGAATGCATAAGCAATCACCAGCCAGGTGACCAGCGTCGCCACACCAAGCCAGACGTTCAGCGCCAGCAGAATGCCGAGCGCGGTCGCCACGCCTTTGCCGCCGACGAAGCGGAAGAATACCGGCCACAGATGGCCGAGGAAGACAGCGATGGTCGCCAGCGCGACGCCGGTGTCGCCGACGCCGAATTGCGGACCGAACCTGATCGTCAGCCACACTGCCAGCCAGCCCTTGAAACCGTCTCCCAGCAAGGTCAGCGCCGCTGCCTTCTTGTTGCCGCTGCGCAGGACGTTGGTGGCGCCCGGGTTTTTCGAGCCGTAGGTACGCGGATCGGACAGGCCGAAGGCCTTGCTCACCACCACGGCGAATGAAATGGAACCGATCAGGTAGGCGGCGATTGCAAACAATACTGTATTCATTGAACCCTTCTTTCTTGACGCGCCCCGCTACGGCAGGGCGGCTTGTTTTATTCTTCCAGCGCGCAGTGTACAGGCTTGCCGGGCAAGACTTTGACGATGGCGTCGGGCGCAATGCCGATCAGGAAACCGCGCCTGCCGCCGTTGATGTAGATCTTCGGAATCGCCAGAATGCTCTCTTCGACATAAACGGGCATGGCCTTGCGCGTGCCGAACGGCGAGGTGCCGCCGATCAGGAAACCGGAATGGCGATTGGCCACTTCCGGCTTGCACGGCTCCACCGACTTGCAGCCGATCTGCCGCGCCAAATTCTTGGTCGACACCTTGCGGTCGCCGTGCATCAGCACCAGCATCGGCTTGGCGGCCTCATCCTGCATCACCAGCGTCTTGACAACGTGATGCTCATCCACGCCGAGTTCACGCGCCGATACGCTAGTGCCGCCGTGCTCTTCATAGGGATAGGGATGTTCGGTAAAGGAAATGCCATGCTTGCGCAGGAATTGCGTCGCCTGGGTTTCGGAGATATGGTCTTTTTTGGAGCTCATTTGGCGCACATTATGCCGCAACTTGGAACCGGTTATCCACGCGGGTGATGTTCCGCATGCAATTTTTTCAGGCGCTCGCGCGCCACGTGGGTATAGATCTGGGTGGTTGAAATATCGGCATGGCCGAGCAGCAGCTGCACCACGCGCAGGTCGGCGCCGTGGTTGAGCAGATGCGTGGCGAATGCATGGCGCAACGTGTGCGGCGACAGCGGCGCGCGAATGTCGCCTTGCAGCGCGTACTTCTTGATCAGCGTCCAGAACATCTGGCGCGTCATGGCGCCGCCGCGTGCGGTGACGAACAGCGCGTCGTCGACCTGGCCTTCGAGGATCTGCAGGCGGGCTTCGCGCAGGTAGCGCTCGATCCAGCCGCGCGCCTCTTCGCCGAATGGCACCAGTCGCGTCTTGTTGCCCTTGCCGGTGATGCGCAGCACGCCTTCGTTCATGCCGACCTCGACCGACTTCAGCAACACCAGTTCGGACACCCGCAGGCCGCTGGCGTACATCAGTTCCAGCATGGTGCGGTCGCGCAGACCCAAGGGCGTGGAGACGTCGGGCGCAGCCAGCAGGGCCTCGACCTGGCCTTCCGACAGCACCTTGGGAAATCGCGGCGGCTGCTTGGCCGAGCGCAGGTGCAGACAGGGATCTTCGCTGATGCGGTTTTGCCGCAGCGCCAGCAGGAAGAAGCGCTTGAGCACCGCCAGCCGGCGATTGGCGGAACTGGCCTTGGTGTCGGCGTGGCGTGCGGCGAAATAGGCGCTGAGGTCATCCGCATGCGTAGCCAGCAAATCCTTGCGGCGCTCCGTTTGCAGCCAGTGCGCGAACAAGGTCATGTCGCGCCGGTAGGCTTCCAGCGAATTCCTGGCGAGGCCATCCTCCAGCCACAGCGTGTCGCAAAACTCGTCGATGGCGGCCAGGCTTGCGCCGGTGGCTTCGACCTTGGGCGCGCGGCCGGCGTGGCTTTTTCCCACGCGTTTGGGCGCTTCAGTAGCCATCGACGCCTTCGTGCGCCAGCAGCCAGCGCTTCACGCTGAGCGGGAAGCCGTCCTCGTCGTCGCGGTGCGAAAAGCCGCCCAGTCCGCCCGCCGCCGTTACCCGGTGGCAAGGCACGACCAGCGGAAACCAGTTGGCGCCGCACGCCTGCCCCACCGCGCGCGGCGCGGACTGAATGAACTTGGCGATCTGGCCGTAGGTGCGTACTTCGCCGCGCGGAATCGAGGCGATCGCGTCCCACACGCGGCGCTGGAAATCCGAACCGACTTCGGCCAGCGGCAGCTTGAACCGGTAGTCCGGCTTGTCGATGTAGCGCAGGATCTGCTTGGCTGCCTTGTCGGCCGCGGCGTCGATTGCATCCTTTTCGCGGAAGTGCCTGGGCAGGTAGACCATCTCCAGAATCACCCCTGCAGAAGTGCGAATACCGATGCCGCCGAACGGTACGTGTACGATGGCGGAAAAAATGTCGCCCGCTTGTGTATTCTTCATGACTCGGAAACATTGAGGGAATACGCTATTTAAGCACATCGCCGCGGCGCTCTGCCAACCGCCGCCAACCTCGCAGCAATCCAGGAACCAATATATGACAACACCCACCAGCCACGCCGATCACCTTGTCGTCACCGCCCCTTCGCTGGCCGAAGGGATTGCCTACATCGAGCAGACCCTCGGCGTATCGCCGCAAGCTGGCGGCGAGCACGTGCGCCTGGGCACCCACAATGCCCTGCTCAAGCTGGGGCACGGCTTTTATCTGGAAGTCATTGCGGTCAATCCCGCCGCCCCTGCGCCGCAACGCGCGCGCTGGTTCGGACTGGACACCATGGCCGCCGGCAGCAAGCCGCGCCTGGCGACCTGGGTGGTGCGCACCGACGATATCGAAGCGGCGACGGCCGCCGCAACCATCTCGCCCGGCATCGTCGAAGAAATGAGCCGCGGCGCGCTGCAATGGCGCATCACCATTCCCGCCGACGGCAAACTGGTACTGGACGGCGTGATGCCCAGCCTGATCCAGTGGAACAGCTCCAGCCATCCGACCGACAACATGGCCGACCTCGGTTGCAGCCTGGTCAGACTGGAAGGATTCCATCCGCAAGCCGAGGCCATCGCCGCTTGGCTGACGCAGATCGGCCTGCAAAGCCACATCGACATGCATCAGCCGGCGCCGGGACAGAAGCCGCACATGCTGGCACTGATCCAGACGCCGACCGGCCTGCATCCGCTGGGAATGGCGGAGTAAGCCCACAACGAGATCCGCGCGGAAAATAAAAAAGGCGCATCTTGCGATGCGCCTTGAAATTACCCTTGTGCGTCCCGGCCGTTTAAACAGCTTCTTGAACCCACGTCTCCTCAGTATCCTCGGTATCAATACCGTTTGTTATGTGCATCACCCACTTTAAATCTCGTTTTAAAGCCATGAACTACCGACAATACTGCGGCTGAAATTCTATTGTCTTTGCAGACGAAGGTCGCACTTTAACAGTACTTGCTCAGCATTAAAAGTACTTTTTGCGCAAATTTAAAACATGTTATTAGACAACATTTCATTCTGACAATATCGCCGTCGCCGCCGCTTCCAGCCTGCGGCGACGGGCCCTGCAAATCAGACCGATATCAGTCAAAAACCAGGTTAGGCAACCACAACGAAATCTGCGGCACATAGGTTATCAGCGCCAGGAACGCCAGCATCGTCAGCAGCCACGGCATCACCGCAATGGTCAGTTCGGTAATCCCCATCTTGGTAATGCCCGAGGCCACGTACAGGTTCAGGCCGACCGGCGGATGGCACATGCCGACTTCCATGTTGACCACGATCAGGATGCCGAAGTGGACCGGATCGATGCCCAGCTTCATTGCCACCGGGAACAGGATCGGCGCCATGATCAGCACGATCGACGACGGCTCCATCACGTTGCCCGCCAACAGCAGCAACACGTTCACCACCAGCAGGAAAGTGATCGGGCCGAGGCCGCTGTCGGTGATCATCGCCGCCATCGCCTGCGGGATGTTTTCGCTGGTCACGAGGAACGAGAACAGCACCGCGTTGGTGATGATGTACAACAGCATGGCCGACATCGAGGCGGAGTCGAGCAAGACCTTCGGCACTTGCTTCAGGCTCATGTCCTTGTAGACGAACACCGCAATGATGAAGGCATACACCGCCGCCATTGCCGCCGCCTCAGTCGGTGTAAACGCGCCGGAATAAATCCCGCCCATCACGATCACGATCAGGAACAAACCCCAGCCGCTCTTGCGGAAAGCAGCCCCGCGCTCGGCCCAGCTCGCCTTCGGCAAGCGTGGGTAGTTATGCTTGCGCGCGAGGTACCAGGTAGTCAGGCCGAGCAGGAGCGCCAGCATTAGACCCGGCACGACGCCGGCCATGAACAGCTTGCCCACCGAGGTATTGGTCGAGACCGAATACATCACCATCACGATCGACGGTGGGATCAGGATGCCCAGGGCGCCCGAGGTGGTAATGACGCCGGCGCCGAACTTCTTGGGAAAACCCTGACGCACCATCGCCGGCAGGATGATGGAGCCGATCGCCACCACGGTTGCCGGCGATGAACCGGACACGGCGGCAAACAAGGCGCACGCCATCACGCCGGCCAATGCCAGACCACCATGCCAGTGACCGACCATGGACGTGGCGAAGTTGATCATGCGTCGCGCCACCCCACCGTGGGTGAGGAAGTTGCCGGCGAGAATAAAGAACGGGATCGCCATGATCTCGAACTTCTCGATGCCGGTGAACAGTTTCAGCGCGACCGACTGGATCGGCACGTCGGTCATGGTGAACAGGAAGGTCAGGACCGTCAGGCCGAGCGAGATCGAGATCGGCATCCCGGTCAGCATCAGGCCGAACAGCAGGACGAAGATAATTGCTGCGTTCATGCTTTTCCTCCTGCGATTTCTTCGTCGAGGCCTTCGACGTGGGTGTGGTCGTGCTTAGGCAATTCACCGGTCTTGATGAAGGCCCAGCAGACCTGCAGGAAACGGAAACACATCAGATACGAACCCAGCGGCACCGCCAGATAGACGATCCACATCGGTACTTCCATGACTTCCGACGTGCTGGAATGCTGTGCGATTTCCCACACGAACTCGGCGCCCAGGGTGCCGACGATGCCGGTAAACAAGGCCCCGGCCAGCAGGCCGAACACGACGAACTTGTTGCGCCATGGCGTGTTCATGCGATTGATCAGCACATCGACGCCGACGTGGATGCCGGTGCGCACGCCATAGGCGGCGCCGAACTTGGCCATCCAGACGAACATGTAGATGCACAATTCCTGCGCCCAGCTGGTGTTGATCTGGATCAGCTCATCCTGCAGCCAGGGAATCGGCAAACCGGATGCATAGCGATGCACCACGGCGACAAAGATGATGACAGTCGCTGCCGCCATCAAAAATGCAATGAGCCACTCTTCCAAGTGGTCTAAAAATTTCAACATCGTGTCTCCTCAGTGGGTGGCCAATAAAAATCGCCCTGCCCTGTCGTTTTTTCCGGTGCAGGTTGTCGCTGCACCGGACGTTCCTTGAACTTTTTATTTGCGACTGAAACCCGATTTACTTCTGACCCAGTGCAGCAGCTTCCTTGTTCACGGCGGAAATCAGATCCTTGCCGATACGGTCTGCCATTTGTGTCTGAACCGGCAGCAAGGCTTTGCGCCATTCGGCCTTTTCCTTGTCGTTGAGACGATAGATAGTGGTCTTGCCGGTCTTTTGCACCGCTGCCAGTGCAGCGTCGTTCTCTTGCTGCGCGATCGCGTTGGCGTACTTGGTAGCGTCCTTCATCGCGCCTTCCAGGGCAGTGCGGATGTCGGCAGGCAGGCCGTCCCAGAACTTCTTGTTGACGATGACGGCATAACCCAGATAGCCGTGATCGGAAACCGTCACGTGCTTCTGCACTTCATGCATCTTCTGGGTGTACAGGTTCGATGGCGGATTCTCGGTGCCGTCGACCACGCCGGTCTGCAGCGCCTGGTAGACCTCGGAGAACGCCAGCACTTGCGGATTGGCGCCGAGTGCGCGCATCTGCGCATCGAGAACCTTGGACGACTGGATGCGCATCTTCAGGCCGCGGAAATCGGCCGGCACGTGCAGCGGCTTGTTGGCCGACATGACCTTGAAACCGTTATCCCAATACGCCAGACCGGTAATGCCCTTCGGCTCCAGCTTCTTGAACAGATCCTTGCCGATCGGACCTTCGGTCACGCGATACAGCACTTCCTTGCTCGGGAAAATATAAGGCAAGTCGAAGACTTCGAATTCCTTCACGCCCAGCGGACCGAACTTGGCCAGCGACGGCGCCAGCATCTGCACGGCGCCCAGTTGCAGCGCCTCAAGCTCTTCCTTGTCCTTGTACAGCGTGCTGTTCGGATAGACTTCGACCTTCACGCGGCCTTTGGTAGCTTTCTCGGCCAGTTCCTTGAAACGCTCTGCGCCCTTGCCTTTAGGCGTGTCGTTGGCCACCACATGGCTGAATTTGATGATGATCGGCGCCTGGGCGAAGGCGTTGCCGGCAAAGACGGCGGCGGCGGAAAGCGCGAATACGAATGACTTGAGCTTCATGGTTGTCCCCTTTTTGGTTTTGAAAAATATGGAAAAGGCGTGGTCACAATTCTGACTGAGCGCATTTTGACATGACAAAATACTGACACAACTGTGGATAACCACAATTCGCATGACGCACTGCAATATCCAGCGCCCTCTCCCGCGAACATCCTCCGCAATCGCCCTGCTCGCGATAAACTACGCGCACCGCATCGTTGCAAGCTCCACACACCAAATGAAACCGCAGCGCCTTTCCTCCCCTTCCCATCTGCTATCGCCGGGACGCCGCCACCTGCTGCGCTGGGTCATGCCCATCCTGCTGGTGCTGCTGTTCCTGATGACGCTGATCTGGCTGCCGCGCCAGGCGCAGCAGATGGAGTCGAGCGAGCGCCAGGAACAGCTCATCGCCGACTCGCTGTGGGTGGAACAGGCGATCCGTTTCCAGCTCAGCCGCGATGATGAAAGCATGCGCCTGATCGCGCGCGAGATCGTCAACGAACACCTGAAGAAAGATCAGTTCCGCAGCCGCCTCAACGCACTGCTGCGCAACAACCGCGAGTTCTATCGCGTCACCTGGTTCGGTGTCGACGGCAAGCCGATCGCATCGACCGATGATTTCCCGGTCCCGCGCCACGAATTGTCGATGCCCTCGCAACAGGCTGAAGAACATGCGCGCACCATTCGCCGCCCGATTTACAGCGCACCCGCGGTGCCGTCCGGGATCGCCGAACCGGTGGTGATGGATTACCACATCCCGCTGTTCCGTGAAAGCCAATACCTCGGCAGCGTCGTCGCCAGCTATTCAGTGTCGCGTGTGCTCAATGAAATGGTGCCTTGGTGGTTCGCCCAGGACAATGAAATCCTCCTCACCGACACCGACGACAAGGTGGTTGCACGCCGCACCGCCGGCGGCCCCGGCCTGAACGTCTACACCCATCGTCGCGAGCTGGAGCTGCCCGGACTGACGCTGCGGCTGCATACCAACAGCACCAAGAGCGCGCCGAAACTGCTGCCCAACTTGCTGGTCGGCTCGGTCATCGTGTTGTCGCTCGGTTTGCTGTGGAGCCTGTGGGCGCTGTGGCGCGACATCAACCGCCGCATGACGGCGGAAGAAGCGCTGGTGCACGAAGTGTCCTTCCGCAGCGCGATGGAAAATTCGCTGGTCACCGGCATGCGCGCACGCGACCTCGAAGGCCGCATTACCTACGTCAATCCGGCCTTCTGCACCATGGTCGGCATTCCCGCCGACGAGCTGGTCGGCAAGATCCCGCCGATGCCCTACTGGGCGCCGGAAGCGATGGATGAATACCAGGAACGTTTCTCGAAAGTGCTGGCCGGCCGCATCACGCCGCAATTCGAAACCATCTTCCAGCGCAAGGATGGCGAGCGCTTCCCGGTACTGATTTTCGAATCGCCGCTGGTAGACCAGAACGGCAAGCAGACCGGCTGGATGGGATCGATCCTCGACGTCACCGATCGCAAGCGCGCCGAGGACCTCAGCCGCATGCAGCAGGAAAAACTGCAGACCGGGGCGCGCCTGGCCAGCATGGGCGAGATAGCATCGACCCTGGCGCATGAACTGAACCAGCCGCTGGCGGCGATTTCCAGCTACACCACGGGAGCGCTCAACATGATGCAGAACGGCTCCATCGATCCGGCCTCGCTGCAACCCGCACTCGAAAAAATCAACACCCAGGCGCAGCGCGCCGGCAATGTCATCCGCAGCGTGCACCAGTTCGTCAAGAAGCGCGAGCCCACGCGCCAGCCGGTATCGATCAAGAACATCGTCGACAACATCGCACCGCTGGTCGAACTGCAGGCGCAGCAATTCCTGGTGGTGGTGCAGACCGCGATTCCCGCCGACCTGCCCGACGTACTGGGCGACGCTGTGCTGCTCGAACAGGTGCTGCTCAACCTCACGCGCAACGCCATCCAGGCGATGGCGGCGAGCGCGCCGGAGCGCCGCATCCTGCGTATCGCCGCCACGCTCGACCGGCAGACGTCGTCGCAGCAATCGACCCAGCAATCGGTGGTGGTGTCGGTCATCGACCAAGGCCACGGCATCCCGCCCGAAGTCGCCGCCGCCCTGTTCTCGCCATTTTTCTCGACCAAAGCCGAAGGCATGGGCATGGGTCTCAACATCTGCCGCACCACCATCGAATTCCATGGCGGCACGTTGTCCTATGCCGACAACCCCACAGGAGGTACAATCTTCCGGTTTTCCTTGCCTTCCCTGCCTGTGCAGGACTCCGCCGGTTGAACCACAACAAAAGCGCGCGCCATCGGCCAAGCGCCACTATTTCACATTGCATCGATGCTGCACATTGTTGACGACGAAGAGATCATCCGCGATTCGCTCACATGGCTGGCGCAATCGCGCGCAATTCCCTCACTCGCCTATGCCGGCGCCGCAGCGTTCCTGGCGGCGATGGAGCAGGCCGGTCCCGACAATTTCGACGTCGACGGCGAATGCATCCTGCTCGACGTGCGTATGCCCGACCAGAGCGGTGTGGCGCTGTTCGACACGCTCAAGAGCCGCGGCATCACACGGCGCCGTCCCGTGATTTTCCTGACCGGTCACGGCGACGTGCCGATGGCGGTCGACATGCTCAAAAACGGCGCCTTCGATTTCTTTGAAAAGCCGTTCAACGACAACCAATTGATGGACCGCGTGCTGGAAGCGCTGCAGGCCTCGCGCGAAGCCGGCGAACAGGATGCCGTGCGCACGCGCCTGGAGGCTCTGTCCTCGCGCGAACGCGAAGTGCTGGACCTGATCCTGGCCGGCAAAATGAACAAGATCATCGCCGATGAACTCGGTATCAGCATGCGCACGGTGGAAGTGCACCGCGCCCATATTTTCGACAAGATGAACGTCAAGACCGCCGTCGAACTCGCACGGCTACTGAAATAACGCCTCTTTTCCTCTCATGCAAGTCATCTCGCTTCTGCTGCCCGATTTCATCCTGATCCTGATGGGGGTGATCATTTTCCGCATCACCGATTGGGGAGCTGCGTTCTGGGCCGGCATGGAAAAGATGGTCTATTACCTGCTGTTCCCGGCGCTGCTGTTTTATTCCACCGCGCGCCTGCAACTCAATCTCGCCACCACGGGCAAGTTCGTCGAAGTCGGCGTGCTGGCCTTGCTGGCCGGCGTGGCGCTGACCTGGATCGGCAAACCCTTCATCAAAACCGGCCCCATGACCTACGAGTCGGGCATGCAGACGGCCTTCCGTTTCAACTCGTACATTGCGCTCGCGCTGGCATCGCGCCTGGCGGGAGAAAAAGGCGTGGGACTGATGGCGCTGCTGATCGGCTTCGGCGTCCCCTTGTGCAACATGGCGGCCGTGCATGCGCTGGCCCATCGCAGCGGCAACCTGTTGAGCGAACTGATGCGTAATCCATTGCTGATCGCCACCGGCGCCGGCCTGCTGTTCGCGCTGTGCGGTTTCACCTTGCCGGAAGTCGCCGGCGCGGTCTTGTCGCGCTTGGGTAGCGCCTCGATTGCATTGGGTCTGCTGATGGTCGGCGCAGGCCTGCGCCTGTCGGGAATACGTGAAGACAAACTGATGACGGTCTATTTCACCGCCATCAAATTGCTGGCGGTGCCCGCCGTCGCCTACGGATTGGGACGCTGGCTCGAACTGCCGCAGCTGCAGTTGCAGATCGTCGTGCTGTTCTGCTCGCTGCCGACCGCGTCGAGCTGCTACATCCTCGCTGCGCGCATGGGCGGCAACGGTCCGATGACGGCCTTCCTGATTTCACTCGGCACGCTGGTGTCGGCAGTGACGATTCCGTTCTGGCTGATGCTGGTGCATTGAAGCCTGGACATACCCTCCTTGCCGCTTGATCGTCATGCCGACGAAAGCCGCAATCTAGCGGTTTATTCTATTCGTCACGGCTGAATCTCAGTGTCAGCTCGACACATTTCGGCCTGTTCGACGTTTTTTGTAAGCGACTTCCTTTCCGTGGAAGCGTAAGTTCTCGCTTTCGCCTCTTCTTAAAATCAGTCCTATAGACGATAAGACTCTTCTCTCCATATTTCACGACTTTTCACGATTTTCCTGAACCTGCAGGCCCTCGCATATTTACAGCCGTCATACCTTCGAAGACATTAGCAGACTGTATTTCGCCTTATCAACTCCCTCTGGAAAACAATATGACGATTAAAAAACTACTGCTTCTGGTAAGTATCGCTGCACTGTCTGCGTGCAATGGCACTACTCCGGTTGCAGAAACAACGAAAGAAGCGAAGCCCTATGTGTACATCCCGGAAGAATACGTATCGATCTCCTGTGTCACGCATGGAACGGGTTACATCCATTCTTTTGCCATAGAAGAACCTGTCCATAGCGGCCCTGTAGGAGGTCGGATGGTGGGCGGTGCCAGTTGCGGCGGCATCATCGCCGCCGGCTACGCGCTGCCCAAGACGTGGTTTCCGGGGATGAAGGTCAAAGTGCGCTGGAAGCCCAACGGGCGGGAATGGGTGGAAAAGACGACCAACATCATGCGGTATGACGAGGCGGGGACGATTTATGTACATTTCTTCCCTGGAGATCAAGTCAGAGTAGTTTCTGCTGCATTTAACGGGCCGGGAAATCCAGCGCATCCCATACCTGACGACGCCACCGTCCCTCCAGCGGAGGACCAATAATCATGAGCGCCCCCATCTTTTCTGCCCCCCTCACTATTGCTGATCGTGCCCAGCAAGAAAGTGCACTGGCTGAGCGCGAGGAGATTGCAATCTGTGATCTCAACCGCATGGAACCGGAATACAGTCCCAGTGGATTGCGTCTGCCGCCTTGCCAGAAGATGGTCAAGATCGGTCTGTTCTTCGACGGTACCAGCAACAATAAATACAGGGATGAACCCAATCAGGCGCATACCAATATCGTTAAGCTATTTAATGCACATAAAGAAGACGCCCGAGGTCTTGGCAATTTAGAGCAGCGTGGTTGCTATCGTTTCTATATTCCGGGTGTCGGTACCCGCTTCCCTGAGAATCAGGAGTGGAAGGAAACGCAGGAAGGCAAGGCAATGGGAAAAGGCGGGCAGGCACGGATTCTGTTTGCGATCTTGCAGGTGTATAACGCTGTGCATCGTGCCTTTAACGAAAATCGAGCTCTATTTTCAGACGCTCAACTCACCGCCAAACTAAAAAGTTACACTCGCGACGTCGAAAACAACTACGACAAGGAATATCCCCAGCACGAGCGCCGCAGGCGCTGGTTCACAGAACTACGCGACGAGTTGAACGACAGGCTGCAAGCCCAGCGCGACATCATCATCCAGCCCCGTATCCCTAAAATTCGTGTCGCCGTATTCGGTTTTTCACGAGGGGCGATTGAAGCGCGCAGTTTCTGCTATTGGCTGCATGCTGCGCTGGAAGAGAAATCGACGCTCGCGGGCATGCCCATCGAGATCAATTTCCTCGGCCTGTTTGACTCGGTTGCGTCGGTCGGCCTGCCGCATTCGGCGGCAAAGACCACACCTTTCCGCTTCATCGACGGTCACTTCAGTTGGGCTGCAGAGACCCTGACGCCACTGCCATCACTGGTCAAGCAGACGGTGCACTACATTGCCGCGCACGAACAGCGCATGAACTTTCCCGTCACACGCGTGCAGGGCAACAACGTGCAGGAAGTGCTCTATCCCGGCGTGCACTCGGATGTGGGCGGCGGCTACTGCCCCAAGGAGCAAGGCCGTGGCATGACAGTAGGGCAAATGGTGTCGCAGGTGCCGCTGTTGCATATGCATAAAATTGCGCGTCTGGCGGGCGTGCCCCTGGTGACCTACCATCGCATGGCCTCAGACCTGCAAGCGGACTACGCCCTCAGCCCCGAACTGGCGACCAACTGGAACGCGTATATGGCTGCCGGAGATTTTGCCGGGACGTATGAGAGTCAGGTACGCGAACACATGCAGATGTATTACCGTTTTCGCTATCACTGGTCAGGCCGCATGGCGCAACTGCCGGCCTGCCAGCGTGCAACGCCCCAAGAGCAGCAAGACATGATCAGCTACGAGGATCTGTTCAAGGGTGACATGGAACTGCTGCGTGAGCGCGCCAAGGACGGCCGTCCAAGGATGTATCGAGCCAACGGCGATGAAATCAAATTCTTTGCGCCGGAACACAGTCACATCGCCAACCGCGAACAGTTGCTGCGCGCAGATATCCGCCAGGTGCCCGACGAAACTGAAACCCTGGCGCTCCAAGTATTCGAAGAGCAACGCGGCCAGTCCAAAGCCAAGGGCATCGCCTTGCTGGAAGAACAGGTGCACGATTCGCTGGCGGGCTTCTATCTGGGCGGTTACGTCAGCGCAGAAGAGAAAGCGGAGAAACTGCGCACATGGCAAACCAAGCCGCCGTCGGAAAACGATCGCTATCACCATCAGGCCTGGCAGAATTTTGAGAAGGCCAAGATGCAGAATCCCGAACTGCAAAAGATTCTGGATGACAAGGCGGCGTTAGCGAAGCAGGTGGAGAGTGCGCGATTCAATGGCCGTACGGGAGAGATGGAATCTCTACAGCGCCGGGTTGCCTTTACCGATGAAGAATCCAGCTTGTTGACGCGAGATGCTCACGGCAAGCCAATTTTCCCCGTGCAAAAAGACAGCGATGCGAACGCATTGTGCAGCGTGTTCGTCACCACACAGACCGAGACTTTGCGGGAAGGCGGCGGATATTTGTCGCCGCGCGTTGTGTTTTTGCCGTAAATAGATCTACGGCACGTAACCCATCTGATGCTTCATGAGCAGCCGTTCCAGCGATAGCAGGAACGGCTGCTCACAGTTTGTCTTACCTGCCCGGCTCCAGCACGATCCGCTGCACCGTCGCCGCCTCCACCGCCTTGCGCGAATACAGCAGCGGGAAATACTCGCCGTTGAGCCACTTGTCGGCCAGGTCGCGATAATGCGGGCTGTCCGGATCGCCCGATTGCCCCGGAGAATTGACCGCCCTGGAGTTATCCCAGTTGCCTACGTCGACCACCACCCGGAACGACGGGCCGTTGGTCTGGCGGAAGTCGCTCGGACGATAAGTCGACTGGTTCGGCGAATAGGCGCCGCCATGTTTCGGCAGCGGTCCGACGTTCAGCTTCGCACGCGTCGCCTCGTCCACCACGCCGGCCAGCGGATGCTCCATCAGGTTGTGATGCAGCTTGCCCCATTGCCATTTGCTCGCGTCATCGCCCTGCAGCTTGACCATCTCGGCATAAGCGCCGCCGAGGCTGCTCAGCAAAACCTCGTCGCGCTTCTTCGCCGCATCGGCGCCGAACCTGGCCTGCGGCTGCTCCAACGTGTCGAGCAGCACGGCGGTATCGGGTGCGCCCATCGCGGCTGCCGCGTCCTTGCTCAGCACGGCGTCCTTGAAGGCCTTGCCCAGATGGCGCGTGAGCCAGACTTCATACAGCGCAGCCTGCGGCGAATCGACACGCTCGACGTAATCCCAGTTGCTGAAGATAGTCAGCGCCGCCTGGGTCTGCGCATCGGTCGAAGACAGCGGCTTGAGCAGCGCGCCGAGACGGCGTGCGGGAATCGCCAGGTCGTCGTTTTGCAGGCGCATCGAATCTTCCAGCGACACCTTCGGCAAGGAGGCCAGCACTTCGCTGATGCGCGAGAAACGCGAATTGTTGGTCCACTCGAAGCCGAGCTTGCGCTCGCGGTAAGGATAGTCGTCCGGCAGGTTCATCTGGTTGGCCGAAGCGAACCAGCCCTGCTTGGGATTGTAGGTCGACGGCAGCTGGTCGCCGGTCCAGAATCCGTTCCACTCATAACGACCGTCGCCCGGCACCGGCAGCAAGCCGTCCCAATTCGGGCGCTTCGGTGCGAGACCGCCCGGCACCCAGCCGATGTTGCCTTTGACGTCGGCGTAGACCTGGTTCTCGGTCGGCGCTCCCCAGTTCAGCATGGCGCGCTTGAAGGACTTGAAATTCCTGGCGCGCATGTAGTCGATGCTGCCGAAGTACGGCGACATGCCCGGCTCCAGCCAGCCGGAACGGACCGCGAAGGCGCGATTCTTTTCCTTCTCGACGAAGATCACCGGACCATGCCGCGTGAAAGTCAGCTCGGCGGAAGCCGGCGCGCCGCCCTTGACCTTGATCGGTTCGTGCAGGACGCTGAAGCGCTCCCACTTGCCCTGGTATTTGTACTCGTTCGGATTGTCGGGATTGAGCTCGTAGACGTAGAGATCTTCCTGGTCTATGTTGAAAATCGTCAGGCCGAAGGCGATGGTGCCGTTGTGCCCGATCGACACGCCCGGCAAGGCAGGTTCGCCAGCGCCGATGACGTCGAGGCCGGGTGCGCTGAGATGCGTGATGTAGCGCAGCGACGGCGCCGAATAGGCGCGGTGAGGATCGTTGGCCATGATGGCGCGCCCGGTCGCCGATTTTGCCGGAGAGACGACCCAGTTGTTGCTGCCTTCCATGGTCTCTTCCAGGTTTTCCGCCGCGGCGATCTGCACGCTGGCGCCGTGATCATCGGCGCTTGCGTTGAGGCTCTCCTTGGTGATCTTGACGTTCTGGGTCGCCAACGTGAAGACCTTGAGCAAGTCTTTCGGCAGGCAGGGATCGAGCCCTTGCGGCATCGTAGCCTCCCATTTCGGCGTCAGGCCGAAGCGGATTTCGTCGGACTTGAGATCGGCCTTGCACGCCACGTTGGCGCGCGCGACTTCGCTGGTGAGGTTGCGCGTCAGGCCGTGGCTGCGGATGCGCACCACGTCTTCCGCCTGCCACCGGGCCGGCAGGTAAGCCAGTTGCCTGAACTCATACGGCAGCCGCTCCGGATGCGCCGTGACGTAATCGACATAGGCATTGATGCCGGCAACGAAGGCGGTCGCCACGTGTTCGGCCTGCTTGCCATAGGATTTCCATTCGCGCTGCATGTCGCCGCGATAGAGAAACAAGCGTGTCGCCTGGTCCTGCGCCACGTAGGCTGGACCAAACACTTCGGATAACTGGCCCAGTCCGCGCCGGCGCCACAAATCGATCTGGAACAGACGGTCGCGCGCGGCGTTGAAGCCCTGCACGAAGAAGGCGTCGTCCTGGCTGGCGGCGTAGATGTGCGGCACGCCCCATTTGTCGACGAGGATCTCGGCCTTCTTGTGCAGGCCCGGAATGCGCAGGGTTTCGGATGCATCGGCGGCGGCGGCGGCGGCCATCGCCATGCACGACGCCGCGGTCAGCAAAGCGACGGCGCATAAAGGTTTCAGTTTTGTCATCAGGTGTCTCCATCGTTATTTTTTATGGAGACAACACTTTACTAGGAATGTTGCGCCAGCGCCCATGCCACGTGTTCACGCACCAGCTCTGACGGATGTTCAAGACGCGCCTGCAAAGCCGCAACGATTTCCGCGTCGCCCTTGTGCGTGGCGGCGGCGTTGCCGAGGCCGACCGCCATGTTGCGCAGCCAGCGTTCGTGGCCGATGCGGCGAATCGCGCTGCCTTCGGTGTTGCGGTTGAAGTCGTCCTCGCTCCAGTTCAGCAGCCCGATCAGCGAAGCGCTGCCGAGGCCATGGCGCGCGTCGAAGTCAGGCAAGGTCGAGGTCTGGGCAAACTTGTTCCACGGGCAGTACAGCTGGCAGTCGTCGCAGCCGTAGACGCGGTTGCCGATCAGGCTGCGCAGTTCGACCGGGATGCTGCCCTTGAGCTCGATGGTGAGATAGGAAATGCAACGGCGCGCATCGAGCTCGTACGGCGCGACGATGGCCTGGGTCGGGCAGACGTCGATGCAGCTGCTGCACTGGCCGCAATGCGGCGTGACCGGCGCGTCGACCGGCAGCGCCAGGTCGGTGAACAGTTCGCCGAGGAAGAACATGGAGCCGGCTTCGCGGTTGAGCAGCAGCGTGTGCTTGCCGCGCCAGCCGAGACCCGATTTTTCCGCCAGAGCGACTTCCATCACAGGTGCGGAATCGGTGAAGACGCGATAGCCGAAGGCGCCGATCTCCTTCTCGATGCGACCGGCCAGTTGCTGCAGCCGCGCGCGCAAGACCTTGTGGTAATCGCGGCCGCGGGCATACAGCGAAACCACCGCGGCGCTGCCGTCGGCGCCGCGCCCTTCTTCGCGCTCACGCCAGTCGGGAGCGGTTGCGCGCGGCAGGTATGGCATGCGCACGGTGATCACGCGCACCGTGCCGGGCACCAATTCGGCGGGCCGGGCGCGCTTCATGCCGTGGCTTGCCATATAATCCATCTCGCCGTGGTAACCCTTGTCCAGCCACGCCTGGAATCCCGCTTCCCGATGCGACAGATCGACGTCGGCAATGCGCAGGTCGGCGAACCCGAGTTCGCGCCCCCAGGCTTTGATGGTGTCGGCAAGTGCTACAAGGTCAGTCATTGGTCGTCATCAATACACATGATCAATACACGTCTTCATTACATCGCTTCAAACAAGAATCTATGCAGCCATCGCGTCACACCCATTTGCAGGACGAAGCCGGCACCGCCGCGCTGGGCGCTGCCCTGGCTCAGGTGCTGGAACCCGGCATGGCGATCTACCTGCACGGCGACCTCGGCGCCGGCAAGACCGCGCTCACGCGCGCGCTGCTGCATGCCGCCGGCTACGCGGGCCGCGTCAAAAGCCCGACCTACACGCTGGCC
Source organism: Herbaspirillum hiltneri N3 (assembly GCF_001267925.1). NCBI lineage: Bacteria > Pseudomonadati > Pseudomonadota > Betaproteobacteria > Burkholderiales > Oxalobacteraceae > Herbaspirillum > Herbaspirillum hiltneri. Next base: position 1,539,760 of record NZ_CP011409.1, on the reverse strand, counting down.
GAACCCTATGAGGTGATGCTGGCAGACCGCATGGTAACCGTTATCCACTTCGACCTCTACCGCATGGCAAGCCCGGAAGAGTTCCTGGATGCGGGTTTTCGTGAACATTTCAACGAAAACAGCATCTGCATCATCGAATGGCCGGAAAAGGGCGACCCCGTGTTGCCCGCCCCGGATATCAATATCTCGCTAACGGTTGCAGGACACGGACGTGATGTAGAATTACGAGCGTTGTCTGACAAGGGTCATCAATGCCTCGCTCGACTGAAATTCGCTCCAAATCTGTGACATCCAAGACTCGCCGCACCATCCTCAAGGCAGGCGGCACGCTCCTCGTCTCCGTATTGACTCCCCTGCCGGCGCTGGCATCGCAAATCCTCGCGGTGCGCGTGTGGCCGTCTGACGACTATACCCGCGTTACGCTGGAAAACGACAGCAACCTCAAAGTCACCCATTTCATCGTCAAGAATCCGGAACGCCTGGTGGTCGACATCGAAGGCATCGACCTCAATTCGACGCTGAAAGACCTGGTCGCCAAGATCCAGCCCAACGATCCTTACATCAAGCAAGTCCGTGTCGGCCAGAACCGCCCCAGCGTGGTGCGGCTGGTGTTCGACCTGAAGGACGAGATCAAGCCGCAGGTGTTCACCCTGGAACCGGTCGGCGAATACAAATACCGTTTCGTCATCGACCTCTACCCGGCCAACCCGCCTGACCCGATCGCCGCGCTGATCCAGAAGGGCAACTGGCCCAAGGATCAGCAGACCGAGATCAAGCCGCCGCTGGCCGAAGCCAAGCCGGACCCCAAAGCTGCGCCGCAACTGCAGGATGAAGACCCGCCGTTTGCCGCCAAGGCCAAACCGCAGGACGACACCAAGCTGCAATTGACGCGCATGATCACCATTGCGCTCGACCCCGGCCACGGCGGCGAAGATCCCGGCGCCATCGGCAGCCGCGGCAATCGCGAAAAAGACGTGGTGCTGTCGATCGCCAAGCGCCTCAAGAGGAAAATCGAAGAGCAGCCGAACATGCGCGTCATGCTTACCCGCGACGCCGACTTCTTCGTGCCGCTGGGCATGCGCGTGCAAAAGGCGCGCAAGGTGCAAGCCGACCTGTTCATCTCAATCCACGCCGACGCCTTCGTGCAACCGACCGCGCGCGGTTCCTCGGTGTTCGCCCTGTCCGAAAAAGGCGCCAGCTCGACTGCTGCGCGCTGGCTTGCCAACAAGGAGAACTCGGCCGACATGATCGGCGGCGTCAACATCAAGACCCACGACAAGCAATTGGCGAGCGTCTTGCTGGACCTGTCGACCACGGCCCAGATCAATGACAGCCTGCGCATCGGCAACGCCGTGCTCAAGGAAATCGGCGGTATCAACAAGCTGCACAAGGGCGCGGTGGAACAGGCCGGCTTTGCCGTGCTGAAGGCGCCGGACATTCCCAGCATCCTGATCGAGACGGCCTTCATCTCCAATCCGGAAGAAGAAGCCAAGCTCACCGACAACAGTTATCAGGATGACATGGCCGACGCCATCATGACCGGCATCAAGAAGTACTTCTCGAAGAATCCTCCGCTGGCCAAGAACAAGCTGACCTGATCTGCCCGCCTCATTCGCTTCAGCTCCCGGCCATTGCGCCGGGAGTTTTCATTTGGGCTGCGGTTTCTTTTGCCGGGCGGCATCGGAACCGGGTCCCAAGGCCGAACAGACCTGTATTCACGCCTCATTTCCGCCCATCGCTGCGGCCCCGCGCGGTCGTATGATGAGTTATTCCACGACGTATCGGAGTCATTCCTTGCGTCTCCGGACAATCACGAAAGAGTCGCCTTGAGCGGGCTGGGCCTGGTCGACTATTGACGTCTGGAAAAGAACTTGCGGTAGAACTGCCACAGCGCGCCGAGCACGATCGGCAGGATCGCGGCAACGATGCCGATCAGTACCAGTGTATTGAGATTCTGGCGCACCCACGGCAAGTTGCCGAACAGGTAACCGAACGCCAGCAGGCCGACCACCCATAACAGGGCGCCGATGATGTTGAAGAGCTGAAACCTGATGAAGGTCATCTCCGACACGCCGGCGATGAACGGTGCGAAGGTCCGCACGATCGGGGTGAAGCGCGCCAGGATGATGGTCTTGCCGCCGTGTTTTTCGTAGAAGGCGTGAGTCTTGGCCAGCGCAGCGGGATTGAGCCAGCGGTAATTGTGCGTGAAGACGCGGTGACCGATGGCGCTGCCGATCCAGTAATTGAGGGTGTTGCCGGTTACGGCGGCAACCACCAGCAGGAACATCAGCAGCCAGATGTTCATGGCGCCGGTGGCGCAAAAAGTGCCGGCAATGAACAACAGCGAATCGCCGGGAAGAAAGGGCAATACCACCAGGCCGGTTTCGCAGAAGATGATCAGGAACAGCACTACATAAATCAAGGTGCCGTATTGCTCTATCAGGATGCCGAGGGACTTGTCGACGTGCAACAGCACGTCCAGTAACTGCAAGTAATCCATGGAACTCATTTCATAATAGCCGTGAATGCGAACAATCCTGTTTGGGAGGTAGTGCAAGGCGCGTTGCGATACTTGCCTGCACCCTTTCCGGGGAAAACGCATCTCGCGGCTATCTACGAAAGGAGTGCCGCACTCATTACGTTGATCGCCGCTCAGGCTGCGCCGGAATCATACACTACTCGACCGGGACGACGGTCCCGGGATGACGGGACTGGTTTTGACGAGGTTCGCGTAAGGGCCACGGCACGACAGGCAAATCATTTTAATGAAGAACTTATTTAATCTGCATGCTCAAGAACAATGACTTTTTTCCGATAACAAGAGATATGCCGATCGCTGCATTTCTCCAACAAGAACGGCGGCGTGTGTGAATGTGGATGTGAGCTATTCAAGGAATCCAGCGTAGTCGTGCCGAGCAGCCGGCGCCGGCGATAAGGTTCCCGACAATATCGCTGCCGGACCAGTTTCAAATCAGATTCAGATCAGGTTCAAACCGGACGCAAGACAGACGCAAGATAATCATACCGAGCGGAGAAGTGACGCGTATGAGTGCAGTCAAGGAACGGGAGGGGAACGACTCCATGATGGACGCCGAACGCATCGGCCTCGAGCTTCAGCAATGCCGCGCCTCCCTTGAAGAAAAGGAGGCGTTGCTGGCGGCTTTTTCCCGCTCGATGGCCATCCTTGAACTGGCGCCGGACGGCACCATCTTGTCCGCCAACGACAACTTCCTCACGCTGATGGCGTACCGGCAAAACGACATCGTCGGCCACCATCACCGCATGCTGTGCAATCCGGCGCACGCCGATTCACCCGAATACGCCGAATTCTGGCGGCGCCTGCATCAGGGCGAAGTGGTGTCCGGCACCTTGCAGCGCATGCGCAGCGACGGCTCTCGGCTGTGGCTGGAGGCCACCTGCAATCCGGTGTTCGACGCCGAGGGCCGCTTGCTGCGGGTGGTCTCGATTGCTGCCGACATCACCGCCCACATCGACGACTCGCAGGAAAAGCACAGCGTGCTGCGTGCGATCAACCGCTCGCTCGGCGTGATTGAATTTTCCGCCGACGGTGTCATCGTCGGCGCCAACGGCAACTATCTCAAGACCATGGGCTATCTGCCCGAGGAAATCGTCGGCAAGCACCATCGCGTCCTGTGCGAGCCGGATTACGTCGGTAGCCAGGAATACGAAAATTTCTGGCGCGACGTCAACCAGGGCCGTTTCTTTTCCGGCCGTTTCAAGCGCATCGCGCGCGACGGCCGGCCGGTCTGGTGGGAAGCTACCTACACGCCGGTGTTCGACCTAGAAGGCAAGCCGATCAAGATCATCAGCATCGGCTCGGACGTGTCGTGCCGCATGGTGCGCGAGCAGCGCGACCGCGAATACCAGCACCTGCTGTCGCTGGGGATCAATGAAACCGACAACGCGGTATTCATCACCAACGATGCCAACCACATCGTTTTTCACAACACCGGTTTCAGCCGCATGCTCGGCTTTACCGCAGAAGAAGTCATCGGCCGCCGGCCGCGGGAACTGTTCGAAGGACAGACCGCCATCCTCAAGATGATCGAAGACTGCTATGCGGTGATCGCCGAGGGCCGCAGTTTCCACGGCGAAGAAATGATGGTCGACAAGCAAGGCCATCCGCTGTGGGTGTCGACGGTGGTCAATCCCATCCTCGACGGCGACGGCAAACTGATCAATGCAGTCTGCATCCTGACCGACATTACCAACACCAAGATGCACGAAGTCCTGCAATACAAGGCGCTCAACGCCATGGTGCGGGAGGCCAGCCTGCAGGAAGTACTGACCATGGTGTGCTTGGAACTGGAACGCATGGCGCCCGACGTGGTGGCATCGATCCTGCGCGTGGACGAACAGGGCTTGCTGCATCCGGTGGCCGGCCCCAGTCTTCCGGAAGAATACAGCCGCGCACTCGAAGGTCTGGCGATCGGTCCCAGCGTCGGCTCCTGCGGCACCGCGGCGTTCCGCGCCGAGCCGGTGGAGGTGACGGACATTGCCACCGATCCGCTATGGGCCGACTACCGTGACCTGGTGCTGCCGACGGGTTTGCAGTCGTGCTGGTCGACCCCGATAAAATCGGCCGATGGCCGCGTGATCGGCACGTTCGCGTTCTACTATCACAGCAAGCGCCGCCCCGATCCCTTCCATCACCGGCTGGTGGACGTCAGCCTGCATTTGTGCGCGCTGGCGCTGGAGCGCGAAGAAGCGCGCTCGCGCATCCATCGGCTGGCGTTCTACGATTCGTTGACGGGGTTGCCCAACCGCAGCCTGCTGCTGGTCAACGCCAACCACGCCATTGCCAACGCGGCCCGCACCAAGATTCCGATGGCGGTGCTGTTCATTGACCTCGACCGTTTCAAGCAAATCAACGACTCGCTCGGACATCAGGCCGGCGACGAGCTGCTGCGCACGGTCGCCAGCCGCCTGCAGGTCGAGGCGCGCAAATCCGATATCGTCGGGCGCCTGTCCGGCGACGAATTCGTCATCGTGCTGGCGCAATGCGACCTGAACCGTGTCACCGACGTGGTCAAGCGCATCCAGGCCAGCCTGTCGCTGCCATGCCATATCGCTGGCGTGGCGATCACACCCTCGGCCAGTATCGGGATCAGCCTGTTTCCCGACAACGGCGACACTATCGAAATCCTGCTGCATCGCGCCGACATGGCGATGTACCAGACCAAGGCCCAGAACCGCGGCCGCTTCAGCTTCTTCAGCGATGAGATGAACTCGCAGGCCCAGGAACGCCTGGCGCTGGAAGGCGCGCTGCGGGATGCCTTGCGCGGCGGCGATTTCGAGCTGCATTACCAGCCACAGGTCAACTTCCACACCGGATTGCTGCATGGTGTGGAAGCGCTGGCGCGCTGGCATCACGATCAGCTCGGCCAGGTTTCACCGGCGCGCTTCATCCCGATCGCGGAAGAATGCGGCCTGATCGGCGAGCTCGGCAAATGGGCGCTGGAAGAAGCCTGCTTCCAGCTTCACGACTGGCGCCGGCGCGGCATCGACGTTCCTTCGGTATCGGTCAATTTGTCGTCTACCAATTTCCATGACCTGGAACTGCCGCAATTCATCGCCGGCCTGCTGCAACGCTTCGACCTGGCGCCGGGAGACCTGACGCTGGAAATCACCGAAACCGTGATGATGGACACCAACCCCAGCACCACGCGCACCATCCGCGAAGTGCATGCGCAAGGCGTGAAGCTGGCGATGGATGATTTCGGCACCGGGTATTCAAGTCTCGGCTACCTGCGCAACCTGCCGGTGTGCGAACTCAAGCTGGACCAGAGTTTCGTGCGCGACATGGACCGCGACCAGACGGTGCTGGCGCTGACCAACGCGGTCATCCGCATCGGTGAAAGCCTCGATCTGATCGTCGTGGCCGAAGGCGTCGAAGACAAACGGCAATATGACTTGCTCAAGCAGCAAGGCTGCGATGTGGCTCAGGGCTATCTGTTTTCGCGGCCGATGCTGGCCGGGATTTTCGAGCACTGGCTGAAAAATTTCAAAATTGACAATTATCTCTAAAAGTTTTATTAGAGAAACAATATTGCGTAGCATTATTACATCGTTTTTCATTGGTATTACCGCGAAAACCACTGCATAAACAACGAGTTACGTTGTTTTTTGGCTGAAATGGGACCGCAGGAAAAGCGAAGTTGGCTATACTTGCTGGCGTTCAAAAACCTGAAGTATTCCTACACGGCCGCGCACGCGCAAACGTTTGCTGAAGTTCGCCTTCAAACGACTGCTCGCGGCACCCGGGCGCCCGGCGCCCAGACAAAAAGAAAACCACACCATGCAAAATTCTGCCTTCCACTATCGCAGCTGGGCCGTCGGCACCAAGCTCACTTCCCTCACCCTCGCCCTGGTCGGCGCGCTGTTTGTTGCAGCGATCCTGCTGATCGACTACAGCACCTCAGCCATGCTGGAACAGCGCTCGATGAACCAGATCAGCGGCGAAACGCGCGGCGTAGTGAATATGGTCGAGATGTTCGACCGTTCGGTGAACAGTCAGGTGGAACGCTTTTCCAACATGTTCACCAACTCCTTCCCGGGCAAGTTCACGCTGGACACCAGCCGCACCGTACAGATCGGCGACAAGGCCACACCGGTGCTGCGCAACGGCGACACCGACCTCAACCTCGACTTCGCGATCCCCGACCGCTTCACCGCGCAGACCGGCGTGACCGCGACCATCTTCGCCAAGACCGGCGACGACTTCGTGCGCGTCTCGACCTCGGTCAAGAAGGAAGACGGCGAACGCGCGGTCGGCACCCTGCTCGACCGTGCGCATCCAGGCTACGCGGCGCTGAAAGCGGACAAATCGTATAGCGGCATCGCCACGCTGTTCGGCAAGCAGTACATCACCAAATACGTGCCGATCAAGGACGCCGCCGGCCAGCTCATCGGCGTGCTGTATGTCGGCGTCGACATTTCGGGCGACATCAAGGCGCTCAAGGACAAGATCAAGGCGCTGAAGATCGGCGAGACCGGTTTCTTCTACGTGCTTAACGCCAAGGAAGGCAAGGATTACGGCACGCTGCTGGCCGGACCCAAGGATGAAGGCAAGAACCTGCTGGGACTGAAAGACACCGACGGCAAGGAATTCATCAAGGACATGCTGGCCAAGAAGCAAGGCGTGATGCGCTACATGTGGGACAACCCGGATACCACCGGCCACAGCGGCGAAGAAAAGATCGTCGCCTTCTCGCAATTCCCGGCCTGGAACTGGGTCATCGTCGGCGAGACCTACGCCGAAGAAGTGACCAAGGAAATCGCCGCCATGCGCAACCGCTTCATGCTGTTCGGCGCGGCCTTCCTGCTGCTGGTCGGCGTGGTGCTGGCGGTCGTGATCAAGCAAGTGGTGACGCGTCCGCTGGCGCGCGCCCGCGCCGCCGCCGATCTGCTGGCGAGCGGCGACCTGACCGCGCGCGTGCGCGTCGCCGATGGCCAGCAGGATGAAATCGGCCAGCTCATGCGCGCCGTCAACGGCATCAGCGAAGGCCTCGCCCACGTGGTCGCCGACGTGCGCCAGGGCACCGAGCAGATCACCACGGCATCGGTCGAAATCGCAACCGGCAACCTGGACCTGTCGTCGCGTACCGAACAGCAGGCCGGTTCGCTGGAAGAAACCGCATCGGCCATGGAAGAACTGACCTCGACCGTGAAGCAGAACGCCGATAACGCCGGCCAGGCCAACCAGCTCGCACTGTCGGCCTCGGAAGTCGCCGCGCAAGGCGGCGCAGTGGTCGGCCAGGTGGTCGACACCATGGGCTCGATCAATGAATCCTCGCGCAAGATCGTCGACATCATCAGCGTGATCGACGGCATTGCCTTCCAGACCAACATCCTCGCCCTCAATGCGGCAGTGGAAGCCGCGCGCGCCGGCGAACAAGGCCGCGGCTTTGCCGTGGTGGCGTCCGAAGTGCGCAGCCTGGCGCAACGCTCGGCCGCCGCCGCCAAGGAAATCAAGGGCCTCATCGACGACTCGGTCGACAAGGTCGAGGCCGGCAGCAAGCTGGTGGAACAAGCAGGCGCAACCATGGGCGAAGTGGTCGCCAGCGTCAAGCGCGTGACCGACATCGTCGGCGAAATCAGTTCGGCCAGCCAGGAACAGCGCGCCGGCATCGAGCAGGTCAACCATGCCATCGTTCAGATGGAGCAGACCACGCAGCAAAACGCCGCGCTGGTGGAGCAAGCCGCTGCTGCCGCACAATCGTTGCAAGACCAGGCGCACAAGCTCACGGCGTCGGTCAGCACCTTCAAACTGGACGAAACGCATGCCATGTCGTTCGGCGCTGCTGCGGCACCAGTGCGCAAAGCCGTCGCCAAGGCAACGCCGGCGATCAAGGGGGCGACTGCGCCGAAAGCCGCGCCCGTCGCCAAACTTCCGGCCGCGAAGAAATCCCTGCCGGCGCCATCCAGGGACGACGACTGGGAACAGTTCTGACCCTGCCGTCACAGCCGGCGCTGGGCGATCCCTAAGCCGGCTGGCGGTATAATCGCCGGATGAACGCACCAGATCGCCCGCCCCGCACCCTTCGCCCGATTCAGGCCCTGCCCGACCAGCTGATTTCACAGATCGCTGCCGGCGAAGTCATCGAACGTCCTTCCGCCGTCGTCAAGGAATTGCTGGAGAACGCGCTCGATGCCGGCGCCACGCAAATCACCGTGCGCCTGGAACAGGGCGGCGTCAAGCGCATCGCCATCACCGACAACGGCCGCGGCATTCCGCCGGAGCAGATGCCGCTGGCGCTCGCCCGTCACGCTACCTCCAAGATCGCTTCGCTGACCGATCTGGAAAACGTCGGCACGCTGGGTTTTCGCGGTGAGGCACTGGCCTCGATCGCCTCGGTCGCGCAGCTCACGCTGACTACGCGCACCGCCGACGCCGCACACGCCTGGGAAATCAGCGGCTCGCAGGAAGGCAGCGTGGTGCCTGCGTCCGGCGCCCCCGGCACCACGATCGACGTACAGGATCTGTATTTCAATACGCCGGCGCGCCGCAAGTTCCTGAAATCCGAACAAACCGAATACGGCCACTGCGCCGAAGTCGTGCGCCGCATTGCGCTGGCGCGCCCGGACGTGACGTTTTCCCTGACCCACAACGGCAAGACCGTCGATCACTGGAACACCGGTGAATTCGCCAAGCGCAGCGCGCACATCCTCGGCGACGAATTCGCCAACGCGCGCCTGCCGCTCGATGAGAGCGCCGGCCCGCTGCGCCTGCACGGCTTCGTCGGTTTGCCGACCGCCTCCAAGGCGCGCGCCGATGGTCAGTACTTTTACGTCAACGGCCGCTTCGTGCGCGACAAGCTGCTGGTGCATGCAGTGCGCGCCGCTTACCAGGATGTACTGCACGGCGACCGCTATCCGTCGTATGCGCTCTCGCTCGATCTCGATCCGGCGCTGGTCGACGTCAACGTCCATCCATCCAAGATCGAAGTTCGCTTCCGCGACAGCCGCAGCGTGCATCAATTTGTTTTCCACGCCGTCAGCCGCGCGCTGGCGGCGACGTCGGCTACCTCGTTCGGCAATGCGCCCGCGCCGCAAGCCGCCGGTGCAATGCCGTGGATACGCGATCAACAAACCCAGCCTCAGCCGCAATATCAGAATGAATTCGGCGCGCAGCTGCGACCGAATTTCTCCGCCGGCGGCTTCGGCGTGGCGCAGAACACCGGCGAATACGGTGCGATGTTCCAACCGGGCGTACAAACCAATCTGGACATGGCGTCGGGCTTCGACAATCGAACTGCGCCGAGCGCTTTTGCCATGCCGGCGTCCGCCCACACACAGCCACAGCCATTGCCGGACGGCGAGTTCCCGCTCGGCTTCGCGCTGGCGCAGTTGCATGGCATCTACGTGCTGGCGCAGAACAGCAAGGGCCTGGTGGTGGTCGACATGCACGCCGCGCACGAACGCATCCTGTATGAGCAGCTGAAGAATGCGCTCGACGACAATTCCATGTTCGTGCAGCCGCTGCTGATCCCGGTGACCTTCTACGCCGACGCGGTCGAAGTCGGCACCGCCGAAGAACACCAGGAAACCTTGAGCGCACTCGGCTTCGACATCGCTGCGATGTCGCCGACCACACTCGCAGTGCGCGCGGTGCCGGCACTGCTCAAGAACGCCGACGCCCAGACACTGGCCCGCGATGTGCTGCGCGATGTGCGTGAATTCGGCGGCTCGCGCGTACTGCTCGAACGCCGCAACGAACTGCTCGGCACGCTGGCCTGCCACACCGCCGTGCGCGCCAACCGCAGCCTGACCGTACCGGAAATGAACGCGCTGCTGCGCCAGATGGAAGCCACCGAGCGCGCCGACCAGTGCAACCACGGCCGCCCGACTTGGAGCCAGCTGGCCTTGTCCGACATGGACAAACTTTTCCTGCGCGGACAATAGGATGGCTGCTGCACCGGCGGCGCCGCTCGCGGTCGCCATCATGGGGCCGACCGCTTCCGGCAAGACTGCGGCGGCGCTGGAAATCGCCAGACACATCCCTTGTGAAATCATCTCCGTCGATTCGGCGCTGGTGTATCGCGAGATGGACATCGGCACCGCCAAGCCCACCGCCGACGAACTCGCCGGCGTGCCGCATCATCTGATCGATATCCTCGATCCGACGGAAGCCTATTCCGCCATGCAGTTCCGCAACGACGCGCTACGCCTGGCTCAGGACATCCATGCACGCGGCAAGCTGCCGCTGCTGGTGGGTGGCACCATGCTGTATTTCAAGGTCTTGCGCGACGGCCTCGACGACTTGCCCGAAGCCGATCCCGAAGTGCGTGCACGCCTGGACGAGGAAGCCGCGCGCGACGGCGTACCGGCGCAGCACGCGCGCCTCGCCACGCTCGACCCGGAGACCGCAGCCCGCCTCAAACCCAACGACAGCCAGCGCATCCAGCGCGCACTGGAAATCATCGAACTGACCGGCAAACCGATGTCGGCGCTGCTGACGCAAAAGACCGCAGCGGCGCTGCCGTTCACATTGCTGCCGCTGGCGCTGGAGCCGTCCGACCGCGCCGTACTGCACGAGCGCATCGCACGCCGCTTCGACCTCATGCTGGAAAACGACGGCCTGCTCGACGAAGTGCGCAAGCTGCGCGCCCGCGGCGACCTGCACCTGGGCCTGCCCTCGATGCGTTGCGTCGGCTATCGCCAGGCCTGGGAACATCTCGACGGCCAATATGACCACGCCGAAATGCGCGAGCGCGGCATCATTGCCACACGACAACTGGCCAAGCGCCAGATTACCTGGCTGCGCTCGACGCCGGAACGCGTCGTCATTGACTTCAACGCGCCCGACGCTACCCAGACCGTGATGGCGCATGTGCGCAAGGCGCTGGAACATTGACAGAAAAGACATAAGCGCCGGTTGAGGAAACTTCAACCGGCGGTTTAAATCTTCTTGACAGCCTTCCGATCAGACAGCATAATCACGGGCTTGCTTTTGGTGATATAGCTCAGTTGGTTAGAGCACAGCACTCATAATGCTGGGGTCGGTGGTTCAAGTCCACCTATCACCACCAAAGACATCCGAAGGCCCGTGTTCTCACGGGCCTTTTTTGTTTTCCGGCGCGCACTTGATTCAGGGCTATTGTCCGACTCGCAAGGCATGAGGGACAATCCGGTATCGTCAACGGAGGAGCAATGGCTGGAGTCAGTATCAAGAAGATCATGAGCGCCAAGCTCGTCACCGTGAACCTGGACGACAAACTGGAAACGGTGAAAGAGATTTTCGACAATTTGAAATTCCATCACCTGCTGGTGGTGGAAGAGCGCAAGCTACTGGGTGTGGTGTCCGATCGCGATCTGCTCAAGGCGCTGAGCCCGAACATCGGCTCGGCCCGGGAAAGCTACCAGGACATCGCCAGCCTGAACAAGCGCGTGCATCAGATCATGACGCGGCGTCCGATCGTGCTGCAGGAAAGCGCCACAGTTGATGACGCGATCCATTCCTTCAACACCCACAGTATTTCCTGCCTGCCCGTGGTCGACCTGAACTTCAGGCCGGTCGGCATCGTTACGTGGCGCGACATTCTCAAGAACCTGCGCATCAATCCGACCAGCCCGACCGCCCCATAACCCTTCCGGTCAATTCAATGCAGCCGCGTCCGGCACGATCGTCGCGAAACGATCGGCCAATGCCGCCAGCGTCGCACGCTGCACCTCCGCCGCCGACACCACGCCCTGACCCAGGGCATCCGGCAGATCGCGCGTGGCGCAGGCCGCCGCCACTACCGTCGACACGTAGCCATGATCCAGCGCCGAGCGCGTGGTGGCGCTGATGCACATGTGGGTGGCGAAGCCAGCGATGATCAATTCCTTTTTCCCGGCCTTCTTCAGCTCCGCATCGAGCGTGGTGCCGGCGAAGGAATTCGGCAGCGTCTTGACCACAATGACTTCGCCGTCATGCGGCTGCAGTCCGTCGATGATGTCGACGTATTCGCGTTGCGGATCGAACAGCGCGGCGCCGGGCCTGGCATGGTGGACAACGTGGAAGACCGGTGCGCCGGCGGCGCGCGCCTGCCTGAGCAAGACGGCGATCTCGCTGACGGCGGCGTCAATGCCGGCCAGCGGTACGCCGCCGATGGTGTATTCGGTCTGGTGGTCGATCAACACCAGCGCGGCGTCTTGCCACTTTGGCGAGCGCGGCGCGGCACCGGCGATTTGCAGCAGGGTTTTCGGTGTGGACATGGCTTTTTCCTTGATGGGGATGAACGATGGAATCATCCTAGACGGATAAAATACGTTCATCAATTCACAAAAACAGGTAGCCGTCCGTGAATAAATTAACAGCACTATCCAACTCGCCTGCACTCCTCGCCGCCGACTGGGAAGGCTTGCGCACCTTCGCCGCCTTCGTTGAATCCGGCAGCTTTTCAGGTGCGGCACGCGTCTTAGGCGTGACCCACGCCACCGTCAGCCGGCGCCTGCAGATGCTGGAGCATGCCTTGCACGGCCCGCTGTTCACGCGGCGTGGCGACGATACCGAGCTGACGCGGCTGGGAGAAACCGTGCTGGCCGCTGCGCGCGAAATGCAGGCGCAAACCGCGCAGCTGGCGCGCCGCCTGGCCGGTGAAGACATCCGCATGGAAGGCAAGCTGCGCATCGCCAGCACCGAGGCGATGGGCACCATGTTCCTGGCGCCGCGCCTGCCCGCGCTGCTGGAGCGCTGGCCGCAACTCGACATCGAATTCAGCATGAGCCACCAGACCGTGAGCCTGGCGCGCCGCGACGCCGACCTGGCGATCCGTTTCGCCCGACCGCAGGACGGTGACCTGATCGCGCGCAAGCTCGGCAAAATCAGCTATTTCCTGTGCGGCAGCCGGGAACGCGTGGCCGAATGGCGCGCCGCGCCGGAGTCCGCGCCTTTCATCGGCTTTGACGACGGCGTACCGGATATTCCCGAGACGCAGTGGCTGGCCGACCACGCCGGCGGCAATCCGGTGCGCTTTCGCAGCACCAGCCTGGTGACGCAATGCATGGCGGCGCGCGCCGGCGTCGGCATGGCGTTGCTGCCGCATTACCTGCTGGCGCCGGAGCTGGAACTGGCGGCGGTGGATGGAAACTCGATGCCCCAGTTCCAACGCGAGGCGTGGGCGGTGTATCACCGCGACCTGCGGGCGTTGCCGCGCCTGCGTGCGGTGCTGGAGTGGCTGGAAAGCTGCTTCGCCGAAGGATCGCCCGCCTGAACGCTGCAAAAGACTCGCCGGAGAGTTGCATGGATGGCATTTTTTGAGCATTTTCGACACCGTTTCGAGCCGCTCCCGGTCCACGCCCCGCCTGCGGCTCCACGCGGCATCCGGTGCTATAATCGCGGACCTTGGAAGCCCCGACTGCAGGCGCCCCGGATCGCGCCGCACAAGCCGGCTTTCCGGCTGCCGCGACTGCAGCGATTGGCGTTTTTCTACGATCAGCTTCCTCTTGCCGGCGCTTGGCCAATGCGGCTCGCCGGCCAACGTGCGTAGGACCAGCCCTCCCGCCGCGCTCTCATGCCTGAATGACATTTATGCAGAAAAAAGTATTCATCAAAACCTTCGGCTGCCAGATGAACGAGTACGACTCGGACAAGATGGCCGACGTGCTGAACGCTTCCGACGGCCTGATCAAGACCGACCGGCCGGAAGACGCCGACGTAATCCTGCTCAACACCTGTTCGGTGCGCGAAAAGGCACAGGAAAAAGTGTTCTCCGACCTCGGCCGCCTGCGCGAGCTGAAGAAGAACAATCCCGACCTGCTGATCGGCGTCGGCGGTTGCGTGGCCTCGCAGGAAGGCGAAGCCATCGTCAAGCGCGCCCCCTTCGTCGACATGGTGTTCGGCCCGCAAACCTTGCATCGCCTGCCGCAGATGATCAGCGAGCGCCGTTTCAGCGGCCGTCCGCAGGTCGACATCAGCTTCCCTGAAATCGAAAAGTTCGACCACATGCCGCCGGCCCGCGTCGAAGGCGCGACCGCGTATGTGTCCATCATGGAAGGTTGCAGCAAGTATTGCAGCTACTGCGTGGTTCCGTACACGCGCGGCGAGGAAGTGTCGCGCCGCTTCGAGGACGTGCTGACCGAAGTAGCCGGACTGGCCGAACAAGGCGTCAAGGAAATCACGCTGCTGGGACAGAACGTCAACGCCTTCCGCGGCGTCATGGAAGACGGGGAGATCGCCGACTTCGCGCTGCTGATCGAGTACATCGCCGAGATGCCCGGCATCCAGCGCATCCGCTTCGTCACCAGCCATCCCAAGGAATTCACCCAGCGCCTGATCGACACCTACGCCAAGGTGCCCAAGCTGGTCGATCACCTGTACCTGCCGGCGCAACACGGCTCCGACCGCATCCTGGCGGCGATGAAGCGCGGCTATACCTCGCTGGAGTACAAATCGGTGCTGCGCCGCCTGCGCGAAGTCCGCCCCAACATCACGGTTTCGAGCGACTTCATCGTCGGCTTCCCGGGTGAGACCGAAGAAGACTTCAACGCGTTGATGAAGCTAATTAATGACATCGGCTTCGACAGCAGTTTCAGTTTCGTGTTCAGCCCGCGGCCGGGCACGCCGGCCGCCAACCTGGCCGACGACACTCCGGCCGAGGTCAAGCTGAAGCGCCTGCAACATCTGCAAGCCGTGGTGCAGGATAACGCCAGCAAGATCAGCCAGGCCATGGTTGGTACGGTCCAGCGCATCCTGGTCGAAGGCCCTTCGAAGAAGGACCCGAACGAATTGCAAGGCCGCACGGAAAACAACCGCGTGGTGAATTTCGACGGCGGTCCGAACGGCGCCCGATTGATCGGCGAAATGATCGACGTCACCGTGCTGCAGGCATTCGCGTTTTCGCTGCGCGGCGAGATTATCATCAAGCAATGACGCCATCGCCATCCGCCATCCGCCATTTAACTTCCACCTGACGACAACGAGCCAGATTGAAAAAATCACCCAACCAGCCTCACTACTTCATCCCGCAACCGCTCGACAACAAGCGCCTGGCGCATCTGTGCGGTCCGCTCGATGAAAACCTGAGGCAAATCTCGTCCGCCCTCGACGTGACGATTTTCCGTCGCGGCGAGAAGTTCATCGTCAGCGGCACCAATGCCGAGCGCGCAGTCGCCGTCCTCGACCGTTTCTACACAAGGGCCGACAAGCCGGTGTCGGTGGAAGACATCCAGCTGGCGCTGGTGGAACAACGCGCCAGCGCGACCATCGACGCCGAACTGGACGATGCGGATATCGCGCTCGACAAGAAAGACAAGACCGAAATCGAAAGTCCGGTGCTGAAGACGCGCAAGCACGATCTGCGCGGCCGCACGCCGCATCAGAGCCAATACCTGCACGCCATCCTCGAACACGACATCACTTTCGGCGTCGGTCCGGCCGGCACCGGCAAGACGTATCTCGCGGTGGCCTGCGCCGTCGATGCGCTGGAGCGCGACGCCGTGCAGCGCATCGTGCTGACGCGCCCGGCGGTGGAAGCCGGCGAACGTCTCGGCTTCCTGCCCGGCGACCTGGCGCAGAAGGTTGATCCGTATTTGCGCCCGCTGTATGACGCGCTGTATGACTTGCTCGGCTTCGACCGCACGCAGAAGCTGTTCGAAAAACAGGCGATCGAAATCGCACCGCTGGCCTACATGCGCGGCCGCACGCTGAACCATGCCTTCATCATCCTTGACGAGGCGCAGAACACCACGCCGGAACAGATGAAGATGTTCCTCACGCGCATTGGCTTCGGCAGCAAGGCCGTCGTCACCGGCGACGTCACCCAGATCGACTTGCACCATGGCCAGAAAAGCGGCTTGGTCGACGCGCTCAATGTGCTGCACGACGTACGCGGCATCGCCTTCTCGCGCTTCACCAGCAGCGACGTGGTGCGCCATCCCATGGTCGCGCGCATCGTCGACGCCTATGAGGCGGTCTCGGCCGCCGGCAACTCCCACGTCACTTCCAGCAACGCCGTCAAACGTCTCAGCCAGGGCCTGACCCAGTCAGCCAAGCCACGCCATGCAAAAAAATAAACTGACCCTGTCCGTCCAGTACGCCGATCCACGCCTCAAGGAAAGCGTGCCGCGTCCGCAGATCCGCCGCTGGATCCAGGCCGCGCTGTTTGCGCCGGCGGAACTGACGATTCGCTTTGTCGACGCCGAAGAAGGCCGCACGCTGAACCGCGAGTACCGTGAAAAGGATTACGCCACCAACGTGCTGACGTTTGCCTACACGGAAGATGAGGACGCCGAAGTGACGCAGGCCGACATCATCCTGTGCACCGACGTCCTGGAAAAGGAAGCAAAGGAACAGAAGAAGCCGCTGCTGGATCACGCGGCGCATCTGATCGTGCACGGCGTGCTGCATGCACAGGGCTACGATCACGAAGACGAAGAAGAAGCGACCGAAATGGAAACGCTGGAAACTGAAATTCTGGCAGGCCTGGGTTTCGCCGATCCTTACGCGGACCGCCGGTAACATCTGCGGCATCGAACATGGCCGGCCGCAGCCTTGCGCTGCGGCGGCATTGTGTTTTCAACATTACTTGCCTGCATTACTTTCCATCTCCGCCGTCACGGTAGCGTCGCACCGCCGCACGCAGGAAATCCAGCTGGCGGCCGAAACGCGTGCAATGGTCGCAAATGGCCAGATGCCAGCGCAGCGCCAGCCGCCGGGCAAAGGACAATTTGCTGTCTTGCGCCTCGCACAAGACGCGATGTGCTTCCTTGCAGTTCATATGATTACTCCCGTAGCGCCACGGCTGGCATTGTAAATCAGCCAGGCCCGCAGTCGCGCTTTCAGCGCCGTTCTCCGGCTTCCCTGCATGTTGGTCGCGGCGAGCCGCCATTTCTTACAATTCACTGACGATTATTTTGGGCAACGGATATTCATGCCGTGGCGAGTTAGATCGCGCCGGAAATTTTTCACCTTTTTCTGATTCCTTGTAAGAAACTGGAAGTTCGCCCGACCAAGCTGCATGAAACCAGCATTGAGGAGACGAACTTGAACGTCCATGCCCCCGCTCTTCCGACGACGACGTCCCCGACCATCCATCCGCTATGGCTGCGCGTCACGCACTGGACCAATGCGCTTGCCGTCGTGCTCATGATCCTGAGCGGCTGGCGTATCTATAACGCCTCGCCGATCTTCCCCTTCTCGTTTCCGAAAGAATGGACCTTGGGCGGCTGGCTGGGCGGTGCGCTGCAATGGCATTTCGCGGCGATGTGGCTGCTGGCGATCAACGGCGTGATTTATCTGGCGCTCAATCTGCTGAGCGGACGTGCGCGCCGCAAATTCTTGCCCCTGCGTCCGGCGGAAGTCTTCCACGACTTCGTCCAGGCGCTCAAAGGCAAGCTGCAGCACGCGTCGCTGGACCACTACAACGCGGTGCAAAAGCTGGCGTATCTCTCGGTGATTGCCGACCTTGTGCTGATCGTGGTGTCGGGACTGGCGATCTGGAAATCGGTGCAACTGCCGTTGCTGCGCGACATGATGGGCGGCTATGACAACGCGCGCATCGTGCATTTCTTTGCGATGAGTTTCCTGGTGCTGTTCATTGTCGTACATGTCGCGATGGTGGCGCTGGTGCCGCGCACCTTGCTGGCCATGCTGCGCGGACGCTGACCGGAGACTGCCATCATGATCAGAAAACCAAACCGCCTGCCGTCCGCGCTCGACGGCGAATTGATCCTCAAGGATGCGCGCCGAGAACTGGAATTGTCGATGCCGTCTCGGCGCCTGTTCGGCAAGCGCGCGCTGACGCTGGGCGGGCTGTCGCTGCTGAGCGGCTGCAACATCACCGACCAGGAATCGGTGAACCGCATGCTGACGAAGATTTCACGCATGAACGACGGCGTGCAGGCGTGGCTGTTCGATCCGAACAAACTGGCGCCGACGTATCCGGCGTCGATGATCACGCGGCCGTTTCCGTTCAATGCATTTTATGGCGAAGATGAAATCACCGAGGTCGACGGCGACGCCTATCGCCTCGAGCTCAACGGCCTGATCGCCATCCGCCGCGCCTGGTCCCTGGCAGAACTGCGCCGCCTGCCGCAGGTGGAGCAGATCACGCGCCATATCTGCGTCGAAGGCTGGAGCGCCATCGGCCGCTGGGGCGGTGTGCCGTTCGCCGGTTTCCTCAAACACATCGGCGCCGACCTGAGCGCGAAGTACATTGCCTTCCGCTGCGCCGACGACTATTTCACCAGCATCGACATGGCCACGGCGCTGCATCCGCAGACGCAACTGACGCTGACGTATGACGGCGAGATCTTGCCGCCGAAGTACGGCTTCCCGATGAAGCTGCGCATGCCCACCAAGCTGGGCTACAAAAATCCGAAGCATATCGCTTCAATCGAAGTAACCAATACTTACCCCGGCGGTTACTGGGAAGATCAGGGGTACAACTGGTTCGGCGGTGCTTAGCAATGTGCCAAGCATCTGCCGTAGTCATGGCGCTTTTGCCAATTTTCAACATCTAGGAGATTCACATGAAAAAAGCACTCTCGACCCTGTTCGCCTGTCTGATGATGGCCGCCGTTTCGGGCGCCTACGCTGCCGACACGATGGCCAAGGACGACATGTCCAAGGATTCGATGTCCAAGGACGGCATGAAGAAAGACGGCATGAAGAAGGACAAGATGAAAAAGAAAGACTCCATGAGTAAGGATTCCATGGCCAAGGATGGCATGGCTAAAGACAACATGGGCAAGGATGAAATGAAGAAATAACAACTTCGTTTCTTTCGACATGTCTGCGGCATCCCCCCCTCCGCCGCAGACATGTCCGCCGGGAAACTGTTGCGATCAGATCCGGCTTGCCGCCTGAATTCGTTGTCAGCCCGGGGCGTGAAAATCGGCTTTTAGTAGATTTGTCATATATTTGTTGTATCCTATGCCTCATCGAAACAACGTCGGACCCACGGCTCACGCCATATGCAAGATCACTCTAGTAGCGTCAAATCTCTTGACGCTAAACCACACCGTTCCCTGTTCGAACGTCTCACCGCCCTCATCTCCCCCGAACCAGAAAACCGAGCAGAGTTGCTCGAGGTCCTGCAAGACGCCCATGCACGCAACCTGATCGACGCCGATGCGCTGTCGATGATTGAAGGCGTGTTCCAGGTATCCGATCTCGCCGTGCGCGACATCATGGTGCCGCGTTCGCAGATGGACACCATCGATATCAGCAAGCCGATCGAAACCTGGATGCCCGACGTACTGTCGACTTCGCATTCGCGCTTCCCGGCGGTTGAAGGCGAGCGCGACAAGGTGGTCGGCGTGCTGTTGGCGAAAGACCTGCTGCGCTATTACGCCGAAGAATCCTTCGATGTGCGCGACATGCTGCGCCCGGCCGTGTTCATTCCCGAATCCAAGCGTCTCAACGTGTTGCTGCGCGACTTCCGCGCCAACCGCAACCACATGGCCATCGTGGTCGACGAATACGGCGGCGTCGCCGGCCTGATCACCATCGAAGACGTACTCGAGCAGATCGTCGGCGACATCGAAGACGAATACGATTTCGACGAGGAAGAAGACAACATCCTCGCCATCAAGGACGGCGCCCACGGCCCGCGCTGGCGCATCAAGGGACTGACCGAAATCGCCCAGTTCAACGAGACGCTGGAGACCGCCTTCTCCGATGAAGACGCCGACACCATCGGCGGCCTGGTCGCCAACCACCTCGGACGCGTGCCGCGCAAGGGCGACGAATTCGACATCGACGGCATGCGCTTCGAAGTGCTGCGCGCCGATGCCCGCCAGGCGCACGTGCTGCTGGTGGAAAAGCTGCCTGACACACCGGCAGCCGAGGAAGAACAATAGTTTTTCCGCGTGAACCGTCCTTCTTCCATCCCTGCCGATCCTGCCGCTGCCGCCCATAGTCCGGCGGCATCGGTTGCAACGACATCTCCCCTGGCACGCTGGACGCCGCTGTTCGCCTTGCTGGCCGGCGTCGCCAACGTGCT
Source organism: Herbaspirillum hiltneri N3 (assembly GCF_001267925.1). Classification (NCBI taxonomy): domain Bacteria; kingdom Pseudomonadati; phylum Pseudomonadota; class Betaproteobacteria; order Burkholderiales; family Oxalobacteraceae; genus Herbaspirillum; species Herbaspirillum hiltneri. The sequence continues at coordinate 1,519,310 of NZ_CP011409.1, read as the reverse complement.
GGCGTTCGCCCCGTTCAACATCTGGCCGGTGCAGATCCTCACGCTGGCCTGGCTGTTTCGCCAGATCTCCCGCACCTCCTCCTTTCGCCGCAATGCGCTGACCGGCTGGCTGTACGGCTTCGGCTGGGCCGCCTGCGGCGTGCACTGGCTCTACATCAGCATGCACGACTACGGCGGCATGGCGGGATGGATGGCGGCGCTGGCGGTGGGCTTGCTGGCTGCTTACCTGGGTCTCTATGCAGCATTGACCGCAACGCTCGCGAGCTGGCTGCGGCAGCGCTGGGCGGCCTCGCAGGCTGCCGTGCTGCTGCTGTTGCTGCCGGCGCTATGGGCCTTGTCGGAATGGCTGCGCGGCTGGCTGTTTACTGGCTTCCCGTGGCTGACTTCGGGCTATGCGCACAACGTCGGCCCCCTGGCCGGCTTCGCGCCCGTGGTCGGCGTCTACGGCCTGGCCTGGATCGCCGCGATCGTCGCCGGCAGTCTCGCCATGCTGAGCCTGCGTTCCGGTCCGCGCGTCTTGCCTGCGGCCTTGACGCTGCTGCTCGCCGGCGCGGGTGTCGCCTTGCATGCGGTCGATTGGACGCATGCCGCCGGCCAGTCGATCAGCGTGCGCCTATTGCAGGGAAACATTCCGCAGGAGATGAAGTTCTCCAACGAAGCGCTGTTGTCGTCGCTGATGATGTACGACGATATGATCCGCAGCGCGCCGGCGGACCTGATCGCCACGCCCGAGACCGCGGTGCCGCTGCTGCCGCAGCAACTGCCGCCGGACTATCTGGCGCGCCTGGCGCGCTTTGTGCAAACCTCCGGCAGCCACCTGGCGCTGGGGATTCCCTTGTCGGACGGACCGGGCCAGTACGCCAACAGCATGGTCGGTTTTTCGCCCGACCCGGGCAGCGAGCGCACGCCATACCGCTACGACAAGCATCATCTGGTACCTTTCGGTGAATTCATCCCGCTCGGTTTCCGCTGGTTCGTCGACATGATGAACATTCCGCTGGGCGACATGACGCGCGGCAAACCCTTGCAGCTGCCGTTCCAGGTCAAGCAGCAATGGATCATGCCTAACATCTGCTACGAGGATCTGTTCGGTGAAGAAATCGCCGCCCAGCTCGGCGGCGCCTACTACGCCGGCCAGCCGCAGGCCAGCATGCTGCTGAACCTGTCCAATATCGCCTGGTTCGGTAACTCGATCGCCCTGCCGCAGCACTTGCAGATTTCGCAAATGCGCGCGCTGGAAACCGGCCGCCCGATGCTGCGCGCGACCAACACCGGCGCCACTGCCGTGATTGGCCCCAAAGGCCAGCTGGTGTCGGAATTGCAGCCTTACACGCGCAACATGCTGAGCGCATCCGTGCAAGGTTTCCAGGGCCAGACGCCGTACATTCTGCTCGGCAACAAGCTGATGCTGGCGCTGGCGATCGCCGCACTGGCGACAGCCTGGCTGCTGTCGCGCCGCAAACGCTAGTTCCGGCGGCTCCTTTTCTTGGCTATTTCCTGCCGGTTCCTGCGTTTGGGCTGCATGGCCCCCTCAAAAACCGCTAAAATTCAGGGTTTTAGCAATTCCTTGCCCGCCATCACCGGCAACATAAAAAGATGCTTACATTTCAACAGATCATTCTCAAGCTGCAAGAATATTGGGATGCGCAAGGTTGCGCATTGCTCCAGCCCTACGACATGGAAGTCGGCGCCGGCACCTCGCACACCGCCACCTTCCTGCGCGCGATCGGGCCCGAGCCATGGCGTGCCGCCTATGTGCAACCGTCGCGCCGCCCCAAGGACGGCCGCTACGGTGAAAACCCCAACCGCATGCAGCACTACTACCAATACCAGGTGGTGTTGAAGCCGGCGCCTGAGAATATCCTCGATCTGTACCTCGGCTCGCTCGAAGCGCTGGGCCTGGACCTGAAGCAGAACGACGTGCGCTTCGTCGAGGACGACTGGGAAAACCCGACCCTCGGCGCCTGGGGCCTGGGCTGGGAAGTCTGGCTGAACGGTATGGAAGTCACTCAGTTCACCTACTTCCAGCAAGTCGGCGGCCTCGACTGCAAACCGGTGCTGGGTGAAATTACCTACGGCATCGAGCGTCTGGCGATGTATCTGCAAAACGTGGAAAACGTCTACGACCTGGTCTGGACCGAATGGGTCGAGAACGGCGTCAAGAAGAAGCTGACCTACGGCGACGTGTTCCACCAGAACGAAGTGGAGCAGTCGACCTTCAACTTCGAATATTCGAATACCGACTTCCTGTTCTCGCTGTTCGGCAACTATGAAGCCGAAGCCAAGCGCCTGCTGGAAGTCCCGCTGGCGTTGCCGGCCTACGAAATGATTCTGAAGGCGGCGCACACCTTCAACCTGCTGGATGCACGCGGCGCCATTTCGGTGACCGAGCGCGCTGCCTATATCGGCCGCATCCGCAATCTGTCGCGCGCGGTGGCGCAGGCGTATTACGAATCGCGCGAACGTCTCGGTTTCCCGATGGCGGACGCCGACGCTTCCCGCCAGGCCGCTTGAATAAAGTATTGACCGTATCGCGCCGCGGCTGACACTAAGCGCAGCGCCAGACAAGCAAGAAAACAGAAAATGACTCAAACACTTTTAGTAGAACTCCTGACCGAAGAACTGCCGCCGAAAGTGCTCGCCAAACTGGGCGATGCATTTGCCAACGGCATTTTCAACGGCCTGAAATCGCGCGACTTCCTGGAAGAAGGCGCTGCCGCCACCGCTTACGCCACGCCGCGTCGCCTGGCTGTTTCCATCAGCAAGGTGCGCGCCACTTCGCTCGACAAGGCAATTCGCGAGAAGGTATTGCCGGTCAGCGTTGCGCTGGACGCCGAAGGCCGCCCGTCGGCGCCGCTGGTCAAGAAACTGGCCGCGCTCGCTGCGCAAGTCGGCGCCACCGTGATCACGCCCGACCAGCTGGAACGTGCCCAGGACGGCAAGGCCGAGAGCTTCTTCTACAACTACACCGCCAAGGGCGGCGCACTGCAAACCGGCTTGCAAGCCGCGCTGGAAGAATCGGTCGCCAAGTTGCCGATTCCGAAGCTGATGAGCTATCAGCGCCAGCATGGCCGCGACGCCGGTAACACCGTGCATTTTGTCCGTCCCGCACACCGCCTGATCGCGCTGCATGGCGCGAGCGTGGTGCCGCTGAACATCCTCGGCCTCGACGCCGACAAGATCACCCAGGGCCATCGCTTCCTGTCGCAAGGCGCGATTGCGGTCGACTCGCCCGAGGCCTATGTCGAGACGCTGATCAGCAAGGGTAAAGTCATCCCCGGCTTCACCGAGCGCAAGGAAAAGATCCGCCTCGACCTGCTCGGCAAGGCCGGCGACGACAAGGTCCTGATGCCGGAAGCACTGCTCGATGAAGTCACGGCGCTGGTCGAATGGCCGGTGGTGTACGAATGCAAGTTCGACGATCAATTCCTGGCGGTGCCGCAGGAGTGCCTGATCCTGACCATGCAGACCAACCAGAAATATTTTGCGCTGACCGACGCCAACGGCAAGTTGCGTTCGCGCTTTCTGATCGTTTCCAATCTGGAAACCTCCAACCCGCAGCACATCATCCAGGGCAATGAACGCGTGGTGCGCCCGCGCCTGTCGGATGCGAAATTCTTCTTCGAACAAGACAAGAAGAAGTCGCTGGCCGATCGCGTGCCGCTGCTGGCCAACGTCGTGTATCACAACAAGCTGGGCAACCAGCTGCAACGCACCGAGCGCGTCCAGGCGCTGGCCGGCGCGATTGCCAAACTGCTGGGCAATGACGTGGCGCTGGCCGAACGCGGCGCGCTGCTGGCCAAGACCGATCTGCTGACCGACATGGTGGGCGAATTCCCCGAGCTGCAAGGCATCATGGGCGCCTACTACGCACGTCACGACGGCGAGCCGGACGAAGTCGCGTTGGCCGCCTCCGAACACTACCAGCCGCGCTTCGCCGGCGACGCCTTGCCGGTGTCCGCAACCGGCACCGCGGTGGCGCTAGCCGACAAGCTGGAAACCCTGGTGGGCATCTGGGGCATCGGCCTGCAGCCGACCGGCGACAAGGATCCGTTCGCGCTGCGCCGTCACGCGCTGGGCGTGTTGCGCATGCTGGTTGAAAAGCGTCTGCCGCTGGCGATTCCCGCCTTGCTGCAGGTTGCCGTGGCGCAGTTTGCCGGCAACGGCAATTTCAAGGATCCGAGCGCCGACGTCAGCGCCTTCCTGTTCGATCGCCTGCGCGGCCTGCTGCGCGAACGCAATTACTCGCCCAACGAAATCGAAGCAGTCGTGGCGCAACAGCCGGAAGTGCTCGACAACATCACCGAGCGCCTGGATGCAGTGCAAGCCTTCGCCGCACTGCCGGAAGCCGAAGCACTGGCCGCCGCCAACAAGCGCATCACGAATATCCTGAAAAAAATCGAAGGTGGAGTCACCGGCACGGTGCAGAACGGCCTGCTGCGCGAAGCCGCCGAGCAGGCGCTGTATTCGGCCATGCTGCTACTGAAGCCGCAAGTTGATGCTGCGTATGCGCAGGGCAATTTCAGCGGCGCGCTGAAGGCGTTGGCGCAATTGCGCCAGAACGTCGACGCCTTCTTCAACGACGTGATGGTCAACGCCGAAGACGAACAGCTGCGCAACAATCGCCAGGCATTGCTGGCCGAGTTGCATCAGATGCTCAATCAGGTCGCGGATATTTCCAAGCTGGCTGCATAAGTTCTCAGGGATAAGGTGACAAGAACATGAAGCTGATCATTCTGGATCGCGATGGCGTGATCAACCAAGACTCGGACGCCTTCATCAAGTCGCCTGCGGAATGGATTCCGATCAAGGGTTCTCTGGAAGCGATCGCCCGCCTCAACCAGGCCGGCTATCGCGTTGTTGTCGCCACCAATCAATCTGGCGTGGGCCGCGGGCTGTTCGACATGATGACGCTCAACGCCATTCACCAGAAGATGCATAACGCTGCACAACAGGTCGGCGCCGATATCGACGCCGTGTTCTTTTGTCCGCATGCCGCCGACGACAACTGCGATTGCCGCAAGCCCAAGCCCGGCATGTTCAATGAAATTTCCAGGCGCTTCGGCATCAGCCTGCGCGGTGGAGTGGTCACCGTAGGCGATTCGCTGCGCGACCTGCAAGCCGGCTTCGTGGCCGGTTGCGCGCCGTTCCTGGTGCTCACCGGCAAGGGCGAAAAGACCCGCGAAAAAGGCGGCTTGCCGCCCGGCACGCTGATCTATCCGGATCTCGCCGGCGTGGTCGACTTCATATTGAAAGCACCGGTAGAAATGTCGGTTTAATGGATGGAGAGAAGGCCGCGGGCCCCGCATTGCGGACATGGCCGCGCCGGCTCTGAAAAGGGAGACTGTATTTTGCGTATCAACCTGTTTTTGCGTTCCGTGCTGTTCACACTGGTGATGACGGTCGCCACCGTCGTCTGGTCCATCGCCTGCATCCTCTTCGCACCGTTTCCGTACGCCAAGCGCTATTACCTGACCTCGCGCTGGAACGTGCTGGTGATCTGGGCGGCGCGCGTGATCTGCGGCATCCGCTATCAGGTCAAGGGCATGGAAAACCTGCCCGACGCGCCGGTGATTCTGCTGTCCAAGCATCAGTCGGCATGGGAAACGATTTTCTACCTGATCATCATGCCGCGCCCGCTGGTGTTCGTGTTCAAGAAGGAACTGACCTACATCCCCTTCTTCGGCTGGGGCATCGCGCTGTTGCGCATGATCCCGATCGACCGCAGCAAAGGCCGCGACGCCTTCGCGCAAGTGGTGGTGCAGGGCCGCAAGCGCCTGGCCGACGGCCAGTGGGTGATCATGTTCCCGGAAGGCACGCGCATTCCGGTCGGCCAGACCGGCAAGTACAAGCATGGCGGCTCGCGCCTGGCGGTGGAAACCAATACCGTGGTCGTGCCGATCGCAGTCAACGCCGGCGAGTGCTGGCCTAAGGGCGGCTTCATCAAAACTCCGGGTATGATCACGGTATCGATCGGCAAGCCGATCTCGCCGGAAGGCCTCGATCCGGCACAGTTAAGCCAACGCGTTGAAAATTGGATAGAATCCGAAATGCGCGTGATTTCCCCGGCGGTTTATGCCGCCGTCGACAAAACAAGAAACTGACACCATCGGCCCCAATACATTGAAACTGCTTCGTCACTCTCAGCCGGATCCTAACCAGCTCACGCTGCAACTGGATTTCTTCACACCGACGCCTCTTGAGACGACGCAGGACAGCCCACCGCCACCGCTTTTGCAGCAGGACCATGCACCGGCGCCCGAACTTAAACAGCAGGCGCCTTTGCCGCCGATGTCGCCGCCTATCGGTCGTCCCGCTGACGGCATGCGGCGCATCCAGCTCGGCGAGCACCATCTCGATTACGCGCTGCTGCGCTCCAAGCGCCGCTCGATCGGCTTCCTGATCAGCGATGAAGGCTTGCGCGTGACGGCGCCGAAATGGGTGACCCTGGGCGAGATCGAAAACGCCATCCGCGAAAAGCAGCGCTGGATTTTCACCAAACTCAATGAACGCCGCGAACGCTCGGCGCGCCGCCTGCAACCTCAGATGCAATGGCGCGACGGCGCGACGCTGCCTTATCTGGGCCAGGACATCACCCTGCGCATCCGCGCCAACCAGTCCTCCGGCATCGCTTACGATGAAGGCACGCTGGAGCTGACGGTGGGCTTGCCCGCCGACGCCGGCGAGCAACAATTGAAAGACCGCGTGCAAGGCTGGCTGCAAGCGCGCGCCAAGGAAACCTTCGCGGCGCGCCTGCCGATTTATGCCGAGAAGCTGGGCGTGACTTACCAGTCATTCGCGCTGTCCTCGGCCACCACGCAATGGGGCTCCTGCACCGCCGATGGCCGCATCCGCCTGAACTGGCGCCTGATGCACTTTTCCCTGCCGCTGATTGACTACGTGATCGCGCACGAGTTGTCGCACCTGCGCGAAATGAACCATAGCCCGCGCTTCTGGGCCACGGTCCAATCCATCTTCCCTGAATTCGAAACCGCCAAGCGCGCCTTGCGTGACAGCGCGCCTGAAACCTTGCCAATTTTCTGACCGCAATTCCATCCGGCAAACAAATCGGCCTGCTGCATGGGAACATGCAGCAGGCCGATTTGTTTGATACTTGATACTTCCGGTCGAACTAGTCTTTGCGCTCGATGAACTCGATCTTGTAGCCGTCGGGGTCCGTCACGAAGGCGATGACGGTGCTGCCACCCTTGACCGGACCGGCTTCGCGCGTCACATTGCCGCCCGAAGAACGCGCCGCGTCACAAGCCTTGTAGGCGTCGTCCACCGAGATCGCGATGTGGCCGTAGGCGGTCCCCATTTCATACTTGTCGACGCCATGGTTGTAGGTCAGCTCGAGTTCGGCATGATCCGGGTTGCTGCCGTAGCCGAGGAAAGCCAGGGTGTATTTGTATTCGGTGTTTTCGCTGGTGCGCAGCAATTTCATGCCGAGCACCTTGGTGTAAAAATCGATGGAGCGTTGCAGGTCGCCAACCCGGAGCATGGTGTGCAGGATGCGCATAATGAGCCTTTGCCTAAGAACTTATCGGAGTGCAGGATTGTAGCGCTGTTCGCGCCGGCTTGCCGGGATGCATTGCCTGCCCTCGAATCACGGTCTATGAAATGCCGCGCGCCTGCGATCGGATGACGACAGGCGCGCGGTGATGGCGATGCTTCAGGCAACTTCAGGCGGAGATCAGAACTGTTCCCAATCGTCGTCCCTGCCGGTGACGGGAGTACGCGCAGCCGCAGGCAGGCGCGGGGCTTCCTGCTTGCGCGCCAGCGACGGTGTCCCCGGCGTCACGTCATGCGCACGCGGAGACGCTGACGGCGAGGCGCCTGCGTTGTGCTGCAGGCGAGTGCCGTCGATCTTGAATACGCCGACGATCTGCGACAGGCTGGTGGCCTGGTCCTGCAGCGACTGCGCGGCGGCGGCGGCTTCCTCGACCAGCGCGGCGTTTTGCTGTGTGACCTGGTCCATTTGCGTGACTGCCTGGTTGACTTGCTCGATGCCCTCGCTTTGCTCGCGGCTGGCTTCGGTGATCTCGCCGACGATGTCGGTCACGCGGCGCACGCTGCTGACCACTTCGTTCATGGTCTGACCGGCCTGCTCGACGAGTTTGCTGCCGGAGTCCACTTTTTCCACCGAGTCGTCAATCAGCGATTTGATTTCCTTCGCTGCGGCGGCGCTGCGCTGCGCCAACGTGCGCACCTCGCTGGCCACCACCGCAAAGCCACGCCCCTGCTCGCCGGCGCGCGCCGCTTCGACGGCGGCATTCAAGGCCAGGATGTTGGTCTGGAAGGCGATGCCGTCGATCACGCTGATGATGTCGACGATCTTGCGCGACGACGCATTGATCGACTCCATCGTATGGACTACCTTGCCGACCACGTTGCCGCCTTCAACCGCGACCGCCGATGCCGAGACGGCCAGCTTGTTGGCCTCGCGCGCATTTTCGGCGTTCTGCTTGACGGTGGAGGTCAGCTCTTCCATCGACGAGGCGGTTTCCTCGAGCGAACTGGCTTGCTGCTCGGTGCGGCTGGACAGATCCAGATTGCCGATCGCGATCTGGGTCGATGCGGTAGCGATGGTGTCGGTGCCGTGGCGGACCCGGCTGACGATGTCGAGCAGGTTGTCATTCATGGCCCGCAAGGCGCGCAGCAGCTGGGCGGTCTCGTCCTTGCCGGAGGCATCGAACTGCGAGGTCAGATCGCCTGCCGCAACGGTCTCGGCGACCTTGACCGCACGGCTCAGCGGTGACGTGATGCTGCGCGTGACCAGCCAGGCGATCAGGCCGGCAAACACCAGCGCGATGACGCTCAGCATGATCACCAGATTGCGCGCCTCGACATATTCTTCTTCGACTTCCTTGCTGGCGACGTGCATCAGCTCGTTCTGATGCGCGATCAAGGTTTCCACTGCCGACATGTAGGTCAGTTGCAGCGGCCGTACCGTCTGCAAGAGCAACAACGTGGCCTCGTTCTTGGCGCCCGCCGTCACCAGGCGCAGCACCTCGTCGCGACCGACGTTGTATTGCGTGCGTGCATCCATGATCGCCTTCATGAGCGCGCGGCCCTTGTCGCCGGTAATCAGGCTGTCGAGCTTTTCCAGTGTTGTCTTGGTGTGATCGCTGGCGGTCCGGATGGTCTGCATTTCCTTGCCCACTTCGTCCGCATCGGTCATCAGCAGGACGTTGCGGGACGACCGGGCAATGACATTGACGTTCTTGATGATGTCGTTGGCCAGCACCGTCTTCGGATACTTGTCATTGATGACTTCATCCATCTGCTCATTGAGACCGGACAGACGCGTGATGCCGAGTACGGCCATGGAGACCAGCAACAGCACCAGGAAACCGAATCCTATGCTCAGACGTGCCCCGATCTTGAAATTCGCTATGCGCATACATTTCCCCTTGTCATGTAAAAGTGCAATTGAACGTATTGGCTGACGATTGATGGCTGATGGCTGATGGCTAACGACTAACGACTAACGCGGCGCGTCCCGGTTGTGCCGATCCGGGTGAGTCGATACTACGCGCCGGAAGATCTCGCTTCAACCGGCTTTTGTTTGCCTTTTTGTCTTCAGCCCGCGCCATTGATGCAATGATTCAATGTTGAATTGCAGAAACTCCGAAAGACTAATCCGCAATACTACCGGCGGCCATCAGGAAAATCCTGATGATGACTCCCTTCCCCCTTTCGCTTGTCAGGTGGCAGTATTGGCTAATACAGGTTCCATCTCGCTATCCGCGAACTATGATGAAGAAGGAACGCTCTCCGTCCTGCAGTCATAAGCGAGCCGCTGCGCGACAAAACCTGTTTGTTCCGGCGCCAGCATGCAGGTTGCCGCCTTTCGTGGTGCGGTTCCGACAGAGCAGATCTGGCAATGCCGTGAAGCAAGATTTATTTTTGCTTGCAGGCATTGGTTTGGCGTCGATTATTTGCGTAATACGCAATATTTTAGCAAAAAATTTGTCCGCACGACTTTGCGCCTCACGCAATGTTGGAAGGAGAATTGATAAATGAATATTGGCCATGTCCTACGCAAGATTCGCAAGGAAAGAAAAGCGAGCCTGGAAGAAATTGCATTGGTCGCAGGCACCGATGCCGCCAATTTATCGCGCGTCGAACGCGACAAGCAGCGCCTTACCCCCGACATGCTGGAAAACGTCGCCAAGGCGCTCGACGTCCCGGTATCGTCGCTCTATCTCATCGCCGAACAGAACATGCAATCAGGAAAAAACGCCAGCGATGCCAGCAAGGCTGCTGCGGCGCGGCTTGAAAACGCGTTGGGGCGCTTCATCCTGCTGATGCCTCAGGATCAGCAGCTCGCGGTGGACTTCATGGAATTGCTGCTGAAATCGGCGCGTAAATAATTTACCGCCGCATCAAGATCCGGTTCAGCCGGCGCGATGTTGCCGCAGCACGTTGGCCAGGGCAACGAATTGCTCCATCGGCACCGCTTCGGGACGGGCCTGCGGGTCGATGCCGGCGGCGATCAGGTCGGCTTCGGCGAGCAAGCCGGCGACGCAATTGCGAATCACCTTGCGGCGCTGGGAAAACGCCTTGGTGACGACTTCCTCGAGCAGCAGCTGATCGCATTCAAGCGGCTGTGCAACCGGGATCATGCGCACGATTGCCGAATCCACGCGCGGCGGCGGATCGAATGCCGTCGGCGGCACGACAAACATCAGTTCCATGTGATAACGCCACTGCAGCATCACGGAGAGACGCCCGAAGGCCTTGCTGCCGGGATCGGCAACCATGCGCTCGACCACTTCCTTTTGCAGCATGAAATGCTGGTCCTGTACCAACGGCGCCAGCTCCGCGAGACGGAACATGAGGGGGCTGGAGATGTTGTACGGCAGGTTGCCGACCACCCGCAGCTTGCGGCCGGCAGGCACCGGAATCGACGCGAAGTCGAATTTGAGTGCATCGGCCGAATGCACGTGCAGGCGCTTCGGATCGAACTGCTTCTGCAGGCGCGCCACCAGGTCGCGGTCGAGTTCGACCACGTGCATCTCGTCAAGCGACTCGAGCAACAGGCTGGTCATCGCAGCCAGACCCGGACCGATCTCGACCATGACATCGCCCTTCTGCGGCGCGATGGCGCTGATGATGTCGTACAGGATGGTCTGATCGGTCAGGAAATTCTGGCCGAAGCGTTTGCGGGCGATATGTTTCATAGGGAATTCTTGGCGCGGGCCATGAGCGCCGCCGTCCTGATGGCTTCGACCATGCTGCCGTGGTCGGCGCGGCCCAATCCCTGGGCGGCGAGGTCGAGTGCGGTGCCGTGGTCGACGGAGGTGCGAATGATGGGCAGGCCCAGCGTAATGTTGACGCCCTGGCCGAAGCTGGCGAACTTCAATACCGGCAGGCCCTGGTCGTGGTACATGGCGAGCACGCAATCGGCATGCTCGAGATATTTGTGCTGGAACAGCGTGTCGGCCGGATACGGGCCCGCGACATCGATGCCGCGCGCCTTGGCAGCCGCCAGTGCAGGACTGATGACATCGATTTCTTCGCGGCCGAGGTAGCCGTTCTCGCCGGCGTGCGGATTGAGGCCGGTGACCAGGATGCGCGGCCGGGCGATGCCGAATTTGTCACGCAGATCGGCATGGATGATGTCGAGCGTGCGACCCAGCCCGTCGAAGGTAATCGCCGCCGACACGTCCTTCAGCGCCAGATGCGTGGTCGCCAGCGCTACGCGCAAATGCGGGGCGTCGCCGCCGGCGAGCATCATGACGACCTGGGGCGTGGCGGTGCGTTCCGCGAGATATTCGGTGTGGCCCGTGAAGGGTACGCCGGCGTCGTTGATCGTGCTCTTCTGCAGCGGCGCAGTAACGATAGCGTCGAACTGCCCTTTCAGCGCCCACTCGACAGCAACGTCGAGCGTCTGCAGCACGGCACGGCCGTTACGCGCGTCGAGCACGCCCGGCACCACCGGCTCGCCGGTCGGGCAGTCGATGACGATCAGGCGATCTTGCGGGAAATTGGGCAGCCCGCTGTTGCGGAAGGCTTGCACCGACAACGCCGACAAGGCGATGGCAGGATCCAGCACCTGCGCCGTCTGCGCCAGGAGGGCGGCGTCGCCGAGCAGCACGCCGCGTACTTCAGCGCGCAGCTGCCAGGCGGCCCTGATGGAGATTTCCGGGCCGATGCCGGCCGGCTCTCCGCAGGTGATCGCCAGCGTGGGGCGCCGGCGTTGAGCTTCAGGGACTGCGGACAGGGCTGCGGACATCGGAGGGATCAGTTATCGTCGGTGCGGAATTCGACGTAGGCGCGGTCACGCAACTGACGCAACCAGTCTTCGGTTGCTTCGTCGATCTTGCGCTCGCGGATGGCCTGGCGTGCGGCCAGGCGCGCACGTTCCTGCGAACCGTCGTCGGTCTTGCGTTCGACCACCTGGATCAAGTGAAAACCGAATGGCGATTCGATCGGCTGGCTGATTTCGCCCGGCTTGAGTTCGTTCATCGCGCGCTCGAATTCCGGCACGGTATCGCCCGGATAGATCCAGCCCAGATCGCCGCCCTTGGACGCCGACAAGTCATTGGAATACAGTTTGGCCAATTCTTCGAAGGTCGCCGCCTTGTGGTCCAGGCGTTCTTTCAGTTCCAGCAGTTTGCGGCGCGCTTCGGCGGCGGACACGACCTGATTGACCTTGATCAGGATATGGCGCGCATGTGTTTGCTCGACGGCGGGAGCACCCGCCTTGGCTGTGTTGCTGGTGTTGCGGCGATCGATCAGCTTGACGATATGAAAACCGTTGCCGCTCTTGAGGATGGCTGAGACTTCGCCCGGTTTCAGGCTCGCCACCGCGTCGAGGAACAATTGCGGCAAACGGTCTTGCCCGCGCCAACCCAGTTCGCCGCCGCTGAGGGCATCGCTGCTGTCGGAATAAGTCGCCGCAGTCTTGGCAAAATCGGCGCCGGTCTTGAGCTGACGCAATATTTCTTCCGCGCGCTGGCGCCGCGCCGCGACCTGTTCAGGCGAAGCGTTTTCCGGCACGCGCACGAGAATTTGCGCCAGGTTCAGGTCTTCGTGCTTGACCGAGGTGTTGTTCTCCGCTGCCAGATAGTTGTCCACTTCGGATTCCGACACCAGCACCTTGTTGTCGACTTCGCGTTCGCGCAGGCGCTGCATGATGATTTCGCGGCGGATATCTTCACGGAAGGCCGGGTAGGCCATGCCTTCGCGCTCGAGCTGGACGCGGAAATCGGCGACCGACAGCTTGTTCTGTTCAGCGATGCGCAAGATCGCACGATCCAGCATGGCGTCGTCGACAACGATGCCGTTTTCTTTCGCCATTTGGGTCTGCGCGCGCTCAACGATCATGCGTTCGAGCAACTGGCTCTGCAGCTGATTGCGCGGCGGCAGCGCTACACCTTGTGCCGTCAGGCGCTTCTGCACGGACGCCAAGCGCTCGTTCAATTCCTGACGGGTGATCACGTCGTTGTTGACGACGACAAGTATGGAATCAACCGGGCGCGGTGCGCGCGAGGCCGCAGCGGCCGGCGCAGGAGCCGCGGGCACGGCACTCGGCGGCAACTGCAATCCGGGAGCCGCCGGCGTGGCCGTCGCGGCGAATTGCGCCTGGGCGCTGCCGACCATGCCGAGCGACATGCACAGCAAAACGATGCCGGATGTGATGCGAGTGGAAATGCCAGCGGAAAGATGACGGCGCAAGGAGATGGAAGCGTTCATATAATTATCGGTTTAATAACGTGTGAGATCGTCTGGCTTGTTGATGATCTGATAGCCGGGAATACTGGCGCTGAGCGCATCCAGCGGGTTGGAGCCAATCTTGGAGAATCCATTCAGTTCAAGCTGGATGAAGAACGAGGTGGACGCCTTGCTCGACGAGGTCGGAATGCGCTGCGCCACCAGGCGGAACACCCAACAATCGGCCTTATATTCCATGCCCAGCAGACCTTCTGCCACGGTCTTGTCAGGAATCGAATAGTTGATGCGACTGACAGCATACCAGCGTTGCGACACCGGCCATTGACCCGAAATATCCATTTGCTTGAGGATGCCGGTGGCGTTGGTGCGGTCCAGGCGGTAGGTCAGGTTCAGCACTTTTTTCGGTGCCGGCTGCCAGCGTGCTCCGAAATTGGAACGCACCATCTGGCGCAGCGTTTCGCTGTACTGGACCGTATTGTCGAGCGAGAGCTGCCTGGTGATCTGGCCGCCCAGGGACAGCAGCAGATCGGATTTGCTGCCGTTGACGGTAGCCGAAGTGCCATCCAGTGTCACCTTGGGATCGGCAAAATAGAAACGCTGACCAATCGCCGCACGCAACCGCTCAAGGCCGTCTTGCTCTATGAAACGAGACACCAGCGCACCGGTAATCTGGTTCGCATCGCTGATGCGGTCATGGCCGACGAAACGGTTTTCGCTGAAAATCTGCGCGTAATTGAAATCCGCCAGGCCCGAGTCGAAATTCGGATACTGGTTTTGGTCACGATAAGGGGTCCGGACATAGAACAGACGCGGTTCCAGCGTTTGCGTCATGTCGCGTCCGAACAGATTGGTGTCGCGCTCAAAGGTCATGCCGGCGTCCAACGAGTAAGTCGGCACAACGCGCGTCAGATTGGTCGGTGCGCCGACGCTGACATTGTTCAGTCGATACGTGGTCGCATCCAGTGACGCTTTGGGCGTAATGAAATAGCCGGGGCGGATGATCGGGTAGGAGACCGACTGGTTGGCATACATGCGGTCCCCGCCGACCATTTCGGAGCCGGCTGAAGATCCAAGGGTGTAAGTGTTCGAAAACCGCGCAAACTCAGAAGCGAAATTAAAGTCAAATCCGCCGACATCCTGACGTGCCGCAGTCAATGTCAATTGCGGAACGCGGTCATACGGCTTCTGGATAGGATTGTTGATATCCTGCAGCAACTGGTACTTGGTCATGCGCCCTACCGCACTCCAGTACGTTCCTGAATAGACCAGGCTGACATCACGGGTCAGCAAGCGCTGCGTACTGGCGGTTACCGAATGCGAAAAATCACTCGGATAGTCGTTGTCCGATGCTTTGTTGACATTCCAGCCGAACACCAGATTCGGCGCCAGCGTTTGCGAATGGAGGGATGACAGGGAGTAACGGCCCGTACCTGTCACGCGATCCTGAATGCCTTCAACCTTTGTCGTCCCGGAATAGTCCTCGCCGAGGTAGCGGCCTTCAACGCCCAGCTGCAAACCGCGCCGCGCGATGTAGCGCGGATACAGCGTCAGATCCCGATTGGGAGCAATGTTGAAATAATAAGGCACGGTCAGTTCCGCGCCACCGGTGCTGGTAACGCCAAACGTTGGCGGCAGCACGCCGGATTTGCGCTCCCCCGACAACGGGAAAGACATCAGCGGCGCTCCCAGAATCGGTACGCCCTTGAAATACACGATACCGCCATGCATGGTGCCAACATCGCGGCCGCTGTCGAGATCCATGGTCGACGCCTGGATGTACCAATCAGGGTCAAGCGCTTCGCAGGTGCTGTACGTGCCTTCGGTGACCTTGGCCTGGTCGTCGGACAGGAAGTCGATCTGCTCGGCCTTGCCGCGACCGCCGTTTTTGCCAAACAGGTAAGTCGGATTGGTGACGTAACCCTTGCCGGAATCCATGTTCATCAGCGCCTTGTCGCCGGTATAGCGATCCTGCAGGCGCTTCATCCAGACGTGTCCTGTCGCTTCGACCTCGTCCTTGATGATGCGGTATTCGGCCTTGTCGGCCTTGATGGTGGTTTCGCCGCGCACGACTTCGACGTCGCGGTCAAGGTTGATCTGACGATCAGGGCGGCCGGTCATCTGCTCGGCGCTGACGTTGACGGGGGCATCCTTGTCATCGGTCTTGGCCGGCGTATTCTGGGTGGTCTGCGCCTGCGCAGAGATCGGTAAAACGCTCGTGGCCGACGCCGCGACGGCAAGAGAGGCAAGGGACGTAAAGAAACGCGACATCCGCAAGTCGGCACGACGACCAAATGGAAACTTGAAAAAGCGGATCATGTAAAGAAGCGTTCAAACACCATGGCAGGCGATTTTTTGAATTTAATCCCTTATTATATGGGAACTCAACATCCTCAAACGAATTCCTCTGATTGTTCATGTCTTTAAATAATTCCCCTGCCGATCCGCGCCTGTCCCAGCTTCAGGCGTGGCTGTCCACCCTTGCCGTCCCCACCAGGGCCGAGACGCTGCGTCCCGCTTCGGCCGATGCCAGTTTCCGCCGTTATTTCCGCGTGGACACGCCGGACGGTAAAACACTGATCGTCATGGATGCCCCGCCGCCGCAAGAAGACGTGCGCCCGTTCATCCATGTCGCCGAGGTCTTCGGCAAAACCGGCGTGTCGGTGCCGAAAGTGCTGGCGCAGGATGTCGATCACGGCTTCCTGCTGCTGTCGGACCTTGGTACGACCACTTACCTGAATCAACTCAGCAACGACACCGCCCACAAGCTCTACATCGACGCCATCGATGCTCTGGTGCTGCTGCAAACCCAGAGCAAACCGGATGTGCTGCCTGAATACGACCGCCCCCTGCTGTCGCGCGAGCTGCAATTATTCCCCGACTGGTACATCGCCAGACATCTCAGCGTGACGCTGACCGACGACCAGAAGAACACGCTGGGCAAAGTTTTCGACACCCTGCTCGCCAATAACCTGGCGCAGGCGCAGGTATTCGTTCACCGCGATTACCACTCGCGCAATCTGATGGTCCTGCCGGCCGGCAATCCGGGCATCATCGATTTCCAGGACGCCGTCTACGGTCCGATCACCTACGACCTGGTTTCGCTGCTGCGCGACGCGTATATCCAGTGGGACGAAGAAATGGTGCTGGACTGGGTCATCCGCTACTGGGAACGCGCCAAGCGCGCCGGCCTGCCGGTGGCGCCGGACATCGACACCTTCTACCGCGATTTCGAATTCATGGGCCTGCAGCGCCACCTGAAGGTGCTGGGAATATTTGCACGCCTTTACCATCGCGACGGCAAAGATGCCTATCTGAAGGACATGCCGCTGGTCATGGAATACACGCTCAAGGCTGCGCGCCGCTATAACGCGCTGATCCCGCTGGTCAGGCTGATCGAGAAACTGGAAGACAAAGCGCCGCAAGTCGGTTACACCTTCTGAGGCCGGATACGCCATGAAAGCGATGATTTTTGCCGCCGGCCGCGGCGAGCGCATGCGCCCGCTGACCGACACCTGTCCCAAACCCCTGCTGAAAGTGCGCGGCCGGCCGTTGATCGTCTGGCAGATCCTGAACCTGGTGCGCGCCGGCATCACTGAAATCGTGATCAACCACGCGCATCTCGGCCACCTGTTCGAAGAAACCTTGGGCGACGGTTCGCAGTTCGGCGCGCAGATTCAGTATTCCGCCGAAGGCGCCGCACTGGAAACCGCCGGCGGCATCGCCAAGGCGCGCCACCTGCTGGGCGAAGAAGCGTTCGTCGCCATCTCGGGCGACATCTATATTCCGCATTTCGATTTCGAACAGGTCAAGACCGTCCTCGAAGACAGCGACCTGTGGGGAAATCCGATACCATTGGACAAGCGCGACGTCGCCTGGATTTACCTGGTGAAAAATCCACCGCATCATCCCGACGGCGATTTCGCATTGAACAGTTTTTCGATCGCCAACGAAGGCTCGCCCTTGTTCACGTTCGCCAATATCGGCGTCTATCGCCCGCAGATGTTCGACGCGATTGCGCCGGGCGAACACGCCAAACTCGGACCGCTGCTGCGCGAGTATGCTGCGCGCGGCCAGGTCGGCGGAGAAATCTACCGCGGCGAGTGGATCAACGTCGGCACCGTCGAACAGCTGGAAGAACTGAATACCCCGCTCGCCGGCAGATAATCCGGATCACCCGGAAGAAAGCACCAAGATGACCATAGCCTCCTTTACCGCCCGCCGCGCCGGCCTGATCGCGCAGATGCAAGCAAAAGGCGGCGGCGTCGCCATCATCCCGACCGCGCATGAAGTCATGCGCAATCGCGACGCCGACTATCCTTATCGTCACGACAGCTATTTCTACTATCTGTCCGGCTTCACCGAACCGGAGGCCGTGATCGTCCTGATCGCCAGCCCCGGCAAGGAAAGCCGCAGCATCCTGTTCTGCCGCGACAAGAACCTTGAGCGCGAAATCTGGGACGGCTATCGTTACGGCCCCGACGCTGCGCGCCAGGAATTCGCATTCGACGAAGCCTTCGCCATCGATGCGCTTGGCAAGGAAATGCCGCAGTTGCTGGCCGACGCCTCCGCCGTCTTTTATGCGCTGGGCCATGACGCCAAGCGTGACGCGCAATTGCAGGAATGGCTGCAAAGCGTGCGCGCGCTGGGCCGCTCCGGCATCACCGCGCCCTCGTCCATCGTCGACGTCAACGTGCTGCTCGACGAAATGCGCCTGTTCAAGGACGCCGGAGAAATCGCGGTCATGAAGCGCGCCGGCATCATTTCGGCCGAAGCCCATTGCCGCGCCATGCGCCTGTCGCGCCCGGGCCTGCGCGAATACCACCTTGAAGCCGAGCTGCTGCACGAATTCCGCAACAACGGTTCGCAATACCCGGCCTACGGCTCCATCGTCGCCACCGGCGCCAACGCCTGCGTGCTGCACTATCGCGCCGGCGACGCCGAACTCAGGGACGGCGACCTGGTGCTGATCGACGCCGGTTGCGAGCTCGACAGCTATGCCTCCGACATCACGCGCACCTTCCCGGCCAACGGCAAGTTCTCCGGTCCGCAAAAAGAGCTGTACGAGATCGTCCTCGCCGCACAAGACGCCGCCATCGCCGACACCCGCCCCGGCAAGCGCTTCATGGACGGCCACGACGCCGCGGTGCGGGTACTGGCGCAAGGCATGCTCGACACCGGCCTGCTCGACAAGAACAAGGTCGGCTCGCTCGACGACGTGATCGCCAAAGGCGATTACCGCCAGTTCTACATGCACCGCACCGGCCACTGGCTCGGCATGGACGTGCACGATGTCGGCGAATACCGCGACCCGGCCACGGCCGACGGCGACAAGCCCTGGCGGACGCTGCAGCCGGGCATGGTGCTCACGGTCGAGCCGGGAATTTACGTGCGCCCTGCCGAAGGCGTGCCCGAAAAATACTGGAACATCGGCATCCGTATCGAAGACGACGCCCACGTCACACCGGATGGTTGTGAAATCCTGACCACAGCGGTGCCAAATAAAGTGGCCGACATCGAAGCGCTGATGCGCTCGGCGTGAATCGTCACGGCTATGTTTCCACGCCTGCCATGAGTCCTTCCGACATCGCCGCTCCACTCCAGCCGGACTACGACGTCGTCATCTGCGGCGCCGGTCTGGTCGGCCTCAGTGTTGCCGCCCTGCTGCAAAAACGCGGCATGCCCGCGCAGCGTATCGCGCTGATCGATGCCAAGTCGGCCGAACAAGCCGCACACGATCCGCGCACGATTGCCCTTTCGCACGGCAGCCAGCAGATCCTGCATGAAATAGGTGCGTGGTCCCTGATGGCCTCAGCGGTGACGTCGATCAACCAGATCCACGTGTCGCGACGCAGGCATTTCGGCCGCACGCTGATCAATCGCGAAGACTACGACCTGCCCGCGCTCGGTTACGTGGTGCGTTACGGCGCGCTGGTGACGGCATTATCCGCTGCGCTGGCGTCGACCAAAGTGACCGTGCTGCGTCCGGCGCAAGTGTCCGCCATCGACGAACAAGGTGTGCAGGTCGACGTACAACTGGCCAATGGACGCGCGCTCAGCGCCGGCATCGTGGTGCAGGCCGAGGGCGGCGTGTTCTCTGAACAAACCGCCAAGGCCGTGCAACGCGACTATCACCAGGTCGCCATCGTTGCACACGTCACCACCACGGCCGCGATTGCCCATCGCGCATTCGAACGTTTTACGGCAGAAGGTCCGCTGGCCTTGCTGCCGCAGGATGACGGCTACGCGCTGGTGTGGTGCGCACGGCCGGACACGGCGAAGCGCCTGCTGTCGCTCGACGAAAAAGCGTTCCTGCACGAACTCGGGGAAGTCTTCGGCGGCCGCGTCGGGCGCTTTGCTTCCTGCAGCGTCCGCCACAGTTATCCGCTTGGTCTGAATGCCGCGCCCGGCGCCTCCGCACGCACGGTGGCCATCGGCAACGCCGCGCAAACCCTGCATCCGGTCGCCGGCCAGGGACTCAATCTGGGCCTGCGCGATGCCGTGGTATTGGCAAGCGCGCTGACGCGCACAAGCTCCGCTACCGCCGCACTCCAACAATTCGCCGCGCAACGAGGTCGCGATCGCAACGCCACGATCAGGCTTACCGACCTGATGGCGCGGGTGTTCGCCAGCGCACCGGATGGCGCGCCGTCGCAGGCGCTGCTCGGATTGTCGCTGGGACTGATCGACGTGGCAGCGCCGGCGAAACGCCTCCTGGCCGAGCAGATGATGTTCGGCTGGCGTTAAGAACCTGTTCACGATCTCACTGCGAGACTGTGAACGAGTTCCCTGCCTGCGCTGAACCCCTTGCCGGCGGCGCCCGGCATGAGACAATGCAGCATTGCCGCACGCTTGCGGTCCTGACCGATAAGACCATCGAATAAGCTCATGAAACAAGATCCCCGCTTTCCCAATCTGTTCATCCTCAACCACCCGCTGATCCAGCACAAGCTCTCGCACATGCGCGACAAGCGCACCTCGACGCGCACCTTCCGCGACCTGCTGCGCGAGATCACCTTGCTGATGGGCTACGAAATCACGCGCGACCTGCCGCTGACCACCGAATCGATCGAAACGCCGCTGGTGACTTACGATGCCCCCGTGATCGCCGGCAAGAAGCTGGCGGTTGTTCCCGTGCTGCGCGCCGGCATCGGCATGAGCGACGGCTTGCTGGAGCTGATTCCTTCGGCGCGCGTCGGCCATATCGGCGTGTATCGCAACGACCAGCATCAGCCGGTGGAGTACCTGGTGCGCCTGCCCGACCTGCAAGACCGAACCATGATCCTGTGCGATCCGATGGTGGCAACCGGCAACTCCGCCGTGCATGCCGTCGACGTCCTGAAGAAACGCGGCGTGCCGGCCGAGAACATTATTTTCGTCGCCTTGGTGGCGGCACCTGAAGGCGTGCAGGTATTTCATGATGCGCATCCGGACGTGAAGCTGTATGTCGCTTCGCTCGATTCGCACCTCGACAGCCATGCTTACATCGTGCCGGGCCTGGGCGATGCGGGCGACCGGATTTTCGGCACCAAGTAAGTTCTTCGCTGCATGAAAAAAGCCGCCGGGTTTTGAATCCGGCGGCTTTTTTATTTCATGCGATCAACGCTCATTCCACTGCCTTGACCATGTCTTCGATGACCTTCTTCGCATCGCCGAACACCATCATGGTCTTGTCCATGTAGAACAGTTCATTGTCCAGACCGGCGTAACCGGCGGCCATCGAACGCTTGTTGACGATGACCGTCTTGGCCTTGTACGCCTCGAGGATCGGCATGCCGGCGATCGGCGACTTCGGATCCTTGGCGGCCGGATTGACCACGTCGTTGGCGCCCAGCACCAGCACGACGTCGGCCTGGCCGAACTCGCTGTTGATGTCTTCCATTTCAAAGACCTGGTCATAAGGCACTTCGGCTTCCGCCAGCAGCACGTTCATGTGACCCGGCATGCGGCCGGCCACCGGATGAATCGCATACTTCACGGTCACGCCCTTGTGGGTCAGCTTCTCGGTCAGTTCCTTCAGCGCGTGCTGGGCGCGCGCCACCGCCAGGCCGTAGCCCGGGACGATGATGACGGTTTCGGCATTGCCCATCAGGAAGGCCGCGTCGTCGGACGAACCCGACTTGACGTTGCGCTGCGCCTGCGCGCCGCCGGCTGTTGCCGCTGTCGCATCGCCGCCGAAACCGCCTAGGATCACGTTGAAGAACGACCGGTTCATCGCCTTGCACATGATGTACGACAGGATTGCACCGGACGATCCGACCAGCGAACCGGCGATAATCAGCATCGAATTGTTCAGCGAGAAGCCGATGCCTGCCGCCGCCCAGCCGGAATAGCTGTTGAGCATCGACACCACCACCGGCATGTCGGCGCCGCCGATCGGGATGATGATCAGTACGCCAAGCACGAAAGCGATTGCTGCCATGATGATGAACGGCAGCCAGTTCTGCGTCAGCACGAAGATCACGCCGAAACCGATCATTGCCACCGCCAGCAACAGGTTCAGCATGTGCTGCCCCGAGAAACTGACCGGCGCGCCCTGGAACAGGCGGAACTTGTACTTGCCCGACAGCTTGCCGAACGCAATCACCGAACCGGAGAACGTGATCGCGCCGACGAAGGTGCCGATGAACAATTCAACGCGATTGCCCAGCGGGATCGCTTCGCCGTGTGCGGCGATATTGAAGGCCCATGGTTCAGCCACGGCAGCAACGGCGATACAGACTGCCGCCAGGCCGATCAGCGAGTGCATCGCCGCGACCAGCTCCGGCATCTTGGTCATCTCGACGCTCTTGGCCAGATAGGCGCCAATCCCGCCGCCAACCACCACGCCGCCGGCCACCAGCCAGAAGCCGATTCCGGAAGCAGGCATATCGCCCTTGAGCTTGATGATCAGGGCGATCGTCGTGAGCACCGCAATGGTCATGCCGGCGACGCCGAAGGCATTGCCGCGGCGCGCCGTCGACGGATGCGACAGACCTTTCAGCGCTTGGATGAAAAACACCGAGGCCACCAGGTACAGCAGGGTTACCAGATTCATGCTCATGCTTATGCCCCCGCCTTGTCTGTCTTGGTTTTAGGTTCTTTTTTCTTGAACATCTCCAGCATGCGCTGCGTGACCATGAAGCCGCCGAAGACGTTGACCGCCGCCAGCGCCACGGCCAGCGTGCCGGCAATGCGGCCGACCGGTCCTTCGGTCAGGCCGGCGGCCAGCATGGCGCCGATGATGATGATCGCCGAGATGGCGTTGGTGACCGCCATCAGCGGCGTGTGCAAGGCCGGCGTAACGGTCCAGACCACGTGGTAGCCGACGTAGATCGCCAGTACGAAAATGATCAGGTTGATGATGGTGTGACTGACTTCCATGGTGTCATTCCTTTCTGTGGCTGCAGCATGAATTTAGTTGTCGATGCGGCGGCCTGTTTGGTTTTATATGGCTTTCAGGCTGGTGATGTGATTCTTGTCGTCGACGAAGACGATCTTCGGTACATAGCTGGCGATTTCTGCGTCCGTCATGGGTGCATAGGTGCAGATGATCAGCAGATCGCCCAGATGCGCGCGGCGAGCCGCCGCGCCATTCAGGGAAATCTCGCCGCTGCCACGCTTGCCGCGGATAGCGTAGGTGGAGAAGCGTTCGCCGTTGTTGACGTTGTACAGCTCGATCTTTTCGAATTCACGGATATCGGCGGCTTCCAGCAAGTCTTCGTCGATACCGCAGGAACCTTCATAGTTCAGGTCACATTCGGTCACAGTCGCGCGATGGATCTTCGCGCGCAGCATGATTCGTTGCATAAGGCTTTACTCTTTAATTCCTGGTTCTGTTCCGGTGCGCTTGCGCGAGCCGGCATGGAGACGACGATGCGTCAGTGTTGCGTTATGCGGCGTTATTTACGCAGCACTTCGCCGCCGCTGCACAGCAAGGTCGCCGCGACGATGTCGTCTTCGCGGTTGATGACCAGCTTGCCTTCAGCGTCGACAATCAGCTTGAGGAAATCAAGCACGTTGCGCGAATACAGGGCCGAGGCATCCGCCGCCACCAGCGCGGCGAGGTTGCCTTCGCCGATGATGTGCACGCCGTGCCTGATCACCGTCTTGCCCGGCTCGGACAAGGGACAGTTGCCGCCCTGATCGACTGCCATGTCGAGGATGACCGAACCCGGCTTCATGGCCTTGACGGTTTCTTCGCTGATCAGCACCGGCGCCTTGCGGCCCGGAATCAATGCGGTGGTGATGATGATGTCGGCCTGCTTGGCGCGTTCGTGCACCAGTTCTGCCTGGCGGCGCATCCAGTCGGCCGGCATCGGACGGGCATAGCCGCCGACGCCTTGGGCGATTTCCTTTTCTTCATCGGTGATGAAGGGCACGTCGAGGAATTTGGCGCCCAGCGATTCAATCTGTTCCTTGACGGCCGGACGCACGTCGGATGCTTCGATCACCGCGCCCAGACGCTTGGCGGTCGCAATCGCCTGCAAACCGGCGACGCCGGCGCCCATGATCAGCATGCGCGCGGCCTTGACGGTGCCGGCGGCGGTCATCAGCATCGGCATGAAGCGCTGATAGGTGTTGGCCGCCATCAGCACGGCCTTGTAGCCGGCAATGTTCGCCTGCGAGGACAGCACGTCCATCGACTGCGCGCGGGTCGTGCGCGGTGCGGCTTCCAGCGCGAAGGCAGTCAGCCCGGCGGCGGCCATGGCGGCCAGGTTGTCGGCATCGAACGGGTTCAGGATGCCGACGACGACGGTGCCGGACTTCAGGCGTGCGCGTTCGTCCGCACTCGGCGCGCGCACCTTGAGCAAGGCTTCGGCGCCATAGACATCCGCCGCGGCAGCGATGACCGCGCCGGCGGCAACATAGGCTTCGTCCGTAATGCTGGATTTGATGCCGGCCCCCGACTCCACCAGCACCTCATGTTTGGCTGCAACCAGTTTCTTGACCGTTTCCGGGGTTGCCGCAACGCGTGTTTCTCCGTCCCGACTTTCGACGGGGATGCCTAGCCTCATTCAGAGCTCCTGTAGTTGTAAATTCTTACCGGAATCTTACACGTAAAATTTGAAGATCAACAACTTTGCGCAAAAGCCTCGCAAGACCCTGAACTCGCATATGCGATGCGTTCCGGGCCGCCGCGCTGAAGCCTTTGCCCAGCCACGGTAAAATGTCGGCTCTTGTAAGGAAAATTATGTCTGAAGTCTGGAAGCCCTCCGTCACAGTCGCAGCGATTATCGAGCGCGAGGGCCGTTTTTTGATGATTGAAGAGCAGGCCGACGACGGCTTGCGCCTTAACCAGCCGGCCGGCCACCTGGACCAGGGCGAGGCACTGACGCAGGCGGTGGTGCGCGAGGCGCTGGAAGAATCCGCTCACGATTTCGAGCCGACCGCGCTGGTCGGCATGTACATGTCGCGCAATGTCTCGTCCTCGCGCGGCGGTGCCGACACGACCTACTTGCGTTTTGCCTTTGCCGGCAAACTGGGGACCCAGCACGACCGACCGCTTGACGAAGGCATTGTGCGCACGCTGTGGATGACGCGCGACGAGATCGCCGCCTGCCGCGAACGCCATCGCAGCCCGCTGGTATTGCGCTGCGTGGACGACTACCTCAGCGGCCAGCGTGCGCCGCTGTCGCTGCTTTATACGGACGCCAGCGTGACGGCGTCGGCGGAGATCGGCGCGGGAGTTGCCCATGGCTAAGAAAAAAGTGGTGATCGGCATGTCCGGCGGCGTCGATTCGTCGGTCTCGGCCTGGCTGCTGAAGGAACAAGGCTACGAAGTCATCGGCCTGTTCATGAAGAACTGGGAAGACGACGACGATTCCGAGTACTGCTCGACGCGCCAGGACTGGATCGATGCGGTCAGCGTTGCCGACGTGGTCGGCGTCGATATTGAGGCGGTCAACTTCGCCTCCGAATACAAGGACCGCGTGTTCGCCGAGTTCCTGCGCGAATACCAGGCCGGCCGCACGCCCAATCCCGACGTGCTGTGCAACGCCGAAATCAAGTTCAAGGCCTTCCTCGACCACGCCATGCATCTGGGCGCGGACCTGATCGCCACCGGCCACTACGCGCGCGTGCGCGAAAATCCGGTCGGGAAATTCGAGTTGATGAAAGCGGTCGATGCCAGCAAGGACCAGAGCTATTTTCTGCATCGACTGAATCAGGCGCAATTGTCGAAGACGCTGTTTCCCCTTGGCGAAATCCACAAGACCGAGGTGCGCAGGATCGCCGAGCAACTGAAACTGCCGAACGCGGCCAAGAAAGACTCGACCGGCATTTGCTTCATCGGAGAACGGCCGTTCCGGGAATTCCTGAACCGCTACCTGTCCTACAAACCCGGCCCGATGAAGACTCCCGACGGCGACGTCGTCGGCGAACACGTCGGCCTCAGCTTCTATACGCTGGGCCAGCGCAAGGGCATCGGACTGGGCGGCATCAAGGCGCACCAGAACCCCGACGGCAACAGCGACGCCTGGTACGTCGCCCGCAAGGACGTCGAAACCAATACGCTCTATATTGTGCAGGGTCATGAACATCCATGGCTGCTGTCGTCGCAACTCGGCGCCAGCCAGATCAGCTGGGTCGCCGGAGAAGCGCCCGACATGGCCGAACTGAGCGCCAAGACGCGCTACCGCCAGGCCGATGTGCCGTGCTCGTTCAGCGATGCCGGAAGCCGCTTCGATCTGCGCTTCAGCGACCCGCAATGGGCCGTGACGCCGGGCCAGTCGGCCGTGCTGTACCAGGGCGATGTCTGCCTCGGCGGCGGCATCATCGAGTCCGTTTAAGCGCTTCTTATCCTCCCAAAACGCCCTGCCGGCCTTGTCCGGCGGGGCATTTTTGCTTTTTCAGCAACAAAATTCTATGCCTCGATTTCCTTGCAGCAAGAAACTCGCAACAAATCATAAAAGAGCTTGCAATCTTGGATTAAATGACGAATAATCTAAATAAGAATTGTTCGCATTTAATAGGAGGTCATCATGAACCAACTGATCGAGCACGGAACCGAGCGTCGCAACAAACCAGCCACAGCTGCAAATGGCTCCCCCATTACTCGCATCAAGAGCCAGGATTTGTTCCGGCAAATGCGCGAGCTGGAAATCGACCATGGCGGTCGTATTTACAAACTGCGCCTGACGCAACTGAACAAATTGATTCTGACGGCGTAACCCTATTAGGAGTCGCTTCAGGATACGTAGTGAAGCGATGTAAAAACCAGCCAGCCAACGGTGATGCCATGCGTTACGCGTTAGCCAGCCAAGCTAGCCGAATAAGGAGAGTTTGATGGTTACCGACAAAATGGATTCCGCTTTCGTGGAACCCAATAACGCACCGGCACAGCCAGAGCTGCTGGTCTCAGCAGTGCTGCATTTGATGTCTCATTACACTGCCAGTAATCAGGAAACCAAAAGCTGCGTCAAATTGGCGTCAGTCATTGAACGGCACCTGAAAGCACTGGCGGATCTGCCGAATCTGGCGCCGGTATTGCGGGCAACCTGCCAGCAACTGTCGGAACAGTGGGGTACCGTAGTGGAACGGACAATGCCGCAACCCGAGAAATTTAATCTGTTCGCTCGCATCGTTTCAGGAGCGAGGTCCATTTAAGAGCCTACATACCCGGGCGGCAAGGCGTAAAATGATCGTATGTGTTTGTAACAACATTTCCGAAGGCAAGATTCATCAGGCAGTGAACGCAGGCATGACCACCATGTCCGAGCTTCGCAAGGAGCTCGGCATTGGCACCTCCTGCGGCAAGTGTCATACCTGCGCCAAGCATGTCCTCCGTGAATGTCTGAGCAATTCCAATCAAACACGCAACTCAGTGCAGACTCTGGTATTCCGTGCGAATGCCATGATTGCCTAAGATCATTTCATTCATGAACGCTTCATCGCCTACTATGAGTAGCAGCTCGTCCAATCCCGTTGGCGCCGTGTGGCGCCAGGTCAAGAAGATCGGCCCGCTCGGCTTCATCATCCTGCTGCACATCGCCTTCTTCTATGCTCTGCAAAGCGGCCTGATCCATCAGGTCGCCAGCGCGATTCCGAAGGAAGTGATCGCCACCTTCATCACGCCTGAACGCGCCCCCGAACCCGCACCGCCGAAAGCACCGCCGGCACCGCCCAAGGCCGTTCCCGTGGTCAGGAAGTCGGTGACGCCACCGCCGCCGATCCCGGTTACGCAAGCGCCCGCACCGACTGCGATCAGCGCCCCGCCCACTCCACCGCAACCGGCCGAACCGTCGCCGCCCGCTGCCGCACCTGCGCAGGCGCCCGCATCGCCGCCGGGCCCGCCGCCGATCAAGCAGATTACCTCCGGCATCGAATACATCGAACCGCCACGCGTGAACTACCCTGCTGCGTCCAAACGCATGGGCGAAGAAGGCGTCGTACAATTCCGCGTACTGGTCAACACCGGCGGCAAAGCCGAGAAAGTCGACATCGTCAAGAGCTCGGGATCATCCCGCCTGGACGACGAAGCACGACGCGCAGTCATGCGTGCAGTGTTCAAACCCTACATCGAAGACGGCAAGGCGATAGCCGTGTCCGCCACCGGCGTCATCAATTTCAAGCTCGATCGCTAACGCATTCGTCATACATTCAAGTCATCAATTCATAAGCAAAGGAAGTCATCATGGAAGTAAGTCCGTACGGATTGGAGAGCCTGTGGGCGCAAGGGGATTTCGTCACCAAAGGCGTGGCAGTACTGCTGGTGGCCATGTCGATTGCATCCTGGTATGTCATCGTCACCAAGGCGCTGCAGTTGTTGCGCTTCCGCCGGGCATCCGATGCAGCCGGCCACGCGTTCTGGGATACCACCAGCCTGCCTGAAGGCGTCGCCACACTCGGCAACGACAACCCGTTCGCCGAAGTCGCCAAGGCTGGTGTCACCGCAATGAGCCACCATACCGCCCACAAGGGTCACCTGCATGATCAGTTGTCGGTCAGCGACTGGGTGACGCTGTCGCTGCGCCAGGCCATCGACGAAGCATCGGGCAAACTGCAAACCGGCATGGCCGTATTGGCGTCGGTCGGCTCGACCGCGCCGTTCGTCGGCCTGTTCGGCACCGTCTGGGGCATTTACCATGCGCTGGTGTCGATCGGCACCGCCGGCCAGGCCAGCATCGACAAGGTCGCCGGCCCGGTCGGCGAAGCGCTGATCATGACGGCGCTGGGCCTGGCGGTTGCGATTCCGGCAACCTTCGGCTACAACGCCCTGGTGCGCGGCAACAAGACCACGATCGCCAAGCTGAACAAGTTCGGCTTCGACCTGCACGCCCTGTTCGTCACCGGCGCCCGCGCTGCTACCGAGGACGCCGAAACGGGCGCCACCAAAAGCGCCAAGCTGACGGCTGTCGGGAGAGCGTAATGGCGATGGGTTCCCTGTCCGATTCGGACGACGACTTCAACCCGGAGATCAACACCACGCCGCTGGTCGACGTGATGCTGGTGCTGCTGATCATTTTCATCATCACCATTCCGGTCATGAACCATGCGGTCAAGATCGACCTGCCACGCGCCACCAACCAGCCGGATGAACCGAAACCGCAAAACATCAGCCTCTCGATCGATGCCGGCGGCAAGGTGTTCTGGAACGAGGAAGCGATCGACAGCGAGCAATTGACTGCGCGTATCGCTGAAGCTGCGAAGAAGCAGCCGCAGCCCGAATTGCACCTGCGCGCAGCACGTACGACGCAATATGAAAAGGTCGCGCAAGTCATGGCGGCAGCCCAGTCGGGCGGTCTGTCCAAGATCGGTTTCGTTACCGACCCGCAAGCGAAATAAGTCCCGGCTGTTTCACCGCCGGCAAAGCCCCCGGCCTCATCGGCGGGGGCTTTATTTTTTATCGCTGGAACACATCTCATTGCACGCCAGAAATAAAGTAAGAATGATTCGCGCTAATTTATACTGAAGTTCGCGACCCGCTGCGCTATGATGCGTCCGCTCACGCGGCTCGGTTTCACGTTCGTCGGATTGCTTGTCCGCACCGCCGGCCGATCTTCTTCCCACCCTATTCTCAGAGGTACCTATGAAAGGCGATCCAGCGGTCATCAAGCTGCTCAATGCACAGCTCACCAACGAACTGACAGCGATCAACCAGTATTTTTTGCACGCCCGCATGTACAAGCACTGGGGCTTTGAAAAGATTGCGAAAAAAGAATACGCCGAGTCCATCGGTGAAATGAAACACGCCGACAAACTGATCGACCGCATTCTGATGCTGGACGGTTTGCCCAATCTGCAAGCGCTGCACAAGCTGATGATCGGCGAAAATACCTCCGAGATGCTGCAATGCGACCTGAACCTGGAAAAAGCCGCGCACAAGACCGTCAAGGAAGGCATCGCCACGTGCGAACAGCATGGCGACTATGTCTCGCGCGAACTGTTCCAGATGATCCTCGACGACACCGAAGAACACATCGACTGGCTCGAAACGCAGCTCGATATCATCGACAAAATCGGCATCCAGAACTATCTGCAAACGCAAATCATCGCAGAGTAAGCTGACTGCAAAAACAGCCTCTTCGAAGAGGCTGCGAAGCGGCGACATAAAAAAAGCGCGAGCCGTGCCGGTCGCGCTTTTTTTTCGGGGGAGAGCCGCCCTGTCGCACAGTCATGTGCGGCGGCGTGCCGTTTCTATTGCGGGAACGTGTCCTTGAAGGACTGGCGTTCGGACAGCTTCTCGTACAGACGCAGTAACTCCGGATAGTTGTCTTGCCACTTGGTTTCAGGGAATCGGAATTCCAGCCAACCCAACGCGCAACCCACGGCGACATCCGCCAGAGTGTAGTGGTTGCCGACGCAATAGCTCTTTTCGCCCAGGCCGACCGACATCGCTTTCAATCCCGCCTCGACTTTGCTCCACTGCCGCTTGATCCATTCGGGACTTTGCTGGCGCGTCGGACGCTTCTTTTCGAGACGAACCAGGATCGCCGCTTCGAGCAAGCCATCGGCCAGCGCTTCCCAGCATTTGACTTCGGCACGCTCGCGACCGCTGGTCGGCATCAGCTTGCCCACCGGAGTCAGAATGTCGAGGTATTCGGAAATCACGCGCGAGTCGAACATGGCGCCGCCATCATCCATCATCAGGCACGGCACTTTGCCGAGGGGATTGAATTGCTGGATCGTGGTGGTCTCACTCCATACGTCTTCCAGCACCAATTCGAAATCGATCTTTTTTTCCGCCATGACAATGCGGACTTTACGAGCGTAGGGGCTTACCAGCGAGGCGATCAGTTTCATAGCATTTCTTGTAATAATCCGGCCCGATTATAGCATCGGGTATTCACCATCAACGCCCGAGACGGTCGTCCGGAGGACAAGCTGCAACGATACTGATTACGGCCCCGGGCAATGGTAAAATCGCGAGTCAATGCAGGTTTGCACCGCTGCCGGACAACACAGCACGCATCGCAAGCCTTGCGCGTCGTATTTTCAACGTATTTTCAACGTCTTTTCATCCGCATATCATCATGTCCCTTTCCGCACTTTCCGCTCTCTCCCCGCTCGACGGCCGTTATGCCGCCAAAACCGACAAGCTGCGCCCCATCCTGTCCGAAGCGGGCTTCATGCATCACCGGGTGAAAGTGGAAATTGCCTGGCTGCAAGCCTTGTCGGCTGCAGGCTTTGCCGAAATCAAGCCATTCTCCGCCAGCGCCACCGCACTGCTGGACAAGCTGGCAGCCGACTTCACGGAAGCCGACGCCGCTCGCATCAAGGAAATCGAAGCCGTCACCAACCATGACGTCAAGGCTGTCGAGTACTGGCTCAAGGAAAAGGTCAAGGACGTGCCGGAACTGGTCGCCGCCTCCGAATTCATCCACTTCGCCTGCACCTCCGAAGATATCAACAATACCTCGCACGGCATGATGCTCAAGTCCGCGCGCGACACCGTCGTGTTGCCTGCCTTGCAAGGCCTGGTCGCCAAGCTGACCGAACTGGCGCATGAACACGCCGCCGTGCCGATGATGTCGCGCACCCATGGCCAGCCGGCCAGCCCGACCACGCTGGGCAAGGAAATCGCCAACGTCGTCGCCCGTCTCCAGCGCGCGGTCAAGCGCATCGCCGCGGTCGAAATCCTTGGCAAGATGAACGGCGCCGTCGGCAACTACAACGCCCACCTCTCCGCCTATCCTGAAACCGACTGGGCGGCGTTTTCCAAGAACGTCATCGAACAACGCCTGGGTCTGGTGTTCAATCCGTACACCATCCAGATCGAGCCGCACGACTACATGGCCGAACTGTTCGATGCCGTGGCGCGCGCCAACACCATCCTGCTGGATCTGAACCGTGACGTCTGGGGTTACATTTCGCTGGGTTACTTCAAACAGCGCACCAAGGCCGGCGAAATCGGTTCGTCGACCATGCCGCACAAGGTCAATCCGATCGACTTCGAAAACTCCGAGGGCAACCTCGGCATGGCCAACGCCGTACTCAAGCATCTGTCGGAAAAACTGCCGGTCTCCCGCTGGCAGCGCGACCTGACCGACTCGACCGTACTGCGCAACATCGGCGTGGCGTTCGGCTATGCGGTACTGGCCTACGACAGCTGCCTGCGCGGCCTGAACAAGCTGGAAGTCAATCCGACGCGCCTGGCCGATGATCTGGACGCCACCTGGGAAGTTTTGGCCGAGCCCGTGCAAACCGTGATGCGTCGCTACGGCATCGAAAATCCGTATGAGCAATTGAAGGAACTGACCCGCGGCAAGGGCATTTCCAAGGATGCGCTGCGCGACTTCATCAACGGTCTGGCCATTCCGCAAAGCGCCAAGGACCATTTGCTGGCGATGACGCCGGCGAACTACATCGGCGAAGCGATCGCACTGGCCAAAAATATTTAATGGAAGAAGAGATCGGACGGAAACCAAAACCGTCCGATCCACTCAAACCGCGCGGCAATGGCCTTCATTCACAACACCAATGGATGACTGAAATCAAATCTGCCTATCTATTGCCGCCGATGAAAACACCTTATTCTGCGCAGTTAGTCTGCCGACACGGCGCAACTGCGGAAGATCAGACTCCGCATGCAGTCGCGCCGGTACAAGCAGGATCCAGCAGACGCTGCCGTCCAACCTGATACTCCACCAGCAATCGCCATGGAACGCTACACAAAACCCGCCATCCTGTTGCACTGGCTCATTGCTCTGCTGATCATCGCCGCGTTCGCGCTCGGCCTGACCATGACCAATATTCCAGGCCTGACGCCGACCAAACTCAAGTACTTCTCCTGGCATAAATGGCTGGGCGTCACGGTGCTCGGCCTGGCCTGCCTGCGCTTGCTCTGGCGCCTGACCCATGCGGCGCCGGTATATCCGGCAGAAATGCCCCGCTGGCAGCAAAGCGCCGCCCACGCACTGCATTTCCTGCTGTACATCCTGATTTTTGCGATTCCGGTTTCCGGCTACCTGTACAGCCTTGCCGCCGGTATTCCCGTGGTCTATCTCGGCGTGCTGCCGCTGCCGGTAATCATCGATCCGAATCCCGAACTCAAACCTTTGCTCAAGCTGGTTCATTACTGGCTGAACATGACTTTGCTAGCCGCTGTCTGCCTGCATGTGCTGGCCGCCCTGAAGCATCAGTTCATCGATCGCGACGGTGTGCTCAGACGTATCCTGCCCTGATCCTCTTTCCCAAGGAAATCTCATGACCCTGCGTACTACATTGGCCCATGCCATGCTCGGCGGCATCGCCGTCCTCGGCCTGGTTGCCTCCACGGCTGCAGTTGCCGCTCCGCTCAAAGTCGACACTGCCAAGAGCACTGTCGGCGCCGTCTTCAAGCAACTGAACGTGCCGGTCGATGCCAAATTCAAGAAATTCGTCGCGCAGATCGATTTCGACAGCGCCAAACCCGAGGCCGCCAAAGCCAGCGTAGACATCGACATCGCCAGTTTCGACCTGGGCGAAGCCGAGTACAACAAGGAAGTGCTGAAGAAGGAATGGTTCAACGCCGCGCAATTCCCCAAGGCCACCTTCGTCGCCAGCGCGATCAAGCCGACTGCTGGTGCACCGGCAGGTACCAAGTATGACGTCACCGGCAAGCTGACCATCAAGGGCAAGACTGCGGACGTACATTTCCCGCTGACGGTCAAGAAAGAAGGCGGCGGCCAGACTTTTGACGGCGCCTTGCCGATCAAGCGCCTGACGTTCAACATCGGCGAAAGCGAATGGAAAGACACCGGCATGGTTGCCGACGAAGTGACAATCAAGTTCCACGTCGTCACCACGCCCTGAGACGCCCTGAAATTTACTCATAACAACTGTGTTTCAACACTCAACTGCTCATTGAAAAGGATGCACCATGAAACTGAAATTCGCCCTGATTTCCCTGCTGGCCGCGACATCGGTCACGGCCTTTGCCGCCGACACCTACACCATCGACCCCAACCACACCTATCCGAGCTTTGAAGCCGATCACATGGGCATTTCCGTGTGGCGCGGCAAGTTCACCAAGACTTCCGGCACCGTAACGCTGGACCGTGCAGCCAAGACCGGCTCGCTGGACATCACCATTGATGCCTCGTCGGTCGACTTCGGCCACGCCAAGCTCAACGATCACGTCAAAAGCGCCGACGTGTTCGACGTGCAGAAATTCCCGACCGCCACTTACAAGGGCACGTCGATCAAGTTCGAAGGCGACAAGCCCGTTGCAGTCGACGGCGAGCTGACCTTGCATGGCGTGACCAAGCCGGTGCAGCTGAAAATCAACAAGTTCACTTGCATCCAGCATCCTATGCTCAAGCGTGAAGTCTGCGGCGCCGATGCATCGGGCACTTTCAACCGTACCGACTTCGGCATCAACTACGCCGTGCCGCCGTTCTCACCGGAAATCAAGCTGGCTATCCAGGTGGAAGCGATCAAGTCCAACTAATCCTTCTTTCCTTGCGGAAAGGCCGATGCGTGTCATGCGCATCGGCCTTTTTTTGTTTTATGTCATGGGTGACGCCGATGTTCCCGCACATAATGACGTGGCTTGGAAAGCGCCGCCCGCCTGCCCTGCGCGGCGGGTGGAAGTTGCTGCTCCTGTGCAAGTTTTTTGAAAACGCGCTACTCTAGCGCAGTCCCCGCGGTACTCATTTAGGAAGAAGCAAGAATGTCGATAGCAGATCTTCGCAAGGATTACAGCCGCGCCAGCTTGTCGGAAAACAACGTCGACGCCGATCCCATTGTTCAATTTTCAACATGGTTCGATGAAGCCTTGAAAGCGGAAATCCCGGAACCCAACGCCATGAGCGTGGCCACCGTCGGCGCCGACGGCCGCCCTTCATCGCGTATCGTGCTGCTCAAACAGGTCGACGCAGGCGGTTTCACCTGGTTCACCAACTATCACAGCCGCAAGGGACGCGACATTGAAGAGCATCCTCATGTCGCCTTATTGTTCCATTGGGTAGAACTAGAACGCCAGGTTCGCATCGAAGGAAGGATAGAGCAGGTCACTGCCGCCGAAAGCGACGCCTATTTCTTCAGCCGTCCGCTGCGCAGCCAACTGGGCGCCATCGCTTCCGAGCAAAGCTCCCCCGTCGACAAACGCGAAACACTGGAAATGCAATTCACTGCGGCGGAACAAAAATACGGTGCGCATCCGGTCCGCCCGGCGCACTGGGGCGGCTACCGCGTAATACCGGAAAAAATCGAATTCTGGCAAGGCCGGCCATCGCGCCTGCATGACCGCATTGTCTATACGCGCGGTGCAGACGGGGCATGGAGCCGGCAGCGCCTGCAGCCCTAGCCCGTCTTTGTTGATGACGCCATAGGAAAGGGCCGCGCTACAGCATCATTACTCGCACGGAGGGAAACATCGTGTTCTGGGAAAAGAAGCTAGCAGCATGGGTGGACGACGTACGACACGCAACCGCACTGCCGTTGCGCCTCGAGTTATGGAACGGCAGCCGATTCGATTTCAGCGATAACGCGCCGCAAGTCACCTTGCGGGTGCCGCACGTCTCGGCGCTGCCCTACCTGCTCCGCCCCTCGCTCTCCAATCTGGGAGAAGCCTACGTCGAAGGCAAGATTGACGTTGACGGCCCCGTCACCAGCATCATCAATGTCGCCAATCTGCTCGCAGCCAAAACCCTGAAGGCTGAAGGAAAGCTGTCGCGCATCGTCCGCACCGTTCGCCACAGCAAGGAAAAAGACGCCGAGGCGATCCGCTACCACTATGACGTCTCCAATGAGTTTTACAAACTCTTCCTGGACGAGAACATGGTGTACTCCTGCGCCTACTTCGAGAACGGCGACGAAGACCTCGCCACCGCGCAGATCAAGAAGATCGACCATATCCTGACCAAGATCAAAGTGCGTCCGGGGGACAAGCTGCTCGACATCGGCTGCGGCTGGGGCGCGCTGGTGCTGCGCGCGGCGCAGAAATTCGGCGCGCAATGCGTGGGCGTCACCTTGTCCGAGAACCAGTATGCACTGGCCAGGGAGCGCGTTGAAAAAGCCGGTCTGAGCGACCGCATTGAAATCCGGCTGCAGGATTATCGCGATGTCACCGGCACCTTCGACCGGATCACCAGTGTCGGCATGTTCGAACACGTCGGCCTGAAGAACTTGCCGATGTACTTTGCGCATATCAACTCGCTGCTCGCCGATGATGGCCTGGTAATGAACCACGGGATCACGAGCACCGATATTGAAAATGGCGAATCGCCCTATGGCGGCGGAGAATTCGTCGACAAGTACGTCTTCCCGGCCGGCGAATTGCCGCATGTCAGCCTTGTGCTGAAGACAATGCAACAAGGCGGCCTGGAGGTCTTCGACGTTGAAAACCTGCGCCGCCACTACGCCAGGACCTGTGCTATCTGGGCCGACAATTTTGAAACCCGGGCCGAGGAAATCAAAAAGCTGACTGATGAAAAACGCTATCGCATCTGGCGCGTTTATCTTGCGGGCAGCGCGCATGGTTTCGACAAGGACTGGATTTCCCTGTACCAGGTCGTCTGCGGCAAAGCGAATCGACCTGCCGTGGCGTTGCCGCAGTCGCGACGCTATATCTACGACGCGCAGCAGTAACCAGACGATCCTCGTCCTCATGAAAACAGCCGGCGCATGGCCGGCTGTTTTTCTTTGCTGTTCTATACTTTTTCCCTGCTTTTTCTCGCCTACTCCTGCTTGCTCTTGGCGGCAAACACTTCACGGAATTTAGCCAGCTTCGGCGCCACTACGAATGCGCAGTATCCCTGGAACGGATGCTGCTGAAAATAATTCTGATGGTAGTCCTCGGCCTTGTAGTACGTTTCGACCGGACTCAATTCCGTCACGAGCGGCGCATCCCATACCAACGCCATCTCAGCGATGATGTGCTTGGCCGTATCACGCTGCGCAGGCGAATCGTAGTAAATCACCGAGCGATACTGCGTGCCGACGTCGTTGCCCTGGCGATTGAGCGTGGTAGGGTCGTGGATGGTGAAGAAAACTTCCAGAATTTCCCGAAAACTGATCAGCGCCGGATCGAAGCTCAGCTTCACCACTTCTGCATGACCGGTGTCGCCATTGCAGACTTGTTCGTAGGTCGGGTTCTGCACGTGACCGCCTGTATAACCGGACTCCACGTGCTGCACGCCCTTGAGTTGCTGGTACACCGCCTCCAGACACCAAAAACACCCGCCGCCGAGAATTGCTGTTTCAGTTGAAGTACTCACGATCGCTCCCGCTCATTGATTCGAATAGGTCTTGCGACAAGCGTTACAGTGCATGTCCGCATAGCTATGTTTATACCATTGCTGACAAACAAAAACCTAGCATCGGAAGAAATGCGCATTGGCGGGAGACATCGGCCAGTGTATTTTTCACGTTGAAAACTAAATCAATAATCAATTATTTAACGTACGTGAAAATTACCGGCAAAAGAACCGCAGGCTTGCCGGAACAGTGGATCGGGTTACGTCCTCGGGTTTTTTAGGCATAATGTCCTACTTGTCAGAACCGTTTCCACAGGTCTTAGATGCATTCTCGCTCCCCGCGCGCCACCACGCGCGCTTTCGACGCAACCCATTTCCGCAGGGCATTGTCCCAGTTCGCGACCGGCGTCACCGTCATCACCACGCGCCTGGACGACGGCACTTTGCTCGGACTGACCGCGAGCTCGTTCAATTCGGTGTCGCTGTCGCCGCCGCTGGTGCTGTGGAGCCTTTCCGAACAAGCCAGCAGCATGCCGGTTTTTTCCGGCAACTCGCATTACGTGATCAATATCCTTGGCGCCGGACAAGTGGCGCTGGCGGAACAGTTCTCGCGCAAGTCCACTGATCGTTTTAACGGCGTCGAATACACGTTGTCGCGTACCGGCCAACCCGTGCTCAAAGGCGTCTCCGCATGGTTCGAATGTCATAACCGCAGCCGCTATCCGGAAGGCGATCATGTGATTTTTGTTGGCGAGGTTGAGCACTGTGAAGTGACGCCACAGGCCCCATTGATTTTTCATGATGGACGCTTCATTTGCGTGGATACGCAATAGACTACGCCTCGTAGCAGCAGAATCAAAAACAAAAAGCGCCCGGGGGCGCTTTTTGTTTTTGAAGAGGAAAAACTTAGAACTTGTAGCCAACAGACAGGAAGCTGACGATAGGATCGAGCGTGATGCTTGTCTTGTAACGTTGCGGTCCCAGCGCAGCTGCGGCGCCACCTGGATTGCCCGTGATGTCAGCATCGGTCTTCAGAGGAA
The DNA here is from genome assembly GCF_001267925.1 of Herbaspirillum hiltneri N3. NCBI lineage: Bacteria > Pseudomonadati > Pseudomonadota > Betaproteobacteria > Burkholderiales > Oxalobacteraceae > Herbaspirillum > Herbaspirillum hiltneri. Next base: position 1,480,990 of record NZ_CP011409.1, on the reverse strand, counting down.
TATAGGAAACCGACAGACTCGCCGACCAGCGGTCATTGAAGTTATAAGTCGCACCCACGTTCAGCACCGGCGCCCACGACGAGCTCAGGGACGCGCTCGCGTTGCCACCTGCGGCGCCTGTATTCAGTGCTGCACGATTCTGGAAAGCGCTCGACAGTTTGACGTCCGAGTACCAGACATAAGTCAAACCAGCGCCGACGAACGGACGGAACTTGCTGGTCCCGTCGCCGAAGAAATACTTGGCGACAATTGCAGGGCTCCATTGCTTCGCAGTTCCCAATTCACCGAGTCCAGCCAAATCACCTTGACCGGTCAGCTTGAATTTTGGCGGCAGGCCCAAATCGGCAGTCAGCGCAACGTTGTCGGTGAAGAAGTGAGTAAATGCGATACCGACGGTATCTGCATTGCCGACCGAAGAATGGCTATTGGGGAAAAATCCGGCGCCTGGGCCATTGGACTTGGTCAGGCCTTCACTGGAGTCTTGAGGTGTGAAATGAAACCAGCCGAGATTGACGATATTGCTGCCGGCGGTTTGCGCCATGGCCGGCGCAGCAAAAGCGGCAGCAATGGACAGCGCAGCGATTTTGGGCAAAAGGGAAAATTGTTGCTTCATGTGTCGTCTCCAAATGTGAAGGGCTGCGCCCTGTTTTATAAATTGTTCCGGCTATGGTTCGGAAGTGTCGGCAACGTTGTTCGTCGCCTGTTCTTGTTGAATGCACCTTGGGAAGGATTGACTCCCGCCTTACACTCTTCTGACAAAAAGAACGTGCGTGCTATTCTTTTGCGATACTATGCCAGCTTTAATTCGCTTTGTATAGACGTGTATTTTTTTGGCAACTGGAAATAATTTCCCGGCCAAAATCAGTGCAGAAGAAGAGAGAAAAAGAACGTCAGGTCGCCAGCAAACGCGACAGAATTCCGGTTGAATCGAAGGCGGCACGGCGCAGCCGGTCATTGATACCCTGCCACTCGGCGCTCTGCGGCAGGGACTCCACAACGATGACGTCGGCCTCCGCATGATCCATATCCCGCAACGCAGCATACAAGTCGTGAGCGTAGCGGTCCGCATCCATCGGCATCGCCACCGAGGCGTGACCCGCGATTGCGGCGGTGCGATAAATCAACGCCACCTTATAACCGCCTGCAGCAAGTTGCGGCAGTACGGCAGCGAGTTGTTCCGGCGCGACCTGGGCCACCGGCGTATGGGGCGCATAGTGCGCATCGAGGGTACCCGAAGCACGCGGCGCGGCCGCATCCGGAGCGCGCGGCGCCACACCCAGCACTGCGGCAATCTGGTCCACGCTGATCTGGCCTGGACGCAGCAGAACCGCGCCATGTGTTTCCACACGCGACAGATCGACGATGGTTGATTCGATGCCGACTTCACTTTGGCCGCCATCCAGGACGTAATCGAGCAGGCTGTCGGCTTCGCTGAATTCTTCGCGCACGTGTTGCGCGGTAGTCGGACTCACATGACCGAATTTGTTGGCGGAAGGACCGGCCACGCCGCCCTTGCCGCCCTTGAATTCACGCAGCAGAGCCTGCGCAACCGGATGCGACGGACAGCGCACGCCGATCGAATCCTGACCACCGGAAGCTGCTGCCGGAACATGTCCGGCGCGCTTGAGAATCAACGTCAACGGACCGGGCCAGAATGCTGCGATCAATGCGCGTGCCTGCGGCGGCACATCTGCGGCCCAATACGAAATGTCCGCCTCAGGGGCAACGTGAACAATGACGGGATGATTGGCGGGACGACCCTTGGCCGCGTAGATGTCGGCAATCGCTGCAGCGTTCTCGGCGTCGCCGCCGAGACCGTATACCGTCTCGGTAGGGAACGCCACCAGCTTGCCGGCCTCCAGCTTGCGCGCGGCAAGCCGCACTGCATCCATGTCGATCGTCGTCATCGCCAGCTCCCTACAGCGCGATGCCGAGAATGGCGCATGCGGCGGCAAGTTGCGCCTGCGCCTGCGCCATGGTCGGCGCGACGAAGGTGATGTGTCCCATCTTGCGTGCGCGGCGCGCCTGCGCCTTGCCGTACAAATGCAGATGCGCACCCGGCAGCGCCAGGATCTTGTCCCAGGCAGGTTCGCGCATGTTCTCACTTTCGCCTTCGTACCAGATATCGCCGAGGATGTTCAGCATGACGGCAGGAGAATGCTGGCGCACGTCGCCCAACGGCAAACGCGCCATGGCGCGCGCCTGTTGCTCGAACTGGCTGGTGATGCAGGCGTCGATGGTGTAGTGGCCGCTGTTGTGCGGACGCGGCGCCATTTCATTGACGACCAGCGCACCGTCCGTCAGGACGAAGAATTCGATGCACAGCACGCCGACGTAATCGAGTTTGGCGATGATCGCCAATGCAGCGTCTTGCGCCTTCTTTGCAACCGCATCGGAAACGTGATCCGACGGCACTGTGGTAGTGAACAGGATGCCGTCCCGATGGACGTTCTCGGCAATCGGGTACACCACTGCGGCGCCATCGGCGCCACGCGCGACCAGCACCGAGACCTCATAGGCCAGCGGCAGCATTTTTTCCAGCAGGCAGGTCACGCCCTTCATCTCGGCGAACGCGGCCTTGACATCGGCGATGCTGCGCACGCGCACCTGGCCTTTGCCGTCGTAACCCATGCGCACGGTTTTCAAAATACCCGGCAGCAAGTCGCTCGAAATCGCCTCGATGTCCGCCTCGGAAGCGATGATCTTATGCGGCGCAGGCTGCACGCCGGAGCCGGCGCTGCAATCAACGAAGAAACGCTTCTCGGCGATACGGTCCTGCGCAATCGAAACGCCGGCAGCCGACGGGGCGACATAGGTTTTCGCGGCCAGCGCAGCCAGGCTGTCGGCGGAGACGTTTTCAAACTCGGTCGTGACCGCGCCGCACAGTGAAGCCAGTTCTTCCAAACCCTTGGCATCGGTATAAGACGTGCGGATCAGGCGATCGGCGACTTGTCCGGCCGGGCAATCTTCTTCCTGCTCCAGCACGGCGACCTTGAAACCCATCGCCTGCGCGGCGTGGGCGAACATGCGGCCGAGCTGGCCGCCGCCCATCACGCCCAGCCAGGTGGCCGGCGTGGTGGTCGGGATGGATGCTTGATGTGCTTGATCTGCTTGATCTGGCGAGGACTGCTTCTGACTCATAACGGCAACTTCATATCCAGGGCAACTTGCGTTTGCTTGACGCGGAAAGCTTCCAGCTTTACAGCCAGCGCCTCGTCGGTGGTGGCCAGCATCGCGATGGCCGACAAGGCGGCGTTGGCCGCGCCCGCTTCGCCGATGGCGTAGGTTGCAACCGGAATGCCCTTGGGCATCTGCACGATGGACAGCAATGAATCCTCGCCGCGCAAATATTTGGACGGCACCGGCACGCCAAGCACCGGCACGATGGTCTTGGCGGCGATCATGCCGGGCAGATGCGCGGCGCCGCCGGCGCCGGCGATGATGGCGCGCAGACCGCGTTCACGGGCTTTCTCGGCGTAGTCGAACATCTGATCCGGCATGCGGTGCGCGGAGACGACCTGTGCCTCATGAGGAATGCCGAACTCCTTCAGGATCGCCACGGCGTGTTGCATCACATCCCAGTCGGAGGATGATCCCATGACCACGCCGACGACCGGCGCTTGTGCGTTGTTCTGGCTCATGTCAGTCCTTCAGCGAATTGCCGGTCAGGCGCTCCAGCGCTTCGCGGTACTTGGCGCCGGTTTTTTCGATGACCTCGGCAGGCAGCGCAGGCGCAGGCGGCGTCTTCTTCCAGCCGTCGACGGTTTCCAGATAGTCGCGCACGAATTGCTTGTCGAACGATGGCGGCGAGATGCCGACCTTGTAGCTGTCCGCCGGCCAGAAGCGCGACGAATCGGCAGTCAGCACTTCATCCATGAGATGCAGCACGCCGTTGTCGTCGAGGCCGAATTCGAACTTGGTGTCGGCGATGATGATGCCGCGCGTCGCCGCGTAGTCGGCGGCGGTCTTGTACAGCTTGATGCTGATGTCGCGCATCTTGTTGGCCAACTCGCTGCCGATGCGTTTTTCCATGTCGGCGAAGCTGATGTTTTCGTCGTGCTCGCCTAGGTCGGCCTTGGCGGCCGGCGTGAAGATGGGTTCGGCCAGCTTGGCGGCCTGTTGCAGGCCTTCCGGCAGCTTGATGCCGCAGATCGAACCGGTGTCCTGATAATCCTTCCAGCCGGAACCGATGATGTAACCGCGCACCACGGCTTCCACCAGGATCGGCTTGAGGCGCTTGGCGACCACGGCGCGGCCGCGCACTTGCTCGACTTCATTGGCGGCAACCACGGTTTCCGGAGCAATGCCGGTCAGATGATTCGGCACGATGTCGCCCAGCTTCTCGAACCAGAAATCGGACATCTGATTCAACACTTTGCCCTTGCCCGGAATCGGTTCGTTCATGATGACGTCGAAGGCCGACAGGCGGTCGGTCGTCACGATCAGCAATTTGTCGTCGCCGACGGCATAGTTGTCGCGCACCTTGCCGTTGCCCAGCAGGGGCAGTGAAGTGATGGAGGTTTTGTAGAGGCTGGTCATGTTGATTCCGGTCATTCCATGGGTTGAAGGTCAGGGATTCGGGGTTACCCCTGAACGGCGAAACGGCCGTTTTTTCTGCCCACCTTTAAAGTCAAAAAACCGGGACTGCTGATGCCAGTCCCGGTCGCTTGGTTCGCTCGCCAGTCGTCTTATTGCACGATCTGGGAGAGCTCGCCTTTCTTGTATTTCTCGGCAATCTTTTCCAGCGGGATCGCCTTGATCTTGCCGGCCTGGCCTTCGCAGCCGAACGACAGGTAGCGCGCCTTGCACACCAGCTTGGCAGCTTCGCGCGCAGGCTTGAGGTAATCGCGCGGATCGAACTTGCCCGGATTTTCCATCAGGTAGCGGCGGATCGCGCCGGTCATCGCCAGACGGATGTCGGTGTCGATGTTGATCTTGCGCACGCCGTGCTTGATGCCTTCCTGGATTTCTTCGACCGGCACACCATAGGTTTCCTTCATGTCGCCGCCGAACTCGCGGATTTCAGCCAGCAGTTCTTGTGGAACCGAGGACGAACCGTGCATCACCAGATGGGTGTTCGGAATGCGCGCGTGGATTTCCTTGATGCGGTCGATGGCGAGGATGTCGCCGGTCGGCTTGCGCGAGAACTTGTAGGCGCCGTGCGAAGTGCCGATGGCGATGGCCAGCGCGTCGCATTGGGTTTGCTTGACGAAGTCGGCGGCCTGGCCGACGTCGGTCAGCAACTGCTCACGGGTCATCTTGCCGTCGGCGCCATGGCCGTCCTCCTTGTCGCCCATCATGGTTTCCAGCGAACCGAGCACGCCCAGTTCCGCTTCCACCGTGACGCCGATGGCGTGCGAGAACTCGACCACCTTGCGCGATACTTCGACGTTGTATTCGTAGCTGGCGACCGACTTGCCGTCTTCCATGAGCGAGCCGTCCATCATCACCGAAGTGAAGCCGGACTTGATCGCGGCCATGCAGACTGCCGGCGATTGGCCGTGGTCCTGGTGCATGACGACGGGAATGTGCGGATAGGCTTCGACCGCGGCTTCGATCAGGTGACGCAGGAACGCTTCACCGGCGTACTTGCGGGCGCCTGCGGAGGCTTGCATGATGACTGGCGCGCCAACTTCGTCGGCAGCCTGCATGATCGCAGTGACTTGCTCCAGATTGTTGACGTTGAACGCTGGCAGACCGTAGCCGTTTTCGGCGGCGTGGTCCAGCAATTGACGCATGGATACGAGAGGCATGATAAAACTCCAGAACAATAAAAATCAGTACTCGCCGACCTTGAGAATCTTCAGGGCATTGGTGCCGCCGACCTGTCCAATCGGCTCGCCCCAGGTCACGACGATCAAATCACCCTTTTGCACGACGCCTTGCGCCAGCAGCAAGTCCTGCACGGCCTTCAACACCACTTCGGTGTCGGTGGACTGCGCCAGTTCAAACGTACGCACGTTGCGGAACAGCGCGGCCTTCTGGCGCGTCGCGACGTTGGGGGTGATGGCAAAAATAGGGACATCAATGTTGTGCCGGCTCATCCACAAGGCGGTGGAACCGGACTCGGTCAGCGCGGCAATCGCTTTCACGCGCAGGTGATGCGCGGTGAATAGCGCACCATACGCGATCGACTGGTCGACGCGGGTGAATTGCAGATTCAGGAAGTCGGCGTCGAGCTTGCAGTCTTCGGATTTTTCCGCGGCCAGGCAGATCGCCGACATGGCTTCCACGGTTTCCACCGGGTACTTGCCGGAGGCGGTTTCGGCCGAGGTCATCACGGCATCGGTACCGTCCAGCACGGCGTTGGCGACGTCGGACACTTCCGCGCGCGTCGGCACGGCGTTGACAATCATCGATTCCATCATCTGCGTGGCGGTGATGGTCAGCTTGTTGGAAGCGCGCGCCATCTTGATCATGCGCTTTTGCAGGCCGGGCACGGCAGCGTTGCCGACTTCCACGGCCAGGTCGCCGCGCGCCACCATGATGCCGTCGGAGGCATCGAGGATTTCCTGCAGCAGCGGGATCGCCTCGGCGCGTTCGATCTTGGCGATCATCAGCGGCTTGTGGCCGAACGGTTCGCCGGCGACGTTGCCGAGCTGGCGCGCCATTTCCATGTCGGTCGCGTTCTTGGGGAACGATACGGCGACGTAATCGGCCTGGAAGCTCATCGCCGTCCTGATGTCGTCCATGTCCTTGGCGGTCAGCGCCGGCGCCGACAAACCGCCACCCTGGCGGTTGATGCCCTTGTTGTTGGACAGTTCGCCGCCGATCTTGACGACGGTGTGGATCTCGTTACCCAGCACGCGCTCGACCACCAGCACGATCAGGCCGTCGTTGAGCAGCAGCACGTCGTCGCCCTTGAGGTCGCGCGGCAGTGCCTTGTAATCGAGACCGACGCGCTCCTGGTTGCCCATGGTGCAGTCGGCGTCGAGGATGAACTTGTCGCCGTTTTCGAGATTGATCTTGCCGTTTTCAAACTTGCCGACGCGGATCTTCGGACCTTGCAGGTCGGCCATGATCGCGACCTTCACGCCACAGGCATCGGCCACTTCGCGTACCAGTGTGGCGCGATCAATATGATCCTGTGCCTTGCCGTGAGAGAAATTCAGGCGCACCACGTTGACGCCCGCTTTGATCATGCGCGTCAGCGTGTCTCGATCGCTGGAAGCGGGGCCGATGGTGGCAACAATCTTGGTGGCTCTTTGCATGAAAATCTTTCTCTGACGTGGTGGTAAAGCTGTTGTTTTTTTACTGGGCGCGCTGCATCAGGATTTCCACGGCCGGCAAGGTCTTGCCTTCAAGGAACTCTAGGAAAGCGCCGCCGCCGGTCGAAATGTAGCCGACCTTGTCGGTAATGCCGTATTTGGCGATCGCCGCCAGCGTGTCGCCGCCGCCCGCAATCGAGAAGCCGTCGGAGTCTGCAATCGCCTGCGCCAGCGCCTTGGTGCCGCCGCCGAACTGGTCGAACTCGAACACGCCGACCGGGCCGTTCCATACGATGGTGCCGGCCTTGGCCAACTGCGCCGCCAGGGTCGCCGCGGTCTTCGGACCGATATCGAAAATCATGTCATCGTCGGCCACATCCTTGGCGTCCTTGACGGTCGCCGCTGCGGTCGGCGAAAACTCCTTGCCGCACACCACGTCCACCGGAATCGGCACCGAGGCGCCGCGCTTGGCCATCATGTCGATGATGGCCTTGGCTTCGTCGACCAGATCGGCTTCGACCAGCGACTTGCCGATCTTCAGACCGGAGGCCAGCATGAAGGTGTTGGCGATGCCGCCGCCGACGATCAGATTGTCGACCTTGTCGGCCAGCGCTTTCAGGATAGTCAATTTGCTGGAGACTTTCGAGCCGGCGACGATTGCCACCAACGGACGCGCCGGCTGGTTCAGGGCCTTGCCCAGCGCATCGAGTTCGGCTGCCAGCAGCGGACCGGCGCAGGCGACCGGCGCGAACCTGGCGATGCCGTAAGTGGTGGCTTCAGCACGGTGTGCAGTGCCGAAAGCGTCGTTGACGTAGATGTCGCACAGCTTGGCGATCTTTTGCGCCAGCTCGTCGCTGTTTTTCTTTTCGCCCTTGTTGAGGCGGCAGTTTTCCAGCAGCACGACCTGGCCGGGCGCAACGTCGACGCCTTCGATCCAGTCCGACACCAATTTGACCTCTGCGCCGAGCAGTTCCGACAGGCGTTTGGCGACCGGCGCCAGCGAGTCTTCCGGCTTGAATTCGCCCTCGACCGGACGGCCCAGGTGCGAGGTCACCATCACTGCGGCACCGGCGTCACGCGCCTGGCGGATTGCCGGCACCGAAGCGCGGATGCGCGTATCTTCGGTAATATTGCCGGCATCGTCCTGCGGCACGTTCAGATCGGCGCGGATGAAGACGCGCTTGCCTTGCAGTTGGTTGGCGGAGATGAGATCGCTGAGTCGGTTGAATTTCATTTTTCGCAGAATCTAAGGTGGGGCAAAAAGGCGTTATTTTACTCTACCCGCCCTGCTCCCAGCATGGTTTTCAGACAGGAATGCAGCATTCGGGCGTATTCGATGCAGCACTCCCGCAGCAACAGGCCCGACGAGCGCGCGCAGCCTTCCGGGAAAGGGCTACAGCGCCAGCCGCAGCGCCGTAAACAGTGCCATTCCGGCAACAATCGTTCCCAAAAGATGTCGTGTTATCAAGAAAAACACCCCGCCGCCGATGCCGGCCAGCAATTTTGGATTGGCCCAATTGATGTCAATTGCGCCACCCGTCGTCACCAGGTCCGGCAAGATGATTGCCGCCATCGCCGCGGCCGGCGCATAACCCAGTGCATGCTGCAGCTTGGGCGGCAACCTGACCGCATGGCCGAACAGGAAAAAACCGCTGCGCGTAACCAGCGTCGAGACGACCAACAACACTATAGAAACCCAAACGTCGAAGGCGTTCATTCTTTTTCCTTGTCGATGAATTTGTCGGCCACCATCGCTGCCGCCATGCCGATCACGACCGCCAGCAGCAGGCCCAGCCGGTAGGGCAGGCTGATCGCCGCCACCGCCACCGCGCCGGAGACCACCACGCCCGCCAGCGCCGCCCGGTTGATGATCATCGGGATGGTGATGGCGATCAGCGCCAGCGTGCCGGCGAAACCGATGTTCCAGCTTTCCGGGATCTGGCTGGCCAGCAGGATGCCGACAATCGCGCCGATCTGCCAGGCAAACCAGCCCGGATAGCAGATCGCCTCGAAAAAGCCGATCTTGCCGGCCGGCTGGTGCACCGTGTGGGCAGGGAAACGCCGCGGGAAGAATCCCATCGAGATGTCGCCGTTGAAGTAGCCGTACCAGACCCGCCGGTACCACGGCAGATGGGCGAAATGCGGCGCCACGGCGGCGGAGAAGATGACGAAACGGAGGTTGACGATCATGGCCGTCAGGAAAATCACGATCAGCGGCGTATGCGCCGCCAGCAAGGGCAGCACCGCGAACTGGGCGGAGCCGGCGTAGACCGTCAGCGTCATCGCCAGCGATTGCCAGAGCGTCATGCCGGACTTGACCATCGCCATCCCCGAGACCACTCCCCAGGCGGCCACGGCCGGAATCGTCGACGCGCTCGCGCGCCAGCCTTCCTGAAACGCTTCCTTTTCGATGCGCCGCGCCGCGAGTGCGGCGGCAGCCGATGCTTCATTGACTGCCGGGTCAGGTCGACTGTCCCCGGCGTCTGTCTCCTTATTCATTCTTGCCCTGGTCCGCTTTTATTGAACGCGATGAACTTGCAATACGGCATTTTTACGCAGTCCGGACATTTTACAGATGAAACTTTTTACGCGCTTGTTCCGTTAAAATGTGGTCTTTGCCACTTGAACCCCATCGGAGACTTCCCATGTCCATGGACGACCGCGACGGAAAAATCTGGAAAGACGGCGCACTGATCGACTGGCGCGATGCGACCATCCACGTGCTGACCCATACGCTGCACTATGGCATGGGCGTGTTCGAAGGCGTGCGGGCGTACAAGACGCCGCAGGGAACAGCGATTTTCCGGCTGAAGGAGCACACGCAGCGCCTGTTCAATTCGGCCAAGATTTTCCAGATGGCAGTGCCGTTCGACCAGGCCACGATCCTCGAAGCGCAACGCCAGGTGGTGCGCGAAAATCAACTCGAATCCTGCTACATCCGCCCCCTGATCTGGATCGGCTCGGAGAAGCTCGGCGTTTCGGCCAAGGGCAACAAGATCCACGTCGCCATCGCCGCCTGGCCGTGGGGCGCCTACCTCGGCGAAGACGGCATCAACAAGGGCATCCGCGTCAAGACTTCGTCGTTCAGCCGCCACCACGTCAACGTCTCGCTGGTGCGCGCCAAGGCCTCCGGCTATTACATCAACTCGATTCTGGCCAATCAGGAAGCGCTGGCCGACGGCTACGATGAAGCGCTGCTGCTCGATACCGACGGCTACGTCTCGGAGGGCTCGGGAGAAAACGTCTTCATCATCAAGAACGGGAAACTCTATACCCCCGATCTCGCCTCCTGCCTCGACGGCATCACGCGCGACGCGGTGCTGACGATGGCGCGCGACCTTGGCATCGAGGTCATCGAAAAGCGCATCACGCGCGACGAAATGTATTGCTGCGACGAAGCTTTCTTCACCGGCACCGCCGCAGAAATCACCCCCATCCGCGAACTAGACAACCGCACCATCGGCAACGGCGGCCGCGGTCCGATCACGGAAAGACTGCAAACCTTGTTCTTCGACGTCGTGTCGGGCAAGGCTCCCCAATATCAGCATTGGCTGACACTGGTTTAATTTCAATTAAGCACCATATCGCAACGGAGAAACACAATGAGCCAAGTTCAACAAACCCAGCCAGTTCAACTCGACGGCAAAGACCTGCCGGCGCACTGCCCCAACCCGAACATGCCGCACTGGTCGTCGCATCCGCGCGTGTTCCTGGAGCTCGACGACCACGGCGCCGCCAAGTGTCCGTATTGCGGCACGCAATATCAGCTCAAGCCGGGCGCCGTCGTCAAGGCGCACTGAGATCGGAAGATCCACCGCACCAGCAACACCGATAAAGAGGACCACCAGGAAACAATTGGTCCTCTTTGCTTTTTCCTCCTGGAGAAAACATGCCGCGCGCCAAACTGTTACACGGTTCACCCGATGAGATCGAAGCCGCCTACTACGATGCGCTGTCCCGCGCCGACCTCGAAGCGCTGATGGCGCTGTGGGCCGACGACGAAGAAATCGTCTGCATCCATCCGGGCGCAGCGCGCCTGGTCGGCCACGTCGCCATCCGCAACAGTTGGGAAGAAATCCTCGCGCGCGGGGGCCTGCACATCCAGCCGCGCCAGCTGCATGCGGCGCACACCATCACAACTGCCGTGCACAACGTGATCGAAGACATCCATCATCCCGACAACAGCCAGCCGGACGTGCATGTCATCGCCACCAATGTCTACATGAAGACCACACAAGGTTGGCGCATCGTCACGCACCACGCCTCGGTTGCACCGGGACCGGCGCCATCGGAGCCGATTGCCGAAACCATGCTGCACTGATTTCCTTCCAGCGTCGCCGGCATCGATCCTTCATGTGCGGCGGCGCATCCACGGCCCTTCATCCATGCATTACATCGCGCCTCGCTGGCTTCCCGGCGGCAACCTCCAAACGATCTATCCGTCGACCTTCATCGCCAAGCCGTCGGTGCGCTTCCGGCGTGAACGCTGGGACACGCCCGACGACGATTTCATCGATGTCGATTTCGTCGACGGCCAGCCCGGACAACCGCTGGTGGTGCTGTTCCACGGCCTCGAGGGATCATCCGACAGCCATTATTGCCGCGCCCTGATGGCCGCAGTGGCCGCGCGCGGCTGGACCGGCGTGGTGCCGCATTTCCGTGGCTGCTCGGGTGAAATCAACCTGGCGCCGCGTTTCTATCATTCCGGCGACAGCGGCGAGCTCGACTGGATCTTGCGTCGGCTGGTCACCCATCGCGCAGCCATCGGCGCCGGCAAGTTCTACGCCACCGGCGTCTCGCTCGGCGCCAACGCCTTGCTGCGCTGGCTAGGCGAATCGCAGCACCAGGCCGAATTCGTCGACGCCGCGTGCGCAGTGTCGGCGCCGCTCGACCTGGCCGGCGGCGGCGCGGCCCTGGCGCACGGCTTCAACCGGATTTACTCGCATGTATTCCTGCGCACCATGCGTCCGAAGTGCCTGGTCAAGCTGGATCAATTCCCCGGCCTGTTCAGCCGCGATGCGCTGCTGCAGGCACGCGACCTGTACACATTCGACAACATCGTTACGGCGCCGCTGCACGGCTATCGCGACACCGAGGACTATTGGGATCGCGCCAGCGCCAAGCACATCCTGCACGACATCACCGTGCCGACGCTGGTGCTGAATGCCAAAAACGATCCCTTCCTGCCGCCGCAGTATTTGCCCGCAAGCGCTGCCGCATGCGTCAAACTGGAATATCCTGACGAAGGTGGCCATGTCGGCTTCCCCACCGGCGCACCACCGGGTGAACTGGGCTGGCTGCCGCAGCGCATGCTGCATTTTCTGGAAGGTGAATAGGCAATGGACGACGTCGTCAGGCAAGCGATGGCCAAGTGGCCGAATGTGCCGCACTGCTTCGGCTGGCTCAAACTGGATGCGCGCGGACACTGGCGCATGCGCGATGAACGCGCCCAGCAACAGAACCTTCCCGGCGACAGGATCGCGCATCCGGCGCTGCTCGGTTTCATCAACCGCAACTACACGCATGATGAGCAAGGCCGCTGGTATTTCCAGAATGGTCCGCAGCGCGTCTATGTCGATCTTGAGCTGACGCCGCATGTCGTGCGCACCGATCCGGTCGCGGGATTCATCACCCAGACCGGCGACACGCTGCAAGCGATTTCAGGAGCGTGGCTGACGCGGGAGGGACAACTGGTGCTGGTGTCGGATGCCGTTGTCGCGGCGCTGGACGATCGCGATGCCGCCGCCGTGTTGGCGACGCTGACGGTCGCGGGCCGACCAGCGAGCGACGATGAAATCATGGAATGGCTGGACGGGAGCGACGCCGCCGCACTGGTTTTCTCGCACGGCGGCAACTTGCTTCACCTGCAACGCACCAGCAACGCCGAACTTGCAGAACGGTTCGGCTTTGTCGCTCAACCCCGCGCGACGGCCTGACAATGACGATGCGACGAGAGGCGCCGACTATCCGCGCCCCTTGGTTTCCTTCATCTCTTCTTTCCACTGCTCCTTGAGATCGCGCTCGCGCGCATCGATCATGGCTTGGTCGTAGAAGGTCGCATCCGGCGCTTTGCGTGCAATACCGAGCTGCTCCAGCGCCGCCGGCAAACTTCCCTGCAGCACATAGGATTCCGCCAGCGCCATATGCTGCAGAGCTTGTTTGCCCTGCGCTGCATAGGCCTTGGCGAGCAAATCCTGCACTGCGACTTCCTGGCGGTACAGCTGCGCCTGGTCGCGCAGATAGGTGACGGCGGCATCATAGCGCTGCCCCTCGATCAGGGCATCGGCGTATTGATGCGCCACCACACGCGACAGCGGGAATTGCTTGCGTGCGGCGTCGGCTTCCTTGAGTGCCTGCGCACCCTGCTTTTTGGCGAGTTTGATGTCGATGTCGAGGTTGGTGAACAGGATGCTCGGCACCATCGGCTGCGACGCTGCGCGCGCTTCCTGCAGCAGGCTCTCGGCCTTGTCGTAGGAGCGCTGCAGGTAAGCCGCATACGCCAGCCCGTACTTCGACACCATGATCTGCATCTTGGTGTTCTGGCGCAGTTGCGATTCGAAATATGCCTGGGCATCGCGAATGCCTTGCGCAGTATTGTTTTGCAGGAGACGCACGCGCGCGCGGATCAGCTGGAAATCGGGATTGTCGGCGCGCTGCTTGTAGCGCTGATCGCGGATGCGCGCCTGGATATCGGCGATCCGTTCGGTGGTCAAGGGGTGCGTCAGCAGGTAAGGCGGCACCGCATCGCCGAGGCCGCGCGACGCGCTTTGCAGGCGACCGAAAAACGCTACCATGCCCGAGGTATCGAAGCCGCCGTCGCGCAGGATCTGCAGGCCGACACGATCTGCTTCGCGCTCGGCGTCGCGGCTGAAATTGAGCTGCCGCTGCATCGCCAGGCCGGTGCCGCCCATCATCGTCGCCATGGCGGCGTCGCCGCCGACCTTGGACACGCCGGCCAGAGCGCCGAGCACGATGGAGGCCAGCTGGATCATCGAATTCTGCTTTTGCTGGCCGATCATGCGCGCGATGTGGCGCTGCGCGACGTGGCCGATTTCATGCGCCAGCACCGAGGCCAGCTCGGACTCGCTCTGCGCCGCCAGCATCAGCCCCGAGTGCACGGCAATGAAACCGCCCGGCAACGCGAAGGCGTTCAGCACCGGATCGCGCACCGCGAAGAAAAAGAAATCGTAGCCGGCTTCGCCGCGCACGTCAGGACGCACGGAGACCAGGCCCGAGCCGAAGTTGTTGAGGTATTCCAGCACCGGACCGTCGTCGAGATAATCCGGATCGCGCCGGATGTCGCGCATGATCTGCTCTCCGAGTTTGCGCTCCATCAGCGGCGACAACCCCTCGCGTTCGGTATCGCCCAGCGTCGGCAAGGTTTGCGCGACGCCGGTGGTCGGCGCAACTGCCAGCGGCAGCATCGCGCCCGTCAACACCAGCGCCGCGAACAGCGCACGCAAGGCGGGACGTAACAGTGGACGACGTGTTTGTTCAGAAAATACGGAGTGACGCATAGACTGGTGTTGAGTTGTAGGTGACGTGGAGCGCGAGAGGCTCTTTCAATGCCTGCTATGATACCCGCAGTAATGACTGACTTTCACTTTCCACCGCCATGACCGATTCCAAAACCGCAAATTCACCGGCCGACGCCAATCAGGGCCTGACCCATTTCGACCAGGGCGGACAAGCGCACATGGTCGACGTCGGCGCCAAACAGGATACCCATCGTGTCGCTGTCGCCAGCGGCATCATCTCGATGAAGCCTGAGACCTTGGCGGTGATCCGGTCCGGCACCGCAAAAAAAGGCGACGTCCTCGGCATCGCCCGCATCGCCGCCATCATGGCGTCCAAGCGCACCAGCGATCTCATCCCCCTTTGCCATCCGCTGGCGCTGACGCATGTGTCGGTGGAATTCGCCGTCGACGAAGCGCAATCCTGCGTCAGCTGCACCGTGCGCGTCGAGACCAACGGCAAGACCGGCGTCGAAATGGAAGCGCTGACCGCAGTGCAGGTCGGGCTACTGACGATTTACGACATGTCCAAGGCGATCGATCGCGGCATGGTGATGTCGGATATCCGCGTGCAGGAGAAGCATGGCGGCAAGTCGGGATCGTGGTCGCAGGCTTGAGGCCTTTGCCATGGGCGTAAAAAAAGCGTGCCGAGGCACGCTTTTTTTTAGGGGCAACACCGAATTAAATCTTGCAGCTCTCGGGTGCATATTTGGCAGGCAATGTGCCTGGATTTGTTGTTGCACCAGCGGCATGACAAGCCCACGCAATGGCACTGTTGCCGACCGCTGGAATCAAAATCAACGTTTTGCCATCGCCCTCGCCGCCGATCGTGGCATACTTGATGGTAATCACTCCACCACCGTTACCAGCGCTGTCAGCATCTGAGATTGTGATGCTGGCGACCGTCGACGTAGCTGCAGGGGGGCTATAGCCCGTATCCAAAGCTTTGAAGTTGGTACCGCCCTTTGCATTGATCGTCTCCGACACCGCCATCTTCGCCGGCGTCGCCAGATTCAACCCCTCCACCACTTTCGTACGAATCAGGTAATCCCGGTACTGCGGAATCGCCACCATCGCGAGCACGCCCACAATGGCGATCACGATCATCAGTTCGATCAGGGTAAAGCCGCGCTGGGCGCTTTGTGTTTTACGAGCCAACATCGCTTGCATATTGTTTTCCTATTGCAAAAAAATCGAGTTTTCAGGAGCGTTGCCTGGCCATCTGTTCATGGCCGCCGTTTTCTCTCGGGCAACGCCATACTCCCCGCATGGATCATATTCGCCAACGGCGAATTTGTGAACATTTTTATAACCGCACGGGCGAGACAGGATTCATCATCCTGCCTCACCCGGCGACATCATTGCGCCGCCTTTGTCGCCCGGCGCGCCAGCCAGCTACCGACGATTACGACGCCGACTGCGCCGATCAGGCCCGGCAGGCTCAGATGCAGTTGCAGGCCCGGCACCACGAACTCATGGTGCGGCAGGTAAGTCTGCACCCAGCCCTTGATCGCCACGTCGGAAATGATCATTCCACCCGCCAGGTAACCAAGCAAGGCTGCGCCCAGCGTGATGATCAGCGGGACTTTTTCCATCAGCTTGAGCACCAGCGTGCTACCCCAGACGATGATCGGGATGCTGACCAGAATGCCGAAAATCACCAGCAGTAACTGATGCTCCCCCGCCGCCTGCTCGGCTGCGCTGGCGATGGCGATGACATTGTCCAGACTCATCACCAGATCGGCCACGACGATCGTCTTGATGGCCGACAAGAGCTTGTCGCTGCCGCTGATTTCACCGTGGCCGTCGTCGTCACTGAGCAGCTTGGTGCCGATCCAGAACAGCAGCACGCCGCCGACCAGCTTGATGAAAGGCATCTGCAGCAAGGTGACCGCGAAGGCGATCAGCACGATGCGGATGGCGATGGCGCCGAAGGTGCCCCACAGGATGCCGCGCAAGCGCAGGTTATCCGGCAGGTTGCGGCAGGCCAGCGCGATCACGATGGCGTTGTCGCCACCGAGCAAAATATCGATGAGGATGATCTGACCCACTGCGAGCCAGTTCAATTCCATTAAAAAATCCATGTACCGTTCCCCAAATATTGCGTGGACATCGTGGACATTAAAGCAATATGGGGAGCCGGAGCTCCCCATATTGGTATGTCACCGCTCAGGCCGGGAAGTTCTGCCGATATTCCGGCAAATGCTTCAGGCCTGCGGTTTGCTTGCTAGTACGGCAAATGAATTACAGAACCGACTTCAGCAGACGCGCCATTTCCGAAGGATTGCGTGTTGCCTTGATGCCGCATTCTTCCATGATCGCCAGCTTCGCTTCGGCAGTATCAGCACCACCGGAGATCAGCGCACCGGCGTGGCCCATGCGCTTGCCTGGAGGCGCAGTCACGCCGGCGATGAAGCCGATGACTGGTTTCTTCATGTTGTCCTTGACCCAGTACGAAGCGTTGGCTTCGTCAGGACCGCCGATTTCACCGATCATGATGACGGCGTCGGTGTCAGGATCATCATTGAAGGCCTTCATGATGTCGATGTGCTTCAGACCGTTGATGGGGTCGCCGCCGATACCGACTGCGGACGATTGGCCCAGACCCAGCGCGGTCAGCTGACCGACTGCTTCATAGGTCAGTGTGCCCGAACGGGAAACCACGCCGATGCGGCCCTTTTTGTGAATGTGGCCCGGCATGATGCCGATCTTGATTTCGTCCGGTGTGATCAGGCCTGGGCAGTTAGGACCCAGCAGCAAGGTCTTGCTGCCGGCCTTGGCCATGCGGTTTTTCAGTTCCAGCATGTCGCGGACCGGGATGCCTTCAGTGATACAGATGGCCAGGTCCAGGTCGGCTTCAACAGCTTCCCAGATCGCGGCGGCAGCGCCTGCAGGTGGAACGTAGATCACCGAAACCGTCGCGCCGGTTGCCTTCTTGGCTTCGGACACATTCGCAAAAATTGGAATGCCTTCGAAATCTTCGCCGGCCTTCTTCGGGTTCACGCCTGCAACGAAAGCGTTCTTGCCGTTCGCGTAATCGCGGCACATGCGGGTGTGGAATTGACCGGTTTTGCCGGTGATACCTTGGGTGATGACTTTGGTGTCTTTATTGATCAGAATCGACATAGCTATTCCTTGTCCTATTATTTACCGTTGGCTGCAGCAACAACTTTTTGCGCAGCTTCTTCCATGCTGTCTGCCGAGATGATCGGCAGGCCGGAGTCGGCCAACAGCTTCTTGCCGATTTCTTCGTTGGTGCCCTTCATGCGCACGACCAGCGGCACTTTCAGGGAAACGGCCTTGGACGCGGCGATCACGCCTTCGGCGATCACGTCACAGCGCATGATGCCGCCGAAAATGTTGACCAGGATGGCTTTCAGTTCAGGGTTCTTCAGCATGATCTTGAATGCTTCGGTAACCTTCTCCGTGGTGGCGCCGCCGCCGACGTCCAGGAAGTTGGCAGGCTCGCCGCCGAACAGCTTGATGGTGTCCATGGTGGCCATGGCCAGACCGGCGCCGTTGACCAGGCAGCCGATGTTGCCGTCCAGGGAGATATAGGCAAGGTCGAACTTGGATGCTTCGACTTCGGCCGGATCTTCTTCGTCCAGATCGCGGTAAGCGACGATTTCAGGATGGCGGAACAGTGCGTTGGAGTCGAAGTTGAACTTGGCGTCCAGTGCGATGACCTTGCCGTCGCCGGTCAGGATCAGCGGGTTGATTTCGGCCAGCGATGCATCGGTTTCCCAATATGCCTTGTACAGGCCTTGCAGTTGCTTGCGCGCGTCGACCACGGAAGCGGCTGGAACGCCGATCTTGGTGGCGATGCTGTCGGCATCGGCGTCGGTCAGGCCGGTGGATGGATCGATGGCGATCTGATGAATCAGCTCAGGGTGGCTTTCGGCAACTTCTTCGATGTCCATGCCGCCTTCGCTGGAGGCCATCAGGACCACGCGTTGGCTGACGCGATCGGTGACCATGGAAACGTACAGTTCCTTCTTGATGTCCGCGCCTTCTTCGATCAGCAGGCGACGCACTTTTTGGCCTTCAGGACCGGTTTGGTGCGTGATCAGTTGCATGCCGAGGATCTGGCTCGCGTATTCCTTGACTTGCTCGAGGGACTTGGCGACTTTCACGCCGCCGCCCTTGCCGCGGCCACCCGCGTGGATTTGCGCCTTGACGACCCACACCGGACCGCCCAGCGTTTCAGCTGCCTTGACGGCATCTTCAACGGATTGGCATGGAATGCCGCGTGGAACGGTCACGCCGAATTGGCGGAGGATTTCTTTGCCCTGATACTCATGGATTTTCATGGGAGCTTCCCTTTAAGACACTATTAAATAAAACTTACTGGATTGAAATCCGGCTGGCGGCAACACCGCGCGGCGCGAATGGAGGCAAGAATCCGCGCTGGCGCGCTTTCCCCGAACGAGGAGAGGCGCGGCTGACGCAGCCGGGCGGATTGCTTAGTAGAAGGTGCAGACAGTGCATTGGGCATAGAGAATGCCATTTGATCAACATTAATCGTTGTCGCATTGCGTGTCGTCATCGCAAAGATTGCCATGACAGCCGCTAATGCGGCGCAGCAAAAACCCGGAGATTTTAGCACAGCTTGCCCCGCCTAGGCAGCAGGATGGGCTTATGGAGACTATTTTGAAAAGAGTGCTTCGCCCGCAAAAATCAGGCTGCGCTATACATGAGGGGAGAAATCGCGATTAATCGACCGATCGGTCAATCACCATCATCGTGATCATCGCTCCAGGCAGTTTTGACCGCAGCCTGAATCGCCCGATGGGAAAATCCGCGCTGCTGCAGAAAGCGCATGCATTTGGCGCGCGCCATGGCGTCGGCAGGCACTTCGCTGAACTTGCGCCGCAAGACTTCGCGCGCACGTTCGTTTTCACCCTGGTTCAGCCCGACTTTGGCATCGCCCAGCGCTTCGCCGGTGATACCGTGGCTTTTCAATTCGGAAAGGATGCGATTGTTGCCGTAACGTCCGGCGCGACGATGCACCAGCGATTCGGAAAAACGTTCTTGGGAAAGGAATTTGGCGTCTTGGAGCCAGTTGAGCAAGGCTTCGATATCGTCGCCATCTTGCGCGTAAGGGGTTAGCTTACGCGCAAGTTCGAGACGACTATGCTCACGTGAAGAGAGATATTTGAGCGCTCGCGCCTTCAGGCTGATTTGCGGCCTGGGCATCGGTCACACCGTCGCGATCGTTGCGACCGACAAGACACGAACGAAGTACAACGACATCAGGATTCTTCTGCAGCGACGTTCTTTGCAGAGCCTTTGCCGGTCGGGGCCGGCGTTGCAGCAGCGGGAGCCCCTGCGCTACCGGCCCCCAATTCAGGAACGCCCAGCGAAACACGTACCTTGTTTTCGATTTCGCGCGCCAGTTCCGGACGTTCTTTCAGGAAATTGCGTGCATTGTCCTTGCCCTGGCCGATACGTTCGCCGTTATAGCTGTACCAGGCGCCGGACTTTTCCACGATCTTGGCATCCGAGCCCAGGTCGAGGATTTCACCTTCGCGCGATGTGCCTTCGCCATAAAGAATATCGAAATGGGCTTCGCGGAATGGCGGCGCAACCTTGTTCTTGACGACCTTGACCTTGGTTTCGCTGCCGATGACTTCATCGCCGGACTTGATCGAACCGGTGCGGCGGATATCCAGGCGCACGGAGGCGTAAAACTTCAACGCATTGCCGCCGGTGGTCGTTTCGGGATTACCGAACATGACGCCGATCTTCATGCGGATCTGATTGATGAAAATCACGGTGGTGCTGGTGCGATTGATGCTGCCGGTCAGCTTGCGCAATGCTTGCGACATCAGACGTGCTTGCAGGCCTGGCAGGGAATCGCCCATGTCGCCTTCGATTTCGGCGCGCGGCGTCAGGGCGGCGACCGAGTCGATGACGATCAGGTCTACGCCGCCGGAGCGCACCAGTGCATCGGTAATTTCCAGCGCCTGTTCGCCGGTGTCGGGCTGCGAAATCAGCAGATCGGACAGGTTGACGCCCAGTTTCTGTGCGTAAGTCACGTCCAGCGCGTGTTCCGCGTCAATAAAGGCGCAAGTGCCGCCGATTTTTTGCATTTCAGCAATAGCTTGCAGCGTCAGCGTGGTTTTACCCGAGGATTCCGGACCGTAGATTTCAATCACACGGCCGCGCGGCAGACCGCCGACACCCAGTGCGATGTCCAGGCCGAGGGAACCGGTCGAGACGACCTGGATTTCCTCGAGGACCGCGCCGTCTTCCATGCGCATGACCGAGCCTTTGCCGAATTGCTTCTCGATCTGTGCAAGGGCTGCGGCCAGCGCTTTGCCCTTCTCAGAGTTGTTCGCGGATTTTTTATCGTCCATAGGGTTCTTTCAACAAAGTGTTCGTTCGGATCAGTCAGAGATCAACTAAGCAGCACTGTATAAAAAAACAGTTGTTTGTGCAAGTTCTTTTTCTGCTGTTGCAATTTGGAAGAGCAGAATAAGTCGAAATCGCGCGGGAACGCTGGGAATACGGCTTCGAAGCGAAAAATTTTCGATACTCTGTTAGTATGCCGCCGATTCCGATTATAACGGCCATGCCGGTACGGTTCATGCATGCGCAAGGTCGGCCTCCACTTTCCGGGAGGGCGACTGGCGCAGCTTTCAGCGATAATGCAGATGATTTCAATGAATATCCCGTATTTAATCCGGATATTCAACGTATTTGATATACATTTCCAGCTAGTAACATTGCGAGTTTTCTGCTTTCCCCTATGACCTTGGTTCCATTCAGCCGCATTTCCAGCCTGCGTTCGCTCATCATCGACGACATGCCGGCCATGCGCCAAAACATTCGCATGCATCTGGGCCAGCTCGGCATTACCAAAGTCGACCAGGCCGGCACTCCCGACGAGGCGATTCGCGCCGTCCAGGGAGGGAGCGCTTACGACCTCATCGTGTGCGACTACAACCTGAACAAGGAAACCAACGGTCAGCAGTTGCTGGAGTTCTTCCGCACCCAACACCTGCTGCCGCCGACAACCATGTTCATCATGGTCACGGCCGAAAGCGGTTACAACCTGGTCGCCAGCGCCGCTGAATTCCAGCCCGACGCCTACATGCTCAAGCCGCTGACCGCGTCCAAGCTGGCCGATCGCATCGAACGCCTGCTCGATAAGCAAAACGCGCTGCTGCCGATCAATGAAAAACTCAAGCGCAAGGATCAGGCCGGCGCTGTCGTCGAATGCGACAACGTGCTGAAGGTGGCGCCCAAGTGGATCGTCGACATCCTCAAGACCAAGGGCAGCCTGCTGATCGAATTGCGCCGCATCGAAGAAGCGCGCGCGGTCTACGCGCAAGCGCTGGAGATGCGCGACGACCTGGTATGGGCCAAGGTCGGCATGGCGCGCTGCAATATCGTGGCGGGTCAATACGCCGACGCCAAGGTGCTGGTGCAAGCCGTGCTGGCGCAGAATTCGCAATATATTGAAGCCTACGACCTGCTGGCGCAGATTGAAGACGCCCAAGGCAATCAGCAACAGGCGCTGGACGCGCTCGCACGTTCGTCGGAAATCATTCCGTCGGCGCGCCGCAGCCGCCTGGTCGGCGACGCTGCCTATCGCGTCGGCGACCTCGACCAGGCCAAGGAAGCGTTCGACAAGGTGCTCAAGCACACCAAGGGCTCGCTGACCGCGCAGCCGAGCGACTTGCTGACGCTGGCGCAGGTGCACATCGACACCGGCGACGCCGATGCGGCGCTGGCGCTGCTGGCCAGCGCGCCCAAGCGCTACGCCGAATCGAAGATGTTCATCTCGACACAATCGGCCGTGGCCGCGCAGGCGCACGTCCAGCTGGGCGACATGATTTCCGCCGAGATGGCCTTCGAAGCGGCGCGCAACGCCGCCGAAGGCTCGCCGTCCGAAATGGCGACGCTGGCGCTGGCCAAGGCGGCATTCTCGGTCGGTCGCGACGAAGAAGGCGCGCAGCTGATTTCGCAGGCCGTGAAGTCGGACCACGAAAACAAGACGCTGCTGGCGCTGGCGCGCAAAGTGCTGGCCGATTGCGGCAAGGAAACCATGACCGACGAGCTGGTCGACGGCGCCGTCAAACAGTGCATGGGCATCATCGCCGAAGCCAACTCCCTGATGCGCAGCGCCAAGCCGGACGAATCGCTGGCCAAACTGGAAGAAGCATTGCACAGCATGCCGGAAAACACCGGCGTGCTGATGGCCGCCGCCCAGCTGCATCTGCTGTGGATGAGCCAGCGCGGCATCAATCAGGAATACGTCAAGCGCGTCAACCGCTACCTCAATACGCTGGACCGTCTGATCCCGGGCAACGACCGCGTCAGCAAGATGCATAAATTCCTACGCGATGCGGTCGCCAAAGCCGCGCAGAAAAGCTGACCCATGGACGCAAAACTGGCCGCCATCATTGTTCACGACATCAAGAATTCGCTCGGCGTGCTTGAGGGTGAATTGCGCGTGCTTGCCGCAGAGTCTCCCGACGAACGCGCCGGCCATGCACACCTGACCTGCCTCACCTTGCAGGAAAAGCTGATCGGCTTCCTCACGCTTTACAAAGCGTCCTCGCAAGGACTGACGGCGCAGATCGAAGCATGGTCGCCGCAGGATTTCCTGGAAGGCCTGCTGCGCCACCTGACCATCAATCAATCCGGCCTCGAGGTCACGATCAACAGCGAAGGCATGCCGCTGGTCGCCTTCTTCGATGAAAACCTGGTCGGCCTGGCGCTCGAAGCGGCGTTACAGAACGCAACCCGTTTCGCCCGCTCGCGTATCGAACTGGCCTGCCGCAAAGATGGCAACGGCGTGATCTTCAGCATCCGCGACGACGGCCCCGGCATCGGCACGCACGAAGTCAAACCCTCCACCGGCCTCGGCATGGGCCTGTGCAAGGCCATCGCCGCCGCCCACCACAAGGGCGACAAGAACGGCGAGGCGCGGCTGGCCGATCATCCTGACGGCGGCGCCCAGTTCGAGTTGCATATCCCCTGATTCCGGACCCGTGCGGCATGCGCTGAGCACATAAGCAAGCGCGAAAAAAATCGTTCTTTTCTCCGGACTTCGTCCGTAGAGTTGACCCGACAGGGACAGCCCGGCCTCGTTTGCAAGAGGCGGCCTGACAGACTCGAACAAGAAAAGGACATCATGCAACGCCGCCATTTCCTCCAGCTGAGCGCAGCAAGCGCCGGCACTGCCGCACTGGGCCTGCCCGCCTTCGCACAAACTGGCAAACCAGTGTCCGCGCGCATCGGTTATCAAAAATCCTCCACCCTGCTGACCGTGCTCAAGGCCAATGGCACGCTCGAGAAATTGCTCGCGCCACGCAATGTCAAGATCAGCTGGCATGAGTTCTCCAGCGGCCTGCCGCTGCTGGAGGCGCTCAACGTCGGCGGCGTCGACCTCAGCGCCGACGTGGCCGACACCGTGCCGGTGTTCGCCCAGGCCGCCGGGGCAAAACTGACCTACGTGGCGCAGGAAGCGCCGTCGCCATCGGCGCAAGCGATCGTCGTGCGCGCCGATTCGCCGATCAGGAACGTGGCCGATCTCAAGCGCAAAAAAATCGCCGTGACCAAGGCGGCCGGCGTGCATTACCTGTTGATCGCGACACTGGAAAAAGCCGGCCTGAAATTCAGCGACATCGATGCCGCCTATCTGACCCCGGCCGACGGCCGTGCCGCATTCGAACGCGGCAGCGTGGACGCGTGGGTGACCTGGGATCCTTTCCTCGCGGGCGTGCAGAAACAGACGCAGGTGCGCATCTTGTCGGACGGCCGCAATGTCGCGGACTACCAGCGCTATTACCTGGCATCGACGCCATTTGCCGCAGCGCATCCAGAGGTGCTGGCAATCGTGTTCTACGAATTGAAAAAGACGGGATTGTGGGTGCGGCAAAATCCGAAGGAAGCGGCCGCGTTCTTGGCGCCGATCTGGGGCCTGGATGCAGCGACCATCGAACTCGCGAATAGCCGCCGCAGCTATGACGTGCGCGCGGTCGTGGTGAATGCGCTCGGTGAACAGCAACGCATCGCCGACACGTTCTTCTCTGCGGGCTTGCTGCCGAAAAAGGTCAACGCCACCGATGTGGCGATCTGGAAGCCGGCTTGAGTGCGACTACGGACCGGCCCGGCGCAATAACCGCCGGCCGGCTCTCGCCGCTCAATCTCAAACCAGGCTGGCGCATACGCTGATATCGGCTTTCAGTACCTTCGACACAGGACAACCCTTCTTTGCCGCATCGACCGCTTCGTCGAACCTGGCCTGATCCGGGTTCTGCAGTTTGGCCTTGACGTCCAGCACGATGGTCGTGATGGAGAAACCGTCTTCCACCTTTTCCAGCGTCAGCGTGGCATTGGTGTCGATGCGCTCGACGCCGAGACCAGCCTTGCCGAGGCGGCTGGACAAGTCCATTGAAAAGCAGCCCGCATGCGCGGCCGCGATCAGTTCTTCGGGATTGGTGCCTACGCCGTTTTCAAAGCGCGTGGAAAACGAATACTGGGTCGCATCCAGCGTCTTGCTCTCGGTGGTCAGTGCACCCTTGCCATCTCTCAGGCTGCCGTTCCAGACGGCGGAAGCTTGTCGTTGCATGGTGTTCTCCTTTGGGCTAAAGGGTCATCATGCGACGACCGCCGCGAGGGTGACATAGGACAAGCGCGCAAGCGGACGTAGGAGTTGAGGACGTCGCGCCGAAGGGCAAAAAAAAAGCCGCTCCGGAGAGCGGCTTTCCAGTCCTGTCAAACTTCGATCAGGACAGTTGCTGGATGCCTGCCAATACCCAGCCGCCGTTGCCGGAGACAGGCTTGGACAGGTTCCAGATTTCGTTGAACTGGGTAGGTGAGGCGTTCGGGTCTTCCTTGATGAAGCCGAAGAACTTCACGCTTGCCAGATAGTCGTTGCCGACCGTCTCGACGCCCAGCATGTCCGCATCCAGCGACACCACGTCGGTGTGATTGGCCGACGCGCCGCGCTCGGTCAATTGCATCTTCAGTTCACCGAACATTTCCGGCGTCGTGAATTCACGGATGTCATTGGCGTCGCCCTTGTCCCAGGCTGCTTGCAGACGGATGAAGTAAGTCTTGGCATTGCGCACAAAACCGACCGTATCGAAGTCTGCAGGAATGCCGTAGGACGTCGGCTCGAACGCAGCGCCACCGGTGCCGCCGACAGCAGTCGCACCGCCGAAGGCATTGCCTTGCAGCGCCTTCGGTTGCGCGGCGTCCAGTTGCGAGCCGATGGCCGGCGTCTGGTTGCCATAGTCGCCTTGATTGGCGGCGTAGGCCGGACGCTCATTGCTGTTGCCGTTGGCTTCCGACTTGCGGCGGAACATGCGGTAGATGAACATGGCGGCGAAAGCCAGCAGGGCGACCATCAGAATGGTGCTGATCATGCTGGCCATGGCGCCGCCAAGGCCGAAGTGCGACAACAGCGCGCCCAGGCCCAAGCCCAGCAAGGCGCCGCCGAGAATGCCCTTCCATGGGCTAGGCTTCGGCGCTGCTGCAGGGGCTGCGGCGGGCGCAGCCGGCTTGGCCGCTGCGGCCTGGTTTTGCTGCATGGGGCTTTGCGCCTGGCGGCTGGCGCCCGACGACTGCTTGCCGATCGAACCGCCGCCGCCGAGGCGCTTGGCCTCAACGCTGGTGACGCCGATCGCGAGGGTCATCGCAGCCACTATCAGCGCGACAAATACTTTTTTCATGCTATCTCCTGAGATGGAATGTGATGCGAAGGCGGTCGCATCGGCCGTAAAACAAAAGGAAACTGGGTTGATGTGCTCCGGTTCATGCCGGATGCCGCGGGTTGCCGGGTTGCCGGGTTGCAGGCGCAAGACGCGCGCAATCAGCTATCGCCGCACGAGAGACGAAAACCGGTGCTTGCCGCGAACGGCAAAGGGGGGCTTAAACGCGCGGCGGACGGCCGGCGAGAGGGAGGAAAGGCGGTTGGCGCGCATCGTCGCTGCGCAATGCAGGCGCCAATGTGGCCGAATCGGCAACAAAAGCCATGGCCGGATTGAGCACGGTTTCGTCGCCCACGCCGGCATGGCTGGAAAAATCTTCGGTATCGGCGTACGACAGGTCGTCGTCGCCGTCGGCAGCATCGGCAGTAGCGGCAGCGTCGGCCAGCGCCTGCTGCTGAGCGGCATCGTCCGCAATATCGGCGTTGGCGTCACTGCCGGCAATGGCGGCGAGCTCGAGCGCCTGGCGCAATTGCTCCTGTTGTTGCACTTGCTGCTCAAGCGCCGCCGAGTCGATGGCGGTCTTGTACGTGAGCATCCCTGCAAAGACTTGCACGGGCAGCAAACAGATCAGCAAAATGGCAAACAGACGCTTCATCGCAGTTTTAAGACAATCAACTCGAAAATTATACCAACAGTAGCCGCAAATGCGGGCGTTAAGCTGATTTATCAAGGGCTTACAGAAAAATAAGGTACTTTGCGCCAGCGCAAGAACAGGCCTGATTATGCATTGCAATAGCCTTCGATTTAGTAGAATATGCAGAAAAATATTGCAATACTCCTAAATATAACTCGAGACAATGGCCGCGATCTGCGCGGATCACCCCATGCGTATCCTGCTTGCAGAAGATGACAGTGTTCTGGCCGACGGTTTGACGCGCTCGCTGCGCCATTCCGGTTATGCCGCCGATTGCGTCAAGAACGGCGTCGAAGCCGATTCTGCGCTGTCGACGCAGGATTTCGACTTGCTGATCCTCGATCTCGGGCTGCCCAAGATGTCCGGCCTGGAAGTGCTGCGGCGCCTGCGTGCACGCAATTCCCGTTTGCCGGTGCTGATCCTCACCGCCGCCGATTCGGTCGAGCAGCGCGTGCAAGGCCTCGATCTGGGCGCCGACGATTACATGGCCAAGCCGTTTGCCCTGTCCGAACTGGAAGCGCGCGTGCGCGCCCTGACCCGCCGCGGCGCGGGCGGCGGCCCGACCGTCATCCGCCACGGATCGCTCAGCTACGACCAGGTCGGCCGCATCGCCTACATCGGCGAACAAATGCTTGATCTTTCCGCGCGCGAACTGGGACTGCTCGAAGTATTATTGCAGCGTACGGGGCGGCTGGTTTCCAAGGAACAGCTGGTGGATCATCTATGCGAATGGGGCGAGGAAGTCAGCAATAATGCGATCGAAGTCTATGTCCACCGCCTGCGCAAGAAAATCGAAGTCGGCGGCATCCGCATCGCCACCGTGCGCGGCCTCGGCTATTGCCTGGAAAAACTGCCCGAGTCCCTCGCGAGCGCCGGCGTTGCCAGCAACGCCTGAGCACGCCATTTCTCCCACTCGCCTTGCGCAGGCCTGAGCCATGCCTGACGCCCGCCCTATCGATCCGCAACCGGTAACCGCTTCCTCTGCACCTGCCAAGGGCAAACGCCGCACCGTCATCGAGACGCAGCCGGAAGAACGCATCCAGCGCTCGTTGTTCGGCGAAATCCTCGACTGGATGCTGGCGCCGCTGCTGCTGCTGTGGCCGATGAGCATCGCCATCACCTATCTGATTGCGCAATCGATTGCCAACCAGCCCTTCGACCGCGCACTCGAAGACAGCGTCACCGTGCTGGCCCAGCAAGTCTCCGAAATCAACGGCAAGACCGTGGCGCGGCTACCGGTCTCGGCGCGCGACCTGCTGCGCGCCGACGACATCGACAACATCTATTTCCAAATTACCGGCCCGCGCGGCGAGTTCGTCGAAGGCGATCGCGACATGCCGCAACCGCCGCTTGAAGAAGACAAGACCATCGGCACCGTGCAGTTCCGCAATGACATCCTGCACGGCAACGACGTGCGCATCGCTTATACCCAGGTCGACCTGCGGCGCACGTCCGAACAGCGCGCCGCGTCGTCGAAGGAGCCGCGCCTGGCCACGGTGCAGGTCGGCGAAACACTTGAAAAACGCGCCCAGCTCGCCAATGAAATCATCAAGGGCGTGATCCTGCCTCAGTTCGTGATCCTGCCGGTGGCGTTGGCGCTGGTGTGGTTCGCGCTGTCGCGCGGCTTGTCGCCGCTGTCGGAATTGCAGCAGCGCATCCGGGCGCGCCGTCCCGACGACCTGAGCCCGATCGACTCGGGCCAGGTGCCGGAAGAGATCTCGCCGCTGGTGCGTTCGCTCAACGACATGCTGGCACGGCTGTCGCAAACCATCGCGCTGCAAAAACGCTTCATCGCCGACGCCGCCCACCAGATGAAAACGCCGCTGGCGGGCATGCGCATGCAATCCGAACTTGCCCTTCGCCAGACCGACCAGACCGACATCCACCGCTCGCTGGAACAACTGGCCAAGAGCTCCGAATCAGCCACGCGCCTGGTCAATCAATTGCTGTCGCTGGCGCGCGCCGAAAACCAGACGCCCGCCACCGCACCGTTCGAACCGATCGAATTGTCGGAACTGGCCCGCAACGTCGTGCAGGAATGGGTGCCGATGTCGTTCACGCAACGCATCGATCTGGGCTTCGAACAGCCCGGACATCCCATCATGATTTCGGGCAATCCGATCATGCTGCGCGAGCTGCTCAGCAACCTGCTCGACAACGCCCTGCATTACACGCCGGCGCTCGGCAGCGTCACCGTGCGGGCGCGCGCGGACGAGGAAACCGGACAGGCATTCCTGGAAGTGGAAGACACCGGCCCCGGCATCCCGCCGACCGAACGCGGTCACGTGTTCGAACGCTTCTACCGCATCCTCGGCACCCATACCGCGGGCAGCGGCCTGGGCCTGGCCATCGTGCGCGAAATCGCGCAGCAGCATGAGGCCACGGTCGACATCTCCAACAACCCGCGCAGCACCGACCCGAAAACGCCGGGCTGCCTGTTCCGCGTGACGCTGCGCATGACGCCGCGCCAGACCTACATGGATGACATCGGCTGACATGGAACACAAGACCTCCTCCGCAACCGCACCATCTTCTCCGCCTAGCTACTGGGACAAGACGCGCCGCCTGACCATGGCGCTGCTGGGCCTGTGGTTCGTGCTCACTTTCGGCGCCGTGTTCTTTGCGCGCGAGCTCGATCGCGTCAACCTGTTCGGCTGGCCGCTGTCGTTCTACATGGCGGCGCAGGGCATCATGCTGGTCTACCTGGCGATCGTGGTGGTCTATACGATCTGGATGGGACGCGCACAACGGCAACTACAACAAACCGGCGAGCACACGCATGGAGAGTGACAAGAATTTTTTCTGGCGGCTGACGCGCTACTACTCGTGGTACACGGTCGGATTCATCCTGTTCCTGCTGGTGCTGGCGGTGCTCGAACACGAAGGCATGCCGCGCGCCTGGATCGGCTATCTGTTCATGTTCGTGACGATCGCGCTGTACGCCGGCATCGGCGTGGTCAGCCGCACCTCCGACGTGCCTGAATATTACGTCGCCGGACGACGCGTGCCGGCGCTGTTCAACGGCATGGCGACGGCGGCCGACTGGATCTCGGCGGCGACCTTCATCAGCCTGGCCGGCGGCCTGTACCTGCAAGGCTTCGACGGCCTGGCCTACATCATGGGCTGGACCGGCGGCTATTGCCTGGTGGCGCTGCTGATCGCCCCCTATCTGCGCAAGTTCGGCCAGTACACCATCCCCGACTTCCTGGCCGAGCGCTATCCGGGTCGCTACAGCGGCAACCTGGTGCGCATCCTCGCGGTGATCGCCACCATCATCATTTCGTTCACCTATGTGGTGGCGCAGATCTATGGCGTCGGCCTGATCACTTCGCGCTTCACCGGCATCGATTTCTCGATCGGCATCTTCCTCGGGCTGGCCAGCATCCTGGTGTGCTCCTTCCTCGGCGGCATGCGCGCGATCACCTGGACTCAGGTGGCGCAATACATCATCATCCTGTTCGCTTATCTGATCCCGGTAATCTGGCTGTCAGCCAAACACACCAGCGTGCCGGTGCCTCAGGTGGCCTATGGTTCGGTGCTGCCGAAACTGAATGCAGCCGAAAAACGCATCGCCGACGATCCCAAGGAAAAGGAGGTCAGCGCGATCTTCCAGGCGCGCGCCGACGACTACGAAAAGAAATTGCGCAACCTGCCGCGGTCATGGGAAGAAGGCCGCATCGACGCCCAGCATCACATCGAAGAAATCAAGCGCAACAGCCATGCCTCGCTGGCCGAGATCAAGAGCGCCAGCCGCGCGCTGACGGCCTATCCCAAGAGTGCGGAGGAAGCCGAACGCAAGTGGACCGACGCCAGGGCGTACAACATCGCGCGCGCGCAACCGCCGGTGTCGCAGACCGAGCCCTTTCCCGGCAAGGATGAGGACGCGGCGAACATCAAACGCAACAATTTCCTGGCGCTGGTGTTTTGCCTGATGGTCGGCACCGCCGCGCTGCCGCACATCCTGATGCGCTACTACACCACGCCCTCGGTGCACGAGGCGCGCAAGTCGGTGTTCTGGACGCTGTTCTTCATCATGCTAATCTACATCACGGTGCCGGCGCTGGCGATCCTGGTGAAGTACGACATCTACACCTCGCTGGTCGGCAGCACCTATTCGCACCTGCCCGACTGGGTCTACTACTGGGCCAACATCGACAAGGTCAATCCGCTGGTCAGCATCACCGATCTCAACCACGACAGCGTGGTGCAGCTGGGCGAGATTGCGCTCGACGGCGACATCATCGTGCTGGCCACGCCAGAGATCGCCGGCCTGCCCTACTTCATTTCTGGACTGGTAGCGGCGGGCGGCCTGGCGGCGGCGCTGTCGACTGCCGACGGCCTGCTGCTGACCATTTCCAATGCCCTGTCGCATGACGTGTATTACAAGGTGATCGATCCGGCCGCCTCGACGCAAAAGCGCGTGACGATTTCCAAGTTGCTGCTGCTGGTGGTGGCCTTGCTGGCCGCCTATGCGGCGTCGCTCAAACCGGGCGACATTCTGTCCATGGTGGGGGTGGCGTTCTCGCTGGCGGCGTCGACGCTGTTCCCGGCGCTGGTGTTCGGGATTTTCTGGAAGCGCGCCAACCAGCCCGGCGCCATCGCCGGCATCGTCGCCGGTTTCGTGATGTGCGTGTATTACATGATGACCACGCATCCGGCCTTCGGCGGCAATGCCGCGAACCAGTGGTTCCACATTGCGCCCATCTCGGCCGGTCTGTTCGGCGTGCCGGTCGGCATCGCCGCGCTGGTGATCGTCAGCTTGCTGACGCCGCCGCCTGACGAACGGACCATTGCGCTGATCGATCACATTCGCACGCCGTAGCCATCAGAATTCGTCAACGGGCGAACGGCAGTCCCGGCACTTCCTGCGACGGCATGACCGTTACGGCCACCTGCATGGTTTGCTGGCCGCCGCCGATCAGCACGCCGCGCAGGGGCGAGATGTCGAGGAAGTCGCGACCCCATCCCAGCGTGATGTGGCTGGTGTCGGGGAAGATGCCGTTGGTCGGATCGGCGTCAATCCAGCAATCCGGTTCGCCGTCCTGCCCCGGGCAATACACCGATACCCAGGCATGCGACGCGTCGGCGCCGATCAGGCGCGGCTGGCCCGGCGGCGGCTGCGTCAGCAGATAGCCGCTGACGTAGCGCGCCGACAAACCCAGCGAGCGCAGGCAGGACAGCATGAAGTGCGCGTAATCCTGGCATACGCCGCGCTTGCTGACGAACACATCGGTCACCGGCGTCGACACCGTGGTCGCCTCGGGATCGAAAGTGAATTCATTGAAAATGCGTTTCATCAGCGCCTCGACACCCTGCAGCAGGGACAAGCCGGGCGTGAAGCATTCGGCGGCATAGCGCGCGAATTCACGCTTGATCCTGACGTGCGAAGACTCGAACAGGAAGCGCGACGCTTCCAGCCTGTCGGCCGACAAGCTGCGGCCGGCGTGATACGACAGCGTCTCGGCGACTCGCTCCCAGGCCGGCGTGGCGGTCGGCAACAGGCGCGACGATATCTCCACCCACGACTCCGCGTAGACATCGAGGCTGGCGTGGTCCTGGTCCAGCGAGAATGACTGCAGCGCGTTGCCGAAGCTGTCGGTGTACAGGTTGATCAG
Organism: Herbaspirillum hiltneri N3; assembly: GCF_001267925.1. Classification (NCBI taxonomy): domain Bacteria; kingdom Pseudomonadati; phylum Pseudomonadota; class Betaproteobacteria; order Burkholderiales; family Oxalobacteraceae; genus Herbaspirillum; species Herbaspirillum hiltneri. The sequence goes on along the minus strand of NZ_CP011409.1, from coordinate 1,448,290 downwards.
ATTGGTCGGTCCCGGCAGGATGTTGATGAAATGCGAGGTGCAGGTCTGCCACGGCAACGAGCGCGGCGTCAGGCGCAGCACCTGATGCGACAGCCGCACCGGCGCCGCATACTGGTAGTTGGTCTCGTGGACGATGTGATAGGTGGCGTCGGTCATCGTCATACCCCTTGGCTGACCGGTGCGCTGAGCGGCGTGAAGAAATGCCGCGACAAATCATCGGTCAATGAGAAGCCGGCGCTGCGCGCTTCGCGCATGAGTTGGATGAGCCGCTCGCCGGCGGCTTCCGATGTCGCCGCATCGCGCGCGAAATCGGGCAACGCAAAACCGTTCAGCTGCTCGCTCAGGTGCGCCGGGATATTCATGCTGAGGATGCCGAGCTGCTGCGCGATGTCGGTCAGGTAGTGCTGCAGCATGCGGAACTGGTAGGCGATGCTGTGCGGATTGCTGACGTCGAACACCAGCAGGTGCAGCACCTGCAGCCACTCCGGCGTGCGCCGGTACCGCACGCGATAGGTGACGATGCTGCTCGACGATTCCAGCAGCCAGGTCAGCGCTGCATTCTGGCGCGCCGGTTCGAGCTGCATGAACTGGTCGAACAAGGCCGCCAGGTGCACCATGCGTTCGATGTGGCGGCCGATCATCAGGAACTGCCAGCCTTCATCGCGCGTCATGTCGTCCAGCGCATGGCCGGCCAGGCCCGAGCAACCCTGGATGACGTTGTTGAGGACATGCAGCATGGCGGTCGGCGAGTTGATCTTCTCCTGCACCAATGGCGGCATGCGATTGAGTGCGTGCCAGTTGTCCAGCGACAGATGCTCGCGCACCTGGTAACCGGAATGATGCAGGTGGCGCAGGTGCGTGGAGATGCTGACCGTGGCGCTGGGATCCGCAATCGCCGCTTGCAGGCTTTGTTGCAAGGCGGTGATGGTGGGATGCGCCTGCTCCGATTTCGGCATCAGGATGCCGAGACGGATACAAATCTCGCTGACGCTGCGCAGGATCGCGCGATTGTCGGATTGCGGTTCGATCGTGCATTGCAAGGTCGTGCGCAACAGGCGCGCAAGATTGTCGGTGCGCTCGGCATAGCGGCCCATCCAGAACAAATTTTCACCGGCATGCGAAGACACGTCGACGGTGGTGCGGATCAGTTCCGAAGTGCGCGATACCGGATCGGTCATCGCACCGGGGCCGACCGCGACGCTGGTCTCTGCCGCGGCCATGGCGGTGGCGATGCCGGCGGCGTCATCGGCATCGGTCTTTTCGCTCAGCACCCAGACGTCCTTGCTGGTGCCGCCCTGCTGCATCGAGACGACGTCGCGGCGCTGGCGCGGCGCCACGCGCGTGAGACCGCCCGGCATCACGTGATAGCCGCCCTCGCCGTCGGCGGCGGCGAACACGCGCAAGCTGACGGTGCGATTGGTCAGGTGGTACTCGCCGCTGCGCGACAGCACCGGCGCCTGCGACAAGCGCACCCACTCCTGCGCGACGTAAGCATGCGGCTGCAATTGCAGGCTTTCGATCAGGCGCCGCCGCGTAGTGGCATTGAGCGTATGGCCGAACACCGGTTGCATGCGCATCGACGGGAAGGCCGGCATGATCACCAGTTCTTCCAGATGCGCCAGCGTGTATTCCAGCGCCGGCTTTTCGCCGCACCACCACGACGCGACCGCCGGCAGCGCCAGCTCTTCGCCGAGCAGGCGTTGGCTGATCCCCGGCAAGAAGCCGTGCAGCGCAGTCGATTCCAGCACGCCGCTGCCAAGCGCGTTGGCGATCAGCACGTTGCCGGAGCGCGCAGCCTGCGTCAGGCCCGGAATGCCGAGCGCCGAATCCGAGCGCAATTCAAGCGGGTCGCAATAATCGTCATCGAGGCGGCGCATGATCGCATGCACGCGGCGCAGGCCGGTCAGCGTCTTCAGGTAGACCATGTCGCCGCGCACCGTGAGGTCGACCCCTTCGACCAGCGGGAAGCCCAGCGTATGCGCCAGGAAGGCGTGTTCGGAATAGGTTTCGTTGTACGGCCCCGGCGTCAGCAGCACCACCATCGGCGGCTCGCTGCTCTTCGGTGCGAGCCGCGTCAGGCACTGATGCAGCGCGTGGAAATAATTGAGCAGCGGTTGCACGTGCATGTCGCGCATCGCCTCGGGCAGGGCGCGCGTCATGATCTGGCGATTCTGCAACGCGTAGCCGCTGCCCGAAGGACCTTGCGTGCGATCGGCGATCACCCACCAGTTGCCGTCGGCCGAGCGCGCCAGGTCGATGGCGTACAGATGCAGGTGCACGCCACCCGGGGGACGGACGTCGCGGCACGGCCACAAATAACCGTGCTGGCCGAACACCAGCGCCGGCGGCAACAGGCCTTCGGCCAGCAAGTGTTGTTCGCCATACAGGTCGCCAAGCACGGCATTGAGCAGGCGCGCGCGTTGCGCGACGGCGGCCGAGAGCTTCTGCCATTCGTCGGCGGCGACGATCTGCGGCAGCAGGTCCAGTTCCCACGGACGGCTGACGCCTTGCGGATCGGCATAGACGTTGTAGGTCATGCCATCGGAGGCGATGGCGTCGCGCACTTCGTCGGCGCGGCGGCGCATCATCTCGGGCGAGAGATTCTCCAGCTGATCGATCAGCGTGCGCCAGTGCGGCCGCAAGCGACCGTCGGCAGCCAGCATCTCGTCGTAACGATCGGCGTCGGCGGTATAGCTTTGCAGGAGGCGCTGATACATAGATTTTCGAGGGCGCCGTTGCCGCAGTCATCCTGGCTGGCGATGACCTGCGGCAACGGCAGAACTGCGTGCGTTAGTAATGTCGCAAGTCTAACGTAAATGGGAACTCGATTGATGGTCGCGCAGCGCTCACGTCCATCTTTCCCGGCGTGTGGTTGAGACGGAAATAACGCGCCAGCCGGCGGCTCTCGGCTTCGAAGGCGTTGACCGGGAAGGTCTCGTAGCTGCGTCCGCCCGGATGCACCACGTGATACTGGCATCCGCCCAGGCTGCGGCCGTTCCAGGTATCGACCAGATCGAAGGTCAGCGGCGAATCGATGCCGATGGTCGGATGCAGCGCCGACGGCGGCTGCCAGGCCCGGTAGCGCACGCCGGTGACGAACTCGCCGACCACGCCGGTCGGTTGCAGCGGCACCGCGACGCCGTTGCACGTCAGCACGTAACGGTCCTTGGCCATGCCGCGGACCTTGACCTCCAGCCGCTCCACCGATGAATCGACGTAGCGCGCCGTGCCGGTCGAGCTGCCCTCTTCGCCCAGCACGTGCCACGGTTCCAGCGCGGTGCGCAATTCCAGCTCCATGCCCTTGACGGCAAAGTCGCCGATCTTGGGGAAGCGGAATTCGAAATGCGGCGCGAACCATTCGGCCTGCATCGGATAGCCGGCTTCCTGCATGTCGTCCATGATGTCGTTGAAATCCTGCCAGATGAAATGCGGCAACAGGAAACGATCATGCAACTCGGTACCCCAGCGCACCAGGCGTTGCGGCTTGTAGGGCGTCTTCCAGAACCGCGCCACCAGCGCACGCAGCAGCAACTGCTGGGTCAGGCTCATGCGGGCGTGCGGCGGCATTTCGAAGGCGCGCAGCTCCAGCAGGCCGAGGCGGCCGGTGGCGCTGTCGGGCGAATACAGCTTGTCGATGCAGAACTCGGCGCGGTGCGTATTGCCGGTAACGTCGATCAGCAGGTTGCGCAGCAGACGATCGACCAGCCACGGCGCGCAGCCGCCTTTTTCGAGCTGCTTTTCCATCTCGGCGAAGGCCAGTTCGATTTCCACCGTGGAATCGTTGCGGGCTTCATCGATGCGCGGCGCCTGCGAGGTCGGACCGATGAACATGCCCGAGAACAGATAGGACAGCGACGGATGGTTATGCCAGTAGCTGATCAGGCTGCGCAGCAGATCGGGCCGGCGCAGGAACGGCGAATCGGCGGTCGTGGCGCCGCCCATCACCATATGGTTGCCGCCGCCGGTGCCGGAATGATGGCCGTCGAGCATGAACTTCTCGGTGGTCAGGCGCGACTCGCGGCCGGCTTCATACAAATGCGTGGTCTGGTCGACCAGCTCGCTCCAGTTGTAGGCCGGCTGGATGTTGACTTCGATCACGCCGGGATCGGGCGTGACGCTGAACTTGCGCACGCGCGGATCGTTGGGCGGCTCGTAGCCTTCCATCAGGACCGGCTGGCCGAGTTCTTCGGCGGTGGCTTCGATGGCGGCGACCAGCTCGAGATAATTCTCAAGCTGCGCCAGCGGCGGCATGAACAGGTACAGCACGCCATTGCGCACTTCCGCACACAACGCGGTGCGCGTGATCCAGTCCGCCGATTGGAACAGCACCGGGGCGCCGCCTGTTGCCGCAGGCATACCCTTGCCGTTGCCGGTAACCGGGCTGCCGCGACGCGTGCCGTAGCGATCCTGCTGGAACGCCACCGAGGTCGCGCCGCTGAACGCAGGACGCTGGACGAACTTGAGGCGGACATCGGTCGCCGGCGACAGCGGAGCGAACTGCTGCGTCGGGTCGGCCGCATGCACGTAGGGATAGTCGGTCGACTTGACCCAAGGCTGCGAATCGAGCGGCAGGCGATAACCGAGCGGTGAATCGCCGGGATACAGGTAGCAACGCTCGCTGCGCAGGAACCAGTCGCCGCTTTGCCAGCCGAGATCGTCGGGACGGCGCGCCACCGGCAGCACGTGGCCGGCGACCTTGTCGAGACCTTGCGAAAAGACCCGCATGAGGCGCGCACGCTCCTGCTTGTCGTCGAGTTTGGAATCGAACGGGTCGACGTTGCCCGGCAGGCGGCGCTCGCGCCACATGTAGTAGAACACGTCTTCATAGGCCGGGAAGATGTGCTTGCCGTCGAGCGACAGGCGCGCAGCCACGCCCTTGAGGAAGCGTTCCGGGATGTCGTCGTCCTTGACGTTCGGCGTGGCTTCGTCGCCGATCAGATCGCGGTTGTGCCAGATCGGCTGGCCGTCGCGACGCCAGTAGCAGTTGAGCGCCCAGCGCGGCAACTGTTCCCCCGGATACCACTTGCCCTGGCCGAAATGCGGCAGGCCTTGCACGGCGTATTTTTCGCGCATGCGGTGGTACAGGTCGGCCGCCAGCGGCTTCTTGGTGGCGCCCAGTGCGGCGGTGCTCCACTCAGGCTCGTCGGGATGATCGAGCGATACGAAGGTCGGTTCGCCGCCCATGGTCAGGCGCACGTCAAGTGCGTCGAGGTCATCGTCGATGGCGTGACCGAGTTCTTCGATCTCGCTCCATTGCGCTTCGGTGTACGGCTTGGTGACGCGCGGCGCTTCCCAAAAACGCGACACGCTCATCGAATGTCCGAACTCCACTTCGCACGGATCGACCATGCCGCTGACCGGCGCCGCCGAAGACGGCTCGGGCGTGCAGGACAGCGGGATATGGCCTTCGCCGGCGAACAGGCCCGAGGTCGGATCGAGGCCGACCCAGCCGGCGCCCGGCAGATAGACTTCGCACCAGGCGTGCAGGTCGGTGAAATCGGCTTCCGGTCCGGATGGGCCGTCGAGCGATTTCTGGTCGGCGGTGAGCTGGATCAGGTAACCGGACACGAAACGCGCAGCCAGGCCGAGGTGGCGCAGCAGCTGCACCAGCAACCAGGACGAATCGCGGCAGGAACCGGAACCGATTTCGAGCGTCTCTTCCGGCGTCTGCACGCCCGGCTCCATGCGGATGGTATAGGCGACGGCGTCGGCCAGCTTCTGGTTCAGCGCGACCAGAAAGTCGGCGCTGTTCATTTTCTCGCGCGAGATGCCGTCGAGGAATTTCTGGAAGCGCGGCGTCAGCGGCAAGGTCTTGCGATACGGCGACAACTCGTTTTGCAGCTCCTTGGCGTACTCGAACGGGATCTGCTCGGCATACGGCTCAAGAAAGAAATCGAAGGGATTGATGACCGACATTTCGGCCACCAGATCGACTTCGATGCGGAATTCTTCGGTCTTCTCGGGAAACACCAGCCGCGCCATGTAGTTGGCTTGCGGATCCTGCTGCCAGTTGATGAAATGCGGCTCGGGAAGAATGCGCAGCGAATAGCTCAATATCCGCGTACGGCAATGCGGGGCCGGACGCAGGCGTACGATTTGGGGACCCAGATTGATAGCACGGTCATAACGGTAAGACGTGACATGGTTCAGCGCCACATAAATTGACATGAAGATCCTTTACAACAAACAAGTTGAGCCGATGGACTGCTGATGGACTGCTGTGACGGACTATTGTTGGTCGGGTTGCACCAGGCCGGGAAACGTTCACCTGTGGTGCATATTAATGAAATCCCTCAGGCGTGGATAGATTTCATTTTCCCACCGGCGCCCGTTGAAGACGCCATAGTGGCCCACCGCCGTCTGCACATGGTGCAGGCGCATGTAGGGGCGGATGCTGCTGCACATATCCTGTGCAGCGACGGTCTGGCCGACGGCGCAGATGTCATCCTTCTCGCCCTCCACGGTGAACAGGGCGGTGCGCCGGATCGCTTTCAGATTGACCGGACGCCCCTGGAATTGCAGCAGGCCCAGCGGCAAGGCGTGCTCCTGGAACACCACCCGCACCGTTTCCAGGTAAAACTCCGCCGGCAGGTCCGACATGGCGAAGTATTCTTCGTAGAACACCTTGATCGCTTCGGCCTTGTCGTGCTCGCCTTCGATCAGATAGGTGTACAGGTTGCGGAAGGCATCGACATGGCGATTGAGGTTCATGTTCATGAACGCCGCCAGTTGCATGAAACCCGGATAGACCTTGCGGCCGCCGCCGGGATGGCGCGCCGGGACCGTGCTGACCAGATGCTTCTCGAACCATTCGATCGGCTTGCTCTTGGCAAGATCGTTGACGGTGGTCGGATTGACGCGCGTATCGAGCGGGCCGGCCATCAGCGTCATGGTGCGCGGCTGGGCCGGGTCGTCGCCCTCGGCCATCACGGCGGCGGCAGTGAGGGCCGCCACGGTGGGTTGGCACACCGCGACGAGATGCGCGCCGGGACCGATGACTTGCAGGAAACGAATCAGGTGACCGACGTATTCGTCCAGGCCGAAGCGGCCGTGCTCCAGCGCAATGTCGCGCGCATTGTGCCAGTCGGTGATATAGACATCGTGGTCGCGCAGCAGCGTTTTGACGGTGCCGCGCAGCAGCGTTGCAAAGTGGCCCGACATCGGCGCCACCAGCAGCACCGCAGGTTGCTCGGCCGCCGTTTCCTTGCGGAAACGCAACAAGGTGCAAAACGGCGTGCGGTCGATCACCTCTTCACGCACCGCAACGGTGCGCCCGCTGTCCTGGACGCTGTCGATGTCGAAAGGAGGACGCACATGCGTCAATTGGGTGCGTGCAAAAACTTCATAGGCCGCGGCCATTTTGCGCAGCACGGAGCTGGACGGCACACCCGGCCAAGTGTGCCCCAGGAACGGGACCGCCGCCCGGGCCGAGGCACGCAGCGGATCAGTGGCGTCGGCGTATTGCTGGTATGCCTGGTAAATATTTGTCATATACAACCCACTCCCTCGGTTTCACCAGTCCCTCCCTCGATGCAATATGCATGCCATTGACCTTCGGGCGCGTATGAACCCGGCGCCGCATCCGGAGCATTGCTGGCACGCCCTTTGCAAGTAACGGACAGGCAACACATGAGCACCATCAATGCGCCGCTGATGCGGTTCGGGAAGTACGGACGCGTCCATACAAACCGCGCGTCAACAATTGACGCGCCAAAGTCAGAAGTACACACACATAAAGGACTGACATGCCTAAAACGACTTTGCGCATCACCAGCAAGAACTACTCTTCCTGGTCAATGCGTGGCTGGCTGCTCGCCAAATTTGCCGGGTTGCCGTTTCAGGAAGATATCGTGCCGCCGGACGATCCCGACGCGCGCGCCGAAATCCTGCTGCTGTCCTCCTCGATCCTGGTGCCCAGCCTCAAGCATGGCGATATCTTTGTCTGGGACACGCTGGCGATCGCCGAATACCTCAACGAAGTCCGTCCGGCCGCCAAGCTGCTGCCGGCCGACCAGGCGGCGCGCGCGCATTGCCGCGCGATCTGCGGCGAGATGCACTCCGGCTTCAGTGCGCTGCGTTCGGCGCTGCCGATGAACCTGAAAGCGCACTTCCCCAATTTCAAAATCTGGTCGCGCGCGCAAGCCGACATCCAGCGCATCACCACCATCTGGAAGGAATGCCTGGCTACCTACGGCGGCCCGTATCTGTTCGGCGAGCGCACCATGGCCGACGCCATGTATGCGCCGGTGATCACGCGCTTCATCACCTACGACGTCAAGCTGGAACCGATTTGCGCCGCCTACAGCAAGCGCATCATGGCGATGCCGGAGATGAAGGAATGGATCGCCGCCGCGCAGAAGGAGCCGGAAGATATTGACGAACTGGATGTCGAGTTCTAGGAGGAAACGATAGAGGCAGCAGCAGCAGCAGCAGCAGACGCACAGGAATTTCAACGCACGGGTATTTCATCAGCCAATCGCATGCGGCCCGCCGCAGAAAGGATCAGTGTCATGAATACGATAGCCGCAACGAAACCGACCGACCTGAACGTGTTCTCTCATGTCAGCGAGGGTGATACTCCGTATGAATCCGGCGGCCTGCGCGACTTCTTCCTGTACCGCGACCTCGGCATCGCCGCGGCCACCGGCGGCCAGGTCGTGGCCCAACTGGTCAAGGCCAACATGGCGCCGGAGGCCGGCACCGGCTGGCACCGGCATGAGGCGAATTTTCATATCGTCATCATGCTCAAGGGCTGGGCGCGCTTCATGTACGAGGACCAGGTAACGCTGGTGAAGACCGGCGATTGCGTGCACCAGCGACCGGGCATCGTGCATTTCCTGTTCGATTATTCACCGGACATGGAGTATCTTGAAATCGTCAGCCCGGCCGATTTCACCACCATCGACATGCCCGCACCGGCGGCCGTTCCTGCGCCGACGCCGTGGGTCTGAAACAGAAGGAGCAAATCATTTTCAAGCCGCCTCATCAAGCCGGACATCAAACCGGATCCGCCATCGCCGGCGTGAATCGGGCGCGGGACGCCGTGCAATTTTCGCTGTCCAAAAGCGGAAATGGCGTGATAGTCTGTGCCTACCCCCACCAGCGATGAGGATGTCGGCAACTACCAATGAACAAATAATATCCGCTTAGTCTCAAGCTAAAAATCCCCCCGCATCAGCACCAGAAAACGAAGCAAATTTATGGCAAATTTTTTCGACGAGATGTACTCCGATGGCGCCGTTTCAGTTCGTAAGCACTACGATGAATTCGCGGCGTGGCTGTCTTCCCAAACCGCTGAGACCATCGTCCGGAAACGCGCAGAGTCCGACCTGATTTTCCGCCGCGTCGGCATCACCTTCGCGGTCTACGGCAACGATGCAGGCACGGAGCGGCTGATCCCCTTCGACATCATTCCGCGCATCATTCATGCCGCCGAGTGGGCCAAGCTGGAAGCGGGACTGGTGCAGCGCGTCAAAGCGCTCAACATGTTCATCCACGACATTTACCACAGCCAGAAAATCATCAAGGCCGGCGTCATTCCGGCCGAGCAGATTCTGAAGAACGCGCAATACCGTCCCGAGATGCAGGACGTCGACGTCGCCTCCGACATCTACGCCCATATCGCCGGCGTCGACATCGTGCGCGCCGGCGAGGGCGAGTTCTATGTGCTCGAAGATAACCTGCGCGTACCGTCCGGCGTGTCCTACATGCTGGAAAACCGCAAGATGATGATGCGGCTGTTCCCCGAGCTGTTCACGCGCAACAAGATCGCGCCGGTCGATCACTATCCCGACATGCTGCTCGACAACCTGCGTTCGGTCGCGCCCGTCGGCGTGGTCGATCCTACCGTCGTCGTGATGACGCCGGGCATGTACAACTCCGCGTATTTCGAACACGCTTTCCTGGCGCAGCAAATGGGCGTCGAGCTGGTCGAAGGACAGGACTTGTTCGTCAAGGACAACACCGTCTACATGCGCACCACGCGCGGACCGAAACGCGTCGATGTGATCTATCGCCGCATCGACGACGACTATCTCGATCCGCTGGCGTTCCGCGCCGATTCCTCGCTGGGTGTGCCGGGCCTGCTGTCGGCCTATCGCGCCGGCAAGGTCACGCTGACCAACGCCATCGGCACCGGCGTCGCCGACGACAAGTCGATCTATCCCTATGTGCCGGACATGATCAAGTTCTACCTGTCCGAAGAACCCATCCTCAACAACGTCCCGACCTACCAGTGCCGCAAGAAGGATGATCTCTCCTACACGCTGGCCAATCTCGACAAGCTGGTGGTCAAGGAAGTCCACGGCGCCGGCGGCTACGGCATGCTGGTCGGCCCGGCGTCGACCAAACAGGAGATCGAGGATTTCCGCCAGCGCGTGATCGCCAAACCCGACGGCTATATCGCACAGCCGACGCTGGCGCTGTCCGTCTGCCCGACCTATGTGGATGCCGGCATCGCGCCGCGCCATCTCGACTTGCGTCCCTTCGTGTTGTCCGGCAAGACCGTGTCGATGGTCAAGGGCGGCCTCACGCGCGTGGCGCTCAAGGAAGGCTCGCTGGTGGTGAATTCGTCGCAAGGCGGCGGCACCAAGGACACCTGGATTCTGGAGAAATAAATCATGTTGAGCCGCACCGCTGACCACCTGTTCTGGATGGCGCGCTATACCGAACGCGCCGAAAATACCGCCCGCATGCTCGATGTGCATGTGCAGACCGCCCTGCTGCCGCAATCCACCGACGACGCCGAACAAGGCTGGCGCGCCCTGCTCGGCATTTCCGAGCTGCAGTATGGCTATAACCAGAAGTACGATGCGCTGACGCAAAAGGATGTCATCGACTTCATGGTGCGCGACCCCAGCAATTCGTCGTCGATCGCCTCTTGCCTCAAGCAGGCGCGCGAGAACGCCCGCGCAGTGCGCGGCGCGCTGACCACCGAAGCCTGGGAAATCCAGAACGCCACCTGGATCAAGATGCAGGGTTACCTGCAGACCAATGCGCTGGAGCAGAACCCGAGCGATTTCTTCGAATGGGTCAAGCACCGCTCGCATCTGTCGCGCGGCGTCACCATCGGCACCATGCTCAAGGATGAAGCCTTCCATTTCATCCGCCTCGGCACCTTCCTCGAACGCGCCGACAACACCGCGCGCATCATCGACGTCAAGTTCCACGGCGCCAAGGAAACCGTCAAGCCCGGCCAAAGCCAGCAGCAAAGCCTGCTGAGCGCGAACGCCAAGGCCCAGGACAGCCAGATCGATTTTTATTACTGGGCCGCGATCCTGCGGTCGGTGTCGGGCTTCGAGATTTACCGCAAGGTCTATCGCGACGTCATCACGCCCGAACGCGTTGCTGAATTGCTGATCCTGCGCGCCGACATGCCGCGCTCGCTGGCGGCCTGCATGGATCATGTGCTGAGTAACCTGAAACACGTCCGCAACGATGTCTCGGCCGATACGGAGCGCTTTGCCGGTAAGCTGGACGCCGATCTCAAGTTCAGCCGCATTGAGGAAGTATTCGATGCCGGCCTGCACGATTATCTGACGGTGTTTCTGGAACGCATCTTTGAGCTCGGCAATCGCATCAGCAAGGATTTTCTTGTGCCTTTGGCAGCATAAATTGTAAAAAAAATTATCGATCTGCCAGTCTGACGGTTAAGAATTGTCTGGAATTTGCCGATAATGTGTCAGGTCCACGACATTTGGGCCCCGCCCGCACCCGGTGCCGGCGGGGCTTCCTGTAAAATCCGGCTTTTACATTTTTAGCTCACATCATGACTTATTGCGTTGCCATGCGCCTGAACGAAGGCCTGGTCTTTTTATCCGACTCGAGGACCAATGCGGGCGTCGATCACATCGGCACATTCCGCAAGATGAATGTCTACGAGAACCCGGGCGAACGCGTCATGGTGATGATGACGGCAGGCAATCTTTCCATTTCGCAATCGATCCGGCAGATCGTGTCCGAGAAGACCAATGCCGAAGGCCGCACCATCTGGACCGCGACCTCGATGTACGAAGCCGCGCAGATTCTCGGCGACGCCATTCGTACAGTGCATCAGCGCGACGCGGAAGAACTGGCCAAGTTCGGCATCGACTTCAATGTAAGCATCATTTTCGGCGGCCAGATCAAGGGCGAGCGTTGCCGCCTGTTCCAGATGTACTCGGCAGGCAACTTCATCGAGTCGCACGACGAAAATACCTATTTCCAGATCGGCGAAGCCAAGTACGGCAAACCGATCATCGATCGCGTCGTCACGCCGCAGACTTCGCTGGACGAGGCTGCCAAGTGCGCGCTGATTTCGATGGATTCGACGCTGAAGTCGAACATCTCGGTCGGCCTGCCTCTGGACCTGATGGTCTACACCGCCAATGACCTGGCGGTGACGCGCTTCGTCACCATCGATGAGCACAACCAGTATTTCCAGATGATTCGCCGCAGCTGGGGCGCGCAACTCAAGCGCGTGTTTGAAGCCATCGACGATCCGGTCTGGGATGCCGCTCCTGAAGCGACGCTCAATGTGTTGTCGTCGTCAGTCGACCACAGCCAGCCTGTGCGCGTGCAGCCGCCGGAAGCGGTGGCGCGCGATGCGCAACCGGTTACCCGCCAGACGCTGGCCGGGGACAACGAGGCGGATGTGGCGCGGCAACCGAACTGATCGGTCTTTCGGATCGCCCAAATAAAAAACGGCTGCAATTGCTTGCAGCCGTTTTTTATTGTCCGGCGTTGCCGGACAGGAATGCCGATGGTATTTATACAACAATCGTCTGTGCTTCGCCTTCAGCGCGGGCTCGGATTTCACCGATGCGGAACACGGTCTCGCCGGCCGCCTTCAGCTGCGCTTCGGCAGCAGCAGCGTTTTCCTTGGAGACGATCACGGTCATGCCGATGCCGCAGTTGAAGACGCGGTGCATTTCGGCGTCGGCCACGCCGCCATGCTGCTGCAGCCAGGTGAACAGCGGCGGCATGGCCCATGACTTGCCGTCCAGCACGGCAGTCAGGTTGTCTTGCAGGACGCGCGGGATGTTCTCGACCAGGCCGCCACCGGTGATGTGAACCATGCCCTTGACTTCCATCGCTTCCATCAGCGCCAGCAAAGGCTTGACGTAGATACGGGTCGGCTCCAGCAGCACATCGGCCAGCTTGCGGCCGTGGAAATCGGCGTTCAGGTCAGGCTTGGCGACGTCCAGGATCTTGCGCACCAGCGAATAGCCGTTGGAGTGCGCGCCCGACGAGGCCAGGCCCAGCACGACGTCGCCCGGAACGATCTTGGTGCCGTCGATCAGTTTGGACTTCTCCACCGCACCGACGGCGAAGCCGGCCAGGTCGTATTCGCCGTCGGGATACATGCTCGGCATTTCAGCGGTTTCGCCGCCGATCAGCGCGCAGCCGGCTTGCTCGCAGCCCTTGGCAATGCCCTTGATGACATCGGTGGCGCTGGCCACGTCGAGCTTGCCGCAGGCGAAGTAATCGAGGAAGAACAGCGGCTCGGCGCCCTGCACCAGGATGTCGTTGACGCTCATTGCGACCAAGTCGATGCCGACGGTGTCATGCCGGTTCAGGTGGAAAGCCAGTTTCAGCTTGGTGCCGACGCCGTCGGTGCCGGACACCAGCACCGGTTCCTTGAATTTCTTGCTGATTTCAAACAACGCGCCGAAACCGCCGATCCCGCCCAGCACGCCTTCACGGGTCGTACGCTTGGCAAACGGCTTGATAGCCTCGACTAAAGCGTCGCCCGCATCGATGTCGACGCCCGCGTCGCGGTAGGAAAGGGAAACATTGGATGATGAAGTCATGATGATATTGGCACTGGAGGCGGTAAAATAGAGGAGTATCTGCGGCAACAAGGCCGCTGAAACCTGAAGTAAACCGTGATTTTAACAAACCGATTCATCTAAAGCCCTATTTCCATGCCTTTTTCTTTAACGGATGAGCAAAAACAAAGCTTGTTGTGGCTCACCTTAGGGCTCTTGTTGGTAGGCCTCCTGATCTTGCTGGGGCCGATGCTGACCCCGTTCGTCACCGCCGCCATCCTGGCTTACGCCCTCAATCCGGGCGTCGACTGGCTGGCGCGCCGCCGCATCGGGCCGTTTTTGCTGCCGCGCGTGATGGCGGTGCTGATCGTCATCCTGCTGCTGGTGCTGGCCGGACTGGCGCTGATCCTGATCGTCGTGCCGGTGCTGGTGAAGGAAATTCCGCTGCTGCAACAGCAGATTCCCAATTTCCTCGACAAACTCAACGCCAAGGTGGCGCCGCGCCTGAGCGAGTTCGGCATCCACGTGCGCCTCGACATCACCGGCATCAAGCGCATCCTGACCCAGCAGCTGGCCACCAGCGGCGATGAAATCTGGGCCTCGGTGCTGGCCTCGGCCAAAATCGGCGGCACCGCCCTGCTGACCTGGGCCGCCAACCTGCTGTTCATTCCGATGGTGTTGTTTTATCTGTTGCAAGACTGGCATCCTTTCATCAAGCGCCTGCGCGGCATGATTCCGCGCCGCTGGGTCGGCAAGATCAGTGCCATGACCGAAGAAGTCGACGACCTGCTGGCGCAATACCTGCGCGGCCAGTTGCTGGTCATGTTGATCCTGGCGACCTATTATTCAGTTGCGCTGGCCATCGCCGGCTTCGACATTGCCTTGCCGGTCGGCATCCTGACCGGCCTGCTGGTGTTCATTCCGTACGTCGGCTTCGGCCTCGGCCTGGTGTTGGCGCTGATCGCCGCCGTGCTGCAGTTCACCGGACTGTACGGCCTGGTCGCCGTGGCCATCATCTACGGCATCGGCCAGGTGCTGGAAAGCTTCATCCTGACGCCGCAACTGGTGGGCGAACGCATCGGCCTGCATCCGCTGATGGTGATCTTCGCGCTGCTGGCGTTCGGTCAGTTGTTCGGTTTTGTCGGCGTGCTGCTGGCCCTGCCCGCCTCGGCGATCATGTCCGTGGTGGTACGCCACCTGCGCCAGCATTACCTGAGCAGCAGTTTCTACAATAGCGAGACATGAGACAACTTCTGCTGGATTTGAGCGCGCAGCAGCCGCCGACTTTCGACACGTTTGTGACAGGCCAGAATGCAGAATTGCTGCAACGCCTGCAAGACATCGCCGCGGCGCACGCGCAACCGACCCTGAACGACCGCTTCATCTATCTCTGGGGCGAAACCGGCGCGGGCAAAACGCATCTGCTGCACTCGCTGGCGCATGCAGGCGCGCAGGAAGGCGCAATCGGCTCGCGCCTGATCCCCGCCGATGCCGATGACAGCGCTTTCGATTACGACCCATCCATTCAATGTTATCTGCTGGACGACTGCGAGCAATTGCCGCCGGCATCACAGATCGCCGCCTTCGCCCTGTTCAACCAGATCCGCGAACGGGGCGGTTATCTGGTCAGCGCAGGCGCGCAGCCGCCGGCGCAGTTGCAGGTGCGCGAAGACTTGCGCACGCGCCTCGGCTGGGGCCTGATTTACCAGCTGCACGGCCTGACCGATGACGAAAAGATCGCCGCGCTGACACAATCGGCACAGGCGCGCGGCATGGCAGTGTCGGTCGCGATCCTGTCTTACCTGCTCACGCATTACCGGCGCGACATGCCTTCGCTGTCGCGCATGCTCGACGCGCTCGATCGCTATTCGCTCGAAACCAAGCGTCCCATTACCCTGCCGCTGCTACGCGACCTTCTTCAACAGGAAGCTGAAAACGAAACGCCATGAATCTCGCTTTATTTGACCTCGACCATACGCTGATCCCGATCGACTCCGACCATGAGTGGGGCGAGTTCCTCGCGCGCACCGGCGCCATCGACGCCACCGCCTTCCGCAAAGCCAACGACGAATGGTTCGCGCATTACCAGGCCGGCACGCTGGATCCGGTGAAGTACCTCGAGTTCGCCTTCGGCACGCTGTCGAAATTCCCGCGTGCGCAGCTGGATGCCTGGCATGCGCAGTTCATGGACGAAGTCATCAAACCATCCATGGTGCCCGCCGCCCTCGCGCTGGTGCAAAAACACCTCGATGCCGGCGACCTGGTCGCTATCATCACCGCCACCAACAGCTTCGTCACCGAGCCGATCGCCAAGCTGTTCAAGGTGCATCATCTGATCGCCGCGCTGCCGGAGTTCGATGCGGAAGGCAACGTCACCGGCCGCTTGGCGGGAACACCGACCTTCGGCCCGGGCAAGATCGTGCACACCCAGGCCTGGCTGCAGGAACAAGGCAAGAGCATCGCCGATTTCCCGCAAAGCCATTTCTACAGCGATTCGCAAAACGACATCCCGCTGCTGGCCGCCGTCACCCACCCGGTCGCCACCAACCCGAACGACAAGCTCAGGGCGCATGCGATTGCCCAAGGCTGGCCCATCCTGAATCTCTTCGACGCCCACGCGCAATGATCAAAAAATTCATCCGCTCCTTCCTGGGCAAGAAAAAAGAGCTCGACACCACCGAGCCCACCGTACTGAGCCAGAAGCAGCACGGCATCGATCTGCAACTGGTGTCGCCGAACGCGATCCGCGTCACCCAGACCTTGCAGGAGGCCGGCTTCAAGGCCTTCATCGTCGGCGGCGCGGTGCGCGACCTGCTGCTGTCGGTCAAGCCCAAGGACTTCGACGTCGCCACCAACGCCACGCCCGAAGAGATCAAACAATTGTTCCGGCGCGCCTTCATCATCGGCCGCCGCTTCCAGATCGTGCACGTGATGTTCGGCCAGGAGCTGATCGAAGTCACCACCTTCCGCGGCAGCTCGGCCGACGCCGCGCCCAAGGATGAACACGGTCGCGTGCTGCGCGACAACACCTTCGGCGAACAGCATGAAGACGCGGTGCGCCGCGACTTCACCATCAACGCCATGTATTACGATCCGGCGACGCAAACGGTGCTCGATTACCACGGCGGCATCGCCGACATCCGCGCCAAGACCTTGCGCATCATCGGCGCGCCGGAAGCGCGCTATCGCGAAGACCCGGTGCGCATGCTGCGCGTGGTGCGCTTCGCCGCCAAGCTCAAGTTCAGCATCGATGCCGCCACCAGCGCGCCGATCCCGGTCATGGCGCCGCTCATCAACAACGTGCCGGCGGCGCGTGTGTTCGATGAAATGCTCAAGCTGCTCATGAGCGGCCACGCGCTGGCCTGCCTGCAACAGCTTCGCAAGGAAGGCTTGCACCACGGCCTGTTGCCCCTGCTCGACGTCGTGCTGGAACAACCGCTCGGCGAAAAATTCGTCACGCTGGCGCTGGCCAATACCGATGCCCGCATCAAACAGGGCAAGCCGGTCTCGCCGGGCTTCCTGTTCGCCTCGATGCTGTGGCACCAGGTGCTGGAAAAATGGCGCGCCTACCAGGCCGCCGGCGAATATCCGATCCCGGCGCTGCACCTGGCCGCCGACGATGTGCTCAATGCACAGACCGAAAAGCTCGCCCTGCAACGCAAGATCGCGTCCGACATGCGCGACATCTGGGCCATGCAGCCGCGTTTCGAGCGCCGCACCGGCAAGGCTCCCTATAAATTGCTGGAACACCTGCGCCTGCGCGCCGGTTACGACTTCCTGCTGCTGCGTTGCGCCTCCGGTGAAATCGATGCCGAACTGGGCGACTGGTGGACCGCCTTCATGGAAGCCGATAGTTCCGGCCGCGAAGCGCTGCTGGCGCGCAAGCCGGCTGCAGGCGGCGCTGCCGGTGCAGCTTCCGCAGGCCCCGGCGCAGGTCCCGCGCCGGCAGCCCGCAAACGCAAGCGCCGCGGCGGCCGCAACCGCAGCAAGAGCGGCGGTGGCGAGGGCGGCGAAGGCGGCGGCAAGTCGTCCTCCGACGGCGACGCGTGACCCCTGCAGCAACAACAACAGCAACAGCAGCGGCTGCGCGCGCCTTCATCGGCATCGGCGGCAACCTGGGCGACGCCCGCGCCACGGTCGAAGATGCGTTGCGGCGCCTGGCGCTGTTGCCCGGCACCTCGCTCGGCAAACAATCCCGGCTGTACCGCACGGCCCCGGTGGACGCCGGTGGCGACGATTACGTCAATGCCGTCGCGCAGCTCGACACCTCGCTCACGCCGCATGCATTGCTCGCGGCCTTGCGAGCCATCGAACTGGCACATGGACGCGAACGGCCGTACCGCAATGCGCCGCGCACCCTCGATCTTGACATCCTGCTGTACGGCGACCTGCAACTTGCCGACGACGTGCTGACGCTGCCGCATCCGCGCATGGCGCAACGCGCGTTCGTGTTGATTCCCTTGTTGGAGATTGCGCCGGACATCGCGATTCCCGGCGTCGGCGTTGCCCATGACTTCCTGGTGCAAGT
Source organism: Herbaspirillum hiltneri N3 (assembly GCF_001267925.1). Lineage (NCBI taxonomy): Bacteria > Pseudomonadati > Pseudomonadota > Betaproteobacteria > Burkholderiales > Oxalobacteraceae > Herbaspirillum > Herbaspirillum hiltneri. The sequence goes on along the minus strand of NZ_CP011409.1, from coordinate 1,430,014 downwards.
GCAGGGCCAGCCGATCGAACTGCTGGCCTGATCCAGGCGTTCAGAACCTGTTCGCGGTCTGCAGCGAAAGGCCCGGGACTGGTTCTCAGGTCTCGGCGGCGCCTGCGGCAGGACGCAGTTCCCCGAGGCGGCGATGATGGCCCTTGAGCCATACCGGCAGATCGTTGGCCGGCATCGGCCTGGCGATCAGATATCCCTGCCCTATCGTGCATCCCGACTCCTGCAGCAAACGCCAGTCCTCGATCGTCTCGATGCCTTCCGCCACGGTCACCAGCTCCAGCCGTTTGGCCATGTCCAGTGCCGACTGCAGGATCACGCGCAAATTCTGGCGCGCATGCGCACCGTGTACAAACGAACGGTCAATCTTGAGTTCGGTGAACGGAATGCGCGCCAGCTGCTGCATCGACGAGAAGCCGGTACCGTAGTCATCGATCGACAAACCAAAGCCCTTCAGGCGCAATCGCGCCAGCGTGCCGAGCGCGGTACCGAGATTGGCCACCACCGAACCTTCGGTAATTTCCAGCACCATCTGATCCGCCTGCAAGGCATGCTGCGCCAGCAGGTCGACGATCTTCTGCACGAAACCGGGAATGTCGAGCGACAGTGGTGACAGATTCACGGCCACCTTCAGCGGCAGCCCGCGCTCATTCCACAGCGCTGCCTGCGCCATCGCCTGCGTCAGCATCGACAAGGTCAGCTCGTGGATCAGGCCGCACTGTTCGGCCAGCGGAATGAAGCGGTCGGGCGGCACCATGCCGTTGGTCGGATGCATCCAGCGCGCCAGCGCTTCGACGCCCTTGAGCATGCCGGTGCGGATATCCACCTTCGGTTGGTAGAAGGCGATGATTTCACCATTGCGGATCGCCGCCGGCAACTCGGTTTCGCAGACGGCAGGCAGTGCATCGTCCTTCGCCGGGAAGGCGGGATTGCTGTTGAACGACTTCAGCGCGCCCATGATTTTTTCCTGGTTGAGCGGCTTTTGCAACGCCCCCAGCACGTGCATGCCGAGCGCCTCGATCATGGTTTCCACCGAGGCCAGCAAGGAGGTCTCGCGGCTGGAAGCGACGATGATGGGGAAATTCAGTTTTCTTTCCTGCAGATGCTGGATGAACTCGACGCCGTCCATGCCGGGCATTTCCAGATCGACGATCACCAGGCTCGGCGGCAGCTTCAGCAGCGCCAGCAGATCGAGCGCCTCCTGCCCGTCGCCGGCCTCGTAGATCATTTCCACCCCGAGGTCGCGCATCAGGCCGACGGTGTGCAAACGTTGCAAGGGACTGTCGTCGACAATCAGCAAGGTCTCAATGGCAAAGGGCGTCATGTTAGTAACCATATTGGTTGATCACGGAAGACATGTTCTCGAGAGAAATCACATCGCTCACGCCGCCTTGCAACACTGCCTCTTTGGGCATGCCGAAGACCACGCAACTGCTTTCATCCTGTGCATATGTTGACGCGCCGGCGTCGTGCAATTCCTTCATGCCGCGCGCGCCGTCGTCGCCCATTCCGGTCATGATGATGCCGACTGCATTCTTGCCGGCGGCTTTGGCGACGGAGCGGAACAGCACGTCCACCGAGGGCTTGTGACGGCTGACGAGGGGGCCGTTGACCACTTCTACATAGTACTGCACGCCATCTCGTTTGACCATCATATGCACCCCGCCCGGCGCAACAAGTGCGCGTCCTGGCAACACCAGGTCGTGGTGTTCGGCTTCCTTGACCTCGATGCCGGAAATGGCGTTGAGGCGTTTGGCGAAACTGAGCGTGAATTTCTCCGGCATGTGCTGCACGATGACGATGCCGGGGCATTCCGTGTCAAGATCACGCAACACTTTTTCCAGTGCTTGCGGACCGCCGGTCGAGGCGCCGATGGCAATGATTCTCTGCGTGGCCGGAATCAGCCCATCGAGGTAGCCGGGCGGGTCCAGCACTACGTCCGCAGTGAACCGGCTGCCATCGGCGATGCCCGCGGCGACGGAATCGTGACGTGCGTTGCGCTCAGACTCATTGCCGAAGCCGGCGCTTGCCGACGCATTCGGCGCCATCGGCGCACGTCGCAGGCGGGCCTGCGCAGCGGCGCGTATTGCAGTGATCAGAGCGTCCGAACTGTCCTGTAGGAAATCGCGTATGCCCAGCTGCGGCTTGGTGATGATGCCGACCGCGCCGGCCGCCAGCGCTTCCATCGTCACGGTCGCGCTGTGCTCAGCCAGCGACGAACAGATCACCACCGGCGTCGGCCGTATCGCCATGATCTGGCGCAGGAAGGTGATGCCATCCATACGCGGCATTTCAATATCGAGCACGATGACGTCAGGCCAGTTGGCGCGCATTTTCGCCATTGCGAAAATGGGGTCCGGCGCCGTCGCAATGACGCTGATGTCATGGCAGGGCTCCAGCAAATCCTGGATGACCTGGCGCACGACCGACGAGTCGTCGACTATCATGACCTTGATCGTCATGTCCGCTCCTTGCCGATCGCTGCAATGCGTCGCGGCCTGCCCATAGTGCCCGCAGGTACTTTTTCCATCGCGTGCGCAACACCGTGGCCGCGCCTGACCCAGACGTCGCCGTTGTTGAGGTCGAAGCGCAGGTAGCGGTATCCCTCGCCGGCGACGTCCTGCGCGGTCACCGGAATGTGGTGCTGCCGCAGGATGTCGAGCGCGAAGTCGGCGTTGGCCTGGCCTATCCTCAGTGTGGTCGACGGCAGGCCCAGCACGTTGCCGCCGCCGAATACCTTGACCGTGTAATCTCCAATGCGGGTGCCGTGCAGCCGCACTTGTTCCAGCAAACGCGACAAGGCCTCGTCGCCGTAACGGCCGTCGGGCGCGTCATGCGCGTGTTCGCCGTCCGCATCCGGCTTCACCGGATGGCGACGCTCCGGCAAGACGAAATGGCATAGCCCGCCGAAATGCAGGGCCGGATGCCACAGCGTGATCGCCACGCAGGAGCCGAGCAGCGTCTCCACCTGCAGATCGCCCTGGCCGAAGTACACCTCACCCAGATTGACGAAGACGCGTTGCGTCATGGCAGCCGCCGATAGATGGACGGCGCGTGCATCTGCAATTCCAGCGGCATGCCATGCAGCGACTCGGAATGACCGACGATGAGCCAGCCGCCGGGACGCAGCTTGTTGACCACGGAACGCAGGACGTCGACCTTGGTCGGGAAATCGAAATAGATGATGACGTTGCGCAGAAACACGACGTCGAACTGCCCGTCCATGTCCGCCGGCAGGCTCAGCAGGTTGCGCTGCTCGAAGCTCACGCGCTTGCGGATCTTCTGGTCGACCAGGAAATGGCCTTCGTACTCGCCGGTTCCGCGCAGGCAATAACGTGACAGATACGCCGGCGCAATCAGCTCGCCGCGCACCATCGGATACAAGGCGCGGCGACCGAACGACAGCACGCGCTGGCTGATATCGGAGGCGAGGATGCTCCACGGAAGCTGGCCGCGATGATCGTCCAGCACCATGGCGATGGAATAGGCTTCCTCGCCGGTCGAGCTGGCGGCGCTCCAGACCTTCAGCGGATGACGCCGGTCGATCTGCGGTAGGATTTCGTCGCGCAGCGCGTCGAAATGCTTCTGCTCGCGGAAGAAGTAAGTCTCGTTGGTGGTGATCAGGTCAATCGCGCGCTGCCGTTCCGCCTCTTCGTGCGGCAATGAAATCAGCGAATGGTATTCCTTCAGAGTGCACAAACTCAGCTCACCCAGACGCCGCGAAAGGCGGCTGCACAGCAGCGCCTTCTTCGAGAAAGGCAGGTACAGCCCGATGTGCTCCCTGAAAAGCTGCTGAAACAACAGCATTTCCTGATCGCTGACATCCAGTGCCATGGACTCGATGCTGGAATTCATCTGCGTGATCCCCGGTTGACGTCTGCTACGGTTGCTACGGTTGCTACGGTTGCTACGGTTGCTACGGTTGCTTCCTTCACTTCACGACGTCGCCGTCGACAGGCGGCATCGCCTTCATTCCTACTGCCCCGGCGGGGCCGACATTTCTTCGACTGCAGCCATGCCAATCAGCGTCGACAACTCATCCACTGACAATACTGCCTTGACATCCAGCACCACCACGAAGCGGTCCTGAATGTTGATCATGCCCTCGATGAAGTCAGCGCGCAGACGTGCGCCGAACGACAGCGGCGGCTCGATCTTGCCATCCTCCACGGTCAGCACGGCGCGTACCGCATCCACCATCACGCCGAGCAGCAAACCCTGCCGCTCCTGCATCAGTTCCATGATGACGATGCAGGTGCGCCTGGCGACCGGCGTCTGCGCCCTGCCGAAGCGCACCGACAGGTCGATCACCGGCACCACGGCGCCGCGCAGGTTGATCACGCCGCGCAGGAAATTCGGCATCAGCGGCACTTCGGTGAGGCTGCTGAATTCAATGATTTCGCGGATATCCTCGATCGGCATGGCGAACATTTCTTCGCCCAGAACGAAGGTCAGGAACTGGCGACTCTGCACCTGCTCCTGATGCTGCGTCCTGGCGAACGACGACTCGCCGTTAAGCGATAAACTTGGCATGCATATACTCCTCAAACATCCGACAACACTGTTTCCATTTTTCCATCGGCGGCCGCAGCGCCGAGATATTTTCCTGCGCGCAGGTGTAGCGGTTCGGGCGGCGTCGATTCGCGCCCGTCATCGGCGATCCCCAGTGAAAAATATCCCATCAGTTCGCGCAACTGATGGGCCTGTTCGCTCATCTCCTCGGACGTCGCCGACAACTCCTCGGAAGCCACCGCATTGAGCTGGATGGCTTGCGTGATCTGTCCGATGGCGCTGTGTATCTGCACCAGGCCGGCATTCTGGTCGCGCGCCGACAGCGAAATCTCGTCAACCAGATCGGCGGTCTGCTGGATCGAGGGCAGCATGCCTTCGAGCAGCATGCCGGCCTTCTCGGCCAGGCTGACGCTGTGGTCCGACACCGAGACAATCTCCTGGGCAGCGATTTGCGAACGTTCGGCCAGCTTGCGCACCTCGTTGGCCACCACTGCAAAACCCCTGCCGTTCTCGCCGGCACGCGCCGCTTCAATAGCGGCATTGAGCGCCAGCAAATTGGTCTGGTAAGCAATGTCGTCGATCACGCCGATCTTGGCGACAATCTGATGCATGGCTTCCAGCGTCTCGCGCACGGCTTCGCGGCCTTCCGTGGCAGCGCGCGCCGATTCGCTGGCGATGGCGTTGGTGTGGTTGGCGTTGGCGGTGTTATGGCCGACAGTCACCGAAATCTGGCCGATGGCGCTGCTGGTCTCTTCCGAGTCCGCCGCTTGCTGGGATGAGTTCTTGCTAAGCTGTTCGGCGGCCGAAGTCAGCTGCCCTGATGCGGAGGCGAGCGTCACCGCTGCCATATTGACGTCCCTGAGTACCAGGAAAAGTTGCTCGAGCATGCGCTGTGCGCTATGCAATACACTGCCCTGCCCATGCCTTTCGACGGCAAACTTCACGGTCAGGTCGCCGTCGGCAATCTGGCGCAGTATGCGCATGACTTCGCGCGGATCGCCACCGATCTGGCGCGCAAAAATACGCCGGGTATACAGCGCCAGGCTGAGCGCGATCACCAGCGCCAGCGCAGTAACCGCGACGATTTCTTCCAGCGTCTTGCGTTCGAGCACCGCAGCGCTGGCTTTGTTCAGCGCCGCCTGGTGCACGTTTTCGTCCACCAGCGCCGCCAGTTGCGAACGCAGACTATCGTACTCGATGCGCAGCGAATCGGGATTGCCTTTGACATCTTCGTCGCGCAGCAACTGATCGCGCCTTTGTTCGACGCGCTTAACGTAACTGTCGACCAGCATATCGGCCTGCTGCTGCAGTGTACGCTCCAGATCGCTCAGGGCGGTGCTTGATTTGTAGTTCGCATAAGCCCGGCCGAGATCTTGCAAGCGATACCCCAGTGCATCGGAGATACGTTTTCGTTCCACGCGTTCTTCGGCTCTCTCCATGTTTTGCATGGACATGGCGATATCGACTGCGGCTTTGTTGGTCTGGTTGAGATTGACGATGGTCAGCAAGTTGACGGCATAAATCTCTTGCAGCATGGTGTTGACGCGAAACAGGTTGACCACGCCGTCGGCCCCGACCGCGGCCGTGAGCAGGGCGCCGAAAGCAAAACAGACTGCGAGCTTGCTGGACAGCTTCATGACAACTCCTCCTCGCCTCAACCTATCCCGGCGTGCAGATCAAAAACGCTTGAACGAAGACTCGTCAATCGGATCGTCGCCGCCGTCCAGCATCGAGATGCGGGCCGGCTTGACGAACTTGGTGCTGATGATCGGCGGCTCATTGATCATCTTGCCGGGCTTCGCTGCTTTCTTCGATTGCGGGCGCTTTTCTTCACCGACCTGGAAGAACAGGATCAGCTCCTGCAGCTGTATGGCCTGGGCGCTCATTTCTTCGGAGGTGGACGATAATTCTTCGGAAGCCGACGCCGTCAGTTGCGTGGTCTGGGCCATCTGATGCACGGCGTTGTTGATCTGCTCCAGTCCGGCCGACTGTTCACGCGATGCAGCCGAAATCTCCTGCACCAGATCGGCGGTCTTGCGGATCGACGGCACCATCTGGTCAAGCAGATGGCCGGCTTTCTCGGCCAGGCTGACACTGTTCTCCGCGACGGCAATGATTTCCTGCGCGGCGGTTTGCGAGCGTTCCGCCAGCTTGCGCACTTCGGCCGCCACCACCGCAAAGCCCTTGCCGTGTTCGCCGGCGCGCGCCGCTTCGATGGCGGCGTTCAGCGCCAGCAGGTTGGTCTGGTAGGCGATGTCGTCGATGATGCCGATCTTGCCGGCGATCTGCTTCATGGCCAGAACGGTCTCGCGCACCACTTCGCCGCCTTCCACTGCGGAACTGGCGGACTTGCTGGCGATGCTGTCGGTGACGCGGGCGTTCTCGGCGTTCTGCGCAATTGTGGCGGTGATCTCTTCCACCGAGGCGCTGGTTTCTTCAACGTTGGAAGCCTGCTGCGAGGCGTTCTTGCTGAGCGCCTGCGACGACGCCGATATCTGTTCCGACGCCGACGCCAGCGAGCTGGCGGTGCCGTTGACGTCGCCGATTACGGCGGTCCACTTGGCGATCATCTGCTGCGTGCTGTGCAGGACGCTGCCGGTGTCTCTGTCCGAGACCGGCACCTGGACGGTGAGGTCGCCCTCCGCCACCTTGCGCAGCACGATCATGGCGTCGCGCGGCTCGCCGCCAAGCTGCGAACGGATCACGCGATAGGTAAAGAACAGGCATACCAGCAACAGCAGCATCGATGCGCCAAGCAGCGAGAAGACCACCATCTCCAGCTCGGAGTAGCGGCTCTGCGCCACGCTCACGCGCCTCTGCGTACGCTCGTCCACCATGCGCAGGAAGTCATTGATCGGCACCATGATGCGGCCTACCATGGTGCGGTAGTTCTGATCGAACATCAGCTCCTGCGCCATCGCCTGGTTGGGCGCACCGGTTACGGTGAAGTTGCCGGCGCCGTCGTCGAACTGTCCCTTGACTGCATTGAAAGCCGTGATCTCGGTCTTGGTCAGCGCATCCGAGTTGGCTTTCGCCTCCTGCATCTTCGCCAGTTCCTGCGCCGTAAATCCGGCCTGCTTCATCAGGTCGATCAGCGGCACGGCGGGATCCGCGGGCATGGCGTTGAGTTGCTTGGCCATCACCAGATCGAGATTCACGCGCTCATAGTTCTTTGGACGCGGACGCTTGCCGTTGCGGATGTCGAGCACGATGTAGTAGCGCTCTTCGTCATTCGGATCACCGGTCGTGACGTAGGCGCGACCGAACTTGGTCAGGTCTTCCGAGCTGCGCCGCATTTCGTTGGCCAGGGTGAAGGAGTAGTAGCGTGACTCGTGCGCGCGGTCGAGGTTGGTGTTGGCTTCCTTGAGCGCGCGCGTGACGCTGACGATCGTCCCCATCAGCACCGCCAGCACGATCACCAGCCAGACGAAGAGCTGTCGGATGCTCATGCGTTGCGTCAATTTGTTTTTCATGACCACTCTCCTGTTCGGCATTCTGTCTTTCTTGTCGGAGCCGCGGAAGATGGATTCCTCGCGCGCACCTTGTTCACGTCAATCGTTGGCCGCATTCATCCGGTTCTCGGTGCGGCGCACGTCGGCCTGTTCCATTCTTCCGGTATGTGCAATCAGGTGCGGCACGTCCAGGATCAACGCCACCCGGCCGTCGCCGAGAATGGTCGAGCCGCTCAGGCCCTTCACCTTGCTGAACAGCTTGCCGAGCGGCTTGATCACCGCCTGGCATTCACCCAGCAGGTTGTCGACCAGCAGGCCCGCGCGCAGCGGTCCGTATTGCACGATCACCAGGCTCTTGCGCGACGATTCGCGCTGCGGCAAGTCAAACAGTTCACGCAAGGGAATGAAGGGCAGCGGCTCGTCGCGCAGCGTCACCACATTGTTGTGCACCTGATGGCTGGACAGGTTGATGCATTCCACCACCAGATCGAGCGGGATGACGAACACGGCGCCACCGACCACGACCTGGAAGCCGGCGATGATGGCCAGCGTCAACGGCAGGCGAATGCGCACCATGGTGCCCTGGCCGGGATTGCTGTAGATCTCGACTTCGCCTTGCAACGCGTCGATATTGCGCTTGACCACGTCCATGCCGACGCCGCGACCGGACAGCGACGTCACCTGTTCAGCGGTCGAAAAGCCGGGTTCGAATATCAGGCGGAAGATGTCGCGCTCCGACAAACCCGCATCCGCAGCCACCAGCCCCTGCTGGACCGCCTTGCGCAGGATGCGCTCCTTGTCGAGACCGCGGCCGTCGTCGAATACTTCGATCACCACGCTGCCCGATTCGTGCGTCGCGTTCAGACGCAGCACGCCGATTTCGGGCTTGCCGGCGGCGCGGCGCGCTTCCGCCGATTCGATGCCGTGGTCCATGGCGTTGCGCACGATATGCATGAGCGGATCGGATATTTTCTCCACCATCGACTTGTCGAGCTCGGTGTCGGCGCCGGTGACGATCAGTTCGATGTTCTTGCCGATTTCGCGCGACATGTCGCGCACCACGCGTGGGTAGCGCTGGAATACTTCCTTGATCTGCACCATGCGCAGCGTCAATGCGGCGTCACGGATCTGCTCCACCAGCCCGGAGATCACCTGCGTGGCTTCTTCGAAACGCTGATCCTTCTTGCGCTTGGCGACCAGGCTGGCGCCGGCTCCGGCGATCACCAGCTCACCCACCAGGTCGATCAGTTGATCGAGTTTGGAGACTTCGATCTTGATGAATTTCTGTTCCAGGCTTTTCTTTTCTTCGCCGGCTTTCTGACGCATGGCAGGCATCGGTGCAGAAACCTGCGACGATGCCTCTGCATGCATGCCGGCGTCGGCCACCGCATCCGCGGCGTCAATCGCGTCGAATTGTAACTGGCGCCATTCAGCGGCAGTCAGCGCGCCGGATTGCAACAGATGCAGAGCAATTTCCTCGCGTTCCGGCAGGTGTTGCAGCCAATCGCGGTATTCGGCCAGCTGGCTGTGCGGCGCCAGGATGACGATGTCGCTGTCTTCGCGCACGAATTCAAATACGCTGTCGATTTCCTCGCGCCGGGAAGTGCTGGCGAAGCCGATTTCAAAGCCGAGATAACATAGCTCCGCATCCATGTCGTCGGCGGGGGGAATGGCGAGATCGATCACATGCACGTACACCATGCTGCCCATCGTCAGCAAGTAGCGCAGGAAGGACAAGGGATCGAGGCCGTCGCGCAGCACGTCGGGACTGAAGCGCAACGACAGGTGCCAGTATGGATTGGCGACCGCACCGTCGTCCGTCTCCACCGCAGGCGCATCGGGCATGGCCACTTCGGCTGCAGCGGCCGGGGCAACTGCGGCGCTCCCGGGTTGCGCTTGCACGGCCTGTGCCAGATAGTCATTGAGCGTCGCTTCGAGTTCGGCGCGCCGGACCGGATCGGGGTCCTGCTCTTCCTTGAGTTCGGCGATGGCGTCGACCAGTTCGTTCATGTAATCGCCACAATTGAGCAGCAGCGACATCATGGCGTCGTCGAGCTTCACCACGCCGTTGCGCACCTTGTCGAGAACGTTTTCGAGCAGATGGGTGAAGCTGACGATGCTGTCGAAAGCGAACAATCCTGCCGAACCCTTGATCGTATGCGCCGCGCGGAAGATGGCGTTGATCGCGTCACGGCTGGCGCCGTCGCTTTCGATCTGCAGCAGCGCCGCTTCCATCGCGACGAGCAGTTCGCGCGCTTCCTGCACCAATGCGTCGCGGGCGGCATCCTTCTTCATGCCAGCCCCTGCAGCGAAGTGGGGGACGCCGCCGGATCGGCATGCATGAAGTCTTGCAGCTGCAACATGTTCAGCACGTTCTGCACGGCCGGACTGACGCCGCCCAGCAGCAACTGCTTGTACTGTGCGGCAGCCTCGCGCCGGAGCAGCAGCAACAGCTGCAGACCGGCGGTATCGAGTTCGTCGCAGTCGCTCAGATCCAGCTCCAGCACATCGTCGGTGTGATCGAGCACGCCCAGCAATTGCGGCTTGTATTCGGCTGCCTGGAATATGGTGAAGCCTCCGCTCACCAGCAGCAGCAAATGTCCGTCGCGCGTGCTTTGCGTCAATGGCATGTCAGATCCTAAGGAGTCACCAGCTTGGCGACGGCATCGAGCAGCACCGGCGGCAGGAACGGCTTGTGCACCCAGGCGCGTACGCCGATGGCCTTGCCTTCCTGTTTGCGCGTGTCGCCGCTTTCGGTCGTCAGCATGAGCACCGGGGTAAACTTGTAGTTCGGGTTCTGCTTGGCTTCGCGCACGAAACTCAGGCCGTCCAGGTTGGGCATGTTGACGTCGGAGATGATCAGGTTGTACTTGCGGCCGTCGAGCTTGTTGAGCGCGTCGCGGCCGTCAACCGCTTCGACGACGTCGTAGCCGGCGCCCTTGAGCGCAATGCTGATGGTCTGGCGCAAGCTGAACGAATCGTCGACGATGAGGATGGTCTTGGCGCTCATCTCAGCGATCCCCGCAGAAGGTAATTGCAGAAGTGCCCCCGCTGCCGGCGACAAGGAAGTGACTCGGTTCGTGCATGCATGCCATCCTCTTCAAAAGAAATCAACTTGCGATTGCAATGACTTGTCGGCCTGCTGGCCGGCATGTACCTGGCGCTGCTCCTGCGTGGTATAGGTTTTCTCGAGGTCGGACAGCCATGCCGCACCGGATGGAAGGGAGGCCGCGCTCGCCACCATCCCCGTCAGCTTGACCATGTCGAGCTGGACGTGATCGAGGATCTGGCTGATGCGATCCTGGAATTGCAGATTGACCAGGATGTCACAGACCTCCTGATCGACTTCGCGGTTTTCTTCTTCGAGCTGGCCGACGGTGCCGCTAAGCTTGAGCGCGGATTGGCGGAAATCGGCGATGACCGAATCGATCACCATGCGCGAATCGTCCACCATGCGGCCGGCATCGGCATCGAGCTGGTTGGCGGATAAATGCGTGGCCTGGATCTGCTGCTGGACCGCCTTGGTCTTGCCGACGATCTGGCGACCGGCCTCGGCCGAACGCGCGGCCAGTTCGGTCCAGCTTGCCTGGTCCGAGAACAGGTCGGTGACGCCGGTACGGCCGGCAATCTGCTCGACCTGCAGACCGAGCTGGCGGATGTCTTCGTTGTGCTGATTGAGCGTTTCGATCTTGCGCAGCAAGGCGTCGCGCGTGGTCAACACTTGCTCCAGCGCGTTGGCGATGCCGCCGAGCTGCTGTGCCGCGTTCTGAATGACCTGCAGCACGTCGCCGTTCTTGCCGCCTTCGGCCAGGCTCACTGCGCCGCCGAGGCGTTGATGGATGCCGACGAAGCGCTGCGTGAGCTTGTCGATCGCTTCCTGCGTCTGGGTGCGCGCCAGCTGGACGTTGTTGCGCCAGGCCGGCACTACCGCCTGCACCAGCACGGGCAAATCCGCTGAACCGGCTGCCTGTTGATTTTTTTGTGCGGAGGGGATGTCCGCCACCGGCGGCGCGACGGCTCTCGCCGGACCTGCTCCTAGCACCCACGCCATGCCCGCGATCAACGCACCGGCGATGATGCCCTGCCACCATCGCGGCGCCAGCAGCGCGAGCAAAAATGCGTTGATCCCCCACAACGTAAGCAAGGCGCGGTAGTTCGACTTCACGATGTTCCAATCAAAATGTTTGATTTTGTCAGTTCGGGCGGGACGATCCCCTTGTCGTCGCCACATGGCGCCGTTCCATGCCGCCGTTCCATGCATTAACGGCAACATATGGCCGTTTTTTTATACATTCGTCGCGAATAATTAAAATTTCCGCAGAACAACGTTCAGTAGGGCCTTCCTATTCCGCGTCCCTTATTCTGGACCGCAGAGGACTTGGTCTGTGGGCGGAATAGAGGCAGAATTCAGCTTGATTTGTCAGAGTATGCATTGCCGTCCGGAAATAACCTCACTCACCTCATTGATCACATGCAAATTCCTGTCGCTTTCCAGACCGTCGGCTTGCTGGCTCTGTCGAACGTTTTCATGACTGTCGCCTGGTACGGCCATCTCAAGAGCCTGGCGTCCAAACCCTGGTGGATCGCCGCGCTCATCAGTTGGGCGATCGCGCTCTTCGAGTATCTGCTGCAGGTGCCCGCCAACCGCATCGGCTACACCCAGTTCAGCCTGGCCCAGCTGAAGATCATGCAGGAGGCGATCACGCTGACGGTATTCGTGCCGTTTGCAATGATCTACATGCAGCAGCCGTTCAAGCTCGACTACGTGTGGGCTGCGCTGTGCCTGGTGGGTGCGGTGTATTTCATTTTCCGTAGCTGAGCTGCCACGATCGTTCTGGGGAACAGGTTCTGAGAACCTGTTCACGATCTGTAGCGAGAGGCCGTCAGCCGGTGTCGGGCGGCGCGGAGCTCAGTTGAAACCCTTGGAATGTACTTCAGTACATGAGGATTCCGAGCACCGACCAAGGGTTTCCAAGTCGCGGATCACGGCCTCGCAGTAAGATCGTGAGCAGGTTCTGACGCTGCGCTGACAGCGAAGCGCTACTCTCGTACAATGCGGACTCCCATCCACTGTGTGCGGTGCAATATCCGCCAAGAGCGAGAATGGATTTAGACAGTTACCACTACATCGTTATCGAAGGCCCCATCGGTGTCGGCAAGACCACGCTGGCGCGCAAGCTGGCCCAACGTCTCGACGTACAGTCCGTGCTGGAACAGCCGCAGGAAAACCCCTTCCTCGAAAAGTTCTACCGCGACGCCGGCCGTTACGCGCTGCAGACACAGATGTTTTTCCTGTTCCAGCGCATCCAGCAATTGCAGGAGCTGGCGCAATCGGATCTGTTCAATACGCGTTTCGTCGGCGACTTCCTGCTGGAAAAAGATCCGCTGTTCGCGCGCCTGACCCTGGCCGATGAGGAACTGAAACTCTATGAACAGTTGTACCAGCACCTGCGCACGCACGCCGTACAGCCGGATCTGGTGATCTACCTGCAGGCGCCGGTGGATACGCTGATCGAACGCATCCGCAAGCGCGGCATTCCGATGGAAGCCTCGATTTCACACGATTACCTGCAGCGCCTGGGCGACAGCTACAGCCGCTTTTTCTACAACTACGATGCCGCGCCGCTGCTGATCGTCAACAACGAGCACATGAACATGGCCGACAACGACGAAGATTTCGAGCTGCTGCTGTCGCACATCGCCGAGATGCGCGGCAAGCGCGCGTTCCTGAACCGAGGAGAATAATCATGGCCGCCTATCTGCAGGATGCCCCCGCAACACGCAAGAAAGCCGTCACCATCCACACGCTGCAAACCATGCGCGACAAGGGTGACAAGATCACCATGCTGACCTGTTACGACGCCAGCTTTGCGGCGTTGATGGATCGCAGCGGCGTCGACACCGTGCTGATCGGCGACTCGCTGGGCATGGTCTGCCAGGGCCATCAGTCGACCTTGCCGGTGACCGTCGCCGACATCGCCTATCACTGCGCCAGCGTGGCGCGCGGCAACCAGTCCATGCTGATCATCGCCGACATGCCGTTCGGCGCTTACGGTTCGCCGCCGGCGGCGTTCGACAATGCCGTGAAGCTGATGCAGGCCGGCGCGCACATGGTGAAAATTGAGGGCGGCGCCTGGCTGGCCGACACGATTCGCCTGCTGACCGAACGCGGCATCCCGGTTTGCGCGCACCTGGGCCTGACGCCGCAATCCGTACATCAGATGGGCGGTTTCAAAGTACAGGGCAAGACGCTGGAAGGCGCTGAATTGCTGCATGCCGACGCCAGAGCCGTACAGGCGGCGGGGGCTTCGCTGCTGGTGCTGGAAGCGATTCCGGCGGCGCTGGGCGCCGAGGTCACGGCACAATTGCGCATTCCGACCATCGGCATCGGCGCCGGTCCGGACTGTTCCGGCCAGGTGCTAGTGATGCACGACATGCTGGGCGTGTTCCCGGGTCACAAGGCGCGTTTCGTGAAAAACTTCATGGACGGCGCCGCCAGCGTGGAGGACGCCGTGCGCAGCTATGTGAGGGCGGTGAAGGACGGCAGCTTTCCGGCGACCGAGCATTGCTTTTGAGCGGGATCACGTAATCCCGGCAGACGCAAAAAAAGCCCGCGCGAGCGGGCTTTTTCTTTTCAAGAGACAGCTTCGCTTCAGCGAATGTCCTTGAGGTCCTTGTAGCGTTCCAGGCTGACTGCCAGGTTCTTGCTGCATTCGTCAGCGTTGCTGATGGTCGGCGACAAGGCTTCCAGCAGACCGTCGTGCACGCCGTAGACCAGCGCATGGATGCTCAGCTCCTGACCGCGTTCCCAGGCGTCGGTGACGATGGTGGTGCGGCAGATATTGGCAACCTGTTCGAGCACGTTGAGCTCGCACAAACGGTCATGCTGATCGCCCTGCGACATGTGGTCGTGGAAACAGCCGATGTGCTTTTCGTGGACGTCCTGCACGTGCTGCAGCCAGTTGTCGGCGAGGCCGACGCGGCGCTTGGTGAGCGCCGCCTGGACGCCGGCGCAGCCGTAGTGGCCGCAGATGATGATGTGCTTGACCTTCAGCACGTCAACTGCAAATTGCAGCACCGACAGGCAATTCAGATCAGTGTGCACCACCACGTTGGCGATGTTGCGGTGGACGAACAGTTCGCCCGGCAACAAACCGAGCAGGTCGTTGGCCGGAACGCGGTTGTCCGAACAACCGATCCAGAAATATTCGGGCGAACGCTGCGAGCCGAGCTTCAAAAAGAAATCGGGGTCGCGCGCAGTGATTTCACTTGCCCAGCGGCGGTTGCCTTGCAGCAGTTGCAGCTGAACCTGGTCTTGTTGGCTTGGTGTGGTCATAGTCGGCAAGATCGAGTTTCATGCTTGTTGCCGCGTCGCACCCGGAGGACCGATCACGGCAGGCATGAGGATGAATGAAAGGAAGACCGGACGTTCGCCGCGTTTGCCGCGGCGGGCGCTGGATACGGCCGGGCGGCCGATGGCGCATGCTAACGATGTCTTCCGGAAATGTGCGGCGCATGTTCTGAGCACTGTGTTACCAGCACCATGCACCGCGACTGCATTGTATAGAAAAAAAGCCGCAAAAACCGGCGCCCCCTGAAACAGCGGCGCCGGTCTTGCCGGGATTACTCGAAGAATTCCTTGACCTTGTCTTTCCAGGTCTTGGTTTGCGGGCTGTGCTTGGCGCCGCCTTCGGCGGTCAGTTTTTCAAACTCGCGCAGCAAATCCTTCTGGCGTTCGGTCAGCTTGACCGGCGTTTCCACCACGACGTGGCAGAACAGGTCGCCGGCATAGCCGGAACGCACGCCCTTGATGCCCTTGCCGCGCAGGCGGAAAGTCTTGCCCGATTGCGTGCCTTCGGGAATCGTGAAGGTGGCCTTGCCGCTCAAGGTCGGCGCTTCGATGTCGCCGCCCAATGCCGCCTTGGCGAACGAGATCGGCATTTCGCAATGCAGGTCGTCGCCGTCGCGCTGGAACACTTCGTGTTGCTTGATGTGAATTTCGACATACAGGTCGCCCGGAGGACCACCGTTCATGCCCGGTTCGCCGTTGCCGGACGAACGGATGCGCATGCCGTCGTCGATACCTTCCGGAATCTTCACTTCCAACGTCTTGTTGCGCTTGAGGCGACCGGCGCCGGCGCAAGTCGGGCATGGCTCGGGAATCACCTTGCCGCTGCCGTGGCACTTCGGACACGTCTGCTGGATGCTGAAGAAGCCTTGCTGCATGCGTACCTGGCCGTGGCCGCCGCAAGTGCCGCAGGTGGTCGGCGAGGTGCCGGGCTTGGCGCCGGAACCGTGGCAGGTGTCGCACTCGTCCCAGGACGGTACGCGGATAGTGGTGTCGAAACCGTGCGCCGCCTGTTCCAGCGTGATCTCGAGGTTGTAGCGCAAGTCGGCGCCGCGATACACCTGCGGACCCGCGCCGCGGCCGTGGCCGCCGCCGCCACCGCCGAAAATGTCGCCGAAGATGTCGCCGAAGGCATCGGCAAAGCCGCCTGCGCCCGCGCCGCCACCGCCGCCCATGTTGGGATCGACGCCGGCATGGCCGTAACGATCGTAGGCGTCGCGCTTTTGCGCGTCGGACAACATCTCGTAGGCTTCCTTGACCTCCTTGAACTTCTCTTCCGCGCCCTTGCTGTCGGGGTTGCGGTCAGGATGGTACTTCATCGCAAGCTTGCGATAAGCCTTCTTGATTTCGTCGTCGGTCGCGTTTTTCGCTAAACCAAGGATTTCGTAAAAGTCACGTTTTGCCATGTTTTATAACACCTTGTTATTGGGCTTCTCCCGCGCTTGCGCGAGAGCCAACAATGTGAAAAAGCCGAGAGACGATCTTGCGACCATCTTGCTCGGCGTGTCGGGCGGCAAAGCCGGCCGACGTGTTCCTGAATGACTGCGTCGGGCTGCGGGCGAAAGAGAAATTCTCCCTTCGCCCGCAATCCGGATTACTTCACTTCCTTGAAGTCGGCATCGACCACGTCGTCGTCCTTCGGACGCGATTCGCCTGCACCTGCAGAACCACCTGCCGCTCCGGCAGCACCGCCGGCCGCAGCCTGCTGTGCCTGCTGGTCGGCGTACATCTTCTCGCCCAGCTTTTGCGCGGCGACGGACAGCGCTGCGGTCTTGGCGTCGATGGCCGCCTTGTCGTTCGCCTTCAGGACTTCTTCGAGCTCCTTGATGGCGGCTTCGATGGCGTCCTTCTCACCGGCTTCCAGCTTGTCGCCGTATTCGGTCAGTGCCTTGCGTGTCGAGTGGACCAGCGCGTCGCCCTGATTGCGGGTTTCGGCCAGCTCCTTCAGGCGCTTGTCTTCGTCGGCGTTGGCCTCGGCGTCGCGCACCATCTTTTCGATCTCTTCTTCATTCAAGCCGGAATTGGCCTTGATGGTGACCTTGTTTTCCTTGCCGGTGGCCTTGTCCTTGGCGCCGACGTGCAAGATGCCGTTGGCGTCGATGTCGAAGGTCACTTCGATTTGCGGGGTGCCGCGCGGCGAAGGTGGAATGCCTTCCAGATTGAATTCGCCCAGGGCCTTGTTGCCGGCCGCCATTTCACGCTCACCCTGGTAGACCTTGATGGTCACCGCAGGCTGGTTGTCGTCGGCAGTCGAGAACACCTGGCTGAATTTGGTCGGGATGGTCGTGTTCTTCTTGATCATCTTGGTCATCACGCCGCCCATGGTTTCGATACCCAGCGACAGTGGCGTGACGTCCAGCAGCAGCAAGTCCTTGCGTTCGCCCGACAGCACCGAACCCTGGATCGCAGCGCCGACGGCGACCGCTTCATCCGGATTGACGTCCTTGCGCGGATCCTTGCCGAAGAATTCCTTGACCTTCTCCTGCACCTTCGGCATGCGGGTCATGCCGCCGACCAGAATGATATCGTCGATGTCGCTGACCTTGACGCCGGCATCCTTGATGGCGGTGCGGCAAGGCTCGATGGTCTTGGCGATCAGTTCTTCCACCAGCGACTCCAGCTTGGCGCGGGTGATCTTCAGGTTCAGGTGGACCGGTGCGCCATTGGCCATGGCGATGTACGGCTCGTTGATTTCAGTTTGCTGCGACGACGACAGTTCGATCTTGGCGCGCTCGGCCGAGGCCTTGATGCGTTGCAGAGCGATTGCGTCCTTCGACAGGTCGAGGCCGTTGATCTTCTTGAACTCGTCGATGATGTAATCGATGATGCGCTGGTCGAAATCCTCGCCGCCGAGGAAAGTGTCGCCGTTGGTGGACAGCACTTCGAATTGCTTTTCGCCGTCGACATCGGCGATTTCAATGATGGAGACGTCGAATGTACCGCCGCCCAGGTCATACACCGCGATCTTGCGGTCGCCCTTTTCGGTCTTGTCGAGGCCGAACGCCAGCGCTGCCGCAGTCGGTTCGTTGATGATGCGCTTGACTTCCAGACCGGCGATGCGGCCGGCATCCTTGGTTGCCTGACGCTGCGCGTCGTTGAAGTAAGCCGGCACGGTGATGACCGCTTCGGTCACTTCTTCGCCGAGGTAGTCTTCGGCAGTCTTCTTCATCTTGCGCAGCACTTCTGCGGAAATTTGCGGTGGCGCCAGCTTGTTGTCGCGCACGCCGATCCAGGCGTCGCCGTTGTCGGCCTTGATGATCGCGTAAGGCATCAGGGAGATGTCCTTCTGCACTTCTTTTTCGTCGAACTTGCGGCCGATCAGACGCTTGGCGGCGTAGATGGTGTTTTTAGGATTGGTGACGGCCTGGCGTTTGGCAGGTGCGCCAACCAGCACTTCGCCGTCTTCCTGATACGCGATGATGGAAGGCGTGGTACGCGCGCCTTCGGAGTTTTCGATGACTTTCGGCTGGCCGCCTTCCATGACGGAGACGCACGAGTTGGTAGTACCCAAGTCAATACCGATGATTTTGCCCATGATTTTTCCTTCGATCCTTAAGTTCCTGTTAGGGAACAACAATAGTTTTGATAGTTTTAATATGTGGAGAAAAATCTGTCTTTCAAGCGGCGAGTGTCACTTAAAAGCAAATTTTGTGCCGTTTATCGTTTTTATCTGTACAGCGCCTGCTTACTTGCCCTGCGCGACGGTCACCAGGGCCGGACGCAACAGGCGCTCGGAGATGGTGTAACCCTTTTGCAGGACGGTCACGACGGTATTGGCTTCCTGCTCGGCCGGTACGGCCGAAATCGCCTGATGCTTCATCGGATCCAGCTTTTCACCGGCTTGCGGGCTGATTTCCAGCAGCTTGTTCTTTTCAAAGGCAGCCGACAGTTGTTTCAATGTCATGTCGACGCCTTCCTTGAGCGATTCGACCGACGGGGTTTCGATCTTCAGCGCCATTTCCAGGCTGTCCTTGACCGACAGCAGCGATTCGGCAAAGCCTTCGATCGCAAACTTGTGGGCGCGGCTGATATCGTCCTGGGCGCGGCGACGGATGTTCTCGCCTTCGGCCTTGGCGCGCAGGAAAGCATCCTGCATCTCGGCGATCTTGGCTTCGGCGGCGCTCAGCTGTTCTTCCAGGCTCGGCTCGACGGCTTCAGCCGCCTGCGTCTGGGCTTGCGCGTCCTGCACTGCTTCGTTTTCCGCTGGTTTTTCCGTATCTTGCATAGTTAATACTCTCCGACATGGTACGCATGGTAGGTTTTACGCGCCTGATGGCGCTTGGGGCTGCACATGAGGCTTAACCTTAGTTTTTCAATGGTTATTACGCGCCGAGGCCATATCCAGAAGTCATATGGCATCCAACTAAACGTTCTAACGTCTTGTTACAGGATTTACTACACTTGAAATAGGCGTTTGCGATGCACCATTTATGATGGTGTGATCGAATCTTCCCGCCAACTTTCAAGGAGACGTCATGAAATTGCCGCTTATCTCCGCCACCGTCCTTGCCTATACCCTGCTGGCAGCAGCGTGGATCAGCTATTCACAACTGGTTGCTCTGTACTGAAGCCGGCGCCGGGAGTTCTTCCCGGCAGCGCCGGATAGCGCCTCTGACCTGCACGTGATTTCCCCAATGCAAGACCGGCGCAGCCCGCTATTTTAACAGGCTGCAGCCCGGTTTCGTCCAGTTTGCGGCGCAGATGCTATTGCGTGGCGCCGTGGCGGCGGGCCTGTTCGGCAGAGATGGCGGCCTGTTTTTGTTCTTCTTCGCGCTGTGCGGCGCCGGCCAAAGTCGGCCAGCCGATCAGGTGCTGTTCGGCAATTTCCATCATGCCCTGACCCCAGGCGGGCGCATCGTTCAGGCACGGGATGAAATGGAACTCGCGGCCGCCCGCATGCAGGAATTCGGCCTTGGCCTCCATCGCGATTTCTTCAAGTGTCTCGAGGCAGTCGCTGGTGAAACCCGGACACATGACGTCGACGCGCTGCACGCCCTGGCGCGCCAGTTCCTGCAAGGTCGGCGCGGTGTAGGGCTGGAGCCATTCGGCCTTGCCGAAACGCGACTGGAAAGTCACCACGTAGTCCGCCTCGCTCAGGCCCAGCGCCTCGGCCAGCAGGCGCGCGGTCTTGTAACATTCGCAATGGTAGGGATCACCCAGCAGCAGCGTGCGCTTGGGCACGCCGTGGAAACTCATGACCAGCTTGTCCGGCTGGCCGTTGGCGTCCCAATGCGCCTGTACCGAGCGCTTGAGCGCCTGGATATAGCCGTCGTGGTCGTGGTAGTGCTTGATCAGGCGTAGTTCTGGGATATTGCGCACCTGGGCGAAATGCTGGAACACGGCGTCGAAAATCGAGGCCGTCGTGGTGCCGGAATACTGCGGATAAGCGGGCAGGATGAGGATCCGGTCACACCCCTGCGCCTTGAGTTCATCGAGCACATCCGGCACCGCCGGACTGCCGTAGCGCATCGCATGCGTCACGTGGACGCGGTGGCCGCGCTCAAGCAGGCGCGCGCGCAACAGGGCGGCCTGGCGCTCGGTATTGAGCCTGAGCGGCGAGCCTTCGGCGTCCCAGATGGAGGCGTATTTTTCAGCCGACTTGCCGGAGCGGAACGGCAGGATGACGCCGTTGAGGATGAACCACCAGATGGCGCGCGGGATCTCCACCACACGCGGGTCCGACAAGAACTGTTTCAGGTAGCGCCGCACCGCACGCGCGGTCGGCGCATCCGGCGTGCCGAGATTGACCAGCACGACCGCCGTCTGCGCCTGCATATTGCTGCCGTGGATGTAAGGAGGTTCTTTGCGAAATGACATGAAAATCCGTGAAGGTCTGGCGTTGGCTGGAAGGAAGCGGTGCTGTCAGGGTGCTGCCGGGTGTTGCCGGGCACTACAACGCGAGCAACTCGCGGGCGTGCTTGCGCGTGGTCGCGGTGATTTCCAGACCGCCCAGCATGCGTGCGATTTCTTCCACGCGCGACTTGGCGTCGAGCGCTTCGATCTGCGATACGGTCTTGCCGTCATCGTTGCGCTTGCTGACCTGGAAGTGCTGGTTGCCCTGGCTGGCGACTTGCGGCAAGTGCGTCACGCACAAGACCTGGCGATCCTGGCCGAGGCGTTTCAGCAGGCGCCCGACCACTTCGGCCACGCCGCCGCCGATGCCGCTGTCGACTTCGTCGAAGATCAGGGTCGGCGTGGCCGTCGAGCTCGACGCAATCACCGAAATCGCCAGGGCAATGCGCGCCAGCTCGCCGCCGGAGGCGACTTTCGCCAGAGGCCGCGGCGCTACGCCGGCATGGCCCGCCACCAGGAACTCCACTTGCTCCACGCCGTAAGCCGCCGGCTCGCAGGCTTCCAGTGCGATGGCGAAACGGCCGCCCGACATGCTCAGGTCTTGCATCGCTGCCGTGACCGCTTCGCCCAATGCCTTGGCCGCCTTGGCGCGGCCTTTCGACAATTTCTGGGCGGCGCCGGCGTAGACGGCTTGCAGTTTTACCTCTTGCGCGCGCAAGGCGTCGAGGTCGCTGGCGTCGGCCAATTGTTTCAGCTCTTCGGCCAGCTTGGCGTGTTCCTGCGGCAGGTCGTCGGGCGCGACGCGGAATTTGCGCGCAGTCGAGTGAATCGCTTCCAGCCGCCCTTCCACCTGCTGCAAACGCGCGGGATCGAGTTCGACCCGGCCGAGGTAATCGTTGAGCGCATAGACCGCTTCCTGCAACTGGATCTGCGCCGGCTCCAACGCATCCATGACCGGCTTGAGCGCCGCGTCGACGTCGGTCAGCTTGCCCAGTTTCTGCGTCAGTGAAGACAGTTGCGACAAGATCGGCGAGTCCGATTCGGAGATCGCGCTGAGCGCTTCCTGCGCGCCGTCGATCAGGCTGGCGGCATGCGACAGCCGGCTGTGCTCGTTGCTGATGTCACTCCATTCGCCGGGCTTGACGGCCAGCTTCTCGAGCTCGCTGACCTGCCATTCGAGGCGCTCGCGTTCGAGCAGGACGTTTTTGGCGTTGATTTCGAATTCTTCACGCTGCCTGGCCAGGGCGCGCCAGGTCTTGTAGGCAGCGGCGACGGCCTTGGCTTCCTCCAGCAATCCCGCCTGGCTGTCTAGCAACTGGCGCTGGGCGTCTGCCTTGAGCAAGGACTGATGCGCATGCTGGCCGTGAATATCAACCAGCAGTTCGCCGAGTTCGCGCAATTGCGTCGCGGTGGCGGCAATGCCGTTGATGAAGGCTTTGGAGCGGCCGGCATTGTCGATCACCCGGCGTAACAGCACGCCGCCGTCTTCGTCGGAAAACTCATGCGCTTCGAGCCAGGCGGCGACGTCGGGACCGGCGCTGAAATCGGCTGTGATGTCGGCCTTGGCCGCGCCTTCACGCACCACGCTGGCGTCGCCGCGGCCGCCCAGCGCCAGCGCCAGGGCGTCGATCAGGATGGATTTGCCGGCGCCGGTTTCGCCGGTGAAGACGGAAAATCCGGGGGCGAACTCGAGTTCGATGGCATCGACGATAACGAAATCACGAATCGACAGGGTACGCAGCATGGGATGGTGGAATTGGTGTTTTATCAATATCGGCGGTGTCTTTTCGGTACGGAGGACCGTACCGAAAAGACACCCGAAGCGGCTATTGTCGCCTATTGTGGCTTATTGTCGCCTGTTGCATTTATTGCAGGCGGCCTTCGACCGACGGGTATTCGTTCCAGTGCAGCTTGTGCCGCAAGGTGTCGTAGTAGCTCCAGCCTTCCGGATGCAGGAAGGTGATCTTGTGCGCCGAGCGCCGGATCACGATGCGGTCGCCGTGCGACAGGCTGGTCAGCGACTGCATGTCGAAGTTGGCGCTGATGTCGCGGCCGTTGACGACCTGGATCGAAATCTCGCAGGAATCCGGAATCACGATCGGCCGGTTCGACAAGGCATGCGGCGCGATCGGCACCAGCACGATGCCGTGCAGGCTAGGATGCAGGATCGGGCCGCCGGCCGACAAGGCATAGGCGGTCGAGCCGGTCGGCGTGGCCACGATCAGACCGTCGGAGCGCTGGTTGTACATGAAGCGGCCATCCACTTCCACGGTCAGTTCGACCATCCCGGAAGAAGCGCCGCGCGCGACCACCACGTCATTGAAGGCGAGCGCGTTGAAAATCTGTTCGCCATCGCGAAATACCGTCGCCTCGAGCAGCGAACGCGTCTCGACATCGACCTTGCCATCCAGCATATCGGCCAATACCGGTATCATGCGGTCTAGCGAAATATCCGTCATGAACCCCAAACGCCCCTGGTTGATCCCAATCAGCGGCACGTTGAACGGCGCCAATTGCCGCGCGATGCCAAGCATGGTGCCGTCGCCGCCGACCACGATGGCGGCGTCGGCGAACTGGCCGATCTGTTCCGGCGACATGGCGTCATAGCCTTCCAGAGCAATGTTCTGCGCGGTCTCGGCTTCAAACACGATGGTGTGGCCATGCGCCTCCAGGAAGGCGGCGATGTCGGAAAGGGATTGCGCGATGCCGGCGGCATGATATTTGCCGACGATTGCGATGGTTTTGGGCGTTGCCGCCTGCACGGGTAATTTGATGGGCCACATGCTGCGGATTAAAGCATAAATCGGGGCCTGTTAACAATGAATTTGCGAGTGCGAACGCGCGGCAGGCGTTGACTGCCTAGGCGCAGCGACGCGACGTAGCGGTGCTACCGAAGTTGCAACACCTTGGAGCTGCAACAACGGCAGGCGACGCCTGCAGCCGTTCCCGAAGGGTTGCTACCAGAAAGCGCGCTGGCGGTGTTGCATGGCTTGCAGGTGGGTCCACCACCTGCTACGCCACGCGCCTTGCCAGCACGCTTTCTGGCAGCAACGCATCTCGCAAATTCATTGTTAACAGGCCCCCAGACGACTCTGAAGCGATTTTCATGAACAAAACCAACATCCAGGCAGTCCTGTTTGACCTCGACGATACGCTGTGGGCGATCGAGCCGGTGCTGCATCTGGCGGAAACCCGGCTGTACGAATGGCTGACCCGACATGCGCCCGGCGTGGTGCAACGCGAAAGCATCATCAGCCTGCGCGCGCGCCGGCAGGCATTGGCGAAGACCGATCCGGTCTACGAGATCAACCTGTGGGCGCTGCGCCATGCGGCACTGACCGCGGTGCTGGCCGAGCATGGCGAAGATCCTGCCCTGGCCGATCCCGCCATGGAGATTTTCACCGCCGGCCGCAACGCCGTCACGCTCTTCGACGATGTCCTTCCCGGCCTGCAGCAATTGAAACCGCGACTGAAACTGGGTACGGTGTCGAACGGCTTCGCCGATCTCGCGCGCATCGGGCTGGCCGGGCATTTTGAAATCTCCATCGCCGCGCATCAGTTCGGCACCGCCAAACCCGATCCGGCCATCTTCCACGCCGCCTGCACTGCACTCGGCGTGGCGCCGGCACATACCGTCTACGTCGGCGACGACCTGACGCTGGACGTCCTGGGCGCGCAGCAAGCCGGTTTGCACGCGGTCTGGATGAACCGCTTCCAGCGCGAGCTGCCTGAGCACGTGCGTCCTGACGCGGTGTGCACCGATCTGAACCAACTGGCGCGCTGGCTGGCGTCATAGTGTGCAGATATGCGTGCAGATATATATGACGGGATGTTGGCACGCTTGCTCCCGCCTCGTTAGAATGAAGACATGCAACTAGATAATCGCGCCCAAACCCTGCTCAAAGCCCTGGTCGAACGGTATATCGCCGACGGCCAGCCGGTCGGCTCGCGCGCGCTCTCCAAGATTTCGGGACTGGAGCTGTCGCCGGCGACCATCCGCAACGTCATGGCCGACCTCGAAGAAATGGGCTTCGTCGCCAGCCCGCACACCTCCGCCGGCCGCGTGCCGACGCCGCGCGGATATCGCGTCTTCGTCGACACGCTGCTGACGATCGATTCTGTCGATGCGATCGGCTCCCTCGACGAAGCGGCGCTGGAAACCAAACTGCAATCGCGCTCGCAGATCAGCTCGCCGCAAAAGATCATTTCCAACGCGGCGCAAGTGCTGTCGTCGCTGTCGCAATTTGCCGGCGTGGTCATGACGCCGAAGCGCGAGTCGATCTTCAAGCAGATCGAATTCCTGCGCCTGTCCGAAAAGCGCATCCTGCTGGTCATCGTCGGCCCCGGCGGCGACGTGCAGAATCGCCTGTTGCTCACGGAGGTCGACTACACGCCTTCGCAATTGGTGCAGGCGGCCAATTACATCAACCAGCACTACGGCGGCCTCGGCTTCGATGAAGTCCGACTGCGCCTGCAAAACGAACTGCGCCAGCTGCGCGACGACATGACCAGCCTGATGCAGGCGGCGGTGGAAGCCGGCAGCGATGCGATGGCGGATGACTCCGACAACGTGGTAATTTCGGGGGAACGCAATTTGCTCAGCGTGGCCGACCTGTCGTCCAACATGACCTCGCTGCGCAAGCTGTTCGACATGTTCGAGCAAAAGACCAGCCTGATGCAATTGCTGGATGTCTCGAGCAAGGCCACCGGCGTGCAGATCTTCATCGGCGGCGAATCGCAGCTGGTGCCGATGGACGACATGAGCATCGTCACCGCGCCGTATGAAGTCAACGGCAAGATCGTCGGCACGCTGGGCGTGATCGGTCCGACGCGCATGGCGTACGAGCGCGTGATCCCGATCGTCGACATCACCGCCAAACTGCTGTCGAGCGCGCTCAGCGGCAACAACAGCTGAGCCTGCTGGAACGGCTGCAAGCGACTGTTGCACACCGCTCACCTCTCTTTGCCGCAGTAATAAAAAAGCCATCCGGCGACAGCAGGATGGCTTTTTTTACAAACAGGGGGGATCGAATCCGGCCCGGACGAATGCTTATTTCTTGGCTTTGCGGCAATCCTTGCAGTGGCCGTACAAGGCCAGCGCGTGGTCGGCGATTTCGAAACCATGCTCCTGGGCAATCTTGAGCTGGCGCTTCTCGATTTCGGCGTCGAAGAACTCCTCGACCTTGCCGCAATCCAGGCAGACCAGATGGTCATGGTGCGAGCCTTCGTTGAGCTCGAACACGGCCTTGCCGGTTTCAAAGTGATTGCGCTGCAGCAGGCCGGCTTGCTCGAACTGCGTCAGCACGCGATACACCGTGGCCAGCCCGACATCCAGATTGTCCGCCAGCAGCATTTTGTAGACGTCTTCCGCACTGAGGTGACGCACCTCGGTGTTTTGGAAGATTTCCAGGATTTTCAGACGGGGCAAAGTGGCCTTGAGGCCGCTGGCTTTCAATTCGGATGGATTATTAGGCATGTTTCAGTAAAAATCGGGTTATCTGCTTTATCATATAGCGTTTTAGCACAATTGCTCAACCAATTGAAATCTTTATGCGAATGTTGCCTTCCTACCGTACTACCGCTCTGGCGCTGATCGCGCTGAGCACCCTGCTGTCCGGCTGTGCATCCAAAAAACCGGCGGAAGGCGCAGCAGCGCACGACGCGACCGGCGTGCAGGTTTCGAAGAAGAGCAGCCTGTTCGGCTTCCTTAAGCCTTATCGCATCGATATCCAGCAAGGCAACTTCGTCTCCAAGGAGATGGTGGCGCAACTGAAGCCGGGCATGACCCGCGATCAGGTGCGCTTCGTGCTCGGCACGCCGCTGCTTGCCGACGTGTTCCACTCGGACCGCTGGGACTATGAATTCCGCCTGGCCAAAGGCAACGGCGAACTGATGAGCAGCCGCGTGTCGGTGTTCTTCAAGGACAATCTGCTGGAGCGCTACGAAGGCGGCAGCGACCTGCCGACCGAGCAGGAATACCTGTCCCTGATCGCCGGCTCCAAGAAGGGCGCCATGCCGGAACTGTCGGATACGCCGACTACCGTGACGCCGCCATCCTCCGCCAAGTAACAAGTAGATAACGGCGATACTCGCCAATACAAGTCAAGTACAAATAAGCACTATGAGCGCATTGAAAATCGCCGTCGCCGGCGCCTCCGGCCGCATGGGCCGCATGCTGATCGAAGCTATCCAGAACGCCGACGACATGGTGCTGGCCGGCGCCCTCGACGTATCCGGTTCGCCTGCCATCGGCACCGACGCCGCCTCGTTCCTGGGCAAGCCCGCCAACGTCGCGATCGAATCCGACCTGGCCAAGGGCCTGGCCAACGCCGATGTCCTGATCGACTTCACCCGTCCTGAAGGCACACTGAAGCACGCCGAATATTGCGCCGCGCACGGCATCCGGATGGTCATCGGCACCACCGGGCTGGAAGCCGACCACAAGGCCGCCATCGGCGGTTTTGCGCAAAAGACCGCCATCATGCTGGCGCCGAACATGAGCGTCGGCGTCAACGTCACGCTCAAGCTGCTGGAAATGGCCGCCAAGAGTTTCTCGCACGGCTACGACATCGAGATCATCGAAGCGCATCACCGCCACAAGGTCGACGCGCCGTCCGGCACGGCCCTGAAAATGGGTGAAGTCATCGCCGACGCCATCGGTGTCAAACTCGACGACGTCGCCGTCTACGCCCGCGAAGGCATCACCGGCGAACGCGATCCGTCGTCGATCGGCTTCTCCGCCATCCGCGGCGGCGACATCGTCGGCGACCACACCGTGCTGTTTGCCGGCATCGGCGAGCGCATCGAAATCACGCACAAATCCTCGAGCCGCGTCACTTATGCTCACGGCAGCCTGCGCGCCGCACGTTTCCTGGCCGACAAGAAAACCGGCCTGTACGACATGCAGGACGTGCTCGGACTGAAGTAAGCCTCCCTGCCGCTGCATCGGATCAACGATGCAGCGAATCTTTTTGCAGACGCGTGCTCCAACGGATTGCCATTTATTTCTTCTGCTTCCTACCAAGAGACACGACATGGAACAACCCGTTGGATTCGCCCATTACTGGGCGCAAGGCGATGCCGTTTCGCACGCCGTCGCCTATGCCCTGCTGCTGATGTCCATCGCCAGCTGGTATTACATTCTTTCCAAGACCTGGAGTTCGTGGCGCATTCGCCGCAGCAGCAATGCGCTCGACGGCTTCTGGAAAGCACCCACGCTGACCGACGCCATCGCCGTCATGCGCACCGTCGACAGCGAAGAAATCTTCATCCCTCTGGCGCAACGCTCGTCCGAAGCCGCCGGCATTTCATCTAAGCAGAGCGCGCCTTCCCCCTCCCTCAACGCCGCCACCGATCCCGGCGAACTGATCACGCGCACGTTGCGCCGTGAAATCAATCGCGTCTCGGCGCGACTGGAGCGCGGCCTGACGCTGCTGGCCTCGGTCGGCTCGACTGCGCCGTTCGTCGGCCTGTTCGGCACCGTCTGGGGCATCTATCACGCGCTGGCGGCGGTCTCGGCCAGCGGCACGGTGCAGATCGACAAGGTCGCCGGTCCGGTCGGCGAAGCGCTGATCATGACTGCACTCGGGCTGGTGGTGGCGATTCCCGCGGTGCTGGCCTACAACGCCTTCACGCGCCTGAACCGGCTGACGCTGGCCGAGCTCGACGGCTTCGCGCATGACCTGCACGCCTACCTCACCACCGGCGAGCGCGTCGGCAAGGGGGAAGCATGAGTTTCGGCGGCTTCAACGACAATCACCAGGCCGGCCCGATGGCCGAAATCAACGTCACCCCGATGGTCGACGTGATGCTGGTGCTGCTGGTGATTTTCATCCTTTCGGCGCCGCTGTTCACGCACTCGTTGCAGCTTGATCTGCCGACCGCGAAATCCGCCCCTGCGCCGGAAAAGCCGCAAACCGTCAGCGTCGCCATCGACGCCGCCGGCAAGCTGTATTGGCAGGACCAGGCGGTCACGCTGGAAGAATTGACGCGGCGCATGGCCCAGGCGGCAGGCAAGAAGCCGCAGCCGGAAGTGCAGCTGCGCGCCGACAAGGCGACCCGTTATGAAGTGATTGCCGACGTCATGTCGGCGGCGCAGAGCAACGGCCTGAACAAGCTCGGTTTTGTGACCGATCCGAAACCGGATACTGAGAAGAAATAGACATGGCAACAGCACGCCTGAATGGCGAACTCATCACCGACTGGGACAGTTTTCACAGCCAATGCGCGAGCGTATTCGGCTTCCCCGAGTTTTACGGCAACAACATGAACGCCTGGGTCGATTGCCTGAGCTACCTGCGCGATGACGACGGCATGAGCAAGTTCGTGCTCAAGGACAATGAAGTGTTGACCATCGAAGTCCAGCACAGCGACAAGCTGCGCGCCGCTGCGCCGGACATCGTTGAAGAGCTGCAATTCTGCGTCGCCATGATCAATGAACGCTGTGAAGACTACGAAGAACCGGCAACGCTCAAGCTGGCGCTGCTCTGACCTTCCGCCCCCGCTCCCCCCCTCAGTCGATCAGCTGATCGCCGTCATAAAACGGATACGGCCCGTCGAACTCGCCGACGTAAGCCGTATGACTGATCAGTCCCGTATTCCTCTCCCACCAATGCAACTGGAATCCCGGCGGCTCCATCACGAACTGCGACGGCGCCTGCGGATCCAGATCGAGCACCACCTGATGCGACACGCCCGGACAGGTTGATGCCATCGTGCCGCCGAAGCGGGTTTGTATCGACCGGTGCAGGTGGCCGCAGATGACCCGTTCCACTTGCGGATGACGGCGCACCACAGGTTCCAGCAACTGCGGATTGATCAGACCGATGTCGTCCATGTGCCCGATGCCGGTAGTGAACGGCGGATGGTGCATCGCGATCACGGTCGGCCGCTGCGGCTGTGTACTCAGCACCTGCTCCAGCCAGTCCATGCTCGCCGGCGCCAACTCTCCCTTGCTGGAACGGGGGATCACGGTATCGAGCGTCACGATGCGCAGCGGATGATCCTCGATCACGTATTCGATACGCGCGTCGTCGGCGGCGCCTTGCAGGTAGCCGTGATCCGGGAAGGCCCGGCGCAGCGCGCCGCGCTCGTCGTGGTTGCCGGGCAGCAGGTAGTACGGCATCGTCAGCGGCGCCAGCAATTCGCGCAGAACCGCGTACTCGTCGGCCAGGCCGAAATCGACCAGGTCGCCCGTGAACACCACCGCATCCGGCCGCTGTTTCAGCCGGTTGACCTGCGCCACGCAGCGCCGCAGGCTTTCGGCGGTATCGACCACCCGATAGGATTTTTTCCCTTGCGCCTTGATGTGCAGGTCGGAAATCTGGCACAGGATCATGAGCGGGTCTCCCCTGAAAAATGTTGCGCGGGCAATTGCATCACCGCGTGCTCCGGCACGCGCAGTCCGATGTGCTCGCCGGCATGCCAGACGCCGCGCCTGCGCGTCTCGACGATCACCGGCATCTCGGTGCCGACGTCGACCAGCAGGCGCGTACGATCGCCCATGAAGAAGGTCGACATGACGTCGCCGAATATTTCCGCGCCGGCGGTATCGAGCGGCACGATCTCGACATCTTCAGGACGGAACATCGCCGTCGCCTGCCGGTCCGGTTTCACGTTCGCCAGCGGCACGATGCCGGCCGGGATCTGCAGGTGACCAACGCGCGTCACGCCGCTCACGCGATTCATGGTGCCGATGAAGTCGGCCACGAATTCCGAGGCCGGACGATAGTAGATATCCTGCGGTGTGCCGATCTGCGCAATCTTGCCCCGCTCCATCACGACGACACGGTCGCCCAGCGCCATCGCCTCGCCCTGGTCGTGCGTGACGTAAATCGCGGTGATGCCGAGCTTGCGCAGCAACTGGTTGAGGTCGGCGCGCAGGGTTTCGCGCAGCTTGGCGTCGAGAGCGGTCAGCGGCTCGTCCAGCAACAGCACGCGCGGCTCCACCGCCAGTGCCCGTGCCAGCGCCACGCGCTGTTTTTGCCCGCCTGAAAGCTGGTCGATGCGGCGATGGCCGAGGCCTTGCAGGTGCACCATGTCGAGCAGCGCATCGATTCTGGCGGCGCGTTCGGCGGCAGGCAGCTTGCGGATCTTCATGCCATAGGCGATGTTCTCGCCGACCGTCATGTTGGGGAACAGCGCATAGTTCTGGAAGACCATGCCGACGCCGCGCTTTTCGATCGGCAGGTCGGTGACGTCGTCGTCGCCGAACAGCACGCGGCCGCCGGCGTCGGGGAATTCCAGTCCGGCGATCAGTCGCAGCGTGGTGGTCTTGCCGCAGCCGGACGGCCCCAGCAGCACCAGCGTTTCGCCGGGATGGATTTCAAGGTCGATCGGCTCCAGCGCAGGTGCGCCGCTGCCGAAGGTCTTGGCGCATTGAAGCAGTTTGATGGAAAGAGAAGAGTTCATAGGCGTACGCGAGTGCGCGTGGTCTGGGTCGCCCATTGCATGGCGACCAGCAGCGGCACGATCATCAAAAGAAAAATCAGGGTATAGGCGGAGCCGACTTCCAGCCGCATCGAAGCGTAGGCGTCGGCCAGTCCGACCGGCAAGGTCATGGTCAGCGGCGTATGCAGCATCCAGGTGATGTTGAACTCGCCGATCGACAAGGTCACCACCATCAGCGCCCCGGCCAGGATGCCCGACGCGGCGTTCGGAATCACCACGCCGAAGAAGCGCTGGCGGATGCCGGCGCCGAGACTGGCGGCGGCTTCTTCCAGCACCGCCAGTTGCGACGACTGCATCACCGCCAGCACCGGCCGTACCATGAACGGCAAGGTGAACAGCACATGTCCGACCAGGATGAACAGCAGGCTGCCGCGGAAGGCGCGATACTGGCCGTAGGCCATGATCAGCGCCAGCGCCGTGGCCAGGCCCGGCACCGCCACCGGCATCATGAGCAGCTCCTCGAAGACGCGCGCCAGCCGGCTGTTGCCGCCCTGATGGCGCGCCAGCATGTAGGCCAGCGGCACGCCGACCACCAGTGTCACCGCCAGGCAAGCCAGCGCAATCGCGACGGAACGCCAGATGGTCATCTGATAGGTATCCCACACCTGCGCGACCCAGCGCAGCGTGAAGCCGCTCGACAAGCCGACGAAGAAATTTTCCGTCACGCCGGCCAGCACCGACAGCACCACCGGCACGATCAGGAAGGCGCACACCAGCAGCGTGAACGCCAGTTGCAGATAAAACCGCAGGGAGTTTTTCATCGTTTTCCCTTCTTCATGCCGTAGCCGGGACACTACTGCCCGACAGTGAACGCGCCAGCGCCAGGGCGATCCAGGTGATCACGCCGAGCACGATGGACAAGGCCGCCGCCATCGCGAAATTCGCGTAGCTGGTGAATTCGTTATAGATCGCCATCGGCAAGACATCAATGCTGGTCGCCAGCGTGAACGCCGTGCCGAAGGCGCCGACGCTGGTGGCGAAGCAGATTGCGCCCGACGATATCAAGGCCGGCATCAGCGCCGGCGCCACCACGTCGAAGAACACGCGCAGCGGATTGGCGCCGAGCGAACGCGCCGCTTCTTCGAGCGCGGGGTCGAGCTTTTCGGCGGCGGCCATCACCGTCAGGATCACTCGCGGAATCGAAAAGTACAGATAACCGATGAACAGCCCCGCCAGCGAATACGCAAACACCAGCGACTCGCCGAACAGCTTGTCGGTCAGCACGCCGATCAATCCCTGGCGTCCGGCCAGCATGATCACCATGAAGCCGACCACCACGCCCGGGAACGCCAGCGGAAACGTCAGCATCGCCAGCAGCAGCGATTTGCCGGGGAAACGGTTGCGTTGCAGGAACAGCCCCACCAGCGACGAAATCGCCAGTGTCGCTAAGGTGACCACCGCCGACAGCAACAGCGTCGACACCAGGCTCCACAGATAGTGGCGATTGGTCACCACGGCCAGATAGGCCATCGCACCGCTCGGACCGCTGGCGCCGACGCCGACCAGGCGCAGCATCGGCAATAGCCAGAACGCCGCGAACAACGTCATACCCGGCACCGCAAACAACCAGACCTTGCCGGCCGGACGTTTGCGGTGCGGCTGACTTGTACGAGTCAGTTGCACGGACATGCTTACTTCACTTCGGCCAGGTAGCGTTCGCTGAACTGACGCTGGACGTCAGCCATCTTGCCGTAGTCGACCGATTTGGCGCGGGCATAGTCGGCGGCCGGCAGGAAGCGGGCTTCGGCTTCTTTCGAAATCGCAGAAGCACGCACCGGACGCAGGTAGGCATTGGCCCAGATGGCCTGGCCTTCATTGGACAACAGGAAGTCCAGCACCTTTTTCGCGTTGGCCTGGTTCGGACCGTTCTTCACGAGACTGACGACATAAGGTACGGTGACGCTGCCTTCGGCCGGGATCACGAAGGCGACATTGGCCTTGTCCTTGTACCTGGCGCGGTAGGCGTCGAAGTCGTAACCGAACAGGATCGGAATTTCACCGGAAATCAGGCGCGCGTAGGAAGTCTGCTTCGGCACGATAGGCTGGTTCTTTTGCAGCGCCTTGAAGTAATTGATGCCTGGCGTGAAGTTGTCGAGCGTGCCGCCCAATGCCTGGTTCACGGCGACCGCGCCAACATAGCCGACGAATGCGCTGGCGGGATCGAGGTAGCCGATCAGGCCTTTGTATTCAGGCTTGAGCAGGTCTTGCCACGAGCGCGGCATCGGCTTGCCCTTCAATGCATCGACGTTGACCATCAGGCCCATGGTGCCGGAGTGGATGGTGGTCCAATAACCTTCCGGATCCTTCAGGCCTGCAGGCACGTCATTCCAGCCGGCCGGCTTGTAGGGGGTGATGATGTCGTTCTTTTTCGCTTCGATGCCGAAGGTCACGCCGACGTAGGTGAAGTCAGCCACCGGGCTGGCTTTTTCAGCCATGATCTGCGCCAGCGCCTGGCCGCTGTTCTTGTTGTCGGGCGGCACGGTGATGCCGGTCTTTTCCTTGATGGTCTTGATCTGCGTGGCCCAGTCAGCCCATTCCGGTGGGCAGTTGTAGCAGATGACGTTTTGCGCCGCGGCGCTGAACGAGACGGCAAAGGCGGCGGTTGCCGCCATCGTCTGGAGAATGCGGGACAAACGTGGAAGTGATCGCATGTCGTTTCCTTTCTGTTGCTGTTGATGTGAACGATTAAAAAACTGAAAAAGGTCAGGAGAAAACCCGCACAGTGCCGCCGTGGCGGATCGTGTGCGCAAGTGTTTGCGAGACCGGGCCGGCGCCACCCTCGGTCTGCCCGATGGCGGCCACCAGCGTGCGCAGGGCGACTTCGCCGATCTGTTCGGACGGCTGCACGGCGCTGGCCAGCACCGGCGACATCATCTCGCCCAGCGGGATGCCGTCGAAGCCCATGACGGAGATGTCTTCCGGCACGCGCAAACCCAGCTCGCGCAGATCGCGCATCGCGGCCAGGGCGAGCAGGTCGTTGGAGCAGAACAAGGCGCTCGGGCGTTGCTGCGGATCGGAAAATGCCTGGAGATGCGCGCTGGTCAGGCCGGTATGGCGCGGCACTTCGATCGGCGCCATCGGCGCCAGACCGTGCGCGCGCATGGCGTCGAGATAGCCGTGGTAGCGCTGGATGGCGCGGTCGGACGCATTGAATTGACCGGTGAGCATCTGGATGCGGGTATGGCCGAGCGCAGTCAGGTGCGCCACGGCATCATGTGCGGCGGCGCGATTGTCGACCGACACCGACAGGCGCGAGGCTTGCTGCGGCTGGTTGTACGTCAGCACGTAGGGAATGCCTTCCCGGTCGAGCACGTCCAGCGTGCCGCTGGCGCTGGCGTCGGCGACGGTCAGGATGACGCCGTCGACGCGATGGCTGAGCAGCAGGTTGACTGCCGCCGCTTCGTCTTCCTGGCGGTATTCGGTGGCCGTGAACATCACCGAGTAATCGAGCGTACGCGCCGCCAGTTCGATCCCCTGCAGGCATTGCGCGAACACCGTGTTCGACAGCGTCGGCACCACCACCCCGACGGTGCGCGAACGTCCCGCTCGCAGGTTGCGGCCGTTGAAATTGGGGCGGAAGCCGAGCGCGGCGATGGCCTCATTGATCT
Source organism: Herbaspirillum hiltneri N3 (assembly GCF_001267925.1). Lineage (NCBI taxonomy): Bacteria > Pseudomonadati > Pseudomonadota > Betaproteobacteria > Burkholderiales > Oxalobacteraceae > Herbaspirillum > Herbaspirillum hiltneri. The sequence continues at coordinate 1,394,855 of NZ_CP011409.1, read as the reverse complement.
TGCCCGCGGTCTCGGCGCTGACCGATGCAGGACTGTTGAGCAGGCGCGACACCGTCGCGGTGGACACGCCGGCTTGCAGGGCGACTTGTTTGATGGAAGGCGGCACGATGATGGGCGATGAGTGAGGCTGAAGTCGATGGGTTCGCATGAAAACGATTACATCGTGCCAGCGCTTTGTTACCGGGCCATGACCATCCAATCAATTTCGCGTGACATGCAGCGTAATTTCTATGCATAAATAGAAATACTGCTATTTATTAACATTAGATTTTTGAGAATTTTCTTATATAAATTAGAGGAATTCTGTTTCAGAATAGTCAGGCCGTCTGCGCACCATCCCGCCCGCAGACTGCTTATCCAGAGAGGCTTCATGAGACCCCTTTTCCTGCTTTTCGCCTTCACGCCCCTGTTGCTGAGCACCAACGCCCACGCTGCCGATACTGCAGAACTGGTCGTCAAAGGCACCATCCGTCCTTCCGCTTGCCTGGCCAGCTTTCCCGGCAACAGCGTGATCGATTTCGGCACCATCAAATCGGACCCGCAGCTCAAGGAGCGCTTCAAGGATCTGCCTTCGCAGCGCATTGATATGCGGATTTCCTGCGACGGCCCCACTAAGATTGCCGTCAAGGCGATCGACAACCGCGAAGCCACGCGTGAAAAGGACATTCCGGGCATCGATGCCGGCGACCACTTCGGCCTGGGCCTGTATCGCGGCAAAAGCATCGGCGGCTATGTCGTGCGCTTCGGCACTGCGGTGGCGGACGGCCAGTCGGTCGGCATCCTGGGTCGTCCGAACGGCAGCGCCGCCTGGAGCAGCAGCACCCTGCGCAACTTGCGCCAGGACGGCAGCCAGGTATCATTTGGAGCGGGCAGCACGCCGGTGGCCTTCAGCGAACTGGTCGCCGGTCTCGATATCAGCGCCAAACTGAGCCGAGTGGCCTATCAGTTGCTGGCCGACGACATTCAGCTGGACGGCTCGATCAGCATCGAAATGCTCTATCTCTGAAGCGCCCACTCGCCGGATCTCCCAAAGCCGCTGCTGCATGCAGCGGCTTTTTTGTTTCCACGATGCAATTCATGGCCGGATTGACATCGAGACAGAACTAGGTCTCCCCTCTGGCGAGCCGGTATAATGCCGGGTTTCGATCTTTCCTTTGCCTCATCCCGACATGCAAGATAAATACAGCCCAGCAGAAGTAGAACAATCCGCACAACAGCACTGGATCGCGACCGACGCGTACAAGACCGTCGAACACGCCAAAGACAAGCAGGGGCGCGACAAGAAGAAGTTCTATGCCTGCTCCATGCTGCCCTACCCATCGGGCAAGCTGCACATGGGCCACGTTCGCAATTACACGATCAACGACGTGATGTATCGCTACCTGCGCATGAGCGGCTACAACGTGCTGATGCCGATGGGCTGGGACGCGTTCGGCATGCCGGCGGAAAACGCGGCGATGGCCAACGGCGTGCCGCCGGCGCAATGGACTTACTCGAACATCGAGTACATGAAGAAGCAGATGGCGTCGATGGGCCTGGCGATCGACTGGTCGCGCGAAATGACGGCCTGCTCGCCCGAATATTACAAGTGGAACCAGTGGATGTTCCTGAAGATGCTCGAGAAGGGCATCATCTACAAGAAGACCGGCACCGTGAACTGGGATCCGATCGACCAGACCGTGCTGGCCAACGAGCAAGTCATCGACGGCAAAGGCTGGCGCTCGGGGGCGGTCATCGAGAAGCGTGAAATCCCGATGTACTACGCCAAGATCACCGACTACGCCGAGGAGCTGCTGGAACACGTCGAAACCAAGCTGCCGGGCTGGCCTGAGCGCGTGCGCCTGATGCAGGCCAACTGGATCGGCAAGTCCACCGGCGTGCGTTTCGCCTTCCCGCATGACATCAAGGAAGATGGTCAGCTGATCAGCGACGGCAAGCTGTGGGTCTTCACCACACGTGCCGACACCGTCATGGGCGTGACTTTCTGCGCCGTGGCCCCGGAACACGCGCTGGCGACCTTCGCCGCGAAGAACAATCCTGCGCTGCAAGACTTCATCGCCGAATGCAAGAAGGGCAGCGTCATTGAGGCCGACATGGCCACGATGGAAAAGAAAGGCATGCCGACCGGCCTGTTCGTCACCCATCCGCTGACCGGCGCACAAGTCGAAGTGTGGGTCGGCAATTATGTGCTGATCACCTACGGCGACGGCGCCGTGATGGGCGTACCGGCGCATGACGAGCGCGACTTCGCCTTCGCCAAGAAATACAATCTGCCGATCAGGCAGGTTGTTGCCGTCGAAGGCAAGACCTACTCCACCGACGCTTGGGAAGAATGGTACGCCGACAAGGAAAGCGGCAAGACCACCGATTCCGGCAAATACGACGGCCTCGGTTATCAAGCCGCAGTCGATGCCATCGCTGCCGACCTGGCCGCCAAGGGCCTGGGCGAAAAGAAAGTCACCTTCCGCCTGCGCGACTGGGGCATTTCGCGCCAGCGTTACTGGGGCACCCCGATCCCGATCATCCACTGCGCCGACTGCGGCGACGTGCCGGTTCCGGAAAAGGACCTGCCGGTCGTGCTGCCGGAAGACTGCGTGCCGGACGGCAGCGGCAACCCGCTCAACAAGCATGAAAAATTCCTGCACGTCGATTGCCCGAGCTGCGGCAAACCGGCGCGCCGCGAGACCGACACGATGGATACCTTCGTCGATTCGTCGTGGTACTTCATGCGCTACACCTCGCCGCAGAGCGACGATGCGATGGTCGACAGCCGCAACGACTACTGGATGCCGATGGACCAATACATCGGCGGCATCGAACACGCCGTGCTGCACTTGCTGTATGCACGCTTCTGGACCAAGGTCATGCGCGACTTCGGCCTGGTCAAGTTCGACGAACCGTTCACCAACCTGCTCACGCAAGGCATGGTGCTCAACGAGACCTACTATCGTGAAGACGCCGCCGGCAAGAAGACCTGGATCAACCCCGACGAAGTCGAACTGACGCATGACGACAAGGGCCGTCCGGTTTCCGCCATCCTGAAGGCAGACGGCCAGCCGGTCGCCATCGGCGGCACCGAGAAGATGTCGAAGTCGAAGAACAACGGCATCGATCCGCAAGCGCAGATCGACCAGTACGGCGCCGATACCGCACGCCTGTTCACCATGTTCGCTTCGCCACCGGAACAGACGCTGGAATGGTCGGGCACCGGCGTCGAAGGCGCCAATCGCTTCCTGCGCCGCGTGTGGGCATTCGCGTACAACCACGCTGCGCGCATTGAAGGCGCCGGCGCCGTCGATACGGCGCAACTGAACGACACGCTGAAGACGCTGCGCCGCGAAGTGTACAAGGTGCTGCAGCAAGCCGATCACGATCTCAAGCGCATCCAGTACAACACCGTGGTGTCGGCCTGCATGAAGATGCTCAACACGCTTGAAGCCGCCAAGCTGGAAGACAGCCCGTCCGCCAACGCCGTGCTGGCCGAATGCACCTCGATCTTCCTGCGCATCCTCAACCCGATCACGCCGCACATCACCCATGCGCTGTGGCAGGAACTGGGCTTCGCCGCGCAGCATGGCGACATCCTCGACGCCGACTGGCCGCAAGTCGACGCCGCCGCGCTGGAGCAAAGCGAGATCGAGATGATGATTCAGGTCAACGGCAAACTGCGCGGCAGCATCACCGTCGCCAAGGATGCCGACAAGGCCAGCATCGAAGCGGCCGCACTGGGAAATGAAAGCGTGCAGAAATTCCTGACCGGCGCACCGAAGAAAATCATCGTCGTCCCCGGCAAGCTGATCAACATCGTTGCCTGACGTTTTTACGCCGATTCTTTTGCCTACGAACCTGACCACGGACTCACACATGCCATTTCAACTTCATCAACGCAAAGTACTGCAATGGTTCCTGATGCTGCTGGCTGCGGTCACGCTCAGCGCCTGCGGCTTTCACATGCGCGGGCCGGCAAATCTGCCGTTCAAGACGATTTTCCTCGGCTTTGCGGACAACTCGCAATTGGGCACGGAACTGAAGCGCTACATCCGCGCCAGCGGCGTTGAAGTGGTGTCCGACAAGGACGAGGCGGAAGCGGTGCTGCAAGTCATCGCCGACACGCGTGAAAAGAAGATCCTGACCCTGAACACCAACGGCCGCGTACGCGAATACTCGCTGTACCAGCGCTTCAGTTTCCTGGTCAGGGACAACAAGGGCGCCGTCCTGATTCCGCCGACAAATATCACGCTCAAGCGTGACATTACCTACGACGAAAACCAGGAACTGGCGAAGCAGGCTGAAGAAGTGCTGCTGTATCGCGACATGCAAAGCGACTTGGTGCAGCAGATCCTGCGCCGCCTGTCCGCGAGCAAGACCGCCACAGCCGGCACTGCCGACCCCGTCGAGGAATAATCGATGCAACTGCGGCTGGACGCGCTCGACACCCACCTGACGAAATCGCTGTCGTCGCTGTACGTCATCGCCAGCGACGAACATCTGCTGGCGCTCGAAGCAGCCGACAAGATCCGCAAGACCGCGCGCGCCAACGGCTACACCGAACGCGACGTGCTGGTGGTCGAACGCAGCTTCAAATGGGGCGAACTGCTTGCCGCCAACCAGTCGCAATCGCTGTTCGGCGACAAGAAACTGATCGAACTGCGCATCCCCACCGGCAAACCCGGCAAGGACGGCGGCCAGGCGCTGCAGGAATACGCCGCCAACCTGAACCCCGACAACCTGACCATCATCAGCCTGCCCAAGCTCGACTGGGCCACAGCAAAGGCGGCTTGGGTCGGCACCTTGCAGCAAGCCGGCGTCTACATCGACATTCCGCTGGTCGAGCGCGCACATCTGCCGGGCTGGATCGGCAACCGGCTTGCCGCGCAGCAGCAGAGCGCCGATCGCCAGTGCATGGATTTCATCGCCGACCGCGTCGAAGGCAACCTGCTGGCGGCGCATCAGGAAATTCAAAAACTCGGCCTGCTTTACCCGACCGGCAAGCTGACATTCGAACAAGTGCACGACGCCGTGCTGAACGTGGCGCGCTACGACGTCTTCAAGCTCAACGAAGCGATGCTGTCGGGCGACGCCGCACGGCTCATGCGCATGATGGATGGCTTGAAGGGCGAAGGCGAAGCGCTGCCGCTGGTGCTGTGGGCCGTGGCCGAAGAAGTGCGCACGCTGCTCAAGCTCAAATCGGGCGTCACGCAAGGCAAGCAACTCGGCATGCTGCTCAAGGAATACCGCATCTGGGGCCCGCGCGAAAAACTGATGGAGCCGGCGCTGCGCCGCATCAGCCTGGCGACGCTGCAAACCGCGCTGCAAGAAGCTGCGCAGATCGACAAGATGGTCAAGGGCTTGCGCGCCAAGGCATTTTCCGGCGACGCCTGGGACGCGCTGTCGCAGCTCGGCCTCAAGCTCGCGCGCGGCTACTAATACCCGCGCTGAAACTCACGCTAAAAAAACCATGACGCTCAACATCGAACACTACATGAACGACATCGGCCAGCGCGCCCGCAAAGCATCGCGCGCCATGGCTCGTGCCGACACCGCGGCGAAGAACCGCGCGCTGTCCCTCATCGCCGCCGCCATCCGCCGCGACGCTGACACGCTGCGCGCCGCCAATCAGCAAGACCTGGCCGCGGCGCGCGCCAACGGTTTGTCAGACGCCATGCTGGACCGCCTGACGCTATCCGACAAGGCCATCGCCACCATGGCCGAAGGCCTGGAACAGATCGTCGCGCTGCCCGATCCGATCGGTGAAATTTCCAACATGAAGTATCGTCCGACCGGCATCCAGGTCGGCCAGATGCGCGTGCCGCTGGGCGTGATCGGCATCATCTACGAAGCACGTCCGAACGTGACCGTGGATGCCGCCGGCCTGTGCATCAAGAGCGGCAATGCGACGATCCTGCGCGGCGGCTCCGAAGCGATCCATTGCAACCAGGCCTTGGCGAAACTGGTCAAGGAAGGCCTGGCCGGCGCCGGCCTGCCCGAAGACGCAGTGCAAGTGGTCGAAACCACCGACCGCGCCGCTGTCGGTGCGCTGATCACCATGACCGAGTATGTCGACGTCATCGTGCCGCGCGGCGGCAAGGGACTGATCGAACGCCTCATCAAGGAATCCAAGGTGCCGATGATCAAGCATCTGGATGGCATCTGCCACGTCTACATCGACGACAAGGCCGACCAGGCAAAAGCGCTGGACGTCGCCTTCAACGCAAAGTGCCACCGCTACGGCACCTGCAACACCATGGAAACGCTGCTGGTGGCGCGCGCCATCGCCGCCGACGTGTTGCCGAAGCTGGCGGAACTGTACCGCGCCAAGGACGTCGAGCTGCGCGGCGACGCTGAAAGCCGTGCGATCCTGGCCGGTTATCCGCTTCTGAAAGAAGCCGTCGAAGAAGACTGGAGCACTGAATACCTGGCGCCCATCCTGGCCGTGAAGATCGTCGCCGGCATGGATGAAGCGATCGACCACATCAACACCTACTCGTCGCAGCACACCGACGCCATCGTTACCGAAGACTACACGCGCGCCATGCGTTTCCTGCGCGAAGTCGACTCGGCCTCGGTCATGGTCAATGCCTCGACGCGTTTTGCCGACGGCTTCGAATACGGCCTCGGCGCCGAGATCGGCATCTCCAACGACAAGCTACATGCGCGCGGCCCGGTCGGGCTGGAGGGACTGACTTCACTCAAATACGTGGTGCTGGGACAGGGGCAAGTGCGCCAGTAAGCGTTACCGTTTTACCTCGCAGAACCTGCTTACGATCTGTAGGGAGAGACCATCAGCTGGTGTCGCAGTAAGATCGTAAGCAGGTTCTCAGCCAATCGCCAAAAAAGGAAACCACATGCTCTGGATCAAAGCCCTGCACATCGTGTTCATCGCCTCGTGGTTCGCCGGCCTGTTCTACCTGCCGCGCATCTTCGTCAACCTGGCGCAGGAAACCGAGACCGTCACCAGGGAACGCCTGCTCGGCATGGCGCGTCGCCTGTACCGTTTCACCACGATCCTGGCAATTCCGGCGATCGTGCTGGGCTTGTGGCTGTACCTGATCTACGGCATCGGCAAAGGTCCCGGCAACGGCTGGATGCATGCCAAGCTGGCGCTGGTGGTGCTGGTGATCGGCTATCACCATGCCTGCGGTTCCCTGCTCAGGAAGTTCGAAAACGGCAACAACAAGCGCAGTCACAAGTGGTTCCGCTGGTTCAACGAAGTCCCGGTATTATTGTTACTGGCCATTGTGATTCTGGTCGTTGTGAAACCATTCTGATCCATCCCGCTTTTTCCTTTTACGGAGTCCTTCATGGGCAAAGTATGTGAATACTTCTTCGCGCCGCACTCGCCCTTCGCCTATCTGGGGCATGCGCGTTTTGTCGCTCTGGCCAAACAGTACGACGTCCAGGTCGTACTCAAGCCGTTCGACCTGAGCAAGATCTTCGGCCAGTCCGGCGGCCTGCCGCTGGCCAAGCGCGCGCCGCAGCGCCAGGCGTATCGCCTCAAGGAACTGGAACGCTGGAGCAAATTCCTCGGCCTGCCGATGAACCTGCAACCGACCTATTTCCCGGTGCAAAGCGACCTCGCCGCACGCCTGATCATCGCCACGCAACTGGCGCACGGCACCAGCGCCGCGCTCGACCTGACCGGCGCCGTCATGCGCGCGATCTGGGAAGACGAAAAGAACATCGCCGACACCGACACGCTGCTGGCGCTTGCCAACGGCCTCGGCCATGATGGCGCGAGCCTGCTGAAGTCGGCGGAAACCGCCAGCGTGCAAGCGGAGTTCGACCGTTTCAGCGAGGAGGCCACCACGGCCAACGTCTTCGGCGCGCCGTGGTTTATCGTGGACGGCGAAGGCTACTGGGGCCAGGACCGCCTCGATTTCGTCGAGCGCGCGTTTGCCGAAAAGTAATTTGTAGCAACAGCAGCAACAGCAGCAACAGCAGCAGCAGTAAATCAGATTCAGATTCGTCATTCCCGCGCAAGCGGGAATCCGGCGGCGTCGATCGGAAGATGCCGTCAACGCCGCCGGAAGAAGCATCCGCTACACGACATCAGGTTGTATAGCGGCCCAGGCATCCCACCCCAACGGACAAAAGGTACCCCTTATGAGCACCAACTATTCCTATTTCTGCCCCTGCCCGCGCGGCCTCGAAATCGCCCTCGCGGAAGAACTCAACGAAATCGCCCAACTGGCCGGCCCCGACGCCAACCTGAAAGTGCATAACCAGGTTCCCGGCGGCGTGCATTGCTCCGGCAGCATGATCGGCGCCTATCAGCTGAACCTGCGTTCGCGCATCGCCAGCCGCGTTCTGCTGCGCCTGGCGCACGGTTCCTACAAGAATGAAAACGACATCTACGACCTCACGCTCGAACAGGAGTGGGAAAACTGGTTCGAGGTGTCGCACACCATCCGTGTCGACGTCACCGCTGTGAAGTCGCCGCTGCGCAGCCTGGAGTTCGCCACGCTGAAAATCAAGGATGCCATCTGCGATCGTTTCCGCGAACGTTTCGACGAGCGTCCCTCGGTCAACACCAAGACACCGGACATGCGCATCTCGGGCTTCCTGGACGCGCATAATTTCACGATCTATCTCGATACCTCCGGCGAAGCGCTGTTCAAGCGCGGCTGGCGCGATGACACCGGCGAGGCGCCGCTGCGCGAGAACCTCGCTGCCGGCCTGCTGCGCACCAGCGGCTGGAAGCCAGGCATGGTGCTGTTCGACCCGATGTGCGGCTCCGGCACCATCCTGGCCGAAGCGGCGCAAATGCTGGCCGGCATCCCGCCGGGCGCGCGCCGCCGTTTTGCGTTTGAAAAATTCGACAACTTCGATGCCGAAGCCTGGCTGGCGATCAAGGGCGACTTCAAGCCGAATCCCTTGCCGACCGTGCCGACGATTTTCGGCAGCGACATTTCCGGCGACATGGTCAACATCACGCGCAGCAATCTGCGCAAGGCAGGCATTCTGTTTGACGTGCCGCTCAAGCAGATCGAAGCCCAGGAAGTCAAACCGCCGGTCGATGCCAACGGCAATCCGACCACCGGCATCATGCTGACCAACCCCCCGTACGGCGAGCGTCTGAGCGTGCGCGGCGATGCCGCCGTGCCGACCGACGAGCTGTTCGTCGCCTTCTTCAGCGCCTTCGGCACCACGCTCAAACAGCGTTTCGCCGGCTGGAGCGTATTCCTGTTCTCGGCCGACCTCGGCCTGCCGAAATTGTTGCGCCTGAAGGAAGCTCGCAAGACGCCATTCTTCAACGGCGCCCTGGAATGCCGTTTGTTCCGCTTCGACATGGTGGAAGGCTTCAATCGCCGCGAGGCAGCCAAACCCAAGCCGGAAGGGGCATAAGCAAGCACGGCGGGATGATTGTCAACGATACCGAAACAATTCATCCCGCTGCACCGTATTTATCCGCGACTCGCTTTTCCTTACAGTTGCTCCCATCGAGGCCAATCGTGGCCTCATTCATTCGGGAGCCACCATGACTACTACCACCCTCAATACCAAAGCCGACTACGCCGCTTTCCTGCTGCGCGTCACTGCCGGCCTGTTCTTTCTGGCGCATGCCGCGATGAAGATTTTCGTCTTCACGCTGCCCGGCACTGCGGCGTTCTTTGAATCGCTGGGCCTGCCCGGTTTCCTCGCGTATCTGATCATCCTGCTGGAAGTCGTCGGCGGCATCGCGCTGGTGATCGGCTTCTACGGCGATCTGCTGGCCATCCCCCTTGCGATCGATCTGGCCGGCGCCATCTTTACCGTGCATGCCAAGAACGGTTTCTTCTTCAGCAACCCGAAGGGCGGCTGGGAATACCTCGCCATGTGGATTGTCGTGCTGGTCGCGGTCTACCTGCTCGGCAATGGCGCATTCGCCGTCAAGCGCAAGAGTCTGAACGTCGCTGCATAATGATTGATTGAAGCGCATCGATCGACGCGCTTCGGCTGAAACCTTTGCGCGGCCGCCGCCGCCGGGGTTTCCCCCCTCTTACGGAGTACTGCCATGTCTACCGCACTGCCATCGCTTTTCGTCTCCCACGGCTCCCCCATGCTGGCGGTCGAACCCGGCCGGACCGGGCCGCTGTTGCGCAGCATCGGCGCGCGCCTGCCCACGCCCAAGGCCATCCTGGTCGTTTCCCCGCACTGGGAAACCCAGGCGCCGCGCGTCGGCAACCTGGCAAAGCAACGTGTGATCCACGACTTCGGCGGTTTTCCGCGAGAGTTGTACGAACTGGACTATCCTGCCGCCGGTTCGCCGGAACTGGCCGAACGCGTCGCCGGCTTGCTGCGCGACGCCGGCCTGCCCGCCCAGACCGATGACGGCTGGGGCCTCGATCACGGCGCCTGGGTTCCGCTGCGCTATTTGTATCCCGGCGCCGACATACCGGTGGTGCAATTGTCGCTGCAAGCGCATCAGCCGCCGGCCTATCACTACCGCATCGGCCAGTTGCTGGCGCCGCTGGCGAAGGAAGGTATCCTGCTGGTCGGCTCGGGCAGCTTCACGCACAATTTGCGCGAACTGCGCCGCAACGATGCGGATGCAGCGATTGGCTCCGACAGCGCCCCGCATACCGTGGAATTCCTGCAGTGGTTCCTGGCGCAGATGCAAAGCGGCAATCTGGAAGCGCTGCTGGGCTATCGCGAATCGGCGCCGCATTCGGTACGCTTGCATCCGACCGACGAACATCTGCTGACGCTGTTCTTCGCCATGGGCGCAGCCGACGACTGGACGCAATCGGTGCATCTGGACAGCGGTTCGACGTATCATAGTCTGCGCATGGACGCCTTCGCCTTCGGTTCGCAGTCGTCCATCCTCGCCGATTTGCCTGCTGCGGCATAACCTGTCCGGAAAGACATCGCTTGAACAAACTGCGCGAAATCGAAAGCTTCATCGCCGTGGCCGAGCTAGGCAGCTTCGTCAAGGCGGCCGACGCGCTGAATGTATCCAAGGCGGCGGTATCGCGCACCATCCTCGAGCTCGAAGCGCGTCTCGGCGCGCGGCTGATGCAACGCACCACGCGCCGGCTTTCACTCACCGAAGCCGGCGTGCTGTATCTGGATCGCTGCAAACAGATCGTCTCCGCGCTGGAAGACGCCGACCAGATGCTCACCGCCGGCAACACCGATCCGACCGGCCTGCTGCGCATCAATGTGCCGCAGACCTTCGGCGTGCTGCACCTGGTCAAGGTCTGGCCCTGCCTGCTGCGGCGCTATCCCGGCATCAAACTCGACATCACGCTGTCGGACCGCATCGTCGACATCGTCGAAGAGGGCTATGACATGGCGATTCGCATCGCACGCCTGCCGAGTTCCTCGCTGATCTATCGCAAACTGGCCTCGACTCGCATTGTGGTGTGCGCCGCGCCCGACTACCTGGAACGCCACGGCACGCCGCAACATCCCGAAGACCTCAAGGACCACACGGTGCTCGGCTACAGTTATTCGGCCGACAAGGACGAGTGGCATTTCGAAGGTCCGGACGGCCCCGTCAGCGTCAAGACCAACGTGCGCATGCACGCCAACAACGGCGACACCTGCGTGGCCGCCGCGCTGGCCGGAATCGGCATCACGCGCCAGCCGACCTTCATGCTCAACGAGCACATCCGCAGCGGCAAACTGGTGCGGGTGATGCCCGACTACACCGCTGTCGAACTGGGCATCTATGCGGTCTATCCGAGCCGCACGCATCTGCCGGCCAAGGTGCGCGCCACCATCGACTTCCTGGTGCACGCTTTTGAAGAAGTGAAGTGGGACGATTACTGATCTTCCCGCACAGGACCACGCCTGCTGACTGCAGGCTGACGACATGAAAAAATCCGCGCACTCGTGGATTTTTTTTCATCTCCCTTTTCATCGCATCGCTTAAGGCGCACAATCCGCGCTCGTTGCGCTGAATGGTCTGACCAATTCACCTCTCAGCGTGCAAGGCCGTGCGACGGCCCCTGACTCGCATACGGACCGGTGCCGGCGCGGGCGGATGACTTGACATACTTTTCGGATTGCCTCAAAGTGACCACAATACAGACTACATGTCCATATATTGGACATTCAAAAATAACAAAAAGACCGTAGTCGCCATGCAGACCGTTACTGAAACCTGAGGAGAAAAGGCATGCAAGCCACCACGCCGGAAGCATCGAAAATGATGCCCTATCAATACCCGAACCCGAAAGAAGCGCCGCTGGAAATCGTGGTCAACCCGGCTATTCCCGATGACGAAAGAGTCTGGGTGCCGCAAGCCGAGAACGTCTGGTTCCGTCCGCTGTGCCTGAACGTGTCGCAAGGCTATTGGACCAATCTGCTGCGCGTGCGCAAGTCCGGCGTGCTGAGCCGCCATCGCCATCCGGCGCCGGTGCACGGCATGGTGCTCAAGGGACGCTGGCGCTATCTGGAACACAACTGGATCGCCGAGCAAGGCAGCTACGTGTTCGAACCTCCCGGCGAAACCCACACCCTGTACGTGCCGGAAGACGTGGAAGAAATGATCACCTACTTCCACATCACCGGCGTGATGTACTACTGCGATCCGTTCGGCAAGTTCGAAGGCTACGAAGACGTCTTCACCAAGCTCGAGATGTGCAAGGCGCACTACGAGAAGGTCGGCCTGGGCGCCGACTTCGTGCAGCAGTTCGTGCGTTGAAACAGCAGAAGACAAGCACCCCATGAGCTACACACAAGCCGATTACAACTTCCAGGGCGCCGTCGCGGTCGTCACCGGCGGCTCCGGCGGCATCGGCGCCGCCATCAGCGCGCGCCTGGCGCAGGCCGGCGCCGAAGTGGTGTGCTGGGATCTAAAGCCCGCCGCCGATTCGCCGTATGGACAAGACACCGTCGACGTCACCGACGCCGCCTCGGTGGACGCCGCCACGCAACGCCTGCTGGCCTCGCGCGGCCACATCGATTTCCTGATCAACAACGCCGGCTTTGCCGGATCGACCGTGCCGCTGGATGAGTACGACGCCGCCGAATGGCGCCGCATCGTGGACGTCAATCTGATGGGCGTGTTCCACACTTGCCGTTCAGTGGTCCCGGCGATGCGCGCCGCCGGGCAAGGCCGCATCGTCAACATCGCCTCGCTGGCCGGCAAGGAAGGCACGCCCAACGCCTCCGCCTACAGCGCATCGAAAGCCGGCGTGCTGGCGTTGACCAAGTCGCTCGGCAAGGAGCTGGCCAACGCCGGCATTCTGGTCAACGCACTGGCGCCGGCGGCGGTCAAGACCACGCTGCTGGAACAGATGAGCCCGGCTCACGTCGCCACCATGATCGCCAAGAGCCCGATGGGTCGCCTCGGCTACGTGGAAGAAGTCGCCGAGATGGTGGCCTGGCTGTGCTCCGGTTCATGCACGTTCAACACCGGCGCGGTCTTTGATTTGTCCGGGGGACGCGCCACGTATTAAATCGCATCAGCAACAGTCGTCCGCCGGCCACAAGCCGCCGGACGTTTCACAGCGCTGCAAAAAGCGCCGCACAGACGGCGCCGGCAGGTGACACGGCTCAGAAGCTTCCTGCCTGCAGCGCCTTACTTTCACATCGGAGACAACATGGAAGTCCAAAAGAGCCCCAAACTCAAACGTATTCAGATCGTCGCATTGACGTTCCTGATGCTGGCTGGGATCGTCAATTATCTTGATCGCAGCACGCTGTCCATCGCCAACCATTCCGTCAGCCAGGAGCTGGGATTGAGCGCATCCGAAATGGGCTTGCTGCTGTCGGCCTTCTCGCTCGCCTACGCGTTCTCGCAATTGCCGATCGGCGCGATGCTCGATAAATTCGGTGCGCGCGTGATGCTCGGCGCTGGCATGATGGTCTGGTCGGTGGCCCAGCTGGCCGGCGGCTTCGTCGGCACGCTGCATCAGTTCCTGGTGGCGCGCGTGTTCCTCGGCCTCGGCGAAGCGCCGCAGTTCCCGGCCGGCGCCAAAGTGGTTTCGGAATGGTTCGCCGTGCGCGAACGCGGCGGCCCGACCGGCATCTTCGTCGCCTCGTCGACCATCGGTCCGGCCCTCGCGCCGCCGATCCTGACCGTGCTGATGCTGTCGTTCGGCTGGCGCATGATGTTCGTCATCATGGGTATCGCCGGTATCGCCGTGGCAGTGGGTTGGTACATTTTCTACCGCAACCGCAATGAAGTCGAACTGACGCCGTCCGAAATCCTCTACCTGGCCGACGGCACCGACAACGATCCGAACGCCAACGCCAAGCTGACCTGGCATGAGTGGAAAGGCCTGTTCAAATATCGCACTACCTGGGGCATGCTGTTCGGCTTCATGGGCGTGATCTACATGGTGTGGCTGTATCTGACATGGTTGCCCGCCTACCTTGAGCACGAGCGTCATCTGAGCATCGCGCGCACCGGCTGGGTGGTGGTGATTCCGTACATCTTCGGTACGCTGGGCATGCTGTCGTCGGGCTATATCGCCGACGGCCTGATGAAACGCGGCATGGCCCCGATCCGCAGCCGCAAGTGGCCGATCTGTGCCGGCCTGATCGGTGCAGGTGCGTTCACCATTCCTGCCGCCTACACGCCAAGCACCACGATGGCGATCGTCTACATCTCGCTGGCGATGGCGTTCGTGAACATGGCAAGCGGCGGCGCATGGGCGCTGGTCAGCGTGGCGATTCCACGCCGCCTGGTGGCTTCGCTGGGCAGCCTGCAGAACTTCGGCGGCTACCTCGGCGGATCGCTGGCTCCGCTCATCACCGGCATCGTGGTCGACAAGACCCACTCCTTCGTCAACGCCCTGCTGATCAGCGCCGCGGTCGCATTCGCCGCCGCGCTGGTGTACATGTTCGTGGTGAACAAGCCGATCGAAGGCGACCGGGCAGCAGCGTAAATTCATTCTCGTACGGAAGGAAAGCACATGACATTCACACCCAACCTGTTCCAGGGTAAAACCGCGCTGGTCACCGGCGGCACCCAGGGCATCGGCGGCGCGGTGGCGCGCCAACTCGCCGCCATGGGCGCCAAGGTCATCGCGGCAGGCTTGCCGCCGTTCGCCACGGAAGAGTTCAGCGGCACCGGCGTCACGCTGGCCGAACTCAACGTGGCGTCGGAAGACAGCGTCAGGAATCTGTTCTCCGGCATCGGGAAGCTCGACATCGTGATCAACTGCGCCGGGATCATCAAGCGCGGCGCCGAGCATGAGGTCGAGGTCTTCGAGCAGGTCATCGCCGTCAACCTGACCGGCACCATGCGTATCTGTTCGGCTGCGCGTGCGCTGCTGAAGGAGAGCAAGGGCTGCATCGTCAACCTGGCGTCGATGCTGAGCTTCTTCGGCGGCGGCCTGGTGCCGGCCTACAGTTCCAGCAAGGGCGGCGTGGCGCAACTGACCAAGTCGCTGGCGATCGCTTACGCTGCGGATGGCATCCGCGTCAACGCGGTGGCGCCGGGCTGGATCGCGACGCCGCTGACCCAGGCGCTGCAGGAAGATCCGGCGCGGTCCGGCCCCATCCTGCAACGCACGCCGCTCAATCGCTGGGGCACGCCGGAAGACATCGGCAATGTTGCGGCCTTCCTGTGCACGCCGGCTGCCTCCTTCATGACCGGCGCCGTAGTGCCGGTCGACGGCGGCTATCTGGTGTCCTGATCCTGCTGCAGCGCATTCCCTTCCCGGCATCGCCACCGCCGTATCGGCGGTGCCGGGAAACCCCTCGGCTATAATGCCCCTCTGCTGTTCTGCCCTTCCGCTGATTTTTCCCGCTTTGCATCCGACGCCCATGCCGCTCATGCCGACCTCCGACACCGCCGCCGAAGACAATCCGAAGATCGCCGGCACCGCCGCGTTCTCCAAGTTCATGGCCGTGCTGCAACTGATCGCCGATCAGGATGCGCCGCTGACGATTGCCCAGCTCAGCGCGCTGAGCGGCTATCCGCGTCCGACCGTCTATCGCATCCTGGCGGCGCTGACAGCCGAAGGCATGGTGGTGGAAAATCCGCGCACGCGCCATTTCGAACTGGGCCCGCGCCTGATCAATCTCGCCAGCAAATCGTGGGCGCGCTCGGATGTGCGCACCGCCGCCATCGACGCCCTGCAACAGCTGCGCGACACCACCCGCGAGACCGTCCACCTGGCCGTACCGAGCGACAACGGCATGGTCTATATCGAGAAGCTGGAAAGCCCGCAAGCCGTGCGCATGACCTCGCGCGTCGGCACGCGCGTGACGTTGTATTCCAGTTCGGTCGGCAAAGCCTATCTGGCGGCACTCGACGAGACCACCCGCAACCGCCTGCTGCGCTCGGTCCGGATGCAGAAGTTCACCGAGCACACCATCACCGATCTCGACGTCCTGCGCGCCGAACTCGCCGTGGCGCAACAGCGCGGCTACACCGAAGACCGCGAAGAGAACGAAGCGCAGATCTTCTGCGTCGGCGCGCCCATCTTCGGCGCCGAAGGCACGCCGGTCGCCTGCATCAGCATCAGCATTCCGCTGTTCCGCAAGCCTGCCCGGTTGCAGCAGGCCCTGATCGATCCGCTGCTGTCGACCTGCAAGCTGATCACGCAGAAGCTGTCCGGCCCGGGCCGCTGAGCTGCCTCGCTCAAACTTCCGGCGCGATCTCCACGCCATACAACTTGCTTCCCTCGACATTGTGCAGCGACACGCTCATGACCTTGGTCTTCGCGTCGATCTTGCCGATACCGAAAAACTGATACAAGTCAGCCGGCGAGCGGTTCTGCTTCATGTCGGCGGGAATGCTGACATAGCGCACGTCCGGACCGAACGTCCGATCAATCTCGCCGGGACCGAAAGTGCCGGCGTGCAGCGGTCCGCCGACAAATTCCCAGAACGGCTTGAAGTCGGTGAACTGCGCCTTCTCCGGCATGTAGTAGGTGGCCGATGCGTAGTGCACGTCAGCCGTCACCCACACCACGTTCTTGATGTTGTGGCGCTTGATGAAGCGCAGCAATTCCGCCACCTCCAGTTCGCGACCGGAGGGCTTGCCGTTGTCGGCGTTGGCCCACGCCTCGAAGGTGCCTTGCGGCACGTCCGCATTCAGGTCGGGCACGACGATGGAAATCGGCATGTCGCTGGCGATCACTTTCCAGGTCGAGCGCGAGCGCAACAGCGCCTGCTTGATCCAGCGCATCTGCGCCGCGCCCAGGAAAGCCGCGTCCGGCCCCGGCGCCGGCTGGCGGTTCGGCGAATTGGCGCCGCGGTAGCTGCGCTCGTCGAGCATGAACACTTCCAGCAGCGGGCCGTAGTTGAACGAGCGATAAATACGCTCAGGATCGGCGACGTCGATGCGAAACGGGTTGTATTCGAACATCGCCTGCCGCGCACGTTGCTTGAGCACGTTCAGCTCGCGCTCCTGATAGCGCTTTTCCGCAGCGCCGATCACCTGGCCGGGATACCAGTTGTTGCGCACTTCATGGTCATCCCATTGCACCAGGAACGGCACCTCCGCCATGAAGCGCTTCTTGTTGGCGTCCATCAGGTTGTAGGCGAAGTTGCCACGGTAATCGTCGAGCGTCTGCGCCACTTTGGATTTGGCCGGCGTCACCAGGTTGCGCCAGAGGCTGCCGTCATCGAGCGTCACCTCGGCCTGGATCGGACCATCGGCATAAATCTGGTCGCCCGAATGGATGAAGAAATCCGGCTTGAAGCGGCGCATCGTTTCATACACGCGATAGCCGCCCCAGGCTTCGTTGATGCCCCATCCCTGCCCCGCCTCGTCGCCGGAGAACGCAAAGCTGATGTCGCGCTCGCCGCCGCCGGGAATGATCAGGCTGCCGGTCACCGGCGCACTCCACGCCGACTCGTGCTGCAAGTCCTGGAAGCGGAGGCGATAGTACAGACGCTGCGATACCGGCAAGCCGCGCAGGTCCATGCGCGCGGTGTAGTCGTTGCGCGCCAGCGCTGCCGGACCGACGACGGTGAACGCATCCTTGAAATTCTCATTGACCGAATATTCCACCACCATGCGCGCCGCGCGATCGGTGCGACTCCACAGCATCGCCGTATCGCGCGTGATATCGCCGCTCATGGCGCCGCTGTCGACCTGCGGGCGCATGCGTTCCGAGGTCACAACGGCGGGCGCTTGCCCGGCGAACGCGGGCGCAAGCGTACCGCCGGCCAGCAGCACGCCGGTCCCGAGCGCGGCATCGCGCAGGAAGTCGCGGCGCGCCTTGCCGTCATTGCCGGCGGCGGATGAAGGTAACGGCTGGGAAGAATGGGAAGACTGAGAAGAGGATTGATCGTCGGACATGGCGGACTCCTTGGCTGGCAGCATGAAAAATTGCAATGTAGCAATGCAATGTGACCGTTCCATGAACAGATGCCGCCGGGAGCAGACTTGCCTTCGCATTTCGAAGTTGCCCCAGAAAAACCTCAAACTACTTTCACTTTCCGGCGCTCCCACAAACGAGATGCCAAAATTTGCTCACACTACTCGTCTTCAGTGACGCACCAAGCGGACGCATCAATTGCACGATTTGCGTGCAGTTTCCCAATAATTTCAAACGCCTCAAAAAAAACACCTTCAAATTCAAACGCTTAAAAATTTGCACCGAAATGGAATGAATTTTGCTTAATAAGGTGCTTTTCAAACTTTATTGCACAATTATTGGGAGATTTTTCCGTGGACGATCACAAAAATGGTGCCGACGCGCTCTTCATTTTGCTCGGCGCAATCATGATTCTGGCCATGCACGCCGGTTTTGCCTTCCTTGAACTGGGCACCGTGCGGCGCAAGAACCAGGTCAATGCCTTGGTCAAGATCCTCGCCGATTTTGCGGTGTCGACCATTGCCTACTTTTTCGTCGGCTATTACGTCGCCTACGGCGTCAGCTTTTTCAGCGGCGCCGAAGTCCTGTCGGCGCGCAGCGGTTTTGAGCTGGTGAAATTCTTTTTCCTGCTGACCTTCGCCGCCGCCATTCCGGCGATCATTTCCGGTGGCATCGCCGAACGCTCCAAATTCCAGCCGCAACTGATCGCCACGGCGGTGCTGGTCGGCCTCGTGTATCCGTTCTTTGAAGGCATCGCCTGGAACCAGCACTTCGGCGTGCAGGCATGGCTCAAGGACGCATTCGGCGCCGAGTTCCACGACTTCGCCGGTTCCATTGTCGTGCATGCGGTCGGCGGCTGGATCGCATTGCCCGCCGTGCTGTTGCTGGGAGCACGCCGGGGCCGCTACACGCGCGAAGGCGCCATCGCCGCGCATCCGCCGTCGAACATTCCCTTTCTCGCGCTGGGCGCATGGATCCTGACGGTGGGCTGGTTCGGCTTCAACGTGATGAGCGCGCAAACCCTCGACAAGATGAACGGCCTGGTCGCGCTCAACTCGCTCATGGCGATGGCCGGCGGCACGCTGGTGGCGCTGGTGATGGGCAAGAACGATCCGGGCTTCGTCTACAACGGTCCGCTGGCGGGACTGGTGGCGGTATGCGCCGGCTCCGACCTGATGCATCCGCTGGGAGCACTGGTCACCGGCGGCATCGCCGGCGCGATCTTCGTGTGGATGTTCACCCGTACGCAAAACAAATGGAAGATCGACGACGTGCTCGGCGTGTGGCCGCTGCACGGCCTGTGCGGCGCATGGGGCGGACTGGCGGCGGGCATCTTCGGCATGAAAGCGCTGGGCGGCCTCGGCGGCGTGTCCTTCATGGCGCAGCTGTGCGGCTCGCTGCTCGGCATCGCCATCGCCGTCATCGGCGGCTGGATCGTCTACGGCCTGCTCAAAAGAGCCATCGGCATCCGCCTCGATCCGGAGCAGGAATTCGAAGGCGCCGATCTGTCGATCCACAAGATTTCATCGACGGCGGAGCGGGATACCAGTTGGTGATGATAAGGACAATGAAAAAATAAAGTGTGTCGATGCGATGGCTTGGATAACGCCAGCGAGCCAGGGCAATTTTCTAGCAAAACCAAGTTGAATCCGTCTCATGATCGCTCGACATAAGACCCCCTCATACGAGGTTCTGAAGCGGCATATTGATATCCACTACGATCTCAGATAACATTCGCCAATGGAAATTGGAATGCAGAATTCAATAACGCCGAGCCCTCTTTACATTGAGAAGGTCTATGATCGTTTGCTCGAAGCAATCACCAGCGGAGATCTGAAGCCGGGGGAGCGGGTGCGACAGTCGGTGCTGGCTGACAGGCTTGGAGTATCGCGTCAGCCCATCAGTCACGCCCTGCAGCTTTTGCGGCATCAAGGACTGGTGCGCGACGCCGGGAAGCAGGGGGTGGAAGTTTCACCGGTCAACCCTGACTACATTGTTCACCTCTACCGGGCTCGTGTGTCTCTGGAAGCAAGTGCTTCGGCGATGGCGGCGCAGCGCATGAAGGAAGGACTGGCGAGCGCAGATGACATCAGCGGGCTTAATGAAGCAGTCCAGCTCGGCATCAGCGCGATGAAACTCAATGCCCCGCTTTCGGTGCTGGTGAAAGCCGATTTCCGTTTTCATATGGCGATCTACAGACTGAGTGGCAATCCTGCCATTGAACAAATGATGGCAGGGCAATGGCCGCATCTGATGCGATCCATGATGGCTGTGCTTAATGACCCCGGAGTGCCGGTCCGCGCATGGCAAGAACACCAGGCCATCGCAGAACATATTCTGAATGGCAACGTCGACGACGCTTTTCATTCCGCAACCCGTCATATAGAGCGGGCAGGAAGGGATTTGAACAGGCGTCTGAATGAAGGCATCGGCTCAGTTACCTGAGCTTCACGCTTTCACGCGACACTTCTCCTGTTCCCGTGGCAAGACTTGCCTGCGATAGGCTACTTGCCTGCCTTCAGCCTGTCCGGTCTTCCTCACATTCTCTTCGCTCTTGGCGATTGACGTCCTAACACCCCCACAAATTCCTCAGTAGAGAGCCGAGAGATACCCCTTATCTCCCGCGCATCGACGCAAGCCAGCCCCCCCTCCATTGTTCTGCGTGCCTCTGTATTGACAGGGTCTCGCCGCTGCCCACAGTACCGACTGTTCGTTTCGGCCTTCTCATTATTCTCAAACCAGGCTCGATGAATTTTCCGTTGACCGGAAAAAAATACGGGTCTATCATTTATTTTAATTTGGAATTCCGAATTCCAAATTCAACATTAGCGATAGTGTAAAACCGAATATAAAACCATTAACCAGGAGACAACATGAAACTCAACGCTGAACAACTCGCCCGTTTTGATGAACTCGGCTACGTATTTCTTCCCGAGTGTTTTTCGGAGGCTGAAATCAAGGCCTTGCGCGACGCTTCGTCCGCCGTATTGGCAACGCAACGTCCAGATATCTGGCGTGAAAGGGACGGTACGCCTCGCACCGCATTTGCCTGCCATCAATACAACGAGGGGTGCAAATTACTGGCGTCTGATGAACGCCTGGTGGAGCCGGTCTTTCAATTGTTCGGAGAGGATGTTTATATTCATCAGTTCAAGATCAATGCCAAAGCTGCGTTCACAGGCGAGGTCTGGCAATGGCACCAGGACTTCCCGACCTGGCACAAGGACGACGGCATGCCAGAGGCTCGCGCAATGAATATCGCCGTGTTTTTAGATGAGGTCATGCCGATCAACGGTCCCCTCATGGTTGTCCCGCGTAGCCATAAGTCCGGCGCGTTGGAGTCTTCTCACGATACCCAGACAACGTCGTATCCCCTGTGGACGCTCGACAACAAAACCGTTACCGACATGGTCGAGCGCAACGGCATCGTCACGCCAACCGGCAAAGCCGGGGGCGTGTTGATGTTCCACGCGAATATTGTCCACGGCTCTGCCGGCAATATCACGCCCTATCCGCGTCGCATCGTCTATCTGACGCTTTCGGCGGTCAGCAACGCCATCGTCAAACCGACCCGCCCCGACTTCATCGCGCATCAGGACTTCACCCCGGTGCGCTCAACGAGCGCCGACGTTCTCCGAAAATATGCGGAGCATGCTGCCAAGTCGGCGCCGCAATCAGCTTTGGCTGCGTGAGCCGTCATCACATCAAACGGATAAGCGCCAACAGCCGCTGAGTAGGATCTGCTCCTCCGCTCTACGTGGCTGCCGCAAACCTAACAATCATTGAATCATTGAGGATGTCATGTCGGAACGCATGAAAGGAAAGACCGTTATCGTGGTCGGCGCCGGATCGTCGGGCCCAGGCTGGGGGAACGGAAAAGCGGCCGCAGCGCTTTATGCGCGCGAAGGCGCCAAGGTATTTGCCGTGGACTTTCGTCTCGAAGCCGCACAAGAGACCGAGTCGATCATCCGCGCTGAAGGCGGCGAATGCTCGTCCTTCAGGGCCGATGTCGTCAGCAGCGAGGACTTGCGCGACATGGCGGCAGCGTGCGTTGAACAATACGGTCAGATCGACGTTCTGCACAACAATGTAGGTATCGTCGAAACTGGCGGCCCCGTCGAAACTTCGGAAGAAAGCTGGAACCGCGTTATTGCGGTCAATCAGACCAGCGTGTTTCTGGCCTGCAAACACGTGCTGCCTTATATGACTGCACGCAATAGCGGCGCCATTGTCAATATCGGGTCGATCGCAGGCGTCCGCTGGATCGGATTTCCTTACGTGGCCTACAGCGCCGCCAAAGCTGCGCTGATCAGCATGACCACCAACATCGCCGTGCAATATGCCGCTCAGGGCGTTCGCGCCAACTGCGTCCTGCCCGGATTGATGAACACGCCGCTGATCCGTGAACCGCTCGCAAAAACCTATGGCGGAAACGTGGACTCCATGATCGAGCAGCGCGACAAGCTTTCCCCGACAGGAAAAATGGGCGACGCCTGGGACACCGCTTACGCAGCACTCTACCTCGCCTCGGAGGAAGCACGCTATGTGAACGGCACCAGCATTGTCGTCGATGGAGGACTAACTGCCCGCTGCGTATAACAGCGGTTCCGTCCGCTGTATCAAAACTATTATCTGGAGACAAAAAATGAAAATGACTCGTCGCACCGCTTTAAAAGCCACCGCTTCGGCAGTCGGCTTGCTTGCTGCAGGCGCTAACGTTGTCCGGGCACAAACCACGGTATTCAACTACAAGGTCGCTACCAATGTTCCGGTCACCCATCCGATCTATGTCCGACTCAACGAAGCGACAGAAAAAATCAAGGCAGAGACCAACGGCAAGGTTGACATCCGGGTTTTTCCCAACGGCCAGCTTGGTTCGGATACCGATCTGCTCAGTCAGGTTCGCTCGGGCAGCCTGGAATTTCTGACCTTGCCGGGCGTCGTGTTGGCCAATCTGGTGCCGATGGCGTCTCTCAACAGCGTGGGATTTGCCTTCCGCGACTATCCATCAGTCTGGAAAGCCATGGACGGCGATCTGGGGCAATACATTCGCAACCATATCGAAAAAACCAATTTGCACGTCTTCGACAAGGTGTGGGACAACGGCTTCAGGCACATCACATCCAACAAGCCTATCGGCGCGCCGGAGGATCTGGTGAGCATGAAGATTCGCGTTCCTGTCAGCCCGCTGTTGCTGTCGATTTTCAAATCGCTCAAGGCTGCGCCCACGCCGATCAATTTCAACGAGCTGTACAGCGCATTGCAGACAAGAATCGTGGATGGGCAGGAAAATCCCTTCCCGATTATCGACACCGCAAAACTCTACGAAGTACAAAAATACTGTGCGATGACCAGTCATGCCTGGGATGGTTACTGGCTGCTCGCAAACAAAAAATCCTTTGCGGCCTTGCCGCTGCCGCTTCAGGAAATTGTATCTCGCAACTTTAATGCCGCCGGTGTTAGTCAGCGCACTGACAGCGAAAAACTAGCCGCCGATTTACAGCAAAAATTAGCCTCAAAAGGACTGACGTTCTCCAAGCCATCAACAGACCGTTTCCGTCAGGCCTTGCAGCAAGGTGGATTTTACAAGGAATGGAAAACCAAATTCGGGGAGGAGGCGTGGGCGCATCTGGAGTCTGCGGTCGGCAAACTTACCTGAGTTTTTTATAGAGGACGAGGGGTACATCGTAGCGTTGCCAGTTCTTGATACGACGGCGCCTGACCATCATTGTCAGGCGCCGTCTGGGCTTACTCGGCACACCAGCACGCTCAGAAACAAGAATACGTCTTACAACAATTCAGTTCATCCCTGATGGCTATTTTTCGGCCCACTTACTAGAATGGCAGGTTACTCCACCATTTGTCTCAAGCTGCATGAGCCACGTTCTCTCCCGGCATCACTCCGAACGGCATCGCATTGACGCGATAGGGTGGCTCCGCGCTGCGGTGCTTGGCGCCAATGATGGCATTGTCTCCACCGCCAGCCTGTTGCTTGGCGTAGCCGTGGCACATGCAGCCCATGAAAGCATCGTGCTGACAGGCATTGCAGGCATGGTCGCCGGAGCGATGTCGATGGCAACCGGTGAATACATCTCGGTACATTCACAAGCGGATAGCGAAAAGGCTGCGCTGGAACAGGAGCGTACCGAGCTGGCGACCGATTTCCATGGCGAACATCGCGAACTGACCGCCATTTACATGCGGCGAGGACTCGACCATCAGATGGCCAGCCTCGTGTCGGAAAAACTCATGGCGCATGATGCACTCGGTGCGCATGCACGCGACGAACTGGGAATCTCGGAAATGACGATGGCAAACCCCTTGCAGGCGGCGCTGGTATCGGCGCTGAGCTTTGCTGCAGGAGCTTCGTTGCCGCTGGCAGTGGTATTGCTGGTCCCCACCGGGATGCTGATTCCATCCATCGTGATTTCCGCATTGTGTTCGCTCGCCTTTCTTGGTGGTGTGGCGGCAAAGACGGGGGGAGCGAGGGTATTTAACGGCGTGGTTCGGGTTACCGCCTGGAGTTCGCTCGCGATGGCCGTGACGGCCGGCATAGGAAGTTTGTTTGGCGCTGCAATCTAGGGCCTGTTAGTAGTTAATTTGCGAGATGCGTTTCACTCTTCGATCAGATCGTTCCCGACCATGAAAAAATATCATCCTGCCTCCGTATTTCTGCACTGGATCATCTTTCTATTGTTTGTTGTCGCCTTGGCGGCGATCGAACTTCGCGGTGAAGTTCCCAAAGGCACGCCGCTACGGGCAACGCTCAAGACAGTGCACATGATGGCGGGCCAGCTGGTCTTTTTGTTCGTGCTGTTTCGCCTGGCCGCGCGATGGCGGTTTGGCGTTCCGCCCGCACTTGACGCTCCGGCATGGCAAACACGCGCCGCCGGCATAGTTCATCTCCTGCTCTATCTGGTGATGTTCGCACTCCCGGTCACGGGCATCCTGTTTACGCAGGCAGAGGGCAAAGATGTCATGTTCTTCAGTCTGGCGTTACCGCATGTAATCGGCCAGGATCCCGCTCTGTCGGATACCTTGCAAGATATCCACGAGCTGATTGGCAATACCGTTTATTACCTGGTCGGCCTGCACGTCGCCGGCGCACTTTGGCATCACTTCATCCACCGCGATCAGATCTTTCAGCGCATGAAATTCTGAAAGTTTCGCCAGCGCAATCGACTCTGTCGACGATCATAGAGGAATCCACCTGCACGCCTTTGCGGTCACACTCCCGTCAAAATCACTCCCTACAATCCACACCAAGCGCAATTTGCATTGCACCTACCGGAGCCGGCGGTCGGGAAACATACCGGCACCACATTTCTTCCCCCTTCGCTTCCCCAGCGCCACCAATGCCCTGCCAGCCGTTCGCGGCCGGTTCCGCATGCGCGAACGTCATATCGTTGTCATACAAGTTCATTAAAATTGCATGTTAAACAACATGTCCGCCTGGCCCGCCCGCTTATTGATCGCCTATCCAGCATATGAACCAGCCCCACCCCGATTTCAGCCTTGCGCCGATGATGGGCCGCCACCTGCTGCAGCCGACGGCCGACGCCTTGGCGGTCGAGGTACCGGTCATCACGTTCGACGAGAACAACGCCACGGTGCTGGAAGTCTTCGGCCGCCACCGCGAACTGGTGAGCCTGCCGGTGCTCGAGAACGAACACCCGATCGGACTCATCAGCCGCAATATCTTCATGTCGCAGATGTCCAAGCCGTATCACCGCGAACTCTATGAAAAAAAGAGCTGCATCGCGTTCATGGACAAGGATCCGCTGATTGTCGAAGCCGATACGCCGATCGAGACGCTCGGCGCGCTGGCAGTCGCCTCGGGCGACAAGACGCTGGCCGACGGTTTCCTCATCGTCGACGGCGGCAAGTTCGCCGGTCTCGGTTCCGGCCTCGAACTGATGCGCATGCTGGTCGACTTGCAGGCCGAAAAAAATCGCCAGGTGATGCAGAGCATCGACTACGCCAGCGTGATCCAGCGCGCCATGCTGAGCGCATCGCGCGCGGCGATGGCGCAAGCCATTGGCGACGCCTGCCTGGTGTGGGAACCGCGCGACGTGGTCGGCGGCGATTTCTATCATCTCGAGTGTTTCCCCGACGGCTGGTTCGCCGCGGTCGCGGATTGCACCGGCCACGGTGTACCAGGCGCGTTCCTCACGCTGATCGCCTCATCGGCCATCAAGCAGGCGCTGGAGCAGCACGGCCCGCGCGATCCCGCGTTGGTCATGGGCGAAGTCAACCGCGGCATGAAGCAGGTGCTGGGACAGCACGCTGCCGCGACGCAGTTGTCCGAATCCGACGACGGCATGGACGCCTGCTTTTTCTGGTTCGATGCGGTTTCGCAGCGGCTCACCTGCGCCAACGCCAAAATGCCCCTGTTCACGCTGCAGCCCGGCGAAGACGCCGTGCAAACGCTCGACGGCGAGCGCACCGGACTGGGCTACGTCGACACGCCCGACGACATGCAATGGAGCAACCGCGAGGTGCAGCTGAGCGACGGCGCCATTGTCATGATCGCCACCGACGGCATCATCGACCAGATCGGCGGCCCAAAAAATATCGCCTTCGGCAAACAGCGCCTGCGCAAGGCCTTGCTGGAACAGCGCGATTTTCCGATGGCAGATGCCGGCAAGAAAATCATGGAACAACAGCGTATCTACCAAGGCCAGCAGCGTCGCCGCGACGACCTGACCTTTTTCGGTTTCCGCGTGGGCGGATCCTTCATCAATACTCAATCAAGCAGCAGAACGGCATGAACGACATGAACGACATTCAGCGGCAATGGGATGATTTCCACAGTTACGTCGAGCGACGCGACGTCATCTTTTATTACGTCGGTTATTTTTCGCAGACCATCATTGCGGCCATGGCCGACGCGGTCAAACTGCGCGTCGAGCATGCCGGCGCGGTGGCGCAGACGCGGCGCAAGCTGTTTTCCTCCTTCATCGAGATGGCGCAGAACATCGTGCACTATTCGGCGGATTCGTACGAGAAGGAAGGCAACAGCGAGGCCTCCATGCGGCATGGCGCGGTGTTCATTTCGCTGACCGACGGACGCTATTACCTGCACTGCGCCAACCCGGTCAATGCCGATGTCGCCGAAAAATTACGTGAGAAGCTGGAGCACCTGCGTTCGCTGACCATCGAGGAGATCAAACTCGAGTACAAGGAAACGCTGCGCGCCGAAACGCCCGCCGACAGCAAGGGCGCGGGACTGGGATTCCTGACGATGGCGCGCGACGCCAGCGCACCGCTGGAGTTTGAACTGTCGCCGGCGACCGACAACGGCATGTCGATGTTCTATTTGCGGGCGACCATCTGAGGATGTGCAGGACAGATCAGAAAACGAAAAACAATGACGGGCGCCACCGCCTGTCTGCCTATCAAGAATGAGCATATGGACAATTTATTTATAGCGGCAAGCCCGAGTTCCCCCGAAGTTGATTTTCGTTTCGACGAACGGCGACTCTCGCTGAAGGGCGAATCCTATCCGGAAAACGCGGCGCAATTCTGGGGGGACATCATCGTCGCACTGCGCCGTTTCCTGGCTGAGGATGGCGACACCGCACCGGTGGCCGTCAACGTCGCACTGGCCTACTTCAACAGCTCCAGCACCAAGATGCTGTTTTCGCTGTTCGGCGCGCTCAACGACAAGGCGAAGAGCGGCACCGAAGTGGTGCTCAACTGGTACCACGACGAAGATGACGACACCATCTTCGAGTTCGGCCAGGAGTTGAGGGAAGACTTTCCCGATCTGGTGTTCAACGACCATGCGGTGAAAAGCCTATGACCGACATCGACTTGTTTGAAGCCGAGACTGCGGTATTGGCCAACGCTAATGACGTATTGGCCAGCGATGCCGCCGGCGCCGACGACTATCGCGTCGCGCTCAGGGACCTGGTGCAGGGTTACGGCCAGCTGATGCGCGAAAGCCGCCGCCTGATTGCGCGCAGCGACCGCACCGAGCGCGAGCTCAACCTGCTTAATTCGCGCCTCCGGCAACTGAGCGACGAGCTCGATTACAAGGCCAGGCACGACAACCTCACCGGCGCACTGAATCGCGGCGCGGTGTTCGATCTGGCGCATCGCTTCCTTGAGGATTCGTCGCTGTCGCTGATCGTGCTGGACATCGATTTCTTCAAGCGCATCAACGACGAATTCGGCCATCCCGCCGGCGACGTCGTAATCCGCGAACTGGTGAACCGCCTGCGCAAATCGCTCGACGGCAAGGGAGAAATCGGCCGGGTCGGCGGTGAGGAATTTACGGTGTTGCTGCGCAATGTCTCGCTCGATGAAGCGGTGCAGCTGGCAGAGAAAGTACGGCTGGCGATTGCGGGAGAATTGTTTTCCTGCCTGCCGTCGCGTGCCGTGACGGCCAGTTTCGGCGTTTCCTGGAGCCAGGCCGGCAGCGACTTTGAA
The DNA here is from genome assembly GCF_001267925.1 of Herbaspirillum hiltneri N3. NCBI lineage: Bacteria > Pseudomonadati > Pseudomonadota > Betaproteobacteria > Burkholderiales > Oxalobacteraceae > Herbaspirillum > Herbaspirillum hiltneri. Next base: position 1,366,209 of record NZ_CP011409.1, on the reverse strand, counting down.
GATGCCTACGCGCGCGCTGACGCGGCGCTGTACCAGGCCAAGCACGGCGGACGCAATCGCGTCGAGCGCGACGGCCCGGCGCTCGCCTGATACGTCCGGAAGGCGCACGACCAGCGCTGCAGCGCGCCGGCCCCATCAGTCAATGTCAGTCGATGATCAATAGCGCTCGAGCCAATGTGCGTAAGGCGCCGGCAAGGTCCACGACGCGCGTTCCACGCCCAGTTCCTTCGCAGCGAAATACGCCCAGTGCGGATTGGCCAGATGTGCGCGGCCGACCATGACGAGGTCGAGCTGCTGCTCCCTGATCACGCGCTCGGCAATCTCCGGCGTACCAAAACCCCAGGCCGATGACACCGGCACGCCCGCTTCGCGGCGCACGCGTTCGACAACCGGCGCGAGGAACGCCGGGCCCCACGGAATCGATGTCTCAGGAATGGTGAAACCCATCGTGACACTGATCATGTCCATGCCGGAAGCCTTGAATTCGCGCACCAGGCCGATCGACTCGGCCAGCGTCTGTTCATCGCGGCCATCGTATTCGAGCACGCCGAAACGCACGGTCAGCGGCAGGTTTTCCGGCCACACTTCGCGCACGGCGCGCAGGGTTTCGAGCAGGAAACGGCTGCGGTTTTCAACGCTGCCGCCATACATGTCGTCGCGCTGGTTCGAGTGCGCCGAGAAGAAAGTCTGCGCCAGGTAGCCATGCGAGAAATGCAGTTCCAGCCATTCGAAACCGACGTCGCGCGCACGGATCGCGGCATCGACGAAGTTCTGGCGCACGCGGGCGATGTCGTCCAGCGTCATGGCGCGCGGCACCTTGCCCAGATCCTTGCCGTAGGCGATCGCCGACGGTGCGATGGTGTCCCAGCCGCGGGCGTCGTCCGCCGCGATATGGTCGTCGCCTTCCCATGGGCGGTTGGCGCTGGCCTTGCGGCCGGCGTGGCCGATCTGGATGCCCGGCACGGCACCGGCCGCCTTGATTTCCCGCACGATGGGCGCGAAGGCTTGCGCCAGTTCGTCCGACCAGATGCCGGTGCAACCCGGAGTGATGCGGCCTTCCGGCGCCACGCCGGTCGCTTCGACGATCACCAGGCCGGCGCCGCCGCGCGCCATGCTGGCGTAATGCGACAGATGCCAGTCGTTGACCTTGCCGTCGATGGCGGAGTACTGACACATCGGCGGCACCGCGATGCGGTTGCGCAGGGTAACGTCTTTGAGTTTGAAGGGTTGGAACAATGCGGACATGTGAAACCTTATGGATAACGGGTGGCATGGACTGATTTTGTTCGTTATTTCGAATATATACGAACAATGGAACAATTATACCCCGAGGTGTATCATGTCTGCATGCGTCCCTACAAACACCCTGCCGCCAGCGAGCTGGCCCTTGAACGCGTGCTGTACGCCCTGAGCGACTCCATCCGCCTGGACATCGTGCGGCATCTGGCGCGCGTGGAAGCGGCGACTTGCGGCGAACTGGACGGCGGTCGCCCGAAATCGACCGTATCGCATCATTTCAAGGTATTGCGCGAAGCCGGCCTGGTCCGCACCGAAAATACCGGCACCAGCCACATGAACACGCTGCGCCGCGCCGATATCGACAGCCGTTTTCCGGGATTGCTGACGGCAATCCTGGCGCAGCATCCGCCGGCCGCCGGCAACGCGGCCTAACTCATCTCAGGCGCGTGCGCTCTTCGGACGCCGCACGGCGCGCACCTTGCCGCTGGCGCCACCACCGCAATAGAACAAGTCCGCGCCGTCCGATTCAAGTCCGCTGACGGCTGTGTCGCGCGGCATCGCCAGTCGCTCAAGGACGGCACCGCTGGCCGGATCAATACGGCGCAGTTCGCTTTCCTCTCCCTCCCAGGTGCCGTGCCACAGCTCGCCGTCGACCCAGGTCACGCCGGTGACGAAGCGGTTGGAATCGATGCTGCGGATCAGCTTGCCGGTCGCCGGATCGATCTGATGGATCTTGCGGTCGCGATACTGTCCCACCCACAAACTGCCTTCGGCCCAGGCCAGGCCGGAATCGAAGCCGTTGCCGGGCGTCGGGATAGATGCCAGTACCTTACCGCTGGCGGGATCGATCTTGTCGATATAGCGCTCGGCGATCTGGTACAGATAGGTGCCGTCAAAGGCGGTACCGGCGTCGCAAGCGCGCTCCAGCGTGCGCGTGGGGGCGCCGCTGGCGGGATCGAAAGCGATCAGGCTGGCGCCGGTGGCAGCCCAGACATTGCTGCCGTCCCAGGTGACGCCGTGCACGCGTTCGGCGCCGGGAAAGGGACCGTACTCGCGCACGATGTCAGCTGCATGCACCGCCGCTTCAGGTTTGGTTTTCAGATTGGTGTCGCTGGTCATTGCGGTCTCCTGTTGATGCGCCGGAATCGGCGCCGCAAGACAACTTTATTCCATCGCCAACGCAGCAGGGAGTAACAAGATTGTCGTGATAGTCGTGGCCTCCATGCCACTCGCCAGCGGCGTCGACAACCAGCGGCGCGTGCGCGCCTGCCCGATGGCGCGTGCATGGCCCGCGGCTTCCAGTCCGGCAAGCGCACGCTGCACGGTCCGCTGACTGGCGCCGAGCGCCAGCGCCAGCGATGACGTCGACCATGCTTCACCATCGGCCAGCAGTGCCAGCAACGCGGCCTGGCCGCCGGCGATGGGCGGCTCCAGTACGACCACTTCCCGCTCTCCCTGCGGCTTGATAACGAAGCCGCGCGGAGTGGCGTCGATGTGCGCCAAGGTCGCGACCAGCGCACGCAGGCGGCCGATCTCGACGCGCAAGCGCGCACGATGCGAGTCGTCCGGACGGCGCGTGTTGAAGACGCGGGCGATCAAGGTTTCGCGACTGACGTCGCCGGGCCAGGCTTCGGCCAGGGTGCGCGCGAGCGCGAACAGCACCGCCCGGCGCGCCAGCGGTTTCCATGCCGATCCCGCCCCCACCCTGCGGCGGCAAGCGTCGATCACCAGCGCGTCCGAAGCCAGCAATGCCGCCACTTCATCCAGCCGCAAGGTTTGTTCGCGGTCGGCGGAAACGCGCCGGGCCGCAGGACGATCGAGTGCGGATCGCGCTTCGGCCACCTCCGCCAGCAGCGCAGGTACGCCTGCGTGCGTCGCTGCATCGTGTGCGCGCGCCAGCGCCGCTTTGGCAGCTTCGATATGCAGCGAGCGCAAGGCCAGTTCCGCTGCCGTCAACGCAGCCACCGCCGCCAGCGCAGGCGGCAGACCGCGCGCATCGAGCCGCACCAGCGCCGCATCGGCCTGATCGAGACGGCCCAGCAACACCAGGCGGCGTACTGCGATGAGACGCGCCTGCAAGGCATTGGCGCGATCGCCGTGGGCGTCCAGCGCAACCGTGGCCGCCGCCAATGCGCGCGGCGAACTGTCGATGTCGCGCACGGCCAGCGCCACTTCGGCTTCGGCAACAATGCAACGGGCGCGCGCCAGTTCTTCATGCACGCCGAAACCGCGCGCGGCGCGGCGCAACAGTTCTCGTGCGCGTGGATGTTCGCCGAGCTGGGCCATGGCGATGCCGCGCAAGGCCAGCGCCGGCGGATCGTCGCGCAAGGCGACACGCTTGAGGGCGCCGAGCGCGTCGCCGGCGGCGAGCGCCCGCGCGGAGGCGGCAATCAGTGAATCCATGCGCGGCGGCTAGCCCACGTCAGGGTCAGGAACGGCGCCTGGCTGCACCGGATCGACGTGGGTCATGACGTCGAGCACGTGATGCTGTTCCATCACGCGCCGGCGTGCCAGCGCGGCGATGGCGTGGCCTTGCGTGACGGTCTGTTCGCCGTCCAGCTCGAGATGCACGTCGACGATGGTGAGGTCGCCCATCTTGCGCGTGCGCAGGTCATGCAAGCCGAACACGCCGGGCGTTTCCAGCAGCGTGCGGCGGATCGCCTGCGACTCTTCTTCCGACACGGCCTTGTCCATCAGGTCGTTCAGTGCGCGCCAGAAAAACACCGCGCCGGTGCGCACGATCATGAGACCGACGATCAGCGCCGCGATCGGATCGAGCAAGGGGAAACCGAGCAGATTGCCGGCGATGCCGAGCGCCACCACCAGCGACGACACCGCGTCCGAACGTGCATGCCAGGCATTCGCCACCAGCATGCTGGAACGCACGCGCTCGGCAACGCCCAGCATGTAGCGGAACAGCACTTCCTTGCTGGCCAGCGTCGCCAGCGCCACCCACAACGCCGCCAGGTGCACCTGCGGCACACTGGGCGCCTGCAGCTTGAAGAACGCCGACACCAGCATGCCGATGCCCACCGCCAGCAGCGCGCCGCCCAGCGCCAGCGCCGCCGCGGTCTCGAATCGCTGATGCCCGTACTGGTGATCGGCGTCGGCCGGGTTGCGACTCTGGCGCGCGGCGAACAGCACGACGAAATCGGCCACCAGGTCCGACAGCGAGTGCACGCCGTCGGCAACCAGCGCCTGGGAACCGGAAAACAGTCCAGTGACAATCTGCAGCGTGGTCAGGACAACGTTGACGACGATGCTGACAAGAGTGCTCTGACGCCCCGCGAGATAGCGCTGGTCGGTGCTATCGGCCTCATTTTTTTCGATAATTAACATATTGACAATTCGCGCTTTTGAGCCTAAACAACCCTTGTACTTAACGGCAATTTACAGGATCATCTTGCCACATAACAATCAACCTAAAGGAACCGGGAATCCTGCCGATGAGCTTTGCACAAGGACTTCCGAGAAATAACATGGAACAAACAAGCCCGCAATCGCTGTCGTTCAACTTCGACAGAGTCAGCGGAGAACTGGTCGCTGCATTCACCCCAGTTGCGGGTGTTCAAGTCCCCAATCTCGTGATTCTGAAACAAACGCTCGCCGACGGCGGCTTCACCAAGCTGTACATCGATGAAGCAGCCCTCGGCGATTTCGCCGCCAAGATCGCCGGCGCCAAGGAAGCGCATTCGCAAAAAATCGGCGAACGGCGCGACGGCGAGTTCCTGATCGAAATCTCCGACGATCTCATGGAAGCGTATCTGACGCTGGTGCCGCCGCAAGGCGGACGCGCACGCGCCGTCGAAGTCGTCAATGAAATCCGCGCCCAGGGCATCACACAGGGCATCCTGCACGAAAAGCTGCGCGGCGCACTCGCCACCGGCCACTGTTCCAAGCTGCTGATCGCACGCGGCGAAGATCCGGTGCAGGGCGAACACGCACGCTTCGAAGCCCTGCTCGACCAGAAGGAAGAAGAACTCTCCGAAATCGATGACGATGCCGTGGTGCATTACGCCGACCTCGGCCACTTGCTGCTGATCAACGTCGGCGATCCGCTGATGCGACGCACACCGCCGGTGCCGGGCGTCAATGGCGTCAACATCAAGGGCCAGGTGGTGCCGGCGCTGCCGGTTCCCGATCTCGGTTTCAACAAGGATTGTGTCGGCGCCGAACCCTCCAAGGATGATCCCGACCTGCTGGTCGCCGCCATCGCCGGCCAGCCGCAACTCATCACCAACGGCGTCAAGATCAACCCTATCGTCGAGATCGAAGACGTCGACCTGAGCACCGGCAACGTCGAGTTTTCCGGCACGGTCAAGATCAAGGGCGACGTCAAGACCGGCATGCGCCTGCGCGTGTCCGGCGATGTTTTCGTCGGCGGCACCGTGGAAGCGGCCGAGATCATTGCCGGCGGCAACATCACCGTCAAGGGCGGCATCATCGGTCACGCCGAAACCCAGCCCGGCATGGCCTCCATCGTCGCCAAGGTCAAGGCCGAAGGCAGCGTGCAGGCGCTGTTCGCCGAAAGCGCGCACATCGAAGCAGGCGACAGCATCATGCTGGCCGGCAATGCACGCCAATGTGAAATGCTGGCCGGCAACGAGATCCTGGTCGGCAAGACCAATCCAAAACTGGGCCAGATCATCGGCGGCCGCGCCCAGGCCACGATGCTGATCAAGGCGGTGGCGTTCGGCTCGTCGAGCGCCGCCACCACCAAGATCCAGGTGGGCCTCGATCCTTATCTGGAAGAAAAGCTGCGCGCCAAGGAACAGGAGTTCCAGCGCAAGCTCGACGACCTCAACCGCGTCATCAAGCAGCTCGCCCACTACAAGCAGAATCCCGAAAAGGCCCGCAATGGCGCCGGCGAAGAAGCCGAGCTCAATCGCAAGCTGCTGGCGCAAGAGGTCAAGGACCTGGTGGCCGAGCAAAACGCGATGAAGGAAGACCTGGTCGCCGCCGAATCGGCGCGCATCGTCGCCGTCAAGACCGTCTACGAAGGCGTGGAAATGCGCATCGCCAAGCAGGTCTGGCAAGTGCTCAGCGACCTCGGCGGCGGCACTGCGCAGCTGCAGGGCGGCAAGATTTCCTTCGGCGGCAAATAAGGGAAGCAAGCGATGGCTGATTTACCCGTGCTGGACGGCGCCGGCTTGCGCGCTCTGGCCGAACGCAGCGCGGCCGTGACGGTCGCCTGCGCCTGCAACGAAGCGGCACTTGCAGCATGGACCAGCACGCCGCTGTCCTTCCCTGAATCGCAACTGGAGGACGTCGGCACGCTGTACCTCGATCCCTACGACGAGCCCGGCTTTGCCGAATATCACCCGCACGGCACGCGCTACGACTCCGCCGACGCGCCGGTGGCGCTGCGGCACTTCCCGTACAACCGCTGCAATATCGCGACCTGCACCGTCTGCGGCCGCTGCTATCTGCGCTATACCGAAGCCGGCGGCTATTTCGTCGACCGCCGCATCCGTGCGCTGAATCGGCCGGAGCTGGTGAGCGAGGCCAGTGCTTAGGCCCTAGGCCCTAAGCCCTCATCCGCATCGCCGTGATGATGCCGTAGGCACACAGTGTTTCTTTGCCGTCGCGCACCGCTTCCACTTCGATCTGGCAAATGGTCAGCGTCCTGCCGCTCTTGACCACCCTGCCGCGGCCGATGAAATACTCCCCCTGCGCCGGCGCCAGCAGATTCAGCTTGAGTTCCGTGGTCAATACTTCTTCGCCGGCATCGAACAGGCTCATCGCTGCATAGCCGCCCGCAGTGTCGGCGATCGTGGTGCTCATGCCGGCGTGCAGGAAGCCGTTCTGCTGACCCAGCCCGGGCTGGAAATCGAGGCGGATTTCCACCTGCCCCGGCGTGATGCTGTGCAGCCGCGCGCCGATGGTATGCAGCGCCCCCTGCCGCGAAAAACTCTCTTCGATGCGGCGAATCATGTCCGCATCCGCTGCGTGCACTGGCTTGCCTGTGGTTACCGTCATTTTGTCTCCTTCGTTTTTATGCATCGATGCTAACCCAGTTTTTCACCTGGACGCATGCAGTTCGCTCGCCATCAGGATCTGGAACAGCGTCTCGGCCGGACGGCTCAGGCGCCCGGCGGTCAGCGCCACGTATTCGACATCGGGAAACGCCGGCAGGCTGGCATGATTGACCGGCAGGCTCAGTTCGCGTGAGGCCATGTGCTGTGGCAGCACCGTCAGTCCGAGGCCGCCGCGCGCCGCCGCCATGCAGCCGGCGTGGCTGCCGCTGGTGCAGACGACGCGCCAGTGGCTGCCTGCGGCACCCAGCGCGGTGAGGATCGCCGCGCGCGTCACGCTCGGCTCGGGCAGCAGGATCAGCGGCAGCGGTTGCGCCAGGTCGACCACGGTTTCCGGCCGCGCCAGCCACACCAGCGGCACGCGGAACATGGCCTGCCCGCGGTGTTCGCCGGGACGGCGCTTGCCGACGATCAGGTCGAGCTCGCCGTTGTCGAGGCGCTGGTACAGCTCGCCGGTGAGTCCGATGGTGATTTCCAGCTCGACCTCGGGATGCTTGTTGCGAAACGCCGCCAGCATGTCCGGCAAGGGCCCCATGGCCAGATCGTCCGAAGTACCGAAGCGCACCCGGCCGCGCAACCTCGGTGCGGTGAACTGCGCCTCGGCGCGCGCATGCGCTTCGAGGATCAGGCGTGCGTGCACCAGCAGGCTTTCGCCGTCCACTGTCAGCGCCAGCGAATGCGTGTCACGCACGAACAGGCGCCGGCCGCTGCTGTCCTCGAGGCGGCGGATGTGGTCGCTCACGCTCGATTGCGTCAGCCCGAGCCGCCGCCCGGCCTCGCTGAAGCTGCTGGAAGCGGCCACGGTGGTAAAGGTCTTGAGCCAGACAGGATTGAACATGGGCGCTCCTGACGCAACTGCTTATCGGCATATCCGATGACAGTTCACACGATTAAAGGGGTTCCCGATGATAGTTCTTTTTCCTATCATGTGGCAAAGGCTGCTTTGCCTTCTTTCTCGCTTGCCATCATGAAACGCTACCTGCCCGACACCTTTACCTGGATGCTGCTCGGCGCCGTCCTGCTCGCCACGCTGCTGCCGGCCACCGGCCGCTTCGAGGACTTCATGCACCTGGCCAGCAACACTGCCATCGCGCTGCTGTTCTTCCTGCACGGCGCCCGGCTGTCGCGCGAAGCGGCCTTGTCCGGCTTCCGGCAGCCGCGCCTGCACCTGCTGACGCTGGCCTGCACCTTCGTGCTTTTCCCGCTGCTCGGGCTGACGCTGCAGGCCTTGTTCCCCGGCTTGCTGACGCCGGAACTGTGGCTGGGTGTGCTGTTCGTCTGCACGCTGTCGTCGACCGTGCAATCCTCGATCGCCTTCACCTCGATTGCACGCGGCAACGTGCCGGCGGCGATCTGCGGCGCCACCGCATCGAACCTGCTGGGCATCGTCTTCACGCCCATCCTGGTGACGCTTCTGCTGCATCGCCATCACGACGGCGGCGGCCTGCAGCAAGTCAGCGGCATCCTGCTGCAACTGCTGCTGCCATTCGTGCTGGGCAATGTGCTGCGCCCCTGGATCGGCGACTGGGTGCTGCGCAAGAAAGGCCTGCTGGCGGTGGTCGATCGCGGCGGCATCCTGCTGGCGGTGTATGCGGCATTCAGCGTGGCGGTGGCGCAAGGCGTGTGGCATCTGTTCCCGCCGCAACAGCTGGCGCTGCTGGTGCTGGTCAACGCCATCCTGCTCGGCGGCGTGCTGACGCTGACCACCTTCGGCAGCCGCGCACTGGGCTTTGCGCGCGGCGATGAGATCGTGCTGGTGTTCTGCGGCTCGAAAAAATCGCTGGCTTCGGGCATCCCGATGGCGTCGGTACTGTTCAGCAGCAGCGGCGTCGGCGTCGTGCTGCTGCCGATCATGGTGTTCCACCAGATGCAGCTGATGCTGTGCGCGCTGCTGGCGCGGCGCTACGCGGAACGGCAGGATGCCGAACTTGCCGCCGCCGACGGCAAGGCGCAAGCCGCCGTCTGACAGTAAACCGCGCTTGCCTGAAGCAAGGCTCCTGACAGGATGGTGTCAGGAGCCCTGGATCATGATGTCTTCCATGCCCTCCGGCATACCTCTCTCAACCAAGAAAAAGGAAGACATCATGACAACGCAAATCAACTGGTTCGAAATCCCCGTCACCAACCTGGCGCGCGCGGCCAAGTTCTACGAAGCCGTATTCAATGCCAAGCTGCGCATCGAAACCGATTTCGACTCGGCGCCGATGGCGATCTTCCACAACGCCGCCGAGGAAAGCTGCGGCTGCCTGACCGAAACCCAGGCCTTCAAGGCGAGCACCGACGGCGTGCTGGTTTACCTCGACGCCGGCGCATCGATCCAGCAAGCCATTGACCGCATCGCGCCGGCCGGCGGCAAGGTGGTACTCGACAAGCTGGAACTGCCAAAGCAGCTCGGCTACATCGCCCACTTCATCGACACCGAAGGCAATCGCGTCGCTCTGCACGCGATGAAATAAGCGCAGACGATCATGCCCGCCGCCGTCGAAAGATCGTGGTGGGCGGCGCTCGCGACTCGTGCCAGAATGACAGCCATTCCCCATGTTGCCAAAAACCATGCGCCGAGCCGACCGCCTGTTCCAGATCACCCAATACCTGCGCGGGCGCCGTCTCACGACGGCGCGCCAACTGGCCGAATGGCTGTCGGTGTCCGAGCGCACCGTGTATCGCGACATCCGCGACCTGTCGCTGTCGGGTGTGCCGGTGCAGGGCGAGGCAGGTGTCGGCTATCGCATCAACAAGAGCGCTTTCGATCTCCCTCCGCTCATGTTTTCGCCTGACGAGATCGACGCACTGGTGATCGGCATGCGCATGGTGCAGGCCTGGGGCGGACCGCAACTGGCGGCATCGGCCGCGGCGTCGCTGGCCAAGATCGTGCTGGCGCTGCCGAAGGACAAACGCGATTTCGTCGAAAACACCGCGCTGTTCGCGCCCAGCTTCCACATCGATCAGGCGCACGGCGAACGGCTGGAAGAAATCCGCCAGGCCATCGGCAAGCGTTGCACGCTGCGGCTCGACTACGTCGACGCCCGCGGCCAGGCCACGCAGCGCATCATCTGGCCGCTGGCGCTGTACTTCTGGGGCGGCGGCTGGTCGATCGCCGCGTGGTGCGAAACCCGCGGCGACTTCCGCTCGTTCCGTCTCGACCGCGTGCGCGCAATGACGCCGGCGCATGCTTATCCGGATGAAAGCGGCAAGCGCCTGGCCGACTTCGTGCGCGCCGTGCGCAAGGATCAGCCTCCACATCGGTATCAGGATTCCGCATAAGCAGATGCCGATTTCTTCGTTCGCGCCGGCGCGGCTTCGGTTTAGTCTGCAAGTCATGACAATCATGGCCGAGGTCTCCATGCATCGCGCGACCAGCAAGAACCATCCCGCTTCCGTATCTGTGACATCCACGACATCTGCCATAGCGGCCGCCACGGCTTTCAGCCTGGCCGACCGCTGTGTCTTGTGCGTCGGCGGACTGACCGGCGCGCGCAATCATTACCGCGTCGCCATCGAGGAACGCCACGGCAAGTTCATCCATCACGACGGCGGCCGCGAAGACAGCCTGCACCGCCTGCAGCCGATGCTCACCGGCGCCGACATGGTGCTGTGCGCCTCCGGCAACATCAGCCACAACGCTTACCAGCTGGTCAAACAGCTGTGCAAGAAACAGGGCAAGCCCTGCGTGATGGTCAAGGGCACCGGCATCGCCTCCTTCATCGATGGACTCGGCAGCCTGAGCGGCAAGTTGTTGTCTTCGCAACGCGGCGAGACCGTGCTCAAATCGGGACGCCACGCCTGATCCGCTTACGTTCCCGCCAACCCGGTTAGCAAAAAAACCAAAAGCCCCCTACAATCTGCGCAACGCACCATTACCGTTTCGATCATTCGATGGCGTCGACGCATCACCAGCGACGCCACGCGCACCAAGGAGTCTGTTTGAACATCATCCATCGCATCGCGCTTGCCTGCGCGCTGCTGGCGCCGGGCCTTGCAGGCATGAACGGCGTCGCCAACGCCGCACCCGCAGCAACCTTCGGCATTGAAGTCGGCAACGCGCTGTTGTGCCTCAACCAGCTCAACAGCAAATATTTCTACGATTACCTCTTCGAAGCCTTCGGCAAACCCTACAAGACCGAAGGCGGCGCCTACTGGTTCAAGGCCGCCGGCAGCAATATCTGGGGCATGGAAATCACCGACATTCTGGTCAACGACAGCAGCAGCCCTGCCGACTTCATCGGCGCCGTGGTCAACGGCACGCCGCAGGCGCTGTCCGACGCCATCACCAAGAGCGTCGGCATCCGTTATACGCTCGACGACGCCGGCAAGTATTCGTTGCGCCAGTCGCAGGCCGGCAGCGTGATCGCCTACGCCGACACCAAGGCCAAGATCTACTGCGCCAAATCCAAATACCTGGTGCCGGGCAAGCAATAGCGTCCGCGCAAGCAGAACGAAAAAACGGCCTCATCGCGAGGCCGTTTCCTTTCCTGCAGCGGCAGTAAGCGGTCAATCCGCAGCCGGAAAATCCACCACCGTGTCGTTGACGCGATTGAACAGATTGGTGAACGTGATCGCCGTCACCGCCAGCAACGTGTCGACGATCTGCGCATCGCTGTAGCCGGCCGCCTTGACCGCTTCGACGGATGCCGCCGGCACGGTGCCGCGGGTGGTCACCAGTTCACGCACGAATGCGGTCAGCGCATCCAGTTGCGCGTCGCCGGACGCTTCGGCGCGCCGCAGGCCGATCACGGCTTCTGCCGACAGGCCGAGCTTCTTGGCCATCAGCGAGTGCGCAGCGAGACAGTAGTCGCACTCGGCCGCTTCGCTGACCGCCAGCTTGATGGCTTCGATCTGCTTGCCCTTGAGCGAGCTCTTGCGCAGCGAGGCGTCGAGGCCGAGCATGGATTCCAGCGCCACCGCGCTGTTGACGCCGATGTCGGCGTAAGCGTTGGGGACCTTGCCGATCGCGCTTTTGATGGCGGTGAACAGTTGTGCGGCCTGGCCGGTGTAGCCGGAGATGTCCTGGGTATGGAGACGGGGCATGATGCTTCCTTTCAGTAAGAGTCAATGGAGAGTGTTCCCAACCGGTTCTGCTGCCTTTGCAATCGAGCGCGGTATGGAAATCAGTATAGGGATCCGGAATGGAATTTTTAATGGCAAAATATGCCAATAAATTGATCAATCGTACCAATCGTGTTTACCCTCCATGAATGACGCCACCGACACCCTGAGCCGCCTGCTGCAGCTCTATCCCGTGCGCACCACGCTCGACATCCGCTGCCATTTCGGCGCGCCGTGGCAATTGCCGGAACCGGCCTCGCCGCCCGGCGTGGTGCGCTACCACATGCTGCTGTCCGGCGACGCCCTGATGGAAGCCAACGGCGAACGCGGCGTGGCGCTGCAGGCCGGCGACATCGTGGTGTTTCCGCACGGCAGCGCGCACACGCTGCACGCCGGACGCGGCAAATCGGCCCTGCGGAAAGTCGCCGCCGGCAGCGACGATTTGCTGGTGCGGGTGGAAAATGGCGGCGCCGGCGCAGCCACCGACATCCTCTGCGGCCAGTTCAATTTCGACCCCGTCGCCGCTGCCGCGCTGCTGCCCTCGCTGCCGCCCACACTGCTGGTGCGCACCACCGGACGCGCCGACTTCGCCGGGCTGCGCGCGCTCATGACGATGCTGCAGGTCGAGACCGAAGCCGACCCGGCCCGCCCCGGCGCCCATGCGGTGGTGACGCAATTGTCGTCGGCGCTGTTCGCACTGCTGATGCGCGCCTGGCTGGAACAACAGGACACGGCGGCAACGCCGGGGCTGTTCACGCTGCTGGCCTCGCCGCGACTGCAACGCGCACTGCACAGCATGCTCGCCGAACCGGGCCGGGCCTGGTCGCTGGATCAGCTGGCCAACGCCTGCCACCTGTCGCGCACGACCTTTGCCCGGCTGTTCCGCGCAGCGGCCGGCGCCACACCCGGCGAGGTCCTCACGCGCACCCGCATGGCGCAGGCCGCGCAACTGCTGGCCGGTCGCCAGCAGACCGTGGCCGCCGTCGCCGAAGCGGTCGGCTATCAGTCGGAAGCCTCGTTCAACCGCATCTTCAAGCGCCATTTCGGCATCGGTCCGGGCCAGCACCGCAGGCAGGCGCGTCCCGACTGAACGCGGATGGAAGTCCCGTACAACTTCATACTTTTTTAGTATTGAAATATATAAATCGAGATATTTTACATAGCCAAACACGACTCCTATAATCGAGCCAAAAGAAGAACAAGCATGCTCAGGGATGGATGAAGCGCCGATCACCGGCGGCATGAGCAGGAGACCGTAACCGCGCAGCATCTCAAGCCCTGCGCCGCGCCAGCCTCCCGCCCGCGCTGTAAGCCGTCAGCCGCAGTCCCTGCCGTTCCGCTCCGTTCAGATGCAAGGGAAGTTGACCATGGCTGTTGGCGCAAAAATCTGGAATACCGCATTGCTGGCTGCCGCCATGTCGTCGGCGCTGTCGTTTTCACTATTGCTGCCGTCCGTGGCTCACGCAAAAAAAACGACGGAAGAAGCCGGCCCGCCACAAATCGTCACGCTCGGCGCCGGCGCGCAGCAATACGCTTTCGCGATCTACGCCAATAATTCACTGGCGCAGGACAACGATTCCATCACGCGCGCCGTCATCCTCGAACACGGCGTCAAGCGCGACGGCGACCGTTACTTTGAAACCGGCCTCGCATTCCTGCGCAAGGCCCGGCTCGATCCGGCGCAGACCTTGCTGCTCACGCCCAACTTCCTGACCGAAGGCGATGCCCTGTCCGACAACAAGATGGCCTTGTGGCGCGGCGACAACTGGATGCAGGGCCAGGATTCCACCCATGGCAAAACCGGCGTCAGCTCGTTCCGCGTATTCGACGACATCGCCGCCTACCTGGGCTCGGGCCGCTTCCCTGCGCTGAAAGAAATCGTCTTCATCGGCCACTCGGCCGGCGGCCAGCTGATGCAGCGCTATGCCGTGCTGAACAACAGCGACGAAAAACTGAAACAGGCCGGCATCAAGGTGCGTTACGTGATCTCCAGCCCCTCGTCGTATCTCTACTTCGACAACAATCGCCCCGCCGACAACGGCTTCGCACCGGCCGGCGGCATCCTCTGTCCCGGTTACGACAACTACCGCTACGGCCTCGGCGAAATGATCCCCTACGGTCTTGGCGCCGACGGTAAAGTCAGCGGCGAACAGCTGTTCAAACGCTACGCCGCGCGCGACGTCACCTACATGGTGGGCAGCAAGGACAACAACCCCAACCACCGCTTCCTCGACAAGGCCTGCGGTGCACGCCTGCAAGGCGCCACGCGCGTCGAGCGGCATGACAACTACGTGCGCTACGAACAATTCCTGGCGCAAAAATGGAAGACCCCGGTGCACCACCCCGACTTCGAAGTGCCGGGCGTCGGCCACGACGCGGCCGGGTTGTTCGGCGCGGATATCACCGTGGAAAAAATCTTTCCGGCGAAGTAAACATTCAAAAACTGAGCAGCAGGCAAGACACATGAAGCGGTGAACACGGCACAACAACAATAAAACCGGTTCAGCAAGCCGCCACAAAGATAAAAATCAGGAGACAGGGAAAATGAACAAACCACGTTTTGCCGCGCAACGCCGGCAAATGCTGGCGCTACAGGTCATGACCATGCTGGCAGCGGCGCCGCTGGCAGCGCAGGCGCAGACCCCGGCGCCGCCGAGTTCCGGCAGCATCTTCGACGCCAATCGCCAGCAACTCGCGCCGGCCGATCGCGAGCGTCTGCAAACGCAGGAACAGCCGCGCGGCCGCGTGCAGATCGAAAAGGAAACCCAGGACGCCGACGATGCGTCGACACCCACAGCAGCGCCGCAGGCCGCCGTCAATGTCCAGGTGATCGGCTTCACGCTCAGCGGCAACAGCGCCATCGACGATGCCCGGCTGCAAGCCGAGCTGCAGGAATTCATCGGCCGCGAGCTGGATTTCAACGGCCTGCGCCGCGCCGCCTCCAAAATCACCAACCTGTATCGCGAACGCGGCTATATCGTTGCGCGCGCCTATCTTCCGGCGCAGGAAATTCGCGACGGCCAGATCGCCATCGCCGTGCGCGAAGGCGTGATCGGCCAGGTCAGCGCCGACACCGACAACAACGTGCGCCTGAATCCGGCGGTGCTGCAGCGCTACCTCGACGAACTCCAGCCGGGCACGGTCATCCGCGAGAGCGAACTGGAAGGCGCCTTGCTGCGCCTGTCCGACCTGGCCGGCGTCTCCGTGCGCGCGGTGTTGCGGCCGTCGGCGCAAGCCGGCGCGACCGACATCGTGATCCGCATCAGCGAGATGACCGCGATCACCTCGCGCGTGTCGATCGACAACTACGGCAACTATTACACCGGCGCCAATCGCCTGTCGGCCAACATCAATCTCAACGATGCGCTGGGTCTGGGCGAGAGCTTCGGCATCAATACCCAGAACTCCTTCGAAGGCCTGCGCATCGCCGGTCTCAGCTTCTCCATGCCGGTCGGCGCCGGCGGCGTGTCGATCGGCGCCAGCGTCGCCGAACTGCAGTACAACATCGGCAAGAACCTCAAGGATGCGCAAGCCAGCGGCTCGGCCAAGGTCTCCAGCTTCTTCGTCAACGATGCGCTGTATCGCAGCCGCAAGGCCAACGTCAACCTATCGCTGGCGGCCGAGTTCCGCCACTTCCAGGACATCACCGCGGCCACCGCGGTCGCCAAGTCGGCGCGCTTCTGGAGCGCCACGCTGTACGGCGACTGGCGCGACAATCTGCTCGGCGCGCAAGGCAACAACATCTGGAGCCTGCGCCATGGCCGCGGCCAGCTTGACAAGGAAACCGCCAACGACGCCGCGCTCGACGCCATCACATCCAGGGCGGCCGGCAATTACAGCAAGAGCAATGTTTCCTTCAGCCGCCTGCAGCAATTGGGCGGCGGTTATTCGCTGCTGGCGGCGGTCAGCGCGCAATTTGCCAACAAAAACCTCGACGCTTCCGAAAAAATGAGCCTGGGCGGCCCCAACGGCGTGCGCGCCTATCCGGTCGGCGAAGCCGCCGGCGACGAAGGCGTGCTGGGACGCATCGAGCTGCGCAAGCTGATCGGGCGGTTTGGAACCCTCGGCAACTCAGTGGTCGAAGCCGCCCTGTTCGCCGACGCCGGCCGCGTCACCGTCAACAAGAATCCGTGGGACTCCAGCGAAAACCATCAGTCGCGCTCGGGCTACGGCGTCGGCGTCAACATCTACAACAAGGACCTGGTCTTCAACGCCGCCGCGGCCTATTCGCCCGGCGTCAATCCGAGCACCGAACAACGCAACGCACGCCGTCTTTGGGTCTCGGTGTCGGGTTCGCCCCAGGCCTTCTCGGCCTTCGGTTCCGACACCACCGGCAAGGGCGAGGATTTCGAGGAACCGGAAACCGCCTTCGTCATCTACGGCTCGCTCGGCCTGGTGCCGGAGTATGTGCGCCGCGACGGCGCCACCCCGGCGGCGCCCGCTGACCAGAGCAAGCTGGCCACGCCGAATGGCCGCAACATGCCCGGCTTCTGGCGCGTGCGCGACAACGTCTCCTACATCGGTGCGCACAGCGGCATCCAGCTTTACGATCAATGGAAGTTCCTGTGGCAGCTCGAAATGGGCCTGTCGCTGAACTACACCAACCGCAGCGCCGAAGCCGTACCCGACTGGACCCACTCGCAGGATCTGCGCAACACCGGGGTGGCGTTCAACCATCCCTCGGCCGGTACATTGATGTACGGCCGCTGGGATACGCCGATGAAGGAGAGCACCACCTCCTTCGATCCGTTCCAGGGCCTGACCAGCGCCGCACACTACAACATCATCGGTTCGCCCGGTTTTGTCACCAGCATCACCAAGAACTCCGGACCGGTCGGCGACGCCATCAATTCCAACAACGACGACGCTGCCTTCAACCGCCGCCAGGACGGTCTGATCGGCTACTGGTCGCCGAAACTCTATGGCTTCCAGCTCAAGCTGGCGTACTCCAACAACAGCATGAAGGCTGCCTCGGATGTCGACACCGGCTATCTCTACGGCGGCAGCCTGTCGTATGAGAACGGCGGCTTCTCCGCCGTGTTCGCGGCCGAACAGCACATCAACTACTTCGGCATCGCCAGTCTCGGCCGCGATGCCCGCGGCGTCGGCAGCAGCACGCACGTGACCGCCGGCACCTCGTCGAGCGACTTCAGTTTCCGCTACGGCGTCGCCTACGATTTCGGCAAGACCAAGATCTCGCTGATCGCCGACGACCTGTCGTATTCCGAGTCCGGCGTGGTCAATACCAGCACCACCTCGACCGACCTGTCCAACTACCGTCGCCGCGCGTACATGCTCGGCATCTCGCATCAGATCGGCGCGCTCGAATTGCGCGCCAGCGCGGCCAAGGCGCTGGCAGGCGACTGCAGCATGATTGGTGGCAGCAGCGCCGGCAACAACGTCAAGTGCTCGACCGACGGCATGGGCGCGACCTCGCAGGCGGTCGGCTTCTCGTACAAGTACAGCAAGCAGACGCGTTTCTTCGGCCAGTACGTGATCCTGCGCAACGAAGCATTGGCGAACTACAACTACGCCGTCTCCGGCGTGCTCGGCGCTACCGGCCTGTCGGCCGGCGTGGGCACCACTATCCGCGCCCTCGGCGTGGGCTTCAACTACACGTTCTGAGGTATGCGATGACACAAGCTCCACGAAACAATCGCAGTAAAAAAATCCACCCGGCGCTGAAGCCGGCCTGCGTCGCCGTGCTGACCGCCTGGTGCGGCCTGACGGTGTTGCCGGCGCATGCGCTGGACGCAGGCGCGCTGCCGACCAACGGCCAGATCACCGCCGGCAGCGGCAGCATCGGCCAGAGCGGCGCCACCATGACGGTCACGCAAACCAGCGACCGCATGGCCGCCACCTGGAACACCTTCAACATCGGCAGCAATGCAACCGTCAATTTCATCCAGCCGGGTTCGTCCTCGGTGGCGCTGAACCGCGTCACCAGCGGCGACGCCTCGCAGATCTTCGGCCATCTCAACGCCAACGGCCAGGTCTACCTCGTCAATCCGTCCGGCATCCTGTTCGGCGCAGGCTCATCGGTCAACGTCGGCGGCCTGGTGGCGTCGACGCTGAACATTTCCGACGCCAACTTCATGGCCGGCAGGAACGCCTTCGATCTGGAAGGCGCGACCGGCTCGGTCGTGAATCAAGGCAACATCACCGCGACCGACGGCGGTTACGTCGCCCTGCTCGGCGCCCAGGTCCGCAACGAAGGCAACATCATCGCGCGCCTCGGCAGCGTGGTGCTGGCGGCCGGTGAAAAGATGACGCTCGATTTCAATGGCGACGGCCTCATCAACGTCGAAGTCAACAACGCCGCACTCAACGCCAACGTACTCAACAGCGGCTTGCTGCAAGCCGACGGCGGCGCAGTGATCATGACTGCGCGCGCCACCGACGCGATGCTGTCGAACGTGGTCAACAACAACGGCGTGATCGAAGCGCGCAGCCTGCAGAGCCGCAACGGCAGCATCCTGCTTGACGGCGGCACGGGTGACAACAGCGGCGTGGTCGCCAACAGCGGCACGCTTGATGTATCCGGTCTCGGCAGCGGTGAAACCGGCGGCAGCGCCAAAGTCCTCGGCCAGTACGTCGGCCTGTTCGACGGCACCCGTATCGACGCCTCCGGCGATGCGGGTGGCGGCACCGTGCTGGTCGGCGGCAACTACCAGGGTGGCGGCGCGGAGCATCAGTCCGACGCCGTCTTCATGGGCAGCGACGCCGCCATCAAGGCGGATGCGGTCCGCAGCGGCAACGGCGGCACGGTGGTGCTGTGGTCGACCGGCAGCACGCGCTTCTACGGCGACATCAGCGCGCAGGCAGGCGGCGCGACGGGACGCGGCGGCAAGGTGGAAACCTCGGGCCATGATCTGCAGGCCAGCGGCCTGGTGCACGTTGGGGCGGCATCCGGACAGGGCGGCGACTGGCTCATCGATCCGTACAACCTCAACATCACCAGCGCCGCCAGCGTCAACATGACGGCGTCCGCCCCCTTCACCTCGAGCGGCGCGGCCAACTCCACCCTGAGTTCGGCGACGCTCAACGCCTCGTTGTCGGAAGGCGCCAACGTGGTCGTCTTCACCGCAGCCGGCAGCCCCACGAACGGCGGCGACATCAACGTGCTCGACGACGTCAAGGCGGTCGGCAATTCGTCGCTGACCTTGCAGGCACATCGCAGCATCAACATGACCAATCATGTGATCAGCAACGCCACCGGCAAGTCGCTCAACGTCTCCCTGATCGCCAACTTCGGCAATACCGGCAACGGTTCGATCGCGCTGTCCGGCAGCACCATCTCCACCAACGGCGGCAACCTCACGGCGAGCAGCAACACGATCAATATCTCCGGATCGACCATCGACGCCGGCGGCGGCAACATCAACATGGTCGCCAACCAGGCCAACGTCTCCGTCGCCACCGATGCGTTCGTGGTGACCGGCGGCAGCCGCATCGTCACCAACGGCAGCGGCTCGATCGTCGTCGACGGCACCACGCTGGGCAGCGGCAACGGCACCCGCATCTTCAGCACCAACAACACCATCGCCGCCACCGGTTCAGGCAACCTGACCGTCAGCGGCAACGCCAGCTCAGGCTTCGGCGTGCTGGTCTGTTCGACAGCGGCGACTTCATCGCAGACGCTCACTGTCGGCAGCGGCAACCTGACGGTCAAGGCCAACAGCGGCGGCTTCGCCGGCGCCGGCCGCGGCGTCTACCTGGCCGCCAGCGGCACCGGCTCGGTCACGCTCAACGCCACCGCGGGCGGCACCATCAACGTCAACGGCAGCAGTACCGGCAGCTACGGTACGGTGCTCAATTCCACCGGCGCGAGTTCGGCGATCGGCATCTCGACGACCGGCGACATCAACCTGACCGGCAATACTTCCGGCGGCACCACGCCCGCGCTGGCGCTGATCGCATCCGGCAACGGCTCTGCCTCGGCAGCCGGGTCGCAGGTCAATGTCACCAGCACCGCCGGCAACGTTACGCTGACCGGCAACAATACCGTGGTCAACAATGCGAGCGGTTCGTTCAAGGCGTTGTCGATCGACGTCGGCGGTCAATATGCCGCGGTCAACATCAAGACCGCCACCGGCAACATCAGCCTCAACGGCACCAGCGCCTCGGGACGCGGCGTCGACATCGCACCGTCGGCGCTGAATGCCGTCGTCAACATCGGTGCGACCAGCGGCAACATCGCCATCAACGGCAACAGCACCAACAGCTTCGGCGGCTACGGCATCTTCTTCAATTCAACCAACAGCGCCACCGGCATCAACGTCACCACCGTCAGCGGCGACATCACGCTGCGCGGCGACTCGGTCGGCACCTCCGATGCCATCGCGCTCGGCGGCAACGGTACGGCATCGACGAACAACATCTCGTCACAGGGCGGCAACATCACCCTCAACGGCAACTTCCATTCACCCAACGTACCCGAGCTGGATCACGGCATCGCCATCCTCGGCGTGACCAACAAAATCCAGACCACCGGTTCCGGCAACGTCACGCTGATCGGCAACGCCGCCGACCAGGGCGACGGCGTCAGCTTCTACAGCAGCGGCAACGCGCTGGTGAGCGTGGAGAACGGCGCCCTGAGCGTGACCGGCTCCAGCGTCTACGGCGACGGCGTGAGCATTCTGACCGGCGCCAACGCGCTGCGCGCCACCGGCAGCGGCTCGGTTTCCGTGACCGGAACGTCGACCAACGCCGGCGGCATCACGATCTATCCGTCGACCAATGCCAGCAGCACCATCATCTCGACCAATACCGGCACACTGACACTGGACGGCACCAGCGGCAGCGCGTCGAGCAGCGCCGGCGTCACGATCCGCAGTCCGAGTTCGGGCGCGGCGGCCGGCGTGAATATCTCATCGAACAGCGGTGCGATCGTACTCAACGGCACCGCCAAAGGCAGCGGCGACGGCATCGCCTTCGTCGGCAGCAGCACCAATGGCTTCAACACCGTCAGCACCGGCGGCAGCGCCGGCATGACCCTCAACGCCGGCAGCAACGGCGCCGCCGGCCTGCGCTTCAGCGGCGGCACCAACTCGCTGAAGGTGGTCGACGGCGTGCTGCTGGTCAACGTCAATGCACCCAACGGTGCGCCGATACTGCAAGCCGGCGACGCCACCACCTTCGCCGCCAGCGGCAGCGGCGTGGTGATATTCAACTTCGGTCGCGGCATCAGCAACCTGCTGACCAATGCGACCACGGCGCCGGCCACTGCCGCACTGCAAACCGAACAGGCCGCCGGCGCCTGGAATCGCCCCAGCGGCAACAGCAACGTGTTCTCACCGTTCAACGAAAGCGCGCAACGCCTGACGATCGACGTCGCCACGGCCAGCCAGGCGGGGGAACCGGCCGCCAACTCATCTTCACCCTCATCCAACTCCAGCACTCAAGGTACCGACAATGCTCAATAAACCCCTTTCCCGGCGCATCGCCGCCCTCGCGCTGCTGCCGCTGGCCGCAATGACGCTAGCCAACGCCGCCTACGCTGCTCCCGCCGGCAACAAGCCGCCCTACCACGATTACTTTTACTTCCTCGGCGAGATGAACAAGGCGTCGACGGTGATGGTGATCGAGAACAAGATCGTGCCGCCCGAGCTGGGCAAGAAGATCGTCTCGGCCGTTGACCAGGTCATCAGGAACGGCGACCAACCCGGCGCCAAGCGTCCATCCGACTACCTGCAATACGAACCGCTGATCCTCGCCATCGCCGGCCCCGACGGCTCGCGCATGCACTCCGGACGCAGCCGCCAGGACATCCTGTCGACCAACCGCCGCCTGATGCAGCGCGAGCGCACGCTGGACCTGATGGAGGCGATGAACAAATCGAAGGCGGAAGTGCTGGAGTTGGCCGAGAAGAATCTCGACACCATCGTGCCGGCCTACACCAACGGCGTGCAGGCGCAACCAACCACGTTTGCCCACTATCTGCTGGCGTTCTCCTCGGCCTTCGGACGCGACAGCGCACGCCTGCAGGAGTCCTATGCGCGCCTGAACCTGAGCCCGCTCGGCGCCGGCGCGCTGGGCACCTCGAGCTTCCCGGTCGACCGCAAGCGCCTGGCGGAACTGCTCGGCTTCGACGGCCCGATTGAAAATTCCTACGACGCCGCGCAGCTCGGCGCGCTCGACCAGGGCATGGAACTGGTGAGCCTGTGCAGCAACGCCGCATTGACCATCGGCATTCTGGTACAGGACTTCCACACTCAATATCACCAGCCTTATCCCTGGATCATGATTCAGGAAGGCCGCCTGACCGGCACCAGCAGCATCATGCCGCAGAAGCGCAATCCCTACGGCCTGAACGTGCTGCGCCTGCAGGCCAGCGACATCGTCGGCGGCGCCATGACCTTCCAGCTGGAAGCGCACAACGTCTCGCCCGGCATGCCGGACTACAAGCGCGACCAGGTCGAGAAAACGCTGGAGCTGACGTCCAATGCCTTCGTCAAACTGGCCGACCTGCTCGACAACCTGGTGATTGACAAGACCCGCGCCTTGCAGGAAGTCGATGCCGATTATTCGACCACCACCGAGCTGGCCGACATCCTGCAGCGCGACTCCGACGTGCCGTTCCGCGTCGGTCACCACTTCGCCTCCGACCTGGTGACCTACGGCCGCACCAACAAGATGAAACCGGCCGACATTCCGTTCGACGTCGTGCAGCAAATCTATACGGAAGCCGTCAAGAAGTTCGACTTCGAGCGTAACCAGTTCCCACTGACGCAGGAGCAATACAAGAAGTCGCTGACGGCGCAAAACATGCTGGACTCAAGCAAAGGACTGGGCGGCCCGCAACGCGCCGAGGTCGAGCGCATGCTCGGTGTGGAAAAGACCAAGCTGGCCAGGGATGAGGCATGGCTGGCGCAGCAGCGCCAGAAGCTGGCGGCGGCATCGGCCAGACTGGATCAGACGTTCTACAAGCTGGGCAAATAAGTCGGCAGGCAAGCGAAAAAAAGCTGTCGCAAGAAAGAAGCGAAGCAGGTTTTCAATCCCGGCCAGTCCGGGATTTTTTATGCGCGCAAGGCTTGTGCCATGCGTTCGCGATCGAGTGCCTTGTCCCACGCGCAGACCACCACGCAGGCCAGGCAATTGCCGATGACGTTGCTCAGCGAGCGGCACTTCATCAACCGTTCCACGCCGAGCAGCAGCACGATGCCGCCGACAGGCACGATCTGCAGCGTACTGAGCGTGGCCGCCAGCGCAATGAAGCCGGAGCCGGTCACGCTGGTGGCGCCCTTGGACGTCAGCATGCAGATCGCCAGCAGCGACAATTGCTGCCACAGGCTCACCTCGATGCCGCCGGCCTGCGCCAGGAACAGCGCCGCCATGGTGAGATAGATGTTGGTGCCGTTGAGGTTGAAGGTGTAGCCGGTCGGCAGCACCAGCCGCACTACCGCGCGCGAACACCCGAGGCGTTCCATTTTTTCGGTCAGTCCGGGCAGCGCCGCCATCGACGAGGTGGTGAAAAAAACCAGCAGCAATTCTTCCTTGATGAAAGCGATCAGGCGGAAGATGTTGACGCCCGCCACGCGCGCGATCAGCCCCATCACCACGCAGACGAAGGCGATGCTGGCGATGTAGATGGCGCCGACGAAATGCAGCAGCGGCAGCACCGACGCCACGCCGTAGCGACCGATGGTATAAGCCATGGCGCCGAAGGCGGCCAGCGGCGCGACCTTGAGGATGATGTTGATCATCCCGAACAGGATGCGCAGATTGGCTTCGATGAAATTGAGCAGGCTGCGGCCACGTTCGCCCAGCCGCGACAATGCAACGCCGAACAGCACCGCCAGCAACAGGATCTGCAGGCTACTGTTGCGCGTGAAGGCCTCGAAGAAGCTGTTGGGAATGATGTTGAGCAGGAAATCCGTCACGCCCGAAGTCGACAGTCGCGCCGCATAATGCGCGCCGTCTGAGACGTGCGACAGATCGAGTTTGGAGCCGGCTCCCGGTTGCAGCAGGTCGGCGGCGAGCATGCCGAAGCCGAGCGAGATGAAGGTCATGATTTCAAAATAGACAATGGCCTTGCCGCCCACCTTGGCAGCGTGCATCTTGTCCTGCATGCCGGCGATGCCCGACACCACCAGCGCGAACATGACCACGCCGATCAGCATGCCGATCAGGCGCACGAAGCCATCGCTGAGCGGTTTCATCTGCACCGCCAGCTGTGGATCGGCATGACCGAGCGCGATGCCGATGGCGATGGCGACGACCATCTGCAGGAAGGCGTTTTTGTGGAGGGGTGGCTTCATCGGCGGCCTGCTTCGGGTCAGCAGGCGGTCTCCGGGTTATGGTTTGTTGGTTTAGTGGCTGGGTGAAATTTTATACGTTTGGGGCGAGGTGCGGGGGATGGTGCGGATGAGGGTTATCCGCAATTGTGGTTCGTGGATTTTGTTCCGACTTAGCTTTGGTGCGTGGCTTCTTCTTTTCTTTCTTCGACCAGGCTTGTTGGTTCTTGCGTAACTGATTCTGTTTTTTCTTCGGACGACCCTGCCGGGGGTAGCCCGGCAGCTACTCACTTTTCTTGTCTCGCCAAGAAAAGTAAGCAAAAGAAGCGACCGCTGGTTCGTAGCCCCCTGCGGGGGTTCCCGGCGTCGGCAGGTACAAATCGGGAGGGGAAACAAACTCGCTGCGCTCAGACAAGTTTCCCCTCTTGATCCGATTTGCACCTGCCGCCACCGGCTACTCGCAAGCGGGAATTCGAGACTGGCTCGCTGCGCATCGCCAGGGTACAGAGATGTAGTGGAAGTCGTCGTTCTTCGCTACCGTCGGAAGAGCGACCTAGTTGACCACGACTAAAGGTGAGAATCACGATGCCGCAGGCGAGCCACCCAAGGCAATGCGAAGCGAGCCGAGAAAGAAGTTCCGCTTATGAGTCGCCGTTGGTGACGTGCCTAAATCGGATAAAGGAGGGAAACTTGTCTGAGCGCAGCGAGTTTGTTTCCCTTCCCGATTTAGGTGCGGCGCCAACGGGAACCCCGCGCAGCGGGGCGGCGAATCGCGGTCGCCTTTCTTTGCTTACTTTCTTTGGCGAAGCAAAGAAAGTGAGTAGCCGCCGGGCTACCCCCGGCACGGTTGATCGAAGAAAGAACAGAATCGACAACCAAGGAAACAAGTCGGAACAACAAATGGTCAAGGACGCTCAACAATCTTCCTCAGTACAAACCCCGCCGCCACCAATCCAAACGAAGCCGTCACCACCATCGCCGACCCGAACCCCGCGCAATTGAGCCCGGTCACGCCGGCATCCTGCTTGCGGCCATCGGCATCGACGGTATCCAATCCATCCGCAGCGTCATCCGTATCGACCTCGCACACTTCCCCCTCTGGGAACCGCAAGGGTTCGGTGGAGAACACGGCATCGATGCCAAACTTGTTCTTGGTCCCGCGCGGGAACTTGTGCCACGCGCGCAGACGCTTGCGTACCTTGGCCAGCAAGGGTTCCTGCTCGGTGCGGCAGAGGTCGCGGATCTCGATTTTGGTCGGATCGATCTGGCCGCCGGCGCCGCCGCTGGTCAGCAAGGGGACCTTGTGTTCGCGGCAATAGGCGATCAGCGCCACCTTGGCACGTACGTTGTCGATGGCGTCGACAACGTAGTCGAAACGGCCTTCACCGATCATCTCGCCGACGTTGTCAGGGGTGAGGAAGTCCTCGATCTCGGTGACCTGGCAATAGGGGTTGATCTGCATGATGCGCTCGTGCAGCGCGGTGACCTTGGCCTTGCCGAGCGTGTCGGTCAGCGCGTGGATCTGGCGATTGACGTTGGATTCGGCCAGGTTGTCCAGGTCGATCATGGTGATTTTGCCGATGGCGCTGCGCGCCAGCGCTTCGACGATCCACGAGCCGACGCCGCCGACGCCGACCACGCAGACATGCGCCGCGCGAAAACGCGCCAGGCCCTGCGCGCCGTACAGGCGGGCGATGCCGCCGAAGCGGCGGTCGAAATCGATATCGGCGTCGTTGAGAGCAACGACAGGTTCTGGCTGGGACATGATGGTTATCCGGATAACAAAGTAAAACAGGCTGTTTCCTGGGAAACAGCCTGCGGCAGCGCTAATCTTGCAGCGAGAAGAACTTAGACGACGGCGCCGTCGGTTTCGTCTTTCGGCTTGGCCGGCTTGATCAGGTCTTCGCGCTTCACGCCCAGCCACATGGCGATGGCGGCGGCGACGAACACCGACGAATAGATACCGAACAAGATGCCGATGGTCAGCGCCACGGCAAAGTAATGCAGCGTGGGGCCGCCGAAGATCAGCATCGACAGGACCATCATTTCAGTGCTGCCGTGGGTGATGATGGTCCGCGAAATGGTGCTGGTGATTGCGTGGTTCAACACTTCCGGCGCACTCAGCTTGCCGTAGCGGCGGTCGCGGAATGCTTCGCGCACCCGGTCGAACACCACCACCGATTCATTGACCGAGTAGCCCAGCACCGCCAGCACCGCCGCCAGCACCGTGAGCGAAAACTCCCATTGGAAGAAGGCAAAGAAGCCGAGGATGATCACCACGTCATGCAAGTTGGCGATGACGGCCGCGACCGCAAATTTCCATTCGAAGCGGAAAGCCAGGTAGATCACGATGCCGATCACCACCATGCCCAGCGCCATCAGACCGTCATGCGCGAGCTCGTCACCGACCTGCGGGCCGACGAATTCAACACGCTGCAGCTGGACGTCCGGATCCTGCGCCTTGAGCGCCGAGATCACTTTTTCGCTTTGCTGGGTCGAGTTGACGCCATGCTGCGCCGGCAGGCGGATCATCACGTCCTGCGCCGTGCCGAAACTCTGCACTTGCGTATCGGTGAAGCCGAGGCCTTCGACCGACTTGCGGATGTTCTCGATGTTGGCCGCCTTCGGATAGGCGACTTCCATTACCGTG
The DNA here is from genome assembly GCF_001267925.1 of Herbaspirillum hiltneri N3. NCBI lineage: Bacteria > Pseudomonadati > Pseudomonadota > Betaproteobacteria > Burkholderiales > Oxalobacteraceae > Herbaspirillum > Herbaspirillum hiltneri. The sequence goes on along the minus strand of NZ_CP011409.1, from coordinate 1,339,003 downwards.
CCCCCGGTGAATTCAATCGAGAAGTGCAGCCCGCGTGACAGCAGGAAGAACACTGCCAGCACGAATGTCAGCGCCGAGATGACGTTGAACACCAGCGCATGGCGCATGAAGGGGATATCTTTTTTGATGCGGAAAAATTCCATCACATACCTTTCTGTTCTGCGCCCTGTCCGGTCATCCGGTCAAGGTGCATTGGATCATGTCGATCGCTCTGTTGGTGCTGACGATGCCTGCTGCTGCGCTTATTTGGCGTCGACCGCTTTGCTGCCGGTCTTGCCGGCTGCATCGCCTTGCGCCTTCCAGATCTGGCCGATGGCCAGGCTGGTCAGCTTCTTCTTGCGGCCGTACCACAGGTTTGCCAGCCCGCGCGAGAAGAACACGGCCGAGAACATCGACGTCAGGATGCCCAGGCAGTGGACCACCGCGAAACCACGGATCGCGCCGGAACCGAAAATCAGCAGCGCCAGACCGGCGATCAGCGTCGTCACGTTGGAGTCGAGGATGGTCGCCCATGCGCGGTCGAAACCAATCGAAATCGCTGCCTGCGGCGAATTGCCGTTGCGCAATTCTTCGCGGATACGCTCGTTGATCAGCACGTTGGAGTCAATCGCCATACCCAGCGCCAGCGCGATCGCCGCAATACCGGGCAAGGTCAGCGTGGCTTGCAGCGTCGACAGCACCGCCACCAGCAGCAACACGTTGACCGACAGCGCCAATGCGCTGAACAGGCCGAACAGCTGGTAGTACACGATCATGAAAACGGCCATCGCGGCGAAACCGTACAGCGTCGCATCGAAACCCTTGCGGATGTTTTCGGCGCCGAGTTGCGGGCCGATGGTGCGTTCTTCGATGATGTCCATCGGCGCAGCCAGCGAACCGGCGCGCAGCAGCAGCGCCAGGTCGCTCGACGATTCGGCCGAACCCATGCCGGTGATCTGGAAGCGCGAGCCGAGTTCGGAGCGGATGGTCGCCACGGTCAGGACTTCGCCCTTGCCTTTTTCGAACAGCACGATGGCCATGGCCTTGCCGACTTTTTCACGGGTGGCATCGCGCATCTTGCGGCCGCCGTCGCCGTTCAGGTCGATGCTGACCGAAGGCTGGTGGTTTTCATCGAAGCTGGCCGACGCGTTGGAGATGTAATCGCCGGTCAGGACCGGTTCCTTGTACAGCACCACGGGTGCGCCCTTGCCGATCTTGAACAGCTCGGAGCCGAACGGCACGGCGGCGGTTTCTTCGGTGCCGCGGGCAACCGAGTCGTCCACCATGCGCACTTCCAGCGTGGCGGTGCGGCCGATGATGTCCTTGGCGCGCGAAACGTCCTGCACGCCCGGCAGCTGGACCACGATGCGGTCGGCGCCCTGGCGCTGGATGATCGGTTCGGCCACGCCGAGCTCATTGACGCGCTTGGACAGGGTCGAGATGTTTTGCTTGACGCCGTCTTCCTGGGTCTGCTTGAGTGCTTCCGGACGCAGGGTGGCGATCAGCTTGAGGTCGTCGCCGCTGCCGGCGTCTTGCAACGCCAGTTCCGAGACGTCGGCGGCCAGGGCGCTCTTGGCCTTGTCGCGGGTGTCGGCATCGCGGAACAGGATTTCGATGCGGTCGCCGTTGCGGTTGATGCCGTTATGGCGGATGTTCTTGTCGCGCAGCACGCTGCGCACGCTGGATTGCAGGCCTTGCAGGCGCTTGTTCAGCACCGCCTTGACGTCAACCTGCATCAGGAAGTGCACGCCGCCGCGCAAGTCCAGGCCCAGGTACATCGGGAAGGCGTGCAGGCTTTGCAGCCACTGCGGCGTATTCGGCAGCAGATTGAAGGCGACGATGTAAGTCGGATCGGCGGGATCGGTATTCAGGCCTTTTTCCAGCAGGGCCTTGGCCTTGAACTGGGTGTCGGTATTGGCAAACCGGGCGCGCACGGAAGGCGCGCTGCTGTTGTCGAATGCGACGCTCTCTGGCGCAAGGCTGCCCTGTTGCAGGATCTGTTGCACGCGTTCGGCGACCGCGCTGTCGACCTTGATGGTGGACTTGGCGCTGCTGATCTGCACGGCAGGCGATTCACCGAAGAAGTTGGGCAGCGTATAGAGCGTGCCGAACAGCAGGGCGATGACGATTAAGACGTACTTCCAGAGAGGATAACGATTCATAGTGATTCAGCGTTGATGATGAACGTCCGCATGGACAGGTTCAAAACGAGGGCGCATCCGCACGCGGAAAAATGCGGCGGAATGCGCCCTGTCAGCCGTAGGGCCGTATTACCGGCTTACAGACCCTTGAGGGTGCCCTTCGGCAGCAGCGTGGTGATCGCGGCTTTTTGCACGACGATTTCATTGCCTTCGGATACTTCGACGGTGATGTAGGCATCGCTGACCTTGACGATCTTGCCCAGCAGGCCGCCGGAGGTCACGACTTCGTCACCCTTGGCGAGCGCTTCCATCATGGCCTTTTGTTCTTTTTGACGCTTCATCTGAGGACGGATCATCAGGAAGTACAACACAACGAACATCAGGATGATGGGCAGGAAGCTGGTCAGATTACCCATCAGGCCGCCTGGGCCTGCAGCAGTGGTTTGTGCAATTGCATCGGAAATAAACACGTGTCGCTCCAAATGGTTGTTTAAAAAATAGCCCCGCATTTTAGCATTGCGCCGGGCGCATACCCCATTCCGTGGCGGCCAAAACAGGTCAAAGCGCCTTCAACAGGGAGAAATAGGCTTGCCGGAAGGAAAAAATTGCCATAACGGCATCGCCAACATGGGGGCGCGGCGTTACATTAACAAGCAAACACGAAGCAAATACAAAGCAAGCTTACAAAAAATCAGGAGACCGCCTCACCATGCTGCCCATTGTCGCCCAGCCCTATCAGGACATCTGCAACGCCTTCCGCTGGGACATTCCCGAGCACTACAACATCGGCGTCGACGTCTGCGACAAATGGGCGCTGCGCGAACCGGGCAGGCTGGCGCTGATCCATGTCGGCGCCGACGGCGCCAGCCGCAATTACAGTTTCGGTGAAATCAAGGAAAGCTCGGACCGGCTCGCCAACCTGCTGCTGTCGGCCGGCGCGACCATCGGCGAGCGCATCGGCATCCTGCTGCCGCAAGCGCCCGAAACCGCCATGGCGCATGTCGCCGCCTACAAGATCGGCGCGATTGCGATTCCGCTGTTTGCCCTGTTCGGCGCGGAAGCGCTCGAATACCGGCTGCACAACAGCGGCGCGCGCGTGGTGGTGACCAATGCGGCTGGCGCAGCCAAGCTGGCCGGCATCCGCGACCGGTTGCCGGCGCTGAAAACCGTCTTCACGATCGACGGCGCCTTCGACGGCACGGTCGATCTGCACCAGGCGCTGAAGCACGCCAGCAGTGACCTGACACCGGTGCGGACCAAAGCCGACGATCCGGCCGTCATCATCTACACTTCCGGCACCACCGGCCAGCCCAAGGGTGCACTGCATGCGCATCGCGTGCTGCCGGGCCATCTCCCGGGCGTGGAAATGTCGCACAATCTTTTCCCGCTGGAAGGCGATCGCATCTGGACGCCGGCCGACTGGGCCTGGATCGGCGGTCTGCTCGACGTGCTGCTGCCGGCCTGGCATCACGGCGTCGCAGTGGTGGCGCATCGCTTTGAAAAATTCACCGGCGAAGCGGCGTTCCAGCTGCTGCAGGATCACGGCGTGCGCAACACCTTCCTGCCGCCGACGGCGCTGAAGATGATGCGCACCGTCGCCGATCCGGAAAAGCGCTGGCGCTATCAGTTGCGCTCGGTCGCCAGCGGCGGCGAGTCGCTCGGCGTCGAGTTGCTCGACTGGGGTCGCAAGACTTTCGGCCTGACCATCAACGAGTTCTACGGCCAGACCGAATGCAACATGACGGTGTCGTCGTGCGCGGCCGTCATGGATTGCAAACCGGGCGCCATCGGCCGCGCAGCGCCCGGACATACGCTTGCCATCGTCGATGCCGACGGCCAGGTGCTGCCTCCCGGCAGCGACGGCAACATCGCCGTGCAGCGTCCCGACCCCGTGATGTTCTTGCAGTACTGGAATAATCCGCAGGCCACGCAAGACAAGTTCGTCAGCGACTGGCTGCTCACCGGCGACACCGGTTGCATGGACGAGGACGGCTACATCCGCTTCGTCGGCCGCGACGACGACGTTATCACCTCCGCCGGCTACCGCATCGGCCCGGGCGAGATCGAAGACAACATCCTGCAGCACGCCGCCGTCAAGATGGTCGCGGTGATCGGCTCGCCCGATCCGCAGCGCACCGAAATCGTGGTCGCCGTGATCGTGCTCAATGACGGCATCACCGGCGACGACAAGCTCAAGCGCGAGATCCAGGAACACGTCAAGGTGAAGCTGGCCGCGCACGAATATCCACGTGAGATTTTCTTCGTGGATGAATTGCCGATGACGACCACCGGCAAAGTGATCCGGCGCGAATTGCGTGCGCGCGTAGGTGACTGGCGCAAGCTGGGCGACGCCGCATAAAAAAACATCCGGGGGCCAGGGCCCGCCGGATGTCAACCTCAAGCTTCAGGGGATGTCGACTTACAAAAATCTGCTACTGCGTCCGTTCAGAACAGGTGACGGAAACCGACCATCAGCACGCTCTGGTTGCGTCCCGACGATGGCGAACCGTTTTGCGAATCGCCGACCACCGCCACGGCGTCGACAATGCTGCCGGCCGTCTTACCCAGGGTCTTGCCGCGCGCCAGCTGATACGCTTCCAGGAAGTAGATCGCCGAACGCTTGGAGAACGAGTAGGTTTGCTCCAGTGCGATCTGGTGGTACTTGGCCGCGTCGCTGATGCCGTTGGCGGATTTCTCGAAGGTATAGCTGTAGCCGCCGGCCAACGCCACTTGCGGCGTCAGCTGGTAGGTCGTGATCAGGCCCAGCGTCTGGAAGGTGGCCTTCTGCGTGAACAGCGATCCGGCGCCCGGCTTGTATTGCGCGTTGGCGTAGTTGGCGCCGACCATCCATTTGTCGATGGTGTAGCGCAATGCGCCGGCGATCATCTGCACGTTGTCCGAAGACACATAGCCGTTGTTGATCGCGGAGGTCGAGAAGCTGCCCGAAGCTGTGGAGTTCCAGGCGTTGGCAGGACCGGAACCATTCTTCAGGCGTTGATAGCCCAACGCAAAATTCCAGGCGCTGACGTCGTACTTGAAGGCCAGGCTGTAGGTATTGCCGGTCGAGACGCTGCCCGCAGTTTCACCGAAGCCGTACAAGGCGCTGACTTGCGCACCGCCAAACACCGGTGACGAGTAAGTCACCGAGTTGCTGATGCGCACCGTGGTGTCGAGACCGTCGACGTCGCCCGGATGGGCACCGGTGGCGCCGGTCAGCACGCTGGTCGGCCCGATCGCGCCGACGTACAGGAAGTAAGGCGTGTACTGGCGACCGGTGGTGATGGTGCCGTAACCACTGTTGGTCAGGCCGACGAAGGACTGGCGATTGAACAGCGTGTTGGCCGAACTCATGGCGCCGGTGTTGATGTCGAAGCCGTTTTCCAGCGTGAAAATCGCCTGCGATCCGCCGCCCAGGTCCTCGGCGCCCTTGAAGCCGATCTTGCTGGCGGCCAGGTTGCCGGTGCGCAGGTACAGATTATGCAAACCGCCCTGATTGTTGGTGTAGACCAGCGCGTTGTCGAGCGCGCCGTAGATCGTCACACTGCTCTGCGCGGATGCCTGCACCGATGCGCCGGCCGCGACGATGGCCAGTCCTCCCATTACCCAACTGCGTCGTAATTTCATTTCCTCTCCTCTTTTTCCTCGGATGATTGCGGTATCGCTCCGCCCTAAATTGATTCCGGCCCTGCGGGGCGGGACCGGATTCAAAACCGTTGCGCGGCCCGGCTGGCGGGCCAACAGGCGTCAATCGCAGACGCAAAAACTCCCCCCTTGCGGCAGGACGGGCCTGCTGCAATGTTTGTGTGGTCACAAGGGGAACGCCGCTGGCGCGGCGCTGATCAATTCAGGCCGCGTCCTATGTAAAGGGCGGGAATGCGCACAAGGATGTGCAGATGCTGATTGTTTTCATCGCTGTCTCCGTCATGTGTGGCGTCCTCTGCGGGACGCTGCGTCAACATGGCGATGAAACAGGTTTTATCGCCATGCTTTCTTGAATTCGTTCATCACCCGTTCCAGGTGCTCGCGCATCGCATCGCGCGCGGCCACCGGGTCGCGCGCCACCAGCGCGTCAAACACCTTCTGGTGTTCTTCGAGCGAGGCTTCGCGCAATTGCGGCGTGTGGAAATGTTCTTCCAGCTTCTTCCACAACACGCCGCGCAACTGGTCCCACAATGCCGTGACGACCTGCGCCATCACGCTGTTGCCGCTGGCTTCGGCGATGCGGATGTGGAACAGCCGGTCATCCGCTTCGTTGGCCAGCTTGTCGTTGAAGTTGCGCCCCATCGCCGCCAACTGCGCATAAATCTTGTCGATGTCGGCGTCGGTGCGGTTCTGCGCTGCCAATGCCGCGACTTCCGATTCGATCACCCAGCGCGCGCGCAGCAATTCGAACGGACCCGCGCCGCCGTCGGGAATGAAACCGACCGGCTTGGTCGCCGCGTCGCACACATAGATCCCCGAACCACCCCGCACTTCCACCAGTCCCTGCACTTCCAGAGCGATGATCGCCTCGCGCACCGAGGTGCGGCTGATTTCAAACCGTTCCGCCAGGCTGCGCTCGGAAGGCAGGCGTTCGCCCACCTTGAACTCGCCCTGCAGGATCAGATCCGCAATCTGCTCCGCCAGCCGCTGATACGAACGCTCCGGCGCTGCTACCGGTTCCAGCAATTCCGAACGCACTGCTTTCTTCACTACCTTGCTTACTGCCTTATCCACATTTGCGGCTGATGATCGACTCTGACGATCTGCCATAACACCCTCTTTTTTGCTTTAAATTGGTCTATCCACTGTATAGAAAAGCAGCGTTCAAAGCAAACAGTGGCCAACCAATTTCAGCGATACTCTCATTTTGGTCTAACCATGTCAACGATTACGCAGACCAATCTGTGGCTTAAAAACAAATGCTTACGGCTGATACCGGTGTTGCCACAACCAAATTGGAATGCCATAATCAATATTGGTTAGACCAAATTATTTTTTCACCCAGAACAGCAGGACGCCCGGCAGCGTATCCGGACCGTCCGGCATCGAGACAAGGAATCGCATCCATGAAGATCCTCAGCGCCAAGGTCATCGTGACCTGCCCGGGCCGCAACTTCGTCACACTCAAGATAGAAACCGACCAGGGCATTTACGGTATTGGCGACGCCACCCTCAATGGACGCGAACTCGCGGTCAAATCCTATCTTGAAGACCACATCATTCCCTGCCTGATCGGCCGCGATGCATCGCGCATCGAGGACACCTGGCAATACCTGTATCGCGGCGGCTACTGGCGGCGCGGCCCGGTCACCATGACCGCCATCGCCGCCGTCGACATGGCGCTGTGGGATATCAAGGGCAAGGCCGCCAATCTGCCGGTCTATCAGCTGCTGGGCGGCAAGAGCCGCGACGCCGTGATGGTCTACGGCCACGCAAACGGCCGCGACCACGCCGAAGCGCTGGACGCCGTCGGCCACTATATCGACATGGGTTACAAGGCAATCCGCGTGCAGTCGGGCGTACCGGGACTGGACAAGGCCTACGGCGTCGGCAAGGGCAACATGTACTATGAACCGGCCGACAAGGGCCTGCCCGACGAAGAGATCTGGGATACCCCGCTATACCTGCGCCACACGCCCGACCTGTTTGAAAAGGTGCGCGTCAAATACGGCAGCGATCATCATCTGCTGCATGATTGCCATCACCGCCTGAAACCGATCGAAGCAGCGCAGCTGGGCAAATCGCTGGAGCAGTTCAAGCTGTTCTGGATGGAAGACGCCACCCCGGCAGAGAACCAGGAAGCCTTCAGGCTGATCCGCCAGCACACCACCACGCCGCTGGCCGTGGGTGAAATCATGAGCTCGATCTGGGATTGCAAGGACCTGATCCAGAACCAGCTGATCGACTACATCCGCACCACCGTGGTCCACGCCGGCGGTATCACGCATCTGCGCCGCATCGCCGATCTGGCCTCGCTGTATCAGGTGCATACCGGCTGCCACGGCGCTACCGACCTGTCGCCGGTGAGCATGGCGGCGGCGCTCAACTTCAACATGTGGGTGCCGAATTTCGGCATCCAGGAATACATGCGCCACACGCCCGAAACCGACGCGGTCTTCCCGCATGGCTACCACTTCGACAAGGGCTATCTGATGCTGCCCGACGCGCCGGGACTGGGCGTGGACATCGATGAAGCGGCGGCGCTCAAATTCCCCTATGAGCGCGCTTATCTGCCGACTTGCCGCCTGCGCGACGGCACGGTGTGGAATTGGTAAGTCAACAATTTTCCATGCAATAAAAAATGCCGCACATGTGCGGCATTTTTTTCGCCCGGAAAAACTCAGGCGCCGCGCGCGCGGTCTTCCTTGAACTTCGCCACAAATTGCTTGAACTGTCCGTCATCGATGGCGGCGCGGATTTCCTTCATGATCTGCAGGTAGTAGTGCAGATTGTGAATCGTGTTCAGACGCGCACCGAGGATTTCGCCGGTGCGGTGCAGGTGATGCAGGTAGGCGCGCGAGAAGTTCTTGCAGGCGTAGCAATCGCAGGTTTCGTCGAGCGGCTTGGTGTCTTCCTTGTAACGCGCGTTCTTGATCTTGATATCGCCGAAGCGCGTGAACAGCCAGCCGTTGCGCGCATTGCGCGTCGGCATCACGCAGTCGAACATGTCCACCCCGCTGGCCACGCCTGCGACCAGATCTTCCGGCGTGCCGACGCCCATCAGGTAGTGCGGCTTGTCGGCCGGCAGGCGCGGGCCGATGTGCTCCAGCACGCGCATCATGTCTTCCTTCGGCTCGCCCACCGACAGGCCGCCGATGGCGATGCCGTCGAAACCGAGTTCGTTCAGGCCCGCCAGCGATTCGTCGCGCAGGGTTTCGAACATGCCGCCCTGCACGATGCCGAACAGCGCGTTGGGGTTTTCGCCGCCCTTGAATTCATCCATTGAACGCTTGGCCCAGCGCAGCGACATGCGCATCGATTGCGCCGCTTCCACTTGCGTGGCGGGACGGCCGTCGATTTCATACGGCGTACATTCGTCGAACTGCATGACGATGTCGGAGTTCAGCACGCGCTGGATCTGCATCGACACTTCCGGCGACAGGAACAGCTTGTCGCCGTTGATCGGCGAGGCGAAGTGCACGCCTTCCTCGGTGATCTTGCGCATATCACCCAGCGAGAATACCTGGAAGCCGCCGGAGTCGGTCAGGATGGGTTTGTCCCAGCCCATGAAGCCGTGCAGGCCGCCGAACTTGGCCATCACCTCCAGCCCCGGGCGCAGCCACAGATGGAAGGTATTGCCGAGGATGATGTGGGCGTCGATCTCTTTCAGTTCCAGAGGCGACATCGCCTTGACCGAACCATAGGTGCCGACCGGCATGAAGATCGGTGTTTCGACAACGCCGTGGTTCAGTTTGACACGACCGCGACGGGCGTTGCCGTCGGTTTTTAGCAGGGTAAATTCAAGCATGATCAGACGTTAGAGCGTCACAGGTTAAGAGCATGGCGTCGCCATAGCTGAAGAAACGATATTGCTGCGCGATGGCATGCGCGTACGCCGCACGGATATTGTCGTAGCCGGCGAAAGCCGAGACCAGCATCAGCAGCGTCGACTTGGGCAAATGGAAGTTGGTGATGAGGCGATCCACCGTTTTGAAGGTATAGCCCGGCGTGATGAACAACTTCGTGTCGGCGCTGCCGGCTTCCAGCGCGCCCGACTGCGATGCGGATTCCAGCGCGCGCATGCTGGTGGTGCCGACAGCGACGATTTTGCCGCCGGCCGCCTTCACCGCACGCACCTTGTCCACGGTCTCCTGCGCGATGGTGTACCACTCGCTGTGCATCTTGTGTTCGGACAAATCTTCGACGCGCACCGGCTGGAAAGTGCCGGCGCCGACGTGCAGCGTGACGAAAGCGGTGTCGATGCCTTTTGCCTTCAATTGCGCCAGCAAGGCCTCGTCAAAATGCAGGCCCGCTGTCGGTGCGGCAACCGCGCCCGGCTCTTTCGCGTATACGGTCTGATAGCGCGCCTCGTCGAACTCGTCGGCTGCATGCTCGATGTAAGGCGGCAACGGCAGGCTGCCGTATTGCTCCAGCAGCTCAAACACGTCCGACGGAAACTGCAGCGTATAGAACTCGCCGTAGCGCTCGCCGACGACCACGTCGAAGGCATCGGCCAGGCGGATGCCCGTGCCCGGCGGCGGCGACTTGGAGGCGCGCACCTGCGCATGCACGCTGCGGTTGTCCAGCACGCGCTCGACCAGCACCTCGACCTTGCCGCCGGTCTCCTTGAGGCCGAAGAAACGCGCCTTCAGCACGCGCGTATTGTTGAACACCAGCAGGTCGCCCGGCGCCAGCAGGTCGACCACATCGGCAAAGCGGCGGTCGGTCAGCGCAAGGCTGCCTGACTGCGCGTCAACCTGCAACAGGCGCGAGGCGCTGCGCTCGGGCAGCGGAAGCTGCGCGATCAGCCCGGGCGGCAAGTCGAAATCGAAATCGGAAAGTGAATACATGAAAATAGGCCATGAAAGCGGCAAAGCATCAAATACTGTAATAAATACTGTAAATAAGCACAGTGAAATCACAGTAAAATAGCGCCGAACCCTCTATTTTACGCTTTCTCGACATAGAAACCCTCTGCATGCCAGCACCGAAGAAGAAAGCTTCTGCCGACAGCACCAAAACAGCGGCCACTGCGGCCAAGGCCGCCAGGAGCGCCCCGCCGCTGAGCAACGCCCAGAAAGCGCTGAACAAGCTGGCCAAGCTGGGCCTGCGCAGCGACATGGACCTGGCGCTGCACCTGCCGCTGCGCTACGAGGACGAAACCCAGGTCATGAGCATCCATGACGCCAGCCTGCGCGGCACGCAAGTCGTGCAGGTCGAAGGCGTGGTCACCAAGAACGACGTCCAGTTCCGTCCGCGCCGCCAGCTGGTCGTGACGATCGCCGACGACAGCGGCCCGCTGGTAATGCGCTTCCTTAATTTCTACGGCAGCCAGGCCACGCAACTTGCCGAAGGCGTGCGCGTCCGTGTGCGCGGCGAACTGCGCCACGGGTTCTTCGGCGCCGAGATGGTCCATCCGGCATATAAAGTCGTGCTGGAAGGCGCCCCCTTGCCGACCGCGCTGACGCCGGTCTATCCGGCCGGCGAAGGCTTGTCCCAAGCCTACCTGCGCAAGGCCATCAGCGGTGCGCTGTCGCGCATCGACTGGCGCGACACGCTGCCGCCGGCGATGCTGGCCGAACTCAAGCTGGATGGTTTCGAAACCTCGGTGCGCCAGCTGCACAATCCACCCGTCGACGTCGATGAATACGCGCTGGAGGAGCGCTCGCATCCGGCCTGGATCCGCATGAAGTTCGATGAACTGCTGGCGCAGCAGCTGTCGCTCAAGCGCGCCCAGGCTGCGCGCCGTTCCCGCAACGCCAGCGCGTTGCCGACCATCGGCAAGATCTCCAAGGCCTTCATCAAGCAGTTGCCGTTCAAGCTGACCGGCGCCCAGCAACGCGTGCTGGAAGAAATTCGCCATGACCTGCAGGAGTCTTTCCCGATGCAGCGGCTGCTGCAGGGCGACGTCGGCAGCGGCAAGACCGTGGTCGCCGCCCTCGCGGCTGCGCAAGCCATCGACAGCGGCTTCCAGGCGGTGCTGATGGCGCCGACCGAAATCCTGGCCGACCAGCACTTCCGCAAGATCGCGGCCTGGATGGAGCCGCTCGGCGTCAAGGTCGCCTGGCTCACGGGCAGCCTGAAGAAGAAAGAGAAAGCCGCCGCCAATGTCCTCATCGAATCCGGCGAAGCGCGCCTGGTGATCGGCACGCATGCGCTGATCCAGGACAACGTGCAGTTCCAGAAACTCGGCCTGGTGATCGTCGACGAGCAGCATCGCTTCGGCGTCGGCCAGCGGCTGGCGTTGCGCAACAAGGCAAGGGACGGAGATGCGGATATCAACGCCGCGCCGCAAACCGTGCCGCATCAGCTGATGATGTCGGCCACGCCGATTCCGCGCACGCTGGCGATGACCTACTACGCCGATCTGGAAGTCTCGGTGATCGACGAGCTGCCGCCCGGCCGCACGCCCATCGTCACGCGCACCATCGACCAGAACCGCCGCGACGAAGTGATCGCGCGTGTACACGCAGCGGCGCAGGAAGGCCGCCAGGTGTACTGGGTCTGCCCGCTGATCGAGGAATCCGAAGCCTTGCAGCTGCAGACCGCCACCGACACCTATTCCATGCTGGCCGAGGCGCTGCCCGATCTCCGCATCGGACTGGTTCACGGCCGCCTCAGGCAAGCCGAGAAACAAGACGTGATGGACGCCTTCAGTCGCGGTGAAATCCACGTCCTGGTCGCCACCACCGTGATCGAAGTCGGCGTCGACGTCCCCAACGCGTCGCTGATGGTGATTGAACACGCCGAGCGTTTCGGCCTGTCGCAGCTGCATCAATTGCGCGGTCGCGTCGGTCGCGGCGCCGCCGCCAGCGCCTGCATCCTGCTGTACCAGAGCCCGCTGGGCGGCACCGCCAAGCAGCGCCTGATGACCATGCGCGAAACCGCCGACGGTTTTGAAATCGCCCGCCGCGACCTCGAAATCCGCGGCCCCGGCGAATTCCTCGGCGCGCGCCAGTCGGGCGAAGCGCTGCTGCGTTTCGCCGATCTCGGCACCGACCAGTGGCTGGTGGAGAAGGCGCGCAACCTGGCGCAGACGCTGCTGCAAAATGACGACGCCATCGTCGATGCGCATTTACAGCGATGGCTGGGCGGCAAGGAAGATTTCCTCAAAGTCTGACGATACGGGGCCGATTTCTGCGGCCGGCGTCGTCCGTGCACTGTCCGTGCATTTACAAGCCGGCCGACTTCAACGACATTAGCGTTTTTCGAACGGAGACTTCATGGATCAGGTCCTGCCCGCCGTCGCCCCCGGCTCTGCCCCCTCATACAACAGCAACGATAACAGCAGCAACGACAATGACGCCCTGCACTCGCCGGTCAGCATCCTGTCCGGCCGCCTGCGCATCGCCCTGGGGGTGGTGCAAGGCGTACTGCTGTACGCGCTGTATTCGAACTGGACGGCCAAGACCGGGCTGGCGACCCAGCCGCTGCTGTTCGCACCGGCGCTGATGCTGGCGGCGTTCCTGCCGGTCGTGGCGGTGTCCGGCATCGGCCATCTGTCGCGACGCAACCTGCGGATCTGGCTGGCCGCGCTGGCCGTGATCCTGTCCGGCCTGGGCGCCTATGACGCCTGGCGCTCCGACCTGTCGTCATTGCTCCCGCAGTCGGCATCGGCCGGCAAAATCAGCGGCGACATGGACGGCAGCCCGGACATCCTGCCTTCCGCCACGCTGTTCGTGCTGGCCGTGGTCGGCCTGTTCATCGCGCAAGCCATGATGCTGGCCGGCGACGCCGATGGCAGGCGCATCGCGACCTATCGCAGCTATTTCGAAATGGCGTGGAAGCTGCTGGTGCAACTGCTGTTCGCAGCCCTGTTCACCGGCTTGTTCTGGCTCGTGCTGGAAACCGGCAACGCGCTGTTCTCGCTGATCAAGCTCGACTTCCTCGGCAAGCTGCTCGACAAGAGCTGGTTCAACATTCCCGTCACCACGCTGGCGTTCTCCTCGGCATTGCACCTGAGCGACGTGCGGCCGCAAATCGTCGCAGGAATCCGCAAGCTGCTGCTGACCTTGCTGTCGTGGCTGCTGCCGATGGCGACCATCGTGATCGGCGCTTTTTTGCTGAGCATACTGGCTACCGGCCTGGAGCCGCTGTGGCAGACGCGGCGCGCCAGCCACGTACTGCTCGGCGCCACCGCGCTGCTGGTGGTGCTGATCAATACCGTTTATCAGGACGGCAATCACCTGACGCCGCGCACGCATCGCTTCTTCACTGCCTGCTTGCGCATCGCCTGCCTGCTGCCGGCGCCGCTGGTCTTGCTGGCGGTGTATTCGCTGGGATTGCGCGTGGCCGAATACGGCTGGACCGTGAGCCGCGTGGCTGCGGCAACGTGTGCGCTGGTGGCGGCGATGTATGCGGCCGGCTATGCGCTGGCGGCGCTGCGCCTGCACGACAGGCTGCAACGCATCTCGTCCACCAACGTGCTGGCGAGTTTCGCCATCCTGATCGTATTCCTTGCGCTACTGTCGCCGCTGGCCGATCCGGCGCGCATTGCCGTGGCCGATCAATTGCATCGCCTGGCCACGGGCAAGACTCTACCGGCGCGTTTCGATTTCCATTTCCTGCGCTTCAACGGCGCACGTTTCGGCGTGCAGGAACTAAAGCAGCTGAGCGAACAGAAGAATCCCGCCTATCCCGTCCTGGCAGGGGAAAAGGCGCGACTGGCGCTGGCCGCCCAGGACCGCTGGAACCGCGAGGAACTGGATGAAATCGCACCCGATGCGGCGAAGAATATTCGCGTGCATCCGGCCGGCAAGACATTGCCGAAAGGATTCCTCGCGCAGGATTGGCGCAACGACAAGCAACGATGGAGCTTGCCCTCCTGCATGACGCGCGGCGATCGCCAATGCGACGCCTATCTGGTCAAACCCGCAGCGGATGCGGAAGAGCAGGTGCTGGTCTTCGACGGCAACAGCATGCCGGCCTTGTTCGCTGCGGGGCCTGCCGACCCTGCCAGCCCTGCCGGAGAGTGGCGGCTTTTGGGCAAGCTGATGGTGACGCCTTCCTGCATCGAAGAACTGAAGCAGGCGGCAGGACGCGGCGCCCTGGACTGGAAGCTGCCGCTGCAGCGCGACATCGACATCAACGGCGTGCGCCTGCGCATGCAGGCGGAGCAGACGGTGACGAAGTGCGCGCCGGACGAACTCAGGAAGTAGAACGCATCGCATGCCTGTCGATGAATTGCGCGCTCGTCGTCAGGGGAAGCTTTTCATGTACGCCAGCAAGTTGTTCAGGTCTTGCTCGTTGCTGATGCCCCAGAAGCGCATTTTGGTCCCCGGCACCACATCGCCCGGGGATTTCAGGAAGGCGCGCAGCTTGTCCTCGGTCCAGACGATGCGCGAATTCTGCATCGCCGCCGAGTAGCGGTAGTCCCTGGTCGCTGCCGCGGGACGGCCGACGATGCCGTTGAGCTGCGGGCCGAAGCCGGCGCGCGCCGACGGCCCGATCTGATGGCAACTGGCGCATTTGGCGAACGCCGCCTTGCCGGCGACGGCGTCGCCGGCAGAATGGGCGAGGGCCTGGCCGGGCCAGGTCAGGCCCGGCCAGAGCCCGGTCGCCAGCAATGCCAGCGCGGCCGCTTTACCTGTCTTCTTACCCCGTTTCATCCCTGCAAATCCTGTGATCGCCCCTGTCATTGGCGGCAACTTTATCACGCGGCGCCCACCCTGCATGCGGCTCGCAAATGAGCTATAGTCTGCGGATACCAGCTCGCAGAAATCGTATGACACTCACCGAACTCAAATACATCGTCGCCGTCGCCCGGCAAAAGCATTTCGGCCATGCCGCCGAAGCCTGTTTCGTGGCGCAGCCGACCTTGTCGGTCGCCATCAAGAAACTGGAAGATGAACTGGGCGTCGTCATCTTCGAGCGCGGCGGCACCGAAGTGTCCGTCACGCCGCTCGGTGCGCAGATCGTCGCCCAGGCCGAACGCGTTCTGGAGCAGACCGCCGCCATCAAGGAAATCGCCAGCCAGAACAAAGACCCGCTGTCCGGTCCGCTGCGCCTGGGCATCATCTACACCATCGGCCCTTACCTGCTGCCGTCTCTGGTCAAGACCATGATCGAGACCGTGCCGCAAATGCCGCTGATCCTGCAAGAGAATTTCACCACGCGCCTGATCGAGCTGCTGCGCCAGGGTGAGCTGGACGCCGCCATCATGGCGCTGCCGTTCCCCGAGCACGGCCTGATCGTGCAGCCGCTGTACGACGAGGAATTCGTCATCGCGCTGCCCAAGCAGCACAAGTGGGCCGAGCGCAAGGAAATCACCGCCCAGGACCTCAAGACCGAAACCATGCTACTGCTGGGCAACGGCCATTGTTTCCGCGACCAGGTGCTGGAAGTCTGCCCGGAAATGTCGCGCTTCTCGACCGCCGGCGACGGCATCGCGCGCACCTTCGAAGGCTCGTCGCTGGAAACCATCCGCCACATGGTGGCGTCCGGCATCGGCATCACCGTGCTGCCGCGCGCCTCGGTGACCGACATGCATGCCAAGGACGGCACCGTGCGCTATGTCCCGTTCACCAAACCGGTGCCGTCGCGCCGCGTGGTGATCGCCTGGCGCAAGAGCTTCACGCGCCATGCCGCCATCGATGCCGTGCGCAAGGCGGTGATGTCATGCGACCTGCCCGGCGTCGACATGCTGCATGAAGCCGAACTGACCGAAGGTTGACGTTCGCGGCGTCGGCCGGTTGGGCAACCGGCGGCGCTTTTTCCGGCAACTGCCCACGCCATCAACCACCGCAGGAGAATCCGTTTGAGCCAGTCGCCCTTCGCACTGTATGTCGACGCGCAATTCATCAGTCCTTACGCCATGTCGGCCTTCGTTGCGCTGACCGAAAAGCAGCTCGCCTTCACGCTGCATACCGTAGACCTGACGCTGCAGCACAACCATCTGCCTCAATACGCGCAATGCTCGCAGACGCGCCGCGTCCCGACGCTGGGCGACGGCGAGTTCCACCTGTCGGAATCGTCGGCGATTGCCGAGTATCTGGATGAACGCTTCCCGGCGCCGGGTTACACCGCCCTGTACCCCGCTGTCCTTCAGCAAAAAGCCAAGGCGCGTGAAATCCAGGCCTGGCTGCGCAGCGACCTGATGCCGATTCGCCAGGAACGGCCGACCGAGGTGGTGTTCTTCGGCGAAAAGCGCGCACCGCTGTCGACGGCCGGCCAGTTCGCCGCCAACAAGCTGATCGCCGCCGCCGACATCTGGCTGAGCGAAGGCGCCGACCACCTGTTCGGCACCTGGAGCATCGCCGACCTCGATCTTGCCGTCATGCTCAACCGCCTCGCACTGCACGGCGACGCCCTGCCCGCCAAACTGGCCGACTACGCCGCGCGCCAATGGCAGCGACCGTCGACACAGCAATGGCTGGCCTTGCAGCAGGCCGCCGCCGGGCGTGGCTGAACCCCGATCAGCCGCCGACTTCCCTCAACGACCTCACAGGAAACCTCATGACCACCGCGCGCTTTGCGACACTCCGCCGTACCGTATTGACGACCGTCGCCATGGCGTTGCTGCAGGCTGCGCCGGCCTTCGCCGATACCGTCTCGCTGCGGCTGATCAATGAATATCCGGCCACGTCGGTCACCGCCAGCGCCGACCTGCAATTCGCCGCCGCGGTGAACAAGCTGTCAGGTGGCGACATTGCCGTAGCGACCTTGCAGGAAACCGCCAATCCCTACAAGGGCAAGGACCAGGTCAATGCCGTGCGCGAGGGCAAGGCCGAGATCGGCACGCTGTTCGCCGGCATCCTGGGCGGCGCCGATTCATTCTTCCTGCTGTCTTCGCTGCCGTTCGTGGTCGACGACTTCGAGCAGGCCCAAAGCCTGTTCACCTGTACCCGTCCCGAGCTTGAACGCCATCTGGCGGCGCTCAACATGCGCCTGCTGTACGCCACGCCGTGGCCGCCATCCGGCATCTGGTCGGCCCGGCCGGTGGCCGAAGTCGCCGACGTCAAGGCGCTCAGCATCCGCACCTATGACGACAACAGCCGCGGCGTCTTCCAGCGGGTCGGCGCGCAAAGCGTCAACCTGCCGTTCTCGGCCGTCGGCGCCAGGCTGACCTCGGGTGAACTCAACGCCGTGCTGTCGTCGGGCGATGGCGGCGCCGGCAATCGCCTGTGGGATTACTTGCCCAACTTCACCGCGATCAGCTACGCCATCCCGCTGAGCTACACCGTCATCAACAACGACGCCTGGAACAAGCTGACGCCGGCGCAGCAAAGCACGCTGACGCAAGCTGCACAGCAGACCAATAGCGCCAACTGGGCCACAGTCAAAAGTCGCATCCAGGACAACTACGCGCGCATGACCGAACACGGCATGCGCCTGAACCTGCAACCGGCAGCCCCGCTCCGCACGGCGTTGCGCCAGGCCGGCCAGGAACAGGCCGACAGCTGGTGGCAGCAAGATAAAAATAATGAAATCCGTGCGCGCTGCGTGCCGCCGGTGCAGGCAAAATAAGCGTCAGGCCCGTACTCACCGAACACATTGAGGAGACATCCATGCCCACCAAGGAAACCCTGGAAAAATTCATCGCCCGCGTGGAAGCCAACGCGCACATTGAAGCGGTGGAAGAGTTTTATACCGAGGATTCGACCATGCAGGAAAACACCGAACCGCCGCGCTTCGGCCGCGACGCTCACATCGCCAATGAACGCAAGGTCATGGCGCGCGTGAAGTCGCTGAAATCGAAATGCGTGCGCCCGGTGTTCGTCGAGGGCGACAAGGTGGTGGTACGCTGGATTTTCCGTTTTGAATGGCTGGACGGCACCGTCACGAATATGGAAGAGCTGGCATACCAGCGCTGGGAAGGCGAACGCATCGCCGAAGAAACATTCTTCTACGACCCGGCGCAACGCCTGCCGCGCGTAGAAGAAAAATACTGACCAAAAACCTGCTCACGATCTGTAGCGAGAGGCCATCAGCCGGTGCCGGGCAGCGCGGAGCTCAGTTGTGTAATCCTTGGAATGTACTTGAGTACATGAGGATTTCGAGCACTGACCGGTGCCGGATCATGGCCTCGCAGTAAGATCGCGGGCAGGTTTCAAAACAAGTCGATTTCGCCGCCAACGGGCTTCTTGGCCAGCTTGCCGGCGTAATCGCGTTCCTTCATTTCCGTTGCGGCGTCGGTCGACTTCAGCTTCTTGACCAGCACCTTGCCCGAACGCGGGAAGTAATGCACCTTGCGCGGCCAGATGTCGTTGAGGTCCTCCGCCACCACGCGGATGCCTTCGGTGCGCAGGTAATTGCGGACGAAAGCGGCGTTGCGCTCACCCACATTGATGGCGTTGAAGCCGCGCAGCACAGCGCCGCCGCCGAATACCTTCGACTCCAGATTCTCGCGCTTGGCGCCGGACTTCAGGATCTCATTGATGAGGATTTCCATGGCGTAGGTGCCATAGCGCGCCGACGACGAAACCGGACTGTCGTCGCCGCCGCCATCGGGCAGCATGAAATGGTTCATCCCGCCGATGCCGCTGACACGGTCGCGGATGCACGCCGAGACACACGACCCCAGTACGGTGACGATCATCATGTCGTGATGCGTGTGGTAATACTCGCCGGGAAGAATTTTTGCCGTATCGCAATTGAAAGTGCGGTCGTGATACACGTGGGAGGCAAACTGTTCGATATTTTGGCTCATCGTTTTTTCCGTTTCTGGCGTGGGGGGCCGAGCATACCGACCGTGATCTCGTGATCACTTTTTTTCCGATATGTTGAAACGATTTTAGACAAGCCCCACACACCGCGATATAAGGGAATACCCTATGGGTCTGTGGAAACATCGTGGCTCGCAGCTGCTGGATTCTTTGCGCAGCAAGGCTTTGCGGCGCATGTCGAAGCATATTTTCCAGGAAGCAAGACGACAGTATAAGTACGCTGTGTTGACGGCACCGCAATGATTTCCGCAAGCGGACGCCGATCCTCGCCGGTTCAGCCGATGACGCCGCGCCAGAATTGCCGGTCCGCTTCGTATTCCTGCCGCAGCCAGTCGGAGAAGGCAGCAATCTTGCCGCCGGCGTCCCCTTCCAGCGGATAGACCAGCCAATAGGCCTGCGTGAGCGGCAGGCTTAGCGCCACAGGCGCCACCAGACGTCCTTGCTGCAGCTCGCGCACCACCAGCGACGAACGCGCCAGCGCCACGCCTTGCCCGGCCAGCGCGGCGTCGACGGCGGCGCTTTCCTGATTGAAGATAATCCCGGGACGTTCGTCCAGCGAGAGTCCGTGCGCGGCAAACCAGTCGCGCCAGGATTGCCGGTCGTGGCTATGCAGCAGCGGCGCGGTGCTCAGCGCAACGATGCTGTCGACATCCAGCGCCGGCGCACACACCGGCAACAGGAACTCGTCGCCCAGCCGCGTGCACGACAAACCCGGCCAGGATCCGTCGCCGTACCTGATCGCCAGATCGATGTTTTCTCGCAGGAAATTGACCTGGCGCTCGCTTTGCTCGACGTGCAGATCAAGGTCCGTATGGCGCACGGAGAATCCACCCAGACGCGGCGCGAGCCATTTGGCATTGAAATTGGGAGAGGTCGAAATTGTCAGGCGCTCGCGCTGCGGTCGCTCCCGCAATTGGCGGGTGCCGCTTTCAATGCGGTCAAACGCGTCGCCGACGACGACCAGGTAGCGCTGCCCCGCTACGGTCAGCCGCAACTGATTGGACAACCTCTCGAACAGCACCGCACCGAGTTCCTCCTCCAGCGCCTTGACCTGATGACTGACCGCGCCTTGGGTCACGTGCAGCTCCTGCGCCGCCAGCGTGAAACTCTGGTGCCGGGCGGCTGCTTCGAAAGCGCGCAAGGCGTTGAGCGACGGAAGTGTTCGAGCGGTCATGGACGGTTGAAAGCAGGATTGAAAGCAGGTTGAGAAATACTGGGGCCAGCCTGAAAAAAGATGCTTTGCCGCGCAGGCCGGCAGGAATTTATTATAGACCTCATCCCCGGCAACTCTGCCCAACCTCCATAAGGATGCTCCATGAATCTCGACCAACGCCTGACTGAATTGTCCATCGTGCTGCCCGCTTCCGCCGCACCCGGCGCACAATATGCGCCCGGCGTCGTGCATCAGGGCCTGGCCTGGATCGCCGGCCAGTTGCCGCGCGACGGCGACCGCGTGCTGGTGTCCGGCAAGCTGGGCCGCGAAGTCTCGATCGACGACGCGAAAATGGGTGCGCGCGCCGCACTGATCCGCGCGCTGGCCGCCTTGCGCGACACCGTTGGCGACCTGCAGCGCATCGACAAGATCCTGCGCCTGAACGTCTACGTCAACAGCACAGAGGACTTCAGCCAGCAAAGCGCGGTGGCCGACGGCGCTTCGGCGCTGATCTATGAATTGTTCGGACCGGAACAGGGACGCCACGCGCGCACCAGCGTCGGCGTCGCCCAGCTGCCGCGCAATGCGGCGGTCGAACTCGATATCGTGGTGGCGCTGGAGATCTGAAATCTGCAATAAAAAGCCGGCTCTGCAGCCGGCTTTTTTACAACCCGATGATCAGGCGATGGCAATGCTTAGTCGATGCGTTGCGTAGTCTGCGGATCGAACCAGTGCAACAGATTGGCATCGACACCGGCCGTGACCTGCTGCCCCATCGACACATCGGTGCCGGCCGTGCAGCGGATCACCATGGACTGGCCGCCGCAGCGCGTGTGCACCAGCAATTCGGCGCCCAGCGCCTCCACCAGCTCAACTTCCATGTTCAGGCCGGGACGTCCCAGTTGCAAATGTTCCGGACGAATGCCGAGAATGCGCCCGCCTCCGCCGACACGGGCCGGTGTAGACAGGTCGAAGACAGCGCCGTCGTCGAAGGTGAAACGGGCGCCGTCATCGCTGAGCTTGCCGTTGAGCAGGTTCATCGGCGGCGAACCGATGAAGCTGGCGACGAAGGTGGTGGCCGGCTTGCCGTAGACTTCCGCAGGCGTACCGATCTGTTCGGCGCGTCCCTTGTTCATCACGATCATGCGCTGGCCCAGCGTCATGGCTTCGACCTGGTCATGCGTCACATACAGGCTGGTGGTGCGCAGCGAGGCGTGCAGCTTCTGGATTTCCAGACGCATCTGCACGCGCAGCTTGGCGTCGAGGTTCGACAGCGGTTCGTCGAACAGGAACACCGCCGGCTTGCGCACGATCGCGCGACCCATCGCCACACGCTGGCGCTGGCCGCCGGACAATTGACGCGGCGTACGGTCCAGCAGCGCGCCCAGTTCCAGGATCTCTGCCGCACGCTGCACTCGGGTGTCGATCTCGGCCTTCGGCAGGCCCTGGATCTTGAGACCGTAGGCCATGTTTTCGTACACGCTCATGTGCGGATACAGCGCGTAGTTCTGGAACACCATCGCGATGTCGCGCTCTTTCGGCTCCAGGTTGTTGACCACGCGGTCGCCGATCATGATGTCGCCGGAGCTGATTTCTTCCAGCCCCGCGACCATGCGCAGCAGCGTCGACTTGCCGCAGCCGGATGGACCGACCATGACAATGAACTCGCCGTCGGCGATGTCGATGTCGATGCCGTGGATGACGTCGACTGCTTTCGGCGCTTTGCCGTAGGTCTTCTTGACTTGCTTGAGATGAATTTTTGCCATGTTATTTCTCGGAATCGACCAGACCTTTAACAAACCATTTTTGCATGACCACGACCACCAGTCCCGGCGGCAACATCGCCAGGATCATCGTTGCCATCACCATATTCCATTCCACCGCCGAGTCGCCGCCCGAAATCAGCGTCTTGATGCCGATGCCGATCGGGTACATGGTTTGCTCGGTGGCGATCATCAGCGGCCACAAATACTGATTCCAGCCGTAGATGAACATGATCACGAACAGCGCAATCACGTTGGTGCGCGACAGCGGCCACAGCACATCCTTGAGGAAGCGCAACGGCCCGGCACCGTCGATGCGCGCCGCCTCAGCAAGCTCGTCGGGCACCGTCAGGAAGAATTGCCGGAACAGGAAAGTCGCCGTGGCTGACGCAATCAGCGGCACCGTCAGGCCGGCATAGGTGTTGAGCATGCCGAAGTCGGACACCACCTGATAGGTCGGCGTGATGCGCACTTCCACCGGCAACATCAGCGTGACGAAGATCATCCAGAAGAACAGATTGCGTCCACGGAACCGGAAGTACACCATCGCGAACGCCGACAGCATGGAGATCGAGATCTTGCCGATGGCGATCACCAGCGCCGTCACCAGGCTGATCCACAGCATGCGCGACACCGGCGGCGACGAGACGTTGCCGGAAGCGCCCTGGGTCAGGACGGTCGTATAGTTGGCGACCATCTCCGTTCCGGGCATCAGCGACAGCGGCGACATGGCCGATTGCTCGGCCGTCTGGGTGCTGGCGATGAAGGCGACGTACAACGGGAAGATCACGATGAGCGCGCCGATGATCAGCACCAGATGGCTCACTGCATCGAGAATGGGGCGACGTTCAATCATGCCGGCGCTCCCTTCTGCATCAATGAAGATTTGTGCGGGTTAAGCATATTGCACCTTCTTTTCCACATACTTGAATTGCACCACGGTCAGCAGGATCACGATCACCATCAGCACCACCGACTGCGCCGCGGCGCTGCCGAGATCGCCGCCCTTGAAGCCGTCGCTGAAGACCTTGTAGACCAGGATCTCGGTGTCCTTGCCGGGACCGCCGTGGGTGGTCGCCTCCACGATCGCAAACGTGTCGAAGAACGCGTACACGATATTGACCACCATCAGGAAGAAGGTCGTCGGCGAGATCATCGGGAAGATAATGGTGAAGAAGCGCTTGACCGGACCGGCGCCGTCGATGGCGGCGGCTTCGACCAGCGATTTCGGAATCGATTGCAGTCCGGCCAGGAAGAACAGGAAGTTGTAGCTGATCTGTTTCCAGATCGCAGCAATGACAATCAGGGTCATGGCCTGGTTGCCGTTGACCATGTAGTTCCAGTTGATGCCCAGCCAGGCCAGCACGTGCGAGAGCAGACCCAGCGAAGGACTCAGCAGGAACATCCACAGCACGCCGACCACCACCGGCGACACGGCGTATGGCCAGATCAGGAAGGTCTTGTAGATCGCCGCGCCCTTGACGACGCGATCGGCGAATACCGCCAGGATCAGCGAGAGCACCATGCCGCCGACCGCCACCAGCACCGAGAAGATGGCGGTGGTGCCGAACGCCGCCAGATAACTCGGGTCGCCGAACAAGGCCGCGAAGTTGTCGAACCAGACGAATTCCGAATAGCCGCCGAAGGCGTCCTGCAGCAGTACCGACTGATACAGGGCCTGCACGGCGGGCCAGAAGAAAAACAATATCGTGATCAGGATCTGCGGCGCAACCAGCGCATACGGCAGCCATGATGAAGTGAAGCGAGCGCGTTTTTCCACGATAGCTTATGTCCCTAAAAGCGGTGTTTGAAGAGGATGTCTGATAACGATTACATCCCGCACCGGTGAGTTTCCCGAGCAGCTGAAAAATACATCGCCCCGGCGAACCGGGGCTGAGTGTCTTACGAAGGTCTTTCCTGAAACCGCAGCGCAGCGATTTTTCATCGCTACGCTGCGTTCAGCAGACTTCTTATTTGTTCGCTTTTTCGAATCGGGCCAGCAGTTCGTCGCCACGCTTGACGGCGCTGTCGAGCGCTTCTTTCGGCGCCTTCTTGCCGGTCCAGACGTTTTCCAGCTCTTCGTCGATCACGGTGCGGATCTGTGCGTAGTTGCCCAGGCGGATGCCGCGCGACTTGTCGGTGGTCTTGACGATCATCTGCTTGACGGCGACGTCGGTGCCTGGATTGCGCTCGTAGAAACCGGACTTCTGGGTGATTTCGTAAGCAGCCTTGGTCACTGGCAGGTAGCCGGTTTCCTGGTGCCACTTGGCTTGCACTTCAGGCTTCGACAGATAGGTGAAGAACTTCGCCACGCCCTTGTATTCGTCAGCCTTCTTGCCGCCCATGACCCACAGCGAAGCGCCGCCGATCACGGTGTTTTGCGGCGCGCCCGGCACGTCGCTGTAGTACGGCAACGGTGCTACGCCGAACTTGAACTTGGCGTTCTTGCGGATATCGGCGTACGCGGACGACGAACCGGTGATGATGGCGCACTCGCCTGCATTGAACTTGGCATTGGCTTCATCCTTGCGGCCGGCGTAGATGAAGTAGCCTTGCTTGGCCCAGTTGGACATGTTTTCGATATGGCGCACTTGCAGCGGGCCATTGATCTTCAGACGCGCATCGAGACCGCCGAAGCCGTTGCTCTTGGATGCGGTCTCGGTGTTGTGCCAGGCCGAGAAGGATTCCAGGTGCACCCACGATTGCCATGTGGTGGTGTAAGGACAGGTGATGCCGCTGGCCTTCATCTTGGCAGCCATGCCGACGAATTCCTGCCAGGTTGCAGGCGGCTTGTTCGGATCCAGGCCGGCCTTGGCGAACAGGTCCTTGTTATAGAACATGATCGTGGTCGAGCTGTTGAACGGGAAGGACATCATGCCCTTTGCCGTCGAGTAGTAGCCGGAGACGGCCGGCACGTAAGCGTTCTGGTCGAACTTTTCACCGGCTTGCTGCATCACTTCATAAACCGGCTTGATGGCGCCCTTGGAGTACACCATGGTGGCAGTGCCGACTTCAAAAATCTGCAAAATGTTGGGCGCGTTGCCTGCACGGTAAGCGGCAATCGCAGCAGCCATCGATTCGTCGTAAGTACCTTTGTAGACCGGGGTCACTTTGTAATCGGACTGGCTCTTGTTGAATTCGTCAGCCATGGCGTTGACGCGTTCGCCCAGGGCGCCGGTCATGGAATGCCACCAGGCGATGTCGGTGACCGCGAAGGCGGAACTTGTCATTGTCGCCAGCAAAGCCGCTGCGGCAAAGGTTTTCACAGGGTATTTCATTAGGCAAATCCTCCCAAAAAGGTGACCGATGTTATCAAGTCATTGTGACTGTCTCGTTACACCGGTCGTACATTAGCGTCTAATGCCCGCCACGGCAAATAATTTCGCTTTTTTGAGCAAAAATTCACGAGGCATGTTACATCCGTTCACGGAGACCCAAAACGCGTGAAAAAAATTTCCGTGAAAAACCGGTCGAATTCCCCGGAAATCTGCCGTTTCATACCCCGCAGCGACTTTCCTGAGCGCACCTTTATAATGGCGCTTTCTTTTTTGTCCGCCTGAGATGAATCGCCTGAACCTCTATTTCCGACTTGTGCGCCTGCACAAACCGATCGGCATCCTGCTGTTGCTATGGCCGACGCTGATGGCGCTGTGGTTTGCCGCCGGCGGACGGCCGGACTGGCATATCGTGTTGATCTTCACGCTGGGGACGGTGCTGATGCGGTCGGCCGGCTGCGCGATCAACGACTACGCCGACCGCGATTTCGACAAGCACGTCAAGCGTACCGTCGACCGTCCGCTGACGGCGGGCAAGATTCACGGCTGGGAAGCGCTGATGGTGGCGGGGGTGTTGGCGCTGGCATCCTTCCTGCTGATCCTGCCGCTCAACACGCTGACCAAACAGATGTCGGTGCCGGCGCTGATCGTTGCGGCCAGCTACCCTTACTTCAAGCGCTTCTTCGCGATTCCGCAAGCTTATCTGGGCATCGCCTTCGGCTTCGGCATCCCGATGGGCTTTGCTGCGGTACAGGGCCAGGTGCCGGCGGCGGCGTGGCTGATGCTGCTGGGGAACGTGTTCTGGTCGGTGGCCTACGACACCGCCTACGCCATGGTCGATCGCGACGACGACATCAAACTCGGCATGAAGACCTCGGCGATTACCTTCGGCCGTTTCGACGTGCTGGCGATCATGCTGTGCTACGTGGCGGCGCTGGGGATTTTCTGGGCGGTGGGCTGGCACTTCGGCCTGCGCATCTGGTTCACGCTGGGCATGCTGGCCGCGGCGGGCTGCGCGGTGTATCACTACACCCTGATCCGCACCCGCGACCGCACCGGTTGCTTTGCCGCCTTCGTTCACAACAACTGGCTGGGCGCGATGATGTTTGCGGGCGTCGCCGTGGATTACGCGCTGCGCTAGGGCCTGCTCCCCGAGAACAGGCCGCAGTCCTTTAGCTGCGCGGCTTCGGCAGCAGCGGCACCGGGTTGAGCGGCTTGCCGTTGCTGCGGATTTCGAAATACAGCTTGACCGTGCGGCTGTCCGTATCGCCCATCTCGGCGATCTGCTGGCCGCGGTTCACGCTCTGCCCTTCCTTCACCATGATCGACTTGTTGTGCGCATAGACCGATAACAGCGTGCGGCTATGCTTGACGATGATCATGTTGCCGTAGCCGCGGATGCCGCGCCCGGCGTAAGTCACCTTGCCGGATTCGGCTGCCCACACTGGCTGGCCCGGCGTGCCGGCGATGTCGATACCCTTCAGGTTGCGGTCGGTGGTGGCGGTGAGCTTTCCTTGTGCAGGCCACATCCAGTCGAGGCGTTCGGCTTCGGCCGCGGACGCCGCCGGCGTTGCCGATTCAGGCGCTTTCCTTGACTCAGCCTTTGATTCGCGCGCTGCAGTGGTAGCAGCAGCCGGCTTTGCACGCGAGACAGGCGCGGCCGCCACGGTCGCCGGCGGTTTCAGCCGCAAGACATCTCCGGGGTAGATTTCGTTCGCGTCGGAGAGCTTGTTCCACGCAGCGATGTCGTGATGATCCTTCCCGACCGTGCGAGAAATGCTCATCAGCGTGTCGCCTTTCCTCACCGTATAGGAGTCGCCCTGATACGGCGTGCTGGCGCACGCAGCCAGGGCAACGACGACGACAATCGAAATATAACGAAGCACTTTCAAACTAATCCTTGCCAAACTCCTCCCCCAATTCTTTTCCTCTTGCGGCGGCCGCCTTGACCGCCGTCACGATGCGTTCAGCGACACCATCGCCTTCCATTGACGTCAGGGCGGCATAAGTGGTTCCGCCCTTCGATGTCACGCGTTCGCGCAACAGCGACAGCGGTTCCGGCGAACGAATCGCCAGTTCGACCGCACCGGCGAAGGTCGCCTTGGCCAGTTCGACGCCTTGTTCGGCGCTCAACCCCAGCTCGACGGCCGCCTTCTGCATGGCTTCCATGAAATAGAACACGTAGGCCGGGCCGCTGCCCGACACCGCCGTCACCGGATCGATCAGGTCTTCGCTGTCCAGCCACACCGTGGTGCCGACGGCGCGCAGGATGGCATCGGCGGCAGCGCGCTGCTCGGCGCTCACGCCGTCCAGCGCCACCACGCCGGAAATTCCCTTGCCAATCAGCGCCGGTGTATTCGGCATCGAACGCACGATGGCCGGATGGTTACCGAGCCAGCGCGACAAGTCGGCGCCGCGGATGCCGGCGGCGATCGACAGCACCAGCTGCGTGCCGATGAACGGCTTGAGGCTGTCGGCCACCTGGCGCATCTGCTGCGGCTTGACCGCCAGCACGATGACGTCGAGCTTGGCGAACATGTCATCGACCTGCAACGCAGTGGTGACGCCGAAACGCTGATTGAGTTTTTCCAGCGACTCGGGGTTGAGGTCAACCACGTGAATGTTGTTGCCATCGGTGAGCTTTCCCGCCAGGCCGCCGATCAGTGCCGCGGCCATATTGCCGCCGCCGATGAAACCTATCTTCAACATATGTTTTCTTCCTGTAGAGGACTGCAGATAAAGCAAAAATCAGTGCGTCTGGCGTTGTCCGAAAATGGCCGTGCCGACGCGCACGATGGTGGCGCCTTCGGCGATGGCGGCGTCCATGTCGGCCGACATGCCCATCGACAACGTGTCGCAGGCGATGCCGCCGTCGGCCAGCAGCGCCGCCAATTCCCGCAGACGCCGGAATGCTGCCCGCTGTTCCACTGCCACTTCGGTCGGCGCGGGAATCGCCATCAGACCGCGCAGGCGCAGGCCGGGCATGGCGGCAACCGCGCGCGCCACCGGCAGCAATTCGTCCGGCGACAAACCGCTCTTGCTGTCTTCGGCGCTGATATTGACCTGCAGGCAGATGTTCAGCGGCGGCAGTGCGGGCGGACGCTGTTCGGCCAGGCGGCGCGCAATTTTTTCCCGATCAACCGAATGCACCCAATCGAAGTTCTCGGCGATCTGGCGCGTCTTGTTGCTCTGTATCGGCCCGATGAAATGCCAGGCGACCCGGGCTTCGGGGGCCGCCAGCTTGAGCGCGGCGATCTTGTCGAGCGCCTCCTGGACATAGTTTTCGCCGAAGGCGGCCTGTCCTGCGCGTACGGCTTCCAACACCGACGCCGCGTCAAAGAACTTCGAGACCGCCAACAGCTGAATATCTTGCGGGTTACGGCCGGCGGCTTGCGCGGCGGCGGCAATGCGAGCGTTAACAACTTGCAACTGTTTTGCGATTGACGACATAATTCTTTGGTTCAGGGAGGGACAACGCTGTTTTTTCAGTCAGAGATTATAAATGGACATTCCCGACCTGCTCGCCTTTTCCGTCAAGAATCAGGCTTCCGACCTGCATCTTTCCACTGGTTTGCCTCCGATGCTGCGGCTGCGCGGAGATATGCGGCGCGTCAATTTGCCGGTATTGGAGGCACAAGACGTCGGCAGCATGCTCGACGCGATCATGGATGCTAGCCAGGCCGAGGCATATCGACGCGACCTGGAGTGCGACTTCGCGGTCGATATCGCAGGACTTGCGCGCTTTCGCATCAATGCCTTCCATCAGGCGCGCGGCCCGGCGGCGGTCATCCGCACGATTCCCCACACGGTCCGGAGCCTGACCGAGCTTGATGCCCCGCCGGTGCTGAGCGAACTGGCGCTGCGCCGGCAAGGCCTGGTGCTGGTCACCGGCCCCACCGGCTCGGGCAAGTCGACCACGCTGGCCGCCATGATCCGGCACATCAACGAACAGCGCTCCGCCCATATCCTGACCATCGAAGATCCGATCGAATTCATCCACACGCCGGACAAGAGCCTGGTCAGCCAGCGCGCCGTCGGCACCCACACGCGCTCGTTCGCCAATGCACTGCGTTCGGCCCTGCGCGAAGATCCGGACGTCATCCTGATCGGCGAACTGCGCGACCTCGACACCATCCGCCTGGCGCTGACGGCGGCGGAAACCGGCCACCTGGTGCTTGCTACGCTTCACACCTCATCGGCCGCGAAGAGCGTGGACCGCATCGTCGACGTGTTTCCCGGCGACGAGAAGGAGATGGTGCGCAGCATGCTGTCGGAGTCGCTCAGCGCGGTGGTGTCGCAAATCCTGCTGAAAACCAGGGCCGGCGACGACCGCATCGCTGCCCATGAAATCATGCTCGGCACGCCCGCCATCCGAAACCTGATCCGCGAGGGGAAAGTGGCGCAGATGGTCTCGGTCATGCAAACCTCGGCCGGCGCCGGCATGCAGACGCTGGATCACTGCCTGGGCGACTTGCTGCGCAGGGAAGCGATCACGCCGGAGACCGCCCGCGCCGCATCGCGGACACCCGGGCAGTTCGCCTGAACCCGGCCGGCGGGCCATCGGCTATGATGGATGCCATCCCATTCACTTCGACGAGGCCCCCATGCCCACCATCTACGACTTCCATCCCGCCCTGCCCGACAACACGCCGGCGGCGCTGGATCAATATCGCGGCAAAGTCGTCCTGATCGTCAACACTGCCAGCAAATGCGGCTTCACCCCGCAGTACCAGGGACTGGAAAAGATTTATCGCGAGTTCAAGGAAAAGGGAGTCGAAGTGCTGGGCTTCCCGTGCAACCAGTTCGGCGGCCAGGAACCCGGCACGGCGGAAGAAATCGGCGCCTTCTGTGAAAAGAACTACGGCGTCAGCTTCCCGCTGTTCGCCAAGATCGACGTCAACGGCGACCAGGCCGATCCGCTGTTTACCTACATCAAGACCGAGGCGCCCGGCCTGCTCGGCAGCAAGGCCATCAAATGGAATTTCACCAAATTCCTGGTGCGCAAGGACGGCAGCGTGTTCAAGCGTTACGCGCCGGCCACCAAGCCGGAAGACATGGTGGCCGATATCGAGAAATTGCTGGCGGAGTGAGCCGGCTCAGTGCACTTGGCAAATGCCGTCGCCGTACGGCGCAGCGGCAAATTCCGGCAAGGCCTCCGCTGCAGCCGATAAAGCCGCCAGCGCCGGATATCGGTCCGCCGGCACCACATCAGCCACCAGCTGACGGCTGAAATACCAGGCCACCGCCGTCGTCAGCGTAGCCTGATCGATGGTGGCGCTGGTCACACTGGCCACGACTTGCGGCCGGTTGGCGAACTCCTCTTCCAACGCCTTGTAGGCCTCCTGCAGCTGGCCGGTCACGCGCGCCAGCCAGGGTTCATGCAGCTTCTCCGCCGGACGCAGCTTGTGTTCGTAGACAATCTGCACACTCTTCTCACAGGCCGTCATGGCCAGTCCGATGATGCGCAGCGCACGCTGCAACTCGCCCAGACCGGTCGGCAACAGGCTGCGCTTCTTCTGCGGAAACGCCTCGGCGTACTGGGTAATCAGTATCGAGTCCATCAGCACCGTGCCGTCATCGCAGATCAGCGACGGCGCCTTGACCAGCGGATTGATTTCGCGAAAGCGATCGAAGGCGCTGAACACCGAAATCGACTGGTGTTCGAACGGCAGGCCGAGCAGCTGCAGGGAAATGGCGGCGCGGCGGACATAGGGCGAATCGAGCATGCCGATGAGTTGCACGTAGTTCTCCTTGGTGGACGAAGTGGTCGGAGTGAAGACCGGGGACGTAAACATACCGCGAAATAAAAAAGGACGCCTGAGCGTCCTTTTCCTCATCGATACAGAGACCGATTAGTTCTTCGACTGATCAACCAGCTTGTTTGCCTTGATCCAAGGCAGGCCGGACGGGGTTTCGCAAAGCACTGCTTTGCGCCGTCCTGCCCAGGACGCGCATGCATGCGCGTCCTGTGATGATGCCCACGATCGCGGTCCGTGGTCGCATTAGTTCTTCGATTGGTCCACCAGTTTGTTTGCCTTGATCCAAGGCATCATCGCGCGCAGCTTCTCGCCGACGATTTCAATTTGATGCTCAGCGTTGATACGGCGACGCGACAGCAAGGTCGGCGCACCGGCCTTGTTTTCCAGGATGAAGCTCTTGGCGTATTCGCCGGTCTGGATGTCGGTCAGCACTTGCTTCATGACCTTCTTGCTCTCTTCGTTGATGATGCGCGGGCCGGTGACGTATTCGCCGTATTCCGCATTGTTCGAGATCGAGTAGTTCATGTTGGCGATGCCGCCTTCGTAGATCAGGTCGACGATCAGCTTCAGTTCGTGCAGGCATTCGAAGTACGCCATTTCCGGCGCGTAGCCGGCTTCCACCAGCGTTTCGAAACCGGCCTTGATCAGTTCCACGGCGCCGCCGCACAGAACCGCTTGTTCACCGAACAGGTCGGTTTCGGTTTCTTCGCGGAAGTTGGTTTCGATGATGCCGGCGCGGCCGCCGCCGTTGGCGGTGGCGTACGACAGAGCGACGTCACGGGCGGTGCCGGACTTGTCCTGGTACACGGCGATCAGGTGCGGCACGCCGCCGCCCTGGGTGTAGGTCGAACGCACGGTGTGGCCCGGGGCCTTCGGCGCGATCATGATGATGTCCAGATCGGCGCGCGGCACGACCTGGCCGTAGTGGATGTTGAAGCCGTGGGCGAACGCGACGGTGGCGCCTTGCTTGGCATACGGTGCAACGTTTTCTGCATAGACCTGGCCGATGTTTTCATCCGGCAGCAGGATCATGATGACGTCGGCGCCCTTGACGGCTTCGTTGACTTCGGCAACGTTCAGGCCGGCGTTCTTCGCCTTGTTCCACGAGGCGCCGTCCTTACGCAGCGCAACCGTGACCTTGCAGCCGGAGTCATTCAGGTTTTGTGCGTGGGCGTGGCCTTGCGAACCGTAACCGATGATGGTCACGTTCTTGTTCTTGATCAGGGATAGGTCTGCGTCTTTGTCGTAAAAAACTTTCATGGTCTTCCTAAATTCCTCAATGCGAGCGGAGCTCTTTTGTTTTGTCGTTGGGGGCGCCGCCCGGAAGCGGCGCGATGATTTTCGATCAGGCGGCGTACGACGCGAAATGCGCCGGCATGGCCTGGTCGCGCACGTGCGGAATATCCAGCTGGCGCAATTTGCGATACAGCGAGGCGCGGCACATTCCCAGTTGCCGCGACGCGGCGGAAATGTTCCAGCGACTGCCGACCAGCGCATCGATAACGCGCGTGCGCTCGTCCCCGAGCGGGCCGCCTGGTGGGCGCGGAAGGATATCGGCAGCACCGGCTTGTGGCACGATGCTGCGGACGTTGGAAACCGGAGAAATAGCCGGCCCCTCAAAATGTGTGGATGGTGCGAACGACTCCATCAATTCTTCGGGCAGATCACCGACCTCGATGCGCCCGCCGTTCATGACCGCGCAGCAGTAACGGATCACGGCGTGCATCTGGCGCAGGTTGCCGGGCCACGCATAGGCCAGCATCCGCTGCAAGGCGGCCGGTGCGATGATGCTGTCATCGATGTCCGCACAGGACATCTCATCGCCGATCATCTGCATGATCAGCGCGCGGCGGTCGGTGCGGCTGCGCAGCGACGGCAAACGCAACACGCCGCCGGCGATGCGGTAATACAAATCTTCGCGGAAGCGGCCCTGCGCCACCAGCGTTTTCAAATCCTGGTGCGTGGCGCAGATCAGATGCACGTCGACCGGCACCGGATGCGCCGCGCCCAGCGGAATCACTTCGCGTTCGGACAGCACGCGCAGCAAGCGCGTCTGCAATGCGAACGGCATGTCGCCGATTTCGTCGAGGAACAGCGTGCCGCCGTCGGCCTGCTGCACCTTGCCTTTCATGCCGCCCGGCAGTGCACCGGAAAACGCGCCCTTGCAATAGCCGAACAGTTCGCTCTCGGCCAGGCTCTCGGGAATCGAAGCGCAGTTGACGGCCACCCAATTGGCGGCGCGGCGTGCGCTGTAGGCGTGCAGCGCGCGCGACAGGTATTCCTTGCCGGTGCCGGTTTCGCCGAGGATCAGGATGGGGATGTTGCGGTCGATCAGGCGCTTGCCGCGCGCGATCAGGTCCTGCATCTGCGGATCGCCGCCACAGAGTTCATCGAGTGAGCGATAGCGTGCGCTGTTGACATATCTGCGCGCCGTAGCGAGGTCTACCGTGGATGTCGGCATGATTTGTCTCCTGTCTATGAACTGCTTTTTCTTATGTGGCGGCGGTGCCGGTTCGTGGCCGGTCCTGCCTGCGAAACTCTCATCGCGGCCGTTTCCGGCAGCGAAGGATTTCTATGAGTCAGTCGCAAGTAAGCTAACTCTGCGGCAAAGAATAGCCAGCTTATCTGATAACTTCCAATACAATATAGACACACAATTAATACCTTAAAGGTATCAAATGATCGAATTGCGCCACCTGACTTATTTCCGCACCGTAGCAGAAACACTCCATTTCGGTCGCGCCGCCGAGCTCTTGCATATCTCGCAACCGCCGCTCACGCGCCAGATTGCGGCCTTGGAGAAGGAGCTGGGCGTGCAATTGTTCGACCGCAGCAAACGCAGCGTACAACTGACCGAGGCAGGCAAACATTTCTACCGGGACACTGCTGAAATTTTTCATGCACTGGAACGGGCGCGGCGCAATGCCGTCAGCACGGGGGCCGGCAAGAGCGGCGCCCTGCTGGTGGGGTTCATGATGTCGACCGCCTATAACATCCTGCCTTCGGTGACGCGCCACTATTCGGCCGCCTATCCCGAGGTCGACATGCGCCTGACCGAGCACGTGCCGAACTTGCTGGCGGTGGATATCCGGGAGGGAAAGCGCGACGTCGGCCTCATGTATCGCCCCGAGGATTGCGGCGGACTGGACAGCCGCACGATCTTTTCCGAACCGCTGGTGGCGGTGCTGCCGAAAAACCATCGGCTGGCGACACGTGAAAAGATTTCAGCCAGGGATCTGGCCGACGATCCTTTCGTCAGCATCCCGCGCGCGATTGCGCCGGTGGTCTATGACCTGATCGTCAATTGCTGCCTGGCTGCGGGCTTCCGTCCGCGCATCAAGCTGGAAGCCAACCTGCAGCAGACCATCGTCAACCTGGTTGGTGAAGGCCTGGGCGTGGCGATGGTGCCGAACTCGATGCAGGCCATGCACCTGGACACGACCGTCTTCAAGCCGCTGGTCGACGCGCCGGTGGTGGAAGTCGCGGTGATCTGGAACAAGGACAACCGCAATCCCTGCATCCAGACCTTCGTCCAGA
This sequence comes from Herbaspirillum hiltneri N3, assembly GCF_001267925.1. Taxonomy (NCBI): domain Bacteria; kingdom Pseudomonadati; phylum Pseudomonadota; class Betaproteobacteria; order Burkholderiales; family Oxalobacteraceae; genus Herbaspirillum; species Herbaspirillum hiltneri. The sequence goes on along the minus strand of NZ_CP011409.1, from coordinate 1,304,090 downwards.
CCGCGGAGGAGGTCTGGACCGCGCTGCGGCGTGGGCAGCCCGCGTGATTCTGCTTTACTGCCCGGCCGTCAGACGCACTTGAGGCTGAGGCCGCCGTCCACGATCAGGTCCACGCCGGTCACGTAGCGCGCCGCGTCCGATGCCAGGAACAGCGCCGCGTGCGCCACATCCCAGGCGTCGCCCATGTGGCCCATCGGACATTGTGCGTGCCGCTTGCGGCGCATTTCCTCGATGTCGCCCCCATAGGATGCCTTGAGCGGTTCGCGGATCATCGGCGTGTCCATCAGCCCCGGCAGCACGCAATTGGCACGGATGCCCGACGGCGCGTATTGCATCGCGATGTTCTTGGTCAGCGCCAGCATCGCCGCCTTGGACGCGGAATAGGCGACATACGGAAAGCCGACCCAGCGGATCGCGGCCAGCGACGAGATGTTGACGATGGCTCCCTTCTTCTGCTTTTCCATCACCGGCAGCACATGCTTGCAGGTCATGAAGACGCTGGTCTGGTTGATCGCGATGACCCGGTTCCAGCTCTCTTCACTGGCTTCGACGGGACCGCCGGTTTCGGCGATGCCGACGTTGTTGTGCAAGACATCAATGCGGCCGAAATGATCGAGTGCGGCCTGCACCATGGCCTCAATGTCCGGCGTGCGCGACACGTCGGCGGCGACCACTTCGCAGACGCCGCCCTCGCTGCGGATCAGGTCGCAGGTTTCCTGTGCGGCCTGCAGGTTGCGATCGACCGCCAGCACGCGCGCACCTTCGCGTGCATACAGCACGGCCGCCGCCTTGCCGTTGCCCCAGCCCTCGCCGACCGAACCTGCGCCGCTGACGATGACGACCTTGTCTTCCATTGCACGTGCCATGGCGTGCTCCGATCAGATGTCGAGAATGCCCGCGGCCACGAAGCCGCCGTCCACCGGCACCACATGGCCGGTGACGTAGGACGAATCTTCAGCCGCCAGGAAAGATACTGCCGCGGCGATCTCGTCGGTGCTGCCGTAGCGATGCATCGGCACGCCGGCAGTGAAGCTCTTGCGGGTTTCCGGCGAGTGCACTGCCTGCGTCAGCGGCGTGTCCACCGGACCCGGGGCGACGCTGTTGACGGTGACGCCGTGTTCGGCCAGCTCGATCGCCATCTGGCGCGTCAGTCCGATTACCGCGGCCTTGGAAGTGCCGTAGGCGGTGCGGCCGGCGCCGGCGCGAATGCCCGAGACGGAAGAAATATTGACGATGCGGCCCCACTTGCGGCGCACCATCATGCGCGCCGCATGCTGGCCGCACAGCATCACGCCGGTGACGTTGATGTTCATCGTCAGCAGCCAGTTGTCGATCGGGTAATCGAGAAAGGGGAAGGTCTTGGCAACGCCGGCATTGTTGACCAGCACGTCGCAGCGGCCATAGTCCTTTTCGACGTCGGCGAAGGCTTTGGCGATGGATTCCGGCTTGCTGACATCCATCGCCAGCGGCGCTGCCTTGCCGCCGTCAGCGTTGATCTTGTCGGCGGTCGCCCTGGCCGCTTCCAGGTTGATGTCCGAGACCAGTACGGTGTAACCGTCGCGCGCCAGACGCTGGGAAATTGCGGCGCCGATACCCATGGCTCCGCCCGTCACGAGCGCCACGCGGGCGCCGCTGTCATTTTGGTTCATGTTGTCTCCGTGAGGATGGCGGCTTGCGAGGGAAGGTGCAAGCCGCCGTTTTCAGATGTTATTAGTGTTCAAGAAAGCCGATCGAAATCCACGGCACCGCAGCCACCACCAGCAGCGCAACCACCAGCGCCGCCAGATAGCCCCAGACGCGGTTGAAGACCTTGTCCGGCGACACCTTGCCGATCGCGCAAGCGGCATAGAAGCCGACGCCGAAGGGTGGTGCGAACAGGCCGATGCCCATTGCCAGGATCACTACCATGGCGTAATGCACGTCATGGATGCCCAGTGACCGCGCCACCGGGAACAGCAGCGGTCCGAACAGCACGATCGCCGGAATCCCTTCCAGGATGCTGCCCAGCACGATGAAGATCACGATCGTGATCAGCAGGAAACCGAAACCGCCGCCCGGCACGCCCTGCATCAGCGACACCAGCTTGGCCGAGAAGCCCGACTGCGTCAGCGCCCAGGCCATCGAAGTCGCCATGCCGATGATCAGCAGGATCGCCCCCGACAAGGTCGCCGCTTCCACCAGCATCGGATAGATGCGCTTGAAGTCGAGATGCTTCATGAAGGCATGCATGACCAGGCCGACCACGATGGTGTACGCCACGCCGATCGTTGCGACTTCGGTTGCAGTAGCCACGCCTTCGATCACCGCCACGCGGATCAGCATCGGCAAGGCCAGTGCGGGAATCGCGGCAATCAGGGTCTTGCCGATCACGCCGATGGAAGCGCGCTTCACATCCGGCATCGGTTCGCGGCGGGCGCGGAACCAGCAGACGATGCCGATGGCGATCGTGGCGATCACCGCCGGCATCAGCCCGCCGATGAACAGGGCTGTGATCGACACGCTGCACACCGCACCGATGGTGATCAGCACCAGGCTCGGCGGAATCGTCTCGGTCATGGCACCGGAAGACGACAGCAAAGCCACCAGCTCTTCCGGCTTGGAGCCGCGCTTCTTCATTTCAGGGAACAGCGCCGGAGCGATGGCGGCCATGTCGGCCGCTTTCGAGCCGGAGATGCCCGAGACCAGGAACATCGCGCCCAGCAGCACGTATTGCAGTCCGCCCCGCACGTGGCCCAGCAAGGCGGCCATGAAATCGATGAGCGTTCTGGCAAGGCCGCTGATTTCCAGCAGCGAACCGAGCAGCACGAACAGCGGCACCGACAGCAGGATCAGGCTGGACATGCCTTCATCCATGCGGCTGACCACGATCATCATCGGCGCGCCGGTGGCAATCGTCAGGTAGGCCATGGTGGCCGTGCCAAACGCAAACGCGATCGGAATGCCGCCTGCGACACAGACACCGATCAGCACCACGAAGAACACGATCAGGTTGTAATTGCCCATGGCCAGCAAGGCCGGCTTGCTGATCCACAGCACGGCGCCGATTACTGCCACGACCGCGACCGCAGAGAGCACCTGTTTGACGCTGGAGCGGCTGGCCATGCGTGCAATCGCTGCCAGGAACATCAGGATCGCGCCCACCGGCAGGGCAGCTGCGCGCAGGCCGTCGGGGATTTCCAGGGCCGGCGTGGTGATCGCCATCTGCTCCGAGGCATGGTCGACGGCGGGATGGATGATCATCAATACGAAGATGCAGACGATCAGCGCGGCGACGGTTTCCAGCCAGACGCGCCATTTGTCGGAGAGCTTGTTGACGATGGCAGTCAGGCGCATGTGCTCGCCCCGGTCCAGCGCCAATACCGCGCCCAGCATCGACAGCCAGATGAACAGCGTGGAGGCCAGTTCATCCGACCAGATCAGCGGATCGTGCAACGCATAGCGGTAGATCACGCCGGCCAGCAGCACGCCGGTTTCCACCACCACCAGCGTTGCCGCCACGGCGGCGACAACGTGCATCACATTGCGGTTCACGCCCGCCAGCAGACGCGCCAGCGGGTTGGCCGGCGCCGATGCAGCGTCAGCGTAGTTCATAGCCGCGTCCATTCAGGCCAGCTTCCCGGTGTATTTTTCGAGCATCGCCCACGCATCGGGACCGAACTTCTTGTGCCATTCGGTGTAGAAGCCGGAAGCGCGCAGCTTGGCGCGGAAGGCCTCGTTGTCGGTCTCGTTGAACTGCATGCCCTTGCCCTTCATGTCGGCCACCAGGGATTCGTTCAAGGCCTTGACGTCGACGCGCTGCTTGATGCCGGCTTCATTGACGTTGCGCGTGACGATCTCTTGCAACTCTTTCGGCATGCGTTCAAACGACTTCTTGTTGCCCATGAACCAGAAGCCGCTCCACACGTGGTTGGTCATCGAACAGTACTTCTGCACTTCATAGAACTTGACGGTGGAAATCACCGCCAGCGGATTCTCCTGGCCTTCGACGATCTTGGTCTGCAGCGAGGAATACACCTCGGCGAAATTGATGCTGGTCGGCGCGGCGTCGAAAGAGCGGAACAAGGACGTCGCCAGCGGGCTCGGCGGCACGCGCAGCTTCATGCCCTTGAAATCCTCGGGCTTGTGAATCGGGCGCGTGCTGGTGGTCACCTGGCGATAGCCGTTGTCCCAGCAGCGTTCGAACGCAAACAACGACGTCGTCGCGGCGATCTGCTTGCGCACGTAAGCGCCAAGGTCGCCGTCCATCGCCGCCCACACCTGGTTGTAGTCCTTGAAGGCGAAGCCGACGCCGCTGATCTGGCCTGCCGACACCAGCGTGCCGAGCACTTCCGGCGAGATGGTGAAGAAGTCGATGGCGCCGGCGCGCACCTGCGACAGCATGTCGGTGTCGGTGCCGAGCTGGCCGTTGGGATAGACCTGGAAGTCGACGCGGCCCTTGGACTCGGCGGCGATCTTGGCCGCCATTTCCTTGGCGCGCACATTCATCGGATGCGTCATCGGCAGGTTGTTGCCGTACTTCAGCGTGAATTCAGCTGCGGCGCTGGCCGAGCCTGCATACAGTCCGGTCGCGGCGGCGGCCGAGGCGACGGAAGCGGTCTTCAGAAAGTGGCGGCGTGTCATGGCATGCATTGCGTATCTCCTGGATTTTTATAAGTCGTTGATGGCGTGCAGATTCCGTTGGGACAGCGGAGAGCAGTACGCCGATGCGGCGAAAAAAGGGTTTCCGCCCTTCCTGTCTCCTTGTATATTCTTGATGTTATTTGATTTGTCCTGATTGCTTTTTGCAGAGAATATGCTCTGAGTTCGCTCAGGTCAAAGCCGATTCATGATGGTTTTTGATGTAAACAAACAATATCCCGCCATGGCACTTTCCCCTGATCCCCGCCTGCCGGCCGACGGCGCCAACGAGAGCGGCCGCGCACGTGTAAGCGACATTGCACGCGCCGCCGGCGTGTCCACCGCCACGGTCGACCGCGTACTCAACCAGCGTCCCGGCGTGCGTGCCGCGACCATGCAAAAAGTCCTGAAGGCCGCCGCCGCGCTCGACTATCTGCCGGAGGCCGATCTGTACAAGGCGATGCAACCCAAGCCGATGCGGCTGGTGTTCTTGCTGCCGCCGCAAAGCAATCGCTTCATGCAGATGCTGGGCGACTACATCGCTTTTTCCGAAGAGCAGCTGGCGCCGTTCAATGTGAAATGCAAATGCCATCACATCGAAGGCTTCAACCCCAGCGTGCTGGCCAAGCGGCTACTGCACTACGGCCGCCAGGCCGACGGCGTGGCTTTCATGGCGCTCGAACATCCGCTGGTGCGCGAAGCGGTGAACACGCTGGTGGCCGAAGGCATCCCGGTGGTGACGCTGATTTCGGATCTGTCGAATTCGCGCCGTGCAGCTTACGTCGGCATGGACAATCGTGCGGCGGGCCGCACGGCCGGCTATCTGCTGGGACGTTTTCTCGGCGGCGGCAATGCCGGTGGCGGCAAGGCCAAACCGATGAAGGTCGCGATGATTGCCGGCAGCCTCAGTTATCGCGGCCATGAAGAGCGCGAGATGGGATTCCTGCATGTGCTGGAAGAGATGTTCCCGCATTTGCAGGTGGTCGGCCTGCGCGAGGGGCATGACGACGCCGACACCAATTACAAACAGGCGCGCACGCTGCTGGAGCAATATCCGGATCTGGCCGGCATGTACAACATCGGCGGCGCGTCGGACGGCGTTGGACGCGCGCTCAGGGAAAGCGGGCGCGAGCAGAAGGTGGTGTTCATCGGGCATGGCCTGACGCCGGATACGCGCGGGCTGCTGATCGATGGAACGGTGGATGCGATTCTGACGCAGCATCCGCAGAACATGATCATGAATTGCGTGCGGATATTCGGGAATTTGCGGGACAGGAAGGAGGCGTTGGCGGGGGTGGAGGCGGTGAGGATTAGTGTGATGTTGAGGGAGAATTTGCCTTAAGGTTTTGCACTTGTCCCGACTTCTGTTTGCCGATAGCTTCTGCTTTCCTTTCGTCGATCAACCCTTCGCCGGGGGTAGCCCGGGCCCGGTCGTCCGAAGAAAGAACAGAATAAGCCACCAAAGAACCGCCAGTCGGAACACAAGAATCCGAAACTGACAGAAATGTCATATTTCCGTCAGCCTCCGGTTGACCGCTCCTCTATAAAGTGAACACCGTAGAAAAAGGTGTCGACGGCCGTCCGCAATTCCCACCCGTCAACATTTCCATTTTGATCGCCAGCCAAATGCAATGCCGTCCACCATGCCTCCAAACCCACCCATGACAGCGACCACCAAATCGCCACCCCGCTCCACCGCATTCCAGCCAGCCCCCCTGTTGTCCGCCGCGGCCATCGCAACCGCCCTGCTGCTCGGCGGCTGCGCAGTCGGTCCTGATTACGTCCGCCCGCAACTCGACTTGCCCACGGCCTACAAGGAACAAGGCCCATGGAAAAACGCCGAACCCGGCCAGATCGACAGCAACCAGCGCTGGTGGGAGGCTTATAACGACACCGTGCTCAACGGCCTGATCGAGCAAGCCAACCAGGCCAACCAGAACATTCGCCTTGCCGAAGCGCAATATCGCCAGGCCCAGGCCACCGCCGCCATCGCGCGCGCCAGCCTGTGGCCGTCGATCGGCGCCTCGGCCGGCGCAACGCGGGCGCAGACCAACAGCCCGACCGCCGGCAGCCGGCTGGCCGATACCTATTCGGTCGGCCTCAATGCCTCGTGGGAAGCCGACATCTGGGGTCGCGTGCGGCGCTCGGTGGAAAACGGTGATGCCGCCAGCCAGGCCAGCGCGGCCAGCCTGGGCGCGGCGCGTCTGAGCATTCAGGCCACGCTGGCGCAGAACTACCTGCAATTGCGCGTGACCGACCTGCAAAAGGATTTGTATGCACGCACCGTAGCCGCCTATACGCGCTCGTTCCAGTTGACCCAACATCAATACGACGCTGGCGTGGCGCTGCGCTCGGATGTGGCGCAGGCGGAAACGCAATTGCGTTCGGCGCAGGCGCAACTGATCGATCTCGACGCCACCCGCAACCAGCTCGAGCACGCCATCGCCATCCTGCTCGGCAAAGCACCAGCCGCCTTTTCGCTGGCGCCGCTGACCACCGACAGCGCTGCATTGCAGGCAAGCATGCCGGCGATCCCGACCGGACTGCCATCCGATCTGCTGGAACGCCGTCCCGACATCGCCAACGCCGAGCGCCTGGCCGCAGCCGCCAACGCCAACATCGGCGTGGCGCGCGCGGCGTATTTCCCGACATTGACGCTGAACGCATCCGGCGGTTACAGCGGCGTGTCGTTCTCCCAGTTGTTCGATACGCCCAGCCGTGTCTGGTCGCTGGGCAGCACACTGGCAGCGGTGCTGTTCGACGGCGGCGCACGCAGCGCGCGCAACGACCAGGCTACCGCAGCGTTCGACGGCGCCGTCGCCACCTACAAGCAAACGGTGCTGGGCGGCTTGCAGGAAGTCGAAGACAACCTGTCGACGCTGCGTGTCCTCGATCAGGAAAGCCAGGTGCAGGATCAGGCGGTGAAGGCGGCGCAGCTGTCCGAGCGGCTGGCGCTGAGCCAATACCAGGCCGGCACCACCACTTATCTCTCGGTCGTGACGACACAGGCGACTTCGCTGACCAATCAGCGTACCGCCGTCACCCTGCTGGGCCGCCAGCTGGTGGCCAGCGTGGCGCTGATCAAGGCGACCGGCGGCGGCTGGACCGTGGCCGACATCGACAAGGCGGCCACCTCCGCTGCATCCGGCAAGGCCGGCCAATAAAAACAATTTCGCGAGTGAAAGCATGACTAATTCTTTGACACCCAAACGTTCCACCCTGTTGATTTCCGCTGCCGTCCTCGTCGCCCTCGGCGGCGGCGCCTGGATGCTGCTGCATCGCGCCGATGCGTCCGCCGCCGCCAAGGAACAGGCGCAGCAAGCGCCGGCGATTTCCGTTACCACCGTGCAGGTGCAAGAGCGCGACGTTCCCTTGTACCTGTCCGGCGTCGGCACCGTGACCGCCAATGCCAGCGTGATCGTCAAGGTGCGCATCGATGGCCAGCTCGACAAGGTCGGCTTCACCGAAGGCCAGGATGTCAAGGCCGGCCAGTTGCTGGCGCAGATCGACCCGCGCGCGCTGCAAGCCCAGCTGGCGCAGGTACAGGCGCAACAGGCCAAGGACCAGGCCCAGCTGACGAATGCGAAAATCGACTTGCAGCGCTACACCACGCTGCGCCAGCAAGACGCCGCCACGCAACAGCAACTGGATACGCAAAAGGCGCTGGTGGCGCAGCTCGAGGCCGCCGTCAAAACCGATGAAGCACAGATCAGCTACGCCAAGGTCCAGCTCGGCTACACCACCATCAATGCGCCGATCAGCGGCCGCGTCGGCGCACGCCTGGTCGATCCCGGCAATATCGTCCACGCAACTGACGCCAACGGCCTGGTGGTCATCAACCAGATCGATCCGATCACCGTGCAATTCACCCTGCCGGAAGAAGCCGTGCCGGCCATCAATCGCGCCCAGCTGTCCAGCCACAAGCCGCTGAAAGTGACCGCCTATGCACGCACCAGCAACGAGCCGCTGGCGACCGGCACGCTGATCCTGCTCAATAACCAGATCGATACCGCCAGCGGCACCGTGCAGCTCAAGGCGCGTTTCACCAACCAGCAGCACACCCTGTGGCCGGGCCAGTACGTCAACATCAACCTGCAGATGGACGACCACGCACCGGCGCCGACTTTGCCTGCCGCGGCGATCCAGCGTAACCAGCAAGGCACCTACGTGTATATCGTCAAGGCCGACGACACCGCGGCGATCCAGCCGGTCAAGGTGGCGCGCATCCAGGACGGCATCGCGGTGCTGAGCCAGGGTGTGGAAGTCTCGCAGCGTGTGGTGCTGGACGGTCAGTACAAACTCAAGCCCGGCAGCCGCATCGTGGAGAACAAGGCCGCCGCCAATGGCGCTGCCGCTCCTGCTTCGTCTGCTGCTGCTCCTACTGCTCCTTCTGCTGCTGCTCCTACTGCTCCTTCTGCTGCCATGAAAGGATCTGCAAAGTGAGCGTGTCCGCTACCTTCATCAAGCGCCCCATCGGCACCACGCTGCTGGCGCTGGCGATCCTGCTGGTCGGCGTCGCGGTCTGGCCGCTGCTGCCGGTCGCACCGCTGCCGCAGGTCGACTTCCCGACGATCCAGGTCTCGGCAAGCCTGCCGGGCGGCAGTCCCGAAACCATGGCCTCCAACGTCGCGCAGCCGCTGGAACGGCAGTTCTCGCTGATTGCCGGCCTGTCGCAAATGACTTCGCAAAGTGCGCTGGGCAGCACCCAGATCACCTTACAATTCGACCTCAACCGCAACATCGACGCCGCCGCGCTCGATGTGCAGGCGGCGATCAACGCCTCGACCGGCCAGTTGCCGGCCAACCTGCCGAATCCGCCGACCTTCCGCAAGGTCAATCCGGCCGACTCGCCGATCATGATCATGTCGGTGCAATCCGATGCATTGCCGCTGACGCAGGTCAGCGACTTTGCCGACAACATCCTGGCGCAGCAGATCTCGCAGATTTCCGGCGTCGGTCTGGTCAACGTCAACGGCGCGCAAAAGCCGGCCGTGCGCATCCAGGTCGATCCGGCCAAGCTGGCGACGCTGAACCTGAGCCTGGAAGACATCCGCGGCGTGATCGCCACCACCACCGTGAACCAGCCCAAAGGTACGGTTGACGGCACGCATCAGAGTTTCACCGTCTATACCAATGACCAGCTGCTCAGCGCCGATCCGTGGAACGACATGGTGCTGGCTTACCGCGCCGGCGCACCGATCCGCGTGCGCGATATCGGCGTAGCGATCGATGCGCCTGAAAACATGAAGATCGCCGCGTGGGCGTTTTCCGGCGCTGCGGCCGAGACCGGCACCACGCTGACCAACGGCCGTTCCATCGTGCTGGCGATCACCAAGCAGCCGGGCGCCAACGTGATTGAAACGGTCGACCGCATCAAGGCCGCGATGCCGCGCCTGCGCGCAGCGATCCCGGCCAGCGTGCATGTCAATACGCTGATCGACCGCACCCAGACCATCCGCGCCTCGGTGGAAGACGTCGAGTTCACGCTGGTCCTGACGATTGCGCTGGTGGTGATGGTGATCTTCGTGTTCCTGCGCAACATCGCCGCCACGCTGATCCCGAGCATCACCGTGCCGCTGGCAATCATGGGCACCGCCGCCGTGATGTACCTGGTCGGCTACAGCCTCGACAACCTGTCGCTGATGGCGCTGACGATTGCGGTCGGCTTCGTGGTCGACGATGCGATCGTGATGCTGGAGAACATTTACCGCTATGTGGAAGAAGGCATGGAACCGATGGCGGCGGCGCTGAAAGGCGCCGGAGAAATCGGCTTCACAATCATCTCGATTTCGGTGTCGCTGGTGGCGGTGTTCATTCCGCTGCTGCTCATGGGCGGCATCGTCGGCCGCCTGTTCCGCGAGTTCGCCGTGACCGTGACGCTGACCATCGGCGTGTCGGTAATCATCTCGCTGACGCTGACGCCGATGCTGTGCTCGCGCTTCCTCAAGAACAGCCACGCCGAGCAGCACGGCAAGATGTACCAGTTGTTCGAACGCTTCTTCGATGCCCTGCTGAACGGCTACAAGCGCGGCCTCGATCTGGTGCTGCGCCATCAGTTCATCACGCTGATGAGCTTCCTCGCCACGGTCGCGGTGACGGTGGCGCTGTTCATCTTCATCCCGAAGGGCTTCTTCCCGCAACAGGACAACGGCGTGATCGCCGGCTTTGCCGAATCGGCGCAGGATATTTCCTCGACCGCCATGCATCGCCGCCTGCTGCAGGTGGCTGACGTGGTGCGCAAGGATCCGGATGTGACCGGCTTCGCGATGAGCGCGGGGTCGACCACCTTCAACACCGGCAATTTCTTCATCGCGCTGAAACCGAAAAGCGAGGGCCGCACGCTGGACGCCAGCGAAATCATCACGCGCCTGCGTCCGCAAGTGGCGAAGATCCAGGGCGTCAACCTGTTCATGCAGGCCAGCCAGGACATCAACGTCGGCGGCCGTCTGTCGCGTACGCAATATCAATACACGCTGACCGACTCCAATCTCGAGGAGCTCAACGTCTGGGCGCCGAAGCTGGTGGATCGCCTGCGTCGCCTCAAGCAACTCACCGACGTTGCCTCCGACCAGCAGAACGCGGCGGCGACGGCGACCATCACGATCGACCGTGCACGCGCATCGAGCTTCGGCATTTCGCCGGCGCTCATCGACGCCACGATCTATGACGCCATCGGCCAGCGCCAGGTAGCGCAGTACTTCACGCAGGTCAACAGCTATCGCGTGATCCTGGAAGTGACGCCTGAACTGCAAAAGGATCCGGCGCTGTTCAACAAGCTCTATCTGACCTCGCCGATCACCGGCCAGCAAGTGCCGCTGTCGACTTTCATCAAGGTCGACACGACCAAGACCGCTTATCTGTCGATCAGCCACCAGAGCCAGTTCCCGGCGGTAACGATTTCGTTCAACCTGGCGCACGGCGTGGCGCTGGGCGAGGCGGTCGACGCCATCAACCAGGCGCAGGCCGAGATGGGCGTGCCGACCACGTTGTCGGGCGCGTTCCAGGGAACGGCCAAGGCCTTCGGCGATTCGCTGTCATCGCAGCCTTACCTGATTGCGGCAGCGCTGATCGCGGTCTATATCGTGCTGGGCCTGCTGTATGAGAGCTACATCCATCCGTTGACCATCCTGTCGACGCTGCCGTCGGCCGGTGTGGGAGCGCTGCTGATCCTGATGGCGGGCGGCTACGATCTCAGCGTGATCGCGCTGATCGGCATCATCCTGCTGATCGGCATCGTCAAGAAGAACGGCATCATGATGATCGACTTTGCGCTGACTGCGGAACGGCAGCACGGCATGAAACCGGAAGAGGCGATTTATCAGGCGTGTTTGCTGCGCTTCCGTCCCATCATGATGACCACCATGTGCGCGCTGCTGTCGGGCTTGCCGCTGATGCTGGGTCATGGCGCCGGTTCCGAGCTGCGCCGTCCGCTCGGTTACGCGATGGTCGGCGGCCTGGTGCTGTCGCAGGCGCTGACGCTGTTCACAACGCCGGTGGTGTATCTGTACCTGGATCGCGCGCATTACTGGTACATGAACAAGAAGGAAGCGCGTGCAGCGCGCAAGGCGGCTCGCAAAGGCGGCGCCGCTCCTGTAATAGAATCGCACTAGCTGATGTCCATGAACGCGGTACCTGGAGCAGGAATGAAAATTCTGATTGTCGAAGATGAGCACAAGATGGCGGAGTATCTCTGCAAGGGATTGACCGAGCAGGGTTGCACCGTGGATCTGGCCGCCAACGGCATCGACGGCCAGCATCTGGCGATTCAGCATGATTACGATGTGATCGTGCTGGACGTCATGCTGCCGGGGCTGGACGGTTTCTCGGTGCTGCGTTCGCTACGTACCGTCAAGCAGACGCCGGTCATCATGCTGACCGCGCGCGACCGCGTGGAAGACCGCATCAAGGGCTTGCACGACGGCGCCGACGATTACCTGATCAAGCCGTTTTCCTTCCTCGAACTGCTGGCGCGCTTGCAGGCATTGACGCGGCGCGGCCGCGCGCAGGAGCCGGCGCAGCTGCGCATCGGCGACTTGCAGATCGATCTGCTCAGCCGCAAGGCTTACCGTAGCAACACCCGCATCGACCTGACCGCCAAGGAGTTCGCGCTGCTGGCGATCATGGCGCGGCGCCAGGGCGAAATCCTGTCCAAGACGGCGATTGCCGAGCTGGTGTGGGATATGAATTTCGACAGCAACACCAACGTCGTCGAGGTCGCGATCAAGCGCCTGCGCGCCAAGATCGACGCGCCGTTCGGCCAGAAATTGCTGCATACGATACGCGGCATGGGCTATGTACTGGAGCCGCGTGCGTCGGAAGCTCCGCTGCCGGAACACGATGAACACGAGGAAGACGGATGAAGCATTCCATCATTGCGCGGCTGGTCATGATGTTTGCGGCTGCAGCGCTGATTATCTTTTCGCTGATCGGCGGCGTGCTGTACGCCGTGGTCAAGAACGAGCTGCTGCGCCACGAGCGCGACGGTCTGGTGACGACCTTCAACGACATCGAATACATGGTCTCGCGCGTCGGCACGGTGGACCGCTGGGCGCGCGTACAGACCAAGCTGGACACGCTGACCCCGGCCGACGGCAAAGTGCGTTTCTGGGTATTCAGCGACGATCCCCGGTTCAGCTACGGCAAGGACCTCGCCGAGCTGCACGACTTCGACTATGACCCCAACAACATCGGCCGCCTGCGCATCAAGGGCAAGGAGTTCCCGCTGCACACGCTGACCAAGGTATTGCCGGCCTATCTCGACCGCCCGGCGATCCGCCTCACCATCGGCGTCGACACCGAACCTTATTTTGAAACGCTGCGCACCTTCGTGGCGGCCATGATCGGGCTGTCGCTGGCGGGGATTCTCCTGGTGATCCTGTTCGGGTACTGGATTGCGCGCGCCGGCTTGCAGCCGCTCAAGAAAATGTCCGACAAGGCGCAGACCCTGAGTCCGCAAACCCTGTCCGAACGGCTCGCCGTATCGGCGCTGCCGGATGAGTTGTCGGACCTGGCGCAAGCCTTCAACGGCGCGCTGGACCGCATGGAAAACGCCTACAAGCAACTGGAGGCCTTCAACGCCGACGTCGCGCACGAGTTGCGCACGCCGCTGGCCAATCTGATCGGCGAAACCCAGGTGGCCTTGTCACGCGAGCGCAGCGCGCCGGAATTCGAGACCGTGCTGCAATCGAATCTGGAAGAGCTCGACCGCCTGCGTTCGATCATCAACGACATGCTGTTCCTGGCCCGCTGCGATCAGGGCGAAGCCGCCACCAGCCTGGTACACACGGCGATTGCCGACGAGGTGCAAAAGACCATCGAGTTCTTCGAGTTCGTGCTCGACGAGATGCAGATGAGCGTGGAAGTGGTCGGCGACGTCGATGCGAAGTCGATGATCGAGACCGCGCTGTTCCGCCGCGCGCTGACCAATCTGCTGCAAAACGCCATCCAGCATTCTCCTGCCGGCGCGCGCATCACTGTATCGATCGATGCGCAACAGCAAGACGTCCAGGTGGCAGTTTCCAATCCGGGCGAACCGATTGAACAACGCCATTTGCCGCGCCTGTTCGACCGCTTCTACCGTGTCGACAGCGCACGCCGCGACTTCGACGGCGTACACGGCCACGGCCTCGGCCTGGCGATCGTCAAGGCGATTGCGCTGATGCATGGCGGCACCGCGTTCGCCAGCAGCAAGAGCGGCAAGACCACGATAGGCTTTACCGTCGGCGGCAAAGCGGCTTAACTGGCGCCACTCACAAACCACCGCTGGCGGCGTTGCTTCTCCTTGCCGTACATTCGTACTGTCTGCGTCGGCGCGCCTTGCCAGCGGCGCTTTGTGAGCGGCTTTGATATTTTTGTGGATTTGAAACAGGAGTGTCGGCGACTGAATGAACTGCGTCGTCGGCGACTTGTGGAATGCTTCCCGAGAAAAACTGAAGGAAGAGGCGAGCCTTGTCTGCGGCACTTGCAGGAAATGGCTGTGGCTGCTTCGTTCCCGACCTGACCAGGTTGACCATGCCACAATGCGCAGGGGCCCGCCGGCTGGAATTGTACCTCATCTGCGCGGCCGGTGCGAGCGCTGTTCGCTCAGAAGCTGTTCGCGATCCTTCTGCGAGGCAGTGAACAGCTTCTCAGACAGGATAAATTGCGGTGCACGCCAATGCAGCGCAATTTATCTGCATCAGATTCCCAGTTCGCTCCAGATGCTGTCCACACGTTTCTTGACCGCGTCCGTCATGGCGATGGTGGTGCCCCATTCGCGATTGGTTTCACCGGGCCACTTGTTGGTGGCATCGATGCCCATCTTGCTACCCAGGCCGCTGACTGGCGACGCGAAGTCGAGATAGTCGATCGGCGTATTGTCCACCATCACGGTGTCGCGCACCGGATCGACGCGGGTGGTGATGGCCCAGATCACTTCTTTCCAGTCGCGGATGTCGACGTCCTCATCGACCACCACGATGAACTTGGTATACATGAACTGGCGCAGAAAACTCCACACGCCGAACATCACCCGCTTGGCGTGGCCGGCGTAGGACTTCTTCATCTGCACCACCGCCATGCGGTAGCTGCAGCCTTCCGGCGGCAAATAGAAATCGGTGATTTCGCTGAACTGCTTTTGCAGCAGCGGGATGAATACCTCGTTCAGCGCGACACCCAGCACGGCCGGCTCATCGGGCGGTTTGCCGGTATAGGTGGAGTGGTAGATCGGATCGCGGCGCATGGTGATGCGGTCGATCGTGAAGACCGGGAACCAGTCCTGCTCATTGTAATAACCGGTGTGGTCGCCGTACGGCCCCTCGAGCGCATGCTCGTAGCCGGAAGGATGGGATTCATCGGGATAGATATGCCCTTCCAGCACGATCTCGGCCGAGGCCGGCACGCGCAGTTCGCTGCCGATGGCCTTGACCAGTTCGGTGCGGCTGCCGCGCAGCAAGCCGGCGAACTGGTATTCGGACAAGCTGTCCGGCACCGGCGTGACTGCTCCTAATATAGTGGCGGGATCGGCGCCGAGTGCGACGGCGATCGGATATGGCTTGCCGGGATTGGCGATGCAGTGCTCGCGGAAGTCGAGCGCGCCGCCGCGATGCGCCAGCCAGCGCATGATGACCTTGTTGCGGCCGAGGACCTGCTGGCGATAGATGCCGAGATTCTGGCGCTTCTTGTTGGGACCTTTGGTAATCACCAGGCCCCATGTAATAAGAGGTGCGACGTCACCCGGCCAGCAGTGCTGAATCGGCAGCCGGTCGAGGTCGACGTCGTTGCCTTCCCAGACGATGTCCTGGCACGGCGCCGAGCGCTGCTCCTTGGGCGCCATGTCCCACAGCGACTTGACCAGGGT
The DNA here is from genome assembly GCF_001267925.1 of Herbaspirillum hiltneri N3. NCBI lineage: Bacteria > Pseudomonadati > Pseudomonadota > Betaproteobacteria > Burkholderiales > Oxalobacteraceae > Herbaspirillum > Herbaspirillum hiltneri. The sequence goes on along the minus strand of NZ_CP011409.1, from coordinate 1,288,135 downwards.
GCCGAGCCCCATGACGTCCTTGAAGCCTTTCGGCGGCTCCGGCTCTTTCAGCTTCGCCAGCAAATGGCCGATGCGTCTGAGCTCGCTGACATCTTCTGCCCCCATGCCAAGCGCCACGCGGCGCGGTGTGCCGAAAAGATTCGCCAGCACCGGGATATTTTTGCCCTCGACCTTGTCGAAAATCAGCGCCGGACCAGAGGCCCGCAAGGTGCGATCGCAGATTTCGGTGATTTCGAGGTAGGGAGACACCGGCGTGGAGACGCGTTTTAATTCGCCGGAAAGTTGCAGCTGCGAAATAAAATCGCGTAAATCTGAATATTTCATTTTTTTTCGCTGGATTTCTGTAATACAGCCCTTAGGTGAGGTAGACCGGGCAAACGGTTGATTCTATTGATTTTTGGCGGCATACCCCTCCAAAAATAAGACTTAAAAGTTATATTAAATCGATTTAATAGTATTGACTTGATATAAAGTGGCTTCTACAATTCGCGCACCTTGATTAAAGGAGCCGGGTCAGGAACCCGAATCAGCTCACAAGGTTTCACGGGAACGGGGTCCCACTGGCATTTTAAGGAGTGTTGTCAAAAGGCGTCAGCCTTCTCCCCCGAACATGGTTGTTTTGCACTGCACAGGAGCCACCGGCCCTGCAGTAACCGCAAACAACCCCAAGCTTGCCGTAACGCCTTGCGACGGCAGTTTTTTGATTGTGATGCATGTAGCCAGTAATCCGGTTTTTCACTCTTGGCCGGTTTTGCACTATGTAATTTGCAACATTCAGGAGGTTCAATGTTAAACCAACCCATAGAGGCGCCGTTAAGCGCCGCCTCGGATATGGTTGATCAGTCGGCGCAATGGGCGAAGTCCATTCCTAGCCGCATCGGTCGCTTTTTTACCGCAGCGCACTATGCCCTGACTCTGGTCGGCATCGCTGCACTGTTCGTTCTGGGCATGATGTTCTTCAACCCGGATTTCGCCGACAAAATCATCGCCCTGTCGCCTTTCTCGGACGGTCAGGTTGAAGAGGCAGCGCCAGAAGCGCCGCCGCTGACCAACCTGATGGATACGCCGGCGCCGGCGCTGACTGCCACAACAGCTCCTGCCGCTGCGGCCATCCCGCTCAGCGATGAAGAACGCAAGATGCTTGGCACGCCGCGTCAACAGAAGCTGGTAACCACCTGGCTGTCCAAGCGTTACCGCGTTGCCGGCGACGCCACCGACATGCTGGTGTCCGCTGCGTATCTGACGGCACGCGACATCAAGCTCGATCCGCTGCTGATCCTGGCCGTGATGGCAATCGAATCGCGCTTCAATCCGTTCGCGGAAAGCCCGATGGGCGCGCAAGGCCTGATGCAGGTCATGTCGAAGGTCCATCACGACAAGTTCCAGGAACTGGGCGGCGTCAAGGCGGCGCTCAATCCGGTCGCCAACATCAAGGTCGGCTCGCTGATCCTGAAGGAATACGTGACGCGCGGCGGTTCGGTGGAAGCCGGCCTGAAGAGCTACGTCGGCGCAGCCGAGATGGACAACGACGGCGGCTACGGCCTCAAGGTTCTGTCCGAATATCAGAACCTGAAGGAAGTCGCGGTCGGCAAGAACGTCTCGATCTTCACCACCGCGCTGATCAAACCGGCGCCACGCCCGGCTGCACCATCGGTGCCGGCGCAAGCCAAGCCTACTGCCATCGGCGACATGGCTTCCGCCGCGCCGAAGAAGCAAGGCCCGACCGTTACCGAAGAAATCGCTGCGCTGTAATTTACTCCGGCAACGCCAATGAAAAAGGAGCCAACCGGCTCCTTTTTCATTTTCTGCGCAATCAATGATCCCGACGCATCAAGCGGCCTTGCGTTGAGCCAGATATTTCTCCAGCCGCTGCACCGCCTCCTGCAGATTCTCCATCGACGTCGCATACGACAAGCGGATGTAGCGACGCGCCGTAGCCGGGCCGAAATCAAGTCCCGGCACCAGCACCACGCCGGCCTTGTTGAGCATGTCGATGGTAAAGGCGTCGGCATCGTCGCTGAGTGCGCTGCAATCTGCATACACGTAGAACGCGCCGTCCGGCATCACTGGCACCTTGAAGCCGAGTCGTTCGAGTTGCGGCACGATGTAATCGCGGCGGCGTTTGAATTCGGCCTTGCGTTCTTCATACAGTGCGATCGACTCCGGCGCGAAACAGGCAACGCCGGCGTGCTGCGCAATCGACGAGGCGCAGATGAACAGATTCTGCGCCAGCTTCTCGACGTGCGGCACCAGGCTCTCGGGCAACACAAGCCAGCCGAGACGCCAGCCGGTCATGTTGAAGTATTTGGAAAAACTGTTGATGACGATGACGTCTTCGCCGAGCGACAGCGCCGAGAACGGCGCGCCTTCGTACGACAGGCCCTGGTAGATTTCATCGACGATGGTGAATCCTTTTTTCCCGCGCACGACGTCAACGATTTTCTTCAATTCCTCGGGCAGGATCGAGGTGCCGGTCGGATTCGAGGGTGATGCCAGCAACACGCCTTTGGTTGCCGCCGACCAATGTTCCTGAACCATGCCGGCAGACAACTGGAAGCGATGTTCCGGTCCGCTTTCGATCAATTTGGCGCTGCCTTCGAAGGCGGCGACGAAATGGCGGTTGCACGGATACGAAGGATCCGGCATCAATACTTCGCTCCCCTTCTCCACCAACGCGGCACAGGCAAGCAACAGGGCCGCTGAGGCGCCCGCTGTGACGATAATTCGCGATGGCGCGATGTCAAACCCGTACACGCGCTGATAATGCGCTGAGATCGCTTCTCGCAAGGCCGGCAAACCTGTTGCCGAGGTGTATTGCATCTTGCCGTCGGCCATCGCTTGTGTCGCAGCGGCAACAACGGCGGGCGCAGCGGTGAAGTCGGGTTCGCCGATGCCCATGTGGATGATGTGATTGCCTTGTTGCTCCAGGGCAGCGGCCATCTTGCCCAGTTCCATCACATGGAAGGGTGCGATGTTTTGCAGGCGAGAAGCGAGATCGTGAAAGCTCATGGAACGGTGCGCAAAAGGAAGGACTGCGGGGATCGCAGCGCTGCATGCAGTTCCATGCAGCGCGACGTGAACAACAGCGACGGGATCAGCGGCGGCCGGCGCCTACTTCGACTTCGCGCGCCTTGGCGGCGAAACGGTCGAGCACGCCGTTGACGTATTTGTGGCCGTCAATGCCGCCAAACGACTTGGTCAGCTCAACGGCTTCGTTGATGACCACGCGATACGGAATCTCAAGATTGTTCTTCAGCTCGAAGGCGCCGATCAGCAGCGCGGCGTGTTCCACCGGCGACAGCTCCGTGATGGCGCGATCGATCAACGGCGCCAGGTCGGTGCGCAGCTGCGGCGCCTGTTTGATCGCACCGTACAGCAAGACGTCGAAATGCTCGGCGTCGGCCTTGTCGAAACCGTGCGCTTCACGGATGTGCGCTTCGATCGCGCCGGCGTCCTCATTGTTGAGCAGCCATTGATACAGGCCCTGCAACGCGAACTCGCGGGCGCGGTGACGCGGCGTACGGTTCTTGCTCGGGTTGGCGTGTTGAATTTTATTGGTCATGATAAAAATGAGGAAACCGGGGTCAATGCAAAAATCGAAACAGGCGCGCAATCAGCAATCCATTGCGCCGTCGGTCTTCGCCGCAAAACACGCGACGACGACCGGCCGGCCTGCCTGCTTATTCTTCTTCAGCCACTTGCGCGAGTTCGTCCAGCGCCAGCGACAGGTTGGCCATCTCGACGGCGACGCGGGCGGCATCGGCGCCCTTGACCGCCATGCGCGCTTCGGCTTGTTCGTCGTTTTCGGTGGTCAGTACGGCGTTGGCGATCGGAATGCCGGCGTCGAGGCCGACGCGCGTGATGCCTGCGCCCGATTCGTTCGACACCAGTTCAAAGTGATAGGTCTCGCCGCGGATCACCGCGCCCAATGCGATCAGCGCATCGAACTGGTCGGTCTCCGCCATCTTCTGCAGGGCCAGCGGAATTTCCAGCGCGCCCGGCACGCTGACATGGAGGATGTCTTCATCCTGCACGCCGAGATGCTTGAGCTCAGCCAGGCACGAGGCCAGCAAGCCGTGGCAGACGTCTTCGTTGAAACGCGCCTGGACGATGCCGATGCGCAAGCCTTCGCCATTCAGATCCGATTCGTAAGTACCAATAGTCATGGCTTTTCCTTATACGCAAACTTGCGTTGTGTGAGTGTGAGTGTGCCGCGATGCATTGCGGACGGTACTGTCGGTCAGGCGTCCGGCTTGGCGCGATAGCCGGTGACTTCGAGGTTGAAACCGGTCATCGACGGCATCTTGCGCGGGCTGGCCAGCAGCTGCATCTTGCATACGCCGAGGTCCTTGAGAATTTGCGCGCCGATACCGTAAGTGCGCAGATCGAGGCGGTCGGCGCGGGCCGGCTTGGCCGCCTGCACATTGTTGAGCGCGGCGAACTGGGCAAACATCTGGTCGGCTGATTCTTCGCAATTGAGCAGCACCACGACGCCGCTTGGCGCCGCCTTGATCGCAGCCATGGCCGAGGCCATGTTCCACGAGTGGGTGGTGGCCTTGCTTTCCAGCAGGTCAAGGATCGAGACCGGTTGATGCACGCGCACCAGCGTCTCTTCACCCGGACGAATGTCGCCATGCACCAGCGCCAGGTGGGCGCCGCCGCTTGGCGTATCGCGGTAGGCAATGGCCTTGAACGAGCCGTGCACGGTGTGCATCTCGCGCTCGGCGACGCGCTCGATGATGCTTTCGTGCTGGCTGCGGTAATGGATCAGGTCGGCAATGGTGCCGATCTTGAGCTTGTGTTCTTCGGCGAATTCGAGCAGGTCCGGCAGGCGCGCCATGGTGCCGTCATCCTTGAGGATTTCGCAGATCACGGCGGCCGGTGTCAGGCCCGCCATCTGGGTCAGGTCGCAACCGGCTTCGGTATGGCCGGCGCGCATCAGCACGCCGCCCTTTTGCGCGCGCAGCGGAAAAATATGACCAGGCTGCACGATGTCGGCCGGCACCGCATTCTTGGCGGCGGCAACTTGAATCGTGCGTGCGCGATCGGCGGCGGAGATACCGGTGGTGACACCTTCGGCGGCTTCGATCGAGACGGTGAAATTGGTGCCGAACTGGGTCCCATTGCGAGTCGACATCATCGACAGGTCGAGACGGTCGCAATGCTCTTCGGTCAGCGTCAGGCACACCAGGCCGCGCGCATGCTTGACCATGAAGTTGATGGCTTCAGGCGTGACAAAATCTGTGGCGAGCACAAGGTCGCCTTCATTTTCACGGTCTTCTTCGTCGACCAGGATGACCATGCGTCCGGCGCGCAGTTCGGCGACGATTTCTTCTGTTGTTGCGATAGGCATAACGATTTCCCTCTATAGCCCCGTATTTTAAAGGATTTGCGGGCGTTTTTTTGCCTGATTGCCTGCATTGGCAAGCAAGTACGGCCCGGATGCCGGCTTATTCCAGCGTCACCAGTTGCGTGTGCGACAAGGCTTCCATCAGCAGCGCCGGGTCGCCCAGCGCCAGCCGCTTGGAATCCGACAAAGTCTGGCGAAAGGCGCGCGCGCCCGGCAGACCTGCCATCAGGCCCAGCATGTGGCGGGTGATGCTGTTCAGGCGCAGGCCCTTGCCGCCGTCGCCGTGCGCCGTCAGCTGCGCCCGCGCGTATTCCACCATCACCGCGATGACCGCGTTGCGCGTGGGTTGCAGGCCGCCGTCGAGTTGGCTGTAATAGCGGGCGTCGAAGCCGGCCATGAGGAAGGGATTGTGATATGCCTCACGGCCAAGCATGACGCCGTCGACGTGCTGCAGATGGAGGTCGATTTCCGCCACGGTCTTGATGCCGCCGTTGATGAGGATTTCCAGCGCCGGGAAGTCTTTCTTGAGACGATAAGCGTAGTCGTACTTGAGCGGCGGGATCTCGCGGTTCTCCTTGGGGCTCAGCCCCTTGAGGACGGCGTTGCGCGCATGCACGACGAAAGTCTTGCAACCCGCGTCGGCGATCGTGCCGACGAAGTCGCGCACGAAATCGTAGGACTCGACGTCGTCGATGCCGATGCGATGCTTGACGGTAACATCGATGTCGACGGCATCGCGCATCGCCTTGACGCAGTCGGCGACCAGCTTCGGCTCGGCCATCAGGCAGGCGCCGAACGCGCCCTTCTGCACGCGCTCGGAAGGACAGCCGCAGTTGAGGTTGATCTCGTCATACCCCCACTGCTCGCCCAATCTGGCGCTTTTCGCCAGATCGTCCGGCTCGCTGCCGCCAAGCTGCAGGGCAACCGGATGTTCTTCTTCGTTGAAATCGAGATGGCGCGGCACGTCGCCGTGCAGCAAGGCGCCGGTGGTGACCATTTCGGTATACAGCCAAGTGTGCCGCGTGATCTGGCGATGGAACAGCCGGCAATGCCGGTCGGTCCAGTCCATCATGGGCGCAACGCTGATTGTTCGTGGTCCGTAAGACATGGTATCTATCAAAAATAAGCAACGCGGGCCTGCGACGCATTTACGGCTGGCCTGCTGCACTATAAGCAATGTGGCCGGAATACGCGCCACAAATAGAAAGCCCGCAACGTTTGCACGTTGCGGGCTGGTGTCCCCTCTATCCTCTTGAGATAGGATTTTTATACTGCGGGGGTGATTCTGCACCACAAACCAGCATTCGTCATTTCGCAATGCACAATTTAAGTGCTTATCTGTTTTCCAGCCTCAGAAAACAGGCGCGAACGTTCCAATTTTGCAACGCCTTTTCCCTCGTTCCCGCGCCCACACGCTGTCCGGCGGCAAAACAGGGAAATAGAATTCGGGTAAAAAAAAACCCGCAGACCTTTCGGTTGCGGGCTTAAATCCAATTCTTTAGGAGGAAATTGGAGGAGACAGGTGTAACTATATCGCACCGCATCATAGTCGTCCGCTTTATTGTGCTGATATCAGGTATTCACCAAAACAATATCAGCACCGCGTACTGCCCTGCCGCTCCAGCCATTTCCTCGCTACAACAGCAATTACGCTTCGCGCGATGCCTTCTTGCGCTCATGTTCCTTCAGGAAACGCTTGCGCAGACGAATGCTTTTCGGCGTGACTTCGACCAGTTCGTCGTCGTCGATGAATTCAACCGCGTATTCCAGCGACATTTCGATCGGCGGGACCAGGCGCACTGCTTCGTCGGTACCGGACGAACGCACGTTGGTCAGCTGCTTGCCCTTGATCGGATTGACGACCAGATCGTTGTCGCGCGAGTGGATACCGATGATCATGCCTTCGTAGACCGGATCGTTGTGGCTGACGAACATGCGGCCGCGGTCTTGCAGTTTCCAGATCGCGTAGGCAACGGCAGCGCCGTCATCCTGGGAAATCAGCACGCCGTTGCGACGGCCGCCGAGTTCACCCTTGCTGTTGTCCACCGGTGCGTATTCGTCGAACACGTGGCTCATCAGGCCGGTGCCGCGTGTCAGCGTCATGAATTCGCCCTGGAAGCCGATCAGGCCACGCGCAGGAATACGGTATTCCAGGCGGACGCGGCCCTTGCCGTCCGGTTCCATGTTTTGCAGATCGCCGCGACGGCGACCGAGTTCTTCCATCACGCCGCCCTGGCTGGTTTCTTCGACGTCGACAGTCAGGTTTTCATACGGCTCGTGGCGCACGCCGTCAACCATCTTGAACACCACGCGTGGACGCGATACGGCCAGCTCGTAGCCTTCGCGACGCATGTTTTCGATCAGGATGGTCAGATGCAATTCGCCGCGACCCGACACTTCGTAGGTCGAATCGTCGTTTTCAGCCTGCACGACGCGCAGCGCCATGTTGGATTTCAGTTCGCGGTCCAGACGGTCGCGGATCTGACGCGTAGTCACGAACTTGCCTTCGCGGCCGGCCAGCGGCGAGCTGTTGACCATGAAGTTCATGGTCAGCGTCGGTTCGTCGATCTTCAACATCGGCAGGCCTTCCGGGGTGTCCGGAGCACAGATGGTGGAGCCGATGCTGATTTCTTCGATACCGTTGATCAGGACGATGTCGCCGGCCAGCGCTTCTTCAACCTGCACACGCTCCAGGCCGCGGAAAGTCAGCACCTGGTTGATGCGCGCCTTGGTTGGCTTGTCATCGGGACCGTTCATCCAGACCACGTCTTGCAGGCCGCGCACGCGACCGCGCAGGATACGGCCAACGCCGATCTTGCCAACGTAGGACGAGTATTCCAGCGAAGTGATTTGCAGTTGCAGCGGACCGTCCGGGTCATCTTCACGCGCAGGAACGTGCTCCAGGATCGCGTCGAACAGCGGCTCCATGTTGCCTTCGCGGACGGTGTCTTCCAGACCGGCATAACCCTTGAAACCGGATGCATAGACGATAGGGAAATCCAGTTGCTCGTCGGTTGCGCCGAGCTTGTCGAACAGTTCGAAAGTGGCGTTGACGGCCTTTTGCGGATCGGCGTTTTCGCGGTCGATCTTGTTGACCACGACGATAGGCTTCAGGCCCAGCGCCAGTGCTTTACGTGTCACGAAACGCGTTTGCGGCATCGGACCTTCTTGCGCATCGACCAGCAACAGCACGCTGTCGACCATCGACAGCACGCGTTCCACTTCGCCGCCGAAGTCGGCGTGGCCCGGGGTGTCGACGATGTTGATGTGCGTGCCCTTGTACTCAACGGCGCAGTTCTTCGACAGAATCGTGATGCCGCGTTCTTTTTCGATGTCGTTCGAGTCCATCACGCGGGCGTCAACCTGCTGGTTGTCGCGGAAGGTGCCCGACTGACGCAGCAACTGGTCGACGAGGGTGGTTTTGCCATGGTCAACGTGGGCGATGATGGCGATGTTACGAATAGCGCGTTTATTGTTTGACATGATTGAATTGAGTTGGTCTGCCGAATCCTGGGAGGCGCGCATTATAGCATGTTGCGACGCACGAACTTTAAAAAGCCTAATAATTTCAAAGAGTTGCTGTACACAATACAAAGGCTGGCAACAGCAAAAATTGCGCTACTCCGACAATGTCGAAATCAGCCGTTCCGGCGCCAGTATGCCGAATTCCTGCATCAGTCCGGTGCCCAGAAGGCGCCCGCTGCTTTCCTGATAAACCCTTGCCCGGCCTGACTCTGCGGGCAATGCGACACCTTCCTTGCCGAGCGCCAGGCGCTGCCCGTGAAGGAAGCGCTGCGTCAGCACATCCGTGAGCATCACCGCCGGAAACGTCGTCAGCAAACCATCCACCGGCAACAATGCCTGCGTGCGTTGGCCGTCTTCCAGCGCGATGAACTCATCAAGCGTGACGCTGCCGTCCAGCGTCAATGCGCCGACGCCGGTGCGGCGCAACTGATTCAAATGCGCGCCGCAACCGAGCGCGGCGCCGATATCTTCGCCGAGCACGCGGATGTAAGTGCCCTTGCTGCACAACACGCGAATGCGCAGGAACGGCGCCTCGTACGACAGCAGTTCCAGCTGATGGATCGTCACCTGGCGCGCCTCGCGCTCCAGCATGATGCCGGCGCGCGCATATTCGTACAGCGGCTTGCCGTCGCGCTTGAGCGCGGAATGCATGGGCGGCACCTGGGCGATCGGACCGCGGAATTTTTCCAGCACGGCTTCGATCTGCTCCGGCGTGACGTCGACTGCCTTGGTGCTCAGTACTTCGCCTTCGGTGTCGCCGGTGTTGGTGACGATGCCGAAGTGGACCACGGCTTCATAAGTCTTGTCGGCTTCCAGCAAATCTTGCGAAAACTTGGTTGCCTCGCCAAAACAGAGCGGCAGCAAACCGGTCGCGAACGGGTCGAGCGTGCCGGTATGCCCCGCTTTCAGGGCGTTGAGCAGGCGCTTGGCCTTGATCAGCGCATCGTTGCTGGACCAGCCCACCGGCTTGTCCAGCAGCAGCACGCCATGCACAGGCACGCGCGGCGCTCGTGGCGGCCGGGATGGTTGGGGCGATGAGTGCGCCATGATTGTTCAGTCCGGGAATTCTTGAGTCGATGCAGCTTGAAACGATGCGGCGACGATTACTGGCAAGTTTGACGCGGCGCAGACGCCGCAGCGCGCTCAGCTCTCGTCGGCATCCTTGGCACGGGTCGCATTGGCCTCGTCGATCAGGCGCGACATTTCGATGCCGCGCGCCGTCGAGTTGTCATGCACGAAATGCAAATCGGGCAAGGTGTGAATCGTCAGACGGCGGCCCAATTGTCCACGCAAGAAACCGGAAGCCTTCGAAAGGCCGGTCACCGTGTCCTGGATCGCCTGCTTGTCGTCCTTCAGGGTCGTAAAGAAAACCTTGGCATGCGCATAGTCCGGCGTCACTTGCACTTCCGTGATCGTGATCATTCCCACACGCGGGTCTTTCAACTCGAATGCGATGATTTCCGACAGATCGCGCTGGATCTGGTCGGCGACGCGCAAACCGCGCCCGGGAATGGATTTGCTGTGTTTTGCCATGCTGGGTTACTGACCTCGGCCGACACGCCAAAGCGGGACGGCATAAAAATTCTGTGATGCTGTTGAATGAAACAAGGCGGGTGTTTGCTGCGCAGACACCCGCCCTCGTGACGACGGAGAAAATTACAAAGTGCGCGCGACTTCCTGCACTTCGAAGATTTCCAGCTGATCGCCTTCCTGGATATCGTTGTAGTTCTTCAACGACAGACCGCACTCGAAGCCCGATTTGACTTCCTTCACGTCGTCCTTGAAGCGCTTGAGCGAATCCAGCTCGCCGGTCCAGAGCACCACGTTGTTGCGCAGCAGACGGACTTGCGAACCACGCTTGACCAGGCCTTCGAGCACGTAGCAGCCGGCGATCGAACCGACCTTGCTGACCACGAACACCTGGCGAATCTCGACCAGACCTAGGGCCTGTTCGCGCTTCTCCGGCGCCAGCATGCCCGACATCGCCGCCTTCACTTCATCCACGGCATCGTAAATGATGTTGTAGTAGCGGATGTCCACGCCATTGGCTTCGGCCAGCTTGCGGGCCGAAGCGTCGGCACGGGTGTTGAAGCCGATGATGACCGCCTTCGATGCCACCGCGAGGTTGACGTCGTTTTCGGAAATGCCGCCGACCGCTGCATGCACCACCTGCACACGCACTTCGGCGGTGGACAGTTTTTGCAGCGATTGCACCAGCGCTTCTTGCGAACCTTGCACGTCGGTCTTGATGATCATCGGCAGGTTCTTGACCTCGCCTTCGGCCATCTGGTCGAACATGTTTTCCAGCTTCGCGGCCTGTTGCTTGGCCAGCTTGACGTCGCGGAACTTGCCTTGGCGGAACAGACCGATTTCACGCGCCTTGCGTTCGTCGGACATGACCAGCACTTCTTCACCGGCGCTCGGCACTTCGGTCAAGCCCTGAATTTCGACAGGAATCGACGGACCGGCTTCAGTGATGCTCTTGCCGCTTTCGTCCAGCATCGCGCGGACGCGGCCATAAGCCGAACCCGCCAGCACGACGTCGCCGCGCTTCAGGGTACCGGACTGCACCAGGATCGTGGCGACAGGACCGCGGCCCTTGTCGAGCTTGGCTTCGATGACCAGGCCCTTGGCCGGGACGTCGATGGCGGCTTTCAATTCCAGCACTTCGGCTTGCAGCAGCACGTTTTCCAGCAGCGAGTCGATGCCTTCGCCGGTCTTCGCAGACACGGAGATGAATGGCGCTTCGCCGCCGTATTCTTCCGGCACGACGCCTTCGGCAATCAGTTCCTGCTTGACGCGGTCCAGATTGGCGCCCTGCTTGTCGATCTTGTTGATCGCCACGACCAGCGGCACGCCGCCGGCCTTCGCGTGAGCGATCGCTTCCTTCGTTTGCGGCATCACGCCGTCGTCGGCAGCCACCACCAGAATGACGATGTCGGTTGCCTTGGCGCCACGGGCACGCATTGCGGTAAACGCTTCGTGGCCCGGGGTGTCGAGGAAGGTGATCATGCCGCGCGGTGTTTCCACGTGGTATGCGCCGATGTGCTGGGTAATGCCGCCGGCTTCGCCGGATGCAACCTTCGCGCGCCGGATGTAATCCAGCAGCGATGTCTTGCCGTGGTCGACGTGGCCCATGACGGTAACCACCGGCGCACGCGCCACCAGTTCCGCATCAGGATGCTCGACGCCTTCTTCCAGCAATGCTTCCGGATCATCCAGCTTGGCTGCATGTGCGCGGTGGCCCATTTCTTCCACCACGATCATGGCGGTTTCCTGGTCCAGCACCTGGTTGATGGTGACCATCTGGCCCAGCTTCATCAGATGCTTGATGACTTCGGAAGCCTTGACGGACATCTTGTGTGCGATCTCGGCGACGGTGATCGTTTCAGGGACGTGAACATCCTTGACGATCGCTTCGGTCGGCGCCTGGAAATTGCTTTCGTGGTCGTCGTGATGCGAATTGCGACGGCCCTTCGGACCTGCACGCCAGCCGTCGCGGCCACCGGTGCCGGTGTTGCCGCGCGTCTTCATGCCGGTGCCGCGCTTCTTGGCGTCGTCCTGCCATGTCGACGATACGTTGGCCGACTTGATCGACTTCTTGTCGACCGCGACCGGCGCCTTCTTGTCGTCTTTCTTTTCACCCGGCTTCTTGTCGGCAGGCTTGTGCAGCGTACCTTCGGAAGTCTTGGTGGCAGCCGCGGGCGCAGGCTCGGGAGCCTTTATCACGCGACGCGGCGCATTCATCATGGCCTTGATCTGGGCGACTTCGTCTTCCACGACCTTGCGGGCGCGATCGGCGGCAGCCGCACGCTCGGAGGCTTCCTTGGCGACCTGGGCAACCTTTTTCTTGGCTTCTTCGGCGGCAGCGCGCTTCTTCTCTTCAGCGGCAGCATCTTCTGCCGATTTCGCTACAGGAGCAGTAGCGGCGCCGGCGCTCGGCTTGGCCTTGTCGGCAGTTTCCGCAGCTGCCTGACGCGCTTCTTCTTCAGCTGCTTGCTTGGCTTCCTGCTCAGCCTTCTTTGCTTCCAGTTCAGCCGCCTTGGCTTCTGCAGCGCGCTCGGCTTCGAGTTGCGCCAGACGCTCCTGCTTCTCGCGCAGTTCAGCTTCCTGACGCGCGATCAGCTCTTCCTGATGACGTGTTTCTTCGGCGCTCGGTTCGGCTTCGGCCGGCTCGATTGCGGCTGTCGCCGGTTTGCCGGTTTCGTCCGCAGTCGGTTCGTCGCGCTTGATGAAAGTGCGCTTCTTGCGCACTTCCACCTGGATGGTGCGCGACTTGCCCGTGGAATCGGCCTGTTTGATTTCGGTCGTTTCCTTGCGGGTCAGCGTAATTTTTTTCTTCTCGCCTTCCGGAGCTGCTCCGCGCACGCGACGCAGATGCTCCAGCAAACGGTCCTTGTCTTCTTTTGACAAAGGATCGGACTCGGAGCTTTTTTCAACTCCCGCAGATCGCAGCTGGGTCAGTAGCAAATCCGCCGGCATTTTCAGCTCGGTGGCAAATTGGGCTACGTTGTTACTTGCCATTCAGTCCTCTTTTCTATGTGGCTCGGCGATGATGTGGTCCTGGACGCTTACTGCTTTGCTTCCACGGTGGCCCATGCTTTGGCTTGCAGTGCCTTGGCACGCTCGTCGTATTTAGCATCGATGAGCTTCATTTCATCGTCGGTCACATCTTCAAATTCATTCTCAATCAGTTGGCGCGCGCGCTCGGCCGAGAGGGCCAGGATCGCGCCGAACTCGTCGTACGCCAGTGCGGCGAAAGCAGGCAAGGTCTTGACGCCCGCCAGACCCAGCTTGCCGGCCACGACACGATCCATTTCTTCGAAATTGATCAGTTCCTCGTCCATGCCTTCCAGACCTTCTTCGGAGGCAATCGCCTCGGTCACCAGTGCATCGCGCGCGCGGTTGCGCAGCTCGTTGACGGTTTCTTCGTCGAAGGATTCGATCTCGAGCATTTCGTTGATCGGCACGTAAGCGATTTCTTCCAGGCTGGCGAAACCTTCTTCCACCAGGATGTCGGCGACTTCCTGGTCGACGTCCAGCTTTTCCATAAACAGGATGCGGATCGCAGCAGTTTCCTGCGCCGATTTGTCGGCCGATTCTTCCGCCGTCATGATGTTGATCTGCCAGCCGGTCAGTTCCGCTGCGAGGCGTACGTTCTGGCCGCCGCGGCCGATGGCGATCGCCAGGTTTTCTTCGTCGACGACGACGTCCATGGCGTGCTTTTCTTCATCCACGACGATCGAGGTGACGTTGGCCGGGGCCAGTGCGCCGATGACGAATTGCGCCGGATCTTCCGACCACAGCACGATGTCGACGCGTTCGCCGCCCAATTCGCCGGTCACGGCCTGTACACGCGAACCGCGCATGCCGACACAGGTGCCGATAGGATCGATGCGCTTGTCGCTGGTGAAGACGGCGATCTTGGCGCGCACGCCCGGGTCGCGTGCAGCCGACTTGATTTCGAGCGAGCCTTGTTCGATTTCCGGAACTTCCAGCTCGAACAGCTTCATGATGAATTCAGGCGCGTTGCGCGACAGGATCACTTGCGGACCGCGCGCGTTGCGGTCGATACGCAGGATATAGGCGCGAACGCGGTCGCCGATACGCAGGTTTTCCTTTGGAATCGTCTGGTCGCGCGGCAGGCGGGCTTCGATCTTGCCGGATTCGACGATGGCGTCGCCGCGTTCCATGCGCTTGATCGTGCCGGTCACCAGCGAATCGCCGCGCTCGAGGAAGTCGGCCAGAATCTGTTCGCGTTCAGCGTCGCGGATGCGCTGCAGGACCACTTGCTTGGTGTCCTGGGCAAAACGGCGGCCGAATTCCACGGACTCGATCGGCTCTTCGATGTATTCATCGACGGCGATGTCAGGAATCTGTTCCTTGGCTTCGAAGTGCAAAACTTCCTGGTCGGGCAATTGCAAACCTGCTTCGTCAGGCACCACGTGCCAGCGACGGAACGATTCGAATTCGCCACTTTCGCGGTCGATCGACACGCGGATGTCGACTTCGCCTTCGTAGCGCTTCTTGGTAGCTTGCGCGAGCGCATGCTCCAGTGCTCCGAAGACCACATCCTTATCGACGTTCTTTTCGCGCGCCAGCGCATCGACCAATAACAAAACTTCGCGACTCATGCTTTGCGACTCCTAAAATCCACTTTCGGCACCAGGCGTGCCTTATCCACATCGGCGAGCGTAAAGTCCAACAACGCTGCCGACCCATCGTTTGCTTCAAATTCCAGTTTTAAATTCTCGCCCTCGGGCGCCCGCAAGATGCCTTGGAACGACTTGCGGTTGGCTGCGCCCGGCATCGGCATGCGCAGCTTGACGACTGCTTCCTGATCGGCAAAGCGGACGTAGTCGCTCAGCTTCTTCAGCGGACGGTCAAGCCCCGGGGACGAGACTTCCAGCCGTTCGTAGTTAACGTTTTCAACAGTAAACACGTGCAACAGCTGATGCGTGACTTTTTCGCAATCCTCGACCGTGATCGGGCCCTTGTCGGCATCGGCGAACGGGAAGTCGATAAACACGCGCACCAGACCGCGGTCCGCTTTCTCGAGGTCGACCAGTTCATAGCCCATGCCCGACAGGGTGGTTTCAATCAGATCCAGCAATTGCAAGGAAATCTCTCCGTACTTCGTTTCTGCGCATTTCATTCAACCCGCGCAGACACGTCAATTTGTTCAGCAAAAAAAAAATGGGCATCTGCCCATCGTTCTTATCGTTTATTCAACTACAGGCCGCTTCACCATGCATTTCGCCGTGAAGACACCCCGTTAACTTGCGCATTATAACCGATTACGGTATGTCCGGCAATTCAAGATTGCCGGACATACTGCAGACAGCCCGATATTTCCAAAAAGAAATTCCCGAGCAATCAAAGACTTATCCGCGCCGGCGACGCGGCAGGCCGCCCGTGCCCATGCCTTGCCCGGACATGCCGCCACCGCCGCCGCCGTTGCGTTGCGGACGATTATGGCGACGCTGGCCGGCGTCCGGGAAACCCAGTGCGGTCTGCAGCGGATCCGGCTGACGCGGCTTGTTGCCCTGCGGACGTCCGCCCTGGCCTTGCCCCTGGCGCGAACCCTGACCTTGGCCTTGGCGCGCCCCCTGCCCCTGGCCTTGCCAGGACGGTTGCTGATCGCGGCGCGGACCGCGCGGCTGCATCGGATTGGCGTTGGCGTTGCTGCGCGGCTGAGCATCACCGTTGCCGCTACGATTACCATTGCCATTGCCTTTGGACTTGCCAGCGGGCGCATCGGCGCCGCCTTGCTTTTCCATGCCGCACACTGCCAACAGGCTGCGCACGGCGTTTTCTTCCAGCTCTTCCCAACGGCCGCGCTTGAGACCTTGCGGCAGCGACATGACGCCGTAGCGGGTGCGGATCAGGCGCGACACGGTCAGGCCGATGGCTTCGAACATGCGGCGCACTTCGCGATTGCGGCCTTCGCCGATGGTCACGCGGTACCACTTGTTGACGCCTTCGCCGCCGCCGTCGGCGATCTTGGAAAACTGCGCCATGCCGTCATCGAGCTCGACGCCGTGCAACAGTTTCTGGCGCATGCCTTGTTCCAGTTCGCCCAGCGTGCGTACGGCGTATTCGCGCTCGATGTTGTAACGCGGGTGCATCAGCCGGTTGGCCAGGTCGCCGGAAGTCGTAAACAACAGCAAACCTTCGGTGTTGAAGTCGAGACGGCCGACGGCCAGCCATTTGGCTGCCTTCATGTTCGGCAGGCGATCGAATACCGAGGCGCGGCCTTCCGGGTCGTTGTGGCTGACGATTTCGCCGGCCGGCTTGTGATACACCAGCACGCGCGGCGGCTTCTTGCTGACTTTGCGTTGCAGCAACTTGCCGTTGATACGGACCTGGTCGGTCGGCAGAATGCGCTGACCGATGTGGGCAGGCTCGCCGTTGACCGACACGCGGCCGGCCACGATCAGCTCCTCCATGTCGCGGCGCGAACCGAGACCGGAGTCGGCCAGCACCTTGTGCAGCTTGGGTGCGTCGTCTTCCGAAGTCAGGTCGCGGCGACCGTTCTTGCCGCGCAGCTGATGCGTGCCGCGCGCGCCGCTGCGGGCGCCGTCTTCCTTGTCGTAGGCGTCGGAGGTGACGAACGAAAACACGTCGTCGCCGGCGTCATGCGCACGCAAACCCAGTTGCGGCGCTTTCGGCTTGCCACCCTTGGCGAATGGTTTCTTGCCTTTTTGCTGGCGATTGCGATCCTGGCCCTGACCGTCGCGGCGCGATTCCGCCATGGCCTGGTCGGCGACCGGAACCGGCGCGTTGGCATCCGCCGGGATTGCCTGCTCTTCGCCGGCAACTGCGTGGTGCTGCTCACCTTCGCCAGCTTCAGCGGCGCGCTGTGCAGCGCGATTGTTGCGCAATGCGCGCGGACCGCGTACGCCGCGGCGTGCAGGCTTGGTGCGTGCGCTGTCGGTCGGCGCATCAAGCAGGACCGGCGCGGCGGTAATTTCTTCGCCAATGGTGACGATAACCTTGGGCGCTTCTGCAGCCTGAGGAGCAGACTCGACGACAGCGGCCGAACCGGCATCAGCATCGGCGACCACCTTCTTGACGCGCGGCGCACGCTTCTTCGGCGCAGGCGCATCGGCGGCGGCTTCCACTGTGGCCGGTGCGGCTGCGGCCGTTTCAGCCGGGGCCTCCGCAGCGACCTTTTTGGCGCGCGGTTTGGCAGGCGCCCTGGCAGGCTTCACCGCCGGAGCAGCGTCGGCAACTTCGGCGACGACTTCTTCCGCCGCGACCTTTTTGGTGCGCTTGCGGACCGGCTTGGCAGCAGTGGCGTCAGCGGCGCCGGGCAGGTCTATCTGCTGATCATCATTGGAACTAGATGGTTTCATTATTTGAATCGCGGTTATTCAGACCGGGCGCGGCGTCACTTGCGTGGCCGGAGGCGAGGTCGTTGGTGTGAATGTCTTCAGCAGAAGCAGGGCTTTCAGCCTGCACTTCTTCGTGATTGGCGACGCTTGGTGCGATGGCATCCACGTCATTCTCGATGTCTTCCCCCGGAATTTCTTCCACGGCAGTCTCGGCAACCGCTTCTTCCGCCACCCCGGTTGCTTCGGGTACTTCGGCGGCATCGGCCTCTTCGGCAAACTCAATCGGTTCGGCAGCTTCTTCCGTCGTCAGTTCCGCGGCGATGCCATCGGCGACTTCGGCAATCGCGACCGCTTCAGCTGACTCGCCTGCAGCAGCGGCAGCAGCCTCCGCTTCGCCCTGAGCGAGCAGGTCGGCCTGCATGCCGGCTTCCAGCGCCTGCAATTCCAGCAACGCGCCCGGATCGACCACGCCATCCTTGGTCACGGTCTTCAACGGCGGCAACTGATCCAGTGAAGTCAGGCCCAGGTCGTCGAGGAATTTCCTGGTCGTCGCAAACAGCGCCGGACGGCCGGGCACGTCACGATGGCCGATGGCCTCGATCCAGGCGCGATCTTCCAGCAGCTTGACGGTCTGGGTACTGACCGTCACGCCGCGAATCTCTTCGATATCGCCGCGGGTAACCGGCTGGCGATAGGCGATGATGGCCAGGGTCTCGAGCGTGGCGCGGGTGTACTTAGGCGGCTTTTCAGGATTCAGGCGGTCCAGGTAGACCTTCATTTCGGCCCGGCTCTGGAAACGCCAGCCGGTCGACAGGCTGACCACTTCCACACCCTTGTCGATCCAGTCTTCGCGCAGCTCTTCCAGCATTTGCCGGATGATGTCCGCGGTTATTTCACTGACGGTATCGTCACCTGAGACATAAAGCTTCTTCAGTTCGTTGATTGATAATGGCTCGTGGGCACATAGCAATGCTGTTTCGAGGACTTTCTTGGCCTCAATAGTATTCATGTACGACTCGTGTGCGGCTTGTTTAATAAAAGTTCGCGGCTGACTATTCGGATATATCGGATATACGGACTATACGAAGCCTGGCTGCGCGGGTTGAGTTCATCACAGCGCCAACGGTGCTGCCAGGTTGTGAACCTGAATTGCTGCCTGATGCTGTTGGTGCTGCTTCCCGGCGCTCGATTTATAGGAGGTTGAAGATGAGCGGGAAAATAAGGCTTGGTTGCGAATACAGAATCCTGAGTTCCCAGATTCTCGCACCATTTCAACTTTTGACCTTGCAGGCGGCGCCGAGCTGAGTTTTCGGGTGGCCGGAGGCAAAATGCAAAATATACTGCGCGGAGTTTAGCACAAAGGCCCGGGCGGTTGTCGCCTCAATCGCGCATCGTTGCGACAGTCAGACAGTATTTGCAACGTGACGGCAAGGCAACAAATGCCCTCCACCGCGGGGCCGCCCGACTGGCCGGATCAGCCGGCAGCCTTCTTTTCCAGCTCCAGCCGTCGGGTGAAATCCTCCGCTGGCATCGGCTTGCCGAGCAGATAACCCTGCACTTCATCGCAGCCGTTTTCGAGCAGGAAGTTATATTGCTCCTGGTCTTCCACCCCTTCGGCAATCACCCGCAGGTTGAGGATGTGGCCCAATGAAATCACCGCCTTGACGATCGCCGCGCTATCAGTATCGCGGGCAATGTCGCGCACGAAGGACTTGTCGATCTTGAGCGCATCCACCGGGAAACGGCGC
Source organism: Herbaspirillum hiltneri N3 (assembly GCF_001267925.1). Taxonomy (NCBI): domain Bacteria; kingdom Pseudomonadati; phylum Pseudomonadota; class Betaproteobacteria; order Burkholderiales; family Oxalobacteraceae; genus Herbaspirillum; species Herbaspirillum hiltneri. The sequence continues at coordinate 1,268,675 of NZ_CP011409.1, read as the reverse complement.
AGGTAGCTCAGGCTCGAATAGCCGGTGCCGAAGTCATCCACCGACACCTGCAAACCCAGGCGCTTGAGCGCATTGAGTGTCGCGACGGTCTTTTCGGCGTCCTTCATGACGACGTTTTCGGTGATTTCCAGCTCCAGCCAGGCGGCCGCCAGGCAACTCTCGGCCAATACCTGGCGCACGAACTCTGGCAGATTCTGGTCGAGCTGGCGCGGCGACAGGTTCACCGCCACCGGAATCGGCGCCAGGCCGGCGTCCTGCCAGGCCTTGTTCTGGGCGCAGGCGGTGCGCAATACCCATTCCCCGATCGGCACGATCAGGCCGGCTTCCTCGGCAAACGGGATGAAACGGTCCGGCGGCACCATGCCCTGGTCCGGCGTGATCCAGCGGATCAGCGCCTCGGCGCCGATGATGCGGCCATTGGCCAGGCTGATCTTGGGCTGGTAATACAGCTTGAATTCGTCGCGGTCGAGCGCGCGCCGCAGGCTGACCAGCATCTCCAGGCGATTGCTGACCTGCGCATCCATCCACCCGGCGAAATACTGGAAGTTGTTGCGCCCCAGCTCCTTGGCTTTGTACATGGCCGAATCGGCGTTCTTGAGCAGCGTTTCGACGTCGCGGCCATCGGTCGGACAGCGGCTCACGCCGATGCTGCAGGTGACGTGGAACTCGCGATCGCCCACCACCCACGGCCGCGCCACGGCGGACAGGATGCGCTGCAGGACTTCGGTGATGCGGTTTTCGTCCGGCTGATTCTGCAGCACCAGCACGAATTCGTCGCCGCCCTGGCGCGCCACCATGTCGGTTTCGCGCACGCAGGACACCAGCCGCTGCGCCACGGTCTTGAGCAGCTCGTCGCCGACCTGGTGGCCGAGGCTGTCGTTGATGAACTTGAACTGGTCGAGGTCGACGAACACCACCGCCGTCAAGGTGCCCTTTTGCCGCGTGCTCTGGATCGCGCGCTGCAAATGGTTGTGCAGCATGGTGCGATTGGGCAGGCCGGTCAGCGCGTCATGCGTGGCCTGATGCCGGATTTCGGCTTCGTACAGCTTGCGCTCGGTGATGGCCTCGACGGTGCCCTCATAAAACATCAGAGTGCCGGCTTCGTCGCGCACGGCGCGGGCGTTTTCGGAGATCCAGATGATCTCGCCGTCACGGCGGTAGACGCGCGATTCGAAGTTCGACACCGAACCGAACTCGGCCATCATGCGCATGAACTCGGTGCGACGCTCGGGCTCGACATACAGCTGATGCTTGATGTCGCGCAGGCTGACGATCAGGTCATCGGCCGACTTGTAGCCGTAGATGCGCGCCAGCGCCGGGTTGACCGCGATATAGCCGCCGTCCGGAGTGGACTGGAACACGCCTTCGATGGCGTTCTCGAAGATGCTGCGATAGCGCCGTTCGGCTTCGAGCAAGGCCTGGTCGGCCTCCTTGCGCGCGGTCACGTCCTGCACGTAGCCTTCCAGCGCATCCAGCGTGCCGGCGGCATTGTAGATGCCGACGCCGCGCTCCCACACCCAGCGTACGTCGCCGTCGGCGCGCACGATGCGGTATTCGAGCTCGAAGCGGCGCTTGCCGTCCAGGCAGGCCCGGATGGTCTGGCGCACGGTCTCGCGGTCTTCGGGATGAGTGATGTCTTCGTACGAGATGCGGTGATTGAACAGCAAGTCTTCGGGTTGGTAGCCGGTCAGCTCCAGGCAACCCTCGCTGATGAACTCCATGGTCCATTCATCGTCGTCGCGGCAGCGATACACCATGCCGTCCAGATTGGCCAACAGGGTTTCGAGCAGACGCGACGGCCTGGCGATGGACGTAATGGCGGCGGCGTTGTCTGACGGAATCAGGGAAGCGACGATCTTCATAAATGGAGTAACGAAAGGGGAAACGAAGGGTCCGGCAACAGCTGCCGGGGACTACATGACGCCTATGTAGTGAAGCGTACTTTTTTGATCACAATAAGCAATAACAATGCCACTCAACCATCCTGCCCTGCAGCGCAGGCCCAGCACAAACGCTTGAGTATGTGTATCCGCAAAGCAATACCCATGCCGTTTCCCCGGCTATTGCCTCCGCGAAACAATGCACCAATCTGGCGCAGCCATGAAGCCCCGGCGATTGCCGAAAACACCATTCTTTTCGGCCCATGCCGGAGCGCCGTCGGCAGTAGAATCCCAACACCGCCTGACAAACAACAAAAAGGACGCTGGTATGTGGGCAACTCGTTACCTGATATTGTGGTTCGTGATTTTTCTGACGCTGGCGCTCGCCATCCTCGCCTCGGGCCATATGGTCAGCTGGTGGTGGGCTGCGGCGCCGCTGGTGCTGAGCGTGATCGGCGTGCGCGACATCGTGCAACGCCGCCATGCAGTCTTGCGCAACTATCCGCTGATGGGCCATTTCCGCTTCATGTTCGAAGCGATCCGTCCGGAACTCCGCCAGTATTTCTTTGAAGGTGAAAACGACGGTGCGCCCTTCACGCGCAAGAAGCGCAGCGTGGTCTACCAACGCGCCAAGGCCGACGTTGACAGCCGCCCGTTCGGCACCGAACTCGACGTCAAGCTGGCCGGCTACGAATGGATCGGCCACTCGCTGTCGCCGACCAAGATCGCCAGCCACGACTTCCGTGTCGTCGTCGGCAAAGGCCTCGCGCAACCGTACTCGATGTCAGTCTTCAACGTCTCGGCAATGAGCTTCGGTTCGCTGTCGTCCAACGCCATTCGCGCGCTCAACCAGGGCGCAAAAAAAGGCAACTTCGCGCATGACACCGGCGAAGGATCGATCTCGGCCTATCACCGAGAATTCGGCGGCGACCTGGTGTGGCAGATCGCCTCGGGCTACTTCGGCTGCCGCCATCCCGACGGCAGTTTCGACGAAGAGAAATTCGCGGTCCAGGCCAACGCGCCGCAGGTGAAAATGATCGAGGTGAAATTGTCGCAAGGCGCCAAACCCGGCCACGGCGGCGTTCTGCCGGCAGCCAAGATCACGCCGGAGATTTCCGCCACGCGCGGCATCCCGATGGGCGTCGATTGCATTTCGCCGGCGGTGCACTCATCGTTCTCATCGCCGATCGGCCTGCTGCAATTCATTGAAAAACTGCGCACGCTGTCGGGTGGAAAACCGACCGGCATCAAGCTGTGCATCGGCCATCCCTGGGAATTCTTCGGCATCGCCAAAGCCATGCTGGAAACCAACATCGTGCCCGACTTCATCACCGTCGACGGCGCCGAAGGCGGCACCGGGGCCGCGCCGCTGGAGTTCACCGACCACGTCGGCATGCCGCTGCAGGAAGGCTTGCTGATGGTGCACAACACGCTGGTCGGCATCGGCATGCGCGACCGCGTCAAGATCGGCGCCAGCGGCAAGATCATCACCGCCTTCGACGTCGCCCGCACGCTGGCGCTCGGCGCCGACTGGTGCAATTCGGCGCGCGGCTTCATGTTTGCGCTCGGCTGCATCCAGTCGCAAAGCTGCCATACGGATCGCTGCCCGACCGGCGTGGCGACGCAGAATCCGACGCGCGCCCGCGCGCTGGTGGTGCCGGACAAGGCCCAACGCGTCTACCGCTTCCACCAGAGCACGCTGCACGCGCTGCAGGAACTGGTGCAGGCGGCCGGCTTGCCGCACACCTCGGCGCTGCGTCCGTTCCACATCGTTCATCGCATCAACGACCATGAAATCCAGCTGCTGTCGGAGATGCTGAAATACCTGGAACCGGGCGACCTGATCACCGGCAATTACCGTTACCAGGTCTATGAAAAATACTGGCCGATTGCACGCGCCGAGAGCTTCCATCCGGAAATCGGCAGCACCTTCCATTGAGTTGATTCATGTGGTGCGGCCGTACGGCGCGCCAAAGAAAAACGCCCGCGATTGCGGGCGTTTTTCATGCTTGTCTGGCGTAGAAGCGGCGCTGGCGCCAAGGCAACTATTCTTAAATATTATTTACGCTTCATGAAGAAAATGAATTCCTGATTCTCTTGCGATTGCGACAGCAAATCGTTGCCGGTCTGCTTGGCGAAAGCTTGGAAATCGCGCACCGAACCGGTGTCGGTCGCCGTCACGCGCAATACCTGACCGCTCGACATGTCGGCCAACGCTTTCTTGGTTTTCAGTATCGGCAGCGGGCAATTCAGGCCCCGCGCATCCAGCTCTCTGTGAAATTCAATAACCATACTGTGAATCAAAAATTCCTAGTGATCGTTCGAGAATTCTACTCCAACCTGAACCGCCTTGGTGCGTCGCAACATACTATGTTGTATTTCGCGCACTACTGTTGTGCAGGGGAAACTAACGGGGTGGATGAGCCGGCGAATTCAACGAACTGGACAGGCAAATCTTGCCGCCGCATCCACTCCGCCACTGCGTATCCCGTCCCCGCCGGCCAAGGCCGCAAATCGGGCGGCGCCACCAGGCGATACTCCAGCAATTCGGGAGACAATTTGATTTCACCCGAGGCTTTCACGTGATACGCAATGATCAGTTCATTCTTGCGCATGAACTCATAAACGCCGATCAGGGTGATCTGGTTGGCATCCAGATTGGTTTCTTCTTTTATTTCTCGCGCGATGCCCTGCTCCGGTGTTTCGTCGCGCTCCATGAAGCCGGTGATCAGTGCGAAACGGCCTTCCGGCCAGGCCGCATTGCGCGCCAGCAACATCTTGCCGTCGATCTCGACCAGGGCGGCCAGCACCGGCAAGGGATTGTCCCAGTGCGTCCAATGGCCTTCGGGACAGGCAAGCCGCAGCTTGCCCGCCTCTTGTTCATCGGCGCGCATCACGAGCGAGGCGGCGCAGACGGGACAAAACTTGAAGTCGCTCATGGAGGCGTTCGTGCTTAAGCTTTTGTGCCGACCCAAGCCGCCACGCCTTGCAGCGCGTTCGGCAAACCGCTTGGATCCGTACCGCCGGCTTGCGCCATGTCGGGACGTCCGCCGCCCTTGCCGCCGACTTGCTGGGCGACGAAGTTGACCAGTTCACCGGCCTTGACCTTCGATGTCGCATCGGCGGTGACGCCGGCGATCAGGCTGACCTTGCCGTCCTTGACCGAAGCCAGCACGATGGCGGCGGTCTTGAGCTTGTCCTTGAGCTTGTCCATGGTTTCGCGCAGGGTGGCGACATCGGCGCCTTCCAGTGTTGCCGCCAGCACCTTGATGCCGTTGACGTCGACCGCTTGCGCGAGCAATTCGTCGCCCTGGTTGGACGCCAGCCTGGATTTCAATCCGGCCAGTTCCTTTTCCAGCGCCTTGACGTGGTCCTGCACCTGCGCAATGCGCTGGGTCAGTTCTTCCGGCTGCGCCTTCAGGGCCGCGGCCGCTTCGGCGACGCGGTTGCTGAGGGTCTGCACCAGCGCCAGTGCGCCTTCGCCGCTGACGGCTTCGACGCGGCGAATGCCGGCTGCGACGCCGCTTTCGGCGACAATCTTGAACAGGCCGATATCGCCGGTGCGCGACACGTGCGTACCGCCGCACAGTTCACGCGACGAACCGATCGACAGCACGCGCACTTCGTCGCCGTACTTCTCGCCGAACAGCGCCATTGCGCCGGCGCCGACGGCATCGTCGTAACCCATCAGTTTGGCTTCGGTCGCGGCATTGGCGAGGATTTCGCGGTTGACGATTTCTTCGACGCGGCGGATTTCATCGGCGCTCATCGGTGCGTTGTGGCTGAAGTCGAAACGCGTCTTGTCGGCGTCGACCAGCGAACCCTTTTGCGACACGTGGTCGCCCAGTACTTCACGCAGCGCCTTGTGCATCAGGTGAGTGGCCGAGTGGTTGCGCATGGTTTGCGCGCGCTGCTCGCCGTCGACCTTGGCTTCCACGACATCGCCCACCGCCAGCGAACCCTTGACCAGGCTGCCGTGATGGCCGAACACATCGGGCTGGATCTTTTGCGTATCGGCCACCGCGAACAGCGCATTGGCTGCTTCGAGCACGCCGGCGTCGCCCGCCTGGCCGCCCGATTCGGCGTAGAACGGCGTGGTGTCGAGCACCACGATGGCGTCCTGGCCGGCTTCGACCTTGGCGACGGCGCTGCCGTCGACGTACAGCGCAGTGACCTTGGCCTGCTGCGTCAGCGCGTCATAACCGACGAATTTGGTCTTGTCGCCGCTGTATTCGATGCCGGCAGCCGATTTGAATTTACCGGCGGCGCGGGCCGTCGATTTCTGGCGCTCCATGGCAGTGGCGAAACCGGCTTCGTCGAGTTCGACATTGCGTTCGCGGCAGATGTCGGCGGTCAGGTCGAGCGGGAAACCGTAGGTGTCGTACAGCGTGAAGGCGGTCTCGCCGTCGAGCTTGCCGGCATTCTTGGCCAGCGCGGCTTCGAGGATCTTCATGCCGTGTTCCAGCGTTTCGCCGAAACGTTCTTCTTCCTGCTTGAGCACTTGTTCGACACGCGCAGCGGCGGCCGGCAGTTCCGGATAGGCGGCGCCCATTTCGGCGACCAGATCCTTGACCAGCTTGTAGAAGAACGGCTGGGTCTGGCCCAGCTTGTGACCGTGACGCAGCGCGCGGCGGATGATACGGCGCAGCACATAGCCGCGGCCTTCATTGCCTGGAATCACGCCGTCGACGATCAGGAAGGAGGTCGCACGGATGTGATCGGCGATGACCTTCAGGGAATTGTTTTCCAGATCGTCGACCTTGGTTTCGCGCGCAGCGGCCTTGATCAGGCGCTGGAACAGGTCGATCTGGTAGTTGCTGTGCACGTGCTGCAGGATCGCCGCCAGGCGTTCCAGGCCCATGCCGGTGTCGACGCACGGCGCCGGCAGCGGGGTCAGCGTGGCTTCGCCGGTCTTCGGATCGATCTGGCGGTCGAACTGCATGAACACGTTGTTCCAGATTTCGATGTAGCGGTCGCCGTCCTGTTCCGGGCTGCCCGGAGGACCGCCCCAGACATCGGGACCGTGGTCGTAGAAGATTTCCGAGCAGGGACCGCATGGGCCGGTGTCGGCCATTTGCCAGAAGTTGTCGGAGGCGTAAGGTGCGCCCTTGTTGTCGCCGATGCGCACGATGCGCTCTTTCGGCAGGCCGATGACCTTGTGCCAGATGTCGTAGGCTTCATCGTCGGTTTCATAGACGGTCGCCCACAGCTTTTCAGCCGGCAGGCCGTAGACCTTGGTCAGCAGCTCCCAAGCCCAGACCAGCGAGTCGTGCTTGAAATAATCGCCGAAAGACCAGTTGCCGAGCATTTCGAAGAAGGTGTGATGACGCGCGGTGTAACCGACGTTTTCCAGATCGTTGTGCTTGCCGCCGGCGCGCAGGCAGCGCTGCACGGAGGTGGCGCGCACGTAATTGCGCTTGTCGGTGCCCAGGAACACGTCCTTGAACTGGACCATGCCGGAGTTGGTGAACAACAAGGTGGGGTCGTTGCCCGGCACCAGGCTGGACGAACGGACAATGGTGTGTCCCTTGGATTCAAAGAATTTCAGAAACTTGTCGCGGATTTCGGCTGAGTTCATGTTCTAGGACTGTAAAGAAAACGGTGCAAAAATGATGTGGCAGAAAGAGCGGCTGTGAACCGGCTGCTGTGAACCGGTGATTATACGTGATTAGCCCTGCCCCGATCATGGTCGGCAAGGCCTGCAGGACGTTTGCCGCAAGTCAACAGGTCCGATCGGGAAAAAGACGTAAAAAAACCCGTTCGGATTGCTCCCAACGGGTCAATGGCGATATCAACCTGCAACCTGAATCAGACTGGCCTCGGAACCCTCCGGCCTATCCCCCTCACGACTTGCCTGGCCAAAATCCCCTCCGGTAAATCAAGCGCCTTGATACAGCTTGCCGTTCTTGCTCTTCTTGGCGTGTTTCTTGTGCTTCTTGTGCTTTTTGTGTTTCTTGTGCTTGGCATGCGGCGCCTTGGCTGCCGGTGCGGCTGCTGCCGGAGCGCCAGGCGCTGCTGCAGGTGCATTCTGTGCCAGGACAGGCATGGCGAAAGCGGCAACGAGTACGGCTGCCAGTAATTTATTCAGTTTCATCTTTTCCTCTTAAGTTGGTTCTTACAAGCTCGCTGACGATTATTGTCACGTCTCCCGGTCAATTCGGCGAATCCGCTCTGACATGCGGCCTGTCTGTGCTGTAACGCCAGGATTCCGATTCGCGTTGACATAGTTTAAGCGGCGCGCACCGGAAATCCATTCGGGAATTACCTGATATATTTCACCGCAGTTTTGCGGACCGGTTCGGCTTTTTTGGTGGCAGCGTGGTCTTTCCCGCTCGCCGTTTTGGCCGGCTGCTCCTTCACCGCGACCGCATGGTGCGGCCGGGCGACCGGCCTGGCCTTTGCTGCATGCGCTTTCTGCGCCGCGTGCCTGGAATGCGGACTGGTCAATTGCCTGACGGGCGCCTTGCTCTTCTTCTTGACGGCTTTCCCCTGCTTCACCGGCTTGGCGGCGTGCACCTTCTTCGGGGTCGCGCCGGTTTTTGGTGCGGTCCCCGACGCGGGGGTTGTGGCGACCACCTTTGCCGTCCCGTGATCTCGGCGGTCTTGCAGGATCTGCGCCTCGCGCACGGTCAGCTTGCCGGCCTTGAGGTCGCGTACGATGCTGTCGTCGGTGTATTTCTTCTGGCTGGCGCCGGCCTGCGCGCCGGCATTGCTGGTGATGACAATGGCGGCGGCTGCCGCCAGCATGCTGAGCATGCCCTTGGTTTTCATGATTCCTTGCTTCCCTGAACTGGTTTTTCTTCGTTGCTCTTATCCACTTATGCCGGACCGATGAGATCAATGCGGTCGGTGCAGAAGCCATCCACGCCCCAGCCCAGAATCTCTTCTGCGCGGGCCGGGTCGTTGACGGTGTAGCAGAATAAACCATATCCCGCGTGTTTCACCGCCTGCGCCAGCTCCGGCGTCAGATTCTTGTGACTTGTGTGCAACGCCACCGCGTCGAGCGCCTGCAAGCGCGCTTCCCAATCGGCGGGAATGCGATCGACCAGGAAACCGCGCGGGATACCCGGCGCGACCCGCTTGGCGGCCATCAGCGCGTCGAAGGAAAACGACGAGAACAAGGGCAGCGTACGGTCATTCTGCCCCGGCACGTGGGCGGCGATTTCAGCCGCGAAAAAGCGTGCCGTCACTTCTCCCGCGACCTCGCCGGTGCGCACCGCCCAGGCGTCGCCGGCCGGCTTGATTTCGATGTTCATCCAGATGCCGTTGGCGCGGCTGAATTCCAGAACTTGCTGCAAGGTGCAGACCCTTTCGCCGGCATATTGCGGGCTATGCCAGCCGCCGGCGTCAAGCTGCTGCAACTGCGCCAGCGTGTGCTCGGCGACCTTGTCTTCGCCCGGCAGCGTGCGGCCGAAGACCGGGTCGTGCATCAGGATGGCCTGCTCGTCGGCGGTCAGCATGACGTCGAATTCGACCGCCCGGAAGCCGTGCTCCATGCCGCAGCGGAAGCCCGCCAGCGTGTTTTCCGGGGCCAGCGTGCCACCGCCGCGATGCGCCGCCACTTTTGGATAAGGCCACATATTTTTCTCCCTGCAAGAATTTGGAACGCGTTTTTAGTGCCGACATTCTATGCCGGGCGACGGCGCGATAACAGCATTTCATCGTCCCGATTCGCCGCTTCGTCGCCGGGGGCTGGTGCGGCTGCCGAATCGGGTTACCATTCCGCCATCAGAGAACTCATCGGATTCCCCCAGAACTTTTCATGAATATCCCCGTTTCACGCTTACGCCTCATCCCGCCGGAACTGCTGCGCGGCCTGCTGCCGACCATGATCATCAACCTGCTGTGCGCGCTGGTGGTCACTTACCTCATGCGCATCGGCGCCGGCTTCGTTGAAAACCTGGTGTTCTCGATCTGCATCGGCACCACCGCGATGGTGCTGATCGACTGTGGCCGCCTGCTGCTGTGGGGGCAAGACGAACCGAACAAACCCGGCTTCCTGCTGATGCTGGTGATCTTCGCGCCGCTGTCGTTCGTCATCGGCAACATGATCGCCAGCTCCCTGCTCGGCTATCCGCTGAGGATATTCACCCCGGGCCAGGCCAACAACACCATCGGCGTGATCGTCCTGATCCTGGTGGCCTGCGTCGGCGCCACCCTGTTCTACTGGAATCGCGAAAAAATGGCGGCGCTGGAAGCGCGCAACGTCGTCATCGAGAAGCAGGCGCTGCAAGCGCAACTGCAGATGCTGCAGGCGCAGATCGAGCCGCACATGCTGTTCAACACGCTGGCGACGCTGCAGACGCTGATTTCCAGCGAACCGCTGCGCGCCCAGCAGATGCTCGACCAGCTGATCCATTACCTGCGCGCCACGCTGTCGACCTCGCGCAGCGAACAGACTTCGCTGGGCCAGGAGTTCGATCTGATCAAGGCCTACCTCGGCCTGATGTCGCTGCGCATGGGCTTGCGCCTGACCTACACTTTGCAGCTGCCGGATGAGTTGCGACGCCAGCGCATCGCGCCGATGCTGCTGCAGCCGCTGGTCGAAAACGCCATCCGCCACGGCCTCGAACCCAAGATCGACGGCGGCGACTGCACCGTCAGCGTGACCCGCCATCAGGAGCTGCTGATCATCAGCGTGTTCGACACCGGCATGGGCCTGCACAGCACGGCCAGCTACAATCGTCCGGACAGCACGCACCTCGGCCTGGAAAATATCCGCGCACGCCTGTCAGTGTTGTACGGACCGGAGGCCGAGCTGACGCTGACGCACAATATCCCCGCCGGCACCGTCGCGCAGATCACCATCCCCATGTACGCTCTCAAGAAGTCCTACACCGAACCCAACTAACCCGCCGATCGTGCCCGCCATGCCCATCACGTCGCCACCCGCCCGCGCCCTGATTGCCGAAGACGAAACCCTGCTCGCCGACGCCCTGTCCGCTCAGTTGCAGCGCTTGTGGCCCGGCCTCGAGATCGCAGGCATCGCCGCCAACGGCATGGCCGCCGTCGAGCAAGCGCTGGCGCTGCAGCCCGACGTCCTTTTCCTCGACATCAAGATGCCCGGCCAGAGCGGCCTGGAAGCGGCCCGCGAACTGGCCGACGAATGGCCGGACACGCGGCCGTTTCCTTTGCTGGTGTTTGTCACCGCCTATGACGAATATGCGATCCGGGCCTTCGAGCAGGCGGCGATCGACTACGTGCTCAAGCCGGCCAACGACGCGCGCCTGGCGCTCACCGTCGCGCGCCTGCAGGCAAGATTGAAGGACATGGGTGATCAGGGACTGGAACAGGTGCTGGCGCAGCTGCGCGGCCTGGCGCCGGCCGCAATCGCGCCTCAGGAGCGCCTGCGCATGATTCGCGCCGCCGTCGGCAACCAGGTCCGGCTGATTCCTGTCGACGACGTCGTGTATTTCGAAGCCACCGACAAGTACGTCAACGTCGTCACCGCGGATGGCGAAGCGCTGATCCGCACCAGCCTCAAGGAACTGATCCCGCAGCTCGACCCCGAGCGTTTCTGGCAGGTGCATCGCGGCACCGTCGTGCAGATCGCCGAGGTCGCCGCCGCACAGCGCGATGAAGCCGGCAAGTTGTCATTGAAACTGCGCAAGCGGCCCGAGACGCTGGCCGTGAGCCGCCTGTTTGCGCACTTGTTCCGACAGATGTAGGTTCACGGCGACGGCTTGGCCGCCATCAGCCACACGATTGCCAACGGCAGCAGCGTCGCCACCGTACCGGCGACGGCCCAGATCCGCGACAAGCGCCAGTAGCGCGCCGGAATCTCAGCGTCGCGCGGCAACGGCGCCAGCAGCTTCGCCTGCGCCCGTTGCAAGGGAATCAGCAGGCCCAGCCACAGCAATCCGGTCGCGGCAAACAAGCCATACGCCCAACGCAGCCACAGCACATCCGGCATGCCGCTCTGCGCCGCCAGAGAACGCCCGGCGACGGACAGCAGCACCACGCCGCCGAACGTGAAAAACACATCCGCCCAGTTGGTCGCACGCACGGCGAAACGGACCACGGCCAGATCGCGGGTGCGATCGGCCATGATCTTCCAGAAGGCGGTGACGATGATATTGCCGAGAAACAGCACGACGCCCAGCACGTGCAGGGTCTTGAGGAAGCCGGCAGACATGGAATTCTCCTGTTGATGTAATCGGATCAGGATTCCAGTATCTGCGGCGGCGCAGGGGAGAAACAGCGCGATGCGACGAAACGCCGTCCGCGCGGAATGAATTGCAGCTACGGCTCCGTAGCCCGGTCCTTCCCCACGCCCTAGCGACCGTAATAGCCGCCGCCGTAATACGGTCCATGGCGGTAATAGCCGCCGTGCGGCGGGCCCGCCGGGACCACGATGCAGGCCGACAGCGAGGTGGCGACCAGGATGCCGGCGACGGCGAGTTTGAGCAGCTTCTTCATGACGTCCTCCTTGGACTTGACGATGAACGCAGCTTGCCAGCAAAGGAAAACGGCAGGTAATTCGCATCCGTATCAGGTGTAATCAATTATTTCCCGCCCCACGCCGCCGGAAGTGCCGGCGATGTACCGGCGATGCGCCGTAAAACCCCGTCAATACCGCTTGCTGCGGTAAAATGTCTGTCTATACATATATGTCTCCCCACAAAGCATCCATGAGCAACGAACTGAAAAACGGTCACACTCCGGCACCATCCACCAATTTCCTGCGCGGCATCATCGAAGCCGACCTCGTTTCCGGCACGTATGCCGAACGCAGCGACAAGCAGGGCCACGCCCTGCCGCAGGTAGTGACCCGCTTTCCGCCCGAGCCGAACGGCTACCTGCACATCGGCCACGCCAAGTCGATCTGCCTCAACTTCGGCCTGGCGCGCGACTACAACGGCCGCTGCCACCTGCGCTTCGACGACACCAATCCGGAGAAGGAAGACCAGGAATACGTCGACACCATCATCGACTCGGTCAAATGGCTGGGCTTCGACTGGGACCACAGCGGCCAGCCGCACTTGTATTACGCCAGCAATTACTTCGACGTCATGTACGCCGGCGCGCAGGCGCTGATCCGCAAGGGCCTGGCGTACGTCGACGAGCAAAACGCCGAACAGATGCGCGAAACCCGCGGCACGCTGACCGAACCCGGCACCGATTCGCCGTGGCGCAACCGCCCCGCCGATGAATCGCTGCGCCTGTTCGAGGAAATGCGCGACGGCAAGCACGCCGACGGCACGCTGATCTTGCGCGCCAGGATCGACATGGCCAGCCCCAACATGAACCTGCGCGATCCGGCCATCTACCGCATCCGCCACGCCACTCACCACAATACCGGCGACAAGTGGTGCGTGTATCCGATGTACAGCTACGCGCATCCGATCGAAGACGCGCTGGAAAGCATCACCCACTCGATCTGCACGCTGGAGTTCGAAGACCAGCGCCCGTTCTACGACTGGGTGCTGGAACGCCTGGCCGAAGAAGGTTTTTTCAAGAAACCGCTGCCGCATCAATACGAATTCGCGCGCCTGAACCTGACCTACATCATCACCAGCAAGCGCAAGCTCAAGCAACTGGTCGACGAAAAGATCGTCAGCGGCTGGGACGATCCGCGCATGCCCACCATCGTCGGCCTGCGCCGCCGCGGCTACACGCCTGAAGCGATCCGCCTGATGTGCGACCGCACCGGCGCGTCCAAGAACAACAGCTGGATCGACTACAGCATCCTCGAAGGCGCGCTGCGCGACGACCTCGATCCGAAGGCGCCGCGCGCCGTCGCCGTGCTGCGTCCGCTCAAGCTGATCATCGACAACTTCCCGGAAGGCCAGAGCGTCGAATGCAGCGCTCCGGTCTATCCGCCGGCGCACCCGCTGCATGACAGCGAACATCGCCTGTTCCCGATCACCAAAAACCTGTGGATCGAAAAAGAAGACTTCATGGAAGTGCCGACCAAGGGCTACTTCCGTCTCTTCCCCGGCAACAAGGTGCGCCTGCGCTACGGCTATGTGGTCGAATGCACCGGCTGCGACAAGGACGCCGACGGCAACGTCGTCGCCGTGCACTGCAACTACTTCGAAGACAGCAAGAGCGGCACGCCCGGCAGCGCCAACTACAAGGTCAAGGGCAACCTGCACTGGGTCAGCGCCGACCACGCGCTGGAAGCCGAAGTGCGCCTGTACGACCGCCTCTTCACCGATGCCCATCCGGACGCCGGCGGCAAGGACTTCAAGCTGGCCTTGAATCCGAACTCGAAGGAAGTCATCACCGCCTACCTGGAACCGACGCTGAAGACCGCCGAAGCCGGCGCGATCTACCAGTTCGAACGCCACGGCTATTTCGTTGCCGACCGGGTCGACTCCGTGGCCGGCAAGCCGGTGTTCAACCGCGCCGTCACGCTCAAGGACAGCTGGGTCGCCAAATAATCATTCCAATAATATTATTCCCGCCGGCATCCCGGGACGCCGGCATTTTCTTGCGAGTCCATGATGTTTGAAACATTGCAAATCCAGCGCTTCTCCTTCGGCACGGTGTACAAGGTCCTGTTCATCGCCGCCACGTTCTCGATGGTGCCGCTGGCCGTCCTGATGGGCTTGTTCGCCTTCTTCGGCGCCGAAACCATCGTCTGGAACGGCCAGCACCTGACCGGCCTGATGGGCCTGATCGCCTCGCCGTTCGTTGGCATCATGATGGCGCTGATCTTCACCGGCTTCCTCGGCACGCTGTTCGCCTGTGGCCTGTGGCTGTACTCGAAATTCCGTCCGCTTCATCTCAGCTATACAAGATAATCAACCCCGGACATGCGCATTTGCGCATGCAGGCACATACCAAAGGACTGCAACATGACCATCTCTTTCTACAACGCCTCAGTGCCCGTCTTCAAGCAAGGCCTGAACAGCCTCAAGGGCATCCTCGCCAAGGCCGAAGCACATGCGACTGCGAAGAACATCGACGCCGACGCCTTCCTCAAGGCGCGCCTGTTTCCCGACATGCTGAACCTGACCCGCCAGGTGCAGATCGCCGCCGACTTCGCCAAGGGCGTGCCGGCGCGCCTGGCCAATGTCGAGGTGCCGCCGTACGAAGACAACGAAGCCGGCTTCGCCGATCTGCAGGCGCGCCTGGACAAGACCCTGGCCTTCATCGAGACCCTCAAGCCGGAACAGTTCGACGGCGCCGCCGAGCGTGAAATCGTGCTGCGTCCCGGCACGCCGAAGGAAAAGCGCTTCACCGGCGAAGCCTACCTGCTGCACTACGGTATCCAGCACTTCCTGTTCCATGTCACCACCGCTTACGACATCTTCCGTCACAACGGCGTCGAAGTCGGCAAGAGCGACTACATCGGCACTTACTGATCTTGCGCAGGAAGCGCCCGCCGTTCATCGCGGACGATCAGATGGCGCAGAGAGTATTGAAAATCCTTCCGTAGTTGCTTACGGAAGGATTTTTTTTTGACAGGAGAATACGGTACGGAGCTAAACTTCCGTTGAAGCCTCGTCAACATCTGCTTGGGGCTGAAGCGATGTCAAATGTAATCAAATGCATCATCCGTTGGCGAAAGAAAAATTCTCGGTATAGTGCGATTCACTCAAAATCAAAAAAGAGGCACCAAATGAAACGCTTTTTCTACGCTTCCGTACTCGCCCTCAGTTGCATGACAGCGCTCTTGCCCGGACAGGCCGCGGCACAAGTCAGCGTCGACATCAATATCGGCACGCCGCCCCCCGCACCACGCTACGAAGCGCCCCCTCCGCCACGCGGCGGTTACCTGTGGGCGCCCGGATACTGGAACTGGGATGGACATCGCCATATATGGGTGCAGGGACACTGGGAACGCGTGCGCCGCGGCTATGAATATGAGCGTCCCGAATGGCGCGAGGGACCACGCGGATGGGAGCTGCATCGCGGCGGCTGGCGCCGGGGCGAAGAACGCCGTCACGAACATGACGACGACGATCGTCATGACGGCCCCCGCTATCATTGCCCTCCGGGACAAGCAAAAAAAGGAAATTGCTGATCCCGGCATCGTCGACCGGCAATCTGCCGGTCGGATCGCACAAAGCGCGTCACTCGCTGCGCTTTGTGCATTTCTCCGCAGTCGCGTCGAGCGTTATGAATTCTTTTTGAGGAAACGATCGGCGATCAGCGATCAGCGATCAGCGATCACCAGATTTTCAGCCACTTCAGCAAAGCCACCGTCGCTACGCCGAGGCCTATCATCACCCACATCACCATCATGAACGAGGCCTCGTCGTGCAGCCCCGGCAAACCCGCCACGTTCATCCCGAAGATGCCCGACACCAGCGTCGCCGGCATCAGCAACGCAGTCAGGATCGACAAGGCCATCAGATTGCGGTTCATCTGCTCGGACATCTGCGAAGCGATTTCTTCCTGCAGCAGCTTGGCGCGTTCATATAGTGCTTCCAGCGTCAGGTGCAATTCGTTGAGTTCATCGAGCGCGTGGTTGAGTTCTTCCAGCGCGGCGGTCGGCACCCACGACGGCCGCAGGCGATTGAGCTGACTCAGCAGACGCCGCTCCGGCGTAATGTGGCGACGCAGTTCGGCCAACTGGCGACGGATCGCACTGAGTTCGCTGCGGTCTTCGGGACGGCGATCCGACAATACCGATTCTTCGATGTCGTCGACCTTGTCGTTGAGCTGCGCCACGCGGGCGTCGAAACCGTCGGCCAGGCAGCGTAGCAACTCGGCGAACAACTCCATCGAATTGTCGAACGGGGCACCGTCGAGCACTTTCTGACGCAGCATGTTGGTCGAGCATAGCGGTTGCGTGCGCAGCGTCAGCAGGCGATTGCTGTCGAGGAAAAAATGCAGCGCGCCCTTCTCGGTGCCGGTGTCGCCGATCTCCATCTTGATATCGGCCAGCGTGCCGTAGAAGCCGTTGGCGGTGGTGTGCAGGCAGGGATGAGTATCGCTGCTGAGCAGGAATTCGCTGATGTGTTCGGGGATGTCGTCGCTGGTTTCCATCCAGTGGCGCACCTTGACGTCGGCGGTCTTGACGTGCAGCCAGCTGAAGGCCGGCGAGGGAATTTTCCCCGCCATGACTTCATGCCACTTCAACTGGGTGGCACGGCCCTCGTCGAAACGGAACGCGCAAATGAAGCCCGCAGGTTCATACAGCAAGTGCAGAGCCTGGGGCGTGTCCGGGGGATTGTGCATGGCGCGGCGCTATCGACGTGAAAACGCTGGATTCTACCGGCCGACTTTGACAATTTTGTGACAAGGCCGGCGCCAGGGCAAGGCAGCGCCGCCTTGCCCCGGGACGAGCGGGATCAGTAGCTGTAGTTGCGGTTGGCGTATGCGTCGCGGGCGGCGTCGCATTGCGACATCTGCGCCTTGGACATGCCCGAGGTGCCGTTCATCTGGCACTGGTCGGCCACCGATTTGGCTTCATCCAGATGCTGGCGGAAATACGCGTAGTCCTTCTTGCCTGCCAAGGCGTCGCAACCCGACAAGGAGAGCATGGGCGCAGCGGCAACGCACAACAACGCGAGGGAATGTGTCAAAGAGATCTTCATACGGCGTGTTCCTGTTTTTTGAGTGATAGCCGCGGCCGGCAAGAGGCAATTCTTTCGTACGCACCGCAGTCCCCTTCCCGAGCCTGATCAGATGCAAAGCAATTGCCACGCGTTAGTATAGTAAGTTCGGGAACATTGCTCAATGGAAATCTGGCAAGTAATGGGCACGTAATGGGCAAGTCCGCGAAGATTGAATCGGTAAAACCTTGCATGTAAAAAACGCGGCTGTCGGGCCGCGTTTTTGTTTCGACAACTTTATGCGCCGCGCTTCCTCAGCAAGGCATACAAAATGATCGCACCGAACGTGGCGGTGCCGATGCCGCCCAGCGCAAAGCCGCCCAGCTTCAGCGTGAAGTCGCCCGCACCCAGCACCAGCGTGACCGCTGCCACGATCAGGTTGGTGTTGTTGGAGAAGTCGACCTTGTTCTCAACCCAGATGCGCGCGCCCGACACGGTGATCAGGCCGAACACCACGATCGACACGCCACCCAGCACTGCGCCCGGAATCGTCAGGATCACCGCGCCGAACTTCGGCGAGAAGCCCAGCACGATCGCGATCACCGCCGCCACCACAAACACCAGCGTCGAATAGATCTTGGTGACCGCCATCACGCCGATGTTCTCGGCGTAGGTCGTCACGCCGGTGCCGCCGACGCTGCCCGACAGGATGGTCGCCAGGCCGTCGCCGATGAAAGCGCGTCCCATGTACTTGTCGAGGTTCTGGCCGGTCATGGCGCTGACCGCCTTGATGTGGCCGAGATTTTCCGCGACCAGGATGATGGCGACCGGCGCCAGCAGCGCCATGGCTTCGGCCTTGAACACCGGCGCCGCGAAACTCGGGACGCCAAACCACGCTGCATTGGCGACCGCGCTGAAATCGATGGGCTTGCCGAGACCGGCGCCGTTGGTCAGGATGGCGTAGATCACATACGCCAGCAGCAGGCCGATCAGGATCAGCAAGCGCTGCATCATGCCGCGCGTGAACACCGCCACCAGGCCCACGCACAACACCGTGCCCAGCGCCATCCAGGCGTCGAAGTTGTTGCCGGTCACGCCCTTGACCGCGATCGGCGCGAGATTCAGGCCGATCACCGCAACCACCGAACCGGTCACTACCGGCGGCATCAGGGTTTCGATCCAGCGCGTACCGACGATGCCGACCAGGAAACCGATGAGCGTATAGACCACGCCGCAGGCGACGATGCCGCCGAGCGCAACGCCGAGGTTGGCGTTCGGACCTTGTCCGGCATAGCCGGTGACGGCGATCACCAGACCGATGAAGGCGAAGCTGGAACCGAGATAGCTCGGTACGCGGCCGCCCACCAGCAGGAAGAACAGCAAGGTGCCGATGCCCGACATCAGAATCGCCAGGTTAGGATCGAAGCCCATCAGCAGCGGCGCCAGCACGGTGGAACCGAACATCGCCACCACGTGCTGCACCCCCATGGCGACCGTCTGCGGCATCGGCAGGCGTTCATCGGCTGCGATAACCTGTCCTTGTCCATCCGACGTGCCGCTGCGCACACGCCATTGTGGGAAATATGAACCCGCCATGAATTTCCTTCCGAGTGTTAGGTTGTTATATGGCGCGCCGGGCCGGAAGCCTCGATGCGCCTTGTTGTTGAATGACCGCTAGTGTATTGAGGCAAGGTGCAAATGACAATTGCTCCAGGGCCTGAATCCATCGAAAAACGCAAAAAAAATGCGCTGCCGCGCCGGCTTGCGTTGTCGCGGTGCAGAATTCCCCGCCGTGGACCGGTGCTGCCCCAATTTGGCCGCGCCGGCGTTGAAAGTTTTTCAGCAACCGCCCGACCATGCATCACGCGATGCCGCCGGGAAAATGTAATAATCAAGCCCCGCTTCACCACTCACACGCTCAAACGGAGACAACAATGATTCTGGAACTTGCCGACATCCGCATCCAACCAGGCAAACAGGCTGAATTCGACGAAGCCATCCAGCGCGGCATCGCGCAAACCATCGCCAAGGCCAAGGGCTATCTCGGCCACCAGGTGCAAAAGGGCATCGAAGCGCCGGAACGCTACCTGCTGATGGTGCAATGGGCGACACTGGAAAACCATACCGTCGACTTCCGCGAATCGCCTGCCTTCACCGAATGGCGCGGCATCGTCGGCCCGTTCTTCGCCGGTGCGCCGAATGTCGAACACTTTGCGCTGCTGAGCGGCTCGAAGTAAAACCCGGTCAACATGTCATCGGCATGTCATTGCGGCAGACGATCCTGCCGCAATGAACAAGGACCGGCAACGCTATGCCGCTTGCCTGCCCCGACTGATTGACGGCACCTCCCCATCGATACACCCGGACCACGCGCATGAAGATTCTTACCCGCCTCGCCGCCTTGTCGGCAGTCGCCCTCGCGGCCGGCTGCGGCGAACCGCCGGACGATACGCACTTGCAGGAAAAAGTGATTTCCGGGTTTTACCAGCAGCATCTGAAGACCCACAGTCCCGGCATCCCGAGCGCGGACGAACTGAAACAGTTGCAGCCGTTCGTCTCGCAGGCGCTGTTCAAGCTGCTGAGCCAGGCGTCCGAAACCGAGATCAAATACCACGCCGCCTCTACCGATCCGCTGCCGCCGCTGGTGGACGGAGACTTGTTCACCTCGCTGTTCGAAGGTGCAACGGCATACCAGGTCGAGAGCTGCGAAAGCGAAGACGCGCACGCCTCTTGCCAGGTGAAATTCACCTACAAGAGCGGCAACGGCGGCGATGAAGAGAAGTGGAAGGACAAGCTGATGCTGGTCAGGGAAGACAAGCAATGGCGCATCGACGACATCGAATTCCTCGGCAGCGACCAGTCGTCGCAGCGCGAATATCTCACCGACACCCTCAGCAGCATCATCAGCGAATTCAACTGACGACGGTTTTTCGTCTCTTCCGCCGGCGCATTAAGAAATGCGCCGGCGCGTCCGATAACATCCCTGCAAACAGCTGCCACGTACACGCAAAGTCCGATGTTTGATTTATCATGCTTGTGCATTTCCCTGAGGAAAAAACAGGGAAGCATGACAACATGACAATACAATATTGGCTTTGCCGGGCGGGCCATCACCCGCGCCGCCGTCGCCCGACGGCGACGGACCGCATCGCCGGGGAGAGGAAGATCGTGAAGCAATTCCGCACAATGATGATACTGGCGGTCGTCCTGGCGATGACCGCCTGCAGCGCCAGCCGCGAGCAGGAGGCCAGGGATCTGGTCAACAGTTTCTACCAGACCCACCAGTCGAATCGCCCAGTCGGCGCGCTGTCGCTCAAGGAACTGATCACCTTCCGCCAATTCCTGTCGGTGCCGCTATTCGATCTGCTCAAGGATGTCTCGGTCGCTGAAGAAGCACATCTGGCCCAGACCGACAACCAGACCCCGCCGCTGGTCGACGGCGACCTGTTCACCACTCATCCGAAAGGCGCTTCGACGTATCGCCTGCTGAGCTGTGAAATCAGCCAGAGCAGCGCCGACAGCAGCGGCGTCTGCACGGTCGAACTGATCTACAGCGACGCCAAGCTGCAGGCGCCGTTCAAATCGACTGACCGCGTCATCCTCACGCGCGACACACGCGGCTGGGTCATCGACAACATCGAATACGGCGGCGGAGGCAGCAGCAACGCCGCCGTACATACCGGCAACCTGCAAAAGACGCTGCAAGACATCCTCAACAAGAACGAACGGCGCATCGTCCAGTAAGCGCTCCAAGGGTGGATGGCCGACGCCATCGGTTAAAATCGCGGAAAGTCTTGCCGGCCTGCCGGTCCGCCGTGCTGCCCTCCCTTGAACCGTCACTGTACTGTCCCGATGTCCAATCACACTTTCCTCTGGCACGACTACGAAACCTTCGGCGCCCAGGCGCGCCGCGATCGCCCCGCGCAATTCGCCGCCATCCGCACCGACGCCGACCTCAACGAAATCGGCGATCCGATCATGATCTACTGCAAGCCGGCGCCGGACTTCGTGCCCGATCCGCAGTCCTGCCTGATTACCGGCATCACGCCGCAAATCTGCCTGGAGCGCGGCATTCCCGAATACCAGTTCGCGGCGCAGATCGAGCAGGCCATGTCCGAACCGGGCACCATCGGCGTCGGCTACAACACCATCCGCTTCGACGACGAAATCACGCGCTTCATGTTCTGGCGCAACCTGATCGATCCCTATGCGCGCGAATGGCAAAACGGTTGCGGCCGCTGGGACTTGCTCGACGTCGTGCGCACCACGTACGCCTTGCGCCCTGAAGGCATCGCATGGCCGAAGAAGGAAGACGGCGTCACGCCCAGCTTCAAGCTGGAACACCTGAGCAAGGCCAACGGCCTGCTGCACGAAGCGGCGCACGACGCGCTGTCCGACGTGCGGGCGACGATCGCCTTCGCCCGCCTGATCCGGGACCGGCAGCCGCGCCTGTTCGACTTCTGCCTGGCCCTCCACAAGAAGGATCGCGTCGCCGCCGAACTCGGCCTGCCGCTGGCCAAACCGTTCCTGCACGTGTCCGGCATGTTTCCCGCCGCGCAGGGCTGCCTGGCCGTGATGTGGCCGCTCGGCACGCATCCGACCAACAAGAACGAAGTGATCGCCTGGGACCTCAGCCGCGATCCGCGCGAACTTGCCGGTCTCGATGCCGACACGATCCGCACCCGCATGTTCAGCAAGACCGACGAACTGCCGGAAGGCGTCACGCGCCTGCCGGTCAAGACCATCCATCTGAACAAGTCGCCGATGGTGATCGCCAGCCTGAAAACGCTGACGGCGCAGCGCGCGGCCGAATTCAATCTCGACATCGACGCGGCCTTGCAGAACGCAGCGGCGGCAGCCGAACTGCCTGAAATGAACGCGATCTGGGCCAAGGTATTCCAGCGCCCGAAGGAAGCCCCGCACGATGTCGACGAAGATCTGTACGGCGGCTTCGTCGGCAACAACGACCGTCGCCAGCTTACGCAATTGCGCGCCTTGACGCCGCTGCAGCTCGCGCAGGCCAACGTCAGTTTCGACGATGTCCGGCTGGAGGAATTGCTGTTCCGCTACCGCGCGCGCAACTTCCCCGAAACCCTGGCCCCCGAAGAAACCCAGCGCTGGGAAGAGCATCGCGCCGCACGCCTGTTCGAAGGCCAGGGCGGCGCCCGTACGCTGGACGGCCTGTTCGAGGAAATCGACCAGTTGTCGGAATCGGTTGACGAGCGCGGCGAGGAAATTCTCGGCGCGCTGTATGACTATGCCGAAATGATTGCGCCTGAACGGAGCTGAACTTGCCGCTCAGGCCGGCATGAGTTGTGCGGCGCCGGTGCTCGCTCCACTGGTGCAGACGCGATCCCTTCCCGTCGATTTGGCCAGGTACAATGCCTTGTCGGCCTGGCCGATGAGTGACTCCGCGACGTCGTCTTCACTCACTGGATCGAGGACCGCGACACCCGCGCTGACGGTGACGATTCCATTGGGATTACCCTGGTGCGGCAGCTGCAACGCACGTATGCGCGCCAGCGTTTCTTCCGCAATGGCCACCGCATTGCCGCCATCGCAATCGGGCAACATCAGCACCAGCTCCTCCCCGCCGTAGCGCGCCGCCAGATCGCCCTCGCGCTTCTGTCCCTGCCGGATTGCCTGCGACAGCTTGCGCAGGCATTCGTCGCCGGCGAGATGGCCGTAGGTATCGTTGTAGCGCTTGAAAAAATCGACATCCAGCATGATCAGCGCAAGCGGCTTGCCCTCCCGCGCACAACGCCGCAAAGCGCGCACCATCTCCTCATCGAAACAGCGGCGATTGCCCAGCCCGGTCAGGCCGTCTTGCGTGGCAAGGTTCTGCAGAGTCCGATTCAGGAATTCCACATGCTCGCGCGCATGGTTGGCTGCGTTCTCGGCCTCCACCCGCAATTCGATCTGCCTGATCAGACGCCCGCCCAGCCAGACGAGCAGCGACAGCAGCACGATCAGTCCGCTCACGTGCAACAGCACATCCGACCGCCAGCTCGCCAGCACTTCCTGCTCGGACAGCGCCGCCGCGACAAACAGAGGATAGCGATCAAGATGGCGATAACTGTTGATCCGGATGACGCCGTCCTGCGAAGAACGGATGCGCGCGCTCCCGCTCGCGTTGATGGCGGCATGGTCGCGAAATATCGCGGCCTGCGCCAGGCTCTTGCCGATCGAATCGTTCCGCAAGGGCCGGCGCACCAGTAGCGTACCCTCATTGCCGGCAAGGATCACGGCGCCGCCCTCGCCGATGTCGAAGTTCTCGTAAAACTTGCTGAAATAGGCGAGCCGGATCGCCGCCATGACCACCCCGTCGAAGCTGCCGTCGGCGCCATTGAGACGGCGTGAAATGGTGACGACCCATTCGCCGTTGGCGCGGCTCTGCACCGGCATGCTGATATGCGGCGACAGGTCTTCATGCTGGCGGTGATAGAGATAATATTCGCGGTCGCGACTGTTGACATGCCCCGCCTGGTATTGACGTGAATTGAGCAGCCACTTGCCGTCCTTGTCGATGACGAACAAGCCGTGCAGCTGCGGCAATTCCACCGTCTGCTGCGCCAGGAATACTTCCAGCTCGCGCAGCGACGCCGGCTTGCGTTCATCGTGCCGGAGCCGTTCGGCAAGGAAGATCAGGGTGGTGTCGGCTTGCTTGAATGTGTCGTCGGCATGTCGCGCCAGCGCGAGCGCAATGTTGTGGCTGGTAGCCCCTGCCTCTTGGAGTTGCTGCTTGCGTGCGCGCCAGTCGGTGACGACGGCCAGAACGACGAGCAGCGCGCATGCCAGGACTACCAAGGCCTTGGCGAGGAAGATGACGTGGATTTGTTTTCTGTGAGGCATCGGGGGTTCACGTAGGGACAAGGGAGCAGCATCTTCATGCTAAAGAAAACACCTGCCTCCAGCACATGACCTGCGTCAAAAATCACATACCGAGCATCTTTTTACAACACAGTTGCGCCTCTGCATTCTTGCCACTCATCAACACGACTGCGGAGGAGATGGCGGCGAACGAAAAAGCGGCAGCAAGGCATTTCCATCATGCCTCGCTGCCGCTTTTTCTTGGTGGGACGTCCGGTTATTGCGCCTGATCCCGCGCACCGGCAGTGCGCCCCTGGCCGACGCCGACGAATGCGAGATTGGAAGTATCGGTCTTGAACACCTGGTCGATCAGCTCCATGCACTCCTTGGCGGCGGACAGATAATCCTGCTCGCCGGGGAAACCGTTGGACAGATTGGCCAGCTTGCGCGCACGCTGCACCGACTCCAGCGCATCGTCGCGCGTCAGGTAATTTTTTCGCACCAGGATCGCGAGGATGTCGAGGGTCACTGCGTAATTGGCAATGCAATAGCTCAGTGAAATTTCATTGTTATGGCCGCTCATCGTAAGCTCCTTCAGTGTTTGCAGGGTATGGAAGAAGCTTACGGGAGCGATGTTGTTAAAGGTATCAGGGAATTCCCGATATTGCCGACCCGTCCGCGCCCGGCTCGCCCCCCGCTTCCCGCACCACGGCGTGCACGAAACGCAGCTTCTCCAGCACCGGCGTCGACAGCGTGAACGGATAGGAATCCGGCATGCCGATGCTGCGATTGAGGCTGTTGAGCACATACGTCAAGGCAAACCATTCACGCGCCAGCGCGTCGAAACTGTCCTCCTCCACCGGCGATGCGTCGATCACCAGCTGCTGTTCGCCGCGATGCTGCGGACGCAATTGCACGCCGCAGGAATAGGCAGTTTCCAGCGTGTCGAACATGTGCAGATAGTGCGCCCAGGTTTCGGCCCAGTCTTCCCACGGGTGGCTGCTGGCGTAGACGCTGACGAAATTTTGCTCCCATCCCGGCGCCGGGCCGTTGTCGTAATGCCGCTGCAGGCTCTGCCCGTAATCGGCGGTCTCATCGCCGAACAGCGCACGGAAAGCATCCAGCCGCGCGGTGCCGGCGATCAGGCGGTCGAAATAGTAATGCCCGCTCTCATGGCGAAAATGACCGAGCAGCGTGCGGTACGGCTCGGCCATCTGCTCGCGCATCTTTTCGCGGTAGGCCGGATCGGCTTCGGCGATGTTGATGGTGATGACGCCGTCGGCATGACCGGTCATGACTCTTTCATGCGGCATGTCCTGCAGAAATTCGAAGGACAGCCCGTTGTCGGCATCGTCCGGTTTCGGCGGCGGTTGCAGGCGCATGGTCCAGAGCGAATGCAGCAGGCGGCGCTTGGCGACTTCCAGCCGCTGCCACAGGATGCGATTGCCGGCGTCGTCGAGCGAAGGAATGACGGCGGTCAGGCGGCATGATGCGCACAGCGCGTGCGCGTCCTGGTCGTCGAGCATCCAGTTGCAGACTTTTTCCTGCGCATAGTTGCGGCATTGCCGGAACAGCTTGCCGGCATTGAGAGGATTGACGCTGCGCCAGCGTGCGGGAGTTGACGATTCGATCGCGGCATCAGCGGGCAGATCCGCCGGTGCATCCACAGGTGCATCCGCCTGCACTTCGGCCTGATCGGCCGGCGTGAAACTGCTCATGATCTGGTGCTCGGGCTGATAGCCCAGCATCCAGCCGCAATGATTGCAGACGGTGTTTTCAAAAAAAACCTGCTTGCTGCAATTGTCGCAGTGGAATGTCTTCAAGGCGCGGGGGCTCCGATAACAATGTCTTCAGGCTGCGCGGCCTGCATTTGCGTGCGCGTCAGCCGCACCGGGATCGACTTGGCGGCAGGCACCTTGCTGTCCTTGGCATGATGCGCCAGCGGAATCAGCGGATTGAGCTCAGGGAAGTAACCCATGATACACCCCGCCGGAATGTCGAATGCGTGTACGCGCAGATCGTCAACGCTGCGCGCGATGCCGTCCTGCGACACGGTCGAAGCGGTCACCAGATCACCTTCTTTCAGCCCCAGTCGTCCGATGTCGGCGACATTCATCAGCAACACATGACGCGTACCGTGCACGCCGCGGAAGCGATCGTCGAGGCCGTACACCGTGGTGTTGAACTGGCTGTCGCCGCGCGTGGTCATCAGCCGCAGCACGCCGGGACCATCGGCCGGCATGTCGGGATCTTCGTCCAGGCTGTCAGGCGTGATGAAGTTGGCCTTGCCGTTTCCGGTTTTCCATTTGCGCTCGCGCGCCGCCAACGGCCGCGCGAAACCGCCGGGCGTCCACATGCGCTCGTTGAAGTCGTGGAAGATCTCCGGATAGGTTTCGGCAATCGCGTCCCGGATGCGCGAGTAGTCGGCAGTCCAGGCGTTCCAATTGACGCGTGGATTGGGAATCAGGATGCGCTTGGCGATCTCGGCGACGATGGCGACTTCCGACAGCAGATGCTCCGACGCCGGTTTCACCATGCCGCGCGAACCGTGCATGCAGCCGGTGCTGTCCTCCACCGACACGGCTTGCGCGCCGCCGGCCTGCTGGTCGATCTCGATGCGGCCGAGGCACGGCAGCAGATAAGACCGGCGGCCATGGATGACCGAGCTGCGGTTAAGCCGCGTCACCACCTGCACCGTCAGCGGAATCTTGCGCCATGCCGGCTCCATGCGGCTGTGGTCGGGAATGGCACGCACGAAATTTCCGCCCAGCATGAAGAAGGCCGAGATTTTTTCCTTCAGAATTTCTTCACAGGCTTCGACGGTATTGAGGCCTTTCTTTTCGGGCACGTCGAAGCAGTATTGTTCTTTCAGTTTTTCTCTCGGCACCATCTCCGGTTTTTCGGTGATGCCGACGGTGCGCTGGCCCTGCACATTGGAATGGCCGCGGATCGGGCAAATGCCCGCGCCCGGCCGGCCGATGTTACCGCGCAGCAGGAGCAGGTTGGTCAGCATGTGGATGGTGCGCACCGCTTCACGATGCTGGGTCACGCCCATGCCGTACATCAGCATGGCCGAACGGGCGTTGGCGTAAGTCTGCGCGGCCTGCTCCAGCTCGGCGCGCGATACGCCGGCACGGCGTTCGATGTCGTTCCAGTCGGCGCGGCGCGCAGCGGCGGCAAACTCCTCGAAGCCGGCCGTATGGTCGGCGATGAAGCCGGCGTCGAGCAGGCGCGGCTGGCGCGTTTCGCGAGCGACATCGTCGGCCTCGATCAGCCACTTTGCCATGCCCATCACTGCGGCGCTGTCGCCGCCGATCTTGATCTGCACATACTGCGAACTGATGGCGGTGCGCGCCGGGGTCAGCATTTCCAGCGGCGATTGCGGATTGACGAAGCTGACCAGGCCGCGCTCGCGCAGCGGGTTGAAGGTAATCACCGGCACGCCGCGCTTGCGCACCTCTTCCAGCGAATGCAGCATGCGCGGTGCATTGGTGCCGGTATTGTGGCCGAAGAACAGCAGGCAATCGGTCGCGGCGAAGTCGTCCAGCGTGACCGTGCCGACCGCCACACCGATAGTCTTCGGCAAGGCCACCGACGTCGATTCGTGGCACATGTTGGAGCTGTCCGGCAGGTTGTTGTTGCCATACATACGCGCCATCAGCTGGTACATGTACGAGGTCTCGAGCGAAGCCCGGCCGGAGGCGTAAAACACCACCTTCTCGGCATCGGCGGCGCGCAACGCCGAGCCGATCTCGTCGAAGGCCTTGTCCCAGGAAATCGGAAGATATTTGTCGCTGGCATCGTCGTAACGCATCGGGTGCGTGACGCGCCCGGCGGCTTCGAGTTCAAGGTCGGACCAGCTTTCGAATTCCGTGACGGTATGGCGGGCGAAGAATTCCGGCGTGGCGCGCTTGTCGGTGATTTCCCAGGCGGTCGCCTTGGCGCCGTTCTCGCAGAATTCAAACACGTGCGGATCGGCCGGCTTGGCCCATGAACAACTGACGCAGGCGAAGCCGTCCGGCTTGTTCTGCTTCATCAGCACGCGGGTGCCGGAAGTCAGGACATGCTCCTGCCTCAGGATGGAGCCTAGCGCGCGCACCGAACCCCAGCCGCCGGCGGCGTGGGTATATTCGGAAAAAGTGGCCTCTTCGGGAATGTCTTTGGTTTTCATGCGCAACTCCGTACCGACACGGCCCGATGAGCAAAGCCGCTGCGAGCCAAAGCTCAATCTTCCGCCAGCGGCAAGGATTTGAATGTAGGCGTGGAGCCGATTTACGTGCAGCGCCTGTCCTACAACGCAACACAAACGCAACACAGCGCGGCGACGACTGTAGTGTCTGCCCGGGGCCGGATTTCATTTCTAGTCCGGCAACTTGCCGAGATCGATCGGTTCGGCCGTGGACTTGCCGTTATGGCGCGCGCGAAATCCTGCGGAAAAACTGTAAGCGGCCTTGCGGATGCGCATGATGGAACCGATCGGCCGATGTGCCGAGATACCGTGCCATGGACTGAACGACATGCCGTCGTCGATTGCCCGCGAACGCGCTTCGCTCCAAGCCGCCTGGCGCGGCACACGGATGCGCGCAACCGTGACATAAGGACTTGCCTCTTCCGGCCACACCACCGAGGCATCTTCAATCGGCATGCGTTCGAGGTCGGTGCAGAGCTGGACGCGCAGCTCCCATTCCGCATCATTGGCGGCGAAGAACTCGCACACGGCTTCCCGCAAGCCGTCCGGCTTGCCGCGCAATTCGACCTGCGCACCGGCCAGCGCCGTCAGGTTGGCCGATACCGGCGCCACCGAAACCTTGGACATGAAAGGTCCCCACAGCAAGGGCGCCTGGCTGTAGTAGGTTTCCCCGAGAACGTGGTTAGGCGGATGACCGCCCATGGCCATCAAGGTGCTGCTGTGCTTGCCGGCCGATTCGAGCATTTCTTCGGCGCCGCGCAGCAGCAACGACAAGGCCTGTTTGAGTTTGGGCGCCTTGTCGGTGGTCTTGGCCAGCAGTTTCAGCGTGCCGAGGAATTTCCTCGCGCTGGCGACGGCGAAAGCGGGCCCGTTAACCAGTACAAAATCCTGGGTCACGTCGGCCTCCGAGTCCGGCAGGCGCGCCCCCGACACCCCCACCAGTTTGATCGCCATGCCGCGCGGCGTCGACACCTTGTCGTCGAGCATGTCGCCCGGCGTGGTCGACAGCCGCATGACCAGCGGATAAACACCGGGACGGGCGAACACGCCCTGCGCCAGGTTCGCCGGCAGCCCTCCGAGCACCTCCAGTTCGCCGCGCAGCAACCCGTGGCTCTTGGCGTGTACGCTGCGCATGGCATGGCCGGAATGCTTGAAGGTGGTCTCGGAGATCTCCTTGAGCGCAGCGATCAGGCCCGCTTCCACCTCCTTCTCGTCGGGCTCGACGAGTTCGTACGCCGGGTCGTAAAAAATCGGCGCGGCGAGATTGCTATCGTCTGGTTTCATGGGCCTGTCCTCCGGTAACGGCTGGTGAGCGAACTACGGCTTGGAGCGCATGCGGCTCCCTCTAGCGTCCGTATTAGCGCACGCCACCCGTCGCCCCACCGCCGACGCCTACGCCGACTGATGCGCCGCCACTGCCGCCGTTGCCATTGCCGCCGTTGCCATTGACATTGCCGCCGCCATTGACTCCCACGCCGGCATTCACACCGCCATTTGCACCGCCGCTACCGTTACCGCTACCCGAACGCGTACCGGAATTGGCGCCGCCATTCACGCCACCCTTGATGCCGGCGTTGCCGCTGCCGTTGATGCCGGCGCCGCTACGCGTGGACGAGTTGCCTGACTGCGTGCCGCCCGAGACACCGCCATTGCCGGAGACGCCGACTCCGCCCGAAGTGGATCCGGATGCGCCGGAACCCGAGGTCATGCCGCTTGCTCCGGCACCTGCCCCGACGCCGCCAGCGGCGCCCGTGGAAGCTTGTGCGTAGGCGCCGCCGCCCAGCGATGCTGCGACCAGAAGGGTCAGGATTCGGATTGAGGTTTTTTTCGTGCTCTTTTTCATGCTCTTTTTCATGTTATCTCCTTACGTAAAACATCGATGAATGAAGAACCACCACGCCCACGTGCAAGTGAAGACAAACGACGCCTACCCCCTGCGTCCATGGGTTCTGCCGCTGTTGTTCAGGCTACGCCCGCCACGTCAGCAGGTCAGTCGGACAAGCGGCAAATCCATGTCGGCGCATTCTGGATTCGGGGATCGGCGCAGCGCCACAGGACTTGTCGGCGCAGATATCAGGCCTTCTCCTACAAGCGAAGGCGGGCTTTTCCTCTAGCCGGTACGGCCTTGCCGGCGCAACACTTCGGGTTCAACATCCCGCAGTCCCTTTTGCACAGCGGTGGCTGGCATAATGGCCCGCACTCCTGCACGACAGATCGACGTCACCACGAACATAAGAAGAGCAAGCAATGACAGAAATCCCGACCGCCACCGCAGCTTCACCCGGACCCCGCCGGTCGCTGCCAGTGCTCCTCCTCCGCATCGTTCTATGGATGTTCGCCGGCCTGGCCCTGCTCTGCGCCGCGCTGTTGATCGCCGTCGCCACGGTGGACTGGAACGTCGCGCGGCCCTGGGTCAGCCGCAAGGTGGTCGAGCTGACCGGACGCGAGTTCGCCATCGGCGGCAACCTGAAGGTCGGCTACACGCTGGGCCTGCCGACCGAACCTGGCTGGCGGCGCTACGTGCCGCGCCTGCGCATCACCGGCGACAATGTCCGCTTCGGC
Organism: Herbaspirillum hiltneri N3; assembly: GCF_001267925.1. Taxonomy (NCBI): domain Bacteria; kingdom Pseudomonadati; phylum Pseudomonadota; class Betaproteobacteria; order Burkholderiales; family Oxalobacteraceae; genus Herbaspirillum; species Herbaspirillum hiltneri. Next base: position 1,237,782 of record NZ_CP011409.1, on the reverse strand, counting down.
AATCCATCCTGGGCCAGCACCGGGCCAAATCTCGCCACGGCGCGGCGCGTCAGTGTGGCGCTGCATCCCTTTCCGCTGCTGGAACATCGCGTGGTGCTGAGCGACCTGGTCATGGATACGCCGATGCTGGCGCTGGAACGCGATGCACAGGGCCGCCGCTCGTGGCGGCTGCGCGACCCCGACCGGCCATCGCCGTGGCGCCTGGAAGTGCTGCACAGCAGCTTCAGCAACGGCGACCTGGTGTATGTCAACCGGCTGCTCGACCTCGACCTCAAGGCCAAGGTAACTTCACTGGATGACGCCAATGCCAATAAGCCCGCCGGCGGCCAGCGCTTCGGCCTGCAGTTCAATGCCACCGGCACCTATCGCAAGGCATCGGTGGACGGCAGCGGCAAGGCCGGCGGCTTGCTGGCTTTCACGGCGGAACATTCGGCATTCCCGATCCAGGCGCAAGCGCTGATCGGCAAGAACAAGGCCGGCATCGACGGCATCATCAACGACCCGCGCGCACCTGCGGGGCTCGACCTGCAACTGACCCTCAGCGGCGACAGCATGAGCGACCTGTATCCGGTCACGGGCGTGCTGCTGCCACAGACGCCCGCGTACGAAACGCGCGGCCGCCTGCTCGGCAAGAAGAACGACGGCATCTGGCTCTGGACGTATGAAAAATTCACCGGACGCGTCGGCGAAAGCGACCTGGCCGGCACCGCCGAATACCTGCCGCGCCAGCCGAACCTGCCGCGGCCGCTGCTGCGCGGCACGATCACCGCGCAGCAACTGCGGCTGGCCGATCTCGGTCCCTCCGTAGGCGCCGATGCAAAGTCGAAAAAATCCGGGCGCGGCAAGCTGTTGCCGGACACGCCCTTCCGCGCCGAGCACTGGGCCGCGCTTGACGCCGACGTCGCCTTCAAGGGCAAGAAAATCGTCAGCACCTTCGCCGCGCTGCAGGACGTGGATACCGTCATCCGCATGCAGGACCGCGTGCTGAGCCTGGCGCCGCTCAACTTCGGGCTGGCCGGCGGCAAGGTCACCACCAACATTTCACTGGACGGCCGGAGTCAGCCGATCGCCGCGCAGATCAAGCTGGCCGCGCGCCAGGTGAAGGTGCGCGAGCTGTTCCCGAAACTAAAGTCGATGGAAGCCAGTTTCGGCGAGATCAACGGCGACGCCGCGCTGACCGGTCACGGCAATTCCATCGCGGCCATGTTGGGAACCTCGAACGGCGAAGTCGGCGCGGTGGTCAGCGAAGGCGCAGTCAGCAAGTTCATCCTGGAAGCGGCCGGCCTGAATATCGCCAACGCCGTTTTCGCCAAAGTGTTCGGCGACAAGCCGGTGCACCTCAACTGCATGGTCGGCGACATGGTCGTCAACAACGGCCGCGCCGAAGTGCGCCGATTCATGCTCGACACGGACGACACGCGCGTCGACATCACCGGCGGTGTCGACCTGAGCCGGGAACAGCTGGACCTGGACGTGCGCCCCCGCAGCAAGGGCCTGCGGATTTTTTCACTGCGCACGCCGCTGTATGCCAAGGGGACGTTCGCGCAGCCCGACATCGGTCCGTACAAGGGTCCGTTGGCGCTGAAGGCCGCTGCGGCCGGTACGCTGGCCTTGCTGGCGCCGGCCGCGGCGGTGCTGCCGCTGGTCAGCATGGGCGACAAGCGCGACAACGCCGACGACTGCGCCCTGGCGATGGCGAAGACCGCACGGACACGCGCCCAGCCGCAGTCCGAACCGACGGCTGCACCGGCCAGACCGGTCACGCAAGGCGACATGAAAAAGCCGTAACAGGAGAATCGACATGCCTGATATCGAAACGCAGCAAGCAAGCGACAAGGCCGGCAACAGGGCCGGCAAAATCGTCGCCGGCGCCGTGCTGGCGACCGGACTCGGCCTGCTGTTTGCCGGCCGGCGCCGCAGGAAATCGCCGCCGGCGGCATCGTCCTCCCCTGCCCGGCCGGCGCCGCGTCCTGCCGCAGCGGGTAAGAAAGCGGCTCACCCCCGCAAGCCCGGATTCATCGAGCAACTCGCGCCGGTGCTGACCACGGTGCTGCCGATGATCGCGTCATGGCAAGCGGAACGCGGCAAGCGCGCGGCCCAGGCATCGCTGGAAAAGACCCGCGAATCGGCAGCGCTGGTACAGGCTGCCGCGACCCTGGCCGAAGACGCGTCGCAACTGCATCCGTCCGATGGCGGCATCGTCAAGATCGCGCCCGGTCCCTGGTGGCGCCAGGCATGGCAATTCATCCATGCCGCCGTCAACGCCTGGCTCGACAACTTCGCCCCCAGCATGGGTGCGGCGATCGCCTATTACACGATGTTTTCGATCGCGCCGATCCTGATCATCGCGATCGCCATCGCCGGAATGATCTTTGGCCAGGATGCCGCGCAGGGAGAAATCGTCGAGCAGATCCGCAGCATCGTCGGCACGGACGGCGCCGTTGCGATACAGGCCTTGCTGAAGTCGGTCAGCACGCGTTCGGACGGCCTGATCGCCACGGTGCTCAGCGTGATCACGCTCACCATCGGCGCCACCGCCGTCTTCGCCGAATTGCAAAGCGCGCTCGACCGTATCTGGAAGATGCCGGCGGTGGCGCGCCAGAGCAGCATCTGGACGCTGGTGCGCACGCGCCTGCTGTCGTTCGGCCTGATCCTCGGGCTCGGCTTCATGCTGATGGTGTCGCTGGTGGTCAGTGCCGGGCTGGCAGCCTTGGGGAAATGGTGGGGCGACTGGTTCGAGGGTTGGAGCATCGTCATGCACGTGGCCAACTTCGTGATTTCGTTCTTCGTCTTTACTGCGTTGTTTTCAGCGATCTACCGCTTCATGCCACGCGTCAGCCTGTCGTGGCATGACGTGCGCATCGGCGCGATGGCGACCACGGTGATGTTCATGATCGGCAAATACCTGATCGGCCTGTACCTCGGCAGGACCGGTATGAGCTCGGGCTTCGGCGCGGCCGGATCGTTTGCGTTGCTGCTGGCGTGGATTTATTACTCGGCGCAGATTTTCCTGCTCGGCGCCGAGTTCACCTGGATCTATGCCAACAACTTCGGCTCGCGCCAGCCGCGCATTTAGAGCGGCTGAATTATTTCTTATGCAGCCCAGCGTTGTGCCAGCGCCGCCAATTCGGCCTTGGCGCGCACCAGCGCCGCTTCGCGCTCCTGCACCGCGCTGAAGGTCAGCGGCTGGGCGTCGACGAAGGTCGGCGACGGGACGCCGAGGAAAGCAAACGCCGCGCGCAGAGCCGGCGTGAGCGCATCCATGCCGGCCATCGGCGAGCCCGGACGCAGGTCGGCGCCGCGCGTGGTCAGGAACAAGACCTTCTCCGGCGCCAGCTGCCCCTGATAGGAACCGTCGGCGCCGACCTTGTAGGTCAGGTCGGTGCGGACGATGTTGTCGATGAAAGCCTTGAACACGGACGGCATCGAGAAGTTGTACATCGGCATGGCGAACACGAAGGCGTCGGCCTCGAGCACGCGCTTGCACAATGCGTCGGAGGCTTCCAGCGTCTGTTTCATGGCCGGCGTGCGTTGCGCTGCCGGCGTGTAGGTGGCGACGGTGAAGGCTTCGCTGACGTGTGCCGGAGGATTGGCATCAGCGGCGACGTCGAGGTAATCGACGTCGAGAGCCGGGACCTGCTGCCTGAGCAGATCGATGAAGTGACGCGAGAGCGCGCGCGAGTTGGACCATTCGCGCTTGGCGCTGGCGTCGACGTGAAGCAATTTCATGAAGCTATTCCTTTATTGAGCAGGAGTGATGGATTTGCCGAAACGCATGGAACTGCTCAGCAACCCCTGGCGGAAGTAGAAGCGTTGCGCCAGCGCATTGGCCAGACCGGTGTCGAGCGTGAGCCGCGCGCAACCGGACTGCGCTGCGATGTCGCTGAGCGCGTCGAGCAGACGCGCGCCGCATCGGCTGCCGCGCGCCGCTTCGGTGGTGATCAGGTCGTCGACGTAAAGGAATTTTCCGTAGACCAGGTTCTCTTGCAGCCGGTAGCCGGCCAGCGCGACCGGCTGATCGTCTTGCCATTCCGCCAGCAAGCGGTAACCTTCGGCGGCCTGGCGCGCCACGCGTTCGAGGAACTCCGCTTCGCTTTGCAGGTGCGGGCGCAACTGCTTCATGACTACGTAGCACGCGCGCAGGGCTTCCTGCGTGTCGGCATGGCGCAGAACTGGACTGTTGGACATGGACATCCTTCCGGGCAGAGTTGACAAGTCTGCATGGTAAGGAAAGCTTGGCTCAACCGACAGAGCCAAGAAATACAGATTTCAGTGGGACATTGATTTTTACCTGGGCTACATCGACGTCGCCGAGCGCGCCGCCTGTTCGTACAGCCCGGACAGGATGCGCAGGAAGCGCGCCAGCTCCTCCAGCTCGAAGCTCTCCGTCTCGTCCCCGGTCAGGCCCGACACCAGCAATTGCTCGCGGATGTCATAGTAGCGCTTGCAAATATCCTGGCCCGCCTCGTTGGTCGAGTACAGCACTTCCTTGCCGCGCTTCTCGGTGTTGACGAGGCCTAGCGAATGCAGCTTCTTGAGCGAGTAGTTGACCACGTGCGTGTCCTCGATGTTGAGTATGAAGGAGATGTCGGCCAGCTTTTTCTCGCGCGCGCGATGGTTGATGTGATGCAGCACCAGCACGTCGGTGGCGGTCATGTCCTTCATGCCGGCGGCGGAGATGCAACGCACCATCCAGCGGTTGAAGGCATTGCCGGCGATGATCATGCCGAACTCGAACTCGCTCAATTCCTTGCTTCTCCCTGATGCCAGGTGCAACGACGATACGATGGGGACCTTGGCGACATTCTGCGCGAAGGTGGCTTTTACGTTTTTCTTGGCGGTCGGCATGGTGCTGGTTCCTGATATGAAATTCGGGTGGGTGCAGGATCGGCATCGGCATGCAGCGCTCTGCTACCGATACCGCTGCCGATACCGCTACCGATACCGATGGTCTGGATGGCGCCGGGCGTCTCGATCTTGAAGATCGACACCGCGCGCCCCAGCGCCATCGACTGGTCGTGCATGCTCTGCGCGGCGGCAGCAGCCTGTTCGACCAGCGCCGAATTCTGCTGGGTCATGTCGTCGATCTGTTCGATGGCGTCATTGACCTGGCGGATGCCGGCGCTCTGCTCGTCGCTGGCGGCGGAGATCTCGGTCATGATGTCGGCCACGTGTTTGACGCTGCGCACGATGTCCTGCATGGTGTTGCCGGCCTGGTCGACCAGCGTGCTGCCGGCATCGACCTTCTTGACCGAGTTCTGGATCAGGCCGGCGATTTCCTTGGCGGCCGAGGCGCTGCGTTGCGCCAGTCCGCGCACTTCCGCCGCCACCACGGCAAAGCCGCGTCCCTGTTCACCGGCGCGCGCCGCTTCCACTGCCGCATTAAGCGCCAGGATATTGGTCTGGAAGGCAATGCCGTCGATCACGCTGATGATCTCGACGATCTGGCGCGAGCTGTCCTTGATCTCGCGCATGGTATTGACCACTTGCGTGACGACCTCGCCGCCCTGCGTTGCCACCTGAGAGGCATTCATCACCAGTTGGTTGGCCTGCCGCGCATTTTCGGCGTTGTGGTTGACGGCGTCGGTCAGTTCCAGCATGGAGCTGGCGGTTTCTTCCAGCGTACTGGCCTGCAGCTCGGTACGCGCCGACAAGTTGGCGTTGCCGGCGGCGATCTCGCGCGCGGCCACTGAAATCGCGTCGGAGCCGTCGCGCACCTGGGTGACGGCATTGAGCAGGCCGTCGCGCATGCCTTGCAGCGCGGCGAGCAGCTTTCCGGTTTCGTCGTGCGCGCTGTTCTCGACGCGCACCGACAAGTCGCCGCCGGCGACGCGCTCGGCGATGTTGATGGCGGCATTCAGCGGACGCGTGATGCTGCGCATGACCGAGTAGCCGACCAGCACCGCCAGCAGCGACGCGATCGTCGCCATGCCGATCATCAGCATGCTGGCGGCGCCGGAAACGCGCTCCGCTTCCTGGCCGGCCTGTTCCATGCCGCGTCCCTGGAAGGCGATCAGGTTGTCGAGCGCCTTGAAGTACGCCGCCTGGTAGGGCGCGATCTCTGGCAGAATCAGGTCGCGCGCCTGCTCCACCTGGCCGTCCTTGACCGCCGCCAGGAAATTATTGAGCACCGGCGTGTACTGCGTGCGCGCCGCATTGACGGCGTCGAGCATGCGCTTGCCTTCGGCGGAGGGAGTGTCGCGCGCGAAGCGCTTCAGCGTCTCGTCGATGACAGCGCCGGCGCGGGTGATGGCGTCGAGCTCTCCCTTTATTTCATCGACGGTGCTCATGAACAGCAGGTTGCGCATGCTGCGCGCGGTTTCGTCGAGCGCGCCCTTGACCGTATTGGCCATTACCGTGCGCGGGTAGAAATCGTTGGCGATGCTGCGGATATTGCCGTTGATCTGGTTGAGGCGGTAGACGCCGATCACGGTCAGGCCGAGCATCAGCAGGATGACCACGCCGAACCCGAGGCCGAGGCGTTGTCCTATTTTCAGGTGAGACAGTTTCTTCATTTTCCACCCCTCAATGTTCAAGATGCAAATGCATGTCTGCGCGCAGGCGTAGCTCCGCCTGGCCGGCGGCTTTCCTCAAGAAAGAACCGGTCGCTTGCGGCAGGGATACCGGCCCCGCCGCAATCGACAGATCTCAAAGCCGCCGGCAATCAGGCCCGGCGAACGGTGTCAAAGGCCGAGTGTTTTTCCAGGAACCACTCGGCCTCCTTTCCCCCACCGTCGCCGAAGGGACGCTTAGAACGCGTGGCGGATGCCGGCGTTCCAGGCGCTGTTGCCGCTGCCGGCTTCGATCGAACTGCCGACCGTGTACGGCGCGCCGTTCTTGTTCTTGATGTGGGCATACATCGCGTACAAGTCGGTGCGTTTGGACAAGGCATAGCGATAGCCGAGTGCAAACTGATCCGCATCCTGGTTCAGCGCTGTCTTGTCATTCTTGCGAATGTAGGACGCCAGGACCGTATGCTGCACACCGAACGGCACCGTCACGCCGACCAGAATGTCGGCGCTGTCCGTGGAAGCCACGATGGGTGTGGTGCCGTAGGGATTGACGGTGTTGCGCAGCGGCGAGCTGTTGAGCCCTTTGTTGACACCATACGCGGCATGCAGCTTGACCGGACCGAAGTTATAGGTCGCGCCGAGCAGCGTGCTGCGGCCGGAACCGGTCTGGGTGGTCAACGTATCGTTGTTGCGACCATGGAAACCCAGGCGTACATTCAAGGGGCCGTTTGCGTAGCCGATGGCGGCGCCGAGCTGGCTGGCGGCCTTGGTGCTGCCGGCGGTTTCTCCGAAGCCGTAAGCCAGTTCACCGGTCACGCCACCGAAGTTCGGCGAGGCGTACTTGATGGTGTTGTCCATGCGGCTGGCGCCGTTGCCGGTGTTCGGCATCAGGTTGGCGGCGTCGCCGGCATAACCGGTGCCGAAAGGATCGACGGCCGACAGCACCAGGTATTGCGGCGTGTACTGGCGACCGGCGGTCACCGTACCGAAGCCGCCGCCCAGGCCGACGTAGCTTTGGCGACCGAACAGCAGGCCGCCCTGGCCCAATGCGCCGGTATCGTTCTGGAAGCCGGTTTCGAGCAGGAACAGCGCCGACATGCCGCCGCCCAGATCTTCCGTGCCCTTGAAGCCGATGCGCGAACCGCCGCTGATGCCGCTGGTCAGTTTGGTGACGTGACCCGCTGCGCCGCCGCTTTCGACCACGATGCCGGTATCGATCAGACCGTAGATCGTGACCGACGACTGCGCGTGCGCAGGTACTGCCTGGATGCCGACTGCGGCAAGCGCCGCTGCAGCCAAGACTTTATGTTTCATTGAAACTCCCCGATAGATGAAATTGCATCAAACCCAATAAACCGCGTACCGGCCAGATGTTGTGCGCGCCCTTCTGCCGGCCGGCATGCGCCTGCTCTCCTCCGGCGCCGGGACAATGGCCGTTGTCCCGGCGCGTTCAAAGAGAACCTCCGGACGCGCAGCCTTGCAGTCCTTGCTGCTATTGCTGCTATTGCTGCTGCGCGTCGCCATTCTTTTTCCGTTCGCCGGTCAGGCCGACAGCCGCTCGCGCGGCAACTCGAACTTGTTGCTCCTGAATTCCTTGAGGAAGGCGAACGCCTCATTGCTGTCGCCGATGAAGCCGAACGACGAATCCAGCACGCGCGGCGGCAGCCACGGATAAGGCAGGAACGATTGCAGCGTCTGCAGCAGGTCGCCGGCAACGTCGGCCATCAGCATCATGTGATCGATGCGGATGTGCATCTCACTGGCGCGCCAGATCTCTTCCGGATGCTGGTTCAGTTGCCAGTTGTAGTAGCCGCGACCAATGCGCAGCGATGCGGTTTCTTCCTCACGCATCAGCACCAGCCACGGCAGCTGTTCGATGCGGCCGTTGTTCACCGCCAGCTCGTCGCACACGTAGTAGGTGCGGCAATGCGTGAAACGCTTCGAAAAGTCGGTCACCAGGGTCTGCGCGATCCCCTCGGCGCCGACCACCAGCGGCGGAAACGCCACTGCGCTGGCCGAGGTCGAGATGCTGAGCACCGCGTTCGGTTCATAGATGTCATGGATCAATGAAGGACAGCATCTGTCTTTTGCATAGACGTACGCTTCCAACAGGGATTTATGCGTCAACATAAAATTCCTCGTTTCATGACGGGCGGACCCGTCGCTGTGGGGTCTGCGTGCGCCGCATCGCGGGCACGCCTCGGAAGGCGCTTACATGGTCATTCGTTGAGACGGTCAGTGACGAACATCTTGCCGGGCGCATGAGTGATGCAGAACGGCAGCTTGCTGAGTTCGGCAACATATTGCGGCGTCACGCCGCAGGCCCAGAACACCGGCAATTCGTCCTCCATGATCTCGACCGCGTCGCCGAAATCCGGACGCATCAGGTCGACGATGCCGATCGCCTGCGGATTGCCGATATGCACCGGCGCGCCATGCACCTGCGGCAGGCGCGCCGTAATTTCCACCGCGCGCGCGATGTCGCGGCTCTTGACCGGTCGCATGCTGACCACCGCGTTGCCGGTGAAACGTCCGGCCGGCTCGCACGGCATGCTGGTCTTGTACATGGCCACGTTGCGTTGCTGTTCGATATGGCGCAGCGGGATGCCGCCCTCGATCAGCGCGCTTTCGAACGAGAAGCTGCAACCGATCAGGAAGCTCACCAGATCGTCGCGCCAATATGCGGAAATATCGGCGATCTCCTGCCGCAGTACGCCGTTTTCGAAAATCCGATAACCCGGCACGTCGGTGCGCAAGTCGGCGCCAGGCGCGCTGCGCGGTTCGAAGCACCCCGGCTCCAGCACCTCCACCAGCGGGCAAGGCTTGGGATTGCGCTGGCAGAACAGCAGGAAGTCGAAGGCGTACTCGCGCGGCACGATCATCAGGTTGGCCTGCACGTGGCCGTCGGCATAACCTGCAGTCGGACCGTCGAACGCGCCGGAGCGGCACAGCGCGCGCAGGTCGGCGGCAGACAGGGCGGGATCTTTGCTTGCCATGTGCATCTTCATGTTGGTCATCGTCACCTTACAGTCCTCCGAGGTAAGCCTTCTTAATATCGTCGTTGTTGAGCAGTTCGCTGCCGGTGCCTTCCATCACGATGCGGCCGGTCTGGATCACGTAGCCGTAATGCGCAATCGCCAGCGCCTTGTGCAGGTTCTGCTCCACCAGAAGGATCGACACGCCCTTGGCGTTGACTTGCTGGATGGTGTCGAGCACCTTGGTGACGAACTTGGGCGCGATGCCCCATGACGGCTCGTCGAGCAGCAGCAGGCGCGGCTTGGCCATGAGTCCGCGCGCAATCGCCAGCATCTGCTGTTCGCCGCCGCTCATGGTGCCGGCCAGCTGATGGCGGCGCTCCTTGATGATGGGGAACGTGGTGTACATCTCTTCGATCGATTCCGCGATCTCGTGCTTGTCGCTGCGGGTGTAGGCGCCCAGTTCAAGATTGCGCTGCACGCTCAGGCGGCCGAACAGGCGGCGTCCTTCCGGCACCAGCGACAGGCCGAGGCCGACGCGGTCGAAGGGTGGCACCTTGCCGATGTCGGTGTTGTCGAACACGATGCTGCCGGCGTCGACCTTGTTGAGACCGGCAATCGCGCGCAGCGTGGTCGACTTGCCGTTGCCGTTGCCGCCCACCAGCGCCACCAGGCTTCCCGGCTTGACGTCGATGTCGACTTTGGACAAGGCCAGCACGCCGTCGTAGCTGGCTCGCAGATTTCTCACCTGTAGCATCATTCATCTCCCAAATAGGCGGCGATCACATGCGGATCGTTGGATACGTCGTGCGGCGAACCGTCGGCGATCTTCTTGCCGTAGTCCAGCACCACGATCTGGTTGGCGATCGGCATGATGCCTTCCAGCACGTGTTCGACGATCAGGCAGGAAATGCCCTGGTCGCGGATCTTCAGCACCACGTCGACGGTCTCGCGCACTTCGGTCGGATTGAGGCCGGCCATGACTTCGTCCATGAGCAGCAGCTTGGGCTTGACCGCCAGCGCGCGCGCCACCGCCAGGCGGCGCTGTTCGCTGATGGTCATGCTGCCGGCCGGCTTGTCGGCGAAGCGGCCGAGGTTGACGAAGTCCAGCAGCTCCTGCGCGGTGCGCCGCGCCGCAGCGACGCCGCGCTCGTTGAGGAAGGCGCCGACCATGACGTTTTCCAGCGCGGTCATGCTGGTGAAAGTGCGCGCCACCTGGAAAGTACGGCCGATGCCGATGCGGGCGCACTGCTCCGGCGACATGCCGGAGATCTTCAGGTCCTCCAGCCAGATATCGCCCGTGGTCGGCGGCGAATAGCCGGCGATGCAGTTGAACATGGTGGTCTTGCCGGCGCCGTTGGGGCCGATCAGGCCGACGATCTCGCCGGCCTGGACCGTGAAGGAAATATCCTGGTTGGCGGTCAGGCCGCCGAATTTCTTGTAGACGTTTTCAACGCGCAGCAAACTCATTGCAGGTTCTCCTTTGCGGTGTTGTCGGCCTGTGCCTTGATGGCCTTGCGGCGGGCGAACATGCTCTTGATGTAACCGAGGATGCCGTTCGGGTAGTACACCGCGATGACGATGATCAGCGCGGCATAGATGATCAGATCGGTGCCGCGGCCGGAGCCGCCGAAGATGGTGCGCGTACCTTCTTCGATCGCCGTCAGCAGGCCGGCGCCGACCAGCGGTCCGAACAAGGTGCCGATGCCACCCAGAATCGCCACCAGCGCCATCTTGATCGACATGCCGGTGCCCAGCACCGAGGCCGGATCGATGTACAGTTCTTTCTGCGCGTACAGACTGCCGCCCATTGCGGTGAAGAAGCTGCTCACCGCGAACGCGATCTGCTTGTACTTGCTGAGGCTCACGCCGAGGCTGCGGGCGGCGTCGGGCTCATCCTTGATGGCGCGGAAGTAGTAGCCGAGGAAGCTTCGCTCGATGATGAAATTGGCCAGCAGCGTCAGCAGCAGCAAGCCGAGCGCCACGTAGTAGTACGGCTCCTTGCCGGCGAAGATCATGTTGGCCCAGCCGCCCTCGCCCATCGGAATCGTCAGGCCCACTGCGGCGCCGGCGAAGTCCCAGTTGGTGAAGACGATCTGGATGATTTCGGCCACGGCAATGGTCGCCATGGCAAAGTAGTGGCCCTTGAGGCGGAAGCAGGACCAGCCGATCACCAGGCTGACCAGCGCCGCAATGACGCCGCCGACGATCATGGCGAACCATGGATTGACGCCGTAGACCGAGAACAGGATCGCCGAGGTGTAGGCACCGATGCCGTAGAAGGCGACGTGGCCGAGCGAGACCTGGCCGGCGTAGCCGCCGACGATGTTCCACGACACGCCGATCTGCGCCGCCATCAGGATCAGGATCGCCAGGTTCTGATGCGATGGGCTGGTGACGTACAGCGGCAAGGCCAGCGCCAGCACCAGCAGCGCGATCAGCAGTCCGTGCGTTTTATTGAAACCCGGTGCGGGCGCGGTCGGCGTCAGCGGCAGGCCGGAAGTATTTTTGAGCATGAGGTTTCTCCGAATAATTGGGTGATCGGGCTCAGGCCTTGCCCATCAGACCTTGTGGACGGAACATCAGCACCGTCAGGAACAGCGCCAGCACGATCGCCATCTTGTATTGCGGCCCCAGGAACAGGCCGCCCATCACTTCGATCACGCCGACCAGCACCCCCGCGATCAGCGCGCCGACCACGCTGCCGAAGCCGCCCAGGTTGACCACCACGAAGGCGATGAGGATGAAGTTGGCGCCGACTTCCGGGAAGATCGGGAAGAAGGTCGACAGCAAGGCGCCCGCCACGCCGGCGCAAGCAGCGCCGACGCCCCAGGCCAGCGCGAACATTTTTTGCGAATCGATGCCCATGAGCTGCGCCGCTTCCTTGTCGGCGGCGGTCGCTTCGAGCGCGGCGCCGAGTTTGGTGCGGGTCAGGAACAGGTAGATCACGCCGGTGACCACGATGGCGCCGAGGCCGGCGGTCAGCTGCGGCGAGCCGATCTGGATGCCGCCGAGCGAGACGTGGCCGGCGACCATGGAGTTTTCGATGGTGCGGAAATCGGCTTTCCAGAAAAACTGCGCGATGCCGCGGAACAGGATCATCAGGCCGAAGGTGGTGAAGATCTGCGACACCATCGGCGCGTTGGTGATCTTCCTGATCACCAGCTTGTACAGCAGCGCGCCCAGTCCGAACAAGAACAGCGCGGTGAGCGGCAAGGTGAAGATGGGGTCGAGCGCATACAGCGCAAACAGCCAGAAGCTCGAATACATGCCGAACATCAGGAATTCGCCGTGGGCGAAGTTGACGATGTCCATCACGCCGAAGATCAGCGTCAAACCGATTGCCACGAGCGCATAAATAAGTCCGATCAACAGGCCGGACGCCAGGGTCTGCACCAAAATATCCCAAGTCATGAATTTCCCCCTCAAACGAACTATTTACACGCCGTAAATACCCGCAATAAAAATTGAATCCGGGATGGAAGGCCGCCGGTGCAGCCTTCCGCTTGCTTCCCGTCGATGACGATTACTTGCGCTGATCCCACTTCGGCATTGGCCAGACGATGTCGCGCGTAGCCATGTCGAACGGCCACACGGTGTAGTACTTGCCGTTGATGATTTGCAGCAGGATGCCGGAGCTCAGCGTGTTCTGGCCATGCTCGTCGAACTTGATGCCCTTCCACGGCATGATCAGCTTGTTGCCGGGGATATTGGTTTCCGACAGCGCCTTGCGGATCGCTTCCGCGTCGGTGGAACCGGCGCGGTTGATCGCATCGGCCAGCGTCATCAGGCCGGTGAAGGTACGCGACGAATTGCCGGTGAAGTTGATCTTGAAGCGGGCATTGAACAGATCGTTGACTTGCTTGATCAGCGGATTCTTGCCGGCCAGGTCAAGCGACCAGACGTCGCGCGTGACGATGAAGTCGGCGTCCTTGCCCAGCGTCTTCACGAATTCCGTATCGATGAAGCCGGCGTCGTTGGCCAGGATCATGTCTGGCGTGAAGCCCAGTTCCTTGTAGGTCTTCATCGACAGAATGGCGTCGCCCAGATAGGAGGACTGCATCACCACTTGCGGCGCGGCGGCTTTGAGCAGCTGCACTTCGGAGGTCAGCTGGGTGCTCTTGGCCGGATAGACGATGGTCTTCACGAGATCGTAGCCGCGGTCCTTGGACAGCTTGGTTTCGAGCTTGGTGGTCTCATTTCCCCACAGCGTGTTTTCGTTGAAGGCGCCGAGCTTGCTGATCTTGATGCCCTTCTTGGCTTCCAACTCCTTGAAGAATTCGTAGAAGTTGGTGACGAACAGGTCGTCATGCGCCGTGGTGCGGAAGAACCATTTGAAGCCGCGCTGCGTCAGCGAAGCCGACGACGACTCGGGGTTCAGGTAAGGCACCTTGTAGCGTTCCGCGACCTGGCTGGTGGTGGCGGTGACGTTGCTGAAGTAGGCGCCGACCACGGCAACCACTTTTTCCTGCGTGATCAGGCGTTCCGCTTCGGTGGCGCCGACTTGGGGGTTGCCTTGCGAATCGGCGAACACCAGCTTGATTTTCGCGCCCTTCAGGTTCGGCAGACCGCCGCCGGCCGAGAACGGCAGGTTGGGCACGCCCTTGGCGCCGTTGTTGATGATGTCGGCGGCCAGTTCCAACGCGTCCTTCATCTCGGCCCCGGTGGATGCGGCGGCGCCGCTCAGCGGATAGATGACGCCGATCTTGATTTCCTGCTGTTGCGCTTGCGCCGAGAACGCGGCGATGCTGAAAGACACGGCCAGGCCGGCTTTGAAAACACGTTTGAAGACGAGACCTAACATGATGAGACGCTCCTTGTTGTATTGACTGACATCCAAAAATTCCCCCCACCGCATGACGCCGTAGACGCCAGAGCGGGAGCTACCCAAAAAATCACCACAAAACTTCCAACCCACGGCCGCCGCAAAAGCGAAGGCTGTGTTGATCCGTTTCCGGTCCGGTTGCCCGGACGGACTTATGTGCTGGTGTTGCGCTGACTTCTATCGACTGCGTAATTCAGGATTCATGGCCTTGCCCCGCACTTGCGCTACTGCTCGCCGGCATTTCGCCGACGTCGGGGGCAGGCTTGAAAAATGGCGGCGGTGATTGCGCTGGATTGCACTTCACCGCGTTATGCGTGGTTCTCTCGCCATTTTTTGTCTCCTTGATTTTTTTCTTGAATCCTATATGTTTCATCGATAATATGTCAATAAATTATTAGCATTAATAAAAATAAATGATCGCCAAATCATTAACGAGTTATTAGCAAAGCGCGTGCCAGTTTTCCGACGCTATCGCCACTTCAGACACAAACACAGACGCAGCAAGGCTTTAAGGAGGATCTGACGGACTTTCCGGATGTTTCCTCAGCAAAACGTTCGACCTTAATTGCACAATTTACGTGCAAAATGTCGATAATTCATCAATAAAAATGCACCTGAAAGTTCAATCGAGAAAGGCAATGCACCATGAATAAAGAGCAGACCACCCTGGGGGAACAACGCTGGCAGTTCTGGATCGATCGCGGCGGCACGTTTACCGACATCGTTGCGCGCCGGCCCGACGGCAGCCTGTTGACGCACAAGCTGCTGTCCGAAAATCCCGAGCAATACAAGGACGCGGCCGTGGCCGGCATCAAGCGCCTGTTGGGACTCAAACCCGATGAAGCGATCTCGCCGCAGCAGGTAGAAGCGGTGAAGATGGGCACCACCGTCGCCACCAATGCGCTGCTCGAGCGCAAGGGCGACCCGACCGTATTGGTGATCACCAAAGGGTTCCGCGACGCATTGCGCATCGCTTATCAAAATCGTCCGCGCCTGTTCGACCGCAACATCGTGCTGCCGGAATTGCTGTTCGAAAAAGTCGTGGAAGTCGACGAGCGCCTGAGCGCACATGGCGAGGTGGTGCAGCCGCTCGACACCGTGTCGGTGCGCCGGAAACTGGCTTCCTTATATGAAGAAGGCTATCGCGCCGTCGCCATCGTGCTGATGCACGGCTACCGCTTTACCGCGCATGAAGAAAAACTCGCCGCGATCGCCGCCGAACTCGGCTATACGCAAGTCTCGGTGTCGCATGAAGTCAGCCCGATGATGAAGCTGATCTCGCGCGGCGACACCACCGTGGTCGATGCCTACCTGTCGCCCATCCTGCGCCGCTACGTCGACCAGGTCGCCGGCGAAATGGCGGGCGTGCGCCTGCTGTTCATGCAAAGCAACGGCGGCCTGACCGACGCCCATCGCTTCCAGGGCAAGGACTCGATCCTGTCCGGGCCGGCCGGCGGCATCGTCGGCATGGTGCGCACGGCGGAGACGGCCGGCTTCGACAAGATCATCGGCTTCGACATGGGCGGCACCTCGACCGACGTGTCGCACTATGCGGGCGAATTCGAACGCGAATTCGAAACCCAGGTTGCCGGCGTGCGCATGCGTGCGCCGATGATGAGCATCCACACCGTCGCCGCCGGCGGCGGCTCCATCCTGCATTTCGACGGCACCCGCTACCGCGTCGGTCCGGACAGCGCCGGCGCCAATCCCGGCCCGGCCAGCTATCGCCGCGGCGGCCAGCTGGCGGTCACCGATTGCAACGTCATGCTCGGCAAGATCCAGCCGGCCTACTTCCCGAAAGTGTTCGGCCCGGCCGCCGATGAAGCGCTCGACCGCGACGCGGTGGTGCGCAAGTTCACCGAGCTGGCCGACCGCATCCATGCGGAAACCGGCAACCGCCGTACGCCGGAAGAAGTGGCCGAAGGCTTCATCGAAATCGCCGTCGGCAACATGGCCAACGCGATCAAGTTCATTTCAGTGCAGCGCGGCCACGACGTCACCGACTACACCCTGACCACCTTCGGCGGCGCCGGCGGCCAGCATGCCTGCCTGGTCGCCGACGCGCTCGGCATGACGCGCGTGTTCGCACATCCCTTCGCCGGCGTGCTGTCGGCCTACGGCATGGGCCTGGCGGACCAGACCGCGATGCGTGAACAGGCAATGGAACTGGCCTTGTCGACCGGCTCGGTCGGCACGCTCGATGCGGAACTGAACAAGCTCGCCACGCAAGCCGCCGACGACCTCCTGGCGCAAGGCGTGACGCCTGCGCAGATCGACGTGATCAAACGCGCCCACCTGCGCTACGACGGCACCGATTCGGTGATCGTGGTGGCCTTCGGCGATATCGCCGGCATGGTTGAGCAGTTCGAGGCCGCCTACAAGAAGCGCTATTCCTTCCTGATGCCGGAAAAGACCCTGATCATCGAAGCCATCTCGGTGGAAGCGATCGGCGTCTCCACCGACCGTGAAGAAAGATCCGAGCAGTTGCCGCCGCGCGATGGCGCGCTGGCGTCGGCCGAGACCGTGCAGCTGTTCTCCGGCGGGCAATGGCACGACACCGCGCTGTATCGCCGCGAAGACATGCGTCCTGGCGACGTCGTGCACGGTCCCGCGATCATCGCTGAAAAGAACGCCACCAACATCGTCGAACCGGGCTGGCTGGCCGAAGTGACGCCGCTGAACCATCTGGTGATGCAGCGCTACCAGGCGCGCACGCAGCGCAAGGCGATCGGGACCACGGCCGATCCGGTGATGCTGGAAGTGTTCAACAACCTGTTCATGAGCATCGCCGAACAGATGGGCCTGCGCCTGCAGAACACCGCTTTCTCGGTCAACATCAAGGAGCGCCTGGACTTTTCGTGCGCGCTGTTCGATGCGCAGGGCAACCTGATTGCCAACGCACCGCACATCCCGGTGCATCTCGGCTCGATGGGCGAGAGCATCCGCACCATCATCCGCGAGAACGCGGGCAAGATGCAGCCGGGCGACGTCTTCATGCTCAACGATCCCTACCACGGCGGCACGCATTTGCCGGACATCACGGTGATCACGCCGGCCTTCGACAAGGACGGCCGCGACATCCTGTTCTACGTCGGTTCGCGCGGCCACCACTCGGACATCGGCGGCATCACGCCGGGCTCGATGCCGGCCAACAGCACTGTGGTGGAGGAAGAAGGCATCCTGATCAACAACTTCCAGCTGGTGCGCGCAGGACGTTTCCTCGAACAGGAAACCATCGCCCTGCTCGGCTCCGGCCCCTACCCGGCGCGCAACATCGCGCAGAACCTGGCCGACCTGCAGGCGCAGATCGCCGCCAACCAAAAGGGCGTCGACGAGTTGCTGAAGATGGTCGATCACTTCAGTCTTGAAGTGGTACAGGCCTACATGGGTCACGTCCAGGACAACGCCGAAGAAGCCGTGCGCCGCGTCATCACGCTGCTCAAGGACAGCAGCTACGATTACCGGCTCGACAACGGCGCGGTGATCAAGGTGGCGATCCGCGTGAACCACGCCGAGCGCACCGCCGACATCGACTTCACCGGCACCTCGCCGCAGCTCGACAACAACTTCAACGCCCCCAGCGCGATCTGCATGGCGGCGGTGCTGTATGTGTTCCGCACGCTGGTGGATGACGAGATCCCGCTCAACGCCGGCTGCCTCAAGCCGCTCAACGTGATCATTCCGGAAGGCTCGATGCTCAATCCGCGCTATCCGGCGGCGGTGGTGTCGGGCAACGTCGAGACATCGAGCTGCATCACCAATGCGCTGTACGGTGCGCTCGGCGTGCTGGCGTCGGCGCCGGGCACGATGAACAACTTCACCTTCGGCAATGGCCGGCATCAGTACTACGAAACCATCTCGGGCGGCTCCGGCGCGGGCCAGGGCTTCAACGGCACCGACGTGGTGCAGACGCACATGACCAACTCGCGCCTGACCGATCCCGAAATCCTCGAGTGGCGCTATCCGGTCCGCCTGGAAAGCTATGAGATCCGCGCAAACTCGGGCGGCGCCGGCCAGTGGCACGGCGGCAACGGCGGTGTTCGCAAGATCCGCTTCCTGGAGCCGATGACGGCCTCGATCCTGTCCAACAACCGCATCGTGCCGCCGTTCGGCGCGGCCGGCGGCGAGCCCGGCCAGTGCGGACGCAATACCGTCATCCGCAAGGACGGTACGCAGGAAGAACTGGGCTTCGTCGCCAGCATCGACATGCAGCCGGGCGACGTGTTCGTGATTTCCACCCCGGGAGGCGGGGGCTATGGCAAGCCGGCCTGAGGTTGCGGCATTGATGTAAATCGTTTCTCTTGAGCAGTCGTCCCTTTGCGGTATCTCCGTCGCCTGACGGGGGTACCGCTTTTTTTATCGGAAAAACACTGAGGCTTTACCCCTCATTTCTTGGCTTTCGCCTGTTCGTTGCATGCTAAGATTTTCAAAAAAACTACGCCTGCGTATGTTTTCGCAAGGCAATAAAAATTGTGTGCTCAGGGAAATTTTGCCCGTCTTCCGGCGGGCATGTCTAAAGGGGAACTCGTAGTGAACAACATGTCTTTGAAGCAGAAGCTCTGGCTGCCACTGATTTTTTCCTGGATAGCTCTGTTTGCGCTGTCCCTGTGGAATATCTATGAAACCAGGAATTTGCAGATCGCCGATCGCCAGCGCGCGCTGATCGATATCACCGAAATGTCTTACTCCATCGTTGCCGGCCTGTACAAGCAATCGGCCGACGGCAAGATCCCGGCGGATGATGCGCGCAAGCAAGCCATCGCGCGCGTGGCAGACCAGCGCTATACCGGCAGCGGCTACATCACGCTGGTGGGGGCCGACTCAGTGGTTGTCATGCATCCGATGAGCCCCAAGATCAACGGCAAGAACATGATCGACTTCAAGGACGCCAAGGGCAATGAACTCTACAAGATGATCGCCGCAACCGGCTCGTCGGCCGCCGGCGAAGGTTTCCTCGAATACTGGTGGCCGCGTCCGAACGAAGACAAGCCCAGCTCCAAGATGGGCTTCGTCAAACGCTTCAAGCCATGGAACCTGGACTTTGTCGCCAGTGTGTATCAGGACGACATCCAGGCCGACTTCTATCGCTCGCTGATCAAGGCCGGCGTGGTGCTGCTGATCCTCGGCGCGGTCATGTCGGCGATCGCCATGCTGGTGGTGCGCAACATCTACCGCTCCATCGGCGGCGAGCCGGCCGCAGCGTCGCAGATCGCGCGCAAGATTGCCGAAGGCGATCTGACCGGCGTGATCGCCGTGCGCAAGGGTGACGAAGCCAGCCTGGTGTCCTCGATCGCCTACACGCGCGACCGCATGGTCGACACGGTCAACAACATCCTCAAGGCCACCGACTCGATCAAGGAATCGGTCGACGAGATTGCTCACGGCAACATGGACCTGTCCAACCGTACCGAAGAACAGGCGAGCTCGCTGGAAGAAACCGCCTCGGCCATGGAAGAAATCACCTCCACCGTGAGGCAGAACGCCGCCAACGCCAAGCAGGCCAGCGAACTCGCCGTATCGGCCTCGACGGTCGCCGAAGAAGGCGGACATGTGGTCGAGAAAGTGGTGCAGACCATGGACTCGATCAACGCCTCGTCGAAGAAGATCGTCGAGATCATCAGCGTGATCGACGGCATCGCGTTCCAGACCAATATCCTCGCCTTGAACGCCGCAGTCGAAGCGGCGCGCGCCGGCGAACAAGGCCGCGGCTTCGCCGTGGTGGCGTCGGAAGTACGCAGCCTGGCGCAACGCTCGGCAGCCGCCGCCAAGGAAATCAAGTCGCTCATCGACGGCTCGGTGCAGGAAGTGCGCACCGGTTCGGACCTGGTGGGCCAGGCCGGACAGACCATGAACGAAGTGGTCGAGAGCATCCGCAAGGTCAGCGACATGATCAAGGAAATCGCCGTCGCCAGCCACGAACAAAGCGAAGGCATCGACCAGGTCAACCTGGCCATCACGCAGATGGACGAAGTCACGCAGCAGAATGCCGCACTGGTGGAAGAAGCCGCCGCCGCGTCGAAATCCATGCAGCAGCAAGGCGACAACCTGGTGAAGGTGGTGGGCGTGTTCAAGCTCTGACCCCGGCGCCGCTGTCCGCGCAATGGAAAAAGCCCACGCCTTGCGGTCGTGGGCTTTTTCTTTGGACGGCGCTGAATCAGTGCTTAGTACGGTCCGCGAATCGCTGCGTGGATCTTGTCGCGATATAGCGCCGCCAGCTTGTCGTGCAGTTCAGCCGGCAGCGGCGCCAGCGCCGCTGCGCCGGCGTTCGACAGCACCTGCGCCGGCGAGCTCGCACCCGGAATGATCACCGACACGGCGTCGTGGTCAAGGATCCAGCGCAGCGCCATCTGCGGCATGCTCATGCCAGCCGGGACCAGTGCGGCGATTTCCTGCGCCAGGTCGACGCCGGTGGCGAACTCGAGACCGGCGAAGGTTTCGCCTACGTTGAACTGCTGGCCGTCGCGGTTGAAGTTGCGATGATCGTCCGGCTTGAAGGTGGTGGCGCGCGTCATCTTGCCGCTCAGCAGACCGCTGGCCAGCGGCAGCCGGACGATGATGCCGACGCCCTTTTCTTTTGCCTGCGGCAGCAATTCGGCGAGGGGTTTCTGGCGGAAAATGTTGAAGATGATCTGCAGCGAAGTCATGCCTTCCTGCTCCAGGCACAACAGGCCTTCTTCCACGCTTTCGACGCTGGCGCCGAAGCGCGTGATCAGGCCGTCATCGCGCAACTCGCGCATCCAGTCGAAAATCTTGCCGTCCTTGAGCACGGCCGGCGGCACGCAGTGCAGTTGCGTCAGGTCGAGCTTGTCGACACCGAGGCGCTCGAGCGAGCGCTGCGTCGCCGTGCGCACGGCTTCGCGGCTGTAGCCGTCCGGATAGATGGCGCCGCGGCCGAGCTTGGTGGCGACGGTGAGGTCCTTGTGCGAGGTCAGGAACTGGCCGATAGAACGTTCGCTGGCGCCGTCGCCGTAGACGTCGGCGGTGTCGATGAAGCGGACGCCGGTGGCATAGGCTTGCGCCAGCGTCTGCTGGGCGATATCGTTATCCCAGTGATCGCCCCAGCCGCCGCCGAGTTGCCAGCAGCCGAGACCGACTTCGGGAACGGTCAGGCCATCGCGGGCGAGCTTGCGTGTTTGCATGTGTTGTCCTTGTGGTTGAAGCATTGAACGTGCGGCGCCGGATCGCGGCGCGCGGATGAGGCCGCCATGTTATTCCGGGCGCTTGCAGGTTTCCAATGAATTATTGCGCGTGGGGAATACGGATTTCGGCATCGCTCATGAAAAAGGCCGGTTCTCACCGGCCTTTTATTTCCTTGCTCGCGTTAAGTTCAGCGCGCAAAGAACGCGATCACGCCATACACGAATGCGGCGAACGGCCCCACCACCACGATGGTGACCAACAGCACTTCGGCCAGCACGTAAGCGATGGCGCCGGCGGCAATGGTCGAGAGGTAGGCGGTGGCGCCGAATTCTCCCGGCACCAGCAGATTGATCAGCGCCAGCACGATGGCGGCGATGCCGAGGCCGACGATGACGTTGAACTTGGTGGGACGGTAGGGATTGAGCCAGCGGAATGCGGGCGAAGCGTTTTGTTCGGTGGCGAGGCTGTTCGACGTAGTGGACATGGCGATATCGGTAAGAGGCTAAAAAGAAGCGACGCCTTGAACAGACGTCTCGTTGAGCGATGATGACCGACATTATACGACGTTACAGCCCGCCGAAACAGCCGCACGGGCGAGACGGACTGGACGGATTGTGCGGATTGTCAAGCAAACCCGGACAAAGACCGTCTCCGACCATCCCCCCTGCTCCGCGGCCCTTCGCCCCTCAACCGGTGATGATTTCCGGTGCTTGTCCTTTTTGCAAGGCATCCTTCATGTCGAAACCGGCGTCGAAATCATCGACCTGCACCGTGAGGTTGCCGTAATGCGCAAAGTCGTCCAGCACTACGCGCTCGTCGACGCTGATCAGTCCCTGCTCCATTGCGCGCGCATTCCAGCGCCGCATCTCGATCAGGCTTTGCGGTATCGCCGGCAGCACGCCGTCCTTCACCGACTGCTTCAAGCGCGCTTCGATTTCGTGGACTTGCGGCAGCAGATTGAAGGCGTGCTCGCCGCTACCCAGGGGATCGGTACTGAAATCGGGCTGGTAGGCATCCACTACCAGCCGGTCGCGCGCCGCGCCCGGCGTCTGCATCGCCAGCGCCACTTCGCTGGCGAGCCGGTCGGACGGCTTGCGGAACGACAGGCCGAGCGGGAACATCCAGATCCGCAGCGCAAACGCGATGAACGGATTGGGGAAGTTCTCGAGCACGTCGATGATGGCCTCCTGGGCGCGATGCAGGGCGTCTTGCACCGACCACGCGACATACGGCAGGTCGGCGCTCTGGCGGCCGTCGTCTTCATAGCGCTTGAGGGTCGCCGAGATCAGGTAAAGCTGCGACAACACATCGCCGAGGCGTCCGGAAATGCGCTCGCGGAATTTGAGCGAACCGCCCAGCACGAACATCGACACATCGGTCAGCAGCGAGAAACAGGCCGACATGCGCGCCACCGCCCGGTAGTAGACGCGCGTCTCTTCCGCCGCCGCGTTCGGCGCCGAAGCCAGCAGTCCGCCGCTGAGACCTGCCACCAGCGAACGCGCCATATTCGCGGCGACGAAACTCAGGTGGCCGAAGAAGGCCTTGTCGAAATCTTGCAGCGCGCGGTCGTGGTCCTCGTCGGCCGCCGCGGCCATTTCCTTGAGCACGTAGGGATGGCAGCGGATCGCGCCCTGCCCGAAGATGATCAGGCAGCGCGTCAGGATGTTGGCGCCTTCGACCGTGATGGCGATCGGAATCTGCTGGTACACGCGCGCCAGGAAATTGCCCGGCCCCATGCAGATGCCCTTGCCGCCGATCACGTCCATGCCGTCGTTGACCAGCATGCGGCCGCGTTCGGTGACGTGGTATTTGGAGATCGCCGAAATGACCGACGGCTTCTCGCCGGCATCCACCGCCAGCGACGACAGCCGGCGCGTGGCGTCCATCATGTAGAGGTTGCCGCCCATGCGCGCCAGCGCTTCCTGGATGCCTTCGAACTTGCCGATGGCGATCTTGAACTGGCGCCGCATGGCGGTGTAGGCGCTGGTGCCGCGCACCGCCATCTTGGAAAAGCCCACGCTCGATGACGGCAGCGAAATCGCCCGTCCTGCCGCCAGGCATTCCATCAGCATGCGCCAGCCCTTGCCGACCTGCGCCTGGCCGCCGATGACCCAGTCCACCGGGATGAAGACGTTCTCGCCCGACGTGGGCCCGTTCTGGAATACCGCGTTAAGCGGCCAGTGGCGGCGCCCCGTGACCACACCCGGATGGCTGGTCGGGATCAGCGCGCAGGTGATGCCGGGCTCGGCGTTGTCGCTCAGCAGATGGTCGGGATCGTGCGCGCGGAAGGCCAGGCCGAGCACGGTGGCGACCGGCGCCAGCGTGATGTAGCGCTTGGCCCAGGTGACGCGGAAACCGATCACTTCGCGCCCTTCATGCATGCCCTTGCAGACCACGCCGATGTCGGGAATCGCCGCGGCGTCGGAGCCGGCGTAAGGACTGGTGAGCGCGAAGCACGGGATCTCTTCGCCGCGGGCGAGGCGCGGCAGGTAGTGGTTCTTTTGCTCTTCGGTGCCGTAATGCAGCAGCAGTTCGGCTGGCCCCAGCGAGTTCGGCACCATCACCGAAATCGCCGCCACCGAACAGCGCGAGGACAACTTCATGATGACCTGGGAATGCATGTACGCCGAGAACTGCTTGCCGCCGTATTGCTTGGGAATGATCATGCCGAGGAAGCCCTTGTCCTTGACGAACTGCCAGGCTTCCGGCTGCAGGTCCTGCCACACGACCGAGGTGTCCCAGTCGCTGACCATGGCGCACAGCTGCGTGACTTCGTTGTCGAGAAAGGATTGCTCTTCGGCCGTCAGCGCCGGCGGCGGCAATCGCATCAGCTTGTCCCAGTCGGGCTTGCCGGAAAACAGCTCGGCGTCCCACCAGACCGTCCCGGCTTCGATGGCGTCGCGTTCCGTCGCCGACATGCTGGGCAATATCTTGCGGAAAATGTCGAGCGCCGGACGCGTGATCAGCGTCTCCCGCACCGACTTGATCGCCACCAGCAGGGTCGGCACGCCCAGCAGAATCGCCAGCAGCACGCAGGCGACCGCATTGGCCTGGTCGGTCATGCCGCCTATCCATATCCAGGCCAGCTCCGCCACCAGCCAGGTCCATGCGCCGGCGCGCATCATCATCAGCGCCAGGGCGCCCGCCACGAAAAGCACTAGCCACAAGATCATGTGAGTCTCCCGTTAAAATTTCTGTTGTCTGCATGGCAACGTCCCGAGAAGACGTGCATGCTGCTTATGGTTCAACGATTCAACGATGATGCGGACGCATAGCGGGATATTCCCACAGAAGTCGCCGCTGCGGAAACCGCCGACATCCTCCCGATACTTTCGACGCAAGGTCGCACATCGGTTCATGCAAGAGTGACCGCATTTCCCGGCAGAAATTCATTCTTGCCGGATTTCCGGCTTTGCCTCGGAACAGAAACCATTGCCGCCGCGCCCGGTCCATTACAATCTCGTCTATCCGGCACTTGTGCAGCAAAAAGGGAATCATCATGAAATGGGAAGGCAATCGCGAAAGCGACAATGTGGAAGATCGCCGCGGCGAGGACTCCGGCGGTGGAGGCGGGGGCGGCTTTTCCTTCGGCGGCGGCCGTTCCATCGGGCTGGGCGGCATCGTCGTCGCGCTGGTGGCGTCCTACTTCCTCGGCGTCAATCCGCTGACCGTCATCAACATGCTCAGCGGCGGTGGCGGCCAGCTCGCGCCCGTGCAGCAATCGGCGCCGGCCCACAAGCCGCCGCCGAACGACCAGATGGCGCGCTTCGTATCGACCGTGCTGGCCGACACCGAGGATACCTGGGGAGAAATCTTCAAAGCCGGCGGCGCCACCTATGTGCGGCCGAAGCTGGTGCTGTTTTCCGGCTCCACCCCGACCGCCTGCGGCACCGGCCAGACGGCCACCGGGCCGTTCTATTGCCCCGGCGACCAGAAGGTCTACATCGACCTGAGTTTTTATCAATTGATGAAACAGCGCTTCAACGTCTCCGGCAACTTTGCGCAAGCGTATGTGATCGCGCACGAAGTCGGCCACCACGTGCAGAACCTGCTCGGCATTTCCGGGAAGGTCGACAAGGCCCGCCGCAACATGTCCGAGAAGCAGTCCAACGCGCTCTCCGTGAAGCTTGAGTTGCAGGCCGACTGCTTCGCAGGCGTCTGGGCTTACCATGCCAACGAAGCGCGCCACATCATCGAAAACGGCGACATCGAAGAAGCGCTCAACGCCGCCTCGGCCATCGGCGACGACGCCCTGCAGCGGCAGGCGCGCGGCGAAGTGGTGCCGGATTCGTTCACGCACGGCACCTCGGCGCAGCGCGTGAGCTGGTTCAAGCGCGGCATCACCGAAGGCAAGGTGAGCGCCTGCAATACCTTCGAAGCAAAGAAGCTTTAAGAGGCTCACATGGAAATTTCCTACTGGTGCATCCTGATCGCCGGCCTGCTGCCCATCCTCACGGTATCGGTGGCGAAGTACGGCCGTCGCGATTTCGACAACGGCGAACCGCGCGCCTGGCTCGACAAACAAACCGGCCTGCGCCGCCGCGCCGACTATGCGCATCGCAACCACTTCGAGGCGTTTCCGTTCTTTGCGGCGGCCGTGCTGGTGGCTCAGCAAACCGGCGCGGCGCAAGAATGGATCGACGGCCTGGCGCTGGCTTTCATCGCCGCGCGCGTGGTCTATACTGCGCTCTATCTGAACGACCTGCCTAGCCTGCGCTCGCTGTCGTGGACCGTCGGCTATGCCTGTGTCCTCAGCCTGTTCGCCGTTTCCGCCCTCCACTTGTAAACACATGAGCAATCCCGACCTACAAATCCTGCACGATGCACTGAACGACCTGCGCGACGGCGACATTAATGTCGCCGCTTTTTGCAGCGCCTGGCGCGCGCAGACCGATCTGATCAAACGCCTGCCGCCACGCTACGAAGAAGTCGCCGAGGACCTGCTCGGCCGGCTCGAAGCCGGCAGCCTGTTCACGGAGGAAAGCTGCTCCTTCAGCCAGGAAGACTTGCTCGACAACCTGGCGCTCTGGCTGCACAAGGCCGAGAAGACATTGGTCTGAGGCGTAGTCACTCAGTCACGCGGTCATTCAATCAATGCAGCAGCCTCACTGAAACATCCGCACCATCACGACAAGGTACATATGCAACACCTGGAATTCGAACTGCAAGGCCCCTACGTGGAACTGAACCAGCTGCTGAAACTGGTCGGCATCTGCGACAGCGGCGGCGCCGGCAAAGCCATCGTCGCCGACGGCAACGTCAAGGTCGACGGCCGGCAGGAGCTGCGCAAGACCTGCAAGATCACCGCCGGCCAGACCGTGGCGCTGGGCGACGTACGCATCCGCGTGCTGGCCGGACCAGCAGCGACATGACGGCGACCGAAACCGTCGACACGGTCCTGGCGTTCTGGTTCGGCGCCGACGCCGCTGACAGCGACGTCAACGCGGTGGCAGGTCGCCAGTCCGGTCTATGGTGGGGCAAAGATCCCGCCGTGGACCAGACCATCAAGGCGCGCTTCGAAACCAGCCTGCTGGCTGCGCGCGACAACAAGCTCGATGACTGGGCCGACACGCCCGCCGGCCTGCTGGCGCTGATCCTGTTGCTGGACCAGTTCCCGCGCAATATCTATCGCGACAGCGCCACCGCGTTCGACTTCGACGAGCTGGCGCGCCAGTGTTGCCACCTTGGTCTGGCGCAGGGATACGATCAGCAATTGCCACCGCTGCAACGCGTCTTCTTTTATCTGCCGCTGGAGCACTCGGAAGACATTGAGGACCAGGAATATTGCGTGCAGCTGTTCCGCGCGCTGGCGAAACAGATCGCCAAAGAGGATCCGGCGTCCGCCGAGACCTTCAACGGCTACCTCAAGTTTGCCGACCGGCATCATGCAATCGTTGCGCGCTTCGGGCGCTTTCCCCATCGCAATGCGATCCTGGGCAGAGCATCGACGGCGGAAGAGACGGCGTTTCTGAAAGAACCGTATTCTTCATTCTGAATTCACATAAGGATGTGAATATTTATTCGTTCTGGCGCATATGGTGTCGGTGCTAAGCTCCTTTCCATCGCAGCAAGCCTGATGGAATGGAGAATCCCATGACCGACGTCACCACCGCCGTAGCAGCCCCTGCCGAATCAACCCTTGCCACTGCAACCGTCACCGATCTGCAGGCCTATCGCCGGCAGGGCGCCGCGCGCCAGATGGCGCAGCAGCCGATTGCCACGCATTTCCAGAGCGCACGCGACGGCTGGTCGCTGTCGGCATTCCATCCTTTTGCGGGTTCCGCACGCACCAACCTGCGCTGAAGAGGATCCCGCCATGACCGCTGAACTGCGCATCGCCGAACCCGTGCCGCACCTGCATGCAGTAGCGCCTCAGGTTCCCGGCAACGACATCGAAGACATCGTCGCCGAAAACCTCTCGCGACTGCGCGCCCTGCGCCATCTGTCTCTTGACGGCCTGGCGCGCAAGTCCGGCGTGAGCCGCGCCATGCTGGCGCAGATAGAATCAGGCCGCAGCGTGCCGACCATCCGCGTATTGCAACGCGTGGCGTCCGCCTTGCAAGTGTCGGTGTCGGCTTTCCTGCGCAACTTCGCGCCGCAGGGATTTGCCGTATTGCCTGTACAAGACTCGCCGCGCACAGTCAGCGGCAACGGCCGCTTTTCCAGCCGCAGCCTGTACCCCGCAGGCGAACGCCGTTTCGAATTCCACGAACTGAAGCTTGACGCGCTGTCGACCGAACACCTGCCGGCGCTGGTGCCGGGCGTGCAAAAGAACCTGGTCATCACGCACGGCACGCTGGAAATCGAGATCAACGATCATCGCCGGCTGCTCGGCACCGGCGACGCCATCTTCTTCGACGCCGACCATGCGCACAGCTACCACAATCCGGCCAATGTCGACGCCGTGGCCTATGTCGTCACGCAATATCCGGAGACGCGCACGGTGTAACTCCGCCGGGGAGCCATTAGCCTTCAATATTTCGACGGTTGACGCGTCATAACGTGTATCTGGAGTATGGATACATCGAGATCGAAGACCGAATGCGGCTAGAAGATGTAGATAGATACGCTAGGTAAGCAAACAATCGTAGTTTAAGCGCGCTCTATCGCAGCAAAACCGGCATTGCCGTTCCCAAACACCCGCAAAATATCGTCTTTCCGAAATACAACTCGGCGAGGCCATGTGATCAGGACGGTTCCCCCTTCTCTCCCATTTACCTTCACGCCGCGCTCCACGCAACACGGTTTCACGCTGGTGGAAGTGCTGGCGGCGATTGTCATTCTGGCGCTGGCCGCTTCCGGCGCCGCGGCGATGCAGCTCCATGCCCTGCGCACTGCGCAGGACAGCGCTTACCAATCGGCCGCGCTGCAACTGGCGGTGGAATTGGCGGAACTGTTGCGCACCTCCGCCAATGCAGACGCCTATCAATTTGAGTACCGCGCCGGCGCCGGGCCATCTGCCGCCTGCGCCCGCACAGATTGCGACCTCACCACCTGGAAGCAGCGCCTGGCCGACGCCTTGCCGCGCGCACGCGTGGTGGTGTGCAAGGACGATGCGCCGATCCTCAACGCGACGCTGCGCTGGCCGTGCAACGGCGCCGGGGGCCCCTTGCTGATCAAGATCGGCTGGGCCACGCGGGAACCGACAACGACGCAATCGGAACCGCCGCCCATCCTGGCGCTGCCGGTGGAGGGATGAATGCACCGCTACCAGCAAGGCCTGACGCTGATCGAACTGATGATCGCCATGGCGCTCGGCACGGGCGTGGTGCTCGCCGCCGTGGCGCTGATGCAGGCGGCCCGCTCAAGCTATCTGAGCGTCGCCGACAGCGCCCAGGTCCAGGAGAACGGCCGCTACGCGCTCGACCTGATCGAGCGCAGCGTGCGGCAGGCAAACTACGTGCCGCAAGACAATCCGGCGTTCCTGCGCAGCGGCCTCGAAGCTCTGGAGCCAGGTATCTTCGGCATCGACAACGCCAGGGTCGACGAGCATTCAAGCGGATTTTCGTCGCGGTCCGCCAACCGCGATGCACACGGCAGCGATTTGCTGGCGATACGCTTCTTCGGATCCGGACCAAGGAATCGGCCCGACAACGACATGCTCAATTGCGCCGGCTTCGCCGTACCCGGACCGGACAGCGCGACCGCGCTTTCTGATTTCGAGACGATGCGTGGCCAGAGCATTTTCTACGTCGCCCCCGACGGCACCAACGAACCGGAACTGCGTTGCAAATACCTGGCGCGCGACGGTGGCTGGAGCGCTGCCGCCATCGTGCGCGGGGTCGAGTCCTTCCAGGTGCTGTACGGCCTGCGTAACAACGGCGGCGATCTTGACTATGTAAGCGCCACGCGCGTCGGCGAGCGCTGGCGCGAAGTGGCAGCGGTCCGAATCGCACTGCTGATGCATGGCGAGCGCAATATCCGGGACGGTGGCACACCTATCGTACATCGCCTGTTCGGCGCGGCGTATCAGGACGGCCAGGACGTCGGTGCGGTGATTGATGAAGCAAAGCTGCCCGCGCCGATGCAACAACGCATGCGCAAGCTGTTCCAGACCACGATCCGGTTGCGCAATTCCGCGCGATGAACACTCGATGAACACCGCACGCCATCAACGCGGCGCCTCGCTGCTCATTGTGCTGCTGATGCTGGTGGTGGTGATGCTGTTCGGTGTCTCGTCGGCGCAGCTCACGCTCATGAACGAGAAATCCTCGCGCAACGACCGCGACCGCCACATTGCCTTCCAGGCTGCGGAAGCGGGGCTGCGCGACGCCGAACGCGATATCGCCGGCGGCCGCGTCACGCTGGAAGCATTCCCGGACCAGGCCGGCGCCTGCCACGGCATCGGTGCTTACGGCGGTCTGTGCCTGGCCACGGCCAGTGTCGCGCCGTGGCGGCTCACCAATTTCAGCGCACCGGCGCCGTCAGTGAGCTACGGCCGCTTCACGGGACTCAGCTTCCCGCACGGCGCCGCGTCGCTGCCGGCACAACCGCCGCGCTACCTGATCGAGTTGATCAGGCTCGCCACCGCAGACCGGCAAGTTGTGACGCGCTATCGCGTGACCGCAGTCGGCTTCGGCCCACGCCAAAGCACGCAAGTGATGTTGCAAACCGTACTCGACACGAACTCGCCGTCAACGCGCCTGAGCTGGCGCGAAATCAACAACTGAAACCGTCGAAACGGCACGCAAGATTTCCACATCCCCGGAGAAAACCATGTCCCGTCCTCACCATGATCCATATCCTCATCGCGGTTTCACCCTGATCGAACTGATGTGCGTGTTATGCATCATCGGCATGCTGGCGCTGTTTGCCTATCCGTCCTATCAATCGCACATACGCAAGGCGCGCCGCACCGAAGCGCGTGCGGCACTGATGCAAGCCATGCAGCAACAGGAACGCCACTTCACGCAGCACAATGCCTACCGCGCGTATGGCGACGCCGCCACGGCCGGATCGTTCAGATGGCTGTCGGGCGACACCGAGGCCGGCAGCGCCTATCGCATCTCCGCCGGCGAATGCAGCGGAGGCACCTTGCAGGAATGCATCGTGCTGTCGGCGACGCCTGCCGGAGGATTCATTGATGCCCAATGCGGCACGCTGACGCTCAACAGTCGCGGCGAACGAACCATCGCCGGTCTCTCGCCGACTGCCGCGCCCGAGGCATGCCGATGAAACCAGACCCGATGCGTCCCGCCGGCTTCACCCTGCCTGAACTGCTGGTCGTACTTGCCGTGGTCGGCGTGCTGTTGGCGGCCGGTGTTCCCGGCCTGCGCGGCTATACGCGAAACCAGCAGCTTGCGAACGCCGCCAATGCCTTCCTGGGCGCGCTCAACCTGGCCCGCAGCGAAGCCATCCGGCGCGGCAGCCGGGTCGACCTGGCGCCGCGCGACGGCAGCAGATGGGAAAACGGCTGGGTGGTCTTCGCCAACAAGCCAGGCGACGCCAACCTGCAATTCGACGCCGGCGATGAGTTGATCTATAGCCATGACAGCTTGCCTGCCGGCCTCAGCATGGCTACCACGCTCAGCGACAAGTCGGCGCCCTACATCGCTTACAATGGCAACGGCAGGACGCGCAACAATATCAGCGACCGGGCGCCGCAGTGGGGTTCGTGGCAATTTTCGCTGGATGGAAGAACGCGCCTGGTCAGACTTGGAATCCTGGGCCGCGCCCGCATCTGCAATCCGGCGGATGACCGAAGCTGCAGATTCACGTCCGATCCTGCGCCCGCAACCAACCGCAACATCGCACCGCTCTGAATCCAATGTCCATCTACGACCTCTTCATCGAAAACGACCAGCAAGCCATGGCGCTGGCGTTGCAACAGGCCGAACAAGGCATGTTTACGACCACGCCCAACCCGCGTGTCGGCTGTGTCATCGTGCGCGACGGTCGCATCATCGGCGCCGGTTTCACCCAGCCGCCGGGCGGCAATCACGCTGAAATCCAGGCTATGGACGACGCCCGGCAACGCGGCAACGACGTACGCGGCGCCACCGTCTATGTCACACTGGAACCCTGCAGCCATTTCGGCCGCACCCCTCCCTGCGCCGACGCGCTGATCAAGGCCGGCGTCGGCAAGGTGGTGTCGGCGATGACCGATCCCAATCCGCTGGTGGCCGGCAAGGGCCTGGAAAAATTGCAGGCTGCCGGCATCGCCGTGGTCTCCGGCGTGTTGCGGGAACAGGCCCGCGAAATGAACATCGGCTTCTTCAAGCGCATGCTGTACGGCACGCCCTGGGTGCGCATGAAGTCGGCTGCCAGCCTCGACGGCAAGACCGCGTTGCACAACGGCAAGAGCCAGTGGATCACCGGCCAGGCGGCGCGTGACGACGGCCATTTCTGGCGCGCGCGCGCCTGCGCCATCCTTACCGGCATCGGCACCGTCAAGGACGACAATCCGCAACTCAGCGTACGCGCCGTCGATACCCCGCGTCAGCCGCGCCGCATTGTGGTCGACAGCAACCTGAGGCTGTCGCCGGACGCCAACATTCTCGCCGGCGGCGGCACCTGGGTCTTTACCGCCAGTGAAGACCGTGCCCGCATCGCTGCGCTGGAAGAGCGCGGCGCCGAGGTCATCGTGCTGCCCAACGCCGCCGGCAAGGTCGACCTGCCGCGCACGATCGCCGAATTGGGCAAGCGCAACCTCAACGAAATCCACATCGAAGCCGGCTCCAAACTCAATGCCTCGCTGATCCGCGAAGGCTGCGTCGACGAGCTGCTGTTGTACCTTGCACCCAGCCTGCTGGGCGACGGCCGCAGTATGTTCGACCTGCCGGCGCTGGACGACCTGTCCGGCAAGATCGCGCTGCGTTTCCATGAGATCAAGCAGATCGGCGAGGATTTGCGTATCCTTGCGCGGTTCAGCTAGTCTCCCTGTTCAGTCACTTATTTGGATCCCATCATGTTCACAGGTATCGTAGCCGCCGTCGGCAACATCACTTCCGTTCAACCGCTGGGCAACTCCGCCGACGCCGGCGTGCGCCTCGACATCGACGCCGGTGCGCTGGCGATGGACGACGTCGCGCTGGGCGACTCGATCGCGCTCAACGGCGCCTGCATGACGGTGGTGGAAAAAACCGCCCGCGGATTCACCGTCGACGTATCGCGCGAGAGTCTCAACCTCACTGCCGGCCTCGATGCACCGGGCGAAGTGAACCTGGAAAAAGCCCTGACCCTGGCCGAACGCCTCGGCGGCCACCTGGTCTCCGGCCACGTCGACGGCCTCGGCGTGGTCAACAAGTTCGAACCGGTGGGCGAATCGTGGGAGCTGATCGTCGAAGCACCCAAGTCGCTCGCCAAATATC
Organism: Herbaspirillum hiltneri N3; assembly: GCF_001267925.1. Classification (NCBI taxonomy): domain Bacteria; kingdom Pseudomonadati; phylum Pseudomonadota; class Betaproteobacteria; order Burkholderiales; family Oxalobacteraceae; genus Herbaspirillum; species Herbaspirillum hiltneri. The sequence goes on along the minus strand of NZ_CP011409.1, from coordinate 1,204,520 downwards.
TCGCCTACAAAGGCTCGATCGTCGTCAATGGCGTCTCGCTGACCGTCAACCGCGTGGAAGATGTCGCCAACGGCTGCCGCTTCTCGATCAACCTGATCCCGCACACGATCCAGGTCACCACGCTCAAGCACCTGAAAGTCGGGGGCAAGGTCAATCTGGAGATCGACCTGATTGCGCGCTACGTCGAGCGCATGCTTTCGACCACGAATAAATAAACACTCGCGCGTACCGCTGGTGCAAGCGTGAAGCGCGCTGACCGGAACTCATTCCATCAGGCGCGCACGCTCAGCCGGTAAGCCGTAGTCTGGCGATAGACCTGGCCCGGACGCAGGATCACGTCTTCGCGGTCGGGGCCGTTGACCTGGTCCGGATATGCCTGCGCTTCGAGACAGAAGCCGTCATGCGCGGCATAGGCCTGTGCGCCGCGCCCAGCGATTCCTTCCAGAAAATTACCGCTGTAAAACTGCAGGCCGTTCTCGGTGGTGGCGACCGTCAGTTCACGCCCCGAACCGGGATCGTAGACCGTCGCCACATCGCGCAACGCCTGCACGTTGCGGCTGCGTGACGTGGTTGCGGGATCTCCCGGACGCAGGCAATAGCAGTGATCGAAACCGCCGGCGATGCCGAGCTGAGCGTCGGGCCAGGCGAGGCGCGCACCGATCGGCGCCGGCTGGCGAAAATCGAAAGCACTGCCGGCCACCTCCGCCGCCTTGTTGGGGATCAACGCGCGGTCGACCTGCAGATAGCGATCCGCATCGATGGACAGAATGTGATCGCAGATATCGTCGACACCGCCGTTCAGGTTGAAGTAGCCATGCGAAGTCAGGTTGAGCGGCGTCGGGGCGTCGCTGGTGGCGGTGTAATCGATGCTCAGCCACCCTTCGTCGTCAAGCCGGTACAGTACCGACGCCAGTACATTGCCGGGGAAGCCGGCGGCGCCGTGCGGCGAGGCCAGCGTCATGCGCAAGCCTTCCGGATCGGCTTGCACCTGCCACGGCAGCAAGTGGAATCCGCCGGAGCCGCCGTGCAGATGATTGTCGCCTTCATTGCGGTCGAGCTGGTAGTCGACGCCGTCGAGCACAAAACGGCCGGCGGCGATGCGATTGCCCCAGCGTCCGATCACGCCGCCGAAGTATGGCGTGTTGGCGAGATAGCCCTGCTGGTCCGGATAGCCGAGCAGAACGTCGGCTTCGCGACCGTAGCGGTCCTGCGCCCACCAAGAAATCAGCGTGGCGCCGCGATTGCTGATGACGACGCGCATGTCGTGTGCATTGCGCAGGGTGTACAAGGTAACGCCATGGCCGGCGGACGTGCTGGAGAGGGTGAAATGTGTCATGTCGTCAAAATGCAGCGGCGGATCAATCGCCGTGGATGGGTTCTTGCTGTAAAGGGAGAGAGGACGACTGACTTGACGCCGCGCCCTGCATCAGCTGTTCCTGATATTCGCGCGGCGTGCAGCCGAGCTCGCGCTTGAACACCGCGTGCATGTATTGCACCGAAGTGAAACCGCAGCTGACGGCGATCTCGGCGACGTTGCCATGCGCCTGTTGCAACAGGCGTTTGGCGGCGTCGAGCTTGAAGCGCAGGATTTCGTCATGCACGCTGCGGCCGAGTTCGCGCCGGAAATACCAGTCCAGCGATGAGCGCGACACGCCGACGTAATCGGCGACCTGTTCGGTCTTGATACCCTGGCAGGCATACTGGCGGATGAAGTGCATCGCCTGCATCACGTGCGGATGGTTGCGCGCCTCGTGCCGGCTCGACGCCAGCACATTGATGCCGGCCGGTGGCACCAGGATGCGCTTGTCGGAAAACTGCGCGCCGTGGCCGTGCAGCATCTGATGCAGCAAATGCGCCGCCGTGCGGCCCATTTCCAGCGTGCCCTGAATCACGGAACTGAGCGGCACGCGCGTCAGGATGCGCGCCAGCGGATCATTGTCGATGCCGATCAGTGCGACCTGCTCCGGCACCGCGATGCCGGCGAACAGGCAGGCTTGCAACAATTGCCGCGCACGCGCATCGGTGACGGCGATGATGCCGATCGGCTTGGGCAGGCTGCGCACCCAGGCAATCTGCTGCTCCACGGCGGTGTCCCAGGACTGTGCGCTGGTGCCGACGCCACGGTAGACATGGCCTTGAATGCCGTCGCGCTGCATCAGCGATTCGAACGCCTTTTCGCGCTCTTGCGCCCAACGGTTGACGTCGGCTTGCGGCAGGCTGAAGCAGGCGAAATTCTGCAATCCGGCTTCGATCAGATGGTCGTAGGCCAGCTTGACCAGCTTGAAATTGTCGGTCGCGACATACGGCAGGTCTTTGGGATAGTCGGCCTCGTCGGCATAGGAGCCGCCGACGGCGACCACCGGTAATTGCACACGCGACAAGGCTTCCTGCATGGTCGGATCGTCGAAGTCGGCGATGATGCCGTGGCCCTGCCAGCGCTCGATGCCCTGGGGCCGGCAACGGAAATCTTCCTCCAGATACAAGTCCCACGACGCACGCGTGCTGCTCAGGTATTCACCGATGCCGGCAATGATGTCGCGGTCGAATATCTTGTTGCCGTTGAATAGCAGCGCAATGCGATGCACGGTCGGTACTTTTGTCACGCTGAATTCTCCGATGCCCGGCCGGCTGCAACCGTGATTGCGCCGGTGGGCGGTCTCCTGACGTCGTGGAACATCTCGCCGATGATGTCAGATCATCATCTTTTTGTTCCGTTCTTTTCTGATTTTTCGATTGTACCGAGACGCCGTCGCCGCGTCAGTCCAAATAGCCGTTTGTGCAAGTGCAATAGAAAGAATCGCACTGCCGGTTGGCGGATTTCGTAATTGTGGTGGCCGGTGCCCGGTTGCTAGTATGGCCGCACATCCAGCCTCGGCAAGGCGGCGATGGGCAGGAGCGGACTGGAGTCAGTATAAAAATGTCCGCCGACGCAGGAGCAGACCCCCTTAAAAATCATAATGAACACACTGGAGACAAGGCAATGAACGCAATCCTGAAAAAGAGTGTATTGGCCCTGATGGCGGCGACCACGATGTCGCTGGTCGCAGGCGGCGCGATGGCCGACGCCAAGAATCCCAAGATCGGTTTTTCCATCGATGACCTGCGCGTCGAACGCTGGGCGCGCGACCGCGACTTCTTCACCGCGGCGGCGGAAAAACTCGGCGCCAAGGTGTTCGTGCAATCCGCCGACGCCAGCGAAGCACGCCAGATTTCGCAAATTGAAAATCTCATCTCGCGCGGCGTTGACGTGATCGTGATCGTGCCGTTCAACGCAACGGTGCTGACCAACACCATCAAGGAAGCCAAGAAGGCCGGCATCAAAGTGCTGTCCTACGACCGCCTGATCCTCAACGCCGACGTCGATGCCTACATCTCGTTCGACAATGAAAAGGTTGGTGAAATGCAAGCCGAAGGCGTGGTCAAGGCGCAATCGAAAGGCAATTTCTACCTGCTCGGAGGATCCCCTACCGACAACAACGCCAAGATGCTGCGCGAAGGCCAGATGAAGGTGCTCAAGCCGCTGATCGACAAGGGCGACATCAAGATCGTCGGCCAGCAATGGGTGAAGGACTGGAATCCGACTGAAGCGCTTTCCATCGTCGAGAACGCTCTGACTGCCAACAACAACAAGATCGACGCCATCGTCGCCTCGAATGACGGAACGGCAGGCGGCGCCATCCAGGCGCTGGCAGCACAAAAACTGGCAGGCAAGGTGCCGGTCTCGGGCCAGGATGCCGACCTCGCAGCGATCAAGCGCGTGGTCGCCGGCACCCAGACCATGACGGTCTACAAGCCGCTCAAGCTGATCGCCACCGAGGCAGCCAACCTGTCGGTGCACCTGGCGCGCAATGAGAAGCCGAGCTACAACTCGCAGTACGACAACGGCTTCAAGAAGGTCGACACGGTGCTGCTCAAGCCGATTCCGCTGACCAAGGCCAACGTCAACATCCTGGTTGACGACGGCTTCTACACGCAGGCGCAGATCGGCGGCAAGTAAGCCCTCCCGCCACCCTGCCACCCGGCAGACAGGTACGGCGCCCGGTGGGCGTCGTACTTGCGTCGAACTCCGCATTTTTACATCCCCCACATCATTCCGCGAGCGCAGCATGTCAGAGTATCTGTTGGAAATGAAGGGCATCGTCAAACAGTTTGACGGTGTCCGCGCCCTCGACGGCATCGACCTGAAAATCAAGGCCGGCGAATGTGTCGGCCTGTGCGGCGAGAACGGCGCCGGCAAGTCCACGCTGATGAAAATCCTCTCCGGCGTCTATCCGCACGGCACCTGGGATGGCGATATCCTGTGGGACGGCAAGCCTTTGGTCGCCCATTCCGTGCGCGACACCGAAGCGGCCGGCATCGTCATCATCCACCAGGAACTGATGCTGGTGCCCGAGCTGTCGGTGGCGGAGAACATTTTCATGGGCCACGAGCTGACGCTGCCCGGCGGCCGCATGAATTATCCCGCCATGTACCGGCGCGCCGAAGAACTCATGCGCGAACTGAACATGCCGGACATCAACGTCGCCCTGCCGGTCATGCAATACGGCGGCGGCCACCAGCAACTGGTGGAGATCGCCAAGGCGCTCAACAAGAAGGCGCGCCTGCTGATCCTCGACGAGCCGTCGTCGTCGCTGACCGCCTCTGAAATCGCCGTGCTGCTGAAGATCATCAAGGATCTCAAGGCCAAGGGCGTGGCCTGCGTCTATATTTCACACAAACTCGACGAGGTGGCCGCCGTGTGCGACACCATTTCTGTCATCCGCGACGGCAAGCACATCGCCACCACGCCGATGGAAGAGCTCGACGTCGACCGCATCATCACGCAGATGGTCGGACGCGAAATCACCGCGATGTACCCGAGTCGCGATCATGAGGTCGGCGAGATCGTGTTCGAAGCGCATCACATGACCTGCTTCGATGTCGACAATCCCAAACGCAAGCGCGTCGACGACGTCTCGTTCTCGGTACGGCGCGGCGAGATCCTCGGCATCGCCGGCCTGGTCGGCGCGGGCCGCACCGAGCTGGTGTCGGCGATCTTCGGCGCCTATCCGGGCCGTTGCGAAGGAGAAGTCCGGATGAACGGCGCGCGCGTCGACACCGGCACGCCTCTCAAGTCCATCCGGCTCGGCCTGTGCATGGTGCCGGAAGACCGCAAGCAGCACGGCATCGTGCCCGACCTCAACGTCGGCCAGAACATCACGCTGACGGTATTGAAGAACTTCTCGCGCGGCACCCGCATCGACGGCGAGGCCGAACTGCAAGCCGTACACGGGGAAATCTCCCGCATGCGGCTCAAGACCGCCAGCCCCTTCCTACCCATCACCGGCCTGTCCGGCGGCAACCAGCAGAAGGCGGTGCTGGCCAAGATGCTGCTGGCGCATCCCAAGGTCCTGATCCTCGACGAGCCCACGCGCGGCGTCGACGTCGGCGCCAAGGCGGAAATCTACCGCCTGATCTCCGAACTGGCGAAACAGGGCGTGGCCGTGATCATGGTGTCGTCCGAACTGGCGGAAGTGCTGGGCGTCTCCGACCGCGTACTGGTCATCGGCGAAGGCAAGCTGCGCGGCGACTTCCCCAACCAGAACCTGACGCAGGAAATGGTGCTGGCGGCGGCCATCAACCAGTCGCCGCAACAACGGCTGCACGCAGCTGCATAACAACCATCTGGAATCAAGCATGACTTCGACTATCCGTACAGGCAACGGCGCGGCCAACACCGCCGCCATCAAACAACTCTTCAGCCGCTACAAGATCATGGCGCTGCTCATCGCCATCGCCATCATCTGGGCCTTCTTCAGCTGGAAGACCGAAGGCGGTTTCGTGACGCCGCGCAATCTCTCCAATCTGCTGCGCCAGATGTCGGTCACCGGTATCCTGGCCTGCGGCATGGTGCTGGTCATCATCGCCGGTGAAATCGATCTGTCGGTCGGCTCGCTGCTCGGGCTGCTGGGCGGCGTCGCCGCCATCCTGAACGTCACGCACAACCTGCCGCTGCCGCTCAATCTCTTCCTCGTGCTGACGCTGGGATTGCTGCTCGGGTTGTTCAACGGCTACCTCACGGCGTACATGCGCATCCCCTCCTTCATCGTCGGGCTGGGCGGCATGCTGGCGTTTCGTGGCGTGCTGCTGGGCATCACCGGCGGTCTCACGATTGCGCCGGTGTCGAGCGACCTGGTGTATCTGGGCCAGGGCTACCTGCCGGCCAGCTTCGGCGTCGCGCTGGTGATCGTACTGTTCGTGCTGGCGCTGGCGTTGACCTGGCGCCAGCGCGCCAACCGGGCCCGCCATGCGCTGCCGGTGCCGCCGCTGTGGCGCGACGCGATCAAGGTGGCGCTGATCGGCGCCGTGCTGCTGGCCTTCGTACGCACGCTCAACAGCTATGACGGCATCCCGGTGCCGGTGCTGCTGTTGCTGGCGTTACTCGGCCTGTTCAGCTATGTCACCACGCAAACCGTGTTCGGCCGCCGCATTTATTCGGTGGGCAGCAACATGGAAGCCACGCGCCTGTCCGGCGTCAACGTGCAGTCGGTCAAGCTGTGGGTGTTCGGCATCATGGGCGTGATGTGCGCGCTGGCCGGACTGGTCAACACCGCCCGCCTGGCGGCAGGATCTCCGTCGTCGGGCAGCATGGGCGAACTCGACGCCATCGCGGCCTGCTTCATCGGCGGCACGTCGATGCGCGGCGGCTCGGGCACTATCTACGGTGCCCTGATCGGCGCGCTGGTGATGGCCAGCCTGGACAACGGCATGTCGATGCTCGACGTCGGCACCTACTGGCAAATGATCGTCAAGGGCAGCATCCTGATGCTGGCCGTGTGGGTCGACGTCAGCACCCGCTCGGGCCGTTGAGCGGCCTGTTTCCATCCCATTCTGAAAAGAGGAACGCCATGCAAGCGACCATGCAAGCGATACCGGCCCACGCCGCCTTGCCCACCGATCTGGCCGATGCGCTGCTGATCGGCCGCGTCTGGAGGAACAGCAAGATCAACGGCCCCTGCGTGGTCGCCGTGCGCCATGGCCAGGTATTCGACATTACTGCGGCGGCGCCGACCGTGGCCGACCTGCTCGACGCCGAAGACCTGTTGCACATCGCCCGCCACGCTCCCGGCGAAGCGCTGGGCAGCGTACTCGACCTGGTGCATCACGCCCTCCACAGCCAGGACGACACCAGCAGGCCGCTGCTGCTGGCGCCTTGCGACATCCAGCCGATCAAGGCCTGCGGCGTGACCTTCGCGGTCAGCATGCTGGAGCGCGTGATCGAGGAGAAAGCCGCCGGCGACGCCGCTCGCGCGGAGGCGCTGCGCAAGGAATTGCAGGCCAGCATCGGCGCCGATCTGTCTTCCATCCGGCCCGGTTCGGAAGCCGCTGCAAAGCTCAGGCAGGAACTCGTCAAACGCAACGCCTGGTCGCAATACATGGAAGTCGGCATCGGCCCCGACGCGGAAGTGTTCTCGAAAGCGCAGGCGATGTCGGCGCTGGGACTGGGCGCCGACGTCGGCCTGCATCCGGCTTCGCAATGGAACAACCCCGAGCCCGAAATCGTGCTGGCCGTCAACAGCTGCGGCGAAGCGGTCGGTGCGACGCTGGGCAACGACGTCAATCTGCGCGACATTGAAGGCCGCAGTGCGCTGCTGCTGGGCAAGGCCAAGGACAACAACGGCTCATGCGCCATCGGCCCGTTCATCCGCCTGTTCGACGAGCGTTTCACGATCGACACGGTGCGCCAGGCCGAAGTGTCACTGTGCATCGAAGGCGAGGACGGCTTCCGTCTCGACGGCGTCAGCTTCATGCGCGAGATCAGCCGCGATCCGCTCGACTTGGTGCAGCAGACCTGCGGTGCACATCACCAGTATCCGGACGGCTTCATGCTGTTCCTCGGCACCATGTTCTCGCCGATCAAGGATCGCGATGCAGCCGGCGCCGGCTTCACCCATCATCTGGGCGACCGCGTCACCATCGCCAGCCCGGCGTTGGGCGCGCTGGTCAATCACGTGCAACACAGCGACGCCATCGCCCCCTGGACTTTCGGCATCCGCTCGCTTTATCGCTATCTGGCCGGGCGCGGCCTGACAGATTCAGTGCCATCCTCAAGGAGAACAGCAGCATGACAGCATCACCATCGGCCTCCCTCGCAACCGCGCCGGCAGCACCAACCGCATCGGCGCCTTTCGAGCACGCCGTCTACCGCAGCCTGGCCGGCAAGCGCGTCGTCATCACCGGCGGCGGCACCGGCATCGGCGCGGCGCTGGTGGAAGCCTTCGCGCAGCAAGGCGCACAGGTATTCTTCCTCGATATCGCCGAGCGCGAGTCGCGCGAACTGGAAACCGCACTGCGCGACTCGCCGCTGCCGCCGACCTTCATGCATTGCGATCTGCTCGATCTGGACGCACTGGCGGCAAGTTTCGCCGCCATTGAAAAAACCGCCGGCGCCGTCGACATCCTCATCAACAACGCCGCCAACGACGACCGCCACAAGGTGGCCGAGGTGACGCCGGCCTACTGGGACGAGCGCATGGCGGTCAACCTGCGTCACCAGTTCTTTTGCGCGCAGGCGGTCACGCCGGGGATGCGCAACATGGGACGCGGCGTGATCCTGAATTTCGGCTCGATCTCGTGGCACCTGGCGCTGCCGGGCCTGGCGCTGTACATGACCGCCAAGGCCGCCATCGAAGGGCTGACGCGCGCTCTCGCGCGCGACCTCGGCGTGCACGGCATCCGCGTGAACTGCATCATTCCCGGCGCAGTGCGCACGCCGCGCCAGATGCGCCTGTGGCACAGCCCGGAAGAAGAAGCCAAGATCCTCGCGTCGCAATGCCTGTACGAGCGCGTGGAACCCCATGACGTTGCGGCGCTGGCGTTATTCCTGGCGTCCGACAGCGCATCAAAATGCTCCGGACGCGACTACTTCGTCGACGCCGGCTGGTACGGCGCATGAGTGCGGCTGCTCCGACCTGCGTATGGCCGGTCGGCGCCGAACTGGGCGAAGGCCCGGTCTGGCATGCGGCGCAAGAGACCTTCTACTTCGTCGATATCAAAGGCCGCGCGCTGCATCGCTGCGATGCCGACGGCGGCCGTCGGCAAAGCTGGAGCACGCCGCGGCAACCGGGCTTCGTGCTGCCCTGCGACGATGGAAGTCTGCTGTGCGGCATGCAAGGCGGCCTTTATCGGTTCGACGCGAACACCGGAAGTTTCACGTTGCTGCAAACGGTTGAAGAAGAGCTTCCCGGCAATCGCATCAACGACGGTTTCGCCGACCGGCACGGCCGCCTGTGGTTCGGTACCATGGACGACGCCGAGGAAAATCCGAGCGGTTCGCTGTATCGCCGCGACCGCGAAACCCTGAGCAAACAGGACCGCAATTACGTCATCACCAACGGCCCGGCCATGAGCCCGGATGGAAAAACGCTGTATCACACGGACACATTGCTGCGAACGGTATATGCTTTCGATGTCGACGCGGCGGGAAATTTGTCCGGCAAGCGCCCCTTCATTGCCATTGACGGCTCCGGCTATCCGGACGGCATGGCGGTGGATGCCGAGGGTTGCCTGTGGATCGCCCTGTTCGGCGGGTGGCGCATCGAGCGTTTCCTGCCGTCCGGAGAACTGGCCGGCGTGCTTCCCTTCCCGTGCGCCAACATCACCAAGCTGGCCTTCGGCGGCGCTGACCTGCAGACCGTGCAGGTCACCACTGCGTGGAAAGGCCTGTCGCCGGACGAACGCCTGAAGCAGCCGCTCGCGGGCGGCTTGTTTTCGTTCCGTGCCGACACGCCTGGCCTGGCTCAACATCACCTATTGACAGAGGTATAGAAGTGACAAATCAACATCAGACACCGCGCCGTTTCCGTTCCCAGGACTGGTTCGACAATCCGGACCACATCGACATGACGGCGTTGTATCTGGAACGTTTCATGAACTACGGCATCACCGCCGAAGAACTGCGCTCCGGCCGTCCCATCATCGGCATCGCCCAAAGCGGCAGCGACATCAGCCCCTGCAACCGCATCCATCTTGAACTGGCGCGCCGCGTGCGCGACGGCATCCGCGACGCCGGCGGCATCCCGATGGAATTCCCGCTGCATCCGATCTTTGAAAACTGCCGTCGCCCGACTGCGGCGATCGACCGCAATCTCTCGTATCTCGGGCTGGTGGAAATCCTGCACGGCTATCCGATCGACGCCGTGGTGCTGACGACCGGCTGCGACAAGACCACGCCGGCGCAGATCATGGCCGCCTCCACCGTCGACATCCCGGCCATCGTGCTGTCCGGCGGTCCGATGCTGGACGGCTGGATGGACGGCGAGCTGGTCGGTTCCGGCGCCGCCATATGGAAGGGTCGTCGCCAGTTGTCGGCGGGCCAGATCGACAATGAGAAATTCCTCGAGATCGCCGCCGCATCGGCGCCCTCGTCCGGACACTGCAACACCATGGGTACGGCCTCGACCATGAACGCCATGGCTGAAGCGCTCGGCATGTCGCTGACCGGCTGCTCCGCGATCCCCGCGCCGTATCGCGAGCGCGGACAGATGGCCTACGAAACCGGCCGCCGCATCGTCGGCATGGCGTACGAAGACCTGCGCCCTTCGGCGATCCTGACGCGCGACGCCTTCCTCGACGCCATCGTGGTCAACGCCGCCATCGGCGGCTCCACCAATGCCCAGCCACACATCATGGCGATGGCGCGCCACGCCGGTGTCGAGCTGCATTCGGACGACTGGATGAAGTACGGCTACGACGTGCCGCTGCTGCTCAACATGCAACCGGCCGGCAAATATCTGGGCGAGCGCTTCCACCGCGCCGGCGGCGTGCCGGCCATCATGTGGGAACTGCAACAGGCCGGCAAGCTGCGCGCCGACCGTCTCACCGCCGGTGGCAAGACCATGGCGCAGAATCTCGAAGGCCGCGAAAGCCATGACCGCGAAGTGGTGTTCCGCTTTGATGCGCCACTGCGCGAACGCGCGGGCTTCCTGGTCCTCAAGGGCAACCTGTTCGACTTCGCCATCATGAAGACCAGCGTGATTTCGGACAGCTTCCGCTCGCGCTACCTCAGCACGCCAGGCAGCGAAGGCATCTTCGAATGCAATGCGGCAGTGTTCGACGGCTCCGACGATTACCATGCCCGCATCAACGATCCGGCGCTGGGCATCGACGAGAACACCATCCTGGTGATTCGCGGCGCCGGTCCGGTCGGCTGGCCCGGCTCGGCAGAAGTGGTCAACATGCAACCGCCCGACGCACTGCTGCGGCGTGGCGTCACGACCTTGCCGACGCTCGGCGACGGTCGCCAGTCCGGCACATCGGACAGTCCGTCGATCCTCAACGCCTCGCCCGAAAGCGCGGTCGGCGGCGGTCTCGCCTACCTGCGCACCGGCGACAAGATCCGCATCGACCTCAACACCGGGCGCTGCGACATGCTGATCAGCGACGAAGAGCTGGCTACACGCAAAGCCGAGGGCATCCCTGCGGTACCGGCCAGCCAGACGCCTTGGCAAGAGATTTATCGCGACACCGTGGGCCAGCTCGAAACCGGCGCCGTGATGGAACTCGCCGTCAAATACCAGGGCATCGCCAAGGTGCTGCCGCGTCACAATCACTGACGCGCGGTGCCTGTGGTGACGGACGGCTGCTGCTTTCAGCGCCGTCCGTCACCGGCCCCGATCACCTGCGATCAGCAGCAATCACCAGCGCCCTTCCGGGCGCTTTTTTATTGCCATTTCTCCCATCGAAAATCGTAAATCCGCAGCCCTTAGACGACTGGTCTAATTTTAGGCTATGATTAAGCGTTGGCTTCATTTCGGCTGTTGCATCCATCGGATGAATCGGGCCGCAAAGCTTCGGAGACAGTGATTTCACTGTCTTTTTTATTCCGTCTTTCATTTCCATCAAAGGATATTCATGACTTCCTTGTTCGATCCCATCAAGCTCGGCGACATCTCGCTCGCAAATCGCTTCGTCATGGCCCCGCTCACGCGCAGCCGTGCCGTTGAAGGCCTCAAACCCGGTCCGCTCACGGTTGAGTACTATCGCCAGCGCGCCACGGCCGGCCTGATCATCGCCGAAGCCACCCAGATCAGCCCGATGGGCCAGGGTTACATCAACACCCCCGGCATCTATTCAGCCGAGCAAGTGTCCGCGTGGCGTGAAGTCACCGGCGCCGTACATGCGGCCGGCGGTAAGATCGTGCTGCAGTTGTGGCATGTCGGCCGCATCTCGCACACTTCCTTCCTGCCCGGCGGCGTAGCGCCGGTGTCCTCAACCAACCGTGCCGCCAACGCCAAGACCTTCACCACCGAGGGCTATAGCGACGTGTCGACGCCGCGCGCTTTGCGCGACGCCGAACTGCCGGCGCTGGTCGAGGACTACCGCAAGGCGGCGCGCAATGCCATCGACGCCGGTTTTGACGGCGTTGAAGTGCATGCCGCCAACACTTACCTGCTGGAACAGTTCCTGCGCGACAGCGTCAATGATCGCAGCGGCCCTTATGGCGGCAGCATCCAGAATCGCGCGCGCCTGTTGCTTGAAGTCATGCAGGCAGTCACCAAGGAAATCGGCGCAGCCCGCACCGGCATTCGTCTGAGCCCGATGACGACTTTCAATGACACGGCGGTCGACAGCGATCCGCAAGCACTCTACAACTACGTGGTAGAGCAGATCGCACCGTTGGGCCTGGCCTATCTACATGTGATCGAAGGCGAAACCGGCGGCTCCCGCCTGCCTGAAGGCGCGCCGGTGAAGTTCGACTACGCGGCGTTACGCAGCCGTTTCCCCGGTGCCTTCATCGTCAACAACGGCTTCGACGGCGCAGAAGGACAAGCTGTGCTGGAAGCCGGCAAGGCGGATGCCATCGCGTTCGGCCGGCCGTTCATCGCCAATCCGGACCTGGTGCGTCGCGTGCGCGAAGCCAAGCCGCTCAACCCGCTGCGCGCGGACGGTTTGTATGGCGGCGGCGCGGAAGGCTATACCGACTATCCTGCGCTGACGGCATAGTCATTCGCGTCCACAAAGATTAGCGATGCAGCCAAGCGCCCCTCCCTGCGAGGGGCGCTTTTTTTTGCGCGTTCAGTTGCTCCGGATCCCCGGCGGCAGAGGAAAATCGCGCGCCAGGATGTCTTTGATGAATTGCTGAACCGCTTTGATACGCGGCATGAAACAGCGCTCGCGATGCACCGTCATCCAGATGGTGCGTTTCACGTCGATCTGGTCTACCAGCAGCGCGCGCAAACCGAATCGCTCCGCATTGGAAAACGCCGGCAGCATGACGATGCCGCCGCCCTCGGCTGCGGCAAACAATTGGGCAATCATGCTCGATGAATGAAACACCACCGGCGGATTCTTGATGGCTTCTTCCAGCCAGCGCACCGTATTGAGTTGAATCAGGTCGTCGACATACGACACGAACTGATGATCCCGAAGTTCGCCGACCGAGCCCGGCACGCCGTGGCGGGCCAGGTAACTTTCGGAGGCATACAAATGGAGTGGAAATGCCCCCACCGGCTCCACCTCCAGCCCCTTGCCTTCGGAGGGAAAGAAACTCAGGAAAACATCCGCTTCGCGCTGGCTCACATGGACCAGTTGGGTGGAAGTGACGAGTTCAATCTGAATCAGCGGATAGCGCTCCTTGAAGCTGACGAATTGCCGCGACAAATAAAGTGAGGCGATGCCCTCCATGGTCGCGATGCGCACCGGCCCGGAAGGGATGCGCGAGGTGCCGGACAAGGATTCGGCGATTGCCAGCGCGCCGGATTCCATGGCTTCGACATGCTCCAGCAGCTCACGTCCCTTCACCGTGATGTGGAAGCCCTGGTGGTCGCGTTCAAATACCGGCGCATTGAGAATCGCCTCCAGCTGAGCAATACGCCGGCTGATGGTGGAGTGATCCACGCGCAGTTTGGCGGCGGCGCCGGACAGCGTCCCGGCGCGCGCCACCTCGAGGAAGATACGCAAGTCATTCCAATTGGGGATTCTGGTGGTCATCTGCAATTTCGCAATGGGTTATCCGGCAACACGCCGGATAACCAGTATATCGCAGCAGAAATCTCCCACATCAATCCCCATATCAAGCACGATAAATGTGCATTCGCAGCAATTTACGCACCGAAATAGTAAAAAATACCCATTGCAAAATTGCAATGACGATTGCGCAATCGCCAGTTTTCTTCCCCAAAACGGCCTGCTAACCTTCGTTCGCCAAGTGAGTCCTCCGATGTCGCCGCAACAACCCGACGACGTGCAGGCACACACCGGTTTGGCTTCTTCCATTTGCACAAGCTTTCAGGAGGCTACATGCAGAGCGACAATCTGTCCGACACATGGTCGACCATGTATCGCAATCCGCAATTTCATGCGGTTTCTCGCCGGCGCAGAAGAGTGGTGCTGACGCTCTTCATCGTCGGCACGCTGTTCTATTTTTCCATCCCCGCCATCACGACCTTTTATCCGTCGATCTTCCACGCCCGGCTGTTCGGCGCGGTCAACATCGGCCTGGCTTACGGCCTGCTGCAATATCCCATCGGCGGCCTGATCGCCTACATCTACGCCGTCAACATGCGGAAGCTGGACCTGGAAGTGGCCCGGATGGGAGCGTTACCTCAACCCCGAAAGGAATTGGCATGACGTCCTTGCTGAACATCAAACGCGTGCTGGCGCTCGCGCCGGCCATGGCGCTGCTTCTGGTCTCCGGGGCCGCCTGCGCTCAGAGCAAGGTCCTGGTCGGCGAGGATTTCCAGGGAATGACCATGACGATCTTCGCGATCTTCTTCGGCGCGACTCTGTTCATCACTTACCTGGCTGCCAAACGCAACCGCACCGCGACCGATTACTACACGGCCGGCGGCGGTATCGGCCCCATCCGCAATGGCCTCGCAATTGCCGGCGACTATCTTTCCGCAGCCGCCTTCCTCGGCGTTTCGGGATTGATCGCGCTGTATGGCTACGATGGCATTGCTTACCTCATCGGTTTCTTCGTGGCGTTCATCCCGGTGCTCCTGCTGGTGGCGGAGCCCTGCCGCAATCTCGGCCGCTACACGCTCGGCGACGTACTTGCCTACCGCAACAGTTTTCGCAGCACCAAGGTGGCGGCCGCGGTGTCCAGCATCATCGTGGCGGTTTTTTACATGGTGCCGCAGATCGTCGGCGGCGCCGTCATCCTGCGCGCCCTCATCGGCATCCCCTACGAAATTTCGGTATTGGCGGTCGGCGTCCTGATGCTGACCTATGTCGTGTTCGGCGGCATGCGCGCAACCACCTCGGTGCAAGTCATCAAGGCGATCCTGCTGATCTCCTCGTGCTTCGTGCTGGTGATCCTCTCGTGGGCGCCCTTCGGATTCAATGTATCCGAGTTCTTTGTGTCCCTGACCCGCAATCAGTTGCTGCAATCGTATGTCAGCGAGACGCTGCTCAAGGGCTCCCAGGCGCTGGGCATGCAGGAAGCCGGACAACGCTTCCTGGAGTCGGGCCTGTATCTGAAAAACCCGCTGGAACAACTGTCGCTGGGACTGGCACTGGTGCTCGGCACTGCCGCCATGCCGCACATCCTGATGCGCTTTTTCACCGTCCCCGACGCCAAGACGGCGCGCAGTTCGGTGCTGTGGGCCATGCTGGCCATCGGCGTATGCCATCTGCTGATCGTGTTCATCGGTTTTGCCGCGGCCCACTATATTGGAGCCAAGGCCATCGTCGTTCTCGACAAAGGCGGCAACCTTGCCGCGCCGATGCTGGCTCAATTCCTGGGCGGCGGCGCCGACAGTCTGGCGGGCAACTTCATGCTGGCGTTTGTCGCCGCCGTGGCGTTCGCCACTATCGTGGCAGTGGTGGCGGGACTGACCCTCGCGGCGGCCTCCGCACTGGCGCACGATGTCTACGTCGGCGCCATTCGCAATGGCCGCGCAACCGAGCAGGAACAGGTTCGTGCCGCCCGTGTGGCGACGCTGATGATGGCGGTGATCTGTGTCGTCTGCGGGATACTCGCCAAGGGACAGAACGTCGCCCACCTGGTCGGGCTCGGCTATGCGGTGGCGGCGTCCGCCAACTTGCCGGCGCTGCTGATGACCCTGTACTGGAAACGCTGCAGCACTGCCGGCGTGCTGGCAGGCGTGATCGGCGGCACTGCGCTGGCCATCGTGCTGGTGCTGGTGTCGCCCAACATGACCTACCCGCTGCAACAAAAAGCGACCGCCCTTGCCACCGTTGCCGCATTGGATCTGCGCATTGCCGAGGCAGAGGCAAGTTCTTCCGGCGTGACGGCGGAAGCACGCGACAAACTGCGCAGTGACAGAGCCGGCGCTGCCGCACAGGCAGCAGCCATTGCCGACGACGCCACCAGTCTGGTGGGACTGAAGGCCCCGCTGATCTTGTTGCGCAATCCCGGCATCATTTCCATTCCGGTCGGATTTTTGCTGGTCTTCATTTTCTCGCTGCTGATCACCGACAAACGTGCGATAGCGCGCTGGGAAGAACTCGCGGTGCGCCGCGAAACCGGCATCGGCGTGGAACAGGCCGTTGCCCACTAGATCATTGTTCTTTGCTCAACAAAAGGATCCATCATGAATCTCCCTATCGTCAAAGTCGCCGCGATGCACGTCGCACCGGTGTATATGGACAGCGCAGCGACACTGCAAAAAGCCTTGTCCCTGATCGGCGAAGCCGCCGCTCACGGCGCCGAACTGATCGTCTTTCCCGAATCCTTTATTCCCGGCTTTCCGGTCTGGGCCGCGCTGTGGGCACCCATCTACAACCACGAGTGGTTCAAGAAGATGGTCGCCAACAGCCTGCTCATTGACGGCCCCGAGATGACGGAATTGCGCGCCACCGCCGCGCGCCACAAAGTTTTTGTCTCGATGGGATTTAGCGAAGCGACGCCCGTCAGCGTCGGCTGCATCTGGAACTCCAACGTCCTGATCGGCGATGACGGCAGCCTGCTCAATCATCACCGCAAGCTGGTGCCGACGTTCTATGAAAAGATGGTCTGGGCTCCCGGCGACGGCGCCGGGCTGCAAGTCGCCGCGACGCGCATCGGCAAGATCGGCGGACTAATTTGCGGCGAAAACACCAATCCGCTGGCGCGTTACTCGCTCATCGCCCAGGGTGAACAGATCCATATCTCCAGCTGGCCGCCAATCTGGCCGACCAAGAAACCGGCCAGCGGAGAGAACTTCGACAACGTGGCGGCAAACCGCATCCGCGCCAGCGCCCATTCCTTTGAAGCCAAGGCCTACGGCATCCTGTGCGGAAGCACCCTGGACCGGCACGCGTTCGACATGCTGACGGCGGAGGACAAGTCAGTGGCTGACCTGCTGGAACGTACGCCGAAAGCCGTGACTCAGTTCGTCACGCCGACCGGCACGCAAATCGGAGATTCACTGCAAGCCGACGAAGGCATCGCCTATGCCAGCTTCGATTTGTCGGCATGCATCGAACCCAAGCAGTTCCACGACGTGGTCGGCTATTACAACCGCTTCGACATATTCGACCTGGCCGTCAATCGCAAACGTATCCAGCCGATTACCTGGGAAGGAGCGGAAGATCTCGTGGCCGACGAGCCCGCAGCAAGAGTGCATTCAACCTTTGCTGCGCCGCTGGTCAGCGACTGACCACCTTGCCGGGATGAAGCATCCGCAACAGCATCGCCGAATGGCGGCGCATTGCGGCGACTGCGGAAAGCTACGGCAAGCGGACCAGCATCGGCAAACAGGCACGTAAAAAATGGCAGGAACCGGACTATCCGGCGCCTGCCATTCTGCGCTGTTGCCACCGTCCTTGCCTGAGTGCCTCGGGCCACGCGTCCTGTCCCGGGAATCCGCGACGCCGCTTCAGTCGAAGCTCAACTGCACCTTCATCATCTTCGAGCGATCGCCTGCTACCTCGAATGCCTCTATCGACTTCTCGAACGGATACGTCGCCGAAATCAGCGGCTTCACGTCGACCAGCTTCCGGTTCATCAACTCCACCGCCAGCGCGAACTCTTCATGGAAGCGGAATGCGCCGCGCCACTCAAGCTCTTTGCCGACCAGCAGGTTGGCCGGGAAATTGATGTCGCCGCCCAGGCCGACCTGCACGATGACCGCGCCCGGACGGAGCGTGTCGAGCGCACCGCGCAAAGCTTGCTCGTTGCCGCTGGCTTCGAACAGCACGTCGAACGTTCCCTTGTCCGGCGTGAATGCTTTGAGCGCCTCGGCATCCTGCGCAACGTTGATGGCCTGGTCGGCGCCGACTTTCAACGCGCTTTCCAATGGCATTTTTGCGACATCGGTGACGACGATCTGCAAGGCGCCGGCACGGCGTGCCGCGATCACGGTGAGCGCGCCGATCGGACCGCAGCCGGTAACCAGCACGCGCTTGCCGAACAGCGGGCCGGCGCGGCGCACTGCATGCAGCGCCACCGACAAGGGCTCGGCCATCGCCGCTTCACCGTCGCTGACGTGATCGGCAACGATATGCGCCTGCGCGCGCTCGATGATGATTTCCTGCCGGAAGGCGCCCTGCACGTGCGGCATGCGCATGGCGCTGCCATAGAAGCGCATGTCGAGACAGTGGTTGTGCTTGCCTTCCTGGCAGTACTTGCACAGGCCGCAAGGATTGCTCGGACTGATGGAAATACGCGTACCGGCCTTGATGTCGCTGATGGCGGCGCCGGTCTCGGCGATCACGCCGGAGACTTCATGGCCGAGCACCATCGGCTCCTTGATGCGCACAGTGCCGAAGCCGCCGTTGTGATAATAGTGCAGGTCGGATCCGCAGATGCCGCCGGCTTTCACCTTGACTTTGAGTTGATGCGGCTGCAGTTCTGCGGTTTGCAATTCCTGCACGCGCAGATCGTGCGGCGCGTGGATGACGATACCTTGTTGCATGGTGTGTGCTCTGCTTTCTTATAAGGTTGCCGTGACGCCGCCGTCGACGTACAGGATATGGCCGTTGACGAATTTCGATGCATCGCTGGACAGGAATACCGCCGCGCCGACCAGGTCCTCGACGTCGCCCCAGCGACGCGAAGGTGTACGGCCGATCAGCCATTCGGAGAATTTTTCATCGGCGACCAGCGCCATGTTCATCTCGGTCTTGAAGTAGCCCGGCCCGAGGCCGTTGACTTGCAGGCCGTACTTGCCCCAGTCGATCGCCATGCCCTTGGTGAACATCTTCACTGCGCCCTTGGTCGCGGTGTACGGGGCGATGTTGGGACGACCGAGCTCGCTCTGCACCGAACAGACGTTGATGATCTTGCCTCGGCCGCGCTTGATCATGCCTTGCGCGACTGCCTTGGCGGTGAAGAAGACGCTGTTGAGGTTGGTGCTGATCAGGTCGTTCCAGTCGGACTCCTTGAAGTCCTCCAGCGGAGCCCGGCGCTGGATGCCGGCGTTGTTGAACAGGATGTCGATGGGACCGATGCCGGCTTCGATCTTCGCGACGGCGGCTTCCACCGAAGCCGATGAAGTCGCGTCGAAAGAAGACTCGTGAATCGTGTAACCCTCTTCGCGCAGCTTTGCCGCCACGACGGCCAGCTTGGCGGCGTCACGGCCGTTGAGCACGATGGAAGCGCCGGCAGCAGCGAGACCGCGCGCCAGCGCCAGACCGATGCCGCCGCTGGAACCGGTGATCAGGGCGAGCCGGCCGCTCAGCGAAAAACTCTGCAGGCCTGCGGGTAGTGTTGCGGTCATTCTGTCTCCTTGCTGGTTATATATGGTCGGATGAGCGATGCGGGCAGACTACCTGACGTCGCGCCGCTGGAACGCGGACAGCGCACGGTATTCGTCGGCCAGCTTGTGCGGGATCGCCATGAAGATCGGCCGCAGGCGATCGTAGATGGCGACGTTTTCGGGGATCGGCAGATGACGGTTGGTTGAGCCGACCATGTCGGAAATGACGTCGAGCGACTTGACCTTGCCGAGTGCAAACAAGCCGAGCACAGCGGCGCCGAGGCAGGACGATTCGACGCTTTGCGGCACCACCACTTCGCGGTTGAAGATATCGGCCATCATCTGGCGCCACAAGGCCGAGCGTGCAAAGCCGCCGGTCGCCATCATGCGCCTGGTCGGGCCGATCAGGTCCTCGACCGCAGGCAGGATGGAGTAGAGATTGAAGATCACGCCTTCGAGCGCGGCGCGGATCATGTGTTCCTTGCGATGATGCAGCGCCAGGCCGAAGAAGGAGCCGCGCAGGTCGGCATTCCACAGCGGCGCGCGCTCACCCGACAGATACGGATGGAATAGCAGGCCTTCGGCGCCCGGCGCAATGTGTTCGGCGATGCGGGTCAGGGCGTCGTAGGGATCAACGCCATCCTTGCGTGCCTGCTCCGCTTCTGCCGTGGCGAGTTCATCGCGCACCCAGCGGAACACATTGCCGCCGTTGTTGACCGGACCGCCGACAACCCAATGCCGCTCCGTCAGCGCATAGCAAAAGGTGCGTCCGGACGCGTCCGTGACCGGACGCTCGACCACCGTACGCATGGCGCCGGAAGTGCCGATGGTGACTGCGACCTGGCCCGGATGAATCGCGTTGACGCCGAGGTTGGACAGCACGCCGTCATTGGCGCCGATCACGAACGGCGTATCTGCGCGCAGGCCGAGGCGTTCGGCAATCGCCGCGTCGAGTCCCTGCAATTGATGCGTAGTCGGCACCGGCTTGGGCAACTGATGCTTGCCGACATGCAGCAGGGCCAGCGCACCTTCGTCCCATTCCAGCTGTTCGAGATTGAACATGCCGGTCGCGGAGGCGATCGAGTAATCCACCAGCCATTCGCCGAACAGCCGGAACAACACGTATTCCTTGATGCCGACAAAGCGCGCTGCCTGATTGAACACGGCGGCTTTCTCGTGGCGCATCCACATCAGCTTGCACAGCGGCGACATCGGATGGATGGGCGTGCCGGTGCGACGATAGATGGCCTGGCCGTCGAACTCGTTCTTGATGCGTTCTGCCCAGACGCTGGCGCGGATGTCGCCCCAGGTGATGCTGTTGCTGAGCAGGCGGTCATCGCCGTCGAGCGCGATCAGGCTGTGCATGGCGGCGCTGAAGGAAACCAGTTCAATGTCGCCCGGCGCAGCCTTGGCGGCCGCGACGGCGCCGGCGATCGAGCCCAGCACCGCGTCGAACATCTGCAGCGGATCCTGCTCGGACATGCCCGGCTCGGTGCACAGCACCGGATATTCGACGGCATGCTGGGCCACCACCCGGCCGTCCAGCGTGAACACCACGGTCTTGGTGCTGGTGGTGCCGATATCGACGCCGAGCATGAAATGCGACATGAGTATTTCCTTTATTTCTTTCGCTTTAACCTGTTCACGATCTGTAGCGAGAGGCCATCAGCCGGTGGCGGCCGGAGCGCAGGAACCGGAATGTACTTGAGTACATGAGGATTCCGAGCACCGCCCGACGCCGGATCATGGCCTCGCAGTAAGATCGTGGACAGGTTACACGACCAGATTGAGCAACATGATGAACACGAGCGCCACCACCGAGATGATGGTTTCCATCGCCGTCCAGGTCTTGAATGTTTCACCGACGCTCATGTTGAAGTATTCCTTGACCAGCCAGAAGCCGGCATCATTGACGTGCGACAGGATCAGCGATCCGGCGCCGGTCGCCAGCACCAGCAGCTCGCGGTTGGTGCCCGGGATCAGCGTGACCAGCGGCGCCACGATACCGGCGCCGGTGATCGTCGCCACCGTGGCCGAACCGGTCGCCACGCGGATCACGCCCGCCACGAACCAGGCCAGCAGCAACGGCGAAATCTGCGCATGCACGGCCAGTTGGCCGATGGCGGTGCCGACGCCGCTATTGACCAGCATCTGCTTGAAGCCGCCGCCGGCGCCGATGATCAGCACGATCGCCGCAGTCGGCGCCAGGCTTTGATCAACGAACTTCAACACTTGCTGGCGCGTGAAACCGCGCGCCACGCCAAAAGTGTACAGCGACAGCAGCAGCGCCGCCAGCAAAGCCACGATCGGGTTGCCGATGAAGTCCATCACATCGCGCACGGCATTGCCTTCCGGCAGGGCGACGTCGACGAAGGTTTTCAGCAGCATCAGGAACACCGGCGACAGCACCGTGATCAGCGTGATGGCAAAACCCGGCAAATCCTTGGTTTGCGGCTCGCGCGCCAGTTGCTCCATCAGCTCGTCCGATGGCTTGATGTCAACATACTTGGCGATGAAGGCGCCGAACATCGGGCCGGCGATGATCACCGTCGGCAGGCCGACGACAAGGCCGTAGAAAATGGTCTTGCCGATATCGGCGCCGAAGATGCCGATGGCCAGCAGCGGGCCCGGATGCGGCGGCACCAGGCCGTGCATCACGGACAGGCTGGCCAGCATTGGCATGCCGATCTTGAACAGCGGCACGCCCGAGCGGCGCGCAACGATGAACACCAGCGGAATCAGCAGCACGAAGCCGATTTCAAAAAACAGCGGGATGCCGACCAGGAACGCGCCGATCATCATGGCCCAGTGCACGCGCTGCTTGCCGAAGGCGCGCACCAGCGTCTGCGCGATCTGGTCGGCGCCGCCGGATTCGGCCATCATCTTGCCGAGCATGGTGCCCAGGCCCAATACGATACCGACGAAACCAAGCACGCCGCCGAAGCCGTCCTGGAAGGATTTGACGATCTTGGCCAGCGGCATGCCGGAGATCAGGCCGAGGAAACCCGACGTGATGATCAGTGCAATGAAGGGGTGGATGCGCAGGCGCGTGATCATGACGATCAGTACCACAATCGCCAGGAAGGCGTTCAACAACAGGCTTGCTTCGTTACTCAATCCGAACATGTGGATGTCTCCAGGTCGATAGCGCGCACGACACGCGGCAGGCGGAAACGCATTGCCGCGCCGTCAACACCATGCCTGCCATCCGTTTGGAGTCTTTACATTGTCTCGACGAGGCGTCCGGGTGCTTGCGCCGCATTGCAAATAAGATTGCCTGCGAGATTGCCCCGGAACTGCCGTGCCCACTATCTGCGTAGTGTTTATGAAAGGGAATTTTTGTTTTACGCCAAAATGTTAGCGTTAACATAGGCAGCGATGATAACGCTACCAAAATTTATGTGTCAAATCATTTGTATGAATATCTGAACGGATAGCACACGGCGCAAAGGCCGATGCGGCGGCGCAGCATGAGCGTCGGGTGTGCGGATGCGCTGTTGTCCGGGCGCTGAGGGTATGATGTCGGCAATCGAAATTTCCGTCCCGTCATGAGTAAAACCGCCGCTGCCGAAAAAACCGCCCAGCCAGTCAAGCCCGCCAAAGCAGCCAAGGGAAGCCGCGCCACCGGCCGCGTCACCATTGTCGACGTCGCCGCCGAAGCACGCGTCAGTCCGATGACCGTGTCGCGCGCACTGAAGTCGCCGGAACTGGTCCAGCAGGAGGCGCGCGACCGCATTGCGGCGGCCATCCGCAAGCTGGGCTACGTACCCAATCAGGCCGCCAGCACATTGGCGTCTGCGCGTTCGCAGGTGATCGGCGTGCTGGTGCCGTCGCTGACCAACGCGGTGTTCATCGAGACCCTGAGCGGCATCCGCGACTACCTGTCGCAGGCCGGCTACCAGTTCCTGATCGGCGAGACCGGTTACTCGAAGGAAAAGGAAAGCCGGCTGATCTCGACTTACCTCGCGCATGCTCCCGACGGCTTCCTGCTATCGAGTTCGGACCAGCACGACATCCTGCGACGGCAACTGGCTGCATCGAATATCCCGGCCGTACGCATGTTCGATCTCGGCAAGAGCAACAGCGACATGTCGGTCGGCTTCTCGCAGACCAAGGCCGGCTACGCGGCGGCGCGGCATCTGATCGAGCGCGGCTATCGCCGCCCCGCTTTCCTGGCTGCGCAGCTCGATCCGCGCATGATGAAGCGGCGCGAAGGCTTCCGCAAGGGACTCAGCGAAGCCGGCCTCGATCCGGATGTGGAAGTGCTGCTGCCGGCGCCGACCACGGTCGACATGGGTGCGCAATTGCTGGCGCGCGTGCTCGAAATTGCGCCCGACTGCGATGCCGTGTTCTGCTGCAACGACGACCTCGCGCTGGGCGCCCTGTTCGAATGCCAGCGGCGCGGCATCAAGGTGCCGCAGCAGATGGCGATCGCCGGCTTCAACGACCTGTCGTGGGCCGCCTGCGCCACGCCGTCGATCACGACCATCGTCACGCCGCGCTACGACATCGGCTACAAGGCGGCGGAGATGTTGATTCGTCAACTCAAGGGGGAACCCGTGGAAAAGGCGCGGCTTGATCTCGGCTTCGAACTCGCGGTGCGCGAGAGCACCTGACGCCTCGCGGTATCGCACATTTCACCAATACACCGAGCGCTCCGGCGATTGATGAAACCGCCGCGACGCCCTGCGCGAAAGCTGAGAGCCGAGGCCCGGATTTCTTGATTTTTCTATGGACATCGAACTTCCAGAGGCTACAATCATCTGATGCGAAAGCATGCGTATCACCATAATTACAGACAACCTCAGGAGAATCCCCATGCGGAAAATCAACGGCTTGCTCAAGCCGGCTTCCATGGCATTGCTGCCGCTCTGCACTTCCCTCGCCTTTCTGCCCGTCCATGCACAAACCGCCGCACCTGCGGCCGCACCGGTAGTCAAATATGACCTGACCTACGACATCATCAGCCCGGTGCAGGCCAAGAACGGCATGGTCGCGTCCGAGCAGGAACTGGCGACGCAAGTCGGTCTCGACATCCTGAAACGCGGCGGCAACGCAGTTGACGCCGGCGTCGCCGTCGGCTTCGCGCTGGCTGTGGTGCTGCCGAATGCCGGCAACGTCGGCGGCGGCGGCTTCATGATGATCCACGACGCCAAGACCGGTAAGAACGTCGCGCTGGACTTCCGCGAAATGGCGCCAGCCAAGGCTACCCGCGACATGTACCTGGACAACAAGGGCAACGTCGCACCGGGCCGCTCGCTGTACACCCACCTGGCCGTCGGCGTTCCCGGCACGGTCGCGGGCCTGACCCATGCGCTGCA
Organism: Herbaspirillum hiltneri N3; assembly: GCF_001267925.1. Taxonomy (NCBI): domain Bacteria; kingdom Pseudomonadati; phylum Pseudomonadota; class Betaproteobacteria; order Burkholderiales; family Oxalobacteraceae; genus Herbaspirillum; species Herbaspirillum hiltneri. The sequence continues at coordinate 1,179,574 of NZ_CP011409.1, read as the reverse complement.
AAAATACGGCACGATGAAGCTGTCCGACGTCATCGCGCCCGCCGTCAAACTGGCGGAAAAAGGTTATGAAGTCAGCCCGAGCCTGGCGCTGATCCTGGCCGCGGAACGCGACCACCTGGGTCAGTGGGATTCGAGCAAGGCGATCTTCTTCAAGGATGGCCGTCCGCTGCGCGCCGGCGAAAAGCTGGTGCAGAAAGACCTCGCTAAATCGCTCAAGCTGATCGGCAAGAAAGGTCCTTCGGTCTTCTATGAAGGCGAGATCGGCCAGAAGATTGTCGCCGAAATGGACAAGCACAACGGCCTGATCACCGCCGCCGACCTGAAGAACTACAAAGTCGTCGAACGTGAGCCGGTGGTCGGCAATTATCGCGGCTACCAAGTCATGTCGATGCCGCCGCCAAGCTCGGGCGGCGTCCATATCATCCAGATGATGAACATCCTGGAACGCTATCCGCTGAAGCAGTACGGCGCCGACAGCGCACAGACGATTCATCTGATGGCTGAAGCGATGAAGCTGGCGTATGCCGACCGCGCCGAATATCTGGGCGATCCGGATTTCAACAAGGTACCGGTCAAGGGACTGACCTCGCGCGCGTATGCCGACGAACTGGCCAAGAAGATCAATCCTGACCGCGCCACACCATCTGCGGAACTCAAACCGGGCAAGCCGCAGCCTTACGAAAGCGACCAGACCACACACTTCTCGGTCGCCGACAAGCAAGGCAACCTGATCGCCACGACCTATACGCTGAACCTGAACTTCGGCAGCGGCATCGTTGCCACCGGCACCGGTATCACGCTCAACAACGAAATGGACGACTTCTCGGCCAAGCCGGGCGTGCCGAATGCCTTCGGCCTGGTGGGCGGTGAAGCCAATGCCGTCGGTCCGGCAAAACGTCCGCTGAGCTCGATGTCGCCGACCTTCGTGCTGAAGGACGGCAAGCCGTTCCTGGTGACCGGCAGCCCGGGTGGCAGCCGCATCATCACGACCACGATGCAGACCATCCTGAACGTGATCGAGCACGACATGAACGTGGCTGAGGCAACCATCACGCCGCGCATCCATCATCAATGGGCGCCGGACCAGTTGCGCATCGAAAAGGGCATCAGCGCCGATACGATCAAGATCCTGCAGGACAAGGGCCAGAAGATCAGCGTGCAGCCTTCGATGGGACGCACACAGACCATCCAGATCAAGGATGGCATGTTCTACGGATATTCGGATCCGCGTAATCCGGATGGACGTACGTTGGGGTTCTGATGGTTTAGTTGTGCTTAGTTGATTGTTGAAATGAAAATGCCGCCTGGTGGAAGTCAGGCGGCATTTTTTATTGGTGTTTTTTGTTCCAACTGCTTTCTACGTTGCTGATGTACTTATTTCTCCGGACGACCAAGCCGGGGGTAGCCCGGCAGCTACTCACTTTTCTTGCTTCGCCAAGAAAAGTAAGCAAAAGAAGGCGACCGCAAGTTCGTAGCCCCTTCGGGGTTCCCGGCGTCGTCAGGCGCAAATCGGGAGGGGAAACAAACTCGCTGCGCTCAGACAAGTTTCCCCTCTTGATCCGATTTGCACCTGCCGCCACCGGCTACTCGCAAGCGGGAATTCGAGACTGGCTCGCTGCGCATCGCCAGGGTACAGAGATGTAGTGGAAGTCGTCGTTCTTCGCTACCGTCGGAAGAGCGACCTAGTTGACCACGACTAAAGGTGAGAATCACGATGCCGCAGGCGAGCCACCCAAGGCAATGCGAAGCGAGCCGAGAAAGAAGTTCCGCTTATGAGTCGCCGTTGGTGACGTGCCTAAATCGGATAAAGGAGGGAAACTTGTCTGAGCGCAGCGAGTTTGTTTCCCTTCCCGATTTAGGTGCGGCGCCAACGGGAACCCCGCGCAGCGGGGCGGCGAATCGCGGTCGCCTTTCTTTGCTTACTTTCTTTGGCGAAGCAAAGAAAGTGAGCGGCTGCCGGGCCGCCCCCGGCAACCACGGTCGTCCGAAGAAAGAACAGCATCAGCAACAACACACACGAAGTCGGAACAACAGACAACAATCAAACCCCACCCGCAGCATCCAACGCCAGATTCAACTTCAGCACGTTGACCCGAGGCTCCCCAAACAACCCCCACTGCGGCGCCTCAGTCTGCCCCTTGACCAGCGAGCGCACCCGCTCCAACGACAAACCCCGCGCCTTCGCCACCCGCGCCACCTGGTACGCGGCAGCGGCCGGGCTGATATGCGGATCCAGCCCGCTGCCCGACGAGGTCAGCAAATCCACCGGAATCTCCCGCCCGGCGCCAGGATCAGCCGCACGCAACGCCTCCTCGCGCGCCTTGGCGGCATCAACCAGAGCAGGATTCAAAGGACCGAAGTTGCTACCGCCCGAAGCGCCGGCGTTATACGGGAAAGTCCCCGAACTGGACAGGCGGCCCCAGAAGTATTTCGGCTCGGTGAAGTTCTGGCCGATCAGCTCGGAACCGACCGGCACGCCGTCGCGCACGATGACGCTGCCGTTGGCCTGGGTTGGAAAAAAAGCCTGACCGACCAGTGTGATGACCGCCGGGTACAAGCCGCCGAGGATGAGCGACATCAGGATGAACAGCGAGATCGCAGGACGCAGATAAGTTTTCATGACAGATTCCTTCAACAAAATTAAGCCAGGCCAAAGACACCGAGCAACACGTCGATCAGCTTGATGCCGACGAACGGCACGATCAGGCCGCCGAGGCCATAGATCAGCAGGTTGCGACGCAACAGTACAGCCGCGCCCAGCGCCCGGTAACGCACGCCGCGCAAGGCCAGCGGGATCAGCACGACAATCACCAGCGCATTGAAAATCACCGCCGACAAGATCGCCGACGACGGATTGTTCAGGTGCATCACGTCCAGCGCCGCCAGTTGCGGATAGGTGGTCGCGAACATCGCGGGGATGATCGCGAAATACTTGGCGACATCGTTGGCGATGCTGAAAGTCGTCAGACTGCCGCGCGTCATCAGCATCTGTTTGCCGATCTCGACAATCTCGATCAGCTTGGTCGGATTGGAATCCAGGTCGACCATGTTGCCGGCCTCCTTGGCTGCCTGCGTGCCGGTGTTCATGGCCACCGCGACGTCGGCTTGCGCTAATGCCGGCGCATCGTTGGTGCCGTCGCCGGTCATCGCGACCAGCTTGCCTTCGGCCTGATGCTGGCGAATCAACGACAGCTTGTTCTCCGGCGTGGCTTCGGCAAGGAAGTCGTCGACGCCCGCTTCGGCCGCAATCGCCGCCGCCGTCAGACGGTTGTCGCCGGTGATCATGATGGTCTTGATGCCCATGCGGCGCAGCTCGGAGAAGCGCTCCTTGATGCCGCCCTTGACGATGTCCTTCAGCTCGATCACGCCAAGCACGCGGATGGAGCCATTGGCGGCGTCGGTCTCGGCCACCACCAGCGGCGTGCTGCCGCGACGGGCGACGATGTCGACGGCGGCGGCGACTTCACCCGGCACCTGCTGGCCGGCCTGCTCGGCCAGCTTGCGGATGGCGTCGGCAGCGCCTTTGCGGATCTGGCGATGACCGATGTCGACGCCGGACAGGCGCGTCTGCGCGGTGAATGGAATGAACACCGCACCCAGACTGCCCATTTCGCGTTCGCGCAGGTTGAAGCGCTTCTTGGCCAGCACCACGATGCTGCGGCCTTCCGGCGTCTCATCGGCCAGCGAGGCCAGTTGAGCGATGTCGGCGAGTTCCTGCTCGCTCACGCCGTTGGCCGGCAGGAAAGCCGAAGCCTGGCGATTGCCCAGCGTGATGGTGCCGGTCTTGTCCAGCAGCAGCACATCGACGTCGCCGGCGGCTTCCACCGCGCGGCCTGAAGTCGCGATCACGTTGGCCTGCATCATGCGGCTCATGCCGGCCACGCCGATGGCCGACAACAGGCCGCCGATGGTGGTCGGGATCAGGCACACCAGCAAGGCGATCAGCGCGGTCACCGTGACCGGCGCGCCGCTCTGCGCAACATTCACGCTGAACACCGAGAACGGCAGCAAGGTCACGGTCACCAGCAGGAACACGATGGTCAGCGCGACCAGCAGCAAGGTCAGCGCGATTTCGTTGGGCGTCTTCTGGCGCTTGGCGCTTTCGACCATGGCGATCATGCGGTCGAGGAAGGCTTCCCCGGGATTCACCGTAACGCGCACAATGATCCAGTCCGACAGCACGCGGGTGCCGCCGGTGACGGCGGTGAAATCGCCGCCCGATTCGCGGATCACCGGCGCGGACTCGCCGGTGATGGCGCTCTCGTCGACGGTAGCGACACCTTCGACCACTTCGCCATCGGCCGGCACGAAGTCGCCCGCTTCGATCAGGACCAGGTCGCCCTTGCGCAACGAGCTGCCTTCGACCAGTTCACAGCGGTCGGAACGACTGGCGCGCTGCAGCTTCTTGGCGACCACGCTCTTCTTGGCGCTGCGCAGCGATGCCGCCTGCGCCTTGCTGCGGCCTTCCGCCAGTGCTTCGGCGAAGTTGGCGAACAGCACCGTGAACCACAGCCACACCGCCACGGCAAGGACGAAACCGGCCGGCGCTTCGCCGTGGCCGTTCAACGCCTGCAAGTACAGCAGCGTGGTCAGGATGCTGCCCAGATACACCACGAACATCACCGGATTGCGCCACTGGGCGCGTGGCGACAGCTTGCGGAAGGAATCGGTCAGCGCCGGTCTGACGATCGCCGGATCGAACATCCATCGGGTCGCGGATGGGGCACCGGAGGTCGCTGCGGTGCCTGCCACGGTAGGTACGGCAGGCGCGGCAGGTACTGAAGCAGACGGGGTAACAGCTTTTTTGGCAGGACTATTTGCCATGTTTTTCTCCAATTCAGACATTAGTGAATCGCCAGCATCTGCAGATGCTCGATCACCGGACCCAGCGCCAGCGCGGGGACATACGTCAGTGCGCCGACCAGGATCACCGCGCCGATCAGCAGCGCGACGAACAGCGGACCATGCGTCGGCAAGGTGCCGGAAGTTGCCGCCAGGCGCTTCTTGCCGGCCAGCGAACCGGCCATGGCGAGCACCGGCACGATGATGCCGAAGCGGCCCAGCCACATGGCGATGCCGGTCATGACGTTGTAGTAAGGCGTGTTGGCCGACAAACCGGCAAAGGCGCTGCCGTTGTTGTTGGCGGCCGAGCTGAAGGCGTAGAGGATTTCCGAGAAGCCATGTGCGCCGGGGTTGGCGATGCCGGCCAGGCCGTTCTCGACCATCACCGAAATCGCCGTCAGCACCAGTACCAGCGCCGGCGTCATCAGGATGGCGATGGACATCATCTTCATGTCGAACACGCCGATCTTCTTGCCCAGGTATTCCGGCGTGCGGCCGATCATCAGGCCGGCGATGAAAACCGCCAGCACGGCGAAGATCAGCATGCCGTACAGACCTGCGCCGACACCGCCGTAGACCACCTCGCCGAGCTGCATCTGCAGCATCGGCACCAGTCCGCCGAGCGGCGACAGCGAGTCATGCATGGCGTTGACGGCGCCGCAGGATGCTGCGGTGGTGATCGCCGCAAACAGGCTGGATGCAATGATGCCGAAGCGGGTTTCCTTGCCTTCCATCATGCCGCTGCCTTGCGTTGCGTGAGCAACAGCCAGCGCAGGATTGGGTTGCTGTTCGAAGTACATGACGGTCAGCGTCATGACGATGAACAGCAGCGTCATCGCGGCCAGGATCACCCAGCCCTGGCGACAGTCGCCGACCAGCACGCCGAAGCTGGTGCACAGCGCGGCGGGAATGATCAGGATCGCCAGCATCTGTACGAAATTCGACAGCGGCGTCGGGTTTTCGTACGGATGCGCGGAGTTGGCGTTGAAGAAGCCGCCGCCGTTGGTGCCGACCATCTTGATAGCCTCCTGCGAGGCGACCGGACCCATCGGCAAAGTTTGCTTGCCCGTCTTCATTTCATCGACCAGCGGAGCACCCTTCTCATCCTTGAGCGGCTGGCCCTGTGCATCCAGGCGCGGCGTCGTGTAGACGGTGGTCTCCAGGGTCGAGACTTCAACGTAGGACTTGAAATTCTGGATCACGCCCTGGCTCATCAGCACCACCGCGACCAGCACCGACAAGGGCAGTAGCACGTACAGGCCGGAACGCGTCATGTCGACCCAGAAGTTGCCGATGCTCTTGCTGCTGTGGCGCACGAAGCCGCGGATCAGCGCAAAGGCGACAGCGATACCGGTAGCAGCCGAGAGGAAATTCTGCACCGACAGCGCCAGCATCTGGGTCAGGTAGCTCATCGTGCTTTCGCCGGCGTAGCCCTGCCAGTTGGTGTTGGTGACGAAGCTCACTGCGGTGTTGAATGAGGAATCGGCACTGACGCTGGCCATGCCGGCCGGGTTCAGCGGCAGCCACACTTGCAGGCGTTGCAACGCATAGACGGCGAACAGGCCGACGATGTTGAACAGCAGCAGCGCCAGCGCGTATTGCTTCCAGCCCATGTCGGCATCGGCGCGCACGCCGCACAGACGGTAGAGGAAATGCTCGATGCCGCCGAACACGCGGTTGACGGCGGACTTGCCTTCCATCACGCGGGCGATGTACCAGCCCACCGGGACCGACAGCACGAGCAGGACGACCAGATAGATCGCCAGTTGGGTTATCGAGGCAGTCATGTCAGAAAGCCTCCGGCTTGATCAGGGCGTAGATCAGATACGCCAACAGGCCGACCGATACGGCCAGCCCCAGTATTTGCATGACACTCATTGCATGTCCTCCAGCTTTTTGCAGGCAACGACAAACGCCCACATCGCGACGCTGCAAGCCAGCAAGCCGCCGATATACAAGAAATCCATTTTTTAACTCCCTTGTTTGTTGCTTACGAAACGAACAATATTCGCGAGGGCGTTAAATCCGGATAAAACTATCGGAGGGCGGTATAAATTTTGTGTAAACAAGAACGCGCCGCTCGGGGCGGCGCGTGGGGATGGCGTTGACTGCAGCTAGCGTGTGGTCAGCGAGGAAATGAAATGGGGCGGCGGACGGCGCCGGTGCTGGTCAGACCGGGCTTTCTTCGGTATTCCACTCGACCCGATTCTTGCCGGCGCGCTTGGCGGCGTACATGGCCTTGTCGGCCTGCGCCACCAGTGCATCCTGGTCGGTGTGCCGGCTTGGCTCATAGATTGCCACGCCGATGCTGCTGGAGACGCTGACGGTCGCGGCCGTGAGGACGAACGGCCGGCGCATCGACACCAGGATCTTTTCCGCTACGCCCATGGCGTCGGCCGGACTGTGCAGGCGCTCGAGGATGACAGTGAATTCGTCGCCGGCCAGCCGCGCCACGGTGTCGACCTCGCGCACCGCGTCAATCAGGCGTTCTGCGAACTTGACCAGCAACTCGTCCCCGGCCACGTGGCCGTATTTGTCGTTGATGCCCTTGAAACCGTCGATGTCCATGAACAGCAGGCCCATCTGCTGCGGCTCGCGCATGGCGCGCGCCATTGCTTCGGGCAACTTTTCGGTGAAGGCGCGGCGGTTTGGCAGGCCGGTGAGGATGTCGGTCAGCGCCATTTCCTGCAGCGAGTTGCGGAAGGCCTGGCGCTCGGTGATGTCATGCAGGAAGGCGATGAACAGATGGCCGGCGCGGCGGCGTACGTAGCCGACCGTCATTTCAATCGGCAATTCTTTGCCGTCGCGGCGCAGCGCGTTGATCTCGATACGATTGTTGATCACCACGCCTTCCCCGGTATTGAGAAAATGCGTCATGCCGCGCCGGTGCAACTCGCGCTGTTCGAACGGGATGATCAGTTCGGCCAGTTCCTTGCCGACGGCCTCCTTATGGGCCCAGCCCAGCAGTTGCTCGGCCTGGCGATTCCATTCCAGCACCATGCCGTCTTCGTCGATGGCGATGAAGGCGTCGTGGGCGTTTTGCAGGATCGCGCGCAGCTCGGTTTCGCTTTCCTCCAGGCGGATCTGGTTTTCGCGCTGGTTGTCGAGCGCCTGCTGCAGGGCGATGGCGGTTTCATGAAGACGCCGGGTTCGGTCTTCGACTCGCTGCTCCAGGCCCTCATTGAGGGAACGCACTTCGCGCAGGTAATTTTCTTCGCGCTGGACCATGGTGGACAGCGTGGTCGACAGCAACTGGATTTCGTAATAGGTGCTGACGATGGGAATCTCGGCGCTGTGATCGCCGGTGGCGCGGCGCTCCAGCGCGGCACTCAGGGCATTCATCGGCGCCACCAGCCGGCGCGTCATGAAAAACGCCAGCGCCATCAGCAGCAAGCCGACAATGCAGCCGACGAACAATACCTGCCGCTCAAGATCCTTGAAACCGGACATGGCGATCTGCTCGCGCTGGCGCACCAGCACGCTCCATTTCATTTCGGTGTATTCGCTGTTGAGGCCGGTGCGCGCAAAACCGGTCAGGTAATGCTGGCCGTCTTCGCCGAGTTCCCGCATCGACCCCGATGGCAGACGCAGCGACGCCTTGAAACTGTCGATGGAGATTTTCTTTTCCTCGAGCTCGCGCGGGCCGAGCAGCACGGTGCCGTCGTCGCGCACGATCATGATCTCGACGTCGTAACGGTCATTGGCCGGATTGAGCAGTTTCTTGGCCAGGTCGCGCGCCCAGGTCCAGCTCAGGTGCACGCCCAGCACACCTTGGAACTGGCCGTCCGGTCCCATGATCGGCGTGGCGATGTCGACGAAGCGCCACGGATCGCTCATGACCGGCAGCTTCTTTTCGAGCAGCACGGCCGGATGGTAGTCGCCGACGAAGAAGTCCTTCTGCCCCTTCTGGAACCACGGTCGCTGCTCCACGCTCTGGCCTTCCAGCAAACCATTGGCGGCAGCCAGCACGTTGCCGTCCGGCGTGGCGAAACCGATCCAGGCGTAGTTGGGAACATTCCTTTGCAATTCGTTGAAGACCGCACGCATGCGCTCCGGATCCTTGGCTTGGCGAATCGACGGACGTTGCGACAGGAGCTTCACATCGCTGTAGCGCTCGCCCATGCTGCGGTCGAGCGCATCCTGCATTTGCCAGGCCAGCTGATTGAGACGCGCCTCCGCTTCATGACGCGCATAGCTGCGCGTAAACTGGTCCACCAGCGCCAGCACCGACGCCGTCGTGATCAGTACCGACAGCACAACTCCTATCGTGACCCATGAGGACAGACTCAATGTCGATGAGAGTTTTTTGATGCTCAAGATGGCTCCGGCTGCTGTTCGACGTGACACCGAAAGAACGGAAATGGCATCGCTGGCCTTCCTCCCGGACGTTCCTTTTAGTTCTTTTATCAGGAATACCGAAATATTAGCTGGTCAATTGCATCGGGAGCAATACTTGGGGTGGGAATAAGGAGGGAACTTGTCTTTCAAACAAGTTTTTCATGCACATTAACGGTGAATCTGTTGCAAAAACTGCCGGGCCCGACGCAGCGGTGGTCCCGGCAGTCTTCCGGCAGTCTTCCGGAGGGAGTCAGGTGGCCGCGTCAGTTGGCCGTCAGGGTGGCCGTCATACCCCGGCGCAAATGCCGTCGGCGCGCGGATCGGTGGCGCCTTCGATCAGCCCGTTCGGATGTACGCACACGGCGCCGGCGTGACCCATCATGTCGGTGTAGTCGGCCACCACCTCGACGTCGTGGCCGGCACGCCGCAGCGCCTCCACCACGTCGGACGGAATGCGTCCTTCCAGCTTGAGGTTGGTCGACACCGTGCCCCAGGTGCGTCCCAGCAGCCAGCGCGGTGCGCTGACGGCGGCCTGCATGTTCTGGCCGAACAGGATGTGACGGCTGAACACCGCTGCCTGCGTCTGCGGCTGGCCTTCCCCGCCCATGGTGCCGTAGGCCAGCGTGCGGCCGTCGTTGAGGCGCGCCAGCGAAGGATTGAGCGTATGAAATGGCAGCTTGCCAGGTTGCAATTGGTTGGCGCCGTCGTCGAGCGTGAAGCTGGCGCCGCGGTTTTGCCACACCACGCCCGTATCGCCGGCGATCACGCCGCTGCCGAACTCCCAGAAAATGCTCTGGATATAACTGACCACGCGGCCTTGTGCATCGGCCGCGCCCATCCAGATGGTGTCGCCCGGCTTGGGCGCATGCGGCCACGGCGCTGCGCGCTGCATGTCGATCTGCGCCGCTTCGCGGTCGAGCGCCTCGGGCGACAGCCAGTCGGCGGCGTCGACCGACATGTGGGCGCGGTCGGTGACGTGCCGGTTGCGCAGGATGAAGGCGCGCTTGGTGGCTTCCACCAGGCCGTGGATATGTTCAAAACCGTCCGCCTGTTTGACGCCGAGGCGATCGAACAGGCCCAGAATCATCAGCGCCGACACGCCCTGCGTCGGCGGCGGCAGATTGTAGATGCGGCCGGACTGCATCTGCACCACCAGCGGCTTGACGACCTGCGCGCGATAGGCGGCGAGGTCGGATGCACGCAACGGGCTACCGGCCTGTTCGAGACCGGCAGCGAATTGCTGCGCCAGTTCGCCGCGATAGAAATCGTCGAGGCCGGCCGTGGCAAGACGCGACAAGCTTGTCGCCAGTGCCGGCTGTTTCAGGATGTCGCCCAGCGACGGTGCACCCTGCGCTGCATAGGTCGCGGCGAAGCCCGGCTGATCTTTCAGCTCCGTCCATTTGTCGTGCGTGAGCTCCACCTGCGAACGTGTGACCGGCACGCCGGCGCGGGCATGGTGAATTGCATCGGCCAGCAGGCGCGCCAACGGCATTTTCTTGCCGCCGTCCCAGTCCTTGACGGCGTCCAGCGCCGCCGCCCAGCCACCGACGGCGCCGGCTACCGTCAACGCCGCGCGCGGTCCGCGCGTGGGGATGGCCGCATCGCCATGACTTGCATAAAAATCCTTGGTCGCGAGGACGGCCGACTGGCCGCAAGCCTGGATCGCCACCGGCTCGCGGCCCGGTTCGCTGATGACCCAGAAGCCGTCGCCGCCGATACCGTTCATGTGGGGATACACCACGGCGATAGCAGCGGCGGCGGCGACCATCGCCTCCACCGCGTTGCCGCCTTCGCGCAAAATGGCCGCGCCGGCTTGCGCCGCCAGATGATGCGGTGCGGTCACCATGCCGCCGATACATGTCTTGCTGTACAACATAAATGAGCTCCTGAGACTGTCTTCGATTAGTTATCCATCCACGACAGATGCGCCGCCGGATATGGTGTTCATGGCCGCATGCAATTCGCGCGCCAGGTTCTTCAAGCCGCGGTCGCAAAAGCCCCCCGGTATCGTAACCGATCAGGTTTTCTCCCGCTCCATAGGGCAAAGCGCGCGGACTGCTTCGGATTGGCCGACAAATAAAAAGACCGGGGCATTTTCATGTCCCGGCCTTTTTTCTTCTTCCGTCTCCTGCGTTTTTCCAACTTTCCTGCTATATCAAAACTCCAGCGTCGGCACCTTGGGCGTCAAGGCCTCGCGCGCTTCGGCCACGATTTCAAACGACCGCAGACGCGCCGCATGATCGTAGATCTGCGCGGTGATCATCAACTCATCGGCGCCGGTATCGTCGATGAAATTCTGCAGGCCGGCGCGCACGGTCTCGGGCGAACCGACGATGGCGCAGGACAGCGATCGCTCGACATGGGATTTTTCTTCCGGGCGCCAATAGTCTTCCATGCTCTCGCGCGGTGGATTCAACTGGCCCGGCACGCCGCGCACCAGATTGACGAACTGCTGCTGCAAGGATGTAAACAGGCGCTCGCCTTCGCGGTCGGTTTCGGCGGCGAACACGTTCAGGCCGAGCATCACGTGCGGACGCTGCAACGCTTCCGACGGCTTGAAACGCGAGCGGTAGATCTCTACTGCCGACTTCATGAAGCCTGGCGCGAAGTGCGAGGCGAAGGCGAACGGCAAGCCCATTTCCGCCGCCAACTGGGCGCTGAACATGCTGGAGCCGAGCAGCCATAGCGGCACGTTCAGGCCGTAGCCGGGCACGGCGCGCACCGACTGGTACGGCGAGGCTTCCTTGAAATATTCCTGCAGCTCGACCACATCCTGCGGGAAGGTGTCGGCGCTGTCGCCGAGGTGGCGACGCAGGGCGCGCGCAGTACGCTGGTCGGAACCGGGCGCGCGGCCGAGACCCAGGTCGATGCGTCCCGGATAAAGCGACTCCAGCGTGCCGAACTGCTCGGCGATCACCAGCGGCGAATGGTTCGGCAGCATGATGCCGCCGGCGCCGACGCGGATGGTCCTGGTATTGGCGGCGATGTGCGAAATCACCACCGAAGTCGCAGCGCTGGCAATGCCGGTCATGTTGTGATGTTCGGCCAGCCAGTAGCGGTTATAGCCGAGCGCCTCAGCCTTCTGCGCCAGCTCCTTGCTGTTGTTGAAGGCCTGTGCGGCGGTGCTGCCCTGGTTGATCGGCGACAGGTCGAGTACGGAAAACGGAATCATGGTGTGTCCTTGTTGAAGCCACAATAGAGAGCAGAGAGCGGGCGCCGGAAATGGTCAGGCGATCTGCACGACGAGCTTGCCGAAGTTCTTGCCTTCAAGCAGGCCCATGAATGCTTGCGGCGCGTTCTCCAGGCCCTGCACCACGTCTTCGCGATACTTGATCTTGCCGGCCGCGACCCAGGCGCTCATTTCCTTGAAGAACTCGGCGAAATAGCCGGCGCGCTGGTAGTAATCGAAGATGATGAAGCCCTGCATGCGGATGCGTTTGGTCAGCAGGTTGCGCGGCAGCGTGCTCAGCAGCGCTGCGTTCGGCGCAACGCCGCTGTATTGCGCGATCAGGCCGCACAGCGGCACGCGTGCATGCACGTTGAGCAGCGGCAGTACGGCTTCGAAGACCTTGCCGCCGACGTTTTCAAAGTACACGTCAATACCCTTGGGACAAGCGTCCCTGAGTTGTTGCGGCAAGTCGTCGCCACGGTGATCGATGCAGGCGTCGAAGCCGAGTTCCTCCACGGCGTAGCGGCATTTCTCGGCGCCGCCGGCAATACCGACCACGCGGCAACCTTTGAGTCTGGCAATCTGCCCGACCACCGAACCGACCGCGCCGGTGGCGGCGGCAACTACCACGGTCTCGCCCTCCTTCGGCTGGCCGATGTCGAGCAGGCCGGCGTAGGCGGTGAAGCCCGGCATTCCGAACAGGCCCAGCGCATACGAAGGACGCGGCATGTTCTTGTCCAGTTTGGTGGCGCCGGTTCCGTCCGACAATGCATAGTCTTGCCAGCCGGTGTAGGCCATGACCAGATCGCCTTCCCGGTAATCCGGATGCTGCGACGCCACCACGCGCGACACGGTGCCGCCGGTCATGACGGCATCGATCTCCACGTGCGCGGCATAGGACGGCGCATCGCTCATGCGGCCGCGCATGTAGGGGTCCAGCGAGAGATAGTCGGCACGCAGCAGGAACTGGCCCGGACCCGGTACCGGCACTGCGGTTTCTTCCAGGCGGAAATGTTCAGGCGCGGGGGCGCCGGTCGGACGCGACGCCAGCACGATGCGGCGATTGACGGTGGCGGATTGGGGCATGATTTTCCTTTGAACTTTGAAGACGGCGCCGCATGCCGTCCGGCATGGCGGCGAGAAAATTGCGCTTTCAGCGCAGCGAAATCAGGGTGCAACCAGCACGCGCCGGCTGACATCCATGGCGCTTTCCAGCGCCTCGCGGTCACGGCTCAGTTTGCTGAGCAGGCTGGCGCCCAGCCACATCTGATACAGCATCTGCGCGGTGCGGTAAGGTTCCAGCACGGTGTGCAGAGAACCTTCGGCGACGCCCGTGCGGATGGCCTCGGCGATGCGCGCGATGACAGCCTCGGTGCCGGTGTGCAAGGCCATGCGCATGTCGTCGGACAGGTCGGCCACTTCGGCGCTGAGCTTGACCACCAGGCATTTGTGCTCGGCGATTTCGCAGCACTGCGTCTCCAGCCAGTAACCCCAATAGGTCAGCAGGCGCTCGCGCGCCGTGGTATTGGCATGCGCCTCAGCGCTGAAGCTCTGGTCCAGCGTCTGCAGGTATTCGGCGACGTATTGCTCGATCAACTCGCGTCCGTAGCGCTCCTTCGACCCGAAGTAGTGATAGAACGAGCCCTTGGGAATGTCAGCGGCGGCCAGCAGCTCGTTGAGGCCCACGCCGGTGAAGCCCTTCTGGGCAATCAGACGGCGGCCTGCCTGCAGGATGCTGAGTTTGGTTTCGGCGTAGGTATCTCTCATGCCGGCTATTCTACCGAAAAATTAGACCAGTCGTCTAAAGCCCTTCAAAATCGTCGCCCTCGTCCATTTTCAAAAATATCAAGAAGATGATTCAAGCCCGGGACGCATTCTCCAAAATGCCCGGCCGGCCGACAATGCAATCACTTTATCGACACCGGGAGAACCCACATGCACAACAAGAATTGGCAACGCGCACTGACCCTGGCGCTCGCCGCCGCCGGCTACGGCGGCGTCAGCGCCGGCGCATCGGCCGGCGCATCGGTCGAACTATCGCTGCCCGCACCGCAACACATCGCCATCGATACGGCGCCGGCAAGAGCCGACACCGACGTGCGCGTACTGGCGGCACGTCGCTACGCAGCGTTCTGGAATACTGGCGACGCGCAATTTGCACGCCAGGCGCTGAGCCCGTCCTTCATCGACCGCACCCTGCCGGCCGGACGTCCGCAAGGCGTGGACGGTCCGCTGCAGGCCTCGGAGGGATTCCGCAAAGCCGTGCCCGACCTCAACGCGGAAGTGCAGGACATGACAGTGGCCGGCGACCGCGTCGCGGTGCATTTGCGTTTTCGCGGCCACTTCACGGGCGTGTTCGGCCAGCTGCAAGGCAAGGGCCAGGCCGTCGATTTCCAGGCGCATGACCTGTACCGGATCCAGGACGGCCGCATCGCCGAGAACTGGCATCTGGAAGACAACCTGACGCTGATGCAGCAACTCGGCGCCATCCCGCAGTAATTTCATTCAACCATCCGAAAGAACATCATGTCCGGCACCACACTGCAACAACAGCAAGTCGTCGTCATCGGCGGCACCTCCGGCATCGGCCGCGCCGTCGCGCAAGAAGCGGCGGCACGCGGCGCCATCGTCACCGTGATCGGCCGTTCGGCCAAGGCAAGCACCGACGTTCGCGCCGCCGTAGCCGACGTCACCGACAGCGCCGCACTGGCGCAAGCCTTCGCCGCCATCGGCAAGATCGATCATCTGGTACTGACCGCCGGTGCGCGCGTGGGTTCGCCCACGCTGGCCGGGCTCACCCGCGATGAACTGGAACTGGCTTTCAACGTCAAGCTGTTCGGTTCGCTGTTCGCGATCCAGGCGGCGCTACCGTATCTGTCGCCGAACGCCTCCGTCACACTGACTTCTGGCCTGCTGTCGCGCAAGTTCGGCCCCGGCAGCCTGCTCAAGAGCGGCCTCAATGCGGCGGTCGACGCGACCGCAAAAAGCCTCGCCAGGGAATTGGCGCCGCGCCGCGTCAACGTGGTCAGTCCCGGCGTGGTCGATACCGAATTGTGGGGCGAAGCCGGCGCCGAGTCGCGCGTGGCGGCGATGGCGCGTATCGGCCAGGGCTTGCCGGTCGGCCGCACAGGCACACCGCAGGACGTGGCGCAGGCTTACATGCTGGTCATGGAAAACGGCTTCGTCAGCGGCGCCGTGATCGATGTCGACGGTGGAGGATTGCTGTCATGAGCAACCGCGCCGTTGCAGCCGTTCGTACTCGCAGATTGAATGTGAACACTAGAACGCCATCTCCAGCTCCTCGAGCTGGGAAGCCTGGGCGGCAAACCGCTCCTGCAGGAAATCCAGCAGCAGCTTGACGCGCGGCGGCTGGTGCTGGTTGCGGTGATACAAGGCATGCAGCGGCGCCGGCGCCGACAGCTTGTCGCGCAAGACGATGCGCAGGCGATCTGCACGCACGTCGGCGACGATGTCGAGCGCCGACTTGTACGCGTAGCCGCGTCCCTGCACCGCCCACTTGCGCAGGATCTCGCCATCATTGGTTTCGTGAAAACGATCGAGCTGAATGGATTCGACGCGCTTGCCGCTCTGGAACTGCCATACGTTCATCGGCCCGGCCGAGGTTGTCAGCACCAGCGTCGGCCGCTGCGCGAGTTGCGACAATTCCTTCAAGGGACCGAAATGGTCATCGCAGCCCGGCGCCACGCAGATCACGCGACGGTTCGGCACCAGCGTGCGCGCCACCATGCTGCTGTCGGCCAGCTTGCCGTAACGGATGGCGACGTCGACGTCATCGAGCACAAGGTTGGCGTGCGAATCGGTCAGCGCCAGCACGAAGCGCACGTCGGGATACTGCCGTGAAAATTCCAGCAGGTAGTCCTGCAGCAGATTGCGCCCAAGATCGGACGGCGCCGAGATGCGCACCGTGCCTTGCACCAATTGCTTGCCGGCCTGCAGTTGATGCTCCGCTTCGGTAATGGCGTCGATGGCTTGCCGGCAGTAATACTGATATAGCCGCCCTTCTTCCGTGAGCCGCAACTGGCGCGTGGTGCGTTCGAACAGCTTGACCCCGAGCGATTGCTCAAGCCTTTGCATGGCGGCGCTGGAGGCCGCGGGCGACAATCCCGCCTTGCGCCCGGCGGCGGAAAAGCTGCCAGCGGAAGCGGCGCTCAAAAACAGACGCATGTCGCTCAGACGATCCATGGCGGAAAAAAGTAGTGGCTGAAGCCGGAGATTATTGCATCAACCTGCACGATTCCGATGCTGCGGCTTCAGGAAAACCGGCCAGGCGATCAAGGCTCCGGCCGCGCCCGCCAGCCAAACAGCCGGCCAGGATTGCCACGCCAACAGGGCCGGCACCGCTTGCGCCGCCAGGAAGAACACCAGGAACACGCAAGTATTGCCCAGTCCCAGTGCGGTGCCGACCTGATGCTGCCCGGCCAGCGTCGCCAGTTCGGTATAGGCCACGCCATGCCAGGCCGATGCGCACACGCCACCCGCCACCAGCAACAGCGCCATTGCGGCGAGCACCCACTGCGGCCATACAGCGGGCGCCAGCGCGGCGACCGTGCCGAGCGCGACATACAACACCACGCTGAGCGCGCTGCAGGCGCGCAGGTAATGACGACGATTGCCGTGACGGTCGGTCCAGCGTCCGCTCCACACACGCATCACCGCCGCGCCGATCTGGATTGCCGCCATGGTTGCGCTGATCAGTCCCAGTCCGGCATGGCCGACGTCGTGCAGGAAGATGGTGGCGAAGGTCAGCACCGATACTTGCGGAAAACACAGGATGCCGATCGCCATCGCCACGCGCCAGACCTCAATGTTGCGCAGGGCGCTGCGGTCCGGCGACACACCGGACGTCGCTGGCGACGCAGCCGGCGGTTCATGCAGCCACAGCCACGCCATCCCCGCGCTGAGCAGGCAAAACAGCGCCAGCAAGCCATACACGGCGGCGAAACCATGCGCCGCCGCCAGCGACGGCAACACCAGCGCACCGATGCCGCCGCCGACCGGCACCGCGGTCTGGCGAATGCTCATCGCCAGGCCGCGTTCGCCTTCCCGAAACCAGCCCATCACCGCGCGACCGCTGGAACCGTTGACGCTGCCACCAAGCAGGCCGACCGTCAGCAAACCGAGCGCCAGCAGCCACAGCGACGGAACACCGGCGGCATCAGGCGCAACGCAGGCCGCCATCGCCGCTAACGCGAGCGCGGTGGAAATCAGTCCGCACAACAGCACGCGCCGGTCGCCCCAGCGATCGGTCAAGACGCCCCACGGCAATTCGCTCACGGCCACACCGAGGCCGAGCGAGCCGAGCGCCAGGCCGAGCTGGGTGTTGTCGAGCCGGTAATCGGCGCGCATGAAAATCGCCGTCACCGGAATGCCCGCGAAGGCCGCAGAAAAGCTGGCGTTGGCGAGCACGCCGATGCCGAGGATTTTCCAGCGGTGGCTGTCTTTGCGCAGGACAGGTGCACGCGCGTCCGGTTGTGCGGCTGGGTTCATGATGCGGCTCCAAGGTAATTTGACAGCCTTAGTGTGCCGTGCCACCATGCGTCCAAAATGACATAAAAACCTCCTTTTTGGACAACCTGCTTTTTTGGACGCTGCTCCCCCATGCGCAAGATCGGATTCCTGCTTTTCCTCGATTGCAGTCTGCTCGACTTCACCGGTCCGCTGACCGCGTTCGACGTCGCCAACCGCCTCACGGAGGCCGAGGGCAAGAGCAGACCGTATCAGCTGCGCGTGATGTCGGAGCAAGGCGGCATGCTGGAAAGCGCGTCCGGCACGGCGGTCATCACTCATCCGTTGGAGCGGACGGCCTTCGACACGCTGATCGTAGCCGGCGGCGCCGGGCCGCGCGAGGGCGTGCTGTCGGAGACTCTGCTCGCATACACGCGCCATGCAGCAAGCAAAGCGCGTCGCGTGGCGAGCGTCTGCACCGGCGCCTTCGTACTGGCGGCAGCCGGCCTGCTCGAGGGCAAGCGCGCCACCACGCACTGGCGCATGGCGGCGCGTTTGCAACGCATGCATCCGTCGGTGCAGGTCGACAGCGACAAGATATTCATCAAGGACGGCGACGTCTGGACCTCTGCCGGCATCTCGGCCGGCATCGACCTGGCGCTGGCGCTGATCGAAGAGGATCTGGGAGTGGAACTTGCACGCGCGGTGGCGAGAGAACTAGTGGTGTATCACCGGCGTCCGGGTGGCCAGTCGCAGTTTTCAAACCTGCTGGAAATGGACCCGCCGTCGGGAAGAATCCGCGAGGCCCTGAGCTATGCACGCAACCACCTGCACGAATCGCTGACGGCGGAACGCCTGGCCGAAATAGCCTGCCTGAGCCGCCGCCAGTTCGACCGCGCGTTCAGCGCCGAGACCGGCCAGACACCGGCCAAGGCCATCGAAAAACTGCGCGCCGAAGCCGCACGACCGCGCGTGGAAGCAGGAGAAGAGTCATTGGAAAACATCGCGCGCGCAGTAGGCTTCGACGACCCCGAACGCATGCGCCGCGCGTTCCTGCGCGTGTTCGGCTATCCGCCGCAGGCGATCAGGCGTGCACAGAGAAGGCAGGAAGCGTTGTACCTTTGAAGTAGAAAGAAAGACGAAAAAAGAAAGAAGCAATGCCGAAGGCGAGCCAACAAGGCAATGCGAAGCGAGCCGAAAAAGAAGTTCCGCTTATGAGTCGCCGTTGGTGACGTGCTCAAATCGGAAAAAGAGGGGAAACTTGTCTGAGCGCAGCGAGTTTGTTTCCCCTCCCGATTTGAGTGCGGCACCAACGGGAACCCCGAAGGGGCGGCGAATCGCGGTCGCCTTCTTTTGCTTACTTTTCTTGGCGAAGCAAGAAAAGTGAGCGGCTGCCGGGCCGCCCCCGGCAACCCCGGTCGTCCGAAGAAAGAAAAGTATCAGCAACAGCAGAACGCAACAATAAAAAGCACCAATCAACAAAACCAGGCAAAGCGTTAATAGGGTTTAAAAGGGACTCCACTATCACCGGCGCCGCACCACCAACCAAGCAGAAACCAACACCCAGTGAGTCCCCAATGACCAAAACCCTCTTGATCAAAAACGCCACCGTCGTAGTAACAATGAACGACACAAGAGAAGAAATCAAAAACGGCGCCGTCTTCATCCGCAACAACATCATCGAACAAGTCGGCAATACCGCCGACCTGCCCCAGGCCGCCGACGAAATCATCGATGCAACCAACCACGTGGTGCTGCCCGGACTGATCAATACCCACCATCACATGTACCAGAGCCTGACGCGCGCGATCCCCGCCGCGCAAGACGGCGAACTGTTCAACTGGCTCACCAATCTCTACCCCATCTGGGCCGGCCTCACGCCCGAAATGATCAAGGTCTCCACGCTCACCGCAATGGCCGAGCTGATCCTCTCCGGCTGCACCACCAGCAGCGACCATCTTTATATCTATCCAAACAAAACCCGCCTCGACGACAGCCTGGAAGCCGCACAGCAAATCGGCATGCGCTTCCACGGCGCGCGCGGCGCGATGAGCGTCGGCCAGTCAAAGGGTGGCCTGCCGCCGGACCGCGTGGTCGAGGATGAACAGGACATCCTGCGCGACACCCAGCGCCTGATCGAGACCTACCACGACCATAGCCGCCACGCCATGCAACGCATCGTGGTCGCACCCTGTTCGCCGTTCTCGGTCTCGCGCGACCTCATGCGCGAGGCAGCCAGCATGGCGCGCAGCTACAAGGTCTCGCTGCACACCCACCTCGCCGAAAACGTCAACGACATCGCCTACAGCCGCGAGAAATTCAACATGACGCCGGCCGAATATGCCGAAGACTGCGGCTGGGTCGGCCACGATGTCTGGCACGCGCACTGCGTCCAGCTCGACGACCACGGCATCGACTTGTTCGCACGCACCGGCACCGGCGTGGCGCACTGCCCCTGTTCCAACATGCGACTGGCCTCCGGCATTGCACCGATCCGCAAAATGATCGATGCCGGCGTGCCGGTCGGCCTCGGCGTCGACGGCAGCGCCTCCAACGACGGCGCCCACATGCTGGGCGAAGTGCGCCAGGCCATGCTGCTGCAGCGCGTCGGTTTCGGCCCCGACGCCATGACCGCAAGGCAGGCGCTGGAAATCGCCACGCTGGGCGGCGCCAGGGTATTGAACCGCGACGACATCGGCGCGCTGAAGCCAGGCATGTCGGCCGACGTGGCAATGTTCAGGCTGGACCAGATCGGCTTCGCCGGCGCGCTGCACGACCCGGTCGCCGCGCTGGTGTTCTGTACGCCGGCCAACGTGTCTTACAGCGTGATCAACGGCCGCGTCGTCGTGCGCGACGGCCAGTTCACGACCATCGATCTGGGATCCGTCATCGAGCGCCACAACGCGCTGGCATTTGAGCTGGCCAACGCAAGCTGACATGCAATAAACAATAAGCAAAAAGAAATAGAAATAAGCAGCAAGCACCAATCATTAAAAACAAAAAGAACCGGCATTCCGGCCTGCTCCACCCGAGTAGCCCGGAATGTTTCGCCATGCGCCGTCGACACAATTGCACGGTGGAAATGCACGAATCCATGGCATGAGAATTACCTTTCAGGTAACACCACGAATGTTGCAACGTTTTGCAGTCCACTGAACAGCAAAGGTATCCCCATGAAAATCGCCAACATGAAAATCGGCCAGCGCCTGGCCATCGGCTTCGGCATCGTGATCGTCCTGCTGGTCGCCATCACGGTGCTCAGCAACATTCAGCTGGGTCGCCTCAACGACGGCATCAACCTGATCACCAAGGACCGCTATCCCAAGACCGTGCTGGCCAACACCATCCAGATCCAGGTCAACAAGATCGCTCTCGATATCCGCGACATCATGCTGACCGGCGATGCCGACAAGATCAAATTCCTCGTCGGCGACGCGACCGCCGCCGACAAGAAGATGAACGACAGCCTCGCGCAAATGCAAACGATTGCAAAGACCGATGAAGACAAGCGCTATGTCAGGGATGCCATGGCCGCACGCGACGCCTACCTCCCCGTGCGCGACGGTCTCATGAAACTGGCCCTGGCCGGCCAGATCGACGACGCCAAAGCCTACCTGCCGCAACAGTTCATGCCGCTGCAGATCAAGTATTTCATCGCGCTCGACGCCATGTTCGACTATCAGGGCGGCCTCATGGACGCCGCCGGCGACAAGGCCAGCGCCGAATCCGGCAGCGCCCGCGTCATCATCAATGCGCTCGCCGCCATCACCCTGCTGCTGTCGGCGATGGTCGCCTGGCTGGTCTCGCGCAGTATCACGCGACCGCTGACCGAAGCGGTCGATGTTGCCCGCCGCGTGGCCGACGGCGACCTGACCACCAGGGTCGAAGTCAAGTCCACCGACGAAACCGGCCAGCTCATGTCCGCGCTGCAGACCATGAACAGCAACCTCTACAACATCGTCAGCCAGGTGCGCCAGGGCACCGACACCATCGCCACCGCATCGGGTGAAATCGCCACCGGCAACATGGACCTGTCCGCACGCACTGAACAGCAAGCCGGCTCGCTGGAAGAAACCGCCTCGGCCATGGAAGAGCTCACCTCCACCGTCCGGCAAAACGCCGACAATGCGCGCCAGGCCAACCAGCTCGCCGTGTCCGCATCGAGCGTCGCCGTCGACGGCGGCGCGGTGGTCGGCAAGGTGGTCGACACCATGAGCTCGATCAACGATTCCTCGCGCAAGATCGTCGACATCATCGGCGTGATTGACGGCATCGCGTTCCAGACCAACATCCTCGCCCTGAACGCCGCCGTCGAAGCAGCCCGCGCCGGCGAACAAGGCCGCGGCTTCGCGGTGGTCGCCAGCGAAGTGCGTAGCCTGGCCCAGCGCAGCGCAGCCGCCGCCAAGGAAATCAAGATCCTCATCGACGACTCCGTCGCCAAGGTCGACACCGGCAGCAAACTGGTCGAACAAGCCGGCACCACCATGACCGAAGTCGTCGCCAGCGTAAAACGGGTAACGGACATCGTCGGCGAAATCAGCGCCGCTAGCCAGGAGCAAAGCCAGGGCATCGACGAAGTCGGCCGCGCCATCACCAGCATCGACGAAACCACGCAGCAGAACGCTGCGCTGGTGGAACAGTCGGCAGCGGCCGCACAGTCGCTGCAGGATCAGGCGGCGAAACTGATGCAACTGGTGAGTGTGTTCAAGCTGGATCAGCAGGTGACGCAGACTGCGGCAAGGTCGGCCACATCCATCCCGAAGAAGGCCGCCATCAACATCACCCCGAAAGCGGTGCAGATCAAACAAGCGCAAAAGCCTGCCTCCGCACCGGCCCTGACCGTATCCGCCCAACCCGTCGCAGTTGCATCCGGCAAGGACGACGATTGGGAACAGTTCTGAAGCACCGGCCGCTCCCGGTGAGCGGAAGACAATAAAAAAAGCGGCGCGCCAATCAGATTGACGCGCCGCTTTTTCCATTCCATGACTACAATACGCCGGTCTCCCACTCCAAGGATCCGGCTGCGATGAACGTCACACAACTAAAAAAATTCTGCGCATCGTTGCCGGGGGCGACATCGCACCTTGCCCTACCGCCCTCCAATATCCTGGTCTACTCCGTGGGTGAAAAGAACTTCGCCTGGTTCAAAACCAGCGATCCCGAGAAATGGCGCTTCAGCTTCCGCGTCAGCCCTGACCGTTTCCTTGAACTGACCGGCATGCCCGGCATCAAGCCGGCGCGTTACATGGCGCGCTTTCATTGGGTAACGATTGTAGATGTGCGGATGATGCCGGAGGAGTATTTGAAGGAGCTGGTGCTGTGGGCATATGAGAAGGCATTATCGGGGCTGAGCGCGAAGCGACGCGAAGCCTGTTTGACGGAACATGAGTTCCTCGCATAAACGTCGCCTTCGGTTGGGAGGCTATTCTTTTTTTCAACTTTGACTTACTATCTTCTCACTAAAAAATGAGCAGGTTGGTTACGTAACCTACACTCGCTCGCAAGCTGCCAATAAAACATACATGCTTACTTCGGGGAAATTAAAGGGAAATGACATTGTCTTGATGTTGCCCCCTGTCTTTTCAACATCCTTCCCGGTATTTTCCAATCGCATTCACTTTCTTCCTCTAGCCATCGGCGTCTTCGCCCTTGTTCGCTGCCTGCTGCGACTTCGGATTTTCTCCTCTCCTATCCCGCTGCAGAATAGCCCGGACTCGCGATCAAAAGTCTTCCCACCACCAGAAAGCTTCACATGAAATTAGTGTCACTGTCCCTGATCGTCGCCACCACACTGCTCACAGGATGCGCATACAACGCATCCCCTTACGGCGCCTCGGTGCAAAACGTGGATGCAATCAAATCAGCAGGCATCAAGCCTGTTGCTGTCGAAAAATTCCAATCGTCAAAACCCGGACTTGCATCGATCACCTGCCGCGCCGCCGGTCCTGTGAGAGTGGTCCCGAGCTTCGAGACATACATCGAAAAAGCACTCATCGACGAGTTGAAGCTTGCGGGTGCCTATGACCCGGCATCCACTCTCAAACTGTCCGGAAAACTGGAAGAAGTGGACTTCAGCTCCGGCATGACTGATGGCAAGTGGTTGTTTACGCTGACACTGTCGAATGGCAAGAACAGTTTCACCACCAAGTCGACGATGAATTTCTCGGGCAGCTTCGTTGCCGACAAGGCTTGCCAAGAAGTCGCCCAAGCCTTCGGCCCTGCCGTCCAGCAGTTGATTCGCGAGGTCATCAAGAATCCGCAATTCAAAAAATTGGCAAACTGAGCCAGCTGAAGCCGATGGTCAGTACGTCGACCATCGGGCGCGACGCGTCCGCCACTTCGTCAGTGAACATTGGAGATATTGAAATGAAGAGACTGCTTTCCCATCTTGTACTGTTGAGCGGCGTCGTCGTGTTGACGGCCTGTGCGCCGTTCAAAACCGCGATTCCGGATGGCTACTCAGGTCCGACTGCGGTATTGAAGGATTCTGCCAACGTCATGAGCACCAGCAAGGCCGACATGTACTACGCGCTCGCCGTGGACGGCAACAACATCGACAACATGCGTTTCAAGACCCGTAGACAGAATGAAGGTCGCGGCATGATGATGACCGTCGTGGAAGCAGAGCGAAAAATTCCGGCTAGAGAAACGAAGGTATCTGTCTCTGCCCGCACCATCTACGCTGCGCCGATTCTCGCCATGGCCGGTACGGTGTATCAGGTGACCGGAGATATCGTCTTCACGCCTGAGCCGAACAAGGTCTACGTCGTGCGCGGCGCTCTTGATGAGTCTTACTCGGCCGTCTGGATTGAAGAAGAAGTGAGCAAGGCGGTCGTTGGGGAAAAGGTTGAAATCAAGGGTTCGGCCAAGCTGGGTTTTTTTGAGAAGTAGCAGGCTGTCGCATTGATGTCAATCACAACCGGCGTAGCGAGATCAATCACGAATCTCACTGCGCCGGTTTCGCATCGCGCACCAAAAATTTTATGTCGGGCGAAAACTAAGAATTACAAATTCTAAAGAGAGGAATGCTCAATGACCGTCTACGAAGTTAATCGTGAAGTTGATCGTTTCGTGCTTTTATTCGAAACCCCCAGGCAAGAAATTAATGCCTATGCACTTGCAAGTGCGTTAGTTGGCTTGACCGATGCTATAAGAGAAGCCAACTCCTCCATCAACCCGGGTTATCGTGTTGAGGTCGTTGTTGAGGCATTGTCAAAGGGCAGTTTTAAGGCAACCGTAAAGACTGTTTTTACTCAAGCTAGAAATTTATTTTCACATCAAGCCGTGCAGGCGGTTTTATGGGGAATTGTGTCCACCCATATTTACGAAAAACTGATTAAAGCCGATGAACCGCCAAAAGTTATAGTCTCTGAAGACTTAGTAGTAATTGAGATTGGGAACGATAAGATCATCGTTCCTCGAGATGTATATGAAGCAAAACGTCAAGTTGCGAACTCTCAACGTTTTAAAAATGCAATAGGAAAAGTTTTTAATGCAGCGACTGAAGATCCCAATGTGACAGGTTTATCTCTAAGTGAAGACAAGCCTAACGTTCCTCCAATTATTATCCCTCGGGAAAAATTCTCACTATTCCAGAGCGATCAAGTTATCGATGAAAATGTCAGAGAAATTGTCGAAATTACTCAAGTTGAAATTTCAAGGGCAGTTCTCGAACGAGGAAAGAGACGCTGGGAGTTCTTCTGGAGGGGCGTCAAGATAGCAGCCCCCATTTCTGATAATAATTTCTTCAACCGCTTCTTTGCTCATGAAATCACAATTGCTCCTGGAGATGCGTTGGAGGTTGCTTTACAAATAGTTCAAGAAAAAAATCCAGACTCTGGAATTTTCGTAAATGTCCGTTATGAAATTATTGAAGTTTTTGACCACATACCTCGTCTCAAACAAGCAAATCTCTGACCTACAAACCTCTCTTCACCCCCACACCTCCGCCAACCGCAACAAATTAGTACTCCCCGGCTGCCCGAACGGCATGCCGGCGGTGATGGCGATCTGATCGCCCTTCTTCGCAAACCCTTCCCTCAATGCCGTTTGGCATGCCGCGCTGACCATCTCGCTTTCGTTGTGGATCTGGTCGCTGATCGTTGAATGCACGCCCCACACCAATGCCAGCTTTCGTGCCGTCGCGATCTTCGGTGTAATGCTCAGGATCGGCGCCATCGGGCGTTCTCGGGCAGCGCGCAGGCTGGTGTGGCCGGAGCTGGTGTAGGTCACGGTGGCGGCGGCACCGACGATGCGCGTGACGTCGCGCAGCGCTGAACAGATGGCGTCGGAACTGTTGGACTGCGGCGTTTCCTGCTGGGCGTCGATCATGTTGCGGTAAAGCGGGTCGCGTTCGACTTCGCCGATGACGCGGTCCATCATGGCGACGGCTTGCAGCGGGTAGCTGCCGTTGGCGGATTCGGCCGACAGCATGACGGCGTCGGATCCGTCGTAGATGGCGCTGGCGACGTCGGAGACTTCGGCGCGGGTCGGCACCGGGCTGGTGATCATGGATTCCAGCATCTGGGTGGCGATGACGATGGGGCGGCCGTGCTTCCACCAGCGTCTGCGCTGCGCGCACCCCAGCCGGTCCGGCGCCGATGATGACAATGTTCGGGGATGTCGGGGCGGCGCTCATGCTGCGTCTCCTGAGGAGTCTCCTGCAACCGCAACCGTGCCGCTGAGCAAGCGCATGCCTTCGGCGATCTCGGTGGTGCAGGCGCGCACGGACTGGCCGTCTTCGCTGCGCATCCAGCAATCCTGGCAGCAACCGATCAGGCAAAATCCTGCGCGCGGCGCGCCGCTGAATTCGGTGCGGCGCAACTGATCGGCCTGGGTCAGCACCGCCGTCAGCACGCTGTCGCCGGCGCGCGCGTAGAGCGTCTTGCCGTCGAGTCGGAACGAGACGCTTGCGCGCTCCTGCCCGGCCACGCGCTTGAGCAGGCTCATACGCGTTCTCCGATGAGGATGCGGTCGAGGCCGTACAGGCGATCAAGAATCAGCATCGCGCCGCCGGTGATCAGGATCATCAGCGCCGACACCGACGCCATCATCGGATCGATCGATTCGGTGGCGTACATGTACATGCGGACCGGCAGCGTCACGGTCGCCGGCGTGGTGACGAAAATCGACATCGTCAGTTCATCGAAGCTGTTGATGAAGGCCAGCATCCAACCGCCGCTCAGGCCCGGCAGAATCGCCGGCAGCGTGATGCGACGGAACACCGTCCACGGCCCCGCCCCGAGCGACTGCGCCGCCTGTTCGCTGCTGCGGTCGATGCCCATCACTGCAGCCAGCACCATGCGCAGCACGTAAGGCGTGATGACGACGGTATGGGCAATGACCAGCCAGAAGAACGAACCGCTGATGCCCATCACCGAAAACATGCGCATGAAAGCCACGCCCAGCACCAGCGAAGGAATGATCAGCGGCGACAGGAACAGGCCGTTGAGCGCATCGCGGCCGGGAAAACGATAACGGCCCAGCGCCAGCCCGGCCGGTAAGGCGATGCAGACCGACAGCGTGGCCGAGAGCAGCGCCAGTTGCAGGCTGTTGTAGAAGGATTGCAAAAAGTCGGGGTGATCGAACACCGCCTTGAACCAGCGCAGGGACGCGCCGGCGAAGGGCAATGACAAGGTGTCTTGCGCCGTGAAGGCGACCAGGCATACCAGCACCAAGGGCGCCAGCACGAAGCTCACCACCAGCGTGTGAAAGAGTAGGGCAATCGGACCGTTGCGTCGCATGTTCTTGTGTCTCCGTCAGCCCAGGGTCTTGGAATACCGGCGTTCCAGGATCCGGTTGTAAGTCATCATGATGATCAGATTGGCGACCAGCAGCACGATGGCGATCGATGCGCCCAGCGGCCAGTTGAGCGAGCCGAGGAATTCGTCGTACACGGTGGTGGCGACCATCTTCAGGCGGCGTCCGCCCAAGAGTCCGGGAATCGCGAACGCGCTGGCGCTCAGGCCGAACACGATCAGGCTTCCCGAGAGCACGCCCGGGGCAACCTGCGGCAGCAGGATGCGGCGCAGCACGGTGGCCTGCGAGGCGTTGAGCGACAAGGCCGCGTGTTCCACGGTCGGATCCAGCCGCTGCAAGGCGGTCCATACCGGAATGACCATGAACGGCAGCATCACGTGCACCAGCGCCACCACGATCGCGCCGGAGGTGTAGAGCATCTTCACCGGCGCCATGCCCAGCGCTTGCAGGGCATGGTTGATGAGGCCGTCGGCGCTGAGCAGCATGCTCCAGCCGAACGCGCGCACCACCACCGACACCAGCAGCGGCGCCAGGATCACGATCAGGAAGAAGGCCCGCCATTTGCGGCCCATACGGCTGAGCACGTAGGCTTCCGGCGCGCCCACGACGATGCAGATCAGCGTGGTTAGTCCGGCGATCCAGAAGGTGCGCCAGAAAATGCGCAGGTAATAGTCGTCGCCGAAGATCGCCAGGTAATTGTGCAGGTCGTAGGTAGATTTGATGCCGACGCTATCGTCGTAGCTGTTGAGCGCAAGCAAGGCGGTCAGCAGAAGCGGCACCAGCACCATCGTGACGAACAGCAGCGTGGCCGGCGCCGTCAGGAGGTAAGGCAGCGACCGCTTCGGCTTGAGATTGGACGAGGCGCGCTCAGACATGCGCGCTCCGCATGCTTGCAGCGTCTGCCGCAGATTCGACCGCACGCATGGCCGATGTCGGCCATCGCAGCGACACGCGCTGGCCCGGCTGGCAGGAGGTCTGGCCGTTGTTCTTCAGGATCACCAGGATATCGCCGCAATCGGTCTCGAAGCGGTACAGCCATTGATTGCCGAGGAAGAAGCTGGACGCCACCACGCCGCCCAGTTGTTCTTCGGCTTCGGTACAGCATTCGATTTTCTCGGGGCGGATGCACAGCGTGGTGCGTTCGCCGACCGTCAGTGCGGTGCCTTGCACTTCCAGCACATGATTGCCGACGCGCACGCCGGCGCTGCCGTCCCTGACCCACTCGACCGTGCCCGGCAGCAGATTGGCCTTGCCGACGAATTGCGAGACGAAGGCATTGACCGGGTTTTCGTAGGTTTCCAGCGGTTTGCCGACCTGCACCGCATGGCCGGCTTCCATCACCACCACGCGGTCGCTCATGGACAGCGCTTCGGACTGGTCGTGCGTGACCATGATGGTGGTGGTGCCGACCTTGCGCTGGATCTCGCGCAATTCAATCTGCATTTCTTCGCGCAGCTTGGCGTCGAGATTGGACATCGGTTCATCCAGCAGCAGGATCGGCGGCTGGATCACGAGGGCGCGCGCCAGCGCCACGCGCTGACGCTGGCCGCCGGACAATTCACGCGGATAGCGATGGCCGAATTTGTCCAGATGCACCAGCGCCAATGCCTGCTTGACGCGCTCGGCGCTTTCCGCCGCGCCGACCTTGCGCATCTCCAGCCCGAACTTGACGTTGTCGGCGACCGTCATGTGCGGGAACAGCGCATAGCTCTGGAACACGATGCCCAGGCCGCGCCGGTTCGGCTTCTCGTCGGTGATGTCGCGGCCATTGAGGAGGATGCGTCCGGCGCTGGCTTCGACGAAGCCGGCGATCATTTGCAACGTAGTGGTCTTGCCGCAACCGGAAGGGCCGAGCAGCGAGACGAACTCGCCTTTCTCGACGGTCAGGTCAAGGTTCTCCACGGCGGTGAAATCGCCGTAGCGCTTGGACAGGTTTTCCAACTTGAGGAACGACATCGATGCATCTCCGGTGGCTATATGGCTAACTGCTTGTTCTGCTTTTTTCTTTTATTTGGCGCGATGACGGTCAGGCGGGTGTTCAGTCGATGTCGAACTTCACTCCTTGCGCCAGCGGCAAGGTCTTGCTGTAGTTGATCGTGTTGGTGGCGCGCCGCATGTAGTTCTTCCAGGCATCGGAGCCGGATTCGCGGCCGCCGCCGGTTTCCTTTTCACCGCCGAAGGCGCCGCCGATTTCAGCGCCGCTGGTGCCGATGTTGACGTTGGCCAGGCCGCAGTCGCTGCCGACGGCGGAGACGAAGGTTTCCGCTTCGCGTACGTCGTTGGTGAAGATCGCCGACGACAAGCCTTGCGGCACGGCGTTGTTGAGCGCGATGGCGTCGGCCAGGTCGTCGTACTTCACGACATACAGGATCGGCGCAAAGGTTTCGTGATGCATGATGGCCGTCTGGCCGGGCATGCAGACCAGCGCCGGCCGGACATACACGCCGTCGCCGAGTACGTCGACGCGTTCGCCGCCGGTGACTTCACCGCCTTGTCCGCGCGCTTGCTGCAGGGCGCTTTGCATGGCGTCGAAAGCGGCCTTGTCGATCAGCGGGCCGACCAGCGTGTCGGCCGCCAGCGGATCGCCGACCTTGACGCTGGCGTAGATGCGCTTGATTTGGGCGACCACCTGGTCATGGATGCTGCTGTGGACGAACAGGCGGCGCAGGCTGGTGCAGCGCTGGCCGGCGGTGCCGACGGCGGAGAAGGTGATGGCGCGCAGCGCCAGGCTCAGGTCGGCCGAAGGTGCGACGATCATGGCATTGTTGCCGCCCAGTTCGAGCAGGCTGCGGCCAAGGCGTTCGGCGACTACGGTGGCGACCTTGCGGCCCATGCGCACGCTGCCGGTGGCGCTCACCAGCGGCACCAGCGGCGAACGCGACATCACTTCGCCGATGTTGGCGTGACCGATCAGGATCTGGCACAGCTTGGCCGGCACCACGTTTGGACGCTGCGCCGAAAAGCGCTCGACCGCCTTGGCGAACAGCGCCTGCACGGCGAGTGCCACGACCGGGGTTTTTTCCGACGGCTTCCACACCACTGAATTACCGCAGATCAGCGCCAGTGCGGCGTTCCATGCCCAGACCGCGACCGGGAAGTTGAAGGCGGTGATGACGCCGCATACGCCCAGCGGATGCCAGGTTTCCATCATGCGGTGGCCGGGACGTTCGGAGGCGATGGTCAGGCCGTGCAGCTGGCGCGACAGGCCGACGGCAAAGTCGCAGATGTCGATCATTTCCTGAACTTCGCCGAGACCTTCGGAGAGGATCTTGCCGGCTTCCTGCGTCACCAGTTCACCCAGCGCCTGGCGATGTTCGCGCAGCACTTCTCCGAGCAGGCGCACCAGTTCTCCGCGCACCGGCGCCGGCACTTCGCGCCAGGCGAGGAACGCGGTCTGCGCATCGGCCAGTGCGGTTTCGGCTTGCGCGGTGGTGTGCGCCTTGAGCGTGGCGAGCAGTTGCCCGTCGCGCGGCGACCGGATAGTCAGATCGCTGCCGGTGTAGGCGGACAGGTCAAAATTCAGGGTGGCGAAAAGACGGGACGATGGCATGAAATTCCTTTGTGGCTGAGTAAGTTGCAAGAGCGGTGCAATGGCAATGCAATAGCGTTCGACGCCCGAGTATAAGGAATAAGGCAGCGTTTTTTAAAATCAAAAAATGTCACGACATCATTACATTTGCTAATGCACGAAAATGTTCTTGGGGGAGCCGGCATGATGCGCTGCGATGGTGCGATGCATCAATTGCAATATCGCGCCAAACGCCAAGCTACATAGCGTTGGGGGGTATTCCAGGAAAGAGGAAAGGCGTGGTGGTTTGCGTTATTGCACCATGATGATGCGTTGTGGAAATAGCATGCCGGGTCGTTTCAACATGACTTTTAGTGTGTTTGAGCGCATTTCCGGAATGACGGGGCGTCAGCTTCAGCCGGCTTGCAGTTCGCTCAGTATCCAGTCGCGGAATTTGATGACGGCGGGTTTGCTGGCGTTCTTCTCGGGGTAGGCCAGGTAATACGATTGCGGGCTCTTCACCGCGAACGGGAAGGGCACGTGCAGCTGGCCCAGGCTGATCTCGGTTTCGACCATGAACTTGGGCATCAGCGCCACGCCCATGCCGGCCACGGCGGCCTGGATCACCATCGCCAGTTGTTCGAAGCGCGGTCCGGCGAGCGCATTGGGACAATCCACGCCGACATGGCGGAACCAGTCCTGCCAGGCCTGCGGGCGCGTGGTGTGTTGCAGCAGGGTGATTTCAGCCAAGTCGCTGATGGAAGAGATGCGGTCGTTCATCGCCTTGCTGCAGACCGGCACGACTTCTTCGCCCATCAGCCGGACCATGACGGTGTCGGGCCAGTCCGGCTCGCCGAAGTGGATCGCGGCGTCGACCTGGCGGGTGTTGAAATCGAACGGTAGGACCTCGGTGCTCAGATTGAGCAGCACGTCGGGATGGGCGGCGGCGAATTTGGTCAGGCGCGGGATCAGCCACTTTACGCCGAAGGTCGGCCAGGATCGCCAGGTTGCGGCCGGCGAAGTCGCTGCCCTTCATCGCGCCCAAACCCGGCTGAATCACGACGTCGGCATCCTTGAGTTCATAGTTGTTGATGCTCTGTCCCATGATCGCGAAGGTCTGCAGCATGACATCGACCGAGCTGGCGGAAGCCTGCGCCTCGGGCTGCGCAGAGATATTCACCGCAATCACGAAATCGGCCCCCATCTCGCGTGCAAAATGCACCGGCACCGGCGCCACCAGGCCGCCATCCACATAATAGTGATCACCGATCCTGACCGACTGGAACACGCCCGGCACCGCCGACGAGGCACGCACCGCGACGCCCGCATTGCCGCGCCGGAACAGGATGGCCTGGCCGGTTTTGAGATCGGTCGCCACGGCCCCGAACGGGATCTTGAATTTTTCGATCGGCAGGTTGTTCACCGAACGGTTCACGTAAGCCTGCACGCCCTCGCCCTTGAGTACGCCGCTGACCTTGGCGAAGAACGGCACCGACCAGTCGGAAATGGTCGCTTCATCCATGTCCAGCGCCAGCTTCTGCAGGGCGAAACCATTGTTGCCGGCGGCGTAAAGCGCACCGACCAGGCTGCCTGCACTGGTGCCGACCACGATATCAGGCACGATGCCTTGCGACTCCAGCGCTTTGATCACACCCACGTGCGCAAACCCGCGCGCAGCACCGCCGCCCAGGGCCAGGGCGATACGCGGTTTTTGCGGCAGCTTGGTCGGGGTCGCCACCGGTACGACCGGAGACGTCTCGACCGGCACGACCGGCTTGGATGGCATCAGAGCATTGCACGCCGCCAGAAGGGAAAAGGAGGATAAGGCGATGAGGCGATGTAAAACAGACATGTTTTGGAGAGCAGAAAATCTCAGCCCGAACGGGCGCAGCCATTTTAGCGCAATCGCTCGCCCATCCGGCGCTTGATTTGGAAACAATCATTTCCTATAATCAGGCTATGACTTCATCAGAAACCACCCGCAGCCGCGGCCGCCCGCGCGAGTTCGACATCGATGCCGCCTTGGACAAGGCCATCGCCATCTTCACCGAGAGGGGTTACTACGGCACTTCGATCAGCGACCTGAGCGCGGCGCTGGAGTTGACCGCCGGCAGCATCTACAAAGCCTTCGACGACAAAAGAGCGGTCTTCATCGCTGCCCTTGAACGCTATATCACGCTGCGCACCGAACGCCTGCAGCAAGCCATGAAAGCGGCCAGGAACGGCCGCGAACGCGTGCGCACCTTGCTGGCGCTCTATGCAGCGTCCAGCCATGACGACGAAGGCCGCCGCGGCTGCCTCATCGTCAGCAGCGCCGTGGAACTCGCCATTTCCGATCCGGAGATTGCCGAACGCGTCGCCCGCTCTTTGGACGTCCATGAAAAACGGCTGGTCCAGTTCATTCGCCAGGGACAGGAAGACGGCAGCATTGCCGCCCACGTCGAAGCAGCGACGACGGCCCGGCTGCTGCTGTGCGTATTGCAGGGCATGCGCGTCATCGGGAAAACGGGCCGCGGGAAAAAAGAAATGAACAGTCTGATCGACAAGGCCATGAAAGTGCTTGATTAAAAATTTTTTACCAATTTAGGAAACATTCATTTCCTATTTAATCCGTATTCGTCTCCCTCATCAACATTACCCAACACAAAGGAACCCGCCATGCCGACATTTTCTCCCGCCACATTCTGGAACGACTTCCGCCACGGCAGCGCGCGCGTCAACGGCGTGCATCTGCATTACGTCGAAGGCGGCAGCGGCGCGCCGATCCTGCTTATTCCCGGCTGGCCGCAAAGCTGGTATGCGTGGCGCCTGGTCATGCCCTTGCTGGCCGCGAGCGGGCGTCGCGTCATCGCCATCGATCCGCGCGGCATGGGAGACTCGGACAAACCCGCGTCCGGTTATGACCTGAAAGCGATTGCCACCGACCTGCACGAATTCGCCAACGCGCTCGGCCTGCTCAAAGATGGTCCGCTGGATGTCGCCGGGCACGACATCGGTACCTGGATCGGCCACGCCTATGCCGCCGACTGGCCTGAAGACATCCGGCGACTGGCGCTGTTCGACGCCGCGCTGCCGGGCATCACGCCACCGCCTCCTGCCGGTATTCCTTCCGCCGAAATCAATCTCAGAACCTGGCATTTCCCCTTCAACCGTCTCGACGATTTGCCAGAGATCTTGCTGCAAGGCCACGAGCGCGCCTTCCTCAGCTATCTGTTCCACACCAAGGCAATCAATCGCTGGGCCATCGCGCCGGCCGATCTGGACGAATATGAGCGCGTGTTCTCTGCTCCGGGCGCCGTGCGCGCCGCGTTGTCCTACTATCGCATCGCCTTCAGCCCGGAGGGACTCGCGCAAAGCCGCGACCGCGGCGAAAAGAAGCTCCCCATGCCCATCCTCGCCATGGGCGCGGAACACGGCGTCAAGGATGCCCTGCTCGATACCTTGCGCAGCATTGGAAGCGACGTGCAGGGCGGCGTACTGCAGGGCTGCGGTCACTACATGCCGGAAGAAATGCCGGATGCGATCGCCGACGCGCTACTGCGCTTTTTCAAGACCTGAGTCTGCCGCGAACTCCAGCCCGGGCCGCCCCCCCCTCCCCGCATTGCATGCGTATTCGCGCCTAATATATAATGAGAATAATTCTTATTTCATTAACGCGAATCAACGCAATACAGGGCAAGAGGAAACAGATGGCGGCAACCGATTCGTCACTGCTGCAGGTGCAGACGCTGTACAGCCATCACGGCTGGCTGCTGGGCTGGCTGCGGCGCCGCACCGGCAATCCGGAACTGGCGGCCGACCTGGCCCAGGACACTTTCCTCCGGATCATGGTGTCGCGCCGCGACTTTTACCTGGACGAAGCGCGCGCCTTGCTGGCGACCATCGCCCGCGGCCTGGTGATCGATCATTTCCGCCGCTGCGCGCTGGAAGCCGCCTTCCTCGAGATGCTGGCGCAATTGCCGCCCGAACACGTGCCTTCTCCCGAGGCGCGGCTGGCCGTGCTGGAAACCCTCAACCAGGTCGATGCCATGCTGGCCGCGCTGCCGGCCAAGGTGCGCAGCGCCTTCCTGCTGTCGCAGCTGGATGGCCTGGGCTATGCCGAGATCGCCGTCCGTCTGGACGTGTCCCTGAGTTCGGTGCAGCAATACATGAAGCGTGCCTTCACCGCTTGTTATCGCGTGCAGTATGGCGACTGACGCGGTTGCTGCGGTTGCCACCCCTTCCGACCCTGCCGCTCCGGGCGGCGATATCGTGATGATCGCCATCGACTGGATGGTGAAGTTGCAATCCGGCGCCGCCACCGAACAGGAACACGAAGCCTGTCGCCGCTGGCGCGCCGAAGAAGCGCGCCACGAACTGGCCTGGCAACGGCTGCAATCCCTCAGCGAACGCGTTTCCACCCTGCCCGGCGCACTGGCCCACGGCAGCATCGGCGACGCCAATAACCGCCATCGGCACAACCGCCGCTTCGCCGTCAAATCCTTGTGTGTCGCCATCGGCGCCGGCCTGCTGGCCGCCGGCGGCAATGAAATCGTGCCGTGGCGAACGCTGCTGGCCGACTATGCAACCAAAACCGGCGAGCGCCGGCGCGTAGTACTGGCCGACGGAACGGCAGTCGAACTCAATACCGCCACCGCCATCGACGCCGCCTATGACGGACAGTCCCGCCTGCTGCGCCTGCATCGCGGCGAAGTGCTGATCACTACGGCCAAGGAAAACGGTCGCGCCTATCGTCCCTTCGTCGTGCACACAAGGCTGGGCCAGGCGCGCGCCCTGGGCACCCGTTTCCAGGTGCGCGATAGCGAGGCCGGCATGCAAATCGCGGTATTCGAAGGCGCGGTGGAATTCAAACCCGCCGGCACATCCGTCATCGGCGCCATCCGCATCGACGCCGGACGCCAGGGCCTGTTCGACCGGAGAGGACTGATCGGCAGCTTGTCGCCGGCCAATGAGGAGGCCGTGGCCTGGACCGACGGCTTCATCGTGGCCGACCGCATGCCGCTGGGCGAACTGGTCGCGGAACTGGACCGCAGCATGCCCGGCGAACTGCGCTGCGATCCGGCCGTCGCCGGCCTGACGATCTCGGGCGTATTCCCGCTCGACCAGCCTGCGCACATCCTGGCCGCGATTGCGCGGACCCTGCCGGTGCAGATCGACACCTTCACGCCTTACTGGATCACGCTGCGTCCACGCACCGGCGCTTAACAAGAAAAATCAAAACAAAAAAATCAATGTCGTTCTGCAGGTTTTCGTGGCTCGTTCGGTTTACCTGATAGCACCTTTGCCAATCACTGTAATCACGCCATGAAAAACCTGAGCCGTTTCCCCTCCCGCCCGACCGTGGCCCGGCTGGCCGTACTGGCCGTCTTTGCCATGCCGATGGTCAACCTGCAAGCGCAAGCCGTCGATGGCCAGCGCCTGGCCTATGACCTCCCGGCCGGTCCGCTGGACCGCGTCCTGAACAACTTCGCACGGCGCGCCGGCGTCCTGCTGTCGTTCGATCCTGCCGTCACCCGTGAACGCCAGACTGCCGGCCTTTCCGGCCGCTATACCGTGACTGAAGGCTTCACCATTCTGCTGGCCGGCTCCGGCCTGCAAGCGGTGAAGAACGCCGACGGCGGCTACGCCCTGGTCACGGCAACCGCCGGCAGCAACAACAATGCCGTGCTGCCCACCGTGACCATCACCGAAAGCGCCGATCCCACCGCGCCCTACGCCGGCGGCCTGGTTGCCCGCGGCGGCAGCCTGGGAGTGCTCGGTACGGCCAACGTGATGGACACGCCGTTCAGCACCACCAACTACACTTCACAGGGTATCGACGACGTGCAGGCGCGCGCGATCGGCGACGTGATCGCCAATGACGCCTCCGTGCGCAACACCAACGGCAATGGCGGCTTCGGCGACAGCTATCAGATCCGCGGCTTCACCATGTCCGCCAACGACGTGGCGTTCAACGGCCTGTACGGCATGGTGCCGCTGACCCGCATGCCGATCGCCATGGTCGAACGCATCGAAGTGCTGAAAGGTCCCGGCACCCTGATGTACGGCATGGGCCCGTCCGGCGGCGTCGGCGGCGCGGTCAACCTGGTCTCCAAGCGCGCTCACGAAGATCCGATTTCCAGCGTGACGGCGACCTACCTGTCCAATTCCCAGTTCGGCCTGAAGGGTGACATCGGTCGCCGTTTCGGCGAGAACCAGGAATGGGGCATCCGCGTCAACGCGTTATATGCCGACGGCAACACCGGCTTGTCCGGCAGCAACCAGCAGCAAAGCATGGGCTCGGTCGGCCTGGATTACAACGGCGGCCGCGTGCGCTGGAGCCTGGACGCCTACACCCAGCACGAGGACACCCGCAACTTCCGCCCTCAGTTCAGCATCAACTCTGCGCTGACCGCGATGCCGTCAGCACCGTCAGGCGAGACCAACCTGTATCAGGGCAATACGATGCAGAGTGACGACAAGGCCGTCGCCACTCGCCTGGAATACGACATCGACGACAGCCTGACCGCCTATGGCGCGGTCGGTTACCACGTCGCGCAGTCGTCGCAGAACTTCCCGCGCGCCACGATCACTTCCGTGCAGGGCGCCACCAGCGTGACCAACGGCTACTACGACCAGAAGGTGACATCCACCTCGGCCGACGTCGGCCTGCGTGCGCGCTTCAATACCCCCGGCATCAGACACACCATGATGCTGGGTGCAAACATGCTCGACCAGCAGACCGACTTTTTCTATCGCATGGCCGCCACCGGCGTGGTGTCCAACCTGTACAGCCCGGTTTCGCTGGGCGCGCTGAACTTCGCTCGCACCGAACCGACTCCGCAAAGCCAGACCCGCCTGACCAGCTTCGCCTTGACCGACACCTTGTCGATGCTGGATGATCGCCTGCGCCTGATCGCCGGCCTGCGTCGCCAGCAGGTCTACAACCACAGCCTGGTCACGGCCTCGCAGACGTCCAACAAGACTGCCGTTTCGCCGGTGCTGGGAGTGGTCGTCAAGCCGCTGGAAAATCTCTCGCTGTACGCAAACTACACCGCAGCCCTGAGCTCCGGAGGTTTTGCCGCCGCCACTGCGGTCAACGCGGGCGAGGCGTTTCCACCGTACAAATCCAAACAGTACGAGACCGGTGTGAAAGTCGATTGGGGCCGCGTCACCACGACCGCCGCCGTGTTCCAGATCGAACAGGCCAACAGCACCACCACCACCATCAATGGCTTGTCCTATACAAGCCAGGACGGCCGTGCACGGATTCGCGGCCTCGAGCTGGCAGCCTATGGCGAATTGCAACGCGGCCTGCGCTTCAATGCCAGCGGCACCTTCTTCGCCACCGAGCAGTCGCACACGGCCAACGGTGCCGCCGACGGCAAGGAAATCGGCGCGGTGCCGAAGCACAATTTCAACCTGGGCCTGGACTGGGATACGCCATGGCTGACCGGCCTGGCGCTGAACACCCGCATCACCAACACCGGTGCCATGCTCTACAGCAACAGCAGTTCGCTGAAAGTGCCGGGCTGGACGCGTACGGATATCGGTGCACGCTACATCTCCAAGGCCGCCGGTCAGGTCATCACTTATCGCGCCAACATCGAGAACCTGTTCGACAAGAACTACTGGGTGATGCAGAACGGTTATGTCGGCACCTCGTCCGGGCGTACCTTTGTGCTGTCGGCGCAAGTGGACTTCTGACCCGGAAGCTGTTGCCGGTCCGTCAGTGCATGAGCCCGCCTTTGTGGCGGGCTTTTTTTCTTGCTGCGGCAGGATTGCGATACTGCCTAACTGAGCGTTTTATTGAGCTTTGCCAGATCCGCCATCATGCGCTGATATTCGGCGCTGGTGACCGAACAGCCGTGGGCGATCGCTTCGCTGACGCGCAGGCCGGCTTCGCGCATGGCTTCGCCGGCGGGCGTCAGGCTCAGCAGGACGTTGCGTTCATCGCGCGTATCGCGGGCACGGGTGATGAGGCCTTCCGCTTCAAGCCGCTTGACCAGCGGCGTGATCGAACCGGAATCCTGCTGCAGGCGTTCCGCCAGGTCCTTCACGCCGAGCCCCTGCTGCTGCCACAGCACCACCATCACCAGGTATTGCGGATACGTGATGTTCAGCGGCGCCAGCAAGGGCTTGTAGAGTTGCGTCATCTTCAGCGAAGTGCTGTAGAGCGAAAAGCACAAATGCTGGTCGAGCGTGGGTGGAGAAAATTTGGCCATGGCGAAAAAGCTGCAGGAATCAGAATCCCTTAGCCTAACGGCTCGCGGCCGCCAAGGCAAATCGCCTTTGCAGCCGCGGCCATCACGATTACTGCGCGTGCTTCGCTTCGATTAACGTTGAGCAGCGGCAAAAATCACTTCCGCGACTTTCTCGGGCTGCGACACCATCGGCACGTGGCTGGTCGCCAGTGTCGTTGTGGTGGCGTTGATCTTCTTCGCGAATGCCTGCTCCAGTTCCGGTGCGATCATGCGGTCTTGCGACGACACGATGTAGTAGTTCGGCTTGTTGCGCCAGGCCGCGACGGTGGTCTTGTCGCCGAATGCCTTGGCGGCGATCGGGCCTTGGGTCGCGGCGATCAGTGCGGCCGTTGCAGGCGAAACGTCTTGTGCGAAGTTCTTGGCGACCGAGTCGGCCGGCAGCCACAGGTAGCCGCCCGCATCCTGTTGCAACGTCGCGATACCGGCGGGCACCGCGTAGTCCTTGCCGAGCGTGCTGGTGGCTTCACCTTCCGACGGTGCGAAGGCGGCGACGTAGACCAGCGCCTTGATCTTGTCGCTGGTGCCGGCCTGGGTGATCACGGTACCGCCCCAGGAATGGCCGACCAGCACGACTTTGCCGGTCTGGGCATCGACCACGCGCTGGGTGGCGGCGACGTCATCGGCCAGCGAGCTGAGCGGATTTTGCACGGCGACGACTTTCAAGCCCTTGGCTTGCAGCAGCGGGATCACTTTTTCCCAGCTGGAACCGTCGGCGAAGGCGCCGTGCACCAGTACGACGGTGGTGGCATCGGCGGCCAATGGTGCGGCCTGTGCACTCAATGCAGCTGCGGACAGGAGCGTGGAAGCGAGAACGGCGTTGGCGATGGTGGTCAGATTCATGATGATTCCTTTCAGGTTGAATTCAAAAAATTAGTTAGCGCGCTAATTAATTAGCAATTAAAAACGCGCTTCAAGGGGCGCGGCGGGGACGACGGAATGAACTATAGCGAACAATTAATTAGCGCGCAACATAATTTTAAATAATTCTGAAACCGTCGCGATTTGCCCTCCCCCGATTGCGTTCCGGCTGGAATGCTGCGTAAGCCGCATTCACCTGCCCCACGCGCTCTTTCCAGAATTCAACACAGGAAGGAAATTGACTAGTGCATATGCACATGATACTGTGCCGGCATGGACACCACTCCTTCCATCGCGAACTGCAACTTATTCGCCACCAAACAAGCTGCGCGATTTGTCACGCAGTTGTATGAGCGTCATCTGGCGGCAGTCAACGTCACCAGTTCCCAGATGACTATCCTTGCGGTGATTCATGAATGTCCCAACATCACGATGACGAAATTGTCGGAGATCGTCGTGATGGATCGCACCAGTCTGGTCCGCGCAATCAAGCCCCTGAGCCGCGATGGATATGTTCTGCAGAAGCCGGAACCGGGATCCAGGAAGACCAGCTTGTCGCTGTCCAGGACAGGCACCAGGAAATACCTGGATGCAGTCCCCTGCTGGCGTGCCGCCCAGGAGGAATACGAGGAACTGGTGGGCAAGAGCCGCGCCCAATTGCTGCGCCAGGAATTGATGGCGATTACCCAGCGTCAAGTTTAAGTTTCAGGTTTCAGATTTCATGGCGAGGCACTGTCCTCGCTATTTTTCAACATCATAAAGTGCATATACACATTAAATTGATTCATTTCATCAGCGAGGGGTTTCATGGGAATCAGCAATAAATATCTGGGCATGGCGCTGTCAGGCGCGTTGATCGCGACGCTGGCCGCCTGCAGCAAACCGGCGCCGTCTACGGCGACAACGCCTAAAGTTGCCTCCTTTGTCGTTCAGAACGCCGAACATGATTCCGCCAGCTATACCGGTGTCGTGCATGCGCGCACGGAGAGCAATCTGGGGTTCCGGGTCCCCGGCAAGATCGTGGAACGCCTGGTCGATCCGGGTGAACTGGTGAAACGCGGCCAGCCGCTGCTCAAGCTCGACAGCACCGACTACACCCTGGCGCAGAATGCCGCGCGCGCCGCGGTGATCGCCGCGCAGGCACGCGACGTGCAGGCTCAGGCGGATGAACTGCGCCTGCGCAAGCTGCTCGACTCCGGCGCCGTTTCCAGACAGGCGTATGAACAAAGCAAGGCGCTGGCGGATTCCGCCAGGGCGCAGCTCGACGCCGAACGTGCACGCGCCGGCCAGGTGGAAAATCAATCCGACTACTCCGTCCTGCGCGCAGACGCCGATGGTGTCGTCATGGATGTGCTGTCCGATGCCGGCCAGGTGGTCAGCGCCGGACAAACGATCGTGCGGCTGGCGCAGAAGGGGCCGCGTGAGGCAGTCGTCAGCATCCCCGAGAACGGTCTCGGCCAGGCGCGCCGCCAGGCGAGCGCGACGCTGTATACGGACGACACGGAAAAATTCCCGGCCCGGCTGAGAGAACTCTCGGCCGTGGCCGATCCCCTCACCCGCACCTATCAGGCGCGCTACGTCCTGTCCGGCAAAGGAGAACAAGCGCCGCTGGGCTCGACGGTGACCGTCAGGCTCACCGGCGATGCCTCTTCCTCCGGGTATACCGAGGTCCCCATCGGCGCGCTCATCGACAAGGGCCACGGCGCCAGCGTCTGGCTGATCGAGAAACAGACCCAGGCCGTCAAGCTGGTACCCGTGACGGTTGCCCGTCTCGGTGAAGAATTCGCCGTCATCGGCGCAGGCTTGAAATCGGGCGACGTAGTCGTCGCCTACGGCACTCATCTGCTCAAAGCCGGCGACAAGGTGTCGCTCCTGCCGGTAGCACGTACGGGCGAGGCATCATGAGCGGCTTCAATCTTTCCGCTTTTGGCGTAAGGGAACGTGCAGTCACGCTATTCCTGATCATCGCCATTGCCGCCGCCGGCGCGTTCGCCTTCATCAAACTCGGGCGCGCAGAAGACCCCAGCTTCACCGTCAAAATCATGACCGTGACTGCGATCTGGCCTGGCGCCACCGCCAGGGAAATGCAGCAACAGGTCGGTGACCGCCTGGAAAAACGCCTGCAGGAACTGGAATACTACGACCGCGTCGAGACCTCGGCACGGCCGGGCCTCATCACGATGAAGTTGTTCCTCAAGGATTCGACGCTGCCTGCGCTGGTGCCGGAACAGTTCTACCAGGCCCGGAAAAAACTGGGCGACGAGGCCATCAACATGCCGCGCGGTGCGATCGGTCCGGTCATCAACGACGAATACTCGGATGTCTATTTCACCCTGTTTTCACTCAACGCACCGGGCCTGCCGCATCGTCAGCTGGTGACGGAAGCCGAGACCTTGCG
This sequence comes from Herbaspirillum hiltneri N3, assembly GCF_001267925.1. NCBI lineage: Bacteria > Pseudomonadati > Pseudomonadota > Betaproteobacteria > Burkholderiales > Oxalobacteraceae > Herbaspirillum > Herbaspirillum hiltneri. The sequence continues at coordinate 1,136,993 of NZ_CP011409.1, read as the reverse complement.
CCAGCAATTGCTGCACGTGGACGGCGTCCAGAAGGTCAACATCCTCGGCGAGCAACAGCAAAAAATCTACGTCGACATCTCGAATGAACGCCTCGCCACGCTGGGCGTCAAGGCGCAGGCCATCTTCGACGCGCTGAACCGCCAGAACGACATGACGCCGTCCGGATTTGTCGAAACCGCCGGTCCGCGCGTGTACCTGCGCCTGGATGGCGCCATCAGCAGCATTGATGCAGTCAAGGCGATCCCCGTTGCGGCCGGTGGACGCAGCTTCAAGCTCGGCGACATCGCCGACGTCAAACGCGGCTACGAAGATCCCAAGTCTTTCCTGGTGCGCATCCAGGATGAACCGTCGCTGATGCTGGCCGTGGTCATGAAGAAGGGATTCAACGGCCTGACGCTGGGCAAATCCCTGACCAGAGAACGTGACCTGATTCAGTCCTCGCTTCCTCTCGGCATGTCTCTCACCAAGGTGTCGGATCAGGCGCTGGCCATTGAAGCGGCGATTGATGAATTCATGATCAAGTTCGTCATGGCGCTTGCCGTGGTCATCGTCGTGAGCCTGGTGACGCTCGGGTTCCGCGTCGGCGTGGTCGTGGCGGCGGCGGTTCCGCTGACGCTGTCGGCGGTGTTCGTCATCATGCTGGCGACGGGCCGCGACTTCGACCGCATCACGCTGGGCGCACTCATCCTTTCATTGGGGCTGCTGGTCGATGACGCCATCATCGCGATCGAAATGATGGTCGTGAAGATGGAAGAAGGCATGGATCGGATTTCTGCCGCGACTTACGCCTGGGGCGCCACCGCCGCGCCCATGGCGTCCGGCACGCTGGTGACCATCATCGGCTTCCTGCCGGTGGGCTTCGCCCGGTCCACGGCCGGCGAATATGCCGGCAACATCTTCTGGGTCGTGGCATTTTCGCTGATCACCTCGTGGTTCGTTGCGGTCCTCTTCATTCCCTATCTGGGCGTCAAGATGCTGCCGGATATTCCGGTGCATGCCGGCGGACAGGACGCCATCTACGCCACCAGGAATTATCAGCGCTTCCGCGCACTGGTGCGCTGGTGCGTCGATCGCAAGTGGATTACCGCCGCCGTCACCATCGGCATGTTTGCCGCCGCCATTTTCGGCATGGGCCTGGTGCAAAAGCAATTCTTCCCCAATTCGGAACGGCCGGAGCTGACCATCGAAGTCAACCTGCCGCCCGGCAGCGCGTTCAGCGCCACCGAGGCCACCGTCAAGAAGATAGAAGAAGCGCTGCGCAAGGAACCGGAAGCGAAAATCGTCTCAAGCTACATCGGCCAGGGCGCCCCGCGCTTCTTCCTCTCGGTCAATCCCGAATTGCCCAATCCGGCTTTCGCCCAGTTGATTGTGTTGACCGACAACGCCAGGGACCGCGACGCCCTCAAGGTCAGATTCCGCAAGATGATCGACGACGGCAAGTTTGCCAATGCCCGCGTGCGGGTGAGCCAGTTCGTGTTCGGTCCGCCGGTTCCGTTCCCTGTCCTGTTCCGTGTCGTCGGTCCCGATCTCAACACCGTACGCGACATCGCCTTCAAGGTCAGGGACGTGGTGCAGAGCAATGCCGACACTCGCGACGTCCATCTCGACTGGGGCGACAGGACGCAGACCTTGCGCCTGGAACTGGATCAGGAACGCTTGCGCCAGGTCGGCCTCAATCCGCGCGACGCCGCCTTGCAGCTGCAAGCGATACTGAACGGCGCCCCGACCACGCAGGTGCGGGACGGCCTGCGCATCGTCGAAGTGATGGTGCGCGGCGTGAAGCGTGACCGCGCCAGCCTGACGGAAATCGGCAACCTGACGCTGACGACGCAGGACGGCGTTGCGATTCCGCTCTCGCAAGTCAGCAAGCTGTCGTCGAACGTCGAAGACGCCGTATTGAAACGCTATAACCGCGAGCTCTACATCGCCGTTCAGGGCGACGTGCGCGACGGCGTGCAACCACCCGACGTCACCCACGCCATCCTGCCCAAGCTGGACGCCATCAAGGCTGCGCTGCCTGCCGGCTACCACATCGATACCGGCGGTTCGGTGGAAGAAAGCGCCAAGGCCGACGTTGCATTGGCCGCGATGTTCCCGCTGATGATCATCCTGATGCTGGCCGTCATCATGTTCCAGGTCCGCTCGTTTGCCACCATGTGGATGGTCTTCGCGACAGCGCCGCTGGGCCTGGTCGGCGCAGTGCCGACCTTGCTGATCTTCCATCAGCCGTTCGGCTTCAACGCCATCCTCGGCCTGATCGGCCTGGCCGGCATCCTGATCCGGAACACGCTGATCCTGGTCGATCAGATCCGCAGCGACCTGCTCTCGGGCATGACGCCATACCAGGCCGTGATCGAATCGACCGTACGCCGCGCACGCCCGGTCATCCTGACGGCGGTCGCTGCCATGCTGGCCTTCATTCCGCTGACGCATTCATCGTTCTGGGGTCCCCTGGCGTATGTCCTGATCGGTGGTGTCGGCGTCGGCACGGTCCTCACGCTGCTGTTCCTGCCGGCCCTGTATGCCATCTGGTTCAAGGTGAAACGTCCGACCGCACCCGGTCGCCCGACCGGCGCGGGTCATTCCGCTCACTCCCCTCACTCCTCCATCTGAGGCAAGCACGATGAAAACCAATTTCCGATCCTTGCGGACCATCGCCGGCATCTCCCTCATCGGCTCTTTGCTGGCGGCATGCTCGCTGGCGCCGTCATATGAACAGCCGCCTCTTCCGGTTGCAGCGCAGTGGGGGAAAACCTCCGGTGCGCAGGCACAGTCCGATACCGTACACGCGGCATCGATAGATTGGACCGAGTTCTTCCAGGATGCGCAACTGAAGTCGGTGATCGCCGCCGCACTCGACAACAACCGCGATCTGCGCATGGCGACGCTCAACATCGAACGCGCGCGGGCGATGTACAACATCCAGGCCGCCGATCGGCTGCCCAACCTTGCGCTGAACGGCAACGGCGCACGCCAGCGCCTGCCGGCGGACGTCAATCCGACCGGCAGAGCCGGCGTCAACAGCAGCTATTTCGCCGGTATTGGTCTGGCCGCGTTTGAAATCGATCTGTTCGGCCGCGTCCGGAACCTGAGCGAAGCGGCGCTGCAACGCTACTTCGCGACCGAGCAGGCGCAGCGCGCCGCGCAGATCAGCCTGATTGCCGAAGTGGCCAATACCTACGAAGCACTCGTAACCGACCGGCGTCTGCTGCAGCTTACCGAGAGCACGCTGGCCAGCCGGGCCGATTCCTACGACCGGCAAAAGCAACTTTATGCCGAAGGCGCCAGCTCCGAATACGACCTGCGGCAGGCGGAGTCGCTCTTCGAAGCCGCCAAGGCCGCACGCGCACAACAGGAACGGCGCAAGACGCTCGACGAAAATGCCCTGACCTTGCTGGTCGGCCATTCGCTCGCATCGGATACCGGCACCCCGACCGCAGCATCGGCTGAACTGGTTCTGCCGGATCTGCCTGCCGGGCTGCCTTCAGACCTGCTCACCGCACGGCCGGACATCCTCCAGCAGGAAGCCGTGCTGCGCTCCCAAAACGCCAGCATCGGCGCGGCGCGCGCGGCATTCTTCCCACGTATTTCCCTGACGGGAAACTTCGGCTCCGCGAGCAGCCAGCTGTCCGGATTGTTCGACTCGGGATCGCGCTCCTGGTCGTTCATTCCGCAGATATCCATCCCCATCTTCGAAGGCGGCCGGAATATCGCCAATCTGAACGTGGCGGAGACCGACAAGAAAATTGCCGTCGCCCAGTATGAAAAGACGGTGCAGGTCGCCTTCCGTGAAGTCGCCGATGCGCTGGCGGGACGCGCCACGCTGGCCGACGAAGCCGGCGCCGTGAAAGCGCAAGTGGCGGCGGAGTCGGCGCGCTACGGTTTTGCAAAGAGCCGCTATGAAGCCGGCTATTCCAGTTACCTGGAATACCTGGACGCGCAGCGTTCTCTGTTCGCGATTCAACAGCAATCCATTCAGGTGCAACTTGCAGAACTGCAAAATCGCATTACGCTTTACAAGGTGCTCGGCGGTGGCTGGAAGGCGGCGAAGCAATAGCAACCGCAACCGGCCTTATTGAATATGCGAATGGATGCCGGCCACTGATTCGCACACACAATGCAGATTTGTGAGACTTCGGTCGCTGGTTGTTAATGCAAATGCCGATGGTGTGCATCAGGAAAATGCGCGTGAGTGTGCTCGATGCGGGCATGTTGATGCCGATGGCGATGTTTTGTACCTGGTGCAACGGGATAAGCATGCTCATGCGCGTGATGTGCATCATGAGTATGCTCATGGTCATGCTCGAGTTCTTCGTGCGTATGTGAATGCTCGTGGCGTTCAGTTAAGTGCAGCCAAATGCCAACGGCCATTAGGAATCCCGCACCAATCAACTGCAAGGTCAGAGGTTCCCCTGTCGAAAGGGCCAGAACGGCTCCGAAAAAGGGGGCGATAGAAAAATAGGCTCCGGTTCGCGACGTTCCGAGATGGCGAAGTGCCACGACGAACAACGCCAGGCTGACGCCATAGGCAAGAAAGCCAAGAGTCATCGTTCCAAGGACAATCGAACCGCTTGGCAAGGTTGCGCCAAGTGCAGTCGCCAGCGCCAGATTTGTAAAGCCTGACGCCAGACCTTTGACAGATGCAATCCACGACGCGTCATTCAACGAAATCTTTCGCGTCAGATTATTATCGATGCCCCATGCCAGGCATGCGCCCAACACGGCCAAAGATGGCCACAAGCTGGCTTTTTCCGTATCCGTTGGCCAACTCAAGACGAGCGCACCGAGCACGATTGCCAGCATTCCCCCGGCGATACGCCGATCAAAATTCTCCCGGAACGCAAACCAGGCGAGCAGCGCAGTGAATACACCTTCTGCGTTCAATAGTAACGAGGCACTTGACGCAGGCATGTTCGTAAGACCCATCATCAGCAACACCGGCGCGACGATACCCCCTGCAATGACGGCACCAGCAAACCACGCTACTTCTCGTTTCGGCAACTTGGCAGGTTTGGCGCGTGTAATCTTTCGGTAGATTGCCAGCCCCACTCCAGATCCGAGATAAAGAAGTCCTGCAATGACCCAGGGGGAATTCCCCTTCAGCAGGTATTTTGCGAAAGGGGTAGCAGCTCCGAATAAAAGTGCAGCCAGCAACGCTGCTTTTACTCCGGGGAGAGCGAGGCTATCTTTGAGGTTCATTGGAATTTGAGGTTGGCGTTGAATATTCTTGTAGAAAACTCTACATACTAGAACGCATCTCATGCCTATTGATGAAATGAGTTCTAGGGTATCCTACATAGTGAACTATCTTCTACTGATTCCCAGTCTCTCCACTCAGAACGCCATTGCTCGCACGCGGATACGGTGCGGGTTAAAGACGTCCGAAGCCGCTCTACTGCGTGACGGGGTCGATCTCATGCCGGGGGCAGTCAATGAATAAAATCGAAGTCGCAGCGGAAGTGACCGATGAGGCGCCGCCATCCGTGAGCTTTCGGGAGGCCTTCCTTTTCTGGCTGAAGCTGGGCTTCATTAGCTTCGGGGGCCCTGCAGGACAGATTTCGATCATGCATCAGGAGCTCGTGGAAAACCGTCGCTGGATATCGGAGCGACGATTTCTACATGCGCTGAATTACTGCATGTTGTTGCCGGGCCCCGAAGCTCAGCAGCTGGCGACATACATCGGCTGGCTGATGCATAGAACGTGGGGAGGCATCATTGCCGGGGTCTTGTTCGTCTTTCCGTCCTTGCTGATCCTGATTACCTTGTCCTGGCTATACATCGCCTTCGGCCATCTGCCGATTGTGGAAGGTCTGTTCTATGGCATCAAGCCTGCGGTCACCGCCATCGTTCTGCAAGCAGCGCATCGCATCGGCTCCCGTGCGCTCAAAAACAACGTGCTCTGGGCGATTGCCGCAGTCTCGTTCGTCGCCATTTTTGCACTCAACGTGCCGTTCCCGCTCATTGTGGCGATGGCCGCACTGGTCGGCTACATAGGCGGGAAAATGTCGCCATCCAGATTCGCTGTTGGCGGAGGGCATGCGGGCTCGCAAAAATCATTTGGTAGGGCATTGATTGACGATGAGACGCCAACCCCGCTGCATGCGCAGTTCAGCTGGATCGGATTGCTCAAAATCGTACTGGCAGGCGCGCTTTTATGGATCATCCCGATGGGCGGGCTGACCGCCATGTATGGCTGGGAACATATCTACACGCAAATGGGATGGTTCTTTACCAAGGCGGCACTCATGACTTTCGGCGGAGCCTATGCCGTTTTGCCCTACGTCTATCAAGGCGCCGTTGGCCATTTCGCATGGTTGACGCCGACGCAGATGATCGACGGTCTGGCGTTGGGTGAGACGACACCGGGGCCCCTCATCATGGTGGTGGCGTTCGTCGGCTTTGTGGGCGGCTATGTCAAAGCTGCATTGGGGCCGGACCATCTGTTTTTGGCCGGGGCGATTGCCGCCACGCTAGTGACCTGGTTCACTTTTCTACCGTCGTTTCTATTCATCCTCGCAGGCGGGCCGCTCGTTGAAGCAACGCATCAAGACATCAAGTTCACGGCGCCGCTTACGGCAATCACTGCTGCCGTGGTCGGCGTTATCTTGAATCTGGCGACGTTTTTCGGCTTCCATGTGCTGTGGCCGAAAGGATGGGATCAGGGCTTTGACTGGATATCTGCTCTGATTGCACTGGCAGCAGTGGTTGCGCTGTTCCGCTTCAAACGCAACGTTATTCACGTGATCGTCGTGTGCGCCGTACTCGGACTTCTCGCCAGAGTCGCGATTTCTTGAAAGCCTCACTCGCCCTATCGCGGTCGGTGAGTTCAGACAACGCCCTGGCTGCGCCGCCATGACATGCGCGGCAACGCCGGAATCAGCAAACCCAGGCAAATCAGCGCCACGCCCATGAGCAAATCCGCCGACAGCGCTTCGCCGAAGATCAGCGACGACAGCGTGATGCCGACCACCGGCACGCCCAGCATGCACACCGAGACGGTCACAGGCGACAGGCGCTGGGTCATTTGCAGCACGATCAGGAACGTCAGCGCCGTCGCCAGCGGGCCGGTGTAGGCGATCACGTACCAGGAATGCGGCTCCGCGAGAAAAACCGGCGCCCCCTCCACAGCCAGCGCCAGCACCGTCAGCGGCAACGCCGCCACCAGCGTCTGCCAGGGCAACAGGTCGAAGTCGAGACGCACGCCTTTGGTCGATTTGATCTGCAAAATATTGATGGCCCATGACAATGAAGCCGCCGCCAGCATCAGGTAACCGATCATGCCGTGCAGGTCGGCATGCAACACCGCCGGCAACACCACAATGGCCATGCCGAGATAGCTGAACATCGTCGCCAGCCGTTGCTGCCCGCTGAGGCGCTGCTTGAGCACCAGGGCCGCGCCAGGCACCACCCAGACCGACGTGGCGTAAGCGATCAGCGATGCGCGGCCCGGCATCACGAAATGCAAGGCGCCGGTCACCAGCGCAGTGAACAAACCCATCTGCAGGATGCCGACGCCCAGCACCACCGGCCATTCTTCACGGCGCGGCAAGCGCAACTTTCCGATGGCGGCGGCGATCGCGAAGCTGAGCATGGCGGCGGAAACAAAGCGGCTCGCGGCGAACCACAGCGGCGGGATGTACTGGCTGCCGAACTTCATCACCGGCCAGTTGCCGCCCCAGATGCAGATCGCCAGCACGACGCAGACGAGAAAAGGTCCGCTGATGGCCTTGGTTTTTTTGAGGGGGACGGACGGACTGCTGAGTGACATGAATATTCCGGATGAAAGAGGCAAGGATGGACACGAATTGCCCGCAGAAATGCGCCAGGCATGTCGTGCTGCACCGCATCCAATTTGACCGTCATGGTAACGATTCATGCACAGATAGTGCTGCCGTATCACATGGAGTTTCAGGCATTTAAAAGCATAAATATCTTTGCATTTACGTATTTTTGATCAGATATGCTTTTTCGAAAACAAAATGCGGGATTAATGAAAATCCGGACCATCTCCGTCGCGCCTCCCGCGACGCCGCATCCGCAACGCCCCCGTCGGGAAACAAAGGGGCCGCTTCCTGCCCTCCGCTGGAAATCAGGTCGGGGCAACTGACCCGAACCTGATTCACTCATCGGATCGGAATGGTGAACGAGCCATTCGGATATTGCCCGCATATGAACTCCACGAAAGCCCGCACTTTGGGACTCTGCAAGCGCCGCGAGGTGTGCAGGACCCAAAGCTCGACTTCGTCGCCGGCGATTCCCCACGACACCAGTTCGCCTTTTTCCAGCAAGCCTCCGATGATGGACTGCGGCAGCATCGCTGCCCCGGCACCGTCAACAATGGCGTCCCGCACCATCAGGAGCGATGACAGATACAGCACGGGGCGCGGCTCGATGGTGAACTGGCCGTTGCGAACTGACCAGATGTCGCCGTCGCGATAGCTCGGCGTGACCACCGCCGGAACGGAAAACGGCTTGCCGCGATTTCCCTTTGGCATCTGAACGGAGGGGGCGGCCGCAAGGACCAGCCTGTCCTTGGCGAAGCATCTGCCAACCAATGCGCTGTCTTTGTCCGGATTGATCCGTATGGCGACATCGAAATGCTCATCGACCAGATTGACGAGACGATCCTCGGCCACGGCTTCGATCTGCACTTCGGGATAGCTCGCCAGGAACCGGGCGGCGATCCGCCCCAGGGCCAATTGAGAAAACAGCAGCGGCGCCGCGATACGCAGACGTCCTCGCGGCGCTACAAGGCCGTCCCGCGCTGCGGCGACCGCCTCGGCGACCTCGTGCATCGGCCCCTCCGTCCTGGCTCGCAGCAGCTGGCCCGCTTCGGTCAGCTCCAAGCTGCGAGCGCCGCGCTCAATGAGCCGTATCCCCAATGCTTCTTCGAGGTCGGCGACACGACGCGACAGGGTCGCTTTGGACCGCCCGCTGGCGCGACTGGCTTTTCCAAAGCCGCCATGGGAGGCCACAAGTTGAAAATCCTCAAGCGCGTTGAAATCCATGATGTCTCACTTTTGAAACGAAGTGTCTACATTTTACAGTCTTTGTTTTACATGTGGGACCACCTATTATTGGTTCGTACCCAACCCACATCTCAAAGGAGTTTAGTCATGAACAATGTCCGTGCATTGATTCTTACCAAATACGGCGGCCCATCCGCCATCAGGATTTCGTCCATCGAGGCGCCGACAGCAGGAAATGGAAAGGGCCAGGTACTGGTCCGCGTTCAGGCCGCAGGTGTCAACGGACTGGACTGGAAGGTCCGTGAAGGTTATGTCCGGGATGCTTTCCCGCTGCAGTTGCCGACCGTGCTGGGCATCGAACTGGCCGGCGTCGTCGAAGCGGTGGGTGCGGGCGTCACCCGCTTGCGTAAGGGTGATCGCGTCATGGGGCCACTCGGCGGATTGGGCGCCTATGCCGATCTGGTAACGGTGGACGAAGCCAATCTCAGCCTGATGCCTGAATCGATGAGCTTCGTGGATGCGGCGGCCTTGCCCGTGGCGTCCGTGGCGGCATGGCAAAGCCTGAATTTCGCCGGTCCGGTACGCGCCGGCCAGCGCATTCTTGTCCACGGCGCTGCCGGCGGTCTCGGGGGATTCGCCGTGCAGTACGCGCATCAGGCCGGCGCCGTGGTGTTTGCCACCGCCCTGGAGGCTGATGCCGACTACGTTCGCGACCTCGGTGCTGACCACGTCATCGCCTATGACAAAGAGCAGTTCGAAGCCACGGCCAACGACATCGACCTTGTACTCGACTACGTCGGCGGCGAGGTGCTGAACCGCTCGTGGTCCGTTCTTGCCGACGATGGCGCCATCGTCAGCACCGCATCGCCGGCCATTGCGACGAGCACCCCAAGCGGGCGTCGCGGCCTGTGGTTCATGAATACGCCGGACGCCGCCCGGCTGCACATGATCGCAGAGGACGTGGCGCACGGACGCCTGCGATCAAAGGTCAACGCCGCCGTGCGCTTCGACCAACTGCCTGAAGCAATCGAACGCAACCGGACCCAGCCGCAAGTCGGCAAGACCGTCGCGGATTTCTCGCTTTAATTTTCCCTCTTCGAATTTACCAACCTATACCAAGGAGTAATCATCATGACCATTATCGTTACCGGTGCCACCGGCACTATCGGCCGCCAGGTCGTCGAACAACTCGTGAAACGCGGCGCCGATGTTCGCGCCCTCGTCCGCGACCCTTCGAAGGCAAACTTCCCGAGCGGCGTCGACGTCGTCCAAGGCGATCTGCTGGATGTCGACTCGCTGCGCAGCGCCTTCGCGGGCGCCTCGACGCTATTCCTGCTTAACGCGGTAGTACCCGACGAGTACACCCAGGCGCTGATCGCGCTGAACGTCGCCCGAGAAGCCGGTATCGAGCGGATCGTTTACCTGTCGGTGATTCACAGCGACCTCTACGTGAACGTACCGCACTTCGCAGGCAAGTTCGGCGTTGAACGCATGATCGAGCAAATGGGACTCAACGCCACCATCTTGCGCCCGGCCTATTTCATGGACAACGACCTCACGATCAAAGACGTGGTCACCGGCTACGGCATTTATCCGATGCCGATCGGCAGCAAGGGCCTGGCAATGGTCGATACGCGCGACATCGCCGAGATCGCGGCCATCGAACTTATCCGCCGGGAACGAGCCGCCGCCCCACTTCCTCTGGAGCGGATCAATCTCGTCGGACCCGACACGCTGACGGGCGCAGACGTCGCTGCGATCTGGACGGAAGCGCTGGGTCGTCCGATCGCTTATCCGGGCGACGACACCGCCGGGTTCGAGAAAAACCTTCGGCAATTCATGCCGAGCTGGATGGCCTTTGACATGCGCCTGATGAGCGAGCGCTTTCTCACCGAGGGCATGATTCCTGAAGCCGGAGACGTGGAGCGCCTCACCGGGCTCCTGGGCCGCCCCCTTCATTCCTACCGCGACTTCGCCTCCGCAATTGCGACTTCGGCCTGATGGGACGAACATCGGGACAGGAACATCATCATGGAAAAGCCTTATCCGAACGTGATCCCCGGCGCTTTTAAGTCCTTGATTTTTAAAGGGTACTCATCTGAACCCAATTAAAATCGCCACCTGTCCCGTTATAAATTTTCACCTGAACTGCGGCAAAGTTGTTTGATGGTCTTACCAATTAATTGGTATTATCTCGATTTCCAAGCAAGACCATGCGCCGCAGTCGCCACGACGGCGCTTTATTCTTTAGATCAACCACCAAAGGAAGAGCAATGAAATTACTCCGTTACGGCCCTGTCGGCCAAGAAAAACCAGGCATCCTGGATCAGGCCGGCAAGATCCGCGACCTGTCGGCGCATATCAAGGACGTCAACGGCGCTGCGCTGGACGACGCCACCCTGGCGAAAATCCGCGCGCTGGACCTGCAAAGCCTGCCGGTGGTCGACGGCAACCCACGCATCGGTGCATGCGTCGGCAACATCGGCAAGTTCATCTGTATCGGCCTGAACTACGCCGACCACGCTGCCGAATCCGGCCTGCCCATTCCCGCCGAACCGGTCGTGTTCAACAAGTGGACTTCGGCCGTGGTCGGTCCCAACGACGACGTCAAGATCCCGCGCGGCTCCAAGAAGACTGACTGGGAAGTCGAACTGGGCGTGGTCATCGGCAAGGCTGCTTCGTATATCGAAGAAAAGGATGCGCTGTCGCACATCGCCGGTTATTGCGTCGTCAACGACGTCTCCGAGCGTGAATACCAAACCGAACGCGGCGGCACCTGGGACAAGGGCAAGGGTTGCGACACCTTCGGTCCGATCGGCCCATGGCTGGTGACGCGCGATGAAATCGCCAACCCGAACAACCTGCAACTGTGGCTGGAAGTCGACGGCAAGCGCTACCAGAACGGCAATACCAACACGATGATTTTCAACGTTCCGTTCATCATTTCCTACCTGAGCAAGTTCATGAGCCTGCAGCCTGGCGACGTGATCTCGACAGGTACGCCTCCAGGCGTCGGCATGGGCGTCAAGCCTAATCCGGTCTACCTGAGCGCCGGTCAAACCATGCGCCTGAGCATCGAAGGCCTGGGCGAACAGCAACAACAGACCGTGAACGCATAAGCCTGATCCGCTTCCGGACGCGGGCTGTCGATATCCATCGGTGGCCCGCACCGGATCGCATCAGCAAGGATTGAAGACTGTCCGCAGAAGGCAGATTCCAAACAGGTCACCTCAAGAGCAAAGAGAACGGAGTTCACATGAATCATTACGATTTCCAGGGTCGCAGCGCGATCATCACCGGCGGCGCGCAAGGCATCGGTTTCGCCATCGCCGAACGCCTGCTGCAAGGCAAGGCCAAAGTCGTCCTGTGGGACCTGGACGAGAAGTTGCTGCAGGAAGCGCGCACCAAGCTCGAATCGCTCGGCAACGTTGAAACCGTGGTCGTCAACATCGCCGATCAGGCCGCCGTGCAACGCGCCATCGAAGCCACTGAAAAAGTCACGCAATCGATCGACGTGCTGGTGCACAGCGCCGGCATCGCCGGCCAGAATGGCCTCGTTGCCGATTACTCGCCGGAAGAATGGCGTCGCGTCATCGACATCGACCTCAACGGCGCGTTCTACGTCAACCAGGTCGTCGTGCAACGCATGATCGCGCAAAACTACGGCCGCATCGTCAACATCGCTTCCATCGCCGGCAAGGAAGGCAACCCGACCGCGTCCGCCTACAGCGCCGCCAAGGCCGGCCTGATCGCCCTGACCAAGAGCCTCGGCAAGGAAACCGCGACCAAGAACATCGCCGTCAACGCAATCACGCCGGCTGCGGCGCAAACCCGCATCCTGGAACAATGCACCCAGGCCCACATCGACTACATGCTGTCGAAGATCCCGCGCGGACGTTTCGTCAAGGTGGAAGAAATCGCCGCCATGGTGACCTGGCTCGTGTCGGAAGAAAACTCGTTCACCACCGCATCGGTCTTCGACCTGTCCGGCGGCCGCGCGACTTATTGATCCGGCGCTGATCCGGCGCAAATCCGGCCGGAATCAAACGGATAGCACCCGCCTCGCCGGCGGCAGCGCATTGAACATGCGCTGGGCTATCCGCCCATAATAAAAATCATTATCCAGCCTGTTTTCCCGGCATGCCGCAAGCATCCCGGGCCGGCATGCTGCGCCCTTTTTATCGATTCAGAGGAGAGATGTCATGACCGCAGTACCCTATCCCGCCACCGCGCAGGATATGCAGGAATCCAATCTATACCGCCGCATCACGCTGCGCTTCGTGCCGCTGCTCGTGATCTGCTTCGTGTTCGCGTATCTCGACCGCGTCAACATCAGTTTCGCCAAGCTGCAGATGCAGCAGGATCTCGGTTTCTCCGACGCGGTGTACGGCCTTGGCGCGAGCATTTTCTTCGTCGGCTACTTCCTGTTCGAAATCCCGAGCAACATGATCCTGCACAAGGTCGGTCCGAAGCGCTGGATCGCCCGCATCATGGTCACCTGGGGCATCGCCTCGGCAGCGATGATGTTCGTCACCAATGAAACCGGGTTCTATATCCTGCGCTTCCTGATCGGCAGCCTTGAAGCCGGCTTCGTGCCGGGCGCGCTGTACTTCTTCACCAACTGGTTCCCGTCGCAGCGCCGCGGCCGCATCAATTCGCTGTTCATGGCGGCCATCGCCGTGTGCGGCATGATCGGCGGCCCGATCTCGGGCGGCATCATGAAGTTCACCCACGGCGTGAGCTCGCTGCATGGATGGCAGTGGCTGTTCCTGCTGGAAGGCATTCCGTCGATCGTGCTCGGCGTGATCTGCTGGATCGTCATCGACAACAAGATCGAAGACGCGCGCTGGCTGAAAGACGATGAAAAGAAACTGCTGCTGGCCCGCCTTGCGGCCGAGCCGAAGAGCGAAGCCGTGCATTCCTTCCGCGACGCGCTCAGGCAGCCGTCGACCATCACCATGTCGCTGATCTACCTGGTGCTGGCTTCCGGCATCTACGGCCTGGTGTTCTGGATGCCGCAACTGATCAAGACCGCCGGCACCGACGACACCTTCATCATCGGCCTGATCACCGTGATTCCTTACCTGTGCGCCGCCATCGGCATGATCCTGATCGGCCGCAGCTCGGACCGCACCGGCGAACGCCGCTGGCATCTGGCTGGCTGCGCGCTGGCCGGCGCTGTGGGCTATGCCGTGAGCGCCTACTTCGGCAGCAACACGCTGGTGCTGGTGGTCGGCCTGTCGTTCGCCGCGACCGGCATCATCGCCGGTATCGGCCTGTTCTGGATCCTGCCTCCGCGCGTGCTGACCGGCGCTGCAGCGGCCGGCGGCATCGCGCTGATCAACTCGGTAGGCCAGCTCGGCGGCATCATCACGCCGTACATGGTCGGCAAGATCCGCGACATCACCGGCAGCGCTTCGCTGGGCCTGTACGTGGTGGCGCTGGAATGCCTGGTCGGCGCGGCCTTGCTGCTGTGGGCGCTGCCCAAGCGAATCTACTTCCGCGAACCTGCCGGCAAGTAATCGCGCCGTCATCGGCATTGTTCGCCGCATGAAAAAAGCCGCCCTAGGGCGGCTTTTTTTTCTTCGTCGAATCGAATACTCAGCGCAGTCGTGCGGGACCGGCAGTAATGTCGATTTCACGTCGCACGCGCGTTGCATGCCCGGTCGTCAATTCATGGCCCAGCTTGAACACGCTGACGATGCGCGCCAGATTCGCAGCCTGCTGCTGCAGCGATTGCGCGGCGGCGGCGGCTTCTTCGACCAGCGCGGCATTCTGTTGCGTGACGCCGTCCATTTGCGTCACGGCGTGCTTGACCTGATCGATGCCTTCGCTCTGCTCGCGGCTGGCGGCGGAGATTTCGCTGACCACGTCGGTCACGCGCCTGACGCTGGCTACCACTTCATCCATGGTCACGCCGGCCTTCTCCACCAGCTTGGTACCGGCGCCGACCTTCTCGACCGAGTCGCCGATCAATTGCTTGATCTCTTTGGCTGCGGCGGCGCTGCGTTGCGCCAGGCTGCGCACTTCCGACGCCACCACGGCAAATCCCCGGCCCTGTTCGCCGGCGCGCGCGGCTTCGACCGCGGCATTCAATGCCAGGATATTGGTCTGGAACGCAATGCCGTCGATCACGCTGATGATGTCGACGATCTTCTTCGACGACGCATCGATGGAACGCATGGTCGAAATCACTGCGCCGACCACATCGCCCCCTTCGGCCGCCACGCCCGATGCCGAGGTCGCCAGCGCGTTGGCCTGTACGGCGTTGTCGGAATTCTGCTTGACCGTCGCCGACAGTTGCTCCATCGCTGCGGCGGTCTGTTCGAGCGAGCTGGCCTGTTCTTCGGTGCGCGAGGACAGGTCCAGATTGCCGCTGGCGATCTGGCTCGACGCGGTGGCGATGGCGTCGGTGCCGCCGCGTACGTCGCTGACGATGTTGAGCAGGCTGCCGTTCATGTCTTTCAGTGCGGACAACAGCATGCCGACTTCATCCTTGCTGCGCACTTCAATGCGTGCAGTCAGGTCGCCATCGGCAATCGAGCGCGCCACACCGACCGCCACCGTGAGCGGACGCGTGATGTTGACGGTGAGGTACCAGGCGCTGCTGACGCCGAACAACAGGATCAGCACACCCAGCACGATCAGCAGCGTGCGCCCTGTCTGCGCCATGTGTTCGATATCGGCGGCGGTGTCGTCGATGCTCTTGCGCTGCATCGTCAGCAGGTTCTGCAGCGCGTCCTTGAGGTCATTGGCGCGCGGCATGAAGGCGCTCTCCAGTAAGCGGTTGGCTTCCTCCAGATCGCCTGCGGCCTTGGCCTTGCGCATCTGGTCGCGCGCCACGACGTACAACGAACGCTGCGTCTCGATCTTCTTGAACAAGGACAGTTCCTGCTCGCCTTCCAGGATCGGTTGCAGCTTCTTGAGCAACTCGGTCGAGATCTTCGACGAGGCCGCGTCTTCCTTGGCGAAGAACGGCGCCAGCGCCGGATCGGTGCTCTTGGCGATCGCCGTCACGCGCGTGATGGAGGTTTGCACGATCGGAAACCAGTCGCTGATGAGGCGTTCTTTTTCCAGCGGACGCTGCATCATGGCCTTGGTGGCGTCGGTCACGCCCTGCAGGCGCCAGATGCCGATGCAGATGATGGTGATGGCCAGCAGCAGGATGATGGAAAAGCCCAGCGCGAGGCGCCTGCCGATCTTGAGGTTGGCAAGAATGTTCATAGAGGTCTCTGTTCTTATACGATGTTGGAATGACAACGAATGCAGCAGGAACGCACGGAGATTTCCCACGGCGGCGCGCAAGTATAGCGTCGGGGATGCGGTGTCATTCGCGAGATCAGCGACGGAAATTGGCGTCAAGAAATACAAAAGCCGCCTCACGGCGGCTTCCTGTTTTTGCCTTGCTTGACTGCAACAGGCTGTAAACGCAGTTAACAAGCTAAAAACAAGCCTCGGCCCAGCGTTTTCAGCACGCTGCACGCCTGAGCATGCCGGCGCGGGCCTTGTCGTAACACCAGTTGAACACCAGCGTGTAAGGAAGAAAAAACAACACCAGACCGATATCGAGCACGAAAGCTTCGATCAGCCCGATATCGAGCCACCACGCCGCCATCGGCACCACGGCCAGGATCAGCCCAGCCTCGAACATGACGGCGTGGGCGATGCGCACCGCAAAGCGGCGCTCGGCGGCAGAGGCCTTCCAGCGGCGTTCGAGGCGGTCGAACAGGGTATTGAAGATCACGTTCCAGGTCATCGCCACCAGTGAAATCATCAGCGTCAGCGCACCGGCGTGCGCGAACGACACACCCAGCAGCCACGACATCACCGGTGCGCACAGCAGCAGCGCCACCACTTCGAACAGCACCGCATGCAGGACGCGCTCATACAGGGATTTCTCTAGCTTCATGGATTCTCTCCTTGGGAAGGCCTCGATTATCGATGGCTCCGCTGATAGAATGAAGTTATTAACCATCGGAAAATCCGATAAATAAGCGATACATAGATGCATTCCCTCGACGCCCTGCTGATGTTCATCGAAGCTGCCAATCTCGGCTCTTTTTCGGCCGCCGCACGCAAACTCGGCAAGCAGCAGTCCAGCGTCAGCGAAGCCATCGCCAATCTGGAAATCGACCTCGGCGTGACGCTGTTCGACCGCAGCACGCGCAAGCCGACGCTGACCGAACACGGTCACGCCCTGCTTACGCATGCGCGCCAGCTGCTCGACGCCAACGACAAGCTGAGCCGCGCGGCGCAGCAACTGGCCGGCGGCCGGGAGGCGCAACTGAGTTTTGCGCTGTCCGACACCTATCAGTCCGATGTGTTTGAAAAGAGCCTGGCGCAACTCGAACGGCGCTTTCCCGACCTGAGCCTGGAATGCCTGATTGCCGAAGATGAAGACGCCGTCGACCTGGTGCAATCGGGCCGCGTTCAATTGGCGCTGGTGGCCGCGCAGCCGTCTTATCCGCCGGACATCGGCTTCGAGACGATCGCCGATCAATCCGAGATCGGCCTGTATGTCAGCACCGCGCATCCGTTGGCGCAGGCTGCGCAGATCAGCGGCGACATGCTGCGCCAGGCGCGCGAACTGCGCGTGAACACCTACACCCATCGCGACCGGACGCGGCAACAACAGCCCGGTTTGCACTGGTCGGCGTCGAGTTATCTGATCTTGCTGGAGATGACGGAACTAGGTTTCGGCTGGGCCGAATTGCCGCGCTGGGTGGTCAAGCGTTTCGGTGCGGCGGACCTGAAGGAATTAAAGGTGCACGGCTGGCCGCGCAGCATCCGCGTGCATGTGATCTGGTCGCGCGAACGCGGACTGGGACAGGCCGGCGCCTGGCTGTGCAATACCTTCCTGCAAGCGCCGGCCTGAGAATTTCAGCGCTTAGAACTGTTCCCAATCGTCGTCGGATACTGCGGCCGGCAGGCGCTTCGGTGTTGCTGCAGGCGCGGAGACGGCGGTCTTCGCCGAGATCGGCATGGGCTTGCGCGGCAGGCTTTTCACACTTGCGGCGCCGGTCGCGACGATGGCCGGTTTCGGCTTCGCCGGCGCCAAGGCAGCGCTGTTGCCGACGGCGTGCCCGCTGTCCAGCGTGAAGATGCCGACCACCTGCGTCAGCGTCGCCGCCTGATCCTGCAAGGATTGCGCAGCGGCAGCAGCCTGCTCCACCAGCGCAGCGTTCTGCTGCGTGCTTTCGTCCATTTGCGCAATCGCACGATTAACCTCTTCGATGCCGGTGCTCTGCTCCTGGCTGGCCGAGCTGATTTCGCCGACGATGTCGGTCACGCGCCTGACGCTGGCGACCACTTCCGCCATCGTCGCGCCGGCCTGCTCCACCAGCCTGCTGCCCGAGTCGACCTTGTCGACCGAGTCGCTGATCAGTTCCTTGATTTCCTTTGCGGCCGAGGCCGAACGCTGCGCCAGGCTGCGTACTTCCGACGCCACCACGGCAAAGCCGCGCCCCTGTTCCCCGGCGCGCGCCGCTTCCACCGCTGCATTCAAGGCCAGGATATTGGTCTGGAAGGCGATGCCGTCGATCACGCTGATGATGTCGACGATCTTCTTCGATGAAGCATTGATTGCGCCCATGGTATCGACCACTTGCCCGACCACGCTGCCGCCCTGCACCGCGACTTCGGACGCGGACACGGCGAGCTGGTTGGCCTGGCGCGCGTTGTCGGCGTTCTGCTTGACGGTGGAGGTGAGTTCTTCCATCGCCGAGGCAGTCTCTTCCAGCGAACCGGCCTGCTGTTCGGTGCGCGTGGACAGGTCCATGTTGCCGCTGGCGATTTCAGCCGAGGCGGTGGCGATGGTATCGGTGCCGGATCGCACCTGGCCAACGATGCGCTGCAGGTTGTCGTTCATGGTCTTGAGCGCCAGCAGCAGCTTGCCGGTTTCATCCTTGCGGCTGGTGTCGATGTGCGAGCTCAGGTCGCCCGCAGCGACGGTCTCGGCAATGCCGAGCGCCTGCTTCAACGGACGGATGATACTGAGCGCCAGACGCCATGCGAATACCCACCCGGCGATGAACAACAAGGCGCCGCAAGCGATGAGCAGATTGCGGCTTCGCGTGTAATGGTCGTGGATGCCCGCGGCAATGTCGTCGATGCTGGAGCGCTGCAGATCGAGCAACTGTTGCAGGGAGTCTAGATAGCCCTTGGCCGCGGCGGGAAAGTCTTTCGCCAGGACGCGTGCGGCTTCTTCCACGTTGCCGTCGGCCTTGGCCTTGGAGATGGCGTCACGCGCCGCGATATAGCTCTTGCGCACGGTCGCCAGTTGCGCGAACAGGGCTTTTTCCTTGTCACTGCTGAGCAGGCCTTCCAGCGTCTTTTGCTGTTCATTGGACAGTTTGGTGGCAGTGGCGGCGTCTTCGGCGAAGAACGCGCTCAGGCTGGGATCAGCACTCTTGGCGATCGCGGTGGTGCGGCGCACGCTGGTGTGGATGGTGCGATACCAGTCCGAAACCAGGCGCTCTTTGGCCAGAGGTTTTTCCATCATGGCTTGCGTGGTCTCGGCCACCGTGTGAAGGCGCCAGATGCTCAGCGCAATGACCGCGATGGCAGAGAACAGGATGATCGCAAAGCCCAGGTTGAGACGTTTGCTGATGTTCATATTGGCAAAGAAATTCATTTTTATCCTTCTTGTCTATGTCAATTCCGGCACCCTTCGCGGATCCCTTTTGCACACTCCGCACCAGCCGGAATGGCCCGTATTGTCGGCAATAGGCGGTAGCAGAGATATAAGTACTTCTACCTAGAAAATCGCCCTGCGGCCTTGATCCCATCGCCACATGTCCGCAGCATGAATCGCTGCGCACGCGTCATCGCGCCGCGATGTTGTCGGAGTGGCAAAAACCGGCGAGGGATGTGGACGACAGGTTGGCAACTGAAATGACAACTGCCGCCGGCGATGACTGTGGAGACAGGTCGACAGCGGCAGCGAGGCGGCGAAAAGATGGACGGCGAAAGCGGGTCAGGTCAGCCGCGCGCCCGGGTCGCCTTGATCAGGTTGTCGCGCAGCGTCGCCACGGCGTTCTGGACTTTGACGAATTCTTCCTCGCCCAGTCCGCAGGCGTCGACCAGATTGATGTCGAGCGCTTTTTCACGCAGCCGGCGGCCGGCCTCGGTCAGGCCCACGCGCACCTGGCGTTCGTCGCCGGCATCGCGCCGGCGGCTGAGGTAGCCCATCGCCTCCAGCTTCTTGAGAATCGGCGTGAGCGTGTTCGACTCGAGGAACAATTTTTCCCCGAGACCGCTGACGGTCTGGTTGTCCTCCTCCCACAACGCAATGACTGCGATGTATTGCGTATAAGTCAGGCCGAGCTCGTCGAGGATGGGCTTGTACGCCTTGCCGAACGCGAGGTTGGCGGAATAGATCGCGAAGCACAGGAAATCGGACAGCTTCGGCGCGGAGGATTGAAGGGAAGACGGCTTGGCGGTGCGGGAAATACGGGACATGGCGGCAAACTCCTCGTGGGGCAGCGCGATCGGCGCCGGGATTCCATGAATTATACATCGTATGCGATTTAATCGAATGCGTTGACATTTTTCAAAACTCAGGTAATATGCATCGCATTCGATTACATCGGATACGATCTAAATTAACCCACATCATTTCACCACCTGAGGAACCAGATCATGACCACCATCGAAAAAGTCTTGTACACCGGCAAAACCACCACCACTTCCGGCGGCCGCGACGGCTCCGCGCGCAGCGCGGACGGACGTCTCGACATCGAGCTGTCGTCGCCCGGCAGCGCCGGCAAGGGCACCAATCCGGAGCAGCTGTTCGCCGCCGGCTGGTCGGCCTGCTTCATCGGCGCCATGGGCCTGGCCGCCGCCAAGCTGCAGATCAAGCTCCCGGCCGACCTGCACGTGGACGCGGAAGTCGACCTCGGCACTACCGCCGGCGCCTACTTCCTGCAAGCGCGGCTGAACGTCAGCCTGCCCGGCATCGACCGCGAGGTCGCCCAGGCGCTGGTCGACGCCGCCCACGAAACCTGCCCGTACTCGAAAGCCACGCGCGGCAACATCAATGTGGATATCAAGCTGATCTGATCGGGCGTCCGCTCCGCAGCAAATGAAAAGGCCTGCCGCATGTGACGTGCGGCAGGCCTTTTTTACGAACCGGAAATGGAAAGATCAGCGCGGCGCCGTCAACATGAGGCGCGCTTCCAGTCCGCCGCCGGTGCGATTATGCAGCGACAACTTCGCATCCATCGCCAGCGTCAGTTGACGCGCAATCGCCAGCCCCAGACCGGTGCCGCCGGTATTGCGGTTGCGTGACGCCTCCAGCCGCACGAACGGCTCGAACACCGCTTCCAGCGAATCGGCAGGAATCCCGGGACCGCGATCGAGCACGGCGATGGTCACGGCGCCATCGGCTTGCGCGCTGACCTCAAGCTCGGCCGCCCCGCCGAACTTGAGTGCGTTATCGACCAGGTTGCCGAGGATGCGCTTCAAGGCCTGCGGACGCGTCACCAGCGCCGTGCCGATGGCGCCGTGCAAGGACACCTCCTTGCCGGCATCGACGTAGTCGCATACCAGGCTGTCGAGCAAGGCGTCCGGATCGATGCGGCACGGCGCTTCAGCCGCGCCGTGCAACGTGCGCGCGTAGGTTACGCCCTCCTTGACCAGGGTTTCCATTTCTTGCAGATCCTGCTGCAGCTTGGCGTGCTGCGGGCTCTCGTCCATCACGTCCACGCGCAGGCGCATGCGTGTGATCGGCGTCTGCAAGTCATGCGAAATCGCCGCCAGGATCTGCATGCGCTCGGTCATGTAGGTGGCGATACGGTCCTGCATGGCGTTAAAGGCTTTGGACGCGCGGGCAACTTCCGAGGGGCCGTCCTCGGGCAAGCGCGCCGCCTTGAGATCGGGGCCGAGCGTGTCGGCCGCGACCGCCAGCGCATGCAGCGGCCGCGTCGCCAGGCGCACCGCCAGCCAGCAGCACGCGGCCAGCACGATCAGCTGCAGGGCCAGCACCAGCGGCAGCCAAGGCGACAGCGGCACGCCCGACATCGGCCGCATGTCGATGGTCAGCGGCGTGCCGTCGGAGAGCTTGAGATGCACCTGCATGCGCTCCTTGTCGCCGGGTACGGCGTTGACGGTCAGCGCGTATTCGGTGCCGATGCCGTCGGCGATCGACTTCGCCACCATCCTGGACAGGCGCGCATCGGGCGGCGTGCCGGTGATGCCGGGACCCAGGATAAATTCATAGCTGCGGCGTGCCAGGCGCGGCAGCCATTGCGGACGCTCGGCGGGTGGCAAATGGTCGAGCAGCGCCACGGAACTGGCCGCTTCGCGTTCGATGTAGCCCATCATGACGTTGGTGGTGGCCTGGTCGCGCTCGGTCAGCGTCAGCCAGAACGACAGCGTCTGCGCCAACACCAGGCCGACGCACAGGATCAGCGCCAGCCGGGCGAACAGCGTGCGCGGCCACTGCAGTACGGAAAATGTCATTGCTCGCCTTCGATCAGGGTGACGGTGGCGGAGAACACATAGCCCTCGTTGCGCAGCGTCTTGATGTAGCGCGGCTCGCGCGCACCGTCCAGCAGACGCTGGCGCAGGCGGCTCACCAGCAGGTCGATGGAACGGTCGAACGGATCCGACGCGCGCCCCTGGGTGAGGTTGAGCAACTGGTCGCGCGTGAGTACGCGTTGCGGATGATCGAGGAACACGCGCAGCAGCCGGTATTCGGCGCCGCTCAGCGCCACCATGGTGCCGTCCTGGTCGAGCAGGTGACGCGCGGTGGTGTCCAGCCGCCAGTCGCCGAAACCGAGCATCTGCACCGCTTCCGTGACCTGCATGTTGGGCGGCAGCATGCGGGCGCGGCGCAGCACCGAACGGATGCGCGCCATCAGCTCGCGCACCGCGAACGGCTTGGTGAGATAGTCGTCGGCGCCCATTTCAAGGCCGACGATACGGTCGGTTTCTTCACTGCGCGCGGTCAGCATCAGCACCGGCACGGCCTTGAATTTGCCGACCCGCAATTCGCGGCACAGCACCAGGCCGTCTTCGCCGGGCAGCATCAGGTCGAGCACGATCAGGTCCGGCGCGCCCTGCTCCAGCACCGCACGCATCTGGCGTCCGTTGGCGGCCAGCGACACGCGCATGCCGTTCTTTTCCAGGTAGGCGGCCAGCAGTTCGCGGATGCCGCGGTCGTCGTCGACGATCAGGATGTGGTCTTGGTTTTCCATGCGGCGATCATACCCCAGCTCGTTTGCGGCGGCGCGCCGGCGCCGTGCTGGCAACGTTGAGCAGCGAGCAATACACCGGCTTCGCCAGCTCGGCCGCAAAACCTCCCATCGCAAAGACGAATACCGCCAGAAAGCGCCGCAGATACCTCATGCGTCCTCCAGCACCGACAAACTGGCGCCGTCGGCCACGGAGGCTTCCAGTGCATACGGGTCGACGCCTTCGAGGCAGCCTACGTTGGCGCGCCAGAGATTGGACGCCTTGCGGGTCTGATGGAACGGATAGATGCCGCAGTGCTTGCAGAAATAGTGTTTCGCCGTGCGCGTATTGAACTGGTAGAGCGTCAGCGACTCTTCGCCGCTGACTATATTGACGTCGGCGACGTCGATCATCGGCGTCATCAGCGCGCCCTTGCGGCGGCACAGGCTGCAGTTGCAGCGTCCGGCCGGCGTCAGCGCCGTACGTACTTCAAAACGGACGGCGCCGCAGTGGCAGGAGCCTTTGTAGAGTTTTTCGGTCATGTTGTTCTCCTTCAGGTGGTTGGCAATGACTGCTTTATAAAACAACTCTCCGGATGATTTGTGTCCCAATGTATCTGGCTGGTACACATACACAAAACATTGCACCCGTGCGGTGTTGCAGACACAAGCCAGATACGTGCAGGCGTTCCAATACGGTCATCGCAACCAACATTGGAATGCCACCATGCACAACTTCATCGAAACGCCCTTTGCCCTGCTGGCCGGTCTGCTGACCATCGCCTCGCCGTGCGTACTGCCGGTGCTGCCCATCTTGCTGGGCAGTTCGGTCACGGAACCGGGCAAGACGCCCAACCGCACCCGGCCGCTGTTCATTATCGCCGGCTTCATTCTGAGTTTCTCGGCCTTCGCCATGTTGCTCGGCGCGGTGTCCAGCACCGTTCACGTGGCGCAGGAAGCCTTGCGCAATACCGCCATCGCGCTGCTGGCGCTGTCGGGTCTGCTGCGCCTGTGGCCGCGTCCTTACGAATGGCTGGTGGCGCATTTGCAGGCGCCGCTGCAACGCATGCACGGCACTGCCCCGAAACCGCCGAAAGAACATGCCGGCAACACCGGCGGCTTCGTCCTCGGCATGTCGCTGGGCGCAGTCTGGACGCCCTGCGCCGGTCCGGTGCTGGCCTCGATCCTGGTGCTGGTGGTCAAGGCGCAAGACCTTGGCTGGTCGGCGCTGCTCTTGCTGATGTATGCCATCGGCGCCGCCATTCCCATGCTGGCGATTCTCTATGGCGGACAGTACATCACCCGCCACGTTCGTGCCGTGTCGCGCCACACCCAACGCCTGCAACAGCTGTTCGGCGTGCTGGTGATGCTGACCGCGCTGGCGATCTACCTGCAATACGACGTGCTCATCACCGCCACCCTGTCTTCCCTGTTCTCTTCGTCCAATTGAAAGGATTCCATCATGCTCTCCCGACTCAAGACCATCGCCGCACTGACCGTGCTCGCCACCGCAACCTCCACTGCCGCATCGGCCGGCGCACTCAGCAAGAGCGTCGCCGCGCCGGAATTCACCGGCGTCGACAAATGGCTCAACAGCGAACCGCTGACCATGCAGCAACTGCGCGGCAAGGTCGTGCTGGTCGACTTCTGGACCTACACCTGCATCAACTGCATCAACACCCTGCCCTACGTCAAATCCTGGTATCAGAAATACAAGGACCAGGGCCTGGTGGTGGTCGGCGTGCACACGCCGGAATATCCATTCGAGCGCAGCACCGACAACGTCAAGACCGCCATCAAGCGTTTCGGCATCACCTACCCGGTCGCTCAGGACAACCGCTACGCCACCTGGAGCGCCTACAACAATCAGTACTGGCCCGCCTTCTACCTGATCGACAAGAAGGGGCAAGTGGTCTACACGCACTTCGGTGAAGGCCAGTACGCGCAGACCGAAGCCGCCATCAAGAACCTGCTGGCGCAGCCGCAGTAACCCGATTCAACCTTAGAACGTGTTTGCGATCTTACTGCGCGACCCTGATTTGCCGCTAAACGGTACTCAACATCCTCATGTACTTATGTACATTCCGGTGTTTCCGTGCCGTTTAGCGACAACTGAGGGCCGCTCGCTACAGATCGTAAACACGTTCTAAGGGGACGCCGAAAGACCGGGATGACTGCACCTGGCAGTGCTGCCCCGACGGATCAGTTGCGGGAATATTCCTTGCCGGCAAAATCGACGGTCACCAGCTTTCCATCCATCTTTCCCATCCCGGGGGAGTTGGCGGACATGCCCGGGACCGCCAGTCCTTTGACTGACCGGGATTTGTCCGCAATGAGCCTTGAAACGACCGGCGCCGGAACATGGCCTTCCAGCACTTGCCCGGTAGCGTCGATCACGGCGGTATGACAGGACTGGAGCGACTCAGGCACGCCGAATCGCTGTTTGACCGCCTGCATGTCTTTGCGGTCAATCTGCTTCAGCTTGTAGCCCGCCTGGGTCATATGCGCGGCCCAGGCAGTGCAGCAGCCGCAATCCGGGTCTTTGTAGACGGTGATGGTCTCGCCGGCGGCATGTGCCGCAAGGGCGGTCAGCGCGAGAAGATTCGCGACGAAGAACTTTTTCATCAGCTTCCTTTCAGGAGTTCAGGCTCATGCCGGCATTGCGTCATTCTGTCATCGGTCCCAGGGTTCCGAGCCAGGCAACGAGTGCAAGTATCAGGAAAGCGCAGCCGGTCTCGAGGAACAGGCTTCTTCGCAATGCCGCGATCGCTTCGCCGTGCTCTCCGGAGACATGCGCCCGTTCGAGCAAAGGCGCCAGCCGGTAGCGGTTCGCTGCAGCCAGGGCCAGCATCAGGGTGAACAGGCCCAGCTTGGCGATCAGCAGTTGCCCATAGGCTGAGGACAATAAGCCGGTGACGGTGGGACCGACGATCAGCCAGTAGTTCAGGACACCAGTGATCACCAGCGATCCGACGATGACGGTGCCCGTCAGGGCGAAGCCATTGAGCGTGCGGCTCAGCAGCGACAGGCGGGCGGGGTCGTCGCCGGAAGGCCGCGCCAGCATCAGGATGAATGCGGCCAGTGCACCTACCCAGCCGCCGGCTGCCAGCAGGTGGATGATGTCCGCCATCAAGTGGACTTGTCCCCGGGCGCCTTCGTCCATCGCGCCGTGGCCGGCCCAGGAAAGCGTCGCCAAGGCTGCTCCGCCGGCAGCGCTCATCAGGCCTGCGCCGGCGCTCGGCCACCGGTTCGACAGCAACGCTGCCGATACGCAAATCAGCAGCATGGCCATGCGCAAGCACCACGCCATGCCGAAGGACGTGTCCGTCAGCATCATCCCGAACACGTGGCGTTCAATCGCGCTGACATCGGCGGCGCCGGTCATCGCCTTGGCCATCAGGAACATGCTGGCGACCGACAGCGCCATGCCGATAACGGCTGCACCTGCGGTCAACGCAGAGAACCTCTTGCCCAAGGCGGATGAACGTTCAGGCCGGCGCAACGCATGCAGCTGAAACAGCGGCAGGCCGAAGACAAGCATCAGGTCCAGATACAGCGCAAAGCGCACCAGCACGGTCATCCAGTCCATTACCCGCTCATTTCACCGTGAAAGAGATCTTGCCGGTAATCGGGTGGGTATCCGAAGACACCGCACGCCATTCGATGCTGTACACGCCGGGCATCAACGGCTGTCCGGGAGTGATGACCATGGTCTTCGGATCATCCGAGCCCGACACCTTGGCGGCCATTTTCATGGGCGAAGCGTGGTTCATCCCGGGCATGCTGGTCATCATCAGGCTCGCGCCGGAAAACTGCTTCGAAAGATTTTCCGAGAAATGAAGTTCGATCTTTTCCGGGGCGCTCACCGTCGCATTGTCCTCGGGCGTGGAACCGAGGAGCTTCGGATGGGCAAAGGCTGCTGTGGCGAAGGCCATGGCGGCAACGGTGGCTGCTGTTTTGGCGATGAAGGACGGGTAAGACATGGCAAAGCTCCTGTGGATGATCAGAGTAATGGTGGGTTAGAACAGAATGCGCAAGCCGGCCACGAGCCGGGTTTCGCCCGCATTGCCGACGGCGCCGCGCACGTAGCTGGCGGTGCGGCCGAAGCGCTGGTTGCGCTCGATCCCGACGTAGGGGGCGAGCTGGCGAGAGAATTCGTAACGCAGGCGCATGCCGTAGGCGGCGCTGGACAAGCCGCGTCCGATGCCCAGATCGGGATCTTCCTTTCCGTACAGGTTGGCCTCGACGCGGGGCTGCAGCACCCAGCGCTGGGTCAGCAGCACCTCATACTCGGCCGCCAGCCGCAATGCGGTACGGCCTTGCTCGCCGACGTAACCCGTTGCCTCGACTTCAAACCAGTAAGGCGCCAGACCCTGGACGCCGAAAGCGAGCCAGTTGCGGCCAGGCCGGTTGCTGCCGACGTCCACACGCAGACCCAGCTGGCTGTCCCAGTACGGCGTGATCGCGTGACTCCAGAGCAATTCGGTACGCGAATCGCCCACGCGGCCCCGCTCGATATCGCCTTCGGCCTTGAGGTAGAACTTGTCGTAGGCGTCGCCTATCCAGCCTTGGGTGTCGTACGCGATGGAATTGCCGTCGCGGGTATGGACGCGTTCCAGGCGATCGACCAGGAAGGACCCGAAGGAATGCATGTCGGACATCATCAAGGCGCTGATGTCTTTCCGCGCATAAGGCCCCGTATCGAGGGTGTAGCCATTGGAGTAGCCATGCGGATCGCGCGCGTCTGCCGGTGCTGCGGAACCGGAATCCATCTTCATGCTGCCGTGGTCCATCGCGCCGTGGTTCATGGGCGCCGGCGAGCCGGAGGCATGGTCGTCCATGGCGTCCACGGCGTCCATTGCCGTGATCGCGGCCGGACTTGCCGATGCGCCATGGCCATCGTGGCTGTCATGGCTGGTGTGCGATTGGGCCAACGCCGCATTCATGCCCACTGAGGCAAGCGCCAGCAATAGAATCCGGCTTGGGTGACGGGTAAAAATCATTCTCGATATGCCTTTCAGTTCAGATCTCGGTTAGCTGACGACGACTTCGCGGAACATGCCCATGTCCATGTGATACGCGAAGTGGCAGTGCCAGGCCCAGCGTCCCAAAGCGTCCGCCGTCACAAGGAAGCTGATGCGCTGCGCCGGCTGCACCGGAATCGTGTGGCGCCGTGCGAGGAAATCCCCGTCGGGCGTCTCCAGTTCGCTCCAAAGCCCG
The DNA here is from genome assembly GCF_001267925.1 of Herbaspirillum hiltneri N3. Taxonomy (NCBI): domain Bacteria; kingdom Pseudomonadati; phylum Pseudomonadota; class Betaproteobacteria; order Burkholderiales; family Oxalobacteraceae; genus Herbaspirillum; species Herbaspirillum hiltneri. The sequence continues at coordinate 1,108,629 of NZ_CP011409.1, read as the reverse complement.
TGCAGGTGCATGGGGTGGGTCATCATCGTGTCGTTGTGCAAGATGACGCGCAGGCGTTCGCCGTAGCGGAAATGGACCGGAGTCGACTTGCCGAACTCAAGGCCATCGAGCGACCAGGCATAGCGCTCCATATTGCCGGTCAGGTGAAGCTCGACTTCTCGTTCGGGGCCGCGCTCGTCGAGCGGACCGCCAATGGTGTGCATGTCCGCCAGGGTAAGGACCCGGCGGCCGTTGTTGCGCAATCCGACGCCGGGATCATCCAGATTGGTACGGGCGCTGTCGACCCGGGCATCGGTGCCGGGGCCGTATTCAGTGCTTGCGTGGCGAGCCTTCTTGCTGGGGACTTTCAAGGGATTGGGCGGCACCGGCTGATGCCCGCTGTGGTCCATCTTCGGTGTCGATTGCATCTGCTGCATCGGTTGCATGGCGGCCTTGCCGTCCATGGAATCCATGCTGTCCATGGTCTCCATGCCGGACATCGACGACATATTGCCCATCGCCCCGTGGTTCATGTGGCCCATGTGGCCCATGGCGCCGTGATCCATGCCACCCATTGAGGACATGTCACCCATCATGTCGCCCATGCCGAGCCATTCCGGCTTGTCCACTGCCGGTACCGCGGCTGCCAGGCCGGCGCGCGTCGCCAGCGTCCCCCGGGCGTAGCCGGTGCGCTCCATGGTTTGGGCAAACACGGTATAGGCGTCGTCCTTGGGCTCGACGATCACGTCACAGGTTTCACCCGGGCCAAAGCGGAACTCATCCACGCTGACCGGCTCGATATCCACGCCGTCGACCTGGATGACCTTCAGTTTCAGTCCTGGAATCCGGACGTCATAGAAGGTGTTGCCGGATCCGTTGATACAGCGCAGGCGGACTTTTTCGCCGGGCTTGAACAGTGCGGTCCAGTTGCCTGCCGGGGTCACGCCGTTGGCGAGATAGGTCAGGGCGGCCGCCGACAGATCTCCCAGGTCCGTGGGATTCATGCGCATTTCGTTCCACATCGAACGCTTGTCCATGGCCGCCTTGATGCCGTCCTTGCGCGCGTCGCGGACAAAATCGCCGGCCGTCAGCCGGTTCAGGTTGTAGAAATCTCCTTGCTTCTTGAGTTTGGCGAGCACCGACATCGGGTCCTCGTCCATCCAGTCCGACAACAGAAGCACGTGCTCCCGATCGGCTTGATTCTTGCCCTGACCCCGGCTTCTTCCGGCGCCGTTGGGATCGATGATGATGGCGCCGTACATCCCGGTCTGCTCTTGCATGCCCGAATGGGAGTGGTACCAATAGGTCCCACTTTGCTGCACCTTGAATTTGTAGGTGAAGGTCTCTCCCGGCGCAATGCCGGCAAAGCTGATGCCCGGCACGCCATCCATCTGGAACGGCAAGATGATGCCGTGCCAGTGGATGGAGGTATGTTCCCGAAGCTTGTTTGTGACGTTGATGGTGACCATGTCGCCTTCTTTCCAGCGCAACGTCGGCCCCGGCAGCGAGCCGTTGATCGTCGTGGCCACGCTCTGCCGGCCGGTGAAATTGACCGGCGATTCCGCAATCACCAGGTCAAACACGTTTCCCGTCAGGACCGGCGCCGCCGAGGGACTGGCCGGCGTTTCTGCGGCCTGGGCGACCGCCTGCAGGGCCTGCGACGACAATCCCAAAAGCACGCCTCCGGCGGCCAGGCCCTTTACAAAGCGGCGGCGGGAGTTCAGAAGGGATGATGAGTTCGACATAGAGTAAATCTCTCCGAAATGGGGCGAAGTGAGGCGAAGTAAGAATATGGCGCTGATGATAAGGATTACCGGCGATCAGTTGGATTACCCGCGCATTACATTCCTGTAATGATCTCGTCATCGTGGCGAACTGCACGTACCATGTCTCCAACTTCTTAAGCGCGATTAATATGAAACTTCTTGTGGTTGAAGATGAGCCGAAAACAGGCGAGTACCTCCAGCGGGGGCTCACCGAAGCAGGATTCATCGTCGATTTGGCAAAAAACGGGCTGGACGGCTACCACCTGGCCATGACCGAGCCGTACGACCTTGTCATTCTGGACGTGATGCTTCCCGATGTGGACGGCTGGCGGATCGTCCAGTCGCTGCGCGAGGCCCAAAAGGCCGTGCCGGTGCTCTTCCTGACGGCCCGGGACAGTGTCGCCGACAGGGTCAAGGGGCTGGAGATGGGCGCAGACGACTACCTCGTCAAGCCGTTCGCATTTTCCGAACTGCTGGCAAGGGTACGCACCTTGCTGCGCAGGGGCAGCGGCGTGGTATTGCAAGACCGCCTGACGGTTGCCGACCTGGTGCTGGATCTGCCCCGGCGCACCGCCAGCAGAGGCGGGCGCAAACTGGTGCTCACGAGCAAGGAATTTGCCTTGCTGGAATTCCTGGCGCGGCGCCGCGGAGAAGTGCTGCCGCGCTCCCTGATCGCCTCCCAGATCTGGGACATCAACTTCAACAGCGATTCAAACGTCATTGATGTCGCCATCCGGCGCTTGCGCGCCAAGGTCGATGACGGCTTCGATCACAAGCTGATCCTGACCGTGCGCGGCGTTGGTTACGTCCTGGATGACGCCGGGCCAGAGGAGGGTGCCGCGTGATCCGCCAGCGTTCTCTGACGGTTCGTCTCACCGCCTTGTTTGCCCTGGCGTCCACGGCCGTGCTGGTAGGGCTCGGCCTGCTTATCATCTCCACGGTGGCCAAGCACTTCACCGACCAGGATGAGCAACTGCTGGAGAAGGAGCTCGAGCTCATCCGCATGGTCGTCAACGAACGTGGCGCCGCGGCGATCACCGGCACGTTCGGCGAGGCGCTGCACAATCATCCCGGCTTCTTCGTTCACATCAGTTCGTCGAACGGGCAGCCGCTGTATTCGACGCTGGCCGGTGCGACGGAACCAATTCTAGCGGCTGCCGCCAGTAGCCGTTCATTCACCGTTGCCACAGGCGGTCATCAGAAATTTCAGGCCATCAAGGCACGCTTGAAGGACGAGGCAAGCGGCGACAATCTGGACGTCATCGTGGCGGTCGACACGGACATCCATGACCATTTCATGCGCAATTTCCAGACCACGCTGATTCTCTACGTGGCCGGATCCGCGCTGATCGTCGTTTTGCTGAGCTGGTGGGCGGCACGGCGCGGCCTGGCGCCGTTGCGGGCCATGTCCGACAAAGTGCAAGTGGTCTCCGCGCATAACTTTGGCGAACGCATGCCGGTCGAAACCTTGCCGATTGAAATCGCCGACCTCGCGGCCAAGCTGAACGCCATGCTGGAACGCCTCCAGCGCGATTTCAATCGCATCACGAATTTCTCGAGCGATATCGCCCACGAACTGCGCACGCCCATCACCAACTTGCTGACACAAACGGATGTCGTGCTGACACAGCAACGCACCAATGAGGCCTATCGGGACACGCTGTCGTCAAATGCAGAGGAGTTGCAGCGGCTGGCCCGGACCATTTCCGACATGCTGTTCCTGGCCCAGACGGAGAACGGCATCAGCTTGCCAAGCCATGAGCCGCTAAGCCTGCAGGATGAAGTTGCGGCGCTTTTCGACTTCTACGATGCGCTGGCGGAAGAAAAGGGCGTTCGCCTGCTGCTCACCGGAGAGGCATCGATCAAGGGAGATCGCCTCATGGTGCGCCGGGCGCTGAGCAACCTGATCTCCAACGCCATGCGTTATACGCCGGCAGCGTGCGCCATCTTGGTGTCGATCGAGAAATCAGAGTCCGACATTCTGGTGCACGTCGAGAACGACGGTCCTGAGATCCCGGCGGAATATCTGCCGCACCTGTTCGACCGGTTCTACCGTGCCGACAAGTCGCGAACCAAGCTGGACACTGATTCGGCCGGCCTGGGGTTGTCCATCACGAAAGCCATCATGCGTGCGCACCAAGGGGAGGTCGCCGTGCAGTCCGGGCGAGGGAAGACGCGCTTTACGTTGCGGTTTTCGGGGATGTTGGGTTGAGTAAGCCTGACTTTCGGGGCCACAATCTATTGGATTGGGCGTGCTGAAAAGAAAATCGCTGACAAACTGGAACCCGCTTACGATAGATTAATGGATGAAAAATCCTCAGATACTTTGTCGGAAAATGATATTTAAGCACCGTGCAGGCTGAATCTTTCCGGCACATTCGCGCACCTCAATGAGACCCGGCAGCTGCATGCCAGATATGTTCGGATGTAAAAGAGTACTTGATCGCTGGAATTAATGAATGTGTATCTGTATCTGTATCCAGCGCCGAGAACCCTAAATTACAGTCTTATCGACCGTAAGATTTTTTCTCTGACTAACAACTTCTACATAAAGGTAACAAATGGCGAATCGCGTCTACCTTTGCTGTACGGACTTTCAGGATTTCCCCACAGAATCTCAGTTCGATGATTTTTTCAAGGTCTCGGGAACGGAGTACGAAGCAAATTGGGCCATTCCGTTATTCTGGTTATGCCTTTTTTCCAGCGCCGATATTCGGATTCTTCCCGCCAATCACAATCGCTCCGATGTTGATAGTGGGCACGAGGAAGATGAACTCGATGACGACGAATTCGATGATGAGTCGCGTGCCTATGCTTATCTCTTTTGCTCGCGATCGGACGGTATTGAACGCTTGAAGCGCCGGGCCGGAATGCTGAAGAAAACATTGGGTGACGAACGTTACGCCTTGTATTGCGAATGGACAGCCCGCATGGAGACCGAGACGTTTCATAATATTCTCGTCAGAACGGAAGAACTTGATGTAATGGGAGCGGAAGGTGAACTTGAGGGCCAGCTGCGCGAGGCTCTGGAGTATCTTGAAAGCTCCCACGAACAAGAAGGTTTCCGCATGATCGGCGCGATCAGCAATATCGCCGGACTCCAGGAAGACATGAACCTGGCAAGATGCGAAGGTTTTGCTCTGGTTGGATCTGCCAACGGCCCCCAGCGTTGGCCTCCATCGCTGACTACGAAGCCAAGCATTTCTTCGTCCCAGAGCTCGTTGCCACCTCAGAAAAAATCGAAATGGTTGTTTTGGAAATGACTCTTTCAGATATCCGCAACCGTCCGGAGTTGCAAGCTTGCTTGGCGCGAGAGCAATATCTATTACGACGGTCGCCGTAGAGCGGGTAGTGCTAAGGCATCTAGGCCATCAACCACGGCATGCGTCGCTTTCCGGCAAGCCAGAGGTTCACGGAGTGTTCGGAGCGACGCAGGCGCTTGGCGTATCGGCGAGGATTGCTAGAAATGTTGCCGAATTGAACATTGTTGAGTATTTACGGGGATGATAAGATTCGCATAATTTACATTATGTCAAATTGCGTCGCAAGTTACGGAGCCTTATCCGGCTTGCATTTGGCATGAATCTCCCCAGCAATCACGCCGTTTAATCCCCCTCATCCAAGATGCTATACTTTCACCAAGGAGAATCCGTGGCCACTACCTTTTTTGACACTCACGATTACGTGAAGCGCCTGGAGGAATCTGGAATTCCCACCGCTCAAGCCGAAGCCCACGCCAAAGCACTTGCAGAAGCCATGAACAACGAACTAGTGAAAAAAGCTGACCTGAACGAATTCCGCGCGGAAGTCGGAACCAAGTTCACCGAGGTCAAAGGACAATTCGAGCTACTTAAATGGATGCTCGGCTTTATGCTGGCCGGAACCGTCGCCATCCTGTTTAAAATTTTTCATTAATCACCAAACGCCAAAGAAAAGCCCCGCATGTCGGGGCTTTTTTTGTATCGATCCGATGGAATACTAACTCCATCCCCATTTTAAACGGTCGTATAACGCAGCTAGCTTTCGGAAATAGCTGGCGTAGTTTGAAACGTTGTAGTCAAACTTTGCCTCATTCTGGATGAGAAAATCTCGTAGATTGTCGAGATCAATTTTATCTGGAGATAAGAACGGTATCAGCAGTGCCGCTTGCTCCGCAGTCGATGAATCTATAATCTCCACCATCGATTGATGCCTAATTTTATAAAACGTTGTCGCATATTGCTTCAGGCGGAAATTTTTAAGATCAGTGCCAACCCATTTATCTAGCTCCAGACCTTTTTGCTCATACAACGCCTGCGTTGTGACACCAATTTGGTGAAGATATTTAAATACGGGTACATACTGGGTGTTTCGCCCCGTCTGCTTAATAATACTACCCAAAACTAATGCCGGATCGAAGTCGCGATTGTCGTGCAAAAGGTCTTCAATTAGATCCGAGACTTCCAATGCATCGTAGCCGACCTGTGCGATGTTATTGGCTCCAGTAAGTTGAGTAACGCCAACACCCACTAAAAACTCAACGTCCTCCTTGTTGTCCATCTCGTCAAGATTTACAACTGCTAATTTCTTTTCCGGCTCAAGAGATCGGACTAATTCATACAATTGTTCCTTACAATAACGAAGAACACGCGCAGGTATCTTCCTTTTCGTCGAGGCTAAAGCTCTATATACCTCAGAGTAATCATTAGTCGAAATTAGTACTAACGGGATTTGAACTCCATCAATAGTCAAATAGGTATCTGAAATTCCGGCAGTCCCTCCCTCTTCCAGGCGCTGCACGAAAATCAAATTTCTTCTAAGTTTTTCTAGATTTTCTTTTCCGACGCACAAAGAGATTGAACGCAAAAGTCCAGATACATTATTGTCGGAAATCGAATAACCTACAAAAACCACCGGGTGTTCAACAAAAACGGCAATGAGCTTTGCTGCTAAATAGGGGTTTTTATCATTGAATTTTGCATAGTCGTCAGAGGTCAAAATCAACGTATCCGGCCGAGTAGAGCAGCCATGTATTTTGTAGATTTCCCCAATTTCCTGAGGATTTGAAAACAACAATTCGTCTTGACCAATATACGGTTTGTAATCAGGAAATAACTTCTCCAAAAACGTATCCCAATTAGTAGTAATGATCCCGTCCACATTCAAACTTGAAAGCAACTCAATCTCTTGCTGGAGAGAGCCTCGATGCACCTCGACGTCCATAAGGGAATTAAGATAGCTGCAAATCTCAATTCGCAACGCAGAAGTAGAATCTTTTATCTTAGCGCTATAGCGCTCAACGCTTACAGCAAACTCTGGAGCTGTCCACCAATATTCGTTGAAATCCTGAGAGAGCGCACGAGCAGCACGCGGATAGTCACCGTCACCAGCTGCTAAATAATATTCAAACGGCTTCCCCGTGACGCAAAATCTTGAGAGAAGACCTTTCCAATCTTCCAAACCAAGATATCTACGAGAGAATCCCGAGCCTACAAACAAAAAAGGACCTGCCGCCCTCGTTTTCAATATCTCCGCAAGCTCATTCTCAATGGTCATTATCTTCCTTGATGTTTTCTTCTTGGCAGTAAGTGTTGGTAGAAACGCAGCTAAAGGGCTTATCGGCTTAGTTCTTAAAGTAATTTAATACAGTCGATATCCATATTACATCAAGCACCTTGCTATTCTAGGATTGAGTGCCCCTCTTTTTCCATAAAACGAATCACCTCCGTTTAACTATCTCTGGCTAACTAAAGTACTTACAATGAGGAGTGCCACAACGGCACTTAAGTCGATAGCATGAGAGCATGTTTAGAATTTCCACCCTCTCCGCTCCGGCCAGCAGCAATCGTCTTTTATGAAAAGCTATTTTCCGATAGAGCCTCCTTCGTTTAGCATCACCATATTGCCCAGGCCGCGTATTTCGTAAGAACCAATATGCCTGTCTAATTTCCTGAAAAATCCTCCCCATCTCATCGGCACCGATGGTCTCGCGCTCAAATAATTCAAGCTGCATCATATCCCCGTAACCCCATTGTTTTACGGTCACTGTAATGCGGCGACATGAGCGAGATTCTCAACATTTCTCAACAAGCGAACTATAAAATTTTAGAAGCGCTGAACCAATAAAACCCGTTCAGTCGATCATGAAATTGCCTCAGATCGTCATACCCCTTCATCACAAATTCCTGTGCTACCAGAACGATGATGTCCCGTATAGGCGTATCCATCGGAAACCATAGTTTTGTTTGCTTCGGCTTCGGAATGCCGCGTGACGACCAATAGCTTTTCTTGTTGAATCGCGCCTCTTCGATGTTCTTGGAGACGTATTTGCTGATGTAGCTGGCGATCTTGTGCGCCCAATTGCGCCCTCTTGGCTTGGTCAGATCCACATTGCCGTTATCCCGACCCACAACACGCCGCCACATCGAGCGGATCAGGTTATAGCTACGTACCCTCGTCCCATGTTCGTTATTGAGCCACGCCGGGAAATGCTGGCAGGCGATATGGATGTGCAAAGCGCCCCTCTCCTGCCGTTCTACGGTCGCGACGTAATGGAACTCGCCCAAGGTCCGCAAACGCGCCCTGAACGCCTTAAAATCGGCCTGTAGCCGCTCGAAATCATCCATGTTCTCGCGATACGTCAGCGTGAGCATGCAATCAGCCTGTAGCATCTTGGCCAGCCTCCTGACACTGGTCTTAGCGCGTCTTGCGGCGACCGCCCTTGCCTTCCCTTGCCGTTGCGAAGATGCTCGCCGAGCCGGCTGCCGTCGTCCAGAATGAAATCCGGTGCGCTGCGACCGGCCAGGGGATGGCTGTCGGCCAGTTCATAACGCAGCGACAGACCCCAGACGCGCTCGGCAAAATAGGTGGCGCCGTCGCGCGTATCGATCAGATCGCGGATGACGGAGGCCAGCGCGCGCGAACTGGCCTCCGGTCTTATCAGTCCGACCTGAGCGCGTGACCAGTCGAGTATCTGCGCGCCCACCGGATGGCGTTCCGCGTGGTAGCTGTCGAGCAGGCCCTCCGGCGCCTCGCCGCGGATCGTTGCCGCGAGCTTCCAGCCAAGGTTCATCGCGTCACCCAGGCCGAGATTGAGCCCCTGGCCGCCCAACGGCGAGTGGACGTGCGCCGCGTCACCGGCGAGCAGCACGCGTCCCTGACGGTAAGCGACAGCTTGAAACGCGCGGTCGGTCCAGGTCGCGGCAAGCCGGAGTGAGGTCACGCTGACGTCAATACCGGAGACGCGACGCAAGACCGACTCCACGTGTTCCCGCGTGACCGCCTCGGTGCGATGGAACGCGCCGCCGTCGAAGTCGACCATGGCGACGGTGCCGGGCGGCTGAAAGGTGTACATGCCGGCGGCAGTATGGTGACGACCCGGCGCAAGCAACTGCGGATCAGCCATCTCGATTTCAACGGAATAACCGGTGAACTCCGGTTCGGTGCCGGTGAAGGCAAAGCCGCCGATCCTGCGCACCGTGCTACGGCCGCCGTCGCATCCAAGCAGCCAGCGTGCCCGGTAAGTTTGGCCGCCGGCCTGAATGTCCACGTGCTCATCCGATTGTTGGAAACCATCCACGCCGAGACCGCGCATGATCTCCACGCCCATTGCATGAGCACGTGCGGCGAGCACCGATTCGATGTGCTGCATGTCGGTGGCGATGCCGGCGTCGGCCGGACCGGGCAGGTGGTACGGCCACTTCGTGCGGTCGATCCGATCGAGATGGAACTGCATGCCGGCGAAGTGGCCGCCGGCACGCCTTTGTTGCTGCATCCAATGCGGTGTGGAGGCGGCAGCATTCACCGCAAGCGGCGGCGCCTTGATGGCGTCCAGCAAGCCGCGCCGATGGAACGCCTCGACCGTCGGAATGGACAGGCCGCGTATGCCGAAGGGCAATTGCTTCAACGGCGAGTGCGGATTTGCAGCCTGTTCCAGCACCAGCACGGAAAGACCGGCAAGGCGCAACTCGCAGGACAGGAACAAGCCGACCGGACCGGCGCCGGCGATGACTGCATCGTAGGTGGATGGCGCTGATGAAGCGGACGGTGTGGATGGTGCGTGCATGAATGACTCCCTGGTGATGGTTCGACCGGAGCGGTTCGTTGTCTTGAGAACCGCACAGACGAACAAAAGACGCCTGATGGCGCCGATGTTCGTCGTGGGACTCATGCACGGGCATGGACAGAGCTTCCTTGCGGAAGGACTTGGGCTGGACCACACCAAGTCTGCCTTTTTCGACGGGCGTAATATAGCCGCCGGACGGGCGGAGTGCAAGATATCTGCAGGACCCTTTATAATAATGAGAATTATTCTCAAAACATCTCAGAGGGCGGAGTCTCATGTCCTATTCAGATCCATTCACGCAACCGCACATGCACACGCTCTATGCCGATCATCACGGCTGGCTGCAGACGTGGCTGCGCAGGAAACTGGGATGCGCCTTTACGGCAGAGGATCTCACTCACGATACCTTCCTGCGCTTGCTGGTGCGGCCGCGTGAACTCGATACGAAACGCGATCCGCGCGCTTATCTGACGACCATCGCGCAAGGCCTGGTGGTGGATCACTGGCGCCGCCGCGAAATCGAGCGCGCCTGGCTCGACGCCATCATGGAGCTGGCGGAACCTCTGGTCCCTTCGGCGGAACATCAGGCCGTCATCCTCGAAACGCTGGTGGAAGTGGACCGCATCCTCGCCCGCCTGCCGAGCAAGCCGAGAGAGGCCTTCCTGCTGTCGCACCTGCACGGGCTGACCTATGCGGAGATTGCCGCGCAACTGGGCGTGTCCGAACGCATGGTCAAGAAATACATGGCGCAGGCGATGTTGCATTGCCTGACGGCGGGCAATGCATTCCGTTCGGCGGTGGCATGAGCGCGTATCTGTCCGGCCTCAAACCGAATCTGGAAAACCAGCCCGAAATTCCTTTCGCCGCGCTGGAGCAGGCGGCGGAGTGGTTCGCCGTGCTCCAATCCGGCCGCGTCGGCAAAGACGAACGCCGGCGCTGGCAGGACTGGCTGGCCGCCGATGCACGTCATCGCGACGCCTGGGCCCAGGTGGAGGCGATCAGCAAGGGCATCTCCATCGCCGCCCATGCGCCGCTGGCGGCCGACTCCGCCTTGCGCGCCGCAGGTCGCCTGGATTCGCGCAGGAAAATGCTCAAGACCCTGGCGCTGACCGTGCTTACCGCAGGCATGGGATGGCAGCTGGCGCGCCGCGACGAGTGGTCGCAGGTGCTTGCCGGCCTGCACGCCGATCACCGTACCGCCGTCGGAGAGAGCCGCAAGGTGGTGCTCACCGACGGCACCCAGGTCTGGCTCAACACCGACACTGCACTCGATGAAGGTTTTGACGCCGGCCGCCGCCTGTTGTCTCTGTACTGCGGCGAAATCATGGTGGACACGCATCCGGACAACCAGGTCCCGGTCCGGCCCTTTCTGGTGCGTAGCCGCGAAGGCACCATGCGCGCTCTGGGGACCCGCTTCAGCGTCCGGCAGTTCGACGGCCGGACGCTGCTCAGCGTCAGCCAGGGGCGGGTAGAAATCACGCCGCTCGCTCCGGGCGCGGCGCCGACGGTGATCGAGGCCGGCCAGGAAGCGCTGTTCACGCGCAGTGAAGTCACGGCCGCCGGCGCGCTGCAGCCCTCGCGCGCCTCCTGGATTCACGGCATGCTGATCGCCCAGGATCGGCCGCTGGGCGAATTCCTTGGCGAGTTGGCGCGCTATCGCAAGGGCTATCTCGGCTGCGATCCGGACGTCGCCGGTTTGCGCGTGGTCGGCGGTTTTCCGCTGCACGATACCGACCAGGCGCTGGCGATGCTGCAAGCTGCGTTACCGGTCCAGGTGCGCTGGATCTTGCCGTGGTGGGTCGCGGTCAAGGCGCGGCCACAACATAGTTAGAGACGGTTTCACAAGAGACTTGCGAAACGGTTCCAAATTATTTCAGCAATCCGGTTCCCTTTTTCAGGCGTCGTCCGGAAAGCAGAGTGAAGACACCTTTTTTCTCTGCCCATTTCCGAAAGTACGTATGAAACTTCAAGTGCCTCGCCTCCATACCGCTTCCTGCACGCTGACTCCTGCTGCTTTCGCCGCGCGCGCCTTGCTGACGGGCATGCTGGCCGCCTTCGCGATTGCTCCCTCCCTCGCGCTGGCAGCCGATGCAGCGCCGGCGCCGCAGCGTTCGCCGCGCAGCTACAACATCCCGGCCGGTCCGCTGAATGCCGTGATCGCGCGCTTCTCTTCCGAATCCGGCGTCTACGTCGCCGCCGATGGTGCGCTGACCGCCGGCAAGTCCAGCGCCGGCCTGCAAGGTTCGCTGGCGCCGGAGGATGCGCTGAATCGCTTGCTGGGCGGCAGCGGACTGGAAGCCGTTCCGCAAGGAAGCGGCCGCTACATTTTGAAGGAAGGTGCAGCAACGGCTTCGACGTCCTACCAGTCCGAGGCGGCATCGACGCTACCTGTCGTGAAAGTCCAGGCCGAGCGCGAAACCGCCCTCGGACCAGTGTACGGTTACGTAGCGCGACGCAGCGCCACCGCCACCAAGACCGATACGCGGCTGATCGAGAATCCGCAATCGGTGTCCGTCATCACCGCCGACGAACTGGCGGACCGCAAGGTCGAAACCCTGGACGAGGCCCTGCGCTATACCGCTGGCGTGACGCCCAACATGAAGCCCTGGGCCGTGGACGAATTCTCGATGTTGCGCGGCTTCGATCTTGGCACAGCGGGGATCTTTCGCGATGGCCTGCTGACGTCCGGCCGTTCCTACGCCGCGCCGATCGAACCGTATGGATTGGAACGCCTGGAAGTATTGCGCGGCCCGGCATCCGTCATGTACGGGCAGTCGCCGCCGGGAGGCATGATCAATGCCGTGTCCAAACGTCCGTCCGCCACCGCAGTGCGTGAAATCGGCGTGGAATATGGCACTTACGACCGCAAGCAGCTCAAGGCCGATGTCGGCGGCGCGCTGGACACCGGCGGCGAATGGACCTGGCGGGTCACCATGCTGGCGCGTGAATCCGGCACACGATTAGCCTTCGATCGCGACGATCGCGTCTACGTGGCGCCGGCGTTGACCTGGCAACCGAACGCCGCGACCCGGCTGACGCTGCTGGCGCAATATCAGAAGGACGATCAATCCTACGCCTGGCCCAACCAGCTGCAGAACCCTGGCGCGCTCGGCCAGCCCGATCCGCGCGTCAACCTGGGCGGCAAGGACAACCGCTGGAAGCGCGAGAATCACACCTTCGGCTACGAGTTCGAGCACCGTTTCAACGACACCTGGACGCTACAGCAAAACCTGCGTTATACCGAACTGGAACGCGACGAAACCAATGTGTTTCCACGTGTGCTGCTGGCCGACGGCCGCACGGTGACGCGGCTGTTCTATCCGCGCAGCTCGGCATGGCGCGGCCTGCAAGTGGATACGCGGATGCAGGCAGACTTCCGCACCGGCGAGCTCGGTCACCTCGTGCTGCTCGGCCTGGATTATGCCGACAGCCGCACCACCGACCGTTTCCCCAACAGCATCACGGCCATGCCCGGTTTCGACCTGTACAACCCGGTCTACGGCAACAATGCAACCATCGTGCGCTCGGCCACGCCGCGCATCGAGCAGTATCCGTTGCGCCAGACCGGGCTGTACCTGCAGGATCAAGTGAAGTGGGGCAAGCTGGTGATCACCGGCGGCCTGCGCCATGACAGCGCCAACAATGCGAACACGCGCGTGCTGCCGGCCGCAGGCACCAGCACCGAGACTTATAGCCAGTCGGCCAGCAAGACCACCGGCCGCATCGGCACTGTCTACCTGTTCGAATCCGGCTGGGCGCCGTACGTCAGTCTTTCAACCTCGTTCACGCCCGAAATCGGTCGCGACGTCACCGGCCAGTTGCTCAAGCCTTCCACCGGGCGTCAGGTGGAAGCAGGCCTGCGCTATCAACCCGACAATGCCAGATTCAGCTACACGGCGTCCATATTCAACCTGGTCCGCAACAATGTGAGCACCACTGCACCACAGGATCCGGACGGTGTCGTGCAGACGGGCGAGGTCAAGTCGCAGGGACTGGAACTGGAAGCGCGGGCGGAAATCGCACGTAATCTCAGCATCGTTGCGCAGTACACTTATCTCGATACCGAGATCACTCAAAGCAACAACGGCGACCGCGGACTGGCGCAGCCGGGAGCGGCCAGGCACAGCGCGTCGGTGTGGACCAAATACAGCTTCAACCTGAATGACGCAACGCGCGCCTACTCGGGACTCGGCCTGCGCTATCTGGGCAAGGCGCGCTCCTATCAGGACAGCGCCAACCGCAACGTCACCAATCCGGCCTTCGGATTGCTGGACGCCGCGCTGGGCCTTGAGCAGGGACCATGGCGGCTTTCCCTCAACGTCAACAACCTGCTCAACAGGCAACTGCTGCTCGATTGCGACGGCACCTTCTGCTATCGCAACGCGGAGCGCACGATCAATGTAAGTTCGAGCTACCGCTTCTGACCGCGCACGCTTTGCCCTCGTGACGCAGATGCGTTCCCTGCAGCGCCGCCCCGCCGGGTTGCGACAGGCCATGACCGGCCTGCATCTGTGGGCCGGCGTTCTGACCGGCTGGTTGCTGTATGCGATCTTCATCACGGGAGGCGTCAGCTACTTCCGGGATGAGCTCACTCAGTGGCTGCGGCCGGAAATCCCCGCACGCCCGGCAACGCTCGATGCCGCTCAGGTCGGGCAGCGGGCGCTGGACGCCTTGTCCATCATGGCCGCCGATAGCACGCTGTGGCAGATCAACCTGCCCGGCAAGCGCGGCAACGCCATCGAGGTGGCGTGGCAGACAGCGGAGTCGGAGCACCGCGCCTGGCTTGACCCGCTCAGCGGCAAACCGGTTGTTGCGCGCGCGACCGAAGCGGGCGAATTCTTTTACTACGTCCACTTTTCCCTGCACTACCTGCCGCGCATCCTGGCGCGCTGGCTGGTCGGCTTGTGTGCGATGTTTTCGCTGGTCGTGCTGGTGAGCGGTGTGATCGTGCACCGGCGCATCTTCAGCGATTTCTTCACTTTCCGTCCCGGCAAGGGGGCGCGTTCCTGGCTCGATGCGCACAACAGCTTCTCGGTGCTGGGCTTGCCGTTCCACGTCATGATTGTCTACACCGGGCTGGTCACGCTCATGTTCACCTATATGCCGTGGGGCGCACTCGCCGCCTTGGGGCCGGAGCAAGCCAGGCCCGCATTGGCACGGGTCATGCAGGCGCAGGTCGATGTACCCGCGCGCACCGGCGTGGCCGCGCCCCTTGCGGCCCTGCCGCCATTGATGGAACAGGCCACCGCCCGCTGGGGTAAGGATAGCGCTACGCGCATCATCGTCGGCAATCCCGGCGACGCCGTCGCGCGCATCGCCATCGTGCGCGGCGACAGCGGCCGGCTATCGGTCGCCCCTGCCTCACTTCTCTTCCATGGCGTCAGCGGAAGCTTGCTGGAGACTCGCGATAGTCCCGGTCCCGTGTTGAAGACCTGGGGTGCTCTCTATGCTCTGCATCTGGGACGCTTCGCCGATCACGCGCTGCGCTGGCTGTATTTCTTGTCCAGCCTGACGGGCGCGGCAATGGTGGCGACAGGCATGATTTTATGGACCGTAAAGCGGCGCAACAAATTGCCGGCGGGCCAGACCGGCTTCGGCCTCCGCCTGGTCGAACGCGGCAACACGGCCTGCATTGCCGGCCTCCTGGCGGCGCTGCCGGCCTTCTTTCTCGCCAATCGCCTGTTGCCGCTGGACATGGCGCAACGCAGCGAATGGGAAATCCATTGTTTCTTCCTTTGCTGGGGCGCGGCGTTGCTGCATGCCTGCTGGCGCCGGAGCGCGCAGGCATGGCGCGAACAGTTGCTGGCGGCGGCACTGCTGTGGGCGACGGTGCCGTTGGCGAGCGGATGGAATAGCGGGCGCGATCTGTTGCAAAGCCTGCAGAGCAGCGACTGGCTGTTCGTCACCTTCGATGCCATGTTCCTGACAGTGGCGGCGATTCTCCTGATGGTTTCCTTTGGCGTCCGGCGGACAGTGCAATCGCGACCACGCCGAATCTGAACCGCCCTCGCGCAATCTGTAGCGCTTCCCACCTTCTCGCTTCTCCAGCCGCGTGCAAAAAAAGCCCGCCATGCCGTTCATTTTTGGCTCCCGGCAGCCGATAAGCAACAACGGGAGCACCTCGCCGAGGTCGAGAACGTCGGTGGCGCCGATACGACCTTTACCTTCAACGGCGCGGATGGCGAACTGACTTACGCCACCTATTCCTGGGTGCGCGACGGCGCCGGCCTGTCCTGGGTCACCGTGGTTGCCGTGCCGCGCAGCGACTTCCTCGACACGCTCGACCAGAACGCGCGCTGGACCGTGGTGATCGCGGTGCTGGCGGTGCTGATCGCGCTGGCGCTCGGCCTGAGCATAGTGCAGTGGGTAGTGCGCGACGTGCGCCGTCTGTCGCGCGCGGCGGCGCGCATCGGCAAGGGCCAGATGAACGTCGCGCTAAAAATCGAGCGGCGTGACGAGATCGGCCAGCTGGCGCAGAATTTCATGGAAATGCAGAATGAGCTCAGCACCGACAAGCTGACCGGCCTCACCAGTCGCGCGGCGGTGCTGCGCTACCTCGATGCCGCCGTCCACCAGCGCGGCCGCCGCGCCGCCGAACTGTTCGACAAATTCACGGTGATGTTCATCGACCTGAATCGCTTCAAGGCGATCAACGACAAGCTCGGCCATGAATACGGCGACCTCACGCTGATCGAAGTCGGCCAGCGTCTGCGCACCATCATGCGCGACGACGACGTGGTGGCACGCTTCGGCGGCGATGAGTTCGTGCTGGTGTTCTGGGGCATCGCCGATGCCGCCTTCGCCGACAAGGTGCGCGAAAAGATCGAAGGCGCGCTGGCGCCGCCGCTGCTGTGCCTGCAGGATGTCGAGGGCGCCGAAGGCATGACCGTGGGCGCCTCCGTCGGCGTGTGCTTCTATCCGCAGGACGCCCGGGATGCCGAGACCCTGATCAGGCTCGCCGACCACGGCATGTATGAGGACAAGGCGGCCGGCCGCAAAGATGACGAAGAACCCGGCGCTGATGTCTTGCGAGCAGACGCGCCTGAGTAGTGGCAAACTGCACGCAGTAAACGACATTCACCGACGCGACCTTTCAACACGCCATGACGCTCACCAGCAATCTGCTACGCCGCCTCGACCTCACCACGCTTCGCCTGTTCGTTTCGGTGCAGGAAGAAGGCACGCTCACGCGTGCCGCCGCACGTGAAGCGATTGCCGTCTCCGCCGCCAGCAAGCGCCTGGTCGAACTGGAACAAGCCATCGGCGTCGCCCTGTTCGTGCGCCACGCGCGCGGCATGGAACTGACGCCGGCCGGCGAGACGCTGTTCACGCACGCGCGCCGCGTGCTGCTCAGCGTCGAGACCATCGGCCTGGAATTGTCCGAGCATGCGCAAGGCGTGCGCGGCTATGTGCGCATGGTCGCCAACCTGTCGGCCATCGTCGAGTTCCTGCCGGAAGACCTGATGGCGTTCTCGCAGCTGCACGAGCAGGTCAGGCTCGACCTGGAAG
Organism: Herbaspirillum hiltneri N3; assembly: GCF_001267925.1. Classification (NCBI taxonomy): domain Bacteria; kingdom Pseudomonadati; phylum Pseudomonadota; class Betaproteobacteria; order Burkholderiales; family Oxalobacteraceae; genus Herbaspirillum; species Herbaspirillum hiltneri. The sequence goes on along the minus strand of NZ_CP011409.1, from coordinate 1,091,331 downwards.
AACGTCCCAGCGGCAGCGTCGTCAAGGGTGTGCAGGACGGCTGGGCCGACCTCGGCATCTGTTCCGGCGACACCGAAACCCACGATTTGCAAGCCAGTCTGTATCGTCGCGACCAATTGGTGCTGGTGATGCGCGACAACCACGCGCTGGCCGGCAGCAAGGTTGTCGCCTTCGCCGACACGCTCGACTTCGACCACGTTGGCCTGCATGCCGACAGCTCCATCAATGCGCGCACCCACCTGGCGGCGCGCAGCAGCGGCAAGTCGCTCAAGATGCGCATCCACGTCCCCGGCTTCGACGCCGTATGCCGCATGGCGCAGGCCGGCATGGGACTGGGCGTGATTCCTTCCGGCGTATATGAAGCGATCGGCCGCTCGCTCGGCCTGACGGCGATTGCGCTGAGCGACGGCTGGGCCAGCCGCGAACTGAAGATCGTGGTGCGCGACGTCAAGGGTTTGTCCCCGGTGTCGCGCGCACTGTACGACTACCTGGCCGCGGCCGAAGCCAGGGCAGAAAGCAAGCCCGCGCGAAAGAAGAAATAGCCGGCGTTCGCGTTTGGCGAACGCTGCTTGCCGATTTGCGGCTGGACGTTCAAGGCAGTCATTCCTATCTTGTAAAAAAGGAAGAAGGAGACTGCAATGAGTGGACCACTCAAAGGAATACGTGTCATCGAAATCGGCACCCTGATCGCCGCGCCGTTCGCCGCGCGCGTGATGGCCGAGTTCGGCGCCGACGTGATCAAGATCGAAGCCCCTGTCAACGGGGATCCCATCCGCAAGTGGCGCAAGCTGCACGAAGGCACTTCGCTGTGGTGGTACCTGCAATCGCGCAACAAGAAATCCCTGTCGGTCAACCTGAAGTCGGCGCAAGGCATCGCGCTGATCAAGCAGCTCGCGGCCGAAGCCGACGTGCTGATCGAAAACATGAAGCCGGGCGCGCTGGAAAGCCTCGGCCTGGGCTGGGATGTACTGCAGGAAATCAATCCCAAGCTGACCCTGGTGCGCATCTCCGGCTACGGCCAGACCGGCCCGTACAAAGACCGTCCCGGTTTCGGCGCCATCGGCGAAGCCATGGGCGGTATCCGCTACACCACCGGCGAACCCGGCGGCGTACCGGCGCGCGCCGGCATCAGCCTGGGCGATTCGCTGGCCTCGCTGCATGCCGTCATCGGCGCCCTGATGTCGCTGCTGCGCGTGAAGACCGGACAAGGTCTCGGCCAGGTGGTCGACGTTTCACTGGTCGAAAGCGTCTTCAACCTGATGGAAAGCCTGGTGCCCGAATACGACTTGCTCGGCCACGTGCGCGAACGCAGCGGCGGCGCCTTGCCGGGCATCGCGCCGTCCAACACTTATCCGACCCGTGACGCCGGCTATGTCGTCATCGCCGGCAACAGCAATCCGATCTTCAAGCGCCTGATGCACGCCATCGGCCGCGCCGACCTGGCCGACGACCCGGCCTTCGAACACAACGACGGCCGCGTGCAGCAAGTCGCCTTGCTCGACGCCGCCATCGCCGGCTGGACGTCGCTGCACGGCATGGAACACGTGCTGGCCGTATTGGAGCAGGCCGGCGTACCCTCGGGTCGCATCTATTCCATCGCCGACATCGTCGCCGATCCGCACTACCAGGCGCGCGACATGATCCTATCGGCGCAACTGCCGGGCGGCGTCAAGGTCAAGATGCCGGGCATCGTCCCCAAATTGTCCGACACGCCCGGCGAGATCCGCTGGCAAGGCCCGGCGCTTGGCGCGCACACCGTCGAAGTGCTGTCCGGCCTCGGGCTGGATGAAGCGGAAATCCGCCGCCTGCAGCAGGAAGGAGTGGTGCAATGACCGCCGGCATGAACAATGACGCCAACCGCCTGATCGTGCAGGAAGTGGCGCCCCGCGACGGTCTGCAGATCGAGCCGGTCTGGGTGCCGACCGAGGACAAGATCGCGCTCGTCGATGGTTTGTCGCAAGCCGGTTTCACGCGCATCGAAGCGGGTTCGTTCGTGTCGCCGAAAGCGATTCCCGCCCTGCGCGACGGCGATGAAGTGTTCCGCCGCATCGTCCGCAAGGACGGCGTCACCTACGTCGCACTGATCCCCAACCTCAAGGGCGCCGAGCGCGCACTGCTGGCCGGCGCCGACGAACTCAACATGGTCATGTCGGCCAGCCAGACCCACAACCGCGCCAACATGCGCATGAGTTGCGAAGCATCGCTGGCCGGTTTCAGCGACATCGTCGCGCTGGGGCGCAGGCCTGGCGTTGATGTCTCGCTCAACGCCACCATCGCCACCGCCTTCGGCTGTCCGTTCGAAGGCCGCGTCGACGAAGACCGCGTGCTGGCCATCGTCGACGCTTATCTTCGCCTCGGCGTCGACGGCATCACGCTGGCCGATACCACCGGCATGGCCAATCCGCGCCAGGTCGCGCGCCTCGTGCGGCGTGTGCTGGCGGTGTTGCCGGCGGCGGCGCTGACGCTGCATTTCCACAATACCCGCGGGCTAGGACTAGTCAACGTCGTGGCTGCGTATGAAGTCGGCGCGCGCCGTTTCGACGCGGCGCTCGGCGGACTCGGCGGCTGCCCGTTCGCGCCGGGCGCTTCGGGAAATATCTGCACCGAAGATCTGGTCAACCTGTGCGATGAAACCGGCATCGAGACCGGCATCGACCTGCCGCAGCTGCTCGCCCTGTCGCGCAAGCTGCCGGCGCTGCTGGGCCATGAGGTGCCGGGCCAGCTCGCCAAGGCGGGACGCAACTGCGACCTGCATCCGATACCGGCCGCGCTGCACGCGGCCGCCTGAAGAAAACCACAAGAGCACATCGCCATCAACCACCGGCGGGGCGTTTACATGCCTCTTCACATACCTCGCCAACAGGAGACAACATGCATACCAACACCACGGCGGGCACGGCCCCGCAAGAACTCGTCACGCCTCACGGCGACACGCTGGCCGCCATCGTGCGCAAGGCCGCCTGGCGCATCATGCCGCTGATCATGATCTGCTATCTGTTCGCGTTCTTCGACCGCATCAATATCAGTTTCGCCAAATTCCAGTTGCAGGGCGACCTCGGCCTCAGCGATACCGCCTACGGCCTCGGCGCCAGCCTGTTCGTGGTCGGCTATGTGTTGTTCGAAGTGCCGAGCAACATGTTCCTCTACAAGGTCGGCGCGCGGCGCTGGATTGCGCGCATCATGATTTCCTGGGGACTGGCGACGGCGGCGATGGTGTTCGTCTCCAGCGAATGGCAGTTCTATGCGCTGCGCTTCCTGATCGGCGCGATGGAAGCAGGCTTCGCGCCGGGCGTGCTGTATTACCTGACGCTGTGGTTCCCGTCATCGTATCGCGGCCGCATCACCTCGATGCTGTTCTTGGCGTCAGCGTTCGCCGGCCTGATCGGCGCGCCGGTGTCAGGCATGATCCTCGGCCACATGGAAGGCGCCTTCGGCATTCGCGGCTGGCACTGGCTGTTCATGCTGGGTGGCCTGCCGTGCATCGGCCTCGGCCTGGTGGTGCTGTGGCAGTTGAAAGACAAGATCGAAGACGCCGGCTGGCTCACGCAGCGCGAGCAGCAGATACTCGCCGCCAACGTCGCGCGTCCGGGTTCGCACGAGCGCGGCCACTCTCTGCTCAGCGCCATCAGGACACCGGGCTTCCTGATCCAAGTCGGTTCCTACGGCCTCAATTTCTGGGCGCCGCATCTGATCCGCACCGCCGGCACCCAGAATCCGACCATCATCGGCCTGCTCACGGCCGTGCCTTATATCTGCGGCGCTGCGGCGATGATCATCGTCGGCCGCTTGTCCGACGCACGCGGCGAACGCCGTCGCTTCGTGATCGGCTTGCTGGTGCTGGCGACCATCGGCTTCTTCGCCGCCGGCGTGTTTGAAAAGCAGACGGTGTTGCTGATCGTCGCGCTGGGCGTCATGGGTGCCGGTGTGGTGGCAGCCATTCCCGCTTTCTGGGCGCTGCCGCCAAAGTTGGTCACCGGCGCCGGCGCAGCGGCAGGCATCGCGCTGATCAATACGCTCGGCCAGCTCGGCGGCATCGTCAGCCCGGTCATGGTCGGCCGCATCAAGGACCTGACCGGCAGCACCACGCCGGCGCTGTATGCGATCGGCGGCATGACCTTGCTGTGCGCCTTGTTGCTGACCTTTGCCATGCCGGCGAGTTTGCGCGAGAAGGAATGAGCGTTTGGCTGCCGATGCAAAGTCCCTCTCGGTGGAGCGGGACTTCTTGTGCGGCGATTGTTTTCTGAAGTGACGCGGATTCACCCGCACCGGCGCGCCGGGCTGCGGGAATCCTGAAAAGCAAAAAGCCCCGCATGTCATCGTGAGGGGCTTTTTTTGGTCCTGCGGAAAATGATTTATTTCTTGTAGCTGTACACGCCGATGCGCGCATTCGGATCGATCTGGCGGATGTAAAGCTGATAAGTATCGCCGCTGCTGGTTTTCAGCTTTGCCATCTTGCTTTGCTTGCAACAAGACGGACATGCCACTTTCTTTTCCTGTATCGGGCGCGCGTCCGGAGACAGCTGCAACATGAGCTGTCCGCAATGCGGACATGCCAGGCTGATGTCTTGCGCAAATATGCTTGGGTGGGCAGCAGCCTTATCGGCCGGGTTGTTCGATTTCATCGTCGATTATTCTTATAAGGGTTGCCGGTTATAACCAAAGCCGGGGATGAGACTCCCCGAATCCAGGTGGAGCAAGTCGGTGAATGTATCACACTTTTCTCGGCGCGCCCGCGATTCGCCATCGGCAATTTTTTGCACAAATCGTCAGCGATTTTTTTTGTCGTGAACGGATGTGCAGACCGTCTTTGCGGAACAGCAAGTATAAAAATAAGGCATGGAATCTGGGACGGCCGTTTGCGACTTTGCCTCAGCAAAAAGCCACGAAGGAAGGGAGAAAACGGAGATGAAAAAGCAGTGAGGAAAGGAAGAAAAGACGCAGTCGCAAAAGATGGTCCGCCGGCGGCATTACGCCGGGAGCGGACCATCTGTCATCGGCATGTGCTGCAACCGATTAGCGTGTGGTGTTGATGTAATTGTTGCGGGCGATGTCGCCGCCTTGGCTCAGTTCAGCCACGACTTCGGCGCGGGTCTTGGCCGATGCGACAGGGGTAGGGTTGAAGGTTTCCTGATAGTTCTTGCGACCGAGATCACCGCCGGCTTGCTTGATTTCAGCGACAACTTCAGCGCGGGTCTTGGTGGACACGAAAGGCTGGTCGACCGGATATTGGGATTCTGCAAAAGCGGAACCGGCGGCGGCGATCAGGGCGGTAGCGGCGATAATTTTAGCGATGGTCATTTTATTCTCTCTGAGTAAGTTAAATGCGTGGTTGAAACAACAGCGATGCCGGCAGCAGCCTGGAAAAATTCCTGTGCACTGCCGGGCGCACTACCGAGATAGGCTCGGAGTTTTGTTTTGCAACCACTCATTTTTGCGTTATCCGAAAATAGAATGACTGATATAAAAATATCGTCTGACTGAAGGCCTTTGTTCCTGAGGTCCGGACAATCGCCTGCATTGTTCGGAAGAATCCGCCGGTTTTTTGCGTCGCTTTCAGAGACCGACGATGAAATGGGACGCCTGCATGCCCGATTGTTCCAGAAAGGTGAATACAGAATCAGCGCCGATGGTTTCAATGCGGTCGCTGAAACGCTTTTCATTGGGATGATCGTCGAAGGCGATATTGGTCTTGAACATCCTCACACCCAAGCGCGTCGTCGGACCAGGTGTCAGCACCGCGGGTTCATAGCAGTTTTTCGACGTAGTCGATAAACGCCCGCGCCTTGGCGCTGGCCATGCGTCCGCCCGGATACACCGCCCACAAGTCGACCGGCGGCAATTCCCACTCGGTCAGCACACGTTGCAGTGCGCCGCTCGCCAGTTCCGGTTCGAACATCCATTCCGACGAAATCACCAGTCCCATGTCGGCCAGGACCGCCGCGCGTACGCCTTCGGCGGCGTTGACCCGGATGCGGCCGTTGACGGCGACGGAGACTTCGGTGCTGCCGCGCCGGAATTCCCAGCTGCCGCCGCCGACACGGCCGTGGATGACGGCGCTATGGCAACTCAGATCGGCCGGCGTGGCGGGAACGCCGTGTCGGGCGAAGTAGGCCGGGGTGCCGACCACTGAACGCGGACTCTGCGAGATCTTGCGCGCCGTCATGCCGGAGTCGGTGAGCGAACCTATGCGCAGGGCCACGTCAATGCCTTCTTCGAGCATGTCGATGTGGCGATCGTCGAGCACGATGTCGAGGCTCAGTTGCGGATGCATGTCGAGGAAGGGCTGCAGATAAGGCAGGATGCGCAGGCGGGCAAACGTCACCGCTGCACAGATGCGCAGCGGCCCCGACAAGCCGGTGCCGGCGTTGCGCGCGCTGCGTTCTGCCGCGTCGGTTTCTTCGATGGCGCGCAGGGCGCGTTCGTAAAAACGCTGGCCTGCCTCGGTCGGCGTCAGGCCTCGGGTGGAACGCAGCAGCAGGCGCACGCCGAGGCGTTCCTCCAGTTGCGCGATCGTCTTCGACACGGCCGGCTGGCCCACTTCGAGCCGGCGTGCTGCGCCCGAGAACGAGCCCGCCTCGACCACGTTGACGAAGGTTTCCATCGCATTCAGCCTGTCCATTTTTATTCCTTCCGGGAATTCATTGTGACGCGCCGATCGGTTCTCATGCGCATTTTTGGCATAGTTTATTCCAATATGGAATGAGTCATATGCCCTGTGCCTGCGTTCCCGGGCCGGCCCGAATGGCAGAAGATGCCTCCGTCGATTGCACTTCCGCGATCATCATTCAGGAGAAATCACATGTCTTTGCAAGCCAAACTCGATGCGTTCAAAGCCGACTTCGTCGCCGGCAAGCCCCCTTACAACGCACCCGCCGCAATTCATCCGGTCATGGCCCGCGCCACCGCCGAACTGATCGCCTCCGGTCAGGCCGGCCGCGCATTGAAGGCCGGCGACAAGGCGCCGTCGTTCACGCTCAACGATCCCGACGGCAAGCCGGTGTCGTCAGCCGATCTGCTGGCGCAAGGTCCGCTGATTCTCAGTTTCTATCGCGGAGTCTGGTGCCCGTACTGCAATATGGAGTTGCAAGCCTTGCAGGAAGCATTGCCCGCGTTTCAGGCTGCCGGTGCGCAACTGGTCGCGGTCTCTCCGCAGACGGCGCCCAACAGCCGCAAGTCGATGCGCAACAACAATCTGCAATTCCCGATCCTGGGCGATACCCGCAACGACGTCGCCGCCGCCTTCGGCCTGCGCTTCGCGTTGCCGGACTATCTGGTCGATCTGTACACGATGCTCAAGAACGATTTGCCGACCTTCAACGGCGACCCGAGCTGGACCTTGCCGATGCCGGCGCGCTACGTGATCGCCCAGGACGGCACCATCCTGTACGCCGAGGTCAACCCCGACTACACCCATCGTCCGGAGCCGGAAGACATGCTGCATGTCTTGCAGGCCGCCTGAGCGATGCACTGATCCGAAACGCGGTTGTGCCGCATCTTGCCGATGCCGGCGCACCGCACAGATGAAGAAAGGACGCATCATGAATATCATCCCTCTGGACGCCGGTTTCGGCGCCCGCATCAACAACGTCGACCTGGCTCGCCTGAGTGAGAATCCGGAAGCGCAACAATCGCTGCGGGAAGCCTTGCTGAAATACGGCCTGCTGGTCATTCCCGGTCCGGTGCTGTCGCCGCAGGCGCAGATCGCCGCCTCCGAAGTGTTCGGCGCATTGGAGGAGTTCCCGCCGGCACCGGGACAGATTCCCGGCTATCCGCAAATCTTTCGCGTCGCCAGCCGGGCCACCGAAGGTTATACCGGCGTCGGCCGCTACTGGCATTCGGACGGCTCCTTCCGGGCCGTGCCGACGCCGATGTCGCTATGGCATATGGAAGCGCGCCCCGAGGTCGGCGGCGATACCTTGTTCACCGATTTGCAGGAGGCATATCGCAGCCTGCCGGAGAAAACGAAAGCGCAGATAAAGGGATTGCAGACCACGCATCGCAACCACGTCGTGCATCCGCTCGTGATGCGGCATCCGCACACCGGCGCCGAAGGTTTGTACCTCAACGTCGGTCTCACCAACAGCATCATCGGCATGGACCGTGACGCTGCGGAGGAGCTGATCGCCACGCTCGACCGTTATCTGTCGCGCGAGGGGGCGGTGTATCGGCATCAATGGAAGGAAGGCGACTTTGTGGTGGCGGACAACTTCCGTGTCGCGCATCGCGCAACGCCCTTGTCGCCGTTGCAGCGGCGCGTGCTCAATCGCACCACGGTACGCGGCGACGGCGCGTTCTGGGAAACGATGAAGGCAGGCCGGCCCGCCGCGGTGGCTGCCTGACGGCGACTACTGCAACAGGTTGCTGCCGCTCCGCAGTGTTGACGCCTGCTGCACGCCGCTCGCCATCACCGCCGCCGCCGACCTGGTCTCCACGCCAAGTTTGACGAAGATGTGTTCGAGGTGCTTGTTCACCGTGCGCGGACTCATGCCGAGGATGTCGGCGATGTCGCGGTTGGTCTTGCCTTTGCCGAGCCACATCAGCACGTCGCTTTCGCGCGGAGTCAGGTGGACGCTTCCCGGCAATAGCGTTTCACCGCCCTGTGATGCAGACTGGAGCAGGGTGGCGGTGGTGGCCGCCGCGATCTCCGCGCCGATGTTCTTCTCCTCCAGCAGCAGCGTGATTTCATGTCCCTGGCCGGGCGCCGACAGCGCGACGCGCAGTTCGCTGTCGCCCTGTGTCGTCACCAGCGGGCGGATGTCGCCATTGCCCTGGCGCTGGCGCACCAGGCTCTCGTTGAGCCAGGATTGCAGCATCGTCGGCAGCCTGTGACCGGCATTGACTGCAGCGGCGCCGGGCGGGAAATATTTCTCCAGCCATAACGATGCCTTGCTGGTCTGCCACAGCGGCAGGCCGTTGGCGCTCAGGACGATGACCGCATGCGCGGCGTGTTCGAGCATGCCGCGCGCCTGCGACATCATGCGCGCGGTCTTGATGTGGGCGCCGATGCGCGCGACCACTTCCTGTGGCTTGATCGGCTTGGTCACGTAGTCGATGCCGCCGACCTCGAAGCCGCGCACCACGTGTTCGGTTTCGGTCAGGCCCGTCATGAACACCACCGGCACATGGTTGACGCTCTTGATCAGCTTGATGCGCTTGCAGGTCTCGAAGCCGTCGATGCCCGGCATCATGGCGTCCAGCAGGATCAGGTCCGGCGTGATGTAATCCAGCCGCTCCAGCGCGCTGATGCCATCGGTGGCGACCAGCACGATGTGGCCGCTCTCGTCGAGCGAATCGGACAGCATGGCGAGGTTGTCGGGCTTGTCGTCGACGATCAGGACGACATGCCGATCAAACGTTGTTGACATCATGACGAATCATCTCCTTGATGCGGGTGACATATTCATTCAGGCGGAACTGCTTGACCAGTTTCCTGAGTTCCGTGGTGAAGGGCAGGTAAGCCGAATTCTGCTGTTCCATCTCGTCGAGCTTCCTGAGGATGCCCTTGGCGTAACCGATGGCGCCGAGTTCCAGCAAGGTCTGCAGTTTTTCCTGCGAGGGCACCAGCATCATCGGCTGTGCGGCGGCGGTCGATTCTGCAGGAATGGAGGCAGGCATGGCGGCCGACACCCAGTCGATGTGCAGCTGCTGGCGGATCTTCGACAGCAGTTCGCTGTACGACACCGGCTTGACCACGAAGTCGTTGTACAGCGGCGGCTCGACGCCGTCGTGGTTGCGCTCATGTCCGCTCTCGAAGGCATTGGCCGAGACGATGATGACCGGCAGCTGCGTCAGCCCGCGGGCGCGGATGGCGCGCGCCACCGACCAGCCGTCCATCACCGGCATGGCGATGTCGAGCAGCACCAGGTCGGGCATCGGCGTACCGTGCGCCAGTGCTTCCAGGCAGGCGATGCCGCCATCGGCCTCGATCACCTCGAAGCCCAGCGGCAACAGCATCTCCTTGAGCAGCAGGCGTTGCGAGGCCTGGTCGTCGACTACCAGCACGCGCTTGCACGGGCCGATGTAACCCGACATCTGGTCTTCCAGTTTCAGGCGCGGACGCGGCACGTGGACTTCCGGCAGATAGATCTTCAGATGGAAACTGCTGCCGCTGCCGACCTCACTCCTGACCGCCAGTTCGCCTCCCATGATGTGCGTGAGCATGCTGCTGATGGCCAGGCCGAGACCGGTGCCGATGTCTTCGCGCAGGTTGGCGGCATTGCTGCGCTCGAACGGCAGGAAGATGCGGTCGAGGTCGTCCTCGGCGATGCCGATGCCGGTGTCGATGATGTCGAAGTAGGCGATCTCGCGCAGGTAGCGCACGCGCACCGTGACGCCGCCCCGGTCGGTGAACTTGACGGCGTTGCCGAGCAGGTTGATCAGGATCTGGCGCAGGCGTTTCTGGTCGGCGTGCACGATGTGCGGGATACGGCCGGTCTTCTCGAAACGGAAGCTCAGGCCTTTTTGTTCCGCCTGCGGCGCGAACATGCCGGCGATCTGTTCGAGAAACTCCGACAGCGCCAGTTCGTCCGAGGCCAGGCGCATCTTGCCGGCTTCGATCTTGGCGATGTCGAGCAAGCCGTCGATCAGGCTCAGCAGATGTTCGCCGCTGCGCCGGATCACGGCGATCGCATCCTTGCGCGCCGGCGGGATGGTGGCGTCGACATGCAGGATCTGCGCATAGCCGAGGATGCTGTTCAAGGGTGTGCGCAGCTCATGGCTCATGCCGGTGACGAAGCGGCTCTTGGCCAGGTTGGCCGACTCGGCGGCCTCTTTGGCGCGCTGCAGTTCGGCGTCGGTCTGCTTGTGCGCCTCGATTTCCTGCAGCAGCAGATTGGTCTGGCGTTCGGACTCTTCGTGCGCGACGCTGCGGCTTTCGTTGGTCAGGATCAGCCACCAGGAGCCGACGCCGATCAGCACCAGCAGCGTGCAGAACAGCTTGATGAAAATGCTCTGGATGGAATCGGGGCCGCTGGTGGTCAGGCCGGAGATGCCCGCCATCTGCTGGAAGTACAACATCCACAACACCACCGCCAGGCCGCCCGACAACAAGCCGAACACGATCAGATAGTGGCCGATGCGGGTGTTGAGCTTGAGCGTGAAGCGCGACGGCAGCAGTTTCTGTAAGGTGTTGAAGACCTGGTTGGGCAACCGTGCCGCCGGTGTCTTGCAGCGGTCGTTGCAGCGCGCGTCGAGCGAACAGCACAGCGAGCAGATCGCACCCTGATAGGCCGGGCAGTGCGCCATGTCGGGCGTCTCGAACGCGTTGCCGCAGATCACGCAGTCGAGTTGGGCATGCACGTGCACGTCGCCGAGATTGCTGTGCTCGGCCAGCGTATCCTGGCGCGCGATGTAATAGCGGCTTTTGGTGGCGAGCGCAATCAATGGCGCCGCCAGCATCGCCGTGCCGAGCGCGATGAACGGCGACATCGCCGCCGCCAGTTTGCCAAGCACGCCGGACATGGCGATCGCCGACAGGATGGAGGCAACCGCCATCGAACCGACGCCGACCGGATTAATGTCGTACAGATGTGCGCGCTTGAACTCGATGTGCGCCGGGCTCAGCTTGAGCGGCTTGTTGATCACCAGGTCCGACACCACCGCTCCTATCCACGAGATCGCCACCAGGCTGTACAGCGCCAGCACATGCTCGAGCGCATTGAAGACCCCCAGCTCCATCAGCAGCACCGCAATCAGCACGTTGAACACCAGCCACACCACCCGGCCGGGATGGCTGTGCGTCAGCCGCGCAAAGAAGTTGGACCAGGCCAGTGAACCGGCATAGGCGTTGGTGACGTTGATCTTGACCTGCGACACGATCACGAACAGCGCCACCGCGCCGAGCACCAGCGCCGGGTTGGAGAACACGTATTGATAGCCGATCAGGTACATCTGGGTCGGCTCCACCGCCTTGCCCATCGGCACCTCATGCTGGATCGCGAGGAAGGCCAGCAAGGCGCCGCCCAGCATCTTGGCGCCGCCCAGCAGGATCCATCCCGGCCCCGCCAGCAGCAGCGCGGTCCACCAGCGGCCGCGATTGGCCTGGGTTTTTTCCGGCAGGAAGCGCAGGAAGTCGACCTGCTCGCCGATCTGCGCGATCAGCGAAAACGCCACCGTCGCCGCCGCCCCGAACAGCAGGATGTTGAACGAGCTGCCGTCTTCGGCGCGGCCGGCGAAGGTGATCAGGTTGCCGAGCGCTTCCGGCTCCTTGTACAGCACGCAGATGTAGGGCAGCGTCAGCAGCACGATCCACACCGGCTGGGTCCACATCTGCAGCCGGTTGATCAGCGTGATGCCGTACGCCACCATCGGAATCACGATCAGCGAACACAGGACGTAGCCGTAGACCAGCGGCAGGCCGAAATAGATTTCGATGGCCTGCGCCATGATGGCGGCTTCCAGCGCGAAAAAGATGAAGGTGAAAGTGGCGTAGATCAGCGAGGTCACGGTCGAGCCGATGTAGCCGAAGCCGGCGCCGCGCGTGAGCAAGTCCATGTCGACGCCGTACCTGGCGGCGTAATAGCTGATCGGCAGGCCGGTCAGGAAGAACAGCACCACCACGCAGGCGATCGCCCAGAAGGTGTTGGTAAATCCATAACTCAGCGTGATCGCACCGCTGATCGCCTCCAGCGCCAGGAACGAGGTCGCGCCCAGCGCCGTGTTGGCCAGGCGGAATTCCGACCAGCGCCGGAACGAGCGCGGCGTATAGCGTAGCGCGTAGTCTTCCAGCGTCTCGTTGGCGACCCAGGTGTTGTAGTCGCGCCGGACTTTGACGATGCGTTGAATGGCGGGATTGGTCAATTTTTGCTCGCGTTATCGATGAATACCGGAACGCAGACCACGCGTTCTGTTTGCAAAGGCGGCGACCCTGACGGCAACCTCCTCGTACAGAAGCAATTTTCAAACCAATCGACCGGCGGCGGCATACGTCATTTGACGTATGCCGCCGCCGGTCGATACGCTTGCGTCGCCCGGGTTTTCCTCCCGATTCACCAAAACGCGGCAGCGCGGCCACCTTGCTGCCTTGTGAAAACGCACCAATACCATGCCGGGCATGAGCGAAACCTGTGCGCCCGGGCGGACGTTTCAGCGCCCGGGTTTTACGTCAAACAACGTATTGTTGCGCCGCATCGCAAAACCTATTCTCCATCCCAGAACGAGCAGGAAGCACAGCGGGAGGGAGAGAACACTCGCATGTCGGTCCCGGCTTTCGCCTCGTTTTGACTCAACCGATTCAGCCCGATCGACACGACCACGTCCGATTGCTTCCAATAACGCTCGAAAGGAGTACCGCATGTCGCACCGTTCCTCTTCCAAACCGCCTTCATCGCAACGACGCAAGATCATGATGGGCATTGTTGCCGGTGCCGCCGGTGCTGCCATGGCGCTCCCCGGCCTGGCCATGGCGCAGCAGTTCCCGACCGCCAAGGTCAACACCACCAAGCTGGCCATCACCGACACCGAAGTCACGGTCGGCCAGCTGCACTCGGCCACCGGCACCATGGCGATCAGCGAAACCGGTTCGATCCAGGCCGAACGCCTGGCCATCGACCAGATCAACTCCATGGGCGGCATCCTCGGCCGCAAGATCAAGATCATCCAGGAAGACGGCGCCAGCGACTGGCCGACCTTTGCCGAAAAAGCCAAGAAGCTGCTGGAGAACGACCACGTCGCCGCGGTGTTCGGCTGCTGGACGTCGGCCTCGCGCAAGGCCGTGCTGCCGGTCTTCGAAAAGGACAACGGCCTGCTCTACTACCCGACTTTCTACGAAGGCCTGGAGCAATCCAAGAACGTGTTCTACACCGGCCAGGAAGCCACGCAACAGGTGCTGGCCGGCCTCAACTGGGTGGCGAAAGAGAAGAAGGCCAAGACCTTCTTCCTGATCGGTTCCGACTACATCTGGCCGCGCACTTCCAACAAGATCGCCCGCAAGCACATCGAGAACGTGCTCAAGGGCTCGGTGGTCGGCGAAGAGTACTACCCGCTCGGCAACACCCAGTTCGGTTCGCTGATCAACAAGATCAAGCTGAAGAAACCGGATGTGATCTTTGCCGACGTGGTCGGCGGCAGTAACGTGGCGTTCTACAAGCAACTGAAGGCAGCCGGCGTCACCGCCAAGACGCAGAACCTGCTGACCATCTCCGTGACCGAAGATGAAATGCTCGGCATCGGCGGCGAAAACGTCGAAGGCTTCTACGCCTCGATGAAGTACTTCCAAAGCCTGGACAACCCGAACAACAAGAAATTCGTCTCCGAGTTCAAGGCCAAGTTCGGCGCCAATTCGGTGATCGGCGACGTCACGCAGGCGGCTTACCTCGGCCCGTGGCTGTGGAAGGCCGCCGTCGAAAAAGCCGGCAGCTTCGATGTCGACAAGGTCGTCGCGGCCTCGCCGGGCCTCGAGCTGAAAACTGCGCCGGAAGGCTACGTCAAGGTCCACGCCAACCATCACCTGTGGAGCAAGACCCGCATCGGCGAAGCGCAGAAGGACGGCCAGTTCAAGGTCATCTACGAGTCCGACCTGATCGAACCGAATCCTTTCCCCAAGGGTTATCAATAAATCGCGGCATTCGATTTGTTGGCAGCAATTTGTTGGCAGCAAAGCGGCGGCGCCTGTAGTGACATGCGGGCGCTGCCGCCCACGAATTTCCTTCTATCTCTCCTTCCGGAGTCAATATGGTCTCGTTATCCGAATTCGGCGCCATCTTCGCCATGCAGGGCTTCAACGGCCTGTCGGTGTTCTGCGTGCTGCTGCTGATGGCCCTGGGCCTGGCGATTATCTTCGGCCAGATGGGCGTGATCAACATGGCGCATGGCGAGTTCCTGACCATCGGCGCCTACATCACCTATCTGCTGTCACACCTGACCACGACCTACGCGCCCAGCCTGCAGCCGTTCTATTTCTTCGGCGCGGTGGTGCTGTCGTTCATCGTCGCCTACGGCTTTGGCTACCTGACCGAGCTGCTGCTGATCAGCCGGCTCTACAAACGTCCGCTCGACACACTGCTGGCGACCTGGGGCCTGAGCCTGGCGATGCAGCAGACATTCCGTTCCATCTTCGGCGCCAAGGAAGTCAGCGCCACCTTGCCGGACTGGCTGCTCGGTTCCTTCAAGCCGACCGACGCCATCGATATCCCGATCAACGGCCTGTTCATGATGGGCCTGACGGTGCTGTTGACCGGCACCATCTTCATCCTGCTGTTCCGTTCGCGCTGGGGCCTGCAAGTGCGCGCCACGATGCAGAACCGCGTCATGAGCGGCGCCGTCGGCATCAATACCCGCAAGGTCGATCGCACCACCTTCGCGCTCGGCTGCGGCGTGGCCGGGGTGGCCGGCGCAGCGTTCACCACGATCGGTTCGACCGGCCCCACCAGCGGCTCGCTGTACATCGTCGACACCTTCCTGGTGGTGGTGTTCGGCGGTGCGCAAAGCCTGATCGGCACGATTGCCTCGGCCTTCTCGATTGCGCAGACGCAGTCCACCGCCGAGTTCTTCCTGACTGGTTCGATGGCCAAGGTGCTGACGTTGTCGGCGGTGATCCTGATCCTGATGCTGCGTCCGCAGGGATTGTTCTCGTCCCGGGTGCGCAAGCATTAAGAACACACCTGAACGAAACCGTTTTCAGACTTCCCATTCGCGAGGTTCAAGCATGAATGCAGCATACGAAAAATTATTGGGCGGCAGATCCGGGTTGACCGGACTGCTGATACTGGGAGCGTTGCTGCTGGTGATCTTTCCGTTGAGCCTGGACATCTTCCGTCTCAACCTGGTCGGCAAATATCTGTCCTACGCATTCGTCGCGGTCGGGCTGGTGCTGTGCTGGGGCTACGGCGGCATCCTGAGTCTCGGCCAGGGCGTGTTCTTCGGCGTCGGCGGCTATTGCATGGCGATGTTCCTGAAGCTCGAGGCCTCCGACCCGATCAGCACCAAGATCCAGTCCACGCCAGGCATCCCCGACTTCATGGACTGGAATCAGATCACCTCGCTGCCGGCGATGTGGCAACCCTTCCATAGCTTCAGCTTCACCGTGCTGGCGGTGCTTGCGGTGCCGACGCTGTTGGCGCTGGTGATCGGCATGGCGATGTTCAAGCGGCGCGTCGGCGACGTCTACTTCTCCATCGTGACGCAGGCGATCGCGGCGATCCTGTCGATCCTGATCATCGGCCAGCAAGGCCTGACCGGCGGCGTCAACGGCATCACCGACCTGAAGACGCTGATGGGCTGGGACATCCGCACCGACAGTGCCAAGGTGATCCTGTACTTCGTCAATGCCGGCCTGCTGTTCGCGTGCATCGTGTTCGGCCGCTACATCCTGACTTCCAAGCTCGGCCGCCTGCTGATGGCGATGCGCGACAAGGAAGAGCGGGTGCGATTTTCCGGCTATGACGTCGCCAGCTTCAAGGTATTCGTGTTCTGCGTGGCGGCGACGTTCTCGGCCATCGGCGGCGCCATGTTCACCTTGCAGGTCGGCTTCATGTCGCCGTCCTTCGTCGGCATCGTACCGTCGATCGAGATGGTGATCTACGCCGCAGTCGGCGGACGCATGTCGTTGCTCGGCGCGGTGTACGGTACGCTGCTGGTCAACTTCGGCAAGACCTATTTCTCCGAGACCTTCCCCGAGCTGTGGCTGTTCCTGATGGGCGGCCTGTTCATCGCGGTGGTGATGTACTTCCCCAACGGCCTGGCCGGCGTGTACGAGAAACAGGGCAAGCGACTGATGGAGAAGCTGTCCCGTAAAAAAACAGTACCTCCCGAACCGGTGAAGCCGAAAGTGGCGACCAAAACCGATTCGGCTGAAGTCCATATCGACGGCGCCAACCTGGAGGCCAGCAAATGAACAACGCACCCATCGGATTCGAATCGACCGACCATCCCGTGCTGGCCATCGAGGACCTGACGGTGTCCTTCGACGGTTTCAAGGCGGTCGACAAGCTCAATCTGTATGTCCAGCGCAATGAAGTACGCGTGGTGATCGGCCCCAACGGCGCCGGCAAGACCACGGTGCTGGACCTGATCTGCGGCAAGACGCAAGCAACCTCGGGCAGCATCCGCTTCAACAACCACGAACTCACGAAGATGAGCGAGCACGCCATCGTGCGCGTCGGCGTCGGCCGCAAGTTCCAGACGCCGTCGATCTACGAAAACCTCAGCGTTTTCGAAAACCTGGAAATGTCCTTCCCGCGCGGCCGCAAGGTGTTCGGCGCATTGACCTTCAAGCGCACCGCGGACGTGGTGGCGCGGGTCGAATCGGTGGCGGCGGAGATCTTCCTCGACCAGCATTTGTATACCCAGGCCGACTTGCTCTCGCATGGCCAGAAGCAGTGGCTGGAGATCGGCATGCTGCTGATGCAGGAGCCGGAGCTGCTGATGCTGGACGAGCCGGTCGCCGGCATGAGCGTGTCCGAGCGCGAAAAGACCGCGCAGCTGCTGGGCCGCATCAGCCAGGGCCGCTCGGTGGTGGTGATCGAGCACGACATGGATTTCGTCAAGAGCATCGCGCACAAGGTGACCGTGCTGCATCAGGGAAAGATACTCGCGGAGGGCAGCATGGACAAGGTGCAGTCCGATCCAAAAGTCATCGACGTCTATTTGGGCCACTAATTCATTCCCGGAGCCAGCCATGTTCAACGTATCCAACCTCGCCTCCGGCTACGGCCAGAGCGCCGTCATCCACGACATCAACCTGTCGGTGGCGAAAGAAGAAATCGTCGCCGTCATGGGCCGCAACGGCATGGGCAAGACCACGCTGTTCAAGACGCTGATGGGCATCCTGCCGTTGCGCGACGGCAGCATCAAGATCGACGGCGTCGAACTGGGTGCGATGGAAAGCCATCAGCGCGTGTCGCGCGGCGTGGCCTACGTGCCGCAGGGGCGCATGATTTTCCCCGGCATGACGGTGCTGGAGAACATCCAGACCGGCCTCGCCGCCGATGCGCGCGGCAAGGTGCCGGACGAGTTGTACGCCTTGTTCCCGGTGCTGTACGAAATGCGCAGCCGCAAGGGCGGCAACCTGTCCGGCGGACAACAGCAGCAACTGGCGATTGCGCGCGCGCTGGCGACCAATCCACGCGTACTGCTGCTGGACGAGCCGACCGAAGGCATCCAGCCGTCCATCATCAAGGACATCGCGCGCAGCCTGAAGGAAATCCGCAAGATCCGCGAACTCACCATCATCGTGTCGGAACAGGTGCTGAGTTTCACGCTGGAAATCGCCGACCGTTTCCTGGTCATCGACAAGGGGCGCTTCGTCTATGAAGACACGCGCGCCAATGTCGATGCGCCGACCATCAGCAAATATCTATCTGTTTAACGACAGTTTTGAAGGAGGAGCATTGTCATGAGGCATGGAGACATATCAAGCAGTAAAGACGCGGTGGGCGTGGCGGTCGTCAACTACAAGATGCCGCGCCTGCACAATCGCGCAGAGGTGATGGACAACGTCAACAAGATCGCGGCCATGCTGATCGGCATGAAGCAGGGTTTGCCCGGTCTCGACCTGGTCGTTTTCCCGGAGTATTCGACGCACGGCATCATGTACGACGAGAAGGAAATGTATGACACTGCAGCTACCGTTCCCGGCGAAGAGACGCGCGTGTTCTCCGAAGCCTGCCGCATCGCCGATGTCTGGGGCGTGTTTTCGCTGACCGGCGAGCGCCATGAAGAGCATCCGCACAAGGCGCCGTACAACACGCTGATCCTGATCAACAACCAGGGCGAGATCGTGCAGAAGTACCGCAAGATCATGCCGTGGACGCCGATCGAAGGCTGGTATCCGGGCGACACCACTTACGTCTGCGACGGTCCCAAGGGACTCAAGATCAGCCTGATCATCTGCGACGACGGCAACTACCCGGAGATCTGGCGCGACTGCGCCATGAAGGGCGCCGAGCTGATCGTGCGCTGCCAGGGCTACATGTATCCGGCCAAGGACCAGCAGGTGCTGGTGGCCAAGGCGATGGCGTGGATGAACAACGTCTACGTCGCCGTCGCCAACGCGGCCGGCTTCGACGGCGTCTATTCCTACTTCGGCCATTCCGCGATCGTCGGCTTCGACGGCCGCACCCTGGGCGAATGCGAGACCGAGGAAATGGGCATCCAGTATGCCGAACTGTCGGTCAGCGCCATTCGCGACGCCCGCAAGAACTGGCAGTCGCAAAACCATCTGTTCAAGCTGCTGCATCGCGGCTACACCGGCAAGATCAATTCCGGCGAGTCGGCTGCGGGCGTGGCGGATTGTCCGTTCGACTTCTACAAGACCTGGGTCAACGATCCGCAGGCGGCGCGCGCCAAGGTCGAAGCCATCACGCGCAAGACCGCCGGCACGCCGGAGTGTCCGATTCCCGGCATTCCCAACGAATAGATCGTCCATTCATCCGCATTCAACACGAGAAGGAGAGTCGCATGCAACATTTCAAGATCAAGCCCGGCGTACCGCTGGCAGAGCAGCCTGAACTCGGACACAACCGCTGGCATCCCGATTTGCCGTTCCTGTCGTCGGTCAAGCCGGGCGAGTCCATCCTGATCGAGTCGCTGGATTTCCTCGACGCGCAGATCAAGGACACCGACGATATCTCCGACGTCAAGAACGTCGACCTCACGCGCGCGCATCCGCTGACCGGTCCGTTCCACGTTGAAGGCGCCGAGCCGGGCGACCTGCTGGTGATCGATCTGCTCGACATCAAGCCGGTGACGCCGGTTGGTTTCTCGGGCGTGTTTTCCAAGGAAAACGGCGGCGGTTTCCTGGCCGATTATTTTCCCGATGCCGACAAGGCGATCTGGGACTTGAAGGGCCTGTACGCAACCTCGCGCCACATTCCCGGCGTGCGCATCGCCGGGCTCACGCATCCGGGCCTGATGGGTTGCCTGCCGTCGCACGACCTGCTGGCGGAGTGGAATCGCCGTGAAGCGCCGCTGGCCGCCAAGGGGCTGGCAAAGCCGCCTGATCCGAGCACCGCGGTGTTGCGCGGCCTGACCGGCGCCAAGTTCGACGAGATGGCCAAGATTGCGGCGCGCACGGTGCCGCCGCGCGAGCATGGCGGCAATACCGACATCAAGGACCTGTCGGCCGGCACGCGGATTTTCTTCCCGGTGTACGTCAAGGGTGCGGGCTTCTCGATGGGTGATTTGCACTTTTCGCAAGGCGACGGCGAAATCGGTTTCTGCGGCGCGATTGAAATGGACGGCGTCAGCCACGTCGGCTTCGATCTGATCAAGGGCGGCATGGCCAAGTACAACATCACTTCGCCGATCTTCATGCCGAGCATCGTCAAGCCGCACTACGAGCAATGGCTGACCTTCGAAGGCATCAGCGTCGAGAACGGCGTCAACTATTACCTCGACGCCACCGTCGCCTATCGCCAGGCCTGCCTGAAAGCGATCGACTACCTGACTCACTTCGGCTACACCGGCAGCCAGGCCTACATGCTGCTGACCGCCGCACCGGTGGAAGGACGCATCGGCGGCATCGTGGACATTCCGAACTGCGCGTGCACGGTGTCCTTGCCGACGTCGATCTTCGATCAGGACATCACGCCCAAGGGGATGCTGAACGACCAGTCGTACTGGGGACGAAAGCGGTAATCGTTTTACGTCTGTTGCGGACGGAGGCTCTGCGCCGTCCGCAATCCGCTTATCTGAATAGTCGAACTACCGCCACTCCGGAGCAGAACATGCCCTTATACGATATCCGCTGCAGCCACTGCGAAGGCATCTTCGAAAAATTCCTCAACATGCAGGCCCTGCATGGCCAGGTTGCGTGTCCCTATTGCAAAACGGATACCGTTGCCGCGCCGCTGTTGACGGGCGGTCGCGTCGGCCTGCAGGTGACCGAGCGCTGGCGTCCGCGTAACGGCGCCGAGCAGCTTGCGGGGCAGGGCGCCGCAGGACCGGGCGCGCATGCGGGCGCGGCGCGCAGCAGCGTGCTGCACAATTGCAAGGGACACAGCTGCAGCATCTGCCTGACGTAAGCCCGGCCAGCTGTTCTCAATGCGATGAGACGAACTGCGCACCATCCTCCTGCGGCGGCAGCGCAAAGCTCTTGCGCATGCGTTCGACCTCTTCCACGGGCGTGCGGCCGAACAGGCGCTTGAATTCCCGGCTGAACTGTGACGCGCTTTCGTAGCCGACCTGTGTGCAGGCGGCGCCCGCCGTCATGCCGTTGCGCAGCATCAACAGACGCGCCTGGTGCAGCCGCGTCGATTTCAGGTATTGCATCGGCGAAGTGTCCGTCACCGTCTTGAAATGCGCGTGGAAGGTCGGCACGCTCATGCCGGCCTCCTTCGCCAGCTGGTCGATGGCAAGCGCTTCGTCATAGCTGCGATGGATCATGCTGATGGCGCGCGAGATCTTGCCGAACTGGCCTTGCATGGTCAGCGCCGCGCGCATCGATCCACCTTGCTGACCGCTCAGCACGCGGAAATAGATTTCGCGCCGCAGCGCCGGTCCGAGTATTTCGGCTTCCAGCGGATTGTTCATCGCTTCCAGAAAGCGCAGCACCGAGATGCTCAGCGCCGTCTCCATCGGCGTCGACACCATCCCGCGCGGTTTGGCGGCGCTGGGGCCGACGCATTCGTCGATCTGCATCATCAGCTCGGCGGCGATCTTGAAATCCAGGCGCAGGTAAATCGCCAGCATCGGTTCCTTCTCGCTGGCGTCGGTCTCCATCGAAAACGGCACCGGCACCGATACCGCCAGGTAGTGCTGCGCATCGTACAAATACACTTCATTGCCGAGATAGCCGCGCTTGCGCCCCTGCGCCACGATCACGATGCCCGGCTCGTACAGCACCGGCATGCGTTTCAACGGACGGTTCGAGCGCAGGAAGCGCACGTCGGGCAGCGGCGACAGGTTGTAGCCTTCCTGCGGCGTCTTCGTGGCCAGCAAGGCGACCATGCGGCGGCGGACTTCGGCGGACGTGTTGGACAGCGGCGTGGAACGCATCTCATTGAATCCGGCAATCGGTAATGCGGCCACTTTGCCATTTTTTGCACCGATTCGCCAGCGGCTCAGAGAATCAGGCAAGCATGCGAGAAGAACCGGCAGCCGGGAAGTGCGTGGAAATCGATAATGAGCCGGTCGGTTTTCGTTCTTTTTTCACGCACAGCAAAGGAATTGCCATGTCTGCATCCAAGACTTTTTTCATCACCGGCGTCAGCAGCGGCTTCGGCCTCGCGCTCGCCGAAGCCGCCATCGCTGCGGGCCACCGCGTGGTCGGCACGGTGCGCAGCGAAGAAGCCCGCCAGGCCTTCGAAGCACAATTTTCCGGCCGGCCGGGACAGGCGTTTGCGCGCCTGCTCGACGTCGCCGATTTTGCTGCGGCGGAACGGATCGCTGCCGAAGTGGAGAGCAGCATCGGGCCGGTCGACGTGCTGGTCAACAATGCCGGCTACGGGCACGAAGGCATCCTTGAGGAGTCCGGCATGGATGCGTTGCAACGCCAGTTCGACGTCAATGTGTTCGGCGCGGTGGCGGTGACAAAATCCTTCGTGCCGTTCATGCGCCAACGCCGGCGCGGCCACATCATCAACATCACCTCGATGGGCGGCTTCATCACGATGCCGGGCATTGCCTACTACTGCGGCAGCAAGTTTGCGCTGGAAGGCATTTCCGAAACCTTGGGAAAGGAGCTGCGGGCCTTCAACGTCTTCGTCACCGCCGTTGCGCCGGGATCGTTTCGCACCGACTGGGCGGGGCGTTCGATGGTGCGCTCTCCGCGCAGCATCGCGGATTACGATGCATTGTTCGATCCGATCCGCACTACGCGCGCCGAGCGCAGCGGCAAGCAGACCGGCGATCCCCGCAAGGCCGCGCAGGCGATGCTGAGGCTGGTCGACAGCCCGGCGCCGCCGGCGCATTTGCTGTTGGGCAGCGATGCGTTGGCGCTGGTGAGGAAGAAGCTGGCGGACATGACGCAGGAGTTGGCGCAGTGGGAAGCGCTGACATGTTCGACCGATGCCGATGCAGAGTCCGAGCCGACCTGACAAATTGCTGATTCTTCTTACAGATTAATACAACTTTACGGTCTTCATTTTCCCGGTTTTCCACGTTAAGAGGACAGCAGTCTCATGGCGTCCGATGCTTGTCGGACCAGCAATGCGAGGCTGGCATCCATGTCCGGATTTCCTAACGAGGAGCAATAAAATGAATAACCGAATGATCAGGATCGCAGGTCTGTTGTCGGTCGCGGCAGTTGTCGTCGCCGTCAGCGGTTGCGTGGTGACGCCGCCGTCGGTGCGCCCGGCTTATGTCGAGCCGGCTTACGCCCCGCCACCGGGCGTGGTGTACGTGCAACCGGCCTATGCATCGCCCGGACCGGGCTATGTGTGGGAGTACCACGCGCACTACGGCTGGGGCTGGCGCCATCCGCAATATGGCTGGCATCGCGGCTGGCGCTGAGTTGATTCGGCGGCGTCCGCAGCAAAATAAATCGCCCCGCATTCCGGTCGACTGCATGACCGGAATGCGGGGCGATTTTGCGTTGCCGGGAGCGAAAGCTTAGAACGCGTAGCGGCCTTGTACGTAGATGGTGCGCGGTGCGCCGACGATGCGGCCTTGGTTGCCGTCGGTGGTGCGTGAATAGTAACGGCGATCAGTCAGATTGTTGACGCCTGCCACTACGTCAAAGCCCCTGGTGTTGGGTACCTTCCAATCCACTTGTGCATTCCAGACGCGATAGCCGGGAATCGGACCATTCTTGCCATCAGTGGTTTCGATCTGGCTATTGCTTTCATCAGAGAATTGACGGCTCTGATGCGTGGTCGACAGATTGAAACCCCACGGACCGGCCTGATAGCGCCCGCCGATAGTATCGGTGGTGCGTGAATAGAACGGCACGTCCTTGCCCGAGTTCAGGCCGGATTTGAGTACTGCGCGTGTATAGGTGTAGTTGGCGTAGACACTCAAGCCGCGGAACAGACCGTCTTTGTCGAATGCATAGTCGATGGCAGTTTCGAGACCATCATGCTGGGTCTTGCCGAGATTCTGATAAGTGTCCGGCGAGGCGATCAACGTGATTTGATTGTCGAAGCGAATGTTGAAATATGTTGCTTCAGCGGACAGGTTGCCACCCTTCCACCGTGCGCCGAGTTCTGCCGTCTTGGCCAGCTCCGGTTGCAAGTTGTTTGGTGCGGATGCCGCGCTCAACTGCGTATTCTGGACCACGCCGAAGGAGGTATTGTAGTTGGTGAACAGCGTGAGCTCTGGCGTGAGAAGGTAGGCGATGTTGAGCGACGGCAGCGGCTTGTTGTTGGTGACTTCGAACTTGGTTGTTGACGCTACGTTCTGACGAGTCGTCTGGATGTGTTCAAAGCGTACACCAGGGGTGATGCGCCATGCGCCGACGGAGATCTTGTCATCGATATAACCGGCGTGTGCATCGGTGCGATTCTTGTTCTTGGTTGCCGCGCCATAGGCGCCGGTTGCGATCGTTTCGGCAAAGTTGTCGTCGTGACCGCGTTCGCCGATGTAGCGATAGCCTACGGTGATGTCATTGGTGACGCTGCCGGAAGTGAGGCGCTGAGTGAAGCGCGGTTCGATGCCAATGGTTTCATAGAAGCGCGGCTGATGCGTCAATTGCGTCGTGGAGGCGCCGATCAGCGCGCTTTCGCGATAGCTCTCGTTGTAATAGGTGCGAATTTCAAATTCCTGTGTATCGGAAATGGTGTTCAGATAGCCCAGGTCGATGCCGCGGCGATTGCCTTTCCAGTAGTCGCGCGTACGCGTGTTCTGGAATGGGTCGGCGTTGTATTGTGCCGGGGTCAGACCGCCGGGTGTGTGCGACATGACGTCGTAGTAGGAAATCTTGCCGTAGATTTCGGAGCTGGAGCTGATTTCGTAGCGGAATTTCAGCGCAAAGTCGTTGATGCGTTCGTTGCTGTTGGCGCGCCAGCCGGAGCCGTCGGTGCCGGAATACAGCATTGCGAGGCCGAGGCCGTTGTCGAGTGTGGAGCCGGCGAATGCGGTGTATTGGGTGCTGGAACCGCCCTCGCCGTAGCTGTTGTAGCGCACGCTGGCGTCGCCGCTCACGCCAGGTGTCGTCGGGATAGCGCGGGTGCGGAAGTTGATGATGCCGCCCACGTTTTGCGGACCGTAGCGTACGGCGCCGCCGCCGCGTACGACGTCGATCGCTTCGATATTGTTCAGGCTGACCGGCGCGAACGAGATTTGTGGTTGGCCGTAAGGGGCGGAAGCCATCGGTACCCCGTCCAGCAGGATGGTCGAGCGCGGTGAGTAACGACCGGTCAGGCCGCGCACGCCGATGTTGAGCGACATGGCGCCGCCGGCGGTGCCGGAGTTGTCGGTGACCTGCACACCGGGAATGCGGCGCATGACGTCGCCGATGGTAACGGCGCCTGTGCTTTGAATCTCCTCCTTCTTCACCACGGTGCGCGCGCCCGGATAGGTCTTCACGCTGTTTTGCAGGCCGGTGCCAAGCCAGTCGCCGCTGACCTGAATGGTCTCGAGCGTATTCGGCGTTTCAGCCGGTGTGGCTGCCTGTTGGGCATAAGCGGCGCCGGACAGTGTCATCAGCGCAGCGGCGATGGCGGCGGCACAGCGGGTTTGCGCTGCAATGGCGCGAGGAAGCGGAAGCAATGTCATGGTGATTTCTGAAAGATGAAAAAGCGCGTCGTGCGGTGTTGGCGATTCCCCGGCCAACGCTGCCGGATACGGTGCAAGGAAAATGTCAGCATTTGTAATGGATGAGAATCATAACCATTTAGATTTTCGGAATCAAACCAAACATGCATCCCGACAAAATATTCAAAGCCAATACCGGCCTGCCCCCGCTCGAATCGTTGCAAATTGTCAACAAAGACGCCCTGCGCCACGATGTCAATTGCGGTTAGCTGAAATGGGAGGTTGCTCCGGGAAATGATGGCGCCCGGCAAATATCCGGGTGATCGTGTACGCTTTCGCGTTCTGATCGCATCTCATCCATACGGAGCAGCAAATGAGCACAAGCAAAGTAGCCCTCGTCATCGGCGGCGGTAGCGGCATGGGCGCCGGCGTGGCGCAAAAACTGGCGGCCGACGGCTTCGGCGTCGGCATTCTTTCCTCTTCCGGAAAAGGCGAGTCGCTCGGCAACAGCCTGGGCGGCGTCGGCGTCACCGGCTCCAACCGCTCCGTCGCGGACCTGCAGAAAGCAGTCGATGCCTGCCTCGCGCGCTGGGGTCGCATCGACGTGCTGGTCAACAGCGCCGGCCACGGTCCCAAGGGCAAGGTGCTCGAACTCAGCGATGAAGAATGGCTGCTCGGCATGGAGATCTACCTGATGAACGTGGTGCGCAGTGCGCGCCTGGTGACGCCGCTGATGCAACAGCAGGGCGGTGGCGCCATCATCAATATCTCGAGCTTCTCGGCGGTCGAACCGTCGCAGTCGTTCCCGACCTCGAGCGTGTTTCGCGCGGGCCTGTCGGCCTACACCAAGCTGTTCGCCGACAAATACGCACCGGAAAACATCCGCATGAACAATATCCTGCCGGGCTTCATCGACAGCCTGCCGGAAAAGCCCGGCATCAAGGAAATGATCCCGATGGCGCGTTACGGCAAAGTGAGCGAAGTCGCGGCGCTGGCCTCGCACCTGGCGTCCGACGCCGCGGCCTACATCACCGGCCAGAATATCCGCATCGACGGCGGCATTACGCGTTCACTCTAGGCCTGTTCAGGATTTGCAGCGAGAGGCCGCCGCCCGGCGCGCCGGGCTCGCTGGCACTTTTCCTGTCCGCTCTCAAGCCGTTCCCTCCTGAGTACCTCCCCCTGTAGCGACATTGCCCCGAAAGGGCGGCGTCGCCACGTCTGATCGTCCCCCTCTCGTTCACTTTTTCTGCGTTTTGCTGCCGCATCCGCGTGCACCGTCGCTGATCGCGCGCGGCGCAATCGTAGTGCACTGCACCGTAAAAGCGGAAGAAATGCACCTTCCGCAAGCGAAATAAGCCATTTTGCATCGCATATAGACAGGCATATAAATTTCTGTACCATGAAATAGCGGTATAAAACATTACTTATTGCATAGGAATAGTTATGGAAAAATTCATCAAGGTCTCACATGACGGCAACGTCGCCGTCATCACCCTCAACCGCCCTGAAAAGCTCAACGCCTGGAATACCGAAATGCGCGCCGAGATCATCGCCGCCCTCAAACGCAGCGATCAGGATGCGGCGATCGGCGCCATCATCATGACCGGCGCCGGCGATCGTGCATTTTGTGCGGGGCAGGACCTGGAAGAGGCGCACGGTTTCGACGAGCAGCGCGCCGACGAATGGATGACCGAGTGGGAAAACTATTACCGCACGCTGCGCTCGCTCAAGAAGCCGCTGGTCATGGCGCTCAACGGCACCGCCGCCGGCTCGGCGTTCCAGGTGACGCTGCTGGGCGACATCCGCGTCGGCCACGCCGGTTCGCGCATGGGCCAGCCGGAAATCAATTCCGGCATTCCCAGCGTCACCGGACCATGGATCATGACCCAGATGCTGGGCCTGTCGCGCACCATCGAACTGACCCTGACCGGCCGCATGATGGAAGCCGAGGAGGCGCATCGCCTCGGCCTGATCCACCACCTGGTGCCGGCCGCCGAAGTCATGAGCAAGTCGCTCGCCATCGCGCGTGAACTGGCCGCCAAGCCGCCGGTCGCGATGCGTCTCGACAAGCAGCGCTTCTACGAAATCACCGAGCCGAGTTTTGTCGACGCCATCGCCGCCGGCCGCCGCATCCAGGGCGAAGCCTATGCCACCGGCGAACCGGCCCGCATGATGGAAGAGTTCTTCAAGAAGCGCGGGCGCACGATCGGCGGCTGAACCGGATTCCTATCCCGATCCCGCATCACGTTGCAACACACGCAAGTCCAAAGCGCCAAGGCAGTCGCAGGTCGGCAATTCCTCTAACAAGCACTTATGGGAGTACGTATGACTCAGCAATTCAACAACCATCGCCGCACCGTCCTGAAAATGGCCGGCGGTATTGCGGCTGCCGGCAT
Organism: Herbaspirillum hiltneri N3; assembly: GCF_001267925.1. Classification (NCBI taxonomy): domain Bacteria; kingdom Pseudomonadati; phylum Pseudomonadota; class Betaproteobacteria; order Burkholderiales; family Oxalobacteraceae; genus Herbaspirillum; species Herbaspirillum hiltneri. The sequence goes on along the minus strand of NZ_CP011409.1, from coordinate 1,063,366 downwards.
TGCGCCGTCGATCCTGGCGCAAACCAGGCAACTGGTGGTCGCCGACCCGGGCGGTCCTTACACGGCCGCCTATCGAAAGGCCTTCTACGATCCGTTTGAAAAAGCCACCGGCGTGAAGATCGTCAACGTCGCCCGCGAAGCACAGCCGGTCGCGCAACTGACCGCCATGGTGCAGACCAAAAACTTCGTGTGGGACGTCACCACGCTGACGTTGGCGCAGGACATTCCGATTCTCGAAGAAGCCGGCATGCTGGAGCCGCTCGGTATCGTGCCGACCGACTTCAAGAACATGCTGCCTGGTTCGATCACATCAAGCTTCGTCGGCGTCGACGTGTACGCGACCATCCTGGCCTACCGCACCGACAAGTTCGCCAAGAATCCTCCAAAGACCTGGGCCGACTTCTGGAACGTCGAGAAATTCCCGGGCCGCCGCTCGCTGCGCCGCAATGCCATCGACACCCTGGAGCAAGCGCTGATGGCCGACGGCGTTGCACCCGACAAACTGTACCCGCTCGATCTGGATCGCGCCTTCAAGAGCCTCGATCGCATCAAGAAACACGTCGCAGTCTGGTGGACCAGCGGCGCCCAGGCGATGCAGCTGATTCAATCCGGCGAAGTCGACATGATCTCGACCTGGAATGCACGCGCGCAGACCGCCATCGAAGGCGGCGCACCGGTGGCGATCAACTGGAACCAGGGTTTGTATTCGATCGAAGGCTGGGGCGTGCCGAAGGGCAATCCGCGCGCCGCCGTAGCGAAGGAGTTCGTCAAATTCTGTGCCGACGCCAAGCGCCAGAGCGGCTTCACCGACACGCTGGCGTACGGCCCGACCGCGCTGGAAGCCTACAAGGACATCCCCGCTGCACGCGCCGCCATCCTGCCGACCGCACCCGCCAACATCGCCCTGATGCGTCCGCCCAGCGGCCCGTGGTGGCACAAGAACCGCAACGCGGTATCGGACCGTTTCAACGCCTGGTTACTTTCCTGATAGCGATACAAGCGATGACTGCCAGATTGCAAACACGTGCCATCAGCAAGCACTACGACAGCGTTACGGCGCTGTCGCCGACCGACCTCGACGTCAGGGACGGCGAATTCCTCACCCTGCTGGGACCGTCCGGCTCCGGCAAGACCACGCTGCTGCAGATTCTTGCAGGACTGGTCGAGCCGAGCGGCGGTTCGTTGTTCATCAACGGCAAGGACGCCACCCACACCGCAGCCGGCGAACGCGGCATCGGCATGGTGTTCCAGAGCTACGCGCTGTTCCCGCATCTGTCGGTGTGGGAAAACATCGCCTACCCGTTGCGCATGCGCAGGATGGACAAGGCGGCGATGGCCGCCGCAGTGCGCGACGCGCTGGAAATGGTGCAGATGGGCAGCTACGCCAACCGCTTGCCGCGCGAGCTGTCGGGCGGCCAGCAGCAGCGCATCGCGCTGGCGCGCTGCTTTGTCTACAAGCCGTCGGTGATCCTGCTGGATGAGCCCTTGGGGGCGCTCGACAAGAAACTGCGCGAGCACATGCAATCCGAAATCCGCAGCCTGCACAAGGATCTCGGCGCGACCTTCATCTACGTCACCCACGATCAGGAAGAAGCACTGAACCTGTCCGACCGCATCTGCCTCATGAACCAGTCGAAGATCGAACAGATCGGCACGCCGCAGGATCTGTACGACCGTCCGGCCACGGCATTCTCGGCGCAGTTCATCGGCTACTCCAACCTGTTGTCGGGACGGGTGCAGGACAGCGGGGCCGGTGCGCGTCTGGGCAACGGCCGTTTCGACGTGCCGCTGCCGGCGCGGCGTCCGGACGGCGCGGGAACGAACGCCGACATCTCGCTGGTGGTGCGCCCGGAAGAAGCCTGCCTGACCGGCGTCGGCGCCGGCGACGCCTACGTCAACGGCATCGTCAGCGAAGTCGTGTTCGCCGGCTCGGATATCCGGGTGCTGGTCGATATCGGCGAAAGCCGGCCTTTCCTGCTGCGCTGCGGCCGCCGCGAAGCGCCTGCAGTGGGCGACGGCGTCGGCATCCGCTGGCATGCGGAGCACGCCGCCGTCGTGACCTGCTAAGCCGTCGCTTCACCGATACGAGGAATCTCCATGTCCAGTTCACTCTCCCCAGGCGCGGCGAAAAGAGCGCCCCGCAAGCGGTTGCCGGCGTGGCTGCCGGCCCTGCCGTGTTTCGTATTCCTGATCTGCTTCTTCTGCGTGCCGGTGGTCGAGATCCTGCAGACCGGCATCGTCAATGCCGACGGTCACGCCACGCTCGATCAGTTTCGCCGCATGACCAGCGATCTGGTGTTTGCCAAGGTGCTCGGCAACACCTTCCTGATCTCGGGCCTGACGGCGCTGCTGTCGGTGCTGCTGGGCTTTCCGGTGGCCTACTTCCTGAGCCAGTTGAGCGACCGCTTCCGCGAACGCTGGATGATCTGGATCATGGTGCCGTTCTGGACCAGCTACCTGGTCAAGACCTTCGCCTGGATCCTGGTGCTGTCGAAGACCGGCATCCTGCTGACGCTGGCCGCCAGCCTCGGCCTGGTCGACGATCCGAATGCGCTGGCGCCGTCGATGACCGGCGTGATGATCGGCATGGTGCATGCCATGCTGCCGCTGGCCGTGATCAACATGTTGCCGATCATGCGCGGCGTCAACGCGCAGTTGCTGCAGGCGGCGGAGACGCTGGGCGCCAACCGTTCCGTGGCGTTCTTCTCGGTGTTCCTGCCGATGGCCGCTCCCGGCATCGCGGCGGCAGGCTTGCTGGTGTTCATCACCAGCCTGGGCTTCTTCATCCTGCCGGCGCTGCTCGGCACGCCCAAGGAAACCATGGTCGCGCAGATGGTGATCTCGGCGATCAACGATCTGTTCAATCTGCCGTACGCGGCGGCGTTGTCGACGGTTTTACTGATCTTCGCGGTGGCGGTGTTCATCCTCTACGATAAGCTGGTGGGTTTGTCTTCGCTCAGCGGCGACACCCGCGCCGCACCAAGGAAGAACAGTTCGGCCGTCGCCACCGCGCTGCTGATCGGCATCGGCCGCCTGTGCGGCAGCGGCTACGGCGCAGCCGGGCCGGTGGTGCGAAAGGTGAAGGGACTGAAGCTGTACAGCGTGGTCGCGGTGGCCTTGCTGTCGCTGCCCATCATCGTGGTGTTCCCGATCGCCTTCACCAATTCGCCGTTCCTGTCGTTCCCGCCGCAGGGCTTCAGCCTGCGCTGGTTTGAATCCTTCATCTTCTCGCCAGTGTGGCAAGCCTCGTTCCTGCGCTCGTTCGGTGTTGCGATTGTCACCGCGCTGGCATCGACCGCGTTGGGCATCGGCGCCGCGCTGGCGTTGACGCGCCTGCCGCCGCGCTGGACCAAGCCGGTGTTCGCCTTCCTGCTGGCGCCGCTGATCGTGCCGCGCATCGTGGTGGCGGTCGGCCTGTTTTATCTGTTCTCGCGCATGGGCCTGGTCGGCACCGACCTCGGTCTCACCATCGGCCACACCGTGCTGGCCATCCCGTATGTCGTGGTCACCATGGCGGCGGCGCAGACGCTGTGCCGGCTCAATCCGCAGATGAGCTTCGCCTACGTGTCCGGCGCCAGCACCGACAGCAGCGAGCGCGGCAGCGCGATGTGGGCGCGCGTCAAGGGCAAGACCGAAAACGCGCTGCTGGCGCTGCCGTTCAAGGCGGCCTGGATGTTCCGGCCCGGCGCCATCCAGCCGATGCACGGCGAAGTGTCGAAGACGCCGGCCTATCGCTGGTTCTACGCGCTGACCGGGCCGCTGCTGTCGCTGCTGCGCCGACTGTTCCCACGCCACATCACCACCACCGAACAACTCGGCCGCGCCATGATCAACGTCGCCAGGCGCGGCCATGCTTCGGGAATCATCCGCAATGCCGACATTGCCGGACTGGCATGACCGGATGACAAGAGCTTGACCGGCAGCTAACGGATTGCGGCGTCCGGCGGGCGTTTCGGCGCCAAAATCAGTTTTTGTCCTACAGAAATCGGCGCGGCCCCGGGCATAGAATGGATCGTCTTCGTTTCCACACTGGTGAGCCGTGATGAACAAGAAGGTCGACTACCCCGTCTCCGACATCCGTCATTATCTTGAACCCGGCCCCGTCGTGCTGGTGACCTCGCGCTGGCAGGACGAGACCGATGTCATGACGCTGGGCTGGCATACCGTGATGGAATTCACGCCCTCGCTGGTCGGTTGCATCATCGCCTCCGGCAACCACAGCTTCGAACTGATCCGCAGCAGCCGCGAATGCGTGATCAACATCCCCACCGCCGACATGATCGATACCGTCACCGACATCGGTAACTGTTCCGGCGCCGATGTCGACAAATTCTCGCGCTTCGGCCTGCATACCAGTGTTGCCGAAAAGGTCCGTGCACCGCTGCTCGACGACTGCTTCGTCAGTCTCGAATGCAAGATCTACGACGATTGCCTGATCGACACCTATAACTACTTCATCTTCGAAGTCGTCAAGGCGCATGCCGCACCTTCGCCCAAATATCCGCAGACCGTGCACTACACCGGCGACGGCCAGTTCCGGGAAGCCGGACGCCACGTGAGCCGGCGGGAACGCTTCCTGCCGCAGAATCTCTAGCCGGAAAACTGCGCCCAAAAAGAAAGGCCGCACTACCGTGCGGCCTTCTTTACTGCCGCGACTACCTTTGCAGCCGGCCTATGCATCCACCTCATGTTCCAGTCGACGCGGTTCGCTCGCCGACAGACGCGCCGCCGAAGGCGTGATGTCGATGGCGCGTTTGGCCGATTGCGCGGCGGCGTTCGTCACCAGGCGCGCGGCGTCCAGCTTGAACACGCTGACCACCTGCTCCAGCGTTTCGGCCTGATCCTGCAACGCCTGCGCGGCAGCGGCGGCCTCTTCCACCAGCGCGGCGTTCTGTTGCGTGACGTCATCCATTTGCGACACGGCCTGGTTGACCTGGCTGATGCCGCTGCTTTGTTCTTCGCTGGCGCTGGCGATCTCGCCGACGATATCGGTCACCTTCTGCACGCTGTGGACGATGTCGCTCATGGTGGTGCCGGCCTGCTGCACCAGCTTGCTGCCGGAGCCGACCTTGTCGACCGAGTCGTCGATCAGGGTCTTGATTTCCTTGGCGGCGGCGGCTGAGCGCTGCGCCAGGCTGCGCACTTCCGATGCCACCACGGCAAAGCCGCGGCCCTGTTCGCCGGCGCGCGCGGCTTCCACTGCGGCGTTGAGCGCCAGGATATTGGTCTGGAAAGCGATGCCGTCGATCACGCTGATGATGTCGACGATCTTGCGCGAGGATTCATTGATTGAGTTCATCGTGTCGACCACCTGGCGCACCACATCGCCGCCTTGCGACGCGATGTGCGACGCCGACAGCGCGAGCTGGTTGGCCTGCTTGGCGTTCTCGGTGTTTTGCTTGACCACCGACGTCAGCTGTTCCAGGCTCGATGCGGTTTCTTCCAGCGACGCGGCTTGCTGTTCGGTGCGCGACGACAGGTCGGTGTTGCCGACAGCGATCTGCTTGGCGGCGACACTGACCGAATCGGTCGAGGTGCGCACCGTGCCGATCACGTCGACGATACGCGCGCGCAGCTTGTTGAAGGCAGTGGCGGTGTGGCCGATCTCGTCCATGCGATCGACCTGCATCGGCTGAGACAGATCGAGCGACGCGCTGATTTCTTCAAACGTATTGCGGATATTGCGCAGGCTGCCGCTGATGTTGCGGTACAGGGTCAGCGCCAGCGTGCCGGTCAGCAGAAACGCCACGACGATGACCGCGATCATGCTCTTGAATGCGAACTCGTACGCGGCGATACTCTCGGCGCGCACGTCGTCGACCAGCTTGCCGTTGTAGGCGATATGCTCGTCGATGCCTTTCTTGACGCCGGCGGCGGACAACGCCAACGGGGTGCCGGCCATCAGCGTGGCGCGCACGCCGTCCATGTCGCCCGCATGCGCAGCGGCGAAGAACGGAATCAGCGCCTTGCGATAAGCCTCCATATTGACCTTGTCCGCTTCCAGCATCTTGCGATCGGTGTCGTCGAAAATCTGTTCCTTCTCGTACTTGGCGACGACGTCGTCGAAGGCCTTGTTGGCATCGGCCACGGCCTTGTCCAGCGCCGTCTTGTCGCTCAGGTTGGAGAACACCGACAGCCGATAGCCGGCCAGGCGCGTATCGGCGAGGAAACCCTTGGCGGCATTGAGGCCGCTGATGCTCGGGATGATGCGGTTCTGCACGGTATCGAAGCGCTGCTGCGCGCGCTGCAGTTGCCAGAGGCCGTCGACACCGACAAACAGGAGCGCCAGCAAGGCCACCGAGAGTGTGAGAATAAGGCGTTTGGTGATCGTCATGGTCGTTTCATTTCTCAAAAAGTGAATGGAATCCGCGGCTTCGTGGGCTGCGGTGCTGGCGTTGTCTCCTCCTGCAGAGATGATGCTGGCGATTCCGTTGTTGCTCGATGTTGCAAATTAGGGGCGGCGCCTATGCCGCCAGCGGAGCGCCTTCGAGGGCATCCCGCAGCGACTCGCCATGCTCGCGACAGAACTCTTTTCCGGCGCGGTAGCCGACATCGAACAGCAGCTGCATGTTCGACGCCGACCAGTCCAGCACCTCCGGCCAATGCTCCTCGGGGATGCCGCTCATGAGGTCGACCTTGAGCAGGCGGCGCAGCGGTTCGCCGGTGTCCGGATGCGTGTTGTGCTCGAGTTCGAACAGGCGCATCTCGGTCTTCGAGATCTTCACCAGCGGCGTGATGATCGAGCGCACCCAGGCGTCGTACAGATTGCGCGGTTTGCGGATCAGGCGGTCCTCGCCGAGGATGTCGAGCACCACGAGGGTGTCGATGTCGCCGTGCTTTCCCGGGTTGTCTCCGCTGGTCATCAAGGGATTGAAATTGAGCGTATCGAGCGCGGCGCCTTCGATGTAGTCGTCGCCGCCGATTTCGGTCGGCGGATACAGGAAGGGGAACGACAGCGCGGCGCGCACATGAATCGGCGCGATCTCATTCTTGTCCCATACCTGCATCTCGCTCTTGCTCATGTTGTAGGCGTTGATGTAGAACTCCGGCTTCATGCGCGCGATGGCGTCGAAGTCGATCGCCTGTTCGAGGAAGGGATGGTGCGCGCACAGACCCAGACTCTTGGACGACAGGTCCGATGGCGACATGGCCGACAGCATCAGGTGCATCCAGTCATTCCATGCGCCCGAAGCTTCGGCGAAGCGCTGCGTGAAGACATCGAGGAAAGGATTACCGGCCGCGCCGGACATGTTGGGCAGGCCGGCCAGCTGTGGCATCTGGGGCATCTGCGCCGGCACCTGGTCGCGAAAGCTGCGCGCGCCGTGGCCTGGCTTGTTGAATATCTTGTAGTTGACCGGGAACATCTTGTAGATGCTGTCGGCCACGCCGACTTCGGCCCAGCGCACCAGCGCCTCGCGCGCCGTGCAACCCAGCGGCGCCTGGTACAGCAGCCCCATGAGCACGCCCGCGCCGGAGGCAGAGATCACGTCGAACTCGATGCCCTCGTCGAGGAACGCGGTCAGCGCACCTGCGATCAATGTCGAGTTCGGCGCACCGCCGCCGATCACCAATGCTTTTTTCCCCGCCCTGTACTGATTGGTCATGTGAGCCTCTCAGATTTCCCGTTGTGTTTTTGGAGCAGCGCCCCTTTTGTGGAAAGGGAATGATGCACTGCAAAATATTCTGCTGAAGGAAATATAGCCTTAAAGAAACAGGCAGGAATGTACCGACGAGATTTAATTAACGCATATCTGGTATTCAACGAATGGATATCCGTGGTGGCGCAAGGCTTCACAGGATGTTGGCATGTTGATATGTACGTAATAACAGAAAAACTCTGTCACGTTGTCATGCGTTCGTCACAGTTCAAATGAAACGGCCGCGTCTTCTTGCGAAGGACGCGGCCGGAAATGCAGTGCAGCAGAAAACGAATTGCTGCGCGCTTATTTACCCCAGCGTAGCACCAGCGGATCGAGGCGGCGCGCGATCTTGATGAGGCCTTCGCGCGTGGCCGGATGCATGGCCGCCAGCGGATGGCGCACGGAATCGGATTTGATGATGCCGCCTTCTTTCATCAGCGCCTTGCACGACGCCAGGCCGCCCTGGCGGTTTTCGTAATTGATCAGCGGCAGCCATTGCTGGTAGTGCTGCGCGGCCAGCTCGGTGTCGCCTGCAACGTAGGCGTCGAGGATGCGGCGGATGCCGTCCGGATAGCCGCCGCCGGTCATGGCGCCGGTGGCGCCGGCGTCGAGGTCGGCCATCAGCGTGATGGCTTCTTCGCCGTCCCACGGACCGACGATGGCATCGCCGCCGAGGGCGATGATTTCACGCAGCTTGTTGGCGGCTTGCGGCACTTCGATCTTGAAGTAGGAGACATTGGCGATCTCCTGCGCCATCTTGACCAGCAGCGTCGACGACAGCGTGGTGCCGCTGACCGGCGCGTCCTGGATCATGATGGGAATGTCGATCGCGTCCGACACCGTCTGGAAGAACTCCTGGATGCCGCGCTCGCCGACGCGGATGGTGGCGCCGTGGTACGGCGGCATGATCATGACCATGGCCGCGCCCGCATCCTGCGCATTGCGGCTGCGCTGCGCGCAGATGCGCGAGCTGAAATGGGTGGTGGTGACGATTACCGGGATGCGGCCCGCGACGTGATCGAGCACGGTGCTGATGAGTGCATTGCGCTCGTCGTCGGTGAGTGCAAACTGCTCGGAAAAATTGGCCAGAATACAGATGCCGTCGGAGCCGGCGTCGATCATGAAATCGATGCAGCGGCGCTGGCCTTCCAGGTCGATGTCGCCGTGGTCGTCGAAAATGGTCGGTGCGACCGGGAAGACGCCGCGATAGACAGGTGTCGGCGCTGTTTTTTTCTTGCTCATTGTTTGTCTCTTTTCAATTTGATGCGGGCTACGCCTGCTTATGCTCAGATGTGCTTGGGTGTGCTTGTCTCTTGCGGCCTCGGAACGGCCCCGGCTGCGGTCAGCGGCCTTTCAGCAATTGATTGACCTGCTGAAATTCCATCGGCGGGTAGTAATAGAAGCCCTGGAAGAACTGGCAACCGATCGCCTTGAGAAATTTTTCCTGCACCAGCGTTTCGACGCCTTCGGCGACGGTAGTGCAGGAAAGGATCTTCGCCAGCGACACCACCGCACGGATGATCAGTTCACTCTTCTCGCTGATACCGATCTGCGCCACAAAAGACTGGTCTATCTTAATACTTTTCGTCGGAAAGCGACTGAGCTTCTGCAAAGAGGAGTAACCGGTGCCGAAATCGTCGATAGTGATGCCATATCCTTGGGCATTGAGCGCCTCCAGATGGCTGATGGCAAGGTTCTCGTTACCGACCAGTCCGGTCTCGGTAATTTCGAACTCCAGGTGGTCGGGACTGATGCGGTATTTCTGGCACGCGGCATTGACCAGATCCAGCAGATCGGCGCGTACGATATCGATGGCGGAGAGGTTGATGGCGACCGGCAAACAGCGGCGGCCCGAGTCCAGCGTCTGGCGGATGTACGTGCACACCTCGTCCACCACGAAGGCGGTGATGAAATGAATCGCGCCGCTGGCTTCGGCGACCGGGATGAATTCGGCCGGCGAGACATCGCCCAGCGTCGGCGAGCGCCAGCGGATCAGCGCCTCGAGTCCGACGATATCGCCGTCCCGCGTGACCTTGGGTTGATAGACCAGGCGCAATTCGTTTTCACGCAAGGCCATCACGATGGACTGCTCGATACTGAGGCGGCGGCGTATCGAGGCCGCCGCTTCGTCGTCAAACACGGTGATGTCCTGGGTGCCGGAACGGCGCGCCGAATCCAGCGCCAGCTTGCCGCGCTGGATCAGTTCGTCGCCGCTGGTTTCACCCGGCCGCGAGAAGGCCATCGCCATCGACACCTGCACCGGCTGGCGTTCGCCGCCGACCAGCAATTCCTCCGGCAGGCTGCGGCGAATATGTTCGATCTGCGGAATGGCGTCGCGGCTGGCGTGGCTGGTCTCGACCGTGAAGCTGAACACCACGCTGCGCAGGCGCGCGATCAGGCTGCCCTTTGGCAACAGGCGCTGCAGCGCATCGGCGAAGGCCACGATCAGCGCGTCGCCGGCGGCGCTGCCGAGCGCGTCGTTGACGTACTTGATGCTGTCGAGGCGAATCACCACCAGCGCCAGCTGGCGGCGTGGCGACATGGCGCGCATCAGCTCTTCCAATTGCCGCTGCAGCAGGTCGCGGTTGGGCAGCTGCGTGAGCTGGTCGTGGTTGCTGAGGAAGGTCTCGCGCTCCTTGCTGCGGTCGAGCGCTTCTTCGATGCGACGCTGTTGCGAGATGTCGCGCAACAGCACGATGTAGTGGTGTTCTGAGGTCGTCGAGATATTTTCTATCGCGATCAGGCGACCGTCTTTGGCAGCGAATTCCTGGCCGCTCTTGAGCGCCAGGACATCGGCGGCTTTTTCCGCATCGCTGCGGCACTTGTGTTCGAGCAGCTCGAACAGATTGGCGTCCCTGCCGCTTTGTGCGGATTTTTCGGGATTGCGGCCGATCAGGTTGTCGGCCAGCGTATTGGCCTTGAGTATGCGCCCCTGCACATCGCACAGGACGATCGCGCCGCCGGCGTTTTCAAAGATTTCCTGGTATTGCGCGTGGCTGCTCTCGAGCTCGCTGCTGGCCGCGCGATGGCGGCGGATCGACGCGTCCAGCGCATGCAACAGGCGAAACACACCTAATGGCACGCAGATGTTGAAGAACAGGAACAGCAGCGACTGGATATAGGCGTGCGCATTGGCCAGCGGCGCATCGATGCCGGGATAGACCGGCAGCGGCTCGTTGCGCAGCAACAGCATGAACGGGAAGAAATTGATCGTCATCAGCACCAGCGCCAGGCGCGCGCCGAAGAAGATGCGGCCGATCAGCGGCGCGGTGTAGACGAACATGATGCCGTACTTGGCGATTTCGGCGTCGTTGACGAAATAGACGATGCAAAATGCCGCCGCATAAATGGTTGCGATCAGGATCGCGCTGCCGATCACGGGACGCCGCACCGACGCCACCACGCCGAGCAGCAAGGCAACGAAGAAGCCGACCACCACCGCGATGATGTAGTACGCGCCGACCTTGACAGCATCGATGGCGCTGAGCAGGCCGATGCCGAATTCCAGCAGCAGGCCGGAGACCAGGATGATGCGCAGCGCGCTCTCTTTCCAGACCGTATTTTCTGCCGCGCTCAGGGCATTTTCTTTAAGCAGTAGCCACTGGAACATTGTATTTTTTCTTTGTGTAGATGTGGACATGTCGAGCACGAGGAAGCACGGACGCGTTGCCCCCGTTACCGCCGCAGGGACGAGTTCCTGGCCTGCTTACCGTGGCGAATGGCGGAGGGGTGACGTGCCATTGCGATCGCCGGCAAGCGCCGCACAGGGATACTGTGCGCGGTAGCCGGCATCTTCGGTTTGCTCGGTTGAAACTCGGTTAGTTACTAACAGAAGCTGGTTTAATTTCGCATAGTCTCACAAATAATTTCCATTCGGCAATGAGATTTCGTACTAGGCGATACGCTTGTCTCACTATCGACTCGCATCACTGGCGGAGAAGAAGGCGGGATATTTAAGAGAAAATTGGCGTAAATATAGGGTTAATGGCGATATCCAATCTAGCCGTTTTTGCGCGGAATCGATTATATGCTCGCATTTTTCGCGCCAAGATGACGCGTGGTTTTTTGTGCGCCAAAATGAAAAACCCGCGTCGGATGCCGCGGGTTTTTTGCCTTGTTCGCCGGGAAGATGTCTTCCTCCCGCGCTGAGCCTTCAGCTCCGGAGTTTGAACACGCTGACCACCTGCGCCAGTTTGCCGGCCTGCTCCTGCAGCGACTGGGCGGCAGCAGCGGCCTGCTCCACCAGCGCGGCGTTCTGCTGCGTCACTTCATCCATCTGCGTGATGGCGCGATTGACTTCTTCGATGCCGGTGCTCTGCTCGATGCTGGCCGCGCTGATTTCACCCACGATATCGGTGACCCGGCGTACGCTGGCGACCACTTCCGACATGGTGACGCCGGCTTGCTCGACCAACTTGCTGCCCGAGCCGACCTTTTCCACCGAGTCGTCGATCAGCACCTTGATCTCCTTGGCCGCTGCGGCGGAACGTTGCGCCAGGCTGCGCACTTCACTCGCCACCACGGCGAAACCCCGGCCCTGTTCGCCGGCGCGCGCGGCTTCCACTGCGGCGTTCAGCGCCAGGATATTGGTCTGGAAAGCGATGCCGTCGATCACGCTGATGATGTCGACGATCTTGCGCGAGGATTCATTGATCGAGCCCATGGTGTCGACCACCTGGCCCACCACCGTCCCGCCTTGTTGCGCCACTTCGGATGCGGAGACCGCGAGTTGATTCGCCTGGCGCGCGTTGTCGGCGTTCTGCTTCACGGTCGAGGTGAGCTCTTCCATGGCCGATGCGGTTTCTTCCAGCGAACCGGCCTGTTGCTCGGTGCGGCTGGACAAGTCGAGATTGCCGCTGGCGATTTCGGTCGACGCGGTGGCGATGGTGTCGGTGCCGGTGCGCACTTCGCCGACGATGCGCAGCAGGCTGTCGTTCATCGCCTTCAGCGAGTGCATGAGCTGGCCGGTTTCATCCTTGCTCTCGGCGTGGATGTCGGCGCTGAGGTCGCCGCCGGACACGCGCTGGGCGATGTCGACCGCCTTGTTGAGCGGCACCGAGACGATGCGTGCGACCCACACCGCGAGGGCAAAGGCGATCACCACGATGGCGATCAGCAGACCGAGGATCCAGTTGCGCGCTTCGTTGAAGGTATGGTCAGCGTCGCCATTGGAACGCTCGGTGCCATTCTCATTGATCTTGACCAGGCCGACAAGTTGCTCGACGGCCTGGCGGAACAGCTTGTTCGATTCACCTTTGAACTGCAGGCGCGCTTCGTCTTTCTGATTGGCGCGCGACAGTTCCATGATCTTCTTGTTCTCGCTGAGATACTTCTGCATGGTTTGCAAAAATTGCGGATAGAGCACTTTCTCTTCCGGCTCGGAAATCATGGCCTCGTACGACGCCATGTCCTTGCGGATGATTTCCATGCGCGTCTTCATCGCTTTTTCGGCGTCGTCGTAATCCTTGTCCTCGGTCGCCAGGATGTGCTGCAACTCGGAAATACGGAAGCGCGCCATCGACGCCTGCAATTGCAGGCCGATCTTCACGCTCGGCATCCAGTTGGTGGCGATTTCGCTCGACGCCCGGTTGACCTTGACCAGTTCGACGATCGAGAAGGCGCCCAGTCCCGCGGTCAGAATGATGACGGCCAGAAATGACAGGACCAGTTTTTTTGCGATCTTGAGGTTGTAAAACCAGCGCATGTGATTGCCTCGGATGGAGATTATAAGAATGGGTCATCAATATGGCGCCGTCAATGACGGCATCATTCCATGATGGTACGCACGCACACGCCCGCTTCATCGCTGAAGAAGGCGGTTGTTTACCATTCACTTTTTTGGGAAGCCGGGCTGCAAGCGCCGTGGTTGCTGGCTTGCAAGGTGGCCCGTGATTACCGGCGGGGAATTCTCACACGGCAATATGATCGGATGATGACGCCGTGACAAGGCGTCGTCGAACGTACTCCTTCAGACGCCGTAAATGCGGAAGAAGGCGTCCAGCGAGCGCTCGACCGACTCCTTGATCTTGTCCGGCGGCGTCGAGGTGATCACGCCGAGGATGCGGCCTTCCGCCCACTCCGCTTCGACCAGCACGCGAAACTGGATCGCTGTCAGCCACGGGTCAGCTTCGCGCAGTTCGCCGCTCTCCATGTGCCGTTTCATGAATTCGGAAATCACCAGCCAGCCGCGCTTGGGGCCGTTCTCGTAATACATGCAGCCGAGTTCGGAACGCTCGGCGTTGTAATACAGCAGGCGGCGCACCGCAATCACTTCCGGCGACAGCACCAGGTGCAGGTATTTATTGGCGAACAGGCGCAGCGTGTCGCGCATGTCGGCGCTGCCGTCGTCCTGAATGAGGATGGCGAACAGCGATTCGAACTGCATGCCGGCCTGCTGCTTCATGACCTGCAAAAAGATCTCTTCCTTGGAAGAAAAATAGTTGTACAGCGTCGCCTTCGAACCGCCCAGGCGCGCCGAAATTTCCGCCATGGAGGCGCGATCGAATCCGATCTCGTTAAATATTTCCGCAGCGACATCGATGATCGATTGCCGCCGCTCTTCACTTTTCTTGCGCATGTAATTTCTTTGCCATTACGGCGAAACCCTTTAGTTGCCTGCCTTCACCTGATTTTCCCCGGGGCTGTTGCTTTTTTGTGCGCTTGCAGCATTTGCACCATTTACCGGGCCCCATTTTCCCCTAGTTTTGCTTGACGGTCTTCAAAAGTCAATACTATACTGAACTGTACAGTTTATTTATGAGTGGATTCCGATCATGCAAGTTCCATCTATTTCAGGGGATCAGGGCGCATCCCCATCCCCCTCCTCCTCCCGCTTTCCCCGTCCCCGCCTCGCCACGCTGTCGGCGCTGGCCGTCGCGGCGCTGACGCTGGCCGGCTGTGCACAGTTTTCCGACCTCGGCCCGCGCGCTGAACCCAAGGCCATCGACGCCTATCAATCTTCGCAATCGCTGGACGCTGCCGCCAATGCAGGCGCGGTGGCCTGGCCCGACGACAACTGGTGGACCGCCTACGGCGACAAGCAACTCAACGCCTTGATGGGTGAAGCGCTGCGCGGCGCGCCGTCGATGGCAGTGGCGCGCGCCCGCTTGCTGAAAGCCGAAGGCGTGGCCCAGCAACAAGGCGCGGCATTGTTGCCGCAAGTCACCGGCAACGCCTCGCTCGATCACATGAAGCAGAGCTACAACAACGGCGTGCCCGCCGATTTCGTACCGCGCGGCTATAACAACGAAGCGCGCGTCACGCTCGACTTCAGCTACGAAATCGACTTCTGGGGCAAGAACCGCGCGGCGCTGGCCGCCGCCACTTCCGAACTCGAAGCCGCACGCGCCGATGCCGCCCAGGCGCGCATCACGCTGGCCACTTCGATCGCCGCCGGCTATGCCGAACTGGAGCGCTTGTTCAGTCAGCGCGACACTTCCCAGGCGGCATTGCAGGTGCGCCAGGAAACCGAAAACCTGTTCACCCAGCGCCGCCTCAACGGCCTCGAAACGGAAGGCAGCGTCAAGCAAGTAATCGCGCGCCGCGCGACGGCCGAAGCCGATCTGCTGGCGGTGGACGAATCGATTGCCCTGCAGCGCAACAAGCTGGCCGCACTGGCCGGCGCCGGTCCGGACCGCGGCCTGCAACTGGCTCGTCCGGTGATCGACATGTCCAAGCCGTTCAACCTGCCGCAGGAATTGCCGGCCAACCTGCTCGGCCGCCGTCCCGACATCGTTGCCGCGCGCCTGCGCGCCGAAGCCGCCGCCAGGCAGATCAAGGTGGCGCGCGCGCAGTTCTATCCGAACGTCAACCTGAGCGCCTACTTCGGCTTTCAATCGCTAGGCACCAATCTGCTGACCCAATCGGGTTCCAGCATCGGCAGCTTCGGACCGGCGATTTCGCTGCCGATCTTCGAAGGCGGACGCCTGCGCGGCCAATTCCGCTCGGCCAGCGCCAGCTATGACGAGGCCGTCGCCAACTACGACAGCGCCGTCACGCAAGCCCTGCAGGATGTCGCCGATGTCGCCGTCAGCGAGCGCGCCTTGAGCGGCCGCCTGAATCGCACCGAGGCAGCCGCAGACGCCGCCCGGGACGCTTACCGCATCGTGCGCAACCGCTATGAAGGCGGCCTCACCAATTACCTTGACGTGCTCAATGCGCAAGACACGCTGCTGACCAACTTGCGCGAGCTGTCGACCTTGCGCTCGCGCCTGTTCGCGCTCGATGTGTCGATGGTTCGCGCGCTCGGCGGCGGTTACCAGCACCCCAGCTGAATCTGCGCCACGCCGCACCTCGACCGACTCCATACAGACAGATATACCTACGAAGGAAAACGCCATGTCGCACAGTGATTCCCAAGCCATTCAAACTATCGCCACCACCAATGACGGCGCCGACGTTGCCGGCAACGCGCCCGGCAAGCGCAAGAAGCTGTTCACCATCTTCGCCGGCGTGGTCGCCGTGGCCGCCATCGGTTACGGCACCTATTGGTACTTCATCGGTTCGCGTTACGTGAGCACCGACAACGCCTATACCGCAGTGGAGATCTCGCAGGTCACGCCGGCCGTCAACGGCATCGTCTCCGAAGTCAAGGTGGTCGACACGCAATACGTTCACCAGGGCGACGTGCTGGTCGTGATCGACAGTCGCGATGCCACGCTGGCGCTGGCGCAAGCCGAGGCCGATCTGGGCCGCGCCGAGCGCCGCGTGCAGAGCTATTTCGCCAACGACACCGGTTTTGTCGCGCAGGTGCAGGCGCGCGAAGCCGAACAGAAGCGCTCCGCCGCGCAACTGCTGTCGGCGCAGGCCGACCTGCAACGCGCCGAGCTCGACCTGCGTCGCCGCGAAGCGCTGGAAAAATCCGGCTCGGTCTCGGGTGAAGAACTGACCAACGCGCGCACCACCTTGCTCACCATGCAGGCCAACCTGAAAGCCGCCGAAGCCGGCAAGATCCAGGCCGACGCCAACCGCAACGCCACCGTCGGCGCGCAAAAAGCCAGCACCGTGCTGACCGCCAACACCACCGTCGACACCAATCCGGAAGTCACGCTGGCGCGCGCCAAGCGCGACCAGGCCAAGCTGGACCTGGAGCGCACCGTCTTGCGCGCACCGGTGGAAGGCGTGATCGCCCGTCGCCAGGTGCAGGTCGGCCAGCGCGTACAGGCCGGCACCGCCTTGCTGTCGGTGGTGCCGACACGCTCCATGCACGTCGACGCCAACTTCAAGGAAGGTCAGCTGTCGCAAGTCCACCTGGGCCAGCCGGTGACGATGAAGGCCGACATCTACGGCAGCGCGATTGAATATCACGGCACCGTGGTCGGCGTGGCCGGCGGCACCGGTTCCGCATTCGCTGTCATTCCAGCGCAGAACGCCACCGGCAACTGGATCAAGGTGGTGCAACGCCTGCCGGTGCGCATCTCGATCGACCGCAAGGAACTGGCCGAGATGCCGCTGAGCGTGGGCCTGTCGATGGATGTCTCGATCGATACGCGCGGCAAGAGCGGCCAGGGAAGCAACAGCGCCGAAAACACGGCGATGAATTCATCCGCAGCGAAATCCCCGACTCTGTAATCAGGCGGCAACCATGTCATCCCAATTTTCCGATGCATCGCTGAAGCCGCTGGAGGGCGCACAGCTGATCGGCGCAGGCCTGTTGCTGGCCGCAGCCAACTTCATCGCGGTGCTCGACACGACCATCGCCAACGTGTCCGTGTCGACCATCTCGGGCGCGCTCGGCGCATCGTCGAGCCAGGGCACCTACGTCATCACCTCGTATGCGGTGGCCGAGGCGATTACCGTGCCGCTGACCGGCTGGCTGGCCAATCGCTTTGGCACGGTGCGCGTGTTCATCACGTCGATGATTCTGTTCGGCGTGTTCTCGGCGCTGTGCGGACTGGCCAATTCGCTGGGCATGCTGATCGCCTTCCGCGTGTTGCAAGGACTTGCCGGCGGGCCGCTGATGCCGCTGTCGCAAACCCTGCTGCTGCGCATTTTCCCCAAGGAGAAAGCGCCCGCCGCAGTCGGCCTGTGGGCCATGACCACGCTGATCGCACCGATCGCCGGCCCGATCCTGGGCGGCGTGCTGTGCGACCAGTACAGCTGGCCCTACATCTTCTTCATCAACGTGCCGGTGGCGCTGATCTGCGGCTACATGGGCTGGAAGATGCTCAAGCGCTACGAGTCGCCGCTGCTGAAACTGCCGATCGACAAGATTGGCCTGATCCTCATGATCGTCTGGGTCGCCGCGTTGCAACTGATGCTCGACGAAGGCAAGGAAAAAGACTGGTTCGCCTCCACCGAGATCGTGGTGCTGGCGCTGATCGCGGCGGCCGGCTTCATCGCCTTCATGATCTGGGAGCTGACCGAACGCAATCCTATCGTCGACCTGCGCGTGTTCCGCCATCGCGGCTACACCGCCAGCGTCACCACGATCTGCCTGGCGTTCGGCGCGTTCTTCGGCGCCACCGTGCTGACGCCATTATGGCTGCAGGGCTACATGGGCTACACCGCGACGCACTCGGGCGAGACCACCGCGCTGACGGGTATCCTCGCAGTACTGACGGCGCCGTTCGTGGCCAAACTGTCGACCAAGGTCGATCCGCGCAAGCTGGTATTCATCGGTGTCATGTGGCTCGGCGCGGTAACGCTGTTCCGCAGCTTCAATACCACCGACATGAGCAACTTCCAGATCGGCTGGCCGCTGCTGATGCTGGGTATCGGGCTACCGCTGTTCTTCGTGCCGCTGACCGGCCTGGCGCTGAGCAGCGTGGAGGAATCCGAGACCGCGTCGGCGGCCGGCCTGATGAGTTTTTGCCGCACCATGTCGGGCGCCATCGCCACCTCGCTGGTCAACACCAGCTGGGAGAACAAGTCGATCTACTACCACGCGGAACTGGCCGGCATGGTCGATCAGTTCGGCGACGTCAGCAACACCCTGACGCAGGCGGGCATGTCGCTCGACCAGGCGCGCGCCAACATTGAGCAGATGTTGCAGTCGCAGAGCATCATGCTGTCGACCAATCACATCTTCATGATGGCGGCGATTTCGTTCGGCCTGGCGGCCGCAGCGGTGTGGTTTGCACCGAAGCCGACGCGGGTGGCGGATACATCGGCGGCGCATTGATCCGGTGCCGAGAAAAAAGGATCTGACTGTGGGCAAGCAACGACATGGAGAGAATCGACTGCGTTTTTCAACAAGCGTAATCGCGATGTAGGCAGGCTTTCGTATCTATTCAATTCAATTTTTAAGAGGGGAGGATGTAAAAAATAATCTACGAGGATTTGAGGTCATATCTAAAAGATAGGCTCGAGGAGGAGCCTTTTCCATCGGACGGCTCAATGCTATGCATAGATAGCGTTTTTGTTTGTATTCCAAGCGCGACCAGTCAGCTAATAGATCCAACTTCAAGACAATAGCGTTGTAGTTTGCCTCAGCTTCAGCCGGAGGTATATAGCCGATGGACTCCAGTAGTCGATGATGGTTGAACCAGGCCACCCATTCAAGCGTAGCCAGTTCAACGGATTCCCTGGTTTTCCAGGGGCCGCGACGATGAATCAATTCAGCCTTGTACAAACCATTGATGGTTTCAGCCAACGCGTTGTCATAGCTGTCGCCACGGCTGCCAACCGACGGGGCAATGCCACCTCCCGCGTAGTCGCCAGAATTTATTTTTCGACAAAGAGTCGGAGCAATTTTTTTGAGGCTACCAACGTTGGCAGTAGGTCGAAATTTTTATTTAAAAATAGAATTAACTTGCACAAGCCGAACAAAAAACTTTTCATTCAAAAAATCGTAATCTCCGTAATATCTATCGGTAGACCCGGTATTAAAGTCGGCGTACCAAGCACTTGACTCGTCAACTTGTTCACTCGACCAATAAAGTTTCTTTCTCTTGCTATTCATTGGAAACACCGTTGTATCAATTTTTATGAGAAGACCAGAAGAGAAAAAGAGAGAGTCCAGTTCGCTCTTTGTTGGTACTCTCCAATTAGCATTAGAGAGTTTTTGCGCTGCTTTGAATGTGTACCCTTTTGGACTTCCTTTGCATTTGCCTGATGGCAACCATTTTTGGCCGACACTGCAACGTGCCCATGTCAGTTTTGTTTGCGTATCAAATACAAACGCTCCGTATAATTTATAACGTCCAGTAATCGCTACCGATTCAGCCTTTGCAAAAGAAAAGGTGATTATTAGAAATAGAAAACTAAAAATTTTCGGCACAGGTCGGTTCCACATCGTATCCAAAATAATAATAGAGATGTTCTTCGACTATATTATTTTTTATCCCCAATAAATGCATACCCTCACTACTGGTGCATGTCTTCAACGTAAAATTTACCCGGTCACCTATCTTTGATACTTCGTTATTTTTCTCGGAAAAGGCACGTACTTTTCCGAGCACCGCGATTCCTAAAAATAGAGAGGACTTATCGATTCTATTTTTTGGAGTAACCAAATATTTATATATTTTTCCTTCGGATTTATAGTCAGATACGGGGTTCTGTTTAGTAATAACAAGCTTGCGAATATGAGCTTCCATACAGCATTTTTCTTTTCCGTCATTATCTCGATATTGAAACTGCAGAAGATCATTTCTTTGCATTTTTTTCAAAGTGTAGAGATAAATTTTTTTGTCGCTTTCTATGCTAATGAAACCACTATCTTCTGATGCGATGGTATAGGCAGAGCATAAGGCCAGAGACAAAAATATCGCAATTTTATTAACTCCCATTATCAGACCAGTGCGGTTTATCTGACGCCAATTTATAAACTCCATAAGAAGCTCCTACTTCATGTAAATCTTTATTCATATTATTTCTGGGAGTGCTTTTTATTTCGACCGTATCTCCACTATTATCAATAATATTTAGATCGCCAGTCCAGGAAAGTGAAATATCCATTGCCGCTCTCGCAGTATGTCGCGACACTAACGCGGGTGGAAAAACAATCTGGTATCCATTGGCCATTGCTTTTGCGGCACTTTTAGATTCTTCATCGGTAGAGTGAACCCACTCTATGCCCACTCCCTCCATTTTTGGAACATCAGCAGCTTTTATCGTTCCTCTAGCGACGGCTGATGAGTAGTGCATTAAATAGGCTCGTTCTTTAGGTCGATAAGTAGCAATCATGCCAACGCTTGCTCCCGCAGCCCTCAAAGCAGAAATAAAAGCATTCGCTTTTTCTCTAAACGGCGAAACCAAATCCGTCGTACTACTACTCCCAGGAAAACGACTTACCCACTGTGCACCACTCAGTTCTCTTTCAGGAATTCTAACAATGACAGGCGTCGTGTCCGAGGCAGGGGTCAATCTGTGTCGTGCTGCTGTTGCCATAATAAGGAACCTCTATTCTGGTGATAAGGGCTGCATCATTGCTGACCAGTTTTGTAAAGCCGTTGGCATCGGTCGTACCGATGATTTCTTGACCGTTTTCCAGCTTGATTTTGTAGGGGATATTTCCAAGCGGTTTATCCGTTTTATCCCCGCGAATCTGGAAGTGCAGGTCGAATTTTTCTTCGGTATTTTCTGTCGATAATGTGTTTTGTGCCCGGAATCCTTGGGCAGTTACTTCTTCTGCCGTCATCATCTGCCAATCATTATCCTGATAAGCGATCATTTTTGGCGCGGGCCTGCAGTCACAGACACAGATGTCGTCATTGAGGGCTGGATGTTGTCCCATCCAGTTGTCATTCAGGCGCGGGCCCTGTCCAACGACCGTGCCGATCTTCTTGCACGCCGGGCAGTAGACCTTATCGTCAAGCATGATGTACTTGCGACCATGCCAGGTCGAGTGGCCTTGCGACGCTATCGGTTTCCCACCGGATGAGGTCTTGTCACCTTCGAAAATGTAGAAGCGCTTCATGTCAGCGAGGCTTCCAAAGCGGGTGGTACGTATCCCTCTTCGAGGAAGCCGGGGATGGGTGGCATGCCTGCTCGAATAACTATGCCGTAGCCTTTCTGGCTACTGGTTTCGATTACGTCGCCATTGCTGACATGACTCCCCTCGACGGCAAGGCACTTTCCGTCATAGATCGACGCAGCACCCGCGCCTGAGGTGATGGCGGCAATTTCCCCATTCGGGTAGTGCACCTCATCGCCGACTAACGCCACCGAAATACCATGAATTGTTCGGCCTGAGGTGGCGGTATGCACTACGCCGCCATTCTTGGTTTTTGAACCTAAAGTGATGAAATCATGCTTCCTAATGATGGGTAACGCTTTTATTCGCTGATTTTCTTCAATCCACCAAATCGTGTCTGGATCAGTTACTTCGATTCCGTCGTACAGCATACGTGCCTCTCCGTCTTTGGTTGTCGAATTAGCATGTTAGTCGTGTAAAAGTTTCCGGCAAGCTCTCATGCCGATCGGTTAAAACAAAAAAGCGCCGCTACGAAACTATTCGGAGCGGCGCCTCTTATTTTTACGACTCTTATCACTTCAAGAAACGATTGCGTTTAACTGATCGGCATTGGGCCGAGGCCCCCGTTTTATCCGCCGGCTATTTCCGTGCGACCTGCGCATCCGGCCAATCGCCGCCCAAGGCCTTGATCAGGAACACCGAGGTCAGCATGCGCTGGCCCAGCAACTGCGCGGCCTGGCGTTCGCTGTTGAGCAGCGACTGCTGCGCCGAGATCACGTCGAGGTAAGTCGATACACCGCCTTCATAGCGGCTGTTGGCGAGATCGAGTACGCGGCGCGCGCTGACGATGGCCGCCTGCGCCTGCGCGTAAGCGCGGTCCAGTGCGGCGACGCCGGTGATGCCGTCTTCCACTTCCTGCATCGCGGTCAGCACGACGCGCCGGTAAGACGCCACCGATGCTTCATAGCCGCCCTTGGCGAAATCGACGTTGGCGCTGATGCGGCCGCCGTCAAAAATGGTCTGCGCCAGCGACACGCCGAGCGACCACACCACGCTGGGCGCATTGAACAAGGTATCGATATTGCGGCTGTCGACGCCATACGACGGCGCCAGCATGATACTGGGATAGAACGCCGCCTTGGCCACGCCGATCTGGGCATTGGCAGCGGCCATGGCGCGTTCCGCCGAGGCGATGTCGGGACGGCGTTCCAGCAGATCCGACGGTACCCCCAACGGCACTGCGGGCGGCGTCATCGGCACCAGTTCCGGCGCCAGCGAAAACAGCGGCGCCGGCGTGCCGACCAGCGTGGCGATGGCGTGTTCGTATTGCGCGCGCGATTTGCGCAGCACGTCGACCTGGGTCAGCGTGGTGTCGAGCAGCGCCTGCTGCTGAGCGACGTCGAGGCCGGAAGTGGCGCCGAGGTCATGACGCGAAGTCGCCAGTTCCAATGCCTTGCGTTGCAGCGCAATCGAGCGCGACAGCACATCGAGTTCGACGTCCAGCTCGCGCAGGTTGAAATAATTGCCGGCCAGGTCGGCGCTCAGCAGCAGCCGTGTGTTCTCGAAATCGGCGGCCGACTGTTGCGACGAAGCGCGCGCGCCTTCGACGTTGCGCTGTACGCGACCGGCCAGATCGACTTCGTAGCTGGCGTTCAGGCCCAGCGCAAAATCGTTTTGCACCGTGGCGAAGTTGGGAGAGTTGTAATTGGTCAGCGGACGATTGCCTGCGATGCGCAGGCGCGACGCGCGCGTGCTGACGCCGACCTGCGGATACATGCCGGCCGATGCGGCGTTGGCGGTAGCGCGCGCCTGCGTCAGGCGTGCAGCGGCGATGGCGAGCGTCTGGTTACCGTCGATCGCTTGCTGCTGCAAGGCGTTCAGTCTGGCGTCGCCGAAGCGCTCCCACCACGGCCCCTTGGCTTGATCATCGCTGGGTGTGCCTTGCCGCCACGGAGTATCGAGCTGCCAGGTCACCGGCATCTCGACGTCGGGCTTGCGATAGTCGGGACCGGCGGCGCAACCGGCCAGTGCAATGACGACTGCCGCAACAGAAACCGCCATGACTAATGGTCGCTGCATCACGACTTGGCCTTTTCTGGCGCAGGTTTGCCGTCCTTGTTCTTCGGTGCAGCGGTGTCGGCCGCGACCGCGACTTCATCGCCTTCTGCCACCGAGTCCGACGGATTGAGGATCAGGCGCTCATCGCCGGTGATGCCGTCGAGCACTTCCACGGTCTGGCCGAAGTTGCGGCCGATCTGCACGCGCTTGAGACGGATCTTGTTGCCGGCGTCGACTGCCGCCACCATCGTGCCTTCACGACGGAACAGCAAGACATCGGTGGATACCACCAGCGCACCGCTCGGCTTGAGCGGCAGGGCAACCTGCACAAAGGCGCCCGGCATCAGCGCGCCGTCGGGATTGGGCAGCGACACCTCGACCTGCATAGTACGTGTGGCGGTGTCGATCGAAGCGGCGGTGCGTGCCACCTTGCCGTCGAATTTCTGGCCGCGCAATTCGGTTTGCGTGACGACCACTTTCTGGCCCTGCTTGACCAGGTTGGAATACGACTGCGGGACGTTGATGTACACGCGCAGCGGATCGGTCTGCGACAGCAGGAACAGCGCGCGCGCCGTGCCGCCGCCGGCGCCCGGATCGACCAGGTCGCCGACGTCGACATTGCGGCGCGTGATCACGCCGGCGAACGGTGCGACGATACGCTTGAAGCCTTCCACCTGGCGCAGGCGTTCGACGTTGGCGTCGGCGGCGGCAAGGTTGGAACGCGCCTGCGAATAGCCGCTCCGGCGCTCATCGAGTTCCTGCTGCGAGACAGCGTCCTTCTTGCGCAGCGCCTCCCAGCGATCGACGGTGCTCTTGGCCAGCTCGAGACTGGACGCGGCCTGCTGGCGCGCGGCCACGGCCTGCGACAGCTGCTGGTCGATTTCCGGCGTGTCGAGCTCGGCCAGCAGCTCGCCCTTTTCGACGCGGGCGCCGATGTCCTTGTACCAGCGTTTCAGGTAGCCGCCGGCGCGTGCCGAGATCGGCGACTGCACATAACCTTGCAAGGTGCCGGGCAACGACAGCGTCTGGCTGGCGTCGCTGCTCTTGGCGATGGCGGTCTTGACGTATTGCCTGGCGCGCTCGGCGGTGCCGGCTTCCAGTTCTCGTGCGTTGAACACGCGGCTGATTACCGTGCGCGCAGCGCCGGCGGCCAGCAGCACCAGCACGATGATGACGATGAGACGGGTGCGGCGCACGATTTGCCGGCGCTTCAGCAGCTCTCCAGCCTCGCCCGGATCGAGGGGGTGGATGCCGAGTTGGGAATGACGTTCTTGCGACATTGCTTCAAATCTCCTGTTACGGCTGCTGAGGCTGAGGCGGCTGGTCGGCCGGTCCGTGCCCGTGTTGCCGGCGCGCTTCTTGGCGGCGCGCCAGCCGTTGGTGAACGCCCGCGAAAACGACGGGGACGAAAAATAAGGTCGAGACGGTGGCGAAGATCAGGCCGCCGATCACGGCGCGTCCGAGCGGCGCATTCTGTTCCGCGCCCTCGCCCAGGCCGAGCGCCATCGGGATCATGCCGATGATCATCGCCAGCGCCGTCATCAGCACCGGCCGGATGCGCGTGGCGCCGGATTCGAGCGCGGCGGCCAGCGGCGTGGCGCCCTCTTCGCGGCGCTGGCGTGCAAACGAGACGATCAGGATACTGTTGGCGGTCGCCACCCCCATGGTCATGATGGCCCCGGTCAGCGCCGGCACCGACAAGGTGGTGCCGGTGATGAACAGCATCCAGGCGATGCCCGCCAGCGCGGCAGGCAGCGCAGCAATGATGATCGCCGCGTCTATCCACGACTGGAAGTTCACCACCACCAGCAGGTAGACCAGCACGATCGCCATCGCCAGGCCGACGCCCAGGCCGATGAACGAGGACTGCATGGTCTGCACCTGGCCGCGTATGACGATCTGGCTGCCGCGCGGCAGCTTGGGACGCATTTCCGCGACCAGCTTCTCGACCTTGCCGGCGACGCTGGCCAGGTCGGTGCCTTGCACGCTGACATAGATGTCGATGGCCGGCAGGATGTTGTAGCGCGAAGAAATCGCTTGCTGGCGGGCCGGCTTCACTTCCACCAGATTGCCCAGCAGTTGCGTATTGACGGGCGCGCCCGTCACAGCGGCGCCGGCGCCGGCGCCGCCGCCCGCACCGACCGGGATGTTGAGCAGCGCGTCGAGCGAATCGACACGGTACTGCGGCGACTGCACGGCGATGTTATAGACCACGCCGTTCTGCGGATTGAGCCAGAAGGCCGGCGTCGTCTGCGAGCTGCCGGACAATGCGATGAGTACGTTCTGGCCGACGTTGGCGGCGGACAGGCCGAACTGCTGCAGGCGTGTGCGATCCATCTGCATGTCCAGCGCCGGGCCGTCGAGGCGCTGATGCACGTGGGCGTCGACCGCACCGGGGATCTGGCGGATCTGCTTGGTCAGCTGGGCGGCCAGCTCGGCGTTCTGCTGCAGGTTGGGACCGGTGAATTGCACGTCGATCGCGGCGGGCAAACCGAAGTTCAAAATCTGCGTGACGATGTCGGCCGGCTGGAAAAAGAACTCGATGCCGGGGAAGCGTTTGGGCAATTCCGCGCGCAGCATGCTGACCAGTTTCTCCGTCGGCCGATGCCCTTCGTGCAGCGACATCAGGATTTCGCCGTCGAGCGTGCCGATGGTGCCGGCATTGCTGTAAGAGAGATTGATGCCGCTGTTCGGCACGCCGATGTTGTCGAGGATGGTTTCCAGTTCATCGGCCGGGATCATTTCGCGGATGGCCGCCTCCACCTGATCGGCGGCGCGCGCGGTTTCCTCGATGCGGGTGCCGGTCGGCATGCGCATGTGCAGGCGAATCTGGCCGCCGTCGACGTTGGGGAAGAAGTCGCGGCCGAGGAAGGGATACAGCAGGCAGGACAATACGCAGAAACCGAGGAAAGCCAGCGCGAAGCGGCGCCGGTGCGACAGCAGCGACGACAGCACCAGCGTATAGGCGCGGCGCACGTGTTCGAAACGGCTGTCGAAGCCGCGGTACAGTCGTTGCAGCAGGCTCGGTTTGCCGCCGCCGGTGTCACCTTGCGCCCCGTGGACGCCGCCCATCAGCAGCATCACCAGCGTCGGCACCAGCGTGCGCGAAAGGATATACGACGCCGCCATCGCGAACACCACCGCTTCGGCCAGCGGCACGAACAGGAAACGCGCCACGCCCGACAGGAAGAACATCGGCACGAACACGATGCAAATACATACTGTCGAGACAAAGGCCGGCACGCCGATTTCGCCGGCGCCGACAATGATGGCGTCGTGCAGCGGCTTGCCCATGTGTATGTGCCGCTCGATGTTTTCAATCGTCACGATGGCCTGGTCGACCAGGATGCCGACCGAGAGCGCAAGCCCCCCCAGCGTCATCAGGTTGAGCGTCTCCCCGAGCATATAGAGGATCAGGATCGAGGCCAGGATGGACAACGGAATCGTCAGCGCGATGATCAGCGTGCTGCGCCAGTTGCCGAGGAACAGCAACACCATCGCCGCAGTCAGGCCGGCGGCGATGAGCGCTTCGGCGACGACGCCCTTGACCGCCGCCTTGACGAACAGCGACTGGTCGAACAGCGGCGTGATCTTGACGTCGGACGGCATGGTCTGCTGCGCTTGCGGCAACAGCGCGCGCAGGTTGTTGACGATGTCCAGCGTGGAGGCGCCGCCGTTCTTGAGTACCGACAGCAGCACCCCGCGCACGCCGTCCTGGCGCACCACGTTGGTCTGCGGCGAAAAGCCGTCACGCACGTAGGCGACATCCTTCAGGTAGGTGGTGGCGCCGTTGCTGGTGCGCACCGGCAAGTCATTGAGGCCGGCCACGGCTTCCGGCGAGCCGTTCATCTTGACCGTGTATTCGGTGGCGCCGAACTTGGCGGTGCCGGACGGCAGGATCAGGTTTTGCGTATTGACGGCGTTGACCACATCGACCGGCGACAGGCCGCGCGCCTGCAATGCCTGGGTGTCGAGGTCGACCGAGATCAGGCGGGTCTTGCCGCCGTAAGGGAACGGCACGGCCACGCCGGGAATGGTGATCAGTTGCGGCCGCAGCGTGTTGATGGCGGCATCGAACAGCGATTGCTCCGGCAGCGTCGGGCTCGACAGCGCCAGTTGCATGACCGGGATGCTGGATGCGGAATACTTGATCACCAGCGGCGGCGTGATGCCGGGCGGCAGCTGGCGCAGTTGCGACTGTACCGAGGCGACCGTCTGCGCAATGGCGTTCTGGATGTTGGCGGTCGGCTGGAAGAACACCTTGATCACGGCGACGCCGGCCAGCGATTGCGATTCGATGTGCTCGATGTCGCTGACTACGGTGGTCAGCCCGCGCTCATTCTGCGCGGCGATGCGCTGGCCCATTTCCTGCGCGGACAAGCCGTTGTAGTTCCAGATGATGCTGATGACCGGGATATTGATTTCCGGGAAGATGTCGGTCGCCATTTTCATGAGGACGAGCGGCGTGGACAGCACGATCAGCATCGCCATCACAATAAAGGTGTAGGGGCGACGCAGCGCCAACTCGACCATTGACATGTACTTTGGTTCCCTGAAGTAAGACTTTAATTATACTCAGAATAACTTCGCGTCCGGCTGCTGCCCGGGGCTTGTCTGGCGCTTTCTGCCTATATGCCACGCTTTTGTCATTTTGCCGTCATTTTGCTGTCATGTTGCCGCAAGGCATTGACTATCCACCTGCCATCGCCCTGCATCTGGCCGGCAAAAGCCTTACCATTTGCCCTCCGCCCCACGAGAACCTCCATGGAAGCCCTGCGCAGCCGCATCGAAGCCAGCGTCATCAGTATCAGCCGCCCGCCCGGCAGCCCCGACTTCCGCCTGCCCAAGGGCGACCCCGGGTTGTTCGGGCCGGATTCGGCCTGCTGGCAGGTGCACAGCGACTTCACTTCCATGCTGATCGGCGGCGTCAGCGCTCTGCTATTGCAGATGCTGCACCCGCTGCCGCTGGCGGGCGTGTGGGATCATTCCACATTTCAGCAGGACATGCTCGGCCGCTTGCGCGGCACTGCGCAGTTCATCGCGGGGACGACCTTCGGCAACAGCGCCGACGCCGAACGCCTGATCGAACGCGTTCGACGCATCCACGCCAGTGTACGCGGCGTCGCCGCCGACGGCCGCAGCTATGCCGCCGACGATCCGGCGCTGCTGACCTGGGTGCATGCGGCGGAAGTATGGTGCTTCCTGCGCGCCTACGTGCGCTATCGCAATCCGGACTTCAGCCTGGCGATGCAGGATCGTTACCTCGATGAAATCGCACTGGTCGCCGAGAAGCTCGGCGCCGTCGGCGTGCCGCGCAATCTGAAGGACCTGGAGAGTTATATCGACGGCATGCGCCCGCAATTGCGCTGCGAAGAGCGTACGCTCAAGACGGTGGAGCTGGTGTTGAATGCGCCGGCGCCGAATGCGCTTGCGCTGCCGTTTACGCGCCTGATGACGCGCGCCGGCGTGGACTTGCTGCCCAGCTGGGCCAAGCAGCAGCTGGGGTTGACGCCGCTGCGGCCGCTACAGCAGGTGCTGCTGCAACGCGCGGTCGGCGTGGCGGCCAGGCCGGTGCGCTGGGCAGTGCGCCAGAGCTCCGCACAGCTGGCGCGCGAACGCATGGCGGCTGATTAGGACAGGTGGCGCCGGCCGCCGACTCCTCTTTCATATCGACGCCAATGAAATCCATGCCTGCTCCCTGCCAGCCTCGTCCCATGCCGGGATCCACAACCGGGCATAGGCCTCGAGATCGGGCCTGACTGCCTCGCCCGCGTTTTTCTCCTGCACGACGGCCTCCATGGCCGCCGCAACACGTTGCGCGACGCGCGGCCCCATGACGGGATCCCTGAGCAAGGTTTCAAGTTGCTGCAGCAGGACGATGGCGGGACTGGCTACCGGGCTCATGACGGCTCTCCCATGCGCATGGATCCATGCGCGGCGATACCTGTTGAAGCGGACAAGGTCCGGCGGCGACCGAAGTGTTGACGGCGCCGGCGGACCTCATGCATTGCTGCGCAAAAGCAGGCGCAGCGCTTAGAACGTGTTTACGATCGGTAGCGGGCGGCCCTCGGTTGTCGCTAAACGGCGGCAAATCAGGGTCGCGCAGTAAGATCGCAAATACGTTCTTAGCCGTTGCGGAAGATGAAGCTGTAGGCATTCAATGCCGGCACGCCGCCCAGATGGGCGTACAGCACCTTGGAGCCGGCCGGGAATTCGCCCAGGCGTACTTTCTCGATCATGCCGTGCATCGATTTCCCTTCATACACCGGATCGGTCAGGATGCCTTCGGTGCGCGCGCACAGGCGGATCGCCTCGAGCGTACCGTCGTTCGGCAAACCGTATTCCGGGCCGCCGAAACGCGTGTCGAGCACCACGTCTTTCTCGGTGATGTCGTAGTTCAGTTCCACCAGCCCGGCGGTGTTCTTTGCAATGCGCAGGATCTGATCGAAGGTCTGCTGCGGCTTGGCCGATGCGTCGATGCCGATCACGCGGTCGGCGCGGCCGTCGGCGGCAAAGCCCACCACCATGCCGGCTTGCGTGCTGCCGGTGACGGCGCAGGTCACGATGTAGTCGAACTTGAAGCCGAGCTCTTCTTCCTGCTGGCGCACTTCTTCAGCAAACGCGACGAAGCCGAGGCCGCCCTTCGGATGTTCCGAGCAACCGGCCGGAATCGGATACGGTTTGCCGCCGCTCTGGCGCACGCTTTCCATCGCGTCTTCCCAGCTCTTGCGAATGCCGATGTCGAAACCGGCGGCGTCGAGACGCACGTCGGCGCCCATGATGCGCGACATTTCAATATTGCCGACGCGGTCGTAGACGGCGTCCGAATAATTCACCCAGTTCTCTTGCACCAGTACGCATTTCAACCCCAGATGCGCCGCCACCGCAGCCACCTGGCGCGTCTGGTTCGACTGGATGCCGCCGATCGACACCAAGGTGTCGTAGCCGCCTTCCAGCGCTTCCGGAATCAGGTATTCCAGCTTGCGCGTCTTGTTGCCGCCGAAGGCAAGACCGCTGTTGCAATCCTCACGTTTGGCATACAGCTCGACCTTGCCGCCCAGGTGGGCGCTCAGGCGTTTGAGCGGCTGGATCGGCGTCGGGCCGAAGGTCAGTGGATAGCGGGCGAATTTCTTCAGATTCATGTGTGCAGCTCCTAAAGTGGGGACGGGGATCCAGGCATCGAAACTCGCGAACAAAGACGGCATGTGGGGCCTCTTGATACTGGAAATCGAGGTGACGCTGGCATTCATTTTAGGAATTAACACGCAAACCAGGGTTGCAAACTTTGGTTATTATTTGGCGAGTATCATTAAGCAATGCATTTTCTTATTATTTTTATTTTGAGAAATAAAATATGAAAGCAACAAAATTGCGTAGCAAGAGCGCTGCCGACGAATCCTTCAACGACTCGCTCGATCGTACCGACCGCGCCATCCTCAAACTGCTCCAGCGCGATGCATCGATTTCGAACGTGGCGCTGGCGGCCAGGGTCAACCTCAGCGCGCCGGCTTGCCTGCGGCGCGTCGAGCGGCTCAAGGAACTTGGCCTGATCAAGGGAATTGTGGCGCTGCTCAATCCGCGCGCGCTCGATGCGGGCACGCTGGTGATGATCGGCGTGGTGCTCGATCGCTCCACGCCGGAGTCGTTCACGGCGTTCGAAAAGGCCGTGCAAAGGGTGTCGGGTTGCCTCGAGTGCCACGTCGTCACCGGCGAGTTCGACTACTTCATGCTGGTGCGCACCAAGGACAACGACAGCTTCAACCGCCTGCATGCGGAACAGTTGCTCTACCTGCCGGGCGTGCGCCAGGTGCGCACCTTCATGGTGATCAAGGAAGTGCTGTCGACCACGCAGCTGCATCTGTGAGACATGAAAGGTGAGAGGTGAGCGATAAGAGGTGAAAGGTGAAAGGCGCCTAATCCTTGTTCAGCTCCGCCAGCAGGTAGTCGAGGAAGATCTCCACAATGCGCGGCAAGGTGCGGCCCGACAGCGTCTGCACCTCGACGTAGCGGCCGTCAAGCGCGCGGTCGCTGATCGGCACCATGGTCAGAACATCCTGGCGATAGCGCACCGTCACTTCCCCGGTCAGCGAGAGCGCATCGCCTTCCAGCAGATAGTTGTGCAGCGTCTGGATGTAGTTGCTGGTCAACACCGGCTCGAACACCAATTGCTGGCGGCTGCAGGCCAGGTCGAACAATTGCCGCAGCGTAGTGTCCTGCTCGGGTAGCGCCAGCGGATAAGGACGCAGTTGCGACAGCGTGACGCTCTTGAAGCGGCTCAGCGGATGGCCCTTGCGCATCAGCAGCAGCACGGGCGCGGGCTGCTGATGCGCGATCTTGATGTCGGGTTCCGGCAGCCGGTTGAAGGTCACGCCGATGTCGGAGTCGCCTTCACGCACCTGGCGCGAGACCAGCCCCGGCGGTCCGACGTAGACCTGAAACTGGATGGCCGGATATTTCTGCTGGAAACCGCGGATCACCCGCGGCAGGAAGTCGATGCCGAAACCTTCCGACGCCGCCACGCGGATGCGACCGCGGCGCAATCCCTTCAACGCCAGCAAATCGGCCACCATCCGGTCGGCCTCCAGCGTGACCTTTTGTGCGTGCGCGGCCAGCATCTCGCCGCCGGCGCTGAGCACCATGCCGCGCGGCCGGCGCTCGAACAGGACGGTGTCGAGCAAGGATTCCAGGTTGCTGATCTGGCGACTGATGGCCGAACTTGCGACGTTCAGGCGTTGTGAGGCTGCGGCGATGGAGCCGCAGCGCACCACTTCCAGAAAGTAGCGCAGCGCCGTGTCCTGCAGATATTGCGATTTCATGACTTTCCTTTTTTGCAGCGAATGACGACAGATTAGCCGTTTTTCATGGCAATCGACAATCCTGCATTCTCATTACAGCAACGCTGGCTTCGTAATTCTCTAATTGTGGCACCCCCGCAATCGACCTAGTATCCATTGCACGTCGTTGTGCCACGCCATCGTGTGGCGGCGTTGTTTTCCCCAACACTTCAAATGGAAGGGCTGCAATGAACGTGAAGAAGAACATGATGCAGAAGTCGCTGGCGAGCCGGACGCGCGGCGCATTGCTGCTGGCGGCGACTGCGGCGGGCATGGCGATGTCGGCGCCGGCGCTGGCCAACAAGGCCAACGACACGCTGGTCTACGCATCCGACAGCGAAGTCGAGAACATCAGCCAGTATCACAACAACCTGCGCGAAGGCGTCATCCTCGCGCACCTGATCTGGGACACGCTGATCTACCGCGATCCCAAGAGCGGCGACTACAAACCGCAGCTGGCGACCGCCTGGAAATGGGAATCGCCGACCGCGCTGGTGCTGGATCTGCGCCAGGGCGTGCAGTTCCAGAACGGCGACAAGTTCAGCGCCGACGATGTCGTGTTCACTTTCAACTACGTCGTCTCCAATGAGTCCAAGGCCGTCACGCGCCAGAACACCGACTGGATCAAGAGCGCCGAAAAGCTGGGCGACTACAAAGTCCGCATCAACCTGAAACAGGCTTTCCCGGCCGCGCTCGAATACCTGTCCGGTCCGTTGCCGATCTATCCGGGCGCGTACTTCAAGAAGGTCGGCCTCGAAGGCTTCTCCAAGGCGCCGATCGGCACCGGTCCGTACAAGACCACCAGCGTGACGCCCGGGCAAGGCGTCACCCTGGTGAAGAATGACAACTACTTCAAGGACAGTCCGCAAGGCCAGCCCAAGATCGGCAACATCAAGTTCGTCGTCATTCCGGATCCGGAAACCCGCTCCGCCCAGCTGATGACCGGCGCCGTCGACTGGATCTGGCGCGTGCCGGCCGACCAGGCCGAGTCGTTCAAGAGCATGCCCAAGGTCACCGTGCAAAGCGGCGAGACCATGCGGGTGGGTTTCCTGACCATCGACGCGCCCGGCTCGTCGTCGCCCAACTCGCCGATGAGGGACTTGCGCGTGCGCCAGGCCATCAACTACGCAATCAATCGCAAAGGCATTGCCGACAACCTGGTGCGCGGCGGCAGCAAGCCGATCTACACCGCGTGCTTCCGCACCCAGTTCGGGTGTGACGCCAAGGTCGCGATCAACTATGAGTACAACCCGGCCAAGGCGAAAGAACTGCTCGCCGCCGCCGGCTTTCCGAACGGCTTCGATACCGATATCTATGCCTATCGCGAGCGCGAATTCGCCGAGGCCATCATCGGAGACCTGCACAAGGTCGGCATCCGCGCCCGCCTGCACTACATGAAATACGCGGCGCTGCAGGTGGAGTACCGCAACGGCAAGACGCCGTTGACCTTCCAGGCCTGGGGATCGTTCTCGATGAACGACACCTCGGCATTCGCGGGCGTGTTCTTCAAGGGCGGCAGCGACGACATCACCAAGGATCCTCAAGTGCGCCAATGGCTGGAAACCGCCGACAGCTCGACCGATCCGGCGGTGCGCAAGGTCAATTACTCGAAGGCGCTGGAGTCGATCTCAAAACAGGCATTCATGGCGCCGCTATTTTCCTACTCCACCTTTTACGCCTACAACTCGCAGCTGAAGTTCCAGGGCTATCCGGATGAGTTGCCGCGCTTCTACGAAGCCAGCTGGAAGTAGTTCCGCCATGGCGGACGGCAACCGCCGTCCGCCCAGCCAACGTGAAGAGGGCTTGCCGCCATGTTGATCTATCTCTTGCGCCGCCTTGCGATTGCCTTGTGCGTCGCCGTGACGGTATCGATCGTCAGTTTTTCACTGCTGCACATGTCGGGCGACCTGGCTACGGCGATTGCGGGACCTGAAGCCAGCGCCTCGCAGGTGGAAGCAATACGCGTCCAGTTCGGCCTCGACCGGCCGATGATGTCCCAGTATGTCGACTGGCTGGGCAACGCCATGCATCTCGATTTCGGCAAGTCCTTCTACTTCCAGGGACCGGTCATGGAAATGGTGGCCGAACGCCTGCCGATCACCATGAAGCTGGGCGGCATCGCCTTGCTGCTGGCCGTCACGGTGGCCATTCCGCTCGGCGTGCTGGCGGCGATTTATCGGGACACCTGGCTGGACCGCGCGGCGCTGGTGATTGCCGTGGTGGGACAGGCCATGCCCAGCTTCTGGTTCGGCCTGAGCCTGATCCTGATTTTTTCCGTCACGCTGCACTGGTTTCCCGTGTCCGGCAACGAGAACTGGGAACACTTCGTGCTGCCGGCCATCGCTCTCGGCTACTACGCGATGCCCGCGATGATGCGGCTCACGCGCGCCGGCATGCTCGAGGTGCTCGGTTCCGACTACATCCGCACCGCACGCGCCAAAGGCCTCAGCAAAGGCAAGGTGATCTTCAAGCACGCACTGCGCAATGCCGTCATCCCGGTGGTGGCGCTGGCCGCCGTCGAACTCGGTTTCATGCTGGGCGGCTCGGTGGTGATCGAATCGGTCTACTCGATGCAGGGACTCGGCCAGCTGGCCTGGGACGCCATTTCACGCAACGACTATCCGGTGGTGCAGGCAGTGGTGCTGATCATCGCCATGTTCTACATCGGCCTGACCTTCCTGGCCGACGTCATCAACGCGCTGCTCGACCCGCGCATCCGCACCCGCTGAGGAATCGCCATGACGACCATCTCGACTTCCACCCTCCCTGCCGGCGGCCTGTTGCAGGGCGCGCTAAAACCGGCGCCGCTGTGGCGCCGCAAGCTCAATCGCATGCTCGGCCATCGCGGCCTGGTGCTGGGTGCAGCCATCCTCGCCGTCATCGTGCTGGCGGCATTGTTTGCACCGCTGCTGGCGCCGCACGACCCTTACGATCAGAACGTCGCGCAACGCCTGATCCCGCCGGTGTGGAATGCGCAGGGCAGCTGGGAGCACATCCTCGGCACCGACAAGCTCGGCCGCGATTACCTGAGCCGCCTGATCCACGGCGCGCGCGTGTCGCTGATCATCGGCGCCGCGGCGGCGCTGATCTCGGGCCTGATCGGCACCACGCTGGGCGTGCTGGCCGGCTACTTCGGCGGCCGGGTCGATGCGCTGATCAGCTACATCATCACCACACGGCTGTCGATGCCGGTGGTGCTGGTGGCGCTGGCGATGGCATCGCTGGTGGGCGGCTCGCTCAAGGTGGTGATCATCCTGCTAGGCCTGCTGCTCTGGGACCGCTTCGCCGTGGTCACGCGGTCGGCCACGCAGCAACTGCGCGATGCCGAATTCATCGCGGCGGCCAAGGCCATCGGCGCGTCGACGCCGTACATCCTGGTGCGCGAAATCCTGCCCAACATCATGAGCGCACTGATCGTCGTGATCACGCTGGAAATGGCGCATGCGATTCTGCTGGAAGCGACCTTGTCCTTCCTCGGCCTCGGCGTGCAACCGCCGACCCCGTCATGGGGGCTGATGGTTGCCGAAGGCAAGTCCTACATGTTCTTCAAGCCCTGGGTGATCGTCATCCCCGGTCTGGCGCTGGCGCTGCTGGTGCTGGCCATCAACCTGGTCGGCGACGGTTTGCGCGATGTCAATGCGCCCGACGGCCGCAACTGAAAGGGGCAAGCCATGAGCGTCCTGTCCGATGTCTTGCTCGATGTAAAGAACCTGCGTGTCGACCTGCCTACCGAGAACGGTCTGCTGCACGCCGTGCGCGGCATCGACTTCCATGTCAGGCGCGGCGAAATGCTGTGCCTGGTCGGCGAATCCGGCTGCGGCAAGTCGATGACTTCCCTGGCGCTGATGGGACTGTTGCCGCGCAAGGCCATTTGTACGGCCGACCGCCTCGCATTCGACGGCGTCGAGCTACAGGGATTGACGGAAAAACAGCTCAACCAGCTGCGCGGCCAGCGCATGGCGATGATCTTCCAGGAGCCGATGACGTCGCTCAACCCGGCCTATACGCTCGGCAACCAGCTGTGCGAGGCGATGCTGGAACACCCCGGCGTCACCCGCGCCGAAGCGCGCGAGCGCGCCATCTATTTACTGCACAGGACCGGCATCGGCAACGCCGAGGACCGCCTGCGCCAATATCCGCATCAACTATCGGGCGGGCTGCGCCAGCGCGTGATGATCGCCATGTCGCTGATGTGCAGTCCCGACCTGATCATCGCCGACGAGCCCACAACCGCGCTCGACGTCACCATCCAGGCGCAGATCCTGCGCATGATCCGCGATCTGCAGCGCGAGTTCGGCACTGCCGTGGTGTTCATCACCCATGATCTCGGCGTGGTCTCGCGCATCGCCGATCGCGTCGCCGTGATGTACGCCGGCCAGGTGGTGGAGACAACCGACGTCGCGCAGCTGTTCGCGGCGCCCCTGCATCCCTATACGCGCGGTTTGCTGAACTGCATTCCGGTGCGCGGCAAGACGCCGCCGGGCAGCCGGCTGCAAGCGATTCCCGGCGTGGTGCCGAGCCTGACCGGCGAGGTCCGCGGTTGCGCTTTCCGCAATCGCTGCACGCTGGCCGACGCTGTTTGCGAACAGGAGCCGCCGATGCTCAACACTGCGGCCGACGGCAAGACTCACTACGCGCGCTGCCACAAGATCGCGGCTGCGCAAGCGATGCCATTGAACGAGGTGGCTGCATGAATACCATCGATACCGGCGTAGCGCCGACCGCGCCTCCACCGGACACGCAGCCGGACCGCGACATTGCGCTCGAGCTATGTTCACTGGGCAAGGTGTACGCGCTCAAGCGCGGCATGTTCAAGGCGCCCGGCGAGATCAGGGCGGTCAACGACGTGTCGCTGCGCTTGTATCGCGGCGAGACGCTAGGCCTGGTCGGCGAGTCGGGTTGCGGCAAGAGCACGCTGGCCAAGATGCTGCTGGGTCTGCTCGAACCGAGCAGCGGCAATGTGCTGATCAACGGCCAGGAAGTCGATCCGACGCTGCGCAAGGACAACGCACGCCACATCCAGCCGATCTTCCAGGACCCCTATTCTTCGCTCAATCCGCGCAAGACCGTGTCGGAGATTGTCGGCCTGCCGCTCAGGCTGCATCGCGTCGGCTCTTCCGCCGACCGGCAAAAAGCGGTGCGCAAGATCCTCGACCTGGTCGGCATGCCGGAGCGCACTTACGGCCAGTATCCGAACCAGCTGTCCGGCGGCCAGCGCCAGCGCGTTGCGATTGCGCGCGCCCTGATTCTGCAGCCGGACATCCTGATCTGCGATGAACCGACGTCGGCGCTGGACGTCTCGGTGCAGGCGCAGATCCTCAATCTGCTGCTGGACCTCAAGGCCGAGTTCGGCCTGACCTATCTCTTCATCAGCCATGACCTGGGCGTAGTCGAACACCTGGTCGACCGCGTCGCCGTCATGCACAAGGGCAGCATCGTCGAACTGGAAACCCGTGAAAAGATTTTCTCCGCTCCCGGACATCCCTACACGCGCATGCTGCTGGCGTCGGCGCTGACGCCCGAGCCGGGCCTGGGCATTCCGGAGCTGGCGGCGAGCGAATGAGAGCAGCCGGCCGCGCCCGGC
The DNA here is from genome assembly GCF_001267925.1 of Herbaspirillum hiltneri N3. Taxonomy (NCBI): domain Bacteria; kingdom Pseudomonadati; phylum Pseudomonadota; class Betaproteobacteria; order Burkholderiales; family Oxalobacteraceae; genus Herbaspirillum; species Herbaspirillum hiltneri. The sequence continues at coordinate 1,025,392 of NZ_CP011409.1, read as the reverse complement.
CACATTAAAAATGATTGACGACTACACAGGAGAAGCAACATGAGCAGAGCACAAGCCATCGCGCAGGCGAGCGCCTATTTTGACGATGGCCGTTTCATGCAGGCACTGCAAAAACGCGTCGCCATCCGTACCGAAAGCCAGGAAGCCGCAAGCAGGCCTATCCTGTACGACTACCTGCGACTGGAAATCCAGCCCGAACTGGAAGACCTCGGTTTCCACTGCGAGATCATCGACAATCCGCTGCCGGACGGCACGCCGTTCCTGCTTGCCGAGCGCATCGAGGAAGGCGCTGCCTTTACCCTGCTGACCTACGGCCACGGCGATGTCGTGCGCGGCTACGACCATCAATGGCGCGCCGGACTCAAGCCCTGGGAAATCGTGGTCGAAGGCGACCGCTGGTACGGTCGCGGCATCGCCGACAACAAGGCCCAGCACACCATCAATTTCGCCGCCCTGGCGGAGGTCTTGAAACTGCGCGGCGGCAAGCTCGGCTACAACGTCAAGGTCATCCTCGAAATGGGAGAAGAGGCCGGTTCGCCGGGGCTCAAGGAAGTCGCCGCACAGTACGCCGAGAAACTGAGGTCGGATCTCTTCATCGCCTCCGACGGTCCGCGCGTCAATGCGCCGACGCCGACCATGTTCCTGGGCTCGCGCGGCGGCTGCAATTTCGACCTGCGCGTCAACGCGCGCGACGGCGGCCACCACTCCGGCAACTGGGGTGGCCTGCTGCGCAACCCCGGCGTGCGCCTGGCCAATGCGATTGCCTGCCTGGTCGACGGCAAGGGCCGCATCCGCGTGCCCAGCCTGTTGCCGGATGGCTTGCCCGACAGCGTGCGCCACGCGCTGCGCGATGTCGAAGTCGGCGGCGGCCCCAATGATCCAGAAGTCGATGCCGACTGGGGCGAACCCGGCATGACGCCGGCCGAGCGCGTGTTCGGCTGGAACACACTGGAAGTGCTGGCCTTCAAGACCGGCAATCCGGAAGCGCCGGTCAATGCGATTCCCGGTCACGCCCACGCACATTGCCAGATCCGTTTCGTGGTCGGCAGCGACGACCGCAATTTCATCGCCAACATCCGTTCGTATCTCGATGCCCATGGCTATACCGATGTCGAAGTGACGCTGTCGGGCATCCAGTTTTCCGCCACCCGCCTCAATCCTGATGACGAGTGGGTGCGCTGGGGTCTGGCGTCGATGCAGGAAACCAGCGGCAAGCAGCCGACGCTGCTGCCCAACCTCGGCGGATCGCTGCCCAACGACGTATTCTCCGACGTGCTCGGCTTGCCCACGCTGTGGGTGCCGCATTCCTACCCGGCCTGCTCACAGCACGCGCCCAACGAGCATATACTTGCCAGCGTCTCGCGCGAATCGCTGCAAGTCATGGCGGGCCTGTTCTGGGACCTGGCCGAACAAGGCAAGCAGGTGCTGGCGCGCAGACTGGCAGCCTGAGAACGTGTTTGCGATCTTACTGCGCGACCCTGATTTGCCGCTAAACGGTACTCAACATCCTCATGTACTTAGGTACATTCCGGTGTTTCCGTGCCGTTTAGCGACAACTGAGGGCCGCTCGCTACAGATCGTAAACACGTTCTGACAACAATTCTTCATCCGGAGCAAATCCATGAGCACAAAGTTTTGCCAGATCGCCGATCTGGATGACGTCAAGCACGAACTGGTCGGCATTCGCCGCCACATCCACCAGCATCCCGAATTGTCGTATGAAGAAGTCGACACCGCGCGGCTGGTGGCGGAACGGCTGGAAGACTGGGGCTATGCGGTCACGCGCAACATCGGCGGCAACGGCCTGGTGGCCACGCTGCGCGCCGGCAGCAGCACGCGCAGCATCGGCGTGCGCGCCGACATGGATGCCCTGCCCATCCACGAGATGACCGGACTGAGCTACGCCAGCGAACATCAGGGGAAAATGCACGCCTGCGGCCACGACGGCCACACCGCGATGTTGCTGGGGGCGGCATTACAACTGGCGCGCACGCGTCGTTTCGACGGCACCGTCAACCTGATCTTCCAGCCTGCCGAAGAAGCCGGCTTCAACAGCGGCGCCGAACAGATGCTCAGGGACGGCTTGTTCGAACGCTTCCCCTGCGACGCCATCTTCGGCATGCACAACCACCCCGGCGTCGCCACCGGCACCTTCATGTTCCGCGCAGGCGCCTTCATGGCAGCCTGCGACACGGTCAAGATCAAGATCATCGGCAAGGGCAGCCACGCGGCGCGCCCGCATCTGTCGGTCGATCCGCTGGTCGCCGCCAGCAGCCTCGTGATGGCGCTGCAGACCGTGGTCTCGCGCAATGTCGATCCGATGGAAACGGCTGTGGTGACGGTCGGATCGCTGCATGCTGGCCATGCCGCCAACGTGATTCCGGAACACGCCGCCATGGAGCTGAGCGTGCGCTCCTTCAAGCCGGAAGTGCGCGAGTTGCTCGAACAACGCATCCGCGCACTGGTGCTGTCGCATGCGGAGAGTTATGGCGCCCGCGCCGAGATCGAGTACATCCGCGGTTATCCGGTGCTGATCAATTCGGAAGCCGAAACCGAATTCGCCAGGCAGATCGCGGAGGAACTGGTCGGCGCAGACAAGATCATCGCACCGTTCGGACCGATCGCCGGCAGCGAAGATTTTGCCTACTTCCTGCAACAGCGTCCCGGTTGTTTCGTACGGGTCGGCAATGGCGCCGGCCAGCCGATGCTGCACAACGCACACTATGATTTCAACGACGACAACGTGACGGTCGGAGCGGCCTACTGGACGCGTCTGGTGGAGCGCTACCTGCAAGCGCAGTAAGTACGTACATGTAAAAAGAGCCTGGCCGGCACCACCTCGGGGTAGTGCCGGCCAGGCTCTTTTTACTTGCCGCCGGGCTGTTTCGTACGGCGCCGCCGCGACTAGTGCGCCGCCGGTTTCAGTTTGAACACAGTGACCAGCTGCTTCAGGTTTCTCGCCTGATCTTCCAGCGAATGCGCCGCTGCGGCGGCTTGTTCGACCAGCGCCGCGTTTTGCTGCGTCACGCCGTCCATCTGGGAGATCGCCTGATTGACCTCCTTGATGCCGGCGGCCTGTTCCTGGCTGGCCGAATTGATCTCCCTGACCAGCGTGTTGGCGCTCTGCACGCTTCCCACCACTTTGCTCATGGTGGCGCCGGCCTGTTCCACCAGCTTGCTGCCGGAGGCGACCTTGTCCACCGATTCATTGATGAGTATCTTGATTTCCTTCGCCGCCGTGGCGGAACGCTGGGCCAGTCCGCGCACTTCGGACGCCACCACCGCAAACCCCCGGCCCTGCTCGCCGGCCCGGGCCGCTTCCACGGCGGCGTTCAGCGCCAGGATATTGGTCTGGAATGCGATGCTGTCGATGACGCTGATGATGTCGACGATCTTGCGGGAAGACTCGTTGATCGTATTCATCGTCTCGATCAGCTGGGCCATGACGTCGCCGCCTTCGCTGACGACTTCTGCGGCAGACGTCACCAGCTGGTGCGCCTTGCCGGAATTCTCCGCGTTCTTGCCGACGCTCGCAGTCAGCTGCTCTATCGAGGCGGCGGTTTCTTCCAGTGCACCGGCTTGCTCCTCGGTGCGGGACGAGAGATCCAGATTTCCGGAAGCGATCTCGCCGGAGGCAATGGCGATGCTGTCGGCGCCGTTGCGGACGTTCGAGACGATCACATGCAGTTGCTCGCTCATGCTCTGCAAGGACATGACGAGCTGGCCCACCTCATCCTTGCTGACGATCCTGGCCTCCGAAGTCAGATCGCCAGAGGATACCTGCTTGGAAATCGCCAGCGCCATGTCGATCGGGCGCGTGATGCTCTTGGTCAGCACGATGGCAAAGAAGATGCCGGCCAGGAGAATCACGCCCTCGAGTGCAAAGATCAGTTTCTGGCTATTTTCGGCCGTCGTTTCCACATGCTGGGCGATGGTGTCTATTCTGCCGCGCTCGAAGTCGAGCAGCTTGCGCATGGCGTCCTGGGTGCCTTTGGCGACCGGCAGATACTCCGCTTCAAAGACTGCGGCGATCTCTTCCGCCTTGCCATCCTTTTTCAGCTTGTAGATGCTGTCCCTGACGGTCAGGAATTTCTTGCGGTAGTCGTTGATGTTCTTGAACAGCTGGCGTTCTTCTTCCGTCGAGAGCAGCTTCTCCACTTGCGCCAGGGTCTCGGCGGAGGCCTTGCTCGACTGTGCGGCCTCCTTTGACAAGAAGGCATCCAGTTCGGGATCCTTGCTTTTCACGACTGAAGTCGTGCGTTGGATCGCGTTGAGCAGCAGGGTATTCCATTCCGACACCAGTCGCTCCGAGCGCAAGGGCTCGTCCATCATGGAGCGCGTCTCCTCGGTCACGGCCTTCAGCCGCAAGATGCCGATCCCCGCCACCAGGATCGAAAATACCAGAACTACTGCAAAGCCGCCCCCAAGCCGCGGACCAATTTTTATATTTTTCAACATGACGTGTTCCGTAATCAGGGCCGCGATATGTGGTCACATGCGGCCATAGGTAGTTCTGCGTAAGGTCCTGTATGCCGTCCCCGGCATGTCCCGATTCTAGAAGTGTCTGCCCCTGCTCGCCATATCAATATTGCGAAGCGATGTTTGCCGTATCGGCAAACCGGGACTACATCGCCGCTTCTTTCGCGCGAAGGCGATCGCAGCTCAACGCCTCCGCGCTGACGCCGAATGCGGCTATCGCCGCCGGCACAGCCAGGCCGCGCGCCAGGGCGGCATAAGTTTCTCCGGCCGCAGGCGCGGTCTGGATGCCGTAGCCGCCCTGCCCCGCAGCCCAGAAAAATCCACTCAGTCCGCTATCGAAACCGCCGACAAAGCTGCCATCCCCGACAAAGGAACGCAATCCGGCCCAGACATGCGATGGCCGACGGATGGCAAGCGTCGTGGCGTTCTGGATCTGATCGATGGCGATGGCGATGTCCAGCTCTTCCGCCTGGACATCATGCGGCTCGACCGGATCGGCATTGGCCGGCGAGCCCAGCAGCAACCCTGCATCCGGCTTGATGTAAAACGACTCGTCGACGCTCATGAACATCGGCCAGGAGGTGCTGTCCTGTCCGGCATCGGCGGTGAAGGTAAACGCCGAGCGGCGCTTGGGCACCAGCCCGATGGGTCTGGCGCCGGCCATGCCGCCGATGACGTCGGCCCAGGCTCCGGCCGCGTTGATCACCACCGGGGCGCGGAATTCTCCCTGTGAAGTCGAGAGCCGCCACTGTCCGTCGAGGTACGCCAGGCCGAGCACTTCGGCGTCGCACACCACGCGCGCCCCGGCACCGCGTGCGCCCCGCAGGAATCCCTGGTGCAAGCCGTGGACGTCAATGTCGCAGGCGTCTTCTTCGTACACGGCGCCGCCTAGGGCTTCCCGACGCAATACCGGCACCCGCGCGCATGCTTCATCCGGACTCAGGCGCTGCACCTTGTCGGAGACCGAACGCACCAGCGCTTCATGCGCATCCAGTTGGTCCAACTGATCCGTCCTGGCGATGAAGAGCGCTCCGCGCGGCGTCAACAACGGATGTTCCGCGAAGCCGGCCGGCGGATGATCGAAGAACGCCCGGCTGGCGCAGGTCAGCGCGCGCACTTGCGGCGGGCCGTAGCTTTCCATGTAAGCCGCCGCTGAACGTCCGGTGCTGTGATACCCGGGCTGCGATTCGCGCTCCAGCATGATGACGCCGGCATGCGGCGCCAGCCAGTACGCGATCGATGCGCCGGCGATACCGGCGCCGACGATCAGGAAATCCGTCTGCGTCGCCGCATTGGAAGAAGATGAAAACTGGTCTGGCATGGGTATGTTCCTTTCCCTCAATCCGACGCCGGGCTCAGACGGCCGGCCCTCCGGCCACGGCCGTCGGCGCCGGCGCGCCTGCAGGTTGCGGCGAATCGGTAACGATGGATTTCAGGTCGACCTCGCTGCGCCGCAGCTGCTGCAGGTCGGGACGCGGACGGCGCAGTTCGTCGCTGCCGTCGAACAGATTTTCCAGCGCTGCGGCGCACCCGAGCAGATGACGGTCGGCACGGAAAGCGCCCGTCACTTGCAAGCCGAACGGCATCTGCCTGTGGTCGGTGCCGCAAGGCAGCGAGATCGACGGATTGGTCGCCAGCGTGACCACGTAGGTCAGCGCCAGCCAGCGATAGTAATTTTCCAGTTCGACGCCATTGATCTCCTTCAGATACAACTGGCTCCAAGGGAAAGGCGAGACCGGCGTGGTCGGCGACAGGATCAGATCGAACCGGGAAAACTGCGCCTGGAAGCGGCGGAAAATACGCGTCTGCTCGCTGTGCGCCCAGGCCGTGTCGGCCAGCTTCATGGCGGCGCCCAACTCATAGTTGGCGCGCGTGTTCGGTCCGAGCGAGGAAGGATCGCGACGATAGGCGGCGTCAAAACCGGTGAAGAAACTCTCGGCGCGAATGACGTCGAAACAGCGATGCGCCTCACCCATATCCACGTCGATCTGCTCGCAGGTTTTCACATGAGGACGGATGGCGGCGATTTTTTTGCGGAAGACTGCGCGGATGTCGTTGTCGACATCGCAGACGCCGAAGTCTTCGGTATAGCCGATGCGCAGTTGCGACAGATCGATGTCCGGCAAGGTCGCAAACGGATCGTCGCCCAGCGGATAACTCAAGGGATCGCTGCTGTCCATGCCGGCGCTCGCGCGCAATTGCAGCACGGTGTCCGCGACGTCGCGCCCCATTGGACCGACGACGGAGATCGGCGTCCAACCCAGCAATTTGCGCTCGCTCGGTACCAGGCCGGGCGATGGGCGGAAGCCGACCACGCCGCATTTGGCCGCCGGAATGCGCAAGGAACCGCCGGTGTCGGACCCGCTGCACAGCGGCAGCAAATCGCAGGCCAGCGCGGCAGCCGAGCCGCCTGAGGAGCCGCCGGCATTGAGCAGCGGATTGAAGGGATTGCCGGTCGCGCCCCATACCGTGTTGCGGCTGTTGGCGCCGGCCCCCATCTCCGGAACGTTGGTCTTGCCGGCGACGATGGCGCCTGCGCGGCGCAACCGCGCCACCAGCACGTTGTCGCGCGCAGGAATGTTGCTGCGGTAGATGGCCGAGCCGTAGGTGGTAAGCAGACCCTCGGTTTCTTCCAGATCCTTGATGCCGATCGGCAAGCCATGCAGCAGACCCAGCGGTGCGCCAGCCATCACGGCCTGCTCCGCGCGCCTGGCTTCATCGCGGGCGCGCTCGAAGCACGTCGCGGTGACGGCGTTCACGCGCGGGTTGATATCTTCGATGCGGGAGATACAGGCGTCCAGCAGTTCCACCGGGGAAAGTTGCCTGGCGCCGATCAGGGCGCGCAGGGCGACTGCGCTTTTTTCAACGATGCTGTGGTCGGGCATAAAAATCCTTGAGATAGCGGGAGGCGGGAGGTATCAGGCGTGCTGCGCATAGGCCGATGATTTCAGGGTGCGGATGAACAGGCTGACCAGCACCGAGAAGCAGGCCGCGGCAATCAGGAAACTGAACGCATAGTCGTAGTTGCTGAAGGCGCTGACCAGGAAGCCGATGACCAGCGGCGAAATGAAGCCGGCCGACTGGCCGCCCAGGTTGACCATGCCGATACTGGTGCCGATGAGATTGGCGGGCAGCATCTTGGTCGGCAGCGCGATGCAGGTCGCCAAGACGAAGGATTTGAAGAAATAGGCGATGCACTGATACGTGATCAGGGCGGCGACGCTGTTCGAGGTGTACATGCAATACACGAAGATGGCCGTCAATATCGAACTGCCGATCAGCAGATAGCGTTCGCGCCCGTCGAAGAATCGCATCATCACCCAGCCGCCGATACCGGTGGCGATGCCCGCCAGTACATACGGCAACGGCAACAGCAGCCCGACCGATTTCAGGTTCAGGCCGCGCTGCGTCATCAGGTACGTCGGCATCCAGGAATCCAGTCCCTTGTTGACGATGCTCAGGCCGAACCAGACCGCCACGATCTGCCACATCAGCGGCATCTTCAGCAGCGTGCGGAAGGCTTGCTTGTTGATCGCCTTCTTTTCCGCCTCTGCGGCGGCATCGCCCCTGGCCGCCCTGACCGGCTTCACCACGAACCAGTACATCAGCGCAAACGCCAGGCCGGCGATGCCGATGTAGTGGAACACGTTGCGCCAGCCGAACTGGATGATCATCGGTGCAATGATCAGTGGCGCCAACATGCTGCCGACATAGTTGGAGGACATCAGCAGCGACGACATCTTGGGCCGCTCTTCCTTGCTGAAGGTCTCTGCCACGCCCTTGACGCTGGCAGCGGGAAACGCGCCCTCTCCGAGACCGAACACGAAGCGGATGATGACCAGGCTGGAGATCGACCAGGCCAGCCCGGTGAAGGCGGTAAACACCGACCACATCAGGATGGAAATCACGATCACCGGACGCGATCCGAAGCGGTCGGCCAGCCAGCCGCCCGGCAATTGCAGCAGTGAATAGCCGAGGAAGAAGCTGCTCAGCAAGATGCCGAGGTCGGAAGGCTTGAGCTGGAATTCGCCGGCGATGTAGGTGGCCGCAAACGTGATCGCGGCGCGATCGATGTACGAGACGCACCAGCCCAGGTACAGCAGGGCCAGCACCACGTATTTGTATTTGCCCGCTTCTGTTGTTGCCTTCATGCTCAGTTCCTTCCCGGATGGAATTGACTCACGCTGATGAGTCCATCCTAAGGGTGCCGGTGGTTTGCAACAAGAACAAAGTTTCGAACAATCGATTGCCGATTCGGCAAACCACTTCTACAATGAAACCATGACCAATACCCGCGTCCTGCAGGGAACCTCGATACGCTACTTTCTGGAAGTGGTGCGGCGAGGCTCGATCACCGAGGCGGCCCTGACGCTGAATGTTGCGTCTTCCGCCATCAGCCGGCAAATTGCGCGGCTCGAGGATGAACTGGATACGCAGCTGTTCGAACGCGTTTCGCGCGGCATGAGGCCGAACGCTGCCGGCGAACTGCTGGCGGCCCACGCCCTGCGCGCCCAGCTGGAAACCGAACGTATCGGCAACGAGCTGCTGGCGCTGAAAGGCTTGCGGCGCGGCGAAGTCAAACTGGCCAGCACCGAGGGTTTTGCGCTGGACTTCCTGCCAGCGGCGATCGAACACTTTCGCCGGAGGCACAGCGGCATCCGCTTCCAGCTGTCGGTCGGCAATGCCGGCGACGTGGCGCAGGCGATTCGCGAGGGCACGGTCGACATCGGCCTGACGTTTACGATGGCGCCCGACCGCGACATCAAGGTGGAATATGCGCAGAGCGCCCCGATTCTTGCGGTCATGCACCCCAGGCATCCGCTGGCCGGGCGCAAGCAGGTGGTGCTCTCCGAGCTGGTCGGCTATCCCCTCGCGCTTCCCCAGAAGAGCATCACCATGCGGCGCCTGATCGATGCGTGCTGCAGCCGCAAGAACCTGCTGCTGGAGCCGACCCTGAGCAGCGATTCCATCAATGCCTTGCTGGGATTTGTGCTCGCAGGCGACGGCGTGGCCTTTGCCGCGGGGCTGCCGATTCGCAAAATGGTCCGCAACGGCGTGCTGGTGGCATTGCCGATCCGCGACCGCGACATGAACACGCTGCAGATGGAGATTCAGTCCTTGTCGGGACGCACCTTGCCGGATGCCGCCCGCGCCTTCCTCAATACCTTGATCGCACGTGCGAGCAGCGACGACTAGTTCGCCCGGGGGATGACCACCGTGCGGATCCGGCCGGCGATCGTCACCGGCCGGCTACAGATTTCCGGATCAATGCGCGTCGGCTGACGGTGCTTTCGGCGGCGCGACTTTGTGCATCAGCGGAATCAGCACGATCGCCACCAGGAAACACACCATTACCGCCAGGAAGGCATCGGCGAAGGTCTGCGTCTGCGCTTCGCGCATGGTCAGCTTCCACAGCTGCTGCAAGGCGCCGGTCGGTGCGCTGCCGCCGTCGAGCCCCCATGCCAGCATGTTGGCGCCGGTGTTCTGCAGCAGATTGTTCATCGATTCGTTGGCGCTGTTGAGATGTTCCGCCAGGCGCAGGAAATGCAGGTTGGTGCGATCGTTGAGAATCGTGCCGCACACGGCGATGCCGATCGCCCCGCCCAGATTGCGCATGAGGTTGAACAAACCCGAGGCCTGCTTCAGGCGCTCGGGCTTGAGCGCTCCCAAGGTGAGCGTCACCACCGGCGCCACCGCAAACTGCTGCGCGAACCCGCGCAAGGCTTGCGGCAGCAGCAACTCGCGCCAGCCCCAGTCGTGCGTGATCGGCGTGAAGTTCCACATGCTCAGCGCGAAGCAGGCCATGCCGAACATCATCAGCCAGCGCAGATCGACGCGCCGCCCGAGATAGGTGTAGAACGGAATCGCGCAGATCTGGAACAGGCCGGTGGCAAAGATCGCCAGCCCGATATCGAGCGCGCTGAAGCCGCGTACGTGCGCCAGAAACACCGGCGTCAGATACACCGTGGCGAAGATGCCGATGCCGGTGACGAAAGAGAAGAAGCAGCCCAGCGCGAAGTTGCGATCCTTGAGCGCGCGCAGATCGACCACCGGATTGTCGTACGCCAGGCTGCGCCAGATAAAGCCGATGCCGGCGACGATGGAAATCCATACGGTGGTTCTGATGACGTCGTCGCCCAGCCAGCCTAGCCGCGGACCTTCTTCCAGCGAATATTCCAGGCAGCCGAGACTGGCCGCCAGCAGGATCATGCCGAGATAGTCGGCGCCCTTGAGCAGCGACAGGTTGGGCTTGTCGATGCGCACCAGCATCGGCACCACCACCGCGACAAAGATCCCCGGCACCAGGTTGATGAAGAACAGCCAGTGCCAGGAATAGTTGCTGGTGATCCAGCCGCCCACGGTTGGTCCGAGCGTCGGCGCCAGGGAAGATAGCGCACCGACGGTGGCCGCTGCAATCACGCGCTGATGTCCGGAGAAATAGAAGAACGCCGAAGTGAACACCATGGGAATCATCGAGCCGCCGAGGAAGCCTTGCAGGGCGCGGAAGAAAATCATGCTGTTGATATCCCACGCCATGCCGCACAGCATGCTGGCGATGGTGAAGCCGACCGCCGACGCGCTGAACAACCAGCGCGTCGACATCACGCGCGCCAGCCATCCGGACAGCGGAATGACGATGATTTCCGCGATCAGGTAGCTGGTCTGGACCCAGGCGGTCTCATCCGCGCCGGCCGACAGGCCGCCGCCGATATCGGCCAGCGAGGCCGAGACGATCTGGATGTCGATCAGGGCGATGAACATGCCGACGCACATGGTGGCGAAGGCGAGGATCTTGGCCTTTTGCGTCAGTTCGGCAGGCGACGCCATGGCAGCGGCGCTCACGTTCAGCTCCGCTTGCCGGTGGCGTTGGTTGCGCTGGCTGCATCGGCTGCATGGGCTGCATTGGCCGTGCGCTCATCCACCTCCGCCGTCACCGACAGGCCGGGACGCAATTTCCCCAGGCGGGCGGCCTCGCCGTCGAGCAGGATGCGCACGGGCACGCGCTGGACGATCTTGGTGAAATTGCCGGTGGCGTTTTCGGCGGGCAGGATGCTGAACTGCGCCCCGGTGGCCGGTGCGATGCTGGCGACGTGGCCCTCGAAAGTTTCACCGGGCAATACGTCGGCCTTGATCTTCACCGTCATGCCGGTCTGGAAGCGGGCGATCTGGCTCTCCTTGAAGTTGGCGTCGACCCACAAGCCGTCGGCCGGCACCACCGACAACAGCTGTGCGCCGGTGGCGGCATATGCGCCGGTGCGTGCGCGCCGGTTGCCGACCACGCCGTCGACCGGTGCGCGCAGTTCGGTGTACGCGACATTCAATTGAGCGAGATTGCGTTCGGCGACGGCTTGCTGCATGGCCGCCTGGACTTTCTGCTTTTGCGTGGCGAGCACGTCGAGCTGGCGTTGCGCCGCAATCAGGCCGGCTTGCGCCTTCTGGCCGTTGGCCTGCGCCTGCTTGTAGTCGGCGTCGGCCTTCTGGAAGCTTTGCACCGACACCGCCGACTTGGCCGACAGGCTTTGATAGCGCGTCTGGTCGTCGCGTGTGCGGGTCAGGTCGGCGTTGCTGGCGGCGACACCGGCCTTGCCCTGCTCGATCACTGCTTCCTGCAGGCGGCGCTCGGCGTCGATGTTGGCCAAGGCGGCTTGCTGCGCTTGTACTGCGGCATCCAGTTTTTCCAGCACCGCGACGTAATCGCGGTCATCGATCTTGATCAGCAGGTCGCCGGCCTTGACGCGCTGGTTGTCGGTAACCAGCACCTTGACGATATTGCCCGGCACTTTCGGCGCGATCACGGTGATGTCGCCGCCGACGTAGGCATCGTCGGTATGTTCCCAATGGCGGCCTTCCGCAAACCAGTAGATCAGATAAGCGGCCACCGCCAGCAGGACCAGCGCCAGCACCGCAAATTTGATGAATTTCTTCTTGCCCACGGGCGTCGCCGTTGCCGTGGTTGCTGCCCCCGCTGTTGCATTTGTCTGCGTTGTCATCTTGATACCCCAATCCTTCTCTAGTGTCTGTCTTGCGCCCGATGGATGTCGCCTTGCGGCATTTTTTTACTACAAAGAATTTTTGAAACTGCCAGTTGCTTTCATTTTGATAGTTAGATTAAACTAGAGACTATCATTTTGCAAGTAACTTTTTAAAACACAACATCCGACACTTCTCAAGGGGTAATGACATGGGCAACAGCACATATATGGGCATCACCGCGGACGCCACCGCATCGCGCGCGGCGCGGCTGACGACCGTGGCGTTGGCGGCGGGGATTTTCCTGACGGCCTGCGCCAGCGGACCCGATTACCAGGCCCCGACGGTGACGACCGGGTCATTCCACAATGCGACGCTGCTGGAACAGCGCACGGCGACTGCAGCATCGATGCCACAACTTGAGCAGTGGTGGACCGGCTTCAACGATCCGGTATTGAGCCGCATCGTGCAGCGCGCAATGGAGCAGAATCTCGACCTGGCAGCCTCGCTGGCGCGCGTGGAGCAAGCGCAGGCAGTGGCCCGCCACGCCGGCGCCGAGCGGCTGCCGCAGGTCGGCCTGGATACGCAAGCCGGACGCCAGCGCCAGTCACTCAACAGTCCGCTGGGCAAGATCGCGTCCGGCTTTCCCGGCTATCAGCGCACGCAGACCTTGTATGACGTCGGCGTCGGCGCCAGCTGGGAGACCGACCTGGCCGGCTCGTTCAAGCGCGGCGCCGAAGCCGCCGATGCCGAGCGTGACGCGGCCGAGGCGGATCATCTCGGCGTGCGCATCTCGATCACGGCGGAAGCTGCCGATGCCTACTTCCGCATACGCAGTGCGCAGGCGCGCATCCGCATTGCCGAAGACCAGGTGCAGACCAGCGACAACTTGCTGGGACTGGTGAAGTTGCGCCTGCGCGACGGTTTATCCAACCAGCGTGAAGATGCCCTGGCGCAGGCGCAATTGTCGCAGGCGCGCTCCGGCATACCGCCCTTGCGCACCGAACTCGAGCGCCAGCTCAATCGCCTCGACGTCTTGATGGGTGCAGTGCCCGGCACCTACGCGCGCGAGCTGGACGCAGGCGCGGACGGCAATATTGTCGTGCCGGCCATCAGCGTCGCCGATGGCAGCGCCGGCTTGTTGCGCCGCCGCCCCGACGTGCTGGCGGCTGAGCGCAAGCTGGCGGCATCGAATGCGCGCATCGGCGTGGCCATGGCCGAGTACTACCCGAAACTGTCGCTGTCGGCCTTGCTCGGTTTTGAAAGTTTGGGGGCTGCCGGCCTGTTCAGCGCTGACAGTTTCCAGCCGCAGGCGGCGTTGGGATTGCGCTGGCGCCTGTTCGATTTCGGCCGCATCGATGCGGAAGTCGCACGTGCCAAAGGCGTCAACCAGGAAGCGCTGGCGCGTTACCGCCAGTCCATCCTGCGCGCCACCGAAGATGTCGAGAACGCCATCGTGACGCTGGTGCAACTGGAGAAGCAAAGCATCGAGCTGGCCGATGAAGTGGCGGCGCGGCAACGCGCACGCAGCGCGACGCAGGATGCGTATCAGGGCGGCGTACTGAGCCTGACCGAGGTGCTGGAGGAGGATCGCTTGTTGCTGCATGCGCGCGACCAGCTGGCCCAGGTGCGCGCCGACGATGCGCGTGCGGCGGTGTCGACGTTCCGCTCACTGGGCGGAGGATGGTAGAAGAAACTGCATGCGCCCCGTCCGGAGGCGCATGTATCCGGTGACCGCGACAGATCAGGCCGGCTGGTGCAGCAGGCGCGCTTCGTAGGTCTTGAGATGGGTGTAGACGACTTGCAGCAAGTCGGTTTTGACTGCCGCTTCGCGGCCGCGGCGCAGCAGGTCGCCGATGATGTGATCGGCTTCGATGCGCGCGCCGTTGCCGATATCGCGGAACATGGACGCGGTCAATGTCGAACCGGTTTCGGTGAGCATCTTGCGCGTGCGTTCGAAGAACGGGCCTCCCGGCGCATGGCCGTTGGCGGCGGCGACGCCGCTGGCTTCGCCGAGCAGGCCGTTGACGAATTCCAGTCCGCCGCTGGCGGCCATGATGTCGCCGATGTTGGAACGCATCAGGCTGGTGCTGCCGGCCAAAGATGCCAGCATGATCCATTTTTCCCACATCGATTGCAGGATGGCGGTGCTGACGGCAACGTCGAAGCCGGCGCCGGCGAGTTGCTGCCCGATCGCTTTCACGCGCGGCGATTCGGTACCGTCGCGTTCGCCGAAGGTCATGCCGTGGAAGGTATTCAGATGGCGGATGGCGCCGTCGGCATCGACGGTGCTGGCAATGACGCATTGGCCGCCGAGGACTTTTTCCGCGCCGAAACGCGCTGCCAGCATATCGAGATGTTGCATGCCGTTGAGCAGCGGCAGGATGGTGGTATCCGGTCCGACTGCGGCGGCAAAGGAATCGATGGCGTCGGCCAGGTCATAGGCCTTGCAGCTCAGGATGACCAGGTCATAGGCTTGCTGCAGATCTTGCTTTTGCACCGTGGGCGGATTCGGCAAGCTCAGGTCGCCGACCGGACTCTTGATCTGCAGGCCGTCCTGCGCCAATCGTTGAGCGCGTTTCTCGCGCACCAGGAAAGTGACATCCCGTCCTGCCGCCAGCATGCGGCCGCCAAAATATCCGCCGACTGCGCCGGCTCCCACCACCAGAATTCGCATTGCTAAATCTCCTCGCTTTTTCCCTGCAAATAATTTTCGGCATCCTCGCCCGGCAACGATGAGGACCGCGGCAGATCCGTCTGTCCTTCAATCGGCAAATGGCGGCTGCCCCAGTCGTACATCGCCGCGATCACGATACGGAAATCGCGACCGCGCTCGGTCAGGATGTACTCGTGGCGGGGCGGATGTTCACAGTATCGGCGCCGCTCCAGCAAGCCGGCGTCAACCAGCGTTTGCAGACGGCGCGTCAGCATGTTGGGTGATATTGCCAGATTTTTCTGAAACTGGTCGAAGCGCGTCAATCCGCGCAGGCAGTCACGCAGAATCAGAATGCTCCACCACTCGCCCACCATTTGCAGTGTGCAAGCGACTGGGCATTCCGCATCGGCTATGCATTTGTGACGCATGCGCGTGACGGCTTACTTGAGGTAGCGTGCGGCGGGCTTGCTGAGCGACAGGTTCGGGCCCATGGCGTGACGTGCGGCGGTCAGCGTTTCCCATTGGGCGGCGTCGGGCAAGGACGGAATTGTCACCGGCTCGCCCAGGTCGAGACCCGACAATGCGGCGTCGACCAGGTCGTCCACTTCCATCAGCATTTCCGCCGGCAGGTTTTCGATGCCGGTGCCGGAACGTTCCCAGATCTCGGTGCGGGTGGCGCCCGGCAATACGGCTTGCACGCGCACGCCATGCTTGCCCAGTTCTTTTTGCAGCGATTGGCTCAGGTTCAGGACGAAGGCCTTGGTGCCGCTGTAGGTGCCGTTGAACATTTCGGGCGCTAGCGCCAGCACCGAGGAGACATTGATCAGCGTGCCGCCCTTGCGTGCGATGAAGCCGGGTGCAACCGCTGCGGCCAGGCGCAGGACGGCGGTGATGTTGAGCTGGATCATGGCATCGTAGCGTTCGACGTCGCCGTCGGCCAGTTCACCGGAAATCGACATGCCTGCGTTGTTGACCAGCATCGTCACCGAAGCGTCGCTGCGCAGGCGTTGCTCGACCTTCAGCAGGTCGGCCTTGTTGACCAGATCGGCTGGCAGGATATCGACCTTGACGGAAGTTTCCTTGCGCAGGCGTTCGGCCAGGGTTTCCAGGCGCTTGACGTCGCGCGCCACCAGGATCAGGTCGTGGCCGCGGCGCGCCAGGCGGTCTGCGTAAGTGGCGCCGATGCCGGTCGAGGCGCCGGTGATCAGGGCGGTGCCGGGCTTGTTGTTGATTGCGTTGCTCATTGTGTTCTCCAAAGGGTTAGCGGTAATGCCCGACGATTCGGTCAGTTACTTTCATAATAATAGTTACATGGCGAAAGTCAAGCAAGTTCATCATTTCAATCGATGCAATAGGGAATGCCTAACGATGTCCGGTGCCTGACGGCGACGCCTCGGAACGGATGGGAAACTTCGGAGGAGATGCGGTGCAGCAACGAACGTCGCCGCACATCGGCCGCCGGCGGTGAGCCGGATTACTGTCCGAGCAGGACGGCCGGAAAATTGCGCATGGTGCGCGTAAACGGCGCCGTGCTGCCCAGCGCGCGCGAAACCACCAGCGAGCCGTGCAGCGTGATCATCGCGTCTTCGGCACGGCGGCCGGCCTCTTCCGCGCTGACGCCGGTTTCGGCCACGACGGCGGCCAGCGCCTTGATCAGGCCGCCGAGGCGCTGCTTCAGGTATTGCTGATACAGCTCGCCGGCTTCGCCGATCGTGAACAAGTCGGTAAGACAAGGCTTGGAGCCTTTGGCGTAGAACTCGCTGAGGCCGGCGCTGAATTTCTTCAGGCGCTTTTCCGGCGATCCTGGTTCGCTCAGCGCCGGCAGGACGTTTTCGCCGAGCCATATTCCCACGGCTTGCAAGGCCGCCTCACCCATGTCGGCCTTGCCGTTGGGGAAGTAGTGATAGAGGCTGGACTTGCCCAGGCCGGTTGCCTCCGACAGGCTCGCCAGGGTCGCTCCCTGGTATCCGGAGCGGCGGAATTCGGCGAGGATGCGTTGGACGACTTCGTCTCGGGACAGGGTGGGTGCGGGCATAAATATGACTTCGGTGAGGGACTGCGTCGTTGGCGGCTGCACTGGACAGATGGCGGCGCCGTTTTGCGTTTCAAGGATTATAGATTTATTTGACAGCCTGCTTTCGATTGTTTATTGTACCGAACGTTCGGTACGGTTTCTGAGAGATTGCCGAACTTGCATATTTCCCTCGATCCGCATCGCCACCTTAAGGAGTCTTCCATGTCGACCAGCCCAGCCAGACAACCCGCCCAACCCATCCGCCTGTACGGCTTTCCACTGTCCGGCCATAGCCACCGGGTCGAATTGTTCCTGACGCTGCTGGACCTGCCTTACGAATTCATCTACGTGGATTTGCCGAAGAAAGCGCAGAAGGACGCGGCCTTCCTGGCCAAGAATCCGCGCGGACAGGTGCCGGTGATCGAAGACGGCGACATCACGCTGTATGACTCGACCGCCATCCTGGTGTACCTGGCCCGACAATATGGCGAAGCCGGATGGTTGCCGTCGGACCCGGCCGATGCGGCGCGCGTGCAGCAGTTCCTGTCGCTGGCATCGGGTGAAGTGCTGGAAGGTCCCGGCAAGGCGCGTCTGGTGAAGGTGTTCGGCGCGCCGCACGACTACGCGCTGGCGACACAGAAGGCGGCGGCGTTGCTGCAACTGCTCGACGACCACCTTGCCGGTCGCAGCTTCCTGGTCGGCACGCGTCCGACGATTGCCGATATCGCCTGTTACAGCTACGTCGCGCACGCGCCCGAAGGCGGCGTCAGCCTCGATGCGTACACCCACGTGCGCGGCTGGATCGCGCGTATCGAGAGTCTGCCGAAGTTCGTACCGATGCCCGCCACGCCGCTGGCGGCATAGCAGTTCTGCACGGGAGGGATCTGATGCGATGGCCTGATCCTGAGGCGGAAGGATTCGCGCCGTATTACGCGTGGCTTGCGTGCGGCCATTCTTCGACGGTATCGACCACTTTGTAGAGCGCCGCAAAGCCGCTGTCGTCAAAGACATCGCGCACGCACGGACGCATGCCGGTCACCAGCAGGCAATCCCGTGCGCCTTGATTTTTTTTGCTGAGCAGATACAGCACCCGCAATCCGTCCGCACCGAGTTCGGTCAGGCCGCTGAAATCGAGAATCAACTTCTTTGCCGTGCCATCGCATTGCTCGCGCAACTGAACCACGAATTCGCCGACGCCATTGGCATCCAGACGGCCAGCCGCACGTACGATCATCACGCCGTCTTTTTGACTGGTTTCCAGCTTCATGTTGTCTTCCGTCGGTTGTAAGGGCTTTGTATTATGAACGCGCGCGAATGCAATCGGAGGCGCGAATGGTTACCAATCGTTACGAGCACCCTTCATCTCCATAGAACTCGATTTGATCAGTATCGAATTACGAAAACATTCCATATAGAACAACGAAAAATATCAACGACAAATCGATTTTTCCACTCAAATTCATTAAATACATCACATTGTGATATATTTAATTGCGCCAATTTTTCCGAATGCGCCGCCCCTTTTCACCCTTTCCGAATCCATCATGCATCGCCACCAACGCGACTTCGGCCTCGACCGCCGCGTACTTTTCCTTGCCGGTATCGCCGTCGTGATCGGCGGCATCAGCACCGTTGCCGCTTTCGTGCTGCTGAACCTGATCCATTTCTTCACCAATCTGTTTTTCTTCCAGACGCTGTCGTTTGCGGATCGCTCGCCTGCAACCCACGCGCTGGGAATGGCGGTGGTGGTCGTGCCGGTCATCGGCGGCCTGATCGTCGGACTGATGGCGCGCTTCGGCTCGGACAAGATCCGCGGCCACGGCATTCCGGAAGCCATCGAAGCGATCCTGTTCGGCAAGAGCAAAATGTCCGCCAAGGTCGCGCTGCTGAAACCGCTGGCTTCCGGCATCGTGATCGGCAGCGGCGGACCGTTCGGCGCCGAAGGACCGATCATCATGACCGGCGGCGCGATCGGCTCTCTGATCGCACAGCATTTCCACGTCAGCGCGGCCGAGCGCAAAACCCTGCTGGTCGCGGGCGCCACGGCCGGCATGACCGCCGTGTTCGGCACACCGGTTGCGGCGGTGCTGCTGGCGGTGGAATTGCTGCTGTTCGAATGGCGGCCGCGCAGTCTGTTGCCGGTGATCCTGGCGTGCGCGGTGGCCGGTTTTGCGCGGCCGCTGCTGCTGGAACCGGGCCCTTTGTTCCCGCTGCACACCGATCCGGTCGGCTTGTCGGCGCTGCTGGTATGCGTTGTCGCCGGGGTGCTGAGCGGTGCGTTGTCGGCGGCGATGTCGGTGGCCTTGTACTGGATCGAGGACCGTTTCCACGCCTTGCCGCTGCACTGGATGTGGTGGCCGGCGCTGGGCGCGGTGGCGGTCGGCATCGGCGGCTATTTCGAGCCGCGCGCGCTGGGCGTGGGCTATGACGTCATCGCCGATCTGCTCAACCATCACCTGGCCATATCGGCGGTGCTCGCCTTGCTGGCGGTAAAGGCGATCATCTGGGTGATTGCGCTGGGCTCCGGCACTTCAGGCGGCGTGCTGGCGCCGTTGCTGATGCTGGGCGCCGGACTTGGCACCGCAATCGCCTATCTGGTGCCGGGCAGCGATCCGACTCTATGGCCGCTGGTGTGCATGGCGGCGGTGCTGGCCGGCGTGCTCGGCGCGCCGCTGACCGCAGCCGTGTTTGCGCTGGGGCTGACTGGCGACTTCAACGCCTTCCTGCCGCTGCTGCTGGCGACCGGGATCGCTTACGGTTTTACGGTGCTGCTCATGCGTCGTTCCATCATGACGGAAAAAATCGCGAGACGCGGCCTGCACATCTATCGCGAATACAGCGTCGATCCGCAGGAACGCATGTTCGTGGAAGAAGTCATGACGCGCGATGCCATCTCTATTCCGGGTTCGCTCCGCCTGGCGGAAATCGCCGCCACCTACTTCGGCGCGACACAACAGCACCGCGCCTTCCCTGTCTGCGACAGCCACGGAAAATTGCTCGGCATGCTTGATCGCGACACCCTGCTGGCGCAGCTCGGCCGGCATGCCGGCACGACGCCGATCGGCGACATGCTGGCGTCATCCACCTCGCTGCTGGCCTTCTCCACGGAAACCTGCCAGTCGATCGCACGGCGCATGGCGGCGCATCACGTCGAACGCCTGCCGGTGGTGGCCGATGCATCGTCGCTGCAACTGATCGGCATTGTCAGCCGCAGCGACCTGGTCAAACCGGCGCACACCGTATTCCATGAAGAACACGTGCGCGAACGGCTGGCGCGGCGCTGAACAGAGCAAATCAAACGCGCATAAAAAACGGTACAGGCTTCGACCCCTGTACCGTCCGCTCTCCGAAGAGAACGCAGAACAAACTTGCGTATCCGGATCACACCGCGCTGACGTCCAGCTCCGCTTCGGTGTTGGCGATCACGTCTTCCTTGCTCACGCCCGTGGCCAGCTCGATCAGCTTCTGGCCACTCGGCGTCACATCGATCACGCCAAGGTCGGTGATGATGCGATTGACCACGCCCACGCCCGTCAGCGGCAGGTTGCATTGCTTCAGGATCTTTTGCGAGATGCTGCCGTCCTTGCCCTTGGCGACGTGCTCCATCAGCACCACCACGCGGCCGACACCGGCCACCAGGTCCATCGCGCCGCCCATACCCTTGACCATCTTTCCCGGAATCATCCAGTTGGCCAGATCGCCCTGCTGCGAGACCTGCATCGCACCCAGAATCGCGATGTTGATCTTGCCGCCGCGGATCATGCCGAAGGAGTCCGCCGACGAGAAGAAGGATGAGCCGGGGATGGTCGTCACCGTTTGCTTGCCGGCGTTGATCAGGTCGGCGTCGACCTTGTCTTCGGCCGGGAACGGGCCGATGCCGAGCAGGCCGTTTTCCGATTGCAGCCAGACTTCAATGTCCTTGGGGACGTGATTGGCAACCAGCGTCGGCAAGCCGATGCCGAGGTTGACGTAAAGCCATTTCGTCTCTGGTCCATGCCATTTCATGATCTCCTTATTTCGCCGCAGCCGAAACCGTGCGTTGTTCGATGCGCTTTTCCGGCGTGGCGTTGACCACGATGCGGTGCACGAAGATGCCGGCGGTATGGATCTGGTCCGGGTCGAGCTCGCCGATGTCCACCAGTTCCTCGACTTCGACGATGGTGATCTTGCCGGCCATGGCGACGTTGGGGTTGAAGTTGCGCGCGGTCTTGTTGAAAATCAGGTTGCCGGCACGGTCGGCCTTCTGCGCCTTGACCAGCGAGATGTCGGCTACCAGCGAGCGTTCCATGACGTACCGGGCGCCGTCGAACTCGCGGATTTCCTTGCCTTCGGCCACCAGCGTGCCCACGCCGGTCTTGGTGAAGAACGCCGGGATGCCGGCGCCGCCGGCGCGCAGCTTCTCGGCCAGCGTACCTTGCGGGGTGAATTCGAGCTCCAGTTCGCCGGCCAGGTATTGGCGTTCGAATTCCTTGTTTTCACCAACGTAGGAGGCGATCATTTTCTTGATCTGGCGGGTGTTGAGCAGTTGGCCCAGGCCGAAACCGTCGACGCCGGCGTTGTTGGAAATCGCCGTGAGGTTCTGTACGCCGGAGTCGCGCAGCGCGGCGATCAGTGCCTCAGGAATGCCGCACAGGCCGAAGCCGCCGACGGCAATCGTCTGGCCGTCCTTGACGATGCCGGATAACGCGCTGGACGCGTCGGGATAGACTTTATTCACGTGTCTCCTTTCGATTCTTATAGGTTCAAAATGTCAGCTGGCATCATAGGACGCTGATAGGGCAGCAACAATACGGTAAAAATACCTAGAACTCCCGCCAGGCCTTATTATTGGGGATTCTCAACAGTATTTTTACGATACCGCATTTGGCAGCACATCATGAGCAACTCGCATTCGATCGACTTTGAACAAGTATTCATGCATGCCCCGATCGGCATGTGTGTCTCGCACAATCGCGTGATCCAGCAAAGCAACCTGGCGCTGGCGAAGATGTTCGGCTATGCGCCGGGGGAATTGTCAGGCAAGTCCTTCAAGGTCCTGTATCCGACTGCAGACGAATTCGAGCGTACCGGCGTACGCCTGGTGCCCATCCTCAACGAAAAGGGCTTCTACTCCGACGAGCGCATCATGAAGCGCGCCAACGATGAGATGTTCTGGTGCCACGTCACCGGCGCCTCGCTGGTGCAGGGCGATCCGCATGCGGCCGGCATCTGGACCTTCGAGGACGTCAGCGCCAAGCGTCCGCTGGCGCCGGGACTGACGCCGCGCGAGCGCGAAATCGCCGCGTTGCTGGTGGAAGGCAAGACCAGCAAGCTGATCGCGCGCCAGGTCGAACTGAGTCCGCGCACGGTGGAAATGCATCGCGCCCGGCTGATGCGCAAGTTCGGCGCGGCGACGTCTTCCGAACTCGTACACAAGCTGCTCAGCATTACTCCGTAGCTGCGGAACGACTACGCCGTCAGTTGCCAGTCCGGTTCTCCGGCAAATCTCTCCGCCAGAAAATCCAGCATCGTGCGCAAGGTCGCCGGCATGTGCTTGCGCGACGCGTACACGCCGTAAATGTCGAGCACGGTCGGCTCATGCCTGGGCAGCAAGGCCACCAGCTCGCCCGAAGCCACGTAGGGCGCCGCAGCATAGGACGGCAGATGCGCCACGCCGGCGCCGGCCAATGCCGCCGCCAGCAAGACCATCGCTTCATTGGCGCTTATGTTGCCGCCCACCGCCACCGAACTGCGCGTGCCCTTGTAGTCGAACTCCCACAGGCTCTTGCCCACGTAGGAATGCGTCAGGCAATTGTGCAGCGCCAGGTCTTCCACCTTCTTGGGCGTGCCGTGCTCGCGCAGGTAAGCGGGCGAGGCGCAGATCGTTGAACGGCACACCGACAGCTTGCGTGCGATCAAGCTGGAATCGAGCCGCGTCGTCATGCGAATGGCCAGATCGATGCGCTCTTCCACCAGGTTGACGGTACGGTCCAGCATCACGAGATCGACCGCCACATCCGGATAGCGCTTGCAATACTCCGTCACCGCGCGCACCAGCTGCGGGCCGAACGAGGTGCTGGTGGTGATGCGCAGCAATCCCTTGGGCGCCTGCTGCGGCTGACTGACCGCGTTTTGCAGATCGCCAGCCGCCTCGAGCATCCGGCGGCAACGGGCGAGAATCTCGTTGCCCGCCGGCGTCAGGCTCAGGCGGCGCGTGGTCCGATGCAGCAGCCGCGCGCCGACCCACTCTTCCAGCTCCGCCAGGTAGCGCGAAATCACCGGCCGCGACAGGTCCAGCTGCAAGGCCGCCGCCGACTGGCTGCCGCTGTCGACCACCGTCACGAAAACCTGCATTGCCGTCAATCTGTCCATGTTGTGTTCTCCATGCCTGATTCCATTTGTCCGATTTCAGAAACAAACTATGTTCCATTATGCTGTTTTTCAAAAACAAATAAATCATTAATCTTCACCCATCGCAGTTTCCCGTTCCTGACCTTTGAACTACTTTGGAGAGATCAACATGCATCTGAACATTCGCACTATTTCCCGTCCGCTGCTGGCGCTGGCCGCCGCCGCGGGATTCCTTGCCGCTGGTAATGCTGTTGCTGCCGAGGCCCTCACCCTGAATGTCTACAACCCTGGCGAGCAGGCCTTGTTCCCGGTCAGCTCGGTGCTGGTCAGCGGCAAGCAAGACGCTATCCTGGTTGACGCTCAGTTCGGCCGTGCGCAAGCCGAACAAGTCGTCGCAAAGATCCGCGCCGGCGGCAAGAAGCTGGTGGCGATTTATATCAGCCACGGCGACCCGGATTACTACTTCGGCCTCGACACCATCAAGGCCGCCTATCCCGACGTGAAGATCCTGGCGACGCCGCAAACCGTTGCGCACATCAAGGAAACCATGGCCGGCAAGCTGGCGTTCTGGGGACCGAAGCTGGGCGCCGATGCGCCGACGCAACTCGTCGTACCGGACGTCCTCGACGGCGACTCGCTGACGCTGGAAGGCAAGAAGCTGCAAGTGGTCGGTCTCGACGGTCCGCAACCTGAACGCAGCTTCGTCTGGATTCCTTCGATCAGGGCCGTGGTCGGCGGCGTGGTCGTGGACGGCAATCTGCATGTCTGGATGGCGGATACGCAGGGCGCGCAATCGCACAAGGACTGGCTCGGCACATTGGCCCGCATCGAAAAGCTGAAACCGAAAACCGTCGTCCCCGGCCACTACGCCGCAGGCGCGCCGATGAACATCGCGTCCGTCAAATACACCCACGATTACATCAAGGCCTTCGATGCTGAAAGCGCCAAGGCGACCGACTCCGCCGCACTGATCGCCGCCATGAAGGCACGCTATCCTGCGCCGGCCAACGTCTCGTCGCTGGAGCTGAGCGCCAAGGTCGCCAAGGGCGAAATGAAGTGGTAGGCCACGTCGACGAAGCGAAAGGAAAACCCATGAGCATCACCGCCCTGCATTACATCTACGACCCGCTGTGCGGCTGGTGCTACGGCGCCGCGCCGCTGGCGAAAGCTGCACGCGAAGTCATGCCCGTAATCGGCCATGGCGGCGGCATGATGACCGGCGCCAACCGCAAGCAGGTCAGTCCGGCCTTGCGCAATTACGTCATGCCGCACGACCGCCGCATCGAGGAACTGAGCGGCCAGCCGTTCGGCGACGCCTATTTCAACGGATTGCTGCTGGACGAAACGGCGGTGTTCGATTCGGCGCCGCCGATTGCGGCGATTCTGGCAGCGGAAGAAATCGCCGGACGCGGACTGGACCTGCTGTCACGTTTGCAAACAGCGCATTATGTCGATGGCAAACGCATCGCCGACGCAGACGTACTACGCGTGCTGGCAGTGGAGTCGGGGCTGGATGGCGACGCATTCGCGCAAGCGTACGCGCGCATCGCCGGGGAAGAATTGCAGCAGCACATCGCCGCCAGCCGCCGCTTGCTGGCGCAGGTCGGCGGCCACGGGTTTCCGGCCTTTGTACTGGAGCAGGACGGCCGCTTCGAACTACTCGATACCGGCCGCTGGCTGGGAGAACCCGATGCGTGGCGCGCGCATCTCGCCGCGTACACGCACCGCTGAACCGGCTTACACAGGCAAGCCAAGTTCTCGCAGCTGTTTCACCGTCTCGGCGCAATCGACATGATGGATCGCATGCCAGCCGAGGCGGCGCGCGGCGTCGACATTGTGGGCGTTGTCGTCCAGGAAGACCAGTTCCGACGGCTTCAGGCCCGGCAGGTGCTCGCCGTAGCGCGTCAGCGCGATCTGGTAGATCACCGCGTCGGGCTTGATGCATTGCTCCGTTCCCGACACCACGATGTCGCGGAAAATCTGCAGGAAATCGTAGTTCGCCAACGCATACGGAAACGTCTCCGACGACCAGTTGGTCAGGCCGAACAGCGGCACGTGCTTGTCGTGCAAGGTACGCAGCAGTTCGACGCCATCATGCAGCGGCCCGCGCAGCATGTCGGTCCAGCGATCGTAAAACGCCCGGATCATCGGCTCGTGCTGCGGATGTTCGGCCACCAGCAATTCGGTGCCGTCCTTGAGCGTGCGACCGCCGTCCTGGCGGATGTTCCAGTCGGGTGAACAGACGTTGGTGAGGAAGTGTTCACGCTCGGCGGCATCGGGAATCAGGTCTTGATACAGGTGCAGCGGATTCCAGTCGAACAGCACGCCGCCGAAGTCGAACACGACGGCGCGAATGCCGGCCGGGCTCGCATAATCAGGGTTGAATTTTTGCATCAGGCGACCATCAGATGAAAGTTGAAGGAATGCTCTAGACATCAAAGCGTGCGGAAAAATTCATACAACTCCGCGGCATCCGCATACGCCACGTTGAAACGAAACCACGGCTGTTCCGGCGGCGTAAGGTGGAAGAATTCCCCCGGTGCCAGCCAGATGCCCTTTTGCCGCGCACGGTCGGCGATCTCGCGTGCGCTCAGATCGCAACCGTCCAGCCGGGCCCACGAAAACATGCCGCCGCGCGGCGTCGTGAACGGCGTCAGGCCGGTTTCACCGAGCTTGCCGTTGACGCGCGATTGCGCATTGAGCAGGGATGCCGCCAGGTTCTCGACGTGGCGGCGATGGTGGCCTTCGGTCAGCACGCTGTGTACCAGGCGTTCATTGATTTCCGAATTGGTCAGGCTCAGCACCATCTTGGTGTGCACCAGCTGGCGCGCCAGGTCGCGCTGGCAGGCGATGAAGCCGAGGCGCAGCGAGGGCGCGATGGTCTTCGAATAGCTGCCGACGTAAATCACGCGCTGCAAACCGTCCAGCGCCGCCAGCATCGGATCGGTCGGCTGGCCCAGTTCGCGGAAGATGTCGTCCTCCACCACCCAGAAGCCATGCCGCTCGGCCGCCTGCAAGACGCGCATTGCGCAGGCCGGCGTGTACGAAGTGCCGGTCGGATTGTGCAACACGCTGGTGGTGAAAAACAGCTTCGGCTTGTGCGTGCGCGCCAGCGTCTCCAGCATCTCGGTATCGACGCCGGTGGGCGTGCGCGGAATGCCAATCACGTTGAGGTCGGCCATCCTGAGCATGGCGATCAGGTTGCAATAACCGGGATCGTCGACGAACACCGTGTCGCCGCGCTTGACCATGGTGCGGATAATCAGGTCCAGCCCCTGAGTCGCGCCGTGCGAGGTCAGCACCTGGTCGAGCGAGACTTCCAGCGACCAGTTGGCCAGGAACTGGCAAATGATCTGGCGCAGCGGCGCGTAACCGTAGGGATGGCCATAGCCGACCTGCTGCGCGCCGGGCGAGCGGATGATGCGCCGCTCGGCCTGGTGCAGACCTTCGTCATCCAGCCATTTGCCGGGCAGCCAGCCGCAGCCGGCCTTGATCGGCACGCGCTCGTCGGCGAACATTTCCGACAGCAGCCAGGCTGAATCGATCACCGGATCGGGCGGCGTGAAGGCCATCGCCGGCGGCGGGTTGGCGCCCCTGGCCGCGATGAAGAAACCGGCGCCGCGCCGCACGATCAGCAGGCCGCGCGCCACCAGTTGCTCATAGGCTTCCACCACGGTCGAGGCGCCGATGGCGTGCGACTCGGCGAACTGCCTGACCGACGGCAGGCGTTCGCCCGAACGCAGCGCGCCCTGTTCGATCAATTGCGCCAGTCCGCTCACCACTTGCTCGACCAGGCGGTTGCCTGCCCCCCTGGCGCCACCCTTTGCACCGTTGCGTTCCAATGTCAGGTAAACCGCTTCCCGCTGGGCTTTCGCCATCTTTTCCTCGCTGCCGCCCGCCGCCGATGCGCTTCGCATCTTGTCAGGCGGGCAAGTGTCATCAATACAGATTGTTGAAACAAACAATACAGTTCTTCGGTTAATTCCAAAGTGTATCTAACAATCCAGGCCGCGTCTCGCAATAATCGAGCATCTTCAACCGCCCGAGGTGCGCCTGAAATGAACAAACCACTTTCCGCTTCCGACCTGTCCGCCTATTGGATGCCCTACACCGCCAACCGCAACTTCAAGGCCAGCCCGCGCATGCTGGTGTCGGCGGAAGGCATGTATTACCGCGACGACGCCGGCAACGCCATCCTCGACGGCACCGCCGGCCTGTGGTGCGTACCGCTCGGCCACGCCCAACCGAAGATCGTGTCGGCGGTGCAGAAGGCCGTGGCGACGCTGGACTATGCGCCGTCGTTCCAGCTCGGCCATCCGATGGCCTTTGAACTGGCGGAGCGCCTGAAGCAATACACCGGCGGCCGCTATTCGCAAGTGTTCTACACCGGCTCCGGCTCGGAAGCCGTCGACACCGCCCTGAAGATCGCCCTGGCCTATCACCGCTCCCGCGGCGACGCCACCCGCACCCGCCTGATCGGCCGCGAGCGCGGCTACCACGGTGTCGGCTTCGGCGGCATGTCGGTCGGCGGCATCGGCGGCAACCGCAAGACTTTCAATTCGGCCCTGCTGCAAGGCGTGGATCACCTGCCGCACACCCACAACCTCGAAAAGAACGCCTTCACCAAGGGCGAACCCGAATACGGCACCCACCTGGCCGACGAACTGGAACGCCTGGTCACGCTGCACGATGCGTCCAATATCGCCGCCGTGATCGTCGAGCCGGTGGCCGGCTCTACCGGGGTGCTGATCCCGCCCAAGGGTTACCTGCAACGCCTGCGCGACATCTGCACCAAGCACGGCATCCTGCTGATTTTCGATGAAGTGATCACCGGTTTCGGCCGCCTTGGCACGCCGTTCGCGTCGGACTACTTCGGCGTCGATCCGGACATTTTCACCACCGCCAAGGGCCTCACCAACGGCGTGGTGCCGATGGGCGCCGTGTTCGTCAAGCCGCACATCCACGACGCCTTCATGAACGGCCCCGACGGCATCGAGCTGTTCCACGGCTACACCTACTCCGGCCATCCGCTGGCCTGCGCGGCCGGTCTGGCGTCGCTCGACATCTTCGAACAGGACGGCATCCTCGAACATGCCAACAGCGTCGCCGACTACTGGCAGGAAGCCGCTCATTCACTGCGCGGCCTGCCGCACGTGATCGATATCCGCACCATCGGCATGATCGTCGGCATCGAGCTGGCGTCGATTCCGGGCAAGGTCGGCGCACGCGCCTACGACGCCTTCCGCCGCGCCTTCAATGACGGCATCCTGATCCGCGTGACAGGCGACATCATCGCCTTGTCGCCACCGCTGGTCATCGAGAAAAAGCACATCGACGAGCTGTTCGGCAAGCTTGCCGCCATTTTGAAAACACTGGATTAAGAACCTAAGAACCGAGGAAACAAGTCAGCATGGAAAAGATCACCCACTTCATCGGCGGCCGTCGCGTCGACACCAACAGCGACCGCTACGCCGACGTCTTCAACCCGGCGCTGGGCGTAGCGGTGGCGCGCGTCGCGCTGGGCACGGCGGACGAAGTCAATGACGCCGTCACCGGCGCTGTCGCCGCCTTCCCGGCATGGTCCAACACGCCGCCGCTGACGCGTGCACGCGTGCTGTTCAAGTTCCTGAATCTGATCCAGCAGCACGCCGACGACTTCGCCGCCATCCTGACCCGTGAACACGGCAAGACCTTCTCCGATGCGCAAGGCGAAGTCGCGCGCGGCATTGAAGTGGTCGAGTATGCAGTCGGCATTCCGCAAATGCTCAAGGGCGAATACACCGACCAGATCGCGCGCGGCATCGACGCCTGGTCGATGCGCCAGCCGCTGGGCGTGGTGGCCGGCATCACGCCGTTCAACTTCCCGGCGATGGTGCCGATGTGGATGTTCCCGATCGCGCTGGCCTGCGGCAACTGCTTCATCCTCAAGCCGTCCGAACGCGATCCGTCGGCCTCGCTGCTCATCGCCGAGCTGCTGCAGCAGGCCGGTTTGCCGGACGGCGTGTTCAGCGTGATCCAGGGCGACAAGGTCACCGTCGATGCATTGCTCGATCATCCGAAAGTCAAGGCCATCAGCTTCGTCGGCTCCACGCCGATCGCCGAATACATCTACGCGCGCGGCAGCGCCAAGGGCAAGCGCGTGCAGGCACTGGGCGGCGCCAAGAATCACATGGTCGTCATGCCGGACGCCGACATGCAAGTCGCGGTGGATGCGCTGATCGGCGCGGCCTATGGTTCGGCCGGCGAGCGCTGCATGGCGATCTCGGTCGCCGTCGCAGTAGGCGACGCCGGCGACAAGCTGGTCGCGGCACTGGCGGAACGCACACGCAATCTGAAGATCAACGACGGCATGGAAAAAGATGCCGAGATGGGTCCGGTCGTTACTGCTGCGGCAAAAGCGCGTATCGAAGGCCTGATCGGAAAAGGCGTTGAAGAAGGCGCGACGCTGGTCGTGGACGGTCGCGGCTTCAAGGTTCCCGGCCGTGAAAATGGTTTCTTCGTCGGCGGCACGCTGTTCGACCACGTCACGCCTGAAATGAGCATCTATAAGGAAGAAATTTTCGGGCCGGTGCTGTGCGTGGTGCGCGCGCCCGACGTCGCCACTGCGGTCGAACTGATCAACGACCACGAATACGGCAACGGCGTCGCAGTCTTCACGCGCGACGGCGGCGTGGCGCGCGAGTTCGTGCGCCAGATCGAAGTCGGCATGGTCGGCGTCAACGTGCCGCTGCCGGTGCCGATGGCGTTCAGCAGTTTCGGCGGATGGAAGCGCAGCCTGTTCGGCGACCATCATGTCTACGGTCCGGAAGGCGTGCGTTTTTATACCCGCGCAAAAGCAGTGATGCAGCGTTGGCCGAACACCGCCAGCGCCGGCGCCGAGTTTGCGTTCCCGCAGATGAAGTGACCCTGGAAGAAAAATGAAAACGGCGATTTCTTCATAGAAAAAACGGCATGAGCAAACCTCATGCCGTTGCCGTTTCCAGAACCGGTTTTTCCATGTGAAGTATTGGTGCGAGAGATGAAACTGATGGTGCAGAACGATACTGGAAATGCACCGTCATCTTCTGAAAGAGAGGATTAAATTCATCAAAAGAAAAATCCCTCCGTGAAGTAATTCACGTAGCATGCAGTAACGCGAAAAAAACAAAAATGCGAACGTGCAAAGAGACACGATCATGCAAACATTCGCGCCAGTAAAAATATAAAAACGAACAGAGACATCCAACCAGGAGGAGCAAACATGATCCATCGTCATCATGCATTGCGACGTTCGCACATTCGCGTGCGCACAAGGTCGCAAAATCGTCATCTTCACGCTGCTTTTACCGAGGTAAACGCGGTGCGTTCGCCGCTGTCACCACACTAGATTCCTCACGCATTTTTTCATCTCCGAGCACGATGATTTTTTGTCGTCACGGGCATGGAACTTGCGTCACAATACCCCGACTCAATTGCACAATTGCTGATCAACCCTTTCAATGCGCAGTCATTTTTTGGAGATGTGAACATGATGAAACGCCGCGATTTTCTCAAGCTGTCAGCCCTCGCCGCACCAGGCGCGTTGTCCTATACCGACGTCTTCGCACAAGCCGATGCGATCCAGTTCGGTTGCCCCGTTCCGATGTCCGGCCCTTTCGCCGCCAACGGTAAATACGCCGACATGGGCATGAAGCTGGTGCTGCAGAAATACGGCAAGGTGCTCGGCAAGAACCTGAGCTACACCACATTGGATACCGAAGGAAAACCGGCGACCGCCGTGCGAAAAGTGCAGGAAACGATGGAAAAGGGCACGCGCTTTTTCGCCGGCGGCATCCTCTCCGGCGAAGCGCTGGCGATGGGCAAGGAAGCGGAAAAAGGCGGCGGCATTTTCATCACCACCGCAGGCGCCGATGAAATCACCGGCAGCGATTGCAATCGCGCCACCTTCCGCTGGTCGGTGCCGACCTTCGGGGCGATCGAACAAACCGTGCGGCCGCTGCTGGAAAAAATGCCGAACGCAAAACGCTGGTACACCATCACGCCGCAATACGTGTTCGGCGACGGCCTGCTGAGCGCGGCCAAGGCGATCTTCAAGGAAAAAGGCATCGAACACGTCGGCAACAGCTACCACTCGCTGGCGGAGAAGGAATTCAGCGGCTACCTCACCAATGCCATGGCGGCCAAGCCGGACGTCCTGCTGTTGCTGAACTTCGGCTCGCAATCGTCGGACACGCTGCGCCAGGCGGTCAGTTTCGGCATGAAGAACAACTGCACGATCCTGATGGCCTGGGCTTCCGGCCTGGAGCAGTTCGAAACCCTGGGCGCGGATATCTGCGACGGCGTGTACTTCGGCGCGCAGTACTGGCACGCCATTGACGCACCGTTCAACAAGGAATTCGTCAAGACGGTCAACGACGCGCTGAAGATCGATCCGAACTACAGCCTGGCCGGCTCCTACATCTGTACCAAGATCGTGCTCGACGCCATCATCAAGGCCAACAGCACCGATCCGAAGGCAGTCATCGCAGCCATGGAAGGGATGAAGTACGAGGGCCTGACCGGCACCGAAGAAATCCGCAAGGGCGATCACCAGGTCATCAAGAACTACTACCTGCTCAAGGGCAAGGCCAAGTCGAAGATGCGCAACAAGAACGACTATGCGGACATCATCTCGTCCGGCAAGTCCTTCCTCGCGCTCGACAAGACGATGTGCAAATTGACCTGATCGGGTTGATGTAGGTTTGTTTCTGCGCGGCGCCGTGCACCTCCCTCGCACGGCGCCAATTCCGCACATTACTGCAAGCTGCTTGCACAAGCGTTTCGAGGTTTCATGAATATCTATCTGCTGCAAATTGCCAACGGCATCGGCATCGGCATGCTGTATTTTTTGCTGGCGGTGGGCCTGTCCATCGTGTTCGGCCTGCTGCGTTTCGTCAATTTCTCGCATGGCGCATTCTTCCTGCTGGGCGCTTATCTGTGCTTCCAGCTCGGCGAAATGGGCGTCAATTTCTGGTGGTCGCTGCTGGTCGCGCCCGTCGTGGTGGGCTTGTTTGCGTTCCTGGTTGAGCGCTTCGTGCTGCGCCACATTTATGCCTTGCCGCATCACTTCCACATTCTGTTTACCGTCGGCCTGGCGCTGGTGTTGCAGGAGGCAGTGATCTCTTACTGGGGGCCGCTGGGCAACAATATTTCGCCGCCGGATCTGCTGCAGGGCGTGGTCATGGCCGGCGGTTTCGTCTATCCGAAATATCGCCTGTTCGTGATCGCGTTCACCGCCGTGATGGCGCTGTTGTTATGGTGGATCCTCGAAGGCACGCGCCTCGGTTCCATCGTACGCGCCGGCAGCGAATCGACGGAGATGGTGTCGCTGCTGGGCCTGAACATCGATCGCATTTTCAGCCTGGTGTTTGCGCTGGGCGCGTTCACCGCCGGCCTGGCGGGCGCGCTGGCGGCTCCGATCCGCGGCGTCGAGCCGTTCATGGGCGTGGAGGCGCTGGGCATCGCATTCGTGGTCGTGGTGATCGGCGGCCTCGGCAGTTTCTCCGGTGCGCTGGTGGGCGGCATTCTGGTCGGCATCGTGCAGAGCGTGATGAGCACGGTGTGGTCGGAAGGCGCGCATCTGATGATTTATGTGGCGATGGCGGCGGTCATGCTGTTGCGTCCCAACGGCCTGCTCGGCCGCGCCAGCTGAGGAGACGGCCATGAAACATATCGCTCATTTCCGCTTCACCCTGCTGGCCATTGCCGTGGTGTTGCTGCTGCCGCTGTGCGTCGGTTCCGGCACGCTGGCGACCGAAGTGCTGATCTTCGCTTTGGCGGCGCTCGGTTGCAACCTGCTGCTCGGCTATACCGGCCTGATGTCGTTCGGCCAGGGGATTTTCTTCGGCATCGGCAGCTATGCCACCGGACTGGCGCTGTTGCACCTGAAGGCGCCGCTGCTGATTTCGCTGATGATCGCCGCCGTCATCGGCGGGCTGATTGCTCTGCTGGTGGGCTGGTTTTCGATTCGCCAGCGCGGCACCTATTTCGTCATGCTGACGCTGGCGTTTGCGCAGATGTTCTACTTCCTCGCCTACACGATGAAGGACATCACCGGCGGCGACAACGGCCTGCTCGACATTCCGCGTCCGAACCTGTCGGTGCTGGGCCATACGCTGTTGCCGACGACCACGTCGTGGCAGTACTACAGCTTCGTCGCGATCCTGTTCGTGGTGGTGTTCTGGCTGCTGCAGCGCGTGGTGGATTCGGTACTGGGTCGCACGCTGCTGGCGGTGCGCGACAACGAGGCGCGCGCATCCGCGGTGGGCTACGACATCACCTTGCTGAAGCTGGCGGCGTTCGTCATCTCGGGCGCCGTGACCGGGCTTGCGGGCGGCTTGCACGCGATGATGACCGGCGTCGCGCCGCTGTCCAACATCGAATACCACACCAGCGAATCGATCCTGATCATGACCGTCATCGGCGGCACCGGCAATCTGTTCGCCTCGGTGCTGGGCGCATCCTTCTACGTTCTCGTCGGCAACTGGCTGTCGACCCTGTGGCCGCGCTGGCTAATGCTGCTCGGCTTCCTGCTGATCGGCGTGAGCCTGTACATGCACAAAGGCTTGTACGGTCTTGCGCAATCGCTGCTGCAACGCATTCGCCCGGGCGCGAAACCTCGCATCGACGTCGCCAAGGAGATCCACTGATGAGCACATCCATCCTCAAGGCCGTGAACGTCACCAAGCGCTACGGCAAGTTCACCGCAGTCAACAACATCACGCTGGATATCCTGCGCGGCACCGTGCATTCGGTGATTGGCCCGAACGGCGCCGGCAAGACCACGCTGTTCCACACGCTGACCGGCACCACGCCGATCACCGAGGGCAGCATCCTGGTCGAGGGCGAAGAGGTTTCACACCTGCCCGGCTACAAGCGCGTGCGCAAAGGCCTGGCGCGCTCGTTCCAGGTGACGAGCCTGTTTCCCAACCTGAGCGTGCGCGAGAACCTGCGGCTGGCGGCGCAAGGCACGCGCCCCGCGCAGGCGCTCAATCCATGGAAGCGGCCTGAGTTGCTGCGTCAGGCTTGCGACGTGGCCGAACAGCTGGTGGTGCGCCTGAGCCTGCAAGGCGTCGCGGACCGCCTGTCGTCGGAGCTCTCGCACGGCCAGCAACGCCGGCTGGAAGTCGGCATGGCGATGGCGGGACAGCCGAAGGTGATCTTCCTCGATGAACCGACCTCCGGCATGGGCATCGACGACATCGCCGACATGAAAAAACTGATCCACAGCCTGCGCGACAATTACACCGTCGTGCTGATCGAACACAACATGGACATCGTGATGGACATCTCCGACAGCATCACGGTGATGCAGCAGGGGCAGATCCTGGCGCAAGGCAAGCCGGACGAAATCCGCAACGACGAACGCGTGCGCCGCGCTTATCTGGGCAGCATGATCACAGGTGGAAAGAAAGCGGAGAAGGAAACGGGAGAAGCGTCATGATCCTCAGCGTACAGGACATTCACGGTTACTACGGCAAGAGCCACATCCTGCAAGGCGTGTCGCTGGACGTCGCGGCCGGCGAAGTGGTGACGCTGCTGGGCCGCAACGGCGCCGGCAAGAGCACCACCTTGAAGAGCATCGTCGGCGTGGTCCAGCCGCGCCAGGGCAAGGTCATGTTCGAAGGCAATAACGTCGCCGGCCTGCCGGCCTACAAGATTGCTGCGCGCGGCGTGTGCCTGGTGCCGGAACATCGCGGCATCTTCAAGCTGCTGACGGTGGAAGAAAACCTGACCATGGCGGCGCGCAAGGATTCTGCCTGGGGACTGGAAGACGTGTACAAGATCTTCCCGCGCCTGAAGGAGCGCCGCAAGAACGGCGGCGGCCAGTTGTCTGGCGGCGAGCAGCAGATGCTGGCGATTGCGCGCGCGCTGATGACGCATCCCAAGGTGCTGATGCTGGACGAACCGGTCGAGGGACTGGCGCCGGTGATCGTCGACGAGATCGTCGCGCAGATCAAGCTGATCAAGGCGACCGGCATGTCGATCATCCTGGTCGAACAGAATCTGGCGGTGTGCACGCAACTGGCGGATCGGCATTACATTGTGGAACAGGGGCGCGTCGCCTATACCGCGACCAATGCGGAATTCCTCGCTGACGACAGCGCGAAAGATCGCTATCTTGGCGTGAATTTGGCGGCCTGATTTGCTCTCCAAGCCGACGGAACAATCAACGAATTTGACGGAATCATCATGAACACGAAAACCAGCATCACCAATTTACGCATCGACGGCAAACGCCTGTGGAACTCGCTGATGGAACTCGGCGCCATCGGCGCAACGCCGAAGGGCGGCGTCTGCCGCCTGGCGCTGACCGACCTCGACAGGCAGGGCCGCGACCTCGTCAGCAGCTGGGCGAAACAGGAGGGCATGAGCGTCACGGTCGATCAGATCGGCAACATCTTCATGCGGCGCGCCGGCCGCAACAACGACTTGCCGCCCGTCGTCACCGGTTCGCATATCGACACGCAGCCGACCGGCGGCAAGTTCGACGGCAACTACGGCGTGCTGGCCGGCATGGAAGTGATCCGCACCCTCAACCAGCACAACATCCAGACCGAAGCGCCGATCGAGGTCGCGGTGTGGACCAATGAAGAAGGTTCGCGCTTCGTGCCGGTGATGATGGGTTCGGGCGTGTTCTGCGGCGCATTCACGCTGGAGCATGCCTACAGTGCGACCGACGTCGACGGCAAGAACGTCAGGGACGAACTGGCGCGCATCGGCTATATCGGTGAACAAAAGTGCGGCGATCATCCGATCGGCGCGTATTACGAAGCGCACATCGAACAGGGGCCGGTGCTGGAAAACGCCGACACCGTCATCGGCGTGGTGCCGGCGGTGCTCGGCCTGTCGTGGTACGACTGCACGGTCACCGGCTTCGAATCGCATGCCGGTCCGACGCCGATGGAAATCCGCAAGGATGCACTGCAGGTCTCAACGTACATCATGCAGGAGGTCGTGGCGATTGCGAACCGCTATCCGCCCTACGGCCGCGGCACCGTCGGCCAGGTGCAAGTGATGCCGAACAGCCGCAACGTGATTCCGGGCCAGGTGAAGTTCTCCATCGACCTGCGCAACGTCAGCGATGAAACGCTGAACCGGATGCACGAAGACTTGCTGGCGTATCTGGAGCAAACCCGCCAGAAGACCGGATTGAAAATCGAACTGGAACGCGTGTCCTACTTCCCGCCCTGCCCCTTCCATCCCGATTGCGTGGGTGAAGTGCGCAATGCATCGGCCATGCTCGGCTACGCCACCATGGATGTGGTTTCCGGCGCCGGCCACGACGCCATCTACGCCGCGCGCCTGGCACCGGCCGGGATGATTTTCGTACCGTGCAAGGATGGCGTGAGCCACAACGAGATCGAGGACGCCAAACCCGAGCATCTGGAAGCCGGGGCCAACGTGCTGCTGCATGCCATGCTCGCCAGTGCAAAAGTAGTCTGAACATCGCCAAGGAAATGTCATGCCGTTAAAGATTGTCGTCGCCCGCCTCAACCACGAGACCAACACCTTCTCGCCGATCCCGACGCCGCTGGAAGCCTTCCTGCCGCAATGGGATGGCGCCGCGTACAAGGACCAGAAAGGCGCGCGTACCGCGATGGGCGCTTTCCTCGATATCGCCGACGGCATGTCCGCGACCATCGTGACGCCGTTGGCAGCGACCGCCAATCCGAGCGCGACCGTGGCGGCCGATGCCTATACGCTGATGACCGATGCGATCGTGCGTGCCGTCGAAGGCGGCTGCGACGCCATCATGCTGGACCTGCATGGCGCCATGGTGGCGGAAAATGCCGACGACGGCGAAGGCACGCTGCTTGAACGCATCCGCAAGATCGCGCCGCACGTGCCGCTGTGCGTGGCGCTCGACCTGCACGGCAACGTCACGCAGAAGATGGTCGACAACGCCGACATCATCGTCAGCTTCAAGACTTATCCGCACATCGACATGTTCGAGACCGGTGAACATGCCGGCCGCCTGCTGGTGGAATTGCTGCAGGAGAAATCGCGCCCGGTCACCGGCTGGCGTCAAGTGCCGCTGCTGTCGGCGACGCTGACCAGCAATACCTCTGCGTCGGCCATGCAGCGCGCGGTCGAACGGGCCAAACTGGCCGAGCGGCAGGCGGGCGTATTGGCGGTGTCGGTGCTGGCGGGATTCCCGCTGTCCGACTTCCGCGATGCCGGCATGTCGGTGGTGGTGGTGACCGACAACGATGCCGCGCTCGCACAACGTGTGGCCGATGACATCGCACAACAGATCTGGGCCGAACGCGACGACTTCGTCTACGACAGCCAACCGCTGCGCCAGTCGCTGGCGCATGCGCGCGAGATGGCCGCCGGTCCCGGCAAGGGGCCGGTGCTGTTGCTGGATCACAGCGACAACGTCATGTCGGGCGGCACCTGCAACACCATGGACGTATTGGAAGCGGCGCTGGCCGAAGGCATGAGCGGTATCGCCGCCGGTCCGATCAGCGATCCCGAAGCGGTCGCGCAATTGCTCAAGGCCGGCGTCGGCACCTCTGTCACGCTGGCGGTCGGCAACAAGGTGGCGCTGACGCAGCAGGGCATCGTCAAGACCCCGCTGCAACTGACCGGCAAGGTGCTGGCGATCACCGACGGCGTGTTCCGCGTGTCCGGTCCCATCTATACCGGCTCAACCATCAACATGGGCAGCAGCGTGCTGTTCGATACCGGCGCGGCGAAGATTGTCATCACCGAAGAGCGCGTGGAGCCGTACGACCTCGGCGTGTTCACCAGCCTCGGCCTCGATCCGGCCGCCATGGACTACGTAATCCTGAAGTCGCGCATGTATTGCCGTCCGGTGTTCGTCCCGATCAGCAAGGGCTTGGTGGAATGCGACTCCGACAGCGGCGGCCCGACCAGCTCCAACTTCGACCTGTTCCCTATCCGCAAGGTGCGCCGTCCGGTCTATCCCTTGGACGCGGCCACGCCGTCGCCGGTCTGAATACGACGATGCCGCTGACGAGCGCGCAGAGCCGCAAGGACAGCGCCAGGGCCAGATTGTTGCTGCTCGTGCTGGGCGTCCTCTGGGGACTCAACTGGCCCGCGGTGAAAGTATCGCTGAGCGGAATTTCACCGTGGACCTTGCGCAGCATCGGCCTCGGGGCGGCGGCGTGCACGCTGTTCGTACTGGCATTCGCGCGCGGCCGCAGCCTCCGCATCGGGCGGCGCGATCGTCCGCACATCGTCATGACCGGCCTGCTCAACATTGCGCTGTTCAACATCCTGCTGACCTTCGCCCAGCTCGGTGCGGCGACTTCGCGCGTGGCGATCATCACCTATTCGATGCCGTTGTGGGCGACCCTGTTCGCGCGCATTGCGCTCGGAGAAAAACTCGATCGCGTACGCAGCATGGGCCTGGCGTTCGGCGCCAGCGGCCTGGCGGTGCTGATTGCCCCGCTGATCGGCGGCGGCCTGCTGAACCTGCCGCATGGCATCCTGTATGCACTGGCGGCGGCGCTGGCCTGGGCGGCCGGCACCGTCTACATGAAATGGGCGAGGATCAATGCAGAGCCACTCGCGATCGCCGCGTGGCAATTGCTGATCGGTGCGCTGGTGGCGCTCACCGGTCTGCTGTGGTTTGAGGGATGGCCGCACCTGGATCCGGGCACGCTGCCTGTGCCGGTAATCTGCGCGCTGGCGTATCACGTCTTCTTTGGGATGGCAGCAGCCTACATCCTGTGGTTCGAAATCATCGCCAGGCTGCCTGCCGGCATCGCCGCGCTCGGCACGCTGCTGGTGCCGGTGGTCGGCGTCAGCAGCGCGGTGCTACTGCTCGGCGAACGTCCCAGCGCGCCGGACCTGCTGGGCTTCGCGCTGATCTTCGGCGCCGCCGTATGCGTGCTGCTGCCGGCGGGCGCCCTGTGCCTGCGCAAGGCCTGATCAGTTCTGCATCGCCTGCAACGAGTTGACGAAGGCGGTGTTGAGCACGTGGTGCGGCACATAGAGCAAGTCCGTCACCGTCTCCGGCGCCAGCGCGCGCGAAAAGAAAAATCCCTGTCCGAAATCGCAACCGATGTTGCGCAGGTGATCGACTTGCATCTCGGTCTCGGTGCCTTCGGCCACCACTTCGATGCCGAGATTGCGTGCCAGCGTCATGATGGTCTGCACGATCTGCAGGCGCTCGCGATCCTCGTTCATGCGCATGACGAAGGAACGGTCGATCTTCAAAACGTCCAGCGGAAAACGGTGCAGGTAGCTCAGGGATGAATAGCCGGTGCCGAAATCGTCGACGCTGAAGCGCACGCCGATCTCGCGCAGCTGCGACAGGATGCGGATGGTGCGCTCGACGTCGCCCATGGTCACGCTCTCGGTGATCTCCAGGCGCAGTGTGTTGGGATCGATGCCGGTCTCGGCGACGATCTGCTTGATCTGGTCCACCAGATTGGGTTGCACAAACTGGCGCGGTGAAATGTTGACGCTGATGGTGAGCGGCTTGGCGCGCGGAAATTGCCGGTGCCACTGGTGCATCTGACGGCAGGCCTCGCGCAGCACCCACATGCCGATGTAGAGGATCAGGCCGGTGTCTTCGGCGACGTCGATGAAGTCGCCCGGATAGACCAGCTCATCCGGTCCGCGCTGCCAGCGCACCAGCGCCTCGACGCCGACGATGGTGCCGCCCTGCAATTCGATGATGGGCTGGTAGTGCAACACGAATTCATTGTTCTTCAAGGCGTGGCGCAGCGCGGTCTCCATGGCGAGGCGGCTTACCGCGCCCTTGCGCATGCTGCGGTCGAACACTTCGTAACGGCTCTTGCCCATCGTCTTCGCGCGGCCCACGGCAAGGTCGGCATCGCGCAGGACTTCATCTGCAAGTGTGTGCCCGATGTCGCCGAACACGATGCCGATGCTGGCGCTGGCGTAGATTTCCTGGTCGCGGATCAGGAACGGCAAGGCCATCGCGGCCTGGATCCGCTCGGCGATGCGCACCGCTTCGCCGACATCGTCAATGTCGCTCAGCAGCACCGTGAATTCGTCGCCCCCCATGCGCGCCAACGTGTAGCCCGGGTTGACGCCGCCGGCGCCCTGCTCTGCGGATGAGGCAGGATGATCCGGACGCAGGGCATTCTTGAGACGCGCCGCCACCTGGATGATCATGGCGTCACCGGCAAGATGGCCGAGACTGTCGTTGACGATCTTGAAGCGGTCGAGATCGATGAACAGTACCGCGAAGCGCGCGTTGTCGTCGTCCCATTGGCGTTGCAGCGCCTGTTCCAGCTGCTGCAGGAACAGGCTGCGGTTGGCCAGTCCGGTCAGCGCATCGTGCGAGGCGTCGTGGGCCAGGCGGCACACGGCTTGCGTGCGCTCGGCGACACGGCCGAGGCGCGTGCCTATCTGGCGCATGAGATTCATCAATCGCAGCAATTGATCGTCGAGCGACAAAATACGCACCGAGAAAAATTCCAGCACCGCAATGACTTCGCCGCCACTCATCACCGGAAAGGCGATGGCTGCGCGAATGCCGACCGCGCGAGCGACGTCGGCGCGCAACGCGTCGCGGTCAGCGCCGAAATTGACGATCCAGAGCGGCGCGGCTTCCTTGAGCACGCGTCCGGGCAAGTCTTTCTCAGCGAGGAATTGGGGGTCGCCGGACATGCAGCGGAAGGCGGAAAATTCGGACCGGTTGGCGCCATGCCAGATGCCGCTGGAAACCAGGGCGGAGGGCTTGGCGCCCTTGCGCACGTGGAAGCAATGGCCAAGCGGCCAGCCGGTATAGCGACAGATCTCGTCGACGGCGAATTGCAGCGCCTGGTCGAGCGTATCTGCTTCATTGGCTGCGGCGGTGACGGCTTCAAGCACCTGCAAGCGGCGCAGGCGGCCTTCCATAGCGGCATCGGCCTGCACGCGGGCGTCGCGTTCACGCACCAGCGACTGCGTCAGCTTTTCTAATTCCGCAGCATGCGCAGCCGCGTCCGGTTTTGTTGTCATGTGATCGTGAGGGTGATCGTGAAGTGAGTGACACGGCGACCATGCGCATTGCCGTGGTGCACTTCCGAAGCCTTGGATTATAGCGGCACGTTATCACTATTGCATGGTTGCCTTTCGGTCATATTGTCTTAATTTGTGCTCCTTCCTGACGCAGAGTTGACAAAAGGCCTGACAAAGCATCGCTCACCTTCGGTTTGAAGCCATTTCGCTGTGATACGCTGGACCGATAACAATAATTCAACGCCCGCGCACACCGGCGCGGAAATGAAAAGCAGTACGGGAAAAGGAGACGGCCATGAAGAACTACAGGATAGGTGTACGGCTCGGTATCGGTTTCGTGGCGATGCTGATGTTGATGGCGGTCATGGTGGGCATCGGCGTTTGGCGCCTGCAAGGTATCGGCGACGCCACCGACGACATGGTGAAAAATGCCCTGCAGAAAGAACGTACGGCCAATCAATGGCACGCCGCCATCAAAGAGAATGGCGTACGCACCTTCGCCGTGATGCGCAGCGAAGATGCGGAATTCCAGAAGTTCTTCCAGGCTCAGATCGACAACGAATCGAAGCGCATCAGCGTAGTGCAAAAGCGCGTCGAAGCGGCAGTCACTTCTCCCGAAGAAAAGCAGCTGTTCGACAACGTCGGCAAACTGCGTACGGCGTATCGCACCGCGCGCGAAGATATTTTCAAGATGAAGGCGGCCGGCAAGGTGGAGGAAGCCAAACAGCTGACCAACACCACGCTGGTCAAGATGATGGACGAGTACGCGAACAGCGTGCTCAAGTATGCCAACTATCAGACCCAGGTCATCGACGATGCCGCCGGCGA
Organism: Herbaspirillum hiltneri N3; assembly: GCF_001267925.1. Lineage (NCBI taxonomy): Bacteria > Pseudomonadati > Pseudomonadota > Betaproteobacteria > Burkholderiales > Oxalobacteraceae > Herbaspirillum > Herbaspirillum hiltneri. Next base: position 983,147 of record NZ_CP011409.1, on the reverse strand, counting down.
CATTTACCAGAGCTACCAGTCCGGACGTACGCTGCTGCTGAGCCTGGGCCTGATCGAACTGGTGCTGGGCGGCCTGCTGGGCTGGCTGCTGACGCTGAGCATTACGCGTCCACTCAACGAAGCGGTGAGCATCGCCGAGACGGTGGCTTCCGGCAACCTGACCTCGCACATCGACGGCAGCGGCAAGGATGAAACCAGCAAGCTGTTGCAGGCGCTTAAGACCATGAACGACAACCTGCTCAATATCGTCGGCGAAGTGCGCAGCGGCACCGATACCATCGCCACCGCCTCCAGCGAAATCGCCACCGGCAACCTCGACCTGTCGGCACGCACCGAAAGCCAGGCCGGCGCGCTGGAAGAAACCGCTTCCGCGATGGAGCAGCTGACCTCGACCGTGAAGCAGAACGCCGAAAACGCGCGCCAGGCCAACCAGCTCGCCGTTTCGGCATCCGAAGTCGCGGTCCAGGGCGGCAGTGTGGTCGGCCAGGTGGTCGACACCATGGGCGAGATCAACGAGTCATCGCGCAAGATCGTCGACATCATCAGCGTGATTGACGGGATTGCTTTCCAGACCAACATCCTGGCGCTGAACGCCGCCGTGGAGGCCGCGCGCGCCGGCGAACAAGGCCGCGGCTTCGCCGTGGTGGCGTCGGAAGTACGCAGCCTGGCGCAACGCTCGGCTTCGGCCGCCAAGGAAATCAAGTCGCTCATCGACGATTCGGTCAACAAGGTCGGCTCGGGTACGCGTCTGGTGGAGCAAGCCGGCAAGACCATGACCGAAGTGGTGGCGAGCGTCAAACGCGTCACGGACATCGTCGGCGAAATCAGCACGGCCAGCCAGGAACAGAGCGACGGCATCGAGCAGGTCAACCGCGCCATCACGCAGATGGACGAGACCACGCAGCAGAATGCCGCGCTGGTGGAGCAAGCCGCCGCAGCGGCGCAATCGCTGCAGGATCAGGCCAGCACGCTGACCCAGGTGGTGAGCGTGTTCAAGCTGGACAATACCGGCGTGACGGTCAAGCCGGCGCTGCGCACACTGGACATCACGCCGCAGCGCAAGCCGGCAGCAGCGACACGGACCCGCGTGGCGCAAGCGGATACGCCGAAGCTGAACCAGGCGCCGACGCCGGCCAAGGCATCCGAAGGTGAGTGGGAACAGTTCTGACCGCGCTATAGCGCGAGATGGCGCTCGGGAAAGCCAATGAAAAACGCCGGCATGCATGCCGGCGTTTTTCATTGTGGAATCGGATCTGCGCTTTACGCGGCCAGCGCCTTTTCCAGCAACTGATGCAGTTCGGCGAACTGCGGCTCGCCGACATAGCGCTTGAGGATGCTGCCATCCTTGCCGATGACAAAGGTGGTCGGCGTCAGCTTGACGTCGCCGAAGGCCTTCGCCAGCGTGTCTTGCGGATCGAGCGCGACCTTGAACGGCAGCTTGCGGGTTTCGGTGTAGTTGAGGACGTAGTTCGGCGGATCGTAGCTCATCGCGACGGCAACGAAGTCCAGGCCCTGGTCCTTGTACTTGTTGTAGGTCGAGATCATCTGCGGCATTTCACCGACGCAGGTGGTGCAGCTGGTGGCCCAGAAATTGACCATCACGACCTTGCCGCGCAGGTCCTTGAGCGCGACTTTCTGGCCGTCCAGCTTGACGAAGGTCACATCCGGGGCGGCATTGCGCGCCGACAGCGAGCTGTAGCCGAACAAGGCGACGGCGGCAACGACGGCCAGTCCGCCCAGCTTGAGGCCGAGGCGACGGCGTGGCGCGGCAGCTGGTGCGGGCGTTGCAGTGGTGGCGTTTTTGGCTTCCATGTTCTTTCCATAGCGGCATTGCCGGATGGCAAGGCGACAACATCAAACCTTGCCACGGCATCCGGAAACATCAGTCGATCGGCACATTATAGACGCACGATGAAAAAACCGCCGGGCCATGAACGATCATGGACGCGGCGGTTCGGCCTGCTGCAGTGACTTGCCCTGCGACGGTGGCCGACTTACTTGGCCGGATCCGGCGGCGCCTGGCGGGAGTACTGCTTGAGTTCTTCTTCCGAAATGTATTCGTACAAGGTCACGACCTTTTGCACGCCGCTCACGCCGCTGGCGATATCCGCACCGCGCTTGCCTTCACGTTCGGTCACACGTCCCATCAGGTAGACGATGCCGCGCTCGGTGGTGACCTTGAACGCGCTGGAGTACAGGTCCTTGGCGTCGACCAGGCTAGCCAGCACCTTGCTCGTCACGAGTGCGTCACCCGAACGCGACGAGAAGTTGGACGAACCGGAAATGGCCAGTTCATTGAACACGCCTTCGACGCCTGGCAAGCTCTTGATCTCGCGTTCGGCGGCGGCCTTGGAGGCTTCGTCAGGCACTTCGCCGCTCAGCAGAACCTTGCGATTGAAGCTGGTGACATTGACGTGGGAACCTTGCGGCACCACGCCGGGGATGTTGGCTTCGCCCTTGACCACGATGGACTTGTCCTCGGTCTGCGCACCCAGCGTGCGACGGTCGGTAGCGGCAAACGTGCCGGCCAGCAAACCGCCGGCCAATACGCCGAAGCAGCCCTGCAAGCCGATCGCGAGCATGCCGCAGACGGCAGCGGCGGCCAGCGGACGGCGCAACTTCAACAATGTGGTCCAGCCAGCCTTGGCATCATTCATGCACATCACCTCCAAAGAGCGCGACATCGATACCGTCGCAAATACAATGTAAAGTCACCAGATGCACTTCCTGGATGCGCGCGGTACGGTCATGCGGCACACAGATATGTACGTCGGCGTCGGTCAGTTTCTTGCCGATGGCGCCACCGCCCTTGCCGGTCAGCGCCACTACGCGCATGTCGCGTTCCTGGGCGATTTCGATCGCCGCCAGCACGTTGCCGGAATTGCCCGACGTCGAGAACGCCAGCAAAACGTCGCCGGCCTGGCCGAAGGCCTGGACCTGCTTCGAGAAAATTTCCTGGTAGCTGTAATCGTTGCCGACTGCGGTCAGGATCGAGGTGTCCGTGGTCAACGCCAGCGCCGGCAGGGGCAGGCGCTCGCGTTCAAAACGACCCACCAGTTCGGCGGCGAAATGCTGGCAGTCCGCTGCCGAACCGCCGTTGCCGCAGGCAAGAATCTTGTTGCCATTCGACAGCGCCGTGAACATAAGTTCAATCGCCTGTTCGATCGGCTGCGCCAGCACGGCGCCGGCGTGGATCTTGAGTTCGGCGCTTTCCTGGAAATGCGAAAGGATACGTTGATTGGTCATGATGCGAATAGGTTTAGCGATGAATGGGGAACGGGATTATCGGGTCAAGTCGCCCGGATTGCCGGCCTGAAACGGGCCGACAGCGGCAGGCAGGGCCGATAAGCTCGCCAATTATAGTGTAGTTGGGGGAGCGTTCCGCTTATGCAAGCACGAAAGAAGCGTATCAAAATGCTTCAGGAGTTGCTTCCACGGCATTTTTCAGCCAGTTCATGCGGTCGCCGTCGTAGCAGATCACATCGAAGCGGCAGGCTGGCGGCATGCGGTAGCGCTGCAGGAAGATCTGGGCCGCGACGATCAGGCGGCGCTGCTTGGCGCGCGTGACGCTGGCCAGCGCGCCGCCGAAACTGTCCTTGCTGCGCTGGCGCACTTCGACAAACACCAGCGTGTCGCCGTCCTGCATGATGAGATCGATTTCGCCGCCCTTGCAGCGAAAGTTGCGCTCAATCTGGCGCAAGCCTTCGCCGCACAGGAAAGCCAGCGCGGCATCCTCGGCGGCGTCGCCGCTGACTTGCTTGCTGGTGCGGGTGCGGGCGCTGCCGCGCAGCCGGTCGAACAAAGCCATGTCCGCTCAGCGCTGGTCAGCCACCGGGACCGCGACGCCGTCCTGATACACGGCCTGGGTTTCCTTGCGCTGGAAGTACGTGGCGCCGGCGCCCATGTTGGCGTTGATCTGGCCCGTCACGCCGTCGATGTCGAAGCCTGAATGCTGCGCCGCGATTTCACTGGCGACGCGGAAGGCGTCGATGCCGAGCGCATACAGGCGCTCAAGGTCGGCATTGGGCTTGCCGTCGGCATTGGCGACCGAGCGCGGATAGGCTGCCACTGCAGCATGGTCGGCCTGCAATTGCCATGGCATGTCGATCAGGTGCACGCCATCGAGTTCGGGCAGGCGGCTGTCGTTGGCCGGCGGCGCGGTATTGGCGGCAGCGGCTTTCGCCGCAGCGTTGAGCGCCGCGGTCGCGCCGGCCAGCGTCAGCGGATTGAGTTGCGACGTACCGTACAGCGGAATCTCGCTGCCGATGGCGCTGCGCAATTGAATGGTCTGGGCGGCGTCAAGCGCCACGAACAGCAAGGCCGGCTTTTCCGCCTGGATGCGTTGGCTCAGTTGCGCCAGGCCGCTGGCGCTGAGTGCGTTGTTGGGTACGCTCAGTTCGAGGTTGTCGACCGTCAGGCCGATCTGCCGGGCTTGCTGGGTGAAGGCTTTGGCGGCGCGGCGCTGCCAGGCGACATTGGTGGAAACCGAAAAAATCTTGCCGGGCGCCTTGACGCGTTCAGCCCACGTGGCCACCTGGCGCGCTTCGTCCTCGATCGACAAACCCATCAGCAGCAGTTGGCGCGGCAGGCGCTGGTCGGCGCCGTCGGGAAGATCCGGCTGCGCCAGCGCGATGGTCGGCTTCACGACGTTGTTCGATTGCGCCAGCGCGGTGACGGCGCTGCGCGCCAGCGGGCCGACGATGATGTCGTACTTGGCGGCGGCATCGTTGTACGCGTTCAGCACGTCCTGCACGGCGTCGCCGGTTTCGATGATGGTGATGACGAGATTGTCGCGCGTGCGTTCGGAGGCAGTCAGGAACCCGGTGCGCACCGCATCGGCGGCGGCGCCGAATACGCCAGAGCGCAGCGGCAGCAGCAAGGCCACCCGTTTTGGCGGCGGCGCGTTGTCGCTCTGCGCGAGCGGTGCCGGTTCAGCAGCCGCATTCCCGGCATTGTCGGCAACGGTTGTATTTGCCTGCACGGAAGCGCACAATCCGCTCAGCATGACAGTCTGCACGATGACTTTCGCCCATTTTCCCAACATTATCTTCTCCAATGAGTCACCCCAACTCCAGCGCGGCAGCCGCGTCGTCAGTCCTGAGCGAGGCCGCGCAGCAGACCTATCCTGAGTCGGCATTATATGTGCTGGCCACGCCCATCGGAAATGTTTGCGACGTGACGTTGCGTGCTTTGCACGTCCTGACCATCGCCGACGCCGTCGCCTGCGAAGACACCCGCAACACCAGCCACCTGCTCACGCGCTACGGCATCAGCCAGACGCTGATCGCGGCGCATGAACACAACGAACGCGAAGCCGCCGACAAGATCATCGCGCGCCTGCAGCAAGGCCAGCGCATCGCGCTGGTGTCGGATGCCGGCACGCCGGCGGTGTCCGATCCTGGCGCGCGCATCGTCGAGGCGGTGCGCGCGGCGGGGCTGCGCGTGGTGCCGCTGCCGGGTCCATCGGCGGCGGTGGCGGCGCTGTCGGCCAGCGGATTTGTCAACGATGCGTTTCGCTTCATCGGTTTCTTGCCGAACAAATCCAGGCAGCGCGAACATGCGCTGCAAAAACTGGCAGCCGACACCGCCACGCTGGTCTTCTACGAAGCGCCGCATCGCATCGTGGAAACCGTCGATGCGTTGCTGCAGGCCTTCGGCCCCGAGCGTCACGTGGTGCTCGGCCGTGAACTGACCAAGCTGTTTGAAACCGTGCATCGCTGCCCGCTGGCCGAAGCGCCGGCCTGGCTGGCCGAAGACAGCAACCGCCAGCGCGGAGAATTCGTGGTGCTGGTGGAAGGCGCGGCGGCGGCTGGCGATGACGACAATGCCGAAGCCGAACGCGTGCTGCGCATCCTGCTGGAAGAATTGCCGCTCAAGCAAGCGGCGGGACTGGCCGCGCAAATCACCGGCCAAAAGAAAAACGCGCTCTATGAGCGCGCTTTGCAGATCAAGGATGCGGGCTGAAGCGTTGATCTGGCGATGCCATATAGTGCTATCAGTGCACGGCCGATTTTGAAAACAGGTTGAGCACGACGACGCCGACCAGAATCAATCCCATGCCGATGATGGCCGGCAGATCCAGCGACTGGCCGTACAGGAAATACGCCACCACCGAAATCAGCACGATCCCCAGCCCCGACCAGATCGCATACACGATGCCGACCGGGATCGATTTCAACGTCAGCGACAGGCACAGAAACGCCACTGCATAACCGATGACCACCACGATCGACGGCACCAGGCGCGCAAAGCCCTCGGCGGCGCGCAGGGCGGAGGTGGCAATGACTTCGGCCACGATGGCGATGCCCAGCAATAAATAGGGATGCATGTATCTGTTCCTGTGCAGGTGTGATGTAGAAAGGATCAGCGGGCTCAGCGCTCGACCACGAACGGCGTCACGCTACTGCGCTGACGCACGATCTGGGCGGCATCCATGGCCGCCGGGCGAGTGGCGTAAGGGCCGGCATACAAACGATACAGGCCGTTGACGACGATGGTTTCCATTTTTTCGACGGCGCCGTTGAGGCTTTGCATCAGCTTGTCGCGCGCAGCGACGGCGTTGGCCTCCTGCGCGTAGGCGCCGAATTGCAGATAGAAGCCGCCGGCCAGCGCCGTACCGGCCGGTGCGGCGGCATCGGCGGTGGCCGGCGGTGGCGCCGTCGTCATCGCCACCGGGACGATCTGGCCGGGCGGCGCGACGCTGCCGACCGAGACCGGTTCGGCTGCGGGCGCAGCGGCGGTGGTGGCAGTGGTGGTGTTCGGAATCCCGTTGCGCTTGTTCTCCGCCATGCGGGCGATTTCGTCAGGCAACAGGCGCTCGACTTCCAGCTCGCTGCTGCCGGAGGAGAGGTAGCCGAGCTTGAGCGCTGCGGTATAGGACAAGTCGATGATGCGCGTCGAATGGAACGGCCCGCGGTCATTGATGCGCACCACTACCTGCGCGCCGGTCTTCAGGTTGGTGACGCGTGCATAGGATGGGATCGGCAATGTCGGATGCGCAGCCGACATCTTGTACATGTCGTACAGTTCGCCGGACGAGGTCTTCTGGCCGTGGAATTTCTTGCCGTACCAGCTGCCGATGCCGCGCTGCTTGAACGGCCGGTTGTCGCTGATCGGGGTGTAGGTCTTGCCGAAGACGGTGTAGGGACGCAGCGCCGATTTCGAATACGGTTCGACGCGCGGCTCGGCATCGGGTGTGTCAAGCAAGCCTTCCGGCGGCTGGTCGCCCGGACCGTCGTCCTTGTAATAGCCGCCGCGGCCGGAGCCCGCAGCCGGCAGCGCCGGCAAAGGCTTGCCGTTGGCGCTGCGCGCTGTCGACGTGGACGTGGACGTCGTCGCCGACGGCGACGGATTGAGCGGCGGCGCACTGCTGCACGCCGCCAGCGCCAGCGGCGCCAATAAGGACAGCCAGCGCATCATGCGCGGCGTCGTGACAAGAAAATCCCGCATTTCAATGTTCCCTGAGTCTCGGTTGTTTTAGGGCCTGTTAACAGGCCCTAGATCGAGCGCAACGATACCAGAGTATCGGCAACCCCCGCCAGCGTTGTCAGGTTTGCACTAGTTTGCGATGGCGCTGAATGCTCATCAGGATACCCGCGCCCAGTCCCAGCGTGACCAGCGCGGTGCCGCCGTAGCTCATGAACGGCAACGGCACGCCGACCACCGGGAGGATGCCGCTGACCATGCCCATGTTCACAAACGCGTAGGTGAAGAAAATCATCGTGATGGAGCCGCCCAGCAAACGCGTGAACAGCGTCGGCGCGTTGGCGGTGATCATCAGGCCGCGCCCGATCAGCAGCAGATAGAGCACCACCAGAATGCTGTTGCCGATGAGGCCGAACTCTTCCGAGAACACCGAGAAGATGAAGTCGGTGGTGCGCTCGGGGATGAATTCCAGGTGGGTCTGCGTACCCATCAGCCAGCCTTTGCCGGTGACGCCGCCGGAACCGATGGCGATGGTCGACTGGATGATGTGGAAGCCCTTGCCGAGCGGATCGGAAGTCGGATCGATCAGCATCATCACGCGCTGGCGCTGGTAGTCGTGCAGCACCGACCAGACCACCGGCAGGCTGGCGGCGCCGGCGACGGCCAAGCCGGTCAGCACCTTCCACGACAGGCCGGCGAAGAAGATCACGTAGAAACCAGCCGCCAGCACCAGCACGCCGGTGCCGAGGTCGGGCTGGCGGATGATCAGGCCGACCGGCACCGCCAGCAGCAATCCGGCGATCAGAAACACATGCCAGCGGATCATGCCTTCGCGCTTCTGGAAGTACCACGCCAGCATCAGCGGCATGGCGATCTTCATGATCTCGGATGGCTGCACGACCATGCCGATGTTGAGCCAGCGGCGCGAGCCTTTCTTGACGATGCCGAACAAGGCCACCGCAATCAGTAGCGTGACGCCGACCGTGTAGATCGGCACGGCGAAGCGCAGCAAGGTCTGCGGGGAGACGTTGGCGGCGATCCACATCACGATGAAGGCGATCAGGATATTGCGCAGCTGGTCTTCGACGCGGCCGGGGAAGTTCATGCCGGCCGAATACAGCGTGACGATGCCGACCGACATGATCAGGAAAATGATCAGCGACAGCGCGCCGTCAAACACCGCCAGGTGCGGTTTGATGATTTGCCAGAGCGGGGGGCGGTGCAAGTTCATCTGTTTAATCCCTGATATCGTTGCCGACCGCGTCTGTTGCAGGTTGTGTGGCGGCATCGCTGCCCTTGGCGGCGGCCTTGGCCTTGTCGCCGGGACGTTTGCCGAGCAGGTAGAAGTCGATCGCCTTGCGCGCCAGCGGCGCAGCGGCTTCGGCGCCCCATCCGCCGTTTTCGACGATGACCGAAAGCGCGATGCGCGGCTTGTCGGCTGGAGCAAAGGCGGTAAACAAGGCGTTGTCCAGCAGATGGGTGGCAAGGCGCTTGGCGTCGTACTTCTCGTTCTTCTTGATCGAGACCACCTGCGCCGTACCGCTCTTGCCGGCCGATGTGTATTCCGCGCCGGCGAACACGCGCGCGCCGGTGCCTTCCTTGTTCACGCCAACCATGGCCTGCTTGATGACGTCGATGTTTTCCTGCTTCAGCGGGATGCGATAGCTTTCCTTCGGCACGGTGACGGTGCGGTCATGCGTGACGCCATCTTCGATCATCTTGACCAGATGCGGCTTCATGACCACGCCGTTGTTGGCCAGCGTCGCGGTCGCGTGCGCCATCTGGATCGGCGTGAATGCGTTGTAGCCCTGGCCGATGCCCAGCGAGATGGTTTCGCCGGCGTACCACTTGCGCTGCTCCGGCTTGCGGTAGGCGTTGCGCTTCCAGGTGGTGGACGGCAGCAGGCCCTTGCGCTCGTGTTCCAGGTCGATGCCGGTGACCTGGCCGAAGCCGAACGGCTTCATGAAATCGTGGATGGCGTCGACGCCGAGGTCGTTGGCCAGCATGTAGTAGTAGGTGTCGCAAGAGACCACGATCGAGCGGTACATGTCGACCACGCCGTGGCCGCCTTCCTTGTCGTCGCGGAATTTATGATTGCCGAGCCAGAAGAAGCCGGGGTCGCGGATGGAGTCGGTCGGCTTGCGCTTGCCCAGCTCCAATGCCGCCAGCGCCATGAACGGCTTGTACGTCGAACCGGGTGGATAAGTGCCGGACAGCGGACGGTTGATGAGTGGACGATCGGGCGAATTGTTGAGTTCGTCCCAGGTTTGCTGGTCGATGCCTTCGACGAAGACGTTGGGATCGAACGACGGCTGCGAAACGTAGGCGAGGATGTCGCCGGTGGCCGGATCGATCGCGACCAGCGCCCCTTTGCGGTCGCCGAAGGCTTCCTCGATCACTTTTTGCAGCTCGATGTCGATCGACAGGATCAAGTTCTGGCCCGGGCTGGCCGGCGTGCGCGAGAGCGTGCGCACGGCGCGGCCGCCGGCGGAGATCTCGACTTCTTCGTAGCCGGTGGTGCCGTGCAGCTGGGTCTCGTAACTCTTCTCGAGGCCTTCCTTGCCGATGTAGTCGGTGCCGTTGTAGTTGGCTTCGTCGTCGGAATCGGAGATGCGATCGGCGTCGCGCTGGCTGATGCGGCCAATGTAGCCGATCACGTGCGCGGCGGTTTTGCCGTACGGATATTGGCGGAACAAGCGCGCCTGGATGTCGACGCCGGGGAAGCGATAACGCTGCGCGGTGAACCTGGCGACTTCCTCGTCGGTCAGGCGCGTGCGGATCGGCAGGCTTTCGAAGTTCTTGGATTCTTCCAGCAGCTTGCGGAAACGGCGCCGGTCTTTCGGCTGGATGTCGACCAGCGGGCTCAGCTGATCGACCAGGTCGTCGAGGCTGCCGGTGATCTTGGACGGTGTGATTTCGAGCGTGTAGGCGGAGTAGTTGCGCGCCAGCACCACGCCGTTGCGATCCAGGATCAGGCCGCGGTTGGGCACGATGGGCACCACCGAAATGCGGTTTTCCTCGGCCTGCGCGGCATAGGCGTCATGGCGCACGATCTGCAGCCAGACAAAACGCGCCATCAGCAGACTGAAACACACCAGCACCAGCACCGCGACTGCGAACAGGCGCAACCGGAAGAGCTTCAGTTCATGCTCGGTGTTTTTGAACTCTGTCATATCGGAGCGTGTTATGACCTAGTCTAGATCGGACGGTTGTCGTCGCGATTGATCGCACGTCGTTGCGGCGCCAGCAGCAGCCACGCCACCACCGGCCACAGCAGAGCGCAGACGAAACTTTCGCTGAAGTAGTACCAATGCGGGAATTTGCCGCTGACGATCAGGCGCACGACCAGTTGCACTGCCTGCGTCAGCAGCAGCAGCGGCAGGATGTGCAATGCCTGGGTGCCGACCGGAAACCACAGCACGCGGCGGTGGATCATGATCGAGAAGTAGGACAGCAGCGTGTAGGCCAGGGCGTTTTCGCCGAGCAGCGTGGCTTCATTGACGTCCATCAGCAAGCCCATCATGAAGGCGATGCTGATGCCGATCTTGCGCGGCTCGTGGATCGCCCAGAACACCAGCACCAGCGCGACGAAATCGGGCACGCCGACCCATTGCCCCCACGGCAGCAGATTGAGCAGGAAGGCCGCCACCAGGCTCAGCGCGATGAACAGCGGATTAGCCGGCAGCAGGATGTAGTGCGGATCGTTCATCGGGCGCTCTTGGCGGGTTGTGCCGACGTTGCCGCCGGCGGTGTGGCTGGTTTGGCGGCCGGCGCTGCAGCGGTTGCCGGTGCCGGTGCAGCCGAAGTTGCTGCAGCTGCAGTAGCAGCAGGAGCGGTACCCTTGCGCTCTTCGTTCGGCGCGTCCTTGGGCGACACCGCCTCGCTTTCCTTGGCGGTGTCGCGCAGGCGGCGCTTGAGCAGCTTGTCGCCCTTTTCCCCCGCGCCTTCAGGATCGGGACGCGGCGCGATGGTCTGTTCGACCAGCAAAATCAGCAGCTGCTTGTGGCGATCGACGCCGGCAGCCGGCAGGCAGACGATGTGGGCGAAAGCATCGGTCGACTTGGTCTCGACCTGCTGCACCGTCGCCACCGACAAGCCGGGCGGATAGATACCGTCGATGCCCGAGGTGACCAGCGCATCGCCCTTCTGAATGTCGGCGTTGGCGGCCATGAAGCGCAAGTCCAGCACGCCCGACTGGCCGCGACCGTAGGCCACGCTGCGCAAGCCGTTGCGCAGGACCTGCACCGGAATGGCCTGGTCCTTGTCGGTCAGCAGCGTGACTTCGGACGTGAACGGGAATACGCGCGTGACCTGGCCGACGATGCCGACGTCATCGATCACCGGCTGGCCGGGCGCAACGCCCTGCTGCGAACCACGATTGAGGATGATCTTGCGGGTGAACGGATCGCGCGCATCGTAAAGGATTTCACCGACCACCGATCTGTTGGCGATGCGTTGTTGCATGCTCAGCAACTTGCGCAGCTGGATGTTTTCGGCGGCCATCTGGCGCTCTTGCTGCATCAGCTGGGCATTCACGGCTTGCTGGCGGCGCAGGGCGTCGTTTTCCTTTTGCAGCGCAGTCAGGGAATTGAAGTAATCGCCGACCTTGTAGGCGGCGTCGCGCGGCACCATGGCGACGACCTGGAACGGATACAGCACCGTGCCGACTGCCTGGCGCACCATCGACAGCGCATGCATGCGCGAATCGACCACCAGCATGATGATCGCTATCAGCGCAAAAAAGCCGGCGCGGGCGCGGGCCGAGGCGCCTTGCTTGAAGAGTGGTGGGATATCCATGTGTCGTCAGGCCGAGACCGATGCCGGGTGAGCCGAAAACCGCAACAGCCCGCGCACGGCGGGCTGGAGGGAGAACAGCGGACGGATACCGGGAAGGTTCCGGCCAATGTCAGGAAGGCAACGCGCTGCAGCAGCCGAGATTTGGCCGTTGTGCGAACTGTAGGTTCGCAGCACCGACCCAATCTGCTTGTGCTCAGTCATAGGCGCGTTTCGGTTCCTCGAGGTTGGCCGGACTCCTGTGGCGGAGAATTATTCGTTGGAGAAGATCGAACCCAGTTTGTCCATGCGATCGAGCGCCATGCCGGAACCGCGCACCACGCAGGTCAGCGGATCTTCCGCCACGATCACCGGCAGGCCGGTTTCTTCCATCAGCAGACGGTCCAGGTCGCGCAGCAGCGCGCCGCCACCGGTCAGCATCATGCCCTTTTCGGCGATGTCGGCGCCCAATTCCGGCGGCGTCTGTTCCAGCGCGTTCTTGACGGCGGACACGATGTTGTTGAGCGGGTCGGTCAGCGCTTCCAGGATTTCGTTGCTGGAGATGGTGAACGAACGCGGGATGCCTTCGGACAGGTTGCGGCCCTTGACTTCCATTTCCTTGACCTCGGAACCCGGGAAGGCGGAACCGATTTCCTTCTTGATCGCTTCGGCGGTCTGCTCGCCGATCAGCATGCCGTAGTTGCGGCGGATGTAGTTGACGATGGCTTCATCGAACTTGTCGCCGCCAACGCGCACCGAACCCTTGTACACCATGCCGCCCAGCGAAATGATGCCGACTTCCGTGGTGCCGCCGCCGATGTCGACCACCATCGAGCCGGTGGCGTCCGAGACCGGCAGGCCGGAGCCGATTGCCGCTGCCATCGGTTCTTCGATCAGATAGACCTGCGACGCGCCGGCGCCGAGCGCCGATTCGCGGATCGCACGGCGCTCCACCTGGGTCGAGCCGCACGGCACGCAGATGATGATGCGCGGGGACGGACGGAACAGCTTGGAATCGTGCACCATGCGGATGAATTGCTTCAGCATCTGCTCGGTGACGGTGAAATCGGCAATCACGCCGTCTTTCATCGGGCGGATCGCCTCGATGTTGCCGGGAACCTTGCCCAGCATCTGTTTTGCTTCCTTGCCGACCGCCTGGATGGTCTTCTTGCCGTTCGGACCGCCTTGCTGGCGGATGGCGACCACGGACGGTTCGTCGAGGACGATGCCCTGACCGCGTACGTAGATCAGTGTGTTAGCCGTTCCAAGGTCAATTGCGAGGTCGTTAGAGAAGTAACTGCGTAAAAATCCAAACATGAATTGTCCTGATGCGCCAGAGTCGCGCGCGTTGCATTTGGTAAGTGGGGGTGTCTTTTTAAGCCGCGGCGACACAAATACGGCGCCCGCAAGGCATTAGTCCTACATTCTACCTTATAATTTGGCAGAAACCAGCAGGCAAAATAGCCATCCATCCTTGCCTGATAAGAGATTTTTCTGCGTTTTTGCAGGCTTTTACCTGCGCATTTGCCATCATGGCGATCCGATTTTTCAACACATTAGTTTTTGCGCCCGGCGCGCACCTTCCTATCATGACTCTTGCCCTTTCCGATGTGAAACGCATTGCCAACTTGTCCCGTCTCGAGTTGACGGATGAACAAGCCGGCCAAACCCTGGACAAACTCAACAGCATCTTTTCGCTGGTGGAACAGATGCGCGCCGTGGACACGACGGGCATCGAGCCGCTGAGCCATCCGATTGCGGCGCTGACCGCCGACCTGGCGCTGCGCCTGCGCGACGACGCGGTGACCGAAACCAACCAGCGCGAGGCATACCAGCAACCAGCGCCGGCGACTCAGGACGGCCTGTACCTGGTGCCCAAGGTCATCGAATAAATCACGTCGCTGCGCACAGAAACCGCGCGCAAAAAAGACGCTTCGGCGCCTCAGCCTCACCGAACCTGAAACGACATTTTTCCATGCACACCAAGACCATCAAAGAGCTGTCGACGCTCTTGCAGACCAAGAAAATTTCCGCGGCCGAACTGGCCACGCTGTTCCTCGACCGCATCGGCCAGAGCGATCTCAATGCTTTCCTGCATGTCGATCGCGAACTGACCTTGCAACAGGCCGCGCAAGCCGACCGCCGCATCGCCGCCGACGATGTCACTGCATTGACCGGCATCCCGATCGCGCACAAGGACTTGTTCGTGACGCGCGGATGGCGCACCACGGCCGGTTCGAAGATGCTGGAAAATTATGTGAGCCCGTTTGATGCGACCGTGGTGGAACAGTTCAACGCCGCCGGCACTGTTACATTGGGCAAGCTCAACTGCGACGAATTCGCGATGGGGTCGGGCAACGAGAATTCCTATTTCGGCGCCGTGAAAAATCCTTGGGACAAGCGCGCCGTGCCGGGCGGTTCGTCCGGCGGTTCGGCCGCAGCGATTGCCGCGCGCCTGGCGCCGGCCGCGACCGGCACCGATACCGGCGGCTCGATCCGCCAGCCGTCGTCGCTGTGCGGCGTGACCGGCATCAAACCGACTTACGGCAGCGTCTCGCGCTACGGCATGATCGCGTTTGCGTCGTCGCTCGACCAGGGCGGCCCGATTGCAAAAACCGCCGAAGACTGCGGCCTGCTGCTCAACGCGATGAGCGGTTTCGACCAGCGCGATTCGACCAGCATCGAACGTCCGAAGGAAGATTTCACCCGTTCCCTGAACGACAGCATCAAGGGTCTTCGCATCGGCGTGCCGAAGGAATTCTTCGGCGCCGGCCTGGCCCCTGATGTCGAGCAAGCCGTGCGCGCCGCGCTGGCCGAATACGAAAAGCTCGGCGCCACGCTGGTCGACATTTCGCTGCCGAAGACCGAGCTGTCGATCCCGGTGTATTACGTGATTGCGCCGGCCGAAGCATCGTCGAACCTGTCGCGTTTCGACGGCGTGCGCTACGGCCATCGCGCCGCCGATTACAAGGACCTCTCCGACATGTACAAGAAGTCGCGCGCGGAAGGTTTTGGCGACGAAGTGAAGCGCCGCATCCTGGTCGGTGCCTATGTGCTGTCGCACGGCTACTACGACGCCTACTACCTGCAGGCGCAAAAAATCCGCCGCCTGATCGCGCAGGATTTCCAGAACGCGCTGACCGGCCCGGACCGCAAGTGCGACGTCATCATGGGGCCGGTCTCGCCGACCGTGGCATGGGATCTGGGCGACAAGACCGACGATCCGGTGGCCAACTACCTGGCCGACATTTTCACCTTGTCGACCAGCCTGGCGGGTCTGCCGGGCATGTCGATTCCATGCGGATTCGGCCAAGGCGAAAAAAACGGCAATCGTCCGGTCGGCCTGCAAATCATCGGCAGCTACTACGATGAAGCGCGCCTGCTCAACGTCGCCCACCAATACCAGCAGGCCACCGACTGGCACCTGCGTGCGCCGGCCTGAGCGGCTTGCGCAAGGTAAAACGAACACATCAGCGAGGAATACTATGCAGTGGGAAGTCGTCATCGGTCTGGAAACGCACACACAGCTTTCGACCGAATCCAAAATTTTCAGCGGCTCATCGACCCGGTTCGGCTCCGCTCCCAACACCCAGGCCAGCCCGGTCGACCTGGCCTTGCCGGGCGTGCTGCCGGTGCTCAACAAAGGCGCGGTCGAGCGTGCCATCCAGTTCGGCCTGGCGATCGGTGCGACGATTGCGCCGCGCTCGGTATTTGCACGGAAAAATTATTTCTATCCCGACCTGCCCAAGGGTTACCAGATCAGCCAGTTTGAAATCCCGGTGGTCCAGGGCGGCAAGATTTCCTTCGTGCTCGAGAAGGACGGCAAGGCTGAAATCAAGACGCTGCAACTGACCCGCGCCCACCTCGAGGAAGATGCCGGAAAATCGCTGCATGAAGACTACCAGGGCATGACGGGCATCGATCTCAACCGCGCCGGCACGCCGCTGCTGGAAATCGTCACCGAGCCCGACATGCGCAGCGCCGCCGAAGCCGTGGCCTACGCCAAGGCGCTGCACTCGCTGGTGATGTGGCTGGGCATCTGCGACGGCAACATGCAGGAGGGCTCGTTCCGCTGCGACGCCAACGTCTCGGTGCGCCCGGTCGGCCAGAAGGAATTCGGCACCCGCTGCGAGATCAAGAACCTCAACTCCTTCCGCTTCATGGAAGACGCGATCAACTACGAAGTGCGGCGCCAGGTCGAGCTGATCGAAGACGGCGGCACCGTGGTGCAGGAAACGCGCCTGTACGATCCGGACAAGAAGGAAACGCGCTCCATGCGCAGCAAGGAAGACGCGCAGGATTACCGCTACTTCCCCGATCCGGATTTGCCGCCGCTGGTGATCGCGCAAGAGTGGATCGAACGTGTCAAAGCCACCATGCCGGAATTGCCGGGCGCGATGCGCGAACGTTTCGTCGGCGATTACGCACTGCCTGAATACGACGCCGCCGTGCTGACGCAATCGAAGGCGATGGCGTCCTATTTCGAAGCGGTGGTTGCCGCCGCCGGCAAGGAGCAGGCCAAACCCGCCGCCAACTGGCTCATGGGCGACGTCGCCTCGACACTGAACCGCGAAGACACGGACATTGCCGCCGCGCCGGTCAGCGCGGTGCAATTGGCGCTGCTGCTGAAGCGCATCGCCGACGGCACCATTTCCAACAAGATCGCCAAGGAAGTCTTCGCCGGCATGTGGGAAGCCAAATCCGACAAGGACACGCTGGCCGACGACATCATCGACGCCAAGGGTCTGAAGCAGATTTCCGACAGCGGCGCACTGGAAGCCATCGTCGACCAGGTGCTGGCGGCCAACGAAAAGTCGGTGGCGGAGTTCCGTTCCGGCAAGGAACAGGCCATCAACGCCCTGATCGGCCAGGCCATGAAAGCCACCAAGGGCAAGGCCAATCCGGCGCAACTGACCGAGTTGCTGCGCAAGAAATTGACGGCCTGACCACGGCGTTTTGATTGCGCCAACGACCGAAGCCGCTGCTGTTGCAGCGGCTTTTTCGTTTCTGCGCCGCGGAGTGCGCAGAAAACACATATGGTTATGAGAACTTATTACTTGCTGGCCTGACTGGCGAGGGGTGTAATCCTTGTTTTACCACCCTCGGGGCGGGGTCGCTAATCGCAAGCCAATCGCAAGCCGACCACCGCCGCCCGGCAACGGAGCCAGATTCGTCATGTCCAGCGCAAGCGCACTGCAAACCCCTTCCGCCGCTGCGGAACAAGATTTCACTATCCGCGCCTTCGGCGGCCCGCTGGGCGCCGAAATCACCGGCCTCGACCTCAACCTGCCGGTCTCCGACCGCGAAGTGGCCGACATCCGCGCGGCGCTGGTCAGGCACGGCGTGGTGGTGTTCCGCGACCAGCGCATCACGCCGGACCAGCATGTCGCCTTCAGCCGCCGTTTCGGCCCGTTGCAGGTGCATGTACTCAACCGCTTCCACCTGAAGAATTACCCGGAAATCCTGATCGTCTCCAACGTGCTCGAAGACGGCAAGCCGATCGGCCTGGTCGACGCCGGCGCCGACTGGCATTCGGATCTCTCGTACATGCCCAAACCCAGCCTGGGTGCGCTGCTGCATTCGCAGGAGCTACCGGCGGAACAGGGCGACACGCTGTTCGCCAACACCGCCGACGCCTACGACACGCTGCCGGCCGGGATCAAGAAGCTGCTGGAAGGCAAACGCGCGGTCCATTCCTACATCTACCGCTACGAACGGCTGCGCAAGCTGTCGCCGTGGCGTCCGGAGCTGACGCAAAAGCAGATCGACGAAGTACCGCCGGTGGAGCATCCGGTCGTCACCACGCATCCGGAAAGCGGCCGCAAGATCCTGTTCGTCAGCGAAGGCTTCACCTCGCACATCATCGGCATCCCGCGCGATGAAAGCAATGAACTGCTCAAGACCTTGCATGCACACGTCACGCGCCCCGAGAACGTCTACCGCCATCAATGGCAACCGCACGACATCGTGTTCTGGGACAACCGCAGCACCCAGCACTACGCCGCCATCACGCCGCAACACCTGCGCCGCACGCTGTATCGCACCACCGTCGAAGGCGACGTCCCGGTCTGAAGCTTGCCGATCCGGCAAGAATCGACAAAAAAAGCCCTCGCAAGAGGGCTTTTTTATTGCCTGTCAGACATTGTTTCCGCTCACGAAGGAACGGCATGGCGCGCGGCCGGTCCAAACTCCAGATGACGCGCCCGATGCGGTCGTGCGCGTCCTGATCGGACATTATTCGAACAACAGGAGAATGCTCATGAGATTTCGCACAACTTTTATGATCGTGGTGCTGGCGCTGGTCGCCATCTTCGCCGCCGTCAACTGGGAAGCCTTCCTGGCGCCAACGCCGCTGACGCTGGTGTTTACCGACTTCCAGGCGCCGCTGGGCCTGGTGATGCTGGGCGTGGTGGTGGTCCTCGCCGCAGCCTTCCTGCTGTACGTGATGGCGCTGCAAACCAGCGCACTGTTCGAAGCGCGGCGGCTGACCAAACAGCTCGATATGCAGCGCGAGTTGGCCGACCAGGCTGAAAAATCGCGCTTCATCGAATTGCGCGGCTACCTGCAAAGCGAATTGCAGCAGCTGCAGCAACGCCAGAACGCCCACCTGAGCGCGTTGACCAACAAGATCGAATCGGTGCAGCAGGACATCCAGCAACGCGGCCAGCTGACCGAAAACGCAGTGGCGGCGCAGATCGGCGAGCTCGATGATCGCCTGCAGCGCCTGGGAGTCGGCACGACCGGCACAGCAGCCATCAGAGCTACGGTCTGACGCCTGCTGCAAAAGGCACGACCAACACAAAACGCAGCAGATGGAAAAATGCCCCGCGTCGCCATGACCCGGGGCATTTTTTGTGGCCTGCCGCTTGCGGCAACAGCGTTTATTGCACGCCGTAACGCGCGCGGTAAGCCGCCACGGCGTCCTTGTACTGCGACAGCTGCGCGTCGGCGCCGGCCTGCGCCAGGTATTGCAGCAAGTCGTTGAGATTGCCGATCGAGATCACCGGCATGTCGTAGGCCTTGCCCACTTCCTGCACCGCCGACAGCGCCGACAGGGCGTCGTCCTTGCCCGAGCGCTCCATGCGATCCAGCGCGATCAGGACCGCGCAGGGAGTAGCTCCGGCAGCGCGGATCATGTCCACCGATTCGCGCACCGAGGTGCCGGCTGAAATCACGTCGTCAATGATCACCACGCGGCCTTGCAGCTTGGCGCCGACGATGGTGCCGCCTTCGCCGTGGTCTTTGGCTTCCTTGCGGTTGTAGGCGAACGGCACGTTGCGGCCCTGGCCCGCCAGCGCAACGGCGGTGGCGGAGGCCAGCGTGATGCCCTTGTAGGCGGGACCGAACAGCATGTCGTATTGCAGGCCGGACTCCTGCAAGGTCTGGGCATAGAACTGCGCCACCCTGGCCAGCGCCGCGCCTTCGTTGAACAGCCCCGCATTGAAGAAGTAAGGCGAAGTGCGGCCGGCCTTGGTGACGAACTCGCCGAAGCGCAACACGCCTGCGGACACGGCGAACTCAATGAATTCTTGTCGTAAGTTGCTCAAAATACATTCCTGGAAAATTGTCTGCGAAGAAACCCGTCCTACGTGCCGGGATCCGGCTCCGGGTGTGCAAGACCCACATTTTAAATGAATCAGGTATGCTACGCGCCTGACTTTTGATCTCCGAAAACCATGCCAAAAATCGTCTCCGCCAATCTCAACGGCATCCGTTCCGCCGCCAAAAAGGGTTTCTTCGAGTGGATGGCCAAGGAATCCGCCGACTTCATCTGCGTGCAGGAACTGAAGGCCCAGGAAGCCGACATGTCGCCCGAGTTCCTCGCGCCGGAAGGCTACGTGGGCCATTTCCACTACGCCGAGAAGAAGGGCTACTCGGGCGTCGGCGTCTACAGCAAGCGCACCCCGAACGCGGTGCGTATCGGCTTCGGCGTGCAGGAGTTCGACGATGAAGGCCGCTACGTCGAATGCGACTTCGGCGACCTCACCGTGATCTCGCTGTACTGCCCCTCGGGCTCGTCGAGCGAAGAGCGCCAGCAAGCCAAATTCCGTTTCATGGAAGTGTTCCTGCCGCACTTGCAGGAGCTCAAGAACAGCGGCCGTGAAATCGTCATCTGCGGCGACTGGAACATCGCCCACAAGGAAATCGACCTGAAGAACTGGAAGAGCAACCAGAAGAACTCGGGCTTCCTGCCGGAAGAACGCGCCTGGCTGACACGCGTGTTCGATGAACTCGGCCTGGTCGACGTCTACCGCACCATCCATCCGGAAACCACCGGCGACGCCTACACCTGGTGGAGCAACCGCGGCCAGGCCTGGGCCAACAACGTCGGCTGGCGCATCGACTATCACATCGCCACCGCCGGCATCGCCAAGAAGGCAAAGACCGCAGCGATCTACAAGACCGCGCGCTTCTCGGACCATGCGCCGCTGACGATCGATTACAAGTGATGAACGTGAGGAATGCAGGATAGCGTTTGCATCCGTATCTGTACCAACCATGAAAAAGCCCTCGTTACCGAGGGCTTTTTTTGTGCGCCGATGATTGATCAGGCGGCAGCGGCTTTCTTCGGTGCAGCCTTTTTCACGGCCGGCTTTTTAGCCGCAGGTTTCTTGGCGGCCGGCTTCTTCGCTGCTGCCGCCGGCTTGGCCTTCGCCTTGGTTGCCGTTGCAGTCGCAACGTCGTCACCTTCCGCAGCGGCTGCCGCAGCCTTGCCTTTGGCCGGCGCCTTGGCCTTGCGCTCCTCGAACTCGAAGCTGATCTTGCCGTCCTTGCCGCGCGCCAGGAACGCCTTGAACGGACGGCGCGTGCGTTGCGAAATGAAGCCCGGCAGCAAGTCGGTCTTGCCTTCGTTGAGCAGTTTGGCCATCTGTTCCGGCAGGATTTCCTGCTGCAGGATGATGCGGCCGCTGCGGAAGTCACAGGCCTTCGGCTTGGCAACCTGCTTTTCGCACACGTAGGCCAGACCCATCTCGTACACGCCGCTGCCGCATTTCGGGCAAGGGCCGAGCGGCGTCTGCTCACTGAAGTCGACCGGTTCGCCGCCCTCGGCGTCGTCGTTCTGGCCGAAATCGAATTCGAGCTTGAAGTTCTTGATTTCCTCGTCGCGCGAAATCTTCAGGATCGCCGCGAACGGACGGCCCATCTTCGAGCGGAAGCCCTGCAGCGGACCGATGGTGCGGTTGGCCAGCAGCTCTTCCACTTCGGGAATTTCAAACTGGCGACCGGCCGGCGTCTTGCTCATCGAGAATTCGCACTTGGTGCAGGCGAAGCGGCGATAGTTTTCCTTCACCACGCTGCCGCAATTCGGGCAAGGCGTCTTCAGCGTCGCGTAGTCGCCGGGGATGGTGTCGTTGTCATACTCCTTGGCGCGCTTGACGATGATTTGCGTCATCTGGGCGATCTCGCGCATGAACTCTTCACGGCTGATCTTGCCGCGTTCCATCTGCGCCAGCTTCTGCTCCCATTCGCCGGTGAGTTCAGGCTCGGTCAGTTCATCCACGCCCAGTCCGTGCAGCAGCGTCATGAGCTGGAACGCCTTGGCGGTCGGCATCATTTCGCGGCCTTCGCGCAGCAGGTATTTTTCGTTGAGCAGGCCTTCGATGATGGCCGCGCGCGTGGCCGGCGTGCCGAGGCCCTTGCCGGCCATCGCTTCGCGCAACTCGTCGGAGTCGATCAGCTTGCCGGCGCCTTCCATGGCCGACAGCAGCGTCGCTTCGGTGTAGCGCGCCGGCGGCTTGGTGACCAGGCCGTTGGCGGTGATCTTGTCGGTCTTGACCTTTTCGTCCTTGGCGACGGCGACCAGCGTGCCGCTGTTTTCATCCTTCTCGTCAACCACGTCCTTGCCGTAGATCGCCAGCCAGCCCGGATTGGTCATGACCTTGCCTTCGGTCTTGAACTGATGGCCGGAGACTTCGGTGAAGCGCGTGGTGACCTGAAATTCCGCAGCCGGGAAGAACACCGCCATGAAGCGGCGCGTCACCAGGTCGTACAGTTTCTGTTCCGGCTCCGACAGGTTCTTCGGCACTTGCGTGGTCGGGATGATCGCAAAGTGATCGCTGATCTTGGTGTTGTCGAAGATGCGCTTGTTCGGCTTGACCCAACCCTGCTTGAGGATCTGCTTCGAGAACTGATGGTAGTTGTTGTTCTCGGACAGCGCTTCCATCGTGTCCTTGACGGTCTGCAGATAATCTTCCGGCAGATGGCGCGAGTCGGTACGCGGATAAGTCAGCACCTTGTGCTTTTCGTACAAGGCCTGGGCCAGGCCGAGCGTGTTCTTGGCGGAGAAGCCGAAGCGCGAGTTGGCTTCGCGTTGCAGGCTGGTCAGGTCGAACAGGCCGGGCGCCATTTGCGTGGTTGGCTTGGATTCTTCGGTGACGTTGCCGATCTTGCCGCGGCAGGCGGCCACGATCGATTCCGCGGCAGCCTTGCTCCACAGGCGCTCGGGACGCTTCTCCGGATCGTTCTCGTCTTTCTTGTGCTGCTTGTCGAGCCAGCGGCCTTCATAGATGCCGGCGGCGCAAACGAAGTCGGCGCGCACTTCCCAGAAATCGCGGGAGACGAACTTCTTGATCTTTTCTTCACGCTCGACCACGATCGACAAGGTCGGCGTCTGCACGCGGCCGACGGTAGTCAGGTAAAAGCCGCCTTCCTTCGAATTGAAGGCGGTCATGGCGCGCGTGCCGTTGATGCCGATCAGCCAGTCCGCTTCGCTGCGGCAGCGGGCGGCGTCGGCCAGCGGCAGCATTTCTTCGTCCTTGCGCAGGTTGGCGAAACCGTCGCGGATCGCTCCCGGCGTCATCGACTGCAGCCACAGGCGCTGCACCGGCTGCTTGGCTTTGGTGTATTGCGCGATCAGGCGGAAAATCAGTTCGCCTTCCCGCCCGGCGTCACATGCGTTGATCAGGCCGGTAACGTCCTTGCGCTTGATCAGCTTGCTCAACGCCTTGAGGCGCGACTCGGTCTTGGCGATCGGGTTGAGCGCAAAGTGCGGCGGGATCATCGGCAGATGCGTGAAGGTCCATTTGCCGCGCTTGACGTCGTATTCCTCGGGAACGGCGATTTCCAGCAGGTGGCCCACGGCCGAGGACAGGACGTATTCGTCGGATTCGAAATACTCATCGTGCTTGGTAAAGCCGCCGAGCGTCTTCGCGATGTCGTTCGCGACAGAGGGCTTCTCGGCAATGATGAGGGTCTTGCTCATAAATGTGATCTCAAAGAGGATGCAAAGGGGTCGTAGGCTGCTGCCCGGCCGCGCCAATATGTGGCGCTGAAGCGCAATTTTTATTGCGTATTGGCAATATGCTTTTTATATAGTAGCTAATATTTGAGCAGTGCGGGGGAATGATAAGCGCGTTGCAGAACAAACGGCAAGCGCGGCAAGAAGGCCGTGGCTCCCCCCGGACGTACCGGCTTTGGACAATCTGCAGACGAAATCGGGAAAAACAAGCGTGCCCCGGCACGGTGCAGCACATCTGCACATGCCGCCTGGCAGTGTGCATGCGAAGCGGCCGCAACATGAAAAACGGCGCCGCAAGGGACGCCGTCTTTTGTTGTCTTGAATGCAAAATTGAACCGGGAGTCAGTGCAACAATCGCGGTTCCGCATCGTCTTCGTCGAGGAACAGCTCGTCGAACATCAGGCCGTCCGGCTCCTTGCCCTGGCTCCACAAGACCATCAGCACGATGACCTTGAGCTTTTCCAGCGACACCGGCGCGTCGCCGACTGCGAGCGCGCGTTCGATGACGATTTCGCGCTGCACGGCGTTGAGCATCTTGGCGGATTCGAGGAACTGGATGAAGCCGACGGCTTCGGTGCCAAGCACATCCATCTCTTGCTGGGCATAAATTCGGATACCGAAGGAGAAGGCGGTTTGCTGGGGATATTGATCAGCGAACTCGTGATTGGCTTCTTCCAGATCGGTGAGCCAACCGAGCGCCCTGGTGATTTCCTCGTCCTCAAAACCAATGGCGGTCAATTTCTTGACCAAGGCCGCTGGTTCAGGGCAGGCATCGGGGCGATAGTAGGTTTCGTACAGATAAACAAGGACGTCAAACATGGCTCTACTCTATCGCGAAGGTTGACACAACACAAGTCTACGAATCCAGTATGGCAGGATTTTGAGATTTGCGCAGAATATCTTGCGAGTTGTTGTCTGGCCGTTATCTGATTGCGCGAGTCATTGCCTGAGGTCCGTTTTTTGCGCAATTTACGTGCATCAGTTGACGCGCCTGTAACGTCCTCCCGGCAGACATTCCACTGCGCCGTCGAGCTCCAGCGATAGCAGCCGCTCGCTCAGCGCGGCAGCGCCAAGACCGCTGCGCAGGCTGAGTACATCCGCATCAACCGGATCGAAACCCATCGCGCCGAGCAGTGCGTCGGCGTCCTTGTCTGCGCGCGTAATGACGGAGGGTTGCGCAGGCTGCATCGGCATCGGCAGCTTGCCGAGTTCTTCGAGAATATCCTCTTCCGATTCGACCAGTTTGGCGCCCTGCTTGATCAGTTGATGGCATCCCTTGGACAACGGCGAATGAATCGAGCCGGGAATCGCGAACACATCGCGGCCTTGTTCGGCCGCCGTGCGCGCCGTGATCAGCGAACCCGATTGCGCCGCGGCTTCGACCACCAGCACTGCACGCGCCAGTCCGGAAATGATGCGGTTGCGGCGCGGGAAATTAGCCGCCACCGGCGGCATGCCGAGCGGATATTCGCTGACGATGCAACCCTCCTCCGCCAGACGTTGCGCAAGCGCGCGATTACGCATCGGATAGACGATGTCGATGCCGGTGCCGATCACGGCGACGCTGGAGCCTTCGCCGCGCAGGCCGCCGTGATGCGCCGCCGCGTCGATACCCAGCGCCAGCCCCGACACCACCGTTAACCCGGCGCGGCTGGCTGCCTCGGAAAACCGTTCGGCGTTCTGCATGCCCTGCGCCGTGGCGTTGCGGCTGCCGACCACCGCGAGCGACGTCGCCGACAGCAACGCGCTGCGTCCTTTTATATAGAGCAGGATCGGCGGGTCGGAAATGTTCAGCAGGGCTTGCGGATAATCGGCGTCGGCCAGCGTGAGGATGCGATGGCCAGGCTGTGCGGCCCAGTCCAGCGTCAGTTCGAGCCGGTTCTGCATCATGGCGGTCGGCGCTTGCAGCAGCGCGCGTGCGATGCGCTCCGGCACGACTGCACGCAGCTCGTCGAAACCGGCGCTGAAGACGTCGCCCGGCAGGCCGAAGGTCGACAGCAATCTGCGCGCCATGTCGACACCGACGCCGTCGGTTTGCATGAAGCGAATCCAGTCGCGCAGCTCGGCTGCGTCATTGAAATTGGCGATGGTCAATGTGGTGTGTATTCCGTTGATGGCGCGAGCGCCTTGTCCCCTACCTGCAACGCATCGACGGCCCCGGTGACGAGTCCGTACGAAACGCTGTCGTAGACGTGAAATATCAGCAAGCGGCCGCTCTCGTTTTCCGATGATCCGGATGCTTGCTGCTGCGAGTCCTTTCCGGCAACGCGATGCGCCGCCGGTGTCGCGATCAGCGCCAGCGACATGCCGGCGGCGACGTTGTCGCGGGCGCCTTTGTTGATACCGATCACATGATCTTGCGCCGCATGTGTGGCGCCGCCGGCGATGGAAATGATGCGTGCATTCACCGCTGCGCCGTGCCGGATGGCGGCGGAATTCGCTGCGGGCGCGGCAACTGGAATCAGCAGGTCTCCCGGCATAATTTCTTGCGTTGACGCGGTGATGATGAAGCTATGCGCGCGGCCTGTTCCTTCACGCTGCAGCACCGCTTTGCCGAGCGCAATGGCTTCGTCGCCCAGATGTTCGCCGCTCAGCGGATCGAGCAGTTTCAGCGAAGCCCGCACGATGCGGAATTCGATGATGCCGTGAAGATCGCCCGCCACCGCGACACGGTCTCCCTTGCTCATCAATGCAGGCCGGCCGGGTGTTGCGACGATGCGCAGAGCGTGCCTCAATTGCATGGCGTCGATGAGCAGCGGCGCAACAGGACGTATCTGCTGCGCACGCTGCACGGTCTGCGGCAAAGCGCCACGCCGCACCGCAGGTATCAGTTGCGTGACTGCCTCGTCAGCCTCCGAAACGACGGCCGCAACAGCGCCAGACAGGCCCGGCAAGAGGAGAAGCATGGCGGCTATGATAAAATTTTTCAAAAATCGCCCCAAAAAAGCGACAAATCGCGGCACTCAACGGAATCGTCCCGAACAATATTGTTGCCATAATGACAACAAACATCGATTCTGCCGACAATTCCTTGAACTGGCAAGAACAACCCTCAGCTATCGCTGTAGAGCGCAGATAGCGCAGTGAGCAAAAAGTATGGCCTTATTGAATATCCTCCGTTACCCGGATCCCCGCCTGCACAAGGTTGCCAAGCCCGTCACCGTGTTCGACGAGCGGCTGAAGAAACTCGTCGCCGACATGGCGGAAACCATGTACGACGCGCCCGGCGTCGGCCTGGCGGCGACCCAGGTCGACGTGCATGAGCAGGTGCTCGTGATCGACGTATCCGACACCAACAACGAACTGCGCGTGTTCATCAATCCGGAAATCACCTGGTCCAGCGACGAGAAGCAGGTCTACGACGAAGGCTGCCTGTCGGTGCCCGGCATTTACGACGGCGTCGAGCGTCCGGCACGCGTCAAGGCGCGCGCCTTCGATGCCGATGGCAAGGAATTCGAAGTGGAAGCCGACGGCCTGCTGGCAGTCTGCATCCAGCATGAGATGGACCACCTCAAGGGCAAGGTTTTCGTGGAATACCTGTCGCCGCTCAAGCGCAATCGCATCAAGACCAAGATGCTCAAGGAAGAGCGCGAACTGAAGCGCGGATAAGCCTCAACGCGCAAGGCGCGTGACGAGATCTGCCAAGAAAAAAACGGCCTGCGGATTGCAGGCCGTTTTTCATTGCATCAGGAGGCTACGATGAAACGGAAAATCCCGTCGTCGCCGAGCCGTCGTTGCAGCACGCCGTCGAACCACAGCTTGTGCAAATGCGCCACCGCCTCGCCCAGCGCAAAACTCAGCTGATGCGTGTCGAGCGGGCGCTTGAACATCACCGGCAATATCTCCACCGCCGTCTTCGGCGTCGCGCACGCCTCCAGCACTTCCGCCAGACGCGCGCGGTGGTGATCGTTCAGCTGCGCGATGCGCGTATGCAAGCCGCGGAACGGTTTGCCGTGCGACGGCAGCACCAGCGTGTCGTCGGCCAGGCCGGCATATTTTTTCAGCGAATCGAGGTATTGCTGCACCGGATTGGCTTCCGGCTCGATGGCGAACACCGACACGTTGGTCGAGATGCGAGGCAACACCATGTCGCCGGAAATCAGCAGGCGCGCATCGTCGGCATACAACGAGACATGTTCCGGCGAATGGCCGAAGCCGGTGATCACGCGCCACTCGCGCGCACCGATGCGCACCGTATGCTGGTCCTGCATGCGCGTGTATGCCAGCGGCACGCTGGGCACCAGGTTCTGGTAATAGTTGTTGCGACCGGCCAGCTTGGCGATCAGCTCTTCGTCAATCAGGCCGTGGCGGCGGAAATGCGGCGCCGCCGAGGTGCCGTCCGCGCCCGGCAAACCGGCCGACATCAAGCGCGCAAACCCGTAATCGCCGGTGCTCATCCACAACGGCGCATGCCAGCGCCCGCACAGCCAGTCCGCCAGGCCGACATGGTCGGGATGACAATGCGTGACCAGTACGCGAATGATTGGCAAGCCGCGCAGTTGCGTGGCGAAAATACTTTCCCAGCTCTCCCTGGTGGCGTCGGTGGCGATGCCGCAATCGACCGCGGTCCAGCCGCGTACGCGTCCGGTCGGCGTCTCGATCTCGTCTTCCAGCAGCCACAGGTTGATGTGGTCCAGGGCGAACGGCAGCCCCATGCGTAGCCACAATACGCCGGGCGCGACTTCCATGGTTGTGCCCACGGCGGGCAAGTTGTCGCCAAAGGCGTATTCGAGCTGGGATTCAAGAGCGTTCATGGGTACCTGACTGTAACCGGAAGATTTCCCGATGTTATCAAACTGGCAAAACACGAAGAAATATTTTCATTTTTTGCAGAGCAGCCTACAATATACTTTACGTTAACGTAAAGTGCCACGACCGCCCCGGAAACCGCAACGCGCCATCCTGAAGAGATCATGCCGACCTACACCATTACCGAGCTGGCCAAGGAATTCGACATCACGCCGCGCGCGATCCGGTTTTATGAAGACCAGGGATTGCTGAGCCCGAAGCGCGAAGGCAGCGGCGGCCGCAACCGCGTCTATGCCGCACGCGAACGTACCCGCCTCAAGCTCACGCTGCGCGGCAAGCGACTCGGCCTGACTCTCTCGGAAATCAAGAACCTGGTTGACATGTACGAGTCGCCCAAGGATACCGAATCGCAACTTCAGCGCTTCCTCGCCGTACTCGCGCAGCATCGCGAAAAACTGGAACGCCAGCGCGAAGACCTCGAAGTGACGCTGGAAGAAATCGCCGCCCACGAGGCCGAATGCCTGCAATTGCTGGAAACCGACCTGCCGCTCAAAGCACCCGCAAAACGCGCCGCCCGCACCGCCGCCGCACGAAAATCCGCCTGACCCCATGAATACGCATTGCTCATTATTTAGGCATCATTCGCAATTGAATTGACGTTAACGTAAAGCACGACGCTCGCATATAAATCAAAACCGATTATCCAAACGAGGAGACACAACATGATCCATCTGCCAGGCTTGACCTTCGATCACGGTGAAGACATCGCCGCCTTGCGCGAGAGCGTCGCCGCATTCGCGCAGGCTGAAATCGCCCCGCGCGCAGCGGAAATCGATCGCAGCGACCAGTTCCCGATGGACTTGTGGAAAAAGATGGGCGATCTCGGCGTGCTCGGCATCACCGCCGACGAAGAATACGGCGGCGCCGCGATGGGTTATCTCGCGCATATCGTCGCGCTGGAAGAAATCTCGCGCGCCTCGGCCTCGGTCGGCCTGTCCTATGGCGCGCACTCCAACCTGTGCGTGAACCAGATCAAACGCAACGGCACCGCCGCGCAAAAGGACAAGTACCTGCCCAAGCTGATCTCGGGCGACTTCGTCGGCGCGCTCGCCATGTCGGAGCCCAATGCCGGCTCCGACGTCGTCAGCATGAAACTGCGCGCCGACAAGAAGGGCGACCGTTACGTATTGAACGGCAGCAAGATGTGGATCACCAACGGCCCCGATGCCGACGTACTGGTGGTGTACGCCAAGACCGACCTGGAAGCCGGCGCACGCGGCATGACCGCCTTCCTGGTCGAAAAGGGTTACAAAGGATTCTCGGTCGCACAAAAGCTCGACAAGCTCGGCATGCGCGGTTCGCACACCGGCGAACTGGTGTTCCAGGATTGCGAGGTGCCGGAAGAAAACGTGCTCGGCGGCGTCGGTCGCGGCGTCAACGTGC
Source organism: Herbaspirillum hiltneri N3 (assembly GCF_001267925.1). Classification (NCBI taxonomy): domain Bacteria; kingdom Pseudomonadati; phylum Pseudomonadota; class Betaproteobacteria; order Burkholderiales; family Oxalobacteraceae; genus Herbaspirillum; species Herbaspirillum hiltneri. The sequence goes on along the minus strand of NZ_CP011409.1, from coordinate 953,518 downwards.
TGATGTCCGGGCTCGACTTCGAACGCGCGGTGCTGTCCGGCGGCCCGCTCGGCATCATGCAGGCCTGCATGGATGTCGTCGTCCCCTACGTGCACGACCGCAAGCAGTTTGGCCAGGCCATCGGCGAATTCCAGCTGATGCAGGGCAAGATCGCCGACATGTATTCGACCATGATGGCCTGCAAGGCCTATGTCTACGCCGTCGGCCAGGCCTGCGACCGCGCGAAGACGCCGGACGCAGCGCGCGCGCTGCGCAAGGACGCCGCCGGTGCCATCCTCTACTCCGCAGAGAAAGCCACCTGGATGGCCGGCGAGGCGATCCAGGCGCTGGGAGGCAACGGCTACATCAACGAATACCCGGTCGGCCGCCTGTGGCGCGACGCCAAGCTCTACGAGATCGGCGCCGGCACCAGCGAGATTCGTCGCATGCTGATCGGCCGCGAACTGTTTGCCGAGACTATGTAAACATTTTTTGAATCATTCATCCTAGCAGGAGAAGAACATGCAAGACCGTATTGAAGATCCGATTGTCATCGTCGGCGCCGCGCGCACTCCCATGGGCGCTTTCCAGGGCGAATTGTCGGCGTTGACCGCCAGCGATCTCGGCGCCGCCGCCATCAAGGCCGCGCTGGAACGTGCCGGCGTCGCGCCCGAACAAGTGCAGGACGTATTGTTCGGCAACTGCCTGATGGCCGGACAGGGCCAGGCCCCTGCGCGCCAGGCGGCGATCAAGGCTGGCATTCCCGTCTCGGCCGGCGCCGTGACCTTGTCGAAGATGTGCGGCTCGGCCATGCAGGCGACCATGTTCGGCTTCGACTCCATCCTTGCCGGCACCAACGAAGTGGTGGTCGCCGGCGGCATGGAATCGATGACCAACGCCCCCTACCTGATTCCGAAAGCGCGCGGCGGTTATCGCATCGGCCACGGCATGATCTACGACCACATGATGCTCGACGGCCTGGAAGACGCCTATGACAAGGGCCGCGCCATGGGCACCTTCGGCGAAGACTGCGCCGCGAAATACCACTTCACGCGCGAAGACCAGGACGCCTTTGCAATCGCCTCGGTCAAGCGCGCGCAACAAGCCACGGCAGACGGTTCGTTCAAATGGGAAATTGCACCGGTCACCGTGACCACCCGCGCCGGCGATGTCGTGGTCGATACCGATGAAGGTCCGCGCAAGGCCAAGGTCGAAAAAATCCCGACGCTGAAAGCCGCCTTCAAGAAAGACGGCACCATCACTGCCGCCTCCTCCTCCTCGATCAACGATGGAGCCGCCGCGCTGGTGCTGATGCGCGAATCGACGGCGAAGAAACTCGGCAGCACGCCGATCGCCCGTATCGTCGGCCACGCGCGTCACTCGCAGGAACCGAACTGGTTCACCACCGCCCCGATCGGCGCCATCAACAATCTGTACAAGAAAATCGGCTGGAGCACCGCCGACGTCGATCTGTTTGAAATCAACGAGGCCTTCGCCGCCGTGCCGATGGCCGCGATGAAGGAACTCGGCATCACCCACGACAAGGTCAACATCCACGGCGGCGCCTGCGCGCTGGGCCATCCGATCGGCGCATCGGGTGCACGCATCCTCGTCACGCTGATCGGCGCACTGAAGAAAACCGGCGGCAAGCGCGGCGTCGCGTCCTTGTGCATCGGCGGCGGCGAAGGCACGGCGCTGGCGATTGAATTGCTGTAATCACTCCGGGATCAACATGAGCGACCAAAAATCACCTGTCGATTTCTACTTCGACTTCAGTTCGCCTTACGGCTATTTTGCATCACTGCACATCGAAAAGCTGGCGGCGCAATACGGCCGTACGGTCAACTGGCGCGCCATCCTGCTCGGCCCGGTGTTCAAGACCATGAACATCGCGCCGATCGCCAACGTGCCGTTGAAGGGCGACTATGCGCGCCACGACATGGAACGCAGCGCGCGTTTCCACAACATCCTGTTCCGCCATCCCGACGTCATGCCGATCGCCACGCAACATGCGGCGCGCGCAGTGTTATGGGTGCAGCAAAACGATGCGGCCAGGGCGGTCAATCTGATCCATGCCATCTACAGCGCCTACTTCACCGAGAACATCGACATCAGCAAACTCGAGACGGTGATCCGCATCGCCGGCGATAACGGCATCGACGCCGGCAAGCTGAGCACGGCGCTCAACGACGACACCGTCAAGGAAGCGCTGAAAACCGAAGTCGCCGCCTCAATCGAACGCGGCGTGTTCGGCTCGCCGTTCGTGATCGTCGACGGAGAATCGTTCTGGGGCTTCGACCGCTTCGACCAGCTTGAGGCTTTCCTGAAGAGCGGAAAGATCTGATGGCGGGCAAGACAGACAAGGTGGCCTGTCCCTGCGGCAAAGGCGTCTACGGCGCCTGCTGCGGCCGCTTCATTTCGGGTGAAGCGGTGCCGGCGACGGCGGAGCAATTGATGCGCTCGCGCTATACGGCGTTCGCGCTGCGCGAGGAAGCGTATCTGCGCGCGACCTGGCATCCCGATACGCTGCCGGAGGAACCCCTCACCGCCGAGGACGACGTCAAATGGATAGGGCTCGACGTGATCAGGCACAAGCATGTCAAAGGTGCAGATGAAGGCGCAGATAAAGGCGCAGATAAAGGCGCCGACGAAGCGACCGTGGAATTCGTGGCGCGCTTCAAGGTCGGCGGCCGTGGTCATCGCCTGCATGAAGTCAGCAGTTTCGTACGCCAGCCGGATGCCGCCGGCGTAGCGCGCTGGTATTACGTCGACGGCGCATTTCCGGATGACGAGTGAGAGCGGCGTTGTTGGCCGCTCCAGAAAAATATATTGAGACAAAGGATCACCATGCCGCAACTCGAGAGCAAACTGAACACGCGCAGCGAAGACTTCCAGAGCAACGCGACGGCGATGCAAATCATCGTCGACGATCTGAAAGAGAAGATCGCCGTCATCGCGCAAGGCGGCGGCGAGGCCGCACGCGACAAGCATCTGGCGCGCGGCAAACTGCTGCCGCGCGACCGCGTGCAGATGCTGCTCGATCCCGGCACGCCCTTCCTTGAGTTCTCGCAACTGGCCGCCTACGGCATGTACCAGGAAAAGGGCAAGGACAAGGACCAGCAACTGCGGGACGCGGCGCCGTCCGCCGGCATCATCACCGGCATCGGCCGCGTCGCCGGCCAGGAATGCGTGATCGTCTGCAACGACGCCACCGTCAAGGGCGGCACCTACTATCCGATGACCGCCAAGAAACATCTGCGCGCGCAGGAGATCGCCGAGTTCAACAACCTGCCCTGCATCTACCTGGTCGACAGCGGCGGCGCCAACTTGCCGAATCAGGATGAAGTGTTCCCCGACCGCGATCACTTCGGCCGCATCTTCTTCAACCAGGCCAACCTGTCGGCCAAGGGCATTCCACAAATCGCGGTGGTGATGGGTTCGTGTACGGCGGGCGGCGCGTACGTGCCGGCGATGAGCGACGAATCCATCATCGTCAAGGATCAGGGCACCATTTTCCTGGCCGGCCCGCCGCTGGTGAAGGCCGCCACCGGCGAGGTCGTCACGGCCGAAGAACTGGGTGGCGGCGACGTGCACACGCGCCTGTCGGGCGTGGTCGATCATCTGGCGCAAAACGATCTGCACGCGCTGTCGATTGCGCGCAGCATCGTCGGCAACCTCAATCGCACCAAACCGCAGCAGCTTGCCCTGCGGAAGGTCGATGAGGTGCGCGAACCGAAATATCCGGCGCGCGAACTGTACGGCGTGATCCCGACCGACACACGCAAGCCGTTCGACGTGCGCGAAGTGATTGCACGCGTGGTCGACGGTAGCGAGTTCGACGAATTCAAGGCGCGCTACGGCACCACGCTGGTATGCGGTTTCGCGCATCTGTACGGCATGCCGGTCGGTATCATCGCCAACAACGGCATCCTGTTTTCGGAGTCGGCGCTCAAGGGCGCGCACTTCATCGAATTGTGCTGCCAGCGCAAGATCCCGTTGATTTTCCTGCAGAACATCACCGGCTTCATGGTCGGCAAGAAATATGAAAACGAAGGCATTGCGCGCAACGGTGCCAAGATGGTGACCGCCGTCTCGACCGCCGCCGTGCCGAAGCTGACGATGATCATCGGCGGCAGTTTCGGCGCCGGCAACTACGGCATGTGCGGTCGCGCTTTCTCGCCGCGCTTCCTGTGGATGTGGCCGAACGCACGCATCTCGGTGATGGGCGGCGAGCAGGCCGCCAGCGTGCTGGCGACCGTCAAGCGCGACGGCATTGAGTCCAAGGGCGGCAGCTGGACGGCGGAAGAGGAAGCCGCCTTCAAGACCCCGATCCGCGAACAATACGAACACCAGGGCCATCCCTATTACGCCTCGGCACGCCTGTGGGACGACGGTGTAATCGATCCTGCCGATACGCGCATGGTGCTCGGGCTGGGCTTGAGCGCAGCATTGAATGCGCCGATCCAGGAGACCAGGTTCGGTGTGTTCCGGATGTGAAGCCTGACGGCATTTGCGACCTGGAGAACGTGAATTCCCGTTTTTGCAAAAATTCGCGCATCGGAACGGCTGAAAATGGGCCGATGCTTCCTGTTGAATACCGGTAGAATTTTGGACTTCGACAACAAGAAAAATGGGTGAAGGAAATGCTGAAATACGGGGGCTCGGTTCTACTTGCAGTTTTTATTCTCACGGGTTGCGCTGGTACCGTTCATCGCGACAATAACGCCCTGAAGTCGAATTTCGCGGCGGATTCGGTGAGCGAAGTTGAAGTACAAATGACGGACGAAGCTCAAAAGTTGCAAACCGACAATACGCAATTCAGCACCAACGACTTGCTCGGTTATATCGAGCGCAAACTCGACGGGCAGAATTTGCTGAAAAACAATGCGCCGTATCGACTGCAGGTCACCGTTACCCGCTTCCGGATCCGGTCGGCATTTAGCGCAGTGATGTGGGGAATCATGGCTGGCACGGATTCCGTCGAAGGAAAGGTCCGGGTCTTGGATCGCGACGGAAAACAAGTCCACTCCTTTGATGTCTCGGCATCGTATGGTCTGGGTGGATTGGCTGGTGGCCAGGATGGCATGCGGATGAACTGGCTGTACGGAAAGTTTGCCGAATTGACGATTGCGGAACTGACGGGGAAAACGGAATTTACCAACGTCAAAACCGATCGCAAGGACGCCGTTAAATCTAAATCGACCACAGAAGCCAAATCGACCTCGAAGCACCTCTTTACGATTCCAGACGACAGCAACTTTGCGCCACTGGAGAATGCCGATGCGATTCCCTACGTCAACCAGCATGCCAAAGATAGCTATGCGCTGTATCTGACCAGACAGAAGCCACGTGCGTACGTCATTGCCGATTCCGGAGCATGGGCCTATCGGGTCGGAAAAGATGCGCTGACCAATGCTCTCGTCGCTTGTGAGTCGAGGACGCAATCGACATGCTATCCCTACGCCATCGACGACCACGTCGTCTGGCAGACCGATGACGTCGCACGAAACGCCATCCGCAGGAAAGTGCTTGCAGAAATCGCCGCCGGACAAAACGCCGGAAGGGCCGTGCAAAGCACCGAAACAGTCGTGCAGAAGGCGCAGCAAACAGAAAAATAGGCCCTGCGGGGTGATCGGAAATTGCACGGACATTTCCACCTCGCGAGCCGTCCAAGGAATTTCTCATTCGAGACATGCAAGACCGTATGCCTCGGATGACCAGAAAGATGGCCACATAAAAGGAGACAACATGTTCAGCAAAATCCTGATCGCCAATCGCGGCGAGATCGCCTGCCGCGTCGCCGAAACTGCACGCCGCATGGGCGTCAAGACCGTTGCCGTGTATTCCGAAGCGGATGCGCAGGCCAAGCACGTCGCCGCCTGCGACGAGGCGGTGCTGATCGGCCCGGCGCCGGCCAAGGAAAGCTATCTGCTCGGCGACAAGATCATCGCGGTGGCGCTGGCGACCGGCGCGCAGGCGATCCATCCCGGCTACGGCTTCTTGTCGGAGAACGCCGGTTTCGCCGAAGCCTGCGCCAAGGCCGGGCTGGTCTTTATCGGCCCGCCGGCCTCGGCGATCCATGCGATGGGCTCGAAATCGGCGGCCAAGGCCCTGATGGAAAAAGCCAATGTCCCCCTGGTGCCCGGTTATCACGGCGACAACCAGGATGCCGATTTCCTGCAGAAGGAAGCCGACCGCATCAGCTATCCCGTGCTGCTCAAGGCCAGCGCTGGCGGCGGCGGCAAGGGCATGCGCATTGTCGACAAAGCGGAAGACTTCAAGGCCGCGCTGGCGTCATGCAAACGCGAAGCCATCAACAGCTTCGGCGACGACAAGGTGCTGGTGGAACGCTACCTGACGCGTCCGCGCCATATCGAAATCCAGGTCTTCGCCGACAGCCACGGCGAGTGCGTCTATCTGTTCGAGCGCGATTGTTCGGTGCAGCGCCGTCACCAGAAAGTGCTGGAAGAAGCGCCCGCACCGAGAATGAGCGAAGAGCGCCGGCGCGCCATGGGCGATGCCGCCGTGGCCGCAGCAAAGGCGGTCGGTTATGTCGGCGCGGGCACGGTAGAGTTCATCGCCAATCAGGACGGCTCGTTCTACTTCATGGAAATGAACACGCGCCTGCAGGTCGAACATCCCGTGACCGAGATGATCACCGGCCTCGATCTGGTCGAATGGCAATTGCGCGTGGCCTCCGGTGAAAAACTGCCGCTGCGCCAGGAGCAGTTGCAACTCAACGGCCACGCCATCGAGGCGCGCATTTACGCCGAGAATCCGGAGAAAGGTTTCCTGCCGTCCATCGGCACGCTGCGCTATCTGCATACGCCGCCGGCAGTGCATTTCCGCGTCGACAGCCATGTGCAGACGCCGGCTGCGGTGCGCATCGATTCCGGCGTGCGCGAAGGCGATGCGATTTCACCGTTTTACGATCCGATGATCGCCAAGCTCATCGTCTGGGGCAAGGACCGCGACGCCGCGCTGGCGAACATGACGGCGGCGCTGGCACAGTACCGCATCGTCGGGCTGGCCACCAATATCGGTTTCCTGCAACGGCTGGTTGCAGGACAAGCCTTCTCCACCGCAGATCTCGACACCGGGCTGATCGAGCGCAATCACGACGCCCTCTTCCCGCCGCAGCTACCGGCATCGACCGCCGTGCTGGCGCTGTTGCAGCAACGCTTGCAGCAGGAACAAAAGGATGCGAAGGCAGGAAAAAAGAAGGCGGCGTAAAACAGGACGGTGTCCGGCTTCCATCGGGAAGCCGGACACCTCGGGAGAAAAACTATGCCGTGGCCGGCACCCGCTCCAGCTTGGGCAGGAAAGCCGCCAGCAAACCAATCAGCGGCAGAAACGCGCACACCTGATAGACAAAGAAAATGTCGGTGACGTCGGCCAGATGCCCGAGCAGCGCCGCGCCGATGCCGCCGAAACCGAACATCAGGCCGAAGAACACGCCCGAGATCAAACCCACCTTGCCCGGCACCAACTCCTGCGCATACACCACGATGGCCGAAAACGCCGACGCCAGGATGAAACCGACAAACACGCACAGCACGCCGGTCCAGAACAGGTTGGCGTGGGGCAGCAGCAAGGCGAACGGCGCCGCGCCGAGAATCGAGAACCAGATCACGCGCTTGCGTCCGATGCGGTCGCCGATCGGTCCGCCGAAGAAGGTCCCCGCCGCCACCGCGCCAAGGAACAGGAACAGCAGGATCTGCGAATCGCCTACGGCCAGATGGAATCTGTCGATCAGATAGAAAGTGAAATAGCTGGTGAAACTGGCCATGTAAAAGTACTTGGAAAACACCAGCAAGGCCAGCACCACCAGCGCCTTTTTGACCGCGCCGGGAGACAGGTGATGATGCACCGTCGCGCGCGTCTTCCTGGCGCCGGCGGCCAGATGGCGGCGATACCAACTGCTCACGCGCGACAGCACCACGATCGCCACCACGGCGAAGATGCAGAACCACGCAATATTGGGTTGACCGAACGGCACCACGATCGCCGCCGCCAGCAACGGTCCGAATGCCGAGCCGGCATTGCCGCCGACCTGGAAAGTCGACTGCGCGAACCCGAAGCGGCCGCCGGACGCCATGCGGGCGATACGCGAGGCTTCCGGATGGAAGGTCGACGAACCGATGCCGATCAGCGCTGCCGCCAGCAAGAACCAGCCGAAGCTGCCGGCCATCGACAACAGCACGATGCCCAGCAATGTGAACAGCGCCCCGCACGGCAGCAGCAACGGCTGGGGATGTCTGTCGGTGACCATGCCGATCCACGGCTGTATCAGCGAGGCCGTGACCTGGAAGGTCAGCGTGATCAGACCGACCTGGGTGAACGTCAATCCGTAGTTTTGCTTGAGCATGGGATAGATGGACGGTAACAGCGCCTGGATCAGGTCATTGATCAGGTGGGCGAAACCGACCGCGAGCACGATGCGCAGCACCAATGGCGAACTGCCTTGCTGTGCTCCCGGCGCTGCGCTTGCAGCCGGAGTGCCGGACAAGGCGGCGGAAGGAGATGTCTGGATGGTCATGGCGATGAGAGGCGAATAAAAGGATGAAATGGCAGGAATGGCAGGACGACAGGTGAATGGTATAGTGACACTTAAAAACCGGAATGACATTTTTCGTCGATTAAGTGACAACTCCATTTTCTCGCCATGACCCGCACCGTCCACTCCAGCCCCAAGGCGGCCCGGCTGCAGCAATTGCCGCAAGCGGTAGTCGCTTTCAGCCGCGACTTCGATCACGACCAATTGCTGGCCACGCACTCGCATCCGCGCGGCCAGTTGCTGTACGCCGCCGAAGGCGTCATGCAGGTGCGTACTTCTCACGGCCTTTGGGTGATCCCGCCGCAGCGCGCGCTGTGGGTGCCGTGCAGCCTGGCGCATGAAATCCGCATGCTCAGCGCGGTGCGCCTGCGCACGCTCTACATCCGCCCGCACGAATCGGAACTGATCGGCGCCGAGTGCCGTTTGCTCGAAGTCAGCGCGCTGCTGCGCGAGCTGATCCTGGCGCTGCTACAGGAAGAATCCGACTACGACACCCGCGGCCGCGGAGGCCATCTGGCGCAACTGATCCTGTCGGAAATCGACGGCGCCGCCGCCATCCCCGTGGTGATTCCGTGGCCGTCCGACCGGCGCGTGGTGGCGGTGTGCGAAGCCATCCTCGCCGATCCCGGCAACGCCAACTCGCTGGCGCACTGGGCGGAATTCGTGGGCGCCAGTCCGCGCACACTGATCCGCCTGTTCCCGAAAGAGACCGGCCTGCACTTCCGCCATTGGGTGCAACAAGTCCACATCACCGATGCGCTGCTGCGGCTGTCGCAGGGCGAAGCCGTCGAACGCATTGCCGAACGGCTCGGTTACAAAAGCGCCAGCGCCTTCACCAGCATGTTCCGCGGCGTGCTCGGCAAGACACCGAGCCAGTATGGCGGCCTGGCGCGCCGAAACATTGCGGTCGACATGCTGCAGCGCGAGAAGTAAGACTGCAACGCCGCGCGCTGTTGCAGCGCAAAATGTGCGCCGTCACGATCGGTTATCACGCGATGAATTAGTTTCATTGGACAGTGCCGGAGGCCGGGCGTAGTGTCGCTTTCCAACCGGCCGCTTGCATCGCTGAAATGCATTCTGAAGAGCCGGTGACAGAATCAAGAACCATAAAAGCCGGCGGACGCACCCAAGGCAGCAGCTTCGGGACGTCACGCTTCAGGCGGAGACAACACAGGATTTTTCACGCGAAAACGATTTCCATCGCCGGCGACGCATTGCGTCCGTTGCGAAGGCCTTGTTACGCCCGCAATTTCCTATGACCGCATTGCCGAATTGCCGAAGTGAATTTGTTTTACCAAGCAGTGACACAACAACAATTCTTACTCCAGGAGATTGCATGAACACCTTCAAAGCCAGCATCAAATCCGGCATCAAATACGCCGCCGCAGCCGTCCTCGGCCTGGTCTGCCTCGCCCAGTCGGTCAGTGCGGACACGCTCAGCGACATCCGCCAGCGCAAGAAAATCGTCATCGCCATCGACCTCGGCTCGCCACCGTTCGGCATGACCGACGACAAGCTTCAACCGTACGGCTCCGACGTCAGTGCCGCCAAGATGCTGGCCAAGGACCTCGGCGTCGAGATGGAAATCATCCAGGTCACCGGCCCCAACCGCGTGCCCTTCCTGCTGACCAACAAGGCCGATATCGTCATCGCTTCATTCAGCATTACGCCGGAGCGTGCCAAGGTGATCAACTTCAGCGTGCCTTACAGCGCATCGGAATCGGTGGTCGGCGCAGAACGTTCGATGCAGATCAAGAGCCTGGCCGACCTGGCCGGCAAACGTGTCGGCGTGGTGCGAGGCAACCTGCAGGACACGCTGCTGACGCCGATCGTCCCCAAGGGCACGATCCTGGTGCGCTACGACGACGACTCGACCAACGCGGCCGCACTGCTGTCGGGCCAGGTCGACGCCATCGGCACCGCCAAGGAACTGGTGACCACGACGGCGCGCAAGAATCCGGGCCGCAACATCGAGACCAAGTTCTCGGTCAAGGTCGTACCGCACGGCATCGGCGTGCGCAAGGAAGACACCGCGCTGCTGGCCTGGATCAACAGCTGGGTAGTCACCAACATGAAGAACGGCAACCTGGCGAAGTCGTATGAAGCGGCGGCCGGCGCACCATTGCCCGATCTCTCGCAATACCTGCCTAAATAAAAGATATTGAAGACAACATCGTTTGGCGTCGGCGCTGCTGTTGCAGAAACAGCAGCGCCGGCTTTTTTCACTTTCGCGAAAGCATTTCTCCAGTCATGAAAAATATCGGATTCATAGGCGTCGGCATGATGGGCCAGGGCATGGCGCACAACCTCGTCATCAAGGGTTTCAACGTCACCGTAATGGGCAACCGCAATCGCAAGCCGGTGGAAGAACTGGTCGCCGAAGGCGCGCGCGAAGCGACCAGCCTGCAAGACCTGGTGGCGAACGTTGACGCCATCATCCTGTGCGTCACCGGCTCGCCGCAGGTGGAAGACCTGATCTTCCGCGCCGGCGGCATCCTGGAAAACTGCCGCAGCGGCCAGATCCTGATCGACTGCTCCACCAGCGAGCCGATGTCGAGCGCACGCATCGCCGAACAACTGGCGGCCAAGGGCGTCAGCTTCGTCGACGCACCGCTGGCGCGCACGCCGGTCGAAGCCATGCAGGGCCGCCTCAACACCATGGTCGGCGCCGATGACGCCACCTTCGCCAAGGTCAAGCCGGTGCTCGAAGCGTTCTGCGAAAACATCTTCCATATCGGCGGCACCACCAGCGCGCAAAAGCTCAAGCTGCTTAACAACTTCATCGCGATCGGCACTGCCACGCTGGCGACCGAAGCGCTGGCGATGTGCGACGCCGTCGGCGTCGATCAGCGCAAGTTCTTCGACGTGATCAGCAAGGGCGGCGCCAACAGCGGCATCTTCCAGATGATCGCCGGCGGCATCCTCGAAGGCCGTTCGGACGGCATGAAATTCAGCATCGCCAACGCCGGCAAGGATCTGAGCTACTACAACAACATGACCGCGGCATTCACCAACCCCTCCATGATCGGCCCGCACGTCGCCGCCACCTTGCAGCAGAGCGCGCAGGAAGGTTTTGGCGAGCAGATGCTGGGAGCGATGGTACAGGCGCACAAAAACAGGCTCGCAGCGAAGAAGTAAGCAGCCGCGCCGCCGCATCGACGGCATGCCCTGGCGTAAAAAACGGCCGCACTGCTGCGCGCCGTTTTTTTTTGTACGAAGCCCCGGCACTTCTCCTGCCGGAGAGGGGTGCGGTGAACACAATCAATGTGGTAACCTGAAGCGACTGCGCACCCCCTGCCTAGGGGAGCGACAGCAACTCAATACAACTAAGCATCAAGCCCGGCACTTGCGTTTCAATCGCATTGCGCCAAGGGCGTCGATCATAAAGAGATGGGGAAAACATGAAAAAAACAAAGATGGCGCCGTTCAATGTCGTTCTCGTTTCAAGCACCCTCCCGGGGCGCGCCTCCTGTCGTACCCGCTCCTGCGCTTCTGCATACTAAGCTCGCTTCATTGCTATTACGGTGATGGCAGCAAGATCTGCTGCTACTCGAATGACAATCGCGCGAGCCGGCTTGTCCTGTTCGCCCCTGCCCAATGACACTAAAATAATGCGCCGATTGCTACGACCAGGAACCGCCCTCATCCCGCTGGTGCTTGCCCTGCTTGCCGGATGTGCCACCGGATACGGTCCCCAAGGCTTCACCGGGGGATACATCGACACCAAGATCCAGGACGACGTTTATCGAATCAGGTATTCCGGCAACGGGATGACCAGCAGGGACAAGGTCTGGCAATACTGGATCTATCGCTGCGCAGAACTGACCACGCAAAAAGGTTATTCGCACTTCATGCTGCTAAAAACGGGCGAGCCGATACCCGCGCCGCAGGCCGATTCCTCGCCGATTGGGGACCATGCCTATCGAAGCACCTCGGCTGACGACGAGGGTGATGCGCTGTCGCGGGCCACGCCTGCGGCTACGCGCTCGGCGCCGATTTATATCTTCACGCCGTCGACACCGGTGATCAGATACGCCAATGAAGGCAGCATCAAGATGGTGAACAACCCTGCCGCCTACCCTGGCCGCACCATGTTGCGCGCGGACGTGATCCTGAAACTGATCGGACCTTACGTGCAGACCGGCGGCAAAACGCGCGCGCCTTCGGAACAGGAACTGCTCAAGGCTGCCGTCGTCATCGCCCCCGGTACGCCTTCGGCACCTCCCATCAAAGGCCGGGTCACGCTCGATGACCTGAAATATCTTTTGCCGCCTCCTTGAACGGACCGTGATGAAACCTCACTCCCTTAAGATTCTTGCAGCCAGCCTGGCTCTCTCGGCTGCCGTTCCGCAGGCCCATGCGATGGATGCCGAAGCCCTGTTCCAGCAGGCCTCTCCCAGCATCTGGGTCGTCAACGCCATGAATGCGCAGGACAAGTTGATCAGCGCCGGTTCGGCGGTCGTCATTGGCCCCGGGCGGCTGGTCACCAATTGCCACGTCCTGGCGCGCGCCAGCAGCTTCAAGTTGCGGCAAGGCAAAGTGACCTTGCCCGGCAAATTGGAATTCCCCGACGTTGAGCGGGACCTCTGCCAGGTCCGGGTCGAAGGCATGACGGCGCCGGCGGTCTCCATCGCGCCGTCGCGCAACCTGCGCGTGGGCCAGAAGGTTTTCACCCTGGGCGCCCCGAGTGCATTGGAGGAAACCATCAGCGACGGACTGCTGTCGGCCCTCAGGCTTGATCCCGATGGAAAGCTGCGCTTCCTTCAGATCTCGGCCCCGATCTCCTCGGGGTCGAGCGGAGGCGGCTTATTCAATGACAAAGGCGAACTGATCGGCATCACCACCGCAATGCTGGCCGGGACCACCCTCCAGAATTTGTCCTTTGCCGTACCCGCCGACTGGATCTGGGAATTGGAAGCGCGCGGTCGTGCCGCCAAGCCGTCCGCCCCGATCGCGGTAGCGTCCAACACGGCTTCGGCACCTGCCGCGACTACGCCCCCCGCTCCCGCTCCTCTTCCCGTTACCGCCCCTGTTGCCGCCACCAACAAGGCGGCGGAGACACCAGCCGCGCCCGCGCCAGTCGTCCCACCGGCAGCCCCATCGCCAGCCGCCACACCGCCAGTAGCCGCACCATCGGCAATTTCCTCGCCGGTAGTGGCAACACCGCCGATCACGCAAGTTGCAGCGACAGGCTGGAACGGTCTCATGCGCTGCGCAGCCCGCCATGGAAGCGAGGCAAGCGATGTGGCGTATCAGTCGGAGTTTGAGGTGCAGGTTACGAATTCAACGGTAACGCTGCGCCGCAAGAACGACCAGGTGGCGGAGGCCCTGACAGGACGTATCAGCGACGGCCGCCTTGAACTCAAAGGGGTCGGCTACAAGGTTGAGCACCCCGAGGAAATCTGGAAGTTTCGTTTCAACGGCGACGTCCAGTCCGGCCCTCTGGTGTATTCCGGAAAAGGCAATATGCTGTCGGGCGCAGATATCATTCGTGACTGTGACGTGACAATCAAGCGCATCTGACCCGCTCAGGCTCTTGCCGAACCTCGCTTGCCGGAAAATTGCGAAACGGAATTTTTCCCGCCGACGCGGATGCTGAGCTTGCTTCGCATGCGGTTCGCAAGGTTGGTGCATGAGAAAAATTCCGGCGGCTTGCCGATCAGCCCGCATAAGACGATACTGAGAAGTCCCATCTCTGTGAAGCGAGGAGACTATGGACCGATCACATGATGCACTGACGTTGCAGATGCTGGATTGGATTGCACAAGGAAAACCTTCTTATGCAGAAGTCCTGGATGTCTGGAAAAGTACATGCCCCCGGCTGACAATATGGGAAGACGCCTGCGCCGACGGCTTGGTTGATGCAACCGCAGGAATGGCCGGCACGGTGTCACTCACGGAAAAAGGAAGGCGCTTCCTTTCTCGATCAACCTTGGTCCAGCCCGAGGGGTCACTCCATAAACAACACCAATTGCCGTAAATTTGTAAATAACAATTATTCTCAGTTAAAATCTCCCCTATCGAATAATGCGAGGGGAAGATGTCTTCAAACGAGATGGGTGCCACGCTGGGAGCGATGTATCGCGATCATCACCGCTGGCTGCTCGGCTGGTTGCACAAGCGCTTGGGCAATGCGTTCGACGCTGCCGACCTGGCCCAAGATGCCTTCATGCGGATCTTGCTGAAGAATGACGACTTCCGCGTCAAAGAACCGCGCGCACTGCTCACCACCATCGCCCAGGGCATAGTCGCTAACCTGCGTCGCCGCCAGGAGATAGAGCGTTCCTATCTGGACGCGCTGGCGCTCATGCCGGAGGCCCACGCGCCTTCGCCTGAATCGCGCATGATCATGCTGGAAACCCTGGTGGCGCTTGATCGCATGCTAGGCGTTTTGCCGGCGCTCACGAAGGAAGCCTTCCTGCTGTCCCAGCTTGAGGGCCTGCGTCAAACCGAAATTGCAGAACGGCTGAACATTTCAGTGCCGACCGTCAAGCGGCACATCGCCCGCGCGCTGGAGCAATGTTGCTTCTGGGAGGAAGCGACGGCTTGATCGTTCGCTTCGTTGATCATGAGTAATCCTGACGTTTCCCGCCCCGTCACCTTATCGCCCCTGGTAAAACAGCAGGCAATCGAATGGCTGCTGGAGTTGCAATCCGAAACGGTGACTGACGACACTCGCCGCAACTGGCAACGGTGGCGGCAAGCCCATCCCGAACATGAATTGGCCTGGCAAAAGGTAGAAGCCTTCGGCGACCGAATGAATACCTTGCAGCCGTCGCTGGCACGGGCAGCGTTGACCGCCAAAGACTCGCTGGAGCGACGTCGCGCCGTCAAGATGGTGGCCATTCTCCTGTTTGCCGGCACCGCTGCCCTGAGTGTGGAACAGATCCTTCCCTGGCGCACCTGGCGCGCCGATCATGTCACCCGTGCGGGAGAAATACGCACCGTCACTCTCGAAGACGGCAGCCAACTGGCGCTCAATACGCGCTCGACGGTCAAGGTCGAATTCAGCGGCAAGGAGCGGCGGATACGCCTGATGAGCGGCGAAATCATGATCTCCACAGCGCACGAGAACGTCACCGATGCGACACCTTATCGTCCTTTTCTGGTGGAGACCCCGGATGGGGAGCTGCAGGCTTTGGGCACGCGCTTCACGGTACACAAGACCGAAGCTGAACGCAGCAGTGTTGCGGTCTATGAAGGCGCGGTTGAAGTACGTCCGGCGTTGGGCGGGACCCGAGTGCTGTCCGCCGGCAGTGCACTGGAATTCAGCACTCGCGATATCGGTCCGCTCAGTGTCGCTCCGGCGCATGCCGCAGCGTGGACTCGCGGCATGCTGGTAGTGGAGGACATGCCGCTTTCGGACTTCGTCGCGGAGCTGGCGCGCTATCGCAGCGGGTGGATCAACTGTGATGACGCAATTGGCCAACTGAAGGTGACAGGAACTTATCCTCTGGCGGATACCGACAAGGTGTTATTGATGCTGACGAGGGTGTTTCCGGTGGACATCGCTTACCTGACACGCTACTGGGTTACCGTCCGTCCGCGTGGCAATGGCGCATAGGACAAAAAATTTTCTCGCCGTTTGATCCCTTTCCCTTTCTGAAGGGGCAATGAAGATAAGAGCACATCTTCATTCAACTTCAGGGGAAACAAGACCATGATCAAGAGAGCAACATCGTCGACGGCGCGCAGCACCTCCCGGCAAACCATCCTGGCGCATGCCGTCGCGCATGCGATTGCAGCGCTGCTGGCGTCGTTGCCCGCATATGCCCAGCAACAGGAAATCACCCGCAGCTATCGCGTCGCGCCCGGCCCGTTGACCAGCGTACTGAAGCAATTCGGCAGCGACGCCGGCATCATGCTGTCCTTTTCCAACGAACTCACTCAAGGCTTGCAAAGCCCAGGCATCAACGGCACTCGCACGGCTGCGGAAGGGCTTGCGCAGGGGCTGGCGGGCAGCGGCCTGGTCGCGGTGCGCCAGGAAGACGGCAGCTTCATCGTGCAAAAAGCTGCCGCCGGCAGCAGCCGAGCCGACGCGCCCTTGCCCCTGGTGACTGTGCACGGTGCGGCGGAAACAGCCACCAGCCACGTCAACGGCTACGCCGCCAAGCGGACAGCCACGGCGACCAAGACCGATACTCCCATCGAAGAGATTCCCCAGTCCATTTCCGTGGTGACCAGCGACCAGATCACCACCACCGGCGCGCGCACGCTGCAAGATGCACTCGGCTATACAGCCGGCGTGTCCGCGGAACAGGGATCTTATGGGGTCATGACCTCAGAATCCTTCTTCATCCGCGGCTTTGAAGTGCAACCCTATTCCGGTGGCATCCTGCGCGATGGCATGAAGTACCAGCCCAATGTCTATAACGGTGCACAGGAAGTGTATGGCCTGGAGCACGTGGAGGTGCTCAAGGGGGCTTCGTCAATCCTGTACGGTACCGCAGCCCCGGGCGGTCTGATCAATGCGATCACCAAGCGTCCCACCGCTGAATCCCTGCGGGAGATCAACGTCGAATACGGCAACCACAACCGTAAGCAGATCTCCGGCGACATCAGCGGTCCGCTCGATGACGCCGGCGAATTGACCTATCGGCTGACCGCACTGGAACGCAAGGCCGACAGTTTTGCGGACTTCGGCAAAAACGACCGTACCTACCTGGCGGCCGCCCTGACCTGGAGTCCTTCTGCGGCAACGTCGCTGACATTGCTGTCCAGCTATCAGCACAGCAAGACCACCGACAATGGGCCGCTGCCGCGCCAGGGCACGTTGCTGTTCAATCCGAATGGCCAGCTTCCGGGAGATCGCTATCTCGGCGAGCCCTCGTTCAACCTGTTCGACAACACCCAGAAAACAGTCAGTAGCATCTTCGAACACGCCTTCAGCGATACATTGAAGTTCCGTCAGAGCCTGCGTTATTTCACTTCTTCGCTCGACTACAAGTACTATCAGATCACTGGGGTGGGAACCGACTTGCGGACCGTCAGCCGTCGCGGCCGCGCGTTCCTGGATAGCACCGAAGCGGTCACCGCCGATACCAATCTGGAATACAGCTTCGACACGGGGCCTGTCGCGCACAAGGTATTGCTGGGTGTCGACTACCTGACTCAGCGTCATACCAGTGATCGCGCCAATACCACCTTCACGGACATCGACATGTACAACCCGGTGTATGGTCAGCCGTTTGGCTCCGCCACCGACACCGACAAATGGCGCCTGAAACAAAGCGGCACTGGCCTCTACCTGCAGGACCAGCTCAAAATCGCCGACAAATGGGTGCTGCTGGTGGGTGGCCGCCAGGATTGGACCCGGCTGGAAGACCGCGACCTGTTGAACAACCCGGATGGAATCGTCCAGACCGACAAGGCATTCTCCGGCCGCGCCGGCTTGGTGTACCTGGCCAACAACGGCCTGTCGCCCTATGTCAGTTTCAGCCAGTCGTTTGCCCCCGAAGAAGGCTTCGATCGCCTGCGCAACGCGTTCAAACCCACCCGTGGCGAACAATACGAAGTGGGCTTGCGCTACCAGACGCCAGACAAGAAACTGCTTTTGAGTGCTGCGATCTACCAACTCACGCAAAGCAATGTGCAAACGCCCGATCCCGTCGATCCGGACAACTTTTCGGTACAGACCGGCGAAGTGCGCTCGCGCGGCGTCGAACTGGAAGCCAAGGGCGCTCTCACCAAAAATCTGAATATCTCGGCAGCCTATTCGCTGATCAGCGCCGAGACCACCAAGAGCAACAATCCGGCCGAAATCGGCGCCACCTTCGTCGGCGTGCCGCGCTCCACTGTATCGCTGTGGATGGACTACCGCTTCAGCATTTTCGGCCTGCCAAACCTGCGCGCCGGCGCGGGCGTGCGCTACATCGGCGGCCGCCCGGGCAATGCCAGCGGCCTGCCGGACCAACCCGCCTACGCACTGGTAGACGCCATGGTGGCTTACGAGAGGGACCGCTGGCGCTACGCCATCAATGCCACCAACCTGGCAAACCGCCTTTACGTGCCTTCGCCCTGCTTTGGCCGTTCCTGCACTTACGGTCAGCCGCGGACTATCGTAGCCAGCGCCAGCTACCGATTCTGAACGCCAACAGCCGTCGGTTGCTGCCATGAAGCTTTTCTCAGCACGCCAAGGGGCCTTGCTCCTGCATCGTTATGTCGGGCTGGTGATTGCCGGATTTCTTACCCTTGCCGGCCTGACGGGAAGCGCTCTCGCATGGAATGACGAATTGGAAGCCTGGCTGGCTCCCAGACTATTCCGAGTGGCGGCTCCGACGCCGGGGGCTGTACTCCTGGACGGCCTGCAGCTGCGGCGAATCATCCTGTCACGCCTGCCCGCGGCCGATATCACGCATACCCCCTTGCGCAGCATGCCGGCGCGCAGCGTGACTTTCAGAGTGAAGGGTCGTGTAAGTCCCGTCACCGGCGAACGCGCAGTACTGGATTTCGACGAGGTCATGATCAACCCTTACACGGGCGAGATCCTGGGGACTAGAAAATGGGGGCGCCCGAGTTGGAGCGCCGAGAGCATCATGCCCTTCATCTACCGTCTGCATCAGTCGATGGCGATGGGCGTAGTGGGAACCTATCTCTTCGGTTTCATCGCGCTGCTGTGGACTGTCGATTGTCTGGTCGGCCTATTTCTCACGCTCCCGCCACCGCCAAAGCGCGTCGCCAGGAAACCGTGGCTGGCACGCTGGACGCCAGCGTGGAAGATTCGTCAGGACGCACGCGGATACAAACTTCACTTCGACCTGCATCGGGCGGCAGCCTTGTGGTTTTGGGTTCTGCTCCTATTGCTGGCCTGGAGTAGCGTGGCCTTCAACCTGTCCGAAGTCTACGATCCGGTGATGAAAAAGCTATTCGGCGCACAGTCCGAAGAAGCCTTGTTGTCACGCCCGTCTTTGAGAAACATGGTCCCCGCGCTGGATTGGGAGAAGGCGCGAGCGCGCGGACGCGTACTGATGTCGGCACTGGCGGACCGCCACAACTTCACCATCCAGCGCGAGGACATGCTTGCCTATGACAGTGGGCTCGGCATCTATCGCTACGATGTCCGAAGCAGTCTTGATCTGCGCCAGAGGGCCGGCAGCACTCAGGTATATTTCGATGCCGGCACCGGTGCACAGCTAGCCGTCTGGCTGCCAACCGGCGGCGCTCCCGGAGACACCATCCGCACGTGGATCACCAGTATCCACATGGCTGCGATCTGGAGTTGGCCGTTGAAAATTCTGATTAGTCTGGCTGGAATTATCGTCGCCATGCTCTCTGCCACGGGCGTGCTGATCTGGTGGCGCCGCTACCGAGCCCGGCGAGAAACCAGGTTGCTGCATTTTTCTTCTCTGGAACAAGAATAGATAAATCTTTCTGCTTCACCGGAGAAGCACATCAGCTATCGGCCAGCTACTGACATCGGGCAATCTCGTCCGAGAATCCTCGCAAGAATTCGATCACTTGCATTCTGAATTCAGGTTGCATTACCAACGTGGCAACCTCTTCCGGTGACTTCCCCACCAGAGGAAGCTGAAGAAAATGTCGATCCAAGAACCGATTGCTAACGGTCGACAAGACCAATCGCATTGAGGCCAACATGTCTTCCCCACGATGAGAGGCGTGAACTAAAGCGATAGGCTTGCCGATGATTTCGGCTCGCGAGACCATCCAATCGATGACATTTTTCATACCACCGGGGATGGCGCGGACGTACTCCGGGCTTGAGATGATGACGCCATCAGCTTGAGCCACCTGCGCGATCAGGACTTGTATTGCTGCAGGCGTATTTTCTGCCTCAAGATCAGGCGAAAATACGGGGAGAGAGCCAATCCGATCGAAAACTTTCACTGTCATACCTTCGGGGGCCAGGCCTTGCATCGCCTTCAGTAAAGCAGTATTGGTGGAAACGCTGCGCGCGCTCCCAGAAATGGCAAGAATCTTCATGAGAAAACAATGTACATTGAGATAGTTAGCATTATCTCTCGATAGAGTCTGTAATCGGCCAAAATCGGACCTCAGAGCGTGGTGTCAGGAGCGATGAACTTCGCAGGCCGCGCCTGAGACGGTGTGACGGAGCAACGAGTAGCTCAGGCCGGCGGACCAATGCCGTCGAGCGCTGCGACCGCTTCGGGCGAAAGCTTCATTGCTGCGGCGGCGATGTTTTGCTGCAGGTGAGCGACCGAAGAGGTTCCCGGGATCAGCAGGATGTTGGGCGAACGCTGCAGCAGCCAGGCCAGCGCGGTTTGCAGTGGTGTCGCTCCGCACTCGGCCGCTACGCGCTCGAGCGTGGAAGACTGCAGCGGTGAGAAACCGCCCAGCGGGAAGAACGGCACATAGGCGATACCTTCGCTTGCCAGTTGCGCCACCAGTGCGTCGTCGTCCCGGTGTGCCAGGTTGTACTGGTTTTGCACGCAGACGATATCGGTGATCGTCTTCGCCTGTGCGATTTGTTTGACCGTCGCATTGCTCAGGCCGATATGCCGCACCAAGCCCTTGCGCTTCAGCTCCGCCAGCGCTGTCAGGGACTCTTCCAAATCTCCCTCCGCCGGCCCGGCCACGTCGAACATCAGGCGCAGGTTCACGACATCCATCACTTCCAGACCCAGGTTGCGCAGATTGTCGTACACGGCGGACTCCAGCTCGGCGGGCGACATCGCAGACTGCCAAGAGGCATCGGCGCCGCGACGTGCGCCGATCTTGGTGACGATTGTCAGGTCGTCGCGGTAGGGGTGCAGGGCGTCGCGAATGATCTGGTTGGTGATGTGCGGGCCGTAGAAGTCGCTGGTATCGATATGGTCGACACCCATATCCAAAGCCGCCCGCAACACGGCAATCGCCTGCTGGCGGTCCTTGGGTGGCCCAAATACATGCGGACCGGACAGCTGCATGGCGCCATAGCCCATGCGGGTGACATTGAGGTCGCCGATCCTGTAATGGCCGGCGTGTTTGGCCTGGTTCATCTGTTTCTCCTTGCGGTTGATAGGTAGGTGAGTGAAACCAGTCTAAGCGCAGGAACGTTGTGCGACAATCCGGCACAATAGAACAGCTTGTGCACAATTCAGGACAATCCGGAGAAACCCATGGCTGATCTGCAAGACATTGCCGCCTTCGTCGCCGTCGCCACGCACGGCGGCTTCCGCGGTGCGGCGCGCATCACCGGCACCAGCGCCTCGCAACTGAGCGAGGCCGTCCGCCGCCTGGAGGCGCGCCTGGGAGTGCGTCTGCTCAACCGCACCACCCGCAGCGTGGCCGCCACCGATGCCGGCCGGCATCTGCTGGAACACCTGACGCCGGCGCTGGGGGCGATCGAATCGGCGCTGGACGTGGTGAATGGTTTTCGCGACCGGCCCGCCGGGCGATTGCGATTGAACGTCCCCCTGGCCGCCTCAAAGCTTGTATTGCCGCGCATCGTCCCTCAATTCCTCGCGGCCTATCCCGAGATCTGCCTGGAAGTGATCGTGGAGGATCGTTTCGTTGAACTGCTTCAGTCGGGTTGCGACGCCG
This sequence comes from Herbaspirillum hiltneri N3, assembly GCF_001267925.1. Classification (NCBI taxonomy): domain Bacteria; kingdom Pseudomonadati; phylum Pseudomonadota; class Betaproteobacteria; order Burkholderiales; family Oxalobacteraceae; genus Herbaspirillum; species Herbaspirillum hiltneri. The sequence continues at coordinate 931,482 of NZ_CP011409.1, read as the reverse complement.
GTATCCGCTATGAGGAAGGCATGGACCAGGACATGGTGGCCATTCCCGTCGGCCCCCGCCGTCAGCGCATGGCGCTGGCCGCTTCCCCATCCTATCTCGCGCAGCATGGCAGGCCGCGCCACCCGGACGACCTGCGCAAGCATCTCTGCCTTCGCGGGCGCTTTTCCAGCGGACTCATGCCGCAGTGGTTTTTTGAGCGAAAAGGAAAGTCGGTGACAATCGAAACGGATGGACCGCTGATCGTGAATCTCGGCGCCGCCGCCGACCTGGCGGTCGATTCGGCTGTGGCCGGCGCTGGAGTAATCTATCTGTTCGAGGAATGGCTGCAACCCTATATCGACCGCGGCGAGCTGGAGCCGCTTCTTGAATCCTGGTGGCCCAGTTTCACCGGTCCCTCACTGTACTATCCCGGTCGCCGCTACCTGCCTGCGCCATTGCGGGTCTTCGTGGATTTCGTGCAGACCATGCGCTGGTAGCGCGTTGGAGCATTATGAGCGCACCACTGAAACGCCGACTGACTTGAGGAAGTCGGCTTCCGGCCGGAAGCTGACGTTGACGAACCTGCGTAAACTCCAGTAATTTGTTCCTTCCTTGACATACATTGAGCGTCTAAAAGCAATGAAGAAGTTATTGGTTCCAATATTTGTGGCGATTGGGTTGTCAGGTTGTTTGCACGACCGGGAAATTTATCCTGGCTCTCCGGCCTCTGGAGTTGACCCTCTAGCTAACTTAAATTCTCCGTGTCCCGATTTAAGCGGTGACTATGAGTTTATTGCCTCGCTTCTGAAAGGCGACCAGAACGAACAAATATATGGAAGAACTCATGGTCTTGATTCTGCACTTCCGATTTCTGGCTATTCGACAGAATGGACAAAAATGATTCGCGGTTATCGGCTAGAGGCGGGCACCCGTTTTCAAGAACGACCCCGTTATGGAAAAATTACTCAAATAAGCGAGCGAGTTTATTTGCTGAGCATGTTCTACAACGACGGTCTTGCAGGCGAATATCATACGGACCTGACTGACAAGTCTAAATTTGTTTGTATGAACAATCGTTTGATTGGGGGTGGGCGCAGTCAAAATTCGGGTAGTTCAGAATGGGGGAAAAACGATTCCAGCGGGATGTATCAGATATACAAAGACGAAGATGGAAATTTGATCCGTGAGCAAATATCCCAAGTACATATGAACGCACTCTTGGGAATACCCACAGGAACGGCGGAGTATTTCTACACAATCCGCTTCAAAAAATTAAATCCGGCTTCCGTCACTTCACCACAAAAGAGATAGGGACTCGAGAAGTCCGTAACCGGCCAGCACTGGATACCTCCACATTACAAAGGAAGCCGATTGCGCCGACGCAGTTCCCGGATCACGCCGCTGTGGTCGAGATCGCCGTCGCCGTTTTTCAACATATCGGAAAACAACCGATCGGATTTGTTGAGCATTGGCAAATCCAGCCCGACGCTCGCGGCAAAGCGAATCGCCGTGCTCGTATCCTTGACTTGATAGCGTGCCGGGCCGCCGGGCGTAAAGTCGCCGCTGATCATGCGTAGCGCATGCTGACGCAGGATTGTCGAGTCGGCAAAGCCGCCTAGCAGTGCCTCCCGCACCTTTGCGGGATCGGCGCCGCCGCGCTCAGCCAATAGCAAAGCTTCCGCCACGCTGGCGATATTGTTGGCAACCATCATCTGATTGACCAGCTTCGCCAGTTCTCCCGAACCTGCCGGACCGACATGCGTCGGGCGCCCCATCTTTTCCAATAGCGGCAGCGCCTGCTCATAGGCCTGCGTCGTGCCGCCCGCCATGATCGCCAGGCTGGCCTCCATCGCGCCCTTTTCGCCTCCGGATACCGGTGCATCGACATAGGCAACTCCTCGCGCGGCGGCCTGCTGTGCCTGATGACGCGCGGTCTCGACCGGAATCGAACTCATGACGACCAGCAAACTTCCGGGTCTCATGCGGGCGATCAGTCCGTGCTCGCCCAGCAGGAGTTCATCGCAACTGGGGCCCGAACTTAGCATGCATATCAATGCATCGACATTGCGGACGACATCGCCGGGCTCGGTGACCGTCACGGCGCCGAATGCGGAGAGGCGCTGTGCTTTCTCCGGCGTGCGATTCCAGGCCTGCACACGATAGCCGGCCTGCGCCAGATGGCGCGCCATGGGAAACCCCATGATGCCGGTACCGATGAAGCCGACTGTTCCGATGGTGAGTGGTGCCGTCATGCCTTCCCTCCGTTGGCGATGCTGCCGAACCGCACCGCCAGTTCCCGCTCGATACAGGCAGGAAAGCCCGCCCTGAAACGCGCCAGATGGGGCGTTTCCAGATGCAGATCGAATGCTGCCCGGTCGTCATAGATTTCATAAAAAAGCACCCGCGTCGAGTCTGCAATACACACAACGTCGAACTGCCGGCAACCTGGTTCGTCAGCTACCGAATGTCGTGCGTCGTCATGTGCCAGCGCAAGGAAATCCGCCATGCTGGCGGATTTGACCTCGAACTCTGCAATGACGACAAATGCTGTTGCGACATCTGTCATGCGCGGCTCCTAACGCAACAAGATGCTGCCACCCGGATTGGTGCGAGCATGCCGTTCCATTTCCTGACGCAGTTTCACCACGTCCAGATCGCTCGACAGCTCCACATCTTCGAAGCGGACGACGGTGTCTTTCTTGACAGCGCGCTTGAGCTTGACGTTGTGCGCCAGACCGATCGGCAACGCCCCCAGCGCGAGGCTCTTCGAAGCAGGGATCGCATTGGCCCACACGGCATAGCCGCCCTCGCCATCCAGCATCTCACCGGCCTGCAGGTCGCGCTTGGCGGTCGCAACGGCATCGCCACGGAATTCCTTCGAGCACCCGGTGGATTCTCCTCGCAATACTGCCGACAACACGCTGATGCTGGTTTCCAGGCCGATCATGTGGAACGGGCGCCACATCGAGCCATACCAGCCGGACTTGTCGACCAGCAGACCGTATTGCTTGAAGCAGGCGCGTGCGTATTCAGTCGGCGCCTTGAAGGTGACGAAGACGCCGTAGCGGATATTGTTGAAGACTTCGCGGCCATCCGGCTCCTGGCTGGCCGCGATGTCGACCAGGCCGCTGCGCGCCAGCCGGCCGCCGTCGGCGGCTGGGCGAAATACGCTGGCCAGATCATGCAAACCGGTCGGCGGAAATGCCAGGCCGTCGTCAGGGCAATCGAGGCCGGTGCCGTTGGCGACCGCCGCCATTTCGATCGCGGCCTTGGTGCCGTCGGTGAAAGAGTTATACATCTTGGGATTGAAATCGCCCTTGGCAACTTCTTCTTCGGTCCAGCCAAAGAATCCCCAGACGGTGTCCGGCGTCGAATAGCGGTAACGCGGCTCGTAGTTCATACCCTTGCCTGCCGAGACCAGTTCGAAACCGCAGGACCGCGCCCAGTCAACCAGTTCGCAAATGATGGCCGGTTGATCGCCGTAGGCCATGCTGTAGACCAGACCCTTGGCTTTGGCGCGTGCCGCCAGCAAAGGACCGCACATGGCGTCGGCCTCCACGTTGACCATCACCACGTGCTTGCCGCCGTCGATGGCCGACAAGGCGTGGCGTACGCCGGCGATCGGATGACCGGTCGCCTCGATGATGCATTCGATCTCCTGGCAATCTGCCAGTGCGGCGGCGTTTTCCAGCACGCAGGTGGTGCCGTTTTTGACTGCGTCGCCGAGTGTCTTGGCCTGGTATCTGTCCTTTTCCCAGCCGACTCGCTCCAGTGCAGCATGGGCTTTTTCCACATTCAGATCGGCAACGCCGACGATGTGCATGCCTTCGATAAGCCGCGCCTGAGCCAACACCATGGAGCCGAATTTACCGGCGCCGACCAGGCCGACGCGCACCGGGCGGCCGGCCGCCGCGCGTTCGCGCAGCAAGCTGTACAGATTCATTTTTGATCCTCGTCAATGACAGAAGGTATCGCCCTTGTCTCTCGCGTTCTGGGCTTTGGGTGCGATACCTGAAAGCGTGAAATTGCCGTTATGTCTTGCCCCACGCGTGAAACAGCGCTATGGAACAAACCAGCCGACAGACTCTTACGCATTGAGCGAACTGCTTCTTGCGCAGCTTGGACTCGCCCAATTCGTGCAAAAAAGTTTACTCAGCGCATCCTGTTAAAACAATTAACATTTACGAGAGAAATGCTTAGTTTTTCTAAAAAATAAAAGAGACGAGAAGAAGAGCGGAGGAAAAGAAGAGGAAGGGAGAGGTAATTTCTAGAACGGTAAACGCAGATACTGCGCTTGCTCCGCCTGCCATTGCGCGACTTCTGCGCGTAGCCAGTCGATGAAGACACTGACTTTGTTTTTGCGCAGGTGATCAACCGGACAGACGATCCATTGGGTGGTCTGGGAAATCTTCGGCGGCTTGCGCACCGGACAAACCAGGCTGCCGTCGCGCAGTTCGCGCCACATCATCAGGCTGCTTTCCAACGCCAGGCCGATGCCGTCGGCGGCAGCGTCAACCGCCATGTGGCTGCGGTCGAACAATACCCGGCGCATCTGATTCGGCGGCGTGATCTTGCTCATGGAAAACCAATAGGGCCATTGCACTTGCGATTTGACCGACTGAATCAATCGGTGCTGAGCGACATCGGCGACATTCATACTGTCCGCAGCAGCATAGCCGGGGCTGCACACGGGGAAAAACCATTCCTCCGTCAGCCCTTCAGTGAACAAGCCGGGCCATTGGCCCCGTCCATGGCGAATTTCAACGTCCACCGTCTCGCGCGTAAAGTCGGTCACTTCATTGGTTCCGTTGAGCCGCACCTCCAGGTCGGGATTGGCATCCAGAAACGAACGCAATCGCGGCAGCAGCCACTTGCTAGACAGGGTTGGCGTCGCCCGCACCGTCAGCAGCGTCACCGGCCGCAGGCCGCGAATGCTTTGGGTGGCCTCGGAAATACGGTCGATCTCCTCGGCGATCATGGAGAAATAGCGCTCGCCGGCCTCCGTAAGTGCGACGCCGCGGCCGACCTTGACCATCAAGGAGGTGCCCAGATGCGTTTCGAGCGCCTGGATCTGTTGGCTCACCGCAGAGGGAGTGACATTGAGTTCTTCCGCCGCACTCGAAATGCTGCCGGAGCGGGCTACCGCATGGAAAACACTGATCGAGCGAAGAGGAAGATACATGGCGTGAACTCTTTAAATTTTCTACATGATACTTAAAAATAAATTAATTGTACTTCACCAATAAACCTTTTACATTCAATCACGGACTCCCCAGGCAAGCTCGCAGAAAGCGACCGGGGAATCTCGAAGGCACTCGACCAAGATGTCGCGTGCTGCAGCCAGACAAGCTGCACCGTATCCGGAAAAACAAGGCGTCTCCACCAGGCAAGTCGCCCTCTACCCGGATCCCGACCTATAAAAACTGGAGACAACAGCATGAAGCAAACCACACCGCCACGCGGAGATTTTTCGTCAAATTCATCGTCGGACCTGCCTTCCGCCAAACGCCGCAGCCTGTTGACCGCAGCAGCGACGTTGCCGTTGTTCACGGTCTGGTCTGGCCCTGCCCGCGCCGCCGAATTCAACTACAAGCTGGCCACCGGGCAGTCGCTCGATCAACCGATCAATGCACGCCTGAAGCAGGCCACCGATCGCATCCGTGAAGCCAGTGCGGGTCGACTCGACATCCGCTTTTTCCCGGCCAGCCAACTGGGCTCGGATACCGATCTGCTGACGCAAGTGCGCTCGGGCGGGGTCGAGTTCCTCAACATCGCCGGCTCGGTCATTTCAACCGTTGTGCCGTTGGCTGCAATCACCAACGTCGGCTTCACGTATTCCGACTACCAGCAAGTGTGGAGCAGCGTGGACGGCGATCTGGGCAAGCTGATCCGCGCACAAATAGACAAGAGCGGCTTCGTCTCCGTGGCCAAGGCCGGCGACAACAGCTTCCGCCAGATTTCATCCGCCTCCAAGCCGATCAAGACGCCGGCCGACCTGCAGGGCTACCGCATTCGCGTCCCCGTGTCCCCGATGTTCACGTCGCTATTCAAATCTCTGGGCGCCAACCCGACCTCCATCAACTTCAACGAGCTCTACACGGCGCTGCAAACCAAACTGGTGGATGGCCAGGAAAACGGCCTGGTTGCCATCGACTCCGGCAAACTGTACGAGGTGCAGAAGTACATCACCCAGACCAATCACATCTGGGATCCGTTCTGGATGCTGGGCAATCGCCGTGCGTTTGCCAATCTGCCAGACGATCTCAAGAAAATCGTGCAGCGCGAGTTTGACCGCGCCTACATGGAACAACGCGGCGACGTTGAGCAACTCAACACCACGCTCAAGGACCAGCTCACCAAGAAAGGCATCGTCTTCGAGACCGCCAATCGCGACTCCTTCCGCAAAGCCTTGTCCGACGCCGGGTTTTACAAAGAATGGCGCGATAAATTCGGCGCTGCGCCATGGGCTGCGCTGGAGGCCGTCGTAGGGAAAATGTCGTGAGCGCCGTTCATAGCCCCGCACCGCCGATGCCATTGAACAGGCCCGTCGGCAACATGCTGGGCAGCGTGCAGTACTGGCTGGAAAAATCGGTGGAAGTCCTCACCGCCGGCGTACTGGTCGCCGAGGTGGTGCTGCTGTTCATCGGCATCATCGCGCGCTCGGTGCTGCACAGCTCGCTGATCTGGAGCGATGAACTGGCATCGATCCTGTTCCTGTGGCTGGCGATGTTGGGGAGCGCGCTGGCAGTGCAGCGATCCTGCCATATGCGCCTCACATTCTTTGTATCGAAAATGTCACCGCGCGCGCAAGCGTGGGCGGAGACGCTTGCGGTAGGCGTCACCGCCGTACTGCTCGTGATGATGATCCATCCCAGCTTTGACTATGTCGAGGACCAGGGTTTCGTCGAAACGCCTGCGTTGGGCTGGAGCGGCATGGTACGGGCGCTGGCTGTACCGGTTGGGTTCCTGATTGCCTTCGTGAGTTGTGCGCTGCGCCTGATGCATCACAAAAAAAGCGACATCCTTACGGTAGCAGCGTTGCTGGCGGTCATCGCCGGGGCCTGTTACCTGGGGGCGCCGATGTTCACTGCCATGGGACAAAGCGCGCTGCCGATCTTCTTCATCGGCTTGTTGGGTGCGGCAGTCATGACCGGTGCCCCAATCGCCTTCGCCTTTGCGATTGCGACCTGTGCGTATCTGCTCACCACGACGACCACGCCGGTGGTGATCGTCGTGGGCCGCATGGATGAAGGCATGAGCAGCCTCATCCTGCTGGCGGTGCCGATGTTCGTGCTTCTGGGGCAGTTGGTGCATGCGACCGGCCTGGCGCGCGTGATGGTGGAATTTTTGGCGGCTCTGGTCGGCCACGTCCGAGGCGGCATGTCGTATGTACTGCTGGGCGCTATGCTGCTGGTATCCGGCATCTCCGGCTCCAAAACCGCAGACATGGCCGCAGTGGCGCCGGTGCTGTTTCCCGAAATGCGCAAACGCGGCATGCAGGACAGCGAGCTCATTTCCTTGCTGGCCGCCTCCGGGGCGATGAGCGAAACCATTCCGCCGTCGCTGGTCCTGATCGCGATTGCGTCCGTGACTGGAATATCGATCGCGGCGCTGTTCACCGCCGGCATCATGCCCGCCTTCGTCCTGGCGATCGTGCTGGCCGTAGTCGCCTGGTGGCGTGCCGGATCGGACCATGTCGCGACCAATCGCGCACCGATCAAACGCGTGCTAAAAACCTTCGCCATCGCCGTGCCTGCCCTACTGCTGCCCTTCGTCATCCGTACCGCAGTAGTGGAAGGCGTGGCGACTGCGACCGAAGTATCCACCATCGGTATTGCCTATTCGCTCATCGTCGGCCTGATCATCTATCGCGGCAGCCTGAAGTGGCATATGGCGTTGCCGATTCTGGTGCAGACGGCGGCACTGTCCGGCGCCATTCTCTTTATCGTCGGCGCAGCCAGCGCGATGGGATGGGCATTGACGCAATCCGGTTTTTCACATGACCTTGCAGCAATGATGACCGCCGTGCCGGGCGGGGCAACCGGCTTCCTGCTGGTTTCCATCGCGGCCTTCATTGTCCTCGGCAGCGTACTGGAGGGCATCCCGGCGATCGTGTTGTTCGGCCCTTTGCTATTTCCGGTGGCACGCCAGCTCGGCATCCATGAAATCCACTACGCGATGGTCGTAATCCTTGCGATGGGGCTTGGCGTTTTTGCTCCTCCGTTTGGCCTGTGTTATTACGCCGCCTGCATCATCGGCGAAGTAAAACCGGAAGTGGCGCTGAAACGCATCTGGCTCTATCTGGGAATGCTGCTCCTGGGATTGATTGCAATTACCTTCATTCCCTGGATATCAATCGGCTTTCTTTAACTTCTCGAGACCTCAAAGAAAAAAGCCCGCCAAGCGGGCTTTTTCATGCCGTGACACTCCTGATTACAAGTCAGGCGCTCTCCACCGGCACGAATTCCTCTATCAGTACATTCGCCGGGAAGCTCACCGTGAAGGTGCTGCCCTTGTCCGGCACCGATTCCACGCCCAGGGTGGCGCGGTGGCGCAGCAGCACGTGGCGCACGATAGCGAGACCCAGGCCGGTGCCTTGCGTTTCGCGCGAGCGGCTCTTGTCGACGCGGTAGAAGCGCTCGGTCAGGCGCGAGATATGTTCCTGGCTGATGCCGATGCCGTTGTCCCGCACCACGAATTGCGCGCCGCCGTCCGGCTTGCGCTCCCAGTACAACTTGATGGTGCCGTCTTGCGGCGTGTAGCGCACGGCGTTCGAGACCAGGTTGCTGAAGGCGCTGCGCAGTTCGTCGACGTTGCCCTGAAGATCGGGGCCGTCGGCGTCCAGCGTGATCTGGTGCTTGCCGGCCGACAGCGCCTTGGCCTCTTCCAGGATGCCTTCCAGCAACGGCCGCACATGCACGCGTTCCGAACGCAGCGGGTAGTCGACCGACTCCAGCCGCGTCAGCGTAAGCATGTCGCCGATCAGGTTCTGCATGCGCTGCCCCTGCTCGGTCATGAGCTTGAGATGCGCGGTGCGGACTTCAGCGTCGAGGTTCGGCTGCGCCAGCGCGATCTCGAGGAAGCCGTTGATGACCGTCAGCGGCGTGCGCAGCTCATGCGATGCATTGGCGATGAAGTCGCGGCGCATCATGTCGATCCGCTCCGATTCGGTGGCGTCGTGCGTGACCAGGATCTGGCGGCGGTTCTCGAACGGAATGATCTGGACGATCAGCTTGCGCTCCTGCACGCTCAGCACCAGCGGCTGCTCATAACGGCCGAGGATGATGTAGTCGATGAAGGCGGGATTGCGGATCAGGTTGGTGACGCGCATGCCCTTGTCGCGCTCGAGTTGCAAACCCAGGTGCCGTTGCGCCGCCGGATTGCACCATTCGAGGAACAGCACGTCGTCCATGATCACCACGCCGTCCGGCAGCAGGCTCATGGCCTGGCGGAAACGCGCCAGCCATTCGGCCAGCTCGATCTGGTTCTTTTCATCGTCGCGGCGCATGCGGTACAAGCGCGCAAAAATGTCGGTCCAGGCGCCCCACCCGTCCGGCAACTTGGCGTGGCTGGGATTGTCGAGCCAGCTGCCGAGGCGGAACAGATAGTGCAATTGGGTAAACGCCAGCGCGCCCATGCCGCCCAAGGCGACGATCAGCCCGGCGGTTGCACCGAAGAAAAACCAGACGACGCAGACGCCAATCAGGCAGATCAGGAAGCGCAAGGCCGCCGGAACCCAAAACAGCAGTTGTGGACTCATGTAGTGCTCGTTAGTTTAGAACTGGAACAGGCGTCCAGTATAGAGGTCTTTCGGGTTCCCGCGTCTCCTGCGGAACCGCCGTACTGTTTTTGTTATTTTGCCGACAGCATGTAACCGACGCTGCGCACCGTCTTGATCAGGTGCTCGGCTTCGCGCAAGGCCTTGCGCAGGCGCAGGACGTGGACGTCGACGGTGCGCTCTTCGATGACGACATGGTCGCCCCAGACGCGATCCAGCAACTGGCTGCGCGAAAACACGCGGTCCGGATGCGCCATGAAGAACTTCAGCAGCTTGTATTCGGCATGGCCGATATCAATCTTGTCGCCGTTCAGGGCGACCGAACAACTGGCCGGATCCAGCGTGACTGGACCGACGAGCATTTCTTCCTGCGCAAATTCGGGACTCTTGCGGCGCAGCAAGGCTTTGATGCGCGCAGTCAGCTCGCGCGGCGAAAACGGCTTGGTGATGTAGTCATCGGCGCCGTTGTCGAGGCCGGCGATCTTGTCCTCTTCCATGCTCTTGGCGGTCAGCATGATCACCGACAGCTGCTGCAACTGGCGGTCGCCGCGGATGCGCGACAGCAGGTGCAGGCCGCTGCGGTCCGGCAGCATCCAGTCCAGCAACACCAATTGCGGCGCGCGGCGCTGCACGAACTCCCAGGCCGCCGCAGTATTGGACACGACGAAGCTGGACCAGCCCGCCTCCTTGAGCGTGAAGGCTATCAGTTCGGCAATCGACGGTTCGTCTTCAACGATCAGGATGGTGGTCATGGCTTGCGCTATCGGGAGTGGTCAGTGGCAGGTCAGGAAAACTCCGCGATCAGTCTTCTTCGGCTTCAAGGATCTTGGCCGCACCGAAGTCGGTGTGACGAATGTCCTTGCCGCCGACGACGTAGATCACGTATTCGCCGATGTTCTTGGCGTGGTCGCCGATACGCTCAATGGCCTTGGCCACCCACAGCGTGTCGATCGATGCCGAGATGGTGCGCGGATCTTCCATCATGAAGGTTGCCAGGCTGCGCGTGATCGAACGGAAGCCGTGGTCGATGCTGGCGTCCTGCGCGATCAGCGCGGTCGCCTGGTCGGTATCGAGACGGGCGAACGAATCGAGCGCGCTGCGCAGCATTTCCGACGCTTCTTCGGCGATGACGCGCACGGTTTCGTAGTGATTGATCGGGCCGATGCCGCGCTTGTGCAGGTGGATCGCATTGCGTGCGATCTTGGTGGCTTCATCGCCGACGCGTTCCAGATCGGTGATGATCTTGATGGTCGCCATCACGGTGCGCAGATCGTTGGCGGTCGGCTGGCGACGCACGATCAGGTGGCTGCAGGCATCATCCAGTTCGACTTCCAGGCGATTGACCGCCTCGTCGTCCTTCATCACGCGCGCGGCCAACTCCAGATTGCCGCTGCGGAAAGCCGCGATCGCATCCTGGAACTGGCGCTCCACCATGCCGCCCATGGCCAGCACGTTGGAACGAATGGTTTCCAGATCAGCATCGTATTGCTTGGAAGAGTGATCGCCTGTCATGTCACGTCCTTAAAAATAGAAAATATTTGTTGATGACCCGCTGGCCTCAAGAGGTGCGGCAGAAGCGTAGCGAGCAGCGCCGAGGTCTGAGTGAGAAGCGCAGCCGTACTGGGGTACGGCGAGCATCGCCACTCGGAGATCGGTGCGCGCAGTAGCTTATGCCGTACCTTATCCAAAACGGCCGGTAATGTAGTCTTGGGTTTCCTTGCGCGCCGGATTCATGAAAATCTGGTCGGTTTCACCAAATTCCATCAATTCGCCCAAGTACATGTAGGCGGTGTAATCCGAGCAGCGCGCCGCTTGCTGCATGTTGTGCGTCACGATGGCGATGGTGTAGTCGTTCTTCAGTTCGCCGATCAGCTCTTCCACCTTGGCGGTCGAGATCGGATCCAGCGCCGAAGTCGGCTCATCCAGCAGCAGCACTTCCGGCTTGACCGCGACGCCGCGGGCGATGCACAGGCGCTGTTGCTGACCGCCCGACAGGGACAGGCCGCTCTTGTTCAGCTTGTCCTTGACTTCACCCCACAGCGCGGCCTTGTTCAGGGCCCATTCGACGCGTTCGTCCATTTCGCCCTTGGGCAGGTTTTCGTACAAGCGGATGCCGAAGGCGATGTTGTCGTAGACCGACATAGGGAACGGCGTCGGCTTCTGAAACACCATGCCGACCTTGGCGCGCAGCATGTTCAGGTCCTGGCCCGGTTCGAGGATGTTGTTGCCGGCGTACATGATCTTGCCTTCGGCACGTTGACCCGGATACAGGTCATACATGCGGTTGAAGGTGCGCAGCAGGGTCGACTTGCCGCAGCCCGACGGGCCGATGAAGGCGGTGACCTTGCCTTCGAAGATATTGAGGTTGATGTTCTTGAGGCCCTGGAAACCGCCGTAGTAGAAATTCAGCTGCGAAATTTCGATGGTCGATTTCTTGTCTGCTGTTGCGGATGTTTGCGTAGTCATAGTATTCACTTGTCGATTCGCTTATCGGTTATCCGGTATCAACCGGGGACGCGTTGGCTGAACATGGTGCGGGACAGGATATTCAGCGCGAGCACACTGAAGGTGATCAGCAAGGCGCCACCCCATGCAAGTGCTACCCAGTTGTCGTAGGGACTCATGGCGAACTGGTTGATCACCACCGGCAGGTTGGCGATCGGCTGGTTCATGTTGGTGCTGAAGAACTGGTTGTTGAGCGCGGTGAACAGCAACGGAGCGGTTTCGCCGGAGATGCGCGCCACTGCCAGCAACACGCCGGTCACGACGCCGGCCTTGACGGCGCGCAGGCGCACCATCATCGCTACTTTCCAGCGCGGCGCGCCGAGCGAGAAGGCGGCTTCGCGCAGGCTGCTCGGCACCAGCTTCAGCATGTTGTCGGTCGTACGCACCACCACCGGGATCGCAATCAGCGAAATCGCGAAGGTGCCGGCCCAGCCGGAGAAGTGGCCGACATTGGCGACGTAGATCGCGTAGACGAACAGACCGATGACGATGGACGGCGCCGACAGCATGATGTCGGTGACGAAACGCGTGACCTGCGCCAGCTTGCTCTCTTCGCCGTATTCAGCCAGGTAGATGCCGGCCAGGATGCCGATCGGCGTGCTGATCACAGTGCCCAGGCCCACCATCAGCAAGCTGCCGATGATCGGATTAAGCAGGCCGCCGCCGTCGCCGCCGGGCGAAGGCGTGTTTTGCGTGAGCATGCCGAAGTTGAGTGCGCCGAAGCCCTTGATCACCAGCGTCAGCAGGATCCAGGCCAGCACGGCCAGGCCGGCCGCCATCGCCAGGAACGAGAACAGCATGCCGACGCGATGCTGCAGCAGGCGACGGCGATAGACCGGGTTCAGCGGCGAGTTCAGCGGCACGGCGACATCCTTCGCACCGGCTTGCGGAGTGACTTGTTGGTTCATTATTTTGCACCTTCCTTGCGTGTCATACCCATCAACATGACCTTCGCCACGGCCAGCACGATGAAGGTGATCACGAACAGGATCAGACCGAGGGCGAACAGCGACGACACGTGCAGCTTGGACGACGCTTCCGCGATTTCATTGGCGAGCGTGGAAGCGATACTGTTGCCGGCGGCGAACAGCGACCACGAAAGACGGTGGGAATTGCCGATCACGAAGGTGACCGCCATGGTTTCGCCGAGGGCGCGACCCAAGCCCAGCATGACGCCGCCGACCACACCGGTCTTGGTGTACGGCAGCACCACCTTGCGCACCACTTCCCAACGCGTACAGCCGAGGCCGTAAGCGGATTCCTTCAGCACGGCCGGCACCACTTCGAACACGTCGCGCATCACCGAGGCGATGAACGGGATGATCATGACCGACAGGATCAGGCCGGCGGTCAGGATGCCGATACCCATGGTCGGGCCCTGGAACAAGGCGCCGATCACAGGCAGTTGGCCGAGGGTGGCTTTCAGGGCCGGCTGGACGTATTCGGCGAACAATGGCGCAAACACGAACAGGCCCCACATGCCGTAGATGATGCTGGGCACACCGGCCAGCAGTTCGACTGCCGTGCCGAGAGGACGGCGCAGGCGGCTCGGGCAGATTTCGGTGAGGAACAGGGCAATGCCGAAGCTGACCGGGAACGCGATCAGCAGCGCGATCAGCGACGTCGTCAGCGTGCCGACGATGGCGATCGCGGCGCCGTACTGGTCATTGACCGGATCCCACTCCACGCGCGTGATGAAGCCCGGGCCAAACTCATGGAAGGCCGGCCAGGCGCCGATGAAGAGGGAAACAATAATCCCGCCGAGCATCACCAGTACCGACAAGGCGAAGATCAGCGTGACTTTATGAAAGAGGAAATCTTGAATGCGCTGCTTGCGCATGGTCGCCAACAGCGCTGCGTGCGCGTGCTGAGCTTGTTGCATGGCGCTATCTGCGGGAGGCTTGCCTAAATCGGTGTTCGACATGGTCGTGGCAGAGATGTTTGAGCTCATTATTTTCACCATTTGGTGCGGATTGCGGCGATGGTGAACGCCGCCGCAATCCGCTATACATCATTCAATGCACTACCGAACTACAGGTTCTTGCTGAGTCTGATTACCAGATGGCCTTGCCGGAGCTGTCCTTGATATTGGCTTTCCAGGAATCTTCAACCAGCTTGGTGACCGAGGCAGGCAGCGGCACGTAGTCCAGATCGGCTGCAGCTGCGCCGCCGTTCTTGTATGCCCAGTCGAAGAACTTCAGGACTTCCTTGCCCTTGGCGCCGTCGGCAGCTTGCGCCTTGTGCAACAGGATGAAAGTCGCGCTGCTGATCGGCCAGCTGTTCTTGCCGGCTGCATCGGTGAAGTCAACTGCGAACCCTGGAGTCTTGGCCCAGTCGGCAGCGGCGGTAGCCGACTTGAAAGTCGCGTCGTCAGGCGACACGAAAGCGCCGTCCTTGTTCTTCAGCTGGGTGTAGTTCAGCTTGTTCTTCTTCACGTAAGCGTATTCGACGTAGCCGATTGCACCCTTGACCTTTTGCACGTTGGCGGCGACGCCTTCGTTACCCTTGCCGCCCACGCCAACCGGCCACTTCACTGCAGTGCCTGCGCCGATTTTCGACTTGAAGTCGGCATTGGCCTTCGACAGGTAGCTGGTGAACACGAACGATGTGCCCGAACCGTCGGAACGGTACACAACGGTGATGTCTTCTGCCGGCAGCTTGACGCCTGCGTTCAGGGCAGCGATTTCAGGAGCATTCCACTTGGTGATCTTGCCGGCGTAGATGTCGCCCAGCACTTGACCGGACAGCTTGACCTGGCCTGGTGTCGTACCTTCCAGGTTGATGACCGGAACCACGCCGCCGACCACTGCCGGGAATTGCGTCAGGCCGTCAGCTTCCAAATCGGCTTGCGACAGCGGTGCATCGGATGCGCCGAAGTCAACGGTCTTGGCCTTGATTTGCTTGATGCCGCCGCCGGAGCCGATGGATTGGTAGTTCAGGCTGTTGCCGGTGGCCGCCTTGTACGACTCCGCCCACTTGGCGTAGATCGGGTATGGGAACGATGCGCCTGCGCCGGTGATTTCTGCTGCATGCACTGCGGCGGAAAATGCGACCGTGCCGCACACTGCCACTGCAACAGATTTAAGAATGTGATTGAACCCCATGTCTTGCTCCTTTGTTTGACGAGATAGTTTGTCGAAGAACCCATTTCATAAATTGCCGTCCTACTGCACTGCTGACGGAATTTATAAAGAAACCTGCGGAACTGATGGAATGAGTTCCTGGGACGGGGTGAACTTTAACCAGCAAATGTGACGAGTTTATGACCCGCCCTTGTCATAAAGGGAAAAGAAGGGATTGCTTGACGGACAACAATGAAATCGGCGTGCGGACGGCGTTAGAATCAGGGATAGCGAGACAATTTCCAGACGGAAATGCAGATGCGCATGGGATATGGCGTTTGTGACAAAGCGCTCCGGCCTTGTCATTAACTTGTCATACAGCCCCCCTACACTGCGAAAAAGCTATGAACACCAATGGGATCGGCGCATGACCAGAAAAGAAAAACCGGACGATAACGCACACACAGAAATCAATCCGACCGCCATTTACCTCAACCGCGAACTGTCCCAGCTGGCGTTCAATCGCCGGGTGCTGGCGCAGGCCGAGAACAAGCAGATTCCGCTGCTGGAGCGTCTGCGCTATCTGTGCATCTGCAGCAGCAACCTCGATGAATTCTTTGAAGTGCGCATCGCCAGCCTGCTGGCCAATCGCATCGAGGGCGAACACATCGATCCGCCTGAACTGAGCGCGGCGCTGGAGCGCACCAGCATCGAATGCCACCAGATCGTGGCGCGCCAGTATGAATTGCTGAACAAGGACATCCTGCCGCAACTGGCGCACAAGGGTATCCACCTGCTGCGCCACGAAGACCGCAACGAGGCGCAGCGCGCCTGGGTCAAGCAGTACTTCGAGCAAAACGTGCGGCCGCTGCTGACACCGATCGGCCTTGATCCGGCCCATCCGTTCCCGCAGGTGCTGAACAAGAGCCTGAACTTCATTATCGAGCTGTCCGGCAAGGACGCCTTCGGCCGCGGCACGGCGATCGCCATCGTCAAGGCGCCGCGGGTTCTGCCGCGCGTGATTCGCCTGCCCGACGGCCTGTCGGACAAGAAAGGCGTGTCGTTTTGCCTGCTGTCCTCGGTGATCCATGCGCATATTGCGGAATTGTTTACCGGCCGCGAAATCACCGCCTATTCCCAGTTCCGCGTCACGCGCAACAGCGACCTGTGGGTCGACGAAGAAGAAGTCAAGAACTTGCGCCAAGCCCTGCAGACTGAATTGCAGAGCCGCCAGTTCGGCGTCGGCGTGCGTCTCGAAGTCGCCAACAACTGTCCCGAACACCTCGCGCAATTCCTGCTCGAGCAGTTCTCGATCGAACGCAACCGCCTGTATGCCGTCAAGGGACCGGTGAACCTGGTGCGCCTATCGGAACTGGTCGACCTCGTGTCGGAGCCGGCGCTGCGCTTCCCGCCGTTTGCGCAGACGCTGCCGCCGCACCTGCAGAACGAAAACATCTTCGCCGTGCTGAAGAAGCGCGACGTGCTGCTGCATCATCCGTTCCAGTCGTTCCAGCCGGTGGTGGATTTCATCCGCACCGCGGCGCAAGATCCCAGCGTGATGGCGATCAAGCAAACCATTTACCGCACCGGCATGAACTCCGACCTGATGGAAGCGCTCATCCACGCCGCCCAGCGCGGCAAGGAAGTCACCGTCATCGTGGAACTGATGGCGCGCTTCGACGAGGAAGCCAACATCAACTGGGCGGTCAAGCTGGAACAGGCCGGCGCGCAAGTCGTCTACGGCGTGGTCGGCCTCAAGACCCACGCCAAGATTGCGCTGGTGATCCGCCGCGAAGACAATGCCCTGCACTTCTACGCTCACCTCGGCACCGGTAATTACCACCCGACCACGACCAAGTTCTATACCGACTTCGGCCTGCTGACCTCGCACCGCGAACTGACCGCCGAAGTCAACGAAGTGTTCATCCACCTGACCACGCTGACCAAGCCGCGCACCCTGAGTTATCTGTGGCTGGCACCGTTCTCGCTGCAGAAGGAAATTATCCGCGCCATCCGCAACGAAGCGCAGATCGCCCGGGAAGGCCGGCCGGCGCGCATCATCGCCAAGATGAACGCCTTGCTGGACGAGTCGGTGATCCGTGCGCTGTATGCGGCCTCGGCCGACGGCGTCAAGATCGACCTGATCGTGCGCGGCGCCTGCGCGCTGCGTCCGGGCGTGGCCGGTCTGTCTGAAAACATCCGCGTGCGCTCGGTGATCGGCCGCTACCTGGAACACTCGCGCATCTATTATTTCCGCAACGACCTGGCGCACGACGTCTATCTGTCGAGCGCCGACTGGATGAACCGCAACCTGTTCCGCCGCATCGAAGTGGCGTTCCCGATTCTGGACAAGTCGCTCAAGAAACGCATCATCACGGAAGGCCTCGATCCCTACCTGAAGGACAATACCAACGCCTGGCACCTGAACTGCGACGGCGTCTATGTACAGAAGAAACCACGGACGCGCCAGGCTGCATTCAGCGCGCAAGCTCACCTGATGCACACACTCGGCATTGCCGTGCCAGGCGAGGAATGACACGACCCGGCCTGGAGGGGCTGACAAGACGCCGCCGGCGTTGCTTCTCCCGGTCCGTTAACTGGGATACTCTTGTACTGTCTGCGTCGGCGCGCCATGCCATCGACGTTTTATCAGCGACTCTTATCAGCGGAGGCGAATCCCCATGGAACTGATCTTATGGCGTCATGCCGAAGCGGAACTCGGCGAACCCGACGAGGGCCGCGCCCTCACCGGCAAGGGACACAAGCAGGCCTGGAAGGTCGCCGACTGGCTCGACCGCAATCTGCCGGAAAGCTGCCGTATCCTGGTCAGTCCCGCCACCCGCACCTTGCAGACGGCCGAAGCGCTCGGCCGCAAGTTCAAAATCCATCCCGACCTGGCGCCCGACAAAAGTCCGCAAGACCTGCTCGCCGCCGCCAACTGGCCCGACAGCCGCGAACCGGTACTGGTGATCGGCCACCAGCCGACGCTGGGCCTGGCGGCCGCGCAACTGATCAGCGGCCAGCAGCAGGAATGGTCGATCCGCAAAGCCAACGTGTGGTGGATCGCGCAGCGCGAACGCGGCGACATCACGACCAATTATTTGCGTGCGGTGATGGCGCCGGATCTCATTTCCAAATAGTCAAAATAAAAAGGCTGCTCATCGAGCAGCCTTTTTAACGACCGGACCCGATCACCCGGGCCGGAACGGCTTAAAACTCTTCCCAGCTTCCTTCATCCTGCGACACCGCAGGACGCTTCGGCGTCGGCGCCAAGGTCTTCTGGCGCGCCGCTGGCGGCTTGCTCGCCGGGGCCGCCGGAGCGGCTGCCTCGGCCGCCAGCTCCAACGGCGGATTCACAGTCTTCAGCATCGACGGCGTACTCACAGCCTGGGCGGCGAAGGCGGCGTTGTCGATCTTGAAGACGCCGACCGCGCGCGCCAGCAGATCGGCCTGTTCCTGCAGGCTCTCCGCCGCCGCTGCGGCCTGTTCGACCAGCGCCGCATTTTGCTGCGTGATTTCATCGATCTGCGAAATGGCGTTGTTGACTTCGGCAATGCCGGCGCTCTGTTCCTTGCTGGCGGCGGTGATCTCACCCATGATGTCGGCCACGTGCTTGACCGAGGTGACGATTTCGCTCATGGTCACGCCGGCTTCATCGACCAGCTTGCCGCCGGCGTCGACCTTGCTGACCGAGT
The DNA here is from genome assembly GCF_001267925.1 of Herbaspirillum hiltneri N3. Taxonomy (NCBI): domain Bacteria; kingdom Pseudomonadati; phylum Pseudomonadota; class Betaproteobacteria; order Burkholderiales; family Oxalobacteraceae; genus Herbaspirillum; species Herbaspirillum hiltneri. The sequence continues at coordinate 912,463 of NZ_CP011409.1, read as the reverse complement.
CGCCGATCAGGGTCTTGATTTCCTTGGCGGCCGATGCCGAGCGCTGCGCCAGGCTGCGCACTTCGGAGGCCACCACGGCGAAGCCACGACCCTGCTCACCGGCGCGCGCCGCTTCCACTGCCGCGTTCAAGGCGAGGATATTGGTCTGGAAAGCGATGCCGTCGATGACGCCGATGATGTCGACGATCTTGCTCGAGCTTTCCTTGATCGAACCCATGGTCTGCACCACGTCGCCGACCACCTTGCCGCCCTTGACCGCATAGTCGGAGGCCGACATCACGAGCTGGTTGGCCTGATGTGCATTCTCGGCGTTCTGCTTGACCGTCGAGGTCAGTTGCTCCATCGAGCTGGCGGTTTCTTCCAGGCTGGAAGCCTGCGATTCAGTGCGGTTCGACAGGTCGGCGTTGCCGGTGGCGATCTCTTGCGACGCCACCGCGATGATGGCGGCGCTCTGCTTGATTTCATTGACGGTCACCGCCAGCTTGGTCTGCATCGTGTTGAGCGAATGCACCAGTTGACCCGCTTCGTCGTGGCTCTTTTCTTCCACGGTCTGGGTCAGGTCGCCGCTGGCGATGGTTTCGGTGATCTTGCCGGCGCGCAGCAGCGGCGCGGTGATGGTGCGGGTAATCGACCAGGTGAAGAAGGCGCCCAGCAGCAATGTCACCAGGCCGATCACGATCATGCCGATCTGGCCGCTGTGATAACTGGCCTGGAAGGCCACGTAGGCCGCCGACATGTCTTCCTGCTGATACGCGGCGAGCGCGGCGACGCTGGCCATCCACTTGTCGTAGGACGGCAGGAAGTCGCTCTTGAGGAGTTGGGCCGCGTCGAAGTAATTGCCGGCGCCGACCATTTCACGGATCTTTTCGACGATCGGGAACAGCACCTTGCGCTCGGCGGCGGAGGCCGTCAGCAGCGCCTTGCCCTTGTCGGTGGAAGTCAGCTTGGTGAGTTGATTTTCATAGCCTGCGTAAGCCTGCAGGATCTTGGCCAGGCGCTGGTTTTCCTGCTGGCCTTCGGCGGCGTCGGTAGGCGTGACCACCTTGCGCAAGGCCAGCGCCAGGGCGCTGCCGGATTCGCGCATGCTCATCGCCGCGGTCATGCTGGCGACCTTCTGGTCGATGATGTAGGCGCTGCTGCTTTCCATCTCGGTCATGCGCCACAGGCCGTTGAGCAGGATCGCCGCTGCGCAGAGCAAGACCAGGCAGAACCCCAGTGCAAGACGTGTGCCAATTTTGATATTTGAAATCATAACGCTCAACTTCCCCTGATAAAAAACTGCCGTCCCTGAAGATGCAAACCGCCGGATAGTTCCACTACTTGCTGTTGCAGGAAGATCGGGCCGGATTCACCGGCGGACGGTCTGCCTTGTTTCGTCAGCAGGATTCATGCCTGCCTGGGTTTCGAGTAATTGTACGGGTTTCGCTCCGTTTTTTCTTGTTGTTCAGCAACATCTGTTGATCGGGAAAAGGCGGTGCGCCAAGGTGGAAGATTCCGCCTCGGCCATTCCTTTTATCGCCGTGAATGCCGCGTCTGTGCGCGTGTACTGTTCCGACGTTTCGTTACCCTTCGATGCTTGTGCCGCATCTTAGATAAGCGCCGAAAACAAGGCTAATGCTTTGTGCGCATGTAACTATACCTTTATCGCATAGTTATCTTAAGCACAATCCGGACGCACGAAAGCGGCGCACCCGGAATGGAAAACGCATGAAAAAAGTCCGCACAACGAATCGTGCGGGTTCTTGCTCTGCGGTGATTTTACCGCCATGGCCGCAACGCGGTGCGCACGGCGGATCAGAACTCGTCCCATTCATTGCCGCCGGCATCGACTGGTTTGGCGACCGTCGTCGACGCGCGCTTGCCGGTCGCTTTCATTGCCGACGGCCTTCCCGGCGCCGGCAATGTCGCCGCTGCGAAAGGTGACGGAGTACGCGACGGCGCAGGCAAGGACATCACCGGCTTGTGCTGCGCCTCCGCCGGCGTGATCCGGAATACGCTGACAGCCTTGGCCAGCACATCGGCCTGCTCCTGCAAACTCTCGGCCGCCGCCGCAGCTTGTTCAACGAGCGCGGCATTCTGCTGCGTGATCTCGTCCATCTGCGTGATGGCGCGATTGACTTCTTCGATGCCGGTGCTCTGCTCCTGGCTGGCGGCGGTGATCTCGCCCATGATGTCGGCCACGTGCCGGACCGAGGTCACGATCTCGGTCATCGTCGCACCGGCTTCGTCGACCAGCTTGCCGCCGGCGTCGACCTTGCCGACCGAGTCGCTGATCAGTTGCTTGATCTCCTTCGCGGCAGACGCCGAGCGCTGCGCCAGGCTGCGCACTTCGGAGGCCACCACGGCAAAACCGCGGCCCTGCTCGCCGGCGCGCGCCGCTTCCACCGCCGCATTCAATGCCAGGATATTGGTCTGGAAGGCGATGCCGTCGATCACGCTGATGATGTCGACGATTTTGCTCGAACTATCCTTGATCGAGCCCATGGTCTGCACCACGTCGCCGACCACTTTGCCGCCCTTGACGGCGAGTTCCGAGGCCGAGGTCACCAGCGAGTTGGCCTGGCGCGCGTTGTCGGCGTTCTGGCGCACGGTCGAGGTGAGTTCTTCCATCGAGCTCGCGGTTTCCTCCAGGCTGGAGGCCTGCGACTCGGTGCGATTGGACAGGTCGGCATTGCCGGTGGCGATTTCTTTCGACGCGACATGGATCACGTCGATGCTGGCGCGTACATCGCTGACGATGTCCACCAGGCTGCCGGTCATGTCGTTGAGCGCATGCAGCAGCTGCGCCGATTCGTCGCTGCCCGTGACCACCGCACGCGAAGTCAGGTCGCAGGAAGCCACGCGCTGCGCCATCGCCACCGATTCCGACATCGGCACGGTGATCGAACGCGACAGCATGTAGCCGACCCATGCGGCAAACAAGGCGAGCGCGCCGATGCCGCCGAGCAGCCAGATTTCCATGCGGCGCAATTGCGCGGTCTGCTGGCCGAGGGTGCTTTCGAGGCTGCCGATGACGGCGTCGACGACCTTGAACTGGGCATCAATGGCTTCGGTGAATTTGCCGAAATATTCCTGCGGAGGAAACTCCAGCGCCTCCGCCTTGAGGATCTTTTCGTCGGCCAGCGCAATCACGGCGGCGGCCTTTGTCTTGGCGTCTGCCACGGTTGCGCCGAGCACGTCCTTGAGCGAGGCGTTGATCAGGAACGCCTGCTGGAACAGCTGGTCGGCTTGCCGCAGACGTTCGACGGCGCCCTGGCGGGGGCTGATGATGGCCAGCTTGTCGTCGGGCGTGGCGACTTTCTTGCCGAGCATGGCCGAGCCTCGCGCGCGCATCTTGCCGAGTTCTTCGGTCAGCAGCGGGAAGGCGATGAAGCCGCCGCTGATCAGCTTCGAACTGTCGAGGTCCGGATCTAGACTGAGCCGGAAGTCATCGAGAATGAGGTCGTTGATCTCGAACAGCCTGACGATGCCGTCGCTGTGTCCGCTGAAACTCTGCGGCCCGGTTACCTGCCCTGCGGCGACACCGTCGCGCAGGGTGTTCCACGCCGCCATCACGCTGGCGAGATCCTGTCCGATGGCTGGATTGCGCACACCGGATTTCTTGAGCTGCGCCTGCAGTTCCTGCAGCGCCCGGTCGACTTCCTGCGCCTTGGCCTGCCGTTGAGCCGCGACCGTGGCGTTACCGCCGAGCAGGACCGCCGACATGCCGCGGTGCTGCTGCATCAATTGCATCGAACGCAGCAAGGCGCGCGCAGGCACCACGCCTTTCATTTCCAGGGTCTTGTGAGCGATCACGCTTTCCGCGCTGATGATGTACAAAGTGGTGGGCACGCCGAACAAGGCGAGACCGATGATTCCGAGCAGGGCGAATTTCTTCCACAACTGCAATCTGGCGAACAGACTTTTCATGACTTCCCCCCAATGATGTTTCTATAAAGCATCGCGAGCACATGGCCACATCGGGACAAACAGGACGGTGAAGTGGACTTCATCTTGTTTTATATCGAAACGGCCACATTGCAAGCGACTTGACCTACGGACCGGTATGCAAAAAGCATACCGGTCCTTGCCCGTCAGGGCTGCAGAGGCGCATGGGAAAAGGAGGCGGTTAAAAGTCCGTCTGTTCGGGCGTATCGAAATGGCGACACCGGCCCGCGAACGGGGCCGGCAGGTGCAGGAGATCAGAGCAAATTCAGCGCAAATTGAAAATAAAATCAGCGGGAATCATGCAGTACGGCGCCGCCCAACTCCACCGCAGCCGTGTTGCGGGCGTAGTGCAGATGCTGCAGGAATTGCTGGGTGGCGGCATCCCATGAATACGTCAGCGCATGCGCGCGCACATCGTCGCGCGACAGTTGCAAGGCATCCATGCAGGCGACGTCGAGTTCATCGTTCAGGGCGCCGGAGACACCGTTGGCGACGACGTCGATCGGCCCTTCGACCGGATACGCTGCGACCGGTACGCCGCAGGCCATGGCTTCGGCGAGCACGAGTCCGAAGGTATCGGTACGGCTGGGGAATACGAAGACGTCGGCGCAGTTGTAATACGCCGGCAATTCGTCATGCCCCTTGGCGCCGAGGAAGCGCACATGCGGATAGCGCTGCTCGAGTTCTTCGCGCTGCGGACCATCGCCGATGACCCATTTGGAGCCCGGCAAGTCAAGCTTGAGGAAGGCTTCGATATTCTTTTCGACGGCGACGCGGCCGACGTACAGGAACAGCGGCCGCACGATGCAGGCATGGTCTTCCGCCGCCGGCCGGAAGTGTTCCGTATCGACGCCGCGGCCCCACAGGGCGACGTTGCGGAAACCGTTCTTTTCCAGCGCGTCCTTCATCTTCGGCGTCGGCACCATGATGGCTTTGGACGGGCCGTGGAACCAGCGCATCAACCGGTACGTCAGCGCCTTCGGCAACAGCTTGCGCGCGCTCAGGTATTCCGGGAAGCGGGTGTGATAGGCGGTGGTGAAATCCAGCTTGTTCTTAAGGCAGTAGCGGCGCGCCGCCAGACCCATCGGGCCTTCGGTGGAGATGTGGATGCAATCCGGCTTGAACGCATCCAGCGCGGCGGCGATCTTGGCATACGGCTTGTAGGCCAGCCGTATTTCGGGGTAAGTCGGGCAGGCGAACGTACGGAAATCGCGCGGCGCCAGCATCAGTACGTCATGACCTTTGTTGCGCAGGCATTGTTGGGTTGCCCGCAGGGTGTTGACTACGCCATTGACTTGGGGCTCGCCCGCGTCGCTTACGATGGCAATGCGCATAAATCTTCTACTCCGGCTAATTTCGAACTCTTCTTCAATTGCATGATCTCGCCCCAGGTCACCAGGCGCAGTTCGCCGGAGGCATCTTCCACCAGCGCGGACAGGCTTTCCACCCAGTCGCCGTCGTTGCAGTACTTGATGCCGTTGATGTCGCGGATTTCCGGTTTGTGTATGTGGCCGCAGATGACGCCGTCGAGGCCTTTCTTGGAGGCTTCCGCAGCCAGCGCATCTTCGAACGAGGTGATGTAGTTGACCGCGTTCTTGACCTTGCCCTTCAGGTATTGCGACAGCGACCAGTACGGCAATCCTGCACGCGCACGCCAGCTGTTGAACCACTGGTTGAACTTGAGGATCATGGTGTAGAGGTTGTCGCCGACATAGGCCAGCCACTTGGCGCAGGCGATGACGCCGTCGAAACGGTCGCCGTGGATGACCAGCATGCGCTTGCCGTTGGCGGTGGTGTGCACCAGCTCGTCACGGATCTTGATGCCGCCGAAATCGAGGTCGATGAACTGACGGATGACTTCGTCGTGGTTGCCCGGCACGAAGACCACGTTGGTGCCCTTCTTGGCTTTCTTGAGCACCGTCTGCACCACGTTGTTGTGGCTTTGCTCCCAGTACCAGCGACGCTTGAGCTGCCAGCCGTCGATGATGTCGCCGACCAGGTACAGCGTGTCGGACTCGGTGGCGCGCAGGAATTCCAGCAGCCGTTGCGCCTGGCATCCCGGCGTGCCGAGATGCACGTCCGAGATCCAGATGGTGCGAAAATGGAGAGGATCGCGTTTCGTTCCCAGAGTGGCGTCTATACCGTTGGCATCCAGAAATTGATCGCGTGATTTCATGCGGCTCTCGATTCTTTCAGGTAGTGGCGGGCGTAACGGCCGTCCAGCTTTGCCAACGGCAACAGCAGGAAGAAATCGGCCGAGTGGAAATCAGGATCCCATGCCGGCTCGCCGCAGACCCATGCGCCGCTGCGCAGGTAGCCGCGCAGCAGCGGCGGGACTTGCGGCTGGTGGCCGGCTTCGCGTTCCTCGATCGGGAATGCCGTGTGCGGCGTGACGCTGTACTCTTGCGGCGCCATGTTGTTTTCGCGGAAGGCGTGATACAGCGCTGCCGCGTTGTGACCGCCATCGGCCAGGCTGACGCTGGCGCAACCCATCAGGTAGTCGCAGCGTTCGCGGCGCATGAAGTCGGCAATGCCGGCCCACAGCAACATGATGACGGCGCCGCTGCGATAGTCCGGATGGATGCAGGCGCGGCCGGCTTCGCAGATGGAGTTGCGGATATTGTCGAGGCGGCTCAGGTCGAATTCCTGCTCCGAGTAAAACTTGCCCATGCGGCGTGCAGCGTGCGGGCTCATCACGCGGTAGGTGCCGACCACGCTCAGGGTCTTGTTGTCGCGTACGATCAGGTGGTCGCAGTAGTCGTCGAATTCATCCTTGTCGAGACCTTCTGCGTTGGCCAGTGCGGACAGGTTCATCGTCTCGATGAAGACCTTGTAGCGCAGACGCTGTACTTCGCGCACTTCTTCCGGCGTGGTGGCCAGGCTCAGTGACAGTTTGGAGGAACTCAGGTTAGCATCTGCCGGAGTGGTAAGCAGTCTCATGCATCGTCCTTTTTCAGTTGACAACGTTGCAGAGCGTAACTGCCGATTATTTCAGGCCAATGACAGCTGGACGCGACATGGCGTGATAGCAACGGATAGCGGTACAAACGAGCACGATCGCGCGATTGTCAGCCTCCAGCAAGCTTTACGGGGCGACAACAGTCGATGAAGAGATGAACTTTATGTCGTAGCGTCCCTCGAACAGGCAAGAGCGAATTATCGTTTCGTTATCGCTTCATTACCGCTTTATTGCTGCTTCGATTCATTCCCCTTCCCCGCAAAGAAAGATGCCATGACTGAAGATGAAATCCGTCGCAATGCTTTCGCCATGCCCATCCACAACCCGGCGTTTCCGCCAGGCCCCTATCGCTTCGTCGATCGCGAGTTCCTGATCATTACCTACCGTACCGATCCGGAAGCGCTCAGGAAGATCATTCCCGCACCCTTGCAGTTCGTCGAGCCGATCGTCAAGTTCGAGTTCATCAACATGCCCGACTCGACCGGCTTCGGCCATTATTGCGAGTCGGGACAGGTGATCCCGGTCACGCTCAACGGCGTCGCCGGCGGCTATGTCCACAGCATGTACCTCAACGACCATCCGCCGATTGCGGGCGGACGCGAGCTATGGGGCTTCCCCAAAAAGCTCGGCTCGCCGGAGCTGCGGGTGCACACCGACACGCTGGTCGGTACGCTCGATTACAGCGATTTTCGCGTCGCCACCGGCACCATGGGTTTCAAGCACCGCACGCTCGATCATGAGACGGTGGCGAAGACGCTGGCGTCGCCCAGTTTCCTGCTGAAAATCATTCCCCACGTCGACGGCACACCCCGCATCTGCGAACTGGTACAGTACAGTCTGTCGGACATCACCATCAAGGGTGCCTGGACCGGTCCCGGCGCGCTGGACCTGCATTCGCATGCACTGGCGCCGATCGCCGACCTGCCGGTGCTGGAAGTCATCTCTGCGGTGCACATTTTGTCTGACCTGACTTTGCCGCTGGGCACGGTCGCTTACGATTATCTTGCTTAATATCTGGTCATTATTTGCTTAATGTTTGTTTAATTTGCTTAATTTGTTTAACAAAGGAACGTCATGGTACTCAAAGATAAAGTCGCTCTGATCACAGGCGCAGCCAGCGGCATCGGCAAGGAAATCGCCATTGAATACGCCAAGGCCGGCGCCAAGGTCGTCATCGCCGATCTGGCGCTCGACGCCGCCAAGGCCGCCGCCGACGAGATCAACAAGAGCGGCGGCACCGCAATGGCCGTCGCCATGAACGTGGTCGACGAAGCACAGGTCGACAAGGGCATCGCCGACGCAGTGGCCGCCTACGGCACGCTCGACATCCTGATCAGCAACGCCGGCATCCAGATCATCGCCCCGATCGTCGACAGCACGCTGGAAAACTGGCGCAAGATGCTGGCGATCCACCTCGACGGCGCCTACCTGACCACCCGCGCGGCAATGCGCGCAATGATCAAGGCCGGCAAGGGCGGCTCGATCATCTATATGGGTTCGGTGCACTCGCACGAAGCGTCCCCGCTGAAAGCGCCGTACGTCACCGCCAAGCATGGCCTCATCGGCCTGGCCAAGGTGGTCGCCAAGGAAGGTGCGAAGGACAAGATCCGCTCGAACGTGATCTGTCCGGGCTTCGTGCGTACGCCGCTGGTGGAGAAGCAGATTCCTGAACAGGCCAAGGAACTGAACATCAGCGAAGAAGACGTGATCAAGAAGGTGATGCTGAAGGATACTGTTGACGGTGAATTCACCACGACTGCGGATGTGGCGCAGACGGCGGTGTTCCTCGCGGCGTTTCCTACCAATGCGCTTACCGGGCAGTCGGTGGTGGTTAGTCATGGGTGGTTTATGCAGTAAGCGGTTGCCGCTTGCGTTGGATGAAGAGGCCGCCTTTATTGGCGGCTTTTTTTTGTCTGTTGTTCCGACTTCGGTTTGTCGGTAGCTTCTGTGGTTTGTTCTTCGGACGACCCTGCCGGGGGTAGCCCGGCGGCTACTCACTTTTCTTGTCTCGCCAAGAAAAGTAAGCAAAAGAAGCGACCGCTGGTTCGTAGCCCCCTGCCGGGGGTTCCCGGCGTCGTCAGGTACAAATCGGGAGGGGAAACAAACTCGCTGCGCTCAGACAAGTTTCCCCTCTTTATCCGATTTGCACCTGCCGCCACCGGCTACTCGCAAGCGGACTGCCAGACTGGCTCGCTTCGCATCGCCAGGGGACCGTGGTGAAGTGAAAGTCGCAGTTCTCCGCTATCAATCAAACCCAAGATGGCAATCACGATGCCGAAGGCGAGCCACCCAAGGCAATGCGAAGCGAGCCGAGAAAGAAGTTCCGCTTATGAGTCGCCGTTGGTGACGTGCTCAAATCGGAAAAAGAAGGGAAACTTGTCTGAGCGCAGCGAGTTTGTTTCCCTTCCCGATTTGAGTGCGGCGCCAACGGGAACCCCGCGCAGCGGGGCGGCGAATCGCGGTCGCCTTCTTTTGCTTACTTTTCTTGGCGAAGCAAGAAAAGTGAGCGGCTGCCGGGCCGCCCCCGGCAACCACGGTCGTCCGAAGAAAAAACAGAATGAGTTACAGAACAAACGAGCTCGAACCGACAAACTAACAGGAGAACCCAATGAAAAAACCCAAGAAAGTCATCATCACCTGCGCCGTAACCGGCGCCATCCACACGCCATCGATGTCCCCCTACCTGCCCGTCACCCCGGACGAAATCCGCGACGCAGCACTGGGCGCGGCAGAAGCCGGCGCCGCCATCGTCCACCTTCACGCCCGCGATCCGCAAAACGGCAAGCCAACGCAAGACCCCGCCGAATTCCGCAAATTCCTCCCCCAGATCAAGGCAAAATCCAACGTCGTCATCAACCTCACCACCGGCGGCGCCCCCACAATGGGCGTGGAAGAACGCCTGCAACCGGCGCTCCAACTCAAACCCGAGGTTGCCTCCCTCAACATGGGCTCGATGAACTTCGGCCTGTACGAAATGCTCGACCGTTTCAAGGACTTCAAATACGACTGGGAAAAGCCCTACCTCGCCGAATCGGACGACCGCATCTTCCGCAACACCTTCAAGGACATCGCCTACATCCTCGAATCGTGCAGCGCCAACCAGACCCGTTTTGAAATCGAGTGCTACGACATCGGCCATCTCTACACCGCCGCCCACTTCATCGATCGCGGCCTGATCAAGCCGCCGTTCCTGATCCAGTCGGTATTCGGCCTGCGTGGCGGCATCGGCAACGACGTCGAAGACGTGATGCACATGAAGCGTACCGCCGACCGCCTGTTCGGCGACGACTATTACTGGTCGGTGCTGGGCGCCGGGCGCGGCCAGATTCCGATCGCGACCATGTCGGCGGCGATGGGCGGCCATACCCGCGTCGGCCTGGAAGATTCTCTGTGGGACGGCCCGGGCAAGCTGGCGCAAAGCAACGCCGCGCAAGTCAAGCGCATCCGCACGGTGATCGAAGCGCTGTCGCTGGAAGTGGCGACACCTGACGACGCCCGCCAGATGCTCAAGCTCAAGGGTGGCGACAACGTCGGTTTCTGAGCACGCTCCGCATCGCCTACACGCCTCTTCGGCCCGCTCCTACAGAGGATGTAGGAGCAGCTTTACTTTTTATCTCCCGCGGCGCTTCACGATTTTGTGAGCGCCGTTTTTTTTGATTTTCTTTCGCTGTCAGCTTTCTTTTTCGTTCGAAGAAGATCGTTGCAGATCGCGTTATTTCCCCGCCTGTTCGCCGGTGCTGCGCCGGGCTCGCCGTCAGCTTGCGAAAGCGAGCCTGCGAAGGGAAGGCTTGCCTGCGGAACATCATTGCAATCGCCCCGGTCGAACTTCCTGCAAAACAAAAAAGCCGAAGCCAGTGTGCTTCAGCCGACCCCAGGTAAACGGCGCAGCAGGTCTGCAACCGCACGAGCAAAGATTCGCAGTCCGTGCCGCTCCGCGTGCTAACCAGCCCAGGTGAACAATGAAAAAAGACAATCCGCCTCCTGCGGAACCCGGCGTGGCTTCACGCCGCGGATTCCTCTTCAAGACCATCGCCATCGTTCCGGCCGCATCCGCACTGACCGCCGGCACCCTGTTGCCGTCGGCGGCGCAGACCGTGGACGCCGGCACAGTGGCGGGAGAGTACCAGCCGCGCTTTTTCAATGCCGACGAATGGATCTTCCTCAAGGCCGCCGTCGACCGCCTGATCCCCGCCGATCCGGAAGGACCGGGCGCCCTTGACCTGAACGTGCACGCGTTCATCGACGGCCAGATGGAATCCGGTTTCGGCCACGCTTCCAACTGGTACATGCAGGGACCGTTCAAGGGCGATGCGCCGGCATTGTTCGGCTACCAGGCCAGCATGCCGCCGCGCGAACTGTACCGCGCCGGCATCGCCGCGCTCAATGAACACTGCCGCAAGAATTTCAGCGGCAAGACCTTCGCGCAACTCGCTCCCGGTGAGCAGGAACAGCTGTTCAAGGACATGGACGGCGGCACGCTGAAATTCGAACAGGTATCGGCCCAATGGTTTTTCACTTTCCTGTTGCAAAACACCAAGGAAGGCTATCTGTCGGACCCGATCCACGGCGGCAACAAGGGCATGGGCAGCTGGAAGATGATCGGATTTCCCGGCGCACGGGCGGACTTCCTCGACTTCGTCGGACCGTCCGACAAGGTCTATCCCTATGGCCCGGTGAGCATAGGCAAGCGCGGCTGAGCCGTTGAACATTGCGTCGTCCCGACAACAAGAACAAGGAAGCATAAGCATGGCAGACATCACCAAACCGAAAGTAGACGTCGTCCTGGTCGGCATGGGCTGGAGCGGTTCCATCATGGGCATGGAAATGACCGAAGCCGGCCTTACCGTGGTGGGCCTGGAACGCGGCGAGAACCGCGACACCAATCCCGATTTCGCCTATCCGAAAATCGCCGACGAACTCACCTATGCGCAGCGCTACAAGCTGATGCAAAATCTCAGCAAGGAAACCATCACCGTGCGCCACTCGCCCGGTGAAGACGCCTTGCCGTATCGCCAGCTCGGCTCCTTCCTGCTCGGCAACGGCGTCGGCGGCGCCGGCGTGCACTGGAACGGTGTCACCTGGCGCTCCTACGACGCCGAGCTGCAGATGCGCAGCCACTATGAGCAACGCTACGGCAAGCGCTTCATCCCGGTCGACATGACGATCCAGGACTGGCCGATGACGTATGCAGAACTCGAACCTTTCTACGACCGTTTCGAATACATCGCCGGCGTGTCGGGCAAGGCCGGCAATCTCGACGGCAAGATTATCGAAGGCGGCAATGTATTCGAAGCGCCGCGCAAGCGCGACTATCCGCTGCCGCCGCTGAAGAACAATGCGCCCGCCACCCTGTTCGAAACCGCTGCGCGCGAAGTCGGCTACCACCCGTTCCCGATCCCCGCCGCCAACGCCTCGCAGGCATACCAGAATCCCTACGGCATGCAACTGGGTCCCTGCAACTATTGCGGCTATTGCGAACGCTTCGGCTGCTACATGTATTCCAAAGCGTCGCCGCAAACCTGCATCCTTCCGGCGCTACTGAAGAAACCCAATTTCGAACTGCGCGACAAGTCCTACGTCACCCGGATCAATCTCGCGAGCGACGGCAAGCGCGCCACCGGCGTGACCTACATTGATGCGCAAGGGCGCTCGGTGGAACAGCCGGCCGACCTGGTGATCCTGTGCGCCTACCAGATGCACAACGTGCGGCTGCTGCTATTGTCGGGCATCGGCAAACCCTACGATCCCAAGACCGGTGTCGGCACGGTCGGCAAGAACTACGCTTACCAAAAGAACAGTTCGGTATCGCTGTTCTTCGACAAGGATTTTGCGGCCAACACCTTCGCCGGCGCCGGTGCCGGCGGCCAGGTGTTCGATGACTTCAACGGCGACAATTTCGACCACGGTCCGCACGGCTTCGTCGGCGGCGCTTATATCAGCGCGATGGTCACCGGTGGCCGTCCGATCGGACAATCCATCGTGCCGCCCGACACGCCCAAGTGGGGTAGCGGCTGGAAGAAGGCGCTCAAGGACAACTATCTGCATTCGTTCAACATCGGTTCGGAAGGATCGGTCATGGCCAACCGCGACAACTATCTCGACCTCGATCCGACTTATCGTGACGCCTACGGCTTGCCGCTGCTGCGCATGACTTTCGACTGGAAGGAAAACGAAATCCGCATGACCCAGTACGTCACCGATCGCGTGGTGGAGGTTGCCAAGGCGATGAAGCCGAAGCTGATGCACGCCAGCGCCACCAAATCCGGTGAGCATTACGATGTGCGCCCTTATCAGACCACCCACACCACCGGCGGCGCCATCTGCGGCGACCGTCCCGACAACAGCGTGATCAACAAGTACCTGCAATCGTGGGACGTGCACAACCTGTTCATCATGGGCGCCAGCGCTTTTCCGCAGAACTGGGCCTACAACCCGACCGGCATGGTCGGCGCTCTGGCCTACTGGTCGGCAGCCGCAATCCGCGAGCGCTATCTGAAAAACCCCGGCCCGCTGGTGCAGGCATGAGCGCGCGTCGCTTCGGGCAGGCTGTGCTGGCGACGGCAGCGCTGAGCCTTGCGGCGGTAGCCGTCGCGCAGACGGTCAATCCGACACCGTCGACGCCGCAACCGCAGCAGATCCAGCGCGGCGAATACCTCGCCCGTGCCGGCGACTGCATGGCCTGCCACACGGTCAAGGGCAAGGCGCCATTCAGCGGCGGCCTGCCGATGAACACGCCGTTCGGCACCATCTATTCGACCAACATCACGCCGGACAAGCAAACCGGCATCGGCGACTACAGCTATGACGATTTCGCCTCGGCGCTGCGCAAGGGAAAAGGCCGCAACGGCGTGCGCCTGTATCCGGCGATGCCCTACACCTCGTTCGCCAAGCTCAGCGATGAAGACGTCTCGGCCCTGTACGCCTACTTCATGCAAGGCGTGAAGCCGGTACAGCAGGACAATCCGAAGACCGCGTTGCCGTTCCCGTTCAACATGCGCATTCTGATGGCCGGCTGGAACATGCTGTTCTTCGAGAACAAGCCGTTCAAGGCGGACTCGACCCAAAGCATCAGCTGGAATCGCGGCGCCTATCTGGTGCAAAGCCTCGGCCACTGCGGCGCCTGCCATACGCCGCACGGCCGTTTCGGCCAGGAGAAATCGCTGGATGGCGGCGATGAAGGTTTCCTGTCCGGCTACACGCTGGACAACTGGCACGCACCCAGCCTGCGCAACGACAAGGACGGCCTGGGCCGCTGGAACAAGGAACAGATCGCCTCCTACCTGCGCACCGGCCGCGCCACGGACGGTGCGGCCTTCGGCGCAATGAGCCAGGTCGTCAATGACAGCACGCAATACCTCAGCGACGCCGACCTGCTGGCCATCGGTGAATACCTGAGCAGTCTTCCTGGCAAGAAGTCCGGCGACGGAGCTGCGCCGGCGACGGCGGCATCCAACGCTGCCGGCGCCGACCAGCCGGCCACGCTGGAGCTGCGCTCGGGCAAGCTGCAGACTGCCGGCGCGCTGGTCTACCTCAACAACTGCAATGCCTGCCATCGCTCGGACGGCACCGGGGCGATGAAGGCTTTCCCGGCGCTGGGCAAGAACGCGGTGGTCAACGTGGCCGATCCGACGTCGCTGATCCATGTGGTGCTGGCGGGCAGCGCGATGCCTTCCACCAAGTCGGATCCTTCGGCGATGGGGATGCCGGCGTTCGGGTGGCGGTTGAGTGATCAGGAGGTGGCGGAGGTAGTCAGCTTCATTCGTGGGAATTGGGGTAATCATGCTGCGGCGGTTACTGCTGAGCAGGTGGCGGTTGTGAGGAAGGGTGTGGAGAAGTGAGTGTGATGCTCGCTTTTCTTCTGTGACTGTTGTTCCGACTTCTGTTTGTCGGTAGCTTCTGCGGTTTGTTCTTCGGACGACCCTGCCGGGGGTAGCCCGGCGGCTACTCACTTTTCTTGTCTCGCCAAGAAAAGTAAGCAAAAGAAGCGACCGCTGGTTCGTAGCCCCTTCGGGGTTCCCGGCGTCGTCAGGCGCAAATCGGGAGGGGAAACAAACTCGCTGCGCTCAGACAAGTTTCCCCTCTTTATCCGATTTGCACCTGCCGCCACCGGCTACTCGCAAGCGGACTGCCAGACTGGCTCGCTGCGCATCGCCAGGGGACGGAGGGGGCTCGATGGTCACAGTTCTCCGCGGTCAGTTCAAGAAAGAATGAGAATCACGATGCCGCAGGCGAGCCACCCAAGGCAAGGCGAAGCGAGCCGAAGAAGAAGTTCCGCTTATGAGTCGCCGTTGGTGACGTGCTCAAATCGGAAAAAGAAGGGAAACTTGTCTGAGCGCAGCGAGTTTGTTTCCCTTCCCGATTTGAGTGCGGCGCCAACGGGAACCCCGAAGGGGCGGCGAATCGCGGTCGCCTTTCTTTGCTTACTTTCTTTGGCGAAGCAAAGAAAGTGAGCGGCTGCCGGGCCGCCCCCGGCAACCACGGCCGTCCGAAGAAAGAAAAGAATAAGCTACAGAACAACGGCAAGTCGGAACAAAACACAAAGAGGCAAAACAACTATCCCTCCATCTCCCCCACCCACTCCCCATCCTGCATCTTGGGATAAACCTTAACCAACAAAATCTTCGGCCCCTTCATCTTCTTGACCACGATGTCAAAAGCATGAAACTCCACCTTCTGCCCTTCCTTCGGCACTTCACCCAGCTTCTCCATGACCAGTCCGCCAACCGAATCGACCGTCTCGTCATACTCGAAATCGATGCCCAGCATGTGCTCCAGCGTCACGATAGGCAGGCTGCCCTTGCCCAGCAACGTGCCGTCATCCTGCCGCGTCCACTCATTGGAGGTGTGACGGAACTCATCGCGGATCTCGCCCACCAGCACGCTCAGCAGATTGTCCAGCGTGACAAAGCCCAGCGGCGCCTGCCCCTTGCGCCCGATGATCGCAAAATGCGGCGAGCCGGTGCGGAAACGGCGCAGCAACTCCTGCGCCGACAGGCTCGGTGAAATGTACTGCACCGGACGCAGGTAATGGCGCAGGTCGACAATGGCCTTGCCGTCCTGCTGCGCGATGAAGACATCCTTCAGATGCAACAGTCCCAGCACTTCCTGCTGCCCGGCGTCGAAATACGGATAGCGGCTGAAACGGTTGCGGTAAATGATCTGCATGTTTTCATCATGCGTATTGGCCGCGCTCAGCGCGACAATCTCGTTGGCCGGGCGCATCAGGTCCATCACCTTGAGGTCGCCGAAGTCGAGCGACTGCGCCAGCACGCTCCACTCCTGCGGCGTGAACTTGCCGGTCTTGCCGCCGGAGCGCAGGATCAGCTTGAGCTCGTCCGAGGAATAGTGGGAATCGTGCCCGTGCACGCCGCCCAGGCCGGTCACGCGCAACACCCAGTTGGCGCTCAGGTTGAGCAGCCAGATCGCCGGGTACATCATCCAGTAAAAACCGTACAGCGGCATCGCGCACCACAGGCCGATGCGCTCCGGGTTGCGGATCGCCATCGACTTCGGCGCCAGCTCGCCGACCACGATGTGCAGGAAGGAAATGATCACGAAGGCGAAGACGAAGGACACGCCGTGGATCAGCTCCAGCGAACTCACGCCGAGCAAGGCGAACAGGGGTTCGAGCAGGCTGGCGAAGGCGGGTTCGCCGATCCAGCCCAAGCCCAGCGACGCCAGCGTGATGCCGAGCTGGCAGGCCGACAGGTAGGCGTCGAGTTGATTATGGACAGTCGCCAGTATGCGGCCGCGCAAGCCCTGCGTCTTGACGATGGCTCTGATGCGGGTCTGGCGCAGTTTGACCAGACCGAATTCTGCTGCGACGAAAAAACCGTTCAGCGCGACCAGAAAGAGGGCCGCGACGATCAGCAAGATGTTTTCCAACGAGGGTACCTATTGAGTAGTAAAGAAAGTGCGCCTGCCGAAGAGCAGCTAACAAAACAGCGCGAAGTCCGACGGGCCGGGCCGCGGATGCGCAATGAAGAAATCGCGAGCGGGAAAAACTGCGAAGGTTTTGTTAGCTGCTCTTGCATGTTGCTGCAAGCACAAGACGTAATTTAACACGAGACGGCACACGGCCAGGCGTCTTCTCCGGAAACGATGTCATTCCGGCAAAAGAGCCGGAATGAGAAAATCGCCTCAGCGTTTCAGTTCTGGCGTGATGAAACGCAGTCCCAGCACGACATAGCGGCCGCGCGTATCGGCTCCGAAGGTATTGCCGTAAGTCAGGTCAAGTTCCACATGTTCCGGTACCAGCGTTGCGCGCACACCGGCCTGGTAGGACGGCTTGCCCTTGTTCTCGCCGAACACTTCCCCGATGAACGAGAGCCGGTCGATCAGCCTGGTCTCGTTGCCGAGACCCCAGGTCAGGCGCGTGGTCTGCTCCTTGCCCTTGCGGATGGCGCCCAGATTGGTGTGCAGCAGCACCGCATCTTCCTTGAACGAGAACGAGGTCAGCAACTTGGAATAGACATTCCACGAGCGCCGGCGGCCGTCGTCGCCACTGTCGGTCTGGCGCACTGCGCCAGCCAGCATGCCTACACCATAACCGTCGGGCGACATTTCGCGGAACACGGTCTTGCCCTGCAACTGGCTGTTGGCCAGGTACATCCCGGTGCCGTCGCGTTGCCAGGAATTGCCCCACGACACTTCCAGATTGCCGGTCAGGTTGCACGATGGATTGAGCCAGCGCTCGGTGCCGTCGCGATTGAATTTGCCCCAGGCTTCCAGTTGGCATTTGTTGGCGCCGAGGACTTGTGCGTCGTCGACATTCATTGCACCGGCGGCAAATGCCGACTGTACCCCCAGCAATCCGTGGACGGCCACGGTTGCCATCAAGATGTATTTTTTCATAGAGATCTCGTCATTGAATTCTGACGCAGGCTGCGATGGTTTGCGTCGGGCCTGATGCTAGCACCATGCCTTCAGGACAAGCAATCGGAAAACGGATGAGAACGGGGGCAAATACGGAACAAACGCGGAAGAACGGCAAATAAGATGGAATTATCAGATAAAAAACCACAGTCGCAACACGCTGTATTGCGACTGCTTATCGTTTACTTTCGACGCGCGTGCTGCACGTGGCACGCATGCAATCCCTGCAATCCCATGCGATCCCATGCAATTCGCCGCCGATCAAATCAGCGCCGCATCAGCGCTTGCGCGGACGCGCCGGATCCGGCAAACCGCACTTCAGAAACTCGCCGCGACCGGCGGCACCTTGCGGCTCCTTGCCGTCATACACCACCTCGCCGCGCGACAGCGTGACCACCGGCCAGCCGGTCACCGCCACGCCTTCATACGGCGTGTAGTCGACGTTGTGATGCAGGTTATCGTTGGCGATCACGACTTCCTTGTGCGGATCCCAGATCGCGATGTCGGCGTCGCCGCCGATGGCGATCGTGCCCTTCTGCGGATACAGGCCGTACATCTTGGCCGGATCGGTCGCCGTCAGTGCGACGAAACGATTGAGGTCGATGCGGCCCTTGCCGACGCCCTCCGAGAACAGGAGCGGCAGGCGCGTCTCCAGTCCCGGCGTGCCGTTCGGGATGTAGCGGAACGGCACTTCCTTCCCGCCCGGCATCTTGCCCTTGGGATCGGCGTAGCGAAACGGCGCATGGTCCGATGAGAACACCGTGAACAAGCCGTTGGCCAGGCCGTCCCAGATGTATTGCTGGTTCTCCTTGTCGCGCGGCGGCGGGCTGCAGATGCACTTGGCGCCGTGATAGCCCTCCTGGTCAAGGTCATCCGCCGTCAGCATGAAATACTGCGGGCAGGTCTCGGCGTAGATGCGCAGGCCATGACCATGCGCCCAGCGGATTTGCTCGATGGCTTCCTTGCCCGAGACGTGCACGATCAGGATCGGCACGTCGACCAGCTCTGACAGTGCGATCGCGCGATGCGTCGCTTCGCGCTCGACCAGCATCGGCCGTGAAGTCGCATGGTACTTCGGCGCGGTCAATCCGGCGTCTTCCAGTTGCTCCGTGAGCCATGCGATGCAGTCGGCGTTTTCAGCATGAATCATCACCATCGCACCCTCGCGCCGCGCGATGGCCAGCACGTCGATGATCTGCCTGTCATTGAGCTTGAGATCGTCGTAGGTCATGTAGATCTTGAAGGAGGTGTAGCCTTCGCTGATCAGTTGCGGCAACTCTTCCTTCAGGACTTTCTCGGTCGGGTCGCTGACGATCATGTGGAAGGCGTAGTCGATCACCGCCTTGCCCTCGGCGCGGCGATGATAGTCCTCCACCGCGGCGCGCAGCGACTGTCCCTTGGCCTGGGCAGCAAACGGAATCACCGTCGTGGTGCCGCCGCACGCCGCCGAGATCGTGCCGCTGCGGAAATCGTCGGCCATCTCCAACCCCTCTTCCATCGGCTGGTCGAGATGGCAATGGCTGTCGACGCCGCCCGGCAGCACCAGCTTGCCGGCGGCATCGATCTCGCGTTTGCCGGACGCAAGATTGCGCCCCATCGCCACGACCTTGCCGCCGGCGATGCCGACATCGCACTGCATGATGTCGGATGCGGTGGCGACGGTGCCGTTGCGGATTACCAGATCAAAATCTTCCATGTCGCGACCGTCCTTACGCGACGTCGCGGAACAGGCTGCCCCAGCCGCGGATGCGCGACGGATCCGATCCGGCCTGCCTGAGCGACTTCCACACCACGGTGGAAATCGTGTCATAGATCGGGATGCCGACCTCGCGCTCCAGCTCTTCCACCAGCGGCGCACCGCGCAGGTTGGTGCAGAAGATGGTGATGGCCTGCGGCTTTTCCCTGGCGACCTCGCGCACCATGGCGCGCAACTCGTCGGCGCCGACTTCGGAGAACGAGAAATTGTCCTGCTTGCGCAGATGGCGCTCGGCGATGCACTCCATGCCGGAGGCGGCGTAGTTCCTGATGATGGCGGCCTGGACGTCGTCGAGGTAAGGCGTCACCAGGCCGAAGCGCTTGACGCCGGTGATGTCGAAAATCTCGTTCAATGCCAATACCGACGTGCATGCCGGAATGCCGGTCGCTTCGGTGATGCGGCGGCACAGGCGTTCGTCGGCGTCGAAGCCGAGCCAGCCCGACGAGGTGCCGTTCCAGCCTATGCTCTGCACCTTGGCGTGCGCCAGCAACTCGGCGGCGCGCAGGATCTCGCTGTCGTCGAATTGCGCCAGCGCCTGATTCGACAAGGCGATCTCGGTCACGCGGAAGCGGCCGAAGTGGGCGCTGGCTTCGGGAATGTCCGCGATCATCGCGGTGGTGACCGGCTCCAACGTGGTGTTGGAGGACGGCGTCAGCATGCCGAGCAGGGTACGTTGAGTCATGATGGTTTCCTTGAAATCTATGCCGCCAGCTTGATGGCGTCGGCATGGGCCAGCGCGGATTCCTCGCGGATCAGGCTCAGCACATGGCGTTTGTATTGGTTGAATTCGGCGGTGGTGGTGTCGCGCGGCCGCGCCAGGTCGATGTCGATCAGGTCGCGGATGCGGCCCGGACGATGCGTCATGACGGCAACCTTGGTCGCCAGCACCAGCGCCTCGTCAACGCTGTGCGTGACGAACACGATCGTACCCTCATAACGCTGCCACAGCGTGACCAGCTCTTCCTGCATTTCCATCTTGGTCTGCGCATCGAGCGCGGCAAACGGCTCATCCATCAGGATCACTGACGGATTCTGCAACAGGGCGCGGGCGATGCCGACGCGCTGCGCCATGCCGCCGGAAAGCTCGGCCGGAAAGTGGTTTTCAAAGCCCTTGAGCTTGACCGTCTCGATGAACGGCTGAGCCGCGGCGCGGCGTTCGGCGGCACTCTTTCCCTGCAGCTTGAGCGAGAATGCGATGTTGTCCCACACCGGCAGCCACGGCATCAGGTTAGCCTGCTGGAACACCATGCCGCGGTCGGCGCCGGGACCGGTGATCGGCTTGCCGTCGACGGTCACGCTGCCCGAGGTCGGATGTTCGAAGCCCGCGATCATGTTCAGCAGCGTCGACTTGCCGCAACCGGACGGACCCAGCAAGCAGAGGAATTCCTTCTTCCCCAGGCTCAGCGTGACGTTGTCGATGGCGAGCATATCGCCGCCGCTATTCTTGTCCTTGCGTTTTTTATCCTTGAAGACCTTGACGATATTATTGAGTTCGATGAATGCCATGCTGTTCTCCTTACGCTTTGCCCTGTACCGTCGCCACGTGTTGCCAGCGCAGTACCGAATTCATGATCAGTTTGAGGATCAGGTCGGCCAGATAGCCGAGCAAGCCGATGCTGATCATGGCCGCGATCACCAGGTCGTAGCGCAGGAAATAATACGAATCCCACAGCGCGTAGCCGAGACCGCTCTTGACCGCCACCATCTCCGCCGTCACGGTCAGCATCCAGGCGCTGCCGATGCCGATGCGCAAGCCCGCGAAGATGCTCGGCATCGCCGCCGGCAGGATCACGAAGCGCAACAGCTGGCCCTGATTGGCGCCGGCCATCGCCGCTGCGCGCAGCAGGTTGCGGTCGGAGGTTTTGACGCCGTGCACGGTGTTCATCAGGATGGGAAAGAACGCGCCGAGGAACACCAGGAAGATCGCCGGCTTGTTGGCGATGCCGAACCAGATGATCGCCAGCGGAATCCACGACACCGGCGGAATCGGACGCAGCATCTGCACCGTCGGTTCGATGGCGCGCTCGACCCAGCGCCACCAGCCGATCGCCACGCCCAGCGCGATGCCGGAAACCGCCGCGATCAGGTAACCCGCGGTGACCCGCATGCAGCTGGCCATGGCGTCGAAGATCCAGCGGCCGCTGCTATCCTGGGCCGCTTCGCTGTAGCCGAAGATCCAGTCCGTCCATGTCGCGAACACGCGCGACGGCGCCGGCAACAAGGAGGCAGGAATCGCCCCCGAACGGGAAAACGCCTCCCAGAACAGCACCAGAAAAATCGGTACGGCGAATCGCCACTTCGCCTCCGACAAGGAGCGCATCAAACCATTCATAGTGATCACCTGCTTTCTATCCTGTTAAATCAGCATTGCGCCTGAATCAATAACCCAGTTCGGACTTCGGCTTCTTCGTCACTTCCATCAGGAAGCTGTAGTCCATGTTCTTGTCGATCTGCGCCGAAACGTCGGTGGAGATGTACTTGAGGTCCTTCATCATGGCGCCGATGGCTTGTGTCTGTTGACGATACATCTTGAAGTCCGGATAGGAATTCTTCAGCGCTTCGGTGGCGACGGTCTTGTCCAGACCGGTGCCCTTGACGATGCTGGCGACCCAGGCCTGCTTGTCCTTTTGCAGGCTGTCGACCAGGCGCACCACGGCGGCGACGGTTTCCTTCACTTCGGCCGGATGTTCCTTGATCACGTCAGAACGGGTCACGATCAGGTTGGTCAGACGGCCGGCCGCCTGCTTGTAGGGGAATGCAAAATGCTTGCCGACGCCGGTCATGCGGATCTGCGAAGCGAACGGCTCGACCGAGCAGATCAGCTCGACTTCGCCGCGCTGCAGGGCTGCGGCGTGATCGGATGGATTCGGGATGTTGACGAATTGCACGTCCTTGTTCGGGTTGATGCCGTTCAGGGCCAGCTCGCCGCGCATGTGCAAGTCCTGCGCATTGCCGCGCGAGGCCGCAATGCGGAATGGCTTGCCCTGCGCCTTGTAGTCGGCGATCAGTTTCTTCAGACCGGCCCAGTCGTCGGAGGCCAGCGCAGTATCCTTGCCGACCAGCATTTCAGAGCCGCCGTTGACCTGCCCCGATACCGCCACCAGGTCGAAGCCCTTGTCGAGGCCGCTGACGAAGGACAGGTAAGTCACCTGCGCGATGTCCACGCTCTTGGACACCAGCGCGGTCAGCGCATCGCTGCCGGCGGTGAAGTTGATGCCTTCGATGTCGACATTCCTAGCCAGCTCAGGCACCAGCGCCATCGACATGCAGTGCGCACACTTGGCATAGGCCAGCTTGAATTTCGGTTTGGCCTGGGCTTGTGCCTGACCTGCGCCGGCGAAAGCCAGGCTCAAGGCCAGGCCGGCGGCCACGACGACGGTGCGCATGACGGACGAACGCGGCAGTTTTTCTTGTGCGCCGGATACTTGATGGTGCATGGTGACTCTCCCGTAAGTAATTCAAAGATGGAACTCATCAAAACAATGAGCATGGACTGCAATGTAAATTGTGACAATTTAAAATACTAATTGCGACAAACAATGCAATACCTGTGCCAGGACAGTTTCAATCGGTTTTTACCGGGAAGAACAGATGAAAGGGCGTGAATTCACTGCGGCGAGGCAGCAGAAGGCATCCATGCTGGTGCAAAAGAATGGAAATCGAACCAAACCGGTGCGACAAAATAATTTGCAAATGTGGAGAAAATTTTTATTAATTGTGACAATATATCCCCACAAAATCGATCGCCCCAGGACAACGCAATGACCAGCACCGCCAACACCGCCGTGATCACGAAGATGGTGCGGGTCATGATGCTGGCGCCGTTCCTGCTGGTCTTGTCGGCTTATGTACGGCGCGACCGGGCCGTGGCCGCTACCGGGAAGAGCGCCAATACCTCGCGCCTGGCCGGCGTGCCGTGGTTTGCCTTCGCCTTCATCGGCATGGTGGCGCTGAACTCGCTGCTGCCGATCCCGGCTGCCGCGACCGGCGCCCTGCTCGACGCCGACACCTTCCTGCTGGCGATGGCGATGGCCGCGCTGGGCCTGACCACGCACCTGTCATCGGTGCGCCGCGCCGGCATGCGTCCGCTGCTGCTGGGGGGAATGCTGTTTGCCTGGCTGGTGGTGGGCGGTGCGGCGGTCAATGCCGTCGTGACATTTCTAATGCACTGATCCCTTGACGATCAGTTCCCGAATGATGCGGATGGTGTCGATGTCCGCCTCTTCATACGCCGAGCGACGGAACTGGTCGTAGAAAGCCTTTTCGGTGCCGGCCTCTTCGTCCGGCGTGCCGTCGTCGTATTCGAAACGCACGAACAGCGCCTCTTCCTCGGGCTCTTCGATCGTCATGCTCAGACTGGACGTGGGGATGTCGCCCTGCGCCGGCACGTGGTAGTGCACGCGCTGCAGCGCTTCATAAGTCACGACGTCATGGATGCGCAATTCGCCGTAGCGCAGCATGCGCCTGACAGCCGCGTCCGTCTTGTCGGACAGCACGCATTCGTCGAGATGCTCCATGAACAATTGCGGCGCTTCAGCGCGCAGGACGAGGCCGCGCCACAGCTGTTCGCGGGTCAGATTGTCGATCAGCGGGTTGAGCGGATCGTTGATTTGAATCAAGTGATTGAATTTCATGCCGGGACCTGTTTACTTGTGCCGTTATTGTCCCACAGAAGGCCCGGCCGGACAGGGTCGCCCTGCTACAATGGCGCGTTATTCCTGTTCCCGTCCCGATCGATCCCTGCATGTCTTCTGCCCCCGCATTTGGTCTCAACGCCCCACAGAGCGAAGCCGTTCTGTACATGAACGGCCCTTGCCTGGTACTGGCAGGCGCCGGCTCGGGCAAGACGCGCGTCATCACGCAGAAGATCGCCCACCTGATCGAGAACTGCGGCTACGAGTCGCGTCACATCGCGGCGCTGACCTTCACCAACAAGGCCGCGCTGGAAATGCAGGAACGCATCGCCAAGCTGCTCAAGGAACCCAAGCAGGCCAAGCACCTGACTGTATCAACCTTCCATTCACTGGGCGTCAAGATCCTGCGCCAGGAAGCCAAGCACCTCGGGCTGAAAGATCGCTTTTCGATCATGGACAGCGACGATTGTTTCTCGCTGGTGCAGGATCTGGCGGTAACGACCGACAAGCAACTGATCCGTCGCATTCAGAATGCGATGTCGCTGTGGAAGAACGGCCTGATCGACCCCGAGCTTGCGCTCAGGAACGCGGTCGATGAAGAAGAGGCGGTGGCCGCACGCATCTATCGCAGCTATGTGGCCACGCTCTCGGCTTATCAGGCGGTCGACTTCGACGACCTGATCCGCTTGCCGGTCGAGCTGTTCCGCAACAACGAAGAAGTCCGCGATCGCTGGCAGCGCCGCCTGCGCTATCTGCTGGTCGATGAATACCAGGACACCAACACCTGCCAGTACGAACTGGTCAAGCTGCTGGTCAGCGGCATCGGCAAGAAGCCGATGTTCACCGCCGTGGGCGACGACGACCAGGCGATCTACGCCTGGCGCGGCGCCACCATCGAGAACCTGAAGACGCTGCAGATCGACTTTCCCAATCTGCATCTGATCAAGCTGGAGCAGAATTACCGCTCCAGCACGCGCATTCTGCAAGCCGCCAATTCGGTGATTTCCAATAATCCCAAGCTGTTTGAAAAAGCGCTCTGGTCGGAACACGGACTGGGCGACCCGGTCAAGGTGATGGCGATGGACGACGACGAGGCCGAAGCCGAACAGGTCGCCATCATGCTGTCGGCGCATCGCTTCGAGCGCCGCGCAAAATTCTCCGATTACGCGATCCTGTACCGCGGCAATCACCAGGCGCGCATCTTCGAAAAGGCGCTGCGGCGCGAACGCATTCCCTATGTCATGTCGGGCGGCCAGAGTTATTTCGACCGCGCCGAGATCAAGGACATCATCAGCTACCTGCGCCTGATCGCCAATCAGGACGACGATCCGGCATTCATCCGCGCCGTCACCACGCCGCGCCGCGGCATCGGTCAGGCCACGCTGGAAGTGCTCGGCACGGTCGCGGGTCAATGGCAGTGCTCGCTGTTCGAAGCCGTATACAAGGGCGCGCTGGAAGACAAGCTCCCCGACAAGCAATTGCTGCCGCTGCGCCAGTTCTGCGACTTCATCAACAACCTCGAATCGCGCGCCAGCCGGCCGGGTCCGTCCGGCAGCGGCGAGAACGCCGCGCAGGTGCTCGACGACATGATGGAAGCGATCAACTACGAAGGCTATTGCTACGACGCCTTCGACGAACGCCAGGCGCAGAGCAAATGGCAGAACGTGCAGGAATTCACCTCCTGGCTCAAGGAGCGCGGCTGCGGCGGCAAGGATGGCGAAGGCGAAGAAAAGAACTTGCTGGAGCTGACCCAGATGGTTGCACTCATGACCATGCTCGAAGGCAAGGACGAAGAACAGGACGCCGTGCGCATGTCGACCTTGCACGCGTCCAAGGGGCTGGAATATCCGCACGTGTTCCTGATCGGCGTGGAAGAAGGAATTTTGCCGCACAAGGGCGATCCCGATGCGCCGGCAGAGACCATCGCCGCGCGCATTGAGGAAGAACGCCGCCTGATGTACGTCGGCATCACGCGCGCCCAACGCAGCCTGCAGATCACCTGGTGCAAGCGGCGCAAGCGCGCGCGCGAATTCACCGCCTGCGATCCGTCGCGCTTCATCAAGGAAATGAACCTCGATGTCGGCGACGCCGTGCCCAAGGAAGAAGAAAAGATCACGCCGCAGAACCGGCTGGCCAATCTGAAGGCCTTGCTGCAACAACCGCGCAGCACGCCGACACCGTCGAACGACTGATCCTGCCTTCGCCGGATTTGTTGCACATTTTCCAATATTTACGCACCAAAAACGCGACCGCACCTGATTTTGCGCCGCGAATCGCGTTGAACCGGCCGGTAAACGTTTACAATCCTCCCCTTTCCGAAACCCCGGACGGGCATGCGCCGCGCGGTATCGATGGTCCCTGTTTTCGTTCGCTGTTTTCATCGCCGTTTCTATTTTTACAAGGTTGGTCATGAACAAGTTCTTCAAGCAATTCGCTCCCGCCCTGGCGCTGGTCGCCGCCGTCGCCGCACTGTCCGCCTGCGGCAAGAAAGACGAACCGGCGCAAGCGCCCGCCGCCGCTGCCGCCAAGGTCTATCTGGTCGGCGTGGAATCGGCTTATGCGCCGTTCTCTGCGGAAAATGAAAAGAAGGAAGTGGTCGGCTTCGACATCGACGTGATGAAGGCGCTGGCGCAAAAGATCGGCATCGAAGTGAAGTTCGTGCCGACGCCGTTTGAGGGCTTCTTCAATTTCCTGGCGCAGGGCGACCGCGATCTGCTGATCTCGGCCATCACCATCACCGACGAGCGCAAGCAGACCGTCGATTTCTCCGAGCCGTACTTCGAAGCGAGCCAGCTGATCGCGGTGCCTGCAGCCGATGCCAAGGTGCAGAAGTTCGATGACCTCAAGAACCTCAAGGTCGGCGTGCAAAGCGCCACCTCGGGCGATGAAATCGTGCAGCAGTTGCTGGGCAAGAACAATCCCAACATCAAGCGCCTCGATTCCACCCCGCTGGCATTGAAAGAGCTGGAAACCGGCGGCGTTGACGCCGTGGTCGCCGATGACGCCGTGGTCAAGAACTACATCACCAACAACCCGTCGAGCAAGCTGCGCACCGTATCGGACGCCGGCTTTCCGAAGGAGTATTACGGCATCGCCGTGCGCAAGGGCAACACCGAACTGCTCAACAAGGTCAACAAGGGCATGGCTGACCTGAAGGCCGACGGCACCTTTGACAAGATCAGCACGCAGTACTTCGGCGCAAAAAAATAATACCTCTGCGCGCTGCCATGCAGCCGCCGCAAGCACAGTCCGGCTGCGGCGCTACGGTATAATCCCGACAAATGCGTAATCCGGCCGGATTGCGCATTTTTCATGTCCACCATTCAATTTTCTGCCATGGATTTCCGCTGGAGCATCATCGAAGGCTACGCGCCGCTGTTCATCAAGGGCTTCTTCATGACGCTGGAAGTGGCCGTGATCAGCATCGTCGCGGGTACCGTGATGGGTCTCTTGCTGGGCATGCTGCGCCTGGCCGACGTGCAGCACGGCGTGTGGAAATACATCCTGCGCGTTACCAAATGGATCGCTGGTTTCTACGTCGCCTTCTTCCGCGGTACGCCGCTGTTCGTGCAGATCCTGCTGATCCATTTTGCCGTGATGCCGGTGCTGATCCATCAGGACAACGGGCTGCTGATTTCGGGTGAACTGGCGCGCACCATCAAGCAGGATTACGGCGCGTTCGTGTCCGGCATCGTGGCCTTGTCGCTGAATGCCGCGGCTTATATTTCCGAAATTTTCCGCGCCGGCATCCAGTCCATCGACCGTGGCCAGAGCTATGCGGCATCGAGTCTGGGCATGGGTTATCGCCTGCGCATGCGCTACATCATCCTGCCGCAGGCGTTTCGCCGCATGCTGCCGCCGCTGGGCAACGAGGCCATCACGCTGCTCAAGGATTCATCGCTGGTGTCGACCATCGGCCTGGCCGAGCTGGCGTACGCCGCGCGTACCGTGGCCGGCAGTTATTCCCGCTATTGGGAGCCGTACATCACGATTTCGGTGGTGTATTTCAGCATGACGATTTGCCTGGCCATGCTGGTGGCCAAACTGGAAAAGAAATACAGTGCGCCCTCCCGCCACTGATCCCGGCCACGTGGCTTCGGTCGCCGTGATCGGCGGCGGCCCGGCCGGCCTCATGGCGGCCGAAGTGCTGGCGCTGGCCGGCGTGCAGGTCGATCTCTACGACGCCATGCCCTCGGTCGGACGCAAGTTCTTGCTGGCCGGCAAGGGCGGCATGAACATCACCCATTCGGAAGATCTCCACAATTTCCTCTCGCGCTACGGCGCGCGCCGCAATGAGGTGGCTGCATTGCTGACGGATTTCACGCCCGACGATTTGCGGGCGTGGATACACGGACTGGGCATCGGGACCTTTGTCGGCAGCTCCGGACGCGTCTTCCCGACCGACATGAAAGCCGCCCCGCTGCTGCGCGCGTGGCTGCATCGCCTGCGCGAAGCGGGCGTGCGCTTCCACATGCGGCATCGCTGGCAGGGTTGGGACGCCGACGGCAAGCTGCGCTTCATCACGCCCGAAGGTGAATTTTTCACGGCCGCATCGGCCACCATTCTTGCACTGGGCGGCGGCAGCTGGGGGCGCCTCGGCTCGGACGGCGCATGGATGCCGCTGCTGGCTGAACGCCGCGTCGATCTGGCGCCCTTGCAGCCGTCGAACTGCGGCTTCGATGTCGACTGGAGCGAACATTTCCGCAGCCGCGCCGCCGGCGAACCGCTCAAGACCGTCGCCGCCACCGTCATGCTGAAGGATGGCACGCCATTGCGCCGCCAGGGCGAATGCATCATCACCGATACCGGCATCGAAGGCGGCCTGATCTACGCGCTGTCGGCGCCGTTGCGCGACGCCATCATGCCCTCCGCGCCGGCCACGCTGTATCTCGATCTGTTGCCCGACTGGCTGCCGGCGCGCGTGCTGAGCGAGCTGCAGCATCCGCGCGCCGCGCGCTCGATGTCCAGCCATTTGCAAAGCCGCCTCAAACTCAAGGGAGCAAAAGCTGCGCTGCTGCGCGAATGCACCAGCGCGGAGGATTTCCACGACATGCACAAGCTGGCGCAGGCGATCAAGGAATTGCCAGTCCGGCTGCGCGCGGCGCGGCCGATTGACGAAGCCATCAGCAGCGCCGGCGGTGTACCATTCGAGGCGATGCAGGGCGCGGGAGAACATCATCTGATGCTGCGCCGGTTGCCCGGCGTATTTTGTGCTGGCGAGATGCTGGATTGGGAAGCGCCGACCGGCGGCTACCTGCTGACGGCCTGCTTCGCCAGCGGCCGCAAGGCCGCGCAAGGCGCCTTGCGCTGGTTGGGCGACACAGCGGCAGAGACAGCGGCCACAAAGGAGAACACACCATGATCGACGAAGAACGTCTGGTCGACATCGAACTGAAACTGACGCATCAGGAAGACACCGTCGATGCACTCAACAAGATCGTCTACGAGCAGCAAAAGAAGATCGACGAGCTTGAAAAGCTGCTGACCGCGCTGGCGCGGCAGGTGAAGGACGCCGCCAACAGCGTCAGCGAGCCGCGCAACATCGAGAATGAAAGACCGCCGCATTACTGATGCCGCGCGTGCGGCTGTACCGCCGGCACGCGCTCTCCATTTCCCTTCTTCATGAACGCCAACGCCCGCCGCATTGCGCACCTCGACATGGACGCGTTCTATGCGTCGGTGGAATTGCTGCGCTATCCGGAATTGCGCGGCCGGGCCGTGGTCATCGGCGGCCGCTCGGTGCATCAGCCGGTCATGCGCGACGACGGCACGCGCGAGTTTTCCGTCCTGCGCGATTACGTGGGACGCGGCGTCATCACGACCTCGACCTACGAGGCGCGCGCGCTTGGCGTGTTTTCCGCGATGGGGATGATGAAGGCGGCCCAGCTGGCGCCCGACGCCGTGCTGCTGCCGGTGGATTTCGATTCGTACCGGCATTATTCGCGGCTGTTCAAGAAGGCTGTTGCGAGCATCGCACCGCTGGTGGAAGACCGCGGCATCGATGAAATCTACATCGATCTCAGCGAACACGAAGAAGAAACACGCGCCCTGGCCACACGCATCAAGACCGCCGTCAACGAGGCCACCGGGCTGTCGTGCTCGATCGGCGTCGCCCCCAACAAGCTGCTCGCCAAGATCTGCTCCGACCTGGAGAAACCCGACGGTCTGACCATCCTGACCATGGCCGACGTGCCGACGCGCATCTGGCCGCTGCCGGCGCGCAAGATCAACGGCATCGGTCCGAAGGCGGCCGAAAAGCTGACCGCGCTCGGCATCCTGACCATCGGCGACCTGGCGCGTACGGATGCCGGCGTGTTGCAGGACCATTTCGGCCGCAGTTATTCGGCCTGGCTCGGCAATGTCGCGCAAGGCATCGACGAGCGCCCGGTCTCGACCAGTTCGGAGCCGAAATCGATCAGCCGTGAAACCACCTTCGAGCACGATCTGCATGCGCGCCATGACCGCGACAAGCTCTTGGGCATTTTCACTGCGCTGTGTACGCGCGTGTCGGAGGACCTGCACCGCAAGGGTTATGTCGGACGCACCATCGGCATCAAGCTGCGCTATGCCGATTTCTCCACGGTGACGCGCGACGTCACGCTGCCGGCGTCGGTGAACGATCCCGCGGCGATCCGGCGCGCCGCCGGCGAATGCCTGCGGCGGGTCCCGCTGGAGCAGCGCATCCGGCTGCTGGGCGTGCGCGTAGGGGCCTTGTCAAAGAATGACGGCACGCCTGAGCGTGAGGATTTTTCGCAGGGTGAACTTGGTTTCGAGTAAGCGAATCAGGCTGCGTGCGGCCTGCGCCGACGCGCGCATATAAAGTCCGCGTGAATCTTCGGCGCACTTCTGGCTGCGTGTAAAATGGACGCTTTTGCCCGAACGCCATGTGGTTTAAGAACCTTCAGATTTATCGCCTTCCGGCCCCTTGGGCCATCAGCGCCGACCAGCTCGAATCCAATCTCGCTCCTCAGGCCTTTGCCGCCTGCTCCAGCCTGGAAATGCAGTCGCAAGGCTGGGTTTCGCCGCGCGGCAACGAGCGCCTGGTGCATGTGGTCAACCGCCAGTTCCTGCTCAAGCTGGACACCGAAAAGAAACTGCTGCCGAGCACCGTGATCAACCAGGTGACCAAGGCACGCGCCGCCGAGTTGGAAGAACAACAAGGTTTTGCACCGGGCCGCAAGCAGACCAAGGAACTGAAAGAACAGGTCACCGATGAGTTGCTGCCGCGCGCCTTCAGCATCGTGCGCAGCACCTGGACCTGGATCGATCCGGTCAACGGCTGGCTGATCGTCGATGCCGGCAGCCCCGGCAAGGCCGAGGAAGTATTGAAGCTGCTGCTCAAGGCGATCCCGAAATTCCCGCTGGAGACGCTGCGCACGGTGCGTTCGCCGTTGTCGTCGATGACCGATTGGCTGGCCTCGGACGAAGCGCCGAGCGGCTTCACCGTCGACCAGGACACGGAACTGCGCGCCAGCGGCGACAGCAAGGCGACCGTGCGTTTCGTGCGCCATACGCTGGAGCCGGAAGACGTGCAGCGCCACATCGAATCAGGCAAGCAATGCACGCGCCTGGCGCTGACCTGGAACGACCGCGTGTCGTTCGTGCTGACCGAGAACCTGAGCGTGAAGAAGATCACGCCGCTGGACGTATTGAAGGAAGACAGCGACGTCACGTCGAAGAACGACGACGAGCGCTTTGACGGCGACTTCATGTTGATGACCGGCGAAGTCAGCAAGATGCTGGCCGACCTGGTCGAGGCGCTGGGCGGACAATTGCGCGAGAACGACGGTACTGCGGCATTGGCTGCTGCGGCCTGATTCGCTTCCGCCAACGAACGACGCCGGGCGATCGCAAGATCGGCCCGGCGTTTTTCATGGCGCCGCAGGAATGTTCCGCTTACTGCGCGACGCGCTTTTTCTTCGGTGCGATCAATACCGCGTCGAGCGCCTTCATGGCGTGGCAGATGGTGTTGGCCAGGCGTTCGCAGCTGACGCCGTCGCGTGCGCTCAGGGACAGGCCATGCAGCACTGCGGTGTAGAAATCGGCCAGCCCGTCGATGTCGGCGTCGGCGCTCAGTTCGTTCTGCTCCTGCGCCTTGCGGAAACGCTTGAGCAGTTCCTGGCGCTTCTTCTGGCGGCGCGCCGTCATTTCTTCGGCGTGGGCGGCGTTTTCCGGGGCGCAGTTGATGGCCGAGACGACCACCATGCAGCCCTTGCCGTTGGCCGGGTCGGCGTACAGGGCGACGCTGGTTTGCAACATGTTGTGCAAATCCTCGCGCATGCCCTTGCCTTCTTTCAGAGCGTTGATTGGACCGATGGCCGTGGTTGCCGAATAGAAATCGATAGCTTCGCGGAACAGCGCATTCTTGTCGCCGAACGCGGCATACAGACTCGGCGCCTTGACGCCGATGGCGGCCGTCAGGTCAGCCATGGTGGTGCCTTCGTAACCTTTGTTCCAAAAAACCTGCATTGCCAGGCGTAACGCTTCGTCTCGGTCGAAACTGCGCGGCCGCCCTCTTGTTTGCTGCATGGGAATTCTCCTTTTTGCTACGGCTGCATGGAATATCGATGTTCAGTGTAGCTTAATATAACTTGAATTACAAAAATACATTGACAACATTTCCCGTAAAAATCTATTATGTAACACGCATTACATAAATACAAACTATGATGATGCGCAGGCTTTCCGGCTTGCAGTTGCCTTGCAGGAAAGAAAGCCGCCAGACGAACCGGGGAAGGATTGCGGGCCGGATTTTCGGCCCGTGTCAGCCAGGACGGCGGACAGCATGGGATGCAAAAATATGCGCATAATGTGACTTCGCCGCGATTGCTTTCTGCCGGTTCCATCCAACGATGCAACGAAAAGGAAAATGTCATGACACGCAAGACCCGTATAGAACATTACCGGAACATTGGTATCAGTGCGCACATCGATGCCGGTAAAACCACCACCACCGAGCGCATCCTGTTTTATACCGGCGTCAATCACAAGATTGGC
The DNA here is from genome assembly GCF_001267925.1 of Herbaspirillum hiltneri N3. Classification (NCBI taxonomy): domain Bacteria; kingdom Pseudomonadati; phylum Pseudomonadota; class Betaproteobacteria; order Burkholderiales; family Oxalobacteraceae; genus Herbaspirillum; species Herbaspirillum hiltneri. Next base: position 879,315 of record NZ_CP011409.1, on the reverse strand, counting down.
GAAGTGCATGACGGCGCCGCGACCATGGACTGGATGGAGCAGGAGCAGGAGCGCGGCATCACCATCACGTCGGCCGCCACTACCGCCTTCTGGAAAGGCATGGCCGGCAATTATCCGGAACACCGCATCAACATCATCGACACGCCGGGCCACGTCGACTTCACCATCGAAGTCGAGCGCTCGATGCGCGTGCTCGACGGCGCGGTCATGGTCTACGATTCGGTCGGCGGCGTGCAGCCGCAATCCGAGACCGTGTGGCGCCAGGCGAACAAATATGGCGTCCCGCGCATGGCCTTCGTCAACAAGATGGATCGCGTCGGCGCGGACTTTTTCCGCGTGCAGAAACAGATCGGCGACCGCCTGAAAGGCAATGCCGTGCCGATCCAGATTCCGATCGGTGCGGAAGACCATTTCCAGGGCGTGATCGACCTGGTCAAGATGAAGGCGATTATCTGGGATGAAGCCAGCCAGGGCGTGAAGTTCGAGTACCAGCCGATCCCGGCCGAGCTGGAAGAGACGGCGCGCGAGTGGCACGACAAGATGATCGAACAGGCCGCCGAGGCCAATGAACAGTTGCTGGAGAAGTATCTCAGCGGCACGCCGCTGACCGAGGAAGACATCAAGCACGGCCTGCGCCTGCGCACCATCGCCGGCGAGATCGTGCCGATGCTGTGCGGCAGCGCGTTCAAGAACAAGGGCGTGCAGGCCATGCTCGACGCGGTCATCGATTATCTGCCGTCGCCGATCGACGTGCCGGCGATCAAGGGTCACGATGAAGAAGACAACGAGATTGAGCGCCACCCGGCCGATGATGAAAAATTCTCGGCGCTGGCCTTCAAGATCATGACCGACCCATTCGTCGGCCAGCTGATTTTCTTCCGCGTGTATTCGGGCATGGTCAATTCGGGCGACACCGTCTATAACCCGATCAAGGGCAAGAAGGAGCGCCTCGGCCGCATCCTGCAAATGCATGCGAACGAACGCAAGGAAATCAAGGAGGTGTATGCGGGCGACATCGCGGCTGCGGTCGGGCTCAAGGACGTCACCACGGGCGACACGCTGTCCGATCCGGATCACGTGATCATCCTGGAACGCATGGTCTTCCCTGAGCCGGTGATTTCGCAGGCGGTGGAACCGAAGACCAAGGCCGACCAGGAGAAGATGGGTATCGCCCTGAATCGCCTGGCGCAGGAAGATCCGTCGTTCCGCGTGCGCACCGATGAAGAATCCGGCCAGACGATTATTTCCGGCATGGGGGAGCTGCATCTGGAAATCCTGGTCGATCGCATGAAGCGCGAGTTCAACGTTGAGGCGACCGTTGGCAAGCCGCAGGTCGCCTACCGCGAAGCGATTCGCAAAACCGTGGAGGATGTCGAAGGCAAATTCGTCAAGCAATCCGGCGGACGCGGCCAATACGGCCACGTGGTGCTGAAGCTGGAACCGCTGCCGCCCGGCAAGGGCTATGAGTTTGTCGACGCCATCAAGGGCGGCGTGGTGCCGCGCGAGTTCATTCCTGCGGTCGACAAAGGCATTCAGGAAACGCTGGGCAGCGGTGTGCTCGCCGGTTATCCGGTGGTGGACATCCGCGCGACGCTGACCTTCGGTTCTTATCATGACGTCGACTCGAACGAAAATGCCTTCCGCATGGCCGGTTCGATGGCGTTCAAGGAAGGCATGCGCCGGGCCAGCCCGGTGCTGCTGGAACCGATGATGGCGGTCGAAGTGGAAACGCCGGAAGACTACGCCGGTACCGTGATGGGCGACTTGTCGTCGCGTCGCGGCATGGTGCAGGGCATGGATGAGATCGCCGGCGGTGGCGGCAAGATCATCAAGGCCGAAGTGCCGCTGTCGGAAATGTTCGGCTACTCGACGTCGTTGCGCTCGGCGACCCAGGGACGCGCGACTTATACGATGGAGTTCAAGCACTATGCCGAAGCACCGCGGCAGGTGATTGAGCAACTGACAACGTCCAGGAAGGACGGCAAGTAAGCATTGCCGGGCGAATGCGGTCCGCATTCGCCCGCGTCCTCCCGTCAATGCGGATGCCCTGCCAGGGCCTGCCGCCCCTCCCTCCGCTCTGCAATCTGCACACACATTGCAACAGAAAGTTGCCGCCGATCATGACTTTCACATTGACGGCGTGAATGCTTACGAAATCCCGTATCCGGATGCTAGGATGATGTCAGCAGCGCCAAGAGCCGGACAGTCCAACCGGCCGATAAGATGTCTTTCTTGCTTGCAGGGCCAGGGGAGGTATTGCAATGAAATCGACAGGATTGATTTTCAGGTTGCTGGTCGTCTCGCTGTATTTGTATTGCGTACCTGCAGGCAACGCCGTGGGTCAGGGTGTCAGAACAGTACAGATCGGATTTGCGGCGCCCTTGACGGAAATGCCTGGCAAAAGTGGACGCGACGCTGCCTTGCTTGCCATCGATGAAATCAATGCTCGCCCGCTGTACATCGCCGGAGAAAAGATAGTTCTGAAGCTGCTGGATCAGGATGACAAGGCCGATGTCAATATCGCCATCCTGACCGCACGCTATTTCATCGCATCCAAAGTCGTCGCGGTCGTCGGGCATTGGAATTCCGCCGCCAGCATCGCCACGGCGAAGATTTACAGCGACGCCGGGATCGCCGAGATCAGCCCCTCCTCCACCAGCACCGAATACACGCAGCAAGGTTTGCCAACCACCTTTCGCATGGTCGGCCATGACGGCATACGGACAAATTATATCGGGGAGCATGTCTTGAGAACCTTACGGGCGGAGCGCATCATGGTGATTGATGACGCCACCTTGTTCGGCAAGGCGATAGCCGATCAGTTCATCAACTATATTCAGGCAAACGGCGGCTTGATTTCAGGACGCATGAGCATCAGCAACAAGACATCGAATTATGCGCTGGCGCTGGAGTCGGTCCGACAGGCCAGGCCCGATCTCATCTTTCATGCCGGCCGCCTGTATTCGGGGGACCTGAATCACAGCGAGAGTCTCCTCGGCGGTCTCAGGCGACTCGGCTTCCCGAAGAACATGGTTCTTGCAGAAGTGACGATCGATCCGGAGTCCATGCGTGAAGCGGCTCTGGGCGATATCAATATATTCTCGATTTCTCCCGGCATTCCTTTTGAGAAACTGCCGCGCTGGAAGTCTTTTCAGAAGAACTTCACCGCCCGTTTTTCCTCGCGCATTACGCCATATACGCTCTCGGCTTATGACGCCGTCTATGTGCTTGCCGAGGCGATGAAGCAGGCCGGCTCCCTCGATCCGCCGAGAATCAGCGCCATCTTGCACAACATCAAATACGTCGGATTGACGGGACCGATCTCGTTCGACGCCAAGGGCGACGTCACCAGTCCCAGCTACACGCTGTATCAGATCAAGCAGGGCGCCTGGGTGCCGATCAGCGTTCTCGGCAGATAGCGCAATCCGGGTGGGGGGCGCCTGGCGTCAGAATCGGTGAACCCGAGACTCCTGCTTCAATCCGGGTAAACAATCTTGGAAATTGAGGGAGGAAATCTTGCAGAAAATAGCTATCCCTCAAATACCCCCCATACAGAGATACTTCGTGACGTGATAATCGTCCAGTCCGTATTTCGAACCTTCGCGTCCGATGCCCGATTGCTTCACGCCGCCGAATGGCGCCATCTCGTTGGAGATCACACCGGTGTTGATGCCGACCATGCCATATTCCAGGCCTTCGGCGATACGCCAGACGCGGCCGATATCGCGCGTATAGAAGTAGCTGGCCAGGCCGAACTCCGTGTCGTTGGCCAGGCCGATGACCTCGTCATCCGACTTGAAACGGAACAGGGGCGCCAATGGGCCGAAGGTTTCTTCTTTCGCCACCAGCATCCGCGAATTGGCATCGCACACCACGGTCGGCTCAAAGAACGTCTGCCCCAGCGCATGACGCTTGCCGCCGGTGATGACTTTGCCACCCTTGCCCAGCGCATCGGCGATATGTTCTTCCATTTTGGCGACGGCGTTTTCGTCGATCAATGGCCCTTGGCTGACACCCGCCGTCAGACCATTTCCCACTTTCATCTTGTTGACGGCCGCAACCAGCTTCTCCGCAAACGCATCGTAGACGCCGTCCTGAACGTACAGTCGATTCGCACACACGCAAGTTTGACCGGTATTGCGGAATTTGCTCGCCAGCGCGCCCTCTACGGCAGCATCCAGATCGGCGTCGTCGAATACGATAAATGGCGCGTTGCCGCCTAACTCCAGCGACACTTTCTTGATCGTTCCGGCGCTTTGCGCCATCAGTATCCGCCCCACTTCGGTCGATCCCGTAAAGCTGAGCTTGCGCACGATGGGGTTGCTTGTCATTTCAGCGCCGATGGCCGCCGCCGAGCCGGTAATGACCGAGAAGACACCGCGAGGCACACCTGCCTCTTCCGCCAACACAGCCAACGCCAGCGCCGAATAGGGAGTCTGGGTCGCAGGCTTGACCACGATCGGGCAACCTGCGGCTAAGGCGGCGCCCACCTTGCGCGTGATCATGGACGAGGGAAAATTCCACGGTGTAATTGCCGCGCAGACGCCAATCGGCTCTTTGACCACCACGATGCGACGGTCGGACGACGGCCCGGGGATGGTGTCGCCGTAGGCGCGCTTGCCTTCTTCGCCGAACCACTCCAGATACGACGCGGCGTAGGCGATCTCGCCCTTCGACTCCGCCAGCGGTTTGCCCTGCTCCACGGTCATGATCGTTGCAAGGTCGTCCGAATTGGCAATCATCAGATCGAACCAGCGGCGCAAAATCGTCGCACGCTCCTTCGCGGATTTGTTGCGCCAGCCGCGCCAGCCGGCGTTGGCGGCGTCAATTGCACGACGCGTTTCACTGCCGCCCATTTTGGGAATCGTCCCGATGATCTCGCCCGTGGCCGGATTGTTGACGGAAACGATGCCGCCTTCGTTGGCGTCGACCCATTGGCCGTCGATGTAGCATTGCTGGCGGAATAAGCCAGGTTTGTTCAGTGCAAGCATGTGAATCTCTTTCAAAAAGAAAATGCTGATCGTCAGATATGCAAGGCACGGCCATACGCAGCCAAGACGGCTTCGTGCATGCTTTCGGAAACGGTGGGATGCGGGAAGACCGTTTCCATCAATTCGGCCTCCGTGCTTTCGAGTTCACGGGCAATCGCATAGCCCTGAATCATCTCGGTCACTTCTTCGCCGACCATGTGCGCACCCAGTAATTCGCCGCTGGCGTCATCGAAGACGACCTTCGCAAAACCGCCCGTGGCGCCCAGCGCAATGGCCTTGCCGTTGACTGCCAGAGGAAATGTCCCGATACGCACCTTGTGTCCGTTCGCTTTGGCCTGTGCTTCGGTCAGCCCGACGCTGGCGACTTGCGGATGGCTGTAAGTGCATGCCGGAATCCTGGTAGCATCCAGGGCATGCGGATTCATGCCGGCGATCTTTTCCACACAGATCACCGCTTCATGACTGGCCTTGTGCGCCAGCCAGGGCGCACCGGCGAGGTCGCCAATGGCGTAGACGCCCGGCTCGCCTGTCGCGCCATAGGCGTCGGTGACGACATGGCTTCGATCGATTTTCACCGCTGTCGCTTCCAGGCCGAGCTCCTCGATATTGCCGACGATACCGGCTGCAGTCAACACGACATCGGCAGTCAGGCTTTCCTTATGCCGGCCGTCCAATTGCAGCGTCCACTCGTCAACGCCGCCGTTGCGCCGCTTGCTGCTGCTCGTCAGGCGCGACCCCAGATAGAGTTGCATGCCCTGCTTACGCAAGGCGTCGCCCATATGCCTGGAAATATCCTCGTCTTCCACGGGCAGCACACGCTCGGCCATTTCAACGACGCTGACCTTGGCGCCCAGTGCGTGATAGAAACTGGCGAACTCGATGCCGATCGCACCGGCGCCGACGACGACCAGATGTGTTGGCACGCGCGTGGGCATCAGCGCCTCGCGATACGACCACACGCTCTCGCCGTCCGGCGTCAGGCCGGGCAACGGCCGTGCGCGCGCGCCGGTCGCGAGAATGATGTGCTTTGCCGAGATCGTTGACACGCCATTGGCGGTAGTGACGTCCAGCTTGCCGCCGCCGGCCAGCCGGGCGTGTCCTGCAATCACGGCAATCTTGTTTTTCTTCATCAGGTACGTCACGCCGCTTTGCAACTGTCCTGCAACGTCGCGTGAACGCTTGACCATGGCGGCAAGATCAATCTGCGGCGCGGCAACCTGGACACCAAAGCGTCCGGCATCCTTGACCAGACGCAGAATGTCTGCCGAGCGCAGCAGCGCCTTGGTCGGGATGCAGCCCCAGTTCAGGCAGATGCCGCCCAGTTGCGCCTTTTCCACCAGCGCCGTTTTCAATCCCAGTTGCGCGGCGCGGATAGCGGCCACATACCCGCCAGGGCCGCCGCCGACGACCACCAGGTCATAGTTTTCCATTGTCATTGTCGCCTCAGATCAAGGTGCTCAGGGGGTGCTCGATATGGCGCTGGAACAGCGCCAGCCACTGCGCAGCCACCGCGCCGTCAATGGCGCGATGATCGACCGACAGGGTCACATTCATGACGGACGCGATGGCAATCGCGCCATCCGCCACGACCGCCTGCTGCGATGTCGTGCCGACCGCCAGGATTGCTGCCTGCGGCGGATTGATGATCGCCGAGAACTCCTGCACGCCGAACATGCCCAGATTGCTGATGGTGAAGCTGCCGCCCTGATATTCCTCCGGCGCCAATTGGCCACTGCGCGCGCGCGCCGCCAGATCGGCGATCTCAGCGCTGACGGCGGAAAGCGATTTGCTGTCAGCCGCGCGCACCACCGGCGTAATCAGGCCGCCATCGGTCGATACCGCCACCGAAATATCGGCCTGCGCATACTGACGCAGCGCACTATCGGTCCAGCCGACATTCATCTGCGGCGAAGCCTTCAACGCCGCAGCGACTGCTTTGACGATGAAGTCGTTGACGGAAATCTTGCGGCTGCTACCGGCATTGATCTCTGCACGCAAGGCCATCAGCTTGTCCATCTTGCAGGCGGCGCTGAGGTAGAAATGCGGAATGGTCGATTTGCTTTCGCTCAGGCGGCGAGCAATCGTGCGGCGCATTCCCGAATGCGCAATTTCCACGTAGCCCGCATCGGTCGCCTTGGACGCCGATGACGCTACCGATGTGGATGTCGCAGCGGCATTGACATTGACAGGCTTGCTTGCAGTCGCAGCAGCCAGAGCATCGACATCGCGCTTGACGATGCGGCCATGCGGACCGCTGCCTTGTACGCCTTGCAGACCGATGCCACGATCCCTGGCCAGACGGCGCGCCAGCGGGCTGACAAAGACGCGCCCTCCTGCAGGCGCCCTTTGTGCTGTTGCCGAGACTGCGGGCGCAGGCGCGAAGGGCGCTGCAGGTGCAGGCGCGGCTGCGGGTGCGGTACCCGACGCTGTTCCAACGCCGGCGGCGGCCAGCACGGCGGCGATGTCGACACTGGTTTCACCTTCGGCAAACAGCACCGCGATGGGCGCTCCGACTTCGATGTCCTTGCCGGCCGGCGCCAGGATCTTGCCCAGGATGCCGGCCTGATCTGCGTCGAACTCAATCAGGGCCTTGTCGGTTTCTATCTCGGCCAGGGTTTCGCCGATGCGAATGCTGTCGCCCTCTTTCCTGGACCATTCCTTGATCACCGCAGATGTCGCGTTGGCGGCAATCTCGGGCATACGAATCAATATAGCCATCTCAGTTGCTTCCTTTTTTCAGGTCGGGGCGATAAGCCTCAATGTCGGTGTATTCGACCAGCTCCAGCACATTGCCTTCCGGGTCTTCGCAGAACGCCAGGTAGACGCCCGGACGCGCTTCGACGCGCTCCACCCCTGTCAGAAATCGGCTGCCGGCCTGGAGCAATATCGCAATCGCGGCATCGATATCACCGACGATGAATGTCAGATAACTGGCGCCGGCTCTATCCAGAATGTATTTTCCCGGCATTGCCGCTGCCGGCGCCGACGGTGTGTTCGGGGCCAGCAACTTGACGCGCTCGCCGTAAGGCGTTTGCAGCCGCACCACCGTATAGCCGTCGGCGGACAATGCGGACGGCGCGGCCTTCGCCGCCGGCACCACGATCTCACTGACAAATTGAAACCCCATCACGTCCTGGTAAAAGGCGCGCAGCTTGGGCAAGTCGCGGCAGGCGATGCCCACCTCGAGTGGGACGATCATGTCGATAGTCATGCCGACTCTCCCTGGGCTGCGCCTTTGTCGCGCATGACCTGCTGCAAGCCCGCCACGACTTCTTCGGTGCGTGCGGCGGCGGCGCGTTCCAGCACTTTCGAGATGCTGGGCGACGCCTCGCTGCCGGAAACACGCTGCACCGGTTGATCCAGCCAGTCGAAGTAGCGACGCTGAATTTCGTCGGCCAGCCAGGCGCCATACGACGTACCGGCGGCGCCCTGTTCCACGATCAGCACATTGTTGGTCTTGCGCAGGCTGGTTTCGATGGTGTCCCAGTCGATGCTGGCGCGGTCCAACCAGCGCAGGTCCACCACTTCAGCGTCGATGCCGGTCTGCGCTACGGCTTCCAGGCTATGCCCCACCATCGACAAATAGGTCAGCACCGTCATCTCGCTGCCGGCGCGACGCACGGCCGCCTTGCCGAATGGAATCTGGTAGTCGAAGTCATCGACCGGTGCGATACCCGACGCGTTGTACAGATCGACGTGTTCGATGACCAGTACCGGATCTTTCAAGGCCAACGCCGCATTCATCAATCCGACATAGTCGAACGGAGTCGACGGCGCCACAATGCGCCAGCCCGGGCTGGTCGCAAAGATGCCGGCAGGATCCATCGAGTGCTGCGATCCGTAACCGGTGCCCATGGCAACCTTGGTGCGCAAGACGAACGGCACTTCGATATCGCCGCCGAACATATGGCGCGCCTTGCCGATCTGGTTGAATACCTGATCCGCTGCTACCCACATGAAGTCGGGATACATGAATTCGACCACCGGCTTGAAACGGCCATCCATGGCCAATCCGCCACCGAGACCGCAAAATGCGTTCTCGCTGATCGGCGTACCCAGCGTACGGTCCGGGAATTTGTCCTTGAGGCCGCGTGTCGCACCATTGGTACCGCCCTTCAGGCGGTGCACGTCTTCACCCATGACCACGACGCTGTCATCGGTGCTCATGCGACGATCCATCACATCGGCGACCACATCGATGAACTTGCGCGTGTCCAGCTTGCCGCCGAAGCTTTCCTGCTCTTCGGTACGGGCGCCTTGCAACTCCGATAAATCACCGCGCACGCCGACGTTGCGGAAATCCGGGCTCGGCCACAGTTCGGGACGAATGCGCTTCTTGCCCGCCTTGCCGTTGGGATCGGCTTCCGTCAGCTCCTCCACGGCCTTCGCCATGGATGCCTTGATGCGATTGCGCAAGGCCAGGATGCCGGCCTCGTCAATCAGGCCGCGGGCCTGCATCTTGCTGCCCAGCAGATCCAGCGGATCGCGCTGGCGCCAGGATTGTTCCTCTTCCCGCGAGCGATAACCGAAAGCACTTCCCGGGAAACCGCCATTCTGATGGAAGAAGCGATACACATCGGCCTCGATGATCGTCGGCCCCTTGCCGGTGCGCATGTGCGCCAGCGCTTCATTCATGGCCAGATAGACGGCCAGCGGATCCATGCCGTTGACTTTCCAGCTGGGGATATTGAAGGCCAGACCGCGTGCCGACAGGCGCGGTTCTGCCGTGGCTTCGTCTACCGTAGTAGACACGGCGTAGCCGTTGTTCTCGATGAAGAAGCACAGCGGCAGTTTCCACGCTGCGGCAATGTTCATGGTTTCCAGCACCGAGCCGATGTTGACCGCGCCGTCGCCGAAGTAGGTCACGGCGACGTTTTCGGTTCCGGCATGACGATGCGCCCAGGCGGCGCCTGCCGCCAGTGGCACGCCGCCGCCCACGATCGCATTGGTGCCCAGCACGCCCGCCTCTTGCCAGCGCAAGTGCATGGAGCCGCCGCGGCCGCTGCAAAAGCCTTGCGCCAATCCAAGGATCTCCGCCAGGGTTCGCTGCAGCAAGGTATCGATTTCCGGCGTGAGCTCGGACTTGGGGTCGATGCCCTCGGGTGTCAGGTAGGCCAATGCCTTGGACAGAAACTGATGATGCCCGCGATGCGAACCATTGACCTGGTCGGCTGCCAACAGCGGCACGATGGAACCGGCGGCGCCGCCTTCCTGCCCGATGCTGGAGTGCGCGGGACCGTGCACGAGGCCATCCATCGCCAGTTCCAGAACGGTTTCTTCAAATGCCCGGATCAGGTGCGAATGGGTCAGCAATGTGCCCAGCACGGCCGGATCAGCGGCAGCCCAGTCGGCATCGGTAGTGCGCAATTCGACCCAGTTCGATGCCGGGGCGAGTGCAATGTGGTCTGACATGGTGTCAATCTCCAGATAGAGGTAGCGGTGAGTTCGGTATTAGATGTAGCTGTAGGAGGACCAGCCGCCGTCGGCGACGATGGCCTGCCCGTTGATATAAGAGGCGCTGTCGGACGCCAGGAACAGCGCCAGCGTCGCAATCTCGTGCGGCTGTCCCAGACGCCGCGCCGGCGTGCGCTTGACCAGTGCATCCAGATCCATGCGACCGGTTCGCACCAGCTCGTCGACCAGCGCGGTTTGGACGTAGCCCGGCGCCAGTGCGTTGACGCGCAAGCCCGACGGCGCCCATTCAACCGCCATGACCTTGGTCAGCATCACCACGGCCGCCTTGCTGGCGCAATACGCGGCACGCTCGGGAGCGGCAACGGTGCCGTACATCGAGGCGATATTGAGGATCACGCCGCCGCCCTGCTTGACCATATGGCGGGCTACCGACTGGCCACAATAGAACACGCCGTTGAGATTGATATCGATGGCGCGCCGCCAGTCGGCAGGCGCCAATTCCAGGGTCGGACGGTTGGCGGAAATGCCGGCGTTGTTGAGCAACACGTCAATCCGCCCAAAACGCGCCTGCGCGGCGTTGACCGCCTGTTCGACGGCGACGTCATCGGTGATCGATGCCAGGTAGGTGGCGACTTCGATGGTCGGGAAGACCGCATGCAACTCGGCACGCGCCTGCGCCAGCAACTCCTGGTTGATATCCAGCAGCGCCAGGTGCGCGCCGTTGACGGCAAAGGCGTTGGCCATCGCGCGACCGATGCCGCTGCCGGCGCCGGTGATGAAGATCACCTTGCCGGCCAGATCGGAAAAATTCCTGTACTGCGCGACGGCATGCAAGGCATGCGCGTCCAGGTCCTGCTGTCCCGGGTTCACGGTAGATACTGCGTTCGTCATACTGCCAGCCAATCTTTCAAAAGTTGGGGGTTGTCTGTCAATTCGTCCGGGGTGCCGCGAAACACGATGTGTCCGTGGCCCAGCAAACAAACGCCGGTTGAAATTTTCAATGCGATGGTGAGCTTCTGTTCCACCAGCACGACGGACACGCCGCGCCGATGGATCTCCTGGATCGCTTCGCCGACCACGGCGACGATCTTCGGCGCCAGACCTTCGGTCGGCTCGTCGATCAGGATGACCCGGGGGTTGCCCAGCAGCGAACGGCAGATCGTCAGCATCTGCTGTTCGCCGCCCGACAGATTGCCGGCGCGGGTATTGCGACGTTCCTTGAGACGCGGGAAGAAATCGAACATGTGTTCGACCGTCCATTGCGGCGCATCCTTGTGACCGGGCTGCATGCCCATCTGCAAGTTCTCGTCGACGCTCAGATTGCCGAATACCTCACGCTCTTCCGGCACAAAGGCAATGCCCGCGCGGCAGATGGCATAGGGACGCGAACCTGCCAGGTCCTTGCCGTCGAGCAGCACTTGCCCTCCGGTCGGCGGCACCAGCCCCATGATGGCGCGTGCCGTGGTCGAACGACCCGAACCATTGCGGCCCAGCAGGCTGATCACTTCGCCGTGCCCGACGTCGAAACTGACGCCCTGCAGAATGTGGCTTTTCCCGTAGTGTGCGTGCAGGTCACGCACCTGCAGCAAGGGAGCACCCTGCGCATGCTGCAAAGTTGACGGGATGGATTGACTGTTCATCATACGTTCACCTCGGTGCCCAGATAAGCCTCCTGTACTTGTGCATTGCTGCGCACTTCTTCCGGTGTGCCGGTGGCAACCACCTGGCCGTACACCAGAACGCTGATGCGGTCGCACAGAGAAAACACCACGTCCATGTCGTGCTCGACGATCATCAACGTGCGGCCGGCCGACAACTCGCGCAGCAAGTCGACGGTGTAATCGGTCTCTTCGCGCGACATCCCCGCCATGGGCTCATCGAGCAGCAAGACCTTGGGATCGGACGCCAGCGTCATGCCGATTTCCAGAGAGCGCTGCTCCGAATAGGAGAGCTCTCCTCCCAGGGTGTCGCGATGGCGTGTCAAGCGAACCTGCTCCAGCAGTTGTTCCGTCAATTCACGCACCCGGGAAAAACCGGAGACCGGACGCCACAAGGTGTATTGCAGTCCGAAGCGCTGCATCACGCCGAGCCGCAGGTTTTCGTAGACGGACAGCTTCGGAAAGATATTGGTGATTTGAAACGAGCGCGCCAGGCCAAGGCGATTGATGCGCTCGGCAGCGAGTCCGCCAATCGGCTGCTGCCCCAGCAGGATCTCGCCGGAACTTGGTTTGAACTGCCCCGAGATCAAATGAAACAAGGTCGATTTTCCTGCACCGTTCGGGCCGATGAAGGCATGGCGCTCGCCCTCGGACAGGTCGAGGCTTACGCCACGGATGATGTGCGCCTCGCCAAAGGATTTATGGACCTCGCGCAAGCTCAGCGCGATCTTATTGGCTCCTGCGCTCATGCTGCCTCCTGCTCGTTAAGCACCGCCCATGCGCGACTTGTTCTGCGTAGCGCCAAACCTCCCGCCATCACCAGAACCAAAGGCACTATCCAGGTCAACACGGCGCCGGGCAACCACGTCCGGCCGAACAGATCAATACCTGGCCAGACCTGCCCCGGCACTAGCAGCGACTGATAGTCCGCGCCCAGCGCACGCTGCAGCAATTCGACCGTAAAGACCGTCGCCGCAGCGCACAGCACGGTCCCGATGCTCCAGCCCAGCACATGGCGCAGCAATACGGCGCTGTCATGCTTGCTGCTCTTCCACCAGGAAAAAATTCCGGACAGCCCGGAAGGCATGAACATCATGACCGCCACGAAAATGATGCCCTGGTAGAGTAGCCAGGAACGCGTCAGATCGGATACGGCGTAGCCGAAGAAGGTCATGACGGCAGCGCCCAGAGCCGGTCCGAAAAACACGCCGACGCCGCCGATGTAGGCGTTCAGCACGACCTCGGAAGACAGGCGCACGTCGAACAGCACATAGTTTGCCGCCTCGTTGTTCATCGCCAGCAAGCCACCGGCGATGCCGGCAAACATGGCGGAGATCATGAACACCAGCACCCGCAGCACGTGCACGTTGTAGCCGAGGAATTTCAGACGATGCGCGTTCTCGCGCAGTCCCAGCGTCAATCGGCCCAGCGGCGTGCGGCTGAAGAAATACAGCAGCGCCAGCGAACCGACCACCCAGACCAGGGTCAGGTAATACACTTCGGACGGATTGCCGAACGAGATGCCCCACGCCGGCATGCGCATGGAAGACACCCCGCCTTCGCCGCCGAAGGTGCTTTTCAGATGCGGCGCCAACGCATGAAGCAATTCGGCCAGCGCCAGGGTAATCATGGAAAAATAGACGCCGCTGCGCTGTGTCGAAAACCAGCCGGCGACCAGACCCAATGCCGCGCCGCCGAGCGCGCCGAACACCGGCATCAGCGGCGTGGGCAACAAGCCTTCGCCGGAGAGCGCGTTCATCGCATGCAGCGTGGCAAAGGCGCCGATGCCAAAATACGCAGCGTGTCCGAACGACAGCATGCCGCCCTGTCCGGCCAGCACATTGAAGGCGCTGGCGAACAGTGCGCCGATCAGCATCTGAATGGCGGCGTTCACCAGGGCCTGCGACAACAAGCCGGGCAAGGCCACCAGCAACAGCAGGACTGCCGCCAGCAAAAGACGCAGATACAGTCTTTCGGCGCCGCCGCGATGCGCCCCGGCAGACCCGGCGGACAAGGATGCCTGAAGAGAATGATTCAATGGTTTGTTCATTTGTTTATTCCTTCTCGCCCATCAGGCCCGACGGACGCACCAGCAGTACGACCAGCATCAGGGCAAACGGGATGGTTGCCGCCAGCGATGAGACTTTCAGCATCAATAGGCCGCCGACTTGCTGCGCCCAATCACCGGCGCCGAGATATCCCAGCAGATCTGCCGCACTCAGATCGATCCCCACGGCAAAGGAGGAAATCAGGCCGATCAGAATCGAGGAGAGCATTGCGCCTTCCAGCGAGCCCAGCCCGCCGATGACCACCACCACGAACACCAGCACGCCCAGCTCCAGCGCCATGTTGGGATTGGTCGTATAAAAGGCGCCGGCAATCGCTCCTGCCAGGCCCGCCAGAGCAGCGCCGACGCCGAACACGCCCATGAACACCAACGGGACGTTGTGGCCCAGGGTCTCGGCCATGGCCGGCCGATAGATGGCCGAGCGCACCACGATGCCGATGCGGGTGCGCGACAGCAGCAGGTAGATCGCGCCGAACATCAGCAGCGAAATCACCCCCATCATCAGGCGATAGAACGGATAGTCCGTGCCGAACAGGCGGAACGCCGGGAAACTCAGCGCAGTCGGCACCTGATAATTGACCGGATAGTTGCCGAAGAAGAGCTTGATCACTTCGGCGATGATGAACGACAGGCCGAATGTCAGCAGAAGTTCATGAGCATGGCCGTGCTTGTGCACGCGACGCAGGAAGTAGCGCTCGACCATCACGCCGAGAAACCCGACGATGACGGGCGCAACAATGATCGCCGGCCAGAAGCCGATGACCTTCTGCAAGCTGTACGCCAGGTAGGCGCCTACCATGTAGAACGAGGTATGCGCAAAATTGAGCACACCCATCATGCCGAAGATGAGCGTCAGACCCGCGGACACCATGAAGAGCAGGAGACCGTAGATCGTGCCGTTGATCAGCGAGACAGTGAAGAATTCCATAAGTACTTTCCGGGGTGAGCGGGTAAAGCGGGCCCACGCTGCACAGAAATCTGGGCAGCCTGAAGTTGCCGGTCGCCGCCATTTCGCCGAAACGAAGATGACGCCGACCGCTATGACGATGAAGGATTACGCCGGGCGTTGCATCTTGCAGGAGCTCTGCACGGGATTGGCAGCCTCTTCTGCACTGAACTTCCTGACCACCTTGAAGCCCATGTCGGTGTCGTCAACTTTGTACTTGACGTTCTTTTCAACACGCGACACCACGACCGGCAGCAGCACCTGATGGTCGGCTGCGCGAATCGAGGTTTCGCCCATCGGCGTCTCGATCTTGACCTTCTCCAGCGCCTTGGCCAGTTCGGTCACGTTGACTTTGTCGCCGCTTACCTTGGTCTGCTTGAGCGCTTCACCCAGCATCTGCATGCCGAATACGGTTTGCGGCTCGATGAACGTCGGATAGTGTCCGGTCTTGGCCTTGTAGTCGTTGCCGAATTGCTCGGTCTGCTTGTTCGTTTCGATGTTGAACGCATGCGAAATGTAGTGGCCCAGCGCGGTGTCGCCTGCGTTGCCGATGTTGCCCGGCTGATCGAGGAAGACGGTGCCGAAGCGCAGCTTCAGGCCGGCAGCGCGCGTTGCCTTCATCAGCAACAGCAAGTCGTTGGACCAGTTTCCGGTCAATACCGTCTCGGCGCCGCTGGCCTTGATTTTTGCGACGTAGGGCGAGAAATCCTGGATCTTGTTGACGTCGTGTAGCGTGCTTTCCACGACGGTATAGCCGCCGGTCGGCGCGAATTCCTTGATGGCCTTGTCCATGTCGGCGCCCCAGGAATAATTCTGGTTCATCGCGTAGACCTTGCTACCCAGCTCTTTGGTTTCCTTCATT
The DNA here is from genome assembly GCF_001267925.1 of Herbaspirillum hiltneri N3. NCBI lineage: Bacteria > Pseudomonadati > Pseudomonadota > Betaproteobacteria > Burkholderiales > Oxalobacteraceae > Herbaspirillum > Herbaspirillum hiltneri. Next base: position 863,375 of record NZ_CP011409.1, on the reverse strand, counting down.
GCCGGCACTAGCGTTTTTACGCGCATCACGGCATTTGTGGTGAAACGGAAATGATAGAAGTGGCACTTGTCGCCGGTCAGTTCCAGCGCCTCGCCACCCATGTTGAGGAACAGCACTTCCTTGCCGGCATTGCGCAGATTGTATTTGCGTACGTCTTCCGTGATCTGGCCCGACACCGCAGACGATGAGCCTTGGATGATGATTTGCGCACCGCCGGCGATTGCGGCCTTCACCTTGTCGGACGCGCCCGCCGGACCGCCCTGATTGTCGTATTCGGTGATTTGAACAGGGACGCCGTTCCAGCCGCCCGCGGCGTTCAGGCGATCAAGTTCGTACTTGACCGCAGCCCGATACAACAGGCCAGTCGATGCTTGCGGCCCCGAAAGCGTCTCCACCAACGCGATCTTCAACGGTGCGCCCGCCTGGGCTGCTCCCGCCGCGATCAAAGCGCAGAAAGACAAAGCGATTTGTTTCTTGTTCATTGATACATCTCCATTTTGATTTTTGAAATGACATCCGGCACTGCAAAAAGACAACTGCAAAAAACTGCTGCAAGTCAGATCAAGCCCAGGAACTGCCCCATGCGCTCGATCTGCACTTCCATCATGTGGCGCCCGGGGTGCACGGCGAAGCCGCACGCACCGGCTTTTGCCAGCAGCGGCGTGATCTCCGTCTTCATGATCACTTCGGCAACGACCGCGCCCGGAGGCAAGCCATCCGGCGTGAACGGCAGCGGGTCCGACTCCTGCAAGCCGAGTGACGTGGAATTGATGGCGAGGGTGTAGCCCTGCGGCCGTGCGTCGGCCAGATGGGCGTCCAATCGCGGATAGCGCTGACGCAGTTCGCGCACCAAGTGTTCCGCGCGCACCGCACTGCGGTTGTATATGCCGATGGCCGCGACGCCCTCATCCGCCAGCGCGTGGACGATCGCCTTGGCAGCACCGCCGGCGCCGGCGAGATAGACCCGACGCCCCTTGAGAACATGGCCCTGCGCCAACAGACCGCCGACGAAACCAATTCCGTCGAAGTTGCTGCCGATCAGGCTGCGCGCGCCATCCGGCTGGTCATCGAAGCGCACGATATTGACGGCGCCCATGCGCTGCGCCGACTCGGTCAGCGTAGTGCAATGTTGAAGAATGATTTCCTTGTAGGGGATGGTGACGACCAGCCCTGCCAGACTCCGGATCAGCGGCACCGCCGCGATGAATTGCGCGAAATGATCAGGGCGGACATTGAACGGCACCATCACCGCATCCACGTCGTGCTGCGCCATCAACGCATTGAATGCGGGCGGCGTACGGACATGGCCTATCGGGTCCGCAAGAATTGCCACCACCTTGGTGCTGCCGGTAATCTGCCTGCCTGTATTGCTCAGCATGATGCCTCCTCGCTAACGCCCGCCATCGTGTGTGGCCAGTCTTTTTATCGTTTTCCCGGCAGCATGGTTTGTGATGCCGGAGTAGAATTTTGCAAAGATGTCTGATAAGATATTAAACATGTCAGACAAGTTGAGAGGCGATTTTACCGAGCACTTTGGAAGGTGTCAACAGATCGCTGCTGACGTGGCCAGCAAATAAAAAATGCGGGAAATCGGCGTGTAGTCGACTGGTAATCAGCGCGAATACGGCGCGATACCTGCCTGCCCATCAAGGAGATAACGTGATTTCGTTCAGCAACAAGACCTTTTTAATTACCGGCGCAGCCGGCGGGATTGCCCGTGCAACCGCCCTGCTGGTCGCCCGACATGGCGCCAACGTCGCATTGAGCGACGTCAACCCATCCGCCCTGGAAACCTTGCAAAGCGAATTGCGAGCGCAAGTCCCCGAGGCCCAGATCAGCATCCACGTCACCGACGTCTCCGATGCGCAGGCTTGCCGCAACGTTGCACAGCAGGTCGCAGCGCGCTTTGGCGGGATTGACCATCTGGTCCACTCTGCCGGCATCTATCCTGAAAAACTGGTGACCGACATGACTGCCGATGAATGGCACAAACTGATGCAGATCAATCTGGATGGCACCTTCTACATTTGCCGTGCCGTCATACCGTTCCTGACCGAGGGCAGCTCCATCGTCACGCTGTCTTCCGTCGCGGCGCAGCGTGGCAGCTATGCACATGCGCATTACGCCGCTTCCAAGGGCGCGGTCATCAGCTTTTCCCGCAGCCTGGCGCTTGAACTCGCGCCAAAAACACGAGTCAATGCCCTGTCTCCGGGTATCATTGCGACTCCGATGACCAGGGACTTGCTAGCAAAGAACGAACAGGCGCTATTGCAAAATACGCCGCTCAAGCGCCTCGGCACGGCGGAAGAAGTTGCCGGCGGCATCGCCTTCCTGTGTTCGCCGCTTGCAGGCTTTATCACTGCAGAGACTTTGCAGGTCAATGGCGGTTTGTATATCAATTGATAATTAGAAGTCATGAGACACGACACCGCATCAGCATCCGGGCAATCGCTTACCGAAGACATCGTCGAATGGCTCAATGAGGAAATTCGCTCTCAGCGCCTGCGACCAGGCGACAAGTTGCCGAGCGAAAAACAACTTGGGGAGCAATTCGGCGTGAGCCGCTCCGTCGTGCGCGAAGCCTTGTCGCAGCTCAAGTCGGAAGGGATTGTGAATTCTCAGCAAGGCCGTGGCGTCTTCGTCAACGAGCGCGGCTCGCGACAAGCATTTCGCCTTGATGCCACAGCCCTGGATGATGCCGAAGGACTGGAACATGTCATCGAACTATTGGTGACGCTCGAAGCGGCAGCAGCACGTTATGCTGCGGTACGCCACACCCCTGAGGATCTCAAGCGAATCAAACAGGCGCTGGTGGGCATGGAATACGCGATTGTCAACGATCGCCTGGGAGACGAGGAGGACTACGCCTTTCATCAGGCCATCGTCGATTCGACGAAGAACCCGCACTTCCGCATGCTCAATGAATACCTGGAACGCCATGTCCGCCGCCTGATTCGCCAGGCACGGACAAATACGGCTGCCAACTATCAGAATCTGATACAGGCCGTACAAGATGAGCACAAGGCAATTGTTAAAGCCATTGCGGACAGGGATCCTGCTGCAGCCGCGCTTGCCGCTGAGACGCATCTTCGCAACGCAGCCAAACGACTGAACAAATATTTACGAGACTAGCAAGTAAGTTGTATTCACCCAGATCTCGATCAACAGCGCGCACTGTAGCCGGCCGTCAGGAAAGCCCCGCCGGCGATGGTCGCGCCGATCACGCGCCTGAACGAAGACCGACACCGAGCAGACGGCTATGCTCCGGCTTTTTACACGAAACTCCACGAAGCGCTGGTAAAGATTGGGGTGTACGCCGTGCTGCCTTCCTCGAGATCGTGATCTTCTGATTTTTATCTGGATACGGTTCCTCCGTATTCTTTTTGCCTGCAAGAAACCATCTGGTTGGTTTTTTACGGGAGGTCAGCTCTGGCCGATATCCAGACAGAAAAATGGAATGCCTACGTTGACTTCCCTTCCAACTCATTGGCGAAGTCGATAATCATCGTCGACAGAATTTCTGGGCGTTCCTGCGGCAACCAATGGCCGCAGCCTGGTATCACATGCGTCCCCCGCAAATAGGGAACTTGCGCCGTCATGGAGGCGATGATGTCCGCCATACCGGGAATGCTCAACCCTGTGTCTCGCTCACCAACCAGGTACAGCGCCGGCACGGCGACGACGGCATCAGAATATTCCGCCTCTTGCTCCCAGTTCCTATCCAGGTTTCGGTAGTAATTCAGGCCGCCCCGAAAACCGCTTCTTTCAAACTCACGTGCGAGAACATCAATGTCATTTTGCGTCATCCACGACGGAAGCGACTCTGGCACAGGCAGGGCTGCGAGCAGACCTTGCGTCTTGTTCACCATTCCGAATGGATTGGGCGTTCCGTCGCTCTCGCGGCGCGGCCCTGCTTCCCCCGACGCGGCATACATAATCTTGAGCAAGGTTTCTGCAACGTTTGCACTGAACTCCCTCTCTGCAGGCCCGACATTCTGGAAGTAAAGCGCATAGAGCTCCAGGCCCTCTGTACGCGGGAAAAATGTCGTCGGAGGCATCGGTGACCGCTTCATCATTGGTACCCCTAACGCAATCACTCCGCGAAATCGCTGGGGATATCGCAATGCGGCTTGCCAAGCTACGTTCGCGCCCCAATCGTTCCCGACAATCAGCGCATCCGCGACTCCCAAGACGTCGAGCAGTCCAACCATGTCTGCCACTAGCTGCTCCATCGAGAACGCTTCGATGGCTTGCGGACTGTCGGTCTTCCCATAGCCGCGCATGTCCGGCGCGACTGCCTTGAATCCTGCTGCGGCCAGGGCTCCCATCTGGCTTCGCCATGAGTACGAGGTTTCAGGGAATCCGTGGCAAAGCAAAATCAGTGGTCCGCTGCCTTGCTCTGCAAGATGCATGTTGATGCCGTTCGCTACGACAGTCCGGTACTGAATACTTTCCACGATAAAATCTCCTGATAGAATAACTTCGTAACATCATAAGTTACAGTAAATCCTTGGTCAACCTCATAATTCAGCGTTCATTGAAAGGCGCCGATGCGCACTGACACTCGCTTGTCTCGCATGCTTCACGTGCTGGTACATATGCATTTACTCGGAGGCAGGGAAACGTCGGAAACAATCGCCCTGATGCTAAACACCAACCCGGTGGTGGTTAGACGAACCATGGCCTGCTTGAAAAGCCATGGCATTGTTCAGTCCGAAGGCGGGAAAGGTGGCGGATGGGTTCTTGCGAAGACGGCGAACCAAGTGACCTTGCTGGATGTGCAATCTGCACTGAGCTCTGAAAGTATTTTCTCGATTGGCCTCTCCTCAGACCATCCTGAATGTCCAGTCGAGGCTGCCGTGAATTCTGTCGTGGGTGAGGCGCTCAGGCAATCGCAGGCGCGCTTCATGGAGAATCTTCAAGGAGTTACATTGGCCGATTTGGCAGCTTCGTTCAACCCGGCAATGCATAAGCCCGGCCCAGGTTAACAGCGCGTCATGTCGAAAGAGATAGAAAGTCCGTGTATATCGCTGTGCCATCTGAAACATGACATATGTACCGGCTGCGGCCGCTCCAAGTCTGAAATCAAGGATTGGAAAGGCATGAAGCACAAGGAGCAGAAGGTGACTGTCGAACGTGCGGCGGTGCGGCTAAAGGAAATGCGCAAGAAGGAGCGAAAAGGCTAATACCTGCAGCAGAGTAGAGCGCCTGTGTCTTCGGACTTATTCAAGAACGGCGCATTTCCGTGAAATGTTAAGGTCATTCGGGAGAATCGGCTTGTTGATTTGCCGCATATATGACGGAGTCGCCGTGTTTGCGAGAACCTGGAGGGTGGGGTCAATTTGATCGGGTCAATCCGGCCTGCAAACGAACAGCAGTGGCATACCGATAGAAGCAGAAAACAAAAAAGCCCTTGAAAATCAAGGGCTTTTCTGACTTACTTGGCGGAGCGGACGGGGCTCGAACCCGCGACCCCCGGCGTGACAGGCCGGTATTCTAACCAACTGAACTACCACTCCAGATTTGGTTTTCAGTTTCGCTGAAAGACCGCAAGTATAGCCGAGCTTCTCCAGGAATTCCAGTACTTTTCCACAAATTAGCCCTGAAATTTGCCTTCAAACGCCAATTTGCTCAGCGGCTCGCGCGGAGACGGCAGTTCGCGGGCTTGCAGGCCTTCCGGCAGGATCGATTTGTCGCCGATTTTACCGATGGCAATTGCAGCTTCGACCGCGAAATCAGCCGGTACGCCCAGCTCGGTGCGCGTTTTTTCCTTGTCGAAACCTGCCATGCCGTGTGCATGCCATCCCGACAGGCTGGCTTGCAACGCCAGGTAGGCCCAGGCCGAACCGGTGTCGAAGGAATGCGTCGGCGCAGGTCCCGGCGCAGCGGCGCCCGGAGGCGTAAAGGTGGTCTTGGACAGCACGATGATCAGCACCGAGGCCTTGTCCGCCCAGCTGCGGTTGAAGTCGTTGAGCAATCCCAGCAGGCTGTCCCATTGCGGCGTGCCGCGACGTGCGTAGACGAAGCGCCATGGCTGCGAATTGTAGGACGACGGCGCCCAGCGTGCGGCTTCGAGGAAACTCAGTACGGTTTCTTCGGAAATGTCGGCGCCGGTGTAGGCGCGGGGCGACCAGCGATTCAGGAATTGCGGGTCGATGGGATGATCGGCAACGCGTGGATTGGTTTGCGACATGAAGGCTCCTGAAAAATGGGAAAGATGCCGTTCTGCGGCATCGTGCAGAGCGGCATCTTAGCAGTTGTTTTCGGGCTCTGCAGGCGACGCCGGAAAGACTGCCGGCATGGTGCCGGTTTGCGTTTTCCAGCAGAGGATCGAGATGCAGGAACATGTCCGGACGCACGTAACTGAACACAATGAGAACACGATGAGGACTCAATGACGTGTCGCAAAACCGCCACCGTCTTGCGGCGGCGGATCACCGTGCTACCATTCCCTCATAAAAATGAGATGGAGACAAACGATGAACATACTCAGAGAAGCAGAGCGCGAAGTCTGGGTCGACGGCACGATTTACCAGTTCAAATCGAAGGTGGAAGCCAGCGGCTTCGAAGACATGTGCCGCGCCATCGGCAAGCTGCACAACGCGCTGCAGTTGTATCCTCCCGCCGCCATCCTGCAGACCGCGCCGCATGACCGCTCCGAAGAAGTCTGACGCTCGCCGGCGCTATCGGCGTTGCCCAGAAAAAAACCCGCGGCCTTGCGGCGCGCGGGTTAAATCCAATCCTCAGGGGGGTGATGAATTGGAGGGGAGGGAGTGCTCAAGATAACGCCCCCTTCCCTGCCCACCTATGTTTTTTACACCCTGTAACATTCGTTACAGGATTGTCTTTCTCCTTGGCTTGCATACTTCTCCGCAGGTCGTCCCGCCTTATTTTCCGATGCAGAAACGCGAGAAAATCACGCCCAGCAAATCGTCCGGCGTGAACTTGCCGGTGATGCTGCTTAAACGCTCCTGCGCCAGGCGCAGTTCTTCCGCAAACAAATCCAGAGACTTGTCGCTGGCCTGGTTGTCGACCGCAGCGTGCAGGGCGGCGCTTTCCAGATAGTCGCGCGCGGCCTTCAGGGCGATCAGATGGCGTTCGCGCGCGAGATAGCGCGACTCCACCGTTTGCTGCCAGCCGGCGATGCGCAACAATTCGCCGCGCAGCAGGTCGATGCCGACCTGGTCGGTGGCCGACAGGTAAATGTGCGTGGCATCCGTCATCTTGTCGACTGCGGGCTTGTGGCCGGAGCGATCGATCTTGTTCCAGATGCGGATGACCGGCACGCCGTCGGGGAAGCGCTCGGTGATTTTTTCATCTTCCACGGTCGGCCCCCGATCGGCGTCGAGCATGTGCAGGATGACGTCGGCCCTGGCGACTTCACCCCAGGTGCGTTCGATGCCGATGCGTTCGACTTCGTCGGGACCGCTGCCATCTTCATCGGCTTCGCGGATACCGGCGGTGTCGATGATGTTGAGCGGCATGCCTTCAATCTGGATGGTCTCGGTGACCTTGTCGCGCGTGGTGCCGGCGATCGGCGTGACAATGGCGACATCGGAGCCGGCCAGGATATTGAGCAGCGACGACTTGCCGACGTTGGGCTTGCCGGCCAGCACGACGTTGAGGCCGTCGCGCAGCAGCGCGCCTTGCGACGCGTGCATGAAGACGTCGTCAAGCGTGGCGCGGATCGCGGCGAGTTGGCCGCGCGCGTCGGACTGCTCGAGGAAGTCGATTTCTTCTTCGGGAAAATCCAGCGTCGCTTCGACCAGCATGCGCAAGTTGGTGACCTTGTTCACCAGGTCGTGAATGACTTTGGAGAACGCGCCCGACAGCGATTCGGAGGCCGACTTGGCGGCCGCTTCGGTGGACGCCTCGATGAGATCGGCGACCGCTTCGGCCTGCGCCAGGTCGAGCTTGTCGTTGAGGAAAGCGCGCTGGGTGAACTCCCCCGGCTCGGCCAGCCGCAGGCCGATGTCGGCGCCGGCTTCGAGGCAGCGCGCCAGCAGCATCTGCATGACCACCGGGCCGCCATGGCCTTGCAGTTCGAGCACGTCTTCGCCGGTGTAGGAATGCGGCGCCTTGAAGTAGATCGCCAGGCCCTGATCGATCAGGCTGCCATCGGCGCGCCTGAACGGCAAATAGCAGGCATGGCGCGGCGCCAGCGTGCCTTCATCCTTGCCGCAGACAGCTTGCACCACCGGCCACAGGTTCTTGCCTGAAAGACGGACCACGCCGATGCCGCCGCGTCCTGGGGCGGTGGCGATCGCGGCGATGGGAGAAGTATCGAGAGTCATGATGCGCACTACTTTTCAAAAGAGAGGAAAACGGGGGCGAAAAAAAAAGCCCGTGAAAATCATGCCACGGGCTTTTTCGACTAACAAGTGAATCACGAGCAGGTCGTTAAGCCTTGCCTGCCTGCAGCTTTCTGGTGATGACCCATTGCTGCGTGATCGACAGGACGTTATTCACGACCCAGTACAGCACGAGGCCGGACGGGAAGAAGAAGAACATCACCGAGAACACGATAGGCATGAACATCATGACCTTGGCCTGGACCGGATCCGGAGGGGTCGGGTTGAGCTTGGTCTGGATGAACATCGAGACGGCCATCAGCACCGGCAAGATGTAGAACGGATCAGGCGCGGTCAGATCGTGGATCCAGCCCAGCCATGGCGCGCCGCGCATTTCCACGCTGGCCAGCAGCACCCAGTACAGCGAAATGAACACAGGAATCTGAATCACGATCGGCAGGCAGCCGCCCAGCGGATTGATCTTTTCGGTCTTGTACAGCGACATCATTTCGCGGTTCATGGCCTGCGGATCGCCCTTGTGACGCTCGCGGATCGCGGTCATCTTCGGCGTGACGGCCTTCATCTTGGCCATGCTGCGATAGCTGGCGGCCGACAGCGGGAAGAACACCGCCTTGATCAGCATGGTCAGCAGAATGATGGTCCAGCCCCAGTTGCCGACGTAGGCATGGATGTGGATCATCAGCCAGAAGATCGGTTTGGCGATGATGGTCAGCCAGCCGTAGTCCTTGACCAGTTCCAGGCCCGGGGTGGTCTTTTCCAGCACGGACGATTCTTGCGGACCGGAGTACAGGCGCGCGTCCATGGTGACGCTGGCGCCAGGAGCAACCGTGCCCAGCGGCAGGATGTTGCCGACGGCGTACAGGTTGGTGCCGATCTTCTTGGTGAAGATGTCGCGCTGTGCTTTTTCAGGCGGAATGATGGCCGACACGAAATAGTGCTGCACCAGTGCGATCCAGCCGTTGTCGGCCTTGTTGGCGTGCTGTTCCTTGCCTTCTTCGATCTTCTCGAAGGTCAGCTTCTGGAATTTGTCGGCGTCGGTGTAGACCGCAGGACCGGTGAAGGTGCTGTAGAAGTGCGACTCGCCGCCCGGCTTGTTGCCGTCGCGCACCAGTTGCAGGTACAGCGAAGGATTGATCGCCGCTGCGCTGTCGTTGGTGACGGTGTGCTTCAGGTCGATCGAGTAGTCGCCGCGCTTGAAGGTGTAGGTCTTGGTCAGCTTGACGCCGTTTTCCTGCGCTTCGAGCACCAGCGGGACTTCGTTGCCGTTGTCCAGCGCCCGTGCGCCCGGCTTGGCGATGAAGATCGACTTGTGGGTCGGGAACGGGCCGCCGATCAGGCCGGATTCGGCCAGATAGGTGTGGCCGGCGCTCGAATCGAACAGGACCAGGTTCTTGGCCGGGTCGGCGGTGTCGCGGTGCTTCAGCAGTTCCAGACGCTTGAGTTCGCCGCCGACGGTATCGATGTCGGCCTTGACGACGTCGGTCGTGATGGTGATGGTCTCACCCTTGGCGGCAGGCAAGCCGCCCGCAACGTCGGCTGCGCCGGCAGTCGCACCGGCGGCGCCGGCCGCTTGCGGCACAGGCGATTTGGACGGGTCAGCGCCGGCAGCAGCCGGAGTCGCCTCTTGGGTCGTCGTCGGGAAAAACATCGACGGCTTGCCGTTATGACGTTGCCAGCTATCCCAGAGCAGCAGCAGGGAAAACGAGAAGACAACCCACAGGACGGTACGTTTGATATCCATAAGAGTATTGACCAATAAATCAGGAGTGGCTGCAGCCGCCAGCGGCTACAGTGGGAGAGGAGGAATCTGATGTGGAGGACTCAGGTACCGGATCGAGTCCACCGGGATGCCAGGGATGGCATTTGCACAGGCGTTTGCCGGCCAGTACGCTGCCCTTCCATGCGCCATGGAGGCGAATGGCTTCTGCGGCGTAGTCGGAACAGCTGGGATAAAAACGGCAATTCTGCCCGAGATAAGGGCTCACTCCCAGCTTGTAGGCACGTAACAGCAGGAGTAAAGGCGTTTTCATCACGTATTTTCCGGCTTCCTGGCAAACGCGGTCGCGTTCAGCAAAAATGCAAACAACTGTGACAACTCGTCGCGCAATTCCGCTTTGAGTCTGGTGTTGGTCGCCGGTCCGCTCTTGCTGTTGACCGGCTTCGACAAACGCACGATGCAATCCACCTGGGGCAATGCCAATGCCGTTTGCCGGAACAATTCGCGGGTGACGCGCTTGATCGTATTCCGGGTGACCGCGCGCGGCGCCATGCGTTTGGCGGCGACGACACCCAGACGCGCTAGCGGCAAGTCGTTGTTGCGCGCGTACAGGACGAAATGGGCAGTCCGATACACCGGTCGCAAACGAAAAACGGATGAAAACTCATCCGTTTTAACGATTCTCTGATCGCGTGAGTAGAGATAGGAACGATCGCCTGTCACACGAACAGCAGCGCACTGATTCTGGCTATTGCCCGGATCAAACAGCTGCCAGGCGCTTGCGGCCCTTGGCGCGGCGTGCGTTGATGACAGCGCGGCCACCACGGGTTGCCATACGGGCACGGAAACCATGGGTACGCTTGCGGCGCACGACGGAAGGTTGGTAGGTACGTTTCATGTTGGACTCGCTTACTTAATCAATAATCGGCAAAAATACATCGGAATCTCCGCGGAATTTCTGTTTTCTGCGCGTGCCTCTTCTTGTAGGTAGAGAGGCATTTGAGAGCCGAAACCGCAAGGCCACAGCACGAACGCAATTCAACGGATGGTGAACCCTGAATTAGACTGCATTTTTCACTTGTTTGTCAATGACTTATCTACTCCGGGCTTTCTCCGCAGATCGCTTGCGAACGCCTTCGGGACGGGCTCCCAGGCGATTTCCCCCGTAAGTTCATCGAGGGCATCTATCAAAAAGATTGCAAAGCTTGCCGGAAAGCTATCGAGTTAATCGTTGCGAAGCGGTCACATGGTAAAAAAGCAACGTTTCACGCGCGCAATGAAAAAGAATTTTCAGCGCCGTTTCCGCCACGGCGACGCTCCCGCCAACCGCGATCCCTGCGGCAGGATATTTCCCGGCATCAAACTTGCATTGCCTGCTGCGACGGTTTCCAGTCCAGCAAAACGCACTTGCGCGATGCCCGCCGGCGTCATCGCGCAAGCGCGCCAGGCCTGCTCCGATTCGCTTGCGAGGCCGTGCACCGGAATTACGTAACAAGGTCAACCGCGCATCGCGCTCAACCATTTAACGAACAGGGGAATGGCAAAAAACGCGGCGCACAATTTCGACGCTTTTGCATATCGAAAAGCTGGCTCCGAAAACGGCAGTTGTTTTCGGATACGGGAAAATCATTTAGCAGTACGCTGAAACAAAAGCAGCACGATGACTTCAGAAAAAAAGGAATAGAATAAAAACGAAAATTTTGTTTTCCGGTCCAAGTTCATAAGGACGCGTGCGGCGTCACTGCGTTGAAAACGCATTGCGAATGGTTTGAAAATGCATTGAAAATTCCAATGCCGCGCACGATAGCGAAACCTGCTGAAACTGGTCAGGAGCTGATGCTCAGGAAACCGCGGTCGATAAATCTAAAAACATAACGCACGTATTCAATTTGTTGTCTCATTGAAGTTACGGAGGTGGTATGGATATCTACAGCAGCTTTGCGAGTCGCTTTGACAAGACCAGAGAAGAAGAATTTTCGCTTGAAGAATATCTGAATCTTTGCAAGAACGATCCGGCTGTGTACGCATCGGCCGCAGAACGCATGCTGATGGCGATTGGCGAACCTGAGAAGGTCGACACGCGCGAAGACCCTCGTTTGTCGCGCTTGTTCGCCAACAAGGTGATCAAGGTCTATCCCGCCTTCAAGGAGTTCTACGGCGCGGAAGAAGTCATCGAACAGGTGGTCGCCTATTTCCGCCATGCCTCGCAAGGCCTGGAAGAAAAGAAGCAGATCCTGTATCTGCTGGGTCCGGTCGGCGGCGGCAAATCGTCCATCGCCGAGCGCCTCAAACAGCTCATGGAGCACATCCCCTTCTATTCGATCAAAGGTTCGCCGGTCAATGAATCGCCGTTCGGCCTGTTCGATTACGAGGAAGACGGACAAATCCTCGAAGAGCAGTTTGGCATCCCGCGCCGCTACCTCAAATCCATCCTGAGTCCGTGGGCGGTCAAGCGCCTGCATGAATTCAACGGCGACATCCGCCAGTTCCGCGTGGTCAAGCGCTATCCGTCGATCCTGCGCCAGATCGCGATCTCCAAGACCGAGCCGGGCGACGAAAACAACCAGGATATTTCCACGCTGGTCGGCAAGGTCGACATCCGCAAGCTCGAGCAATACTCGCAGGACGACGCCGACGCATACAGCTATTCCGGCGGCCTGTGCCTGTCGAACCAGGGCCTGCTGGAGTTCGTCGAAATGTTCAAGGCGCCGATCAAGGTGCTGCATCCGCTGCTGACCGCCACCCAGGAAGGCAACTTCAAGGGCACCGAAGGTTTCGGGGCGATTCCGTTCGACGGCATCATCCTGGCCCACTCCAACGAGTCGGAATGGAAGGCCTTCCGCAACAACAAGAACAACGAAGCGCTGCTCGACCGTATTTACATCGTCAAGGTGCCGTACTGCCTGCGCGTGTCGGAAGAAATCCGCATCTACGAAAAGCTGCTGCGCACGTCCTCGCTGGCCAAGGCCATCTGCGCGCCGGGCACCCTGAAGATGATGGCGCAATTCTCCATTCTCACGCGCCTGGGCGAGCCCGAAAACTCCAGCCTGATCTCCAAGATGCAGGTGTATGACGGCGAGAACCTGAAGGACACCGACCCCAAGGCCAAGTCGTATCAGGAATACCGCGATTACGCCGGCGTCGACGAGGGCATGACCGGCATCTCGACGCGTTTCGCCTTCAAGATCCTGTCGCGCGTGTTCAACTTCGACACGACCGAGATCGCCGCCAACCCCGTGCATCTGATGTACATACTGGAGCAGCAGATCGAGCGCGAACAATTCCCGCCCGAACAGGAGCAAAAGTACCTGTCCTTCGTCAAAGACACGTTGGCCTCGCGCTATGCGGAGTTCATCGGCAAGGAAATCCAGACCGCTTATCTGGAGTCGTATTCCGAATACGGCCAGAACGTATTCGACCGCTACGTGACCTATGCCGACTTCTGGATCCAGGATCAGGAGTTCCGCGATCACGATACGGGCGAGAGCTTCGACCGTGCGTCCCTGAACGCGGAACTGGAAAAAATCGAGAAGCCTGCCGGCATCAGCAATCCGAAGGACTTCCGCAACGAGATCGTCAACTTCGTGCTGCGTGCGCGCGTCAACAACGGCGGCAAGAATCCGCTGTGGACCAGTTACGAAAAGCTGCGCGTGGTGATCGAGAAGAAGATGTTCTCCAACACCGAGGACCTGCTGCCGGTGATTTCCTTCAACGCCAAGGGTTCGACCGAAGAAATGCAGAAGCACGAAGACTTCGTCAATCGCATGGTCAGCAAGGGTTACACGCCGAAGCAGGTGCGTTTGCTGTGTGAATGGTATTTGCGCGTGCGCAAATCCTCTTGAACCAGGGACGCGGGTTGCCGATGACAGAACGCGTCAGCTGAAAGCAACCCGCCCGGCTGTACCATCAGCAGGAGAATGGATTTGCTCCATCAGATCATCGACCGCAGGCTAGCTGGCAAGAACAAGAGCATCGCCAACCGGGAGCGTTTCCTCAGGCGTTTCCGCAGCGATATCCGGCGTTCCGTTACCGAAGCGGTACGCGACCGCAGCATCAAGGACATCGAGAACTCGAAAAGCATCAGCATTCCGCGCAAGGATATTTCCGAACCGGCGTTCCACCATGGCCGAGGCGGCAAGCGCGAGATCGTACATCCCGGCAATCAGGACTATTTGCAGGGCGACCGGATTCCACGCCGCAGCGGCGGCTCCGGCGACGGCGGCAGCACCGCCAGCAACGAGGGCGAGAGCCAGGATGAATTCACCTTCGAGTTGTCGCGCGAAGAATTCATGCAGTACTTCTTCGAAGACCTGGAATTGCCGCGCCTGATCCAGACCAACCTGATGTCGATTCCAAACTGGAAGAACATGCGCGCCGGTTATTCGGTCGACGGTTCGCCCGCCAACATCGACATCGTGCGTTCGCTGCGCAGCTCGCTGGGCCGGCGCATTGCGCTGGGCGGCCCGCTGGTGGCCAAACTGCGCGAGCTGGAAGAACAATTGTGCGAGCTCAACAAGCATCCCAACGACAAGTTGTCGGAAATCCTCCTGCTGGAAGAGGAGATACACCATCTCAAGGCGCGCATCTGGCGCATCCCGTTCATCGATCCGTTCGACCTGCGCTACGTCAACCGCGTGCGCCAGCCGCAGCCGTCGAGCCGCGCCGTGATGTTTTGCGTGATGGACGTGTCGGGCTCGATGGATGAGCAGCGCAAGGACTTATCGAAACGTTTCTTCATCCTTTTGTATCTGTTCCTGACGCGCAACTATGAGCACATCGAGGTGGTCTTCATCCGCCATCACACGCGCGCCGACGAGGTCGACGAGGAGACTTTTTTCCACTCGCAGGAAAGCGGCGGCACGGTGGTCTCCAGCGCGCTCGAGCTGATGCAGGACATCATCAGGGCTCGCTATCCGTCGAGCGAATGGAACATCTACGGCGCCCAGGCTTCCGACGGCGACAACTGGAACGACGATTCGCCGAAATGCCGCAGCATCCTGGAAGAAGCGATCCTGCCGATGTGCCGCTACTTCGCCTATATCCAGGTGGCCGAGCCGGAACAGAACCTGTGGACGGAGTACACGCAGCTGCTGCATGAGCATCCGCACTTCGCGATGAAAAAGGTGCAGTCCTCGTCCGAGATCTATCCGGTCTTCCGCGAACTTTTTGAAAAGCAGGTCCATGCATGAATACGCGACTGAACACGCCGCCTGCGTCCCTGACTCCGCCGACGAAACATGATCCCCTGCCCTGCCCCTCGGACTGGAGCTTCGAGCTGATCGAGCGCTACAACGAGGAAATCGCCAAGGTCGCGGCAAGCTACAAGCTGGATATTTATCCGATCCAGCTGGAGATCATTTCCGCCGAGCAGATGATGGACGCCTATGCTTCCTCGGGCATGCCGGTCAATTACCGCCACTGGTCGTTCGGCAAGCATTTCCTCGCCACCGAGCGCGACTACAAGCGCGGCCAGATGGGCCTGGCTTACGAGATCGTGATCAATTCCAATCCCTGCATCGCGTACCTGATGGAAGAGAACACCATGACCATGCAGGCGCTGGTGGTGGCGCATGCGGCATATGGACACAATTCGTTCTTCAAGGGCAACTATCTGTTCCAGCTGTGGACCGACGCCAGCGCCATCATCGACTATCTGGTCTACGCCAAGAGCTACATCGCCGAATGCGAAGAGCGCTACGGCTTCGACCGGGTGGAAGAATTGCTCGACTCCTGCCACGCGCTGATGAATTACGGCGTCGACCGCTACAAGCGCCCGCAGCGCATGTCGCTGGCGCAGGAACGTGCGCAGCAGCGTGAGCGCGAAGCCTACGCGCAGTCTCAGGTCAACGAGTTGTGGCGCACGCTGCCGGCAAAGAAGGAAACCGCCGCGGCCCAGGTGGACGAGCGCTTCCCCCCGGAACCACAGGAAAACCTGCTGTATTTCGCCGAAAAGAACGCGCCGCTGCTGGAGTCGTGGGAGCGCGAAGTCATCCGCATTGTGCGCAAAGTGGGCCAGTATTTTTATCCGCAGCGGCAAACCCAGGTCATGAACGAAGGCTGGGCCACGTTCTGGCATTACACGCTGCTCAACACCATGTACGACCAGGGCAAGCTGACCGACGGCTTCATGATGGAATTCCTGCATTCGCACAGCAATGTGGTGTTCCAGCCGCCGATCACCAAGCCGTATTACAACGGCATCAATCCGTACGCGCTGGGCTTTTCGATGATGAGCGACATCCGCCGCATCTGCGAAAACCCGACCGCCGAAGACAAGCAGTGGTTTCCCGACATGGCCGGCAGCAACTGGCTGGACACGCTGCATTACGTGATGCGCAACTTCAAGGACGAGAGCTTCGTCGCGCAATACCTGTCGCCGAAATTGATGCGCGACATGCGCATGTTCGCCGTGCTCGACGACGAAAGCCGCAGCGAACTGGAAGTCTCGGCGATCCACAACGACAGCGGCTATCAATACGTGCGCCAGGCCTTGTCGCGGCAGTACGACATCAACCATCGCGAACCGAATATCCAGGTCTGGTCGGTCAACACGCGCGGCAACCGCAGCCTGACGCTGCGCCACTTCCGCAGCGACGGCCGTTCGCTGGGCGATAGCACCAACGAAGTCCTGCGCCACATGGCGCGGCTGTGGCAGTTCGATGTCTATCTGGAGAGCGTCGACGACAACGGCTACATCGTGCAGCGCTATGAGTGCATCAGCGACAATCGCTACGTGCTGCGCACCTGAAGCGAGAGGCGTCATCAGGACATCATGGAAACCATCCCGCTTTTCCCGCTAGGCTCGGCGCTGTTTCCGGACGGCCGGCTGCCGCTGCAGATCTTCGAAGTCCGCTACCTGGACATGGTGAACAAATGCATCGCCAACGGCACTTCGTTCGGCGTGGTCGCGCTGACCGCCGGCAACGAAGTACGCAAGCCCGGCCAGGTTGAAAGCTTCGTGCCGGTCGGTACGCTGGCGCATATCAAGGAGTGGTCGGCGCCGGTGCAGGGTCTGCTGCGCATTTCCTGCAACGGCACCTCGCGCTTTCGCATTGCCGCCAAGGAGCAGCTGAAGCACGGGCTGTGGATGGCACAGGTCGAGCCGCTCGAGAACGACCAGAGCGTCGCCATTCCGGACGAGTTGCAGAACACCGTCACTGCGCTGATGAATTTGCTGGCGTCGCTGAAGAACCATTCCATTCCCGAAAGCGATATCCCCGTGGCGGCGCCATATCGTCTCGACGATTGCGGCTGGGTCTCCAATCGCTGGAGCGAAATGCTGCCGATGAGCGTGGAACAGAAGCAAGGTTTGCTGGCGCTGGACAACCCCGTGCTGCGCTTGGAACTGGTGCAGGACCTGCTCGGCGAGCGCGGCTTGCTGCACTGACTACGGCGGCAGCATCCCCGTCTCCACCAGCAAACCGGTGAATCCCGACCAGAAAATCTGGATGCCGATGCACAGCAGGATAAACGCCGACAGCCGCAACACCACCATGGTGCCAAGACGGCCGAGCAGGCTGACGATCTTGTTGGCCGAGCGGTAGCACAGATAAATCACTAGCACCGTCAGCGCCGAGCCGAGCGCTGCGCTGCCGATAGACATGACCCAGTCCACCAGCCGCGCCGGCGTATTGGCGCCGAGTGTAATCGACGCCGCGATCGTGCCCGGACCGACCGTCAGCGGGAAGCTGATCGGATAGAAGCTGCGCGCCTTCAATTCTTCATTCGACTCGTCGTCGTAGGCCTTGGCCACCTGCTTGGGAATCGCCGCATCGTTGCCACCGTCGCTGAGCAGCTTCCAGCCCGATACCGCGACCAGGATGCCGCCGCCGATACGCACGATCGGCAGGGAAATGCCGAAGAACGCCAGCACGTGCGAGCCGATGAAAATCGCCCCTACCAGCAGGAACCAGCAATTGATCGCCACCTGGCGCGCCACGCGGTTCTCGATCTGGCGCGGCACGTCGCCGAGCAGGTTGGCGAATACCGGGGCGATGCCGAGCGGATTAAGGATAGGCAACAAGGTCACCGGAATAAGCAGCACGGCTTTGAGGAAAATGATCAGCATCTGAGGCCCGGGGAAGCAAGGAAACGGCAGGCGATCGCCTGCATCCCCGTAGCGTAATGCAGGCGCGCCGTCAAATCAAACCCGGCGAAGCGCTGCCAGTACCGATTCCGTCATGCGCTTGCGGCCTGCAAGCCGCCGCTGCCGCTGTTCTTGTTGCGCAAGGTGCGCCGCAGCAAGAACATGCAGATGCTGAAATTGAGCAGGTTCCACAGGATGCCGTTGATGAAGGCCGCATGATATGAACCGGTCAGATCGAAGATCTGGCCCGACATCCAGCCGCCCAGCGCCATGCCCAGCATGGTGCACATGATGACGGCGCCGACCCGGCCGCCGGCTTCGGAGGCCGGGAAGTATTCCCGCACGATGATCGCGTAAGACGGCACGATGCCACCCTGGAACAGCCCGAACAGCGCCGAGATGACATACAGCGACACCAGTCCGTCGAACGGCAGGAAAAGCAGCAAGGCAATCCCCTGCAGCGCCGAGCCGAGCAGCAGCGTGCGCAAGCCGCCGATGCGGTCGCAGATCAATCCGGAAATCAGCCGGCTCACCACGCCGCACGCCAGCATCAGCGACAGCATCTGCGCACCACGCGCGGCGCCGTAGCCGAGATCGCCGCAGTACGCCACGATATGCACCTGCGGCATCGCCATCGCCACGCAACACGCGACGCCGGCCACGCACAGCAGCAGCTGCGCCTTGCCCGCCGGCAGGCCGAACGGACGCTCCGAAGTCAGGCTGACGCCATTGCGCGCCGCCGCGGCAACCGCCACCGGCGGCCGCCGGCGCATCAGCAGCGCCAGGCCGCCCATGACGATGAAGCACACCACGCCGAGGCCGAAGTAAGTCTGGCGCCATCCCACCGTATCGACGAAATGCTGCACGATCGGCGGCCAGATCGCGCCGCCCAGATAGTTGCCGCTGGCGCACACCGCCACCGCGATGCCGCGCCGGCGCACGAACCACAGCGAGGTGTCGGCGATCAATGGCGAGAATGTCGCCGAGCTGCCGCACAAGCCGATCAGCAAACCGTGCGCGAGCGTGAAGACGATGATGTTGGGCGCCATGCTGGCCAGGATGAAGCCAAGTCCCAGGCACACCGCGCCGACCAGCAGCGGAATCATGACGCCGAAACGATCGGCCAGCTTGCCCATCAGCATGCCGCCGATGCCGAAGCCGATCATCGACAAGGTGTAAGGCATCGACGCCACGCCGCGCGCGACGCCGAATTCCGCCTGCACCGCAGGCAACACGACGGCGACCACGTACATGCCGCTGGCGCCGATGACCATCAGCACCAGCGTGATCAGCAGCCGCACGACGGCATAGGATGAATCGGCGCCGGAATCGCCGTGGTGATTTTTTCCAGGATCGTTGTTGAAAGCGGAATGTGCTGCTGGGGTGGAAGTCACGCGCGGGTTCTCCGTCTCGTTCGGGAATATTGTTTTGTCTCCTGCTGCAGTGCAGTGTCTCGATGGCGTGATCAATGCAACAACACCATCGTCAACTCAACAGCGGTGGACAGCCTAACACGAGACGCCCGGGCATGCAGGAGAGGGAAAAATGCGGTCTCAAAAAGCAAAACGGAGAGAAAATCTCTCCGTCTTCATGGCCGCCGGCATGTGTTCCGGCCCTGCTTCAGATCAGGCGATAACCGCCTTTTTCCTTCTTCTGCGCGATTTTCTGGATCAGCCTGAAACCGGCCTCCTGGTCATTGACCACGGTCACGCGACCGCCGCCGCGCGCCTGCGGTTTGCCGGTCCAGCATTGCGTGACGATCCAGTCGCCCAGCAAATCCTGGGTCAGGTCGGCGACGAACAAGCGTGCGGCATCGGGCTGGTCGGTGAAGAAGTTCAGGCGCAGCGGCCCGGTGACGGGCAACATGTGGGTGACGTTGTCGGCGGAATCGATCATGGCGCGAGAGAAGAAATCTGGATAGGCAAAAGGGTAAGTGAAAACGTCAATCAGGACAAGTTCGGCGCCAGCCAGCGTTCGACATCTTCCTTGGCGACGCCGCGGCGCGCGGCCATGTCGGCGACCTGATCGTCGCCGATCTTGCCGACCACGAAGTACTTGGAATCGGGGTGCGCAAAATAGAAGCCCGACACCGACGCGCCCGGGAACATGGCGTACGACTCGGTGACCGTCATGCCGATTTCATCGCATTGCATGACCTTGAAGGCCTCCGCCTTGACCGTGTGTTCCGGGCAGGCCGGATAGCCGGCGGCGGGACGGATGCCGACGTACTTTTCCTTGATCAGTTCTTCGGTGCTCAGCGACTCCTGCGGCACGTAGCCCCACAGATCGGTGCGTACGCGCTCATGCAGATATTCGGCGAAGGCTTCGGCCAAACGATCCGCCAGCGCCTTGAGCATGATGGAAGAATAATCGTCGTGCGCGTCTTCAAAGCGCTTTTCGTATTTCTCGATACCGAGACCGGAAGTGACCGCGAACATGCCGATGTAGTCGGCGATGCCGGATGCCTTCGGCGCGATGAAATCGGCCAGGCACTGGTTCGGACGCGCCAGGCCGTCGATCACCGGCTTCTCGGTCTGCTGGCGCACACCGTAGTAAGTCAGCGCCACTTGCGTGCGCGTGTCGTCGGTATAGATCTCGATATCATCGTCGTTGACGGTATTGGCCGGCAACAGCGACACGACGCCGTTGGCGGTCAGCCAGCGGCCGTCGATGACTTTCTTCAGCAAGGCCTGGGCTTCTTCGAATACCTTGCTCGCCGCTTCGCCGACCACTTCATCGGTCAGGATTGCGGGATACGGACCGGCCAGGTCCCAGGTCTGGAAGAACGGGCCCCAGTCGATGTATTTCGCCAGCGTCGCCAGGTCGACATTCTTGAACACGCGGCGGCCGATGAACTTCGGCTTGACCGGTGCAAATTCGAGTTGCATCTTGTTGTCGCGCGCGGCGGCGATGGTCACCAGCGGCACGGCCTTCTTGTTGGCGTGCTGCTCGCGGATGCGTTCGTAGTCGGTGGCGATATCGGTAATGTACTGATCCTTCTGCTCGGGCGTGAGCAGCGACTGCGCCACCGAAACGGCGCGCGAGGCGTCCGGAACGTAGACCACCGGGCCGGAGTAATTCGGCGCGATCTTGACCGCGGTATGCGCGCGTGAAGTGGTCGCACCGCCGATCAGCAACGGCATCTTGACGCCGCTGAAATAGCTGTCGCGCTGCATTTCCTTGGCGACGTAGGCCATTTCTTCCAGCGACGGCGTGATCAGGCCGGACAAGCCGATGATGTCGGCGTTCTCTTCCTTGGCCTTGGCCAGGATCTGCGAGCACGGCACCATCACGCCCATGTTGACGACTTCGAAGTTGTTGCATTGCAGGACCACCGAGACGATGTTCTTGCCGATGTCGTGGACGTCGCCCTTCACCGTCGCGATGACGATCTTGCCCTTGGGCTTGGCGACGACGCCGGTTTCCTGTTCGATCAGGCGCTTCTCTTCTTCGATGAAGGGAATCAGGTGCGCCACGGCCTGTTTCATCACGCGCGCCGATTTCACCACTTGCGGCAGGAACATCTTGCCCTGGCCGAACAGGTCGCCGACCACGTTCATGCCGTCCATCAGCGGCCCCTCGATCACGTGGATCGG
Organism: Herbaspirillum hiltneri N3; assembly: GCF_001267925.1. NCBI lineage: Bacteria > Pseudomonadati > Pseudomonadota > Betaproteobacteria > Burkholderiales > Oxalobacteraceae > Herbaspirillum > Herbaspirillum hiltneri. The sequence continues at coordinate 841,664 of NZ_CP011409.1, read as the reverse complement.
ACGACCGCCGCTCTTCAAGAGATTCTGGCGTGCTTCTTCGGTGTCTTCGACGATCCATTGGGTGATGCCGAGCACCAGCGCGTGCGCGAGTCGTTTTTCAACCGGCTCGCTGCGCCATTCCAGGGTGGCTTCTTCCTTCTTGTCGCCGGCCTTCAGGGTCGCGGCGATGTCGATCATGCGTTCCGTGGCGTCCGGACGGCGGTTCAGCACCACGTCTTCGACGGCTTCGCGCAATTCGGCCGGCAAGTCGTCATAGACGCCGATCATGCCGGCGTTGACGATGCCCATGGTCATGCCGGCCTTGACGGCGTGGTACAGGAACACGGTATGGATCGCTTCGCGCGCCGGATCGTTGCCACGGAAGCTGAAGCTGACGTTGGATACGCCGCCGCTGATCTTGGCGTACGGCAGGTTCTGGTGAATCCAGCGGGTCGCTTCGATGAAATCGACGGCGTAGTTGTTGTGCTCTTCGATACCGGTGGCGACGGCAAAGATGTTGGGATCGAAAATGATGTCTTCCGGCGGGAAACCCACCTTGTCGACCAGCAGGCGGTAGGCGCGCTCGCAGATCTCGATCTTGCGTTCGTAGGTGTCGGCCTGCCCGACTTCGTCGAAGGCCATGACGATTACGGCGGCGCCGTAGCGGCGGCACAGCTTGGCTTCGTGCAGGAATTTCTCTTCGCCTTCCTTCATCGAAATCGAGTTGACGATGGACTTGCCCTGCACGCACTTGAGGCCGGCTTCGATGACCGACCATTTGGAGGAGTCGATCATGACCGGCACGCGCGCGATGTCCGGCTCGGAGGCGATCAGGTTGAGGAAGCGCGTCATGGCGGCCTGCGAATCGAGCATCGCTTCGTCCATGTTGATGTCGATGATCTGGGCGCCGTTTTCAACTTGCTGGCGCGCCACCGCCAGCGCTTCGTCGTACTGTTCGTTGAGGATCAGGCGCGCAAAGGCCTTGGAGCCGGTGACGTTGGTGCGCTCGCCGACGTTCACGTACAGCGACTGGTCATTGATGATGAACGGCTCCAGGCCCGACAGCAGCATCTCGTGCTTGCCTTCGGGAAGCTTGCGCGGTGCGATGCTGGCTACGGTGTCAGCGATCGCCTTGATGTGCGCAGGCGTGGTGCCGCAGCAGCCGCCGGCGACGTTGACGAAGCCGCTTTCGGCGAAATCCTTCAGCAGCGACGAAGTGACGTCGGGCGTTTCGTCGAAACCGGTGTCGCTCATCGGGTTGGGCAAACCCGCGTTCGGATAGATGCAGACGAAGGTGTCGGCGATCTTGGACAGCTCTTCGGCATAGGGACGCATCAGCGCTGCGCCCAGTGCGCAGTTCAGGCCCACGGTCAGCGGCCGCGCGTGGCGGATCGAATGCCAGAATGCCGGTACGGTCTGGCCGGACAGGATACGGCCCGAAGCATCGGTGACGGTGCCCGAGATCATGATCGGCAAACGCGCTTTTCCCTGGGCCTCGGACTCCTCGAAGAACATGTCGATCGCAAACAGCGCGGCCTTGCAATTGAGCGTGTCGAAGATGGTCTCGACCAGCAGCACGTCGGCGCCGCCTTCTACCAGTGCGCGTGTCTGTTCCAGATAGGACGCCACCAGTTGATCGAAGGTGACGTTGCGGGCGGCGGGATCATTGACGTCCGGCGAAATCGATGCGGTCTTCGGCGTCGGGCCGAGTGCGCCGGCGACGAAACGCGGCTTGTCGGGCGTCGAATATTTATCGCAGGCGGCGCGCGCCAGCCTGGCCGACTGCACGTTCATCTCGTAGACCAGATGCGCCATGTGATAGTCGTCCTGCGCCACGCCGGTGGCGCCGAAGGTGTTGGTCTCGACCAGGTCGGCGCCGGCGGCGAGGTACTGCTCGTGGATTTCCTGGATGATGTGCGGCTGGGTCAGGCTCAGCAACTCGTTGTTGCCCTTGACGAACAGCTCCTTGCCCGGCACGCTGAAGTCCTTGAAGCGCTCGCCGCGATAATCTTCTTCCGTCAGCTTGTACTGCTGGATCATGGTGCCCATGGCGCCGTCCAGAATCAGGATGCGCTGCGACATCAGGTCGCGCAGCAGCAGTTCAGTTTGGCTCAGATCGTTTGGCTTCATGGCGTTCTTCAGTGTGGGACCGTGTGGCGGTGTGAAATAATGCAACCCGAATGCAAAAACCCGGTCACGCGACATGCCGGGTTGATCAGATCAGTCAAGACTTGAAATTATACGTGAAACGCCCGCCAACCCCCTGACCGACCGCCACGCTTTCCTAGCAAACAACGGATACCGACATCCCGCAATGACACAGAAAATCCTGGTGCTGACCGCTCTTGCCTCCGAACTCAACGCCGCAGCCGCTCCAGCGGGCGTGGATGTGATCTATACGGGGGTTGGCAAAGTCAATGCCGCCTCAACCGCGACGGCGGCAATTTTGCAGCACCGGCCGCAATTGGTGATCAACTTCGGCACTGCGGGCAAGATCAATCCGCACCGCGACGGCCTGCTCGACATCGCCAGCGTCATCCAGCGTGACATGCTGGCCATCCCGCTGGCCGCGCGCGGCGTGACGCCCTTGTCGGACGAACCTGACTGCTACGCCTCCGGCCACGGCGATGCCCGCTGCGGCACCGGCGACAGCTTCGTCACCGCCGCCGATCCCTGGCTGGTCGAACAGGGGGTGGATGTTGTCGATATGGAACTATTCGCCATCGCCCACACCTGTCATCGATATGGCGTCTCCTGGCGTGCATTCAAGTTCATCACCGACGCTGCCGACGACAACGCCGCCGACCACTGGAACGACAATGTGCATCGCGGCGCCGATCTGTTCTGGGAACGCTTGCGCCTGATACTGGCGGCGTAAGTCTCTTCGGCCCTTCGGCCGTCCACCGCGCCGCATACCTCCGGATATGTGCTGATTCCGCACATATCTTGTGAGGCCGCGCTACTGTTGGCGCGGCGCTGGTTCGCCTACTCTTCGTCCTGTCGTTTATCAACCCAGGAGAAGAACATGTCGCACCCCACCATTCGCACCATCGCCGGCGCTGCTGCACCGGTTGCACTGCAAGCCGCCGGCACCGCGCTGCTGGTCATTGATTTTCAGAACGAATACTTCAGCGGCAAGATGCCCATCCCCGACGGCATGGCTGCGCTGAACAACGCCAAGCGACTGATTGCCTTTGCCGATCGCCACAACATGCCGGTGTTCCACGTCCAGCATGTGACGCCTTCCGGTACGCCGATCTTCGCGGTGGACGGCGATACCGTCGCCATCCACAAGGATATCCAGCCGGCAGCCCACCACCGCGTGGTGCAGAAGAGCTCGGTCAGCGTGTTCCCTACTACCGATATCGATGCGCAACTGCAAGCCGCCGGCGTCAAGACGCTGATCATTGCCGGCCTGATGACGCATGCCTGCGTGGCCGGCGCCGCACGCGACGCCGTCCCTGCGGGTTACGAAGTGATCGTCGCCGCCGACGCCTCGGCCACACGCGACCTCGATGCGCCTGGCGGCGGTGTGATCACCCACGACGTCCTGCATCGGAGCGCCTTGACGACCATCGCCGACACCTTCGGCGACGTGCTCGATACCGGCGCCATTCTCGAACTGCAAGTGCAGTAACTCCCCAAGCCCATCGACTTTCAAAGGACAGATATGAAACGCATCGCAATCACACTGCTGTTGCTGGCCGCCGCCGGCGCCAGCTTCGCCGGCAACAACGTCAAAACCGGCAAGCCCGCCGCCCAGCCGCTGGTTTCCTTCCCGGCCGCCGATCTGAAATGGCGTGAACTGCCCGGTACCGGCGGCATCAAGGTAGCCGACTTGCGCGGCAGCATCACCGGCAAGGGGGCTTATGACGCCTTCGTGATCTTCCCGGCGGGCAAGGACAATCCTTACCACCTGCACACGCAGAACCTGCCGACGGTGGTCCTGAAAGGCACGTTCTACGCCGTCATCGACGGCAAGCGCATCGAGTATCCGGCCGGTTCGTTCTATAACCTGCCGGCCAACATGCCGCATTACAGCGGTTGCGCCAAGGGCGACGATTGCCTGCTGTTCCAGTACCAGGCCGATCATTTCGACCTGGTTCCGGTCGAGAAAAAGTAATCCTGCCGTCTCCATGAAAAAAGGCTGCACCTTTGCGGGTGCAGCCTTTTTTCACGTCTGTGCGCCGGTCTACACGGACCAGCGCGGCGTAGCGTAATAGTCCGCCAGGAAATCGACGAAGGCGCGCACCTTGGGCGAAAGGTGATGGTTCTGCGGATACAGCACGTACAGGTCGCGCGATTGCAGCCGGTACTCGGGCAGCACTTCCACCAACTCGCCGCGCTTCAGGTCCTCGTGCACCACGAAGGTGGCCGATGCCGTGATACCCATGCCGGCGCGTGCGGCGGCGCAGACGATCAGGCCGGTGTTGGCCTGGACATTGCCGCTCAGGCTGACCAGTTGCTCGCGGCCGTCAGGGCCGATGAATACCAGTTCGGTCGTTTGCAACGCGAGCGAATACGCCAGGAAATTATGCTGCTGCAAATCCTTGGGTTCGCGCGGCGTACCGTGTTTTTCCAGATAGGCGGGCGTCGCCACCAGCGCCATGTCGCTGACCGCCAGCCGCTTGGCAACCAGCGTCGAATCGGGCAAAGAACGCGTGATGCGCAAGCCGACGTCGAACTCTTCGCTGATGAGGTCGACGAAACGGTCATTGCAGACCACATCGACTTTCAGCTCGGGATACGCCTGCATGAATTGCGGCAGCCAGTTGGGCATTTCCAGCGTGCCGAACACCATCGGCGCATTGATGCGCAGCACGCCGCCCGGCCGCGCATGGTGATGCGAAACCACGCGCGCGGCGTCTTCCACCTGGTCGATGATGTCGATGCAACGCTGGTAATAGAGCTGGCCGACTTCGGTCAGCGAGAAACGCCGCGTAGTGCGGTTGAGCAACTGCGCGCCGAGCAACTCCTCGAGCTGGCGCACCTGGCGCGACACCACCGTGTGCGAGATGTCGAGCGCCTCGGCGGCGGCCGAGAAACCGCCGCTTTCCACCACGCGCCGGAAGATGCGCATTGCCGCCAGTTGATCCATTGCTCCTCCTCGGAAAACTAACTTATCGGAAAGCGCCGTCCGCCAGTGCAAAGCCCTTGAGGAATTCCGCCGCCGGCAAACGCTTTCCGCCCGGCTTTTGCAATTCCGTGACGTGCAGTACGCCCTCGCCGCAGGCTACTTTGACGCCGTCATGCGCATTGGCGGCGAGGACGCTGCCGGGTGCAGCGCCGGTCTTTTCAGCCAGCGCCTGCGCCTGCCACAGCTTGACGGTGACGTCGCCCGAAGGCGTCGCAAACTGCGCCGAGCCGACCGGGAAAGGATTGAAGGCGCGGATCTTGCGCGCCAGCACGGCGGCAGGCTGCGTGAAGTCCAGCGCAGCTTCTTCCTTGGCGACCTTGGCGGCGTAGTTGGCGCCTTCGTCCGGTTGCGGCGTGGCCGGCAATGCGCCCTGCTCCAGCTTGCGCACCGCCTCGACGATCATCTTGCCGCCCAGCGCAGCCAGCTTGTCGTGCAGGCTGGCGGTGGTGTCGTCGGCAGCGATGGGCAGCGACTCGACCAGCAGCATCGGGCCGGTGTCGAGTCCCTCTTCCATCTGCATGATGGTGATGCCGGTTTCGTTGTCGCCGGCTTCGATGGCGCGATGGATCGGCGCCGCGCCGCGCCAGCGCGGCAGCAGCGACCCGTGGATATTGATGCAACCCAGGGGCGGAATATCCAGCACGCTGCGCGGCAGGATCAGGCCGTAGGCGGCGACGATCATGAGGTCGTGCGGCGTGTTGCGCAGCAGCTCGTGCGCCTCGCGCGCGACGTCCGGATATTTTCCGTCCAGGCGCAGCGACACCGGTTGCGCCACCGGCGTGCCGTGCGCCAGCGCGCATTGCTTCACCGGCGAAGCCTGCAACTGCATGCCGCGACCGGCGGGACGATCGGGCTGGGTCAGCACCAGCGTGATGTCGTGTCCCGCGGCGTACAGCGCTTCCAGCGCAACGGCGGCGAATTCGGGGGTTCCGGCGTAGATGATTTTCATGGTCTTGCTCGTTCAGAGGTTTCGTTTTTTGTGCGGCGCTTTGGAAAACGCGAAGTCGTACACGCTGTTGGGCAGCAGCCGCAGCAGCTTGGCGACCACGCCCATCTGCCACGGGATCACGCGATAACTGTCGCCGGCGGCGATCGCCGCCAACGCGCGCGCCGCGAATTTCTGCACCGGCATCAGGAAAGGCATGCGGTAGTGATTGACCTGCGTCATCGGTGTGTCGATGTAGCCGGGCGCAATCGTCACCACCTTGATGCCGCTGGCGCGCAGTTCGATGCGCAGCGATTCGCAATAGCTGATGACCGCCGCCTTCGATGCACTATACGCCTCGGCGCCGGGCAGACCGCGGATACCGGCGACGCTGCCGATGCCGACCAGGCGGCAGTCCTGCGGCCGCGCTTTCATCTGATCCTTCATCGCGGCGATGAACGGATGGAAGGTAGCGACCGTGGCCGTCACGTTGGTGGCGATGATGCGCTCGAAGACCGGAATGTCTTCGGCGTATTCGGTCAGCGTGCCTTGCGAGATACCGGCGTTGGCGATCACCACGTCAATGCCACCGGCCACCGCGAGGAAATCCTGCGCCGCCTCCTGTAGCGCGCCGTGGTCGGTGACGTCCAGCACGTACAGCTGATGGCGCTCGGGATGGGCGAGTCCGGCGCGCAGCTGTTCCAGCATGTCGCGGCGGCGCGCGACCAGCCCTAGCATCGCGCCTTGCTGCGCGTAGGCCGCGGCCAGCGCGGCGCCGATGCCGCTCGATGCTCCGGTGATGAAGACTCGCTGCATGCAGTCCCTTCCGTTCGATGGTTATCCGTGCGCGCTAATAAAAACGGCCCGTTCTCTCGCGAGCGACGGACCGTGTTCGGCGCGGTGAAGCTTATTTCTTCTTGGCCGGCTTGGCTGCTTCAGCCGGCTTGTCGGCGCCTTTTTCCGCCGCCAGCTTGGTCAGCAGATGATCCATCACTTGCAGCGATGCGGCTTGTTGCATGGATTCAGGCTGATTGGCCATGGAGGCGCCGGCAATCGACGGCGAGGTCAGGTAACGGCCGTCGATGGCGATGGTCGGCACACCGTCGATTTTGTATTGTTCCTGCAGCTGCGAGGCGCGACGTACCTTGGTCTGGACGCCGAAGGAGTTGTACAGGTCGAGGAATTTCTGTTTGTCGATGCCTTGCTTCTCGATGAACTCCAGGATGGTCTTGTCGGTGTCGACGCGTTGACGATCAACGTGGATGGCCTGGAAAATCTTCGGATTCATTTCCGCGGTCTTGCCCATCGCCTCGAGCGCGTAGTACAGCTTTTGCTGGGGGATGAATGAGTCGCGGAAAGCGACCGGCACTTGCTTGAAGACAATCTTGTCGCCCTGCTTCTTGACCCACGCCGTCAATGCCGGATCGAAGGCGGCGCAATGCGGGCAGCTGTACCAGAAGAATTCTGTGACTTCGATCTTCTTGCCCGACTCGGTCGGCTGGGCTTGCTCCAGCGTACGATAGTCGGTGCCGTTCTGTGGATTGGCGGGAGACGCGCCGGCCGAAACGGCCAGCAAACCCAGGCTGATGGCAGCGAGAGCATGACGGAACAAACGCATAATTCTTAACCCCTTCTCAAGGTATTCGCAAATAAATATGATGGCGGACCGTCATGCCGGGGCTAAAAGCCGAACCACGGCGACAAATGGGGAAACAGTCCTTATTTTGGTATGCGCACGATGGCTGCATCGACGCCGCTGTCAGACAACTTGCTGCGCATCCGGTTCACTGTCTCCTGCTGACCGATGGGGCCAATCCGTACGCGGTACAGCGTACCGTTGTCGGAAGGCCGTTCGCTGACCTTGGCTTCGAAACCGAGCAGCGCCAGCTTGGCGCGTGCGTTTTCGGCGTCGGCCTGTTCACGGAAGGCGCCGGTCTGCAGGAAATAGGTCCACTTGTCGTCGACCGCGCTGTCGGACTTGGCCGGCGCTTCCTTGGTGATGGCGGTCAGCTTGTCCTTGTCCTTCGGTACGTCGGCCTTCGGCGCCGGTGGCGTGTCGGGCTTCTTGGCTTCCGGCGCGGGCTTTTCCTGATCAGGATTCTTGGGCGCCGGCGGGGCTTCCTTGGCAACGTCCTTGTTGCCGTAGAGCGGCTTGTTCGGATCGGCGGACTGGCCCGGCGACAGCTCGGTGCGCTCCTGCTTGGCGACCTTGTTGACGAATGGAATCGGCGACTTGGTAATCATCAGCGCGACGACCACGGCGATGCCGAGACCAACGATGAGACCGAGGATCAGGCCCAGGAACGTGCCGCCGGCCTGCTTGCGTAAAATCGGGTGGTGTTGTTTCACTTGTGTCTTCATTACAGGGTTACATTCTTGTCGGGGCGGAAACGCCGATCAATGCCAGGCCGTTGCGCAGCACCTGGCGGGTCGCACTCATGAGCGCCAGGCGCGCCATCCTGGTTGGGACATCGTCGACCAGCACGCGTTCCGCATTGTAGTAGCTATGCAATTCGCCTGCCAGATCGCGCAGGTAGAAAGCCACCTGATGCGGCCCAAGCTCCTGCAGCGCATGGGCCAGCGCTTCCGGATATTCGGCCAGCTTGGCCAGCAGGCTGACTTCGCGCGGCGCGGTCAGGGGCGACAGGTCGGTCACCTGATCGAGACCGGCTTCATCGCCGGCCCACTGGTTCAGCACCGAGCAGATGCGCGCGTGGGCGTACTGGACGTAGTAAACCGGATTTTCGTCGTTGCGGGTCAGCGCGACGTCGACGTCGAAGACGAATTCGCTGTCGGCCTTGCGCGAGATCAGGAAGAAACGCACCGCGTCGCGGCCCCTCGTCAAATCCTGGAGATCGCCGGCGTCAGTTTCGGCGTCGGCGTCCGTGCCATTGGACCATTCGATCAGGTCGCGCAGCGTGACATAGGAGCCGGCGCGCTTGGAGATCTTCACCTCTTCGCCGTTCTTCATGACGGTGACCATCTTGTGCAGCACGTAGTCGGGATAGCCTTGCGGGATGCCGACATTGGCCGCCTGCAAACCGGCGCGCACGCGTGCGATGGTGCCGTGGTGGTCGCTGCCCTGGATGTTGATGACCTTGCCGAAACCGCGCTGCCACTTGGTGATGTGGTAGGCGACATCGGGCACGAAGTAGGTGTAGGTGCCGTCGCCCTTCTTCATGACGCGATCCTTGTCGTCGCCGTAGTCGGTGGTCTTGAGCCACAGCGCGCCGTCCAGTTCGTAGGTCTTGCCGGCCTTGATCAGTGCGTCGACCGCTGCGGCGACCTTGCCTTCGGTGTACAGCGACGATTCCAGGTAATAGTTGTCGAACCTGACGCCGAAGGCCTGCAAGTCCAGATCCTGCTCGCGGCGCAGGTAGGCCACGGCGAAGCGGCGGATCGATTCGATGTCGTCGACGTCGCCGCTGGCGGTGGCCGGCTCGCCGTCGCTGGCGGCGACTGTCTTCTTGGCCTTGAAATCGTCGGCGATATCGGCGATGTAGTCGCCGTTATAGGCCGACTCCGGCCAGCCCGCGTCGCCCGGCTTGAAACCCTTGGCACGCGCCTGCACCGAAGTCGCCAGCGTGGCGATCTGGACGCCGGCGTCGTTGTAATAGAACTCGCGCGTGACGTCGTAGCCCTGCGACTGCAGCAGCGCCGACATGGCGTCGCCGAGCGCGCCCTGGCGGCCGTGGCCGACATGCAGCGGACCGGTCGGATTGGCGGAGACGAACTCGACCAGCACCTTCTTGCCGGCGCCGGCGCTGCTCTTGCCGTATTGCGCGCCTTCGGCCAGCACCACTTTCACCACGGCCTGCTTGGCGGCTTCGGCCACGCGCAGGTTGATGAAGCCGGGGCCGGCGATGTCGGCGGAGGAGATCAGTTCTTCGCGGCCGGGCTGCGACAGCACGCCGTCGACCAGCGCCTGCGCCAGTTCGCGCGGGTTTTTCTTGAGCGGTTTGGCCAGTTGCATGGCCAGGTTGCAGGCGATGTCGCCATGCGACGGGTCGCGCGGACGCTCCAGGGTGATCGCCGGCGTCAGGCCGGAGCCCTCGATCAGCGGCGCCATGGCGGCCTGGAATAATTCGGTGATGCGTTGTTTTTGTTGGGCGAGCATGGGAACAGATGGGGTCGGCGGCAGCGCTGACACGCCAGCCGCACATTGATGAATATATAAACCCCGGATTATACCGGCTTGCCGCGCTTGGATTGAAGGCGATCTTGCAGGCGCGGTTTCGATATCACGCCGCCGATTGCACCGCCGCTGACGACGCCTGGCGATAAAGATGCACGATGCGCAACAAACGGCCGACCGGGATGCCCATGAACAAGCCGTACAGCAGGCTGACCGCCAGCGTGAACAGGACGCCCTGGACGTACTGGGAGTGCATTGCCTGCAATACGCCCACAGTGTATTTGACCGCAAACACGCTGACCATCATCAACAAGGGCATCCAGCTGCCGCGCAGCCAGACCGTGCCGCGGTCCGGATAGGGGGTGATGCCGGAACGCCCGGCCGCCGTCGCGCTCAACACGCCGCTGACCAGCGCCGCCAGCGCGGCTACTGCCAGGGCCCGGGCATCGGCGTGCGCTTGCTGGTACAGGCCGTTCAGCGACAAGACCAGCAGCAGCAGCGGGATCAGCGCCACCTTGAACAGGGGACTTTCGCGGTCGGCGGCGGCCAGCCAGCCGCGATAGACCAGGAAGGCCAGCATGGCCCAGACCCACAGCGGCGTATGAATGATGATTTGTTGCAACATGGCGGCTCCGGCAAGAAGGAATAACAGGAACGAAAGGAACAAAAGGGATGCCGCCACGTTAGCGAAGCCCTGCGCGCGATACCAGCGCCGTGCGATGAATGGTGCGAAAACGGCGGGCTGCAGGGGTTTTGATGCGACGAAAGGGCGCGCCGGAGCGGCGCATTGCGCTCAGATATCGACCGGATCGACTTCCAGCGACCATTTGGCGCGCGTCTTCGTCTGGCGCAAGACTTCCATCCAGTCGCGCAGGAAGGCCTGCAAGGCCGGCCGCGACGGGCATTCGATCAACAGCTGGGCGCGTTCGACGTTGGCTACGCGCGTCATGGTCATGGGGATGGGATCGTTGATGGTGATGCCGGGATGCTCCAGGCAGGTCGCCGCATCCTGCAGGAAAGCCAGTGCGACGTCGAGTTCGGCCGCCTCGGCGCGCAGCAGCGCCTGGTAGAGGAACGGCGGCAATGCCGCTTGCTGGCGCTCTTCGAGCAACTGGGTGGCAAAGCCGTCGTAGTCGTGCGCAGCCACCGCACCGTACAGCGGATGATGCGGATAGCGGCTCTGAATCAGTACTTCGCTGGGCGAGCCGCCCTCCTTCTGCCCGGCCCGGCCCGCGCGGCCCGCGACCTGCATCAGTTGCGCGAATAAACGCTCGCTGGCGCGATAGTCATGCGAAAACAGCGCGGTGTCGGGATTCATCACCCCCACCAGCGTCAGGCGCTTGAAGTCGTGCCCCTTGGCGACCATCTGCGTGCCGATCAGGATATCGACTTCGCCGCGGTGCACGCTGTCGAAGGCATTTTGGGCCGAACCCTTGAGACGCGTGGAATCGGCGTCGATGCGCAAGATGCGCGCCTCCGGGAACATCGCCTGCAGGCCTTCTTCCACGCGCTGGGTGCCGCGCCCCAGCGGTTGCAGGTCGACGTTGCCGCAGGTCGGGCAGGCTTTGGGGATATACAGTTCCAGGCTGCAATGGTGGCAGCGCAGGCGCCGCTCGGGCTTGTGCAGCACCATGAACGAGGTGCAGCGCATGCAGTTGCTGATCCAGCCGCAGGCGTCGCAATTGAGTACCGGTGCATAGCCGCGCCGGTTGAGGAACAGCAGCGACTGCTCGCCGCGCTCCAGGCGCAGCTTGAGGGCCGCCACCAGCGTCGAGGTCAGGCCGTCGTTGGGCCGGTCGCGCTCCATGTCGATCATCTTGACCTTGGGCAGCACGGCGTCGCGCACCGCACGCTCGCGCAGCTGCAGCTTGCGGTAACGGCCGGCCTGGGCGTGCTGCCAGGTTTCCAGCGAGGGCGTGGCCGAACCCAGCACCACCGGAATCGCCAGCTGGTGCGCACGCCAGACCGCCAGGTCGCGCGCCGAGTAACGCAGGCCTTCCTGCTGCTTGTAGGACGGATCGTGCTCTTCGTCGATCACGATGAGCTTGAGATGCGGCAGCGACGACAGGATCGCCAGCCGCGTGCCGAGCACGATGCGCGCCTGGCCCTGGTGCGCCGCCAGCCAGCTGAGCGTACGCTCGCCTTCGGCCAGGCCGCTGTGCAGGCTGACCACGTGCACGCCCGGAAAGCGCGCGCGGATATTCGATTCGAGCTGCGGCGTCAGGTTGATTTCAGGCACCAGCACCAGTACCTGGGCGACTTCGCCGGCTGCTTCGTGCTGCGCCAGGATGCGCGCCGCCGCCTGCAGGTAGACCTCGGTCTTGCCGCTGCCGGTCACGCCGTACAGCAGCAGCGGCGCAAACCCCCGGGCGTCGGCGATGGCGTCGACGGCCTCTTGTTGTTCAGGCTTCAACTGCGGCGTGTTGACCGGGTTGCCGTCGTGGCCGGCATCGAGCTTGGCCAGCTTCTTGAGCGCGCGGTCGAGCGCGGTCGTGGTCAGGGTGCGCAAGTTCTTCGGCAAACCCGGCAACGCCACCTCACCCAGCGGGCGCTGGTAATAATCGGCGGCGAAACCGCACAGCGCCAGCCATTGCGGCGGCAGCGGCGCCAGCTGGCTGCGCACCGCCAGCACGTCCTTGAGCTTGCCGTCCGGCACCTCGGTCTGTTCGGCCAGGCCGATGATCAGGCCCGCCACCTCGCGACGGCCGAACGGCACGATCGCCAGTTGGCCGATTTGCGGCAGGGCCTCGTCGCCCTGGCGGCGCCAACGGTAGTCGAAGGTCCTGTCAAGCGGGGTATCGAGAACGATCTGAAGGATGCGTTGTTCCACGAACTTAATGTGATTCCTGAAAAGATGACCTAAGTAACGGTTTCATAACTACTTTTTAGGCTATCCACAAAACCTGTGGATAACTTTGTGCATAACCCGGGCTTGACAGCGATTTTCCCAGTCTGGATGCGGGTTTCAATAAATTGCTCAAATCAAAAGCAAAATTTAAATCCTTAAAAATCAATGACTTGCAAAACATGCCGCCGCCTATGAAATTTATTTTTAAATTTTTATATTGCCGCGCACAAGAGCGATTTTGTGCATAAGTCTGCTTTTCTGCACCGAAAAGGTATCGCGGCGAGATCGTTCGCACTACTTTCTGTCAAGCAAATTTTGTCGGGAGAATCCTGACAGCGCAGTAGGATTCCGCGCCGGTTTCTAAAGTAAAACGTTAAAAAAGCGTGTAACTCACGGTTTCATAAGTGCTTTTTCAACTATCCACAATTCCTGTGGATAACTTTGTGGGCAACTCCCTCTTGACAGCCCCGAAGCCCACGTTTCATGCGGGTCTCGATAGTTTGCTCAAATCCCGCGCAAGAAACAAATTCTTTAAAAATCAATGACTTGCAAAAATTCGAAAATCATCGCTTTACAAATATGGATATGAATGATTCCCACTAAGGAAAGCGCCGTTCGTGTGCATAACTGCGCATGCGCGCGGCCCCGATGTGCATCGCGCCGCATGCTGGTGAGTATGTACTGTGTTTTCAGCGGCTTATCGTTTTCCGCCCGGCCGGAATCAGCCGCGCAGTTCCCGGCTGATGCCATGCACCGCCTCCACCAGGGTCGTGACAGACTCCGGCGGGGTGAACTGGGAGATCCCGTGGCCGAGGTTGAACACGTGACCTGCGCCGGCGGCGGGCTTGCCGAAGGATTCCAGCAACTTGCGCACTTCGGCCTGGATCTGCGCCGGTCCGGCAAACAGCACGTTGGGATCGAGGTTCCCCTGCAGCGCCACCTTGTCGCCGACGCGGCGACGCGCATCGGCCAGGTTGACGGTCCAGTCCAGCCCTACGGCATCGGCGCCGATGTCGGCGATCTGCTCGAGCCACAATCCGCCGCCTTTGGTGAAGACGATCGCCGGGATCCTGACGCCGTCCTTGTCGCGCTTGAGCTGGCGCATGACTTCACGCATGTAGTCCAGCGAAAACGCCTGGTACACGCCGTCAGCCAGCGCCCCACCCCAGGTGTCGAAAATCATCACGGCCTGGGCGCCGGCGTCGATCTGCGCATTCAGGTAAGCGGCGACGGCGGCGGCGTTAGTCCTGAGGATGTGGTGCATCAGGTCCGGACGGTCGTACAGCATGGCCTTGACGATGCGGAAATCGTCGGAACCGCCGCCTTCGACCATATAGCAGGCCAACGTCCACGGGCTGCCCGAGAAACCGATCAGCGGCACGCGGCCGTCCAGTTCGGTACGGATCTGGGTGACGGCGTCGAACACGTATTGAAGACTGTCCAGTTGCGGCGCCTGCAGCGCCAGCACGGCCTTTTCATCGCGCAGCGGGCGCTCGAACTTCGGCCCCTCGCCATCGGCGAAGAACAGGCCCAGACCCATCGCATCGGGCACGGTCAGGATGTCGGAAAACAGGATCGCCGCGTCCAGCGGATAACGCTCGAGCGGCTGCAGCGTGACTTCAGTGGCGTAATCAGGATTCTTGGCCAGGCCCAGGAACGAACCGGCGCGCGCGCGCGTGGCGCGGTATTCGGGCAGGTAGCGGCCGGCCTGGCGCATCAGCCACAGCGGCGTGTAATCGGTCGGCTGGCGCAGCAAGGCGCGCAGGAAGGTATCGTTCTTGAGCGGAGCAAATTGAGGCATAGGCGTTCTGGAGCAATCTGGACTTCATGTTGGCCGCATCGGCAATCTTCTATTATCTCATCCAAACCGCAAAACAGCCCTGCCCGATTGATGGCCGGGGCTGGTGGTGATATCGTCTTTGCTTCACAAAAATAATCAGGAGACGACATGAAGAAATACCTCGGGAAATGGCTGCTGCCCCTCACACTGCTGTGCGCCGGCCTGGCGATGCAGACCGCCGGCGCCGCCGAAAGCAGCCGCCTCGACGAAGTGATCAAGTCCGGCAAGTTGCGGGTGTGCATGACCGGCGATTACAAGCCGTTCACCTATTTCAAGACCGACAATACGTTTGAAGGCATGGACGTCGACCTGGCGCAATCGCTGGCCAAGTCGCTGGGCGTCGAGGTGCAGCTGGTCAAGACCACCTGGACCAACCTGATGAGCGACTTCCTGGCCAAATGCGACATCGCCATGGGCGGCGTGTCGGTCACGCTGGATCGCCAGAAGAAGGCCGGTTTCGCGGTCTCGCACATGGTCGACGGCAAGTCGCCGATTGTGCGCTGCGCCGACGTCGCCAAGTTCCAGACGCTGGACATGATCGACCAGCCCGGCACGCGCGCGATCTTTAATCCGGGCGGCACCAACGAGCGTTTCGCGCGCGCCAATTACAAACGGGCGCAACTGATCCTGCATCCGGACAACGTCACGATTTTCCAGCAGATCATCGACGGCAAGGCCGACGTCATGGTCACCGACGCCAGCGAGACCTTGTGGCAGGCGAAACAGCATCCGGAGCTGTGCCCGGTCCATCCGGAGCAGCCGCTGCAATTCTCGGAAAAAGCATTCATGCTGCCGCGCGCCGATGTCGCCTTCAAGGAATACGTGGACGCCTGGATGCATTTGCAGAAAGCCACCGGCGAGTACGACCGCGTGCTCAACAAGTGGCTGCATTGATATTGATGCGCGGATAGGTTTTTAGCCATACGACGCCCGCCGGTAACGCGGGCGTTTTTATTTCAGCGTGCGCAAACCTGCGACGGTTGCCTGCGCCAGTTGTTGCGCCCAGAGGCGCGCGCCGGCGGCAGACGGATGATAACCATCGCGCGCCATCAGGCTGCGATCGCGCGCGTCGCTGCGCACCGGCACGTAGATCGCCCGCTGCAGTGCCGATGCCAGCTGCTGCGCGGTGCGGCTGAGCGCAGCGGCCTTCATGCCCAGCACCTGCCGCAAAGGTTGCGGCAATGCAGGAAACAGATGCAGCGGCGGCGCTCCCGAAATGATCAGCAAGCGGGGCGACAGTTGCTGCTGCAAAGCGCGCGTCAGCGCCTCCAGGTCGCGGCGATAACGGCCCGTGCTGTGAAAGGCGGTGCTGTCGTTGACGCCGAAGGCGACCAGTACGATGCGGAGCTCCCGTTCCTGCGGCATCGCCATTTGCGCCAGTTGCGGCAAGAGGTCTTGACGGGCGTCAGCCACCGTGGCGCCATTCTTGCCGAAGGCGCACCACCGCACTGGCCGCTGCAACGCGTCGGCCAGTTCCCGCGCAAACTGCGCAGTGACGGCTTGCTCCTGGCATTCCACGCCCACGCCGGCCACGGGCGATTCGCCGATCGCGATCAGCACCACCGGAGCGGCATCGTCGGCATCGGCCGGCGTGCACCATCCTTCACGTGCGCCGTCCGCTTCCGGCAAACGCGGCGTGATGCGGCGCGTGCGCTTGCCTTGCACCAGCAGCCAGGGTAGCAGCGGCAAGGCCAGCAATTCAGGCAGCCAGCGACGCACGCTTACACCACCTTGAGGCCGGTGAGTTCTTTCTTGCCCGGTGGGAAGGCCAGCTTCATCGCCTGCAAGGTCTCCAGCACCACGCCTGCAATGGCCAGGTTACGGTGGGTCTTGGAGTTCGACGGAATCACATACCACGGCGCGTGATCGGCATCGGTGGCCTGGATCGCCTGGCTGTAGACCTTCTGGTAGTCGTCCCAGCTCTTGCGTTCCTCCAGATCCTGCAACTCGAATTTCCAGTGTTTGGAAGGATCGTCCACCCGTTCCTGCAGCCGCGCGCGCTGCTCGTCTTTGGAAATGTGCAGAAAGAATTTCAGCACCACGGTGCCGGTCTCGCTGAGCAAGCGTTCGAAGTCATTGATCTGCGCGTAGCGGCGCTTGCACTCGGCCGCATCGATCCAGTCATGCACGCGCGTGATCAGCACATCCTCGTAGTGGCTGCGATTGAAGACGGCCAGTTCACCTTTGGCCGGCACCTGCTGATGGATGCGCCACAGATAGTCGTGCTGCAGTTCAAGCTGGCTCGGCGCCTTGTAGCTGACGATGCGCAGGCCTTGCGGATTGACGCTGCCGAATACGCCTGACACGGTGCCATCCTTACCGCTGGTATCCATGCCTTGCAGCACCACCAGCACTTTGCGCTCGTGCTGCGCGAACAGCATTGCCTGCTGCTCGGCGATCTGCGCCGCCAGCGTCTGGACCTGCAATTTGTCGGCGGCCTTGTCGCCGCTCGAGAGCGGCTTGGCGCCGGCGTTTTCGTCCTGGATTTCCTGCTTTTTATTGGCGCGGAATTGCTCGCGTATACCCATCGTGACGATCTCCTGTGTGGCTTTTGCCGCAATGAAAGCGATTGGACTACAACACCCCGTGGGTAATTCCCATGGCGTGATCCACCTTGATGCAGCGGTCCATGATGACTTTCAGGCCGGCAGCCTCGGCTTTGGCTGCGGCGGCGTGATTGACGATGCCCTGCTGCATCCACACGCAGGCAACGCCGATGGCGATGGCCTCATCCACCACAGGCGGAATGTCCGCCGACTTGCGGAAGCAATCCACGATGTCGATCCTGACCTGGCCGGCCAGCGCCTCGACGGCTTCGGTGAGACTGGCGTAGCAATGCTCGCCGAGGATCTGCTGGCCGGCGTACATGGGATTGACCGCGACGATGCGATAGCCCTGGCGCTGCATGTAGGCGGTGACGTCGTAGCTGGGGCGATCGGGACGATTGGACAGGCCGACGACGGCGATGACTGGCTTGGCGCTCATGGACAACTCCTGTGTGAAGAGCTTATTGCCGCCTTCTTCCGGCTACGGCAACGGACATTCGGGAACAGTCACTTTAACCGATCGGGCACGAAGGCGTCGTGCGTCGTCATCATCATTAACAGCGGCTGCAGCAACAGCATCCGGAATACCGATAAAAATCCACGGGCAATAAAAAAGGCAGCCTGAGCTGCCTTTTTTAATGATGCTGAAGATGCCGTTGCTGCAGGGCGTTCGTAATCGACGCTTTAATCAACGCTTCTGACGCAGTTTCGCGATCGCCGCCAATTGCGCCACTGCCGTCGCCAATTCGGCTTGTGCAGCTGCGTAATCGATTTGGGAGTCGCGATTCGCCAGGGCTTCTTCCGCGAGTTTCTTCGCGGCGCTGGCCTTGGCTTCGTCCAGGTCCGAGCCGCGGATCGCGGTGTCGGCCAGAACGGTTACGGTGTCAGGCTGCACTTCCAGCAAACCACCGGCGACGAATACGAATTCTTCGTGCGCCTGGCCAGGAATCTTGATGCGTACTGCACCTGGCTTGATGCGCGTGATCAAGGGGGTGTGGCGAGGATAAATCCCCAGCTCACCCGCTTCACCCGGCAACGCGACGAATTCCGCCTCGCCGGAGAAGATTTCTTCTTCGGCGGAGACTACGTCGACGTGAATAGTATGTGCCATATCGTTTCCTATCCGGTCAGCCGTCTTGCCCTGGCTTCAGGCAACAACGGCTTCGCGAGAATCAAGAGATCTTAGTTGATCTTCTTGGCCTTTTCGATTGCTTCTTCGATCGTGCCAACCATGTAGAACGCTTGTTCCGGCAGGTGATCGAGTTCGCCGCTAGCGATCATCTTGAAGCCCTTGATCGTGTCTTTCAGCGAAACGTATTTACCTGGCGAACCGGTAAACACTTCGGCAACGTGGAACGGTTGCGACAGGAAACGTTGCATCTTGCGAGCGCGCGCCACCAGCAGCTTGTCTTCCGGAGCCAGTTCGTCCATACCCAGAATCGCGATAATGTCGCGCAATTCCTTGTAGCGTTGCAGGATACCTTGAACAGCGCGGGCTGTTTCGTAGTGTTCCTGACCGACGACTTGCGGATCCAGTTGGCGCGATGTCGAATCGAGTGGATCGACCGCAGGGTAGATACCCAGCGAAGCGATGTCACGCGACAGAACGACGGTCGAGTCCAAGTGGGCAAACGTGGTTGCAGGCGACGGGTCGGTCAAGTCATCCGCTGGAACGTAGACGGCCTGGATCGATGTGATCGAACCGGTCTTGGTCGAAGTGATGCGCTCTTGCAGACGGCCCATTTCTTCAGCCAGCGTCGGTTGGTAACCCACTGCGGAAGGCATACGGCCCAGCAGCGCGGACACTTCGGTACCGGCCAGTGTGTAACGGTAGATGTTGTCGACGAAGAACAGAACGTCCTTGCCTTCATCACGGAAACCTTCAGCGATCGTCAGACCGGTCAGCGCCACGCGCAGACGATTGCCCGGCGGTTCGTTCATCTGACCGTAGACCATGGCGACCTTGGAGTTTTCCGGGGTTTCCAGATCCACGACCTTGGCGTCGGCCATTTCGTGATAGAAGTCGTTACCTTCGCGAGTACGCTCACCCACACCTGCGAACACGGACAAGCCGCTGTGCGCCTTGGCGATGTTGTTGATCAGTTCCATCATGTTCACGGTCTTGCCCACACCCGCGCCACCGAACAGACCGACTTTACCGCCCTTGGCGAACGGGCAAACCAGGTCAATCACCTTGATGCCGGTTTCCAGCAGTTCCTGCGACGGCGACAGTTCGTCGTATGCAGGAGCCTTGCGGTGGATCGTTGCTGTTTGTGCGTGGCTCACGGGACCGCATTCGTCGATCGGGTTGCCCAGAACGTCCATGATGCGGCCGAGAGTGGCCTTACCGACCGGCACAGTGATGCCCTTGCCGGTGTTCTTGATTGTCATACCACGACGCAGACCATCCGAAGTACCCAGTGCAATCGTACGAACGACACCGTCGCCGAGCTGCTGCTGAACTTCCAGCGTCAGTTCCGAGCCATCCATCTTCAAGGCGTCGTAAATCTTAGGCATCGCGTCGCGTGGAAACTCAACGTCCACAACAGCGCCGATACACTGAACGATTTTGCCATCAGCCATTTTCGTTCCTTCAATATATAAAATTAAATACTGTTACGCATCTCTGCATTACGTCGTTAGACCGCTGCCGCACCGGCGACGATTTCGGACAGTTCCTTGGTAATCGCGGCCTGACGAGTCTTGTTGTAAACCAACTTCAACTCGCCGATCACGTTACCGGCGTTATCGCTTGCTGCCTTCATCGCCACCATACGGGCCGATTGCTCGGACGCCATATTTTCGGCCACGGCCTGGTAGATCAGTGCTTCGACATAACGCACCAGCAACTCGTCCACCACGCTTTGCACGTCGGGTTCGTAGATGTAGTCCCACGAATGCGCGCCTTCGTCCGCTTGCAACTTGTCGCTCGAGAGCGGCAACAGTTGCTGCAGCGTCGGCTCCTGACGCATCGTGTTGATGAATTTGGTATAGACCAAATAGACTGCATCCAGCTTGCCTTCCTGGTAAGCGTCGAGCAGCACCTTGACGGGGCCGATCAGCTTTTCCAGGTGCGGCGTATCGCCGACCTGAACCACGTGCGACACCACTTTGGCGCCGATGCGATTCAGGAAACCGAAACCCTTGTTGCCGATCGCAACAGTCTCGATTGCGTTGCCTTGCGCTTCCAGTTCACGGATCTTCGCAGTGGCCAGGCGCAAGGAGTTGGTGTTCATGCCGCCGCACAGACCCTTATCGGTCGTGACGACGATGAAACCCACCTTCTTGGCGCTGTCCTGCTTGACCATGAACGGATGCGTGTACTCCGGGTTGGCGCGCGACAAGTTCGAAGCGATGTTACGAATCTTGTCACTGTAGGGACGCGCCGCGTGCATCCGGTCCTGCGCCTTGCGCATTTTGGATGCAGCGACCATTTCCATCGCCTTGGTGATCTTCTTCGTATTTTCTACGCTCTTGATCTTGCCGCGTATCTCTTTACCTGTAGCCATGAGACAGACTCCTTATAGCTTCAGTGAGATTAGTACGCGCCGGATTTTTTGAAGTCGGCAATCGCCGCAGCCAGGGCCGCTTCAGCTTCTTTGTCCAGTTGCTTGGTGTCTTCGATCTTTTGCAGCAGGGCAGCGTGGCTGGTCTTCATGAAGTTATGAACACCGGCTTCGAATGCCAATACCTTCTTGACTTCGACGTCGTCCAGGAAGCCCTTGTTGACGGCGAACAAAGTCACGGCCATCAGCGAGATCGACAGCGGCGAGTACTGAGCCTGCTTCAGCAGTTCAGTCACGCGTGCACCGCGGTCCAGTTGCTTGCGGGTAGCTTCGTCGAGGTCGGAAGCGAACTGCGCGAACGCAGCCAGTTCACGATACTGCGCCAAGTCGGTACGAATACCGCCGGACAGGCTCTTGATGACTTTGGTCTGAGCAGCGCCACCGACGCGCGACACCGAAATACCGGCGTTGATCGCAGGACGGACACCGGCGTTGAACAGCGATGTTTCCAGGAAGATCTGACCGTCGGTAATCGAAATCACGTTGGTCGGAACGAATGCGGACACGTCGCCGGCTTGTGTTTCAATGATCGGCAGTGCTGTCAGCGAACCGGTCTTGCCCTTGACTTCGCCGTTGGTGAACTTCTCGACGTAATCAGGGTTGACGCGTGCTGCGCGTTCCAGCAGGCGGCTGTGCAGGTAGAACACGTCGCCCGGATAAGCTTCACGGCCCGGTGGACGGCGCAGCAGCAGGGAAACCTGACGGTAAGCAACCGCTTGCTTGGACAGATCGTCATACACGATCAGCGCGTCTTGACCGCGATCGCGGAAGTACTCGCCCATGGCGCAGCCGGAGTAGGCCGACACGTATTGCATCGCTGCCGACTCGGAAGCCGACGCGGCGACGACGATGGTGTACTCCATCGCGCCGTGCGATTCCAGCGAGCGCACGATGTTCTTGATCGACGATGCCTTTTGACCGATCGCGACGTAGATACATGTCACGTTCTGGCCCTTTTGATTGATGATCGCATCAATCGCAACAGCAGTCTTGCCGGTTTGGCGGTCGCCGATGATCAGTTCGCGTTGACCGCGGCCGATAGGCACCATGGAGTCGATCGACTTCAGGCCGGTTTGCATCGGCTCGGAAACGGATTGACGTGCGATAACGCCCGGAGCGATCTTTTCGATCGGGGCTGTCAGCTTGGCGTTGACCGGACCCTTGCCGTCGATAGGCTGGCCCAGCGCGTTGACCACGCGGCCGCGCAGTTCAGGACCGATAGGCACTTCCAGAATACGGCCTGTGCACTTGACGGTGTCGCCTTCGGAAATGTGCTCGTACTCGCCAAGAATAACGGCGCCAACGGAATCGCGCTCGAGGTTCAGCGCCAGACCGAATGTGTTGCCTGGGAATTCCAGCATCTCACCTTGCATCACGTCAGACAGACCATGGATACGGCAGATACCGTCGGACACGGAAATAACCGTGCCTTGATTGCGAATCTCAGCGGTATCGCCAAGGCCTTGAATCCGGCTCTTGATCAGCTCGCTGATTTCAGATGCGTTGAGTTGCATACTAACTCCTAAAAATTTTTCTATCGCTTAGCTATTACGCCAGGGCTCAGGGCTGTATTTACGCAGCCAGAGCAACATGTAACTGTTGCAGCTTCGCGCGCACCGAGGTATCGAACACTTCGTCACCGACAACCACGCGCACGCCGCCGATCAAAGCATTGTCCACCTTGACGGTTGGCGTCAGCTTGCGACCGAATTTCTTTTCCAGCGTGACGACGACGTCCTTCAGCTGCGCATCAGACAACTCGAATGCGCTGGTGATTTCTGCGTCGGCTGCGCCTTCCTGTGCGTTTTTCAGCGCATGGAATTGCGTGGCGATCTCCGGCAACAACGCCAGACGACCGTTCTGCACCAGGGCGCTGACGAAGTTTTTCGCTTCGCCGCTGAGCGGTGTTTTCAGAACGGCAGCGAACGTGGAGGCGATCTGCTCATCCGACAGCGCCGGATTTTGCACGAACGCCTTGACGTCAGGATTGCTCGCGGCTTGCGCCATTTCGGAAACGAGATCGGCCCAGGCTGGCAGACTGCCGGCCTTGGCCACGCGATACAGAGCTTCTGCGTAAGGACGAGCGATCGTTGCGAGTTCGGCCATATTACAGCTCTGTTTTCAGTTGGTTCAGCAGGTCAGCATGCGCCGCTGCATTGACTTCACGCTTCAGGATCTGCTCGGCGCCTTTGACCGCGAGGGTCGCAACTTCGCCGCGCAACTCTTCACGCGCTTTGGTCACTTGCTGCTCTGCATCCGCCTTTGCATTGGCGATGATGCGCGCTGCTTCGTCGGAAGCGGTTTTCTTCGCTTCTTCGATGATCAGCTGAGCACGCTTTTCAGCGTCGCCGATACGTTTCTGGCCTTCGTCGCGTGCTGTCGCCAGCTCTGCCTGAACGCGCTTTTCAGCGGCAGCCAGGTCAGCCTTGCCGCGGTCTGCTGCAGCCAAGCCGTCCGCAATCTTCTTCGCGCGCTCATCGAGCGCCTTGATCAACGGCGGCCAGACGAATTTCATCGTAAAGCCGGCGAGGATGAAGAAGACCACGAACTGCGCAAACAATGTTGCATTTAAGTTCACGGTAATTTCCTTCTCAGAATATCGTGTGCCGAATCAATCAATCCGGCAAAAGTGAGAATCGGCTATGCCGCCCGAATTACTTCGCGATGAACGGATTTGCAAATGCGAACAACATGGCGATACCAACACCGATCAGGAACGCAGCGTCGATCAGACCGGCCAGCAGGAACATCTTGGTTTGCAGTGTGTTCATCAGTTCTGGCTGACGTGCAGATGCTTCGAGGTACTTACCGCCCATGATTGCGATACCGATACAAGCACCGATAGCACCCAGGCCAATGATCAAACCGCAAGCCAAAGCAACGAAAGAGACATCAGTCATGACAATTCCTTAGAAAGTTAAAGTTAATACGAAAATCAAAAAACAAACCAAAAAGCTAAAACCGTACAGCAGCCTTGTTAGTGCGCCTCATGCGCCTGGCCGAGGTAAACCAGTGTCAACATCATGAAAATGAATGCTTGCAACAGCACGATCAGGATGTGGAAAATTGCCCAGATCGAACCTGCGATGACATGGCCGACAAAGCCGAATGCCGTAGCAGCCGAACCCAGCAATGCGATCAGCAAGAACAACAGCTCACCCGCATACATGTTGCCGAACAACCGCATGCCCAGCGACACGGTCTTTGCAGCAAATTCAATGATATTCAACAGCAGATTGAAAGGCGCCAGCCAGATGCCGAACGGCGCCGCAAACAGTTCATGAATGAAGCCGCCCACACCTTTGATCTTGAAGCTGTAGTACAGCATCAGCGCAAGCACGCCCAGGGCGATGCCCAATGTACCGTTCAGGTCGGCGGTAGGAACGATGCGGTGATGGATTTCTTCCATGCCCGCCAGGCGCATGATGCCCGACACCAGATCGACAGGCAGGAAGTCCAGCGAGTTCATCAGGGCGACCCAGACGAACACGGTCAGCGCCAGCGGCGCGATGAAAGTACGGTCGCCGTGGACGATGGCCTTGGATTGGTCTTCGACCATCTCGACCACCATTTCGACGAATGCCTGGAAACGGCCCGGCACGCCCGAGGTGGCCTTGCGCGCAGCCAGGTACATGAACAGGCAGCCGACCACGCCGCAGAACACCGACCAGAAAATGGTGTCCATGTTGATAATCGAGAAATCGACAATCTTGTCTTGGTGTTGCGAGGAGAAATGTCCGAGATGGTGGACGATGTATTCTGAAGCAGTAGGTGCGTGCGCAGCAGCAGTCATGGTCGATGTCTAAACAGTAAAATTAAGTAACTTTTAAGCACCACGATGAAGCTCAGCACAAATGCGAGCCAGTTCACACCGCGATACAACCAAACAACTGCGCCCATGAGCGCAAGAGTCGTAGCAATCTTGATAAATTCCCCGAACAAAAACGTCATCGGGTTAGCCCCACCAGGCTTGCGAGTACTTGTATAGAGACGCAGGGCGAACAGGCCATTGGGAATGAAGCAACACATCCCGCCCAGCAATGCAGACCACAACGCAGATACCCCGCCCAGCAAACCAGCAATACATGCAGCGACGACCATGGCCACAAGCTGCAGAAGGATGATGCGCAGCATATATATCCAATATCGTGCAGGCCGCACTCATTATGAGCAGACGGCGGTTTAGAAGCCCGGCGATTATAAAGGCTTGCGTCCGAATCCGTCAAACTTTTAACGCACGATTACAGTGATATATCGTCAAGTTGCAGGTTAGTTGTCGGCTTTAACATACAGCTGCATTGTGAGCCAAAATCGGGCGAGGGACCATTACCTGCAAGGTAATGCAAAATACACCGAACAAACTTCGGGAATGCTGTCATCGGACTGACAAAAACGCGATCCGGATGGGCAAAAATGCACAAAACCAAGATGTGACTGAGATTGGTCAGACACTCATAAGGATGCCGCGAGTTACTCCTATTGCCTATCGCACACACCTGCTCAAGGCCATTCACATATTGAATTTTGGAGTTGAATCAATGCAAACACGAGTCTAAAAACACACGTTAACCCTATAATTTTTACTAAAACATGCAATGGACATGCATTAATTTGCTGGATGGGCTCAAAAAGGCTCGTGCAGGGCCAAAACATAGACACGTCGAATCAATTTCCAAGCAATGCACCTCTAACTTTGCCGAAATTTGGGCTCACTCCGTCCTGGCGAGACCCCCCCGCCAGTGGCACTGGCCGATTGTACGCATACTCGCGCCTATCTTATGGGATTCTTGTCGCCAATCCCGGCTTCAAAGCCGCTAGCATTGATTCCCAACCTGCTTCAACGTCAATTCACGGTAGCTAGACCAAACGGAGCTTAGGTAGCAGACATCACCTATATCCGAACTTGGCAGGGCTGCCTTTGCTTAGCCGTGGCGATGAACTTATTCTCTAGAAAATTGTTGGTTGAGCCGTCCGATCGACCATTCACAGCGAGTCAATCATTGATGCCATTGCCAAAACAGTGCGAAGCCGCCACGCTTGACCTGGCCGAATACATCGATGATTCTGCAACATGCTGCGACGACACAGTTATCTTGGCAGTGTCAGTCCGAACGAGTTTGAAGCGCGCACGCACGAAAATGAGCTACCTACCAAATTCCAGGTAACTCCACTCTGTTTTTCAGATCGTCATTCCACCCAGTCGGCAAGCTTGTTGAAATATAATGTTGGCGCCCGATAATTCTTATTTCAAGGCCTTCGATCTCATGACAAGCAAGCTCCAATCACCACTCCGGCAAAAAGTCGACATTTCTGACGCTGGATTGGCTGCCTTCACCAGGACGATTCTCGTTGCCCTCGCGATCATGTTCCTAGGCTGGATCTTATGGAATGCCTGGCATGCGATTCCTGCCGTAGACGATTTTTGCTACGGCGCCGGCGCTCAGGAACGCGGCATCATCCAGAATGTGGTCAACGAATACTTCACATGGGGTGGCCGCTTCTCCGCCACGGTACTGATCTCCGCCTTCGCTAGCATCGAATCGCTGCTGCTGGGCCACTACTACCTGGTTCCACTCGCCATCCTGACGCTGAACCTGCTGGCCGCCTGGCATTTTCTACGTGCCGTCAACCTGCGATCTCCCGCCTTTTTCATGCTGTTCTGCCTGATGCTAATGGCGACCTTCCGGATGCGGGAGTCGCTATTCTGGCTGTCTGGCGGAGCCACCTACGGAACGGCATGCGCGCTGCTGCTGGCATTGATCGCGGAAGAGTGGAAAATCTATTCGGGCGCAGTCGAACTTGGCGCAAAGCGGGTTGCCGCCTTGGCACTGGGCGGTTTCGTATTGGCAGGCCTTAATGAAGTGGCCTCGCTGTCGCATATGGTGCTGGTGTGCCTGTTGAGCGGCTCGCTGCTGTTCAAACAAAAACGTGACCGTCTGTACCTGATCGCAGCCCTGGTCACGATCTCAGGAACGATCGTCGCTGGTGCCGCCCCCGGGAACTTCGTGCGCGCAACCACGAAGATTCATGATGCCGGCATCCTGCACGCCGTCGGCGCGTCGCTGCGCATCCTCATTTCGAAATACGCAGTCGTCATTGTGGCTCATACGTTGGTCTTTTCCATCTTCATGTGGGCATGCCGCATCGACCATCGCTCCGGCCCCCGGCGCTCCCATATCGTTCCCATCGTTCTCTGCCTGATGCTAGCGCTTTGGGCTGGCATCTTCCCACGGGCCTATGCCCTCAACGACCTTGGCCCGGAACGCTCGAGGACGATCGACTTCCTATTTGTCAACCTGATCGCATGCCTGGCTGCGATCTGGCTCAACGACAAGCGCAGGACCCGCGACGACGCTCGACGCCCCATACTGGCCTCGATCATTGGCACAGTAGTGTTGGCCACCATCGCTTCCTTCTTCGTCCTGCCGAATGCGACAATCGCACCGATATGGAGCGAAATCCAGCAAAGTGCGAAGCTACGAGAACTGATGGATGCCCGCTTCGAGCTGGTCAATCGATCCGACCGTGGGTCCCTGACGGTAATGGCCTACACCCACGAACCCAGCCCCATCACCTACTTCAACGACATACGGAACGATGCGCGCGAATGGGAAAACGTCTGCTTCGCCAAGTATTTCCACCTGACGGATGTGACTGCACAATGATCGACATACAATGACGGTAACCAAGAAAATATCGCTGGTGGTCCCCTTCTACAATGAGGGGGGTGGCGTACATTCCTTTGCTCGTTCGATCGCCGCCATCCTGGCCGCGATCCACGGATACGACTTCGAGATCATCTGTATTGATGACGGCAGTAAGGACACTACGCTCCAGGAATTGATGCAGGTCCGATCGCTCGACCCGCGCTTCACGGTACTGGAGCTATCGCGCAATTTCGGCAAGGAAGCCGCCATGACGGCTGGCATCGACTACGCAGACGGTGACGCCGTGATTCCCATCGATGCGGATCTTCAGGATCCCCCCGAACTAATCAAAACAATGATCGCGCACTGGGAGCAAGGTGCCGAAGTCGTTCTGGCCAAGCGGGTTGACCGCAGCAGTGACTCCTATCTCAAACGCAAGACCGCGGCGTTGTTCTACCGTTTCCACAATACGCTGTCGGGCGTCAAGATCCCGGAGAACGTCGGCGACTTCCGCTTGATGGACCGCGTCGTCGTGAAAGCGCTCCGACAGCTTCCCGAGCGGCAACGCTTCATGAAGGGCTTGTTCGCCTGGGTCGGTTTCAAGACGGTAACGGTCGAGTACAAGCGGGAAGCGCGCGAAATCGGAATCACCAAGTTCTCTGGATGGAAACTGTGGAATTTCGCGCTAGAGGGCATCACCAGTTTCAGCACCACGCCGTTGAAGATCATGACCTATGTCGGTGCCATGGGAACGCTGGTGACGGCGTGCTACGCCCTGTACATTGTCATCAGGACCTTGGTTCACGGCGTTGACGTGCCCGGCTATGCCTCGCTGCTGGTCGCGATCCTCTTTACCGGCAGCCTACAGCTGGTCGGCATTGGCATACTGGGGGAATACATCGGACGTATCTATATGGAAAGCAAGCAGCGCCCCGTCTACGTGGTGCGCAAGCGCTACGCGGATGGCGACGACAGTGGCGGGCAGCTCCGTTACTCGGATAATGAATAGAACTTCCGTCGAGGAGAAGCGCGGACAACTGTCGCTGCTTCAATTCCTGGTCTTTGCCTTGGTAGGCGCGATAGGTACGCTGACGCACTACGCGGTGCTCTTGACACTGGTCGAACTCTGTGGAAAGTCCGCCGTAACAGGCACCGCTTGCGGAGCGCTGGCCGGAGCTCTGGTCAATTTCTTCCTCAACCACAAGCTCACCTTCCGCAGCGAGCAGAAATTCCGCAAGACCATTTTGCGCTTCTTGCTGATCGCCGGCGCCAGTCTGGCGCTTAATACCCTGCTGCTCCACCTTGTGCTGCAGGCCACCGACTGGGACTACCGGATCGCGCAACTGGGCGTGACAGCCCTGATCCTGGTTTTCAACTATGTGTTCAGCGCAGCTTGGGCATTTGCCGAACGAGAATAATAGGTTTGACCTCTTCATCCCGCCAAAAAAACTTTAGGTTGGCGTATGCACCTTCGGAGAAAGAATTAACAAAATGCAAACAATTTTAACGGGCGGACTCCCGTAGATGAGAGGCCTATCTACTTGATGGGACGCATGTACATGCCGAGCGGCATAATGATGATTCCCAAACCAGAGTGGTACGACACTCATAAAAATGCCGCGAACTGCCCCCATTACCCTGCCACATAAGGCGTCCAAGGCCATTCATGCATTGTTTTTTTGGAATGGCTTAGCCCAAAAGCGAATCACGAAACGCAAGCTTTCCCCATAATTTTGCCGAAGCATCAATTGGGGATGCATTAATTTGCCGATTGGCCTCAGAAAAGCTTAGTGGAGAGCTACATCACAGACACTTCGAGTTGGCTTGTCAGCAATGCCCCCTTAACTTTGCCGGAATCTGCGCGCTCCTTGTCCTAACGGGACACAGGCAAGCAACGGGAACGCTCGATTGTACGCGCAACACCCATACTCCGACCCGTGGCTTTAGGGAAAATGCTGCCAAGGCCTGCCTAGACAGCTGTATCGACGCAAAAAAGCAAAACGTTTCCATGAAGAAATGTTCGACGACATCAAAAAATCTCTGTCGTGTGAAAACGTTGATTTGCATCGAAAACTGACCCACTTAGGGAGTAACCCCCTCGGGCTGGACCAAGGCCAGTCGATGAATTGATACGCTTGTCGAGCCTTCTCCAGAGGAGCGACACCATGGCAGCACGAGGACCATATAGCCCGACCGCAGTCAGTAACATTGAAAGTCAACAAGAAGAATTTCGAACACGAATGTTGGCACTTCTTGCAGGGAACAGTTCGTTGAAGATGGAAATTACGAATATTCCAGCTGCGTCTGTAGATCCTTCCGAAAATTAATACGCATCAGCCCAAGCCCCGGAGCAGACTCGTCTTTTTCAGACTCTCCTACAACGACAGCTTGACTCCATTGAGGCAAACCTCGCCCTTTCACCCGACGCGCGCGAATTCATGGAGCGAACTGTCGCAGTGATTCAAGACGTCATCCGTGTAGTCAAAAAAGACTAATCTCGGAGGATGCACCATGGCTGGCGAGCAATTCGAATACAAGGGAAAGTAAGTCAGTATCCAAATGATGCAACGGGTGACGGAGTTAATAAGCAGCTTAGTCGAATGGTCGCTCGCCATGAAAAACTAAAACAAGGCAGACTTAGAGCGCTGGAGGGCGAAAATGCAGACTTGAAAGCTCGGATAGCTATCTTGGAGAGAGATGGAGTTGCTCCAAGATGATACGCTTTCAATGCCCTGCGATACTACGACAGGAAGTCGACTAGGAGGGATGTGCCACCAGCCGGCGGTACAAGGACCAAGCAATATCTGCAACAGGCTACATTCTAGGTTTCAGACCAGGTCGGATCTCCTTAATCGTCGCATCCAACTGAGCCATGTACTTTCGGAACATCGGATCGTGCAACGCCTTTCGAATCCCCGTCGCTCGAATCGCGGCGAGTTCGCCACCGCGCGCAATGCGTTCCTGATGTATCCGGTCGGCGTTTGTTCCGGGCGTGATAGTGGCACCGACAGCAACTTCCAATGACATCAGTCGTATCCATCTCCGGTAGAAGCCGTCCAAGTCGTGGAAGTTTTTCTTTATCGCAAGAGATATGCTCGCGGCAAGCGTCAGTAGTCGAGCGACTGCCGGGGGGTGTAGAACATTAGGCTGGTTTGTCCAGTCGATGCTCTTGGGCTTGATGAACACTGCTGCCGTCAATGCACCTGTCGATATTAGCGCGGCAAGAACACGCTGGAAACACTTGCGTTCGTCTGCCGACAGATTCTCTGCTTCATCCACTTCCCACAATTGACCCAGCAAGCTACTCACAGCGATGCGACATAAAGTTATGCCCAACAGGTCGGCATCACGCTCTAATGCTTGCCCGATAAGCCAAGCGCCGTCGACATCAATGGCGCCGCTCTCCGAATTTTCTGCGTGTGCTTGCCTAGGATACTGAGACTTATGCCCAGCAAGGTGATGTCCGGCCTCGTGCCCGGTGAAGAACGCTACTGCTGCAAAGTATAAGAAGGAGCTGAATGAGGTCGTAAAGCCGCCAGGTAAAGGACTCCTGGTTAGAAGACGCTGCATCAGAGTGGTATTCATGAGATCGGGAAACGCTTCCTCAAAACGTTCTGCTACGCTATCAACCCGATCACGCAGAAGCTCCATCAGACCTTCGCTAAAAACGATCCAGTCCCTGCCAGATCCACTCCAAACGGCTAGGGCATTTTTTGTTGCAGAACTCGATATGGCTGCAACAAGTTTCTCAGGCTCCGCTTTGTACATCGACCGGGCCTTTTGAACTACCCAATTCATCACGTCTGTAGTAGTAGTAACAAGAGGTGATTTGTTCGGCGCGGAAAGATCGCTCGTGCCAAAGTGGATTGTAAGTTGCTGTTGCAAGTCAGCGTCTGTCTGGGCTAAGACGAGGTTGCTGGCGAAATTGTGACGTGGAGTTGTCATCATTTAGTATGGTGTGTGCAATGGCAACGCAAAGGGTAAAGCTCCCAAATTACTTCTACTTGACTATTCTAACGGTCCCTAGATCTACACACCGACACTGACATGTCAGCTTTTTCCGATTGCGGATATCAAGTTACGCTCCCTATCCTTTCGCTACTGCGTTGGCCTATTTGGGTAAGCGCTGATCCTATGAAATTCTTCGCCGATTAATTTACCAGACAGCGGTAACTTATCCAGCCTAATGAGACATTTTCATTAAAGAAAGTAGTTGCGATCCTGCCGTAAGCTATCGAGACGCCTTAGCATCCGTTTTTGAGCATCCGCAAATCGAGCTCTATTTTCAGGGATCTTCTCGGTGGAAAAATAGGTATCAAAAGCACGGGTACGAAACAGATCTCGCTCTAATCGCCTCCATTGACGCTTGAGAAATCCCATACTTTGGCACTTCCCTTCAGCTCGAAGCATCCGATAGGCGACGCGAGTTCTTTTTTTGAGAGCCGTGCGTGTTGATGACATTTTTGCGTAGTTATATAGCGTACGCTCGTAATCAACTGGCCCTTAATTTCGTGGACACAACCGACTAACATTACGTTCGCAATCGGCCAGAAGCGGCTCATCTGTTCCACCCTTTCCTAGCAACATACTTACCCGTACGCGAAATCTGTTGCCGGAAGCTTTTCATTGCTTCATGACACTGTTACAGTGGCGCAAAACAATCGAGTAGCCTGTCTTTCGCTCACATTAATTTCACTTTTTCCGGAGCCCGCTTGTCCTTCGTGTGGGTGAGGGAGGTAGCTTATTTGCGCCATGCGTTAGAACGTGGAAATACGAGAGCTATCTCATTACCATGACATCACCAGCTCCTGAATCTCGCCAACAAAATACAGCCCCCCTGGAAACAGCAGAAAACGCTAGCGCTATTAGCGCGCGTCGACCAGACGGCGTTACTGTACTTGTCTATTTCATGCTGTTCCACTTAGGCGGTACCGCAATCTATTTTCTACTGTTTGGCCGCTACATGCAGGAGGTTGCGATTCTTCCCCGCGCGCCGATAGGCAGTCGCTTGCAATGGCAATTATTTGAAGCATGGAACTGTGCCAACTTCTTCATCGCTATCGGACTCCTGTGGGCACAGCGATGGGCGCGATGGGGATACATCATTGGAGGACTGTTAGGTTTCTCGCTCATTTTTTTCATGTATCAACAGACGCAAAAAATTCTCTTTGTAGAGCTGCTGTTTTCTGTCCCTTGCTTCGTCGTATTCGTCTATCTGCTTTATCGCAAAGACGCTCACCTTTACTTTTCGTCGCCAACGACACTTCAGCGGCCACGCACTCCCCTCCGGCGCCGACTAGGCGCATGTTTGTATGTGCTGACCACAATCTTTGCATTCTGGAGTCTCAATGCGATTGTCTTGGGAATTACCGAGATATATCCACAAACACTCTATCGAGACAAGCTAGCCTTTCTTGCGTTGCCTATGATTGCTATTGCCGAATGGATAGGGAAGACCCCTGGTGTCGTGTCCAGAGTAAGTAACTTGGCTATCGCCTTCTCCGTGTATCTGATGCAGATATTTCTTTATAAATACGCTTCTCCCTACACTGCGCAGATTGGGCCATCTCTTTGGCAACTCAGGAATTGGGCTATCGGGGTCAGTAGCGTCTCGATCGTTCTTCTTTACTTACAATTCCGACGATACCGACAGCAGCTCTCGACCAAAAGCTGAAATACTTTAACTAAATTCTCACTGCCACCCGACTAGGTTCTTGGAAGCCCATTCATCCAGTAAAAATATGCGGATCAACGTTTTTCGTCAGGCATGCTGCTCAGCAGATGATCAAATGGGCAATCTCGAGGCCATCCACAGGGTAAGTAGTAGCACGACGCTTAAAGCCTTGTTACAGGAAATATGTGCAAAGGATTTCTTACAGTATTCGTCCACTAACGATCGCCTCAGCGTCGAGGTGGATGGCCGACAGCTCGCGGAAGTCTACCCGTCAGGTGAGGTTCGCTGGAAAGCAGATACGTCGCCAGAGGCACCGGTGGGACTAGTAATAGGCCAGAGTTCTCTACATTTTGTCTTTCGCTTGGGTGCCCACGGCGACGTCAATGTCAAACGTCGATCGCAAGAACCTCCATCAAATTACCAAATCGGCGCAATGCAACTCGACCGGCGTATGTACGGTGGAATTGGGGCCTTTTTCGGACTGGTCATGGCGTGGATACTGCTCCATACTGTTTTGGAGACCTTCTATTTCGATCGTATGGAAAAGTGGCTCATCTGTCTTCTTGGCATCATTGCGGGATCTATTGTCGGGCGAATCGTCGCATCGGGGAAATGGCCGGCTCTGTAGGTTTTGCATGGACGTTCGCAATCGGCCAGTTGCAGACTTCTCTCCTAAAGCCAAGAGCATAAAAATATGAACGAAGTTGATGCAAAAAATAGCCCCTTTCGCCTCCCGACAGACTTGGAGATTGATGCTGCTGAAAATAGTTTAGGGATGAAATTTCATCCGGACTATCGAAAGTTTCTTCTTAGTGGAGGAGACGTAGCGAATGCAGTGTTCACTCCAGCAGTCGTTTTGCCAGGGTCGGGATACTGTGACTTGGTGGAGATTGCAGAAACCGCATGGAAAGTGATGGGAGTTCCTCGTCACTATTTACCGTTTATCGAAGATAACGGCGACTATTTTTGCATTACGTCCGACGGAGATATTGTGTATTGGTCTCACGACGGCGCAACAAGCGAACGATGGTCAACGCTCGAGCTGTGGTATCAACAGGTATGTGTGGAACGAAAGTGAATTAGCTCGTCCGCTTTCAGCCAGAAGCGGTCGTCTCTGCAAGAGCGTTTTTTGCGGAATGCAGTATGCGATGATAAAGCTGTGATTCACAATTACGTTAATTTGACTCTAAGATGAGAATCTTTCCGCCAGTTGAAAAGAAGGTTAGAGCTACATTCCCAGCTCAAGAAGCCGAAGTAGCTATTTCTGCATTGTCTGGTATGACAATGCCGCCTCTCGACAAGGAGTGGACGGCGACCCGTGCACGCGTTCAGGTAGCGATTTTTATGTCATCTAAGGCGCACCTTGAAAGATTGTTGGCCGGCGTTGCCGGCGCAGAGATTGATTGGAGAGATATTTTAGTGAGTAGTGGTCTTGCCGAGTCGAATTGGCCGCAGGTCGCAAAAGATGCAGGCTTTGATATCCAGATAGGCGAGGCGACGTAGCTTTTTCTAAGTCCGCAGTCGGCCAGAAGCTGACCTTCGATCCAAGCCCTAATCTCTCTATGTTCATGTTCCACTGAGAAGAATCAAACGATGATCCGTTCAAAAAATGAAATTCTGTCTAATATCGACAAGTTTGAACCCAGCGCAGAGGGTAATTGGCTCGGTTTAGATACCCTCCTTGCCGAACTTTGGCAGTCGACCAAAATATCTGAGGACTGTTTGCCAGTCCTGTTCCGCGTGTTTGAGAGATTTCCAGATGACCCAAGTGCTGAGGTTTGTTGGGGAATTATTCATGGAATAGAATCAGCTAACCTCGACTATGAAAAACAACTGCGGGAGTCGTTGTTGAGGCAACCTTCTCATCTTGGGAAGATCATGCTCTTTCGTCTCGAAAAATCGAAGGTCTCTGCACAGCAGATTTAAAAATCTTCGTTGGGTGAAGGCAGCGTCCGCAATCGGCCAGAAGCGGACCTACATTGAGAATCATATGTGATCTGAACTCAGACTTTAGACAGCATTGCCATGAACCCAACCTTAACTATCTGTGCAAACGGACATGTATCTCTCGATTTCGGCGATTACAATTCAGTGGCATACAAACAGGCATGCGCCAAGCTTGAAAACGAATTGGGATTCATTAGGCATGGAGATACCCTTATCGGTTTCGATGAAGGCATAAACCCCTCGTTCTTACGTGCCGACCTTGAAATCTCTAGCGGCTGGGATAACTGGAAGGGCAGTTATCTGCTCGCGAATTCAGATACGGGCGATGTAATACTCAGGTATTTGTATGCTGAACTTATATAACGAGCTTTTAAGCCAATCTATGCTCGCTATAACTTATCTTTGACGATGGCCAATTCGTGGCCTGTGAGTAGAGAACGGATGGTCACTTGAAGTCCGCTTCCGGCCAGAAACGGACATCTTACAAATACAAAAGTCTAAGAAGGATTCGAATGAACAGCGACGAAATCTATGAAAAAGTGACGACATCGGCAGATAGATTCGGCGCTGGCAATCCCCAGCAATTCGCATTTCTTGCATCCGTGCTTGCTAAGTGCGAGCAACAGCAAGTGGCTAAAGCGCTTATCAATATTTTCAAGCAGGAAAATTCCTATGAACGTCAGGAATTGGGTGGTCAACTCTTGGTTAAGATACAACCTCGTTATGCTGCCGATGTGCACGTAATAATTCAGTCGGTACTTGGTCATTGGAATCGTAGTGTCGAACAGCTCCCTCACTACCTCGCATCTACGTATGGCGTCGATATTTGCAACCAGTGCTTGGAAGGGATATTGGAGTTAGAGCCCGACGAGAACAAACGTAATGAACTAAAAACGATGTTGTGGTGGATACGCAATCAGCATAACTGAAGATGTCCGTAATCGGCCAGATGCAGACATCGAGAAAGTCATACTGAGCGACTTCTTGTGCTCCGAAAGCCCCCAATGTGCGCCCAGTGGACGACTTCGATCACTGCGCTTCCTCTAGGTCTGCGGTCCCATAGACGGGTTAAACGCGCCAGCCAACCGTATCTGTATCAATTCCAGTAGCGCCCGGACACGCGCCGTCACGGAATGGCGATGACTGTATGCCCCCAACAACTTCAGTGGCGCAGGACACAGGTCCAGTGGCACCTCCTGCAATCGCCCCGTAGCAAGGTCTTCCTGGCAAGGATAGGCCGCCACAATCGCGAAGCCGATGCCTTGCCGTGCGCCTGCCACAGCAAGTTCTCCGCTATTGACTCGGTAACGGCTGCGGACCGGCACCTTGACGATTTCGCCCGTAGCGTCCTGAAACTGCCAGGGCTGGCCCTTCAGCGCACTAAGGGTGGTGATGCAGGGCAGAGACTTCAGTTCGCGCACATGGTGTGGGATGCCAGTCTTGGCCAGCAATGAGGGGGCGGCAACCACGATGCTGGGCAGTGTGGCGAGTTCGCGGGTGATGAAAGCACTGTCCTCCTGATGGCCCCGGTGGAAGACAATGGAAAGGTCGACATCCTCTCGAAGTGCCTCCAGCCCGGTCATCCGGGTATCGCATTCGAGCTCGATGCCTGGATGGAGGCTACAGAATTCGGCGAGGATGGGCGCCAGCAGCCTTGGTGCCTCTCCGGGCATGCACATCTTCAGCGGACCGCGCAGTTCGCGCTGTACTGCACCCAGCTCTTCCTGCGTGGAGAGCAGGGTGTCGAGCAAGGGCTTTACTCGTTCGTAGAGCAGTCGACCGGCTTCCGTCATACGCAGGTGACGGGTGCTTCGCTCCAGCAGGCGTGTGCCGAGTCTGCGCTCCAGTGCGGCAACGTGGCGGCTGACGTTGGAGGAAGGCATGGCCAATAGACGCGATGCGCCGGCAAAGCTCTGCTCATCAACCACTGCCGCATAGACGCGGACAGCATTCAGATCGAGTGCATCGCGCATTGATTATCCCGTTTAAGGTATGAAAATGTCCCATTTTTGCATGCTAGTTCTCTGTAGTGGTGAAATTTAAGATGCCCTTTTTCCCGATGTGACGCGGTGGAGCGTGCATCGGGCACCGTATGGACAAGGAGAGCTTCAGCATGGAAATTGGAATACTTGGCGGCGGCATTGCGGGCCTGAGCGTGGCACTGGCATTGCACAAGCAGGGTTACAGCCCTCGGATCTATGAGCGCCGTGCGGTGCCGGCAACCATGGGGGCCGGTGTGACGCTTTGGCCCAATGCCAGCTTTGTGCTGGGAGAACTGGGACTCCTGCAAGACATTGAAGCCATTGGCGGTCGGCCGCTGACAATGCGTCGCCAGGATGCTGCGGGAAATGCACTGGGGGGCCTCGATATTGGCTTACTGGACCGGACGATGGGGTACCCAACCTACACGGTGCTGCGCAGGCACTTGCAGGAGGTGTTGCTGGACCATGCAGCACGGGCGGGGATTCCGGTGGAATTCGGGCGCCGGGCCGTGGCCATTGAGCTGGATGCTCATGGCAGAGCCGTGGCCCATTTCGAAAATGGCACGAGCATCTGCCCGGATCTACTCATTGGCGCGGATGGCCGCATGGAGTCAGTGGCGCGCAAGTTTGTCGCGGGTGACAACAGACCAATCTATCAAGGCTTTGTGAACTGGATCGGTGTAGCGCAGGGGCCGCATGCGCTGGTGGACGATATTTCGATTCAGGACTTCTGGGGCGCGGGCGAGCGCTTTGGTTGCGTGGCGATTCGCCCCGATCTGGTGTATTGGGCCGCGGCGCAGGCACGGCCCCTGAATGAGGCCACGCCCACCGCAGGTATGCACAAGAAGGAGGTCGAGAATCTGTTCGCGCAATGGCCTGAGCCGGTCTCAAACATCATCCGTGCCACGCCCGAGAATGCCATCCGGCTGATTGCAGTGCATGATCTGGAGCCGTTGCATACATGGAGTCGAGCGAATGTACTGCTGGTCGGGGATGCCGCACACGCGCCGTTGCCGACGTCGGGGCAAGGAGCCTGCCAGGCGCTGGAAGATGCGTGGCATTTGGCCCGGTGCCTGGATGGTGCGAGTGGAGGCCTGGAAGAAATATTCCAGGCGTTTGCGACAATTCGCGGCCCCAAAACCACAAGGCTGGCGGAACAGGGCCGGTTCTTCGCGCGCGAATTGTTCGCCACAGATCCTGAAACATGTCGCATCCGCAACGAGAGAGCCAAGGCGTCCGATCCTGTGCGTGACGTGCAGGTCTTGGCAGCCGGATGGGGACAAGGCCTGCCGATGCCTGGTGGCGCTGACAGCACGTCAGCGAAGGAAGGTGGCTTTAGCAACCTGTACCGCATTGAATGATGTGTGCTGAATTCCGCACGGATAGAAAGTCATGTCCCTAGAAGTCAGCTAACGGCCAGGAGCGGTCATAGCTCTTTTCATCATTCATAAGAGAAGAGCTATGGTCATGCGAATGCGGCGAATCTTGAAGGCACTTAAGAACTACGAGTATGCTCAGCTGACTTTAGCTGCGAGTACCGGAACTTTCCAGGCGATGATCTGGAACGAACCAGAGCACGGCAAGCACGACATAGATGACGTTACCGGCCAGGGGATTCCAGACTGACAAGGGAATGGCCAGCGCGTACAACAAGATCGAGGCGGAGTTCTTTATGCCTTTGCCGCTGGCTTTCGCCAGCCGGGAGTCGCCCCCTTCCCCTGCAATCAACGTACGCCGCAACACCAGAAACGCTATCGAGCACATGAGCAGCACTGCGCCGTAAGAGGCTACCGGTACAGGATCGCGATGATGCTCCGCGACCCAATTGGTGACGAAGGGGATCAGTGACAGCCAAAACAACAAATGCAGGTTGGCCCAGAGAATGCGACTGTTGACGTGGCTGACCAGTTGCAGCAGATGATGGTGATTGACCCAGTAGATGCCGACATAAGTGAAGCTCAGCGCGTAGCTGAGAAATTGTGGGGCCAGTTTGAGCAACTCGCCCAAACCCGCCCCGTGTGGCATCTGGAGGCCCAGCACCATGATCGTGATGGCGATGGCGATGACGCCGTCGCTGAATGCTTCCAGTCGTGCTTTATTCATGGGACCACAGCATCCATGGAAACGTGCCTGGCGTCAATCCTCTCGAGCACGATCAAGCCCAGCAAGACAGGACGGGCATTCTCACTCCTGCAAAGTCCCAGGCGTGGGACCACAATCGGCCGGAAGCAGACCTAAGCGGCAAAAAAATAGCCCAACTAAATTGGGCTATTTTTGCGAGTAGAAATTATCCCGTTTTAGTGACTGCATAAAATCACCAAAAAATAGGCCGCTCCGCAAAAAAGTGCGTTGCGGAGCAAAAAAGAAAAGGCCCACCGAACGGTGGGCCTTTTCTTTTGAAACTTGGTGCTGGCTGCAGGACTTGAACCCGCCACCCCCTGATTACAAGTCAGGTGCTCTACCAGATGAGCTAAGCCAGCAAAAACTGAGACCGCGATTATAACCTATTTAATTCTGGTTAGTACAGGCCTTCCGCCTTTTTTTGGTGGTTCCGGTTCATTATCCGGCGCCGGCTTGCTGCCAGCGTCGTTTTTATCAGCAGTCGGGACCGATGCCAGTCCCGGCGCCGGTGCGGATTCCGGGGCATCTTCGGTGTCGCCGACGGCCAGCACGGACGGTGCTTCGAAGGCCATGCCCTGGCCGTTTTCACGAGCGTAAATCGCGATGACGTTTTCGACCGGGACCGAGATGTCGCGCGAGACGCCGCCGAAACGGGCGCTGAAATTGATGAAGTCGTTGTCCATCTTGAGGCCGCTGGTGGCTTCAAAGCTGATGTTCAGGACGATCTCGCCGTTCTTGACGAATTGCATGGGGACGCGTGTGCTGGCGTCCACGACGACCGCGATGTGCGGCGTGTAGCCGTTGTCCGTGCACCATTCGTAAATGGCGCGCAGGAGATAGGGTTTGGTAGACACTTCTGGCATGACGTAAACCGATCCGGAAAGACGAACTGCGCTTGCTTGCGCTGAGGCGGCAGTCCTAAATGCGTTCGCCGATTGTCCCTTGTGTGGATCAACCGGCGAGGCGCAATGATACTGATGTTGCTTGCTGCTGGACTCTGTCGATTAACGACGCATGACCTTTTCGGAAGGCGTCAGCGCTTCGATGTAGGCCGGACGCGAGAAGATGCGTTCGGCGTACTTCATCAGCGGTGCTGCGGTCTTCGACAGTTCGATGCCGTAGTGGTCGAGACGCCAGAGCAACGGCGCCAGCGCGACGTCGAGCATGGAGAATTCGTCGCCGAGCATGTACTTGTTCTTCAGGAACAGCGGCGCCAGCGTGGTCAGGCGATCGCGGATTTCTGCGCGGGCCTTTTCGTGGGCTTTTTCTGCGCCCTTGGTCTTTTCGTTTTCCAGCGTGTGGACGTGGATGAACAATTCCTTTTCGAAATTGAACAGCATCAGGCGTGCACGCGCGCGCATCAGCGGATCGGCCGGCATCAGCTGCGGATGCGGGAAACGTTCGTCGATGTATTCGTTGATGATGTTGGATTCGTACAGCACCAAGTCGCGTTCGACCAGGATCGGCACTTGGCCGTAGGGGTTCATGACCGAAATATCTTCCGGCTTGTTGAACAGGTCGACGTCGCGAATTTCAAAGTCCATGCCCTTTTCGAACAGGACGAGGCGGCAACGTTGCGAGAATGGGCAAGTTGTGCCCGAGTAGAGAACCATCATTTTTGTAGTGCCTTAGAAACAAAGGGGTGAGACGCCGTACGCCTCACCCCGATACGTACACCCGCAGACTGCGCGGGCACGAAAAACTCTGCCTTGGAACCTGTTTACGATATGTAGCGAGAGGCCGTCAGCCGGTGTCGGACGGAGCGGAGCTCAGTTGGAACCCTTGGAATGTACTTGAGTACATGAGGATTCCGAGCACCGCCCGACGCCGGATCACGGCCTCGCAGTAAGATCGTGAACAGGTTCTTACTTGACTTCTTTCCAGAAGGAGGCGTTCAGACGCCATGCCAACACCAGGAACAAGCCCAGGAACAGCAAAACCCAGACGCCGAGGCGCTTACGCGTATTTTGCGCGGGTTCGCCCATCCATTGCAAGTAGCCGACCAGATCCCCCACCGCATTGTCGTATTCGACCGCGGATAACTTGCCTGGTTTCAACTGTTCAAAACCCACAAATTTATGGATGGTCTTGCCTTCATCATGCGGATCTTTCTCTTCTGCAAACTTCGGTGCCCGGATGCCTTGCAGTTCCCACAGGACGTGCGGCATGCCGACGTTCGGGAAAACCATGTTGTTCCAACCGGTCGGACGGGAGTCGTCCTTGTAGTAGGTGCGCAGGTAAGTGTAGATCCAGTCAGGGCCGGAACCGGCTTCGGAGGCCTTGGCGCGGGCGATCACGGACAAGTCCGGAGGAACTGCGCCGAACCATGCCTTGGCGTCTTGCGGCAGCATGGTGGTTTTCATCAGGTCGCCGACTTTTTCACCGGTGAACAACAGGTTGTTCTTGATCTGGTCTTCGGTCAGGCCGATATCGCGCAGGCGGTTGTAACGCATGGCCGATGCCGAGTGGCAGTTCAGGCAATAGTTGACGAACAGCTTGGCGCCGTTTTGCAGCGACGACACATCGGTGGTGCGATTCGGCGCCTTGTCCAGCGGATAGCCGCCTTCGTTGGCGTAAGCCAGCGCCGGCAGCAGCACGAGAGTCGCGATCAGTCTTTTCAGCAATGTCATTTTTATCCTCTTGGCGGCTGGCTTAGTGCGGATGATAGGTAACGCGGTCGGGAACCGGCTTGAACCGACCCAATGCGCTCCACCATGGCATCAACAGGAAGAAGCCGAAATAGATGAAGGTGCCGATCTGAGCGATCATGGTGCCGACGGCGGTCGGCGGTTGCACGCCGAGGTAGCCGAGAACCACGAAGGCGATACCGAAGACCAGGTAGACATATTTGTGCCAGCTTGGACGATAGCGGATCGACTTGACTTGCGAATGATCGAGCCACGGCAGGCCGCCGAGGATCATGACGGACACGCCCATCAGGACGACGCCCCAGAACTTGGCGTCGAAGATGGCCATGCCGGCAATCACGGCCACGCCGATGACGATCGCGGCGATCTTGAAGACGCCGCTGCGCTGGGAGCGGAACACCAGCAGCGCGACGTAAGCGGCGACACCGGCCATCAGGTAGGCCATGAAGTC
Source organism: Herbaspirillum hiltneri N3 (assembly GCF_001267925.1). Classification (NCBI taxonomy): domain Bacteria; kingdom Pseudomonadati; phylum Pseudomonadota; class Betaproteobacteria; order Burkholderiales; family Oxalobacteraceae; genus Herbaspirillum; species Herbaspirillum hiltneri. Next base: position 799,218 of record NZ_CP011409.1, on the reverse strand, counting down.
GGAAGTCGTTGCACGCAGGATCGAGTAAAACGGCGTGAAATACCAGACCGGTGCGATGTGCGGTGGCGTCTTCAGCGAATCGGCCGGGACGAAGTTGTTGTATTCGAGGAAGTAGCCACCCATTTCCGGCGCGAAGAACACGACGGCGGTGAAGACGATCAGGAACACGGCAACCGCCATGACGTCATGCACGGAGTAGTAAGGATGGAACGGTACGCCGTCCAGCGGAACGCCGTTGGCGTCCAGCTTTTCCTTGATTTCAACGCCGTCCGGGTTGTTCGAGCCGACTTCGTGCAGCGCGATGATGTGCGCCACGACCAGGCCGATCAGCACCAGCGGAATGGCGATCACGTGGAACGAGAAGAAGCGGTTCAGCGTGGCGTCGGACACGACGTAGTCGCCGCGGATCCACAGCGACAGGTCAGGCCCGATGAAAGGAATCGCGCCGAACAGGTTGACGATCACCTGTGCGCCCCAGTACGACATCTGGCCCCATGGCAGCAGATAGCCCATGAAGGCTTCGCCCATCAGGCACAGGAAGATGGCGACGCCGAACAGCCAGACCAGTTCGCGCGGTTTGCGATAGGAACCGTACAGCAGTCCGCGCACCATGTGCAGGTAGACCACGATGAAGAACGCCGACGCGCCGGTCGAGTGCATGTAGCGCACCAGCCAGCCCCACGGGACGTCGCGCATGATGTATTCGACCGAAGCGAACGCCAGCGTGGCGTCGGGCTTGTAGTGCATCACCAGGAAAATCCCGGTCACGATCTGAATGACCAGCACCAGCAGCGCCAGCGAACCGAAGGCGTACCAGAAGTTGAAATTCTTGGGAGCGTAATACTCGGAAAGGTGTGCTTTCCAAGTGGAAGTCAGCGGGAAGCGGGAGTCAACCCAGTTCAATGCTTTGGCGGATACCGGAGCGTCTTTGGGCAATTGTTTTTCTTGGAATGCAGCCATGATTACGCCTCGCCTTTCTCATCTTTGCCGATGACCAGTTTGGTGTCACCTTCAAACATGTACCGTGGAACCTGGAGGTTGTCTGGGGACGGTTTGTTCTTGTAGACCCGGCCCGCCAGGTCGAACGTTGAACCGTGGCAAGGACACAGAAAACCGCCCTGCCAGTCGTCCGGCAGCGACGGTTGCGCGCCGGTCTGGAATTTGGAGCTGGGCGAGCAGCCGAGGTGCGGGCAGATGCCGACCACGACCAGCAGGTCCTTCTTGATTGAACGCCATTCGTTGAGGGCGTATTCGGGTGTGGTCGAGAATTCCGTGCGCTTGGATTCCGGGTCAGCCACCTGGGCATCGACCTTCTTGAGCGACTCGATCATTTCCGGCGTACGCTTGAGGATCCACACCGGCTTGCCGCGCCACTCCACGGTGCGCATTTCGCCCGGCGTCAACGTGGAAATATCTACTTCAACCGGTGCACCGGCGGCTTTGGCGCGCTCTGATGGTTGAAATGTGGAAACAAAAGCCCCCGCTGTAGCCAATCCAGCCACACCACCCGCCGCACAAGTCGCGACGAGCAATCCGCGTCGACTGGAGTCGACCTGTTTTTCGTTACTCATACCAACCCCAATTAGTGAAAATACGAAAACTGCACGGAACTTCCAGCAACCCTAGATTATAACTAACCTGGGATGCCTTTTAAAGCGAATAAAATTCGGGAAATGCAATTTATGGAACTTTTTTAATATTTCAAGTCTTCCATAGGGAAATGTCTCGTGCTTGGTATTGTGCAATAAATTGCCAGCAATTTACTTTTTAATCGAAGCACGATATAACCGACTGCATCGTTTTGCAACAATTTCTAGGAGAAAAAGATGAGCATGATGCAAGAATTCCGCACTTTCGCGCTAAAGGGAAACGTCGTCGACCTGGCAGTCGGTGTGATTATCGGCGGCGCGTTCGGCAAGATCGTCGAATCGCTGGTGCAGGACATCATCATGCCGGTGGTGGGCCGCATCTTCGGCGGACTGGATTTCGCCAACTATTACTTGCCGCTCAACGGCCAGGGTACGCAGCTGACGCTGGTGGAAGCGAAGAAAGCCGGCGCGGTCTTCGCCTACGGCAATTTCCTGACTATTCTGATCAATTTCCTGATCCTGGCCTTCATCATTTTTCAGATGGTGCGCATGATCAACAAGGCGCGCGACCTGGCCTCGCATGAAAAGGATGCAGAACCTGCTGCTCCCGCCGCGCCGCCGGAAGACATCGTGCTGCTGCGCGAAATCCGCGATTCGCTCAGGAAGTGAGCGCACGCTGATGCTGCTTCAACGAAAAAGCCCGCGCGATGCGGGCTTTTTTCATGGGTCGGGCGACAATCAGACCGGGTTGTCGACGTCGACGAACTGATGCCGGATGCCGAAACGGTCGGCCACGTGCGCACCCAGCGCCTGTACTCCGTAGCGCTCGGTCGCGTGATGGCCGGCGGCGATGTAGGCGACGCCGGTTTCGCGCGCCAGATGCACGGTCGGCTCGGAGATCTCGCCACTGATGTAGACCGAGGCGCCGGCGGCGATGGCGTCACCCAGGAAACCCTGCGCGGCGCCGGTGCACCAGGCGATCTTGCCGAGCGCCTGGCCGGGCTCGCCGATCAGCAACGGTGCGCGGCCGAGACGGCGCTCGATCAGGAGTGCCAGGTCGCCGACCGTCGCGATATTGGCGTCGGCTTCAGGCACCCCAAGCCAGCCCAGCTTCTCTTCGCCGAAACGATCGCTGCCGGCCAGACTCAACTGGCGCGCCAGTTGCGCGTTGTTGCCCAGTTCCGGATGGCCGTCCAAGGGCAAATGGTAGGCGAACAAGTTGACGTCGTTGGCCAGCAGCGCCTTGAGCCGCTTGTGCTTGGTGCCGATCACGCGCGCATCTTCACCACGCCAGAAATAGCCGTGATGCACCAGGATGGCGTCGGCCTTGAGATCAAGCGCCGCCTCGATCAGCGCCTGGCTGGCCGTGACGCCGCTGACGACCAGGCCGATTTCGGCGCGCCCTTCCACCTGTAGCCCATTTGGGCAATAATCGCGGTATTGTGCGATATTCAGCGTTTGCGCCAGGTAGTTGGCAAGTTCATCCCTAGTGACTGTGCGCAGGGTCATCTTTCATCCTCATCTTTATTTCAATATGCGACGTTTTTGGCTGTTGTTTGCGCAAACCGTGACTGTCGGTTTGGCGGTCTGGTTCATTGTAGCTACCTTGAAGCCCGATTGGGCGAGCGGTTCGCTCGGTTCCCGGGTCCGTTCCGCCTCCTCCACGGTGCAAATGCAGGAAGCCGCACCCGGTGCGCCGACGCCGAACTCCTATCGCGACGCCGCCCGCCAGGCCATGCCGTCGGTGGTCAACATTTTCACCACGACGGAAGCGCGGCCGCAAAAAAATCCGTTCATGGATGACCCGTTCTTCAAGAAATTCTTTGGCGATCAATTCGAAGACCAGCAGCAAGACGACAAGCAATCCAGCCTCGGCTCGGGCGTCATCGTCAGCCCGCAGGGCTATATCCTGACCAACAACCATGTGGTCGAAGCGGCCGATGAAATCGAAGTGGCGCTGGCCGACGGCCGCAAGGCGTCCGCCAAGGTTGTCGGCACCGATCCCGAGACCGATCTCGCCGTCATCAAGATCAATCTGCCGAACCTGCCGGCAATCACGCTGGCGCATGTCGAGCAGGCCACCGTCGGCGACATCGTGCTGGCCATCGGCAATCCCTTCGGCGTCGGCCAGACCGTGACCATGGGCATCATCTCGGCGCTGGGCCGCAATCACCTCGGCATCAACACCTTCGAGAATTTCATCCAGACCGATGCGGCCATCAATCCGGGCAACTCCGGCGGCGCGCTGGTCGATACCAACGGCAACCTGCTGGGCATCAACACGGCGATTTATTCGCGCACGGGCGGCAACCTCGGCATCGGCTTTGCCATTCCGGTGTCAACCGCGAAGACCGTGATGGAGGCCATCATCAATCACGGCCAGGTGGTGCGCGGCTGGATCGGCGTCGAGCCGCAGGACATCACGCCCGAGCTGGCCGAGAGCTTCGGCCTGACCAAGAAGACCGGCGCCATTATCGCCGGCGTGCTCAAGAACGGTCCTGCCGACAAGGCCGGCATGAAGCCGGGCGACATTCTCATCAGCGTGCAAGACAAGCCGGTCACCGACACCACCGAAATGCTGAACCTGATCGCCCAGCTGGTGCCGGGCCAGAAGGCGAAGATGACGGTATTGCGCAAGGCGCAGGAAACCACGCTGGAAATCGTCGTCGGCAAACGTCCGCCGCCAAAACGTGAAGAACGAGAGTAAGGAAAGAACGCAACATGCATATCCGTGACCTGACGCAATTTCTCGCCGAGCTGTCGGAGAACAACAACCGCGCGTGGTTCGTGATGAACAAGCCGCGCTACGACATCCTGCGCGCGGAGTTCCTCGAACTGGTGACGCAGCTGATCGCCGACATCAGCAAGTTCGATCCCATCATGGCCGGCTGCAATCCGAAGAAGGCGCTGTTCCGCATCAACCGCGACATGCGCTTCTCGCACGACAAGAGCCCCTACAAGACGCATTTCTCGGCATCGCTGACGGCAAGCGGATTGAAGAAGCCGAGTTCCGGCGGCGGTCCGGCTTACTACTTCCACATCGACGCCGACGGCCAGCTGCTGATCGCCGGCGGGGAATACATGCCGCCGTCGGACCGCCTGCGCGCGATTCGCCAGCGCGTGATCGAAGACGCCGCCGGCTTCAGCAAGGTGATCAGGAACAAGACCATCAAGGACAACTACGGCGGCTTGCAGGAAGAAGGCAAGCTGACGCGCCCGCCCAAGGGTTTCGACGCCGACAGCCCGCATCTCGAATACATCAAGCTCAAGAACTTCATTGTCTGGAAGGAATCGAGCCTGAAGAAAAAGATCCCGGCCGATATCGGCAAGGAAGTGCTGGCCGGATTCAAGGATGCCTATCCTCTGGTGAGCTGGCTGCGCCAGGTGCCACTGATCATTGCGGAGTGAGTCAACCCGCCGCAAGACAAAAAAAGGCCACTGCATGCAGTGGCCTTTTCAATTCTTTTCAATGCCGAGGTTGGCGCCGGTCAGCTGCCGACGGCGTCTTCGCGCTCTTCCGGCGCGCGCGTGGCCTTTTCGAAGATCGGCGCCACCAGCAGGCCGACTTCATACAGCAGGCACAGCGGCACGGCCAGCATCAGTTGGCTCATGATGTCCGGCGGCGTCACCACGGCGGCGATGACGAAGGCACCGACCACGACGTAGGGACGGATCTGCTTGAGTTTGGCCAGCGGCACCAGGCCCATGCGTACCAGCACGATGACGATGATCGGCACTTCGAAGGTGATGCCGAACGCCAGGAACATGGTCAGCACGAAATCGACATAGCTATCGATATCCGGCGCCACCGAGACCGACTTCGGCGCGAAGTTGTTGATGAACGGGAACACCACGCCGAACACGAAGAAGTAGCAGAACGCCACGCCCATGACGAACAGCAGCGAGGATGAAATCACCAGCGGCGCCACCAGGCGCTTCTCATGCGAATACAAACCCGGCGCGACGAAGGCCCACATCTGGTACAGCACCCACGGCAGCGCGATCATGAAGGCCATCAGCATGGTGACCTTCACCGGTATCAGGAACGGCGTGATGACGCCGGTGGCGATCATCTTGCTGCCGGCCGGCAGAGCGTGAATCATCGGCGCCGCCAGCAGATCGAAGATATGCGCGGACCACGGCATCATGCACAGGAAAATGATGAGCACCGCAGCCGACGCTTTCACCACGCGGCTGCGCAATTCGATCAGATGCGAAATGAAGGTATCTTCGCCACCTGACGTTTTCTGTTCTTCGGCCATGGAATTACTGCAGGAATAGGATGGAAAACAAGTCCATCGGGATTAGAAAAAACCGGCCGATTTGCCGGCGCCGATAGGACGATATTTGGCCACGCGCGCTGCGGCGGAAATCACGCGGGTGCGGCGGCCGCTCTGATTCTTGTACCAGGAAGGAACGCCCGAGGTGCGCGCCAGTTTCTTCTTGCGGAAATTCTTGGCCTTGATGACCAGCGCTTCCGGACTTGGCGTGGTGCTCCAACTGGTGCTGCTGCCGGAACTGCTCTCGCTCCAGGCGTCATGGATGGAATTCTCGGCGTCGGCGACGCTCTTGGAAATGCTGCTGTGGACGTCGCTGGCGGCGTCCTGCACATCCTTTTGCATCTTGCGCAGTTCTTCCAGCTCGATCTCGCGGCTGACTTCCGTCTTGACCTCGTTGATGTAGCGTTGTGCGCGTCCGAACAGCGAACCGGCCATGCGCGCCACCTTGGGCAGGCGCTCGGGACCGATCACGACCAGTGCGACGACACCGATGAGAGCCAGCTTGGAAAGACCAATATCAATCATTGCGAGGGTAACAATCGAAAGTGAATGCCGTAAAAAATCAGCGTGCGCGGGGGCGGCTGCAGGGCATCAGAAACAACGATAGCCCGCGCAACTTCACCAAGCCACAAGCAGCGAAGCAGTGCGGGCGTCGGCGGAAGACTCAGCTGCCGGATTTTTCTTTGTCTTTGGCTTGCACGTCGATGATGGTCTGATCCTTGGCGACGGGCTTTTCCTTGTCTTCTTCTTCGCCCTTGACGCCGTCCTTGAAACCCTTGACGGCTTTGCCGAGGTCGGAGCCCATGTTGCCCAGCTTCTTCGTGCCGAACACCACCATGACGATCACCAGAACAATCAACCAATGCCAGATACTGAACGAACCCATTTTTCTCTCCTAAGCGGACACGCGTGCCCTGTATTCAAATAAATCTTTGTTGCAATATTCCTGCCAGGCCGGATGCGCTGTCCTTATCCCTGCAGCACGGACTTGGTGCGCCATGGATGGGCGCCGCCAATGACATGCATGTGGAGATGGTACACCTCTTGGCCGCCGTCCGGGCCTGTATTGAAAAGCGTCTTGAAACCGCCGGTCTTGTTGCCGGTCGCGTCAAGCTGGTAGCCGCATCCCTGTTCCTGCGCCAGTTTCGGCGCAAGCAAGGCCATTTTACCCAATAGCGCCGCATGTTTCTCGCCGCAATCGGCCAAGGTGGCGACGTGCAGCTTGGGAATGATCAGGAAATGCACCGGCGCGGCCGGATTGATGTCGTGGAACGCCAGCACGTCTTCGTCTTCATAGACCTTCTTCGACGGGATCTCTCCGGCGGCGATCTTGCAAAAAATACAGTTGTCCAAAGCTGCTCCTCCTGGGGATGTTGCGGTCGTTTGCCGCTTTTTGCGGTCGTGAATTCTTATGCGTTGATACGATGCTGCTTATGCGTCTGCCGGACGGGCAGCCTTCTCTTCGAGGCCGGACAAGCCTTCGCGGCGCGCCAGTTCGTTGAGCACGTCTTGCGGCTTGAGGCCGAAATGCGCCAGCATGACCATCGAGTGGAACCACAGGTCGGCGCACTCGTAGAGCACCTTCGAAGAGTCGCCGCTGACGCGCGCATCCTTGGCGGCCATGATGGTTTCAGCGGCTTCTTCGCCGATCTTTTTCAGGATGGCGTCGTCGCCCTTGGAAAACAGCTTGGCGACATAGGACGTGGCGGGGTCGCCGCCGTTGGCCAGCTTGCGCGACTCGATCACGTCGGCAAGGCGGCGCAGTGTTTCACTCATGGCGTTACCTTGGGGGCTGTCTTGGCAATTGTCTTGCGCACGCGCTTCGGCTTTTCTTTTTCCGGCGCCGCTTCGTTGCCCGTCAGCACCGGTTCGACGGTCTGCCATTCGCCCGTCTCGGCGTTGCCTTCGAACTTCTGGAAGAAGCAGGAATGGCGGCCGGTGTGGCAGGCGATGCCGGCGACCTGCTCGACCTTGAGCAGGACCACATCCTCGTCGCAATCGAGGCGGATCTCGTGCACCTTCTGGAAATGACCTGATTCTTCACCCTTGTGCCACAGTTTCTTGCGCGAGCGGCTCCAGTACACCGCTTCGCCGGTCTGCACGGTACGGGCCAGCGCTTCGCGGTTCATCCAGGCGAACATCAGCACGTCGTTGGAGCCGACTTCCTGGGCGATCACCGGCACCAGGCCGACTTCGTCCCATTTCACCTTGTTCAGCCACTTTGCACTGATGCTCATGCCAGCCTCATCGGAATATTTTGATCCGCCATAAAACGTTTCGCTTCCTGCACGGTGTGTTGGCCATAATGGAAAATACTCGCCGCCAGCACGGCATCGGCCTTGCCCTGCTTGATGCCGTCGGCCAGATCCTGCAGGCCGCCGACGCCGCCCGAGGCGATCACGGGAATCGCCACCGCATCCGACACCGCGCGCGTAAGCGCCAGGTCAAAGCCGCTGCGAGTGCCGTCGCGGTCCATGCTGGTCAGCAGAATTTCACCGGCGCCGAGTTGCGCCATCTTGCGCGCCCATTCGACTGCGTCCAGCCCGGTGGCGTTGCGGCCGCCGTGCGTGAACACTTCCCACTTGCCTTCGCCGGTACGCTTGGCGTCGATCGCCACCACGATGCATTGCGAGCCGTATTTGCCCGCGGCATCCTCCACCAGCTGCGGATTGGTTACCGCGGAGGTGTTGATGCCGACCTTGTCGGCACCCGCATTGAGCAAGCGCCGCACATCGTCAACTGCACGCACGCCACCGCCGACGGTCAGCGGGATGAAGACCTGCGACGCCACCGCTTCGATGATGTCGAGGAGCAGGCCGCGGCCGTCCGAGGAAGCGGTGATGTCGAGGAAGGTGATTTCGTCCGCGCCCTGTTCGTCGTACCGGCGCGCGATCTCAACCGGGTCGCCGGCATCGCGCAACTCGAGGAAATTGACGCCCTTGACGACCCGTCCGGCCGTCACGTCGAGACAGGGGATGATGCGTTTTGCGAGTGTCATGATGGTTCGCTGCCGGCCCCTTCGGACTCCGTCAATTGGTCGGCGCGATCCTGCGCCGAGCTCAGGTCCAGCGTGCCTTCGTAGATCGAACGGCCGCAGATGACCGCTTCGATGCCTTCGTCCTGCACGCCGCACAAGGCTTCCACGTCCTTGATGTTGTGCACGCCGCCGGAGGCGATGATCGGGATCGAGACCGCCTGCGCCAGGCGCACGGTGGCTTCGATGTTGACGCCGCCCATCATGCCGTCGCGGCCGATGTCGGTGTAGACGATGGCTTCGCAGCCGTAGCCTTCGAACTTCTGCGCCAGGTCGATCACTTCATGTCCGGACAGTTTGCTCCAGCCGTCGGTGGCGACCTTGCCGTCCTTGGCATCGAGGCCGACGATGATCTGGCCCGGGAATGCGCTGCAGGCGTCGTGCAGGAAGCCCGGATTCTTCACCGCGGCGGTGCCGATGATGATGTAGGACAGGCCGTCGTCGAGATAGCGCTCGATGGTGTCGAGATCGCGGATGCCGCCGCCCAGCTGCACGGGGATTTCCTCGACGTCGTTCTCGACGGCGAAATCACGCACCGCCTTGAGGATGGCCTTGACGGCCGATTCGTTCTTCGGCTTGCCGGCGAAGGCGCCGTTGAGGTCGACCAGATGCAGGCGACGCGCGCCTTGCAGCAGCCAGTGCCGCGCCATTTCGGCAGGGTCCTGGGAGAATACGGTGGCTTGGTCCATATCGCCTTGCTTCAGGCGAACGCAATGACCGTCTTTCAGGTCGATGGCAGGTATCAGCAGCATGGCTACGGTAATGACGTTGAGTAAGTGAAGGACAGGTCAGCGCAATATGTTCGATACGCACATGGCTTGCCGGTTGGAAAAAGAACTGGGCGAAAATTAAGCAAAAATCAAGGTTTCCAGTGTACGAAATTCCGGTACAGCTGCAAACCCGCAGCGGCACTTTTTTCCGGATGGAATTGTGTTGCAAAAATATTATCGCGGGCCACGGCGCAAGCGAACGGCGCACCGTACACCGTCTCGCCGACGGTATGGGCGCTCTCTCCCGGTTGCGCGTAATAGCTATGCACGAAATAAAAGTAAGCCTGTTCATCAACGCCCTGCCAGAGCGGATGCGCGACTTTCTGATGCACGCGGTTCCAGCCCATTTGCGGCACCTTGAAACGCGAACCGTCTTCCTGGATCTGGCCATCGAGCTGGAAGCGGACCACCTTCCCGGGTAGCAAGCCGAGGCCGGGCGTATCGCCTTCTTCGCTCCAGTCGAACAGCATCTGCTCGCCGACGCACACACCGAACAGCGGCTTGCTGCGCGAGGCCGCAAGCACCGCATCCTGCACGCCGGACTCGCGCAGACTGCGCATGCAGTCCGGCATCGCTCCCTGGCCGGGCAGCACCACGCGGTCGGCGGCTTCGATGTCGGCGACTTCGCCGGAGATGCGTACGTCGGCTTCAGGCGCGACATGGCGCAGGGCTTGCGCGACCGAGCGCAGGTTGCCCATTCCGTAATCCACTACAACAATTTTATTCATATCGAAAAATGCAAAAGCACGGAAAGCGCCGATGGCGGAACGGACTGTCCCGCCCGACTCACATTACAGGCTGCCTTTGGTGGAAGGAATCGTTCCCGCCGAACGCGGATCGAGTTCAATCGCCATGCGCAGGGCGCGGCCAAAAGCCTTGAATACGGTTTCGCATTGATGGTGCGCGTTGATGCCGCGCAGATTGTCCACATGCAGCGTGACTTGCGCATGATTGACAAAACCATGGAAGAACTCGCTGGTCAGGTCGACGTCGAAGCCGCCGATCATGGAGCGGGTAAAGGGGATGTGATATTCCAGGCCTGGACGGCCGGAGAAGTCGATCACCACGCGCGACAGCGCTTCATCCAGCGGCACGTAGGCATGGCCGTAGCGGCGGATGCCCTTCTTGTCGCCGATGGCCTTGGCGAAGGCCTGGCCCAGCGTGATGCCGACGTCTTCCACGGTGTGGTGCGCATCGATGTGCAGGTCGCCCTTGGCCTCGATGTCGAGGTCGATCAAACCGTGGCGTGCGATCTGGTCCAGCATGTGATCGAGGAAGGGCACGCCGGTATCCAGCTTTTGCTGGCCGGTGCCATCCAGGTTGATCGCGACGCGGATTTGCGTCTCGTTGGTGTTGCGGACGACTTCTGCAGTTCGTGGAGTTGACATGATCAGGGTAAAACAGACATTACAAAAGTGATTCCTAGATGCGCTCTTGAAGCGATTCTTTCAAGGCGATCAGGAACAGGGAATTCTCTTCGGGCGTACTGACATTGACTCTGAGGCAATTTTGCAGCGATGGATGCATTTTACCGGCATTTTTGACTAATACCTTACGTTGCAACAGTCCGGCGAATACTTTATCCGCATTTGCCAGCCGGATCAGCAGGAAATTGGCGGCGGACGGGAACACTTCAATACCGTCAAGCTCCACCAGCGCCGCAGCCAGAGCGGTACGCGCATTGCGCAGGGCCGCCGCCTGACGGTCCAGTTCCGCCGTGTGATCAAGCACGAACTCGGCCGCCGCCTGCGTCAGCACGTTGATGTTATAAGGCGGCCGCACCTTGTCGAATTCCTGCAACAAAGCCGCCCCGGCGGCCATATAGCCGAGCCGGATGCCGGCCAGGCCGAGCTTGGAGACGGTACGCATGACCACCAGATTGTTGAATTCCGGCAAGCGCGGCATGAAGCTTTCCTGCGCGAACGGCTGGTAGGCTTCATCGACCACCACGATGCCGTCGTCGCCGACGGCGCGGATCACCGCCTCGATATCGGCGGCGTCATACAGCGTGCCGGTCGGGTTGTTCGGATAGGCCAGATAGGTAATCGCCGGCCGATGTTCGGCGATCGCCGCCAGCATGGCGTCCCTGTCGAGCGTGAAGTCGGCCTTGAGCGGCACGCCGATGTACTCGAGCCCGGCGAATCTCGCCGACACGCCGTACATCACGAAGCCCGGCTCCGGCGCCAGCACTTTGGCGCCGGCCTGGGCGCACGCCACCGAGACAATGGAAATCAGTTCATCCGAACCATTGCCCAGCAGCACGTCGAAGCCTGCCGGCACGCCCATGTGGCGGCACAGCTGTTCCTTTAGCCGCGTGTAGGACGGCACCGGATAGCGGTTCAGCGCCACTGCGGCCAGCCGTTGTCCGAGTTCGTCGCGCAAGGCCTGCGACAAGGTGTACGGATTTTCCATGGCGTCGAGTTTGACGAAGCCGGCGGCGTCCGGCACCGGATAGGCGGACAGCGCGCGCACATCGGCACGGATAATGCGTTCAACCAGTGACTTGCTCATCGGATGTCTGTGTCGAAATGGGATCGAGATCTGCCACGCGCTGTTCGATCAGCGCGCAATAAGCCGGGTTCAGTTCAAAGCCGACAAACTGGCGGCCGCAACGCCTTGCCGCCACCGCCGTGGTGCCGCTGCCCATGAAGGGATCGAGCACCACGCCGCCGGCCGGGCACGACGCCTTGATCATGCGCTCGACGATTTCGAGCGGCTTCTGGGTCGGATGGTCGGCCCGCTCCTTGTGCTCGCGATGCAGGCGCGACACGCTCCAGACGTCTTTCGGGTTGTAGCCCATCTCCAGCCACTTGGCGCCGACGAAGATCGAGCGCGAGCGCGCCTTCTTGGTCTGGGCGTCATAAGGGATACGGATGGCGTCGAGGTCGAAATAGTAGTCCTTTGCCCGCGCGAAAAAACCGATGGTGTCGTGCACCGAGGAATACTTGCGCGTGCTGCCGCCCATCGACGGCACGCGGCGGTCCCAGACGATTTCGTTGAGCATGGTCATGCGCCGCTTGAGCATGACGAAAATCTCCGGCGAATAGCGCCAGGTCAGGAAAATGTAAAGACTGCCGTTCGGCTTGAGCTTGGGAAGCGCGGCATCGATCCACTGCTCGGTCCAGGCCAGGTAAGCGTCGTTATCGAGCTTGTCGGAATCGTTGCCGTAATCCTTGCCAAGACCGTAAGGCGGATCGGCGATCAGCAGGTCGATCTCACCATCGGGAATGCGCGCCAGGCCCTCCAGCGCATCTTCGCAAAAAACACGGTCGCGCCAGCTCATCGCCGACCCGGCAGGGCTGGCTGAGTTGACTGAGCGCGCAGCGTCGTCATTTGAGGCGCAACTCGGCGGAGCGGGCGTGCGCCTGCAAGCCTTCGCCATAAGCCAGCTCGGCGGCGACCTTGCCCAAGGTCTGGGCGCCGGCTTCGCTGACCTGGATGATGCTGGAGCGCTTCTGGAAATCATAGACGCCCAGCGGCGACGAGAAACGCGCGGTGCGCGAGGTCGGCAGCACGTGGTTCGGACCGGCGCAATAGTCGCCCAGCGCCTCGGACGAAAACCGTCCGAGGAACATGGCGCCGGCATGGCGGATCTTGTCGGCCCATTGCTGCGGCTGCTCGGCGGAGATTTCCAGATGCTCGGCAGCGATCGCATTGGCGATCTCGCAGGCTTCGTCCATGTCGCGCACTTTCACCAGCGCGCCGCGATCGGTCAGCGAGGTGCGGATCACGTCCTTGCGCGGCATGGCGTCGAGTTGCTTGTTGATGCTGGCTTCGACCCTGGCGATGTAATCGGCGTCCGGACACAGCAGGATGGATTGCGCCAGTTCGTCATGCTCGGCTTGCGAGAATAAATCCATGGCGATCCAGTCGGGATCGGTGCTGCCGTCGCAAATCACGAGGATCTCGGAGGGACCGGCGATCATGTCGATGCCAACCGTACCGAACACGCGGCGCTTGGCGGCGGCAACATAGGCATTGCCGGGGCCGACGATCTTGTCGACTTGCGGAATCGTGTCGGTGCCGTAGGCCAGCGCACCGACGGCTTGCGCGCCGCCGATGGTGAACACGCGATCGACGCCGGCGATGGCCGCAGCGGCCAGCACCAGTTCATTCTTCACGCCGTCCGGAGTCGGCACCACCATGATGACTTCCTGCACGCCGGCGACCTTGGCCGGGATGGCGTTCATCAATACCGACGACGGATAGGCAGCCTTGCCGCCCGGCACGTAAATGCCGACACGGTCGAGCGGCGTGACCTTCTGGCCCAGCACGGTGCCGTCGGCTTCGGTATAGAGGAAACCGTCGGAGCCGCATTCCTTCTTCTGGCGCTCATGGTAGGCGCGCACGCGGTCGGCGGCGGTCTGCAAGGCGGCGCGGCGCGCGGCGGGCAAACCGTCCAGCGCTTTTTTCAACTCGTCCTGGCCGATTTCCAGTGCGGAAACGGCGGTCGCGGACAGGCGATCGAAACGGTTGGTGTATTCCAGCACAGCAGCATCGCCGCGCGCCTTGACGTCGGCCAGGATGCCGGCGGCGGCGCGATCGATGGCCTCGTCTTCGCCGGCTTCAAATGCCAGCACGGACGACAGCTTCTGCCTGAAGCCGGCGTCGGTGGAATCGAGTTTTCGGATTGCTATGCCCATGATGTCGCCTTCGATGCTTGCTATGCGTTTGCCTGCGATGCTTTTTCGAATGCTTCCAGGATCGGCTGGAGACGTTCGCGTTTCAGTTTCAGCGCGGCCTGGTTCACGACCAGACGCGACGAAATTTCCATGATGTGCTCAACTTCAACCAGCTTGTTGGCGCGCAGCGTACCGCCGGTGCTGACGAGGTCGACGATGGCGTCGGACAGGCCGACCAGCGGACCCAGTTCCATCGAGCCGTACAGCTTGATCAGGTCGACGTGCACGCCCTTGGCAGCGAAGTGTTCACGCGCGGTCTTGACGTACTTGGTGACCACGCGCAGGCGCGCGCCCTGGCGCACCGCGCTGGCGTAGTCGAAACCGTCCTGCACGGCGACCGACAGGCGGCACTTGGCGATGTTCAGGTCGATCGGCTGGTACAGGCCTTCGCCGCCATGCTCGAGCAACACGTCCTTGCCGGCCACGCCGAAATCTGCCGCGCCGTATTGCACGTAGGTCGGCACGTCGGAAGCGCGCACGATGATCACGCGCACGGCCGGGTCATTGGTCGGCAGGATCAGTTTGCGCGAGGTCTCGGGATCTTCGGTAACTTCGATGCCGGCGGCCTTGAGCAGCGGCAGCGTTTCTTCGAAGATGCGTCCCTTGGACAGGGCCAGGGTGAGTTGCGGCGTGAGTTGCTGGGTCATTGTGTGCTAGCGATTATTTAACGCGTTCGATCTGGGCGCCGATCGACGACAGTTTGTTTTCCATGCGATCGTAGCCGCGGTCGAGATGATAGATGCGTTCGATCAGCGTCTCGCCCTGTGCGGCCAGACCGGCAATCACCAGCGATGCCGATGCGCGCAGATCCGTCGCCATCACCGGCGCGCCGATGAATTTTTCCACGCCCTTGACGATCGCGGTATTGCCTTCGATGTCGATGGCGGCGCCGAGGCGGTTCATTTCCTGCACGTGCATGAAGCGATTTTCAAAAATCGTTTCGGTGACGTGGCTGGTGCCTTCGGCGATGCAGTTCAACGCCATGAACTGGGCCTGCATGTCGGTTGGGAAACCAGGATATTCGGTGGTGCGGAAGCTGACCGCCTTGGGACGACGCGCCATCTGCACGCGGATCCAGTCCTCGCCGGTGGTCAGAATGGCGCCGGCTTCGCGCAGTTTGTCGAGTGCGGCGTCGAGCAGGTTGCTGCGGGTGTTCCTCAGCGTAACGTCGCCGCCCACGGCCGCCACGGCGCACAGGAAGGTGCCGGTTTCGATGCGGTCGGCAATGACGGTGTGCGACGCGCCGTGCAGCTTGTCGACGCCCTGGATCACCAGGCGGTCGGTGCCGATACCTTCGATCTTCGCGCCCATCGCCACCAGCAGCTGCGCCAGGTCGCTGACTTCAGGTTCGCGTGCGGCGTTTTCCAGCACGGTCTCGCCGTCAGCCAGCACGGCCGCCATCAGCAGGTTTTCAGTGCCGGTGACGGTGATCATGTCAGTCACGATGCGCGTACCCTTGAGGCGCTTGGCCTTGGCGTAGATGTAGCCGGCGTCGATGGTGATTTCCGCACCCATCGCCTGCAAGCCCTTGATGTGCTGGTCGACCGGACGCGAGCCGATGGCGCAGCCGCCCGGCAGCGATACCTTGGCTTCGCCGAAGCGCGCCAGCAGCGGACCGAGCACCAGGATCGAAGCGCGCATGGTCTTCACCAGTTCATACGGCGCTTCCAGCTTGGTGATGTCGCCGCCATTAAGCGTGACCTTGTTGCTGCCGGCTTCCTGTTCGATACGCAAACCCATCTGGCGCATCAGCTTGAGCATCGTGCTGACATCCTGCAGGTTCGGAATGTTCGACAGGTGCAGATTGTCGGCGGTCAGCAGGCCTGCACACAAAATAGGCAGCGCTGCATTCTTGGCGCCGGAAATGACGACGTCGCCGGAAAGGCGGTTACCGCCGCGGATTAAGAGCTTGTCCATAGGGAAACCTGGCCTTATTTCTGAAATTCTTCGGGAGTGAGGGTCTTCATCGACAGGGCGTGAATTTCCTCGCGCATGCGGTCGCCGAGCGCCGCGTAGACCAGCTGGTGGCGCTGGATCAGGCGTTTGCCGGCGAAGGAGTCGGACACGATGACGGCGGTAAAGTGCTGGCCGTCGCCCTCGACTTCGAGGTGCGAGCAGGCCAGGCCGGCAGCGATGTAGTTCTTAACGAGTTCAGGTGTGGGTAGCATGATGCGGCTCTTCACTAGGTGATCAAGGTAAATGGCGAACGGTGAACGTCGCCATCAATGTGCGCCCGCGCGCAGTTTGTAACCGCTCTTCAGCATCCGTACCGCCAGCGTCGAGAGCGCGATGAAGAACACCGAGACAATCGCCAGGCTGATCACGGGGTTGATGTCGGACTGCCCGAAAAAGCCGTAGCGGAAACCGTCAATCATATAAAAGAACGGGTTGAAATGCGAGACCGTTTGCCAGAATGGCGGCAGCGAGTGGATCGAATAGAACACGCCGGCCAGGAAGGTCAGCGGCACGATCAGGAAATTCTGGAACGCCGCCAGCTGGTCGAACTTTTCCGCCCAGATGCCGGCGACCAATCCCATGGTGCCGAGGATGGCCGCGCCCAGCAGGGCGAAGATCACGATCCACCATGGCGCCACGAAACTCAGGTGGCCGAACCACGCCGTCACCACGAACACGCCCGCACCGACGATCAGGCCGCGCACGACCGCCGCCAGCACGTAGCCGCCGAACATTTCCCAATGCGAAAGTGGAGTAAGGAGAACGAACACCAGGTTGCCGGTGATCTTGGACTGGATCAGCGACGACGAGCTGTTGGCGAAGGCGTTCTGCAGCACGCTCATCATGACCAGCCCGGGCACCAGGAAACCGGTGTATTGCACGCCCGGATAGACCTGCACGCGGTCTTGCAGCACGTGGCCAAAGATCAGCAGGTACAGCATGGCGGTCATGACCGGCGCCGTCACGGTTTGCGTGGCGACCTTCCAGAAACGCAGCACTTCCTTGTAAAACAGTGTTTGAAAACCGGTCATTTGACGTCTCCCATGATCTGGATGAAGACATCTTCCAGATCGGCCTGTTGCAACTGCATGTCGTCAATCACCGCGCCACCCTGGCGCAGCGCCGACAAGATCGGCTCGACGTCGTTGTAGTCGTTCACGCGCAGCGTGTATTTCAGGCCCGACAACAATTCTTCGGGATGCGTCACCAGCGGACGCAGGCTGTCGGGCAAGCCGCCCGACTTCAGGCGCAACACCAGTTGCGAACCCGAAATGCGCTTGATCAGCGCGTCCGTCGAATCGAGCGCCACCACCTTGCCGAATTTCAGCATGGCGATGCGGTTGCACAGCGCCTGGGCTTCTTCCAGATAATGCGTGGTCAGCACGATGGTGTGACCTTCGCGGTTGAGGCGACCGATGAATTTCCACAAGGTCTGGCGCAACTCGACGTCGACGCCCGCGGTCGGCTCGTCGAGCACGATCACCGGCGGCTTGTGCACCAGCGCCTGGGCGACCAGCACGCGCCGCTTCATGCCGCCGGACAACGCGCGCATGTTGGTGTCGGCCTTGTTGGTCAGGTCCAGGTTGTCCATCACCTCGTCGATCCAGCGATCGTTGTTCTTCAGGCCAAAATAACCGGATTGCATGCGCAGCGTTTCGCGCACGGTGAAGAACGGATCGAACACCAGTTCCTGCGGCACCACGCCGAGCTTGGTGCGCGCCGCCCGGTAATCGGTGACGACGTCATGGCCGTGGATGGTGACCGAACCGGAGTCGGCGCGATTGAGTCCGGCCACGATCGATATCAGTGTGGTTTTGCCGGCGCCGTTGGGGCCCAGCAAGCCGAAAAATTCACCCTCTTCTATCGAGAGCGAAACACCGCCCAGCGCTTGCAGCGACTGATAGCGTTTTTCGACATTATTGATCTGTAGAGCTGCCATTATTTGGTCCGCATTCGGGACGCGTCAGAGTGAGCAAAAAAGGAATGAATCAGGCTGCCGGCCTTTTGCATCAAGGCAACAAGCGGTGCAGCGAAACGTTGGATTATAGGGGATTTCCGCTCTTGCAGCCGGAATGGGGGGAAGCGGCTGCCGGCATGGCCGGCGGCCTTGTGGAGATCAGTGGTGTCGGTCGGATGCGGAAGTCGGTGCACCCAGCAGCGACGCGGCGCCGTACAGGTCGACCAGGCTTTGCAAATTGGCCGGCAGGACGCCGAACTGCAGCGCCAGGCCCTTTTTCTGCGCGGCGCGTTGCCACGCCAGCAAGGTGGCGACGGCGGAAGAATCCACGGTTGCCACGCCGCTCAGGTCAATCGACGACTGGCCGCCGGCAATTGCCTGCAGGCCGGCCGCCAGCGTGGTGCTGGCGTTGTCGGCGGTAAGGGTGGCGTCGGGTTTGAACATGTCAGGCTTCCTGTCGGTCCTGGTTACTTCTTGCCCGAACGCGCAGCCAGCTGCTTGTTCTTGTCGGACAGGCTCTTGATCAGGCCGTCGATGCCGCCCTTGGTGATTTCGCTGTTGAAGGTGCCCTTGTAGGCTTCCACCAGCCACGCGCCCATCACGTTGACGTCATACATTTTCCAGCCCGACGACAATTTCTCGAGACGATAGCTCAGCTGGATCGGTTCGCCGCGCGACTGGATCACTTGCGAACGCACTTCCACTTCGGTGTCGGCCGGGTCGGCGCGCAACGGCTTGTATTCGATCTTCTGATCGCGGATCTGCGACAGCGCGCCGGAGTAGGTGTAGATCAGCAGGCTGCGGAATTCGGTGATCAGCTGTTTTTGCTGTTCCGGTGTCGCCTGGCGCCAGTAACGGCCGGCCGCCAGCGCGGTCATGCGCTCGGAGTCGACGTAAGGAAGGATTTTTTCTTCCACCAGCGCAACGATGCGATTGATGTTGCCGGCCTGGATTTCCTTGTCGCTCTTGGCGGTGTTGATCACGTCGTCGCTGATGCGCTTGACCAGCGCATCAGGCGCTTCCTGCGCCGAGGCGGCGGACGCGAACGTCAGCGCCGAAACAGAGAGGGCAATCGCCAGGAATTTGGTAAGCATGTTCATAATCTACGATCCATTCATAAATAAGGCGCCATCGCCCGCTACGCCGCTACAGCCGCGCCGGACATGATCCGGTGCACCGCTGATCCACTTTGCCACAAAAATGCGGCGCGTGTCCGGCAGGTTCCAAACGGCTACCGGATATACAACGTGGTTGCATTCTCCGGATTTTCAAGTGAGGCCGGGCGCGATGATCGCGCCCGGCCGGATTCACCTGTGATGCGTCGGTTAAGGCTTGACGACTTCTTCCTTGCCGCGCTGCTCATCCTTGGTGCCGTCGATCTGCGACTGGCGGCTCTGCAGGTAGGTGTCGCGCACGAAGTCATACTTGTCGAGCGCGGCGTCTTCCAGCAGGTTGGAAGCGTCCAGCAACTGCGCACGCTTGTCGATCACGCGCACCACCGAACCGACGTTGCGCCAGCGCACCGGCTTCTTGTACGTCCACAGGTCGCCGTAGAAATCGGCCGGCAACGCCGCAGTATCACGAATCGTCGATGGTCCCAGCAGCGGCAGCACGACGTACGGGCCGGATCCTACGCCCCATTTGCCCAGCGTCTGGCCGAAATCGGACTTCTGCTTCGGCAGACGTGCTTCGGTACTGACGTCGAGCACGCCGCCCAGACCGAAGGTGGTGTTGACCGCCACGCGCATGAAGCTGGTGACGCCGGTTTCGACACGGCCTTGCAAGATCTGGTTCACCGCCGACCACAGGTCGCCGATGTTGCCGAAGAAGTTGCCGATGCCGGTCTGCACGAAATTGGGCAGGACGAACTGATAAGCCTGCGCGGCCGGTTTCAGCGCCACCTTGTCGACGGTGTCGTTGAAGCTGAACATCGCGCGGTTGAAGCCTTCAAGCGGGTCGTTCGGGTTTTGCGATGTGGCGCAACCACTGAGCGCGGCAACCATGGCCAGCGCTGCGATACGAGCTGTTATTTTCATTTTGGACTATCCTTTCCCTCTGCTGCCTTGCTATATAAGAACTGGCTGATCAGGTTCTCCAGCACGATCGCCGACTGCGTCATCTTGATCGTGTCGCCTGCCGCCAGATTTTTTACATCACCCCCCGGTTCGATACCGATGTATTGCTCGCCAAGCAGACCTGAAGTCAGGATCTTGGCGGAACTATCCTTTGGAAACTGGTAGCGCTCGTCCATGTTGAGCGTCACCGATGCCTGAAATGTCTTGTCGTCGAACCGGATCGCATCGACGCGACCGACCACCACGCCGGCGCTCTTGACCGCAGCGCGCGGCTTGAGGCCGCCGATGTTGTCGAACTTGGTGGTGATCGAATAGGTCTTCTGGTTGAACGAGAACGAGCTCATGTTGCCCGCCTTGAGCGCGAGGAAAACCAGCGCGGCCGCTCCCAGCAAGACAAACAAGCCCACCCACACGTCTAATGTTTTACGTTGCATACACTGCCATCCTAAAAATCAATCCGAAGTCCGCGATGAAGTTCGTTGCGGACTTGCCTTCGTTATTCCCGGCCGTCCTGCTCAGCTGAACATCAGCGCCGTCAGCAGGAAGTCCAATCCCAACACCATCAGTGAAGCGATTACCACCGTGCGCGTGGTGGCGCGCGAGACGCCTTCGGGGGTCGGCTTGGCTTCGTAGCCTTGATACAGGGCAACGAAGGTTACCGCAATACCGAAAACGATGCTCTTGAGCACGCCGTTGGCGATGTCGTTCCAGACGTCGACGCCGCCTTGCATCTGCGACCAGAATGCGCCTTCGTCGACGCCGATCATCAGTACACCCACAATATAACCACCGATCACGCCGACGGCACTAAAAATCGCCGCCAGCACTGGCATGGCAACAACGCCGGCCCAGAAGCGCGGCGCGACCACGCGCTGCAGCGGATCGACGGCCATCATTTCCATTGCCGATAGTTGCTCGCCGGCTTTCATCAGACCGATCTCCGCAGTCAGCGAGGTGCCGGCGCGGCCGGCGAACAGCAAGGCGGTCACGACCGGCCCCAGCTCGCGCGTCAGCGACAAGGCCACCAGCAGGCCCAGCGCCTGTTCGGAACCGTACTTATTAAGCGTGTAGTAGCCCTGCAGGCCGAGCACGAAACCGACGAACAGGCCCGACACGGCGATGATGACCAGCGAATAATTGCCAATGAAGTGGATCTGATCGGTGATCAGGCGCGGACGGCGCCACAGGCCGCCCGAGGAGCGGATCACGGTCCAGAACATGCGTGCGGCGAAACCGAGGCCGAACACGAATTCGCGCAGGGAGCGGCCGATGCCGCCCAGGAAACCAGCGATCATTGACGCCCTCCCAAGCCAACGTCCTCTGCCAGCGAGCGGCCCGGATAATGGAACGGCACCGGGCCGTCGGCCTCGGCGTGCACGAATTGCTTCACGTAAGGGTCCTGCGAGGCGCGCATTTCGTCGGGAGTGCCTTGTGCGACGATCTTGCCTTCCGACAGGAAGTAGACATAGTCGGCGATGCCGAACGATTCGTTGACGTCATGCGACACCAGGATCGATGTCGAACCGAGCGCATCATTGAGCTTGCGGATCAGATTGGCGGTCACGCCCATGGAAATCGGATCAAGGCCGGCGAACGGCTCGTCATACATGATCAGCGCGGGATCCAGCGCGATCGCGCGCGCCAGCGCTACGCGGCGCGCCATGCCGCCGGAAATCTCGGCCGGCTTCAGCGGTGCGGCGTTGCGCAGGCCGACCGCGTTGAGCTTGAGCAGCACCAGGTCGCGGATCAACTCTTCCGGCAGGTCGGTGTGTTCGTGCAACGGAAACGCGACGTTGTCGAACACCGTCATGTCGGTAAACAGCGCGCCGTTCTGGAACAGCATGCCCATCTTGCGGCGCAGGCGATACAGGTCGCCGGTGTCGAGCGACGGCACGTTCTCGCCGTCGACCGTCAGCGTGCCCGATTGCGGGCGCAACTGGCCGCCGATCAGGCGCAGGATGGTGGTCTTGCCGGAGCCGGATCCGCCCATGACGGCAATCACTTTTCCACGTGGGAAGTCCATGCGGAGGCCCGACAGGATCGGGCGGTCCCCATAACCAAAGTGCAAGTCGCGGATTTCTACGATGTTAGGCAAGACGGATACCAAGAATTCTCCAAAGGCGACATTGTAGAGCAAAAACAGCAATTGCTTCCGGCATGGCAATAGGCAGTGTAAATACAATCCAACGGCTCACCGGCCAATTAACGTATTGAAACAAATTGACAACACTTCAACTGACCAATCTCGGCGAGTTGGGATGCGCTTCTTATGTTTCCGCGTCGCAGCACGATGCTTGCGGCGCAAGCCGCGCAAGCCTCAGCAAAGCTGCGGGTCGGCCGCCTGACTTGATACAATACCGCTTTTGATTAAGAAAGAATTTTGTCATGAGCCTCAAATGCGGCATCGTCGGCCTGCCCAACGTCGGTAAATCGACCCTGTTCAATGCCTTGACCAAGGCGGGCATTCCCGCTGAAAACTATCCGTTCTGCACCATCGAACCGAACGTCGGCATGGTCGAAGTACCCGATCCGCGCCTGCAGGCGCTGGCAGAAATCGTCAGCCGGAGCGCATTCTTTCGGCAACCGTGGAATTCGTGGACATCGCCGGCCTGGTGGCGGGCGCTTCCAAAGGTGAAGGCCTGGGCAACCAGTTCCTGTCGCACATCCGCGAAACGGACGCCATCGTCAACGTGGTGCGCTGCTTCGAAGACCCGAACGTGATCCACGTGGCCGGCAAGGTCAGCCCGCTGGATGACATCGCCGTGATCCAGACCGAACTGGCGCTGGCCGACATGGGCACCGTCGAGAAGGCGATCCACCGCGAACAGAAAAAAGCCCGCTCGGGCGACAAGGACGCCGCCAAGCTGGTGGCGCTGCTGGAACGCATCATGCCGGCGCTGGACGACGCCCAGCCGGTGCGCGCGCTCGGACTCGACGCTGAAGAAATAGCGCTGATCAAGCCGCTGTGCCTGATCACGGCCAAGCCAGCCATGTACGTGGCCAATGTGTCCGACAACGGCTTCACCAACAACCCGCTGCTGGACCAGCTGACCAAATACGCCGCCGACCAGGGCGCGCCGATTGTCGCCATCTGCGCCGCCATCGAATCGGAAATCGCCGACCTCGACGACGCCGACAAGGCCGACTTCCTGGCCGACATGGGCATGGAAGAGCCGGGCCTCGACCGTCTGATCCGCGCGGGCTTCAAGCTGCTCGGCCTGCAGACCTACTTCACCGCAGGCGTGAAGGAAGTACGCGCCTGGACCGTACCGGTCGGCGCCACCGGCCCGCAGGCGGCCGGCGTGATCCACACCGACTTTGAGCGCGGCTTCATCCGCGCGCAGACCATCGCCTATGAGGACTTCATCGCCTACAAGGGTGAAAACGGCGCCAAGGAAGCGGGCAAGATGCGCGCCGAAGGCAAGGAATACGTGGTCAAGGACGGCGACGTGATGAACTTCCTGTTCAACGTCTGAGCCAGCGACATTCTTATGAGCAGCAAGAAGCACAACAAACCTGCGGCGGCCGGCGTTGCCGCAGGTGCCGCCGGCGCCGGCGCGGCGATTCCGGAAATCCGCCCGGGCCAGTCGATAGAGCTGCTCAAGGAATTGCACATCCTGACGCGCGACGGCAAGCTCAACCAGGACAGCCGCCGCAAGCTCAAGCAGGTCTATCACCTGTACCAGTTCATCGAACCACTGCTGCAGGAAATCCGCAACGCGCATCCCGACGTCAGCGTGGTCGATCACGGCGCCGGCAAGTCGTATCTCGGCTTCATCCTGTATGACCTGTTCTTCAAGGCGCTGGAAGGCAATTCGCGCATCTACGGCATTGAAACGCGCGAAGAACTGGTGCAGAAATCGACCGAGCTGGCAAAACGCCTCGGCTTCCCCGGCATGTCCTTCCTCAACTTGTCGGTGGCCGACTCGATCGTCTCGCCCGCCCTGCCGGAACAGATCGACGTCGTCACCGCGCTGCACGCCTGCGATACGGCAACCGACGACGCCATCCATTTCGCGCTGAAAAAGCATGCGCAATTCATCGTGCTGGTGCCGTGCTGCCAGGCCGAAGTCGCCTCCGTGCTCAACCGCAACAAGGGCGCCTCGCTGGGCCGCACGTCGCTGACCGAGCTGTGGCGCCATCCGCTGCACACGCGCGAATTCGGCAGCCAGGTCACCAACGTGCTGCGCTGCCTGCAACTGGAAGCGCACGGCTACCAGGTCAGCGTGACCGAACTGGTCGGCTGGGAACACTCGATGAAGAACGAACTGATCATCGCCCGCTACAAGGACCTGCCGCGCAAGCGGCCGACCGAACGCCTGCAGGACGTATTGCAGTCGCTCGGCCTGGAAGAAATGGGCGAGCGTTTTTTCGCCACGCTGTAAAGCAATCACGGCGCGCCGGTGGTAAGCTTGTGCGTCCGCAGCAAATCGCTTGCCGGGCAAGGGGGACGCGGCTCAGGCCAGCGTTGATGGTATCAAGGGAAATAAGCAAAAACGGCCAAAAGACCGGACCACGATGAATAGCGCTGTCGACACCCAGGCACTGTTGGAAGAAAACCAGCAGCTGCACGCCGAGTTGCAGGACCTGCTGGAGCAGGCCCGCATCAATCAACAAATCATGCAGCGCCACCAGGCTTTCGACCTGCGCCTGATCGGCTCGAGCGAATTCCGCGACCTGATCGAAACGGCGTCGCTGTTGATGCCCAACACCTTCAACCTGGAAATCGTCACGCTCGCGCTGGTCGACTACGCCTTCGACGTGCGCCGCATCCTGCATGACCTGCAAATCGGCCTCGACGAATATCCCAACCTGCTGTTCCTGGCTGAAAACGGCCCCGCCCTGCCGCTGGAAAAGCCCACGCTCGGCCCTTACCAGCATGAATTGCATCAATCGCTGTTTCCGACGTACCGGCCCGCCAGTGTGGCGATCCTGCCATTGACGCGCCATCAGAAACTGATCGGTTACCTGGCCCTGGGCAGCGCCCATGAAGGCCGCTTCACCGGCAACCTGGCTACCGACTTCATCGAGCGGCTGGCGTCGGTGGTGGCGATCTGCCTTGAAAACGTCATCAACAACGAACGCCTCAAGCACATCGGCCTGACCGATCCGCTCACCGGCGTCAACAACCGCCGTTACATCGAACAGCGCATGCAGGAAGAAATTGGCCGCGCCCAGCGCGAGCGCTCAGCACTGTCCTGCCTGTTCATCGACATCGATCACTTCAAGCGCGTCAACGACAAGTTCGGCCACCAGAGCGGCGACGACGTGCTGCGTGAAGTAGCGACACGCATCAAGAAGGAATTGCGCCTGAGCGATTCGCTGGGACGATACGGCGGCGAGGAATTCATCGTGCTGCTGACCCAGGCGACATTGCGCGACGCCGAACGCATCGCCGAACGGATCCGCGCCAGCGTGGCCCAGCAGGCCATCGAGATTGCCGGCGCGGATGAAGCGCTGCAGGTGACCGTCTCCATCGGCGCCGCCTCGCAAACCCCGCCCGACCGCAGCATGTCGGCCGACCAGGCGCGCCAGAAACTGATCGCCAGCGCCGACGAGGCGCTCTACCGCGCCAAAGAAGGCGGCCGCAATCGCGTGATGCTGGCCGGCTGAACCTGCTCAGGCGGGCGCAGCCACACGCCGGTCGCGCACCAGCCAAGGTGCGGCGATGATCAAGGCGCCGCCGATCAGATCCTGGGCACGCAATTCCGCCGCGCCGAACAGCCATGCCGACACCGCGGCGATGATGATTTCCACCAGCATGACCACCGCCGTGATGTTCGCGGGCAGCCGCGCCACGCCGTATTGCAGGCACAGGTTGGACACCATGAACAGCACCGACCATAGCGCCAGCGTCGGCACCGACGGCGTGCCGATGGCGCCGGGCCAGGCGATCGCTCCGGATGCCGCCAGTGCTACACCGAGAATCGTCGACAGCAGCGCGCCGCCGCTCAGCATGGCGACCGCCCGGGCGCCGTCGGCGACGCCGTGCAGGCGGCGCAGCATGATGTTGTTGACGGCAAAAAAGAACCCGCCGGCCAGCGCCACCCAGTCGGCCATGTCGTGTGGCAAGGGCACGCCGATCGCCGGCTGATACAGCACGATGACGGCGCCGCAAAGCCCCAATGCAATCCGCAGCAACGCACGCTGCGTGATCGGCTCATGCAGCACCAGCCGCGCCAGGATCACGGCCCAGATCGGCATCAGGTAAAACAGCAGCACCACGCGCACCACATCGCCGAACGCCACCGCGCCGTTGAAGGCGGTGTTGGTCAGGCCGGAGGCAACCGCAACGTAAATCAGCTCGGGATGATTGCCGATCTCGCGCAGCGATTTACGCTTGAGCAGCAGCATCCAGAGCGTGCAGCAGGAAAAAATGATGGCGGTCGCCCACAGCGGGTGGATGCCCTGCTGCTGCAGGGATTTGAAGGCGATCCAGGACAAGCCCCAGATCGTGGTGTTGACGAGCAGTGCGCCCACTGCGCGCGGCGGGATATGTTGCATGGGAACCGTTTCAAAAGAAAACGCGACCGTCATTGTAATCGGGTCGCGTGTTTCTTCGCCTGGCGGTCAGCAATAGTTCATATGACTTGAAACCCATGAGTGCCGTCGCGGCCGAGCTGCTCGACCAGGCCGAACTCCCAGTCGAGATAGGCCTGCATGGCGGAAGCGGGATTGTCGGTGCCCTCGTACGGACGGCGGTAGCGGTCGATGCGCGGCGAGGCCAGCGAGGTCGCGCCGGTCTCAAGCGGCAGACCGGCGGCCTTCCAGCCGCCGTTGCCGCCTTCGAGCAGGAACACCGGCCTGTCGGTCAGCGCGGCCAGGTCGCCGATGACGAATGCCGCCAGCAGGCTGCTGCCGCAGGTGACCACGTAACGTTCGGCCGCCGGCACGTTCTGCAGGACTTGCGCCAGCTGCGAGCGCAAGGCGAACCAGGCGCCGGGAACATGCTGTTTGACGTAGTTCGCACTGGTGGAGAAATCCAGCACCACGGTGCCCTTGCCCGCGTTGGCGTTGACCTTGGCTTTGGCCTGATCTTGCTCCAGCCAGCCGGCCAATGTCTGCGGCGAAATTCTTTCCGATGGCGGCGCCGGCGGCAATTCACGCGGCGCCGGACCTTGCTCGCTGAACTGCTGCGCGGTCGCACCGTCAAGCACGTAGACTTCCCACGCCATCTGCGCCAGCCACGACGCCGTCATGTTGGCACGCACGCCGTCGTCGTCGACCAGCACGATGCGCGCGCCGCGCACGGTGGCGTTGGATTCGGTCTCCTGCACCAGCTGGCCGCCGGGTGCGCCGAGGAAACCTGGCAGGTGACCGGCTTCATATTCCTGCGGCGTGCGCACGTCGAAGCGATAGGTAGTGCGTGCCGTGTCGGCGCGCAGCGTCTGCAAGCCCTTGGCATCCAGGCGTTTGACGCCGGCGCGGTCGGCCACGGCGCGGGCATCGCCGGCCGCCTGGGCGCGCGTTGCCGCCGTCAGCGCGGCCGGGAACTGGCGGCTGTTGCCGTGTTCGAGTTGTTGCCCGGCCAGCGTCCAGCCGATGGTGCCGTTGCGCAGCGCGTGGACCTGGTTGGGAATGCCGGCGTTGAGCAGCGATTGCGTGCCGATGATGCTGCGCGTGCGGCCGGCGCAGTTGACGATCACACGCGTGTTCGGATCCGGCGCCAGCTCACGCACGCGCAAGACCAGCTCGGCGCCGGGCACGCTGATCGAGGTCGGTATGTTCATGTTCTGGTATTCGTCGAAGCGGCGCGCATCGAGCACCACCACGTCTTCTTTCGCGTCGAGCAGGGCCTTGACTTCGGGGGCTGACAACGACGGCGTGTGACGCTTGCTTTCGACCAGTTCGCCGAAGGATTTGCTGGGCACGTTGACGTCCTGGAACAACTCCCCGCCGCCGGCCTTCCATCCCGTCACGCCGCCCTCGAGCACGCTGACGTTGCTGTAGCCCAGCGCGATGAAGCGCTCCGCTGCCTTCTGCGCCAGACCCTCGCCATCGTCCAGCACGACAATGGCGGTGTCGCGCCGCGGGATGCGTGCGTAAGCCAGCAGCTCCAGATGCGAAAACGACAGGTTGGCGGCGAACAGCGGATGCGCTTCGGCGTGCGGCGCTTCCTCGCGCACGTCGAGCAGCGCGATCTCACGGCGCGCCAGAAGATCGTCGCGGACTTGCTGATAGCTTCTTGTGCCGATGCGGATGCTGCTCATGTCGTTTTCGTCTCCTTGGATAAATCCCAGATGTTGGGCAGCGTGGTGTTCGAATAGCCCGAGATAAAGGCCTTGCGCGTGCCGTCCGGCTGATACACCGAACGATGCACCGCACCGATGTTGGCGCCGTAGACATGCACGCTGATCGACACCTGGTCCGCATATGCATTGCGGACGCGGTGGATGTCATCGAGGCCTTCGAGGTTGGGTGAAATCGGCTCCACCATGCCGGGCGTCAATTGTATCGGTTCTCCGTGCGGCGCGAGCGCGCCCTTGCCGTCGCCGCCCTCCCGGCGATAGGACTGCGAATATTCCGAGCCGCGCAACATGCCGATCAGTCCCCACACGGTGTGGTCGTGCACCGGCGTTTGCTGGCCCGGCCCCCAGACGAAACTGACCACTGAAAAGCGCTGCGCCGAATCGACATGCAGCAGGTATTGGCGATAGCGTTCCGGATCCGGCTCGGCATAGGCTTCCGGCAGCCAGTCATCGACCGCAACCAGGTCGCCCAGCAACACGGCGCCTTCGCGAAGGATGGCTTCTTCGGCTCTTTCACGCGCGAGCAAGGCGGAGAAGGAAGTGATGAAATGACGCAGACGCTGATGATTGGGCATGGCGTTTTCCCGAGGAAGGAAATATCGAGCGACGATCATACCGCGCGAGGAGCGCGCAGCAGAAATACGAACTGCCTATATGCAAGCAGGTTTTTCTTATGATACGGGAGGAAGGAAAAGAGCGTTCAGCTCTTGGCCGCGGCCTGCAGCGTTTCGTACTTGAGCATCAGTTGCTCTTTGGATTCGCGCCAGGCGGGGTCGAACGGGATGCAGGCGACCGGACAGACTTGCTGGCATTGCGGCTCATCGAAATGGCCGACGCATTCGGTGCACTTGTTGTGGTCGATTTCATAGATCTGCGGCCCCATGTAAATCGCCTCGTTCGGGCACTCGGGCTCGCAGACGTCGCAGTTAATGCAATCATCGGTGATCATCAGTGCCATACAAACGCTTCCTTTACATGCTGCATGCCGCGGGACTGCCGGCCGGTTTCATTCCGGCGGGCAATGCGGACATTACAAATCCATCTTGGCCATCTTTTCCTTCAGCCATTTTTCGACCGAGGGAAATACGAACTTCGAGACATCCCCGCCCAGCAGGGCGATTTCGCGCACGATGGTGCCCGATATGAATTGATATTGGTCTGACGGCGTCAGAAACAAGGTTTCCACGTCGGGCAGCAGATAACGATTCATGCCGGCCATCTGGAATTCGTATTCGAAATCCGATACCGCGCGCAGGCCGCGCACGATCACGCGGGCATTGTTTTGCCGCACGAAATCCTTGAGCAGGCCGGAAAAACTTTCCACCTGGACATTCGGGTAGTGCCCGAGTATTTCATTTGCTATCGACAGGCGCTCCTCGAGGGAGAAAAACGGCTTCTTGTTTTTGCTGTCCGCTACGCCTACGACCAACTTGTCAAACAATCCCGATGCGCGTCTTACCAGATCTTCATGGCCACGTGTCAAGGGATCGAATGTTCCCGGATAAACAGCTGTCACCATCAGGGTCTCTCCTCACCAGCTAAGCAATCAGAACGCGCATTATGCCTTAATTAGCCGATGTTTTTGCGCCGCAATAAATGATAAAACACCATGCCCGCCTTATCGGCCCTGACAACCTCCCAGGGCGCCATCCAGGCGGGCAACTCTTCGCCTTCCAGCGGGTACTCCGATTCGACATACACCAGGCCGCCGTCAGCCAGCACTTGCTCGCATACGGGCATGATTTTGGCAAGCCAGTCCTGATGATACGGCGGATCGGCGAAGATGAGGTTGAATCCCGCATTTGCGTTCGCCGGCGCCGGCGCCGGTGCAGGCGTCTTGTATCCCTGCAGCAGCGCCAGCGCGTCGCCGCGCCGCACTTCGACCTGCGCGGCTTTCAGCTTGTCCTTGCTGGCGTCGAGCTGGCGTGCGGCGGGACCGTGGTTCTCCACCATAACCACGCGCTGCGCGCCGCGGCTGGCGGCTTCGAAACCGAGCGCGCCGGTGCCGGCGAACAGGTCGAGGCAGCGCACGCCTGTCCAGTCGGCGTCGATCAGGTGCGTGATCCAGTTGAACACCGTCTCGCGCACACGGTCCGGCGTCGGGCGCAGGCCTTCGGCCTCGAGCACCGGCAGCGGCGTGCGTTTCCACAGTCCGCCGATGATGCGCACCTGATGCGAAGCGCGATTGCCGTGGTGGCCGCCGGTGGCCACGCCATGTTTTCTTGCTGTCTTGCTCATGTTTTTATTTTGCCTCGCCGACCACAACGGTGCTGAGTTGGCCGAGGGCGATTTTACGTGTGAAAGCGGCACGAATTTGCGCCACGGTGACTTTGCCGATATTGGCGGTCCAGCTGTCGAGATAGTCCAGCGGCAGGCCGTAATAGCCGATCACTGCGAGGTTGTCGAGGATCTTGCGGTTATTGTCGATGCGCAGCGCGAAGCCGCCGATCAGGTTGTCCTTGGCCGCCTTGAGCTCTGCCGCGGTCGGTCCGTCGCGCAGGTAATCGGCCAGCGTGCGGCGCACCACGTCCAGCGCTTGTGCGGTCTGCTCCTGCTTGGTCTGCAGACCGATCTGGAACGGCCCCTTCTGCGCCAGCGGCGAGAAGTAGCTATAGACGCTGTACGTCAGTGCGCGCTTTTCCCGCACTTCATTGGTCAGGCGCGAGACGAAACCGCCGCCGCCGAGGATGTAGTTGCCAACCGTCAGTGCAAAGAAATCCGGGTCGCCGCGCACCAGCGCCGGCATGCCGATCAGGATGTGCGATTGCGAAGCGGGATGGCTGATGCGCAGGTCCTGCGGCGCGGCAGAGGCGATTTCCGGCAAGGCCGGCAGCGGCGCGCCTTGCGGCAACTGCTGCGTCAGCGTTTGCGCGATCCGGTCGGCCTGCGCGCGCGTGACGTCGCCGATCAGCGCGATGACGGCGCGGTTGGCGACATAGTGTGTGCGATGGAAGGCCAGCAGATCGTCGCGCGTGATGGCGGCGACGCTGTCTTCGCTTTCCCGGCGCGCATACGGATGCGTTCCGTAGAGCGCGGCCCAGAATGCCTTGGCAGCGATGTCTTCGGCCTTGGTTTGCGACTCGCGCACGTCGGCGATGGTGCGCGCCTTGTCGCGTGCAAACGGCGCTTCCGGGAAACTCGGCTGCGCCAGCGTGCGCGCCAGCAGGCCGATCGCAGCGTCGCGCTCGGCGGCGCTCGACAACATGCGCACGGTCACGCCGGCGCGATCCATGCTGGCGCCGCCGCCGCGCTGCGCAGCGACATCGGCGAGGCCGTCGAGAATCTGCGCTTCGGTCAGTGCAGGGGCGTCGCCAGACGCGGCCACACCGCGTGTGAGCTGGGCGTTGGTCAGCGAGGCCAGTCCTGACTTTCCGTCGGGATCACGGCGCGCGCCGGCGTCGAATTCCACGCTCAGATCGAGCATCGGAATCGCGTGGTTTTCCACGAACAGTACGCGCGCGCCGTTGGGCAGCGACCATGACTGGATCTGCAGGGCCGCTTGCGCCTGCGCTGCAAAGCCGCCGAGAACAAGGGCGCACACCAACAAGTATTTTTTCATCTTGATACTGGACCAATCAACTTCAAAGTAAAACGGCAACCGCCTGCATCCAACCTCATCCGCCCTGCCCCGCCGGATCGGCATCTGTCGCAGCGAGAGCGGTGGCATTCTTGCCGTCCACCCAGGCAATGATCGGCTGCCACTGCTCGATGTCGCGCTGCACGCGCGACGGCGCGATGTCCCACAGGGTCAGGCCGTGCGCCGCCAGTTGCACGTAGTTCTGCGTGTCGCGCAGATAGCTCAGCACCGGCAGGTTGAGGCCTTCGATGAAGCGATGCAGCTGGTCGGCCGAGCGCGTACGCGCGTCGACGCGCATGCCGACGATGCCGACGTCGATGTCGCCCTGGCGCACGGCTTTCTCTTCGGCCAGCCGGCGCAGGAAATCCTGCGTCGCCAGGATGTCGAAGATGGACGGCTGCAGCGGCACCACGACCTTGTCGGCCAGCTTGAGCACGTCGTTCAGGCGCCAGCCGTGCAAGCCCGCCGGCGTATCCAGCACCACATGCGTGGTGCCTTTGGGCGGCTTGGCGATGTAGTCTTCGCTGATCTCCCAGGTGGCGATCGGCGGCGCTGCCGGCGGCCGGATGTTGAGCCACGCGCGCGCCGACTGCTGGCGGTCGGTGTCGCCCAGCAGCACGCCGTGGCCGCGGCTGGCGAAGTAGCCCGCGAGGTTGGTCGAGAGAGTGCTTTTACCTACGCCGCCTTTGGGGTTCGCAACGACGATCACTGGCATGCTATTCCTCCGTAAGAGTGCAACTGAAGATCAATCGGCAGATCAGGGGTTCGTACAATACAGCTCAACTGAAATCAACCAGGCTCAGCGCAGCGGGCCCGGCGGCGGACCGGCCTTCTTGCCGGACAGCGGCAAGGGTTCCAGCGTCGCCACGGTCAGCTTGTCGTCGCTGAAATACTTCTGCGCCACCGCCTGCACCTGCTGCGGCGTCACCGACTTGAGCCGCTCGACGATGCGGTCGATGTTCTTGTGCGACAGGCCGGACATTTCCATCACGCCGATTTCCATGGCCTGGCCGAAAATGGAGTCGCGCTTGTAGATCTGCGACGCGATCAGCTGCGTTTTCACGCGCTGCAGCTCCTGCTCCGACACACCGTCGCTGGCGATGCGCCCGACTTCGGCGCGCAGCAGGGTTTCCAGCTGGGCGGTGGTGGTGCCGGCTGCCGGGCTGCCTTCCAGCGTGAACAGGGTCGGGCCGCGCGCGATGTCGTCGTAGCTGGCGCCGACGCTGTTGGCGACCTTGTCGGTGCGCACCAGCTTGTCGTTCAGGCGCGCGTTGTCGTAGCCGTCGAGCACCGCCGAGAGCACGTCGAGCGCATACACATCCTGATCCTGTTCGACGTCGCGCAGCGTCGGCGCCTTGAAGGCCAGAATCACGTAGGGATTTTCCGCCGGCGCCTTGACGGTCACGCGGCGCAGGCCGTTCTGTTCCGGTTCGTTCTGCGGCTTGCCGCGCAGGATGGTTTTGGCGGGAATCGGACCGAAGTATTTCTCCGCCAACGCCGCCACCTTCTGCGCGCTGACGTCGCCGCTGACCACCAGCGTGGCGTTGTTGGGCGCGTACCAGCGGCGATACCAGTCTTCGATGTCGCCGATGTTCATGTGCTGCAGGTCATCCATCCAGCCGACCACCGGATGATGGTAGGGATGGGCGACGAAGGCGGCGGCGTGCAGCGCTTCGTTCATCAGGCCTTGCGGCTGGTCGTCGGTGCGCCAGCGGCGCTCTTCCATGACGACACGGATCTCCTTGGCGAACTCGTTCCGGTCGAACTGCAGGTTGCGCATGCGGTCGGCTTCCAGCGCCATGACTGCTTCGAGGCGGCCGTGCTCGACCTGCTGGAAGTAGGCGGTGTAATCGCGATTGGTGAAGGCATTTTCGCGGCCGCCGAGTTCGGCGACCAGGCGGCTGAACTCGCCGGTCTTGTGTTTGCGGGTGCCCTTGAACATCATGTGTTCCAGCGCGTGGGCGATGCCGGTGGCGCCGTTGGTCTCGTCAATCGAGCCGACCTTGTACCAGACCATCTGGACTGCCGTGGGCGCGCGATGGTCCTCTTTGACGATCACTTTCATGCCGTTTTTCAGCGTGAATTCACTTGCCTGCGCCGCTGCCCTGGCAGTTGCCGGATCGGAAGACTGAGCCCGGACCGCCTGACCATGGCCCGCCAGAGACGCAAATACCAAACCGGTCGACAGGATTGCTCTGATCTTCAATTTCATGCGCTGTGCTCTGATAGAATGCGGGGGCTGGCCAAGGACCGCCCGGACGGCAATATCCGGGCATGAGGCTGGCCAATTGTACCTTGTTCATTGCGAATTCCCGCCTGGAAACGGCCGGAAACGCCCTCCATCAGACACCGCAGCCACTTTCAACAGAGCCAGCCCAGCATCCGATGTTTAGTTTCTTCAAGAAAAAACCCCAGCCTGAACCCGCCGTTGCCAAGGAAGCATCTCCTCAGGCCGCCCCCGTCCCGGCTGCTCCTTCTGCGATCCCTGCAATTGCTCCTGCCGCCGAAGAGATCGTCGAAGCCGCGCCGCAATCGGGCGAGGCCAAGCGCTCCTGGCTGGCGCGCCTCAAGAGCGGCCTGTCCAAGACCTCCAGCAACCTGACCACGCTGTTCGTCGGCGCCAAGATCGGCGACGAACTCTATGAAGAGCTGGAATCGGCCCTGCTGGTGTCCGATGCCGGCGTCGACGCCACCCAATCCCTGCTCGATGCGCTCAAGAAAAAAGTCCGGGACGAGAAGCTGACCGAAGCCGACCAGGTGCGCCAGGCCTTGCGCACGCTGCTCATCGAAATGCTGCGCCCGCTGCAGAAACCGCTGGTGCTGGGTCGCCATCAGCCGCTGGTGATGATGATCGCGGGCGTCAACGGCGCCGGCAAGACCACCACCATCGGCAAGCTGGCCAAGCATTTGCAGGCGCACGATCAATCGGTGCTGCTGGCCGCGGGCGACACCTTCCGCGCCGCTGCGCGCGAGCAATTGACGATCTGGGGCGAACGCAACAACATCACCGTGATTTCGCAGGAATCGGGCGATCCGGCGGCAGTGGCCTATGACGCCGTGCAGTCGGCCACGGCGCGCGGCACCAATGTGGTGATGGTTGACACGGCGGGACGCCTGCCGACCCAGCTGCACCTGATGGACGAACTCAAGAAGATCAAGCGCGTCATCGGCAAGAGCATGGACACCGCGCCGCATGAAGTACTGCTGGTCATCGACGGCAATACCGGCCAGAATGCGCTGGCGCAGGTCAAGGCCTTCGACGATGCGCTGAACCTGACCGGCCTGGTCGTGACCAAGCTGGACGGTACCGCCAAGGGCGGCATTCTGGCCGCGATCGCCAAGACCCGTCCGGTGCCGCTGTATTTCATCGGCGTGGGCGAGTCGATCGACGACTTGCAGGCTTTCGACGCTGAAGAATTCGTAGATGCCCTGCTCAGCTAAAACAAATTTGAACCGCGCCCAGGAAAAACAAATCCATCACCGACGATGATCGAATTCGCCAAGGTCTCCAAACAATACTCGCGCGACGTCTTTGCGCTGCGCGACATCACGCTCTCGGTCAGGAAGGGCGAGCTGCTGTTCCTGGCCGGCCCGTCCGGCGCCGGCAAGTCGACCCTGCTCAAGATGATCGCCGCCATGGAACGCCCCAGCGCCGGCACCCTCAGCGTCAACGGCCAGAGCATCAATACCATCAAGCCTTCGGGCATGCCTTACCTGCGCCGCAATCTCGGCCTGATTTTCCAGCAACAGCGGCTGCTGCATGACCGCAGCATCCTGGCCAACGTGATGCTGCCCCTGATCGTCACCGGCGCGCCGCGTTCGGATGCCGAAAAACGCGCCCGCGCCGCGCTGGACAAGGTCGACCTGCTCGACAAGGCGACCTCCGGACCGCAGGAACTGTCCGGCGGGGAACAGCAACGCGTGGCGATTGCGCGCGCCATCGTCAACCGCCCGCAGATCATCCTGGCCGACGAGCCGACCGCCAATCTCGACCGCGACAACGCCAACAAGGTGCTGGCTGCACTCAAGTCCTTCCACGGCGTCGGCGTGACCTGCCTGATCTCGACCCACGACGAGCAATACCTGACCGGCGCGGACCGCATCATCTATCTTGACCGCGGCCGCATCGTCGACGGCTGGCACAACGGCGTCAGCAACCCGGTGGAGATTTCGCAATGAACTGGCTGCGCCAACATTTCTTCGCGTTCTCGGACGCCTTCAGCCACTTGCTGCGCTCGCCCGGCAATTTCATCCTCAACGTGCTGGTGGTGTCCATCGCGCTGGCGCTGCCGTTTGCCGGCCTGACCGTACTGGAAAACGTGCGCCCGGTCTCGGAGCAGCTCGCCGTCGAGCCGGAAATCAGCATCTTCCTGAAAATGGATGTCTCGCGCGACAAGGCCACTGCGCTGGCCGGCAACATCCGCGCAATCCTGGCCGACAGCGGCAGCGCCGCGCGCGTCGATTTCACGCCGCGCGAGAAGGCCTTCGACACGCTCAAGAGCAAGACCGGCCTCAACGATGTGCTGGCGACACTGGGCGCCAATCCTCTGCCGGACAGTTATGTATTGAAGATGTCCGGCTTCCAGGACGCCATGGACGCCACCCGCGTCGACGACATCGCGCAAAAGCTCAAGGCCATGCCGGGCGTCGACACGGTGCAGATCGATTCGGCCTGGGTCAAGCGGCTGGCCGCGCTGCTGCGCATCTTGCGGCTGGTGCTGCTGTTCCTCGGCATCACGCTCGGCGCGGTGGTGGTGGCCGTAGTGTTCAACACCATCCGCCTGCAAGTCATGACGCAGTATGAAGAGATTGAAGTCTCGCGCCTGCTGGGCGCCACCAACGCCTTCATCCACCGGCCGTTTTACTACACCGGCGCCCTGCTCGGCGTATGCGCGGGCGGCTTGGCGCTGGGCCTGGTAGTGCTGGCGCTGCAACCGCTTAACCTGGCGATCACCGACTTCGCCCGCCTGTACGCTTCCGAATTCCGCCTGGCGCCGCCCAGCATTGCCGCCATCGGTTTCCTGCTCGGCGTCAGCGCGCTGCTCGGCTTGATCGGCGCCATGCTGTCGGTCAAGCGGCACCTGTCGCGCCTGGCCTGACGCTCTTCCTGAAAATTTCTTGAGTGGCAGCAATTTCCCCTGGCGGGAATTGTTGCCATTTTTCAATGTTGCTTTGCAAAATTTGTTACAGGTTTATGCTTGAAACAAGCAACTTTGGCCCCCAGATTTCCTCTAATTCTTGCGATGAAAAGCCAATTGCCTAAAAAACAGTCATAGAGAATACCTATTTCTTCCTTCCAGATTCGTTATTAGCACTCTCAATTAAGGAGTGCTAGAATACTTGATAGAAATACTGCGGCTTTAAGGCAACTGCCAACATTTACGCATCGCTTCCTCTTAGGAACCAAGGAGAATCAATGAAATCAGCTACTGCACTCATGCCCGTCGAGACCAATGCGCTTGCGCTCGGCTTCTCCGGCAGCCTGGGCAACATTGACGCCTATATCTCGGCCGTCAATCGTCTGCCGATGCTGACGCAAGCTGAAGAAGTCTCGCTGGCCCGCGCCCTGCGCGAAAAGAATGACCTCGGCGCCGCACAAAAGCTGGTGCTGTCCCATTTGCGCCTGGTGGTGTCGATCGCCCGCGGCTATCTCGGCTACGGCCTGCCGCACGCCGACCTGATCCAGGAAGGCAATATCGGCCTGATGAAGGCCGTCAAGCGTTTCGACCCGGACCAGAACGTCCGCCTGGTGTCGTACGCCATGCACTGGATCAAGGCCGAGATGCACGAGTACATCCTGAAGAACTGGCGTCTGGTCAAGGTGGCGACCACCAAGGCGCAGCGCAAGTTGTTCTTCAACCTGCGCAGCCACAAGTCGGGTCTGGACGCCATGACACCGGCGCAAGTCGACGCATTGGCCAAGACGCTGGACGTCAAGCGTGAAGAAGTCATCGAGATGGAAACCCGCCTGTCGGGCCGCGATGTTGCGCTGGAAGCACCGACCGACGATGAAGACGACAAGTTCGCGCCGATCGCCTATCTGTCTTCGGACAGCAGCGAGCCGACCCGCGTGATGGAAGCCAAGCAATACGACCGCCTGCAATCGGAAGGTCTGGAAGCTGCCCTGAGCAAGCTCGACGACCGTTCGCGCCGCATCGTGGAAGCACGCTGGCTGGCCAATGACGACGGCAGCGGCGCGACGCTGCACGAACTGGCCGACGAATTCGGCGTATCCGCCGAGCGTATCCGCCAGATCGAAGCGGTAGCGCTGAAGAAGATGAAGGGTTCGCTGCAGGCTTTTGCATAATCGGCATAATCGGCAGAATCGGCAAACACGCAGCCCCGGCAATCCCGCAGCAATGAAAAAGGCGCTCAACTGAGCGCCTTTTCTTTTGTCCGCAACGTCCGGTCAGGACAGCAGCAATTTCAGATCATGCACGATGGGCTCCGCGCCCTGGCCGTGCCGCACGAACAGACGGATATGCCCCTGCGGATCGAACACGTAGCTGCCGGCGGTGTGGTCCATCGTATAGCTGCCTGCGGTCTTGCCCGGCACCTTCTGGTAGAACACCTTGAATTCCTTGGCGACCTTGGCGGTTGCGGCCTCGTCGCCGTACAGGCCGAGGAAGCGCTTGTCGAAGGCCGGCACATACTGCGACAGGATCTGCGGCGTGTCGCGCGCGGGATCGACGGTCACGAACAATACCTGCACCTTGTCGGCTTGCGGGCCGAGCTCCTTCATCACGTTCGCCATCTCGGCCATGGTGGTCGGACAGACGTCCGGGCATTGGGTATAGCCGAAGAACATCACCACCGCCTTGCCCTTGAAATCGGCCAGCGTGCGCGGCTTGCCGTTGTGGTCGGTGAGCGCGAAATCCTTGGCGTATTCCAGCCCGGTGACGTCGGTGTTGACGAATTTTTCGGAGCCGCCCTTCTGGCAGCCGGCCAGCGTCAGAGCACCCAAGGCCAGCAGCGCCGCCGGCAGGAAAGACAGCAAACGTTTCATCAGAAAGTCCTGAACAGCAGGTAGTGATCGACCAGCAGCGCAGCAAACAGGATCGACAGGTAAATGATCGAAAACGTGAACGCCTTGCGCGCGATCAGATCGGTGTAATGGCGGTAGATCTGCCACGAATAATGGAAGAAGATCAATCCCAGCACGATTGCCATACCCAGGTAGATCAGGCCGCTCATGCCGACCGCGAACGGCAGCACGCTGGTGGCGATCAGCGCGATCGTGTACAGCAGGATGTGGAATTGCGTCAGCTTCATGCCGTGCGTGATCGGCAGCATCGGCAGGCCGGATTTGGCGTAGTCGTCGCGGCGATACATCGCCAGCGCCCAGAAGTGCGGCGGCGTCCAGATGAAGATGATCAGCACCAGGATCCAGGCCTGCATCGGCACGTCGTTGGCGATCGCGGCCCAGCCCAGCGCCGGCGGCATCGCGCCCGACAGGCCGCCGATGACGATGTTCTGCGGTGTCGACGGTTTGAGGATGATCGTGTAGATGATGGCGTAGCCGACGAAGGTGGCGAGCGTCAGCCACATGGTCAACGGGTTGACGAGGCTGTACAGCACCCACATGCCCATGCCGCCGATCACGCCGGAAAACATCAGCGTCTGCGCCACGGTGATTTCGCCGCGCGCCATCGGCCGGCGTGCGGTGCGCGCCATGCGTGAATCGATTTCACGCTCCACCAGGCAATTGATGGCGAAGGCAGCGCCGGCCAGCAGCCAGATGCCGATCGTGGCGAACACGACCCTGCGCCAGTCGGGCAACTCAGGCGTCGCCAGGAACATCCCGATGACGGCGCAGAACACCGCCAGCTGCGTCACGCGCGGCTTGGTCAAGGCCCAGTACTGGGCGATGCGATTGGGTTGTACGGTCAATGTGGTCATGTCTTCAAAACGGTGCGGGAGCGGCGCGCGCTGCCTCGGCGGCAGGGGCGTGTCTGGTCTTGTAGTTTAACATGACCAGCAAAAGCAGCAGCAGCGCCGCACCGCCGTTGTGCACGACGGCGATGGCCAGCGGCCAGTTCAGATAAATCGTGGCCAGACCGGTGACCAGCTGCAGCGCCATCACGGTCAGCAGCCAGCGCCCGGTCTTGCGCAAGCCGCCGTCCTGGAACGCCTTGCGCCCCAGCCAGGCGAGATAGGCGATCACCACGAAGGCGAACGTGCGGTGCACCCAATGGATTGCAGTGAGCGCGGGGAACGGCAGGTATTCGCCGTCGGCGGTCTTGCCCAGATGGCGCCACAGCGTGAAGCCGTTGTCGAAATCCATCTGCGGCACCAGCGCGCCGTGGCACAAGGGGAAATCGTTGCACGCCAGCGCCGCATAGTTGGTGCTGACCCAGCCTCCCAGCGCCACCTGCACGATCAGCAACGCCAGCCCGATCAGCGCCGGCGTGGCCAGCGCACGCCCAGCCGGCGACACCGGCGCATGCGCATTCTGGCGCGCCCCTAGCCAGGTCAGCATGGCCAGCAGCGTCAGGCCGAGCAGCAGATGGATCGTAACGATCACCGGCTGCAGCTTCATCGTCACGGTCCAGGCGCCGAACGCCCCCTGCAGGCAGACAAACAGGAACAGCAAGGTCGGAAACCAGGGCCGGAACCTGAGCTCCGTGCGTCCCGACTTGATCCAGCGCCGCCATGCAATCACCATCAGCGTGATGATCAGCACGCCGACTGCCATTGCCAGATAGCGATGGATCATTTCTATCCACGCCTTGGCGACCGTCACCGGTCCGGTCGGCATGGCTTCCTGTGCGGCGCTGATGTGTTCATGCGCCAACAGCGGATTGGAATGGCCGTAGCAACCCGGCCAGTCGGGGCAACCCAGGCCGGAATCGGTCAGCCGCGTGAAGGCGCCGAACATGATCAGGTCGAAGGTCAGGAACACCGTGATCCAGACCAGCTTGCGGTATTTGTCGGCGTCATTCGACACCCAGGTCAGCGTCAGCGGAATCAGCGCGACCAGCAGGCCCATGACGGCAAGTTGAATCAGCATGGCGGCCTTATCCTATGCTCGATGCGCGCAGCAGCTTGCTGATGTCCTTCTTGACCTTGTTGGGGTCGGCATCCTTGGGGAAGCGCATCATCAGGTTGCCGAGCGGATCGATCATGTAGAGATGATCTTCCACAACGGTACCGGTACCGGCGCCGGCGTCGACCGGCAGCCAGGCCTTGAGCAGTTTCGGATCCACGCGCAGCATGTCGGTGCCGTCGTATTCGCGCATGAGCATGGTATCGAGCGGCTTGGCATCGGTAATCAGCCAGACGCGTTCGATGCGTTCCATTTCCTTGCCCTGCATCAGGCGCAGCTGGCGCATGGCGAACAGACGCGTCTTGCAGGCGTCGTCGCAATCGCCGCCGGCCACTTGCAGCAGGACCCACTTGCCCTTGTAGTCTTCCAGCTTGGCCGGCTTGCCGTCAAGTGTTGCGCTGCCGAGCGGCGGAATCGGATATTCACGCGGATCGAGCAGCGTGCCGTAGTTGGTGCGGCTCTCCGGCTTGATCACGTAATAGGTGAAATACGACGCGATCATCGGCGCGGCGCACACCGCCACCACCAGCAGCAGCTTCCAGCGGCCGCTCTTGCGTTGTTGATCCTTAGGTTGATCCTTACTCGGACCCAGTTCTTTGCTTTTTTCCACTTCGGAATCCTGTGACGACGAAAAAAATCACGGCCATCAAGGCCAGTGCATACCATTGCACGGCATAGCCGCGATGGCGTTCTATTCCCAATGACGGCGCCGGCCAGTCGCGCACCAGGCCATCCTTCATCTCACCCGACTGCTCCACCACGAACGGCGCCAGCGGCAACTGGCTGGCGCGCGCGTAGGCGGCGATGTCGAGGTTCTGCATGATCGCGCCGGGACGCGGCGCCTCGGCCGCACCGAGCTGCAGCAGGTGGCCGGCATTGATGCGGATCACGCCTTCAATTTCAACTTCATCGGCCGGCGTCGGGACCGCCGGCACGCGTGTGCGGTCATTTGCGTCGCGCGGCGCCCAGCCACGTTCGATCAATACCGCCGATGCTGCGGAGCCGGTTATTTTAAACGGCATCAGCACATAGAATCCGGGCACACCATTGTAGGGGCGATTTTCCAGATAGGTTGTCCACTCGGGAACGAAGCGGCCACGCAGTCTGACGTGGCGGAATTCGACTTGCGCGGCGTCGACCTGAGCGGCATTTTCCAGCGTCATGGCCGGGGCCGACTGACGCACCGCCATCTTCGCCTGGATCGCTTCCTTCTCGTCGCCGCGCCTGGTCTGCCACTGCCCCAGCGACACGCCGATGCCCGCCACGATCAAGGTGGCCAGCAGCGGAATCCATCGAATACGGAATCTGATTGGCATTACAATGTCACTTTATTCAAGCCGCCCCGCACGCTGCGGCGCCGTCCCTTTTACCCACCTGCACACGCCATGAAAATCATTGTCGCCATCGCTTTCGTGCTCATCATCGGCAGCCTCGCGTCCGCCCTGCTGTTCATGATGCGCGACAAGGGCAAGAGCAATCGCACGGTATATGCGCTGACGATGCGCGTGGGATTTTCGGTGCTGCTGTTCATCCTGCTGCTAATCGCTTATCGCCTGGGCTGGATACAGCCGACCGGCATTCACTGACCTGCTGTTGGCTTGCAGTCGCATCTGCGCGAGCCGCCACAGCTTACACGATGCGGCGCAGGCTTTCCGGATTTTTCGATGAATCGATGGATATTCGGATGGATGTTCGGATGAATATCCGGCCCGTAAAAAAGCCGCACCGAAGTGCGGCTTTTTCATTGCCGGAGCGGGTCGCCATTACATCCAGTAGACCACGACGTACAGACCCAGCCAGACCACGTCCACAAAGTGCCAGTACCAGGCGGCGCCTTCGAAGGCGAAGTGGTGTTCCGGCGTGAAGTGGCCGCGCAGCACGCGGTACAGCACCACCGACAACATGATCGCGCCCATGGTCACGTGGAAACCGTGGAAGCCGGTCAGCATGAAGAAGGTCGAACCGTAGATGCCGGAAGTGAGCTTGAGGTTCAGCTCGCTGTAGGCATGCATGTATTCGTAAGCCTGGAAGCCCATGAAGATCGCACCCAGCAGCACGGTGGCGAACAGCCAGATCGCGGTTTGCGCACGATGGCCGGCGCGCAGCGCATGGTGCGAAATCGTCAGCGTCACGCCCGAAGTCAGCAGCAGCGCAGTGTTGATGGTGGGGATCGGGAACGGACCCATGGTCTGGAACGATTCGATCGTGCGGGCCGGACCGATGTTGCCCCAGTGCGCAGCGAAGTCGGGCCAGATCACCTTGTGATCCAGATCGGCCAGCCATGGCATGGTGATGCTGCGTGCATAGAACAATGCACCGAAGAATGCCGCGAAGAACATCACTTCGGAGAAGATGAACCAGCCCATGCTCCAGCGGAACGAGGCATCGATACGCGCGCTGTACTGACCGGATTCGGATTCGCCGATGGCCTGGCCGAACCATTTGTACAGCACCACCAGCACGGCGACGATGCCGATCAGGTTGAGCGGCATGCCCCAGGAATAGCCGTTGACCCATGCCGACGCGCCGGCCATGGTGGCCAGCATTGCAGTACCCGCCAGCACCGGCCACTGCGAGGGACCAGGTACAAAATAGTACGGCGCTTTAGCGTGTTGAGAACTCATCTCCATCTCCCAATACAAAATTCGGATCTTTTATAAATGACTGCTTCTGACTTGCACTGCCACATCCGTCATGTCTTGCTGCCGGACTGCCGCCGCTTCACGAAGAAACCGCCGAGCCCACCACCATTTTCACGATCAATACCAAGACCGTCACAAAAATCGCTGCGCCGATGACGCCGGCGATGATGACGTGCAGCGGATTCAGTTTGGCCGCGTCGTTTTCGTAATCGCTGCGCTTGCGCACACCGAAGAACGACCAGAACACCGCCTTCATCGTCGACGCAAATGACGCCTTGCGCTGTGTTGCATCCTTCAAGTCGCTCATGTCCCGTTTCCTTCCTGTTGCCTGCGACTTCAGCTGGCCTTCTTGGCCTGCCCGCCGATCTCGAAGAACGTATAAGACAGCGTGATCGTCGTTACATCCTTGGGCAGCGCCGGATCGATGTAGAACACCACCGGCATTTGCTTGGCCTGGTTCGGACCCAGCGTCTGCTGCGTGAAACAGAAACATTCCACCTTCTTGAAGAAGGCTGCCGACTGTTGCGGCGCGTAACTCGGGATCGCCTGGGCGTCAACGCTGCGCGCCTGGGTATTGACCACCTCGTACACCACCTGCGTCATCTCGCCCGGATGTACCTTCATGCTCGCCACGGTCGGGCGGAAGCGCCACGGTC
This sequence comes from Herbaspirillum hiltneri N3, assembly GCF_001267925.1. Classification (NCBI taxonomy): domain Bacteria; kingdom Pseudomonadati; phylum Pseudomonadota; class Betaproteobacteria; order Burkholderiales; family Oxalobacteraceae; genus Herbaspirillum; species Herbaspirillum hiltneri. Next base: position 754,705 of record NZ_CP011409.1, on the reverse strand, counting down.
CCTGCGAATTGCCGTCGAACTCGATCGTCACGGTGCGGCTCTTGTCGATCTGGCTGTTGCTCGGCGCTTCGACCGTCACATCCTTGGGCGTCAGGAAATTGACGCCGGTCACTTCGCAAATCTTTTTATACACCGGGATCAGTGCATAGCCGAAACCGAACATCAGCACGGCAATCACCAGCAGCTTGCCGAGCATGCGGCGGTTCAGGCTGCGTTCGGGGCGTTCGGGCGATACGTCGCTCTTGTCGGAATCGCTCATCAGCGGAACCAGATGCGGTTGATGAAGATGCCCGCAAAGAACACAAACGCCACCAGCGCCAGCAACAAACCCGTGCGCAGATTATTCGGCTTTTTACGATCTGTCATACAAAGTGGGCGGGACCAGCCCGCCGCTCCTTTTTACTTAACTGTCGGTGGCGTTTCGAATGTGTGGAACGGCGCCGGGCTCGGCACGGTCCACTCCAGACCTTCGGCGCCTTCCCATGGCTTGGCTTCGGCTTTGACGCCGCCCTTGATCGACGGGATCACCACGAAGAACAGGAAGTACACCTGCGACAAACCGAAACCGAGCGCGCCGATCGAGGCCACCATGTTGAAATCGGTGAACTGCGCCGGATAGTCGGCGTAGCGGCGCGGCATGCCGGCCAGACCCAGGAAGTGCATCGGGAAGAAGGTCACGTTGAAGGTGATCAGCGAAGCCCAGAAATGGATCTTGCCGCGGGTTTCGTTGTACATGAAACCAGTCCACTTCGGACCCCAGTAGTAGAAACCGGCGAACAGCGCAAACAGCGAACCGGCCACCAGCACGTAGTGGAAATGCGCCACCACGTAGTAGGTATCCTGCATCTGGATGTCGATCGGGGTAACGGCCAAGATCAGGCCGGTGAAGCCGCCCATGGTGAACACGAAGATGAAGCCGACCGAGAACAGCATCGGCGTTTCAAAGGTCATCGAACCGCGCCACATGGTGGCGATCCAGTTGAAGATCTTCACGCCGGTCGGCACGGCGATGAGCATCGTGGCGTACATGAAGAACAGCTGCGCAGTCACCGGCATGCCGGTGGTGAACATGTGGTGGGCCCAGACGATGAACGACAGGATCGCGATCGACGCAGTCGCGTAGACCATCGAAGCATATCCAAATAATTGCTTGCGGGCGAAGGCCGGGATGATCTGCGACACGATGCCGAAGGCCGGCAGAATCATGATGTAGACCTCGGGGTGGCCGAAGAACCAGAAGATGTGCTGGTACATCACCGGATCGCCGCCGCCGGCGGCGTTGAAGAAGGAAGTACCGAAGTGGCGGTCAGTGAGCGTCATGGTGATCGCGCCTGCCAGCACCGGCATCACGGCGATCAGCAGGTAGGCGGTGATCAGCCAGGTCCAGCAGAACATCGGCATCTTCATCAGCGTCATGCCGGGAGCGCGCATGTTGAGGATGGTGACGATGATGTTGATCGAACCCATGATCGACGATGCGCCCATGATGTGCATCGCGAAAATACCCATGTCCATGCCGGGGCCCATTTGCGTCGACAGCGGCGCATACAGGGTCCAGCCGGCGGCAGTCGCACCGCCCGGCACCAGGAAGGAACCGGCCAGCAGCAGGGCCGCAGGCGGCAGCAGCCAGAACGAGAAGTTGTTCATCCGCGCAAACGCCATGTCGGAGGCGCCGATCTGCAGCGGGATCATCCAGTTGGCGAAGCCGACGAAGGCCGGCATGATCGCGCCGAACACCATCACCAGGCCGTGCATCGTGGTCAGCTGGTTGAAGAATTCAGGACGGAAGAATTGCAGGCCGGGCTGGAACAGTTCGGCGCGGATCAGCAATGCCAGCACGCCACCGGACAGCAGCATGGTGAACGAGAACCACAGGTACAGCGTACCAATGTCCTTGTGGTTGGTTGCAAAGATCCAGCGGCGCCAGCCGTGCGGATGATCGTGATGTCCGTGGTCATCATGGCCGTGTGCGCCATGATCATGTGCATGCGAATGATCGTGGCCGTGATCGACTACTGTTGTGCTCATTTCAGTCTCCCAATTCGATACGTGCGCGCCTTCCCGGCGAGCAGGTTCTCACTTAGTTCAGTTACTTGCGCGCAGCCAGGACCTCGGCCGGTTGGACGATGTTTTCTTGTGCTTTGTTGGACCAGCTGTTGCGTGTATAGGTGATCACGGCAGCAATTTCGGTGTCGTTCAATACCGATTTCCATGCCGGCATGGCGTTCTTGCCGTTCAGCACGACCGCGATCTGCGCAGCCTTCGGTCCGTTCACGACCGGGTCGCCGTCCAGCGCAGGGAATGCGCCCGGCACGCCCTTGCCGTTGGCCTGGTGGCAGACCACGCAATTGGCGGTGTAGACTTTTTCGCCGCGTTGCTTGAGTTCGTCGATGGTCCAGACCTTGCTCGGATCATCGGCCTTGGCGGCCATTTCCTTCTTCTTGCCGTCGACCCAGGTTTTGTAGTCGGCGTCGCTGACGACGTTGACCACGATAGGCATGAAGGCGTGGTCCTTGCCGCACAACTCAACGCACTGACCGCGGTAGGTGCCGATCTTTTCAGCCTTGAACCAGGTGTCGCGCACGAAACCGGGAATCGCATCCTGCTTCACGCCGAAGGCCGGAATGGTCCACGAGTGGATCACGTCGTTGGCGGTGGTGATGATGCGGACTTTCTTGTTGACCGGCACGACGACAGGGTTGTCGACCTCGATCAGGTAGTTGTCGTTTTTCTTCAGCGAAGCGTCGGTGATCTGTTCACGCGGCGTAGCCAGGTTGGACAGGAAGGAAATGCCTTCGCCTTCGCCCTTGAGGTAGTCGTAGCCCCACTTCCACTGCATGCCGGTGGCCTTGATGGTCAAATCGGCGTTGGAGGTGTCTTTCATCGCGACCACGGTCTTGGTGGCGGGCAGCGCCATGCCGATCACGATCAGGAACGGAACCACGGTCCAGGCGATTTCAACGGTGGTGCTTTCGTGGAAACTGGCCGACTTGTGGCCGAGGGACTTGCGGTGCTTGAGGATGGAGTAAAACATGACGCCGAACACGGCGACGAAAATCACCAGGCAGATAATCAGCATCAGATGATGCAGATCGTAGATCTGTTCGGCGATCTGCGTGACCGGCGGCTGGAAATTGGTCTGCAACACGGCCGGACCGCCCTGGCTGTCGACGACTTTATCACCCCATGCCCATGACGGCACGGAAGCCGCCAGGAGCGATGCACCAAGTAGCAAAGAGTGAAGGCGCTTCGCAATTATCATGATTTCCTCAAAAGCCCAAAATAATTATAAGAATTGTGCCGACTACCTGACGTTACTGCTTGCTGATAACTCGCGCTCCAGCTCCAGTGCGAATTCGCGTCTCTTCCATTCCGTCAGGTGCCGACCTACATCGACTCGTATTCCAGAGGACTCCAGCCTCACCAGTTTCCCAGCTGGATGAGGCCCTGCCGGACCGATGCGCACATGCTGCGGATCGAGCCTGTAACGGCTCGTTTTTCCTGCCTGTACGAATTCGACCAGCAAACAATCTTCGACCAGCGCGATATATTCGCGATCAGTCGCATGACGTGCATAAATCAGAAAAGCAAAACCGACTGCGGACAACTCAAGTACGGAAAAACCCAATATGTACCAGGCTCCACGCAAAGTGAAAACAAACGCTACTGTCAGCGAAACCGCGCATAGGATCGCGAAAACCTGCCCCAATTGGTGCGGCGCAATCGAACAGTTGCGCTTCAACATCCACTCCCGCTTCACCACCGGACTTTCTCCAACCTGCTCTCCAGGCCCTTGGGCCGAGGACGTCCGCACAAGCTAAAACCCTCGGAGTATAAGGGGTAACCACAAATGTTATCAAGCGGAATAAAGTCGCTTTTTCGCTCTTGACACAATGTCTTTTCAGGCCCTGAAACATCAGCTTCCGCACCCCAAAAACCACCCCCGGCGCGCATGGCAACGACTCGGCTGTTCGGTTTCGCGGGATTCATCGGCGGCTCCTTCGGCGGCGGTCCGGCTACTTTCTGGGCAAATCGAAGCGGATGATGGCTTCGCCGCCGGCTGTGGTCTTGGGTACGGGCCGGAAGGCGTGGCCGTAAATCACTTCGAAGCTCAGCGGTATCTTGCCGTCGGCGCCGCGCTGCCCGTCGAGCGCCTTCAGCAGGCGCGCATGGGCGCTGCGGCCAAGCAGGCCGCGTCGCCGGCTTTCCAACGGATTGCCGCCCCAGGCGCGCAGGTCGGCCAGCAGGCGTTGCGGCGTGTCATACGTGACCGTGATGGCTTCCATGTCCATGACCGGCGTCGAAAAGCCGGCATTGACCAGCATGTCGCCAAAATCGTGCATGTCGACGAAGGGCAGGCTGTGCGGATCGGCGTCGACCGCCTCGAAGGCCGTGCGCAGTTCCTTGAAGGTGTCCGGTCCGAAGCACGAGAACATCAGCAAACCCTCGACCCTCAAGACCCGGCGCCACTCGGCGAAGACCCGGTCCGGCTGCGGATGCCAGTGCAGCGCCAGGTTGGACCAGACCATGTCGAGGGCGTTGGGTGCGAACGGCAGCTGCGCGAAGTCGGCGCAGGCCAGGCTGGCGCCGCCGCCGGAACCGGCCGCTGGGAGCCATTTGTTGAGCAGGCGATTGACGGCCGATTGCGCGGCGAGCTGGTGCTCGCGCGCCAGGGCGACCATGTTGAAGGCGCCGTCCAGTCCGACGATCTGGGCATCCGAAAAGCGCTTTTGCAGCGCGGCGATGTCGGCGCCCTCGCCGCAGCCCGCGTCCAGTACGCGCTGCGGCTCGATCTTGATCAGCAGCAGGCGCTCCAGCATGCGCGCCGACACCTCCCGGCGCAGGAAATCGGATTCCGCCACGCGCGACGGCGTCGAGAACAGGCGGCGCACCAGGGGTAAATCGATGGGCGCGCTTAATTTGGCGCTGGCGTTGGGCGGTGGCAAAGACATGAAAAATTCGGACGGACAAGATGAGATAATCGGCGCTAGTTTAGTCCAATTCCTCTTTTCGGGTGCAGGCGCAGGTGCATCTGCGCCCGGACGAGGCCTGAATCGGAATAGCGAAGACGGACCGGTTTTCACGCACCCAAGCCACTTAATAACCCATGCTCTCGCGCCTGCTGACGATTCCCCGCTGCCTGCTCCCCTTCGGGCGCTTGCTGCCGTCGTCCTGCGTGCTGTGCGGGCAGACCGACCGTGAAGCGCTATGCCAATCGTGCCGGACGCACTATTTTTCGGTCCGGCCACGGCGCTGCGTGCAGTGCGCGACGCCCATCCCGACCACCGCCAAGGAAATCCGCTGCGGCGACTGCCTCAAGCACAAGCCTGCCTTCGACGCCACGGTGGTCGCCGGCGACTACGCTGCGCCGGCCGACCAACTGGTGCTGGCGCTGAAGTTCGGTGCAACATTGCCGCTGGCGCCGCTGCTGGCCGACATGCTGCGCGAGGCGCTCGGCCATTACGCCGAACGCGTCCTGCCGCTGCCGAAGCTGATGGCGGCCGTGCCGCTGGGCCCGGCGCGTCTGCAGGAGCGCGGTTTCAACCAGTCGCTGGAAATCGCCCGGCCGCTGGCGCGCGCCATGGATATCCGGCTGGAGCCCCAATTGCTGGTGCGCCTGCGCGACACCCAGGCGCAGGCGACGCTGCCCCACGACGAACGCAAACGCAACATGCGGCGCGCCTTCGTGGTACCCACCGCGGCCATGAACCACGTGCGCGGCGCACACATCGGCGTGGTCGACGACGTCATCACTACCGGCGAGACGCTCAATGAAATTGCCGAAACCCTCAAGCGCTTCGGTGCGCGGCGCGTGACCAATATCGTGTTCGCCCGCACCGTGGCCAAGTAGCCACAACATTATCAAGGAGAGTTATTTGTTCCACGTCGTCCTGGTCGAACCGGAAATTCCGCCCAACACCGGCAACATCATCCGCCTGTGCGCCAATACCGGCGCGCAACTGCATCTGATCGAGCCGCTCGGCTTCCCGCTTGACGACGCCAAGATGCGGCGCGCCGGACTGGATTACCACGACTACGCCAGCATGCAGGTGCACCCGGACTGGAAGGCCTTCATCGACAAGCGCCGCGCCGACCCGCAATTCGATGAGGCGCGCATGTTCGCCCTCACGACGCATGGCTCGACGCCGTTTGCGAGCGTGGCGTTCCGGCCCGGCGACGTGTTCGTGTTCGGCGCCGAAACGCGCGGCCTGGCGCCGGAGCTGCGCGAATCCTTCCCGACCGCGCAGCGCATCCGCTTGCCGATGCGACCCGACAACCGCAGCCTCAACCTGTCCAACACGGTGGCCGTGGTGGTCTATGAAGCATGGCGACAGAACGGCTTTGCCGGCGGCGCCTGAGATGTGAACGCGAAGCCCCATGGAAAAAGGCCGCGATTGCGGCCTTTTTCACGTTGCAGTGACCCGGCTCAGCCGAGCAGCAAGGCGTCGTCGGACAAGACTTCGCCGCGCGTACGCTCGAACATCTTGAGCAAGTCCGGCACATCCAGGCCGGCACGCTCTTCGCCCGACACATCCAGCACCACTTGCCCCTGATGCAGCATCACGGTGCGGTCGCCGTAGTCGAGCGCCTGGCGCATGCTGTGGGTCACCATCATCGTGGTCAGCTTGCTTTCGGAAACGATCTTGGCGGTCAGCTCCAGCACGAACGCGGCGGTCTTCGGGTCGAGCGCGGCGGTGTGTTCGTCCAGCAGCAGGATGCGCGACGGTTGCAGCGACGCCATCAGCAGGCTGACGGCCTGGCGCTGGCCGCCGGACAGCAGGCCGATGCGGTCGGTCAGGCGCTTTTCCAGACCAAGGTTCAGAATCGACAGCTTTTCGCGGAACAGTTCGCGCATGTTGCGCCTGATCGCGAAGCCGAAGCCGCGGCGCTTGCCGCGCGCCATCGCCAGCGCCATGTTTTCTTCGATGGTCAGCGCTTCGCAGGTGCCGGCCATCGGATCCTGGAACACGCGCGCCACCATGCCGGCGCGATCCCAGGCTTGCTTCTTCGTGACGTCGACACCGTCGATTTCAACGCTGCCGGCATCCACCAGCAGATCGCCGGAAATCGCATTGAGGAAGGTCGACTTGCCGGCGCCGTTGGAACCGATCACGGCGACGAACTGGCCGGTCGGGATTTCCAGGTTGAGGCCGCGCAGGGCGGGATTTTCAATCGGGGTACCCGGATTGAAGGTAATTTTGAGTTCTTTGGCCTTCAGCATGTCAGCCTCCCTTGCGCAGCAGTTTCAGCTTGCGCTTGCCCATCGGCAGCACCAGCGCCAGCATCACCAGCACGGCAGTGACCAGGTTCAGGTCTTGCGCCTGCAGGCCGATGAAATCGCTGTTGAGCGCCAGCGCGATGAAGAAACGATACAGAATCGCACCGAGGATTACGGCCAGCGTGGTCAGCACCAGGCGTCGCGCCGGCAGGATGTTTTCACCGATGATCACGGCAGCCAGGCCGATCACGATGGTGCCGATGCCCATGGAGATGTCGGCGCCCCCCTGGGTCTGCGCAAACAGCGCACCGCCCAATGCGACCAGCGCATTGGCCAGCGCCATGCCGGCCAGCGTGGCGCGGCCGGTGGCGATGCCCTGGGCGCGCGCCATGCGGGCGTTGGCGCCGGTGGCGCGCAGCGCCAGGCCGATTTCGGAAGAAAAGAACCAGTCCAGCAGCAGCTTGGCCACGATCACCACGACCAGCAACACCAGCGGACGCTCGACGTAGTCGGGCATCCAATCGGGCAGCAGGATGCTGAAAATGGTCGGCTCATTGATCAGAGGCACGTTCGGCTTTCCCATCACGCGCAGGTTGATGGAGTACAGCGCAATCATCATCAGGATACTGGCCAGCAGATCCATGATCTTGAGACGCACGTTCAGCCACGCGGTGGTGAAACCGGCCAGCGCGCCGGCCAGGATGGCCACGCCGGTGGCCAGGAACGGGTTGTAGCCGGCGGCGATCATGGTAGCCGCAACAGCGCCGCCGAGCGGGAAACTGCCGTCGACGGTCAAATCCGGGAAGGTGAGGATGCGGAAAGAAATCAGCACCCCAAGGGCGACCAGGCTGAAAATCAGGCCGATTTCCAGTGCGCCCAACAACGTATACAGCGACATAAAAAGGTCTTTCTAAAAAAACACATTCGGCATCGGCTGCTGGCCGATGCCGAATGTCCTCTGAAAATCACGGCATGCGCCGTCGGTAACGCCGCATGCCGTGCTTCAAGATTCCTGCGCCGAGCGGATTGTTCCGATCAGTTGATGACCTTGGTTGCCGATTTGAGGAACTCGGGCGACAGCGTCACGCCCTGTTTCTGTGCAGCGGTGGTGTTGATGTACAGCTCCAGGTTCTTGCTGGTCGACGATGGAATGTCGCCGGGCTTTTCTCCCTTGAGGATGCGCGCCACGATTTTACCGGTCTGGCGGCCCAGGTCATAGAAATTCACGCCCAGTGCGGCCACGGCGCCGCGCTTGACGCTGCCGGTGTCGGAAGCCAGCAGCGGGATCTTGGCGTCGTTGCAAACCTTGGCCAGCGACTCGAAGGTCGACACGACCACGTTGTCGGTGGTGGTGTACATCAGGTCGATCTTGCCGATCAGGCTCTTGGCGGCCGGCGCGACGTCAACCGAGCGCGGCGCGGCGGCTTCCACCAGCGTCATGCCCTGCTTTTCCAGCACGGCCTTGATGGCGTTGAGCGCCGACACCGAATTGGATTCGCCCGGATTGTAGACGATGCCGATACGCTTGGCGGTCGGCAGGACCTTCTTGATGATCTCGACTTGCTTGACCGGATCGAGCATGTGCGACAGGCCGGTCACGTTGGTGCCGGACGGGCCCCAGTCCTTGACCAGTTGCGCCGCGATCGGGTCGGCGATGCCGGAGTAGACGATAGGAATGGTCTTGGTCGACGCCACCAGCGGCTGCGCCGATGGGGTGCCGATGGCGACGATCACGTCAGGGTTGTCGCCGACGAATTTCTTGGCGATCTGGCCGGCGGTGCCGGCGTTGCCCTGAGCGCTCTGGAACTCGAATTTGAAACCCTTGCCGCCCTCGTAGCCTTCGGCCTTGAGCTCGTCGCGGGTGCCGTCGCGCACGGCGTCCAGCGCCGGATGTTCGACGATCGACGTGACCATGACGCTCTTGTCCGCGGCCAGCGCCGGCGCAGCGCAAACAGCCGCCAGCGCCAGTGCGCCGGTGACGGCGCGCAAAGTTTTACTCAGTGTGAACATATCCTCTCCTCTGTGATGCCGTGTATGAAAAAGCGCCTCTAGGCGGGCGCTTGCTTTTTCGCTGATGACTGATTATTTGATGACTGTCTTGGCCGACTTGATCAGGTCTGCCGACAATGTCACGCCTTGCTTTTGTGCAGCGGTCGTGTTGACGAACAGTTCCAGCTTGCTGCTGGTGGCCGAGGCGATGTCGCCCGGCTTTTCGCCCTTCAGGATGCGTGCGACAACCTTGCCGGTCTGACGGCCCAGGTCATAGTAGTTCACGCCCAGTGCAGCAATCGCGCCGCGCTTGACGCTGTCGGTATCGGAGGCGACCAGCGGGATCTTGGCGTCGTTGCCGACCTTGACCAGTGCTTCATAGGCGGACACGACGTTGTTGTCGGTGTTGGTGTAGATTACGTCGACCTTGCCGATCAGGCTCTTGGCAGCCGCACCGACGTCAACCGTGCGTGGCGCGGCAGCTTCGACCAGGGTCATGCCGGACTTGCCGAGCAATTCCTTCATCGCCTTGACGACCACCGCGGAATTGGCTTCGCCCGGGTTGTAGACCATGCCGACGCGCTTGGCGGCAGGCACGACGCGCTTGATCAGGTCGACTTGCTTTTCCAGTTCCAGCAGGTCGGACACGCCGGTGACATTGGTGCCGGAAGGCTTCCAGTCCTTGACCAGTTGGGCGGCGACCGGATCGGTCACGCCGGAATAAACGACCGGAATGGTCTTGGTGGCGCTGACCAGGGCCTGGGCCGAAGGCGTCGCGATGGCGACGATGGCGTCAGGCTTGTCGCCGACGAATTTGCGGGCGATCTGGGCGGCGGTGCCGGTGTTGCCCTGTGCGCTTTGGTATTCCCACTTGAGATTCTTGCCGGCTTCGAAGCCTTCCTCCTTCAGTTCGTCCTTGACGCCGTCGCGGACTGCATCCAGAGCAGGGTGCTCGACGATTGCGGTCACCAGAACTGCCTTGTCCGCAGCCAGGGCCGGTGCGGAACAGACTGCAGCCAATACGAGCGTACTGGCCAACGCATTTACCACGGCTGGCAACGACAGTTTTTTTGTGCTGGACATGAATGTCTCCTCAAAATTATTAGATGAAACCGGCAAAAAGACGGTAAGTCTAGCCTAGCGCCTGCCAACAATCAATTTGCGTCGGCGATTTCAGCGCTGCGGCAAAATCGCATGAAATCACACAAAAGCGGGCCGATTCCAGCAAAAGACTTCATCCGATGCGATCTTTCGCACATCCGTTCGTATTTCACTGAAATTCTGCCCGGCGAGGCATTATCCACGGTAAAACGACTTGCTGCAGCCGTGCAAGAAAAACCCTCTTGCTATAATCTGCGCCCTATGCCGCGCCTCCTCCGCCCCGTCACCGCCTGGATCGCCATCGCCTGCCTGGCGATCGGCAGCCTGTTGCCGCTGGCGTCGATGGCGGCCGCCAAATCGTCGCCCGAGAGGGCCATGGCGATCTGCGCCACCTCCGCCTCATGGCAAAGCCCGACCGGAGCGCCGGGCCAGATGGCGCATGCGCATTGCTTGTACTGCAGCGGCGGCCAACCATTCCACCTGGATTTTCCGGACAGCAATGTCGACGCCTTCCGCGCCGCATTGGTCTACGCCGCGACTCCGGCGCCGCAACGCGTGTCGCAACTGCAGCGGCTGCGTGAAGACAGCTGGGCGCGCGCGCCGCCCGCCTGAGGGACGTACCGCAAGACTGACCTCCCTCTTTCATTTTTCCAAGGATATCCATGTCCCACCGTCACTTATTTTCCCGCCTGGCGCTGGTCGCCGGCATCGCGCTGAGCGCAGCGGCTTCCGCCCATGACTACAAAGCCGGCGACCTTCAGGTCGGCCACCCGTGGGCGCGCCCGACCGTGCCCGGCCAGCCGTCCGGCGGCGCTTACCTGAGCATCGAAAACAAGGGCAAGACCGCAGACAAGCTGGTGTCGGTAAGCTCGCCCGCCGCAAAATCCTCCGAAATCCACACCATGTCCATGGACGGCAACGTCATGAAGATGCGCGAAGTCGGCAGCATCGACATCAAGCCGTCCGAGAAGATTGCCATGCAGCCCGGCAACGGCTATCACATCATGCTGATCGGCCTGAGCCAGCCGCTCAAACTGGGCGACAAGATCCCGCTGACGCTGACGTTTGAAAAAGCCGGCAAGCTGGAAGTGTCGATTTACGTGGAAGACAAGACCGCCGGCAAGGACGCGAAAGGCGCCAAAGACGGGATGGAACACATGCATCATTGATGCTTGCTGCACGAATGAAAAAAGCGGCCTGCAGGCCGCTTTTTTCATCTGCGCTATCTGTCGCTACCTGCGCTTCAAGCGCCGGACTCGCGCCGGACTGACTGCTTACTTGCGCACCTTGGCCAGCAGCTTGGTGGTCGAGCGGTCATGCTCGAACGCGATCGCCACGGATTTGCCGCCGTAAGCCGCCACGGCCTGCCCCTCCGGAATTGCCGTCATGTCGTAGTCGCCACCCTTGACGTAAATCTGCGGGCGCGCCTCCTGCACCACTTCCAGCGCCGTGTCTTCATCGAAAGGCACCACCAGCGACACCGACTCCAGCGCGGCCAGCACCGCCATGCGGTCTTCACAGGTGTTGATCGGACGATCGTCGCCCTTGCCGAGACGCTTGACCGAAACGTCGGTGTTGGCCGCGACCACCAGCGATGCGCCCTGGGCGCGTGCCTGCGCAAGGTAGGTCACGTGACCGCGATGCAGGATGTCGAACACGCCGTTGGTCAGCACCACCGGCTGCGGCAAGGCGGCGACGCGCGCTTGCAGGTCGGCGCGGCTGCAGATTTTTTTCTCGAAATCAGTCATGGACAATTCCAGGCTACGGTTGTTTTTACATGTAAAAAAGCCGCACCTGAGTGCGGCTTTGCCGGTTCGGAGGCGACCCGGTCAGGCGGCGGCAGGATGTGCCGGCGGCGCCATGCGCGTGACGATTTCCTTGCGGTAGCGATTGAGCTCCTGCACGGTCTCGAACGTGCGCTCGAACAGCAGCGACATGTTGTGCAGGATACGGTCAACGACCTTCTTTTCCCACTCGCTGTCGAACCTGATCTGCGTATCGAGCCAGTGCTCCAGCCATTCCGGATCCGGCAGGCGGCTTTGCACGGTGTCGTTCGGGAACAGCGCCTGATTGACGTGCAGGTTGGTCGGATGCAGCGGCTTTTCGGTGCGACGGGCGGATGCCATCAATACGCCGATCTTGGCGAAGGCGGCGCGCGCGGTGTCGCCGACTTCGGTCAGCGCTTTTTTCATATAGCGCAGGTAAGCACCGCCGTGGCGCGCCTCGTCCTGGCTGATGATCTTGTAGATTTGCTTGATGACCGGTTCGGTGTGCCAGTCGGAGGCGCAACGGTACCAGTGGTTCAGGCGGATTTCACCGCAGAAGTGCATCATCAGCGTTTCCAGCGGCGGCGCCGGATCGAATTCGAAGCGCACGTTGTGCAGCTCTGCTTCCGTCGGGGCGAACTCCGGCTTGAAGCGGCGCAGATATTCGATCAGCACCAGCGAGTGTTTTTGCTCTTCGAAGAACCATACCGACATGAAGGCGGAAAAGTCGCTGTCGCCGCGGTTGTCGCGCAGGAACATTTCCGTCGCAGGCAGCGCCGACCACTCAGTGATCGCATTCATGCGAATGGTCTGGGCTTGCTCGTCGGAGAGCAGGGATGCGTCGAATTTGTCCCAAGGAATATCTTTATCCATGTTCCAGCGGACTTGTTCGAGCGATTTAAACAGTTCTGGGTACAGCATTCTGACCTTGCCTATGATTTAACTTGTTGATTTTACCAAGAATTTTCCCCGTCCCCATACTAAAACGGCTTCATTTCAGAATGATGACAAGCGGCAAAGTCTCGCAAATTATGCGGACAAATGTTGTTGTTTTGCGCCGATCAAGGGGATTTTGGCTTGCGGGGGGCTGGCTTGGTTTTGCCAGATTGTACAACAGTCGATTTGGCGCGTGTTCGCGGTTTGGCCGCAGGCTTGGCTTTTGTTGTTTTTTTCGGCGCTGCGGGGGCAGGTTTTTTGACATCTTTTCCGGCCGGAGGCTGATCCGCCAGCACGTTGCCGACCGCCTGCTGGAATTGCTCCTGCAGCAAGTTCCACCAGGCCGTCGGATTGGCCATCGACGCCTGGAAATCGGGTGCAGCGGCGGGCTTACCACCCGAGGCGGATCCCGCGGCTTGAGGCTGCGCGGTCTCTTCCGGCTCGACTTCGGGTTCCGGCTCAGGTTCTGGTTCGGGCGCAGGCTCCGGCGCACGCGCAGTTGCCGGTGCAGCTTCCGCCGCCGGCTTGCCTTGCGGCGGCCATGCCGGAAAGCCGAATGGCGAGCCCGTCTTCGCAGCGGCGCCCTCGCCTTCCCGCGTCGTCAGGATCGCACCCATGGCTTGCAGCGTCGTCAGCGTGGCGCTTTGCACTTCCAGCGTCTGTATCGTGGCGCGCAGCATGTTCATGTTGAGCTCGAGCCAGGAAGCGACGGTTTTGAGGTCGGCTATCTTCTTGTTGATTTCTTCAACCGACAGCGACGGGATGCCCATCGCCGGCGTGCCCATGCTGCCCCACATCTTGCGCATGAATTCCATGGTGTCCGAAATCGATCCGGCGCCGGGCATGTTGTTGTGGTTCAGCATTGCAGTCTCCAATCAGCAAAATGATCACGTAAGGCTTGCGACGATTGTACGTGGTTTGCACAGGTGAGCAACGCATTCCTCGCCTTCCGATCGCGATGGCGCGATACACTTGCGCCATGACAGAAGTAACGGCTTTTCCACCCACCAGGCGCCGGCGCATCGCCGCGCTGATCCTGCTCACCATCGTGCTGCACGTACTGGCCATCCACTGGGGCAAGGACTATTTCAACGCGGCCAATACCGATGAACGCGCGACCTCCAGCGTGAGCGTCACGCTGCATCCGCTGGAATTGCCCAGGCAGCCGGTGTCGCTGCCGATGGCTGCCGCACCCAGGTCGCCGAAAAAACCTGCCAAACCCCGTCCGCCGGCTCCGCCCGTTTCGCCACCGTCCGATGCGGTTACCGCCGTCACAACCGTCGATGCCACGTCGGTGACGGCGAGCGCACCTGTGCCGGAACCGGCTCAAACCCCCGCCGCCACCGCCGAACCGGTTGCGCCCAAAGAAGACAGCCCGGCTCCCGTACAAGGCACGCAATATCAAGTCGATCCGCCCCCGTCGGCGGAACTCGAGTACGACGTGCTGGCGTTCTCCGACAATCTCACCTGGCACGGCACCAGCATGCTGGACTGGAAAACTGCCGGCAACCGCTACACCATCGATGGTGAAGTCTATACACGCCTGTTCGCTAAGATCGCTTTCCTCAATTTCACCAGCAGCGGCGAGATCGGCGCATTCGGCGTCGAGCCCGAGCTGTACACCGAGAAAAAGCGCAACCGCGCCGCCACCAATACGCATTTCAATCGTGAGCGCAATGTCGTCAGCTTTTCGGCCTCGACCACAACGTATCCTCGCGCAGGAGGCGAGCAGGACCGCGCCAGCCTGATCTGGCAGCTGGCCGCCATCGGCCGCGGCGACAGCACCAAATTCGTTCCGGGCGCGGTCATCGACATGTTCGTGGCCGGCGTGCGCGACGGCGAAGTGTGGCGCATGCAGGTCGTCGGGCAGGAACAAATCCGCCTCATCACCGGCGCCGCCCAGGTCTGGCACGTGGTGCGCCAGCCGCGCCCCGGCTCGTACGAGCAACGTCTCGACATCTGGCTGGAACCGGGCCGGCAATGGTATCCGGCACGGCTGCGCTTTACCGAAACCAACGGCGACTATCTGGAATTGTCGCTGTCCGGGCTTAAAACCCCATGACAAAAAAGCCTGCGTCAAAAACTCTATAAACTAGCGCCATCGAGCGTGGTCGAACAAATCCGCAACGCTCCGAAAAACCTTAGGCACGCTTTTCCCGTCATACGCACCATCCGCGGGATAGTTGCCGAATTTTCAAGTGATTCCACATGCATAGTCAAACCGTTAACATTTCCTCACGCTGCGTCCTGTCGCGCCTGCTCTGCGCCCTGCTGCTGTGCGTCACCGCCGCCACATCCTCCCTGGCCCTGGCCGCCGATCCTGCCCAACATCCGGTGCTCAAGCGCAAGGTCAATCTGCCGCCGTCGGCCGACCTTCACTACAACATCGAAGCCAAGCAAAGCGGCTTGCAAGTCACCGGCGAATCGACCGTGAAGTGGAGCAACGCCAACGGCAAATACAGCGTCGTCGCCGAAACGCGCGCGATGCTGGTCGGCAAGATCCTCGAAGCCACCAGCGAAGGCGACATCGATGAGTACGGCCTGGCGCCGGCGCGCTTCGTGGAAAAACGCTTCCGCCGCGAACCGTCCACCACCACCTTCAATCGCGAGCTGCGCACCATCAACTTCACGCAATCGGCCGAGACTTATCCGCTCAAGGGCGGCGAGCAGGATCGCACCAGCATCATCTGGCAACTGATCTCGGTGGCGCGCGGCGCGCCGGAGAAATTCACCAACGGTTCAGAATGGCAGTTCTTCGTGGCCGGTCCGCGCGATGCCGAACAATGGAGCTTCAAGGTAGTCGGCCGCGAAAAGATCAAGACCCGGCAAGGCGAAGTCAACGCCGTGCATATCTTCCGCGCGCCGCCACCGGACGACAAGAGCCAGAAGCTCGACATCTGGCTGACGCCGTCCTCGGACTGGTATCCGGTGCGCCTGCGCTTCACCGATCCCGATGGCGACTTCATCGAGCAAACGCTCGACAACGTCAGCAAAAAATAGACACTGGCAACAGAGATCTCCAGCCTCACGACCCATCAATAAAAAGACAGAAACATGAACATCGCAACAACGCCACGTCCCTCCTTGCCGCACCGCGCACTGGTCCTGTTCAGCGGCGGCCAGGATTCCACCACCTGCCTCGCGTGGGCGCTTTCGCGCTATGAAAAAGTCGAGACCATCGGCTTCGACTACGGCCAGCGCCACGCCATCGAACTGAAAGTCCGCCCGGCGCTGCTGGAGAAAATGCGCGGTTTTTCAAACGATTGGAACAACAGGCTCGGCGAAGACCACATGGTCGATCTGTCCCTGATCGGCCAGATTTCCGACACCGCGCTGACGCGCGACGTCGCCATCTCGATGCAGGAAAACGGCCTGCCCAACACCTTCGTGCCGGGTCGTAATCTGCTGTTCATGACGGTCGCAGCGACGGTGGCGTATCGGCGCGGACTCGACGTGCTGGTTGGGGGAATGTGCGAGACCGATTTCTCGGGTTATCCGGATTGCCGCGACGACACCATGAAGGCCTTGCAAGTGGCGCTCAACCTCGGCATGGCGACGCATCTCAAGGTCGAAACGCCACTCATGTGGATCGACAAGGCTGCCACCTGGCGCCTGTCCGAAGAGCTCGGCGGAAAGGCGCTGGTCGACCTGATCCGTTCGGATACGCACACCTGTTATCTGGGCGAGCGCGGTGCGCTGCACGACTGGGGTTACGGCTGCGGCAAGTGTCCGGCCTGCGAGCTGCGTGCGCGCGGTTATCAGCAATACGCACAGACCGCATGACGACCTGAACACGATATTCAGACGTAAAAAAACGGCAGGGTTGGATAACCCTGCCGTTTTCTTTTGCGCCTTCGGATTACCGATAACCGATAGGTGATGTTGCGGCCGTCAGAACAATTCGTTCTTCATCTGGTTCTTGGCTTTTTCTTCTTCCGGCGATGCTGCCGCGCCATGTTCGCCCAGGCCCAGGTCGCGCACGCTTGCGCTCGGCGGATATTCAGCATAGTAGTACTCGCCGCCGGACTCGATCAGGCCGGAAGGCACGGTGCGGTCAACCATCGGCACGTCCTTGAGCGCCTTCTGCATGTAGCTGATCCAGATCGGCAACGCCAGGCCGCCGCCGGTTTCGCGGTCACCCAGGCTTTTCGGCTGGTCGTAGCCCATCCAGGCGATGCCGACCAGGTTCGGCTGGTAACCGGCGAACCAGGCATCCATCGAATCGTTGGTGGTGCCGGTCTTGCCTGCCAGATCGGTGCGCTTGAGCGAGAGCGCCTTGACCGCGGTGCCGTGACGCACGACGTCGCGCAGCATGCTGTCCATCACGAAGGCGTTGCGCGCGTCGATGACGCGGTTGGCTTCGTCGCCGGAACGGGCCGGCTGCGCCTCGGACAAGGTGTTGCCGTTGTTGTCGGTGATCTTGGAGATCAGGTAAGGATTGATCTTGTAGCCGCCATTGGCGAAGACCGAGTACGCGCCCACCATCTGCAGCGGCGTCACCGCGCCTGCGCCCAGCGCCAGGGTCAGGTAAGGCGGGTTCTTGTCGGCGTCGAAGCCGAAGCGCGTGATGTACTCCTGCGCATACTTGACGCCGACACGTTCGAGGATGCGGATCGACACCAGGTTGATCGACTTTTGCAGCGCGCGGCGCATCGAGATCGGGCCTTCGAACTTGCCGCCGTAGTTCTTGGGCTGCCACACCTGGCCGCCGGTCTGGGTGAACGTCAGCGGCGCATCATTGATGATGGTGGCCGGCGACAAGCCTTTTTCCAGTGACGACGAATAGATGAACGGCTTGAACGACGAGCCCGGCTGGCGCCACGCCTGGATCACGTGGTTGAACTTGTTGCGGTTGAAGTCGAAGCCGCCCACCAGCGAACGGATCGAGCCGTCGTTCGGATCGAGCGAGATGAACGCCGATTCGACTTCCGGCATTTGCGTGACGATCCAGTTCTTGCCGTCCTGGAAGACGCGGATGATGGCGCCGCGCTTGATCTTCTTCTGCGGCGGCGCTTTCTCGCTGAGCAGGTTGCCGGCGAAGCCGAGGCCGCTGCCGGAAATCTTGATCTCGTCGCCGGTCGCCAGTACCGCAGTGATTTCCTTGGTGGTCGCTTCCAGCACGACGGCGGCGATCAGGTCGTCGCTGTCGGGATGGTCGGCCAGTTCGGATTCGATGGCGTCGTCGGCTTCCTCCTTCGAGGCGGTCGGAATCTCCATGTAGCCTTCCGGACCGCGATAACCGTGGCGGCGTTCGTAGTCGATGATGCCGCGACGCAGCGCCAGGTAGGCGGCGTCCTGATCGGCCTTGGTGATGGTGGTGAAGACGTTGAGGCCGCGCGTGTATGTGTCGTCCTTGAACTGCGCGTAGACCAGTTGGCGCGCCATTTCCGAAACGTATTCCGCATGCACGCCAAAGGCGGTGCTGTCGGTCTTGACCTTCAGTTCCTCATCCTTGGCCTGGGTGTATTGCTGGTCGGTGATGTAGCCGAGCTGGCGCATGCGCAGCAAGATGTATTGCTGGCGCGCATGGGCGCGTTTCGGATTGACCACCGGGTTGTAGGCTGACGGCGCCTTCGGCAAGCCGGCCAGCATGGCGGATTCGGCAATGGTCAGCTCCTTGAGCTGCTTGCCGAAGTAGATCTGCGCCGCCGAAGAAAAACCGTAGGCGCGCTGCCCCAGATAAATCTGGTTCATATAGACCTCGAGGATCTGGTCCTTGGTCAGGTTGCGCTCGATTTTCCAGGCCAGCGGAATTTCGTAGAGGAATTTGCGCGAAGCCTTTTGCAGGAAGGTCGGTTCATTGCTGGTGAGGAAGAAATTGCGCGCCACCTGCTGCGTGATGGTGCTGGCGCCGCCGCCGCCGCCCGACAGGTTGGCGAACGAAGCGCGCACGATGCCCTGATAATCGACGCCGCCGTGCTCATAGAAGCGATCGTCTTCAATCGCCAGCACGGCCTTCTTCATGATGTCCGGTATGTCCTTGATGTGCACCAGGTTGCGGCGCTCTTCACCGAACTCGCCGATCAGCACGCCGTCCGCGGAGAATACGCGCAGCGGAATCTTGGGACGATAGTCGGTTAGCGTGTCGAGATCGGGCAGCTTGGGATAAGCCAGCGTGACCACGAAGCCCAGTACCAGCACCGCCATCAGCACCAGCGCCACCAGCACGCCGATGCCGCCCAGCAGTACGCGCAGGACCGGATGCAGGCGCTTTCTGGCTTTCTTGACGGGAGCGGAGCCGGAGCCCGGAGCGGCTGCAGGCGCGGAGGCACTCGCAGGATTCGGTGTTGCGTCAGCGGGTTGCGAAGCTGGCGCTTTGCCGTTGTTTTCTGGGGTGGTCATGCGTGTGAGACTGGTGAGAAAGACAATCCTCCCATTATAACGACTTGCGGGAAGGTGAAATCCGGCAATTCTCCGGAAACGGGCCGGGCATGCTGACCTGCGGCGCCGGTGGTCGTGATCGGAACCGTCCGGCGCAATGGAATCGTTGCTCAGAAACCGTTTACGCCGGAAAGTTTCTCACCGCCTGTCGTGATATCACCGGGTAAATTGCTTTACAGACAACAAATGTTGTTGCTAGGATGCCGCATGTTGTTTTAATAACAACTATTCTCAGCTGGACGGTTGGACAGTTCGCGGCTGCGCCATGCAAACACGTGTTTCCGGAATGCAATCTTGTCCCCGCTAGCCCGCTTTTTCCCCCGCACCTTCGTTCGCACCTTATTCCGTGCCGTGCCGCCAATGGTTGGCCTGGATATCGGCCGGTCCGAAGTGCGGATGGCCGAATTCTCCGGACACAGCGCCCAGGCCGCACAACTCGAATACTGCGCACGTGAAGCGCTGCCCGACGGCGCCATCGGCGATGAAGGCATCAGCAACCTGCGCCAGGTCATGGAAGCCGCGTCCCGCCTGTGGGGGAAAAGCGGATCGCAGGCCAGGCAAGTCGCCATCGCAATCCCCTCGGCGAGCACGATCACGCAGATACTTGCACTCCCCGCGGGCAGCAGTCAGGCCCAGCACACCGCCCTGGCCGAGCGGCACATCGAAAGCCTGTTGCCTTATCCGCTGGTGCAAGCCTTGCTGGATTTTCGCATCATCGGACCGACACCCAATGCACCCGGTCAGCTCGACATGCTGATTGCCGCGACACGGCGGGATGACGTCGAAGACCGCATTGCCGTCGCAGAGTCACTGGGATTGCAGGCCGTGGTCGCCGACATCGAAAGTCATGCCGCGCTGGCGGCGCTGACCGGAACAACGGCTGCTGCACACACCTCTTCTGCCTTCGCGCTGGCGAACCTGGAAACGCACGGTGCGCTCCTGTCCCTGTGCCGCCACGGCCGGATCGCCGGCGAACGGCAACTCGCCATCGGCCACCGGCAATTGCAGCGCGATCTGCAGCAATACGACGGCGACCAGCCCGAGGTCCTGGCGACTTATCTGGCGCACGCCGCCGGACAGATTGCGCGGGCGATGCAGACGCTGCAGCAGCAAACATCGCTGGCGCCGGAAAATATCTTACTGACGGGACCAGGAGCAAGCATTCCCGGCATGGTGGAAGCGGTGCGCGAGCACACGGCGATCAGCACTGCCGTGGCGACGCCTTTCGCCGGCATGGCGCTGGCGCCCGCCATCGACCGCGCACAATTGGCGGCGGACGCACCGGCTTGCGTCACGGCATGCGGTCTGGCCTTGCGGCGCTTCGATCGATGAGCGGCGTCAATTTTCTCGCGCAGCGCAATCTGGCGGCGGGCGCCCATCGCCGCTTTTACCTGCGGTTGGCTGCAACGGTGGCCGCCGGGTTCGCCGTTATTCTGGCCTTCTCATGGCATATCGCCGATCAGGCCGCACAGCAGCAGCAACTGCTCAATTTGCTGCGCACCGAACACGCGCAGCTGGATGCTGCGATCAGCATCGGCAAGCAACAAGACGAACAGATCGCTGAACTTGGCCGCAAGCAGCGCCATCTGGAAGCGCTTCAACAGCAACGCAACGATGCGCCGCAATTGCTGGGAGAACTGGCGCGCCGGATGCCGCCGCAAGTCTTCCTCACCACGCTGGTACAGCAAGGACGCCGGTTTACGCTCAGCGGATCGGCGCCGTCGCACCGGCATGTGATGCAACTGCTCGAAGCATTGCGCGACGCTGACGGCGTGTTCACGCAGATCGAATTGCAGGAAGCGCGCAGCGCCACCAATGCCGTCCCGGCCATGGCAGCGACAGCGCCAGGCGGCGTCCATGATTTCGTGATCACTGGCGGCCATCGCGCCGTAGCGACGCCATGAGCCCGGCGGCGCTGATCCTGCAATGGCGCGAGCTCAACGACCGGCATCCGTCGACCTGGCCGCGCGCGTGGCGCAACGCCTTGCTGTCGATGCTATTTCTGGCCGTGCTGCTGGCGGGCCGGCAGCTTTATCTGATGCCGGACATCGAGGCGCTGGCACGCAACGAACAAGACTACGCCGCGCTAAAGTCCGCGTATCCGGAAAAGCATCGCCGGGCGACGACGTTCGCGCATTCCGCGCAGCGCGTTCAGGATATGAAACAGCGCGTGGCGATACTCGAACAGCAACTGCACCCAAACATCGACATCGATCTGGTGCTGAATGGCATCAGCGACGCCGCGCTGCAAAACCGGCTGCAATTTGAGTTTGCAAGGCCGGGACGCCCCGACACCGGACACGGCTATGTTGAAGCGCCCGTCGCCATCCGGGTGAGCGGCAACTATCACGACGTCGGCCGCTTTTGCGCAGACATCGCGGCGATGACGCATCTGGTGATTCTGAGCGACATGCGCGTGAGCAACGCCGACCGTCCCGGCCAGGTCAGGCTGGAGGCCGTCGCCCTTGCCTATCGCCGCGATTCCGGCAAAGAGGACAAATCATGAACGGCAAACCGGCACGCATGTCGTTGTCCGCGATCCTGGTGGTGCTGTTGTCTGCACTGTTGCTGGCAAGTTGCGCCGAACGCGAGACGCCGGATCAGCTGCGCGCGCAACTCGACACGATCCGGCGCAACACATCCGCAACCGCGCCGCCGGTCCAGCCCGCAAATGACTTTGTTCCTTACACGTATGCCGTCGCAGACGATGAAAATGCAATGACGCCATTCGGCCATCCCGCCCTTGTTCCTGTCGATGCAACTGCCGGCGAACGCCCCCGACAGCGCGGCGCAAAACAGCCCCTTGAAGACATCCCGCTGGAATCGATACGCATGGTCGGCACGCTGTCGCGCGAAGGCCGCACCGACGCCCTGCTGCAGGTCGACGGGATCGTCTATCCGTCACGCACCGGTGATTACCTGGGCCGGAATTTCGGCGTGATCCGCCGCATTGCGGACGGACGCGTCGAGCTGGAAGAACTGATCCTCAGCAACGGCGACTGGGAAAAGCGCATGTCGACACTTGAACTACAAGGACGCGGAAAATGACGCATTCGATCCGCCGGATGGCGCTGCTGACCATGTTCTGGTTGCTGACATGCGGCAGTGCGCAGGCGCAGCGCAATGCCATCCTCGCGGTCGACGTTGCCCAGCGCGACAGCAGCGTCGAAGTCAGGATCAGGTTGCGCATGGCACCTGCAACGCCGCCGGTGCATTTCTCCACCGTCTCGCCGGCCCGCATCGTCATCGATCTTGCCGACACCGAAAACACCGCTGACGCGCGTCCGCCAGGCGCCGACACCGGCGCATTGCGCGGCGTCACGGTCGCCTCCGCTGCGGGACGCAGCCGCGTCGTGCTCAACCTCAGGCACATGCCGCCCTACTCCGTGCGCACCGAAGCCGACACCGTCATCGCCACCCTCTCCGGCAGCGACGTGCTGCCGGTCGCCAACAGCAGGCCCGTGATCGGCGGTATCGACTTCCGTCGCGGCTCACAAGGCGAAGGCCGCATCATCGTCGATCTGCCCGGGCCGGAAACAGCGCTCGACATCCGCCAGCAAGGACGGCAAATCGTCGCCGACATCCTCAACACCGGCGTTCCCGAACACTCTCCGCGACGCCTGGACGTCAGCGATTTCGGTACGCCTGTGAAGACCATCGCCAGCAGCAGCCACGGCGCGGACGTGCGGCTGCTGATCGACACCGAGACGCTGGCGGAGTACCACGCCCATCAAAAGGATGCGCAGCTGGTAATCGAAGTACGCACGCCGACCGAGACCGGCAAGGGGCCTGCGCAACGTCACCAGCCCTACCGTGGCGACAAGCTGTCGCTGCAATTCCAGAACATCGAAGTGCGCGCCATCCTGCAGGTGCTGGCCGACTTCACGGGCATCAACATCATCGCCAGCGATGGCGTCGGCGGCGCATTGACGCTGCGACTGAAGGAGGTGCCGTGGGACCAGGCGCTGGACATCGTGTTGCAGGCGCGCGGGCTGGACATGCGCCGCAACGGCAACGTCATGTGGGTGGCGCCGCGCGAGGAACTGCTGGCGCGCGAACGGCTTGAGCTCGAACAGCGCGCCCAGATCGCCGAACTCGAACCGCTGCGCGCCGAAGTGTTCCAGCTCAACTACCAGAAGGCCGAAGCCTTCCGCAAAGTGTTCGGTGAGGACGTTGCCGCCGGCATCAGTCCGAACAGCGATCGCCGCCCTGCACTGTTGTCGCGTCGCGGCAGCGCGGTGGTCGATCAGCGTACCAATCAGCTATTCGTCACCGATACGCCCTCGGTGCTCGACAACATCCGCAAGCTGCTGGAAAAGATCGACGTCGCCTCGCGCCAGGTGCTGATCGAAGCGCGCATCGTCGAAGCCGACGACAGCTTCAGCCGCAACCTTGGCGCACGCCTGGGATTTTCCGCAAAGGCCAACGGCGTCGCCGCCGGCAGCACCTACAACCAGGTCGGCGAAGTCGCCGGGCTGACCAAGGCCGCCGCCAATTCGTACACTGCCAATCATGCCGTCAACCTGCCGGCGCAAGGGATCGGCGGTGCAGCTGCGGGCAATGTCGCGCTGAGCCTGTTCAACGCCGCCGCCAATCGCTTCCTCACGCTCGAACTGTCGGCGCTGGAAGCCGACGGCAAAGGCAAGATCGTCTCCAGCCCGCGCGTGGTCACGGCCGACCAGCAACCCGCGCTGATCGAACAGGGCGAAGAAATTCCCTACCAGCAAGCCACCAGCAGCGGCGCTACTTCGACTGCATTCAAGAAGGCCAACCTCAAACTGGAAGTGACGCCGCAGATCACGCCCGACGGCAACGTCATCCTCAACGTCGACATCAACAAGGACAGCCGCGGCACCGCCACGCCGGGCGGACTGGCGATCAACACCAAACACGTCAGGACGCTGGTGCAGGTGGAAAACGGCGGCACCGTGGTGATCGGCGGCATCTACACGCAGACCGAATCGAACACCGTTTCCAAGGTGCCGCTGCTGGGCGACATTCCGCTATTGGGCAATCTGTTCCGGCATAGCGCCCGCATCGACCACAAGACCGAACTGCTGATCTTCCTCACGCCGAAAATCGTCGCCGACCGCAATTTCCTGCGGTAGCAGGCCAAAAAGGGATCGAAAACCATGTTTTCCCTGATATTTCCCCGACAACGGCGCAACAGGCGGTAAAATCGCCTGTTGCAGCTGGTTGCAACAAGGCGGGCCGAAAAACCAATAACAGCGGCCTCCGGCGATCAGCTATCCGGACAATCCCGCAGTGAAAATCGCATATGAATGGAAGCATTTTTCTTGTCGGCCTGATGGGCGCCGGCAAGACAACGATAGGGCGCGCCCTGGCGAAAAAACTGAACAAGCGTTTCGTCGACTCCGATCACGAGATCGAGTCGCGCACCGGCACAACCATTCCCGTGATTTTTGAAATCGAAGGCGAGGAAAGTTTTCGCAAGCGCGAAGCCGACGTCATCCGCGAACTCAGCGCCCAGCAGGACATCGTCCTGGCCACCGGCGGCGGCGCCATCCTGCGTGCGGAAACACGCGCCTACCTGAAGCAGCGCGGCACCGTGATTTATCTGCGCGCCGGCATCAACCAGATCCTGCAACGCACCGGCCGCGACAAGAATCGCCCGCTGCTGCAGACCGCCGATCCCCGCCGCAAGCTCGAAGAGCTATCACGCCAGCGTGACCCTTTCTACCGTGAAGTGGCCGATTTCGTCATCGAGACCGGCCGTCCCAACGTGCAGTTCCTGGTGCAAGCCATCCTGAGCCAGCTCGAGCTGGCACCCAAACAGATTACCGATACCGCCGTTGCGCCGGCAACATCGCACGCCCAATCAGCCCAATCAGCCGACCCAGCCAAATCCGCCATGACCGCCTCCACTTTCGCCCCCATCGCCCTGCAAGTCGAACTGGGAGAACGCAGCTACCCGATCACCATCGGCCACGATCTGCTGTCGAACCCCGAATTGCTGACGCGCCACGTCGGCGGCAAGCGCGTCGCGGTCGTCACCAACGACAAGGTCGGTCCGCTGTACCTGCCGCGCGTGCGCAAGCTGCTCGAAGACGCCGGCAAGCAAGTCACCGAAATCGTTCTGCCCGACGGTGAAGAACAAAAGACCTGGACCAGCCTGATGAAAGTGTTCGATGTCCTGCTCGCCGAAAAATGCGATCGCAAGACCACGCTGGTCGCGCTCGGCGGCGGCGTCATCGGCGACCTGACCGGCTACGCCGCAGCCTCGTACATGCGCGGCGTGCCGTTCGTGCAGATTCCGACCACGCTGTTGTCGCAGGTCGATTCGTCAGTGGGCGGCAAGACCGGCATCAACCATCCGCTCGGCAAGAACATGATCGGTGCGTTCTATCAGCCGCAGGCCGTGATCGCCGACACCGCCACGCTGCACACGCTGCCGCCGCGCGAACTCGCGGCCGGCCTGGCCGAAGTGATCAAGCACGGCGCCATCATCGACGCACCCTTCTTCGACTGGATCGAAGCCAACATCGGCAAGCTGGTGGCCAAGGATAACGCCGCCCTGGCCTACTCGATCCAGCGCTCTTGCGAGATCAAGGCCGACGTGGTCCGCCAGGATGAACGCGAGGGCGGCCTGCGCGCCATCCTCAACTTCGGCCACACCTTCGGCCACGCGATCGAAAACGGCCTCGGCTACGGCCAATGGCTGCACGGCGAAGCGGTAGGCTGCGGCATGGTGATGGCGGCTGATCTGTCGCATCGCCTGGGCTACATCGACGCCGCCTCGAAGGACCGCCTGACCGCCCTGGTGAAGGCCGCCGGCCTGCCGGTGGTAGCGCCCGATCTCGGCGCAGAGCGTTGGCTGGAACTGATGGAAGTGGACAAGAAGAACGAAGGCGGCGCGATCAAGTTCATTCTGATCAAACCGCTGGGCCAGCCGCTGATCACCAACGTGCCGCAGGATCTCCTGCTGCAGACGCTGGCGGCCTGCGTGCGCAACGGCAGCTGACGACGAAGCCTGTTGCGTCGCCGTCGTATTGAAGAACCTGGATTGAAGCATCTGAACGAGTTCCTGACATGACCCAAGACGCGCCGCTCCACCTTGCACCTTATGCCGCACATGCAGCAACATCCACCGGGCGGCGCTTCTCCGAACCGGCGCCCGGTTCGCGCACCGAATACCAGCGCGACCGCGACCGCATCATCCACTCAACCGCGTTCCGTCGCCTCGAATACAAGACCCAGGTCTTCGTCAATCACGAAGGCGACCTGTTCCGCACGCGCCTGACGCACAGCATCGAAGTCGCCCAGATCGCGCGTTCGTGCGCCCGCAACCTGCGCCTCAACGAAGACCTGGTGGAAGCCATCTCGCTGGCGCACGATCTCGGCCATACGCCCTTCGGCCATGCCGGCCAGGACGAGCTCAATTCCTGCATGAAGGATTTCGGCGGCTTCGAGCACAACCTGCAAAGCCTGCGCGTGGTCGATGACCTCGAACAGCACTACGGCGCTTTCGACGGTCTCAACCTGATGTTCGAAACGCGCGAGGGCATCCTCAAGCATTGCTCGCTGACGAACGCGCGCCAGCTCGGCGCCATCGGCCAGCGCTTCATCGACAAGAAGCAGCCGAGCCTGGAAGCGCAGCTGGCCAACCTGGCCGACGAGATCGCCTACAACAACCACGACATCGACGACGGCCTGCGTTCCGGCCTGCTGACGATCGGGCAGCTGGGCGAAGTGGATTTCTTCGCGCGCCATCAGCGCGAAGCCGAACTGGCCTATCCCGGCATCACAGGCCGCCGCGCCATCAACGAAACCGTGCGCCGCATGATCAATACCCTGATCGTCGATCTCATCCGCACCTCGCAGGAAAACATCGCCGCCGCCGCGCCGCGCAGCATCGACGACGTACGCAACGCCGCACCGCTGATCGCGTTCTCCGAACCGATGCAGCAGGAAGCTGCCGTGTTGAAACGCTTCCTCCGCCAAAACCTGTATCGCCACTACCAGGTCAATCGCATGACCGCCAAAGCGCGCCGCATCATCGCCGAGTTGTTCCAGGCCTTCCTGTCGCAACCGACCCTGCTGCCGCCCGACTACGTGGTAGCCGAACAGAACGATGAAGGCGTGCGCCGCCAGGCGCGCCAGGTGTCCGACTACATTGCCGGCATGACCGACCGTTACGCCATGCGCGAACACCGACGCCTGTTCATGGTGGAAGAACTGTAGAAAAAGCTTCTGACGCTAGTCGTAGATCGTCAAGATTCATCCGGTTTTTGCCCCGGATTGCCTCGGATTTGCATAAACACATTGCCTCCGCGTTCATCGTTGCTACCCTGAGAACACGACTATTCATCTCCCCAGCCAACAACTGGGAGGTGTTGAGACCATGCAAATACCATTCTTCCAGGCGCGGCACGCCGTCGCGCTGGCAATATTCTTTATGTGCAGCGGCGCCCACGGCCAGCACAACCCGGTCGAACAGCCGGCCGAGTCCAGCAACGACATCGTCGTCGGCCAGTCCGCCGATCTGAGTGGGCCTTATGCCAAGATTACGCGCCAATTCATCACCGGCGCCAATGTCTATTTCGCGCAGCTCAACAGCCGTGGCGGCATCGGCGGACGCCGCATCCGGTTGCTAACGCTAGACGACCAGAACGATCCCGTCCAGGCCGTCAGAAACACGCATCAATTACTGGACGAACACAAGGCCATCGCCTTGTTCGGCTATATCGGCGCGCAAACCACTGCAGCCGTGCTGCCGCTGCTCAATGAACGCAAGGTGCCGTATTTTGCGCCGGTGACGGGTTCCCGGATCGTGTATACCGCCTTCAACCGGCATGTCTTCACGATTCGCGCGAGCTATGCCAACGAATACGATTATTTGTTTTCGCGCTTTTCCCAGATAGGACTGAAACGCATGGCAATCTTCAACGATGCCACGGGACAGCCTTACAACGCAATGATGAAAGGCAAGATCAGCGATGCCAGCGCACAGCTGGTCGCCTTGGAGAGCATCCTGGGACAGGATGTCGAGAAGATCGCCGACAAGCTTCTGGCAAGCCGGCCGGACGTCGTGCTCATCATGAGCATTTCACAGAACGTCAACAGCGCCTTGATACGAAGCCTGCGCACCAAGGGTTATCTCGGTTATTTCTATTGCGCTTCGCTGGTGTGCAGCCCGCTGTTGACCAGCGATCTGGAAGAGGCCGCCAGCGGCCTGATCATTTCACAGATCGTCCCGCATCCGTGGAAGGCGCGCACACCCATCGTGCACGAATACCAGAAGGCTATGCGCACCGCCAGGGTGACGCAATTCAGTTACCTTGGGCTCGAAGGATATATCGCAGCCAAAGTGCTGGCCGAAGGCCTGAGCCGCGCCAGCAGCAAGCTTACGCACGAGAAATTGATTGTCGCTCTGGAAACTGTCAATGATAAAACGTACGACAATGCCGGCTATCAGATCAATTTTTCGCCCTCCAGCCATCAGGGATCGACCTATGTAGATGTCGTCACGGTAGATCGGACCGGCACCGTGCAGCCTTAGATAATTTCATTCGACGCAACTCGAAAGACACTATTGTGAGCCTTACCGGCTGAGACGCACGATAGCTGCAAAATCGCCTTTCTAGATAACAACAATTCAGACAATTTCAGTGAAAACGATACGTATTGTCTCGAATCTGTTCATAAATTCTTACAAACTAAGTTGGCATTGTGACCTTCAGATTTCGGTCAGCATGCCGTAAGTTGAGGATGGACTGCCTTTTCCCCTCCTTCTCGCGTGCGGTCCTTGTACAGGAGACCTGCCATGGCTATCAGCACCAACACACTCAATACCACCACCACGCCGGCTGCCAGCCAGCCCGCAACGACTGACGACACCACCAAGGCGGACAGCGCCGGCGGCACGCAAGAGACCAAGCTAACCCCGGCCATCGCCAAGCAGCAATTGAATGCTGCCATCCTGCAATCGTCGCTGGAAGTCTCGCTGTCGTCGCAGAATGATCCGCTGTCACTGGTCTACAAGTCGGCGATCGAAAACCTCAACGACATTCTGAAACCCGAACTCGGCGACAACGCCATCCAGAACGCCGCTTCGCAGGACAACAGCCCGGAAGCCACCGCCGGCCGCATCCTGTCGTTCATCAAGAGCGCCTTCGGCCTGTTCAGCCAGAACACCCAGACCGGTAGTACCGACGGCACCGATGGCGCCGACGGTGCCAGTGACGCTGACAACACCAAGCGGGACGCCAACATCGACAAGTTCATGAGCCTGATCCAGAAGGGTGTCGACCAGGGTTTCGACGAAGCACGCGGCATCCTGTCCAGCCTCAAGGTCCTCAACGGCGACATTGCCAGCAACATCGACAAGACCTACGAAATCCTCAAGAAAGGCATCGCCGATTTCGTTGCTTCCCTGAAGAACCCGACGACCGATGACGGTTCCGCACCGGCCGACGGCAGCTCGAGCACCACCACCAGCGTTTCGGTGTCGGTCTCGATCACTGCAAGCCGCACCACGGTCACCAACTCCTGATTCCACCACCGGTATCGGAGTAGCGCCCTGCAGCAATGCAGGCAAAAAAAAGACGCGGCATGCCGCGTCTTTTTTTGTCCGTCCCTCTTTTCAAGCCGCTTCCCTGCCGGCGCACTGCGCCGCCAGGAAACGACTTTTGCGTCAGCCCTTGAGCTTGGCGAACGCCGCCGCCATAGCGTTGTTCGCCGGCGCCGCTTGACGCGACTGCTGGCCCTGATGCTGCGACAGGCGACGCGCATCGTTGCGATCGCCGCGTTGTTCCGGCTTGCTACCGGCGGCGGGAGCGCTGTCCGACAGGCGCATGGTCAGGGCAATGCGCTTGCGCTTCTCGTCAACTTCCAGCACCTTGACCTTGACCACCTGGCCGGCCTTGACGACGGTGTGCGGATCCTTGACGAAGGTGTTGGACAGGGCCGAGATATGCACCAGACCGTCCTGATGCACGCCGATGTCGACGAAGGCGCCGAAGGCGGCGACGTTGGTCACCACGCCTTCGAGGATCATGTCGGGACGCAAGTCCTTGATCTCTTCCACGCCGTCCTTGAAGGTCGCAGTAGTGAACTCGGGACGCGGATCGCGGCCCGGCTTTTCCAGTTCCTTGAGGATGTCGGTGACGGTCGGCACGCCGAATTTTTCATCGGCGTATTTGGCCGGGCTCAGCGATTTCAGCAAGGCGCTTTCACCCAGCACGCCCTTCAAATCCTTCTTGATGTCAGCCAGGATCTTTTGCACCAGCGGATACGACTCCGGGTGCACTGCCGATGCATCGAGGGGGTTTTCACCATTCATCACGCGCAGAAAACCGGCTGCCTGTTCGAAGGTCTTGTCGCCCAGGCGCGGCACGTCGCGCAAACCGGCGCGCGAGGTGAACATGCCCTTCATGTCGCGATACGACACGATGCTTTGCGCGACGCTGGCGTTGAGGCCGGACACGCGCGCCAGCAGCGGCGCGGAAGCGGTGTTGACGTCGACGCCGACGGCATTCACGCAATCCTCGACGACGGCGTCGAGCGAACGCGCCAGTTGCGACTGGCCGACGTCATGCTGGTACTGACCGACGCCGATCGACTTCGGATCGATCTTGACCAGCTCGGCCAACGGATCCTGCAGGCGGCGCGCAATCGACACTGCACCGCGGATCGATACGTCGAGATCGGGCAATTCCTTCGAGGCGAATTCGGACGCCGAATACACCGAGGCGCCGGCTTCCGACACGACGATCTTGGTCAGTTTCAGTTCCGGACGCATCTTGATCAACTCTTGCGCCAGCTTGTCGGTCTCGCGCGAGGCAGTGCCGTTGCCGATCGAGATCAGCGAGACGTTGTGCTTCTCGGCCAGCTTGGCCAGCGTGTGCAGCGAACCTTCCCAGTCGTTGCGCGGCTGGTGCGGGAAGATGGCGGTCGTGTCGACCACCTTGCCGGTAGCGTCGACCACCGCTACCTTGACGCCGGTGCGCAGTCCCGGATCCAGGCCCATGGTGGCGCGCGGACCGGCCGGTGCGGCCAGCAGCAAGTCCTTCAGGTTGCGGGCAAAGACGTTGATCGCCTCGGCTTCGCTGCGCTCGCGCAGGCCGGTCATCAATTCGGTTTCGAGGTGCATGAACACCTTCACGCGCCAGGCCCAGCGCACGGTGTCGGCCAGCCACTTGTCGGCTGGACGGCCCTTGTTGCTGACGCCGAAGCGCGCGGCGATACGGTTCTCGCATGGGTTGTGCGGCGCGTCCCACTTCGGTTTCTCTTCTTCGGTATCCAGGCGTAGCGCCACGGTCAGCATCTCTTCGCGGCGGCCGCGGAACAAGGCCAGCGCGCGATGCGACGGAATGGTGCCGATGGTTTCCGAGTAGTCGAAATAATCGGCGAATTTTTCACCGGCATCCTGCTTGCCTTCGATCACCTTGGATTCCACCACGCCGTGTTCGGTCATGTATTCGCGCAGCGCCTGCAGCAGTTGCGCATCTTCGGCGAAGCGTTCCATCAGGATCTGGCGGGCGCCGTCCAGCGCCGCCTTGGCATCGGCGACGCCGGGATTGTCGCCGCTGTCGGTGGTGAAGGCCGGCTTGAGATATTTCGCCGCTTCTTCTTCCGGATTAAGCATCGGATCGTTCAGCAGCGCGTCGGCCAGTTCGGTCAGGCCGGCTTCGGCGGCGATCTGGGCCTTGGTGCGGCGCTTGAGTTTGTACGGCAGGTACAAGTCTTCCAGGCGCGTCTTGTCTTCGGCGTGGACGATGGCGTCCAGCAGGACCGGCGTCATCTTGCCCTGCTCTTCGATGGACGAGATGATTGCGGCGCGGCGGTCTTCCAGCTCGCGCAGATAGCGCAGACGCTCTTCCAGCAAGCGCAGTTGCGTGTCGTCCAGGCCACCGGTGGCTTCCTTGCGGTAACGCGCAATGAAAGGCACGGTCGCGCCTTCGTCGAGTAAGGCGATCGCGGCGGCAACCTGCACCGGCTTGGCGACGAGTTCGAGAGCTAAACGTTGTTCGATGGAAGGCAGCATGACAATGAAATCCGGGAATTGAAAAACAAGCGTTGGATGATACGCAATTCAGCGGGACGCGCCAATCTTGACAGCCCCCAAATGCACGAAATAAATGGATTTGCAGCAATAAAACATGGCAAGCCGGCATGGAAACACGGCGGAATTGGACGGCGCGATTCGTTATCCGCGATAATCGGCGTTTTCTTGATAACTTTTCATCAGCATGTCCATACGCCTCATCGTCGGCCTCGGCAATCCCGGCCCGGAATACGAGCAGACCCGGCATAACGCCGGTTTCTGGCTGGTCGACAATCTCGCCGGCAGCACCCGTCTGGCACGCGAGACGCGCTTCAATGCCCTGGCCGCCAAGACCTTCGTCGCCGGCCAGGAAGTCTGGCTGCTGGAACCGCAGACCTTCATGAATCGCTCCGGCCAGTCGGTCGGCGCGCTCGCGCGCTTCTACAAGATCGCGCCCGATGAAGTGCTGGTGGTGCACGACGAACTGGACCTGCCGCCCGGCAGCGCCAAGATCAAGAAAGGCGGCTCCTCAGGCGGTCACAACGGCTTGAAGGACATCACCGCCGCGCTCGGCACGCAAGACTACTGGCGCCTGCGCATCGGCATCGGCCATCCCCGCACCATGGGCCTGCAGCAACCGGTGGCCGACTTCGTGCTGCATCGTCCGCGCCAGGAAGAACAGGCGCTCATCAACGACGCCATCGAGAAGAGCCTCGATGCGATTCCTTTGTTGTGCGAGGGGAAGTTTGAAGCAGGAATGATGCAGCTGCATACGGCCGCCAAGTAAATCCGAACCCGGCGACCGCAGCAACAAACTGACGGCCGGTACTGATGACCAACTATGGCCCGGCTGTTACTTCAGCGTGGCCAGTTTCTGTTCCAGGCCCTTGGCGTCGATGGCGCCGGGAATACGCGAGCCGTCCGCAAAAATGATGGTCGGCGTTCCGGTGATCTTCATCTTCTGCCCCAGCGCCAGCACCTGATCATGCGGCGCGCTGCAGGATGCCGGCGCGGCCGAGGCTTCCTTGCCGTTCAGCATCCAGTCGCTCCAGGCCTTGCCCGGGTTGGACGAACACCAGATGTTGCGCGACTTCTCGATCGAATCCTGCGCCAGGATGTTGTACTGGAAGGTGTACACGGTCAAATTGTCGACGTCCAGCAAGGTCTTCTGGAAACGCTTGCAGTAACCGCAGTTCGGGTCTTCGAACACGGCGATGGCGCGCTTGCCGTTGCCCTTGACGGTCTTGATAGCCAGGTCCAGCGGCAGGTCGGAGAACTTGACCTTGTTGATGGCCTGGATCTTTTCCTTGGTGAAATCGCGGTAGGTCTGCGAATCGACCACGCGACCGATGAACAGGTACTGCGCCTTCGCATCGGTGTAGATCACGTCGCCGTCGACCTGCACTTCATACAATCCCGCATACGGCGTCTTGCTCACCGATTCAACCTTGGCGCCTTCGCCCAGACGCGGCTCGATCGCCTTCTTGATGGCGGCTTCAGTAGCGTCGGCCGCGCAGGCGGAGCCCGCGCACGCCAGCAGCAGGCCGGCAGCGGCAACCAGAGCCGAGAGTGCGGCCGGGAGTGCAAAAATCTTTTTCATGTTCTGTTCCAATGAGAGGTCGATGTCTGGAGCGTCCTGTGACGCCGTTCATCAGATCCGCGGCGCGAAGTCGTCACACTATAAATTAAATCGGCTAAATCCGTTTACCGAGGGCGTGCGCCATCAAGCGCCGCTTTAAGACCGGCAAGTGGTTCACCAAGTTCAACCCGATATTGCGCACCATGCGCAACGGCTCAAGGCCGGTGCCGAACAGGCGCGCCAGGCCGTCGGTGGCCAGCTGCATCAGCAGGACTTCTTCCTTGCGCGCACGCGCATAGCGGCTGAGCACGCGGGCGTCGCCGCAATCGCGTTGCTGCTCGCGCTCATTGATCACCTTCAGCAAGGCCACTACATCGGCGAAACCGAGATTCATGCCGTGACCGGCCAGCGGATGGATCACGTGGGCGGCATCGCCGATCAGCGCCACGCGCGGCGCCGTCATGGCATGCGGCTTGACCAGCGTCAACGGAAAATCGCGCACCACTTCCGGCTCCAGCGGCGTCAACGCGCCCAGCACCGGAGCGGCATATTTGCCCAGATGCTGCGCCAGTTGCGCAGCCGGCTGGCGCATCAGCGTCTCCGCCAGCGCATCCGGCGCCGACCACACCAGCGACACGCGCTGCCCCGGCAACGGCAACAGTGCAACGATGCCTTCGGTGGCAGTGAACCATTGATAGGCCACGCCCTGATGCGCTTTTTCGCAGGCGAAATTGGTGACGATGGCGCGCTGCCCATAGGCGCGGTAGTCGAGGCCGATGTCGCATTGGCCGCGCACCCACGATTGACCGCCGTCGGCGCCGACCAGCAAGGAAGCGTCGAGCGTGTCGCCGCTTTCCAGCTGCAGACTGACGCCATGCAGATCGCTGCGCAAGGAAACGGCGCGACCGTTGACGATGCGCACGTTGGGAGAAAATTTCAGCGCCGCATCGAGCGCGGCATTGAGGTTGCGGTCTTCAACGATCCACGCCAGCGCATCGACATGCGCCGAGTAGGCGTCGAACACCAGATGGCCCGGATGGTTTTCATCGTCGCCGGTGACGTCCATGCCATCGACCACGGCCACGCGTTCAGCGTCGAGTGCATCCCACACCTTGATCGACGACAGCAGATCGCGCGCGATCTGGTTGACGGCATAGACGCGCACGTCCCAGCTGGCCTGTTCCACGCCGGATGCAGCAGAAGGCCCGGCAGCTGCGGCAGCCGGCGCCAGCAAAGTCACGCGCAAGCCGGCCTGGGCCAGCGCCAGTGCGGCGGTCTTGCCGATGGCGCCGTTGCCGACGATGCAGATATCGGAAGGAGAAGACGCACCCGCAATTTTGCGTGCGGCGGCGTTGGAAGAAGGATGAGATGAGGTGCCGTTCATGGGGAAGCATTATAAACGCCTTCCCCGCAGGCCCTTCTTTGATCTCCATCACAAGAAAGCAGCATCGGAAGCAAACGCATCAGGCCGGAAATAATTACCGCAAAGCGCGCGTGACAGAGGGCCGGCGAACTTTTTGATAAAAAAGTGGAAGCACCCTTTGCATTCTAAAATTATCTTGCTATAATTCGGCCTCTTGGCCTGGTAGCTCAGTCGGTAGAGCAGAGGATTGAAAATCCTTGTGTCGGTGGTTCGATTCCGCCCCGGGCCACCAAGAACATCAAAGGCTTAGCTTCGGCTAGGCCTTTTTTTCGTTCTGCGGTCCTGAATTTTTTGAATAGTTCAGCCCCATCTCCGACTAATCCTCGTCATTCAACGAATTGACGCCCTGCTCCCTGAGCTTCGCCAATCCATCCTTCATCGCCTGCACTTGCTCCGCAGGATGTCCCCGCCACAGCGTGACCTCGCCGACTACCTTGAACGGCTGCGTGGAACGAAACGATTGCGTCGGATTGCCTGGGAATTTTCTGTCGGTCAGATCCGGGTCGTCTTCAATCTTTCCCGTCGGCTCCACCAGGTAAATTCTTTCACGTCCTTCCCCGATCGCCAGCTCGGCACCCCAGATGGCGGCGTCCAGTGTCGCCGTCAGGAAAATGTATTTCGCGTTTTTTCTTTGCCCGAAGTTGGAGTTGAAACCCGCTTCGATAAAATCTCCCAATTCAAGGTTTGCCTTCGTGCCGTGAAAATAGGTCTGAGCGAACGGCGTTTGAAGGATCGGTTTGTTTTCAAGTCTGTCTTTTTGCATGATCATTTAGCTGTGCATTGGCGCGGATGAGCGAAACAAAATCTTATCCCACAATTTTGCGCCTGC
This sequence comes from Herbaspirillum hiltneri N3, assembly GCF_001267925.1. Taxonomy (NCBI): domain Bacteria; kingdom Pseudomonadati; phylum Pseudomonadota; class Betaproteobacteria; order Burkholderiales; family Oxalobacteraceae; genus Herbaspirillum; species Herbaspirillum hiltneri. The sequence goes on along the minus strand of NZ_CP011409.1, from coordinate 718,476 downwards.
ATCGGCCATCAAGCGGTACCAAAACGTCCCGTGCCAGCGTACTTTCCCGTTACCGGGTAAAATCGACAGCAGTCAGCAGATTGCCGTCAAAAATTGATTTTTATCAACTAAAAGCCGGGCGGCTCCGCGACTTCGAGCAACCATCATTACGCAGCAGCCATCATGAATATCCCCGAGCAAGGCCAACTGGTATGTCTGTCATGTGGCCAGAAACACGGCTACAAGATTCCGCTCCCTGCGATCTGGCATTACGCGACTTGCATCAAATGCCACGATAAAAGCAGTGTCACCAAGCAAATTCATCCGAACGACTGAGCTACAAGAATTCGGCAAAGAAAAAGCGGGACGTTCCGTCAGGAACGCCCCGCTTTTTTGTTCTTCGCGTCTATCCGCGAACAACCAGCTTCGCTGCCGGATTGATCAGCGCGGCTTCAGTTCCGTCAATCCCTGCGCCGCCAGCGCCTTGAGCCAGCCGAGGCCGTCCGAGGTTGCCGCCGCCGGCACGTACTCGCAACCGATCCAGCCCTGATAGCCCAGCGAGTCGATCAGCTTGAGCAGGTAGGGATAGTTCAGCTCGCCGATGTCCGGCTCATGCCGCTCCGGCACGCCCGCGATCTGGATGTGGCCGACGCCGGCCATGTCGCGCTTCAGCTTCACGGCGACGTCGCCTTCGACGATCTGGCAGTGGTAGCAGTCGAACTGCACCTTGAGGTTCTCTGCGCCGATCTCGGCACAAATGGCCTGTGCATCGTCCTGGCGATTAAGGAAGAAGCCGGGGATATTGCGCGTGTTGATCGGCTCGATGACCACCGTCACGCCGGCCAGGTCGGCGTGGTGCGCAGCGTACGACAGGTTGTCCAGATAGACCGCGCGATGCCTGGCGCGATCCTGGTCCGGACGGATCAAACCAGCCATCACGTGAAGCGTCTTGTTGCCGATAACTTCGGTGTATTTCAGCGCAGTCTCGATGCTGCGCTTGAATTCGTCTTCGCGGCCCGGCAGCGAAGCGATGCCGCGTTCACCGGCGGCCCAGTCGCCCGGCGGCGCGTTGAACAGCGCCTGAGTCAGGCTGTTGGCGTCGAGACGCGAACGGATTTCTTCCGGCTGGAAATCATAGGGAAATAAAAATTCGACGCCGCTGAAGCCATCTTTGGCGGCAGCGGCAAAGCGATCGAGGAAAGCATGTTCGTTGTACATCATGCTCAGGTTGGCGGCAAAACGCAGCATCGTGATCTCCTTGGAATGATGGCGTGCGCCGCATGGACGGCGCATGCCGGATAAGCCTGTCTCAGGTCGTTATTTGTTCACCAGTGTAGGCGAAGTCTTCAGTACTGCGGCGGAACCGATCACCAGCATGATCGCCAGCATGTACATGCCGGTCGCTCCGCTATGGGTCAGATCCTTCAGGTAACCGATCAGGTACGGGCTGACGAAACCGGCCAGGTTGCCGACCGAGTTGATGGCGGCAATACCGACCGCCGCCGCAGCGCCCGACAGGAACGACGTCGGCAGCGACCAGAACAGCGGTGCGCAGGTCAGCACGCCGGCGGCGGCCAGCGACAAGGCAGCGATCGAGATCGCGGTGTTGTCGGCGAACAGTGCGGCGCCGACGAAACCGACCGCGCCCATCAATGCCGGCACGATCAGATGCCAGCGGCGTTCGCGGCGCGCATCGGCGCTGCGGCCGATCAGGTTCATCGCGATGATTGCGCAGCCGAACGGAATCGCGCTGAGCAGACCGATGTGCAGGTTGCCGGTGACGCCGGTGGCTTTCACCAGGGTCGGCATCCACAGTGTCAGGCCGTACTGGCCCATGACGAAGCAGAAGTAGATCAGGCACATCAGCCAGACACGCTTGTCGCTGACGATGTCGGCAAAGGAATGCACGCTTTCCTTGCCCTTCTGGTCGGCGGCGATTTCGTCTTCCAGCAGTTTCTTTTCACTGTCGCTGAGCCATTTGGCCTTGGCGATGCCGTTGTCCAGGTACGCCAGCGTGGCAAGCCCAATCAGCACGGCCGGCACCGCTTCGATCACGAACATCCACTGCCAGCCGTGCATGCCGGTGGTGCCGTGGAAGGCGTCCATGATCCAGCCCGACAGCGGGTTGCCGAGGATGCCGGCGACCGGGATGCCGGACATGAAGACGGCGATCACCTTGGCGCGGCGATGCGACGGATACCAGTAGGTCAGGTACAGGATGATGCCGGGATAGAAGCCGGCTTCGGCCAGCCCCAGCAGGAAACGCAGCACGTAGAACTGCAGCGGCGTTTCAACGTACATGAAGGCGGCCGACAGGATGCCCCAGGTGATCATGATGCGGGCGATCCAGACACGCGCGCCGACCTTGTGCATGAGGATGTTGCTCGGCACTTCGAACAGGAAGTAGCCGAGGAAGAACACGCCGGCGCCGAGGCCGAACACGGTTTCGCTGAAGCCCAGGTCGACCGACATCTGGAGCTTGGCGAAGCCGACGTTGACGCGATCGAGATAGGCGATCACGTAACACAGCATGAGGAAAGGCATGATGCGCCAGAATACCTTGGCATAGACGCGGTTCTGCTCTTGTTCGTTGGCGCTGGTGTTGACACCCCGTACGGCGCCGATGTTGGTTGATGCGGTCATGCTACGACAATCTCCTGTTGATTTAGGCCGCTCCCACGGCCTTGGTTTATAGCGCCTGCTTTGAAGAAATCAGGCAATTTAAAAATCTGACGTGCTGATACAAAATCCGCTGGCGGGTGGCTGGCAAAAAAAGTGAATGCTGCCGCGGGGATACCGGCGTGAGCCGGTGTCCCTGTTTGATTGCTTTTTGTTCTTGTTGAAGCCGAATCGGATCGCTTGGTAACTCAGTGGCTACCAGCGCGCGTTGAATACCTCGCGCAGTTCGGTCAGCGCCGCATCGTCCAGCGGGGCGACATTGCCGCCCGCCAGATGCCACAGCATGGCCGTTTCCTCGAGCTCTTCGAGTGCGTAGGCCGCCTTGGAAACCGAGCTCTCCCACACCACCGGACCGAGGCGTTCGAGCAACACGCCACGCACCTTGCAGGCGAGCTGCTTCACCTGCTCCGCCACCTGCGGATCGCCCGGACGGCGATAGGCGATGAAGGGAATGTGCCCCACCTTCATCACGTAATACGGCGTAATCGGCGGCAGCACATCGTCCGGCGACCACACGCCCGAGATCGTCAGCTTGACCAGATAGGTCGAGTGCGTGTGCACCACCGCGTGCATCTCTGGATTGTTATCGTAGACCATGCGATGCAGCGCCAGCGTCTTCGATGGCTTGTCGCCCGAGACCCAGTTGCCGGCGGTATCGACCTTGGCAATGCCGGCGGGATCGAGGTAGCCGAGGCAGGCATCGGTCGGCGTGATCAGCCAGCCGTCGTCCAGACGCGCACTGATGTTGCCTGCCGATCCTACCGTGTAGCCGCGCTGGTATAGACTGGCGCCGGTGCGGCAGATCTCTTCGCGTAGTTGGTTTTCCTTGTTTATGCTCATGTTCGACTCACTCCTTTGCGCCGCCGAGGAAGCGCAGGGCCTTCTCAAAGAAATCGACGCTGCCGAAGTTGCCCGACTTGAGCGCCAGCGCGAGCGGCTGGTCGTCGAGGGTCGCAGTCGCCGGCACGCCGGGATCGATCTGCGGTCCGATGCGCAATGCGCGCACCCCGAGCGCCTGCACCACGGCGCCGGAGGTCTCGCCGCCGGCCACCACGAACCGGCGCACACCGCGTTCGCGCAGTCCCTTGGCGATATCGGCTAATGCCTGCTCAACCAGATGGCCGGCCTTGGCGACGCCGAGTTCCTTTTGCACCGCCTTGACTTCGTCAGGTGTGGCAGTGGCGTAGATCAGCACCGCCTCTTTGCCGATGTGTGCATCGGCAAACGCCAACGCCTGCGCCACCACGGCTTCGCCGCGCGCCAGGGCCAGCGGATCGATGCGATACGCCGGATGCCGGGCCGCCCATTCCGCGACTTGCGCGTTGGTGGCTTTCGATGCGCTGCCGGCCAGCACGGCCGACAAACCGTCGACCTGCGGCAGTTGCGCGGCTTCGGCGCTGGCATGCAGCAAGCCGGCGCGGCGGAAATTCTCCGGCAAGCCAAGGGCGATGCCGGAGCCGCCGGTGACCAGTTTCAGCTCGGCGCAGGCTTCGCCCAGCACGTACAGATCGCGATCCGATACCGCGTCGGCAATCGCCATCTTCACGCCATCTGTGCGCAGCGCAGTGAAACGCTCTGTGACGGCGGCGGCGTCTCTGGACACGGTGTCGTAGCGCACCAGACCGACTTTGGATGTGGTCTGGCGCTGCAGCACGCGCACCAGGTTGGCGTCGGTCATCGGCGTAAGCGGATGGTTTTCCATGCCCGATTCATTGAGCAGGCCGTCGGCGACGAACAGGTAGCCGCGGTAGATCGTGCGGCCGTTTTCCGGGAACGCCGGGCAGGCAATGGTGAAGTCGGCGCCCAGTTCCGCCAACAGCGCGTCGGTCACCTGGCCGATGTTGCCCGCGTCGGTCGAATCGAAGGTCGAGCAATACTTGAAGAAGAATTGCGTGCAGCCTTGCTGCTGCAACCAGCGCAGCGCGGCCAGCGATTGTTCGACCGCTTCGGCGGCCGGAATCGTGCGCGATTTCAACGCGATCACCAGCGCATCGGCAGCCACCGCCGGCAGCTGCTCGGGAATGCCGATAGTTTGCACCGTACGCATGCCGCCGCGCACCAGCATGTTGGCCAGGTCGGTGGCGCCGGTGAAATCGTCGGCGATGCAGCCGAGCAGAGGTTTGGCTTGGGACATGATGAACTCCGGATTACGTGGTTACTGTTTACTGTTTCGACGGCGGCAAGTCGATGCCGGGGAAAATCTTGATGACGGCGGAATCGTCTTCGCCGCCGTGACCGGCAGTGGACGCCATCATGAACATCTGGTGCGCCGCAGCCGACAGCGGCAGCGGGAATTTGCTGCGGCGTGCGGTGTCGAGCACCAGGCCCAGGTCCTTGACGAAAATATCGACCGCCGACAGCGGCGTGTAGTCACCCTTGAGGATGTGCGGCACGCGGTTTTCGAACATCCACGAATTGCCCGCGCTATGCGTGATGACCTCGTACAGCGCATCGGGATCGACGCCTTCGCGCAAGCCCAGCGCCATCGCTTCCGCCGATGCGGCGATGTGCACGCCGGCCAGCAACTGGTTGATGATCTTGACCTTGGAACCGATGCCGTGCGTGTCGCCGAGGCGGTACACCTTGCCGGCCATGCCCTTCAGCACATCTTCGATCCTGGCGTAGACGTCGGCAGGGCCGGAGGTCATCATCGTCATCTCGCCCGACGCCGCGCGCGCTGCGCCGCCGGACACCGGCGCGTCCAGCAGCAGCAGATTTTTTTCGGCGAGGCGCTGGCCCAGCGCGACGGCGAAATCCGGCGCCACGGTAGCGCTGGAAATCACCACGCTGCCCGGCTTCAGCGTCGAGGCGGCGCCGTTCTCGCCGAACAGCACGGTTTCAGTTTGCGCGGCGTTGACCACCAGCGTGATGATCACGTCGACGGCCTTGCCCATCTCGGCAGGCGAAGCGCAGGCGACACCACCCTCGGCGGCAAACTTGTCCAGCACTTCCCGGCGCACGTCGCAGGCATGCACGTTGAAACCCGCACGCAGCAAAGAACGGGCGACGCCCAGGCCCATGGCGCCCAAACCGATCACACCTACATTTTTTGACATTGTCGACTCCGAGAAATTTGGCGGCGCCGGCCGGGAACTTGATGCTCTCTCTTCCGGCTGCGCCTGGTTGGAAATAATGAAAATGTTTTCAGGCCTGAATTTCAAGCCTGAATTTCAAGCCTGACTCAAGCGCCTTGCCGCGTTGAACATATGGGTCTGCGCCGCCGCCCGCGCGGCCATTTCGTCACCGGCGCGAATGGCCGCGACGATGGCTTCGTGCTCTTCGCGCACCTGGCGCGAAAAATCATCGCGCCGCGCTTCGTTGCCGCGCGTGACGCTAGTCGCCGCTTCGAGATACTGGCTCAGGAATTCCAGTGTCTTGATGAAATAGGGATTGCGCGTGGCGCTCGCCAACGCCCGGTGGAAGGCCACATCGGCGGCGACGCCGTCGCTGCCTTCGCGCACGTCTTCACCGATGCGCGCCAGCGCGGCGTCGATCGCCACCATGTCCGCGTCGGTGCGGCGCTTGGCGGCTTGCGCGGCGACTTCGGCTTCGATGGCGCGGCGCAGTTCAACGATCTGCAGGACCGCCTCGGGAGAACTGACCTCGGTGTAGTCGATGCGTAGCGGCTTGATGCCGGCCTGCTCGGTAACAAACACGCCGCTGCCCTGGCGCGGCTCGACCAGGCCTTCATGCTTGAGCCGGGAAATCGCCTCGCGCACCACCGTGCGGCTGACGCCGAATTCTTGCGCCAGCACCGCTTCGGTCGGCAACTTGCCGCCGCGCGGAAAGGCGCCGAGATCGATTTTTTCCAGCAATTGCCGCGCTACCGTGTCGCTGAGCGCCTGTACCGGGATTTTTTGAAACATGCTTGTCTCTGAGTCTTTTAAGTAAGTTATACGGTCATCATACAAATTTATGTAGCCGGATGCAATCTGCCACTACAAAATACTTGCCGACAACATTTAACAAAGAAGAAAGCAATCTGCGCGATGTTGAATGACAAAGCAGACAAATAACGACACATAGCTATCGCCGCAGATCCCATGCCGATGTTGCATGCTGCCAAATCGCGACAAAACTAGGGGTCAAATGCCATCTGTGGCACACTGCGCAGATCAGTTTTGCGGCACAACCGCACATCAATCGCTTATATATAAAGACATGGCTTACGATCTTTCCGGCATGCTGGTCATCGGCATTTCCTCGCGCGCGCTGTTCGACCTCGAACACGAAAACGCCATCTACGACACCGAGGGCGTGACCGCCTACAGCGATTACCAGCGCCAGCATGAGAACGATCCGCTCGAACCGGGCACGGCGTTCCCGCTGGTGAAGGCTTTGCTGCGGCTCAATACGCTGATTCCCGACCGGCGCCTGGTGGAAGTGGTGGTGATCTCGCGCAATTCGCCTGACACCGGCCTGCGCGCCTTCAACGCCATCGAGGCGCACAAGCTCGACATCAGCCGCGCAGCCTTCACCGGCGGCGAACCGATCGTGCATTACCTCGAGGCGTTCAAGATCGACCTGTTCCTGTCGCGCGACAAGAGCGACGTGCAGGCCGCCATCGACGGCGGCGTCGCCGCGGCGCAGTTGTATACCGCACCGACCAATTACGTCGCCCCGGAAAACCAGATCCGCATCGCCTTCGACGGCGACGCCGTCCTGTTCTCGCGAGAGTCGGAGCAGATCTACGCCGAAAAAGGCCTGGAAGCCTTCGTCCGTCACGAACAGCGCCACCGCAACAAGGCCATGAAGGAAGGTCCGCTGGCCAAGCTACTATTCGCGCTGGCGGAAATCCAGAAGCAGTTCACGCCTGAAACCTGCCCGGTGCGCATCGCCATCGTCACCGCGCGCAACAGCCCGGCGCACAAGCGCGTGATCCACACGCTGCGCACCTGGAACGTCACCGTGGACGAGGCCTTTTTCCTCGGCGGCCTGCCCAAGGCGGACGTGCTGCACGCATTCGGCGCACACATGTTCTTCGACGACCAGGAAGGCCATGTCGAACTGGCCTCCGCCGTCGTGCCGTCGGGCCGCGTGCCCTACGAAGGTGGTGCGCTCGGCGTACGCAATGTGCGCAAGAGTCCCAAGGCGTCGCCGGCCGCCGTGGCCGACAGCGACGCCTCGCTGGAGACCTCGAAACACTGAGCCGTTCCTTCAGCTCCGTTAAACAGAACACCCAGGCCGCCGGATTGCACCGGCGGCTTTTTTTTGTGCCACAGCGCCGAACTGGTATACAAGATGGCTCAAAAATGCACCAAGACGGTGATCTGCAGCGCGCCAAATCGAATCATTGCACCGCCATGCGGGTTGTCGTTCCCACCACGCAACACCGCCATGGCAAGGGCTTACAGCCCATTTCTACCGCTTCGCCACAGGCATTCTTTCTGTACGTCAATCTGATATACAAGATTGGCATGCATATTGCTCAGATGGAGGATATGAGCACCGACGCCATCAAATCCTCGATCCAGATCGCCAATCGCATCATGGAAGCGATCCTCGCCAAGCAGCTTGCCCCCGGCACGCGCCTGGGCGAGCAGCAATTGTCCGAATTGTTCGGCGTCAGCCGCACGCTGGTGCGCGAAGCGCTGACGCGCCTGGTCACGCGCGGCATCGTCACGGTCAGCGCACGGCGCGGCTGGTTCGTCATCGAACCGTCGCCCAGCGACGCGCGTGAAGCCTTCGAGGCGCGCCGCGTGATCGAACTCGGCCTGCTGCGCCACGCGCGGCCGATTACCAAAACCGCCATCGAGCAACTGCGCGACCACATCAACCGCGAACAAGCCGCCATCGAGGGCGACGACGTCGGCGCGCGCGCCTACCTGCTCGGCGATTTCCATGTGGCGCTGTGCGAATGCCTGGGCAACACGCTGCTGTCGGACACGCTGCGCGACCTCACCGCACGCACCACGCTGACCGCGATGCTCCACCAGTCTTCCGAACAAGCCGAAGACTCCTGCGCCGAACATGTCCACATCGTCGCGGCGCTCGAACGCGGCGACCTGGCCGCAGCCGAGCAATTGATGCACGACCATTTGCAACACGTCGAAGCCGGACTCAACAAGGCCGAAGACAGCGACCCGCTGGCGCCGCTGCGCCAGGCGCTGGCGCCGGTCTCGGCTGCATCTGCCTCCGGCAACGCTTTTGTAGCACCCGCGAAGCGCAAAAAGACCGCTTCGCGCTCCGTCAATAAGCAGGCTACTTCAGCCATTTCCCTCACTTCATCTCAACTTGGAGAATCATGATGAAACTCTCGAAACTGTTGCTTGGCCTGATGGCTGGCGCGCTGCTGATTTCCACTTCCGTTGCCCGAGCCGACGCGCTCGACGACATCCATAAGGCCGGCGTGCTGCGCGTCGCCGTGCCGCAGGATTTCCCGCCGTTCGGCTCGGTCACCTCGGACCTGAAACCGCAAGGCCTGGACATCGACGTCGCCTCGCTGATCGCCAAGAAGCTCGGCGTCAAGGTTGAACTGATCCCGGTCACCAGCGCCAACCGCGTGCCTTACCTGCAAACCAAGAAGGTCGACCTGGTCATCTCCAGCATGGGCAAGAACGCCGAGCGTGAAAAAGTGATCGACTTCACCGCCGCCTACGCACCGTTCTTCAATGGCGTGTTCGGCCCGGCTGACCAGAAGGTCAGCGGCCCTGCCGATCTGGCAGGCAAGACCATCGGCGTCACGCGCGGCTCGGTGGAAGACCTGGAACTGTCCAAGATCGTGCCGGCCAGCGCCACCGTGAAGCGCTACGAAGACAATAACGGCACCATCAGCTCCTTCCTGTCGAACCAGGTGCAACTGGTCGCGACCGGCAACGTGATCGCCGCCGCCATCATCGCCAAGAACCCGCCGAAGAAGCCTGAAACCAAGTTCCTGATCAAGGATTCGCCCTGCTTCATCGGCCTGAACAAGGACGAGAAGAAGCTGCAGGACAAGGTCAACGCCATCCTCGCCGAGATCAAGAAGGACGGCGAACTGAGCGCACTGACTGTCAAGTGGCTGGGCCTGCCGCTGCCGGCAAATCTGTAAAACCTGTTCCCGGGCTTGCGGCGAGACCATGACCCGGCCACCGCCGGCTGAAGGCTCGCTGCAGATCGGAAGCAGTTTGAAAGCAACATCGAATAGGCGAGACATTTCCTTCCATTCTCAGAAAATGCATCCACATGGCCTATCACTTTGATTTCCTCGCGGCGTTCGACTACACCGACGTGCTGGTCAAGGGCGTGCTGACCACGGTCGAACTTATCGCGGTCGGCGGCGTCGTCGGCATCGCCGTCGGCATCTTCGGCGCCTGGGCGCGCACGCAGGGGCCGCGCTGGCTCAAGCCCATCGTCAGCGGCTACGTCGAGCTGATCCGCAATACGCCCTTCCTGGTGCAGCTGTTCTTCATCTTCTTCGGCCTGCCCAGCCTCGGCGTACAGATCAGCGAAATGCAGGCCGCCATCCTGACCATGATCATCAACCTCGGCGCCTACAGCACGGAAATCATCCGCGCCGGCGTCAATGCGATTGCACGCGGCCAGATGGAAGCGGCGCTAAGCCTGTCGATGTCGCGCGTGCAGGCGTTCCGTCACATCATCCTGCGCCCGGCGCTGCAAAAGATCTGGCCGGCGCTGTCGAGCCAGATCGTGATCGTCATGCTGGGTTCGGCGGTGTGTTCGCAGATCGCCGTGGAAGAATTGTCGTTCGCGGCCAACTTCATCCAGGGCCGCAACTTCCGCGCCTTCGAAGCCTACCTGCTGGCCACCGCCATCTACCTGGCGATGGCCATCCTGCTGCGGCAGCTGCTGCGCCTGATCGGCGACAAATTCATCTTTGCGCGGAGGGCTTCATGATTTCCTTTTCCTTGTGGGACATCGTGCGCAACCTTCTGCTGGCAGGCCGCTGGACCGTGCTGCTGTCGCTGGCGACCTTCGTGCTGGGCAGCGTGGTCGGCATGATCATCCTGTTCGCGCGCATCTCCAAACGGCGCTTCCTGCAACGCGCCGCCAAGCTGTACATCGAAATTTTCCAGGGCACGCCGCTGCTGATGCAATTGTTCCTGATTTTCTTCGGGCTCGCGCTGTTCGGCCTGGAAGTGCCGGCCTGGCTGGCAGCGGGGCTGGCGTTGACGCTGTGGAGCGCATCCTTCCTCGCCGAAATCTGGCGCGGCTGCGTCGAGGCGATTCCGCGCGGCCAGTGGGAAGCGTCCTCGGTGCTGGCCATGGGCCACCTGCAGCAGATGCGCCACATCATCCTGCCGCAGGCGCTGCGCATCGCGATTCCGCCCACCGTCGGCTTCGGCGTGCAGGTGATCAAGGGTACTGCGGTGACCTCGATCATCGGCTTCGTCGAGTTGTCGAAGGCCGGCACCGTGATCACCAACGCCACCTTCATGCCGTTCACCGTGTTTGCCGTCGTCGGACTTTTTTACTTCGCCCTGTGCTGGCCGCTGTCGAAGTACAGCCAATTCTTGGAAAGGAAATTCAATGCCGCTCATCGCCATTGAGGATGTCAAAAAACGCTACGGCGACAACGAAGTGCTCAAGGGCATTCGCCTGTCCGTCGACGCCGGGGAAGTGATCGCCATCATCGGCAAGAGCGGTTCCGGCAAGAGCACGCTGCTACGCTGTATCAACGGCCTCGAAACCATCGACGAAGGTTCCATCAGCGTCGCCGGCGCCTATCTCGGAAAAAGTGAACTGGAGCTCAAGACGCTGCGCCTGAAGGTCGGCATGATCTTCCAGCAGTTCAACCTGTTCCCGCACCTGAGCGTGGGACGCAACGTGATGATCTCGCCGATGATCGTCAAGGGAACGCCGGAAGCCGAAGCGCGCGCGCTGGCGAAGAAGAACCTGGAACGCGTCGGCCTGGGCATGAAGTTCGACGCCTTCCCCGACCAGCTCTCCGGCGGCCAGCAACAGCGCGTGGCGATCGCCCGCGCGCTGAGCATGCAGCCGCAGGCATTGCTGTGCGACGAAATCACTTCCGCACTCGATCCCGAACTGGTCAATGAAGTGCTGGCCGTGGTGCGCAGCCTGGCCGACGACGGCATGACCCTGCTCATGGTCACGCACGAAATGCGTTTTGCGCGGGAAGTATGCGACCGCGTGGTGTTCATGCATCAGGGCAAGGTCCATGAGATCGGACCGCCGGAAGAATTGTTCGCCAATCCGAAGACCCCGGAGTTACAGCAGTTCCTTGGCATGACGCACTGACAATCGAGATAACAACAAAGGCAACACCTGTTCTTTTCTGCGCCTCCCCTGCACGTCATTGCGACGTGCGGGGGATTTTTTTAGCGGCTCGTCCATGGCGCCGCCAAAACAAAAAAGCCCGGGCGATAAACCCGGGCTTTGACGTTGGTGCAGTGCGTCGGACAGTTCAGCGCGCGATCCTGCACACCTTGGAACCGTTCTCGATGAATTCCACCGGACCGGTGGTGTAGCGATCCTTCGGAATCTCCACCAGCAGGAAGTCCTTGACCTGATAGGTCGCGCCGGAAACCGGCTTGACGAAGCGATATTCCAGCTTCAGCACGCCGTTGCGCATGGTGACCTTGTCGGCGGCGAATATCTGGCTGCGCTCGGCGGCGTCAGGCGCCTGGATCACGCGCGTGGCGAGCAGCAGCTGGCGCGTCTCGAAGTATTCCACCGATGGCGTCAGCGCGCGTTGGGAACGCATCGTCGTCGCCGGCTGGAACCAGTAATCCCAGTCGGCCTGGGAGCGGATCAGCGCGCACAGCACCGGCTGCGCCTTGTTGTCCCAGTTTTTGACGAAACTCTGATAGGCGCTGCTCGGAATGGTCGAAAACGGCACCAGGCTGGTGTCTTCCTTCTTCCAGAAAAACAGCGAGCAGCCGGTAAGCGCTACGCTTGCTCCCGCCAGCATGCTGCATGTCATTGTCGTCGCAATAATCTTCTTCATACCTGATCCCACCGCTCCTGTTTTACTTTTACCTTGCCTGACGGCACAGCATTAAAACATGCATTGCCACGGATACAGCCCATTTCATGAAAACTTTACATTTTTCTTGCGGCCTTCTTCGAGGACGCGGCCACTTCCGAACCTGTTCACGCTCAATTGCGAAGCCGTGAACAGCTGCTTAGTCAGCGCCCGGGCGATTTAGTTTTCCCGGCGCTTGAGAATTTGCGAAGGTTTTTTCAGAGCCGGGCGGCGCTTTCTGAGAAAATACGCCATTGTTCCAGCACATCACCAAAGGCCGCCATGACTACCTCCGCCACCTCCACTACCCCTGCCCTGTCCGCAGCGATGCGCTCCTTCGTCGAAGCCCTGCCCAAGACGGAGCTGCACCTGCATATCGAAGGCACGCTGGAGCCTGAATTGCTGTTTGCCCTGGCGCAGCGCAACAAAGTCGCGCTGCCTTACGCCTCGGTCGAAGCACTGCGCGCGGCCTACGACTTCACCGACCTGCAATCCTTCCTCGATCTCTATTACGCCGGCGCCAACGTGCTGCAGACCGAGCAGGACTTCCACGACATGACCGCCGCCTACATCGCGCGTGCCCGCGCCGACAATGTGCGCCATGCCGAGATTTTCTTCGATCCGCAGACCCATACCGAGCGCGGCATCGGCATCGACGTGGTGTTCGCCGGCATCGCCCGCGCCCTGCGCCAGGCGCGCGACGAACACGGCTTTTCCAGCGCCATGATCATGTCCTTCCTGCGTCATCTCTCCGAAGAAGACGCCTTCACCACGCTCAAAGCGGCGCTGCCGCTGCGCGAGCAATACCGCGACCTGTGGAACGGCATCGGCCTGGACTCGTCCGAACGCGGCAACCCGCCGGAGAAATTCGCCAAGGTATTCGCGCGCTGCAGGGAACTCGGCTTCCACCTGGTCGCCCACGCCGGCGAAGAAGGTCCACCGGCGTACATTCTCGGCGCGCTCGACGTGCTCAAGGTGGAGCGCATCGACCACGGCGTGCGCAGCGAAGAAGACCCGGCCCTGATGGAGCGCCTGGCGCGCGAGAAAATGCCGTTGACGGTGTGCCCGCTCTCCAACCTCAAGCTGTGCGTGGTCGACGACATGGCCAAACACAATCTGGCGCGACTGCTACGCGCCGGTCTTGCGGTGACCGTCAATTCCGATGATCCGGCTTACTTCGGCGGCTACATGAACGACAACTACCTGGCCGTCGCGTCGGCGCTGGAACTCTCGCGTGCAGAGATCGTGCAACTGGCGCGCAACGGAATCGACGCCAGCTTCCTGCCGGCCGCAGACAAGGGACGCCTGACTGCAGAGCTCGATCAGTACGACGCTACCCATTAACAGAAACGCATAAAAAACGGCGTCGCGATCATTCGGTCACGACGCCGTTTTTCTTTTCAGCGACAACAATTACTGCAGCAACTCCGCCAACGCCAGCGCCACCACCTTGGTGGCCTTGAACAGATCGTTAAGGCGCAGGTTCTCGTCCGAATTATGACCGCGCGCTTCCATCAGCGTGCGCGGACCGGCGCCGTACAGGATCGTCGGAATGCCTTGCTTGGTATAGTGGCGCGCGTCGGTGTAGAGCGGCACGCCGTGCGCCTTGACCGGTTCGCCCAGGATGGTTTCGGCATTGCGGCTGAACGCGCCGATCAGTTTTTCCACGCCCGGCAATTCGGCCAGCGGCTCGGCCAGCAGGATGCGCTGCACCCCGACTTCGATGCCGGGGTAGCGCGCCGCCGCGGCGTCGATCACGCGTCGCAGATCGCCTTCCGCGTCGAAGCCCGCTTCTTCCGGAATCATGCGGCGGTCGAGGCGGAAGCTCGCCAGGTCCGGCACCACATTGGTGTTGATGCCGCCTTTGATCAGGCCGACGTTGAGCGTGGCGTGGTCGATGCCGGCAACTGCGGATTTTTTTTTCGCCAGCTCGGTACGATAGGCGTACAGCGCCTGCAGGATGCCGGTTGCGGCTTCGATGGCGTCGATGCCGGTATGCGGCATGGCGGCGTGCGCCTGCTTGCCTTTGACTGTGACTTCCAGATGCAGGCAGCCGTTATGCGCGGACGTGATGCCATAGGCGAAGCCGGCCGAGACGGCGTAGTCGGGCTTGCTCAGTCCTTGCTCGAGGATCCATCGGGGACCGATGTCGCCGCCCGCTTCTTCGTCGTAAGTGAATTGCAGTTCGATGGCGCCGTTGAGGACCGCACCTTGTTTCTCGGCGGCGATCAGCGCCAGCAGCGCCCAGGTGTAGGTAGCGAAATCGGACTTCGACACGGCCACGCCACGACCGTACATGACAGGGCCGTGCTCGGCGTCCTGGACGATTTCACCGCCGTAGGGATCCTTGCTCCAGCCGAGGCCGGGCGGCACCACATCGCCGTGGGCGTTGAGCGCGATGGTCGGGCCGCCGCTGCCGAAGCGCTTGCGCACGATCAGATTGGCGGCCGATATCATGCCGTTGGCCTTGACCAGTTCCTCCTGCACTACGTGCACTTCCACATCGAAACCCAATTGCTCCAGCAAGGCCTGGGCGCGTGCGCCGTGTGCGGCGCAATCGCCGGACGGATTGTCGGACGGCACCCGTACCAGTTCCTGCAGGAAACGAGTTTGCGCGGCGTGTTCGGCGTCGAGGAAAGAGAGTACGGATTGTTGCAATGATGACGACATGAGATGGCCTGTAAAAGAGGACTGAAGACTGCTGAAAAACTGCATACGTGATTGTAAAAGACTTGCCCTGCACGTGTTTGCTCCTCGTTCGCCGCCTGCATCCCACAAAAACCCGTAGCAAGTACGCTTCTTGCATGGGAGGGAAAGTCGTCGTCAAAATGCATGGGCAATATCCGATGAAAAATACACAAATGATTGTCAACAATCGCTGTCGCAGCGTCGCTGCGGCAATGGCGCCCGCAAAGGGCGACAGAACGGCAGCTTCCGGCTGCCGCCAGTGGTGCAAGCCGCGCACGGCCGCGCCGATTTTGGTGCGAAAGCTCACCAAATTGTTGCAGATTGCTTTTTCCATTGTTGACAATGCCGGCCGCCGGTATGACTCCTGCATCGTCGCAAACAAGCTTTCGCTTCCGTCCAACCCTTGATGCCGTCCCTTCCCGCCATGACCAAACCAAGCAAGACATCCCGCTCGCCCCTGGCTTCGCATTCCGCCGTCCGCGATCATTCGCCGGCCGTCGAGGAACGTCTTTACCAGGACATCTATGACGCGATCATGGAACATCGCCTGCCGCCGCGCACCAAGCTCACTGAGCAGGTCCTGTGCCAGATTTACGATACCGCCCGGCACACCGTGCGCAAGGTGCTCTCGCGCCTGGCCACCGAGGGCATGGTCGACCTCGAAGCCAATCGCGGCGCCTTCATCGCCAGCCCCTCGCACGCCGAGGTCAAGGACATGTTCGAGCTGCGCAACATCATCGAATACGCGGTGCTCGACAAAGTCGGCCGCGAAGCCAGCACGCGCGAGATCGCCGGCCTGCGCAAGATGGTCGAGGAAGAACGCAACTCCTACCTGACCGGCGACCGGCCGCGCTGGATCCGTCTGTCCGCTCAGTTCCACTTGGCGCTGGCCGAGCTGACCGGTAATGCGCTGCTGGTCGACACGCTGCGCAAGCTGGTGTCGCGCACCACGCTGATGATCGCCAAGACCGAAGCGCCGGGACACAATGCCTGCTCCTTCGATGAACACGACACCGTGCTGGCGGCGCTCGAAAACGGCGACATCACGCTGGCGCAGGAACACATGGCACACCATTTGCACTTGTGCGAAGACCGGGTCCGCCCCAGCGACGACGATCACTTCGATTTGCGATCGGTACTGGGAAAGAGTTCCTGAACACCGTCTTCCTCATTTCAAAAGAACACATGCAACGCATACCAGCAGCAGCCAACTACCCGCGCGACCTGATCGGCTACGGCCGCAACGTTCCTCACGCCAACTGGCCGGGCCAGGCCAGGATTGCGCTGCAGTTTGTGCTGAACTATGAAGAAGGCGGCGAGAATTCCGTGCTGCACGGCGACCCGGCTTCGGAGCAGTTCCTGTCCGAAATCATCGGGGCGGCCGCCTATCCTGCACGCCATCTTTCGATGGAATCGATCTACGAATACGGCTCGCGTGTCGGTGTCTGGCGCATCCTGCGCGAGTTCGAAAAGCGCCGGCTTCCGCTCACCGTATTCGGCATCGCCATGGCATTGCAACGCCATCCGGAAGTGACGCAGGCCTTCATCGAGCTGGGTCATGAAATCGCCTGCCACGGCCTGCGCTGGATCCACTACCAGAGCATGGATATCGACATCGAGCGCGAACACATGCGCGTCGCCGTCGAAATCTTCCGCGAACTGACCGGCGCCGATCCGCAAGGCTGGTACACCGGCCGCGATTCGCCCAACACGCGCCGCCTTGTCGTCGAGCACGGGGGCTTCGCCTACGACTCCGATTACTACGGCGACGACCTGCCGTTCTGGACCCGGGTGGCGCTGGCCGACGGCTGCGAGCAGCCGCATCTGGTCGTACCCTACACGCTCGACAGCAACGACATGCGCTTCGCCACGCCGCAGGGTTTCAACACCGGCGAGCATTTTTTCCAGTACCTCAAGGACAGTTTCGACGTGCTGTACGCGGAGGGCGAAGAAGCACCCAAGATGCTGTCGGTCGGCATGCACTGCCGCCTGCTCGGCCGCCCCGGCCGGTTCGCGGCGTTGCAGCGCTTCCTCGACTACGTGCAGTCGCATGAACGCGTATGGATCTGCCGCCGTATCGACATCGCGAACCATTGGCGCGAGCAGCATCCCTACGCCGGCTGAACCGTCTGTCCAAAGACGAAAGGCTGAACATCGTGTTCAGCCTTTTTTATTATCCGGATGTCCGCCGGCTGGTCATTCGCCTTTGGCGCCTGCTTCGAACCACTTGCCCAGCAAAGCCCGTTCTTCGTCGGTGATATTGGTCATGTTCCCCAGCGGCATGGCCTTCTGCACCACGGCTTGCTGGTAGATCTGCTGCGCATGCTGCAGTACGCCGTCCTTGCTGTCGAGCAGGATGCCCTTGCCCGGCACCGGCATTAGCGTCGGCTTGGCCGCATGGCACTGGATGCAGCGCGTTTCAATCACTTGCTGCACCTGGGCGAACGACACCGCCGGCGCATTTTTCGCCACCGTCTGGAGCGCCGGCTTCGGCGCGATCCAGAACGCCACGCCGGCCAGGATCACGATGGCCGCCGCCGGATACTGCCACTTGAACACGCCCTTGTGTTTAAGCACGAAAAATTGCCGGATCAGCACGCCGGCCAGCATGATCAGCAGCAGCACCAGCCAGTTATTGCCCGCGCTGTAAGTCATGCTGTAATGATTCGACAGCATCGCGAAGATCACTGGCAGCGTGAAGTACGTGTTATGCACGCTGCGCTGCTTGCCGCGCTTGCCGTGGATGGGGTCGGGGCTTTGTCCCGCGCGCATCGACGCCACCATCTTGCGCTGGCCGGGAATGATCCAGAACAGCACGTTGGCACTCATCACCGTCGCCAGCGACGCCCCGGTCATAAGGAAAGCCGCGCGGCCTGAAAACACATGGCACGCCACCCAGACCGCCGCAACGACATAGAGCGTGACCAGCACGCCCACCATGCGGTCGCCGCCCGGCTTGTCGCCGAACAGACGGCAGATGGCGTCGTACACCAGCCAGCCTGCGACCAGGTAAGCCAGCGCTGCACACACCGCGGTGGTCGCGGTCATGTCGAGCACGTGCCTGTCGACCAGGAAGGTGCCGGCGTTGAACAGGTACAGGACCGAGAACAGCGCAAAGCCCGACAGCCAGGTGCTGTATGACTCCCAGAAAAACCAGTGCAGGTTTTGCGGCAGGGTCTTCGGCGCCAGCAGATATTTCTGCGGATTGTAGAAACCCCCGCCGTGCACGGCCCACAGTTCGCCGCCGACGCCCTTGCCAAGCAGTTCTGGATCGTCGGGCCGGGTCAGGCTGTTGTCGAGCCAGACAAAGTAGAACGAGGATCCGATCCAGGCAATCGCCGTGATGACATGCAGCCAGCGCAGCAAGAGATTGAGCCAGTCGAAAATGTATGCTTCCATTGCGCCCCGCGTGGTGAGTCGAACCGAAAATTGTTTATACCATCAGTCGCCGATAAAAAAATGCCGGATCAAAAGACCCGGCACCGAAGGACGTGGACCGTAGGGCATGTTCACACCGGCAGGTCCGCAGAAATACTTAGAAATGGTATTCGGCGCGGATCATCGGCGTCTTCGCCAGCGAACCCGGCACGTTGTGCGGGTTGCCGAACTTGTTGCGCCAGTATTGATATTCCAGGCCGACACGGAAGGTGTTCTTGCCCATGCCCATAGGCATGCCGACGTCGTACATGATCTGGCCGTCGAAGTTCAGCTCAGGCGCGGTGCCGCCGCCGAACTCGTTCTTTCCCTTGGCGGCGATGTAGTTCACATAGCCTTCGAACGCGAAGCCGCTGGTGCCGAACGGGATGCCCCAGGCTGCATTCAACATCGGGTGCGTGTCGTAGGAGTAGCGGCTGGACATGCGAACGCCGTTGCTCAATGGCTGATTGCTTTCCCACAGGGCCAGCAGGCTGATGTTCAGGAAGCCCGGCACGTCCATCATGATAGTAGGACCCGCAACGATCATGCGCTTGCGCGAGCTGTAGCCGGGGTCATTCTTGGTGTTCCAGTCAAAGCCTGCAGTCAGGCCAAAGCCGCGCGCAGGGCCGAAAGAGAGGTCCTTGCCGGCTACCTTGCCGATATCCAGTGTATGACGATAGACGATATAGGCTTCTTGCGATTCGTTGTCTTTGCTATCCGACATCAGCAAATCGACGTTCAGAAAGTTGGTGCCGTATTTGTAACCGCTGGCGTGCGTGAAGTTGACGATCTTCTTGGAAATATCCTGCGAGTTGAACGGCTCGGCAAACTTGGTGCCGTAGCGGATACCGATCGAATTGTCCGCCCAATCCGCAGCATTGGCCGACATGCTGCTCATGGCCGAAACAGCCAGCGCTGCGGTAGTCAAGCACATCCCCATTGCACTCTTCTTCATACGTTTTCTCCCTTTTGCGTTTCATTGAAAAATAAATCCGGATCCCATCGCTCGTTGCTTGCAGCTTGTCGCTCAAGTAACGCGCGCTCCTTCATTTGCTCACCCATGTCCGATCAGGTCTGGCATCGCATGCCGACAAACGCCCATGCGTAATCTGCAATCCGCCGGGTTCCATCAATGCAAACGCCATGCCAGCCGAAAACAAGCGCCCGGAAAACTGTCGACAATGTGCGACCGGATGCGTTGACACGGGCCTGAACGGATTGAATCGACGCGCTGCGCGCAGGTCGGTCCGAGCCGCTGCGCAGAGTGAAAACACCCCTTCCGGATGTCCCGTCAAGTGGATGGCGCAGACAGATTGTCGACAAGATATAGAACGACAGTACTAAACGATGTCTCCCACAAACACCTGTATCTACAAGGCTTACAGGCGCGTAAGAATACTGTTTTTAGTGCAACTCTTGCTAGAGCGGTGCAACAAAGCACCAAATTGTCGCAAATGAATTTTTGGATTGTCGACAAAATTCGGACCTGCCAAAGGCCGACGCGAGCGCTGTCTTCGCCGTCGCCGCCGTCCGGCGTTCTTGGCACAGTAAATGCTTTTCAAGAGGACATCGTTTGTAAAAACCGGACAACAAAACCGGGCCGCATTGGCGACATTGCCGTCACGTCGCCTGCACCCGGCCAACCGATCAACTGAATTCAACGGAAAGCCCATCATGCACGCCAACAAGCTCTTCAAGTTCACCGCCGCCGTGCTGCTTAGCGCCACCTGCTCCGCCTCCTTTGCGCAGGAAACCAAAATCAAGTTCCAGCTCGACTGGCGCTTTGAAGGTCCGTCCGCATTGTTCCTGGTGGCCAAGTCCAAGGGCTATTTCGCGCAGGAGAAACTGGACGTCGTCATCGACGCCGGCAGCGGCTCCGGCAACGCCGTCAATCGCGTGGCGTCAGGCACGTACGACATGGGCTTTGCCGACATGGCGGCGCTGATGGAATTCACTGCGAACAATCCTGCCTCGCCGGGCAAGCCGATGGCCGTGATGATGGTCTATAACGACACGCCGGCAGCAATCTTCTCGCTCAAGAAGACCGGCATCAGGACACCGGCCGATCTGGTCGGCAAGAAGCTCGGCTCGCCGGTGTTTGACGCCGGCCGCCGCGGCTATCCGATCTTCGCCAAGGCCAACGGCCTGGATGCCTCCAAAGCCAACTGGATCAGCATGGATCCGCCGCTGCGCGAAACCATGCTGGCGCGCGGCGACGTCGACGCCATCACCGGCTTCTACTTCACCTCGCTGCTGAACCTGAACGCACGCGGCATCAAGGATTCAGACATCAACGTGATGATGTATCCCGACTATGGCGTCAAGCTGTACGGCAACGCCATCATCGCCAACGAAAGCCTGATGAAGACCAATCCGGAGGCGCTCAAGGGCTTCCTGCGCGCCTTCGCCAAGGCGACCAAGGATGTGCTGGCCGATCCCGAAGGCGCCATCAAGGTGCTCAAGGAACGCGACGGCCTGATCGACGCCAAGCTGGAACTGCGCCGCCTCAAGCTGGCCATCTCCAGCGCCATCGCCACGCCGCACGCCAAGGCCGAAGGCTACGGCCAGGTATCCCTGCCGCGCCTGACGCTGATGGCCTCGCAAGTGTCGGACGCCTACGCCACCAAGACGCGTGTCAATGCGGAAAAGATCTGGACCCCGGCTTACCTGCCGTCCAAGGAACTGCTGAATGTGTTCGGGAAATGACATTGCAAGCTGACGCCCTCGAAGCAACCATGACTTCCTCGAACACTGAGGCGGAGACGGACACCTTCGTCGATTTCCGCCGCGTCTTCCTTTCCTACGACGGCTCCGACGAATTTGCGGTCGAAGACATTTCGCTGCAAACCAGGCAGGGAGAGTTCATCTCCATCGTCGGTCCGTCCGGCTGCGGAAAGTCGACTTTCATGAAGCTGGCGACGGGCCTCAAGCGTCCCACACGCGGCAGTATCGCCATCGCCGGCGCGGACGTGACCGGGCCGCTCAAATTCGTCGGCATGGCCTTCCAGGCGCCGACACTGCTGCCGTGGCGCACCACGCTCGACAATGTGCTGCTGCCGCTGGAAATTGTCGAGCCGTATCGCAGCGACTTCAAGAAGAACAAGGCGCAGTACGCCGAGCGTGCGCTCAAATTGCTCAAGACCGTCGGCCTCGACGGCTATGCCGACAAGTTTCCGTGGGAACTGTCGGGCGGCATGCAGCAACGCGCCTCGATCTGCCGCGCGCTGATTCACGAACCGAAGATGCTGCTGCTGGACGAGCCTTTCGGCGCGCTCGACGCCTTCACCCGCGAAGAACTGTGGTGCGTGCTGCGCGATCTGTGGACCGAACGCAAATTCAACGTCATCCTGGTCACGCACGATCTGCGCGAAGCCGCCTTCCTGGCCGACACCATCTACGTGATGAGCAAGCGCCCGGGCCGTATCGTGGCGCGCAAGGAAAATCCGCTGCCGCGTCCGCGCGAACTGGAGCTCACCTACACCGATCCCTTCAACGCCCTGGTGCACGAGTTGCGCGAGCATATCGGCCGCGTGCGCAACACCTGAAAACGACTGAGGCGACCATGAAAAAACCTTCTTCGCTGAACCGGGCCGCACGTACGCTGGCGCCGTGGATACTGCTGCTGGCGATCCTCGTCATCTGGCAGATCATCTGCAGCGCGCTGGACGTGTCCGAGTTCATCTTCCCAAGTCCGATGGCGATCATCGAGGCCATGATCGAATTCGCCGGCCCGATTGCGCACCACGCGCTGTCGACCTTCTGGGTCACCATGGTGGGCTTCGCCATCGCCGTGGCGGTGGGCGTGTCGCTGGGCTTCCTGATCGGTTCGTCGCCGCTGCTCTATGCCGCAGCCTATCCGCTGATGACGGCGTTCAATGCGCTGCCCAAGGCCGCTTTCGTACCGGTGCTGGTGGTGTGGTTCGGCATCGGCGCCGGGCCGGCGATCCTGACGGCTTTCCTGATCTCCTTCTTCCCGATCATGGTCAACATCGCCACCGGCCTGGCGACGCTGGAGCCGGAACTGGAAGACGTCCTGCGCGTGCTCGGCGCCAGGCGCATGGATATCCTGCTCAAGGTCGGCCTGCCGCGCTCGCTGCCGTACTTTTTCGCCTCATTGAAGGTCGCCATCACGCTGGCCTTCGTCGGCTCGACCGTGTCGGAAATGAACGCCTCCAACGAAGGCATCGGCTACCTGCTGGTGTCTGCCGGTTCGTCGATGAAGATGCCGCTGGCGTTTGCCGGCCTGGTGGTCATCGGCGCGATGGCGATGGCCATGTACGAGCTCTTCGCGATCATCGAGAAACGCACCACGCGCTGGGCCCACCGCGGCGGCAACCGTTCGTGATATTTTTGCAATTTTCCTGATTGTCGACAATTCGGCTTATTTGGCTATGGTAAATTCCGCAGAACATTTGAATAACCTGGAGCGCGCCCGGTGCGGCGCTGTTCCTGCGAGGGGAAATCCGTGACCGCAACGTCGCCTGCGCGCTTGCAAATAGCGCATATACGCAAGGCCTATCCGGGGGTGCTGGCCAACGACGACATCAACCTGAGCGTTGCACCCGGCGAGATCCATGCCGTGCTCGGCGAGAACGGCGCCGGCAAGTCGACGCTGATGAAGATCATCTTCGGCACGGTCAAACCCGACGCCGGTGAAATCTACTGGAACGGCGAACTGGCCCACATCGCCAATCCGCAGATCGCGCGCAAGCTCGGCATCGCCATGGTGTTCCAGCACTTCTCGCTGTTCGACACGCTGACCGTGGCGGAAAACATCGCGCTTGGCCTGGACGCCGGCACCGACATGCAGGACCTGATCGCGCGCATCCGCCAGACCGGCGACAAATACGGCCTCGAACTGGAACCCAATCGCCACGTCCATACACTGTCGGTAGGCGAACGCCAGCGCGTGGAAATCGTGCGCGCGCTGCTGACCGATCCGCAATTGCTGATCCTCGACGAACCGACTTCAGTGCTGACGCCGCAGGCGGTCGAGAAGCTGTTCGTCACACTGCGCCAACTGGCCGACGAAGGCTGCAGCATCCTCTACATCAGCCACAAGCTCGATGAAATCCGTGCGCTGTGCCACAGCGCGACCGTGATGCGCGGCGGCCGTGTGACCGGCACCTGCGATCCGCGCAATGAAACCAGCGCCGGCCTGTCGCGCATGATGATCGGCGAAGAGCTGGTGCGCCTGCGCCGCGAACGCAATCCGGAATCCCTGCGCAACGAGCGCAAGCTCCACGTCAATCGCCTGAATCTGCCGAAAGCGCATCTGTTCGCCACCGAACTCAAAGACATCGAGTGCGAAGTGCGCGCCGGCGAAATCGTCGGCATCGCCGGCGTCTCCGGCAACGGCCAGCAGGAATTGCTGGCGGCGCTGTCCGGCGAAGACCAGCGCGCTGCGCCCAACATGATCATGCTGGCCGGCAGCGCCGTCGGTCATCTGGCGCCCAACCCGCGCCGCGCGAAAGGCCTCGGCCTGGTGCCGGAAGAACGGCTCGGCCGCGGCGCCGTGCCGACGCTGAGCCTGTCGGCCAACATGCTGCTGTCGCATCAGAAAGTCCCCTACGTGAAGCACGGCATGATCGACTTCGCCTACACGCGCAAGATCGCTGCGTCCATCATCGAGCGCTTCAAGGTCAAGGCCGGCGGTCCCGATGCGCTGGCGAAAAGCCTGTCCGGCGGCAACCTGCAGAAGTTCATCGTCGGCCGCGAGATGGAACGCAAACCCGGCGTCTTCATCGTCGCGCAACCGACCTGGGGCGTCGACGTCGGCGCCGCCGCACAAATCCACGCCGAAATCCTGGCGCTCAAACAAGAAGGCTGCGCCGTGCTGGTGATCTCCGAAGAACTCGACGAATTGTTCGCGCTGTGCGATCGCCTGCATGTGATCGCCAAGGGACGCTTGTCGCCTTCCATCCCGATCGAACAGGCCACGCGCGAACAGGTCGGCTTGTGGATGAGCGGTTTGTGGAGCGACGGCGCGACGGACGCCGCGGCGGAGGCTGCACATGGCTAAGGCAATGCTCACCTCGCTTCCCTTCCGGCTCGAGCTGCGCGGCGTGCCGTCGCGCCGCATGACGTATCTGTCGCCGGTCATCGCGATCGTCCTGACGCTGTTGCTCGGCGCGCTGCTGTTCATGGCGCTGGGCAAAGATCCCATTGCCGGTCTTAAGGTGTTCTTGGTCGATCCTTTCAGCAGCAGGCGCGCCATCAGTGAATTGCTGTTGAAATCGATCCCGCTGATCCTGTGTGCGCTGGGTCTTGCGGTGTGCTTCCGCGCCAGCATCTGGAACATCGGCGCCGAAGGCCAGTTCACCGTCGGCGCCATGTGCGCGGGCGCGATGCTGGTCTGGATCGACGTCCCCAACCATGCGATCCCGGGCGGCGTGGGATTGATCCTGATGATCCTCGCCGGCGTGATCGGCGGCGCGTTCTGGGCCGCCATCACGGCGCTCTTGCGCGACAAGTTCAACGCCAACGAAATCCTGGTGTCGCTGATGCTGACCTATGTTGCGCAGCTGCTGCTGATGTATGCCGTCAACGGTCCGCTGAAGGATCCCAACGGCATGAACTTCCCGCAGTCGAAGGTCTTCTCCGGCGAGTTCATGCTGCCGATGCTGATGAGCGGCACGCGCCTGCACGTCGGCTTTGCGATCACCCTCGCGGCGGCTGTCGTGATGGCGGTGTTCATGATGCGCAGCTTCCGCGGCTTCTCGCTGATGGTCGGCGGCGTCGCCCCTCACGCCGCACGCTACGCGGGTTTTTCCAGCCGCAATGCCTTGTGGGTATCGCTGCTGATTTCGGGCGGCTTCGCCGGACTGGCGGGTGCGTTTGAAATCGCCGGACCGATCGGCCAGCTGTTGCCGTCGGTGTCGCCGGGCTATGGCTTCGCAGCGATCATCGTCGCCTTCATCGGTCGCCTGCATCCGATCGGCGCGGTGTTCGGCGGACTGATCATGTCGCTGCTGTACCTGGGCGGCGAGCTGGCGCAATCGCGCCTTGGCCTGCCGTCGGCGATCACCGGCGTGTTCCAGGGCATGCTGCTGTTCCTGCTGCTGGCGTGCGACACGCTGATCGATTACCGCCTGCGCTGGAAAAAACAAGGATAAGCAATCATGGATCAACTCGCTCCTCTCATCGCGGCTTCGATCAACGCCGGCACGCCGCTGCTGCTGGCCGCCATCGGCCTGCTAATCAACGAACGCGCCGGCGTGCTCAACCTCGGCGCGGAAGGCATGATGCTGGTCGCGGCGATTGCCGGTTTTGCAGTTGGCTACTCCACCAAAAGCCCGCTGCTGGGCTTCATGGCGGGCGCCGTTTGCGGCATGCTGATGGCGACGCTGTTTTCGTGGCTGGCGCTGGTGCTGGCGACCAACCAGGTCGCTACCGGACTGGCGCTGTCGATCTTCGGCACCGGACTGTCGGCGTTCATCGGCCAGCGTTTCGTCGGCCTGGCGCTGCCGTCGCAAAGCACCGGCATTCCCGGCCTGAATACGATTCCCTTCGTCGGTCCGGCCTTCTTCACTCAGCACTGGATGGCATATGTCGCGCTGCTGCTGTGCGCGGCGATCGCGTGGTTCCTGTATCGCACGCGCGCCGGCCTGATCTTGCGCGCGGTCGGCGAGTCGCCGGAGTCGGCGCATGCGCTGGGCTATTCGGTGCGCGGCATCCGCTTCCTTGCGCTGCTGTTCGGCGGCGCCTGCTGCGGCCTGGCCGGAGCCTATCTGTCACTGGTCTATACACCGATGTGGGTGGAGGGCCTGGTGTCCGGACGCGGCTGGATAGCGCTGGCGCTGACGGCCTTCGCCACCTGGCGTCCGGCACGGGTCTTGCTGGGTTCGTTGCTGTTCGGCGGCGTGACGATTCTGCAGTTCTATTTGCAAGGCATCGGCGTGACGATTCCGTCGCAGATCCTGTCGATGCTGCCTTACGTCGCCACCATCGTGGTGCTGGCGCTGATCTCGCGCAATCCCGACTGGATCCGCCTGAACATGCCGGCTTCGCTGGGCAAGCCGTTCCGCCCGGGATCGTCCTGATTTTGTCGTTGGTTTTTTAGTTCGTTTTTATTTCGTTTTTGCAGTGAATTCGTGCAGCTCATTTTTGTAACTGAATCGATATTGATTTTTCACCAGGGAGAGAAAGTATGAAAATTTCGCGCAGGGCCTCGATTGCGATGCTCGCCACGCTGGCCGCCGCCACCTTGATCGGCTGCGGCAAAAAAGAAGAAGCCGCTCCCGCAGCAGCAGCTGCACCCGCCGCCGCTGCGCCGGCCGCGGCCGAACCACTGAAGGTTGCGTTCGTCTACATCGGACCGGTCGGCGATGCAGGCTGGACCTTCGCCCACGACAACGGCCGCAAGGCGGTCGAAGCCAAGTTCGGCGACAAGGTCAAGACCACCTTCGTCGAAAACGTCCCTGAATCTGCGGCCGACGCCGAACGCGTGATGCGCCAGCTGGCTACCGACGGCAACAAGCTGATCTTCGGCACCACCTTCGGTTACATGGAGGCGATGCTCAAGGTCGCCAAGGAATTCCCGGACGTCAAGTTCGAACACGCCACCGGCTTCAAGACCGCCGACAACCTGGCGCAGTACGACGTGCGCACCTATGAAGGCGCTTACCTGGCAGGCGTGGTCGCCGGCAAGATGAGCAAGTCCGGCAAGCTGGGCGTGGTCGCTTCGGTGCCGATTCCTGAAGTGGTCCGCAACATCGACGCCTTCACGCTGGGCGCGCGCTCGATCAATCCGAAAATCACCACGCGCGTGGTCTGGGTCAACAAGTGGTTCGATCCGGGCAAGGAGCGTGAAGCCGCCACCACGCTGATCGGCCAGGGCGTTGACGTGCTGATGCAAAACACCGATTCCGCCGCCGTCGTCCAGACCGCGCAGGAAAAAGGCGTCTACGCGTTCGGCTGGGACAGCGATATGACCAGCTTCGGCCCGAAGGCCCATCTGGCCGCATCGATGATCAACTGGGGCGTGTACTACACGGCGCGCGTGCAGGCGGTGCTCGACGGTTCGTGGAAGAGCAGCACCACCTGGCTCGGCCTGAAGGAAAACGGCATCGACCTGGGCGGCTTCAATCCTGAACTGCCGGCCGACGTCAAGGCGCTGGTGGAAGAACGCAAGAAGGGCATCGCCGACGGCTCCGCACCAATCTGGAAAGGTCCGATCAAGGACAACACCGGCAAGGAACAAGTCGCCAAGGATGCGGTTGCCGATGACGGCTTCCTGCATGGCGTCAAGTTCTACGTCGAAGGCGTGGAAGGCAAAGTGCCGGGCTGATCATCCGCACCCTGCTCCGGCGCGCGCCGCCGGACTTGCCAATGTAGCAATCTGCCGGAGACGTCACTGTCTCCGGCATTTTTTTGTCCGTTGGTTTTATCTCCTGCAAATGCACGACCCGGAAGCGCCCCAGACCTTGCCGGAGGCCTGATATTGCGGCCGATAGCCTCGCATTGGCCCCTATCGCGGCGCCACGCTGACTGTATAATGCCAAACCAACACCGGCCCTGCGCCAGACGGAATCTCCCCGAACGCAATGAACCTGCCGTTTTCCCCACCCGGATAACGCAGGCACTGAACAACTTATGCAAAAAGCTCGTAAACCGATCGACATCAAGATATCCACGGTAGTCGCCATTTCCGCGATCCTGCACGAAACCGATCCGGCGGCGCTGGACAAGGCCCTCAAGGACATGACCGGCGGCGTGTCCGACTTCTTTGAAGACGAATTCGCCGTCATCGACATCGGCGCGCTGGATACGGCCGGCGCCGGCATCGACTGGGCCGCGCTGGTGAGCCTGTTCAAACGCTATCGCCTCAATGCGGTGGCGGTGCGCAACGCGCCGGAAGAACTGCACGCCGACATCGCCGCGCAGGGGTTGTCCATCGACGGCGGCGCCCCCCGTCCGCCGCAGCAGGAAGCCGCCACCGCTGTCGCAGCAGAGGAAGCGCCGCAGCCCGCAGTTGCTCCCGTACCGGCTCCAGCACCGGTCGCTGCAGCGCCGGTGCAGGCCGCTCCGGTTGCTCCGGCGGCCGCCACGATGATCATCGACACGCCGGTGCGCGCCGGCCAGCGCATTTACGCCCGCGGCGCCGACCTGGTGATCATGGCGGCGGTCAACAACGGCGCCGAGATCATCGCCGACGGCAGCATCCACGTCTATGCCCCGCTGCGCGGCCGCGCCCTGGCCGGCGCCAGCGGCAATACCGGCGCGCGCATCTTCGCCGCGAGCCTGGAAGCGGAACTGGTGTCGATTGCCGGCGTCTACCGTACCTTTGAGAACGGCCATCCGCCCGAACTGGCGCAGAAACAGGTGCAGGTGCGCCTGACCGGCGACCGCATCGACGTGTTGCCGATCAATACCAGCAAATAATTTAATCAAGTATTCAAATCTGATCTTCTAAGGAGTCTTTTGTGGCAAAAATCATCGTTGTGACATCCGGTAAAGGCGGCGTCGGCAAAACGACGTCGAGCGCCAGTTTCGCATCGGGTCTGGCTCTGCGCGGACACAAGACCGTCGTGATCGACTTCGACGTCGGCCTGCGCAATCTCGACCTGATCATGGGCTGCGAACGCCGCGTGGTGTACGACCTGATCAATGTCGTCAATCAGGAAGCAACGCTGAACCAGGCGCTGATCAAGGACAAGCACTGCGACAACCTGTTCATCCTGCCGGCCTCGCAAACCCGCGACAAGGACGCGCTGTCGGAAGAAGGCGTGGAACGCGTGCTGGCCGATCTCAACAAGATGGACTTCGAGTACATCATCTGCGATTCGCCGGCCGGTATCGAACACGGCGCCGTGATGGCGCTGACCTTCGCCGACGAAGCGATCATCGTGACCAACCCGGAAGTCTCGTCGGTGCGCGATTCGGACCGCATCCTCGGCATCATCCAGGCCAAGTCGCGCCGCGCCCTGAGCGGCGGCGAACCGGTCAAGGAACACCTGCTGATCACCCGCTATTCGCCCAAGCGCGTCGAAGCCGGCGAAATGCTGTCCTACACCGACGTGCAGGAAATCCTGCGCATCCCGCTGATCGGCATCATCCCTGAATCGGAGTCCGTGCTGCACGCCTCCAACCAGGGCAATCCCGCGATCCACCTGAAAGAAACCGACGTTTCCGAGGCTTACCAGGACCTGGTCAGCCGCTTCCTCGGCGAAGACCTGCCGCTGCGCTTCACCAGCTATGAAAAGCCGGGCCTGCTCCAGCGTATTTTCGGAGGTAAATGACATGGCTTTGCTTTCCTTCCTGTTTCCGCCCAAGGCAAAAAGCGCCACGGCCGCCAAGGAACGCCTGCAGATCATCATCGCGCGCGAGCGCGGCGGTCGCCAGGGCCAGGGGTATGACTTCCTGCCGGCGCTGCACAAGGAACTGATCGAGGTAATCTCCAAGTACACCAAGGTCAACGCCGACGACATCAAGATTTCGCTGGATCGCCAGGGCAACCTGGAAGTGCTCGACGTGAACGTGGTGCTGCCGGACGCGGACGCGACTTAAGCGCTTTGCCACTAGTCACTGCGCCGGACGGGTGCGCCATCGCGCGCACTCAATCCGGCGCAGTGCTTTTCGGACCTTGGATTCTCCGGCGCCGAAAACTGCTTCCCCGCATGCCATGCATATTTCCATCTTCAGCAATTCCGCCGCCGATATCGCCCTGATCGCCCGCAGCCTGCCTGCGCACGATTGCCACGGCGTGCAGCAGCGCGTGGACCTGCGCCGTGCGCATCCGCAATTGCTGATCGTGGATGTGGCCAGCGCCGGGGCGCATCTGGCGGACCTGTTGCAGATGGCCTGGACGCCGGCCATCCCGGTGCTGTTGCTGGCGGCGGATACACCGTCCGAACTGGCCGCGCTGGCTGCTTTGCCGGCGGCACCTGCAGATGAACACCTGGTCGACAGCGAATTCAAACCCCTGCGACGCCATGCGGTCGCCGCGCGCGTCAAGCTGCTGCTGCAACGCGCTTATCCCGGGCATGAAGAAACACAGGTGCTGCAATTTGGCGACCATGTCTTCGAGTCGCCGGCGCATGTCGTCACCCACGCCGGTATCCAGGTCACACTGACCCAAAAAGAATTTGCCCTGGCTGTTTTACTGTTCAGCAACCTCGGCCGGCCGCTGTCGCGTGCCTATTTGCAGGAAAGCGTCTGGGGTCCTGAAGATGAAAATGCATTGCCGACCCGCACCATCGACACCCATGTCTCGCGCGTGCGAAACAAGCTGGACTTGAAGCCGGAAAAGGGTTTCCGGCTGACGACGGTGTACGGCTACGGCTATCAGCTGGAGCAGCTGGAGCAGCTGGAGCGGCTGGCGGCGCCGGCCGCCAAGAAGTAGCCCATGCCGGGGGCGCGCACCGACTACCTTCTTACGCGCTGGTCGGCATCGCTGGCCGGTGCGCCGGCGAACCTGAGGTATGTCGAGACCGCTGCGGGACGCGTGCACGTGTTCGACTCGGCAAGCGAACCGGGCAACCACAACATGCTCCCTGATCGTCCCTGCATCGTCTTCACTCCCGACGGTCCGAACGTCGTGGCGCATTACCGGCGCCTCATCACGCTGCTGGCGCCGCGTTTCCGGGTCGTGTGCTTTGATATGCCGGGATTCGGCTTTTCGCTGCCGGCGGCAAATTACGGACACAGCCTGGAACAAGGAGCACACGCCGTACTCGCCGTTCTCGACGGGCTCGGCATTGCGCGGGCCACACTCGCCTTCAGTTGCGCCAATGGCTTGTACGCCATCCGGGCGGCGCAACTGGCGCCGGCGCGCATTGCCAGCCTGGTCCTGTCGCAAACGCCGTCACTGCCGGCCATGCAGGCCTGGGCTCGCCGCATGATTCCACGACCGCTGCGCGTGCCGGTTGCGGGCCAGTTGATTACCTGGCTGGCGCGCCGCAAGCTGGCGCAGCGTTGGCATCGCAGCGCGCTGCCTGCGCAAACGGACGCGACGCCGTTCCAGCTAGTGGCGCGACAGTCATTCGACGCCGGCGCTTGTTTTTGCCTGGCGGGAGTCGTGCAAGGCCTGCTCCGCGAAACCGCTCTCACAGAGCCCGTAACCCCGCTCGCGCCGCCCTGCACGCTGATCTGGGGCGAGCAAGACCGCTCGCATCGGGTGACGCCGCCCGAATCGTTACGAGAACACTTGCCGCAACTGCACATCCTGCGCTTCGCCGACTGCGGGCATTTTCCTGACCTGGAGCAGCCTGAACGATACGCGCAGGAAATTGTTGCTCATATGGAAAAATTGCTGCGCCCCTTGTCTCTCCCGGACATCAGTTCATAGCCTGCGTATATAGTCATTATTGATACACTTCAAATCCCCTTTACGTGCAGCGGGTATAATACTGAGTTGATATTTCTCCATTTTTTCGCAGCACTTCGCTCGTAAACCACAGAGTCGCCATGCACTTGCTTGCCGTCGGACTGAACCACACTACCGCGCCGCTTTCCCTGCGCGAAAAAGTGGCATTCCCGGCCGACCAGATCGGCCAGGCGGTGGCGTCGGCGCGCGCCTGGTTCGGGCGCTCGGACCTGAGCGCCAGTCGGGCGCAGGCTGGCGAAGCGGCAATCCTGTCGACCTGCAATCGTACCGAGCTGTACGCCGCCAGCACTGCGGCTGCGGGCGGCGTCGATGCCGCCATCGACAGCACCGCGCATTTCCTCGCCGACTACCACGATCTTTCCTACGCCGAACTGCGTCCCTTCCTGTATGCCTTACCGCAGGACAATGCCGTACGTCACGCCTTCCGCGTCGCCTCCGGGCTCGACTCGATGGTGCTGGGCGAACCGCAGATCCTCGGCCAGATGAAGGACGCCGTGCGCCAGGCGGATGCCGCCGGCGGCCTCGGCACCTATTTGCACCAACTGTTCCAGCGCACCTTCGCCGTCGCAAAGGAAGTCCGCAGCACCACCGAAATCGGCGCCCACAGCGTCTCGATGGCCGCCGCCGCCGTGCGTTTGTCGCAGCGGATCTTCGATTCGATCTCGGGCCAGCACGTGCTGTTCATCGGCGCCGGTGAAATGATCGAGTTGTGCGCCACGCATTTCGCCGCGCAAAATCCGAAATCCCTGACCGTCGCCAATCGCACGCTGGAACGCGGCGAAACGCTGGCGCACCGCTTCAACGGCGCGGCGCTGCGCCTGGCCGATCTGCCGACGCAGTTGTCGAAGTTCGACATCGTGGTGTCCTGTACCGCCTCGTCGCTGCCGATCATCGGCCTCGGCCTGGTCGAGCGGGCCGTCAAGGCGCGCCGCCACAAGCCGATTTTCATGGTCGATCTTGCGGTGCCGCGCGATATCGAATCGGAAGTCGGCCGTCTGGACGACGTCTTCCTCTACACCGTCGACGACCTCGCCTCGGTCGTGCAAAGCGGCGTCGAAAACCGCCAGGCCGCCGTCGCGCAAGCCGAAGCCATTATCGAAACCCGGGTGCAATCTTTCATGCACTGGATCGACAGCCGCGCCGTGGTGCCGGTGATCCAGGACCTGCACGACGCCGGCGAAACCCTGCGCCTGGCTGAGCTCGAACGCGCCCGCAGGCTGCTGGCCAAAGGCGAAGACATGGACGCCGTACTCGATGCGCTGTCCAAAGGCCTCACCGCCAAATTCCTGCACGGTCCGCAACAGGCCCTGCACCACGCACAAGGCGACGAACGCGCGCAACTGGTCCAGTTGCTGCCGCAACTGTTCCGCACCAAACGTTAGCGACTCCGTTCGCCGGCCGGCATCCTCGCGATCGCCGGCGCTCTCCCTGCCCCATGCTGGTATCGCGGGCATCGCATCACCCTCTCATTTCCGTAAAGTCAGTCCATGAAACCCTCGATGCTCACCAAACTCGACCAGCTCGCCGAACGGCTGGAAGAACTCAATAACCTGCTGATGCAGCAGGAAGCAACGTCCGACATGGACAACTACCGCAAGATGACGCGCGAACACGCCGAGCTCGGTCCGCTGGTGGCGTTGTACCAGGCCTATTCGCAGGCCTCGAATGACATCGCCACGGCGCAGGAGCTGCTGTCGGATCCCGACATGAAGGAATTCGCGCAGGAAGAAATCAACAGCGCCAAGGCGCGCATGGAAGCGCTGGAAGCCGACCTGCAAAAGATGCTGCTGCCCAAGGACCCCAACGACGAGCGCAACATCTTCCTGGAAATTCGCGCCGGCACCGGCGGCGATGAGTCGGCGCTGTTCGCCGGCGACTTGCTGCGCATGTACACCCGCTTCGCCGAACGCAATCGCTGGCAGGTGGAAATGATGTCGGCCTCCGAATCGGAAATCGGCGGCTACAAGGAAGTGATCGTGCGCATCGCCGGCTTCGGCGCATATTCACGCCTGAAGTTCGAGTCCGGCGGCCACCGCGTGCAGCGCGTGCCGGCCACTGAAACCCAGGGCCGCATCCACACCTCGGCCTGTACGGTGGCCGTGATGCCGGAAGCCGATGAAGTCGAAGACGTCGACATCAATCCGGCCGACATTCGCATCGATACCTATCGCGCCTCGGGCGCGGGCGGACAGCACATCAACAAGACCGACTCGGCGGTGCGCATCACCCACATGCCCACCGGCATCGTGGTGGAATGCCAGGATGACCGCAGCCAGCACAAGAACAAGGCCTCGGCGTTGAAGGTGCTGGCGGCGCGCATCAAGGACGTGCAACTGCGCGAGCAGCAATCCAAGGAAGCCGCCACTCGCAAATCGCTGATCGGCTCGGGCGACCGCAGCGAACGCATCCGCACCTATAACTTCCCGCAGGGGCGCATGACGGACCATCGCATCAACCTGACGCTGTACAAGCTGGATTTCATCATGGACGGCGATCTGGAAGAACTGACCAATGCACTGATCACCGAGCATCAGGCGGAGTTGCTGGCGCAGTTGGGCGACGAAGAATAAAACGCGAAAAATAAACTAATTCGCGCACCGCCGGTCGAACGCTCTCTTAAACGCTGAAGAGAGCACGCGATGAAGTTACCGGTCTGCCTGACATTGTCCATGACGCTGGTTGGCTGCGCCGGACCCTTCGCTACTCCTGAAGCAGAAAAAACCGCGCATTCCCTCTACGCTACCTACCAGGTAGTTGACAGTCGAAACAATCGGCACAACATCACCCTGGTCCGTTTTTATGAAAACCGCGGCAAGTCGGTACTGACGCTCAACGATGACTCCAGCGGCAATCAGATTCTCTATTACATCGTGGCAACCGAGTGCGACGGCAGCGCGGCGCCCGCACCCGCACCCGCTTCCGCTTCCGCTTCCACTTCCACTTCCACTTCCGCCACAACAGTTGCGGCTTCGCTGACCTGCCTGTTTTATCCCAATCCGGATGATAAATATCCGCCGCTGGGCGGGCAGAATTTCGGTGCGTATCCGCCATTCGGTTCCTCCCACCGTCCCGACGGGGCAATCGGTGCAAATCCATCGCCATTCAATCCTCCGCAATATCAGTATCGCGAACTGAATGCGCAGGACTTTCGCTCTTATCCCCTGGCCATGCCCGGACAGCGAACCACCTTTACTCTCACGGCGGCAAAGGACATGACAATCGTCGATAATGCCGGTCAGTACAAAGCTTTTCTTCCGATGCGCATCGAGAACGGCTACTATCTGACCGTTATCGGAGAAAATCCGACTTTACACTTGGCGCTAAAAAGAATCCCCTGACGCTCCTGCTCCTATCTCACAGCCATCATGCAACGTTCAAAATCCCTGCTCCTACTCGTCGCCCTTGCGTGCATCGCCCTGCTCGGCATCGCTCTCTATCTCCAGATCGTCGAGGAGATGCTGCCCTGCCCGCTGTGCATCATCCAGCGTTACCTCTTCGCCGCCATCGCACTGATCTGCATCATTTTCGCTTTCCTGCCGCCGCGCGCCGCCAAAACCGGCGCCGGGCTGGGCCTGCTGGCGGCGCTGGGCGGCGTCGGGACGGCCGGCTGGCACCTGTGGGTGCAGGCGCATCCCGGCACTTCCTGCGGCATCGATCCGCTGGAGACTTCTCTCAATAACGTGCCGACTGCCAATCTGTTTCCGCTACTGTTCAAAGCCGACGGCCTGTGCGCAACACCGTATCCTTTCCTCGGCCTGTCGATACCGCAATGGTCGCTGATCTGCTTCGTGCTGATCGCCGCCGTACTGGCGTCCCGCGCCTTCAAGCGCGGCTGAAGAAGATTTCCGGTGCGTGATTTTCCCGGTATTGCCGCAGGTGCGAGTCTGGGCGACGCGCTCAAGAACGCGCCGCTCGACACGCTGGAAAATCGCATCCTGCTGGGCCATGCGCTGCAACTGTCACGCATCCAGCTGATCACCCAATCGGAACGCCTGCTCACCGACGACGAAGCTGTGCGGCTGACCGCGCTGTATCGCCGCCGCCTGCAAGGCGAACCGATTGCCTATATCGTCGGCGAGCGTGAATTCTTCGGCCTCGCGATGGCCGTCACGCCGGATGTATTGATCCCCCGTCCCGATACGGAATTGCTGGTGGAACTGGCGCTGGAGCGTTTGCCGCAACAGGGCAAGGCGCTCGACATGGGCACCGGATCCGGCGCCATTGCGGTCGCCATTGCGCACACGCGCCCGGATGCCGACATGACGGCGCTCGACGTCAGTGAAGGCGCCTTGAAAGTGGCGGCAAGCAATGCGCAGCGGCACGGCGCCAAAGTGCGTTTTTTGCGCAGCGACTGGTACTCGGCCTTGACAGGCGCCGTACGGGAATTTGACCTGATCGTTTCCAACCCACCCTACATCGTCGCCGGCGACGCCCATCTTGCACAAGGCGATTTGCGCTTCGAACCGATCGGCGCGCTGACCGATCATGCCGACGGCTTGTCGGCATTGCGCACCATCATCGACGGCGCAGCAGGATATTTGAAGAATGGCGGATGGCTGCTGATGGAGCACGGTTACGATCAGGCCGAAGCCGTGCGTGAACTGCTTGCGCGGGGAGGTTTTACGGACGTGCAGAGCTGGAACGACCTGGCGGGAATTGCGCGCGTGAGCGGCGGCAAGATCGCCATCTGAAAAAAAGCCGCCGCCCGGGCATCGGGACGGCGGCGATTCTTCCGGTACCAATCAGGCTGCCTGTTTGCCGCCTTCCGGCATATGCGGCGTCTGCCCGGCATCGAACATGCGCAGCAAATCCGCTTCCTTCTGTCTGGCCGCCTTCAGGTGGCGTTCCTTGACATGGCCATAGCCGCGGATATCTTCGGGAATACGCGCAATCGCCACCGCCTGCGCCAGGTTGTCGGCGCTGAGCCTGCCCAGCAGGTCGCCGATGGTGCGGCTGTACTGAGCAATCAGATCGCGCTCCTGCTTGCGTTCAGCGGTATAGCCGAAGACGTCGAGCGGCGTGCCGCGCAGGAAACGCAGCTTCGCCAGCACGCCGAAGGCGCGCATCATCCACGAGCCGTATTCCTTCTTGATCAGGTGGCCGTTGCTGTCATGCCTGGCCAGCAGCGGCGGCGCCAGATGGAATTTCAACTGGTAGTCGCCCTCGAACATGCCGGCGATCTTTTCGCGGAAGGCCGGCGCGGTGTAGAGGCGCGCGACTTCGTATTCATCCTTGTAGGCCATCAGCTTGAACAGATAGGTCGCGACTGCCGTGCTGAACTTCATCGCCTTGCCGGCTTCGCCCAACGCGGCTTCCGCCTGCTGCGCCCGGGCGACGAAATCGCTGTACTGGCGCGCGTAAGCGGCATTCTGATAGTGCGTGAGGAAATCGATCCGCCTGGCCAGCACTTCTTCCAGCGAAGGCGGACGCTTGAAGTCGATTACCTGCGCCGTCATGCCGTTGCGACGGGCGGCTTGCGCCACCATGTCGGCATCGTGCGCGGCGGCGCGGCCCCAGCCGAAGGCCTGCTTGTTGAACTCGACCGACAAGGCATTGAGCTCGATGGCCTTGAGGATGGCGCCTTCCGACAACGGTACCCAGCCGCGCTGCCATGCATACCCGAGCATGAACATGTTGGTGGCGATGGCGTCGCCCATCAGCGCGGTGGCGATGTTGCCGGCGTCGATCAGGGCCACGCGCTCTTTGCCGCAGGCGCTCTGGATGCTGCCCTCGGCGGACTCCGCCGGGAACTGCCAGTCCGGATTGCGCACGAAAGCTGCGGTCGGCATGCGGGTCGCGTTGACGGCGGCATGCGTGCGTCCCTCGCCCATGCGCGACAAAGCGTCGCGGCTGGCGGTGACGATTACGTCGCAGCCGATCACCAGATCCGCCGCGCCGGTGCCCACGCGCGTCGAATACAGATCGTCGGCGCGTTCCGACAAGCGCACATGCGACATCACCGGACCGCCCTTCTGCGCCAGCCCGCTCATGTCGAGCACCGAGCAGGCCTTGCCTTCGACGTGCGCCGCCATCGCCAGGATCTGGCCGATGGTGATCACGCCGGTACCGCCAATGCCGGTGACGACGATGCCGTAGGTGTCGCCCATGGCCGGTAATTGCGGTTCGGGCAAGGTCGGTCCCTGCGCGGCTGCTTCGGTCTTTTCAACCGCGACGCGCTTGGCCTTTTTGAGCTTGCCGCCTTCCACCGTGACGAAGCTCGGGCAGAAGCCGTTCACGCATGAGTAATCCTTGTTGCACGACGATTGATTGATCTGGCGCTTGCGGCCGAATTCGGTTTCCAGCGGTTCCACCGAGAGGCAGTTGGATTGCACGCTGCAATCGCCGCAGCCTTCGCATACTGCTTCATTGATGACGGCGCGCTTGGCCGGATCGGGATAGGCGTCGCGTTTGCGGCGGCGGCGCTTTTCCGAGGCGCAGGTCTGGTCGTAGATCATGGCGGACACACCCGGCACTTCGCGCAGTTCGCGCTGCACGGCATCGAGTTCGCTGCGATGGCGGATGGTCACGCCTTCGGCCCACGGCGTACCGGCCGGGTACTTGTCCGGCTCGTCGGTCACGACGATGATCGGGCGCACGTTCTCGGCGGCCAGCTGGCGCGAGATCATGGCCGGATCGAGCGGACCGTCGAACTCTTGGCCGCCGGTCATGGCGACCGCGTCGTTGTACAGGATCTTGTACGTCATGTTGACCTTGCCCGCCACAGCGGCGCGCACGGCCAGCAGGCCCGAATGGAAATACGTGCCGTCGCCGAGGTTGGAGAACACATGCTTCTCGCTGGTGAACGGTGCCTGGCCGACCCAGGTCACACCCTCGCCGCCCATGTGCGAGAAGATGGTCGATTCGCGATCCATCCAGGTCACCATGTAATGGCAGCCGATGCCGGCCAGCGCGCGGCTGCCGTCAGGCAATTTGGTCGACGTGTTGTGCGGGCAGCCCGAGCAGAAATGCGGGATGCGGTCCTTGTTCGGATCAGGCTTGGTGCTGACATTGAGCGTGGCTTCCTTGGCTTCGAGGAAAGCGATGCGCGCCTTGACGCGCTGCTCGATCGGATGGCCGGCATAGTACTTGGAAATGCGCGTGGCGATGGCGCGCGCGATCTGCGCCGGGCTCAGCTCGTAGGTGGCGGGAAGCAGCCAGTTGCCGTGACCTTCGCGCGGCGAGCCGCTCCATTCGCCGGTGTCGTCGAACTTGCCGACCACGCGCGGACGCACATCGTCGCGCCAGTTATAGAGTTCTTCCTTGATCTGGTATTCGAGAATCTGGCGCTTCTCCTCGACCACCAGGATTTCGTCCAGGCCTTGCGCGAACTCGCGCACGCCTTCGGCTTCCAGCGGCCAGGTCATGCCGATCTTGTAGAGGCGGATGCCGATATCGCGGGCGATCTGTTCATCGATGCCGAGATCGTAGAGCGCCTGGCGCGTGTCGAGATAGGACTTGCCGGCGGTGACGATACCGATGCGCGCACGCGGGCTGTCCCAGATGATCTGGTTGAGCTTGTTGACGCGCGCATAAGCCAGTGCCGCGTACCACTTGTAGACGTTCATGCGCGTCTCTTGCTCGAGCACGGTATCGGGCTGGCGGATGTTGACGCCGCCCGGCGGCAGTTCGAAATCGGTGGGAATGACCGGCTGCACGCGCTGCGGATCGATCTCCACCGACATGCCGGATTCAACGATGTCGGTCACGCATTTGAGCGACACCCACAAGCCGGTGTAGCGGCTCATGGCCCAACCGTGCAGGCCGTAGTCGAGATACTCCTGCACCGATGACGGATACAGCACCGGAATGCCGCAGGCCTTGAGGATGTGTTCGCTCTGATGCGCGGTGGTGGACGACTTGGCGGCGTGGTCGTCGCCGGCGATCACCAGCACGCCGCCGTGCTGCGAGGTGCCGGCCATGTTGGCATGCTTGAAGACGTCGCCGCAGCGATCGACGCCGGGGCCCTTGCCGTACCACAGCGAAAACACGCCGTCGTATTGCGCGCCCGGGAACATATTGACCTGCTGGGTACCCCACACGGCGGTGGCGGCCAGGTCTTCGTTCATGCCGGGATGGAATTTGACGTGCGCGGCGTCGAGATATTTCTTCGCCTTGGCGGCGGTCTGGTCGACCGTGCCCAAAGGAGAGCCGCGATAACCGGTGACGTAGCCGGCAGTATTCAATCCGGCCTGGAGGTCGTGTTGCCGCTGCAACATCGGCAGCCGTATCAGCGCCTGGATGCCGGTCATGAAAACGCGGCCGCGCTCCAGCGAATATTTGTCGTCCAGGGAAATGTCATCCAGCAACAGACGTTCGCTGGAAGGTAGGGGTGCGTTCATGCATTGTCTCCGTGCCAAAAATCGTGTCTTTGTTTGCACATGGATCTGTTCGAGATCCGGCTTAAAACTCGTTCGCCTTGTGGGCGGACGGTTTCGTTCTTTTGATGCGGCTACAGTAGCACAAGCCGCGTGTTGCCGCTACGCACGGCGCAGCATGGCGCGACATGGCACAGGATGGAACTGACAATGCGCTGACGACAAAAAAAGCCCCTGCGGTTAAAGGCAGGGGCCGGTGTTCGGTTGCTCGGTCAGGTTGTCGCCAATCAGGCGACCGCAAGGTTTTTTTCACCCGGCAACAGTGTATTGGCGGGCAAGGCATCCTGCGCTTTCAGTTGCTCGTACAGTGCGGTGAAATCGGGCGCGGTGTCGTCGAACAGTTGCTGGAAATCGCGGATGACGAAATAGGTTTCCTGGTATGAGTCGATCTTGTACAGCGTGCGCATGACGCGCTCGACCTGGAACGGGATGCGGTTCGGCTGCTGATTCTGCGGTGAACCGCGCAGGGCGTATTCGACTTCGCCGCCCGACGACAGGATGCCGGCGCCGTAGATGCGCAAACCCTCGGGACTCTGGATAAGGCCGAACTCGATGGTGTACCAGTACAAGCGCGCGAGGAAAGCCAGGCCGTCGAGCTTGAGCGCCTTGAGGCCGCCCTTGCCGTACTCCTGCAGGTGGTCGGCGAACACCGGATTGAACAGCAGCGGCACATGGCCGAAGAAATCATGGAACACGTCCGGCTCGACGATGTAGTCGAACTCGCTCTCTTCGCGCAGCCACACGGTGACCGGGAAACGGCGGTTGGCAAGGTGCTCGAAAAAGGTTTGGTCCGGCACCAGCCCGGGCACGGCGACCAATTGCCAGCCGGTGGCCTTGTACAGCGCTTCGGTGGTGCGGTCGAATTGCGGGATGCCTTGCGAGACGTCGAGCGCCTTGATGCTGTCGAGGAAGACGTCACAGGCGCGGCCCGGAATCAGTTTTGCCTGGCGCTCGTACAGGCGTCGCCACAGCGCGTGCTGGGCGGGCGAGTAAGCGGCCCAGTGCTGATCGACGACGTAGTTCTTGTCGGCGTTGCTGTAGTCGCCGCGCAAGGCGCCGCTGTCCGACTTGGCGGCCACGCTGGCAAAAAAGTCGTCGGTGCTGACGGAGTTGTTCATGAGTTCTGCTGGAAAATTCCTGGATGCCGCTATTATCGCTGATTTCGCGCCGGAGGCTGCGCGGCGGCCGGATTGGCGGATGGATTGGCGGATGGATTGGCGGATCGATTCAGGCCTTCGGTTTGCCGATGCCGAAGACCCTGCTGATCCATTTGAACAGCGCGCGCATGTTGGCTTTGACGATGTAGTCGAGCATGGCGGCCTGCTCTTCCATGGCTTCCTGAAACAGCGTGACCGGATTGGCCGGCTGCAACTTCAGGTAGGCGTCCGCTTCGCCGTAGTCGCGATGGATTTCCATGCCGGCTTTCTTTGCGATGTGCATCATGACCTTGTTGGAGGACAGGCAATGCATGTACAGCGTGTCGACATCGGCGTTGCGGCAGCGAATCGCGGCACGCACGAACAACTTTGTGCCGACGCCCATGCCGCGCGCCGCCGCCGACACCGACACGCCGAACTCGGCGACCCGCGCCTTGAGCGTGGCGCCGCTGACGGGCGATGCTTCGCGCGGTGCGAAGGCCAGATGGCCCACGCCCAGCAGGCGCATCTTGCGGTCGTAGACGCCGAAGATGGTGTCGCGGGAGAAATCGATATTCTCGACGTAGCGCGTCACCAGCTCATCGGAGAGCTTGCTGCCGAAACGCAACAGCCGGTCTTTTTCTTCCAGCGCCAGAAAATGCCGCAGCAGATGCCGCCGCGCGCGCGGCGACAGCTCCTTGACCAGGATCATCGGTTTGTCCGATGCCTCGGCGAGGGCAATGAGCGCCTGCTTCAGGCGGTCCAGCCTGGCGCGCAGTTGCGTGATGAAGGGTGGCATGGGCGGGTTGAGTTAAGCCGCTGCGGCGGCATATTCCGCCACCGCTTCCGTGCGCGCCGCCAGGATCGCTTCCGGGATGCGTTGCGGCTGCTCCCGGTATCTGGCGGCGATGGCGCCGGCATCCACGCCCTGGGCCGCCTTGAGCGCGCCCATGAGGTAATCCAGCTGCGGGAACGCGACGTCCTCGAAACCGGTACGGCCGCGGCGGTCGCATTCCGACGCCTGCAGCATGTCGTGGAAACGCTCCGGCTTGCGGAAGCCGTCGCAACGCGCCAGCAGATTAACGATGGTGGCGGGACGCAGTTCGAAGGCGCGGCCGACATTGCCATGTTCGCGCGCGGTGATCACGGCGAGGTCGCGACAATCGTTGGGCACCTTGAGCCGATCGCAGATGCCTTGCACCAGCTCGACGCTGCGGCCTTCATGGCCGTGATGGCTGGGCCACAGTTCGGGCGGCGTGGTGCCCTTGCCGAGATCGTGCATGAGTGCGGCGAAACGCACGCCCAGAGAATAGGAACGGCCGGCGGCATAGTCGAGCACCATCATGACGTGCACGCCGGTGTCGACCTCGGGATGGTATCGGGCGGGTTGCGGCACGCCCCACAGCGCATCCAGCTCCGGCAGGATGCGCGCCAGCGCGCCGCACTCGCGCAGCACATTGAACATGCGCGAGGGAGTCTGCTCCATCATGCCGCGCGCCAGCTCCTGCCATACGCGCTCGGGCACCAGCGCATCGACCTCGCCGGCGGCAACCATCTTTTGCATCAGCGCATTGGTTTCGGGTGCGACCGTGAAATCGGGAAAGCGCGCTGCGAAGCGCGCCAGGCGCAGGATGCGCACCGGGTCTTCGATGAAGGCGTCGGAGACATGGCGGAACACGCGCCTGCCGATATCGCCCCGACCATCGTAGGGATCGACCAGCACGCCGTCTTCGCCTTTGGCGATGGCATTGATGGTGAGATCGCGCCGCGCCAGGTCCTGCTCGAGCGTGACGGCGCTGTCGGTATGGAACACGAATCCCTTGTAGCCCGGCGCCGTCTTGCGTTCGGTGCGCGCCAGCGCGTATTCCTCCTGCGTGTCGGGATGCAG
Organism: Herbaspirillum hiltneri N3; assembly: GCF_001267925.1. Classification (NCBI taxonomy): domain Bacteria; kingdom Pseudomonadati; phylum Pseudomonadota; class Betaproteobacteria; order Burkholderiales; family Oxalobacteraceae; genus Herbaspirillum; species Herbaspirillum hiltneri. The sequence continues at coordinate 675,062 of NZ_CP011409.1, read as the reverse complement.
GAATACCGGGAAGTCCTTGCCGACCGGACGGAAGCCTTGCGCGAGCATGTCTTCCGGCGTGGCGCCGACGACCACGTAGTCGTGATCCTGCACGGGCAAACCGAGCAGTTCATCGCGCACCGCACCGCCGACGACGTAGATCTTCATCAGCGGCTCAATGGTCGGGCAAGACTTCTTTTTCGGCCAGCGCTTCGGCGATCCACTTGGCCACGGCGGGATGCGCCACCACGCGATCGACATAAGCCTGCAACGCCGGCGCCAGCGACACGGCGTAGCTGCGGAAGCGCATCACCACCGGTGCATAGAAAGCGTCCGCAATCGAGAAGTCGCCGAACAGGAATTCATGATGGCCGAACTGCGCCAGGCAGTCTTCCCAGATTTCACAGATGCGGCCGATGTCGCCCTGCGCTTCGGCGGTCCGGCCTTTGCCCGGATAGCTGCCGCGGATGTCCATGCTCATGGCGCTGCGCAGGCCGGTGAAGCCGGAATGCATTTCGGCCGTGATGCTGCGCGCTACCGCACGTGCGGCGGTCTCTTGCGGCCACAGTGCGCGGTCCGGGAATTGTTCGGCCAGGTATTCGCAGATGGCCAGCGAATCCCAGATGTGCGTCTGGCCGTCGAGCAGTACCGGCACGCGTCCGGCGGCGGAATATTCGGCGATCTTGCTGGCGGTGTCGGGCTGGTCGAGGCAGATGCGGATTTCGCGGAAAGGAATGTCGAACGCGGTCAGCACCACCCACGGGCGCATCGACCAGGACGAGTAATTCTTGTTGCCGATGACCAGCGTGATGGCGTTCTTGCCGGCTTTTTCCAGCGTCGCCGACAGGGTCGGATCAAGTTCGGTGTTCTGCATGGCGGTCCTTTTTAATATGTGGCTTCAGCGCCGCGCGCCGCGGCGATGGGCGTCCATTTGCTGTTGCAGGTGCACGCCTGCGAGGTAACGCGGCGCGATCGCTTCCAGCGCGGTCGGCACGATGTGCAGTTCCGGCGCCATCGGTCCGCTTGCGACATTGTCGACCTGCATGGAAGCCAGATTATCGCGACTCATCATGCGTCCTGGCAAATGTTCCAGCAAAAAAGCTTGCAAGGATGCCAAGCCCGGCGGCAATCCCAGCACCGGACGCGGATGGCCGGAGCACAATCCGGCCAGCTGCACCAATTGGCGCAGCGTGTAGACCTGCGGCCCGGCCAGCTCGTAGCTGCGGGCCTGCGTGGCGTCGTTGTGCAATGCGCTGACGAAAGCCTGCGCCACGTCGCCTACGTACACCGGCTGGAAACGCGCCTCGGCGCCGCCCAGCGGCATGAACGGAAAACGCTTTTGCAGCGCGGCGAACAGGTTGAGAAAATTGTCGTGCTCGCCAAACACCACCGAAGGCCGGAATACCGTGGTCGCGACAGCGGCGTCCGAAAACGCGGCCGTTTCGCCCGCAGCCTTGGAGCGCAGGTACATCGACGGCGCCTGCGCCGACGCGCCCAATGCGCTCATGTGCAGGTAACGCCGCACGCCATGCCGGGAGCAAGCGGCCACGATCCGGCGCGGCAGTTCGACGTGCGCGCGCTCGAAATCAGGGCCCCAGGCGCTGCCGCGCGGTCCGCTGCGCGAATGCAGGATGCCGACCAGATTGATGACGACGTCGGCGCGGGACACGAGGCTATCCAATACGGCATCGTCGTGCACGTCGGCGATCGTGGTGCGCACCGTCGGCATCACCAGCAAGTGCTTGCTGCGTTCATAGCGCCGGGTCGGCACCGTGATTCTTGCCGCCGTGTTGCGCGCCAGGTGGGCCGCCAGCCGGCTGCCGATGAAACCGGAGCCGCCGATTATCAGGATATTTTTGTACGCCATGGCCGTCATCGTTTTCTTTGCTTCAGGGCCGTGACGCAGAGCGCGGTGCAATCGTCTCGCAGTCGTGTCGCATCAGGGCAGGTCGGTCGGTGTATTGGTGCGCGGCGCCACCACGCCGAGCCGCTGCTTGAGCGACTGCGGCTTGTTCTCGAACAGGGCGGCGTAATAAGTGGCGTTGGACATCACGTTCTTGACGTAGCCGCGCGTCTCGTTGAACGGAATCGTCTCGGCGAAGATCGCGCCTTCGACACTGCGGTTCAGCGTCGAGCGCCAGCTGCGCGGACGTCCCGGGCCGGCGTTATAGGCGGCCGTCGCCAATGCCTGCGAGCCGTCGAGATTGTTGAGTACCATGTTCAGATAGCTGGTGCCGAGCAACAGGTTGGTGTTGATGTCGTTGATCTGGTCTTGCGTGAACTCGGTCATGCCGATCTTCTTGGCGACGTACTTCGCAGTCGACGGCATCAGCTGCATCAGCCCGGACGCGCCGACATAGGATTTGGCGTTCTTGATGAAACGCGATTCCTGGCGGATCAGCCCATAGACCCAGGCGTTTTCCAGTCCGAGCGGACGCGTGTTGGCGGTCATTTCACCCAGGTGCGGCGCCGGGAAACGCTGGGTAAAATCCATTTCCTGCTTGGTGCGGTCCGAGGTGTTCACCATGCGATCGAGCACGTCGCTCTGGCGCGCGAATTCGGCGGCGGCGAGCAACTGCCGATCGTTCATGCGGCGCAGTTCCCAGTTCCATTCACGGATGCCTTCGTAACGCATATTGAGCTCATAGAACTTGAGTGCGCGCTTGAAGCCGCTGTTCTGCGCCATCGGTGCGATCTCTGCCGGCGTCGGCGGTGTCGGGCCGGGAGGGATCACGATTTTCTGGCCCAGCTCTTCGGTGGCCAGCTGGCCGTAGAAGCTGACGTTCGAGGCAATCGATTGGAACAGGCGCTGCGCCGATTCAAGCTGGCCGTCCTCCTTCTGGGCACGCGCCAGCCAGTAGGTCCAGGTGATGTCGCTGCGCAGCGAAGCCGGCATGGATTCGATGGTGGACTTCACCAGCTTCCAGTCGCCGGCGCGCAGCGCAATCCGCACTTTCCACTGATAGGCCTCGTACGACAGCGGCGCGTCCTTGGTCTTGCGCCAGTAGTCGATCGCTTCCGGCATCAGCTTCATCGACGCCGGCAAGGCGACCTGCGCCCAGGCAATCGCCTGTTCCTGCGCAGTCAGGCCGGAGGCGCCGCTCAGGAAAGCCGCGGCCTGCTGCGGATTGTTCTTGGCGGCGCGGCCGACGGCGATGATGTACAGCTCGTGCGCGGTACGGCCCTGGCCCGGTCCGCGCGCCAGCAGCGGCGCCGGCTTGTCGATCACTTGCTGCAGGCTGAGATCGCCGTTGTCGGTGAAGATCGCGGCGCGGCGCGCCACCATGATGCTGCCGGCTTCAACCGCCTGGCGGATCTGCGCCCAGAGGTCGCTTTCGCCGAACTGATGGTTTTGCGCCAGCGTGCCGATCAGGTCGCTGCAACCCTGGCCGTAATCCTTGGGGCTGGTGAGCAGGGCGCGCGCTTCGTCGGCGACGTTCTGGCCCTTGAGTGCGCGCGAATTGAGCGCGAAGCATTTGACCTGCACGTCGTCGTTGAGCACGAACAACGGATATTGTTCATCGAAAGTGCTCCAGTCGCCGGTCTTGCCCAGCGCCAACAGCCAGTCGTTGCGCAGGCGGTCGCCGATCGCGGTGCCGTCGTAGCGATTCAGGAAGTCGCGGATTTCCGACACCGGCGCGGTGAAGTCGCGCACGCGGGGTTTCAGCCGATAATAGTCGACGTACGAAGGAATGACATAATCGGGCAACCGTGCCGCCAAGCTGAGCGCAGTGGCCGAATCGTCGACCCGCGCGGCGTCGCGCAGCGCAAGGAAGACGTCATCCGATGAAGCCGTCGCGGAAAGACGTTTCTGGGCCTGGGCCGGCAACGAAAAACTGAGTGCCGCCGCAGCAGCGCATGTGATCACGAGCACGCATTTCTTTAATTGCATTCTTATACAACCTTCGATTGAAACAAATGACGACTTCAAGGATAGCACGCGACTCTGCGCACACCGACGCTGCCGGGACGACGTTGACTACATTGCCGGCAACCGCCGCCGCGTCGGAAAAATCCGTCCTGCGCGCGCATCTGCTCGCCGCCCGCAAGGCCATGACGCCGGCCGCCAAAGCCGCGGCTGAAGCGGCTATCTGCAGCCGCCTGCTGGACTGGCTGCAAGAGAATCCGGTCGCCAGCCTCGGCGTGTACCACCCGATCCGGCAGGAACCGGATCTGTACCCGGCATATAACGCGCTGGCCGCCCAAGGCGTGCACCTGTCCTTGCCGATAATTCGCGGAAAAGACGCGCCGCTTGAATTCGTCCGCTGGACGCCGGGCGAAACCCTGGTGAAAGACGCCATGGGCACTTCCGTGCCGTTGCATGGGGAGACCGTGCGTCCCCAGGCCCTGTTGATCCCTTGCCTCGGCTTCAATGCCGAGCGGCTGCGGCTGGGCTACGGCGGCGGCTTCTACGACCGTACGCTGGCGCAGGATCCGCGTCCGCTGGCCATCGGCGTCGCCTATGCGGAGGCATTGGCGGAATTCGCCGGGCAGCCGCATGACATTGCGCTGGACCTGATCCTCACCGATGCCTGAAATGACTGCGCAATAAAAAAGCCGGCGCTTGCCGGCTTTTTTATTGCTGAAATCCGCCTCAATCCACCAGGCGTTGCCAGATTGCCATGGTCGCCGCAGGCTGGTTGAGCGTGTAGAAATGCAAGCCGGGCGCGCCGCCTTCCAGCAATTGTTCGCACAGCCGGGTCACCACGTCCAGGCCGAACGCGCGGATCGAATCGGCGTCATCGCCGTAGCTAGCCAGCTTGAGGCGGATCCAGCGCGGGATTTCGGTGCCGCACATGTCCGAGAAACGCATCAGCTGCGTGTAATTCGTGATCGGCATGATGCCCGGCACGATGGGTACGTTGACGCCGAGCTTTTGCGTTTCGTCGACAAAGTTGAAATAGGCGTCCGGATTGTAGAAATACTGCGTGATCGCAGCATCGGCGCCGGCTTCGACCTTGCGCGCGAAGTTGCGGACGTCGTCTTGCGGCGATTTGGCCTGGGGATGCATTTCCGGGTAGGCGCCGACTTCGATATGGAACCAGTCGCCGGTTTCTGCACGGATGAACTCGACCAGCTCGTTGGCATAGCGGAATTCGCCAGACGAGAAATCGGCGGCGCCGAAACCGCTCGGCAAGTCGCCGCGCAAAGCGACAAGCTTCTTGATGCCGTGCGATTTGTATTCGGCGAGAATCGTGCGCAAGGCGTCGCGCGAACTGCCGATGCAGGACAGATGCGGCGCAGCCACGTGGCCTTCGCGCATGATTTCCAGCACGGTGTCGAGCGTACCCTGCTGGGTCGAACCGCCGGCGCCGAAGGTGACCGAAAAATACTTCGGCTGCAACTCGGCCAGCTTGGCGCGCGTGGCGCGCAGTTTTTCCGTACCTTCGGGCGTCTTCGGCGGGAAAAACTCGATGCTGAAATTATGTTGTGTCATGAGGATTCGATCCAAAAACGATCCAGGGCCGCCGGTATCAACCGCGGCCAGGCTTGAGCAGCAGCGTCGACAAGGCCCATGACACGATGCTGTACAGCAACGCGCCGCCGACCGCGGACCAGAAGCCGCCCACATGGAAACCGCCCACCAGTTGCGCCACCACCCAGAACATCAGGCCGTTGATCACGAGAATGAACAAACCCAGCGTGAGCAAGGTCACCGGCAAGGTCAGCACCACCAGCACCGGGCGCACCAGCGTATTGACGAAACCGAGAATCAGGGCGGCAATCAGGGCGGCGCCGAAGCTGTCGACCTGCACCGAGTGCAACAGGTAAGGCACGGCCAGCAAGGCCAGCGCATTGATCAGCCAGAGGATGAGAAGACGCATGTGGTTTCCTTTCGGGCAGCGCGCCGGCCGGGTTCGGCAATATCTGCGTGGCAGCATTGCCATCATCCGGCCGGCGGCGGATAAAACGACGAACAAACGAACGAACCACCGTGCGGCGGTATTGCCGCCGCACGTCAAGCTGATTAATAGCGGTAGTGATCAGGCTTGTAAGGACCGTCGGCCTTCACGCCGATATAAGAAGCCTGCTCTGCCGTCAGGGTGCTCAGTTGCGCGTTGAGTTTCTTCAGTTGCAGGCGCGCGACCTTTTCATCCAGATGCTTGGGCAGCGTGTAAACACCGACCGGGTAGTTCTTGGTGTTCACGAACAACTCGATCTGGGCGATGGTCTGGTTGGCGAACGACGAGCTCATCACGTAGGACGGATGACCGGTGCCGCAGCCGAGGTTGACCAGGCGACCTTCAGCCAGCAGGATGATGCGCTTGCCGTCAGGGAAGATGATGTGGTCGACTTGCGGCTTGATGTTTTCCCAGGTGTATTGCTTCAGTGCGGCGACTTCGATTTCGTTGTCGAAGTGGCCGATGTTGCAGACGATGGCCTGGTCTTTCATCTTCTTCATGTGGTCATGCGTGATCACGTGGTAGTTGCCGGTGCAGGTGACGAAAATGTCGCCGTGCTCTGCAGCGTAATCCATGGTGACGACGCGATAGCCTTCCATTGCCGCCTGCAGTGCGCAGATCGGGTCGATTTCGGTGACCCAGACTTGCGCCGACAACGCGCGCATGGCTTGTGCCGAGCCCTTGCCGACGTCGCCGTAACCGGCGATGACGGCGACCTTGCCGGCGATCATGACATCGGTGGCGCGCTTGATGCCGTCGACCAGCGATTCACGGCAGCCGTACAGGTTGTCGAACTTGGACTTGGTGACGGAGTCGTTGACGTTGATGGCCGGAAAAGCCAGTTTGCCGTCTTTGAACATCTGATACAGGCGATGCACGCCGGTGGTGGTTTCTTCGGTCACGCCTTTGATTTGCGCCAGGCGAGTGGAATACCAGTTGGACGATGTCGCCAGCTTTTTCTTGATGGAGTTGAACAGGCAGATTTCTTCTTCCGAAGTCGGGTTGTTCAGCACCGATGCGTCTTTTTCAGCGCGTGTGCCCAGATGCAGCAGCAATGTTGCATCGCCGCCATCGTCGAGGATCATGTTGGCTTGTTCGTTCTCGCCGCCTTGCCATTCGAAGATGCGGTGCGTGAATTCCCAGTAGTCGTCCAGCGACTCGCCCTTGAACGCGAACACCGGCGTGCCCTTGTCGGCGATCGCGGCGGCGGCGTGGTCTTGGGTCGAATAGATGTTGCAGGATGCCCAACGGACCTTGGCGCCCAGCGCTTCCAGCGTCTGGATCAGCACGGCGGTCTGGATGGTCATGTGGATGGAACCGGTGATGCGTGCGCCCTTCAGGGGCTGGGCAGCGGCGAATTCTTCGCGGATGGCCATCAGGCCGGGCATTTCGGTTTCTGCGATCTTGATTTCTTTGTGGCCCCATTGCGCCAGGCTGATATCAGCGATTACATAGTCTTTGGTGGAATTGGTAGTCATGGCTGCGGCGTTCTTCACGCCCTCCTTTCGTAGAAAACAGAAAAAAAGTAACGTGAGCGCAGTTGCATGTTGACGGTATCAAGCCTGGCAAGATCGGTGTCTTGTCGCAACGCTCCTTGATACGGAAAGGCATTGTAAATCACTTGCCGGCGCCACGCCAGCGCACGACGCAATCCGGCCACAACGGGCCGGATTGCGCGTGGGGAATTACAGACCGGCAGCGGCCTTCAGTGCAGCGGCCTTGTCGGTACGCTCCCACGAGAATTCCGGCTCTTCGCGGCCGAAGTGGCCGTAAGCAGCGGTCTTCTGGTAGATCGGACGCAGCAGGTCGAGCATTTGCACGATGCCCTTTGGACGCAGGTCGAAATGTTCCAGCACCAGTTGCGCCAGCTTTTCGTCGCTGATCTTGCCGGTGCCGAAGGTGGTGACCATGACCGAAGTCGGCTTGGCGATACCGATGGCGTACGACACCTGGATCTGGCAACGCGACGCCAGGCCGGCGGCCACGATGTTCTTGGCGACGTAGCGGCCGGCGTAGGCTGCCGAACGGTCGACCTTGGAAGGATCCTTGCCGGAGAACGCGCCGCCGCCGTGCGGTGCTGCACCGCCGTATGTGTCGACGATGATCTTGCGACCGGTCAGGCCGCAGTCGCCTTGCGGGCCGCCGATGACGAAACGGCCGGTCGGGTTGATCAGGTAGCGGGTGTTCTTGATCCACTCTGCCGGCACGACCGGGCGGATGATTTCTTCGATCGCCGCTTCTTCGATGGCCTTGTGTTCCATTTCAGGCGCATGCTGGGTCGACAACACGATGGTGTCGATGGCGACCGGACGGCCGTCGACGTATTTCAGCGTGACTTGCGATTTTGCATCCGGACGCAGCCATGGCAGGCGGCCGTCCTTGCGCAGTTGCGACTGGCGCTCAACGATGCGGTGCGCGTAGTAAATCGCGGCCGGCATCAGTTCCGGTGTTTCATCGCAGGCGTAGCCGAACATCAGGCCCTGGTCGCCGGCGCCCTGATCGAGGTCCAGACCCTTGCCTTCGTCGACGCCTTGGGCGATGTCCGGGGACTGCTTGTCGTAGGCCACCAGCACGGCGCAGCTCTTGTAGTCGATACCGTAGTCGGCATTGTCGTAGCCGATGCGCTTGATGGTTTGACGGGCGACGTCGATGTAGTCGACGTTGGCGCGCGTGGTGATTTCACCGGCGAGCACGACCAGACCTGTGTTGCACAGGGTTTCGGCGGCGACGCGGGAAAGCGGGTCCTGTTCAAAGATGGCGTCCAGAATCGCATCGGAAATCTGGTCGGCTACTTTGTCGGGGTGACCTTCCGAGACGGATTCGGAAGTAAAGAGAAATTCATTGGACATCACATGCTCCTGCAGTATAGAGATTGAACCGGTGTCGCGGCTTGATCCCTAGCCTGCGACGCTTTAGCGAAATTTATATCCCGTCTCGCAAGTTGTCATTAACTCGACGGCTTTCATGCTATTTTACGCGTCTTGCAAAAATTCGGCAATTTCACAGCATTATTCACGGTAACGGCAAATATGCTTTTTTCTTTATTCCGCCTGTTGTCATTCCTTCCGTTGCCCTTGCTGCACCTGATCGGAATCGCGATGGGGTGGCTTGTTTACCTGGCATCGCCGTCCTATCGGAAGCGCCTTAAAAACAACCTTACGCGCGCCGGCCACGGACGGCATTTGTTGTCTGCCGTCAACGAATCGGGCAAGGGCATCTTCGAATTGCCGTTCATCTGGTGCGCCGCGCCGCAACGCGTGCTGCGCACCGCCCGCATCGAAAATTGGGAATTGGCCCAACAAGCCCTGGACGCAAAAACCGGCGCGGTCTTCCTGACCCCGCATCTCGGCTGCTTTGAAATCATCGCCCAGGCCATTGCTGAAAAGACGCCACTAACCGCATTGTATCGGCCGCCGCGCAAGGCCGCGCTGAAACCGCTGATCGAAGGCGCGCGTTCGCGTCCCAACCTGCATCTGGCGCCGGCCAACCTGTCGGGCGTGCGCGTCTTGCTCAAGGCGCTCAGGAAGGGCCAGGCCATCGGCCTGTTGCCGGACCAGGTGCCGCAACACGGCGAAGGCGTCTGGGCCGATTTCTTCGGCAAACCGGCCTACACCATGACGCTGTCGGCCAAGATGCACCAGATGAGCGGCGCGCCGATCATCCTGTCGTACGCCGAGCGCTTGTCGTGGGGCCGCGGTTTCGTCATCCGTTTCGTGGCATTTGAAGAAACCCTGGGCGAGACGCCGGAGCAACAGGCGCGCGCCATCAACCTGGCGATGGAGAAATTGATCGCGCGCTGCCCGGCGCAGTATATCTGGAGCTACAACCGCTACAAGACGCCGCCCGGCGTGACCGCTCCCGGAGCATCGCAATGAAGGCGCTGATCGCATTGATGTGGCTGCTCCATTGGTTGCCGCTGCCCATTCTCGGCCGCCTCGGGGCAGGACTCGGCTCGCTGCTGTTCATCATCATGAAGCCGCGCCGCCATATCACGCTGACCAACCTGCGTTTATGCTTCCCCGAAAAGACCGAAGCCGAGCGCGAGACCATTGCCCGCCAGCACTTCCAGGCATACGCGCGCAGCGCGCTTGAGCGCGGCATCCTGTGGTGGGCATCGGAAGCCCGCCTGAAGAGGCTGATCAAGGTCGAGCCGCGGGTGCCGGTGGAAGTCATCAAATCAGGCCCGACCATCCTGCTGTGCCCGCATTTCGTCTGCCTGGAAATCCCCGGCATCGCGCTGGTGCTCAATTCCGACTTGTCGATTTGCACCATTTACTCGAAACAACAAAACGAAGTGGTTGACCAGGCGCTGCTCAAAGGCCGCTCGCGCTTTCGCCCCGTGACCCTGCTGTCGCGCGAAAAAGGCGTCAAGCCCATCATCCGCGCCATGCGTGACGGGCTGCCGTTCATCATGCTGCCGGACATGGACTTCGGCCTGCGCGACGCCGAGTTCGTCCCCTTCTTCGGCGTGCCCGCCGCCACGCTGACCGCTACGGCACGCATTGCCGCCGCGACACACGCCAACGTGGTGCCGATGATCACGACCTTCCTGCCGAACTACCAGGGCTGGAAAACCACGTTCTATCCGGCCTGGGAGAACTATCCCGGCGACGACATCGTGGAGGCGACGCGCCGCATGAATGCCTTCATCGAAGAACGCGTGCTGGAAGCGCCGGCGGAATATTTTTGGGCGCACAAACGCTTTAAAACGCATCCTCCGGGCACACCTAATGTATACGGCCACGATTAGCATGGCCGCCTATAATTAATGCCATGAAAATCAAATTCACCAAAATGCACGGCGCGGGCAACGACTTCGTTGTCGTCGACGCCATTCACCAGGATATCGCCCTGACGCCGGCGCAATGGAAGTTCATTGCTGATCGCCGCTTCGGCATCGGCGCCGACCAGATGCTGGTGGTGGAAAAGACCGACTCCGAGGGCATCGATTTTCGTTATCGCATCTACAACGCCGACGGCGGCGAAGTCGAGCAATGCGGCAACGGCGCGCGCGCGTTTGCGCGCTTCGTCAGCGACAAAGGCCTGACCGCCAAGCGCGTGATCCGCGTGGAAACCATGTCCGGCGTGATCGAACCGACGCTTGAAGACGACGGTCGCGTCACGGTCGACATGGGCGCGCCGGTATTGACGCCGGAACAAGTCCCGTTCGATCCGTCCGGCCTGAACAGCAAGATCGAGGGCGATGATGCGCTGTGGCCGCTCGACGTTAATGGAAAGACAAGCTGGATTTCGGTCGTGTCCATGGGCAATCCGCATGCGGTGCAGATCGTTGCCGACACCGAAGCGGCGCCGGTGTTGACCGACGGCCCGCTGATCGAGCGTCACCCGCGCTTCCCCAAGCGGGTCAACGCCGGCTTCATGCAAGTGGTCGATCGCCACAACGTCAATCTGCGCGTGTTTGAACGGGGCGTCGGCGAAACGCTGGCATGCGGCACCGGGGCGTGTGCGGCGGTCGTCGCCGGCATCCGGCGCGGCCTGCTGGACACGCCGGTGGCGGTGCAAACCCATGGCGGCGAGCTGGTGATCAATTGGGCCGGGCCGGGCCAAACCGGTCATGATGACCGGGCCGGCAGTGTCGGTGTTCGAGGGTGAAATCGAAATCTGAGCATCCGCTATTGATATTGATTGAGGCACAAATAAAAAGAGATGGCCGCGGCCATCTCTTTTTGCTTTCCGTGAACAGGTTCTCAGGACTCTTCGGCCAGGTCGCTCTCTTCCTCCTGCTCATCGTCATCCTGCGGCAAGGCCGTTTTCAGGCGATACAAGCGCTGCCGGTAGTTTCCTTCGGGACCGTTCAGGCTGCAATCGACGTCTTCGAACAGGCGGCCGATGCGGTTGAGCACCTGCCGCTCGTCGCCGGTCTCTATTAATATGAGGCGCCGTTTGCTGCGTGCATAGTAGTCGCGGATATCGACCACCAGGCAATGGCCGCAGTCAGCCTGTTTCAGATCGATCAACAAGGCTTCGGGCCGGGTCAGGCCAAACAGGATCGCCAGTTCCAATCGCGCCGCCAGGAACGGGTAAGCGCTCAAGAAATCGCGCGTCATGTGGCTGCGCGCTTCGACGGCCCAGGCCGCTGCCGCAGGCCGGTCGGCAATCTTGAACAGCAATTCGCGCGCATCGGCGTTGTCTTGCGCTGCGGCCTTCTGCAGCCAGTACACCGCACGCACGTCATTGGCAGGATCTTCGCGCCGGTTGCGCCAGGCGCTGCTGCCGCACTCCAGTTGCGCCAGCGCGTGCCCCATTTCAGCGGCGCGCTCGAGATAGTGCTGCGCATCGGCAAGATTGCGCTGAGAAAATTCCGGTTTCAGGTAAATCCGCGACAGGGCATACCAGGCTGCCGCAAGACCGCGCTCACCGGCGGCGGTCAGCCAGCGAATGGCCTTCTTGTAATTAGCGGAGCCAAACCCGGGGAACGCCCGCCCGCCATCCTCGTTCATGCGCGCAAAAAACAGACCGAGCGACAACTGCGCCGACTTGTCATCGGCATAGGCGCCCAATTCCAGCAATGACTGCGCCTCGTCCGCGTCGACCCCGGGAATCTCGGCCAGCACTTGGGACAAGCGCGACAGCAAGGTGATATTGCCCTCGCCCAAATGCCGGGCCAGCGCTTCTGCAGGCGCATTGAGTTGCGGCAGGCCGGCGCCGTATTGCGCCAGCAGGGAGCGCGCCAGCGGCAAAGCGCGACGGATGAAGTCTTCGCGATCCAGCCTGAGCCAGGCGGCGTCCGCCAATGCCAGCTGGGCGGGGCCGATGCCGGCGTCGGCGGCTTTCTGCGCCCATTGGGCGGCGATGTCGCGCTCAGGGGCCGGCTTCTCGCTTGCGTCAACGGACGCAGCGTCTGCCGCTTGCCGGCCGGCCTGCTGCTGAGCCAGCAGCCATTGCGCCTCGGCCGTGCCGGCGTTGGCCTCCGATTCGAGCGCCTTGACCGCCTTGCCGAGCATGGCCTGGGCTTCGGGCTGTGCCTGGTGGGCCAAGACCAGGCGGGCAAATGCCAGTCCTGCCAACTTGCGTCCGGCATCGAAAGCACGCTCATACCAGAGTACATATTCGAGCGGGCGCGGCGCCTGCGCCACCACCTCATAGGGAATGTGCTCGCCGATCAGCGTCCAGGCGTCAGGCACGCCCTGACGGGCCGCGCGGTCAAGCCAATGCAACGCGGTGGCGAAGCTCTGCGGCAATCCGTTGCCGCCGAATAAATAACGCCGGCCCAGCGCCAGCTGGGCTTCCGCCTGCCCGGCGCGCGCCGCGCGAATAATTGCCAAATCTTCCCGACTCGCCATAAATCAATCCAAGCACTCTTTCGAAGGAAAAAATTATCCCCTATAAATCAGAATATTTTTTTAATACGATCTTTAAGAGAACAAATTGGAGCTTTAAAACAACAATTCAAGTCTTTAACCGTATCTTAGGCGTGTCTTTATTGCCTCAAAGACAATCGAATAGCCGTGCGCCCCCTCGCAAGCTCCGAAAAATCCCGATTGTGGGAGATTCACCTCGAAAGCGTTAGAAAAAAACAACAGTCGCGCAGGCGTTTCGGAATTTCAACCAAAACTTCGCCCGCCAAACGACCAATCTGAGGCCAGCGCTAATGAGAACCCTTAATGTCTCACCATCCGACTAGATGTACGGATCCTCAAGACTATTTTTATAGAAGGATGTCAAATGAAAAAATCTCTGCTTGCACTGGCCGTTCTCGGCGCGTTTGCAGGTGCTGCACAAGCACAAAGCTCCGTCACCATCTACGGTATCGTTGATACCGGCGTTGTTTACACAAGCAAAGTTCAAACTACCGGCACTAACACTGGTAGCAAGTTCAGCCTGAACTCGGGCGTCGTTCAAGGTTCCCGTATCGGTTTCAAGGGCGTTGAAGATCTGGGCGGCGGTCTGAGCGCAGTGTTCCAACTGGAAACTGGCTTCACCAACGACAACGGCGGCCTGCAAGGTTCCGACCAAGTTACTTCCTCGAACCTGTTCCGTCGTAAATCGGTTGTCGGTCTGTCCGGCGGCTTCGGTACAGTCTTGGCTGGTCGTCAAACTGACTACGCCGACACTATCAGCGCGTACACTTCGGTGAACGACTTCGGCGGCGTTGTTTCCGCTGTTGGTTCGGGCCTGAACCGCCTGCAAGGTACTCGTACCAACAACTCCGTTACCTACACAACAGCAAATCTGGCTGGTTTCACAGCTAACGTGCTGTACGGTTTCGGTGAAACAGCTGGCAAGACTACAGCTGGTCAATCGTTTGGTCTGGGTGCCAAGTACGACAACGGCCCACTGGGTCTGGGTGCCAACTACTACCAATCGAAGCAAGGTACAACACCTAGCGACACTTCGCTGATCACAGCAGCTCCAACAGCTACTAACGCCGCAGCTATCGCTGCAGCAAATGCTCTGGCAACAGCTAACGTCGGCAACACAGCATACAAGGGCTGGAACCTGGTTGGTAGCTACCAGTTTGGCCCAGCACGCGTGTACGCTAACTGGTCGCGCGTCAAGCAAGATCTGCAAACTAACGCAGTGACTGGCCTGACACAAGCAACACGTACAACTGGTGCTACATTGGCCGGCGCAAACAAGGCCGACATGTATGAAATCGGTACTGCTTACTCCCTGACACCTTCCCTGAAGCTGTTGGCTGTTGTGGATCACACACGCGCCAGCTTTGACGGTCTGAATGGCAAGGGCAAGCTGACTCAAGTTAGCTTGGGTACTGACTACTGGCTGTCCAAGCGTACTGACCTGTACGCATTTGTGGCTAACATCCGCGCTAAGGACATGAAAAATCCAGGCGTTTTCAGCGACACTACTGGCAACGATTCCAGCCAGACAGCAGTTGCTGTTGGTATCCGCCACAAGTTCTAATTTAAGTCTCTGAACCTCCGGCGTGCAAACGCCGGAATCAGAACTTGATTGAACAATTCGGGCTTACATGAGAAATCATGTAAGCCCGTTTTTATTGGCAAGCGCCGAGCCTTCCGAATCTGATTAAAAAGTTGTCAGCACTAGCGTTAGCGGAGATAATCTCGCGATATTGCGGCAATGCAATCCGGCGCGCCTGGCGCGACCTTCCGGAACAACCATACTCAAAAAACGCACATGACCACCCATCTGGATTCCGATTCGATCGCCGACTATCTGCTCGACCATCCTCACTTCTTTGAGGAACACGCCGAATTGCTCGGCCGGATCAGGCTGACCAGCCCCTTGCTGGGTCGCGCCATCTCCCTGCAGGAACGCCAGATGGAAATCCTGCGTGAAAAGATCAAGGTGCAGGAATTGCACATGGCCGATCTGATGCGCATCGCCCAGGAAAACGACGAAATCACCGGCAAGTTCCAGGCCTGGACACGCGCCCTGCTGCTGGCGCGCAATGACGCCGACCTGCCGCAGACGCTGACCGGCAAGCTGCAGGAAATCTTCAATGTGCCGCAAGTCACCCTGCGTCTTTGGAACATCGCCGAAAACCACAATGACACCTGGTTTACCGCCGCCGTCTCGGAAGATGCGCGTATTTTCGCCAATGGACTGACGACACCGTTCTGCGGCGCCAACAACGATTTTGAAGCCGCCAGCTGGCTGGAAGACGCCACCTCCGTGAAATCGGTGGCAATGTTGCCGCTGCGCGTGGGCGCCGCGCCGGAAGCCTTTGGCCTGCTGGTGCTCGGCTCCCCCGACCCCAGCCGCTTCAGCGCCGACATGGCGACCGACTTCCTGAGCCGCATCGGCGAAACCGCCAGCGCAGCGCTGGCCTGCCTGCTACACTGATTTATCCCGACTTCCCTCCCGACCGTGTGAGCGCCGACGCCAACCAAGCCGAAATCGACCGCTATCTCGACAGCCTGCAGAGCCAGCGCATGCTGTCGCCACACACCGTAAGCAACTACGGCCGTGACCTGGCCGAGTTGTCCGAACTGGCGCAAGCCGCCGGTGCGGAGTTGGACGCGGTCTCCCATTTCCAGATACGCAAGTTCGCCGCGCAATTGCACGCCCGCGGCCTCAACGCGCGCTCCATCGCGCGCAAGCTGTCGGCCTGGAGAGGCTTCTACAACTGGCTGTCCGAACAGGGCCGGCTGAAATCGAATCCGGTTGACGGCGTCAAGGCCCCCAAGAAAGCCAGGCCGCTCCCCAAGGCGCTGGCCGCCGACGATGCCGTCCATCTGGTGTCGCAGGCCAATCCGCTCAAGGACGCCGCCGCGCCCGCCCAGCTATGCAATCGCGCCATGTTCGAGTTGTTGTACTCCAGCGGCTTGCGGGTTTCCGAACTGGTGGGCCTGGACGTGCAGTACCGCCAGGAAGCCGGGTATGTCTCCGCCGGCTGGATCGACATGGACAGCAATGAAGTGACCGTCACCGGCAAAGGCAACAAGATGCGCAGCGTGCCGGTCGGCAAACCGGCCATGGAGGCGCTCCGGACCTGGCTGACGGCGCGTGAAACGGTCGTCGCAGGTCATGCCGGCGCCGAGCGGCACGCGCTGTTCCTGAGCGAGCGCGGCGCGCGCATGTCGCCGCGGGTGGCACAGCTACGGCTCAAGGCGCACGGCCAGGCGCTGGGCCTGGCCACCAATGTCCATCCGCACGTGTTGCGCCACTCCTTTGCCTCACACGTCCTGCAAGGCTCGGGCGACTTGCGCGCAGTGCAGGAAATGCTCGGCCACGCCTCCATCAGCGCGACCCAGGTCTATACCTCGCTCGATTTCCAGCGTCTGGCGCAGGTCTACGACGCCGCCCATCCCCGCGCCAAGAAGGTCACCGGTAAATAAGCGTCGCCCCGCGCCCGCACAAAGCCCCCGCCGGCGAATTGCGGCATAATTCGGGTAAGTCATCCGACCGGCCGCGCATCTGCTGCCATCCGACGCCAGCCATATCAGCCATACCATGAAATCCAAAACCGACACCTCCGCCAACGCCCTTGCCCACGATCCCGCTGCAGCGCAGGCTCTGGCCGAGCTGCAATTGCGCGATGCATCGGTGCGCGTCACCCAGGCGCGCGTCAGCGTCATGGCGGCGCTGCTGGGCGCGCGCAGCGCCGTGTCGCATCAGGATATCCAGGACAAGCTGGTCGACATGGACCGCGTCACGCTGTATCGTGCGCTCGACTGCCTGACCGAAGCCGGGCTGGCGCACAAAATCGCCAGCGATGACCGCATCTTCCGCTACAACGCCGGCACCGGCGCCGAACATCACGACCACGGCAATCATGGCGGCCACCAGCACGCCCACGGCCATGCCCAGCATCAGCACGGCCATTTCAAATGCACGCGCTGCGCCCGGGTGTTTTGCCTGGATGGCAGCGGCGAAGCTGGTTTTCTTGAGAGTGTCTTGCCTTCATCGGGCAAACGCCAGACCACCGCGGCGCAATTGCAGACCGCCCTGCAAAAATCCCTCGGCAAAGGCTTCCGCAGTCACGAAATCGAACTGACCATCAAGGGCTGGTGCGCCGACTGCGCGGACGAGTGAACTCCAGCTGAAGTCCGGCTGAAGTCCGGCTGAATGACGACCGAACACGGCTGGATTCTCGCCTAGGCGCCGGCCAGGCGACGCAGATGGGCTGCCAGTTGCCGCACCGAACGCACCTTCACGTCGACATAGGTCGGATGCATCGTTTGCATCCTGCGCACGCCGGCCGGTGAAAAATGCGGATTGCCGGCCAGATACTGGGTGATCCACGCCGTGCGCATGCCCAGTTCCTTGGCTGATTTCAAGTTGACTACGGTGTCTTCCACCAGAATGCAGCGATGCGCGGGAACGCGTTCACGCGCCAGCAGCTGTTGCAGCATTTGCCGTGACGGCTTGGGCTTGAGCTTGCCGTGCACGCGCATCGACTCGATAGAAATGTGCTTGTCGAAATGACGATGCAGGCCGAGATGCCGGACCACGTCGCGCGAGTAACGCAACGGTGCATTGGTCAGCAGGATCTTGCGTCCCGGCAGGCGTTCCAGCAGATTCAGCAGGCCGCGCTCGGCGCGGATCATGCCGAACAGATCGTCGAAGTCATGCGCATCGCGCAGGAAGTCTTCCGGCCGCACCTGATGATGCTGCACCATCCCCAGCAAGGTCGCGCCGTACAGGCGCCAGTAGCGCTGGCGCATCGCATTGACAGCATCCTGGTCGGCCGGCAACCCTTGCTCCTTCAGCACGCGTTCCATGAACAGGTTCATGTTCGCGTTGATCGCGGGGAAGATCGCGTGCGACGCGTTGTGCAGGGTGTTGTCGAGATCGAAAAGCCAGAGCGGTTGAGAACTCATTTCACCCTTCTCCGCGAGATGCGTTCTTGCCCAAAGAGGCGCTGGCAAGGCGTGCGACGCGTCGCGTAGCGGTGCTACGCGCAAGGAGCACAACGCGGCCAGCGCCTCTTTGGGCAAGAACCCTCCGGGAACGTCCTGTTTGGGCGTATTGCTGCGTTGCGCCGCTTGCCAAGGGAACCACCCTTGGCTGCGCGACGCGCCTTGCACTACATCCCAAACAGGATCGTTCGCACTCGCGGAGAAGGGTGAAATGAGTTCTAATATTCGGCACAGTCAAAAGAAATGAGATAAGTGAAGAAAGCGCAACGATGCGACGCCTGATTATAGTGACATTCAGCTGGCTGTTCTGCCTTTATCTGCCGGCTGCAAACGCCGTCGATACGCCACCCCGGACCCCGCGTGCAGAGCATCGCGGCGCGCTGTTCAAAGTGCAGGACGCGCACCACACGCTGTATCTGTTCGGCACCATCCACGTCGGCGCCGCCAGCTTCTATCCGCTGGAGCCGCGCGTGATGCAGGCGCTGGAGCAGGCCCCGGCGATCGCCCTCGAAATCGATCCGAACAAGACGCCCGCCATGCAGGCGGCGGTGCTGCGCTACGGTTTCTATCCCGAAGGCCAGAGCTATCAGACTGATCTCAGTCCGCAACTGCAGCAGCAAGTGCAGGCCGCGCTCAAAAAGTACGACGTCCCCGCAGAAGCGGTCACACGCTTTCGCCCGTGGATGATCGCCAGCCTGCTGACCGTGCAGGAGTTCGGCAGCAAGGGCTATCGCGCCGACCTCGCCGTCGACAGTCACCTGGCCGACTTCATCGCCAAACGCAACAAGCCCGTGATTGAACTGGAAGGCGCCGAAACACAGCTGGCGCTGTTCGGTGCGCTGAGCCGGCAACAGCAGAGCCTGCTACTGGAAGATACCCTCAAGGAGCTCGACGATCCCGACAGCGCAGCGCGCGTAGTGGAATTGGCCGAATTCTGGCGCACCGCCAACCTGACCGGCCTGCAGAGCCTGCTGGACGACATGGCCGGCGACGGCAGCTTCGTCGGCCGTTTCACCAAGGAGGTCTTGCTGGACCAGCGTAACCCGGCCCTGGCCGAACGCATCGGCGGCTTGCTCAGGAGCCGCGACCGCATTTTCGCCGCCATCGGCATCCTGCATCTGGTCGGCCCGACCGGCGTGCCGGCCTTGCTGCAACAGCGCGGTTTCAAGGTCGAACGAATTTACTGAATCCCCTCGCGCGCGTGGCCGTAAAAAAAGCGCCGCCGGTTTCCCGGGGCGCTTTTTTACGTGATGCGCTTGCGATGTTCAGTGCGAGCGGATCATGGTGCCGAATGCCTGTTCGGTCAGCACTTCCAGCAGCAGCGAATGCTCGATGCGGCCATCGATGATGTGGACGGTGTTCACGCCTGATTTGGCGGCATCCAGCGCCGACGAAATCTTCGGCAGCATGCCGCCCGAGATCGTGCCGTCTTCGAACATTTCGTCGATCTCGCGCGCCGACAGGTCGGTCAGCAGGTTGCCCTTCTTGTCTTGCACGCCGGCAATGTTGGTCATCATGATCAGCTTTTCGGCATGCAGGATCTCGGCGATCTTGCCGGCCACGACGTCGGCATTGATGTTGTAGGCCTGGCCGTCGTCACCGAAGCCGATCGGCGAAATGATCGGGATGAAGGCGTCGTCCTGCAGCGCCTTGACTACCGCCGGATTGATCGCCTCGATTTCACCGACAAAGCCGATATCGAGGAATTGACCCGGATTTTCCTTGTCCGGCATCTGCATCTTGCGCGCGCGGATCAGGCCGCCGTCCTTGCCTGTCAGGCCGACTGCCTGGCCGCCGTAATGGTTGATCAGCATCACGATGTCCTGCTGCACTTCGCCGCCCAGCACCCACTCCACCACTTCCATGGTTTCTTCGTCGGTGATGCGCATGCCTTGCACGAAAGTGCCCTGCTTGCCGATTTTCTTGAGCGCGTTGTCGATTTGAGGTCCGCCGCCATGCACCACCACCGGATTCATGCCGACCAGCTTCAGCAGGATCACGTCGCGCGCGAAACCGTGCTTGAGGCGCTCCTCGGTCATCGCATTGCCGCCGTATTTGACGACGATGGTCTTGCCGTGGAATTTGCGGATGTACGGCAACGCTTCGGCCAGGATTTCAGCCTTGATGATGGGGTCAACGTCGGTCAGGTCGGTCAAGTCGGTCATGTGCAATTCCTGGGCAGGAGAGATATTCGGAATGTCCGCGATTTTACATGGAAAGCGCGATCCGATTGTGGCGGAGTTGACGTTTTATCGGCCTCACGCAAAATCGGCCTGCGCCCGGCAACCCGCACCGGCCATGCATGGGCGAGGCTCAGCCCGGGCAGTTGCGCATTTCCTGGTTGGGGAATTTGGCCTTGAGGCCGTCCAGCGCGGTCTTGGTTGCCGCATCGACATTGCGCCATTGATAAGCCTGCTTGTTCGAGGTGACATTGCGCGCCATGATGCGGGCGCTGCGCACGCCCTGAGGAATCAACCGGCCGATGTAGGCCTTGGCCGCTTCTTCGGTCTTGAACACGCCCAGCGAAATGGCCCAGCGCAACGCCGGATTGGGTTGCGATTCCGGCATCACGTAGAAGTCCTGGATGCCGAGGCGGCGCAGCTCGGCAGATTTGCGTTCGGCACCCTCCTTGCCATCCTGCGAGGGAATGTAGACCATGTGGCTGGCGGCTTCCTGCACGCTGCGGGTGGTCGGTTTGATCGCCAGGTTGAGGCTGCTCAGCTGTATGTCGAACTTGCGCACTTCGACAGCGTTGAAGTTGCCCATTTCCGTGCAGGCAACGACCGGCGCAGGCGGAGCAACGGGGTCGGGGTCGGCGGCGGCCTTGGTCTCCGGCGGGGTAGCATCCGGCTTGCGATCCTTGGCGATGTCGGCGGTTGCGACCGCAGCGTCAGGCGCATCGGCCTTGGCCGGCGTCACCAGCTTCTCGCTGTTGGCCGGCAGGATGGTCAGCGTTTCGGGATGCAGTTGCTGCGCCAGGCGCTTGGGTTCATGGCGCTCGGCGGCGGTCGCGCCGAGATAACCCCGCTGCATGGCGAACAGGGCCGCATTGCCGATCAGTAGTAGCCAAAAAAGCAATTTCAGCATGGTAAGCCGTCAGTCCGATTTGTCGAAGTCATCGCCTTCATTCCGCCGCAGCCGCGTGCAGGCCGATCAGCACCAGATTATCGACTTTTTCGCAGGGCGTTGACAAATACGGCGCCAGCACCTGCCCGGCGCCGCCCGCCAACACGCACAGCACCTCGCCGTGAGTATGCTGGTGCGCGGCGACGGCGCGCTCGATGGCGCCGGTCTGTGCCGCGATGCAGCCGGCGATGATGGCGTCCGTGGTGTTGTCGGCGAATGGCGTGGCGACCGCGCTGATGCTTTGTATCTGCGGCAATTGTGCGGTATTGAGCGCCAGCGAGGTGGCCATCACGCCCAGTCCCGGCAAGATCATGCCGCCGAGGAAATCGCCGTCCGGCGTGACCGCATCGACCGTGGTGGCGGTGCCGCAAGTGGCCACAATCAGCGCACGCCGCGGAAACAGCGCATGCGCGCCGATGGCCGAAGCAAAACGGTCGCAGCCGAGTTGGCCGGGATTCTTGTAGCGGTTACGTACGCCCGCCAGTTGCGGCTGCGACGCAAACCAGTCAATGCGCAGTTGCGCACCAAACGCCGCATGCAGCGTTGCCTGCAAAGCCTCGCGCACGACGGGGCCGGCCACGTTCGACACCAGCGCGCGCACCACCGGAAGACCCTGCCAGGCCTGCGCCAGCGCAGCGACCTCGGCGCGTGCAACTGCGCCGACGTGGCGCCAACGGCCCGCTTCGGCCACCGAGAAAACCGGTTGCGCGGGAACGCCCCATTTGATCAGCGTATTGCCGACATCGATCAGTAGCAACATGGCGCTACTCCTGCAAGCGCAAGGACACGTCGCCGGCGGTGACGGCCACGCGCCCGCTCGCGGTATCCATCAGGAAACACCCCTGCTCGTCGACGCCGACGGCAACGCCCTCATGCAGCACCCGGCCGTCATCGAGGATGCGCACGGTGCGGCCGGTGTAGGCATGCAAACGATTCCAGCGCGCCACGAAAGGCGCAAAGCCGCGTGCATCGAAATCAGCCAGCGCATCCGCCAGAGCGCTCAGTAAAATCGCCAGCAAGCGCTCGCGCTCGTGGGTCAGCAATTCGGAGACGTCGGCCACCGCGCGGCCGATGCGTTGCTGCAGATCGGGCGGCATGGTCAGGTTGACGCCGATACCGATGACAGTCCAGGTTGCGGCCGCGCCCGTGCTTTTGTCCTGCGCGGTCTCGATCAGGATGCCGGCCAGCTTGGCGCCGTCGCGCAGGACGTCGTTGGGCCATTTCAATTCGACGTCGATGCCGAAGATGCCGAGCGCTTCGGCCAGCACGACGCCGACAGCCAGCGGCAAACCGATCAGGGCATGCAACGGACGATTGAATTTCCACGCCAGCGAAAACGTCAGCGCCGACGTCCTGGTCGTCTGCCACGGCCGCCCCGCGCGCCCGCGTCCGGCGGTCTGCGACTCGGCCACCAGCAGGACCGGCGCAACCAGCCTGCCGCCGTCGACGGCAGTGACGCGCGCCAACAGATCGGCATTGGTCGAGCCGGTTTCGGCAACCACTTCCACCGCGACGGTCTTGGCGTTTTCGTTGCTGGAACTGGCGATCAATGCAGCGATGCGCTGGGCGGAAATCGTCGTGGCGAGTGATGTTTCAGTGGCGTCCATGGCGCACATTGTAACGGTTGTCCAAGGTGCAAGCGCAGGAGAAATGGGTTACCCTCGCTGGCATGGACGCTCCTTACCGACCTCCAACATCGCCCGCGCCAGCCGACCCGCCCGCCCCCGCCTCTGTTACTGCCGCCGCATCCATCGCAACCGCAGTCGCCCGGCCGGCGGCGTCCTCGTTTGCACGCGTCAGTTTGCTGATCTACACCCTGCTGATCGTGTACGCCAGCTGGTATCCGTTTTCGGGCTGGCGCGACATGGGATTGCTGCCCTTCGATTACCTGTGGGCGCGCCTGCCATATTACTGGACCGGCTTTGATCTCTGGACCAACGTGGTCGGCTACGCCCCGTTCGGCGCGCTGGTGGTGTACGCGCTGTATCCGCGCGTGCGTTCACTGTGGGCGGCGCTGCTCAGTACGCTCGCCGGCGTCGCCCTGTCGGCCGTCATGGAAGCGGTGCAAACCTACCTGCCCACGCGCATTCCCTCCAACCTCGATCTCATCACCAACAGTTGCGGCACCTTGCTGGGCGCGCTGATCGGCGTCTGGACCAGCCGCTACTTCCTGCGCCAGAGCCGCTTGCTGGAAGTGCGGCGCAGCTGGTTCTCGCGCGAGGCCAGCCGCGGCTTGGTGGTGGTCGGACTGTGGCCGCTGGCGCTGATCTATCCGCAAAACCACCTGTTCGGACTCGGCCACGTCGTACCGCCGCTGTCGAGCCTGCTATCGGATCTGCTCGATACGCCGATCGACCTCGCCACCTGGTGGACCAACAGCGCCCAGCTCAGCGCCGAGCAATACTGGCTGGCGGAAATCATCGTCACCGCCTGCGGCCTCACCGGCGCCGTGCTGACCATGCTCCTGCTGCTGCGCAAGCAGGCGCCGCGCAACATGCTGATGGCGATCTACCTGCTCGGCGCGGTATTCGTCAAATCGCTCTCCTGTGCGCTGTTCTTCGCGCCGGACAACGCCTTCGCCTGGTTCACGCCGGGTGCGGCCGGCGGCATGATCGTCGGCGGCCTGATGCTGGCCGGCCTGTCGTTCGCGCCGCCGATCGCGCAGCGCCGCATCGCCGGACTGGCGCTGATCTTCAGCCTGCTGGCGACCAACGCGGTGCCGGCCAATCCGTATTTCGTCTCGACCCTGCAGACCTGGGTGCAGGGGAAATTCCTCAATTTCGACGGCGCCG
Source organism: Herbaspirillum hiltneri N3 (assembly GCF_001267925.1). NCBI lineage: Bacteria > Pseudomonadati > Pseudomonadota > Betaproteobacteria > Burkholderiales > Oxalobacteraceae > Herbaspirillum > Herbaspirillum hiltneri. Next base: position 650,954 of record NZ_CP011409.1, on the reverse strand, counting down.
CGCAATTCCTGTCGGTGCTGTGGCCGTTCCTGGCGCTGTGGTTCCTCTATCATCCGGTGCATCGCAAGTCCGGCGGCCAGGGCGCGCCCAAATAACGCGGTGTATCATGACGCCTTTGCACCACACTCAAGAGCATCGCCATGGCAGACACCCCTGACACCGCCGACAAGCCGTTCTACCAACACCATGTCTTCTTCTGCCTGAACCAGCGCAAGCCGGGCGAGCGCACCTGCTGCGCCGACAAGGGCGCGCAGGCGGCACAGGAACACGCCAAGAAACGCATCAAGCAACTCGGCCTGGCCGGCGAAGGCAAGGTGCGCATCAACAAGGCCGGCTGCCTGGAACGCTGCGAAGAAGGCCCGGTCGTGGTCATCTATCCGCAAGGCACCTGGTACACCTACGTCGACAACGAAGACATCGATGAAATCATCGATTCGCACATCGTCGGCGGCAAGATCGTGGACCGCCTCAAAATCTGAATACGCCGCCTCCTGGGCGCATAGATAAACGCATAGACGCATGAACGCACAAACACAAGCCTTTCTGATCCCCGGCGCCGTCGGCCAGCTGGAATGCGCGCTCGACCTGCCGGACCCCGAGCAGTTCGCCGCTCCGCGCGGCCTCGCGCTGGTGGCCCACCCGCATCCGCTGTACGGCGGCACGATGGACAACAAGGTCGCGCAAACGCTGGCGCGCTCGTTCCTGGCGCTCGGTTACGCCACCGTGCGCATGAATTTCCGCGGCGTCGGCAAGTCCGAAGGCGTGCATGACCACGGCAACGGCGAAACCGACGACATGGCGCTCTTGCTGGCGCATATGCGCACGCAATATCCCGCGCTGCCGCTGGCGCTGGGCGGCTTCTCGTTCGGCACCTTCGTGCAGGCGCAGTTGCAACAGCGCCTGATCGCCGAAGGCACGCCGGCCGAGCGCCTGGCGCTGGTCGGCACCGCCGCCGGCAAATGGCCGATGCCGCCGGTACCGGCCGACACCATCCTGATCCATGGCGAACTGGACGATACGATTCCGCTCACCGCAGTACTGGACTGGGCGCGCCCGCAGGAGCTGCCGGTCATCGTGATCCCCGGGGCGGATCACTTTTTTCACCGCAAACTGCAACATATCAAGAACTTGATAGTCCAAATGTGGCATCGCTGATTCCTGTTCCATGATCCTGCTGCGAGGCCGTGAAACAGGAAGACTCTGCACGCAAGCCAACGCCGCGCAGCCTTGTTGTCAGGCTCGGCGTTTATAATCCCGGTGCGATGTTCACTCATCTCTTTTCAAACGACAGTCCCGCATGCAGTCCGGCGGGACACATTTTTTACACCCGAAGATGAAAAAACTACTCGCGGCCATAGCCGCAACCGTCCTGAGCTTCTCGGCAGCCGCCCAGAGCCTTCCGCCTCCTAGCGTCGCCGCCAAATCGTGGCTGCTGCTGGATGCGTCGAGCAACCAGATCGTCGCTTCGCAGGAAGCTGACATGCGCGTCGAACCGGCTTCGCTGGTCAAGCTGATGACCGCTTACCTGGCATTCGCCGCCGTGCGCGACAAGCGTCTCGACCTGAACCAGGAAATCAGCGTCTCGGTCAACGCCTGGAAAGTCGACCCGAGCAGCTCCAAGATGTTCATCGAGCCGAACAAACCCGTCTCGGTCAACAACCTGCTATACGGCCTGATCTCGGTCTCCGGCAATGACGCCGCCGTGGCGCTGTCGGAAGCCGTCTCCGGTACCACCGACGCCTTCGTCGTGCTCATGAACCGCGAAGCGCAACGCCAGGGCCTGACCGGCACGCATTTCAGCAACCCGCACGGTTTGCCGAGCCCGGACACTTATACGACCGCACGCGATCTGGCGATCCTGTGCCGCAACCTGATCAACGACTTCCCCGAGTTCTACAAAACCTATTACTCGGTCAAGAAGTTCACCTACAACAACATCACCCAGCCTAACCGTAACCGCCTGCTGTGGCTCGATCCGACCGTCGACGGCATGAAGACCGGCCACACCGAAAGCGCCGGCTATTCGCTGATCACCTCGGCCAAGCGTCCGGTCGCCAACGGCGAGCGCCGCCTGATCTCGGTTGTTATCGGCACCGTGTCCGACCAGGTCCGCACGCAGGAAAGCCAGAAGCTGCTGAACTGGGGTTTCCAGAATTTTGACGCCGTGAAGCTCTATAGCAAGGGCCAGGCAGTCGACACGCCTGACGTTTGGAAGGGTTCGCAAGGAAAGATCAAGATCGGCTTCACGCGCGACGTCTACGTGACGGTGCCGAAGGGCACCGCCGACAAGATCAAGCCGCGGGTCGAACGCAACGATCCGCTGATCGCGCCGATTTCGGAAAACGCCAAGGTCGGTACATTGAAGATCATGATCGACGACAAGGCCGTCACCGAATTGCCGCTGGTGGCGCTGGAATCGGTCGGTCCGGCCGGCATCTTCGGCCGCGCCTGGGATTCGCTGCGCTTGCTGTTCAAGTAACGCAGTTTCATCGGGCGCAACGTGCAGCATGCGCCCATAAAAAAAAGCCACCGCGAGGTGGCTTTTTTTACGGCCGTCCGCCGAAGGGGCAACGGATGACCGGCTTGCAACTTGTTACGCCGTGACGGCTTCCTTGACGGCGACCGGAGCTTCCTCCGGTGCCGAACTGCGGATCAGGTGATCGAAGGCGCTCAATGCCGCCTTGGAACCTTCACCGACCGCGATCACGATCTGCTTGTACGGCACGGTCGTCACGTCGCCGGCAGCGAACACGCCGGGAATCGAAGTCTGGCCCTTGGCGTCGATTTCGATTTCGCCGTGCTTGGACAGAGCAACCGTACCCTTGAGCCATTCGGTGTTCGGCACCAGGCCGATCTGGACGAACACGCCTTCCAGTTCGACGTGCCTGACTTCACCGCTGGCGCGTTCCTTGTAGCTGATGCCATTGACCTTCTTGCCGTCGCCGGTGATTTCGGTAGTCTGCGCCGACGTGACGATGGTGACGTTGGGCAGGCTTTTCAGCTTGCGCACCAGCACTGCATCCGCCTTCAGTTCCGCCGCGAATTCCAGCAGCGTGACATGGCTCACGATGCCGGCCAGGTCGATTGCCGCTTCCACGCCGGAGTTGCCGCCGCCGATGACCGACACGCGCTTGCCCTTGAACAGCGGGCCGTCGCAGTGCGGGCAATACGCCACGCCGTGGTTGCGGTATTCGCGCTCGCCCGGCACGTTGACTTCACGCCAGCGCGCACCGGTCGACAGGATCACGGTCTTGCCCTTGAGCACGCCGCCGTTGGCCAGCTTGACTTCGATCATGCCATCGCCCGGCACCAGCGCTTCGGCGCGTTGCATGTTCATGATGTCGACGTCGTAGGCACGGACGTGTTGTTCCAGCGCTGTGGCGAATTGCGGACCTTCGGTTTCCTTGACGGAGACGAAGTTCTCAATCGCCAGGGTGTCGAGCACCTGGCCGCCGAAACGCTCGGCGACGACGCCGGTGCGGATGCCCTTGCGCGCTGCATAGATCGCGGCTGCGGCGCCGGCAGGACCACCGCCGACGATGAGCACGTCATAGGCTTCTTTGGCGCTCAGTTCTTCACCCTTGCGCGCCGCAGCGCCGGTGTCGAGCTTGGCGAGGATTTCTTCCACGCCGGTGCGGCCCTGGCCGAACACTTCACCGTTCATGTAGACGGTCGGCACAGCCATGATCTGGCGCTTCTCGACTTCGTCCTGGAACAGCGCGCCGTCCACCGTCACCGCACGAATGCGCGGATTTATGATCGACATGACGTTGAGCGCCTGCACGACTTCCGGGCAGTTCTGGCAGGTCAGCGAGATATAGGTTTCAAACGCGTAATCGCCATCCAGATTGCGGATCTGTTCGATCACCTTGTCGTCGAGCTTGATGGGGTGGCCGCCGACTTGCAGCAGCGCCAGCACCAGCGACGTAAATTCGTGGCCCATCGGAATACCGGCGAACTGCACGCTGATATCGGTACCGGGGCGATTCAATGAGAACGACGGCTTGCGCGCGGCGTGATCGTTGCGTTCAACGAGCGTGATGCGCTCGGACAGCGTGACGATTTCCTGCAGCAGTTCCTGCAACTCACGGGATTTGGCGCCATCATCCAGCGACGCGACGATCTCGATAGGCTGCGTGACCTTTTCCAGGTAGGCTTTCAATTGGGCTTTGAGATTGGCATCCAACATGATGATTTCCACTTTCCTCTGATGTGAGACTTCAATGTTGTCCGGACTCCGCCGCTCGGCCTCGTGAGCTCTGCGGCGTTGCTTGCGCCGAATCCGGACGGGTGCTTCAGTGTTTGCTGCTTTACTTCAAATAACGACGCTAAATCGTTGAGTGGGCGTAGCGAGCGGGCCGAGGTCTGAAGGAGAAGCGCAACCGTACGGACGTACGGTGAGCATCGCAGTTCAGAGGTCGGGCCGCGCAGTAGCCCAATCAGCGATTTAGATCTTGCCGACCAGATCCAGGGATGGCTTCAGTGTTTCAGCGCCTTCAGTCCACTTGGCAGGGCAAACTTCACCTGGGTGGGAAGCAACGTATTGCGCTGCCTTGACCTTGCGCAGCAGTTCGGATGCGTCGCGGCCGATGCCGTTGTCATGGATTTCCAGAATCTTGATCTGGCCTTCCGGATTGATCACGAAGGTGCCGCGCAGCGCCAGGCCTTCTTCTTCGATCAGGACTTCGAAGTTGCGAGCCAGTGTCGTGGTTGGGTCGCCGACCAGTGGGTATTGGACCTTCTTGATGGCATCCGAAGTGTCATGCCATGCCTTGTGCGCGAAATGGGTGTCGGTCGACACGCCGTAGATTTCGACGCCGAGCTTCTTGAATTCGACGTAGTTGTTGGCCAGGTCTTCCAATTCTGTCGGGCAGACGAAAGTAAAGTCAGCTGGGTAGAACACGAACACGGACCACTTGCCCTTCAGGGTTGCTTCGGAGATGTCGACGAATTTGCCGTCGTGGTAAGCAGTTGCCTTGAATGGCTTGATTGTCGTATTGATCAGGGACATTGCTATTTCCTTTACTTGGGGTTGAAAGAGAGTGAAGAGATAGTAAAGCGCCTCTATATATTAATCAAATTTATTTGTTTAATACTTTCGATTGCGTTTGACTATCAACATTCGTGCAGAACGGCTTGCCGTAATATCGAGGGGACAAGCTGCATATGGGTATGAAAAGACCGGATGCAACTGCCGGGCGTGCTGCGTCGGAACTGCTGATCGCTTGCGCCGCCGGCTCACCGTTCGACTGAAATCAGGAGACGAAATTTCGTTCCCGCCGCAATATTACTTCAGCACGGCAACACCTGTGTGACCGGGCCAAGACAAGATGACGAGTACACCAGCCGCTTCCCGCCGCAGCGCGGAACGCTTCATCGACGTCTGCGCCGGCGCTGCAAACAATCTTGCGGACATAAAAAAACGGCCATCTTTCGATGGCCGTTTTCTTGGCGGCAAGCACCGTAACTGATTACGCCGCCAGCTTTTTCTGCAGCGCCACCTTCACTTCCACCAGCTCACGCGGCAGATTGTGCTTGAGCTTGTCGAACAACTCGGTGTGCAATTCAATTTCCTGGGCCCAGGCCGCCTTGTCGATCGAGGTGATCGTGGCGAACTGTTCCGGCGTGAAGTCGAGGCCGTCCCATTGCAGGTCTTCGTAGCGCGGCGACACGCCGAAGATGTGCGGAACGCCACCGACGCGCACGCCTTGCGGATCTTCGATCCGTTCCAGCATCCACTTCAGCACGCGCATGTTGTCGCCGAAGCCGGGCCAGACGAACTTGCCGTCGGCATCGGTGCGGAACCAGTTGACGCAGTAGATCTTCGGCAGTTCAGCGGGCGAGGCGGCGATCTTGCGACCCAGGTTCAGCCAGTGCTGGAAGTAGTCGCTCATGTTGTAGCCCGTGAACGGCAGCATCGCGAACGGATCGCGGCGCACCACGCCTTGCTGGCCGACGGCGGCGGCAGTGGTTTCCGAGCCCATGGTGGCGGCCATGTAGACGCCTTCCACCCAGTTGCGCGCTTCGGTCACCAGCGGCACGGTGGTCGAACGGCGACCGCCGAAGATGAAGGCCGAAATCGGCACGCCGGCCGGATCATCCCAAGCTGCGTCGATGACCGGATTCTGCGTCGCGGCAACGGTGAAACGCGCATTCGGATGCGCGGCCTTGCGGCCGGTTTCCTTGGCGATTGCCGGTGTCCAGTCCTTGCCTTGCCAGTCGATCAGATGGGCTGGCGCTTCCTTGGTCATGCCTTCCCACCAGACGTCGCCGTCGTCGGTCAGCGCGACGTTGGTGAAGATCGTGTTGGCGCGCAGCGAAGCCATGCAGTTGAAGTTGGTCTTTTCGTTGGTGCCCGGGGCCACGCCGAAATAACCCGCTTCCGGATTGATCGCGTACAAGCGGCCGTCTGCACCCGGTTTGATCCAGGCGATGTCGTCGCCGATGGTGGTGACTTTCCAGCCGTCAAAGGACTTCGGCGGAATCAGCATGGCGAAGTTGGTCTTGCCGCACGCCGACGGGAACGCCGCAGCGACGTAGTGCTTCGTTCCTTCGGGCGACTCGACGCCGAGGATCAGCATGTGTTCAGCCAGCCAGCCCTGGTCGCGGCCCATGGTAGAGGCGATGCGCAGCGCGAAGCACTTCTTGCCCAGCAGCGCGTTGCCGCCGTAGCCGGAACCGAAAGACCAGATCTCGCGGGTTTCAGGATAGTGAACGATGTACTTGGTGGCGTTGCATGGCCAGGCGACGTCTTTCTCGCCGGCTTGCAGCGGTGCGCCGACGGTATGCACGCACGGCACGAAATCGCCGTCCGCACCCAGCACGTCATACACGGCCTTGCCCATGCGGGTCATGATGCGCATGTTCACGGCGACGTAAGGCGAATCGGACAGCTCCACGCCGATATGGGCGATCGGCGAACCCAGCGGGCCCATCGAGAACGGCACCACATACAAGGTGCGGCCGCGCATGCTGCCGGCGAACAGGCCATTCAGGGTCGTGCGCATTTCGGCAGGATCGGTCCAGTTGTTGGTCGGGCCGGCATCGTCCTTGTTCTTGGAGCAGATGAAAGTGCGGTCTTCCACGCGCGCCACGTCCGACGGATCGGAACAGGCCAGGTAGCTGTTCGGACGCTTGTCCTGGTTCAGCTTCTTCATGGTGCCGGCGGCGACCATCTCGGCGCACAGGCGATCGTACTCTTCCTGCGAGCCGTCGCACCAGTAGATGCTCTTCGGCTTGGTGAGCGCGGCGATCTCGGCGACCCAGTTGATCAGTTTCTGGTGTTTGACGAAAGCGGGGGCGTTCAATGCGGCGACGCCTTCCATCACGGGTTGATTCATAACACTACCTCCAATGCCTAAATGAAATATCGAAATCGTTGGCACGGCAGGATCGTCGTTGCATGCAGCCGGCGAGGCGGGTGGCGCCATCAGCCGGTGGTACGGCGGTCTTGTCGAATGCTCCAGGCCCTGAGCCATGCCCATCGCTGAAGCCATCCATAAAATCGCGCGCGGAAGATTGTTCCGCAGCAGCTGGCTTTATGAAAATCAGGCGGCGATTGTACACCCGTACCCTGCTTGTTTGTAGTGAAAAGTAACCGACTAATGTAGTGGGAAATACGCTTTTAACGCGATTGCGTTTTTTCATTACGAAGCAGCGCAACAAAAGCGCTTTCGCCTGCCGGAGCCTTAATGGATGGACATCCTGCGCGCTGCAAAGTGCCACAAGACAAGCGGCCGACATGACGTCAGCGATTCACCGACATTGCTGCGCAGCAGCGTGCAGATTCAGGGACTATTGGCAAATTTACAACCACAGCGAAGAGACCTCGAAAAAGAGGCGCCGGGAAAGAAAACTCAGAACAGCCCGGCGACGAAATCGACAAAGGCCTTGATCTTGGCCGCGCGATGGTTCTTTTGCTGGACCAGCACGGAAACGTCGGGGCCCGGCGCCAGCCAGTCCGGCAACACCGGCACCAGTTCGCCGCTGCGCACCGGCGGGATCAGCGACACCGACATTTGCTGGACGATGCCGCAACCGGCCTTGGCCGCTTCGATGAGCGACTCGACATGGTCCATCGCCAGCGCGCCCTTGGGCACGAAGCGATGGCTGTCATTGCCCTTGCTGAACTGCCACGGCCGCACCATGCGCGATTTCGGATTGAGGAAACCCAGGCAGGGGAAATCGGCCAGCTCCTGCGGCGCCTTCGGCATGCCATGGCGCGCAACGAATGCGGGCGAGGCACAGCACATGTAACTGGTCTTGAAGACGGTCTTGGCGATCAGGTTTGAATCGGGAAGATCGCCGATGCGAATCAGCACATCGACGCCCTCCTCGACCATGTCGATCATGCGATCGCCGACCGTGATCCTGAGCGTGATATCGGGATACTGCACGAGGAATTGCGGCAGCGCCGGTGCGATGTACTGGCGACTGATTATGCTCGGCATGTCGACGCGCAGCGTCCCGGCCGGCAGCGAGTGGGATTGCATCATGCTGCCTTCCAGATCGCTCATGCCGTCGAGCAGCAGCAGCGCCTGCTCGTAGCAGCGGCGCCCTTCTTCGGTCAGCGACATGCTGCGCGTGGTGCGGTTGAGCAGCTTGGTGCGGAAATGCGTCTCCAGCGCCGACACCTGGTTGGTCACCGACGAGGTCGAAATCCCGAGCCGGTCGGCCGCGCGGCTGAAACCGCCGGCCTCGACGACGCTGCAAAACACTTTCAGGGCATCCAGGCGGTCCATGTTTGCTTTTCTTCTCCGGCGAATGACGAATGGTGAATGACGATGTATGGGTGCTGCCGATTATCCACGTTTTCATCATTCTGTATTGCCGTCAGCCCTGTTTTTCTCAGACCTTTCCGTCTCTAGACTTGCCTTCATCGCTGCCAAAAACAACGCGGCGCCCATCATCCACAGACACCGAAAGGAAACGCCATGACTACCGCATCCCTCCACTCCGCCACCATGACCGCCGTGCTGCTGACCGCCAGCGGTACACCGCTGCACACCGCCAGCGTCGACCGCCCCGTCGCCGGCGCCGGCCAGGTGCTGGTGCGCATCCGCGCCGCCGGGCTCAATCCACTCGATGCCAAGATCCGCGCCGGCAAGGCGGGACATGCCCAGGCGCAATTGCCTGCCGTGCTCGGCATCGACATGGCAGGCGTGGTGGAGGCGATCGGCGACGGCGTATCCGGCTTCAACGTGGGGGACGAGGTCTACGGCATGACAGGCGGCGTCGGCAGCGTGCAAGGTTCGCTGGCGCAATTCGCCGCTGTCGATGCGGACCTGCTGGCGCACAAACCGGCCAACATCGGCATGCGCGAAGCGGCCGCCCTGCCGCTGATCTTCATCACCGCATGGGAAGGCCTGGTCGATCGCGCCCATGTGCGCAGCGGCCAGAAAGTCTTGGTGCATGGTGGCGCCGGCGGCGTCGGCCACATCGCCGTGCAAATCGCCAGGGCCTTCGGCGCCGACGTCTACGCCACCGGCTCGGCCGAACAGCGCGACCTCATCACCGGCTACGGCGCCACCTTCATCGATTACCGCGCCAGTACGGTGGAAGAATACGTGCAGCAATACACCGGCGGCGAAGGCTTCGACATCGTCTACGACACCGTCGGCGGCGCCACGCTGGATGCGTCCTTCATCGCGGCGAAGCGTTACCACGGCCACGTCGTCAGCTGCCTCGGCTGGGGCACGCATGCACTGGCGCCGCTGTCGTTCCGCGCTGCAACTTATTCGGGCGTATTCACGCTGATGCCGCTGCTGACCGGCAAGGGCCGCGCGCATCATGGCGAAATCATGGAACAGGCCACCAGGCTGATCGAGGCCGGCAAGATCGTGGTGCAGGTCGATCAGCGCCACTTCGGCTTCGACCAGGCCGATGCCGCTTACGACGTCATTGACGCCGGCGGTGCACGCGGCAAGCTGGTGATTGAAATCCCGGCCTGATATTTTCATGGGCCAATCGGCGCGGCAAAAATCCGGCAGGCGCTTTATGATGTCGCTTTAACGATATCGACCGCCTTCCGGAGACAACATGAAGATCGCCATCCTCGACGACTACCAGGACAGCGTCCGCCAGCTCGACTGCTTCAAGCTGCTGGACGGCCATGACGTCAAAGTATTCAACAATACCGTGCGCGGCGCCGGCCAACTGGTTGCACGCCTGGCGCCGTTCGACGCACTGGTGCTGATCCGCGAACGCACCGTCTTCACCAAAGCCATCCTGGAAAAACTCCCGGCGCTCAAATTAATTTCGCAAACCGGCAAGATCAGCGGCCATGTCGACGTCGCCGCCGCCACCGCGCAGCGCATCGCCATCGTCGAAGGCGTCGGCGACCCGACCGCGCCGGCCGAATTGACTTGGGCGCTGATCATGGCGGCCGGGCGCCGCATTCCGCAATACACCGCGAACCTCAAGGCCGGCGTCTGGCAGCAGGTCTCGCCCGCGCCGGAACGCAATTCCATCGGCGTTGCCCTCAAGGGCCGCACGCTCGGCATCTGGGGATACGGCAAGATCGGCCGCATGGTGGCCGGATACGGCAAAGCCTTCGGCATGAAGATCGTCGTGTGGGGACGCGAGGCGAGCCTGGAGCAAGCGCAGAAAGACGGCTACACCGCCGCAGCCGGCAAGGAAGAATTTTTCTCGACGACCGACTTCGTCTCGGTGCACCTGCGCCTCAACGACGCCACGCGCGGCATCGTCACCGCGCAAGACCTGGCGCAGATGAAACCGACCGCCACCTTCATCAACACCAGCCGCGCCGAACTGGTGGCGAGCGGCGCACTTGAAACGGCGCTGCAGCAAGGCCGTCCCGGCTTCGCCGGTATCGACGTGTTCGAAACCGAACCGCTGCCGCACGACTCGCCGCTGCTGCGCATGGACAACGTGGTCGCTACGCCGCATCTCGGCTATGTGGAAAAAGACGGTTACGAGCTGTACTTCCGCGCGGCCTTCCAGAACATCGTCGACTTCGCCAACGGCGCACCGAAGAACGTCCTCAATCCTGAGGCGTTGGCCTGACGCGCACCGGCGTAGGCGGCGCATATTGCAGATGCTGAGCGTGCGACACCTTCCATAGGTGCATCCAGCCGGGCGGCCACGGCAGCGGCGGCCCGGCGTAGGGCTCCACTCCCCTGCGCACGGCGATGACCGGCAAATGTTCCGGCATCGATCCGGCGTGATCCCATCCCATGCTATACGCATGATGCGGCAACAGCGCATCACACACCGACGCAAACCACGCGGTGTGATCTTCATCGCGGCCGAGCGCCTGAGCAAGTCCGTGCGGATCGAATTGCGCCAGTGCGCTGGCCAGATCCTGCGCGCTGGCGCCGGGAGTGTCGCCCCAGCCGAAAATCGGATTGAAATTGTAGTCCGCACCCGAGCCGTACCAGCCTTCACGCCACGGCCGTTCATTCCAATGCCGCGGCCCCGCGAACAAATGCCAGCGCCAATGCAGGCCCGAGGGCTTGGGCCAGCTATACAGATACAGCCGCTGGTAACCGGCCGCATGCAACTCACGCACCATCGCCATCAGCCGCGCGTGCGGCATGCGATCGGGCGGCTGGCGACGGAACAGGATCGGTGTGCCGTCGGCATGCTGCACTTCGTCGGATGACAGATTGAGATCGAGCGTGCGCACTTCGCTGCCGAAGCGCGCGGAAATCCATCCCGTCAGCAAGTTGACGGAGACGATAACGCCATAGCCGCGATGGCGATGGAAGATGACGGTGCCGGGAGCAATCGGTTTCATATCTCGATTTTATCCAACTATCGGAAACCTGACCGCACATCAATGGCGAGCGCTGCATATGCAGCCGGAAATACGCCGGCGCCAGAGAAAACAATTCCTCGCGCAGTTGCCGCCACGGCAAAAAATCACGCCAATTATTTCCATGCGGAAATTATCGAAAGCCAATCTGCATGCGGCTTTGCGGACCATCTTGTAGACAACACGCATGACGGTTTATCCATAAAATGCGTGGCACGCAATTTGCGTAACGACAATCGAGTGCCGACATTAATTACTAAATCCAAGTGCGGCGCGGACAAGTTCTTGCGGGCTTTTTCAATAAAAGGGACAACATGACTGAACACGTAGCGATTCAAACCGAAACCTTCCTGCCGTACATGCGCGACGTCACCAAATGCGAACAGTCGCTGCAGGAACTGAATCTGATGTGGCGTGTGATTGAAGCCTCGGCAAAAATGAACTGCCCCAGCGAAGCCAAGACCATCCTGCCGACCATGGCGGCAACGCGCACCGGCTTCAGCCGTCTCGAACGCGAGCTGGTGGTCAGCCTGGTCCAGGAAAAAGTCCGCAACGTGCTCACCGAAATCGGCACCAAGGCGCAGTACGTGATCGACATCGTGGTGCGCAACCTGTTCGAGCGCACCGCCGACGTCGGCTTCCTCGCCACTGATCGCGAATTGTGCAATTTCGTCGCCGGCGTCACCGACAGCGTCGAAGCGATCCGCTTTCGCCTGCGCGAGTACCGCAACAAATACACCGTCTACGACGAGATCATCCTGCTCGATACCGAGGGCAACGTGCTGGTGCAGATCGACCCCGCGACGCCGCTGGAACACAGCGCCGATGCGCTGATCGCGGAGACGCTCAACGCCGATACGTATGTCGAGACCTTCCGCTTCAGCGACCTGCGTCCCGGCAAGGAACGTGCACTGATTTATTCGCGCCGCATGCAGCATCCCCAAACTGGTGCGGTAGTCGGCATCCTGTGCCTGTGCTTCCACTTCGAAGAAGAAATGGCCGGCATCTTCTCTTCGCATCGCGACGCCGAGGCGCGTTCCAACATGTTGCTGCTGGACGCCGACAACCGCGTCATCGCCAGCGCCGACAAGTTGTGGATCCCGGTCGGCACCGAAGTGCCGGTCAATCGCGACGGCAACGCCGCGCTGATGCTGTTCTGCGGCCGCGAATACCTGGTGCGCACCGTATCCTCCGACGGCTATCAAGGCTATCCGGGTCCGATTGGCTGGCAAGGCCAGGTGATGATTCCGGTCGAGGTCGCCTTCAGCGGCGTCATCAGCGACGTGCTCACCAAGCTGTCGCCGGAAATCGCCGAAGGCCTGCTGTCGCATGCGCATTCGTTCTGCCCGCCGCTGTACGACATCATGACCGCCGCCAAGACCATTCAGCGCATCGTCTGGAACGGCCAGGTCATGACCGCCGGGCAGCGCGGCGAAATGCTCAAGCTCAAGACCATCCTCGATCAGATCAGCGAGACCGGCAACCGCAGCAATGAGTTGTTCGCGCAATCGATCCACGATCTCTACCAGACCGTGCTGGTATCTGGAATGCGCGACGCCGAATTCACCACCAGCCTGCTGGTCGACCTGCTCGACCGCAATCTCTACGAGCGCTCCGATGATTGCCGCTGGTGGGCGCTCACACCGGAATTGCGCAGCGCGCTGGCGCAACCGGCGCAAGACCAGGCCACGGTCGACAAGATGAGCAATATCCTGGCGTACATCAATGGCTTGTATACCGTCTACACGCGCATCTTCGTCTACGACCGCCACGGCCGCATCGTCGCCAGCACCGGCGAGCACGCTGCCGACATCGTCGGCGGCAACATCGACGACGACAGCCTGCGCCAGGTGCTATCGCTGCGCACGCAGCAACAGTACTACGTCAGCTCCTTCACGCCGAGCGCGCTGTACGACGGCAAGGACACGTACATTTATCACGCAGCAGTCCGCGACCTCGAGAACGAGGCCGTGGTGGTCGGCGGCATCGGCATCGTGTTCGACTCGACGCCGGAGTTTTCCAACATGCTCGCCAGCGGCATCACCGCCAAGAAGAACATGAAGGCGTTCTACATCGATCGCAACGCGCGCATCATCTCAACCACCGACAGCGCACGCGCCGTCGGCGAGACGCTCGACATCGATCCGGCGCTGCTGACCATTCCCAACGGCAGCCGTGCCTCACAGGTCACCGTACATGACGGCGAATACGCCATCGTGGCCTGCTCGGCGTCGAACGGCTATCGCGAATTCAAGGTCAGCGACGGTTACCAGGAAGACGTCATCGCAGTGGTATTCGAATCCTTCGGTGCGGTGCAAGGAGCGGGCTCGCAAACCGACGGTCGCCAATATCTGCTGGAGACCGACCCCACCATCACCGACGGCAATGAATACGCCACCTTCTTCAGCGACCACAACCTGTTCGCCATCTCCGCCGCCCATGTGGTGGAAGCCGTACCGTTCAGCGAAGTGTTGCCGACCTCGATGGGCACGCGTGCGGAACAGATCGGCGTACTCAACCTGCGGCGCGACGATGGCGACGGCGAAGGCAGGCGCAAGGAATTCGTCTGGGTGTTCGATCTCGGCCAGATGATGCGCGGCACCCGTTCTGCGGTCAGCGGCAGCAGCCAGGTGATGATCGTGCGCGAAGGCGAACACACCATCGGCCTGCTGGTCGATGAGTTGCACGCCGTGCCGCAATTCAATCCGGCGCAGATCATGCACACGCCTTTCGCGATGCAGGGCGCGTCGATGCTGGTGACCCAGGTGATCAAGGCCAACAACGGCCAGCTGCTGATCCAGGCAATCGATGTCGGGCGTTTGTTCGCGCTGCTGATTGACGGCCAGATTGCTCTGCCGCCCGAGCTTGCAGAAGCCGTTGCAGAGACCGCAGCGCCGGGGGCGGCTGCCGACGGCAAGCGTGCAGTCGAGCTGCTGGCGGCGTAATCGGGAGTTGATTTGCACGGGCCGCCGGTAGCGCGATGTGGGGTATGATGGCTGGGACTTTTTCCGGATTTTCCACGATCATGACTTTACGCATCATCGCCACCGGCGGCACCTTCGACAAGCATTATGACGAAATTGCCGGCCAACTCGTTTTCGCCGGCAGCCACCTGCCCGAGGTCATCGCGCGCGCACGCCTGACCGTCCCCGCCACGCTGGAAGAATTGCCGCTGCTCGACTCGCTCGACATGCAGGATATCGATCGTCGCCGCGTGCTCGCCTCCTGCGATCGTGCGGAAGAAAACGCCATCGTCGTCATTCACGGCACCGACACCATGCAGGACACCGCGCGCGTGCTCGGCGCGGCGCAACTGGCCAGGACCATTGTGCTGACCGGGGCCATGATTCCCTACGCCATCCGCGGCTCGGATGCGCAGTTCAATTTCGGCTTCGCCTGTGGCGTGGCGCAACTACTGCCGCACGGGGTGTACGTCGCGATGAACGGGCGCGTATTTCCCTGGGACAGGGTGATCAAGAATCGTGGTGCAGGCGTATTCGAAGAAATCGAAACGGAAGACTGAAGGCTGAAAATGTGCGCCGAGGTCACGACGTCCCGCCAGAGGACTCCGGCGGGAACGTGCTGGGGAATTGTCAGAACCTGTGCTGCATGCCCAGGGTGACGCCAACCTGGCTGTTGCCGAAACCGGCGTCATCACGCGACAGGCCCACCAGCTGGTTGTTCTTCGCCTTGGCGTACGCGCCGCTGGCGTACAGATCGGTGCGCTTGGACAAGGCGTATTTCAGACGCAGCGAATACATGATCGGATCCGCATCAGTGACCAGGTTCTTCTGGTTCTGATAATAGATGGTGCCGATCAGGCTCAACGCCGGGGTGAATTTGTACGTTGCGCCACCCCAGTAGAAATCGCTGCGCAGGTCGGTCGCTCCGGATGCCAGGCTCTTCTTGTAATAGCGATAGCCGAGGCTGAACTTCAGCGATTCCATGACCTGATAGCCGCCGGCCAGATGCACCGTGGTGGTCTTGTCGAAGGAGCCTCCCGGCACTGCGGCGGTACCGTTGACGCGGTCATACGTGGTCGCCAGCGAGAATGGGCCGGTGCCGTAAGCCACACCGACGCCGTACTTGGAGCTGTCATTGACGCTGCCGGCCACTTCGCCGAAGCCGTACATTGCACCCAGCTTGACGCCGCCGAAATCACCCTGGTACTTGATCAGGTTGGACACGCCGGTCGGCATGCCATCCTTGCGACCGCCGGTCGCCCCGGCCGATGTCACCCACGAATATTGCGCCGAATAGCCCATCGGATCGAACGGCAGGATGAAGTCGTACGTGGTGCTGAACGAGCGGCCGGCGACGATACGACCGAAGCCGCCTTCCAGGCCGACATTGGACTGGCGGTTGAACAGCTGCCCGGCGTCGCCGTCGAAGCCGCCGGTATCAAGCTTGAATCCGTTCTCCAGCTGGAAGATCGCTTTCAGTCCGCCGCCCAGATCCTCGGTACCGCGAAAGCCGATGCGCGACGTGTTCATCGCGCCGGAACTCATGCGCGTGACGCTGCCGCCGGTGGCGCTGGCGTTGTTGATGTATTCCACGCCGGTGTCGATCAGGCCGTACACGGTGACGTTGCTTTGCGCCGCTGCCGCACCGCTCACGGCCGTCAGGATGGCTGCTGCCAGTAATTTCTTTTGCACTCTGGTTTCTCCTTGGTAAAAATCGTTTTTATGGTTGTCGCGTTGCTCTGAACCTGCTCACGATCTGTAGCGAGAGGCCATCAGCCGGTGGCGGCCGGAGCGCAGGAACCGGAATGTGCTTGAGCACATGAAGATTCCGAGCACCGCCCGACGCCGGGTCATGGCCTCGCAGTAAGATCATGAGCAGGTTCTCAGAAGGCCCACAGCGCCTGTTCCGGCAATGTGAGCCAGTACTCGCCCTGCTCCAGCTTGTGCGGCGCGTAGGCGCGCAAGCCGACTGTCGTGCTGTCCGCGCTCGTGGCTTTGAACAGGCACTCCCACCGATCTCCCAGGTACATGCACGTGGAAAGCGGCAGGCGAATGGCGTTGTCGGTCTGGTGGTCGGCGATGCGGACTTGTTCGAGGCGGATGATGCCGATGGCCTCGTTGCCGGTATTGCCGCCGCGTGCGCTGGCGACCACGGTGCCGCCTTCGACCTGCAAGGTGACGCGCTGGCCGTCGCGCTGCAGCACCTTGCCCTTGAGACGATTGTTGCTGCCCATGAACTCCGCCGTGAACAAGGTGTCGGGCGTCTGGTACATGCTCTGCGGCGTACCCTGCTGTTCGATCTTGCCGTTGTTGAGCAGCAGGATGCGATCCGAAATCGCCATCGCCTCGCCCTGATCGTGGGTGACCATCAACGCCGACAAACCGAGCCGCACGATCAGTTCGCGCAGGAAAGCGCGCGCTTCTTCGCGCAGCTTGGCGTCGAGATTGGACAGCGGCTCGTCAAGCAGAATGACCTGCGGGTTGTAGACCAGCGCACGCGCAATCGCGACGCGCTGCTGCTGGCCGCCGGAGAGCTGGTGCGGGAAACGTTCGCCGAGATGGCCGAGGCCGAGTTGCGACAGCACGGTCTTGACGCGTTCTGCAATCTCCGTGCCGCCCATCCTGCGCAGCTTGAGACCGTAGGCGACGTTGTCGAACACGGTCTTGTGCGGCCACAGCGCGTACGACTGGAACACCAGTCCGAGGTTGCGTTCCTCGGCCGGCATTTCATAATTGCGCGCGCCGTCGAACACCCGGCGCTCGGCGATATCGATGGTGCCGGCCTTGGGCGACTCCAGCCCGGCGACGGCGCGCAGCAGCGTGGTCTTGCCGCTGCCCGAAGGGCCCAGCAAGGCAACCACTTCGCCGCGCTGCAATTGCATGGAGACGCCCTTGAGAATCGGATTGGCGCCGGCGCCGCTGCCGTAGTCGAGGTGGAGGTCGTTGACGGTGAGTTCTGACATGATGATTCCTTTGATTGCCGGCCGCGACGCTCTTGCCGCGGCCTCGTGTAGTGAATGACGGAGCCGATGAGTTAGTCGTGCAGCTTGATGCCGAAGCGCAGGGCGATGCCGAGGCCGATGGCCACCAGCGTGATGTTGATGAAGGACAGCGCCGCCACCAGCTCCACCGCGCCTGCCGCCCACATCGAAACGATCATCGAACCGATCACTTCGGTGCCCGGCGACAGCAGGTAGACGCCGGTCGAGTACTCGCGCTCGAAGATCAGGAACACCATCAGCCATGCGCCCAGCAGACCGTACTTCACCAGCGGCAGCGTGACGTCGCGCGTGACCTGGCCACGTTGCGCGCCGACCGCGCGCGCCGCCTCTTCCAGTTCAGGACCGACCTGGAGCAAGGCCGTCGTGATCAGGCGCAGGCCGTAGGCCATCCACACCACCGAATACGCCAGCCATACCGAGAAGATGGTTGAGCGCAGCGATCGCAACTGCGGGATGAAACTGTCGACCAGCCAGCGTGCGACGTCGTTATCGAAGCCTTTGAGGAAGTTATCCAGCAACGACGGTACGAACAGGAATACCCACAGGAAGGACAGGCCGGCCAGCAAGCCCGGCACCGCACGCGGCACCAGCACGCTGTAGTCGAGGAAGCGCGTGACGCCGTCGTTCTTGCGATGCATCGCCAGCGCAATCGCGCTGTAGCACACCACTGCGAACGCGCCGCCGATGACACCGATCAACACCGTGTTGACGATGCCGCGCACCAGCGAAGGCTGGCTCCAGACGTCGCGGAAGTTTTGCAGCGTGAGCACTTCCATCAACCTGACGCCGTCGCCCCAGTGCGACACAAAGGTGCGCAAGGCGATGCCCGACAGCGGCACGACCACGGTGAACAGCAGCCAGAAAGCGATCAGCGTGAACGCGATCCAGCGCCACTTGCCGAGCGGCAGCGCTTTCTGGCGCGCACCCTTGCCCTTGATCGAAACGTACTTGTTGGCAGACTTCAGCAGCCACCGCTGCAACATCACCAGCGGCATCGTCACCGCCACCAGGCAGACCGCAACCGCCGCCATCAGGTGATACGAGGGCGTGCCGAGCTTGTTGGTCAGCTTGTAGAGATAGGTTGCCAGCACCAGGTGGCCTTCCGGATCGCCGAGCACCAGCACCAGGCCGAACACTTCGAACCCGAGGAAGAACACCAGTACGCCCGAATACGCCAGCGCCGGCATGATCATCGGCAGCGACACGTTGAGCGCGACTTGCAGCGGCGATGCGCCGGCGACACGCGCGGCCTCCTCGACATCCGAACCGAGACTCTTCAGCGCCGCCGACGCGTACAGGTAAACGTGCGGCACGTGCGTCAGGCCGGCGATGACGACGATGGCCGGGAAGGAATACACATTCCACGGGTCGCCTTCAAAACCGACCACCGACAGCAGGTTGCGCACCCACACCGTATAGAACCCGACCGGCCCCATTGACACCACGTAGCCGAAGGCGATCACCATCGGCGAGACGAAGATCGGCACCAGCAGCATCGGCGCAATCCAGGCGCGTCCCGGCAGATCGGTGCGTACCATCAGGAAGGCCAGCATGCCGCCCAGCGGCACGGCGATCAGCGCCAGCCCGGAGGCGAGATAGAAGCCATTGACGAAGGCCTGGCGAAAATCCGGGTCGTCAAAGATGAAACGATACGAATCCAGCGTCAGCGTCTTGACCGGCGCGAAGAACGGCGCCGACAAGAAGCTTTGGTAAAAAATCAGCAGCAGCGGCACGAAGATGGCCAGCGACGCCAGCGCGACCACGACGCCGCGTGGCCAGTTCAGGCGGAACCGGGCGCGCCGTATCGGCAAGGCGCCGGGAGTGGAAGAAAGTGTTTGCATGGGAACCTGCCGTTTCTGGTGATGAAGCCGCCCGTGTCCCCCGGCATCTCGAAAATTCAGACAAGCCGGGGGCCTGGGAGGCGCAACAGTTGCGCCGCCCATGACGGGTATTACGTGAGAAATGTTGCTGAAAGGCCGCCCGGCTGCACGCCGGGTTGATCAGGACCTGTCGCTGCCGGCGTTTACTTCTTGCCGGCCGCGTCCTTCCATTGCTTGAGGAAGGCCAGGCGCTTGGTCTGGTCCAGGTATTCCAGCAAGTCGGTGTTGACCGGCATCGGCTTCAGGGCGGCGCCGAGTTGTTTCGTCAGTTCAGCCGAGGTGGTCGAGCCGACGACGTCGCCGCGGATCGCGAACAGTTGTGCGTCATTGGCGATGATGGTCTGGCCGCGCTTGGACAGAATGTAGTCCAGCCACAGCTTGCCGGCGTTGATGTTCTTGGCCGACTTGTTGATGAAGATCACGCGCGACAGCACCAGGTTGTAGTCCTTGGTGAAGGAGATGCCGATCGACGGGTCCTTCTTGGCCCGGGTCAATGCATAGGGACCCAGGATGTTGTAGCCGATCAGGTTTTCGCCCGACGAGATGCGTTCGAGCATGGTACCGGTGGAGGACTGCACGCGCACCGCCACGCCGCCGAGCGCTTTGGCGAAGTCCCAGAATTGCGGATTGAGCTTCAGGTCATGCGTAATCAGGCTGAAACCGACGCCGGATTTTTCGATGTCGTAGGTGGTGACCTTGTTCTTGTATTTGTCGAGTTTGGTGGTCAGCAGCCTGGTGAAGTCGGCGTGCGTGGCCGGCACTTCGGCCTCCGGCACCAGACGCTTGTTGTAGACGATGGCAGTGGGCTCGAAGGTGGTGCCGTAGGCGGTGTCCTTCCAGTTGGCCCAGGCCGGGACGGCAGCGGCTTCCGGCGACTTGTAGGCCAGGCCGTAACCTTCCGACGCCAGCTTCATCTGCAGGTCCATCGACGACGACCACATCACGTCGGCGGTCGCGCCGCCGGCGGCGGCTTCGGAGATGAAGCGGTTATAGACCTCAGTGGAATTCATGTCGTTGTACTCCACCTTCACGGCCGGATACAGCGCGCTGAAATCCCGGATCAGCGCTTCGGCCGCCTTGGAATCAGTGGTGCTGTAGACCACGACCTTGCCCTCCTTCTTCGCCGCCTCGACTACCTTGGCGTAATCAGCCGAATAGCCAGACGGACTCTGCGCCAATGCGCTTAAGGACAAACCGGCCAGCGCCAGTGCGATCGTGATGCGGCGTTTTACGAACATGCGAAATCTCCTCTTCAGTTATTCAGAAGCAAGACGGAGCGGTCATCTGACCAACCCCAGTTCCTGCGATTGCTTGCGATATTGCTCAACCACCTTGCGGACGTAGTCGGTCAGCGGCGCGCCGGTCATGGCGAATGGATAGAGTCCGGCGGTCGCGCGCTGGCGCTTGAATTCGTCGGTCGCCATGGTGCGGTCGAACACCGCCACCCAGCGCTGATAGTCGGCGTCGCTGACATGGGCGCTCATGTAGAAGCCGCGAATGATCGGCCACACCACATCGAAACCTTGCTCGCGCGCGGTCGGTACCTCTGCCAGCACACCCGGCAGGCGTTGCTCGGACAACACCGCCAGCACGCGAAATTTCCCATCCTTGGCAGACGAAGCCGCTTCCGAAGCGTCGCCTGAAATCACCTGCACGTGATTCGCCTGCAGGGCGGTGAATGAATCGCCGCCGCCTTCCAGCGCGACGAAGCGGAAGTTGCGCGGATCGACGCCGGCGCGGCGCGCGATCATCGCCACCTTGAGCCAGTCCTGGCTGCCGACCGTACCGCTGACGCCAACAGTGATCTTGCCCGGCTCGCTGCGCATGGCGTCGATCAGCTCGCGCAGGTTCTTGTATGGTGCGTCGCTGCGCACGGCGATCATGCCGTAGTCGACGCCGACGCCGGCCAGCCAGCGCACGTCGGATACGGCGGCCTTGCCATACTTTCCTTGCGCCAGGTTGAGCAGCGAACCGCCCGAAAACGTCACCAACGTGTCGGCGCCGCCGCGGCGCTGCGACACCACCGAACTCCATGCCACCGCACCGATGCCGCCGGGCAGGTAACTGATCTTGACCGGCGCGTCCTCTGTGGCCAGCGGCAAGGCTTTGCGGATCATCCTGCAAGCGCCGTCCATTCCGCCGCCGGGCTTGGCCGGCACGATGCATTCCACCGCACGCGCCGCCTGCGCCGCCGGCGCATGCAGTCCGGCAGCGCCGATGAACAAGGCGCACGCCGTCAACAGATGACGCCGGATGAACGAGTTCATGACAGCCGTCAGACGTCGTGCGAAATGGCAGCCACGCGGTGCAGCGAATACGGGAAAGTACTTTTGCCGGCAGCACGAAAACAAGTACAAAAATAAGTGCGCAAACAAGTGCGATGGCTCATGCCGTGTCTCCGATGTCTGGTTATTATTATTTTTGATTTGACTATGTGGGCGGATGCTACGCGGCCAAACTTTCATTCGGCTTTCAGTGTTGTTAAAGCTTTGCACCACCGGCTGCAAAGCCGCTATTGCAAAGGCCGCGCTTCTGTTAGCATCCGCAACTATCCGTTGCATCGCAGCGCCGGCCGGGCTGATTTTTTTCATGCGGGTCTCCTTGTTGCACTGCACTGCGATTTCATGTGTTTCCGTCATTTCGCTTCTCATTCGGTATCTGCATCATGCGCATTCTATTGGTTGAAGATCATGTCGAACTTTCCCGCTGGATTTCCAAGGCGCTGCAGGATGCGCACCTGACCGTCGAATGCGCCAACAACGGCGATGACGCCGACAGCCTGCTGCTGACGCAGGAGTACGCGCTGGTCATCCTCGACCTGACGCTGCCGAAGATGGATGGCCTCGATGTGCTGAAGCGCCTGCGCGCACGCGGCAGCCGCACGCCGGTGCTGATCCTGACCGCGCGCGGCGGGCTCAACGACCGCGTCAACGGCCTCAATCTCGGCGCCGACGACTACCTCGCCAAACCCTTCGAGCTGGTGGAACTGGAAGCGCGTGTGAAGGCGCTGCTGCGACGCGCTCAAGGAAATGAAGCGGTCACTATCCAGTGCGGCGCATTGAGCTTCGACACGGTGTCGCGCATGTTCACCTATGGCGGCGCGATGCTGGCGCTGACACCGCGTGAACACGCCGTGCTGGAGACGCTGATCACGCGCGCCGGCCGCACCGTCGCCAAGGAGAAACTGTTCCAGGAAGTGTTCTCGCTGGACGACAACGCCAACGTCGACGCCATCGAAATCTATATCCATCGCGTGCGCAAGAAACTCGACGCCGTCGATGAAGGCCGAGTATCCATCACCACCTTGCGCGGCCTCGGTTACCTGCTGCAAGCGGCCGGATGATACGCAACGCCGCCGCGGGACCGGGTAGCCTCGGCAGCCTGCGCAGCCAGCTGATGCGCTGGCTACTGGTGCCGCTGCTGATCCTGGTCGCTCTCGACGCGGTCTCGGTGTATTACAACGCACTGGAAGTGGCCGACATCGCCTACGATCGTTCGCTGCTCGCATCGACGCGCGCGCTGGCCGAGCGCGTATCCGTCGTCAACGGCCAGGT
Organism: Herbaspirillum hiltneri N3; assembly: GCF_001267925.1. Taxonomy (NCBI): domain Bacteria; kingdom Pseudomonadati; phylum Pseudomonadota; class Betaproteobacteria; order Burkholderiales; family Oxalobacteraceae; genus Herbaspirillum; species Herbaspirillum hiltneri. The sequence goes on along the minus strand of NZ_CP011409.1, from coordinate 627,779 downwards.
CGTGGCCGACGTGCCCTACGTGGCGCTCGACAGTTTCGAGACCGACACGCTGGGCCGCATCTATTACAAGGTGACCGGCGTCAAGGGCGAGTTCGTGTCCGGCTATGACGACTTGCCGCCGTTGCCGGCCAACGTCAAGCGTTCCGAAGCCTATCCGGCGCTGGTGCGTTTTTACCAGGCCGAATATCACGGCCAGCCGGTGCGCATCGCCGCGCTCTACCAGCCGGTCTACGACGATACGATGCGCGGCATCGCGCTGATCCAGGTCGGTGAAACCATGGACGCGCGCCGCGGCATGACGCGCAAGATCCTGTTCGACACCATGTGGCGGCAAGGCGTATTGGTGACGGTGGCCGCCTTGCTGGTATGGTTTGCGGTGCGCTTCGTGCTGCGGCCGCTGATGCAGTTGCGCAGCGAGGTCGAATCCCGCGCGCCGACCGACTTGTCTGATTTTGACCCGGCACGCGTGCACAAGGAAGTGCGCCCACTGGTGCTGGCCATGAACGGCTACATGGAACGCCTGCAGACGCTGATCACCGGACAGCGCCGTTTCATCGCCGACGCCTCGCATCAGTTGCGCACGCCGCTGACGGTGTTGAAGACGCAGGCCGAACTGGCGTTGCGCGAATTCGACCGCACGCCCGGCGATCCGCGGGCTTTGCGTGAGCTGGTCGAAAGCATTGCCGGCACCACCGACTCCACCGTGCACCTGGCCAATCGCCTGCTGACGTTGGCGCGTGCTGAACATGGCGCGGTCGAAGGCGGTATCGGTCCGGTTTCGCTCACCGACGCCGCACGCCAGGTGGCGCTCGAACTCGCACAGAACGCCGTGGCCAAGCGCATCGATCTTTCCTTCGATGCCGCCGGCGATGTCCTGATCGATGGCAGTCCGTTGCTGCTGCGTGAACTGGTGGTCAACCTGCTCGATAACGCGATCCGCTACACGCCGGCCGACGGCCGTATCGCGGTGCGTGTGGGATACCAGAAAATCGCCGCAGATTCGCACGCAGTGCTGGAAGTGGAAGACACCGGCGCGGGAATCCCGGCCTCCGATCGCGAGCGCGTGTTCGCGCCGTTCTACCGCGCACCGTCAGCACAGCTCGTCAACCCGCATGGCGCAGGCCTGGGCATGTCGATTGTGCGCGACATCGCGTCGGCGCATGGCGCCGAGATCATCCTGGCCGATGGCGCCAACGATGCCGGCTTGCTGGTGAAAGTGCGCTTTCCCGCAGCGACGCGCGCCTGAGTTTTCAGCCCGGGTGCTGCTCGTGACGCACCGCCCAGTCGCGGCAAAAATCCAGCAGCGCCGCCAGCCGCACCGACAACACGCGATACCTGTTGCGCACCATGTAGAAATGACGGCGCAAGGGCGGCAACGGCGTCGTCAATTCGATCAGCCGTCCCGACTCCAGCAAGTCCGCAACCACCGCGCGCGACAGGCAGCTGATGCCCATGCCTTCGGCGGTGGCGCGCTTGATCGCTTCCGAATTGCCGAACTCGCAGGCCGACGGCAAGTGATGCAGGTAAGGCAGCAGAGCATGTTCGACCGCTTCGCGCGTGCCGGACCCGGCTTCACGCAACAGCCAGTCTGCCTCGCTCAACATCTTCAGTGTCAGTCGCCTGCCCTGCGCCGCCAGCGCATGCCGGGGCGAAGCAACCACGATCAGTTCATCCGTCATCCACGGCTCGACGTCGACGTCGCTGGCATGGCACGGTCCCTCGATCAGCGCGGCATCGACCTCGAAATTGCTGACGGCGTCGACGATGTCGGCGGTGTTGGCCACCAGCGCGCGCACGCGCAGCTGCGGATGGTCGCGCCGGTACGCGGCCACCATTTGCGGCAGCATGTAACTGCCGATGGTGGTGCTGGCGCCGACGCGCAATTCGGCGCCAGCCTGGTCGGGCGTCAGGAATTGCTGTTCGATGGTGTTGGCGGCGTCGAGCAGATGCTGCGCCTGCGGCAATAGGAGGCGGCCGTTGTCGTTGAGCATGAGGCGCTTGCCGACGCGATCGAAGAGTTGCACGGCGAGCGTGTTCTCGAGTTCATTGAGCGCGGCGCTGGCGGCCGACTGCGACAGCGCCACGAGATCGGCGGCCGCAGTCGTGCTGCCGGCTTGCGCTGCGGCGTGATGTCCAGTGTGCGCAGCGCCGGCTTGACCGTCACGCCGGTATTGTCCAGCTTGAACACGCTCACCACCTGGGTCAGCGTGCTGGCCTGATCCTGCAGCGATTGCGCCGCTGCGGCGGCTTGCTCCACCAGCGCGGCATTCTGCTGCGTGGTCTCGTCCATCTGCGTGATGGCGCGGTTGACCTGCTCGATGCCGTCGCTCTGTTCCTGGCTGGCCGTGCTGATTTCGCCGACGATGTCCGTGACGCGTTTGACGCTCGCCACCACTTCGGTCATGGTCTTGCCGGCTTGCTCCACCAGACGCGTACCCGAGCCGACCTTGTTGACCGAATCGTCGATGAGCGACTTGATTTCCTTGGCGGCCGAAGCCGAGCGTTGCGCCAGGCTGCGTACTTCCGACGCCACCACGGCGAAGCCGCGGCCTTGTTCGCCGGCGCGCGCGGCCTCCACGGCGGCGTTCAGCGCCAGGATGTTGGTCTGGAAAGCAATCCCGTCAATCACGCTGATGATGTCGACGATCTTGCGCGATGACTCGTTGATCTCGCCCATGGTGTCGACCACCTGGCCGACCACACTGCCGCCCTGGACCGCGACTTCGGATGCCGAAACGGCGAGCTGGTTGGCCTGGCGCGCGTTTTCGGCGTTCTGCTTCACGGTCGAGGTCAGCTGCTCCATCGCGGAAGCGGTTTCTTCCAGCGCGCCGGCCTGGCTTTCGGTGCGTGCCGACAGGTCGAGGTTGCCGGTGGCGATTTCGCTGGAGGCGGTGGCGATGGTATCGGTGCCGCTGCGCACTTCGCCGACGATATTGAGCAGGTTGTCGTTCATGGTCTTAAGCGCCTGCAACAGCTTGCTGGTTTCATCCTTGCCGCTGCCGTCGATGTGCGAGGTCAGGTTGCCGGAAGCCACCGTCTCGGCGATGCTCACCGCTTCGTTGAGTGGACGCGTAATGCTCAGCGTCAGCAGCCAGCCCAGCAGGCCGCCCAGCACCAGTTCGATCAGGCCCAGGCTCAGCAGCAGCGTACGTCCGGACTGGTAGCTCTGGTAAATGTCGCCGGCGGCATCGTCGATGACCTGGGTCTGATAGTTGGCATACTTGAGCACGCTGTTCGCGTACTCGTCCATCATCTTGACCAGCGTGGTGTTGGTCAGCTGTTTGGCTTCCTCCACCTTGCCGGCCGCCTTCATCTTGAAAATATCTTCGCGCGCGGTGCGATACGCCGTACGCAGTTTGCCGACGTTGTCGAACAGCTGCTTTTCTTCGGGAGAAGTGACTGCCGCTTCGACGCGCTTTTGCACTACGCTGATGCGCTTCGATTCGTTGTCGATCTGAGCCTGGAAGAACTTCTGGAATTCCGCATCTTCGCTGCGCATCACGGCGAAGGTGCGTACGCCATTCTCTTTGATGGCGGCGTGCCATTGATTGGCCGTACGTTCTTTCTGCAGGGCATTTTTCACCATGTCGTCGGTGGCGTCGCCGATACCTTGCAGGCGCCAAACGCCGATGCCCACCATGACCGCCATCAACATCAGCATCGCCACGAAACCGATACCGAGCCGTACACCTATCCTGTAGTTCTTCATGGCCGTCTCCTTTTCCCGTACTGCTTTTCATTTCCGCGCCGGTGTGCGCGGGCGTTGAATTATTGTTATCGGTCCAGCGTATCACAGCGAAATGGCTTCAAACCGAAGGTGAGCGATGCTTTGTCAGGCCTTTTGTCAACTCTGCGTCAGGAAGGAGCACAAATTAAGACAATATGACCGAAAGGCAACCATGCAATAGTGATAACGTGCCGCTATAATCCAAGGCTTCGGAAGTGCACCACGGCAATGCGCATGGTCGCCGTGTCACTCACTTCACGATCACCCTCACGATCACATGACAACAAAACCGGACGCGGCTGCGCATGCTGCGGAATTAGAAAAGCTGACGCAGTCGCTGGTGCGTGAACCGGCCCGGCTGGCGGCCGACGAAACTGTGGCTCACTGGACCCACAGCGAACGCAGTTTTGAAGTCATCGCCGAAGCCGATGCAGTGGTGTTGCTGACCGGCACATCAGGCTCCTGTTCCGACGACTGGCACTCCTATCGGCAAGGCATGGTGGACACCGCCGAGCGCATCGCGGCGGCGGTGGGCAAGCGCGATACGCGCGTGGTGTATTTTTCGCACGTCGATGCCGACGCCGGGGCCGGCAACTGGCATCTGAAGGCCAAGGGCCTGGCCGAAAATGTGCTGGCGCGGCTGCACAACAGCGTGATCTTCCGCATCGGTCCGGTGGTGCGCGGCAGTCCGCATCCCTTGCCGTTCGAGTTGTCGTTGCAGCAACGCGTGCCGGGCGAGACGGTCTTGCTGGCCGGCGACGGCGGGCAGCGTTGCAGCCCGATCAATCTCGGCGACGTCGCCACCATCGCCGAAGCCGCCGCACTGGGCGCAGGCGATGCCGGGATCTACGAACTCGGCGGTCCGGAAGAATACAGCCTGGCCGAACTGGCGCAGCTGGTCAACGGCCGCGAGGTGCCGCTGCGGTGCGTGAGTGCGGAACAGTTTTCAGCGCTGCGCGGCGTGCCGGCCACTATGGCCGACCTGATGACGCGAGACTGTGCGCCGCAGGGAGTGGAAACCACCGCCGCGCGTTTCGGCGTGCAGTTGACGCCCTTGTCGCTGGCATGGCCGCTGGATGACCCCGACAGTTTTGATGAACATCAGGCTGACATTCCGGCAATTGCGCCGTCTCCCATTTTCAGCTTCGCTCAGAACCCGTAAAGCGTCGCCGGGTTGTCGACCAGGATGCGCGTGCGCACTTCGGCCGACGGCGCCCATGCCGGCAACAGGTCGAGCAGCGCGCGATTGGACGGTTGCGGATTGCGGCCGGGGTGCGGCCAGTTGCTGGCCCACAGGCAGCGCTCGGGAAACTCGCGCGCGAAAGTGCGCGCCAGTGCGCCGACGTCTTCGTAATCCGGCGCGCCGGTTTGCGAGGTCTCATACGGCGCCGACAGCTTGATCCAGCAACGTCCCGTATCAAGCAAGCGCAACAGGCTTTGCATGGCGGGATGATCGGGCGTTACCGGCTTGAGGAATTTTCCGTTGTGGTCGATCACGACCCGACACGGCAAGGACTTCAGCAGGTCTTCGTATTGTTCGAAATCGCGACCATCGATCTGCAGATTGATGTTCCAACCCAACGGTGCAATTTTGGCGGCGATCGGCTCCAGCATGTCCCGGCGCATCACGCCGCCGCCGTTGGCCACCATCATGAAACGCACGCCGCGCACGCCGGCCCGGTCCAGTGCCGCAAGTTCGCTTTCTGAAATTTCCGCCGGTACCGTGACGATGGCGCGCGCACTGCCCTGCGCCTGCTCCAGCGCATCGAGGGTACAGCGATTGTCGAAACCGTATCCGGTCGGTTGCACGATCACCGCGCGCCCCAAGCCGAGCGCCTGCCGTTCGCGCAGATAATCTGACCACAGCGACTGCGGCGGCCTGGAGGGCGCCGTCGGCATCAGTTCAAAGCGCGTGTAATCGTAAATGTGGATGTGGCAGTCGCAGGCGTCGGCCGGTATCGCGCTGGAAGTCATGAGCTGTCTCCGCTGATCTTATTGTGCCGGCGCGAAACGCGCCAGCCGGTGCGCCTTGCCGGCATTGACCGCGCCCTCGGGCAAGCGGCCGGCCAGAATCGCCGCCACCTGGTTGACCGTATCCATCGCCTGATGTTCGGCCGCCTGCGGCGTCAGGCCGCCGATATGCGGTGTGGCGATGACGCCCGGATGGCGCGCCAGCAGCGATGACGGCATCTGGTCGGGCGCCATGCCAACGTCAAGGGCGGCGGCGGCGATGACGCCATGGTCGAGCGCCAGCAGCAGCGCCGCTTCGTCGACCAGCTCGCCGCGCGAGGCATTGATGAAGAAGGCCGATGCCTGCATCTTGGCAAATGCGGCGGCGTTGAACAGTTGCGCCGTTTCGGGCGTGGCCGGGGCCAGGCAAACCACGTAATCGGATTGCGCCAGCATGGCGTCGAAACTGGTCGCGACATGCAACGGTTCGGTGATGTTTGCGTAGGGATCGGCGACGACGATCTGCATGCCGAGCGCCTGCGCAATCCGGCACAGGTATTGGCCGATGGTGCCGTAGCCGGCCACGCCCAGCGTGGCGCCGCGCAGTTCGCGTCCCATCCTGACGGCGGGCGCGACGCCATTGCGATAGGCCAGCGCGGCGTCGCTGATGCCGCGGCTGAGATCGAACATCGCGGCCAGCACCCACTCCGCCACCGAGGCGGCAAAACCCGGCGTCGCGCGTGTGACCAGCACGCCGTTGCGGCTGGCGGCATCGACGTCGATGTTGCGGATATCGACTGCGCCACGGCAATAGGCGGCCAGTTGCGGCAGACGATCAAAGACCTCGGCGGGCGCAGCCGGGATGCGCGGCGCGACGATGATGTCGCAACCGGCGGCGGCATGCACCAGGTCGGTTGGGGTCAGCGGCGTTTCGCTGTCATTCAGGCGTACCGTTCCCAGCGCCTGCAACAGCGCCAGCGGTTTGTCGCCATAGTAATTCGCGCGCGTCCCGGGGGAATACGCGAGGTAGATGTCGGCCATGTCTCGGAACCCATTTCATCATTGTTTTCAGTGCGACTTCTAACGCAGCTTGATCTCGACGTAGCGGTTGCGCGGCTCCGGCACGCCTTTTTTGGCAGGGAAGCGCGGTTCGCGCGAGCCCTTGCCGATCACTTCAATGCTGATGAGATTGACTTTGGCACGTACCAGTTCGCTCTCGACCAGCTTGGCGCGGCGCACCGACAGCGTGTCGTTGAAGGCGTCGTTGCCGATGTTGTCGGCATGACCGGTCAAGATGAATTCCCCGGCCGGAAATTGCTTGATTTCGTCAATCGCCTGGTCGAGGAATTTGCGCGATGCCGGCGTCAGGCGATCGCGTCCGAGTTCGAATTGCAGCACGTAGGTGCGCGGACGCAGCGGCAGGTTTTCCATCACCGGCGCGTAGCGCTTGCTGACGTCGGCTTCGCTCAGCGTGACCGTCTTGCCGGCTTTGCCGGCTTGCGTCTCAACCGAAGCGTACGGCGTCGTGAGTGCGGTCTCGCTGCCGCCGGACTTGACTACGATGCTGCTGGAGGAGCCGTCCGCCTGCGGCAACAGCACGAAACGTTCTTTCGGTCCGGCGCAGGCGGCCAGCAATAGCGCCAGCGCGACCGGCGCCAGCAGCCTGGCGGATTGCTGTATCAGCTTATTCATCGGCCACATCCACAATGAAGTCGGTGCCGCGAATGCCGATGGTGGCAGTCGGCGTCAGCACGCGCTGGCTCTCCGGCGCATGCTTGCCGATCAGGCCGGTAACGTAACGCAGCGTACCCTTGACGACGCGCACGGCGACGTTGCCTTCGCCCGAGCTGGCGTCGAAGGTGTATTGCTCAAGCAGGAAATTGCTCTTGGGGCCCAGCGACAGCAAGGTGTCGTCGCGCAGCGTGATGCCGACGGCGGCGCCCTCGGCGGTGACCACGCGGTCGCCGGAAAACACGCGGTCGCCGACATGCACGGCCGATGGCTGTTCACGGCGCAGCACCTGGACATTGCCGCTGACGACCTTGACGATGCCGGCCTGGACGTAATCCTGCACCTGCGCATGCGCGAGGTTGCCGGTGCAGCAGAAGTACATGAACAAGGCGGCCGGCACGCATGCGCGATATATGTGGTTTCCCGATCCCATGATTCCCCGTTTTTGGTGCGTTTTTGGTGTATTTCTTGTGGGCGACCTCCGCGAGCGCGGAGTAGGCGCATTATAACGCCGTTATTGCCGCATGGAAGCATTGCCGGACATCAATCGCGAGGCTGCAAAGCGCTGTGGGCGGGGGTTTCCGGTTTCCAAGGAGCTCCCTTGCGGCAAAAATTGCTGCGTCGCGCTGTCAATCTGGGCGCGAGAAGAGGATAATGGCAGGTCACGCTGTTTTTTCAAGGCCGGCCGCCCCGATCGCCGTTTTCCCGAGATCCCTCTTGCGCGCGGCCGCCATCATTACGGAAGTACATATTTTGACTACGACAAGAAGCAAACGCTGGAATGGCAACATCGACACCCTGAAAGCGCCCTACCTGACAGGCGTCCTTACCCAGATGGGCATTTACGGCGAACGCGTCCAGTTCGCGCTGGTCACGTCGGGCAACGGTCCGCATTATCAACTGACCAACACTGCCGGCAAGAAGATGGCCTTCGACGGCAATCATCACCTGCATCATCCGGAAGAAGGCGAATTCGCGCCGGGCAACGCCACCGGCGTGTTCACGCTGGATCAGGTCAGGCTGGCCAAGGCCGGCGGCAGCAAGACCACCCGCACGCTGAGCACCGGCGGCGTCAAGCGCGCCAGCACCACGCGCGCGCCGAGCGCAGCAACCCGTGCCAAGGATCAGGTCGACAGCGACAAGTACGAATACTTCAAGGCCAACCGCGCCACCTTGCCGGACACCATCGGCGAGCACTCGGAAGAAATCACCACGCTGATGCGCGGCGGCATGCCGGCAGAGCAGGCTTTCGGCGAGATCGTCAAAAAGTATTTCTGAACCGGTACTGCGTGATCGATTCGGAATTGATCGAGAACTGATTTCAGGCCGGCTAAGCAGTCGGCATCAATGAAAAACGGGAGCCCAAGAGCTCCCGTTTTTCATGCGCGACTGATTGCGCGAGTTGCTGCGGCCGTCAGTAAACTTCCGGCACCAGAATCTCGCTCGACACTTCGCGGCGGAAGTAGTCGTCGTGCCGCTCACGCTCCGGCAACGAAATCGGCGCATGTTCGACTTCTCCGTACGGCATCTGGCTCAACAGATGATGGATGCAGTTCAGGCGCGCCTTCTTCTTGTCGACCGCCTGCACCACCCACCACGGCGCTTCGGCGATGTGGGTGCGCTCCAGCATGACCTCCTTGGCGCGGGTGTAATCCTCCCAGCGGCGGCGCGACTCCAGATCCATCGGGCTCAGCTTCCACTGCTTGAGCGGATCGTGGATGCGGCTGAGGAAGCGCATGTGCTGCTCTTCATCCGTGATCGAAAACCAGTACTTGATCAGCTGAATGCCGGAACGCACCAGCATGCGTTCGAACTCCGGCGCGGAGCGGAAGAATTCTTCGTACTGGTCGTCGCTGCAGAAACCCATCACGCGCTCTACTCCCGCACGGTTATACCAGCTGCGGTCGAACAGCACGATTTCGCCCGCAGCCGGCAGATGCGAGACGTAGCGCTGAAAATACCACTGCGTGCGTTCGCGATCGTTCGGCGCCGGCAAGGCGGCGACGCGGCAGACGCGCGGATTGAGGCGCTGGGTAATGCGCTTGATGACGCCGCCCTTGCCCGCCGCATCGCGGCCTTCAAACAGGATCACCACCTTGTGGCCGGTGGCGACCACCCAGTCCTGCAACTTGACCAGCTCGGCCTGCAGGCGGAACAGTTCGCGGAAATACAGCCGGCGATCGGCCTTGTCCTGCTCGCTGATGGCGTCGACGCCGCCGGCCAGCTGCTCGATCGTACGATCTTCGATTTCCAGTTCCAGCTCTTCGTCGTAGCTGTCGGCAAGCTCGCGATGAATGCGGCGCACCAGTTCTTCGTCGTTCATTTTTTCTCCATCGGATGATGCCTGAATAGGCTGCGACCGGCTGCTGTCGGCACCGTTGGAACATACCTGAGGATTGTGACCCTCAGGTGACAACGGCAATTTATTGCCTGCGAGAATGTTTTTTAACGGGCGGTGGCGGCTGGCGCGCCTGCCATTCCTGCAAGGCCACGCGGTAGCGTTCCAGCGCGTCCTGGTAAATGTCTAAGATGCAGGGATCGCAACCGCTCTGACAACAATCCTCCAGCGCCGGTTCTATCGGCGGGGTCGGTTGCTTGTCTTCGGCGCGGGAGGTCGGCATGAGGAGTGTGACGAAATAAAAGGAACTGTCCGATTATAAAACTGCATGGCATTCTTTCCCTGCGACAATGCGAATTCACGCGATGTCGCTCGGGCCTCGGTTATTTGCCGGAGAAGAACAAACTACCGCGCATTTCTAGTAGCATTGAAGATGCAGCCGCTTAAGGCCTGTTAACAATAATCAATGTGTGAGATGCGTTCTCCACACAACATCCGTCATGAACCTCTTGCAGCAATTGAAGAAAATCGTATCCCGATATTCAGGTGAAACCGCGCCGCTGGTATTCCGGGCGAAGGTATTTTTCTTCATCGTCTGCGTCTCGCTGCTGGCCGTCAGCAGCTGGCAGGCATGGAAGGCGCGCGAAGAACATATCAACGATTCCGAAACCAACATCGTCAACATGGCGCGCGCGCTGGCGCAGCATGGCGACGATACGTTCAAGGCAGCCGACATCATCCTCTCCGGCGTGGTTGAACGGCTGGAGGCCGACGGCGTCGACGACGTCCAGAAACCGCGCCTGCACAAGCTGCTGCAAAAGCGCGTGTCGGAAGTCAGCCAGCTGGCCGGCGTGTTCATCCTCGACGCCGACGGCAATCCGGTGGTCGACTCCAGCGACACGCCGTTCAGCGGCAACATCAGCGACCGCAACTATTTCCAATATCATCGCGACCACAAGGACCGCGGCCCCTACATCGGACCGCTGATCAAGAATCCGGCCGGCGCCTGGCGCCTGACCGTATCGCGCCGCTTCGATTATCCCGACGGGAGGTTCCGCGGCGTGGTGCTGGCGGCGATCGACATCGACTACTTCCGCAACTTCTACAGCACCTTCAAGATCGGCGACAACGGTCTCATCATCCTCGGCCTCAATGACGGCACACTGCTGGTGCGCCGTCCGTTCTTCGACAAGTACGTCGGCTACAACCTGAGCAAGGTGCCGATTTTCCGCGACTACGTCACCAAGAATCATCACGGCACGCACACCGCGCCATCCACCGTCGACGGCAAGGACCGGATCAACGCCTACCGGCACTTCAATCAGTTTCCGCTGTTCGTGGCGATTGCGCTGTCCAAGGAAGAAGTGCTTGACAGCTGGGTCGAGGACACGCTGCATCACACCGCCGCCATCCTGCTGCTGATCGTGATCCTGGCGCTGCTGGGCAACTGGCTGCTGCGCCAGATCAAGCTGCGCCTGGAAACCGAAGCCGAGTTGCGCGTCGCACGCGACAACCTCGACCAGCTCAACCGGCATTTGCAGAACCTGGCGCTGGAGGACGGCCTGACCGGTCTCGCCAACCGCCGCCATTTCGACATCGCGCTCAGCCAGGAATTTGCCCGGGCGCTGCGCAACAAGGACAGCGTGGCGCTGATCATGCTCGACGTCGACTGGTTCAAGCAGTACAACGACATCTACGGCCACCGCGCCGGCGACGACTGCCTGCGCCGCATCGCCGCGCTGCTCAGGCAAGTACCGCAACGCACCGGCGACCTGGTGGCGCGCTACGGCGGCGAAGAACTGGTGGTGCTGCTGCCGCAGACCACGCTGGAGTCGGCCGCACTGATTGCCGAACGCATTCGCGCCGACATCGTCGCGCTCGACATCCTGCATGCCGCCAGCCCGCTGACCATCGTGACGGTCAGCGCCGGCGTAGCCATGATCGAGCCGTCGCAAGAATCGGGAAAATCGGGAGAACCGGAAGAGCTGGTGGAAGAAGCCGACCGCGCCTTGTATGTCGCAAAAGCCAGGGGACGCAATTGCGTCGCACGGCATGACGATGTCAAGATCGACAGCGCATTCCCGTGAAGAGGCAATAACGATGGATCAGGAATCCCTACTGAAGCTGGTCAGCATGGAAATGCCGTATGGGAAGTACCAGGGCCGGCTGCTGGCCGACCTGCCCGGCCATTACCTGGGCTGGTTCGCGCGCGAGGGATTTCCGCGCGGCGAACTGGGCAGCCTGATTGCACTCATGTACGAACTCGATCACAACGCGCTGCGCCAGCTGCTCGATCCGCTGCGCAAGGACGCCGCCCACTTGCGGCGCTGATCACTTCCTCATGGCACGATCGTCGTAAACAGATACACCGCGAAAATCACCAGGTGCACCATACCCTGCATGACCGTCGTGCGGCCCGTGCTCAGCGAGAAGCCGGCGACGATGAACGACAGCATCAGCAGCACCGTCGACTTGATATCCAGTCCCAGCGACAAGGTCCAGCCGGTCGCCAGCGACACCACCGCCACCGCAGGAATCGTCAGGCCAATGCTGGCCAGCGCCGAGCCGATCGCCAGGTTGAGGCTGGTCTGCAAACGATTGGCGCGGGCGGCGCGCACCGCCGCCAGTCCTTCCGGCAGCAAGACGATGGCGGCGATGATGATGCCCACGACTGATTTGGGTGCGCCCAGGTTGTCGAGACCGACTTCCAGCGTCGGCGCCAGCGCCTTGGCCAGCAGCACCACGGCGCCCAGGCAGGCCAGCAGCAACACGGCGGCGGCGATGGCGACCTTGTTGGAAGGAGGCTCGGCGTGCGCTTCCGCATCGCCGGCGGCGTTGGGCGGCAGGAAGTAGTCGCGGTGGCGCACGGTCTGCACCAGGACGAAGGTGCCGTACAGCACCAGGGAAATCACCGCGATGAAAGCCAGCTGGCTGCTGCTGTAGAACGGCCCTGCTGTTGTCAGCGTGTAGTTCGGCAGCACCAGCGTGAGCACGGCAATCGCCGCCAGCGTCGCCAGCGACGCGCTGACGCCGTGCTGGCCGAACGACTGCTCCCGATGCTGGCTGGCGCCCATCAGCAGGCAGATGCCGACAATGCCGTTAAGGATGATCATGATGGCCGCGAACACCGTATCGCGCGCCAGCCCGGTGGTCGCCTCCCCGCCGGCCAGCATCAGCGACACGATCAGCGCCACCTCGATCAGCGTTACCGCCAGCGCCAGCACCAGTGTGCCGAACGGCTCGCCGACCTTGTGCGCCACCACCTCGGCGTGATACACCGCAGCCAGCACGCTGGCCATCAGCCCGGCCACCAGCAAGGCGATGAACCAGCTGCCGGGTTGCAGTGCATTGACCGCATATACCAGCCAGCCAAGGATGGGCGAAGCGATGGACCACAGCGGCAGCGACGGGGAAATTTTCATGGGCGGATAAGTATCGTTGTCAGGACGGTGGATGAAAGTTGCGGGCGAGGGATGACGTGCGGCAAGAAATGATAACCGATGCGCGCGCCGGCTCTCTTCGAAGTTGCCCGGACAGCTTCGGGAAGACTGCGCAAGCGGACAGGAGATTATTTGGCGGATGGCCAGGGGGTCAGGATTTCGGCGCCGTCGGCGGTCACCGCGATCATGTGTTCCCACTGCGCCGAGAGCGAGCCGTCGCGGGTGACCACGGTCCAGCCGTCGTCGAGTTGCTGCACGGCGCGCCCACCGAGATTGATCATCGGTTCAATGGTGAAGGTCATGCCCTGGCGCAGCAGCAAGCCGGAATTGCGCGTGCCGTAATGCAGCACCTGCGGTTCTTCGTGATACACCTTGCCGATGCCGTGACCGCAGTATTCGCGCACCACCGAATAGCCGGCGCCTTCAGCCAGCGTCTGGATGGCGTGGCCGACGTCGCCCAGGCGTGCGCCCGGCCGTACCACGGCGATGCCGGCCAGCATGGCGTCGAGCGTGGTCTGCACCAGCCGCGCCGCTTCCGGCCTGGGCGTACCGACGAAATACATGCGGCTGGTGTCGCCGTGCCAGCCATCCTTGATCACGGTGACGTCGATGTTGATGATGTCGCCGTCCTTGAGCACGTCCCGGGTGCTGGGGATGCCGTGGCAGACCACGGCGTTGATCGAGGTGCACAAGGTCTTCGGAAAACCGTGATAACCGACGTTCGCCGGCGTGGCTTTCTGCACCTTGCGAATGTAGTCATGGCAGCGCCGGTCAAGCTCTTCGGTCGATACGCCGGGCACGACGTACTCGCCGATCATCTCCAGCACTTCCGCCGCCAGGCCTCCTGCCACGCGCATCATGGCGATCTGTTTTTCGGTTTTGATGGAGACTGCCACGACGGTCCTTGTTGATGGTAAAGACCTCCATTATCCCCGATCACGCCGGCAACTGCAGCGTTTCCCCTATGCAAGACATCTCTCGGCGAGGTGCGGAAACCTGCTGTCGCGTTTTTTCATCGCTCTGTTTTTTGAGAGTTTTCTCATATAAATCCGATCCTTAAATCGTCAGAATGGCTTCACTGCTTAAGCAAACACAAGGCGCTGAAGCAAAACGATTTCAACCGAATTCAACCCATTCTGACTCTTTGAGGAAACGATCATGACCAAGCAAATCACTCTCTTCTCCGCCCTGGCTGCTTCCCTGCTGGTGTCTTTCGCCGCCCAGGCTGCCGATACCGCCGAACTGAAGGTCAAAGGTGTCATTCGTCCTTCGGCCTGTACTCCGAGCTTCACCGGCACCAACGTAGTCGACTACGGCACCATCTCCGCCAAGGGCCTGAGCACCACGGCAGCGAACGTACTGGCGGAAAAGACCATCGCCTTCACCGTCACTTGCGATGCAGCAACCAAAGTCGCTGTCCGCGCCATCGACAACAAGGCCTCGACTGTGGTCACCGGCCTGATGACGGCAATCGAATCGCGTCTGACCGACAAGTATGCCTACGGCCTGGGCGCAGCAGGCGGCAAGAACATCGGTGCCTACAGCGTTCGCGTCATCCCCAATTCGTTCAGCGCGGACGGCGCCACGCCTGACGTCATCTACGACGAAGCCAACAACGGCACCTGGATCAAATCGGGGGATGGCCGCTTCCACGCCGACGGCGCCGGCCGCAAGTCCTTCGCCGCCACCGGCACGACCACACCCGGCTCCTACAAGACCATGTCCGGCAACCTTGGCGTGACCGCCGTGCTGGACAAGGGCGCCAACCTGCCGCTGACACAGAACATCGACCTCGACGGCTCGGCCACGATCGAAGTGCAGTACCTGTAATTTCCTTCCCCCACCATCCAGCCCGCTTACGCCTGTAAGCGGGCTTTTTCGTTCGTCTTCCCCACCTCGTTTTTCTCCCTCCGCCTCTGGGCTTCCATGTTGCCTCCCGGCTATCAGGAAATTACTGATACCGGAGAGTATGTGGATTGGATAGTCTGGTAACACATCGGGCATAGCGGAATTTCCACCAGCCCGGCTTCGGCAGGCATGATCGTCCGAGGCTGCGCCGGCTCCCTGCCTGATGGCCAGATTCAGTCGCATTGCCTTGGGCAATATCGACACGCACTACCTGCCCCCCAGGAGAAAAAAATGAAGTGGTTCTACGATCTGAAAATTTCCCGGAAACTGATTTCGGTCTTTTTCATTGTGATTGCCCTTGAGGCCGCTCTCGGCGCATTCGCCATTCGCGAACTGAGCCGTGTCAACCAGGCCTCGACCGATATCGCCACCAACTGGCTGCCGAGCATCCGAACGCTGTTGCAGCTGAAGCTGTCGCTGTCGCGTATCCGCAGTTTCGAGTTGCAACATATCCTGGCGTCGACACCGCAAGAATTCGACGAAGTCGAACGCAACGTCAACAAGCAGATCGCCACGCTGGCAAAGCAACAAAGCGACTACCAGAGGCAAATCAGCGAACCAGAAGAAAGAGCGCTCTATCCCGAAGTGGAGAAAGCCATCGGCGCTTTCCTGAGCGAACACAAGAAAATCCTCGATGTCTCGCGCGCCGACAAGAACGAAGAGGCCCGCGCCATGCTCAAGGGCGAGTCGACCAAGGTCTACCGCGGCCTGCTCGATCAGGTCGATAAACTGGTCGAAGTCAACGAAAAAGGTGCAGTGACGTCGAGTGCCGATGCGGACACCACTTATGCGAATGCCCGCTTCTGGATCATTTCCATGCTGCTGATCTGCATGGCTGCCGCGATGACGCTGGCGGTGTGGATTTCACGCGTGATCTCGCGTCCGCTGACCGAAGCGGTCGATGTCGCCCAGCGCGTCGCCGGCGGCGACCTGACCACCACCATCCGCGCCGAGAGCAAAGATGAAACCGGTCAGTTGCTCGAAGCGTTGCGCGGCATGAACGACAACCTGCTCAAGATCGTCGGCGAAGTGCGCACCGGTACCGACACCATCGCCACCGCGTCCAACGAAATCGCCAGCGGCAACATGGACTTGTCCTCACGCACCGAACAGCAGGCCGGATCGCTGGAAGAAACCGCCTCGGCGATGGAAGAACTGACCTCGACCGTGAAACAGAACGCCGACAACGCACGCCAGGCCAATCAACTTGCCGCGACGGCCTCCGAAGTCGCGGTCGCCGGCGGCAACGTCGTGGGCCAGGTTGTCGATACCATGGGATCGATCAACGATTCGTCGAAAAAGATCGTCGACATCATCGGCGTGATTGACGGCATCGCCTTCCAGACCAATATCCTGGCCTTGAATGCCGCGGTCGAAGCGGCGCGTGCCGGCGAACAAGGCCGAGGTTTCGCCGTGGTCGCGTCCGAAGTGCGTAGCCTGGCACAACGTTCAGCTGCTGCGGCCAAGGAAATCAAGATCCTCATCGACGACTCGGTGTCCAAGGTCGATGTCGGCAGCAAGCTGGTCGTGCAAGCCGGCAGCACCATGGAAGAAGTCGTCAACAGCGTGCGCCGGGTGACCGACATCGTCAGCGAAATTACCGCCGCCAGCCACGAACAAAGCCAGGGCATCGAGCAAATCAACCTGGCCATCACGCAGATGGACGAAGTCACGCAACAGAACGCAGCACTGGTCGAGCAAGCCGCGGCAGCCGCACAATCGATGCAGGAACAGGCGGGCCGCCTGTCGGAAGTGGTCAGCGTCTTCAAGCTCGACGAACGCGCCGCACTGAGCAGGCCTGCCGCGCCGAAGCGCACCATCGACATCACGCCGGCCCGCGCGCCAGGCCTGAAATCGGCCGGACCGGTCGCCGTGCGCAAGGAAACCCGCGCGGCGCTGAAATCGCCGGGAGCGGCCAACGACGAGACCGGCTCGTGGGAACAGTTCTGATCCGGGAAACAATTCTTATACAACCCAACCACCCTCTGAGGTCACCATGGATGCATTTCAAAAAGAAATCGATGAGCGCACGAATCTGACGGCCAGCAACAAATTCGAACTGCTGCTGTTCCGCCTCGGCAGCACCAGCGGCGACGGTCCGGGCGAGCTGTTCGGCATCAACGTCTTCAAGATCCGCGAGATCGTGCCGATGGTGCCGATCACCACAGCCGCCGGCACCAAGGCGCCGATGCTGGGCATGGTCAACATCCGCGGCCAGGTGATCTCGGTCATTGACCTGCCGGCGGTGACGGGCTGCAAACCCAAGACCGGCCTGAATATCCTGCTGATCACGGAATATGCGCGCCATACCCAGGCCTTTGCGGTGGAATCGGTGGAAGAAATCGTACGCCTTGACTGGAGCCAGGTGCTGTCGGCCGAAGCCAGCGCCGGCGGCGACCTCGTCACCAGCATCGCGCGCCTCGACTCGGATGTCGACGGTAGCCGCCTGGTGCAGGTGCTGGACGTGGAGCAGATTCTCAACATGACCTCTCCGGTCAAACAGGCGCTGGACAATGGCCATGACGGCGCCCTGAAAAGCCTGGTAAAACCTGGCGCAATCGTACTGGCGGCAGACGATTCCAAGGTGGCGCGGGCGCTGATCGAGGACGGGCTGACCACGTTGGGCGTGCCATACATCATGACCAAGAGCGGCAAGGAAGCGTGGGAGAAACTGCAGGCGCTGGGTGCGGAAGCGCAGCGCGAAGGCACGCAGATCGCCGACAAGGTGGCGCTGATGCTGACCGATCTGGAAATGCCGGAGATGGATGGTTTCACGCTGACCCGCAACATCAAGGGTGACCAGCGCTACAAGGGTATTCCGGTGGTGATCCACTCGTCGCTGTCGGGTTCTGCCAATGAGGACCACGTACGCAGTGTCGGTGCCAACGGCTACGTCGCCAAGTTCGCCATCGACGAGCTTGCCGCCACGCTCAGGAAGACGCTGGCGCACTGATCCGCAGCACCTCCTTGCCATGCGCCGGCAAGGGATAGGGAATTCCCCGATATCGCACAAAGGAGCCGTTCAATATCATTGCCGCATCGCCCAACCCCATCCTTAGAGAGCACATATAGTCATGGATTTCATCGCCAACCTGTTCCAGCAAGACATGTTCCTCGCCGTCGTCTCCTACCTGAGCGTCGGCCTGGTTTTCTTGCTCTACTTTTTTTATCGTGAAAGGAAATGGGAAAACGATCTTGCGATGTACCAGGTTCAGAATGTCGTCCCCGATGAAGCGCCGAAAATGCGCAGTGCCGAAATCTACGTGCTCAATCGCAATACCGTCAAACAACCCGTCGCCGATCCTGAATTCGACGACGAAATGCAAGTGGTCGCCGGCGAAACCATGGAGCAGGAATCGATGCAGCCGGAAAAGGCCGTGACCGTTCGCTGATCTTCCGCGGCGAATTGGCCGATTCTCCCTTTCGCCGCCGCCCTCTTCCTGCATCTCCTCACATGCCGACGCGATCCCTGCCCTCGTCCTTGGCCCGATACAGCGCTTGGTCCGCCATGCTGATCAGGTCGCGCACCGACGTTTCCCGTTTCACCTTAGTTAAACAACCGATCCCCAGACTGACCGTCACGATGCCGTCCGGATTGGCCGTGTGTTCAATCTGCTGCGCGCGTACAGCCAGCCGTATCTGCTCCGCAATTGCCAGCGCGCCCGCCGCATCGCAATCGGGCAGGATGATGGTGAATTCCTCGCCGCCATAGCGTGCGGCCAGATCGTCGGCACGCCGCTCGCCGGAGAGGATGGATTTCCCGACCTTGCGCAGGCACTCGTCACCGGCCAAGTGGCCATATAAATCGTTGTACAACTTGAAGCGGTCGACGTCGATCATGATCAGCGCCAGGCTCCTTCCGCTACGCACCGCGCGGCCCATTTCGCGCGCCAGCGCGACATCGAACTGGCGCCGGTTCGCCAGACGGGTGAGGCCGTCCTGCAGGGCCAGCCGCTCCAGGATCTGATTCAATTTTTCCACCTGCGCGCGCGCTTCGTTGGCCTCGTTCTCGGCGATCGAACGGTGGTCGATCTGCGCCACCATGCGCCGCCCCATGACCGCAAACCCGGTCACCAGAAGCAGTACGCCAACCATATGCATGTAGGCGTCGGCGCGCCATTCTGCGAACACTTCGTCATGCGACAGCGCGACCGAAACGAACAGCGGAAAAGTTTCCAGATGACGGTAGCCGTTGATGCGCACCACACCGTCCTGCGACGACTTGATGATGGCCAGACCGCTGGCGTTCTTCGAGGCGTGGTCGCGGAAGATGGCGGCGTCGGCCATGCTCTTCCCGATCGAATCTTCGCGCAGCGGACGGCGGAACACGATGGTGCCGCTGTTGAGTCCCAACAGGATGGCGCCCGACTTGCCGATGTTGAAGCTGTCGTAGAAGCGCTGGAAGTAAGCCATGTCCACCGTCGCCAGCACCACGCCGCCAAAACTGCCGTCGGCGTTGTTGACACGGCGCGTGACGGTGGCGATCCATTTTCCGGTGGAACGGCTGCGCACCGGTGGACCGATGTGGGGACCGTCGCCCGGATGGTCGCGGTGATAGATGAAATACTCGCGGTCGGCGTTGTTTTGCGTGTTGTCCAGTTTCGGCTGCGAATTGACGATCCAGCGCCCCTGGCTGTCATAGACAAAGATACCGTTGAGCTGCGGCAGCTCCTTGACCTGTACCGCCAACAGGCGATGCAGGCGCTCCAGAGCGGCCGGTCCGGTGCCGTCGATGCGCAAGCGCTCCAGTAACCCCACCAGCACGGTGTCGGCTTCCTTCAGCGTGTCGTCGGCATGCTGCGCCAGTGCGCGCGCCATGTTGGTGACCGAGATACCGGCGTCGCGTTCGTCGATCTGGTGCGCTTGCCAGGTGCGCCAGATGTCGAGACCGATGATTGCCGCGCACGCCAGCAGTACGAAGGTCGCCGCCAGGAGTGCCGTGGATGAACGTTTGTAATGAACCATGTAGCTCCGTGTCAATGGCGATCAGCCGCGCTGCGCCAGTTTGAAAGCACCGACCTGCCCAACCAGCTTTTCGGCTTCGTGGCGCAGGCTCTCGGTGGCGGTCGCGGCCTGTTCGATCAGTGCAGCGTTTTGCTGGGTCATCTGGTCGATGTCGCCCACGGCGCGCGTGACTTCGCCGATATCTTCGGTCTGGCCGGCGCCGGCCGTTGCGATATCGCGCATGATCGCCGCCACGCTGCCGATGGCCGTCTCGATGCCGGACATCGCTCCGCCGGCCTGCCCCGCAAGCCGGTCGCCGTGGTCGACATTGGTCACCGATTCGGCGATCAGGTCCTTGATCTCGCGCGCGGCGGCGGCTGAACGTTGCGCGAGCTGGCGCACTTCGGTCGCAACCACCGCGAAGCCGCGCCCCTGCTCGCCGGCGCGCGCCGCTTCCACCGCCGCGTTGAGCGCCAGGATATTGGTCTGGAACGCAATGCCGTCGATCACGCCGATGATGTCCGCGACCTTGTGCGAACTGGCGCGTATCGCGCCCATCGTCGCCACTACCGAGCCGACCACCTTGCCACCCTCTCCTGCATGTGCCGACGCATTGTCGACCAGGCTGCCGGCTTGCTGCGTGTGACCCGCGTTATTGCGGATGCCGGCGCTGAAATTGTCCATCGTGGCGCGCACCTGTTCGAGCGCACCGGCCTGTGCTTCCGCGCGCGAAGATAAGTCGCTGTTGCCGGCTGCGATCTCATGTGCGGCGACATTGATACGTTCGGCGCTCGCGCGCACCGCGCCGACGATGGTCGCCAGTCCTTGCGCAACGCCGTTGATGGCTTGCGTCAGCTGGCCAATTTCATCGCGCCGGCCGACATGGATCATGGTGGTGAGGTCGCCCTTGGCCAGTCGCTGTGCGGCGGCCGTGGCGTCGAGCAGCGGCCGCGTGACCATGCGCTGCGCCAGCAGGTACAGACCGCCCATGCCGAGCGCCAGCAAGGCCAGCGCCATCGCGCCGTAGCGCAGCAGCAGCGCTGCCACGGCCGCAGGCGCGGTGGCCGGCGGCAACGCCGAGACGGCAGCCACGCTGGCCCAGACATACGCACCCAGCGCCAGGCCTGCGATGCCGAACGCCAGCATCCCTAGGCGCGCGCCGATGCCGATCTGGAAACGCTTGCTGACGTCGATGCCGACATACAGCACCGCCACCACGCGTCCCTGGGCATCGCGCACCGGATCGTAGCGCGTCATGTACTGGCGGCCGAACAGTTGCGCAAAACCGGTGTAGCTGCGTCCGGCCAGCAAGTCGCGGTAGCCGGCATGGGCGTGGTCGAGCAAGGTGCCGATGGCGCGCTCGCCGTTTTCCTTTTTTACCGAAGTCGATACACGCACAAAGTCCTTGCCGCGCTGGACGAAAATCGTGGCGCTGCCGCCGGTTGCAGCCGAGAAGCTGTCGATCGCGCCGAAATTGAGGTTGAGCACCTCGGCGCCGTTGCGCAGAACGGGCGTGGCTTCCGTACCGACGGCCAGCAACTCGCGCTCGTCGATTGAAAACATGCCGGGAAAACTACCCGCCAGCTTGCGGGCGAGTTTGTCGATTTGATAAGCAAGCGGCAGAAAGCTGTGCATGACTGACAACCCTTCCTGAGTGCGAATTTTTGTTGTGGGCTCGCGTCGTGGCTCGTTTCGACGTTGGTTCTGACGTTTGTTCTGATTCTTTGTCGATGGCCGATTGTAGACCAGCGTCGCGCCGGAGGAAATCCCGTTCCCGGCAATGTCTTTCCGCGGATGAAAACAGCGTGCCGAAGACGGCGGCGCCATACGATAGTACGATGGCGTCTTTCGTCCAACATAATTTCCCCCTGCATGAGCGACCATATCGATTGCATCGTCATCGGCGCCGGCGTGATCGGCCTGGCGATCGCGCGCGAACTCGCGCTGGCCGGCCGCGACGTGATCATCGTCGACGCCGCCGCCAGCATCGGCAGCGGCACCAGCTCGCGGAATAGCGAAGTGATCCACGCCGGCATTTATTACCGTCCGGGTTCGCTCAAGGCAAAGCTATGCGTGGAGGGACGCGCGCTGCTCTATCGCTATTGCGAGGAACGCCAGGTCGCCCACCGGCGCTGCGGCAAACTTCTTGTGGCGACCGGTCCCGGCCAGGCCGAACGGCTGCAGGGCATCGCCGCCCATGCGGCATTGAACGGCGTGCGCGATTTGCAGCCGATTGACACCGCACAGGCCCGTGAACTCGAACCGGCCTTGCAATGCACGGCGGCGTTGCTGTCGCCCTCCACCGGCATCGTCGACAGCCATGCGCTGATGCAGCAACTGCTGGCCGACGCCGAAGCGGCCGGCGCGGTGCTGGCGCTGCAGACTGAAATCCTGGCCGCTCGCAAAACCTCCGGGGGCATCACGCTTGACGCAGTGACCGCCGATGGCGAAGAAATGCAGCTGTCCGCTTCGCTGGTCATCAATGCCGCCGGGCTGTCGGCGCCGCAGCTGGCGCGCCGATTCGAAGGATTGCCGGCGGCATGCGTGCCGACGCCTTTCTTCGCCAAGGGAAATTATTTTTCGCTGAGCGGCAAGACGCCGTTTTCGCGGCTGATCTACCCGCTTCCGGAAGAAGGCGGCCTCGGGGTGCACCTGACGCTGGACCTGGCCGGACAAGCGCGCTTCGGTCCAGACGTCGAATGGCTGGACATTGAGAATGAACGCGCCATCGATTACGCCGTCGACGCTCGGCGGGCGGACGGTTTCTACGCCGCGATACGGCGCTACTGGCCGGACTTGCCCGACGCCGCACTGCAGCCGAGCTATGCCGGTGTGCGGCCGAAGCTGGCGCGCGGCGGTCCGGAGCAGGATTTCATCGTCAGCACGCCGGCGCAGCATGGCTTCGCCGGCCTGATCAATCTGTTCGGTATCGAATCGCCCGGACTGACCTCATCGCTGGCGATTGCGCGGGAAGTCGCGACTTATTCGGCCGGATAAATTTCCAAAAGGTAATTTTTCAACACCATCCGGCGCCTTGCAAAGCGGTATGCCATGGCGTTTTCGCCACAGTCATACAACGCGCATTGACTTTTAAGACGACCGGTCATATTATTCTCACATGTCCAAGCCAAACACCCGTGACCAAATCTTCAACGCCGCGCTCAAACTCCTGTTGGAACGCGGTTTCAACGCCTCGAGCGTGCAAGACATCACGGTCGAGGCCGGCGTGCCAAAGGGTTCGTTTTACAACCATTTCGAGAGCAAGGAAGCACTGGCGGCGGAAATCGTCAGCGACTACGCATCCCGCCGCAGCACGCTGCGTGAAATTTTGGCCGATGACAGCTTGCCGGCGCTGGAGCGCCTGCGCGGTTACTTTACGGCGCTCAACCAGCGCTTGGTCGACCGTGGTTTCCAGCACGGCTGCATGATCGGCAACATGACCGCGGAATTGTCCGAACAAAGCCCGATGATCCGCGAGCAATTATTGAGAATTTACGGCAACTGGAGCACCGCGCTCGAATATGCGATTGCCGCCGGTCAGCAAGACGGCAGCATCCCGAACCAGTTGAGTGCCAAGACGCTGGCGAGCTTCGTGCTCAATGCCTGGGAAGGCGCAACCTTGCGGGTGCGCGTGGAGCGCAGTCAGGATGCCTTTCATCAGTTCATGGAAGTGGTGTTCAACAAAGTCCTGAGCTAGAACACAGAATATTTGTAGCAAGCCGCTTCATCGGAAGCGGCATTTTTTTCACCAAGTTTAAGACGACCGGTCATTTCAATCCATTTTTATAGCGAGAATTTCATGAACACATCTTCTCTTCCCGCCTCTGCTCCCGCGCCCGCGGCGAGCAATGCGCCCTTGTACTGGATGGCGCTGGGCACCTTCGCCGTCGGCGCCGAGGGTTTCATGATCGCCGGCATTTTGCCGACGGTCGCCAAGGACCTCGGCGTCAGCGTCGCGGTTGCCGGCCAGCTGGTGGTGGCATTCACCGCCGCTTACGCCATCAGCTCGCCGATCCTGACTGCACTGACCGGCGCACTGAGCCGTCGCGGTTTGCTGATCGGCGCGATGACCGCCTTCACGCTGGCCAATCTGCTGGCCTGGCAAGCAAGCGGTTACTGGTCGCTGATGACGGCGCGCATCCTGTTGGCCTTCGCCGCCGGTTTGTACGTGCCCAATGCGCTGGCCCTGGCCGGTGCGCTGGTGGCTCCGGAAAAGCGCGGCGGCGCGCTGGCGCTGGTGAGCGGCGGGATTACCGTGGCCGTGGCGCTGGCCGCACCGCTGGGAACGGTGATCGCCGACAGGCTCAGCTGGCGCATGACCTTTGCCGGGGTGGCGCTGCTGGCGGCGATTGCAACGCTGGGACTGATGCTGGGACTGCCGCGCGGCATCGGCAACAACCTGCCGGTCGCGCGCCTGCGTGAACGTGTGCTGGCCGCCCGCGACCCGGCAGTGCTGCGCGCTCTGCTGACTACGCTGCTGTGGGCCACCGGCGCGTACACCATGTACACCTATTTCGCGCTGTACCTGAACCAGGTCACCGGCATCCACGGCACCCACGTCGGCTACGTGCTGTTCGCCTGGGGCATCTCGGCTGCGATCGGCGTCATGGCCGGCGGCAAGATCGCCGACCGCGTGGGCTTTCGCCGCGTGACCGGTCCGGCGCTGATGTTCCTGATCGCCGCCTTCCTGACGCTGACCGCGATCGCGTATCTGCTGCCGGCCAATCTGGCGGTGCTGCCGGTGTTCCTGAGCGTGATCGTGTGGGGCATTTCGGGCTGGGCCTTTTATCCGGCGCAGCAGACCAACCTGATCAGCATCGCCGGCATCAAGCTGGCCCCGATCGCGATGTCGCTCAACGCCTCGTTCATGTACCTGGGCTTCTCGATCGGCGCCAGCGCCGGTGCATTGACGGTGGCTGACGGGTCGGCCCGAAACCTCGGCCTGGTGGCGGCGGCCTTCGTGTTCGCGGCATGGCTGCTCAAGCGCAGCGCGACGCGCCGGGCAGCGGCATCGGTCGCCTGAGGCGTCTCTCGAACGAAAGCCCGCGCCACTTCAATCGGCGCGGGCTTTATTTTTTCCTGCTGCGTCACTTGACGCCGATCTTCTCCGGAAAGCATTCCACCAGCCAGTCGATGAACACCCGCAAGCGGTGCGTCACGTGCCGGTTCTGCGGATACACGACGTGGAAGGGATATGCCGCCGGACGCCACTTTTTCAGTATCTCCACCAGCGCCCCCTCCCTGAGCGCCGCACCGGCGGCGTAGCTGAAGGTCTGGACTATCCCCAATCCCGCCAGTCCCGCCGCCAGATGCGCATTGCTCTCGTTGACGCCGACCCGGTGCTCGCTCTTGATCTCGGTCTTTTCGCCCTTGTACTCGAAACGAAACGGCAACGCTCGCCCGTTCTGCGACGATACGTAACTGACCAGGCGATGGCCGTTCTTCAGTTCGTCCGGATAGGCAGGCACCCCGAATAGTTTGAGATAGCCGGGCGTCGCGCAGGTGATCAGCGCGGCGCTGCCGATATGGCGCGCCACCAGCGAGGAATTGTCCAGCGGACCGCCGCGGATGACGCAATCGACGTTGTCGCTGATCAGATCCACCGAGCGGTCCGATACGCCGAGGTCGATGCGGATGTCCGGATAGCGCGCGATGAAATCGGGCAGCGCCGGAATCAGCACGTCGCTCGCCGTCGAGCTGCCGATGTCGATGCGCAAATGGCCGCGCGGCTTGCTGCGGGCGGCGCTGAAGGAAGTATCGATGTCTTCCAGGTCGCGCAGGATGCGGATGCTCTTTTCATAGTAATCGCGTCCCTCCGGCGTCACCGTCACCCGCCGCGTAGTCCGCTGCAGCAGGCGCACGCCAAGATGCGCCTCCAGTTCCTGCACCTGCTTGCTGAGTGTGGCGTTGGGCATCTCCAGGGAATCCGCCGCGCGCGTGAAATTGCCCGCCTCCACCACCCGGGCGAAACACCGCATCGCCGACAACTGATCCATACGCCCTCTCCATCGATTCTTTATTATCCACAACCATGGACAGTCATTTCGATTTTACCTACTTTTTCGCATAAACACTTGTGATTAAAGTACACCATGCCTTCCGCAACACAGCAAACGGAAGCGCACCAGGAACATATTTCAATCACATTTAAAGGAAACAATCATGGACAAGCAACTCAACGGAAAAATCGCTCTGGTTACCGGCGGCACCACCGGCATCGGTCTGGCGACCGCACAGGAACTGGCCGCCCAGGGCGCCCGCGTCTTCATCACCGGTCGCCGCCAGGCCGAGCTCGACGCCGCCGTGGCGACCATCGGCACAGTTGCCACTGGTATTCGTGCCGATGCATCGGTACTGGCTGACCTGGATGCGGTCTACGCTCAGATCGCCAAAAGCGCCGGCAAGCTGGATATCCTGTTCGCCAATGCAGGCGGCGGTGACATGATGCCGCTGGGCGCGATCACCGAAGAACATTTCGACCGCATCTTCGGCACCAATGTGCGCGGGGTGCTGTTCACCGTGCAGAAGGCGCTGCCTTTACTGAGCAACGGCGCATCGGTGATCCTGACTGCATCGACAGTGTCGATCCAGGGTACCGCCAACTTCAGCGTGTACAGCGCCAGCAAGGCGGCGGTGCGCAACTTCGCCCGCTCATGGGCTCTGGATCTGAAGGACCGCGCCATCCGCGTCAACGTGGTCAGCCCCGGCCCGATCCGCACCCCCGGCCTGGGCGGCCTGGTTCCTGATGAAGCGCGTCAGGGTCTGTTCGATTACCTGTCGTCGCAAATCCCGCTGGGACGTTTGGGCGAACCGCAGGAAGTCGGCAAGGCCGTGGCCTTCCTGGCGTCGGATGCGGCCAGCTTCGTCAACGGCATCGAACTGTTCGTCGATGGCGGCATGGCGCAGGTGTGATGTGAAAGAGGAAGCAGGAATGTAGAACTGTGGATGCCTGCAAGGCATCCAGCGGACTACAGATACTCCAGATTGCCGTCGACGCTGATGGCCTGGCCCGAGATGTTGCGCGCGGCTGGCGACGCCAGGAACAAGGCCATCGCGGCCACATCTTGGGTGGTGACCAGGCGCCGCAGCGAAATCTTCTTGACGTAGTCTTCGCGCATTTCATCGAAGCTCAGACCGAGCGTCTTTGCGCGGGCGGCGATCACGCCGTCCATGCGCTCGCCTTCCACCACGCCGGGCAAAATCGCATTGACCCGGATGTTGCTGGGTCCAAGCTCGACCGCCAGCGATTTCATCAGACCGACGATGGCCCATTTGGTCGAGGCATACGGCGTGCGGAACTGATAACCCAGGCGTCCGGCCACCGAGGACAAGGTGATGATGCTGGGATTGTCCGAGGTATTCTTCAGCAGCGGAACGGCGCGCTTGAGGAAATAGAACTGGCTGTTCAGATTGGTATTGATGGTCTGGTCCCAGGCGTCCGCATCGAGATCTTCCACCGCGCCGGTGGGCCCGGCGATGCCGGCGTTGTTGATCAGGAGATCGAGGCCGCCGAGCTTTTCCGCGGCGTCGGCCATGACCGCATCGACGTCTTCCCGCTTGCCGACATCGGCGACACCGGCATGGATGCGGGGATGCGTCTTCTTAATTGCGTCGACGGCAGCCGGATTGATGTCGCAGACGTAGACCGCCGCGCCGGTGTCCAGGAAGGCTTCCGCGATGGCGGCGCCGATGCCGGTGGCGGCGCCGGAGATGAATACGCGCAGGCCTGCGTCAGGCTTCAATAGATCAACTGTTTTCATATGGATTCCGACATGATATCCACGCCATCCGAGGCGGGACGTGGGGGGATAAAAGTATCCGGTGAAGAGCGGGGTTGCAAGCCTGCAGCCTTATAGCGTCAGACCGCCCGACACCTCGATCACCGCACCGTTAATATAGCTTGCTTCGTTGCTGGCCAGGAAGGCATAGATGTCGGCGATTTCCTCCGGCTTGCCCAGACGCCGCAACGGCACCTGGTCGCGCATCTTCTGCAAGACCTCGTCGGGCACCGTGGAAAGGATCGCGGTCTCGACAAATCCCGGCGCCACGGCGTTAACGCGAATGCCCTTTGGCCCCAGTTCGCGGCTCCAGGTTTTTGTGAAGCCGATCACGCCGAACTTGGTGGCCGCATAGTTGGTCTGGCCATAATTGCCGTAGATGCCAACCACCGAACTGGCGTTCAGGATGGCGCCGCCGCCACCTTCGATCATGGTGTCGACCACCGCCTGCGAGGCGTTGAACACGGCGCGCAGATTGACGTCGATGACTTCTTCGAACTGGCGCGCGGTCATCTTCTGCAGGCGCGCATCGCGGGTGATGCCGGCGTTGTTGACCAGGGTGTCGATGCGGCCGTATTTCTGCTTCACGGCTTCCACCATCTCGTCGAGGCTGTCGCGCGAGGTCACGTCCAGTTGAAAGCCTTCGGCCTCGCCGCCCGCCGCACGGCATGCCTGCACCGCTGCGGCGACCGCCTCCGCATCGAGGTCGCACACGATGACCGTGGCGCCTTCGCGCGCAAACTTCAATGCCGTCGCCTTGCCGATGCCTTGCGCGGCGCCGGTCACGATCGCCACATTTCCACGTAATCTCATTGCTCTTCTTTCCTGATTTGAATTCAAATTAGCGCACCGATTCATTCCTGATGGATCGCGCCAGCAGCGGCACCAGCAAGAGACCGAGAATCGCCGCCCCGAGGATGACGTTGAAGCCGGCGTTGCTGCGCCCGGTGGCCGTCTCCGCCATGCCGAACAGGTAAGGACCGACGAAGCCGCCCAGCAAACCGATGGTGTTGATGAAGGCCAGTCCGGCTGCGGCCTGCACGCCTTGCATGCGTTTCATGGCAATCGACCAGTAGGACGGCAGCACGCCGCCGGCGAAGAACGCCGTCACGACGAACAGCGCGATCTTGCCGCCGAAGCTGGCAGTGGCGATGAAGGCAATCGCGCACAGCACCAGCCCCATGGTCAGCACACCCAGATAGACGGCGTCGCTGCTGACGCGGCGATGAATGCGCGGCAACACCAGCACCCCGATCAGGAAGCCCATGCCGACGCTGGCCGAGAGCAGGCCCACGATCAGCGGCGAGCTGATGTGCATCTGGCTGACCATGGCCGGGGTGAAGAAGTACAGTCCGACAAAGGCAACCTGGTTGAGGAAATAGATCAGGCCGATCAGAATCGTGGTGGGACGTTTCAAGGCCGCCATCCAGTCGCCGGAAGATGTGTTCGCGTGCTGCGGCGCATCGATGACGGCGTGCTGCTCCAGCGATTTCGCTTCGGCCGGCGTCAGCCACCTGGCGTCGCCGGGCCGGTCGGGAAGCTTGAAGTACAGCAGGATCCCGAGCAAAACGCTGGGCAGTCCTTCAATCATGAACATCCATTGCCAACCGTGCAGTCCGCCCATGCCGTCGAGCTGCATGAGCGCGCCGCCGATGGGATTGCCCAGCATCAGCGCCAGCGCCGGTGCGGTGTAAATCCAGCCGATGGCGACGGCCCTGTCCTTGCCGGCGAACCACAGCGTCACCATGTACATCAGCGCCGGGAACAGGCCTGCTTCGGCGATGCCCAGCAGGACGCGCAGGATATAAAACGACCACTCGCCCGAGACGAACATCATTGCGGTGGACAGGATGCCCCACGTCACCGCGATGCGGGAAATCCATCGGCGCGGGCCGAAGCGATGCGCGGCCAGGTTGCTGGGTACTTCCAGCAGCGCGTAGCCGATGAAGAAGATGCCCGAACCGAGTCCATACGCCGCAGCGCTGATGCCGACGTCGGCGGCGAGATGGATCTTCGCCAGCGCGACGTTGGTGCGGTCGAGAAAGGACATGAAGTAGATCGCGCACATCAAGGGAATCAGCTTCAGAAAAGCCTTGTGCGTGGCAAGCCGGTGCAAACCGGCGTCGCCTGGTACGGTGTTGTTGGTCATGATGTCTCCTGAAAATATTCAGTATTTGTTTTGGATGAAGCAAACTCAGGGGGAAATCTTGTCGCCGCCCTTGAGGCCCAGCATTTCGCGCGCTTCCGCCGGCGTCGCAATGTCGAACGAGAGTTCTTCGAGGATGTGGCGAATCTTGCGCACCTGCTGCGCGTTGCTCTCCGCCTTCACGCCCTTGGCGATGTAGACGCTGTCTTCCAGGCCGACGCGCACATTGCCGCCCAGGATCGCTGCCATGGTCACCAGAGACAGCTGATGCCGTCCTGCCCCGAGTACCGAGAAGTGATAGTTCTCGCGTCCGAACAGCCGGTCTGCGGTGGCGCGCATGACGCTCATGTTTTCCGGATCGGCACCGATGCCGCCGAGGATGCCGAACGCCGCCTGGATGAAGAACGGCGCCTTCACCAGTCCCTGCTCGACAAAGTGCGCCAGGTTGTACAAGTGGCTGACGTCGTAGCACTCGAACTCGAAGCGCGTGCCCTGCGCACCCAGCTCGAGCATGATCTGCTTGATGTCGCTGAAGGTGTTCTTGAAGATCGTGTCTTCCATGCCTTCGACGTAATCCTTCTCCCAGCCATACCGCCAGTCCGTGATCTTCGCCGCGACCGGGTGGATGGAAAAATTCATCGATCCCATGTTGAGCGAGCACATCTCCGGCTGCAGCAGGCGCGGATAGGCGAGGCGTTCGGCCAGCGTCATGCGGGTGCTGCCGCCGGTGGTGATGTTGATGACCGCGTCGGTGGCCTTGGCGATATCGGGAACGAACTGGCGAAACACGGCCGGGTCCGGCGTCGGACGGCCGTCCACGGGATCGCGCGCATGCAAATGGATGATCGCTGCGCCGGCCTCGGCCGCCTCGATCGCCTGGTCGCGGATCTGCGCCGGCGTGATCGGCAGGTATGCCGACATGGAGGGAACATGGGTAGCGCCGGTGACGGCGCACGAGATGATGACCTTCTTGCTGGTTTTACTCATTTGGCATTCTTTGACGAAATTGAAAACGACAGCAAGCCGCGGTTGAGCAGATGAAAACGCACCCCATCCCCATCAACCAGTCTCCTTGCTTGTATTTTTAAGAAGATGCCGCGCACGGATCAGCTTCATTGTGGGACCGATCATAATCAGTTAAAGTCACCGAAGTAAGGTCTTTAACGGACACTGAGAAGTCATATTCGGACAATCTTCAAGGAGTTAATTTGTCGCCGATCACCATGCTCAATGAGCCTCTTTATGCGCCTTACAAGATCGCGGCGCTGGTCGAAGTGCTGGCGGAACAGGGCATCTCTGCGGAGGACTGCCTGGAGGGAAGCGGCGTCAGGCCGGACCAGATTTACGATGCGTCGATACTGACCTCGGTGCGCCAGTACGCCACGGTCTGCAAGAACGCCATCGCGCTGTCGACCGATCCTGCCACGCCGTTCAAGGTCGGCGGGCGCCTGCATCTGTCGGCTTACGGCATGTACGGTTACGCGCTGATGTCCTGCCTGTCGCTACGCGACTATTTCAAGCTGGGCGTGAAATACCATAGCCTCGCGACACCGACGCTGAAAATCGACTGGACCGAGTATCCCGATCGCGCGGTCTGGTCATTTCCGGACGCGTTCATTTCCAGCCCGTCGCGCGAGTTGCGCGAATTCATCGTCGAGCAGCAGTTCACCCAGCACGTGACGCACCTGCAAGACGTCGCCGGTCACAGCTGCCCGCCGCTCAAGGCCTGCTTCTCCTATCCGGCGCCGGCGCATGCGGCGATCTACAGCGACTACATCGGCTGCCCCTGCTATTTCGACCAGGAAGCGTGCGAGCTGGTCTACGACAGCGCCATCCTGGGACAGCAGCCGCAACTGGCGCACAAGCTGACGGCGAAGCTGCTGCAGAACATGTGCGACCGCCTGATCGGACAATCCAAAGTGTCGGTCGGCGTAGCCGGCGAGGTGTATCAGGTGCTGATGAGCAAGCCCGGCGTGTTCCCCGACATGGAAGGCGTGGCTGACGCGCTGAAGATGACCAGCCGCACACTGCGCCGGCGCCTGGAGGCGGAAGGAACCTCATTCGTCGCCATCACCGACGACGTGCGCTGCTCACTGGCGCTGGAATACCTGCGCACCACGCAGATGAGCACGGACGACATTGCGATGCTGTTGGGATTCAGCGATGGTGCCAATTTCAGGAGGGCGTTGAAGCGATGGACTGGGAAGGCGCCGAGCGAGTTGCGGAAGTAGTGAAACGGATGCTGAGAAATGACGTATCGGACCGGTTGCTGCGCGCATGTTGACGGCAGCCGGGTCCAGACGTGAATGCCCTCAATCGGCGATCAATTCGAATACCGGAGTCGCAAAGACATCGCCGACCGGACCGCGCTCCGATCTGTCATAGGCCTTTTCGGGAACAAAGAATACGTCGTCTCGGAAATGCTGTTTGAAGGCCGTCCGGAAAGACTGAATCGCATTGCCGTCTTCCACCACGTCCGTGAGATTTTCGGTCAGTTGCACATAAATAGTTTCAGCCCCCAACTCTTCCACAAGGTATGCCGGTGCGCTCAGAAGACGATCTTTTCCCAAAAGACGCACATAAGGCGGGCCGAAGACTGTTCCCCAGAACACATCGGGGAGCCAGTGCCGCAGAAGATGGGTAAAAAACATGAAGCGCTCTCCGTACGGCGCAGAACCGCTTGCGATCGCGAAATCCCTGTACTGCTCTGCAAGCACGTCAACGAATGCAAAATCCGCTTTTGAATACTCGCTGGCAGTTTTCAGATAGCCGAGGAGAGTCGTTTGATCTATCTTCCCCAACTCCGAAGTAAAACCGATCTTCGCATGTGTGCTGGAAACCTGAGTTGATTTGCTTTGCCAGCGGACATCGAAAGTCCCCTCCATTTTCGGTGATCTTTTACGTTGCCAGTAGACCGTTTCGCACGCTCCCTTCTCAGGGATCAGATCGGTCAGATTTCCTGCATCGAAGCTCCGGTCAAGCGGTTCCCACCAGCCCCATTGTTCCGGCAACATCAGAGGGAAATGAGTGCAGTAAGTCTGCACAGCGTCAAGAAAGTCCTCCGCCTTCATCAAACTTTGCGGGCTGTATACCCCGGCAGTTACCGGAAATTTAAACTTCACTCAATATCTCCCGTGTGGCTTCTAACTCAATTGCAATACGCACGTATTGCTGACGCTGCGCCAAGATTTATCGCGCGAAATGCCTTGCTACCCACTGCTCACACGCCGTCCACAGTTGCGGCGCGCCTTTCTGAATCACCGGACCGTAGCGCGACAGCACCTGCTCCAGCGAAACCCCGTTCTCCGTCCAGGTTCCGCCGCCGGTAAATATGTTGATCAGCAGCGGCTGGAAGCGGTCCAGCGCCTTGGCGAATTTTGCGTCCTCGGTTTCCGCCCGTTCGAATTCCTGCCACAGTGCCAGAAACTGATCGCCCTGGTTTTCGGGCAACATGCCAAACAAGCGCTCCGCCGCCTTGACCTCCTGCTCCGCCTGCACCGCCGCTGAAGACCCGCCGTGAATAGGGAAATCGCCGACGTCGATCTCGACGATATCGTGCAGCAAAAGCATGCGGATGACGCGATTTGAGTCCACGGTGCCGTTGGCGTACTCGCTCAGCAGCAAGGCGTACATGGCCAGATGCCAGGAATGCTCGGCGGAATTTTCCCTGCGGCTTCGGTCGAGCAATGGCGATTGCCGCACCACCGTTTTCAGCCGGTCGATTTCTCTCAGAAAGCCCAGCTGCTTTTCCAGTCTTGCCAATTCCATGGTCTTCCTGCATCGAAATACAATTTCAAGATTATACAAAGCGATAAAAAAGCCCGGATACCCGGGCTTTTTTTGCATCAGGACGCAAGCGCCGAATACTCCCCCACCCCGTCAGGCCACGGCGTCAGCACCTCAAACCCGGTGTCCGTCACCGCGACCATGTGCTCCCATTGCGCGGACAGCGAGTGGTCCTTGGTGACGACGGTCCAGCCGTCGGGCATTTCCTTCGAATGCCGCTTGCCGGCGTTGATCATCGGCTCGATGGTGAACACCATTCCGGTTTGCAGCGGCAGGCCGGCGCCCGGTTGGCCGTAGTGCAGAATCTGCAGATCTTCGTGATAAATCCGGCCGATGCCGTGACCGCAGTATTCGCGCACCACGCTGAAACCCTCCTTGTGCGCGACCGATTGAATGGCATGGCCGATATCGCCCAAGGTCGCTCCCGGCCTCACCGCGAGAATGCCGGCGCGCATTGCTTCATAGGTCGCGGTCACCAGCCGCTTCGCCAGAATGCCCGGCTCGCCGACAAAATACATGCGACTGGTGTCGCCATGCCAGCCGTCCTTGGTCAGGGCGACGTCGATATTGACGATGTCGCCGTCCTTCAGGGCCCGGTCGGAAGGAATGCCGTGGCAGATGACGTGATTGACCGAAGTGCAGATCGTCTTCGGATAGCCGTTGTAGCCGATGTTGACCGGCACCGCGTCCAGCACGTCCACGATGTAGTCGTGGCAGATCCGGTCCAACTGGTTGGTGGTGACACCGGGACGGACATGCTCCGCAATCATCTCCAGAACCTTTGCCGCCAGCGCTCCGGATGTGCGCAGCATGGCGATGTCGGCGGGCGTCTTGATCTCGACTTCGGTGAACATCATGGTTTTGCAAGCGCGAGGGTGATTTCCTGACGCTCGTCTTCGGCGCGCGCCTGCTGCTCCGCCTCGCGCAGTTTCTGGCAGATCTCGTTGTAGCAAAGGCCGGGGTTCAACTCGGCCATCATGCCCACGCGCAGCCAATGCTCCGCTTGCGAGTTGATCGAACGGCTCATTGCGCCGCTGCTGAGGCGCAGGTTGGTGTGCATCTGCTCGGTGATTTTGACGATTCCCATGAAGAGCCTTATATAAATCGCGTATTAATCATATATAAAACGTATATTAACATGATGCCTCGGGAAGTGTTCAGCGGGGCAGGGCTTCGTTTACTTCACACGACTTAAATCATCTGTCCGCGATCATAAATCTTGGCAAACTCAAAAAACATAAGCAATTGATTTCATTGAAAATATTACTTTTCGCGATCAAAAATAATGTCATCGGGCGCGCATAAATAATGTCACTGGTTTAGCGAACGATCAAAAATAATGACACTGGTATGGAGTGCACCCTCGGGCTAAACAAAGACTGATCAAGAAACTAAGCCCCTTGCCGAACGCGTTGTGCTTCGACATGGTTACCATCCTCCTGCCGCATAAATGCACCAGCTCTCATCTCACGCCGCAAACTTTGGCAGACCGATGACGAATGACACGCCATTTTCCTGGTTTTCAGCAAAGATGCTTCCCTTCATACCGAAGACGATATACATCTGAGCAACGAACAGGCCTTGGCCGAAATTGCCCTCTCCACCTGTTGATTCACCAAGTTCGAATATCGCATCAAGGCGATTGTCCTCGATATGCGGCCCCTGATTGAAGATTTCTAAGGTAACGGCGTCTTCATTCTCAGATAACCTAATCTCGATAAGCGTACCAACCTGGCGATATGTTTTTGCGTTTTCGAGGATGTGACAGATTACCTGCTCCAAGTTAATCTCATCGTATCGCGCAAAAACATTAGAAGTCTTTCCATGATATGAAAGACCATAGGTTGACGCCATATTTATACAGAATTTCTGCAAATACTCAGCTAAGTCACCTCGC
The DNA here is from genome assembly GCF_001267925.1 of Herbaspirillum hiltneri N3. NCBI lineage: Bacteria > Pseudomonadati > Pseudomonadota > Betaproteobacteria > Burkholderiales > Oxalobacteraceae > Herbaspirillum > Herbaspirillum hiltneri. The sequence goes on along the minus strand of NZ_CP011409.1, from coordinate 592,134 downwards.
GCCACCACCACACGGTTATTCCTCAGGCCTTGCTCAATAGACGTCGCTTCGGCCAGCGCTTCGACAGCGCGGTTCATCCTCTCCAAGACACGAAGATCATCACCCTTGGTGGTGTTCATCAGTGTCTGCAGCGGGGAGCGGAGTTCATGCCCCATTGCATCCAAAATGCGCTGCCGGGACTTCATATGCTGCTCACGTGAATGCGCCTTATCCCGCTCTCGCTTCTGACTCCTGCGCAAACCGTCACCTCTCGATCGCAGCTTGCGAATGAGAAGGTTCATGATACGCCCGAGAAGCGTAATTTCATTCTTCCCTCTATAGGTAGGGAGATTCTCGCGCGATAGAGGAGAAAGCGTAAAACGGAACGCTACCTTGATGACTCGGCGTACATAAAACATCACGTACAACCAAAGCATTTCAAGGCAGACGATGATGAACAACGCCGCAGTCAGGAACAACAGCGACCTAGTAGCGATGTCAGGCAAAGATGCCTTCTCTTCTTTCAGTGTGATAAATAGTCCTGGCCCAAGAACTTCTTGCTTAGCTTCTTCTGCCTCTCTCTTGAAATTGAAGGTCTTTACCAAGAATCCTGCTAACCAATCCGATGCCTGTTGAAACCAGGAGGGCGGTGGCCCAATTGCAGGAGTGAGCGACTTGGATTGCCAGATTGGCCTAATTTTTGATGACGAGTAGTAGGAAGACCCCTTCTAAGAATTGGAGAGAATCTGTTTCAATCCGACGTACTGATATGCAATTTGGAAATCGTGTAATCCCCCGGGCTAACCTACGCACTTTATCGGCCAACAATCGGATGGTATTTGTTCCTCATTGCTGTTTCCAGCTTGGGTGCAATCACGTCGTAATTCACAATACCGCTCAAATCTATGGTACTAACGCGCCATGCTCTTGTCATCATTGTTGGGCGACATCCCAGTTTCATGGAAAAAGTACGTTGCTTAAGCGGAAAATGCACATGTTGGTGCAAACGTTGGCCGACGTTCTTCGATTTGCCAATATAGACGGGCATCCAAGGAAGAAGCACGCCAGACTCTTTATGTATTTTTACGCGCTTTTTTTGTGGATTTGCCACAAATTGATTTCGGTATTGTTCGTCCATCCATTCCTGCTGGAAAGCATCTAGCCAGTCCTCCAAGGTAGTGGCAGTCTTGCCCGCGGTATTGAGCTCAATGTAATAGATTCCAGGATACGTCTGTTTTTCGATGAGTCCGTCGTCGAACAAATCGCCGACAATGTCAAAGGCGACAGATGACGCTATAAGCGTAAACTCTTTGAACAAAACATCGAGACCATTATCGATTGTTTGAATTTTCTGCAGGCCCATGTTTTTTCAGGAAAGGATTCAGGAATCAAGCTGTTTTACGACCCGATTCGCCTGCCTGGTTCCGCTAGCGAATCGAGCCGTAGATTTTGAGAAGCGCTACGAGCCAAATGACTCGTGCGTGTCTGACCTGCGTCGGTAATTTGTAGCCAGTCAGGCAGTGAGTCGGTTGTCGATCATATTCGATTCCAGCCAAGCTCGACGGACCGCTGCTGGAGGTTGGTACTGATGTGCGCTATGCGGCCTGCGCTCGTTGTAGAACTGACGTCATCTTTCGATCAGCACTTTCGCCTCTACCCGGCTGCGGAACCACTCCCGGTTAAGCAATCCGTCACGCGGCTTGCCATTGAAGCTTTCCACGAATCCGTTCTGCCATGGACTGCCTAGCGCAATGAAGGCCGGACCGGATATAGCGACGAACTGTGTTTCGAGAGATGTCCAGCCGGCGCGCAATCTCTCTGATCGAAATGCGATCCCGGATGTACCAGCGCCGAATAGCTCCAAGTAGGGCCACGTCTATCACTTCGTTCTCCCGCTCGCTGACATGAGCAGGATTGTGGTCTAAACATGGGTCAGCTTAGGATGCAAATTTCCGGGAAAAGTGGCAATGCTTTCATTCAAGCCTACGGCGCTGTACTCGGCACTTCTGCGATAGAGCATAAGAACCGTATTTACTATCGATAGTTGCGATCCCGAGGAGATCTTCTTGTTTTGATACTTTTATCAATTTCATCCATGTGATCGCCGTTTGCGTCCACATCTGCAATAAGGGCTGCGCTGACGAACCCCGACCCCGGTTCATCCGAAACAGCAGGAAGTCGCCAAACTTCATATCGTGTGACGCCAGACTTTGTTCCTGACGGTGGTGTGGGATTAGCCCCCCAATATTTTGCGACCTCCGGATTGGTCCGCTGCAACTCATCGAAGTCAATTGTCCAACGATGATCAGATACTGTGCCGAATTTAGGAACAATACTTGGGAGAAGGTAGCCCCGGACAATATTGTCCAAATCATGAAGTATCGCCGGCGGTGTCTCCGGGCTTGGTCGAATAATGACTTCAAGAGCTACTGGAACGACAAGGGGATTAATGAGCCAATCCCAGCGATTCTTGAAAGCAGTAATTTCTTTCGAGATGTTCTGCTTGAATATATCCGAACTGCCTTTAATAATTGGTAGCTCACCAACTTGGAGTCGGAGCTTGGATGCGCTTACGTGACTCCCCCACATTGCCTTCTCAAAGCTCATTGTGATGCCTTTTGGGCGGCCGTACATCCAGCTCAGAACGGGGATAGTCACGCCACTTCACTTGAGCAAGGCTCGTTGCGCGTACCATCGCACCATATTCCGGTAAGCCTCATATTGCTTGTCATCAAGATACCGATTGTTATTTTCATCGCTGTCTATGAGATCACGGAATCTCTCGACCCAGTCTGCCTCACGGTCTTGCTCATAGAGGTAATCACTGCTCATCTCGATGGAGCGCCTTGCCTCAGCCGCGAACTCAAGATCATCGAGTGCTGCTGCGAATGGTCGCGCTTCAATGCTGATAGTAGGAGAACTTTCTCCATGGCGACAAGAAACGGAGAGCGCTTGAATTTGCCGATCATCCCTATACAAGAGATGTCGGCGTGGCCATTTCACAAGCGGGCGCCGCACACCGAGAAGATCTAACAGATTTTTGGCGATTGTATGTGCTTGCGGCGCATCCTTGCTTGTCGTCGCAAGATTAATTTTCAGAGCAACGTCGCCCGAGAAGGTTGATCGTTTCATCGAAGTTAATTGTTCAGCGACTGCGTTCTGGAATTTATCCCGATCATCTCCGGGCATATTCTTCGACTGCGGCTCAATATCGTCAATGTAGATATGAACGCGCCGCTGCTGGCGCTTCTGATAGCGAGCGTAAGCACCAGCATCGCTATTCATGAAATCCTTGAATCTGCTCATACCTCCCGAATCACCTTTCTCACTATTGATACGTTCTATGGTAGAAAACGGTCAAGTTATCAGAATAGAATGGAAGTGAGTTGGCACCTCCTCTTTGTGAATCGGAAACTCGCATTCGGTTTATACCCACTGATCAGCACTCATCGTAGCGCGTATGACCCAGCCGACGATCTGACGCGAATAGAGATCCATTACCGCCCCAGATACAACCATCCTTCGCAGGTTCGGATGTAGGTGATATTGGTTACGCCGCTGCGCCAGATCGAGCAGTTTTCATTGCGCAAGAGCAGAGGACCGCAGATCGACAAAGCCAGGTCGTCTTCTGGGCAAGCCTGCTGGCGCTGGGAGACCCAAAGAGCAATAAATTTTATTGTGGAAAACTGGCGTGAGTATGTTTTTTGGTTGGCAGCGGCCACATAATTTATATGAAAAAAATGGAGCTGTCTTGCTAACCCAAGGCGGGCGGTGAGGTGATCTTCTTGTCGAGCCGACTCCAAAGATGAATGGACGACGGCCCACCCCAGGGTTCACCACGCCAATCATCGCTTGATTGCAAAGTCCGGTAATATGGCTCTATTTCGCCGCCCGGGAGCGAACGCAGTAAAGACGAGGCTTGAGTTTGACAATCGGGAAACAGAAGAAGAATCCGTCGAGCGCTGTAAACTAAATGCTCTCAAGCACTGTGCCAAAGTAAGACGGATAGTCTTCCAGCACAGCTGCGACTAAATCACGGTACTCGGGCAACGCAGCGCGGAAACTAAATCCGTCATATCCATCCAAAAAAAGCTCTAGTGCAATATTCTGCGCAATACATCTGTCGGCCATACCGGCCTCATAAGCTGACACGGCAAGTTTGTTCGGTAAGCCGTAGGCCAGAGACTTCTGAAACTCATTCAAGGGGCCAGCCTCTTGGCTATCGAGTCCTGCAATTCCAAAAAGAAACTGACCAATAGCGGCGGCAACCAGCGGACAGTCAAAACCAAGACAGCCCTCCAAGTACTGGAGCACGTCAGCTTCGTTGAGTTTTCGCCGCTTAGATTCTCCCCACGGTTTGGAGGCTTTGACATCTTGCGCCAAGGTGATTAGCTCGCGATAGGAGGCTCCCCGCATCCATTCCCGAGCAAGCTGTATTGATATGCCGGCTGGCTCCATTCCGGTCAATAGCGTATCGTCGACCAACGAGTTTAAAAGCGGCCATACTGCTTCCAGCCAGGCGTCAGATGTCTGAAGGGCTCTCAGCGTGGCCTCATGCTCCTGAACCCATGCCTCTACCTTTCTCCCATCAAAGGCGCTTAACAGAGTCTTTGCGTAGGTCGCCTGTTCAGCTGTATCAGGAACTAACTCTTCTATATATGTAGCAGACAGCTCAAAAAGTCGCATAAGAGACTCTCGCGCAGCCGCATCCGCTAGAGAGTAGGCAAGCGTCGAGGCCGCTAGGTCGCGTACTTTGGACAACATGATTTCGAAGCTATCGACACCACGATTAGCCATCAAGTAGCTTTCTAGAGCAGATAGCTGCCGCTGCCTACTCGAAATCTCCTTTATCAACGAACGGTAGTTAAATCCAAGTTGCTTATTTGCTTCAGCAATCTCAGCGGCCCAGGCCTGCAATTCGTTGCCTCGTTTAAAATAGGCCTGCAGCATATTTTCTGTGGAGATTGGTAGGACGTTATTGCCATCGGGGGCCTCGATGGGTGCCAGCAAGTTGAGGAGCGAGCTAGACGTCTCTTCGGAATTCTCTGCCTTCAATAATCCGACAGCCGCCTCCAGACGCCACCGCTCCCCTTTATTGTCGATGACCTTTGGGTCAGCAAAAAGGACAAGTCCTTCTGTATGCATGCCTGCTCGACCGGCACGACCAATCAGGTTCTGGAAGTCCCGTGTCTTGATTCGTTCAGCACCTTGATTTACGCCTGATACGATGAGATACCGAATCGGCAAATTGACACCTTGCGCCAGGGTCGAAGTACAAATCACGAGCTTGATTAGCTCGCTCTGCATCGCGTGCTCAATCGACAACCGCAATCCTTGTGGCGTAGTTCCATGGTGGACAAAAACGCCAAGCGCTGCAGCCTTAGCTACCATAGAGTCCGGGCCAAAGTTTTGCGTTGCTAAATGAGTTAAACGTTGAGTTTCACTAGCATCTGACGCCAAAGCAGGCGCTGGGAGCTTGAAACCTCGTTCGTAAATTTCAACCGCACGTTCGGCCAAGCCACTCGCAGTATCCTTTCTACCGCAGAACACGGCTACGGCACCACTAGGTGCCAAGCGAATACCCAGGTAAAGCGAAACGTCTTTCCACGCATCAGTTCCCTTTTGTGGAAATACTCGTTTCGTACGTTCTCTCGGACGCGATTCCAGCTCTTCGGCCTCAATACTCCTGGGAACGAAATAGTCCGGATGCATATAGTTATCTGATTCAAAGAACAATAATTGACCGAGGCGCTCGCTCCAAGTCGCAAATGCGACTGAGCGAGCAGTAGATAGCAGCCCGCTTCCGTCCACCACATTTGGTTCATTACCAATTAACCAAGTCCCGACTGCCTGCGCGTTCCTGATGACAGCGGATATAAGAACGGTCTGTGCCGATTCTTGAAGCAACCCCTTAATTTCGGTCAATAGAAGCTCATAGGTAATGCCACGTGGACCAGTATCGAACTGGTGGCCCTCGTCATAAACTACCAATCCAATATGAGCAACCAAAGACGGCTCTTGCCTGAGCACATACAAAAACTTCTCCGGTGTCAATACCATTAGGTGTCGGGTTGTTGGGGCTGCCTGGCCAAACAATTCGGCCAACTGCTCGGAAAAATCTAGTTGTAGGGCGTCAGAAAGCTCATTCACCTTGACGTCCTCACCCTTGAACGCATGACGAAGCGAAGTAGCAATCTCGTGGCACAACGCACGAAACGGTGCTACGAGTACGGCAACTCGCGTCCGGTCGCTCAAGAAAGCACTTCGAAGTATGATTTCGACGGAGCGTGTTTTGCCTGCGCTAGTAGGCATTTGGACTAACCCTGACTTACCAGCGAACAGCTCAGCTCTTCCGAGCAGCTTCTGGGAAGGCCACAGTTCCTTTGGGAAGCCAGGGCGACGGATTGCCTCCGCCCAAGCAGAACTGTCCAAGCCACTGAAGTCCGGCAACAACGTCCAAGCAGAACCAGCCATGCGCAGCTTAATCACCGCAGCAGTAACTTCGGCTAAAAGAACTTCCCGGGAAGTGCCGCTGGCATAGGTCAATCGACGAATTTTATTCAATAATTCAAGTACAAGCTCGGGCGAAGCGCCGTCGTTGAAGTGACCCATTAGCCGAAAGGATAACTCGTACAGAAGCTCCGTGAGCCAATGCTCAGCCAAATTAGGAGGACGACGCCAGTCAGCTTGCAATACCCACATCGTCAGGTGCTCAACTGCATTGACACCTTCGGCCAAAAGCCGCCGGGAAAGCACCAGGCTGCTTCCCGGACGCTGACCCAAAAAATAGCTAGCAGATGCGAGCAGCGTGACTTCTCGAGATACGTTAGTATCAAATCGAGAATCTAGGTAGGCGTCGAAGAAGCTGGCTGCAAAGCCAATTTCGTCCCGTAGGTCCTGCCCTAGGCCGCTCTCGACGTCTACAGCATCATTCAGCGCTGCAGCAGCGTCCATCAGCGTCCCTATGGCCAAAGGAAATAAGGCAGCAGGTTCAACCCCATCTGGCACAGCAATATGGGACTCTTCCGGCAATCCCAACTCATACATCTTTCCTTTCGACCGCGTAATGCCAAAGTACCGACGGCTATTAATTTCAGGCTTCATCGGCGGCTCGCTGGTACAAGGTGTGAGCAAGGGTCATTAGGGCGTTCCCCTTAATGGAAATTAGCTTTAAGTTGGCAGCGTTGTTGTGTTTGGCGACATTAGTTCCGCTGATAGCCCCTGGGTCGAACGCCTCGTCGGAAAGAATGGCGGCAGCGCCTGACAGCAGTCGGTAGGGACGGTCAACAGCGTTTTGAAATCGCTGAACCACCCGCATGGAAATATTTTCGCCAGCCATATGCATACGCCGTTTCATCGCAGCCAACGTCTCGCCAGCTCGGAGATAGTCTTTGCCTGAGTCATCGACAGCAACTTGCAGACGGTCCTTATACTTGCCACCGCCAAGTTGAGCTTTCGCCTCGAAGGTCAACATCTCGTCGGTCGGCTTCGGTTGCTCTGGGTCATCGCACTGAAAACCGATAATATCTACACCTTTGACGGACTCGTCTCGACTCCCCTTCTCCGCATATTTGCCACGTGGAACCCAGTAGCCAAGGACAAACTCGACGTAGTCCGCTACAAGTAATTCCGCAAAATCTCCAGAGCGGACGGCGGGGCCAGGTTTCTCGCTCTTGTCGGGGAAGACCAATTCCAATAGATACTCAGCTCGCGACTTTCCTGTCCCCTCTCGCAGGATGTCAAGGTCCTCATCGGAGCAGTACGTCTGACGAAATCTTTTAGCCCATTCACTTAGACAAGCCGCATCAGCAGCGATAGCGAGCTCCCAAACGTCGCATTTTTCACCACTACCTAAACTCAAAGTACCTATTTGCTTGAAGTTTTGGAGGTATTCGGGCTTAGGAGACAAAGAACGCACCATGTATGCTTCGCTATTCAAAACTAGTTGATAGGATATGTTTATCTCTAACGAACAGCACGAATCAAGTCACCGCCGCTATCTTTCTTGAGAAGGTCATAGACCACATCCAGGAACAGTCCACGAGTTGCCTCATCGCTCAACAGCTTGGTCGCCATTGCCTGGTGACTCTGCATGGCTTGCACGATGATTTGAACAGCCGCCTGCGGAAGATTGGCCTTCATTGCCTCCTCCTTGGTGTTGTTCTCAACCTGCGCCATCACCTGCTTATCGTCCCTGAGGCATTCGGAAACGTGGACTGCCAGCGCGACTTTGTCTTTCTCACTCACGTCCTTACCGAAGGCGTTGTTAAGCTTCTCGACCAAGTCTTCAAGGTAGGCCTTCTGCGTGTCACGCCCCTCTCGCATCCCGTTATCGGTAATCGGGTCCAGCGTAGGCGTTTCGCCCTCAGGCCCAACGCCTTCCAGGTCCCCACCCTTCCTGATACGGAAATGCGTCAGTTTCAACCCTTCGAGGTCAATCTGGTCCGCGCCAACTCCGCGCAATCGCTTACGCAGCAAACGGGCAAATCCAGCAAATGCCTCCAACTCAGGGTCACCAAAATCAATGAGCTGCGCGATGTACTCGTAGTTGCGGACGAACTTAGCCAGGCTCGAGCTGAATACGATGAGCTCATCTCGCTCCGTCGAAGCCTCCGCCCGGTAGGCGTCAGCTTCTTTTTTCCCAACCTCGTTGCCGTCCTTATCGGCTTTCTCCCAAACCTTTTCCCAATGGTCAATCGCCTTCGTCAACTCATCGAGCTTCTTGTTGAAGCGGTCAGTAGCAGGCTGGGTTAGGGTGAATAGCTTCTCGTGGGTGACATTTTTATCCACGATAGCTTCGGCGAAGCGCGCAACCTCGTTGGGCTCATAGATGTGTGCAGAGTCCAGCTTTTGCTTCAAGTCATAAACAACGTTGAAGTCTTGGACGTCAGAAACCTGGGCGTCACGGTAGTACTTCTTAAATGCCGCCAGTATTTCATCCGGCTCATTCACAAAATCGATGACGTATGTTTTGTCTTTGCCCGGATAGGTCCGATTCAAACGCGATAAAGTTTGGACAGCCTCAACACCCGAGATTTTCTTGTCCACGTACATCGCTACCAGCTTGGGCTGGTCGAAGCCCGTCTGGAACTTGTTCGCGACAATCATCACTTGGAATTCTGAGGTATCGAAAGCCTTACGCATATCCCGACCACGAAGGTCAGGATTCATATTCACTTCGTTGAACTGGTAGCCTGCATCCAACTGGTCGTCAATCAATACATCGGTCTGTTTGTCTTTGTTAGCGACGTCGCCGCTGAAAGCAACCATTGCGTGTAAGTTCGCATAACCCTGGGTCTCACAAAAAGACTTGAACGCACGGGCATAAGCCACTGCGGAGGCGCGGGAACCGGTTACCACCATGGCTTTGGCCTGCCCATTCAGTAGACGGGCCACGTTGGCACGGAAGTGTTCAACAATAAGCTGAACCTTCTGCCCCACATTAGTTGGGTGCAGAGACATCCACTTCGCCAAAGAACGCCTTCCGGATTTTTCATCCACACGCTCGTGAGCGGCCTTTGCCATCTCCGAACCCAAGCGATACGCAACCTTGTAGGAGGTGTAATTCTTGAGAACATCAAGAATGAACCCCTCGTCGATGGCCTGTTGCATCGTGTACAGATGGAACGGCACCGGCGGATTCTCTTTGGATACTGGCTGACCTTGGACCTTGGGTCGACCAAAAAGCATCAAGGTCGAGTGTTTCGGCGTCGCCGTGAAGGCGAAGTAACTGGCGTTACTGGGACGCTGACGAGATGACTGCCAGAAAGCAAGCTTCTCTTCTTTACTGAGCTTGTCCCATTCCTCCTCACTTTGGCCAGTCAACACGAAGCGCAAGTCATCGGCTGTGCTACCGCCGGTGCTGCTGTGTGCCTCGTCGATAACCACGGCGAAACGGCGGTTACGCAAGCTTTGTTCCTTGAGGATGGCCTCTTGCGCATAGGGGAAAGTCTGCACCGTGCATACGATGATAGGTACGCCATCCAGCATGGCCTTGGCCAACTGCTGACTCTTGGATAAGCTGGAGGTCTCACGGTCGACTGCTTTGACTACACCCGATTGGTGCTCAATCTGGGTAATGGCATCCTGTAGCTGCTTGTCCAGCACTGTACGGTCGGTGACCACAATCACGCTGTGGAAGTACGGCTCACCGTCTGGATGACGCAGGCGAATGAGGGCGTGCGATGTCCACGCGATGGTGTTGGTCTTGCCAGAGCCAGCACTATGCTGAATGCAGTATGGCTGACCAACGCCCTCAGCGCGCACAGCAGACATCATCTTCGTCACAGCTTCCCACTGGTGGAAACGCGGGAAGATGATGTTTTCCTTGATAGACGTGTTACCCTTCGCGTCCTTGCCCTCCTTCTTCTCAAGGAGAACAAAGCGGTGGAAGATGCGCAGCCAGTTATCTTTCTGGAGTACATGCGTCCAGAAATAGCTGACCGGATAAGTAGGCTGACCGTCTGGCCCAGTCTCACCAGGAGGATTGCCCGCACGGCCGTCGTCGCCACGGTTGAAGGGCAGGAAGAAAGTGGAGTCGCCAGCCAGTTTGGTAGTCATGTAGATGAGGCTGTCGCTCATCGCGAAATGCACTACCGCACCACGCTTGAACGTCAACAAGGGCTCTGCGCGGCCCGTGGATTTGCTCTTGGGCTCGCGGTCTTCCTTGTATTGCTTGATGGCAGCAAAAACGGACTGCGTGAAGTCGGTCTTGAGCTCCACAGTGGCCACAGGAAGCCCATTGATGAAGAACACCAAGTCAATGGCGTTTTCGTTGTCGAGCGAATAGTGCACCTGGGGAACCACTCGCAGAATGTTGCAGGCATAGCGCTGGGCAACGGTTTCATTGCGATCGTCTTCAGGTAGGCTCTCGCTCATCTTGAGCGTGCCTGCACCGGCCAGCTGGAAACCATCGCGCAACACCACCACGGTGCCACCGTCCTTAGCCTCCAGCACCTTCACTAGGCGGTCGAGAACAGTTCTCTCAGTGTTAGCACCATTCAGGCTTTCAAGCTTTTTCCAGGCGGTTTCCTGGCTCGACTTTAGCCAGGTGACGACATCCTCTGGATAGAGCGCCCGCGCCTTATCATAGGCAGCCGGCTCCCCGATTTTCCAACCACTGGCTTCCAGTTGTTCAACGATATGTCGCTCAAGTTCGCATTCGTGGTGAATCAGGCTCACGCGGGCCTCCCTGTTTTTCGTTTGTTTTTTGGTTAGTTGTTTGGCCCGGCCTGGAAAGAGAACCCAGTGCGCTGGGTCTCTAGTTGCTTGAGCAGGTACGGAAGCCACGCCCGATGCGCGGGGATGACATGACCAGGGCAGGTCATGATGTCAGCGAAAATCAGCCCAGAGAGGGAGCGGTCTACTTGATACAGCTTCAGTGTACGGCCCTTGCTCATACAGCCTCTCGCAAGTCAATCTGCCCCGTTACCGCAGCAGTGATGAGTGCAGAACGGCGTTCTTTGAGAAGTTCGACGCTACGCTCTGTCCTACCAATTAACTTATCAAGCTTCTCCACACCCAATTTCATCTGAGCGAGTACCCGCCGTTGCTCCTCGTCAGGAGGCACGGTAACAGATAACTCCATCAGGTTAGAAGATGAAATGGATGCGAGGTTGGTACTTTGCTTTGATTTCCCCATGAAATAAAACTGTGCTGCGGTGGAACTGGTGAATGCATTTAACCAAGCCGAGCTAACACCGTGCGGTCTTACGGCGAATACATGGTTCTGATGAATGCATGGTGATAATTCACCACTCCAAATGTGGCCACGTCCCAGCTTATCGAAGTCTCCGCCCTCGTTCATCAATACATCCCCAGGCTGCAGAAGGTATCGCTCAAGGTCTTCTTTATCGATTTGAATTGTTGCGATCTCATCCAAGTCAAGATACCCGTCCTGAACATTCGCAACTCGAAGATACTGAACTTCGACTGTTTCCTTGCCACTTACATCTTTGCCTTTAGCCACCCCAGTTTGAACTCGCGCAATAAACTTCAGTCGCCGAACAGTCCAATGCTCCGGCACCTCCCCCAGCCACTCCACGCCTGAGTCCTTCATCTTGACATTGGGGTCAAGACCTTTGGTCACAGCATGGGTGATGAGAGCTTGGCGCTTCTCGCACAGGAGCTCGATGAAGCGAGTCTTCTTCTCGACGAGGGCGTCGATGCGGGCGGTTTCGCGGTCCAACGCCGCTAGGATAGCTTTTTGTTCCTCGTCAGGGGGAATAGCAATATGAACAGAACCAATCATTGTTCCGTTTAGGTTAGCCAACCCAGTTGTGGTATTCGAGAGATAATCAAATTGCTCACGAACCAAACCATTATTCATGAGGTACCAAGCAAGTTTCGGTCGAATGTCGTCCGTGGTACGAATGCGTTGCATGAAATTTGAGTAGCAGCATTGCATTTCCTCAATTTCAGGCGTAACCAGCGTTGTCTTTCCTATATGCAGCGCACTCCCGCTTGATTTAGTAACAAGCAGGTCGCCCGCCTTTAAAAGGGCAAACTCCTTATCTGCCGCCGACAGGGCTCTGTACGCCGGCTCCTCAATCCGCCAATTACCATCAACAGTTTGCTCAGTAGAACGCAAGACAAGGGTGTCGGACTCTCCACTTGGGTCATCACCCCAGACTCCACCATCGTTGCGTGCAATCGCCCACTTCATGGGACTAACTTCCCAATGCTCAGGCACCTGTCCCAGCCATTCAACACCTGAATATTTGTATTCCGGGTACGATTTGTAGTGGCTCATTCAGTCACCTCACCCAGCAAGTCGGCAATCTCTGCCTCGATAGCCTTCAAGTCCGCGTCGATAGCACTCAGAGCACGCGGCGGCTGGTACTGATAGAAGTACCGGTTGAAGTTGATTTCATAGCCGACGATGCCGATTTTTCCGTCCTTCTCGTCTTTCTTTGATTCATCAATCCAGGCATCAGGTACGTGCGGGAGCACTTCCTTGGCGAAGTACTCGTGGATATCCTGACCTAGAGGAACGTTCTCGTTCTCGCGAAGGTCCGGGTCCGCCATCAGGTTGCCCTTCTCATCCTTCATGGGCTGAGCGTCCGGGTCCTTGATTCCGACGTTCGACATCAGCTCCTTGAGGTGGGCCTTGGTCATCTTTTTGATACCCGCAGCCTTGAGCAAGGCATCGACGCTATCGAAGTCTCCACTCACCTTCGTTAGAGCCTCGGCGTAAGTGTCGCTTGTGGCTTCATTGAAGGCGGCGATACGGGCATCGGTCGCCTCAAAACGAATGCGCAGAGGACGCTCTACCGTGATACGGCGATAGCCAAAGTCGGTAGTCTTAAACAGCTTGCTCACGCCGTCATCTGTCACTGCAGCCTGGATACGTGCAATGTCGTCAATCTGGTCATCGGACAAGCGCTTACGCTTGCTGCCCAGCGACTTCTGCATCGGGGAGTGCATGCCAGTGGCGTCAATCAGTTGAACCAGATTCTTACGGTCAGCAGCCTTGTTGTTGCTTAGGACCCAGATGTATGTACCGATGCCCGTGTTGTAGAACAGGTCGTTCGGCAGAGCCACGATGGCCTCGAGCCAATCGTTCTCCAGAATCCAGCGACGGATTTCGCTCTCACCAGAACCTGCGCCACCGTTGAATAGAGGACTACCGGACAGCACAATACCTATACGGGTGCCGTTACTATTGGCATCGACGGGCTTGCGCTTAGACAGCAAATGCATCAGGAACAGCAACGAACCATCACCAACACGCGGCAGTCCTGGGCCAAAGCGCCCACCATAGCCATCGTTGACGTGCTCCGCTTGGACGTCCTTCTGAACCTTCTCCCACTTCACGCCGAAGGGTGGGTTGGCCAGGCAATAGTCAAACCTTTCATTACGCAGCTGGTCGTTACTGAGGGTGTTGCCCAGCTTGATATTCTTCGTGTCGTAGCCTTGAATCAGCTTGTCGGCCACGCAGATGGCGTATGTCTCGGGATTCAGCTCCTGGGCGTAGGGAATGATTTTGGCGTTCGGATTCCACTCCTTTACCTGCTCCATTGCAGTCGACAAGAAGCCGCCGGTGCCCGCCGCACAGTCATAGGCGGTACGGATAACGCCTTCGCCAGTAAGCGCATCGTGGTCTGTGGAGAAGACAAGCGTAGTGGCCAGGCGCACCACATCACGCGGCGTGAAGAACTCACCCGCCGTATCATTGGCCGACTCGGCAAACTTGCGAATCAAGTGCTCGAATACCAGACCCATCTCGTGGTTGGAGATAGCGGAGGGATGCAGGTTGATAGTCGAAAATTTCTGGGCGACCAGGAACAGCAAGTTGGCCTTCTCGAGCTTCTCCAACCATTTGGCAAATTCGAAGTGCTCGAAAACCTGACGAGCATTCGCAGAGAACTTCGACACATAGTCTTCAAGGTTGGCGCGGGTACTGGTTGAGCCCAGCGTGGCCAGTGTGAATTGAGAGACGTTATAGAAGGTTGCTCCTGCCTCCGCTGGCAGCAACAAGTCGAGGTCGATACTTGAGCCCTTGACTGACTCGTACTGGGCCAGAACATCCTTCTTGGTAGGTTCCAGCACACATTCAAGGCGACGCAATACAGCAAACGGCAAGATGACACGGCCAAACTCGGACTGCTTAAAATCCCCCCGCAGGGTGTCTGCTACATTCCAGATTTCTGCTGCTAGGTTCTGCTGATTCATGAATCTACTTCCCACCTGATAGTTGTTTTAATCACAGGTAGTGTCGGGCACTACCTGAAATTCGTTTAGCGATGCGGCTTTTATCCCAATCTAAGCTCAAAGGAGAAGCCCCAACCTCTCCTTTACCCGACTGGATAGCCCTGGTTGCAATATTCTTGTGTCAAGAATCAGAGCACGCCGGCAAGCCTCCGCTTCTAGGCTCCTATAGATGCGCAAAAAATCTTCCTTGACTACTGTTCTGGGAGGATTAGCCTGTGCGGCTTTAGGATCGGCAAAGGGCTGCGCGCTCACATTACGTTGCAAAGAAAATAACGCACGGCGGCTGAGGTGTAAATGCCAGAATGCAACTTTACGCGAACTTTTTTTAACTTCACTGGTGTACGGTGAACGATAAAAATGACCAAGTCGGTAATTGCTTGTCAAATAGCAATTTGATAACCACTAACACTAGCGCGGTCGCGGAAAAACCTCCTGAAGATGCGATTCTCTCAACATTTTGTACCATATAGTGTTGAGCTGCATCGAGATGCTCTACAACCCGAAACGTCGCCATTCCTATCGCGTCAACGTTTCTCCGGTACAGTTCGAACAGCAGTATTTAACCGGCTGGAAAGTGCTAGTGCCGGGGCGATTCAAACTATGCATTTCATTGGCACTCATAAAACGAGCAAAGTATGTCAAAGGTCGATAGTGAACTCTTTCGATTGCGCGCTGAAAACGAGATGCTCCGAGCACTCATAGTCAAGCACGGAATTTCAATTCCGCAGCTAAATACACTTCACCCAACTAACAACACCCAGTCAACCGTCCCGAGCCTGTTATCTCCTGAAGCGAAGATCAAGCTTTTCCGACGTCTTTTTCAGGGCAGAGACGATGTCTACCCTATCCGCTGGGAAAGCAAAAAGACAGGTAAGCCTGGATATTCTCCGGTCTGTGCCAACGAATGGCGTCATGGCGTCTGCCAAAAACCGGTCATCAAATGCAGCGAATGCACGAAAAGCCTATTCGCACCGGTAACCAACGAGGTCATTTCCAGCCACCTCAAAGGGAAAATTACTGCCGGCGTTTACCCTCTACTTGCTGATGATCGCTGTCATTTTCTGGCTATCGATTTCGATGACGCAGATTGGCGCGAAGACGCCAAGGCCGTATTGCAAACCTGCATAGAAAACAACTTGCCGGCAGCGCTCGAAATTTCGCGATCTGGCGAAGGGGCTCATTTGTGGCTATTTTTTGCGAATCCGACTCCAGCGCGAGATGCTAGGCGACTCGGCACCGCATTGATCAGTGCAACCTGTGCTCGTACTCGACAACTGAAGTTGGAGTCGTATGACCGACTATTTCCCAATCAGGACACCATGCCAAAGGGCGGCTTCGGCAATCTGATCGCGCTACCATTGCAAAAGCATCCTCGCGACCTTGGCCGTAGTGTTTTTGTTGATGGAAACTTACAGCCATTGCCCGATCAATGGGGATTCTTAGAAAGTATCAAGCCGCTGCCGCAAGCTTATATTGATGCGGTACTTCACAAATTGGTCGGAGACCGACATCCGTTGGATATCGCCTATGCCGAAGTGGAAGACGAAAACGCGGACACCCCATGGATAGCACCTGCCAAGCCGAATATCAAGCTTACGGGCACTATGCCAAAAGCCGTAATAGCCACGATTGCTGGCCAGATATTCATCGAAAAAGCGGGGCTACCGCAATCACTGATGAATCGCTTAGTCCGCTTAGCCGCCTTCCCGAATCCAGATTTTTACAAAGCACAGGCCATGCGTATGTCCACTTGGGATAAACCGCGTGTCATCGGTCGTGCCGAAAATCATCCAAAGCACATGGCGTTACCACGCGGCTGCCTGGGCGATGTCAGAGCACTACTTACTGCTAACAAAATCGACTTGCGGCTGGAAGATGTGCGCTCTAAGGGCTCCGTCTTGAAGGCTTCATTTCAAGGTGTGCTACGGCCAGATCAGCAGGAAGCATTGGAGGCTATTCTGCCCCATGATTTTGGAATGTTGATAGCGCCGACTGCATTCGGAAAAACAGTAACTGCAGCTGCGATCATCGCACGCAGGCAGGTCAGCACACTGGTGATCGTTCATCGTGCGGATCTCATGCGGCAATGGCAAGAGCGCCTTGGAACTTTTGTCCTACTCGATGAACAAAAAATCGGTTTGATCGGTGCGGGTAAGAAGAAAGCAACCGGATTGCTAGACATTGCGGTTATCCAAAGCTTGGCACGTCGCGAAGATCTGCAAGAATTACTCGGTCAATATGGGCAGATCATCATCGATGAAGCTCACCATTTATCAGCTCAAACTTTCGAAGGTGTTTTGAAACAAGCCAACTCGCATTATGTGCTTGGCCTCAGCGCAACACCAATTCGAAGTAACGGCCATCACCCTATCATATTCATGCAGTGCGGCCCCGTAAGACATGTCGCGCAGCGACCGGCGCATGTCCCAGAACAGTTGACGGTTCGAGTTCATCATCTATCATCGTCGACGATTCCGCCACATGCCAGCATCCAAGAAGTCATCAGGCTCCTGGCAGAGGATAGGGACCGAAATACACGGATTGCGGCCGATGCAATTAGCGCCCTCAGTGAGGGGAGAAAAGTATTGCTCTTGACCAAACGAACCGAACATCTCGATTTGTTAAACACCTATTTCACAAATATCGCCCACCCCTGCTTTATGCTCCATGGTCGCATGAAAGCAAAGGAGCGAAAAAGTGTCATCAATGCGTTGGCCGAACTCCCTGCGGATACACCCCACCTATTGTTGGCCAGCGCCCAGTTGGTCGGCGAAGGATTTGACCACGCTCCGCTTGATACCTTGATATTGACGCTTCCCATCTCCTGGGCGGGAACCCTACAACAGTATGCGGGCCGCTTACATCGTGATCATGCAGACAAGACTGATATCTTGATTCACGATTATGCTGAACTAGACCATCCACAACTCTATCGAATGTGGGAGAAACGGCAGCGTGGATATAAGGCTATGGGATATAAGATAGAAGTTGATTGAATATTTGCACCCACTTGCCCCACCTAATTGCGTCTAAATGCACCAGGTAATTGCAATTCAAACGCCCCACCTAGTTGCAAACAGACGCCCCACCCAATTGAATTTGACTGCACCACTCAATTGCATTTCAAACGTCCCACCATTTGCACGGCTGCGCCACTATCGAATTGACCGGAAACGGCAGAAATCGGCGCCAAAAGCGGACCTCCAAAAAACACCATACTCGCTATTTATCGTCAAACTGCTATTCTCTGATATACATAAAAATGCATACGAAGTTATCCGACACATAAGATTGGTTCTCGTTAAGCGTATAGGGCAGAGTCGCTCAATTCAATGATGGCTGGGTACAGACTGTTCGTTGCCGGTAGCGCTGATGGAACCCCTTGGGAGGGGTGAAATGAAGTCCATATTGACTGCGTTGGAGAAGCTCAGCCTAAGCTATAAACTCGCGCTGGGTTTTGGCGGGATATTGCTGATTATTCTGGGCTTGGGTCTCAAGGACCTCCAGATGCAGACCGAACAGAGCGCGTTGATCGAGGACATCTACGAAACCGACCTGCTTGGCATTTCCAACGCCAAGGATGCCCTGATCCATTTGTCGCAGCGCGGTCGCGCCTTGCGTCAGGCCATCCTGGCGCCCGATGCTGCGAGCCGGGAACAAGCGCTGGCCCTGGTCGACGAGGCACAAACCAGACTCGATGTCGCGTTGAAGGAACTGCGGCCGCGCATCGTGCTGGCGGAAAACGCAGTCAATCTTGCCGACTTTGAAAAAGCGCACGCGGTCTACCGGGCCCGGGTCGAACGGGCAGTCCAGTTACTGAAGAAAGGCAACATCGCGCAGGCGCGCGAGATCGTTGCCGATCCGGAATTCCAGAACTATGGATTGGTGGCCAATATCGCCCTGAACCGCTTGACCGAACTCAAGGAAGACAGTGCGCGGCGGCGGATCAGTGAGCAAGGCGATCGCTATACATCGCAAACACGGTTCACGGTCATCTGGCTGTGCATCGGCCTGGCCTTGGGTCTGCTGTTCGCCGTCCTGGTCGGCCGCTCGGTCCGGCTGCCCAGCCAACGGTTGCGCAGAGCGCTGCAGGAGCTTGCCGCCGGAGAGCTTGAGCGTACCGTTCCTTATACCCACTATCCAAATGAAATAGGCGTCATCGCGCATTCGATCCAATCGCTTCAAGCAGAGCTGCGCAAAGGCAAGCGGTTTGAGGAAGAAATCAAGCGCATGAATTTCCTTACCGACGTGGCCCTGGATCAGACCAAGAGCGGGATATGGGTGGTGGATTTCAAGGACCCCGAGCATGTCTTCATGCCGGAGCGGACCGCTCGCCTGCTAGGTGAAGAAATCAAGCCGGACGGCGGCTTGTACCGGCTGGACAAGGAGTGGTTCGAGCGGGTTGTCGATGCCGACAAGACGCTGGGGCCGGACCAGGCTTGCGCCGAGCTGACCAATAGCCGCTATCGGGCGGCCATCAGCGGCGAGACCGAAAAATACGAATCGATCTATGCTTATAAACGTCCGGTGGATGGCGAAGTCATCTGGCTGCATGCGCATGGCCGGCCGGTACGGGATGAGCGGACGCAAGAGATCCTGTTCATCTATGGCGCCTATCTGGACATCACCGCGCAAAAGAATGCCGAGAACGAACTGCATCAGGCCAAGGAGCAGGCGCTGACCGCCACGCGCGCCAAGAGCGAGTTCCTGGCCAACATGAGCCATGAAATCCGCACCCCCATGAACGCCATCATCGGCATGTCGCATCTGGCGCTGCAGACCTCTCTCGACAAGCGTCAACGCAACTACATCGAAAAAGTGCAGCGCGCCGGTGAAAATCTGCTCGGCATCATCAACGACATTCTCGATTTCTCCAAGATCGAAGCCGGCAAGCTGACCGTCGAACAAATCGATTTCAGCCTGGAAGATGTGATGGATAATCTCGTCAGCCTGATTGGACTGAAAGCGGAAGACAAAGGCCTGGAGCTGCTGTTCCAGATCCGCTCGGATGTGCCCGGCGATCTGATCGGCGATCCGCTCAGAATCGGCCAGGTCCTGGTCAACCTGGGCACCAATGCCGTCAAATTCACCGATGCCGGCGAGATTGTCGTCGCAGTCGAACGCATTTCCGGCGACGACGACTCCGTCATGCTGCATTTTTCCGTCAAGGATTCAGGCATCGGCATGACCGAGGAACAGTGCGACAAACTGTTCCAATCCTTCAGCCAGGCAGACGCCTCGACCACGCGCAAATATGGCGGCAGCGGGCTTGGTCTCGCCATCTCCAAGAATTTGCTGGAACTCATGGACGGGCGGATCTGGGTCGAAAGTGAAATCGGCCGGGGATCGACGTTCCATTGCCATGCGCGTTTCGGCCTGCAAAAGAACGCCAAACCGCGCCGCATGTTTCACGCCGACGAATTGCTGGGCATCCGGGTGCTGGTGGTCGACGACAACGCCATGGCGCGTGAAATCCTGTCGACAATGGCGCGCAACTTCGGCCTCGAAGTCGACGTCGCTTCCGGCGGCGCGCAAGGCGTCGAGATGGTCCTGCAGGCGGAACGGCAATCCCTGCCTTACAACCTGATGCTGATGGACTGGAAGATGCCCGGCATGGACGGCATTGCGACGGTGCAGCGCTTGCGCGCCACCAGTCTGGCGCAAACGCCTGCGGTCATTATGGTGACCGCATACGGACGCGAGGACGCACTGCTCAACGCGGCGGAACAGGGCGTGGAACTGAGCTCGGTACTGACCAAGCCGGTCACCTCTTCTTCCCTGCTGGAGGCCATCGGCCTTGCGCTGGGAAAGGGTACGCTGGTCGAGACGCGCGCTAGCGAACGTGGTCATCACTATAAAGAGGCGATGGCCCACCTGCGCGGCGCGCGCGTGCTGCTGGTCGAGGACAATGAAATGAACCAGGAGCTGGCATGCGAGCTGTTGTCCAATGCCGGTGTGGAAGTGGTGGTCGCCGGCGACGGGCAACAGGCAGTAGATATTCTGGCCAGGGATGCCCGCTTCGACGGTGTGTTGATGGACTGCCAGATGCCGGTGATGGATGGCTATGAGGCGACACGAGTTTTGCGCGGCAATCCCTCATTTTCTGGCATGCCGATCATCGCCATGACTGCCAATGTCATGATGAGCGACAAACAGAGAGCGCTTGATGTCGGCATGCAGGATCACATCGCCAAGCCACTCAATGTCGGCGACATGTTTGCAACCCTGGCGCGCTGGATACATCCGCAGGAACCTGGCATCCACACATTGTCGGCCAGGACCGTGACGCCTGAAAAGGGCATGCCTCCTGTAATCGACAGCATCGACGGCATCGACATACAAGCCGGTCTGGCGACAACCATGAACAATCTGCCGCTGTACCGCCGTCTGCTAAGCAAGTTCCGCACGGGCCAGGGCAATTTTTCACAGATGTTCGAGGCGGCCTGCCGCGACGCGGATGCCTCCGCACCGGCGCGGCTGGCCCACACACTGAAAGGCACCGCCGGCAACATCGGCGCGAGGGAAGTTCAGGCCGCTGCGGCCGAGCTGGAAACGGCCTGCATGAGTAACGCTTCTTCAATGGTGATCAATGACCTGCTGGCCGACGTACTGAGAAAGCTGGAACCAGTGATTGCCGCACTGACGGCCCTTGAAGGCGTCGACACGGAAAATACCGGATCAATGACGAACATCGATATAACGCTCCTGCACGCGCAGACGGATCGCCTGAAGCAGCTCCTGGCGGATAGCGATGCGGAAGTCGCCGAGCTGTGGCAGGCCCATGCCGAACTCTTCAAAGCCGCCTACCCGCGGCATTGGCATCGAATTAACAAAGAAATGGAAGATTTTGATTTTGAGGTCGCCCTGACTGTCGTTGAAGCTGCAGAACAGGAATATCGCATTTGAAATGCCACCCGAGGGGACATTGATGAACGCAAAAGACGATGAACTGAACTTTGTAACCAAGCAGACGATTCTTCTGGTGGACGATACGGCAGACAATCTCACGCTGATGAATGATTTGCTGAAGGACCGTTACAAGATCAAGATTGCAAACAATGGCGCCAAGGCTTTGCGCATTGCACAGGCCGAAGCACCGCCCGATCTGATCTTGCTCGACATCATGATGCCGGAGATGGATGGCTATGAGGTCTGCCGCATACTGAAAGCGGACGTGAAGACACGTGACATTCCCGTGATTTTCCTGACTGCCAAATCAGATCCTGCGGATGAAAAGATGGGACTGGAACTCGGCGCCGTGGACTATCTGACCAAGCCCATCAGTCCACCCATCGCGTTGGCGCGGGTCAAAAATCATTTGCTGCTGAAGGCAAGCGCCGACTTCTTGCGCGACAAAAGCAAATTTCTGGAACAAGAAGTCGAAAGCCGTACGCGTGAGGTTTTGGCGATCCAGGATGTGACCATCCTCGCTATGGCGTCGCTGGCCGAAACCCGGGACCAGGAAACGGGCAATCACATTCGCCGCACGCAGTTCTACGTCAAGACGCTAGCAGAGAAACTAAAGGATCATCCGCGCTTTCGCGCGGTGCTCACCGAAAGTTACATCAACATTTTATTCAAATCCGCCCCATTGCACGACATCGGCAAGGTCGGCATTCCCGATCGCATCCTGCTCAAGCCGGGACGTTTCGAACCGCATGAATTTGAAATCATGAAAACGCATACGACACTGGGACGCGATGCGATCGAGCATGCGGAGCGCGCGCTGGGTACGCCGGTCCCGTTTTTATCCATGGCAAAGGAGATCGCCTACGGACATCAGGAAAAATGGGATGGATCGGGATATCCGCAAGGCTTGAGCGGAGAAGACATTCCCCTGTCGGCGCGCCTGATGGCCGTCGCAGATGTCTACGATGCGTTGATCAGCCGCCGCGTCTATAAGGAAGGCATGCCACACGACAAGGCAATCCAGATCATTATCGACGGCAAAGGAAAACACTTCGACCCGGATCTGGTGGATGCCTTCATCGAGTTACAGGATGAATTCCGTGCCATCGCGGTTCGCTTTCACGATACGGATCATGACATGGCACAAAAGCAGCATCTGATGGAGAGGTTGCTGGATACAAAGCCATGAGGAAAATTGCAAGGTTTCGGGACAGGCATAATGGTGCCAAATCACGCTGCAAAGTGGGTGGTGCACTTATTTGCAACTAGGTGGGGCGTTTGAATTGCAATTGTCTGGTGCTTTTGAAATGCAATTGAGTGGCGCAACTAACGCCAATACTCAAGTTGATCAGCAAAGTCTTAGTTTTCGACAAGTATGAAAACTGGTGCAACACACAACTATGCACTTGCAAGGAAGAGGCTATCAATGTGCTAGCGGAGACTCGTAGAAAAGCACAACGCCATAGCCATCTCTGGCAGACCTGGAAATTCTAAGGAAATAACATGAGCCGCCAAAACAACTATCAGTCGACTTCGTCAGCAGACGATCTCTGGCTCGACCTTGAAAAACTGCTTGAGCATGACGATGGAGCGGCAGCAAGAGCACATCTACAGGCCGGTCGCTGGATTACGTACAGAGACCAAAATTATCCCGACGCTATGGTGCGTGAATGGCCAAGTGGGAAGCGTGAACTGATAGAGGCAGATCTACTTGGGAATATTTTTGTGCTACGGACTCTTTGAAGGCCCCTCCGTTACAACACTGGATTGATTTGACCAAGCGCGAATTATTCAGTAAATTAGCGGCGATGCCCTTGAGGCCTTGGTTTTACCTATGCCCTACGTGGCCCCAAAAAAGCTCAGCTTCTGCTGGGCTTTTTTCTTTTGCGTGGCGAGTCGATTCATTCTTCGGTAAGCCGTTATCGTAGCTGTCGCCACGGCTGCCAACCGATGGCGCAATGCCATTTCGGCTAGGCCTTCAATGTAACGAATCCCGACGTATTGCGATCCCCCGTCGGAATGATGGATCAGGCCGCCGTTACCTTCAGGCTGGCGAGCATAGAGCGCTTGCTCCACCAGCGCATCACTCGCGGAACATGATAGGCTAACTCGTTGACCGCCCGCGGTGACGCAACCAGTTCTCATCTGTGCAGAACAAAATAACCGAAATAAAAATTTCTGATATTCACTGGATAAAGAAAATGTGGCTCTATCAAATAGGTCCGATAATTGCAAAACGCCGGCGAGCACTTTATTTAACTGAACAGCAGTTGGCCAGCCTTACTTCAGTACCGATCTCCGATATCCATGATCTTGAAAGTGGTCAATTACAAGACATCAGCTACCAGACTCTTTGCCAAATAATGGCAGTGGTCGGGCTAGTGTTCGACTTACCGACTGTTCAACCAAGAACTCGAAAACGCGGCCTGGAAATGGCAGCAAAAAATGCTAGCGTTAGCTATAAGAACGATATCGACCCTAACGCTCTTTGTGAAATATTGAAAACAGGTACGATACCGGCGCTTTATCTATCGAATATCATTCATTTCCTCGATGAGGCCCCTATTCCTTTGGTAGTAATGGCAGCAGAAGAGGCTGCAAGAGAAATGGATCGACCAGAATCTATCTGGCTAAATGTTCGAAATCTGGCCCTGAGCATCGACTCAGATAGAAAGAATATATGGGTTTAGCTCGTCTGTGAGGCCTTCGTTTTACCTTATGCCCTACGTGGCCCAGAAAAAAGCTCAGCTCTTGCTGGGCTTTTTTGTTTTTTAAGTTATGAATCATTTCGCTCTGTTGTGACGCGATGAACGTCAGCAAATCATGCTTTCTTAGCTCGAATTACAAAAACGGACTGAAAAATCTTCGTTTGGGAGTCGACTAAGATTTCAATTTTAGAATATCTAACGTGGCGACTACCGCGACGCCATTCTAGCAACTCATAATGGTTGCTATCAAATCCAGTCACTATCCAGCACCGTATTTTTCTTTAGTGACAAAAGTGCTCAAAATCATTTAACGGGAATAACATTAAATTATTTAACCGATTGATTTAAAAAGGATTTTCAAAAATTCTCTTTGCAGATTGCAGTAACTGGATTACTCTTCCGAGAAATATAAATGCCCTCCGCTGGTCAGCCCTGTTACTTTTCACAAGGAGTCAAGGATGGGAGTTGCGCGCAAGGTCGTACACCGCTCGACACATCGCATGGTAGGGGCAATTCCGTGCCTTGGGAAAAATCCAAAATTAGTGGAGTGGGAATCCCGATTAGAGCGTAACGCGATCGACATACTCCGATTTCATCCTGATGTGACTTACATAGATAGCCAAGTTCGGTGGTTGGAATACATTGATCAAAACGACCAAGTCCACCGACACTGTCCCGATCTATATGTGATTTATAAAGATAAGCCGCTTTGGATTGAAGTCAAATTCCAAAAATTTGTGGCCGAATATCAGGAGCGAACGCACTTAATTACTGAGCTTGTCCGCCTCAAAAGCGAGGAATATACCGTGATGGATGACACGGTCATCCTCATCGAACCTCGCCTGAGTAACATCCAGCTGCTGCTCCGCTACCAGCTGCTAAAGCCATCTGTCGCGATCAAAAGCAAAGCAGAAAAACTTTTTGACTCAGGTTTTTCCGCATCAATCGAAAACCTTATTGAGGAACATGGATTCGATTTGCTTACGCTCTACTCGCTCCTTTGTCACCACTACTTGCGTACGGATCTTCATACTCAGATCACGCGAAAATCAATCGTTTCACGCTTTGTTTCTGGTCAGGAGATTCTGAGCGATGAAGAAATTCTCAATTAGCCCCGGACTTTTGGTCCTTCGCAAAAATATCCAATACGAGATGCGAAGATTGGTTAATGGAGAAAAACTGATCTTCGAGTCGCTTGTTGATGGAGATGTTTGGAATATTGAGAAAATCGAATTTCTTCGTTTATGGAGCGAGGGAGAAATCCAACTTGTCTCTGCTACCGTATCTAAAGAAGAAATCCAAAAGGCTGATGGTTTTAGCTTGCAAGACTTGGACTGCTTTAGCGCTAAGCAGAAAGAAAAGGCACTTCAGCGCAATGAGTACGTATCAGAAATGCAAAAAATCTCAGTTTCATCCAGTGCTAAATCTCTCGTCGAAGTCATAAATCAGGTTGCTCTACGCCGCAAAGAAAAACCACCATCTCTACGCAGCGTATATCGGTGGGTCAAAGAATATAAAAGCAATGATCGCGATGTAGTATCTCTAGTCGATCGCCTAGCCAATCGAGGACGCCCCGCCTTTTCTGGAACGGTGCAAGCTCTGTTGGACGAATCAATAAAATCCGTCTATCTCACTCTCGAACGCCGCCCGGCCACAGATGTCTTCGACGACCTTGATTCAAAAATTGCTCAGCGAAATAAGTTCCCCGGGGCCGAACCTTTGGTGTGCCCCAGTATCGCGACAATTCGACGCTACATTGATACGCTAAATGCTTATGAAGTATGCGTCGCCCGCCATGGAAAAAAAGAAGCCACAAGGCAGTTTAGGTCCGTACGTAACACCAATTCAGTCAAGCGCATTCTTGAAGAAGTCCAAATTGACCATGGGCTATCAAATCTGTTTGTCATTGACGACGAACTTATGCTTCCGCTGGGAAGGCCCACTATTACCGCGGGGCGCGATACCGCATCTAGGATGCCGTTTGGTGTTTTCATTTCCTTTGTCCCGCCATCACTTTACTCTGTATTCTCCTGCCTCAGACAAGGCGTACTCTACAAAAATCATATCAACGAAACGTTCCCGAGCATAGAAGGAGATTGGCCAGTTTATGGCATTCCAATATCCATCAAGCTAGACAATGCACCTGAATTCCATAGCGCAGAATTATTCTCTGTTGCTCAGGAATTCGGAATATCGCTCACCTGGTGTCCTGTTCACCAGCCTTGGTTCAAGGGTGGGATAGAGCGCTACATCAAAGAGCAAAATGCAGGCCTCCTAGAAAAAATCCCCGGCACAACCTTTGCCAACCTGCTAGAACGCGGAGACTACGATCCCGAAAAGCACGCGGTTATCCGCTACAGCGTATTCATTGAACTCGTCTATAAATGGCTCATTGATGTGTATATGCGTAGCCCGAGTCGCGATTACACACGCCCCATTGATCTATGGAATGACGGCATCAAAGAGACACCAGTTTTCTTACCAGAGAGTGTGGCTCACCTCTCTGTCGCATTTGGCCGATCAGAGACTAGAACATTGCGCCATGACGGAATTCGTCTGCACAATTTGATTTACAACTCATCGGAAATGGATGAGCTGAGGCAGACATACGGCGCAATCCAAACTGTCACATACAAATATCAACCAGCAGATATTGGCAGCATCTTCGTTCAACACCCAACGGAAAAACGCTATATCGAAGTACCTTGCATTGACTCAGACTACGCAGGAGGTCTCTCTTTGTGGCAACACGAATTAATCCGAAAAATCGCAAAAGAGCGCCTGAAGACACGTATCGACATTGATGCCTTGCGCCGAGCAAAGGCTTATTTACGCGAGTTGGTCGCGGGGGAAATCAAACGGAAACCATCCGCTGCACGCAAGGCCGCCGCAAAAATGGCTGAATTCAGCTCCGATGCGACCTTGGCCGGTGCCACGCCGTCAGTCACTCAATGGCTGACACCTACGACTAGCTTACATGCCCAAGTCGACCAAGTTATTCAACAAGCCAAAGCTACGAGCAAGATGCCTACTGAGGTCCCAAAATTCGGCACCATTTTAAGTAAAAAGGAGAGCTTATGAGCGCAGAGCTCTTCTCGAACCCCGAAAAAATGGATGCGCCTTGGGGGGCGCCGACCTCAGCAGATAGGGAACATTTTTTTCACTTGGCACCAGAGGCAAAGGTTGCGGCCGTGCGACGAATCCGCGTTCTCCATCCTGCGTACGACAACGCCATTCAGTTTGTCCAACGCACATACGACAAATTCGGGCGGTTTGAAGATCCAGGAGGCGGTAGAATCATCGCCCAGTCTGGCGGTGGAAAAAGTGCTGTCGTACAGCACATGGTTGAAAAATATCCCAAGATCGATACCCCGGAGCGTCTGATAATTCCTGTATTAGCAATTTCAGTCGCAAGCAGTCCCCGTATAGGGTCAATACTTGACTCGATACTGGCTCAATGTTCCTTTCTTCTCCCAAACTCAAAATTACGACCTGCTGAAGATCTCAAGATTCCAATCAAAGTGGACAGTGTGATCGACGCTTTCGCGCGTTGCCAAGTCCGTCTTCTGATGGTAGACGAATTTAGTCACGTTGGAGAGCGCAAACAGGGGCCAATGTCCAAGGAAATAACAAACACGATGAAGCTGATTTACTCAGCGACGAAAGTTGGGCAGATATTTCTCGGGGAAGAAAATGCCAACCTTCCTTTCGAACAAAATGGACAGCTGAGGACAAGACTACCTGGAATGATCTCTCTCCACATGTTCGAATATGGTCCGGAATTCCTTGGCGTACTTCAGAGCTTCGACGAACAACTTCCGATGCGCTATCAAGCAGGTCTAGCGGCGCCCGACATTTCGTTTGCGCTCCACGTTGCAAGTGGTGGGCAAATGAGAACATTGGTCAAAATTCTGTCCGAAGCCGTCTATATCGCAGCGAGTAAGAATATGGACAAAATCTCGCACGAGCATTTGAGAGTCGCGTACGACTCCGTGAATGGCGGCGATCCAAAATCGCACAATCCGTTTTCGGCCATCGGAAAATGACCTGGGGACAGGCCAGCTCGCGCTTGCTAGTTCGTGGGCAACCATCTGCTGAGGAAAGCCTACTGGGCTTCCTAATTCGCTTGACGGAGGCTAATAATTTGGCCAGCCCTGAACGACTTTATCGCCTTATTCAGGGCTCATCGCCGACATATCCATCGCGACATGATCTATTGAAGTTTGCGCACGTTGCAGGATGTGCATTCGCTGACCTAGATATCCGACACTATCGGCACACGCTAGCAGACAACTGCAAAGGAAGCTTTAGCTACTTCGGCAATTCACTTTCACGCGAATGCTTTCTAACGTTCTTTTATCCGCGTATATGCCCTGAATGCCTTTGCGAAGCTGAAATAGTTCACGCGATCTGGGATCTGACGCTTGTCACAGCTTGCCCCCACCATCTAATTCGACTCGTGGACAGTTGTAGTTCATGTGGGAAAAGACTTTCCTGGAAAAGGAATCGCCTCTGTTATTGCAATTGCGGTTTTGACCTTCGGTACTCACCCCGTTGTAGCTCCGCAGGATTTCCGGCCTTTTTTTCTCAGCACATCAGCAGGAAGCTGGCATTACGCTCACCGGCGCTTAGTATGGCGATTCCAGATATCTACCGAGACTTCTGGTCTCTATCACTAAACGGCCAATTCTCGCTAGTTTGGCTGCTTGGCAGGCTCGTGCCAAATCACGCACAACTCAAGAATGGACATGGTCGGGCAAAACTTGGGGTTGGTGCGGCAACTTCGTTGCTCGAAAATGCTGCCTCCACCATGGCACGCTGGACGTCACCAATAGGTATCGACTGCCATGAGCAGCTCCATGACATCAATTGCCTTTCAAATGTCAGACGCTACATCCAAGACGAATTCTCTGCGTCCGATCTGCTAACTCTTCGACCGCAGCTGGAACGAGAGTACGGTCAGACACCTCGCAGGCGTGTCGCCATTGATGCTCAATTTGGATTTCAGCTGCCCTTAGATTTTTGACTTAGAGAGGAAAAACAATGCCCCTTGATTCCCTTGATGTCACAGCACCGATTGGAAAAGGGTATCTTCCTCCAAGACTGAGGCTATATGGTTGCCCGCTACCATTGGCTGACGAGTCACTATCTTCATGGCTTTTACGTGTTAGCGCCAACTACATTATTCCTGTGAAAGAGATCATTGAATATTGTTTTGGCAAGGGTCTTACGCGATTATTCTGCGTTGATCCGGATGTAGTCCTCGTTGAGCGAATTCAACAATCGCTAGCATCCAAATTTGGAATATCTGCAGAAAATTTCTCTTCAGTCGCATCTTTAACTCCAAGAAACCTGGATTGGCCCTCTGAATCCTGGCTGGTAGAGAACCTCCACTATGCTTTGCACCGCAGCGCATTTTGTCCTCACTGCCTGGCCTCAGATTCGACTCCCTATTTTCGAAATCAGTGGCGTTACACAACAATGAAGGAGTGCTCCCTCCATAATTGCCTGCTACTCAGAAAGTGTCTACATTGCAATTTCTCTGTCCACCCTTATCGCCACAAGGTCAGCCGATCACAGGAATCTAGTCTTCTAGCTTTCTGTCCACACTGCAAAAATTGTCTTCATCTCCCGTCCACAGGAATAGCGTGTTTCGATAGAGAAAAGCAGTTACAGCTTCCCCGTCAAGAAAGCGCAACAAAGCCTTTAGTCACGAATCCCACGAAAAAGAAGCAGCCAAAAGAAGAATTGGAGGTAATGACGAGTCCACAGATCTCGGTCGTAGAGTCGGTTTCAGCTTTGGACCCGAATTTGCTCGACTCTGAATGGAGAACTGAGACAGATGCGCGCTATTTGATGTGCCTACGAAATCCGACCTATCGGTTGAATACGATTTTGCAAAAGAGCGAAAATTATCGCGAACGAATAGCAGAGACAGTTGCACGCCGATTTTTGCAGATGGCTCGCGGCCATGTAGAATCTGAAACCACGGCAATTTCTCCACCTTTCTGCATTCCATCGCTCGTAGCTGATTATCTTAAGCATGAACAAGCACAACCTAGCGATCTGCTCAGAATAGTGCATCAAACGGCTGAACAACTACATGCAAGATCACGCCCTGCTGTCGGTGCGAGAGAAGCACAGCTAATCGAAGCAGGACTTGCTCAATGCGAGGCATTTTTGTCGAGAAAAACTCAACTCTGATTAACTAGATCGACCAATTTCTTAAGAAAACGCCTCAAAGCGAGGTGCAAATCAACTACCGACACCGGAATAACTGCAATCGGTCAATAACGGACTTCTGATGCTTCGCTCTGCCAAGGTAGCCGCCGCGCTATCCAGTTCGCTCCGGTTTGAGTGTCCAACGCAAAACGAATCGAGTGCCTAGAAGCCGAAAAATATGCACCTGGTTCCCAGAGGCAGAGCTTACGCGTGGACTAGTAGAACTTACCCATCGGACGGCGATTTATAACCAAGTGGATACTTTCGAAGATTTTTAATTGCTTTCTTCACTTGACGTTTCCATGGTTCTGGAAGCGTGTCGATCTCTCGTTCGATCAAGGAGATCGCCCACAATCCGTTGTCTTGTTTCGCGATACTTCGAAGAATGCGATCAGCATCTTCGGCTCGCGCCGCAGCCAGAGCGATATCTCTAGGCCGCCAGTTTGAGCGTAGGAACGCTCGTGCGAGTTCACTCCGTGCGACCTTACAGCGATCCCAATCCATAAATGGGAACATATACGAGAGGAAATCTGGAAGGCTCTCATTTTGGAGTTCGCGGTACACGGAAGGGAATGCCGCGGCGACAATTGGAGATGCGGCTTCTGTCTTCGCATTGGTCAGGAAAGAAAGCAACTTTGCCGACGCAAGACGAAAGCCATGGTAGTCGACCGGAGCGGAATCCCACAGCAAGCGACCAACGGCCTCGCCCCCCTCATAGGACAGGGAAAATGCTCCTCTTCCGACTATGGTGTCGGCAAGTGCCATCGGATTCCTAAGGAATTTATTGCGAACGACTGGCGGTGAATTGTCAAACAACACTAAGTTGCTACTCGCCAAATCTGCAGGTACTTCCTGGCCGGCGCCTATGCTCAGGATGCGAACACTATCAATATGTTCACTCGCATGACTAAAAAAGGTCGAGACGAGTTGTTCACGCTCAGGCAAGAAGGCCTGAGACAACACTGCCTCCAGGCCTACCACCGCGATGTCACCCGCTCTCGGACCACTCATGCGGGTTAGTATCCGTATAACAAGTGCTACCTGGTCTGCCGGCTGCAAACGAACATTTTCGACCAAGCGCGCCAAAACCTCGGTCGCGGCAGGTAGATCCTCCGTTGCTTTGAGTACACCGTCGAGGATATCCGGCGCTTCAAAAATGGCACAAAGTTGCTGTCTGGATGCACTAGTAAGTACGTCCACAAGTAGCATTGAGCGACGCGCATCCGAACTCTTCATCACACTTAAGATCCATCGGACGTCCGCGACGTTTGGCCCAAGAAGCTTGCGGAGCATCGCGTTCGACTCCTGTGACTGGCGCGCCTCCGCTACAGTGCCACGTAGCGGAACAATTTCGTCAGCTTGTTGAGCCACGTCCACAAGCACATCATTTAATGCCGTGGCCGTAAAGTCATTTGCATTCTTTAAGCGCTCCGCCTCAATTGCGATTGTTGTGGCGTTAGCATCCGCCATCAAACCGGCGAAAAGCCCCGCGTGCCTGTCGCTGACGAGTTGCGGCAGGAGACATTTTCGTGCTGTTTCGATCTCCTCCTCGCTTGCGCCATCAATGCTCGCGGCAAGAGCAGTTTCGATGCCATAGTCACTCGCTAATAATCGTACTGCCAGCTCTGGTGAAGCCAGTACTGTACGAAGGAGTACATCTCCTCGGACGATCGCGAGGTTTCTCGCCGCAGGTTCGAACGCATCACTACTCTTAGCAATTCCTGTAGCTAAATCTTTAAGAAGGTAACCGCCACCTTCCACTACCTGCGAAGCCACTTCCACTGCGTCAACTGGATGCCGTTGCGCGAGGGATATCGTGGAGGCACTTATAGAGCTGACCAATGATAGACGCGAGCGCGTCTCACCGAGTTTCTCAATCAATACTTGGAGAAACCGCCAGGCCTCAGATGGTGGCATGGTGGATGCCACGGTAACCGCTGTTTGCGCTAGAACCGGCGTAAGCTCGTTAACTAGCCTTGTTCTACGCGATTTTCTCGTATTCGCGATGTCGAGCAGTCCGAGAGCAGCCTGCGGCTCCGTTGGTACTCTGATGGCAAGCTCACTCCAGAGTAAAGACAGGCGAAGTGCTTCTTCGTTGCCTTTTTCATCTTCTGCTATTTCACCGAACGCATCGAGCGTCGAGAGAGAGGGATGCGGCGCGCGAAAGACCTCATCCGCGAGCTTCAAGGACCATCTATGGCGTGACGAATTCGCCTTCGTACCGTCAACACGCCGTCCTTTCCAATCGGAAAATCGAGACCTTGCCTCCACAGGGGCAAATACGAGGTCAAAGCTCTTTTTAGCTATCGTCCGTGGAGAATTGCAGAATGTCGACACTGTGAAGCGGCGGCGCATGGACGGCCAGATCGCAGTTAATAGGCGAATCGCGATAAGCTCGGACGCTTTAGAGCCGAACACTGCCACCGGTACTGGATCTTCAAGAAATAGCGCTTCCAGGAGCTCGGCTCCGGCGGTCTCCACAGGCGGTGACGGGTTAGTGAGGTCTGGTTCGATCGATAATCGTTTTGACCTTTGGCTAGGGCCAGCCTCCGTGGCAATCGCAACCAACGTAGATGGATCCGCGACCGATGCCCATTCTGCCATCGGGATCAGCAGCGATCGGGTGCGGACGCATCCAGCACGCGGAGCCTCACGATCATGCCAAGTTCTGGCCACGATATAGTGAGATCCGCTCGGCAACGGATAGCAAGTGATGTAGGGCAGGATTTTCTCGCTAGGTGCGATTGGGCCAGCAATATCGGAAAGCCGATCGATAAGATCCTGATCCCGCGGAGGCAACGTAATGGACCCGGACAGCAACTCGTGTCCGTGATTGTATCCATGCAGTTGCTGGTCAACGATCATTTCACCATCCTCAATTCCCAAGCGCCCAAGCAAGCGGCAGCGTCACATCTGGATCCTCCACGACAACACCACCTCGTACTACAGCCGTGTAGCCGACTTCCGACAAATCACGCTTCTTGAGCGAGTCCCTGAACGGTTTGTTGGGGGTTCCTCGCAAATTGCCTCCAACGATGGACATACCAAACACCTCGACGTCGAGGTGTCCAGGCGTTTTAAGTCTACCCGCAAACATTGGGAACTGTTCCTCGAGGTAACGCATAGGACCGGCAGCCTTCGCTTCGGAATCGAGCATATCCCACGCGGTCACCATAATAGCCAGACGAGGGCGTCTCCCATCAGGGCCGTCCGTAAGCGTGAGGGTGAGATAGCGGAAGAGTTCGCAAAATCCAACCTGCGCGGGAAGACCATTGGCCTTGAGCACGACCTCCTCGGTTTCGTCCCCTTGCGCACTGCCCCCCGGTTCAATCACGTCGCTAATGTCATGTGAATTCGCTCCCTGCTCATTGACAGGTTGTGCGACCACATCGGTTTTATTAATTGGCGTAGTGGCCGATATGGAAATCGGGTTTCCGTCTTCATCTTCGTCCTCCCCGTATTCATCATCTCCTTCATCGTCATCATCCTCTTCGCTGTGCTCAGTTAAGTGATCACGTGCAGTAACCCAGTCCATCGGCTGCAGATTGAGCTTTGAGTGAGCTCGTACAAAGAGTATTGCTGACGACGAAGCCTTGAGTGCATCCATCCATTCCTGAGGGAGCTCATACGAATCGATTGCCCGCCGCCAAAGCTCTCCGGTAATATCTGGCACAGTAATTTCTTGTTCCAGCCCTGTACCTTCGTTCCCCCGCACTTTCACAATAAAATCACGACGCCCGCTTTCATCCATGTCGCGCTGCGTTCTCGGCGCGAATTTACGGTCGAGTAGATGTTGTACTGCATCATTCACATATTCGATGTTGGCTGGGAGCGTCGACGCGCGCAATTGCCCTTTCTTTGCTTTGAAGGAAAGCCACAGACGGGCGATGTAGTTCGTCTTGCCGGAAGCTGGTCCTCCGACGAGGAGGATCGATCCTGTGCTCATGGTTTCCTCCGAAATGCTGCTAGCCGTCTATCACTATTGTCGCAATCGGTCTCGGGCCAGAATTCAGGTTGGCTCGGTCGCGCTGCAAGAGAATCCGCGAACAGCTTGGATATGCCGTATCCAGGCTCAATGTCGTCATCCCACGAGAAGGAAGCAATGGGCGCCGTGGCTACGTCGAAGCGGAATTCGGCCCCGTAGCGGATCAGCAGATCGGCTTCTTCCTGTGGAAATAGCTGTTTGTCTTGCCAAGTCGGGACGATGATGATGCGAGGACGATGATCCCCGAGGAGATTGGCCAGCCGCTCAATCAGAAGGGTCGTGCGATAGCGGGCGTTAGCGACACGGCTATCGTCAACGAATTGGCGCCCATCGACCATCAGCCAAATCACACTTGCGGATCCCAAGAAACTCAGCCGATCTCCGTCTGAACGGTCGATTAATGCTCTGGACCATTCTCCAGGAAGATCAGGCAGGAGGATGTCGAAGAGACTGCTATCGGCGTCGCGGCGTAACCGTAGATGTAGAAACCCGGCCTCGCGGTCATTCGACAGCGTCGTGTGGCTTGTGATCTGCTCAGGTGGATTACCTCTGTTCCAGGTTCTGCTTGCCCGGGCAATCTCCTCGAATGCGCGAAGGGTTTCGCTATCTGCGTAGGAGAATCCTTCGAACTCACCTTGAGAGAGCATAAGGTAGGCACTGACCAACGCTGCGGTCTTGCCAGCCCCCGCAAGTCCGACTATCCCGACGAGACAAGTCGGCCGTTCCTCCATCATGGCGTTAACCTGAGATATCCCAAGCGTACGACTTGCCGGAAAGGTTGGTAAATCTGCATTCGGAGCGGACAAAACCGCGCGCCCGAGCCCAAGGTCCGCACCGATGTTAAATGCTCCGTCATCAGTATTTTTTGCCTCGTACTCCGAATCACTCTCCAGTTCAAAGTTATCTTCGTCACCAATAACGGGGCGATGAGAGCACTCCTCGGGTGAATTGCCAGCCACGCATGAACTAGTCGCGTTAAACGTACAGTTTTCATTAGTACATGGCCCGCGCATCAGGCGGCTCCGGCAAATCGGCTTTCCATCACTAGGATTGAAGCCTCGAGAAGCGCTCGCGCACCCCAGCCTCGAGCATCTAGCTCGACGCTGGTTACAGACTGATGTTCGTCACCTATGAGCGAAGAAATGAGTGGAAAAACCAAAGGAACAGTCATTGCCAAACTATTGATATACGGCGCACTGAGTTTCGCTCGCGACTCCCCAAGTGACTCGATCAAAGTCTTGAGAGGTATATTCGCCGAAGCACCTACATGGCGCAAGGCAGCATGACGAAAGCCATCGCTTGGCAAGCGATGCAACACTGTGGCGCCTTCTAAGCCACTTGCAATTGCCCGAATAAAGGAAACTTGATCGAATAACGCACAGTCGAGTATTTCACTGTAATCAGCGAGTACCCACCAAAGGAAGTTAATCTCCTCGTGATCCAAATCCTGATTGGTTTTCAGTGCTGCAATAACTGGTGCGGTCGCCTTCCTGTAAGCAGTATTCGCCTTGGTGCTTCGTGGGTCTTCTTCAGGAATAGTGAGTGTGCCGACATCTGGCACAATCATGCGCTTTCGAGCGACCTTGGCAACTCGTGCAACCCGTGTACGGCATACTTCGATGAGATCTTGCCTCAATTCTTCGACCTTCGCATGCTCACACTGATCCTGTAGACTTAACGCTGACCAGAGCGATGCTGCGAAAGCGTCCGCAGTGGTCCAGCCAGGCCCGTCGACGACGGGCTGCGTCACGATAGCAATTACCGCCACAGCTAGACAGACTTGGGCTTGGAGTTCTCGCCCCTGTAGGACGAAAGCTGCACTTTCGGCACTGATAGCCTTTTCTATCTCTTGGGCCAGCTCTGCCGGGAGCGCCGAGCCACTAAAACCGCTGGCAACTGCCGCAGCGAGAGTGATCGCTTCACGCGTCGATTTAGTCAAAAGCTGCGCCCGGAGCGTCTCCACCGCTTTGTTACGGTCTTGGACATCTTGGTTCGTTGGTTCTGCCCAGATGATTTGGGCATACTTAGCCATAATGCTCATGCTTTAATCTTCCCCCTTATTCAGTATTTTATGCCGCCTCGAGAAGCTGCTCGATTTCCCTCGCCTTTCCTTGACGAACTGCGCGCCGGAAGAGGCGCCGCTCCATTGAGTGGTCAATCCTTCCCTTTACCTGGTCAAGAACACCGAACTCGACGAACGCTTTCAAACGGTCGCCCTGCGAAAATTCTTGGAAGAAACGCAGCTGCAAGTCTCGGACGTGCTGTGAAGGCTCTGCCTCGACAAGTTCGACATCGATCATTTCTGCTGTTTTAGTTTCGTCAAGTTCGAATCGTCGCTCGTACTCTGGCAACCGTTCGTCTATCTCTGTCAGCAGCTCCTCGACGAGTTTTCCCTCTACTGCCGTTTTCTCGTGATCCGATTGCTTCGCTCTCTTACGGAAGTTGGGTGACTCGAGCACCTGACGCTCTTCCTTTCCATTCATGAATTCGTCGTCCCGACGGAATCGAGCAACACTACTATCCCAAGTCCGTGGATTGAGAGATACCGCAAGAGCATCGTTGTCCTCATCCCATTCGAATGCGAGTATGTTGTATTTGTAGGTGTATTTGTCGTCGACTCGATCTGGCGCGGTGGCACCGGCTGCAAGCATCATCAACTGGCAACGATCTTCGACATCTACAATTTCAAGTCTGGGGAAATGCTCATGGCCTGAAATAAACACGCGGGCGCGTCCACGGAGGTATCCACGCGCTTTTTCCGAATCCTGGAACCAGCCGAGTGGGTGATGCGATAACACAATATTCTCCACTCCGTCATCAACCGGAAGCAGGCGCTGACGCTTGCCTAGGATTAGCTTACCTTCCTCTTTTTTACCAGAACAGATGAGGGCGGAGTTAAGCCTCACAAATCGGATCGCTCGTCCTGGAGCTAGATCCAACTTCGCGCTCATCGAGATGCCGCCATTGAGGTCTAGCTCGCAGCGATAGTCGAGCGCAAAGCCCTTGTATGCGTCGAACCGTTCGTACAGGATCTTGCAGTCGCTCTCGTCGTCGAGGTGTTTGTCGAGCCACTCATCGCCTCCTTCTCTAATTGAATAAAGAACGCTGTCGATGGTGTTCGTAATTTTGGTTCGGTCGATGTCGTGATTTCCAGGAACCAACTGAACGTCCGTTCGCTGGCAGCCGATCGCATCCGTTAACTCGGCCAGCCACTCTGCAGCCAAAGCGTATTCCTCTTCTCGTGCGGAGTACGCGATGTCTCCGGTCACGATCACACCGTGCGCTTTTCCGCCGAATTTTCCGACTTCCTCAGACGCATCTTCTATCAGACGCTTCTTAGCGTCTGCATTCTCGGCATCGGTGCCACCATCCTTTTCCTGACCGAAATGGATGTCGGACAGATGTACGAATACTGTCTTCAAGTTGCGTCTCCTGACGAGCAAAATTTACTTAACTATTGTTACTTAGCTATTGCCAGAAATGGTAACACTGCCGTATCACGTTCTAATGCGAAAAGGCATCTTCCAACTGATTTTATTGCATGTTTGATCAGCCTATGGAATTAAGTGACTGTCTTCATAGTGACGCAGCTCCATTTCCACCCAAGTCAGATCCTTGAGACTAACGCGAAGGGAATAAGACCCTCCTTTCAAGCGGCCTTCGACATTTCCCGCAACACAGTTCGCCGTTTCATCCGATCCGATGTCAACGAACCTACTTCTCCAGCAAGGCGTTCGCCAAGCTCGCTCGATGACTTCACAGCTAAGCTCTCCGCCCTGGCTCTGCGCGGAGGCGATCAAACCTCGAAAGCAAAGAAAGGCCCTGAAACATATGTTCCTGGATTTGAAAGAACTGGGATATGAGGGGTCGTATGACCGGGTGGCTGCCTTCAGCAGGCAATGGAAAGTGGGTCAAATGGAGAGGATCAAATCCACGAGCAAATCAACAGTGTCGCGGGGAATGGCGAGCCTGTGAGCTATATCCCGGATTGAAATTTCAATGCAAATCAACATGGTTGCCGACGAAAAGGGAAAGATCTATACCACGCCTTCTGATTTTTATTGCAAATATTTCTCTTTGGAAATGTTTGATTATCTTGGGAAAGTGCAGAGTTACGTCACCGAAGTACAGACTTAAACGAATTCCACCGACAAAGCCCTAAAAGACAATTTTAAATTTCGATAAAAAATTGCAGTCCGGCGCCTAAAATCCCAATGAATTCACGAAAAGATTCGCAAAATACCCTTCAAGTCATTGATTTTAAAAACAAATCTTAGTGACATTATTTTTGATCGCTGTGACATTAATTATGATCGCGGACATCATCCCACCCTTGAAAAACCGCCATCGCGCCCCTATACTTAGCACTCGTTAGGGGAGAGTGCTAACAACTCATCCTGGCCTACCACTTTTCCGATGTGGCACGGATTTCTTGCTGCAGGGCTTAAGTACACTTTGCAGCCGATGCCGCAATTATTTCGCAGTTTTTTTTAACTTATTGAATTTAAGGAGTTTTCATGAGCCTTCGTCCTTTGCACGATCGCGTTATCGTCAAGCGTCTCGACCAAGAAACCAAGACCGCATCCGGTATCGTGCTGCCTGACGCAGCAACTGAAAAGCCAGATCAAGGCGAAATCCTGGCTGTCGGCAACGGCAAGATCCTCGATGACGGCAAGGTCCGTCCGCTGGCAGTCAAGGTCGGCGACCGCGTTCTGTTCGGCAAATACTCCGGCCAAGCCGTGAAGATCGATGGCCAGGAACTGCTGGTCATGCGTGAAGAAGACCTGTTCGCCGTCGTCGAAAAATAATCGACTTCCTGCTGCCTCGGCGCTGTGCAACACATCCTGCGCCGGCAGCGAACAATTCTGATCGAGGCTGATCAAGCCAATTCAAACGAATTTTTGGAGAATCCAACATGGCAGCAAAACAAGTAATTTTCGGCGATGACGCACGTGCAAAAATCGTCAATGGCGTCAACATCCTGGCTAACGCAGTCAAGGTAACTCTGGGTCCCAAGGGCCGCAACGTGGTTCTGGAGCGCAGCTTCGGCGCTCCGACCGTCACCAAGGACGGCGTTTCGGTTGCGAAAGAAATCGAACTGAAAGACAAGCTGGAAAACATGGGCGCGCAACTGGTTAAAGAAGTTGCCTCCAAGACTTCCGACAACGCAGGCGACGGTACAACTACCGCTACCGTGCTGGCTCAGGCGATCGTTCGCGAAGGCTTCAAGTACGTTGCAGCCGGTTTCAACCCAACCGACCTGAAGCGCGGCATCGACAAGGCTGTCACCGCCATCGTCGGCGAAGTCAAGCTGTTGGCGAAGCCAACAACAACCAGCAAGGAAATCGCTCAAGTCGGTTCGATCTCGGCCAACTCGGATTCCGATATCGGCGACATCATTGCCAAGGCAATGGACAAAGTCGGTAAAGAAGGCGTCATCACCGTGGAAGACGGCAAGTCGCTGGAAAACGAACTGGACATCGTCGAAGGTATGCAATTCGACCGCGGCTACCTGTCCCCATACTTCATCAACAACCAAGAAAAGCAAGTTGTTGCCCTGGAAAACCCGTTCGTCCTGCTGTTCGACAAGAAGGTTTCGAACATCCGTGACCTGCTGCCTATCCTGGAACAAGTCGCCAAGGCCGGCCGTCCACTGCTGATCATCGCTGAAGATGTCGAAGGCGAAGCACTGGCAACTCTGGTTGTGAACAACATCCGCGGCATCCTGAAGACTGCAGCCGTCAAGGCTCCTGGCTTCGGCGACCGTCGCAAGGCAATGCTGGAAGACATCGCTATCCTGACCGGCGGCCAAGTGATCGCTGAAGAAGTCGGCCTGACCCTGGAAAAAGCCACTCTGGCTGAACTGGGCCAAGCCAAGCGCATCGAAATCGGCAAGGAAAACACCACCATCATCGACGGCAACGGCGAAGCCATCGCTATCGAAGCACGCGTCAAGCAAATCCGCGCGCAAATCGAAGAAGCGACTTCCGACTACGATCGTGAAAAGCTGCAAGAACGCGTTGCCAAGCTGGCAGGCGGCGTTGCACTGATCAAGGTTGGCGCAGCCACCGAAGTCGAAATGAAGGAAAAGAAAGCACGCGTTGAAGATGCTCTGCACGCTACCCGCGCTGCGGTTGAAGAAGGCGTTGTGCCAGGCGGCGGCGTTGCCCTGCTGCGCGCTCGCGCCAACGTCAAGAACCTGAAGGGCGACAACGCCGATCAGGAAGCCGGCATCAAGATCGTTCTGCGCGCTGTCGAAGAGCCACTGCGTCAGATCGTGTTCAACGCAGGCGACGAACCTTCGGTCGTGATCAACGCCGTGCTGGCCGGTTCGGGCAACTACGGTTACAACGCTGCCAACGGCACCTACGGCGACCTGGTTGAACTGGGCGTTCTGGATCCAGCCAAGGTCACCCGCTCCGCTCTGCAAAACGCAGCATCGGTTGCCGGCCTGATCCTGACAACCGACGCACTGGTTGCTGAACTGCCGGAAGACAAGGCAGCCGGCGGCATGCCAGGCGGCATGGGTGGTATGGGCGGCATGGGCGGTATGGACGGCATGATGTAATTCGGCTGCGCCTGCATTCTCCGGAATGCGGGCGCACCGGAAAGCACGCTTTCCTGCAGCACAAAAAAAAGGCCTCGAGCGATCGAGGCCTTTTTTATTGCGCGGAGAGTTTGCGTTTGCGTCTGCGGCCAGAAATCAGATCAATTCAGATCAATTCAGATCAATTCAGATCAATTCAGATCAATTCAGATCAATTCAGATCAATTCAGATCAATCCGCGAACAGCAAACCCTGATTGGGATCCGGCAGCTTGCTGCGGCGCTTTTGCGGAACTGCGGTGCCGGGCTTGTTGTGCAAGGCATGGGCGCCTTCCAGCGTGAGCAGCAGTTCCTTGGCCTTGAGGCCGCCGGCGAATCCGGTCAGCTCGCCGGAGGCGCCGATGACGCGATGGCATGGCGCGATGATGGAAATCGGATTTTTGCCGTTGGCCGCACCGACTGCACGCACCGCCTTGATATCGCCCAGTTGCAAGGCGATTTCGCTGTAGCTGCGGGTTTCGCCGAACGGGATGGTCAGCAGCGCCGCCCACACCCGTTTCTGGAAATCGGTGCCGGTGAAATCCAGCTCGATTTCAAACTGTTTGCGCTTGCCGGCGAAGTATTCGTTGAGCTGGCGTTCGGTCTCCTGCAGCACCGCGCTGTCCGGGTCGGGACTCATTTCTCCCAGGCGCACGCGCGTGGGCTTGTCGTTTTCCCACAGGATCGCCGCCAGCCGCTCACCGCGGCCGACCAGAGTCAGCTCGCCGACGGGCGACTGCATGGTTGTATAGACGTATGGCATCGATGGTTTCCTCGGGACCGGGACGGCTATCTTAATCGCATTGCGGCGAGCATGCAGGACCCGGTTGCGGAGATTGTCAAAATGAAAATCCCCGGCATGCACCCGACCGGCGTTGTTCTTTGCAATTCGCGCCGGGAAGCGCGTGGTTATGCCTTTTCCTCATTAGGGAATATGCAAAATGTAGTTCCGCCTGCAACGAAATCCTCATAAAATCACGGGTCTATATAAAAAATCCGAAAAATATCGGCAGCAGCCTGCCTCGGGCCGGCCTGCTGCCTTTTTCATTCAGGCAACATCGAAAGCAATATGATCGAAATACAGGGGGTCACCCAACGCTTCCCCAACGGCAGCGGCACGGTCGACGCGGTACGCAACGTCGACCTGTCCATCCGCAAGGGCGAAGTCTTCGGCATCATCGGCCGCAGCGGCGCCGGCAAGAGCACGCTGGTGCGCACCATCAATCTGCTCAATCGCCCGACCGAGGGCAAGATCATCCTCGACGGCAAGGACATGACCACGCTGTCGGCTGACGACCTGCGCGATGCGCGCCGCCATATCGGCATGATTTTCCAGCACTTCAACCTGCTGTCCTCGCGCACCGTGTACGACAACATCGCGTTGCCGCTGGAGCTGGCCGGCCTGTCCAAGGCCGAGATCGCGAAAAAGGTGGAACCGCTGCTGGAGCTGGTGGGCCTGACCGCCTTGAAGGATCGCTATCCGGCGCAGATTTCCGGCGGCCAGAAACAGCGCGTCGGCATCGCCCGCGCCCTGGCCAACGATCCGAAAGTGCTGCTGTCAGATGAAGCCACCTCGGCGCTCGACCCGGAAACCACCCGCTCGATCCTGGAACTGCTGCGCAAGATCAACAAGGAACTGGGCCTGACCATTGTCCTCATCACGCACCAGATGGAAGTCATCAAGGTCATCTGCGACCGCGTCGCCGTGATGGAAGCCGGTGAAGTCATCGAACAGGGCGAAGTCCTGGACGTGTTCCGCGAACCCAAACATGAAGTCACGCGCGCCCTGATCGGCGACGTCATCGCGCATGAACTGCCCAAGGGCGTACTGGAGCGCCTGCGCGCGCGCCTGGCCAATACGGAGGCAGGCTCGGGCACTGATCACCTGTTCCGCTTCGCCTTCACCGGCTCGGGCGTGGACCAGCCGCACCTGTCGGAAGCGGTGCGCCGTTTCGATCTCGACTTCAACATCCTGCACGGCCAGATCGACGAAATCCAGGGCCAGGCCTTCGGCTCGCTGGCGATCCTCGCCAACGGCACCGCCGAGAACATTACCAATGCAATGAATTACCTGCGTGCGCAAGGCGTCGTGGTGGAGGAGCTGAACCATGTCATCTGAACTGATTGACCTCTTCGTCAGCTCGTTCGGCGAAACCCTGATGATGGTCGGCATTTCCGGCCTGCTCGGCGCCGTCTTCGGCGTGCCGCTGGGCATCGCGCTGCACCTGACCGAACGCAAGGGCATCCTGCCCAACGTCGCGTTCAACCGCGTGGCCGGCTTGCTGGTCAATGCCGTGCGTTCGACGCCGTTCATCATTTTGCTGGTGGCCGTGATTCCATTCACGCGCTTCTTCGTCGGCACCTCGATCGGCACTGCCGCCGCGATCGTGCCGCTGACCATCGCCTCGGCGCCGTTCATCGCGCGCCTGGTCGAGACCGCCCTGCGCGAAGTCGACCACGGCCTGGTCGAAGCCGCGCAAGCCATGGGCGCGACCACCTGGCAAATCATTTACAAGGTCTTGGTGCCTGAAGCGTTTGCTGGTATCGTCGCGGGTCTTACGATCACCTTCGTCAGCCTGGTCGGCTATTCCGCCATGGCCGGCGCGATCGGCGGCGGCGGCTTGGGCGACCTCGGCATCCGCTACGGCTACCAGCGCTTCCTGCCGGAGGTGATGCTGGCAGTGGTGCTGATCCTGATTGTATTTGTGCAATTGGTGCAAACGCTGGGAGATGTCCTGGTACGTCGTCTGAGCCATCGTTAAGAACAGGTCCAGGCAAAAAAACAATGCAGCTATCCGCTGCTGCTATCGAAGAGAGAGGGAAACAATGAATCGTCGTCAATTAATCCAGTTTTTCGCAGGTCTGGGCGTAGTTGCCGGCCTGGTGTCCGCACCGGTCCTGGCACAGGACAAGCCGATCAAGATCGGCGCCACCGGCGGCCCGCACGCTGAAATCCTGGAGCAGGTAAAGAAGCTGGCCGAGAAAGACGGCCTGAAGCTGCAGATCGTTGAATTCAG
The DNA here is from genome assembly GCF_001267925.1 of Herbaspirillum hiltneri N3. NCBI lineage: Bacteria > Pseudomonadati > Pseudomonadota > Betaproteobacteria > Burkholderiales > Oxalobacteraceae > Herbaspirillum > Herbaspirillum hiltneri. Next base: position 548,017 of record NZ_CP011409.1, on the reverse strand, counting down.
CGATTACATCCAGCCGAACGCGGCGCTGGCTGCCGGCGATCTCGACGCCAACAGCTATCAGCACCAGCCGTACCTGGATGCGCAAGTCAAGGACCGCGGCTACAAGCTGGTCAGCGTCGGCACCACCATCACCTTCCCGATGGGCGTGTACTCGAAGAAGATCAAGTCGCTCAAGGACCTGAAGAACGGCGCCCGCGTCGGTATTCCCAACGATCCGACCAACGGCGGCCGCGCGCTGCTGCTGCTGCAAGCGCAAGGCGTGATCAAGCTGAAGGCTGATGCCGGCCTGAAGGCGACACCGCTGGACATCGTCGACAATCCGAAGAAGGTCAAGATCATCGAACTGGACGCAGCGCAACTGCCACGCTCGCTGGATGACTTCGATGCTGCCGCCATCAACGGCAACTTCGCCGAGTCCGCAGGCCTGTCGCCAACCAAGGACGGCATCGCCATCGAAGCCGCCAAGGGCCCTTACGTCAACGTCATCGCCGTACGCGTCGAAGACAAGGACAAGCCTTGGGTCGCCAAGCTGATCAAGGCTTACCACAGCCCGGAAATCAAGAAGTTCGTGATCGAGAAGTACAAGAACTCGGTCGTGACTTCCTGGTAACGCATCCCCGGCAAGCAGTTCCGCCGCAAAAAGGGCTTTCTTCGGAAAGCCCTTTTTTACGCCCCGGGTTTCCGAACAGCGAAAAAAAACGGCTGAGCACTGTGCCGGCGCCGATGGCAGCGCAATAAAAAAAGCCCGCATGAGCGGGCTTTTCAGGCGTCGGCATACCGGCGTGTTACTCGGGACGGCCGCGGTTCTTTTCCGCTTCCTCGGCGGCGATGGCAGCGAGTTCTGCGGCCTCTTCCGCTGCCGCGATGGCCAGCTCGGCCTGGTAGTTTGCCAGCAGCTCGGCGCGCGTGGCGGGCGTCTCCAGCGTGATTTGTCCGAGGGCGCCGGTGCGATAGTCCTGCAGGAAAGTGTGCGCCGCCTTTTCATAATCGAAGTCGCCGCCCTTGAGACGAAAACCGCGCTTGGTGGCAACGCCCTCCACCACCGCCACGCCGTCCATGCCTTCGGTCTTGAAACCGTAACGCGCCGCCAGCAAGTGCGGGTAGCGCTTGAGCAGTTCATCGGCGAGGAAGGTGGCAACCTCTTCCTCGATCAGCGCATTGCTGCCGATCGCATGGCTGGCGGCCAGCATCAGGCCGTCGCTGGGGTGCTGGATCTTCGGCCACAGCATGCCGGGCGTATCGATCAGCACCATGTTGTTGCCGAGGTAAAGACGCTGCTGGGTCTTGGTCACGGCCGGCTCGTCACCGACGGCGGCCACGCGCTTCTTGAGCAGCGCATTCATCAGCGTCGACTTGCCGACGTTGGGAATGCCCATGATCATCATGCGCAGCGGCTTCAACGGCGTGCCGCGATGCGGCGCCAGCGCCAGCGCCAGCTTGGGCACCTTGGCGACGTCGCTCGGCTTCTTGCAGCTGAGCGCGACGGCGTTGACGTTCTTCTGGCTGTTGTAATGCGCGATCCACGCTTGCGTGACGGACGGATCGGCCAGGTCGCTCTTGTTGAGGATCTTCAGGCAGGGCCGCTGGCGAAACAGGCGGATCTGCTCGATCATGGGATTGCAGCTGGCCTGCGGCAGGCGGGCATCCACCACCTCGATGACCAGGTCGACCTTTTCCATCGCTTCCGCCGCCTTCTTGCGGGCGGCGTTCATGTGACCTGGGAACCATTGAATAGACATGCGGAATTCTTCTTTTTGCAAAATAAGCCGCTATTTTACGGCCTGCGGCCTGTTTGCTTCCAAAAAGAAGACCGGAGCGTGCTTATTCCCCGGCTGGTGCGACGGCAGCCGTGCTTGCCGCCGAGCGCGTATTGACATAGCGCAACACCAGCACCAGGGCCAACGCGTAGACGATCGCCACCACGCCGTAAGCCAGCACGATGCGCGTGATCCAGCCGCCGAAGCTGTGCAGGATCGCGCCCATCAACGCCACACCGACCAGCGCGCCGATCTGGCGATTGGCATTGAGCGCGGCGGCGGCGCTGTTGGCGTGGCCCTTGCCGGCCACCTGCATCACGGCGGTAGTCATGGCCGGAATGGCGGTGCTGATGCCGAGGTTGGCGAGCGCGCCGGCGACGGCCAGCATCCAGTAAGGCGTCTCCGGCGTCAACCCGATCAGCACCGCAGAAAACACCGCGCCCACCGTCAGGCCCAGGCGCAGCGGCAAACGCGGTCCGAAACGCGCCGTCATGCGGCCGGAAGTCAGGTTACCGATGAAGATCACCGCCATCATCGGCAGCATCTGCAGACCGGTTTGCAGCGCGTCGGCGCCGCGCGCCTGCTGCAGGAACAGCGCCAGGAAAAAGAACTGCCCGTAGACGCCGAAGTTGATCAGGAAGCCGATGCCGTTGGCGGCTGCGAACTGCGGCGTGGCGAACAGCGCACGCGGCAGCAAAGGCGCCGCGCCGCGACGTTCGCGCTGCACCAGCATGCCCAGCGCCAGCACCACCACGATCACAGCCGTGACAATGGGCAGCGAGGTCCAGCCGTACACCGGTCCCTGGATCAGCACGAAGCTCAGCGCAGCCAGCATCAGCACGCCGAGGAAATGGCTGGTGATGGTCAGCGCCCGCATGTGCCGTTCCACCGCCGGAATCATTTTGACGGCCATGAACAGGCCGAGCAAGCCGACCGGCACGTTGATCAGGAACACGCTGCGCCAGCCGAACGAATGGATCAGGATGCCGCCCACCAGCGGCCCCACCGCTGCCGCGCCGCCGACCGTGGCCGACCAGACGCCCAGCATGCGGGCGCGCACGCGGTCGTCTTCATAGACATGGGTCAGCAGGCTCAGCGAACTTGGCATGAAGAACGCCGCGCCCAGGCCTTGCAACAGGCGCGCGGCAACCAGCATGCCGCCGTTGGGCGCCGCGCCGCACAGCAGCGACGCCACCACGAACAGCACCAGTCCGAGCAGATAGATATTCTTGGCGCCGTAGCGATCGGCCAGTGCGCCGCCGACCAGCAGCATGGCGGCGAAGCTCAGCGTATAGCCGTCGACGATCCAGACCAGCATGCTCAGCGGCGTCGCCAGGCTTTTTTCAATCGATGACAAACCGACATTGACCACGGTGACGTCGAGCATCGCCATGACGAAGCCGATGGCCAGCGTCACCAGCGGCAGCAGGCCAATATGGGCGTCGGCCTTGCGCGGAATCGCGGCGATGGTGCCGGCCGGCGCGGGACATTGAGTAGATTGAGTAGACATGGGAGCACTTCTCTTTCGATAGGGTTGCCGCCCGGCATCCAACGCGCGAAGCGGAGGGAATGCGAGCAAGGATGCCATTCTAGGCTGGTTGCGCAATGCAATAAATAAGCATAAGCTCAGCGCTCTGATGCAAATTTGCATCACCCAAACGCTTACCCTTCGCTTACCCATCACTCACCTGTCTGCAATAGGAACCATCATGGATTGGGACAACGCCCGTATTTTCCTGGCGATACAGCGCGCCGGCACCTTGCGCGGCGCCGCCGAACAACTGCAGATCGACCAGGCCACGGTCGGCCGCCGTCTGAACGCAATGGAGAAATCGCTGGGCGCGCGGCTGTTCCTGCGCACCCCGGCCGGCTACGTGGCGACGCCCGCCGGCGACCTGGCCGTGGCCGCTGTCGAAAAGATGGAACTGGCGGCAGACCAGCTGCAACGCCAGATGCAGGGTATCGACGAGCGCCTGTGCGGCGTGGTGCGCATTGCCGCCACCGATACGATGGCCAAGCACGTGCTGATGCCGGCCATGCAGCAACTGGCTGCCGATCATCCCGCGATTCGGGTGGTGCTGACGACCTCGACGCAGGTTTCAAACCTGACCCGGCGCGAGGCCGACCTGGCCGTGCGCAGCCTGCGCCCGACCAGTCCCGACCTGATTTCGCGTCACCTGAAGCGGCTGGCGGTCGGCCTCTACGCCTCCAGGAGCTACGTCAAAAAGCACGGCCAGCCGCAACCCGGCACTGCGCTGGCCGGACATGACGTCGTGATTTACCAGCGCGCGGTCTCTGCGTCGCAGCTCGAGAGCATCTGCGGCGAATCGACCGCCAACGCACGCGTGGCGATGGAAGTGAGCTCGGGGCTGATGCTGATCGAAGCGGTGGCGGCGGGACTGGGCATCGGCGAGCTGCCCACGCACATGGGCGACACGGTACCGCAGCTGGTGCGGATCTGGCCCGAACGCGCCGAGCCTTACGACATGTGGCTGGTGCTGCACAGCGACCTCAATCGCACCGCCCGCGTGCGCGCCGTGGCCGATGCCATTGTGGCGGCTTACGACCGTCTCTAGTCGAGATCAGCCAGCACCTTGAGGTGCGCCACCACGCTGCGGCCCAGCGCCGAGAGGTTGTAGCCGCCTTCCAGACAGCTCACGATGCGGCCGCGCGCGTACTGTCGCGCCACGTCCATGATCTGCCTGGTCATCCAGGCGTAATCGGCTTCCACCAGCGCCATCTGTCCCATGTCGTCTTCACGATGGGCGTCGAAACCGGCCGAGATGAAGATCATCTGCGGCTGATGCGCGTGCAGCGCCGGCAGCCACTTGTCGGTCACCAGCTGGCGCACCACGTTACCCGCCGTGTAAGCCGGCAACGGCTCGTTGAGGATGTGCGGCTCGGCCGGATCGGCGCCGCTGAACGGATAGAACGGATGCTGGAAGAAGCTCACCATCAGCACGCGCGGATCATGTTTGAAGGCGGCTTCGGTGCCGTTGCCGTGATGCACGTCGAAGTCGACGATGGCGACGCGCTCGAGGCCATGGATCTCCATCGCGTGACGCGCCGCGATGGCAACGTTGTTGAACAGGCAAAAACCCATCGGTGTGGTCGGCGTGGCGTGATGTCCGGGAGGACGCACCGAGCAGAAGGCGTTTTCGAGCTCACCGGCGATCACTGCATCGGTCGCGGCGACGGCGGCTCCGGCCGCACGCAAGGCGGCGTTCCAGCTGTGGCGGTTGATCGAGGTGTCGGCGTCCAGCGGGTAGTGTGCAACATCGTCCTGCGCCAGCGTGGCGGCGTTGTCGCGAATCAACGCCACCGCGTTGGCGGTGTGCACGCGCTCGATGTCGGCGACCTCGGCCAGCGGCGCCTCGCGCCGTTCAAGGAACTGGTCGATGCGGCTGGAGATCAGTTGATCCTCGATGGCCTGCAGGCGCAGCGGCGTCTCCGGATGCCAGTCGCCCATCTCGTGGCGCTGGCAGTCGGCATGCGTATAAAAAGCAGTCGTCATTATTATCTTTGCTTCGTTCCTCCCGGTACGGGAGTGTCTCGTGGCGTCCGTCGCGTCCCGGGCATCTGCTGCGGCTGCGGCTGCGGTGGCGGTGGCGGTGGCACCTGCCTCTAGTGTACATCCAAGCGCTTCGGCGGGAGTGGGCGGCGGTCGGACCGCCCGGCCGATCATGTATACTGGCTGACTTGTCTGTCAGCTACCTTACGCGCAGCGCTGCGCCATCCATGTCAATGAAACCCTGCCTTCGTTTTCCTCGCCTGCTCGGCCTGTCCGCTCTCACCCTTGCTTGCCTGATCCCCGCAGCAGTCCACGCGGAATCGACGCATCACAAGAATAAAGCCGATAAAAGCAGCGTGAAAGCCGGGCAGGCCAAGCCGAAAAAGAAAGCCGCTCCGGCCGAGGACGGCGAGTTCGCCAATTTCAGCCAGTGGAAGGAAGTCAACGACTTCATCGACGAAATGGTCGCACGCAACGGCTTCGACAAGGCTGCCCTGCAAGCGCTCTTCAACAAGGCGCGTTATATCGATACCGCAATCCAGCTGATCAAGCCGGCCCCGAGCGGCAAGCCGAAGAACTGGCAGGCCTATCGCGCGCGCTTCGTCGAACCGAAACGCATCAACGCCGGCGTCGATTTCTGGGACGAGCATGAACTGGCGCTGTCGCGTGCCGAAGCGCAATACGGCGTGCCGGCCGAAATCATTGTCGGCATCATCGGCGTGGAAACCGTCTACGGCCGCAACACCGGCAATTTCCGCGTGCTCGACGCCATCACCACGCTGGCCTTCGACTATCCCAAGACAGCCAACCGCGACGCTCGCATGGCATTCTTCCGCGGCGAACTGGAAAACACGCTGCTGTTCGCGCGCGAATCCAACATCGATCCGTTCTCGCTGCTGGGCTCGTACGCCGGCGCCATCGGTTGGCCGCAATTCATGCCGAGCAGCATTCGCCAGTACGCCGTCGATTTCGACGGCAACGGCAAGATCGACCTGCGCAACTCGCCGGTCGACGCCATCGGCAGCGTCGCCAACTTCCTCAAGATCCACGGCTGGCAGCGCGGCGAACCGACCGTGTTTTCCGCCACCGTTACCGATCCCGGCAAAGTCGACAGTCTGATCAACCAGGGGCTGGAAGCCAAGTTCAGCGCCGATGAATTGCGTGCCGCCGGCGTCGTGCCCGGCAGCGAACTGCCGTCCGGCCTGCGCTACGGCCTGGTCGATCTGCAGAACGGCGAGGCCCCGACCGAACACTGGCTGGCGACCAATAATTTCTTTGCGATCACGCAATACAACCGCAGCTATTTCTACGCCATGTCGGTGATCGACCTGGCCCGCGCCGTGCGCACCGCCCGCGCAAAATAATCGCCGGCCACATTCAGAAACCAATAGCAAGACCGATGAAACGCATTTCTCCCCTCGCCATTTCCCTGACGCTGGCCAGCATCTCCCCTACCGCCTTCGCCGAAGAAGGCGCCGATGCCGGCACGCTGCCGGCCATCAACGTCAGCGCCGAAGCAAACCGCGCCGACGCCTATCGCGCACGCACGTCGGGCATCGCCGGTTTTGGCGAGACGCCGCTGCTGGACACGCCGGCATCGGTCTCGGTGATCACCGAAGCGCAACTGAAAGACCAGCAGGCGCGCCTGCTCAGCGACGTCATCAAGAACGACGCCAGCATCGGTGAAAACTATGCGCCGGTCGGCTATTACGAAAACATCAGCGTGCGCGGATTTCCGCTGGATCTGGCGAGCGGCTACCGCATCAACGGCCTGTCGGCGGTCGGCGAACAGAACATCGCCTTGGAAAACAAGGAACAGGTCGAGATCATCAAGGGCCTGGCCGGCCTGCAAGGCGGCGTACTCAACGCCGGCGGCCTGGTCAATTACGTGACCAAGCGCCCGGCCGACGTACGCTCGGTCATGCTCGGCACCGACTCCAACGGTTCGCGCTACCTGTCGACCGATCTGGGCGTGCTGTTCGGCGATCACCAGCAGTTCGGCCTGCGCGTCAACGCCGCGCACGAAGATATCAATTCCTACGTCGACTACAGCAACGGCTATCGCGACTTCGCCTCGCTGGCGGCGTCGTGGGACATCAGCACGAAAGCGCGCCTCGCCTTCAATATCGAATACCAGAAGAAGGCGCAGAAATCCGTAGCCGGCTATCAGCTGCTGGGCGGCACCACGGTGCCGTCGGGCGTCTCGCCGACCACCATGCTGTCGCCGCAGCCGTGGGCGCAACCGGTGCGTATCGATTCGCTCAACTTCAACACCCGTCTCGACTTGGAATTCAACGCCGACTGGCGCGGCTACATCACGGCCGGCCGCAGCCGCGCGGTGATCGACGATTACCTGGCCTTCCCTTACGGCAGCAACTCCGCCACCGTGTTCTCGCCAACCTTCGCCGCCAACGGCGACTATGACGTATACGACTACCGCAGCCCGGACGACACGCGTCGCAACGATGAAGCGCAAGCAGTCGTGCAAGGCAAGTTCAACATGGGTTCCGTCAGGCACGATGTGACGCTGGGCGTGACCATGTCGCGCCGCGTGGTCGACAAATCGGACGGCATTTCCATCCCGGTCGGCACCGGCAACATCTACAATCCGGTCGCTGCGCCGCTGGCGCCGTCGGGCGCCGACATTCCCGCCTCGTACCGCAATCTGGACAGCCGCCAGCAGGCGATCCTGCTCACCGACCGCGTGCAGTTCGGTGAGCACTGGGAAGTGCTGGCCGGCGGACGCCAGTTCTGGCTGAAGGAAAAAACCTACAACCTGGCCGGCGCCACCACACGCGATACTGATCGCAACCAGTTCCTGCCGCAACTCGCGCTGATCTACAAGCCCCAAGCCAACATGTCGGTCTACAGCAGCTACGCCGAGACGCTGAGCATGGGCACGGCGGCGGCATTCTGGCAGACCAATTTCCCCACCATCCTGCCCCCTTCGGTGGCGCGTCAGTTGGAAACCGGGATCAAGTACGACTGGAACAAGGACCTGAGTTTTACCGCGGCGGTGTTTCGCATGAAGAAGGCATATGAGTACCCGCAACCGGACGGCGCAGGCGGCTTCAAGTACGTCCAGCAAGGTACTCAGACCCACAATGGCCTCGAACTCGGCGCCACCGGCAATGTCACCAGGCAGCTGCGCCTCTCCGCCAGCCTCGCCTTCATCCAGGCGCGCGCCGATGGTACCGGCACGCCGGCTTACGACGGCAAGCAAGCCATCAATGTGCCGCGCCTGCGCAGCGCGCTGTATGCCGACTATGCACTGGCGGCCCTGCCGGGCCTTAACCTGCTGGGCAGCTGGCTGTACAGCGGCAGCAAGACCGCCACGCGCGACGGCAGCGCCTCAGTACCGTCGTATCACATCTTCAACGCCGGCCTGCGCTATCAGACCAGGATGGGCGGCCATCCGACCATCGTGCGCCTGACCGTCGACAACGTGTTCGACAAGCGCTACTGGAAAGACACCGGCGAGTCGCTCGGCGACAGCTATCTGCATCTCGGCGCTCCTCGTCTGGCGCGCCTGTCGGTGCAATACGACTTCTAAGCCGAAAACCGGAACCCCGCCCGCATGGAAGCCGCCTCCCATCACCTGACCCGTGTACTCAGCCACGGCATGAACGCCGACGCCGTGATCTCGGACTGGCCGGCGCTGACTTCGGCCGAGGTGGCGCGCGTGCTGCAGCACTATCCGCAAGCCGGTACGCCGAAGCGCCTGGTGTGGCATAGCCCGCGGCCGTTCTCGGCCGGTTGCGTGATGACGACCTCGACCATGGACGTGTTCGTCAAGCGCCACCATCTGTCGGTACGCGATGTCGCCGGCCTGAGCGAAGAACACGGCTTCGTCAATCACCTGCGCAGCCGCGGCATCGCCGTCAGCGAAGTGCTTACGACCGTCGATGGCGCCACTGCCTTTACGGACGATCACTGGACCTATGAAGTGCACGGCGTCGCCGCCGGCGTCGACCTGTATCGCGATGCGGTGTCGTGGACGCCGTTCAGCAGCAGCGTGCACGCGCACGAAGCCGGCAAGGCGCTGGCGCGCCTGCACCTGGCCGCGCAGGATTACGCTGCGCCGGCGCGCAAGGCGCAGACGCTGGTGTCGAGTTTCACGATTTTTTCGCAGCCCGATCCGCTGCCGGCGCTGCAACGCTACATCGAACGCTATCCGGCGATTGCCGACTACCTGAAAGATCGCGACTGGCGCGGAGAAACCGTAGGCACGCTACTTCCGTTCCACAAGCAGCTGTTGCCTTATCTGGATGAATTGACGCCGCTGTGGACTCACAACGACTGGCACGCGTCGAACCTGCTGTGGAGCGACCGCAGCACGGCCGCCGGGGTCCAGACCATCCTCGATTTCGGTCTCAGCGACCGCACGTGCGCGCTGCACGACCTGGCCACCGCGATCGAGCGCAACGTCATCGAATGGCTGGCGATCCAGGCCGGCAAGACCGACGCCGTCCATCCCGACCTGCTCGACGCCATGCTCGACGGCTATCATCTGTTGCGCCCGCTGACGTCGCGCCAGTGGCTGGCGCTGGCGGCCCTGCTACCGCTGGTGCATGCGGAATTCGCGCTGGCCGAGCTGGCGTATTTCCACGGCGTCACGCGCTCGGCCAACAATGCCGCGCTGGCCTACGATGCGTACTATCTTGGACATGCGGCATGGTTCAACAGCGCAGAAGGACAGCAGCTGCTCGCGCGGATCGCGCAACGGGCTGCTGCCGGCTGATCAGTCCGGGATCACTGCCGTCGCATCCACTTCCACCAGATATTCCGGCCGCGCAAAAGCGCTCACGACAATACCTGTCGATACCGGAAACACTCCCTTGAGCCAACGGCCCACCACGCGATACACATCTTCGCGATAGCGCGGGTCGGAGATGTAGATCGTCACCTTGCAGATGTGCTCCAGCTTGCCTCCGGCTTCCTTGAGCAGCATGTCGATGTTATACATCGCTTGCTCGGTCTGCCCTTTCGCGTCGCCGATGCAGACGCTTTCCGAGGTATCCAGGTTCTGCCCGATCTGGCCGCGCAGGAACACCGTCGTGCCACGCGCGACGACCGCCTGGCACAAATCGTTGTCGATGTTTTGTTCGGGATAAGTATCTTTGGTGTTGAATCTGCGAATGCGCGTGTGTTCCATGAGAGCCTCGGTGTATGAGTGTGTGGGGAATGATGGATGTCGGATGTCGGATTGATTACGCCTTGTTCTTCTTGTCGAAATAACCGGCGCGTATCGTCGAGCCGATCAGATTGACGATCAAGCGACCGGCGGTGACGCAAGTCAGTTTGCTGGCGTTGTCCTTGACCGGCTGGATTTCGACGATATCCATGCCGACCACGCGTCCCTTCTTCACCAATCCATGGATCAGTTTGCGCGCCTGCACGAAGCTCACGCCGCCGGGCGCCGGACCGTCGACGGCCGGCATGATGGTCGGATCGAGGCCGTCGGCGTCGATCGTCAGATAATAATTGCCGCCGTCGGGAATGCGCGCCAGCACGGCATCCATGCCGATATCGTGCAATTCGTAGGCCGAGATCAGGTCGGCTCCCCAGGACTTGGCCGCTTCATAATCCGCAGGCCGTCCGCTGCCTTGCGCGCGTAGACCGATCTGCACGATATGTTTGACGAACGGAAGTTCGGAGGCGCGGCGTATCACGCTGGACAAACCGTCGCGCACGCCGTTGACTTCATCGCGCCAGTCCAGATGTGCATCGATGTGCACGATCGTCACCGGCCCGACTTCGTCGAAGCCGCGCAACACCGGATTAGTGATGCCGTGATCGCCGCCCAACACGATCGGCATGCCGCCGCCGCGCAGGATTTGCCGGATCGCCAGTTCAGCGCGGCGTTGATGATCGCCTGGTACCGCGAGATCCGGCAGTACGTCGCCGCAATCGACGAAACGGATGTCAGTGCGGCCTTGCAGCAGCGGGCCGTCGATATCGAAATCATAGTGTTCGGGTGCGCGCACGATGCGGTCGGTGACATCGCGAATCGCCTGCGGCGCGTTGCTCTGATCGTTGGTGAATTGGCGCGGCGTGTAAGCCGAACCAAACGGCACGCCAAGGATTGCAATGTCCGCCTTCAGGTCGGTCATGTCGGTGACCAGCTCCGAATACAGCAGTGTTTTGTGGCCGGTGCGCGGCGCTACGGTAAGTTGCTCCATCAGCGGGGATCCTTTTGGACGAGAGAGGTGGTGAAGAGAAACGCGCCGGTATCCATGCAAGATCGAAGCCAGCGCATGCATCGATACGACCAGGTGGATTCGACTGTAGCAAGCAACCCGGACAATAAAAAATGATTGTTTTGCAGGTATAGTCTTGAAATTCGATACCTTTCCTTTTCGCTTCCCACTTACCTTCCCGGCGGGCAATCATGATCCAGTTGGACTTCGACGAACGCGACCTGCGCTCTCTGCGGGTGTTTTGCAATGCGGCCCAGGCCGGTGGATTCGCGGCGGCGGAAAAGCGCCTGCATATGTCCAAGGCGTCCATCAGCCGGCACGTGCGCGAAGTGGAAGAGCGCCTCGGCGTGCGCCTGTGCGAACGCGGCCCTGCCGGTTTCAAGCTGACGCCGGAGGGCGAGGTGGCGCTCAAGCTGGCCTCGGATGCACTGCGCTCGCTGGAACGGATCCGCTCCGAAATCGATGCCGTGCATGGCGTGTTGTCCGGTTCGCTGTCGATCGGCATCGTCGAACACACGCTCACGCATCCCGACTGCAAGATCCCGGAGGCGCTTGCCATCCTGCGCCAGCGCGCGCCCAACGTGCGCCCGGAAATCAGTGTCATGACCTTCCCCGATCTCAACCAGGCATTGCGCGAGCACCGCGTCGACATTGCGATTCGCGGCAGGTATCCGCGCGAGGGCGAATTCAGTTACCTGCCCTTGTTTTCAGAAACCCATCGCGTCTATACCGCCGCAAAAAAAACCAGGGGCGGCGCCGGCGATCTGCCGCTGGTCTACCGGCCGCACCCATATGTCGACCAGGCGCTGGCGACCGAAGGCTACGCACGCGGGCCTGATGCCGGCGGCCTGGAAGCCATCGGCCTGCTGGTGGCGACCGGTTGCTATCTGGGCATCCTGCCGGTGCACTACGTCCAGCTGCTAGGCAAGCGCTATGCGCTCCGGGCGAGAAGCGACGGTCCGTCCTATCATCATCAGATCTGCGCAGTCACCGAATCGTCCCGTCCCTCCACGTATCGCGCAGACCTCTTCCTGGACATCCTCAGAGAACTGCATCCCGGCAATCAAGCAGCCTGAACTGATTTCATCGATCGGCGCGAGACGCGGACAACGCTCGCCCCAAAGCGACGCATGGCGTCGTCAGCTACATGTCCATCATGGCGCATCGGTGACGGACATGACGATGCATCGCGTTAGCACGCGTATATTTTGATTCATGCCAACGCGTATTTTTGAATCACCGAAATCAAACCGCTCCTGCGCAGCGATTTTCTTGAGCACTGAAATGCGCCACGAAAATGATTCATTTGAATCATTTTAAAAAAATATTGGCACATATGTTGCTTGAAGCCTCGCATATCCCGATTGCGGAGCATCCTCGTGAATCAAGCTTCATCAACATCGCCAAAGCCGTCGCAGCGCTTGCCGTCGCAACAAGCGCTGGTGCTGCATATCAAGCAATGTTTCGACAGCCTGCCGCGGCAAGTGCGGCTCGCGGCCGGATTCGTGCTCGATCATCCGCACGAAGTTGCGGTGATGTCCATGCGCGAGCAGGCGCGGCTTGCCGGCATCCCGCCGTCGACGATGACGCGGCTGGCAAAGTTTCTGGGCATGGAGGGTTATGACGACATCCGTGAAGTGTTCAAGAACAATCTGCGTTCGCGCAGCAACGAATACAGCCAGCGCGCCCACGGCCTGGTCGAACTGAATCAGAAGATCGGCGAAACCGCGCTCGCGCTCGATGTCGCCAACAACGCCATCGCGCACATCCAGGCGCTGTGCAGCGCCGACACGCTGGCCGCCATCGTGCGCGCCGTGAAGCTCCTGTCGTCATCGCGCACCATCTATTGCCTGGGCTTGCGTTCGTCGTTTCCCGTGGCGTTCCAGTTTTCCCACGTCTCCGAATACTTCGCCAAGAACATCACGCTCATCGACGGCGCCGGTGAAAGCGGCATGATGAAGATCATGCATCAGGCCGGCCCCAAGGACGCCTTGTTCGTCTGCTGCATCGCGCCTTATTCGCGGCGCGCCATATCGATTGCCGGACATCTGGCCAAAGCCGGCGTCAAGCTGATCGCCATCACCGACAGCGACAGCTCGCCGATTGCACGCATGGCAACGGAGACCATTCTGGTCGGCAAACAGAATGCCTCGTTCTTCGACACGCTGGTCCCCGCTTTCCTCGTCAGTGAAATTCTGGTCGCGCTGATGGCGGCGACTTCCAAGGTCGACGTCAAGGCCTCGGTGTCCGAGACGGAGAAAAATCTGTGGAGCATGGGTGAATGGTGGGGTACGGAAGTCAGCGAGTTGCCCCGGATGCCCAGATCGCGCACCCGCAAGAACGACAGATGACGATCATAGCAACGCATAGGCGACCGCATGTAATCCGCTTCAGCACTACCCGCACTTCATGAATGACTTCAATTGAAAGGATATCGAAATGAAACGCCGCTCCCTCCTGCTTAGCCTGATCGCCGTCGCCATCGCCGCTACTGTTTCCGCCAACGCCATGGCGGAGGACGCACTCAGCACCATCCTGGCGCGCAAGGTCATCCGCGTCGCCGTACCGACCGACTATCCGCCCTACGGCTCGGTCGGCACCGACATGACGCCGCGCGGCTACGACATTGATATGGCGACGCTGGTCGCAAAAAAACTCGGCGTCAAACTGGAACTGGTCCCCGTCACCGGCCCCAATCGCGTCGCCTACCTGCAAACAAAAAAATCCGACCTGACCATTTCGTCGCTCGGTAAAACACCTGAGCGTGAAAAGGTCATCGACTACAGCATCGCCTATGCGCCGTTCTTCGACGCCGTCTTCGGCAAGCAGGAAATCATCGCGAAGAACTACAACGAACTCACCGGCAAGGTCATCGCCGTAACGCGCGGCTCGATGCAGGACGAAGAACTCTCGCGCCTGGCCCCGGGCGCCGTGATCAAGCGCTTCGAAGACAACAACGGCACGGTCTCGGCCTTCCTCGCCGGCCAGGCGCAGATGTTTGCAACCGGCACGGCCGTGGCGGCCACGATCAAGACCAAGGATCCATCGGTGAGCATGGATCTGAAAGTGATCCTGTCCAATTCGCCGTGCTACATCGGCGTGCTCAAGGGCGAGCCGCAACTGGTCGCCCGGCTCAACGAGATCATCCGCGAGGCCAAGAGCAACGGCGCCATTGACGAAATGTCGAAGAAATGGCTGGGCGCGCCTGCCGGCCCATTGCCGGAGTAAAGCGGTAACGCTTTGCTGAGTTGCCGTACCCGATGCCATTATTGGAAGCGCATCGGGCGAGCAGCTCCCCAGCTCTCCCAGTCAATAAAAAAATAGCGTCACGACATGACTCCCCCTACCGCAATCGACCGCCTGGCCGACTGGATCTGCAGCCTGCACGCTGACCGTGCCGTGCGTAACATTCCCGCTTCCGTGCGCAGCATCGCCGCCAATTGCCTGATCGATACGATCGGCGTCGCCTTTGCCGGATCGGCGACGGCGGTCGCTCGCACGGCGCGCGCCATCGCCGTGGATGCCGGTTCACGCGGCGACGCGGCGGTGCTGGGAAGCCATCACTTGTTTTCTGCGCCGGCGGCGGCGTTCGCCAACGCCACCTCGGCTCACGCCCTCGACTTTGACGACAACTGCTACGCCGGCTTCGTGCACGGTTCCGCCGTGATCGCCCCCGCCGCAATCGCGGTCGCACAAAAGCGCAATGCCTCGGGACGTGACCTGCTGACCGCCTTCATTGTCGGATCCGAGTGCGAGTACGCCGTCGGCGCCGCAACCAATAGCGTGCTGTATGACCATGGCTGGTGGACTACCGGCGTGCTCGGTCCGATCGGGGCCTGCGCGGCGGCGGCATGGCTGCTCAAGCTGGACCGCCGCCAGACGGCGTCGGCATTGGGGCTGGCGGTGGCCGGTACGGGTGGCATGAAGGCCTGTTTCGGCACCGATGCCAAGGCGCTGATGGCCGGCCGTGCGGCGGAAGCCGGCATCGTCGCCGCCTTGCTCGCCGCCCAGGGCGCGAGCGGGCCGCACGATGCCTTCGAACACTGGAATGGATTTAACGGCTTGTTCAATCAAGGCGAATTCAACCTTGCCACGATGGCGCAGCTGGGGATGCAATGGTTCTTGGAATCGCCCGGGGTCGATATCAAGCGCATCCCCCTCTGTCTGTCTTCGCATGCCGCGGTCGATGCCGCCATGGCGCTCGTCGCCCGGCATGCTATCGACGTCGCGGCAATCGAAGAGATCGTCTGCGACGTACCGCAGATCGTTTTTGCCAATCTGATCTACAACCAGCCGGCGACAAGACAGCAAGCCCAATTCAGCATGCCTTTCGCCATTGCGGTGTCCTTGCTGTACGGCTCGGTGCAATTGCAGCACCTGGACGGCGCGGTACTGCAGGAGCAGCCCGTCCTCGAATTGATGAAGCGCGTGAAGATGACAGTCGGCCCGCGCTGGAGCCTGGAAGGCGCCTGCGAGGCGGCGCCGGAAGGAGCAAACGTGCGGATCAGGCTACGCGGCGGCGACTGGCTTGAGGAGTTTCAGGCGCAGGCGCGCGGCAGTGCGCAATGCCCGATGCGGCAGGATGAAATCGAAGCCAAGTTCATGCAGTGCATGGAGGCGGGAAGTGCCGGCAACGTCCACGGCCAAGGCGGCAGCGGCAACGGCGGCGACAGAGACACCGGCGCCCTGCTGCTGTCCCGCCTCAAATCGATCGAGACGCTGCCGTCGGTGCGCGAACTGTTTTCCGTCCGATAGCGGCGGCTACGGCTTGATGACCTGCGGGTCGATCTGCACCATCTCTTCATTGTTGCCCAGCCAGATCTGGCCGTCCTGGATCGTGCATTGCAATTGCATGTTGCGCTGGGCGAGCTTTTCCAATGCCTGGCTGGTTTCGGCGGCGATGTTGATGACGGTCAGATTCTTGGCGCGCTCGACGCGGTTGCCGATCTGGTTCCACCAGATGCTGCTGACACTGCTGTAGCTGTAGACGATCACGTGCGCCGCGCGGCCGCAGGCCTTGAGGATGCGCTTGTCGTCGGGCTGGCCGACTTCGATCCAGAGATCGATGGCGCCGGTCAGGTCTTTTGCCACGACGTCCGGGTCTTCGACGTCGGACAAGCCCTTGCCGAAGGTCAGCGCGTCGCTGGCGTTGAGCGCAAAGGCCAGCACACGGATCATCATGCGCTCGTCGGTTTCCGACGGGTGGCGCGCGATGGTCAGCGAATGGTTCTGGTAGTAATGCCGATCCATGTCGGAAATCTGCAGATCGGCTTTGAAAATGGTTGCTTTGAGCGCCATGACGGTCTTCTTTTGGTGCGGAGTTGGGCGTATTGCTTGCGAAGGATGTGAAGGATAGCCGATTTCAAGGGCTTTTCCACGCTTTCCCGCGAGATTGGAAAATGACGCCCGTGAGACAATTCCACTATGGATACGCCTACTTTCCCCGACGACGACACGGTTGCCGCCCTGACCCGCGCCTGGGTCGCCGAAGCCGTGATCGGCCTGAACCTCTGCCCGTTCGCCAAATCGGTCTACGTCAAGGATCAGATTCGCTATGTGGTCAGCCACGCGGACAACGAAGCTGATCTGGCGCAACAGCTGCTGACGGAATTGCAACACCTGCAAGCCGCCGATCCGGAGTTGCTCGACACCACGCTGCTGATCCATCCGCGCGTGCTGCAGGATTTCTACGACTACAACAGCTTCCTCGACGTCGCCGACCAGGTACTGGAAGACGCCGGGCTGGACGGCGTCATTCAGATCGCCAGTTTCCATCCGCAGTATCAGTTTGCCGATGCCGGG
The DNA here is from genome assembly GCF_001267925.1 of Herbaspirillum hiltneri N3. Lineage (NCBI taxonomy): Bacteria > Pseudomonadati > Pseudomonadota > Betaproteobacteria > Burkholderiales > Oxalobacteraceae > Herbaspirillum > Herbaspirillum hiltneri. The sequence goes on along the minus strand of NZ_CP011409.1, from coordinate 530,747 downwards.
CCTGACGATATCGACAACTACACCAACCGCTCGCCGTTTCCGGTTTTGCATCTGTTGCGTGAAAGCAGCATCGACCGGGCGGTCGCCGCCTTCCCCGAGGCAAGCGCCATTTTCGAACGAAACATCGCAACCATGCGGGATCTCGGGCTAAATGGCTGGAATCGGCTGGCTTTTGTCGTGTCAAAGAAACAACACCAATTATAGAAAAATTCCTGTTAATATCTGTTACAAATTCGAGGTGATTTCTCGCAACTATTTTGTAATAGACTTTTCTGAACGAATGTACTGAGCGTCAACATTGGCGTTTTGACAGTACCGACGTTGGGAGCACGGAAACGAATAGTGAAGGCTGGCAAGTCAGACCGACTGATCCCGATGGCCTTGGTTCGAGTTGTGTTGTTGCAGTGGGAAAAGAATGGCACCTCTGATGGAAACTAGTGAACCACGTTTTGCAGTTTTACCAAGAACTAATGCACTTGCACAAACAAGGCCTTTATAAACATCTGCATAATGGAACGTCCGATCATGACTACACCTAATGGCATCAACGATACTTCCCTTTCGGATCAAATCAACTACGATCCTAACCACCTGCTGGATGCGCTGATTGAGAAATTGCATCTGAAGAACGACGCCGCGTTGTCGCGTGCGTTGGAAGTGGCTCCACCAGTCATCAGCAAGATCCGTCACCGTCGTCTGCCGGTTGGCGCGTCGCTGCTGATCCGCATGCACGAAGTCAGCGAATTGTCGATCCGCGAACTGCGCGAATTGATGGGCGATCGTCGCGAGAAATTCCGCATCAGCGACAAGCAGTTCAAGCCGAAGCCAGGCTCGCCGGCAACACCAGGCGTGGAATAAAAAAAACGGAGCGTAAGCTCCGTTTTTTATTGGCGCGAAGAAAAGCCCTCCGGCGCCGGGCCCACGGGCCCATGACAGGCAAGAAAACTAGGCAGGAAATACGCCCGTAGACAGATAGCGGTCGCCGCGATCGCAGACCACGAACACGATGGTCGCATTCTCGACCTGCTGCGATAGGCGCAGCGCCACTTCGCAAGCGCCGGCTGCGGAAATGCCGCAGAACAGCCCCTCCACCATCGCCAGTTTGCGCGCCATGTTTTCGGCGGCGGCCTGGCTCACGTATTCGAGCTGGTCGACGCGCGGCTTTTCATAGATTTTCGGCAGGTAGGCGTCCGGCCATTTGCGGATGCCCGGAATCGACGAACCTTCTTCCGGCTGGGCACCGATGATCTGGATCTCGGGATTCTGTTCCTTCAGGTAGCGCGACACGCCCATGATGGTGCCGGTGGTGCCCATGGCGCTGACGAAATGGGTAATGCGGCCTTCGGTGTCGCGCCACAGTTCGGGGCCGGTGGTTTCATAGTGCGCCTGCGGATTGTCGCCATTGGCGAACTGGTCGAGGATCAGGCCCTGGCCTTCCTTCTGCATCTGTTCGGCGAGGTCGCGGGCGTATTCCATGCCGCCACTCTTGGGCGTCAGGACGATCTTGGCGCCATAGGCGGCCATGCTCTGGCGGCGTTCTTCGCTGAGGTTTTCCGGCATCAGCAGCACCATCTTGTAGCCGCGCAGTGCGGCCACCATGGCCAGCGCGATGCCGGTGTTGCCGCTGGTGGCTTCGATCAGGGTATCGCCAGGCTTGATCTGGCCGCGCTCCTCGGCGCGGCGGATCATCGACAGCGCGGCGCGGTCCTTGACCGACCCGGCCGGATTGTTGCCCTCCATCTTGCCGAGGATGATGTTGTTGCGTCGCTTGGCGTCTTCGCCGCCGAGGCGCTGCAATTGGATCAAGGGCGTATTGCCGATGGTGTCTTCGATGGTCAGATAAGGCATGGTCGGAGGAATCCTTTCAGGAGTCTCATTTTAATATGAGTCTTTGTCATGTGCCGGACAGCCCTAGCGACAAGATACTTATATAGTTATAGCAAATACGCCTAACGCAACTCTTGCGCGCCGGAGATGCCTTACACTGTCCGCGCTCGCCGGCCGTTCTTCCGTCTTCCCCAGGAGCCGCAATGAAAACGCACGATGTCGCCAACCAGGTCCCGGAACTGCAGGACTTCAATCTGTATGACACCGATACCGCGCTGAGCCAGGGCGTACGGCGCGGGCAGGCCGGCTGGCATGCATCGGTGCTGGCCAATTACGGCGCCGAACTGGGCAGCGCCGAGGTGCTGCAGATGGCCGCATTGGCCAACCGCCACGAGCCCGAACTCAATACCCACGATCGCTTCGGCAACCGCATTGACCGCGTCGACTTTCACCCCGCCTGGCATGCCCTGCTGGCATTGCTGCGGCGCGAAGGACTGCACGCGCTGCCGTGGATGCCGGAATTCGATGGCAAGCCCGGCGCCCATGTCGCGCGCGCCGCCGGCTATTTCCTGCATGCCCAGGTCGAAGCCGGATCCTTGTGTCCGACCACCATGACCTTCGCCTCGATCCCGGTATTGCGCAGTGAAGAGGCTCTGTACGGCCTGCTGCGCGACAAATTGTTTTCCCGCCAACACGACCCGCGCGACCTGCCGCTGGAACAGAAGCACTCCATGCTGGTCGGCATGGGCATGACGGAAAAGCAAGGCGGCTCCGACGTGCGCAGCAACACCACGGCGGCGCGCCCGCTCAATGGCAGCGGCCGCGGCGCAGCCTACACGCTGACCGGCCACAAATGGTTTTTTTCGGCGCCGATGTGCGATGCCCACATGGTCCTGGCGCGCACCGACAACGGCCTGTCGTGCTTCTTCATACCGCGCTGGCGGCCCGACGGCCACAAGAACGGCGTGCTGATCCAGCGCATCAAGGACAAACTCGGCAACCGCTCCAACTCCAGCAGCGAAGTCGAATTTGAAGATGCCTACGGCGTCATGGTCGGCGATGAAGGACGCGGCATCCCCACCATCATCGAGATGGCCAACCACACGCGCCTCGATTGCGTCATCGGCAGCGCCGGCCTGATGCGCCATGCGCTGGTGCAGGCCATCCATCACGCGCGCCACCGCAGCGCCTTCGGCAAGCATCTCGCCGACCAGCCGCTGATGCGTAACGTGCTGGCCGACCTGGCGCTGGAAAGCGAAGCCGCGACCTTGCTGATGCTGCGTCTGGCGAGCGCCTTCGAAGCGCCCGCCGATCCCTTGCAGCGCGCCTGGCGCCGCATCGTCACGCCGGCGGCCAAGTTCTGGATCTGCAAACGCGCGCTGGAATTCACCGGCGAGTGCATGGAAGTCTGGGGCGGCAACGGCTACGTGGAAACCGGACCGATGGCACGCATGTATCGCGAAGCTCCGGTCAACTCGATCTGGGAAGGTTCGGGCAACGTGATGTGCCTCGACGTGCTGCGCGCGATGGAACGCGAACCGGACGCCTGCCTGTTGCTGTTGGATGAATTGCAACAGGTCGCCGATGGCCACGAGGTCTTGCAGGCGCCGCTGCACGCGCTCAAGCAAATGATGACGCTGCCGCCGGAACAGCGCGAAATGCTGGCGCGCCGCCTGGTGCAGCAGCTGGTGCTGACCGTGCAGGGTGCGCTGATGTTGCAGCATGCGCCGCCGGCGATGGCCGAGGCCTTCGTGCTCAGCCGCGGCGATGCCGCCAACGGCCGCGTGTACGGCACGCTGCCTGCCGGAAGCACGGATGCCGCGTCCTTGCACCAAAGCATCCTGGCGCGCGCCTGGCCGCAGTAATAAAGACTAGGCGCCGTTGGATCCCTTCGCCAGCCGGTCGAACAAATCCTCGCCGCCCATCTGGCCGCCCTTGAGCATCAGTTCGATGCCATCCTCGCGCGCACCGTCGGCGTGCGCACGGCACAACGCTACGCCCGGCGACAGCTTGCCAAGATAGGACAAGCCCCAGATGTCGAGCGCCTTCAGGGCATGGCTGGAAGTGTCGCCGCCGGCCACGCCGATGCGGCGTACCGTGGTCAGCGGCAACAGACGCCGCAGGAAATTCCCGCTCGCCTGCGCCAGCCGCAACGATGCGTGCTCACCATCGAGGTGTGCGCCGTCGGCGGTACTGGCCAGCACGTGATGACCGTCGTTCAGACGTTGTGCAATGCGTGACAGCATCGACTCGATATAAGCCTGGTCCTCATTGACCAGTCGGCGCGCATCCAGTGTGACGCGCTCGTATGACGTCGCGGCGACCACCTGGCGCGCCGTGACCGGCGACAGGCTGCCGGCCAGCACGAACACAGCGCCGTCAGGCGCAGCGATGCGTGTCGCACCGATCGAAGACGCGGGCAACTCCCCCTGTTCGCGCCAATGACCGCACAAGGCCTGCACCACGCTGCTGGCACCGATTGCCAGCAAGGGCTGCCGTTGCGCGCGCTGCCAGATCTGCCGGCCGATCGGCAGCAGATGCGCCGCGTCGCCGACGTCGAACAGCACGGCATCAGGCCGTTCTTGCGCCAGCCGTTCCAGCTGTGCATCCAGTTGTTCCGCACTCCCCGCGTAAGCCGGCGCATGGATGGCAGCCACCCGCATGCCCTGCCCCGCAAGGTGCACGCGCATGTCGGTTTCGTGCATCGGCGTCACCGGATGATTACGCATGGTCTGGTGGCGATCGATGCGGAATACTTCGCCGCCGCCGTTGACCGCGGCGTACAGGTTGCTGAACAGGCAGTAGCGCTGCAGATTGGGCTGGCCGCCGACGATGGGCACGAAGTCATTAACAATGTGTTGCCGCCATACCGACAGGGCCGTACCGATGTTGCCGACGTACGGCGCGCTGTCGAAGGTCGAGCAGATTTTGTAGTGCGTCACCGGCGGCTGCAAGCCGGCAAAAAACCGGGCGACCGGTTCGAGTTCTTCGCGCATTTCTGGCGGCGCCATCGAACGCGCAGCGCCCGCGACGCCAAGGCAATCAAGTACGCCGGCCGCCTCCAGCTGACGCCGGTCCGGCACCCGCAGGAACAGCAAACTGCGCAAGCCGGCTTCGGTCGCCGTCGCCAGCGTGTCGGTGGCGCCGGTGAAATCGTCGCCGTAGAAGCAGACGCGCGGGCGATGCTGCCGGGTCATTTCAGACGCGGCCCGAAGAAGTCGAGCGCATGCTGCAACTCCGGCGACCGGCGTGCGCGCTCCTGCAGGCTGACGCCGTCGCGCGCCGCTTCCCAGGCCTGGCGCAGACTGGCGACACCGGCTGCGGCGCCGTCCGGATGCGCGAGGATGCCGCCGCCCGAGAGGAAGATCACGTCAGTGCTGTTGACCGCTGCGAAGGTAGCCGGCACCGTGCCGGCCCACTGTCCCGACGAAAATACCGGCATCACTTCGTCGCCGGGCGCCATCGGCGTCAGGCAATCGCGCGCCGACTGCACCACTTCGTCATTGAATTCGGAGAACTTGCCGTCGAGGCCATGCACGTGCAGATGGTCGACGCCGCTCAGGCGCCACAGGCTTTGATACGCCGAGAACGACATACCCAGCGCCGGCTGGCGCGACATCATGCCGAAGCCGTTGCGATGACCGTGGATCGCCAGGCCGCTGCTGCGCCGCAAGCTTTGCAGCGCGGAGAAGCCGCACCAGTTGAGCCCGACCATGATGCAGCTGCCGCCTTCGCGTTCGACCAGGTCGGCGTGACGGCGCATGGCGTCGAGTTCGTCGGTGATGTTGAACGCCACCATGACGCGGCGGCCGGACTTGTCCTGGTAGGCGCGCACGCGGCGCATGACTTCACGCACGCGTTCTTCCAGCGGCGCATGGACCGGATTGGCGCAGACTTCGTCGTCCTTGATGAAGTCGACGCCGGCTTCGCACAGCTGCGTCACGAGCTCGCCGGTCTGCACTGCGCTGAGGCCGACATTGGGCTTGATGATGGTACCCAGCAAGGGCGCTTGCGATGCCGACGATTGGCCCGTCAGCTTGCGGGTACCGGCAACGCCGTGGCGTGGCATATCGAACCGGCGACGATAATGTTCCGGCAGCGACAGCGACAACAGGCGCATGCCGGTGACTTCGCCGAGATCGAACAGATTACCGGCCACGGTCGCCGCCAGCGTCGGCAGGTTGGCGCCGACATTGTCGATCGGGAAGGAAATCCGCACCCGGGCGCGACGCCACGGACCCTGCATGTTCTGGCGCTGCTGCCAGGCGTTGGGCAGGCTCGGCGTCGCCACGCTGTCGATCTCTTCCACCGACACCACGACGGCGCGTGCGCGTTCGCGCAATTGTTCGGTCTCGCCCTGCACCCGCACGAAGGTGCCGCAGGATTGCTCGCCCGCCATGACCTCCGCGACCTGCGACGGATCGAGCGGCGTTTCGATCAGGTAGTCGGCGTAAAAACGATTGTCGTCCATCTGGTCCGCCATCACATCTTGCTCAGGTCGGGGAAGGTGCGCACCGGATCGCTGCCGTCCCAGTTCTCGGCCGATTCGCGGATGATGCGGAACACCGTGCCCTTGGGGCCGGCGATTTCCGACAGCTCGATCACGGTGCCGGGGTGGTATTCGGTTTCGAAATAGACGAAGCGGCCGCGCTCGCCGACCTCGCCGCTCATGCCGACCTTCCAGCCCTTCTCCAGCAGGCGCGCAAGGTCGTTGTCGAAGTCTTCGGTCCAGTAGGCCAGATGCTGCAAGCCGGTGCGGCCGGCCTTGAGGAAATCCCGGTACATCGACGGCGCATCGTTGCGCTGCTGGATCAGTTCCACCTGCACGTTGCCGGAGTTGGCCAGGGCCACCGACGAATGGATGTCCTGCAGCTCGCCCTTGTAGCGGTAGTTCTTCAGCGGCACCCGCTCCATGTAGTACCACGGGCCGACGCCCAGCACTTCGCTCCAGTATTTCATCGCGGCCTGTATGTCTTCGACGACGTAGCCCAGTTGTTTTATCTCACCCAGAAAACGGCTCATTGCTCACCTCTTTTTTTCGTTTGTTTCGTTTGAATAGTCGGTAGTAAAGTATTTTTTACGTCAGGAAGCCGATCGAAATCCACGGCACCGCAGCCACCACCAGCAGCGCAACCACCAGCGCCGCCAGATAGCCCCAGACGCGGTTGAAGACCTTGTCCGGCGACACCTTGCCGATCGCGCAAGCGGCATAGAAGCCGACGCCGAACGGTGGCGCGAACAGGCCGATGCCCATCGCCAGGATCACCACCATGGCGTAATGCACGTCATGAATGCCCAGCGAACGCGCCACCGGGAACAGCAGCGGGCCGAACAGCACGATCGCCGGAATCCCTTCCAGGATGCTGCCCAGCACGATGAAGATCACGATCGTGATCAGCAGGAAACCCAGACCGCCGCCCGGCACGCCCTGCATCAGCGACACCAGCTTGGCCGAGAAGCCCGACTGCGTCAGCGCCCAGGCCATCGAAGTCGCCATGCCGATGATCAGCAGGATCGCCCCCGACAAGGTCGCCGCCTCCACCAGCATCGGATAGATGCGCTTGAAGTCGAGATGCTTCAGGAAGGCATGCATGACCAGGCCGACCACGATGGTGTACGCGACACCGATGGTGGCGACTTCAGTGGCCGTAGCGACGCCTTCAATGACCGCCACGCGGATCAGCATCGGCAAGGCCAGTGCAGGGATCGCGGCAATCAGGGTCTTGCCGATCACGCCGATGGAAGCGCGTTTCACATCCGGCATCGGTTCGCGGCGGGCGCGGAACCAGCAGACGATGCCAATCGCAATCGTGGCGATCACCGCAGGCATCAGCCCGCCGATGAACAGGGCTGTGATCGACACGCTGCACACCGCACCGATGGTGATCAGCACCAGGCTCGGTGGAATCGTCTCGGTCATGGCGCCGGAAGACGACAGCAAGGCCACCAGCTCTTCCGGCTTGGAGCCGCGCTTCTTCATTTCCGGGAACAGCGCCGGGGCGATGGCGGCCATGTCGGCCGCTTTCGAGCCGGAGATGCCCGAGACCAGGAACATCGCGCCCAGCAGCACGTATTGCAGTCCGCCCCGCACATGACCCAGCAAGGCGGCCATGAAGTCGATGAGCGTACGCGCCAGGCCGCTGATTTCCAGCAGCGAGCCGAGCAGCACGAACAGCGGCACCGACAGCAGGATCAGGCTGGACATGCCTTCGTCCATGCGGCTGACCACGATCATCATCGGCGCGCCGGTGGCGATCGTCAGATAAGCCATCGTCGCCGTACCAAAGGCAAACGCAATCGGAATGCCGCCTGCGACACAGACACCGATCAGCAGCACGAAGAACACGATCAGGTTGTAATTGCCCATGGCCAGCAAGGCCGGCTTGCTGATCCACAGCACGGCGCCGATCACGGCCACGACCGCGACCGCAGAGAGCACCTGTTTGACGCTGGAGCGGCTGGCCATGCGTGCAATCGCCGCCAGGAACATCAGGATCGCGCCCACCGGCAACGCAGCTGCGCGCAGGCCGTCGGGAATCTCCAAAGCCGGCGTGGTGATGGCCATCTGCTCCGAGGCATGGTCGACGGCGGGATGGATGATCATCAGCACGAAGATGCAGACGATCAGCGCGGCGACGGTTTCCAGCCAGACGCGCCATTTGTCGGAGAGCTTGTTGACGATGGCCGTCAGGCGCATGTGCTCGCCCCGGTCCAGCGCCAATACCGCTCCCAGCATCGACAGCCAGATGAACAGCGTGGAGGCCAGTTCATCCGACCAGATCAGCGGGTCGTGCAACGCATAGCGGTAGATCACCCCGGCCAGCAGCACGCCGGTTTCCACCACCACCAGCGTTGCCGCCACGGCGGCGACAACGTGCATCACATTGCGGTTCACGCCCGCCAGCAGACGCGCCAGCGGGTTGGCCGGCGCCGATGCCGATGCAGGATGCATTCTTGCTTCTGTCATCGCCGCGTCCATTTATGCCAGCTTCCCGGTGTACTTCTCCAACAGCGCCCAAGGTTCGTCGCCGAACTTCTTGTGCCACTCGGCGTAGAAACCGGCGCTGCGCAGCTTGGCGCGGAAGGCTTCATTGTCGGTGTCGTTGAAGGCCAGGCCCTTGCCCTTCATCTCGGTCGCCAGCGAATCGTTCAGCGCCTTGACGTCGGCGCGCTGCTTCATGCCGGCTTCGTTGATATTGCGCGTGACGATCTCTTGCAGATCCTTGGGCAGGCGCTCGAACGACTTCTTGTTGGCCAGGAACCAGAAACCGTCCCACATGTGATTGGTCATCGAGCAGAACTTCTGCACTTCGTACAGCTTGGCGGTCGAGATGATCGCCATCGGGTTTTCCTGGCCTTCGACGATCTTGGTCTGCAGCGCGGAATACACTTCGGCGAAGTTGATGCTGGCCGGCGCCGAATCGAAGGCGCGGAACATCGAGGTCCACAGCGGGCTCGGCGGCACACGCAGCTTCATGCCCTTGAGGTCTTCCGGCTTGTTGATCGGACGGGTGCTGTTGGTGATCTGGCGATAGCCATTGTCCCAGATCTTTTCAAATGCAAAGACGGTCGACTTGGCGTCGATCTGCTTGCGCACATGCGCACCCAGCTCGCCGTCCATCGCCGCCCACACCTGGTTGTAATCCTTGAACGCGAAACCGACGCCGCTGATCTGCGCAGCCGGCACCAGCGTGCCAAGAATCAGCGGCGACAAGGTGAAGAAGTCGACCGCGCCCGAGCGCACCTGGCCCAGCGTATCGGTATCGTTGCCGAGCTGGTTGTTCGGATAGACCTGGAAGTCGATGCGACCCTTGGATTCAGTCGCGATCTTGGCGGCCATTTCCTTGGCGCGCACATTCATCGGATGCGTGGCCGGCAGGTTGTTGGCGTACTTCAGCGTGAATTCAGCGGCGGCGTGCGCCTGTGTCGCCATCATGCCGGTCGCAGCAGCAGCCGATGCAATGGATACGGTCTTCAAAAAGTGACGGCGTGTAACGCCAGCAGTTGGTTTGCCCATCTGTTTGTCTCCTGATTTTAGTTTTGGTTGGTTTGTTGCCGATACGAGTGAAACGAATAACTTGTTCAGCACTGCTTATGCGTCCTAGAGCAATTTGGATGCCAAGTCGATGACGGCACTGGCGTTCCTCCCTGAAGTCGGCATTGCAAGCACATTCTCTTCGATAAACGCCTGATTCGACAAGGGATGTGAGAGCCAATCGGGTGTTTATTTTGATGCGACACCTGTCGCATTGCCTGGACACTTGATTGACACCTGTATGCGGTTTCAGCCGGGCCTCATTCTGCAGCGCAGCAAATCGTCCCAGTGTGCAACGTGCTATGTTTACCGCCATCACGGCCTGCCGACGCCGCCCGCACGGGCGCTGCCGCCATAACAGGAATCACCGCGGCAATGCTGCCCCGGCCTGAAAAATTCGTGGCATCGTTTTTGCATATTGCTGTTCCAACACACTCTTTTCAGGAATCCACATGACTGCATCTTCACCTTGCATCACCGGCTGGAACCACTCCCAATTCGGCAAGCTCGACGGCATCGATCCGGAAGCACTGATCGGCCAGGTTGCCAAGGCCGCCATCGAACACGCCGGCCTGACGCCGGAAGACATCGGCTCGATCCACATCGGCACCTTCAACGGCGGCTTCCTGTACCAGGACTTTCCCTCCTCGCTGGTGTTCAATACCCTGCCCGCGCTGCGCTTCAAGCCGGCCGTGCGCGTCGAGAACGCCTGCGCCACCGGTTCGGCCGCGATCCACTCGGGCATGCAATCGATTTTGTCCGGCCAGGCCAGGCATGCGCTGGTGATCGGCTTTGAAAAAATGACCGAGCTGGCCACACCACAAGTCGGCGAAGTGCTGCTCAAGTGCTGCTACGCCAAAGAAGAGGCCGGTATCCCGGGCGGCTTCGCCGGCGTGTTCGGCAAGATCGCGCAAGCCTACTTCGACCGTTACGGCGATCAGTCGGATGCGCTGGCCGCCATTGCCGCCAAGAATCACAAGAACGGCATGAGCAATCCCTACGCCCACATGCGCAAGGATTTCGGTTTTGATTTCTGCCGCAATGTTTCGGAAAAGAATCCTTTCGTCGCCGGTCCGCTCAAACGCACCGACTGCTCGCTGATTTCCGACGGCGCCGCCGCACTGGTGCTGAGCGCCGCCGACGCCGCCAAGACCATGCAACGCGCCGTGACCTTCCGCGCCGCCGTGCACGTCAATGACTTCCTGCCGCTGTCGCGCCGCGATCCGACCCGCTTTGAAGCCGGCGCGCTGGCATGGCAACAGGCGTTGAAGCAGGCCGACCTGAAATTGCTCGACCTGTCGCTGGTGGAAACACACGACTGCTTCACCATCGCCGAATTACTTGAGTATGAAGCCATGGGCCTGGCCGAACCCGGCCAGGGCGCGCGCGCCATCCTCGACGGCGTCACCGCCAAGAACGGCCGCCTGCCGATCAATCCTTCCGGCGGCCTCAAATCCAAGGGCCACCCGGTCGGCGCCACCGGCGTGTCGATGCACGTGATGGCCGCGATGCAAGCCAGCCATGACGCGGGCGACATGCAGATCCCGAATGCGCGCTATGCCGGCGTGTTCAACATGGGTGGTGCTGCGGTGGCGAACTACGTGAGCATTCTGGAGCGCGTGCACTGACAGTTTTCCCCGCCGTCCTGACAAGCTCGGGACGGCGGCAGTAATAGCAACAACAGCAACAGCAGCGGCAGCAACAAAGATCCATATAAAAATACACACGAGCGAGACGATGTTAACAAAAGTAATGAACCTGGGGCGGCTTCTCTCCGACGTCGCCCGTCGCTTTCCGGACGAGCCGGGCCTGATCTTCGGCGACGGTACTGCCGACGGCAAAGGCGACAAGATCGCCACCTGGAAACAGATCAACGACCGCGTCGACACGCTGGCCCATTCGCTGCAAAAGCTGGGCGTGACCAAGGGTGACAAGATGCTGGTCCACTCCCGCAACAACCTGCAGATTTTCGAAAGCGCCTGGGCCGCCTTCAAGCTGGGCATGGTCTGGGTCCCGACCAACGTGCGCATCACGCCGCCGGAAGCGGCCTACCTCGGCCAGTCGAGCGGCGCCAGCGTGATGCTGTACGACCGCGGCTTCGCCAACTATGTCGACGCGGTGAAAGAAATTTCTCCCGCGCTGAAACACGTGATTGCCCTGCAGGATCCGCGCGCCGGCGAGCTCGATTTCGAAGCGCTGGCGACGCCGTCCGGTGCGCATCAGTCCTTCGACGAAGTGGAAGTCGATTACGAAGATCCGCTGTGGTTCTTTTACACCTCCGGCACCACCGGCCATCCCAAGGCGGGCATGCTGTCGCACGGCCAGATGGCGTTCGTCGTCACCAACCACCTTGCCGACCTGCTGCCGGGCCTGACGCACCAGTCGCGCTCGCTGGTCGTCGCGCCGCTGTCGCACGGCGCCGGCATCCATGCCGTCGTCAACACGGCGCGCGGCGCCGCCAGCATCCTGCTGTCGACCGAACGCCTGGTGCCGGAAGAAGCCTGGCAACTGGTGCAGCGCCACCGTGTCGACAACATGTTCACCGTGCCGACCATCGTCAAGATCCTCACCGAAGATGAATCGGTCGACCGCTACGATCACAGCTCGCTCAGACATGTCATCTACGCCGGCGCGCCGATGTACCGCGCCGACCAGGTGTACGCGTTGAAGAAGCTCGGCAAGGTGCTGGTGCAGTATTACGGCCTCGGCGAAGTGACCGGCAACATCACCTTCCTGCCGCCGTACATGCATGAGGCGGACGATGCCCATCCGAAGGCGCGCGTCGGCTCTTGCGGCATGCCGCGCACCGGCATGGAAATCGCCATCCTCGACGACAGCTGCAAGAAACTGAAGCCATTCGAGACCGGCGAAATCTGCGTGCGCGGCCCGGCCGTCTTCATGGGCTATCACAACAATCCGGACGCCAATGCCAAGGCCTTCAAAGGCGACTGGTTCCACACCGGCGACCTCGGCCACGTCGATAACGACGGCTTCCTCTACATCACCGGCCGCTCGTCCGACATGTACATCTCGGGCGGCTCCAACGTCTATCCGCGCGAGATCGAAGAAGCGCTGCTGACGCATCCGTCGGTGTCCGAAGTCGCCGTGCTCGGCGTGCCGGATCCGAAATGGGGCGAAAGCGGCATCGCCGTCATCGTCGCCAAATCCGGCCAGCAAGCCGACGGCGAGGCACTGTTGTCGCATCTGGAAAGCCGCATCGCCAAATACAAATGGCCGCGCCGCTTCGTGTTCTGGGAGACCATGCCGAAATCCGGTTATGGAAAGATCGTCAAGAAGCAGATCAAAAGTCTGCTCGAGGAGAAAGGTGACTATCGCTTATGAAAATTTCCAACAAGTCCGCCGAAGGCCATCCGGGATTTGTCGAGGTACGCAAGTTTCTTCACGCCGGCCAGCAAAGCTACCCGCGCACGCTGGACCTGGAAGCCGAACCGGCGGAAGAACTGCGCATCACGCTGCAGCCCGGCACCAAAGTCGGCGAGGCCTTGCGCGAGGTGCTGAAGCAGTATTCGGCGCGTGGTCAGCGCGGCGGCGTCGGCCGCATGTGCGGCGGCACCGCGCGCAAGCTGCATTACCACCGGATCGAAAACACGCGCGATGCCAACCGTCCGTACGACTACGGTCCGCCGCACGTGCTGGAAGGCGTGATCACCTTCGTCACCGGAGCGATCACGGTGGGCCAGAACCAGGAAGGAAAAGTATTATTGCATTGCCACGCCGGTTTCCTTGACGGCGATGGTTCGATACACGGCGGGCATTTATTGCTCGACACGGTGGAAGTGGGCGACGATCCGCTCATCATCCGCCTGTGCTTGTTTTCCCAGGGCGCTTTCGTCGTCAACAGCGATGAAGAGACGCTATTCAGTCTATTGCATCCGACACCCATGGAATCATGATGACGACATCGACATTGATAAAAAATACAGAGACGCACAACAACGACAACGACATTCAAGTAGAGGAAGGCACACTGGGAAAACTGGTGATGGCGCGCCTCAAACCCAACCAGGACCTCACCGAAAGCGTGGAAGCGCTATGCCGCCAATACGGCATGCAAACCGCCATCGTGCGCGGCGCCATCGGCAGCCTGATCGATGCGCACCTGGAATACGCGACGCCAACCGGCTGGCGCGAAATGGAAATCAACGGGCCCGGAGTGGAGATCCTCAACGTCTTCGGCGAGATCGGCTTTGCCGGCGGCAAGCCGCACGCTCATCCTTTGCAGGGAGTGGTGGCGGATGTGGATGGGAAGATCTTTGCGGGACGCTTTGTGCGCGGCGCGAATCTGTCGTTCATCACGATCGAGATTACCTTACAGGAGTGGATTCCCAAGCAGGTGCAGCAGGCATTGCACGCTTGAATTTTGGACGTTGGTTGATGAAGGCGGCTCTCTTTTTTGGAGCCGCTTTTTTTTGTTTCTCTGCTTAGGAAGATTGGATTTTTCTCTCTTCGGACGACCTTGCCGGGGGTAGCCCGGCGGCTACTCACTTTTCTTGTCTCGCCAAGAAAAGTAAGCAAAAGAAGCGACCGCTGGTTCGTAGCCCCTTCGGGGTTCCCGGCGTCGTCAGGCGCAAATCGGGAGGGGAAACAAACTCGCTGCGCTCAGACAAGTTTCCCCTCTTTATCCGATTTGCACCTGCCGCCACCGGCTACTCGCAAGCGGACTTCCAGACTGGCTCGCTGCGCATCGCCAGGGGATGGAGGTGGAGTGAAAGTCACAGTTCTCCGCGGTCAGTCCAAGAAAGAATGAGAATCACGATGCCGAAGGCGAGCCCCCCAAGGCAATGCGCAGCGAGCCGTGAAAGAAGTTCCGCTTATGAGTCGCCGTTGGTGACGTGCCTAAATCGGATAAAGAAGGGAAACTTGTCTGAGCGCAGCGAGTTTGTTTCCCTTCCCGATTTAGGTGCGGCGCCAACGGGAACCCCGCGCAGCGGGGCGGCGAATCGCGGTCGCCTTTCTTTGCTTACTTTCTTTGGCGAAGCAAAGAAAGTGAGCGGCTGCCGGGCCGCCCCCGGCAACCACGGTCGTCCGAAGAAAGAAAAGATGAAGCTACCCAGAACAGCGAAGTCGGAACAACTTACGACCCCACCAAAGCCGCATCCAGCAACTCAATCCAATGCCTCACCGGCGTATCAGTCCCCGACTGCAAATGCGTCAAACACCCGATATTCCCCGAAACAATCATGTCAGGCTGAGTAGCCTGCAAATTACCAAGCTTGTTGTCACGCAAACGATAAGACAGCTCCGGCTGCAAAACCGAATACGTCCCCGCCGACCCGCAACAAAGATGACTGTCCGCGCACAGCTTCACATCGACACCGGCACTGCCGAGAATCTGCTCCACCTTTCCGCGAATCTTCTGTCCGTGCTGTAGAGTGCAAGGTGGATGATAGGCCACCCGCTTGCCGATCTTGCCCTTGAGCTTGCCGGCCAGTTCGGCTTCGAAGTCCGGCAGGATCTCGCTGATATCGCGCGTCAGCTGGGAAATACGGTGCGCCTTGGCGGCGTAGGCAGCGTCATGCTGCAGCAGGTGTCCGTATTCCTTGACGGTGGCGCCACAGCCGGAAGCATTCATCACGATCGCCTCCACGGTGAATCCCGCCGAGCCGTCGACATACGGCCACCACGCGTCGATATTGCGGCGCATATCGGCCAGCCCGCCATCCTGATCATTCAGGTGATAGCGGATCGCGCCGCAACAGCCGGCCTTGGGCGGCACCACCATCTCGATGCCGAGCGCATCGAGCACGCGCGCAGTCGAACTGTTGATATTGGGCGACATGGCCGGTTGCACGCAACCGTCGAGCATCAGCATCTTGCGGGCATGGGTGCGTGTCGGCCATTGCCCGGCATCCTGTTTTGGCGGCACCTTGTTCTGCAATTTCTGCGGCAACAGCGGACGCACCAGCTGGCCGGCCTTCATCGCCGGATTGAACAGCCACTTGTTCGGCAGCAGCGTCTTGAGCGTGGTGCGCACGATGCGCTGGCCGAGCGGACGCGGCACCTGGTCTTCGACCACCTTGCGGCCGATGTCGACCAGGCGGCCGTATTGCACGCCGGATGGACAGGTCGATTCGCAGTTGCGGCAGGTCAGGCAGCGGTCCAGGTGCGATTGCGTGGCGGCGGTGGCCTGCTTGCCTTCGAGCACCTGCTTGATCAGGTAGATGCGGCCGCGCGGACCATCGAGTTCGTCGCCCAGCAATTGATAGGTCGGGCAAGTCGCCGTGCAGAATCCGCAATGCACGCAGGAGCGCAGGATGGCGTCGGCTTCCTTGCCTTCGTTGGTGTCGCGGATGAAATCGGCCAGGTTGGTTTGCATATCAGAGATCCGGGTACATGCGGCCGGGATTGAAGATTCCCGACGGGTCGAAGGAGGCTTTCAGGTTGCGATGGATCTTGGCCACCGCAGGCGCGAGCGGCTGGAACACGCCGACGCTCTTGTCGCCGCCACGATACAGGCTGGCGTGGCCGCCGGCTGCGGCCGCGGCCGCGCGGATGGCGGCCACGCCGTCATCGCCGCGATACCAGCGTTGCGCGCCGCCCCATTCGATCAGCTGCACGCCCTTGAGCGCCAGCGGCGGCGTCACCGACGGCAAGGAGATGCGCCATAGCGGCGCCTCCGCGTCGGCGAAGAACGCATGGTTCTGCTCGCGCAGGTCGCGCCAGAAATCCTCGCCATTGGTCAGTTCGGTGCCGCCGAGTCGGGTCTCTGCGGCAGAGACCGCCGCTTGCGCACCCGACAAGCGAATCGTCAGCACGCCGTTGACCCAGGCGCTGGCCGACAATGGCAGCGGCTGGCCGCCCCATTCATTGAGCAGGCGGATCGCATTGGCCTCGTCGACTTCGAACACGCGCGTGCTGGTGGCGAAAGCTTGCGGCAATACCTTGATCGACGCCTGCAGGATCAGCCCCAGCGTGCCGAGCGAACCGGTCAGCAGACGCGAGACGTCATAGCCGGCGACGTTCTTCATGACCTGTCCGCCGAAATGCAGCACCTGCCCTTGCGCATCCATGAGATCGGCGCCGAGCACGAAGTCGCGCACCGATCCGCTGGATGCGCGTCCCGGCCCCGACAAACCCGCAGCGACCATGCCGCCGATAGTGGAAACACCGCCAAAGCGCGGCGGCTCGAAAGCAAGCACCTGATTGTTCGCCGCGAGCGCGGCATCGATCTCCGACAGCGGCGTGCCGCAACGTGCGGTAATGACCAGCTCGGTCGGCTCGTAGTCGATGATGCCGCTGTAAGGACGCGTGTCGAGCACCTCGCCGCGCGGCTCCTGGCCGTACCAGTCCTTGGTGCCGCCGCCGCGGATTTGCAGCGGCGCGCCGGCGGCCGTGGCCGCGGCGATGCGCTCCTTGAATGCTTGCAGTATTTGTTCCATGCGTTAAAACCTTGGCAAATCGGGAAATTTGATGGCGCCGCGCTGCACGTGCATCTTGCCGTACTCGGCGCAGCGATGCAGCGACGGAATGGCCTTGTCGGGGTTGAGCAGGAAGGCCGTGTCGAAGGCGCGCTTGACCTTGAAGAAGGCTTCGCGCTCTTCGGGCGAATACTGCACGCACATGGAGTTGATCTTTTCGATGCCCACGCCGTGCTCGCCGGTGATGGTGCCGCCGACTTCGACGCATAGCTCGAGGATCTCGGCGCCGAACAATTCGGCGCGGTGGAATTCATCCGCGAGGTTGGCGTCGAACAGGATCAGCGGATGCAGATTGCCGTCGCCGGCGTGGAAGACGTTGGCGCAGCGCAGGCCGTATTTGCCTTCCATCCTGGCGATGCCGAGCAGGACTTCGGCCAGCCGCTTGCGCGGGATGGTGCCGTCCATGCAGTAGTAATCGGGCGAGATGCGGCCCGCGGCCGGGAAGGCGTTCTTGCGGCCCGACCAGAAGCGCAGGCGCTCCGCCTCGGATTGCGACACCGCGATGGCGGTGGCGCCGCTGGCGTTGAGCACTTCGCTCATGCGGCCGATTTCTTCCTCGACTTCTTCAGCGGTGCCGTCGGATTCGCACAGCAGGATCGCCTCAGCGTCGACGTCGTAGCCGGCCTTGACGAAAGGCTCGACCATGCGCGAACTGGTCTTGTCCATCATCTCCAGGCCGGCCGGGATGATGCCGGCGGCGATGACGTTGGCGACCGCGTTGCCGCCCTTCACCACGTCGTCGAACGAGGCCATGATCACACGCGCCTGCTGTGGCTTGGGCACCAGCTTGACGGTCACCTCGGTGACGATGCCGAGCATGCCTTCGGAACCGATGAAGACCGCCAGCAGATCGAGGCCGGGCGCATCGAGGCCTGCGTTGCCGAGCTCGATGACATCGCCTTCGATGGTGACCACGCGCACGCGCAGGACGTTGTGCACGGTCAGGCCGTATTTGAGGCAATGCACGCCGCCGGAGTTTTCGGCGACGTTGCCGCCGATGGTGCAGGCGATCTGCGAGGACGGGTCAGGCGCGTAGTAGAGACCGTGCGGCGCGGCCGCTTCCGAGATCGCCAGGTTGCGCACGCCGGGCTGGACCACGGCAGTGCGCGAGTACTTGTCCATGCTGACGATCTTGTTGAACTTGGCGGTCGATACCACCACGCCGTCGGCAATCGGCATGGCGCCGCCGGACAAGCCGGTGCCGGCGCCGCGCGGGACGATCTGGACCTTGAGGTCGTTGCAAGTCTTGAGGATGGCGATGACCTGCGCTTCGTTCTCGGGCAAGACCACCACCATCGGCAACTGGCGGTAAGCGGCCAGGCCATCGCACTCATAGGGGCGGGTGTCTTCTTCGTCGAACAGCACGCAATGCGGCGGCACCACGGCTTTCAGCGCGGCAACCACCTCGCGCTGGCGCGCGGGGGAAAATAAGGGGGCGACTGGGGCGTTCATGCGTGACCTCGTTTGGCTTTGGGCTGGGACGCGGCGATGACGGGGGGATTATTTTTCCGGCTTGTGGCGTCGGTTTTGGACTACCTGTCTCGCTGTTATCTTCGCAATGCCTGAAGTGTAGCGAATTTCAGCCCGGGATAGCGAAAAGCGTGGTTGAGGCGCACTGAAAAGAATTCACGGCGCGCCGTGAATTCTTTTCAGCGACTTCGAAGGTCCGACCGTGCCTCAGATGTTCTTGAACGCGTTCTGCAGCCAGTCGATGAAGGCATCCACCTCCGGCCGTTCGCGGATCTGTTTCTCGTAGACCACGTAATAGGCATGCGGCGGCGTGCGCAGGCGCACGTCGAACAGTTCGACGATTTCGCCGCGCGCCAGCAGTTCTTCGGCAAAATGCTGGCGCGTGAGGCCGACGCCGTAACCATGGCGGACCGATTCCAGCAGCAGGCCGAGATCGTCGACGCGCAGGCCGGTCGACGGCTCCGGCCAGTCCTTGAGACCGGCCGCCTCGAACCACGGTTGCCACGGTTCCAGCGCCGAGCGCAGCAGGTTGGCATGCTGCAGGTCTTGCGGGGCCTTCAGCGGCGGGATGGTCTTCAGGTAAGCCGGGCTGGCGACGGCGAAGGCCGGCTCTTCGAATAATTTTTCGGTGACGAAGTTGGGATAGTTTCCGGCGCCGAAACGGATCTCGACGTCGCTCTCGGACAGGCTCAGGTCGTACAGCGGCACCGACAGATACATTTCGACGGTGATGTCGGGATAGCGCTGCGTGAACTCGGCGATGCGCGGCACCAGCAAATGGCGCGCAAACGTCGGCGGCAGCATGATCTTGACCTTGGGCTGCACCGTGGCGTTGCGATGCGGCATCGGGAAATCGGTCAGCGTGCGCAAGGCCGAACGCACCACGTCGAGGTAGCGGCGGCCGAACTCGGACAGGCCTATCGAGCGGCCGTCGCGATAGAACAGGCGCTCGCCGACAAACTCTTCCAGCAGACGGATACGGTGCGACAGCGCCGAGGGCGTGATGCAAAGTTCTTCCGCCGCCACGGCGAATGAATTGTGACGCGCCGCCGCTTCAAACGCGGAAAGGGCATGGACGGGAGGAAGGCGTGTTGCCATGTCTTGTTCTACCTGCTGTTATTGTGGGACGGCCACCATGCGGCGCGTCCCGGGGTGCTGCTTGCTATTGGATGCAAGGTAATCAAACGATTACCAACGTACGATCTTGCCCGGATTCATGATGTTCTTCGGATCGAGCGCATGCTTGATCGCACGCATCACGTCGATGGCGCCGGCGCCGTGTTCCTGCACCAGGAAATCCATCTTGTGCAGGCCGACGCCGTGTTCACCGGTGCAGGTGCCGTCCATTTCAAGGGCGCGCGTCACCATGCGTTCGTTGACGCCTTCGGCGCGGGCGATGTCGGCCGGATCGTTGGGATCGACCATCATCTGCACGTGGAAATTGCCGTCGCCGACGTGACCGATGATCGCGTGGATCAGGCCCTGCGATTCGCAATCGGCCTTGGTCTCCAGCACGCATTCGGCCAGGCGCGAAATCGGCACGCAGCAATCGGTGGAGATTGCGCGCGCACCCGGGCGCATCTGTAGCAGCGCAAAGTAGGCGTTGTGACGGGCGGTCCACAAGCGCGTGCGATCTTCCGGACGCGTGGCCCATTCGAAACCGAGCGCATTGTTGTCGCTGGCCAGTTCCTGCACGACTTCGGCCTGTTCCTTGACGCCATGTTCGCTGCCGTGGAATTCAAACAGCAGCAAGGGGTTTTCGGGCAGCGTCATCTTGTCGTGGGCATTGATGGCCTTCACGCCGTTCTCGTCGAGCAGCTCGACGCGCGCCAGCGGCACACCGACCTGGATCGCCTGGATCACGGTATTGACGGCATCGGCCACGCTGGGGAAAGAACAGATCGCCGCCGACACGGCCTCGGGTTGCGGATACAGGCGCACGGTGACTTCGGTGATGATGCCCAGTGTGCCTTCGCTGCCGACGTAGACGCGGGTCAGGTCGTAGCCGGCCGAAGATTTCTTGGCGCGCGTGCCGGTCTTGATGATGTTGCCGTCGGCGGTGACGACGGTCAGCGCCAGCGTGTTTTCACGCATGGTGCCGTAGCGCACGGCGTTGGTGCCGGAGGCGCGCGTCGAGGCCATGCCGCCGATGGAGGCGTCGGCGCCCGGATCGATGGGGAAGAACAGGCCGCTGTCCTTGATCTCCTGGTTGAGCTGCTTGCGCGTGACGCCGGCTTGCACGGTGGCGGTCAGGTCTTCGGCGTTGACCGCCAGCACCTGGTTCATTTGCGACAGGTCGATGGTGATGCCGCCTTGCAGCGCCAGCACGTGGCCTTCCAGCGAAGTGCCGGTGCCGTAGGGAATGACGGGAATGCGATGTTCGCTGCAGGCCTTGATGACGGCGGCGACTTCTTCGGTGGTGTGGGCGAACACCACGGCGTCGGGCAGCATCGGATCGTAGGACGACTCATCGCGGCCGTGATGCTCGCGCATCGCCTGCGTGGTCGAAAAGCGATTGCCGAACAAGGCCTGCAAGGACGCCAGCAAGGCCGCGGGAACGGGCTTGCGCAATTTCTGCGCATCAACGATATGGTTCATTGTCTGTCTCTCTGTCTGTTGGAATAGTGACGCAAGGGAATACTGCATCGACCCGGAACGCAATCAAACACGGGCACGGCGGCTTACTCCGGCGTCAAAACCTCTGTGGGATTTTACTCTCTTGCCGCAGACATATTTTATATTTGTCTGACAACTTGAGCTCTGAACCGCGATTTTTTCGCTATGCTTGGCTTTTCATTTGCAGAGAACAACATGGGCAATCGACTTTCCAAAATCGCAACGCGCACCGGCGACGACGGCAGCACCGGACTCGGCGACGGCAGCCGCATCGCCAAGGATGCGCCGCGCATCCATGCGCTGGGCGAGGTCGACGAGCTCAATTCTCAGCTCGGCCTGCTGCTGTGCGAAGACTTGCCGGCCGGCGTGCGTGAAGAATTGCTGGCGATCCAGCACGATCTGTTCGACCTCGGCGGCGAGCTGTGTATTCCCGGTTACAGCGTGATCGCCGACGCACAGGTGGCGCAGCTCGATGCGCTGCTGGAAAAATACAATGCCGGTTTGCCCCCGCTCAAGGAATTCATCCTGCCCGGCGGCTCGCGCGCTGCGGCGCAGATGCATGTCTGCCGCACCGTCTGCCGCCGCGCCGAACGCGCCGTGGTGACGCTGGCGCAATCGGAAGCCGCCGCAGTCAATCCGCAACCGCGGCAATACCTGAACCGGCTGTCGGACCTGTGCTTCGTGCTGGCGCGCGTGCTCAACCGGCATGCCGGCGGCAGCGATGTGCTGTGGCACAAGGACCGAAACAAGGAAACCTGAAGACGTAAAAAAAGCGGCCTGAGCCGCTTTTTTATTGCCGCCATATTCAACCGTTGTTGACCACCAGGCGCGGCTGGTCCTTGCCAAAACGTTGCACGATGGAGGCGGCGATGCCGTCGCTGTCGAGGCCGCATTTGGCCAGCAACTGTGCAGCGTCGCCGTGGTCGATGAAGCGATCCGGCAAACCAAGGTGCAGGATCGGCTTGACGATGCCGGCTTCGGCCAGCGCTTCCGCCACTGCGGCGCCGGCGCCGCCCATGATGCAGCCTTCTTCGACGGTCACCAGCGCATCATGGCCGGCGGCCAGTTGCTTCACCAGTTCGACGTCGAGCGGCTTGATGAAACGCATGTTGGCGACCGTGGCGTTGAGCTTGTCCCCTGCCGCCAGCGCCGGCGCCACCATGGTGCCGAACGCCAGGATGGCGATGCCCTTGCCTTCGCGGCGCACTTCGCCCTTGCCCAGCGGGATTGCCGTCAAGGTCTTTTCCACCGCCACGCCGCTGCCGGAACCGCGCGGATAACGCACCGATGCCGGGCCTTTGTATTCGAAGGCGGTCGTCAGCATCCGGCGGCATTCGTTTTCGTCCGAGGCGGCCATGACCACCATGTTGGGAATGCAGCGCAGGAAGGCCAGATCGTAATTGCCCGCGTGCGTGGCGCCGTCGGCACCGACCAGGCCGGCGCGATCGAGCGCGAACGTGACGTCGAGGTTTTGCAGCGCGACGTCATGGATCAGCTGATCGTAGGCGCGTTGCATGAAAGTGGAGTAAATCGCCACGACCGGCTTCAATCCCTCGCAGGCCATGCCGGCGGCGAAGGTGACGGCGTGCTGCTCGGCGATGCCGACGTCGTAGTAACGGTCGGGGAATTTCTGTTCGAACCTGACCATGCCGGACCCTTCGCGCATGGCGGGCGTGATGCCGACCAGCGTCTTGTCCTGCGCGGCCATGTCGCACAGCCATTCGCCGAAAACCTGGGTGTAGGTCTGCTTGCTGGCGGCGGCCGGCTTGATGCCTTCGGCCGGATTGAATTTGCCGGGACCGTGGTACAGCACCGGATCGGCTTCGGCCAGCTTGTAGCCCTGGCCTTTCTTGGTGACCACGTGCAGGAACTGCGGCCCCTTGAGGTTCTTCAGGTTCTGCAATGTCGGGATCAGCGAATCGAGGTCGTGACCGTCGATCGGGCCGATGTAGTTGAAACCGAATTCTTCGAACATGGTGGCCGGCACGATCATGCCTTTGGCGTGTTCCTCGAAGCGCTTGGCCAGCTCCAGCACCGGCCCCGGCAGCATCGACTTGCCGACGTTCTTCGCCTTGGCGTAGAACTGACCGGACATCAGGCGCGCCAGGTAGCGGTTGAGTGCGCCGACCGGCGGCGAAATCGACATGTCGTTGTCGTTGAGGATGACCAGCAGGTTGACGTCTTCGCAGATACCGGCGTTGTTCATCGCCTCGAACGCCATGCCGGCGGTCATTGCACCGTCGCCGATGACGGCGATGGCGTGACGATCTTCGCCCTTGGTCTTGGCCGCCAGCGCCATGCCCAGCGCAGCGGAAATCGACGTCGACGAATGCGCGGTGCCGAAGGTGTCGTGTTCGCTTTCAACCCGGCGCGGGAAACCGGAAATACCGTCGAGCTGGCGCAGCGTCGACATCTGGTCGCGCCGTCCGGTGAGGATCTTGTGCGGGTAGGTCTGGTGGCCGACGTCCCAGACGATGCGGTCTTCAGGCGTGTTGAAGACGTAATGCAGCGCAATGGTCAGTTCGACCGTGCCGAGATTGGATGAAAGATGCCCGCCGGTCTTCGATACCGAATCGAGGATGAAGGCACGCAACTCGTCGGCCAGTGGCTTCAACTGAGTGCGGGGAAGTTGCCGCAGATCGGCGGGGCTGTTTATGGTATTGAGCATGCTGGGTCTTGTCACCGTTAATTGGTTTCCTGCGAGCGTGCGGAAAATACCGCTGCACTCACCGGTGCGCTAATGCGCTTATGCCTTGCGTTGCACGATCAGGTCGGCAAGTTCATGCAGGCGCCGCGCCTTGTTGCCGAACTGCTCCAATGCCTTGTGTGCGTCGTTACGCAGCTTTTCCGCCAGCGCCTGCGATTCGCTCAAGCCAAGGATGGAGACGTAGGTCGGCTTGTTGTCGGCCGCGTCCTTGCCGGCGGTCTTGCCGAGCGTGGCGGAATCCGCCGTCGCATCGAGAATGTCGTCCACTACTTGAAACGCCAGGCTGATCGGGCAGGAATACGCCTCCAGCGCAGCCTGTTCGACCACCGTCAGATGCTTGCCGCTGCAGGCGCCAAGCAGGATGGCGGCGCGCAGCAGCGCTCCTGTTTTGAGCCTGTGCATCTGTTCCAGTTCCGCCAGCGACAGGGTCATGCCGACACTGGCCAGATCGATGGCCTGGCCGCCGCACATGCCGGTGGAGCCGGCCGCTTGCGCCAGCAAGTGCAGCATCTTCAACTGGCGCGCGGCGTACTGCTCTTCGACATTGCCGGACAGCACTGCAAACGCCTGCGCCTGCAACGCGTCGCCCACCAGCAAGGCGGTCGGTTCGTCGTATCTGACGTGCACGGTCGGCTTGCCGCGGCGCAATGCATCGTCATCCATGCACGGCATGTCGTCGTGCACCAGCGAATAGACATGGATCATCTCCACGGCGGCAGCGGCGCGGCCGAGCAACTCCTCCGGCGCCTCGAACAGCTCGCCGGCGGCATACACCAGCAAAGGGCGCACGCGCTTGCCGCCATCGAGCGCCGTGTAGCGCATGGCCTGGTGCAGGCGCGCCGGGATTTCGGTGACCGCCGGCAGATAGGCGTCCAGCGTGCCTTCCATGCCGGCCTGGACGTGTTGCATCCAGTCGGTGAATGCGGCATCCGCTTCGATCCGTGCGTTCATTCTTCGTCCTCCGCAAGTTCGCCCGCCAACGGCTTGAGCATGTCGCCTTCGAGCACCTTGACCTGGCTGTCGACCTTGTCGAGTTGTACGGAACAGAACTTCACCAGTTCGGCGCCGCGCTTGTAGGCGGCGACGGAGGCTTCCAGCGGCAGTTCTCCGGCTTCCATCTGGATGACCAGTTGTTCGAGCTCTTCCATGGCCTCTTCGAAAGAGGCGGGCTGGCTGGCTTTGACGGGATTCTTTGGCATAGTGGCTGATTTCAGATATAGCCCGTCATTTTAGTGCAATCCGCCACAGATAGGCGGCCGAGGGCGTATTTTCAGGCGATTCAACCGCGCAAAGCGCCCTGAATAGAGGGATTTATGGCATAATCCGCAGTTCTGTCCAAAATTTCCTCTTCAATTCATTGAACCCAGGTTTTTGCGGATTCTTTCTCTCTTAGGTTGGTGCAAATTAATTTGGGGGCGGAGATGTCCGATCTTGCTACTTTTGCCAAACTGGCGCGCTCAAACGCGCAGCTACCAGTTGACGTCTATTTTGACGAGGCGCTTTTCAAGCGCGAAATTCACCAGTTATTTCAACAGGGGCCTCGTTACGCCGGCCATGAACTGATGGTGCCCAATGTCGGCGACTACGCGACGCTGCCATGGGAAAACGAGGGCCGCATGCTGGTGCGCAACGCGCACGGCATCGAACTGATGTCCAACGTCTGCCGTCATCGCCAGGCCAAGATGCTTGATGGCCGCGGCAACGCGCGCAATATCGTCTGCCCCTTGCATCGCTGGACCTACGATCTCAAGGGCGACCTGATCGGCGCGCCGCATTTCGGCGAAACGCCGTGCCTGAACCTGTCCAAGACGCCTTTGCAAAACTGGAACGGCCTGCTGTTCGAGAACAACGGCAAGGACGGCCGCGACGTCGCTGCGCAACTGAAGCAGCTCGGCGTCACGCGCGACCTGGATTTTTCCGGCTACCTGTTCGATCACGTCGAAGTGCACGAGTGCGACTACAACTGGAAGACGTTCATCGAAGTCTACCTGGAGGACTACCACGTCGAGCCTTTCCATCCGGGCCTGGGCAGCTTCGTCAGCTGCGACGATCTGAAATGGGAATTCGGCAAGAATTACAGCGTGCAGACCGTGGGCGTCAACCACGGACTGGCCAAGTCGGGTTCGCCGACTTACAAGAAGTGGCAGGAACAGGTGCTGCGCTTCGGCAACGGCCAACCGCCGAAGTACGGCGCGATCTGGCTGACGCTGTATCCCAACATCATGGTCGAGTGGTATCCGCACGTGCTGGTGGTGTCGACGCTGTGGCCCAACGGTCCGCAAAAAACCACCAACGTGGTCGAGTTCTACTATCCCGAAGAAATCGCCCTGTTCGAACGCGAGATGGTCGAGGCCGAACGCGCCGCCTACATGGAGACCTGCGTCGAAGACGACGAGATCGCCCTGCGCATGGATGCCGGGCGGCGTATACTCATGGATCGCGGCACCAGCGAAGTCGGTCCATACCAGTCGCCGATGGAAGACGGCATGCAACACTTCCATGAATGGTACCGGTCGCAGATTGCAGTGCAGGAAAACTGAATTTCACTCTGACTCCTTTTTGAGGAAAGCATGCAGAAAACGCCGATGATGCGATGTCCACGATGTACCCTGGCCATATCGGCGCCGACATCAGCATCCGCAGCGCCAGACCAATTCTGCAGTACCTCCGATTAACGTACGATCCGAAGGCAGCGCCGGCTCAAGCTCGCGCTGCCTGTTTTTTTGTCCTCGCTTTCGAATAGAGTATCGCCATGCAATCCCTCTGGATGCTTGTTGCCTCCTTCCTGTTTTCCATCATGGGCGTATGCGTCAAGCTGTCGTCCGACTACTACTCCACCGCCGAAGTGGTGCTGTGCCGCGGGATAGTTGGCGTCATCTTCATCTACGGCCTCGTCATGATCCGCGGCGGCACGCTCAGGACGCCCTACCCGCGTGACCACATCATCCGCGGCGGCGTCGGTGTGATTTCGCTGTGGCTGTGGTTCTACTCGTTCGGCCTGCTGCCGGTGGCGACCGCCACCACGCTCAATTACATGTCGTCAATCTGGATCGCCGCCATGCTGTTCGGCATCGCCTGGTGGCAGGGCAAGAAGCGTTTTGAATGGGGTCTGGCCGGCACCGTGCTGCTGAGTTTTATCGGCGTGGCGATGCTGCTGCGGCCGTCGATCGATTCCGACCAGCTGGCGGGAGGAATGATCGCGCTGTTTTCCGGCGTGCTGTCGGCGCTGGTCTACCTGCAGGTGCGCAAGCTCGGCCTGCTCGGCGAACCGGAATATCGCGTGGTGTTCTATTTTTCCTTCACCGGCTTGCTGGCCGGCCTGGCCGGCTGCGTGGCGATCGGCCGCATCCCGTTCTGGCATGCGCACACCGGCAAGGGCCTGGCGCTGCTCGTCACCATCGGCCTCACCGCTACGCTGGCACAGATCGCCATGACGCGCGCCTACCGGCTCGGCAATACGCTGGTCACCGCCAACCTGCAATACACCGGCATCGTGTTCGCCAGCCTGTGGGGCCTGTTCATCTGGAACGATGCGCCGGGCTGGATGGGCTGGGCCGGCATCGGCATCATTCTGATGAGCGGTGTAGTCTCGACGTTCTACAATCAGCGTTCCCAGCAACAATCCCGACAATCGAGCAATCTGCCCGCGATCGACCCGATCGCCACCGAAGTTTAGGAAGAGGAATAACCATGACCTACGCCACCCTGATTTCCGCAGCCGACCTGGCCGGCCATCTCGACGACGCCAACTGGCTGGTGATCGACTGCCGTCACGACCTCGCCAATCCCGATGCCGGCGCACAGGCGTACGCCGCCGGCCATATTCCGCGGGCACGCTTTGCCCATCTCGACAAGATCCTGTCCGGCGCCAAAAACGGCGCCGACGGCAAGTTCAAGGGCCGCCATCCGCTGCCTGAACGCCAGGCCTTCATCGACGCCATGCAGGAACTGGGCGTTGGCAAGGGCACGCAAGTCGTCGCCTACGACGCCCACGGCGGCATGTTCGCCGCGCGCCTCTGGTGGCTGTTGCGCTGGGTCGGCCATGTACAGGTGGCGGTGCTCGACGGCGGCTTGCCGGCATGGCAGGCGCAGGGCGGCGAGTTGTCGACGGCGACGCCGGCACCGGTGCGCGGCGACTTGCAGGAGCAGGCGCCCCTGGTGAGCACCGTCGATGTCGGCAATGTCGTTGCCAATCTCGACAGCAAGGCGCTGACCGTCATCGATGCGCGCGCGGCAGATCGCTATCGCGGCGAGAACGAAACGCTGGACGCCGTCGGAGGCCATATTCCCGGCGCGAAGAATCGCTTCTTCAAGGACAATCTCGGCGCCGACGGCCGCTTCAAATCGGCCGATGCGCTGCGCGCCGAATGGAATGCCCTGATCGACAGCCCGCAGACAGCCGTCATGCAGTGCGGCTCCGGTGTGACCGCTTGCCACAACCTGCTCGCGCTGGAAGTGGCCGGCTTGCCGGGCGCACGCCTGTATCCGGGTTCGTGGAGCGAGTGGAGTTCGGATTCGTCGCGTCCGGTGGCGACCGGCGCACAGCCGTAAGCGAACACAAGTCCGGCGGCTCCCGGAACCTGTTCACGATCTGAAACAGGTGCTCAGGCTGCCGGCATCTGCAAGCCTTGCACGAAGGCCTGCACGAACTGTCCCACCATCACCGGCGCATCGCGCCTCATCATCAGCACCACCGCCGACTGGAAGTCGGGCTCCCGTATGTCGATGAAATGCACGCCCGCAACGGCAATCGCCCGCATGCTGTCGGGCACGACGGCAATCCCGAAATTGGCGTTGACCAGGCTCAGCAGCGAGGCCTTGCGCGAAGTCGCGCGCGCCGGCCGGGGGAAGAAGCCGTGTGCGATGCAACGCTCGGCCACCAGGTAACTGAGGCCGCCGCGCTCGCGATGCGGCATGGATACGAACAGCTCGTCGCGCAGCTCGGCGATATCAATCACCTCGCGTTGCGCCAGCGGGTGCTGCAGCGATACCGCGACCACCAGCTTCTCCTGATACAGCGTGATGGTTTCCAGATGCGGATGCTTGCGCAGGATGGGAGTGCGCGCGAGCCCGAGATCGGCGCGGCCTTCTTCGACGTCGAGCGCCTGGTGCTCGGAGGAGGCCTGGGAAATTTCCAGCGTGACGCCGGGGAAAGCCTGAAGCACCGCATTCAGGCAAGGCCCCAGCGGCGGCGACAGCGGCACCGAGCTCGAATGCAGCAGGCGGATGGCGCCGCGCTCGCCCTTGTCGATGTGGCGCGCCTGCACGATGGCCTGGTCCATGTCGTCGAGGATCTTGCGTGCGCGGTCGTAGAAATCCCGGCCCGCCAGCGTCAGCTCGACCTGCTTGGCGTCGCGTCTTAGCAAAACGACATCAATATCGTTTTCCAGCTCCTTGATCTGGCGGCTCAGCGCCGACTGGGCGATGTAGAGGCGCTCGGACGCGCGCGTATAACTGCCCGCAGCGACGATCTCGACAAAGTACTTGAGCTGTTTGATGGAAATCATGAGCGCCTATTTTGCCGTCATCGCGAAGCCGCCGCCATGCCGTTTTGCGATAATCGGACAGCGCATTTGATATTGGCGGCTGCACCGGCTATGGCGCTACAGTCCATGCATCGTTGGCAATGCGAAAGGGCTTATCGTGTCGGAAATATTCCTTGTCCTGCTCGGCTTCGCCGGGCTGCTGCTCAGCGTCGTGATCAAGCTAATGTGCCTGCCGGTCAAATCCACACGTGGCCGCAGCCACGGCGAGTGAATCTCAATGCGCGTGCGCGTGGCTGGTCAGCACCAGCACGATCACCACGCCCAGGCCGATCAGGATCACTTGCGGAATCGTCTCGCGCAGCGTGGCGCGGCGCTGCATTTGCGGCATCAGGTCGCTGACGGCGATATAGATGAAACCTGACGAGGCGAACACCAGCACGTAGGGAATCCATTCCATGCCGCGCTCCAGCATGAAGTAGCCGAGCACGCCGCCCAATACCGCCATCAGGCTGCAGATCAGGTTGTAGACGTAGGCGCGCGTGCGCGAAAAGCCGGCGTTGAGCAGGACGATAAAGTCGCCGATCTCCTGCGGGATTTCGTGCGCGATGATGGCCAGGCCGGTCACCAGCCCCAGGTGCGGGTCGGCTAGGAAAGCGGCGGCAATCAGGATGCCGTCGGTGAAATTGTGCATGCCGTCGCCGACCAGGATCATCCAGCCGGCCTTGCCCGCCTCGTGCTTGTCGTGTCCATGGTGATGGCCGTGGCCGTCTTCTTCATGATGATGGGAGTGGCGCAGGATGGACAACTTCTCCAGCAGGAAGAATGCCAGCAAACCGCCCAGCAACACGGCGAACAGCTTGTGCGGCTCGGCAGAGGATTCGAAGGCTTCCGGCAAGGCGTGCAGCAGCGAGGTCGACAGCATGATGCCGACCGACAGGCTGACCAGGCGCTCAACCATCTTCGACAGCAGCGCGAACGAGAAGATCGCGGCAGCAGTAATGCTGAACACGCCGGCAATCGTCGTGGCCAGCAGGATGGAAAGCAAAGTGGAATTAATTTCGAGCCCCAATCGTCAGGAACAGCCTCAGGAAGTGGCAGATTAGACCATAGCTGGTTTTTTTCGGCAAATGAGGGCTACGTGGACGGACCTTCCCGGGTGTCGCCTGCGTGGTCCTCGCCCTGCTGCTCATCTCCCTCCTCGCCCCCCTTGGCGTCCCCCTTCTCGTCCTCGGTTTCATGAAAGAACAGCACGTCATCGACACGAAATTCGGGCCGCACGCCGTTGTTTTCGATCAAGCCATGCACCAGATCAAGCAGCACGTCGTCCTGATACGGCTTGCCGAGATAGGCGTTGACCCCCAGCTCCATGGCGCGCTCGCGATGCTTGGCGGCGGTGCGCGAGGTGATCATGATGATCGGCAAGGTCGCGGTGGCGGCCATGTCGCGGATGTTGCGCGTCAGATCGAAGCCATCCATGCGCGGCATTTCGATGTCCAGCAGCACGATGTCGGGACGCACGGCTTGCATCTGATGCAGGCCGTCGACGCCGTCAGTGGCCAGCACCACCTGATAACCTTCGCGCGTGAGCAGGCGATGCATGACGCGGCGCACCGTCAGCGAATCGTCGACTACCAGCACGATCTTGCGACTGACGCCGCCATCCACGCCTTGCGGCTGCTCACGCCGGAGAATGCGCTGGTAACCGTGACGCTGGACCAGTTGGATCGGATTGAGGATGAGTACGATGCTGCCACTGCCCAGCACGGTGGCGCCGACCACGCCGGTCATGCCGGCCAGTTGCGGGCCGATGCTCTTGGTGACGACTTCACGATTGCCGACGACGCGGTCCACCAGGATCGCCAGGAAATCATGGCCGCTCTTGACCACCAGCACCGGCAAGGTTTGCTGCTGCGGAATGTTGCGCTCGTCGCCCAGCAGCGCAGAAAGATAATGCAATGGCAAGCTGCGCCCCTGCCATTCCAGCAAGCCTTCGCGGAACATGCGCTCCTGATCGGCGCGCTTGATCTGCAGCACTTGCTCAACCAGCAGCGAGGGAATCGCATAGCTTTGCCGGTCCAGCTCCAGCAGCACCACTTGGGCTATCGCCAGCGACAGCGGCAGATGGATGATGAATTGCGCACCTTTTCCGGCTACCGTGGCGATGCTGATGCGCCCGCCCAGCGAGGCCACCTCCGAGCGAACCACGTCCATGCCGACGCCGCGTCCGGCAATCGCCGTGACATTGCTGCTGGTCGAAAATCCCGGATGAAAAATGATGCCGGTCAGTTCGGCGTCCGACAGGCGCTGGTGAGGAACGATCAGCCCCAGGTGCAGCGCCTTTTCATGAATGCGTGCGAGGTCGAGCCCCTGACCGTCGTCGGACAGCCGGATCATCGCCTCGTTGCCCTCCTGCCGGACCTCCAGCAACAGCCGGCCCACCACGTCCTTGCCGGCGGCCAGCCGTTGCTCTGCGCCTTCGATGCCGTGCGCAGCGGCATTGCGCAGTAAATGCTCGAACGGCCCGACCATCTTTTCCAGAATGCTGCGATCGAGTTCGACCGCGCCGCCGACGATATCGAGTTTGAGCTCCTTGCCGGTTTCCTTCGCCATTTGCCGCACCAGCCGCTGCAAACGTTCTTCGACGCCCTTGAACTGCACCATGCGCGCGTGCATCAGTTCGCGCTGCATGTCGCGCGTCAGGCGCGCCTGCTGGACCAGACCGTTTTGCGTGCGGTCCACCGCGTCGACCAGGTTCTTCTGCAGCGAAGCGACGTCGTTGACGCTTTCGGCCAGCATGCGCGTGAGTTCCTGCAGGTGTGTGAAGCGGTCGAATTCAAGCGGATCGAAATGCTGATTCTGCGGCTGCTTCTGGTTTGACGCGGCGATCTGGATTTCAGCCTGGATCTCGACCTCGCGCAGTTGCGTACTCAGTCGCGCCACATTGCTGCCGAGGTCCGTCAGATGCTGGCGCAGGACGTTGACTTCGGATTCCAGCCCGGAACGCGAGATTGAAATTTCACCGGCCTGATTAAGCACACTGTCGAGGATGCCGGCACGGATGCGCACCAGAGGAGCGGTGGCTGGGGGCTGCGCCGGTGATGCCGGAGCCGGAGCCGCTGCCGGTACGGCCGGAGCCTTGGCTACTTCAGCCTGCGGTAAGGCTGCGGGAGTCACATCTGAAACTGGCGCCGCAGCAGCGGCCGCAATGGCGACCGGCGCCTGCAACGCATCAAACAATTGCAAACCCTGATCATAGCGCGCCAGCAAGTCGTCGATCAGCGCCGCCGACGGCTCACCGTCGCGCATCATTTCTCCGATACGGCTTTCCAGATCGTGCATGTGCTGGCCGAGGTGCATGGCGCCGGCCATGCGCGCACTGCCCTTGATGGTATGCAGCGGCCGCAGCAGATACTGGATCAGCGCCGTGTCGCCGGGTGTTTTCTGCAACTTGTACAAACTCTCGCCTATCTGCGGCAGCAGGTCGCGGCCTTCTTCCAGAAAAATATCCAGCAACTCCGGATCGATGAGGTCACCGCTCTGCTCGGGAGTTTTTCCGACTGCCGCTTGCGAGCTTTCCGCCGGCGCCGTCTTGCCGTCGTCGTGGCTCTGGCGCCGGTGCGCTTCCAGCGTCGTCAGCAAAGTCTGCAGTTGCAATTGCACGGCGGGGCGGGGCGACGGCATGATGCGCGCGGCGAATTGATGCTGCATGGCCTGGAGGTCGCGCACCACCTGCATCAGCTCGCTGCAGATGGCGGCATCCAGCAAACCCGGGTAGTTTTCCAGGAACTGCATGAAGTCATCGAGCGGCTGCGCCAGCGCCAGCATCGGCGCGAACCTGACCGACGCCGCGCTGCTCTTGAGCGAATGGGTCGCGCGCAACGCTTCCGCTGCGATCACCTCGGGCGTGGCGGTCTGCCACTGCGCAATTTGTTTGGCGAGGATGTCGAGCAGATTGGCTGATTCCTCGCTGTAGATCTGGTGCAGCCTGACCGGCAAGACGAGGTCGCCGACCTGGCAGGTGTCCGTGTGATCGGCGGTGTCCTTTTGCGTCGATGGAGATTCGCCGTGGGCATGACCCGCCACCGCCGCCAGCAAGCCTTCCGGACTGCGCGATGAATTTCCATTTGCGCTGATCTCGTCTATCCAGACGCTCAGCTCCAGCACAGCGTACTCCAGCAAGGCGTAGTCGGTCGCCGTGCCCGGCCGGCCTGCGGCGGCCCAGGCGGAGGCAAATTCCTCGAGCGCCATCGCGCCGCGACCCAGCGCATTGAGCCCGACCATCCGGCCGCTGCCCTTGAGCGTATGGAAACCCCGCCGCAATACAACCACCTGCGCCATGTCTTGCGGCGCCGCGCGAGACGCCGCCAGCGCAGCGCGTATGCTGCCCAGCACTTCGTAGGCCTCGAGCAGGAAGACTTCGCGCAGTTCCGGGTCAATTTCATCCGGCTGCGGCGGCGCAATGTCCAATGCACCCATCGGCGCAATCCCGGGCGTAGCGATAACGCTCTCTTCATCGAACTTGCCGGGATAGGTCATCGATGCCGGTGCATTGTGCATCAGAGGAAGCGACAGGCTCAACGCCGCCACATTGTGGGCGAGACGCGCCAGGCTTGCCGCCTCGGCAGCGGTGGCGTTCCCCACGCCGGCCGGCGGCAGGCGGCCGATGTCGACGGCGCACAATCGTAGCACTTCGCAAGCCGCCGTCAATTCCAGCGCCTGCCCCACCGTCGCCAGTTGCTGCGCGAGCAGCTTCGCCTCATGCAAGGAATCGGGCGCGGCACGGCCTTGCAAATATGCGTCCAGCAAATTCTCCAGGCGGCCGAGGTCGGTCGTCAGTTGTGCGATGGCGGTTTTCAGCGCCGGACGTCGACGCACCGCCTCATCCGGCAACGTTGCCTGTTGCGAGGCCATGCCGGCCTCGATATCGACCAGGCCGGCACGCAAATCCCTGCAGGCGTGCTGCACGGATTCAGTAGTATCGCCGGCAAAGGCCGGTTCCGTGCCGGTGGACTCGAACAAGCCGAGCAGCGCCGCCACATCGGACTCCAGCGACGTAGCGCCGATAAACGCCAGCGTATCGGCCCCCTGGCGCAACAGCACGTGAGCCTGTTGCGCCGCCTGCGGGCTGCCGTCGCCAAGCAGCTGCATCGCCTGATCGACGGTCGCGATCAGGCCCGGCGCCAGCGACGCCAGAGCGGACGGATCCGCCGGCCGTGGTTCAGACGTGGGATCGGAAGCCATGCGCGATCTGCAGGTTGGACGAGTCCGGACGCATCACGAAATGGTGACGCGGAAGCGCGACACCGAATTCTTGAGCAACTCGGCCAGATCGTGCAGTTCGTTGAACAGGGACAGCACCTGTTCGCGGCGCTGCTCGATGATCTCGTTCTCGCTGAGGATGTTCTGGATATCGTGGGCCACGCTGTTGGCGGAAGTGGCCTGATGCCCGGTGGAAGATGAAATGTCCTGGATCAGTTCGGCCAGCTGATTCGACACGCGGCGTATGTCCGACAGCGATGCGCCGGCGGCATCGGACAACTTGGCGCCGTCGACCACGCCGGCAGTCGATTTTTCCATCGCCGCCACGGCGTCATGGGTGTCGGCCTGAATCATGCGCACCAGCGCGCCGATCTGCCTGGTCGCTGCGCTGGAGCGTTCCGCCAGGCGTTGCACTTCTTCTGCCACGACCGAGAACCCGCGCCCTGCCTCGCCGGCGGAAGCGGCCTGGATGGCGGCGTTCAGCGCCAGGACGTTGGTCTGTTCGGTGATGTCGGAAATCAGTTCGGTGATCTCGCCGATCTCCTGCGACGACTCGCCCAGTCGCTTGATGCGCTTGGAGGTTTCCTGGATCTGCTCCCGGATTTCGTTCATGCCCTTGACGGCGTCTTCCACCGCCTTGGCGCCACGCTCGGCCACCACCACCGAGTGGCGTGCGACGTCGGCTGACTTGTTGGCGGAGAGCGAGACATCGGTAATCTGTATCGACATCTCGAGCATGGACTGGCCGGTGTCATGGATGCGGCGCGCCTGGATCTGGCCGGCGCTGGTCAGCTCCTGCGCATTGTCGCGCACCTGGTTGGAGGCAGCCGCCACTTGCGAAGCGGTATGCGTGACCTGTCCGACCAGGCCGCGCAACGCTTCGACCGTGTAGTTCACCGAATCGGCGATGGCGCCGGTGATGTCTTCGGACACGGTGGTGTGCACCGTCAGATCGCCGTCCGCGACTTTCTGCAACTCATTCATGAGCCGCAGGATCGCCGCCTGGTTGATGGCGTTGGTGCGCATGGCGCGCTCTTCCTGCTGTTGCGCATGCAGGCGCTGCCCCTCCGCTTCCTGGCGGCGCAGTTCGGCTTCTTCCGCGTTGCGCCGGCTGCTTTGCAATTGCACCCAGGCGATGCCGACGCCGCACACCAACGCCAGCGCCATCGACAGCAGCATGATCCAGAATGTCCAAGCGCGGCTTTCCTGCGCCTGCCGGTAGTCGTTTTGCAGCACGGTCAGACGCTGCTTGAGGGTTTCGTTTTCCAGGAACACCAACTGCTCGGACTGCTTGGCGGCGATGAAATTCTGCAGGTTGCCGAGGATGTTGGCGACCAGCGACTGGTATTCGCTGAAGACCTTTTCCAGTTCGTTGAGCTTGTCGCGCATATCCTTGTCGCGCACCGCGTTGAGGCCGAGGATTTCGCTGCCGTTAAGGAAGCCGTCGATGATGTCGCGGAAGGTGTTGACGTCCTTGCCGAGCAAGAAGGCGGTTTCCGGATTGACGCCTTCAGAGGTGAGAAATTCATTGGCGCTGCGGCTCAGGCGCAAGGTCAGAAAAATCAGTTGCGCTGCTGCGGCGACTTCGCGCGGCGAGTTGCCTCCCAGCGATTGCAACATCGAAATCTGCTCGCTCATGTCCTGCAGATTGTGCGACAACAGCCGCAATCGCGCCAACGTGACGCCGAAGCCGGTCAGTTCCGGCTGCAGCTTGAGGATGGTGGAAGCGGCCTTGTCAGTGTGATCCCAGATCTTTTGCACGTCAGTCAGCACGGTGTGCATTTCAGGCTCCGGCTTGAGGATGGTATATCCCTGGTATTCACCGCCGAGCATCAGGACGTTAAGTCCCTGGTTGAATTCCTTGCGGCTTTCGGTGAGCTGGCTGAAGGCTTCGCGATTGCCCTGGATGGCGTTGGGTACGGCCTTGCCGATGCGCTGCGAGTGCATGACGAGATCGCTGGTGATATGCGCCTGCAGGCTGACGTGGATATAGTGCTTCGAGCCCAGCCAGAGGAAGAAGAACATCGACAATAACGCAAGGATCAGCAGCATCAGCAAAATACGGGTCTGCGCACGCAGCGACTGACGGCCGATGAACGGCAGGCGGGTATGCTGGTAGCGCTGCATGTACTTGTCCGCCTTGGCGCTGATGGCCGATGGCCGGTTCGCCTGAGATCCCGCTGGCCCGGCTGTTTTATTCTTCGAAAGATACGGCAGCTTGAATGCCATGGCTAAGGCTCCTTGTTACGAGATCGTTGCGCGGTTGCGGCGACGTTGTTGCCTTCAATCCGTTGCACCCGGTGCGACAGTTTTTATATTCCGACTTGCAAGAAACGTGGATCTTCCACAATCCCGGCAAGGCTGATTTCCACCCATTCGTTCCGGTCGCCGTCGAGATAACATTTGCGTCCGTCGTCGCTGCGGGGCTGCTCGGCCATCTCCTGAATGTGTCGCAGTCCCAGAACGCGCGACAGCAGAAAACCCGTGTTGCCTGACAAGGCGGCAGAAACCACCAGTACGCGGCTTTCCTTGCCGGGGGTCTGCCGCGGTCCGCCCAGAAAGCAATCCAGATCGACCACGCCGATCAGCTTGCCGCGCACGTTGGCCAGTCCAAGATACCAATCCCGGGACAGCGGCACCCTGGTCATCGCAACCAGCGTGACGATTTCACCGGCTTCGCGCAGATCGACCAGGCAGCGCCTGTCGCCGATCATCACGCCGAGGCGGCTGTCGCGCATGCCGGAGCCGTCGCGCGCAGCGTCCATGCGTTCCAGCAGCCGCGCCTGGAACTCATGCAGCCGGCCATATCTCCATTGGTCGGGAACTTGGTCCACCCTCACCTCATCTGTCTTGGCTGAGTTCATGCCGCATCGGCATCCATCTGCGTACCGCCACTCAGCCGAGCGCCGCAATTTTGGACAGCAACTCCTGTGCGTCCACCGGTTTGACAACATAGTCGCACGCGCCCTGGCTCAAGGCCCAAATGCGATCGGTTTCCTGATCCTTAATGCTGCACATCATGATCGGAATGTCCCTTAGGCTGGGATCACGTGTCATCTGACGCGTAATCTGGAAACCGTTTTTGCCGGGCATGACGACGTCCATCAGCACCAGTTCCGGCCGGTTGCGTTGTATCTTCCCGAATGCCTCTTCGCCATTGTCGGCGGTCTCGACTTCAAACCCGTGCCTGCTCAGGATCTCCGTCAGGAGATAGCGGTCAGTCGCCGAATCATCGACGACGAGAATTTTCTTGATCCCCATTGCACTGTTACTCCGTACCTGAGAAGTGCTTTTTGTCAGAAATGCGCGGCTTCGGCCTGCCCCCCTGCGTATGTCCTGACGGCCTGTAACATGCCGTCTTCCGTGAATGGCTTGGTCATGAACGCTGCGGCGCCGACGATGGCGCCGCGCGCCCGGTCGAACAACCCGTCCTTGGACGACAACATGACCACGGGAGTTGCATGGAATCTTGCATTTTTTTTAACTAATGCACAAGTCTGGTAGCCGTCGAGCCGAGGCATGAGAACGTCGCAGAAAATCAGGTCGGGGGTGCAATCGGCAAGCTGGGAGAGTGCATCGAAGCCGTCTTCGGCCAGTACTACCCGATGACCGGCCTGCCCGAGGAATAGCGCCGCCGAGCGCCGGATGGTGGCGCTGTCGTCAACAATGAGGATGGTGAAGCTGTGGCGGGCTTGCGCATCAGTCATCAGAGCTCCCGGGAATCGTTGCGGCAGGCGGTGAAGGGTTATTGTTTCGGCTGCAGCCAGCCTGCTTTAGCCGACTATAGCAAAGCGACAGCTGACGCATAAATGGAACAAGCCCGCTTTGCCCCCTCATTTGGGAGCAAAGACGGGCTTGCGGGCGGTTCCCGGAGGAAACTTCGCTGCCGCGAGTCTCCTGACAAGCAACCTGGTTAAAGCGCCACCATCTCGAAATCTTCCTTGCGGGCGCCGCATTCCGGACAGGTCCAGTTGATCGGAACGTCTTCCCAGCGCGTGCCGGGAGCAATATCCTCGTCCGGCAGGCCGGCTTCTTCATCGTAGACCCAACCACAGATCAGGCACATCCAGGTCTTGTATTCTGTTTTGCTATCGCTCACGGCTGACTTCCCTCAATTCAATCTAAAGTAAAATGGTAAACCAGATATCTTAATCTACTCGTCGTGCAAAACCAAACATCTCCACTGATATTAACCTTTGGCGCAGCCGACCCGGTCGGCGCGA
Organism: Herbaspirillum hiltneri N3; assembly: GCF_001267925.1. Lineage (NCBI taxonomy): Bacteria > Pseudomonadati > Pseudomonadota > Betaproteobacteria > Burkholderiales > Oxalobacteraceae > Herbaspirillum > Herbaspirillum hiltneri. Next base: position 491,685 of record NZ_CP011409.1, on the reverse strand, counting down.
CAGGCATCCAGGCCGATCTGGCCACGTTTGCCGCCATGGGCTGCCACGGCTTGTCCATCATCACCTCCATTCTGGTCGGCGATACTGCGCGTATCGAGGACATCCAGGTCATCGACGTCGACTGGATGGCCGATCAGGCACGCGTCATCCTGGAAGACATGCCGGTAGCGGCTTTCAAGGTCGGCGCGGTGGGCAGCATCGAGAATATTTCGGCAATCGCCGAGATTGTTTCCGACTACCCGGACATTCCATTGATCCTCGATCCGTTCATCACCGCCATGCCCAGCCAGGAAGGCGACGATGATGACAACCAGATCGCGATCCGCGAATTGCTGATCCCGCAAACCACCCTGATGCTGGCTTCCGCGGTTGAACTGAACCGTCTCGCCGAGACCTGGCGCGAGCCGGTACCCAGCGACGCGCTGCAGCTCGACGCCATGCGCATCATCGAGATGGGCTGCGAATACCTGTTCGTCACCGGCATGCCGGGCGGCGATTCGCACGAAGTTGCCAATGCGCTGTTCGACGAATCCGGCATGATCCGCCGCGACAGCTGGCAACGCCTCCCGGGTTCGTTTACCGGCGCCGGTTCGACCTTGTCGGCGGCCATCTGCGCCATGCTGGCCAATGGCCTGGAAATTCCCGAAGCCGTATCCGAAGCCCAGGAATTCACCCTCGCCGCCCTCGCCCACGCACAACGCCTGGGCATGGGCAAGCTGGTTCCCGATCGCTATTTCTGGGCGCGCGAAAACGACGAGCCCAATTAATCCTTTCCATTCCGTATGAACGCACACAGCCCACGCAATACCAACGAATCCCTGTTCGCCCGCGCACAGAAGACGACCCCCGGCGGCGTCAACTCGCCGGTACGCGCCTTCCGCTCGGTCGGCGGCACGCCGCGCTTCATCACCAAGGCCCAAGGCCCGTATTTCTGGGATGCCGAAGAGCGCCGCTATATCGACTACATCGGTTCCTGGGGCCCGGCCATCGTCGGCCACGCCCATCCGAAGGTGGTGCAGGCGGTGCAGGAAGCGGCCGCGCGCGGCCTGAGCTTCGGCGCGCCGACCGAAGGCGAGATCGACATGGCCGAAGAGATCTGCAAACTGGTGCCCTCCATTGAACAGGTGCGCCTGGTCTCGAGCGGCACCGAGGCGACCATGAGCGCCCTGCGTCTGGCGCGTGGTGCCACCAGGCGCGACAAGATCGTCAAGTTCGAAGGCTGCTACCACGGCCACGCAGACTCCCTGCTGGTCAAGGCCGGCAGCGGCTTGCTGACGTTCGGCAACCCGACCTCGTCAGGCGTGCCAGAGGACTTCGTCAAACACACCCTGGTGCTCGACTACAACAACACGCAACAGCTGGAAGAAGCCTTCAAGGCCGCCGGCAACGAGATCGCGTGCGTGATCGTCGAACCGGTCGCGGGCAACATGAACCTGGTGCCGGCGACGGCGGAATTCCTGCAAACCATGCGCCGCCTGTGCACCGAATACGGCGCCATCCTGATTTTCGATGAAGTGATGTCGGGTTTCCGCGTGGCATTGGGCGGTGCGCAATCGCTGTACGGCATCGCGCCGGACCTGACCGCATTGGGCAAGGTCATCGGCGGCGGCTTGCCGGTGGCTGCCTTCGGCGGCCGCGCCGATATCATGAAGCACCTGGCGCCGCTGGGCGGCGTTTACCAGGCCGGTACGCTGTCGGGCAACCCGGTGGCGGTGGCGGCGGGCCTGACCACGCTCAGGATCATCCAGGAGGCCGGTTTCTACGAACGGCTGTCGGCGCAGACGCGCAAGCTGGCCGATGGCCTCGGCGATGCGGCCCGCGACGCGGGCGTGACTTTCTCGGCGGATACGCTGGGCGGTATGTTCGGTCTTTACTTTTCGGCGGCGGTGCCGACCAGCTATGCTGAAGTCATGCAAGGCGACAAGGAACGCTTCAACGTGTTCTTCCACGCCATGCTCGACCAGGGCGTGTATCTTGCGCCATCGGCGTTCGAAGCGGGCTTCGTGTCGGCGCAGCATGACGACGCGGTCATTGCGGAAACCCTGGTAGCGGCGCGCACGGCTTTCGCGGAGATCGCCAGCTGAATTGCCGCCTGAATCGCGGGTGGTTGCAATCCTGTCGGTTGCAACCATCAGTCAAAGCAGTGGCAGAAAACAAAAAAGGACGCTTTCGCGTCCTTTTTACGTCTGGGAAGACGAATCCGGCTCTGTTTGGCTACTTACGCCGAGAACGACGAACCGCAACCGCAAGTGGTGGTGGCATTCGGATTCTTGATCACGAACTGCGCGCCTTCCAGGTCATCCTTGTAGTCGATCTCTGCGCCGACCAGATATTGGTAGCTCATCGAGTCGATCAATAGCTGGACGCCATTCTTGGTCATGGTGGTGTCGTCTTCGTTGACGATTTCATCGAATGTGAAACCGTATTGGAAGCCGGAGCAACCGCCACCCTGCACGAATACGCGCAGTTTCAGGTCTGGGTTACCCTCTTCTTCGATCAGTTGTGCAACCTTGGCGGCGGCGCTGTCGGAAAAGACCATCGGGGCTGGCATCGAGGTTTCGGGGATTTCGGCTACGGCATTCATATCAGGCTCCTGCGTCTGCGGACAATGAGGACATTATAAGGCGTCTGGAAAAATCATGCATCGCCGCCGGCCGAAGCCGCCAGCTTGAGCACCGGCGCCTCTTCGGTCTGGCCGTGGCTGAGCTTGCCGGACACCAGCGCACCGCCGTGCATTTCCAGAGCTTTGTAATACACATCTCCGGTTATGCGGGCTTTCGGCTGTAATTCAAGTAGCTCGACCGAATGGACGTCGCCGATGATTTCGCCATTGACAATCAGGTGCACCGCGCGGATTTCGCCGACGATCTTGGCGTGCTCCGAGATTACCAGCACGCTCGGCTGGCCGGCCTCGGCGTTGATGTTGCCCTTGATATGCCCGTCAATGCGCAAGCCGCCCTTGAAATGGACGTCGCCCTGGATACTGGTGGAAATGCCGATCAAGCTGTCGATCGTGCTTTTGGATTTACGTCCCAACATGATTCACCTCACAAATTCACGGATTGCTGGGCGCGCATCTGGCCTCTTTCGAGGACGCGAGCCTGAATCGCCTTGATGGTTGCACCCTCGGGCAGGGTCAATACGCCTTCCACCCGCTGATAGTACTTGAATGCGAGCTTGTAGCGCGCCTGATCTGTCGCGTTTTGTTCGGGGAAGTTGATAATAACACTTTTGCCGCCCTGCAACACCGTCACGGAGAGTTGCAGGTTGCCCACAAACTGGCGCCCCTTTTCGCCCTGGATTGCGAGCAATTGATAACGCACCTGATTCGGCACCACCACTTCCGCCTTCAGGCGCTGGATGGTAATGCCGTCGACACCGACGTTGGTCGGCAGCAAGCTTTCAAAAAACGACAGGTCTTCCTTGAGCTTGTTGTTTTCCGTCACCAGTGTCTTGATCTGCCCGGCCAGTTGCGCCTGCGCCGAACGCTCGATATTGAGCTGGCTTTCGGCCGCATTGGCGCTGGTAGACAATTGCTCGCGCTCGGCGCTGAGCTTCTTGACCTGCTCCTTCAGTGCGACCACCTGGTCGCGCATGCCGTCCGGATTCAGGCCGGCAAAATTGTTGCGCCCGAGGTCGTAGGCCCACATCGCCATCGCGCCGCCGAGACCGACCACCACCGCCAGGAACACCGCACGCAGCGGCCAGGGCATGTGACGCTTGATGGTCATCTTCGGCGCCGAAATCGACATGCGCCTGACCCACAGCCTGTATTTCACGGCAGAACCGGCACGTGCATCAGGCCGGTGGTTTCCTCCAGGCCGAACATCAGATTCATGCATTGCACGGCCTGGCCGGAAGCGCCCTTGACCAGGTTGTCCTGCACCACCAGCACGACCACGGTATCGCCGTTGTCCGGACGATGCAACGCGATGCGCAGCATGTTGGATGCGCGCGTGGTACGTGTTTCCGGATGCGCGCCGAACGGCATCACGTCAATGAACGGCTCGTCCTTGTAGGCGTCCTCGAACAGCGCCTGCAATGCGGCATTGTCGATGTCCCGGGTCAGGCGCGCGTACAGCGTCGAATGCATGCCGCGGATCATCGGCACAAGATGCGGAGTAAACAGCAAGCCGACCTTGTCGCCGGTCAATGTACTGAGGCGCTCGACGGTTTCCGGCGAGTGGCGGTGGCCCGACACGCCATAGGCCTTGAAATTGTCGGACGCTTCCGAAAACAGCGTGGCGATCTCGGCCTTGCGACCGGCGCCGGAGACGCCCGACTTGCAGTCGGCGATCAGGTGCGAGGCATCGATCACGCCGGCCTTGAGCAGCGGTGCAAAACCCAGCTGCATGGTGGTCGGGTAGCAACCTGGATTGCCGACCAGGCGCGCCTTGCGGATCGCGTCGCGGTTCAGCTCCACCAGGCCGTAGGCGGCTTCCCTGAGCAGTTCAGGGCAGCTGTGCGGCATCTTGTACCACTTCTCGAACGCGGCGATATCCTGCAGACGGAAATCCGCAGCCAGATCAATCACCTTGACGCCGGCGGCCAGCAATTCAGGCGCCTGCGCCATGGCGACGCCATGCGGCGTGGCGAAGAAGACGACGTCGCAGTCGGTCAGTTTGGCTTTGTCGGGCGAAGAGAAGGCGATATCGACGCGGCCGCGCAGCGACGGATACATTTCCGCCACCGGCATGCCGTCTTCCTTGCGCGATGTCACCGCCTGCAACTGCACGTCCGGATGCGAGGCGAACAGGCGCAGCAACTCCACGCCTGTGTAGCCTGTACCGCCGACAATACCAACCTTGATCATGTTTTTTCCTTGCTGAACGGGCTTTCCCGGGAGCCTTTGATTTTAACAGGAGAATATTTCTGTCACATTACCCTAAGGCGCACCGATTCAAAGCGCAAATAAGGGCGAAAAATCCGCCCCGGAATGCAAAAAGCCGCCAGGCTTGCGCCGGCGGCTTTTCGTTGTGCTGAAAAGCACGCGTCGATATTAACGCTTCGAGAATTGCTTTGCGCGACGAGCTTTGCGCAGACCAACCTTCTTACGTTCGACTTCACGTGCATCACGTGTAACGAAGCCTGCCTTGGACAGTTCTGGCTTCAGTGTTGCATCGTAGTCGATCAGAGCGCGGGTGATGCCGTGACGAACAGCACCAGCCTGGCCGGATTCACCGCCGCCGTGGACGTTGACCATGATGTCGAAACGCTCGACGTTGTTGGTCAGTTCCAGTGGTTGACGAATCACCATCAGACCGGTTTCGCGCGAAAAATATTCATTCGCTGGCTTGCCGTTGACGACGATCTTGCCCGAGCCGGACTTGATGAAAACACGCGCCACTGCACTCTTGCGACGGCCGGTTCCGTAATTGTAGTTACCGATCATGTCTGTTCCTTAGAGTTCGAGTGCTTTAGGTTGCTGAGCAGCGTGCGGATGATTGCCATCTGCATAAACCTTCAGCTTCTTGATCATCGCGTAGCCGAGCGGGCCCTTAGGCAACATGCCCTTGACCGCTTTTTCCAGCGCGCGACCTGGAAAACGCTGTTGCATTTTCAGGAAATTCGTTTCGTAGATGCCGCCTGGGTAGCCGCTGTGACGGTAGTACGTCTTTTCAGTTGCTTTGGTGCCAGTGACACGCAGTTTGCCGGCATTGATCACGACGATGAAATCGCCCGTGTCGACGTGCGGAGTAAATTCTGGTTTGTGCTTGCCGCGCAGTCGGAGTGCCACTTCGCTGGCAACACGTCCGAGGACTTTGTCCGTCGCGTCAATCACGAACCACTCGCGCTTTACCTCATGGGCTTTAGCGGAAAAGGTTTTCATGATGACTTCCTAATATTAAAAATAAACGCTCAATTTGGCGGTTCTGCGGCTATCGGGGCGGCGTGCTGCACGTGCTGCCTCGTCATACCAAACGCAGACTCTTCCTTGTTATCTTTCCCAGAGCGAACGGAAAGCCGAGAATTATAGCCTTTTCAAGGACTTAGCGTCAAACCCTTTATTCCCCGGCCCGCGCGCAGTGGCCTTTTCGGCACATTTTCCTATGAAGCGGCGCCCGCCGGCGAAGGCAAAAAAAACCCGGAACGAGGGTTCCGGGTTTAAATCCACACCAAAGGAGGAGGGTGGAGGAGACAGGGTTGATGGCGTCGAAACGTCAATCAGTGAATTCAATATAGCAAACGAAATTGTGCACTGCAAGATTTAATTTTCCCTATTTGGCTCTATTTAAACAAAGGAAAAACAATAGTTTTTGCTGCTTTGCAATATGCATATATTTGCCTATTCGCGGCGCGTCCGCGCATGCACGGCCAGACCCGGTTTGCGGGAAAAGCTACAATAGCCGCCTCCCCCTTATTTATCGAATGAGAACGCATATGGAATGCACAGTACGCTGGACCGGCCTCTCCTCAGGCATGACTTTCCTCGCAGAAACCGGCTCCGGCCATGTTGTCGCCATGGACGGCGCGCCCGACGGTGGCGGCCGCAACTTGGCGCCGCGCCCGATGGAGGTGGTGCTGCTGGGTACCGGCGGTTGCACGGCCTACGATGTGGTGGTGATTTTGCGCAAGAGCGGCCAGGATATCCGCGGTTGCGAAGTGACTCTCAAGTCGGAGCGCGCCGAACAGGATCCGAAAGTGTTTACCAAGATCCATTTCCATTTCACCGTACGCGGCCGCAATCTCAAGCAAAACGTGGTGGAACGTGCGATCAAGCTGTCCCACGACAAATATTGCTCGGCCTCGATCATGCTGGAAAAGACGGCGGAAATAACGCACTCGTTTGAAATCGTCGACGACCTCGCCGATCCGCCGCAGCAACTGCAACAACAGTAAGCCGCGGGCAGCTGGCGCCCTGCCCGGCCGCAACGGCCGGGCGTCCGACGCTTGCGTTCAGACTCGGTAAGCCACCGTGGTCATGACTTTCGACATGAGCTTCATCGCGGCGCGGATGGCGGCGGGCATCTCGGCAGCGCCGAGAGCCTTGGCGGCTTCACCGTGCTCGACTTCATCTTTGCGCATCTGATCGACGATGGCGCGCGATTTTGCATCTTGCGCCGGGAGTTTTTCCAGATGGCTGATCAGATGCAACTCGACCTGGCGTTCGGTCTCGGCCACGAAACCAAGATTGCGCGCATCGCCCACGCGGGCTGCAATCGAGCCCAGCACATAAGAGCCGGCGTACCACAGCGGATTGAGCAGGCTGGTGTGCGAACCGAGTTCGCGCAGACGCTCTGCGGTCCATGCCAGGTGATCCTCTTCTTCAATCCCGGCGTGCGCGAATTGCTGCTTGAGCGCCTGCGCCTGCGCGAAACGGCCCTGCGCGTCATACAGCGCCTGCGCACACACTTCACCGACATGGTTGACGCGCATCAGGCCGGCGCTATGCCGCTTTTCGGCGTCGCTCATGGCGGCGTCGCCGATCAGCGCGGCGGGATTCGGACGCGATGACGCCACCACGCCGCTGACTACGCGCAAGGCCTTGTCGAGGTCATGAATCAGTTTGTCGGCGAATGACATGGGCGCAATCTCACTCAGAAGTAATCGGGTTGAGCCGGCGGCTCAGGCCATTTTCCAGTTGATGGTTTCACCGCTGTTGAGCGGCACCACCGTGGTATCGCCCATCGGCAATTCTGCCGGGATGGTCCAGTTCTCGCGGCGCAGCGTGACGCGGCCCTGATTGCGCGGCAAGCCGTAGAAGGCCGGGCCGTTGAAACTGGCGAATGCCTCCAGCTTGTCCAGCGCACCCGCCTGGTCGAACGCCTGGGCGTACAACTCCAGCGCATGCAGCGCGGTGTAGCAACCGGCGCAACCGCAGGCGTGCTCTTTCAAACCCTTGGCATGCGGCGCCGAATCGGTGCCGAGGAAGAACTTGTCGCTGCCGGAAATCGCTGCGGCGACCAGCGCCTGGCGATGGGTTTCGCGCTTGAGCACCGGCAGGCAGTAGTAATGCGGGCGGATGCCGCCCTTGAAGATTTCATTGCGGTTGTACAGCAGGTGATGCGCGGTGATGGTCGCGGCGGTCGGGCCATCGGACGACATCACGTAGTCGGCGGCGTCCTTGGTGGTGATGTGTTCGAACACCACCTTGAGCTCGGGCATGTCGCGGCGCAGCGGCGTCATCACGCGATCGATGAAGACCGCTTCACGGTCGAAAATGTCGATGGCCGGATCAGTCACTTCGCCGTGGACCAGGAAAGGCATGCCGGTTTCCTGCAGCACTTCCAGCGTCTTGTAGCAGTTGCGCAGATCGGTCACGCCGGCGTCGGAGTTGGTGGTCGCGCCAGCCGGATACAGCTTGACGGCGTGCACGAAACCGCTGTCCCTGGCTTTGCGGATTTCATCCGGCGGCGTGTTGTCGGTCAGGTACAGCACCATCAGCGGCTCGAAGTCGGACCCGGCCGGCAACGCCGCCAGGATGCGATCGCGATAAGCCGAGGCCAGCGCCACGGTAGTGACCGGCGGCTTCAGGTTGGGCATGACGATGGCCCGCGCGAACTGATGAACGGTGTGCGGCAACACGCTCGCCATGGTAGCGCCGTCGCGCAAATGCAAATGCCAGTCATCCGGACGGGTAATGGTCACTACGTCGCTCATCGCTCTTCTCTTTCCTGATCGTTCTGTTGATGTCTGGGGCGGCGACAGACTTGTCGGCCACGCACGAAATGCCGTTATTTTACCGCAAGGGGTGGCGCACGCCGGTTGCGCCATATCAAGCCGCGTCAAGCCACATCATGCGCAAAAAGCAAAAAACCGCCGCAGCCGAAGCCGGGGCGGTTTTGCTGGTCCTTGCGTCGACAGATGCCGCAGCATCCGCCAGACACGGTCCGCTGTCAGTGCGTGATGATCTTGGCCAGGAAGTCGCGTGCGCGATCCGAACGCGGCGAACCGAAGAAGTCTTCCTTCTTGCAGTCTTCCACGATCAGGCCCTTGTCCATGAAGATCACACGATTGGCGACCTTGCGTGCAAAGCCCATTTCGTGGGTCACGACCATCATGGTCATGCCTTCTTGCGCCAGGCCGACCATCACGTCCAGCACTTCATTGATCATTTCCGGATCGAGCGCCGAAGTCGGTTCGTCGAACAGCATCGCGATCGGATCCATCGACAGCGCGCGGGCAATCGCCACACGTTGCTGCTGACCACCCGACAGCTGGCCCGGGAACTTGTCTTTTTGCGCGATCAGGCCGACGCGATCGAGGTACTTCAGACCCTTCTCGGTGGCTTCGTCCACGCTGCGGCCCAGCACTTTGACCTGGCCGATGGTCAGGTTTTCGCGGATCGACAGATGCGGGAACAGCTCGAAGTTCTGGAACACCATGCCGATGCGCGCGCGCAGTTTCGACAGGTTGGTCTTCGGATCGCCGACAGACACACCGTCAACGGTGATGGTGCCCTTCTGGAACGGCTCCAGGCCGTTGACTGTCTTGATCAGCGTCGACTTGCCCGAGCCCGAAGGACCGCAGACCACGACCACGTCGCCCTTGGCCACGCTGGTGGTGCAATCGGTCAGAACCTGGAAGCTGCCGTACCACTTGCTGACGTTGTTGAGTTCAATCATTTATTTCTCCTAATTCCTGAATACGGTATGTCCGCCGGCGTCAGGCGCATGCCGCGCCGGCGAGAGTCGTTAGCATTGGTTAGCGAATGATGGCGATCTTGTGCTGGAAGCGCTTGACGGTTTGCGACAGCACGAAGCTGAGCACAAAGTAGACCACCGCGACAAACAGGTACATTTCCACCAGACGGCCGTCACGCTGAGCGATTTTCGAAGCGCTGGTGACGAAGTCGGGCACCGAGCCGAGCACGTAGACCAGCGACACGTCCTGGAACAGCACGATGGTCTGAGTCAACAGGATCGGCGTAACGTTGCGGAACGCCTGCGGCAGCACCACGTTGCCCATCATCTGCCAGTAGTTCATGCCGATCGCGTAGCCGGCAAATACCTGGCCGCGCGGGATCGACTGAATGCCGGAACGCATGATTTCGCAGTAGTACGCCGCTTCAAACAGGATGAAGGTGATCAGCGCAGATTGAAATGCACCGACCTGGATCGGCTCACTGGCGCCGATGACCCATGCACCGATGAACGGCACCAGGAAGTAGAACCAGAAAATCACCAGCACCAGCGGCACCGAGCGGATCAGATTGACGTAGGTGGTGGCGACGAACGACAACGGCTTGTTGCTCGACAGGCGCATCATCGCCAGCAGGGTGCCCAGGATGATGCCGCCTACCATGGCCGAAATCGTCAGCACCAGGGTGAACTTGAGGCCGGTCGTGATCAGGTAGAACCACGAGCGCTGAATAATATCGAAGTCGAAATTAGAAAACATAGTTTAATGTCCTCCCGTACTGGAGCTGCCGGTCGTGATGTAACCGGGCACGGCGGTGACGCGCTCGAGGAAGCGTGCCAGCAACAGCGCGATGACGGAAATGATGATGTAGATGATCGTGGCGCCAGTCAGCGATTCGAAGGTCTGGAACGTGAATTCGCGCATCGAGTAGGTCGCTGCGGTCAGTTCCACCAGGCCGATGGTCAGCGCCACCGAGCTGTTCTTGATGATCGCCGCAAATTCGTTGGTCAGCGCCGGGATGATGATCCGGAACGCCATCGGCAGCAGCACGTAGCGGTAAGTCTGTACCGGCGTCAGGCCGAGTGCAGCGCCGGCCATGCGCTGGCCGCGCGGCAAGGCGTTGATACCGGTGCTGACCTGCACGGCGACACGCGAGGACGTGAAGAAACCAAGCGCCAGGAAGGCGGTGACGAACGACGCCTCAGGAAGGCTCTTGAGCCAATCGCCCACTGCGGCAGGAACCAGTTCCGGCATCACGAAGTACCAGAGGAACATCTGGACCAGCAGTGGAATGTTACGGAACAGCTCAACGTAACCGTTGGCAATTCTGACGGCCCATGGTTTCTGGGTCGTGCGGATGGTACCGACGACCGTACCCAGAATCAGCGCCATGATCCAGGCCAGTACGGCCGTGGCGATGGTCCATTTCAGGCCGATCAGCAATGTATCGATATAGGGGATGCCGTCGGGAGATTGCTCCCAGAATATGCCCCAGTTCCAGTTGTAATGCATAAATGCCCTCGTCTTCTCGTCTCGACTCGTTTGCGATCAAGAACCCCATTTTCACGGCGCTCTTCGGCTGCCTGCGCCGGCTTTCATCTACAGTGAAAGACGACTTCTGAGCAGGTCTTGCTTTTCTTCGCCAACTTAAACAAAACGGGGGACAACTCCCCCGTTTCGTTTTTCATGCTGCGCGGCAATCAAATGCCGCGCTTTCAAGCATCTCTCCGGCTTACTTCTTCTTCGAAGATTGCTTTTGCGCTTCAGGCACGGCTGCATAAGCGGCCGGATCGCCCGAATCGGTCGGCTTGGCGAAGACAGCTTGCAGTTGCGGGCTCATCGGCACGTTCAGGTTGACACCCTTTGGCGGGATCGGCGATTGGAACCACTTGGCGTAGATCTTCTTGATGTCGTCGCCCTTGTAGACGTTGATCATCGCGTCATCCACGACCTTCTTGAAGGCGGTATCGCCTAGCGGTAGGATCAGGCCGTATGGCTCAACCGACAGCGCTTCGCTGGAAACGACGTAGTCGCCAGGCGCCTTGGAGTTTGCAGCCAGCGAGGACAGCAGGATGTCGTCCATGACGAACGCCACTGCACGACCGGTTTCAACCATCAGGAACGCTTCGGCGTGATCCTTGGCAGCCAGGATGTTCATGCCCAGGTTGCGTTCGGTATTCAGCGTGGTGATCTGCTTCAGGTTCGATGTACCGGAAGTCGAGACGATAGTCTTGCCCTTCAGGTCATCCAGCGTCTTCAGGTTGGCAGCCTTCTTGGTCAGGAAACGGTTCGCGGTGACGAACTCGGTGACGGCGAAAGCAACTTGCTTCTGACGCTCCATGTTGTTGGTCGCGGAATCGCACGAGATATCAGTTGTGCCGTTGGCGATCAGTGGAATACGGGTTGCCGAAGTCACGGGAACCATCTTCACGTTCAGCGAAGTCAGGCCCAGTTTCTTCTGGATCGCTGTCGCCGCTTTCAGGCACAGGTCGATCGAGTAGCCTTGATACGATTGCTTGTCATCCAGATAGGAGAAAGGAATCGATGCATCACGAACGCCCAGCGTCAGTGTGCCGGTTTCCTTGATTTTTTTCAGACGACCGGTGAACTCTTCTGCGTGGACCGAGCCCATCAAAACGCTTGCCCCAACCAACACCCCTGCGAACTTTAATAACTTCATGTGACCTCCTGGAAAAATTTTTACGTAGTGTACCAAAAGCCATTCTTCAAAAATAGCCTTCATTCTTGAAAAGACGCTATTTTGCGCTCAATTCAGCTTAGCTTACAAAACCATCCCGCTCACCGCCAGCGTGTCGATTGCCGCCAATGCGCCATTGCAGCAAAACACGCAATCTTCAATCGTCGCCGACCTTGTCCGTGGGATACCGCAAAGTATCGCGCAAAATGAAGCCCATCGGCATGTTCATCGACGGCACTTTTGCGCTGATCGGCTGCACGAACCAGCGATCGTAAATCCTGTAAATCTCGCCTGACCGTACGATCCGCACCATTTGCAGGTCCACGAATCTTTTGAATTCGGGATCGCCCTTGCGCATCATGATGCCGTAAGGCTCCAGCGATAGCGCCTCGCCCACGACCTGGTAATTCTCCGCCTGCGGCGCCGACAAGAGGTAGCGCCGCAACAGCACGTCTTCCATCACGAAGGCATCGGCCTTGCCTTTCTCGACGCTATCGAAGGCGTCTCCGTTATACGCGACTTCCACGATCCTGATATTCAGCGAGCGGATTTTGCTGCGCTGCTCCAGCAACTTCACCATCGGCGTGTTGCGTGGCACAACGACGGTCCTATCGCGCAAATCCTCCCAGTTGCGAATGCCGGAATCCTTCTTCACCAGCATGCGCACCGCCGCAAAAAAATGCGGCACCGTGAACGCGGCAATCTTGCGCCGCTCGGCGTTGTTCGTGGAAGTGCTGCACTCCAGATCCGCCTTGCCCTGATCCAGCGCGATGAAGCGCGTCACCGTGTCGACTTCCAGGAACTGCACCTGCATGCGCGGCAACTTCAATTCTTTGCGCAAGCCTTCCGCGATATTCCTGCACAGTTCAATCGTGTAACCGGTCACCTGCTTGTCGTCGCCGAGAAACGCAAACGGCGTCGTGCCGTTCAGGTAAGCGATCACCACCGCATTGGTGCGCCGGATTTTTTCCAGCGTTCCTTCCGACCGTGCCTGCATCGGCAAGCCGATGCATAAACTCAGGAGTATCGCGTTGATGATCCACCGCGTCGTCGCCTGGCTGGCATATCGAGTCATCATCGCGCGCCCTTTTGCCGACGCATGGCATCGGAGATTTATCATGAGCAAGTATCATGCCAGAAAATCAAGTCTCCAATCGCGAGATCAGCGCGGCAATTCAAGCCCTTATTGCCCCATTTGCCCGCTTGGCCACTCTCGCATCGGGCAAGCCAAAGCCGCGTCGGCAGGCGCATACGGCAAATTCGTCAAAAGGGGAAACAACCCGCCAGCGTAGTGCGCTGCGCATGCACCGGCGCACGTGTATGCGCACGAAAAGTGCGCACCAGCGGCATGACGAATGTCAGCGTGGACGGTATGTATTTGGCGTGGACGTCTCCTCCTTCGCGCTCGGCATCGCTTGTCTGCAACCATGGAAAAAATGCGATCAAACGCACCTGCGTTTCTCGCAATTCCCGACTGCAAAAACCTGCCGCCGATTCATCTTTTTTACTGCACACGGCAAGCGAAGATATTGGTCTTGTGATTCTTCCGCCTGCCGTGTTGCTGTGTTGCTGTGCTATTGCATTGATGCGTTTTCGCTGCCGGGCATCAAGGATACAGGCCACGCATTTCGCGCGCCTGCAGCACGCGGGTGCAGGCAACGATGAAGGCCGCCGTGCGCAACGAAATTTTCTTTTCGTCCGCCAGTTGCCACACCGCCGCGAACGCTTCGCGCATGATGCGGGTCAGGCGCAGGTTGATCTCGTCTTCAGTCCAGAAGAAGCTCGAGAAGTCCTGCACCCATTCAAAGTAGCTCACTGTCACACCGCCGGCATTGGCGATCACGTCAGGAACGATGAGCACACCCTTGTCGTGCAGGATGTCATCGGCCGCCGGTGTGGTCGGACCGTTCGCCCCTTCGAGAATGATCTTGGCGCGAATCATCGAAGCATTGGCTTCAGTGATTTGCTGCTCGAGCGCGGCAGGCACCAGAATGTCGCAATCGGTCGCCCAAAACAGGGCGCGATCCGTCACTTCGTCGGCGCCCGGGAAACCCCGGACGCTGCCGTGTTCAGCCACATAAGCCTGCAACGCCGGCACATCCAGACCGCTGTCGCGCACGACCGTCGTGATGTGATCCTGCACCGCCACCACCTTGGCGCCGGCTTCCGCAAACAGACGTGCGGCAATGCCGCCGACGTTGCCGAAACCTTGTACCGCGACGCGTGCATCCTTGATGTCGAGACCGCGTTTTGCCGCTGCTTCGCAGCCGACCACGAACACGCCGCGGCCGGTCGCTTCATGGCGACCCAGGCTGCCGCCGAGCGAAATCGGCTTGCCGGTGACGACGCCAGAAGCAGTGCTGCCCTGGTTCATGGAATAGGTGTCCATCATCCATGCCATGATCTGCGAATCGGTATTGACGTCAGGTGCGGGAATATCCTTGTTGGGTCCGATGATGATGCCGATTTCGCTGGTGTAGCGACGCGTCACGCGCTGCAGTTCACCGCGCGACAGGGTTTTCGGATCAACGCGGATGCCGCCCTTGGCGCCGCCGTACGGCACGTTGACTGCGGCATTTTTGACGGTCATCCAGGCCGACAGCGCCATCACTTCGGACAGTGTGACGTCCTGATGGAAACGCACGCCGCCCTTGCCCGGACCGCGGGAGGTGTTGTGCTGCACGCGGTAGCCTTCGAAGTGGGCGATGGTGCCGTCGTCGCGCTCAATCGGCACGTCGACGATCAGGATGCGCTTGGGACGCTTCAGGGTTTCCACCCAGCGCGCCAGCGAGCCGAGGTGAGGGGTGACGCGGTCAATTTGTTCGAGATAGACGCCCCATGGACCGATGCCATGCGGAGTGACGTATGAAGGGACTTCGTGCTGCTTGAGTGGTTCGTTCGACATGATGCAATCGCTCCTTGATGTTGCCACGCTTAGCCATGCTGGCCGAGGCTGCTGCAAAATTAATCAAACTCGCGGAAATCATTGGAATTCAACGGAATTCAAGCTAACGCCATCCTACTCCGGTAGCGTCCGCATTGTCGCGCAATGTTGCTTAATTTTTCAGCCGCCGCCGGGTGAAAAACCCGGCCGGGAGAGCGGATGCGCCTGCACAAAACCATCGTGCAAACTTGACATCCAGGCACGCCATCGACAGCGACGCCATCGTAGGTCAATGCGATGCAGCAAAGCTAATGCTTTGTGCGCATGCAACTATGCGTTCTACGCATAGTTATTCTTCGATCCTTGTTTTACGGGGCTTTCGAGGCCTTTTTTGTCCGCACGACGGCGGCATTCCTGCCTGCCTCGAGCTCCTGCAGATAGTCCCACAAGCGCGCCACCACCACCTTGCCGCTGCGTTGCGGAGTCGGCCGTTCTCGGTACAAACGGATTTCCATCTCGACTTCCCATTCGCCCTGGGCGCCGTCGGCGCGTGCGAGTTGCTTGTTGCGCACTTCGCGCGTGACCGAGGACTCCGGCAGGAAAGCCACGCCGTGCCCTTCCAGGGCCATCATCTTGAGGCTTTCCGACATGTCGGTTTCGTAGTGCTTTTCCAGGTGCAGCGGCTTCTTGGCGTCGGTGAGGATGAGCTCCACCATGCGGCCGAGGTAGGCATTGGGCGTATAGGACAGGAACGGCAACGGCGCCTTGGAACTGCCCGGGAACACATAATCCGGCTTGCCGGTGCGATCGCAGCGCGAGTACGGACGCACGCTTTCCTTGCCCATGCTGAGCATATCGTAGCGGCTGGAATCGAGCTGCACCGGCTGGCGCGGATGGTGATAGCACAGCAGCAAGTCGCAGCCGCCTTCGACGATGGTCATGACGGCGTCATGCACGTTGAGCGCGATCAGGCGCGTATTGAGCGCGCCGAAGCCGGACTCCAGCGAACTGAGCCATTTCGGAAAATAGGTCAGCGATAAGGTATGCGGCACCGCAAAATCGACGGTGGTCTGCGCCGCCGGGCGCTTGCCGCGCAACAGCGCACGGGTGTTATTGATCTGGCCGAGCATTTCCACCGCCTGCTCGTAGAACACTTCGCCGGCCGCCGTGAGTCGCGTCGGATAAGACGTGCGGTCGATCAGGTCCGAGCCGAGCCAGGCTTCGAGCGACTGGATGCGCCGTGAAAACGCCGGTTGCGTCACGTGGCGCAATTCTGCGGAGCGACTGAAACTGCGCGTTTCAGCAAGGGAAATGAAATCTTCCAGCCACTTGGTTTCCATGCTTTCTATCCCACCTCATGAGGGCATGCGCCGCTCTTGTTGTCGTTATCGTTGTCGTTCGTTGTCGTTCGTTGTCGTTATGGTGACGTGCCGCGCCGCTCACGCCAATTGCAGCGATGGCGACACCGGCCCGGCGCCTGCACCTGCACCGTCCTCCTCGCCGTCGTCATCCTCGCGCGCCTGCTGGCGCGCCCACATCTGCGCGTAGGCGCCATCGGCCGCGAGCAGCTGGGTGTGCGTGCCACGCTCGATGATACGCCCATGCTCCAGCACCAGAATCTGATGCGCATCGACGATGGTCGACAGGCGATGCGCGATGATCAGCGTGGTGCGGCTTTCGGCGATCTCGCTCAATTGTTCCTGGATCGCCTGCTCGGCCTTGGAATCCAGCGCCGAAGTGGCTTCGTCGAAGATCAGCACAGCCGGATTCTTCAACAACGTGCGCGCAATCGCCACGCGCTGTTTCTCGCCGCCCGAAAGCTTCAGCCCCCGCTCGCCGACTGTGGTCTCGTAACCGTCCGGCAGCGACTCGATGAAGTCATGCACATACGCGGCCTTGGCGGCGGCGACGATTTCTTCCTTGCTGCTGCCGGGCTTGCCGTAGCCGATGTTGTATCCGATGGTGTCATTGAACAGTACGGTGTCCTGCGGCACGATGCCGATGGCCTTGCGCAGCGAGGCCTGAGTGACGTTGCGCAGGTCCTGGCCGTCGATGGTAATCGCGCCGGCGTCGATATCGTAGAAGCGGTACAGCAAGCGCGACAGCGTCGACTTGCCCGATCCACTGTGGCCGACCACTGCGGTAGTGGTGCCGGCGGCAACTTCGAAATCGACGTCGAACAGGATCTGGCGCTTGCTCTCGTAGCTGAAATCGATATGCGAAAAACGCAGCGCGGCGCCGTTCGTCGTCAACGGTTTCGCATCCGGGGCATCGGCGACGTCCTTGTTCTGCTCCAGCAGCGAAAACAGGCGTTCCATGTCGGCCAGGCTTTGCTTGATTTCGCGATAAATGACGCCCAGGAAGTTGAGCGGAATGTACAACTGGATCATGAACGCGTTGACCAGCACCAGGTCGCCCAGACTCATCTTGCCGCTGATCACACCTTGCGTGGCGCGCCACAGGATCAGGGTTACCGCGATGGCGATGATGGCCGACTGTCCCGAGTTGAGCAGCGACAGCGATGACTGCGACTTGACCGCCGCGGCTTCGTAGCGCTGCAGGCCTTCGTCGTAGCGGCGCGCTTCGAAATCCTCGTTGCCGAAATACTTCACCGTCTCGTAGTTGAGCAGCGAATCGATGGCCTTGGAATTGGCGCGCGAATCGAGATCGTTCATGGTGCGGCGGAAGTGCGTGCGCCACTCGGTCACGGTGATCGTGAACACGATATAGAGCACCAGCGCGCCCGCCGTGATCACGGTGAACCAGATCTCGTAGTGCAGCACCAGGTAGACCAGCACCAGGGCAATTTCGATCAGCGTCGGCAAGATGCTGAACAGCGCATACGACACCAGCGACGATACCCCGCGCGTGCCGCGCTCAATGTCGCGCGTCATGCCGCCGGTCTGCCGGTTCAGGTGGAAACGCAAGGACAGCGCATGCAGGTGGCGGAACACCTTCAGCGCAATGGTGCGCACCGCACGCTGCGTCACTTTGGCGAAAATGAATTCACGCAATTCGGTAAACACCGTCGTCGCCAGCCGCAATGCGCCATAGGCCACCAGCAGCGTCAGCGGCAACACCAGCAGCGCCTGCGGATTGTTCGGGCCGACGGTCATGCGATCAACCAGTTGCTTGAGCAACAAGGGCACGCCGATGTTGGTCAGCTTGGCGCCGACCAGGAATGCCAGCGCCAGCAGTACGCGCCATTTATAGGTCCAGAGATAAGGCAGCAAGGTGGCCAGCGTTTGCCAGTCGCTGTGCGCAGGAACGGAAGGTGTACGCGCAGCTTGCGGCGCGGCGGAAGGCGGATATCGACGCATGAAAAAATTGCCCGGAAAAATTTGTGCTTTTGTTTTGCGGAGGAGCCGCGAAGATCCCGCGACTCCTATAAACTAGGAGGTTCTCCCTGATCTTCCGCATTATAAGAGTCCCCAGGACTTCACGCTTTCAAAAGGAAACGTAATGACCAGTCAGCACAATACCTCGCTGCCCGTCGGCAAAATGCCGCATCTGCGTGTGATGCCTATGCCATCCGACGCCAATGTCTACGGCGACGTCTTCGGCGGCTGGATCATGGCGCAGGTCGATATCGCCGGCTCGCTGCCCGCCACCAAACGCGCCAACGGCCGCGTCGCGACCATCGCGGTCAATTCGTTCCTATTCAAACATCCTGTCTTCGTCGGCGATCTGCTGTCATTTTATGCTGATATCGTCAAAGTCGGCAAAACCTCGATCACCGTCAACGTGGAAGTGTACGCCGAGCGCAATCGCCTGCAGGCCGAGGTCGTGAAGGTCACCGAAGCCACCCTGACCTACGTCGCCACCGACGAAAACCGCAAGCCGCGCGACCTGCCGCCGCTGGCCCCCGGCGATAGCGCGCCGATCACTAGCGGCCTGCAAGACCTCGGCGGCGGCTGGTGCGCCGCCTGACCCGTCCATTGTTTCATCCATTTTCCGGACCGGCGCGCGGTTTTCCGTGGCGCGCCGGCCTCCCAACCGCCCTTCACTCACCGCTCAAGATCATTCCATGACTTCCACTTCCGCACGCCCCGACATCCTCATCGCCGCCGCACTGCCGCCGCACCTGATGCAACGCCTGCAAGACACTTTCACCTGCCACGACGCCACCTCGCTGAGCGAAGCCGCATTGGCCGCCGTCGCACCGTCCATCCGCGGCATCGCCTCGAAGGGCGAAACCAAGGTCTCGCGCGAGTACATCGCCCGCTTCCCGGCGCTGGAAATCATTTCCGTATTCGGCGTCGGCTATGACGGTGTCGACGCCGTCGCCGCACGCGAGCGCGGTATCGAAGTGACCAACACGCCTGATGTACTGACCGACGACGTCGCCGACTTCGCCATGACCTTGCTGCTGTCGACCGCGCGCCGGGTGGTGGACGCCGACCGGTTCGCCCGCAGCGGCGAGTGGAAAAAAGGCCCGTTCGCGCTGACCACCAAGGTCACCGGTTCGCGCCTGGGCATCGTCGGCCTGGGCCGCATCGGCAAGGCCATCGCCAGGCGCGCCGCCGCCTTTGACATGGAAATTTCATATCACAACCGTTCGCCGCAAAGCGACGTGCCCTACCGCTACGTGGCCGACCTCAAGACGCTGGCCGGCGAAGTCGACTTCCTGGTGCTGTCGATGCCGGGCGGCGCCGGCACGCGTGCGCTGGTCAATGCCGACGTGCTCGACGCGCTCGGCCCCAAGGGTTTTCTGATCAACGTCGCGCGCGGTTCGGTAGTCGACGAGGCGGCGCTGATCAAGGCGCTGCAAGAAGGCAAGATCGCCGGCGCCGGCCTGGACGTGTTCGAGAACGAGCCCAACGTTCCGGACGCGCTGGCCAAGCTGCCGAACCTCACGCTGACGCCGCACATGGCCAGCGGCACCGTCATCACACGCACCGCCATGGCCGACCTGGCGTTCGATAACCTGCAGGCGCATTTCAGCGGCAAGCCGTTGTTGACACCTGTGCCGCGTTAAATCGGGAATCGGCATGAGCGCCATTGCAACCCGGCTCATCGCGCTCGACTGGGGCACCACGTCGCTGCGCGCCTATCGCCTTGGCGAGGATGGCGCCGTGCTGGACAAGCGCGGCCTGCCATGGGGCATCATGAATCTGCCGGTAGTGGAAGGCGACTTCAGCCGCGCGGCCGGTTTTGCCAAGGCGTTCGACGAAGCCTGCGGCGACTGGCTGCAAAGCAGTCCCGCCAGCCCGCTGATCGCCGCCGGCATGGTTGGCAGCGCGCAGGGCTGGCGTGAAGCCGGCTATGTCGATATCCCGCTCGCCGTGGCCCACGTCGGCAAGCAGCTGACGCACGTCGACCTCGGCGCCGGCCGCACGTTGCACATCGTGCCCGGCCTGCTGCAGCGCGCAGCGTTGCCGAACGTGATCCGCGGTGAAGAAACCCAGGTGGTCGGCGCACTGGACACGAGGCAAGACAGCGATGATGTCTTGATCGGATTGCCCGGCACCCACTCAAAGTGGATACGCGTACAAGACCGCATCATGACCCATTTCGACACCTTCATGACCGGCGAAGTGTATGCAGTGCTGAGCCAGCACACCATCCTTGGCCGCACCATGGAGCACCGCGAACAAAGCGATCCGGCCGCCTTCGAACGCGGCCTGCGTGTTGCGTCTTCGGAAGAGGGACGCGCCGGCGTGCTGTCGAACATCTTCAGCAGCCGCACCCTGGGCCTGGTCGGTCAGCTCGGCGCAAGCAGCCAGCCGGATTATCTCTCCGGCCTGCTGATCGGCCATGAAATCGCCGCGCTCAAGGCAACCCGCGCAGCCGCCGCCTGCACCGCAGAGCCGCACATCATCCTGATCGGCGACGACAAACTGTGCGCGCGCTACCGCACCGCGCTGAGCCTGTACGGACTGACCCGCCTCGACATCGCCGCGCAGGCGACTGAACGCGGCCTGTGGAAGATCGCGCGACAAGCCGGACTGCTGAACTGAACCGTCCGATTCACTGGAGAAGCACCATGTTGAAAGAAGCACTGAAACAATGCGGACTGATCGCGATCTTGCGCGGCATCCGTCCCGATGAAGTCGAAGCAGTCGGCCAGGCCTTGTACGATGCCGGTTTTCGCATCATCGAAGTCCCGCTCAATTCGCCCGAACCGTTCGAAAGCATCCGCGTATTGCGCAACGTGCTGCCGGCCAGTTGCATGGTCGGCGCCGGTACGGTACTGTCCCCGGCGCAGGTGCAGCAGGTCAAGGATGCCGAGGGCCAGTTGATCGTCATGCCGCACAGCGATCCGGAAGTCATCCGCGCCGCCACTGCCGCCGGCCTGGCCAGCGCGCCCGGCGTGGCAACCGTGACCGAGGCCTTCGCCGCGCTCGCAGCGGGTGCCGATATCCTCAAGATGTTCCCGGCCGAGCAGCTCGGGCCGGTGGTGGTCAAGGCCTGGCGCGCAGTGATTCCGGCCAGCGTCATGCTGGTGCCGGTGGGCGGCATCACGCCCGACAGCCTGAAGGAATTCACCGCTGCCGGCGCCTCTGCGTTTGGCCTCGGCTCGGCGCTGTACAAACCCGGCATGACGGTGGAACAGGTCCGCAAGAACGCCGATGCATTTGTCAGTGCATGGAAGCAGACCTGAACGCAATCTTGCGGCCATGAAAAAACGCGACCTTGAAGGTCGCGTTTTTATTTCCGTCGCAAGAAATCAGCGGCAATAAATCATGCCGCTTTCTTCTCGGTCTTCTTTTCATCGCGCAATTCACGGCGCAATATCTTGCCGACATTAGTCTTGGGCAGTTCATCGCGGAACTCGATGTACTTCGGCTTCTTGTAGCCGGTAAACTGCTCCTTGCAATACGCCATCAACTGCTCGGCGGTCAGCGACTTGTCCTTGCGCACCACGAACAGCTTGACCGCTTCGCCGGTGTGCTCATCGGGCACGCCGACGCAGGCGCATTCGAGCACGCCCGGATGGGCCGCGACCACGCCTTCGATTTCGTTCGGATAGACGTTGAAGCCGGAGACCAGGATCATGTCCTTCTTGCGGTCGACGATGCGGGTATAGCCGCGCTCGTCCATGATGCCGATGTCGCCTGATTTGAAGAAGCCGTCCGGCGTCATGACCTTTTCGGTTTCGTCAGGGCGATTCCAGTAGCCGCTCATGACTTGCGGACCGCGGATTGCAATTTCACCGGGCTTGCCAAGCGGCACCGGTTTGCCGTCGTCGTCCAGGATCTGGAATTCGGTCGACGGCAGCGGCAACCCGATGGTGCCGGTGTAATCGCTGATCGTGCACGGGTTCGCGCTGGCGATCGGTGAGGTTTCGGACAAGCCGTAGCCTTCGATGATCGGGCAACCGGTGACCTTCTTCCATTTGTCCGCCACCGATTTTTGCACCGCCATGCCGCCGCCGACGCAGCAGCGATAGCCGGAGAAATCCAGCTTGGCGAAATCAGGGTGGTTCAGCAGCGCGTTGTACAGCGTGTTGACCGCCGGGAAGGTGTTGACCTTGTACTTGCCGAGTTCCTTGATGAAGCCCGGGATATCGCGGGGATTCGGGATCAGCACGTTGAGTGCGCCTTCGCGCGTGCCCAGCATGTTGCAGACCGTCAGCGCGAAGATGTGATACAGCGGCAGCGCGCAGATGAACACCAGCTGGTCGAGCTTGGCACCCTGCTTGAGCGCCGGCATCAGCCATTCTTCCGCCTGCAGCACGTTGGCGACCAGATTGCGATGCGTCAGCACCGCGCCCTTGGCGACGCCGGTGGTGCCGCCGGTGTATTGCAAGAAGGCGATATCGTCATGGCCGACTTCAACCGGCGCCGGAGTCTTGCCGTGGCCGATCGACAGCGCCTGTTTGAAGGTGATCGATTGCGGCAGCGAAAATGGCGGCACCAGTTTCTTGACGTGGCGCACTACCAAATTGACGACGGCGCCCTTGAGGCCGCCGAGCATCTCGCCCATGCTCGCCACCACGACGTGCCGGACGCTGGTGTTGGCGATGACCTTGGCGAGCGTACACGCGAAGTTCTCAAGCACGAAGATGGCTTCGGCGCCGGAGTCCTTCAACTGATGTTCGAGTTCGCGCGGCGTGTACAGCGGATTGACGTTCACCGCGGTGTAGCCGGCGCGCAGAATGGCGGCGATGACGATGGGATATTGCAGCACATTAGGCATCATGATCGCCACGCGTGCGCCCTTTTTCAAGCCGGTGCCTTGCAGCCAGGCGGCTAGCGCCGTCGATAGCCGGTCCAGCTCGCGATAGGTCATGTATTTGCCCATGCAGACATAGGCATTGCGGTCGGCGTATTTGGCGAAAGCTTCGTCGATCAGCTGCACCAGGGATCGGTAGCGGTTCGGGTCGATGTCGGCAGGGACGCCTGCGGGATAAGATGCAAGCCAGAATTTGTCCATATTGTTCCTTTTGTCTCCGGTTCAGGGCGGCTGCCGGTTGTTTCCCGCGGCTTGGGCGCGCACTGCAAAAAAAGCACGGTTGTGTTTTTATTTAATGCAGATGCTATCGGCCAATCTCATTCAGGGCAAGTATTTTGAGGAAATTTAAGAAAATTTTCTTATTCCCTGCCGCGTTTCTTCCTGTTGCCTATAGCAACGCGATGGCAACGCGATGGCAACGCGATGGCAAGGCCCTACCATGCCCCATCTTTTCCAAATTGGCAACTTTTAAGGCCCGATGTTCATTTCGCCGCCGAATGCAGCGGTTGAACATTTTCCTGCAAGCGATCCAGCTGCTCATTGCGCGCCGTCTTGTCAAGTTTTGCCAGCGCCTTCACTCGCGTGAAAAAATCCGGAAAGCTGCTGCTGCGCCGGAACAGTTCGCGAAACGCCGGCACCCGGTCGTGATAGGTGCCGACCAGCGCCAGATGCGCATTTGACAGCGGCATGGCGAACCAGCGGTCGTAACCCGAGAAACCGCCCCAGCGCACTTTGAGCCGCTGGTATTCGGCGCGCAGTGCATCGAAAATCTCAGCCTTGCGACGCAGCTTGTCGGCATCGCTGCCGTCGCCTTCGTAGTTGGCCTCCAACTGAGACCGGTATTTCAGCAGGAGTTCAAGAAAGTCCTGCTTGCGTCCGGCGAATACCTTGTATGCCTCGCGCAGCTTATCGTCATGATGCGCCTGCAACCATCGCTCCAATCCGATTTCTTCAACCGTAGTCGCATACGACTCGTTGAACTGTGAATCGCCCTTGGCGTACACCACCTGATGGGCCAGTTCGTGGAAGATCAGCCGCGCCAGTTCAGCATCGGGATAATTGATGAAGGTCGACATCACCGGATCATTGAACCAGCCCAGCGTCGAGTAAGCCGGCACGCCCAGCACCTGGACGTCGTCGCCCTCCTTGACCAGGCCGTCGGCATATTGCTGCGCGTCCTGCTGGCTGTAGTAGCCGCGATAGTCGACGCAGCCGGCGACCGGGAAACACCATTTCCGCGCCGTCAGCGACAAGGCCGGCGCCGCCACCACATTCCACACCACGAAGGGGCGCTGCAGCTGCGCATAAGTCGTGTAACTGCCGTTATCGGGCAGCGCCAGTTGCTCCACCGCGAAGCGGCGGATCTCGCGCACCGCCAGCAACTTGCCGCGCAGGCGCTCGGAGGTATGCGGATCGGCCAGCCAGTCGTCGATCGGCCGCGCTTGCGCCAGCAGCGAAAACTGGCCGTGCGCCGCCTGCGCGTAATAACCGAGCGAACTGCAACCGGTCGCCAGTAGCAAAGCTGCGCCCAGGCTTGCCGCCAGGACGAATCTGGAAAGTTTGCTCAGACGCCGGACGGGCATGCTTCGACTTGCACCAGGACGTCGTAAAACGTCGGCGCATTGCCCATGTCGGTCAGGCGCTGGCTGGTCACTTCGTTGGCGTTCTTGCCGTCGCCGGAAAACTTCTTCCACCAGATCGACAAACCCACCACCAGCCCGACGCGCGCTTTCGGCGTCACGCGCGCCTTGGCCAGCATGCTGCCGCGGTCGTTGAAAATCCTGACCTCTGCACCATTGACGATGCCGCGCGCGGCGGCGTCGTCGGGATGGATGTCGAGATGCGGTTCGCCTTCGGTGTCGCGCAGGCTCTGCACGTTGACGAAGGAGGAATTGAGGAAGTTGCGCGCCGGCGGCGAGATCATCGCCAGCGGATATTTCTGCGCCAGCGCTGCATTGCTGGCCGCCGATTCATACGGCGCGATATACGTCGGCAGCGGATCGAGGCCGTCGGCGAGCATGCGCGCGGAATAGAATTCGCACTTGCCCGACGGCGTGCCGAAGCCGCCCTCGGCAAATGGTGCGGCCGGCATGTTGAGACGCTGCCAGCCTGTTTGCTTGAGACGCTCCCAGTCGTAATCGGCCGCGCGCGGATGGCTGCGATCAAAAGCCTGCGCGGCGATGGCGTCGTCGCTGTCGCTGAAGCAGTCTTCGGTGAAACCGATGCGCGCCGCCAGCAGGCGGAAGATTTCCGAGTTGGGCTTGGCTTCGCCGAGCGGCGCTATCGCAGCGTTGTTGGCCATCATGTAAACGTGGCCGTACGTCGCATGCACGTCGATGTGTTCAAGCTGCGTGGTGGCCGGCAAGAGGATGTCGGCGTAGTCCGCCGTATCGGTCTGGAAATGCTCCAGCACCACGGTGAACAGATCCTCGCGCGCGAAGCCCTGCGCCACCTTGCCCGACTCCGGCGCGACCGCCACCGGGTTGGAGTTGTAGACGATCATCGCTTCCACGCGCGGACCGAAATCGGCCGACGCCTCGCGCAGCAAATCGTCGCCGATGGTGCTCATGTTGATGGTGCGCGTCGGCACGCCATTGTTATGTTGCAGCAGCAGGTCCGGCCGCTGCAGGAAGGCGCCGTTCTTCGGGAAGGAATCAGAGGTCGACAACTGCAGACCGCCGCCGGCATGACGCCAGGCGCCGACCAGCGCCGGCAGGCAGGCGATATTGCGCACCGCCATGCCGCCGCCGCGCACGCGCTGCAAACCGTAGTTGGCGCGGATCAGCGTGATCTCGCCGCGTCGCGCGGCAGCGCCGTATTCGCGCGCCAGCTGCACGACTTCCTCGGCGCTGATGCCGCACACGTCGGCGGTATGCTGCGGCGTCCATTCCTGCACGCGCTGCTTCAGTTGTTCAAAACCCAGCGTGTGCTGCACGATGTAATCGGTGTCGAGCAGGTTTTCGTTGATCAGCACGTGCATCATGCCCAGCGCCAGCGCCGCATCGGTACCCGGCAACAGGGCGATATGCTGGTGGCATTTTTCGGCGCTCAGCGAGCGGTAAGGATCGATGGCGATCAGCTTGGCGCCGCGCCGTTTTGCTTCCTGCACGCGCATCCAGAAATGCAGGTTCGAGGCGATCGGATTGCCGCCCCAGATGATGATCAGCCTGGCATCCTGCACGTGTTCAGTGTCGGCGCCCAGGCGCGTGCCCACCGTGTACTTGTAGCCGGCCGCGCCGGCCGAAGCGCAAATGGTGCGATCCAGTTGCGAGGCGCCTATGCGGTTGAAGAAACGCATCGCCATCGATTCGCCCTGCACCAGGCCCATGGTGCCGGCGTAGCTGTACGGCAGGATGGCTTGCGGATTGCGCGCGGAGACTTCCTTCAGTCGCGCGGCGATCGTGTCGAGCGCTTCGTCCCAGCTGATGCGCTCGAATTTTCCTTCGCCCTTTTTCCCGACGCGCCTCATCGGATGCAGCAGGCGGTCCTTGTGATAGGTGCGGTCGGTATAGCGCGACACCTTGGTGCACAGCACACCGGCGGTGGTCGGATGATCAGGGTCGCCCTTCACTTCGGTGGCGACGCCGTCCTTGACGGTCACCAGCAAGGCGCACGTGTCTGGACAATCGTGCGGGCAGACGGCGCGGACGAGGATGGGTTCGGAAACGGAATTCATGGCGGTCAACTAAATGGAAGGCGCGACGGAATGGCGCGGCAAGCTGCTACTTTATCTTAAAATGCAGCATCATTTACGAAGCCTTCGCGATGTCATCCAGACAATCTTCCCTTCCCTCCGCTGCCACGCCCGTCGTCGAATTCTGGCGTGACGCCG
The DNA here is from genome assembly GCF_001267925.1 of Herbaspirillum hiltneri N3. NCBI lineage: Bacteria > Pseudomonadati > Pseudomonadota > Betaproteobacteria > Burkholderiales > Oxalobacteraceae > Herbaspirillum > Herbaspirillum hiltneri. The sequence goes on along the minus strand of NZ_CP011409.1, from coordinate 464,511 downwards.
ACTTGCCGTTCTGCGAAGGCCGGCGCGCGATCGGCAGCGTCAGCTGTTATGCGCCGCATACGCACCCGACCTTCTCGATCGGCGTGGTTGACGCCGGCGCCAGCACCTTTTCGCTGCCGCTCCGGCAGATGCAGATCAGTCCCGGCGACGTGGTGCTGATCGGCGCCGACGAAGTGCATTCATGCAACCCCGGCGACCGGGAGAGCTGGGGCTATCGGATGTTTCATCTCGACCGCCGATGGCTGCTGCAATTGCTGAAGGAAAGCGGCATCGACGCCCTGCCGGCGTCGCAGGTGCTGCGCTCGCCGCGTGCGTCCGCGCTGATGGATGACGTCACCGCTGCCATGAGCGGCAAAGACGAGGCATTGCAAAAGGAAACCCTGCTGATCGCCGCGCTGTGCGAACTGTTCGATATCTGCCGGGAAGCCGGCGTCGAAATGCATCAGGCGCGTACCGCCGACCTGCAAAGCGTGCGCGATTATCTGCAAGAGCATTGCTGCCACAAGATCGCCCTCGATACGCTGGCGCAACTGGCCGGTGTCGGACGCTATCAACTGATCCGCCAGTTCCGCGCGCAGTTCGGCATGACGCCGCACGCCTTGCAACTCGACATGCGCATCAACCTGGCGCGGGACTTTCTGCGGCACGGCGTGGCGCTGGCCGAGGTCGCCTATCGCACCGGCTTCGCCGACCAGAGCCATTTCCATCGCATCTTCAAATCGCGCGTGGCGGCGACGCCGGCGCAATACCAGCTGATCGCCTAGACGGCGAGCACGACTGTCATCGCCAGCATCGTTCCGCCCAGCAGCAGGATGACGCCGGCCAGCCACTCGGCGCGCGCGAAATAGCGGGCGATCCACCCCGCGACGCGCGCATTCGACACCGCCAGCACCAGCCCCGCATCCCAGACGAACACCGCCGTGAACATCCACAAGCCGTACCACAGCTTGATGTGCATGCCGGTGCCGGCGCCGACCATCAGGGTGAACAGGCCGAGATAGAACAAGCCGTTTTTAGGGTTCAGACCGCCGGACAAAAAACCGGCGACGAAGCCGCGCAGGAATCCGCCGCGTTCCATGCCAGCGCCCTCCCCCGCCATCACCGGCGGCGCTGCCCGACCGGCCTGCATGAAGGACCAGCCGATATACGCCAGGTACGCCGCCGCCAGTAGTTTCATCACCGTCAGTGCCGCCGGGCTCCGCTGCAACAGGCTGAAGCCGGCCAATGCCAGCGCGATGTAGACGCCGTTGGCGCAGGCGATCCCGAGACTCGCGCCGATGCCGTTGCGGCGACCGTGGCGCAAGGCGCTGCGCAACAGCAAAAGAAAATCCGGCCCCGGGCTGACCAGCGCCAGCCAGTGTGCCGCCGCCAGCATGGCGAATTCCTGCATGACCATGGTGTATCGCTCCCTCGAAGATAAGGTAGCGATGCTAGGCGGCGCGGCGCCGGCCGTATTGAACAAAATTGCAAACTGCAGAATCGATGCCCAGCGTTTCTATTGTGCGTCGTTCAGATGGCAGGCTGACATGTGGCCCGGCGAGATTTCCCGGAGCAGCGGCTTTTCCACCGAACAGCGCGGCATGGCATGCGGGCAGCGCGGATGGAAGTGGCATCCCGAAGGTGGATTCAGCGGCGACGGGATTTCGCCCTTGACGGCGAAGTAGGTCGCCTTGCCGACTTCCAGTTTCGGCGCCGAAGCCAGCAGCGCCTGCGTATAGGGATGGTTGGCGCGCGCGAAGACGGCATCGGTGGGCGCCGATTCGACGATGCGCCCCAGATACATGATCAACACGCGGTCGGAGATATGCCGCACCACGCCGAGGTCATGACTGATGAACAGATAGGTCAGGTCAAGTTCGTCGCGCAGCTTGATGAACAGATTGAGCACCTGCGCCTGGATCGACACGTCGAGCGCCGCCACCGCTTCGTCGCAGACCAGAAATTTCGGTTTGACTGCGAGCGCGCGTGCGATGCCGACACGAGCGCGCTGGCCGCCGGAGAACTGATGCGGGAAACGGCGTAGCATGTCGCTGCTCAGGCCCACGCGCTGCAACAGGTCGGCGACGTAGTCCTGCTGCTCGCGCTTGCCGGTGATGCCATGCACGACCGGCGCTTCGCCGACGATGTCGACCACGCGCAAGCGCGGATTGAGCGACGCATAGGGGTCCTGGAAAATCATCTGGATCGCCAACTGGCGTTCGCGCCGTTGCTGCGGCGACAGCGCGTCAAGATCTTCCCCTTGCCACAGGCGCTGCCCTTCGGTCAGGCCGTGCAGACCCACCGCCATGCGGCCCAGCGTCGATTTGCCGCATCCTGATTCGCCCACCAAGCCGACCACTTCGCCGGCGTCGATGTGCAGGCTGACATCGTCAACTGCATGCACCACTTCCTCGTGCAGGACTTTGCCGAACGGCCGGGTGATCAGGTTGGACGTCTTCGCCGCGCTGTCGAGCGGTTTGACGAAGCGTTTGGAAACGTGGCGCAGTTCCAGCAATGGCGGCATGGCGGCGTGCTTCTGGTTCATGCGATGCTCCCTGCCGGCGCATCGGCCATCGGATGGAAGCAACGCAAGGCGCGGCCGTCGACGATGCGCGTCTCCGGCGTCTGCGCGCATTCGATGGTGGCGTATGCGCAGCGGTCGCGAAAGGCGCAGCCGGCGGGCAGTTTCAACAGCGACGGCGTGCTGCCGGGAATCTGGCGCAAGGCCTGGCCGCGCGGATTGCGCGATGGCGCCGAGGCAATCAGGCCGTGCGTGTAGGGATGGCGCGGGTGGGTGAGCACCCGGGCGACGTCCCCGCTTTCAACGATGCGCCCGGCGTACATCACGCTGACGGTGTCGGCCAGCCCGGCGACCACGGACAGATCGTGGGTGATCCAGATCAGCGCCGTACCGGACTCCCGGCACAGCTTCTGCATCTCGAACAGGATCTGGCCCTGGATGGTGACGTCGAGCGCAGTGGTCGGTTCGTCGCAGATGATCAGGTCCGGCTTGTTGAGCAGCGCGATCGCGATGGCGACGCGCTGGCGCATGCCGCCCGAGAACTGATGCGGATAGGCGTTGAGGCGTTCGTCCGGCGCGGCGATGCCGACGCGCACCAGCGCATCGCGTGCCATCGCCAGCGCGGCATCCTTGCTGACGTCCTGATGCGCGCGCACGGCTTCGATCATCTGCGTGTCTATGCGCAGCACCGGGTTCAGCGTCATCATCGGATCCTGGAAAATCATCGCGATGCGGTTGCCACGGATGCGCCGCATTTCTTCGGCCGGCAGGCTGCGCAGGTCGCGGCCGTTGAGCAGGATGCGGCCACCGGCCACTTTTCCCGGCGCGTCGATCAGTCCCATGATGGAATAACCCGTCATCGACTTTCCTGAACCGGACTCGCCGACCAGTCCCATGACCTGGCCCTGCTCGACCGCGAAGGATACGTCATCCACCGCGCGCGCAATGCCGCCGCGCGAAAGGAAGTGCGTCTGCAGGTTTTCTACTTGCAAGGCGGCGGTCATCTCATTGTCCTTGCAGGCGAGGATTGAGGACGTCGCGCAACTGGTCGGCGACGAGGTTGATCGCCACCACGGTCGCCAGCAGCGCCACGCCGGGGAAGAAACTGATCCAGTATTTTCCCGACATCAGGTATTGGAAACCGTTGGAGATCAGCAGTCCCAGCGACGGTTCCGTCACCGGCAGGCCGAGCCCGAGGAAGGACAGCGTCGCCTCCAGCGAAATCGCCGACGCCACCTGCAGCGCGGCGATCACGATCAGCGGCGGCAGGCAATTCGGCAGCAGGTGGCGGAACATGATGCGCAGCAGCGACAGGCCGAGCAGGCGCGCAGCTTCGATGTATTCCTTCTTGCGCTCCACCAGCGCCGTGCTGCGCGTGGTGCGCGCGTAATACGCCCATTGCACGGTGACCAGCGCGATGATGATCTTGTCGATGCCGCGCCCGGTCAGCGCCAGCAGGATCAGCGCCACCAGGATCGGTGGAAACGCCAGCTGGATGTCTGCCACGCGCATGATCAGCGCCTCGGTGCGACCGCCTGCATAACCCGCCAGCAAACCCAGCGACAGGCCGATGGCCAGCGCAATCACGGTGCTGGTGACGCCGACCATGACGGAAATGCGCAGACCATAAAGAATCGCTGACAGCATGTCGCGACCCTGGTCGTCTGTGCCGAGCAGATAAGTGAGATTGCCTTCCATGGCGCTCTTGCCCGGCTCCAGGCGCGAGTCCATGACGTCGAGATGTTCGAGGTCGTAGGGATTCTGCGGCGAGACCAGCGGTGCAAACAAGGCTGCCAGCAGGATCAGCAGCAGCAATGCAAATCCGACCGTGGCGACGCGACTGGAGAAGTAAGCTTGCAGGAAGCGCGTGAACGGCGTGTCGGCCTGGATGATTTTCCGGGTGTATTTCGAAACCATGTCAGCCCTTCGCTTCCGACAAGCGCACGCGCGGATCGAGCAGCGAATACAGCAGGTCGACACACAGATTGATGAGGATGAAAATGGCCACGATCAGCGACAGGAAGGCAACGATCACGGGCCGGTCGAGCACGCGTATCGAGTCGATCAGCAGCTTCCCGACGCCGGGCCAGGCGAAGATGGATTCCGTCACGATCGAGAACGCGATGATGGAGCCGAACTGCAGCGCCACCACGGTGACGATGGGAATCAGGATGTTCTTGAGCACGTGCACGCCGATGATGCGGCTGTTGCGCAGCCCCTTGGCGCGGGCGAACTTGATGTAATCCTGCAGCAGTGCTTCCTGGGTGCCGGCACGCGTGAGGCGGATGATCAGCGCGATGTTGAACAGCGACAGGTTGAGCGCAGGCATCAGCAAATGCCTGAGTCCGTCCCACGTCAGGAAACCGAACGGGATGCCGAACAGCAGTGCGGTCTGGCCGCGTCCACTGGTCGGCAGCCAGCCCAGCTCGACTGCGAACACCATGATCAGCATCAGCCCGACCCAGAAAGTCGGCAGCGAAAAACCGAAGATCGATACCGTCATGATGGTCTTGCCGGCAAAACTCCGGGGGCGCAAACCCGCCCATAATCCCAGCGGCAATCCGATCACGATGGCGATCAGGATCGCAGCCACGGCCAGTTCCAGCGTGGCCGGCAGGCGCTCGAGGATCAGTCCCAGCGCCGGCGTGGCGTACACGAAGGAGCGTCCCATGTCGCCGGCAAAGGCGTTCTTGATGAAGTAAAAGTATTGCACCCACAGCGGCTGGTCCAGCCCGAATGCCGCAATCACGCGCGCGCGCTCAATCTGATCGGCGTCGGCGCTGATCAGGATATCGATGGGATTACCGATGGCATAGACGCTGACGAACACCAGCAGCGACATCAGCAGCAATACGGCAAGGCTCTGGACGCAGCGGCGAATAATGAAGACAAGCATTGGCGGTTGGCTGGTGAATTGACTGGAATTTATTTCATGACAGGATACGCAAAATTGTCCCGGCCGGGCATCCCGGCGACGCCGGGTCGGTATTGCGCCAGCCGGAAAGTGCAGATGGTGCAGAAATCATGCAAAAGAAGCAACTACATTTATGGAAGCTGTTCAAGCCTGGGAGTAATATAGACGACACCGCGACAAAGCACTTGCCGTCGCACTCCTCAACGCATCATGTCGAAATGGCAACATAGCAGCAAGGTACGCACCATGAAACTCATCGATCCCATCACCAAATTCCACGCCGAGTTGCAAAAGATCCGGCGCGATATCCACGCTCATCCCGAACTGAGCTATGAAGAACAGCGCACCTCCGACGTCGTCGTGCAAAAGCTGACCGAATGGGGAATCCCGGTAGTGCGCGGACTGGGCGTCACCGGCGTGGTCGGCATCATCAAGGGCGGCGACGGTCCGCGTGCGATCGGCCTGCGCGCCGACATGGACGCATTGCCGATGCCGGAGCTGAACACCTTCCCGCACGCCTCCAAAAACGCCGGCAAGATGCACGCCTGCGGCCACGACGGCCATACCGCCATGCTGCTGGGCGCGGCGCATCACTTGTCGCAGCACCGTGATTTCGACGGCACCGTCTATGTGATTTTTCAGCCTGCGGAAGAAGGCGGCCGGGGCGCCGAGCGCATGATCCAGGACGGCCTGTTCGAAAAGTATCCGATGGACGCGGTGTTCGGCATGCACAACTGGCCGGGCATGAAAGCCGGTACCTTCGGCGTCACGCCGGGACCGATGATGGCTTCCAGCAATGAGTTCGAAGTAATCGTCAAAGGCAAGGGTTCGCACGCGGCGCAACCGCACAAGTCCATCGACCCGGTCATGACGGCGGTGCAGATTGCACAGAGCTGGCAGACCATCGTCTCGCGCAACGCCAATCCCAACGATCCGGCGGTGTTGTCGATCACCCAGATCCATGCCGGCAGCGCCACCAACGTCATTCCCGACAACGCCAGCCTGATCGGCACTGTGCGCACCTTCAGCACACCGGTGCTGGACCTGATCGAACGCCGTATGCGCGAAATTGCCGAGCACACGGCCGCGGCCTTCGATGCCGACGTCGATTTCAAATTCCAGCGCAACTATCCGCCGCTGATCAATCACGCCAAAGAAACCGCGTTCGCCGTCGAAGTCTTGCAAGGCATCGTCGGCGCCGAGAATGTCGATGCCAAGGTCGAGCCGACCATGGGTGCGGAAGATTTCGCCTTCATGCTGCAGCACAAACCCGGTTGCTACGTCTTCATCGGCAACGGTGAAGGCGGCCATCGCGACAGCGGCCACGGCCTCGGTCCGTGCAACCTGCACAATCCCAGTTACGATTTCAACGATGATTTGCTGCCGCTCGGTGCGACGTATTGGGTGCGCCTGGCGGAGGCCTTCCTGAAGCCGCAATAAACTCTGTTGATCGCGTAAAAAAAACGGCGGGCCGTCATGGCACCGCCGTTTTTTCATTGCCTACTTTGTGAGAATCGCCACGGCCTGCTTGCCGTAGTTCACGATGTAACCGCCGTTCTGCTGCTGCCAGGCGCGCGCGGTCGGCTCGTCGGGAAACCAGTTCTGCTCGAAGTCGCCGAACCGGCCCTGCTCGAAGCGATAGCGATCCAGCAGCGCCGTATCGCGGCGGTCGATCTCCTGCTTGCAGACGTCCCAGCTTGCGAAACCGAGTTCGCGCGCCAGCGTGTGCAGGATATGCTTGAGCTGCAGGGTTTCGCGCACGTTGTACAGATCGGTGACGGCGAGTTCCGGCATGAGACCGGCGTCGATCACCCGGCGCAGCACCGGCAAGGCCTTGCTGGGCTGGTCGGCGCGGCCGTCGCGCACCAGCCGGCGCGCATGACGGCGCAGGAATTCACTGTTGCTGCAGGCTTCGCCGGCAACAGTGCGCGATTGTTTGAACAGGGGATGGGAGGTAGACCACATAACGTTCCTTTCATATCGACCGTTCTCGCTACGGTCATATCAAGGTTTCAACGTCAGGGCATATCCGAAAAGGAAGGTGCGCGTAACAATGAACAGGTGCGTCAGCTTTCGCGAGACCGGGCCTCCTGTCAGGCCCGGCGCCATTGTAGCGGCTTTCTCGCGCGGCCCGCAACCTCAGGCCGCAAACTATGTTCACGAACCGTTGTTTCGGGCATCATCGCAAGACAAATCATAACAAGGAGAAACAATGAAACTGCTCGCCGATATCCTGGTGGCGCTGATCGCCATACTGCACGTCTGGATCCTCGTGCTAGAGATGTTCCTGTGGACCAGGCCGCTGGGGCTGAAGACCTTCCGCCAGTCGCGTGAAGCCGCCGAAGCGTCCAAGGTGCTGGCCGCCAATCAGGGACTTTACAACGGCTTCCTCGCAGCGGGCCTGGCGTGGGGGCTGATCTCCGGCGACGGCGCGATCAAGCTGTTCTTCGTCGCATGCGTGCTGGTGGCGGGCATCTATGGCGGCCTCACCGCCAAACGCTCGATCCTGTACGTGCAGGGATTGCCGGCCTTGCTGGCGCTGCTTGCGCTGCTGGCGGTGCGTTAAGAGCGGCGTTTTGTCAGCCGCGCAGTCTATTGCTGCTGCGGTGACGGCGTCCGTCCGGCCACCGTGGCCTGGCGCAACAAGCGGATGTCGCCGTACCAGGCTTCGACTTTTTCTTCGGTGTTGTCGGTGTCGGTCAGCACACCGACGCCGATCAGCCGTCCCGGCTGTTCGCCGTACACCTTCACGTAGTCGTCGACGATGTTACGCTGGTAGCTGACCCACCGGCCCACGTTGGCGGCGCCGCTTTCAGCCACCAGCATCTGGATGCGGCCGGTGCGCGTATTGGCGATGACGGTCTCTTTGGGCGCTTTGTTTTCCCAGATGTACATCAGCGTAGCATAGGGGAAGTCATGCCCCGATACCAGCTTGGCGGTGTCGAACAGGATCGTGTCCATGAAAGACAGCTTGCTCTTGTCGCCGTCGAAAGCCAGCACGATGCGCACCGGCGAATCTTCGGTGTCGCGGAAACGGTTGTCGGCAGTCTTGATCAAGGCCGAGGTCTTCCAGCTCCAGGTCAGCCACGGCTGCTTGACCGGATCGATATTGACCTGATGCCGCAAACCCGACGAGGCCTTGTCGGCGAAGGCGCGCAATACCGTGCGCTCGCCGTCCTTGACCAGGCCGTAGTCGGTCGTCTTCTTCTTGCGCATCAGGACCAGCGGTTCCCAGTCTTTCGGCAGACCTTCGACGGGATTGTTCGAGAACAGCGCCAGCGCCTGGTCCAGCTTGACTTGCTTGGCGACCGGATCATGCGTCTTTTGCGTGTTGGCGCACGCCGCCAGGATGGCGACTGCACCGGCCAGCATGGCCAGGCGCAAGGAAGACGGCAGCGAAGATGTGATGGAAGACTTCATGGATTCCCGGCGAAATTGCGATGATGGAACAAGGATGGAAAGTGGGCGTCGCTGCGATCAGATTTTTTCAGTTCAGTTTTGCTGGCGCAGGATGTTGATGAACATCTTCCCTATCGACGACAGGGTGGCGTTCTTGCGGGTCACGATGCCATAGTGCTCGATGCGGGTCTTCAGATGCACGGGGAGGATGCACAGCATCTGCTTGGCCGCGAAGAAGTGCGCGATATCCAGCGGCATCACCGCCACCATGTTCGACTGCGCCAGCAAGGTGACGGTGACGAAGGGGGATGCCGTTTCGATAACATTGGCCGGCACCTTCATTCCTTCCAGCTTGAATTCATGCTCGATCCAGATGCGCATCGGCATATTGCTGGAGTACAGGATCCACGACGCGGTCGACAATTCCTGCAGGCGCACCTTCTGCGCGGTCGCGAGGTGATGCTCGAGGCCGGTGACGATGCACATCGGCTCGCCGCGCAGCATTTCATAGTTATACAGCTGCGGCTGCGAACTCACCGACGAACGCCCCACCATGAGGTCGATGCGGCCCTGGTCAAGCAGCAACAACTGGCGCGCGCTGGTGTCTTCGGTGATTTCGATCGACACTTCCGGCTGCACCTCGCGAAGGCGCGTCAGGGCGCGCGTCACCAGCGGTGCGGCGCCCATGATGGTGCCGATCGACAACCGGCCGCCCTGCCCGGTCAGCATGCCTTGCAATTCGTCGCGCAAATTGCTGATGTCGCTCTGGATCAGGCGCGCATAGCGGATCACGCAGCGGCCCAGCTCGGTCGCTTCGATGCCGCGCGTGGACCGGTCGAACAGCGTCACGCCCAGCGCCGACTCCATTTCGTGCAGCGCCTTGGTGGCCGCCGGTTGCGTCATGTGCATGACCTCGGCAGCCTTGTGCAGCGAACCCTGCTCGTCAAGCGCCGTCAGCAAAGCCACCTGCTTGAAACGCAGGCGGCTGACGATGGCGCTCACCGAGGGCAAAACCGCAGGTGTTTCCTCCGTTGCCTGCAGTTGGTTATCACCCGATGAATTAAGGTCATTAGACATCGTTAGGGAAGCCTCTTATATTTTGTCCGGCAAAAACATAATGCTAACGCATCCATACTCGGGAGGATGTGAATAATTTCATGGAGACATTGGCGAAATTGATCTGAGCGCCGTTGCTGACAGCAACTGCCTGCAATCGATTCGACCTGCCGGCGCCTGTGCTGCGCCACAGCATCCGATGCGCGCGGCGCCATCGCCGGATGTCTCCATATCAACATCGGAGACAACGTGAGACTGATTCAATTCGAAGACCGCCAGGGCAGCCGCAAAGTCGGCATCGTGTGCGGCAAGGCCATCAACGTGGTTTCCCAGGTCGGCACCATGCATGAACTGGCCCTGCTGGCGATTGCCGAAGGCAATTCGCTGGAGCGCCAGGCGCAACTGCTCAACAGCAATACCCAGGAAGACTACGCTGCAATCCTGAAAGAAAACCGCATCCTGGCGCCGCTGGACCATGCAGACCCGGCGCACTGCCTGGTGTCCGGCACCGGCCTGACCCATCTGGGCAGCGCCTCCACGCGCGACAAGATGCACCAGAAGCTGGACGACGACGAAAGCGCAATGACCGACACCATGCGCATGTTCAAGTGGGGTCTGGAAGGCGGACGTCCGGGTCGCGGCAAGATCGGCGCACAGCCGGAGTGGTTCTACAAGGGCGACGGCGCTATCGTCGTCAATCCGGGCGCGCCCTTCCCGATGCCGGAGTTTGCCGAAGACGCCGGCGAAGAGCCTGAATTGACCGGCCTGTATATCATCGGCGACGACGGCCAGCCGCATCGCCTCGGTTTCGCTATCGGCAACGAGTTCTCGGATCACGTGGTCGAGCGCAAGAATTACCTGTACCTGGCGCACTCGAAACTGCGCTACTGTTCCTTCGGTCCGGAACTGCTGGTCGGCGAGCTGCCCGCCAATCTGGTCGGCATGAGCCGCATCCGCCGCGACGGCCGCGTGATCTGGGAGAAGGAATTCCTCTCCGGCCAGGACAACATGTGCCACGCCATCGAGAACCTGGAATACCACCATTTCAAGTACAACCAGTTCCTGCGCCCGGGCGATATCCACGTGCATTTCTTCGGCACTGCGACGCTGTCGTTTGCCGATGGCGTACGTACTCAACTGGGCGACACCTTCGAAATCAGCCTGCCTGATTTCGGCGAGCCATTGGTCAACGGCATCGCGCGCGAACAATCACGCGTTGCCATCGACGGCATCAAAATACTTTGATCGGCGGCTAGCAAGTTTCAGGAATTTAGTTTTTCACCAACAGAAAAGCGCCCATCAAGAGGCGATTGCCGATACGCTCTGCAGACCGGACATTCGATCCGCAGAGTGCATCACGATAGTGAACGGTCTTGCGTAGCGGACATTCCCGGTCCCGCGCCAGGCCCTAGCAAGGAGACCCAGCAATGCAAAAGCACTTCCATCCGGCATGCGTCCTCGCGACGCCGGCATCCCCTGTTCCATCTGCAATTCCATCCATGCTTTGGATCGCAGCCTGATTCCCCGGCTTCCTGGAATCGGTCACCGTCCCGAAGACTTCTGGAGACTTCATGCATTACACCTTTGATTTCATGAGCGTGTTCGTCAACTGGCCCCGTTTGCTCGAAGGTGCCTGGCTGACGGTACAGTTGTCCGCGCTTTCCATCGTATTGGGTTTTGTGGTCGGCACTCTGTGCGCCATCGCCTTCAAGAGCAAGAGCTGGCTGCTGCAGGCGCTGGTCAAGACTTACGTCGAGATCATCCGCAATACGCCGCTGCTGGTGCAGGTGTTCCTGGTCTATTTCGGCCTGGCGAGCATCGGCTTGCGACTGACCGCGGAAACCGCCGCCGTGATCGCGCTGACCGTCAACGTCGGCGCCTATACCGCTGAAATCATGCGCGCCGGCATCAACTCCATCCACCCCGGCCAGATCGAAGCGGCCGAATGCCTGGGCATGTCGAAGTTCCATGTCTACTGGCATGTAGTGCTGCTGCCTGCGGTGGAACGCGTCTATCCGTCGCTGACCAGCCAATTCATCCTGCTGATGCTGGCATCGAGCATCACCTCGCAGATCTCTGCCGAAGAACTGACCGCCACCGCCAACCTGGTGCAGTCGGAAACCTTCCGCAGCTTTGAAGTGTATGTGGTGATTGCCGTCGCCTATCTGGCCTTGTCCTTCCTGTTCCGCGCTGCCTTCTGGCTGGTCGGGAAGACAGCGTTTGTGCGCAAGCGCAAACTCGGCACCAATCTGTAAGGAGAGAGCGTGACCTCATTTACCTTTTTACACGTCGAATACCTGCTGCAGGCTGCGGTCTGGACCATCGTCCTGTCGCTGGTAGCGTTCGTCTTCGGTGGCGTGGCCGGCTTCGTGATCGCGCTCTGGCGCGTATCTCCCAACAAGACGCTGCGCAGCATCGCGAGCTGGTACATCCAGATCGTGCAGGGGATCCCGTTGCTGGTGATCCTGTTCGTAGCTTATTTCGGCCTGGCGATTGCGGGCTTCAAGCTGTCGCCGCTGGTAGCCGCCGGGATTTCTTTTGCGGTGTACTGCGCCGCCTTCCTTGGTGAAATCTGGCGCGGTTGCATCCAAGCCGTGCCGAAAACGCAGTGGGAAGCGTCGGAATGCCTTGGCTTCAACCGCTTCGAGCAATTGCAGAAGGTGATCCTGCCGCAGGCGTTCAAGATCGCCATTCCGCCGACCGTCGGTTTCATGGTGCAGATCGTCAAGAACACCTCGCTGGCCTCGGTGATCGGCTTCGTCGATCTGTCGCGCGCCGGCCAGATCATCAACAACTCGACTTTCCAGCCGTTCACCGTGTTCGGCTGCGTAGCCCTGATTTATTTTTGTCTCTGCTATCCGCTGTCGGCGCTGAGCAAGCACTTTGAAAGGAAATTGAATGTCAGCAATCGTTAGCATCAACAATCTGCACAAGAGCTTCGGCACGAACAAGGTGTTGAACGGCGTCTCGCTGGATGTGCAGAAGGGCCAGATGGTTGCGATCATCGGCCGCAGCGGATCGGGCAAGAGCACCTTGCTGCGTTGCCTCAACGGACTCGAACGCATCGATTCCGGCGACATCAATGTCTGCGGCCACGATATCCATCATCCGGACAAGCTCAACCTGCGCGAACTGCGCAAGCAGGTCGGCATCGTGTTCCAGAGCTACAACCTGTTCCCGCACGTGACGGTGGAGCGCAACATTACGCTGGCGCTGACGACCATTAAGAAGATGGCGACAGCAGAGGCGAAGAAAATCGCGCACAATGTGCTGACGCTGGTTGGTCTGGAGGCCAAGAAGGAAGCCTATCCGGAGCAACTCTCCGGCGGCCAGGCGCAGCGTGTGGCGATTGCCCGTTCGCTGGCGATGGCGCCGGAACTGATGCTGTTCGACGAAGTGACGTCGGCGCTCGATCCGGAACTGACCGGCGAAGTATTGAAGGTCATGGAAGACTTGTCCAAGCAAGGCATGACCATGGTGCTGGTCACGCATGAAATGGCGTTCGCGCGCAAACTGGCGGATGTGCTGGTGTTCATGCATCAGGGAAAAGTCTGGGAAATGGGACCGCCGGACGAACTGTTCACCAATCCCAAGACCGCTGAACTGGCGAAGTTCGTCAGCAGCGAGTTGTAATTTCCCGGTCCGTACAAAATAGTTTCACCACCTTGCAGTAACAATCGATATCTCAGGAGACAACATGAAAACTTTATCCAATTTCACCAAAAAAGCCGCTGCTGTCATGCTCGGCCTGGCCTGCTTCGCCCAGATCGTCCACGCTGACACGCTGGCCGACATCAAGGCGCGCAAGAAAGTGCTGATCGCCGTCGACCTCGGCGCGCCGCCGTTCGGCATGACCAACGCCAAGCTGGAACCGCAGGGTTCGGACGTGGAAACAGCACGCGCGCTGGCCAAGGACTTGGGCGTGGAACTGGAAATCGTGCAAGTCACCGGCCCGAACCGCGTGCCCTTCCTGATGACCGGCAAGGCCGACATGGTCATCGCCACGTTCAGTATCACGCCTGAACGCGCCAAGGTCATCTCCTTCACGCATCCGTACGGCGCATCGCAATTCGTTGTCGCTGCACCGAAGGGCACCGCCATCAAGAGCCTGGCCGATCTGAACGGCAAGCGCATCGCCGTCGTGCGCGGCAACATGCAGGATTCCCTGCTCACGCCGCTGGCTCCGAAGGGCGCCACCATCGTGCGCTTTGACGATGACGCCACCGTGACCGCTGCCGTCGTATCGGGCCAGGTCGACGGTCTGTGCACACCGAATGCGCTGGCTGCCGCAATCGCTCGCCAGAATCCGTCCAAGGGCCTGGAGACAAAGTTCGCGATCAAGGATATCCCTTACGCCATCGGCATCCGCCAAAACGAACCTGAACTGCAAAAATGGCTGAACGCCTGGGTCGACGCCAACACCAAGAACGGCCGCCTCGGTCAGATCTATCAGCAATGGGTCGGCGCGCCGATGCCTGACCTGGCGCAATTTGCAGCGAAGTAAGTAAGCACGCATTACGTGAGCAGCAACATGCACCACGGCCGACGCCGCTGCCTGGCAGTGCGTCGGCCGGCATGACATTCACCGCTGCCGATATTTGCCGATTTTTACCGAGATCATCATGAAACCTATTTCTCCTGTCATCCGATTGAATCCTGTCGATGATGTTGTCATTGCGCGCCGCCAGCTGATCACCGGCACCATTCTCGAAGAAGAGAACGGCCTGCGGGTCGCGGCGCTGATCCCTGCCGGGCACAAGATGGCGACACGCGCCATCGCCGCCGGCCAGCCGATCAAGCGCTACGGGCAAATCATCGGCACCGCCAGCCAAGCCATCGAGCCGGGTCAGCACGTGCACACGCACAATCTGGCCATGGCGGAGTTTTCGCGCGAGCACTCCTTCGGCGCCGACTTCAAGCCTGTCGACTATGTCGATGCGCCTGCCACCTTCCTCGGCATCAAGCGCCCGGACGGCCGCGTCGCCACGCGCAATTACATCGGCGTACTGACCTCGGTGAACTGCTCGGCTACCGCCGCGCGCGCGATTGCGGATTACTTCCGCCGCGACATCCATCCGGAAGCGTTGGCTGACTTCCCCAACATCGACGGCATTGTCGCGCTGACTCACGGCCTGGGCTGCGCGGTCGACTCGGAAGGCGAACCGCTGGCGATGCTGCGCCGTACGCTGGCTGGTTACGCCAAGCATCCGAACTTTGCGGCGGTGCTGATCGTCGGTCTCGGTTGCGAAACCAACCAGATCTCCGGCCTGCTGGAAGCGCACAACCTGAAAGAGAACGAGTACTTCCACACCTTCACGATCCAGAGCACCGGCGGCACCGCCAAGACCGTGGCGCTGGGCATCGAAAAGATCAAGAAGATGCTGCCCGCCGCCAACAACGTCAAGCGCGAACCGGTTCCGGCCAGCCATCTGACGCTGGGTCTGCAATGCGGCGGCTCGGACGGCTATTCCGGCATTACCGCCAATCCGGCGCTGGGTGCGGCGGTCGACTTGCTGGTCAGGCATGGCGGCACCGCGATCCTGTCGGAAACACCGGAAATCTACGGTGCGGAACACTTGCTGACCCGCCGCGCAGTGTCGTCGGAAGTCGGCGAGAAGCTGCTGGCGCGCATCGCCTGGTGGGAAGAATATTGCGCCAGGAACGGCGCCGAGATGAACAACAATCCGTCTGCTGGCAACAAGGCGGGCGGCCTGACGACCATCCTGGAAAAATCGCTGGGAGCCGTCGCCAAGGGCGGCACTTCCAATCTGGTGGATGTCTACAAGTATGCGGAGACGGTAACGGCCAAGGGCTTCGTCTTCATGGACACGCCAGGCTACGATCCCATCTCCGCAACCGGGCAAGTCGCCGGCGGCGCCAACATGATCTGCTTCACGACCGGCCGCGGATCGGCGTACGGCTGCGCGCCGTCGCCATCGTTGAAACTGGCGACCAACACGGCATTGTGGCAGCGCCAGGAAGAAGACATGGACATCAACTGCGGCGAGATCGCCGACGGTCTGGCCACGCCGCAGGAGATCGGCGCCAGGTTCTTCCAGATGATCCTCGACACCGCGTCGGGCAAGAAAACCAAGAGCGAATTGCATGGCTACGGCCAGGATGAATTCGTGCCCTGGCATACCGGCGTTTATACCTGATCGCCCGATCGTTTTTCCTCTTTACTGTCGCCGGCGCCGGTTTTGCCGGCGGCAGTTTTTCCATCGAGGGATTGCGACATGCTTCAAGCAATGCCGATCGCGCGTCTTGAAGCATCTCTCAACATCTCTCAGTATTTCGCAAGCATTTTCTCGCACTCATTTCAGCATTGTCCCTGACTCTCATTGGAGCACGCATGACACACGCATTCACGACGCAGGCGCATCTGCCTGAGGATCACCAGCAAGCAACGCTGGTCGGCCGCATCTGGCAACCGGGCATCGGTCCGGTTCTGGTCAAGGTGCAAGCCGACGGCGTGTATGACCTGACGACCGTCGCAGCGACTTCGAGCCAGTTGCTCGAGCTCGACAATCCCGCCATGGCGGTCGCGCAAGCCAAGGCGCCGCGCCTGGCGTCGCTGGAAGACCTGCTGGCCAACGCCGACGTCGCCACGCGCGATACTGCGCGTCCATGGCTGCTGGCGCCGATCGATCTGCAGGCGGTCAAGGCCAGCGGCGTGACGTTCGTCGCCAGCATGCTGGAGCGCGTCATCGAAGAGCAGGCGCGCGGCGACGCCGGCAAGGCAGAATCGGTACGCAAAGCGATCACGGCCGTGATCGGCGACAACCTGTCGAGCGTGGTGCCGGGTTCCGACGGCGCTGCCAAACTCAAGGAAGTGCTGCTGGAACAAGATGTCTGGTCGCAATACCTGGAAGTCGGCATCGGTCCCGACGCCGAAATCTTCACCAAGGCGCAGCCGCTGTCGTCGGTCGGCCTGGGCGATGAAGTCGGCATCCATCCGAAGTCGGTCTGGAACAATCCCGAGCCGGAAATCGTGCTGGTCGTGAACAGCCGCGGCGCCACGCTCGGCGCGACGCTCGGCAACGACGTCAACCTGCGCGACTTCGAAGGTCGCTCCGCCCTGCTGCTGGGCAAAGCCAAGGACAACAACGCTTCGTGCGCAGTCGGGCCTTTCATTCGCCTGTTCGATGCAAACTTTTCAATTGACGACGTGCGCCGTGCCGAACTTACAATGCGGGTGGATGGTACGGAAGGCTTTACGCTCAAGGGCAGCAGTTCGATGTCGATGATCAGCCGCGATCCGCTGAACCTGGTGGAACACGCCATCGGCCCGAATCACCAGTATCCCGACGGCCTGGTGCTGTTCCTTGGCACCATGTTCGCGCCGACGCAGGACCGCTTCGGACCGGGACAGGGTTTTACCCACCAGGTCGCCGACGTGGTCACGATCGCGACGCCGAAGCTGGGCGCGCTAGTGAACAAGGTCAACTTTACCGACAAAGTGACGCCATGGACATTTGGTCTGACGGCGCTGCTCAAGAATCTCGCACAACGCAAACTCATTTAAAGGAAATCACATGTCGCAATCCTCAGGACGCCTGGCCGGCAAAACCGTGCTGATCACCGCCGCCGCGCAAGGCATCGGCCGCGCGTCGGTCGAACTGTTTGCACGTGAAGGCGCACGCGTCATCGCGACCGACATCAGCAAGCAGCATCTGGATGAACTGGCCGGCATAGCCAACGTCGAAACACATCTGCTGGACGTGACCGACGACGCCGCGATCAAGACGCTGGTGGCCAAGATCGGCGCGGTCGATGTGCTGTTCAATTGCGCAGGCTACGTTGCTGCGGGCAACATCCTGGATTGCGACGACAAGGCCTGGGATTTCTCCTTCAACCTGAACGCCAAGGCCATGTTCCACACTATCCGCGCAGTGTTGCCCGGCATGCTGGCGAAGAAGTCGGGATCGATCGTCAACATCGCATCGGCCGCATCGAGCGTCAAGGGCGTGGCGAATCGCTTCGCCTACGGCGCCAGCAAGGCGGCGGTGGTCGGCCTGACCAAATCGGTTGCGGCCGACTTCGTGGCGCAAGGCGTTCGTTGCAATGCGATCTGCCCGGGCACCATCGAATCGCCGTCGTTGAATCAGCGCATCACCACCCAGGCCAAGGAAACCGGCAAGAGCGAAGCGGAAGTGCGCCAGGCTTTCGTCGGCCGTCAACCGATGGGCCGCATCGGCAAAGCCGAAGAAGTCGCAGCGCTGGCGCTGTATCTGGCATCGGAGGAGTCGGCGTTCACCACCGGTGCGATCCATATGATCGACGGCGGCTGGTCGAACTGACGACACTGACGACACTGAGCGCCGTACAAATTGATGCGGCGATGTAGTATGCTACATCGCCATGCTGATGCTCTCGCAGCCCCTGCCGATCCCGGATCACAGGGGCTGCGGTGTTTTGGGCGCCACATGTGCATCAGGTGCAGCCTTCCTCGCGCCGGTTTTTATTTGCGCTTTCAGCACTGACGGCATTGTTCATCGCACTGGAATGGGCATAATGCAGTTCTTGTTTATCTGAAACTGCCCAATCTATCCTTATGTCCTCACATCCAATTCAGATCGCTTTCGACACGCCCATGCAACTTGGCGAATGTCCGTTGTGGCACGCCCGCGAAGGGGCGCTGTACTGGATCGACATTCCCGGCCGGGCGGTGCATCGCCTGCATGAGCGCAGCAAGGCGCATCGCAGCTGGCCCATGCCCGGAGAGCCCGGCTGCATCGCCATTCATGCCGACGGCGGTTTGCTGGTGGCGTTGCGGGATGGCCTGTTCCGTCTTGATACGGACAGTGGCGACCTGATTCGATTGCATGACGCGCCTTACGACGTCAGCAAACTTCGTTTCAACGATGGCCGCTGCGATGCGATGGGACGATTCTGGGCCGGGACAATTTATGAACCGCGCGATCAGGAGCTCGGCAGCTTGTTCTGTTTCGAACGGGGAGAGTTGCGCGATGCTGTACATCCGGTGACCACCTCCAACGGCGTTGCATTCAGCACGGACGCACGCACGATGTTTCATTCGAACACGCCGGCCCACCGCATCGATATCTATGATTTCGATCTCGCCGGCGGCACGACAGGAAACAAGCGCCTGTTCAAACAATTCGATACGGACAAGACGGCGCCGGATTACGGCGGCCGCCCCGACGGCGCCGCGGTCGACAGCGAAAACACCTATTGGTGCGCGATGTTTGAGGGCGGCCGCGTGCTGCGGCTTTCTGCGGCCGGCGATATTTTGCAGGAGATCAAAGTCCCGGCGCGCTGTCCGACAATGGTTGCCTTTGGCGGAGAGGATTTGCGCACGCTCTATATCACTACCGGCAGGAATGGCCGCAGCGAAGCGGAGTTGGCGCAGTACCCTCATTCCGGCTGTGTGTTGTCTGTGCGGGTGGACGTCGCCGGTTTGCCCGAATTTGCCTATCGGGGATGACCGGTTCCGGTGCCTCGTGTCCTTGAGTTGTTCGCACGAGGGAATATGTTTTTCGCTGTCGTACGCACATCAGTTCGCGCGATCGAAAATGCATTGCCTGTTTGGCAATTAAATGACGGCGTTATGGAGCGCTCCCAGCAAAGCTGTTCAATTTCAGCGACAATCTTGGTCACGCTTGTTCCGAGACTTGCTTTCTTTTCTAGTTGTTATGAGAAAATAGCCTCAAGTGTTTGCGGATACTATTCGCTCTCAGCACAACCGATTCCATTTCGATATTCAACAATATTTACTCTAGCGAAAACTCCATGTCGATGAAAAAATTTACCTTCAAACTCACTGTCGCAGCTGTTGCCCTGATCGGCCTGCAAACCTCCAGCTATGCTGTGGATTCCGTGTCCGTGGAAGCCGGCGCCGGCTCCAAGGTTCAGATGCTCCGCCTCGGCGCACAATGGGATTGGAAGAACACAGCCTGGTGGCAATCGAACGGTACGCACATTGGCGGCTACT
The DNA here is from genome assembly GCF_001267925.1 of Herbaspirillum hiltneri N3. Classification (NCBI taxonomy): domain Bacteria; kingdom Pseudomonadati; phylum Pseudomonadota; class Betaproteobacteria; order Burkholderiales; family Oxalobacteraceae; genus Herbaspirillum; species Herbaspirillum hiltneri. Next base: position 444,687 of record NZ_CP011409.1, on the reverse strand, counting down.
GGGATCTGACGGTCGCTGAATGGCACGAAAAACGTTACAACAATACCGACTCCAGCAAAAACTTCACCGATATCGGTTTCACACCGGTCTTCCGTTTCCAACGCGATGACAAGAAGGGCTTCTACGGCGAAGCCGGCATCGGCGTTCACCTGTTCTCCTCGCTGTACAACAACGACACCAAGAAGCTGTCGACAGCATTCCAGTTCGGTGACCACGTCGGCACCGGCTATGTATTTGCAAACGGCCTGGATGTCGGCCTGAAGCTGCAACACTTCTCGAACGGCGGCATCAAGCAACCAAACGGCGGCGTGAACTTCGCGGTTCTCAAGGCTGCTTACCGTTTCTGATTGTTGGAAGGGCTGTCGATTCGACAGCAAGAATTAAAAAACCGGTCGCTGACCGGTTTTTTTTCGTCTTCGCCTGGTGTCGCGAAAGTCCGGAGTGCTGGATTGCGTTCGGATCACGAGAGAAAGGGAGTCCGATCGCGCGCGGCGGACCATGTTGTTGAAGATAATCTGATTGCTTATTGCGACGAGGTGCTTGGCGAGGACTTGAAATCATGAGCGAAGATCTCGATCGAGCCCATTGAGCAGTAATTTGAAGAGGCAGTGAGCGGCATGGAGAGGGAAGACCAGAGGACGAGGCCATGCGGAAGTGGGGATTTGCCTGCGTGAGGTGGCGATTGCAGGTTGAAGTGGAGAGGTATTACGGATGCCGGCGGGTCAGATGCTCGTTCCGCGAGGGAGCAGGCGAGTGGAAGTGAGGCAGGAAGGAGAGCGCTACAAATAACGCGGACAGCAAAAAGCCCCACACCTTTCGGTATGGGGCTTGAGCTTAATTAATAGCCTGACGATGACCTACTTTCACACTGGTTGCAGCACTATCATCGGCGCGAAGTCGTTTCACGGTCCTGTTCGGGATGGGAAGGGGTGGTACCAACTTGCTATAGTCATCAGGCATAACTTGTAGTGTTGCTTGGGTCCCGTTGAAGCTGGGTTGCCAAACAACGCAATCTGGGAAGAAGTAAATATATTGGGTGTGATGCACAAGGCAAACACATAAAACTCTAAAGCTATAACAGCTAATGTTATAGGGACAAGCCGCACGGGCAATTAGTATCAGTTAGCTTAACGCATTACTGCGCTTCCACACCTGACCTATCAACGTCCTGGTCTCGAACGACCCTTTAGGGGGGTTAAACCCCCGGGAAGTCTCATCTCAAGGCGAGTTTCCCGCTTAGATGCTTTCAGCGGTTATCTCTTCCGAACTTAGCTACTCGGCAATGCCACTGGCGTGACAACCGATACACCAGAGGTTCGTCCACTCCGGTCCTCTCGTACTAGGAGCAGCCCCCTTCAAACTTCCAACGCCCACGGCAGATAGGGACCAAACTGTCTCACGACGTTTTAAACCCAGCTCACGTACCACTTTAAATGGCGAACAGCCATACCCTTGGGACCGGCTACAGCCCCAGGATGTGATGAGCCGACATCGAGGTGCCAAACTCCCCCGTCGATATGAACTCTTGGGAGGAATCAGCCTGTTATCCCCAGAGTACCTTTTATCCGTTGAGCGATGGCCCTTCCATACAGAACCACCGGATCACTATGTCCTACTTTCGTACCTGCTCGACTTGTCAGTCTCGCAGTTAAGCACGCTTATGCCATTGCACTATTAGCACGATGTCCGACCGTACCTAGCGTACCTTCGAACTCCTCCGTTACACTTTGGGAGGAGACCGCCCCAGTCAAACTGCCTACCATGCACTGTCCCCGATCCGGATAACGGACCAAGGTTAGAACCTCAAACAAACCAGGGTGGTATTTCAAGGATGGCTCCATAGAGACTGGCGTCCCTACTTCAAAGCCTCCCACCTATCCTACACAGATTGGTTCAAAGTCCAATGCAAAGCTACAGTAAAGGTTCATGGGGTCTTTCCGTCTAGCCGCGGGTAGATTGCATCATCACAAACATTTCAACTTCGCTGAGTCTCGGGAGGAGACAGTGTGGCCATCGTTACGCCATTCGTGCAGGTCGGAACTTACCCGACAAGGAATTTCGCTACCTTAGGACCGTTATAGTTACGGCCGCCGTTTACTGGGACTTCAATCAAGAGCTTGCACCCCATCATTTAATCTTCCAGCACCGGGCAGGCGTCACACCCTATACGTCCACTTTCGTGTTTGCAGAGTGCTGTGTTTTTATTAAACAGTCGCAGCCACCTTTTTATTGCAACCCGTTTGTCCTTCTGGCGCAGGCCAGTCAAACTACTAGGGCGTACCTTATCCCGAAGTTACGGTACAAATTTGCCGAGTTCCTTCTCCCGAGTTCTCTCAAGCGCCTTAGAATACTCATCTCGCCCACCTGTGTCGGTTTGCGGTACGGTCTCGTTAGACTGAAGCTTAGAGGCTTTTCTTGGAACCACTTCCGATTGCTTCGCGAACAAGTTCGCTCGTCCCATACCCTTGAATTACGCTGCCGGATTTGCCTAACAGCCTTCTCTGATACAGGAACCGGGACATCCAACACCCGGACAACCTTCCGCGATCCGTCCCCCCATCGCATCTAACGACGGTGCAGGAATATTAACCTGCTTCCCATCAGCTACGCATCTCTGCCTCGCCTTAGGGGCCGACTCACCCTGCTCCGATGAACGTTGAACAGGAAACCTTGGGCTTACGGCGTGGGGGCTTTTCACCCCCATTATCGCTACTCATGTCAGCATTCGCACTTCTGATACCTCCAGCATCCTTTACAAGACACCTTCGCAGGCTTACAGAACGCTCTCCTACCATATCAATAAATTGATATCCGCAGCTTCGGTGACTGGCTTAGCCCCGTTACATCTTCCGCGCAGGACGACTCGATCAGTGAGCTATTACGCTTTCTTTAAAGGATGGCTGCTTCTAAGCCAACCTCCTGACTGTTTTAGCCTTCCCACTTCGTTTTCCACTTAGCCAATCTTTGGGACCTTAGCTGGCGGTCTGGGTTGTTTCCCTCTTGACGCCGGACGTTAGCACCCGACGTCTGTCTCCCAAGCTCGCACTCATCGGTATTCGGAGTTTGCAATGGGTTGGTAAGTCGCGATGACCCCCTAGCCATAACAGTGCTCTACCCCCGATGGTGATACTTGAGGCACTACCTAAATAGTTTTCGGAGAGAACCAGCTATTTCCAAGTTTGTTTAGCCTTTCACCCCTACCCACAGCTCATCCCCTAATTTTTCAACATTAGTGGGTTCGGTCCTCCAGTGCGTGTTACCGCACCTTCAACCTGGCCATGAGTAGATCACTTGGTTTCGGGTCTACACCCAGCGACTGAACGCCCTATTCGGACTCGATTTCTCTACGGCTTCCCTATTCGGTTAACCTTGCCACTGAATGTAAGTCGCTGACCCATTATACAAAAGGTACGCAGTCACCCCTTACGAGGCTCCTACTGTTTGTATGCACACGGTTTCAGGATCTATTTCACTCCCCTTCCGGGGTTCTTTTCGCCTTTCCCTCACGGTACTGGTTCACTATCGGTCGATTACGAGTATTTAGCCTTGGAGGATGGTCCCCCCATGTTCAGACAGGATTTCACGTGTCCCGCCCTACTTGTCGCAAGCCTAGTTCCACACTACTGATTTCGTATAAGGGGCTATCACCCTCTATGGCCGGACTTTCCATTCCGTTCTACTATCAATGGTGCTAAATCTTGCAGGCTGGTCCCATTTCGCTCGCCACTACTTTGGGAATCTCGGTTGATTTCTTTTCCTGCAGCTACTTAGATGTTTCAGTTCGCCGCGTTCGCTTCACAGACCTATGTATTCAGTCAGTGATACCCTTGCGGGTGGGTTTCCCCATTCGGAAATCTGCGGATCAAAGCTTGTTTGCTAGCTCCCCGCAGCTTATCGCAAGCTACTACGTCCTTCATCGCCTGTAATCGCCAAGGCATCCACCATGTGCACTTATTCACTTGTCCCTATAACGTTAGCCTCTGTTCCCAGAGAGCGTTATAGAGTTTTTTGAGTTTAGCGTTTGCCGTATTGCCAAAGTAAGTCTTCTAATTGCTAAGATCACTTCGTAATACTTTGATTGATACAATCACACCCATCAACTTCTCACACAAGGACAGAAATCCTGGCGCTCGTCGTTGACGAATACTTTACTTCTTCCAGATTGTTAAAGAACAAAAACAGCTATTGATCACTAAAAGACCAAACCTAAATCCACACGCTTTTGCATGCGACTTAGGTTTGATGTTTCTGGTGGAGGTTGACGGGATCGAACCGACGACCCCCTGCTTGCAAAGCAGGTGCTCTCCCAGCTGAGCTAAACCCCCGAAACTCTTTGGTGGGTCTGGTTGGGCTCGAACCAACGACCCCCGCGTTATCAACACGGTGCTCTAACCAGCTGAGCTACAGACCCGCTTGGATCAGTAATCAGCAGTCAGCCAGCAGACTATGCCGCCGCCGCAACCGATATAACTGTTCTTCTTTACTAACAGACGATAAGTGTGAGCGCTTAAATCATGCGCACTCTAGAAAGGAGGTGATCCAGCCGCACCTTCCGATACGGCTACCTTGTTACGACTTCACCCCAGTCACGAACCCTGCCGTGGTAATCGCCCTCCTTGCGGTTAGGCTAACTACTTCTGGCAGAACCCGCTCCCATGGTGTGACGGGCGGTGTGTACAAGACCCGGGAACGTATTCACCGCGACATGCTGATCCGCGATTACTAGCGATTCCAACTTCATGGAGTCGAGTTGCAGACTCCAATCCGGACTACGATACACTTTCTGGGATTAGCTCCCCCTCGCGGGTTGGCGGCCCTCTGTATGTACCATTGTATGACGTGTGAAGCCCTACCCATAAGGGCCATGAGGACTTGACGTCATCCCCACCTTCCTCCGGTTTGTCACCGGCAGTCTCATTAGAGTGCCCTTTCGTAGCAACTAATGACAAGGGTTGCGCTCGTTGCGGGACTTAACCCAACATCTCACGACACGAGCTGACGACAGCCATGCAGCACCTGTGTTACGGTTCTCTTTCGAGCACTCCTAAATCTCTTCAGGATTCCGTACATGTCAAGGGTAGGTAAGGTTTTTCGCGTTGCATCGAATTAATCCACATCATCCACCGCTTGTGCGGGTCCCCGTCAATTCCTTTGAGTTTTAATCTTGCGACCGTACTCCCCAGGCGGTCTACTTCACGCGTTAGCTGCGTTACCAAGTCAATTAAGACCCGACAACTAGTAGACATCGTTTAGGGCGTGGACTACCAGGGTATCTAATCCTGTTTGCTCCCCACGCTTTCGTGCATGAGCGTCAGTGTTATCCCAGGGGGCTGCCTTCGCCATCGGTATTCCTCCACATATCTACGCATTTCACTGCTACACGTGGAATTCTACCCCCCTCTGACACACTCTAGCCATACAGTCACAAATGCAATTCCCAGGTTGAGCCCGGGGATTTCACATCTGTCTTGTATAACCGCCTGCGCACGCTTTACGCCCAGTAATTCCGATTAACGCTTGCACCCTACGTATTACCGCGGCTGCTGGCACGTAGTTAGCCGGTGCTTATTCTTCAGGTACCGTCATTAGCCCCAGGTATTAACCAAGACCGTTTCTTCCCTGACAAAAGAGCTTTACAACCCGAAGGCCTTCTTCACTCACGCGGCATTGCTGGATCAGGCTTGCGCCCATTGTCCAAAATTCCCCACTGCTGCCTCCCGTAGGAGTCTGGACCGTGTCTCAGTTCCAGTGTGGCTGGTCGTCCTCTCAGACCAGCTACTGATCGTCGCCTTGGTGAGCTTTTACCCCACCAACTAGCTAATCAGATATCGGCCGCTCCATGAGCATGAGGTCTTGCGATCCCCCACTTTCATCCGTAGATCGTATGCGGTATTAGCTAATCTTTCGACTAGTTATCCCCCACTCTAGGGCACGTTCCGATATATTACTCACCCGTTCGCCACTCGCCACCAGGAGCAAGCTCCCGTGCTGCCGTTCGACTTGCATGTGTAAGGCATGCCGCCAGCGTTCAATCTGAGCCAGGATCAAACTCTTCAGTTCAATCTCTGTTTTGCCATTGCTGCTGATTCTTTCGAATCGGTCACTCACTCAAAATACTGACAGATAATTTCTTACCTATATTTCTTCGTGAGCGTTTAAAAATATTTAAAGTTTCCAGACCCGAAGGTCTGTCGCACTTCATTAAACGCCCACACTTATCGACTGTTAATTTTTAAAGAACCTTGCCTGCTTCGCGCCGCACCGAAGTGCCGCTTGCGTCGCTGTCAAATCGTTTTGTTTGTCAGCAGCAGAGAAACGAGATTATGTAGTGTTTTTTAATTTGCGTCAACTACTTTTTTAACGCTTCACTAAAAATTTTTACTACCAACTTCTCACTTCCTAAAACCTTTTTTACTTCCTTTCCCCACCTCCGGCGCGCTGCGTCTTGCTGTTTGCTGCGTCGCTCTGTCAGCGGGGAGGCGAACTATAGCAAAGCTTTTCCAATCCGTGCAACTGTTTTTGAAAAATTATTTAAACTTTTTATCCTCACTCCCCGCAAACCCGCTACCGCTCTGGATTTGCGCCGACAAATAATTTTTAAAACAAAAAGCATTAAGCCCGTCCCTTGCGGGACGGGCTTAATTTTCAAGCAGATACCGGCATCGAATTATTGATTTTTGAAACTCGGCGGCCGCTTTTCCAGGAATGCCGCCATGCCCTCCGTCTGATCTTCAGTAGCAAAGCAACTGTAGAACAAGGCGCGTTCATATTTGATGCCCTCGGCCAGCGTCGTTTCGTAAGCCCGGTTCACCGAATCCTTGACCATTGCGGCCACGGGTTGTGACATCTCGGTAATGACGATGGCCGCGGCCAATGCTTCATCCATCAGCTTGTCGGCAGGAACCACCCGCGAGACCAGGCCGGCACGCTCGGCTTCCTGCGCGTCCATCATGCGCCCGGTCAGGCACAGGTCCATGGCCTTGGCCTTGGATACCGCGCGCGGCAGGCGCTGAGTGCCGCCGGCGCCCGGTACGATGCCGAGCTTGATTTCCGGCTGGCCGAATTTGGCGTTGTCGGCGGCGATGATGAAGTCGCACATCATCGCCAGCTCACAGCCGCCGCCCAAGGCATAGCCGGCCACTGCAGCGATGACCGGCTTGCGCACGCGGCGGATGGTTTCCCAGTTGCGCGTGATGAATTCGCCTTTCAGCACGTCCATGTAGTTATAGCGCGCCATCACCGTGATGTCGGCGCCGGCTGCAAATGCCTTTTCACTACCGGTGACGATGATGCAGCCGATGTTTTCATCGGCGTCGAAAGCCAGCAAGGCGTTGCCGAGGTCGATCATCAGCGCGTCATTCAGCGCGTTCAGGGCTTTGGGCCGGTTCAGGCGGATTACTGCGACCTTGCCAATGGTCTCGGTCAAGACGTTTTCGTAGCTCATCTGGTCTCCTCTATATAGGGGTAGCGCGATAGTTGAATGTACCTGCCGCGTCGATTGTAACGCCAATGAATTTGCGCCATGTCAAAGCCCCTCAGGAATTTGCCCCGGCCGCAAAGGTCAGAGCCTATACTGGGGTATCCCTTCACAACAACAGAGGAGGATCATATGTTCAAGACCATTCTTGTCCCCACGGACGGATCGGAACGCTCCGACAAGGCCATCGCCAACGCCATCGACTACGCCCAGCACTGCAAGTCCAGGATCATCGGCATTTCGGTGGCCGAGCCCTACCCGTTCTCGCCGCTGGCGGAAAGCTCCATGGCAATTGACCCCGGCATTTACGAAGAGAACGTCCGCACCCTCGCGGAGCAGCATGTGAAAAAGATCGCCGACGCCGCCCTGGCCGCCGGCGTGGAATGTGAAACCACCACGGTACTGTCGTTCGCACCGGACGAAGAAATCGTCAACGCCGCCAAGAAGTACGCCTGCGACGTTATCTTCATGGCCTCCCATGGCCGCAGCGGGCTCAGCCGATTGTTTCTTGGCAGCAAGACGCAAAAGGTGCTGGCGCACTCCGCCATTCCCGTTCTCGTCTTGCGCTGACCACGACGCGCAACAAAAAACCCGGCTTGCTCTCCGTGAGCAAGCCGGGTTTTATTTGCCATGCCTGAATACAGGCGATGAAATTCAGGAATTGGGCAACAGCACCCACATCATGCCGCGCTGCTTCATTCCGCCCGCCTTTTCGCCGGCTTCATTGCCGAATCCCCAGAAGTAATCGGCCCGCACCGCGCCGCGAATGGCGCCGCCGGTATCCTGCGCCAGCACCAGCCGCTGCAGGACCGTGTCGCTATTGGGCTGCGTCGTCGCCAAAAATACCGGTGTACCCAACGGGATATGCTGCGGGTCAACCGCAATCGAGCGCTGCCCGGTCAGCGGCAAACCCATGGCGCCCTTGGGCCCCTTGGACGGATCGGCGATTTTCTCTTCCTTGAAGAAGATATAGCTCGGGTTGACGTTCAACAGTTCGTTCTGGCGCGACGGATTGGCGATCACCCAGGCCTTGATACCCTGCGCAGACGCCTGCGACAGCGTCATTTCGCCCTTGTCGACCAGATAACGACCGATCGACTTGTAGGGATAGCCGTTCTGATCGGCATAGGCCAGGCGCACGGTTTCCTGGGTGTCGGCAAGCTGGACGCGGCCTGAACCCTGCACCTGCAGGAAGAACGCCTCCACCGGATCATCCACCCAGACCAGTTCCTTGCCCGCCAGCGCACCCGATTGCAGCAACTCGGCGCGCGAGGAATACGGCACTACCTTGTTGCCGACCACACGCCCGCGCAGGCGCATGTTCTTCAGTTCCGGATACAGGCTGGCCAGGTCGATGGTCAGCAAATCATCGGGCGCTCTATATAGAGGGGTCTGATACGGCCCGCCGCGCTTGCGCGAACCGCGCAGCAACGGCTCGTAGTAGCCGGTCACCAGTCCGGTGTCGCTGCCGTCCGGGTTGAATACCTTATAGGGCGTGAAGCCGGATTCGAAGAACGCGCGAATGGCGCCCTCGTCATTGGCATTGACCTGGCGCGCCGTGGTGCAGGCGTTTTTCCATTCGCTGCGGCGGACCAGCGTCTGGCACGAGATCAGGAAGGCCGGCCAGGCCTCACGCAAGGCATCCCTGTCCCAGCCCGGCATGGCGGCGAAGCTGCTCTTTTGCATTTCCTGCGCCTGGCCTTCGGGCTGAGCCGGCACGCTTGGCTTGGCCGGTGTCACAGGCGGCGTCGGCGTGGCAGGCGGCAACGGCGTGGTCGTACAGGCGGCAAGCGATACGGCGACGATGACGGCTAATGCGGGTAAACTGCGGCGGATGCTCGTTTGAATAAGTGACATTGAGGAAACATGAAATGTGGTGGTTAATACTCGAAGCCGGCGCAGCCTTCTTTATTTTCGTATTCATTGTCTGGTGGACCATGTTCTCCGGACGCAAGCCGGATCGATCCGTCCAGACAAAAAATCCCGCCGATAAAAAAGACGACAGCCAGGCTTGAACGCTCAGTGCAACACGCTTAATGCAGCGTACGCGGCAGCGACAGGATGAACTCCGGGATCTTCACGTCGAACTGTTCGCCGTCTTCGGCGACGCAGAAATACTCTCCGTGCATCGAACCCTGCGGCGTCTGCAATGACGTACCGCTGGTGTATTCGAACTGTTCCCCCGGTTGCAGGAAGGGCTGATGGCCGACGACGCCCAGACCGCGCACCTCTTCGGCGTGGTTGTTGGCGTCGGTAATGACCCAGTGGCGCGAAATCAGCTGGGCCGGCACCTGCCCTGAGTTGACGATGGTGATCGCATAGGCGAATACATAATGCGAACGCGCCGGATCGGACTGCTCTTCCAGATATTGCGTCTTGACCGTCACCGTTAACTCATACGTCGCCATGCGGATTCCTCGATTTTGTAAAAAGCCTGGCCCATTCCACACGAAATCAACCTCAAGTGCAAGGCTTGCAACAAAACCGGGCGCGGCGAACGGGTAAAATAGCGCATCTTTGATTGTTCCATCCTCGCTCTACAGCCTTATATATAAGCCATATCGCCATGCCCAACTACCGTATCGCCCCCAGCATCTTGTCCGCCGACTTCGCCCGCCTGGGCGAGGAAGTCCGCAATGTCGTCGCTGCCGGCGCCGACATTATTCACTTCGACGTGATGGACAACCATTATGTTCCCAACCTGACCATCGGACCTTTGGTTTGCGAAGCCATCCGTCCGCATGTACAGGTGCCGATCGACGTCCATCTGATGGTCAAGCCGGTGGATCGCATCATTCCCGACTTCGCCAAGGCCGGCGCCAACATCATCACTTTCCATCCGGAAGGTTCCGAGCACATCGATCGTTCGCTGCAACTGATCCGCGACAACGGCTGCAAAGCCGGCCTGGTGTTCAATCCTGGCACGCCGTTGCATTTCCTCGATCACGTCATGGACAAGATCGACATCGTCCTGATCATGTCCGTCAACCCGGGCTTCGGCGGCCAGTCCTTCATTCCTGAAGCATTGAAGAAAATCGCCGCAGTGCGCCGCCGCATCGACGAATCCGGCCGCGACATCATGCTGGAAGTCGACGGCGGCATCAAAATCGACAATATCGCAGCAGCAGCCAAGGCCGGCGCCGACACCTTCGTGGCCGGCTCCGCCATCTTCGGCAAGCCGGACTACAAGGCCGTCATCGACGCCATGCGTGGCGAACTGGCCAAGTAAACGTCCAAAAAAGATCCCATGCTCGACAACATCAAAGCCGCCATCATCGACCTCGACGGCACCATGCTCGACACCGCTCCGGATTTCCACGTTGCGGTCAACCGCATGCGCGCCGACCTGGGCCTGGGGCCGCTGGCGATGCAGACCATCGTCAATTTTGTCGGCAAGGGATCGGAAAACCTGATGCGCCGCGTGCTGGCCGTCGACTACGACGAAGACGGCGTGGAGCAGCGCTTCGAGGAAGCGCTGGCGTCCTATCAGGAGCATTACCTCGCCATCAACGGCGACTACGCCACGCTGTATCCGAACGTGATCGAAGGCCTGCAGGCGCTCAAGGCCAAGGGCCTGCGCCTGGCTTGTGTGACCAACAAACCGATCGCCTTCGCACTGCCGCTGATGGATAAAAAGGGCCTGTATCCGTTTTTTGATGTGATTTACGGCGGCGATTCACTGCCGAAAAAGAAGCCGGATCCCATGCCTTTGCTGCAGGTTTGCGCAGATTTTTCCCTGCAGCCGGTGCAGGTAGTGGCCATCGGCGACTCGTCCAATGACGCGCAAGCCGCGCGGGCGGCGGGTTGCAGGGTGCTCAACGTGCCGTACGGCTACAATCACGGCGAACCTATACACAACGTCGATTCCGATGGTATAGTTCCAACGCTGCTCGATGCAGCGCACCAAATCTCGTAGTGAAAAAGCTTTCTTAACTGAACACATACGACAAATGTTTCTCAACAAAAAACTTAACGCCAACAAATCAGCCGCCCCTGAGGCCTGGCTGTGGCGACGCTGGCAATCCTGGGCTAACTAACCCACGCCGGCTGCTGGCCGCTCCCCTCGGCCAGACAGTTTTTTGCATCACCACCCCTGTTTAATATATCGCTATCGTCGGCACGCGCTTGCCGGGACGCATCAAGCCGTCCTGCCCCCTGCAACCCGTCTACAATAGCGGTCCTGGAGAGAAACAATGACCGAACTCGAATTCAAATCGCTGGCCTCGCAAGGCTATAACCGCATTCCGCTGATCGCCGAAGCCTTCGCCGACCTGGAAACGCCGCTGACCCTCTACCTCAAACTGGCGCAAACCCAGAATGCCGGGAAGAACACCTTCCTGCTGGAATCGGTGGTCGGGGGCGAGCGTTTCGGCCGCTACTCCTTCATCGGCCTGCCGGCGACGACCAAGCTGCGCAGCTTCGGCAACAAGATTGAAGTCCTGAAGAACGACAAGGTGATCGAATCGCTGGAAGGCAATGCGCTCGAGTTCATCGCCGAATTCCAGTCGCGCTACAAGGTGGCGATCCGCCCCGGCATGCCGCGCTTCTGCGGCGGCCTGGCCGGCTACTTCGGCTATGACGCCGTGCGCTACATCGAAAAGCGCCTGGCCGACAGTGCGCCGAAGGACGACCTGGGCCTGCCCGACATCCAGTTGCTGGTCACCGAAGAACTGGCCGTCATCGACAATCTCTCCGGCAAACTCTACCTGATCGTCTACACCGACCCGTCGCAACCGGAAGCCTTCAGCAAAGGCCGCCAGCGTCTCAAGGATTTGCGCGCCATGCTGCGCCGCGCCGCCGATGCGCCGGTCACCAGCGGCTCGGTGCGCACCGAAACCGTACGCGAATTCCCCAAGGATGAATACCTGAAGGCCGTCGCCAAGGCCAAGGAATACGTCATGGCCGGCGACCTGATGCAAGTGCAGATCGGCCAGCGCCTGAAGAAATCCTACGTCGACTCGCCGCTGATGCTGTACCGCGCGCTGCGTTCGCTGAACCCGTCGCCGTACATGTACTTCTACAACTTCGGCGACATGCAGATCGTCGGCGCCTCGCCGGAAATCCTCGTGCGCAATGAAACCATCGGCCAGACCTCCGACGGCGAAGCGCAAAAGAAAATCACCATTCGTCCGCTGGCCGGTACCCGTCCACGCGGCTCGACCCCGGAACGTGATGCCCAGCTCGCCACCGAGCTGCTGGCCGACCCGAAGGAAATTGCCGAACACGTCATGCTGATCGACCTCGCGCGCAACGACATCGGCCGCATCGCCACCACCGGCAGCGTCAAGGTCACCGACCAGATGGTCATCGAAAAATATTCCCACGTGCAGCACATCGTCTCCAACGTCGAAGGCCTGCTCAAACCCGGCCTGTCGAATCTCGACGTCCTGAAAGCCACCTTCCCCGCCGGCACGCTGTCGGGCGCCCCGAAAGTGCGCGCAATGGAAATCATCGACGAGCTCGAGCCGACCAAGCGCGGCATCTACGGCGGCGCCTGCGGCTACCTGTCGTTCGGCGGCGAGATGGACGTCGCGATCGCGATCCGCACCGGCGTCATCAAGGACGGCACACTGTATGTGCAGGCCGCGGCCGGCATCGTCGCCGACTCGGTGCCGGAAATGGAATGGGAAGAAACCGAAAACAAGGCGCGTGCCGTTCTGCGCGCTGCCGAACAAGTGCAAGACGGACTGGATGGAGAAATCTAAATGCTGCTGATGATCGACAACTACGATTCCTTCACCTACAACATCGTCCAGTATTTCGGCGAACTCGGCGAAGAGGTGCTGACCATCCGTAACGATGAAATCACGCTCGATGAAATCGAAAAACTGAATCCTGAACGCATCTGCCTCTCGCCCGGCCCTTGCAGCCCGAGAGAAGCCGGCATCTGCATCGACCTGCTCAAGCGCTTTTCCGGCAAGTTGCCCATCCTCGGCGTCTGCCTCGGTCACCAGGCCATCGGCGAAGCCTTCGGCGGCAACGTGGTGCGCGCCAAGCAAGTCATGCACGGCAAGACTTCGAAGATCGCCCATACCGGCGTCGGCGTGTTCAAGGACATTCCCAGCCCCTACACCGTGATCCGCTACCACTCGCTGGCCATCGAGCGCGCCTCGCTGCCCGACTGCCTCGAAGTGACCGCGTGGACCGACGATGGCGAAATCATGGGCGTGCGCCACAAGGAATTCGATCTGCAGGGCGTGCAATTCCACCCCGAGTCGATCCTCTCCGAACACGGCCACGCTTTGCTGAAAAACTTCCTGACCGGCACCGCGCGCGCATGAGCGCCGACGGTCCGCAGACGACACCATCCGGGGAAAACAAGATGTCCATCACACCACAAGAAGCCTTACTGCGCTGCATCGAGCACCGCGAAATTTTCCACGACGAAATGCTGACGCTGTTCCGTCAGATCATGAGCGGCGACATGTCGCCCGTCATGATCGCCGCGCTCACCATGGGCCTGCGCGTCAAGAAGGAAAGCATCGGCGAAATCGCCGCCGCCGCGCAAGTCATGCGCGAGTTCGCCACCAAAGTGCCGATGGCCGACACCACCAACCTGCTCGACATCGTCGGCACCGGCGGCGACGGCGCGCACACCTTCAATATTTCCACCGCCTCGATGTTCGTTGCCGCCGCAGCCGGAGCGCGCGTGGCCAAGCACGGCGGCCGCAGCGTATCCTCGTCGTCAGGCAGCGCCGACGTGCTCGAAGCGCTCGGCGCCGATATCAACCTGCAACCGGAACAGGTCGCGCAATCGATCGCACAAACCGGCATCGGCTTCATGTTCGCTCCCAACCACCATGCCGCCATGAAGCACGCGGCGCCGGTGCGCAAGGAACTGGGCGTACGCACCATCTTCAACATCCTCGGCCCGCTGACCAATCCGGCAGGCGCGCCGAATATCCTGATGGGCGTGTTCCATGCCGATCTGGTCGGCATCCAGGTGCGCGTGCTGCAACGCCTCGGCGCCCAACACGCGATCGTGGTCTGGGGCCGCGACAACCTCGACGAAGTCACGCTGGGCGGCGCCACCATGATCGGCGAGCTGGTCAACGGCGAAATCCGCGAATATGAAATCCATCCGGAAGATTTCGGCATGAGCATGTTCGCCAGCCGCAACCTGCAAGTCGCCAATGCCAACGAATCGAAGGAAAAAATCTTCGAAGCACTCAAGGGCGTGCCTGGTCCGGTGCACGACATCGTCGCCATCAATGCAGGCACCGCGCTGTACGCAGCCGGCATTGCGACGTCGATCGAGGAAGGCCTGAACAAGGCGCGCGCGACCATTGCCTCGGGCGCGGCGCTGGCCAAGGTCGATCAGTTCGTGAATGCGACGAAGCTGCTGGGCGGCAAAGGCTGATCTTTTAAAGCCACTATTGGGAACTGATCTTTTTACAGACGGAAAGGCGCGCACCATGATTCCCCTGAACGATTTACTGATCTTCGCGCTGGCGGCATTGGTGCTGGTGCTCACGCCCGGCCCCAACATGATGTATTGCGTGTCGCGCTCCATCTGCCAGGGACGTGCAGCAGGGATGATTTCCTTGCTGGGCGTGGCGGCCGGGTTCGTGGTCCACATGCTGGCGGCGACCTTCGGCCTGACGGCCTTGTTCCTGGCGGTGCCGCTGGCCTATGACCTGATCAAGTATCTCGGGGCAGCCTATCTGCTGTGGATGGCATGGAACGCAATCAAACCGGGCGGCTCGTCACCATTCCAGACCCAGGACCTGCCGCATGACAGCAATGCGACCTTGTTCCGCATGGGTTTCCTGACCAACCTGCTCAATCCCAAGGCGGCGATGTTCTATATGTCGTTCCTGCCGCAATTCATCCATGCCGAACATGGCCACGTCATGCTGCAGAGCCTGACGCTGGGCGTGACCCAGATCGCCGTCAGTTTCACCGTCAACGGCTTGCTGATTCTGACCGCCAGCGCCATTGCCGGCTTCTTTTCCAGCAATCCGGGATGGATGCGTGTACAGCGCTATGTCATGGGACTGACGCTGGGCGCATTGGCGTTCCGGCTGGCGCTGGATCAGCGCAAATAGGCCGCACAAACAGTACAAACAGTACGAATAGTACAAACAGCAATCAAGGAATTTCCATGTCTGACATCCTCAACAAGATCCTCGACGTCAAAGCCGAGGAAGTCACAGCGGCCAAAAAACACCGCGACCTCGCCAGCCTGCGCCGCGACGTTGAATCCGATACCGAAGCGCGCGCGCAATTGCGCGGCTTCGAAACCGGCCTGCGCGACAAGATCGCTGCGGGCCACGCCGGCATCATCGCCGAAGTCAAAAAGGCCTCGCCGTCCAAAGGCGTGATCCGTCCCGACTTCAAGCCGGCCGAGATTGCCGCCAGCTATGCCGCTCACGGCGCTGCCTGCCTGTCGGTGCTGACCGATGTGCAATTCTTCCAGGGCGCTCCGGAATACCTCCGGCAGGCGCGCGCCGCCT
The DNA here is from genome assembly GCF_001267925.1 of Herbaspirillum hiltneri N3. Classification (NCBI taxonomy): domain Bacteria; kingdom Pseudomonadati; phylum Pseudomonadota; class Betaproteobacteria; order Burkholderiales; family Oxalobacteraceae; genus Herbaspirillum; species Herbaspirillum hiltneri. Next base: position 428,754 of record NZ_CP011409.1, on the reverse strand, counting down.
GTGCGTTGCCGGTGCTGCGCAAGGATTTCATGATGGACTTGTACCAGGTCTATGAAGCACGTTCCTGGGGCGCCGACGCCATCCTACTGATCGTCGCCGCGCTCGACCACGGCCTGATGGCGGAGTTGGAAGCCTGTGCCCATGAACTCGGCATGAGCGTGCTGGTGGAAGTGCACGACGGCGTTGAACTCGACGCCGCGCTGAAACTGAAGACCGCGCTGCTGGGCATCAACAACCGCAACCTGCGTACCTTCGAAACCACGCTGGACACGACACTCAGCCTGTTGCCGCGCATTCCGTCCGACAAACTGGTCATCACCGAATCGGCCATTGCCACGCCGGACGACGTCAAGCGCATGCGCGACGCCAAGGTCAACGCCTTCCTGGTCGGAGAAGCCTTCATGCGTGCGCCGGAACCCGGTGTCGAGCTGGCGCGCTTGTTTGCCTGATCACTCTCAGGAAATAAAAAAGCGGAGCCCGAAAGCTCCGCTTTTTTTACGTCTGCTGCTCTGCCAATTGATCAGGCTGAGAAGCCGCCGTCGATCGTCAGGCTGGCGCCGGTGATGTAACCCGCTTCAGGGCCTGCCAGATACGCCACGAAGCTGGCGATTTCTTCGGCCTTGCCATAACGCGGCAACGCCATCAGGCCTTTCAGCGCGCCGGCAAAATCGCTGTCGGCCGGATTCATGTCGGTGTCGACCGGACCTGGTTGCACATTGTTGACGGTGATGCCGCGCGGACCGAGGTCGCGCGCCAGGCCCTTAGTCAGGCCGACGATGGCCGACTTGCTCATGGCGTACACGGCGCCGCCGGCGAATGGCATGCGGTCGGCGTTGGTGCTGCCGATGGTGATAACGCGACCGCCTTCGCGCATGAAACGCACGGCTTCCTGTGTTGCGACGAATACACTGCGCACGTTCACGTCCAGGGTACGGTCCAGATCTTCCAGCTTGAATTCTTCCACCGGGCCCATCGCCAGCACGCCGGCGTTGTTGACCAGAATGTCCAGGCGGCCAAAGGTTTCTGCGGCGATGCGGATGGCTTGTTGCAATGCTGCGGTGTCCGAGCTGTCGGCCTGGATTGCCAGTGCACGGCCGCCCTTGGCTTCGACTTCGCTGACCAGCGCCTGGGCCTTGTCTGGCGAGCTGACGTAAGTGAAGGCGACGATCGCACCTTCCTGCACCAGGCGCTTGACGATGGCGGCGCCGATGCCGCGCGAACCGCCTTGCACGAAGGCAACTTTGTTAGACAGGCTCAGATTGGTGTTGTTTGCAGTCATGATATTGCTCCTTGATTAGGTAAGGGAATGAAAAGATGGCCTGCGGTTTTCCTTGCGTTGGTTTGAATTCCGTTTGGCTTGGAATGAAGTATGGGACACGCATTATGTTTAAACTAGATAGCAATCACTATGAACTTTTTAAACATTATGTTTAAAATAGATCCATGGAATCCTTAACCAGCATTGAGTGCTTTGTCGCCTCGGCCGAGGCCGGCAGCTTCTCCGCAGCCGCGCGCCGACTCGGCCTGACCTCGGCGGCGGTCGGCAAGAACGTCGCCCGGCTTGAGTCCAGCCTGGGGGTACGGTTGTTCCAGCGCAGCACGCGCAGCCTGCGCCTGACCGAGGCGGGAGAAAGATTCTTGCAGGAAGTCAGCGGCGGACTGTCCAGCATCCAGAGCGCGGTGGCCAATCTGGCCAGTTCCGGCGGCCAACCGGCCGGGGTGCTCAAGGTCAGCATGGGGACCGGCTTCGGCCGCGAGTACATCGTGCCGCTGCTGGGCGGTTTCCTCGAACGCTATCCAGCCATCTCGCCGGACTGGCACTTCGACAATCGTCCCGTGGATCTGATTACGGAAGGCTTTGATGCGGCCATCGGCGGCGGCATCGAACTGCCGCCCGGCATCGTCGCGCGCGAGCTGGCGCCGGCGCATCGGGTCTTGCTGGCGTCACCGGCCTACCTTGCCACGCGCCCGCCCATCCGCACGCCGGAAGATCTGGTCCAGCACGACGGCATCCTGATCCGTTCGCCGCAAACCGGTCGCGTGCGCGCATGGACCCTGCGCAACGGTGACGGCGTGCAGGCGCCGATCGACCTGAAGGTGAAAATGACGATGAGCGACCCCAACGCCGCCTGCGAAATCGCCGAAATGGACATGGGCATCACCCTGACGGCGATGCCGCACGCCGTGGTTTATCTGGACAAGGGAACGCTGGTGAGGGTGTTGCCGGACTGGTATGTCGACGGCGGCATGCTGGCGCTCTACTTCGCTGCGGCGCGGCTGCTGCCAGCCAAGACACGCGTGTTCGTTGACTACGTGGTGGAGCATTTCCGCAGCGAACAACTGGCGCAGCGATTTTCCGCGTTCTGAAACGCTCAGCGATTCTTCGGCGCGCCGCGCACGCCGCCACCCAGATTGTTGCCGGCATCCTTCGCCAGATGGCGATAGCCGAGCGCCGAACACAGCGTCAACAAACCGGCCATGGCGAACGCCCAATGGAAGTCGATGACGGAGAAATGCGCCTCGCCGCTTCCGTTGAAATAGGAAGCCACGCGCAAGGCCAGCGCGCCAAATGCAATCCCCATCCCGATCGTCATCTGCTGCGCCACGCTCCATAAAGTGGAGGCGGCGCTCTTTTGCGCTTCGCTGACATCGGCATACGCCAGGGTCGCCAGCGTGGTGAACTGCATCGAGCGCGACAGGCCGTAGATGAAGATCGTCATCAACACCACCGGCACCGGCGTGGTTGCGGTGAGCAGTCCGCACGCCACCACGAACACACCTGCAATCACCGCATTGTTCAGCGCCACGCGACGAAAACCAAAACGCTGCAACACGCGCGTGGTGAACATCTTCATGCCGAGGTTACCCAATGCGCTGGCCAGCAGCAGCAAGCCCGAATGGAATGCCGACAAACCGAAGCCGATCTGGAACAACAGCGGCAGCAAATACGGCACCGCCTCGATGCCGATGCGCGTGAACGAGCCGGCGACGACGGTCACGTTGAATGTCGACACCTTGAGCGTTGAGTAGTCCAGCAGAGGATGTTCGCGGCGCATGCCGTGGCGATACGAGAACACGCCGAGAACAAGGCCGCCGGCGATGAACAGCATCGCGACCAGCAGATTGGTGTCGGTGTGGCTGGCCAGTTCGGTGCCGTACAAGAGGGAAGTCAACGCCGTGCCGCTGAGGAAGAAGCCGATCATGTCGAGCGGCTTGCGCTGGTTGCCGCGTTCGTTTGGCACGATGCGCAGCACCGCGGTCAATGCGGCGATGCCGAACGGTACGTTGATCAGGAAAATCCAGTGCCAGGAAAAATAGGTGGTGATGAAGCCGCCCAGCGACGGCCCCACGACCGGGGCCACAATCGCCGGCCAGGTGATCGTCGAGATCGCCTTCATCAGCTTGTCCTTGCTGGTATTGCGCACCACGATCAGGCGACCTACCGGCACCATCAGCGCGCCACCCATGCCTTGCAAAATACGTGCGGCGGTGAATTCAAAGACGCTGCCGGAAATCCCGCACAGCACCGACGCCAGCGTGAAGATCACGATCGCAGAAGCAAACACCGTCCGCGACCCAAGCCGGTCGGCGATCCAGCCGCTGATCGGAATGAACACCGCCAGCGTCAGCATGTAGGCGGTCATGCCCAGGCTCAGTTCATTCGGTCCGACCTTGAACGCCTGCGCCATCTGCGGCAAGGCCGTCGCGATGATGGTGGTGTCGAGGTACTCCATGAAGAAGGTCGCCGCCACGATGAACGGCAACCAATGCGCGCGCGATGGCGTCTGTGCGGCTGTCATTCCTGTTCCATCCTGCTTTTATTCCCGGAGCGCCTCAGTACCGCAGGAAGTGCAGCAACACCTGCACCACGATGATTCCCCCGATCAGTCCGCCGCCGAAATACACGATCACACCCAGCAACAGATTGGTGCGGCGCTGTTCGGCCACCAGTTTCCTGAGCAAGTCTGCATTCTGCTCATTCCTGCCGCCTTCAGTCGCCATCGTCAGCGCCTGATGCGCCAGGCGCGGCAGTTGCGGCAACAAGCGGCTGTAGCGCGGCACTTCAATCTTGAGCTGCTGGACGAAACCGCGCCAGCCGATCTGTTCATTCATCCAGCGTTCCAGATACGGTTTCGCGGTCTTCCACAAATCGAGTTCGGGATCGAGTTGGCGGCCGAGGCCTTCGACGTTGAGCAAGGTCTTTTGCAACAGCACCAGTTGCGGCTGTACTTCGACGTTGAAACGACGCGAGGTCTGGAACAGGCGCAGCAGCACCTGGCCGAACGAGATGTCTTTCAGCGGACGATCGAAAATCGGTTCGCAGCAGGCGCGTACCGCCGCCTCGAGTTCGTCGACGCGTGTGTCTTTGGGCGCCCAGCCGGATTCGATGTGCGCTTCGGCCACGCGCTTGTAATCACGCTGGAAGAACGCCAGGAAATTCTGCGACAAATAGTCCTTGTCGAAGTCGGTGAGCGTGCCGACGATGCCGAAGTCGAGCGCAATATAGCGGCCGAAAGTAGCCGGCGCGGTCGACACCAGGATATTCCCCGGATGCATGTCGGCATGGAAGAAGCCGTCGCGGAACACCTGCGTGAAAAAGATCTCGACGCCGTCGCGCGACAGCTTGCTCAGGTCGACGCCTTCCGCCTGCAGACGCTCGGTCTGGCCGATCGGAATGCCGTGCATGCGTTCCATCACGATCACCGACGAGGAGCAATAGTCCCAGTACATCTCGGGCACCATCAGCAAATCGGAGTTGGCGAAATTGCGGCGCAGCTGGCTGGCGTTGGCCGCCTCGCGCATCAGGTCGAGTTCGTCGTGCAGGTATTTGTCAAACTCCCCCACCACTTCCTTGGCCTTGAGCCGGCGGCCATCGGCCCACAGGCGCTCAACCCAGTCGGCGGCAATATGCATCAGGCCGATGTCGTGGTCGATGGTGCTGCGCATGCCCGGACGCAAGACCTTGACGGCGACTTCGGTGCCGTCTTTCAGCGTGGCGAAGTGCACCTGCGCAATCGAGGCGGATGCGATCGGCGTGCGGTCGAAGCTGGCGAACAATACATCGGGATGCGCCCCCAGGGATTTCTCGATCTGCGCGATGGCCAGTTCGGAATCGAAAGGCGGCACGCGGTCCTGCAGGCGTGTCAGTTCATCGGCGATGTCGAGCGGCAGCAGGTCGCGCCGCGTCGACAGCACCTGGCCGAACTTGACGAAGATCGGACCGAGGTCTTCCAGCGCACGACGCAGGCGTTCACCGCGTGGCGTCGAAAGATCGCGCCAGAAAAAAATACCGTTGAGCAAACGGGTGATGCGCGGCGTGTCGAAGCCGGAGATGGCGATTTCATCGAGGCCGTAGCGTATCGCTACGCGCACGATCTTGAACAGACGCAGGGAACGCAAGAACATCAGCGGCGCTCCAGTTTCTCTATCCGCTTGGACAGGCGTTCAAGATCGTCGCGCAGCTTGACGACCTCGCTGGAAAATTCACTCATGACGTGCGGGCGGATCAGCATCGGTTGTTCTTCCTGGAAGTATTCAGCGACATTTTCGGCGAGTTGCCTTTGCGTGGTCTGCGCGGCAGCGGCAATCGATCTGGCGCCGGACACGATGCGCGTGGCGGCGATGTCGCCGACCACCTTGCCGAGGTCTTCTTCCGCATCCCAGCGCAGCGACTGGCTCAGCTGGGAAATGGCATTGGCGAAATCGGCGTCGCCTTCGATCCTGACGTAGGACACGGCGCGCTCGCGGTTGGCCAGGATCAGTGGCAAATCGGACAACTTCAGGTGAATAGTCACGGCCGGCACGGCGTTGTCATCGGCACTCTTGAGAAAGCCGTCGCCGGTGACGGTGAGCATCAAGGAGGCGACGCCGGCGTCGATGCAGGCGGTCTTGTCGCGATGGGCAATGAGTTTGGCCTGCGCCCACGGCTCTTGCTCGAGCAAATGGTTGATGACGGCGGCAGCTGGACGCAAGAGGGAAGAGAGCATGGGAGTTCGCGGCATCAAAAAAGAAAACCGCCCGAGGGATGTCGGGCGGTTTCAAGTTTAACAGTTCTTGGCGCTGCTCAGTGAGTCGGCAGGCCTGATGACGACGCAGCTGCGAACTTACACTTGCTGGATACCAGCCAGCACCCAGCCGCCCGTGCCATTGACCGGCTTGGACAGATTCCAGATTTCCGCGAACGGTTCGGCCGAGGCGTCCGGCGCTTCCTTGATCAGACCGGTGAACTTGATGGTCGCCAGGTAATCGTGCTCCAGCGTTTCAATGCCGAGCAGTTCGCCGTCGATCTGCACGACGTCGGTGTTGTTGGCGGCGTTGCCGCGCTCCTGCAGTTGCAGGCGCAACTCACCGAACATTTCCGGCGTGGTGAATTCGCGGATGTCGTTGATGTCGCCCTTGTCCCACGCCGCTTGCAAGCGGATGAAATAGGTCTTGCCGTTGCGCACGAAGCCGGCCACGTCGAAGTCCGCCGGTATGCCCCACGGGATGATCGGCGCATTCGCTGCGGCGGCTGCGGACGAGCCGAATTCATTGCTGCCTTGCAGCGATGCAGGCGCCTGCAAGCCGACCGGCTCGATGCGCGAACCGATCTCAGGCGTATGGACTGCCAGTTCTGGCGCGCTGGCATATGCGGGTTGCGGCGTAAAGCCGTTGTTGCCGGCAGCACCCGAATTCCCACCGTTCTTGCGCGTGAACATGCGGAACAGGAACATCGCCACAAACGCCAGCAGCGCCACCATCAGGATGGTGCTCAGCATGCTTGCCATGGCGCCGCCCAGACCGAAGTGCGACAGCAGCGCACCCAGGCCGAGGCCAAGCAAGGCGCCGCCGAGGATGCCCTTCCATGGGCTGGCGGGTTTTGGCGGCACCGATTGCGGCGCTGCCGCCGGCGCGGCCGGTTTGGCGGGCGCCACATTGGACGGCGACTGTGCAGGAGCCGACGGCACCTGGCGCGTGTAGTTCGACGATTGCTTGCCGAACGAACCGCCGCCACCGAGACGCTTGGCTTCAGCGCCCGACATCGCGACGGTCATGGCCGTCACTGCCAGCATGAGGATGACGAAGAATTTTTTCACACAAGCTCCTACGCAAATTGTCCCAAGCCCGAGGCTCAGAGTTTGATACCCGTATGCAAGGCGGCAACGCCCGCAGTCAGGTTGTAATACTGCACGCGCTCGAGGCCGGCGTCTTCCATCATTTTCTTCAGCGTTTCCTGATCCGGATGCATGCGGATCGATTCAGCGAGGTAACGATAGCTTTCGGCGTCGTTGGCGACTTTCTGCCCCAGCCACGGCAGCACCGAGAAGGAATAAACGTCATACGGCTTCTTCAGCGGCTCCCATACCTTGGAGAACTCCAGCACCAGCAACTTGCCGCCCGGTTTCAGCACACGACGCATTTCCGACAGTGCAACATCCTTGTGGGTCATGTTGCGCAGGCCGAAGGCCACCGACACGCGATCGAAGTAGTTGTCGGGAAACGGCAGCTTCTCGGCGTCGCACAACAAGGTGGGGGTCGGGATGCCCTTATTCAATAGGCGGTCGCGGCCCACGCGCAGCATCGATTCGTTGATGTCGGTCAGCCAGACTTCTCCGCCCGGACCGGCCTGTCTGGCGAACGCCTTGGACAAGTCGCCGGTGCCGCCGGCAATGTCGAGCACCTTGAAGCCGGGACGGATGCCTGCCTGGGCGATGGTGAACGCCTTCCAGATCCGATGCAGGCCGGCCGACATGAAGTCGTTCATGACGTCGTACTTGGCGGCGACAGAATGGAAGACTTCGGCGACTTTATGCACCTTGTCGTCTTCAGAAACGGTCTGGTAACCGAAGTGGGTGGTGTTGGTCATGTGGCAACTTGAAAGAAGGAATACAAATAAGGCGACATTATAAGGGGAGGCTCGTGGCGCTCAATGATGGTGGCCGCAGGCGCTGCCGCCGGACGAACTCATGTCCTGGTCGCGCCCGCTTTCGCGCGTGAAGCCTGCCTCCTCCAGTTTTTGCAGGTAGGTTTCCCACATCGCATCCTGGTCGCGTCCGAGCTGATACAGGTAGTCCCAGGTAAAAATGCCGCTGGAATGCTCGTCCGAGAATATCGGTTTGATGCCGTAGTTGCCGACAGGTTCGACGCCGACGATGCCGACGTCTCTTTTTCCGGTCTGCAAAGTCTCCTGGCCGGGGCCGTGGCCGCGCACTTCCGCCGAAGGCGAATACACGCGCAGCAATTCAAACGGGATGGAGAACTGGGCGCCGTCGTCGAAGGCGACTTCCATCACGCGCGACTGCGTGCGGACCTTGAAGGATACGGGCGTGGGACCGGAGCTCATTGCGTGCGCTTCCTATTGTGTGAGGTGTCTTGCGAGATAAGAATGAATGAACGTGCGGCGACTGCCCGCAGTCAGGCTGCGGCCGCCAGTTCGCGCGCGATCGCTGCGCGCAGCTTTGGCAACAAAGCGGTACGTTCGGCAAGGGAAGCGGCGACGCTGTCGCGGCGCACCTCGGCCCAGACCGGGCTGGGGAAATGTGCGTCGTCGAGGTAGCGGGGAATGACGTGCCAGTGCACGTGCGGCGTCATGTTGCCGAGACTGGCGACATTGATTTTTTCCGGCTGCATGACTTCGCGCACGGCGGCTTCGACCGCCCATACCGCAGACATCAAGGCGCTGCGGTCTGCCGGGGCGAGATCCGTCATTTCCTTGACGTGGCCGTTCCAGATCACGCGGCAGAAACCGGGATAAGCCGGCTCGTCGACCAGCACGACGCGCAAGCTGCCGTTGTTGAACAGCAGCTCGCCGCCGTCGCCGTCGCACAGATCGCAAGCGTTGGCCATGCTTACACCAGCACGCGTTCGATGCCGCCGTTGTTGGCGCGGGCCACGTAATCCGGCAACCAGTTTTCGCCGAGCAGGTGCTTGGCCATTTCGACCACGATGTAGTCGGCGGTGGTGCCCGAATCTTCGTTGTAGCGCGACAAACCCTGGAAGCAGGACGGGCACGATGTCAGGATCTTGACGTCGCCGTCGAAACCGTCGGCGCGCACCTTATCGGCGCCCTTGCGCATTTCTTCTTCCTTGCGGAAGCGCACCTGGGTCGAAACGTCAGGACGGCTCACGCCGAAGGTGCCCGACTCACCGCAGCAGCGCTCATTCTTTTCGATCTTTTGTGCATCGATAGTAGTGATCAGCGAGTTGACGGTCTTAAGCGGGTCCTGCAACTTCATCGGGCTGTGGCAAGGGTCGTGGTACATATAACGGGTACCGGTGACGCCTTCCAGGCGCACGCCCTTTTCGAGCAGATATTCGTGGATGTCGATGATGCGGCAGCCCGGGAATATCTTCTCGAATTCATAACCCTGCAACTGGTCGTAGCACGTACCGCAGGACACCACGACGGTCTTGATGTCGAGGTAGTTCAGCGTGTTGGCCATGCGATGGAACAGCACGCGGTTATCGGTGATGATCTTCTCCGCCTTGTCGAAATCGCCGCTGCCGCGCTGCGGATAACCGCAGCACAGGTAACCCGGCGGCAACACGGTCTGCACGCCGACGTTCCACAGCATCGCCTGCGTGGCAAGGCCGACCTGCGAGAACAGCCGCTCCGAGCCGCAACCCGGGAAGTAGAACACCGCCTCGGTTTCCGCCGTGGTGGTCTTCGGATCGCGGATGATAGGCACGATCTTGTCGTCTTCGATGTCGAGCAGCGCGCGTGCAGTCTTCTTCGGCAGGTTGCCCGGCATCTTCTTGTTGATGAAGTGAATCACCTGTTCCTTGATCGGCGCCTTGCCGACCGTGGCTGCAGGTTTCTGCGTCTGCTTCCGGGCGAACTTCTTGAAGATATCGTTGCCCAGACGCTGCGCCTTGAAACCCCAGTCGGTCATCACCTTGCGCGTGGCATTGATGGTGGCCGGATCGGTGGCGTTGAGGAAGAACATCGCGGTCGCCGTACCGGGGTTGAACGATTTCTTGCCCATCTTGCGCAGCAGATTGCGCATGTTCATCGAGACGTCGCCGAAGTCGATGTCGACCGGGCACGGCGTCACGCACTTATGGCAGACGGTGCAATGGTCGGCGACGTCTTCGAACTCTTCCCAATGCTTGATCGACACGCCGCGGCGGGTCTGCTCTTCATACAGGAAGGCCTCGACCAGCAATGAGGTCGCCAGAATCTTGTTGCGCGGCGAGTACAGCAGGTTCGCACGCGGCACGTGCGTCGCGCACACCGGCTTGCACTTGCCGCAACGCAGACAATCCTTGACGCTGTTGGCGATGGCGCCGATATCGCTTTGCTGCATGATCAGCGATTCGTGGCCCATCAAACCGAAGGACGGCGTATAGGCGTTGGACAGGTCGGCTTCAAAGCCGGGCAAATTCAGCAGCTTGCCCTTGTTGAAACGGCCTTCCGGATCGATGCGCAATTTGTATTCGCGGAATTCGCTGATTTCATCTTCGGTCAGGAATTCCAGCTTGGTGATGCCGATGCCATGCTCGCCGGAAATCACGCCGTCCAGCGAACGCGCCAGCGTCATGATGCGCGCCACGGCTTCATGCGCGTCCTGCAGCATCTGATAGTGATCGGAGTTGACCGGCAAATTGGTGTGCACGTTGCCGTCGCCGGCATGCATGTGCAGCGCCACGAACACACGGCCGCGCAGCACGCGCTTGTGGATGGCGTTGCATTCTTCAAGGATCAGCTTGAATGCGCCGCCGCTGAAAATCTGACGCAGCTGCGCGCGCACTTCCTGCTTCCAGGAGACGCGTACGGTGCGGTCCTGCACGACATGGAACACATTGGCGTCAGGCTGGTCGAGCAGGCGCTGGTCGAATACCGGCAACAGCTTGTCGAGACCCAGCGCGGCCATTTCGCCCTTCGCCACAGTCAGCGGCTGGTCCAGATTGGCCAGCAGATAGCTCCAGCGCGCCTGGGTCTTGGCGATCAGGTCTTCGGCCTGGTGCACGCGGTCTTCCAGCATTTCCGCAGCTGGGATGTCTTCGCCTTCGGCGTCGTCGCTCTTGCCCAGCGGCAGGTTGCCCTTGACGAAGAAGGCGTTGAGCTCGTCCAGGAACTGCAGCTTGTTCTTGATCGACAGTTCGATGTTGATGCGCTCGATGCCGTCGGTGTACTCGCCCATGCGCGGCAATGGAATCACCACGTCTTCGTTGATCTTGAAGGCGTTGGTGTGCTTGGCGATGGCGGCGGTACGCGAGCGGTCGAGCCAGAACTTCTTGCGTGCTTCCGGGCTGATCGCGACAAAACCTTCACCGACGCGATTGTTGGCCATGCGGATCACTTCCGAGGCGGCCTGCGCCACGGCGATTTCGTCGTCGCCGACGATGTCGCCGATCAGCACCATCTTCGGCAGCACCCCGCGTTTGGATTTGGTGGCGTAGCCGACTGCGCGCAGGTAGCGCTCGTCGAGATGTTCCAGGCCGGCCAGGATGGCGCCGCCCTTTTTGGTCTCGGCGTCGAGATAATTCTTGATTTCGACAATCGACGGAATCGCATCGCGCGCCTGGCCGAAGAATTCGAGGCAGACGGTGCGCGTCTGTTTCGGCATCTTGTGCAGGATCCAACGCGCCGACGTGATCAGGCCGTCGCAACCTTCTTTTTGAATGCCGGGCAAGCCTGACAGGAATTTGTCCGTTACATCCTTGCCCAGGCCTTCCTTGCGGAACTTGCGGCCGGCGATCTCGAGGATTTCGGTTTTGAAAACTTCAGTCTTCTGGCCTTTTTCGCCGGGATGCGACCACTCGAGCCTGAAGGTCGCCAGTTCGACGTCGTGGATCTTGCCGAGGTTGTGGTCCAGGCGCGTGACTTCGAGCCAGTCGCCTTGCGGATCGACCATGCGCCAGCTGGCCAGGTTGTCGAGTGCAGTGCCCCACAGCACGGCTTTCTTGCCGCCAGCGTTCATGGCGACGTTGCCGCCGATGCACGAGGCTTCGGCCGAAGTCGGATCCACCGCGAAGACGAAACCGGCTTTTTCAGCGGCGTCGGAGACGCGCTTGGTGACTACGCCGGCGCCCGAGTAAATCGTCGCGTACGGCTTGTCGAGGCCGGGCAAGACTTCCATCTCGACGGCGCCGAGCTGTTCCAGCTTTTCGGTATTGATGACGGCCGACATCGGTGTCAGCGGGATCGCGCCGCCGGTATAACCGGTGCCGCCGCCGCGCGGGATGATGGTCAGGCCAAGTTCGATACAGGCCTTGACCAGGCCGGCCATCTCGTCTTCGCTGTCGGGCGTGAGCACGACGAACGGATACTCGACGCGCCAGTCGGTGGCGTCGGTCACGTGCGAGACGCGAGAGAGGCCGTCGAACTTGATGTTGTCCTTGGCGGTATAGCGGCCCAGCACCTTGGTGGCGCGCTTCCGCAGGTCGTAGGTGTGCTTGAATTCTTCGCCGAAATCGGCAATCGCCTTGCGGGCGGCCTTGATCAACAGCTCGACGTTGGCGCTGCGGCGCGCGCTCTCAGCAGCGGCGGCATCACCCGCTTCGGACTGATTGACGTCGATGCGGCGCTTGTCCACTTCGGCCAGGCGATGGTGCAAGGCCTCGATCAGTGCAGCGCGACGCTTGGGATTATCCAGCATGTCGTCCTGCAGATAAGGGTTGCGGCGCACCACCCAGATGTCGCCCAGCACTTCATACAGCATGCGCGCAGATCGACCGGTCTGGCGTTTGCTGCGCAACTCGTCGAGCACGCGCCACGCGTCTTCGCCCAGCAGGCGGATCACGATTTCGCGGTCGGAGAACGAGGTGTAGTTGTACGGAATTTCGCGCAAGCGCGTGGGGCTGGCACCCTGCGGTGCATCAGTGAGCAAAGCCTGGATTTTTGCGGGGGCGTTCATTAATTTTGGAAAAAAATCTGCTGCCGGATATGCATTTTATCTTATTGCCGTCCCGCGCGAGGGAATGCCCTTACTTTTGGAAGAACAATACGAAATGGTTCTTATTTGCAGAAATTCGCTGCAATTGGCTCAATTTCCGCATTGCAACATACCGCTCGCTATTGAATCAATAAATACAATCAATTTTTATATATTAATTGTTTAAATTTATTATCACTCCATCGACACCTTCCCATCGCTCACGGAGAATGCTATGTTGCAATCACTGATTACCGAAATTCTGGAAAATCTAGCCATCACCCTCGCCGATTACGCCGAGTGCAAGGCTTAGGACAGCCATCCGCCAATCCGATCCGAGGATGACTGCCATGATACAAGCCCAATTGCGCGAACAATTCCCTGTCGAACCGGCACCCGTAGCCGCTCCTTCCCCATCCGGATTCTGGGCCGGCCTGCGCCTGCGCCAGATCGCCATGCTGACGGTCGGACTGGTGTTCGGCCTGGTCAAATCCTACGAAAGCCTGCAGGCGTTTTTCCTTGACCATCCCGAAGTCAGGATGGCGCTGCTTGGCTCGTCCGCAGCCGCCGGACTGACGGCCCTGGGCGCGCTCGGGGTGCTGTTCACGCGGCGCATATCAGAGCGCACGCAAGACGTGCTGCTCGGCTACGGCGGCGGCATCATGCTGGCCGCGAGCGTATTTTCGCTGATCATTCCGGCCATGAACCACGCCCAGGCACTGGGCTACGAAAAAACCGGCGCGGTCCTGCTGACCGCCACAGGCATCATGCTCGGAGGCCTGTTCGTGCTGGCGATCAACCATCTGATCCCGCACCAGCATTTCATCGCACCCAATCCGGCGATTCAATCCATGCGCACCAGCCGCATCTGGATGTTCGTGATGGCGGTGACGATCCACAATTTTCCCGAAGGCCTGGCGATCGGCGTCGGTTTCGGCGGCGATGAAATGGGCAAGGCGATCGCGCTGGCGACGGGCATCGGCATCCAGGACATTCCGGAAGGACTGGTGGTGGCGCTGGCCTTGCGCACGCTTGGCTATTCGCCGTGGAAGTCGGCCGGCGCCGGCATCCTGTCAGGACTGGTTGAACCGGTCGGCGGTGTGCTCGGCGCGCTGGCCACCGGCGTATCGGCCACGGCATTGCCGTGGGCGCTGGCCGGTGCGGGCGGTGCGATGCTGTTTGTGATCAGCCACGAAGTGATTCCCGAATCGCACCGTCAAGGCCATGAAACCCAGGCCACGCTCGGCTTGCTGGCCGGCTTCGTGACGATGATGCTGCTGGATACGCTGCTAGGCTAACCAGTCGGCGATGCTGCGCCAGAAGCCGTCCGGCACGTTGAGCAGCAGCCAGGTCATGAACAGGTAGCGCAGGAATTTTCCCACCATCATATAGAACACCGACGGCCAGAATGGCAGCCTCAACCAGCCTGCCAGTGTACAGATCGGATCGCCGATGCCCGGCAGCCAGGCCAGCAGCATGGTCTTGGGGCCGAAGCGTTCGAGCCAGTGGAACCAGCGGCTGCTGCGTTCGCGCGCAAAGGTCTGCTTGGCGCCGTAACCCATCCAGTAATCCACCATCCCCCCCAGCGTATTGCCGACCGTCGCCACCAGGATGACCGGCCAGAACATCGCGCCATTGGCCTTGATGACCGCGAACACCGCCGGCTCCGAGCCGAGCGGCAGCAGCGTCGCCGAAATGAAGCTGATGAAAAATACCGACGTCAGCCCGACGGTCGGTACGGCAAGGAAATTCAGCAACCACAAAATGGCGGATTCAATCATGCAGATCAGGTAAGGATGAGCGGTGGGGGAAATTGGTGCGCCAACCTGGTAGTTGGCGTTGTTTGACTGCAGATGACAGCAGCAGCGGCTTTTTCAAGTCAAAAAACCGCCGTTTCATATGCTGCATCCGCATGCGGATATAAGCCTGTCAGTCGCCTCCATTATAATGATCAGTTCGCCGCGCCCTGCGTTTCCCGATCCGACATGGGAAAACAAGGGGGAAAACCGCATGAAGATCGCAGTCCCGCGACTGCGCGTCCATCGTTCCTTTCGCTTCTTTTAGCTGACTATGACCACCGACTATCTGCAAAAAATCCTTACCGCCCGTGTCTACGACGTTGCCATGGAAACGCCGCTGGAAATTGCGAACACGCTGTCGCAACGGATGGAAAACCGGATTTACTTCAAGCGTGAAGACATGCAGAGCGTGTTCAGCTTCAAGCTGCGCGGCGCGTATAACAAGATGGCGCATCTGCCGCCGGCCCAACTCAAGCGCGGCGTGATCTGCGCCTCGGCCGGCAACCATGCGCAGGGCGTCGCGCTGTCGGCGGCCAAGCTCGGCTGCCGCGCCGTGATTGTGATGCCGACCACCACGCCATCAGTCAAGATCGAAGCCGTCAAAGGCCGCGGCGGTGAAGTCGTGCTGTTTGGCGACTCGTTCACCGACGCCTACAACCATGCGCTGACGCTGGAAAAGAAACTGAAGCTGACCTTCGTCCATCCCTTCGACGATCCGTATGTCATCGCAGGCCAGGGCACCGTCGGCATGGAAATCCTGCGCCAGCACGCCGATCCCATCCACGCGATTTTCGTCGCCATCGGCGGCGGCGGCCTGATCTCCGGTATCGCCGCCTACGTCAAGGCGGTGCGCCCCGATATCAAGATCATCGGCGTGCAGACCACCGACTCCGACGCCATGGCACGCAGCATCAAGGCAGGCCGCCGCGTCACCTTGCCCGACGTCGGCCTGTTCTCGGACGGCACTGCGGTCAAGCTGGTCGGTGAAGAGACCTTCCGCATCACGCGCCAGCTGGTGGACGACATCATCCTGGTCGATACCGACGCCGTGTGCACCGCCATCAAGGACATTTTCCAGGACACGCGCAGCATCGTCGAGCCGGCCGGCGCATTGGCCGTCGCCGGCGCCAAGGCCTACATCGAACGCGCCAAGAACAGCAAAAAACCGATCAGGAACCAATCGCTGATCACCATCGCCTGCGGCGCCAACATGAACTTCGACCGCCTGCGTTTCGTCGCCGAAATGGCCGATGTCGGCGAGGCCCGCGAGGCGGTGTTCGCCGTGACGATTCCCGAAGAACACGGCAGCTTCAGGCGTTTCTGCGAAGTGATCGGCCCGCGCAACGTGACCGAATTCAATTACCGCATCAGCGATGCCAAATCGGCGCACATCTTCGTCGGCATCCAGACCGGCAGTGCCGACGAACCGGCCAGAATCGCCAAGACGTTTGAAAAGAACGGTTTCAGTACGCTTGACCTGACCCACGATGAACTGGCCAAGGTGCACATCCGCCATCTGGTCGGCGGCAAGAGTACGCTGGCGCAGGACGAACTGCTGTATCGCTTTGAGTTCCCCGAGCGCCCGGGCGCGCTCATGCGCTTCCTCAGCACCATGAACCCGAACTGGAACATCAGCCTGTTCCACTACCGCAATCAGGGCGGCGACGTCGGCCGCATCCTGGTCGGCTTGCAGGTGCCTAAGAAGGAAATGAAGACGTTCCGCGCTTTCCTGGACAACCTCGGCTACCGCCATTGGGATGAAAGCAAGAACCCGCTGTACAAACTGTTCCTTGGCTGATGCCGCCAGGGACGCGTCAGAGAATTTGAGAAGTACGAAGGAAGCAAGACCATGAACCACGCCAACGCAAGCAACTCTCCCGACACCTCGCCGCTGGGCAAGTCGTCCGCTTATCCGGACGCCTACGACCCGTCCCTGCTGTTCCCGATTCCACGCCAGCCCAAGCGCGACGAACTCGGCGTGACGGGCACGCTGCCGTTCTTCGGCGTCGATATCTGGAATGCGTATGAAGTGTCGTGGCTGAACCAGCGCGGCAAGCCGCAAATCGCGATTGCCACATTCATGATCCAGGCCGATTCGCCCAACATCATCGAATCGAAGTCGTTCAAGCTGTATCTGAATTCCTTCAACCAGACTCGCCTCGATGATCAGCAGGCTTTGGTCGCGCTGTTGCAGAAAGATCTCTCGGCGGCGGCCGGCGCCGGCGTGCAGGTGACGCTGACCGAACCGGGCGCATTTTCGTCATTGCAGATGGGTGAACTGAGCGGCCTGCTGCTTGACCGTCTCGACATCGAGGTCGTCGATCACCACCCTAATCCGTCGCTGCTGTCGGCCAATCACGACGAAGCGACCGTCGAGGAAACGCTGCTGTCGCACCTGCTCAAATCCAATTGCCCGGTTACCGGCCAGCCGGATTGGGGCAGCGTACAGATCCATTACGTGGGCGCGCCGATTGACCAGGAAGCACTGCTGAAATACCTGATCGGTTTCCGTGAACACAACGAATTCCACGAGCAATGCGTGGAACGCATTTTCGTCGACGTGCTGCGTCAGTGCCGCCCGCAAAAGCTCGCAGTCTACGCACGCTATACGCGCCGGGGCGGCCTCGACATCAATCCGTGGCGCAGCAATTTTTCTGCTGCAAGGGCACCATCCAACCTGCGCAACGCGCGTCAGTAAGCCGTTACGGGCGGCGCTTTTTCGGGCGACGCCGGTTTTTTGTTACAAAACCATTACATCGCAGCGGCTGTTGCGTAACCCGCTGCCCTCGCGGCAAGCGGCGTTACCCCCCCATTTCCGCCGCAACATTTTGAAACGATTTATCCGCATTGCATAAAACTTCTTGTGCAATGATCCAGTCTCACTCTCGACTCCATCGTCAGGCAATGCTCGTCCCGGGCATCGCCTCGCCGATTTTTCTGACGAGGAAATCTGGTCCGTTTCCTGCCGGCATTTGCCGCGCCGTGTGCAAACGACCGTCAGCACCATCAACAAACAGCCAATAAAAATATGAGCCAATCACTTCCCTCCTTTTCCGCTCCCCGCGCCTTGCTCGCCGGTGCTTTCGCGCTGGGTTGCGCGGCAACGTCGCTTCCCGCCATGGCGCAACAAAGCGACGAATTCAGCTGGTGGCAATCCATCAAGAATCACGCCTCGGAAATCGCCGACAAAGGCGACGACGCCATCTACGTATCGGGCCTGGCTCACCACGGCCGCAGCACCTATACCAAGGAAAAGCTGGACCAACTGAACGAACACGCCTGGGGTCTGGGCTACGGCAAGACCATGCGCAACGAGCGCGGCAATGACGAGTCGCTGTACGGCTTCGTGCTCAAGGATTCGCATCGCCATCCGCAAATCATGGCCGGCTACGCTTACGAATGGGTCTATCCGATCGGCCGCACGCCGCTCGAGTTGGGTATCGGCGGCACCGCCATGCTGATGAGCCGGCAGGATTACTTCGGCGGCGTGCCGTTCCCGGTGCCGCTGCCGCTGGCGTCGATCGGCACCAAGAAAGCCAAGGTCATGTTCGCTTACGTACCGCGCCTCTCGTCGAACAAGAACAACGGCGATGTGCTGCTGGTTTTCGGCCGCATCGAGATGTGATTTCGGTCAGGCCTTTTCGTCTGAAAAGCAAGCCTGTCGCGCCGCTGCGGCAGCTTGCGGAGCTTCTTTCCGGCAATACTGTTGTTTGCATTGGAGCAACACCGGAATTCATTGCGTAACTCCCAAAGAAGCCTATAATCCTGCACAAAAGCCTATCTAGCGCCTTCTTTTGTGTCATGACAAATCTTGCAAAAATCCTGTCTCCAGAGAACGTCATTCTGGATCTAGAAGTCTCCAGCAAAAAACGAGCATTCGAACAAGCCGGACTTACCTTTGAAAACAACAGCGGCATCGCCCGCTCGACGGTTTCCGAAAACCTGTTTGCACGCGAACGACTCGGCTCGACAGGACTGGGCCATGGCGTCGCCGTGCCGCACGGCCGTATCAAGGGACTGAAAGCACCGCTGGCGCTGTTCATGCGCCTGGCCGAGCCGATTCCTTTCGAGTCGCCCGACGGCGAGCCGGTCAAGCTGCTGATCTTCCTGCTCATTCCCGACAACGTCACCCAGCAGCATCTGGAAATCCTGTCCGAAATTGCAGAGATGTTTTCGGACAACGCCTTCCGCAATGACTTGATCGCCGACCCCGACCAGGCGTCGGTCTATTCGCGCCTGGTGACCTGGCAGCCGTCGCTGGAAAAAACCAACTAAACGAAGCGTTGCGACGAACGATGCGATGTTTTCGCACCGCTTGCTCATACAGCTCAACCACGCCAACGACCGCCCTATCGGAATCGGAGAACCATGCCTTCATTTACCGCATTGTCGATACAGCAACTGTATGAAGAAAATCGCGAATCGCTGCAACTGGGCTGGTTTGCCGGCTTCCCCGGCGGCGAACGCCTGATCTCCGGCGACGCCGCATCGGCCGCCGACCAGGTCGGTCACCTTAACCTGATCCACCCCGGCCGTATCCAGGTCTTCGGCCATCAGGAAACCGAGTACTACCAGCGCCTTTCGAACACTTCTCGCGCATACCAGACCGCAGAACTGGTCGCCGGCGAACCGCCCGCCTTCATCATCGCCCAAGGTCTGGCGACGCCGCCCGACATCCTGGCAATCTGCGACGAAAAAAACATCCCGCTGTTCTCGACGCCGCTGCCGGCCGCGCAAGTCATCGACTACCTGCGCGTCTACCTGTCCAAGAAACTGGCGCAGCAAATCACCATGCACGGCGTCTTCATGGACGTGCTCGGCGTGGGCGTGCTGATCACCGGCGAATCGGGACTGGGCAAAAGCGAACTGGGCCTGGAACTGATTTCCCGCAGCCACGGCCTGGTGGCCGATGACGCCGTCGAATTCGCACGCATCGCCCCCAACATGATCGAGGGCCGCTGTCCGCCGCTGCTGCAAAACTTGCTGGAAGTGCGTGGCCTCGGCCTGCTCGACATCAAGGCGATCTTCGGCGAAACCGCGGTGCGCCGCAAAATGCGCCTGAAGCTGATCGTGCATCTTGTCCGCCGCAGTACGCTGGAAGAAAATTACGAGCGCCTGCCGCTCGACGCGCAATTTGAAGATGTACTCGGCTTGCCGATCCGCAAAGTTGTCATCCCGGTGGCGGCCGGCCGCAATATCGCGGTGCTGCTGGAAGCGGCGGTGCGCAACACCATCCTCCAGTTGCGCGGCATCGACACCCTCAAGGAATTCATCGATCGCCAGCGCAAGGCGATGAACGGCGAATGAACCGCCAAGAGAATTGCAATAAATCCAGGTAAAGATTCCCTGAGCCGCGTGCAGACAAACGGGTAGCGCGTTAAGCTGACAAGACACTGACCCATATTCCGGCTTGGGGTATCATCCTACTCATGCGTATCGTTCTTATTACCGGCATATCCGGCTCCGGCAAATCGGTGGCTCTCCATGTACTGGAAGACGCCGGGTATTTTTGCGTCGACAATTTACCGCCTGCCTTGCTGCGAGACTTGGTGGAAACGCGCCTGAAAGAAGGCGATGACACCATGGCGGTGGCCACCGACGCGCGCAGCGCCGACTCGCTGGCCGGCCTCGGTCCCGATATCCAGTGGCTGAAAGACCAGGGCCATGACGTCAAGGTGTTCTTCCTGACCGCTACCACCGAATCGCTGATCACGCGTTTTTCTGAAACGCGCCGCAGCCATCCGCTGTCGCATCGGCTGCTGCCCAATCAGAATCCGACCGATCGCATGACGCTGACCGAGTGCATCCACAAGGAGCGCGAAATGCTGAGCGTGATCGAAGGACTCGGCCATGTGATCGACACCTCCAACCTGAGCGCCAACAAATTACGCGCCTGGATTCGCGATCTGATCGACACGAGCCCTGCCAGCCTGACGGTACTGTTCGAATCCTTCGCCTTCAAATTCGGCGTGCCGCTCGACGCCGACCTGGTGTTCGACGTGCGCATGCTGCCCAATCCGCATTACGACCTGAGTCTGCGGCCGTTGACCGGGCGCGATGCGCCGGTGATCGAGTTCCTGGAAAATTTGCCTGCGGTGCAGGATCTGCTCGGCGACATCCGCAACTTCGTTGAAAAGTGGCTGCCGTCGTTCAAGCGCGATAACCGCAGCTATCTCACCGTGGCCATTGGCTGCACCGGCGGCCAGCATCGCTCGGTGTACATCGTCGAGCAACTGGCAAAACATTTTTCTGCACAGGAAAATGTGGTGGTGCGGCATCGCCAGCTCAGCTGACGCTGCCCCCCTTTTTTTTCCTCCCTGCGACGACGTCAGCTCAGCAAGTCGTCGGCCTGCAATACGCCCAACAGTAATTTCTTGACCGGCGCCGGCAACGGCGCGTCGGCCAGCTGCGCAATCGGATACCAGACATGGCCCGATTCCGCGACGTGCGGACGGCGCTTCTCCAGCACCACTTGGTACGGGGAAATGTGCAGCTTGAAATGCGTAAAGACGTGCGAGAACGGCTGCAGTTTGCGGCAAGCCGCGATGGCGCCGAACCCTTGCAGCGCGCTCTCCACTGCAGCGCCGAAGGCATCCGCATCCGGACTCGGCGGCAATTCGGGCAAGGACAGCAAGCCGCCCCAGATGCCGCTGTCGGGACGCTGCTCCAGCAACACGTCATTGCCTTCGCTGATGACCAGCATCATGGTTTCTTTTTCCGGCACTGCCTTCTTCGGCTTGCGCACCGGCAGTTCAGCGGTGCGGCCGGTTGCCAGCGCCACGCAACGCGGCGCCAGCGGACAGCGGTCGCAAGCCGGCTTGCCGCGCACGCACAAGGTCGCGCCGAGATCCATCAATCCCTGCGTGTAAGCTTCCATTCCGGATTCCATGCCGGCCTGCGGCAGCAGCGCCACTGCACGCCGCCACAATTGATCTTCCACCGCCTTGGCGCCGGGAAAACCTTCCACGCCGAACACGCGCGCAAAGACGCGCTTGACGTTGCCGTCCAAAATTGCGGCGCGCTTGCCGTAGGAGAATGCAGCGATCGCCGCCGCCGTTGAACGGCCGATGCCCGGCAAGTCCGCCAGCAATTCTGGATCATCCGGGAAGCGCCCGCCGTATTCCGCCGTCACGCGCTGCGCGCAGCGATGCAGGTTGCGTGCGCGGGTGTAGTAGCCGAGTCCGCTCCAGTGCGCCATCACGGCTTCGGACGGCGCCGCCGCGAGACTCTCGACGGTCGGAAAACTCTGCAGGAATTTCTGATAGTACGGAATCACCGCCGTCACCTGCGTCTGCTGCAGCATGATTTCCGACAGCCAGATGCGATAGGCGTCGCGCGTGTTTTGCCAAGGCAGGGCATGGCGGCCGTGCTGCTTCTGCCAGTCGATCACTGCCTCCGAGAATGTCGGGTCGGCGAAATCCTGCGCCGCCTCGTTGCTGTTGAGGACGCGTTTCATCGCTGGCAGACCACGCAGTAGAAAGTGGAACGCTGGCCCTGCTTGATCTGGCGGATCGGTGTAGTGCAGATACGGCAAGCCAGGCCGGTACGGTTGTAGACGAAATAGCTCTGCTGGAAATATCCCGATTGCCCGTTGACGGCAATGAAATCGCGCAGGCTGCTGCCGCCCTGCTCGATGGCGGCGGCCAGCGTTTCGCGGATCGCGACCACCAGCTTTTCATAGCGCGGCAGGCTGATTCTTCCGGCCGCGGTCTTGGGATTGATGCCGGCCTTGAACAGGCTTTCCGACGCATAGATGTTGCCGACGCCGACGACGATGTCGCCGGCCAGCAGCACTTGCTTGATCGGCGCACTGCGGTTGCGCGTCTGGCGATGCAGCTCGCGCGCGGAGAATTTGTCTTCCAGCGGCTCCAGGCCGAGACCGCGCAGCAGCATGTGCTCTTCAATGTCGCCGTCGGCGTTGTCGTGCCACAGCACGGCGCCGAAACGGCGCGGATCGGTCATGCGCATGATGTTCCTGACCGGCTTGCCCACCACGAGATCGAAGTGATCGTGCTTTTGCGGCGCGATGCCCGGCGGCAGAACACGCAGATGCCCCGACATGCCAAGATGCACGATCAGCGTGCCGTGGTCGAAATTGATCAGCAGGTATTTCCCGCGCCGCCCGGTTGAGCGGATGACGTGTCCGGCCAGCCGTTCGTTCAGGTCGGAGGGAAACGGCCAGCGCAATCCGCTGTGGCGCGTCACCACTCCCGCAACCGTCTGCCCCTCGAGATGGGGAGCGACGCCGCGCCGGGTGACTTCTACTTCTGGTAATTCGGGCATGGAACGATGACTTTTGGCTGGACTGAGCTGACTGTTAAGAAGACAAGCGGCGAATGAAAGCGGACACAGGCGAATAAGCGCAAGACGGCTATGATAGAGCAGATGCAGGCGGATGGTTTACACTCGCTTACACCAAGAAACACGCGGTTGAGCGTAAAATTAATATTTGCCTGCCCGCCTGTTCGTTCTTGCCGGACTATTTCCAGATTACTCAGGATTACACTTGAAAAAACCTCTCGCCATTGTAACGCTCTCCCTCATGCTTTCCGCATGTGCAAGCCTGCAGCAACCCAGCGAGACCGATGCGGCTCCCGTTGCGAGCGGCAAGAAACAAACTCTGGTCAAGGCCTCGCCGGCGCGCAAGGGACAAGCGAAGGCCAAGGCCCAGCAACCTGAAGACGTCGTGCCGCCGGTCGAGCTCAGCGAAGAAATCCTGTTCAAAATCCTCAGCTCGGAAATCGCTTTCCAGCGCGGCCAGTGGCAAGCGGCTTACGTGACCCTGCTGGGCACGGCGCAACAAACCCGCGATCCGCGCCTGGCCAAGCGCGCCGCTGAAATCGCCCTCGCTGCGCGCCGCCCCAATGAAGCGCTGGCCGCCGTACGCCTGTGGACCGAACTGGCGCCGCACTCGGATGAAGCGCTGCAAAATTACCTCGGCCTGATCATGTTGGGCGACAACATCGGCGAAATCCAGCCCCTGCTGACACAACGCCTGGCCGAAGCGGCGCCACAGGCGCGCGGCCCGATGATCCTGCAAATCCAGCGTCTGCTGAGCCGTGCGCGCGACAAGACCGCTGCATTCAATATCCTGCAGGCAGTGACCGCACCGTATCCGGCGCTGATCGAAACCCACCTGGCGCTGTCGCAAGGCGCATTCGCCAACCGCGATGCGGTGCGCGCACGCGAGGAAGCCAACCAGGCGCTCAAGCTCAAGCCGGATTCCGAGCTGGCGATCCTGACGCTGGCGCAAGTCACCCAGGATCCGACGGAAGCCATGAAGCTGGTGGCTGATTTCCTGAAGAAGTATCCCGACGCACGCGAAGTCCGTGTCGCCTATGCGCGCGGCCTGGTTGAACAGAAGCAGTTCGAACAGGCGCGCAGCCAGTTCCAGACGCTGCTGAAAGACGATCAGGAAGATCTGACGACACTGTTCGCGCTGGGCATCCTGAACGTCCAGACCAATCGTCTGCCGGAAGCAGAGACTTATCTCAAGCGCTACCTTCAGGTGCTTGCCACCCAGCCCGAAGATGAGCGCGACCCGACCCAGGCGCTGCTGTTGCTGTCGCAGATCGCCGAGGAACGCAACGACATCCCGGCCGCGCTGAAATGGCTGGAGCAGGTCGAACCGGGCGAAGCCTACGTCAACGTGCAAATCCGTCGCGGCCAGTTGCTGGCCAAGCGCGGCGACATCAACGGCGCCCGGGCCGTATTGCAGCAGGCGCAGTCCGAAGCCGGCAACGACCGCGAGCAATTGCAGTTGATCCAGGGCGAAGCGCAGATCCTGCGTGACAGCGAACGCTACCAGGACGCCGCCGACGTGCTGTCGGCCGGACTCAAGCGCTTCCCGGAAAGCACCGACCTGCTGTACGACTACGCCATGGCCACCGACAAGACCGGCAACTACAAGGACATGGAAACCGCGCTGCGCAAGATCATCGAACTGGCCCCCAACAACCAGCACGCGTATAACGCGCTCGGCTATTCGTTCGCCGATCGCAATATCCGCCTGCCGGAAGCAGTCGCGCTGATCAAGAAAGCCGTGCAGCTGGCGCCGGAAGACGCTTTCATCGCCGATAGCCTGGGCTGGGCCGAATTCCGCCTGGGCAATCTCGACGAGGCCGAAAAGGAATTGCGCCGCGCCTACGGCCTGCGCCCCGATCCGGAAATCGGCATCCACCTCGGCGAAATCCTGTGGGCGCGCGGCAAGCAAGACGAAGCCAAACGCCTGTGGCGCGAAGCCCAGTCGAAAGATCCGAAGAACGACGTCCTGAAGAGCACGCTGGATCGCCTCAAGGTGCAGTTGTGATGCCGGCGGCGATTCAATGCTGAGGCAAGGACACGGTTACCACTCATGAAGCGATTTTTCAACTATGCGGCCACGGCCGGACTGGTGCTGCTGATCGCCGGCTGCGCCGGCCTTGCACCGCAAGACGCGAGGGACAACGGTCCGGCGCTGGAGCGCCGCTACAGCGACGCCATCGATCTCGGCGGCCGGCTGTCGGTGCGCTATGAACAGGACGGGCGCGACCAGGCCGTACACGGCAGCTTCACCTGGAACCAGAGCGCACGCCACGTGGTGGTGACCCTGCTGTCGCCGCTCGGCCAGACCCTGGCCGTGATCGACATCAAGCCCTGCATTGCCGTATTGACACAATCGGGCAAGCCCCCGATGACCGCAACCGATGTCGACATCCTCACCGAACAGGCCTTGGGCTGGCCCTTGCCGATCTCCGGCCTGCGCGACTGGCTGCAAGGCTTCGGACGCGGCGCCGATGGCAAACTGTTTACGGCGCAGCCTGCAGCCGACACCGTACGTTTCACCACCCGCGACGGCTGGAACCTCAACTATGGCGAATGGCAGGATGGTGCGGCCAACACTGCCGCAAACCACCCGAAACGCATCGATCTGGCGCGTGAAACCAAACAGGCCGGTCCGGTCGCCATCCGTATCGTGATCGACAGCTGGAAAGCCGCCGGCATCCAATAACAAGGAAGTCGTCGGCGTTTTGAAGCCCTTCCACCCGTTTTGCAGAATCATTCCATGCCAGCAAGCCTTTTCGACTGCCCCGCCCCGGCCAAACTGAACCTGTTCCTGCACGTGACCGGCCGTCGCGCGGACGGTTATCACCTGCTGCAAACGGTATTCCAGTTGGTTGACCGTAGCGACGCGCTGGATTTCACAGTGCGCGACGACGGCATCGTCCGCCGCACCAACGATATTCCGGGCGTGCCTGCCGATACCGACCTGGTGGTGCGCGCCGCGCGCCTGTTGCAGGCGGCCGCCGGCAAACCCGAGCTGGGCGCCGACATCGCCGTGCGCAAGCAATTGCCGATGGGCGGCGGCCTCGGCGGCGGCTCGTCGGACGCCGCCACCACGCTGATGGCGCTCAATCATCTGTGGCAAACCGGACTGACCCGTGCGCAACTGATGGCGCTGGGCCTGCAGCTGGGCGCTGACGTGCCGTTTTTCGTGTTCGGCGGCAATGCCTTCGCCCAAGGCGTCGGCGAAGACCTTTTGCCTCTGAAAACCGCAGATTGCTGGTTCGTGGTGATTGAACCGGGCGTGTCTGTTCCCACCGCGATAATTTTTTCGTCACAGGAATTGACAAGGGATACGAAACTGGTCAAAATAACGGACTTTCCTGAAGCGCATAATCTTCTTTACGGCGACTTCGGAAAAAACGACTTAGAAGTGGTGGCTGCCAAGCAGTTTCCTCCTGTCGCTGAAGCCATCAAGTGGCTCAAGACATTTGGAAACGCAAGGATGACCGGATCCGGCGCCTGTGTGTTCTGTGCTTTTGAACATGAACATCAGGCCGACGAAGTGCTGAAACAGATGCCTTCAAAATGGATCGCGTGGAAAGCCAAAGCGATGCAGGAACATCCTCTCGCCCATTTGACAAAGTCGTAGCCAAGAATTGGTTTGACGGCGAATGACAGACGATGCAGGCAAGAGACGCAGCGGATCGTTCGACGGAAAACAGCAGATTGCGTAGGGGAATCGCCAAGCTGGTTAAGGCACTGGATTTTGATTCCAGCATTCCAAGGTTCGAATCCTTGTTCCCCTGCCATTAAATTTGGGCAATAGTGTAGCGCCCATCAAGAAATAGAAAAGCCAAAGAGATAAGCCGCCAACGCAAGACTGTACCAGTCAAGCATTGTCGGCTTTTCGACTTTTAAACGATTGCATTCAGGGATACCCACATGGCAAACGAAAACCTGATGGTTTTTACCGGCAGCGCCAATCCAGAACTGGCGCAAGGCGTCGTTGAAAAACTCGGTATCCCTCTGGGCAAGGCCAATGTGTCGAAGTTCTCCGACGGCGAAGTGATGGTCGAGATCAACGAAAACGTCCGCGGCAAAGACGTCTTCGTGCTGCAGTCCACCTGCGCACCGACCAACGACAACCTGATGGAAATCATGATCATGGTCGACGCGCTCAAGCGCGCATCGGCCGGTCGCATTACCGCCGCGATTCCTTACTACGGCTATGCGCGCCAGGACCGCCGTCCGCGCTCCGCCCGTGTTGCGATTTCGGCAAAAGTCGTCGCCAACATGCTGCAGGAAGCCGGCGTCGAACGCGTCCTGATCATGGATCTGCACGCCGACCAGATCCAGGGCTTCTTTGACATTCCGGTCGACAACATTTATGCATCGCCGATTTTGCTGGGCGATCTGGTGAGCAAGAACTACGACGACCTGCTGGTCGTGTCGCCTGACGTCGGCGGCGTGGTGCGCGCCCGTGCATTGGCGAAGCGCCTCGGCTGCGACCTGGCGATCATCGACAAGCGCCGCCCGAAGGCGAACGTGTCGGAAGTCATGAACATCATCGGTGAGGTCGAAGGCCGCAACTGCGTGATCATGGATGACATGGTCGACACCGCCGGCACGCTGACCAAGGCTGCAGAAGTACTGAAAGAACGCGGCGCCAAGAAAGTCGTCGCCTACTGTACGCACCCTGTGCTGTCCGGCCCGGCGCTGGACCGCATCGCCAATTCGCCGCTGGACGAGCTGGTCGTCACCGACACGATTCCATTGTCGGACGCCGCCAAGGCCTGCGGCAAGATCCGCCAACTGACTTGCGCCAGCCTGCTGGCCGAGACATTCAAGCGCATCAGCAAGGGCGACTCGGTGATGTCGCTGTTTGCAGAATAAGATTTAGAGTCAGAGTCGGATTTAGATTCAGATTCAGCTCAGATTTCAGTTTTAATTCCGTCGTGCAAATGACGGGATCCTTGAATCCCCTGGTCGCGGGGGATTTTTAACGCGAGACGAAAGTCCCGCAACCTTTGGAGTTTCACATGAAAGTAATCGCATTTCCACGCAAAGAGCAGGGGACCGGAGCGAGCCGCCGCCTGCGTAATGCTGGTCAAACACCAGCCATCGTCTACGGTGGCACAGCTGCACCGCTGAATATCGCTCTGGATCACAACGCGCTGTACCACGCGTTGAAGAAAGAAGCCTTCCACTCGTCGATCCTCGACCTGGAAATCGACGGCAAGGTTGAACAAGTTCTGCTGCGCGACTTCCAAGTCCACGCGTACAAGCAACTGGTTCTGCACGTTGACTTCCAACGCGTCGATGCATCGCAAAAGATCCACGTCAAGGTGCCTCTGCACTTCGCGAACGCTGAAGTCTCGCCGGCCGTCAAGCTGTCGTCGGGCATCATCAGCCACGTCATGACCGAACTGGACATCTCTTGCCTGCCTAAGGATCTGCCGGAATTCGTTTCCGTCGATCTGTCGAAGCTGGAAGTCGGTCACTCGATCCACTTGGCCGACCTGAAGCTGCCAAACGGCGTGACCGCCGTTTCGCAAGAAAACCTGACAGTTGCTACCGCTTCGGTACCAGCAGGCAAGGTTGAAGCTGAAGGCGCAGCGCCAGCAGCAGGCGAAGCAGAAGCGAAGTAATCTTCAGTTCAGCAAAGCTACAGCAGCAAATAAAAAACCCGCTTCGGCGGGTTTTTTATTGTCCGTATTGTCCGTTTGTCCGTTCACCGGCGCAGCGCCGGTAAACGCAAACAGTCAGCTAAGCCAAGACTTGCGCTTGCGCGCCGCGGTCGCCGGCTTGGTTTCTGCGGCCAGCACCATCTGCGGCGCATCGTCGCTTTTGAGCTTGACCGAAAAGCTCATCAGTTCGTCGCGCCGGAACACATGCAAAGCCACCACGTCGTTTTCACGATAGCGCGCCAGCAAGCCGTCCGCGCCCGCCGGCGGCACGCGCAAACCATCCAGCGCCACCAGCTTGTCGCCGGCCGATACACCGGCGCGATGCCCTGCCCCGCCCTCATAGACATTCGCCACCTTGGCGTCGCCACCGTCGCGCACCACGCGCAGGCCGAGTGACGGCTTGCGGTCCTTACGGACGTCTTCGAGCTTGATTGCCATCTCGGGCAGCAACTGCGAGAACGGCAGGTCTTCCGTGCCGCGAATGTAGCGATCGAAGAAACGCTTGAGCTTGACGCCGCTGACGGCTTCGAACAAGGCTTCAGCCTCCTCTTCGCCCAGACCTCGGCCACCATTGCGGGTATAGAACTGGCGACCGTATTGCTGCCACAGCGCCAGCATGATGTCGTCGAGCGACTTGCGGCCCTTGGTTTCGCTGCGGATGGTCAGATCCAGCGCCAGCGCCACCAGTGAACCCTTGGTGTAGTAGCTGACGATGGCGTTGGGAGCATTTTCATCCTGGCGGTAGTACTTGACCCAGGCGTCGAAGCTGGATTCCGCCACACTCTGTTTGCGGCGACCGCTGCCGCGCAGCACCCCGTTGATGGTCTTGGCGAGCATGCCCAGATAAGCCGCCTCGTCGATCAGGCCGGTGCGCACCAGGAACAGGTCGTCGTAATAGCTGGTGAAACCTTCGAACAGCCACAGCAGCGAGGTGTAACCCTCTTCACGCAAATCATAAGGCGCGAATGCCGCCGGCTTGATGCGCTTGACGTTCCAGGTATGGAAATACTCGTGGCTGCACAGGCCGAGGTAGGTGCGGTAACCATCGCTCAGCTCGCTCTTGCCCTTGACCGGCAAATCGCTGCGTGCGCAGACCAGCGCCGTCGAGGCGCGATGTTCGAGGCCGCCGTAGCCGTCACCGACCACCATCGTCATGAACACATAGCGCGACATCGGCGCACGCTTGCTCTTCGGCTCGAAGAAGGCGATCTGCGCTTCGCAGATTTTCTGCAGGTCGGCCGACAGGCGCGGCAAATCGAGGTTCGGCACCTGGCCGGTGATCACGACATCATGCGGCACGCCGTGCGCGGTGAACGTCGCCAGCGCGAATGTGCCGAGCTCGACGGGATGATCGATCAGTTCGTCGTAATCGGCAGCGACGTATGTGCCGAAGCCGTAGCGCCGGGCTTTCAGCTCGGGCAAGGACGTCGCCACGCGCCAACGCTTGTAGGCGTCGCCGGCTGGCCGGCGGATGTCGACCACGTGCTGCGACTGCTCCTGCCCTTCCACCCGCAGGAAAACGCTGGTGCCGTTGAAGAAGGCATGCGTCTGGTCCAGATGCGCAGTGCGCACCGACAGGTCCCAGGCGTAGACCTGGTAAGTCAACGTGAGCGGGCCGGCACAAGGCGCGGCTTTCCAGGTGTGCTTGTCGAGCTTGCGCAGGATCACTTTCTTGCCGCTGGCTTCGCCGCGCAGCTGGATGATGTTGCGCGCGAACTCGCGGATCATGTAGCTGCCGGGAATCCACGCCGGAAGGGAAAACACCTGGCCGTCGGCAGCCGGCGCATCGACCGTCACGGTGACGTCGAATACGTGGGCGGCGCAATCGTTGGAAGTAATGCTGTAGCGAATCGGGGTCGTCATGTTGTGCTTGGGGCCCGCCGCAGTGCGGTGCAAACCCGTGTCAGGAAAAGTGAAACCATTGTACTTGAGCAAGCTGCGAATGCGCTGACGGCAGGCTGATTTCAAGCGATGCCGGCATGCGCATCGCATAAAAAAAGCCGGAGCGACTGGCGTCGGCCCGGCTTCTTCAGACATGTCCCCGTATCAGCGCGGCAGCAGCGAAGCGCCCATCAGGAATTCGTCCACGGCGCGCGCGCATTGACGGCCTTCGCGAATCGCCCACACCACCAGAGACTGGCCGCGACGCATGTCGCCTGCGGCAAAGACCTTGTCGACCGAGGTCTTGTAGCAGCCTTCGCCGTCGGTGGTCGCCTTGGCGTTGCCGCGTTGGTCCTTGTCGACGCCAAACGCTTCCAGCACTTGCTGCACCGGCGAAACGAAGCCCATGGCCAGCAGCACCAGGTCGGCTTTCATTTCGAATTCGGAATTTGGCACTTCCTGCATCTTGCCGTCCTTCCATTCGACGCGCGCGGCGATCAGTTTTTCAACCTTGCCGTTCTTGCCTTCCAGACGCTTGGTGGCGACGGCCCAGTCGCGGTCGCAACCTTCTTCATGCGAGGACGAAGTGCGCAGCTTGGTCGGCCAGTACGGCCAGACCATCGGCTTGTTTTCGCTTTCCGGCGGTTGCGGCATCAGTTCGAACTGGGCCACCGATGCGGCACCGTGACGATTCGAGGTACCGACGCAATCGGAACCGGTGTCGCCGCCGCCGATCACGACCACGTGCTTGTCGGTCGCCATGATCTGGCCCTTGAGCTTGTCGCCGGCGTTCACCTTGTTTTGCAGCGGCAGGAATTCCATGGCGAAATGCACGCCCTTCAATTCACGGCCCGGCACCGGCAAGTCGCGCGGCAATTCAGCGCCGCCTGCGATGACCACCGCGTCGAAATCCTTCTTCAGGTCGTCAGGGGAAACCGTTTCCTTAGACCAGTTGGTGATGTTTGCCGGGAAATCCTTGCCCACCAGCGTGCTGGTGCGGAACACGACGCCTTCGGCTTGCATCTGTTCGACGCGCAGGTCGATATGCGACTTTTCCATCTTGAAGTCGGGGATGCCGTAACGCAGCAGGCCGCCGACGCGGTCGTTCTTTTCGAACACGGTGACGTCATGGCCGGCGCGCGCCAGCTGTTGTGCAGCAGCCAGGCCGGCAGGACCAGAGCCGACCACGGCGACTTTCTTGCCGGTCTTGACGGCGGCCGGTTGCGGCGTAACCCAGCCGTTTTCCCAGCCCTTGTCGATGATGAAGTGCTCGATCGACTTGATGCCGACGGCGTCGCTGTTGATACCGAGCGTGCAAGCCGCTTCGCACGGCGCCGGGCAGATGCGGCCGGTGAACTCGGGGAAGTTGTTGGTCGAGTGCAGCGTGTCCAGCGCTTCCTTGTAATCGCCGCGATAGACCAGGTCGTTCCAGTCGGGGATGATGTTGTTGACCGGGCAGCCGTTGTTGCAGAACGGGATGCCGCAATCCATGCAGCGTGCGCCTTGCACTTTGGCTTCCGCGTCGCCCAAATGCAGGACGAATTCCTTGTAGTGCTTCATGCGCGACTGCGGCGCTTCGCTCGCCTCTTTCAGGCGCTCATATTCCATAAAGCCGGTTACTTTACCCATTTTCCACTCACATTCTTCGCTAAGGATAGGCAGCCGGCGATTCTGTCGATGTCGATGTCGTTATCAGAATCGCCGGCCTTGCGTGTTGCTTCTTATTGATCGCCAAGGCGGCGCGGGTGCTTACGCCGGAACCTTGTCCTTCGGCGCCACTTTGGCTGCGTTCAGTTCGCCCAGTGCACGTTTGTACTCGGTCGGGAAGACCTTGACGAACTTGCCGCGCGAGGCCGCCCAGTTATCCAGCAGGTAGCGCGCGCGCGTGCTGCCGGTGTACTTGAAGTGGCGTTCGATCAGACCACGCAAAATCACTTCATCGGTCTGGCCGTCGCCGCCGCGCTGCAGGCTGTGCCAGACGGCGCGATCGGTCGAGGCTTCCTGTTCGGTGTCGGACAAGACCTTGTCCAGCGCGACCATGGCCATGTTGCACTTGCCGGCGAAGTCGCCGGCTTCGTCGTAGACGTAGGCGATGCCGCCGGACATACCTGCTGCAAAGTTACGGCCGGTTGCACCCAGCACGACGACGGTGCCGCCGGTCATGTATTCGCAACCGTGGTCGCCGGTGCCTTCAACGACGGCAATCGCGCCGGAGTTACGCACGGCGAAACGCTCGCCGACGACGCCGTTGATGAATGCTTCGCCGGTCGTTGCACCGTACAGCACGGTATTGCCGGAGATCATGTTGTCGACCGCGCGGCCGCGGAACTCGGTGTTCGGACGCACGATGATGCGGCCGCCCGACAAGCCCTTGCCGACGTAGTCGTTGCCTTCGCCGACCAGGTCGAGCGTTACGCCGTGCGCCAGGAACGCGCCGGCCGACTGGCCTGCGGTGCCTTGCAGCTGGATGTGGATGGTGTCGTCCGGCAGGCCTTCATTGCCGTAACGCTTGGCCACTTCGCCCGACAACATCGCGCCGACGGTGCGGTTCAAGTTGCGGATCGGCGAGATGAAGGAAACCTTCTCGCCCTTTTCCAGCGCGGTTTTCGCCTGTGCGATCAGCTTGTGATCCAGCGCCTTGTCCAGCCCGTGGTCCTGCTCTTCGGTGTGGAAGTAAGGCGTTGCGCTGACCGGTTGATAGAAGATCTTGCTGAAGTCCAGACCTTGTGCCTTCCAGTGCTGGATGGCCTTGGTGCGGTCCAGCAGATCGGAGCGGCCAATCAGTTCGTTGAAGGTGCGGATGCCCAGCTGCGCCATGATCTGGCGCGCTTCTTCAGCGATGAAGAAGAAGAAGTTGACCACATGCTCAGGCTTGCCGGAGAACTTGGCGCGCAGCACCGGATCCTGCGTCGCCACGCCGACCGGGCAGGTATTCAGATGGCACTTGCGCATCATGATGCAGCCTTCGACCACCAGCGGTGCGGTAGCAAAACCGAATTCGTCAGCGCCCAGCAGCGCGCCGATGACGACGTCGCGGCCGGTCTTCATCTGACCGTCGGCCTGCACGCGGATGCGATTGCGCAAGCCGTTCAGCACCAGCGTCTGCTGGGTTTCGGCCAGGCCGAGTTCCCATGGCGAACCGGCGTGCTTGATCGAGGACAGCGGCGATGCGCCGGTGCCGCCGTCATGGCCGGCGATCACGACGTGATCCGACTTGGCCTTGGCCACGCCTGCAGCAACCGTACCGACGCCGACTTCCGACACCAGCTTGACCGAGATCGAGGCGCGCGGATTGACGTTCTTCAGATCGTGGATCAGCTGCGCCAGATCCTCGATCGAATAGATGTCATGGTGAGGCGGCGGCGAAATCAGCCCGACGCCCGGCACCGACACGCGCAACGTCGCGATGTAATCGGTAACCTTGTGGCCCGGCAGCTGACCACCTTCGCCCGGCTTCGCGCCTTGCGCCATCTTGATTTGAATCTGGTCGGCGGAGATCAGGTATTCGGCCGACACGCCGAAACGGCCGGACGCCACCTGCTTGATGCGCGAACGCAGCGAGTCGCCGGCTTGCAGCGGGATGTCGACTTCGATGACGTCCTTGCCGATTTCCGAGGCCAGGGTGGCGCCTTGCTTGATCGGGATGCCCTTGAGTTCGTTGCGGTAGCGATTGACGTCTTCGCCGCCTTCGCCGGTATTCGACTTGCCGCCGATACGGTTCATCGCGATCGCCAGCGTTGCGTGCGCCTCGGTCGAGATCGAACCGAGCGACATGGCGCCGGTGGCGAAGCGCTTGACGATTTCCTTGGCCGGCTCGACTTCATCGATCGAGATCGCCTTCGACGGATCGATCTTGAATTCGAACAGACCGCGCAGGGTCATGTGGCGCTTCGACTGATCGTTGATGATCTGCGCGTATTCCTTGTACGAATTGAAGTTGTTC
The DNA here is from genome assembly GCF_001267925.1 of Herbaspirillum hiltneri N3. Classification (NCBI taxonomy): domain Bacteria; kingdom Pseudomonadati; phylum Pseudomonadota; class Betaproteobacteria; order Burkholderiales; family Oxalobacteraceae; genus Herbaspirillum; species Herbaspirillum hiltneri. Next base: position 394,322 of record NZ_CP011409.1, on the reverse strand, counting down.
GCACGGGTCGAGTGCTGCAGCTTGGCGATCGCATCCGGCGTCCACATGTGCTCTTCGCCGCGGATGCGGAAGGCATATTCGCCGCCGGCGTCGAGTGCGTTGTTGAGGACAGGATCGCTGCTGAAGGCAGCGCGGTGCAGGCGCAGCGCTTCTTCGGCGACTTCGAACACGCCGATGCCTTCGACGTTCGATGCGGTGCCCTTGAAGTACTTGTCGACCAGCGCCTTGTTCAGGCCGATGGCTTCGAAGATCTGCGCACCGCAGTAGGACATGTAGGTCGAGATGCCCATCTTGGACATGACCTTCAGCAAGCCCTTGCCGATCGCCTTCTGGAAGTTGTAGATCGCCTTCTCGCCCGACAGGTCGCCCGGCAGTCCCTTGGCCATCTCGGTCAGCGTATCCATTGCCAGGTACGGGTGGATCGCTTCGGCGCCATAGCCGGCCAGCAATGCGAAGTGATGCGTCTCACGCGCCGAACCGGTATCGACGACCAGGCCGGTCGAAGTGCGCAGGCCCTTGCTGACCAGATGCAGGTGGATCGCGGAAGTCGCCAGCAACGCCGGGATCGCGACCTGCTCGGAATCGACCTTGCGATCCGAGATGATCAGGATATTGTGGCCCGACTTGACCGCGTCGACCGCCTTGGCGCACAGCGAGGCCAGGCGTGCTTCAATGCCTTCCTTGCCCCATGCCACCGGATAGCAGATGTTCAATTCATGCGACTTGAACTTGCCGCCGGTGTGTGCGCTGATGTTGCGCAGCTTGGCGATGTCGGCGTAATCCAGCACCGGCTGCGACACTTCGAGACGCATCGGCGGATTGATGTTGTTGGTGTCGAGCAGGTTCGGACGCGGGCCGATGAAGGACACCAGCGACATGACCATGGCTTCGCGGATCGGGTCGATCGGCGGGTTGGTCACTTGCGCGAACAATTGCTTGAAGTAGTTGTAGAGCGTCTTGTTCTTGTTGGACATGACCGCCAGCGGCGAGTCGTTGCCCATCGAGCCGATCGCTTCTTCGCCGGCGGAGGCCATCGGCGCCATCAGGAACTTGACGTCTTCCTGGGTGTAGCCGAACACTTGCTGGCGATCCAGCAGCGGGATGGTCGAGCCGGATTCGAACGGCTCCGCCTTCAGCTCGTCGAGCTTGACGCGCACCGATGAAATCCATTGCTTGTACGGCTTGGCGTTGGCGTAGGTGTCCTTGAGTTCCTTGTCGTCGATGATGCGGCCGGCGTCGAGGTCGATCAGGAACATCTTGCCCGGCTGCAGGCGCCATTTCTGGATGATCTTCGATTCAGGAATCGGCAGCACGCCGGATTCCGACGCCATCACCACCAAGTCGTCGTCGGTGACGATGTAACGCGCAGGACGCAGGCCGTTGCGGTCAAGCGTGCCGCCGATGTGGCGGCCGTCGGTGAACGCCAGGGCGGCCGGGCCGTCCCATGGTTCCATCATGGCGGCATGGTACTCGTAGAAGGCGCGACGGTTGTCGTCCATCAGAGTGTGGTTTTCCCAGGCTTCCGGCACCATCATCATCATGGCTTGCGCCAGCGGATAGCCCGCCATCAGCAACAGTTCCAGCGCATTGTCGAAACACGCGGTGTCAGACTGGCCTTCATAGATCAGCGGGAACAGTTTCTTCAGGTCGTCGCCCAGCACGGCCGACTGCATCACGCCTTCGCGGGCGCGCATCCAGTTGAAGTTGCCCTTGACGGTGTTGATTTCGCCGTTGTGGGCGATCAGGCGGTACGGGTGGGCCAGCGGCCACTCGGGGAAAGTATTGGTGGAGAAGCGCTGATGCACCAGCGCCAGCGCGGACACGCAGCGCGGATCTTGCAGGTCCTTGTAATAGACGCCCACCTGGTCGGCCAGCAGCAAGCCCTTGTAGACCACGGTGCGGGCCGACATCGACGGCACGAAGAATTCCTTGCCGTGGATCAGGTTCAGCGCCTGGATGGCGTGGCCCGACGACTTTCGGATGACGTACAGCTTGCGCTCCAGGGCGTCGGTCACCATGATGTCCGGACCGCGGCCGATGAAGATCTGGCGGATGACCGGTTCTTTTTCGCGCACGGTCGGCGACATCGGCATGTCCATGTCGACCGGCACGTCGCGCCAGCCCAGCACGACCTGGCCTTCAGCCAGCACCGAGCGCTCGATTTCCTGTTCACAGGCGATGCGGGAAGCGTTTTCCTTCGGCAGGAAGATCATGCCGACGCCGTATTCGCCTGGCGGCGGCAGTTCGACGCCCTGCCTGGACATTTCTTCGCGGTAGTACTGATCCGGAATCTGGATCAGGATGCCGGCGCCGTCACCCATCAGCGGATCTGCACCGACCGCACCCCGGTGGTCCAGATTCTTCAGGATGAGCAAGCCTTGCTCAACGATGGAATGGTTTTTCTTGCCCTTGATATGGGCGATAAAACCGACACCACAGGCGTCGTGTTCATTAGCTGGGTCGTATAGGCCTTGCGCGTGCATAACGGTGCTCCACCACTTTGAGAGTAAGGGTTTAAGGATAGTGCACTGCACCCAAATCTTCAATAAGAACAAAAGGGGTCAGAGTAAAATTAAAAACCTCAGAATTTTTAATAATTTTTAATTAGGGACAGAGTAAAGATGCTGTTTGCTTGAATTCTCTAATTCTTTGTATTCATTGAGATTTATTCCACCGTATTGCTTCCAGCACCGTCTTCCGAAGACGCGCTTTCATCCTTCTTCTTCACCGGCCGGCCCCGTTTTGCCGGACTGACGCGCCGGCTGACCTGCTTTTCCAGACCGCTTTTGTACTCCTCCGCCCCAAGCGCCCAGCCTTTCAGCGTCGCCTGGCTGATCGCCTCGACCTCGGCCTGCCCCAGCGACTGTTCCGCCTGCAGCTTGTAGGCGATTTCGCGATCGAAGGGCGTATTGCCCAGCGCCCAATACACGCTGTGGTCGGTAATCAGCGGGTCCGGCTTTGCGCCAATGTGATGCATGTAGCTCGACCAAGGGTAGTCCAGCGCACTGCCAACCAGGCCGTTGCGCACCGGATTGAGCTCGATATAGCGGCTGCACGGCAGCAGATAGCGCTCCGCATCCAGCACCGTCGCCTTATAGCGCCCTTGCCACAAGGTGCCGCTGCGCCGGTATTTCTGATTGATGTAGGGCACGTAATACCGTCCCACCCACTGCATCATTCGTGCCAGCCCGTCGCCGTCCACCGGGGTGGCCAGCAAATGGATGTGGTCCGGCATCAGGACATACGCATGGATGGCGACCTTGAAGCGCTTCGCGCCCTCCTTCAGCCAGTCAAGAAAGACCGTATGGTCGGCAGTGTCGCGGAAAACGAGCTGGCCGTCATGGCCGCGCTGGATGATGTGATGCGGCTGATACGGGACGACCAGACGAGGTAAGCGGGCCATAGCGAAAATTGAAGGATAAAAAGAAAAGGGCCGGAGCGATTCACGATTGTAAATCACTCCGACCCTAATTTATCCGGCCGTCATTGGTCTTATCAATATCAGGCGGATATTTTCTTTTTTGACAACACCAGACTGATCAGTACCGATGCCAGCAGGATTGCAGCAACCACCAGCAGCGACACCATCACCGGGATGTGGAACCAGTACGCCAGCAGCATCTTGCCGCCCACGAATACCAGCACCAGCGCCAGACCGTACTTGAGATAGTGGAAACGATCCGCCACGTCAGCCAACAGGAAGTACAGCGCCCGCAAACCCATGATCGCGAACATGTTCGACGTGAACACGATGAACGGATCGGTGGTGATCGCAAAAATCGCCGGGATGCTGTCCACCGCGAAGATCAGGTCCGTCACCTCGATCAGGATCAGCACCAGCATCAGCGGCGTGAAATAGCGCACGCCGTTGCGCATGGTAAAGAACTTCTCGCCGTCGTACTCGTTGCTGATGCGCATGTGCTTGCGCAGGAATTTCAGCAGCGGGTTGTCGTTGAGATCGCTTTCCTTGTCCGCGAAAATCAGCATCTTGATGCCGGTCACGATCAGGAATGCGCCGAACAGGTACATGATCCAGCTGAATTGCGCGATCAGCCATGCGCCCAGCAAAATCATCACGGCACGCATGATGATCGCGCCGACCACGCCGTACAGCAACACGCGCCGCTGCATCTCCGCCGGCACCGCGAAGTAGCCGAAGATGACCAGGAACACGAAGATGTTGTCCACCGACAGCGACTTCTCGATCAGGTAGCCGGACAGGAATTCCAGGCTCTTCTGATTGGCGAATTCGCGCCCGATGCTGTGATCCAGGTACCACCACAGCAAGCCGCTGAACAGCAGCGCCAGCATCACCCACGCCACCGACCAGCCCAGCGCTTCCTTGACCGTCACCTTGTGCGCATGGCGGCCGCCCAGCACCAGCATGTCGAACGCCAGCATGCCCAGCACGAATACGATAAAGCCGCCCCACATCAGCGGACTTGCAAAACTTTCTACGCCGTTCACGGTATTTCCCCTTGGTTATGTAAGTGCGTTGTCACGTCAGTCGAAATCGAAGATCTCGCCCAGAAAACCCTTCTTCTTGCGCGACCGGTAATCCGCATGATCCTTGTACTCCCGGCCGTGACCGAAGCGGTCATCGTAGCCGCGCTGCTGCATTTGCGGCGCCGCCGGTGATGCATAGCGAGGCGCCGGCGCTTGGGCTGCGGCAGCTTGCGGCGCCGCGGCCTGGCTGCGTTCAATCAATTTATCGAGTTCGCCGCGATCGAGCCAGACGCCGCGGCATTGCGGGCAGTAATCGATCTCCACTCCCTGGCGATCGCTCATGCTCAGATTGACGGTAGTGCAAACGGGACATTTCATGATGGCCTCCATGGCTGTGCAATAGACAGGTGCCACTTTAGCCAAATCCGATACTATTGAAAATTCGAATATACTTTTCTTATTATTCGTAAAAACCGATGTATTGAAAACACCATGGCCGCGCTTAATTACAAACACCTGCATTACTTCTGGATGGTTGCCAAGACCGGCGGCATTGCGCGCGCCGGCGAACGCCTGCACCTCACCGCGCAGACGATCAGCGGACAGATCGCGCTGTTCGAGGAGTCGCTCGGCTATCGCCTGTTCAACCGCGTCGGGCGCAAGCTGGAGCTCAACGACGCCGGCCGCACCGTGTTTTCCTACGCCGACCAGATCTTCACACTCGGGGAAGAACTCGAAGAAGTGATGCGCTTTCGTCCAGGCGGACGACCGCTGCAATTTCGCGTCGGCGTCGCCGATGCCGTGCCCAAGACCATCGCCTACCTGCTGCTGGAAACCGCATTGACGCTGGAAGACCCGGTGCGCATCGTCTGTCGCGAGGGCAAACTCAACAGCCTGCTTGGTGACCTCGCCATCCACCGGCTCGACATCGTCATCGCCGACAGCCCGATGCCCGCCAACATCGACGTGCGCGGCTACAGCCACTTGCTCGGCGAATGCAACACCAACTTCTTCGCCACGCCCGCACTGGCCAAAATGCACAAGAAAAGTTTCCCGCAAAGCCTGGATGGCGCGCCCTTCCTGATGCCGGGAGAAGACGCTGCGGTGCGGCCGAAATTGCTGCGCTGGTTCGAGAAGGAAAAGATACGCCCGCAGATCGCCGGCGAGTTCGATGACGGCGCCTTGCTCAACGCATTCGGCGAAGCAGGCACCGGCATCTTTGCCGCGCCCTCGGCGGTCGCGGCGCAGCTGAAGCAGCAACTCGGCGTGGTGCAGATCGGCCAGACCGACCAAGTCATCGAACAGTTTTATGCAATTTCGGTGGAGCGCCGCCTGACGCATCCGGCGGTGCTGGCGATCCAGTCGGCGGCGCGCGAGAGCCTGATCATCCCCAAGGGGAAATGGAAGGAAAGATGATACCGTCAAGAACGGCGTACAAAGAAAAAACCCCACGCACCTTGCGGTTCGTGGGGTAAATCCCATTCTCGGGGGAGAGAATGGAGGGGGAAACCAGACTATAAAAAAAGCGCTGCAGGACCGCAGCGTTTTTTACAAATTGTTACGCCGCCCCAACCTGCTCCTCCGACTGTGCCGGCGGCGTCAGGACTCAGTCAGCAACAGGGTGCGCAAGGCGTCGTAAACTGTTGTCTGCTGATCATGGCGGCAAATCAGATATGTGGTGATGCGCCCTTCTTTTCCTAAAGAATAGGTCGAAAAATTCTGTTGTCCATGCATATTTAATATCGTTCGCGGAACAAATGCGATTCCGGCGCCCGCCGCCACGCACGCCAGCATCGCATGATATGAGCCCAGCTCGAGCAAACGCGCCGGCCGGCGCCCCTTGATCGTGCCCGAGGCGAACCAATGTTCGGCGCGCTTGCGATAGGCGCAACCTTGTTCGAACACAATCAGCGTCTCGACGGTGAGGTCATCCGGACTTTTTACCCGCGCATGTCCGCGCGGCACCACGATCACCAATTCCTCCTGATACAACGGTGTTGCCACAAACACATCGTCATCGATGGGTCCGGCCACCAGTGCGGCGTCCAGCTTGAAAGCCCGCACCTGGTCGATCAGCATCTGCGACGCGGCCGTGGTCAGTTCCAGCTGCACCTCGGGCCAGCGCTGATGGAACGCAGCCAAGGGGCCCGGCAGGCGGCTGGCCGCCGTGCTTTCCATCGCGCCCACACGCAGCCGGCCGCGCGGCCCCTGCGGCAACACGGCCTGACGCGCTTCCTGCACCAGGCCGAGGATGCGTTCGGAATAATCCAGCAAGACTTCGCCCGCCGGCGTCAGTAACAGCCGCTTGCGATCCCGGATGAACAGCGGCACGCCGACCGATTCCTCCAGCTGGCGGATACGCGTGGTGACGTTGGACTGCACGCGGTGCAGGCGTTCGGCGGCGCGCGTGATGCCGCCCTCGCTGACGACGGCGCGAAAGATTTCAAGTGCGGCAATTTCCATGCTGTTCTCCTGCGGATTGCGCGTGCATCGCGAATCTTGCTTCAATAATTTTCATCAAACATCCCAAAAACAGATGAATCCATTCTTATTATTCATTTTTTAGGATGATAAAGACAAGCTACCATGGCGTCATCAGCAATATTCGCGCAATATTCACGCAATAACGGAAATGCCACAGCAGGGAGATGCAGCGACAAATTGCAGCCTCTCGCCGACCGGCGCCACCACGGGAACACATGACCATTCAAGACACTCAAGAGATCCAGTCCAATCGCAAAACCGCTTGGCGCATCGCCCTTTCCGGCCTGATCGCGTTGTCGGTGGCGATGGGCATCGGCCGCTTCGCCTTCACGCCGCTGCTGCCGATGATGCTGCACGACCAGACCATCGACCTCAATAGCGGCGGCTGGCTGGCGACGTCAAATTACCTCGGCTACTTCCTCGGCGCCCTGCTGTGCGCCTTCTGGCGCGGCCTCCCGCCAACCCGCACGATCCGCGCCGGACTTTTCGCGACGGTGCTGTTGACGGCGGGCATGGGTGTCTTCCACTCGCAAGGCCTGTGGCTGCTGTTGCGTCTGCTATCGGGCATCGCCAGCGCGCTGGTGTTCGTCTATAGCTCAGGCTGGTGTTTGCAGCGGTTGGCGCAATTGAAGTTGCCGGCTTTGGGCGGAATCATCTATTCCGGCCCGGGCCTGGGCATCATGCTGACCGGCCTGTCGAGCAGCGCCATGGTGGCCGGCGGCTGGCAGGCGGCGGGAGGATGGCTGGCGTTCGGATTGATGGCGGCTCTGCTGACGCTGCTGGTGTGGAAGACCTTCCGCGGCGAAGTCGACCTGCGCGCAGCAGCCGCAACCGCCGCCGAGGACCATATCGAGCCTGCGGCGGTGACGCGCGAAGTACGTTGGCAAGTGCTGGCTTACGGCCTCGCCGGCTTCGGCTACATCATCACCGCCACCTTCCTTCCGGTGATTGCACGCCAGGCCTTGCCGGGATCCTCCTGGCCCGATTTCTTCTGGCCGCTGTTCGGCCTGTGCGTGGCGCTCGGCGCGCTGGGCGCGACGCGCATTCCGGTGCATGCCGACCAGCGCCTGTTGCTGGCCATCAGTTACGTCATGCAGGCCATCGGCGTCATCATCAGCGCGATCCTGCCCAATGAATTCGGCTTCGCACTGGGCAGCGTCCTGCTGGGCTTGCCGTTCACCGCAATCACGCTGTTCGCCATGCGTGAAGCGCGCCGCCTGCGCAGCCATCATGCACCCGGACTGATGGGACTGATGACCGCCTCTTACGGCATCGGCCAGATCGTCGGTCCGCCGCTGGCGACGAAGCTGGTGCACATCGGCGGCTCGTTCACACCGTCGCTGTCGATCGCGGCTGCCGCCCTGTTGGCGGGTGCAGGGTTGTATGGCTGGCTCGCCGCACGTGACCGTGGCAGCAGACTCGCAACCGCATAGAAAACAACAGGCATGAAAAAAGCGCCGATACGGTCTCCCGCATCGGCGCTTTTTTGTTTGACTCCGAATCAGTGCATCAACGGAACGCCGGCTCGCCGAAGCTGCGCAGCTTGCGGCTGTGCAGTTGCTCGACGCCATGATTGCGCAGCAATTCCAGCGCGCGGATACCGATCTTCAGATGCTGCGCCACGCGCTGCTCGTAGAATCGATTCGCCATGCCCGGCAACTTGATTTCGCCATGCAAGGGCTTGTCCGACACGCACAGCAAAGTGCCGTAAGGCACGCGGAAGCGAAAACCGTTGGCCGCCACCGTCGCGCTCTCCATGTCGAGCGCAATCGCCCGGCTCTGGCTGAAGCGCAGCAAAGGCGTCCGATGATCGCGCAGCTCCCAGTTGCGGTCATCGACCGACGCCACCGTGCCGGTGCGCATGATGCGCTTGAGCTCGTAGCCTTCCAGTTGCGTGATTCCCGCCACCGCATCCTGCAGGGCCAGCTGCACTTCGGCCAATGCCGGGATCGGCACCCATAACGGCAAGTCGTCATCCAGCACGTGGTCGTCGCGCACATAGGCATGCGCCAGCACGTAGTCGCCCATACGTTGCGACGACGACAGGCCGGCGCAATGGCCGAGCATGATCCAGCCGTGCGGACGCAACACGGCAATGTGGTCCGTGATGGTCTTGGCGTTGGAAGGCCCCACGCCGATGTTGACCAGCGTGATGCCGGAACCGTCGGAGCGCTGCAGATGGTAAGCCGGCATCTGGGGCTGGCGCACCGGCGCCGTGCCGGAACCCGCCACGCCCTTCATGCCCTCGACGTTGGCGTTGGGCGTGATGACGTTGCCGGGTTCGACGAAAGCGGTGTATTGCTGGCGATACGTGCGCAGCTCCGGATCGTCGGTGGGCTGCATCAGTTCGCGCCCCATGCGCACGAACTCGTCCACGTAGAACGCATAGTTGGTGAACAGCACGTAGCGCTGAAAATGCTGGGGAGCGGTCGCCGTGTAATGACGCAGCCGATGCAACGAATAATCGATGCGCGGCCCGGTGAACAGCGCCAGCGGATGCACGCCGTCGCGCCAGCCACCGTTGTCGACTTCATAGGTGCCGTTGACGATGCGGTCATCCATCTCGGCCAGGTCCGGCAAGTCGAACACGTCGGGCAGCAAACGCAGGTGCTCGGGATCCAGGTCGCCCTCGACGTGGATGCCTTCGGCGAAGGCGAAGTGTACCGGGATCGGCAACTCGCTCACGCCCACCTCGAGCGGCTCCTGATGATTCTGCAGCAGCAGCGTGAACTGGCTCAGCAGGTAATTCTTGAACAGCGTCGGGCGCGTCAGCGTGGTCTGGTAAGTGCCCGGCCCGGCGACGAAACCGAACGACTGGCGCGTATCGGTATGGGTGACTTTTTCGGTGGTGATGCGCACGAAGGGATAGCACGCTCGCACACGGTCCTGCAGCACTTCGCCTTTGGCGAACAGCTTGAAGGCGTCACGGAGGATGGCGGTGTTGCTCTCATAGATTTCGATCACGCGATCGACCGCCGCTTGCGGATCGGTAAATTTTTCGGTCAACAACTTGGCTCCAATCAATTCCGGTTCACGATACGTTGCCGCTGTTCGGTATGAATTCAACAAGAATTCAGCACGGCAACGTCCGATTTCATTGTACCTATATAAACAAAAAGACCAACCGAATTCCGGAATTCGGTGCGGCGCGCAACGCCCCGCATTCATTTCGCCCGCTGATCGTCATTCTTGAATAGAATCAAATATTCGTCCTGTCTATTTTTTCATTTAACAAAAATCAGGCCGACGAAAAATTCAAAGTCTCGAAACGGCTTACGGCACAATTTTTCGCATTCCCGGCAGTATGCAAATGCCGCTGCACAGACGTTCGATTAGAGTGCAAAAGCAGGTTCTTCGCGCCCTTTAAAAGCGCATCCGGCGCACCCCTTGCGGGCACAAAATCCGCGGCGCAATCCATACATAAAAATACTTCCAAAAATCCCTCGGCATATCTTCTAAGAAGCCCCAATGAGTGCTATCTTGGCTGCTCTCCGCGCCTCACAAGGGCAAGCTCCGGCGTGCATCTGCTCGCGCCGGGACGCAAGGAGAAGAGACTACAAAACATACTTTAATCAAGAGGAACGACATGCATTCCAAAAAAATATTCGGCCAGTTTCTGATCCTGGCCTGTGCCGCTCTGGTATCCATCGCGCACGCGCAAAAACTTCCCAACGTCATGATCCTGGCAACCGGCGGCACCATCGCCGGCACCGGTGCTTCGAGCACCACCACCGTCGGCTACACCGCCGCAAAAATCGGCGTTGATGCGCTGATCGACGCCGTTCCGGAACTGAAAAAAGTCGCCAACGTCAAGGGCGAGCAAGTGTTCCAGATCGCCAGCGAAAACATGAACAACGACTACTGGCTGAAGCTGTCCAAGCGCGTCAACACGCTGCTGGCGCAAAGCGACGTTGACGGCATCGTGATCACCCACGGCACCGACACCATCGAAGAAACCGCTTACTTCCTCGACCTGACCGTGCACAGCAAGAAGCCGGTCGTGATCGTCGGCTCGATGCGACCATCGACAGCGATCAGCGCCGACGGTCCGATCAACCTGTACAACGCCGTTCTGCTGGCGGGTAGCCAGGAAGCCATCGGCAAGGGCGTCCTGGTCACGCTGAACGATCAGATCAATGCTGCGCGCGAAGTTACCAAGACCAACACCTCGACGCTGGATACCTTCAAGACGCCTGAACTGGGTTTCCTCGGTTACATCCAGGGCAGCAAGCCGTTCTTCTATCGCCAGTCGACACGCAAGCATACGGTTGATTCCGAATTCGACATCTCGAAACTGGATGTGCTGCCGCAAGTCGATATCGTCTACGGCTACGCCAACATGAACCCGATCGCGCTGAACGCCTTCGTCGCCGCCGGCGCCAAGGGCATCATTCACGCCGGCGTGGGTGACGGCAGCCTGAACAACACGGTGGCGCCATCGCTGAGCGAAGCACGCAAGAAAGGCGTTGTGATCGTGCGCGCCAGCCGCGTCGGCCAAGGCATCGTGGCGCGCAACGGCGAAGCCGACGACGACAAGCTGGACTTCGTCGTCTCCGACACGCTGAATGCGCAAAAAGCACGCATCCTGCTGATGCTGGCGCTGACCAAGACCAGCGACACCAAAGCAATCCAGAAAATCTTCTATTCGTATTGATTACGGATCGACACAGCTGCCTGGTTCAGCAAGAAAAAACGGCCCGCAATTTGAATTGCGGGCCGTTTTTCATTGTGCGTGAAGCTCGGCGCAGGACATCAGAACCCCACCGATTTGCCGGCGCCCAGCAGCGTCGCCACACCGATGATCGCGAAGATCAGCGCGGCGATGGCATGCACGATGCGCACCGGAATCTTGTTGGCGATACGGTCGCCCAGCAACACCGCCGGCACATTGGCGATCATCATGCCTAGCGTGGTCCCCGCCACCACCGGTACGAAGGCGTGATACTGCGCCGCCAGTGCGACGGTCGCCACCTGCGTCTTGTCGCCCATTTCCGCGAGGAAGAAGGCAATCACGGTGGTGCCGAATACACCGAAGCGCGCGAACCTGGCTTCGCTCTCGTCGAACTTGTCGGGAATCAGCGTCCAGATCGCCATGCCGATGAAGGACACGCCCAGCACCCAGCGCATGGTGTCGGGCGAGACCAGCGACGTGATCCATGCACCGAGCGCGCCGGCAAAGGCGTGATTGGCAATGGTCGACACCAGAACGCCCAGAATGATGGGAATCGGTTTGCGGAATTTTGCAGCGAGGATAAAGGCCAGCAGTTGCGTCTTGTCGCCGATTTCAGCTAAGGCGACTACGCCGGTGGAAATGAGAAATGCATCCAATTGGGGTCTCCATGGCCGGACAAAAAACGATTGACCACGCCTCTCCCCGGCCATTCCGGAGGCAACGTGGTCAAAGGTCTTGTCAAGCTTTTAGGACCGCTTACGCCATGGCCTGTTGTTGACCAAGTATGTTGACGTAAGCCCCTCCTCAGGGCGGAAGGCGACTACTCCCCAATGACCGGCGCATTTTACTCAATAAATTTTTATGCGTCCATAGAAAATACACAAAGAAGCAGGAACCAAGCCCCAGCATGAGACTCTTTATCAGGTAGCCTTCAGGAAAGCATGACGGCCCGACGCCAGGCGCCCACGCGGGCGCCGCTGTCATGCTAGGATTTCCGCCTTGCCGCGTCTTCAATCATCGCATCCGAGCTTCACCGAGGCGATTCATTTGCATCACGCTGTGCTCCCGACCAACCTTTGCTGTTTTCACGCAGCATTATTCATTCGACATTTATTGCCTATGATCAATCGACGCACCTTCCTGAGCTCTGCCACCGCGACCGCCGCTCTCGCCGCCCTCGGCATTCCTCCCGAAGCGCTCGCCGCCAATCGCATCAAGCTCGGCAATCCCGCGCCATTCTCGTTCGACGCCCTGATCGCGCAAGTACGCACGGCTGCGCAGTCGCCCTACAAGCCGCAGAACAAACCGCCCGCCGAGATCCTCGACAAGATCGACTACGAGGCGCACGGCAAGATCAGATTCAATACCGATTCATCGCTGTTCGCCAATGGGCCGGGGCAATTCCCGGTGACCTTCTTCCATCTCGGCCGCTTCTTCCAGGCGCCGGTGCACATGTACGCGCTGGAAGGCGCGGGCAACAATGCCAAAGCGCGCGAAATCCTGTACGACGAAAGCTACTTCGACATGCCGGCCGACAGCCCCGCGCGCAAGCTGCCGCGCGGCAGCGGCTTTGCCGGTTTCCGTTTCCAGGAAAACCGCAACGGCGACCAGGCCAGGCTCGACTGGCGCAAGAATGACTGGGTCGCGTTTCTCGGCGCGTCCTACTTCCGCGCCATCGGCGACCTGTATCAATACGGCTTGTCGGCGCGCGGCATCGCCATCGACGTCGCCCAGGCAGGCAAGCCGGAAGAGTTTCCCAATTTCACGCATTTCTATTTCGAGGCCCCGGCCGACAAGAGCGATACCGTCGTGGTGTATGCCGTGCTCGACGGCCCCAGCATCGTCGGCGCCTACAAGTTCATCATGCGCCGCGACGACGACGTGGTCATGGACGTCGACTGCGCGCTGTTCCTGCGCCAGGACGTAGGACGTCTCGGCATCGCACCGGCCACCTCGATGATGTGGTATTCCGAAGCCGTCAAGGGCACCGGCGCCGACTGGCGTCCGGAGGTGCACGACTCCGACGGACTGGCGATCTGGAACGGCAACGGCGAACACATCTGGCGTCCGCTCAACAACCCGGCGCGCATCACCGCCTCGGCGTTCGGCGACAACAATCCGCGCGGCTTCGGCCTGCTCCAGCGCGACCGCAACTTCGACCACTACCAGGACGGCGTGCATTACGAGCGCCGCCCGAGCCTGTGGGTAGAACCGCTGGAGGGCTGGGGCGAAGGTTCGGTCCAGCTGATCGAAATCCCGACCGACGACGAAATCCACGACAACATCGTCGCGATGTGGGTGCCGAAGGCCAAGGCCGCAGCCGGCAGCAGCTATCGCCTGCGCTACCGCCTGCATTGGATGAAGGATGAGCCGTTCCCCTCGCCGCTGGCGCGTTGCGTCGCCACGCGCCTCGGCAATGGCGGCCAGCCTGGCCAGGCGCGTCCGCAAAACGTGCGCAAGTTCATGGTCGAATTCAAGGGCGCGCCGCTGGAGAAACTGGCCTTCGGCGAATTGCCCGAGGCAGTGCTGTCGTCATCGCGCGGCAGCTTCTCGTATGTCTTCACCGAAGCCGTGCCCAATGGCGTAGCCGGCCATTGGCGCGCGCAGTTCGACCTCACCGTCGACGGCGACGATCCGGTCGACCTGCGCCTGTACCTGCGCCACAAGAACCAGACGCTGTCGGAAACCTGGCTCTACCAATACCAGCCGTTCAAGACACGCGGTATTTATTAGGCGTCTTCAGGCGTGCTGGAGCTGGAGCCGGAAAAGGGCTACGACATCATCCGCCGCCTGCCGCAGGCTTGATTCTGGTTTCGAATAATCTGCGCAGCCAGCGAATCAGCCCGCCGATGACCGGCAATTTCTGAAACAACTCTTCCGCCGCATCCCAATAATCGCGATGCAGAACAACCAGGCCTTCGTCGTTGAACTTGAGATGCGTGCCGCCGGCGATGCTGTAGTGCTTGCCCTTGAGTTCGAATTCGAACACCCAGGTGATGAACGCCTGTTGATCGGTGACGATGCGGTCGTGGATGATGAAACGGGGATTGCCGGTGGTGTCGAACATGTGTTCGTACACGACGATCATCGCGGCAATGCCGCGGATATCGTTGAACGGATCCTTGAAGTGCACTTCTGGCGCATAGAACTGGCCGATATGGCGCACGCTCTGCCGGGTCAGCGTGACGTACCATTCGGCCAGCGCATCGAGTCTGTCTCTGATTGTCATGTCATGTGCAGGAAACGGTGGAACAATGCGAAGCGCCAGCGATAGGGCAGCATCTGGACCAGCTTCAGGATACGCGTAAAGCGGCGCGGAAAATGGATTTCAAAACGTCCTTCGGCGATGCCCTTCCAGATTTCGACCGCGGCGGCAGCGGGCGTTTGCATGGCCGGCATGGCGAAGTCGTTTTTCTCCGTCAGGCCGGTCTTCACGAATCCCGGATTGATCAGATAGACGCTGATGCCCTTGCTGCGCAGGTCGCTGTAGAGTATCTCCGCCAGATTGATCAGGGCCGCCTTGCCGGGGCCGTAGACACTGGCGTTGGGCAGGCCCATGTAGCCGGCCACACTGGCCACCAGCGCGATGCCGCCGCTACCCTGCGCCAGCATGTCCGGCAACACGCTGGACAGGGCCGAATAAACGCTGACCAGGTTGGTCTTGATGGTCTGTTCGGCGACGTCGTCGCTGACTTCCCAACTGCGTTCGGGACGATAGTCGGCGGCGCAGAACAGCATCAGGTCGACGCCGCCGAATGCGGCGCAGACCTCGGCATGACGCGTGCGCCAGGCGGCATGATCGAGCACGTCGAACGGCAGGATCAAGGCGTTGCCGTTCGTCCCGGCAACCGCTTGCAAGGATTCCACGCGGCGCGCCGAAACCGCCACCTGCGCCCCCATCGCCAACGCCTGCCGCGCCAGTGCGGCGCCAATGCCGCTGGAGGCGCCGATCAGCCAGATACGCTTGCCGGTCCAGTCGTGCACCGGCTTGTTCATGGGACTAAACATCATGGCCTCCGTCATTCCTGCTTGCGAAAGAACAGCGTCACCTGTCCGACTTCCAGCCCGAACTTGCTCATGCTGGTGCGATTGATCATGGTGTTCCGGTCCATCTGGTACATCCAGTCGTCCATGTGCATTTCGTAGGTCTTGCCGTCAACCGGGAGCAACAGCGTATAGCGCCAGTTCAGCGCATTGCCGGCGGCATGCCCGACCGCCTCGCCGACGACGTCGCCGGCAGTGCCGCGCCAGCTGCCATCGGCTTGTCTTGCCAGCGTCCAGACGCGCTGCTGAGTGCTGCCGTCGTCATAGCGAAAACGTTCGTCCAGCATCAGCTTGCCGCCTTGTTCGCTACCGGTGATCTCGACATGAAAGCGCTTGACGACTTCGCCGCCGCGTTTCTGGAACATTCCCCAGGCCTCGGTCTTGCCGCTGAAAAATTGCACCGGGTCGAACACCGGCTCGTTCCTGGCATAGTGCGAGACGTCGGTCCCGGCGCAGGCACCGAGCAATAGCAGCAGCAACACGGGCAGCGACAGCACTGCAAAACGGCGGATGGTTTTCATGAAGAGGTCTCCGGTAGAACAGCAAGAGAATCGGATGCCGGCGCTGTTTTCAGCAATAGCAAGGCAATCAGTTTGAACACGCAAGGGACGGCGGCATACACCCAGCCCAGTGCAGCGCTGCCGCTCACGCCGGGTTGATAATCGAACCGCGCCAGCAGCGGCAAGGCAAGGCCGGAAATCGCCAGCGCCAGCTTCGCCAGCAACGTCCACACGCCGTAATAGGCAGCGGTGCTTTCGAACCTGCCGATCACGTTCGCCAGCAATACCGGAGGCAACGCCAGGTCGGCTCCCAGCGCCAGACCTGCGGCGACGCACACCACGCCGTAGAGCAAGACATCGCCCGCACCCAGCAGCACCGTACCGCCGAAGGCGAGGATCGCCAGCAGCATGCCGACGCGCCAGGCCCGCAAGACACCAACACGTTTGGCAGCGGCGACCCACAGCGGCAGGCCGATCGCAGTGGCGAGAAAATACGTCGCGAGAAAAAGGCCGGCGTAGTCCGGCGCCTGTAATCTGTCGTTGATGAAGAACAGCGCCAGCGTCGCCGGTATTGCCACCGATACTGCGTTCAGGAAATACGGCAGCAGCAGCCGGCGAAATCCCGGATTGGATTTCATCGCCGCCACGGCGCTGCGCCAGCCGCCTGCATGCGCCGCAACTTTGTTCCAGCGCGGCGCCAGCCACAGCAAAGCTGCCAGCGATACCGCCAACGCAGCGGCGAACGCGCCTGAATACAAGGCAAAACCACCTCGCCCCCATGCGCCGCTCATCATGATGAAGCCCGGTATCACGCTGGCTGCTACCGCTCCCAGCAAACCCATCAGTTCACGCAAGGCGGAAGCGCCCAGCAAGCCGCCCGCGTCTTCCGACAGCCGAGCACCCCACGCCAGGTAAGCAATATTGAGCATGCTGTGCGCGGTGTAGGCCGCGATCAGCATGACGCCCAGCCATGCCAACAGGTACACGCCGGAAGCGCGTACAAACTCCGGCGGCAGCCAGATGCCGAAGAACGCCAGCGCCAGCAACAGGGCCGCCAGCATCATCCACAAGTTCAGGCGCGCACCGTGCAATCCGTCGATATACTGCCCGAGCCACGGGTCCTGCACGGTATCGACGATGCGCGCCAGGAACAACACCCAGCCAGTACCCGCCAGCGTCGCACCCAGATAGGAGGTGTAGTACATCGGCGCCTGGATATACACGGGCAAGGCCGACATTGCCAGCGGCAGGCCGAGCAAGCCGTAGGCGAAATAACGAAGCCGGCTGTCGCTTTTCATTTTTCCGCTCCCAGCAGGCGATCGCGCAGTTGCGTGTCCCTGGTGCGCGGGTCGAGCCAGATGGCGAAGAAGGCGCGCGCGAACTCCGCATCGCGTACTTCTGCCAGCAAGCGGGTACGACTGTAGAAGCGGCAGCCGACACCGGGAAGATAGACACCGGTGAGCTGATCGCCCTCGTTGACGTCGACGAAGGCGCGCATCATGTCGGCCTCCCAGCGCTGCAATTGTTCTTCGCTGTAACGGTCGCCGAACAGGCGGCGGATTTCGTCCATGCTGGTCTGCACGATGCGCGTGCGGCTGATGCTGCGCCGATAGGTCAGCTCCAGCGCAAACGGCTGCGCGGGGTCGAACGGCGTCGTGCCGCTCCATAGCGCTGCGTCGTAGATCTTCAGTCCGAACCAGCGCAGTCCGGCGCTGCCCTGCAAGTGCGCCTGCGACAGATCGTCGCGCCAACCCGCCGCCTGCGCAGCACCGGCCGACCACGTGGCGGCTAGCAGGAGGCAGGTGACAAGACTGCGGCGGGAAAATGCACGCATGCGTCCGGTTCCAACGAATCCGGAACCGTGATCAGCTTTTCTGCAACATGAACTGAATGACATCGGTGCGCTCCTCGTCGAAGCCCACTTCGCAATAGGCATAGTAAAGTTGCCACAGGCGCATGAAGCGCTCGTCGAATCCCTGCTTCCGGATGGCATCGCGGGCGCGCAGGAAGGAGGCATGCCAACGGCGCAGCGTCTCCGCATAATCGATCCCGAAACGGTATTGATCGAGCGTCTGCAGACCGGCATTGCGGGCCTTCGCGCAGAAGCGCTCCGGGCTTGGCAGCATGCCGCCCGGGAAGATGTACTGGCGGATGAAATCGGACGTGTTGCGGTAGCGTTCGAAGTACTGTTCGGCAATCGTGATCGACTGGATCATCGCGCGGCCGCCCCGCTTCAGGCGCGCCGAGACGGTGTCGAAATACTGTTGCCAGTAACGCTCGCCGACCGCTTCGAACATTTCGATCGAGACCACGGCGTCATACTCGCCTTTCAGGTCGCGGTAGTCGCACAGTTCAAGCCGGGCCAGATGATCGAGGCCGCGCTCGGCGAGGCGCTGCTGCGCCACCTGCAACTGCGCGGCCGAGATGGTAACGCCGTGCACGCGGATGCCAAGCGATGCCGCGTGTTCCGCAAAGCCGCCCCAGCCGCAGCCAATTTCCAGCACGTGGTCGCCGGCCTGCAAGCCGAGCTGGTCGATGATGCGCTGATATTTGCGTGCCTGGGCCGCCTCCAGACTTTGCCCGTGATCGCCGTCGAAGATCGCACTCGAATAAGTCCAGCTCCGGTCCAGCCATTGGTGATAGAAGGCATTGCCGATGTCGTAGTGCGCGTGGATATTCTTGCGACTGCCGGCGCGCGTGTTGGCGCGCATCAGATGCCGCAGGCGATACCACAGTCCGGCCAGCTTGCCGCCGAACATCATGCGTTCCAGTTCCGCCTGGTTGCGCAGGCACAGGCGCAGCAACGCGCTCAGGTCGGGCGTGTCGATCCAGCCGGCGGCATAGCTTTCGGCGAAACCGATGTCGCCTGCCTGCAACATCCGCGCGCAGGCGCGCCAGTCGCGGATCACCATCTGCGCGCTGGGCGGTTGGTGCAAATCGCCGAAGGTGAGCGTATTGCCATGCGGCGTAATCAGTTGCAAATGACCGTGCGCGAGGCAATTGAGCAGGCGCAGGAACAGACGCGTGGCCGGCGGTGCAGAGGCGCCGGCGGGACGCGATGAATCGGATAGCGCAGCTTCTGGCATGGGTGTGCTGAAGTGCTTCATCTCGGTCGGGTTCACGGTGACATCTCCTTGTTGAAATTGGTGGTCGCTACCACGCTATCCTTTGAACGGTCCGGCTTGCGAAAAAACGGCACGCGCTTGCGCCATAGTTTCAAGGCCTGCCAGTGAATCTTTGCGACGATGCCGAAGGTCATGAATGGCTGCGTCAGCAAGGCCAGCAAGGCGCCATCGGAAGTCATAGCGTGCAAGCGACCGCCGACGGTGGTGCGAATCAGCAAGCCGGCATTGTCCGAGCCGGCGGCGTCGGATTGGTCGCTCGCCTGATCGTCGTAGTCGATGCCGATCAATGTGCTTCTTGCCGTGTCGCGAAAGCGGAAATGGTAGGCGCCCCGCACTTCGCAAAATGGCGACACATGCATTTCTTTGGCGCATGTCAGCCGGGTGTCGGGCGTAATCGCCTTGCGTTCGCCGTCCGCCAGAAGGTAACGGTGCGTTTCACCAAAGGTGCTGTTGACTTCGGCCAGTACGGCGCGCAAGGCGCCGCCGCTGTCGTGGCAAAGCCAGAAACTGACCGGGTTGAAAACAAATCCGAACATGCGCGGAAAAGTCTGCAGCCAGATCTCACCGTCGGCCGGCAATCCCGCCTCGGCCAGTTGCGCACGCATCCAGCCGTCCAGATCGCTGCCGTCGCGCGGACCGTAGTCACGCGTACGGACCGACATCAGCCGCTTGCGATTGACGCCGAACCAGGCATTGTTTGCCTCCGCCAGCCGGCCCAGATTCAGACGTACGCAGAACACCGGATAGACGAAGCGATGCGGCACCGGACGCAGCCGCTGGTGCATGACGTGGCCGCGAACCAGATAGGCCGGCGTGCGCAAATTCGACATGATCAGACCCGCGCCCATATCGGCGCCTGGCCGAAATCGGCGACCACGCGCAGCGCCGATTTCAGGCCGTCTTCATGAAAACCGTAACCTGTCCAGGCGCCGGCGAACCAGGTACGCCGTCTTCCCTGGATCGAGGTTAATCCGGCTTGTGCGGAAATGGCAGTCTGATCGAATACCGGATGCTGGTAGTCGAACCTTGCAATCGTCTTGTCGGCCGCCGGTGGCGCGAACGGATTAAGCGTCACCATCACCGCGCTCTTGCAGGGCAAGGCCTGCAGCCGGTTAAGCCAGTAGCTGACGCATACGGCGCGTGCACCATCCTTTGCCGCCGCAGCATCGCCCAGGTAATTCCATGAAGACCAGACCTTGCGTCGTCGCGGCATCAGCGACAGATCGGTGTGGAGATACGCGGTGTTGGCCTGATAGCGTACGGCCGACAACAGATCGCGCTCCGCAGCATCGGCGTCGGCGAGCATTTTCAGGGTATCCGGTGCATGCGTGGCGATGACGACGCTGTCGAACTGTTCGTAACCGCCGTGCGTGCGAACCGTTACTCCCTCGTCGCTGCGCAACACGGCCAGCACTTCGGTATTGAGCCGCACCGTCGGCAGCGTGGCGGCGATCCGCCGGACGTATTCGCGCGCACCGCCCCTGACCGTACGCCATTGCGGGCGATCGTTGATCTGCAGCAGGCCGTGATTGAGGCAGAAACGCAGGAAGGTGGCCGCGGGGAATTGCAAAATATCCGCCGGTGCGCTCGACCAGATCGCCGCGGCCATCGGCAACAAATAGGCATCGCGAAACATGGCACCGTAATTGCCGTCGGCGAGCAGTTGCGCCAGCGTGACAGGTGCCGATGCCGGCGCAGCCAAGCTGGCGGCGAGATTGCTTCCGGCGGCGCGGTTGAAGCGCAGGATGTCGCGCAGCATGCCCACAAAAGCCGGCGACATCAATCGCCTGCGCTGTGCAAAAACGGTGTCCAGACTGGTGCCGGCCCATTCGAATTTGCCGTCATCAAGCGACACGCCGAACGACATGTCGGTGGCGTAGCTGTCCACACCCAGTTCCTCAAGCAAAGCGATCAGATTCGGATAAGTCGCTTCGTTGAAGACCAGGAATCCGGTATCGACCGGAAAGGTCCGGCCTTCCAGCGTGACATCCACCGTATTGGTGTGCCCGCCTATATAGCTGCCGGCCTCGTACAGCACCACATCATGCTCACGGGCAAGGAAATACGCGCTCGCAAGGCCGGATATCCCCGTCCCGATCACTGCGATTTTTTGCCTTGCTTGCGTCATTGCGGGCCTTCCGTGTGGTTTTACCGTGTGCATACCGTATTTGCACACTGTTGGTTTTGTTGGTTTTGCCAGTTCGGTGCTAAGATTACTACCAATATAAAATAAAATCTACCAATTAGTAACTAAAGCTACCAATGAGTATTTTTGGCAAATTGAGTTTCAAGGATCAGGCCTTCAAACTGCGTGAGAACGCCATACTGGATGCGGCCACGTCCGTACTGGGCACCAAGGGTTACGACCTGATGACCATGGACGACGTCGCCGGCGCGGTGGGCATCTCCAAACCGAGCCTGTACAAGCATTTCAAATCGAAGGAAGACCTGGTCGGGGAGGCGCTGATCCGCCTGATTGACGGCGCCGTCGATTTCCTGGCGCAGTTGGACAACACGCTGAGCCCGAAGGGCAAGCTGGCGGCGCTGCTGGAGTGGGCCTTGCGCGTGCGGCTGGATGGCGGCCTGCCATTCCTGCCGTCGACCAGCGCCCATGTGCGCGACATGCTCATGCGCAATCTCAAGTACGTGACGCGCGTGCTCAAGCTGAACGGCCAGATCGAAAAGCTGGTGCTGGCGGCGCAGAAGAACGGCGAGCTCGATGCGGCACTGCCGAGCGACGTCATCCTGTTCAGCTATTACGCCCGCACCTGCGATCCGGCGGTGGAGTACCTCCAGCGTTTCAGCAAGATGAGCAATGAGGACATCGTGCGGCACATGCTGCAAGTCGCCTTCGACGGTTTCCATCCGGCGAGCTGAAGCCCTTGCCCGGCGAACAGCCCTCGGGCTGGATGCCTGCCGGCGAGAATGGAAGTGAATTGAATGGAGTCGGCCGGATCTGCGAGACAACCCGCATGGTGCATCAATACTGCAACTGCTCCGCAGGTCCGGGACGAGAAAACGCGTAGCCCTGGTATTTCAGGCAGCCGATGGAGGCGAGAAAATCGCGCACTTCGAGCGTCTCAACGCCTTCGGCAATCACGTCGACATTCAATGCGGAACCCAAGGCGATGATGCTCTTGGCGATTGCCACGTCGCTTGCGTCGACAAGAATGTCCCGGACGAAGGATTGATCAATTTTCAGCTGGTCAAGGGGCAAGCGCTTTAGTAAAGATAGCGACGAGTATCCCGTGCCAAAATCATCAAGGGACAGTGAAATACCGAGACCTTTCAGTATCTTCATTTTCTCCACGGTCTCCTGCACGTCATCCACCATCATGGTTTCCGTCAGTTCCATCTTCAGAAGCGCCGGATTGACGCCGGTCCGGGAAATGATTTCCGAAACGTCCGTCGTGAATTCTGAATGGCCGAACTGAATGGCGCTGACGTTCACGGCGACAACAAGCGGATGGTCCGGCCTGGATAGTTGCCACCGGACGGATTGTTCGCATGCCTGGCGCAGCACCCACTGCCCTATCGCGAACATGAGTCCGGCGGCTTCCGCGACCGGGACGAAGATGCCCGGCGCCACCGATCCGCGCTCAGGATTCTGCCAGCGCAACAGGGCCTCAACGCCGATGACCCGGCCGCCCAAGTCGACTTGCGGCTGGTAGTGAAGATAGAACTCCTGCCTGTCGATCGCTTTTCGCAGGTCAAACTCCAGAGCCGTCCTGAAGTTCACGGCGTTTTCGATCTCCGCAGAAAACAGGCAAAAGGTATTGCGTCCATTTTTCTTGGCCTGGTACATGGCCAGATCGCCACGCCGCAGCATATCCTGGGCCGTCAAATCTGAACCTTGCATAAGAGCGACGCCTATGCAGCAAGTTGCGTGATGGCTCAACCCCGCAAGTTCGAATGGCTCACTCATTGCCGTCAATACGCGCTGGGCGAATCTCCGGACCGCGATCTCGGAATCCGTGGTGTCAATTCCCTGCAGCAAGACAACGAACTCGTCTCCTCCCAAGCGCGCGACATTTTCCTCGGAATCGGCAGCGGCGATAAGGCGATTCGCGATTTTCTTCAGAAGTTGGTCACCGATGTTATGCCCCAACGAGTCGTTCAGATCCTTGAAATTGTCGATGTCGATGACGAGCAATGCGAAACTCTTGCCATTGTCTGCATTGGCGGCGATGGCTGATTCGACTCGCTCAATCAACAGTCGCCGATTGGGCAATTCGGTCAATGAGTCGTAGTCGGCGAGCCGGACTGTTTCCGCCAGCAATAACTTTTGCTGCGTAATGTCGGTCTGGGTTCCGACGTAATGGGTGATCTTCCCGGTCGCGTCGCGCACAGCCGTCATGGTCAGGCGCGCCATATACCGTTCATTGTTTTTCTTCTTCGCCTGGACTTCGCCATCCCATTGGCCCGTCTCCTTGACGGCATTCCACATGCTTTCGCGATAGTCATGCTCTCCTTGCTCCAAATAAAACGGCAAGGTCGCCTTGTCCATCAGTTCCGCAAGATTGAAACCCGTCAGCTTTACGAAAGCATGATTGACGTCGAGGATGCGACGATCGGGCCCCATTACCCACATCGCTTCCTGCGACTGAAATACCGTGGCCGCGACACGCAAAGACTTCTCACTGTTACGCAGCTCGCGAGTGCGAATCTCGACTTCTCTTCGAAGATACGCCGCCACGCCAAGTGCGCACAGGAACAAGCCGACGGTGGCAACAAGGCCCCATAAGATGAATCTTGATATCCGGGAGTTCGAACCTCTTCCCCATTTTTGCAGGATCTCGAAATAGACCGATTGCGGTTCCTCTTGCCAGACGCGAAGAGAACGATCTATTGCGGCGAGAATATCTTGATTGCGGCCTTTGGCCGAAATGAAAAACAGCTTTACCGGTTGAAAGACAATCGGCGTGTCCGCAAGCCCGTGTCGCTCGGCGAGCAGATCTCCGGTCTGCTGGCTGGCAATGACTGCATCGGCTTTGCCCGTCTCAACCATCTGAAATCCGGTTTCGAGTCCTGTTATGGGAACGAATACGACGCGTATTCCGGAGTTCTCCACCAGCTTCCTGAAATAGTCCGCCTGAACCGAGGAGGATAGTAGTGCGATACGTTTTCCGTTGAGATCGAAAACGGAATTGATGGCGACATCTTTGTTCCGGTAAAGAAGGGACCAGCTGTATAGCGCAGGCACCGCATGAAAATCAAAGATCGCCGCGCGCTCATCCGTATAGGCGACATCCGGAAGCAGATCGATCTCACCTCGCTCGACCGCCTTCAGGCAGACTTGCCATTCGCAAGGTACGAACCGGAGAGTCCATTGTTCACGTTCCGCGATCTGGCGGATCAAATCTATATGAATGCCGGTGGCCACACCATTCTTGTCAAAGAATATTTTGGGCGGATTTGAATAGACCCCGACTGTCAGCTCTTTTCCAAAAGAGGAATTCATGCCAATTCCCAGGAAAAAGAACGCAAATAGAAATCGATTAAGCAGCCCTCTCGGCGCGGACATTCGCAAATGAAGGCAAAAAGAACAAGCGCGATGAATATGTGGCTGGAGCATGCTCGCACCTTATCGATTTATGGAAGAGAACACTTTTTCGTATTATGCGATACCAATTCGGCGGGAAGAGTGGAGAAGTGGAGTATTTAAACTTAGTTGCAGATCTACCTCACTGCGCGCGAAGGCGCCGTGTGAAATTTCATGGAATGAATTTCCTCCAGGACACTACTTTGCCGTGACCATGTGACGTCACGGATGCGTCGGCCGGAAATCAACAAGGCCCCGTAACTTCAACAAGTTACGGGGCCTTATTGCTACCAGACTGCGGGGATGCTTCTACCCGCCGGTCTTCTTCCTCCGCTTACGACTTCAGTGCGGGCCGTGCACCCTTGTCCAGAATGACGTTGACGATGACTGCCACCGCAATGTTCAGGGCCAGTGCAATCAGGCCGGTGTACATGGTGTACGAATCAGCACCGATATGGAAGGTATGCACCGGCTTGATGCCGTCGGCATACGCCAGCCAGCTGCCGCCGATGATGCCCACCGCCCAGCCCGCCAGCAGCGCATTGGCGCCGAACCAGCCGATGAACAGACCGAACACCAGCGCCGGGAAGGTCTGCAGGATCCACACGCCGCCCAGCAACTGCAGATCAAGCGCAAACTTGGTCGGCAGGAACAGGATGAACACCAGCGCGCCGAACTTGACCACCAGCGATACCATCTTGGCGACCTTGGCTTCGCCTTCGGCCGACACGTTCGGGTTCACGTACGGCTTCCAGAAGTTTCGCGTGAACAGGTTGGCCGCGCCAATCGACATCACCGCCGCCGGCACCAGCGCGCCGATGGCGATCGCCGCGAAGGCAAAGCCGCTGAACCAGCTTGGGAACATGGCGTTGAACAGCGCAGGAACGATGTCATTGTTGGCCTGGACCTTGACGCCCGCCGCATAGGCCATGTAGCCCAGCAGCGCGATCAGGCCCAGCAGCACGGTGTACGCCGGCAGGAACACCGCGTTCTTGCGGATCGTGTCGGCGCTCTTGGCCGCGAAGATGCCGGTCAGGGTGTGCGGATACATGAAGGCCGCCATCGCCGAACCCAGCGCCAGTGTGGCAAACGGCAGGAACTGTGCTGGCTTGAGCGTCAGGCCGGTCATGCCGCCCTTGGCAGCAAATGCCTCGCGCGCCGAATTGAACACGATGCCGTAGCCGCCGAGCTTCATCGGCACCAGCACCACCGCCACCAGCACCACGATGTAGATCATGAGGTCCTTGACGAAGGCGATCA
Source organism: Herbaspirillum hiltneri N3 (assembly GCF_001267925.1). NCBI lineage: Bacteria > Pseudomonadati > Pseudomonadota > Betaproteobacteria > Burkholderiales > Oxalobacteraceae > Herbaspirillum > Herbaspirillum hiltneri. The sequence continues at coordinate 368,249 of NZ_CP011409.1, read as the reverse complement.
GCGCGGGGGCGCGCAGGCCGGCCGAGTAGGTGTACAGCGCCAGGATCACGAAGGCCGCCAGCAGCGGCAGTTCACCGGTGACGCCGAGCGCCTTGATGACGACTTCCATGCCGATCAACTGCAGCGCGATGTACGGCATGGTCGCCACGACGCCGGTCAGGGCGATGGCGAGCTCCAGCTTGCGCGACTTGTAGCGGCCGAAGACGACGTCGGCAGCGGTGACGTGGCCGGCCTTGTGCGCTGCGTGCCACAGTTTTGGCATGATCAGGAACACGATCGGGTAGACCAGGATGGTGTACGGCAGCGCGAAGAAGCCGTAGGCGCCGACGGCATACACCAGCGCCGGCACGGCGATCACGGTGTAGGCGGTATAGAAGTCGCCGCCGACCAGGAACCAGGTGATCCAGGTGCCGAAATTGCGGCCGCCCAGGCCCCATTCGTCGAGATGGGCACCCTTGTTGGCGGAACCGCCGCTTTGCCAGCGCGAGGCCCAAAAGCCCATGACGGTGACCAGCGCGAAGAAGAAGATGAAGACGCCGAGCGCCGTCCAGTTGATGGAGGAGGAATTCATTATTCGACTCCCTTCCTGAGACCGTCCTTATAGACGATCCAGATGATCAGCGCGGTGAGCGGCACCCACGCAAGCTGATACCAGTAGAAAAACGGGAAGCCAAACAGCGCGGGCAGTTCGTCGTTGTAAAACGGAACCCACAGCAAGGCGATGAAGGGTAGCAACAGCAACGCGCGCAGATAGCTTCGCCCCACTGTTCCTGGTGACGTGTCGGTAGACATCAGATCTCCTGAGTTGTTATGAAAAAATGACCGCTTTGGATGCATCCGGAAAGAAGGGCGACCGTCGGCGCGCATATGCATGGCGTCCGGAGCCGTCGTCGTGGGGATGTCTCCGATATAAAGAAATTTCTATATCAATCTTGATATTTTTATGTGCCGTAGTATTCGCAACTATGCGGCCTGGAACAAGCGGGAGACTACTTAGTGCGGCTACGTAGGAACACGTAGATGGCGGCGTGCAATCCGACATAGAATTGCGGGAGAACCCAGACCGGAAGGGTGCGCGAGGCCTTTCAAGGCCGGGAGACATTGCCAGGATGAAACTAAGACACAAAATTATTTTCTTTGCCGCCACACCATTGCTGATCTCTTTCGGGGTCATTGCCGTTGTCGTCTGGCACCAGACCATCAGGCTCGGCGAACAGCAGCGCCAGTCGATACAAGAAGCCTACCGGAGCAGCAAAGATGCGGAGTTGCGTCACTACGTCGATCTCGCCGTTCATTCGATTGCGCATCTCTACGAACGTGGCGATGCGGAAAATGCCAAACGGGAAGCTCTCGATATCCTGGCTAGACTCGATTACGGCGATGACGGCTATTTCTTTGCTTACGATTTTGCCGGGAATACGCTGGTTCATCCGCGCCAGCCTGAACTGCTGGGCAGAAATTTGTGGGACTGGGAAAACGTGGATGGCACCAAAACCATCCAGCGCCTCATTGTTCGGGCTCGCGGGGGCGGCGGCTATGAACGCTATCTGTGGCGCAAGCCGTCCAGCAGTACGGTCGCGCCGAAACTTGCGTATGTGATCGCCCTGCCAAAGTGGGGATGGATTATCGGCACGGGAATCTATCTCGACGATGTGGACGCGGCGCTTGCCAACATCGATCGGCAGATATCCGGGCACAATCTCGACACCATGCGACTGATCGCGGTCATCGCACTCCTCAGCGTCGCGGCCGTCGCCGGCTTCGGCCTGATGTTCAATCTCAGTGAACAGCGTGTTGCCGACGCCAAGCTCAGGGAGTTGGCCCAGAGAGTCGTTCTGTCGCAAGAGGAAGAGCGGGCGCGCGTCGCACGCGATCTGCATGACGGCATCAGCCAGCATCTGGTTTCCATCAAGCTGCAGACCGAAGCGGCGATCATCAAGCTCGAGTCGCCACAGCAAATCGCAGCTGCCGGCGACGCCTTTGAACACACCGTGGAGCAAATGAATCGCTTGCTCGGTGAAATCCGGCATATTTCCCACGGCCTGAGGCCTGCTCTCCTGGACGATATGGGCCTGACCAGTGCGCTGCAGTTTCTGTGCGACGAATGGAATGCGAATGGCGAGCTTCGCATCGACTTCTCCTTCAGCGGGACCAGCAATGCATCGCCGGATGTCGTCAATACCGTGATGTTCAGGGTGGCCCAGGAGGCCTTGAACAATATCTGGCGCCACGCAAAAGCAAGCGCTGTTTCGCTGGAACTTGCCGAGAAAGAAGGCATGTTCCTCCTGACCATTCGCGACAACGGCATCGGTTTCGATACGGGTGAGATCGCCAAGCATCCCAAGCAGGGCATAGGCTTGCGCAACATGGCGGAACGCCTGCAAGCGGTGGGCGGCAGTTTCTCCGTATCCTCAAGTTCGGAAGGGACGGTGGTCGTGGCGCAAGTTCCACTGCCGGCCAGGGAGGCATCTTATGCATGAGGAAGCGGCAATAACGAACGTCATGATCGTGGACGATCATCCGATGATCAGGGATGGCCTGCGCGCCCGGCTGGAGAGCATGCCGGGCATACGGGTCGTTGCTGAAACCGGCACCGCGGACGAAGCGATGAAGCATGCAGCGCGTCAGCCGATCAACCTGGTGCTGATGGACATCAACCTTCAGGGCAGCAGCGGGATCGAGCTGACCGCGCAGTTCCAGCAGAATTTCCCCGATATCGCCGTGCTGATCCTCAGCATGCACAACAAGGCGGAGTACGTCTTGCAATCGATTCGTGCGGGCGCAAGAGGCTACATACTGAAGGACGCACCCGGCAGCGACATCGTGCGCGCCATCGAAGCGGTGTTAAACGGGGGCGTCTATTACAGCGCCGCCCTCATGCCCATCATCGCCCAACCGCGCGTAAAAGAAGAATCGCTCACGGTGCGCGAACGCCAGGTCCTTGAACAGATCGCGAGAGGCGCGTCGAACAAGAGCATCGCCGAGACGCTGGATCTAAGCGTGCGTACCGTCGAAACCCACTGCCTGAACATCAAACGCAAGCTGGATATCGAAGGACGCAGCGAGCTGATCAAGTTCGCGCTGGAAAACCTGAGGACGGAACGAGGTTAGAAGGCGCCTGTTCCTGCAGCGTCATTGGGTAATCGGATATCTGCAAACGGAAACGGAAACGGAAAACGGAAAACGGCCCGGATACCATGTATCCGGGCCGTTTTTCGTTTGCCGAATTAGAGCAGATATCGATCAGAACGGGATGTCGTCATCCATGTCCGAGAAATTCGGCGCCGGACGGGCTGCCGCCGGAGCGCGTGCTGCGCCGCCGCCAGCGCCGCCACCCGAGCTCTGACGCGCAGGTGCACCGCCGCCGTAGCTGCCGCCGTCGTCCGACGCACCGCCGCCCATGCCCTGGCGGCTGCCCAGCATTTGCATGGTGTCGGCAATGATTTCGGTGGTGTACTTCTCGACGCCATCCTTGTCGGTCCACTTGCGTGTCTGCAGGCGGCCTTCGACGTAGACTTGCGAACCCTTCTTCAGGTACTGGCCGGCGATTTCAGCCAGCTTGCGGTAGAAGGTGATGCGATGCCATTCGGTGAGTTCTTTCTTTTCACCGCTGTTCTTGTCCTTCCAGCTTTCGGTCGTGGCGACGGCGACGTTGGTGACGGCTTCGCCATTGGGCATGTAACGCGTTTCCGGATCGCGCCCGAGATTGCCGACGATGATGACTTTATTGACCGATGCCATTATTTCTCCTGAATTTCACTGAATTTCACTAAATGTGATGACTGATTTGATACGAATCTGATGCGAATCTGATACGAGTTTGCAACTACGCGGTTGCGCTTGCCGGCTGGACGCCGCGGCGCGGCAGATTTTTCATGTTAGACGCGATTATAAGCCAGGTCAGTGTCGCCACGGCGCACATGACGAACACCGAGGGCGCGCCTGCAAATTGCTTCAGCCATCCTCCCAGCGCGCCGCCGCAGAACAGGCCGAGCGCCTGCAGCGTATTGTAGACGCCCAGCGCAGTGCCTTTGGCAGCTGCCGGCGCAATGCGCGACACCAGCGACGGCTGGCAGGCTTCGAGGATGTTGAACGCGATGAAAAACGCGAACAGCAGGAACACCAGCACGCCCCAATGTGCAGCGAAATGCGACAAGGTCAGCCACATGCCGATCTGCACCAGCAGCAACAGCGAAATGGCGGCGACGAAAACTTGCTTCATGAGCCCGCGCTTTTCGCCGATGAACACCGGCGGCAACATGAACACGAACGACGCCAGCACCACCGGCAGGTAGATTTTCCAGTGCTCCGCCACCGGCAAACCGGCATATTGCACCAGCGCAGCCGGCAGCACCACGAACATCGCCATCTGCGTCATGTGCAAGGCGAACACGCCGAAGTTCAGGCGCATCAGTTCGCCATGGCGCAGCACCTCGCCCCAAGGCACGCGGCGCGCCTTGACCATCGGCGCATCCGGCACCACGAACAGCACCACGCCGATGGCGGCCAGCGCCAGCACGCCGGTCAGCCCGAAGATCCCGCCCATGCCGATCGCCTTGTACAACAGCGGCGAGGCCACCAGCGATACCGCAAAGGTCAGGCCGATCGAGGCGCCGACCATGGCCATGGCCTTGGTGCGATGTTCTTCGCGTGTGGAATCGGCAATGAAGGCCGTCACCGCCGCCGAAATCGCACCGGCGCCCTGGATGGCGCGACCGGCGATGACCCAGCCGATGTCCTGCGCACCTGCCGCCACGAAAGAGCCCAGTGCGAACAAGACGAGTCCGACGACGATGACGCGCTTGCGGCCGTATTTGTCGGAGGCGATGCCGAACGGAATCTGTCCGAACGATTGCGCCAGGCCGTAGATGCCCATGGCCAGTCCGACCATGGCCGCGCTTTCGCCGCCCGACAGGCCTTTGGCGTGAACCGCGAACACCGGCAGGATCAGGAACAGTCCGAGCATGCGCAAGGCGAAAATCGATGCCAGCGAAGCGCTGGCACGGACTTCGGCGCCGGACATGCCGGCTTTTTGTGCGGATTCGGAAGAGTTGGCGTTCATGGTGGAAATGACGTGGTTGAGCGTGCAGTGAGAATGCAGCAAAGGATCGGCAGATCGCGTTGGCGGTTACCCGAGCCCGCAAACCCGATATGTTAGCAGCAAACAAATCCGGCCCCCCTTTTTCCTGGCCGGTTGGGTTGAACTCCGTTGAATTTCTAACAACCGGCCTTTCTTCGCTCGGAAACGGCATTTCTTTACAAAGATTTCATGTTTCGTTTTGTAACTCAATGTTTCCGGCTTGATGATTATGTAACAATAGACAGTTGCCCATTTCCCTCCGTTGCTCGCATTCAATTTTATGCTTTCGCCTGTCCGTTCAACCTACCTGACGCCTTTACAGCAGCACCTTTCAGCGAGGGTAGCCTGGTTGATTCTGGCGGCGGTGGCGTGCGCTTATTTGCTTCCCGGCATCTTCGGACACGGCCCCTGGAAACAGGACGAAGCCTACAGTTTCGGCATGATTCAGCACATGCTGATCAGCGGCGACTACCTGGTGCCGACCAACGCCGGCGCTCCCTTCATGGAAAAGCCGCCCCTGTACTACTGGACCGCCGCCCTGTTCGCTACGGCGTTGCATCCCTGGCTCAGCTATGCCGACGGCGCGCGCGTGACGTCGGTATTCTTCATGCTGATCACCTTGCTGTTCGTGGCGCGGATTGCGCGCGTCGCATGGAGTGAAGAAGACTTCCTGAATTCCCGCGTGCTCGGCACGCTCGCACTGTTCGCCGGCACGGTCGGCATGATCAAGCATGCGCACGACATGTTTACCGACGTTGCACTGGTGTGCGGCGGCACGATTGCCATGTACGGCCTGCTGCGGATTGCACTCAACGAACAGCGCAAGACGCCGCGGATATCAGCGGCGCTCTGGTTCGGCCTCGGCGTCGGCATTGCCGAAATGTCCAAGGGATTGTTCGTTCCCGTCATCTACGCCGCCACTGCCTTGCTGACCGGCTTGCTGGTGCGCGAGTGCCGGTCCCGCTCCTATCTGCGCATGGTCGGCGTGGCCGTGCTGGTGTCGCTGCCGTTTTTCCTGCTGTGGCCGATACTGCTGGCGCAGCATTCCATGCCGTTGTTCATGGAATGGTTCTGGGACAACAACGTCGGCCGCTTCCTGGGCTTTTCCGTCAGGAAACTCGGCTCCGACAACGACCACAGCGTGATCTTTCGCGCGCTGAGCGGTTTCGCACTGCCCGGCGCGCCATTGGCGGTGCTGGCGATTGCAGGCGGCGACTGGCGCCGGATCCGGCAACCACGCGTGGCGATTCCGCTGGCGTTCACGTTCGTGTGCATTACCCTCTTGCTGATGTCGGCCACCGCGCGCCAGCTGTATCTGCTGCCGCTGATCCTGCCGCTGTGCCTGCTGGGATCAACCGCGATCGACCGCCTGCACGACTGGGTCCATCTGAGCTGGGACTGGTTTGCGCGCTTGTTTTTTGGCGGGATGACAGCACTTGTATGGACGATCTACATCATTTCCATCGGTCCGGTTGAATATCATCATTATCTGTTCTGCCTCGCCAAATGGTTGCCGCTGGGCTTCATCACGCCGCTGCAGCCGCTGGCGCTGGGTGCGGCAATCCTGATGACGCTGGGCTGGCTATGCTGCCTGCCGCGCCTGAAACAATGCGGCAAATGGCGCGGCGCGCTGAGCTGGTTCGCCGGCCTGACCTTGATGTGGGGCGCCGCGTATACCTTGCTGTTGCCTTGGGGCGACTTCGCCAAGAGTTTTGAATACGTGTATGCGCGCCTGTCGGACAGATTGAAACCTGAATGGCGCGACGGCGATTGCATGGCCAGTATCGGCCTTGGTGAATCGGAAGCGCCGATGCTGTTGTACTACGCCGGCATCCTGCATCAACCCGTCGACAAGACCCTGGCCACCAGCTGCCGCTGGGTGATCGTCCAGACCCCATTCGGCACCGGCCTGCCGGCGGGCAAGTGGGAGCATTTCTGGAAAGGTTCGCGCGACGGCGACGATGAACAGACTTTCAACGTCTATCGGCGCACCGCATCGGTTGCGCCCGGGGCAGCATTGACGAAGCAACGCCAGGATATTTCCCAGCCCGCCGGTCCAGCCGCAAATGGTGAGTCCTGATATAGTAATAGGTTGATCCTCCGCTCAATGTTCATATGAACAACGAACGGAAAACTTACGCTGAAGGCATCCATGGAAGAAATTCGCATTCGCGGCGCACGCACGCACAATCTGAAGAACATCAGCCTCGACTTACCCCGCAACAAACTGATCGTGATTACCGGCCTGTCCGGCTCGGGCAAGTCGTCGCTGGCATTCGACACTCTGTATGCAGAAGGCCAGCGCCGCTATGTCGAGTCGCTGTCATCCTATGCCCGCCAGTTCCTGCAACTGATGGAAAAACCCGACGTCGACATGATCGAAGGCCTGTCGCCGGCGATCTCGATCGAGCAGAAGGCGACCTCGCACAATCCGCGTTCGACCGTCGGCACCGTCACGGAAATTCACGACTATCTGCGCCTGCTGTACGCCCGCGTCGGTACGCCTTATTGCCCCGACCATCCGGAAAATCCGCTGGCGGCGCAATCGGTGTCGCAGATGGTCGACGCCGTGCTGGCCATGCCGGAAGACACCAAGCTGATGATCCTGGCGCCGGTTGTCGCCAACCGCAAGGGCGAACACGTCGACCTGTTCGAGCAGATGCAGGCGCACGGCTTCGTGCGTTTCCGCATCCAGAGCGGCACCGGCACGGCAAAAGTCTACGAGATCGATGACCTGCCGAAGCTCAAGAAAACGGAAAAGCACACCATCGACGTCGTCATCGACCGCGTCAAGGTCAAGGCCGACATCAAGCAACGCCTGGCGGAGAGTTTCGAAACCGCGCTGCGCATCGCCGAAGGCCGCGCCATCGCGCTGGAGATGGATACCGCCAAGGAACATCTCTACTCCAACAAATTCGCCTGTCCGACCTGCGGCTACTCGCTGCAGGAACTCGAACCGCGCCTGTTCTCGTTCAACAATCCGATGGGCGCCTGCCCGGAATGCGACGGCCTGGGCCATATCGAGTTCTTCGACCCCAAGCGCATCGTCGCCTTCCCGAACCTGTCGCTGGCCAGCGGCGCGATCAAGGGCTGGGATCGACGCAATCAATTCTATTTCCAGATGCTGTCGAACCTGGCGGCGTTCTACGAATTCGACATCGACATTCCGTTTGAACAATTGCCGGAAAAATCCCAGCAAGTGATCCTGTACGGCTCCGGCCGCCAGACCATTCCGTTCACCTATGTGAACGAGCGCGGCCGCACCGTGGTCCGCGAACACACCTTCGAGGGCGTGGTCACCAACCTGCAGCGCCGCTACCGCGAAACCGATTCGATGGCGGTCAAGGAAGAACTGGCCAAGTTCATCAACGAAAAAGAGTGCCCGTCATGCGGCGGCGCACGCCTGCGCGTAGAGGCGCGTTTCGTCAAGATCGGCGCGGGCCGCCAGCAGCGCGCCATCTATGAAGTCGCGGCGACGCCGCTGCGCGAGACCTTGTCGTTCTTCGAGAACCTGAAGCTGACCGGCGCGAAGAAGGAAATCGCCGATCGCATCATCAAGGAAATCATTTCGCGCCTGAAATTCCTCAACAACGTCGGTCTCGACTACCTGTCGCTGGAACGCAGCGCCGACACGCTGTCGGGCGGCGAAGCGCAGCGCATCCGCCTGGCGTCGCAGATCGGCTCCGGCCTGACCGGCGTGATGTATGTGCTGGACGAGCCATCGATCGGCCTGCATCAGCGCGACAACGATCGCCTGATCGGCACGCTCAAGCATCTGCGCGACATCGGCAACAGCGTGCTGGTGGTGGAGCATGACGAAGACGCCATCCGCACCGCCGACTACGTGGTCGACATGGGCCTGGGCGCCGGCGTGCACGGCGGCGACATCATCGCCCAGGGCACCCTGGAAGACATCCTCAAGAGCAAGAAATCGCTGACCGCGAAATACCTCAACGGCTCGCTGGAAATCAGCGTGCCGAAGAAGCGTGTGCAGCCCGATCCGGAACGCCAGCTGACCATCACCGGCGCCACCGGCAACAACCTCAAGAACGTCAGCTTCGACCTGCCGGTCGGCCTGCTGACTTGCGTGACCGGCGTGTCCGGTTCGGGCAAGTCGACGCTGGTCAACGACACCCTGTACCTGGCGGCATCGCGCCACCTGTACGGTTCCCAGACCGAACCTGCGGCGCATGAATCGATCAGCGGCCTGGAGCATTTCGACAAGGTCATCTCGGTTGACCAGGCGCCGATCGGCCGCACCCCGCGCTCCAATCCGGCGACCTACACCGGTCTGTTCACGCCGATCCGCGACCTGTTCGCTACCGTGCCTGCGGCCAAGGAACGCGGCTACAGCGCCGGACGCTTCTCGTTCAACGTCAAGGGCGGCCGCTGCGAAGCCTGCCAGGGCGACGGCGTGATCAAGGTGGAGATGCACTTCCTGCCGGACGTCTACGTGCCGTGCGACGTCTGCCACGGCAAGCGCTACAACCGCGAAACGCTGGAAGTGCAATACAAGGGCAAGAACATCACTGAAATCCTTGAGATGACGGTGGAAGACGCCCACGAATTCTTCCTGCCGGTGCCGCTGATTGCGCGCAAGCTGCAAACCCTGCTCGACGTCGGCCTCGGCTACATCAAGCTGGGCCAGAGCGCGACCACGCTGTCGGGCGGCGAAGCGCAGCGCGTCAAGCTGTCCCTGGAGTTGTCCAAACGCGATACCGGGCGTACGCTGTACATCCTGGACGAGCCGACCACCGGCCTGCATTTCCACGACATCGATCTGCTGCTCAAGGTGATCCATCGCCTGCGCGACCAAGGCAATACCGTGACGATCATCGAGCACAATCTTGACGTCATCAAAACTGCCGACTGGATTATCGACCTCGGTCCCGAAGGCGGCGCGGGTGGCGGCAAGATCATTGCCGTCGGCTCGCCCGAGGACGTTGCCAGGAATCCGGAAAGCATCACCGGCCATTATCTGGCGCCGCTGTTGAAAAAGAAGAAATAGCAAGAAAGGCGCAAGGCCAGTCATGGACGCTCCCCTCTCCTCAACCCAGATCGACGCCTTCCGCAGCCAGGGTTACCTGCTGCTCAAAGGCTTCGTTCCGGCGGCTGCCTGCGACAATATGCTGGCGGTAACGCGCGCGCATGTGCAGCAGGCCGTGGCGCCGCTCGAATACGAAGCCGAGGTCGGCTACGCGGGCGCCCCCTCGTCGCTCGACGCGCCCGGCGGCCGCACCGCGCGACGCTTGCGCGCGGCCTGGCAGCGCGACGATCATTTCCGTGCATGGGCATCCAATCCGACGCTGGTAGCGGCGCTGCATCAGTTGTTTGAGGAGCCCGTCAGCGTCACACTGGCGCATCACAATTGCGTGATGACCAAGCATCCGACTTTCGGCACGGCGACCGGCTGGCACCGCGATATCCGCTACTGGTCGTTCCCGCGCAATGAACTGATTTCGGTCTGGCTGGCGCTGGGTCCGGAGCATGCCGACAACGGCGGCCTGAAGTTCATTCCGGGTTCGCATCTGCTGCAGTTGCAGCCGGGCCAGATGGACGAACTCGACTTCCTGCGTCCGGAAGTGCCGGCCAACCAGGCGCTGTTTGCGCAGGGGATTTCCGTGCCGCTCGAACGGGGCGACGTGGTGCTGTTCCATAGTGGCCTGTTCCATGCGGCCGGCCGCAATGGTTCCGACCAGCTCAAGGCCTCGGTCGTGTTCGCCTACCACGGCCGCAGCAATGCACCGATCGCGGGGACCAGGTCGGCGGCATCGGAAGACATCGCGCTGGATTGAAGACAAACTGATTGCTCACAAAAAAAGGGTGTTGCCATGACCGGCAACACCCTTTTTTACGTCCTGAAAAAAGCCGTCAGAACTGTTCCCAGTCATCGTCGCTCGACTTGACCGCCGCACTCGCAGGCAAGGCGGGTGCAGCTGTGGGCCTCGCTGCCTTGGCTGGTGCGGTAGAGGATTGTCGGGGCTTGCTCGACTTGCCGCCCGCAGTGACTGCCGCCGGACGCGGCGTGATGTCGACGGTGCGCACCGCAGCTGCAGCTGCCGGCGTCGGTGCCAGCTGATGGTTGCCGTCCAGCTTGAACACGCTGACCGACTGCGTCAGGCGCTGCGCCTGGTCCTGCAAGGATTGCGCGGCGGCGGCGGCTTGCTCGACCAGCGCGGCGTTCTGCTGCGTGGTCTCGTCCATCTGGGTGATGGCGCGGTTGACTTCTTCGATGCCGGAACTCTGCTCCTGGCTGGCAGCCGTGATCTCGCCCATGACGTCGGTCACCCGTTTGACGCTGGCGACCACTTCATCCATCGTGACGCCGGCCTGCTCGACGAGCTTGCTGCCCTCGCCCACTTTCTGCACCGAATCGTCGATCAGGGTCTTGATTTCTTTGGCCGCGGCAGCCGAGCGTTGCGCCAGGCTGCGCACTTCCGACGCCACCACGGCAAAACCGCGCCCTTGCTCGCCGGCGCGCGCGGCTTCCACCGCAGCATTCAAGGCCAGGATATTGGTCTGGAAGGCGATGCCGTCGATCACGCTGATGATGTCGACAATTTTTTTCGACGAATCGTTGATGTTGTTCATCGTCACCACCACCTGGCCGACGACGCTGCCGCCCTCTTGCGCGATCTGCGACGCCGAGGCGGCCAGCTGGTTGGCCTGGCGCGCGTTGTCGGCGTTCTGCTTGACGGTGGAGGTCAGCTCTTCCATCGCCGAGGCGGTCTCTTCCAGCGAGCCGGCCTGGCTTTCGGTGCGGGCCGACAGGTCGAGGTTGCCGCTGGCGATTTCGCTGGAGGCGGTGGAAATGGTATCGGTGCTCACGCGCACTTCGCCGACGATCTGCTGCAGGCGGGCATTCATGGTTTTCAGGGCTTCCATGAGCTGGCCGGCTTCATCGCGCGAATGCACTTCGATGGTCTGGGTCAGGTCGCCGTCGGCCACGCCGCGCGCGACCCGGACGGCTTCATTGAGCGGACCGGAAATCGCCCGCACCAGCCAGATGCCCATGATCAGCGCGACCGACAGCCCGATCACGATGGCGGCGATGGTCATGGTCAGGAAGGTGTCGTAGCGCGCCTGCGATTCGTTGTAGAGCTGTTTGCTGACGTCCTGCTGCAAGCGGGTCAGCTTGGACATGGTGACGGTGATCTGCCTGGACATGTCCAGCAGCGGGCCGTTGTACAGTTCGGTTGCCCCCTGGAAGTCACGGTTATGCAACGCCTCCATGGCCGGCTTGACGCCGTCGGCGATGAATTTTTTCTTTTGCGCGGTGAATTGCTCGGTCAATTGCTTTTCGTCCGGCGTCAGGGAGGTTGCCAGATATTCTTGCCAGACCTTGTCGCCATCCTTCAGTATCTTTTCCAGCGCATCCATGTTCTTGTCGATTTCACCCGAATCGCCGACGATGGCGGTCGAGATGGCATAGCGGCCGGTTTCGACGGAAGTAGCTACCTGGCCGAGTTGCCCAAGTGCAATCACACGATCCTCGTAGAGCGATTTGAGCGCGGTATTGGTTTGCTGCAGGCTGGTCAGGCCGACGGCGCCAAACAGCGCGAGCAGGACGGACAGAAAACTGACGACGAATATGAGGCGCGCCTTGATGGAAAAATTCTTGAACATGACAACATCCTTACAGTCGATTGAGCACCCAGAGTGCTTTATTTTGTAAGCATTTCCCATACCAACATGCGCTGAACAAAGCCCGGCGCGGGGTGCATTTCAACGGATTGAGGGTTGCAATCCCAACCACAAACCCAGCGGCACGAAAACCAGCGCGGCAAGGTTTCCCATGAGCACGATCGCCGCCACTTTGTCGGGTTCCTGACGGTATTGCTCGGCCACCATGAAACACAGCACCGCCGGCGGCAAGGCGCCGAACAGATACATCTGGCCGCGCTGACCTGACGTCAGCGGCAACACCTGATCGAGCGCGAAGGCGACGATCAATCCGACCAGCGGACAGGTCACCGCCCCGACCAGGCCGATATGCCAGCTCTTGAAGCTGATGTCCATCATGCGCACGCCGAGCGCGAACAGCATGATCGGAATGCTGGCTTCGCCGAGCAGCTTCATTGCCGAAAACAGCGGTTGCGGCAACGGCACATGCAAGACCGCGAACAATACTCCCAGCACCATGGCGACCATGATCGGGCTCTTGAACAACTTGAGGAAAGAACCGGGACGGGTGTCCCGGCCATGCTGCAGCATCTTGATGCCCAGCGAGAAATACACGAAGGTGGCCGCCGTGAACAAGGCCACCGCCGCCGACAGGCTCTCGGGACCGAAGGCCAGCAGCATCAGCGGCACGCCCATGTTGCCGCCGTTGTTGTACATCATCGGCGGCAAAAAGGTGCGCTTGTCGTAACCCAGTATTTTCGCTACCGGCCAGGCCAGCACGCCGGAACCGAGCGAGATGATCACGCTGGCGAGAATCAGCCAGCCGTTATGGACCAGGTCGAAATCCTTGGCCGACAAGGCGCTGAACACCATCAGCGGCGCCAGCACCTCCATCGACACGCGATTGACCGAGGCCATGTCCGAGCGCACCACTTCGCCGCGCCAGCGCGCATAGCCGTAACCAATGGCGATGATGGCGAAGACGGGAAGGATGATCCCGGTGATGCGGTCAAGGATTTCCATTCATTCCCAAGTTCATTTTTTGAGAAGGCGTTTTTCGGCGCGCAGGATGTTTTCGCCGGTGCCGCGCAACACCACGATGTCGCCGGTCTGCAGGACCGTATCAGGCATGAATTCGACCCGCAGCTTGCCCCGCCGGAGCATGGTGACTTCGGTGTCGAATTGCTCGAGCGCGACCTGGTACAGCGTCTTGCCGATCGCGCTGGCGCCTTCGTTGAGCGCGACCGATTGCAGCCGCACGTTGAGATTGTCGTTGTCTTCGGGTACATCCGAGGCGCCATGGAAGTAACCGCGCAAGGAGGTGTAGCGCTCGTCGCGCGCGCTTTGCACGCGATGCACCACGCGGCGCAACGGCACGCCCAGCATCACCAGCGCATGCGAGGCCAGCATCAGGCTGCCTTCCAGCGCTTCGGGGACGACTTCGGTGGCGCCGGCCTCGAGCAGCTTGTCGAGATCGGCGTCGTCGTGACTGCGCACGATGACCGGCAAGGTCGGCGCCAGTTCGTTGGCGTGATGCAGAACCTTCAGGGCCGACGGCGTGCTGGCGTAGGTGACCACCAGCGCGGCGGCGCGATGGATGCCGGCGGCGACCAGACTCTCGCGGCGTGCAGCGTCGCCGTAGGACACGTTGGCGCCGGCCTCGCGGGTGTCATGCACCAGGTCCGGGTCCATCTCCAAGGCGTGATAGGGAATGCCTTCCTCTTCGAGCAGCTTGGCCAGGCTCTGGCCGCTGCGGCCGAAGCCCGCGATGATGACATGCTTCTGGCTCGACATGGTGCGCGTGGCCAGTTGCGTCAGCGCCAGCGATTGCAGCATCCATTCGTTGGCGGACAATTTCATGACGATGGCGTCGGATTTGGCGAGGATGAACGGCGCCGCCAGCATCGACAGCACCATCGAGGCCAGGATCACCTGGATCAGCAAGGGGTCCATCAATTGCAGGCCGCCGGCCTGGTTCAGCAGCACAAAGCCGAACTCGCCGGCCTGCGCCAACGCCAGGCCGGTGCGCAAGGCAACGCCGGTGGTCGAGCCGAACAGTTTGGCGAGGCCGGCGATCAGCACGAACTTGAGCAGCACCGGACCGACCAGCAGCAACAGCACCAGCCACCAGTGCTCCAGCACCAGATGCACGTTGAGCAGCATGCCGATGGTGATGAAGAACAAGCCGAGCAGCACGTCGCGGAAGGACTTGATGTCTTCTTCCACCTGATGCTTGTATTCGGTTTCGGAAATCAGCATGCCGGCGATGAACGCGCCCAGCGCCAGCGACAGGCCGGCTTTTTCGGTGATCCAGGCGGCGCCCAGCGTGATCATCAGCAGGTTCAGCATGAACAGTTCCTGCGAACGCCGTTTGACGACGATCTGGAACCAGCTGCGCATGAGCTTCTGGCCGAAGAACAGCAGCAGCGCCAGCACCACCAGCGCCTTGATCGACGCCCACGCCAGCGTGACGACGAGGTTGCCGGAGTTCTTGGCCAGCGCCGGCACGATGATCAGCAGCGGCACCAGCGCCAGATCCTGGAACAGCAGGATGCCGAGGATGCGGCGGCCGTGTTCGGTTTCCAGTTCCAGCCGCTCGGTCAGCAGTTTGGAGACGATCGCAGTGGACGACATCGCCAGCGCGCCGCCCAGCGCAAACGCCGCCGGCCAGCTGATTTCATTGAGTTGCGGCAGGATGTAGGCCGCGCTCCAGCCGAACACCATGGCCACCGCGATGGTCGCCAGCACCTGAGCCACACCCAGGCCGAAGACAATGTGCCGCATAGCCGACAACTTGGGCAGCGAGAATTCCAGCCCGATCGAGAACATCAGGAACACCACGCCGAACTCCGCCAGCGCGTGCGTGGTTTCATTGTCGTCGGCGAAACCGAGGCCGTGCGGGCCGATCACGATGCCGACGACGAGGTAACCCAGCATCGGCGGCAAATGCATCATTCGAAAAGCGACGACCCCAAGCACCGCAGCGCCGAGTAGAAAAAGAGTGAGCTCTAGTCCTGAAAACATGTAGTGGAAAACGAAGCAATTTTTATATGTGAAGGCCGCAAGGCCTGTTAAGCCAGAATCATGCCTGCCTGCCGCCATGGATTCCGATCGGTGTCGCATTGCAGCAAGCCCGCTGCGGGCAGCCTCGGGCGCCAGGCTTTTCATGCTTTTGCACCGCAGAATACCGCGCCGGATTCGACGGCACGGCATCCCTGACGCTACACGAGGTTACATCTGGCAAGTTTTTTGCTTTCGTAATTCGTTTATACTTCGGTTATGAGTGTAACCGAAGCCAAAATCTTGCCAAAATCTTTTTCTACGGAACGTGCGCAGCGCGCGCTTGAGCTCGCCCGTCAAACTCTCCAGATTGAAGCCGACGCCATCCTGGCGCTGAAGTCGCGCATGTCGGACGATGCGGCCGAGCCGCTGGCCCGTGCGGTGGACGTCTTGCTCGAATGCAAAGGCCGCGTGGTGGTCTCCGGCATCGGCAAATCCGGCCACATCGGCCGCAAAATCGCCGCCACCTTTGCCTCGACCGGCACGCCGGCGCTGTTCATGCATCCTGCCGAAGCCGCGCACGGCGACCTCGGCATGGTCACGCCCGGCGATGTCTTCATCGCCATCTCGAATTCCGGCGAGACCGCCGAGCTCATGGCCATCGTGCCGATCATCAAGCGCATGGGCGCCTACCTGATCGCCATGACCGGCAATGACGAATCCAGCCTGGCGCGCCTGTCGGCGATCCACCTGAACGTCGGCGTGGCCAAGGAAGCCTGTACCCTCAACCTGGCGCCGACCGCCAGCACCACCGCCACGCTGGCGATGGGCGACGCGCTCGCGGTGTCGTTGCTGGACGCGCGCGGCTTCCTGGAAGAAGACTTTGCCCGCTCGCACCCCGGCGGTGCGCTGGGACGCCGCCTGCTGACCCATGTGCGCGACGTGATGCGCACCGGCGATGCCATTCCGGCGGTCAAGCCGGACGTGTCGCTATCGGCCGCGCTGATGGAAATCACGCGCAAGGGCATGGCGATGACCGCCGTCATCGACGACGACAACCGCCCTATCGGCGTGTTTACCGATGGCGACCTGCGCCGCTTGCTGGAGCGTGGCGAAGATTTCACCACATCCTCCATCGCAGACGTCATGCATCGGGGCCCGCGCACCATCAATCCAGATCAGCTGGCGGTCGATGCCGTCCAGTTGATGGAAGAATTCCGCATCAACCAGGTGCTGGTGGCGGACGCCCAGGGCAAGCTGGTGGGCGCGCTGCATATCCATGACCTGACCCGCGCCAAGGTGATCTGATGACGGATCGATTCAGCAAGGCCAGCACGGCCGCCGTCGCCAACGCCAAGCAGGTCCGCCTGATGATTTTCGACGTTGACGGCGTACTCACCGACGGCGGCTTGTATTACGGCCCCGAAGGCGAACCGGTCAAGCGCTTCAACGCGCTCGACGGCCACGGCATCAAGATGCTGCAGCAGTTCGGCGGCATCGCCACGGCCATCATCACCGCGCGCCAGTCGCCGATCGTCCTGCGCCGCGCCAAGGACCTGGGCATCGCCCACGTGTTCCAGGGCGTGCACGACAAGCGTATCGCCTTTGCGCAGTTGCTGGAGCAGACCGGCGTAGCCGCTGCCGCCTGCGGCTACCTGGGCGACGACGTGATCGACCTGCCGGTGCTGACCAAGGTTGGCTTCACCGCCTGCGTCGCCAACGGTCATCACGACGTCAAGCAGCGTGCGCAATACATCACCGACAGCTGCGGCGGCAATGGCGCGGCGCGCGAGGTCTGCGATTTCATCCTGACCGCGCAAGGCCATTACGAGGCGGCGCTGGCCGCGTACCTGGCATGAGCAATCGCAGCGGCGAACGCGCCGCGCAGCGCATCCGGCTGGTCGTCGTGCTGGTGGTGCTGACCGCGCTGGCGCTCGGCAGCTTCTGGGTGCTGCAGGTCATGCGCCGCGATACCGACGATGCGCTTGCCGCGCGTCCGCGCAGCAAGCCGGATTATTACGTCGAGAAGTTCAGCTACGTGAAGATGTCTGAAACCGGCCATCCGCGCTACGACATCACCGGCGAAAAAATGGTCCACTTCCCCATTGACGATTCGTTCGAGGTGACCTTGCCCGTGATCACCAGCCTGGCGCCGGAAAAGCCATCGATGACACTGCGCTCGAAACGGGCCAGGATTGAAGATGACAACACCAAGATCCACATGTACGACAACGTCAATGCCGATCGCCCGGCCTTCGGCACCGCCGAGGACATGCACCTGAAGACCGAATACCTGCTGCTGCTGCCCGACGAAGACATCGCCCGCACCGACAAGCCGGTCGAAATCACGATGGGCCAATCCATCATGACCGGCACCGGCATGATCGCCAACAATGCGACGCAGGAATTCCAGTTGCTACACAATGTGCGCGGCACGTACCAGCCGCGTACCCGGCCGGCCCGTTAGCCTTCAGCCCCCACGCCAATTGGCATAATCCAAACGAGATACTTGCGCAGGATCCTATGAAAACGACATCCCTACTGCCGCTGCTTACCGTGCTCCTGATGGGCATCGCCGGCGTCGCACGCGCCGAACGCGCCGACACGGAAAAGCCGACCCGCATCGAAGCCGAGCAAATGGTCTACGACGACGTCAAGCAGGTGAAGACGTTCACCGGCAACGTCGTGCTCACGCGCGGCACGCTGCTGATCAAGGCCGGCAAGGTCGTGCTGACCACCGACCCGGCCGGCTATGAACTGGCGATCCTGTATGCGGCGCCCGGCCAGCTGGCGAGCTTCCGCCAGAAGCGCGACGGCGGTCCGAACCTCTGGATCGAAGGCCAGGCGGAGCGTATCGAATACAGCGAAAAAACCGAAATCTCGAAACTGTTCACGCGCGCCCACATGCAGCGCATGGACGGCCCGCGCGTGACCGATGAAGTCAACGGCGAGTTCATCTCCTACGACAGCCGCGCCGAATTCTATTCGGTCAACAACACCAACACCGGCGAAAGCAAACCCGGCGGCGGTCGCATCACCGCGATCATCCAGCCGCGCGTCGATTCTTCGAAGGGCCAATAAGATGGCGATCAGTTCTCTCGTTGTCCGCGGATTGCAAAAGAGCTACGGCGCGCGCCAGGTCGTGCGCGACGTTTCGCTGGAAGTCGCCAGCGGCGAAGTGGTCGGCCTGCTCGGCCCCAACGGCGCCGGCAAGACCACCTCGTTCTACATGATCGTCGGCCTGGTGCCGTCCGACGGCGGCGAGATCGATCTCGACGGTGCGGCGATTTCGCGACTGCCGATTCACGAGCGGGCGCAACTCGGCCTGTCCTACCTGCCGCAGGAAGCATCGGTGTTCCGCAAGCTCAACGTGGAAGACAACATCCGCGCCGTGCTGGAACTGCGCAAAGAAAACGGCGTGTCGCTCAGCCGCGATGAAATCGAAGGCCGCCTCAACAGCCTGCTGCACGAATTGCAGATCGAGAAGCTACGTGAAAGCCCGGCCCTGTCGCTGTCCGGCGGTGAACGCCGGCGCGTCGAAATCGCCCGTGCGCTGGCGACCGATCCGCGCTTCGTTCTGCTCGACGAACCGTTCGCCGGTATCGATCCGATCGCCGTGATCGAGATCCAGCGCATCGTGCGCTTCCTCAAGGAACGCGGCATCGGCGTGCTCATCACCGACCACAACGTGCGCGAAACGCTGGGCATCTGCGACCGTGCCTACATCATCAATCAGGGTACCGTGCTGGCCAGCGGCAGCCCCGACGACATCATCGCCGATGAGTCCGTTCGCCGCGTGTATCTCGGCGAACACTTCCGCATGTAGCACCCAGGCCACCTGAAAACTGAATGAAACAATCCCTCCAGCTTCGCACCTCCCAGCATCTGGCATTGACGCCGCAGTTGCAGCAGTCGATCCGTTTGCTGCAGCTGTCGACGCTGGAGCTGCACCAGGAACTGGAACAGATCCTGTCGGACAATCCGCTGCTGGAACGCCTCGATGACGCGCTCGACAATTCCGTGCGGCTGCTGGCCGACGGCGCCATCAGCAGCCCGCCTTCGGCGCAGGCCGATCCGGTCGAGAACACCGCGGCCAGCGCCGCCCCGGCTGAAGGCGAAGCCGGCGATCCGCAGGACAGCGTAGTCGGCGACGACCACGCCGGCGGCGACACCGACTGGAGCTTCGACGACGTCGCCCGCACCGGCAAGACGCCCGACGACGAAGATTCGCGTCCGCAACTCGAAGCGCATGACATCACGCTGCGCGAACATCTGCAGGAGCAGACGCGCCTGACGGTGCGCAGCCTGCGCGACCGCGCGCTGATCGAACTGATCGTCGATGCGATCGATGACCATGGCTATCTGGAAGAGTCGCTCGAAGAAATCCACGCGCGCTTGCCCGAAGAACTGGAAATCGAACTTGACGAACTGACCATTGCGCTGAAGCTGCTGCAGAGCTTCGACCCGGCCGGCATCGGCGCACGCAGCGCGTCCGAATGCCTGGCGCTGCAGATCCGGCGCTTGCCGAAAGTTGCCTTTGTCACACGCCGGTTGGCGCTGACGATCGTCGAAGATTATCTGGCGCTGTTCGCCCAGCGCGATTTCAACAAGATCAAGAAAGCGCTCGGCTGCGACGATGAAGACCTGCGCGAAGCGCAAGCCGTGATTCGCCAGTGCCATCCGCATCCCGGCGCCGTATTTGCATCGGGCCGATCCGACTACGTGGTGCCCGATGTCATTGTCAAGGCGGCCAAGGACGGCTGGCAGGTTTTGCTCAACCACGACGTGATGCCGCGACTGCGCGTCAACGCCATGTATGCCAATGCGCTCAAGCAAACCAAGGGCGACGGATCGCTCGGTTCGCAGCTGCAGGAAGCCAAGTGGCTGATCAAGAATATGCGGCAACGCTTCGACACAATTTTGCGTGTCGCCCAGGCAATTGTTGAGAGGCAACGCAACTTTTTTTCGCATGGCGCAGTTGCCATGCGCCCCCTTGTGTTGCGCGAAATAGCTGATACACTAGGTCTACACGAGAGCACTATTTCTCGTGTAACGACTCAGAAATACATGCTGACTCCGCATGGCATGTTTGAGTTGAAATACTTCTTCGGCAGCCACGTCGCAACGGAAACAGGAGGTGAAGCTTCCTCCACTGCGATACGGGCTCTCATCAAACAACTGATAGGAGCAGAAGACCCTAAGAACCCACTCTCTGATAGCAAGATTGCAGATATGTTGGCGGAACAGGGCATGGTGGTGGCGCGACGGACTGTCGCGAAATACCGCGAAGTGCTCAAAATCCCGCCGGTAAATCTCCGCAAATCTCTGTAAGTTTTTCTGTAGCAAAGCATCGTTGCTGTGTTCTGTTGAGTTCGGGTGTTTTGTTCTGGTGCTGCCTGCAAGCAACCGGACAATACGTAAGAACCTCCAGCAATCTCACGATAGGAGTGCTGTATGAATCTGACCATTAGTGGCCATCATCTCGATTTGACCCCTGCCATCCGCGAGTACGTGCAAAGCAAGCTGACGCGCATCAAGCGCCACTTTGACCACGTGATCGACATCAGTGTCATTCTCAGCGTAGACAAGCTGACCGAAAAAGAAAAACGCCAGAAAGCAGAAATAAACGTTCATATCAAGGGGAAAGATCTGCATGCCGAGAGCATTGCACATGACCTGTACGCCGCCATCGACATGCTGATCGACAAGCTGGATCGCCAGGTCATCAAGCACAAGGACCGCGTACAAAACCATCACTCGATGGCAAAACGCCTGCCGGAAGAACCGCTTTCCGCAGCTGCCTCGTGATAGCCAACTAGCCGGCGGACTGGACCGGCAACAGAAAAAGGGCGCGCAAGCGCCCTTTCTTGTTTCCGTGACAGCAACTTCCTCATGTATTTCGCGAGCGCTTTCCTATCTTTCAAAATCTTCTACACAATTTCTTCTCAATTTTTTCCGCCTGCTGCTGAGCTATCGAGCTGCCGGTCTTGCAATCCTGTAAATCATTTCCATGTTGGTCACAGCAGACCACAACGAGCCGTGTTGCCTGAAAGACATTTCCCTGTGCAACGGCACTCTCCCAACGCGCGCGCCCGCTTTTTCATATAATGACGGCATTGCGAACTTTTTGAAGGTGTAGTCATGAGCGAAGTCCAATCCTGGATCAAGGAAACCGTTACCCAAAACCCCGTCGTGCTGTTCATGAAGGGCACGGCGCAATTCCCGCAATGCGGCTTCTCGGGCAAGGCGATCCAGCTGCTCAAGGCCAGCGGCGCGGAAAACATCGTCACCGTCAACGTGCTGGAAAGCGCCGACGTGCGCCAGGGCATCAAGGAATACTCGAACTGGCCGACCATTCCTCAGTTGTACGTCAAGGGTGAATTCATCGGCGGCTCCGACATCCTGAGCGAAATGTACGAATCGGGCGAACTGCAAACCCTGTTCAAGGGCTGATCTCCTGTCCATCGCGACAAATTCCGCGCCGCCGCGCCAACGCCTGATCGTCGCCATCACCGGCGCAACGGGCGTGGCGTATGGCGTGCGGCTGCTCGGCGTGCTGCGCGACGCCGGTGTGGAAACCCATCTGCTGGTGTCCGAAGCGGGTGTGCTGAACCTGCACCAGGAACTCGACATGAGCCGCAAGGACGTCGAAGCGCTAGCCGATGTGGTCCATCCGGTGCGGGACGTCGGCGCGTCCATCGCCAGCGGCTCGTTCGCCTCGTCGGGCATGATCGTTGCGCCGTGTTCGATGAAGACGCTGGCGGCCATCGCCAACGGCCTGTCCGACAATCTCATTTCACGCGCCGCCGACGTGGTGCTGAAAGAACGCCGTCGCCTCGTATTGATGGTGCGGGAAACGCCATTCAATCTGGCCCACTTGCGCAACATGACCAGCGTCACCGAAATGGGCGGCATCATCTTCCCGCCGCTGCCGGGCTTCTACCACCGCCCGCAATCGATCGCCGAAATGATCGACCACACGCTGGGCCGCGTACTGGATCTCTACGATATTCCGCATGCGCTGACGCCGCGCTGGGCCGGCCTGAAAAACCAGCCGACATAAAAAAACGCTGCCTTGAGAGCAGCGTTTTTTATTTGCAGAAGCGTATTTCAGCCACGTCCGATGAACGGCATCTTGGTCGCCATCACCGTCATGAACTGCACGTTGGCATCCAGCGGCAGGCTGTCCATATAGAGGATCGCCTTCGCCACATGGCCCGCATCCATGGTCGGCTCGACCTGGGTCGAACCGTCCGCCTGCAAGGTCCCCTTCTTCATCAGCTCGGTCATGTCGGTCGAGGCATTGCCGATGTCGATCTGGCCGCAAGCAATGTCGTAGCGGCGGCCGTCGAGCGAGGTCGACTTGGTCAGGCCGGTAATCGCATGTTTGGTCGCGGTGTACGACACCGAGAATGGCCGCGGCGCATGCGCCGAAATCGAACCGTTGTTGATGATGCGGCCGCCGCGCGGCGATTGTTCTTTCATGAGACGAAACGCTTCCTGGGTACACAGGAAGACTCCGGTCAGGTTAATGTCGACCGCCGATTTCCACTGCTCGTAGCTCAACTCTTCCAGCGACATCGGGGGAGCGAAGATGCCGGCATTGTTGAACAGCAGATCAAGACGACCGAATTTCTCCTTTGTCCTGGCAAACAGGTTCTTCACCGAAGCGGGATCGCTGACATCGGCCGGCACCACCAGCGCGTTGACGCCGGACTCGCCGGCCGCCTTGACGGTTTCTTCCAGCGGCTCCTGGCGGCGGCCGGCCAGCACAACGGCGTAACCTTCGCGCAGCAGGGCCAGCGAAATCTGTTTGCCGATGCCGGAACCGGCGCCGGTGACCAATGCGATTTTCTTCGGTGCTGCCATCTTTGGTGCTCCTCTGTTTTCTTGGGAATGGGATATTGACCGCGCGCGATGCACGTCCTTGTTGAGCGTTTTACTATAGCAGCTGTCGCCGCGCGAGAAGATGAAGTATTTTCAGCTGAGCCGGAGCCGGACCGTCTCCGATCGGCTATGCTTGCGCACATCATTTTTTTGAACCCCGGGAAACACCATGTCCGACGTCACCATTTATCACAACCCGAAATGCGGCACCTCGCGCAAGGTGCTGGAAATGATCCGCGCCGCCGGCATCGAGCCGGAGATCATTGAATACCTGAAGACGCCCCCCGACCGCGCCACGCTCAAGAAGATCATCGCGGCCACCGGCCAGCCGGTGCGCGACCTCATGCGCCGGCGCGGTACGTCTTACGATGAGCAGGATCTGGATAACGCGAAATGGAGCGACGCGCAGCTGATCGACCTGATGCTGAAGGATCCGGTCCTGATCGAACGCCCTATCGTGGTTACGCCGTTAGGATCACGGCTATGCCGGCCCGCTGAGAAATTGCTGGAAATATTGCCGCAGGCCTGACGCGTCCCTTCGCCGACATGTTTGCGTTTCAGACGGTTGGAATACGCGAACTGTCAGCCCAGAACAAAGCCTTGCGTTGCAGAAAACTCATCAGCACATGCAGGCACACCCCGATCGCCGACAGCACGAACAGCGTGGCGAACACGCCCGCGGTGTCGAGATTGACGTTCATCTGCATGATGGCGTTGCCGAGTCCCTTGCGTGAGCCGAGGAACTCGCCGACGATGGCACCGAGGATGCTGAAGATGATCGCGATGTTGAGTCCCGCGAAGATCATCGGCAGCGCGCCCGGCAGGCGCACCATCGTGAAAATCTGCCAGCGCGTCGCGCGCAGCGAACGCATCAGTTCCAGCCGCGCCGGATCGGTCGAGCGCAAGCCGCTGATGACATTGACCAGAATCGGAAAGAAAGCGATCGTCGCGGCGATGATGACCTTGGACGTCATGCCGAAGCCGAACCACATGATGAACAGCGGCGCCACCGCCACCTTGGGTGTGGTCTGGATCGCGATCAGATAGGGATACAGCGTCTTTTCCGCCAGCGGGAACTGGGCGATCAGGCCGCCCAGCACGATGCCGAACAAGGCCGCCAGCAGGAAGCCGAGCATGGCTTCGCCGAGCGTATACAGCGCGTTGTCGAGATAGCCGGTATTGACCAGCGCCAGCGCGATGTTGGACGGCGCCGGCATGATGTAGATCGGAATCTCGAAGAAGCGGATGATCGCCTCCCACACCGCCACGACGGCGACGAACACGGTCGGGATCAGCAGCAGTTCGGGCCGCGCCCTGAGCGTGCGGCGCAGGCTGAAAGAGGTGGACGCCGGGGTGACGTTCGGCGCGGCCGGATTGTTGTGGACGCTTTCCATCAGATGAATCCCTGTGTATTGAACTGGCTGCGGATGCGTTTGCTGTACACGCCGAAAGCGTCGGTCGACATGATGTCGAGGCTGCGTTCGGCCGGCAGGTCTACCGTCACCAGGTCGGCGATGCGGCCGGGACGATTGGACAGCACCATCACGTGGGTGCCGAGGAAAATCGCTTCAGGAATCGAGTGCGTCACGAAGATGACCGTCTTGCCGGCCTTGCGCCAGATACGCAGCAACTCGAGGTTCATCACCTCGCGCGTCATGGCGTCGAGTGCGCCGAACGGCTCATCCATCATCAGGATCGACGGATCGTGGATCAGGGAACGTGCGATGGCGACGCGTTGCTGCATGCCGCCCGACAATTCATTCGGATAGCGATTGGCGAAATCGGCCAGGCCGACCATGTCCAGCAGCTCCTGCGCGCGCACGCGGCTGGTGGCCATGTCAAGGCCGAGCACCCGCGCCGGCAGCAGGACATTTTCGATGGCGGTTTTCCATGGCAGCAACACCGGACTCTGGAACACCATGCCGATATCGCGATGCGGTTCACGCACTTCTTCGCCGTTGACCCTGATCGACCCGGCCGAGCGCGGGATCAGGCCCGACAGCAACTTGAGCAGGGTCGACTTGCCGCAGCCCGACGGGCCGACGATGGTCATGAAGCCGCCTTGCGGCACCGTCACCGAAATCGGGCCGAGCGCCTGCACCTTGCCGCCGTCGTGGGTGGCGTAGGTTTTTTCCAGGGCATCGACGACGATGGCCGCGGGCCGGCTCGCGGCGGTGGCGCCGGCGGCGTTTTCCGTTTCCTGGCTGAATGACGTGTCTCGCACGATCGACATAACTGACATCCGGTTGACTCCTGAATGGCAAGCATCATAGAGCAAATAAGAACGGCCTCGGATAAATCCCGCCCTAAGAAGTCAATTGCGACTTCACGAATTCGAGACCGCCGCCGGCGTTGACGATATCTTGCAGGAACGGCGCCAGCGGCTCCACCTGCATCTGCTTGCCGCTGGTCGCGTTGAAGATCGCGCCGCGGCTGAAATCGATGTCGAGCTGATCGCCGTCGTCGATGGCGTCGAGCACGTCGCTGCCCGCCATCAGCACCGGCACGCCCATGAAGATCGCCAGCCGGAACGGCCCGCGCGACAGCGAACGCGCCAGCAGGCCGACGCCCAGCGCCTTCATCGCCAGGAAGGGATGGCTGTGGTTGCTACCGTGGGCGAAATTGCGGCCGGCCACGATGACGTCGCCGGGCTGCGCCTGTTGCGCGAACTCGGGCCGCACTTCGGCCAGCAAATGATGGCGCAACATGCGCGGATCGAACTCGAACACGTGACGCGCCGAAATCAACTGATCGCTGGAGATGTCGCCGGAAAATTTCCAGGCGCGCCCGCTGCTGGTTTTGCCGGCGGCGCTCATGCCGCCCCTCCTTCGGCATAAGCACGCGGATCGGTGATGTGGCCGGTGATCGCGGACGCCGCCACCGTCATGGCGCTGGCAAGGAAAATTTCCGCCTCGTTGCTGCCCATGCGGCCCGGGTCGTTGCGGGTGCTGGTGCTGATGCGGCGTTCGCCGGCCGTCAATTGCGCGATGCCGCCGAAACAAGGGCCGCAGGTCGACGGCGAAATGGTCGCGCCGGCGGCGGTGAGCTCGGTCAGCAATCCCTCTTGCAAGGCCTGCTGGAAAACCTGCTGCGTGGCCGGGATCACCAGCAGATTCACTTCCGCATGCACCTTGCGGCCGCGCAGGATGGCGGCGGCGGAACGGATGTCTTCGATCGAACCGGACACGCACGATCCGATGTACGCATGCTGGATGACGACATCGGACATCGCCTGCGCTTCGCGCACGTGGTTGGGCGACGGCGGGATCGACACGCGCGGCGTCAGCGTCGACAGGTCGAGGTCGATGGTCATTGCGTACCCGGCGTCGGCGTCGCTGTTGATCGACTGCGGCGCCTGCAGATCGGCAACGCCATGCGCGCGCAGGTAATCGATGCAGCGCTGATCGACGGCGGCGATGCCTGACTTGGCGCCGGCGTCGACGCACAGGCCGCAGATCGTCATGCGCTCCGGCACCGACAGCGTCGACAGGCCCGCGCCCTGGTATTCGATGACGCGATAGCTGGTCGCTTCGTCGTCAAGCTGCTGCATGGTCGCCAGCACGATGTCGCGCGCCGCCACGCCGGGGCGGCAGGCGCCGTGCAGCCGCACGCGAATGGTCTCGGGCACCTTCATCCAGATCTGGCCGGTGGCCAGCACCATGGACACTTCAAAACCGAACGGCACCGACAAGGCGCCGACTGCGCCCAGTCCCGGCGCGTGGCTGTCGGCGCCGGCGGCGAACATGCCCGGCGCCACCAGGCCCTGCTCCACCATGAGCGGATGCGTGATGCCGACGCCGTCGAAGAAATGCCCGACCGACCATTCCTGCGCCAACTGGCGCGTGAGCTTGTTGCGCTCGGCGCCGGCGATGCTGTGCACCGGCACTTCGTGGTCGATGATGACGGCGACGCGTTCGGGATGCGCCAGCCTGGTCACGCCGATTTCGCGGATGCGTTTGATGTATGCGGAAAACGACACCTCCGGCGCCGTCACCAGGTCCGGACTTGCCCAGATGATCTCGCCGTGCTGCACGCTTTCGCGGCCGCTGGTGCGCGCAAGGATTTTCTGCGTCATGGTTGCGCCCATTGCCGCTAACTCCCCTCGTTCACTTGTGTCGCCAGCTCTGCGTCGAAGGCGGCGGCGCGTTCCACGCCGACCAGTCGGCCGACGTCGGCAAACTGCGCCATGCCGTCCACCAGTTGTACGGTGTCGCCGCTGGCGAACATGCTGCGCAACATGTCTTGCTGCGCCTTGAAGGTGGTCTGGATCAGCGACAGCGGATACAGCGACATGGCGAAGCCGGCTGCCGCAAGCTGTTGGCGCGTGTAATTGGGACGGACGGTTTCGGCGGCGACGTAGATCACCGGGATCCGGACGCTCGACGCCACCGCTTCCAGCTCGGCGGTCGTACTGAGCGAAGGCGCCATGACGGCATCGGCGCCGGCGCGCTCCATCGCCTGCGCGCGCACGATGACTTCGTCAAGGCCGTAGATGGTCATGGCGTCGGTGCGGCCGATGATGACGAATTCGCTGCTCTTGCGACCTGCCCGCGCAGCTTTCAGGCGCAAGGCCATTTCTTCAGCCGGCACAAGTTTCTTGCCGGCCATGGCGCCGCATTTCTTGGGCATGATCTGGTCTTCCAGATGCAGGCCGGCGATGCCGGCCTTTTCGAAGGCGCGCACGGTTTCTGCGATGTTGGCGGCGCCGCCGTAGCCGGTGTCGGCGTCAACCAGTACGGGAAAGGAGACCGCTTCGGCGATGCGCGCCGCCTGCTGCACCATGTCGGTCATTGTCAGCAACCCGATGTCGGGCTTGCCGTAGCTGGAGGCGAGCGAAAATCCGGTCATGTAGGCAGCTTCAAAGCCGGCCTGTTCGATCAGCAGGGCGCCGAGCGGGTCGTAGCAGCCGGGCACCGGCACGGCGCCGCCACGCGCGAGCATGGCGCGGATCAAGGTCCCTGGATGTTGCATCTGGTCTCCGTTGGTAGCGTGTAATCAGGTATCGGCATCAGATCTGTACTTTACCTGCAACACGCCCGGCTCGCACGGGTTGCCGCGCGGCGCTGGTCACTTCTTGTTGACTTCATTTAATCATACTTAGTAGTATGTATATGTCAAGGTCGATTCCGTCATTCCTTAGCCGCATTGGCGGCGCCAATCTCCGCCTTGCCTCGCTGCCGCCCTGGCAGCGCCGGGTTCATGTCAGTAAATGCCCACCATCGACGAGGCTACATGACGATCGACTATCGCAAGCTGATGCACTGGAAGATTCCCATCGCGCGTCAACACCTGCGCCCGCAGGATTGCATCCTGTACGCGCTCGGCGTCGGTCTCGGCGCCGATCCGCTCGACCGCGACCAACTCCGGTATGTGTATGAAGAAGGCCTGCGCGTGCTGCCGACCATGGCGACGGTGCTGGCGCATCCGGGCTTCTGGATGAAGCTGCCCGACACCGGCATCGACTGGACGCGCGTGGTGCATGCCGAACAGCAGGTGATCGTGCACAAGCCGCTGCCGGTCTGTGCGCGGCTGATCGGCGACACCCGCATCGTCGATATCGTCGACAAGGGCCCCGACAAGGGCGCGCTGATCTATCAGGAACGCGTGGTCACCGACGAAGACAGCGGCGAGCCGGTCTGCACCCTGCGCATGACCACCATGTGCCGCGGCGACGGCGGCGTGCAGCACATGCCGGCATCGGGCCATGCTCATCCCGCGCCGTCGCCGTTGCCGGAACGTCCGGCGGATTTCTGCATCGACTTGCCCATCCTGTCGCAGGCCGCGCTGATCTACCGGCTGTCGGGCGACGACAACCCACTGCACGCCGATCCCGAAGTGGCCCTGCGCGCCGGTTTCCCGCGGCCGATCCTGCATGGCCTGTGCACCTTCGGCGTGGCCGGCCACGCCTTGCTCAAGGCGCTGTGTTGGTCGCCCGACCCCGGCGACCGCCTGGACATCCGATCGATCGGCGCGCGCTTTTCGGCGCCGGTGTATCCAGGTGAAATTCTGCGCACGGAAATCTGGCGCGACGGCAACCAGGTCGCGTTCCGCAGCAGCATCCCGCAGCGCGGCGTGGTGGTGCTCAACCATGGCGCCGCCGTCATGGCTGCCCACGCCGAAACAAAGACCCGCAAGGAAATCCTCCATGGCGCTTGACGACCACACCCGCAAACAATTCGTCGCCGCGGTGGAGCGCTTCGTCGCCGAACGCTTGCTGCCGAATGAAACGCTGGTGGAAGAACAGCGGCGCGTACCCGACGACATCCTCGGCGAAATGGCGGCGCTCGGCCTGTTCGGCCTCGGCATTCCGGAGCGCTGGGGCGGCCTCGGCCTGGGCATGGAAGATGAAGTCGCAGTGCTCATCGCACTGTGCCGCGCCAGCCTGTCGTTCCGCTCCGCCATCGGCATCAACAACGGCGTCGGCTCGCACGGCCTGCTGAGCTACGGCAGCGACGCGCAGCGCGAACGTTATCTGGCGCGCATGGCTGCGGGGGAAATGATCGCGGCGTTCTGCCTGACCGAACCGGATTGCGGCTCCGATGCCGCCGCACTGCGCACCAGCGCACGCCGGGATGGCGACCAGTGGGTCCTCAACGGCGTCAAACGCTACATTACCAATGCGCCCTCGGCCGACGTCTTCACCGTGATCGCGCGCACCGATGCCGGCAGTCGCGACCATCGCGGCTTGTCCGCCTTCATCGTGGAACGCGGCGCGCCCGGCCTGAGCATCGGCAACACCGACCGCAAGATGGGATTGCACGGCTCGCACACGGCCGACGTGATCTTCAGCGACTGCCGCATTCCCGCCGACGCCATCATCGGCGAACCGGGACTCGGCTTTGCGCTGGCGATGTCCTCGCTCAATCGCGGCCGCCTCGGCGTTGCCGCCGCCGCCATCGGCGCCGGCCGTCGCCTGATCGAAGAAGCGCTCGGCTACGCCACCGGACGCCGCGCCTTCGGCCAACCGATCGCGCAGCATCAGTTGGTGCAGGCGATGCTGGCCGATTCCGAAACCGAGCTGCTGGCCGCGCAGTGCATGGTCGAACATACGGCGCGCCGTTTCGACCAGGACCTGCCGGTGATCAAGGAAGCCTCGTGCTGCAAGTTGTTCGCCACGGAAACGGTGGGCAAGGTGGCCGACCGCGTGCTGCAGATTTTCGGCGGCGCCGGCTTCATGTGCGACTACCCGATCGAGCGCATCTGCCGCGACGTGCGCGTGATGCGCATCTACGAAGGCACCTCGCAGATCCAGCAGTTGCTGATCGCGAAGCAGATGCTCAAGGAGCATGCGGGGAAAAACTAAGGACGTCCGCCGCCGCAGATCACGATCTGCCCGCTGATGTAATTCGACTCCGGAATGCAGAACAGGTACACCGCGCCGGCCGCTTCCGCCGGTGTGCCGGCGCGGCCCATCGGTATCATGGTTTCCAGGTTCTGCATCAGCTGCTGGTTGACGCCGACCTTGATCTCGTTACCCGCAATGTTGATCGTGGCGCCGGCAGAATCTGCGCCCGCCGTCGCTTCGGTCAGCCGCGTCTTGATCAGGCCGAAGGCAACGCTGTTGACGTTGACCTTGTAGCGTCCCCACTCCTTGGCCAACGCCTTGGTGAGCCCGTTGATGGCCGACTTGGCGGCGGAATAATTGGCCTGCCCGGCATTGCCCATCACGCCCGACACCGACGAAATGTTGACCACCTTGCGGAACACGTCGACGCCTTGTGCGGCTTCCTCCCGGGCGGCGCGGCGGAAATATTCCGACGCCGCCCGCAAGATGCGGAACGGCGCCGTCACGTGCACCGCCATGATGGCGTCCCATTGTTCGTCGGTCATCTTCTGGATCACGTTGTCCCAGGTGTAGCCGGCATTGTTGACGATGATGTCGAGGCGGCCGAAGCTGGTCAGCGCGGTGTCGATGAAGCGCGCCGCGAAATCCGCCGCCGTGACATCGCCGCAGCAGACGGTGGCGCGACCGCCGGCGCCGGTGATTTCCTGCATGACGCTGTCGGCCACGCTGTCATCGAGATCATTGATGACCAGCGCTGCGCCGTCGGCAGCCAGCTTGAGCGCGATCTCGCGTCCGATGCCGCGGCCGGAACCGCTGACGATGGCGACTTTACCTTCCAGCTTCTTGTTCATGTGCTCTCCTGAATTGCCTTGAGGACGCAGTCTGTGCCGCGCTTCACGGGTTGATGAGGGACAAGCTTCGGCTCAGTCGGTTTTTTCGTAGACGGTGAGGACGCAGGCGCCGCCGAGACCGAGGTTGTGCTGCAAACCCCAGCGCGCGCCGTCGACCTGGCGCCGTTCGGCCTGGCCGCGCAACTGCCAGGTCAGCTCGGCGCATTGCGCCAGGCCGGTGGCGCCCAGCGGGTGGCCTTTCGACAGCAGGCCGCCGGAAGGATTGGTGACGATCTTGCCGCCATAGGTGTTGTCGCCATCGAGGATGAATTTCTCGGCGGTGCCGGGCGGCGTCAGTTGCAGCGCTTCGTAGCTGATCAGTTCGTTGGCGGTGAAACAGTCGTGCAATTCGACCACCTGGATATCTTCCGGCCCGACGCCGGCCTCGGCATACGCGCGCTCCGCCGCGGCGGCCGCCATGCCGTAGCCCACCAGTTTGCGCATGTCGCCGCTGTCGAACGAATCGGGGCGGTCGGTGGTCATGGCCTGCGCCGCGATGGCGACGCCGGTGTCGAGATGGAACCAGCGCGCGAAACGTTTGGAGCACAGCACCGCCGCCGCCGCGCCGCAGGTCGGCGGACAGCATTGCAGGCGCGTCAGCAAACCGAACACGGTCGGCGAAGCCATGACTTCTTCCAACGTCACCGGCGTGCGGAATACTGCGTAGGGATTGTTGGCTGCATGCCGGCGCGCCTTCACCGAAATGCGTCCGAAGGTTTCCGGTGCGATGCCGTATTGATCCAGATAATCCTGGCCCGCGCCGCCAAAGAATTGCGGCGCGCGCGGCAGCTCCGGGTCATAGCCGCGGTTGCTTGCCATGGTGTCGAGGAAGCGCTGCAACGGCGCCGGCCGGTCGGTGTAAATGGTTCGCAGCGGCCCCGGCATCATCTGCTCCACGCCGACCACCAGCGCGCAATCGATGGCGCCGCTGGCGATTGCCTGGCGCGCCAGGAACAAGGCGGTGGAACCGGTCGCGCAATTGTTGTTGACGTTGATGATGGGCAGGCCGCTCAGGCCGACTTCGTAGAGCATCGCCTGGCCGACGGTGGAGTCGCCGTACACATATCCTGCGTAGGCTTGTTCGATCGCGTCGTACCGAATGCCGGCGTCGGCGAGCGCGGCGCGCGCGGCGGCCGCGCCCATTTCCACATACGACGCACTGGTACTTGGCTTTGCAAACGGCACCATGCCGACACCAGTGACAAAGACTCTTTCGCTCATTGCCGCCTCCAGGCCCCTTTTGAAGGTTTTAAGCTGCGTCAAAACAGAATTTTTGTTCGCGTGTACAGTAGGCGAACGCGTGTTCGAAAATAATGCGGAATGCTATTTGACTCCATTCATACTACTTAGTATATTAAGATGAAGTCAATATCAGTAAAGCCGCTCTACAACAGACTTATCGCCGAGCCTTCGGCGCAATGGAGAGACGATGGCGATTATCTGGGAACCTTCCCTTGATCCGGATGCAAGCAAGTGGCGCGATATTGCGCACCGCCTTGCCCATGATCAGCTGGCGCCGCGTGCTGCAGCCATCGATCGCGACCAGCGCTATCCCCACGAAAATGTTGAAGCCCTCCATGAGAGCGGCATCGCATCCATGTTCATCCCGAAAGACTACGGCGGCGGCGGCGCTTCACTGACCGCGTTCTGCGCCGTGATCGAAGAACTGGCGCAAGCCTGTGCCTCCACCAGCGGCATCGTCGCCACGCTGCAGCTGGGCGCAATGCCATTGCTGCGCGCCGGCACCACCGGCCAGAAAGATACCTACATCCGCGCCATGGTGGCCGGACGCAAATCGATTTCATTCGCGCTCAGCGAACGCGAAGCCGGCTCTGATCCGTCCAACATGCAAACCGTCGCCACAGCGGAGAACAGAGGCTGGCGACTGCGCGGCGAGAAACGCTGGATCGGCGGCGGCGGCGAGTGCGCATACTACGTGGTATTTGCGCAAACGGAACCGGGCGCAGGCCGGCGCGGTATCGCCGCCTTCATGGTCGCAGCCGATGCCGAAGGCGTGCGCGACGACGCGCGCGAAGACAAGATGGGCATGCGCGGCACCGTCAACAGCACCGTCGTGCTCGACACCTGGGTCGCCGCCGACTGCATGATCGCCGCACCGGGCAAAGCGCTCAGGCTGGCGCTCGAAGCGCTCAACGTCGGACGTGTCGTGGTGGCCGCGCAATCGAACGGCATCGCACGCGCCGCATATGACGCTGCGGCGCGCCGGGCGGCGGTTCGCACCACCTTCGGCCAGCGTCTTCTCGATCATCAGGGCATAGGTTTCAAACTTGCAGATGTCGCAACCCGGTTATCCGCAGGTAGAATGCTTGCATACGAAACCGCCCGCAGTTTTGATACTGGTCAGGATGTCGCGCTTATCGGCGCCCAAGCGAAGTTATTCTGTAGCGAGGCTGCTCACGATGCAGTCGATATCGGTGTACAGGTATTTGGCGGAGAAGGTTTCGTGAAGCCTTCGCTCGTCGAGCGTCTTTATCGTGATCAACGCGCTACCGAAATTTATGAAGGTACTTCGGAGATCCAGAGACTGGTGCTCGCACGGGCGATTCAAGCCGAGTTCAATAACGAGGAGCAAGCATAATGAAGGTCGACACAGTACGTCCCACATCGACGAACAATGAATTTGCCGGAGACGATTCGGACCCGCGCAGCGAGATTCTCGACGCTGCCGCGCTGGCATTCATGACAAAAGGTTATGCCGCTACCAGCATTGACGA
This sequence comes from Herbaspirillum hiltneri N3, assembly GCF_001267925.1. Taxonomy (NCBI): domain Bacteria; kingdom Pseudomonadati; phylum Pseudomonadota; class Betaproteobacteria; order Burkholderiales; family Oxalobacteraceae; genus Herbaspirillum; species Herbaspirillum hiltneri. The sequence goes on along the minus strand of NZ_CP011409.1, from coordinate 333,749 downwards.
TGTCGCCGATATCCTCAGCGCCACCAAGGGCAAGATCTACCACCACTACCGCAAGAAAGCCGACCTGTTCTTCGACGTGCACAAGCGCGGCATGGAAATGGACCTGGCCGCCGTGCAGGGTGCTGCATCTGGCTCCCACGCCCGCGCCATTGACAAGCTGCGCGCCATGACACTGGCGCACATCACCGTGATCATGGATCACCTGCCCTACCAGCGCGTCGCGGTGCAGGGCCTGGAAATGCATCTGGCCGGTGAAACCACCGCCGCCCAGCGCGAAGTGCTGTCGGAAATCCTGGTGCTGCGCGATCAGTACGAGAACCTGTTCCGCGACACCATCCGCCAGGTCATGAGCGAAGGCCATGCACCCGACCAGGACCTGCAGATCGTCGTGAAGGCCTTCTTCGGCGCACTGAACTGGACCACCATCTGGTTCCGTCCGCGCGTCGACCAGACCGAAGAAGAAAAGCTGGCAGTCGCCAATTCCATTTCCACCTTTGCGATTCGCGGCCTCGGCGCGGAGCAATAACCATGCTCTCCGGTGCGCCGATCACCGCCGCGCCCTTGCATCTCGACCCTGCCGAACGCTGGGATCGCGCCAGGCTGGAAGCATTCCAGCTGGCGCAATTGCGCGTGCAGCTGGCGCGGCTTGCCAGGGACAGCGCGTACTACGCGCCGCTGTTCCGGCAGCTGGACTGGAACGTCGGCGAGCTGCGCTCGCTGGCTGACCTGAGCAAACTTCCATTTACCACCAAACCTGATTACATCAACACGATCGGCCCGCAAGCGCCGTTCGGCAAATTCATGACCGTGCCGCAGGACGAGGTGCGGCGCATGCACTTTTCCTCCGGCACGACTTCTGCGCCGTCGCCGCAGTTCTGGAGCGAACACGACCTCGATCGCTGGGCCGGCCTGTATGCACGCCACGCGCGCGCGCAGGATATCGGCCGCGGCGACATCGTGCAGTGCATGTTCAGCTACACCTGGTTCGTTGGCGGCCTCGGCGCCACTGCGGGCTATCAGCGCGCCGGCGCCATGGTGATTCCGGCCGGCAGCCAGGACACCGAACGCCAGATCGACACCCTGTTCACCTACGGCAGCACGGTGCTGTGCGGCACACCGTCCTTCATCACCCATCTCGCCGAAGAAGTGCGCAAGCGCGGCCGCGACCCCGCTACCTCGACCGTGCGCCGCATCATGATGGGTGGCGAGCCGGGCGCCAGCATTCCCGCCACCCGCCGCCGCATCGAAGCGCTGTGGGGTGCACGCGCCTACGACGCCTACGGTTGCCTTGAATTCCAACCCATCGCCGGCGACTGCACCGCGCAGGCCGGACCGCACCTGGCGGAAGATTTCGCCTACGCCGAAGTGGTCGACGCCGAAACCGGCGCCGCCGTCGCCGACGGCACGCCGGGCGTGCTGGTGCTGACCCATCTCGACAAACAGGCCGGTCCGCTGGTCCGCTGGTGGACCGGCGACATCGTGGTGCGCGACGCCACTCCCTGCAGCTGCGGCCGCACGCATGCACGCCTGACCGGCGGCGTGCGCGGCCGTGCCGACGACATGCTGGTGGTACGCGGCGTCAACGTCTTCCCATCGGCGGTGGAAGAACTGGTGCGCGCCACGCCCGGCCTCGGGGATGAATATCAGCTCGTGATCAATGCCTCGGTGCATGACGCCGCTGGCTTCATGAAATCCATCCACGTGCGCGTGGAACAGATCGATACGTCGGCCGACGCCGCACGGCTGGCGGCGCAACTGGTACAGGAAATCAAACAGCGCCTGCAAGTCGGCGCGCACGTCGAAGTGCTGCCGCAGGGCACGCTCGCGCGCAGCACCCACAAGGCAAAACGCGTCATCAGGGAATAACGGGAAGAGCAGCTGATCCGGTAGCAAAAACACCATCGGCGCAGGCCATCCTGTCGCCAGGGAGGAGCGGACATGCAAAGCATCGTCACCGTGGAACGCAGCGGCGCCGTCGCCTGCGTCACCATGAACCAGCCCGAGCGCCGCAACGCACTGGCGCCGGAAATGCGTGAGGCGCTCACCGAAACGCTCGAACGACTGGCCGGGGACATCGATTGCCGCGCCATCATTCTGGCCGGCAGCGATCGCAGTTTCTGCGCAGGCGGCGATTTATCCAGCCTGCCCGCCGGCGACACCCTGGCCAGCCGCAAGCGCATGACGCTGGCGCACCGCCTGCTGCGCACCATCACCGACATGTCCAAGCCGCTGATCGCCGCCGTCGATGGCACCGCCTTCGGCGCCGGCATGGGACTGGCGCTGGCCTGCGACTACGTGCTGTGCAGCGAACGCGCGCGTTTCTGCACTGCGTACTCCAACGTCGGCCTGATGGCGGACATGGGCCTGCTATGGTCGCTGCCGCAACGCGTCAGCACCGGCCAGGTGCGCCGGCTGCTCTACACCAGCGCCGTGGTCGACGGCGAAGAAGCGTTGCACCTGGGTCTCGCCGATCAGCTGGTGCGCAGCGACGAATTGCAGCAGGCTGCGTTCGACCTGGCCGTCCAGTTCGCCGCCGCCCCGCCGCTCGCCGTCGGCCTCACCAAGGCCGCACTCGCGCGTCTGCCGGGCTCGCTCGACACCGTCATGGGGCTGGAACTGGATGGCCAGCTGCAATTGTTTTCCAGTGCAGATTTCACGGAAGGGCGGCATGCCTTTCTGGAAAAAAGACGGCCGCATTTTCAGGGCCGCTGAGTGATTGAAGGAATGGATCGATACGTACCTGCGGGTATCCGCGGAGACAGATAGGATGCTGGACTTCACCAACGAGGAAATCATGAAAAGATCAGTTGCCGCCTTTACCTGTGCCGGCGCCGCCGCCGGCGCGCTGATGCTTGCCCCCGCAGCGGTCAATGCGCAGGCGCAGGCCCGTGAAAAGGTCACCATCGCCATCGGTACCGACGTGCTGGACGCCTCGCAGGTCAACAATACCTCGCTGCCGATCTACACCAAGTGCTGGGAAAACGCCGGCCTCGACGTCACGCTGCAACCGACCAACTCCACCACCGCCATGCAGGCCGTGCTGACCGGCCAGGCCGACATGGTCAACATGGGGCCCGCTGCCGCCATCATCGCGCGCACCAAGGGTGCTCCGATCAAGGCGGTGTACCTCAACATGCGCCACAACTTCCAGTTCCCGGTGGTGCTGGATTCGTCGCCGGTCAAGACGCTCGCCGACTTCAAGGGCAAAACCATCGGCGTGCTGTCCTACGGCTCGCAGATGGTGCAGATCTTCAAGGGCATGCTGACCGAAGCCGGCCTCAATCCTGACAAGGATGTGACGTTTGTGGAAACCGGCTCCGGCGCGCAAGCCGTGACGGCGCTGTCGAAAGGCCGCGTCGACATCTGGGGCACCTGGGACTCGCAGATCGCCACGGCGGAAAACATGGGCCTGAAGCTGCGCCGCTTCTCCTCGCCGTTCGCCGAGAAGCTCAACTTCGGCGGCTCCTACTTCGTGCGCGACGACATGATCGCCAAGCGTCCGCAGACCATCGAGAAAGTCTTGCGCTGCGTGGCCATGGGTTCGGTGACGGCACTAGCCAACCCGCAGGGATCGCTGAAAGTGCACTGGAAAGTATTCCCGCTGACCAAACCCTCCAGCCTCGACGATGCCACTGCGATCAGGCAGGGTCTGCACATCATCCAGACGCGCGGCGAATTCCTCAAGCTGGAACCGGGCGTCAAGTGGGGTGAAATTCCGATCAGTGCGGTCGCCAACATGGTGGCGTTCATGAAGGCCAACAACATCATCCAGACCAGCCCGAAACTGGAAGACCTTTACACCAACCAGTTCATCCCGGCGATCAACAACTTCGACACCGCCAAGGTGGTGGCGGCAGCCAAGGCGCTGCCGCAATAAGAATGATGCGCGTCAGGCCGGGACGGTGTTCCGGCCGGGCGCGGTCAACTGTTCCAACGTCCCCAGCCACTGTATCGCCATCTCGCGGCCATCGCCGCACATCTCCACCGACGCCTGCAATCCCCCGCAGCAGGCAGGCCGCTCCGGCCGGCCGAAAATCGCACAGCGCAAGTCATCCATCAGTTGCACGCAAGGCACGCCCGCGGGCTTGCCGTCCGGCATGCCTGGAATCGGGCTCGAGATGGAAGGCGCGGTACAGCATGCGCCGCAATTGGGACGGCAGTTCATGACGATGAGAACAAACGAGAGAAGACGAGAAGGGACGTATTCTACCCTCCCCCTCCCCCCGCGCAGCATCGCCGAGCGGGGCACGGCGTTTGGACCGATAATTGGCAGGCAGCCGGCATCGGGTGCGCATAAAAAATAAACAGGGAAGGCGCATGACGCAAGATCTGAACGACCTCTATTACTTCGCGCAGGTGGTGGACCATCGCGGCTTCGCCGCGGCCGGTCGCGCGCTGGGCATTCCCAAATCGAAACTGAGCCGGCGCATCGCCCAGCTGGAAGAACGCCTCGGCGCGCGCCTGATCCAGCGCTCCACGCGCAGCCTGTCGGTAACGGAAATCGGGCAAAGCTATTACGAGCACTGCAAGGCGATGCTGGTCGAAGCCGAAGCGGCGCAAGAAGCCGTCGAACGCAACCGCGCCGAGCCGCAAGGCACAGTGCGGCTGACCTGCCCGGTGGCGTTGCTGCACGGTCGCGTGGGGGTCATGCTGGCGGACTTCCTGATTGAACACCCGCGCGTGACCTTGCAGGTGGAGTCGACCAACCGGCGCGTCGACGTCATCAACGAAGGCGTCGACATTGCGCTGCGCGTATTGTTGCCGCCCTTGCAGGACAGCGATCTGGTGCTGAAGATTTTTGGCGTGCGCCACTGGTGCCTGGCCGCCAGTCCGGCGCTGCTGGAAAAATGCCGCGTCCCTGAAGTGCCCGCCGACCTGCACCGCTTCCCCAGCATGAGCCTGGCGATCCCGGTAGAGCAGCATGTCTGGCATCTGGAAAACGCCGACGGCGAAACTGCATCGATCCGTCACACGCCGCGCCTGATGACCGACGACGCCACCGCCCTCAAGCGTGCAGCCGTGGCGGGCGCCGGCATCGTCTATCTGCCGACCATGGTGGTCATCGATGAATTGCGCAGCGGCGCATTGGTGAAGGTCTTGCCGGAATGGGCGCCGAAGTCCGGCATCATCCACGCCGTGTACTCCTCACGGCGCTTCCTGTTGCCGTCGGTGCGGCAGCTGATTGATTTTCTTGCCAGGCGTTTTGACGCGCTGGAAGACTACTAGAATTCATAGCATCAACAGGTGTGAGACGCGCTATTGATGAAGCACGGCGCTGCCGGCGTCCAGCGGTTCTCCGCTCAGCAGCAACGCCGTGGTGTCGGCACGCGTTTCCAGCAACAGGCCTGCCCCCGGGCGATCCAGCATCACGACTTCACCGCCGAGCGCCGCATGGTCGCCGTTGATCAGCACCGATCCGCTCAGGATCGCCAGCAATACCGTGCGTCCTTCGACGGCCTGGAATTCGCTCATGCAGCGTGAATTCAATTGCAGCTCCCACACATCGAAGGCCGACGCCGTCGGCATCGCGCCACGCCGGCTCAGGCAATCGCCGGCGATCACGCGGATGCTGCCGGCGCCGTCGGGCAAGGCGATGGAAGGAATCCTGTCGGCCGCGACAATTTTTCCAGAGCAAGGCTGCAACGCCGATGCCGGCACATCGATCCACAACTGCAGCACCTGCGGCGACGCTTCACGCGCGTTGACGCGGCCGGCTGCCGCACGAAAACTTCCTGCGTCGTGCTCGCCGGTCACGCTGCGCCAGTGCACGTCGCCGGCGTTGAGGACCTGTTTCGTTCCGTCGGCGCCGACAAGGTCCAGCCGTCCCTGTTGCACCATGGTCAGCACTTTGCAGCTGCGGTATGACTGCTGCGCACAGGCATCGGGCGCACCGGTTTCGGCCGAACCGACATGATCGAGCAGCAGGAAGGGACTGACGTGCTGTCCCAGCATGCGCTTGGAGAACAGCGTACGCGCGAGCAAGCCGTCGCCGATACGATGCTGCCGGGAGCTGCGATAGATACCGAGGATTTTTTTCATGACAAGCGCCGGTTCCGAACTGCGAACCGGCGTTTCCGATGATCCGCCGGCAAGACCGGAAGGCGGGGTTCGACCGGTCTTGCCAGCGCTGGAAATGTGCACGGCGATCAGGCGCCGCCGTTGATGTCTGCACCGCCGTGCTGGCGAGCCTGCTTCAGCTCTTCAACAACAGCCTGGCGCGACACGGTCGACTTGTGCGCGACTTCGGCCGGATACACGTCGTTGTTGATGATCTCGCCGTTGGCGCGCGCCTGCTTCAGCTCTTCGATCACTTCAGCGCGGGTCTTGTGCGACACGAATTGGGTTTCAGGAGGATAGGCTTGTTCGGCCATGGCGCTACCTGCGATGGAGAGGAAAAGCAGGCCGCCGGCGATTTTCTTGATGTTCATGATGACTCCTTGGTGAGGTGGTGACTTGCCGCACGGCTTCTCGTGAAAGCTGGCGGCGGAAATCGGAAATGCTTGTCGTTGCAGGGTAGTACGGATCTGCGCCCTCGATTAGCGCAGGTACAGTGTTTCGGTGTAAGTCAGCGGTTCGTGGCGTGCCAGCTTTTGCTGGATTTCCTGACGCTTGACCGAGGCCTTCGACGGTGTCTTGACGCTTTGACGGACATCGGCCTGCTGCGCTTGCGCGGTGTCGGCAGGTTCGTTGGCGGCCAGGGCGCTGCCGGCAGCGACGGTGCCGGCGACGGCGATCAGCAGGACGGCGGCGGTAAGTTTCAGGACGCTGCGGTCCAGACGTGCGGTTGTGGTGTTCATGGTGATGCTCCTTGTTTGCATTGTGTGCGTTGTTTGCGTTGTGCTTGTGGCAACGAAGCGTTCGAAGCCTTCCGGTCAAAGCGCAGCGGCGTTTGCTGATGCGGTGTGCAAGTGCGACTGCTTGGACTGAAGTGTAGGTTTTGCGTTGAAAGCGCACTAGGAGGCAAATTCCGGATTCATCGTTCCATCAATAGAACAATCAAGTCCCTTGAATCCGCCCATTCCGCCCCGACTTCGGGGAGCGCCATAGCCGGCATGCCGCACGGGGGCTCCGCGGGAGGTATATGGATATCTGTTTATCTTCGTTATCAAGCGAGTTTTGCTGCCAGATAATCGGCGCTTGCTGGTGTGGACTTGCTTCGTCGCAAGGTCCGCGCGCAACCCGATCATTACGAAGAGACAACCATGACCCACGCATCACCTCCGCCATCGTTCGACGCCTTGCTGGCGCGTTTTGAACCCATCTTCACGCGCATCGCAGAAGGCAGCATTGACCGTGAGAACGACCGCGAACTGCCGTACGAAGCCGTGCAATGGCTCAAGGACGCCGGCTTCACATCGCTGCGCGTGCCGGTCGAACACGGCGGCAGCGGCGTCACGCTGCCGCAGTTTTTCAGCCTGCTGATCCGCCTGGCGGAAGCGGAATCGAATCTGCCGCAGATCCTGCGCGTGAACGCCGGCTTCACTGAACTGCTGCTTGAGCGCAAGGATGACGAAGATACGCGTCACTGGCTCGGCGTGATCGGCAAGGGCGAGACCTTCGGCGCGGCCGTCTCGGAGCGCACAGGCACCACGGGCAACTCGGTCACCGTCACGCCGGATCCGGACAAACGCCCCGATCACTTCCTGCTGAACGGCGAAAAGTATTATTCGACCGGTACGCTGTACGCCGACTGGATCCTGGTGCGTGCGCACGACGACGAATCCGACCTCAATGTGCTGATCCGCAGCGACACGCCGGGCGTAACGCGCGTGGATGACTGGGACGGTTTCGGCCAGCGCCTGACCGGCAGCGGCACCACGCGCTTCGACAAAGTGCTGGTCACGCAACAGCAGATCCTGGATCGCTATCACGTCTCGCAACCGCGTCGCAACACCATCATCACCGCGTTTTACCAGACCGTGCACCTGGCCACGCTGGCCGGCATCGCCCGCGCCGTACAACGCGATGCGGTGGCGTTCACGCAGGCGCGCACGCGCACCTTCGGCATACCGGGACAATCCAGCCCGCGCGAAAATCCGCTGGTGCACCGTGTAGTCGGTCGCCTCGCCAGCCTGGCCTGGTCGGCGGAACAGCTGGTCAACGCCGTTGCCAACGCCATCCACACCGTGCATCAGGCGCGCCTGGCCGACGCCGCCAGACCCGAGGACTACATTGCGCTCGACGTGCAGACCTTCCAGGCCCAGCAGGTCATCATCGGCCAGGTGCTGGAAGCCGCCACGCTGCTGTTCGAAGTCGGCGGCGCCTCCGCCACCAGCGACAAGCGCCGGCTGGACCGCCACTGGCGAAATGCCCGCACGCTGGCATCGCACAATCCGGCGACGCAACGTGAAGCCGCCATTGGCGACTACCACCTCAACGACAATCCGCCCAGCGAACGTTTTGGAGTGTCGTATGCGTAATCACCTCTTCCACCGACTCCTCGGCGCGTTCATTTCCGCGCTCGCGCTGAGTGGCATTGCGCTGCTCACAGGACAAGCATCGGCGGCGCCGCAAAAACCGGAACTGCGCGTAGGTTTCGTCCCCGGCCCTTACATTGATGAATTCAAGATCGGCGTGCAACCCGAGCTGGAGAAAAAAGGCTACAAGATCAGGTACTACGAATTCAGCACCGGCCTTGAAGCCAACAGCGCGGTGTTCAAGGGCGACATCGACGCCAACGTGATGCAGCACTCGGTGTTCCTGAAGTCGTACAACGACCGCAACAAGACCGACCTGGTCGGCATCGTGCAGGTACCGACGCCGCCGATGGGCCTGTATTCGAAGAAGCACCGCAGTCTCGACGGTCTCAGGAAAGGCTTCACCGTCGCCGTGCCGAACGACCCGGTCAATCTGCAACGCGCGCTGTGGATATTGCAGCGCCTGGGCTGGATCAGGATCAAGGAGAACGCCAATCCGGTCGACGTCACCGAACTCGACGTGGTCGAGAACAAGGCCGGCCTGAAACTCGTGCTGCTGGAAAATGCCCAGGGGCCGCGTGCGCTGGACGATGCCGACTTCGCCGCGATCCAGGGCAACTTCGCCATCTTCGCCAAACTCAAGCTGTCGGAAGCCTTCATCCTGGAAGACATGACGCCGGCCTACATCAACGTGCTGGCAGTCAGGAAGACGCGGCAATCGGACCAATATGCCCGCGACATCGTCGAGGCCTATCGCTCCGACACCTTCCAGAACGCGATCCGCGCCGATCGTTTCTATGACGGTTTCCGCCTGCCCGATTATTTCAAGGCCAAATAGGCCCCGACCGCTCTGATCTCCGGCGCCCGTCATCCGGTTGACGGGCGAGCGGGTCAAGCAGCGTCGGCGATGCTCTTGCGTCCTCCCGGACGCGCCAGTCCCAGATGTTCGCGCAGGGTCGTTCCTTCGTAGTCGCGCCGGAAGATGCCCCGCCGCTGCAGGAGGGGCACGACGCCGTCGGTGAAATCCTGCAGGCCGCTCGGCAGTGCATCGGGCATCAGATTGAACCCGTCGGCCGCACCGCCCTTGAACCAGTATTCGATGTCGTCGGCGATTTGTTCCGGCGTGCCGACCACGACACGGTGGCCGCCTCCGCCCGCCAGCGCATACACCAGCTGCCGCGCGGTATAGCCGTGTTGCCGCGCCTGCGCCAGGGTGGCGTTGAAGAAGGTGTGATTGCCGTTGCCGTTGTTGGGCAGCGCGATGTCGTCGGGCAGGCGCTCATCGAGCCTGATGCGTTCCGGCGCGACGCCAAGGATGCCGGCCAGGCGATTGATGCTGTAACTCCAAGGGATCATGTCGATCAGCTCGTTGCGCCGGCGGATCGCATCGGCCTCCGTGGCGCCGATGATGGTGGTCAATCCCGCCAGAATCTTGACGGCATGCGGCCCGCGTCCGTAGGCCGCCGCGCGCGCCTTGAGCTCGCGTCCGTAAGCCAGCGATTCCTCGAACGACTGCGACGCCGTAAACACCGCCTCGGCATGGCGTGCGGCGAGATCGCGGCCATCGGCGGAGCCGCCCGCCTGCACCAGCACCGGATGCCCTTGCGGCGTACGCGGCAAGTTGAGCGGACCGTGTACGGAAAAGTGCGTGCCGCGATGCGCGATCGGCTGCACCTTGGCGGTGTCGATGAAGCGGCCGCCGGCCTTGTCGCCGATCATTGCGCCGTCTTCCCAACTGTCCCACAAGGCCTTGACCACGTCGGTGAACTCGGCCGCGCGCGCATAGCGGGTGGCGTGATCGGGCACCGCGTCGCGACCGAAGTTGCGCGCCGAGCCGAGATCGGCGGTGGTGACAACGTTCCAGCCGGCGCGGCCCTGGCTGACGTGGTCCAGCGTGGCGAAACGGCGCGCGATGTTATACGGCTCGTTATAGCTGGTCGAGGCAGTACCAATCACGCCGATGTGCGTGGTCGCCGCAGCGACGCTGGCAAGCAGCACCGTCGGTTCCAGTGCGGTGATGGGCCGGAAATCGATCTGCTCGATGATGGCAGCGTTGTCGGCCAGGAAGACCGCATCGAATTTCGCGGCTTCGGCGATCTGCGCCACACGGATGTAATGGCCGACGTCGACGAAGGCATGGGGATCGGCCTCAGGCAAGCGCCAGGCCGAGGGGACGAAACCGGAATGCAGAATGTTGATGTTGAGATGCAGCTGTCGCCGGCGTGCGGATGTGTCGCTCATGGTGCGCTTCAGAAAGAAAATCAATCGATGATTCTCTTGCGCACGCCATGCCGCCGCCACGAATATATCCGCATATTCATATACCGCGTACGGTGCATCCGGGAATGAATTTGAAAGCAAGAACTCGTATTGCGCCGAGGGACAATTTTGGAATATACTGTATTTATGTACAGTATAATTCGACAACTAAGACATGAGGGAATCCGCCGCACCGAGGCGGAAGTGGCTGCCGACGCCGGTTTTGCCGGCATCGTGACGATGAGCATGGCCGGAACCACCCGCCAGATGACGCTGAGCGCGCCCGATACCGATATCGCGGGAGGCGTGGACGGTGCGGAAGGCCGGCCGGTGCTGTTGCTGTCGCCGCTGTATGAACCGCAATTGCTGAGCATGCATGCCGACGGCATGATCGTGCGCGGCTGGCAACGCGTGCTCAACGACCGCACCGGCAAGAACACGCCGGGTGCAACCTATTTGCAAGAGTGGGTGCTGACGCTGGTGGCGCAGCGGCCGGCGAACATGCGCGAACTGAACACCGTGATGGCGACGCCCTTGCAACTGGTGCAAGGCAATTGAGATGCCGCTGCCGGCGTTACCGTTGCGTCAGGCCTTGAGGCCGTAGCAGCGCGCCGCCGTTCCGCCCCACAACGCATCCTGCTCGTCTTTGCCGAGGTTGGCCGCCGCCCAGTCTGCAACCACATCGGCCACCTTGTCGTAAGACGCCGCCAGCAGGCACACCGGCCAGTCCGAACCGAACATCAGCCGTTGCGGACCGAAGGCTTCCAGCGCGGTATCGAGGCAGATGCGGATGTGCTGGTAGTCGGCCGGTTGCAGGCCGTTTTTCCAGTCGGCTTCGGTGACCAGCCCGGACAGCTTGCAGACCACGTGCGGCAATTCGCCCAGCGCCAGCAATTCCTTTTCCCAGCGCCACAAGGCATCGTCGCTTTTGCCGCCGTTTTTGCCAAACTCGCGCAGCGCGGGCTTGCCGAGATGATCCAGCACCAGCCAGTGCTTGTCATGCCGTGCGCAGAACGCCTGCGTATCGGCCAACTGGCGTTCGAACACGAGCACGTCGTAGACATAGCTGCGCTCCTGCAGTAACGCCACGCCGCGATTGAAACCGGCTTGCTCCAGGAAGGCGCGCGCATCGGCTTCGTCCTGCACCTGATGACGGAATCCCAACAGCTTGTCGCCGCCCTGCCATTCATCGAGGCGCTCGCCGAGATCGGGCACGGCGAGGTTTTCCCAGCCGACCACGCCGGCGATGAAATCATGCTCCTGCGCCAGTCCGAGCAGGAAACGTGTTTCGTCGCGCCCCGGACGCGCCTGCACGGCGACCGACGCATCCAGCTGATGCGCGCGCAACAGCGGCAGCAGATCGGCGGGCAGCTTGTCCTGCGCCAGTGCGTCCATGCCGGCGCCTATCCAGGGGTAATCTTCAGCGCGATAGCGCCAGAAATGTTGATGTGCATCGATGCGCATGGTCGTGGTCCGGTCAGCGTAAATAATTCAGAACATTCAATGAGAATGCCGGCGCATCCGCACAGTGCGAATGCCGCCGGCATCAGATCCTAAGGTCAGATGATCAGTCGTACAGCACCGCGGCAATCTTCGGATCGGCGATATTGCTCTTGTCGTACCAGTAGAAACCGGTGTCGATGATCTTCGGCAGCTTCTCGCCCTTGAGCGCCTTGACTGCGGCCTCGACGGTCTTGTAGCCGATGCCGACAGGATTTTGCGTGATCGCGCCTGCCATCTGGCCGTCGCGGATTGCATCCTTCTGCTGCTTGCCGGAGTCGAAGCCGACAATGACGACCTTGCGCTTCATTTCCCTGGCGCCGTTCAGCACGCCGATGGCCGAACCTTCATTGGTGCCGAAGGCGCCCTTGAGTTTCGGATAGGCCTGCAGGATGGACTTGGTGACTTCGGTCGACTTCAACTGGTCGCCTGCGCCGTACTGGATGCTGACGATCTTGATCTTCGGATAGGCCGACTTCATGCGATCGACAAAACCGTCGCGGCGGTCGATGCCGGTACGGCTGGTCTGGTCATGCGCGACCACGGCGACTTCGCCTTCCTTGCCGATCAGCTCGGCCATCTTGTCGGCAGCCAGCGCCGCTGCGGCCTTGTTGTCGGTAGTTGCCGTCGTCACCGGAATATCGCTGTCGACGCCGGAGTCAAACGCCACCACCGGGATCTTCGCGGCTTGCGCCTTCTTCAGCAGCGGCAGCGCGGCCTTGCTGTCGAGCGCGGCGAAACCGATCGCCTGCGGCTTCTTGGCCAGCGCGGCGGACAGCATGTCGATCTGCTTGTCGACCATGGCTTCGGTTTCCGGGCCTTCGAAGGTCACCTTGACCTTGTAGTCGGTCGCGGCCTGGTTGGCGCCGGCCTTCACCGCTTGCCAGAATTGATGCTGGAAGCCTTTCGACACCAGCGGGATATAGACTTCCTGCGCTTGTGCGATGCCGCTTGCGCCGAACGCGAAACTGAGGCCGAGGGCAATGTTGAGGGCTCTTCTCTTTATCATTTTTAAGTCTCCTTGATGAATGTTAAAACAGCGGGGGTAAGGCGATTTCTACTTTTTATTGTCGGCGGCGGCGCAGGATATCCATGTACACCGCCAGGATGATGATCACGCCGGTGACCACGGTCTGCCACTCCTGCGCCACCGACATGATGCGCAGGCCGTTGATCAGCACGCTCATGATGAACGCGCCGATGATGGTGCCGAGGATGGTGCCGGTGCCGCCCGAGAGCGAAGTGCCGCCGATCACGACGGCGGCAATCGCGTCGAGTTCATAGCCCTGCCCCAGCGCCGGCTGCGCGGAATTCAAGCGCGACGCGATCAGCAGGCCGGCGATGCCGCAGATGGCGCCGCTGACGGTGTAGACGGTGACCTTCCAGAAATCCACCTTGACGCCGGACAGGCGCAGCGCTTCTTCGTTGCTGCCCAGCGCGAATGTATAGCGGCCGAACACGGTCTTGTTGAGAACCACGCCTGCCGCGATGGCCACCAGGAACAGGATCAGCACGGCATTGGGAATCGGCAGCGCCGGGATCAGGTCGCCGATCAGCGACTCTTGCGAGATCTGCGGAAACGACGGAGTGTCGTTGAAGTAGATCGGCTTGGTGCCGGAGATCACCAGCGACAGGCCTTTGAGCAGCATCATCATGCCGAGCGTGGCGATGAACGGCGGCACCTTGAGCTTGGCGATCAGCATGCCCGAGGTCCAGCCGCACAACGCGCCGAAGAAGATCGCGGCGAAGATGCCGAAGTAGATCGGCAATCCCCAGTAGGTCAGGAACACGCCGGCCATGACCGAGCAGAACGTCATCATGGTGCCGACCGACAGATCGATGCCGGCGGTAATGATGACGAAGGTGCAGGCGATCGCCAGCACGCCGTTGACGGCGGTCGATTGCAGGATGCTGACCAGATTGTCGATCTGCAGGAAGTTGTCGTTGGCGATGCTGAAGAACACCACCAGCGCCAGCAAGCTCGCGAAGGCCAGCAGTTTTTGCCGTGTCGAGGGATGGAACAATCGGTCGCGCAGGCTGCCGGCGCCGGTTTCGGAAACTGGAGTGGATGTCATGGTCAGGTTCGCTTGGGGATTGGGGGTAGTTGCCATGGTCGTCTTCTTCAATGGGTGGGGGCAGCGACAGCCGAGGCGCGCTGCGTCGCCAGTTGCATGATCTTTTCCTGGGAAGCTTCGGCGGCGCTGAGTTCGCCGGTGATGCGGCCTTCGCACATGACCAGCACGCGGTGGCTCATGCGCAGCACTTCCGGCAGCTCGGACGAAATCATCACGATGGCCTTGCCCTGTTCGGCCAGCGTGTTGAGCAACTTGTAGATTTCGCTCTTGGCGCCGATGTCGATGCCGCGCGTAGGCTCGTCGAAGAACAGGATGTCGCAGTCGCGCAGCAGCCACTTGGCGATCACGATCTTTTGCTGGTTGCCGCCCGACAGCAGCCGCGCGGGCTGGTCGATCGACGGCGTCTTGATGGCGAGCTGGCGCACATAGCCTTGCGCCGTATTGCGGATCGCGGCCTGGTCGAGGAACAAGCCCTTTTTCAGGAAACGATTCATGCTCGACATGACCACGTTGGCCTTGACGTCGAGGCCGGTGGCCAGGCCGAAGTGCTTGCGGTCTTCGGAGAGATAGCCGATGCCGTGAGCGACGGCGTCGGACGGCGACTTGATTACGGCCTTGCCGCCGTGGATGAAGATCTCTCCGGCGTCGAGCGGATCGGCGCCGAAGATGGCGCGCGCCACCTCGGTGCGACCGGCGCCCATCAGGCCGGCGAAGCCGAGGATCTCGCCCTTGCGCAACTGGAAGCTGACGTCGCGGATCGCGTGGCCGCGCGACAGTCCCTTGACCTCCAGGACGACCTTGTTGTCGGCGGCGTTGGCGACGACCGGCCTGGCGCCGTCGAGCTGGCGGCCGACCATCATGCTGATGATGGTGTCGATCGGAGTTTCTTCGGTCGGCACGGTGGCGATGTATTTGCCGTCGCGCATGACCGTGACGCGGTTGGAAATGCGGCGCAGCTCGTCCATCTTGTGCGAGATGTAGACGATGCCGACACCCTGCGCTTGCAGGTCGCGAATGATGCGGAATAATTCGTCGATCTCGGCGTTGTTGAGCGCGGCGGTCGGCTCGTCCATGATCAGCACGCGCGAATTGAAGGACAGCGCCTTGGCGATTTCCACCATCTGCTGCCTGGCCACGGTCAGTTCGCCGACCGGGGTGCGCGGATCGAGCTTCAGGCGCATGCGAGCGAAGATCCCGGCGGCCTGGCGATTGAGTGTCTCTTCGTCGAGGAACATGCCGAAACGTCCGCGCGGCTCGCGGCCGATGAAGATGTTTTGCGCGGCGCTCAGATGGTTCATCAGGTTGAGTTCCTGATGGATGATGCCGATGCCGAGTTCCTGGGCCGCGCGCGGACCGTCGATATCGACTTCCCTGCCGTCGACAAAGATGCTGCCCTCGTCCTTCTGGTAGACACCCGACAGGATCTTCATCAGCGTCGATTTGCCGGCGCCGTTTTCGCCCATGAGCGCGTGCACTTCCCCCGGCAGCAGGTCGAGCTGGCAGTTATCCAATGCCAGGACGCCGGGAAAGCGTTTGCTTACGTTGCGCAGCGAAATCAGGTATCCCGATTCGCCTGCGGTCTCTGTTTTTTCTGATTGCATGCCTGCCTCTTGATTCTTGATGCAAGTGGTTGTCCGTCTTTGCGGATTGCCCTCACTGTTCCGTCAGGTCGAAAATCTTCGCCATCGGGATCCATTTCTCTCCTTGCGGCGTCCACGGCGTCGGCGCCTGGAACTGCCACATCAGCGTTTCCCATTCCTGCACTTTGGGATCGCTTTGCATCGCCCGCGCCATCGACGCCGCGTCATACACGGCGTCGTCGGTGTCCATGATCATCGTCATGCGCGTGCCGAGGCGATAGATCTCCATGCCGGTCACGCCGTGCGCACGCAGGTGCGCGGCGATCTCCGGCCAGATGCGCCGGTGGTGTTCTTCGTAGCGCGCGATCAGCGCGGCGTCGTCTTTCAGGTCGAGGGCAAGGCAGTAACGCATCGGTCGCTCCTTAGCTCAGTGCGCGGTCAAGGTGGGTGTATCCGCCGTCGACGAACACCCACTGCCCGGTGGTGTGCGCGGCGCGATCCGAGAGCAGGAAGACGGCGGTGTCGGCCATTTCTTCCGAAGTCGTGAAGCGCTTGCCGAACGGGATCTTGCTGGCGATGGAGGCGATCTTCTCTTGCGGATTGTCGAAGCTGGAAATCCATTTTTCGTACAGCGGCGTCATGACTTCGGCCGGGATCAGCGCATTGACGCGTACACCGTCGTTGGCCAGCGCCGCCGCCCATTCGCGCGTGAGCGACAGCTGCGCGCCCTTGGATGCGCAATAGCCGCTGGTATTGCCCTGGCCGGTCACGGCGGTCTTGGACGAGACATTGACGATGGCGCCGCGCGTGGCCTTGAGGTGCGGCACGCAATAGTGGGCCATGACGTAATAATGGATCAGGTTTTTTTCCAGCGATTGCATGAAGGCGGCGCGGCCGGCGTCGAGGCCGACGTTGTCGTTGACGCCGGCATTATTGACGAGGCCGTCGAGGCGGCCGTATGCAGCCACGGTCTCTGCGACCGCTTGTCGGCATTTCTCCTCATCCATCAGGTCGAGCAGGAAGAAGCGCGCCTGCGGTTGCAGCTTCAGCAACTGCTCCCGGAACGCGTCATTGGCCCGGCTCTTGCCGAACACCACTGGAATCGCGCCTTCGGCGGCCAGTTGCAGCGAGATCGCGCCGCCGATGCCCGACGCGCCGCCGGTAACGATGACGACTTTGTCTTTGAGATGTAAATCCACGTCTTGTCTCCGTGTTGCGATTGTTATTGTTGTCTTGTTTTTTTGATCAGCCGCGGAAGCGATATTGCTCCAGCGATTCCGGCTTCATCGTAATCGAGAAGCCGGGTGCGGTCGGCGGCATGTAGGCTGCACCTTTGACCACGCAGGCATCGATAAAGTGCTCGTGCAGGTGATCGACATATTCGGTCACGCGTCCTTCGGTGGTGCCGGAGATGCAGACATAGTCGATCATCGACAGATGCTGCACGTATTCGCACAGGCCGACGCCGCCGGCGTGCGGGCAGACCGGCAACTTGTACTTGGCCGCCATCAGCAGCACCGCGAGGATTTCGTTGACGCCGCCGAGCCGGCACGAGTCGATCTGCACCACGTCGATGGCGCCGCGCATGATGAATTGCTTGAACAGCACGCGGTTCTGGCACATCTCGCCGGTGGCGACCTTGACGGCGCCGATGCCTTCGCGAATCTTGCGGTGGCCTTCGACATCATCCGGGCTGGTCGGCTCTTCGATGAACCATGGCTTGGCGAAGGCAAGCTCATTCACCCATTCGATGGCTTGGTCGACTTCCCAGACCTGGTTGGCGTCGATCATGAGGTGGCGATCCGGTCCGATGACGTCGCGTGCGATGGTGACGCGGCGCTTGTCGTCGGCGAGATCGCGCCCGACCTTGAGCTTGATGTGATTGAAGCCGCCATCGATGGCTTCCTTGCACAAGCGGCGCAGCTTGGCATCGTCGTAGCCAAGCCATCCGGCCGAGGTGGTGTAGCAGGGATAGCCGTTCTGCTCCAGCAGGCGGATGCGTTCGGCCTTGCCGGGCGCCTGCGCGCGCAGCAGCGCCAGCGCTTCGTCGGGTGTGATGCAGTCGGTGATGTAGCGGAAATCGATGCTGCGCACCAGTTCTTCCGGCGACATGTCGGCCACCAGCTTCCACAGCGGTTTGCCTTCGGCCTTGGCCCACAGATCCCAGACCGCATTGACGACGGCGCCGGTGGCGAGATGGATCGCGCCCTTGTCCGGGCCGATCCAGCGCAGCTGGCTGTCGGAGGTGATGTTGCGCCAGAAGCGCCCCATGTCTTCACTGACCCGGGCCAGGTCGAGACCGACCACCAGATGCTCCATCGCCTTGATGGCGGCGCAGCAGATTTCGTTACCGCGCCCGATGGTGAAGGTCAGGCCGTGACCTTCGAGGCCGGGCTGGTCGGTTTCCAGGATGACGTAGGCGGCCGAGTAATCCGGATCCGGATTCATGGCGTCGGAGCCGTCGAGCGTCTGCGAAGTCGGGAAACGTACATCCAGTACGCGCATGGAAGTGATGGTGGTCATCGTCTCTGTAGATAAAAAAGGGGATGTTAAGAACAAATCTCGGTGAAGCCTGCGAAGGCTGCAGATGCGTGCCGCGACCGGCCCGTCATACTGTCTCCTCACGTTGCCTCGTCACGCTGTTCTGCTCCTGTCTCCGCAACGTTTTTTTGCGCTGCCTTTGTTGTACACGGCGTTGCCTGAAGCGAAAAAAACCGGCAAGGACCATGAAGTGTGGCGATTATTGCACGCACCCTTAAATTCATCAATAAAATTCTATTTTATATTTGAGTTTACTTTGCTACTATCGCTTCGCCGGAGACTATACCGGAATCATGTAACTGGATTCAGAAAAAGCGAATGATAACCAATAGATAGTCGACAGATATCGAAATACAGATGTCTATGTGGCAATGTTTCTTTGACGTTTTATTAAAATTAAATTTTACAAATAAAAATAAAACAAAGAAAGGAGGCCAGACCAAACCTAAAACTTCCCTTGCAGCAATGCCGGGACGAAACACGAACGTGCAGTCACCAACAACCATAAATGAAGACACATACGGAGATCCTCATGCAGACCATCACATCCATCGCTGCGACCAGCGGCAACCGCGTACAGCGCGGCGCACCCACATTCAGGCTGGCGGCCATCGCCGGCGCGTTGCTCTCCCTCGCGGGCGCGGCGCAGGCGCAATCGGCAGTCACGATCTACGGCCGGGTTGACGCCGGCGTCGACTATCAATCCAACGTCGCCACAGCCGGTGGCGGCAGCGGCAGCCTGTGGCGCGCCTCCGGCAACCAGTGGGGCACCAGCATGATCGGCTTCAAGGGAACGGAAGATCTTGGCGCAGGACTGAATGCTTTCTTCCTGCTGGAGTCAGGTTTTGACGCCACCAAGGGCTCCACCAACGGCAGCGCGCTGTTCAATCGCCGCTCTTACGTCGGCCTGGCCGGCAGCGCCGGTTCGCTGAAATTCGGCAAGAATCTCTTCATCGACAACGACGTCTGGTTCCTCGACCCGACCGGCCAGCAATTCATCGGCACCGCCACGCTGGTGCGCGGCCGCAACTGGCAGGGCGCAGACAACGTCATCGAATACCAGACGCCGACCTGGGGCGGCTTCAACGCCACGTTCCAGACCGCACTTGGGGAACAGGCGGGCTCGATCAAGAACAAGCGCAAGGACGGCGTCTCGCTGGTCTATCAAAACCAGGGCCTTGAATTGCGTGCGATCTACGACCTGATCCGCGACAGCAACGGCAAGTACGGCAGCGGCCTCAATAGCGACGGCACGCGCAATACCGTGTTCGACACCTCGAAAGAACTGATCCTGGGCGGCACCTACACCATCGACAAGCTGAAACTGTTCCTCGGCTATGAAAACCTGCGTGCGCCGGACGTGGCCCCAGGCTCGCCGGACAAGGTCAATCATTACTGGCTGGGTGCGAACTATCAGGTCACACCGGCGCTGACACTGATCGGCTCGGTGTTCCGCGTGAACGTCAATAACGGCGGCGGCAACGCCAACCTGTTCATGGCCGGCGCCAACTACTCGCTGTCCAAGCGCACCTTGCTCTACGTCGGCGCGGGCACCGTACGCAATAGCAGCACCGCCAATTTCTCGGTCGAGGCCTCCAACAACAATCCGTTGCCGGGCCAGAACCAGAACGGGGCGTACGCCGGCATCAGCCACTCTTTTTAAAATCTGCTCTTGAGCCTACTGCGAACCTGTCAGCCGGTGCCGTACGGTGCTCGGGATCCTCGTGTACTTGAGTACACTCCGGTACCCTGCGCTCCGGTCGACACCGGCTGACAGGCTCTCGCTACGGCCCCAGAACAGATTTGATGTGTTGAGTGCTCTTCTTTGAAACCGGCAAGGCCGTATGAATGCCGGTTTCAGGGATAAAATGCGCAACAAGACGGATTTGCGCAAAACCACAAACCTCCGTAATCCCGCAATCCATTTGATCACCCAGCCAGCCCATGCCAAGAACCAAGAAAATCGTGCCTGACGCAGACTTGGAAGCCGTCGCCGAGGTTTCCGCCAACGACAGCGCCGCCGACACCGGCAAGGCGCGCTATGCCGCGCCGGCGCTGGATAAGGGCCTGGACATCCTGGAACTGCTCAGCAAGTCCGAGCAGATGCTGACGCTGAACCAGATCTCGAAACAACTGGGACGCAGCGTCAATGAAATTTTCCGCATGGTGGTGACGCTGGAGCAGCGCGGCTACCTGATCGCCGACAACGACCAGTACCGCCTGTCGCTGAAGCTGTTCGAGCTGGCGCACAACAACCAGCCGATCCGTTCTCTGGTGAGCACGGCGTTGCCGCATATGCGTGAGCTGGCCAACCGCACCATGCAATCGACCCATCTGACGGTGTATGAAGCCGGCCGCGTGATCGTGGTCGCGCAGGTCGACAGCCCGGAACGCTGGGCCTTCGGCCTCAAGGTCGGGGCACTGGTCAGCCTGACCGACACTGCCTCCGGCCATGTGCTGCTGTCGTTTCGCGATGAAGCCGAGCGCGGTCGCATGCTGGCGGCGCACGTGCGCATGGACGGCGAACAGGAAATCGACCACGCCCAGCTGCTGCGCCAGATTGCCGAAACCCAGGAGCGCGGCTATTCACGCATGGAAAGCCGGCAGATCCGCGGCGTGGTCAATCTCTCGTACCCGGTGCTGGGCGCCAACGACCGCATGCTGGCGGCGCTCAACGTGCCCTACATCGAGCGCATCGACAAGAAGGTCAATCCCAGCCTGGATGAAGTGCAGAATATCGTGCAGGAAATTTCGGCGAGGCTGTCCAAGCTCATGGGCAGCAGCAGCTTCGGCACCTGAGAGTCGCCGGCAAAGCACCGCTGGCGGCGTTGCGTCTCCCGGTTCAGTTTAACTGAGGTACATTCGTACTGTCTGCGTCGGCGCGCCTTGCCAGCGGCGCTTTGCCGGCGACTCTCGAATCATTTCCTGATGAACAAAAAAGCCAGGCGTCGCAGCCTGGCTTTTTGTTTGCTGCGGGCTGCGTTCAGCCGCCGCGCGCAACCTGCTCGCGGTTGAGTGTGGGCAGGCTCTTGCCCTTGTTGTATTCCACCGCGGCATTGGTCAGGTTGTAGCGATCATATGCCTTCATCAGGTCGTCCATGAAATCCGATTCGCCCTTGATCAGGCGCCAGGCGCCGCGCGCGTCCTGCTCTTCGATGTAGCTGCCGAGGCCGTCGTAGATGACGCTGATGGCGCGCGGTTTTTCATTTTCCTTGAATTCGGTCAGGAAGCCGCGCATGTCGTAGCCGCCCTTGCCGCGCATGAAGGTGTCGATCGCCGACTCCATCGCCGCTTCGCGATCGGTCAGCGCCTTGGTGTGCGCTTGCGTGAGCAATTCGGTCACGCCGGGATTGTCGGTGATGAGCATGTCGAACTTGCCGCTGCGCTCGTCGCCCTCTTCCAGTACGTATTTTTTCTTGGTCGGCAGGATGCGTAGCTTGGGCGGCACGTTGATGCCGTAGCGGCCGATCAGGCCTCCCAGCGCCATTGTCAGCGCCGGGCTGACGTCAGCCTTGGCGGCGCCGCTGAGGCCGTCGACGCTGCCGCGCGTGGCCATCATCTGGGCGAAGCCGATGTCGTCGTTTTTGGCGTACGCCTTCGCCGACGTCGGCGACGCGGTGTTGTTGATGAAGAATTGGTTGTTGATGCTGTCCATTGCCGCGCTCCTACGGATTGCCGGCACTGCCGGGCTGCCGGGCTGCCTGTAAGTTGCCGATACCCTGCCAATACCGAACCAATAGGCTGTCAATGCGTTGACGGATTGACAACTTCGTCCGATTTTTTGGCAATACCTGCCTGATTTTCCTATTGTAAGAGCCTTTTGTCCGTTCCGTTTGCAAGGACACCGCAGCATTCACCGCTTAATTCAACGAATCCGGCGTTTCGTCGCAAACCGCTGTCGCAGGGACCGACGCACCTTTACCCTGCTTTACTCAATTGACCCGGGCGCGCTTCTTGACGATATGACTGTTGCCACTTACATTGCTGACTCACCGGTAACTTACTGGCGGCGACGCCGCTTCGCCATGTCTCAGCCTTCGAAATCCCCGCCCGTCCCCAAAGTCGCCCAAGCCGCTCGCGGCGCCTCCTCACGCGGACCGCGCTGGGAGCGGCGCAAGGAAGCGCGCCCGCAGGAACTGCTGGCCGCTGCGCTGGATATCTTCGTCGAGCGCGGCTTCGCGGCCGCGCGGCTGGAAGACGTCGCCGCTCGCGCCGGCGTCTCCAAAGGCACGCTCTATCTCTACTTCGACAACAAGGAAAGCCTGTTCAAGTCGGTCGTGCGCAGCAACATGTTGCCGCTGCTGGAAGAAGCCGAAGGCATGGTTGACCGTTATGAAGGCCACAGCGCCGATCTGTTGCGCGACCTGATCCTGGGTTGGTGGGCATCGGTGGCGGATACAAAATTAAACGGTATTTCCAAACTGATGATGGCAGAATCCGGCAACTTTCCAGAACTTGCGCAGTTCTACCATGCCGAAGTCGTCACGCGCTGCAACGCGACCATCGTGCGCATGCTCGAGCGCGGCATCCGGCGCGGCGAATTCCGCGCCATCGACGCCGAGCACATGAAGCGCGTCATCGTCGCGCCGGTGCTGATGCTGATGCTGTGGAGCCAGTCGTTCGGCCCGTGCAGCATCGAACCGGTGGAGCCCGGCGCCTATCTCGACAATTTCATCGACCTTTGCCTGAACGGCCTGCTGACCAAACCCTGATGACTCTTTCCTTTTTCAAACGCCGCTCGGTCCTGATCGTTTTGCTGGTGCTGGTTGTAGTGATCGCCTTCATGGCGCTGCGCAAACGCCCTGCCGCGCCCGCAGCTGTGGCTATGGTGGAAAAGCCGGCGCAGGTGCTGGAGTTTCTGCCCGGCGATATCGCCACGGCCGGCGTCGAACCGTTGCGCCAGGTGTTGCCGTTGTCGGGCGCCTTGCGCGCGCTCAATCAGGTCGCGGTCAAGGCCAAGGTCGGCGGCGAGGTCAAGGAGGTGCTGGTGCGCGCCGGCGAAGCGGTCACCCTCGGCCAGGTCCTGATCCGCATGGACACCAGCGAATACCAGGCCAAGGTCGAACAGGCCAAGGGCTCGCTGGTCGCCTCGCGCGGCCAGCTCGACATCGCCACCAAGACGCGCGACAACAACCTGGCGCTGCTGGACAAGGGCTTCATCTCGCGCAACGCCTTCGACAATGCCGCCAGCCAGTTCGATATCGCCAAGGCCAACGTCGACACCGCACGCGGCGCGCTCGACGTGGCGCAAAAGGCGCTCAGCGACACCGTCATCCGGGCGCCCATCGCCGGCATGGTCAGCACCCGCACCATCGAGCCCGGTGAAAAGGTGTCGGTCGACAACAAGCTGCTCGACGTGGTCGACCTGCGCCAGATGGAACTGGAAGCGCCGGTGCCGACTGCCGACATCCTCAAGGTGAAGCTCGGCCAGGAAGTACAGGTGCGCGTGGAAGGCCTGCCTGACGCCGTCGCCGGCAAGGTCGTGCGCATCAATCCGGCCACGCAATCGGGCTCGCGCTCGATCATGGTCTACGTGCGCATCGAGAATCCGGACAATCTCCTGCGCGCCGGCATGTTCGCCGATGCCAGCCTGACGCTGGACAAGCGCGACGCCGTGCTGACCGTGCCGGCCACGGCGATCCGGAACGAAGGCGACAAGGCTTACGTGTACACCATCGAGAACGGCAAGCTGGCGCGGCACGATGTCGTCACCGGCCTGCGCGGCGTCGACAGCAAAGGCGACGCGGTGGAAATCAGCAGCGGCCTGCAAAACGGCGCGCGCATCGTCAAGGCCAACCTGGGCAACCTGAACGCCGGTACCCCGGTCAGGATCCTGCCGGCGGCGAAGGAATAAGACATGTGGTTCACCCGCATCAGTATCGGCAACCCCGTGCTCGCCACCATGATGATGATGGCGTTCGTGGTGCTGGGCCTGTTCTCCTACCAGCGCCTGCGCGTCGACCAGTTTCCCGACATCACCTTCCCGGTGGTGGTGGTGCAGACCACGTACCCCGGCGCATCGCCTGAGAACGTCGAATCCGACGTCACGCGCAAGATCGAAGAGACAGTCAACACCATCAACGGCATCAACAGCCTGACTTCGCATTCGTATGAAGGCCTGTCGGTCGTCATCGTCGAGTTCGACCTCACCGTCGATCCGGCGCAAGGCGCGCAGGACGTGCGCGAAAAAGTCGCGCTGGTGCAGGCGGCCTTCCGCAAGGAAGTCGACCAGCCGCGCATCACGCGCTTCGATCCGGCCGATCAGCCGATCTTTTCGATCTCGGTGACCAACGATCCGAACGCACCCAACACACGACCGCGCACGCTGCGCGAACTGACCACGATTTCCGACCAGGTCATCAAGAAACGGCTGGAGAACGTGCGCGGCGTCGGCTCGGTGACGCTGGTGGGCGGCGTCAAGCGCCAGATCAATATCTACGTCAAGCCGAACGAAATGGAAGCGCTCGGCATCGGCGTCGACCAGGTCATCGCCGCCGTCAAGAACGAAAATCAGGAATTGCCGACCGGGGCGATTCGCATGGCCGACGCCGAAAAGGTGGTGCAGGTGCAGGGCCGCGTCAAGAATCCGGAAGATTTCAAACGCATCATCGTGGCGCGGCGCGGCAGCCAGCCGGTCACGCTGGAACAGATCGCCACCGTGGTCGACGGCCAGGAAGAACAGGAAACGCTGGCGCTCTACAACGGCCAGCGCACGCTCGCGCTGGACATCCTCAAGGCGCAGGGACAAAACACCATCGACGTCGCCGACGGCCTCAAGCAGGCCATCAAGGACATGGAGCCGAACCTGCAAAAACTGTATCCCGGCGTGCGCCTGCAAGTCATCAAGGACAGCTCGCGCCAGATCCGCACCGGCGTCGAGAACGTGCGCCGCACGCTGCTCGAAGGCGCGGCGCTGACGGTGCTGATCGTGTTCCTGTTCCTCAATTCTTGGCGCTCGACGGTGATCACCGGACTGACCCTGCCGGTGGCGCTGATCGGCACCTTCCTGTTCATGTACATGTTCGGCTTCACCATCAACATGATCACGCTGATGGCGCTGTCGCTGTGCGTGGGCCTGCTGATCGACGATGCGATCGTGGTGCGTGAGAACATCGTGCGCCACGCCGGCATGAAGGTGCACGGCAAGTTCAAGTCGCACAAGACGGCGGCGCTGGAAGGCACCGCGGAAATCGGCCTGGCGGTGCTGGCGACGACCTTCTCGATTGTCGCGGTGTTCCTGCCGGTGGGCTTCATGGGCGGCATCATCGGCCGCTTCTTCCACCAGTTCGGCATCACGGTGACGGCGGCGGTGCTGATTTCGATGTTCGTGTCGTTCACGCTGGATCCGATGCTGTCGTCGATCTGGCCCGATCCCGATGTCCATGGCGATGCGCATGGCGAAAAGCGCAAGCACGGCTGGTACGCCAAGACCATCGGCCGCGTGCTCGACCAGTTCGAACGCCTGGTGCAATGGCTGTCGGCGAGCTATCAGAAACTGCTCAAGTGGTCGCTGCGGCATCGCATCCTGACGCTGGTGCTGGCGCTGCTGAGTTTCATCGCGGGCCTGGCGCTGCCGGCGGCGGGACTGATCGGCTCCGAGTTCGTGCCGCAGGCAGATTATTCCGAAAGCGGCGTCACCTTCTATACCCCGGTCGGCTCCTCGCTGGAACTGACCGAGTCCAAGGTGCACCAGGTCGAAACCGTGCTGCGCCAGTTTCCCGAAGTGGTCGACACCTACAGCACCGTCAACACCGGCAACTCGCAGGGCAAGAATTACGCGACCGTATTCATCCGTCTCAAGCCGCGCAAGGAACGCCGGCTGAGTACGGCGCAACTGGCGCCGCAATTGCGCGAACGCCTCACGCGCGTGGCCGGCATCACCGTCACGCATATCGGTACGCTCGACGGCGTCGGCGGCGACAACAAGCAAGTGCGCTTCAGCCTGCTGGGACCGGACCTGGATCAACTGGGACGCCTGTCGGAGGAAGTCCAGACCCGGCTGCGCGCCATCCCCGGCGTGGCTGACCTCGACTCCAGCCTGAAGCCGCAAAAGCCGACCATCTCGATCGAACCGAAGCGCGACATCGGCTCCGACCTCGGCGTCGGCGTGGCCCAGATCGGCAACGCGCTGCGCCCCTTGCTGGCCGGTGAAGCCGCCAGCAGCTGGCGCGCGCCCGACGACGAGAACTACGACGTCAACGTGCGCCTGGCGCCGACCGATCGCAATACCGTCGACGATCTGTCGCGCATGATGCTGGCCAGCAGCTTCAACAATGCCGACGGCACGCCGCGCATGGTGCCGCTGCGCCAGGTCGCCGACATCCGCAGCACGGTCGGCGCCAACCAGATCAACCGGCGCGACCTCAACCGCGAGGTGGAACTATCGGCCAACGCCGCCGGCCGTTCCGCCGGCCAGGTCAACGCCGATATCAAGGCCATGCTGGACAAGATCAACTGGCCGCCCGGCTATCGTTACCAGATCGGCGGCTCGACCAAGAGCATGAACGAATCCTTCGGGTATGCGCTGGGTGCGCTGGCGCTGGCGATCGTCTTCATCTACATGATCCTGGCCTCGCAATTCGCCAGCTTCCTGCAACCGGTGGCGATCATGTCGTCCCTGCCGCTGACGCTGATCGGCGTATTCCTGGCGCTGATGTTTTTCCGCTCGACGCTGAACATGTTTTCCATCATCGGTTTCATCATGCTGATGGGACTGGTGACCAAGAACGCGATCCTGCTGGTCGACTTCGCCAACCAGGCCCGCAAGGAAGGCATGGAGCGCGGTGCGGCGCTGCTGGAAGCCGCCCATGTACGCCTGCGGCCGATCCTGATGACCACGCTGGCGATGGTGTTCGGCATGGTGCCGCTGGCCTTCGGCATCGCCGAGGGCTCGGAACAGCGCGCGCCGATGGGACAGGCGGTGATCGGCGGCATCATCACCTCGTCGCTGCTGACGCTGGTGGTGGTGCCGGTGGCGTACACCTATCTTGACGATCTCGGCGCCTGGGTCAAGCGCAAATGGTTCGGCGCCACCACCACGGAGGACGAGCATGCATCCTGATTATTTCCGTTTTGCAAGCATGGCGACGGAATCGGCAAGCGATAAATTCGCTGAATTCCCCGCCGCACCTCCGAAAGCAACAGCCTGGCGCTGTCTCGGAGCGTCCGGGTTTGATAAAATGCTGCTTTTACGTCGCTATTGAGCCCATTGCCATGAATATCGAACAAGCCCGCTTCAACATGATCGAACAGCAAATCCGTCCCTGGAATGTGCTGGCGCAAGATGTACTGGACCTTCTGACGGTGGTCCGGCGCGAGGAATTCGTCCCGGCCGAGTATCGCAGCCTGGCGTTCTTCGATACCGACATCCCGCTGCCGGGCGGCGAGAACATGCTGGCGCCGAAGGTCGAAGCGCGCATCCTGCAGGAAGCCAACGTCAAGAAACACGAGCAAGTGCTGGAAATCGGCGCCGGCTCCGGCTACATGGCGGCGCTGCTGGCCTCCAAGGGGCGTCACGTGACCACCGTCGAGATCGACCCCGGCCTCAAGGCATTTGCTGAACAGAACCTCTCCGGCTACGGCGTGGCCAACGTCAGCGTCGAGTTGGGCAACGGCGCCCAGGGCTGGCAAGGCGAATACGACGTGATCGTCATTTCCGGCGCGCTGCCGTTCCTGCCGGAAGCCTTCCTCAAGCAGATCAAGGTTGGCGGCCGCATCCTGGCGATCGTCGGCGAAGCGCCGGTCATGTCGCTGCAGGTAATCACCCGTACGTCCGACCATGTCTACGACACGGTCAACGTGTTTGAACTGATGGCCAAACCTCTGCATGCGGCCAGCGAGCACTCTCACTTCACTTTCTAGGAAATTTGCATGGAGCACATCACCGCACCGGAACTGGCCGCCTGGATCGCCGACCCGGACCGCCCGACACCTCTGCTGCTTGATGTGCGCGAGCCATGGGAATTCGAAACATGCCGCATCGAAGCCGCACAGCTGATGCCGATGAACACGATCCCCGGCCGCTTCTCCGAACTGGACGAAGAACAGCCCGTGGTGTGCATCTGCCACCACGGCGCCCGCAGCATGCAAGTGGCGGCGTTCCTGGAGCGCCAGGGCTTTGCCAATGTGACCAACCTGACCGGCGGCATCCACGCCTGGGCCAAGCAGGTCGACCCGGCGATGCCGACGTACTGATCCATCCCCCAATTCAGCAGTGCCAGGCCGCAACAAGACGACCGTTTCGCTCGTCGCCCGGGCAGCCGCGCAATGCGCCGGATCAGCTCCGGCGCCGCGGCAAGGTAGCGTAATCAGGGAGTTTCACATCTTCTCCAGAGAATTCAACGTATGCGTCAAGTCTTACTCGTCCCGCTGCTGACAGCCGCCCTGCTGGGCGCCTCGGCCCACGCCGCCGACCTGGTACAGGTCTACCAGCAGGCGCTGGCGAATGATCCCGTCTACCAGAGCGCGCGCTACGCGCTGCGCGCCGGCGAAGAAAGGATCACCCAGGGCCGCGCCGCCATCCTGCCGACCGTCGGCATCGGCGGCAGCTACACGCGCTCCGGCGACACCATGCAGAATTCGTCCAACACCTATACGCTGCAGCTGACGCAGCCGCTGCTGCGCTGGGCCAATTGGGAAACCTACCAGCAGGGCAAATTATCGGCAGCCGTAAGCGAGGCGCAATTCGCCCAGGCTCAGCAAGACCTGATTCTGCGCGTCGGGCAGGCTTACTTCGATGTGCTGGCGGCGCAGGATGCGCTGGGTTTCCTGCGTGCGCAAAGAATCGCCATTTCGGAGCAACTGGCCTCGGCCAAGCGCAACTTCGAAGTCGGCACCGCCACCATCACCGACACCAATGAAGCGCAGGCGCGCTACGACCTGGCCGGTGCCCAGGAAATCGCCGCTCAGAACGACCTCGAAGTGGCGCTGAGCAGATTGCAGCAGATCATCGGCCAGCCGCCGACACCGCTGTCGGCGCTGCGCCCGAACGTGCAACTGAGCCTGCCGCAGCCGGCCGTGATCGATCCATGGATCGCCAGCGCCGAACAGCAAAATTCCAACGTGGTGGCGCAGCAGGTCTCGCTGGAAATCGCCCAGAGCGAAATCAGGCGCAACCGCGCCGGCCACACGCCCACGATTGACCTCGTGGCGGGCCGCAACTACACCAACCAGAACAGTCAGCTGACGCCTTACACCAACGGCCGCGGCTACGCCAACTCGATCGGCGTGCAATGGAATATCCCGCTGTTCTCGGGATTCAGCGTCAGCAGCAAAGTGGATGAATCGATCGCATTAGCCGACAAGGCCCGCTCGGACCTCGAGAATGCACGGCGCACCGCCGTGCTCAATGTGCGCCAGTCTTACCTCGGCGTGAGCAACGGTTTGTCGCAGGTGAAGGCGTATGAAGCGGCGGAAGTCTCCAGCCTGTCGGCGCTGGAATCCAATCGTCTCGGCTACCAGGTCGGCGTGCGCATCAACATCGACGTGCTGAACGCACAGCAACAGCTGTTTTCAACCCGGCGCGATCTGGCCAAGGCGCGCTACGACACGCTGATGAATGGATTGAAGCTGAAGTCGGCCGCCGGCAGCCTGAAGGAAGAAGACCTCGCGCAGATCAACCTGCTGCTGGGCGCGCCTTCTCCCTGAGAACCCGGTCAGCGGAGCAGCGTCGGCGCCGTCTTGATAGCGTGAATGCAAGCGGTAAGCAGGCTCTCCGCCTCCAGCTCCAGATCGAAGCTGTCGGGCGAAAAGAACCAGTCGGCCAGCAAGCCGCTGAACATGGCATGCGCCATCAAACAGGCGCGGCGGATGTTCAGGTCGGGCGGTAACTGTCCGCGGGCAATGGAGTTCGTGAGAATTTGCTCCATGCGCAACATGCCTTGCATGTGGCATTCGCGCTGGCGCATCAGGATCGGATCATTGTGATCGACGAATTCGCACTTGTTGAAAATGATGTCGAAGACTTTGCGGCAACGCGGATCGGTCGCCGCCTGCTTGAGCACATAAACACCGCCCTTGATGAACTCGC
The DNA here is from genome assembly GCF_001267925.1 of Herbaspirillum hiltneri N3. Classification (NCBI taxonomy): domain Bacteria; kingdom Pseudomonadati; phylum Pseudomonadota; class Betaproteobacteria; order Burkholderiales; family Oxalobacteraceae; genus Herbaspirillum; species Herbaspirillum hiltneri. The sequence continues at coordinate 303,349 of NZ_CP011409.1, read as the reverse complement.
CGAGCGGATCGGTGACGCGTTCGTCGGCGTTGGCTTCCATGATGGCTTCCATCGGCAGACGCACGCGCTCGCACATGGCGTCGAACAGGTCGCTCTTGTTCTTGAAGTGCCAGTAGATCGCGCCGCGCGTCACGTCGGCGGCTTTGGCGACATCGGCCAGCGAGGTGTGCGACACGCCGCGCTCGTAAAACACTTGCTCGGCGGCGTCGAGGATGCGCGAACGGGTTTCGAGGGCTTCTTCCTTGGTCGAACGGGCCATCGTCAGCAGTCCGGGTAGGATGTTTGGGGCATAAATGTTGGGTTCATTGCAATCTCCGGGCACGTTCGTTGTGCGATAAAGACAGACTGTCGCAGTTCTCTTTGACAAAGAGAGGATTTCGCGAAAATCTGCATGTTTTGCATGTTTCTGAAAGTATCGCTGAATTGCATTTCGACATATTGCGATACATCAATCAAATACATACATACAAGAATGTATGTATAATAGCACCGGATTTCAATGGCCGCTTGGGCGTTTTTACGATTGCTTTCTTTTGTTTCACCCGTCTGCTGTCTTTTCTGCACCGCAACAATTTTTACGTTATCTTCTTGGTTCTGCCGCAGTACCCATTATTGTCAATCGTGTTTTCGTAGTTACTCCGTAATCATTCCGTAATTGTTCCAAAGCTATATTCAGTAATTTCAGTAATTTAAATTCCGCAATTTAATTACCGTATTCGAATCACCAGCTGCATTTGCAGCTTCAACTTTACCTACCGTGCGAGATATTTATGAGCTCAGTTAGTCGTTTCACGCGCCTTACCCTTACCGTTGTCGCCGCGGCCGCCCTCGCGGCATGCGGTCAAAAACCGAATGCCCAGGCCGGCGCAGGCATGCCGCCGGGCGAAGTGTCGGTCGTCACCATTGCGCCTGAGCGCATCACCATCAGCAACGAACTGCCGGGCCGCCTGGAAGCCACGCGCATTGCCGAAGTGCGCGCCCGCGTGGCCGGCATCATTCTCAAGCGTACCTTCCGCGAAGGCAGCGAAGTCAAGGCAGGCGAGGTGCTCTATCGCATCGACCCGGCTACGTTCAAAGCCAACTACGACAGCGCGCAAGCCACGCTGGCAAAGAACCAGGCCACGCTGACGCAAGCCACGCTGAAGGCGCAACGCTACAAGCCGCTGGTCGAAGTCAACGCCGTCAGCAAGCAGGAATATGACGACGCCGTGGCTGCGCAGAAGCAAGCCGAAGCCGACGTCGCCGCCGGCAAGGCAGCCGTGCAGACCGCCGGACTGAGCCTGGGCTATGCCACGGTAACGTCGCCGATCTCCGGTCGCATCGGCCGTGCATTGGTGACCGAAGGCGCCTTGGTCGGCCAGAACGAGGCAACGCAATTGGCCGTGGTGCAGCAGCTCGACCCGATCTACGTCAACCTGACGCAATCGAGCACCGACCTGCTCAAGCTGCAGCAGGCCATGTCCAGCGGCCAGTTGAAGACCGTCGGCCAGGGCAAGGCCAAGGTCACCCTGGTGACCGATGACGGCCGCCCTTACCCGCTGCCGGGCAAACTGCTGTTCTCGGATGTCACGGTTGACGCGACCACCGGTGCGGTGACCATCCGCGCCGAGTTCCCGAACCCGAACCGCACGCTGTTGCCGGGCATGTATGTGCGCGCGCAACTGGAGCAGGCAGTCAACGAATCCGCCATCGTGGTGCCGCAACAAGCGGTCATGCGCGACCTGAACGGCTCGTCGGTGCTGGTGGTCGGCGACGACAACAAGGTCGCGGCACGTCCGGTCAAGACCGGCTCGGCGCAAGGCAACAACTGGGTCGTCACGGACGGTCTGAAAGCCGGCGACCGCGTGATCGTCGAAGGTCTCCAGAAGACCAAGCCGGGTGCGCCGGTCAAGCCGGTGCCATGGAAGGGTCCGGCCGCCGAAGCCGGCGCTGCGCCGGCTAATGCATCCGCTGCACCTGCAGCGGCTCCAGCCAAGCAGGACGCCGCAACCAAAGCTAACTAAGAGGCTGTCAGATGGGAAAGTTCTTTATTGATCGCCCCGTATTTGCGTGGGTGCTAGCAATCTTCATCATACTGGCGGGCGCGCTGGCCATTACCGGCCTGCCCGTCTCCCAGTATCCGAGCATCGCGCCGCCGACCATTGTGGTCACGGCAACTTATCCGGGCGCGACCGCGCAAACCCTCGACGATTCGGTGACCAGCCTGATCGAACAGGAAATGAACGGCGCCGACGGCTTGCAATACATGGAGTCGCAAAGCCAGGCCAACGGCCAGGTGCAGATCACGGTGACCTTCTCGCCGGACACCAATGCCGACCTGGCCGCGGTGGACGTGCAGAACCGCCTGAAACGCGTCGAAGCGCGTCTGCCCGCGGCTGTGACGCAACAAGGTGTGCAAGTCACCAAGTCGCGCAGCAACTTCCTGCTGTTCATCGGCTTGTCGTCGACCGACGGCAAACTCGATCCGGTGGCGCTGGGCGACTATCTGTCGCGTAACGTCCTGAACGAAGTCAAACGCGTTCCCGGCGTCGGCCAGGCGCAGCTGTTCGGCACCGAACGCGCCATGCGCATCTGGATCGATCCGAACAAGCTGATCGGCCTGAACCTGACACCGGCTGACGTGACTGCCGCCATCACTGCGCAAAACGCGCTGGTGGCTGGCGGTACGCTGGGCGCCTTGCCGAGCCCGACCTCGCAGCAGATTTCTGCGACCGTGGTCGTGAACGGCCAGCTGACCAGCCCGGAACAGTTCGGCAACATCATCCTGCGCGCCAATGCGGACGGTTCGTCAGTGCGCATGCGCGACGTCGCCCGCATTGAAGTCGGCGGACAGTCATACGACACCTCCGGCCGCCTCGACGGCAAGCCAAGCTCGTTCATCGGCGTGCAGCTGTCGCCGACCGCGAACGCGCTGGGCACAGCCACTGCCGTGCACAAGAAGATGGAAGAGCTGTCCAAGTATTTCCCGGCCGGCGTGAAGTACACCATCCCTTACGACACCTCCAAGTTCGTCAAGATCTCGATCGAAGAAGTGGTCAAGACCCTGATCGAAGCGATCGTGCTGGTGTTCCTGGTGATGTTCCTGTTCCTCCAGAACATCCGCTACACCATCATCCCGACCATCGTCGTGCCGGTCGCGCTGATGGGCACCTTCGCGACCTTGCTGCTGTTCGGTTTCTCGATCAACGTGCTGACCATGTTCGGCATGGTGCTGGCGATCGGTATCCTGGTCGATGATGCGATCGTGGTGGTGGAAAACGTCGAACGCATCATGAGCGAAGAAGGTCTGTCGCCGCGAGAGGCAACCCGCAAGGCGATGGGCCAGATCACCGGCGCGCTGATCGGCATCACGCTGGTGCTGATCGCGGTGTTCATCCCGATGGCGTTCTTCGGCGGCGCGGTTGGCGCGATTTATCGCCAGTTCTCGCTGTCGATGGTGGCGTCGATGGTGTTCTCCGTGCTGATGGCGTTCACGCTGACGCCGGCGCTGTGCGCAACCATCCTGCTGCCGGTCGAAAAAGGCCATCATCACGAAAAGAAAGGCTTCTTCGGCTGGTTCAACCGCCGCTTCAACAAGACTGCCAGCGGCTATCAGGGCGTGATCGGCAAGATGCTGACCAAGGCCGGCCGCTACATGATCGTGTACGCCATCATCGTCGGCTGCGTGGGCTTGCTGTATGTGCGCCTGCCGGCATCGTTCCTGCCGAACGAAGACCAAGGCTACATCATCACCAACGTGCAGTTGCCGGCAGGCGCGAGCACCGGCCGTACGCTGGAAGTGATCAAGACCATCGAAAACTATTACCTCAAGCAACCTGCGGTCGAACACGTCGTGGCGATTGCCGGTTTCAGCTTCTCGGGTAACGGTCAGAATGCGGGTCTGGTGTTCACGCCGCTGAAGGACTGGGGCGAGCGGGACAAGACACAATCGGCGGATGCCATTGCCGGCCGTGCATTCGGCGCGTTCTCGCAAATCAAGGATGCGATCGTGTTCCCGCTGAACCCGCCGCCTATCCCTGAACTGGGTAACGCGACCGGCTTCACCTTCCGTCTGCAGGACCGTGCCGGTCTGGGACATGCTGCACTGGTGCAGGCGCGTAATCAGATCCTCGGCATGGCTTCGCAAAGCAAGGTGCTGGCCGGTGTGCGTCCTGAGGGCCTGGAAGATGCGCCGCAGCTGCAACTGGACATCGACCGCGACAAGGCCAATGCATTGGGCGTGCCGTTCTCGACCATCAACAGCGTGCTGTCGACTGCCTTGGGTTCGTCCTACGTCAATGACTTCCCGAACCAGGGTCGTCAACAGCGGGTGATCGTCCAGGCCGACGCCAAGCGTCGTCTGCAACCGGAAGATCTGGCCGGCCTGTATGCCCGCAACAGCGGCGGAACCATGGTGCCGTTCTCTTCCTTCACCACGTCGAAATGGATCAACGGCCCGGTGCAGCTGATCCGCTACAACGGCTATCCGGCAATGAAAATCGCCGGCGGCGCAGCACCTGGCCGCAGCACCGGTGAAGCGATGGCGGAAATGGAAGGCTTCGTCGCCAAGCTGCCGGCCGGTTTCGGCTTCGAGTGGACCGGCCAGTCGCTGGAAGAAAAGACCTCGGGTTCGCAAGCGCCGGCACTGTATGCGCTGTCGCTGATCGCCGTGTTCCTGGTGCTGGCGGCGCTGTACGAAAGCACCTCGATCCCGCTGGCGGTGATGCTGGTGGTGCCGCTGGGTATTCTCGGCGCACTGCTGGGCGTGACGCTGCGCGGCATGCCTAACGACGTGTACTTCAAGGTGGGCATGATCGCGGTGGTCGGCTTGTCGGCGAAGAACGCGATTCTGATCATCGAATTCGCCAAGGATCTGCAAGCGCAAGGCATGGGCCTGATCGAAGCGACGCTGGAAGCGGTGCACCTGCGCTTCCGTCCGATCATCATGACCTCGCTGGCGTTCATCCTCGGCGTGCTGCCGCTGGTCATCGCCAGCGGCGCCGGCTCCGCCAGCCAACGCGCCATCGGTACCGGCGTGATGGGCGGGATGATCACGGCGACCGTACTGGCCGTGTTCCTGGTCCCGATCTTCTTCGTCGTCGTGCGCAAAATCTTCAAAGGCAGCGAACGCCAGCGCAAGCTGGACGCCGCCCATCACAAAATCGATGCGGAGGACCACAATGTTTAAGTTTCCCACCCTGCGCCTGAAGCAGTTGAGCGCAGCCATGCTGGTGGTCGGTGTTTTGTCCGGCTGCACGCTGGCGCCAACCTACGAGCGCCCGCAAGCGCCGGTCGAAGGCAGCTATCCGGCCGACGCCAAGGGCCAGGCGGCGTATGACGCCGCCACTCTCGGCTGGCGCCAGTTCTTCCCTGATCAACGCCTGCAGGCACTGATCGCAGCCGCGCTGGAAAACAACCGTGATCTGCGCACTGCGGCACTGAACATCGAAGAAGCGCGTGCGCAGTATCGGATCGCCCGTGCCGACCTGCTGCCGACGCTGAACGCGACCGGCAGCGAATCCCGCACCCGCCTATCGGCCAGCCAGTCGACCACCGGCTCACCGCTGATCACCAAGAGCTATCAGGTCGGCCTGGCGGTTCCGGCCTATGAACTGGACTTCTTCGGCCGCGTACGCAGCCTGAAGGATGCGGCGCTGTCGACTTACCTGGCGACCGAAGAAGCCAGGCAATCGGTGCAGATCAGCCTGGTGTCCCAGGTCGCGCAGGCGTATCTGACCGAGCGTTCCTACGCCGAGCAACTGAAGCTGGCGCAGCAGACGCTGGAAAGCCGCCAGTCCAACCTCGGCCTGGCACAAAAGCGTTTCGACGTCGGCGCCTCGTCGGCCCTCGACCTGCGCCTGTCCGACACGCTGGTGCAATCCGCCCGCACGTCGGTGGCGACGCTGCTGCGCCAGCGCGCCCAGGCGGAAAACGCCCTGGCGCTGCTGGTCGGCACCAACGTCAAGGATCTGCCTGCAGGCCAGGATCTGTCGCTGCAAAACATCGTCACCGACATCCCTGCCGGCGTACCGTCGGAACTGCTGACACGCCGTCCGGACATCCGCTCAGCCGAACAGAAGTTGCTGGCCGCCAACGCCAACATCGGCGCGGCCCGCGCTGCGTTCTTCCCGCGCATCAGCCTGACCGGCTCCTTCGGCAGCGCCAGTAGTTCGCTGGGCGGCTTGTTCGATTCCGGCTCGGGCGCCTGGTCTTACGGCCCGCAGCTGAGTTTGCCGATCTTCGATTTCGGCCGCAACAGCGCCAACCTGGACGTTGCGGAAGTGCGCAAGAACCAGGCCATCGTGACTTACGAAAAGACCATTCAAACGGCCTTCCGCGAAGTCGCCGATGCGCTGGTGGCACGCGGCACGCTGGACGAACAGATCGAAGCCCAGGAAGCCTTTCTCAAGGCGCAACAGGAACGTCTGAACCTGACCGACCTGCGCTACAAGAACGGCATCGCTTCCTCGCTCGACCAGCTTGATGCGCAGCGCGACTTGTTCTCGGCCCAGCAGGCGCTGATCCAGGCGCGCCAGTTGCGTCTGAACAATGCGATTGATTTGTATCGTGCGTTGGGTGGCGGGTTGAATGAAAATTCGGTGACGGTGGCGGCGACGCCTTCGGGATCGAAGTAAATAACCCTTTGTGCCGTAACAAAAAAACGCCCCTGAGAAGGGGCGTTTTTTTATGACCGTTTTCATGACGGAGCTCCGTGAAAAAAACCCGTCAGACGTCTTCCTGTTTCAGCATCCCATTCAACATCGCCATGGTGCGTTCAGTAGCGCCCTGATGCCGACGCGCGAATTCCCGCGCATGCAGCGCCATCGACGTGCGGCGTTCGCCATCGGCGAACAGCGACTGCGCTTGCAGCAACATCTCCGCCGCGCTGTTGACGCGCAACGCGGCACCGGCGAAGACGGCATCATCGCTGATCATCTGGAAATTGAAAGTGTGCTCGCCGATCAGCACCGGGATACCCAGGGCACAGGCTTCGATCAGGTTTTGTCCGCCCAGCGGCAGCAGGCTGCCACCGATGAAAGCCGTTTCGCAGGCCGCGTAGTAAGCCGCCATTTCGCCCATTGAATCACCCAGGATGACGGCCGTATCCGCAGCCACCGTGGCGGCACCGAGCAGCGAGCGCCGTTGCATGGCGAACCCGCGCGCTGAAACCATCGCTGCGACTTCATCGAAACGCTGAGGATGGCGCGGCACGATCACGGTGAGAAAATTGCGATCCGCGACCTTGGCCAATGCGTCGAGGACCAGCGCCTCCTCGCCTTCGCGCGTGCTGGCGCACAGCAGCACCGGACGTTCGCCGAACTGCACCCGCCATTGCCGACCCAGTGCAACCATCTCAGCCGGCGCTTCAACATCGAACTTGATGCTGCCGGTCACATGCACCTGGCGCGCGCCGAACAGGCGCAAGCGCTCGGCATCTTGTTCGGACTGCGCACCGACGCAGTCGATGCCGGCGGCGGCCTCCAGCAGGATGGCGCCGAACCGCTGGCCGCGACGCAGCGAACGGGCTGACAGGCGTGCATTGGCCAGCACGACCGGCACGCCATGGCGGACGCATTGGCGCACCATGTTCGGCCAGACTTCGGTTTCCATCAGGATGCAGATCCGTGGTTTGAAATGGCGCAGGAAACGCGCGCACATCCAGCCGGTATCGTAGGGGAGGTAACTCTGGATCACGCGCTCCTGCGCCTCGAACAACTGCCGGCCGGTTGCGCGACCGGTGGCGGTCATGTGCGTGAGCAGGATCGCATGTTGCGGATAGGTTCGGAGCAAGGCTTCGATCAGGGGCTGTGCCGCGCGCGTCTCGCCGACAGAGACCGCGTGCACCCAGATCAGCGGCTGCGCGGACTGGCGTGCAGCGTGACCATAGAACCCCAGGCGCTCGCCGATGTGCTGCCGGTAGCCCGGCTCCTTGCGGCCGCGGCGCCACAGGCGCAGCAACACGAACGGCAGGCCAATCCACCACAGCGCGGAATAAAGCAGGCGCATCAGACCAGCTGGCGTCCGGTGAGCTTGCTCAGGATGGCGAGCGGACTGGCGGTGGGGTCATATTGCTTTTCGGCGGGCAGGTGCAGGGTCTGCTCCAGCATGTACTGGCCGGACATCACGGCATGCGACGCCTGGTCCGAGAAGCACACCCACACCGAGCCGGCCGCGAACGGCATGGTGACCTGGCCGGCGCTTTCCTGATAGGCCATGTCGCCCTTCATGCCGTCATGCAATTGCAGCATCAGGTGATCGTATTCGCTGCGCAGGGATTTGGTCACGTGCAGCGCTTTGAGCGCCTTGGCCTGCCACGCGACATAAGGCTTGGCGCGCGGCACGAATTTGCGCGCCACGGTTTCAAACGGCTCGCCGACACGCCACACGCGCGGCACGCCGTCGGGGTTGATATTGCTGAACACGCGCAGGATGCGCTCGCCGTAATTCGGCCGCGACGGAAAAGCGTCAACGTGCAGGCGGCGGTCATCGGCACGCCAGGATTGCGCGCGCGTCTCGACTTGGGTCGGACGATAGCTGGTCGGCGCCAGGCGCAATGCGCCTTTGTATTTCGGCAGCAGCGAATAGACCAGCGACTGCGCTTGTTCGCGGAAACGCCCGATCATCAGCGCCAGCGCGAGTTGCGTGGCAGTGTCGCCGACCGCGCCTTTCAGATGGCCGGCAGCGTCCAGGCTGATGTTGCGGACCTTGGGGTCGCGGATTTCCGGCTTCAGCAAGGTTTTTTCTTCCGGCAACAATTCGAACGGCAGTTGCGGGAAGTACAACACCTTGCCACCTTCCAGGCCGGCGATCCATGCGGGATTCGGTTCGGTCACCTGCCAGTCGGTGACGCCGATTTCGATAATTTGCGATTCCATGTCGATATTATGCCTCGTTGTTCCGTGCGCCACTGCCGCGTTATGCGGCAGCCTGGGCGGACAATACCCCATCGATGGCGAGCAGTACTTGCGCTACATCAGGAGGATGGCCGGTATCGCCCAGATTGGCGACGAAAGGCGACCAGTTTCCTTCGGTTTTCCAGCGCGGGGAGTCGCAGTAAAGTTCCACGGTAGGCCGGCAATAAGCGGCGGCAATATGCGTGAGGCCGGTATCGAGTCCAACCACCAGTGCGGCGCGGCGCACCAGCGTGACCGCCTCCATCAGCGGCAGCGCAGGCAGGACCGTCGCTTGCGACATCAACGCCGCGAGGCGTTCAGCGGCCAGTTTTTCCTGGGGATTGCCCCATGGCAGCAAGACCGGCAAATTGCGCGCATGCAGCGCCTGCGCCACGGCAACCCAGTGCTCCGGCGCCCATTGCTTGGCGGCGCGCGCGGTGCCGTGGAAGAACACCGCGTAAGGATGCGGCGGCAGCCAGGCCGGAGCCGTGTCCGGCATCGGTATGCCCAAGGCAAAATCGGCCGCATCGTCAGGCGTGTAGCCGAGCGCGACTGCAGCCACCGTGCGCGCCCGCATGACTGCATGCGTACGCAGGCCGACCGGCACGCTCAGTGTATGGAAAACCCTGGAAAGCGGCTCGTAACCCGAGCCTTCGGTGGCGTTGGCCAGCCCGACACGCTTGCCGCCGGGGGCCAGACGCGCCATGCGCATCACCACGCTGGTCTTGAGCAAGCCCTGCGTATCGAAGACGAGGTCATAAGCTTCATGGCGCAGCCGGCGATAGAAGCCGGCGATTTCAGCGCGCGTGGCAGCCGAACCGAGACTCTTGCGCCAGCGCCGCAGGGCGATCGGGATAATATTGCGGACATGGGGATTGAGCCGGATCAGGCTGGCATAGGCCTCTTCCACCACCCAGTCGATATTGGCATCCGGATAATGGCGCCGGATATCGGCGACCATGGGCATGTTGTGCACCACGTCGCCTAGGGACGAAACGCGGACGATCAGGATGTTCAAGGCTAACCCACTATTATTTGTCTGTGGGCCAGCATCTTACCCCTTTCAAAAGGGCAAGGCTACATCCGGCCGGGCCGCCAGAATCACGCGCCGGAACTCGTCCTGGATGCGCGCCAGCGCCTGCTCCGTCTCGGCCTCGAAACGCAGCACTACCACCGGCGTGGTGTTGGAGGAGCGCATCAGGCCGAAGCCGTCGGCGTATTCGATGCGCAGACCGTCAATCGTGATGATCTGTTCGGCGCCGGGGAATGTTGCGTCGTTTTGCAATTTCCCGATCAGGGCGAAGTTCTCGCCCTCCTGCAGCTTCAGTTGCAATTCGGGCGTGCTGATCGATTGCGGCAGGGCATTCAGCAGCGCCGACGGATCGGCTTCGCGGCTGAGCAGCTCCAGCAAGCGCGCGCCGGCGTACAGGCCGTCGTCGAAGCCATACCAGCGATCCTTGAAGAACACGTGCCCGCTCATCTCGCCGCCCAGCGGCGCACCGGTTTCGCGCAGCTTGGCCTTGACCAGCGAATGGCCGGTCTTCCACATCAGCGGTTGTCCGCCGCGTGCGCTGATCCACGGCGCCAGGTGGCGCGTACATTTGACGTCGTAGAGGATTTCACGGCCCGGATGCCGCGTCAGCACATCGGCGGCGAACAGCATCAGTTGCCGGTCCGGATAAATGATCTGCCCATCCTTGGTCACCACGCCGAGGCGGTCGCCGTCGCCGTCGAAGGCCAGGCCGATTTCGTTATCGGTCTCTTGCAGGCAGCGGATCAGGTCCTGCAGATTTTCCGGATGGGCCGGGTCGGGATGATGATTGGGAAAGGTGCCGTCGACTTCACAGAACAGCTCGGTCACTTCGCAGCCGAGCGCACGATACAGTTCACCGGCAAAGGCGCCGGCCACGCCGTTGCCGCAATCGACGGCAATTTTCATCGGCCGCGCCAGTTTGGCGTCGCCGACGATGCGGTCGATGTATTGCTTGCGGATGTCATGGGTGCGATAGCTGCCGGCACCGGTGGCGAAGCTGTTCTTCACGATGGCCTGGTACAGCGCCTGGATGGTCTCGCCATGGATCGCTTCGCCGGCCAGCACCATCTTGAAACCGTTGTAGTCGGGCGGATTGTGGCTACCGGTGACCATCACGCCGGATTGCGTACCGAGCACGTGCGTGCCGAAATACACCATGGGCGTGGCGACCACGCCGAGGTCGATGACGTCAACGCCGGATGCCTGCAGACCCGCGGCCAGCGCCGCTGACAATTCAGGCCCCGACAACCGGCCGTCGCGGCCGATAACGACTGCGGTCTGGCCCTTGGCCAAGGCTGCGCTGCCGAAGGCTTGGCCGATTTGTTTTGCCACCTCGGCGTTGAGGGTGTGGCCTACGATACCGCGGATGTCGTAGGCTTTGAAGATGGAGGGAGATACGTTTGTCATGATTGACCCTGCAATTCACAAAATTGAAAAGCGGGAGATATGCCCCCGCTTACGCGCTACCAACGACGGATTATTTTTTCTTGCCGAGAATCATCCAGCGCGGCGCGCGGAAACGGACGATGCGCACATACAACCAAAGATACGTTGCGACGAAGCTCAACGAGAACAGCATCAATACCCATGTGTGCCGCCAAAACAAGGTCGCGGGCAACACAGCCAGCAAAGACAACAACCATAGGTAAGGCGACGTCATCGAATTGCGGCGAGTAAGCGCGCGGGCGTCTTCTCGTCCAACGGCCCACACTACGACGCGACGAAAAATCAAGCTGTGCAGGTGAATGCCGTCGGGCATACCGGGAGATTTGCCCCGCAAGAAAACCCGCCGGTAAGCCGAGAACAAGGTTTCAAACACCGGGTAAATCAGCAGCAGCAGCGCATACCACGTGGAAACTTCCGGGTTACGCATCACCAGCAAAATAGATAACTCACCGAGCACAAAACCAAGAAAATAAGCGCCACCATCTCCCAGAAAAATCATTCCCGCCGGGAAATTCCAGATGAAAAAACCTGCCGTCGCTCCGGCCACCATCAACGCGATGATTAACACAAAACTGTCGTTAACTTGCAGTGCTACATAACCGAGGGACAACAGCATGCAGATCGTCACCACACTGGCCAGGCCATTGAAGCCGTCGATAATATTAACCGCGTGGGCGATACCGGCTACTGCAAAAATCGTCAATGGCAAGGCAAGCCAGATCGAGCCTAACCACCACTCGCCGGAAATCAAATGGATATGCTGAATTTTGGCGCCCAACAGAAAATATCCCAGCGCCGCAGCGATCATCGTCAGCCCCAAACGGCGCGTCGGACTCACCCTGCGTGTGAAATCTTCAAGAATCCCGCCTAGAAAAGCCACCGATGAACATAGCAGCAACAAGCCAATAGGGCTACCCAATTCGCGCGAGCGAAACACCGTAATGCCGCTGGCGATGATGACGGTGACAAAAATACACAGGCCGCCGATGCGGGGCACTGCGTGGGAATGTACTTTTTGTACTCCCCCCAGATCGACGTCCAGTCCCCTGCCATAAAAATGGGCGTGCCGGATGACCAACAACGTCAGGATCGCCGAAATGACGAAACTAATAAGAAAAGATGACATGGAGCGGAAGCGTGATTTGAACCTGAGCGTAGCCTGATTTGCTTGGGGAAAACCGCCTTCTCAGTGAAGGCGAGATTATAGCCTTGCCTTTGCAAACAACGATCTGAATCGTCTGCTCGGCGAATCTCGCGAAGTGGGTAATATTTATGGCACTGCCTGATGCAGCTGGTTTCACGCCGCATATTAACCGACACAAGATAAGGTTGCATCCCGCAAAATCCTTGTCAGTGGCAGGATGCCGGGATATTGCATTTTTGACAACCGGTTATTTTCAAACGAATGGGGCTGTGAGTTGGGCGACCGCAGCGTTGTTGCGTCACAACTACATCTGTAAAATGAATTGCCTAATTTTATTCGAGATAATGATGCGTTGGTATCTCATCTATACCAAACCAAAACAGGAAAAACTCGCTCAGGAAAATCTTGAGCGACAGGGTTATGTTTGTTATTTGCCAATTATTTTCAAGGAAAAACTTTCTCACAACCGACGTCATGTGGCGAAAGAGCCACTGTTTCCACGCTATCTTTTCATCCACTTGGACCAAGCAAGCTCAGGCAAAAGCTGGAGTCCCATACGGTCCACCAAAGGTGTGAGCAGGCTGGTCGCATTCGGTGCAGAAGCCGCAGTAGTCAGCGACCATTTGATTGATTTACTGCAGTCCTTGGAAAACAGCAGCCATCATCCCGCGCCGCTATTTACTCCCGGTGAAAAAGTATTGGTCGCCGAAGGCGTCTTCAGTGGCATCGAGGGAATATATGAAATGGCCGACGGTGAGAGCAGAGCCATGGTCTTGATCGAAGTATTGAGCAGACCCGTACAAATGAAGTTGCCAAAAACCAACTTGCGCAAGATCAGTTGAATTGACGATCCCGATAGCATCGTCCAAGCGCCATATATCTCGAAACTATAGCGTTCCGCATTAGAAATACCCCTCGGAATGCTGTGTCTATGGCACAATCCGTTCGCCTAATGAACAGGATCAAGACGATCTTTACAAGAGGAAACATGTTTTATGTTGCCGCCGCGCTTGCTGATCGTGACACAGCATGGCGGTAGCCTGCCAAAACGCTTTATTTGCTGAATGAATTTCATGACGAACCGACGGGCCGAGTTTCAGGAAGATCTGCAGTTCCAGGTACTTCGACGCTTGCAGGAGGAACCTGATCTAAGCCAGCGTACGCTGGCGAAGGAAATGGATATCAGCCTCGGCAGCATCAACTTCTGTTTTCAGGCCCTCATGGAAAAGGGCTGGGTCAAAATGCAGAATTTCAGCCAAAGCGGCCATAAACTGGGCTACGCCTATTTGCTTACGCCATCCGGCATTGCCGAAAAATCACTTCTGACTGCGCGTTTTTTAAAGCGCAAGATGGAAGAATACGAACAGTTGCGCAAAGAAATCGAAGCGCTTCAGGCCGAATTACCCGACGAATCGCAATCGTCGCCTTGACCGCCAGAGCAATATATTTCCGGCAAGCTACAGCTGTCCATTTGTGATTCTGCCTGCCAGCAAAACAAACCGAACCTGAAAATTTATCCCTGCGAAATTTTATGCCTTCGTCCCCTAAAATCTACGTTGCCGGCCACCGAGGAATGGTGGGATCGGCGATCGTCCGCACCTTGCAGCGACAAGGACATGAAAACATCGTCACGCGGACGCATGCAGAACTCGACCTGACCGAGCAGGCAGCTGTGCGAGCCTTCTTCGAACAAGAGCGGCCGGATCAGGTTTATCTTGCCGCCGCCAAAGTCGGCGGCATCTATGCGAACAATACTTACCCTGCTGAATTCATCTATCAGAACCTGATGATGGAGGCCAATATTATTGAAGCCGCATTTCGTAACGGTGTCAAAAATCTGCTGTTCCTTGGCTCCAGTTGCATCTACCCCAAACTGGCTGATCAACCGATGCGCGAAGATGCTTTGCTCACCGGCACACTCGAAGCGACCAACGAGCCTTATGCACTAGCCAAGATTGCCGGTATTAAGCTGTGTGAAAGCTACAACCGCCAATACCACGTCAGCCACGGCATCGACTATCGCAGCGTCATGCCGACGAATCTGTATGGTCCGGGAGACAACTATCACCCGGAGAATTCGCACGTCATTCCGGCTCTCATTCGCCGCTTCCACGAAGCCAAAGTCAATCGCAGCCCGCGGGTTTATATCTGGGGCACGGGCACACCCAAACGCGAATTCCTGTTCGTCGACGATATGGCTCTGGCGAGCGTACATGTGATGGCGCTCGACAAAGCGACGTATGACCAGCACACCCAGCCAATGCTCAGCCATATCAATGTCGGATACGGCAGCGACATTACCATTCGCGAGCTCGCCGAAACCATCGGTAAAACTGTCGGCTACGAAGGCACGATTGAATTTGATTCGAGCAAGCCCGATGGCGCTCCGCGCAAACTCATGGACAGCGCCCGGCTCAACGCGCTGGGATGGCATGCCAAGGTGGAGTTGGCGACTGGACTGGCATCCGCCTATCAGGACTTTCTAAAAAACGAATCAGCACGTACATAACAAAGGTAATCAGCAATCATGACAACCCCACCAAAAGTCGCACTCATTACAGGCATCACTGGTCAAGACGGCGCCTATCTCGCCGAATTTCTGTTGAACAAAGGCTACATCGTGCACGGCATCAAACGCCGCACCAGCCTGTTCAATACCGACCGGATTGACCACCTTTATCGTGACCGTCATGAAAAAGATGTGCGTTTTTTCCTGCATCACGGCGACATGACTGACTCGTCTTCACTGGTACGCATTCTGCAACAGACGCAACCTGATGAAGTCTACAATCTGGCCGCACAAAGCCACGTCGCGGTCAGCTTCGAAGAACCCGAATACACCGCCAACTCAGACGGCCTGGGCGTGTTGCGCCTACTCGAAGCAATCCGTATCTTGGGACTGGAAAAGAAGACGCGTTTCTACCAGGCCAGCACCTCGGAACTGTATGGTCTGGTACAAGAAATTCCGCAGAAGGAAACCACGCCGTTCTATCCCCGCAGCCCTTACGCCGTCGCCAAACTGTACGGTTACTGGATCGTCGTCAACTATCGCGAAGCCTATGGCATTTACGCGTGCAACGGCATTCTGTTCAACCATGAATCTCCGATCCGCGGCGAAACATTTGTCACTCGCAAGATCACCCGCGCACTGGCCCGCATCAAACTGAACCTGCAAGAATGCCTGTACCTCGGCAACATGGATGCCAAACGCGACTGGGGCCATGCACGCGACTACGTTGAAATGCAATGGCTGATGCTGCAACAAGACAAGCCGGAAGACTTCGTCATCGCCACCGGCGTGCAATTCAGCGTACGAGATTTCGTCAATGCAGCAGCTGAGGAATTGGGCATCACGCTACGCTGGGAAGGCCAGGGCGTCGAAGAAAAAGCCTACGACGAAAAGGGCGTCTGCCGTGTCGCTGTCGATCCTCGCTATTTTCGCCCAACCGAAGTTGAAACGCTGCTCGGCGACCCGACCAAAGCGAAAGAAAAATTGGGCTGGACACCGCGCACAACTTTCAACGAGCTGGTCTGCGAGATGGTCCGCGAAGACCTGAGGGCAGCCGAACGCGACGAGCTGGTCAAAAAGCACGGCTACAAAACGATGAACTACAAGGAGTAAGCGACATGGCCCACTTCTCGCTACTGAATCTTCCCACTTTCAATGAACCCCGTGGGTCGCTGACTGTCATGGAAGATGCCTTGCCGTTCAAAGTGGTCCGTACCTACTGGATTTATGGTGCAGACGGCCAGACGCGCGGCGGACATCGTCATACGCATACGCGCCAGGCATTGATCGCCATCAACGGCAACATCTCGATTTTCATGAATGATGGCATTACCAGGGAAACCATAGAGCTGAATCATCCCGGCCAATGTTTGCTTGTCGAGCCAAAAGACTGGCACACCATGACGTTTGGCCCGGGTTCAATACTGCTGGTCATGTCATCGCACAGCTACGACCGCAGCGAATACATCGATACACCTTATGAATGATCCGAAGATGATTGAATATGAAAGCCTGGGACAGTCCAATGCCGCCTTCATGACGGAGTTGGAAGCAGCAGCCGTACGTGTAATCCGCTCGGGTTGGTATGTATTAGGCAAGGAAGTCAGCGCTTTTGAAGCCGAGTTTGGCACCTACATCGGCGCCAAACACTGCATCGGCGTTGCCAATGGTCTGGATGCACTGATCCTCTCTATCGAAGCCTTGGACCTGCCCAAGGGCAGCGACATTCTGGTCGCGGCCAATACCTACATAGCCACCATCCTCGCAATTCTGCGCGCGGGCCACCAGCCGGTGCTAGTCGAAGCAGAATTGGCCACATTCAACATGGACCCGGCCCTGTTACCGGGCGCCATGACCAAGAAGACGCGTGCGATCTGTGTGACACACATGTTCGGCAAGATCTGTCGGATGGATGCAATTGCGGCATTCGCGAAAGAGCACGGTTTGAAGCTCATCGAAGATTGCGCCCAATCGCACGGTGCCAAACTGAATGGAAAAATGAGCGGTACTTTCGGCAATGCCGGCTGCTTCAGTTTCTATCCAACCAAAAATCTCGGCGCCGTCGGCGATGCCGGTGCGATCACGACAGATGACGATGCGCTGGCCGACAGATTGCGCCACCTGCGCAATTACGGCTCGAAACAGAAATACGTCAACAAATATCCTGGCGTCAATTCTCGTCTCGATGAACTACAGGCGGCGTTGTTGCGCGTGAAGCTTCAACACCTTGACGCCATGACCGCGCACAAACGAGCGCTGGCAGACATCTACGATCAGCATCTGCCTGACTGGGTTATTAAACCACGCCGTCGCGAAGATGAATTCGATGTGTTCCACATCTATGGCATCCGCCATCCCGAGCGTGACGCCCTGCGGCAGTACCTGCTGGACAATGGCGTAAAGACCGAAGTGCACTATCCCATTCCACCACATCGGCAGGAAGCCATGGCGGGCATCCTGTCAGGCAACTATCCGATTGCAGAAGAACAGCATGCAACGGAGCTGAGTCTGCCGATTTCGAACGGACATACCGCTGACGACATACAACGTGTTTGCGATGTCATTAGCGGATTTACAAAGACAAAATGATCGATAACAAAAGTAAACTCTCGTCCAACATGGAATTGCTGACGATCGAAGCCGGCCGCGCGGATGCGCACTACTGGCGCGATCTCTGGAAATTCCGCGAATTGTTGACGTTTCTTGCTTGGCGCGACATCCTGGTGCGTTACAAACAGACGGTTATCGGCGTCGCATGGGGGCTAATTCGTCCTTTGCTAACGATGGTCGTATTCACCGTCATCTTCGGCAAACTGGCCAATTTGCCATCAAACGGTGTGCCCTATCCGGTACTGGTCTTTGCTGCACTGCTGCCCTGGCAATTTTTTGCCAATTCACTTTCCGATAGCAGCAACTCACTGCTCAGCAACGCCGGCATGATATCCAAAGTGTACTTTCCCAGATTGATAGTGCCTGCCAGCGCCATCATCGTCAGCCTTGTAGATTTCGCGATCACATTCGTGCTGCTGCTGCTGGTTATGCTGTGGCACGGCATCTATCCAAGCTGGCGTATGCTCGCGCTGCCCCTATTCATATTGTTGGCCCTCGCGACCTCGCTGGGCGCAGGATTGTGGTTTGCCGCACTGAACACGAAGTTTCGGGATTTTCGCTACATCGTTCCTTTCGTCGTGCAATTCGGACTCTATGTCTCCCCCGTCGGCTTCAGCAGCGACATCGTCCCGGAGCGCTGGCGTTTGGTTTATTCGCTCAACCCGATGGTTGCCGTCATCGATGGCTTCCGCTGGGCCGTGATCGGCGGTGCGTCTCAAATATATTGGCAGGGGTTCATCATCTCGGTGCTGTTCATCACTGCGCTGCTGTTTACCGGAATCATGTATTTCCGTAAAACCGAAAAAACTTTTGCGGACGTCATCTGATCATGCCAGCTATCAAGATTGAAAATCTCAGCAAGAAATATGTACTGAACCACGAACAAGGCGGTAATTACGTCGCACTGCGCGACGTAATTGCCAACGGCGCGAAAAAGCTCATCCAGAATATCCGCCACCCCTTGGGCGGCTACGATGCCGGAGATCCTGCCCATGAAGAGTTCTGGGCACTCGATGACGTCTCTCTTGAAATCAAGCAAGGCGAACGGATCGGCATCATCGGCCGCAACGGCGCCGGCAAATCCACGTTACTGAAGATCCTCTCGCGCATCACCGAACCTAGCCGCGGTCGCGTACACCTCAACGGGCGCGTCGCCAGTCTGCTGGAAGTCGGAACCGGCTTTCACCCGGAGCTGACTGGCCGCGAAAACATTTTCCTGAACGGCGCCATTCTGGGCATGAGCAAAACCGAGATCCGCCGCAAGTTCGACGCCATCGTCGAATTCGCGGAGGTAGAACGCTTCCTCGACACACCGGTCAAGCGCTACTCCTCAGGCATGTACGTACGCCTGGCGTTCTCGGTGGCCGCACATCTTGAGTCCGACGTCCTGATCGTCGACGAAGTGCTGGCCGTCGGCGACGCCGGCTTCCAGAAAAAATGCATGGGAAAAATGGAATCGGTCGCCAATGAAGGACGCACCATCCTGTTCGTCAGTCACAACATGGGCGCCATCAGCGAACTATGCACCTCGGCAGCATTGCTGCACAAGGGCAAGCTAGTCTCGCAGGGCGGGGTGCCACAGGTGGTCGAACAATATGCACGCCTGACGCTCAACGAGCAAGAATCCGGGCTGCAGTTCGAAGATGACGAACGTAAGCCAAGTTCCATCGTTGGTGTGCGCATCTGTAACACGGACGGCGCCAATACCAACGCGTTCGACATGGCCGATGACGTTATCTTCGAAGTAACTTACCGGATCCGTGAAAGCACTGCTGCACTGCAGTTGACGCTGACAATATCCCGCAATATGGTGGATCTGTTGCATTCGTTCGACACCGACGAAGACATTGAACTACCAATGCGCCCTCCAGGTCTCTATACAGCGACGTATCGTATTCCGGGCATGACGCTCAAGGCCGGTAGCTACTCGGCCTCTGCATCTCTTGGCACACCAGAGGTACTTCTGCAGAACTTGGAGCATATCCTCGCATTTGATGTTGAAGAGTGGTCCGTCAATACGCAATCCAGAAGTTATCGCCGAGAACGCCCCGGTTTGCTCATCTCTCCGGGAAAATGGGTCACTGACATGATCACTGAGGCTTCACATGCCACTACCAAGTGAATCACAAACTCCGATATCACCCGACTTGTTCCGCAATTTTCAGGAGTGCAAGACGGCGCGGCAAAGACGAGTTATCCGCACGATACGTTTGCGTCAACTGGCGTTGCGCCCCCTGTTTTTCTTGTGGAGAATGATTAAATGAGTAACCTGAGCAACTCTTGGAACGCATTCTCACCGGACATAGCCGAGCAATACCTGAAAACATACGGCCATCCCTCGGTTTCATCCAAGGCCTTGCTGGTGGATGTGCTGAAGCAGTACACCGCCTCTGTCGCCAAGCCGAGCGTCATTGATCTTGGTTGCGGCAATGCTCAAATTGGTGAGTTTTTCATAGAGAAAAATTTCGACTGTGTTTATACGGGTGTCGATTTTTCAGATGTGTTGCTGGATGTAGGCCGGCGCGTCCTTCCAAATGCAAACTTCATCAAGGACGATGTGAACACATTGGGACTGATTCAGGGGCGATACGACATCGCGCTTTATTCGCATGTTGTCGAATTATTGAGTTCCCCGGAAGAATCGCTTGCCGCTGCAAAGCGGCTTTCAGATATCGTCGTCATCCGTTTCTATGAACCGCCGGAATTTGAAACCGATACGACCGAGTTGAAATGGATGGATGTCGGCAATGAGCAACAAGTCCCCTTCCTGCGCCGCAAAATGTCACGCGATTATTATCGAATGGTGCTGGCCAAACTGGATTGCAAGCAAGTCGACATCTATCGTGACGCCACCAAGGACCAAGTACATGTACTGCTGTTCTAGTCCGTTCTTTCGCAGAATCCGTTACCAGTAAATCACCATGGCTTGCATATTGAAACTGCCGACCGAAAATTCGGTTGGTGTAATCAGCATTACCACTCCAGAGCGCGATTCCCAGATTGCGAATGATCCGGCACTGCGCTCCGCCATCGAGGGCATGAAGAGAAAATGGCTTATCGGGCTGCATCACAACTGGCACGATCATAACTTTCGCTATGACCCGTTGTTTGATTTCAGCATGGCAGGCGAGGACGATCTTCGGGAAATTAACGGAACCACTGTTCCCTTGGTTCCGATGGATGCCTGCAATTTTGTTCCTGAAACATTCAAGCCTCGCACCACGGAGAAGTTTTGGGACATCTTGTATGTGGCCCGTGCAGTTCAATTCAAACGCATTCCTGAGTTCTTTCAGTGCATTCGTGATTTGTATGATGCGGGGCATAAATGCCGTGTGCTTTTCATCTGCCCGGTTCCGTCTTACGATGCTAAAAATCAGAATACTGTTTTTTATAACATTCGCGAAGTGTATGACACGATGTTTATCGGGGCCGAACGCGATTTGTTCAATCTGCTGACCATCGACTACCGGTACCCATTTCCTTTTGATCTGGATACGTTGGCGCATTTTTACCGTTCCTCCAAACTCTTCGTTCACACTGCTGATGACGAACGACGCTGCCGCGTCGCGGGCTATGCTTGGGCAAGCGGCATTCCGGTCGTGGCGATGAATTGCGTAGCGGGTCTTCTCCCGCCGGAAGCGAGAAAAACGCCTTATTTCTACGAGGCGAAGCAATATGCGGATTTTCCGACACAGATAGTACGGGCATTACGAGATCAATCATCTGCCCAATGGGATACAGCATTGATGGAGCGTTTTTTCATAGAAACCAAATCGACCGATACACTCAATAGCTATCTGCAAAAAATTGCGATGGATCGTGGCCTTCCTTATGACCTGGAAAATCTCTCTAGAAAAAACCTGAGTATCAGATTAGGCCGACATCACGTTGACTCAGAAGGGCCCAATAGTCTTAACGTCAAATTGATTGATCTGATTGAATGGATTTCGAACAATCCTACAGAGGCGCAACACGCACTGCAAAGTGAAGATCCAGAACGTGCAATGAACATTAAGAAAAGCGAACTAGGCCTCCTAGAACGTCTGCGGAGTTTTATATCCAAATTCTGACTGATAAACAGGCAGACATTAGTCTTCGAGCGTTGGCAGGAATCATGGGCTTGGAAGATCATCACAACACACAGGAGCGTTAGGCGTGCACGAGCACAAATTAATTTTTTCTCAGCTCGCAGCTGAAACAGGTTTGATTGTCAATTATTTGGACGTCGGGGCAAGAGGAGACATCTATGCTCCTTGGTCACTGTTTCAGGATGACTCTCTGAAAGTCATCGGCTTTGAACCGGACCCCAAAGAATGTGCACGCTTAAGCCAGTTGTATCCCGGACGTGTTTACTACCCTCATGCACTATGGGGATCTGAGGCAACCAAGAATTTTTATCTCTATGAGTGGGAATCGACGTCATCGATGTATCCGCCCAATGAAGCGCCCAATCGTACTTATTTGGAGCGCCATTGGACCGGCCGTAAGCCCAAAGCTGAAATAGAAGTACAGTGCGTCGCCTTGGACGATGTACTAAGTGAGGCCGATGCACCTGATTTTATCAAGCTTGATACACAAGGATCCGAATACGAAATATTGCAAGGGGCTCGAAAAATTCTGACCAAAAATCAACCGTTGGTGCTTGCCGAAACTTGGTGTACTGAAGTCTACAAGGGGGCACCGTTAACACATGACGTAATGCGTTTGATGCATGAACTCGGCTATGAACTGTTTGATCTGAATGTCGCGGCGGCGTGGAGATATGGCCCCAAAACAATTAAATCCGTCAATGCAAAAGCAAGAATGATTGGCTTCGACCTACTGTTCGTCAAGCGAGTGGATTTACATGATTTTGACAACCTCGAAACACTCCTGAAGTTTGCAGGATTGTGCGAGTTGTTCGGATTCCGCGACTACGCGGCGCTCAGCCTAGAAAAATCCAAATTCGCTGACACGCTGATTGTCAAGCAAGCAATCGACGTATTGGTTGCCAACAACCAATGGGAAACTTCGTGGCAGCGAAAAATCGCATCGAAATTCAAACGATTAGTGAGAAAGAATTCTCCGCTGTGGCCACAACTTCATTGAAACAATAAGAACGATATATGAACAATTATTTAGCGGCGGATATAGTGCCAAACACAATCAATGTCTAGATCTTCAGAAAAACTTGTTTATATCCTTACCCGGCTTTTCACCTTACTACGTCCGAAATTTCGGATTATTGTGGATCGCGAAAGGAGACTCGGTAATTTCGAGACGACAACTGTCGGCTACAGGACAGATCTGATCAAAGAAGAAGTGTCACGCCGTTATGTCTTTGCCCATCCTGGTGAAAATCTGAATTTCCTGGATGTCGGTGCTCGGGACGGAGAATTAAGCTATTTGCTCGGCATGCAAAAAAATCTAGTGTTCGACAAGTCTTTTTACGATAGCAACATGGCCGCCTTCCGTGCGAAGTACAACTATTACGGCATGGACCTGCACCCGGCTTCAGACGAACGAGTGCTCTCCGGTGATGCTTGCGCCCCTGATTATGTCGACAGTCATCCCGCTTTTCGCAGCAAGTTCGATGTCATCTACAGCAATAACGTATTCGAACACTTCGAACGTCCCTGGATTGCCATCGCCAATCTGAACCAGTTGCTCAAACCCGGTGGCATTGTCATCACGATCGTGCCGTTTTCGCTGCGTTACCACGAGTCTCCGGGCGATTATTTCCGCTATACACACAAAGGCTTGGAGTCACTGTTCACCTCTGTGGGGCGATTCGAAGTACTGGAAAGCGGTTATGACATCTGCGGCCGCCGCAATGACTGGCAAGGAGCCGGTCTCGAAAACGACATAGTACCAATCGACAACTTCGGTGCCTGGCGTGAAACTTGGTTTGCCGTCTGCGTCGTTCGTAAACTCGCCGACTCCACATCGGCAATATGAGGATCAGCAATGTTTGATCGCTTAGTCTCGGTAGCACGCAAACACGTCAGGCATAGCGGACGGCCCGGTTTACTGCCGCGCTGGGTGACCCATGCCGACTACAAGAGCTTTCAAGCATGGCTCCGGCGTGCCCCGACACCGCCTTCACTGGCTTATGGTGCAGAATATCTGGCCGAGGTCGAGAGAAACGGTATTTGCATCGTGCCTGATTTTTGGTCTGCCGAAAAATGTGCCGATGCGCGTGCCGAGATCGATCGCGTGATCACTGAATATCCGCGCTACGTCAACGGTAACGCTAAGGCAGACGTCCGCGTGTACGGTGCCAACAACGCCTCGGCACTGATTGACGACTTCGCTCAGGATGCGCGTCTGTTGGCCATTGCCAGCGCCTACAACCATAAGGCGACCGAGACTGCCTTTACGCTTGCGGCTCGCATGCCGACCACACCCGGCAACAGCGGCTCGGGAGAAGGTTGGCATCGCGACGCATTCTTGCGTCAATTCAAGGCGATTCTCTATCTCTCGGAAGTGAGCATGGAAAACGGCCCGTTCCAGTTTCTCAGTGATTCCCAGCGCAGCAAACGTGTGTTGGTAGATATGAAAACCGCCGATCTGAAATACATGCAGTACCGCATGGAAGAAACCCAGATCGCGCGTCTGCTGGCACAGGAACCGGCGCGATTGAAAACATTTACTGCGCGCGCCGGTACGCTGATATTGGTCGATACCAGTGCGATTCATCGCGGCAAGCCGATCCAGGCCGGCACCCGCTACGCACTGACCAACTACTATTTCCCGACGGATTCGATCGATCAGAGCATGTATGAAAAATTTGATGTGTTACCTCGAGCATGATATTCAGTGACCAAATAAGCCGTACGCTGGACGGATTCCACGCCTACATCGCCAGGAATCTGGCCGCCTGCGCGCAACACCCGGCAGCCCGCGTCTCTGCCTTTTGGGGCGAACATTTTGCTGACCGGAGCAACTTCCCGGATGTGCGTGATTTTTTATCATTTCGCCGCGGTAATTTTCTCTATGGTATCGGCGACACGGGTCCCGCCACATCCGAACAGAAACAGCGCGAGTTTGAGGACATCAGCAAGAGCATGCTGTTGTTTACTCCCGTCGAGTTCATCGAACGGCTACGCGAGCCCGTGCTGGGTGCACCACTGGTATATGCATGCGGCAACGCAATCCTGAGCTCCAGTTATGTATTGAATGCAGGAACCGCATGGCGCGTCAGCCAACTGGTCGCACAATACGGACGTGCCCCGGGGCCATTGCGTATTTGCGAAATCGGTGCGGGCTGGGGCGCATGCGCCAGCCAGTTGCATCAAGTATGTGACGTCGCCAGCTACACTATCGTCGATCTGCCTGAAAATCTTTGCCTCTCAAGCACTTACCTGGCCACTACGTTGCCTGAGCGCCGTGCCGGATTTGTCGA
This sequence comes from Herbaspirillum hiltneri N3, assembly GCF_001267925.1. Classification (NCBI taxonomy): domain Bacteria; kingdom Pseudomonadati; phylum Pseudomonadota; class Betaproteobacteria; order Burkholderiales; family Oxalobacteraceae; genus Herbaspirillum; species Herbaspirillum hiltneri. Next base: position 278,350 of record NZ_CP011409.1, on the reverse strand, counting down.
GTGCATTGCCGACGGTACCGCTGCGCCAGAAACCGGTAGCCTTAATTTCGCCTTGCCACCCGCGATTGATCGTCTCTCCGGCCCCTACGATCTGATCATCAACACGATGAGCTTCCAGGAAATGGATCGTGAAACGGTCGACGAATATTTCCGCTGGGCCGCACGGACGCTTGCACCGGGAGGCTTGTTGCTGTCGTTCAATGCACACGATAAGGCCGGCATTCTGCGCCCATCCGATTATTTGCATGACGGCCTGGAACTGGCTCACGTTGCTCCATTCCGCAAAGTGCCCGCGAGTTATTTCAATACCATCCCTTACGAAACCGTCTTCATCCGCAAGGAAGGTGCGGTCAAGACGAGCACCGCCGTCGCCATCGATGCGCTGGGAGAACTGATACAGCTCGGCCTGGACACAGATATCACCGAGATGACCACGGCCGGACTGGCGGCAGAGCACGGCCGTCTGCTGCTCATGCGAGAATTTCTCTATGCCGCCGACGAAACACAACGACAGGCGGTGCTGACACAGTTGCTGCAGGAGGAGGATGTCATCACCAATTTCCTGGCCGGCAATTACTGGTATGCGCAAGGTCACATGGACGTCGCACGGCATCATCTCGCACGCAGCTTGTCAGCAGGATTGCAAGATTTCGCGGCGACCAGAGCCCGTGTGCTGCTGGCGTCTCTCGATCGCAACGTCGATGCCAGTGCCGAAAAGATACTCGTAGAAATCGGCGCTGCCGCTGGCGGGCTGCGTAGTGAGATCGCGGCGATCCTGGCGACCGGCGATGTATCCAGACTGCAAAACCATATCGCACGCGTCCTCGACTGTCCGGTCATCACGCCCGCAGAATCCGGCGCGACGCTGCGCCGGGTATGGCGACGACTCGTTGGAGCCAATGCAGACATATCAACGAAGGCGACACAATGAGCACTCCATCCATCGTCGCCATCATCCCGGCACGCGGCGGCTCCAAAGGCATCCCCGGGAAAAACATCCACCCGCTCGCGGGCAAGCCGTTGATTGTCCACACGATCGAACAGGCGCTGCGCTCATCCCGGGTGACGTCCACAGTGGTCACGACCGACGATGAGCGTATTGCGGCAACCAGTCGCGACGCCGGTGCAGCGGTAATCGTGCGGCCCGCCGTCATCAGCGGCGATACAGCAACCTCCGAATCGGCGCTGATACATGCCGTTGAAATTATGCAGACACAAAACGGCTCACTTCCCGATCTGCTGGTCTTCTTACAATGCACCTCACCGCTGCGTCATCCTGACGACATCGACCGCGCTATTGAAACACTCTTGTCCAGCGGAGCCGATTCATTGTTGTCGGTTTCTCCTAGCCACCGTTTTCTCTGGACGGAGACTGAGGGCGAAGCGCGGTCGATCAATTACGATTTCCATCATCGTCCGCGCCGTCAGGACATGCAACCGCAATATGCAGAGAACGGTTCGATTTATGTATTCCGCCCACAAGCGCTCCTCGCCACCAGCAACCGCCTCTCAGGAAAAATTGCGCTCTACAAGATGGACGAAGACGCCGCCGTCGATATCGATACGCCACTTGATCTGAAGCTGGCAGAAATATTACTCCAGGAGCGTCACAAGGAAGCGCAACGATGAGTACAGCAGCAATACCAGCGTCGGCAGGACGCAAACTGCTTGTCATCGGAAGCGGCTTCATCGCGGCCAAGCTGGCAAGAACGGCAGCCGTCGAATGGGGCTGGCCGGTCGAGGTTGTCTATCGGAATTATCAGAATCCGACGCTCGCAAATTTGACAAGTCATGCTCTGCCGTCCACAGTGGCGGCGCTCGCCGAACTGATTGCGGCATCGGCGGCAACTGATATCGTAGTGGCGCTGGGCTCCTCCTTTGTTCCCGATATCAATCGCGACCTCGACCTCGCCATGCAACAACATCTTGGCGGCGCCTTGCAAGTCATGGATGCGGTCTCGCGCTTGCCAACGCCGCTGGCCGGAAAAATTCTGATGGTCGGTTCGGCGTCTGAATATGGTGAATTTGACGATGCGCCGGTGGATGAACTGCATCCAGCCAGACCGCGCGATCATTACGGCCATCTCAAACTGACCTTGCGCCAGCTGGGGCTGCATTACCATGCCCATCATGGCCTGCCAGTAATCCACGTCCGGCAATTCAATGTCACCGGTATCGGACAAGATTCTCGTTTCGTGCTACCGTCAATTTGTCTGCAGGTTGCTCAAGCCAAAAAATCCAATACTAGCGACGCCGTGCACCGCATCATTGCTGGAAATACCGCCGTACGCCGCGATTTCCTGGCGGTCGAAGATGTATGTGAGGCGTATCGCGCGCTCATGCTCACCGGCGCGCCCGGAAATATCTATAACGTCTGCTCCGGCCATGCCCACAAGATCGCTGACCTGATCGTCATGGCCGCCGACATCGCCAACATAAGAATCGAAGTTGAAGTCAACTCGCAGTTGCTCCGCGAAAACGACAAGGTGCAAGAAATCATTTGCGGCGATCCCGGCAAACTAAAACACTTGGGGTGGCAGCCCAGAGTACAGATGCGCGAACTGCTCGCGCAGATGATCGCGAACTATTCCACTGCCGCCGGCTCTGTCCCATCGGCATCAGCAAAAATTTAATCGAGGTTATATGTCACGCTTTGCATCTCTCAAAAATGACGGTTTGTACGTCATCGCCGAAATCGGTATCAACCACAACGGCTTGCTTGACGAAGCCCTGTATCTCATGAACGAAGCCGCCCGCGCTGGCGTGGACGCAGTCAAATTTCAGAAAAGAAACTTGTCGGAGATTTATGTGGAATCGTTACTGAACGATCCAAACAGCGCAGAATGGTCGTTCCAGTATCTGATTCCACAATTGCAAGTGCTGGAGCTGAGCGAGGACAATTTTAGGATATTGCGCGCAGAAGCCCGCAGGCTCGACATTGATTTCATCGTGACGCCGTTCGACCAGCTTTCCGCCGATTTCGTCGCGACGCTGGAACTCGATGCGGTCAAGTTTTCTTCAGCCGATCTGACCAACTGGCCGCTGATTTCGCATACTTTGAACAAGCTGAAATGTCCTGCGATCTTCAGTACCGGGATGTGGGATGACGCGGTGATCCGCAAATCGGCCAAGTTCATCGCCGACAATTTTTCCAATCGCTATGCGATGCTGCTGTGCCAGTCGACTTATCCTGCTCCGCCGGAATCGCTCAACCTGCGTTACCTCAATACGCTTGCATCGCTGGCACCGATGATCGGTTACTCGGGACATGAACTGGGCGTGCAGGCGTCATTGCTCGCTCACGGGCTCGGTGCGACCATCATCGAAAAACACATCACGCGCGATATCCATCAACTTGGCCCGGATCACAAGGCATCGCTGACGCCCGAACAGTTCCGCGACCTGGTGCAGCAACTCCATCTGACTCGCACCATGCTGGGCGAAGACAAGAAATTTATCACCCAGGCGGAACATCTGAATCGCGAAGTATTCGCCAAATCGCTGGTTGCCAAACGCGACCTGCCTGAAGGTGAAGTCCTCAAGTTGGAAGATCTGAAATTCATGAGCCCGGGCAAAGGCATTACACCTGACCGCCTGACAGATTTTCTTGGCAAGAAACTGATGCGCGCCAAGCTCGCGACCGAATACATCACAGAACTCGATTTCGAAAAATCGCATTCGGTATCGGACTGGCCCCAGTTCACTTTCTCGAAAGATTGGGGCGTCAAATGCCGTTTCCATGATTTCGAAATTTACAAACAGCTGGAAACACCTGTCATCGAATTTCACTGTTCCGACCGAGATGTGATCGATCCCATCTCGGCACACAGCCCACACTCGGAACTGATTATCCATGCGCCGGAAATCATCGGTCGCGACCTGTTCGACCTGTGCTCAGACAGCGCGGAAGTGATTCACAAGTCAGTCGATATCCTGGAGCGCACTATCGTCCGGACCCGTGAACTTGCCCCCGGCTTCAAGCAAACCGCCAAGCCGAAGATCGTTCTGCACGTTGGGGGCATGAGCCTGCTGGACGGCAATCACGATTGCGCCACATTGACGGCGAAAGCTGAGAAGATTCTGCGCGACGTCAATCTTGACGGTGTCGAATTGCTTCCGGAAAACCTGCCGCCGCGGCCATGGTACCTGGGTGGCCAATGGCATCAATACGGTTATATGCGTCCTGAAGACATGGCGTCGTTCTGCAAATCGCTCTCGCTCGGAATGACGTTTGACATCTGCCACGCCCAGTTGTATTGCAAGTACGCCGGTATCAGCCTGGTCGAATACGCAAAAATCGTATTGCCATATATTCGCCACGTCCACATTTCCGACGCCCACGGCATTGATGGCGAAGGCGTCCAGATCGGCGAAGGTGAACTCGATTTTGACGCCTTGTTCCACCATCTTGAAAAACTCAAATTCAGCTGGGTTCCTGAAATCTGGAGCGGCCACATCAATCACGGCGCCGGCACCCATCATGCCCTGTGCTGCCTCGAAAAATACGGCCACTCCCACATGCTCTGACGGTTTGCAATGAGCATTGATTTCGGTAACGACGGCTTTGATTACACGCAGGATCTTTGCAGTGCGATAGAGCGCTACACGGGCGCGGCTGCCGGACGCCGTGCCGCTGCATTCAGGTATCGCGGCATGGAGCTGCGTTATGCCATTGAGCGTCGCCTGTACATACAAGCCATCAATTCGCCATCGCTATTCCATGTGTACCTCGAGCGACAAGGACGTCCGGCAACATCGGCTGCCATGGGGCTCTTGACGCCGTTGGAAGCCGATATTGCGGCGTTTTTTCCCGGCGCCCACGCCATGGTTGCGGCAGAAGCAAGGCAGTCGTTGCTCTACAAGATGGCTCAACGGGCATATGGCTGGCTTCGTAGCCGCCGACACGCGACTGCCGCCGTTGGCCCAACTACTACAGCGCCAATCGGCAACATCCTGATCCATGTCGGTAACGCCAAATTTGCAACATATCTACATCCGGTCACACAGCGACTTGGTCAAGACCACTATGCTTACCTGACCTGCAATGACGCCCAATTGGCGAGGACGCTGACACAAAACGGTCATCGCGTATTTGCGTGGTCGGAGGAAGTATCCTCGTTGCATGGCGTTTTTTCATCTCCGGCGCTCGCTGACTTCGTGCAGCTGATGCATGAGGCCGACCACGTGCTGGCGGCATTGCGCGCCGCACGCCCCGCTGCAGTATTGGTGGTCGAGGGCAATGCTCCCAAAGATGTCATTACCGCTGAAGCTTGCCGTTTGCTCGGTATTCCGTGTTACTGCGTGCAACAGGGATGGTCGCCATACGTACACAACGGCTTTCGCAACATGCGCTATACCGAAATGTTCGTCTGGGGAAAACGCTTCGCGGAATTGTTGACCCCTTTCAACCCCGACCAACGCTTTCTCACCACTGGCAGCCATGCGCTGCAACAAGGTGCGCGACAGCACGTTGACTTGGCACAGGCACGTGTATTCAGTTTTTTTCTGCAAGCGCCTTGCGCCTTGCTGGGCGTCAAAGCATTTGATGCATTTGTGGGCCTCATTGTCGCGGTCGCGAAAGCGCATCCGGCCATCAACTTTACTGTTCGGGAACATCCAGGGTACCGCCTTCCGGAGGATACCCGGCAACAACTGAACGCGTTGCACAATGTTTGTTTTTCGATACCCGGCAAGGAACTGCTGCCAGATCTGATTCGCAGATCGGAGCTGGTTGTCAGCGTCTTTTCCACTGTACTGCTGGAAGCAATGGCCTTGCATGTGCCCTCGCTTATTTGCAGCATTGGCTCCATGCCACGATATGCGCCCGATGTGGCGTCCGTGGGAGCCGCGATTGAAGTATCGACCATCAGTGCCGCGCGTCAGGTAATTGACGAGGTTGCCACAAACTCTGTCCGCTTGTCGGAGATTCGCAAGAACCTGACGCAAATTGCACAGGATTTTTTCAAAGACGGTGACGCTGCGCAGGAAATCGCCGACAGGCTGCTGTCTCATATCAAAACATAGGCGACGCTCCGGTGCAGACCACGAAAAATAACGCCTGGCAGATATACCGTTGCACGATAATGTCCGACAATGTCTGCCTGGCCAATAAATTCAGCCACTCGTTATTCGGAAAGACCGCATGAATAGAATCCTCTCCAAACTGTTGCGGTTATTTGTACTATTCCGTGTGCGCCGAACCGGCGCGACATTGGGTAGCGGCGTGGTCTTTTATGGTTCCCCGCAAATTAAACTGTGCATGTCAAGCTCGCTCTCAATTGGAGCAAGAACTGTGATATGTTCCGACTCGGATTACACCGCGCTGGCACTCAATCACAAGACCAAAATTTCAACTATCCGCGCAGGTGCATCCATTGAGATCGGTAGTGACGTCGGCATCAGCGGCGCTTGCATCGTCTGCGCCGAAAGTATTCGTATCGGCTCCGAAGTACTGCTCGGCGCCAACGTCCTGATCGTCGACTCTGATTTCCATCCGATCAATCCTGTTGGTCGACGTCATAGCGACGACGATACGCAAATCGGCGTAGCACCGGTGGTGGTGGGTGACAATGTATTTATTGGCACTCGTGCAACCCTTCTCAAGGGCGTGTCCATAGGAAAAGATAGCGTAGTTGCCGCAGGTGCAGTAGTTGCCGCCGGCAATTATGTCGACGGAGCGATCCTGGCCGGTAATCCTGCCCGTATAATTGGAAGCGTATATAAAGAATGACCGTTCATGTACTGATGCCCGTATTTAATCGGGTCGCAATGACCGAAGCGATGCTGACATGCTTGCGAGCCCAACAAGTTGATGAGCCACTATCCATCATTGTTATCGATGATGGCTCTACGGACGGTACTGCCGAGCTACTGCTCACTCACCCCGAAGTCCGCGTGCTGAAAGGCGACGGATCGCTATGGTGGGGTGGCGCTATTCAGTTCGGACTAGCAACCATTTTTACTGGCGCAGCGCCACAAGACTGGGTGCTATTCGTCAACAACGATACGCATATTGAAGCGGGCTTCGTGCAGGCCCTGCTGGATGCCGGGCGGACACACGCCCCCGCAGCCGTCGGCAGCATCATTCGCGATGTCGACGAACCAGGGAAATTATTGTCGGTCGGTCCGCGTATCAACGCATGGCGCTTCAAGGTCGACGATGCCGTTGACTCGCTCCCCGCCTTTGTCGACGGCAGTCTGCACGCCGACGATATTATCAACGTCGATGCTCTCAGTGGTCGCGGTGTCCTGTTTCCGCTGGCGGCGCTCAAGAAGGTTGCGGGCTTGCGCCCGCAATGGTTACCGCATTATCTGGCGGACTATGAAGTCGCAGTGCGCGTGCGCTCTGCCGGCTGGCGCCTGATCGTCGCACTAAATGCGCCGGTTTACTCAAAACATGAATACGGCAACGTTTTTCGCGGTGCAACCTTACGCGAACGATTATTTTCCGTCCGTTCCCCAGCATACTTGCCAGCGCGATTTAGATTCTGGTGGAGTGCCAGCAATTCACTGCAACGAGTTACTTTACCTTTGCGGCTGGCGGCCTATATGCTGCTCCAAGCCCTACGCACAAAAACATGAAAATAGCCATCCTCGACACCTATTACCCAGCGTTTCTCACCGCGCAATACGAAAAAACGCCTAGCTTGAAGGCCCTGCCATATCTGCCACAACGTGAGCGACTGCTGGATGAATGTTTTGGCACATCGGATTTTTATTCGCGCCACTTGAACGCGCTCGGCTGGGACGCTCAGGACCTCGTCGTCAATTGCTTACCCCTGCAAGAAGCATGGGCCAAAGAAAACAAAATTGCTTACAGCAGACTGGCGTTACATCTGCCGCATCGTTTTTTCCGTCTGCCATTGATCGGCCGCTCTCTTGCGTCACTGCCCGGCCTAGTAGAAATTGCTGTCGCGCAGATCAAGAAAACACGTCCAGACGTGTTGTATTGTCAGGACCTCAGCTTTTTCCCTCCGAAGATGCTTCGATCGCTACGTGAGCATGTCGGATTAATCGTGGGCCAGATTGCCTGTCCCCTACCTCCCGATGACTTCTTGCGCGAATACGATCTGATCCTAACGTCGTTCCCTCATTTTGTACCGCGCCTGCGTGCACAGGGTATCGCGTCGGAATATTTCCGTATTGGATTTGACACACGTGTACTGGAAAAACTTGGACACGTCGAAAAAGACATACCGGCGAGCTTTGTGGGAGGGATAAGCCGCCATCACGGCAAAGCTGTGCCGACGCTTGAATATCTTGCCCGCAACACACCGATCCAGTTCTTTGGCTACGGCGCCGGCAGTCTGGACTCCAGTTCTCCAATCTTGGCCCGTCACCATGGTGAAGTATGGGGATTGAACATGTACCGTGCGCTTGCGCGCAGCGGCATCACGCTCAATCGTCATATTAACGTGGCTGAGAACAATGCCAACAACATGCGCTTGTACGAAGCTACCGGCGTCGGCACGCTACTACTCACCGATCGCAAGGATAATCTTGGCGAGCTGTTCGAGGTCGGCAAAGAAATCGTTGTCTACTCCACCCAGGAAGAGGCCGCAGAACTGGTCCGCTACTACATAGACCATCCCGATGAAGCTATTGCAATCGCCAGCGCCGGCCAAAATCGCACCTTGTCCGAACATACATACGCCCATCGGATGAAAGAACTGGCCCCCATTCTGGAGCGCCATTATCGGAGCAAAAAATGAAAGCCGCGCTGCGAAAAATACTTGGTCGCTGCCCTCGCTTGAAGCGTGTCTTGCGCAAAATCCACGATGCCCTCTTTGCCGAGAAATCCGTTTCATCCCTCTATGAACCGATCACCGGTGAGCACGCTGACCAAGAAGCCAATCGACTGCGAACATCTTGGCAATCCGAACTGCTCCCCTCCCGGCAACGTGAACTGGTGGACCGACAATTGGCAGAATACCGCCGAGGTAAAGCTGTGGATGTCTTTGATATCCTGGTTCAGGCCCTGCAAAGCATCTACCAGGGAAGCGGAACCCGCAGCCTTCTGGAAGTTGGCTGTTCAAGCGGTTTTTACTCGGAAGTATTGAAAATAAAACAATTGCCGTTCAATTACAGCGGTTGTGACTACTCGCCCGCATTTATCGACCTTGGAAAAAAACGCCATCCCGAAATATCGCTGTCGGTACAAGATGCCACTACCCTAAGCTTTGGCAATGGCGAATTCGATGTGGTAGTCTCAGGATGTTGCTTGTTGCACATCCCGGAATTCGAGAAAGCCATTGCTGAAACAGCACGCGTTGCAAAAGCATTCGCCATCTTTCATCGCACGCCGGTCGTAACTGGTCTGCCACATCAATATTTCCGCAAACAGGCATACGGTGTCGAAACTGTAGAAATCCATTTTAACGAAGCGGAGTTACTTGAGCTTTTCGCTCGTTATGGCTTGGAACTACAAGAGACTTTTACACTCTCGCAAGAGTCAGACTCAAATATCCCCGGTGCCTGCCACTACAACCGAACATATGTTTGCAGGAAAACCCGCAATGCCGCCTAAACACCATTATTTCTGCACTTTATTTGATAGCGGCTACTTGATCAAAGGGATTGCCATGCTCCGCAGTCTGGCGACGCATTGTCCGACGGCCAAAGCCTTTGTGCTTTGTATGGATGAAAAGACCCAGACCCTGCTTGAACAACTCGATCTGCCCTTTGTGCAATGCATCCCTCTTCGTGCAATCGAGGACGAGGCCTTGCGAGCGGTGAAAAATGAACGTGGCGTAGCGGAATATTGCTGGACTCTTTCTCCTTGTCTGCCTTGGTACGTATTGCAACAAAACCCCGAGATTGATTTCATTACCTATCTTGATGCCGATCTTCTCTTTTATTCCGCTATACAACCTCTGCTCGATGAGATCGGCAATGCATCGATAGCGATCATCGAACATCGCTTTGCACCCCGCCTGAAGGATCGCGAAGTCAATGGTCGCTTCTGCGTGGAATGGGTCAGTTTTCGCCGCGACGAAGAAGGTATGGCTTGCCTGGCTCGCTGGAAGGAACAATGCATTGCATGGTGCTATTATCGATTGGAAGATGGCAAGATGGGAGACCAGAAATATCTGGACGAATGGCCTGCGCGCTATTCCTCTTGTCATATTTTGCAACATCCCGGCGCTGGCATCGCGCCGTGGAACTACGAACAATATCAATTCAGCCAAGATAGCGCGGGGGCACTTACAGTGAACGACTCCCCTTTACTGTTCTATCACTTTCATCAGTTCCAGCTGCTTGAAAATGGAAAATTCGACCGGCTCTCCCGCTTTTACACATCTGTTTGCAGGGAACCTGCCTTACTGTACGAGTACTACGAACGCGAAATCAAGAAGAGCATGCTTGAAGTACGCGCTATCGACCCCTCCTTCAAGGCTGGTCTTCAACGGGCTGCTCGCGTCAACGGACGTCGCTGGATCCAGCAATTCGTTCCGATGTGGATCAAGGAAATTGCGCGCCGATTCATCCGCTACTGAAAAGATAACGCGTAACGCACCTGTGAACCAACACACCACCGTCTCCGTTATTACGGTCTGCTACAACAGCGCGACCACCTTGGCAGCCGCCTTGCAGTCGGTTGCCGGTCAGACCTGGCCGCACATCGAGCATATTGTGATCGACGGTGGCTCAAAAGACGCGACACATGAAATCCTGGCACAATTTCCGCATCTGGCGCAGGTTGTCAGCGAGCCTGACAAAGGCATATATGACGCCATGAACAAAGGGTTGGCGCTGGCCCGCGGAGACATCATCTGCTTCCTGAATGCAGACGATCAGTATGCATCGCCGGAAGCGCTCGCGACCGTCGCGCAAGAAATGGCGGGACATCAGCTTGATGCCTTATTGGGCGATGTCGCTTTTTTCCATCCGGGCAAACCGGACAAGGTTGTGCGCCGCTACCGATCCGCCCGTTTCAGCCCGGCGCGACTGGCATGGGGGTGGATGCCGGCGCATCCCGCCTTGTTCCTGCGCCGGTCGGTGGTGGACCGGGTTGGAAAATTCAGGACGGACTATCGTATTGCAGGCGATTTCGAGTTCATCATTCGTGCTTTTTATCAGGCCAACCTGCGCTACCGTCATCTGTCGCAAGTGTTTGTCAACATGCAGACCGGCGGTGTCAGTACCGCAGGCCTGCGCTCCAAGATCTTGTTGAACCAGGAAGTCTTGCGTGCTTGCCGGGACAACGGTATCCGCACCAATATGCTCAAAATCCTGTCAAAATACCCTGCCAAATTACTTGAATTGATTGTTCGATAGGCTGAGCTAACGAGAGATCACTGAAATAAAAAAAGGGCACTCGCCCTTTTTTTACGCCTGACTTTTCCCCATATCCATGGGGCATTGATCTCGTCAACCAGGGCAATTTTCCGTGATTAAAATTCCCGTCGATTAATCAATTGCATCAAATATCTTCCGTACCCGCTCTTCTCATAAGGTCGGGCGAGTTGTTCAAGTTGAGCAGCGTTAATATATTCTTTGCGATACGCAATTTCTTCCGGACATGCGATCTTCAGCCCCTGCCGGTTCTCGATTGTAAAAATGAATTGCCCCGCTTCCAGCAATGATTCATGTGTGCCGGTATCCAACCAAGCCATGCCCCGCCCCATCAATTCAACATCCAGCTGATTGCGCTCCAGGTAAATGCGATTGACGTCGGTAATTTCCAACTCACCTCGTGCCGACGGCTTAATGCTCGCTGCGATGTCCAGCACCTGATTGTCATAAAAATATAGTCCGGTCACCGCATAGTTTGATTTCGGTCGCGCCGGCTTTTCTTCTATGCTGACGGCCTGCCGGTGTGCATTAAACTCGACTACGCCATAGCGTTCCGGGTCATGGACGTGATAGGCGAAGACGGAAGCGCCTTCAGTGCGTTCCGACGCTGTATGCAGCTGTGCTTCAAAATCATTGCCGTAAAAAATGTTGTCGCCCAAAATTAACGCCGAAGGCTTGTCTCCAATAAATTCGCGGCCAATGGTGAACGCCTGCGCCAAACCATCCGGTGACGGCTGAACTGCATACGACAGACTGATGCCCCACTGTGACCCATCGCCTAACAGTTCGCGAAACCGAGGCGTGTCATGCGGAGTGGAAATAATCAATATTTCCCGCATCCCTGCCAGCATCAGCGTTGTCAGCGGGTAATAGATCATCGGCTTGTCATAAACAGGCAACAGCTGTTTCGATACGGACAGGGTTACAGGATAAAGCCTGGTTCCCGACCCTCCCGCCAGAATGATTCCTTTACGGCCGTTTCCAGCAGAATTGATTGCGCCAGTCATGCAGATTCCTTCTCAGCCATGCGCTGATTGTAGTTTGTCTCAATCCACTTCAAATAGTCACCAGACTGCACATCGGCGACCCAGTCTTGATGTGCCAGGTACCATTGCACTGTTCTTTCAATGCCAGTCTCGAATGTCTCGACAGGCCGCCATCCCAACTCGCGTTCGATCTTGCTCGCATCGATCGCATAACGCCGATCATGTCCTGGCCGGTCCGTAACGAACGTGATCTGATCGCGATAACTGCCACTTTTCTTCGGATCCATCCGATCCAGCATATCGCACAAGATGTGGACAACGTCGAGGTTGGCTTTCTCATTCCAGCCGCCGATGTTATACACCTCACCTGGCATGCCTTTGTCGAGTACGCAACGAATTGCTGCACAGTGATCCCCGACATACAACCAGTCGCGCACCTGCTGCCCGTCGCCATAGATCGGTAGCGATTTGCCGGCGCGAGCATTGGTGATGATCAAGGGGATCAATTTCTCGGGAAAATGGTAAGGGCCGTAGTTGTTGGAACAATTGGTTGTCAGCGTCGGTAGACCGTAAGTGTGATGGTACGAGCGCACCAGATGATCGGAGGCAGCCTTGGACGCCGAGTAGGGGCTGTTGGGCGCGTAGGCGGTGGTCTCGGTGAATGAGGCGTCGCCAGCGCTCAGGCTGCCGTACACTTCATCGGTCGATACGTGCAAAAAACGGAAATCGCGTTGCTCCTGCCCAGGCAATTCACTCCAATAACCGCGTGCGGCCTCCAGCAAACTGAACGTTCCATTGATATTGGTGTTGATGAAATCACGAGGGCCGCGGATCGAGCGATCTACATGACTTTCTGCTGCAAAATGGACGATGGCCCGTGGCTTATATTTATTCAGCAATGCTGCAATCGCGTCCTGATCGCAAATATCTTCACGCACGAAAACGTGCCGCTCATCCCCCTGCAACGCCGACAAGTTGCGCAGGTTGCCAGCATAGGAGAGCTTATCAACATTGAGCACAGCCTCGTCAGACTGTGCCACCCAATCGAGCACGAAGTTGGAGCCTATAAATCCGGCACCTCCGGTGACTAGAATCATCTGTTACTCCAAATTTCTCGTAAACGGTAGTCCGACATTTTAACGGGAGAAGTCCCCGGTGACATACGGATGACATAAAACGCCAGAGGCTTTCTTCAGAAAAATTTGGCCGCCGCTGCAAATGTCGCCATTAAACACGGGCGACGATCAACGGAGAGAAGTTCTGTCCGCGTAGCCCTCTCAGTTAAAATACGACATTATCCTCAACAACAGCAACATGCCCACCTACGCCATCGGCGACCTGCAAGGCTGTGGCCAGCAGCTCGACAACTTACTGAATATTATCAATCAGATATCGTCGGATGCGAATCTGATCTTTGTCGGCGACCTGGTCAACCGAGGTCCCCAATCCTTGGAAACCCTGCGTCATCTGCAAGCATTGGAAACACGTTCCAAAGTGCTCCTGGGCAACCACGACCTGCACCTGCTGGCGGTCTCTCAAGGCATTCGTCCGCAGCACAAAACCGATACGCTGGACGACATCCTCAACGCGCCTGACCGCGACGACTTGATCGACTGGGTGCGCCATCGCCCACTGGCCTTGTTTGAGCAAAACCACCTGCTGTTTCACGCTGGCGTATTTCCGCAATGGGATGCCGCCAAGACCATGTCGCTGGCCCACGAAGTCGAAACCATGCTGCGCGGCCCCGACTGGGTCGATTTCCTGCGCCACATGTACGGCAACGAACCGGCAATATGGTCGGACGATCTGCAAGGCTATGACCGCCTGCGCTGCATCATCAATACGCTCACGCGCATGCGTCTGTGCCGGCCCGACGGCGGCATCGACTTCAAGATCAAGGAAGGCCTGGACGCCGCGCCACCGGGCTATGTGCCGTGGTTTGACATGCCTGGCCGCAAGACGGCCGATGTCACGTGTGTATTCGGCCATTGGGCATCGCTGGGACTGACGCTGCGCCCCAACCTGATCGGTCTCGATACAGGCTGCGTCTGGGGCGGCAAGCTTACTGCGGTGCGGCTCGAGGATCGGGCGCTGTTCCAGGTGGACTGCCCGCGGGCGGAGTAGTTTGCGTGAGGTCTTCCGGCAGGTAGCCTAGTCCGTCGGCGACCACCTTGCGCGCCGTCACCGCCAGCTCGCGGCGATGTGCGCCCTCCGTCGGAATGCTCGGCAATTGCGTCAGCTCGGCCGTGATCGAGCCTGCCTGTAATACCGCCAGGATGCTTTCCACGATGGTCGTGTCGCCGATAAAGTCGGCGGCGGCGTGGTAATTTCCCTGCGCATCCAGGTAGCGCAATGCATACGGCTGCACCGGCACCTTGGCGTCCAGCGCCGCTTCGAACAGGTTGGCGTGGAACGGCAGCAGCTTGCCTTGCGCTGCGGTCGTGCCCTCGGGAAAAAACGCCACGCGGTCGCCTGCTTCGATGCTTTCCACGATGCCCTTGAAAATGCGGCGCACGTCGCTGGCCTTGCCGCGCGAAATGAAGATCGTGCCGGTCTTGGCGCACAGCCAGCCGATGAAGGGCCAGCTGCGGATGTCCGACTTTGCCACGAAACGGCACGGCTGCATCGAGTTCACCACGAAGATATCCAGCCACGAAATGTGATTGGCGACGATCAGCGCGCGCGGCGGCGCCGGCGGGCCGGGCAGCGTGCGCACCACCAGCTTGATGCCGCAAATTCCCAGCAACTGATGCGACCAGCGGCGGACATGCCCTTCCCGGCGCGCCGGACCGATCAGGGGAAAGATGAAGGCGCAGATCGCCATGCCGACGAACAGGTGCACCACCATGCGCAATACGCGGAAAACAAGCATGGTTCTTCCGTGTTTAGCGTTCAAATGCGACGTAACCCGACACGATGGTCGCCTTGACCTGGCCGCTCAGCTCATAACCGAGGAAAGGCGTGTGCTTGCCTTGGCTGGCGAGGGCTTTGGCTTCGACGGTCCAGCGTGTCTTCGGATCGAAGATGCAGATGTCGGCGACGTCGCCCACCTTCAGGCCGCCGGCCGGCAAACCGGCCACGCGCGCCGCGTCAGTGGTGACCTTGGCGACCGCCTTGCTGATGGCGTCGGCGGCGCCCATGTCTTCCGCCCACTTGAGCGACAGCGACAGCAGCAGTTCCAGGCCGGTTGCACCCGGCGACGCTTCGCCGAACGGCAGCAGCTTCTCGTCGTCGTCGACCGGCGTGTGGTCAGAGCAGATCGCATCGATAGTGCCGTCCAGCAGCGCCGCGCGGATCGCGTCGCGGTCACGCTGTGAGCGGAACGGCGGATTGACGCGCGCGTTGGAATCGAAGAAGCCGATGTCCATGTCCGACAAATGAATGTGGTGGGCGCCGACGTCGCAAGTCACCGGCAGGCCTTCCTTCTTGGCCGCACGCACCAGTTCGAGTCCGGCAGCCGAGGACATGCGGCACAGGTGGACGCGCGCGCCGGTGGAGCGCACCAGTTCGAAAATGGTGTAGAGGGCGATGGTTTCCGACATCACCGGCACGCCCGACAAACCCAGACGCGAAGCGGCAGGACCGCTGTGCGCGATGCCGTTGCGGCCGAGGTGCGGATCCTGCGGACGCAGCCACACGGTGTAATTGAACGTCTTGGCGTATTGCAGCGCGGACAGCAGCACCGTGGTGTCCAGCACCGGTTCGTCGGCTTGCGAGAAACCGACGCAACCAGCTTCGGTCAGTTCGGCCATTTCGGTCAGCGCCTTGCCCTTGAGGCCCATGGTCAATGCGCCCAGCGGATACACATGCGCCTGGTTGAGCGACTTGGCGCGGTGCTTGAGCATCTCGACCAGGCCTGGCTCGTCGAGCACCGGATCGGTGTCGGGCGGGCACAGTAGGCTGGTGACGCCGCCTTGCATCGCTGCCTGCATTTCGGATTCCAGCGTGGCCTTGTATTCATAGCCCGGCTCGCGCAGGCGCGCGCTCAGGTCGACCAGACCGGGAGCAACCACCAGGCCGCTCGCATCGATGGTCTTGTCGGCAGTGAAGCCGGCCGGCGCCTGGCCGATGCCGGCAACTTTGCCGTCGGCCACGAAGACGTCCTGTTGCGCGTCGATGTTGTTGGCAGGATCGATCAGCCTGCCGTTCTTGATGTGCAGTTTCATGCGCTTATTCCACTCTTGTCCGCGTTGGGACTGACGCAAAACCGCCCCAGCGTCGTTGTGCCTCCTAGTCGTACTACCGTACTGCCTTCGTCGGCACGCCTAGCTGGGACAATTTTGCGTCAGTCCTGTTTGTACCAATAAATTAATTGCCGGCCACGATACTCATCACCGCCATGCGCACCGCGATGCCGAAAGTCACCTGCGGCAGGATCACGGCCTGCGATCCGTCGGCCACGGCGGAGTCGATCTCGACGCCGCGATTCATCGGGCCCGGGTGCATCACGATGGCGTCCGGCTTGGCCAGCGCCAGGCGCTCGGGCGTCAGGCCGTAACTCTTGAAGAATTCCTGCGCCGATGGCAGCAGCGCGCCGCTCATGCGTTCGTTCTGCAGGCGCAGCATGATGATGACGTCGACGTCCTTGAGGCCTTCTTCCATGTTGTGGAAGACGCGCACGCCCATTTGTTCGAGTCCGTTCGGCAGCAAGGTACGGGGGCCGATGGCGCGCACTTCCGGCACGCCCAGCGTGGTCAGGCCGTGGATGTCGGAACGCGCCACGCGGCTGTGCAGGATGTCGCCGACGATCGCCACGCGCAGGTTGGTGAAATCCTTCTTGTAGTGGCGGATCGTGTACATGTCTAGCAAACCCTGCGTCGGATGCGCATGGCGACCGTCGCCGGCGTTGACCACGTGCACGTGCGACTGCTTGGTGTCGATCAGGTGCTTGGCGATCAGGTAAGGCGCGCCCGATTGCGAATGGCGCACCACGAACATGTCGGCGTGCATCGCCGCCAGGTTGTCGATGGTATCGAGCAGCGACTCGCCCTTGCTGGCGCTGGAGGCGGAGATGTTGAGATTGATCACGTCGGCCGACAGGCGCTTGGAGGCGATCTCGAAGGTGGTGCGGGTGCGCGTGGAGTTCTCGAAGAACAGGTTGAACACGCTCTTGCCGCGCATCAGCGGCACCTTCTTCACCTCGCGGTCGCCGATGCTGACGAACGACGACGCCGTGTCGAGGATGTTGGTAATGATGGCTTTGGGCAGACCTTCGATGGTCAGCAGATGTTGCAGTTCGCCGTTCTTGTTCAGTTGTGGATTAAGCATGTACCACCGTCAGGGAAAATCGGCCGTCGTCGGCGCGTTGCAGTTGCAGGGATTGATCGTCGGCGAGCGCGATCGTCTCGGCCAGGAAGTCGGCGGAGATAGGCAGTTCGCGGCCGCCGCGGTCGACCAGCGCCGCCAGCAGGATGCGCGCCGGGCGGCCGTAGTCGAACAGCTCATTGATTGCGGCGCGCGTGGTGCGGCCGGTATAGAGCACGTCGTCGACCAGCACGATGGTGGCCCCTTCGACGTCGAAGCCGATCTGGCTCGGCTTGACGTCGGCACGCAAGCCCTTCTCGGCGAAGTCGTCGCGATAGAAGGAAGCGTCGATGAAGCCGAGCCGGTCATTGAGCTGCAATTCCTTGGCCAGGCGTTCGGCCAGCCATGCGCCGCCGGAATGAATACCGACGATGGCGACCTGTTCGACGCCTTGCAAGCCGGCTTTGATCTGTTGCGCCAGCCTGGCGTACAGCGCTTCTGCATCGAGCGGCGGGAGAGTGTTAGTTGTGCTCATGGGTATCGTCAAAATATTGCTGCAAAATGATGGCCGCGGCCTCGGCGTCAATATGCTCGCCGCGGCGCTGTTCGATGACGGCCGACGAATAACGCTCGTCCACCAGCACCGTTTCGACGCCGAAACGTCCGTGCAATTGATTGGCGAAGCGGCGGCAGCGTACCGTCATTTCATGCTCGGCGCCGTCCGGATGGCTGGGCAGTCCGACGATGCAGCGCGCCGGCGTCCACTCGCTGATCAGCTTGCCGAGTTCGGCAAACTTGCCGTCGTTGGTCGCGGCGCTGATGATGGTGAGCGGCTGGGCTTGCTTGATCAGGGTATTGCCGATTGCCACGCCGATGCGTTTCAAGCCGAAGTCGAAGGCCAGGAGCGTTTCCACGGCGTCTCGCTCAGGCGCGGCCGAAATCGCCGCTGAGCATGATGGGATCGATGCCCAGCAGAGCCAGCGCGGCGGTAAAGCGCTGCTCCACCGGCAAGTCGAAAATGATGGCGGGATCAGCCTTGACCGTGAGCCAGCCGTTGCGGCCGAGTTCTTCTTCCAGCTGGCCGGCGCTCCAGCCGGAGCAACCGAGGCTGACCAGCACCTGATCCGGACCGGCGCCGTGGGCGACCGCTTCCAGCACATCCTTGGAAGTGGTCAGGGAGATGCCGTCGGTCACCTGCAAGGTCGAGGAAAACTGGCTCATCGCCGTATGCAGCACGAAACCGCGTTCGACCTGCACCGGGCCACCGAACATCACCGGGCTGCGATACAGCTCGGGCACGGCGTCAGGCGAATCGTGGATGATTTCCAGCTTGAGATTGATGCGATCGAACAGGACATCCATGGTCATGTCGGTCGGCTTGTTGATCACGACGCCGAGCGCGCCGTTCTGATTGTGCTCGCACAGGTACACCACGGTGCCGCCGAAAATCGGGTCCAGCATCGAGGGCATTGCTATCAGGAAATGATTGGTCAGATCAAACTCGGGGGCGAGTTTGGCGGCCTTGTCGGTACTTGCAGCAAAATCGGAGGTTTCCGTCGCCTCGGAGGCGGCGTCGGAAGTGTCGGCGGAGAAGGCTTTGCGTCGCTTGATCATGCCCGCCATTTTAGCAGTTTTACGGCAAATCCCCCAACCCGGCGGCGAGCCCCGCTGCCCCAGTCGCCGCCGGCTCGCCCGCCGAAGGCGTCAATCCTGCGCCGCCAGCAAGCGCCGCGTCGCCTGCCGCGCTTCCCGTCCCAGCGCCGCCAGGTCGATGCCGGGAATGCCGTCATCCTCGACCACCGCTCTGCCCGCCACGTACAAGGCCTTCAAATAAGGCCGCCCGCCGCCGACCACCGGACCCAGCGCAGGGTCGTGCAGGCCGAAGTAACGCGGGTCGTCCAGGCGGTACAACGCAATGTCGGCCTGTTGTCCGACTTGCAAGCCATCAAGTGCACCCAGCCCAAGCACTCTGGCACCACCGGTCGTGCCCCAGCGCACCACATCTTCCACCGTCGCCGCATCGGCGCCGCCTTCGAAGCTGCCGCCGGCGTAGGAAGGAGTCGCCTCCTGACCGCGACGCGCACGCTGCATCAGCCAGGCAGCATGGGTTTCCGACACCATGTCGGCCGCTTCGTTGGAAGCGGCGCCGTCGACGCCGATGGAAATCGGCACGCCCGCCTCCTCCAGCTGACGGATCGGCGCAATGCCGCTGCCGAGCCGGCCGTTGCTTTGCGGACAATGCGCGATGCCGGTGCCGGTCTTGCCGAGCAAGGCGATTTCGGACGGATCGAGCTTGACCAGATGGGCGAACCAGACGTCGTCACCGAGCCAGTCGCAGCGCTCGGCGAATTCGACCGGCGTGCAATGATGCTTGCCGTGCGCAGTGTCCTGATAGCCGACGGTCTCCGACAGATGACTGTGCAGGCGCACGCCGGCGCGGCGCGCAAAGCCGGCCATGGTGCGCAATTCCTCCGGCGTGGCCGAATACAGCGGCGTGGTCGGCGCCATCACGACGCGGCGCATCGCCATCGGCGACGGGTCGTGATACAGCTTGATCAAGCGCTCCATGTCGGCGAGGTAACCGTCCAGCGTTTCCGGCCGCAGCGCAGTCGGCAATTCGGCTTCCAGCTGGCGTGTCTGGGTCGCGCCGCCCCGGCACAGCACGAAGCGCAACCCCAGCGCTTCGGCCTCCTCAAACAAGATCGCCGAGGTGTCGTACGGCATGCCGGGGTAATACAGATAGTTGTGATCAGCCACCGTCCCGCACCCGGAGCGCATCAGCTCCACCAGTCCGATCCGCACGGCCAGGCGAAACAGCTTCTCGTCGAATCTGGCGCGATAGCGATAGGGCGTCGCCGCCAGCCACGGCGTCAGCGAAGCATCGATCCCCGCCGGATCTCCCTTGAGCATGGACTGGAACAAGTGGTGATGGGTGTTGACCCACGAGGGATAGGCGATGCAATCGGTGGCGTCGACAACGGCCTCGCCCGGCAGCGGTGCCAGTTTGCCGATGGCGCCGATGACGCCGTCCACGACGCGGATATCCGGTCCGGCATGGCGTGCCGCCGCACCGTGCAAGCCGGTCATGATGGCGTCGATGTTGCTGATCAAAAAAGAAGTCGTCATTGTTTTTCAGCCCATTTCACTTTCATGCCATCCGGCCAGCGCCGCGCGCGACAAGGCCATCATGGCGAGGAACAACACGATCCCGGTCACGGTAATCAGGAACAGCGCTGCGAACAGGCGCGGAATATTCAACTGAAAACCCGCCTGCAAGATCTGATAGGCCAGCCCCGATCCGGTGCCGCCGGTACCCGCCACGAATTCCGCCACCACCGCACCGATCAGCGCCAGTCCGCTGGAAATCCGCAAGCCGCCGAAAAAATACGGCAAGGCGCTCGGAATGCGCAAGCGTCGCAATATCTGCCAGCGCGTGGCCTTGTTCAGCCTGAACAGATTCAGCAAACCCGGATTGACGCTGCGCAGTCCCAGCGTGGTGTTGGAGATGATGGGAAACAGCGCCATGATGGTCGCGCAAATCACCAGCGCAAAGGTCGGTTCCTTGACCCAGATGATGATCAGCGGCGCGATGGCGACGATCGGTGTCACCTGCAAGATGATCGCGTAGGGAAAGAGGCTGACTTCGATGAAGCGGCTCTGCACGAATACAAATGCAATCGCCACGCCCAGCAGCACCGACAACACGAAAGCCATGAAGGTGATCTTCAGCGTCACCAGCAGCGATTCGGACAGCAAGCCCCAGTCCGCCGCCAGCGTCCTGGCAATCACGGATGGCGTCGGCACCAGATAGACCGGCACCGCCAGCGCCGTACAAATCAACTGCCATGCCAGCAGCAGCATCACGCCGATCATGAACGGTGCGGCGATGCGCAGGAACTTCGGATTAGTGATGAGCGGTGTCATGCGAGCCTCCTTCCAGGTTCTCTTGATTGGCCTGCGTCAGGTAGTCGGACAGGATCTTGCAATAACCCATGAATTCCGGCGAGATGCGGAAAGCATCGTCGCGCATGCCGCCGGCGCCCGGCGCTTCGATGGGGACATCGGCGATCACCCGCCCCGGCCGCGCCGCCATCACCACCACGCGGCTCGACAGGTACACGGCTTCGTAGATGCTGTGGGTGACGAACACCACGGTCAGGTCTTGCTCGCTCCAGATCTTGCGCAGGTCGGCGTCAAGCTTGTTGCGCGTGAACTCATCGAGCGCGCCGAACGGCTCGTCCATCAGCAACAGATTCGGTTGTGTCGCCAGCGCGCGCGCAATCGAGGCGCGCATCTGCATGCCGCCCGACAACTCCCGTGGGTAAGCACCCTGAAAGCGATCCAGTCCCACCAGCTTGAGCGCCTCCTGTACGCGCGCGTCGCTTTCGGTGCGCAGCATGTGCCGGAGGTCGAGCGGCAGACGCACGTTCTGCTGCACCGACGCCCACGGCATCAGCGTGGCTTCCTGGAACACCATTGCCAGCGTGCGGTCCGGCGTACCCACCGTCGCCAGATTTTTTCCCCACCAGCGGATGTGGCCGTGCGACGGTTCTTCCAGTCCTGCAAACATCTTCAGCAGCGTACTCTTGCCGCAGCCGGACGGACCGAGCAGCGAGACGAACTCGCCGCGCCGGATCTCCAGCTTCACCTCGTCCAGTGCGCGGGTGCCGTTGCGATAGGTCTTTTCCACCCGCTGTGCACTCAGCACGGCGTCGATTGAGGATGCGGGGTCGGCAGCGCCCTGCTCCCATGCCGCCAGTTGCGGCATCGGGTGATCGTCTCGTTTCATCATTGCTCCCGGCCTCTAGTCTTTGCTGCGGAAAACTTCGGTTTCGCCATGCTCTTCCAGCAACTGCAACAGCATGCGGCGCATGATCAGACCCGGGCGGTCGGACGCCATGTGGAACTCCTGCTTGCGGCGCACGTCGATGCAAGCGTCGGGGTCGGTGGCCTCCAGAATCTCGCGGTCTTCCACCAGGATGGGCGCGTCCCAGGCGATCAGCTCGGCTTCGGCGCAATCCTCTTCGGTGTCGTTGCGATACAGCCACTGGGCCAGCATGATGGAACCGTCATCGATAGGCGTGGCGCAGTTGTAGATGATGTGATGGCGGCCCGAGCCCGGATACTGGCAACCGAAGCGGCGCGAAAACGGCAGATACCAGCGGTTGAACATGTGGCGCATGGTGGTGTCGTCGGTGGTGCCGGTGACGCGGTAGCTGGCCGGCACGTTCTTGATCGGCACCAGCGTTTCCGCTTCGAAGCCGTAATCGGTTTCATTGATCTCGTACTTCTCCGGCTTGGGCTGGTCGTACAGGCCGAAGGTGCCGCGATGCACGTAGCTGAAGTGCGAGTTGTCGAAGGAGTTTTCCATCATGCGCAACGCGCTGGTTTCCCAACGTTCGTAGAACTGGAAGATGCGGCGATAACCCGGCGTGGTTTCCTCCGGGAAGAACGGGATGTCGCGCAGCGGCTTCTCCAGCGCCACCCACACGTAGCCGTAACGCTCTTCACAGTAATACGACTGCACCATCGCCCCGGCCGGCACCGAGCCGTCAGCGTTCTGCGGCACGCGCACGCAGGCGCCGGCGCAGTCGAAGGTCCAGCCGTGATAGCCGCACACGATGTTGCCGTTCTCGACGAAGCCCTTCGACAGTTTCGCCGTGCGATGGCAGCATCGGTCCTGCAGGGCAGCCGGCTTGCCCGGCGACTTGAGCCAGACGACGATGTTCTCACCCAGCAGCGTGAAAGGTTTAGGGCCGTCTTCCAGCATGGCGATCGGCATGACCGCGTACCAGAACTTGCGCAAGACTTTCTGTTTCGTAACCAGCATGGTGCAACTCCTTTAAAACCAGCCACGTCTTGCTCTTGCAAAGACATGGCCAAGCGGCCGGCGCGCCATCATGGTCGCCTTCGCCGCAACATCATTCACGGCGCCACAGCCAGTACGCTGGCGGCGCCAAAGGTTTCCTGCACTTTTTGCGTGAGGTAGTCGCCGATGGTGCACGGCGCGTAGCGCGCCGGATGCGCATCGGAACAGCACGACGGCAGGCACGACACCGTCACCGCGTGATCGCCGTCCATGAAGAACGGCAGGGAATAGCGCGGCGCCGGATTGTCGTTGCGCACGCGATGCGCATTGCTGTGATAAATGTCATTGCTCCAGCGCTGCAGCAAATCGCCGATGTTGACCACGAAGCTGCCGTGGATCGGCGTGGCGCGTACCCACTCGCCATCGGCATTGCGCACTTCCAGACCGCCGATGTCATCCTGCGCCAGGATGGTGACGAGTCCCCAGTCGGTATGCGCGCCGGCGCCAATCTGGTTGTGCTGGGCGTCGGCAGGCTGCGGCGGATAGTGCAGCATACGCTGCGTGGCGATCGGCGTACCGAGTGCGAAATCGAAGAAATCTTCCGGCAATTGCAGCGACAGCGCGATGATCGACAGCAAGCGTTGCGACAGAACGCTCATGGCGGCATGGTATTGCTGCGCATGTGCGCGCATGCCGGGCAACTCCTGCGGCCAGAGGTTGTGGCCGTAGCGCAGCACGCCTTGCCGTACGTAAGGATGATCGGGCGGCAGATCCGTGCCGAACTGGAAGCCCTCTTTGAGATCGGTCGGGCCGTCATCCAATGCCTGCGTGCCGATGCGTTCATAACCGAAGCCCGCCGGCGACAGCGACATGTCGACCGCGCGCTTGACGGCATCCGGTGCGGCAAAAAAACGCCGCGCCCAATCGAACTGCCCGTCCACCAGCGCGGACGGCACGCCATGATTGACCAGGTAGAAGAAGCCGACGTCGCGGGCGATCTTGTGGATTTCCCAGGCGACGGCTTCGCGCTTGCCGAGGTCGCTTGAAAACGCATCGGCAAAATCGATGACCGGCAGGCGCTGCACGGTCTTGGGTGGAGTGTAGGGAATCATGGCGTCCTCACGCAAATGAACTTCGGGCATCCGGTCTGCGCCAACCAGCGGCGCAGACCGGCAAACGGCAAATGGCAAACGACCATCCGGCGACACTCAAGGCATCACGTGCATGTCTTTGACGAACTGCGTGGTGTACGCCTTGTGCCAGTCGACGTCGGCCTTCAGCAAGCCGGTCGAGACCATGGTGTCGTAGGTCTTCTTCCAGCGTTCGTCGGTCATGATGCCGATGCCTTGTTTGGCAGCGTCGCCGCCGGTCACGACCTTCAGCTCCTTGAGCTTCTTCACGGCGTAGGCCAGCTGTTCATCGCCCATGTTCTTGTTGTCCTGCTTGATCAGTGCATTGGCCGGTGCAGGATCTTCCAGGTAGCTCTTCCAGCCTTCGGCGGTCGCCTTGACGAAGCGCTTCACGAGATCAGGCTTGGTCGCCACCGTCTTTTGCAGCGTGACGATGGTAGTGCCGTAAGGCGGATAGCCATCCTGTGCAAACAGGAAGAAGTTGGCCTTGGCGCCGGACTTCTCGGCCTGGAACAATTCCGACGACGGGTACGCCTGCTGCACGGTGTTCGGATCGGCGAAGAACGGTTGCAGGTTGAAGGTGTAAGCCTTCGACTGTGCATCGGTGTAACCGTATTTGGCCTTCAACCATGGCCACCAGCTCGATTGGCCAGAGCCCGCCACCAAAATCGTCTTGTCCTTCAGCGCACCGAGATTGGGTACGTCGGCGTGCGTCATCATGCCTTGCAGATCGGATTGAAATGAAGTGCCGACCGTCACCAGCGGCAAGCCCTGCTCAACGCCCTTCAACACGGCGAAGTCGTAACCCATGCTGAAATCGGCCTGGCCGGCGACCAGAATCTGCATGTTGTTGACTTGCGGCCCGCCCATCTTGATGGTGACGTCCATGCCGTACTTCTTGTAGATGCCCTTGGCGACGGCCTGATAGAACCCGCCGTGCTCGGCCTGCGCGTACCAGTTGCTCAGCAGGGTGACCTTTTCCTGTGCCTGCGCCTGCGCTGTCGCAGCAGTCTGCAATGCCAGCACGCCGATCAATGCTGCAGCAATACGGAGGAGAGATGTTCGCTTGCCGTTTGTTTGCTTACTCATGGCCTTCCTTTCAGGTGGGTTGTTGTACGTCAATCGAAAATCAGATATCCAGCACGAGACGTTCGCCGCGACAGCGCGACACGCAGGGCATCAGGCATCGGCCGGCGGCGCGCTCCTTTTCCGTCAGTACGCTGTCGCGATGATCGGGTACGCCTTCCAGCACACCGGTCCGGCAACTGCCGCAAAAGCCTTCTCCGCACGAGGTGCCGATTTGTACGCCTGCCGCCGCCGCGGCGGCGGCGATGCTCTGTCCCGGCTGCACCAGACATTGCACGCCGGAGCGCCGCAGCACGAGTTCGAATGCGCGGTCTTGCGCTGCGTGGGGATCGCTCGCGGGTGCCGTGGAGGCGAACAGTTCGAAGTGCACATCGGCATCGCGCCAGCCAAGCTGCATCGCCTGCTCTCGCACCTGCGCGATGAAGGGAGCCGGACCGCAGACATACAGCGGCGCGGCGCGCGGCAATACGGCCAGGCCGGCAGCGATGGCGATGCCGGCTTCTTCCGCACTCAGACCGAAGTGGAAATGGCAATGCCCCGCCATGGCGGACTGCGACAGCGGAGAGAGAAAGGCGGCATGCCCCATGCTGCGCGCGAAGTAATGCAGCTGCGCGGCGCGTCCCCGGGACAGCAAATCGGCCGCCATGGCATAGATCGGCGTAATGCCGATGCCGGCAGCGAACAGCGCAGCGGGATGCTCACTGTCTTGCAAGGGAAACGCATTGATGGGGCCATAGGCCGTCAGTCGGGCGCCCACGCCGGCGTGTTCATGCAGCCAGGCCGAGCCGCCGCGTGACGCCTCTTCGCGTTTGACGGCGATGCGATAGAAGCCGGTCTCTTCGGGCGTATTGCACAGGGAGTAGCAGCGTTCCAGTCCGCCGGGCAAGGACAGTTTGATATGCGCGCCCGGCGTCCATGCCGGCAAGCGGCGCCCGTCATCGGCGCACAGATCAAAGACGCGGATGCCGTGGCCATCCTCTCGGACTGCAGCCACGCGCAGACGCAATTGCGCGCCGGACTGCACCGGTGTCATGAAGGGCTCGTGCACGGTCGTCATTGCATGACTCCGTGAGGCTGCAACAGCGCTGCGCAATGCGCAAGAGATTCAGGGAGAAAACGATTGCCGCAGACATGAACGCGGCTGCAAGTACATGTAGTACAAGTAGTACATGTACATGCACGAGTACGAGCAAGGGAAGTATGGTTTGAGCAGCATGAGTGCGGAGATCGGCGCAGCATTTCTCGTGTCCTATAAATTCACAGGTGCCACTGGTCCATTCCGATGGCGTCACGAGCAATGCCCCACAGTCGATGGTATCCGGATCGACGGCTAGCCGCTTCTACTCAGTCTTCAAACTAGCAATCTGCGTGCCATGCGCCGGCAGGAGGAGATACGCCGCTTTTGTTGACGGACAAATAAAAAGAGGACGGAAAAATCCGTCCTCAGTGCAAGCAACTGATCCAAATCAGTGCGGCGCCACATCAGCCTTGCTTTCGCCGCCCCAAAAACTGGCGCAGGGAGCAGGCCGGCCCCACTATATAGAGATCAGCCCACGCCGTGCGATTTGAACCATTCGATGGCGCGCTTCCAGCCTTCCTTGGCATCTGCCTCCACATAGCTCGAACGATAGTCGGCGTTGAAGGCGTGACCCGAATTCGGGAACACGATGAACTCGGACTTGTTGCCGGTCTTGGCCAGCGCTTCCTTCATCTGCTCCACGGTCGCGACCGGGATGCCGCCGTCCTTGCCGCCGTACAGGCCGAGCACCGGCGCTTTCAGGGTCGGCGCGATGTCGATCGGATGCTGCGGTTGCAGCGCCGATTTCTCGCCGACGATGCGTCCGTACCATGCAGCGCCGGCCTTGATCTTCGGATTGCGCGCGCTGTACAGCCAGACGATGCGGCCGCCCCAGCAGAAGCCGTTGATGCCGATCTTGTCCGGATTGCCGCCGTTCTGGCCGGCCCAGGCGACGTAGGCGTCGAGGTCGCCGAACACTTGCTCGTCGGGCACCTTGGAGATGATTTCCTTGTTCAGTTCGGCGATGGTCGGGTAGACCGCAGGATTACCCTGACGCACGAAGAAATCCGGCGCAATCGCCAGGTAGCCGAGCTTGGCGAAACGGCGTGCGATGTCGGCAATGTGCTCATGCACGCCGAAGATTTCGGAAATCACCAGGATTACCGGCAAGTTGGTCTTGCCTTCCGGCTGCGCGCGATAAGCCGGCACCTTGGTGCCGTTGACCATCACGCTGACTTCGCCGGCGGTGAGGCCGACGGTGTCGGTCTTGATCATGGTCTGTGCGCAGACCGGCAGCACGGCGGCGGCGAAGCCGGTGCCCAGCGCGGTCTTGATGAAAGTACGGCGATTGCCGGCATCGAGCAGGCCAGTCGTGCCCACCAGGCTGTCTACATCATTCTTCAGATCGTTCATGAAATTCTCCAGGAGTCGGACGTGCAGGAAGTGCAGAAAGTGCGCAAAAACGGGATGAAACCGGCGTAAACAAAAACACGGCCTGCCTTGCAATACAGGCAGGCCCCGGCCGGTGTCTTGGCTAAAAGGTCAACTGGAACTACCGCAAGCATTCTACAAGATACGAAGACTTGCGACAGGCAGGCGTCACGCCGCCATCGCGCCCGGCAGCTCTGGATGCATCGGCGTGATGTCGATGGTCCGCTGCGCCGGCGGCGCGCTCAGCTGGCGGCCATCCAGCTTGAACACGCTGACCAGTGCGGTCAGGTTGGCTGCCTGGTCCTGCAACGACTGCGCCGCAGCTGCGGCTTGCTCGACCAGCGCGGCGTTCTGCTGGGTCATGTCGTCGATCTGGATGATGGCTTCGTTGACCTGTTCGATGCCGCTGCTCTGTTCGCTGTTGGCGCTGGTGATTTCGGACATCACGTCGGTGACGCGGCGGATGCTGGTGACGATGTCGTTCATGGTCACGCCGGCCTGTTCGACCAGCTTGCTGCCGTTCTCGACCTTGCCGACGGAGTCGCCGATAAGCACCTTGATTTCCTTGGCGGCGCTGGCCGAGCGCTGGGCCAGGCTGCGCACTTCCGACGCCACCACGGCGAAGCCGCGCCCTTGCTCGCCGGCGCGCGCGGCTTCGACCGCGGCGTTCAAGGCGAGGATGTTGGTCTGGAAGGCGATGCCGTCGATCACGCTGATGATATCGACCACCTTTTGCGACGACGCGTTGATCGATTCCATGGTCTGCACCACCTGCGACACGATGCTGCCGCCTTGTACTGCGACGTCGGATGCGGCGACGGCGAGCTGGTTGGCCTGCTGCGCATTTTCGGCGTTCTGCTTGACGGTGGAATTTAGCTGTTCCATCGACGAGGCGGTTTCTTCGAGCGAGCCGGCCTGCTGTTCGGTGCGCGACGACAGATCGAGATTACCGCGAGCGATTTCGGTCGAAGCTGTGCTGATGGTTTCGGAACCGACGCGCACCTCTGTGACGATGGCGGCCAGCTTGTCGCGCATGCCCTTCATCGCCATCAGCAGGCTGTCCTTGTCCCCCGGCTTGGTGTCGATGTGCACGGCGAGGTCGCCGTCGGCGATCTGGCCGGCGATCGCTACTGCGTAGTCAGGCTCGCCGCCGAGCTTCTTCAGCAAGTTGCGCGTGATCCACGCTGCCGCGATCAGCGCGGTGATGATGCCGACCGCGCTGGTGACCAGCATGAGCCAGCGCGCAGCCGTGTATGCACTGGTGCTGGCTTGCGAGGCGTCGGTGTTAAGGCGGTCTTCGACTGCCACCAGTGCGGACAGTTCGGTCTGCCATTTCTTTTGCACCGGCAGGTATTCGTCCTTGAGGAATTGCGCCAGTTCATAGGCTTCACGCTTGAGACCGAGATCGACCGCCTGATCGATCAGCTTGTGGGCGATATCGCCCTGCGCCTTGATCTTCTGGATAGCTGCCTTCTTCTCGGCAACAGCCCCCGTATCCTTGTCGAACATGGTGCGAAGCTTCTGCTCCGAGCTCTGATATTTCTGTGTCTGCGCCTTGATGTAGGCGGCTTCTCTTTCGATGTCGTCGGAACCACCCTGCAGCATCAGGTTACGCAGCGAGATGGAGCGTTCCGAAACCGTGCCCATCATTTCGTTGACCAGTTTGGTCTCAGGATTGTTCACCTCGACCACATCGAGGAACCGCCGCTGCATCTGGTCCATGTTGTACAAGCCGAACGCAGTCACCGCGATCAGCAGCAATACCACCCACGCGAACCCCAGCCCCAGCCGTGTCCCCACCTTCATCCCTGCAACCATTGACGCCTCCTCGTTTCTGCTTGTCCGAGAAGCGGTCGCCCGCGAATGTCCGCCGAATCCGTCGTCTTGCCTATGCCTGTGTTTCCGTCGACGCAACAGCCAACTTCACCGCAACAGCTTCGTGTCTCTACTACGTTTGTGTTTGTTATCCCAAGCGGCATCGGGCGATGCCGTTGTTGCAACTTTTATCGTTATTCGTTTTATCTTGTATTTCCGGCAAGTGTATCCCTGCTTCCGAAAATGCATTTTGCATCAATCTGCGTTGTCGTGCATCAATATAAATTCATGTGAAAAGATGACGCTCCGAGTACCTGCCAGTGCTCAATGGCCTGGTGAAGCGTAGCGAGCGCGCCCGTGTGCGGCCGAGGAGCGGAGTCGTACGCGAGTACGTCGAGCACCGCAGGCCGTACACGGGCGCGCGCAGTAGCTTCACCAGGTCATTAATGGGCTTGGTCCCAGTTTTTGCCGGTCCCCACTTCGGCGATCAGCGGCACCTTGAGCTCCGCAACATTTTTCATCAGTTCCGGTAGTTTTTCGCGCACCAGCGCCAGCTCCGCATCTGGCACTTCCATCACCAGTTCATCGTGCACCTGCATGATCAGTTTGGATTGCAGGCCGTCACGCTCGATCCAGCCTTGCACGGAAATCATTGCCAGCTTGATCAGGTCCGCGGCGGTGCCCTGCATCGGCGCGTTGATCGCTGCCCGTTCGGCGCCCTGGCGGCGCGGGCCGTTGGGCGAGTTGATCTCGGGCAGCCACAGGCGGCGGCCGAATACGGTTTCGACGTAGCCCTGCGACTTGGCTTCAAGGCGCGTGTTGTCCATGTATTGCTTGACGCTGGAGAAGCGCTGGAAATACTTGTCAATGTACATCTGCGCCGCCGAACGTTCGATGCCGAGATTGCCGGCCAGGCCGAAAGCGCTCATGCCGTAGATCAGGCCGAAGTTGATGACCTTGGCATAGCGGCGCTGCTCGCTGGTGACGTCGCCGAGACCGACGCCGAAAATTTCGGCGGCGGTGGCGCGGTGAATGTCTTCGCCGTCTGCAAAGGCCTTGAGCATGTTCGCGTCTTCCGAGATGTGCGCCATGATGCGCAACTCGATTTGCGAATAGTCGGCGGAAACGATCGTGCTGCCCGGCGGTGCGATGAAGGCTTCGCGGATGCGGCGGCCTTCGGCGGTGCGAATCGGGATATTTTGCAGGTTGGGATCGTTGGACGCCAGCCGGCCGGTGACGGCCACGGCTTGGGCATAGTTGGTGTGCACGCGGCCGGTGGTCGGATCAACCATCTTCGGCAGCTTGTCGGTGTAGGTCGACTTCAGCTTGGACAAGCCCCGATAGTCGAGCAGGATTTTCGGCAGCGGATAATCTTCGGCCAGTTTCTGCAGTACCTCTTCATCGGTGGACGGCGTGCCGGACGGCGTCTTTTTGACGACCGGCAATTGCAGTTTCTCGAACAGGATTTCACCGAGCTGCTTGGGTGAATTCAGGTTGAACGGCTGACCCGCGAGTTCATACGCCTGCTGCTCGATCTCGAGCATGCGCTTGCCGAGTTCATTCGATTGCGTGGCGAGGATGGCGGCGTCGATCAGTACACCGTTGCGCTCGATCTTTTGCAGCACCACCGAGGTCGGTACTTCGATTTTTTCGTAGATATAGCGCAGCTTGGCGTCGTTCTCGACTTGCGGCCACATGGCCTGGTGCAGCGCCAGTGTAACGTCGGCATCCTCCGCCGCATAGTCGGTGGCGCGTCCGATCTCGACCTGGTCGAAACCGATTTGCGAAGCGCCCTTGCCGCACACGTCGGTGTAGCTGATCGTGGTGCGGTTCAGATGGCGCAGCGCCAGGCTGTCCATGTCGTGCGTGCGGTGCGATTCGAACACATAGGATTCCAGCAGCGTGTCGTGCACGATGCCACGCAACTGTATGCCCTGGTTGGCGAAGATGTGGCTGTCGTATTTGAGATTCTGTCCGAGCTTGGGCTTGCTGTCGTCCTCCAGCCAAGGCTTGAGCCTGGCCAGCACCAGTTCGCGCGGCAGTTGCGCCGGCATGTCCTGGTAGTTGTGCGCGACCGGAATGTAAGCCGCACGCCCCGCTTCGCAGCACAGCGAAATGCCGACCAGTTGCGCCTGCATGGGAACCAGCGAAGTTGTTTCGGTGTCCACCGCAGTGAGCTTGGCCGCATTGATGGTGGCGATCCAGGCATCGAGTTGCGCTTCGGTCAGGACGGTTTCGTATTCCTTGGCGATCGCTGCGCTGGCGTCGAACAGGCCGACTTGCGCGGGACCTGTGGCAGCATCGGCGGCGACCGCGCCGGTTGCAGATGCAGATGCCGGCTTGGCTGCAGCATCGGCACCCGAAGCTGAAGCCGCGTCCAGCTCGCGCAGCCAGGTGCGGAAGTTGTAGCGCGTGAAAATCTCG
This sequence comes from Herbaspirillum hiltneri N3, assembly GCF_001267925.1. NCBI lineage: Bacteria > Pseudomonadati > Pseudomonadota > Betaproteobacteria > Burkholderiales > Oxalobacteraceae > Herbaspirillum > Herbaspirillum hiltneri. The sequence continues at coordinate 246,112 of NZ_CP011409.1, read as the reverse complement.
CGCAGCGCCGCATTGTCATTGGGTTGCACGGTGAGCGACTCAAGGATGGTGCCCATGTGCGCCGACAGATCGCAGTCGGTCTTCACGGTCACCAGCACGCGCGCTTGCGGCAGCCAGGGCAAGGCCTTGCGCAGGTTCTCGCCGACCACGCCGCTGATCTTGTCGGCGTTGGCAATGACGCCGTCGAGCGAGTCGTATTGGGTGAGCCATTTCACGGCGGTTTTGGGGCCGCACTTTTCGACGCCGGGAACGTTGTCGACAGTGTCGCCGATGAGGCTGAGGTAATCGACGATGCGTTCCGGCGGTACGCCGAATTTGCCGATCACGCCGGCGCGATCCATGGTTTCGTTGCTCATGGTGTTGACCAGCGTGACGTGGTCGTTGACCAGTTGCGCCATGTCCTTGTCGCCGGTGGAGACGATGGTCTTGAGTCCTTCTTCGGCGGCGCGCACGCCCAGCGTGCCGATGACGTCGTCGGCCTCGATGCCTTCGACCATCAAGATCGGCCAGCCGAGCGCGCGCACGGCTGCGTGGATCGGTTCGATTTGCAACGCCAGATCTTCCGGCATCGATTTGCGTGTAGCCTTGTACTCGGCGTACAGGTCGTCGCGGAAAGTCTTGCCCTTGGCGTCGAATATACAAGCGATGTAACTTGCAGGATAATCATTACGCAGTCGGCGCAGCATATTGATGATGCCGTACAACGCACCGGTCGGCGCGCCTTCCGCGTTACGCATGTCGGGCAGAGCATGGAATGCACGATAGAGGTAACTGGAACCATCAACTAACAACAAGGTTTTTTGCATATGGAACTTAGAGGAAAAAATGTCCCGCGACTGCGGGAAGTGGATGACATCGAGCGCGCCACCGCCAAGAAGGCGCGCGAGTCATGGCATGTACTCACGATTATGGCAGAATTTATCGAGTCCACCGAGCGCCTGTCCGAGCTGCGGCCGGCGGTTTCCATCTTCGGTTCCGCCCGCACAAAACCGGACGATCCGCATTATGCCTTGTGCATCGACATCGCCCGGCGCCTGTCGGACGCCGGCTTTGCGGTGATCTCGGGCGGCGGCCCGGGCATCATGGAAGCGGCCAACAAGGGCGCCTTCGACGGCGCCTCGCCATCGGTCGGCCTCAACATCGAACTGCCGCATGAACAGCACGGCAACGGCTGGCAGGACATCTCGCTGTCGTTCCGCCATTTCTTCGCGCGCAAGGTCGCCTTCGTCAAATACGCCGATGCCTACGTGGTGCTGCCGGGCGGCTTCGGCACGCTCGACGAACTGACCGAAGCACTGACGCTGATGCAGACCGGCAAATCGCGCCTGATGCCGGTGATCCTGGTCGGCAGCAAGTTCTGGGCAGGCCTGATGGAGTGGATCCGTACGCGCCTGGTCGACGACGGCATGATTTCCGCGAAGGACCTTGACCTGTTGCAGGTGATCGACGATCCGGCCGAAGTCGTGGTGGCGGTGCAGAAGTTCTACGAAGCGCGCCAAAAACCGGCGGATCCGGAAGATACGGAACGCCAGACCGGCATGTATCTGTAGTTTCCCCGCATCGTCGAAAACGCCAGCCCGCAACGCATGTTCCGGCTGGCGTTTTTTATGGACAACGAATAGTAATTTTTCTACAACTCCGCTGTAATCGTCGCATAATCGACGCAACGCTGAACAAAATTCCTCAGCGTCCCTCAAAGCCTGCTGCTCTTCTCCTCTTCGACCGGACCGAACATGATCACCAAACACTGGCTGTGCTGCCTGGTTGCATTCGCTGCGGTGCAGGCGAACCCGCTTGCTTTGGCCCAATCGACGAGTGCAAGCGCAGGCGCGCTGTCGCCGGCCGTGACGAAGGTCGCCGATGCAGCCGTCGCCGGCGATGCCGAATCCCAATACGCATTGGCGCAGATGTACGGCAGTGGCAGCGGCGTGCCGCGGGATCCGGCGGCGGCGGCCTTGTGGTTGCAAAAGGCCGCGAATCAGGGCCACGCGAATGCGCAATTCAGTCTTGGCACCAGCTATCTGCTGGGCGACGGCGTCCCGAAGAGTACAGCGTCGGCGATCGAGTGGCTGAACAAATCGGCACAACAGGGCAACACGCTGGCGCAGGCCAATCTTGGAGCGATTTATCTCAATGGCGACGGCGTCGCGCAGAATTTCCGCGTGGCGCTGTCCTGGTTTGAAAAAGCCGCCGCCCAAGGCCTGCCGCTGGCGCAATACAGCCTAGGCAAAATGCATCAGAACGGCTATGGCGTGCGCACCGACGAAGCGATGGCGGCGCAATGGTATACCCGCGCCGCGGCTCAGGACTATGCGCCGGCGCGACAAGCGCTGGCTGAATTGAAACGTCCGGCCGCGCCGGTTTCGCGCACGACGAATGCCGTCACGACTGCGCCTGCTGCTGTTGCGGCTGCGGTTGCGGCTGCTGCTGCCGCGCCGGCCACAGCGGCGGCGACCGCTGCAGCGCCGGAATCCTCTGTCGTACTCGCTGCCATCCAGGATTGGGCAGCGGCATGGAGCCGCAAGGACGTCGACGCCTATCTGGGTCATTACGCCGACGATTTCCGCACGCCGAACGGCGAAAGCCGCAGCGATTGGGCGGCACAGAGAAAGACGCGCATCGATGGCCGCAAGCGCATTGTCATCAAGATCACTGCGCCGCGCGTCGCCATGAACGCCGACAACAGCGAGGCCACGGTGGCCTTCACACAGGAATACAACTCCGACCAACTGACCGAGACCAGCGCCAAGACGCTGGTGCTGGCGCGCCGCGGCGATGCCTGGAAAATCCTGCAGGAAACCGCCCGCAAGACCGCAACGGGCCGCAAATAGACGAGAATCGCGCGCAGAAAACGCTTGAGTCGCGGCAACATGCCGCCATCTGCATGGGGAACCCATTCGCGAGGATGCAGGCTCCTGCTGATTCGTTTGTTACAATGGTCCCCTACTGTCAACCTGTCCAGATTGCGAGTTCCCCATGATTACCCGAAGCCGGTCCGCCGTATCGCTTTGCTTCTCCCTGCTGATGCTCTCCTTGTCCTCACTGGCGCACGCCCAGGCAATATCGGACAAGCCGGCCCCGCCGCCGCCTGAGCTGCAAACACTGGAAGAAGGCGAACCGCCTGCCGTGACCATCAAGAAGCCGGGCGAAGAACAAGGCAGCGGCAACAGCATCACCGAGCGCCGCGACCACGGCCAGACCAAAGAAGTCAAAGTCAAATCGGGCCCGAGCACGTATTACCTGAAGCCGACGCAGCAACTCGGCGGCTCGACGCCGGGCGATGTCCAAAGCGGTCCGCCGAGCGGCGCCCAATGGCAGATCAAGGAATTCGACTGGGGCGGCAAGAAGAAAGCCAAAGAAGGCGAAGCCGGCGACGCCAGCAAGTAATAACTCATATTGATCCTCTCCGGACGGCATGCCGTCCGGATTTTCCATCGTTCTTCATCACTCCCGCACATGGCAGTTTTTACTCCGGTCAGCCTGGATGACCTCTCCGGCTGGATCACCCAGTTTTCTCTCGGCAAAGCGCTGGCCGTCAAAGGCATTTCTTCCGGTATCGAGAACAGCAATTTCTTCATCACGACCGAAAGCGGCGAATACGTCCTGACGCTGTTTGAAAAACTGAGTTTCGAGCAACTGCCGTTTTACCTGGAACTGATGCGTCACCTGGCCCAGCGCAACGTGCTGGTGCCGGCGCCGATTCCCAACCGGAGCGGCAGCATCATCAATGCCCTCAACGGCAAGCCGGCCTCGATCGTGACCAAGCTGGAAGGCGCTTACCAGCCGAAGCCGGAACCGGTGCATTGCGCCGAAGTCGGCGCCATGCTGGCAAAAATGCATCTGGCGGCGCAGGACTTCGGCATCCGCCAGCCGAATCTGCGCGGTCTGCCATGGTGGCGCGAAACGGCCCCGGTGGTGCTGCCTTATCTCGACGCCGGGACGCAGCAAATGCTGCGCGCCGAAATGCAATTCCAGGAAGACTTCGCCGCCTCCGAGATTTACCCGCAATTGCCGAATGGCCCGGTGCACGCCGACCTGTTCCGCGACAACGCCATGTTCGTCGGCACACGTCTGACCGGCTTTTTCGACTTCTACTTTGCGGGCTGCGATACCTGGCTGTTCGACCTCGCTGTCACCGTCAACGACTGGTGCATCGACCTGGCCACGGGCGCGCTTGACGTCGCGCGCGTGCAAGCCATGCTGGACGCCTATCACGCGGTGCGGCCATTCGGTGCGGCCGAGCAGCAGGCCTGGAGCGCCATGCTGCGCGCCGCCGCGCTGCGCTTCTGGCTGTCGCGCCTGTATGATTTCTACCTGCCGCGCGCCGCCGAAATGCTGACGCCGCACGATCCGACACACTTCGAACGCATCCTGCGGTTGCGCGTGAACGGCGCCGTACCGCCGCTGCCGGGACCGAACTGATATGGAAAAACTGCCTGCAAAAACCGGCTGGCTCTGGGTCAAGGAAGGCCTGGCGCTGTTCCGCAAGCAACCCGCGGAAGTGTCGACGCTGTTCCTGAGCTACATGTTCCTGATGCTGGCACTGGGCATTTTGCCCATCATCGGCCAGCTGCTGCCACTGATCCTGGTGCCGGTGTTCGCCATGTCGTTCATGCAAGCCTGCCGCCAGATCGAGGAAGGCAAACGCGTCTATCCAAGCCTGCTGCTGGTGAGCTTCCGTTCGCCGGCGCTGCGCACGCTGCTGGCGCTGGGCGTACTGTATCTGCTGGCGGCCTTCGCGGCGGTCGCCGTCTCGACGCTGGTCGACGGCGGCGCCTTCTGGAAAGCCATGACCGGCCCCGGCCTGGACCCCAGGGACATCGAAGGCAGCAATCTGCGTCTGGCCATGATCGTGGCCGCGCTGGTATACATCCCGGCGGCCATGGCGTTCTGGTTCGCCGCGCCGCTGATCGCCTGGCACAAGATGCCGCTGGGCAAGGCGCTGTTCTACAGCTTCTTCGCGGTGCGCCGCGCCGCCAAGGCATTCACGGTCTACGGCCTGGCGTGGCTGGTGATCGGCGTGCTGCTGCCGGCCACCATCAGCACCATTGTTGCATTGCTGTTCAACAACATGACGGTGATCGTGTTTATTTTGCTGCCATTGTCGATAATATTGACCGTGGTCATGTATTGCTCTTTTTACCCAACTTACACTGCAGTCTTTGGCAAGCCCCCGCGCGACGAAGCACCTGTTCCAGAGAGCAACGACGGCGCAAGGTAAAGTGCTTGCCGAAAAGCAAGAATAACCACCACAACGCAGCTGTCACGGGGAAATAAGATGCGCATGAACCTGCCGGTCACCAATGCCGAGTATGAATTACAAGACGGCAAATCGATCGTCTCCAAAACTGATCTGAAGGGCAACATTACCTACGTCAATCCCTACTTCATCGAAGTCAGCGGATTCCACGAAGAAGAGCTGATGGGCGCACCGCAAAACATCGTGCGCCACCCCGACATGCCGGCTGAAGCCTTCGCCGACATGTGGAAAACCGTCAAGAAGGGCATCCCCTGGACCGGCCTGGTCAAGAATCGCCGCAAGAGCGGCGATCATTACTGGGTGCTGGCCAACATCACGCCGGTACGCGAAAAAGGCCAGGTCATCGGCTACATGTCGGTGCGTACCAAGCCGTCGCGCCAGGACGTCGCCGGCGCGGAAAAACTGTACGCCGACATGCGCAAGGGCAAGGCCAAGGGCATCGCCATCGAGCAGGGCAACGTCGTCAGAACCGGCTTCAAGGGCTGGATCGCCAAGCTCGGCAAGATCCAGCTGAACACCCGCATCAACCTGTCCATGATCACGCTGCTGGGGCTGCAGCTGGTGGCCGCGAGCGTCAGCTTCCTGACCGATCACAGCATGCTCAACACCGCCATCTGCATCGCCACCATGCTGATCACGCTGACCATCTGGTACGCGCTGCACAGTGCGCTGGTGCGCCCGATCCAGGCGGCGCTGCTGGCTACTTACGCCATCACCGGCGGCGACTTGTCGAACCGCGCCGAATCCGACCGCCACGACGAGATCGGCCGGCTGTTGCGCGCATTGCGCCAGATGAACATCAACCTGACCGCGATCATCGGCGACGTGCGCTCCAACGTCGAGTCGATCAACGGCGCTACGCGCGAGATCGCCACCGGCAACATGGACTTGTCGCACCGCACCGAGTCGCAGGCATCCAATCTGGAAGAGACTGCGTCCAGCATGGAACAGCTGGCCGCCACCGTGCGCCAGAATGCCGACAGCGCATTGCAGGCCAACCAGCTGGCGGCCTCGGCCTCGTCGATTGCGGTCAAAGGCGGCGACGTGGTCGCCAAGACCGGCACCACGATGAGCGAAATCAGCGCATCGTCGAAGAAGATCGTCGACATCATCAGCCTGATCGACAGCATCGCCTTCCAGACCAATATCCTGGCGCTGAACGCCGCCGTCGAAGCAGCGCGCGCCGGTGAACAGGGCCGAGGCTTTGCGGTCGTGGCTTCCGAAGTGCGCAGCCTGGCGCAGCGTTCGGCCGGCGCCGCCAAGGAAATCAAGACGCTGATCGAAGACTCGGTGGAAAAGGTCGATATCGGCAATCGCCTGGTCGACGACGCGCGCAGCACCATGACCGAGATCGTCGAATCGGTCAAACGCGTGACCGGCATCATGAACGAAATCACCGTCGCCACCCAGCAGCAAAGCGCCGGCATCACGCAAGTGCATCAGGCCGTCACCGACATGGATGAAAGCACGCAGCAGAATGCCGCTCTGGTGGAACAAGCCGCCGCTGCCGCAGGCAGTCTGGAAGAACAAACCGGCCGCCTGTTGCAGGCGATTTCGGTATTCAAATTCCAGCATAAATAAGTCTTCCTGCACTGCAGGATCGCAGCAAAAAATGGCAGCCGGAGTTTTCTCCGGCTGCCATTTTTCTTTCCCCCGCAAGCGCTTCAGTATTTGATGTAGCGCCCCTGCTGCATCAGACGCGTCGTGATGGTCTGCGCGGACTTCAACGCGTTTTCCACACTGCTCCTGCCCACCAGCGCGCGCGCGATGGCCTGGCCGGTGACCGTGCCGATGCTGGTAAATTCCGGAATCGTCACAAGCTGGATGCCCACGTAAGGAACCGGCTTGAGGGTGGGACTGTCGGGGTCCGCGCTCTGGATAGCGTCGAGGACGAAATCTGCATACGGCGAGGCCTTCTGGTAGCCAGCCGACGCATAGGTCGACTTGCGCGTGCCGGGCGGCGCCAATCCCCAGCCATCCTTCTCCGCGACCAGCTGGATGTATTCCTTGGAGGTAGCCCACATGGCGAATTTCTTGGCCGCCTCTTTCGATTTTGAGGAATGAGGGACCGCCAGCGCCCATACCCATAGCCATTGCGCGCCCTTCGCCGTGGTTGCGGTCGGCGCCGCCACGAAAGCGGTCTTGTCGAACACCTTGGAATTCTTGCCGTGATAGAGCGTTCCGGCCGCGACGGTGGCGTCGATCCACATGGCGCACTTGCCTGCGGCGAACAGCGCCAGGTTCTCGTTGAAGCCGTTCTGCACCGCATCGGCCGGACCGTATTTGCGGAGCAGGTCGACATACAGGCCGACCGCCTGCGCCCATTCCGGTGTATCGAGCTGCGGTTGCCATTGCTCGTCGAACCAGCGGCCGCCGAATGCGTTGACCATGGTGCCGATCAGGGCCATGTTCTCGCCCCATCCCGGGCGTCCGCGCAGGCAAATGCCGGCGACGCCGCCGGCAGGGTCATGCAGCTGCGCGGCGAAGGTCGCGATCTCGTCCCAGCTCGGCCTGGTCGGCATGACCAGCTGCTTTTGCGCGAACAGATCCTTGCGGTAATACGTCATCGAGCTTTCCGCATAGAACGGCAATGCGTACAGTTTGCCGTTGCTGCTCAAGCCGGCCCGCACCGGCTTAAGCAAGTCGTCGACGTCATAGCCGGGCGGCAGGTCGTTCATCGGCACCAGCCATTCCTGCTCCGCCCACAGCGGCGTGGACATCAGGCCGATGGTCATCAGATCGAACTGCCCGCCGCTGGTCGTGATGTCGGTGGTCACGCGCTCGCGCAACACGCCTTCGTCCATGATGTGCCAGTTGAGTCTGAGGCCGGGATTGGCTTTTTCAAACACCGCCGACAGACGCTGCAGTTCCAGCATGTCGGGGTTGTTGGTCGTGGCGATGTTGACGACGGTCACCACGTCGGCGCAGGCAAGGCCTGGGCAAAGCAGGCCGCTGAGAATGGCAAGCATCGACAGCCGGCGCGCGAAGGCGCCGCGACGTGCGTAAGGTTTCATGCAAATCCCCCGGGCATTGGAATGGGTTCCGGCCTGTTCAGGGGATCATCAGACAAGGCCTGCTGCAAGTCAAGCGAGTGTCTGTTTAATGAAAAAGCGGCGCGGCTTTCCGCAGCGCAAAACGTACATGTGCATCAGGCAGAACCTGAGGGCAACGGCTTCCACGGCTGATAAATATCCCGGTAACGTTGCAAGCGCGGTTGCAGCTGCGCGTGGCGCATGCGCCGCGGTTCGTAGCAATCCTGTTGCGGCGGTTTGCAGCAAACCTCTTCTTCGTTGCCCCCATCGGCCAGCCAGGCCAGTCGCGCGGCGCCCAACGCGCCGCCGGCTTCGCTGCCGATGTGGGTCACGATGCGCACATCGAGCGCATCGCTGAGCAACTGCGCCCAATAGGCGCTGCGCGCCCCGCCGCCCACCAGCGACAACTGCTGCACGTCGGTGCCGGCGGCGCGCAAGGCGTCGAGGCCGTCCACCATGCCGAAGCTCACGCCTTCCAGCACCGCGTAGGCCAGCGCCGCGCGCTGATGCTCATGCGAGAGACCATGGAATACACCCAGCGCGTAGGGATCATTGTGCGGCGTACGCTCGCCGGACAGATAAGGCAAGAACAGCGGCGCGTTGGCCAGCGCTTCGTCATCAAGTGCGGCGACTTCCTGCAACAGCGTTTTTTCGTCAACGCTGCACAGGCGACAGAACCAGCGCAGGCAACTCGCAGCCGACAACATCACGCTCATCTGGTGCCAGCGCTGCGGCAAGGTGTGGCAAAACGCATGGATGGCGCGCGCCGGATTGGGACGGAATTTATCATTGACCACGAACAGCACGCCCGAGGTCCCCAGAGACAGGAAACCGTCGCCCGGTCTGACTGCACCGATGCCGACCGCGCTCGCCGCGCCATCGCCGGCGCCGCCCGCCACCACCACGCCATCCGCCAGTCCCCAGGCCCGCGCCACTTCCGGCAGCAGGAAACCGGCGGCGGCATTGCCGTCAGCCAGTTCCGGCATCTGTCCGCGATGCATGCCGCCTGCGGCCAGCAAGGCATCCGACCAGTCGCGTTGCGCCACATCCAGCCAGAGCGTGCCGGCGGCGTCGGAGGGATCGGATGTCTTGCGCCCTGTCATCCGCAGCCGCAGCCAATCCTTGGGCAACAAGACACAGGCGACCTGATCAAAAAGTTGCGGCTCGTGACGCGCCACCCACAGCAATTTTGGTGCAGTGAATCCCGGCATTGCGAGGTTGCCCGCGAGCTGATGCAAGTCGCCTGATTCGTTCCAGCGCCGCGTCAGTTCCGCACATTCATCGGTGCTGCGCGAGTCGCTCCACAGGATGGCCGGCCGCAGCACGCGCTCCTGCGCATCCAGCAGGACCGCGCCGTGCATCTGACCGGACAGGCCGATGGCGCGAATGGCCGCGAAACGTGCAGCGCCCAATTGTTCGCGCAGGCTCGCAACGGTATCGCAAGCGGCGCGCCACCAATGCTGCGGATCCTGCTCCGACCAGCGCGGATGCGGCCGCGACACCGTCAGCGGCGAGCCGGCCAGGGCCAGCAGTTTTCCTTCGGCGTCAATGACGACCGCTTTGACTTCCGACGTACCAAGGTCAATCCCCAGATACATGGCGCTCCTTGTTATTGATTGTGGTCTTTCTCCGCCAGCGGCACTAAGCGGACATTTTAGTCGAAGCGGCAAGCCAGGCATTCACGCTGACCACGCCCTCCCGCAACAGCCGTTCGAGCTGGACGCTGCCTGCCAGTTCGCCCCACAGCAAAGGATCGTTGCAATAGGCGCGTACCGGATCGGGGCCGTCCAGCATCGCCCCGACCGCCGCCGGATCGAATACGCCGTCCTGATATTCATATGCCAGCTCGCCGCGCCGCCAGCGCTGCAGGAAGGCGAAGAACAGCGCCGCCACCTGGGCCGTGGCGCGCGCCTGATGACTGCGTGCGAGGCTGTCGGAAATGGTGGGACGAATGAAGCCGGGTATCTTCGAAAAACCGTCCGCCGCCACCCGCTGGTTGGTGTCCTGGATGGCTGGATTGGCAAAACGCGCCAGCGTCGTGTCACGATACGCTTCGAGATCCAGCGGGCTCGGAGTCAGGCACGGAATCACGTCTTGCGTGATGTAGTCGTAAGCCATGCGGCGGATGTCTTCGTGCATCGTGCCTTCGTGGATATAGCCGAGGCCGATCATGGTGCCGGCCCAGGCGATGCAGCTGTGGCTGGCGTTGAGGATGCGGATCTTGGCCTCTTCATAGGGCAACACCGACGCCACCATTTCGACCCCGACTTTTTCCAGCGCCGGACGGCCTGCCTTGAAATCGTCCTCGATCACCCATTGGATGAAAGACTCGGCCATCAGCGCGCATGGATCGTCGACGCCGGTGGCTTCTTTCACTCGCTGCCGTACGGCGTCGGTCGGACGCGGCGTGATGCGATCGACCATGGAATTGGGGCTGGCGACATTGGCGCGCACCCATTCCAGCAACTGATGATGGCCGCGCAAGGCCAGGAATTGCTGCAGCCCGCCGAAGAAGCGCTCGCCGTTATGGCGCAGGTTGTCGCAATTGAGCAGCGTCACGCCGCCGGCATTGCTGTCCTGGCGCGCTTGCAGGATCGCCGTCACCGCACCGTAAATCGTGCGGCGATCACCGCCGATATCGGCCGCCAGATCTGGGTTATGCACATCCAGCAAATGCTCATGGTCGAGGTAGTAGCCGCCCTCGGTCACGGTAAACGAGATCACGCGCGTGCGCGCTTCGGCACCGGTCCTGACCAGGCCTTTCAGCTGCGCATCCCAGGGCACGATATCGCGGATGGCGCGGATCGTCTCATAGGCGCGCTGTCCGTGCGGCGTCACCGTCTCCAAGGTATAGCGGCCTTCGCTTTGCGCCAGCTCCTTCAGCAGCGGCGCCATGTCGGCGCGGATGTTGCCGAGCGCCAGCCGCCAGCGACGATCGTCGTCATTGCCGCGCTCGCGCAGGCGATGCAGGTAGACCGCCTGGTGGGCGCGGTGGAACGATCCGGCGCCGATGTGCAGCCAGACCAGGTCGTCTTTTGAATCACGGTTCGTCATCATGTTCTCGCTTGCTGTTCAATGTACCGCCATGGCCGGATCGCGCAAAAGACGCTTCACCGCGCTGCCGTCCTCGCGGAACAGGTGACAGCGATGCGCCTCCGCGCCGACCCCGATGACGCTGCGGGAAGCAAGCTGAAGACTGTCCGGCACGCGCAGGATCAGCGGCTCGTCGGACGCATCCGTGGCGGCATACAGGTAAGAAAAATCGCCCAACAGTTCCAGCGCCGTGTAGTGCGCCTGCAGCATCGGCTGTTCAGTGACGATGGCGAGATGCTCAGGACGGATACCCAGTGTCACCTTGTCGCCGACCTTGAGCGTCCCTGCTTCGACCGCCGCCAGTTGGCGTCCCCCGCCAGCCACATCCACCAGCGCGCCCTCCGCGCCGACGCCGGCGACAACGCCGTTGATGAAGTTCATCTTGGGCGAGCCGATGAAGCCCGCCACGAAACGGTTGGCCGGGTGGTGATACAGCTGCTGCGGCGTACCGACCTGTTCGATCCGTCCTGCCGACAGCACGACGATCTTGTCGGCCAGCGTCATGGCTTCGATCTGGTCATGCGTGACGTAGATCATGGTGGTCTTGAGATCGTCATGCAGCTTGGAGAACTCGAGCCGCATCTTCACGCGCAAGGCGGCGTCGAGATTCGATAGCGGCTCGTCGAACAGGAACACGCTGGGCTGGCGCGTGATCGCGCGGCCGATGGCGACGCGCTGGCGCTGACCGCCGGACAAGGCGCGCGGCTTGCGATCGAGAAGATGGTCGATGTGCAGAATCCTGGCCGCGTGCTGCACGGCGCTGTCGATCTCCGTCCTGGACTTGCCGGCGATCTTGAGGCCGAATGCCATGTTGTCGTACAGCGTCATGTGCGGATACAGCGCGTACGACTGGAACACCATGGCGATGCCGCGCTTGGCGGCCGGAACGTCGTTCATGCGGCGCTCGCCGATGTTGAGCTCACCGGCGCTGATGTCTTCGAGGCCGGCGATCATGCGCAGCAGCGTCGACTTGCCGCATCCGGAAGGGCCGACGAAGACGACAAACTCGCCGTCGTCGATGTCGAGGTTAATGTCGCGCATCACTTCGTTGTCGTCGTAGCGCTTGGCGAGGTTGCGGATGGTGACGGCTGCCATGGTGATCTCCTTGTTTCGTTACTGGTGGTGCCTGATGCGTTGTCGGTCGGGGTTCTTACGCTGCGCGTCCCGGCAGCAAGGCCGCGATCAGCACCGGCAATTCCTGCATGTCGTCGAACACCAGCTCGGCGCCGGCATCGAGCAGCTTCTGGCGCATGCCGTGACGGTCGTGCGCCACGCCGGTGAAACCGAGCACGCGCATGCCTGCGCTGCTGGCGGCGCGTACCCCGGTGACGCTGTCGTCGACGGCGACGCAGTGCTGCGGCGCGACGCCGTAGCCTGCCGCTGCAGCGAGATAGACATGCGGCGCCGGCTTGGGGCGGCCGACGTCGTGTGCGCTGTGGATGTGACCGTCGAACAAGGCAAGCAGGTCGCAGCGCTGCAGGCCTTTGATGATGCGGTCGGTGCTGCTGTTGCTGGCGACCGCCTTGGGCAGGTCGATTTTCTGCAAGGCGTCGGCAATGCCCGGCACTAATTGCACTTCGTCGCCGCAGGCAATCCCGACGGCGGTATTGATGGCGGCATATTGCGCAGCGTTCAGGCCGAAGCTGAACTCGACGTCGAGTTCATCGAGCAGCAATTCCGTGAACATGCCGAGGCGGGAAGCAATCGCGTGATGCAGTTTGTCGCCGTCGGCCGGATTCTCCAGCAGCGGCAGCAGATGCTCATGTAGCACGCGCAAGGCGATGCTCTCGCTGTCGAGCAGCACGCCGTCGCAGTCGCAGACCAGGTGGGTAATTTCCGGCTTCATGTTTCCTTTCATTTGGAGCAGCAAAAAGCCGCTCTCTTACTTCACGGCGCCGAAGGTCAGGCCGCGCACCAGCTGCTTCTGCGCCAGCCAGCCCAGCGCCATGATCGGTGCGATCGCCAGCAGCGATGCGGCCGACAGCTTGGCCCAGAACAGCCCTTCCGGATTCGAATACGAGGCGATGAACACCGTCAGCGGCGCGGCGTCCACGCTGGTGAGGTTGAGGCTCCAGAATGCCTCGTTCCAGGACAGGATGATCAGCAGCAGCGCGGTCGACGCCAGTCCCGGCATGGCGGTCGGCAGCAGCAGGTACAGCATCTCCTGCCAGGCATTGGCGCCGTCGATGCGCGCCGCTTCGAGAATCTCTTTCGGCACGTCGTTGAAATAGGTGAATGCCATCCACACCGCGATCGGCAGGTTGATCAGCGTGTAGATCAGCGTCAGGCCGGTGACCGAATCGAGCATGCCGCTGTTCTTGGCCAGCAGGTAGATCGGCACCAGCACGCCCACGGCCGGCATCATCTTGGTCGACAGCATCCACAGCAAGAGTTTTTGCGTACGCCCGGTCGGGAAGAAGGCCATCGAATACGCCGCGGGCACGGCAATCAGCAGCGACAGCAAGGTCGCCCCCAGCGAGACGATCATGGAGTTCTTGACGAAGGCCAGGTAGTTGCTGCGCTCGAAGACTTCGCGGAAGGTATCCAGCGTCGGCATGAAAATCAGGCTCGGCATGTAGGCCTGGTGCTCGGTCTTGAACGCCGTGACGGCGATCCAGAAAATCGGGAAAAACAGGACGATGGCGCAGGTCCATGCCAGCAGGCCTACCCAGAGCGGACTCTTTTTGGCGTCGTTCATTTTTCGTTCGCTCCTTTGAGATTCTTCGCCAGCATGCGCACCAGGAAGAACGACACGATATTGGCCAGCACCACGGCGAAGATGCCGCCCGCCGACGCAATGCCGATGTCGAATTGCTGTAGGCCGATCGAATACACCAGGTAGGTCAGGTTGGTGGTTTCAGTGCCGGGTCCGCCGGCGGTGGTGGTGAAGATTTCCGCGAACACCGATAGCAGGAAGATGGTTTCGATCATGATCACCACGGTGATCGCGCGCTTGAGATGCGGCAGCACGATGTAGAAGAAGATGCGGATCGGTCCGGCGCCGTCGAGCTGGGCAGCCTCCTTCTGGTCGACATCCAGTGACTGCAGCGCCGTCAGCAGGATCAGGAAGGCGAACGGTATCCATTGCCACGACACGATAATGATCACCGACAGCATCGGATACTCCGCGAGCCAGTCGATCGGCTCCATGCCGAGATGGCGCATGGCGAAGGCCAGCATGCCGTAGACCGGATGCATGATCATGTTTTTCCAGATCAGCGCGGCCACGGTCGGCATCACGAAGAACGGCCCGATCACCAGCAGCCTGGCGATGCCGCGTCCACGGAACGGTTGGTCGAACAACACCGCCAGCAAAGTGCCGCCGATCACGCTGATGCCCAATACGGAGCCGATCAGCAAGGCGGTGTTGGCGATCGACGGCCAGAACGCCGGGTCTTCCAGCAGGAACTGATAGTTCTCCAGCCCGATGAAACCGGTCTGGTCGGGCGACATCAGGTTGTAGCGATTGAAGGAGAAATACACCGTCATCGCCAGCGGCACGATCATCCACAGGAACAGCAACGCCACTGCCGGCGTCTGCAGCAGGCGAATCGGCAGGAAGCGCTCGCTGCCCGCGTGCTTGATATGTTTGCCGCGCCGGGATTTCTGCGAGGACGGAGGCGAAGCGCCGGCTTCGGAGGGCATGGGAGAGGTATTCGATATCGACGACATGGCGGCCTCGATGCAATCAGGTTCGGGCCGGCGTCATGCTGCGGACGATCCGGCGGAAATCGGTGACACGGTGTTGTGCGCCGCCCGGCGTCAGGCCGGGCGAACGCACAGCGGCGCGAGCGGCATTACTTGATGTAACGCCCCTGCTTCATCATGCGCACAGTCTGCGCCTGTGCCGTCTTCAGCGCAGCGTCTGCGGTGCCCTTGCCGGCCAGCGCACCGGCAATCGCCTGGCCGGCGATGGTGCCGATCGACTGGAACTCGGGAATCGTCGCAAACTGGATGCCTGTGTAAGGCACCGGTTTGAGCGTCGGATTGTTGGCATCGGCCTTCTCGATCGCGTCGAGGACGAAGTCGGAGAATGGCGACGCCTTCTTGTACTCGGCGGAAGCATAGGTCGAGGTGCGCGTACCCGGCGGCACCAATGCCCAGCCGCTATCCTTGGCGACCAGCTTGATGTAGTCCCTGGAAGTCGCCCAGGCGGCGAACTTCTTCGCGGCGTCCTGCGACTTGGACGACTTCGGCACCGCCAGCGACCAGATCCACAACCAATGCGATCCCTTGTCGGTGGTCGCCATCGGCGCCGGCGCGAACGCGACCTTGTCGGACACCTTGGAATCCTTGCCGTGATACAGCATGCCGGCGGCGACGGTGGCGTCTACCCACATGCCGCATTTGCCGCCCGAGAACAGCACCAGGTTTTCATTGAAACCGTTGGAGCTGGCACCCGGCGGACCGGATTTGCGCATCAGGTCGACGTAGAAATTGACGGCCTGTTTCCATTCCGGCGTATCGAGCTGCGGCTGCCATTTTTCATCGAACCAGCGGCCGCCGTAAGCATTGACCATGGTGCCGACCAGCGCCATGTTTTCGCCCCAGCCGGCGCGTCCGCGCAGGCAGATGCCGTAGACACCCTTGGCCGGATCATGCAGTTGCGCCGCCAGCTTGCCGATCTCTTCCCAGGTCGGCTTTTCCGGCATCTTCAGGTTCTTTTGCGCGAACAGGTCCTTGCGGTAATAGGTCATCGAGCTTTCCGCATAGAACGGCAGCGCGTACAGCTTGCCGTCGCTGGTCAAGCCTTCGCGCACGGTCTTGATCAGGTCGGCTTCATCGTAATCGGCGGGCAAGCCGGTCATCGGCGCCAGCCATCCCTTCTTGGCCCAGATCGGCGCTTCGTACGCCCCGATGGTCATGAGGTCGAACTGGCCGCTGTTGGTGGCGATATCGGTGGTCAGGCGCTGGCGCAGCACGCTCTCCTCCATCGTGACCCAGCGCAGCTTGATGTCGGGATTGGCTTTTTCGAACTGCGGCGACAGCTTTTGCAGTTCGATCATGTCGGGGTTGTTGATCGAGGCGATGTTCAGGGTAACGGGATCGGCAGCGGCAAGACCGGCGAAACCGAATACGGCGATAGCGGCAGCAAGGCGTGCCAAGGGAAATGCGGGGGCGCGAAGTTTCATGCTTGTCTCCATTGTGTACGGGCTGAGGATGAGCGTTGCCGCCTTCCTCGCCTCGATGTAGTTTTCTGAGCAAAAAATCTGTTTGCGAGCAAATAATCAAACATTGACGAAAGATTGTCAAGCATTTGCTTTTTTGTTGAGCAAATGTTCAATTTTGATAATAATGACGTCTGACGTCCCGCAGGAACAGGCGCTCAAAGTCCGTACAATGCCGGATCGGCCAGCGCGACGCGGCAGGTTCACAACAAGGAAAACCGATGTCATCCAGCCCATCCAAACTCGATCTGGCGGCGCGCGCCGCATGGATGTATTACGTCGCCGGCAACACCCAGAATGAAATCGCCGAGCGCCTCGGCATTTCGCGCCAGATGGCGCAGCGCATGGTGGCCTACGCCGGCGCGTCGAACCTGGTCAAGGTCCAGATCGCCCATCCGATCTCGTCCTGCCTGGAACTTGCGCAGGGCCTGCAACAGCGCTACGGATTGGACGTCTGCCGCGTGGTGCCCGGCAACACGGGCAATGACGCCGCGGCCGGGGATGATGCACACGGTGTGCAACAGATGCTGGCGGTCGCCGGCGCCGAGTTGATGGAACAATACCTGCGGCAGGAAGAACCGCTGATCGTCAACGTCGGCTCGGGTCGCACGCTCAAGGCCGCAATTGAAAAGATCAGCGACATGGAACGCCCGCAGCACCAGATCGTCTCGATGATCGGCGCCTTCGCTTCCGACGGTTCCGCCAACCGCTACGACGTCGCCCTGCTCGCCGCTGAAAAAATGCAGAGCCGCTTTTACCTCTTGCCGGCGCCGCGCGTGGCGGAAAGCGAAGCCGACCGCAAGCAGTGGTGCAACCATCGCGCCTACCAGATCGTCACCGGCCTGGCGCAACGCGCCGACGTCACCTTCCTCGGCATCGGCACGATTGCATTGCAAGGCGCGATGCATGAAGACGGCTTCATCGACGACGACGAAGTCGCGCAGCTGCAAAATCAAGGCGCGGTCGGCGAACTGATCTGCCACGCCTTCGACGCCGCCGGCAACATGCTCCGTTCGCCGCTGGCCGCGCGCATCACCACCCCGCCGCTCACCTCGCCGCCGCCCAAGCCGGTCATCGCGCTGGCAGGCGGTCGCAAGAAAGCCGAAGCGGTGCGCGGCGCCTTGCGCGGCGGCTGGCTGACGGGTCTCGTCACCGACGAGTACTGCGCGCAATTTGCGTTGCAGGATTAAATTCCGCGCAGCGCCAGAACAACAATTTCAGCATCAGCATTACGGAGACATTTATGCCGCATCCCATCGAATTCGTCGTCTTCGGCGAAGCCCTGACCGACTTCATTCGCCAGCCCGGCGGCGAGTGGCGCGCCCTGCCCGGAGGCGCCTGCTGGAACGTCGCGCGCGTCGGCGCGCGTCTTGGCGCGGCGACCGGTTATGCCGGCAGCGTCAGCAGCGACGTCTTCGGCGAAGAATTGCGCGTGCTCACGCAAGAGGCGGGACTCGACATGCGCTACCTCCAGCAAGTCGACAAATCGCCGCTGCTGGCCATGGTGACGTCAACCACGCCGCCCGATTATTTCTTCGTCGGCGACGACAGCGCCGACCTGCATTTCGATCCGAGCAAGTTGCCTTCCGGCTGGATGGATGAAGCGCGCATATTGCACTTCGGCTGCATCAGCCTGACGCGCGAACCATTGGCGTCTCGCCTGCTTGCGATTGCCGCCGAAGGCGCGCAACGCGGCAAGCGCATTGCCTTCGATCCGAACTGGCGCAAGCTGATGGATCAGCCCGGCTATCACGTGCTGATGCGCAAGCTGCTGGCGTTATCGCATTACGTGAAGGTGTCGGACGAAGATCTGGAGAAATTATTCCCTGACGATGCGCAGCCGATGGCGACGCTGAAGTCGCTGGCGCCGCAGGCGGAGATCCTGTTCACGCGTGGAGCCGATGGGCTGTCCTGGATCAAGGGAGAGAGCGTTGTCGATCAAGCGGCTTATCGGGTGGAGGTGATTGATACCGTCGGTTGCGGCGATGCTTCCATGGGAGGCTGGATCGCCAGCATCTTGCGTCAGGCGGATGCGCCGGTGGTGACGCATTTGCAGTGTGCTGCTGCGGCGGCGGCGTTGTCGGCGGCGCGGGCGGGGGCTTATGCGGCGACCTGGGATGAGGTGCAGGAGCTGGTTAATCGCTGAGCGCTTTTTTGTTTTGTTCCGACTGGTGGTTCTTCGGTAATTTGGATTTTTTTCTTCGATCAACCCTTCGCCGGGGGTAGCCCGGCAGCTACTCACTTTTCTTGTCTCGCCAAGAAAAGTAAGCAAAAGAAGCGACCGCTGGTTCGTAGCCCCCTGCCGGGGGTTCCCGGCGTCGTCAGGCGCAAATCGGGAGGGGAAACAAACTCGCTGCGCTCAGACAAGTTTCCCCTCTTTATCCGATTTGCACCTGCCGCCACCGGCTACTCGCAAGCGGACGGCCAGACTGGCTCGCTGCGCGTCGCCAGGGGATGGAGGTGGAGTGAAAGCCACAGTTCTCCGCTATCAATCAAACCAAAGATGGCAATCACGATGCCGAAGGCGAGCCCCCCCAAGGCAATGCGAAGCGAGCCGAGAAAGAAGTTCCGCTTATGAGTCGCCGTTGGTGCCGTACTCAAATCGGATAAAGAAGGGAAACTTGTCTGAGCGCAGCGAGTTTGTTTCCCTTCCCGATTTGAGTACGGCACCAACGGGTACCCCGAAGGGGCGGCGAATCGCGGTCGCCTTTCTTTGCTTACTTTCTTTGGCGAAGCAAAGAAAGTGAGCGGCTGCCGGGCCGCCCCCGGCAACCACGGTCGTCCGAAGAAAGAAAAGATTTAGGTAGATAAGACAAGTCCGTCGGAACAACCGACAAGAACTCACCCCACCTTATCCAACTTCGCCACACTCAAATCCAGCAACTTCATCCCGAACTTCCCGAAGTTGATATGCGCCCGCGTACTCCCCCCGCCGCCTTCGATATTGACGATCACCCCCTCGCCAAACTTGGCATGCGCCACATTCTGCCCGATCCGCCATCCGGAATCCGGCCGCGAAAAGTTTTGTGCGATCTTGTTGTTGCCGGATTCCGGCGCAGCGTCCCAGGCCGACTTGGGATGCGCAAACCAGCTGTGCTGCTGCGGCTGAATCTTCGGCGAAAGCCACTTGATGGACTCGTCCGGGAGTTCGTCAAAGAAGCGTGAGCGCATGTTGTAACGCGTCTGGCCATGCAGCATGCGCGTCTGGGAAAAACTCATGTACAACCGCTTGCGCGCGCGCGTGATGGCCACGTACATCAGGCGCCGCTCTTCTTCCACGCCGCCCTCTTCCTTGGCACTGTTCTCGTGCGGGAACAAGCCCTCCTCCAACCCGGTAATGAACACCGCGTCGAACTCCAGTCCCTTGGCCGAGTGCACGGTCATCAGTTGCAAAGCATCCTGCCCGGCCTGCGCCTGGTTGTCGCCGGCTTCCAGCGATGCATGCGAGAGGAAGGCCGACAGGGGCGACATGATGGTCGTCAGCGCGGCGTCGGCGTCGATGATCTCGATACCGTCGGCGGTCGTGATGGACGTGCCGGCAACGGCTTGCGCCTGCGGTCCCAGGAAGGCAGGCGCATCCAGGCCGTAGCCTTCTTCCGAGACGAACAAGGTCGCGGCGCTGACCAGCTGCTCCAGATTCTCGATGCGGTCGGCGCCCTCTTTCTCGTTGCGGTAGTGCGTCAGCAAACCGCTGCTGTCGAGCACCACCTGCACCATTTCCTGCAAGGGCAGATTCTGCGTTTCAAAACGCGCGGCTTCGATCAGCTTGACGAAACCGTTGAGCGTCGAACCGGCCTTGCCCGCCACGTAAGGCACCGCCGCATACAGCGAGCAGTTGTACTGGCGCGCAGCATCCTGCAATTGCTCCAGCGCCTTGGCGCCGATGCCGCGCGTAGGGAAGTTCACCACGCGCAGGAACGCCGAGTCGTTGTGCAGATTGTCCATCAGCTGCAGATACGCGATTGCGTGCTTGACTTCGGCACGCTCGAAGAAGCGCTGGCCGCCGTACACGCGATACGGAATCGCCGACGAAAACAAGGCATGCTCGAGCACCCGCGACTGCGCATTGGAACGATACAGCAAGGCGATCTCGCTGCGCGCCCAGCCTTCGGCGATCAGGTTCTTGACCTGCTCGATGATCCATTGCGCTTCCTGCAGATCGCTGCTCGCTTCGAACACGCGCACCTGCTCGCCATGGCCGGCGTCGGTGCGCAGATTCTTGCCGAGGCGCTTACTGTTGTTGGCGATCAGGATGTTGGCGGCGTCGAGGATGTGGCCGTGCGAGCGGTAGTTCTGCTCCAGCTTGATCAGGTTCTGCACGCGGAACTCGCGCTCGAACGCCGTCATGTTGCCGACATTGGCGCCGCGGAATGCATAGATGCTCTGATCGTCGTCGCCCACCGCAAACACCGCGCCGCCGTCGACCTGGCCCTGGCCGGACATGATCTTGAGCCACTTGTACTGCAGGTCGTTGGTGTCCTGGAACTCATCCACCAGCACGTGGCGGAAGCGGCGCTGGTAATGCTCGCGCAACGGCTGGTTGCGCGACAGCAGTTCATAGGTGCGCAACAGCAGCTCGGCAAAATCGACCACGCCTTCGCGCTGGCATTGCTGGTCATACAGGTCGTAGAGCTCGACGAACTTGCGGTTGTAGTCGTCATGCGCCTCGACGTCCTTGGCGCGCAGGCCCTGGTCCTTGGCGCCGTTGATGAAGTACATCAGATTGCGCGGCGGATACTTCTCGTCGTCCACGTTCATCTGTTTGAGCAGACGCTTGATGGCCGACAGTTGATCCTGCGAGTCGAGGATCTGGAAAGTCTGCGGCAACGCGGCGTCGCGGTGATGCGCGCGCAGCAGGCGGTTGCACAGGCCGTGGAAGGTGCCGATCCACATGCCGCGCGTGTTGATCGGCATCATCGCCGACAGGCGCGCGGTCATTTCCTTGGCCGCCTTGTTGGTAAACGTCACCGCCAGGATGCCCGAAGGCGACACTTGCCCGGTCTGGATCAGCCACGCGATGCGCGTGGTCAGCACGCGCGTCTTGCCCGAACCGGCGCCGGCTAGGATCAGTGCGGATTGTGCGGGAAGGGTGACGGCGGCAAGCTGCTCGGCGTTGAGATTGTGGAGAAGATTTTGCATCCCGCGATTATACGTCCGCACGTCATCGCGGATGCGCGCAGCCTGCATATTCCGGCTTGGCGCGGCCCCGCCGGCCCGCCGAAATCCCGCGCCGCCGGCAGGTTTCCGTCAAACGGCGTAAAATTCTGCACGGCAACACGGTATCACGGCATCGCCGCCGCTTGCCCTCCTGCTCGCCCTCCTCTTACGTCCAACATGTCCGAAGAAGCATTACGCCCAGTTCCCCTCGCCGCCGAAGGCGCATCCCCGCACGCACACGCGCAGTCGACGCCGATTTCGGCATCGCCCTCCCAAACCGCCGTCATGGTCCAGATCCTGTCGACCGTGCTGTTCACCTTCCTTGCCTACATGACCATCGGCATCCCGCTCGCGGTGTTGCCCGGCTATGTCCACCTGGATCTCGGTTACAGCTCGTTCATCGCCGGCCTGTCCATCAGCGTGCAATATCTGTCGACCTTGATCACGCGCGCCCAGGCCGGCCGCATGGTCGACACCGTCGGCCCCAAGAAGACCGTCATGCGCGGCATGCTGGCCTGCGTCGCCAGCGGCGCTTTCCTGGTGCTGGCGGCATGGTCGGCGGAACTTCCGTGGCTGAGCCTGTCCATGATTCTGGTCAGCCGCTTCTGCCTCGGCATCGGCGAAAGCCTGGCCGGCACCGGCTCCATCATCTGGGGCATCGGCCGCATCGGCGCCGCCCATACCGCGCGCATGATTTCGTGGAACGGCATCGCCACCTATGGCGCACTGGCCATCGGCGCGCCGCTGGGCGTGGCGCTGCTGCACGTGGGCGGCTTTGCGGCCATCGGCTTCCTGGCGCTGGCGTTGCCGCTGATCGGTTACGCGATCGCGCGCCGCCGCCCTGCCGTCCCCGTCGTGCGCGGCGAACGCCTGGCCTTCCGCCTGGTGCTCAACCGCGTGCTGCCATACGGCATCGGCCTGGCGCTGGGCACGGTCGGCTTCGGCGCCATCGCCACCTTCATCACCCTGTATTACGCCAGCCATCAGTGGTCCAACGCGGCGTTTTCGCTGACGCTGTTCGGCGGCTGCTTCATCGGCTCGCGCCTGTTGTTCGCCAACGCCATCAATCGTTTCGGCGGCTTCAAGGTGGCGATTGCGTCCTTCATCGTCGAGGCATCCGGCCTGATCATCTTGTGGCTGGCCGGTTCTGCGGAAGTCGCCATGGCCGGCGCCGCGCTGGCCGGTTTCGGTTTTGCGCTGGTGTTCCCGTCGCTGGGCGTGGAAGCGGTCGGCCTGGTGCCGGCGCCCAACCGCAGCGCGGCGCTGGGCGCGTATTCGGTGTTCCTCGACCTGGCGCTGGGCATCACCGGTCCGCTGGCGGGCCTGATCGTGGGGCAATTCGGCTACGAAGAAGTATTCCTCTTCGCCGCCGTCGGCGCACTGTGCGCGGTGGTGCTGACGCTGTCCCTGTTCCGGCGTGCGCAACTTGCCGTCGAAACAACACGCTGACGCCTTGTGATGATGCCTTTCATCCCCAAGTGTTATTCATGGGGCTGCAGTTTTGGCATAAAATCGCAGCGTTGCATTCCATCACACCAAGGAGCGAAACAATGGCAAAGAAAAACGTAGCAGCGATCAACATCGGCATCAACGACAAGGATCGCAAGAAGATTGCGGACGGTCTCAGCAAGCTGCTGGCCGATACCTACACGCTCTACCTCAAGACCCACAATTTCCACTGGAACGTCACCGGCCCGATGTTCAACACGCTGCACCTGATGTTCGAAGGCCAGTACAACGAACTGGCGCTGGCCGTCGACCTGATCGCCGAACGTATTCGCGCGCTGGGTTATCCGGCGCCCGGTTCGTACAAGGAATTCGCCAAGCTGTCGTCGATCCCCGAAGCCGAAGGCGTGCCATCCGCACAAGACATGATCGCCCAACTGGTGGCCGGCCAGGAAGCGGTGACCCGCACCGCGCGTTCGCTGTTCCCGGCCGTCGACGCCGCAGCCGACGAACCGACCGCCGATTTACTGACGCAGCGCATGCAGCTGCATGAAAAGAACGCATGGATGCTGCGCAGCCTGCTCGAAGGCTGATATCCGGCATCTGCCGCGCATGAAAAAATGCCGCTGACATCATGACGATGCAGCGGCATTTTTCATTTCCGGCACGACGCGTTCAGAACAGATCGGCAAACCGGCGCGCCGCCGCCTCCGGATCGTCGGTCATGTAGACGCTGCTGATGGCGGCCACCATGTCGGTCCCCTGAGCTATCAGCGGCAGGCAGTTTTCCTGCGTCATGCCGCCGATGACGACCACCGGCAGCGGTATTTCCTTCTTCGACTCTGCCACGATTTCCGGCGCGGTCCTGAAATCGTACTTCTTCACGCGCGACGGGTAGAAGCCGCCGAACGCCACGTACGTCGCTCCGGCCGCGTACGCATCGCGCGCCAGTTGCAAGGTCCCGTAGCACGAGGCGCCGACGATCTTGTCCTTGCCGACCCGTGCGCGTACGTCCGCCACCGACGCATCGGTGCCGCCGACATGGATGCCTTCGGCGTCAAGTTCCAGGCAGAGGTCGACGTGGTCGTTGATGATGAAAGGCGTATCGTGGCGGCGGCAGACTTGCAGCAAGGCGCTCGCCTGCTCCTTGCGCAGGTCCGCAGCAGCGGTCTTGTGCCGGTACTGCACCAGCTTCGCGCCCCCTCTAATGGCTTGTTCGGTTGCGTCGACCAGTTTGCCGGTCTCGTCCCAGTCCGGCGTCACGATGTACAGTCCGCGCAAGGACCATGGTTTCACTTCACTCATTTGTATTCTCCTGCAAAGGATTTTTCATGCAACGGCACGCGATTGGGAATGCGCTGCCCGGGTGCAATCGCATAGGAGGTCGCCAGCGCGTGCTGGCAATAGTGCTGTGCCGCGTCGATGGCGTCGCGCATGCCGAGGCCGTGCGCCAGCATCGCCGACAAGGCCGCCGCCAGCGTACAGCCGGTGCCGTGGAATTCATCCGGCAAACGCGGCCAGCGCCACGATGCACCTGCGCCCTCCGGACCGAACCAGCGATTGACCACATCTTCCTCTTGCGGACCGTGGCCGCCTTTCAGCAAGACATGTTCGCAGCCGCGTTGCATCAATATCGCGGCCTGCGCTTCCCTGCCATGCTCGCCGCCGCACAGGCGATCTGCTTCATTCAGATTGGGCAAGATGACGGTGGCGACGGCATACAGAGGCGCAATCGCCTGCGCGGGGTCATCCGTGGACAGGCGATTGCCATGGCCGCTGGCCAGCACCGGATCGACCACCACGGGCAAATCCGGCCGGCGGGATCGCAACTGCAAGATCAATTCGACGATCGTCTCGGCGTTGCGCCGATTGCCGGCGATGCCCAGCTTGACCGCGCGAATGTCGAAGCGGTCGATCAGCACCTGCGCCTGATGGCGGATCAGCTCCGCATCGATCGGATGCACGGCAAACACGCTGACGTTGTCCTGCACCGTCAGCGCCGTCGGCACCGACAGCGGATGGCAACCGAGCGCGCTGATGGCAGGAATATCGGCCTGCATCCCTGCACCGCCGCTGGGGTCGGACCCGGAAAACACCAGCACGCACGGTGGCGCCGGACGATAGGAAGTCGTCATCAGGCCCGGCCCGCTCAGACTACGCGTCCCGCCATCGGCGACGACGGCGACGCCGCGAAGCGTTTCGGGATACGACCGGCGAGGAAGGCTTCGCGGCCGGCTTCCACCGCCAGCTTCATCGCCCGCGCCATGCGAAGCGGATCGCGCGCACCGGCGATGGCCGTATTCATCAGCACGCCGTCGCAACCGAGTTCCATCGCAATGGCCGCATCGGAGGCCGTGCCGACACCGGCATCGACCAATACCGGAATCTTCGACTGCTCGATGATCAGCGAGAGATTCCACGGATTCAGGATGCCCATGCCGGAGCCGATCAGCGACGCCAGCGGCATCACCGCGACCACGCCGATATCTTCCAGCATGCGCGCCTGGATAGGATCGTCGCTGCAATAAACCATCACGTCGAAACCATCCTTGACCAGCGTCTCGGCGGCTTTCAGCGTCTCCGGCATGTTCGGGAACAGGGTCTTTTCATCGCCCAGTACTTCCAGCTTGACCAGCTTGTGGCCGTTCAGAAGTTCACGCGCCAGTTGCAAGGTGTAGACCGCATCCTCAGCGTTGTAACAGCCGGCGGTGTTCGGCAGGATGGTGTAGCGCGAAGGCGGCACCGCGTCGAGCAGGCTGGGCGCATTCGGGTCCTGGCCGATGTTCACGCGACGGATCGCCACGGTGATGATATCCGCGCCGCTGGCCTCGGTGGCCAGACGGGTTTCGTCGAGATCCTTGTACTTGCCGCTGCCGACCAGCAGGCGCGAGTTGTAGGTCTTGCCTGCAATGGTCAGACCCGCATCTGCAGTCAGCGCGGGAGCGTCGTTCATATTCATGTCAATTCCTTTCAGGTTTCAGCCGCCGCCGATGGCGCGCACCACGTCGACACGATCGGCGTCGGCCAGCACGCGTCCGGCCCACAGCTGCGACGGCACCACTTGCCGGTTCACGGCCACCGCCACGGCCTTGCCGGTCAGCTCCAGCTCGGCGATGAGCTGGGCCAGGTCGGCACCGTCGGCCAGGGCGTGCGGCTTGCCATTCAATTCAATCTGCATCGCATTCACCGCAATCGTCAAAGCAATCAGGTCTTGGAGTAAATCTCGGCGCCCATCTTCACGAACTCCACCGACTTCACTTCCATGCCCTGCTTCAATGCGGCGATCTCCGAGATGCCTTCCTTGGCGGCGTAGTCGCGCACTTCCTGGGTGATCTTCATCGAGCAGAAATGCGGTCCGCACATGGAGCAGAAATGCGCCACCTTGGCCGAATCCTTGGGCAAGGTCTCGTCATGGAATTCGCGCGCCTTGTCCGGATCGAGGCCGATGTTGAACTGGTCTTCCCAGCGGAATTCGAAACGCGCCTTCGACAGCGCGTTGTCGCGGATCTGCGCGCCCGGATGGCCCTTGGCCAGGTCGGCTGCATGCGCGGCGATCTTGTAGGTGATGATGCCGTCCTTGACGTCGACCTTGTTCGGCAGGCCCAGATGTTCCTTCGGCGTGACGTAGCACAGCA
This sequence comes from Herbaspirillum hiltneri N3, assembly GCF_001267925.1. Lineage (NCBI taxonomy): Bacteria > Pseudomonadati > Pseudomonadota > Betaproteobacteria > Burkholderiales > Oxalobacteraceae > Herbaspirillum > Herbaspirillum hiltneri. The sequence continues at coordinate 219,321 of NZ_CP011409.1, read as the reverse complement.
TCGCCGTGCCGTACCAGCCGATTTGCGCGGCGCCGATACCGGAAGTGATGTGGTCGTAACCCGGCGCGATGTCGGTGGTCAACGGTCCCAGCGTGTAGAACGGCGCTTCGTGGCACTGCTCCAGCTGCAGGTCCATGTTTTCCTTGATCAGGTGCATCGGCACGTGGCCGGGACCTTCGATCATGACTTGCACGTCATGCTTCCAGGCGATCTGCGTCAGTTCGCCCAGGGTCTTCAGTTCGCCCAGTTGCGCTTCATCGTTGGCGTCGTAGATCGAACCCGGACGCAGGCCATCGCCAAGGCTGAAGCTGACGTCGTAGGCCTTCATGATCTCGCAGATGTCTTCGAAGTGCTCGTACAGGAAGGATTCCTTGTGATGCGCCAGGCACCACTTGGCCATGATGGAGCCGCCGCGCGAGACGATGCCCGTCATGCGCTTGGCGGTCAGCGGCACGTATTGCAGGCGTACGCCGGCGTGGATGGTGAAGTAGTCGACACCCTGTTCGGCCTGCTCGATGAGCGTGTCGCGGAAGATTTCCCAGGTCAGGTCTTCGGCCTTGCCGTTGACCTTTTCCAGTGCCTGATAGATCGGCACGGTGCCGATCGGCACCGGCGAATTGCGGATGATCCATTCGCGCGTTTCGTGGATGTTCTTGCCGGTCGACAGGTCCATGACGTTGTCGCCGCCCCAGCGGATGGCCCAGGTCATCTTTTCGACTTCTTCGCCGATGGAAGAGGTTACGGCCGAGTTGCCGATGTTGGCGTTGATCTTGACCAGGAAGTTGCGGCCGATGATCATCGGCTCGACTTCAGGGTGGTTGATGTTGGCGGGGATGATGGCGCGGCCGCGGGCGACTTCGTCGCGCACGAATTCCGGCGTGATCATGGCCGGGATCGAGGCGCCGAAGGACTGGCCCGGATGCTGGCGGCCCATCAGGTCGGCCAGCTTGTTGCCCATCGGGCCGGAGGCCTTCAGCTGCTCCAGGTATTCCTGGCGGCGCAGGTTTTCGCGGATGGCGATGAATTCCATTTCCGGCGTGATGATGCCTTTGCGCGCGTAGTGCATCTGGGAGACATTGCCGCCGGCTTTGGCGCGGCGCGGTTTGCGGTGCAGGTTGAAGCGCAGCTCGGCGAGCGCCGGGTCGTTCAGGCGCGCCTGGCCGTATTCGGAAGTCGGGCCATCCAGTTCCTCGGTGTCGTCGCGCTCGAGGATCCACGGCAGGCGCGGTGTCGACAAGCCGTTGCGGATGTCGATCTTGGCGTCCGGATCGGTGTACGGACCGGACGTGTCGTAGACGTAGATGGGCGGATTCTTTTCCGAACCGAACATGGCAGGCGTATCGGACTGGCTGATCTCGCGCATCGGCACGCGGATGTCTGGACGCGAACCGGTGACATAGATCTTGCGGGAATTCGGTAACGGCTGGACGGCTGCTTCGTCTACCGTGGCGGTAGCGGAGAGGAATTTCGGATTGGCGTTCATTTTGGCTCCTTTGCGGTTGGCTTTTGGAGCCAGCAAAGGAGGATTCGGAAAGGGACCTGTTGCGTGCAGAAGATGCAATACGGTAGTTCCGGCGCTTCCCTTCGCTGGCATTACCCAGATCAGGTTCAAGGGTATTTCTCACCCGTTTGCCGTATGTTGGCATTCAGGACCCCTAGCATTTGTTCTCTTACCACGTTCAGTTTCAAACGTCGTGGGCCGGATTCTACACCCATAATCCGGCCCGTGACATCACAAATTTCGACTAGTTGTCATGAGAGAAATCCTATGGAAATCCATGGCACCGCAGCAACAATCAGCAGCCCGGCAAGCAGCGCGCCGAGGTAAGGCCAGATCTTGCGCATGCCGGCATCGGGGCTGACGCGGCCGATGGTGCAGGCGCTGTAATAGCCCAATCCGAACGGCGGCGCGAACAGGCCGATGCCCATCGCCAGGATCACCACCATCGCGTAATGCACCTCGTGCACGCCGAGTTGCCTGGCGATCGGAAACAGCAGCGGCCCGAACAGCACCATCGCCGGGATGCCTTCCAGCACGCTGCCCAGCACGATGAAGGTGACGATGGAAATCAGCAGAAAACCCCAGCGTCCGCCCGGCATCAGCGACATGATGTGCGCCAGGTCGTGCGAAAAGCCCGACTGCGTCAGTGCCCATGCCATGCAGGTCGCGGTGCCGATGATGAACAGGATCGCGCCTGACAGCGAAGCGGTTTCGACCAGCATCGGATACAGGCGCTTCACGTCGAAGCGGCGATAGACGAGGATGCCGACCACGATGGTGTAGGCGATGCCGATGGTCGAGACTTCGGTCGCCGTCGCCACGCCTTCCACCACGGCGGTGCGGATCAGCACGGGAATCGCCAGCGCCGGCAGCGCCACGACGAAGGTGCGCAGCACGACTTGCAGCGATGCACGCTTGACGTCCTTGAGGTTGCTCTCCGAGATGCGCTGGCGCGCAAGGATCGCCAGCGCGATCGCCAGCACGATGCCCGGCAACAGGCCGCCGGTGAACAAGGCGGCAATCGACACGCCGGTGACCGAGCCGATGGTGATGAGGACCAGCGACGGTGGGATTGTCTCGGCCATCGCGCCCGATGCCGCCAGCAGGGACACCAGTTCGCCTTCCTCCATACCGCGTTTTTTCATCTCGGGGAACAGCACCGGCGCTACCGCCGCCATGTCGGCCGTCTTGGCGCCGGAGATACCCGACACCAGCATGATCGCGCCCAGCAGCACGTACGACAAACCACCGCGCACGTGGCCCAGCAGCGAGGCAAGAAAAGCCACCATGGCCTTGGCCATCTGCGTCATTTCAATCAGTTGCCCGAGGAGGATGAACAGCGGCACCGCCAACAGGATCAGCGAACTCATGCCTTCGTTGATGCGGCCCGGCACCACCTCCAGCGGCGTCGACGTAGTGCACAGCAGATAGGCAATCGTCACCAGCCCGAAGCAGAATGCAATCGGCACGCCGGCCAGCACGCCCGCCCCCAGCAACGCGATAAAGAAGAACGCCAGGTTCCAGTTGCCCATGGCCTGCAACTGGCTGCCGCCCAGATACAAGGCGGCGGCAATCGCCGCCAGCACCACGGCGACGAATCCCAGATCGCGCCAGCCGTGCCGCGCCAGACGCAGGCCGGAGACGCACAGCATCAGCAGACATCCCACCGCCAGCGCCGCCTCGCGCACGGTGCCGGGCAAACCCAGCGCAGGCGTCTCCACCACCCATTCGTTCTGTGCGTAGTCGACGGCGGGCAGCAACAGCATGCCGATGAACAGGCAAGGCGTACCGACCGCAATCGCTTCGATGCGCGCGCGCCAGGCCGGCGACAGTTTGCCGATCAGCGCCGTCATGCGCATGTGTTCGCCGCGCCGCAAGGCGACCGCGGCACCGAACATCGCCAGCCACAGGAACACCGTCGACGCCAGTTCATCGGCCCACACCAGCGGCTGATGCAGCACGAAGCGCGAGAACACGCTGGTCAGCAAAATGCCCACTTCCGCCACCACGGCGATGGCAGCCGGAATCTCGATGAGCATGCCCAGCGCACGGTCCAGATGCGTCAAACCCAGACTGGGGCACGGCATGGTCTCTATGTGATGGCCGGCGGCCATCATGCCAGCTCTCCGGAATATTGCTGCAGCAAATGCCAGCCTTGTTCGCCGAACTTGGCTTTCCAGTCTTTATAGAACGTGGTCTTGCGCAAGGCATCGCGGAAGGCGTTCTTGTCGACGTCGATGAATTGCAGGCCCTTGCCGCTGAGCTCCTGGCGCAGCGAATCGTTGAGCCTGGCGATGTCGGCGCGCTGATCCAGCGCCGCCTTGTCGAATTCACGCAGCACGATGGCCTGCACGTCCGCCGGCAATTTCTGGAAGGCGCGCTTGTTGCCGAGCACCAGATACGCATCCCACACGTGGCTGGTCATGCTGCAATACTTTTGCACTTCATACAGGCGCGCCGTAGCGATGATGGGCAACGGATTTTCCTGGCCTTCGACCAGCTTGGTCTGCAGCGAGGAATACACCTCGTTGAAATTGATCGGCGTCGGACCTGCGCCCAGCGACTGGAACAGCGAGGTCAGAATGGGCGCCGCCGGCACGCGCAGCTTCATGCCGCGCAGGTCGTCCGGCGTGCGGATCGGCTTGACGCCCGAAGTGATCTGGCGGAAGCCGTTGTTCCAGGCGCGTGACATGCTCATCACGCCGACCTTGTCGATCTGGCTGAAGATGTACTTGCCGAGATCGCCGTCCATCGCCTTCCACACTTCATCGTAGTTGGAGAAGGCGAAGCCGGTGTTGACGATGCCGGCCGCCGGCACCAGCGTCGCCAGGATGGACGCGGCGATGTTGAAGAACTCGACGCCGCCGTTGCGCACCTGCGCCAGCAAGTCGGTATCCGAGCCGAGCTGGTTGGCAGGAAACAGCTTGATGTCGACGCGACCGCTGGTGGCTTCCTTGATGCGGGTGATGGCGTCTTGCGCGCGTTTGTTGACCGGGTGCGTGGGATCCTGGCCGGTGGCGAACTTGTAATTGAATTCGGCGGCATGGGCATATTTGGCGATCCATGCCGACATCGGCAAGGCCGCACCGGCGGCACCGTAGGTGAGTAGCTTGCGGCGGGTGGTCCCGCTCTGCGTGAGTGTGTCCTTGGTCATGTCTGTCTCCTTGATTTTGGTTTTACTTGTTATTGCATGCAGTCGTTCCTGTTTTTCCTGTCTTGTTTCCTTTTCTGGTGCGCAGTACTTATAGCCACGACTTGATGTTGGCCGACATCACTGCGGCCGAGATACCGTAGCGGTCGTGCAGGGTCGGCAAGGCGCCGGCGTCGAGGAAGGCGTCCGGCAGGCCGATCTGGCGGAAAGCCGGCGGCCGCACGTTGGCGCGCATCAGCACGCCGGCCACCGCTTCCCCGAGACCGCCGACGACGGAATGGTTTTCCGCGACGATGACCATGCGGCCGCTGCGCGCCGCTTCCTTGCGGATGGTCTCCTCGTCGAGCGGCTTGATGGTCGGCACATGCAGTACGCCGACGTCCACGGTGTCCTTTTGCAGCAGCTTGGCCGCCTCCAGTGCGCGCATGGTCATCAGGCCGGTGGAAATGATCAGCACATCGCGGCCGTCGCGGATCATCTTGGCCTTGCCCAGCTCGAACTTGTAGTTGTACTCGTCCAGCACCGCAGGCACGTTGCCGCGCAGCAGGCGCATGTACACCGGTCCCCGGTGATCGGCGATCTGCGGTACGGCCTGTTCGATATCGAGCGCGTCGCAGGGATCGACGATGGTCAGGTTGGGCATGGCGCGGAAAATCGCCAGGTCGTCGGTGGCCTGATGGCTGGGGCCGTAACCGGTGGTCAGTCCCGGCAAAGCGGCGACGATCTTGACGTTGAGGCTCTCCTCGGCGATCGCCATGCAGATGAAATCGTAAGCGCGGCGCGACGCAAACACGGCGTAGGTCGTGGCGAACGGCACCATGCCTTCGCGCGCCATGCCGGCGGCGGCGCCCATGAGCAGTTGTTCCGCCATGCCCATTTCATAGAAACGTTCCGGATGTTCCTTGGCGAAGATATGCAGGTCGGTGTACTTGGCCAGATCGGCGGTCATGCCGACGATGTCGGTGCGCACGTTGGCCAGCTCCGCCAGCGCGTGGCCGAACGGCGCCGGACGCGTGGCTTGCCCCTCCGCCGCCAGCGAGGCGATCATCGCGGAGGTGGTCAAACGCGGCTTGGCGGGCGCCTCGTTCTTTGCGTCCATTTGTTTTTCTATTACCTGATTTTCTTTTACCTGACTCATGCTTCGCTCCCGACATAAAGCGTATCGAGCGCGAGTTGCCATTCTTCAGGATCGACACGGATAAAGTGATTCTTTTCGCGCCCTTCGAGGAAAGGCACGCCCTTGCACATCTTGGTGTCGCAGATGATCACGCGCGGCTTGTCTTCCGCCAGCACGCGCGCACGATCGAATGCCGCGACCACTTCCTTGAGGTTGTTGCCGTCGACGCGCTGCACGTACCAGCCGAAGGCTTGCCATTTGTCGGCCAGCGGTTCGAAGTTGAGCACGCTCCTGGACGGACCGTCGGCTTGCTGGTTGTTGACGTCGACGATGGCGATCAGGTTGCCGAGCTTCCAGTGCGCGGCGGACATGGCCGCTTCCCAGGTCGCGCCTTCATCGAGCTCGCCGTCCGACAGCAGGTTGTAGACGAAAGAAGAAGATTTCTTGCGCTTGAGGCCGAGCGACATGCCGACCGCCACCGTCAGTCCCTGCCCCAGCGAGCCGCCGGTGATTTCCATGCCGGGCGTATAGGCCGCCATGCCCGACATCGGCAAACGGCTGTCGTCGCCGCCATAGGTTTCCAACTCTTCCTCGGGCAGCACGCCGGCCTCGATCAGCACCGCATACAAGGCGATGGCGTAGTGGCCGATCGACAGCAGGAAGCGATCGCGCTCTTCCCAGTGCGGATTGCCCGGCTTGTAGCGCAGCGCGCGAAAATACGCGACTGCCAGCACGTCGGAGATGCCCAGCGCCTGGGCGATATAGCCCTGTCCCTGTACCTCGCCCATGCGCAGCGCTTTCTTGCGGATGCGGTAGGCGCGTTCGGCGAGCGTGAAATTTTGTTCCGTGGTGGTCATTGCAACTCCTTGGTGAATCGGCTAGTGAATCAGCATGCCGCCGTTGACGTCCAGCGTGACGCCCGTCAGATAGGACGACAGGTCGCTGGCGAGGAAGAGGCAGCTGTTGGCAACGTCATCCGCAACGCCGAGACGATTGAGCGGAATGCCCTTGAGGATGTCGACCTTCATCTCGTCGGTCAGCTTGCCGGCGGTGATGTCGGTCTGGATCAGGCCGGGCGTGAGCGAGTTGACGCGGATGTTGTCCGGTCCCAGTTCACGCGCCATGGCGCGCGCCAGTCCGAGAACGCCGGCCTTGGCGGCGGAGTAATGCGGGCCGCCGAAGATGCCGCCGCCGCGTTGTGCCGACACCGACGACAGGCAAACGATGGAACCGCTGCGGCGGCTGCGCATGTGCGGGATCAGCGCCTGGCTCATGTAGAGCGTGCCGCGCAACGAGACGTCGGTGACGGCTTCGTAGTTCTCCGGCCGGATGTCCATGATCTTCAACGGCTGCGTAATGCCGGCGTTGTTGACCAGGATGTCGACCTGGCCGAGACGCTGCAGGATTTCTCCGGCGGCGCGTTCGCAATCGGCCTTGACCGTGACGTTGCAGGCCAGCCCGATATGGCCGGCGCCGATGTCGCCGGCAGCAGCGACGGCGGCGGCTTCGTCCAGATCGAGAATGGCGACGCGGCCGCCATGCGCGGCAAACAAACGGGCCACGGCCTTGCCGATACCGCGAGCGGAAGCAGCGCCGGTGATGACGGCGACTTTGTCTTTGAGTAACACTTTTGTCTCCTTGATGGATTTGTTCGTTCCTGGCGCCAGGCCGGCTCTATTAGATTTATTTCACAACGGGCCTGGCGACGGATGGAGTATTCACCCCGCTCAATGGGCCGGCAAGCTAGAATCCCTCAACATGCTTTGAATAATTTTCATAACAAGAACAAGCAAAAGAACCCCTGCAGGGAGACACGCCATGCACCATCTGCCGCCACTCAAGTCGGTGATCGCCTTCGAGGTAGTCGCGCGCCTGGGCAACATCAGCAAGGCCGCCGAAGAGCTGAACCTGACGCCCTCGGCCGTCAGCCACCAGATCACCAATCTGGAGAATTTCGTCGGCCTGAAACTGTTCGGCCGCACCTCGCGCGGCGTCGTGCTGACGCCGGCCGGGGAGCGCTATCAGCAAAGCCTGGCCGGCGCGCTGGCACTCATCGCCAGCGCGGCGCAAAATGCGCATGCCGACGACGGCATCGAAGTGCTGCGGGTGCATGCTTCGCCGAGTTTCGCCAGCTTGTGGCTGATGCCAAGGCTGCCTGCCTTCATGCACGAACATCCCGACATCCGCATCCGGCTATCGGCGTCGTACATGCATTCCGATTTTTCGCAGGGGGAGATCGACCTCGATATCCGCTATGGCGCGGCGCGCTGGGCCGACCTGCATGTGGAAACGATCTCGACGGAAGAGGTCATGCCCATGATCAGTCCCGCGCTGGCGCAACGGCTGAATCTGCACAATCCGCACGACCTGCTGCAGCAAAGCCTGATCTTTTCCGAAGTCAATCTGGTGCAATGGCCGCAATGGTTTGCCGCACACGGCATCCAGGTCAGTCCGAGCCAGTACGCGCTCAGTTTCGATCGCGCCTATCTGGCCATCGAAGCAGCGATACAGGGATTGGGAATCGCGCTCGACAGCACCTGGCTGGCCGCCACGGCGCTCAAGGAAGGCCGGCTGGTGCCGGTGTTTCCGGATCGCAAGGGCATCCGCGTCCATGCGCATCACCTGGTGTATCCGGCCACGCATGGAAAATGGGCCAAGGTGGAGCGCTTCAAGCGCTGGCTGTCGGCGCAGGCGCAACACGGCTGAATGTGCCGAATTCCGGGCTGGGAGCCTGTTTGGGCGGCGACTCCTTTATAATGGACGGTTTCGCAAAAACACACGTCAAATCATGGAATTAGCCAAGTCGTTCGAGCCTGCCGATATCGAAAAATTCTGGCGCGAGGAGTGGGAAAAGCGCGGATATTTCGCCGCCACCACCGCGCCTGAAAAGCCGTCGTTCAGCATCCAGCTGCCGCCGCCGAATGTGACCGGCACGCTGCACATGGGCCATGCGTTCAACCAGACCATCATGGACGGTCTGACCCGCTACCATCGCATGCGCGGTTTCAACACCGCCTGGATCCCGGGCACCGACCACGCCGGTATCGCCACGCAGATCGTGGTGGAGCGCCAGCTCGATGCGCAGAAAATTTCACGCCATGACCTCGGCCGCGAGAAGTTCGTCGAGAAAGTGTGGGAATGGAAAGAAAAATCCGGCTCCACCATCACCGGCCAGATGCGCCGCATGGGCGCCTCGACCGACTGGGACCGCGAGTACTTCACGATGGATCCCAAGATGTCGAACGTCGTTACGGAAGTGTTCGTGCGCCTGTTCGAGCAAGGCCTGATCTATCGCGGCAAGCGACTGGTGAACTGGGATCCGGTGCTGGGCACCGCGGTCTCCGACCTGGAAGTGGTGTCGGAAGAGGAAGACGGTTCGATGTGGCATATCCGCTATCCGCTGGCGGATGGCAGCGGCAGCATCACGGTCGCCACCACGCGTCCCGAGACCATGCTGGGCGACGTCGCCGTGGCGGTGGATCCGACTGACGAACGCTACGCGCACCTGGTCGGCAAGATGCTCAAGCTGCCGCTGTCGGATCGCGAGATCCCGATCATCAAGGATGAGTACGTCGACAAGGAATTCGGCACCGGCTGCGTGAAGATCACCCCGGCGCATGACTTCAACGATTATCAGGTCGGTGCGCGCCACAACCTGGAAAAGATCAGCATCTTCACGCTGGACGCCAAGATCAACGAAAACGGCCCGGCCAAATACCAGGGTATGGACCGCTTCGAAGCCCGCAAGCAAATCGTTGCCGATCTGGACGCCGCCGGACTGCTGGATCTGGTCAAGCCGCACAAGCTGATGGTGCCGCGCGGCGACCGCACCGGCGTCGTGATCGAGCCGATGCTGACCGATCAATGGTTCGTCGCGATGAGCAAGCCGGCGCCGGAAGGCACCTACTTCCCCGGCAAGTCGATCGCCGAAGTGGCGCTGGAAAAAGTCGCCAACGGCGAGATCAAGCTGATCCCGGAAAACTGGAGCAACACCTACAACCAGTGGCTCAACAACATCCAGGACTGGTGTATCTCACGCCAGCTCTGGTGGGGCCATCAGATCCCGGCGTGGTACGACGAAGACGGCAAGGTCTACGTTGCCCGCACCGAAGCGGAAGCGCAGGCGCAGGCCGGCGGCAAGGCCGTGACGCGCGACAACGACGTGCTCGATACCTGGTTCTCGTCGGCGCTGGTGCCGTTCTCGACGCTGGGCTGGCCGGAAATTACGCCCGACTACAAACTGTTCCTGCCGTCGTCGGTGCTGGTGACCGGCTTCGACATCATCTTCTTCTGGGTGGCGCGCATGGTCATGATGACCACGCATTTCACCGGCCAGGTGCCGTTCAACACGGTCTACGTGCACGGCCTGGTGCGTGACGCCAGCGGCCAGAAGATGTCCAAGTCCAAGGGCAACACGCTCGATCCGATCGACCTGATCGACGGCATCGGCGTGGATGACCTGGTCGCCAAGCGCACTGCCGGCCTGATGAATCCCAAGCAGGCCGCCAGCATCGAGAAGGCCACGCGCAAGGAATTCGCCGACGGCATCCCGGCCTTCGGCACCGATGCGCTGCGCTTCACGTTCGCTTCGCTGGCGACCCTGGGCCGCAACATCAACTTCGACCTCGGCCGCTGCGAAGGCTATCGCAACTTCTGCAACAAGCTGTGGAACGCCACCCGCTTCGTGCTGATGAACACCGAAGGCCAGGACTGCGGCTTCGACGGCCACGTCAAAGGCGAGTGCAACAAGGAAAAGCTGCAGTTCTCGCAAGCCGACCGCTGGATCGTGTCGCTGATGCAGCGCACCGAAGCCGAAGTCGAAAAGGGCTTCGCCGACTACCGCTTCGACAACATCGCCTCGGCCATCTACAAGTTCGTGTGGGACGAGTACTGCGACTGGTACCTGGAAATGGCCAAGTCACAAATCCAGAACGGCAATGAAGCGCAGCAGCGCGCCACCCGCCGCACCTTGCTGCGCGTGCTGGAAGGCGTGCTGCGCCTGGCGCATCCGGTGCTGCCGTTCATCACCGAGGCGCTGTGGCAAAGCGTGGCGCCGCTGACCGACAAGAAGCTCGATCCGACCGGCGACTCCATCATGCGTCAACCGTATCCGCAAGCCGATCTGGAAAAGATTGACGCCGATGCGGAAGCCTGGATGGCGCAGCTGAAGACCCTGACCGACGCCTGCCGCAACCTGCGCGGCGAGATGCAATTGTCGCCGGCGCTGCGCGTGCCGCTGATCGTCGAAGCAGCAGACGCGGCAGACGCGGAAGCGGTGAACTCCTTCCTGCCTTACCTGCAAACGCTGGTGAAGCTGAGCGAAGCGCAAGTCGTCACGCTGTTGCCGGAGTCGCCTGCGCCGGTCGCCATCGTCGGCGATCTGAAGCTGATGCTGAAGGTGGAAATCGATGTCGCTGCCGAACGCGAACGCATGGCCAAGGAGATCACCCGCATCAGCGGCGAGATCGTCAAGGCCAATGCCAAGCTGTCCAACGAGAGCTTCGTCGCACGCGCACCGGAGGCGGTCGTGGCGCAAGAGAAGGAGCGCCTCGCCAACTTCACCACGACGCTGGCGAAATTGCAGGAGCAGCTGGCCAAGCTGAAGTAAGCCGAAGCAGCTGCCGCGCCTGTTGCCGGGCGCAAAAACAAAGCCGCCATCCCTTGTGGAACGGCGGCTTTTTTATTCCTTGCGGGACATCCCAAGCTTGTCTACACTAGTCGAATAAATTAGAACAACCGTGCTTTTATACGCGGATTTTTATTCCCAACCATCCCCATCACTGGACGGAGACATCATGAAGACTCGCATCATCCTGAGCAGCATCCTGCTGGCCCTTGGCACACTGGCCGGCGCCACCGCCTGGGCCGAGGGATCACCCGTGGGCTTGTGGAAGAACATCGACGACGCCACCGGCAAACCGAAGGCGCTGATCCGCATCACCGAGAGCGACGGCGAGCTCAAGGGCAAGATCGAGAAGCTGTTTCGCCCCGCCGAAGAAGAGCAGAATCCCAAGTGCGAAAAGTGCGAAGGCGCGCTCAAGGATCAGCCCATCATCGGCATGACCATCCTCTCCGGCCTGAAGAAGGACGGCGATGAATACAACGGCGGACAGATTCTCGATCCTGCCAACGGCAAGTTGTACAAGAGCAAGCTGACCGTCATCGAAGACGGCAAGAAGCTCAACGTGCGCGGCTACATCGGCATGCCGATATTGGGCCGTACCCAGACCTGGGTGCGCGAAGATTAGGCCGCATCAGTGTTTCCGGACAACAAGGCGGCTTCGGCCGCTTTTGTTTTTGCGCGACATTTTTGTCCGGCGCGGCGGTTTTCTTGTTTTATAATCAAGTTCGCTGTCACTGAAAATCATATAAAAAATAAGTGTTTTTTCATGGGACCGGACCTGCTCTTTCAGGTTCGTCGGGAGCATCGTGATTCCCTGCAATCCCATTCCGCAAAACGTATGGCTTCAGACCGGGGGGCGTATGTGGCAACGGTGGCATGGCTTTCTTTCGCGACACGTCGTGTCTGTGCTATTCATTTCAGCTCTAGCGGCGGCAGCCTCGGCAACCGATCTGCCAGTAAAGATCGTTCCGATCGGCTTTGCCGGACCGCTGAGCGAGATCAATGCCAGGAACGGGCGCAATGCGGCGATCCTCGCCATCGAAGAAATCAATAAGGGCGTCCCGCGCATCAATGGCCAGGCGGTGATTTTTGAACTCGTCGAACAAGACGACAAAGCCGATCCGCGCATTGCCGAATACATTGCCCGTTACTTCGCCGGCAGCAAAGCCATTGGCGTCGTCGGCCATTGGACCAGCAACGCCACAGTGGCTGCGGCCCCCATCTATAACGAAGCGGGAATGGCGCAGGTGTCTCCGGCATCGTGGAGCCGCGGCTTCACTGAGAAGTCTTTCAAGACCGCTTTCCAGATCCTTGGCACCGATGATGCCGGCCTCGCCTATGCTGCCGACTATCTGGTCAGGGAACAGCAACTCAAGCGCGTATTCGTGCTGGACGATGGCGCCTATCTCGGCACCAGCATGGCCGATTATCTGTCGGCCCATGTCAAGGCGGCGGGCGGCGAGATCGTGTACCGGACGTCGGTCAACGGCAAGACCTCCGACTTCAACGCCCCGCTGCAAAAAGCCCAGCAGGTCAAACCGGATCTGATTTTTTTCAGCGGGCGCGTGATTCAGAGCGATGTGCTGGCGCGCAACCTGCACCGCTTCAACCTGTCTGCAAAGTTGCTGATCACCGGCAGCGTCGTGACCGGCAACTTCCTGCGCAATGCCGAGAAGATCAACATCAGCCTGATGGCTATCCTACCCAGCACGCCGATGGAAAAACGTCCAGGCGTAGTGGCGCTGCAAAAAAAATACATGGAGAGATTCAATATGGAGATGCTGCCGTTTGCGGCATACGCCTACGACAGCGTGCACGTGCTGGTTGCCGCGGCCAAGAAGGCCAACTCGCTGGATCGCGGCAAGATCGTCGACGCGCTGCACGAAATAAAATACAGCGGCATCACCGGCACCATTTCCTTTGACGCCAATGGCACGCTGCTTAAGCCCGCCTATACGCTGTACAGCATGGAGCAGCAAAAGTGGGTGCCGCTGCGCGTCTTCACGGCAAAGTGAACGACCGACACTGCGGGTTATGGCGCCGGCTTGTATTTGGCGACATAGCTGTCGAGCTGGCGTGCGAAGGCGCGGCCATCGCTCTGACTGAACGCAGCAGGTCCACCGGTTTCCACGCCGCTGCTGCGCAGCTCTTCCATGAAATTGCGCATGGTCAGGTGCTGTTGGATATTGTCGGCGGAATACATTTCGCCACGCGGATTAAGCACAGCCCCACCCTTGGCGATGGCCTCTGCTGCCAGCGGAATGTCGGCGGTGATGATCAGGTCGCCGGGTTGCGTCAGCCTGACGATCTCCTTGTCGGCGACGTCGAAGCCGGCCGGCACGACAACAGCTTTGATGAAGCGCGATGGCGGCACGCGCAGGAGTTTGTTCGCCACCAGCGTAACCTGGATGTGCGTGCGCTCGGCGAGACGGAACAACATGTCCTTGATGACGCCCGGACAGGCATCGGCATCAACCCAGATTTGCATAATCAGCTCTCACGTCGCGGCTCTCACATCGGCTCTCGAAAAAACATCGGACCGCAACGGGTCCGATGAGAAGTGCGGCATGCAGCGAACGCGCGGGTATCAGACAAACGACACCGTCAGTCCCGGCAAGGCGACGCCGGAAAATGCCGTGATCCAGGTCTGCCCGGCTTCCACCGGATAGGCGTCGGTCCAGGTGCCGGTGGTAATGATTTCGCCGGCTTGCAGCGGCGTGAATTGCGGCTGGGTGTTGAGCAGCTGATGCAGGTGCCACAGCGCGTGCAAGGGGCTGTCGGCTTCGTCGTTGAAGAAGCCCGCGGCATGCAGCCGGCCGGTGCTGTCGGTGCTGCTCGACAATGACACGCTGGCGCTCGCCAGGATCTGCGGCAGGTTGTGGCGCGTAGCCGACGACAGCACATGCGGCTCGCCGATGATGAGCGTGCCATGCAGGCCGAAGGCGGCGATCGAATCGGCTACCGTGAATTCCCAGTTGGCGAACGGACAGGTGACGATCTCGAAACCGTGCGCCATCCATTCGATGCATTCGGCCAGTTCGTCGATGGTCGCGTCGCGCGACGGCGCCCGGCCGAGCTTGAAGACGATTTCCGGTTCGATGCGCGGCTGCAGCGCACCGCGCAGGCATTGCTTGCCGTGATTGTCTTCGGCGTAGCGCACCGTGGAGTCGTAGATGTGCGCCCAGATCGGAATGCGGGTGTCGTCGGTAACGCCGTATTTGTCCCAGGTCTTGTGCACGGTGAAGCCGATTTTGCGGCCGACCGGCTGTTCGCCTTGCGCCACGCGGATATCGACGATACGGCGGGCGATGTCGTAGGCATCGTCAACGGACAGCGGTTGGGAAGAGGACAGGAGCGGCAACAGGCGTGTGTTTGCACGGGCATCGAGGAGTTGATGCGCGTACCTGCTGGCTTGGCTCGACATAAGCATGAGAGGCTCGCCCACAAAGATAGTGATTAGCTATCCATTGTCGGTGACGATTAATTTTTGCACAAGTGAAAATAAAGAAATCACAAGAAGATCGCATGAAATTCTTGGCAAATTTCTAATGAATTGACGACATGGCGAGACATTTTTCAGGCGATGCAATCACCCGGCCAAATGGTCAGGCCAGTTCAGTTTGAACGTGAGTTGACGCTGCTCAACAGCTGTTGCCGATCGGCACGCATGGAAGTGATGGCCATCGGATGAAGTGTACCGGCGGCAGCGCCGATACAATTTCCGCAGGGAGAATTCAACCGGCCCAAAGATCGCCGTTGGGACCGGTGCGCGGCGCGGTCACGCCGAAGTGAGTGTACGCCGCCGGCGTCGCCACGCGACCGCGCGGCGTGCGCTGCAGATAGCCTTGCTGGATCAGGTAAGGCTCGAGCACGTCTTCGATGGTGTCGCGTTCTTCGCCGATTGCCGCGGCCAGATTGTCGAGACCGACCGGGCCGCCGTTGAATTTGAACAGCACCGCTTCGAGCAGCTTGCGATCCATCACGTCGAACCCGACCGGATCGACGTCGAGCATGACCAGCGCAGCATCCGCCATCGCTTGCGTGATCCGACCGTTGCCCTTGACTTCGGCATAGTCGCGCACGCGGCGCAGCAGGCGGTTGGCGATGCGCGGGGTGCCGCGGCTGCGCCTGGCGATCTCCAGCGCGCCTTCTTCGACGATCGGCGCGTTCAGCAGGCCGGCGCTGCGCGTGACGATGCGCGCCAGTTCGGGTGGCGTGTAAAACTCCAGGCGCGCGACGATGCCGAAGCGGTCGCGCAGCGGATTAGTCAGCATGCCGGCGCGCGTGGTGGCGCCAACCAGGGTGAACGGCTGCAGGTCGAGGCGCACCGAACGCGCCGCCGGGCCTTCGCCGATCATGATGTCGATCTGGTAGTCCTCGAGCGCGGGATAGAGGATTTCTTCCACCACCGGCGACAGCCGATGGATCTCGTCGATGAACAGCACGTCGTTGGCTTCGAGATTGGTCAGCAGCGCTGCGAGATCGCCCGCGCGCTCCAGCACCGGGCCGGAAGTCTGGCGCAGGTTGACGCCCATTTCGCGCGCGATGATGTGCGCCATGGTGGTCTTGCCGAGACCCGGCGGACCGAACAGCAAGGTGTGATCAAGCGCTTCGCCGCGCTGGCGCGCCGCCGAGATGAAGATCTCGAGCTGGCCGCGCACTTTTTCCTGGCCGACGTATTCATCGAGCTGCTTGGGCCGCAGGGCGCGTTCGATTGCCTCCTCGTTGGCCGAGGCCGGCGTGGCGGCAATGATGCGTTGTTCGGAAAAGTCGTCGGTCTGGATGCTCATGATTTACCGTTCAGGCTTTGGATAGTGCTTTCAGCGCGTGCTTGATGCCGTCGGAGACACTGGCGTCGGCCGGCACCTGCTTGAGCGCCAGGGTTGCTTCCTTGTCGGAATAACCGAGCGCCAGCAAGGCGTTGAGGATATCCGAAGTCGCATCGTGATGCACCGCGCCGCCGACCACGCCGAGGTCGGCGCCGAGCTTGCCCTTGAGTTCGAGCAACAGGCGTTCGGCGGTCTTCTTGCCGATGCCGGGGACCTTGGTGAGACGCCCGGCTTCCTGCAGCGTCACGGCCTGCGCCAGATCGCTGACGGACATGCCGGACAGGATCGACAGCGCCGTACGCGCACCGACGCCGGAAATCTTGATCAGTTCCTTGAAGGTGTTGCGCTCTTCGGCGCTGCCGAAGCCGAACAGCACGTGTGCGTCTTCACGGATCGCCAGGTGCGTCAGCAGCACCACTTTTTCGCCGAGGCCCGGCAGGTTGTAGAAGGTGCTCATCGGCACGCCGACTTCATATCCGACGCCGTTGCAGTCGACCAGCAATTGCGGGGGATTTTTTTCGAGCAGGATTCCGGAGAGGCGACCGATCATGATGGCTGGGCAGAAAGATGAATGGTGGAATGATACAGTACTGTTCGGATAAACAGTATATGAATCCGCCAAGGCAGCCCCGTACGCTTGCCTTGAAGCACCTTGCCGGGCTATCGTCTGGCCTCACGTACCCATAACCACGCAAGGATCCCATGGCAGGCAGCAGCTTTTTCGCGTTGATCGACGACATCGCCGGCATCCTCGACGACGTTTCCGCAATGACCAAGGTCGCAGCCAAGAAAACCGCAGGCGTGCTGGGCGATGATCTGGCGCTCAATGCGCAGCAGGTGTCCGGCGTCAACGCCGACCGCGAATTGCCGGTGGTGTGGGCGGTGGCGCTCGGTTCGCTGAAGAACAAGGCGATCCTGGTGCCTGCCGCGTTGGCGATCAGCGCCTTCGCGCCGTGGGCGGTGACGCCGCTGCTGATGCTGGGCGGCGCCTTCCTGTGCTTTGAAGGCTTCGAAAAACTGGCGCACAAGTATCTGCCGCACGAAGAAGAACACCTTGACGAGGCTGCCGCTCCTGAAGCCGCCGAAAGCGAGCAGGACAAGATCAAGGGCGCCATCCGCACCGACTTCATCCTGTCGGCGGAGATCATCGCCATCACGCTGGGCACGGTCGCCGGCGCGCCGTTGCAGCAGCAGATCACGGTGCTGGCCGGTATCGCGCTGATCATGACGGTCGGGGTCTACGGCGTGGTCGCGGGCATCGTCAAGCTCGACGATGGCGGCCTCTACCTGCTGCGCACCGGCGGCGCATTCGGCCGCCGCATCGGCCGCGCCATCCTGGTCGCGGCGCCGATCATGATGAAGAGTCTGACCGTGATCGGCACGGTGGCGATGTTCATGGTCGGCGGCGGAATTCTGACGCACGGCTTTGCGCCGGCGCATCACTGGATCGCCGGCGTCAGTGCGCCGCTGGCGGCAATACCGGCCATTGGCGGCTTGTTGTCGGCAGTGGCGCCGTCGGTGCTGGATGCGGTGTTTGGCGTGATCGCCGGCGGTGTGGTGCTGCTGCTGGTGACGCTGGTGCAACGCGTGCTGAAGATATTCAAGAAGGATTAGCCGACCAGACGGCCGCCGCGCATGCGCAGGCCTTTCTTCGCAAGCGCCGGCGCCAGTCCGCCAAGCGCGCTGAGGATCTCGCCGCTATGCGCATGGCAGATCGCTACGCCGAGCGCATCTGCCGCGTCGGTGCCCGGCAAACCCGGCAGCGCCAACAGGCGCTGCACCATGTCCTGCACCTGCTGCTTCTGCGCCTTGCCGTGACCGGCGACGGCTTGCTTGACCTGCAGCGCAGTGTATTCCGCTACCTGCAGGTCGGCCTGCACCAGCGCGCAGATCGCAGCACCGCGCGCCTGGCCGAGCAGCAAGGTGGATTGCGGGTTGACGTTGACGAAGACTTTTTCGATCGCGGCGCAATCGGGTGAATACGTCTGGATGACTTCGCCGACGCTGTCCAGGATGACCTTGAGCCGCGGCGCCAGATCGCCGTCCGGCGTCTTGATGGTGCCGGACGCGATATAGGTGAGCTTGCTGCCCTGCTTGTGGATCACGCCAAAGCCGGTGGTGCGCAAGCCGGGGTCGATGCCGATAATTTTCATGCAAACAGAATGTGAGTCAATCGTTTCAGAAGGAGATCCGGGCGAGAAGGCAATCAACGCCCCTTGAGCGCCTTCACTATTTTCCAGTCGCCGCCCTGTGCTTCATACACGGTAAACACGGGATCATTCAGGTTGCCTTCCCGGTCAAACGAAATCACGCCGGTCAGTCCCTTGAATTTTTCCGCGTGCAACGCTTCGATCAGTTTGCGCGGATCGACGGAATTGCCCGAGCGAATCGCTTCGCCCACCGTCTGCACCGTATCATAGGCGCGTAAACTGCTGACGTCGATATACGATGAAGAAAACCGCGCGACATAATTCTTTTCAAAATTCTTCCATCCTGGCAGTTTATCTCGTTGCTGGTCCGATTCCAGCGTAAAGATATTGCCGGCGCCGTTGACCTGGTTCAGGAAGTTCCGGTTGTTCATGCCGTTCATCGCATTCAGGAAGCGCGTATTCACGCCCAGCCGCTTCGCGTTCACTATCATGTTGGCGGCCTGCAAATGCGTGCCGCCCCAGAATATCGCATCCGCCCTGCTCTCCTTGATATCGGCCAGCACCTGGTTGAAATCGGAGGTCTTGTCGCTGACCGAGTACCGACCGAGCAAAAGCCCCCCTGCTTTCCGGAAGCCCTCGCTGAACTGATCCGCCATCGCCGTGCCAGACGGCGTCTTGTCGTCGATCACCGCCATGCGATCGACCTTGAGGTCGTCATACACATAGTGCCCGAAAAGAATGCCGCCCTGTTCGCTGTGGCCGAACATGCGAAATGTGTTGTCGTAGCCGAGCTGCGTGAATTTGTGGTTGGTCGCGCCGACCGAGATGTAAGGGATGCGCGCGGCCTGGACCTGTGCGGCAGTGGCGATGCATACCGTGGAACTATGGCAGACAAGCGCCGTGAGGTTTCTCTTGAGCAGATAATCCGTCGCCAGTTTGCCGGCGTTGGCGTCGAAACGATCGTCTTGCGGGATCAGTTCAAAGACGGCCCTGGTGTTGTTGACCTTGATGGCTTTCTTGTTGAGTTCATCGATCGCCAGTTGTGCGCCGTTGATCATGCTGGCGCCCCGCGCCTGATTGGATCCGCTGAGGGGCGCCAGAAAACCGATGACGACCTTGATTTCGTGGGTTTCCTGAGACGAGGCGGGGACAGGAAAACCGCTGAGACCGACCCAAGACAGCAGCAGAAACACACCAATGCGCCACGCAGGAGAGCGAGGATTCTCGTTACGACACGACAGCAACGGACGGTTCATCGGCAACCTCCCACGAGAGAAAGTGATCGCTCATTATCCATCGAAAAATTGCCTTGATGCCAACATCGGACTTCACCCCACGCAAAAAACAACAAGCCCGGCACGTGTGCCGGGCTTGGATGCCGTGTTGCAGCGCCAGAGAAGAATCAGTGGCGGAAGTGGCGCGTACCGGTCAGCAGCATCACGACGTCGCGTTCATTCGCTGCATCGATCACTTCCTGATCGCGCATCGAACCGCCCGGATGGATCACGCAGGTCGCACCAGCGTCGACCACCACGTCCAGGCCGTCGCGGAACGGGAAGAAGGCATCCGACGCCACTGCCGATCCGGCCAGCGTCAGGCCCGCATTCTGCGCCTTGATCGAAGCGATGCGGGCGGAGTCGATACGGCTCATCTGGCCGGCGCCGACACCCAGCGTCATGCCGTTGCCGCAGAAAACGATCGCATTGGATTTGACGAACTTGGCGACGCGCCAGGCGAACATCAGGTCCTGCAATTGCTGCGGTGTCGGTTGCTTCTTGCTGACGACCTTGACGTCGGCCAGCAGCACGTTCTTGGCGTCCGGCGATTGCACCAGCAGGCCGCCCCCGACGCGCTTGAAGTCATGCGCATTGAGGCCGTTGCCGAGCGGGATTTCCAGCAGGCGGACGTTTTGCTTGGCGGCGAAAATCTTCTTCGCTTCGGCGCTGAAGGACGGTGCGATCAGCACTTCGACGAATTGCTTGGCGACCGCTTCGGCGGCCGCGCCGTCGAGTTCGCGATTGAAGGCGATGATGCCGCCGAAGGCCGAAGTCGGATCAGTCTGCAAGGCCTTGCTGTACGACTCCAGCGGATTGGCGCCGATCGCCACGCCGCATGGATTGGCGTGCTTGATGATGACGCAGGCGGTCGTGTCGGCGGCATCGAAGGTCTTGACGCATTCCCACGCGGCGTCGGCATCGGCGATGTTGTTGAACGACAGTTCCTTGCCTTGCAGCTGGGTGTAATTGGCCAGCGCGCCGTCGACCTTCTTGACGTCGCGGTAGAACGCGGCCGATTGATGCGGGTTCTCGCCGTAGCGCATGTCCTGGACTTTTTCGAAGTGCAGGTTCAGGGTTTCCGGATAGGCACTGCGCGTGGCATGTTGCTTGTCTTCGCCCAGCGAGGTGAAATAGTTGGTGATGGCGCCGTCGTATTGTGCAGTGTGGGCGAATACTTTCTTGGCCAGTGCAAAGCGCTTTTCGTACGGCAGGTCGCCGCCGTTTTGCAGGTCGGCCAGCACGCCGGCGTAGTCGGTCGGATCGCAGATCACGACCACATCCTTGTGGTTCTTGGCCGACGAACGCAGCATTGCCGGGCCGCCGATGTCGATGTTTTCGATCGCGTCTTCCAGCGAGCATTCTTCCTTGGCGACGGTCTGCTGGAACGGATACAGGTTCACCACCACCATGTCGATGGTCGGGATGCCGTGCTTGTCCAGGGCGGCGACATGCTCGGGGAAATCGCGGCGCGCCAGGATGCCGCCATGCACTTTGGGATGCAGCGTCTTGACGCGTCCATCCAGCATTTCCGGGAAACCGGTGTAGTCGGCGACTTCGGTCACCTTGACGCCGTTGTCGGCCAGCAGCTTGGCGGTGCCGCCAGTGGACAGGATGTTGACGCCCATGGCGGACAGCGCGCGCGCAAAGTCGAGCACGCCGGCTTTGTCGGAAACGGAGATGAGTGCTTGTTTGATCATGATGGCATGAAGGAGAAGAAGAACTGCGTGGATGAAGGAATTCGGCGACGGTGTAGGTGTGACCGGCGATGCGCTGGCAGGCGCACCGCCGCATGCAAGTGTTACAGCAAGCCGTGCTGCTGCAATTTCTTGCGCAGGGTATTGCGGTTGATGCCGAGAATTTCTGCGGCTTGCGACTGATTGCCGTCGGCGCGCGCCATCACTGCTTCGAAGATCGGTTTCTCGACCGTCAAAACAACCATGTCATAGACATTCGATGGCAGCTGCTCGCCCAGGTCCTTGAAATACTTGTCAAGGCTCTTCCTGACGACATCCTCGATACTTTCTTTACTCATTACGAAATGCTTCTGTTCTTTTTAGTGTGTTGATCAATGAAAAGCCGCTGGCTCCAAGTCCAGGCCAATCCGCCTCGCAGCTATGCTGCCAGCGGCTGATCGGCAATCCCGTATTGTAACCGCTCGCCATATGCCGCCTGCGATTCAAAGAAATCGCGCACTGCGTTCCATTGCAGCTGGCAATCTTCGAGACGGTTCATGCGCTGCCGGAATTGTTCCCCCTCCGGCAGGTCGCGGACATACCATCCTATGTGCTTGCGCGCCGTGCGTACGCCGAGATACTCGCCGTAAAACGCGTAGTGCGCCTGCAGATGTTCCAGCATCAGTTCCTGCACTTCCGCTACCATCGGCGCCGGCAAATGCGTGCCGGTGCGCAGGAAGTGATCGATTTCGCGGAAGATCCACGGCCGTCCCTGGGCTGCGCGGCCGACCATGACGGCGTCGGCGCCGGTCACCGCCAGCACATGCCGTGCACGCTCGGGCGTGGTGATGTCGCCGTTGGCGACCACCGGAATCTTCACCGCCGCCTTGACGGCGGCAATCGTTTCGTACTCGGCTTCGCCGCTGTAGCCGTCGGCGCGCGTACGGCCGTGCAGCGTCAGCATGGCGATGCCGCTTTGTTCGGCCATGGCGGCGATGGCCAGGGCGTTCTTGTTTTCGCGGTTCCAGCCGGTGCGGAATTTCAGCGTCACCGGCACGTCGACCGCATTGACGACCGCGTCGAGAATCTGGCCGACCAGCTTTTCGTTTTGCAGCAAGGCCGAACCGCACCAGCTGTTGCACACCTTCTTGACCGGGCAGCCCATGTTGATGTCGATGATCTGCGCGCCGCGGTCGACGTTATGTTTCGCGCAATCGGCCAGCATGGCGGGATCGGCGCCGGCGATCTGCACCGCCTTCGGCTCCATCTCGCCGTCGTGGTTGGTGCGGCGCGACGTCTTCTCGCTTTGCCACAAGCGCGGATCCGAGGCCGCCATCTCCGACACGGCGTAACCCGCCCCCAGTTGCTTGCACAACTGGCGGAAAGGCCGATCCGTCACACCAGCCATCGGGGCGACGAAAACGTTATTGCGCAGGGAATGCGGGCCGATATTCACGGGTCGTTGGACGGTGCGGTCGTGTGGTTGCAGGGGAAGGGCGTCATTTTAGCGCGATTGGCCGTGCGCCCCAACAAGAATCGGTCTTGCAGCGCAGCGGCGACAACACATTTGACGAAGCGACAAGAATTGCCACCCGGCGTCGTATCCAGCCCGACAGAACGGAACGGGAAGGCAGGAAGGGGTTTAGCGATCGACCTCGTCCAGCACGCCGGCCGACAAATGCGCCACGTCGGCCCACTGCGCGATGTGGAGGTGCTCGCCATCCCATTGCATGCGATTGATGCCGGCGTTGAAGATGTCGAAATCGCGCGCGTGCCCAAAGCCGGTCCGGCGCGACCAGCGATAGATGCATTCGAGCACGCCGCCATGCGTGACGATAGCGATCTTGCGGTGCTGCAGGGCGTTGCTGTGGCGAATCAGGCGCGTGACCGCACCGACGGTGCGCTCGGAGAATTCGCGCATGGTTTCGGCGATGCGTTCTCCGGCCGGATAGCGGGCATCGGGTTCGCGTGCTTTCCAGGCGGCATAGTCCAGCGGATAACGCTGTGCGATGTCGTGATGCTGCAGGCCTTCGAAGCCGCCATAGCAGCGTTCGCGCAGCGCTGCATCGACGTGCACGTCCTTGCCCTGCAGCGCGGCGACCGCCTGCGCCGTGTCGCGCGCGCGTTGCAGGTCGCTGGCGTAGATCGCGTCGAGCGGCTCGCTGCCGAGCGCCCGGCCCAGCGCCGCCGCCTGCCGCCGCCCTTCGGCGTTGAGCGGAATATCGATGTGGCCTTGCAGCCGTTTGTCGACATTCCAGTCGGTCTCGCCGTGGCGAATCAGCAAGATATCAGTCGTGGCGGCCGTGGCGGTCGTAGAGGTCTTGGCGGGCGTGGCGATCATGGCGCGTGCGGTAGTTGCTGATTACTTGATCAGGTCGGGATTGAGCGTGTACGTGCCGGTGATGGCCGCCTGCGCCAGCACGTGGCCTTGCAGCGCATTGTGCACGTCGGTGCCGGTGAACTTGCCGGTGACGGTCAGTTGTTCCTGGTCGATGGCGTACAGCGTGAAAATGTAACGATGCGCGATGGCGTCGTTCCACGGCGGGCACGGACCGTCGTAGCCGAAGTAATCGCCGCTCATGTCGCCGTCGCCGGCGAACCAGCTGGTGTAGTCGTTGAGGCCGTGGCGCGCGCCCGACAGCGGATCGCCGGGAATCGCCGGGCCGGCCTTGCCGCGCGTGGTGACGGCGCTGCTGAATTGCCCCGCGGCCAGCTCGGTGACGCCGGCCGGAATATCCACCATTGTCCAGTGGAAGAAATCGACGCGCGGCAAATCGGCCGGCACGGTCTTGCCTTCTTGGTTGACGTCGTCGCCGCGCGACGGCACATCGGGATCATGCACCACCAGCACCAGCGACCTGGTCCCGGGAGGCAGATCGCTCCAGGCCAGGTGCGGGTTTTTGTTGGACGACAAGGCTACGTGGTTTTTGGGATCGGCGACGGCAAAGGCGAATTCGCCCGGAATGACTGCGCCGTCCTGAAAAGAATCGCTCCAGAGTTTCATATGTGCTCTCCTTTGAAAATCAGCCTGCTATTGAATGCCATCAACTATCGTCAGGTGGCAGCCGGTTTTACCTGCAGCCAGAACGTGACGGGCCCGTCATTGGTCAAGGAGACCTGCATGTCGGCGCCGAAGCGGCCGGTCTCCACCACGCCGTGGCGGGCTTTTGCCTGCGTAACGAAATGATCGAACAGGTGCTTGCCTTCCGCCGGCGGTGCGGCCGGCGTGAACGACGGCCGCGTGCCGGAGCGGGTGTCGGCCGCCAGCGTGAACTGCGGCACCAGCAGCAAGCCGCCCAGCACGTCGGTCACGCTGCGATTCATCTTGCCGGCCTCGTCGGCAAACACGCGATAGGCCAGCAGCTTGGTCAGCAGCCCGTCGGCTTCCCTGACGGTGTCGCCGCGTTCGGCGCAGACCAGCACCATCAGGCCTGCACCGATGGCCCCGACCTGCTCGCCTTCCACTACGACATCAGCTTTGCGGACTCGTTGCAACAATCCGATCATGACGCTGCTGCCGTCGCTGTCATTGCGACAAGGTAACGCGGGCGAACTTGCGCTTGCCGACCTGCACGACGAATACGCCGGCGTCGACCTTGAGCCCCTTGTCGCTGATCACCGTACCGTCAATGCGCACGCCGCCCTGCTCCACCATGCGCAAGGCCTCCGAAGTCGAGGCGCACAGGTTGGTCTGCTTGAGCAGCTGGCCGATGCCCAGCGGCGCGCCGGTCAGGCTGACTTCCGGCACATCATCCGGAATGCCGCCCTTGGAGCGGTTGACGAAATCGGCCAGCGCATCTTCGGCCGCCTGTTGCGAGTGGAAGCGCGTGACGATTTCCTGCGCCAGCGCCACCTTGATGTCGCGCGGATTCTTGCCTTCGGCGACCTCGGCCTTGAAGCCGGCGATGTCGGCGATCGAACGGAACGACAGCAGTTCGTAATAGCGCCACATCATCACGTCGGAAATGCTCATCACCTTGGCGAACATGGTGTTGGCCGGTTCGGTGATGCCGATGTAATTGTTCTTGGACTTGGACATCTTGTCGACGCCGTCCAGGCCTTCCAGCAGCGGCATGGTCAGGATGCACTGCGGCTCCTGGCCGAAATCCTTTTGCAGCTCGCGGCCCACCAGCAGGTTGAACTTCTGGTCGGTGCCGCCCAGCTCGAGGTCAGACTTCAACGCGACCGAGTCATAACCCTGCATCAGCGGATAAAGGAACTCATGCACCGAAATCGGCGTGCCTTCCTTGAATCGCTTGGTGAAATCGTCGCGCTCCATCATGCGCGCCACGGTATAGCGCGAAGCCAGCTGGATCATGCCGCGGCTGCCGAGCGGGTCGCACCATTCGGAGTTGTAGCGGATCTCGGTCCGGGCCGCATCCAGCACCAGGCTGGCCTGGGCGAAATAGGTCTTGGCGTTGACCTCGATCTGCTCGCGCGTGAGCGGCGGGCGGGTGGCGTTGCGGCCGGACGGGTCGCCGATCATCGAAGTGAAATCGCCGATCAGGAAAATCACGTTGTGACCGAGGTCCTGCAGCTGGCGCATCTTGTTCAGGACCACGGTGTGACCCAGATGCAGGTCGGGCGCAGTCGGATCGAGGCCCAGCTTGATGCGCAGCGGCTGGCCGCTCTTTTCGGCGCGCGCCAGTTTTTGCGCAAATTCGTTTTCGATGAGCAATTCGTCAACGCCGCGCTTGGTGATGGCCAGCGCTTCCTGGACTTTATCGGACAGGGGCAGGAGAGTTTGGGGTGTAGGCTGTTCGGCGTTCATTGATATAACTAAAAAATAGGCTTTTGTAGGACAGTACCGGATTGACGCTTTGCTATAATCGCGCTTTCGTCTTTCTGCCGCACGCCATCTAGAAGCGCAATCAGCAGAGAATTTAGCATTCATCGCCTGTCGAGAATCTGTAAAAAGCGTGCGTCATCGGGGAGTCATTGACGCTGCTTGCGGTTGAATGGCAACCTGGTTGGCCGGTCGTATGTTTCACCACACCGGCAGCGCGGAACGATCCGCCAACTTCATTGCCATCCTGCAACAGGATTCGGAACAAGCGTAAACGGTAGATTTTAACGTATTGCATGTTCCCTAAAGATAAATTCGCGCGCGTCGCCTCCCTATACCGCACCACCCATCTCCTCTGCCAGGAGAAATTCCACGGTTCTTCCCGCAAGACCAAGATCCTGTCCGCAGGCGCCCTGTTCCTCGGCGCCTTCACGATCGGCGCCGCCGGCTTCGCCCCGGCCGAGCCCGACACTTCCGATGCGCCGGTCCACGCCATCGTCAAGGATCTGGCCTTGCCGGATTTGCAACAACAGGTCGCGCAACTGGAAGACCGTGAAGAGTTTTACGTCAACGAAGAAAAAGTCCGTTCCGGCGACACGCTGGCCACGCTGCTGACACGCCTGGGCGTGGACGACGAGGCCGCCGCCAACTTCATCAAGTCCGACACCCTGGCCCGCGCGGTCATGCAATTGCGCGCCGGCAAGCGCGTGATGGCGCGCACTTCCGAAGATGGCGAGCTGCAACAGCTGACCGCGACGCTGAGCGACGGCCGCGACGGCCAGCAGGTCAACAATCTCGTGATCGAACGCAGCGGCGACACGTTCAAGGCCAGCACCGCGCCGGCCGTACTGGAACGCCGCGTCGAAATGCGCTCCGGCCAGATCCGCTCGTCGCTGTTCGCGGCGACCGATAATGCGCAGATCCCGGACAGCGTGGCGACCCAACTGGTCGACATGTTCTCCACCAACATCAACTTCGCGTCCGACCTGCGCCGCGGCGACCGCTTCAACGTGGTCTATGAAACCTTCTACAACAATGGCGAACCGGTGCGCACCGGCCGCGTGCTGGCAGGCGAATTCAGCAACGCCGGCAACACTTACCAGGCGGTCTGGTTCGACGAACCGGGCAGCAAGATCGGCGGCGGCTATTACTCCTTCGACGGCAAGTCGCTGAAGAAAGCCTTCCTCAAGTCGCCGCTGGCCTTCACGCGTATTTCATCGGGCTTCTCGATGCGCGTGCACCCCATCCTCGGCATCTGGAAGCAGCACACCGGCGTCGACTTTGCAGCACCGACCGGCACACCGATTCATGCTTCGGGCGACGGCGTGGTTGACTTCGTCGGCAAGCAAAACGGCTACGGCAACATCGTCGTGATCAAGCACTGGAACAATTATTCCACCGCTTACGGCCACATGAGCCGCTTCGCTACCGGCCTGCGCAAGGGCGACAAGATCAGCCAGGGTGAAGTGATCGGCTTTGTCGGCATGACCGGCTGGGCTACCGGCCCGCATCTGCACTACGAATTCCGCGTCAGCAACGTGCCGCGCAATCCGCTGTCGGTCGACGTGCCGAATGCGCAACCGCTGAGCGGCGGTCAACTGGCGCGTTTCCGCGCGGTCTCCACCGACATGAACCGCCGTCTTTCGCTCCTGCGTCCGGCCGGTGAAAACGGCAACCTGACGGTGGCATCGCGCTAAGAACCTGTTCACGATCCGCCGGAACCTCCGGGACTCAAAACCGGTGATGGAATCGCTGTAGAATTGCAGCGACTCCATCACCGGTTTTTTTATGCCCGCCGAACTCTCTTCGCCGCAGCGCTCCGCCTCCTCATCCCTGTATATCGGCCTGATGTCCGGCACCAGCCTGGACGGCGTTGACGGCGTGCTCGCTTCACTGCCCGACGACGGCCAGCCGATGGCGACGCTGGCGACGGCCTACGTGCCGTTCCCGCAAGATTTGCGGGCCGCGCTGATGGCGCTGCAATCCAACGGCGAGAATGAATTGCAGCGCGAAGCATTGGCCGCGAACCAGTTGGCCAATCATTACGCGCAATGCGTGGCGCAACTGCTTGAAAAAAGCGCGATTCCTGCGGCATACATTCGCGCGGTCGGCGTGCATGGACAAACCATCCGCCATCGCCCCGAACTCGGCTATACGCGCCAGACCAACAACCCCAGCCTGCTGGCCGAACTGTGCGGCATCGACGTCATCGCCGACTTCCGCAGCCGCGACGTCGCCGCCGGAGGCCAGGGCGCACCGCTGGTGCCGGCCTTCCATCAGGCAGTATTCGGCAGCGACAGCGAGATGCGCGTCGCGGTCAACATCGGCGGCATCAGCAACATCAGCATCCTGCCTGCCGGCCGGCAAGCTGCCACCTCAGGCTTCGACACCGGTCCGGGCAATGTATTGATGGATGCATGGATCGCGCGGCATCAGGGTCAAAGCTATGACGCCGACGGCGCCTGGGGCGCTTCCGGAAAAGTGGACGCCGCCCTGCTGGCGGCCTTGCGCAGCGATGCCTATTTCGCGCTGCCGCCGCCCAAGAGCACCGGCCGCGACTTGTTCCACGTCGAATGGCTGGAACAGCGCCTGCAAGGTTTCTCGCAGCTGCCGCCGGCTGACGTGCAGGCGACGCTGACGGCGTTCACCGCAACCACCATCGCCGACGCCATCGTCGCGCATGCACCTGCCACCGCTGCGCTCTATGTCTGCGGCGGCGGCGCTTACAACGGGTACTTGCTGGAGCAGCTGGCGCAAGCCTTGCAGGCCAGTGCGGGCCGCACCGTTCCGGTCATGTCGACCGAAGTGCTGGGCGTGGCGCCCAATCATGTGGAAGCATTGGCCTTCGCCTGGCTGGCGCAACGCTTTTGCCTGCGCCTGCCAGGCAATCTGCCCGCCGTCACCGGCGCACGCGGTTTGCGCGTGCTCGGCGGTCTCTATCCGGCGCAATAATCGGTAATCCGGCGCGCCGGATTTGCAGACTTAATCAATACCGGTAAACTCTGCCGCCGTCGAGGCGCACGCGATCTCCGATGCGCAGATCACCGGCGCTGTCCTGCGCGAACGTCTGAGTAGAACCGTCATTCATGCGCACGCGGATATTGTAGACTTCGCGTCCGCCGTGATTCTTCTGCACCTGATTGCCCACCACGGCGCCGCCGACTGCGCCGGCCACGGTTGCCGCCGTGCGTCCCGAGCCGCTGCCGATCTGATTGCCGAGCAAGCCGCCCACCGCACCGCCTATCAGCGTACCGCCGACGCCGCTGCTGTTTTCATGCGCGACATCAATGGCTTCAATGACGCCGGTGGTGTTATAGGAATAGGAAGGCGGCGGCGCACCCGCGTTGTTGGGCTGCGAACGGTAGTCGGGACCGGCGCAACCATTGAGGATGGCCAGCATGCTCAAGCCGATGGCGAGCAGGGAGATGTAATGATGTTTCATTGCCGGGTCCTTGGAGTGTCTGAGGGCGGGAACGCGTGCAGCGCGCGGCTGTGTGTGCCTATTTATGCCTATTGTCGACGGGCATGCCGGGCTGCAACATCGGATAAGTGCTCAAATCCTTGTCAGACATTCCCCGCACGCAAGACGCCGCTGCAGTGCGATGGCAACAAAATGTTTCCATGAAGACAAACAATCCGGAAGAGCGCGCCGAACTCGCGTCTTTTCCACGCTATGTGCCGCAACCGAGGGAGGTAGCATGAATACCCGTCAGCCTTCCCGAGGAGCTCCGATGCGCCGCACCCTCTCTCTTTTGTTTGGTGTTGCACTGTGCACGGCCATGACCACGACGGCGACTGCTGTGCCCGCGGACGGAGCGTCACCGCCATCTCAATTCCAGACCGTGCTGATCGGCGTGATCGGTCCGCTGACGATTCCGCGCGGCAAGACCACTCGCGACGGGGCCCAATTTGCGGTAGATAAGATCAACGCGCAAGGACTGCGCGTCGGCGATAAGAACATCGTGCTGAGGTTGTTCCTCGCCGACGACAAGAACGACCTCAATCTGGCCGTCATCAATGCCCGTGCCGCTGTTGCTGCCGGGGTGGTCGGCGTGGTCGGCCACCTCACCACCGACGCCAGCATCGCTGCCGCCAAAATCTACAACGAAGCCGGCGTGCCGCAATTGTCGCCGACCTCGTCCGGCCGCGAATTCACGCAGCTCGGCTATTCAACCGTCTTCCAGTTGCTCGGACACAGCGAATACACCTCGCAGTACCTGGCGGAAACGGCCATCAAAGTGCTGCGCGCCAAACGCATCATGCTGATCGACAACGACACGCTGCTCGGCAAGGCGCTGGCGCGCGGCTTCGCAGCGGCCGTGACGCGCCAGGGCGGACAGATCGTGGACAGCGACAAAATCAACGCCAAGAGTTCGGATTTCAACGCCGCCGTGGCGAAGATCAGGAACGCCAGCCCCGATCTGGTGTTCTTCGCCGGCGTGGAGCCGCAGACCAGCGCTTTCGCCGTGCGCTTGCGCCAGTTCGGCCTGCAAACCCGACTGCTGCTGGCAGGCGGCGCCGTCAACCCGCTTTTCCCGCGCAAGACCGAGGAATATCCCGAAGGAACGCTGGTGCTGGTGAATGGCCATCCGGTGGAGAAAGTACAGAATTTCAAGCGGCTGGAGCAGGCCTATCGCGAAAAGTACACCTCCCCGCTGATCCCCCGAACCTGGTTCGCCTACGATGCAGTGGATATGCTGGCCGAAGCCATGAAGCGCGCGGGCTCGACCAATCCACGCCTGCTGTCGCCGATCCTGCATCAGATGAAATTCAACGGGCTGTCCGGGGCGATCTCGTTCGCGCCCGACGGCAGCCTGATAGCGCCTCCTTACACCTTGTATCGCGCCGAACAGGGCCGCTGGAAAACCCTTAACACGCTGCCCTGACACTGGAACAGCAGGTTGGCGGAAGCTGCCTGTCCGTGCTCAGTTCAGCCAGCCGCGCCGGCGGAAGTACCAGAACGGCGCGATCGCCGAACCGATCATCATCGCAATCGCCAGCGGGTAGCCGCCACCCCAATGCAGCTCCGGCATCCAGTCGAAGTTCATGCCGTAGATGCTGGCGATCAGCGTCGGCGGCAGGAAGGCGACCGAGGCCACCGAGAAGATCTTGATGATCTTGTTCTGGTTGATGTTGATGAAACCGACGGTGGCGTCCATCAGGAAGTTGATCTTGTCGAACAGGAAGGCGGTGTGGCCGTCCAGCGATTCGATGTCGCGCAGAATCTGGCGCGCGTCCTCGAACTGGTCCGCGCTGAGCAGGCGGCCGCGCATCAGGAAGCTGACCGCGCGGCGCGTATCCATCATGTTGCGGCGGATGCGGCCGTTCAAGTCTTCTTCGTGGGCGATGGTGTTGAGCACTTCGGCGGCAGCCTGGTCGGACAGGCTTTTCTTGAGCACGCTGTGGCTGACCGCTTCGAGCTTCTGGTAAATCCCTTCGAGCGCATCGGCCGAATACTCGGCGTCGGTTTCGTACAGGTCCAGCAGCACGTCGCGGTAGTCGCCGATCGAACCGGGACGCGAACGGGCGCGCATGCGCACCAGGCGAAACACCGGCAAGTCTTCGGCATGCACTGAAAACAGGATATTGCGCGCCAGGATGAAGGCTACCGTCATGGTGGCCGAGGTGTCGTCGTCGCCTTCGAACAGGAAATCGGTGCGCAGGTGGAGGTCGCCGTTCTCGGCTTCGAAATAGCGCGCCGAGGCTTCGATGTCGCTGAATTCGTCTTCGTCTGGCAGCGTCACGCCGTAGATGCTCTTGACCCAGGCACGCTCGTCGTCGGTCGGCTCGGTCAGGTCGACCCACACCGGCGCAATCGTTTCCAGATCGCTGCGGCTGTCGATATTGACCTGGTTCAGTCGACCGTTCTGCAAAACAAAAACATTAATCATGTGATCTCACTGTCAGGACAAGACGACTGAAGATGCAGGCGCCGCTTTTGGCGCCGCCGACAACACGCCGGTACGGCCGGGCTGCAGAAACTTGCTGAATCGACATGCACCGCAGAAGGCCGCCCGCGAAACGAACGCAAGTGTACGTTTTAGCTCCACCGCAGGCAAGCACGTTCCTGCAACGGCGGTGCCCGGCGGTCTTATTTCCTGGCCGGCGGCTTGGCGACCGGTTTGGCGGCCGGCTTTTCCACCGGTTTGGCCGGCGGCAGTTCGGCTGCGTTCATGCGGCGCAGGATCAGTCCGGTGCGATTGGCGAGGTAGGCCGAGCCGGGATTCTTGTCATAGAAGCGCGGGCGCGGCAACATCACCGCCAGCCGCGCCGCCTGGCTGGGGCCGAGGCTGGCGGCGGATGCGCTGTAGTAATGCAGCGATGCGGCTTCGGCGCCGAACACGCCGTTACCCCACTCCACCACGTTGAGATAGATCTCGAAGATGCGCTGCTTGTCCATCAGGAACTCGAGCATGTAGGTGATGATGAATTCCTGCGCCTTGCGCAGGTAGCTGCGCTCGCCCGACAGAAACAGGTTCTTGGCCAGCTGCTGGGTAATGGTCGAGCCGCCGGCCACCACCTTGCCTTTTTTGGTGTTCTTTTCGTACGCCTTTTGCAGCGCATCCCAGTCCACGCCTTCGTGCTCGGAAAAATTGGAATCCTCCGACGCAATGATGGCGCGCTTGAGGTTGTTGGAAATGCGGTTGTACGGCACCCACTTGAATTGCAGCTGCGCATTGGGATTCTTTTCCTGCAGCAGCGACAGCTGGTGGCGCATGAAGCTGGTGGATTCGGGATTATGATCGACCCACCACCAGATCTGCACGAAGAAATACAGTTGCAGCAGGAACAGCAAGGTGATCGGCAAGACGATCAGCCACAGGAACAACTTGCGCAGGAGCTTCATTTTTTTATCTGAGTATTTTTGGCGTGATGCGGACAAGCGTAGTCGGTGGCGGGCAAAGCTGCAAGCGCAAGCAACGCGCCGCAACACAATTTCCCTGGAACGGGTTCACGATCTTACTGGCTGAGCTGGCGGCGCAACGCGCTGAAGACGTCGGCGGTTTCCGGCCGCACGCCGCGCCACAGCAGGAAGGCTTCGGCGGCCTGCTCGACCAGCATGCCGAGGCCGTCGCGGGTGACCGCGCCGTGGCGACGGGCGAACTCCATGAACACCGTCGGCTGCTTGCCGTACATCATGTCGTAGGCCAGCGTGGCGCCGGAAAACACGCTCGCCGGCAGCGGCGGCACATCGGCGTCGAGGCTGGCGGAAGTGGCGTTGATGATGACGTCGAAGCTGCCTTGCAAGGCGGCGAATTCAGCGGCGTCGAGCCGGCCGAATTCGGCGAATTGGCTAGCCAGCTCTTGCGCCTTGGCGTGGGTGCGATTGGCGATGGTCAGCGCCGCCGGCTGTTGCTCCAGCAGCGGCAGCAGCGCGCCGCGCGCGGCGCCGCCGGCGCCCAGCAGCAGCACGCGCTTGCCGGCCAGCGCAACGCCGGCGTTGTGCACGATGTCGGCCACCAGCCCGGCGCCGTCGGTGTTGTCCCCGAGAATCTCGCCGCCGTCGAATCTGAGGGTATTGACCGCGCCGGCCAGGCGCGCGCGTTCGGTCAGGCGATCCGCCAGGGCGTGGGCATCCAGCTTGAACGGCACCGTGACGTTGGCGCCCTTGCCGCCGTTGGCGATGAACACCTTGACCGCCGCCTTGAAGCCTTGCAGCGGCGCCAGCAGGCGCTCGTAAGTCAGTTGCTGGCCGGTCTGCGCAGCGAACTGCGCATGGATTTCGGGCGATTTGCTGTGGGCAATCGGATTGCCGATGACGACGTATGCATCCATGGTGTCTGCCTCTGTCTTCTTGTCTTAGTTGGACCCGCTCAGGTCGGTCTGCAGCGTCTCGTCACGTGTGAAACGAAAGCGTGTGATGACTTCCCAGATATCATCCTTGCCGCCGGTGGTGCGCATGTTGTCGGGGAAGCGGCCGAACGGCGCCGAACGCCGTACGATGGTCAGCGCCGCCGCGTCCAGCGCCAGGTTGCCGGAACTGCGCTCGACCCGCACGCCGCCTTCCTTGTCGTAAATGCTGCCGTCCTGGTACACCGGGATATATATCACCAGCTCGCCGTACAGCTTCTTGCCGTCTTTCTGCGGGAAATTCAGCGTGCCGATCTTTTCGATCTTTTCCTGCAACGCCTTGTAGTACATCGCGTAGCCCGCTTCACGCGTGCGCGCGGTGATCTGTGTCTTCTTCGGACGCTTGTTGTATTCCTCGATGTTCTTGGCGACTTCCGCCTCCATGCGCGCGACCGCCTTGGCGGTGTCGAGCAGGTCCTTGGCATTGAGCTGCGGCTGCACTTCCTTGTGCGGCTCGCGCTCGGGCGTGGCGACCACGGGCGCATTCTTGTTCATCTGCGCGAGGATTTTCTGCTGCTGCGCTTCGAGCTCGGCCACCTTGCGCTGCGCTGCCTTGACGCTGTCGCCGGTCTCGACCTTGCGCATGTCCGGCAAGGGCGATTTGGCGCGACCCTGGTTGGCGTTGCCGCCGCCGTCGAGGTTGGCTTGCGCGATGGCATCGGCCTTGACCGGCGCCTTGTCGTGCTTGGCGTTGACCAGGATCACTTCCAGCCCGGGATCGGCCGGCTTGAGACGGAACGCCTCCGGCGCGGCAAACCGCACCGCCAGCAGGGCCGCGTGCACCAGCACAGACCCGGCGAGGGCGATGGTCAGAAAACGGTTTTCAGCGAAGAATTTCACAGGTGCATGGACAAGAATAAAACGCGATTTTACGACAAAGACCGGCTCATTCCGCAGCGGAAGGCGCGCCCGCGGTTTGCTCGCCGGCGACTGGTTCGGCCTCGTCGACAACACTAGCGTCGGCGCCTTCGGCGGCGCTTTCCATGCCGTCGAGCAAGGCCTCCTCGTCTTCGTCCATCTGCTCTGCGCCGGTGGCCGGTTGCACGGCCGGGACGTCCAGCAGGCGCGCTTCCACGGTCAGGTCAACTTCATCCCAGCGCAGCAGATCGAGCTTGACCTGCAGGCCGCGCGCAACCTGCGGCATGCCCGGCAGACGGATCACCAGCGGGATATCGACCAGGCGCAGGACTTCGTCCTTGAGCACGACGGCGTCGACCTGGCGCGCTTGCTCTTGCGCCAGCCAACGCAGGCACCAGTAGCGCTCCATGCCGGACTGGAAGTCGGCATAACCGGAATACGCCGAGTCGAAGCCGGAGACGATGGCGAACAGGTCGGCGTCGCGCGGCTTGAACGGCGCCGCCAGAGGCGCGGTCACGCCATGCTCGAGACAGGCCAGGATCTGCCATTGATTGACCAGGTCGGTATAGCGACGCAGCGGCGACGTGCTCCACGCATATTGATCCACGCCCAGCCCCTGGTGCGGCGCGGCGTGCGTGACCATGCGCACCTGCATCTTGGCGGCCCAGCCTCCGGCGCCGCCACCCTGTGCACGGTAGATGCCCGGCACGCCGTGGTCGGCCATGAACTTGCCCCAGGTGCTGTTGGCGAAGATCATCAGCTCGGCGACGATCTTGTCGAGCGGCGCACCGCGCTTGCGGCGCGTGATGGTGACGACGTCGTCGTCAACGTAGAAGTTGAAATCGACGCGATTGTTCTGCTCCGGACGCAGGCCGAAACTTTCGCGCTTGGCCATGCGCCCTTGCTCGAGAACCTGCACCCATTGCCACAGCAGCGTAATGTCATCCTTGTGCGGATACTCGCCGCTGTTGTTCGCCAGCGCCTCTTCGGTAACCAGCGCGTCGAGATCGTTGTGGCGCAGGTTGGCGGAAATCGGCACCATCTCGGCGCGCGTCTCGGTGGAGATCACGGACCAGTCGGCCGGGTTGAGCGTGGCGTACAGCGACAGCGCCGGGCAGCTCTTGCCGGCGTCGAGCGTGAAGGCTTCGACCAGCACGTCGGGCAGCATGGTGATCTTTTCGCCGGGCATGTAGACAGTCGACATGCGCTGGCGCGCGATCGCGTCAAGCGCATCGTCGCGCTTGATGCCGAGGCCGGGCGCGGCGATATGGATGCCGACGCGGACGTTGCCGTCGGCCAGCCTGACCACCGACAGCGCATCGTCGATTTCGGTCGTGGTGACGTCATCGATGGAGAACGCCTGCACGTCGGCCAGCGGCAAATCCTTGGGCACGGCGGGGATCGTCACGTCAGGGAAGCCGCTGCCTTTCGGGAAGAACTCGAACAGGAATTTGGCGTAATGCAAATCCTTGGGCGAAGCCAGTCCGCCGGTCTGCAGCATCAGGCGCTGCGGCGTGGTCTGCAATTCCTTGCAGGCGGCGTCGAGGGCCTTGAATTCGATGCCGTTCTTGTCGGGCCGGAACAGCAAGGACAAGGCCAGCGGTTTGAACGCGTCCGGCAACTTGCCGGCCTTCAGCTCGTCGACGTATTGCGCCTGCACCAGCGCCTGCTGCTTCTTCTTTTCCAGGCCTGCCTGGGCCGCCTGCAGCGAAGCCAGCGGTGCCGCCTTGTAGCGTCCCTTGCCCTTCTTGTAGAAATAGATCGGCGCCGAATGCAGGCGCAACAGCAGACCTGCCGCCTCGTGCGGCAGCGGCGCATGGCCGAAATATTCAGCGCCCAGTTCGGCGAAGCCGAACTCGTCCTCGCCCGCGACTTCCCACAGGAAATCGAGGTCGATGTCCTGCGCGACCGCTTGCGCGTCTTCCAGCAACCTGGCAGGGGCCGGCGATGCAAATTGCAGCATCACGTCCTTGGACTTGACCTTGGTGCGCTTGCCGGAAGCCAGTTCGACCTGATAGGCCTCGCCTTGCTGCGACAGCACGGCGCCAGCCTTGAAATCGCCGGATTCTTCAAAAAATAAATTCATCGGGTGCTTGCTTGCGTATTCAATGCCATCAGTTTGCTGAGGGCGGGTAAAAAAACATCGGTCACCAGCATGACGCTGCCGTGGCGACGGAACAGGGAGCGGCGCGCATACAGCGGTAGCTGAGGCGGCAACATGGAATGAAGATCAATCACGGCGCCGATGCGGCGCACCAGCGGATGATTGGCATGGAGGCGCGCGTATTGCAGCGGCGCGCGTGTCACCAGCGGATCGGAAAACAAACTGGCGCCCAGCGGCCGCACACCGAGGCGGCGAAAGAACGGCCACGCCGAGGCAGACGCCAGCGGCGTCACGGTATGTCCGAAGATGACCGGCTCGCCGTCGCAATACAAGATCACGTCGCGCTCTTCCACCGGCTGGCGCGGCGTCGCCAGGCCGACGAATCCGGCCTCGTCGGCTTGCGCATTGCCGGGACGCTGACGCAGGCGCAGCACGCGCAATTCATTGCAGCGCGCGCGCAGCTTGAAGGTCATCGAACCGGGATCGGTCAGCCACGCCCGCAGCGCCGGCGCCGGTTGCAGCGCATTGGCATGGTCGAACCAATGCGCGTGGGTCTTCTTCATCATCAGCTTAGCGCCTCGCCGCCGTCTTGCAAGGCGTTCAATGCATCGGGTTCAACGCCGCAAAAGCGCAGCACGCTGTCGGCATGGTCGGCGAATTCGGCGATGCCATGGTCGCTGCCCTGGATCACGGTCTGCCGTGCTCCAGGGTAGTGCGCGACCATCTCGCGCCAGTCCAGTACTTCGTCGCCGGTGGCGGCGATCAGGAAATAACGCTCGGGTCGGGTAATCTTGACCACCGCCAGGGCGCGCAGCTCGTCGATATAGGCGTGCTTGAATTCGAACGGTTCGTCGGAATGGTAATGCGTGGTCACGCCGACGTAGGACTCCAGATCGCGCGGCGGCTTGACGGCGGGATTGAGCAACACCGCACGGCAGCCCACACGTTCGGCCAGCCAGGTGGCGTAGAAACCGCCCAGCGAGGAACCGATCACGGTCAGCTGCTCCGGCGAAAATTGGTCCGCATGCGCCAGCGCCAGCCGGATCGCTTCGGCGGGCGAAGCCGGCAGTTGCGGGCAATAATATTCGTCGGCGCGTCCCAGCGCCTGCAGGCGCTCGGCCATGTGGCGCGCCTTGAAGGAATGCGGCGACGAACGAAAGCCGTGCAGGTACAAAATCATGCCAGCGCGTCCAGCAACTTCTGATGGACCCCGCCAAAACCGCCGTTGCTCATGACCAGCACGTGATCGCCCGGACGCGCGGCCTGTTTGATCGCCTGCACCAGCGCACCGAGATCGTCGAAGGCGCGCGCCTTCTCGCCCAGCGGCGACAGCGCTTGCGCCAGATCCCAGCCCAGGGCTTCCTTGCCGTCGCCCTTGGCGCCGTAACCGAACACCAGGTCGGCATCCGCCAGGCTGGCCGGCAAGGCGTCTTTCATGGTGCCCAGCTTCATGGTGTTCGAACGCGGTTCAAGCACGGCGAGGATGCGCCCGCCGCCATCCTTGCCGATCTTCTTGCGCAGCCCGGCCACCGTGGTGGTGATGGCGGTCGGATGATGGGCGAAGTCGTCGTACACGGCGATGCCGTTGACGGTGCCGCGCAGCTCCATGCGGCGTTTGACGTTCTCGAATTTTTCCAGGGCGGCAATGGCTTGCGCCGCCGGCACGCCGACGTGGCGCGCAGCGGCGATCGCCGCCAGCGCGTTCATGCGGTTGTGCTCTCCGGTCAGCGACCAGCTGACCGTGCCTTGCGGCACGCCGTCGAAGCCGATGTCGAAGCTGCCGTCGTCGTGCGTGTCGAGCGACCAGCCGGCCTGGCCGGACTCCACGCCGAAGTTCTCATGCTCGCTCCAGCAGCCGCGCGCAATCACGCGTTCCAACGCCGGCTCGCGGCCGTTGACGACCAGCCGGCCGATGCCGGGCACGGTGCGCACCAGATGGTGGAATTGGGTTTCGATCGCCGCCAGATCGGGGAAGATATCGGCGTGATCGTATTCCAGGTTGTTCAGGATCGCTGTCCTGGCGTGGTAGTGCACGAACTTGCTGCGCTTGTCGAAGAACGCGGTGTCGTACTCGTCGGCTTCGATGACGAAGAAGACGGAATCCGCCTTCTTGCCGTTCCTGACGCCGGACAGGCGCGCCGAAATGCCGAAGTTCATCGGCACGCCGCCGATCAGGAAGCCCGGCGCGTAACCGGCGTCTTCGAGGATCCAGGCCAGCATCGCCGAGGTGGTGGTCTTGCCGTGCGTGCCGGCCACCGCCAGCACCCATTTGTCGCGCAGGATGTGGTTGCCCATCCATTCCGGACCGGATACGTAAGGCAAGCCGCGATTGAGGATTTCTTCCATAAGCGGATTGCCGCGCGAGACCACGTTGCCGATGACAAACAGATCAGGCTGCAACTGGACTTGCCCGGGATCGAAGCCCTGGATCAGCTCGATGCCCTGCGCTTCCAGCTGGGTGCTCATCGGCGGGTAGACATTGGCGTCGCACCCGGTGACCTTGTGGCCGGCTTCTTTCGCCAGAACCGCCAGACCGCCCATGAAAGTGCCGCAAATGCCGAGGATGTGAATGTGCATAGTGAATCAGGACTTACGCAAAATTGTCCCGGCTAGGCATGTCGACGAAGGTAGTACGCATAGTACGACTAGGAGACATAACGACGCTGGGGCGGTTTTGCGAAAGTCCTATTGATAAGGAATCCCGAGATTTTACCTGAGCCGACGGCCTCGCCGGGCGATAACTGCACGCCCGGAGTATTATTGCGGCCATGCACCAAACTGACATCGAACTCCTGCGCGCGGAAATCGCTGCAGCCGCCGCCCGCATGATCGCCGAAGACGGCGCCGATTACGCCAGCGCCAAGCGCAAGGCGGCACGCCAGATCCTGGGCGACACCAAGGCGCGTGGCGAGATCCTGCCCGATAACGCGCAGGTCGAAGACGAAGTGCGCGCCTATAACGAATTGTTCTTCAGCGACACCCAGCCGGCCAGGTTGTTGCACTTGCGGCAACTGGCGGTGCAGGTGATGGAAGAACTCGCGCGCTTCACTCCCTACCTGACCGGCGCGGTGCTCAACGGCACCGCCGGCGAGCATTCGGACATCCATTTGCAATTATTTACGTCCAGCGCCAAGGACGTCGAGATTTACCTGCTGAACAAGAACGTCAACTTCGAAGTCAGCGAAAGCAGTCATTTCAAGGGCGGCCAGGCGGTAGTCGAGACGCTGAGTTTCCTGTTGCCGCAGAAAGGCCGGGCACCGGAAGGCGTGCACCTGGCCGTGTATGATGTCGACGACCTGCGCGGCGGAGTGCGGACGGCGTCTGGCAAACGAACCGAACGCGCCGATATCGAAGCAGTTCGACGTCTCATCGTGGAAGAAGACTCATGAAAAAACGAAATTACCTGCTGTTTGTGCTGATTGCGATCCTCGCCGCCGGCGTCGGCGTCTACACCAGCTATCAACACGCCCAGCCCCAAGCCGTGCAGCAGACGCCGGAAGCGCGCGCCGTCGCCAACCTGTTCGCGCAGACCATGCCCGACGCCGCCGGCAAGCCGCAGGCCTTGTCGCAATGGAAAGGCAAGCCGCTGATCATCAACTTCTGGGCCACCTGGTGCGCACCTTGCGTGGAGGAAATGCCGGAACTGGCGGCCTTGCAGGCGGAAGTCGCACCGGTGCAAATCATCGGCATCGGCGTCGATTCCCAGGAGAACATCGCGCAGTTTGCAGAAAAATTCCATATCTATTATCCTC
Source organism: Herbaspirillum hiltneri N3 (assembly GCF_001267925.1). Lineage (NCBI taxonomy): Bacteria > Pseudomonadati > Pseudomonadota > Betaproteobacteria > Burkholderiales > Oxalobacteraceae > Herbaspirillum > Herbaspirillum hiltneri. Next base: position 178,649 of record NZ_CP011409.1, on the reverse strand, counting down.
TCTACGTTGCCGGAACCGGCGCCACCGATCTGCTGCGGCAGTTCGGCAATCAGGCCGGCGGTCTCCCCTTCACGGTCCTCGTGGGACTGGACGGCAACCTGAAAAAGGTCTATCTTGGGCGCCTGAATTTTGATGAGCTGCGCCGCGACCTCGCCTCCCTCAAAAACATGTAACTAAAGTTTTTCTTGCCAAATGAAGGCATTTGACGGCAAAATGCGCGCATCGTCGTCAAACGGAGCTTTATCTCCATGGCAATAAACCTTCTCCTCCTCAATGGGCCCAACCTGAATCTGCTGGGCACGCGGGAGCCTGAAGTCTACGGATCGACCACCCTGGCTGACATCGAGCAGCGTGCGGCTGCGCAAGCAAGCAAAGCCGGTGCGCGCCTGAGCGCATTCCAGAGCAACCACGAAGGTGCGTTGATCGATCGCATTCATGCCGCCAGGAAAGAAGGCGTGGACGCCATCGTGATCAATCCGGGCGGACTCACCCATACCAGCGTGGCATTGCGCGATGCGCTGGCGGGCGTGGCCATTCCTTTTGTCGAAGTGCATATCTCGAATATTCACCAGCGCGAGGAATTCCGGCACTTTTCTTATCTTTCCGGCATCGCCAAAGCCGTGTTGTGCGGCTTCGGCGTCGATGGTTACCGGCTGGCGATTGATCACCTGCTGCAGCCATAAGGATCCCACCCCATTCTTTTCTATCAGCGTCGCCACCTTGTATGAAGCATGAGGCGATGATGGCCCAATCAACTAGTTATATCCCTATTAATACTGAGGAATTCACATGGATTTACGGAAACTCAAAACCCTGATCGACCTGGTCGCGGAATCTGACATCGAAGAGCTGGAAGTGACCGAAGGCGAAAGCAAGGTCCGCATCGTCAAGTCGTCCGCCACGCCGCAAAACCAGGTCGTGATGATGCAGCCGCAGGCAGCGTATCCGCAAACCCTGCAAGCCGGCGCCGCGCCGCTTGCCCCGGCTGCTGCCGCTGCACCGGTCGCTCCGGCGGCGCCTGCCGCACCGGAAGGCCACATCGTCAAGTCGCCGATGGTCGGCACCTTCTACCGTTCCTCCGCTCCGGGCGCTCCTGCGTTCGTCGAAGTCGGCAAGGAAGTCAAGGAAGGCGAGACCATCTGCATCATCGAGGCAATGAAACTGCTCAACGAAATCGACGCCGACAAAGCCGGCGTGATCAAGCAGATCCTGGTTGAAAACGGCCAACCGGTCGAATTCGGTCAACCACTGTTTGTGATCGGCTAAATCCTGCCAGAATACGGATGCCTGTCCGGCGCGCCTGCCTGCGTAAGATCGCGGCAGGCAACGCACCGGCCATCCGCGGCGGATCTGGTTATCTGTATGTAAACGCTTGACTATTGGCGACGCACATTCCTCCTATGTTTGAAAAAATCCTTATCGCCAACCGTGGCGAAATCGCTCTCCGTATCCAGCGCGCGTGCCGTGAAATGGGCATCAAGACCGTGGTCGTGCACTCCGAAGCCGACCGCGAGGCAAAGTACGTGAAGCTGGCGGACGAATCGGTCTGCATCGGCCCGGCCCCTTCCGCACTCAGCTACCTGAACATGCCGGCGATCATCAGCGCGGCCGAAGTGACCGACGCCCAGGCGATCCATCCCGGCTACGGCTTCCTGTCGGAAAACGCCGACTTCGCCGAGCGCGTCGAAAAATCCGGCTTCGTCTTCATCGGCCCGCGTCCTGAAAACATCCGCATGATGGGCGACAAGGTGTCGGCCAAACAGGCGATGATCCGCGCCGGCGTGCCGTGCGTGCCGGGTTCGGAAGGCGCCTTGCCCGACAATCCGAAGGAAATCGTGCAGATCGCGCGCAAGATCGGCTATCCGGTCATCATCAAGGCGGCAGGCGGCGGCGGTGGCCGCGGCATGCGCGTGGTGCATACCGAAGCAGCGCTGATCAACGCCGTCACCATGACCAAGACGGAAGCCGGCGCAGCGTTCGGCAATCCGGAAGTCTATATGGAGAAGTACCTGGAAAATCCGCGCCACGTGGAAATCCAGATCCTCGCCGACGAACACAAGCAAGCCATCTGGCTGGGCGAGCGCGACTGCTCGATGCAGCGTCGCCACCAGAAGGTCATCGAAGAAGCGCCGGCGCCGGGCATCCCGCGCAAGATCATCGAGAAGATCGGTGAACGCTGCGCCGAAGCCTGCCGCAAGATGAACTACCGCGGCGCCGGCACATTCGAATTCCTGTACGAAAACGAAGAGTTTTACTTCATCGAAATGAACACCCGCGTGCAGGTCGAACATCCGGTCACCGAGATGATCACCGGCGTCGACATCGTGCAGGAGCAGATCCGCATCGCCTTCGGCGAGAAGCTGCGTTACCGCCAGCGCGACATCGAGCTCAAGGGCCACGCCATCGAGTGCCGCATCAACGCCGAAGACCCGTTCAAGTTCACACCGTCGCCAGGTCGCCTGACTGCCTGGCACGTGCCGGGCGGTCCTGGCATCCGCGTCGACTCGCACGCTTACGCCGGTTATTTCGTGCCGCCGAACTACGATTCGATGGTCGGCAAGGTGATTTCCTACGGTTCGACCCGCGAGCAGGCCATCCGCCGCATGCAGATCGCACTGTCGGAAATGGTGGTCGAAGGCATTTCGACCAACATCCCGCTGCACCGCGAGTTGATGGTGGATGCCCGCTTCATCGAAGGCGGCACCAACATCCACTATCTCGAGCACAAGCTGTCGGAGCGCCCGACAGCGCCGGCCGCAGACAAACCGGCGAAGAAGTAAAGGCAAAGAAACCGATGGGCTGGACCGAAATTGTTATCCAAGTCACGCGTGACCAGGCTGAGGCGCTTTCCGACGCCTTGATGGAGTCCGGCGCGCTGTCGGTTTCGGTGGAAGACGCCGACGAAGGCACCGTTGCCGAGCAGCCGCTGTTCGGCGAGCCCGGCATGGAACCGGCCGAAGCGGCGTGGGAACGCAGCCGTGTAGTCGCCCTGGCCGACGTCGATGCCGACCACGCCAAGATCGTCAACGACGCCGCCAAGGCCATCGGCCTGGACTACGCCCTGCCGTTCGCGCTGCGTTCGGTGGAAGAGCAGGACTGGGTGCGCTTGACGCAATCGCAGTTCGAACCGATCCACATCGGCAAACGCATTTGGGTGGTGCCGAGCTGGCACGATGCACCTGAACCCGACGCGCTGGTGCTGGAACTGGATCCGGGCCTGGCCTTCGGCACCGGCAGCCATCCGACCACGCGCCTGTGCATGGAGTGGCTGGAGCAATATGCCGTCAATGCTGCGACGGTGCTCGACTACGGCTGCGGTTCCGGCATCCTGGCGCTGGTGGCCAAGAAGCTCGGCGCGCAGCATGTCATCGGCGTCGACATCGATCCGCAAGCACTGGAATCGGCCCGCTTCAACAGCGAACGCAACAACTGCGAGATCGAGTACCACCTGCCGGAAGCCTTCGTCCGCAACTATCCCGAAAACCAGAGCTTCACCATCGTGGTCGCCAACATCCTGGCCGGCCCGCTGCAACTGATGGCGCCGATGCTGGCCGGCCGCGTGGCGCCGGGCGGTTCGCTGGTGCTATCGGGCGTGCTCGATCGCCAGGCGCAGGAAGTCATCGCCGCTTACGCGCCTTACCTCGAACTGAGCGTGTGGGCCGAGCACGAAGGCTGGGTCGCCCTGGCCGGCCGCGCGCCGACGGTGTAAGCATGCAGTACGGCTTCGTCCATCGCCGATACAACAGCGCCGGATCGATTCCGGCCTGCACCGAACCCAACGAGGTCCGCTGATGGCGCTGGCGACCCAATGTCCCTTCTGCCAGACGACATTCCGCGTCGCCCAAGATCAGCTCAAACTGCGCGGCGGCCTGGTCCGCTGCGGTGCCTGCAAGGAAGTCTTCAACGGCAACGACCATCTGATCGCACCGGAAATAGCCCAGCAACTGGTGATCGCACCATCCACGCCGGCCACCGAAGCTCGCTCAACCGACTCTGCAGCACCGCATGCGCCGCTCGGTTGGCCGCCTTTGCCGGGCTCACCGCCGGTGCCGCCCACGCACGTTGCGACTCCCCCGGCGTCCCCTGCTGCAAAATCCTCCGCGCCCGCAACACCGCCGCCATGGATGGCCACGGCCAACCTGTCCGCCGCCTTCGCCAGCATCGCAGCGGAAACCAACGACGCCCCCTGGGGTGCTCAGCCGGCACAGAAGGACGAAACGCCCGCCGCGGCATCGCCCGAGACGCCGGAAGCCGTACCTGAACCGTCGCCGGCGGCTTCGTTTCCGCTGCCGGGTTCACCCACAGCCGCGCCCACGACCGCGCCGGCTGTTGCCGGCGAAACGGCATCGCCGCTTGCCGCGCCGGACGCCAGCATCAACACGCTGACGCAAGCATTGTCGTACCCGGTTCCGCAAACCTCCTCCGCCATACCGGAAAACGCCGGCACCGCTGAAACAGAGACTGAGACAGCAGCGGCTCTCCCCCCGAAACCGCGCCCGCACGAAGAAGCCGGCAGAAAAAAACTCGCCGACGCCGAGGAAGAAGAAGTTGAGGAGGACGAGGCCGGAAGCGACGAAGACGACGAAAATGACGAAGACGCTCCCGCCTTCGTCCAGAAAGCCGAACGCCGCGAACGCCTGGGCCGGATCGCCCGCGTCTTCATGATCGTCGGCGCCGTCGTCCTCGGCATCGCGCTGCTGCTGCAGGCGACCTATGTCTGGCGCAACACCATTGCCGCATGGCTGCCCTCAACACGACCGTTGCTGGCGGCAGCGTGCGCACCGCTGCATTGCTCGGTCGGCCTGCCGACCAGCATCGACCAGCTGGTGCTGGAGTCAAGCGAGCTGCAACTGGTGCCGCCCAACCAGAACATCTACACCTTGTCGGCGCTGCTGCGCAACCGCAGCTATGGCGCGCAGGCGTGGCCTTATCTTGAGCTCACGCTCAACGACGGGGACGAAAAAGCCATCACCCGCCGCGTCTTCACGCCGCGCGAATACCTGGGTTCGGCAAAACTGGTCGACAGCGGCCTGGCCGGAGAAGGCGAACAGCAAATCAAGATGACCTTCGAGCTCACCCAGCCCGCCGCATCGGGCTACCGGATCTATCTGTTTTATCCCTGATCCGCGGATCCCGCATGGCCACGCGCGGCAACAAAAGGCGCAAAGGTGGCGGGATTCTTCTACAATGCTGCATTCCCAACTTTTTCAGACTACGCCATGAGTTCACTGATTTGCGGCTCGCTCGCCTACGACAACATCATGCAATACGACGGCCGCTTCTCCGAAGCGCTGCTGGCCGATCAGTTGCACAAGATCAACGTGTCCTTCCTGGTGCCGACCATGCGCCGCGAATTCGGCGGCTGCGCCGGCAACATCGCCTATAACCTCAAGCTGCTTGGCGGCGAACCGGTGATCATGGCGACAGTCGGCCAGGACAGCGCGCCGTACCTGCAACGCTTCAAGGATCTCGGCATTTCCACCCGCAACATCCGCGTGATCGACAGTTCGTTCACCGCGCAATGTTTCATCACCACCGATGCGGGCAGCAACCAGATCACCGCCTTCCACCCGGGCGCCATGACCTTCTCGCATGAGAACAAGGTGGCCGACGCCGGCGCGGTCAAGTTCTCCATCGTGGCGCCGGACGGCCGCGACGGCATGCTGCAGCACGCCGAGCACAGCGCCGGACTGAATATCCCGCTGATCTTCGATCCGGGCCAGGGCCTGCCGATGTTCAGCGGCGACGACCTGAAGCATTTCATTGACCTCGCCACGTATGTCGCCGTCAATGACTACGAAGCCGAATTGCTGACCGCACGCACCGGCCTGAGCCTGGAGCAGATCGCCGGGAAAGTGTCGGCGCTGATCGTCACGCGCGGCGAACTGGGCGCCGAGATTTACGCCGACGGCCAGAAAATCGACATCCCTTGCGTGCCGGCCGAGACCATCGCCGACCCGACCGGTTGCGGCGACGCTTTCCGCGCGGGCATGCTGTTCGGCCTGGAAAAAGGTATGGACTGGGCCACCATCGGCCGCCTCTCCAGTCTGATGGGCTCGATCAAGATCGCTTCGCAAGGACCGCAAAATCACGCGCCCACCCTGGCTGAAATCGACGACCGTTTCCACAAGGCCTTCGGTTACCGCTTCGCCTGATCGTACCGGGCACTGCCGCCGGCGCCGCGCTCGGAACCTGAAAGGATTGACCATGAAACGCCTTGTTTCCACGCTCATCTCGTGTGCGATATCCCTGCTGGCGGCGCCCGGCGCCATGGCGGCCCTGAAAGCGGGCGACAAGGCGCCGGACTTCACGGCACAGGCCTCGCTCGGCGGCCAGGTCTCGACGTTCTCGCTGGCCGAGGCCCTCCGAAAAGGGCCGGTGGTGCTGTACTTCTACCCGGCCGCATTCACGACGGGCTGTACCATCGAAGCCCATCTGTTCGCTGACGCCATCGACCGCTACAAGGCGCTCGGCGCGACGGTGATCGGCGTGTCCAACGACAAGATCGAAACCCTCAACAAGTTCTCCGTGAGCGAATGCCGCAGCAAGTTTGCGGTAGCCGCCGACACCGACAAGAAGATCATGAAATCCTACGACGCCGTGATGATGATCAAGTCGGACTACGCCAGCCGCACCTCCTACGTCATCACTCCCGACCACGCCATCCTGTACGAGTACAGCAGCATGAACCCGGACAAGCATGTCGAGAATACCCTGCAGGCGCTGCAGCAATGGGCGGCCAAAAAGAAGTAGGCAATCAAAGCAAGAAAGCAGAAGCAACAAAGCCGGCGATGGTTTCCCACGCCGGCTTTGCTGTTTCTGGTGCGCTGGCATCAAGCCAGGCCCGGTTCTATCCGATCGACAGGATCAATGTGCTGACCAGGCGCACCGCGATCTGCAACAGAATCAACGCCGCCAGCGGCGACAGGTCGACATTGCCGATCAGCGGAAGGACCTTGCGCAGCGGACGCAGCAGCGGCTCGTTCAGCGCACGCACAAAAGGCGCCAGCGGCGCATACGGATTGACCCAGCTGAAGATCGCCTCGATGATCAGCGTGGCCATGAAGCCGTAGAAAATCCATTGGAAGAAGCGCACCAGCGACAGCAGGATGATGGGCTGGAAATCAAACCCCGAGGCGAATCCCAGCGCCGCGATGATCGACAGCAGCACCACCAGGAAAGCGCCGACCAGGCTGGCCCAGTCGTAGCCGCCCACGCCCGGCAAGATCCGGCGCAAGGGCTTCACCAGCCAGTCGGACAGCTGGAACACGAACTGCCCCACCGAAGCCGGCGGGCGCACCTGCACGACCTGCATCCAGAAACGCAGCAACAGCACCCCGGCGAGCACGCTGGCGATGGCGTCAACGATCAACATGAAAATGCTATGCAACACGGTCACTCTCCAAAAGAAGCTGCTTACTTATCGATCTCCGCCCGGCGGAGGCCCTCTGGTGCACATACTAAACCATGCAGCCGTTTTCCCTATGTGGGGACGGCGAATAATTAAAAAAGACTAAGACCGGTTCACGATTTTGCTGCGAGCCCATGCCCGCGAATTGGAAACCCCAGGGCAGTGGCAGGACCCGGCGTCCTCCCGGACTGCGATTGCATTCCAGGCGCATCGCGCAGGCGAAAAAAAACCGCTGCATGAACGAATCACACAGCGGTATTTTGCACCCGATTACTCAGGCGCCAGGCCAGGTCCGATTAAGGACGTGTTGTGCCTGTTGGGAACGGCCAAGCTGCTGCCGGGTTCAGCACAGTCTTCACAGCAGGAGCTGCTGCAGCGGCTGGCTTAGCTGCCGGCTTTTTAGCTGCAGGCTTAGCAGCTGCCTTCTTGGCGACTGGCTTCTTCGCTGCTGGCTTAGCTGCTGCCTTGGCGGCCGGCTTAGCAGCTGGCTTCTTGGCCGCTGGCTTGGCGGCTGCCTTCTTCGCGACTGGCTTCTTCGCTGCAACTGCCTTCTTAGGAGCTGCTGCCTTCTTCGCCACTGGCTTCTTCGCTGCTACTGGCTTCTTCGCTGCGACTGCTTTTTTGGCGACTGGCTTTTTAGCTGCAACTGCCTTCTTCGCTACTGGCTTCTTGGCTGCAACTGCTTTCTTAGGAGCTGCTGCTTTCTTTGCCACTGGCTTTGCTGCTGCCTTAGCTACTGGCTTCTTGGCGGCGACTGCCTTCTTAGGAGCTGCTGCCTTCTTGGCTGCAACCGGCTTCTTAGCGGCGACCGCTGGTTTCTTTGCAGCCGGCTTCTTGGCTGCTGGTTTCTTTGCTGCTGTTGCCATTTTGTTTCTCCTTCTTCACGTGATGGAAAAAATCAAGCTTGATTTAAGAAACCCGTCTGTACCATCGCGATGATGCAGGCGGATTATTCATCGGCACAAGCAAGCTTCTGCTTGCGCTAATGAATTCGGCACCAGCTGAACTGCTGCATCCCCTCATGTATGCAGCACTTCAGCTATCTTGACTGGACCTCTGCCCCGCTTGTTCAGGGGCTCAGAGCTTCGTTTCGCGCCTTCGCGAACGCCACAGCCAAAAAAAACGCCAGCGGATTACACGCTAGCGTCAGGAATACGATTCCCGAAAAACCCTCAGGTTTTTCAAAGGAAAAGCCGCCTGACCCGACTTGATCGAGTTAAGCGGCGATAACAGAGAAGATCGTTTCGGTCTTTTACTGTTCATTAAATTTGGTGAAAGCCTTCCGTTTTTGGCAGTCGGATATCTTGCAAGCTATCCGACCGCTGAGTGCCTCACAGATCTCGCTGAAGAGCATTGACGAGATGGGCACATCATTCCCAGTTAAGCGCGCCTCCGGTTTGATACTCGATGACTCGGGTTTCGAAGAAGTTGCGCTCCTTCTTCAAATCGATCATCTCGCTCATCCATGGAAACGGATTTTCTTCTTGCGCGAACAACGGATCGAGTCCGATTTGCTGTGCGCGACGATTAGCGATGAACCGTAAGTAGCCTTTGAACATCGGCGCATTCAAACCTAGCACGCCTCGCGGCATTGTATCCTCTGCGTAACGATATTCCAACTCTACGGCGCTTAAAAACAACGATTTAATTTCGTTTCTGAATTCCGGCGTCCACAAATGCGGGTTCTCCATCTTCACCGTGTTGATCAAATCGATCCCGAAATTGCAGTGCATCGATTCATCGCGCAGGATGTATTGATACTGTTCGGCGGCGCCCATCATCTTGTTCTGGCGGCCCAGCGCAAGGATCTGCGTGAAGCCGACGTAGAAGAACAGGCCTTCCATGATGCAGGCGAAAACGATCAGCGACTTCAGCAGCTTCTGGTCGTTCTCGGTGGTGCCGGTGGTGAACTGCGGATCGGTCAGCGTGTTGATGAACGGGATCAGGAACTCGTCCTTGTCGCGAATCGACTTCACCTCGTGATAGGCGTTGAAGATTTCCGCTTCGTCCAGGCCCAGCGACTCGACGATGTACTGGTAGGCGTGGGTGTGGATCGCTTCTTCGAACGCCTGGCGCAGCAGGTACTGGCGGCATTCCGGCGCAGTGATGTGGCGGTAGGTGCCGAGCACGATGTTGTTGGCGGCGAGCGAGTCGGCGGTGACGAAGAAGCCGAGGTTGCGCTTGACCAGACGGCGTTCGTCTTCGGTCAGGCCGTTCGGATCTTTCCACAACTCGATGTCGCGCTGCATGTTGATTTCCTGCGGCATCCAGTGGTTGGCGCAGCCGGCCAGGTACTTGTCCCAGGCCCATTTGTATTTGAACGGCACCAGCTGATTGACGTCGGTGTGGCCGTTGATGATGCGCTTGTCGGCGGCATTGACGCGGCTGGTCACGTCGACCGGCGCTTCGTCCTTGGTCACCAAAGCAGGATTCAGGGCCACATCCGAGAATTGCGGACGTGCATTGTTAGCGGCGGCCGATTGCAATTGAGGCTGAGGCGTTTGCGGGGCGCGCGGCGCGGATGGTGCCGGCGTCGCCTTCACTTCATCATCCCAGGAGAGCATGTTTGATCCTTTAATTTACTTTTGACGTCCCGGCGCGGCCGGGATGTGACTTATGACATTGATTCAGGCGGCACGTTCATCTTCCGGAGAAGACTGCCGCCGGACTTGCCGGCGGCTGCTGCCTGTATTTACTTCCTGCTGCCTGCCTCGATTACTGGCAAGCTTCGCACTCTTCGAAACCTGCATCGCCTGGGCGCAGATAGCATGCCGCGCCATCGGCTTCGACTTCTGCCGCCGCCACGGTTGCCACGCTGGCGGCAGACGCCGTCATCGATGTCGGCGCCGAGGCCGCCGCTGCGCTATGGCTGACGCCGCCGTCCACCGCCACCGCGTTCAACGCGCCGGTCTTGGAAGTCGACTTCTCGGTATGCGTCGCGCCGATGGTGCGGAGGTAGTAGGTCGTCTTCAGACCGCGCAACCATGCCAGCTTGTAGGTTTCGTCCAGACGCTTGCCCGATGCGCCGGCCATGTAGATGTTCAGCGACTGCGCCTGGTCGATCCATTTTTGACGGCGGGATGCTGCTTCCACCAGCCAGGACGGCTCGACTTCGAAAGCGGTGGCGTAGATGTCGCGCAGGTCTTGCGGGATGCGGTCGATCTTGGCCAGGCTGCCGTCAAAGTACTTCAGGTCGGAAATCATGACTTCGTCCCACAGGCCGCGGGCCTTCAGGTCGCGCACTAGGTACTCGTTGATTTCGGTGAATTCGCCGGACAGGTTCGACTTCACGTACAGGTTCTGGTAAGTCGGTTCGATGCAAGCCGACACGCCGATGATGTTGGAAATCGTCGCCGTCGGCGCGATCGCCACGCAGTTCGAGTTGCGCATGCCGAACTCGGAAATGCGCGAACGCAATGCCGACCAGTCCAGCGTTTCCGACATGTCCGCTTCCAGATAGCCGCCGCGTTCCTGCGCCAGCAGCTTCAGGGAGTCTTGCGGCAGGATGCCGCGATCCCACAGCGAACCGCGGTAGGAGCTGTAACGGCCGCGCTCTTCCGCCAGTTCGGTCGATGCCCAGTAAGCGTAGTAGCAGACGGCTTCCATCGAACGATCGGCGAATTCCACTGCGTCCGCCGAAGCGTACGGCACGCGCTTGACGTGCAGGCAGTCCTGGAAGCCCATGATGCCCAGGCCGACCGGACGGTGACGCAGGTTCGAGTCACGCGCCTTCTTGACCGCGTAGTAGTTGATGTCGATCACGTTGTCGAGCATGCGCATTGCGGTGCGGATGGTCTTTTGCAGCTTGGCGTGGTCGATCTCGCCGTTCACCAGGTGAGCAGGCAGATTGACCGAACCGAGGTTGCAGACGGCGATTTCGGATTCGTTGGTATTCAGGGTGATCTCGGTGCACAGGTTCGAGCTGTGAACAACGCCCACGTGCTGCTGCGGGGAACGGATGTTGCATGGGTCCTTGAAGGTGATCCATGGGTGGCCGGTTTCGAACAGCATCGACAGCATCTTGCGCCACAGGTCCAGCGCCTGCACCTTCTTGAACAGCTTCAGCTCGCCGCGGGCAGCCTTGGCTTCGTAGCCGGTGTAGGCTTCTTCGAAGGCCTTGCCGAACTTGTCGTGCAGGTCAGGCGCATCGGATGGCGAGAACAGTGTCCACTCGCCCTTTTCCATGACGCGCTTCATGAACAGGTCGGGAATCCAGTTGGCGGTGTTCATGTCATGCGTACGGCGGCGGTCGTCGCCGGTGTTTTTACGCAGGTCGAGGAATTCCTCGATGTCCATGTGCCAGGTTTCCAGGTAGGCGCAGACTGCGCCCTTGCGCTTGCCGCCCTGATTGACCGCCACGGCGGTGTCGTTGACCACTTTCAGGAATGGCACGACGCCTTGCGACTTGCCGTTGGTGCCCTTGATGTGCGCGCCCAGCGAGCGGACCGGAGTCCAGTCGTTGCCCAGGCCGCCGGCGTACTTGGCCAGCAGCGCGTTTTCCTTGATGGCTTCGTAGATGCCGTCCAGATCATCGGCCACGGTGGTCAGATAGCACGACGACAGTTGCGAACGCAGGGTGCCCGAGTTGAACAGGGTCGGCGTCGAGCTCATGAAGTCGAACGACGACAGCAGGTTGTAGAACTCGATGGTGCGCGCTTCGCGGTCGATTTCGTTGAGCGACAGACCCATCGCGACGCGCATGTAGAACGCTTGCGGCATTTCGATGCGGGTGCCCTGGATGTGCAGGAAGTAACGGTCGTACAGAGTTTGCAGGCCGAGGTAGCCGAATTGCAGGTCGCGCTCAGGCTTGATGGCTTCGGCCAGCTTGACCAGATCGAACTGGGCCAGCTTGGAGTCGAGCAGGTCGGCGGCGATGCCCTTCTTGATGTACTTGGCGAAGTAATCGAGATACTCGGCCGGCGCATCGGCTTGCGCCACTTCCTTGCCGAACACTTCTTTACGGATCGTGTGCATCAGCAGGCGCGCGGTAACCTGGCTGTAGGCCGGGTCTTTTTCCATCAGCGCGCGGGCAGCCAGGATGGCCGACTTGTGCAGCTCTTCGACCGGCACGCCGTCGTACAGGTTCTTGACGGTTTCGGCCAGGATGGCGTCGGCGTCAACGTGCTTTTCCAGGCCGACGCAGGCGGCGGTGATCAGGGTGCGGACTTCGTTGAGGTCCAGCAGACGGCTCTGGCCGTCTTCCACCACGTGCAGTTGCGGTGCGGCGAAATCGGTCTTGGCGGTGCTGCCTTGTTGCTGGGCGCGCTCTTCCATGCGCTTGGCGCGGTACAGAACGTAAGCGCGGGCGACGTCGTGTTCGCCGGAACGCATCAGGGCCAGTTCGACCTGGTCCTGGATGTCTTCAATATGGAAAGTGCCGCCGGTCGGCTGGCGACGCACCAGGGCCGAGACGACGCTGGTGGTCAATTGCTCGACCATTTCGCGCACACGCGCCGAAGCCGCACCCTGGCCGCCGTTGACGGCGAGGAACGCCTTGGTCACGGCGATCGAGATTTTCGATGGTTCAAAACCGACCACCGCGCCGTTGCGGCGGATGATTCTGTATTCGCCCAAACCGGAAGCCGGCTTGATCAACTGCGAAGGCGTCGCTTCGTCGAGATTGCCCGCGGTGGGAATGACGCCAAAATCGGCTGGGGATTTAGCGGAAATTTCTTGAGTAGAGCGCACTGAGCCTCCTAAAACTGTGATTGATGGGCAGCAAAACTGCCCGCGTTGCCAATAGAACCTTCTCTCTATATAGATACCAAAACGGAGAGAGGTTCACGAAATACCGGGAACAGGAGAACACCAATGCTGCTGCCTGTTTGCAGCCGCCTGGTTGCTACTGCTCCAAACTGTTAAATAAAAATCTGAGAAAACCTGAGATGAGAGGACTGCCGAGACATCGTTTGAATTGTTGCTTGCCTCAAGACCCGCCACCTTCCATGGAGCCCAACCGTGAAGCCAACTCTGCCGAACCTGTCGAGCCCCTCTTGAGAGCCTGATCCGGCGCTTTATGATGCTTTATGCGTACCGCAGCGAACCGTGAACAGCTACTTCCAACCCGAAGAACGGCTAAAGATTTACTTACCAAAAACACTACATCTAGTTCCAAAGGAATGATTGAGACTAATTCTAGTGTCTGGCATCGGGAGATGCAACCGCTATTTCTGGATATTTTTATATGTTTTGCGCTTGACTTCCGCTACCCCCAGCAGGGAAGCGCAATTGCGCTTGTTCTGCAAGGCAATAGAAATTTTTCTGGAATCTCGTCCAGTCAAAAAATGGACCGGGATCGGTCTTGCGACCGGGAGCGATGTGCTCGTGACCGGCCACGTCAGTCAGAGGATAGTGCCGGCGTAGTGCATCGGTGAGCGCCGCCAGCACCTCGTACTGGAGATCGGTGAAGGGTTCGAAGTCGGTTCCCTCAAGCTCGATGCCGATGGAAAAGTCGTTGCAGCGCTCGCGTCCATGGAAGCTGGACACGCCCGCATGCCAGGCGCGGTCGTTGGCCGAGACGAACTGGACCAGGCTGCCGTCGCGCTGGATCACGAAATGGGCCGACACCCGCAAGGGGCGCAACTGGTCGAAATACGGATGGGCGTCGCAATCCAGCCGGTTGCAGAACAAGTCGCCGATGAACGGCCCACCGAACTGGCCCGGCGGCAGGCTGATGTTATGGATCACCAGCAACTCGGCCGCCACGCCCTCGGCGCGCGCGTCGAAGTTGGGCGACGGCTGGCGATGCGCCTGGCCGCACCAGCCGTCGGCGGCGATGTCCAGGACCGGCGCCGGGCGGTTCATTTCAGGACGAGGCCAGGCGCAGGTGTTCTTCGCTGCAGAACACGGCGCCGGCGGCGCTGCTGACGGATTCCGAGGCAGGGAAATGAATGCCGCAATGCGCACACTGCACCATGGCCTCGGCCTGCTGCTTGTTTTCATTGCGCCTGCGCGCGAACGGATTGCGTCCCGCGCCTTCTCGGTCCGGGGCAGAGGCGGCGCCCGCCGTCATGGACTTCTTGGCGCGCTGGAACCAGACCACCACCGCCACGGCAATCACCAGCCAGATGAGATATTTCATACGAGTATCCGATGCAGCACGACTTCAAGCACGAAGCGGCTGCCGACATAGGCGAGCAGCAAAATGGCAAACCCGGTGAGGGTGAAACTGAGCGCGGTGCGACCGCGCCAGCCTTGCCATTTGCGTCCCGCCAGCAATAAACCGAACAGACCCCAGGACAACAAGGTGAAGATCGTCTTGTGATCCCACACGAACGCCTTCTGGAACAACTGCTCGGAAAACACGACCCCCGACAACACCGTCAGGGTCAACAAAACGAAACCGAATGCGATCAGGCGAAACAGGATTTTTTCCATCGTCAGCAATGCCGGCAAGCGGTCCAGCGCAATCGAGAACCAGCCTGGCTGCGCCGTGCCCATTTTCGGACGGGTATGCAGGCGCGACTCCTGCAGCACCATCAGCACCGCATGGAAGGCCGCGATGGTCAGCGTGCTGTAGGCCAGGATGGAAATCGCGATGTGCCACAGGAACCAGTCGGACTTGCCCGCCAGCTCGACCATGTTGCCCGGGAACACGCTCGGCAGGATCACCGCCACCGCTGCCACCGGCAGCACCAGCACGCGCAGGCTGTCGAGCGAGAAATTGCGGTTTTCCAGCCAGTAGGCGGCCACCGAGACCCACATCGTGGCCGACAGCATCACCGCAAAACCGACGCGCACGGCGTCGGGCGCAAACATGTCGTAGACCAGGGCGCCGCCATGCAGCAGCCAGCCGACCACCGTCCCGAGTGAAATCGGCAGGCGCCGCTCGGAAGGCAGGAAGGCGCAGCCCAGATAGAGCAGTGCAGCCAGAATGAAAAAATAAGTTTGCATCGACTAAGTTTACACCATGTCGCCACTTCGCTGACTGCGGCAGGGCTCGCGAAAAGCGGTCAAATAAGAGCACGATGTGCGCCCACGGCATTTGCCGGAGGGCAAATACGACGCCACCCTATTGCTTCAGCACGAACCAATAGAGTGGGGGCAAAACGGCGAAAAACAATGTTCAGTCGACGGCGGCGGCGCGCATTTCGTCGTGGTGATGGCGCTGCTGCTCTTCCATGACCAGTTGGCCGAGTTCGCGCTTCAAGGCGTTGAACTCGGGGTCGGCCGGGTCGCGCAGACGCGGCAGCGTGACCGTGATGTCGCGCTTGATGGTGCCGGGACGATAGGTCATGACGACGATGCGATCGGCCAGGTAGATGGCTTCTTCGATGCTGTGCGTGACGAAGACGATGGTCTTCTTGAACTCGTCCCAGATGCGCAGCAACTCGTCCTGCAAATTGCGGCGCGTCAACGCGTCGAGCGCGCCGAACGGTTCATCCATGAGCATGATCGGCGAATCCAGTGCCAGCACGCGGGCGATCGCCACCCGCTGGCGCATGCCGCCGGACAGGTCTTTCGGGAAGCGGCTGCGGAAATCGATCAGGCCCAGCTTGTCCAGCAGCTGCGTCACGCGGGCCTGGATCTCGGCCTTGCCGACGCCCTTGATTTCAAGACCGAAGGCGACGTTCTGCTCGACCGTCATCCAGGGGAACAGCGCGTACTCCTGGAACACCATGCCGCGATCCGGCCCCGGCTCGGTGACCGGCTTGCCGTCGGTGGTGATGTTGCCGCTGCTGGGCAGCGCAAAACCGGCGATGGCGTTGAGCAGGGTCGACTTGCCGCAACCCGACGGGCCGAGCAGGCAGACGAACTGGCCGTCCGGGATGTCGAGGTTGATGTCCTTGAGCGCCACCACTTCGCGCTCGTCGCTTTTGAAAACCTTGTTGACGCCGGTGACGACGATTTGGGATGCGCTCATGTCAGCTCTCCAGTCCGCGATGCCAGCGCAGCATGTAATTGTTCAGGCGGCTCATGCCGAGGTCGATTGCCAGGCCGAGCAGGCCGATGGTAATCATGCCGGCGATGATCTTGTCGGACCAGAAATACTCGCGCGCTTCCATGATGCGGAATCCCAGGCCGTTGCTGACCGCGATCATCTCGGCCACGATCACCACGATGAAGGCGGTGCCGATGCCGATGCGCACGCCCGACAGGATATAAGGTACGGCCGCCGGCAGCATCACGCGCACGAACAGCGTACGCTGGCTGGCGCCGAGGTTGCGCGCCGCGCGCAGGTAGATGCTGTCGACCTGGCGTACGCCGGCGATAGTGTTCATCAGTACCGGGAAGAACGCGCCCAGAGAAATCAGGAACAGCGCCGGCGGATTGCCCAGCCCGAACCACAGGATTGCCAGCGGGATATAGGCGATCGGCGGAATCGGACGAATCACCTGTACCGTCAGATTCATCAGACCGTAGACGCGCTGGCTGGATCCCATCAGCAAACCGAGCGGCAAGGCCAGGCCGGCGCCGATCAGGAAACCGACCACCACGCGGTACAGGCTGCCGATGGCATCCATCAGCAGCTCGCCGGAAAACAGCCAGGCCAGCCAGCTACCCTCGGCAGGGTCATACGGTTTCAGCGGCGCCGCGTACTCGAACCACTTGCGCACCACCGCCCACGGCGACGGCAAAACCAGCGGATTAATCCAGCCCAGCGAAGACGCCGCCTGCCAGATGGCGATCACCGCCACCGGCACCAGCAATCCCTGCAGGGCTCCCCCAATTTTCTGTTTTGCCATCGCTGTTCCCTGTTGCTGAAAGAATTACTTCAGATTCATGCTCTTCTTGGCTTGCTCGAGCAGATCGGTCTTCACCCAATCCTTGGCGACCGGCGGCTTGGCCATCTTGCCGGTGCCGTACTTGGCCATGGTGTCGGTGGTGACCTGGATATGCTCGGCAGTGATGTCATAGGCGTAAGGCGAATTGCCGATGGCGTCATAGAAGTCTTCCTTGGTGATCTGGTTCTTGAAGATGACTTCACGCACGTATTTCTCGGCGGTTTCCTTGTTGTCGATGAAGGTCTTGGTCGCCTCCAGGAAGCAGCGCATGAACTTCTCGGCCAGCGGACGCTTCTCTTTGTAGAACTTCTCGGTCATCACCATGGTGCGCACCGGTTCGCCGATCGGGGTGTCGTACGGCTTCATGACTTCGACGCCGAATCCCTTGTTGATCGCCTGCGAGGATTGCGGTTCGCTCTGCATCATGGCGTCGATGTTCTTGCCCAGCAGCGCCTGGTTGAGGTCGGCGAAGGCCAGGTAGACGATGGTCACATCCTTGGCAGTCAGGCCGTTCTGGCCGAGCTCGGCGTCGAGCAGCACTTCATGGATGCCGCCGCGGGTGACGCCGACTTTCTTGCCTTTCAGGTCCTTGACCGACTTGATGCCGGAATCCTTGGCTGCCACGAGACGCGCGCCGCCCTTGGCGAAGCCGGCCACGACATAGATCGGCGCACCGTTGGCGCGGCCCGAGATGGCGGCTTCCGAAGCGGTGGTGCCGACATCGAGCTCGCCGGCGAGGATGCCCTGCATCACGTCGGGGCCTTTGGCGAAGACTTTTTCGTCGACCTTGATGCCGCATTTCGGGGCGATTTCCTTGATATAGGACACCGCGCCGTAGTGCGCGAACTTGAGGTTGCCGAGGCGGATCACTTCCTGTGCGCCTGCGCTGAACGAAGCGCCTGCCGCCACGATGGCGACGGCTGCCGCCGCGATGAGTTTCTTGTGCATCTCTCTCTCCTGTCGTTATGTTTGCGCCGCGGGCGAAATACGCCGCGGGTTGATATGCGCCTTCCTCGTGGGAAGAACCGTCCATTCATTCTGTGCAAGGCCACTGTATACACAAATCCTGCAGCGAGAACAATACCGTACTTTCCCCTACTCCTGCGCAAGGCCCTGCAGGGCCAGCCGCTGAGGCGCGGTGCGATCAGGTAAAATGCCTGTTTACCCTGCGGTTCTCGCCCGGACGGTTTTTGTCCGGATGGTTCGTCTGATTCCAGCGCGACCCGCACCTATTTTCTCAAGATAACGGTTCATCATGCTCGACAATCTCACCCAACGCCTTGCCAAAGTCGTCAAAACCATGCGCGGCGAGGCGCGCCTGACCGAATCCAATACCGCAGAAATGCTGCGCGAAGTGCGCCTGGCGCTGCTGGAGGCCGACGTCGCCCTGCCGGCCGTGCGCGAGTTCATTGCCAAGGTCAAGGAAAAATCCGTCGGCGAAGAAGTCATCGGTTCGCTGACCCCCGGCCAGGCGCTGGTCGGCGTGGTCCAACGCGAGTTGGCCAGCCTGATGGGCGCCGATCTCGGTCCGGAAGCATCCCAGCTCAACTTCGCCACCCAGCCGCCGGCGATCATCCTGATGGCCGGTCTGCAAGGCGCCGGTAAAACCACCACCGTCGGCAAGCTCGCCAAGTACCTGCGCGAGAACACCAAGAAAAAAGTCCTGACCGTCTCCGCCGACGTCTACCGTCCGGCTGCGATCGGCCAGCTGGAAACCGTCACCGCCCAGGCCGGCGCCGACTTCTTCCCGACCAAGACCACAGACAAGCCGGTCGACATCGCACTGGCCGCGCTCGACTACGCCAAGCGCCATTTCCATGACGTGCTGATCATCGACACCGCCGGCCGCCTCGGCATCGACGAAGCGATGATGCAAGAAATCAGCGCGGTGCACGCCGCCGTCAAGCCGATCGAAACCCTGTTCGTGGTCGACGCCATGCTCGGCCAGGACGCCATCAATACCGCCAAGGCCTTCAGCGATGCGCTGCCGCTGACCGGCATCGTGCTGACCAAGCTGGACGGTGACTCGCGCGGCGGCGCCGCGCTGTCGGTGCGCCACATCACCGGCAAGCCGATCAAGTTCGCCGGCGTGGCCGAAAAACTGGACGGCCTGGAAGCCTTCGATCCGAGCCGCATGGCCAACCGCATCCTCGGCATGGGCGATATCCTGGCGCTCGTCGAAGAAGCGCGCAAAGGCGTCGACGTCGCCGCGGCGAACGATCTGGCGCAAAAAATCAAGGGCGGCGGCAAGTTCGATCTCAACGACTTCAAGGCCCAGCTCGGCCAGATGAAAAAGATGGGCGGCATGGCCGGCCTGCTCGACAAACTGCCGGCGCAGATGCAACAGGCCGCAGGAAAAACCAACATGGACCAGGCCGAAAAACAGGTGCGACGCATGGAGGGCATGATCAATTCGATGACCCTGCAGGAGCGCGCCAAGCCGGAACTGATCAAAGCCACGCGCAAGCGCCGCATCGCCGCCGGCGCCGGCGTCCAGGTGCAGGAAGTCAACCGCATGCTGGCTCAGTTCGAGCAAATGCAATCGATGATGAAGAAGCTCAAAGGCGGCGGCATGATGAAAATGATGCGCAGCATGAAGGGCATGATGCCGGGCATGCGCTAAGAACCTCTTCGCAATCCATGAGGATTCCGGGCATCGCCCAGGTTTTTTCGATTGGCGGATCACGACCTTGCATTGAGATCGCGATCCGGTTCCGGGGACCTCTTTGCAGGATGCCCCGGAACAGTGCGAAAGCCGCGCCGGGCGGCTTTTTGAGAGGAGCGAGGGGGGTTTTCGCAATCGTCGTTGCTTATAGCGTGTTTTCGCCCCGAAAAGCGCTAAAAAACACTTGCATCGCCGGGAAAACCGCACCACTATTGCTGGTGCGTGATTTGCGCATTCAACTCTTTCCTTGCTTGATCTCTTATTAAGGAGGCTTACAGATGGCCACAGCCAAAAAACCCGCAGCCGCAGCGAAGAAGCCCGTAGCAAAAGCAGCACCGAAAGCAGCTCCAAAGAAAGCAGTCGCAGCACCGAAAAAGGCAGCACCAAAAGCAGCAGCAAAGCCTGCAGCAAAAGCAGCCGCTCCAAAGAAAGCCGCAGCACCGAAAGCAGCAGCCAAGCCGGCAGCAAAGAAACCAGCCGTCAAACGTACTCCCAACGCCGCCTTCATGAAACCGCTGACACCATCCGCAGCGCTGTCTGAAGTCGTGGGCGCGAAACCTCTGCCACGTACCGAAGTGACCAAGAAGGTCTGGGAATACATCAAGAAACACAATCTGCAAAACGCCGAAAACAAGCGCAATATCGACGCGGACGACAAGTTGAAAGTCGTGTTCGGCGGCAAGAAACAGGTATCGATGTTTGAAATGACCAAGCTGATTTCCGGCCATTTGAAATAAGCAATACAGGTTTTTGCAGACTTCCTTGCAAAACAAAAACGCCCGCAACGCGCGGGCGTTTTTGTTTTCCGGACGCAACCCGGGCACATACCTGCCATGCGCCGACAGTGCATTCCTACAGGACGTCGATATCTCTGTCGCCGGCTGAACTTTGGGTTTTCGGCCGGAGTCTAGATGGCACGGACGTAACCTGAAAGGACTTCAGCATGACATTCCCTCAACAGAATCCGGCCCGTACGGGCTTGCGTAAAACTGCCGCTGCTCTCGGCCTCGCCGCAGCAGGCCTGCTCGCGACCAACTGCGCTTTCGCAGCCGCCAAGAGCAACTCCGAACTCGAGGCGCAATACCAACGTGAAAAAGCCGTCTGCACCAGCGGACAATCGAACCAGGACAAGGCCACCTGCCTGCGCGAAGCCGGCGCCGCTTACCAGCAGGCCAAACAAGGCAAGCTGAATGACGGCCAGCAGGCGCAATACTCGGCGAACGCGCTGGACCGCTGCAAGGCCCTGCCGGCCGGCGATCAGGCGGATTGCCAGCGCCGCATTGAAAACCCGAGCGACGTGGAAGGCAGCGCGCCTTCCGGCGGCATCCTGCGCAAGGATGTGACGATCGTGCCGGCGACGACACAGTAAGCGACATACGGTAAACGATTTACCCGGCAGACTGGACTAGCGACGCGGGCAGAGAAGGCAGAGGGAATCAGCGCAGGATGGTTGCGCCGGTTCCCTCTCCTTTTTGGCCGGCAGAATTTGTGTATTCCCAACGCCTCCACGCACTCAGTACTGCGTTCGGATACTCGGCCTGGCCGCGGCTGCCGTTGTAGCGTCCCAGCGCCATGAAGTAATCGCCGCCTTCCTGATCGAGATAGAGCCGCAGGATCACGCAGCCGTAGCGCAAATTGCTGCGCATGTGGAACAGCTTGCGGCGGTCGCCATCGCCGATGACGCGCGTCCAGAATGGCATCACCTGCATGTAGCCGGTGGCGCCTGCCGACGAGATCGCATATTTCCGGAACGCCGATTCGACCTCGATCAATCCCAGCACCAAAGCCGGATCGAGTCCTGCGCGGCGCGCTTCATACCAGGCGCTCTCCAGCAATTCCAGCCGGCCGCGCCGGTCGGGTACCGTTTCACGCAGGCGATCGGACATCTCGCCCAGCCAGTTGACGTAGGCGATGCGTTCTTCGATGGTGGGGAATTGCGGCTGCGGCGGACGAGCGTCCGCCACCGCTTGCGAGAGCACCGAACGGAGCGAGTCCGCCAGTTGCTCTTCTTTTTGATTGCCGGCGTGAGCGGCTGCGGCGACAAGCCATTGCGCGCCGCACGCCAACGTCAGTACCAACCGGAACAACCGCATGTCGCGGCGAGCGCCGGTCGTCAGGCCAGCTTGCCCTTGATGAACGCCAGCGCGTCGGCCAGCGGCACCGGTGTCGCCGCAGTGTCGCGACGGCCCTGGTATTCGATCTGGCCGTCCTTGAGACCACGGTCGCCGATGACGATGCGATGCGGCACGCCGATCAGTTCCCAGTCCGCAAACATGGCGCCCGGACGTTCGCCGCGATCGTCGAGAATGACGTCGACGCCCGCCGCAACCAGCGCGTCGTACAGCTTGTCGATTTCCGCCTTGACCGCTTCGCTGCGGTCATAGCCCATCGGGCACAACACCACTTCAAACGGCGCCAGCGTGGCCGGCCAGATGATGCCCTTGTCGTCGAAATTCTGTTCGATGGCGGCGCCGAGAATGCGCGTCACACCGATGCCGTAGCAACCCATTTGCAGCGGTTGCGGCTTGCCTGCTTCGTCGAGGTAGGTCGCCTTCATCGATTCCGAATAGGCGGTGCCGAGCTGGAACACGTGGCCGACTTCGATGCCGCGCTGGATCGCCAGCACGCCCTTGCCGTCCGGCGAGGCGTCGCCTTCGACGACGTTGCGGATATCGGCGACGACCGGTTCAGGCAGATCGCGGCCCCAGTTGGCGCCGGTGAAGTGGAAATCGACTTCATTGGCGCCGCAGACGAAATCGTTCATGTTGGCGACGGTGCGGTCGGCCACGACCTTGACCGGCTTCTTGGTGCCGATCGGGCCGAGGTAGCCAGGCGGCGTGCCGAACCATTCGACGATTTCGGCTTCGTTGGCGAAACGATAGCCTGCCAGGCCGGGGATCTTGCCGGCTTTGACTTCGTTGAGTTCATGATCGCCGCGCAGCAGCAGCAGCCAGACTTCCTTGTCGGCCGGCTTGTCCTTTTCCACGGTCAGGACGATGGACTTGATGGTGCGCTCCAGCGGCAGCTTGAGCAACTCGGCCACCGCTTCGCACTTGGCCTTGCCCGGTGTCGCAGTCTTGGTCAGCGCTTCGCTTGCCGCGCCGCGCGTGGCGTTGACGGCGACCGCTTCGGCCGCTTCCATGTTGGCGGCGTAGTCGGAAGTCGGGCAATACACCAGCGCGTCTTCGCCGGTGGCGGCGATGACATGGAATTCATGCGAGCCGGAGCCGCCGATGGCGCCGTTGTCCGCCGCGACGGCGCGGAACTGCAGGCCGAAGCGCGTGAAAATGCGCACGTAGGCGTCGTACATGACCTGGTAGGACTTCTTCAGGCCGTCGACGTCGCGGTCGAAGGAGTAGGCGTCCTTCATGGTGAATTCGCGGCCGCGCATGAGACCGAAGCGGGGACGACGCTCGTCACGGAATTTGGTCTGGATGTGATAGAAGTTGACCGGCAATTGCTTATAGCTGCGCAGCTCGGTGCGGGCGACATCGGTGACCACTTCTTCGGAAGTCGGCTGGATGGCGAAGTCGCGGCCGTGGCGATCCTTCACGCGCATGAGCTCGGCGCCCATCTTGTCCCAGCGGCCGGTTTCCTGCCACAGCTCGGCCGGCTGCACCACCGGCATCAGCAATTCGATGGCACCGGAGCGGTTCATTTCTTCACGCACGATTGCTTCCACCTTGCGGATCACCTTCAGGCCCATCGGCATGTACGTGTAGATCCCGGAGCCGAGCCGCTTGATCATCCCGGCCCGCATCATCAGCTTGTGGCTGACGATTTCGGCGTCGGAAGGAGCTTCTTTCAAGGTGGAAATAAAAAATCGGGAGGCGCGCATGACGATGAGTTCTTTTTAAAAGAGGAAGGTTTATAATCAACCTAATTTTAAAGGATTAGCTGGCTGATGCGCCCACTCTTTGCACATTTGATCCCTGTTTCATGCACATCGCACGTTGATGTGCCGGTCTTTGCCGCGCCTGACAAAGGCGCGTGCTGACAATTATCGAGCAATTGCCAGCGGAGGCCGGATAGGGCAAGAGAGGACGCCCTGCCGCAGAAAGTTTTGAGGTACACCATGCTGGATCGAGAAGGCTTCCGCCCGAACGTCGGCATCATCCTGCTCAATGCCCAGAATGAAGTCTGGTGGGGCAAGCGGGTTAGAGAACATTCGTGGCAATTTCCACAAGGCGGAATCAAACATGGCGAAACTCCCGAACAGGCGATGTTTCGCGAACTCGAAGAAGAAATCGGCCTGAAGGCGGAACACGTCAAGATCATCGGTCGCACGCGCGACTGGCTGCGCTATGAGGTGCCCGATCATTTCATCAAGCGTGAAATCCGCGGCCATTATCGCGGGCAAAAGCAGATCTGGTTCCTGCTGCGCATGGTCGGCCGCGATTGCGACGTCAACCTGCGATTGACCTCGCATCCTGAGTTCGACGCCTGGCGCTGGCACGACTATTGGGTGCCGCTGGACGTGGTCATCGAGTTCAAGCGCGACGTCTATCAGCAGGCGCTCAAGGAGCTGTCGCGTTTCCTGGCGCGGCCGCATGCCGGGCATCGCCGCCCCGACTCCGCCGCCAGGAAAGAGCAAGCACCATCCGACCATCCCGGCAGCGCCCAGCAAGCAGACCCTTGCGGCTCCGCTACTCCGCCCCCGCCCACCACCAAGTGAATCTTCATGCCCCAACGCTTCTGGAATACCTTTGCCTCACCCCGACTTGTCCGCAGACTGGCGGCAGGTGTGCTGCTGTGTTCGGCCACGCTCGGTTTTGCTCAGCAGATGGGCAACTTCGACGAAGAATTCGACGATGAAGAAAAGCCATGGCAAGAGATCGCCGTGCAGCTGCCTCCGGCGCCGCTGCCGGAGAATCTTGCCGAATTCTATGTCGGTCCGACCACGACCTCCAAATCCTATGTCGACCTCAAGTCGCTGAGCATCGGCAGCGACAACGTGGTGCGCTACATCATGGTGACCAAGAGCAGCGGCGGCGCGACCAATGTCATTTATTCGGGCATTCGCTGCGAAACTTACGAGATCAAGCAATACGCCTTTGGCCGCAGTGACGGCAGCTGGTCGCGTTCGCGTCACGACAAATGGATACGGATCAAGGACGCCGGCGCCAATCGCCAGGACGCGGCGCTCTACAAGAGCTATTTCTGCCAAATCGGCATGCTGGCCGGCGACCTGAGAAAAATCAGCAACCGCCTGCGTGAAAATCGACCGATCGATCCCGCCAAAGAGTAAGTCCTGACAAGGCAGAATGCAAAAAGGGGCACAGTTGAACACTGCGCCCCTTTTTTTCGGCCAACTTTTAGCCTCGCTTAAAGCAGCACCAGATTGTCGCGATGGATCAGTTCGGACTCTTCCACGAAGCCGAGGATGGACAGGATTTCCGAAGAAGGATGGCGCACGATGCGGCGTGCGTCCGAGCTGGCGTAATTGCTGATGCCGCGCGCGACAGGCTTGCCGCTTGCATCGACGCAAGTGATGACATCGCCGCGGCCGAATTCGCCGGCCACTTCGGTGACGCCGATTGGCAGCAGCGACTTGCCTTCGGCCGTGAGCTTCTGCACGGCGCCGTCGTCCAACACCACGCGGCCGGCGGTCTGCAAATGATCGGCCATCCATTGCTTGCGGGCGGTCAGTTGCGCAGTTTGCGCCGTCAATTGCGTACCGATGGCTTCGCCGGCGGCGAGCCGGCTCAGTACGCGCTCTTCACGCCCCCAGGCAATCACGGTGTGCGCGCCCGAGGTGGCGGCGCGCTTGGCCGCCAGGATTTTGGTGAGCATGCCGCCGCGGCCGATGCCGCTGCCGGCGCCGCCTGCCATCGCTTCTAGCGACAGATCGCCGGCCTTGGCTTCATGCACGAACTGGGCATCGGGATCGCGACGCGGATCAGCCGTGTACAGGCCGCGCTGGTCGGTCAGGATGATCAGGGCGTCGGCTTCGATCAGGTTGGCCACAAGCGCGCCGAGCGTATCGTTGTCGCCGAATTTGATTTCATCGGTGACGACGGTATCGTTCTCGTTGATGATCGGCACCACGCCGAAGCGCAACAGCGTAAATAAAGTCGAGCGCGCGTTGAGGTAACGTTCGCGATCAGCCAGGTCGGCGTGCGTGAGCAGCACCTGCGCCGTGCCGAGCTGATGCGCGCGGAAACTGGTTTCGTAGATCTGCGCCAGGCCCATCTGGCCGACGGCGGCGCAGGCCTGCAATTCATGCACGCCGGTCGGGCGGCGATCGAAGCCGAGACGCTGCATGCCCTCGGCGATCGCGCCGGAGCTGACCAGCACCACTTCCTTGCCGAGCGTGCGCAAGTGCGCGATCTGCTCGGCCCACATGGCGATGGCGGCGCTGTCGAGCCCCTTGCCATCGTTGGTCACGAGCGATGAACCGACTTTGATGATCAGCCGCTTGGCTTGTTGTATGACGGAATGCATGTTGTTAGAGGAAGATCGGCCGGGCCGTAAAATTCAAATGTCCGCCGCACCGCAGGTGTCGACGGACATGCATCGAGAACAAGATAGTAAACGATTTACTGCGCGATTTACTGCGTGATTTACCGGCAGGTGATCAGTCGATCACCTTGAAACGCGGATCGTCCGGATCGATCGATGAAATGCCGCGCGCTTCTTCGGTCATCTGGGTTTCTTCGGAACGATGTTCCTGGTGACGCTTGGTTTCCAGGTAGCCGTAGATTTCAGTGATCAGGTCTTCGCAACCGTCGCGGGTCAGCGCGGAGATTTCAAACACCGGGCCCTTCCAGCCGAAACGCTTGACGAAGTCCTTGACGCGCTTCTTGCGGTCCGCTTCCGGCACCACATCGAGCTTGTTGAGCACCAGCCAGCGCGGCTTGTCGAACAGGGAGTCGTCGTACTTTTGCAATTCCTTGACGATGGCCTTGGCTTCCTTGACCGGATCAACGGTATCTTCAAACGGCGCCAGATCGACGATATGCAACAGCAAACCCGTGCGCTGCAAGTGGCGCAGGAACTGCACGCCCAGGCCGGCGCCATCGGCCGCACCTTCGATCAGGCCCGGAATGTCGGCGATCACGAAGCTCTTTTCATGGCTCACGCGCACCACGCCCAGATTCGGATGCAAGGTGGTAAACGGGTAATCGGCGATCTTCGGGCGCGCGTTGGACACGGCCGAGATGAAGGTCGACTTGCCGGCGTTGGGCATGCCCAGCAGGCCGACGTCGGCCAATACCTTCAGCTCCAGGCGCAGTTCGCGGCGCTGGCCTTCCTTGCCTTCGGTCTTTTGACGCGGGGCGCGGTTGGTGGAAGTCTTGAAATGGATGTTGCCCCAGCCGCCTTCGCCGCCTTGCGCCAGCAGCACGACCTGCTCGTGTTCGGTCAGATCGGCAATGTGTTCGCCGGTGTTGTGGTCGACGATCAGCGTGCCCACCGGCATGCGCAGGAAAATATCGTCGGCGCCCTTGCCGTAGCAATCCGAGCCGCGGCCGTTTTCGCCGTTGCGCGCCTTGTGCAGCTTGGAATAGCGATAGTCGATCAGGGTGTTGACGTTACGGTCGGCGACGGCCCAGATGCTGCCGCCCTTGCCGCCGTCGCCGCCGTCGGGACCACCGAACGGACGGAATTTTTCACGGCAAAAACTGGCGACGCCGTTGCCGCCATCGCCCGCGATCAGTTCGATCTTTGCTTCGTCGATAAACTTCATGATTGTTACCGCTAACTTAAAAGTAAGAAGCTCTGCTTAAAATAAACTTAGCCGGGCAAGCGGTAGGCATGAATGAAGACCGTTCGCCGGAGACAGTGTCCGAACGACGGCGGCGCCAGGGAGAAAACCGCACGGGCCATGACATCGGAACACGGGTAGCTCAGGCAGAGATTCCTGGAGCTACAAGTACAGTCGCGTCAGCCACGCCGCTGGTCACACCGGACGGCAGGCCTGCGCGCTGCAGGATGAAAACAAAAACAGACAGCTAGAAACTAAAAAAGGCTCCACCAGAGGCAGAGCCTTAAACAACTTTTACTAAGGCTTGCGCCTCATGTAGTCACTAATGTGCAGGACTCAAGTAGAACTTAAGCTGCAACAACAGTAACGTACTGACGCTTCGCAACGCCCTTGATCACGAACTGGACTTTACCTTCTGTCAATGCGAACAGAGTGTGGTCCTTGCCCATGCCGACGTTTTCACCAGGATGGACCTTGGTGCCGCGTTGACGAATGATGATGCCGCCAGCGTTGATCGCTTGGCCGCCATAGACCTTGACGCCGAGTCGTTTCGACTCTGAATCACGGCCGTTGCGCGTAGTGCCGCCGCCTTTTTTATGTGCCATTTAATGACTCCTTGTATCTAGTTTGACCTACGCTTTTAAGCGTTGATCGAGACGATTTGCAGTTCGGTGTAGTTCTGGCGATGGCCTTGACGCTTCTGGTAATGCTTACGACGACGCATCTTGAAGATCTTGACCTTGTCATGACGACCTTGCGCTATGACAGTAACCAGCACCGTTGCACCCTCGACCAATGGCGCACCGAATTTCACGGTATCGCCTGCGCCCACTGCGAGCACTTGATCCAAAGTGATTTGGGAGCCAATGTCTGCCGGTATCTGTTCTACTTTAAGTTTTTCACCAGCGGCAACTTTATATTGTTTGCCGCCGGTTTTTATGACCGCGTACATGTGAAACCTCATCGAAAATGAATGAATAAATTTTCTTCCCCCTCTGCGAAACCCCAGAGAAGCGGCTTTTGAATCGGGAAAACCTCCAATTATACATAGACTTAGCCTGCTCGTCAAAAGCTCTTGACTTTCGTGTGCAACATCTGACGAAAATGGCAATACGGCAATTTCCCAGAGGAAAAAGCACAATTCGAAACAGGCGCGACGGTACGTGGCGGCGTCTTTGTCATCGTATAATCACGGCAATCTTGATTTTTCACAGGTTCAGCCTTGTCCGCCGCTCTCCAAACCGCTACGCCCAATTCCTTCATTGACCCGATAGCTGCCGACATGGGCGAGGTCAATACCGTTATCCGCCGGCAACTTTATTCCGAAGTCCCGCTGGTCAATCAGGTGTCCGAGTACATCATCAGCGCCGGCGGCAAGCGCATCCGGCCGGTCTTGGTGCTGCTGATCGCCAATGCCTACGCCTATAAAGGTACAGCCCACCATTCGCTGGCGGCCGTGATCGAGTTCATTCACACCGCCACCCTGCTGCACGACGACGTTGTTGACGAATCGTCATTGCGCCGCGGCAAGGAAACCGCCAACGCGCTGTTCGGAAATGCCGCGTCCGTGCTGGTGGGCGATTTCCTGTATTCGCGCGCCTTCCAGATGATGGTGGCCGTGGGCAACGCCCGCGTCATGCAAATCGTCGCCGACGCCACCAATGTGATCGCCGAAGGCGAAGTGCTGCAGTTGCTCAACATGCACAACCCGGACGTCAACGAAGAAGATTACCTGCGCGTGATCCGTTCCAAGACGGCCAAATTGTTTGAGGCTGCCGCCCAACTGGGTGCACTGATCTCCGGCGCCGACGAAGCCGGCATCGAAGCGGCCGGCGAATACGGCCGCTCGCTGGGCACCGCATTCCAGCTGATCGACGACGTGCTGGACTATTCCGGCAATGCGGCCGAAATCGGCAAGAACGTCGGCGATGACCTGCGCGAAGGCAAACCGACGCTGCCGCTGATCTATCTGATGGAAAACGGCACGGCCGAACAACGCGAGCTGGTGCGCACCTGTATCGAGAACGGCGACGAGCAGCATTTCGACCAGATCCTGGCCGCCATCACGAGCTCGGGCGCGCTCGATTACACCCGCCAGGAAGCGCAAAAAGCGGCACGCCGCGCAGCCGACGCGGTACAGTCGCTGCCCGATAGCAAGTACAAAAATTCTTTGCTAGAATTATCGACATTCGCCGTTGACCGCAATCACTGATCAACGATGACACACACCGTCGGGGTGTAGCTTAGCCCGGTAGAGCGCTACGTTCGGGACGTAGAGGCCGGAGGTTCGAATCCTCTCACCCCGACCAGGTTTCCCGTGTTTCAAGGTCCGTGTTTTTCATCCGGCACCAGGCCTCGCCCCCTCTGTCCCCCTCTGAATTGATGTTAGAATCCAGCTTCGTTTGCGTCATGGACCGGGCTTGTACCCGTCGCCGGAGCAGGCGGACACATCAACTTCCCTTACGGTGACCCTTTGGATACCGTGCCCATATGGGTGCAAATTCTTGCACTGGCACTTCTGATTCTTTGCTCGGCATTCTTTTCGATGACCGAGACTGCCCTGATGGCCGCCAACCGGCATCGCCTCAGGCATCTGGCCAAGCATGGCAACAGGCGCGCCATCGCCCTGCTGTGGCTGCTTGAGCGTACCGACCGCCTGCTGTCGCTGATCCTGATCGCCAATACGCTGATCAATGCACTGGCGACGGCGCTGGTCACGGCGCTGGCGATCGCCGCCTTCGGCAACCACGAAAAAGTCATCACCCTGGCCACCGCCTGCGTGGCCGGCCTGCTGATCATCTTTGCCGAAATCGTGCCAAAGATCATCGGCGCGACCTATCCGGAACGCATCTCGCTGTTCACCAGCTACATCCTGAAGCCGCTGATGGCGCTGGCCAAGCCACTGCTGTGGGCGGTCAACATCGTCGTGTCGACGATCCTGCGCATCATCCACATCAAGGCCAGCGGCCGCTCCCACGATCAGCGCCTGTCGCCGGAAGAGTTACGCTCAATCGTGCTCGAGGGCGGCAACTTCATTCCGCAAAAACACAAGAGCATCCTGCTGAACCTGTTCGACCTCGAGAAGATTTCGGTGGAAGACGTCATGACACCGCGCGCCCAGGTCGAGGCGCTCAACCTGTCGGTCTCCATCGACGAAATCCGCAACCAGCTGGCGACCTGCTATCACAACAAGCTGCCGGTCTACGAAGGCGAAATCAACCAGATCGTCGGCATCCTGCACGTGCGCAAGGCGATCATGCTGTTCAGCCAGGACGAGGAGATCACCAGTGAGGAAATTCGCGCACTGCTGAGCGCCCCGTATTTCATCCCGCAGGACACCGACGTCTTCACCCAGCTGCAGTACTTTCAGGAAAACCACGAACGCCTCGGCATCATCGTCGACGAATACGGCGAGGTGCAGGGCCTGGTGACGCTGGAAGACATCATCGAAGAAATGATCGGCGAGTTCACCACCTCGGTGCCGGGCGCCGCGCGCGCCGACAGTTTCGCCTGGAACAAGGACGGTGAATGCCTGCTGGAAGGCGCCACCACTTTGCGCGACATCAACAAGCGCCTGGGCCTGAGCCTGCCGCTGGACGGCCCCAAGACGCTCAACGGCCTGCTGCTGGAATGGCTGCGCGACATCCCCGAAGCCAACGTGTCGGTGCGCATCGCCGGCTGCATCATCGAGATCGTCCAGGTGCAGAACCAGGCCATCAAGGTGGTCAAGCTGTTCGCGCCGGCCTCTGCAAAAACGCCGAAAGCCGAATAGCTACGATTTACAAGGCGGTACGCAAGCCGCATCATCGATCGCTTCGGACTCACTTCCGATGCGATACGACGATGCAGGCGAGATGCCGGCGCAACGCCGGTCGCTCCCTCGACTCTTGCCGGCACCGTTACCATGCTCCAGCGCGCCCCTGCTTCTGTTTCCTCGCCCTTCCCGGACTTCGACGACGCTTCCGCCGTCAATTACCTGCAGAAGATCCTGCTCGACGCCGTCAACCTCGGCGCCTCGGACCTGCATTTCGAACCGTTTGAAAAGCATTGCCGCATCCGCTTCCGGATCGACGGCCAGTTGCGCGACATCGTCGAGCCGCCGCTGTCGATGAAGGACAAGCTGGCCTCGCACATCAAGATCGTTTCCGGCCTCGACATCGCCGAAAAGCGCGTGCCGCAGGACGGCCGCATGAAACTGGCGCTGTCATCGACGCGCGCCATCGATTTCCGCGTGTCGACGCTGCCGACGCTGTTCGGTGAAAAAATCGTCATGCGCATCCTCGACGCCAGCCGCTCGCAACTGGGCATCGACACGCTCGGCTACGACGCCGCGCAGAAAGAATTGCTGTTGCAGGCGATCCGCCGTCCCTACGGAATGGTGCTGATGACCGGGCCGACCGGCTCGGGCAAGACGGTGTCGCTGTATAGCTGCCTCAGCATTCTGAATCAGCCCGGCACCAATATTTCCACGGTCGAGGATCCGGCTGAAATCAGCCTGCCCGGCATCAACCAGGTCAACGTCAACCAGCGCGCCGGACTGACCTTTCCGATCGCGCTGCGCGCCTTCCTGCGCCAGGATCCGGATGTGATCATGGTGGGCGAAATCCGCGATCTCGAAACCGCCGATATCGCCGTCAAGGCAGCGCAGACCGGACACCTGGTGTTTTCCACGCTGCACACCAACGATGCGCCGTCGACGCTGACGCGCCTGATGAACATGGGCGTGCCGGCTTTTAACGTGGCCTCGTCGGTGATCATGATCACGGCGCAACGGCTGGCGCGCCGCCTGTGCGGCTGCAAACAGCCGGCGGACATTCCGGCAGCAACGCTGCGCGAAGCCGGCTTCGGCACAGCAGACCTGAATGGCGGCTGGACGCCGCATCGCGCCGCAGGTTGCCGGCGCTGCGGCGCCACCGGCTACAAAGGACGCGTCGGGATTTACCAGGTCATGCCGATCAGCGAAGCCATCGAAAGCCTGATCCTGGCGCACGCCGCAGCACCGGAGATCGAAGCGCAGGCGGTGCGCGAGGGCGTGCTCACGCTGCGCCAGGCAGGCTTGCAAAAAGTGCGCGAGGGCCTGACCAGCCTGGAGGAAATCCTCGCGTGCACCAATCTGTGACGACCGTGCCGGGTGCATCGGCATGACGGCGGCGCGCGACGAACTCTACGCGTGGGAAGGCCGCGACCGCGAGGGCAGACCCGTGCGCGGCGAGATGCGCGCGGGCGGCCCGGCGCTGGTCGGCGCCACGCTGCGGCGCCAGGGTATCCAGCCGACATTGATCCGCAAGAAAAGCGTGCAGCGCGACAAGCGCATCGGCGACAAAGACATCGCGCTGTTCACGCGTCA
Organism: Herbaspirillum hiltneri N3; assembly: GCF_001267925.1. Classification (NCBI taxonomy): domain Bacteria; kingdom Pseudomonadati; phylum Pseudomonadota; class Betaproteobacteria; order Burkholderiales; family Oxalobacteraceae; genus Herbaspirillum; species Herbaspirillum hiltneri. Next base: position 145,796 of record NZ_CP011409.1, on the reverse strand, counting down.
GTTGGCGACCATGCTCAAGGCCGGGGTGCCGCTGTTGCAGGCGTTCGACATCGTCGCGCGCAGCCAGGCCAATCCGGCGCTGGCGCGGCTGGTGGCCGGGCTGCGCGCCGACGTGGAAGGCGGCAGCGGCCTGCATCAGGCGTTCGGACGCCATCCGCGTCAGTTCGATGCGTTGTACTGCAACCTGGTCGCGGCCGGCGAGCAGGCAGGTCTGCTCGACGAATTGCTGGCGCGCCTGGCCCACTACAAGGAAAAGACCCTGGCCACGCGCAGCAAGGTGCGCGCGGCGCTGGTCTATCCGGTCGCCATCGTGGCCTTCGCCGTGCTGGTGACGTCCATCATCATGATCTGGGTGGTGCCGTCGTTCAAGGAAGTATTCGGCAGCTTCGGCGCCGCGTTGCCGCTGCCGACGCTGATTGTGATTGCGATCTCGGATTTCCTGACGAGGTATTGGTGGATGATGGCCGCCACGCTCGGCGGCGCCGGCGCATGGCTGCTACGGGCATGGCGCCGGTCGCCGGCCTTGCAGGCGAAGGCCGACCGCTGGCTGCTGCGGCTGCCGGTGTTCGGCAACGTCGTGCGCAAGGCGGCGTTGGCGCGCTGGAGTCGCACGCTGGCGACGCTGTTCGCCGCCGGCGTTCCGCTGGTCGAGGCGCTACAGTCAGTGCGCGGCGCGGCTGCCAATGCAGTGTATGCCGACGCCACCGCCGCTATCGGCCGCGACGTCGGCGATGGCGCCAGCCTGGCGGGGGCGATCGAGCGTACCGGCCTGTTCCCCCAGCTGGTCGGACAGATGGTCGCCATCGGCGAGGAATCCGGCGCACTTGACCAGATGCTCGCCAAAGTCGCCGATTTTTACGAAATCGAGGTCGATGAAGCGGTTGCCTCCATCTCCACGCTGATGGAACCCTTTATCATGCTGGTATTGGGCGTCGTCATCGGCGGCCTGGTGATCGCGATGTACTTGCCTATTTTCAAACTGGGATCTGTTATCTGATGTTCGAACTGCTGACTCTGGCCGACATGCACGGCAGTGGCAATGCCGCAGCAGCGGCGCTGGCCGCCTGCGCGGGACTGCTGATCGGCAGCTTCCTCAATGTCGTGATCCACCGGCTGCCGCAGATGATGCAACGCGAAGCGGAAAACTACCTGGCTCACGAAGCCGGGCGCAGCCTGCCGCACGGCGAACGCTACAACCTGTGGACACCGCGCTCGGCCTGCCCGCATTGCGCTGCGCCGATCGCGCCCCGGCACAATATTCCGCTGCTCGGTTATCTGCTGCTGCGCGGGCGCTGCGCGGCGTGCGGTACGGCCATCTCGCGCCGCTATCCGGCAGTGGAGATTTTCACGGCGCTGCTGTCGGCGCTGACGGCCTGGCATTTCGGCCTCGGCCTGGAAGGCGTCGCCGCGCTGGCCCTGGTCTGCTTCCTGATTGCGCTGGGGTTCATCGACGCCCGCACCCAGCTGCTGCCCGACAGCCTGACTCTGCCGCTGCTGTGGCTGGGCCTGCTGGTCAATCTCGACGGCACCTTCGTGCCGTTGGCCGATGCTGTGACAGGCGCGGCGGCCGGTTATCTTGTACTCTGGAGCATTTACTGGGTCTTCAGGCTGGCCACCGGCAAGGAAGGCATGGGTTACGGCGACTTCAAGCTGCTGGCAGCGCTCGGCGCCTGGCTGGGCTGGCAGGCGCTGCCGCTGATCCTGGTGCTGGCATCCTGCACCGGCGCCGTAGTCGGCATCGGCATGGTGATTCTGCGCAAGCACGGCAAGGACCAGACCATTCCGTTCGGCCCCTACCTGGCGCTGGGCGGCGTACTGATGCTGCTGTACGGCAAATCCCTGTTTCTATTCGGATTGTATTGATGAGCGACATTTTTTCCAGCGTCGGCGCAACACTATTTTCCATCGGCCTGACCGGCGGTATCGGCAGCGGCAAGACCACGGTTGCCAATCTGTTCGGCGAGCGCGGCGCCGCGCTGATCGACACCGACGCCATCGCCCATCAGCTGACGACGCCGGGCGGCGTCGCCATTAACGCCATCCGCACGGCATTCGGCGACAGCTTCATCGGCGCCGACGGCGCCATGGACCGCGCCCGCATGCGCGCCCACGTGTTCGCCGACGCCGCTGCGCGCAAACGACTGGAGGCGGTATTGCATCCGCTGATCCGCAGCGAGACCGCGCGCGCGGCACAAGCGGCGCGCGGCGATTACCTGATCTTCGTGGTGCCGCTGCTGGTGGAGTCACAGCAATGGCGCACGCGCACCTCGCGCATCCTGGTTGTCGATTGCAGCGAAGACGTCCAGATCGCACGCGTCATGCAGCGCAACGGCATGACGCGCGCCCAGGTCGAAGCCATCATGGCGGCCCAGGCGACACGTGCCGAACGGCTCGCCGCCGCCGATGACGTCATCGAAAACAACGGCGATGCCGCTGCGTTGCTGCCGCAAATCGAGCGCCTGCACGCGCTCTATCTGTCGATGGCGAAAACAAATCGCGATGGGCATTTGTAATTTTCCTCTGCATGGGTCAGAATCACGTAAATTGAACGCGCGCTTTATCAATATCAGCCATATCTTCAATATTCTGCAATCGTTGAAGACATATTCATAAAGCGTGTTGTCGAATCCGATTCAACTTTAAAGGGACGCAGCTTTGATCGTTTACGAATACCCTTTCAACGAGCGTATTCGCACGCTGTTGCGGTTGGAGGATTTGCACGAGAAGTTCGTGTTCTTCCTGCATCAGGAAAGCCCGCTGCAACATCATGTCGCCCTCTCCACCATTTTCGAGATGCTCGAAGTGGCTGGACGCGCCGACCTCAAATCCGATCTGCTGCAGGAACTGGAACGCCAGAAACAAATCCTGCTGGCCTACCAGTCCAATCCGAACGTCGAAGCCGAGATGCTCAACGCCATCCTGAGCGAAGTGGACCGCGCCAGTGCCGCCCTGTCGGCCTCGCAAGGCCGGACCGGCCAGAACATCCGCGAAAACGAATGGCTCATGAGCATCCGCGGACGCACCATCATTCCGGGCGGCGCCTGCGAATTTGACCTGCCGTCCTACTATGCCTGGCAAAAACGCACGGCGGAGCAGCGTTTCACCGACATTTCCAACTGGTTTGCACCGCTGGAGCCTTTGTTCGACGCCGTCGGCATCGTCATGCGGCTTCTGCGCGAATCGGGACATCCGGTCAAAATCAACGCAGAAGGCGGAAGTTACCAGCAAATGCTGCAAGGAAAAATCTACCAGATGCTGCGCCTGGTGATCGATGAAGAAATGGGGGCAATCCCCGAGATTTCGGCCAACAAGTACATGCTGTGGGTGCGCTTCACCTCGCAGGACGGCGACATGAAACCCAAGCCTTTCGAAGGCGAAGTGCCGTTCGAGCTGGCGCTGTGCGGATTTTAAGCAAGAATATGTTCACGGCGTCGCAGTAATAGCGCGAACAGGTTCCAAGAGATTCAGGTAGAAATTATGGCAACAATCGTAGACTGCCCCACTTGCGGCACCAAGGTGGAATGGACCGAAAAGAATAAATACCGGCCATTTTGCTCGGAACGCTGCAAACAAATCGATCTCGGCGCATGGGCCGAAGAAAAATACGCGATTCCCGCCGTCAACCTGCCGCAGGAGCAGGACGACGACAACCCGTCCGTCCAATAGACGAAGCCGTACCGGTCAGACCGGCAATCGGAGTTTATCGATCCACTCGATCAAGGGAATCGTGGCCGGCAGCAAGGGCGTGACGTCCACGCTGCCCTGCCATGCGAACGCTTGCCCTTCCAGGCTTTGCGGCTCACCGCGCCATTCTCTGCTGATATAAAAATGCAAACGCACGTGGGCGTGCGGATAGATGTGCTGCACCCCGCACCAGGCTTCGGCCGACATCACCTCAATGCCCAGCTCTTCCAGAAACTCGCGCTTGAGCGCATCCAGCACCGACTCGCCGGCTTCGACCTTCCCGCCGGGAAACTCCCAATAACCCGCATACGGCTTGCCTTCGGGGCGCTGCCCCAGCAGGACGTCGCCATTCGGCTTCATCAGGATACCGACCGCAACGTCGATCGGCGGCGTTGTCTCGACAGCAAGCGTCATCAGGCTTTCAGCTTTCCGGCGTAATCCTTGGAGAACTGCCAGGCCACGCGACCCGAGCGCGAGCTGCGCTGCAGGGCCCAGCGCAGGGCGTCGCCGCGGGCTGCCTCGATCTGGGTGGCATCGCAGCCGAAATGACGCAGCCAGTGCGCCACGATCTCGAGATAGTCGTCTTGTTTGAACGGATAAAAAGTCACCCACAGGCCGAAACGCTCGGAGAGGGAGATCTTTTCTTCCACGGTTTCACCCGGATGCAGGTCGCCGTCATCGGTGTGGGTGTAGGTCGAGTTATCCGACATGCGCTCAGGCATCAGGTGGCGGCGGTTGGAGGTGGCGTAGATCAGCACGTTGTCCGACTGCGCCGCGATGCTGCCGTCGAGCGCCACCTTGAGCGCCTTGTAGCCGCTCTCGCCTTCTTCGAAGGACAGGTCGTCGCAGAAGATGATGAAGCGTTCCGGACGCGCCGAGACCAGGTCGACGATGTCTGGCAGGTCATGCAGGTCGTCCTTGTCCACCTCGATCAGGCGCAGGCCGCGATCGGCGTACTGGTTCAGGCAAGCCTTGATCAGCGAAGACTTGCCGGTGCCGCGCGCACCGGTCAGCAGCACGTTGTTGGCCGGACGGCCGTCGACGAACTGCCTGGTGTTCTGGTCGATCTGTTCCTTCTGCGGCCCGATGTTATGCAGGTCGGACAAGGCGATGTGGGAGATATGCCCGACCGACTGCAGATAACCGCCGCCGTTGTTGCCGTTGCGGCGGCGCCAGCGAAACGCCACGCCCTTGTCCCACTCCACCGACGTCGCCGACTGCGGCAGAATGGATTCGATACGGGCCAGCAAGGCCTCGGCGCGCTGAAGAAACTGATCTAATTGGGTCATGACAAAATAGGCAAAGTGGATCGAGCAATCAAGAGCTCACATTGTGACGCAAACCCGATCCGCCCCGCGTGAATAAAATTCGTGAAAACCGCAAGCCGTTCAACTAAAAAATCGCCGGCTCTGAATTCGTTCAGAAGCATAGCGAGCGGCTCAAGGTCGGTGCGAGAAGCGCAGCCGTACTGAAGTACGGCGAGCATCGCAGCGCCGAGATTGAGCCGCGCAGTAGCTTATGAGCGAATTCAGGAGCGGTAGTCGGCATTGATGGTGACATAGTCGTGGGACAGGTCACAGGTCCAGATCGACGCCTTGGCCGTGCCGCGCGCCAGCTTCACGCGCACCACGATCTCGCTCTTCTTCATGACGCGCTGGCCGTCCTCTTCCTTGTAGTCCGGATTGCGGCCGCCGTTCTTGGCGACCCAGACGTCGTCCAGATACAGGTTCAGTTTCGACACGTCGAGGTCGTCGACACCGGCGTAACCGATCGCCGCCAGGATACGTCCCAGGTTCGGATCGGACGCGAAGAAGGCGGTCTTGACCAGCGGCGAGTGGCCGATGGAGTAGGCGATTTTGCGGCACTCTTCGACGCTCTTGCCGTCTTCCACGGTGACTTCGATGAACTTGGTGGCGCCTTCGCCATCGCGCACGATCTGGTGTGCGAGGTTCTGTGACAGCGCGCTCACGGCGGCGGCCAGTTCCTTGTACTCGGCGCTGTCGGCGCTGGTGATTTCCAGTTCGCCGGCGCCGGTGGCGATCAGCATGAAGGAGTCGTTGGTCGAGGTGTCGCCGTCGATGGTGATGCAGTTGAACGACTGGTCGGCGGCGTCCTTGACCAGCTGGTTCAGCAGCGCCTGCGGCACTTTGGCGTCGAACGCCAGGTAACCGAGCATGGTCGCCATGTTCGGCTTGATCATGCCGGCGCCCTTGCTGATGCCGGTCATGACGACTTTCTTGCCTCCGATGGTCAGCGTGCGTGAGGCCGCTTTCGGCTGGGTATCGGTGGTCATGATGGATTCGGCGGCAGCGAACCAGTTGTCGGTCTTCAGGTTGGCGATCGCTGCAGGCAAACCGGCCTTGATGCGCTCGACCGGCAGGGGTTCGAGGATGACACCGGTGGAGAACGGCAGCACTTGCTCCGGCTTCACGCCGAGCAGGCCGGCCAGTTCGGCGCAGGTGGCGTTGGCGCGCGCCAGGCCTTCTTCGCCGGTGCCGGCGTTGGCGTTGCCGGTGTTGATCACCAGGGCACGAATCGGCGCGGCGTCGGTGGCTTGCTCCAGATGCGTCTTGCAGACTTGCACCGGTGCGGCGCAAAAACGGTTGAGCGTGAACACGCCGGCGATGGTGGCGCCCGGCGCCAGCTTCATGACCAGCAAATCCTTGCGGTTGGCCTTGCGCACGCCGGCTTCGGCGTAGCCCAGCTCGATGCCGGCAACGGGTTTCAGATCGGCGGAAACGGGAAGAGGAGAATTGACGGCCATGGTTGTCTAGTCAGCGTTAAAGGTGAAAGGAAATGCGGGAGAGCGTTATTGTAATCGGATCGGATGACGGCAATATTTTATGGCATCAGATTCTTGGCGACCACGAACCACGGCCGCCGCGCCAGCGGCAACAGGCGTGCATTGGCGTCGATGGGGATCAGCGACTCCGACACCGAATTGAAAACATTGCCGCCGATCACGCCGGCCCAGCCGCGCTCGGGATGGATTTCGTAGACAAGATCGCAATGCCCCGGCAAGCCGGGGCGAATATCGTCGAGCGTGGCGGCCTGGTTGGTGTCGCGCGGTGCGCAGATCAGGTCGCCCGGCGCAATCGGCTCGGTGGCCGCCGGACGCAGCACGAACAGCGGCGCCGGAAGGCTCTGGCGCGCCTTGAGATAGCTCAGGTAATTGAAGTGCACGTCGCTGGGCAGGAAGTCGTCCGAAGAAATCCCCGCCGCCTGCATCAGGTAGGAAATGAACGCCGCCGACCAGGCCTGCTGGGTGTCCGCGCCGGTGAAGGACTTGCCCACCGACTGCCAGTACATGCCGACGCGCTGCACCGCTTCGCCTTCATCTTCCAGCAAGCCCAAACGTGGCGCACTCAGGACTTCACCGCGCATGTCGATTTGCTGGCGATCGAAAAACGACCATTCGGTTTCAGCCGCCGCCAGCAAGGCGGCGCGCGGCGGGGCATCCTGGCGCAGCGCCAACGCCGAAACCGCCGGCGCCGATACAGGTGCGCTACCGCAAGCAGCCAGCGTCAGCAGCAAAGCCGTGACCGCAAGGAAGCGGAACGAAGCTGTCGGGAAACGCATTGTTGCTTTCTTTGTCATGTTGTCATTCCGGCGAGACCACTTTCAAACCGATGATGCCGACGATGATCAGCGCCAGGCAGGCCAGCCGCGCCGGCGACGCCGATTCGTGGAACAGTACGATGCCGAGCACGACCGCACCGACAGCGCCGATGCCGGTCCAGATGGCATAGGCGGTGCTGAGCGGCAGTGTCTTTACCGCCAACGCCAGCAAACCCACGCTGACGACCATCGCGGCCAGTGTCGCCACGCTCGGCAACAAACGCGTGAAGCCGTCGGTGTACTTCAGCCCGACCGCCCACGCCACTTCAAACAAACCCGCCAATACCAGAATGATCCAGGCCATCGCCTATTTCCTTTATGCTGCGGGGCCGTCCCCATCGATGGAATCCGCTGCGCGGTCGTCCGCGCGCGGCGCCGGCCATCGATGCACATGGCAGGCGAACAAAAGAAAAAGCCGCTCCGGAATCCGGAGCGGCTCGGCGACGGCTATTGCCAGGTTGCCCTGCTTAAGCCAGCTTGCCGTGGCATTGCTTGTACTTCTTGCCGCTGCCGCACGGACATGGATCGTTACGGCCGACCTTCGGCAGACCGTTGACCAGCGGCTGCTGGCCCTGATCGTCGGAAGCGGCGTTCGCGGTCGGCGCCAGCAGTTCTTCCGGCGCCGCATTGGCGTCGAAGTCGGCATGCTGGTAATGCACGTTTTCGACGTGCGACTGCGCCAGGTTTTCTTCGGCTTCTTCGATGGCTTCACGGCTTTCAATGCGCACCGTCATGACGATCTTGATCACTTCGTTCTTGATCAGGTCGAGCATCTGGGCGAACAGTTCGAAGGCTTCGCGCTTGTACTCTTGCTTCGGATTCTTTTGCGCATAGCCACGCAGATGAATACCCTGGCGCAGATGATCCAGTGCCGCCAGATGCTCACGCCAGTGGCTGTCGATGCTCTGCAGCATGACGCTGCGCTCGAAACCGCTGAACGCTTCGGCGCCAACCACGTCGACCTTGGTCTTGTATGCCGATGCCGCTGCGGCCAGGACGCGCTCGAGCAACTCTTCGTCGGTCAGGTTGGGCTCGGCTTCCAGGATGGCGGTGAGCGGCACGTCCAGCTGCCATTCGTTGCTGAGGGCGGCTTCCAGCGCCGGGATGTCCCATTGCTCTTCAACCGACTCTTCCGGTACGTGGGTGCGGAACGCTTCGGTGAACACGCCTTCGCGCAGCGAAGTGATCATTTCTTCCATTTCGGCGGCTTCCAGCAACTCGTTGCGCTGCTGATAGATCACCTTGCGCTGGTCGTTGGCGACGTCGTCGTATTCCAGCAATTGCTTGCGGATGTCGAAGTTGCGCGCTTCCACCTTGCGCTGCGCCGATTCGATCGAGCGCGAGACGATGCCGGCTTCAATCGGCTCACCCTCGGGCATCTTCAGACGGTCCATGATGGCGCGCACGCGATCGCCGGCGAAGATGCGCAGCAGCGCGTCGTCCAGCGACAGATAGAAACGCGAGGAGCCCGGATCGCCCTGGCGACCGGAGCGGCCGCGCAGCTGATTGTCGACGCGACGCGACTCGTGGCGTTCGGTACCGATGATGTGCAGGCCGCCGGCGCCGACCACGTGGTCGTGCAACGACTGCCACTCGTCGTTCAGCTTTTGCGCTTGCGCCGCCTTGTCGGCATCCGACAGGGATGCGTCGGCTTCGATGATCTGGATCTGCTTCTCGACATTGCCGCCCAGCACGATGTCGGTGCCGCGACCGGCCATGTTAGTGGCGATCGTGATCATCTTGGGACGGCCGGCCTGCGCGATGATTTCCGCTTCGCGCGCGTGCTGCTTGGCGTTGAGGACGTTATGCGGCAGCTTGGACTGGTTCAGGATGCCCGACAGCAGCTCGGAGTTTTCGATCGAGGTGGTGCCGACCAATACCGGCTGGCCGCGCTCGTAGCAGTCCTGGATATCCTTGACCATCGCCATGTACTTCTCTTGCGATGTCTTGTAGACCTGATCCTGGCGATCCTTGCGGGCGCTTGGACGGTTGGGGGGGATCACCACGGTTTCCAGGTTGTAGATTTCCTGGAATTCATAAGCTTCGGTGTCGGCGGTACCGGTCATGCCGGACAGCTTGCCGTACATGCGGAAATAGTTCTGGAAGGTGATCGAGGCCAGCGTCTGGTTCTCGTTCTGGATCTTGACGCCTTCCTTGGCTTCAACGGCCTGGTGCAGGCCGTCAGACCAGCGGCGACCCGTCATCAGGCGGCCGGTGAATTCATCGACGATCACGACTTCGCCGTTCTGCACCACGTATTGCTGATCCTTGTGATACAGCGTGTGGGCGCGCAGGGCGGCGTACAGGTGATGCACCAGCGAGATGTTGGAAGCGTCGTACAGCGAAGCGCCTTCCGGCAGCAGCCCCATGCTGGTCAGGATTTGTTCGGCGCGCTCGTGACCGGCTTCGGTCAGCAGGACCTGATGGCCCTTTTCGTCCTTGGTGTAGTCGCCCGGGACTTCGACCTTGCCCTTGCCGTCGGGAGTCTCTTCACCGATCTGCAGTGTCAGCAGCGGCGGCACGCCGTTGATCTTGTGGTACAGGTCGGTGTGGTTCTCGGCCTGGCCGGAAATGATCAGCGGGGTGCGCGCTTCGTCGATCAGGATCGAGTCGACTTCATCGACGATGGCGAAATTCAGACCGCGCTGCACGCGATCGCCCGCATCGAACACCATGTTGTCGCGCAGGTAGTCGAAACCGAATTCGTTGTTGGTGCCGTAGGTGATGTCGGACGCATACGCGCCCTGCTTGAGGTCGTGCTCCATCTGCGACAGGTTGATGCCGGTCGTCAGGCCGAGCCAGCCGTACAGCTTGCCCATCCATTCGGCATCGCGCTGCGCCAGGTAATCGTTGACGGTGACCACATGCACGCCCTTGCCCGACAAGGCGTTCAGATAGGCCGGCAGTGTCGCCATCAGGGTCTTGCCTTCACCGGTGCGCATTTCGGCGATCTTGCCGAAGTGCAGCACCATGCCGCCGATCAGCTGGACGTCGAAGTGGCGCATCTTGAGCACGCGCTTGCTGGCCTCGCGGCAGACCGCGAAGGCTTCGGGCAGGATGTCGTCGAGCTTGGTTCCGGCGGCCACGCGCTGCTTGAACTCCGGCGTCTTGGCTTGCAGCTCGGCATCCGACAGTTTCTCGATGTCCGCTTCGAGCGCATTGATTTGACGGACAATTTTTTGATATTGTTTGAGCAACCGCTGATTGCGGCTACCGAAAATCTGGGTCAGTAATGACATGCTTGGATTCTAAAAAAGCGCCGAAAAATGACTCTGCGCGGCAGTTTTGCCCGCACGGAACCGGAATGAGGCTGATAAACCGTGAATTCTAGCATGCAAGCGCCCCACGACAGTGTTCCCGCCGGGCACAGACACGCCGGTGAAGCTTGGCCGCCATCATCGCGGGCCAAGTGGTTTCCAACATGCAATGTTTTGCAACCGCCGCAGCGCACCGGGATGCGTGCGCTGAAATACTGTCAATAGATTGGGCTGGGACGCAAAGATTCAATATGTCCGGCGCAGTGCGGCCGGATCAGCGCCCGGCCACGAACACCGGCGCCGCCCTGGGGCCGCCGCCCGGACTGCCGAGGGCGAGGAATTTGCGCGGATCCTGCGCCACGCCGCGGATGCGCACTTCGAAATGCAAATGCGGTCCGGTGGAGCGGCCGGTCGTGCCGATGTCAGCCACGTGCTGGCCGCGCCTGACGATGTCGCCCACCTTCACGAACAGCTGCGAGGCGTGTGCATAGCGCGTGATGATGTCGTTGCCGTGGTCGATTTCCAGCATGTTGCCGAACTGGTAATGATATTCCGCCGCGATCACCACGCCGGCTGCTGCCGCGACGATGGACGTGCCGGTCGAGGCCGGGAAATCGAGCCCCTCGTGGAACGCGTTATGCCCGGTGAACGGATCAAGACGCCAGCCGAAGCTCGACGAGTTGTAGGCCACATTGACCGGCGGATTGGTCGGCAACAGGCGCGACTTGATCTTGTCTCCCATCAGCGTGGACTCCACCGCATTCATGTAATCGGCCCGGTGGCCGACATCGACCGACAAGGCGTCCAGCATTTTTTGCAGCTCGCTCATGCCGAGTTCGCGGCCGGGGCCGCCGATGGATGAAGTCTCGACGCCGCCGCGGCCCGGCTTGTCCTTGAAGTTGAATTCTTCCGGACGTACGCCGGCCAGACCTTGCACGCGTTCGCCGAGCGCGTCGAGACGCATCAGCTGGGCTTGCATTTCACCGAGCTTGACCGCCATGACGGCGAGGTTTTCCTTGAGGTATTTGTCCTTGCGGTCGTCTTCCTGCTGCGTCATCGAGACCATCAGCTTGTGCAGCATCGGAGAACTGTCGCTGTCGGAGGCGTGGCGCAGCACCAGATACGACAGGCCCGCAGCCGAGGCTGCGATACTCACCACCAGGAACAACAGCACCGCGACCACATGCTTCGACGTCAGTGTGACCGACCGAGCGCGCGTGAAGCGCGGGTGCAGCAGAATAATTTGCATCTTTACTCCCTAGTCCCTCCTCCGCACGAGAGGAGATGTGATAAGGTTTAAAGATGAAGTATCCCTCCACATTTACCCCTTATCGCCGTGGCCCTTCGGCCGCGCAGTTGATGCGCAGGCCGCGGGACGCGACAGATTTCTTGCGGGCGGATAATGCGATGGCGACACTGATGCCAGCCATTACCCGCATGGCGTCGCTGCAAAAAAGTTGTGCAGCGATTCTGCCGGCTATTTTCAAATCGTGCGACGTCATGAATTTCGAAGGCGGGCAACTGGTGCTGAGCATGCCCAACGCAGCGCTGGCAACCAAGCTCAAGCAACAATTGCCGAAATTGCAAGAACGCCTCATCCAGGATGGATGGCAGGTTAATGCAATCCGCATCAAAGTACAAGTTGGCAAGAATTACGTGGTGCCGCCACCGCCGCGCCGCCAACTGACTTTGCCAAGCCTGGCGGTGTCGTCATTCGCCGAGCTCAACGACGCTCTCGAAGACTCGCCGCAGAATCAGGCCTTGAAGGCTGCACTGGCGAACATGGTACGCCGCAACACCGGCGTCAAATAGGAAGAGAACCGAAAGAAACCCGGCCTTGTTCTTGCTCTGGCGAAAGAACGGCGGCGGGTTGCAGGGAAGTGCGGGGACGCCTGATCAAGACCTCATTGAATAGGCGGTCGCCTCGCCGGGCGGCTTGGCGGCCAACGGCTCAGTTAAGCGCCCACTCCTGCTTGGCCTGCATGACATACGTCTGCGGCGCCGACTCCAGCGTGTCGAACGTCACGATGTCATAGGCATCCGGCTGATCCAGCAAGGCGCGCAACAACTGGTTGTTCATGCCGTGGCCGGACTTGTGGGCATTGTAGCTGGCCAGCAGCGGATGGCCGATCAGGTACAGATCGCCGATGGCGTCGAGGATCTTGTGGCGCACGAATTCATTCTCGTAACGCAAGCCGTCGGCGTTGAGGATGCGGTATTCGTCCATGACGATCGCGTTCTCGAACGAGCCGCCGCGCGCCAGTCCCATGCCGCGCAAAGTCTCCACGTCCTGCATGAAACCGAAGGTGCGTGCGCGGGCGATTTCCTTGACGTAGGACTCGATGGCGAAATCGACTTCGGCGGTCTGGCCGGTGCCGTCCACTGCGGGATGGTTGAATTCGATGAAAAACTTGAGCTTGAAGCCGTTGTACGGTTCCAGCCGCGCCCATTTCTCCTTGGCGCCCTCGCCTTCGCGCACTTCCACGGGCTTTTTCACGCGGATGAATTTCTTGGCGGCGTTCTGCTCTTGCAAACCCGCTTGTTGCAGCAGGAATACGAACGACGACGCCGAGCCGTCCATGATCGGGATTTCTTCTGCGGTCAGGTCGATGTAGAGATTGTCGATGCCGAGGCCGGCGCAGGCCGACAACAGATGCTCAACCGTCGAAACGCGCGCACCGTCCTTCGACAGCACCGACGCCATGCGGGTATCGCCCACGCCGGTGGCCGACGCAGGAAACTCCACGACAGGATCGAGATCGACGCGACGGAAGATGATGCCGGTGTCGACCGCCGCCGGACGCAGGGTCAGTTCGACCTTGGTGCCGGAATGCAAACCGACGCCGACGGTCTGGACGAGATTCTTGATGGTGCGCTGTTTTAACATCCCGACATTATAGCCAAGATGCCATCCGGCCTGCTGCCGGCTTGCGCACTGTTGCAAAAAAATTCCGCACTGCAAAAAAACGTAAAAGGCGCGGGAGCAGCCCTTTCGGACCGCCCTCCGCGCCTTTCCGGTCAGGCCTCGGGGTGCCTGGAACGGCAGATCAGCCCAACTGGCCCAGCAAGGTCTCGGCGTTCGACACTTCGAACTTGCCTGGCGCTTCCAGGTTCAGTTGCTTGACCACGCCGTCTTCGACCAGCATCGAGTAACGCTGCGAGCGCACGCCCATGCCCTTTTCGGTCAGGTCGAATTCCAGGCCCAGCGCCTTGGTCAGGGTGGCGCTGCCGTCGGCCAGCATGCGCACGGCGCCGCCGGCTTTCTGATCGCGGCCCCACGCGCCCATCACGAACGCGTCGTTGACCGAGATGCACCAGATTTCATCGACGCCCTTGGCCTTGAACTCTGCCGCGTGCTGGATGTAGCCCGGCACGTGCTTGGCCGAACAGGTCGGCGTGAATGCGCCCGGCAGCGCGAACAGCGCGATTTTCTTGCCCTTGACCAGATCGGACACCTTGAACGTGTTCGGGCCGAGCGAGCAGCCTTCGGTTTCGGTCTCGATGAATTCAGCCAGGGCGCCTTCCGGCAGGCGATCGCCAACTTTGATGGTCATGATGATTTCCTTCTTGTGAGTAATTCGGGAATACGGAGTGCCATGAAAAAACAGGCAAAAAAACGCCGCGCCAGGAGGCGCGGCGCGCAGGCGATAGTATGCCTGTTTATGCCATCGGTTGCTGCCCGCGGAAACAGGCGGCAACCGGGGCCTGATGCTGCTTAGTCGGCTTGCTTGCGCAGGAACGCCGGAATGTCATACGTTTCCATGCCATTCTTTTCCAGCGCGCGCACGGTGTCGGAAGCCGACTCGCGACGCCATACCGCCGGCGCCTTCATGCCGCCGAAAGCAGCGCCGGTTTGCGCGCCGCCGTTGACACCGTTGTTCATGGTGCCGGTACCGGCCATCATCGGTTCATTGTGAGTGCCGGTGCGCAGCATCGGGGTCTGCACCAGTTGCACCGACTTGCGGCTGCGGCCCAGGCCGGTCGCCACCACGGTCACGCGGATGTCGTCGCCCATGCCGTCGTCGTACGCGATGCCTTGCGCGATCGATGCATCGGGAGCGGCGAAAGCACGCACGGTCGCCATGACTTCCTTGATTTCCTTGCCCTTCAGGTTGCGGCTGGCGGTCACGTTGACCAGCACGCCGCGCGCGCCGGACAGGTCGATGCCGTCGAGCAGCGGCGATGCCACTGCCTGCTCCGCCGCGACGCGGGCGCGATCCACGCCGGAAGCGGTGGCCGTACCCATCATGGCCTTGCCCTGCTCGCCCATGATGGTCTTGACGTCGTTGAAGTCGACGTTGATGTGGCCAGGCACGTTGATGATCTCGGCGATACCGGCAACGGCGTTGTTCAGCACGTCGTCCGCATGGCCCAGCCATTCGATCATGCTGTCGTCCTCATAGATCTCTTCCAGCTTTTCGTTGAGGATGATGATCAGCGAATCGACATGCTGCGCCAGTTCTTCCAGACCCTGGTCGGCGATGTCCATGCACTTCTGGCCTTCGTACGAGAACGGCTTCGAGACCACGGCGACAGTCAGTGCACCCAGCGACTTGGCGACTTCGGCCACCACCGGCGCAGCGCCGGTGCCGGTGCCGCCGCCCATGCCTGCGGCGATGAACACCATGTGCGCGCCGCGCAGCGCATCTTCGATGCGCGAACGGGTTTCTTCCGCCAGGCGGCGGCCGACTTGCGGCTGCATGCCTGCACCCAGGCCGGTTTCACCGATCTGGATGACGTTGTCGGCCTTCGACATTTTCAATGCTTGCGCATCGGTATTGGCTGCAATGAACTCAACGCCGGACACGCCCTTGTTGATCATGTGCTGCACCGCGTTGCCGCCTGCGCCGCCCACGCCCACGACCTTGATGATCGTGCCGAGAGTGGCATTGTCGAGCATATCTATTTCCATGATGACTCCTTAAATATATGTATGTGCAGCTTGCAGTTGATAGGCATCACGCGGTGTGACGACTAGCAACTGAGAACTGCGTGTTGCTGATCCGAAGACTGAATAACTAAAAAACCAATTGAATGCTGCGACTGCTTAAAAATTACCTAAAAACCATTCCTTCATACGCTGCCAGATTGCCTTTACCGAACCTTCCTGGCGGGTCACGATGTACCCGCGCAGATACTGCTTTTTCGCTTCCAACAACAACCCCAATACGGTGGAATATCGTGGACTGCGCACCACGTCGGCCAACTGGCCGCTGTATTCCGGCGTCCCCAGGCGGGCCGGCTTGAGGAAGATGTCCTCCGCCAGCTCAATCATTCCCGGCATCATCGCTGAGCCGCCGGTGAGGACGATGCCCGACGACAGCACCTCTTCGTAACCCGACTCGCGCACCACCTGATGCACCAATGCAAACAACTCTTCGACGCGCGGCTCGATCACCGCCGCCAGCGCCTGGCGCGACAGGGTGCGCGGATTGCGGTCACCCAGGCCCGGCACTTCCAGCGTCTCGGTCGGATCCGCCAGGATCTGCTTGGCCACGCCGTAGCGCAGCTTGATCTCTTCCGCTTCCAGGGTCGGCGTACGCAAGGCCATCGCGATGTCGTTGGTGATCTGGTCGCCGGCGATCGGGATCACTGCGGTGTGGCGGATCGCACCTTCGGTAAACACCGCCACGTCGGTGGTGCCGCCGCCGATGTCGACCAGCACCACGCCCAATTCACGTTCGTCCGGCGTCAGTACGGAATCGGCCGAGGCCATCGGTTGCAGGATCAGGTCGGATACTTCCAGACCGCAGCGGCGTACACACTTGACAATGTTCTGCACCGCCGACACCGCGCCGGTCACGATGTGCACTTTCACTTCGAGTCGGATGCCGCTCATGCCGATTGGTTCACGCACATCTTCCTGGTTGTCGACAATAAATTCCTGCGGCACGGTATGCAGCAATTGCTGGTCGGTCGGGATGTTGACGGCCTTGGCGGTTTCGATAACGCGCGACACGTCCGCGGCGCTGACTTCCTTGTCCTTGATCGCCACCATGCCGCTCGAATTGAAGCTGCGGATGTGGCTGCCCGCGATGCCGGTGTAGACATTGCGGATCTTGCAGTCGGCCATCAGCTCGGCCTCTTCCAGCGCGCGCTGGATCGACTCGACCGTGGCTTCGATGTTGACCACCACGCCCTTTTTCAGCCCCTTGGATTCGGACTGGCCCAGGCCGATCACCTCGTGACGTCCGTCCTGCAATACTTCCGCCACCACGGCCACCACTTTGGAGGTGCCGATGTCGAGACCGACGATCAGGTTTTTTGCGTCTTTTGTCATATCGTTCCGCTTATTTTTTCTTTCCGTTCAATGCAGCCAGTACCAGTCCATCCGCCTTCAGCGCCAGACCGTTCGGGTAACGCATGTCGACATTTTCAATCTTCTTCCCCTGCAGGCGATCCACCAGTTGTGGATAAACCGAGACCAGCCTGGCAATTCTTTCCTTCAGCGTGGCGTCGCTTTCGGCGCGCCCCAGTTCCACCGTGAGACCGTTGTCCAGCTTGACGGTCCACGCGTAACGATTGGACAGTGCCACCGATTCCGGCTCCAGCTTGATCGGCGCGAACCAGTTGCGGAACTGGTCGAAGCGCGCCACCACTTCCTTCTCGCTGCCGGCCGGCCCGTCGAACTCCAGCAGATCGCCGTCGTCTTCCGCCTCCGCCAGGTTGGCGGTGAATACGTCGCCCTTGACCGACAGCAAGCGACCGTCGTCGCCCCAGGTGCCGAGCGCGCGATGCTCTTCCAGCGTCACGATCAGCTTGTTCGGCCATTCACGCCGCACCATCGCCTTGCGCACCCACGGCACCGACTCGAAGGCGGCACGCACCGCATCGAGGTCGGCGGTAAAAAAATTGCCCTTGATGCGCGGCACCGCGCTGGCGCGTATCGTCAGCGGATTCACGCGACGCAACGGTTCTTCGGCCACGCCCTCGACGCGTATCGTCCTGAGCGTAAACATCGGCCGCTGCGCCAGCCACCACAGTCCGGACGCCAGCAATGCCAACGCCACCAGCGCCAGCAGGGCGTTGGTGGTTGCGTTGAGCATCTTGACGTCTTGCCACATGGTCGCGCCTTATCCTTTATCCGAAACGTCGGCATCACCGGCATTCGCCGCTGCGGGTGATTTCCACGCATCGGACGGCTTCAGGTCGAGTGCCGCGAATTTCAGAATCTCGTAGCACAGGTCTTCGTAAGTCATTCCTGCCTGGCGGGCCGACATCGGCACCAGCGAGTGTCCGGTCATGCCTGGCGAGGTGTTGATCTCCAGCAGGAACGGCTCGTTGTCCGAGGCGCGCAGCATGAAGTCGACGCGCGACCAGCCGCGGCAGCCGAGCGCGTTGTAGGCCTTCACCGCGAGTTCCTGTACGCGCTGCGTCAGCGCTTCGTCGAGCGGCGCCGGACACAGGTACTTGGTGTCGTCGGTGAAATACTTGTGCTGATAGTCGTAGTTGCCTTCCGGCGCGCGGATCTCGATGACCGGGAAGGCTTTCGCCTTGTTGTCCCCGCTCGTGCCCTTGCCCATCACCGGCACGGTCAGTTCACGGCCGGTGACGAATTCTTCGGCCAGCACCACCGCGTCGTATTGCGCGCACAGGTCGAAACCTTCCTGCATGTCGGAATAACCCGCCACCTTGGCGATGCCGATGGTCGAACCTTCGTGCGGCGCCTTCAGCATCAGCGGCAGACCCAGCACGTCGGGCACCTGGCGCAATTCTTCACGCGGCGTCGCGGCGCTGTCGAGCACCACGAAGCGCGGCGTCGGCAAGTCGTAACCCAGCCAGATGCGCTTGGTCATGACCTTGTCCATGGCAATCGAAGACGCCATCACGCCGGGGCCGGTGTAAGGAATGCCGAGTTGCTCCAGCGCGCCTTGCAGCGTGCCGTCTTCGCCGTAACGGCCGTGCAGCGCGATGAACACGCGGTCGAATTTCTCGGCCGCCAGTTCCGCCAGGCTGCGCTCGGCCGGATCGAAGGGATGCGCGTCGACGCCCTTGCTGCGCAGCGCCTTGAGTACGCCCGCGCCGGACATCAGCGACACTTCGCGCTCGGCGGAACGGCCGCCGAACAGCACGCCGACTTTGCCGAATCCGGCAGCTTGATTGATCTGGTTCATCATGCCCCCTGTCCTTGCGCCGCCAGCTTGGCCGGCACGCCGCTGATGGAGCCAGCGCCCATGGTCATGACGACGTCGCCGTCGCGCACCACATTCAGTATCGTTGCCGGCATGTCGGCGATGTCTTCGACGAACACCGGTTCGACCTTGCCCGCCACGCGCAAGGCGTGCGCCAGCGCGCGACCGTCGGCGGCGACAATCGGCTGCTCGCCGGCGGCATAGACATCGGCCAGCACCAGCACGTCGGTCGTCGACAGCACCTTGACGAAGTCTTCGAACAGGTCGCGCGTACGGGTGTAGCGATGCGGCTGGAACGCCAGCACCAGACGGCGGCCGGGATAAGCGCCACGCGCTGCGGAAATGGTGGCCGCGGTCTCGACCGGATGGTGGCCATAGTCGTCCACCAGCGTGAACGAACCGGCAGGTTTGCCGGCGGCGTCCTGCAGCTGCACGTCGCCGTAACGCGTGAAGCGGCGGCCGACGCCGTTGAATTCGGTCAGCGCCTTTTGCGTGTCGGCATCGGCGACGTCGAGTTCGCGTGCGATGGCGACGGCGGCGCAGGCATTCTGCACGTTGTGCATGCCGGGCTGGTTCAGGCTCACTTGCATCGGCGCGTAGCCGTCCTGGATCACGGTGAATTCCATCTTGCCGTCGACCGCCCGGGCATCGACGGCGCGGATGTCGGCGTCTTCGTGGAAGCCGTAGGTCAGGATGGGCTTGGAGATCATCGGCATGATTTCGCGCACGTGCGGATCGTCCAGGCACACCACCGCGACGCCGTAGAACGGCAGGCGCTGGGTGAACTCGACGAAAGCCTGCTTGAGCTTGGCGAAATCGTGGTTGTAGGTTTCCATGTGATCGGCATCGATGTTCGTGATGACTTCGATCACCGGCGTCAGGTTCAGGAACGACGCATCCGATTCATCAGCCTCGGCCACGATGAAGTCGCCCGAGCCAAGCTTGGCGTTGGCGCCGGCGCTGGTCAGGCGGCCGCCGATCACGAAGGTCGGATCGAGTCCGCCCTGCGCCAGCACGCTCGCCACCAGGCTGGTGGTGGTGGTCTTGCCGTGGGTGCCGGCAATCGCAATGCCCTGCTTCAGGCGCATCAGTTCGCCCAGCATCACCGCGCGCGGGACGATGGGAATATGTTTCTTGCGCGCCGCGACCACTTCCGGATTGTCGCCCTTGACCGCGGTCGACGTAACGATGGCGTCGGCGTTTTCAATGTTCTCGGCCGCATGGCCGTACAGGATGCGCGCGCCCAGTTGCGCCAGGCGCTGCGTGGCCGCGTTGCTGCCCAGATCCGAGCCGGATACGCCGTAACCCAGGTTGAGCAGGACCTCGGCGATGCCGCTCATGCCTGACCCGCCGATACCGACGAAGTGAATATTTTTAACCCGATGTTTCATTGCTTTACCAATCTTTCCAGCACCTGCGCAATCGCCTCATTGGCGTTGCGCCTGCCTTGTTCATATGCCGCCAGCGCCATTTGCAGGCAGGCAGGCCGATCCATTTTTTGCAGCAATGCCGCCAGGCTGTCCGGCGTCAGCCCGGTCTGCGGCAAATGCACTGCCGCCTTGTTCTGCGCCATCCATTTGGCGTTGTCGCGCTGATGCGAAGTGGTCGACGCCACCAGCGGCACCAGCACGCTGGCCACGCCTGCCGCGGTCAATTCCGACACCGTGATGGCGCCGGCGCGGCAGATCACCAGATCGGCGTCGGAGTAGCGGCGCGGCATGTCGTCGATGAAATCCACCACTTCCGCCTGCACGCCCGCCTGCGCGTACGCCGCACGCAAGGCCTCGATATGCTGTTTGCCCGATTGATGCGTCACCAGCGGACGCCGATCCGCCGGCAACCTGGCCAGCGCGGCCGGCACGCATTCATTCAATACTTTTGCCCCCAGGCTGCCGCCCACCACCAGGATGCGCAGCGGGCCGTCGTGACCCGCATAGCGCGTCGCCGGCAGCGGCAGCGCCAGGATTTCCTTGCGCACCGGATTGCCGGTGACTTCAGCCTTGGCGGCGGCCTTGCCGAAATCGGCAGGAAAACCGAACAGCACCTTGTCCGCCAGTGGCGCCAGCGTCTTGTTCGACAGCAGCAGGGCCGCGTCGGCGTTCACCAGCGCCAGCGGCACGCCGCGCAACCGCGCCATCGCGCCGCCCGGCACCGTCACGTAACCGCCCATGCCCAGCACCACGTCGGGGCGGCGCTTGCCGATGATCCCGTAGCAGGCGCCGAAGCTTGCCATCATTCGCCACACGCCCTTGAGCGTATGCATCAGTCCTTTGCCGCGCAGGCCGGCAAAGACGATGGAGTCCATCTCGACGCCATGCTTCGGCACCAGATCGCGCTCCATGCCGTGCGTCGTACCCAGCCAGGAAACCTGCCAGCCGCGCGCGCGCATGGTGTCGGCGATCGCCAGGCCGGGGAAAATATGCCCGCCTGTGCCGGCCGCCATGATCAGAAGACGCTTCGTCATAGCCGTCCTCCCCGCATCAGCACGCGATTTTCGTAGTCGATGCGCAGCAAAATCGCCAGGCCGACGCAATTGATCAGCACGCCCGATCCGCCATAACTCATCAGCGGCAAGGTCAGCCCCTTGGTCGGCAGCAAGCCGAGGTTCACGCCCATGTTGATGAAGGTCTGCACGCCGATCCAGATGCCGATGCCCTTGGCCACCAGGCCGGCGAACGTCAGGTCCAACGCAATCGCCTGGCGTCCGATTTCGAAGGAGTGCTTGATCAGCCAGTAGAACAGCAGCACCACCACCAGCACGCCGGCAAAGCCGAGTTCTTCGCCGATCACGGCCAGCAGGAAGTCGGTGTGCGCTTCCGGCAGGTAATGCAATTTTTCCACGCTGCCGCCGAGGCCGACGCCGAACAGCTCGCCGCGGCCGAAGGCAATCAGCGAGTGCGACAACTGATAGGCCTTGCCGAGCGCGTTCTCTTCCACCCATGGATTCATGTACGCAAAAATCCGCTCGCGCCGCCATGGCGACAAAATGATCACCAGCGAAAAGATTCCCACCAGCGTGGCGCCGATGCCGCCGAACCAGATGCCGTTGATGCCGCCCAGGAACAGGATTCCCATGGCGATGCAGACGATCACGCCGAATGCGCCGAGGTCGGGCTCCAGCAGCAGCAGCAAACCGACCACGCCTACCGCCAGCGTCATCGGCATGAAGCCCTTGGTCAGCTTGTGCATCACTTCCTGCTTGCGCACCGTATAGTCGGCGGCGTACAGCACGATGAACAGCTTCATCAATTCCGACGGCTGCAGATTGAATACCTTGAACGACAGCCATCGCTTGGCGCCGTTGACGCCCTTGCCGATGCCCGGGATCAGTACCATCGCCAGCAGGATCAGCGTGCCGACGAACAGATACGGCGCCAGCTTTTGCCAGGTCTCGATCTTGATGCGGAACACCAGCAGGCCGGCCAGCAGCGAGACGCCGATGAACATGGCCTGGCGGATCAGGAAATGGGCCGTCTTGTAATTGGCGTACTTGGGCGAGTCGGGCAAGGCGATCGACGCCGAATACACCATGACCATGCCGAACAGCATGAGCAGCAACACCACCCATACCAGCGGCTGGTCATATTCCATCATGCGCGAACGCTGCTCGATGCCGCTGATGCCTTTCAGGCTGCCGCTGCTGCTGCCCGAGCGCGCGCTGCCGCGCACGCCAGGTTCATCCTTGGCGCCGAACCAGCCGGTGATCGAGGGCAGCGTCAGTTTCATCACATTACCTCACCGCGCGACAAGGCCAACTCACGCACGGCATTAACGAAAACTTCGGCGCGATGCGCATAGTTGCGGAACATGTCGAAACTGGCGCACGCCGGCGACAGCAGCACGGCATCGCCACCGCGCGCCATGGCGCCGGCTTTTTCGACGGCTTCTTCCAGCGTCGCGCAGTCAATCAGTTCGATGCCGCTGTCGGCCACGGCGCTGCGGATGGCGCCGGCATCGCGGCCAATCAGGAACACGGCGCGACCGTACTTCGACAGCGGTTCGGCCAGCGGCGCGAAATCCTGTCCCTTGCCTTCACCGCCGGCAATCAACAGCAGGCGATTCGGCGTGCCGCCATGACCGAGGCCATTGAGCGCGGCCACGGTGGCGCCGACATTGGTGCCCTTGCTGTCGTCATAATATTCCACGTCCTGGATGGTCGTGACCAGTTCGACACGGTGCGGTTCGCCGGTATATTCGCGCAGGCCGTGCAGCAGCGGCGCCAACGGCAAGTCGACGGCGCGGCACAGCGCCAGCGCGGCCAGGCCGTTGAGCGCATTGTGCAAGCCACGAATGCGCAAGGCGTCGGCGGGCATCAGGCGCTTAAGCTGGAACGGCTGCTCGGCCACTTCCTTGGGGTCCTTCTTGCGGCGGCGGCCTTCGGGTTTTTCTTCGTCTTCGATGGCCACGGCGTTGGCCAGCCACAGCATGCCGTTTTCATCGACCAGGCCGAAGTCGCCGGCCTTGGTCGGCTCACTCATGCCAAAACTAGATATGTTCGCGCCCGGCCTGGTCATCTGCATGACCAACGGATCGTCGCGGTTGAGCACGCGCACGGTGTTGTCGCCAAAAATCTTCGCCTTGTCGGCGGCGTAGGCTTCCATATCGCCGTGCCAGTCGAGATGATCCTGCGTGACGTTGAGCACGGTCGCGGCGCTTGGCTGCAGGCTGTGCGTGGAGTGCAGCTGGAAGCTCGACAGCTCCAGCACCCAGGCTTGCGGCAGGATGCCGGTGTAGACTTTTTCGGGTTCGGGCGGCGGCAGTTCGAGCTGCAACGGGCTCGTGTCTTCTTCGTCGGCAGATCCGGCTTGAGGCGGTGCGGCTTCTCCTGCTGGGTCGCCCTGCTCTGCCTGTGCTTGCGCGTCGAGCTCCGGCGCTACTTCGCCAACGATCGCGGCAGCTTCAGCGTCCGATTCTACGTCTGATTCTGCGTCTGATTCAGCATCCGGCACTGCCGAGGCGTCGACACTCAGCATCGCATCGCCTTCCATCCGGGCGGCCTGGGTCGCCGGTGCACCGGCTTCCTTCAACTCATTCGCGGCTTCATCGATGGCGGCCTGCAGTTCAGCGGCTTCTTCCTGTTCACGCAATTCCAGCTGGGCTGCGGCTGCTTCAGCTGCTGCGGCGAGTTCGGCTTCTTCCGCTGCCTTCCGTGCAGCTTCGGCTGCTTCGATGGCGGCTTGTCGCGCAGCCTCCGCAGCAAGCTTTTCAGCTTCCACCGCATCGGCCTCGGCTTGCAAGGCGGCGGCTTCCTGCTCGATCCGTATTTGTTCTGCAACTACCTTGGCGTGCGCGTCATCATCGATCAGCGCCTGACGCAAGACGTCCAGCACTGCCGGGCTGATATTGCCCGCGACCTTGGTAGTCAGGCCTGCGCGGCGGCACAGCATGCCGGTCAGGGTGGTGACGGTGGTCTTGCCGTTGGTGCCGGTGATCGCCAACACTTTCGGTGCATAAGCTCGTCCTTCGCGCAACGCCGCCAGGGCTTGCGCGAACAATTCCATTTCACCCCACAGCGGGATGTTGCGTTCGTTCGCGGCGGCGGACACCGCCGCCAGTTCGCGCCCGGGTGCCAGGCCGGGACTGACGGCGACGAAGTCGACGCCGTCCAACAAATCGGCCGACAAGGCCCGGCCGCCGACAAATTCGATATCGCCGGACGCCGCGCGCAATGCCGCCAGGCGCTCAGTCACGGCCTGCTCGTCGCGGGTGTCGGCCACACGCACGCGCGCGCCGCAATGGACCAGCCATTGCGCCATCGCCAGACCGGATTCACCGAGTCCGAGCACCAGAGCGTGTTTCTCGACGTAATTCATTCTTTAATACCTGAGTCTTTCCAATGAGATCTGATCAACGCAACTTCAGCGTCGACAGACCGAACAGCACCAGCATCATCGTGATGATCCAGAAGCGCACCACGACCTGTGTTTCTTTCCATCCTTTTTGCTCATAGTGATGATGCAAAGGCGCCATCAACAGAATTCGTTTGCCAACCCCGTAGCGCTTCTTGGTGAACTTGAAATACGCCACCTGGATCATCACCGACAGCGTCTCGACCACGAAGATGCCGCCCATGATGAACAGCACGATTTCCTGGCGCACGATCACGGCGATGGTGCCGAGCGCGCCGCCCAGCGCCAGCGCGCCGACATCGCCCATGAACACCTGCGCCGGATACGCGTTGTACCAGAGGAAAGCCAGACCCGCGCCGGCCATCGCGCCGCAGAAAATCAGCAATTCGCCGGCGCCCGGGATGTGCGGAATGAACAGATATTTGGCGTAGCTGGCGCTGCCGGTCAGGTAGGCAAAGATGCCCAGCGCACCGCCGACCAGCACGGTCGGCATGATCGCCAGGCCGTCCAGGCCATCGGTCAGGTTGACCGCATTGCTGGTCCCGACGATGACGAAATAGGTCAGTGCGATGAAGCCCCACACGCCCAGGGGATAGCTGACGGTCTTGAAGAACGGCACGATCAGGTCGGCCTTCGGCGGTAGGTCGAGATTGAAGCCCGACTGCACCCAGGCGAAGAACAGATCCAGCACCTTCATGTTGCTGACTTCGGACACCGAGAAAGCCAGGTAAAACGCCGCCACCAGGCCGATCAGCGATTGCCAGAAATACTTTTCACGCGAACGCATGCCGTTCGGATCCTTGTAGACCACCTTGCGATAGTCGTCGACCCAGCCGACCGTGCCGAAGCCGAGCGTGACGATCAGCACGATCCAGACGAAGCGGTTGCTGAGATCCGCCCACAGCAGCGTCGAAATACCGATGCCGATCAGGATCAGCACACCGCCCATGGTGGGCGTGCCGGATTTGATCAGATGCGTTTGCGGACCGTCCGTGCGCACTGCCTGGCCCACCTTGAGCAAGGTCAGCATGCGGATCACCGCCGGACCGGCGACCAGGCCGATCAGCAGCGCCGTCAGCGTCGCAAACACGGCGCGGAAGGTGATGAAGTTGAAGACGCGCAGGAAACTGAAATCCTGCTGAAAATTCTGAGCCAGCCAAAGCAGCATGTTAATGAGTCTCCTGGTGAAGTGGCGCCCCGGTCTGCAGCTGCGCCCCGACCAAATGCTGCACAACGCGTTCCATCTTCATGAAACGCGAACCTTTTACCAACACCGTTGCGGCGGCGACGGCAACCTCCTGGGCTGCAGCGCCGATGGCGTCGACGGTGTCGAAATGGCGCGCCGGGAATGCTGCTCCCGGCACGCTGTTGTATGCCTCGATGGCGTCGCGCATGGCGTCGCCGAGACCGAAGAAATGCTCGATGCCGCGTTCGCGCGCATAGGCGCCGATTTCGCGGTGGAATTTGGGACCTTCGTTGCCGACCTCACCCATGTCGCCCAGCGCCAGCACACGCGGTGCGGCTGTTTGCGCCAGCACGTCGATGGCGGCGCGCACCGAATCCGGATTGGCGTTGTAGGTGTCGTCGATCACCAGTGCGCCACTGACAGCGGTCTTGCGCTGCAGGCGGCCGTTGACCGGCGCAAAGGCTTCCAGTCCGCGTACGATGGCGGCGGCGGAAATGCCCGCACCCAGCGCGCAAGCGGTCGCCGCCAGCGCGTTGCGGACATTGTGCTCGCCGACGGCGGCGAGCTTGATGCCGAATTGTTGCGAACGGCCGCCGACTTTTGCATTGACGGCGATGGCGCTGCCGAATTCGCGGATCTGATACGTTGCGCTGACGTCCGCATCCGGATTGAGTCCGAAGCTGATGACCGGACGCGTACCGGCGATCTCGCGCCAGACCCAGGCGTGGTCGTCTTCTGCCGGGAACACCGCGACACCGTCGGCCGGCAAGGCGGCGAACACGGCGCCGTTCTCGCGCGCCACAGCTTCGACGGTCGCCATGAATTCCTGATGCTCGCGCTGGGCGTTGTTGACCAACGCCAGCGTCGGCCGTGCGATCTCGGCCAACACGGCGATCTCGCCGGGATGGTTCATGCCGAGCTCGACCACTGCCGCCTGGTGTTGCGGCTGCAAACGGAACAGCGTCAGCGGCACGCCGATTTCATTGTTGAAATTGCCGCGCGTGGCCATGCAGCGGTCCTCGCCGAAATCGGCGGCGAGGATGGAAGCGATCATTTCCTTGACCGTCGTCTTGCCGTTGCTGCCGGTCACGGCAATCAGCGGCAACTTGAATTGCTGGCGCCAATGGCGTGCAATCTGCCCCAGCGCGACGCGGGTGTCCGGCACGACGATGACGGGAAGAGTCAGTCCGGCGGGAACACGCTCGACCACGACCGCTGCAGCACCTTGAGCCGCTACCGCGTCGAGGAAATCATGCGCGTCGAAACGCTCGCCGCGCAAGGCGATGAAGAGGTTGCCGGGTACGACCGCGCGGCTGTCTGTGGTGGCGCCCCGAATGGACCGCGGCCCCGATGCGCCGGTATCGTTGTGCACCTCCGCCCCATCCAGCCACTGCTTCAATTGTTCAAACGTCGTCTGCATCGTATTGCTCATGATGCGCCCCCCATCATCGTGGCGCGCGCGGCCAGGGCCAGCGCAACGTGGTCGGCGTCAAGGAAGGGATATTTCTTTCCGGCGATTTCCTGGTAGGTCTCGTGGCCCTTGCCGGCCAGCAGCACGACGTCCTGCTTGACGGCGTGGCGTACGGCCCACAGGATCGCGCCGGCGCGGTCCGCCAGCACATGCGGCGTCAGCCGGGTCATGCCGCTCTTGATATGCGAAATGATGACGGCAGGATCTTCGGTGCGCGGATTGTCGCTGGTCAGGATCACGTGATCGGCCAGCTCGGAGACGGCTCCCATTTGCGGACGCTTGCCCGGATCGCGATCGCCGCCGCAACCGAACACGCACCACAATTCGCCGCCGCGCTGATTGGCGACCTGGCGCAGCGCCAGCAAGGTCTTCTCGAGCGCATCCGGCGTATGGGCATAGTCGATCACGATCAGCGGCACTTCCTGGCCGCCGAATTGCTGCATGCGTCCAGGCACTGCCGTGAGCGTAGCGATTACCGCCAGTGCGGCATCCCAGCCGGTGCCCTTGGCCAGCATCACGCCAAGAATGCCGAGCACGTTGCTGACATTGAATTTTCCCACCAGCTGCGTCTTGACCTGGCCGGCGCCGAATGGCGACTCGATATGGAAACTGGTGCCGGCATTGGTGCTGCGGATCGCCGAAGCGCGCAACACGGGCACATCTTCCAGCCCCTCGTCCACGGCGGCGTCGCCCAGCGAATAGCCGATGATCGGCACACTCTTGGCCTGCACATAAGGAATCAGGCGCTGCCCCATCTGGTCGTCCAGATTGATGACGGCGTGCTGCAAGCCGGGCGAATCGAACAACTGAATCTTGGCTGCTTCGTAGGCGATCATGTCGCCGTGGTAATCCAGGTGGTCGCGCGTGAAATTGGTGAACAGCGCGACGTCGACGTGCAGGCCGTTCATGCGGCCCTGATCGAGACCGATCGACGATGCTTCGATCGCCAGCACCGATGCGCGCGCCGCGCGCAGATCGGACAACTTGCGCTGCAGCAGCACCGCGTCCGGCGTGGTGTAGCCGGTAACGTCGAAAGCGTGCGGCTTGCCGTCCTGGAACATGCCCACGCCGAGCGTGCCGACCACGGCTGCCGGCGCGGCCGAACCCTGCAGGCGTGATAGCGCCATGCCGAGCCAGTACGAGCACGATGTCTTGCCGTTGGTGCCGGTCACGGCGACGGTGAACATTTCCTTGTCCGGCTGTTCGTAGTAGGCATTGGCGGCAAAGCCGGCCAGATGCTTGAGTCCGCTCACGCCCAGATGGGGTACGTCATCCGGCTTGACGCCTTGCATCTCGTCCCAATCGTAACCGGCCTCTTCATACACCACCGCAGCAGCGCCGCGCTCGACGGCGTCGGCAATGTAGCGGCGTCCGTCGGCGCTGTCGCCGGGATAGGCGAAGAAGATGTCGCCGGCCTGCACACGACGCGAGTCCGCAGTCAAATTCGCGCCGGCGACGGCGATTCCCTGCAGCCAGGTCACGATTTTTTGCGCGGGAAGCATGTTCGCAAGCATTACATGCTCTCCTCTAAGGCGTCTTTTGGAATGATGATGTTGGTCACGCTGGAATCCGGTGCGACATTGAGCGCACGCAAGGCGTTGGCCGTCACGCTGGCGAAGACGGGACCGGCGACGGTGCCGCCGAAGTGACTGCCGGCGCTGGGCTCATCCAGCATCACGGCGATGATCAGGCGCGGATCGGACATCGGCGCAATGCCAACGAAGGACGATACGTATTTTTTCACGTACTTGCCGCCCTCGATCTTGTAGGCGGTGCCGGTCTTGCCACCGACACGATAGCCGGGCACCTGGGCCTGCGGCGCGGTGCCGCCCGGCGCCACCACCGTTTCCAGCATGCGGCGCATTTGCAGTGCGGTGTTTTCGGAAATCACGCGCTGGCCGATCGGCGAGTCGTTGACCTTGGTGAACGACAAAGGAATCAGATCGCCGTTGCGGGCAAAGATCGTGTAGGCATGCGCCAGTTGAATCAGCGATACCGAAATGCCGTGGCCGTAACTCATGGTGGCCTGTTCGATCGGACGCCACGCTTTATAAGGACGCACCCGGCCCGCCACCGCGCCGGGGAAACCGAACTTCGGTTGCTGGCCGAGGCCGACGTTGGTGAACATTTCCCACATTTCCTGCGCCGGCATTTCCAGTGCGATCTTGGCGGTACCAATGTTGGAGGATTTCTCGATGATCTGCGCGACCGTCAGCGGTCCGTGCGCATGCGAGTCGCCGATGGTCGCGGTACCGATGGTCATCTTGCCTGGTGACGTCTGGAACACCGTCGACGGCGTGACGCGATGCGTATCCAGCGCCAGCGCCACGGTAAACGGCTTCAGCGTGGAGCCCGGCTCGAAGGTATCGGTCAGCACGCGGTTGCGCAGCTGCGCACCGGTCAGCACCGAGCGGTCGTTGGGGTTGTAGGTCGGCAGGTTGGCCAGCGCCAGCACTTCGCCGGTGCGCGCATCGACGACGATGATGCCGCCGGCCTTGGCCTTGTTCTTTTCGACCGCTTCTTTCAGCTGCGTGAAGGCGATGTACTGGATCTTGCTGTCGATCGACAGGGTCAGGTCCTTGCCGTCGTGCGGCTCGCGCACGGCTTCGATGTCCTCGACGATGCGGCCGAGGCGATCCTTGATCACCCGGCGGCTGCCGGTCACGCCGGCCAGGGTTTTCTGCGAGCCGAGCTCCATGCCGTCCTGCCCGGTGTCTTCGACGTTGGTGAAGCCGACCACGTGGGCCATGACTTCGCCCTCGGGATAAAAGCGCTTGTACTCCTTGCGCGTCTCGATGCCGGCGATGCCGAGCTTGACGATCTTGTCGGCGGTGTCCTGTTCCACCTGACGTTTCAGATAGACGAAGTTGCGGTCGGAATCGAGTTTCTTGCGCAGCTCGGCGTCGCTCATGCCGAGCAATTTGGCCAGCTCGCGCAGCTTGTCCTTGGGCGCTTCCTGGACGTCGTCGGGAATCGCCCAGATCGCCTTGACCGGCACCGACGAAGCCAACACCTGGCCGTTGCGGTCGGTAATCTTGCCGCGCGTGGCCGGCAACTCGAGCGTGCGCGCGTAGCGCGACGCGCCCTGCTTCTGCAGGAAATCGGTGGACATGCCCTGCAGCCACAAGGCGCGGCCGGCCAGCGTCAGGAATGCCATGAACAGCACAAACAGCACCACGCGCGAACGCCAGGCCGGCATCTTGACCTGCAAGACCGGGCTGGCAGAAAAGGCAACGCCGCGCGAGGCGGCGACGCGCCCTCCGGCGACGTTGGTGCGGGGCGGCATGCGGGTCACTTGTCCCTCACCGTCAGGTACTGCGTTCGCTCCGGCGTGAGCGACACCATATTAAGATCGCGTCGCGCCAGCGCTTCGATGCGGGAATTCTTGCCCAGCGTGGATTGGTCCAGCTGCAATTGCGCCCAGTCGATGTCGAGCTGGCGCGCGGCGGATTGCGCGCGTTCCAGTTCGATGAACAGGCGGCGCGCCTGATATTGGGCGTTGACCAGCGACAGCGCGCACAGCACCAGCATCGCGGTGACGACGAAGCTCAGGCGGCCGGTCATGATCCCGCCTCGGCAGTGCGTTCGAGCGAACGCATCACGGCGGAGCGTGCGCGCGGATTGGCGGCGACTTCAGCGTCGCTCGGCTTGACGCGCGAATGGAGTTTTGCCAGGGGTTGCGGCAGGTCGACCGCACGAATCGGCAGGCGGCGGTCAGGCTGCGGCACATGGGCTTTGGATGCCATGAACTGCTTGACGATGCGATCTTCCAACGAGTGAAAGCTGATCACAACCAATCTCCCATACTGCGCCATCTGCCGAAATGCTTTTTCCAGTCCTATCTCGAGTTCTTCAAGCTCTTGATTGACGAAAATCCGTACAGCCTGAAAGGTACGAGTGGCCGGGTCTTTGCCTTTCTCGCGGGTTTTGACGGCTTGTGCCACGAGCGCGGCAAGCTGTCGTGTGGTTGAAATTGGCTCGACTGCCCGGCGAGCAACAATCGTCTTTGCAATCTGAAGAGCAAACCGTTCTTCCCCATATTCTCGTATCACCTTTGCTATCGTCTGTTCGTCCGCCGTTGCCAGCCACTCCGCTGCCGACACGCCGCGCGTGGTATCCATGCGCATGTCCAGCGGGCCATCGAACCGAAAACTGAAACCCCGCGCCGCGTCGTCCACCTGCGGCGAAGAAATGCCCAAATCCATGAGCACGCCGTCGACTTGCTTCACGCCGTGCTGCGCCAACGCTTCATCGAGCGTGGCAAAACTGTCATGCACGATCGCGAAACGCGGATCGGCAATGGTCTGCGCCGTGGCGATCGCCATCGGATCCTTGTCGAACGCGATCAGGCGTCCGCGCGCACTCAGGCGCTCCAGGATCTTGCGGCTGTGGCCGCCGCGGCCGAACGTGCCGTCCAGATAAACGCCGTCGGCGCGCGTACCTTCGATCGCCAGAGCATCTACCGCTTCATCCAACAACACCGTGCGGTGCTGCAAATCGGGCACCGATTGCAAAGTCATCGCGTCGCCGTCAGAAGGAAAAGTTGCTCAACACGTCCGGCATGCCCGCTGCGACAGCTTCCGACTCGTTCTCGGCCAGCTTGGCGGCATCCCAGATTTCAAAATGGCTGCCCATGCCCAGCAACATGACGTCGCGCTCGAGGCCGACCGCCGCGCGCAATTCCGGCGCGATCAGGATGCGCCCGGCCGAATCGAGTTCGACGTCGGAGGCATTGCCGAGAAAAACCCGTTGCCAGGCGCGCGCCGACATCGGCCAGGCGGCGATCTGTTCACGGTGGCTTTCCCAGGTCGGACGCGGGAAAAACAGCAGGCAGCCGTGCGGGTGGCGCGTCAGCGTGACTCGCCCTTCGCACTGAACCGCCAGGGCGTCACGGTGCTTGGCCGGAATTGACATCCGTCCTTTGGCATCGAGATTGATTGCTGACGCGCCCTGAAACACTGTGTTTGACCCTTTTTGCTGTCGCTGTTGGCATGCTTGAAACCAGTGCTCCGATGCGGGAAATTCGGAAATACCCCACAAAAAGACACTTTTTCACACTGCCGCCCACTTTAGAGGATGCACTAATACAGGTCAAGCGATATTCAGGGGTGAAAACAGGGATTTTTTTAATAAAGTCAAAGACTTAGCGCACTTACTTAAAATGCATCTAAAAGCGCTTTTTCGTCCAGAATGAAGGACTTAGGAAATTAATTGAATGTTCCACTTGAGATATACACATGTGTTTATCTCGAATTCCGCGCAGATTCTGGAGAGGAAGCCGGTCTGTAAACAAAACGGAGCGGCTGAGGAAGGGATTTTGCACGCAATCAAAAACAGCAACGCGGGCGAACACGAAAAAATGGACCGGAACATTGTCGAAAAATTTCCGGCTGCCGCAGTATGCCTCAAAAAAACCCGGTGCGAAAAAATCTGCTGCGACGAAAAACGGAAATGCAAACGCGAAAAATCATCCACTGCGCATCGCGTTTCTTTCAATCCGATGAAATTCACGCAAAATAGATCATGACAATTCAATTAAACAGCAGATGGGGCTTGCAGAGTAGGCGCATTCCAATGCTAAAATCTCGGCACCTTAACAGTGAAAGGAATTTTAAAGTGAACAAATCCGAATTGGTCGATGCAATCGCTGCTGATACTGAAATCTCGAAGGCTGCTGCACAACGTGCCCTGGACTCCGTCGTTGAAAACATCATCAAGGCAGTTACCAAGGGCGACACAGTGCAACTGGTCGGTTTCGGTTCTTTCTCCACAGGCAAGCGCGCTGCTCGTACCGGCCGTAACCCACAAACTGGCGAAGAGATCAAGATCGCTGCTGCAACTACAGTGAAGTTCTCCGCTGGTAAGTCGTTCAAAGAAGCAGTGAACAAGAAGAAGAAATAATTGTTCGATTTGAATGCTGTGAACCTGGAGTTCACAGCATTCAAATACCTTGTTTTTCGCCGCGATCCTGAACGTCGGATCGCCGCTACCTTCCTCGCACTACTCTCCTGCAATACCCCCTGCAGCACCCTCCCGCCCTCCCGACTATGCAATCACGCCGCCAGCCGAGCCGGCCTGCTGCCCGCGCTTATGCCTGCGCGAACGAAATGTCGACCTTGCCGATGTTCTGCAGCAGGGCGTTGACGCTGCTGCCCTTGTCGGCAAACAGCAAACCCGTGCACGATCCCGTGGTCACGAACTGACCCGCCTTGATCCCGCCGCAACGCTCGCACAGATGATTGACCAGCCAGGTCACCAGCGGCCAGATGTCGACCACCGGATTGCCGCCGACAGTCTTGGCGACTTCCAGGCCGTTGAAATACAGTTCGGCGTGCTGGATGCTCTGGTCGATCTGGCCGAGATCGCTGCGGCCCGGACCGTAGATGAACGCGCAGTTGCTCAGTGCGTCGGCCAATCCCGCCAACGGATTGGCGGCAGGATATTCGGTGTAGCGCGAAGACACCAGCTCGATCGCCGGATGCACCGTGGCCACCGCCGCCACCACTTCCGCTTCGCTGTAGGGCGTGCTGCGCGGCGGCAGGTCGTGCTTCATACGCAGCGCGATTTCCACTTCGATGCCGCGCGAACCGGCGGTCAGCAGATCGAAAAAATGGTAAGGCGCGGCAAAAATGAACTGGGCCGGCATCGGTGCGCAGCTTGGCTGGGCGCCCGGCGCCTTGGCGCCGACCTTCCAGCCGCCGACCTCGCCCAGCGCTGCGGAGACCTGGTCCTGCACGGCGTAGGCTTCGGCGGCATCGACCGGAACGTATTCGTCCGGCAGGCGCGCCAACGCGACTTCATGATTGCGGGCAGCCAACAGCAAGGCGGCTGCAGCCTTGATTTTTTGCGTATCTTTTTGCTTGTCCATAACGTGCTTGATGATGAAAGCGCGTCCGCAAGCGGACGCCGCTGGTTGAGAATTCTTGAAAATTTTTCAGGCGTGCGTGCCTGCCACCGCCCCCCGCCAAACCGTCAGGAGAAACCGAAACGACGCGGCAGCCACAAACTCAGGTCCGGCCAGACGATGATCACCACCAGCGTGACCAGCAGGATAGCCAGATACTTCAGATAGGGTTTTACCACGTCCTGCAGGCGCACCTGCGCAATCGCGCACGTCGCATACATGCCCAGTCCGAACGGCGGCGAGAATAAGCCGATACCCATGGAAATGACCAGAATGATGGCGAAGTGCAGCGGATTGTACCCAAGCTGCACTGCAATCGGCGTCAGCAACGGCCCGAAAATGATCAGCGCCGGCGCGCCTTCCAGCACGGCGCCGAACAGGATCAGCGCCAGCACCGAAATCAGGATGAACATCCAGCTGCCGTAGTCGTGCGCCAGGCTCACCATCAGCTCGGCCAGCGCATGCGGGATCTGCTCCACCGTCAGCGCATATGCCACGCTGCTGGCGGCGGCCACGATGAACAGCACCATGCCCGACATCGACGCGGCGTCGACGAACAGCTTGACCAGCACTTTGCGGTTGAGTTCACGGAACGCCAGCCAGCCGACCACGATGGCATAGATCACGGCGAAAGACGAAATCTCGGTCGATGTCGCAATCCCGGAGGCGACGCCTTTGCCGATCATCACGATCATGATGAGCCCCACCAGCGCGCCACCGATCAGCTTGCCCATCGGACGCGGCTTGATGAACACCACGCTGACGTCGACCTTGCGGCCGGTGTAGTACGCCATGATGCACAGCGCGATCGCCATCGCCAGCGCCGGCAGGATCCCCGCCAGGAACAGCCCGCCGATCGACAGGTTGGCGACGAAGCCAAGGATGATCATGTTGATGCAGGGCGGGATGGTTTCCGCCATGATGGCCGAGGCCGCCAGCAAACCGGCGGCTTCGTTCGGATTTTGCCGGGTCTGGCGCACCGCCGGCATCAGGATGCCACCCACTGCCGCGACATCAGCCAGCTTGGAGCCGGACACGCCCGAAAAGAACGCCATGGCCGTCACCATGATCAGGTTCAGACCGCCGCGCAGGCGACCGAACATGCGCAGCAGCAGCTCGATCAGGCGCGACGACATGCCGTTGCATTCCATCACCATGCCGGCCAGGATGAAGAACGGCACTGCCAGCATGACGAAGTGATCGGAGCCGGCGGCGACCTGCTGGGCGAACACCATCACCGACAAGGTCGGCTCCAGCAGGAAGAACATCAGCGCACCGAAGGTCAGCGCAAATGCAATCGGCACCCCCGCCACCAGGCAGAACAGGAAACCGGCCAGCAATACATGCATCGGCCGCAGCGCATGATCGGGCCAGAACGTCTGTAACGCGAGCACGCCGCCGACCACCGCTGCGCCGATCAGACCCGATACCAGCGCATGGCGACCGAACTTCTTGAGCGCATGCGTCATGGCGAACACCGACAGCAGCAGGCTGCCGATCAGTACCGGCAAGACGAAAATCGTCTGCGGCAGGCCGGATGGCGTGGTCTGGTCATTGCTGATTTCCAGCAGCAGCCAGGTGGTGTAGGCCAGCGACAGAGAGACAAAGGCGATGATCCAGTCGCACAGCCGCAGCACGTACGGCAACCACGTCTTCGGGAAAACACCGCGCAGGCTGTCGATGCCGACGTGGCGGCTGCGACCCAGCACACTGGCGGCACCGAAGAACACCAGCGTGATCATCAGGGCGCGCGCCACTTCCTCCGACCATTCCAGAGGATCGTGCAAGGCGTAGCGCCAGATCACGGAAAAGAACACCACCAGTACGTCGACCGCGAGCACCGCCGCCGAGGCCAGTTCCAGCACGCGTTGCAGGCGCGGGTAATCCACTGCATCGTTGGGCGACGCGTGCAGCGAATGGATCGCGTTCTCGGCTTCTGCAGCTTCCACCGGCGCCAGCGGCGCAGTCATCGTTTTCATCATCGCTTCCTTTGGCTTCAGTCGGCTGCGAGCTGATCAACCGCGCACGGCAACAATCTCGTCGACCACCGGCTTGACCGCCGGATATTGCGCGGTGAACTCGCCCCACAGTGGCGCGACATCCTTGCGCAGCGCTTCACGGTCGACCGTCGACACGGTCAGGCCTAACCCCTTGAGTTTTTCGAAGGCATCGCGCTCCATGTCGGCGGCGCGCTGGCGCTGATAGCTGGTCGCTTCCGCGGCGGCGTCGAGGAAGGCCTTCTGCAGGTCGGCCGGAATCCTGGCGAAGGAACGCTTGCCGATCACCGGCGTCTGCGGGTTGTAGATGTGCTGTGTCAGTGCGCAGTACTTGGCGACTTCGAAGAACTTGCCCGCCAGCGCCGTCGGCGCGTCGTGCTCGAAGCCATCCACCACGCCGGTTTGCAGCGAGGTATAGATTTCACCGAACGGGATCGGCGTCGGCACCGCCCCCATGTAGCGCAGGGTGCTGATGAAATTCTTCACCGGCAGCACGCGCAGCTTGATGCCCTTCAATTCGGCCACGCTGCGCACCGGATTCTTGGTAAACACATTGCGCGCACCCAGCGAATAGGCCCAGCCCAGCACCTGCACGCCGACGCGGTCGACCATCAGCTTGCTCAGGATGGCGCCGGCCTTGCCGTCCAGCGCGCGGCCCGAATGGTCCAGGTTGGCGAACAGGTAGCCCATGTCGAGCACGCCGATTTCCGGCACGGTGGTCGACCAGATCGACGATCCGGAAATCATCATGTCGACGCTGCCGATGCGCACCTGATTGACGACGTCGGACTCCTTGCCGAGCTGGTCGCTGGGGAAATAATTGACTACGATCTTGTTGCCGACGGCAGTCTTCAGATTCTGTGCGAAGCGGCTGTACCAGACGTAGTGGGCCGAGTTGGCGTCGAGCGGCAAGGTCGACGACATGCGCAGCGTGACGAGCGGCTTCTCTTGTGCGAAGGCGAGATTGCCGGACAGCCCGGCTGCTGCGGCGCCGCCGATGGCCAGGCCGGTCTTGAGGAATTGTCGTTTGGATGCGTTGGTCGTGTTCATCATGTCTCCTGTAGTTTTATATAGGTCTACTTGTGGTTGCGTCTGATGCGTCTGATGCGTCTGATGTGTCTGATGCTTGTCCTTTGTTCCCGCTGCGTTGTCTGGCCGGCCTATCCTTTCGCAAACGGCGTGTCGCGCATGCCTGCGACGCCCGGATTCAGTGTCCAGATGCGGCCCGCGCCTTCGTCGCCTTGCGGCGCGCCGAGGCTGATGCTGGTGACGATCATGGTCTTCATGTCGGCGCCGCCGAAGGCGCACATGGAGGGCTTTTTGGCCGGCAATTCAATCGTGCGATCGAGCTTGCCGTCCGGCGTGAAGCGCAACAGACAGCCGGCGTCGTTGGCGCAAATCCAGTAGCAGCCGTCGACGTCCATCGCTGCGCCATCCGGGCGGCCGCGATGCTTGTTGAGATCGGCGAACACGCGCCGGCGCGACGGCGTGCCGCTGTCGGGGTCGTAGTCGAACGCCCAGATCAGGCGGCTCGACGGATGCGAATCGGACAGGTACATGGTCCTGCCGTCGGGAGACCAGGCCAGTCCGTTCTGCACGATCAGGCCGTCCACCAGCGGCGCCGACAACCCCGCGCCATCGTAGCGATACAGTTTGCCGTCGGCGCGCGCCAGCGACATGTCGAGGCACATCACACCGCTCCAGAAACGTCCCTGGCGATCGCAACGGCCGTCGTTGAAACGCTGGTCGGCTTGCAGTCCGGCAGGCTGAGCGAGCCGGCTCAGCTGCACATTGCCGTCATCCTGCAACTGCACGCTGAAAATGCCGGTGTGCATGCCGGCGATCAATCCGCCGCCGTCATCCGGCGCGATGCATGCAACCATTTCCGGCAGCTGCCATTGCCTGCTGACACCATCGAGGGTCTGCCGGCAAATCAGCTTGCGCGGAATGTCGACCCAATACCAGGCCGATTGCGCTGCATGCCAGAACGGACTTTCGGCGACGTCATGGCGCTGATCATTGAGCGGGAGCACTTGCATGATGGATGTTTTCTATTCGTGCTACTCGTATTGGGGACCGGCCAGGATGAACGGCCCACCCTGGAAATTGCCGGCGTCGTCGGCTGCCGGCCAGGCGCCGTTGAAGGGGAAGCGAGCGGCAAATTCATCGGCGCTGTCGTGCGCCGCGAAACCGAGGTGGCCTGCTTTGCTGTTGTCCCACCAGTCGATGCGATTGGCGGAGACGCCATACACGATGGTGCGGCCGACGCGCGGCGTGAACAGCGCGCAGCGCACCAGCTCGACGAAGTCCTCGTAGCTCAGGAACGTCGCCAGCATGCGCGCATTGCGCGGCTCCGGAAAGCAGGAGCCGATGCGCAGGCATACCGTTTCCACGCCGAAGCGGTCGAAGTAATAACGTGACAGCGATTCGCCGAAACACTTGGTCAGTCCGTACAGGCCATCGGGCCGCAACGGACTGTCGGCGTCGATGCGCTCGGTGGTCGGGTAGTAGCCGACCGCGTGGCTGGAGCTGGCGTAGATCACGCGGCGGATGCCGCGCTTGTGCACGCCCTCGTAGAGGTTATAAGTACCCTGGATGTTGGCGTGCATCAGCTGCTCGAACGGCGCCTCCAGCGAGCGGCCGCCGAAATGCAGCACGGCGTCGACGCCCTCCAGCATCTCGTACACCGCGGCCTTGTCGGCCAGATCGCAGGCGGCGATTTCTTCACCCGGCGCCGCTGCGCCGAGGTCGCCGATGTCGGACAGGCGCACCACGTCGGTCCATGGCTTCAGCCGCTCGCGCAGCACTTGGCCGAGATTGCCGGCGGCGCCGGTCAGCAGCAGGCGCTTGAAAGGACGCGGCTGTTGATGCTGGTCTTGAGAATCCTGCAGATCGCTCATGGTCATGAATCGTCGCTGGTTGAACTGCCGACGCTGAACAGACAACGCGACGCCACACGGATTGAATCGCGCGGGACCACACCGGCTCAGCAAAGAAGGAACAACAACTTCAGCGCGCCGTCATCGCGGCGCACGGAACATCAGGTACTGGACAACGCAAGCAAGATAAAAGCGGTCATGGAGTGTCTCCGGCATATCGTTATTTTTAATTGACAGTCATCGTACAACATGGAAATTTTGAACGCAAGGAGATTTATGGCGGGATTTTTCACCTCCCTGGCGATAACGCCGGAGAGGATGAGATTGCCCCGAAAGCCTTGCTGCGGCTGCCGTCCGAAAAAGAATGACTTGCCTTTATGTCATCTGATGACTGATAACAATTTTCACACTGCACCAGATCCCGAAGCCTGTCAGAAGTGCACAGTTCACCGCCGCCAAACGAAGCACAGTTGCCCGCCGGAGGAAGTGCTTCGATTCGGCTTGCGTCCGTATTGAAGCCGCACTAGACTTTGTTTACCGATCGGTACAAAACTCTCGTCCGCAGTCCAACTTTTCATCAGATACAGGTGCCCATATGACCACATCCCGCCCTCCGCTTCCCCCATTCACACGCGATACCGCGATCCAGAAAGTGCGCGCCGCCGAAGATGGCTGGAACACCCGCAACGCCGAAAAAGTCTCGCTGGCGTATACCGAAGACAGCCGCTGGCGCAACCGCGCCGACTTCGTGCAAGGCCGCGCCGCCATCGTCGCTTTCCTCAGCAAGAAATGGGTGCGCGAACAGCAGTACCGCCTGATCAAGGAGTTGTGGGCGTTCGAGGGCAACCGCATCGCCGTGCGTTTCGCCTATGAATGGCACGACGATTCGGGCAACTGGTTCCGCTCCTATGGCAATGAAAACTGGGAGTTCGACGAGCACGGCCTGATGCGCGCGCGCCACGCATCGATCAACGATCTGCCGATCAAGGAAAGCGAGCGCAAATTCCACTGGGATCAATCGGCGCCGCGCCCGGCCGACCATCCCGGCCTCAGCGACCTCGGCCTGTGATGGCGGCAGGCACGCAACGCGATGAACTGATTCCGGTGCTGGCGGAGATTTTCCGCGCCTACGGCTATGAAGGCGCCAGCCTGGCGCGCATCACCGAAGGCACCGGTCTCGGCAAGGGCAGCCTGTACAACCTGTTCCCGGGCGGCAAGGACGAAATGGCGAACGCGGTGCTGAGCCACATCGACGGCTGGTTCCAGCGCGAGGTATTTGTACCCTTGCGCGAGACCGCCGACGCCATGGCCGGCATCGATCGCATGTTCGACGAAGTGAAACGGTATTTCCTGTCGGGCAGGAAGGTATGCCTGGTCGGCGTCTTTGCGCTGGTCAATGTGCGCGATCGCTTTGCCGACAAGGTGAAGAGTTATTTCGTGGATTGGGCGGCGGCGCTGCACGCTGCCTTGCAACGCGGCGGCTACGAAGTCGATGAAGCGGCGGCCCTGACCGAGGAAATCCTGGCCGGCATTCAGGGCGCGTTGGTATTGGCCCGTGCGGTCGACGATCCGGACATTTTCGTGCGCACGCTGGACCGCCTGCAGCAGCGGCTGCAGGCGTCCACGGTGTAATCAGGAGTTGGTCAGACCAGGTCGGCCAGCGGATGCTCGCTCGCCGGCCAGGGATCGGCGAAGAAGCCGTCCACCCATTGCGGCGTGGCGTCGGCCAGGCGGGCGGGATTCCACTTCGGCTTCTGGTCCTTTTCGATGATCAGCGCGCGGATGCCTTCGACAAAATCCGGGCGCGTCGCGCAATGCAGCGTCACCACGAATTCCAGGCGGAACACTTCGGCCAGGGACATGTGGCGTACGCGCTGCTGCAAGGCCAGCGCCAGTGCGGCCGAACCGGGCGCGCCGGCGGTCAGCGTGGCGATGGCTTTTTGCAGCCAGGGATTGTCGGTCTTGTGCGCCAGGATGGCATCGACGATGTCGGGCACGGTCTGGCCGCTGCACAGCGCATTGATCAGATCGAAATTCTCGCGCAGCGCCGAAGGCGCAAAGGCCACGTCGGCGGCGACGTCGCGCTCGGCTTGTTGCAGCACGCGGCCGAGAACGGCGGCGTCATCGCCATCACCCCAGTTCTGCAGCAGCAGGGCGTCGATGACTTTTTGCTTGTCGGCGTGGGCGATGCGGTAATCGGCCAGTCCGGTGAATTTGGCGTCTTCGGCATTCATCAGCGCGCCGGTCAGCGCCAGGAAGGCGCCCAGCTTGCCAGGCGTGCGGCTCAGGAACCAGCTGCCGCCGACATCGGGATACAGGCCGATGGTGATTTCCGGCATGGCCAGGCGCGAGCGCTCGGTGACCACGCGGTGGCTGCAGCCGGCCATCAGGCCGATGCCGCCGCCCATGACGATGCCGTGGCCCCAGCACAGGATAGGCTTGGGATAAGTGTGGATTTCGTAGTCGAGACGGTATTCGTGCTCGAAGAATTCTGCGGCGTAGCGGTTGCCGCGAATGTCGTCGCGCGCCGGCGAGGCGTGATGCTCGCGCATGCTGGTGTAGATCTTCTGCAGGTCGCCGCCGGCGCAAAAGGCTTTTTCACCCTGCGCCTGCAACAGCACCATCGCAATCTCGGGATCCTCTGCCCACTGGCGCAACTGCGGCGTCAGCAGATGCACCATGTCGAGCGACAGCGCATTCAAGGTTTTTTCGGAAGCCAGCGTGGCGACGCCGATATGGCGGCCATTCTGCGTGGCCAGTTCTTCAAACAAAACCGGTTGGCTCATGGGGATCCTGAAGTCTCTGTTGTGTGCGACCTCGCCGGCCTCGTGAGCCGGGAGATCGTTCTACATGAATTAAATGAAGCAAGCCGATAGGCCGGATTCTGTTACGACGGTTGCCCGTTATGACAGCCATTCCTCTAGGCCCCGGATTGCTCCGGCGCTCAAGCTCTCTACCCGCACGCTCCGCGAGCAACATCAACGCGTGCCTATTTGAGATTGCTCCGGGTGGAGGTTACCGCGTTTCACCGTAACTTAATACGCTCGTCTCTGTGGCCCTGTTCCTCGCCTTATACCGGCTTGCGCCGGCTTTCAGCGGACGGCCGTTAACCGTCACCCTGCTCTGTGGAGTCCGGACCTT
Organism: Herbaspirillum hiltneri N3; assembly: GCF_001267925.1. Taxonomy (NCBI): domain Bacteria; kingdom Pseudomonadati; phylum Pseudomonadota; class Betaproteobacteria; order Burkholderiales; family Oxalobacteraceae; genus Herbaspirillum; species Herbaspirillum hiltneri. Next base: position 103,678 of record NZ_CP011409.1, on the reverse strand, counting down.
CCTCCCGCCATCGCATGACACGATGGCCAGCGGCTGTCTGGCTTGCTTCGGGCGTCATTGTACCTCAGACGTCCGTTTGACCGGCTGCAGAGGCCGACAATGCCGATTCGGCATACGACAGGAAAACCGGAATTGCGTATAGTTGCCGCTATCCATGATCACATCGGCGAGCGCTCCCGCCTAACAGGAACAAGCAATGCATATCTGCGTACTCGGCGCCGGCGTCATCGGCGTCACTTCAGCGTATCGTCTGCTCGAAGACGGCCATCAGGTCACCTTGCTGGATGCACGCGCGCAAGCCGGCGCCGGCACCAGCCTCGGCAACGGCGCCCAACTGAGCTATTCCTACGTCGCGCCGCTGGCCGACCCGTCGGTGTGGACGCATTGGCCGCACTACCTGTTCAGCGCCGATTCGCCGCTGACGCTGAAACCGAAACCCGATCCGGCGCAATGGCGCTGGCTGATCCAGTTCCTCGCCGCCAGCAACGCCGCGCGCGTGCAGCGCACTACCATCGAACTGCTGCAACTGGCGTTCTTCAGCCGCGACGAGATGGCGCACATCCTGCAGGCCGCGCCGATCGATTTCAGCCATCGCACCGCCGGCAAGCTGGTGATGTACACCGATCCGGCCGGACTGGCGTCGGCGCGCAAGCAGATCGCCTTCCAGGCGCAGCACGGCTGCCAACAGGAAGTGATCGACGCCGCGCGCTGCCTGGAAATCGAACCGGCGCTCGGCAAGGCGCGCCGCAACTGGGCCGGCGGCGTCTACACGCCGAGCGAGGAAGCCGGCGATTGCGCGCAGTTTTGTCAGGCGCTGGTCGAACGCATGCAGGCCAATCCGAATTTCCGCTTCCTGCCATCCACCACCGTCTCGGGCGTGACGATGCGCGACGGCGCCATCGCGTCGGTCCGCACGGCTACCGGCGCCATCGATGCCGAGGCATTTGTGCTGGCGCTGGGCGCCGACAGCGCCGGCTTCGCGCGGCAGGCCGGCTTTCGCCTGCCGCTCTATCCGCTCAAGGGTTATAGCATCACGGTGCCGCTCGACGATGCGATGTCGCAAGCCGCCGCGCCGCAGGTATCGATCACCGACATCTCGCGCAAGATCGTCTACGCGCGCCTGGGCAACCGGCTGCGCGTGGCCGGCCGCGTCGAGCTGGTCGGCATGGACGCAAGCATTCCTCCGCGCGCCATCGATGAACTGAGCAACGGCGCCGACGAGCTGTTCCCGGGCAGCATCAACCCCGCCAACGCCGCACGGCTGTCGCCGTGGGCCGGCTTCCGTCCCGCCACGCCGAGCGGCGTGCCGGTCATCGGCGCCTCGCCGGTCAGGAATCTCTATCTGAATATCGGCCAGGGCGCACTCGGCTGGACCCTGGCTTGCGGCAGCGCTGCCTTGCTGGCGGCGCAGATCGGCGGGCGCAAGACGGCGATCGACGACGCGCCGTTCCGCTACACGAGGTAGATTTCCCCCTGCCCTGCGTAGCCGACGAAATCCGCATACCATATTCCGATTACCCAACAACGATATGGAGACCTGAATGCGGCAAAATCCCCTGCGCACCTTGTTCGCGCAAAAGAAACTGGCCCTCAACGGCTGGGCGTCCATCGGCAATTCCTTCCTCGCCGAAGTGGTCGCCGATTGCGGCTACGACGCCGTCACGGTGGATTTGCAACACGGCCTGTTCTCGATCGAATCGGCGGTGCCGATGCTGCAAGCGATCTCCACCACCAACGCCGCGCCGCTGGTGCGCTGCTCCGAAAACAGCCTGGGCGAAATCAACAAGCTGCTCGACGCCGGCGCCTACGGCGTGATCTGTCCGCTCATCAACAGCAAGGAAGACGCCGAACGTTTCGTCCGCGCCTGTCACTACTCACCGCGCGGCGGCCGCAGCTACGGCCCCGCACGCGGCGTGCTGTATGGCGGCAAGGATTATTTCGAACACGCCAACCGTACCGTGCTCACGCTGGCCATGATCGAGACGCGCCAGGGCCTGGCGGCGGTGGAAGACATCCTGTCGGTGCCTGATCTCGACGGCATCTTCATCGGTCCCAGCGACCTTGCCATCGAGCTCGGACTGACGCCGGACTCGTGGAGCGACGACAAGGTCGACCAGGCCATCAAGCACCTGATCACGGTGTCGCACGCGCGCGGCAAATACGTCGGCATCTTCTGCGGCTCGGTGGAAATGGCGGAACGCATGAAAGCCTATGGTGTCGACATGCTCACGCCCGGCACCGACGTGCAGCTGCTGCGCGCCGAAACCAGCCGCCGCATCGGCATCCTGCGCGGCTGACCCGTTTTTTCCGCTGCCGCCGTGACCGCGCGGCGGCGGCCGGCGTACTCGCCGCAAGAATGGAAAAACCGCTCCTTCCTCATCCTGATTCGACACCTTCGTCGTAAGACAAAGCTCTTGCGATGGAAGTTATTTTGTTTTTCAAACGAAAAACAGATTTTTGAGAATTATCCTATTTAAGCGTCCTGAACTAACTCGCATAATCGTTTCCGCTGCATCGATGACCGGCTCGCCCATCTCGGGTCAAGGCTGCGTCATTACAAGGGAAACGAAGGGGTAACATCATGACGCTATCAAGGAACAAAGTCATTCTCGCCGCGGCTGCCATGCTGTCGGCGACCGTATTGCTGACCACCTGCCGCGACCATGAGCGCGACAGTGCGCTCGCACAGGCGACCGCACCGGCAGAACAACAGACCGCCTGGGAACGGATCAGCGACAGCAAAGCGCAGCGCGAAGCCGAACTGGCCTACCGCGCCTGCGCACGCGAAGCGGCGCTGCGCCGCATGTCGGTCAGGGAGTTTCCCGAGACCAGCGAACGCGTGACCTATCTCAATGAACACGGCAAACGCATCAAGCGCTCGGAACACGTCGGCGTCGCCATCGACAATATGCAGGTCGACAACGGCTGCGCCACGCAGATCGTGCGCAGCGTCAGCATCGACGTACTGTCGGACCACGAATACGGCGGCCTGACGCCGGATGAGACCGGCCGTACCGTGGTCGACGATTCCAGCCGGCGCGCGCTGCCTGCCGGCGAGGCGCGCATACAACCGGCCATCAGCCGCAAAACACTGCCGCCCGCGAGCTGCACCCTCACACGAGATGTCGGCATGCAGAGTCACTTCATGATGCTGAATTTGTGCTGGCACGAAGAAAGGCGCGCCGAAGCGACGCGCCTTGAAGACCTTCCACTGCAGCCGGGCAAAGCCGCCCGGTCGCTTCCTGCCAGCTGAATCAGTCTGGCGCCAGCGACTTACCTGGCCGCAACGCGGCCGAAGAACGGATAGCTAGGATCGTTGTAACCCGGCGTCGATGAATGCCCCGGCGTCACCATACCGTCGATCAGCGCCTCTTCCTCTGCGCTGATTTTCAATTCCACGGCATCGTAATAATCTTCCATCTGCGCCAGGGTGCGCGGCCCGGCGATCACGCTGCTGATCGCCGAATTGGCCAGCACCCACGCCGTTGCAAACTGTCCCAGCTTGACGCCGCGCGCAGCGCAATGCTGCTGCAGGCGTTCGGCGATGAGCAGCGACTCTTCGCGGAATTCGGTTTCCATGATGCGCTTGTCGCCGCGGCCGGCGCGCGTATCTTCAGGCGGCTTCTGGCCCGGCTTGTACTTGCCGGTCAGCACACCGCGTGCAATCGGGCTGTAAGGCACCACGCCGAGACCGTAGTTGGCGCATGCCGGCAGGATTTCCACTTCAGGCATGCGGTTCAACAGGTTGTAGTACGGCTGGCACACCAGCGGCAGCGGCACGTTGTTCTTCTCGCACAGGCGGACGATTTCGGCGATGCGCCAGCCGCGGAAATTCGATACGCCGAAGCCGCGGATCTTGCCCGCACGGATCAGGTCGCCCAGCGCCTGAATCGCCTCTTCCAGGTTTTCTTCGTGGTAATCGCGGTGCATGTACAGCACGTCGAGATAATCGGTATCGAGGCGGCGCAGGATGTTGTCGGTCTCGGCCACGATCCAGTGACGCGAATAGTGCGACTGGTTCGGCGCACCGGCCATGGCGTTGCCGAGCTTGCTCGCCAGCACCCAATCGCCACGCTGGCCTTGCAGCAGCTTGCCCACCATTTCTTCCGACTTGCCCTTGGAATAGACGTCGGCGGTATCGATGAAATTGACGCCGTGCTCGCGCGCCGAGGCGACGATGCTGCGCGCCTCGTCAATCGGCGTCTGGTCGCCGAACATCATCGTGCCCAGGCACAGGGCCGAGACTTTCAGGTTGCTTTTGCCGAGGCGTCGATATTGCATGAGGTGTCTCCGTTGGAAAGGTGGATTCTGCGAGAGCCTGTTCACGCTCTTGCCGCGAGGCCGCGAACAGGTCCTGAAGGAAGATGATTCTAGCCGCTTGCGCGGAAACGCGCCGGAGCCCCGCCCCGCCGCTATAGAGCCGGCGCTTCTTCCTCCAGCCAGCGCCGTTTGTCGCGCAGCGGCGGCGCGCCGAACATGCGGCTGTACTCGCGGCTGAATTGCGACGGACTCTCGTAACCCACCGTCTGCGACGCCGTCGCCACGCTGACGTCGTCGGCCAGCATCAGCCGGCGCGCTTCCTGCAGGCGCAGGTTCTTTTGATATTGCAGCGGACTCATCGCCGTCACCACCTTGAAATGATGATGCAGCGACGACACGCTCATGTGCACGTCGCGCGCGATGTCGTCCACGCGCAGCGGCTGCGCGAAGCTTTCCTTCATCATGCGGATGGCCTTGGCGATGCGGTTCATCTGGCTGTCTTGCAACACGGTCTGGCGCAGCAAGGCGCCCTGGCCGTTCATGAGCAGGCGATACAGGATTTCGCGCTTGACCATCGGCGCCAGGATCGGAATATCGCGCGGCGTATCCAGCAGGCGCAACAGGCGCAGCACCGCATCCATCAGCGTGATGTCGAGGCGGTTGACGAACAGGCCGCGCGAGGCATCCGATGAAACACCTTGCGGCAAATGCTCGTCGCCGATCAGCGAGCCGATTTCCCGGGTGTCGAGATCGATGCGCAGACCCAGGTACGGGGTCTCCGGGCTGCTCATCGTCACCTTGCCCACCATCGGCAGATCCACCGACGACACCAAATAGTGCATCGGATCGTAATCATAGATGTCGTCGCCGACGAACAGGCGCTTGGCGCCCTGCGCGATCACGGCAAACACCGGCTTTTGCACCGCATGCTTGGGTCCCTGCGGATTGGTGATGCGATGCAGGAAGAAACCTTCGATGCCGGTTTCCAGCGAACCTTCGATGCCCTCGGTCAGGCGCGCGATCAAGGTGACCAGCTCGCGCTGCGCCGCGCACAGCCGCTCATCAGCCTCGCCATCCAGGCTCGCGGATGCGGAAGAGCCGGACGCAGGCGAACCGGCGTTGTCGTCGATATCGGTGGGGGAGTCGTTCAGATCCATGGCGGTTCCGGGTGGGGAGAGTGGAAGCAGCCAGCTTACTCCAGATTGCCGACTTGCCTGAATCTCCGCCGCCTCCAAATGGAGAAATAGGCAAATAATCAGGAGAATTGGGTATCCAGGCAGTATTCCGCGATTGGATTTGCACAAGTCAGGAGGCCAAACTATTACAGGACAAGACACGCCTTGCATTCATATCCATCTACGCACCACCGGCCAGCAGGCCTTGTTCTGCCTGACATGCAGCGATCGCTGTCCGGTCTGCTCGTGTTTGCAAAAACCGGCGATTTTTACCGGCCATTCCTCGCACAAGACTGCCCGACGCGAGCGAGATCAGATCCGAAAAATGCAAAAACTGCCTGATTCACCATCACACTGGAGAATCAGGCAAATATTCGACAGCTTTCAGCAAACGGAAATTGCTGCGCTGCGCGCATAATCTCTTCACGCCAAACACACGATACAAACTGTCCGCCGTTCCGCCTCCGGTCCGGCCATGCAAGACAGCGTTTCACCGGACCGCCGACAAGCGGCGCGCAGATTCGCGCTGCCGCCTCGGCTCTTCACCAACTTTCCAGACACCATCGACCCGACGTTTTTCGCCCTTTCCGGCGGAAGGACGCGCTGCTTTTTTTCATTCTGCGGCGTGCGGCCCTGTCGTCATGGTCTGGCCCTGAGGACTCGACATGCAAGCGATCATCGCCCACACAAAAACAGCGACGCGCCTGAAACCAGGCGGGCCGCTGCATGGCAAACCGTCTCTAAAGAGCGCGCTAGAACACGCTTTCGGCGATGTTGTGCTGTTCGATGACGGCGCGGATGGTGTTGCTCTCCGGCTTGGAAGTGAACTGGGATTCCTTGGGTTCGTCGGCCATGCCCATCTGGCAGCCCTTTTGCAGCGGGCAGGTGGCGAACAGTTCGGCGACCCAGTCGACGAAGGCGCGCACCTTGGGCGACAAGTGGCGATTGTGCAGGTAGACCACCGAAATCGGCATGGGAACCGGCTTCCACTGCGACAGGATCTCGACCAGACGGCCGTCTTCGAGGAAAGGCTGAATCATGTACAGCGGCGCCTGGACCAGGCCGAACCCCTGCAGCGCGCAAGCGACATAGGCATCGCCATCGTTGACCGACAACTTGCCGGCCATCTTCACTTCCTGCGTGGCGCCGTCGACCATGAAGTCCCAGTCGATGGTGCGGCCGGTGCGGCTGGAGAAGTAGTGCACCGACTTGTGATTCTGCAAGTCCTCGATGGTGTGCGGCATGCCATGGCGCTCGAAATACGTGGGCGAACCGCAGGTCACCGCCTGGAAAGTGCCGATGCGGCGCGCCACCATGCTCGAATCCTGCAGATCGCCGACGCGGATCACGCAATCCACCGCCTCCTGCACCATGTCGACCGGACGATCGCTCATGCCCATGACCAGCTCGATGTCGGGATACTTGGTATAGAAGTCGCACAGGTTGGGCAGCAGCAGCAAGCGGCCGATCGAGGCCGGCACGTCGATGCGCAGGCGCCCTTGCGGGCCGCGCGTGACGTTGCGGAACGAGGCTTCGGTCTCGTCCACCTCGGCCAGGATGCGCACGCAGCGCTCGTAATACGCAGCGCCGTCGGGCGTGAGGCTGATGCGGCGCGTGGTGCGGTTGAGCAAGCGCACCTGCAACAAACTCTCCAGCCCCTGAACAATCGTCGTCACCGTGGTGCGCGGCAAATTGAGATTGTCGGCGGCGCGCGTAAAGCTGTTGGCGTCGACCACGGCGCTGAAGACCTGCATTGCTTGAAATTTGTCCATTTGATTCTCCACGGCAACGATTTTGTCGTCGCATTTGTACAAATCACGTTCCGCGATTGTTTTGCAACAGCGGTAAAAACGCGTTTTTCACTGCCAATTTGCCATCTTTTGCTGCCATTGGCGGGCTTTATCCGGCTTTGGCGCGCTTATCCGAAAACACCGGAAAGCCGCGTCGGCATTGGCGGCGGCTCGATTTTCGTCAAACTAATTCGGTTATTTTACGCCGATTGTTCGAACTCAGCGAACAGTGTTGTTGGATTTGCCTGCTTTATCCGCCCGCATGCTGTGGCGCACAATCCGCTTCAACTTAGCGAATCCGGCGTTAACCGCCGCCCCCACATCATGGAAGTCGAACAAGCTTCAACCGTCACCAACTTCACCGTCCCCGGTCCGATCGGCGCGATTCCCGTGCGCCTGTATCAACCGCAAGGCCGCGTGAAAACCGGCGACCTGCAGGCGCTGGTGCTGTATTTCCACGGCGGCGGTTTCGTCTCCGGCGGCCTGGACGACGCCGACCTGCAAGCCCGCTACATTGCGCAGTACAGCCGCGCCGTGGTGCTGTCGGTAGCGTATGCGCTGGCGCCGGCCAAGCCGTTCCCGGCAGCGCCGGAAGACGCTTACGCCGCCGCCTGCTGGGCCGTCAAGAACGCCGGCATGCTGCACATCGATCCGCACCAGATCGCCGTTGCGGGCGACGATGCCGGCGGCAACCTGGCGGCCAGCCTGACCATGATCACGCGCGACCGCTGCTCGGCGCCGTTCGCTGCGCAGGTGCTGATCAGCCCGATGCTCGACCCCAGCATGACGTTGCTGGGCGACGCCAAACGCCTGAACTCGGACATGACCGCCGAAGCCTGCGCCCTGCGCTATCGCCAGTACCTGCCGCAGACCATGCAACGCCTGCATCCGTATGCCGCGCCGCTGGAAGCCAGTCGCCTGGCCGGATTGCCGCCGGCGTTCATCGCCACGGCCGGCTGCGACGTGCTGCACACCGAAGCGGAAAAGTACGCCGCCTCGCTGATCCACGCCGGCGTGCATACGCAAGTCGCGCGCTTCGCCGGCATTACGCACGACGCACTGCGCAGCCATATTCCTTTGCTTAAAGAAATCGTCGAATTCCTGCGTCGTCGCTTCAGTGCGATCGCCGGCCCATCCAACCCAGCTTTCCAATTCCAACCTGCTTAATGAGGTCCATCATGTCCAGCAAAATGACACTGCGCAATCGCTACACCGTCACGGCAGCCGTCTTCGCCGTCATCGCCATCGCCGTCGCCGGCACCCTGTCCGCCATCGGCGTCGACTCCACCGCCAACGCGCAACAAGCGCCGCAAGCGGCCGGCGTCGATGTCGCCGAAGTCGTCAGCAAACAGATCACCGACTGGCAGCAATACTCCGGTCGCCTCGAAGCAGTCGACCGCGTCGAGATCCGCCCGCTGGTGTCCGGCACCCTGACCGCCGTGCACTTCAAGGACGGCGCCATGGTGAAGAAGGGTGACGTCCTGTTTACCATCGACCCGCGTCCTTACGCCGCCGAAGTCGCCCGCGCGCAAGCGCAACTGGCCGGCGCCGAAGCCCGCGCCGCCTACACCGCTTCGGATGTGGCGCGCGGTCAGCGCCTGCTGGGCGACAACGCCATCGCCAAGCGCGACTACGAAGAAAAGCAAAACGCTTCCCGCGAAGCCGCCGCCAACGTGCAAGCTGCGCAAGCCGCCCTGCGTTCGGCCAAGCTGAACCTGGAATATACGCAAATCGTGGCGCCGGTTTCCGGTCGCATGTCGCGCGCCGAAGTCACCGTCGGCAATATCGTCTCGGTCGGCTCCAACACCCCGGCGCTGTCGACGCTGGTGTCGATGTCGAAGATCTACGCTTCCTTCGACGTCGATGAGCAAAGCTTCCTGAAGTACGTCAACCCGGCGCGGGCGAAGGGCACTTCGGTCCCCGTGTTCCTGGGTCTGGCCAATGAAGACGCTTACTCGCGCGAAGGCAAGGTCGGTTCGATCGACAACCGTATCGATACGTCCTCCGGCACCATCCGCGTGCGCGCCGTGTTCGACAACACCGACGGCCAATTGCTGCCGGGCCTGTATGCACGCATCCGCCTCGGCGGCGGTGCGCCGCGCGATGCCTTGCTGATCGATGAAAAGGCGCTCGGCACCGATCAGGACAAGCGCTTCGTGCTGGTGCTCGACAAGGACAACCACGCTACTTACCGCGAAGTCCGCGTCGGCGCCAACCAGGATGGTTTGCGTGTGATCGAAAACGGCCTGAAACCGGGTGAACGCATCGTCGTCAACGGCCTGCAACGCGTCCGTCCGGGCGACACCGTGGCGCCGAACCTGGTGCCGATGGTCAAGGTCGCCGGCGCCGCCAAGGCCGACAAGAAGGCTTAACAGGATCAATCCAGAAGATCCGCATCGAATTATTAACGGGGAACTCCCATGAACATTTCAAAATTCTTTATCGACCGCCCGATTTTTGCGGGCGTGCTGTCGATACTGCTGCTGCTGGCCGGGGTGCTGGCCATGTTCCAGTTGCCCATTTCCGAATATCCGGAAGTGGTGCCGCCATCGGTCGTGGTGCGCGCGCAGTATCCCGGCGCCAACCCGAAAGTGATCGCCGAAACCGTGGCCTCGCCGCTGGAAGAGCAGATCAACGGCGTGGAAAACATGCTGTACATGCAGTCGCAGGCCAACAGCGACGGCAACCTGACCATCACGGTCAACTTCCGTCTCGGCGTCGACCCGGACAAGGCCCAGCAATTGGTGCAGAACCGCGTTGCGCAAGCCTTGCCGCGCCTGCCTGAAGACGTGCAGCGCCTGGGCGTGACGACCATCAAGAGCTCGCCGACGCTGACCATGGTGGTCCACCTGATCTCGCCCGACAATCGCTACGACACCACTTACCTGCGCAACTACGCGGTGCTGAACGTGAAAGACCGTCTGGCGCGCATCCAGGGCGTCGGTGAAGTCGGCCTGTTCGGTTCCGGCAACTACTCCATGCGCATCTGGCTGGATCCGAACAAGGTCTCGCAGCGCGGCCTGACCGCCAGCGACGTCATCAAGTCGATCCGCGAACAGAACGTGCAGGTTGCCGCCGGTGTGATCGGCGCATCGCCGAGCTCGCCTGACGTGCCGGTGCAATTGTCCGTCAATGCACAAGGCCGCCTGAAGACGGAGGAAGAGTTCCGCGAAATCATCCTGAAGAGCGCACCTGACGGCGCCATCACCAAGCTGGGCGACGTCGCCCGCGTCGAGCTGGCAGCGTCCGAATACGGCCTGCGCTCGCTGCTGGACAACAAGCCTGCGGTGGCGATCCCGATCTTCCAGGCGCCGGGCGCCAACGCGCTGGACGTGTCCACGCAAGTGCGCGCCGCGATGAAGGATCTGTCGAAAGACTTCCCTTCCTCGGTCGAATACAAGATCGTGTACGACCCGACCCAGTTCGTGCGCGCCAGTATCGAAGCCGTGGTGCACACCCTGCTCGAAGCGATTGCGCTGGTCGTGATCGTGGTGATCATCTTCCTGCAAACCTGGCGTGCATCGATCATCCCGCTGCTGGCCGTGCCGGTGTCGATTGTCGGTACCTTCTCGCTGATGCTCGGCTTCGGCTATTCCATCAACGCCCTGTCGCTGTTCGGCATGGTGCTTGCCATCGGGATTGTGGTCGACGATGCCATTGTGGTGGTGGAGAACGTCGAGCGGAACATCGGCGCCGGCCTGAGTCCGCGTGAAGCGACTTACCGCGCCATGCAGGAAGTGTCCGGTCCGATCGTCGCCATTGCGCTGACGCTGGTGGCGGTGTTCGTTCCGCTGGCGTTCATGACCGGCCTGACGGGCCAGTTCTACAAACAGTTTGCGATGACGATTGCGATTTCGACCGTGATCTCGGCGTTCAACTCGCTGACGCTGTCCCCGGCGCTGGCTTCGATGCTGCTCAAGGGCCACGGCGCCAAGCCGGATTGGCTGACGCGCCAGATGGACCGTTTCCTCGGTGGTTTCTTCGTCCGCTTCAATCGTTTCTTCAACCGTGCTTCCGAGGGTTACAGCAAGGGCGTGACCGGCGTGATCTCGCGCAAGGCGTCGGCGATGGGCGTGTACGCCCTGCTGCTGGCGGCGACCGTCGGCATCGCCTACATCGTGCCGGGTGGCTTCGTGCCTGGCCAGGACAAGCAATACCTGGTGGCCTTCGCGCAATTGCCTAACGGCGCGTCGATCGACCGCAGCGAAGACGTGATGCGCAAGATGAGCGACATCATGTTGAAGGAACCGGGCGTCGACAGTGCGATCGCCTTCCCCGGCCTGTCGATCAACGGCTTCACCAACAGCTCTTCCGCCGGTATCGTCTTCGTCGGCCTGAAACCGTTCGAAGAACGCAAGAGCAAGGAACTGTCGGGCACCGCCATCGCCATGTCACTGAACAAGAAATTCAGCGGCATCAAGGAAGCCTTCACGGCCGTGTTCCCACCGCCGCCGGTGATGGGTCTCGGTACGCTGGGCGGCTTCAAGATGCAGATCGAAGATCACGGCTCGGTCGGCTACGCTGAACTCGACGCCGCGGCACAAGCCTTCATGAAGGCCGCCGCCAAGGAACCTGCACTGGGTCCGATGTTCTCGAGCTATCAGATCAACGTGCCGCAACTGGACGTCGACCTCGACCGCGTGAAAGCCAAGCAGCTCGGCATTCCCGTGACCGATGTGTTCAACACCATGCAGATCTATCTGGGTTCGCTGTACGTCAACGACTTCAACCGTTTCGGCCGCGTCTACCAGGTGCGTGCCCAGGCTGATGCGCCGTTCCGCGCCAAGGCCGACGACATCGGCCAGCTCAAGACCCGCAATACCGCTGGCGACATGGTGCCGTTGTCGTCGGTGGTCAAGGTCAAGCAAACCTTCGGTCCTGAAATGGTGGTGCGTTACAACGGCTTCACCGCTGCCGACATCAACGGCGGCCCGGCTCCCGGTTACTCGTCGGATCAGGCAGAGAAAGCGGCTGAACGCGTCGCCAAGGCAACCCTGCCGCGCGGCGTGCGCTTCGAATGGACCGACCTGACCTATCAGAAAATCCTCGCAGGCAATGCCGGCGTGTGGGTGTTCCCGATCAGCGTGCTGCTGGTGTTCCTGGTGCTGGCTGCGCTGTACGAAAGCCTGACCCTGCCGCTGGCCGTGATCCTGATCGTGCCGATGAGCATCCTGGCGGCGCTGACCGGTGTCTGGCTGACCAAGGGCGACAACAACATCTTCACCCAGATCGGTCTGATGGTGCTGGTGGGCCTGTCGGCGAAGAACGCGATCCTGATCGTCGAATTCGCCCGCGAACTGGAACTGCAAGGCAGCACCGTGATCCGTGCCGCGATCGATGCCAGCCGCCTGCGTCTGCGTCCGATCCTGATGACCTCGATCGCATTCATCATGGGCGTGGTGCCGCTGGTGACCTCGACGGGCGCCGGTTCGGAAATGCGCCACGCGATGGGTATTGCAGTGTTCTTCGGCATGCTGGGCGTGACGCTGTTCGGCCTGTTCCTGACACCGGTGTTCTATGTGCTGCTGCGTAGCATCGGCGGCAGCAAGAAACTGCACTCCGCACACAAGCATGAAGCGCCGTTGACTGCAGGGTCACATGTCGCTCAGGCCGAATCGCACGATGGTCGTTAATCGCGGCCGATGAGCAAAGGAAAAATAACATGAACGCACTCTCAATCAACAATCAAGGAGGCCTGGGCGGCAAGCTGCTCAAGCCGCTCCAAGGTTTCAGAACTAGTTCGGCCCTGCTGGCGGCAATGCTGGTGCTGGCAGGCTGCTCGCTGGCGCCGACCTACGAACGCCCTGCCGTGAACACCTCGGTCGCCTACAAGGAAGCCGCAGACGCCAAGGCGGCCTCCGACTGGAAGACCGCGCAACCGGCTGAAGACATGGCCCGCGGCGAATGGTGGAAGATCTTCAACGACGAAGGCCTCAATGCCCTGGAAGCACAGGCACTGGAAGCCAATCAGAACCTGAAGGCCGCCGCCGCCCGCCTGAGCCAGTCGCGGGCCCTGCGCCAGGACGCCCGCTCCGGCCTGTTCCCGCAAGTCGACGCCGGCTTCGGCGCGACCCGCCAACGCCAGTCGCCGGCCTCGCAAGGCCTGCCGCCGAACGCCAATACCACGCCGACCACTTTGTACCGCGCACAGCTCGGCGTGTCGTATGAAGCCGATCTGTTCGGCCGTGTGGCGTCCACCGTCGATGCTGCAACTGCCGATGCGCAACGCAGCGAAGCGCTGTTCCATTCGGTGCGCCTGGCGCTGCAAGCCGACGTCGCCCAGCAATATTTCCTGCTGCGCGAACTCGATGCCGAGCAAGAGTTGTATACCGGCACCGTGGACCTGCGCATGCAGTCGCTGAAGCTGGTGCAACGTCGCTTCGATGAAGGCGACATCAGCGAAGTCGACGTCGCCCGCGCCAAGTCGGAGCTGGCTTCCGCGCAATCGGAATCCTTCGGCATCGCCCGCCAGCGCGCCAATGCAGAACACGCACTGGCGATCCTGCTGGGCAAGACGCCGGCCGAGTTCGACTTCAAGCCGCAACCGCTGCAACGCTTGTCGATCGCGATCCCGGCCGGCCTGCCGTCCGACCTGCTGGAACGCCGTCCCGACATCGCCGCCGCTGAACGCGCCATGGCGGCCGCCAATGCCCGCGTCGGCGTGGCCCGTTCGGCGTGGTTCCCGCGTCTGGATCTGACCGGCGGTCTCGGTTATGAATCGGCCAAGTTGGGCGACCTGTTCAACTGGTCCAGCCGTACTTTCCTGCTGGGTCCGCTGGTGGGTACCGCACTGACCTTGCCGATCTTCGACGGCGGTCGCCGTGAAGCCGGCGTCAACCGCGCCCGCGCCGCCTATGAAGAAGATGTCGCCAACTATCGCCAGACCGTCCTGACGGCCTTCGGCGAAGTCGAGGACAACCTCGCCAGCCTGCGCATCCTGGGCGACCAGACCCGTGCGCAGGATGACGCGGTGTCGGCTTCCAACCACGCAGCCAAACTGTCGCACGTGCAATATCGCGAAGGCTCGGTCAGCTACTTCAACGTGATCGACGCCGACCGCACCGTGCTGCAACAGCAGCGCGCCGCAGTCCAGCTCGACGGCGAACGCGCACGCTCGACCGTCAACCTGATCCGCGCGCTCGGCGGCGGCTGGCACGGTCCGCTGGCGCCGACCGATACGCAGGCGAAGAACGACGCCGGCAACAAGATGTAAGGGCGTGTCCGCGGCCATCGATGCTGTGGACCGTCATGAGGTGTTTCGTCCCCTTGCCGACCGGAGCGGTTGCCCATGCCGAGCTGGTCGGCTTTTTTATTCTCTGCGGCTGTTGTGCGTTGTCTTTATGATGAATGGCATCAGACGGCCGTTGTTGTTCCCGATTCACTCATTCCAGGAGTCACCATGTCGCTCACCATGCATCAGATTTCCATTCCCGTCTTCATCCGCGCGCTGAAGAATCTGTCGGGCTTGCTCGACAAGGCCATCGCCCACGCCGAAGAGAACAAGCTCGATCCGGACACCATCCTGACCGCGCGCCTGTTTGAAGACATGTATCCGTTGACCGGTCAGATCCAGCGCGCCAGCGATGCCGCCAAGTTCGGCGCCGCGCGCCTGTCGGCGATCCAGCCGCCCAGCTTCGCCGACGAAGAAACCACTTTCCCGCAGCTGCAGGAACGCATCGCCAAGACCATCGCCTTCCTCGAGACCGTGACGCCGGAACAACTGGCGGGCAGCGCCGAACGCGAAATCGTCATCAAGCTGCGCGGCAACGAAACCAAATTTACCGGCCAGGCTTATCTGCTGACCTTCGCGCTGCCGAACTTCCTGTTCCACATCACCACGGCCTATGACATCCTGCGCCACAAGGGCGTGAAGATCGGCAAGATGGATTACCTCGGTTTCTGATCGCTTCGCAAACAGGCCTGAATTGGCCTGAATGGACCTGTGAAGCATAGGGATGTCGGTTCACGACTTTCGACTTGAATCGACATCCTTCGACGGCCTGCGGATCTCGCGCCAAGGGTTAACGACGCGCGCCGGCCATCTCCGGCTCGCCGACGTCCATGCCCACACGCTGCAGCAGTTGACGGCTGCGACGCGACAGATGCGCCAGCCGCAGATGTTTGCCGGCCCGGGTGTAGCGCTCGGACAGCGCTTCCAGCGCAGCGATGGCGGAGTGATCGGCCAGATGCAGGTGGCGGCAATCGACCACCACGCGCAGCGGATCCTGCGCCGGATCGAACAACTCCTGGAAATGCGCGGTCGATGCGAAGAACAGCGTGCCGTGCGGGACATAGGTCTTCTCGCCATCACCCGATTCCGAAATGTCAGCGCGAATCTCGCGCGCATGCTGCCACGCGAAATTGAGCGCCGCAATCACGATACCGCACAGCACCGCCACCGCCAGATCCGTGAACACCGTAATCACGGTCACCGCGACGATCACCAGCGCATCGTTGCGCGGCACCTTGCCGAGCACGCGCAGCGAGCCCCACGCGAAAGTCTGCTGCGCCACCACGAACATCACGCCCACCAGCGCAGCCAGCGGGATACGTTCGATCAGCGGCGACAGGAACAGGATGAACAACAAGATCATCACGCCGCTGACCACGCCCGACAGCCGCGACCGGCCGCCCGAACTGAGGTTGATCATGGTCTGGCCGATCATGGCGCAACCGCCCATGCCGCCGAACAGACCCGACACCACATTGGCAACACCCAGCGCCAGGCATTCGCGATTGGCCTGGCCGCGCGTCTCGGTGATTTCATCGGTGAGGTTGAGCGTCAGCAGCGTTTCCAGCAAACCGACGACGGCCATCAGCACTGCGTAGGGAGCGACGATCCGCAAGGTTTCCAGCGTCAGCGGCACCTCGGGAAAATGCCAGATCGGCAAGCCGCCTGCAATGTGCGCCATATCGCCCAGCGTGCGCGTGGGCAAACCGGTCACCTGGCTCAGTACGGCCACGCCGACAATGGCCGCCAACGCCGGCGGGATGACGCGCGTCAGGCGCGGCAACAGATAGACGATCAGCATCGTGACCGCCACCAGCGCCACCATGATCAGCAGGGGCGCGCCGTGCAGCCAGTGCGTGCCGCTCGCGTCGGTCTGCTTGAAGTGTTCGAACTGCGCCATCGCAATCACGATCGCCAGGCCGTTGACGAAACCCAGCATCACCGGATGCGGCACCATGCGGATCAGCTTGCCCAGCCGCAGCGCTCCGAACAGCAGCATGAGCGCGCCGCTGAGCACCACCGTCAACAGGAAATACTGCGCACCGTGCTGCGCCACCAGCGCCACGATCACCACCGCCATCGAACCGGCCGCTCCCGAAATCATGCCGGGCCGGCCGCCGAACAGCGCAGTGAGGGTGCAGATGAAGAAGGCGCCGTACAGCCCCATCAACGGATTGAGCTGGGCCACCAGCGCGAACGCGATGCACTCGGGCACCAGCGCAAACGACGAGGTCAGTCCGGCCAGCACATTGGCTTTGCCGTTCGACAACCATTCGTCGCGAAAGGAAGTTGTGTTCATTGATCGTTGTCCGTAATCCGATGCCGGCGCACATGGGCAACTGGGGAAACAGCGATGACGACCTGCAGGAAAGACGGCGCCCGGTAAAAACAGGCGGCGCTTCAAGGGGAAATGGAGCTGTCAGAGTGTTGCGCAGGAGGCAATATGCAAACCGGACCGGCGCCCGCGAGATGCGGCGCCGATCCGCGCATTTTACCGTATCCCGGCCTTTGGCCTGCCCCTAGGCCGCTTGGGTCAAGGCAGGCAGCGGCGACGGCGCAGACAAGGACGCCGCCGTTCGCGAACCATGATCGAGCGAAAACACGCTCACCAGCTGCGCCAGCGATGCCGCCTGGGACTGCATCGACGCCGCCGCGGCAGCCGCCTGCTCCACCAGTGCGGCGTTCTGCTGGGTCATTTCATCCATCTGGCTGATGGCGAGGTTGACCTGCTCGATGCCCGACGATTGCTCGCGGCTGGCCAGACTGATCTCGCCGACGATCTCGGCAACTTTGCGCACGCTGCCGACCACGCGCTCCATGGTGGCGCCGGCCTGTTCCACCAATACGCCGCCGTCGCCGACGGTTTTCACCGAGTCATCGATCAGCAACTTGATTTCTTTCGCGGCGGTGGCGCTGCGTTGCGCCAGGCTGCGCACTTCACTTGCCACGACGGCAAAACCGCGGCCCTGTTCGCCGGCACGCGCCGCTTCGACGGCGGCGTTCAAGGCCAGGATATTGGTCTGGAAGGCGATGCCGTCGATCACGCTGATGATGTCGACAATCTTGCGCGACGAACTGTTGATGGCGCTCATGGTCGCCACCACGCGGGTCACCACCTCACCGCCCTCGACCGCGATGCCGGACGCTTCCGACGCTAATCGGCTGGCCGTATCGGCGTTGTCGGCGTTCTGGCGTACGGTGGAGATCAGTTCTTCCATTGCCGATGCGGTCTCTTCAAGCGCACTGGCCTGCTGCTCAGTACGCGCCGACAGATCGTGATTGCCGGTGCTGATCTCGGCGGATGCCACCGCAATCGTGTTGGTGCCCTGGCGTACATTGCCGACGATGTTGCGCAGGCTGCCGTTCATGTCGTTGAGGGACGACAGCAGTTGCCCGACTTCGTCGGCGCTCTTGCCGTCGCCGCCGCTGACTTGCGTGCTCAGGTCGCCGGCGGCGACGCGGCGCGAAATGCCCAGCGCCGCATTGATCGGACGCGTGATGCCGATCGTCAGATACCATGCGCAGAAGCAGCCCAGCAACAAGGACAAGCCTTCCAGAATCAGCAGCAGGCGCCGGCTGCCGGCGGCGATGTCGTCGATCTGCTGCGTGGTCTTGTCGATGTCACGCTGTTCCAGTTCCAGCAACTTGAGCATGGAATCCTGATAGCTCTTCGCCAGCGGCACGAACTCCTGATCAAGCAGGCGATTGCCTTCTTCGATGTTGCCCGCCGATTTGAGGTCGAGGATGCGATAGTGCGACGCCAGGTAGACCTTGCGGCGCTCGCCGATGTTCTGATACAGGGATTTTTCTTCCTCGCTGCTCAGCAACTCGCCGATCTCTTTTTGCAGGCGCGTGGAGTTGGCGGTCGATGCCTTGGCCTCATCAATGAAATACGTTTTCAACGTGGGGTCGGCGCTGCGCGAAATCGCGATCGTGCGCACGATGCCGGCGCGCAGGCTGCCGTACCAGCTGGAGATCAGGCGTTCCTTGCGCGCCGACTGTTCCACCATCGCGCGTGTGACATCGGACACTACCTGCAAACGCCAGATGCCGATCGCCGTGATGACGATGGACAACAGCATGATGGCGGCGAAACCCAGTGTCAGCCGCTTGCCGATTTTCATTTTTCCCATGATGCGCAGATCTCCCCCCGGAGTGAATACAGCTAATTACAGCTAATTTAGCGCGCGACGACATGCCCCAGCCGCACCACTGTCACGCCCGGTCCGAGCTGGCGCAGCGACGGCATGACGATGACGCAGTTATCGTACGGCGTGACGAATTCGCGAGCGCCTTCGCGGGCGATCACGGTGCCAGCTTTGGCGATGATTTCCATGCCGCGATAATCTTCGGCAAATTCAAAATCGTAGGAAGTCGCCACCACCGGCTCGGTCACACGGAAGAAGCGCTGCGGTGCCGGGGCGCCGGCCAGCATGAAGGCGCGCAGGTCTAGCTCGGCCATCACGCCGGTGGCGATCAGGAAGCGGCAAGCCGAATCCATCGCCACGTCCTTGCTGCGCGTGGAGAAGTGCTGGCCGGTCTCGATCAGCAAGGCATTCTTGGCGCTGGCCGGATCGCCGAAGCCGGCATAGTCGCGCATGCGCTTGCCGTTGGGATGGCCGACGTCGATGATCACGTGTTCCGGCGCGCCGACATCGGCGGCGAACCGGATGCCTTTTTCAAGCGGACCGCTGACGATCAGCGGCGGCGCTTCTTCATGCATGGAATGCAGGTCGAGCATGTAGTCGACCGTATCGATGATAGGACGCAGCTCACGCGCGCGGCGCAGTTCGACGCTGTCCTCGGCGCCGTCGAGACGCGACGACGACCAGACGCGGTTCATGTCTTCGTCGACGTAGCGCGTCGCATCGGGATTGCGCGCATCGAAACGGCGATAGGCTTCGACGTTGGCGAAGCCGAGCGTGATGCGGCCCTTCAGCGGACGCAGGCCGGCTTGCAGCAAACGGCCGACGGTGATCGCGCCGCTGACTTCATTGCCGTGCATCAGCGCCAGGATCATCACGTGCGGACCGGCGACGCCGCTGTCGATGCTGTGCACGTAGTCGACGCCGGTATTGCCGTGCTGCCATTTGGCGATGTCGGGAAACTCCACCTCGACCGGATAGTGTTTCAGTTGTGCGCGTACTTGTTCCAGGGTTTTCATGCGATTGCTCCAGCGTCCAGGCTGACGATGTGAACGGATGCGCTGCTGCGCATCCGGCCTGATTCAAATAAAAATGAGTGAAAGAAATGAATGAAGAAGAGGTTCGGCTTAGTTCGGCTTATTGCGCCGGATTGCGTCCCATGCGGCGGCCCAGCACGATCACCGCGACCAGGCTAATCAACGCAGTGGCCATGACATAGAAGCTCGGCGCCATCTTGTTTTCGGTAGCGGCGATCATCCACGTCACGATCAGCGGCGAGAAGCCGCCGAACAAGGTCACCGAGAAGTTGTAGCTCAGCGCCAGGCCGGTGCCGCGCGTCTGCGTCGGGAAGATATCCGACAGCATCGCCGGGATCGGCCCCAGGCAGGCGGCGATCAGCACGCCGACGATGCCCTGCACGGCGATCAATGTGGTCACGGTCGGCCAGGTATTGAGCAGCATGAACAGCGGGTACGAGGTCAGGCCGATCGACAGCATCGCAATCGTCAGCACACGGAAGCGGCCATAGCGATCGGACAGCGTACCGAACACCGGCGCCGTCAGCATCAGCACCAGGCCGGTGATCAGCGCGCCGATGAAGGAGGAAGTCGCAGGAATATGCAACTGCTTCAATGCGTAGGTCGGCATGTACAGCTTGTGCACATAGTTGAAGGCGGTGGCGCCGGCCACCACGCCGATGGCCAGCAGCAGCTTGACGCGGTCACGCACCAGCACGAGCATCAGCGGCGATTTCTCCGCCTTGGCGACAGCCGCGTCGGCGGCGATCTTCTTGAACTCCGGCGTTTCATCGATCTGGCTTCGGATATAGAGACCGACCGGGCCCACCAGCAGACCAAAGCAGAAGGCCACCCGCCAGCCCCAATCGTTGAGCTGCGCATCCGTCAGGTTGTAGCTGAGCAAAGCGCTGACGCCGGCGGCGAGCACAGTGGCCAGGCCCTGCGTCGACAGTTGCCAGCTGGCGAAAAACCCGCGGCGTTTGGCGTCGGCGTGCTCCACCATGAAGGCGGTGGCCGCGCCGAATTCGCCGCCGGTGGAGAAGCCTTGCAACAGGCGCGCCACGATGATGATCAGCGGCGAGGCGATGCCGATCTGCGCATAGGTCGGCGCAAACGCGATCATCGCCGTGCCGACCATCATGATCAGAATCGACGCGGTCAGCGATGCCTTGCGTCCGGCGCGGTCGGCGTAGGAACCGAGCACGATGGCGCCGAGCGGACGGATCACGAAGGAGATGCCGAAAGTGCCCACACTCAGCAGCAGCGAGGTGGTCTCATCCTGCGCCGGGAAGAACAATTTTCCGATGACCACGGCGAAGTAGCCGTAAATCAGCAGGTCGTAGAACTCCAGCGCGTTGCCGATGCTGGCGGCGCAGATTTCTTTCCAGGGATTCTTGCGTTTGGCTGCCGGCGATGCGGTGGCGGACAGTGGTGATGACGACTCAAATTCGGCTGACATGCGGTGACTCCCATTTTCTCTTGGTGCTACGCATTGTTGCTGCCGGAGGCAGCCATGTCTGCGTGCTTATTCTAGGTGGCTCGAAAGCGGCGGGATGCTTGGCAAGATGCTCGAAAATAGTGCGCGTTGTACTCCATTGCACTCTATTTGGGAGCGTGTTTCCAGACGTACCGACACGCGTTGCGAGAACTTTGAGGGAGTATAGTGAGCGCGTTTTTTTGCTTATTGCCGTTTCGGCACAGGCTTGTGCTTTTTGCTGCGGAGCGCGTCCCCGAAAGGATCAGGAGCGGTCGATGGCATCCGATGCGACACCGTCCCAGATGGCGTTGACCAGCGCATCGTCGTTGCCGCGCACGCGGTACAGCGAGATGTCGAAGTTGACCCGCATCTCCGGTTCGCCGATGACCAGCAAACGGCGCTCGTTGACGTCTTCCTGCACCAGCCGTTGCGGCAACCATGCCACGCCGACGCCGCGCCGCGCCATTTCGTGGATGGATTCATAGGAGTCGGCTTCATACACCATCCGCAGCGAAACTTTCTTCGGCAAGCCGGCCAGGTGTTTGGCCAGTACGCCGCGCAAGGTCAGCGATTGCGAGAAGCCCAGCCATGGCGTCGGCGTCGCTGCATTGGCCGGCGCCAGCTTGAAGCGCGGCCTTCCCCTGGCGTCGGCGGCCACCACCGGCAACAGGATTTCGCGTGCCAGCGTCAGCGATTCGTAACGCATCGGATCGATCAGCAGCCGCGTGGTCGGACTCGAATAGATCACCAGCAAATCGGCGTCGCCGGCGCCCAGCCGCAGAATCACCTCCTGCGCGCCGCCGGTGCTGACCGATACCGGAAACGGTCCGAAGCGCTGGTTGATGTTCTCGTACCAATCGGGGAAAAACGTGCGCGCCAGCGTACGGCCGGTGGCCACGCGCAAGGTTTTTTCGGCCGGCCCGGAGCCGTCCTGCAACTGCGCCCGCGCGGCATACAGCACGTCGGTCGAATGCGTCGCCGCATCGAGGAACAACTGGCCCGCCGCCGTCAGCGACACCGGATGCGTGCGCACCACCAGCTCGGCGCCGACCCATTGCTCCAGCGCCTTGATGCGGCGGCCGAAGGCGGGATGCGTGACGAAACGGTTTTCCGCCGCGCGCGAGAAGCTGCGCGTACGCGCCAGTTCGATGAAGTCTTCCAGCCAGATCAGGTGCACCGTCTCACTCCCAGTTTTTTGCAGATTCTATCCCAGCCCAGCCTGGACCGGCCATGGACATGCGTCTCCGTCCGAGGCAGATTTCATGCCACGAAGGGAGACGGCAGGTTGAGACGCCGGAGAAATCTAAGGAAGGGACTAAGGAACGAAGCCCGGGATTTTGCTGTGATCGACGACATCGATCTGGCTGGCGGGCATGAACTTGTCGGCGTATTGCTGGTAGACCTTGCTGCGCACGAAGACATCGAACAGGTCGGGGTCGATGTGGTTGCGCAGGCGGAAACCGCCGAGGATCTCGAGCGCCTCGCTGAGCGTGTTGCCTTTCTTGTATGGACGGTCGGCGGCGGTCAGTGCTTCGAAGATGTCGGCAATCGCCATCATGCGCGCCTGCGGCGACATCTGCTCGCGCGTGAGCCCCTTCGGATAACCCTTGCCGTCCATGCGCTCATGGTGGCCGCCGGCATATTCGGTGACATTGCGCAGCTGCTTCGGCCACGGCAGCGACTCCAGCATCTTGATGGTGACCACGATGTGGTTGTTGATCACCTGGCGTTCGGCGTCGTTGAGGGTGCCGGCGCGGATGCGCAGGTTCTCGGCTTCGTCGGTGCTGAGCAGGTCCTGCATGGTTCCGTCCGGACCGCGCCACTGGCGCCTGGCGATCTCCAGCACGCGTTGCTGGTCGTCCGGCTTCATGCCTTCGCTACCGACGTTGCTCTTGCGCAGGAAGTTGCGTTCGGCGTCGAGCGCCTCGCATTCCGCCGCCAGTGCGGCATCGAGTTCGGCGCTTTTCTGTGCGGTCAATGCCGCGCCGAGCGCGCATTTTTCCTTGAGCACGCGGATCTCGGCGTCGCGCTTGAGCACTTCGTAACGCGCGTCCACCAGGTGGATGCGATCGTAAATGGTCTGCAGCTTGGTCGACTTCTCGACGATGTGATCGGGCGTGGTGATCTTGCCGCAGTCGTGCAACAGGCCGGCCACCCACAACTCGCGGCGATCGCGCTCGGTCATCTGGAAATCCGCCAGCGGGCCTTCGGTGGTCCGATGCGAGGCTTCGGCCAGCATCATCGCCAGCTCCGGCACGTGTTCGCAATGGCGGCCGGTATGCGGCGACTTTTCATCGATGCCCATGTTGATGAGCTTGATGAAATGTTCGAACAGGTTTTCCAGGCGATAGATCAGCTGCTGGTTGGTGATGGCGATGGCCGCCTGCGACGCCAGCGCTTCGATGAAGTACTGGTCGGTCTCGGAAAACGGATGCGGCTTGCCGGTTGCAGGATCGATGGCGTTGACCAGTTGCAGCACGCCGACCAGTTCGCCTTCGTGGTCCTGCATCGGCACGGTGAGGAAGGACTGCGAGTGGTAGCCGAACTTCTCGTCGAACATGCGCATGCCGGAGAAGTTGAAACCTTCAGCCTGGTACACGTCGGGGATGTTGACCGACTTGCGCGTGTTGGCGGCATACGCAGCCACGGCGCTGAGATTCTTGCTGCCGTCGGGACTGGTCAGCTGGATGTTGGGAATGGAGATCTTCTGCGCACTGCTGCCGCCCTGATGCATGCCCAGGGTATCGTTGATCGAGATGTAAAACGCCAGGCTGTCTTCGTCTTCGACGGTGCGGTAAAGCGTGCCGCCATCGGCCAGCGTGATGCTGCGCGCAGTCTGCAGGATGCGCTCAAGCAGCAGCGGGATGTTGCGGTTGGTGCTCAGCTCCACGCTGAGCTCGGTCAGCTTTTCCAGGCGGTGGGAAATATCGAGATGCTGGTTTTTCATGTTATTCATCGGCTCAAGGAGACAACTGGCCTGCATCGTATTGATCGATGCAGTAAAAAAGACGCACTGGGCGATTCTGGAAAGATACGCTTCAATGCTGACAACAAAGTGTCAAGCAGAGCCTCTTTTTCCCGCCTGTTAACGTCACGGAACAGGTGACGCCCGGACATGACGATGACATACGGAAACACTTCGCCGCCTCGGCCTGATCCATGTCAGGTCAGCCTGTTGTTTCGCCGAAGCCACCGGTGCTTTTTATTGATTTAGGCTGACGGATAACTTACCATCGAAACTGTTGCATAGATTGCACCATTTCGATTTCGGAAGGCAATCTTTCAAGACAAAAACAAGAGTGCAATCACGGGGGAGCGGAGCATTTCCGCACGAACACATTCGTTCCGGGTCGCCACGGTCATCACTTCAATCTGGTCCATACGATGCGCGTAGAAATTCTCGGCTGCAGTGGCGGCATAGGCGGCAATACCCTTCGCACCACCTCCCTGCTGGTCGACAACGACATCCTGATCGACGCCGGCACCGGAGTGAACGATCTGCCCCTGCAGGCGCTGGCCGCCATCGACCACGTCTTCATCACGCATTCCCACCTCGACCATATCGCCTGCCTGCCGTTCATCCTCGACAGCGTCGGCGACCTGCGCAACACGCCGCTGACCATGCACGCCACGCAGGCGACGCAGGACATCATCCGCAAGCACATCTTCAACTGGCAGATCTGGCCCGACTTCAGCGAAATCCCTTCGCCGGAAAATCCCTTCCTGCGCTTCAACACCGTCGAAGTCGGCAAGTCGCTGGTGATCGGCGAGCGCAGCATCACCGCGCTGCCGGCCAATCACACGGTGCCGGCGGTGGGTTATCAGTTGCAGGACTTGGGCAGCGGCGCCAGCCTGGTATTCAGCGGCGACACTACCAGTAGCGATGCGCTGTGGGAAATGGTCAACACGATTGAAGATCTGCGCTACCTGATCATCGAAGCCGCCTTCCCCGACAGCGAGCGGGAACTGGCGATGCTGTCCAGGCATTTCTGCCCGAGCCTGTTGCTTGAGGATCTTGCCAAGCTCGAGAGCGATCCGGAAATTCTCGTCACGCATGCAAAACCGGGCCTGTTTAGGCAGATCGAATCCGAGCTGCTGCACGGCGCCGGCCGTCGCCGGATCAGCATGCTGATGGCGGAGTCGGTGTTCGAGTACTGAATCGCCGCGGCAATCAAGACACAGCCTCGGCGACGCCCTCCCCCATCCGAATTCTCATTGCACCATGCAGGAAACCGATTTGGAGGCATCGACCGATTTCGAGCCCGGCGCATTCTTGCTGATCGACAGCGGCATGGTCACGGGAATGCCCTGCGCCGGCGGCAATATCACAGGCGGCGTATTCAGATTGCTCACATAGCCGAACTGGCCGGCCTGGAAGACCTGCTGGCCGGCAGGATTGGAGAGTACGATCGCGCCTTGCGCCACATCCACATGCAAGCCGTTGGCCGGCGTGCTGCCGCTTGAGGTGGGCACACCGCCGCAATCGTTCTGGCAGAACAGCGCACCGAAATGGGTGCCCCGGATACCAATGGTCGCGGTTGGCGTATCGAAACTGACGGCGTCGTGATTGCGCTTGCCGATCAGGCCGGTGACCGCGCGCAGGCCGCCCTTGACGAGGCCGATGGCGACGTTGTTGCGTTCGGGTTTCTCGGCGTCGTACAGGAAGCTCTTCACCACCATCTCGGAACCTGGCCGCAGCACGATCTCCGAGTTGTCCATAAACTTCACGCGCGCATAGGTGTTTGACTGCGTGATCAGGGTGTCGCCCTGCAGCACTTCTGATTTCGAACTCATGATGCGCGTGCTGCCGTCCGGATGGCGCGCGGTCAGCACGCCCGACAGGTTGGTCACGGTGCCGACCATCTGCGCATACGCTTGGCCGCCCCAGCCCAGCAACAACATCAGCGCCAGCAGGCGCCAGAATTTACCCATGGTGCGATATCCCGTTTGAATGGCGTGTTTCATTGTCTTGGTTCCTCGAGACATCATCAGGTGCATACCGGCAACGGCTTCTTCGCCGTGTTGGCGCCGCCGCCGGCAGCAGGCGTACCGCTGCCGCCGCCATCATCGCCGCCAAAGCTGCCTTGCGTGCCGCCGGTGGTTTGTGTGTTGGCGGGTGTGGATACTGGCGTTGTGCTTGCCGTGAACACTGGCGGAGTCGGAATATTCTGTCCGGTCGTGGTGACCTTGACGGTGTTCGTCACGATTTGTGCTACTGACGGTTGAATGACCGGTGTCACCACGGGTGCGACAATCTGATTCACCAGCGCGGCCACCGGCACAACCGTACCGCTGGCGTCCGTGACGCTCACTCCAGGTGCGTAAGTCAGCACGCCATTCGTCACCGTAAACAACGCAGTGCCCGGCGCAGAAGTGGAAATGTTGGCATTGATCGACATGTTGTTGCCCGCCACCAGCGAAATGCTGCCGCCTGCGGAAGCGATCACGCCGTTAACGATCAGGTTGTCGGTCGGTGATCCGCTGTTGCCGGCAGTCAGGTTTATGTTGCCCGAGGCGCTAACGCCGCCGACGCCGATAGTCAACGGACTATGCGTTTCAATCACCACCGTATGGGCCAACATAGATGCGCTTACCGTACCGTTCGTGACGATCCCGAGTGTCCCCAATCGATCCGAAAGCGTGGGAGGCGTCGCGACGTCAGGCGCAGTCGGCAGGGCCGTGAGGAAGTTGGCGCTGCTGCCCAACGCCGTCGTCATGGTCCCTCCGGTGTTGACAATGCTGATGCTACCGTTGGCGTTGGTGACGCCGTTGATCCTGAAAACCGACGTATCGGCCAACTCCAGATTGTTGACCAGACTGATGTCGTTGATGCCGCGATTATTGCCGGCAAATGCGGCGATGCGATTCCCGGAAGAGGTCAATGTCGTGCCGGTCGCGGACGAGGTAAGCAGTTGCTGCGTCACGTGCAGGGAACTGTCGCTTTGCGAAATGGCGCCGTTCTGCGCTTCAAGCACCAGATTCCTTGCCGCAATGTTGCCCGTCACCAAATCGCCGTCAGCACGACTCAGCGCTACTGTCCCATTGCTATTGATAACTCCGGCGCTGTTTTGCGAAAAGTCATCGGTCACGTTCAGTACCGAACTGCTGCCGCCGTTGAAGGTGCCGCCGTTGGACAGAGACAAGTTGCTGATACGTGCCGTGCCGGACAAGTTCAGGACACCGGTATTGGCCGAAGTCACTCCGCCGCCTCCGGAGGAAAATCCATTGAAGTTTCCTCCGCCACCCTCTTCAACAGCGGTACCCGTGATGATGACGCTGCCATAGCCCGCAGAGGTGATGTTGCCGGCATTCACTGTGCCACCGGTGATAGCAAGGGTCGAACTATTATTCAGTGTAATGCTGTTGACAGTGTCGACACCGTCGCCGGAACCATGGGTTAAGGTAACACCATTGTTCACGATCACGTTATCAATGGCGGTTGGCAAGATTCCCTCGGTCCAGCTGGTGGCGGTACCCCAGTGACTATCGGAATTACCGTTATAGGTGAGATTTGCGGAGCCGCTCATGACCAGCGCCAGTGCGCCCTTGTAGTCAACCTTGAGCATTTGCAGTCCGCTGCTGGTGTTGATCACGTTGCCTAATACGTGACGGAAATAAGTCTCGCCCGCGTTCTGGTTCGTGAACACGATCGGCGACAAACGCGTGTTGAGCGTCGGGACATAGGCACCCAACAGCTTGCTTTGCAGCGTGCCGCCAAGTTGCACCGGGGTGGGCGCGTTCAGATAGAAGGTGTCATAGCTGGTATCGCTGGCGACATCGATATTTAGCACACCGGTAGCGCTTTGCGTGAAATTGCCGTTAATGCCCAATTGACCCACGGTGCCGTCGCCACCGGGTGAAATGACGCCGCTGTTGGTGAACTGTCCGTTGGAGTAGATCGTACCGGTTCCCGATAGATTTCCACCGACGTCATTGGTGAAGGTGTTGAACGACAGAGTAGCGTCGGTCATGCTGATGTTGCCGGTATTGGTGACGCTGTTGCCGCTCACCGAATTGCTGGCGCCGATGATCATGGAACCCGCGTTGGTAAAGGTCCCGGCAGAAAGAGTGTTTACGCTACCCGATACCAGAATCGTGCCGGTCGCACCGTTTGTCAGTGCGTTGTCGATGTTGACCGTATTAAGCGTGCCCAGGACCTTCAGCGTTCCATCGTTGGTCCAGTCGCCGCTCCCTTGGAGGTGAGTGGTAACCCCGTCAACGCCCAGGTTCATTATGCCGCCCACGCCGTTGGACGAGGATGCATTGCTCATGATCGAGCCTTGGATGTTCATGACGCCTGAATTGGAGAGGCCGTTCTCAAACGTGACAAAACCGCCACTGCCGTTGGCATTCATCGTGCCTGCATTGATGAAGCTGCCGGTCTGAAAATTCGTCATGTAGTTCAGGTTGGCTACAGCGCCTACCGAATTAATGAAGCCATTGACCGTATTGATAGAAACGTTGGCAGTCGTGAACTGGCCGTTATTGATGATCTTGTCACCGACAGTGATCGCAGCGTTGGAAAAATTGACAGTACCACTGTTATTCAACGTACCTTGCAAGTGGACACTCGATGTGAATCCACCGAGCAGATTGCCGCCGTTGGTCACATTCAGATTCCCGGCGTTCAGCGTACCGCCGGTACCCAGATCAATGCCTCCGCCGTTGTTGATGAATAGATTGCCATTGCTGATTCCCGTGCTGCTGCCATCACGCACATTCAACTCACCGCCGTTGATCTGAATGAGGGCATTGTTGACTTGCACCGCATGATCGCCGGCGATGCCGCTGAGGTTGCTGTTGAGGTTCAGATTCAGCGTGCCGCTGGTGCTGGTGATACCGGCATTGATGGCGATGCTGTTGTTGGCGTTGAGCGTCAGGCTGGCGGCCGAACCGCTGGTCTTGTTGATCGCGGCATTGACGGTGATGTTGCCGCCGTTGGCAGCGCCACCCGCGCCGGTCGTCAGGCTCACGCTGTTGCCCTGATTGAGCTGGGTAACAATGGTGCCGGCTTCAATCGTGGAACCAGCGGCCGTAGACGTGATCACGTTGCCGCTGTTGCTCACGCCATTGGTGCCGGTAGCCACCACCGTCAGGTCATACGGATCGATAAGCCACTCGCCGCCCGTGCCGACGTCGGGCGCCTTGACCACGTCCAGTGTTTTCTTGCCGGAGGTCTCGACAAAACCACCCAGGCCAGGCGCGCCGCGCGCCGAGACGTCGCCGTCGATATATGCTGCGCCGTCCGAATACAGCACCACGCTGCCGCCCTTGGCAACGCCGTCTGCCGTTATCCTGGAGCTCGCGGTCGTCGTCAGTTTTTGTGAAGCGCGCAGGAAGATGCGGCCTCCTTCGTTCACCACGCTGCTGGCGTTGATGTTGCCGCTGTTGGTGATCAGGCCGGCGGCGATGCCGATGCGGCCCGCTTCGGCGGTGATGGCGCCGAGGTTGGTGACGCTGCCGGCAGCGCCGGTGACGCACACCGTGACGCCAGGCGTGGCGGTGTCGACGAGCTGCACGGTCTGGCCCGCAGCCAGCAGGACTTCGCCGTTCGGACTGTGGATGATGCCGTTGTTGGTCACGTTGGCGCCGATCAGGTAGACGCTGCCGCCGGTGGCGCTCTTGATGACGCCCTGGTTGTCGACGTTGCCGGCGTGACCGCCGTTGACGAAGGTCAGGCGCCCTGCCAGGAAGTCGCTGTCACTGATGTTGAGCGTGCTGCCGATGAAACGCGCGACGTCCACCACGCCGCCCGGTCCGACCATCAGGCCGTTCTGATTGACCAGCACGACGGTGCCGTTGGACTTCAGCAAGCCGTAGATCTGCGACGGATCGGCACCCGTCACGCGCGCCAGGAAGGCGTTGCTCGCGCTGGTCTGGCTGATGTCAACGACGGCGTTGGCGCCGATGCTGAAGCTGGTGAAGCTGCCGATGGCGGCGCTGGAACTCTGATTGATGTTGAGGGTATTGCCGTTCTGCGCGATGGTGGCGGTGCCTGCAGTGATGACGCCGCCGGTCGGCAGTGTGTTGACGCCGGGTGCGGCCGCCAGGGCGGGCACATTCCAGGCGGCGCAGATCGCCGCCGCCGTCACCGACATGCGCAGCGACTTGCCGAACATGGCGCGCCACGAACGTCGCAGCAAACCCGTCAGCAATTGCGGCACCGGCTTGCGCGGCCGCCAGCTCATGGTCAGGCGGCGATTGCCGACGCGCATGGTGAAGGAAGCCGGCATCAGTTCGATACGGTTGACATCTTGCGTCGGTTTCTCCCGGCGCGTTTGGCTTTGTTCACTCATTTCAGAACCCCAGTATCGCGCTGATATGCGCATTCAGATCACCACGTTTTTCCGTGCTCGACGTCCCCCGCACGCTCACGCGCGCCACGTCCAGTTTCACATTGAAGTCACGGCTGAAGGAGTAGCGTGCGCCGATGCCCATGCTCGATACCGTCACGCTGTTGACCACACTGCCGCCGCCGACGTTGTTGTTGTAACCGCGACCGATGTCGTAGAAGGCCAGCAGGCGCAGACTTCCTTTGGGCAGAAGTTCAGGCGTGTAGACTTCGGCGTTGACGATGACGCCGCCGTCGGCCGC
The DNA here is from genome assembly GCF_001267925.1 of Herbaspirillum hiltneri N3. Taxonomy (NCBI): domain Bacteria; kingdom Pseudomonadati; phylum Pseudomonadota; class Betaproteobacteria; order Burkholderiales; family Oxalobacteraceae; genus Herbaspirillum; species Herbaspirillum hiltneri. Next base: position 72,990 of record NZ_CP011409.1, on the reverse strand, counting down.
CACCGCACGTTCGGTGAATCCCCGCACGGCAGTCGAACCCGCCAGGCCGAATTGTTCGGCCGAGACCAGCGCATTGTTGGTGATCTGCGCGGTGCCGGCCAGGCGCATTTGCCAGTCGTTGGCGAAGGCCTTGAACCAGGAGGCCGCGCCGCGCACGATGACGAAGTTGTCGGCCGAGTCGCGACCGGTAACATAGGAGTAGCGGTCGCTGCGACCGTTGCTGCCGGTGTAGCTCGGGCCGATGGCGATATTGCGCGAGATGCCGATGTTGTAGTCGACGTTCTGCGTCGCCGAGCGCGTTTGTCCGCTGTAAGTCAGGCTCAGCGGCATTGTCTTGTAGGCCACGCACGAACCGATGTTCAGGCTGGCGCCCGCGAAGTCGCAGCGCGAGTCGATCTTCTTGTAGTCGAGTCCGGCCACCAGCTTGCTGGTGCTTTCGCCTTCGCGTGCGAAGAAGTGATTCCAGCGCAGACCGACTACATCGCCCTTGCCGGTGAAGCCGATCAAGCCGTTCGGTGCGCCGACGCTGCCAGGCGTATTGACGCTGGACTTGCCGTAAATGAATTCGATGCTGTCGCCGAGCGTGTACAGCGGAATGCGGTATCCCAGCGAATACAGATTGACCTTGACGCCGCTCGGGCTGTCCGGCGAGGTGGTGTAGGCCAGCGTGCCGACCTGGTCGCGGTCGAACAGGTTGGCGTGCTGGATCGCGATACCGGTGCGCCAGTTGCCGGTAGCGGGTGCACCGGTGTTGTCGACGGTCATGAACACGCGCAATGGATTGTAGTCGGTCACCTTGACGTCGGCATCGACCTTGCCTTCTTCGTCGCTGACGCTGAGTGCGACATTGACCTGCTTGGCCGGATTGTCGTTGCTCAATTGCACGGCCTGCGAAATGGCGGTGAGGTTGGGCGACTTGCCGACCTGCAGTCGCGGCAGGCTGTTGCGGATGTTCTGTTCGCTGAAATACTTGTTGTCGCTGACCGTGATCTGGCCAATGACCGATTCGCTGATGTTGATGGTCACCACGCCGCTGGTCAGCTCCTGCTCGGGCACGTTGACCTGCACTGCGCTGTAGCCGGCTTTGCGATAGGCTGCCTCCAACGCTTCCAGTGCCATCTGCACGTCGCCGTAGACGCGCCCGGGACCGGTCAGCGGCGCGACGGCGCGCTGCAACTCTGCGTCCGGCAGCAGCGTATTGCCCTCGATCTGGAAACGCGTGATGTTGAAGCGCTCGTCCTCGGCCAGCACGCTCGCCGCGACGACGGTCAACGTCATCCCCAATAGACATTGCATCAAACGATGTTTCATTTTTTTGCTTGGTTCAGGACCGCGGCAGCCTGCAATCTGCAAACCGCCGTTGCCTCGATTTATCGTGAATTTCCCTGCCCTCTTGCATGCGCTCGCATTCTTCATGCGGACGAATACCCCTGCATTCCTCCGGTCCGGATCACCTGCCTTGTGCATATGCTGTGCACACGTCGAACCGCCGGGTGCTTGCGCACGCAGCAGTACATAAAGCGACAGAGACGATCCAGTGGAAAGAAATGTGATGCGACGGTGATCGTCATCGCCGCACCCGTAGCGTCTGCGCGTTCATTTTTCTTGTTACGCACGCTGCCCGATCCTGCGACGAAAACCACCATCTGCGCGCCACCCACCCCGACGGCGCGACATACGGGCAAGTATAAGATTGAGCCTATTGCCTGTCGACAAAAATCGCTGATATCGGACAGGAGTATTCGCTTAACTTACAACGTCCTGTCGTTTCCGTTTCCACACGGAAACGCAATCGCCGGTTTCGCCCCGTAACGCACACCCCGGGCGGCATTCACGCCGCCCGGCAGCGTTGTTATTTTGTCTCGAAGGTAGTCACGCCATCCCAATCTGCCGGCAAGGGATGCTCGCGGAAGTAGGCAATACGCTGCAAGTAAAGATCATACAAACCATGCGGATTTTCTTGCTGCAAGGCAAGGATCTCCTGTTCTGCCTGATCCCATTGCTGCCGGCGCACCAGCGCCAGTGCAGCCGTCCATTTGTCGAGCGAGGCGCGTTGCGCCGCCGTCAGTTCCGACGCGAGTCCGAGCGGTTCGAAAATAGGCACCGGTTCGTTCTTGCCCTTGACGCGTACGCTATCCAGCTCACGGTAAGCGAACTCAGGCGCCGCATCCCGCGTGGCCTGACCGACTAGTACGCCGACGCCGTAGACCTTGGTGATCGATTCCAAGCGCGAAGACAGATTGACCGCGTCGCCCATCACCGTGTACGCCTTGCGGATCTTCGAGCCCATGTCGCCCACGCGCATGTTGCCGGTGTTGAGGCCGATGCCGATCTTCAGTGGCGGCCAGTTGCGCTTGGCGAATTCTTCATTGAGCACGAGGCAGCTCTGCTGCATCTTGAGCGCCGTCGCCACCGCACGCGCGGCGTGGTCGGGCAACGCGATCGGCGCACCCCAGAATGCCATCACGGCGTCGCCGATGTACTTGTCGAGCGTGCCGCGATTGCCACGGATGTCTTCCGACATGGCGGTCAGGTAGGCATTGATGTATTCGCGCAATTCGTTGGGCTGCAGGCCTTCCGAGAGGGTGGTGAAGCCGCGCACGTCGGAGAACATCACGGTCAGTTCGCGGCTCTCGCCTTCCATGTTGTAGCTGGCCGGATTGGCGGCCATTTCGGCGACCAGCTCCGGTGCGACGTATTCGCCGAACAGGTTGACGATGGCGCGGCGATTGCGATATTCGAACAGGTAACCCCAGCCGAGATTGCAGATAAACAGCGCGGCGATCAGCAGCAAGGCGGTGGCCATCGGCAGCACCAGCCCGGCGCTGTCATACAGCCAGAAGTTGAACGCGCCGATGCCGAACGCCGCACCCGCGGCCAGCACAATCGACCACAGCGGTCCCAGCAGCGGCAACAGCAGGCCGAGCGCCAGGCCGATCACGAGAATCTGCACGAGGTCGAAGCCGACGGCGAATTCCGGCCGCTGCTTGAAGTCGCCGTCGAGGATGGAGGCAATGATGTTGGCGTGGATTTCCACCCCGGGATAATTCGGACTCACCGGCGTGGCCCGCAAATCGTACAGGCCCGGCACCGTGGTGCCGACCAGCAGGACGCGGCCGGCCAAGTCGTTCTTGGGGACGCGGCCCTTGAGGATGTCGACCGCCGGCACATAGCGGAACGCACCGCCGTGGACGCCGCCGCGGCCGCGGTAGGTCACCAGCGTGGTCAGGTGGCGCTCCACCGGGATGAAGGTCGGACGCGGCTTGGTGTCGAGCGCGATCGATTCGAGCGCGCCATAGTCGCGTAGCTGCTGATCCGACATCACCGCATCCTGCTGCAGGAAAATCGGTTTCATGCGCGTGGCGCCGAGCGCCGAGCGGGCGCTCGCCAGCGCCAGCGATTCATAGAAGTTGTCGCCCACTTGTGCAATCAGCGGCACGCGGCGGATCAGGCCGTCGTTGTCGAGCAGCGGATTGAAGAAGCCGCCGGCTTCGGCGGCCTCTTGCAATTGCGGCAGGTTGGCGCCGTAGGCTTTCCAATTGGTGGCGTCGAGACGACGGCCGCCGAGACTGGCCAGCGTAAACACCGGTTTCGGCAGCTGGCCCTTGGCGATGGCGTCGGGTTCGTTGGACAGGTTGTAGCCCATCACCACCGGGCGGCCCTGGATCGCTGCGGCCATGCGCGCATCGAAATCGAGTTTGGGTTTCAGCGTCTGCAGCTGCTGGCCGAATTGCGGCAGCCCTTTGAGTTCGCTGTGGGCCAGGCTTTCCAGCGTGGCGTAGCCGGAGCTGTTGTCGGGTTCGGCAAACAGCACGTCGAAGGCGACGGTCTGCGCTTCGTAGCTGTCGGTCATCTTGCTGATGAGTGCGGCGACAACGTCGCGGCTCCACGGCCAGCGACCGACTTCGGCGATGCTCTTCTCGTCGATGTCGACGATGACGATGCGCGGATCGGTTTCCACTTTGGCGATGCGCATGCGCATGTCGTAGAAGAACAGATCGATGCGCTCGGTCAGAAACGCCGGCAGCATGCCCATCACCTGCCCGCCCGCCAGCAGCGTCAGCACCAGCGCCAGCAACCAGCGCGCACCATGTTTTGCGAAGAGACGACGCACGACTTCCCCTGGAGAATATTTTGTTGCGATGATGCCAGCACTACCGGCGAATCACAACGGAATTCGGTCAGAGGGAAGCGGCGTCAGAGCGCCATCAGGGACGAGAACGAATCAGGAAAATTTCCGTACAGCATCCAACGCCAGTCCGGAACCGATGCTGCCGAACAGATCGCCTTCGACTTGTCGGGCGTTCGGCACCAGCGCGGCGATGCGCTTGCGCAGCAGATGCACGCCGCTGGAACCGCCCGTGAAGAACACCGAATCAATGGCGTCGGCCTTCACGCCGGCGTCGGCCAGCAGCTTGCCGACGGTCTGCTCGACCGACTCCACCAGATGATCGATGCTGGCGTCGAAACCGGCGCGGCTCAGTTGCAGCGTGTCGGGCGGACGCAGGCGATCGAGTTCGAGCGTGAAGGACTCATCGGCCGACAGGCCGATCTTGGCCGCTTCCACCTGCAGCGCCAGCCAGTGGCCGGCGCGCTGTTCGACCAGGTCGAGCAGGCGCGCGAACTTGTCGCGCTCGGCGACTTCGCGATAGACGTCCTGCAATTGCTGCCAGGCCTTGCGCGTATAGATCAGGTTGATGGTGTGCCAGGTCGCCAGGTTGAAGTAATAGCCCGACGGCACTTCGCTGTTGCTGGTGAGCTTGCTGCCGAGACCGAGCAGCGGCATGACGCTCGACAGGCTGAGGTATTTGTCGAAGTCGGTGCCGCCGATGTGGACGCCGCCGTTGGCGAGGATGTCGTCGAGGCGCTCGGTCTTCTTCGCACGTTCGGGCGACAGGCGCACCAGCGAAAAGTCCGAGGTACCGCCGCCGATGTCGGCGATCAGCACCAGTTCTTCGCGGGCGATGGTGGATTCGTAATCGAAAGCCGCGGCGATCGGTTCGTACTGGAAGTCGATGTGCCTGAAGCCGACCGCGCGCGCGATTTCTTCGAGCGTGTCCTGCGCCAGCTGATCGGCCTCGGCGTTGTCGTCGACGAAATGCACCGGACGGCCCAGCACCACGCTGTCGAAGCGACGGCCGGCGGCGCGTTCGCCGCGCTGCTTGAGTTCGCCGATGAATTGCGACAGCAAGGCGCGAAACGGCAGCGCGCGGCCGCCGACTTCGGTCTGGCCGTCGATCATGCCCGAGCCGAGCAGGCTCTTGAGGGAACGCATGAGCCGGCCCTCGTAGCCGGCCAGGTAGGTCGACAACGCGGCGCGGCCGTAGCTGAATTCGTTTTCATCGGCGTTGAAGAACACCACCGACGGCAACGTCATCTTGCCGTCTTCGAGTGCGAGCAAGGAAGGTTGTCCCTGCCTGCTCCAGCCCATCGTGGAATTGGAAGTACCGAAATCCACGCCACAAGCGTCTGACATGCTTATCCCTGCCGTTTTTTGCAAAGGCGCGATGATATAGAAAAGCACGGCGCGTGTCTGTAGCAAAGCGGATACCGGAGCGACCGCTTTCCGCAATGCGAGAAAATTATCAAAACAACAATGATGAGAGTGCCGTTTGTGCACCGTTTGGCAGCATGAAATAGACGGAGATTGGACATAGAATAGAAATCATTATCATTTATAATTTGCACTCCCTTTCCGTCCTTATCCAAGGTATGCGCCAAGACTCCCCGAATCTGCCTCTGCTGGATGCCCTGATGCGCCATTACGACGAACTGGTCGATCATGTGCGCAGGCGTTTCGGCGACAAGAATTTTGCGCATGAAGTGGTGCACGAGGTGTACATGCAGGTGGTGCGCACCCGCCCGCATGAACAGGACGGCACGCCGCTGGCGCTGCTCAAACATATCTCCACCTGCAAGGCGATCGACCTGCAGCGCGCGGCCACCAGCCGCAACCAATGGCAGGAGTCGGTCAACGCCGTACCCGACATCAATCTGCATCACAGCGACGGCGAAGAAATCCTGCACGGCAAGCAATTGATCGATGCGCTCGAAATCGCCATCGGCGATCTGCCGCCGCGCTGCCGTGAAGTCTTCGTGCTGCACAAGCTGCAGGAGATGTCGCAGGATGAAGTCGCGACGCAACTGGGCATCTCGCGCAAGATGGTGGGCAAGCACATGGAGCGCGCGATGTCGGCGATCCGCCCGATATGGAGCGGTGCGCATGCCGGGAACGACGATGCGACCATGCGCGCGTCGCTGGCGCCGCCGCTGCGCCCACGCTTCCCGGCGCCGGAAACCATCATCCGCGGCGCCGCAAAACGCCGTACCGTACGCAAGATTGCGGCGATGGCGGCGGTGCTGCTGCTCAGTACCGGGCTGGCCTGGCTGATCGATCCGGCGTACGACACGCGCCAGGTCGTCACCGGGGCCGGCCGGACGTCGACACTGACCATGGCCGACGGCAGCCGCATCCAGCTCAATACCGACAGCGAATTGCGCATCGAATCGCGTCTCTTCTCGCGCCGCATCACGCTGCTGCGCGGCGAGGCCGGCTTTGACGTCGCCCATACCTATCGCTCCTTCGTGGTCGAAGCCCATCGCACCACGGTTACCGACATCGGCACGGTGTTCGACGTACGCAACCAGGAAGACGGCGCGCTCGTGAGCGTGCAACAAGGCGCGGTCGAAGTGCGCAGCGACAGCGGTCCGCCGCTGGTGCTGACGGCGGATCAGAGCGTTCGTTCGTCCGATGGAAAACTGGAACGCCTGGCCGATCTCGAGCCCGGCCAGAGCGGTGCCTGGCGCCGCGGCAAACTGTATTTCAACGCCACGCCGCTGCGCGAGGCCGCGCTCGACATGCAACGCTACCTGGCGCAACCCGTCGTGCTGGCCGATGCACGCATCGGCGACTTGCGCCTGTCCGGCGAATACAACATCAAGGATGTCAACGACCTGCTGCGCGTGCTGCCGACCATCTTGCCGGTAACGGTGAAGCGCAGCCCCGGCGCGATTGTCATTTCAGCAACTTCCGCCACGCCCGGCAACACGGCTAAATAAAAATTATTTTCATTCAGAGGTTCCCACGCATCGATCTGGTTTCGGTAACTCCTGTAAATAACCATGATTTTTTTACAGGAGTAGTTCATGCGTTGTGCCGTTCCGGGGGCAGGCCGTTCCTCTCGCCAGAGATTGAAACTGAAACTGAAATCAGGCGTGCTTGCCGTCGGCATGTCGCTGGCGGCGATGGCATGGGCGCAATCTGCTGCGGTTGATCTCGACATTCCCGCACAACGCCTCGACAACGCCTTGCGTGCGCTGGCGCGCCAGTCCGGCAAGCCCATCGTGTTTTCCACCGACATTGCGGAAAGCCGCCAGGCGCCTGCCCTCAAAGGCTCGCTGACCGTAGATGAAGCGCTGCGACGCCTGCTCGACCACAGCGGGCTGGAGGTCCGCCCGACTGCCGCCGGCGGCTACGCCATCACCCGCGGCACTGGCGGCACCAGCAGCACCAGCGCCGCAGCCGACAAGCTGCCCGAGGTCAGCGTGAGCGGTTCGCGTCCGTCCCTGTATGCCACCGACGGCGTCAACGTCGGTGCCTTGGGCTACAAGAAGCCGGAAGAATTGCCCTTCTCGGTGCAATCGTATTCCAGCGAGCTGATCGACGCGCAAGAATCGCGCACCATGATGGATGTACTCAAGAACGACCCGTCGGTGCAAGACGCCACGCAGGCCGGCGCCTATGAAATGGTGCGCATCCGCGGCTACTTTTCCGACTGGACCAACACCGTGCGGCGCGACGGCATGTCGGTCGCCCCTTATTATGAAATCCCGCTGGAAAACGTCGAGCAGATCGACTTGCTGAAAGGCCCGTCGGGTTTCCTGTACGGCATCAACTCGCCGGGCGGCACCATCAACTACGCCATCAAGCGCCCGACCAGGGACCGCTTCACCAGCATCAAGACATCGCTGCGCAGCAACAGCAGCGGCGGCAGCTATGTCGCGCTGGACACCGGCGGTCCGCTCGACGACGGCCGCTTCGGCTACCGCTTCAATGTTGCACGCGAACGCAACGGCGACTTCCGCCACAACGGCGACACCTCGCGCGACTTCGTCAGCGGCGCGTTCGACTGGGCGATCAATCCCGATCTGCTGGTGCGCGCCAATTTCGATTACCAGGAGCGCAAGATTTCTGCGCAGCCGTCGATCGGTCCCTATCTGAACGGCCAGTTGCCGCCGGTCGGCAGCATCGATCCGCGCACCCTGCTCGGCCAGCCGTGGCTGCAATACGAGACGCGCACCTTCAACATCGGCGCTGATCTGCAATACCGCATCAACGACAAGTGGAAGCTGACGACACGCGCCGCGCAATCGTATAACGGCCGCGTGGCCGCCTTTCCCGACGTGTACAACGTCGCCGCCAACGGCAATGTCCTGTCGGGCGATATTTACTACAATCCCAACCAGAGCTTCCGCGTGATCTCGACCGACTCCTACGTCTCGGGCGATTTTGAAACCATCGGCATCAGGCATCAGCTGGTGACCGGTTTCTCGACACGCAATTTCCAGGCAGTCGAATCCGGCTTCAGGGTGCTGCCCGACACGGTCGGCAATATCTACAACCCGAGCTTCACTTCGGCGCCGTCCAATCTGACCTACCCGAATCACAACAAGTCGAAGAACTACCAGCCCAGCGTCTTCATCAGCGACCTGATGTCGCTGTCGGACAGATGGGACGTGATGCTCGGCCTGCGCCATGTCCGCTACAAGAACGACAGCATGCCGGCATCCGGCAAGAATACCTCGCAGACCGCCAGCATCAATGCGCCATCGGCGGCGGTGACGTTCAAGGTCACGCCGGCCCTGTCGACGTATCTGAGTTATGCGGAAGGTTTCGAGCAGCCCGGCCCGGCCGGGTACGACACCAACAACGCCGGCGAAAATCTGCCGCCGCTGAAGACCAAACAATATGAAACGGGCGTCAAGTACAGTCTCAATCCGGACCTGATGCTGACCGGCGCGGTGTTCCGCCTGGAGAAGACGCTGCAATACGTGAACTCAGGCCGCTTCACGGTGCAAGGCGGCATGCAGCGCCACACCGGCCTGGAACTGACCGCAAACGGCCGCCTCGGCAAGCAGCTGTCGCTGGTCGCCGGCCTGGCATATCTGCAGACCAAGGCGGACAATCCGGCCGACCCGAACGTGGCCGGCAAGCAGATCGCCGATGTGCCGAAGCTGCAAGGCAATCTGTTCCTGGACTATCGCGTACCGGGCGTCGACGGCCTCAGCGTCAATGGCGGAATGTACTACGTGGGACGCCGTCCGCTCAACACGCAAAACACCACGTGGATGGGCGGCTACACGCGCTTCGACACGGGCGCGCGCTACGCCACGCGCATCGGCGGATACAAGACCGTCTTCGGCCTGACCGTGCAAAACCTGCTCGACAAGCGCTACTGGGCTGCCGGCGACGCCGACATCAACGGCGCCTGGGCCGGCAAGCCGCGCACACTGTTCATCAGCGCACAGGTGGACATGTAGCCGCTCGCAGCAAACAACAGCAATTCCGTGTGCCGTCTTCCTGCGGGAAGCGGCGCACACATCGCCCCGCCAGCAAAAGCCAGCACGCGCGATCTTTATCCCGTTCAACCCGGATCAGATCAGGAAGGCATCATGGCACTTGCACTCACGCACACTTCTACCCGCACCGCTACCGCATCCGGGCCGACGACTTTGCCGTTGCCGGTCTCCTCGTCGATCTACCGGCACCGCTTGTCGCCGCTGGAATGGTCGGCGATTGCGCGCATCGTCAACGAACTGGAGCAAAGTTTCGGCAGCGTCGAGACGCCCGAATTTGCCGACGCCTGCAGTCTCTCGGCGCACCAGCTGCCGCGCAGCCTGCGCGAACTGGCGCACCGCTTCAAATACCTGCACCTGCCTTGCGGCGCCGTCCTGTTGAGCGGCGTGCCGGTCGACGACGAGCGCATCGGCCCGTCGCCGGCGCACTGGGATGCGCCATGGCGCAATCCTCCCAATCTGCGCGAAGAAATTGCGCAATGCCTGATTTCGGCTGCGCTGGGAGATATCTTCGGCTGGCGCACGCAAGAGAACGGCCGCTTCCTGCGCCACATCGTGCCGATCGACAAGGAGCGTAACGAACAACTTGGCGGCAGCAGCTCCACCACGCTGGTGTGGCATAACGAAGAAGCCTTCCACGCGCTGCGCTGCGACTTCCTGTCGATCTTCTGCTACCGCAACGAGGAGCGTGCGGAAACCATCCTGTCCTATATCGGCGACCTGCATATCCCAGACGAAAAATGGGCGGTGCTGGCTGCGCCGCGCTTCGTCATCCTGCCCGACAAATCGCATCTGCCGGACCAGAACATCAGCGAACACTGGCGTCTGGACGACCACGCCTTCGAACACATCCGGCGCATGCATGCCGATCCGCAGCCGGTGCCGGCGCTGTCGGGTGCGCGTGAACAGCCGTTTATCCAAGTCGACGAAGCATTCATGAAAGCGCTTCCCGGCGACCAGGAAGCCGCCGAAGCGCTGAACTGGCTGCTACGCCAGTTCGACGCGCACAAGTCCGCCGTCGTCATGCAGCCCGGCGACATGCTGTGGATCGACAACAAGCGCGCCGTGCATGGGCGCTCGATCTACCAGCCCAATTACGGTGCGCGCCATCGCTGGCTGCGCCGCGTCAATCTCACGCTCAATCTGCGCGGCTCGCTGCCGTATCGTGAAAACGCAGTCGGCCGCCACATCGTCTGATCCGGCCCGCTGTTCATCTTGCATTCTGTCCACGGAGACATCATGACCACCATCGCAACCGATGACGCCGGCGCCATCTGCGTCCTCAACAAGCAAGACCTCGCGGGCCTGCGCTATTCGCTGGCCGAAGTACTCGGCACGGTGGAGGACGCCTACAAGGCTTACGCCGCCGGCCTGTCGTCCAATCCGCGTAAGCTCACCGCCAGGCCCGACGACGGCCGTTCGCTGGCTTACTCCATGCTGGGCCGCGACGGCGAGCGGCAGACCGTGGCGTTCAAGACGTCTTACAAGTTCAACGCCAACGAAGAGCAGTCGCTGCAAAAATACTATACGTCGCTGCTGCTGTACGACGACACCACCGGATTGCCGATCGCCTTGATGGACTGCAGCCTGGTCGGCGCGCTGCGCACGCCGGCGGCGTCGGCATTGCTGGCGCGCAGCTGCGCCCGCAGCGATGCGCGGACCGCCCTGGTAGTCGGCAGCGGCGTGCAGGGGCAAAATGCCTTGCCGTTTCTGGTCACGGCAATGCCGCAGCTGACGCGCCTGATCATCCACGGCAATCATCCGGACGGCATCGCGGCGGCGCTCGAACGCATGCGCGAGCACCATCCCGACCGCCGGATCGAAGTGTCGTCCGACCTCGAACAGTCTGCGCGCAGCGCCGACATCATCATCGGCGCCGCCGGACCCGCATCGGAAAAATCGTCCGGCGCAGTCCGGCGCGACTGGCTCAAATCCGGCGCGCTCACCATCCTGGTCGGTTACGGCTTGCAGGCCGGACTGCTGCATCACGCCGACCGCCGCGTCGCCACCAGCGAGGCGCAGATGCGCGTGACAGGCACCGATCTTGCAGACGCGCATGGCGTATTGCCGCCGGTCGACGCCGAGCTGCCCGACATCCTCGCCGGCAGCAAGGCCGGCCGCGAGCATGACGAGCAGCGCGTGTTCGCCTACAACAGCGGCATGATCATTACCGACATCGCGCTCGGCCGTCTTTTCGCCGAACGCGCCCGCGCCCAGCAACTGGGCCAGACCGTACGCTTGTGGTGAGGCAGACATGGACCGACTTCGCCAGGAGGCGACCGCCGCCTCCGACCTTGCACCGCTGCAGTTGCCGGCATTGCAGCATCCGCTGACCGCCACCCTCATGACGCACCATCGCGGCCTGTTGTCCGAACTGAGCCGGGGCCTGGGCAGCACCTTGCACGTCCTGTTGCCGGAAGTATTCGACGACGCCGCGCGGCAATTCCGGCAGGCGCTCGACGACGCCGGCGTGGACGGCTTGGTGCTGTTCGCAAAAAAAGCCAACAAGGGCCGCAGCTTCGTGGAGCGCTGCCCGGCGCTGGGCATCGGCATTGACGCGGCCAGCTTGCAGGAAACAGAACAGGCGCTGGGCTGCGGCGTGTCCGGCGAACACATCGGCATCACCGGTCCCGGCAAGCATCCCGCCTTGCTGAATCTGGCGCTGCGCCAACGCTGCCTGGTCGCTATCGACAGCGTTGAAGAATTGCGCGCCTACGCTGCGCAGGCGCAGCAAGCCGGTTGCCGCGGCCGCCTGCTGTTGCGTTGCCGCCCGCGAAGCCAGCCGCACAGCCGTTTCGGCATGACCGAGGAAGAACGTGAAGCAGCGCTGGCCTTGTGCTTGCAGCATCGCGACGTGCTCGACATGGAAGGCTTCTCTTTCCATCTCTCCGGTTACAGTGCTGCGGCGCGCGCCGAAGAAGCCCATCGCCTGATCGATGTCTGCATCGACGCACGCGGCCACGGCCTGTCCCAATGCGCGACGATCAATATCGGCGGCGGCTTTGCCGTTCGCTACGCGAGCGAGGAGCACTGGTCGGCATTCCTCGAACGACAGCAGCCCTGGCACTATCACGGCGGAAAATCCTTCGCCGATTTTTATCCCTACTACAACGTGGCACCGGGCGCCGCAATGCTGTCGGCGATTCTCGCGCATGCCGTCGACGTCCTCTCCCTGGCGCAACGGCTGCGCGAACACGCAATCCGTCTGCTGCTGGAACCGGGCCGTGCGCTGCTCGACCAGGCCGGCTTCACGATGTTTGAAATCCAGAGCCTGAAAGACCGGCAGCCGGACGGGCATGCAGCTGCCGGGACAACATCCGGCTACGGCATCGTTACCGTCGGCGGCACCAGCTTCAGCCTGTCCGAACAGTGGTTCAACAGCGAATACCTTCCCGATCCGCTGCTACTGCCCCGGCAGGACGCGGCAACTGCGTCCTCCGCCTACGCTGCCTGCGTCGGCGGCGCCAGTTGCCTCGACAGCGACATGGTGACCTGGCGCAAGATCGCGTTCCCGCAACGGCCAGCTCCCGGCGATCTGCTGATCTACCTGAACACGGCCGGTTATCAGATGGATTCCAACGAATCGCCTTTCCACGATTTACCACTGCCAGCCAAGGTCGTCATCACCACGCATCAGGGCAAGCCATGCTGGCGTCTGGACAACCGTCCGCACGCCGCCTTTGAATAATTCCCCACCCCGAAGGAGAATCACCATGGATCGTCAATCCCCGCAGGTCTTGTCCACAGTCGCGACCCCGCCGCACCAGCCCGCCGGCGCCATCGTCAACCGTGTGTCGCAGCTGATCGGCCACACGCCGCTGATGGAATTGCTGCGCACGCGCTTCGGCAGCCGCATTCTGCTCAAACTGGAACAAGGCAATCCCACCGGCAGCGCCAAGATCCGCATGGCGCGCCAGATGCTCGACGAAGCCGAGCAGCAGGGCCTGCTCGCGCCGGGCGGCTGGGTGATCGAATCGACCTCCGGCAACACCGGCATGGGCCTGGCGCTGCTTGCCGCCGAACGCGGCTATCGCTTCACCGCCGTGGTCGACCACCATGCCGCCAAAGACAAGATCCGCGCGATGCAGGCGTTCGGCGCCGAACTGATCTTCGTCAACGAAGACGGCGGCGATTCGCTGGCAACCGCCGACCGCGAAGCGCTGGCCGAAAAGATCGCCGCCGAACAAGGCGCCTACTGGACCGAGCAGCACAACAACCCGGCCAACGGCAATGGCTACACTTACGTCGCCGAGGAATTGCACGAAGCGCTCGGCAAGGAGATTACCCACCTGATCGGCGCGGTCGGCACCGGCGGTTCCCTGTTCGGCACCGCACGCGCACTCAAGAACAAGCTGCCGCTGTTGCGCACCATCGGCATCGAACCGGAAGGCTCGATCGCCTTCGGCGGTCCCGGCGGCCCCTACTATCAATCCGGCACCGGGACGCCGCCGGGTGCGGAAATCGGCGCGCTGGTCGACTACGATCTGCTTGACGAAGGTCTCAAGGTCTCCGACAAGCAGGCATTCAATACGGCTCGCCACATCGCGCGCAAATATGCGCTGCTGGTCGGCGGCTCGGGCGGCGGCGTCATCTATCAGGCCATCAAGCGCATCGAGACGGCGCCGCCCGGCAGCACCTTCGTCGTGTTGATTTGCGACGGCGGCGAGAAGTATCTCGACACCGTCTTCAACGATGACTGGATGAACGAACGCGGCCTGATCGACGCCGCCGTCGGCGTCGAACTGGACGACATGCTGGCGCAGCTGACGGGGCGCACATGAACATGCTGCGGTCCTGGCCCCTGCCCTTGTCGCTGCCCGTGCTCAAAGCCGACGTCTCCCACATCGGCGCGCTGGCGGCGCCGTTGATCCTGACGCAGTTTGCGCAGGTGGCGCTGTCGACCACCGGCATAGTCATGATGGGTTGGCTCGGTCCGCTCGACATCGCCGCCGGCGGACTGGCGCTGGCCGTGTTCAACCTGCTGCGCACCACCGGCACCGGCCTGGTCACGCCCACCGGCAACCTGGTAGCGACTGCTGCCGCTGCCGGGCTCGAAACACCGCACGCCGCTGCCGCAGTGCGCGACATGGTGCGCGCCAGCTTTGCCATTGCGACGCTGGCCGGGCTGGTGTTCTGGGCCATGATGCTGGGCGCCGGTCATGCCTTGCGCTGGATGGGGCAGGATGCGGCAGTGGTGGCGCGCACGGCCGATTATCTGTTCGCCGCCGCGCCGGGCATCTTGCCCTTGCTATGGTTCCAGGCGCTGCGCAATTTCACGGTCGGTTTGCGGCGGCCGGGTCCGCTGTTGGCGATCACGCTGACGGCAGTGGCCGTGAATGCCGCGCTCAATTACGTGCTGACGGTGGGCGCCTTCGGCATCGCCGGAATGGGCCTGGCGGGCATCGCGTGGTCGTCGACCCTGGTCAGCCTGTTTTCCTTCTTCGTCTTCCTGCTGATCGTCCGGCGCGACCCAACCCTGCGCCGTCTGCTGTCGGTACGCATCTGGAAAACCGGCCGCCAGGCCTTGTGGCGCACCTGGAAGATGGGCCTGCCGGTGGCCGCCACCTACGGTTCCGAGGCAGGCTTCTTTGCAGCGATTGCCTTGCTGGTGGGCGCGCTCGGCACCGATGCGCTGGCCGCACATACGGTGGTCAATCAGGCGGTGTACATCGTGTTCATGATCTCGGTCGGGCTGTCGCATGCCACCTCGATCTGCATCAGCCGCACCTGGGCGCAGGACGATATCGCCACCTCGCGCCGCTACGGCTACACCGGACTCGGCATGGGCATCGCCTGCATGGTGCTGATCGGGGTGATCTACTGGGCGACGCCGCAATGGGTGCTGGGGGTATTCCTGCACAAGCCCGACGCCGGCGCTGATGCAGTGCGGCTGATTGCCGGCAAGCTCCTGTTGCTGGCGGCGGTGCTGCAGGTCTTCGACTGTGCACAGAACATCGGCATCGGCATCTTGCGCGGCGCCGGGGAAACCGGAACCTCGTTCGTCATGACGCTGATCGGTTACTGGGCGGTGGGATTGCCGGGCGCCTGGCTATTGAGCAACTGGCTTGACCTGGGCGTGACGGGGGTATGGCTGGGACTGACACTGGGCCTGATCGTCACCGCCGCACAACTGGTCATGCGCTTTCGCCGCCTTATCGCCGATCGGTCGGCGAATCGGGAATCGTGCCTCGCCCTGTGAACCGGCGCGTTCATGCACCGACGCCTCCCTGGCGGGCCGGCCTGGTCTCTTTTTCTTGAGGAAATTTTATGCTGCACTGGACATGGAAAAAATTCGATCAGCTGTCGCTGGAACAGCTCTATGACGCCATTCATCTGCGCCAGCAGGTGTTCGTCATCGAGCAGCGATGCCTGTATCCCGATGCCGATGGTTTCGATCCGGCCTGCCTGCACGGACTGGGCTACGACGATGCCGGCGCGCTCATGGCTTATGCCCGCATCCTGCCGCCCGGCGTACGTTATGCCGAGCCGTCAATCGGCCGGGTGATCGTCGCCGGCCAATTGCGCGGCAAAGGCATCGGTGAAGTACTGATGCGGCAGGCGCTGCTGCATGCCGCCGCACTGTATCCGGGTGCGCCGGTGCGCATCAGCGCGCAGGCGCGGCTTGAACGCTTCTATCGCCGGCTGGGATTTGCGAGCGTCGGCGAACTGTACGACGACGTCGGCATTCCGCATATCGACATGCTGATCACCGAATACGCCGAGAACCTGAGCGCTTAGCCGAACGCCACCCGGAAGCGCGCACCCGGTCCGGCGTTTTCCGCCTGCAGCGTCCAGCCGTGGGCGTGGGCGATTTCTTCGCAGATGGACAAGCCGAGCCCGGCGCCTTCATCGCGCCGATGCGCGCCGCGCCAGAAACGCTGGAACAAGTGCGGCATGGCGTCGGCCGGAATGCCTTTGCCATAGTCGCGCACGGTGACGCCGTGCGTGCTGACGTCGACGTCGACGGCGCTGCCCGGCGGCGCGTGGTGCACGGCGTTCTCGATGAGATTGCGCATCAGCACGAACAGCGCGCCGCGGTCGGCGGCAATCATCACCGGTTCGCCGTCGTCGGCGCCGGTGCCGACGATATGGACCTCGCGTTGTTGCGCCAGACGTTCCAGCTGCGCGGAGGCTTCGGCGGCGATGTCCTTGAGGTCGATCCGTTCCATCGCGTAGTTCTGGCGCTCGCTGGCTTCGGCCAGATGCAGCAGCTGATGCACGTGACGCGCCATGTGGTCGAGGTCGCGCAGCAAGGCGCTGCGGTCGCCGCGCTCATCCAGTTCGATCTGACCACGCATCAATGCCAGCGGCGTCTTCAGTTCATGCGCGGCGGTGGCGAGGAATTCGCGTTGCACGCGGTAGCCGTCCTCAAGCCGTTGCAGCGCCAGGTTGAAGGCGTTGAACAACGGCGCCAGTTCGCTCGGCACGTCTTCCAGCGAGAGCCGTGCGGACAAGTTGTCGATCCTGATTTTTTCGGCGGCGGCGGAGGCCTTGCGCAGCGGTTTGAGCGAGCGATGCAAGGTGGCGACTACGACCAGGCTGAACAGCAGCATGGCGACGACCGCGGCGACGATGGCGATCTTCTGCGCCTTCTCGCTGTCGCTGCCGAGCATGATGCGATGCATGCGTTCGCTGCGCATGAGCTGTACATAGAATGTACGGCCGTCGTGGGCGAACGGCATAGTCAGGACCTGCTTGCCTTCGCCGCTACTGACCACGCGGAAGCGCCTGCGCTCCGGAGCGAAGCCGTCGCCGGCGGGTGCATAGGCGACAGCAGCATGGTCCGACGACAGCAAGACGGCGCCGTTCTGATCGAGCACGCGGTAGGCTGCATCCTCCAGCAACACCGAGTAGATTGCCGTCATCTTCTGGTTGAGGCTAACGCGGTCGGGGATGCCGGCGGCGTTGAAACGCACGGCTTCGGCCACGCGCGCGGCATTGTGGTCCAGATCGAGATTGATCAGCATGTCGGGTCCCCAGCGCCACAACAAAGCCAGCGCCAGCACGACGATGCCGCTGATGCAGGTCAACGCGACCGCCGTCGCGCTCAACAGCCGTGACGAGAGACTTTTCATGATGGCGCCTGCCCTGGCTTGCCGTTGCCGAGCAAGGCGTAGCCGTGGCCGCGGATGTTGCCGATCTGCAGCGGCGAATCGATCGCCGCGAGCTTGCGGCGCAGGCGATGCAACGCGACGTCGAGCGCGTTCGGCGTGACCGGTTCCGACAAACCCCAGGCTGCCGCTTCCAGCGCCGTGCGCCGTACCGACTTGCCGGCGGCGCGCACCAGCACCAGCATCAGTTGCATCTCGGCTGCGGCCAGCGACACCGACTCCTCCCCTTGCCGCATGCAACCGGCATCGGGCTCGACCCGCAGGCCGGCGAATTCGGGCGAGAGGCTGTGCAGCTGCGCCGGACGGCGCATCAGCGCACGCACGCGCGCCACCATCTCTTCCATCGAAAATGGCTTGGGCAGGTAATCGTCGGCGCCGGCTTCGAGGCCTGCAACGCGATCATGCAAGGCGTCGCGCGCGGTCAGCATCAGGCACGGCGTCAGCACGCTGCGTGCGCGCAACTGCCGCACCAGATCGAGGCCGTCGCCGTCGGGCACGTTACGGTCCAGCACCAGCACCGGATACGCCATCTGCGTGCAGCCCGCGGCGGCGTGCGCGATGGTGGCGTAGATATCGGTCCCGATGCCGGCCGCGGCCAGCGCCTTCGCAATCAGCGCCGCCATGCGTTCGTGATCTTCCAGCAGCGCGATGCGATTCATTGACTACCCTCAGAATTTATAAACATACCCCAGCCTCAGCGACGGCGAGGTGGAACGATCGACCAGCGGACTGTCGGTAATGCCGCTGCCGTAGTGCGTCACGCCGAGATCGAGGAACACCGACTGCGCCGTGGTCAGGCTGTAGTCGGCACGCACGCCGGCGTCGACGTTGGCGCTCGACTTGCCGTTGTAGGCGGCGCGCGTGGAACTGGCCTCCGAGGACTTCACGCCATAGTAGTAATTGACATACTCGCTGTTCATCCAGGTCACGCCCAGATGCGGCGTCAGGCGCACGCGCCCGGTCGTGAAGCCGCGCTCCGCGCCCAGTTTAACCGTTTGGCCGTTGCTGTTGCCGGCGGCCTTGAGCCACTCCAGCGTGAACTTGGCGAAGGGTGCGCGCCAGGTCGCCGTGCCGCCCAGGCGGAAACCGTCCTTGCGCTCGTCCATACCGTTCAGGACAGGCGCGTCGCCGGACTTGTAGCCTTCATCGGCATATCTGGCGCGCAACGTGAAATCGAACTGGCCGACACTGCCGAGCTTGAAGTCGACAGCCGGGCCGGCGACGCGGAAGTAGGCGCCATTGTACAAAAGGATGGGCAGGGCCGAGGTCTTGGTGCCGTAGCCCCGATACGGGCTGCGCTGGAAGCCGGCGCCGAGGCCGATGCCCCAGCCCGGCTCCTGTTGGCGGGCGACCTCATTGCCGCCGCTGGCGTCTGGCGTTGCAGTTTGGGCAGAGGCGGCGCAAGCGGCGCCGAAGGTGACGCCAAGAACGATGGCGCGAAGGACTACTGGGGTGTGGCGCATGAAGACTCCCGGAGATCGTGGTGGATGAAATGCGCCACGATCATCGGGCAGGCTGACTTACCGGTTCCTTACCGGGTTCCGCTTACTTTCTCAAAAGAGAAATTCCCAGGGCGCCGGCGACAGCTCCGGCAACAGAGGCGGACGTCGGCTTCACGCCGCTTTCTTGGACTGCGCCAGCCATGCTTCGAAACCGACCTTGCCCAGGCGCGGCTGCTCGCCTGGCGTCAGGGAGCGGTCGTTCAGGCGCACGCCGAAATACAGGGCATCGGCGTCGCTGACGACCTCGCGATCGTCACCGATGGCCGTGAGGTAACGTTGCACCAGCGCGGCCAGGCCGACGCGTTCGGGGCCGGCGATTTCGGCCATGCCGTCAAGCGGTGCGCCGAGGGTGAAATGCGCCATGGCGGCCGCGACGTCGTCCGAGGAAATCGGTTGCACGTGCGCCGGCGACAGCCGCACGGCCTTGCCGTCGGCGCCCGATTGCGCGATGCCGCCGAGGAATTCGAAGAACTGCGTCGAACGCACAATGGTGTAAGGTACCTTGCCCGCCTTGATCAATTTTTCCTGCGCCATCTTGGCGCGGAAATAACCGCTGTCGAGCAGGCGCTCGGTACCGACCACCGACAGCGCGACGTGATGCTGCACGCCGGCGGCGACTTCCGCTGCCAGCAGGTTGCGGCCGGATTTCTCGAAGAACTCCAGTACCGCCTGATCTTCGAACGACGGCGAATTCGCCACGTCGACCACGATCTGCGCGCCGGCCAGCGCATCGCCGAGGCCTTCTCCCGTGACCGCATTGATGCCCGAGGCGGGCGACGCCGCCAGTACGTCGTGGCCGCCCAGGCGCAACAGGTTGACGAGTTTGCTACCGATGAGGCCGGTGCCGCCGATGACTACGATTTTCATGCCGTTTCCTTTTCCGTAACGCCGCGCAGACGTGGATTTGCCTGATTGACCCGGTCATCGTAACTGTGAAAGAATTTGGTCGAAATGACATATAACCCTGAAATCCTGCCAGGCAGCCGCGACCCCCGGACCGTGCTGTTCGTCGCCTATCCGGGAGTCGGCCTGCTCGACCTGACCGGACCGCAGACCGTGTTCTGGGCCGCCACCAAGGCGCGGGAAAAGCGCGGCCTGCCCGGCTACACGCGCCACATCGCCAGCCTCGGCGGCGGCCTGATGCAGACTGCCGAAGGCGCCGCCATCGATTCGGTCCGGCTGGACCAGTTTGCGCTGGATGAAATCGACACCATCGTCATGCCCGGTTCGCCCCATATCACCGACGTGCTGGAACGCTCGGCGTCGCTGATCGCCTGGCTGCAACAAGCCTCGGCGCGGGTGCGGCGCACCGCTGCCGTGTGCAGCGGCACCTTCTTGCTGGCGCAGGCGCGACTGCTGGAAGGCAAGCGCGCCGCCACGCACTGGGCCATGTGCGACATGCTGGGCGAGCGCTTTCCGGCGATCGAGATCGACCGCGACGCCATTTTCGTGCAGCAGGACAATGTGTGGACTTCGGCCGGCGTCAGCGCCGGCATCGATCTGGCGCTGGCGCTGGTGGAAGCCGACTGCGGCCGCGACGTCGCGATGGAAGCCGCGCGCGAACTGGTAGTGTTCCTCAAGCGGCCGGGCGGCCAGGCGCAGTTCAGCGAACTGTTGCAGTCGCAGAGCGGGGGCGGCTCGTCGTTCGACGAACTGCACGCGTGGATCGCCGACAACCTCGGCAATCCGGGCGACAACGCACTGACCGTCGAGGCGCTGGCCAGGCGCGCCTGCATGAGCCCGCGCAATTTCGCCCGTGTCTACAAACAGGAGACCGGCCGCACACCGGCCAAGGCGGTGGAGATATTTCGCCTCGAAGCATCCCGTCGCTTGCTGGAAGAGTCGGATCACAATCTCGACCGCATTGCCGTTCTGTGCGGCTTCGGCGACGAAGAACGCATGCGCGTCACCTTCCATCGCCATCTCGGCGTGGCCCCGCGCGACTATCGCAAGCGCTTTGCGCGCTGAACAAGGGAAATACCGGCCATGAACAAGAATGTGATTCTCAGCATCGAGGACGACAGCGGCATGCATTGCGTCGACTTCATCGAAAACGACGACGGCAGCTTTTGCTACAAGGCGTTTCGCAAGGATCCCGAAGATGAGGGCAGATGGACGCTGACGGCCGACTACTCGGCCACGCGCTTCGCGACGCAGCCGGAAGCCTTCGGCTCCGCCACGCAGCGAATGCCGTGGCTGGCGGCGTATCGCCCTGCGGCGTGGTGACCTGAGCTTGCCGGCGCGGTTTCAGTCGCCGCCGGCCAGGGGCGGCAGCCGGCGTCTGAGCGGGGTGCTCTTGACGATGGCCGTATTGGTCTGCGCGCTGGCGGCGAAGCGATCCAGCACCAGGTCCAGCTCCGGCAGCGTGCGCACCAGCAGCCGCGCGATATAGCAATCCTCTCCCGTGACCTTGTCGCATTCGGTGAATTCCGGCGTCGCCAGAATTTGCCGCTCGACCGTGTGCAGTTGTCCCGGCAAGGGCCGGATGCGCACGATGGCCTGGATCTGGTAACCGAGCGCGTACGTGTCGATGTCTATCGTGTAGGCGGTCAGGACGCCGCGCTCTTCCAGCCGCTTCAGCCGTTCGGTCACGCTCGGCGCCGATAGTCCGCTGGCCTGCGCCAGGGCCTTCAGCGAAGCGCGCGCATCGGCGGCGAGCAACTGGATCAGTTTCTTGTCGATGTGGTCGATCATCTTCGTTTTACTCCAGAATACCGGGCAAGACTGTCGATAATAAAGGTCAAACCGCCTTCCTGCCTAATTTAATGCATGGAGCCGAGAGGGCTGATCCGGCACAATATCGGCTTCAAGTCAGCTTCCCGCGAGGAGGGATTTCATGGAAAAAAACATCCGCAGCGGCGCGCTGGAGATGACCGGCGCGATGCTGATTTCGGGCAGCATCGGCTGGTTCGTCGTGGCGTCGGGATTGCCGGTGATCAATGTGGTGTTCTGGCGCTGCGTGTTCGGCACCCTTACGCTGCTGGCGATCTGCGGCTGGCGGGGGTTGTTGCGCCGCGAGCTGCTCAGCATGCGCGTACTCGGCTGGGCGGCGCTCGGCGGCGTCGCCATCGTGTTCAACTGGGTGCTGCTGTTTGCCGCGTATTCGCATGCGTCCATCGCCATCGCCACGACGGTCTACAACACTCAGCCGCTGATGCTGGTGGTGCTCGGCGCCGTGCTGCTGCGCGAGCGCATCGCCGCCGACAAGCTGGTGTGGCTGGCGACCGGTTTCATCGGCATGCTGGTGATTGTCAACGCGCGCGCGGACGCCGGCTACGCCAGCGGCAGTTATCTTGCGGGCGTGGCGCTGGCGCTCGGCGCCGCCTTCCTCTATGCGATCGCAGCGCTGATCGCCAAGCGCCTGACCGGCACGCCGCCGCATCTGATCGCGCTGATCCAGGTTGCCGTGGGCATCCTGCTGCTGGCGCCGCTGGCTGACTTCTCCGCGATGCCGCAGGGATCGGGCTGGAGTTATCTGATCGTGATGGGCATCGTCCACACCGGCGTGATGTACGTATGGCTGTACGGGGCAATCCAGAAACTGCCGACCGTGATCACCGGCACGCTGGCGTTCATCTATCCGGTGGCGGCGATTGCGGTGGATTGGGTGGCGTTCGGACACCGGCTGCAGCCGCTGCAATGGTGCGGTGTTGCGGCGGTGCTGCTGGCCACGGCGGGCATGAGTCTGGGCTGGCGTCTTCTCGGACGAAGACCTGCGCGCGTCTAGCGTCCCTGGATCGAAATCGCGCGGGCAGCCAGCATCACCAGGTCGGCGTGGCGGCGTTCGTCGCTCTCGCCGTTCCAGCGCGCCGTGGTCACCGCCATGTTGACCGCGCCGAGTGCGCGGCCGAGGCGCGAATCGCGGACCACCGCTGCGGTGGAAATGTCGCCCAGAAAATACTCCTCGCGGATGTGCGCATAGCCCTGTTCGCGGAATTGCATCAGGCGCTGCTTGATCTGGCCGCGGTCGGCAATGGTGAACGGCGTGTACATCTTGAGGTCGCTGCGATCGAGGATGGCGTCGACCTCGGCGTCGTCCAGCGTCGACATGATCGCCAGTCCGGATGCCGTGCAATAGGCCGGCAGGCGCGTGCCGGTGACGACGTTGGGATTGAGCACGTTGCGGCTGACGATACGCTGCACGAACACCACGTCGGCGCCGTCGAGGATGGTCAGGTTGGTGGTCTCTTCGGTTTCCTGGCTTAGTTGCTGCAGGTACGGTGTGGCGCGGCGCACCAGATCGCTCGAGGTCAGGTAGTGATAGGCGAAGTTCAGCACCTTGGGCGCCAGCTCGTACTTGCGGACCTCGTCGTCCTTGGTCAGGTAGCCCAAGGTCATCAGCGTGTAGGTGAAGCGTTGCGCCGTGCTGAGATCGAAACCGGTCAGCGCGGCGATCTGCGACAGCGACAGCTGGCGCTGCTGGCCGTCGAAGGCCATCAGCACGCGCATGGATTTTTCCACCGAGTTGACGTACAGCGGCGAGTTGATGCCGGTGTTGTCGGCCGCGGGCGCCGCGCTTCCGGACTCGTCGGTTTCGATTGCTGTTGCAATCGCGGCGGTGGCGCGCTTGGCCGGCTTGGCGCGCGGCCTGGTTTCAGCGCCGTCGGTTTTCTTCGTCATAAGATGGCTTGTCGGCTGATGTTCTGCGGCGTGGATAAAAGACGCTATTATCGTCGTTCTGCCCGCACCGGGCTACTGTCCCAGGCGGCGGCGAGGTCCGGCTTCAGCAGGTGCTTCTTGATGCGTTCGCTGAGCGTGGTCTCGAAACCATCGGCCTGCACGTAATAGCGCGGCAACTGGAAGCTGGCCAGCTTCGATTTCGCCCATTCCGCCAGCGCCGGGAATGACGCCTCCGCCCCTTCCTTGTACTGTACGTAGAGCATGATTTCCTGTTCGCCGATGTCGCCGGTAACGCCGACCGCGGCAGCAGCGGCCACCGCCGGATGCATCACGAAGACGCGTTCGATTTCCCAGGCCGAGACGTTCTCGCCGCGCACGCGCATGCTGTCGGTCTTACGGCCGACGAAATACAGGTCGCCCTCCTCGTCCATGCGCGCCATGTCGCCGGTATGCAGCTTGCCGCCCTGCAGCGCTTCGGCGCTGGCTTTGGGATTGTCGAGGTAACCCGGCAAGAAGCAGCCTTCGACGTCGCTCGAGACCACGACCTGGCCGATCTCGCCGACCCGCGTCGGCGTGCCGTCGGCGTTGCGCAATTCCACCTTCAGCCACGGCAGCGCGCGGCCGATGGAACCGACCTTGCCGCTGGTGTTGACGGTGGTGAAGCTCGATCCTTCGGTCATGCCATAGCATTCGCGCAGCGATAATTTCAGGCGTTCGAGAATGCCGTTCCAGGCGCGCGGCGACACACCCGCCCCCCATGCCACGCGCAAGGTGTGATGCGGCGGCTGCGCGGCAGGCGGCAATTGCGTGAGGATGTCGAGGATGCCGCCAAGGTAGTGCAGGTGCGTGGCCTGGGCCGCCTCGATCTGCTGCCAGAACTTGCTGGATGAGAAGCGCTCGACGATGTGCAGTTCGGTCTGCTGCAGGAAAGGCACCAGCAGCATCTGTGCGCCGCCGATATGGCACAGCGGCTCCCACACGAACATCCTGTCGCCGGGACGTACGTCCGACACCGTCAGCGTGCCTTCGCTGGCGATGCGCATCATGCGATGCGTGAACACCACGCCTTTCGGTGCGCCGGTGGTGCCGGAGGTGTAGATCAGGCACAGCGTCTCGAGCGGCGCGATATCCGCAGCGAAGGGACGCGCCGGCGCCTGCTCATCCGCCGGAATGTCTCCGGCGAATTCATCCAGCCATGCCAGCCGCTCCTGCAACTCCGGCAGCTCCGCCAGCGGTTCGGCAAAACTGCGCTGGGCGATGAACAGCGTAGGCGTGCAATGGCCGAGCAGATAGCTGATGCCCGGCGCCTTCAGGCGCGTATTCACCGGCACCCATACCACGCCGCTCAGCATCAGCGCGTAGATCAGCGCCATGTGGTCGAGGCCGTTTTCCAGCATCAGCGCGACGCGGTCGCCACGACGGATGCCGTGCGCGGCGAGACGTTTCTGCATGGCGGCGACGCGTACCGCCATCTCCGCGAAGGAAGTCTTGCGGCCGTTGAAGACGATCAGCGTGCGGTCGCTGCTCTCGAGCAGGCCTTTGAGCAGCAGCGAGACGACGTCGAGCCGGTCGTCGCCGCAACGGGACGGAAAATAGTGTGTGTAGCGATGCATGGTGGATTCAGGTGGTATGCAGATAAGGGGAAAGAATTGTCAGTGGGCGGCATGCGCGCGGCGACGCGCCATCTTGTAGAACGCCGGCAGCAGGATCAGCAGGGCGATCACGATCACCATGACCAGCGATACCGCAGCCAGCGTCGGATTGACCTGCAGGATCATGTCGTCCCACATCTGCTTGGGCAGCGTGTTCTTCATGCCGCCGCTGACGAAAATCGCGATCGTGAGCTCGTCGAAGGAAATGATGAACGCCATCTGCAGCGCCGCCGCCACACTGCCGATCATCATCGGCAACTGGATCGTGCGCAGCCGGGCGAACGCCGACGCGCCGAGAATCCGGGCGGCGTCGTCGAGACGCCAGTCGAAGCGCTTGAGCGCCGCCGCCATGGTGACCACGACATACGGGATGGCCAGCACGGTGTGGCCGATGGTGAGACCGAGGTCGGTGCCGACCAGGCCCATGCGCGAGAACAGATAAAACAGGCCGACCGCCACCACGATGCGCGGCACGATCAGCGGCGCCAGCAGGAAGGCGAACACCGGCTTGGTCCAGCGCGGCGGCAGGCGCGTCAACGCCAGCGCGGCGCCGATGCCCAACGCGGTCGATGCCAGCGCGGTGACAATCGCAACACCGAACGAGCGCAGGAACGAGGCTTGCCACACTGGCGAGAAGATGAAGGATTCAAACCAGCGCAGGCTGAAGCCCTGCGGCGGGAACGACAGGAACGGCGAATTGGTGAAGGCGATCGGGAACACCACGATGATGGGCAGCGACAGCAAGGCCACCGCGACCACGCTGTACAGCTTCAGTCCCTTCACCTTTCGCACCACCGGCCCGGCTGCGCCGTAGCCGCTGCCGCACAGGCGGCCGATGCCGATCAGCAGCGCGGTGGCGACGGCCGAACTGTTCTTCCTTGGTGCGGCGCGGGTGTCGCCGCTGAGCGAAGACAAACCCACCAGCTTATCGTAGAGGATGAACACCGCCACCGCGAAGATCAGTAAAACCGTCGACAACGCCGCCGCGTACGGCAGATTGAACAGATCGTTGATCGCCGAGATCACCATCTGCGCGACCATGGTTTCCTTGGGCGTGCCGAGCAGCGCCGGCAGGATGAAGAAGCCCAGGCTGGTGATGAACACCAGCAAGCCTGCCGCCGCGATGCCGGGAGCGGCCATCGGCAGGAACACCGAGAAGAACGCCACGGAACGGTTGGCGCCCAGCGTCTCCGCCGCCTGCAGCAACTGCGCGTTGACGCCGCGCATGATCGGCAACATGTTGATCACGGCCAGCGGCAGCATGGCATGCACCATGCCGATCATCACGCCGGTCATCGACGGCGCCAGCGCATTCGGATCGTCGACCAGGCCGAGGCTGGCGGCCAGCGTCAGCAGGATGCCGGTCTTCGACAGCACCAGGATCCAGGCGAAGGTCTTGACCAGGTAGCTGGTCCAGAACGGCACCATGATCCAGATCATCCAGCGTTCGCGGAAGCGGTCGCTCAACTGGCTCAGGAAGTAGGCCACCGGAAAGCCCAGCAGCACCGACAGCAGCGCCGTCAGGCCCGAGATCAGGAAGGTGTTGCCGAGCACCTTGGCAAACACCAGATCGCTGGTCATGCGGCGAAACTGATCGAGCGTGGCGTGACCGTCGGCATTGACGATGCCGGTCTGCAGGATCTCGACCACCGGCACGCAGAAGAAGCAGATCAGGAATACGAAACACGGCAGGGCCGGCAGCCACGCCGGCAACCGCTTGCGGGGCGCTCTTTTCGCCGCGCCTGGGGAGAGTGAACTGGACATGGAGATTCCTCGTATCGGTGAAGCGACGGCTTAGCAGGTCACGACGGCGGCGTGCTCCGCATGCCAGCGGATGCCGACGCCGTCGCCCACTGCAGGCGCTTCGCGGCGGCCGCAGCGCAGCAGGAAAGGCCGGCTTTCGCCGATATCGACCAGCACCCGGATATCCGAGCCGGCGAACACGACTTCGCTGACGATGCCGTTGACGTAGGCGTCGCCGGCGCCGACGCCGGTCAGGCAGGCTTCTTCCGGGCGCACCACCAGCGAGATGTCGGCGTTCGTTCCCGCGCCGTCCGGACGCCGCGCCGGCAGCGGCACGTCGAAACGGCCGTTGCCCAGACGCGCACCGGCCCCGCTGTCCTGCACCCGTCCCGACAACAGGTTGGAGTAGCCGATGAACTGCGCCGAGAATGCCGTGGCCGGACGGTCGTACAGATCCTGCGGCGTGCCGATCTGTTCGATCTTCGACTGGTTCATGAGGCAGATGCGGTCGGACAGGTTCAGTGCTTCTTCCTGATCGTGGGTGACGTAGATGAAGGTCGCGCCGAGATCCTTGTGCAGGCTGCGGATTTCGGATTGCATGTGCTCGCGCAGTTTCTTGTCGAGCGCCCCCAAGGGCTCATCCAGCAGGATCACCGACGGCTTGTAGACAAAGCAGCGCGCCAGCGCGATGCGCTGCTGCTGGCCGCCCGACAGCTCGCGCGGCAAGCGGTTGGCGTAGCTGCCCATCTGCACCATTTCCAGCGCGTCGCGCACTGCGGCGGCCATCGCCGCCTTGTCCATCCTGCGCATGCGCAACGGGTAGGCGATGTTTTCCCACACCGACAGATGCGGGAACAGCGCGTAGCTCTGGAACACCATGCCGATGCCGCGTTCGCCGGCTGCGGTGTGGGTGGCGTCCTTGCCGTTGATGAACAACGAACCGCCGCTCGGCTCGACCAGTCCTGCAAGAATCTGCAGCAGCGTGGTCTTGCCGGAGCCGGACGGTCCCAGCAGGGTGAGGAATTCGCCGTCCCTGACGTCGAGGTCGGTCGGCGACAGCGCCGTAACGCTGTCGTAGTGCTTGCTGATGGCACGTGTTTGCAATCTGGCAGTCATCGCTTGTATCGCTATCAGGAAAGTAACCAGGCGTTGAAACGGTCCGATACCGCGTTGCGGTTCTTGTGCCACCACGGGCCGCTGGGCGGACGCATCAGGGCGATGTTGGCGGGTGCGGTCGGCAGGATGGCGGCGCGTGCAGCGGGGATGTCCTTGTAGGCTTCCAGCGCGGTCGGGCCGTACGCCAGCGTGTCGGTGAAGCCGCTCTGGCGCTTGGCGTCGGCACAGAATTTGACGAACTCCTTCGCTACGGCGGCGCGCGGATTGCCCTTCGGCACGCCCCAGCCTTCGATCGAATACAAACCCTGGTTCCAGTTGATCGCCACCGGTGCGCCGCCTTCGATGGCGGTCTGCGCGCGTGCATTCCAGGTCGAGATCATGTCGACTTCGCCGGATTGAATCAGCTGCATCGCCTGGGCGCCGCTGGTCCACCAGACTGCGACGTGTTTCTTGATGCGATCGAGGCTCTTGAAGGCGCGATCCAGATCGAGCGGGTACAGTTTGTCGGGTGCAACGCCGTCGGCCATCAGCGCTTGCTCCAGGGTGTCGATGGCATTGCGGCGCAGCGAGCGGCGGCCCGGGAATTTCTCGACGTTCCAGAAGTCGGCCCAGGTCTTTGGAGGATTCTTGGCGAACTTGTCGGTGCGGTAGGCCAGGATGGTCGCGTACACGTCGACGCCGACGAAGCTTGATGTGATCGAACCAGGCAGCATGTTCTTGAAGTCGGTCGGCACGATACCGAGCGGCTCCAGCATGCCGGCTTCTTCGAGAATCGGAATGTCCTGCGCCAACGTCAGCGTGGTGACGTCCCACACGAAGTTTTTGGTCTGCACCATGGCGGTCAGTTGCGCGACCGGCTGTGCTTCGCGGGCGACGTTGACGATCTTCACGCCGGTGGCTTTTTCAAACGGATCGTAGAAGGCCTTTCGATAGGCGGCCGTGTAAGGACCGCCCGGGTCGGCGACCACCAGTTGCCTGGTTTGCGCCAGGATCGACGGCGCAATGCCGGCAGCCGCAATACCGCCGGCCATTTTCAGGACGGTGCGGCGATGGTTGTTGAATTGCTGAGTCATACGTACTCCCATAAGTGCTTGTTAGAGGAATTGCCGACCTGCGACTGCCTTGGCGCTTTGGACTTGCGTGTGTTGCAACGTGATGCGGGATCGGGATAGGAATCCGGTTCAGCCGCCGATCGTGCGCCCGCGCTTCTTGAAGAACTCTTCCATCATGCGGGCCGGTTCGCCGGTGGCATAGGCTTCGCCCTGGATGCGGCGGCCGGCGGCGATGGCGTCGACAAAACTCGGCTCGGTGATTTCGTAGAAGCGCTGCTTGTCGAGACGCATCGCGACCGGCGGCTTGGCGGCCAGTTCACGCGCGATGGCGAGCGACTTGCTCATGACTTCGGCGGCCGGCACCAGGTGGTGGATCAGGCCGAGGCGATGCGCCTCCTCGGCTTCCATCATGCGGCCGGTCAGGGTCAGTTCGATGGTGCGCGACAGGCCCAGCATCTGGGTCATGATCCATGGTCCGGTGACGCTGGGAATGCCGGAATTGATTTCCGGCTGGCCCATGCGCGAACCGGCGTGGCCGACGCGGATGTCGCCCAGCAGCGTCACCTGGAACGCCGAGCCGGCGGCGGTGCCGTTGAGCGCCATGACCAGCGGCTTCTTGAGCGAGCGCAGCGTGCGGTAATAGTTTTCCCACTCGGTCATCCATTCGTCGGCGCGCTGCTCGTCGAAACCGTGCGCCTCTTCCAGGTCCTGCCCCGCACAAAATGCACGATCGCCGGCGCCGGTCATGATGAT
Organism: Herbaspirillum hiltneri N3; assembly: GCF_001267925.1. Taxonomy (NCBI): domain Bacteria; kingdom Pseudomonadati; phylum Pseudomonadota; class Betaproteobacteria; order Burkholderiales; family Oxalobacteraceae; genus Herbaspirillum; species Herbaspirillum hiltneri. Next base: position 42,865 of record NZ_CP011409.1, on the reverse strand, counting down.
GGCGCCGATCGCCGCATCCTGATCGCTGCGTTTGAGGGCGGCGATGATCTCGGCGCGCATTTCGGTATTCCAGGCGTTGAGCTTTTCAGGGCGGTTGAGGGTGATGACGGCGACGTTGCCGTCATGTGAGACCTTGATGAATTTTTCCATAACTATTCCTATGCAATAAGTAATGTTTTATACCGCTATTTCATGGTACAGAAATTTATATGCCTGTCTATATGCGATGCAAAATGGCTTATTTCGCTTGCGGAAGGTGCATTTCTTCCGCTTTTACGGTGCAGTGCACTACGATTGCGCCGCGCGCGATCAGCGACGGTGCACGCGGATGCGGCAGCAAAACGCAGAAAAAGTGAACGAGAGGGGGACGATCAGACGTGGCGACGCCGCCCTTTCGGGGCAATGTCGCTACAGGGGGAGGTACTCAGGAGGGAACGGCTTGAGAGCGGACAGGAAAAGTGCCAGCGAGCCCGGCGCGCCGGGCGGCGGCCTCTCGCTGCAAATCCTGAACAGGCCTAGAGTGAACGCGTAATGCCGCCGTCGATGCGGATATTCTGGCCGGTGATGTAGGCCGCGGCGTCGGACGCCAGGTGCGAGGCCAGCGCCGCGACTTCGCTCACTTTGCCGTAACGCGCCATCGGGATCATTTCCTTGATGCCGGGCTTTTCCGGCAGGCTGTCGATGAAGCCCGGCAGGATATTGTTCATGCGGATGTTTTCCGGTGCGTATTTGTCGGCGAACAGCTTGGTGTAGGCCGACAGGCCCGCGCGAAACACGCTCGAGGTCGGGAACGACTGCGACGGTTCGACCGCCGAGAAGCTCGAGATATTGATGATGGCGCCACCGCCCTGCTGTTGCATCAGCGGCGTCACCAGGCGCGCACTGCGCACCACGTTCATCAGGTAGATCTCCATGCCGAGCAGCCATTCTTCATCGCTGAGTTCGAGCACCTTGCCCTTGGGACCGTGGCCGGCGCTGTTGACCAGCACGTCGATGCGACCCCAGCGCGCGAGGCAGGCATCGACTGCTTTCTGCAGGTCCGCGACGGAGCGGTTGGAGCCGGTGACGCCGACGCCGCCCAGGCTGTTGCCGAGCGACTCGCCTTTTCCGGAAGAGGAAAGAATGCCGACGCCGAAGCCGTCGGCCGCCAGTTTTTGCGCCACGCCGGCGCCCATGCCGCTACCGCCGCCGATGACGAGGGCTACTTTGCTTGTGCTCATTTGCTGCTCCGTATGGATGAGATGCGATCAGAACGCGAAAGCGTACACGATCACCCGGATATTTGCCGGGCGCCATCATTTCCCGGAGCAACCTCCCATTTCAGCTAACCGCAATTGACATCGTGGCGCAGGGCGTCTTTGTTGACAATTTGCAACGATTCGAGCGGGGGCAGGCCGGTATTGGCTTTGAATATTTTGTCGGGATGCATGTTTGGTTTGATTCCGAAAATCTAAATGGTTATGATTCTCATCCATTACAAATGCTGACATTTTCCTTGCACCGTATCCGGCAGCGTTGGCCGGGGAATCGCCAACACCGCACGACGCGCTTTTTCATCTTTCAGAAATCACCATGACATTGCTTCCGCTTCCTCGCGCCATTGCAGCGCAAACCCGCTGTGCCGCCGCCATCGCCGCTGCGCTGATGACACTGTCCGGCGCCGCTTATGCCCAACAGGCAGCCACACCGGCTGAAACGCCGAATACGCTCGAGACCATTCAGGTCAGCGGCGACTGGCTTGGCACCGGCCTGCAAAACAGCGTGAAGACCTATCCGGGCGCGCGCACCGTGGTGAAGAAGGAGGAGATTCAAAGCACAGGCGCCGTTACCATCGGCGACGTCATGCGCCGCATTCCCGGTGTGCAGGTCACCGACAACTCCGGCACCGCCGGCGGCGCCATGTCGCTCAACATCGGCGCCATCGCCGGCCTGCCGATCGCCTTCGCCGCCTACTTCTGGGCCAACCGCCTGCTGCCGGTAGCGATGCCGCAGCGGCCCGACGCCGAGATCAGCTGGTTCTTCATCGCCTGGGCGATCGCCGCCGTGCTGGCGCAGATCCGTCCCGACCGCCGCATGTGGCAATGGCAATTGTGGACCGGCGCCCTGCTCTTCATGGGCATACCGGTGCTCAACGTTTTCACCACCTCGTCGCATCTGGGCGTGACGCTGTTCATGGCGCAAGGTCCGTGGTCCGTGGCCGGCTTCGACCTGACGGTGCTGGGACTGGGCATGGGCCTGGCGTTCGCTGCCCGGCATCTCGGACGCAAGAAGAAAGCCGACAGGAAAGCCGGCAAGCAAAGTCCGCAGGAAACATCCGAAACCAGGCTGCAGGAGGCCGCATGATGAACCTGGCGGAGCTGATCCCGCTGCCCTTTCTGGCGACGCTGGCGCTGACCTACAGCGCCTGGGTCGCGCTGAGCCTGGCGATGGACCGCCACTACGCCGACATCCATGGCCGCAGCGCTGAACCGAGCGCCATGCTGCGCCGGCGCAGCCGCCTGCTTGCGAGGCTGGCGCTTGTGGTCGCCTTTGCCGTGTGCGTGCGCGACAGCGGCTGGGGCATCGGCCCGGTGGCCTGGCTCGGCACCATGACCATCGCCGCCCTGCTCATCGTGCTGCAGCTTTGTTACGCACCGCGCTCGTTGTTGCGGACGGGGAAGCCGGCGTTGTGGGTGGCAGGCCTGTTGACCATCGCGGCGTTGGTGACCTAGATCTTCGGCAGTTGGAGCGACGCCTGGCATTTCAGATAAATGTGCGCAATAATGCACCAATAGTGTGATTTTTGTCGCACTACTGATATCTACCGGGAGATTGCCTCATGGGAACCGTGCGCAAAACCATTACGTTGACGGACAAACAGGATAGCTGGATCAAGTCGCAGATTGAGGCCGGTCACTACACGAATGACAGCGAATACATCCGTGATCTGATCCGACGCGAACAAGAACGCAGCATTGAAGTTGAGACTATCCGGGCTGCCTTGATCGAGGGTGAATCCAGCGGAGAACCCCGCCCCTTCGACGCCGCCGCATTCAAGCAGAGAATGTCAGCCAGGCATGGCTGAATACCGTCTTAGTCCCGCCGCCGAGCGTGACCTCGAGGCGGTATGGACTTATACCCGCCTTAAGTGGAGCGCAGAGCAGGCAGATCGTTACACCGACATCCTGATGGCGGCCTTTGAGGAGCTGGCACAGGCGCCACAAGCGGCGCCTGCATGTGACCATATTCGTCCGGGTTATCGTCGCCGCAGCGTGGGGCGACACATGATCTATTTCCGTGTGACCGCCTATGGCGTGGCAATCGTCCGGATACTGCACGATCTGATGGATGTCTCCCGACATCTCTGATTGCAGCACACGGCTTGAGATGACGTCTGTTACTTGCGCGAAAACATGTTCTCTTTTGCTTCCGCCCAGTTGGCCGGCCTTATTCCCAGGCACGCATACATATACCAAATCGTGATGACCGCATCCTTGTTGAGCGGCAGGAAATTTCTCGCAAGGCGTTCGATATCGGCACGTTCCGATACTTGTTGGAACGCCGGCTGCGACGGCGCATCGTGCACCTCGCGAAACGCCTTATAGTCTTTCATGCCCATCTTGTACTGACGACACGAAATGGCCCAGGTCGACAATTCGAGCTTGCCATGAAACTCGTTGGCCGGGTCATCCATGACGCTCTTCACGCGGATCAGCGTCCACTCTCCCTCGTAACCGATATAGTCCGTGTCCAGATACTCGTCATAGGATCCGGGATCAGTGGGGCCGATTTTGGCTTCTGTATTTCGCGACACATGCGTCCACGTTTCGGCATGCGCTGTAGTCATGATGAATGACAACACGAACAGAAAAAACAGCGACAGCGGACAAACCCGGCTGAAAAGACGAAGGAAAACGCGCACCGACACGGCCTGCTCCCGGAAAAATCAAAGACCGTAGGTTATTCCGGGATCAACCTGCGTGTCCATGCTTACTCTGGAAATATCAAGCCGGCGTCGCAGCGCCGGCATCCTCGTCGCGCTGCCGTCCCAGCCACACTACCTGCAGCGTCGCTCCCGCCAGGAACACCAGCACCAATCCGCCGGTCAGCATCTTCAGCAAGGGATCGTCGGCATTCGCGAAGAACGGCGCACCGACAGGCAGGCGGGTGCCGGTTTCGGTCAGTGCCGGGATGAAGTGAAACAGCATGGTCGCCGAATACGCGATCATCTCCACCGCCGCACTGCGCCGTCCGAACCTGCCTTTGCCGATGGTCATTCGCGCGATTGCCAGCGTGAGCAAGGTGATGATCGCCAGCACATGCGGCTTGCCGAAGCCGCCGTGCTGATAAATGCCGAGCGACGTCAGGCAAGTCAGCACGGTGGCGTGCACGTACAGCTTGCCGGCGTTAGTGGCGTAGCGGATGCGGTGTTCCCGCACCAGAACGATGACGCCGGTGACGACAGCCACCAGCGAAATGAGGGTGTGGATGATGCCGGGCGAAGTCAATCCGAGCATGTCTTTCTCCTTTTTCAATGTGGCTGACAACAACGTTGGCTACAAATCAGGACGTGCAAAGACGATGTTCGCAGGGCTTGCTCAGAATGAACGCATGACCCTCACGGTGACGTAGGGCAGGCGCTCGGTAGCGGCGGAGGCGCGCGCGCTGTGCAGGCGATGCAGGGTGATCTGGTTGACTTCCGCGTGACTGCCGTCGATGTGCTCCTTGATCAGCTTGACGGCTTGCTCGCCGGCGCGGGCGTCGATTTGCGCAAGGATAGCAGCATGTTCCTCGTAGGTCGATCCGACACAATCGCCGTAGACGAAATCAAGCCGGCGCACGATGCGGATGCGATCGGTCAGGCGGTCGAAGGCGCTTGCCATTTCCTGGTTGCCGGTGGCGCGCACCAGCGTCTGGTGGAAGGCTTCGTCAAGCGCGGCGGCGGCGCGGCCGTCGGTCAGGCGTTGCCCGGCCGGCACGCACCAGTCCGCCTTGAGCGCCTCCACCTGCGCCATGTCGACGGCGTGTTTGCCGTCGACGGCGCACAGGCGCGTGACCGCATGGACTTCAATCAGCTGGCGCAATTCGTACAAATCGGCGAAGCGCTTGAAGTCCATGGGCACCACTTCCCAGCCGCCGCGCACGTAGCCCTGCATCAGGCCGTCGCTTTGCAAGCGTTGCAACGCCTCGCGCACCGGCGTGCGCGAGACCTTGAAGTAGGCCGCGACTTCGGTTTCGGTGACCTGGTCGCCGGGCAGCAAGCGCATTTCGAAAATGTCTTCGCGCAGGCGCGCGTAGACGTACTCCGGCAAGGACGACGACTTGACCGGCTCTGTGGCGACGCTGTCCATCAGCGACGGATCGGGTGAAGCATGCATGGGCGCACAGCCTTTTCCAGAGTGAGGTGAAACTACCAGGCCGCCACGCAACCGTCGCTGCGCGGTTCGGTGCCGCCGCACAGCACGCCGTTGGCGTCGCGCCAGATGATCTGGCCGCGCCCGAAGCCGAGCTGGTTGCCGGACCAGCTGACTTCATGTCCGAGTCCGGCCGGGCCGAGGCTGCGGAACAGATGCTCGGCGGTGGTGTGCTCGATGCTGACCTTGTTGCCGCTTTCCCATTCCCAGCGCGGCGCGTCCAGCGAAGCCTGCGGATTGAGACCGAAGTCGACCGTGTTCATCACCATCTGCACATGGCCTTGCGGCTGCATGAAGCCGCCCATCACGCCGAACGGACCGACCGCTTCGCCGTCCTTGGTCAGGAAGCCCGGGATGATGGTGTGATACGGCCGCTTGCCCGGCGCCAGGCAGTTCGGATGGGCGGCATCGAGCGTGAAGTTGTTGCCGCGGTTGTGCAGCGAGATGCCGGTGCCCGGCACCACCAGGCCCGAACCGAAGCCCATGTAATTGCTCTGGATGAAGGACACCATGTTGCCTTCGTTGTCGGCTGTGCACAGGTACACGGTGCCGCCGCGCGGCGGCTCTCCCGGCGCCGGCAGCGCGGCGCGCGCGCCGATCAGCTTGCGGCGCTCATCGGCATAGGCCTCCGACAGTAAGTCCTGCACCGAGACGCGCATGTGGCCGCTGTCGGCGATGTGCGCCAGGCCGTCGGCGTAGGCCAGCTTGATCGCTTCGATCTGGCGGTGATAGGTGAGCAGGGTGTCGCGCTCGCTGAAATCAAATCCCTTCAGCATGTTCAGCGCCAGCAAGGCGACCAGGCCGTGGCCGTTCGGCGGGATTTCCCAGACGTCGTAGCCGCGATAGTTGGCGCGGATCGGATCGACCCATTCCGGGCGGTAAGCGGCGAGGTCGGACGCATCCAGATAGCCGCCGGCGGCGCGCACGAAGGCGGCGGTTTTTTCCGCCAGCGCACCTTGGTAGAAACTGCGCGCGTTGTCGTCGGCGATCGATTGCAGCGTGGCGGCGTGGCCGGGCGAACGCCAGACTTCACCGGCCTGTGGCGCACGACCGGAGCCGTCGAGTGCGCCGAAGGTATCGAACCACGACTTGAAATGATCGTCCTTGAATTCGCGCGTGAAATTCCTGTAGGCCTGTTGCCACGCTACCGCCACCATCGGCGACACCGGGAAACCATCCTGCGCCAGGCTGACGGCGCCAGCCATCGAACGCGACAGCGGCAGGCGGCCGAAGCGCTCGGCCATCGTGGCCCAGGCTGACGGCGTGCCGGGCACGGTGACGGGCAGGGCGCCGTACTTCGGCACGGTCTTGTGGCCGGCCGCGCTGAGTGCGTCGAGCGAGATCGCCATCGGCGCCGGGCCGCTGGCGTTGAGGCCGTGCAGCTGGCCCTTGTGCCAGATCAGTGCAAAGGCATCGCCGCCGATGCCGTTGGCGGTCGGTTCGACCACGGTCAGTGCCGCCGCTGCCGCGATCGCCGCATCGATGGCGTTGCCGCCGGCTTGCAGCACCTGCAGGCCGGCTTGCGCGGCCAGTGGCTGGCCGGTCGCGACCATGCCGCGATTGGCGAAGACCGCGCTGCGGCGGGAAGCGTAGGGATAGTGATTGGCGTTGAAGGTTGGCATGAGATGCTTTCGGGTTGCTGATCTGACGAAGGAGAAAGTTTAACGGTATAGATGGCAAGCGACGTATTCGCCGGGTGCGGTTTCCACGTGCGGCGGCGCTTCGGTCTTGCAGACCTCCATGCAGGACGCGCAGCGCGGATGGAAATGGCAGCCGGCCGGCGGCGACGCCGGATTCGGGATGCCGCCTTGCAGCACGATGCGCTGCCGCACCTGGTCCGGATGCTCGCGCGGAATCGCCGACAGCAGCGCCTGCGTGTAGGGATGCTTCGGCGCGCTGTAGACGCTCTCGCAGCTGCCGTACTCGACCATGCGACCGAGGTACATCACGCCGATGCTGTCGCTGACATGGCGGATCACGGCGAGATCGTGCGACACGAACAGATAGGTCAGGGCGAATTCTTTCTGCAACTCTTGCAGCAGGTTCAGAATCTGCGCCTGGATCGAGACGTCGAGCGCCGACACGGCCTCGTCGGCGACCACCAGTTTCGGCCGCGTGATGATGGCGCGCGCGATGCCGACGCGCTGGCGCTGGCCGCCGGAAAACTCGTGCGGATGGCGGCTCGCATAGGCCTGGTTCAAACCCACCACGTCGAGGATTTCGGCGACCTTGCGCTTGCGCGTGGCGCGGTCGAACAGACCGTGCACGATCAACGGCTCTTCCAATACCTCGCCGATGGTCATGCGCGGATTGAGCGAGGCGAACGGATCCTGGAACACCATCTGCATGTTGCGACGCATGGCGCGCAGGGAGGAGGAGGACAGCGTGGAGATTTCCTCGCCCATGAAGTTGACGCTGCCGGCGGTCGGCTCGATCAGGCGCAGCACGCTGCGCCCGGTGGTCGATTTGCCGCAGCCGGATTCGCCGACCAGGCCGAGGGTCTTGCCTTCGTCGATGGAAAACGACACGTCGTCCACCGCCTTGACCGGCGATGCGCCGCGCTTGCCGGCGGCGAAGTGTTTTTTCAGTCCGGAGACCCGGAGCAGGGGAGCGGAACTCATGTCGGCCTCTTCAATTCGGATACCAGCAACGGGCCAGATGGCCGCTGCCTGAGCTGATGCCCACGCTGTCCAGCGTCGGCGCGTCGCGATGGCAGCGCTCTTGCACCTTCGGACAACGCGCGGCGAAACGGCAACCGGATTCCACCGAGCCCGGCAGCGGCACCGAGCCGGGAATCGCTTGCAGCGGCGCGCCGGGTGTGGCGTCCAGCGCCGGCCGTGCGCGCATCAGCGCTTGCGTATAGGGATGGGCGGGCGCATCGAACAAGTCGCGCACGCTGCTTTGCTCCACGACCTGGCCGGCATACATGACGACGACGCGGTCGCACATTTCGGCGACCACGCCGAGGTCATGCGTGATCATCAGGATCGCGGTGCCGTGCTCGTGCTTGAGTGCGCGCATCAGGTCGAGGATCTGCGCCTGAATGGTGACGTCGAGTGCGGTGGTGGGTTCGTCGCAAATCAGGAGGCCGGGATTGCACAGCAGCGCCATGGCGATCATCACGCGCTGGCGCATGCCGCCCGACAGGCTGTGCGGATAGTCGTCGACCAGTTGCTCGGCGCGCGGCAGGCCGACCCGCTGCAGCATGGCGATGACCTGCGCGTCGATGTCCTTGCGGCTCAGCTTGCCGTGCACCTTCAGCATCTCGCGCAGCTGGTGGCCGATGCGGTGCAGCGGATTGAGCGACGTCATCGGCTCCTGGAAGATCATGGCGATCTCCTTGCCGCGCATGCTGCGCAGGGTGGCGTCGTCGGCTTCGAGCATGTTGCAGACTTCGACGCCGTTGTTGTACTGCACCGAGCCGCTCAGCTGCGCCTTGCTGGCCATCGGGAACAGCCGCAGGATGGACAGCGCGGTGACGCTCTTGCCGCAACCGGATTCGCCGAGCAGGCCGACGGTCTCGTTGGCGCCGACCGAGAACGAGACGCCATCGACCGGCGCCACGCGCTTGCCGTTGCGGACGAATTCGACTTTGAGATTGTTGACTTCCAACATGGCCTTTTTTCCTTAACACCCGTTCAGGATCATGAACAGGTTCTTAACGATATAACTTCGGATCGAACACCTCGCGGATGCCGTCGCCGAGCAAGTTGAAGCCGAGCACCACCGCGAAGATCGCCACGCCCGGCCACAGGGCCAGCGTCGGATTGGTGTTCAGGTAGCCCTGCGCGATGTGCAGCATCGAACCCCAGCTCGGATCTTCCGCGCGGGCGCCGAGGCCGAGGTAAGACAAACCCGCTTCGGCGATGATGGCCGAGCCCATCGCGAAGGTCGCCTGGATCACCAGCGGCGCCATCGCATTGGGCAGCACGTAACGCCACATGATGCGGATATGGCCGGCGCCGACCGAGCGTGCCGCCATGACGTAATCGAGGTTGCGGATGCTCATCGCCTGGCCGCGCGCGAGCCGGATGAAGGCGGGCGCAAAGCCGATGCCGACCGCCGCCATGGCGTTGTAGAAGCCGCCGCCCAGCGCTGCCGCCAGCGCCAGCGCAAGGATCAGCGGCGGGAACGCTTGCAGCGCGTCGACGATGCGCATCACCACCCACTCGTCCCAGAAGCCGCGGAAGTAGCCGCTGGCGATGCCGACCGGCACGCCGACGCAGAACGCCAGGCCGACCGCGATCATGGCCGCCTGCAGCGAGATGCGCGCGCCGTACAGCATGCGCGAGAAGATGTCGCGGCCGAGATCGTCGGTGCCCATCCAGTGCGTCGTGTCGGGTCCAGCCAGCAGGTTGCCGTAGTCCTGGTCGAAGATCGGGTCATGCGTGGCCAGCAGCGGCGCAAAGATCGCGATCAGCACCAGCAGCAAAATGATGGCGGCGCCGAGCACGGCGAGACGATTGCCGGCGAAGCGGCGCAGCCCGGTGAAACGTTGTTGGCGGGGCAGGGCCTCCGCAGGGGTCGTGACGATAGCCTGGTCCATGTCGGTCCTCATTTCTCGATGCGCGGATCGATAACGGTGTACAGCACATCCACCGCCAGGTTGACGATCACCACCATCAGCGCAGCGGCCAGCACGCCGCCTTGCACCATCACGTAATCGCGCTGGAAGATGGCGTCGACGATCATCTTGCCCATGCCGGGAATGGCGAAAATGCTTTCCGTGATCACCAGTCCGCCCAGCAGCACCGACACCATCAGGCCGCTGGCCGTGACCACCGGGATCAGCGCGTTGCGCAGCGCGTGGCCGATCACCACTTGCCAGTCGCGCAAGCCTTTGGAGAAAGCGGTGCGGATGTAATCTTCATTGAGTACTTCGAGCAGGCTGCTGCGCACCATGCGCATCAGGATCGCCGACTCGCGCAGCCCGGTCGCCAGCACCGGCATGCACATCGCCGCCAGGTTGCCGCGCCAGTCCTCGGTGAACGGCACGTAGCCCGATGCCGGCAGCCAGCCCAGCTTGACCGCGAACAGGATGATGAACATCATGCCCAACCAGAAATGCGGCACCGACATGCCGAACAGCGCCACCAGCGTGGTGAAGTAGTTGGCGATGCCGCGCGGCCGCACCGCCGACAAAATGCCGGCCGGCACCGCGATCAGGATGCCGACCGCAAAGCTGCCGATCGCCAGTTCTATGGTCACCGGCAGGCGCTGCATCAGCACGTCGATGACCGGCGTGCGGTCGATAAAGGAGCGTCCGAGGTCGCCGTGCAGCACATTCCACAGCCAGCGCCCGTATTGCACATACAGCGGATCGTCGAGGCCGAGCTGGGCGCGCAGCGCCGCTGCGGCTTCGGGTGTCGCTTCCAGGCCGAGGATGGCGGTCACCGGATCGCCGGGCAGGATCGCCAGCAGCGAAAAGATCACCATGCTGACCAGCAGCAGGGTGGGGATGACCAGCAGGATGCGTTTGATCAGTGGTGACATGGGAGACTTGGGAGGCTTGAAATATGCATGCTATGCGCCGTTCGGACTTGAACCTGCTCACGCTCTTGCTGCAAGGCCGTGAGCAGGCTCGGCGTATCGCGGAAAGTGCTTCCGGTTACTTCGACAGCGTCGCCGTGCGGATCACGCCGTCCGGCACCAGCCTGAAGCCCTTGATGCCCTTGGAGATCCCGAACAGCACGTTGTCGTGGTTCAGGAACACGTACGGCACGTCCTTCACCAGGATCTGCATGGCCTGGTCGTAGAAGGCCTTGCGCTTGGCCTCGTTGCTTTCCAGGCGCGCCTGTTGCAGCAGGTCGTCGACTTCCTTGGTGCCGTATTTGGAGTAGTTCAGCGAGCCGTTGGTGACGGTGAAGTCGTAGACGTTCTGGTCGGGATCGGGACGGCCGCTCCAGCCGACGAACAGCGCTTCATGGGTGCCGGCCTTGCCCGCCTCGATCTGCGTCGCCAGTTCGGCTTTTTCCAGCGTCACGCTGATGCCGGCCGGGCGCAGCATGCCCTGGATCATCTGGCCGACCTGCGATTCATACGGCGTGGTCGGCAGCGTCAGGCGGAAGCTGAAGCCGGCTTCCTTGCCCGCCGCCTTCAGCAGCGCCTTGGCGCGCACGAGGTCAACCTTGGGCGGCGCGTCGGCTTCGCCGTGGGCGAACTGGGCCTTGCTGAACGGCGAATGGGCTGCCGCGACGGCGCCGTTGTAGACCACCTTGGCGATGGCGTTGCGGTCGATCAGGATGTCGACGGCTTCACGCACTTCCTTCTTGTCGAACGGCGGCTTGGCGGTGTTCAGGTAAAAGCCGCGAAAGCCCAGCGACGGCTTGTTGATGACGGTGTACTTGGCGCCGGCGTCGATGTTGGTGATTTCCTTGTACGGAAAACGGTTGGTGATATCGACCTGGCCGCTGCGCAGATTGTTGAAGGCGACGTTGACGTCGTTCATGATCTTGTAGGTGACGCCGTCGACCTTGGGCAGGCCGGCTTGCCAGTAATGCGGATTCTTTTCCAGTGTGATGGTGGCGCCCTTGAGGCGGCCCTTGTAGATGAAGGGGCCGGTGCCGACCGGATTATTGACGTAGTCGTCGCCGTATTTTTTCACCGCGTCCGGCGAGGACATCATGCCGGCGCGATCGGTCAGGATCGACATGAACGGCGCGAACGGCGCGGTCAGCTCGAGCTTGACGGTGCTGTCATCGACCACGGTGATTTGCTTGATGTACTTGAGTTCATTGCGGCGCAGGGAGTTTTTTTCCTGTCCGCGCAGCAGGTTGAATTCCACCGCCTTGGCGTTGAACGGCGTGCCGTCCTGGAATTTCACACCCTTTTGCAGATACAGCGTGTAGGTCTTCTGGTCGTCGGAAATAGTCCAGCGCTGCGCCAGCATCGGTACGATCTTGCCGCTCTCGTCGAGGTCGACCAGCTTGTCGAAGATGCTCTGGTAGACGATGCGCTCGGCGATCATCGACGATTGCGTCGGATCGAGCTTGCCGGGATCGTCGTCCAGCGAAATATTAATGACGGCGGCCGCAGCCGACAGCGACACGCCGCTCAGCAGAGCGGCGGCAAGACCGACGACAGGACTGACGAAAGGACGGGCAGAAAGACGTGAAAGCGGAGGAAAAAGCTGGCTCATCGTTGTTCCTTTAAATGTAGGCACCAATGTATACATCAAAGTAGACATGCATTTATCGTGCCATATCCCGTTTGAAAAAGGGACCAAAAACCGCTGGCAGCCGGTGGTTTCTGCTTTAAAAACAACGATTTATCCGTGTAGCCGGGGCAGCCGGAGGCCATTGCGGCGCACAAGAAATCCCGCTTTCCGGCAGGTTTACCGACCCGCCTGAAGGGGCGGGAAACGCCCGCAAGGTACAGGCTTGGTGCGGGCGCGTAACGATCCGCACGCGGCAAGAGGTCCGAAATGGTGCGGCGCGATTCCGGCCGGCAAACAAAAAGGGCCGTGCTTTTCTGCACGGCCCCGATGAAGACGCAGTCGTCGCTTGATCGCCGCTTGATCCTAGCCTAACGCCGCGCGGCGTCGCGCGCGCCGAGTCCGGTCAATATCCGGTACGCGGCCGTCACGCGCTCGTCGTTGGGATAATTCCGGTTCGCCAGGATGACGATGCCGATTTTCCTGGCAGGGGCATACAGAGCGTAGGCGCCGAAGCCGCCCGTCGATCCGGTCTTGTTGAGCAGCACGTCCGCCTGCGGCGGCAAGGGCGGCGCCAACTTCACGGCGGTCACGCCCTGGTACACCATCTGGTTGGCGTTGCCGGCCAGCAGGCGCGACAGCGGGGCGGTATCGGGATACTGCTCCCAGATCAGGTCCTGGGTGATTTCACCCGCCTTGAAATAGCCGGTGTGCGTATCGGTGACCGCTTGCTGCAGCTTGGGATCGAGTTTGACCAACCCCATGTTGGCGTCGATGAAACGGATCAGGTCGTGCGTATTGGTCTTCACGCCATAGGCTTCGTCGGCCAGCATGCCGGGATTCACCCGTACCGGCGCGCCGGCCTTGTTATAACCCTGGGCGTAGTTCTTCATCTGGCCGGCCGGCACCCTGACATAGCTGTGCGTCATGCCGAGCTGGGGAAACAGCGTCTTTTCCATCGCGTCCGCGAACGGCACTCCCATGCTTTTGGCCGTAACCACGCCGAGCAGGCCGATGCCCGGGTTGGAGTAATTCCGGAAAGTGCCGGCGGCGTGGGTGGGCTTCCAGTTCTTGTAGTAATCCATCAGCTGCTGCTCGTTGCTCACTTCATCGGGCAGCTGCAGCGGGAAGTCGCCGGCGGTGTGCGTGCCGAGATTCATCAGGCTGATGTTGTCGAAGCTGCCGCCCTTCAGGTAAGGCAGGTGTCGGCTGACGCTGTCGCTCAGCGACAGCTGGCCGTTGACCTGTGCGTACGAGGCCAGCGTGGCGGTCAGCGTCTTGCTGAGGGAGCCGATCTCGAACAGGGTGGTATTGCTCACCGGCTGGCCGTCGGACTTCGACGCCACGCCGTAGTTATAGAAATAATTCTTGCCGTCGACGGAGACGGCGACCGCCATGCCGGGGATGACGTATTTTTCCATCAGCGGACGGACGGCGGCGTCCACCATGCCCTGGATTTCAGGCCGGTCGGCGCTGGGGCTTGCATAGCTGCTGCAGCCCGCCAGAAGGGAAAGCGCTGCCGCGATGCGGAGTGTGTTGATGGCTTGTCGATACATGCTTGGGTACCTCGATTCAGATCAGGATGAGTGGAGAATTTCATCGCCGGGGGGGCGGCCGGACGATCAGTTTTTGGGGACGGGAATGTTGAATGTCTTGCCGGGCACACCGGCCCAGGACGCGATGACCTTGGCGCCTGCCGGTCCCGCGCGGGTGATGTGAACGACGTTGGCCGGAATCTGGAAGCTGCCGCTTGGACGGATGTGCTGCGTCGGCTTGCCGTCGACTTCAAGGAAGATTTCTCCTTCCAGCACATAGCAGACTTCGGGACCGATGGCCTTGTGGCGCGGCTTCTCGGCATGGGGCGGAAACTCCGCGATCCCCAGTCCCATCTGCTGGTCCGTGCCCGGAATGGCGACGCGTTCGATGACGCGCGTTTCCCTGGTTGCCGGCGGCTTGCCGTCTGCAGCGACCGCCGCGGACAGGGGCAGGGGCAGGAGGGCGCCGAGGAGGAAGGGAATGCGGGCGGAAATGCGGAGACGGGTGTTCATGATGATCCTTGCCGGTGATGGAAATGCCCGTCGCACTATCCCATCCTGACACACCAGGCGCAAACGATAATAATTGATGCCTTTCCCCAGAAAATCTGAGTCCTAATTTCTTCTGTTTTTATTTGGTCTGATTTCTATTTTCCGCACGTACAAAGACTATTTTGTCATGCCATCCTCAGGGCTTGCCGTTGCGGCGCGCCAATGCCTGCGCCGTGGCCTGCCGCCAGCGCCAGCGCGAATGAATGCGATTGAACAGCTGGGCATATTCCTGCGCCTGCGCCTCGTCCAGCTTGCCGGCGCGCGTCAGCGCACGGTAGCGGACCATGACCGGATCGGCGTAACCGCTGCGTGCGCCGTGCGTCATCTCGCTGCGCAGAAAGCGCCGGAACAGCGCCATGTCTGCCGGCTCCGGCGCGCACTCTTTCATGCCGCTCAGGCCGCCTTGCGTGAAGTGGGTCCGGCCAGGGCGACGCATTTGAGCGCAAGGATCTCGGTCGGGTCGAGCACCGGCACGCAGCGGCCGCCCACGTCGAACTTGTCGTCCTGGGCGATCAGCAGCGGCAGTTCGGTGCAGCCGAGCACGATGACGTCGGCGCCGTTGGCGACCAGGTGGGCGATGGCGCGCAGCAGTTTGGCGCGCACCTCGTCGTTGATGAACCCCGCCTTGACGCCTTGCGCGCCGTAGATCACATCCATGACCAGATCCTGATGTGCGGCGTCGGGCGTGATCATCCGGAATTTGCCCTGCCCGGCGTACTGGTCGACGGCATGCTGATACACGCGGCTGGCGATGGTGCCCGACGTCGCCAGCAGGCCGATGCAGGTCTTGTCGCCGTGGCGCTTCCCGATGTAGCTGACGGTCTCCGACAGCATGTTGACGATCGGGATCGACAGATAGGACTGGATGCGTTCGACGAAAGCGTGCGCGGTGTTGCACGGGATCGCGATCATGTCGGCGTTGTCGTTCTCCAGGCGCTTGCAGGCTGCGTAGATCGCCACGGTCGGATCGGCGCCGTCGCCGATCAGGTTGTCGGTGCGGTCGGGAATCTTGGGATTGTGCTCGACCACCAGCTTGATGTGATCCTGGTCGCGCGCGGCGGGAGTGTTCCGGATGACCTTTTCAATGAAGTCGACCGTGGCCGCCGGTCCGACGCCGCCGACCACGCCGATCTTGAACGAGCGTCCCACCTGTCCGGGCTGGAAATTCAATGCCGATTCCGCATAGATCTGGTTGGTGTCGATGATGGGAATGCCACGCGCGCCGAGCGCCTCGGCCACGGTGGCGATCTCGGTCATGCCGGGCACGATGACCTGCGCGCCCTGGTCGAGCAAATCCTTGCAGGCGCGGTACAGCAGGTCGATCGACTCGCCGTCGAGGTAGCCGTTCTTGATGCCGGTGGTGCCGTAGACGGCGCGCATCAGGCAGGCGTGCTGCATCACGGCGGAGGGATAGAGCAGCTCGCAGTCGCCGGCGAAATATTTCTCGAACAGCGCCTTCTTGCGCACATAGCTCGAGGTCAGCACGCCGATCTTTTGCAGCTTGGGCAGCCGTTGCGCCAGGTGGCGGCGGATGGCGGCGAGCATGTCGATGATGGGCACGCCGACCTCGGCCTGCACTTCGTCGATGAAAGTGTGGCTGATGAAGCAGGGCAGCAGCACGGCGCTGGTGCCGCGCTGCTCGAACTCGCGCAGCATGTCGAACACGTACAGCTTGCGGGTGTTGGTCTGGGCGTTCTCGGCGCCGGCCATGTCGGCGTCGTCGAAAGCCTGCTGGCCGAACAGCACCTTGACGCGATCCTTGTCCTTGTTGGCGGCCTTGGCGGCGGTGCGCGTCATTTTTGCGTAGAGGTCCGCGCTGCCGATGGCACCGAGGCCGCCGATCACGCCGACTGACATTGCTCGCTGGATTTGTTCGACTTTCATGAATACGCTCGCACGGATGTTGTTCTATATGCCGAGCATAATCGTTGCAGCGCGCGAGGCTATGCAAAGTAGTACGGAGGTTATGTCGCCAAGGCATAGTTTGCCGCAACGGGCGCCGGGCGGGACTTTCCACGCCCGGCTGCAGCTGTTATACATAGGCCGGAACGCGACAGGACACCGTGCGCGCCCGCCAACTCAGCGACAAGGAAAACAGCCGATGGACATCAAGTGGATAGAAGACTTTCTCAGTCTCGCGGCGACGCGCAACTTCTCTCGTTCGGCGGATCACCGCAACGTCACGCAGCCGGCCTTCAGCCGCCGCATCCGCGCGCTGGAAGCCTGGACCGGCGCCGAGCTGGTTGATCGCAGCACCTATCCGCTGACGCTGACGGTGGCCGGCAAGCTGTTCAACGACGCCGCCTCGGAGGCGCTCAGACTGCTCAACGATGCGCGCAGCCAGCTGCGCAGCGAGCAGACCGCGCACAACATGCTGCGCGTGACGGCCGGGCATTCGCTGGCGCTCAGTTTCTTCCCGGAATGGCTGGACGGGCTCAACGGCGGGCAGGGCGCCGACCTCAGCGCCCGCATCACCGCCACCAACATCCATGACTCGGTACTGGCGCTGAGCGAGGGCGAATGCGACCTGCTGCTGTGCTTCCACCATGTGCAGCTGCCGATCCTGCTCAACCCCGACCAGTACGCCTGTCTCACGGTCGGCAGCGAGCGCGTGATCCCGGTGTCGGCGCCCGACCGCGACGGCGCCGCGCGCTTCCGCTTGCCGGGCGGCAAAAGCAAACCGACCCGCTTGCTGGCGTATCCGGCCACCTCCTTCCTCGGCCGCGTGATGGAGCTGATCCTGGCCCATGCACCGCAGACGCCGGCGCTGCTCACGACCTACGAATCCGAGATGGCGGAGTTGCTCAAGCGCATGGCGCTCAACGGCCACGGCATGGCATGGCTGCCGCAGCGCTCGGTGGCGCAGGAACTGGCCGACGGCAAGCTGGTCGCCGCCGGCGGCGAGGCCTGGTCGCTGGAACTGGAGATCCGCGTGTACCGGTCGCTGCAGAACAAGCGGCCGGCGCTGACCCGCCTGTGGGACAAGCTGACAAATACCTGAGGCGAGTAAAAATTAAGCGCCCCGTCGCCTTTTCCCCTCAAGTACGCCGGCGCGCCATCCGTTAATCACAGGATGCGCATCGTATCGACCGGATATCCATCCTGCTCCTGCGCGAAGAGCCACAAGCTCCAAGAGCACAGGCCACAAGGGGCAAGGTAGGCGGCGAACAGCGCCCAACCTCGAGGGAAGACAATGAAAAACCTGAAAATCGGCACGCGCCTGGGCATCGGTTTCGCCGCCATATTGGTGCTGATGAGCATCATTACCGCCATCGGCATCTGGCGCCTGCAGTCGGTGGGCAACCTGACCGACTACATGGTCCACAACGCGCTGGCCAGGGAGCGCCTGGTCAATGCGTTCTACAAGTCGATCGAACTGAACGTCGGCCGCATCGTCGCCGCCGCCAAGAACGCCGACCCGGTGCAGCAGAAGTTCTACAAGGACGAAATCGTCGCCACCATTTCCCGCAACAACGAGTACGTCAAGCAGATGGAAGCCACCATCGTCGACGAACAGGGCAAGGCGCTGCTGGCCGAAATCAATGAACGCCGCAAGGTGGTGATCGCCAACAACACCGCCGTGTTCAAGGAAAAGGACGCCGGCAACGAAGACGGCGCGCGCAAGGTGGTCGAAGAGCAACTGCTGCCCAACAGCAAGCTTTACCTGGCTTCGATCGAGAAGCTGTCCAATCTGCAGAGCGAAGCCATCACCGGCTTGACGCAGCAGGTGGACGGCCTGTTCAGGACCGCGCGCCTGCTCATGATCGTGCTGGGCGGCATCGCGCTGCTGGCCGGCGTCGGCCTGGCGCTTTTCATCACGCGTTCGATCACGCGGCCGCTGGTGACTGCAGTGGGCGTCGCCGGGCGCGTGGCCCAGGGCGACCTCGGCACCCGCATCACGGTGGAGTCGCGCGACGAGACCGGCCAGCTCATGGCCGCGCTCAAGGACATGAACGACAACCTCGTCAACATCGTCGGCCAGGTCCGCACCGGCACCGACACGATAGCCACCGCATCGGCCGAGATCGCCAACGGCAACCTCGACCTGTCGGCGCGCACCGAGCAGCAGGCCGGCTCGCTGGAAGAAACCGCCGCCGCCATGGAACAGCTCACCTCGACCGTGAAGCAGAACGCCGAAAACGCCCGCCAAGCCAACCAGCTCGCTGTATCCGCCTCCGAAGTCGCGACCCAGGGCGGCGCCGTGGTCGGCCAGGTGATCGACACCATGAGCGCGATCAATGAGTCGTCCAAGAAGATCGTCGACATCATCAGCGTGATCGACGGGATTGCCTTCCAGACCAACATCCTGGCGCTGAACGCGGCGGTGGAAGCCGCCCGCGCCGGTGAACAGGGCCGCGGCTTCGCCGTCGTAGCCAGCGAAGTGCGCAGCCTGGCGCAGCGTTCGGCCTCCGCCGCCAAGGAAATCAAGGAGCTCATCACGGCCTCGGTGGACAAGGTCGACAGCGGCAGCAAGCTGGTCGAAAACGCCGGCGCCACCATGTCCGAAGTGGTCGCCAGCGTGCGCCGCGTGACCGACATCGTCGGCGAAATCAGCGCCGCCAGCACCGAGCAGAGCACCGGCATCGAAGAGGTCAACCGCGCCATCGTGCTGATGGACGAGAACACCCAGCAGAACGCCGCCCTGGTCGAACAGGCGGCCGCCGCCGCCAAGGCCATGCAGGATCAGTCGGCCAGCCTGGCGAAAATCGTCGGCGTGTTCAAGCTCCAGGCCTGACGAGGTTTGGGGGCAAACCCGGCCTCGGCCTGAGTCCCTCCGGGGGCTGCGGGAATTACGTATGAATATCGTTCCCGCAGCCGCCGTCTCTCTCGCTACAATGTCTGCTCCCTGTTTTTGTGCAGACTGAGCGAAGCGTATGACCACCATTGAAGATATCCAGCGCGCCGCCGCGCGCCTGCAAGGCCAGATCCTCAACACGCCGTGCGTGGAATCGCGCACGCTGTCCGAGATCGTCGGCGCCCAGGTTTTCCTCAAATTCGAAAACCTCCAGTTCACCTCGTCCTTCAAGGAACGCGGCGCCTGCAACAAGCTGACCGACCTCGCCGCCACCGGCGTGCGCGGCGTGATCGCGATGTCGGCCGGCAACCATGCCCAAGGCGTCGCCTATCATGCGCAGCGTCTCGGCCTGCATGCGCTGATCGTGATGCCGCGCTTCACGCCGGGCGTCAAGATCGAACGCACGCGCGGCTTCGGCGCCGAGGTGGTGCTGCACGGCGACACGCTGGAAGAAGCGCGCGCCCACGCCTTCGCGCTGGCGCAGGAACGCGGCCTGACCTTTGTCCATCCTTACGACGATGAAGCCATCATCGCCGGCCAGGGCACGGTGGCGCTGGAGATGCTCGACGCCGTCCCCGACCTAGATGCGCTGGTGGTGGCCATCGGCGGCGGCGGCCTGCTGGCCGGCATGGCGGTGGCGGCGCGCTCACGCAGACCCGGCATCGACATCGTCGGCGTGCAGGCCAAGCGCTTCCCGTCCATGATCAACGCGATACAAGGCACCGCCCATGCGCTCGGCACCAGCACCATCGCCGAAGGCATCGCGGTGGCCACGCCCGGCGTGCTGACGCGTGAAATCATCGCGCGCGACGTCAACGACCTGCTGCTGGTCGACGAGGGCGACATCGAACAAGCCGTGCTGATGCTGCTTGAAATCGAAAAGACCCTGGTCGAAGGCGCCGGCGCAGCCGGGCTGGCGGCGCTGATCCGCCATCCGGAACGGTTCCGCGGTAAGCGCGTGGGCATGGTGCTGTCGGGCGGCAACATCGACCCACTGCTGCTGGCCGCGATCATCGAACGCGGCATGGTGCGCGCCGGTCGCCTGGCGCGCGTGCGCGTGTCGGCGCGCGACGTGCCGGGCGTGCTGGCGCGCATCACCGCCACCGTCGCCGAAGCCGGCGCCAACGTCGACGAAGTGCATCACCAGCGCGCCTTCACGATGCTGGCGGCGCAGAACGTCGACATCGAACTGGTCCTGCAGACGCGCGGCCGCGAACATCTGGCGCTGGTGCTCAACGCCTTGCGCCAGGCCGGCTTCGAAGCCGAAGAACAGCACTAAACAACAAGAAGGCAGGGGGAGGGACGATGGCGTTTTCGCTGGAGAATTTTGAATACCTGGCCTACTCGCGCCAGCACGAGGATGCCGCGCGCGAGCTGATGGCCTTGCTGTCGGCGCTGGATGCCAACTACGGCCTGCCGGGCGCAGACTTCACCGCCAGACCCTTGTCCAGCGTGCAAGCCGACGAGCTCAACGACCACGTCGTCACGCGTATCGCAGCGGCGATTTCCTGCCTGTTCGCGGACAGCGAATTCCAGTTCTCCCAGCTCGGCTTCGGCCAGATGCTGGTGATGCATCGCTGGCTGTCCAGCCTGTTCGCCGCCAGCTCGTTCCGCAACGCCGACCACGTGGTGCGCGCCTGGAACATCCGCGGCAAGGGCAACCTGCGCGAAGTGGAAATCAGCGACCGCGACCTGATCAAGTTCTGCCTGCTGTATTCACCCGAATCCGAAATCCCGATGGACCTCGACGCCTTCTGGGCGCACGACAAGACGCTGGTCGCCAGCCTGTGCCTGGCGCTGTTGTCGCCGCGCCTGCTGGCCACGCCGGTGGCCTACGAAAAGCGCGAGCAGATCCTGCCGTGGCTGTCGGCGCGACTGGAGCAGATCGAGGACCTGGCGCAGCTGCCGGCCGGCATCCTGCACGACGTCTACATGCACTGCAGCTACGCGCGCCGCGCCGACAAGCACGATATCAAGAAGCCGATCAATGCGCTGATCCGGCGCAGCATCGCGCGCGCCGGTATTGCGCCGCTTAATACTCCACTAAATACGCCGCCGCTGCTGACCGCTGGTGCGGACAAGCCGGTGCTGCTGGTCGTGGTGGAATGGTTCAGCTCGGCGCACTCGATCTACCGCACGCATTCGCGCACCCTGGAAGCGGCGCGCGAACTCTTCCATGTGGTCGGCATGGGCTACGCCGGCACGGTTGACGAGGCCGGACGCGCGGTGTTCGATGAATTCATCGAGATCACGCCGGGCGAAATCCTGGACCAGCTCAAGCAGATCCGCAGCGTCGCGCAGGCGAAAGCGGCGCAGGTGTTCTACATGCCCAGCGTCGGCATGTTCGCGCTGACGATGTTCCTGTCCAACCTGCGGCTCGCGCCGCTCCAGGCGATGGCGCTCGGCCATCCGGCGACCTCACACTCGCCCGAGATGGACTACGTCGTCGTCGAAGACGACTACGTCGGCGACCCGGCCTGCTTCAGCGAACAACTGCTGCGCCTGCCCAGCGACGGCATGCCGTATCGCGCCTCCGCGCATGCGAGCCTGCTCGATCTGCCGACGGAAATCCGCGAGACGCCCGACGTGGTGCAAATCGTGGTGGCGTCGACCACGATGAAACTCAACCCCGATTTCCTGCGTGCCTGCCAGCGCATCCTGCGCGAGGCGAGCAGCAAGGTGCACTTCCATTTCCTGATCGGGCAGGCGCAGGGCATGCTGATCTATCCGCAGGTCAAGCGCGTGATCGGTCAATTCCTGGGCGACGCCGCCACCGTGTATCCGCACCAGCACTACGGCGCCTACATGCAGGTGATCGCGCGCTGCGACATGTTCATCAACCCCTTCCCGTTCGGCAACACCAACGGCATCATCGATACCGTCAGCGCCGGCCTGGTCGGCGTGTGCAAGACCGGTCCCGAAGTACACGAGCACATCGACGAAGGCTTGTTCGGACGTTTGAAATTCCCGCAATGGCTGGTGACGCCGACGGTCGACGAGTACATCAGCGCCACCGTGCGGCTGGCCGACGACCACGCGCTGCGCAACCGGCTACGGCGCGAACTGACCGGCGTCGATGCGGTGCAGACCATCTTCAGCGGTCGTCCGGAAATCATGGGGCAGATGATGCTGGCGGCGCTGCAGGGCAAGCAGCGGTAAGTGCGGAAGCGCGTCAATCGTCTTTCCGGCGATTGTGCTTGCGCATGTACATGGCCTGGTCGGCGCGCTGCAGCAGCGTGGCGAAATCGCAGACTTCCCCCGGCGACAGCGTCGCCACCCCGGCGCTGACGCTGACCGGACAATACGGCCATTGCGCCGCTTGCAGCATGGCCTGGATGCGCTCCACCACCAGCTCGGCGCCGACCTCGGGCGTGTTGGGCAAAATCACCGCAAACTCGTCGCCGCCGACGCGCGCAACGAAATCGCTGGCGCGCAGCGGCATGCGCAGCAACTCGCACAACAAGCTCAACACATCGTCGCCGGCCGGATGGCCGTAGGTGTCGTTGTATTGCTTGAACATGTCGACGTCGATCATCAGCAGCGACAGCGCCTCGCCGCTGCGCAAGTGACGCGACCATTCTTCGCGCAGGCGACGGTCGAAGCCGCGCCGGTTGCCGACGCCCGTCAGGGGATCGGTCAGCGTCTGCCGCTGCAGCATCTGCAGGTCGCGATGCAACTCCAGTTGCGCGATGAATTGCTGCGCCAGCAGATGCAGGCCGTTGCGCTGGTGCGACTCGAGCAGGCGCGGCTTGCGGTCGAGCACGCACAAGGTGCCGAGCAAGTCGCCGCGCTGGTTCTGCATCGGCGTCGCGGCGTAGAAGCGCAAGCCGGTCGGTCCCCTGGCCATGCCGTGATGGGCGAAGCGCTGGTCGAGGGTGAGGTCGCTGATTTCAGTGATGCGCTCGGGCGTGAGGGCGGCCGATTCGCACAGGCTGAAATCGGCGGCGCTGCAGACGATGCCCGACTGGCCGAACAGTCGCCACCACTGGCGACGCTGGTCCATGCCGCTGTCGAGCGCGACGCCGGCCATCAATGACAGTGCGCCGATTTCGGTGCAATCGAACTGGCCCTGCAGCTGCGACACCATCACGATGGGCGCGTCGCACAGCATGCCGGCCAGCGAGGTGACGTTCCACAACAGCTGGCCGAGGCGCTCGTCGGGTTCGCTGACCGGATGGCCGGGCAGCCGCGCGGCCGCACCAGCCGGGCCGAAGCCGGGCTGCTGCTGGCCCTCGGGGGCGGCATGCATGGTGTTCATGTTGAAGGGTTCATCGCATCATTGCCTGTTTTTCTGTTGTTGTGCGCCGATGCAGAGAATGTAAAGCGATATCGGCAAACTGTATATCCCTCAAACAAACGACATCGCGTTTTGACGACGCCACGTATAATCGCGCCACACATTGGTGTCATTACGACAATGTCAATCTGGCAATTTCACGTAATTTCCGGCCGACCGCTCCCGCCCTTAGGCAATTGCCGCTAGCATCGGCCGGTGAGCGTCCACCCGCCGCTCCGCCTTTATTTTCCGCATCCCACAATATTCGCCGCCGTGATCCGTCTTCACGGCATGGAAACGACGCTGCCTTCAAAGCCGATGGCCGAAGCCGACAATAACAACGCACACATCACCGACATGGTGCTGCGCGAACGTTCACGCCTGCGCAACTTCATCCGCACGCGGGTGCCGGACCCCTCCGACGCGGAAGACATTCTCCAGGACGTGTTCTACGAACTGGTGGAGGCCTGTCGCCTGCCCGAACCGATCGAGCAGGTCGGCGCCTGGATGTTCCGGGTGGCGCGCAACCGCATCGTCGATCGCTTCCGCAAGAAGCGCGAGCAGGCACTGCCTGTCTCCGGCGACGGCGAAGAAGACGAGGACGACGGCTGGCTCGAGCAACTGCTGCCCGATACCGACGCCGGTCCCGAAGCCGCGTATGCGCGCTCGCTGCTGCTGGCCGAGCTGCACGACGCGCTGGAGGAACTGCCGGCGGAACAACGCGACGTTTTCATCGCCCATGAACTGGAGCGGCGCAGCTTCAAGGAGCTGTCCGCGGAAACCGGCGTCGGCGTGAACACGCTGCTGGCGCGCAAACGCTACGCCGTCCTGCACCTGCGCTCGCGCTTGCAGACGCTGTACGACGAACTGGAATGAAGGTGCGGGGCAACCCGGACCGGCTTCGCAAATTTTTTTCTTAGTTTTTATTCGCTCACTCGCATCAAGCAAAGGAGGACATCATGAGCTGTCAACGCAAATTCTGGAAAATTCTGGTACTCGTCATCGCCGGCGTCGCCGCACTCGGCTGGGTCGTCATGTCGCTGTGGAACTGGCTGTTGCCGTCGCTGTTCCCCGGGGTGCACCAGATTGCGTACCTGCAGGCGCTGGGCTTGCTGGTGCTGAGCAAGATCCTGTTCGGCGGCTTCCGCGGACGCGGCTGCCACCACCATCACCGCCAACGCTGGGAACAGATGAGCGAAGAAGAACGCGAGAAATTCAAACGAGGCATGCGCGGCTGGCGCGGCCGCTGGGGCCGCCATGAGGACGCGGACACCGATGCCGATGCGCGTCCAACCTCGCCCAAAGACCCGGCTGCCGGCGTCTGACGCCGTCACCATCCATCATCATTACTGAGCCGGGCAACGATGAATCAAACCCTGAAGCCGTCGCAGCCGTCTTCCTCCGGCGGCTGCAAACAAGCTCCCGGCGTCATCGTGCCGGCGATCGATTTGAACCGTTGCGAGGGCAAGGGCGACTGCCTGGTGGTGTGCCCGGAAGACGTCTTTGAAATCCGCCGCATCGACGCCGCCGACTACCAGTCGCTGGGCGTCCTCAACAAATTCAAACTGCGCGTGCACGGCATGCATGTCGCCTACACGCCCAATGCCGATGCCTGCCGCGCCTGCGGCCTGTGCGTCACGGCTTGTCCCGAGCGCGCCATCACGCTGGTGCGCGCCGCGTAGTTCAGACGCCTGCAGGCATGGCGGCGAGTCGCTTGCACTGACGGGCGACGCCGCTGAAGATTACGTCCGCCAGCTTGGCAGGAAAATCTTCTGGCAATTGCCTGCCGACTGCATCAAGCACGCCGTCAGTCGCCGCGATGACTTCTTCAATGATCTCTTCGGCCGCCGCAGCGCCGAGTCCCACCTGGGCTGCTTGCGCGCCCCAATGGCGGCGCTGGATTCTGTCGATCAGATAGTAGTTGCTGGTGCTGCGCACAGCCATCGCCAGCTTCAGACGCTGTGCCGCCATCTGGTTCGGCCCCGGACCGGTGATCGGATGCGCCGACAAAACATCGTACAAAGGCGTGGCGCAATAACTCCCCCCGGGCAGATGGGCGATGCTGAAATTCTTGGCATGGCCGTCGGTCGCCGCCAGCAACCAGAACACGATCTGCGTCTTGAAAAAATTGCGCTTGTCCTGCTGCGCCTTATCCGACCTGTCAAGCACATGGATGACGTCGGCAATGCCGGGGCCGCCATCCGCCTGATATTTGCGCAGGGACGGCGTTCCCGTTGCCTGGCACATGTCTTCCTGCGGCAGGCGAATGATCCAGCTGCCATCACTCGCCGGCTTGCGATCAAAACGCTCGACGATCAGCACCTTCTGATCTTCGAAACGGCCGATGTCGCAATGAGCGATCGGCAATTCATATGCGGCCATCAGTTTTGAACACAGCCATTCGTTCTCGACCGAGCTCTGCATGTCGGCGCGCCGGTTGCCGACCAGTCCCAGCGGCAGTTTGAAGATGTGTGTGGTCGGCGTACTCCCTTGCGGCAAATGCCATGCGCCCTCGTGATAAAGCAGCGCAGTCTTTTCCTGCGCGCCAGCGATGGACAGGCGCAGATCGTCGTGCTCGCCGGTCTGTCCGAGAATCGCGGCGCTCGTGGTGTTGCGCAGGAGATTCGCGACTTCCGCCTCGTCCAGAGGTCTGCCGGAAATGGAAAACAAATCCGTCGGCGCTACGTCCGGGGGCAAGAGCTGAATGGCGCCGACACAATCGCGGCCGAGTTCTGCCAGCAAAGAAAATGGATCGGTATTTTCTGCGTGATAACGCTGCGCCAGACGACGGCGAATCGCATCGTTGTCCGGCAAGAGATTGTCGAAGAAGGAAGAAACAAGCGCGCCGCGGTAGACCAAGTTATTTGGCGTGAACGGCAGCGAGAGCGACAGGGGCCGTCCTTCCTCCTGCTCCTGCCACTCTGGGAAATAGCTCAGGCGTTCCTCGTCCCGGGTCTTGTCCCAGGCAGCCACGCGAATGCCATTCATCCAGACGAAGAGTCGTTGCGTCAGCGTACGGCGACCCATGGTTACCAGACCTCTTTTTTAATGGCTGGCGAAGTGACGCGGCGCAGGGATTGCGGCTCTTTTGTTGTTGTCTTGAGTGTAGGTTTGCGCGTTGGCACTGCGGGCGAAGTGGTTACCGTGACGGCAGTTCCTGCCTGGCTTAACGCCATCTCCACGTTCAGTACGCTGAATACAGCGTGAAGACGCTCCATGCTGACCGAGGCCGGATTGGCTTCGAGCTTGGCATAATTCTGCTGGGACATGCCCAAGCGCTCCGCCAGCGCCGCTTGGGTCAGTCCTGCTTCCTTGCGAAAGCCTTGCAGGATCGGCCGAAGCTGACTGAGGGTTTTGATGGGATAGAGCATGCAGATCTCCATGGAGGTGAAGATTCATGCTACACCCTTTGAGTTGTAAATTGCAAATACAATATATAAGTTGTATATCAATAAAACAACTTAAAGATTGTTAATCCATTTTACTTGCCAACCGACATCTGCGGCTCATCCTTGTGCTTCTTGTCGGCCGCAGTCTTGTCGTGATGCGGCGGCTTGCTGTGGTCGAGCTTGCTCTCGGTGGAATCCTCGTATTCACGGTCGGGATTGACCGGCGCGTCGGCGGTGCCGGAGGATTGCGGAGCTTGCGGTCGATGTAGAACGGGGCGATCGGACATGACGGTTCCTCTCTTGATCATTGATGCTGGTGGACGCTACTGGCCGGGCTGGCCGTTGGATGCAGTGAGTCCGCCGTCAACCGGCATATTTACCCCGGTCACGAAGCCCGCATCCTCGCTGGCGAGGAAAGCGATCACGGCGGCGATTTCCTCCGGCTGGGCGCCGCGTCCTAGCGGAATGCGTTCGGCGAATTTCGCCATCAGCGCCTTGTTGTCAGCCATGTCCGCCGTCATGCCGGTATAGGTGAACGTCGGGCAGACCGCGTTGACGCGGATGCCCTTCCTGGCGAAGTCCAGCGCCAGCACGCGCGTGAGATTGACCAGCGCGCCCTTCGACGTGTTGTAGGCGCTCATGCCCCAGTCGCCGCCCAGGCCGGAGACCGAGGCGACGTTGACGATGCACCCGCGGGTCTTTTCCAGGTAGGGAATCGCTTCGCGCGCGCCATAGAACACGCTGTCGACATTGTTGGTCTGCACGCGATGCCAGTCATCCACGCTGACCTCCAGCACGTTGCCCGGCACGTGGATGCCGGCATCGTTGACGAGCACGTCAAGCTTGCCGAATTTTTCAATCGCGAAATCCACGAGGTCGCGCACCTGTTCCTGCACGCAGACGTCGGTCAGGCGCGCGGCGGTACGGTCCTGCGGCAGCTGCTCCAGCACCTCCTGCAGTTTTTCATGCTGGCGGTCGGCCAGCACGACCTTCGCACCTTCGCGGGAAAAGCGCTGTGCAGTCGCCTTGCCCATGCCGGATGCGGCGCCGGTGACGATTACTACCTTGTCTTCGAAACGATTCATGGCGGTCTCCAATGTGCGGTTACCGTGTGCCTCCTTTTGTGCAGGCGCAGGGGCGCCTTACCGCCAGCAGCGCCGCGGTGGGAAGAAGGGGATGAATGATCACTGTAGTCAAGCACACCGGCGCCCGGCATCGGACAGCGTCCCAAGCTGCTGTAGGAGGGGATGCAGTGTCATCCGATGTGTGACTGGTAACCCGACGTCTGATTCGACCCGCCGCACAAAGCAAAACGGCGACCCGCAGGCCGCCGTTTGCATTGACGCTGTTGCTTCCGCCGTGGGCGATTACCAGCCGTTCTGCGCAGCCGCCTTGCGATACGCCAGGCCTGCCAGCGCCACGTCTTCCAGACCGATGCCGATGGCCTTGTAGATCACGATGTCGCCTTCCTTGCGCTGATAGCCGATGCTGCCGTCGACGGCCTGGCCCAGCTCCCACACGTTGGCCCAGTCGAACGTGCCCGGCGCGCATTGCACCAGGTCGCCGGCTTCGACCTGCGCCTGCGGCTTCCACTCGACCACCAGGGCGGCGGCGCGCTTGATGGCGACGTCGTCCAGTTCGCGCACGTTGGCCTTGCTGGCACCGACGGCGGCGACGAAGGCGCCCGGCTTCAGCAAGTCCCCCGAAAACAGCGGCGTGGTCGCGCGCGTCACGGTCACCAGCACATCGGCCTGGCGCGCGGCTTCATCGATCTCCACCACGCGCGCCGGCACGCCGTAGGCGGCGGTGACTTCATCGGCCAGCTCCTGCTGTCCGGACACGCCGGCGATCAGGATTTCCTTGAACTTGCGCACCTGCAGCAACGCCGGGATGTGCGAACGCGCCTGCACGCCGGTGCCGATGACAGCCAGGGTTTCGACATCCTTGCGCGCCAGCGCATCGCAGGCCACGGCGGTCGCGGCGGCGGTGCGCAGGCCGGTCATGGTGTCGCCTTCGATGGTCGCCAGCGGCGCGCCGGTTTCCGTCGAGAACAGGGTGATGACGAATTTGAACGCGCCCTTGATGGTGGTGTAGACCTTGGCGCCGGCGATGCCCGCATCGGGAATCATCGCGCCCATCATCGACAGCATCACGCCGTTGGATGCGCTGGTGCGCACGCGCGCCTGCTGCGCGCCGCTGCCGGCTGCGGCGAAGGCTTCGCGCATGGCCTGGACGGCGTCGGCGGTGGTGACGAGTTCGCTGACTTGCTGGTTGGTGATGAGCTTCACGGTGGTCCTCTTCTAAACGTTGGTTGATGCAGAAACGAAATTCGGTTTTTTCTGTTTTGCTAGCGCACTGCGTGCGCAGCACGCAGGCAGGCCCAGATGCGGTCGAGATCGGGGCGGGCGTCGTCGATGCGGCGGTACACGCGGATGTCCATCTCGTCGCTCCACAGGCCGGTCGAGAGCGCCTCGTTGTCGTTGGGCGCAATCGCCAGCGTCAGCTTGCCCTCGGCCACTTCGCGCGTCACCGCGCTGGCCGGCAGCCAGGCCACGCCATGGCCTTCCAGCACCATGCTCTTGAGACCTTCGGCCAGGTCCGACTCGAAGCGGCGGAACACGTGCACCGGCCGCGGGCTGGCGCTGAGCTGCTTCTCGACGATGCGGCTCAGCGACGAATAGGAAGAGTAACTCAGGAACGGCACCGGTTCCGCCGCGGTACCCGGCAGCGCGTACTTCGGCACGCCCTTGGCCACCGCCTTGACGTAGGGGCGCAGCGGCTCCTTGCCGAGCGACAGCATGGCGTAGCGTTCGGCATCGAGATCAATGCCCTGCTGCGGATGGTGATAGCAGATCAGCAGGTCGCAATGGCGTTCGACCAGCGCCATCACGGCGTCGTGTACATTGGTCGCCTGCACCGTGGTCGCCATAGCGCCGGTGCACTTCTCGATTTCGGACAGCAGCTTGGGGTACAGCGTCAGCAGCAGCGTATGCGGCATGGCGAACTTGACGGTCGCCTGCGCGCCGGCCAGCTGGCCGCGCAGGATCAGGCGCGCCTGGGTCGACTGGTTGAGCATCTCGCGCGCGATCGGCACGAAGGATTCGCCCGCCGACGTCAGCGCGCAAGGGTAGGTGGAACGGTCGAACAGCTCGGCGCCGAGCCAGGTCTCCAGCGAGCGGATGCGGCGGCCGAAGGCCGGCTGCGTGACGTTGCGCAGCTTGGCCGAGCGGCTGAAGTTCAGCGTCTCGACCACCGAGAGGAAGTCTTCCACCCATTTGATTTCCATTTGTTCGCGCTCTTTGTCCTGAATTGCCGCCTGATAGGGCGAGGGTCCGGAGGTAGTCTATGGCCCTTGCAGGCCGCATACTTTCCGGCATGACACTATACAAATACGGCATAGGAAAGTCCCATGCCGTTTCGGCATTGCCATGGCGACAAGATTTTCAAGGCGGCCTCGCCTGCCGAGACTGGCGCTCCCCGCGTCGGCTCATGCACAATGGCGGCTCGCGCATCGTCGCACTGTCGCATCACCGCCTTACTACCCAGGAAATCGCATGCAAGACCTCCACCAACTCATCGATGCCTCCAACGACCTCAGCGCCGCCGCCATGGCGATCCGGGCGCTGATCGTGTTCTGCTTCACGCTGATATTCCTGCGCATCGCCGGCCGCCGCTCGTTCGGCCAGCGCAGCGCCTTCGACCTGTGCATCACGGTCTTGCTGGGTGCGATCCTGAGCCGCGCCATCGTCGGCGCCTCGCCGCTGCCGCCCACGCTCGCCGCCGGCGCCGTGCTGGTGCTGCTGCACCGCCTGATCGGCGTGCTGGTCACGCGCTGGGCCTGGCTCGACGATCTCATCAGCGGCACTGAACGCGTGCTCGTCAAGGACGGCCGCAAAGATCCGCACCAGATGCGCGCCGGCCTCATCAGCGATCGCGACATCGACGTCGCCCTGCGCAAAAAAACCGACGGCGTCACGCTCGATCACGTAGCGCGCGCGGTGCTGGAGCGCAATGGCGAGATCACCATCACCCTGCGCGAAGCAAACACGCCGCCAGACCGGCTGCACTGATCCAGCCGGCGCAGGTGATTTACAATCGCCGTTCGCGTCAGTCCACAACACCATTGATCAATCCGCCACCGAACCCGATGACCAGCCCGACCATCCTGCAAGCCGCCGACCTGAGTTTCAGCTACCCCGACCATGAGGTGTTCAAGGATCTCTCGCTGGCGCTGCCCGCCGGCGTCACCATCATCCGCGGCGGCGACGGTCGCGGCAAGACCAGCCTGATCCGCGTGCTGGTCGGCGAACTCAAGGCAAGCGGCGGCCAGCTCGCCATCAACGGCATCCGCCTGGACCAGCAAGCCGCGCAATACAAACAGCAGGTCTATTACGTCGATCCGCGCACGGAGGCCTTTGACCAGTTGAGCGTGCCGGAGTATTTTGCATCGGTGAAAGCCCGCTTCCCCGCCTTCAACGACGCCGCGCTGCCGGAGTTGCTGGGAGGCCTGTCGCTGACGCCGCATGCGGAGAAGAAACTGTTCATGCTGTCGACCGGCAGCAAGCGCAAGGTCTATCTGGCAGGCGCATTCGCTGCCGGTGCGGCGGTGAACCTGCTGGATGATCCGTTCGCCAGCCTGGACAAGAGCTCGATCAACTTTGTGAGCGAGGTGCTGGCGGACTTTGCAGAGCAAAGTAAGCAGGTGTGGGTGGCGAGTTTTTATGAGACGCCGGCGGAGATCGCGGCCAATGAGGTTATCGACCTCGGCGACTGATTCTGGTGTTGAGTGCGCTTGAGTGGAAGCAGTACCGCTCGACATTTGCTCTGCGCCAACAACCTAGAAACAGGTACGCCAAGCTTCATTGGAGGTCGATAAGCCGGCAAGGACATTATGTCCTAGGGCTTTATGTCCAATGGCGATCGCTGTTTGCCTGACCTAGAATGAACCGACGTCGAAGGAGATGTCGCGCCGCGTCTTGAGGGAGTGTTCCTCACGACAAATAGTGTCAAGTAATCGCCTGGAAATACCCAAAATGCTGGACTGGACCCCTGTAGTTTTCGTCGCCTTCAAGGCACTCGTACTCGGCATCGGCATGTTCTACGCCATCAAGTGGCACTACGATCAAGGGAAGAAAGAGAAGGCGATGGAGAAGCGCGCATTGCTGCGCGCGAGCGGCAAGGTCGCCGTAGCCTTCACGCTGACGCTGCTAGGCCTGGGGATCGTCACCTTCGTCCTTGCCAGCAGGCTCGGTCTGGACTTGACCTTCCCATGACGGCAAAAGAACGGCCGGCCGATATCCGGTGATGCGGCGGCAATTCCCCGATGCGGCTATTGAGCGGCGTCGGCGCAATGAAAGACCCCGTCCTTTTTTCCCCGACAAGTAACATTGGCCGCGACACCTGATTGGTGTGCCGCGACCAGCATCAAAGCACGCAAGAATCCATCGGCTTGCATCCGTGTCAGCCCACTTCTTTATTCTGATCGGGACTTGCGAAGAAGCGTCCCGCGCTATCCTGGAATATTCGGCTCGACAAGATTGGCCAGCTGCAGGAGCGACTCCTGCCAGCCGAGATAGCACATCTCCACCGGAATCATTTCCGGAATCCCCGCCTGCGTAATACGCACTTCCGTGCCGGTCAACACCGGCTTCAGCTTCACCGTCACCATCAATTCGCCAGGCAGATTCGGATCGTCGAACTTGTCGGTATAGCGGATCAGTTCGCCCGGCACCAGCTCCTTGTATTCGCCGCCGAAAGAGTGGCCGTTGCCAGTGGTGAAATTCGAAAACGACATGCGGAAGGTGCCACCGACTTTGGCTTCCAGATGCTCCACGGTGCAGGTGAAGCCGTAGGGCGGAAGCCATTTGGCGAGAGCGGCTGCGTCGGTGAAGGCGCGGTAGATTTTTTCGGGGGTGGTGCGGAGGATGCGGTGTAACTCCACGGTTCCTGTTGGCATGGTATGTCTCCTTTGGGGTCGGCTTCTCTTAGGGGAAGTCTTTAAGTGTGTGAATGAGCAGAGATTGTATAAATCGTCGGCAACTTGGTGCGTCCGCTTGAGCCGCGGAGCTCATATTGTATGACAGCTAGATTCGGCGCAACAACGCATCAGATTGAGCGCCAATTCCCACAAGATGCGCATAGGCTACGTACGTGAATCAATCCTCCTCTGCTAATTTTCCATACATTTTCTTCAATTCATTTAGCTCAACGACAAGGCCTCTTGCCACTAAATCATCTTTCCGTAACTGCCATAAACGCCTCAAAGGCTCATTTTTCTCATCAGCGCGCGCATGATGAAGTAAGCGATGGCAATTCGCGCACAACGCAACAATGTTCTCTTCTACATCTAGACTGTGTGGGAACTGATCTTGCTTGCTGAACGGAATTAGATGATGTGCTTCCACATAAGTCATTCCTGTCTTCTTCCAGAGAAAAGAAGCGTGCACACCACGCCCTCCTGACAACGCACATACACCATTCGACATCGAAATTGCCCGCGCACTTACATTCGCCGAGCGTGAAAATACTTCGCGTCCTGATGACTTTACTTTAGGCGGAGGGGGTTGTGGCCCTTTAGTGGCCGGGGATTTGGGAACCGTCTTTACAGTTATCTCAACCGCTTTAACGAATTCGTCATTGGATATTTCTGTGTTGGCATCGACTAAGGAATGAGGAAATTTTGTCCATAACGTCTTATACGCCTGCAGCAGAATCTGGATGTCCTTTTCCAGCTCAACTTGCGAAGGGACTTTATCGACGAAGTATTCTTTCGCCCAAATTGAGCCGAACTCATATCCCGTTGAAAGCGTACCTTTGGTTCTCAAGTCAATGGGGCCTGTAGTAAAACCATCTGACACCGGGCCGAGCTCAAGTACTGCTTGTTGCGCACAATCTTGTAGCTTTCGATATGCGAGATCGACAGAACCGTAGCGAGTTTCAAAGGCGGTAAAGGCTTGATTCAGCGTCAAATACACAGAAGACATGTCCTCTGAAAATAGCAGGACGATGTAGTAACCCTCTAGCGCTGATTTCGTGATGGAGCGCTTGAAGATTGCTACCCAAGGGACGTGGGCAAAGGTGCGATTTGGCTCGCCGATTGAGCCCTTAGTAAGCCATTCGCTAGAGGCATATCCAGCGCTCTCTGTACACTCTAGAAAGAATCTTGGGATACTTTTCCGTATGGCCTCAACAAGGGCTGGTATCTCAACATTTCGTGGAACGCGCCCATATTTTTCTTTTGCCGGCAGATATTCTGCGAAAACCGTTTTTAGTTCTATCATTTGTCGTTTTTATCTGGTCTAGGATGCCAGGTCTTATTTGACTAAAAATCAAATAATTACGACAAATAATACGTAAATTCACCATATCGTGCACAACCGTGTAATCATCCCAACGACTTACATATGATCGTTCAATGGACAGATTTTTATCCCCCCGTGTTTGTCCTTTGCTCGCAGAATTAATAATCAAATCTCGTCAGGTGCCATGAAAGATAACAAGACTAAAGCGGACGATAAACTAGAACAGCTGAAGCAGCTGATTCATGAGACCTCGCTAAGAGACATAAATGAAGCTGAAACGCGACACAAAGTCATTGACTTCATCATTCATGACTTTCTTTCGTGGCCAAAAAATCGAGTGGCAGTTGAAGAATTCATTGCACCTGGCTTCGCGGACTATGTACTGAAAAAAACGAACGGCGAGGATTTACTTTTTATCGAAGCAAAAAGAGCTGGCATTTTCTTTGAATTACCGATTGCGCATACTGTCGACGAGACATCCTGCTACATATCAATCGCCAAGCTGTTAAGCGATGTAAATATTAAAGCAGCGATGCAGCAGGTAAGAACCTACTGCTTTGATAGTGGTTGTGAATACGCATGCATCACCAATGGATTCGAGTGGATTTTTTTCAAAACTTTTGAGAAAGGGAAACGCTGGGAATCACTGCAAGCATTCGTGGTACGAAATCTAACGTTCTTCGAGAAAGAATTCACAAAGGCGATTAATAATCTCTCCTTCATCGCTATTACTGAACGCGTCTCTCTACCATCGCTCCTTAGCAGTGCTCCACCAAAAGATAGAAACGTCTACTATCCCAAAGAGAAAATATCTTCCTACTCACACACAATTACTGCAAACCGACTGGCCACGAAGCTTCGGCCAATTGTTAATCAATACTTTGGTGTGATTAAAGATGATGACACTGAGTTCATGGAACGCTGCTACGTTTCTCAGAGGGAATATGTTGGCGCATCCGACGGCATGAGGACTCTGATCCATGATTCTCTGTCCCCTTTCTTCGAGTCGTATGGGGTTCAGCAACTCGAAGATACTGGGAAAGGTGGTCGCCTAGGCGGACGATTGACCAAAAACCTGAAGCAGAATCGCAAGGGCGAGGTACTCGTCTTATTTGGAGGAAAAGGTGCTGGTAAATCGACATTCATAAAACGGCTTTTGCATCATAACGCCCCGCGCTGGCTGAGAGAGCATTCCGTTATCGCAATCATTGATCTGCTTAAAGTACCAGAAGACATAGCTTTAATCAGATCTGCTATCTGGAAAAATCTCGTTAAGCAGCTAGATAAGGAAGACTTGCTGGAGGCAGATCGAGCAACGTTAACTGAGGGCTTATTCTCTGATCGCTTCAAGACGGCAACCAAACAGGATCTTGCTGGACTTAATACTGCGTCCGAAGCATATAACGTCAAACTGAATTCTTTGATCGCGGCTTGGAAGCAGGACTTGTCATATTGCACCGAACGGCTAGTCGAGCATCTGGCAACCCAAGAGCGTGGCGCTATCGTCGTTATCGACAACACTGATCAATACTCAACCGAAGTTCAAGATTTTTGTTTCTCTTCGGCGCAGGAGATATCTGAACAGTTGAAATGCGTGACACTTATATCAATGCGCGAGGAGAGATTTTTTGACTCCAAAATTCACGGGGTACTCGATGCATTCCAGAATTCCGGCTTCCATATCAGCTCCCCACGTCCGACGGAGGTATTTAAAAAACGACTTGACTATACCGTCGCCATGCTAGGAAAGCGGGAATACGAGGAAAACAAAGGAACCGGTCAAGTGGCTACAGAGTTCATCCGAGACAGCGCAACTTACCTAAGTATCTTGAGTAGAGAATTCTCGAGCGATAGTTCACCACTCAATAATTTCCTAACTGCCTGCGCTCATGGAGATATTCGTCTTTCCCTAGATTTATTCAGAAGCTTCTTATTATCGGGCTATACAAACGTTGATGAGATGATCGCAAATCGTGCTTGGAAATTTCAAATTCATCAGGTTATAAAACCAGTGATGATTCCTAATCGTTATTTCTACGAAGAATCATTGAGTGACATTCCGAACATCTATCAACTGAGGGCAACTCGTCATGGATCCCATTTCACTGCTTTACGAATTTTAAGGAAGCTAGCAAATGGAGTTGATCCCACGGCACCATCTTATTTCGCAACCGCTGAATTGCGGGCCTATTTTGCTGAGACGTTTAGCATGCAAGATGACTTCGAACAGAATCTAGACGTTTTACTTCGTCACGGTTTTGTAGAAGCAGACAATCGACTGGACTCCTATTCTGAGTCAGTTGATCGCATCAAGATAACCAACTACGGCTTGTATATGTTTGGAGATCTTGCGTACTACTTCACGTATCTAGACTTAATATGTACCGACTGCGGAATTTTTAGCGAAGAGACCAGTAACTATCTTACAGAAGCTGCGCGGAAAGAATATCAGTTCTTTAACCGAGGGGAGCGCGTAGAACGCGTAAAGGTTCGGCTAGAGCGCGTGGAGAAATTCATTGAATACATAAAGCAAGAAGAGCTTAGAGAAAGAGAGATGTACTCATTAGGCATGCCGGAAGATGAGATGTTTTCTTCAAAGGCAGAAACAAGCTTCCACGATGAGAAAGACCGCGTGCTAAGAAGCGCAAAAAGACAAAGCAAGCAACTTGCTCGTCGTCCGAATGGTGCGGCGTGAGTTAGAAGGTGATGAGCTATTAAAAAATGGCCGATTCGTTCTTTACAGAGTGACGATTTCTTCAGTTAGTATGACTCCCTAATGTATCTTTTGACCGAACTGAATCAGTTATCTGCCTCGTATAGAGGCGACGTATTTGAGGCGTAAGATCGAATGACAAAAAAAGAGAGCCGCGTCGGCTCTCTTTTTTCATTTACGATGACTATTCGTTTTCACGGGAGTGAGAATTTTTTCAACAAGAATCAAACATCAATATTCCCAGCCTGCAGCGCATTCAACTCAATAAACGCCCTGCGCGGTTCCACGTCATCCCCCATCAGCGTCATGAAAATCTGATCCGCGGCGATCGCGTCTTCGATTTGCACTTTGAGCAGGCGGCGGACGGTTGGGTCCATCGTGGTTTCCCACAGCTGTTCCGGATTCATTTCACCCAGACCTTTGTAGCGCTGCTTGCTGACGCCGCGTTCGGCTTCGTCGCGTAGCCATGCCATGGCCTGGTGGAAGTCGCTGATGGCGCTTTCCTTGATCTTGTCGCCGGTGCCGCGGCGGATCAGTGCGCCGCGTCCGATGAGGCCGCGGAAGGTTGCGGCTGCATTGGCCAGCACCTGGTAGTCGGGGCCGTTGACGAAGTCGGTGTCGATGGCGGTGACCTTGATGTTGCCGTGGTACATGCGCTGGATGCGCAGGATGTGCTTGTCGGTCAGTTCGTCGGAGCGGACGATGACGTCGATGCCCGGTTCGTTGATGGCGGCCTTGAGTGCGGCGGCGGATTGCTCGGCTTCTGCGGCGGTGTTCAGTTGCAGCGTGACGCCGGTCATGATGGCCGACAGCGCGGTGGCGTCGATCATGCGCGTCAGGCGCATGATGATGGCGTTGGCGGTGTTGTACTGACGGACCAGTTCGGTCAGCGGGGCGCCGCTGATCGGTGCTGCACCTTCGCTTGGGACGAGCTCGGCGTCGTTGAGCGCGATCTGCATCATGTAGTGCGCTTCTTCGACGTCATCCTTGAGGTAGCGCTCGTCCTTGCCGGCCTTGACCTTGTAGAGCGGCGGCTGGGCGATGTAGATGTGGCCGCGCTCGACCAGTTGCGGCATCTGGCGATAGAACAGCGTGAGCAGCAGCGTGCGGATGTGGGCGCCGTCGACGTCCGCATCGGTCATGATGATGATGCGGTGGTAGCGCAGCTTGTCGGCGTTGAATTCGTCCGGGCCGATGCTGGTGCCGAGGGTGGCGATGAGCGTCGTGATCTGCTCGGAGGAGAGCATCTTTTCGAAGCGGGCTTTTTCGACGTTGAGGACCTTGCCGCGCAGCGGCAGGATGGCCTGGAATTTACGGTCGCGGCCTTGCTTGGCCGAGCCGCCCGCGGAGTCGCCCTCGACGATGTAGAGTTCGCACAGCGCCGGATCCTTTTCCTGGCAGTCGGCCAGTTTGGCGGAGAGGCCGAGGCCGTCCATGACGCCTTTGCGGCGCGTCAGTTCGCGCGCCTTGCGAGCTGCTTCGCGCGCACGGGCTGCTTCGACGATCTTGCCGCAAATGATCTTGGCGTCGTTGGGGCGCTCTTGCAGGAAGTCGGTGAGGGTCTTGGCGACGATTTCTTCGACCGGGCCGCGCACTTCGGAGGAGACCAGCTTGTCCTTGGTCTGCGAGCTGAACTTCGGCTCGGGGACCTTGACGGAGAGGACGCAGGTGAGGCCTTCGCGCATGTCGTCGCCGGAGACTTCGACCTTGGCCTTCTTGGCGAAGTCGTTTTCTTCGATGTACTTGTTGATGACGCGGGTCATCGCGGCGCGCAGGCCGGTCAGGTGGGTGCCGCCGTCGCGTTGCGGGATGTTGTTGGTGAAGCAGAGCACCTGTTCGTTGTAGGCGTCGTTCCATTGCATGGAGACGTCGACGCTGATGTTGGTGTTCTGGTCCGACATGCGCTCGCCGGTGGCCTGGAAGATGGTCGGGTTGAGGATGCTCTTGTTCTTGTTGATGTATTCGACGAAGCCGCGGGTGCCGCCTTCGAAGGCGAAGTCTTCTTCCTTGCCGGTGCGCTGGTC
This sequence comes from Herbaspirillum hiltneri N3, assembly GCF_001267925.1. Lineage (NCBI taxonomy): Bacteria > Pseudomonadati > Pseudomonadota > Betaproteobacteria > Burkholderiales > Oxalobacteraceae > Herbaspirillum > Herbaspirillum hiltneri. The sequence continues at coordinate 3,734 of NZ_CP011409.1, read as the reverse complement.
GGTCAGCTTGATGTGCACGCCGTTGTTGAGGAAGGACAGTTCGCGGATGCGCTTGGCCAGGATTTCGTAGTGGAACTCGACGTGGGTGAAGATTTCTTCGTCGGCCCAGAAATGGACTTCGGTGCCGCGCTTGTCGGTGTCGCCGAGCACTTTGATCGGGGAGACCTGGACGCCGTCGATGACTTCGATCTGGCGGTCTTGCGGGATGCCGCGCACGAATTCCATGCCGTACATCTTGCCGTCGCGGCGGATGGTCAGGCGCAGCAGTTTGGACAGGCCGTTGACGCAGGACACGCCCACGCCGTGCAGGCCGCCGGAGACCTTGTAGGAGTTCTGGTCGAACTTACCGCCGGCGTGCAGCTCGGTCATGACGATTTCAGCGGCGGAGCGCTTGGGCTCGTGCTTGTCGTCCATCTTGAGGCCGGTCGGGATGCCGCGACCGTTGTCGGTGACGGAGATCGAGTTGTCGGAGTGGATGGTGACGTGGATTTCGGTGCAGTGGCCGGCGAGCGCTTCGTCGATGGAGTTGTCCAGCACTTCGAACACGAGGTGGTGCAGGCCGGTGCCGTCAGAGGTGTCGCCGATGTACATGCCGGGGCGTTTGCGGACGGCTTCCAAACCTTCCAGAATCTGGATGGAGGAGGCTCCATATTGATTTTGTTGCGGTTGAACGGTGTTGTCTGCTGGGACTTGGGACATGGCTACCTTCTGAAAAAACTAACGGAACTGCCTGACTGACTGCTAAGGAAATACGCTGGTGATACCGTGAAAATCGCGGTGAAAATCATGCTGAAACTGGTGGAACCCGATGCAAAATCGATGCAAAACCGAATTCCTGAAAGTGGCGAAGGGCCGTGTATGCACGGCCCCTCGTCTACTTTCGGCTAACTGAAATCAAATGCGCATCGGCATGACGACGTATTTGAAATCGGCATTGTCGGGAATGGTGATCAATGCGGAGGAGTTGGCGTCGCCCAGGGCGATGTTGACGAAGTCGCCCTTGAGGTTGTTCAAGACGTCGAGCAGGTAGGTGACGTTGAAACCGATGTCGACGCTGTCGCCGCCGTAGTCGATTTCGAGTTCTTCAACCGCTTCTTCCTGGTCGGCGTTGGTGGAGCTGATCTTCAGGCTGCCGGGAGCAATCACCCAGCGCACGCCCTTGAACTTGTCGCTGGTCATGATCGCTGCGCGTTGCAGCGAGCGCAGCAGCTGTTCGCGGCCGATGGTGAAGTTGTTCTTGTAGCCCTTCGGCACCACGCGGGTGTAGTCGGGGAACTTGCCTTCGACCAGCTTGGAAATGAGTTCGATGTCGGCGAACGTCAGCTTGACCTGGTTGTTGGCGATCTCGAGCTGGACCGGATCGTCGTTTTCTTCCAGCAGGCGCTGCAGTTCGATGATGGTCTTGCGCGGGATGATGACTTCCTGGCGCGGGAACTCCTGCTCGGTGGCGACCTGGCAGAACGCCAGACGGTGGCCGTCGGTGGCGACCGCGATCACGTTCTTGCCTTCGACGACCAGCAGCAGGCCGTTGAGGTAATAGCGGATGTCTTGCTGCGCCATCGAGAAGTGGACCATGTTGAACAGGTGCTTCAGGGTCTTTTGCGGCAGCGTGACTTGCGCGTTGTAGTGCTCGGCCTGGGCGACGGTCGGGAATTCTTCCGCGGCCAGGGTCTGCAGCGCGAAGCGCGACTTGCCGGACTGAACCGTGAGGCGCTTGTTGGACAGGGTGACGGTCACTTCGCCCGAGTCGGGCAGGGCGCGCAGGATGTCGAGCAGTTTGCGCGCGGCGACGGTGGTGGCGGTGACATCGCTGCCGGAGCCGACTTCGGCGTGCGTGGTGATCTGCACTTCAATGTCGGTGGACAGGAAAGACACCTTTTCGCCGTCCTTGCGAATGAGGATATTGGCCAGAATCGGCAATGTGTGCCGACGCTCGACAATACCGCTCACTATTTGCAGTGGCCGGAGAAGCGTATCTCGTTGGGTTTTGACCAATTGCATAGTCTTTTTATCCTTGTTGATAATGGTTTAAAGGATGCTGAAAGCCGCTTTCAAATTCTGTCTGCAATCCGGCATGGTCAACCGTTTGCGCCCAGTTTTGCCGGAGTTTCCGCAAATGCCCTGCAATTTGAAAACGGCTTCGTTGCGTTTGCGCCGATGCCATCCTCACTTACGGTTCGCCGTATTTCGGGCAGTGTCGAAGTGACAACAAAAACACTGCCAGGGCAAACCGGACCAACTCTCCCATTGTATCAAATCAACCCTTGTTCAAGCAGCAAATTGGGTCTTTCGGCTTAACCTTTCAGGGTCTGCTCGAGCACGTGCAGCTCGTGGTTGCATTCCGGGTTTTTGGCGCGGTCGGCGGAGATCTTGCGCACCGCGTGCAGCACGGTGGTGTGGTCGCGGCCGCCGAACAGGTCGCCGATTTCCGGCAGGCTCTTTTGCGTCAGTTCCTTGGCCAGGTACATGGCGATCTGGCGCGGCCGGGCGATATTGGCCGGGCGCTTCTTGGAATACATGTCGGCGACTTTGATGTTGAAGAAGTCGGCGACGGTTTTCTGGATGTTTTCGACGGAGATCTGGCGGTTTTGGACGGACAAGAGGTCTTTTAATGCATCTTTGACGACATCGATGGTGATGTCCTTGCCGTGGAAGCGCGAGTAGGCCAGGATCTTGCGCAGCGCGCCTTCGAGCTCACGCACGTTGGAGCGCAGGTGCTTGGCGACGAAGAAGGCGACGTCATCGGACAGCACCACGCCTTCCAGGGTGGCCTTTTTCATCAGGATGGCGACGCGCATTTCCAGCTCGGGCGGCTCGATGGCGACCGTCAGGCCGGAATCGAAGCGCGAGATCAGGCGGTCGTCCATGCCGCTGATTTCCTTGGGATAGGTATCGCTGGTGATGATGATCTGCTTTTTGGCGGCGATCAGGGCTTCAAAGGCGTAGAAGAATTCTTCCTGGGTGCGGCTCTTGCCGCCGAAGAACTGGATATCGTCGATCAGCAGCAGATCGAGCGAGTGGTAATAGCGCTTGAAATCATCGAAGCCCTTGCGCTGGTAGGCCGTCACCACGTCGCGCACGTATTGCTCGGCGTGGATGTAGCGGATCTTGGCGCCGGGATTGTCGGCCAGCACCTGGTTGCCGATCGCGTGGATGACGTGGGTCTTGCCGAGGCCGACGCCGCCGTACAGGAACAGCGGGTTGTAGGACACGCCGGGATTGTTGGCGACCTGCGTCGCGGCAGCGCGCGCGAGCTGGTTGGCTTTGCCGGTGACAAGGTTGTCGAAGGTCAGCACCGAGTTGATACGCGACAGTTCCTGGCGCGGCGCCACGTGCGGCGGCGGGGCCGGCTGCACGAGGGATTCCTGGATGCCGGTGGGGTAGCCGTCGAGCATGCTGCCGACGCGGTTGAGCGGGCCAGCGCCCTGGCCCTGACTCGGACCTTGGGGTGCGGCAGCCGCGGCGGCGCGACGTGCTTCGCCGACGCGCGGGTCGAGCACGAACTGGACTTCGATCTGGGTTTCCCAGTATTCCGAGGCGATGGTGGTGATGCGGCTGGCGAACTGGGTCTTGACCCAGTCAAGCTTGAAACGGTTCGGCGCGGCGATGCGCAGGCGACCATCTTCGTAATCAAGCGGTGCGAGGGGCTTGATCCATGCGCTGTATTGCTGCGGCGTCAACTCTTGCTCCAGCTTCGCGGAGCAAGCTTGCCAAAAATTTTCCATGAATCTTCT